>CAWASS010000005.1:0-683189 GCA_963784755.1 uncultured Alphaproteobacteria bacterium | reverse complement strand
GAACGTCTTGTAAAATTAGGATTTATAAATATTGCCGACGGCGAACTAGTGGTAATGTCTGCGAGCGTGGATTGGTCTGAGTTAAAGCAAGCACAACATGCGAAAATTCACGCTAGCAGGGCGAGACTAGCATTTGAATCCCGAAATCCCCCGATTTATGTATACAATGAAGAAAACCGTTGTTTTCTGATTGGATTTAAATTGTGGAAATTGACGAGGCGGGAAGAGACTATCAGTGCGGGCCTGTCCACATAAACTGTTTGGCACCTTCTCATAGAGTGGTGGGCGACATTCAAGTGCCAGCAGCGGCTAAATTTAAGTGGCTTCAGAATTTTGATATAAACAAATGGATTCGATCTCTTAAGTTTGGCCCAGCGGGTTATCAGCCGTTCGACGAGGTAGATGTCGTGGTGGCTACGATGTTTTGGAACTGGACGAACGTAGTCAAGGCCAAGGGGGACTATTGCGCTAAAATGATTGGTGAAGACGAGGGTGGCCAATTTGAACAGCAGTATGTCACCGAGCGAGGTCAGATCGTATTACGTAATGAAAGGGATGAACTTGCGGCTGTGGAAGAAATGCGTAGCGCAATAGACAAGGCAAGGGAATTGGGTGATCCTTGGATGTTCGAACTTGGCGGTGTTTTCACCCTGAAATCTCAATTTTCAAAATTGAATAGAGAGGTCGGTCCCATCTTCGAAGTGAAGGAAATTATCGTAGAGAAATTTAACCGCAAAAAATTAGAAGAGCGTGCTGAAAAGCTTCAATGGTATGCTCCAATTTGCGTGCTGCGTGGTGCGTCCGGCAAGCTCTTTATTCATGACGCAGTCATCTTAGTCGTGACCCTTTCGACTTCGGAAAGTTAGCAAGTCAATTTCGTCTAGCTGGCATGAAGTCGAAGCTAGAGGGTGTATGGCTCGATATCATAGAAAGCGACTTCGAGTTTGACGCGCTTGTAGGCGCTTGTTTTCAGCTGGAACTTGGCATTGTTGTCGATCCAATTGTAGATTCCAATGGAAATTTTAAGGGAGGCATAGAGATTAACCCGATGCCGATAGATGAAAATAGAAGATTCGCTCTAATCGATAGCTAGGAACCATGCTCACCCTCCACCACCTAAACATCTCCGCTCGCAGCGGATTCCCTGGCTGCTGGAGGAGCCGGCACGCCCTATGAGCTAAAACGCTATCAGCGCGATGCCAAGACGCGGCTGGCGCCGCCGGAGCTGGAGGCGGTGCATCCGCTGGGGAACTCGCCGGTGATTGTCGATGGCGAGATGCAGGATCCCGTCCGGGGCGATCGTCGATTACATCATCCGCCGCTACGGCAGGGGCACGATGATGCCGGCCCCCGGCAGCGCCGAGCATGAGGCAATTGCGAGTGGCTGCATTATTCGGAAGGCTCGGCGATGCTGCCGCTGATGATGCACCTTTATGTCTCGCGGCTGGGCGACGCCGGCAAGCCGCTGCATCCGAGGATCGACAGCGAGTTGGCGCGGCATCTTGGTTATGTCGACCGGGCGCTGCAGGGACGCGAGTTCTTTGTCGGCGACGCGTTGTCGGGGGCGGATATCCAGATGAGTTTTGTCGGCGACATGGCGAAGGTGTTCGACAGGATCGCGCCGTATCCAAATCTCGCCGCGTGGCTCGCGCGCATGCATGCGCGGCTGGCGTTCCGGCGCTCGGTGGAGAAGGGCGGGGCGTATCGGTTTGCGAAGTGACGCCGTGTCCCGGACGCGGTGCGGCATTCTTCATGCCGCTCCGCAGAGCCGGGACCATACCAAACGCGGAGTTCGCGACGGCCCCGGCTCTGCAGCGCACTACGCCGCGAAGGGCGGCGCACTGCGCTGCGTCCGGGGCACGAGATTGCCCTTCCGGAACTGGCATCCCACCATATCTTGCATAAATAGCGGGCAGGAGCCGCAAGCGCTTGGCCTGTTCGCCCCGATATGCTAATCGGCGGACGCCGCTTTCGACCGCCACACATGACCGCCCGTGAGCCTCTTAGGAGCCTGCGGCGGTGGAGATATTTCGCCCATGAACCCTCCCGCCAGTTCCGCCAGGACCGCATCCGCGCCCGACTCGTTCTTTACCGCCACGCTCAGCGACGCCGACCCGGAAATCGCCGCCGCGATCCGCGGCGAACTCGGCCGCCAGCGCCATGAGATCGAGCTGATCGCGTCGGAAAACATCGTCAGCCGCGCGGTGCTGGAAGCGCAGGGCTCGGTGATGACCAACAAATACGCCGAAGGCTATCCGGGCAACCGCTACTACGGCGGCTGCGAATTCGTCGACGTCGCCGAGACACTGGCGATCGAGCGCGCCAAAAAGCTGTTCGGCGCGCAGTTCGCCAATGTACAGCCGAATTCCGGCAGCCAGATGAACCAGGCGGTATTTCTGGCGCTGCTCGCCCCCGGCGACACTTTCATGGGACTCGATCTCGCCGCCGGCGGCCATCTCACCCATGGCTCGCCGGTGAACGTTTCCGGCAAGTGGTTCAACGCGCAGCATTACACCGTGCGCCGCGACGACCAGCTGATCGACATGGACGAGGTCGCGCGCCGCGCCGAGGAGGTGAAACCGAAGCTGATCATCGCCGGCGGCTCGGCCTATTCGCGGCCGTGGGATTTCAAGCGCTTTCGCGAGATCGCGGACAGCGTCGGGGCGTATTTCATGGTCGACATGGCGCATTTTGCGGGCCTCGTCGCCGGTGGCGTGCATGCCTCGCCGATTCCGCATGCGCATGTCACCACCACCACCACGCACAAGTCGCTGCGCGGCCCGCGCGGCGGGTTGATGCTGTGGAATGACGAGACACTGACCAGGAAGTTCAACTCGGCGGTGTTCCCGGGACTGCAGGGCGGCCCGCTGATGCATGTGATCGCGGCGAAGGCGGTGGCGTTCGCGGAAGCGCTGCGCCCGGACTTCCGGATCTATGCGAGGAACGTGGTGGAGAATGCCAAGGCGCTGGCGGAGAGCCTGCGCGCGCATGGCCTCGACATCGTCTCCGGCGGCACCGACAACCATCTGATGCTGGTGGACCTCAGGCCCAAGGGACTGAAGGGCAACGTCTCGGAAAAGGCACTGGTGCGCGCGGCGCTGACCTGCAACAAGAACGGCATTCCCTTCGATCCGGAAACGCCCTTCGTCACCTCGGGCCTGCGGCTCGGCACGCCGGCAACGACCACCCGCGGTTTTGGCGTCGCCGAATTCCAGCAGGTCGGCGGGCTGATCGCCGAAGTGCTCAATGCGATTGCGCAATCGCAGGACGGCAAGGCGCCGCCGGTGGAAGCCGCGGTCAAGGAACGGGTGAAAGCGCTCACCGACCGCTTCCCGATTTACTAAAGGTTTAGGCCGGATGCGCTGCCCAAGCTGCAACAGTCTCGATACGCAGGTGAAGGACTCCGCGCCCCACCGAGGATTCCGCTGTGATCCGGCGGCGGCGGGTCTGCATGGCCTGCAATTTCCGCTTCACCACCTTTGAGCGGGTGCAGCTGCGCGAACTCACGGTGATCAAGCGCAACGGCCGCCGGGTGCCGTTCGACCGCGACAAGCTGGTGCGCTCGCTGCAGATCTCCTTGCGCAAGCGCCCGGTCGACCCGGAGCGCGTCGAGAAGATGGTGTCGGCGATCGTGCGCGAGCTCGAGAGCGGCGGCGAGGCGGAGATTTCGTCGGAAACCATCGGCGAGATCGTGATGGAGCATCTGCGCCAGCTCGACGACGTCGCCTATGTGCGCTTCGCCTCGGTGTATCGCAATTTTCGCGAGGCCAAGGACTTTGAGGCCGTGCTCGGCGAGCTCTCCGGCGACGACGACCGCCCGGCGCTGATACGCAAATGATCTTCCGCATTCTGGAAGATCAATACGCGGAAAAATCCAAAGCATCGAAAGCTGCCGACCAGCGCTTCATGGCGCTGGCGCTGGCGCTGGGCCGGCGCGGCCAGGGCCGCACCTGGCCCAATCCCGCCGTCGGCGCCGTGATCGTCAAGGATGGCGTCATTGTCGGCCGCGGCTGGACCCAGCCCGGCGGGCGGCCGCATGCGGAGGTCGAGGCGCTCAGGCGGGCGGGCGAGGCCGCACGCGGCGCCACGCTCTATGTGACGCTGGAGCCGTGCTCGCATCACGGCAAATCGCCGCCCTGCGCCGATGCGGTGATATCGGCCGGCATCGCGCGCGTGGTGTCGGCGATCGAGGATCCCAATCCGGAAGTCGCGGGCCGGGGCCATGCGCGGTTGCGGGCCGCCGGGATCGCGGTCGATGTCGGCTTGGGCGCTGCCGATGCGGCGCGCGACCACGCCGGGCATTTTCGGCGCATCCGCGACAAGCGCCCGCATGTGATCCTCAAGCTCGCGGTCTCGTCCGACGAAAAAATCGCCGCGGCGGACCGCAAGCCGGTCGCGATATCAGGCGACGCCACACGCTCGCGCGTGCATCTGCTGCGCGCGCAATGCGACGCCATTCTGGTCGGCATCGGCACCGTGCTGGCGGATGACCCGCTGCTGACCACCCGCCTGCCGGGCATGGAGGCACAATCGCCGGTGCGGGTGGTGCTGGACCGCAGCTTGCGCATTCCCGGCAGCAGCCGGCTCGTGCATTCGGCGCGGGAGACGCCGCTGTGGGTGATGACGTCGAACCTTGCGGAGGCGCCCGCCGCCATGAAGCTGGGAGCAGCCGGCGCGCAGGTGATCCGCGTCGCCACCACGACGCCGCCGCCGCGGCTCGATCTCACAGCCGTGCTGCACGCGCTGGCCGAAAAAGGCATTACCCGGCTGCTGGTGGAGGGTGGTTCGCGGGTGGCGTCGTCGTTCGTCGCCGCTGATCTCGCCGATGAGGTCTGGCTGCTGCGCGGGCCTGACGCGGTCGGCGCCGACGGCGTCGCGGCATTGGACGCATTGCCGCTGAGCGCGATCACCGGCTCGCCGCGATTGAAAGTTCGTGCTAGCGAGAGTTTGCAGAAAGACACTCTCACGATCTACGAGCGCGCATAAAAATGTTCACCGGCATTGTCACCGATATCGGCGAGATCGTCGCTTTGACGCCGACGGTGCAGGGGCAGTTGCACCGGCTGCGCATCGCCTGCCGCTACGACCGCGCCACCATCGCGGACGGCGCGTCGATTGCCTGCGACGGCGTCTGCCTTACCGTGGTTGAATCGGGCGTTGAGGGGGCAAGACCTGGTTCGAAGTCGATACCGCCGCGGAAACGCTCGCCGTGACCACCGCGAAACACTGGCGCGTCGGTACCAGACTCAATCTGGAGCGCGCGTTGAAAATCGGCGATGAGCTCGGCGGCCACATCGTCGCAGGCCATGCCGACGGCATCGCCACCATCGTTATGCGCGAGGATCTGCCCGATATGGCGCGCTTTGAATTGAAGACATCGCGCGAGCTGGCGCGCTTCATCGCGGCCAAGGGCTCGGTGACGCTGGACGGCGTATCGCTGACGGTGAATACCGTGGATGACGTGACATTTTCCGTGCTGATCATTCCGCACACACTTGCCGTCACCACGCTCGGCGGCTGGACTGAGGGCAGCGAAGTCAACCTCGAAGTCGACCTGATGGCACGCTACGCGGCGCGCTTGAGCGAAATGAAATAAATCTCGTCATTCCGGGGCGCGCATCTTTGCGCGAGCCCGGAATCCATAACCACCATCGTGAGTATGGATTCCGGGCCTGCGCCAAGAGGCGCATCCCGGAATGACGGCGCATTTTATTGCTACTCCACGCTTGGCTTCACGCGCCGCTGCGCCTAAAAGCTGCACAACGCAACTTCCGACTGGCAACCAAAATGGCAGACGCCCGCCGCGCAGCGCTGAAAGACCGGACCGATATCTCCGGCGCGCGCATTCTGATCGTCGAAGCGCGCTTCTATGACGATATTCAGGACGCGCTGCTGGAAGGCGCGTTGGCCGAGATAAAGAAAGCCAAGGCCACCCATGAAATCATCACGGTGCCCGGCGCGCTGGAGATTCCGGCGGCAGTCGTGATGGCGCTCGATTCCGCCGAGGACGCCGGCACGAACTTCGATGCGGTCATTGCGCTGGGCTGCGTGATCCGCGGCGACACCATTCATTTCGAGATCGTGTCAATGGAATCCTCGCGCGCGCTGATGCAGATTGCCGTCGATCGCGGCTTTCCGCTGGGCAACGGCATCATCACCGTCAATACCGAAGAGCAGGCATGGGCCCGCGCGCGAAAGAGCGAACTCGACAAGGGCGGCGACGCCGCACGCGCCGCACTTGCGATGCTGCGCATCAAGCGCCGCTATCCCAGCGTCGGGCTGAATGATCTTATGCGGGGTCTCGCAGATGACGAGTGATCCCCATAAGAAAACGCCCGACAAGAAAGCCAACCGCCGCGGTGCGGCGCGGCTGGCGGCGGTGCAGGCGCTGTACCAGATGGATATCGCCGGCGCCGGGATCAACGACATCTTCGCCGAGTTCGAAAGCCACTGGCTCGGCGGCGAAGTCGAGGGCGACAAATATCTTCCCGCCGAAGCCGCCTTCTTCAGGGACGTGGTCGCCGGCGTGGTGCGCGATCAGGCAAAGCTCGATCCCTTGATCGACGATGCGCTGTCGAAAGGCTGGCCGCTGAAGCGGATCGACGCGATTTTGCGCGCGGTGCTGCGCGCCGGTTCGTATGAGCTGGAACATCGCAAGGACGTGCCCGCCCGCGTCGTCGTCTCCGAATACGTCGACGTGGCGCATGCCTTTGTCGATGGCGACGAGACCGGCATGGTCAATGCCGTGCTCGACCAGATCGCCCGCCAGTTTCGCGGCGACGAGTTCGTGCGCGCGGGACACTGAACGTGACCACCTCAGGCGCATCCGCTGAAGACTCCCTGATCGCGCGCTATTTCAAGCCGCTGGCGACCGATCCCGGCGCCTTCGATCTCGCCGACGATGCGGCGATCCTGAAACCGTCCGGCGACGACATCGTCGTCACCACCGATGCCATCGTCGAGGGCGTGCATTTCCTGTCAGACGATCCGCCGGACAGCATCGCGCGCAAGGCGCTGCGGGTGAATCTCTCCGATCTCGCCGCCAAGGGCGCCGTGCCCGCGGGCTTTGTCCTGACGCTGGCGTTGCGCGAGGCCGATGAGGCGTGGCTCATGCGGTTCGCGCGCGGGCTCGGCGAGGACGCTTCGATGTTTCAATGCCCGCTGCTCGGCGGCGACACCGTTTCCACTCCGGGACCCTTGATGATTTCGATCACCGCCTTCGGCCGCGTACCCCAGGGCAAGATGGTCCGGCGCAGCGGCGCAAAGGCTGGCGACCGCGTGGTGGTGTCAGGCACGATCGGCGATGCGGCCCTGGGCCTCGAACTCGTCAAAGGCGGCGCAGCGGCCGCTCTCGGGGGCGATGAACGAGAGATGCTGATCGGACGTTATCGCGTGCCGCAGCCGCGTGTCACGCTGGCGCAAGCGGTTCGCGATCACGCCAGCGCGGCGATGGATGTGTCGGACGGCCTTGCCGGCGACCTCGCCAAGCTCTGCGCGGCGTCGGGCATATCGGCGGTGATCGATGTCCGGAGCATCCCCTTGTCCGCTGCCGCGCAAATGTTGCTTGCGCGCGGCGCCGTCGGCATCGAATCCATCGTCTCCGGCGGCGACGATTACGAGATTCTGTGCACGATTCCGGAGAATCGCTTCGAGGCGTTCGAGCAGGCAGCAAAGCTCGCCGGTGTGCCCGTGACCTCGATCGGGACCATCATGGCCGGGTCCGCGTTTCCCCGGTTTATCGACGGGCAGGGGGCCGAAATAGCTTTGCCGCGCCTGTCTTACAGCCATTTCTGAGGCTTTTCGCCAAAACCCGCCGCAACCGCCAATTCGCGCCAAAAACCTTTCGAAAATCGTCCGTTTAGGCCGCCCGCGGCGTTGCGCCGGGGGTGCGATTTTGGCATGGTCCCGCCGATTTGAGGCCGCCCTTTTGGGCAGGGCAGGCCTCCTTTTTGTGCGCCCGCCGCACCTGCGGCGACGGCGTGGGTGAGAATCCTAATCTGAGGCAAATTCAATGACAGCATTATGGGTGATTGTGCTCTGCGGAGCGCTTTCCATCGTTTACGCCGCGTGGGCGACGGCTTCGGTCCTGAAGGCCGATGCCGGCAATCCGCGGATGCAGGAGATCGCGGCCGCGGTGCGCGAAGGCGCGCAGGCCTATCTGAAGCGCCAGTACATGACCATCGGTCTCGTCGGCATCGTGATCTTCGCGCTGCTCGCCTATTTCCTGGGAATGCTGGTTGCGGCAGGCTTTGCGATCGGCGCGATCCTGTCCGGTGCGGCCGGCTTCATCGGCATGAACGTCTCGGTCCGTGCCAACGTCCGCACCGCACAGGCGGCGACCACGTCGCTGGCCGGCGGACTTGAACTTGCCTTCAAGGCCGGCGCCATCACCGGCATGCTGGTCGCGGGTCTGGCGCTGCTCGGCGTCACCATCTATTTCGCCTATCTCACCCACGTGCTGGGCCTCAAGGCCAACGACCGCGTCGTGGTCGATGCGCTGGTGGCGCTCGGCTTCGGCGCCTCGCTGATCTCGATCTTCGCGCGTCTCGGCGGCGGCATCTTTACGAAGGGCGCCGACGTTGGCGGCGATCTCGTCGGCAAGGTCGAAGCCGGCATTCCCGAGGACGATCCGCGCAACCCCGCCACCATCGCCGACAACGTCGGCGACAATGTCGGCGACTGCGCCGGCATGGCCGCCGACCTGTTCGAGACCTATGCGGTGACCGCGGTCGCCACCATGGTGCTGGCCGCGATCTTCTTTGCGACCTCGCCGCTGCTGGTCAACATGATGACCTTGCCGCTGGCCATCGGCGGCATCTGCATCCTGACGTCGATCGCCGGCACCTTCTTCGTCAAGCTCGGTGCCTCGCAGTCGATCATGGGCGCGCTGTACAAGGGCCTGATCGCCACCGGCATCCTGTCGCTGATCGGCGTTGCCGGCGTCATCTACTGGCTGATCGGTTTCGGTCCGCTGGCCGGCGTGAAATACACCGGCATGGCGCTGTTCGAATGCGGCATCGTCGGCCTCGTCGTCACCGGATTGATCATCTGGATCACCGAATACTACACCGGCACCGAATATCGCCCGGTGAAGTCGATCGCGGCGTCATCGGTCACCGGTCACGGCACCAATGTGATCCAGGGTCTGGCGATCTCGATGGAAGCGACCGCGGGCCCGGCGCTGGTGATCATCGCCGGCATCCTCGTCACCTACAGCCTTGCCGGTCTGTTCGGCATCGCGATCGCGACCACCACCATGCTGGCGCTGGCCGGCATGATCGTGGCGCTCGACGCCTTCGGCCCGGTCACCGACAATGCCGGCGGCATCGCCGAAATGGCCGGCCTGCCCAAGGAAGTCCGCAAGGCCACCGACGCGCTGGACGCGGTCGGCAACACCACCAAGGCGGTCACCAAGGGCTATGCGATCGGTTCGGCCGGCCTCGGTGCGCTGGTGCTGTTCGCGGCCTATAATGAAGATCTCAAATTCTTCATCGCCAACGCCGCCAAGTACCCGTACTTCCAGGGCGTGCTGCCCGACTTCTCGCTGAACAACCCTTACGTCGTGGTCGGCCTGCTGTTCGGCGGCCTGCTGCCGTATCTGTTCGGGGCGATGGGCATGACCGCGGTGGGCCGCGCGGCGGGTGCGATCGTCGAGGAAGTGCGCCGTCAGTTCCGCGAAAAGCCGGGCATCATGCAGGGCACCGACAAGCCGGACTACGGTCGCGCGGTCGACCTGCTGACCAAGGCGGCGATCAAGGAAATGATCATCCCGTCGCTGCTGCCGGTGCTGTCGCCGATCTTCGTCTATTTTGCGATCTTCGTGATTGCCGGTGGCGTCGGCGGCAGTGCCGCGGCCG
The DNA here is from genome assembly GCA_963784755.1 of uncultured Alphaproteobacteria bacterium. Taxonomy (GTDB): domain Bacteria; phylum Pseudomonadota; class Alphaproteobacteria; order Rhizobiales; family Xanthobacteraceae; genus Bradyrhizobium. The sequence continues at coordinate 673,332 of CAWASS010000005.1, read as the reverse complement.
TTGCCGCCGCCAAGTCGGCGGCGTTCTCGTCGGTGGGCGCGATGCTGCTCGGGGTGATCGTCACGGGACTATTCGTCGCGATCTCCATGACCTCGGGCGGCGGCGCCTGGGACAACGCCAAGAAGTACATCGAGGACGGCCACTACGGCGGCAAGGGCTCCGACGCCCACAAGGCCGCGGTGACCGGCGACACCGTCGGCGATCCCTACAAGGATACGGCCGGCCCCGCGGTGAACCCGATGATCAAGATCACCAACATCGTGGCGCTGCTGCTGCTGGCGATTCTGGCGCATTGAGGCGCGAAGGCTGATTGATGCAAGAAACCCCGCGGTGCAAGCCGCGGGGTTTTTCGTCTTCGTAGGATGGGTTGAGCGCAGCGATACCCATCGGGCCCGTGGCACGTTGATGATGGGTTTCGCAAGCGCTCAACCCATCCTACGGGCTGCGTCCGGGACACGAGACCCTCAATTCACATCCATCTGCAGGCCTTCCTGCTTGATGATGCCGCCAAACTTCGCGGTTTCCGCCGCGACGAAACCGGAAAACTGTTGCGGCGAGCCGTAATCGGTCCGCGCGCCCATCGCCGCGATGTTCTTCTTGACGTTGTCGCGCTCCAGCATCGCCTTGATCTGCGTGTTGAGCGCATCGACGATCGGTGCCGGCGCGCTCTTGGGCAGGAACACGCCGAACCATGAGGAGACGTCGAACTTGGCGAGCTCCGGCGCGCTCTCGCGCATGGTCGGAATCTCCGGCGCCGACGCGCTGCGCTCCGGCGTGGTCACGGCCAGCGCGTTGAGCTTGCCGTCCTGCACCTGCGGCAGCGACGGATAGAGATTGTCCGACAGGATCTGGATGTCGCCGGCTAGTCCCGCCTGCAGCGCAGGACCGGCGCCGCGGAACGGCACGTGCACCATCTTTAACCCGGTGAGTTGCAGGAACCAGGCGAAGGTGAGGTGAGGGCTCTGTCCGATGCCGGAGGAGCCGTAGGTCAGCTTGTCCGGATTGGCCTTGATGTAGGCGATCAGTTCGCCGATCGATTTGATTCCGGTCGAGGGGTGCGCCGAGATGATGTTCGGGATCTGGATCAGGTTGCTGACCGCCTGCAACTGGTCGGCCTTGTAGGTCAGGTTGCGGAAGATGCTGTAGGCGATGGCGTTGGGGCCGGGATTGCCGATCAGGATGGTGTGGCCGTCGCCCTTCTGGCGCACCACCTCTGCCGTGCCGATGGTGCCGCCGGCGCCGGAACGATTCTCCACCACCGCCGACTGGCCCCAGTTCGCCTGCAGGTGCTGCGCCAGCAGCCGCCCCATCACGTCGGTGCTGCCGCCGGCCGCCGCCGGCACGATGATGCGGACGGTTTCGGTGGGCCGCCAGTCGGCGCCGTAGCTGGCGCGCGGCAATAAAGCGGCTGACGAAAGCGCCGCGGCGCCCGACAGCACACGGCGGCGAGTTAGCAAGCTGGTCACGGCGTCTCTCCCTGCATGGAATTTCTTGTTGCGGGGAGGTTAGGGAATGCGCTGTCGATGGGCAAGCGGACGCCTTGGCGCAGGTTAGCGTGCCCCGGACGCAGCGCAGCGTGTAGCTCTTGCGAAACGGTGCGCTGCAGAGCCGGGCTCGTCGCGAACGCCGGTGCTCGGTACGGTCCCGGCTCTGCGGAGCGGCATGAAGAATGCCGCACCGCGTCCGGGACACGGCCCTAATGGAAGCTGAGCAGCTTGAACAGCGGCGCGAGGTAGCTCATTTCCTGCCCCGAGGTCGGCGTGGTGCGGCTGATGAAGTCGAAGATCTTGCCGTCCTGCAGCCCGTAATTCGCAAGCCGGACCACCTGCCGGTTCTTGTCGAAATAGATCGCGATCACCCGCTGGTCGGTGATCTTCTGGTCCATGAACTGCACCTTCCGCTCGGCGCGCTGCGAGATGTAATAGAACACCTCGCCGTTCAGCGTGGCGACGGTGGACGGCGTCCCCATCACGATCAGCACCTGATCCTGGCTGGCGCCGATCGGAATTTGCTCCAGCGCGCCGGGCGGCAGGATATAGCCCTTCTGGAATTGCTCCCCGGTGCAGGCGCCCAAAGCGGCGCAGACCAGCGCTACGGCTGCGGCCGAGCGCAGGCCGCGCCAGCGCGCGACGAGGCCGCGCGGATGATGCGCGCGTTGACGTGTCTGGCTCGAAAGTGTCATTCCGGGGCTGGCCCCATCCTCTTGCATCGCGCGAGGCGTTGACGTACCGGGCGCTCATGCGGATTGCAACATGCGCGAGCGCCCGATAAGCAAACCTTCGGGGCTCGCTTGCGGAACCCACAATGTCTTGGCCGTTCAATCACTTCTGGAAACCCCTCGCGCCCCCGCGCGGCACCATTGAGGCCATCTATGGCATGATCGTGGCGCAAGCGCGAGAACCCTTGTTTTATCAGGCCATGGGCGTGGCGGACACGGTTAACGGGCGTTTCGATATGGTGGTGCTGCATCTGTGGCTGGTGCTGCGTCGGCTGCGCCCTGTCCGGGGCGGCGCCGGCCAATGCCAGGCGCTGTTCGACCACTTCTGCGGCGATATGGACGCCAACTTGCGCGAACTGGGTGTCGGCGATCTCACCGTGCCCAAGCGCATGCAGAAATTCGGCGAGGCGTTTTACGGACGAAGTGCGGCCTACGATGCCGCTCTGGAGGCGGGCGCCGAGCCGCTGGCGCTGGCGCTATGCCGGAATATCCTGGACGGGCACGGCATCGGACAGGCGCGGCAGCTCGCTGCCTACGCCAATGCGGCCGTTGCCGCCCTGGCCGCGCTCGACGACAGCGTCGTCAGCAACGGGATATGGACGTTTCCGTCGCCTGCGCCGTTTGCGCCGGCGGCAGCAGCAAAGTGAACGGCATGACGGATCGCGCAAAACCAGACGTTGCAAATCCCTGGAGCGTTCCGGTCGCGGTGGCGCAGATTCCGGACACCGGCTTGCATCGGGAGTTCGAGGCTAGTCCGACCCAGCGCCAGGCACTCGCCGATCTCGGCGGCCTGCGCGAGGTCAAGTCGGCGCAGGCGTCGCTCGATCTCACGCCGATGCGCGAGGGACGCGTGCATGTCATGGGGCATGTCAAGGCACGGATAGGACAGACCTGCGTGGTCACGCTCGATCCGATCGAGAACGAGGTCGATGAGGCGATCGACCTGATCTTCGCGCCGGCGGAACAGATTCCCGCGCTGGCCGATCTCATCGATGACGCCGCCGAAAGCGATGTCGAAATTCCCGATCCGCCGGAGCCGATCGTGGGCGGCGCCATCGACCTCGGCCGGCTCGCGGCCGATGCGCTGTTTCTGGGGATCGATCCCTATCCGCGCAAGCCGGACGCGGTTTTCGATTCCCCGGTCGTTCCCGACGATCCCGACGATCACCCGTTCGCAGCGTTGAAAGCCTTGAAGCCCGGCCCCGGCCGCACGGATTCGAAGAAGCGCGGCGAGGATTGAGCGGAACCGGCGCCGCCGGATTGGCTGCGGAATCCGCCCTAATCGATTGAATTCATGGGCTTTCCTTGAGAGCGCCGATTCCCGGGCGGGGCCGGCGATTTGCATAAAACGGTGCGGTCAAGATGTTGTATCGGCCTTAGGAAACGCTATTGTCCCCGCGCTTCAAGGCCGCAAGCGATAAGGTTTCCGGGACGTTCATGCCGCAAAAGGTTCGAATCGCGCTTGACGCCATGGGTGGCGATATCGGCGCATCGGTCGTCGTTCCCGGCGCCGCGATTTCGTTGAGCCGACATCCCGACACCGAATTCCTGCTGTTCGGCGACCGCGCGTTGATCGAGCCGCAACTCGCCAGGCATCCGGCCATGAAGGCGGTGTCGCGCGTCATTCATACCGACGTCGCCGTCAGCATGCACGACAAGCCGAGCCAGGCGCTGCGCCGCGGCCGCAAGACCTCCTCGATGTGGCTCGCGATCGATGCCGTCAAGAAGGGCGAGGCCGACGTCGCCATCTCAGCTGGCAATACCGGTGCGCTGATGGCGATGGCGCGGTTCTGCCTGCGCATGCTGCCCGGCATCAACAGTCCGGCGATTGCGGGGGTGTGGCCGACCGTCCGCAGCGATTCCGTCGTGCTCGATCTCGGCGCCACCATCGGCGCCGACGCCGCGCATCTGGCGGCGCTGGCGGTAATGGGCGGCGCGATGGCGCGGGTGCTGTTCGATCTGGAGCGGCCGACCGTGGGGCTACTCAATATCGGTGTCGAGGAGGTGAAGGGCGGCGAGGAAATCCGCAAAGCCGCCGAAATGCTGCGCGCGATGGATCTGCCCAATCTGAATTTCATCGGCTTTGTCGAGGGCGACGGCATCGGCCAGGGCGCCGCCGACGTGATCGTCACTGAAGGTTTCAGCGGCAATATCGCGTTGAAGACCGCGGAGGGGACCGCGCGGCAGATTTCGGAATATCTGCGTAGCGCGATGTCGCGCACCTGGCGTTCCAAGATCGGCTATCTGTTCGCGCGCCAGGCGTTCAAATCGCTGCGCGACAAGATGGACCCCAGCAAGTCCAATGGCGGCGTCCTGCTCGGGTTGAACGGGATCGTGGTCAAGAGCCATGGTGGAACCGACGCCGAGGGCTTTGCCTATGCGGTCGATGTTGGCTATGACATGGTCCGCTACGACCTCCTGACCAAGATCAATCAAATGCTCCACCGTGACGGCAGCCCGCTCAGCCCCGCGCCGGCCGCGCAAGAGGCCGTTTCGTGACCGCGATCCGTTCGGTCGTGCTCGGCTGCGGCTCCTATTTGCCGCAGCGGATCCTGACCAACGCCGAGCTGGCGGCGAAGGTGGATACCTCGGACGAGTGGATCGTCCAGCGCACCGGCATCCGGCAGCGCCATATTGCCGCGGAAGGCGAATTCACCTCGCATCTGGCGATCAATGCCGCCCGCGCAGCCCTTGCCGACGCCGGCGTCGACGCGCAGTCGATCGACCTGATCGTGTTGGCGACCTCGACGCCGGACAATACCTTTCCGGCGACCGCGGTCGCGGTTCAGAGTGCGCTCGGCATCAACCATGGTGCTGCGTTCGACCTGCAGGCGGTGTGCTCGGGGTTCGTTTTCGCGCTGGCCACCGCCGACAATTTCCTGCGCAGCGGCGCGTTCAGCCGGGCGCTGGTGATCGGGGCGGAGACATTTTCGCGGATCCTGGATTGGACCGACCGCGGCACCTGCGTGCTGTTCGGCGACGGCGCCGGCGCCATCGTGCTCGACGCGCAGCCGCAGTCCGGCGTGAAGCCGGATCGGGGCGTGCTGACCACGCATCTGCGCTCCGACGGCCGTCACAAATCGAAACTGTATGTCGACGGCGGTGTGTCCTCGACCCAGACCGTCGGCCATCTCCGGATGGAAGGCAAGGAGGTGTTCAAGCACGCCGTGGGCATGATCACCGACGTGATCGTCGATGCCTTCAAGGCCTCAGGCATCACCGCCGACGACATCGACTGGTTCGTTCCGCACCAGGCCAACAAGCGGATCATCGATGCTTCGGCGCACAAGCTGCATATTGCGCCGCAGAAGGTGGTATTGACGGTAGACCGTCACGGCAACACCTCGGCGGCGTCGATTCCGCTGGCGCTGGCGGTTGCGGTTGCCGATGGACGGTTGAAGAAGGGCGATCTGGTGCTGCTGGAGGCCATGGGTGGCGGCTTCACCTGGGGCTCGGCGCTGCTGCGCTGGTAAGCGCGGCGTTAAAATGCCGATGTGCATTGCGCGCTTCTTTCATGCTAATGCATGATGAGCGCTGTTGACCGTGGGTGGTTAAGCTCATAATTTCAGGATATAAATTGTTCGCCGTGAGTTTGGGGCAGGCGATGACCGGTACCGGAAAGACAGTCACACGCGTCGATCTGTGCGAAGCCGTCTACCAGAAGGTGGGGCTGTCGCGCACGGAGTCGTCTGCCTTCGTCGAACTGGTGTTGAAGGAGATCACCGATTGCCTGGAGAAGGGCGAGACCGTGAAACTGTCTTCGTTCGGTTCGTTCATGGTGCGCAAGAAGGGCCAGCGCATCGGCCGCAATCCGAAGACCGGCACCGAGGTGCCGATCTCTCCGCGCCGCGTGATGGTGTTCAAGCCCTCCGCGATCCTGAAGCAGCGGATCAACGGCAACGGCAGCGGCAGTCCCGGCGCCGACGACAAGGACGACTAGTTCGTCAAATTCTGCGTTCAACGTAAGATTGAAAGAGGAGCTTGGCCTTGGACAAGGCGCCGGATGCATTCCGCACCATCAGCGAGGTCGCCGACGATCTCGACATCCCCCAGCACGTGCTGCGGTTCTGGGAGACCCGGTTCGCCCAGATCAAGCCGATGAAGCGCAGCGGCGGCCGGCGCTACTACCGCCCCGACGACGTCGACCTGCTCAGGGGCATCCGCCGATTGCTGTACGGCGAGGGCTACACCATCCGCGGCGTGCAGCGCATCCTGAAAGAGCACGGCGTCAAGTCGGTGCAGGGCCTGGTGGATGGTTCGTCCGCGGTGCCTTCCTTTGGTGCTGCCGATGACAGCGCGATGCGCGGGCATCCCGATGCCGGCGATGATGAAGCTATTGTCGAGACCGCGGATGACGAGGATGAGGCTGACGACGCGCCGGCGCCTGTGCGGCGCGCACCGGAGTTCGCGGCCCAGCCATCAGCCGGGGCGAGCAGAGGTGATGCCCGCAAGCTCGACGTCGCCAAACTCCAGACCGCACTGCAGGAGCTGATCGCCTGCCGGCAATTGCTCGAGGACGCGGGCAAGGAAGGCTGATCGTCATTCCGGGGCGCGCGAAGCGCGAACCCGGAATCGATAACCACGATTGGGGGTTATGGATTCCGGGCCTGCGCCAAGAGGCGCATCCCGGAATGACGGAACCGGCGGCCTGCAATCGCCTCCCAACCCTGATCCACCCTTCTTGCGCCGGGCTCTGCGAGAAGCTACAGAACGGGGCCGTCACGGCATCGGAGCGTAGCGCAGCCCGGTTAGCGCACTAGTCTGGGAGACTAGGGGTCGGAGGTTCAAATCCTCTCGCTCCGACCATATCTCGAAGAGCACGATAGCAGGCAATCTTCGCGACACTTGTTGCCTGAAGCTTTATTCCCCGCTTTTCATGGCGCGTGCCAGTGAAAGAATGCGCGCGGCCACATCCCGAGCCGACTTCAAGTCAAGTTTGCTCGTCCAGGCGAGTGCGATATCGCGTTGACGCCCCTCGATCTGGAACCGAATTACAATAGACGGGCTCTTTGCCTTTCTTTACGGCCACGCCGAAGCCGGGCACGGCGTCATCCCAATTTACGCGGCCACCCTTTGCCGCTTTCAGGCTGTCGACAGTCTTTTGCGTCAGACGCATTGCGCGATCCGTTCGGTTTTGTTGAATATATAGAGGTGTGATATACTGAACAACAGGCATTGTTTTCCGCATGGATTTGCGGGAAATATTCGCCACCAACTTGCGACGATTGCGCAATGCCCGGGGATTGTCGCAGGATGAGCTCGCCTACGACGCGAAGATCAGCCGCAGCTATCTGAGCCAGCTCGAAAAGGGCTCATTCCATGTCAGCATCAAGGTCATCGGAAAACTGGCTCAGACCCTCGGCGTCGAGCCGGACGAATTTTTAAAGCGCCCGGCGAAACGCCGAAGCCGATAAGAGGGCCACGCGATCAGCGGGCTTGCCGCCACGAGATCGCTTAAAGATGTGCGTTTCCACAGTCACGCCTCCTCCAGCACCGTCCGCACCCGCATCGCCAGCATGGTTTGCGAGAACGGTTTCTGCATCAGCGCGACGCCGGCATCTAACCGGCCCTGATGCACGATGGCGTTGCGGGAATAGCCGGTCATGTACAGCACCTTCAGCCCGGGGCGGCGCAGCAGCGCCGCCTCGGCAAGGTTGCGCCCGTTCATGCCGGGCATCACCACGTCGGTGAGCAGAAGGTCGACCGGCGCGGAGTCATCCAATATGCCCAGCGCTGCCTCCGCATTCTCAGCCTCCCGAACCCTGTAATTGAGCGCGGACAGGGTCTCGACCACATAGGCGCGGACGTCGGCATCGTCCTCGACCACCAGCACGGTTTCCTGCTTGCCCGCAGGCGCGTCGTCCGCCGCTTTGCTGCTCGGCAGCGGCTTGTCGCGGGCAAAGCTGCGCGGCAGATAAAGTTTCACCGTGGTGCCTTCGCCGATCTCGCTGTAGATCCGCACATGGCCGCCGCTCTGCTTGATGAAGCCGTAGACCTGGCTGAGACCAAGGCCCGTGCCGGCGCCCGCGGCCTTGGTGGTGAAGAAGGGATCGAACGCCTTGTCGATCACCTCCTGCGGCATGCCAGCGCCGGTATCGGTCACGGAAATCATCACATACTGGCCGGGTTTTACGCCTTCGGCCGACTGGCAATAAAACTCGTCAAGGAATGCATTGCCGGTTTCGATCGTGACCTTGCCGCCTTCAGGCATGGCGTCGCGGGCGTTGATCGCGAGATTGAGGATCGCGGCCTCGAGTTGCGGCGCGTCGGCTTCGGTCTGCCACAGCCCGGCGCTGCCCACGGTTTCCACCGCAACGGTCTCGCCGAGCGTGCGGTCGAGCAGGCCCGACATCCCCGCCACCAGCCGGTTGGCGTCGATCGGCTGGGGATCGAGCGGCTGGCTGCGTGAAAATGCCAGCAGGCGCTTGGTCAGCTCGGCGGCGCGGTCCGCGGCCTGATAGGCATTGGCGAGCAACGTCCGCGGCCTGCCCTCGGGTATCTGGCGCAGCGCCATCTGCAGATTGCCGAGGATCACGGTCAGCAGGTTGTTGAAGTCGTGGGCGACGCCTCCGGTCAGTTGCCCGACCGCTTCCATCTTCTGCGATTGCCTTAAACTTGCCTCGAGCAACTCCCGCCGTTCGGCCTCGGCATAGAGCGCGGATGTCCGCCGCATCGCCAGCAGGATCAGAACCACCAGAAACAGCGTGGCGGGAACGCCGAAGATCAGATGGCCGGCCATGTAGCGCAGCCAGCCGCCGAGGATGTCCCGGGTTTCCAGACTAGACGTGACATAGAGCGGAAAGCCCGAGAGTTTGCGCACGGCAAAGCGCCGTTCAAGCCGGTCGATGCCGGACACCGAGGTATAGCGGCCGCCTTCGGGGTTTTGCGCAACCATTTGTACGAAACCGGTGGAGGCGTCGAGCCGGATGCCGGTCGCCGCCGGCACGGGATAGCGTGCCAGCACCGCGCCGTCGGCCCGTATCAGGGCGAAGCTCGCGCTGGTGCGCGCCGCAAGCGCGCCATAGAAGCGCTCGAACGCCTGCGGCGACAACGAGATTTCGGTGAGCCCGGCGAAAGTGCCGGAGCTGTCGGAGCGCCATTTGCTGACCGGAAAGATCAGCTTTCCCGTCAGTTCGATTCGCACGACTTCGCCGATGTGGATACCGGCATCCGGCGCGAGTTGCGCCTTCAGGTAAGCGCGCTCGGGCGCGTTGACGGCTGATGGAATCGGGAAAAACAACGACGACACCAGCGCATCCAGTTTTGAATCCAGGATCCAGATCGACCCGATGTCCGGCAGGGCGGAGACGAACTGCTTCAGCCGTTCGCTGAGCTCGGCCTCGTTTATCTTGATGGTCTGGTCGGTGCGGCCGCGCGTGATCTGCTCGACGCTGTCGAAGGTGACGCTGATCGACTGGAATACCCGCAGCGCCTGCTCCATGGCGATGTCGAGCGCGCGCTCGATCCGCTCATCGGCAAGCTCGAAGGCGGCGTGATAGTTCACCCAGGAGGCGTAGCAGAACAGCAGCAGCGGGAGAGCGACGCTCGCAACCAGCATCAGCCTTAGACTTCGAAGCGCGGCGTCCCGGCGCTGTCGCATGCCGAATCATCCCATCAGCCGCAGGAAGCGGAACGGGGAGTGGAATATCAGTTGGCGGCGATGGGGAAAAGGCGGGACGGCGCAGCCATCCGGTTCCACGGCGGGCTGCGGCGCCGTCGATGGCGGGCCGTGTTACGACGGCAGCTTGGGGATCTTTTCCGCAAAGCCGTTGAAGCAGGTCAACCGCTCGTCTTCCTCTTTGATGAAGCGGCAGTCGGTGACGCCTTTGGCGGCCGGCGCCTTGGGTTTGGGCGTCGGCCGAAAGATCGCGTCGTAGCAGTTCAACCGTTCTTTGGTCGCATCGTCGATCTCAAGGCAGGCCTGCAACTTCGCGGCAATCGATTGCGGTTTTGCCGGCGCGGCCTTGGGCTGTGCCGCCGCCGCCTTCGGTTTGGCGGCCTTTGGCGCAGCCGGCGCGGCCGGCGCCGGAGCAGGGGTTTGAGCCAGCGCGGCCGCGGAAAACAGCACCGCGAACAATAAAACCAAAAATCTCATTCGCCTCTCCCGACTCCGGATGGACCGACACTAGCCTGCCCCGGGACGAAAATAAATCAAATGAAGCGGCGAGGCGGGCCGCCCGCCATGGCGGTGCCGGCACGAGATCGGTCGAAGAACGCGATTGCAAAATCCCGCCGCGGCCTGTCGTCGCGCCGGCGTCTGACCGTTTGACTCCCGCTTGGGTTGATGGAGGATGAGCTTTCGCTCACGGAAAGGATTGGATATGAAACGCGACATACGCAAAGTTACTGCAAAAGAAATCACCAATATTGCCGGCGGCAAAAGCGAACTGTCGGTCGAAGCCGAGGTACAGACCTTCAACGGCAACGAGAAGCTCTCGCTGGTCGAGGCCAACCCGCAGGGCACCAATCCGAAGATATTGCTGCTCGACGTGATGGTGTCCACCTACGGCGCCGGCACGGACGTGCTGGGCTACCAGACCGTTCCGTTCAAGAAGTCGATTTCTCCCGGTCAATATACCGACGTCACCGTCAACGCGGACGGCAACTCTAAGACGGCGAAGGTGACGGTGATTCCGTCCTAGGCCAGCTTCGCCGGCGTCCACGACGCCGCCCAACGGTTTCGGGCGGCGTTTTGTTGACCTCTACTTCATTCAAGACCGGAACCTGGCTGCGGATGCCGTTCGTCGTCCGGCGCGGTAGTATGGCCTATCCAGAACGGGAGAGTGGGATGTCGATGCCGGTATCGAAAGCGGCCAATGAAAAGTTCTGCACCGATTGCGGATCGGTCATCAGCGCAAGGGCGGAAATCTGTCCGAAATGCGGTGTCCGGCAGTTGCCGGCTCCGGGCGTGATCGGCGTTACGACTCCCGGCGGCAGGAACAGAATAGCCGCGGCGTTATTCGCCATTCTGCTGGGGGGCCTCGGAATTCATAAATTTTATCTGGGCCGCGTCGGGCAGGGAATACTTTATCTGATATTTTGCTGGACCTTCATTCCCGCGCTGATCGGATTCATCGAGGGGATTATTTATCTCACCATGAGCGATCAGGCTTTTGAAGCGAAGTACGGCTGAGCGCGATGCGTGACCTTCGATCGACTCGCAACGGCGTTGAAGCGCTGTGAAGGTACGTGACGGTACGTTTCGGACACAGGAACGAATTCTGAGAACACGCATTATCCGGACTGAAAAATCGGAGGTGTGTCATGAAGCCAATGCCCGACGCCGACGAAAGCCGCCGCCTCGCAGGCGTCCAAACCGAAAAGGCGGACAAGCTGCCGGAAGGCGCGGCCAAGGAATCTCATTTGAAAAAGGCCCGCGACCACGAGGCGAGCGCGCACTCAGACGACTGGCGACAATCCAACCTGCACGCGCCGAGGTAAGGCCATGCCGCAGAACCCGATGAGCGTCGAAGCCCTTCGTCAAGCCTACGACATTGCCTGGGCGTACCTCGACCGTACCGGTGTCATCGCGGATGAGGAAAAGGCGCACTACAGATTGCTGGCGACCATGATCGAGGCCTACAACAAGGGTGTCAGCAACAAGCTGATCCTCGCCAACAAGGCCATCGTCGCATTCCAGCAAAATCTCAAGGTCGCCGCTTAAAATAATAACCGCCGACTCGCGCCCCCCGTTCGTTCACCGTGAACAAAACACGGCTTCACGGTTGCGGCCTTGCAGATGCCGTACCGTCCTCATCACACTCAGTTCGGAAGCTGCGGTCGATGGTGCGGCCGCGGCCTGAGGCAACCCCGGCTTGGTTGACAGGGAACAGCGCTTTGGGCTCAATAAGCGCCGGACAATGCAACGATTTTCAGCTTGAACCGGGCTGCGGCGCGAATAGGCCGCGCATCGGCACAGGATGCGGAAAACGCGGCCGCAAGAGCCGCCGCGCATCGGGGGAGGGTGGCAATGCTGGACTTCGTTCAGCAATTGGTCAGCGGGATTGCGCTCGGCTGCGTTTACGGCCTGATCGCGCTCGGTTTCGTGCTGGTCTACAAGGCGACCGAGGTCGTGAATTTCGCGCAGGGCGACCTGATGATGCTGGGCGGCTTCTTCGCCTTCACCTTCATCGGTATTTTGGGCCTGAATTACTGGATCGGTTTTGCCGGCGCGGTGGTGGCGATGGCGCTGTTCGGCATGCTGGCCGAGCGGCTGGTGGTGCGCCCCATCCTCGGCTATCCGCAGTTCTCCATCATCATGGCGACCATCGGGCTCGGCTATTTCCTGCGCTCGGTGGTCGGCATGGTCTGGGGCACCGACGACTTCAAGATCGAGACCCCGTTCAGCCAGGGTGTATTGCGGATCGGCGCGCTGGTGCTGGCCTATGACAAGCTGTCGGTCATCGCCGCGACCGTCATCCTCTGCGCGCTGCTTTATGTATTCTTCAACAAGACCACGTTGGGCACCGCGATGCGCGCCAGTTCCGAGAACATGCTGGCGGCCTACTACATGGGCATCCCGGTCAAGCGCGTGGTCTCGATCGTGTGGGCGATCTCGGCCGCGGTCGCGACCTGCGCCGGGGTGCTGCTCGCGCCCATCACCTTCATTCATTCCAATGTCGGGCTGGTGCTGGGGCTGAAGGCGTTTCCGGCCGCCGTGCTCGGCGGCTTCGGCTCGATCCCGGGTGCGGTGGTGGGCGGCGTGCTGATCGGCGTGATCGAGAGCATGGCCGGTTTCTATCTGCCGCAGGGCTGGAAGGATGTCGCGCCCTATGTCGTGCTGCTGATGGTGCTGCTGCTCAAGCCCGAAGGCCTGTTCGGCCTTCACATGCGCAAGAAGGTTTGAGCGCCATGCGGTTCATCTTCAAGACCGATTATGAGGACGACATAAAACTGTTTCCGCACAGCGGCTATGTCTGGTCCTATGGCACCTTGCTGGTGCTGCTGGCGATCGCGCCATTCGTCCTGTCGAGCTATTTCGTCAGCCAGATCGTCTTTGTCTGCATCTACGCCACCGTCGGCGTCGGGCTGTTGATCCTGACCGGGTTTACGGGACAGGCCTCGCTCGGTCATGCCGCATTTCTCGCGATTGGCGCCTATACCGCCGCCTATCTGCAGCAGCTCGGCGTGCCGTTTCCGGTGTATTTCCTCGCCGCCGGCGTGCTGACCGGCATCGTCGGCGCGATGGTCGGCTTCCCGGCGCTGCGGCTGCAAGGCATCTATCTCGTGATCGCGACGATTTCCTTCGCCTTCATCGTCGAGGAAATCCTGGCGCGCTGGGAGAGCGTCACCAACGGCAACGAGGGCATGCGGGTCAAGGCGGTCCAGCTGTTCGGCACCGCGGTGCCGCGCGACAGCCCAACCTTCTATTTCATCTGTCTCGGCGTGCTGATCCTGACCATCGTGGGCTCGCTCAATCTGCTGCGCTCGCCGACCGGACGCGCCTTTGTCGCGATCCGCGACAGCGAGACGGCGGCGCGGAGCATGGGCATCAACGTCGCGCTCTACAAGGTGAAGTCGTTTGCCATCAGCGCAGGGATAACCGGGTTTGCCGGCTGCCTGTTTGCCCACAAGCTGTCCTTCATCAGCCCGGAAATGTTCACGCTGCAGCTCTCGATCGAGTTCATCATCGTGATCATCATCGGCGGCGCGTTCAGCCTGCACGGCGCCGTGCTGGGCGCGATCTTCGTGGTCATGGTCGATCCGTTCCTGACCTTCCTCAAGGACGATATCCCCGGCGTGGTCGCCGGCGTCGCCGCGGCGTTTGGCGCGAGCGCCGGGAAAGTCGCGCACATCAAGGACAGCGCCGCAGCCTTTGCCTCCGCCAATGGCCTGAAAGGCGCGATCTACGGCATCATCATCATCCTGTTCGTGCTGTTCGAACCGCTCGGGCTCTACGGGCGCTGGCTCAAGATCAAACTGTTCTTCCAGCTGTTCCCGCTCTACAAGCGCGCCACCTTCAAGCGGCAGAAGATCTATGTGAAGTCGGAGCGCAACCGATGAGCTATTTCCGCGCCGAAAACATCTCGCTGCATTTCGGCGGCCTGAAGGCGGTGGATTCCGTCAGCTTCGCGGTGGAAAAGGGCGAGATCCTCTCCATCATCGGCCCCAACGGCGCCGGCAAAAGTTCGATCTTCAACCTGATCTCGCGCATCTACAGTCCGACCTCCGGGCGGATTTATTTCGAGGATCAGGACATCACCCAGGAGCCCGCGTTCGGCATTGCCAAGCTCGGCATCGCCCGCACCTTCCAGAACATCGAACTGTTCGAGAACGCGACCGTGCTCTCCAACCTGCTGGTCGGCCGCCACCGCCATTCCACCACGCAGCTCTGGCAGGAATTGCTGTTCCTTCCGAGCGTGCGCAAAACCGAAAAGGCGCATCGCCGCCGCGTCGAGCAGGTGATCGAGTTCCTCGACCTTGCCGCCTACCGCGACAAGCTGATCTCGGGACTGCCTTACGGCGTGCGCAAGGTGATCGAGCTGGCCCGCGCGCTGTGCACCGAACCAAAACTGATCCTGCTCGACGAGCCGTCTTCCGGGCTGAATGTCGAGGAGACCGACGACATGTCGTTCTGGATCCGCGACATGAAGACCGAGCTCGGCATCACCGTGCTGATGGTCGAGCACGACATGACCCTGGTCAACCGCGTGTCCGACCGCGTCATCGCGCTGAACTACGGCCGCGTGCTGGCGATGGGCTCGCCAGCCGAGGTACAGGTGCATCCCGACGTCGTCGCCGCGTATCTTGGGGCCTGATGTCATGACCACGCCCGACATCATCCTGAAACTCAGCAACATCGAGAGCTATTACGGGCCGATCATGGCCATCCGCGGCATCAGCCTCGAGGTGCCGCGCGGCAAGATCGTCACCTTGCTCGGCGCCAACGGCGCCGGCAAGACCACGGTGCTGAAAACCATTTCGGGTATCCTCGATCCGCAGAAAGGCACGATCGAATTTCTGGGCAGGCCGATCCAGCGCATGGAAGCCGACAAGATCGTGCGGCTGGGCTTGAGCCACGTGCCGGAGGGACGCGAGGTATTCCCGTTCCTCAGCGTGCGCGAGAACCTGATGATGGGCGCCTATCCGCGCAAGGATCGCGACGCCGTCGCTGGCGATCTTGAGCTGGTATACGGCTATTTTCCGCGGCTGCGGGAACGGGTCGATCAGCCCGCCGGGCAGCTTTCGGGCGGCGAGCAGCAGATGCTCGCGATCGGGCGGGCGCTGATGAACCGCCCCGCACTGCTGCTGCTGGACGAGCCGTCGCTCGGGCTGTCGCCGATCCTGGTGCGCGAGATCTTCACCATCATCCGCCGCGTCAATGAGGAGCAGGGCATGTCGATCCTGCTGGTCGAGCAGAACGCCAAGGTGGCGCTGGAGACCGCGCATTACGGCTATGTGCTGGAAATCGGCCGCGTCGTCATGAACGACAGTTGCGAGCGGCTGATGCATTCCAAGGACATCCAGGAATTCTACCTGGGCGCAAAGGAAGCAGGCGCGCGGGGCGAACGGCGCTGGAAAAAGAAGAAGACGTGGCGTTAAAGAAGGCTTGGCGTTAAAATCCGGCCCTGCGTCGGAAAAGACCGGCTGAAGCCGGCATCCAGGGCAGGGCGCAAGACGGAGGGAACGAGCAAATGGCTGGACCCGCAGTGCTGACTGTGGCGGACACGATCGCGAAGAGTTTCCTGCTCGCCGTGGAAACGCGCGGCGACCGGCCGGCGATCCGCGAGAAGAAGTTCGGCGATCTGGCAGCCGACCAGCTGGCGGCAGTGGCTGCAGCTCTCCAAGGAAATCGCCTACGCCCTGCACGCGACCGGCTTCCGGCCGGGCGACGTCGCCTCGATCATCGCCAACGCCGTGCCCGAATGGGTGTTTGCCGACATGGGCATCCTGTGCGCCGGCGGCGTCTCGTCGGGCATCTATCCGACCGATTCGGCGGCGCAGGTCGAATATCTCGTCAACGATTCCCGCACCAAAGTCATCTTCGCCGAGGACGAGGAACAGCTCGACAAGATCCTGAGCTGCCGGGCGCGCTGCCCGACGCTGCAGCGGATCGTCGTGTTCGACATGGAGGGCCTGAGCGGCTTCAGCGATCCCATGGTGATGTCGCTGGCCGAATTCATGGCGCTGGGAAGCAATCACATCCAGGGCCGCGAGGCGCTGTGGAACGAGATGATCGCGAGCCGCGTCGGCTGCCGATCTTGCGATCCTGGTCTACACCTCCGGCACCACCGGGCCGCCCAAGGGCGCCATGCATTCCAACCGCGGCGTCACCCATCAGATGCGCCACGCCAACGATCTCTTTCCTTCCACCGACGATGAAGAGCGTCTGGTGTTCCTGCCGCTCTGCCATGTCGCCGAGCGGATCGGCGGCTATTACATTTCGCTGGCGCTGGGGTCGGTGATGAATTTCGCCGAAAGCCCGGAGACGGTGCCCGACAATCTGCGCGAGGTGCAGCCGACCGCGTTCCTGGCGGTGCCGCGGATCTGGGAGAAATTCTATTCCGGCGTCACCATCGCGCTGAAGGACGCCACCCCGTTCCAGAACTGGATGTATCGCCACGCGCTGGCGGTGGGCTATCGCCTGACCGATTGCAAGCTCGACGGCGACACGCCGTCGCTGTCGCTGCGCCTCGCCAACCAGGCGGCGTACTGGCTGGTGTTCCGCAATATCCGGCGCATGCTCGGGCTGGATCGCTGCCGCATCGCCTTCACCGGCGCGGCGCCGATCGCGCCGGACCTGATCCGCTGGTATCTCGCTTTGGGCATCGACATGCGCGAGGTCTACGGGCAGACCGAGAATTGCGGCGTCGCCACCGTGATGCCGTCGGATCGCGTCAAGCTCGGCTCGGTCGGCAAAGCCGCGCCCTGGGGCGAGGTCAAGATCTCGCCGGAAGGGCGAAATCCTGATCAGGGGCGACTTCCTGTTCATGGGCTATCTCAACCAGCCCGAAAAAACCGCCGAGACCATCGACGACAGGGGATGGCTGCATACCGGCGACGTCGGCTCGATCGACAATGAAGGCTTTGTCAAGATCACCGACCGGATGAAGGACATCATCATCACCTCGGGCGGCAAGAACATCACGCCGTCGGAGATCGAGAACCAGCTGAAATTCTCGCCCTACATTTCCGATACCGTCGTGGTCGGCGACAAGCGGGCTTATCTCACCTGCCTTGTCATGATCGACCAGGAAAATGTCGAGAAGTTCGCGCAGGACCACGACATTCCCTTCACCAATTATGCGAGCCTGTGCCGGGCAGCCGAAATCCAGGACCTGATCCAGCGCGAGATCGAGGCGGTCAACGCCAACTTCGCGCGGGTCGAGACCATCAAGAAGTTCTTCCTGATCGAGCGCCAGTTGACGCCCGAGGACGAGGAATTGACGCCGACCATGAAACTGAAGCGAATTTCGTGAACAAGCGCTACGCCAGCGAGATCGACGCCATGTATAGTGACAGGGCGGTGGCGTAGCGCGCCAAAAGCGAGAATGGCGAGGGATCGAACCGGCCTTAACCTTCGCAATCATACGGGCCAACGGAGAGGAGATTGATATGTCGAAATCGTTGAAGGCGCTGGGCCTTGCGGTGGGCGCGCTGGCGCTGACCCATCTGCCGGCATCTGCGCAGCAAACCAAGGTCACCGATCAAGGCATCTCGCCGACCGAGATCGTGATCGGCACCCATCAGGATCTGTCCGGGCCGATCAAGGTGTGGGGCGTGCCGGTATCCAACGGCATGAAGATGGCGGTGGAGGAAATCAACGCCGCCGGCGGCATCAACGGCCGCAAGCTCAAGCTGATCCTGGAGGACAACGGCTACGATCCGAAGAAGGCGGTGCTGGCGTCGCAGAAAATGGTCGAGCGCGACAAGGTGTTCGCCATGATCGGCGGCATGGGCTCGGCGCCGACGCTGGCGGCACAGGACATCCTGTTCGATGCCGGGGTGTTGCAACTGTTCCCGCTGACGGCGGCCGAATTCACCTTCAAGTTCGATCCGGCCAAGCCGCAGGAGCGGCTGAAGTTCAACAACCTCTTGCCCTATGTCGAAAGCACGCGCGCTGCGGTCAAATACATGATGGAATGGAAGGGTTTCAAGAAGCCCTGCCTGATGCATCAGGACGACGAGTACGGAAAGAACGTGCTCGACGGCTTCACCCAGCAGCTCGAAGCGATGAAGGTGCAGCCGGCCTCGGTCACCAGCTACAAGCGCGGCGTGTCCGATTTCTCGGCGCAGATCGCCAAGATGAAGTCCGACGGTTGCGATCTCGTCGTGCTCGGCACCATCATCCGCGAAACCATCGGCGCCATGAGCGAAGCCAAAAAGCTCGGCTGGGACGTGACCTTCCTCGGCGCCACCCCGACCAACGTGCTGGAAGTGCCGGCGCTCGGCAAGGAAGCCGTGGAAGGCCTCTACGCCGCCGCCGCCTTCGAGATTCCGTACGAGGATACGGCCAAGGGCAAGGTCAAGGACTGGCTCGCCAACTACAAGAAGATGTTCGGCACCGACGCCAACACCCAGGCCATCATCGGCTATAACGCGATCGAGACCTTCGCGTTCTATGTGGACAAGGCGGGCAAGGACCTGACGGGGCAGAAGGTGCTCGCCTCGCTGGAGTCCGGCGTTCCGTTCCAGGACATCTTCTCCTCGCCGCCGTCGGTCTTCTCCAAGACCAACCATCTCGCCTCGACGGTGACCCAGGTGCAGCAGGTCAAGAACGGCCGCTGGGTGCTGGTGAAGGAAAGCCTGTCGTTCTGAGAACTCCGGATTTGCAAAAACGCGTCATGCCCGGCCTTGTGCCGGGCATCCACGTCTTTAGAGCCGCGCATTGCCGAAGGCGTGGATGGCCGAGACAAGCCCGGCCGTGACGAGGCGCGTGTAGGTGCCAACGCGATTTGTGCGCCGCGAATGATGTGTTATGGAGGCTCGGCTCCAACGTCTCCTCAATCAGAACCGCAAAGGCATCGCGCGTACTCATGAAGGATTTTGCTGGAAAGATCGCCGTCATCACCGGAGGCGGCACGGGCATGGGCCGCGAGCTCGCGCGTCAGCTCGTCGCCGAGGGTTGCAATGTCGCCATGTGCGACGTCTCTGCCAGCGAAATGGCGGAAACCAAGCGACTTTGCGAGGTCGAGAGGCTGCCGCAGGGCCTGCGCATCACCACGCACATTGCCGATGTCTCCGTCGAGGATCAGTTGTTGCGTTTCCGCGACGAGCTCGCGGAGCAGCAGGCCGCCGACAAGATCCATCTTTTGTTCAACAATGCCGGCATCGGCGGCGGCGGCAGCCTGTTCACCAACACCAGGGAGCAGTGGGAGAAAACGTTCGGCATCTGCTGGGGCGGCGTCTATCTCGGCGTGCGCACTTTCCTGCCGATGCTGATGAAGGCCGACGAGGGCCACATCGTCAACACCTCCAGCGTTAACGGATTCTGGGCGTCGGTCGGCATGCTGCGATCGCATACCGCCTACAGCGCCGCCAAATTCGCGGTGAAGGGATTTACCGAGGCGCTGATCAACGATCTCCGGCTGAACGCGCCGCACATCAAGTGCTCGGTGGTGATGCCCGGCCATATCGGCACCTCGATCATGTCGAATTCCCGCAAAGTCCAGAGCGGCACCGATTCCGACCGCCTGAGCGAGAGCGAGGTCGCGCTGATGCGCACGCGTCTCGGCATGGCCGGCATGGACACGGCGAACATGTCGGACGAGCAGCTTCAGGCGTTCGCGGCCGAGCAGGCGAGGGCCTTTCAGGAAGACGCGCCCACCACCGCCGCGCAGGCGGCAAAAATCATTCTCGACGGCGTCAAGGCTGAACGCTGGCGCATCCTGGTCGGCGACGACGCCCACCGCCTCGACGAACGCGTGCGCGAGAGGCCGGAGCAGGCCTACGATCTCGATTTCTACCAGAGCTTTGCGGCGGAGGTCGGCTGGCGGCTGGGGTGAATTCGCGTGTCCCGGACGCGTTGCGGCATTCTGAGGCGACGCGAAGCATCGCCGATCATGCCGCTCCGCCGAGCCGGGACCGTACCGAACGTCGGTGCTTGGTACGGCCCCGGCTCTGCAGCGCACCGCTTCGCGAAGGGCTGCGCGCTGCGCTGCGTCCGGGGCACGAGCTCACCCATGCACCACCGCCTTCGCGATCATGCAGTGGATGCCCTTGGAGCCGTTCACGGTCTGCGTCACCCGCAAATCGGCGGCGAGGCTGCAGAGGGTGTAGGCATCCTCGCGCGACAGGTTGCGCTTTTCGCCGAGCAGCACGATCATGTCGCGCAGCGCGCGCACCACGCATTGATCGAGGTCGGGGTCCATCGCCATGGTCATGTAGTGGTCGGGTGTTTCCGCGCGCGGATAATCGAGCCGCAAATCCTTGCGCAGCGTCAGCCTGAAGCGGCCCTGCAGCGCGGTTTCGACGGCGGTGACGCAGACCTCGCCGTCGCCCTGCACGCCGTGACCGTCGCCGCAGGAGAACAGCGCGCCGGGCACGAACACCGGCAGATAGAGTTTTGCGCCCGGCCCAAGCTCCTTGTTGTCGAGGTTGCCGCCCATGGCGCGCGGGATCAGCGAGGTGATGCGGCCCCATGCCGGCGGCGGCGCCACGCCCATGACGCCGAAGAACGGTTTTAGCGGCAGGTCCAGTCCCCAGGGCAGGCGGCCCACCATCCGTTTTTCGTCGAGCGGAATGTTCAACAGCCGCGTTTCGTGAAAATCGTCGGGCAGGGTGCCGGCGAGCGGACGGACCAGGTTGTAGCCCCAGTCCTGCCGCAGTTTTACGTCGAGGATCTCGACCTCCAGGACGTCGCCGGGCATGGCGCCCCCGATCGCAACGGGCCCGGTGAGGATATGGCCGGGCACCATGCGCTCGTTTTTGGCGTGCACCTCGGCAAGCTCGGGCGGGACGTGAAACTTCGTCCTATCCGGCACCACCTCCGGCCCGCCGCTGATGGTGTCGATGGTGACTTCGTCGCCGCTGGCGATGGTCAGCACGGGTTTCAGCTTGGCTTCGAAAAAACCCCAGTGGCAGGTCTCGGGGCTGGCGTGCAAATGGTGATGCGTCATGGGCGACTCTTGTCGGAGCAAACGATGCGTCATTGCCGGGCTTGACCCGCCTGCGGGGCCGAAGCCCCCTCCGGCGTGGCGAAGGCCCGGCAATCCATCCTCGTTGGAAGATTGTTTTTGCTAAGAGTGATGGATACGCGGGTCAAGCCCGCGTATGACCACGCTGCACCAATCGGGAGTCCCACGTTGTTCTTCGCGCTGTCCAAAACCCTCGGCCTCATCTTGATGCCGTCGAATTTTCTGATCGGGTGCAGCCTGCTCGGTGCCATCCTGCTGTTCACCCGGCGAGCGGCGCGGGGCCGCGCGCTGCTCGCCGCAAGCGTCGTGCTGCTCGCGGTTTGCGGCCTCTCGCCGCTGCCAAACCTGCTGCTGTATCCGCTGGAGGCGCGGTTTCCGCCGTGGGATGCGGCGCGCGGCGCCCCTGACGGCATCGTGGTACTCGGCGGTTCGATCGATCCCGAGCTTTCCGCCGCGCGCGGTGTGACCGTGTACAGGGGGGCGGTGGATCGCATCCTTAGCGCCGCCGCGCTGGCGCATCGCTATCCGCAGGCCCGCATCGTCTATTCCGGCGGCAACGCCAATCTCGTTTCGGATGACGCCGCGAAGGAAGCGGATTATGCGCTGTCGGTGTTCGAAAGCCTCGGAATTGCAAAACAGCGGCTGACCATGGAGCGCCGCTCGCGCAATACGTCGGAAAACGCCGAGTTCTCCAAGGCGCTGGCGTCGCCAAAACCCGGCGAGCGGTGGTTGCTGGTGACCTCGGCCTACCATATGCCGCGATCGATCGGTGTGTTCCGCAAAGCAGGCTTCGCGGTCGAGCCATACCCGGCGGACTGGCGCACCGGCCCGGACGACCTGCTGACGCCCCTTGTCTTCGCCAGCGATGGGCTGGAGCGCGCCGATACTGCGGTTCGCGAATGGATGGGCCTTGTGGCCTATCGCATTTCCGGCAAAACCGACGCGTTTTTTCCCGGTCCGGCCGCGGAATAATGGCTAGGATCAAGCCTTGGGCGAAACCGCGCAAGGTCAGCCGTTAAGGGAGCAAGTCATGCAGCAGCAAACACCGCAGCCGGAAACCTTCGATTTCGCTGCCATGGTCGCCGATCTCAACAGCCTGCTGCGCCTGAAGACCACGGTGATCGGCATGAAGATGTTTGCCTCAACGGCTGAGATGGCGGCGATCCCGAAAATCCGGCGCCCCACCGCCGTTCATACCACCGACCAGATCGTCAGCATGGCGTCGCGGCTGGGCTGGACCGTCGGGATCACTGCGGACGATCTGGTCGGCGCGCAGTGCCGCGCCGTGATCGGCCTCGCGCCGCAGGACGAGAAGTGGCTTGCCGGGGAGAACTATGTCGGCGTCTGGCACGGTACGGCCGAAGACGCACGCAAACGCCAGCACGCGCTGGACGTCGTTCCGCACGGCCGCTACGAGGCGCTGGTGGTCAGTCCGCTGGCGAGCGGGCGGCTCATTCCGCCCGACATTTGCCTGGTCTACGCAACCCCCGGCCAGATGATCATCCTGATCAACGGGCTGCAATACACCGGCTACAAGAAGTTCGAATGGGGCGTGGTCGGCGAGACCGCCTGCGCCGATTCATGGGGCCGCGCGCTCAAGACCGGCGAGCCCAGCCTGTCGCTGCCGTGCTATGCCGAGCGCCGCTACGGCGGCGTGCCGGATGAGGAAATGCTGATGGCGCTAAAACCGTCGCATCTGGCCAAGGCCATCATCGGCATGAAGGCGCTGGCGAAAAACGGTCTGCGCTATCCCATCGCGCCCTATGGTATCCAGAGCGACGTGCGCGCCGGCATGGGCGTTTCCTACGCGAAGAAATAGGCTAGATCGTCATTGCGAGGAGCACTTGCGACGAAGCCATCCAGACCTTTTCTGTGGCTTCTGGATTGCTTCGCTTCGCTCGCAATGACGGTGGACATTGTCGATCTGTTCGCGGTATTCCAGCGATCACTTTAAGGAACTGAGCATGAAGCCTTCGTCGAAATTTGACATCGTTGTCTATGGCGCAACTGGTTTTACCGGCCAGCTCATCGCGGAGTATCTCGCCGCGCGCGGCAACAGCGACGTGAAATGGGCGATGGCGGGCCGGAGCCTCGACAAGCTCGCAACCGTGCGCGACGCTATCGGCGCGCCGCCGGATACGCCGCTGATTGCCGCCGACGCCGGCGATCCTGCGTCGCTGAAGGCCATGATCGACCAGGCCGGATTGGTGATCAGCACGGTTGGTCCGTATCAACTCTACGGCTCCGAACTGGTCGCGGCGTGCGCCACGACGGGTACCGACTATATCGATCTCTGCGGCGAGCCGCTCTGGATGCGGCAGATGATCGATGCGCACGAGGCGACTGCAAAATCCAGCGGCGCGCGGATCGTATTCTCCTGCGGCTTCGATTCGCTGCCGTTTGAACTCGGCGTATTCTTCTGCGAGGCGACGGCGAAAAAGATTCTGGGCGCGCCGGTCAGTCGCGTCAAAGGCCGTATCCGCGACATGACGGCATCGGTCTCCGGCGGCACCGTTGCGAGCATCAAGGCGACCTACATGGCTGCTCTGAAAGACCTCAGCCTGGCGACGTCGCTGCGCGACCCTTTCATTCTAACGCCCGGATTTGAAGGTCCGCGACAGCCGCCCGGCAACAAGCCGAAGCTCGATCCGGATCTCGACGCCTGGACCGCGCCGTTCCCGATGGCGACCATCAATACGCGCAACGTGCACCGCTCCAACATGTTGATGGACTTTCCCTACGGCCGGGATTTTGTCTACGACGAGATGATGCTGACCGGTCCTGGCGAAGAGGGTGAAGCCAGCGCCCGACGTTCTGGTCGCAGCCATGAATGCTGAGCGGACGAGCGGCGCGGGACCGAAGCCGGGCGAGGGCCCCTCGAAAGAGGAGCGCGAGGCCGGCCACTTCGATCTTCTGTTCGTGGGGTTGACGCCGGAGGGGCGTCAGATCCGCGTCGCCATCAAGGGCGACCTCGACCCCGGCTACGGATCGACCGCGAAAATGATCTCCGAATGCGCGCTCTGTCTGTTGCAGGACACGCCGCAGGTTGCAGCCGGCATCTGGACCCCTGGTGCTGCGATGGGCGATCGCCTGATCAAGCGGCTGGTCGACAATGCCGGGCTGACGTTCGAGGTGGAGGCGTAAGCGTCGCGTCCCTCATCCTGAGGAGCCGCGCATCTTGCGCGGCGTCTCGAAGGACGGCGCCCGGGCTCCATGGTTCGAGACGCGTCGCTGTGCGACGCTCCTCACCATGAGGGTCACTATGTCACAACTCTGCGCTTTTATCTAAAAACTGCCGCTGATCGTACGCGCTACGCTAACGCTAAAACCGCAAGGCCCTTGTCGGGCATCGCCGGCGCGGCACAATGATCGCCATTGCAGGGCTCGGCGCAAATTGCCGTGGGCCAATCGAATCCCGTTGGGGGTTTTGCCGATGTACTTCGTTGCGTTCGTATTGGCGATTGCTGCCGGCGCGTTCTACGCTGCGGGCACCGACGGCATATGGGCCGACCCGCTCTGCCATTACGGCAGTACGTTCTGCCAGCACCCGGTCTGGGTCGCCGCTGCCGCCGTGCTTGCACTGATCTGGGCCAAGTTCGTCAGCGTCTAGTGATCTCACCTCTCCCCGCTTGCGGGGAGAGGTCGGATCGCATCGTCAGATGCGATCCGGGTGAGGGGGCTCTCCGCGAGTCCGAGTGCGTGGAGAGTCCCCCTCACCCGAAGCCTTCGCTGTGCTCCGGCTTCGACCTCTCCCCGCAAGCGGGGAGAGGTGAGAGCGGATGCGCCGCCATGTACTGATGCGCGGCGGCGAACATGCCCCACATCGCGCCCAGCATCATCCAGAAATGCCGCCAGTGGTCGGTGTCGATCACAAAACTTTCGCCGACCGTGCCGAGGAACGTCGCAAAGATGGCGAGATAGGCGCGCTGCCAGGGCACGCGGATGAAGATGTGGCGGAAGCCCAGGATCACCGTGGTGAACACCAGCGCCGGATAGCAGATGCCGGAAATCCACCCCCCCGACATGAAGGCGTTGAGATAGGAGTTGTGGGTGTCCTCGGGAAAGAACTTTGTGAATTGCAGCGGACCGATCCCGAACGGCAGCTCCAGCGCCATCTGCGCGCCCAGAATATGCCGCCCGAACCGGCCGAAGCGGCCTTCGTCATAGCTCTGGTCGAAGCTGGCGCGCTGACGAAACATCTCGGCGACGGAATCGAGCGACAGCAGCACCACCAGCAGCACCGCCACCAGCACGACGGCTGCCGCCGTCATCGCGATGATGCGCGTGCGTTGCGCGCGCGACGGGCTGGTCAGAACCATCAGCGCCAGCATGAAGGCCGATGCGATCGCCAGCAGTCCCCACGCCGCGCGGGAAAACGCCAGCAGGATTGCCAGCGACATGATGCCGAAGGCGATGGCGCTGCGCAGCGATTTGCCGAAGCGGTCGGACACCACGCTTTGCAGCACGAACAGCGCGGGCAGCACCAGGAACGCGCCGAGCACGTTGGGGTCCTTGAAGGTGCCGCGGGCGCGCTCATACAGCGTTAGCAGGTCGTGACCGCCCGGCACCAGGTTGAAATAGCCGGCGATGCCGGCGATCGCCGCGATCAATCCTCCGACGATCAATCCTCGGCGAAGCAGGTCGAGCCGCGCTGCGGTATCCTCGGACACCACCATGGCGAAGAAGATCACGGTGACCGCCATGTACCACGAGGTCAGGATCCAGTTGGCGATTTCGGTCTTGTCCATCAAATAGGCGGCGCCGATGGTGTAGCCGATATTGATGAGGAACAGCAGGATCAAGAGCGGGATGAACACCAGGCGCAGCCTTAACCCCGTGGCGAGAAAGATGATGATCGCCGCCAGCGTCGCGAATTCGTAAGGGCTGGGCTCGATGAAAACGATGGCGCCGGCGGCGCCGACCGACCACAACAGCGCACGCTGCAGCGAACCGATCGCCGGCGCAGCCGTCAACGAGGGCAAGGAGCTACCGGCAGCCGCAGTATAAACCATTACATACTCACCGCAAACGCAACGCTACACAACGAATCCGGCGCCGTGCGCCGGAATGAAACTCAATACGCGTTCTCGCTCTTGGTCATCAGCGCGATCGGCGTCTTGAGCAGGATGTAGACGTTGAACAGCACCGACCAGTTCTCGATGTAATACAGGTCGAATTCGACGCGCTTCTGGATCTTCTCTTCGTTGTCGATCTCGCCGCGCCAGCCGTTGATCTGCGCCCAGCCGGTGATGCCGGGTTTTACGCGATGGCGCGCGAAATAACCGTCGACGGCCTCGTCGAACAGCCGGCTCTGCAGCTTGCCCTGCACCGCATGCGGGCGGGGACCGACCAGCGACAGGTTGCGCGCGAACACCACGTTGAACAGTTGCGGCAGTTCGTCGAGGCTGGTCTTGCGGATGAAGCGGCCGACGCGGGTGACGCGCGGATCGTTCTTGGTCACGACCTTGGTCGCCAGCGGATCGGCCTGGTGGTGATACATCGAGCGGAACTTGAAGACGTTGATACGCTCGTTGTTGAAACCGAAGCGTTTTTGCCGGAACAGCACCGGGCCCGGGCTGTCCAGCCTTACCGCAAGCGCGACCAGCGCCATCACGGGCGCCAGCAGCACCAGCAGCAGCGCGCCTACGACGCGGTCGAACAGCGACTTCATCACCTGGTCCCAATCGGTGATCGGCGCTTCGAACACGTCCAATGTCGGCACCTTGCCGAGATAGGAATAGGAGCGCGGGCGGAAGCGCAGCTTGTTGGTATGCGCGGACAGCCGGATATCCACCGGCAACACCCACAGCTTCTTCAGCATTTCGAGAATGCGGGTCTCCGCCGAAATCGGCAGCGCGAACAGCACGAGATCGATGCGGGTGCGGCGGGCGAATTCGACGATATCGTCGACCTTGCCGAGTTTCGGACTGCCGGCGCAGGTGTCGAGCGCACGGTTGTCGTTGCGGTCGTCGAACACGCCGAGGATATCGAGATCGGAATCGTCCTGGACCTTGAGCGCCTCGATCAGCTTTTCGCCGTTCTGGTCGGATCCGACCACGATGGTGCGGCGGTCGAGCCGGCCTTCGCGGGCCCAGCGCCGCACCATGCCGCGCAGGATCATGCGCTCGGTAATCAGCGCGGCGAGGCCGACAAAGAAGAACGCCGACAGCCACAGCCGCGATACCTCGCCGCCGAGCTTGGCGAAGAACGACGCGCCGATGAACAGCAGGAACACGAACGCCCAGGACGAGATCATCCGCGTCATCTGCCGGAGCTGGCCGCGGAACACCTGCACTTCGTAGATATCGGCGGCCTGGAAGCACATCACGGCGGCCGCGGCCATTGCGAGAATCGCCGCGACATAGGTCCAGTTGAAGCCGGAAAGGCGCGCGACATAGCCGAAATACAGCGCGAGGCCGACCATGCTCAGAATGACGAAATCGGCGACGCGGACCGCGCCGGCAATCACGATCGGCGAATAGGCGGTGCGTACCTTCTGGTTGGTGACCGCGAGCGCTGCCGGCGACAACCGCCTGCGCCGTTCCACCTGCGGGCGGTCGCCGGCGGTTTCCATCGCGACGGCCGCGGCGGCATTGATCATGGAGCGTGCGTTGATCGGTTCCACTGTCACTCAAATCCGTTGCTGCGCGGCATATAGAAACTGCGCGCCGGGGGTAAATGCTTAACCCCAGGGATTAAAGGACAAATCGGAAGAATTGGTTACGTCGTTAACTAGGGTTAACGATTGGCAAACGCGTCGCGGTAGCCGGCCATGATGCCTTCCACCATCGCCTTCTGCGAGAAATGCAGGAAGATGCGTTCGCGCAAGCGTCTGGCGCGCTCCAGCGCGCCCTCGGGGTCGTCGAGCGCGGTTTCGATGGCGTCCGCCATCGCGCCGACGATGTTGGGCGCGAACAGCGCCTCGGTATGCTCGCCGAAAATCTCGGGGATGCCGCCGACATTGGCGGCCACCATGGGAATTCCCGCGGCCGCCGCCTCGATCACCACATAGGGCATGGAATCCCCGCGCGAGGGCACCACCAGCACCCGGCCCTTGGAGAAGCCGTAGCGCGCCTTGACGTGGCCGATGAAACGCACGACCTCGGTCAGGCCAAGCCTTGCGATTTGCGCCTTCAGCGCCTCCAGTTCCTCGCCGTCGCCGGCCAGCGTCAGGTTGACCTGCTTGCCATCGGCGCGCAGCCGCGCCACCGCGTCGATCAGGATGTCGGCGCCTTTGATGTGGCGGAATTCGCCGACATAGACGATGTCAGTGGCGTCATCCGCTCTTGTGATGGGGTCGAATTCGTCGGCGGTGACGCCGTTGAACACGCAGCGCACCAGACCCGCGGGCTTGCCGATGGTGCGCTGATAGGTGTCGCGCGCAAACGCGCTCTCGAACAGGAACAGATCGGTGCGGTTCATCAGCGCGCGTTCGAGCCGGCTGTAGATCGCGCCCTTCAGCGTATTCAGGGGATAATGCAGGGAGCCGCCATGCGGCGTGTAGACGCGAATGGTTTTGGCGGAGCGGCCTTTGAGGCGGATGAAGGCGCCGGCCTTGGCGCCGTGCCCGTGCAGCACATCCGGCTTCAGTTTGCGGATCAGGCGCATGAAATGCGCCCATACCACCGCATCGATCGGCACCGGCTCGCGCCGGATCGCGAGACGGTGCACGCCGAGTTTCAATCGCGGCGCGATCGCCGCCAGTGCGGCTTCCGCGCGCTCGCCGCCGGTCATGCTGTCGGCGATGATGCCGACATGATGGCCGCGGTCGGCCTGTCCGTTGGCGACGTTGAGGATATGGCGAAAGATGCCGCCGACCGGGGCGCGGACCGCGTGCAGGATACGAAGCGGCTGATCTGGAGCGCCTGCCATGGTCAGAACCAGCGTTCGCCGACGAGCACGGTATCGCCGGGCGAGAGCGGAGTGCCGAGCGGGACGATGGTGCGGATCGAGCCGCCGGCATCGGTGTGAGTCAGCGTAACCCGGTCGCGCTTGGCACGCGGCGAGAAGCCGCCGGCGATCGCGACCGCGCTTTCGACACTCATGTTCGGTACATAAGGATACTGCCCGGGAGCTGCGACCTCGCCGAGAATGAAGAACGGCCGATAGGCCTCGATCTCGACCGCGACCGAGGGTTCGCGGATGTAGCCGTTGCGCAGTTTGCCGGTGATCTCCGCGGCGAGTCCGGCGGGCGTTCTCCCTCGCGCGGAAACCGCGCCGATCAGCGGCATGGTGATGGAGCCGCCGGCGTCGATGGCGTAGGTGTTGGTGAGGCCTTCCTGGCCATAGACCACGATCCGCAATCTATCGCCGGCGTCGAGCTTGTAGGCCGCATCATACGCCACTGGCGCTGTGGCATATGCGACCGGCGTGGCGTAGGGCCGCCCATACGCCATGGAATCGAGGCTGCCTTGCGGCGCTACCGCTACAGGCGCGGCTCTTCGCATGCAGCCCGACAAAGCAAGCGCGGTCGCTAGACAGACAAGAACGGCGCGCAGGCCCCGCATTAAGACAATCCATACCAAGTATTGATTCCGATTAAGAACTTTCATGGTTAACAAAGCATGACCGCGGCCCGGTTCCGTCGGCATTGCAGTGGCGGGCGGGGCGCAATTAACCGCGCGGCAACCTTAATGGAGTGTAATCGCCTCGTTCCGTGGAGTCGTAAGCGTCCGTAGGAGTGTGCGATGCGTATACCGTTCTGGCGTTCGGGTAAGGACGCGCCGGTCAAGAAGGCCAAGGCCCCGCCCGCGGCTGCAAAGCCGGCGCCAGCGGCGTACAGGGCTCCGCCAGCCTCGGACTCGGGCGACCTCGATCTGCGCGCGATCGGGCAGGCGCTGAACCGAAAGCGATCCCTGATCATCGTTCCGACCCTGCTGGCGCTGTTGCTTTCGCTCGCCGCCGTCAACCTGGTTCCGCCGCGCTATAAATCCGAGGCACGCATCCTGATCGACGGCCGCGAGAACGTGTTCCTGCGGCCCAATGGCGAACGCGACGACCAGCGCAACGCCGTCGATCCCGAAGCCGTCACCAGCCAGGTGCAGTTGCTGCTGTCGCGCGATCTCGCCCGCGAGATCATCAAGAAGAACAAGCTCGCCGAGCGGCCCGAATTCGATCCGGTGCTGCAGGGTCTGTCGCCGGTCAAGTCGCTGCTGGCCTTGTTCGGTATCGGCCGCGATCCCTTCAGCCTTACGGTGGAAGAGCGTGTGCTCGACGCCTATTTCGACCGGCTCGCCGCCTATGCCGTGGATAAATCCCGCGTCATCGTCATCGAATTCCAGTCACGCGATCCGGATCTGGCGGCGAAGGTCGCCAATTCGATCGCTGAAAATTACCTGGTGCTGCAGCAGAATGCGCGGCAGGAACAGGCGAAATCCGCGGGGCAATGGCTGTCGGGCGAAATCGACAGCCTGCGCAAGAAGGTCGCGGACGCCGAATCGCGGGTGGAGGATTTTCGCTCCAAATCCAGCCTGTTCGTCGGCACCAACAATACCACGCTGTCGAACCAGCAGATGGGTGAACTCAATACCCAGCTCAACAACGCCCGCGCGCTGAAGTCCGACGCCGAATCCAAGGCAAAGCTGATCCGCGAGATGCTGCAGTCGGGCAAGCCGATCGAAGCCTCCGAGGTGCTCAACTCCGAACTGACCCGGCGTTTGTCGGAGCAGCGCGTGACCTTGCGCGCGCAACTGGCCGAGCAATCCTCGACGCTGCTCGATGGCCACCCACGCATCAAGGAACTGAAAGCGCAGCTTGCGGACATCGACCGCCAGATTCGCGAAGAGGCGAGCAAGGTCTCGCGCTCGCTGGAAAACGATTCGCGGATCGCGGCCGGCCGGGTCGAGAGTCTTAGCGCCAGCTTGGAGGCCTCGAAGAAGCAGGCGACCTCCACCAACGGCCAGGACGTGCAGTTGCGCGCGCTGGAGCGCGAGGCCAAGTCGCAGCGCGATCTTCTGGAATCCTATCTTGCCAAATACCGGGAAGCCACCGCGCGCGAAAATATCGACGCGGCTCCTGCCGACGGCCGCATCATCTCCCGCGCGCTGGTGTCGAACACGCCGGCATTCCCCAAGAAGATGCCGATCGTGCTGATCGCCACGCTGGCAACATTGATGCTCTGCGCCGGCTGCATCGCCACGGCCGAGTTGCTGCGCATGACCGCGCCGCGTGCGGCGGCAGCCTTCGCCGCAACCCCCGCCCGCACCGAGGAAACGGTGCTCTCTCCGCCCACCGCACCGGTGTTGCGCGAATCCCATCCGGACCTCGCAGCGCCCGTCACCGAAATCGACCAGCTTGCCGAGCAGTTGCTTGGCGCCGGCGAGGCCGCGCGCAAAATTGTGGTGCTGGGAAGCGGGCAGGGCGAAAGCATTACGCTGACGGCGTTGTCGCTGGCGCGGCTGCTGGCGCGCAGCGCCAAGGTCGTGGTGGTGGATATGTCGGGCTCGTCGCCGGCGTTCGCGGCGGTCTCGGCCGATCCGATGGCGCCAGGACTGGCGGAATTGATGCTGGGCGAGGCTTCCTTTGCGCAGGTGATCACCCGGGACCGGTTGTCGCGGGCTCACCTTGTCACCGCCGGACGCCGGGGCGCCGACCGCTCGCTGCTGCAGTCGCCGCGGCTGACGCTGGCGCTCGACGCGCTGCTGCGGGTGTATGATCACGTGCTGCTCGATGCCGGCACCGCGTCCGATCTGCCCGCCGAATTGCTGACCGCGAATGCCCGCGCGGTGGTGGTGCCGGATCCGTCGATGACTCCGGAGGCGCGGAAGCTGATGAGCGATCAGCTCAAGGACGTGGGTTTTTCGGCCGTGACGATGCTGAGCAAGCCCTCACAGCCGGCCGATATCGTCGAGCCCGGCCCGCGCGTGGTCGCGGCTTAAGATTTTTCGTCATGCCCGGGCTTGACCCGGGCATCCATCAATCTTCACCTGAGTCTTTCGAAGTGGATGGATTGCCGGGTCAAGCCCGGCAATGACGGCTGCGCCCGGATAGCGAAGCAGCGCGAAGAGCGCTGCAGCGCGTCCGGGACACGGGGTTATCGCCGCAACGCGCCGCGCACCCGCTGCGCGATCTGCATCAGCGCCGGCGTGTGCTTCACCAACCGCTTGGCGTGCATCAGCGATGACAGGCCGGCGGCGGCGATCCTGCCGCGGATGCTGAGCGCGACGAAACTGTCGAAGATCGGCTCGTCGTCCTTGCAGAACAGCCGCTTGTAATCGTCCGAGCCGATGCCGAGGTCGAGCGAGGTGAAACCGCGCTCGGCGTAATGATCGATGATGTCGCGCATCAGGATCAGGCCGGGGCTGTATTTGGAATTGCCCGACAGCGTGTAGGTGTTGAACATCATCGAGAAACGCTGACCGTCGGCGACGCCGGCGAAGATCGCGATCACCTCGTCGCCGCATTCCAGCGCGTGGATGTCGATGGCGTGGCCGCCGCCCACAAGCTGGGTCATGCAGGCTTCGCGGATGAAGTCCTCGATGCCGGGATCGGCGAACACGTTGGGCAACTGCTGCGCCGCCATGCGCTGCGGTTTTATCGTGAAGAACCAGTCGAGCAGCCGCTTGATCTCGGCGTCGTCAGTGGCGAGGCGATAGCCATAGCCGGGCAGGGTCTGCAGCTTGCGTTCCTTGCCCTTGAGCCGGCGGCGAAACGAATTGCTGATGCGCGACGCCGGCGGCGCGCCCGGCGCCATCGTCAGCAGCGGACAATCGTTGACCGAGGCCTGGCCCGGCAGCAGCGCAAAAGGATTCGGCAGGTCCATCCAGCGTCGCGGTTGCTGCGTCAGCGCCATCACGTCGGCCTCTGCATGCGCGCGGATCATCGATATCAATGCGTCGAGATCGGCTGCGGTAGCGGTGGCGGCAAAATCCTTGCGCCATAGCCCCATGTTGAAAGTGGCATGCTTGCCGCCGAGAAATCGCGCAATGCGCGCGCCGTTTTCGCGCCTGATGCCGAGCGGCAGCAGCAGCAGCGGCTGGCGGTCTTTGTCGTAGGCGATGACGATAAAAGGCCGGGTACCTTCGCGTTCGCCGACCTGACGTTGCCAGGCGGCGAGAAAATCAAAACGCTGATACGGCGTGGAAAACTGGTTGGATTGTTCGAGGCCGCGCCAAACGGTCTCCGCGTCACGCATGTTGCTGACAAGTTCGACGCTGGCAATGCGGCTGGTCTCCGGCCACGCCTGCGTTTCCGCTCGGCTTTCCATCACGGCCGCCATGGTCATTGCGCAATCCGTATCTTGAGAATTTATTTACATTTTTCGGCGCCGGCCGACCTTTGCAAAGAAATGTCAACAAAGAGTAATGACAATGCGGCCGCGGCGGGAGTGGAACGGCCGCTTTGAGGGCGCGGCGGTGTCATCCGGGAACCGATTCGTGACGGGGTTAAGGCTGCGGCTCGCTTATTTCAGCGGTTACGCGCGGCTGATGGAGCGGCGCGTCGGCGGGGCCGGCGCTATCTTAAGGTTCGAGCGCGTGCGTCCGGCGCGCAGCGTGGCTTTTCAGCCGCGCCGGGCCCATGAGATCACGCCCGGCTTTCTCGACCGCACGATCCGTGCGTTAAAACGCTGGAAGTTCGACATCGTCGGGATGGACGAGGTTGCCCGGCGCGCGGTCAGTCTCAGGTCGCCGCGGCGGTTCGTAGGCCTGACCTTCGACGGCGCCACGCGCGACCTCATGACGTTCGGGCTATCCGGTGCTGGCGCGGCATGGCGTGCCGTTCACGGTCTACGTGCCGACGGCGTTTCCGGATGGCCTCGGCGAAGCATGGTGGCTGGCGCTCGAAGCGGTGATCGCGCGCAGCGACCGTATCGCGCTGATGATGGACCGCGAGGAGCGGCGCTTCGAGATCGCGGATGTGGACGAGAAAAACCGGCTGTATGACTTTCTCCTTGGATGGATGCGTTCGCTCGGACCGGAAGATCTGTCGGCGGCGATCAACGATCTCTGCAAGCGCTATTCGGTCGATCTCGCGGCGATCTCGCGCGACGCCTTCATGGGTTGGGACGATCTGGCGAAACTCGCGGCCGATCCCAACGTGACGATCGCAAGCATGACCGTGAATTCTCCGGTCCTGACCAGCCTGAGAGATGCCGCGGCCGCGCGCGAAATCTCGATGGGAAGGGCGGTGGCGCGTTCCGCGTTCCACCGCGATGTCCTGCATTTCGCCTATCCGTTCGGCGACCGCGCATCGTTCAATCGGCAGCATGTAATGCTGGTCCGGGAGGCCGGCTTTGCCAGCGCGGTGACGGCGCTGCCCGGTATCGTCGAAGCCGAAGGCCGCTCGAACCTGCACGCGCTGCCGCGCATCGCCTGGGACGGGCGGGAGCGCTCGCTGCGCGTGATGCGGGTGATGCTGTCCGGGATGATGCTGCCGAAAGCCGCAAAGTAACTCTTCGTACCCCGGACGCAGCGCAGCGTGTAGCCCTTGCGCGGCATGAAGAATGCCGCACCGCGTCCGGGACAGGAGAATCTTAATCCGGCCGCGACATCCAGCTGATGATCGGCATCGCCGGCAGCACCCAGCCGATCCCGGCCACCACATAGAAGATCGCCTGATAGAGACCGGAAGCTGCGAGCCACGGCGTCTGCGCCACCGTCATTCCCAATAGCGACCACACCGCCACCAGCACCAGCAAGGCGATGGTTCCAACGAATTTGCGCCTGCGGATGGTCATGACGGAAATGTGCGGCCGGTTGCGGGAGCGCGCCTTGGCGCGCGGGAAGCGGCGGACTATAAGGTGCGCGCAAATTCATTCAAGACTGGTTTGATGACCGCGCCTTCTGCACAAGTTACGCCTTCTCGCGCCGTCCGCCGGTGGCTGCTCACCATCGCGGCACTGATCGCGCTCATGGTGCTGGTCGGCGGCGCGACGCGGCTCACCGAGTCCGGACTGTCGATCGTGGAATGGAAGCCGGTCACGGGCACGCTGCCGCCGCTGACGGAAGCGCAGTGGACGGAGGCATTCGAGGGCTACAAGTCCATCCCGCAATACCGCGAACTCAATGCCGGCATGAGCCTCGATGAGTTCAGGACCATCTTCTGGTGGGAGTGGAGTCACCGGCTGCTCGGGCGCGTCATCGGCGTCGTCTATCTCCTGCCGTTCCTTTATTTCCTCTGGCGCGGCGCGCTCGGCGCCGATCTCAGGCGGCGATTGTGGATCATCTTCGGGCTCGGTACGCTGCAGGGCGCGGTGGGCTGGTGGATGGTGGCCTCGGGTCTCACGCAACGCGTCGAGGTTTCGCAAATCCGTCTTGCCACGCATCTGGTGCTGGCGCTGCTGATTTACGCGGCCATCGTCTGGACGCTGCGGCGGCTGGCCGAGCGGCCGCCATTCGCCGCATCGTCACGGCTGAAAATCACCGGCGTCATTCTCGTGCTGCTGACCTTCGTGCAGCTTTATCTGGGGGCACTGGTAGCGGGCCTGCGCGCCGGGCGCGTCTACAACACCTGGCCCGACATCGACGGCGCGCTGTTTCCATCCGCGGCGCGGCTGTTGTTCGAGCAGCCGTGGTGGCGCAATCTATTCGACAACACGCTCACGGTGCAGTTTGAACATCGCATGATGGCGTATGCGCTGTTCGCGCTGGCAATCCTGCACCTGACGGATGCGATTCGCTCCCGCGCCGGACCCGCTGTCGTCAATGGCGCGGCCTGGCTCGCGATGGCGATTACATTGCAGGCCGCGTTGGGCATCCTGACGCTGCTGCATCAGGTTCCGATCCCGCTGGCGCTGGCGCATCAGGCGGTCGCGATCGTCGTCTTGACGCTGGCCGTTTTGCAGGTCGAGCGGCTGGCGGCGCGGCAGCCGCAACGGGGGACGGCGGCAACCGGGTTTGCCGGCCAGCCAGTCCGGCTGAATTGAACGATTCTAATTTCGTGACCCCATTCAGAAACCGGCTATTAGCAAAGCTTTTACATATGCCGAGCCGGCAGTGACGAAGTTGTGTGGCTGTGCGCCGCTTTACTTAGGCTTTGCGGACGATAAAACCAGCCGATCGCAAACCGCAGGCCCGACCATGTCATCTGCATTCATCCAGGCTGCCGTCATTCTGCTGCGCGAAGGCCTCGAGGCGATGCTGGTGATCGCAGCGCTTGCCGGCTATCTGACCAAGGCCGGCGCCGGTCACCGCATCAATGCGCTCTATGGCGGCGCGCTAGCCGCAATCGGCGCCAGCATTGTCGCGGCGTGGCTGTTCGCGATGCTGAATTCGGGCGAGCACAGCGATATCCTCGAAGGCATCATCGTTCTCGTCGCCGCCGGGCTGATGCTCTATGTCAGCGGCTGGCTGATGGTGAAGCAGGATCCGAAGGGGTGGCAGGATTATCTTGCGCACAAGGCCGATGGCGCGCTGGCGCAGGACACCGTGTGGGCGGTCGCAGCACTGGCGTTCCTCGCGGTGTTTCGCGAGGGCGCCGAGACCGTACTGTTCATCAACGCGCTCGCCACCGCCGAGGGCGGCTGGAGCGCCGGGCTGTTCGCGGGCCTGGGGGCAGCGACGGCCGGCCTCGTCGTGCTGTTCTACTTCATCAACCTGATCGCGCGGAAGCTCCCGTTGCGGCCGCTGTTCATCATCACCTCGGCGTTCCTGTTCGCGATGGCGATCAAATTCATCGGCGAAGCCGTGCAGGAATTTCAGGAGCAGGCGATCGTTCCGGTCACCGAGCTCAAGGGTGCGAGTTGGCTTGGCGCGATCGGCTTGAATTCGACCGTCGAGGCGTTGTCGATCCAGTTGCTGGTGATCCTGTTTGCGCTGGCGACCTATTCCGTGTTCCAGCGCAACGCCCGCCTCGCGCGCGAGGACAAGGCGATGCGGGCGGTGAAATCGTAGGATGGGTAGAGCGAAGCGAAACCCGTCATGTCACCCCAAAGCAAGGTGATGGGTTTCGCTTCGCTCTACCCATCCTACGTACTACTACGCGCTGCGCTGCGTCCGGGGCACGCTTAACCCCCCAGCGCCTGTTCCAGATCCGCGATCAGGTCTTCCTTATCCTCGATTCCGATCGACAGCCGCACGATATCCGGGCCGGCGCCGGATTTGGTCTTTTGCGCGTCGTCGAGCTGGCTGTGCGTGGTCGATGCCGGGTGAATCACCAGCGAGCGGGTGTCGCCGACATTCGCAAGATGCGAAAACAGTTTCAGGTTCGACACCAGGTTGACGCCGGCCTCGTAGCCGCCCTTGAGGCTGAAGGTGAACACCGCGCCGGCGCCCTTCGGCGCGTACTTTCGCGCGAGATTATTGTAGCGGTCGCTGGCGAGCCCCGCATAATTGACCGACGCCACCGCCGGGTGGGCCGACAGCCATTCCGCAACCGCCTTGGCGTTTTCGCAGTGCTTCTGCATGCGTAGCGGCAGCGTTTCGATGCCGGTGAGGATCAGGAACGCATTGAACGGCGACAGCGCAGGCCCGAGATCGCGTAAGCCCAGCACGCGGCAGGCGATGGCAAACGCAAAATTCCCAAACGTCTCCTGCAGCTTGATGCCGTGATATTCCGGACGCGGCTCGCTCAGCATCGGATATTTGTTGTCTTTCGACCAGTCGAAGGTACCGGCGTCGACGATGATGCCGCCGATTGAATTGCCGTGGCCGCCGAGAAATTTGGTCAGCGAATGCACCACGATGTCGGCGCCGTGATCGATCGGCCGGATCAGATACGGCGTCGCCAGCGTGTTGTCGACGACCAGCGGCACGCCGGCCTTGCGCGCGACTGCGGCGATCGCCTCGATATCGGTGACGGAGCCGCCGGGGTTGGCAATCGACTCGATGAAGATCGCCTTGGTATGCGGCGTCACTGCGCGCTCAAAACTTGTGATATCGTCGGAGTCGGCCCACACCACATTCCAGCCGAAGCTCTTGAAGGCATGGGTGAACTGGTTGATCGAGCCGCCATAGAGTTTTCGCGCGGCGATGAATTCGTCGCCGGGCCGCAGCAATTGCTGCATGACAATGACCTGTGCCGCGTGGCCGGATGCCACTGCGACCGCGGCGGTGCCGCCCTCGAGCGAAGCGACGCGTTCTTCCAGCACCGCATTGGTCGGGTTTCCAATTCTGGTGTAGATGTTTCCGAACGCCTGCAGTCCGAACAGGGATGCTGCATGATCGGCATCGTTGAACACGAACGACGTGGTCTGATAGATCGGCGTCACCCGCGCGCCGGTGGTGGGATCGGGCTGGGCGCCGGCGTGAACGGCGAGGGTGGCAAATCCCGGAAGACGATCGGTCATTCTTTGGTTTCCCCTAGATTTGATATTCGTCATGCGCGGGCTTGACCCGCGCATCCATCTTGCTTCGCAAGAGTCTTTCGAAGATGGATTGCCGGGTCAAGCCCGGCAATGACGCAGGAAACGTTGCGTCACACGCCCTCGGCCTTGTCCTTTGCCGCGCGATCGGAGGCCAAGGTCTCGCCGCCGCCGACGCTGGTGCGATTGAGCGACAGCCGCATGCCTCGGGTCGGCATCGGCGCGCGCTTCGAACTCAGCGTGCGCGAGTTGACGCCCATCCACGAAATTTCCGACGACAACCGGCCGTATTCGATTTTGGGGCAGCGGTTCATCACGACCTTGAGTCCGGCGGCCTCGGCCTTTGCCGCGGCTGCGTCGTCGCGGGCGCCGAGTTGCATCCAGATCACCTTCGGCGGCGGCACAAGCGTCAGCGCTTCTTCGACCACCGGCATGATGTGGCTGGAGTTGCGGAAGATATCGACCATGTCGATAGGCCGATCGATGTCCCGCAGCGACGCCACGAACGGTTTTCCGACCAGGCTCTTGCCGACATGGCCGGGATTGACCGGGATCATGTCATAGCCGCGCTCGGCGAGATATTTGAATGCAAAATAGCTCGGCCGCACATTGACCGGGGAGGCGCCGACCATCGCGATGGTTTTCACGCCGCTCAGGATCTCGCGGATGTAGGCGTCGTTATAGGCGTCGTGGTTCATTGCAAATTACCGTTCTTGTGTCCCGGACGCGGTATTCTTCATGCCACTCCGCAGAGCCGGGCCGGTACCAAACACCGGCGTTCGTTACGGCCCCGGCTCTGCAGCGCACCAAGCCGTGAAGAACGGCCCGCTGCGCTGCGCCCGGGGAACGAAAGATCACCGGTCCTGCCATTTCGGCTCGCGCTTTTCGATGAAAGCGCCGATACCTTCCTCGGCATCCCTGGCCATCATGTTCTCGGTCATCACCTCGGACGCATAGCGATAGGCATCGCTGAGGCTCATCTCAAGCTGGCGGTAGAACGCGGCTTTGCCGATCTTCACAGTATAGGCCGACTTGTTCGCGACTTTTTGCGCGAGCGCAATCGCAGCTTTGCGTTCGGTGCCGCCGGGGACCACGCGGTTGATCAGGCCCATGTCGCGCGCGGCCGTGGCGGACACCGGCTCGCCCGTGAGCAGCATTTCCATCGCCTGCTTGCGCGGGATATTGCGCGACAGCGCCACCATCGGCGTCGAGCAGAACAGCCCGATATCGACGCCCGGGGTGGCGAAGGTCGCGGTCTCCGAGGCGATTGCGAGGTCGCAGCTTGCGACCAGCTGGCATCCGGCGGCGGTGGCGACGCCCTGCACGGCGGCAACCACCGGCTTTGGCAATTGCACGATGGCCTGCATCATCGCGCTGCAAGCGTTCATCATCTCAGCGAAATAGCCGCGGCCGCGGTCGGCATCGTTACGGCGCGCGGTGAGTTCCTTCATGTCGTGGCCGGCGGAATAGGCCGAACCGTTGGCCGCGATCACCACCGCGCGCACGCCTGCATCGTCGCGAAGTTCGTCCAGCGCCGCATGCAACGCGGCGATCATGCCTTCGGACAGGCTGTTGCGCGCCGCGGGGCGATTGAGCGTCAGCACGGCAATGCTGCCGACCATCTCGCGCAGGAGAATCGGTTCTGGTGACTTCGGTGCACGGGCAGGGGCGTTCATCGGTATCATCCACTAAGGTAGGCACTCCTCTAGTGTAGCAGACCACAACAGGCGAAGTCTGCCGAAGCGAACAGTAATTAGCCGGGTATGCTTTGTTATTAAACACGGATACTGCAAGTTTTTCCAATAGTTAACAGGAATTCCTTATAAGTAGATTGAGCGAATCGACTAATTGCGTTAAGTGCGAAGCCTGTCCTGTTCGAAAGCGAACGAACTGCCAAATGGGGCCTCGGACAGTAAGTCGGGCTGAGGAGCCGGCATGGGGACGTTGCGGTGCCTAATTTCGGCAAAAAGCGAATTGCGGGTGTTGATTATGATCTAGGGCATTTGGATTCGTTTAAGCTTGAAGTGAAGCCAAAAGACGAGGAGGCCCCGACATACGTGGTGCGCGTAACCTTTGGGTTTCACTGTTTTACACGAGAGATAACGGCCGGCGACTTACCGGGCCTATATATGTCGCAAGGCAAGGAGCGGAGATGCTTCTGCTTCGATCGCTATGAGCTCTCAAAGGAGTTGGTGGGGATGATTAGGTACGCCGCTAATGGGCGAGCGTATTTCGGCGAGAGATCGAATTTTCTCATCGTTGAGAGCCTATCCCAGGAAAACGCTCCCTACGTCGCTTTCTTCGATATTGAAAAGGCAAAAAAATCTGACGGTGTAGATGCAGTCATGTTTGTTACTAGCGCTCACCTTAGGCCCGAATTGCCGGACAGGCTGCCAGCGGTCAGCTTTGCAACGCTTGTCGATTATCGAATCCAAGGAAAGATTCTGAAAAGACCTGAACCACGAAGGATCATTGTTCAGAAAAGAAAATAGCCCCCGCAGGGGCTATTTCCGAGGGCAGAAAATCTTTCCCAAAAACCCTCTGTGCGAGATGCCCACCTTGCGTCTACGATCCGTAGAACCCTTTTGGGGCGGGGCCGCTGTTTTTCATCGCCACCAGCGACCACCGGTATAATTAGCACCTACCAGTGAAGGTTTCAATAAGGACCTCGGATGGCAATAAAATTGCTGTCGAAAAATACTTAACTATTTCAATATCTTGTAGAATTGATCGTGTTTCATTAAGAATACGTTAGGGGAATTTTTTCTCCAAAAATTAACCCTGAGCGCCTCAGCAGACGTGTATTGGAATCACTGATCAGCTCTTGCAGGTACCTTCAATGCGAAGTTTTGTGACCTAACCAAGCAGTTACTTTGGGTCGACGCATGGCAGCAGCGAAAATGAGCGTGACCGAACTCGAGAGGTTCCTGCGCGTCGAGTTTCCGCAGACGTTCGGCGGCGACGACGTCACTATCGAGAGCGCCGACGGCGAAACCTGCCTGCTCCGGCAGCGCTATAGCGAGCGCATGCTGCGTCCGGGCGGCACCATCTCGGGGCCGACCCTGATGGGCCTGGCCGATTGCGCCATGTATGTGGTGCTGCTGTCCGCAATCGGCCCGGTCGGGCTTGCGGTAACCACCAATCTCAACATCAATTTCCTGCGCAAGGGCCAGCCGGGGCAGGACGTGCTGGCTGCGGCAAAGCTCTTAAAGCTGGGCAAGCGGCTTGCGGTCGGCGAGGTCAACCTGTTGTCGGGAACCTCGCCCGATCCGATCGCTCATGTCACCGCCACCTATTCCATTCCGAATGCTTGAGGTTTTGTACGGTAATATCACACCATATTAATAACTCATTGTTTTTGCTTATCTAAATAACGACGCCGGGTATTGACGCGAGCCGCGCGCTTATCTAGAAACCGCGCAGTCCGGCACCTCTGTGCCGATGTCTCCTGTTCACGGATTTCCTCACATGAAAACCTTTTCGGCAAAGCCCGCCGAGGTGACGAAGAAGTGGGTGCTGATCGACGCCAAAGGTCTGGTGGTCGGCCGGCTCGCCAGCCTGGTCGCGATGCGGCTGCGCGGCAAACATCTTCCGACCTACACGCCCCATGTCGATTGCGGCGACCACGTCATCATCATCAACGCCGCCCAGGTGGTGCTGACCGGGCGCAAGCGCGACAACAAGGTCTATTACAATCACACCGGCTTCATCGGCGGCATCAAGGAACGCACCGCGAAGTCGATCCTCGAGGGCCGCTTCCCCGAGCGCGTGGTCGAGAAGGCGGTCGAGCGCATGATTCCGCGCGGGCCGCTTGGCCGCGTGCAGTTCGGCAATCTGCGCGTCTATCCCGGGCCCGAGCATCCGCACGAGGCCCAGCAACCCGAAACCATCGACGTCGCCGCGATGAATTGCAAGAACATGAGGGCCGCATAAGATGGCTGAAAGCATGCAGTCGCTCGACCAGTTGTCGTCGTTGAAGCCGGCCACGCCGGAAGCGCCGCAATACACCAAGAAGGTCGACAAATATGGCCGCGCCTATGCCACCGGCAAGCGCAAGGACGCGGTCGCCCGGGTCTGGATCAAGCCGGGCGCGGGCAAGATCGTGGTCAACACTCGCGAGGTCGAAGTCTATTTTGCCCGCCCGGTGCTGCGCATGATGATCCAGCAGCCGCTGGTCGCAGCCGCCCGCGCCGGCCAGTACGACGTGATCTGCACCGTTGCGGGTGGCGGATTGTCGGGGCAGGCGGGCGCCGTGCGTCACGGCATCTCCAAGGCGCTGACCAATTTCGAGCCCGACCTGCGCGGCGTCCTGAAAAAGGGCGGCTTCCTCACCCGCGACTCCCGCGTGGTGGAGCGCAAGAAGTACGGCAAGGCCAAAGCCCGCCGCTCTTTCCAGTTCTCGAAGCGCTAAGCGTTTCAACAAGACCGACTGCGAATGCAGCGGAGATGAAACTTCAAAGGCGCTCTTCGGAGCGCCTTTTTGTTTTGACCAGCCCAGTGAGCATTGTGTTTTCCGTGTCCCGGGCGCGATGCAGCGCGTAGCTGTTGCGAAGCGCTGC
This sequence comes from uncultured Alphaproteobacteria bacterium, assembly GCA_963784755.1. GTDB lineage: Bacteria > Pseudomonadota > Alphaproteobacteria > Rhizobiales > Xanthobacteraceae > Bradyrhizobium. Next base: position 630,240 of record CAWASS010000005.1, on the reverse strand, counting down.
CTCGCAGAACCGGGACCCGGTTCGGCCCATCGCGTGGCAACCGGGGCACGAGAACCATCCTTGCACCGCCTTTTTTATTGCCGGGCTGCCGACGAATTGTCGCTACTTTTCGATAAAAGTTGTGGCGGCGCGCAAACGGATTGCCAACGGAGGGATGCGTAAATTCGCTTCTCCTGACGCCGTCTGGATCGTTCCACGCCGGGAACTCGTGTCAAAACAACGTGGGTAGACGCTGGTCATGTCGCTCGATACTTCCACGCTTTATCTGGTTGCCACGCTGGTCGCGGCAATGCTCGGAGTGATGCTGCTGTTTTTCGGACGCCAGGAGCGCATCGCGGCGCTTAACTGGTGGGGCGCCGCCTACATCCTCGGCGCGGCTTCGGTGGCGCTGTGGACACTCGCCAGCGCCGACCTCGGCGAGATGCTGTCGCTGGCCCTCAACGCCGTCGGCTTCGTGGCCTGCGGCATGGTGTGGAACGCGGCGCGGGTGTTTCATGGCCGCAAGGCAAGCTGGCCCGGGATTTTCCTGGGCGCGCTGGCCTGGATCGCGGCGATCATGACGCTGGCGCCGGATGCGGCGGCGATGCGCATCACCGCGGGCGCCGGCATCGTCGCGGTCTATGCGGCGCTGACGGCCAGCGAATTGTGGTCGGAACGGCGCCGGACCCTGCAGAAGCGCTGGCCGGCCGTTGCGGTGCCGGTGCTGCACGGTTTTGTGCTGATGCTGCCGATCCTGCTCGGCGACCTCTTGCGGCCGCACGACGACACCTTCACCGGCAGCATCTGGGTCACGGCGTTTGCCATCGAACTCGTGCTCTACGCCGTCGGCACCGTCTTCATCATCTTCATGCTGGTGTCGGAGCGCACAGTGCGCGCGCACAAGACCGCGGCGTCGGTCGATCCCCTGACCGGAATGTTCAACCGGCGCGGATTTGCCGAGGCGACCGCGCGCATGATCGACCGCGAAGCCAATGCCGGGCGCCCGGTGACGGTGATGATTTTCGACATCGACCATTTCAAGTCGATCAACGACCGCTTCGGCCATCCGGCCGGCGATGAGGTTTTAAAACTGTTCGCCGCCGTGGTCACCAATACGCTGCGGATTACCGACCTTTCGGGACGAATCGGCGGCGAGGAGTTTGCGGCCCTGTTGCCGTGTTCGATGGACGAAGCCCTGATTGCGGCGGAACGTGTGCGCGAAACCTTCGCGGCGAGCGGCATCGCTGCCGACGACGTGCCGGTCGAGACCACCGTCAGCATCGGGGTGGCCGGCGGACCGGCCTTCACCGAACTCGATGTGCTGCTGGCGGCGGCCGATACCGCGCTCTACCAGGCCAAGCGGGCGGGGCGCAACCGCGTCCAGGCCGCGACCGAGCAACCGCTGTCGCTGGAAAACGGACGGCGAAAGATCGCGGGCCTTTCCAGCCATCGGCCGGCTATCGTCAGCGCGGTCCAGGTATAATGGCGGAGCGGACCGCGCTAACCACCTGTTTACCATTCCAGCCGTAATATTTGCGGCATGACCACCACCCGCAGCAACAGCTCCAACGCCGCCTTGATCGCGCTGGAAACGGCTGCGGCGTCGGCGCGCAGCGGCTTTGCCTGCATGTTCTCGAGCTCGGACGAATACGAGACCGCGCTGATCACGGAGCGGCGTGCGCAGGGCCGTTATCAGAAGCCCCGCATCAACTGGCCCATGATCATGTTCATCGGCTGCTGCCTGATGGTCGTCGGTATCGTCATCCTGTTCAGCTAATTTTTGTCATCGCCGGCCCCGCAATCGTGTCCTGGGCGCGATGCAGCGCGAAGCGCTGCGTCGCAGAACCCGGACCCAGCTTCAGTCCATCGCGTGGTAACCAGGGCCCCGGCTCTGCAGCGCACCACTCCGCAAGAGCTTCGCGCTGCGCTGCGTCCGGGGCACGAAACCGTCATTGCCGGGCTTGACCCGGCAATCCATCATCTTTCAAAGAAAGATGGATGCGCGGGTCAAGCTCGCGCATGACACAGCATATGATATCGCGCTCACCCAGCCTCACTTCTTCGAAAGGCATCGCACAATGATCACCGAAATCGCACAGATCAACGTCAAGCCCGGCAGCGAAAAGGAATTTGAGGCCGCGATCGCCAAGGCGGAGCCGATCTTCAGGCGCTGCAAGGGCTGGAAAAGTTTCGAGCTGCACCGCGGAATCGAAAAACCACAGCGCTATCGGCTGCACATCAAGTGGGAGACGCTGGAAAATCACACGGTGGATTTCCGCGGCTCGGAAAATTTCAGCGAATGGCGCGCGCTGGTCGGGCCGCATTTCGCCTCGCCGCCGGAGGTCGAGCACACCGACACGGTGGTGAGCTTCTAGGTACTGTCATGCGCGGGCTTGACCCGCGCATCCATCCCTCTTCACAAGCCTCTTCCGAAGAGGATGGATTGCCGGTTCTAGCCCCGCAATGACGAACAACATTACGCTGCGGTCGCTTTGGATTCCGGCTCGCCGTCCTCGTGCAGATAATCGATCACGACTTTTGCGACCGCCATCAGCGGCAGCGCCAGCGCGAGGCCCCAGACGCCGAACACCACGCCCAGCAGGATCTGGAACGCGAACAACGTCGCGGGCGGAATTTCCAGCGCTTGGCGCTGCAGCATCGGCGTCAGGATGTAGCTTTCCAGCACGTGAATCCCGAGGAACAGCACGAACGCGCTTAACGCTGCGACCCATCCCGACGCGAGGCTTGCCAGCACCACGATCAGTCCGCCGATCAGCGCGCCCACGGTCGGAACGAATGTGAGCAGGCCGGCTTGCACGCCCAGAATGAAAGAACTGGGAATGCCGAGCAGGGCCAGACCGACCCAGGTTATGAAGAACACGGCGAACATCGTGAGCATCTGCGCAATCAGCCAGCGCTGCAGCGTCTCGCCGATACGGTCGACCACCACGGTCACATCGGCGCGACGCCCGGCCGGCGCCATATAGATCAGGCCGTTGCGATACACGCTGGGCTGCGCGGCAAAACACAGGCCGAGAAACAACACGATGAAGAAATTGCCGACCGCGCCGACGGTGCCGAGCACGATCTTCCAGGTCTGGCTGAGGATGGCGCCGCCGCTCGATGCGATGGCGCCGGCGCTGGGCAGGTTATGCGGCACCGCGGCCGCGGGCGCTTCCGGGGTTGCCGAGCCCGCGGGCGCCGCGGTCAGGTTGCCGAAATCGAGATAGCTGGTATCGACGCCGTACTTTTCGAGGAATGCCTTGACGTTGACCACCTGCGATTTGATCGTGCCGCTCAGCGCCGTGGCTTGCTGGGCAATGGTGGCGCCGCCGAGGAAAATCGCGCCGGACAACAGCGCCAGCAGCACGAGACAGATGGTGGCGAGCCGCAGCGAATGCGGGAGTTGGGTGACACGGCCGAGCAGGTTGCTCATGGCATAGAGCGCGACGCCGAGCAGCATGCCTGCGAAGATCAGGAACAGCGTGGAAGCGAAATACCAGGTCGCGGCCAGCAGGGCTGCGAATATGACGGTGCCGATGCCGCCGGCCGATATCGCCCATGCGAGGTCCTTGCGGGTCTGGACTCGATTTTCACCGGAGCTTGCCACTTTGATTCCTTTTCGATTTCCAGCATCACTCTTCCGTTAATCGCGCCCGGGATCAAGCAGGCATAGCGCGCCGGTTTGACGCTGCCGCGCCAATCGTGCAAGGCGATGGCTGCATCCGCTCGGCGGAAGGGAGAGGCACGTGGATGACCATGTGAAGGATGTCGTTCGCGAAATGACCAGAGCGTCGGAGGAGGAACGGATCGGCTTCCCCGATGTCGTACAGGCGCTGATGGCGGCCGGGGTCGAGCGCTATCATGCCGATCTCCTGGCGGGAACGAAGACGTATTACATGCCCGACGGCAGTTTTGAGATCACCCATGGCCGTTCCATCGACGCGGCAAACGACTTCAGGGGCGACATTGTCCAGGAAGCGGTGCACGCCATCCAGCACGGCGAGATCGGATACCGCGCGTTCCGCGAGCGCATCGCGGGTGCCGGCTGCGTCGGTTATTTCGTCAGTCTGGCCGGCCGCCGCGCGGTCTATTACGGCCGCACACTCGCCGCGCATGTCGAGTGGTTTCCGGGGCCAGAGCCGTTGGGTCCCCCGCCGGGCCCGCCGCGATCGAGGCGCGCGCCATGAATTTCAAATGGCTCGGTCCGCTTGCGCTGCTGGCAGCACTGGTGATCGGCGATCAGATCCGCATCAACCGGCCTGGCCACAAATACCGTCTGGCGGTCGAGGTGGAAACCCCCGATGGCGTCAAGTCGGCTTCCAGCGTGCTGTCGGTTCATCCCGACCGCGGCTACAGCCGCCACGGATCGACCATCACCAGGGGCGATGCCGTGTTCGTCGATCTCGGCGGCGGCAGGAACCTCGTCGCGCTGTTGGCGCAACTCGACGACCGGGGTCTTGACCTCGATGGCATGAATTACGTGGCGCTGCGCGCGTTCAACGCCGCCGGCCGCAACACCTCATTCAACGAGATGAACCGGATCAGCGGCGCGGCGCCGGTGACCGGCGCGCTCATTCCCGTGCTGGCGACATTCAGCGAACCCGGCGATCCCGCGACCATGCGCGTGGTCAAGCCGGATGACCTTGAAGCGGCGTTCGGCAAGGGTTTCCAGCTTCGCGGCATCACGGCCGAGGCCGTGCCTAACGGTTTCTGGCCGCTCGATTTCGGCGGCGCGCTGGGCGAGCCGGTGACGCGGGGGATCGAAGCGAAATTGCCGTGGTTGAATGGTCCCGGCGATGCCGCCGCGGCTGCGCTGCACGCTGCGAGCCTTACCTCGAAAGCGGCTGTCGACGCCAAGCAAGCATTTACGCGGAAGTAGCGGCGGCTGCGCCGGCGTTACGCGCGAGACGGCTCTTTTCCGCCGCGAATGGGCTGAGGCCCAGCCACGCGTGCATCGAACGCGCAACCGCCTTGTCGCCGGTCAACACGATGTTGCCGGCTTCGATCTCGGCATTCAACGTCGAGACGCCCATCCAGACCGCGGTCATGCTGTGCAGCGAGCTGCCGACGTAAAGATCGACGTCGTAACCGGGATCGACCGAACAGAGATCGACCTTGCCGCCGTCGATCACGAGCCACCATGATTTTGGGGCCGCACCCAGCTCGGCCGAGCGGCGCGCGGTGAGCGATATCGCGCGCGACCTCGGATTCATATTCGAGCAGCGCGCCATGGAGGCGACCGATGAAGACAAATTCGTCGCCGATAATTTCGCGTTGTTGAAAGCCTCCGGCCTGTTCGAGGCGGGCGTGCCGACAGAACTCGGCGGTGGCGGCGCCAGCATTGACGAACTCGCAGCGATGCTGCGGACGCTGGGCTACCACTGCGGATCGACCGCGCTGGCCTTTTCCATGCATACCCACACATGATCGCGACGATGGCTTTTCCGCTGGTTTATGCCATCTATCTCGGCGTAGCCGAAAGCGCGCGCGACATCGCCATCGGATTGGCGAAACGAAGGCCGCCGAACCATCATGTCATCGAACTGGCCGGGCGCATGGAAACGGAACTCGCCGGAGCCCGGTTCGCGCATCAGTCGATGCTGGCGGCGGTTCGGCTCAATGCACCTTCAGCCGAACGGTCAATCAGGTGATGATCGGGCGGCAACTCGTGGCGCGTCATGCGATAGCCGCCGTGGATTTGGCCATGGAGCTTGCCGGCGGCGCCGGCTTCTACCGGTCGGCTGGCCTGGAGCGCAAGTTCCGCGACATCGAGGCCGCCCGTTATCATCCGCTGCAATCGGGGCCGCGGGCGCAATATGCCGGAGCGATGGCCTTGGGGCTTCCGGTGGACCGGATTTTCTGATCCGGAAGATTCCGGTCCGGTTCAATGCAAAGGCGCTGCGTTGGAGCGCCTTTGTTGTTTCCTCTGAAACCACCGGAACCCGCAGGGCAGGTTGCGAGTTCCTTCACAGATGTCGCGCGCTGTTTTGACGGTGCGCCCGGTGTGGAGAAACGCCCATGACCACCATCAACGCCGAGGCAATCCCGCTCAGTTCCGCCGAACATCAGGTCCAGCTTCGCCGGGCCGTGATCGCATCCACCATCGGAACCGCGATCGAGTGGTACGACTTTTTCCTCTACTCTACCGTCACCGGCCTTGTGTTCGCAAAACTGTTTTTTCCGCATTCGGATCCCTGGGTCGGCACGCTCGAGGCCTTCGCCATCTACGCCGTCGGCTTTATCGCACGCCCGATCGGCGCAGCCATTTTCGGGCATTACGGCGACCGTATCGGCCGCAAGTCGACGCTGATCGCCACCCTGCTGCTGATGGGGCTCGCCACCTTCGCCGTGGCGCTGGTGCCGACCTATGAAAGTATCGGCATCTGGGGTGCTGTGATCCTCACTGTGCTGCGCTTCATCCAGGGCGTCGGCGTCGGCGGCGAGTGGGGCGGTTCGGTGCTGATGTCGATGGAATGGGCGCGCGGCGACAAGTCACGCGGGCTGATCGCCTCCTGGCCGCAATTCGGCGTTCCCTGCGGCCTGTTCCTCGCCAATCTCGCCGTGCTCGCCTTCAGCCAGATGTCCGGCGAAGCGTTTCTGGCCTGGGGCTGGCGCGTCCCGTTCGGCCTCAGCCTGATCCTGGTCGGCGTCGGGCTTTACATCCGGATGGGCATTCTGGAGACGCCGGTATTCGCCAAGCTTCTGGCCGAGCAAAAGATCGACCGCACGCCGATGCTGACCGTGATCAAGCAGCACCCGAAGGAAATCCTGCTGTCGGCATTCGCGCGCATGGCCGAGCAGGCGCCGTTCTATATCTTCACCGCCTTCATCTTTTCCTACGGAATCGATACGCTGCACGTCTCCCGCAACTTCCTGCTGACGGCGGTGCTGTCGGCTTCCGTGCTGTCGTTCTTTTCGATTCCATTCTTCGGCCATCTGTCCGATCACATCGGCCGCAAGAATATGTACATGATCGGCGCCGCGGTAACCGGCGCGTTCGGCTTCATCTATTTCGCGATGCTGAACACCGGGTCGGAGACCGTCATCTTCCTCGCCATCATCCTGTCGCTGATTCCGCACGACATGCTGTACGGCCCGCAGGCGGCGCTGATCGCGGAGAGTTTTACCGGCCGACTGCGCTACAGCGGCTCGTCGCTCGGCTACCAGCTCGCCTCCATCATCGCCGGGGGACCGGCGCCGCTGATCGCAACCTGGCTGTTCGGCACCTATCATTCGGCTTATGCGATCGCGATCTACATCGCCATTTGCGCGGTCATCACTTTGGTCGCGACGGCGCTGATGACCGACTACACCGGCAAGGATATTTCCGGCGAGTACGCGGCCCGGTAACCGCGCGGCCCGAAGCTAGGTCTTCTTCGTCATCGCCTTGCGCGGCGCGGGCTTTGCCGCTGCGCGCGGCTTCGCCGGCGGCGTCGCGTTCTGCCATGCTTCGCGGATCAGCTCTTCCAGTTCTTTTTTTGGAAGTTTTGCGATCTGCACGATCACGTTCGCGGTCTTGCCCCACATGAACTTCACGAACACTTCGGGTGCCGCCTCGAACAGGAATTGCTTTCGCTCCTCCGGCAGATGCAGATAGAGCCCGTCGGGCCGCATCACCGCGAAGATCCGCTTGCGGGTGCGATAGGCCGGCCGGTTCCAGTGATCGATCACGGAAACACCATCCAGCGCGAGGGCGATGGTACGGACGTCGGCGGCAGTCGGCATGCAGTTTACCCTAAAACCTTGAAAGCCTTGTTTTAGTTGGGGTTGCTGATATCCCATCTTAACGGTTCATTAAGGGGCGGGTTGGCGTTCATGCGGGAAAAACGAAAACAAGCCCGGGCGCGCGTGTTTTTGGGAGGCGTCATCGGCTTCAACAAGCGCCGCTCGACCCTTGAATGCTGCGTTCGGAATCTGTCGCCTGTGGGCGCCTTTATCGCGCTGGAATCCACTGCCGTCATCCCCGATGAATTCGATCTTTCGATTCCCTGCCGGGAAACATCGCTTCGCGCCCGCCTGATCTGGCGCAACGGCGAGGCCGCGGGGCTCAGCTTCACGAACCTCGCCGGTTCCAACATTGTGCCGCTCGACTGCGCGATCAAGCTGAAAGCGTGCGAGCGGAAGAACGCGCGTCTGACGCAGCGGCTCGCGGATCTGCGTAGCGCGGACTGAGAAGTACCGCGCCATAGCGCCGCCACAACGCGCCTACAGCGCGCGCATCCGCGGCAGGTCGGGCTCCGCGGCGGCAATCGCCACGCGCCGGTCGACCACGGCGTGATGAAACTGCTCCAGCACGAGTCCAAAGGCTGAGAGGTCGCCTTCCTCGATCGCGCCGTCGTCGTAGCAGCCAAGCGTTTCCCGAAGGATGCCGTCGACTTCATGCTGCATGGCCGCCAGTTCGTCCAGGGAGTCGGTCTCGCGTACCCTGGCAATCATCGCCAGCATTTTTTCGCGATGGAAGGTGTTTTTCTCGCGTTCGCCGCCCTTCAGGTAATGGCGCAACCAGGCGCCGGCGGATCCCAGTCCGGACAGAAGCAGAATGGCGAACCAGAAATAGTCGCTGTATCGCTCCAGGAACGTGCGTTCGGTGCCGTCGATATAGGCGGCCGCGCCGGAATGCGCCGGCAGTGCCGCGTCCTTGTCGGTGTCCGGCTTCTCGATTTTTGCAGCACCCGGCACTTCCCTGGCAAGCTGCTGGCGAACGGCAAACAACTGCCGGACGAATCCGCCGACCGCGGTTTCCGACAGCGATTTGCGCGCGACGATCAGGTGATTGACGCTGACGGTTTCGACCTTGTCCTCCGGCCGGGCCGGCGATGAATTGAAGGTGCTGCCGGCAATCTCCTCGGATTCATAAAGCGGATGTCTCTGCGCTATCGCTTCCGACACATCGACGGGCAGAAACTTCGGTTCGCCTTTGGCAAGGGCGGACGCGGCGATGGCCGCGGTCGTGATCTTGCTGTCGAGCGGGCCGACCGCCATGAACGCGTCGATGGCGGGATCGCGCGTCATTTCCGCAATCTGGTTGGTGCCAAACTGGACGACCGCCACCTTGTCGGGATCGACGCCGGATTCCTTCAGGATAACGCGCAGCAGCGTGACGTTGGCCTGGGTCCGGCCGATGACGCCGACCCGGTGGCCGGCGAGATCGCCGATCTCCTTGATTTTTGGGGCGGGCTGTTTCTTCGAGCCTTTGGCCGGAAGGCCGGCAGGCGCCCACAGCACCACGACGTTCTTGCGCAGGATGACGACGGATTCGGCGTCGGCGGGCATTTCCAGATCGCCGCGGGCGACCGCGAGGTCGGTCTTGCCGGCTGCCAGCGACGCGATGCTCTCGGTCGCCCCTTCGGTCGTTATCGTCAGCAGCCGGACCGGGCTTTTTTCGTGGGCGAACGTCTGCCCCAGCGCCTGGATCAATTTCTGGTCGTCGCTGCCGGGCGGGCCGACCGCAATCCGCAGGGTTACCGGCCGCAATGCCAGATACAACGCGCCGGCGGCGGCCGCAAACAGCAGCAGGCCGGCGACGAGCACCAGCAGCGCAACGATCCTGCGTTTGCGGCGCCGCAGCGAGACGCCTGTCGCATTGCCGGTATCCGATAGGGACATGGTGTCCCACGCTACAGGAAAAACGCCGTTGCGGGTACCGATCTCGGCCACAGCCGGGGGCCTGGTTCCGTTCAAGGTTACCCCGTCAAGTGCCGGGTTCGGCCCGGCGCCGGCGCGACCCGCAAACATCGACTTAGGATTAACCGTTCCCTAACCGGAATTCCTAACGGTGCTTCCATTTGTGGGCTGTATCCATGCTCGCTCGGGAGTTGGCGATGCAGAAGCAGCCTTCAGGGAACAGCATGGGTGGCCGTCCCGACGGGGTGGCAGCCGATGCCGGCAATTTCGGCGCTGTTGAATCGTCGGTGCGGCGAGGTCCGATCCACTGGCTGATCCTGTGCGGCATGTTTCTGATCGCGGCCATCGTCGTCGGAACCGCGGTCATGGTCGGCAATTTCCGCGAGCGGGCGCTGAACAGCAGCGAGCGCGAACTGGAAAACACCGTGCTGTTGCTCGCGCGTCATTTCGATCAACAGCTCGAAGACGCCGGGGTGATTTAAAACAGCCTGGTCGAATATGTCTATTCGGCCGGGATAGCTACGCCAGAGGACTATCGGCGTCAGATGTCCGGCGAGGACGTGCACCTGATGCTGAAGGCCAAGTTGAGCGCAATGTCCTATGTTGGCGCGGTCAACCTGTTCGATTCAAATGGCCGGATTATCAACGCGTCAGGGGTGTGGCCGACACCCGACGTCTCCGTCGCCGACCGCGCCTATTTCAAGGTTTTTACATCCGGCCCGCAATCGCCGACGGTTTTGATCGAACCGGTCTACAGCCGCGTGACCGGCGTGTGGACGACGATCATCGCCCGCAAGGTGACGGGGACGGATGGCGAGTTCCTTGGCGTCATCTCGAGAGGCATTGAGCCGGCTCATTTCGAGAAGTTTTTTGCTTCGCTGGCGCTCGGCGATGGCGCCGCCATTTCGATGTTCGATCGGGAAGGGACGCTGCTCGCCCGTCATCCGCACAACGACGCCATGATCGGACGCAACTTCAAGGGCGGCCCGCTGCTGCAACTGGTGCAGTCGAACCAGACCGACCACGGCATCGTACGGCTGAAAAGTCCGGTCGACGGCGAGGACCGGGTGGGCGCCGTTCGCCGCTTGAGCAATGTTCCGATCGTTGTCGTAGCGACGACCGCCGTTTCCACCGCACTTGCCGATTGGCGCGAACAGACGAGATTCCTGATCGGGGTCGCCACGCTTTCGGCGCTGGTGGTTGCCCTCATCCTGTTTCTCATCGTTCGGCTGATATCGCGGCAACACCAGATCGCGCAACACCGGCTGGCGCTGGAAAAGCAGCGCCTCGACACCGCCGTCAACAACATGACGCAGGGGCTGTTGTTTTTCGATTCATCGCATCGGCTTGTCATCTGCAACCAGCGCTACGTCGAGATGTTCGGCGTATCGCGCGCTGTGGTGAAGCCGGGCTGCACCTTTCGCGAACTGCTGATGCATCGCAAGGAAACCGGGACCTTCACCGGCGACGTTGACGAATACTGCGAGGCGATCCGGCACAACATGGCGGAAGGAAACGTCTTCCAGAGGGTGCTGGATTCGTCGGACGGCCGCTCGATCCAGGTCATGTACCAGCCGCTGGCGGACGGCGGATGGGTGACCACGCTGGAGGATTTCACCGAACGCAGGCGCTCCGACGAGCGGATCGCGCATCTGGCGCATTACGACGCGCTGACCGATCTGCCTAACCGGATGCTGTTTCGCGATCAGCTTGAACGCGAACTCAAGACGATCGAGCGCGGCGGGCAACTGGCGGTGCTCTACATCGACATCGATGAATTCAAGAGCGTCAACGATTCGCTCGGTCACCCCATCGGAGACGAATTGTTGAAGGTGGTGGCTTCCCGTCTGAGCGGCTGCGTCAGGGAAACCGATTTCGTCGCCCGGCTGGGCGGTGACGAATTCGCGGTCGTTCAAACCGCCGTCAGGGATCCGGCCGATGTCACCGACCTGGTGGCCCGGATTTACCGGGCGATCCGGGCGCCGTATGAATGCCTCGGTCACCAGCTCGTGACCGACGCCAGCATCGGCATCGCGATGGCTCCCCTGGACGGAACCGATCTCGATCAACTGCTGAAGAACGCCGATCTGGCGATGTACCGCGCCAAGTCCGACGGACGCCGGACCTATCGCTTCTTCGAACACGAGATGGACGCGCGCGTGAGGGCGCGCCGCGCCCTGGAGGTCGATCTGCGCCGGGCGATCGTCGATGGCGGATTCTCGATCGAATACCAGCCGATCGTCGACCTCCGCGGCGGCGCGATTTCCGGTTGCGAGGCGCTGCTGCGCTGGCGTCATCCCGAGCGGGGCATGATTTCGCCGGCCGAGTTCATTCCGGTTGCGGAGGAGATCGGCCTGATCAGCCAGCTCGGCGAATGGGTGCTGGCGTCGGCCTGCGCCGAAGCCGCAAGCTGGCCGGGAAACATCACGCTTGCGGTCAACGTCTCGCCGGTCCAGTTCAGGAATCATACTTTGGCGCTGCATGTCGCGAGCGTGCTGGCGTCGTCCGGCCTCGCGGCGAACCGGCTGGAACTCGAAATCACCGAGGCGGTGCTTATCCGCGACGACGAGGCGGCGCTCGCCATCCTGCATCAGCTTCGCGCGATCGGGGTCCGGATCGCGCTGGACGATTTCGGCACCGGCTATTCGTCGCTGAGCTACCTGCAGCGTTTTCCCTTCGACAAGATCAAGATCGACCGCTGTTTCATCAGCGATGTCGCCGAGCCCGACGGCTCGTCGTCGATCGTGCAGGCGGTGGTGAACATCGCAAGCGCGCGCAACATGACAACCACCGCCGAGGGCGTGGAGACCGACCAGCAGCGGGAACTGCTCCGCACGCTCGGCTGCACCGAAATGCAGGGCTATCTGTTCAGCCCCGCGAAGCCCGCTGCGGAGATCAGGCGCCTGCTGCTCGCGCGCCGCGGCAAGATCGGCGCGGTGGCGTAGCCGGCTGCCTTGCGGGCGCTGCTCGCCGGTGCGTAATCGGATTAAATATGAACGAGTATTTGCGATGCTCCCGTAACCGGATCGGAAATCAGATCACGAGCATATTTCTGAGACTCTCGTATTTGGAGCGTCCCGAGTCTGCCAGCATCGCTTGCATTCTGACTGACTACACGTAATCGGACGCAGGTCGGATAACGCGTAATTTTCCGAAATGCGCGTAATCAGATCAAAAGTCTGTTTACGAGTATTTCTTTGATATACTCGTAATCGGATCAGATCGGATAATGCGCATACTTCCGAAAATACTCGAGTGCAAGACAGGTTGCAAAATACGTGTAATCCGCGAGACGGCGGCTTTGTCGAGAATAATTGTCAGCATCGCGTGCAGTTGGAAGAAGTGCGCGCAACCGGATCGGTCTGGATAGGAGCATTTTTGCGAGGCTCGCGCGATCGGATTGAAAGTCGGATAACGAGCATGTTTCTTATATTCTCGCAATCCGAGTGTTGGATCGCGAAGTCTACCAGCGGCGTTTGCATAAAGACAAATTACACGTAATCGGACCTGCAATCGAATCACGAGTAGTATTACCGAAATACTCGTAATCGGATCGCAAGTCTGATTACGAGCGTTATTATGAGGCTCGCGTGATCGGATCATAAGTCAGATCACGCGCATTTTTTCGAAGTACACGTCATCCGGGTGCATAAACGGCCAGGTTGCAAAATACACGTATTCCGCGAGCGAGTTTCCGGGGAAAGAACTCAATTACAGGTTGCCACGGCGGCAAAACCCTGTAGCATTTCGCCAAATCAAGAATGCCGGTCGCTCGCGCTGATCGGCCGGGCAGGGAACGGGCGTAGTGGGGATTTCTGCGAACAGGCAATTCCGGATGTTCGATACGGCTATAACCCAGCCGGCGTCGCGTTATGGGCGCTCGACGTGATGAAAGTCTGCAAATTCAGAAAATTGCGGCTGGTTGCGGGTGCAGTTGTGATTATGGGGTTTACCCAATATCGCAGCGGGCAATCGCCGAAGCGATGACGCCGTCGCCGGGTTCGGTGTTTCGTAACTGCTCCGACTGCCCGGAAATGGTCGTGGTTCCCGCTGGGAAGTTCATAATGGGGTCGTCGCCTGAAGAAGCCAATAGAGATATTGAAGAAGCGCCAATCCCCTATGCACCTACGGTGCGGAAGGTCGTGCTGACCGAACAACCGCAGCACGAAGTGGCAATCAACTTGCCGTTCGCTTTGGCCAAATACCCAGTTACTAAGAATGAATTTGGCGCTTTCGTTGAAGAAACCGGATACATGCCCGCTTCCGGATGTGTCCTAGCTGCTGATAATTATAGGACATCGTCTCAAGCGAATTGGCGGCTTCCCGGCTTCGTCCAAACCGAACAAGACCCCGTGGTATGCGTGAATTGGCAAGATGCCAAAGCCTATATTGGATGGCTCAATAAGAAATTGGCGAATTCCACAAATTCCGTGGCCGAGGGATCCTATCGGTTACCAAGTGAGGCCGAGTGGGAATACGCCGCGCGGGCTGGGACTCGCACGGCTCGTTGGTGGGGCGACTCCATAGGTCGAAACAACGCAGTCTGCGCCCGCTGTGGCAGTAAGTGGGATCAGACACGAACTGCCCCCGTCGGCAGTTTTCCATCCAACCCGTTCGGACTGTACGATATGCTTGGCAACGTTTCGCAATGGACGGAAGATTGCTGGAATGAAAGCTATACCGCTGCACCGGTTGACGGCCGTCCGTGGGAAACTGGCAATTGTGACCGGCGTCTCGCGCGCGGCGGTGACTGGATGAGCTTTCCCTGGGTGCTTCGATCGGCTACCCGATCAGGGTCGTACCGGGACCATAGGTATAATTCTGGCGGATTTCGTGTTGCGAAAACACTTCTACCCTCATTGCGTTGAGCTAACAGATTCGCATTCCCTTGTTGCTCGGAGATCGACATGACGACTGCGACCGATATTTTAGCCTTCACAGCGGCAGCCAAAGGTTTTCGGGATGCATGGATCAATTTTGATCAGAACGATCCAAATTCCCGCAACGGGGGGAAAGCGGATGAACAACGCTGCAGCTTCCAGCACGCATGGCGTAGCGCCGCTGCTCGGCGAGGCGGCGCTGAAAATGGCGTTTGCCGAGCTCTCCGGCCCTCACGCCATATCGTCAACGAACGGCAGCCACACCGCAGTTGGCAACACCCAATCACAGGCCGAGCCGCCGCCGAAGACGGTGGCGCAGGTGCTGGGCGAGATCACCTGGCTGATGACGCAGAGTCCGCGTCACAAGGCGATCGCACTCGGCGATCTCGAATGGCTGGTGATGCCCGCGATCCTGCTGCGGCAATTCCGGATTTTTTATAAAGGCGAGCAACCGGTCGGTGTCGCGCTGTGGGCGCTGGCCGATGATCTCGTGGCGAAGCGGATCGACGCGAACGACACGCGTCTAACGGCGGTCGAATGGAAGAGCGGCACCAACAAGCGCATCATCGATATCGTCGCGCCATTTGGAGGCGAAGCGGAGATGCGTAGTCAAATTGGAAAAACGTCATTGTGACACAGTTGGCCCGGCCTATGTTCGTTGAAGTCACGAACAAACGTCGCTTCTTACTGCGATCCGTAATCTGCGTTTTGTCGCTTGTTTTTGTATGCGGCTTTTATTTTATAGTTGAGTTTGTCGCTAATTTCTTTTCCTTTGCGAAGGTTAGAGATAGCTACATTTTTGAGATTCCTTCGGTGTTATTGTTTTTGGGATTAGCCGCTACGGCGTTCGTCCAACTCATCAAAGGAATGTTTCGTGGAACCAAATTAGCCGGCGACCAGATCTGCCGCCTTCTTGTAGTTGTCGGTGCTCTCGCAGCTCTCTTCTACAGGGATGATGCAGCCCTTCTCGGTGACAAGCTGTTTTTTTGGACCAATGAAACCAGCTTCAAAGAAAAAGTGGCTGCTGAGGGAGGCAACCGTGCAGTTCTCCTCAGCTATCGATCTTCCTCGAATTTCTACAATCTTTTTATCTACACGGGCGGCATATCCCTGCCGGAGGGCAGAAACTTGTCCATGAGCGAGAAGAATTCACTGAACCCACCGCTGCTCGATGAGGTCAAAGCTTGCCCGATGCGAGCCCAGAGGTTGAAAGATACTTTTTATGCTGTGTCTGTCTCTTGCTGATCTCGAAAGGGTAGATGATGACTGACATCATATACGTACGAACCGTAGATAAGCAGAACTATATCGCGGCAAAGCCTTTAACGTATGCCGACGGCACGCCGGTAGTATCGACAAACGCCGACAACAAGACCTATCAACAATTCGATGCCGATCATAATCTCATTGGAACGAACACGCAGGGATACGTTTACGCCCCGGCTTCGTTTGATATTCAAACCGCCATTAATTTTGGCGCTACGCTTAGACTGACGAGCCTATTATCTCCTGGCTTGAGCACCGCTGTTTCGGGTGAGGCGATGCTCGCGGCGTTTTGGCCTAGTGTTGGATTTCTCGATATTCAGACCCATTACAACGGAGTGATAGGAGATAACGTGCCCGCCTTTCGTGCGGGTGCATCGGTTGTCTACGGTGCCGTTGGTGCTGCAGCAAATTACCCCCTTGCCGAGCTCATGGTCGGCGGCGGTGTCGTCAACCTGTTTCAGTCTCTTAGACCAAACAACAACATCGATTTATCCGGGACCGCATTCAACAATCCGTTGAATGTCGAGTCCATGAAGACTGGCTATAATACTCAAATTAACGGCGGGTTTTCGTCAAGCGCTCAACAAGGCAGCTTCGATCATTCCGAAGATTCAGAATTGAAGCGGAGGTGTTACGGGCACCGTTACCATTGGCTCACCAGAAACTGATCCGTTAACGTTTCAATATACGGGCGATCCCACGAGTTTGAACTTCAACGTCACCAGATTGAATCCCGACAGTAGTGTTTCCACATTCCAAGTCGTCGGTGGAAATCTTGCCAATATCTCACAGACCACCGGTGGTGGAGATATGGTGAGCACGGCCTTGGATTATATGAAAAGTCAGTCTTGGTCGTCGCAGACGACCATCACGGATTTGAATGGCAACGTCAGGACGCAGCAAGAGATTTTGGACTCGCTCGGCGAGCAGCTCAAGGAATTCGATACCGGCAGCACTCACGGCTGGAAAGAACTCGATATTACCAAGAACCCCGACGGTGAGATCACTGCGGCCCAGCTTACGCTCGACCAGAACATCATCGCCGCCGGCGGCTCAGTCGGCCAAATCTTCGGCTCGGCGATCGGCCGCGCGCTGGCGCCCAATAACCAGTTCGCGCAGCTCGCGGTGGGGACGGTCGCCGGCCTGATCGGCCAGAAGCTGCTGCAGAGCTTTACGGCGTCGTTGACCGTCGATGCCAGCCGCTTCGTCGCTGCCGATTTCGCCAGCGTTTCCGGGCTGGACGTGACCAATGCCGGCGCAGGCGCGATTGCCTCGTTCCTCACCGCCGAGCTCGGCCACGAACTGGGGCTTACCGGCTTCGGCGCGGAACTATTCAATAGTGGGGTCGGCGGTGTCACTGGCAGCGTGCTCAACCAGGTCGCGACCAAGATCTCCACCGGCCTCTCGTTCGATGCCGCCATCGGCGCCATCAACTGGAGCACCGCGGCCACCCAGGCCGGCTACAACGTCTCTGCCGCTTTCGGTTCCTATCTCGCGCATGAATTCGCGCCGGCGGAAACCCACACCGGCGCGGTCGGCGGCCAGTTGCTCGGCGCGGTCGGTAGCGCGCTGGGCATCGGCTTCGTGCTCGGCCAGACACTCGGCACCGTGCTCGATTTCATCATTCCAGGGCTCGGCTCGTTCTTCGGCACCATCATCGGAACGCTGCTTGGTGACGCCTTCGGCGGCGATCCAGCCAATCCCAAGGCCACCCACGACGTCGAGATTCTCGGCTCCGACCTGCACTTCCAGAACCGGCTGGTCGGCACCGACGATCACGGCAACGCGGCGATCTCGCAAGAGATGGGTGATCAGGTCACAGCGATCGCCAACAGCTATCTCGATGCCGTTCACGGTGCGGCGATCGCTTATAGCGGCAAGCTCATGATCGGCTATAATTCTGGCGCCGCGCCCTATCAGTATATCACGGGCTGGTTTCCGAACGGCACCGAGGCCGTGCCGCACTTCACTCAACCCACCGACGCGATCCAGGAAGGCGTGCGCGAACTCCTGATGCAGACCGAGGTGGTCGGCGGCGACCTGCTGGCGAAGCGCGCGCATCATGCCTTCGTCAACGGGCCGCATCCCGATCCGTATTCGGACCCGACCAATTTCACCGATCTGGTGACGCTGAGCGGCAACCTCAGCGTCGCGCAGGATTACGAGAACTATCTCAACAACCGCGAGGCCATCAACGCCTTGATCGCCGCGAACCCCGATACGGCTTTTGCCGCGGGCTGGATTGCAACTTTTGCTAGAGTGAACGACCTCAAGCTCAACCAGTATGGCGCCAGCGACTTCCTTGGCGGGCTGGTGGGCTATCTCGACTCCGTGAACAAGGCCGGGCTCGGCGCTGCCGCCGCCAATGCGTCGGTCAGCCACGGCGGCGATGGCAGTGTCACCGTCGCGATCAAGGTCGCGAACGGCACCGATATTCCGGGCGCGCTGTCGGTATTCGCGAACCAGACCAACGTGAGCAGCGACGCCACCGGCACCACGGTGCAGCTTGTGTTCACCGACGGTTTCGCCGCGAGCGGGTTTCATCAGGTGTCCGGGCAGAGCGGCGACGGCGGCAACGATCTGTGGTTCGGCGCCGGCAGCGCCGGCGTGGCGGCGAGTTTCAATGCCGCCGCCAGCGCCAACGCCATCCTGGTCGGCGGCGCCTCCAACGACACGCTCACGGGCGGCAATGGCTGGGATTTCCTCGACGGCGGCGCCGGCAACGATACGCTGCTGGGCGGCGGCGGCAACGACATCCTGCGCACCGCAAGCCGGCGCGCGCTGCCGCGGGCTTCGTTGCACCGGGCGCGGCGGACGGCGGCTTCGTTGCGGGCAATTACCAGCAATAAGGGAAGTTGGGAAAAGTGCGCGTAATCGGATCAAATCGATCGGCGAGCATTTTTTACAAGTTCGCGTAATCGGATTAGAAATCGGATGACGCATGTTTTTAGGAGATTCGAGTCGGTACGCGAAGGGCCTAATCAGTTGAATTCTCGAAGATCGGCCATTCAGGTCCTTGCAGTCGCCGTGCTGTTGATCGGCGCCAGATTGGCGGTCGATTTCACTTCGGCCGCGGCATACGTGTATCCCGACTTTGATTTCGGTCAATTCTGGATCGCGCTTCTACTTTTTCTCGTATCGCTTGTCTTTGTCGCCACTCTCACTGTGATTCGTCTGTTTCAGAGACGGTTCATTGAAGCGCTGTTGCTGTTTGCTGTTCTTTGCGTTCCGTTCTCTTTCAAGGATGCCGTCGACAGGCACTATTGGAAATTCCGAATCCACAAATCCGAATACGAATCGGCGATCAAGGCTGACTCTAGCACGTCGCCTAAATATCGCGTCTTTAACTGGGGCAATCGAAATACACAGTTGTGGGGCGGCGGATTCATCATCGAGGGCATTGTGTATGATGAGTCCGATGATATTGGCCGATGGTCGCCAGAATGGATCGTTCGTCGATCAAACCCATCGCCCGAAGATCGATGGGTTGCCGCTCCCTCTCCATCATGCAAGAGGCGCACCGTGTCCCTTGGCGATCACTTCTACTACGTCTCTGAGGAATGTTAATCGAGAGATTTCGAACAACTTGGGAGATCGCATTATGACAACCGTTCCTGCAACTGGGCAGTTCGGACCAGATCAGTTTGCCGTTCTCTCCCACAACCTAGTCGTCGTGGATGCCAAGTGGCTAAAGGATAGCACCGGCTCCAACTATATTATCGATCAGAATACCGGAAGGCCTTACATTGTTCCTCGCGATTATGATCCGAGCGTTACGGCGGCCTACTTTGCCGACAAATTTAATACGGCACAGGCCATTGACAACGCGTTGGGATTAGGTAGCGGCGTTTCGTCAATAACTGCTTCAATGTACCCGGAGCTTTACAATGCCTTTAAACAAGGCGGCTGGGGTGATCTGCAGCGACCGTTAGCTCATAAGACCGAAGTTGTTGATGCCTTCGTGCCCGCCGCGAGCTTTAATCTTGGAGTCGCTTCGAAGCGGGCGCACCAGAACTCGCCCTCGAATATTCCGGAAGCAGGACCCGCGGGCGGCGGCATGCCGGGACAGTCGCAGGTCTCGGGGGCGGACCAGCTTGCAACCATGGCCGGCGACCTCAGCGTCGCGCAGGATTACGAGAACTATCTCAACAACCGCGAGGCCATCAACGCGCTGATCGTGGCGAACCATGTCTGCGGCCGAGCGAGCAGAGGCCATCCTCGCGCAGGGGCGCGGGCTCGACTGCAAGGACGCCGCATGCCCCGACCATTCGCGGCCGTTGCGAGCCGCGAAGCTCGCCCAGCCGATACTTTTCGCGTCAATTCGCTGAATCGAAGGTTCCGGCTGTTGTATCCGGACGACGCGATAAGGAATTTAGCTGCGTTGTCAGTGCATCTTCCGGTTGATCGAAAAATTCAATGAAACCGGCGCAATTCCAGGTTGCTTGCCGCGAGAAATTCTGTAAAGCGGACTGACAAATTAAAATGCCGGTCGCGTTGAGATCGGCCGGGGACGGGAAACGGGCGGGTTGGGAACTTCAGCAAACAGGCAGTTCCGAATTTTGCGTAGCAGCAACCACCTCGCTGCGAGCGCGTTCATATTCTTTGGCGCGCTAGCGCCGATGCTTTGTGCCTCGATCTCGCTCGCCGAGGAAAGTGTGCCCCTTGGTACCCTTGGCCCGCATTATCTCCCGGTCCCGAGCCCCTCGTTTGACTCAACCAAAACAAAGTACGTGATCGGCAATCACACCTACGATATTCCGCGAAACTACATCCGGACCACTGCGAAGGAGCGGGACGGGGGCCTTAGCCTGATTTCGATGCAGGCCCTTCTGCCCGAGATGCCTGGATTGTCGCAGGACAACGCCCACTGCTTCCGAAACTTTCAGGACCCCTGCAACAACGAAGTCGCAACAATAGGTCTGGAACGAGGCGAGCCGACTGCTTCTTACTCGGAGCAAATTTCAAATATTATTGGAATGTCTCGTCCCGCTACCAAGCAGGTTTGTGGTTTTGAGTACTACGAAGACAAGACGCTGGAGATCAATCGCAACGGTTTCCGCTGGCTGTTCAAGGACTTTGGCGACGGTCTGGGCGGGGTCATTCTCAGGTGTCCCAAGGAAGGCTCACTGAGCAGCAGGGCGTGCAACGCCTACGAAAACACCGGTGACGGCAATTCGTTCTATTACGTTTTCCACCGCGACAAGATGTGCAACTGGAGCGAGGTCCGCGCCAAAGTGCACCAACTCATCAAATCGTTCAAGCAGGAGTAGGTGTAATGGCAGACGGTTTGGCTCTCGATGCACAAACGCGGCAAAAAATTTCAGACATTATTGAGGTACAAAGCGCGAAGCCTGCACAAAGTCAGGATTGGACGGGCATGTATAAGGCGGTCTCGGACTTTATCCGGGCCAACCCAACAGCTAGCTTCAATACGGGCATCGACTACTTCTTCGCGAATGCGGGCGATACAAACGGACAAAATCCGGACGCGCCATCAAACTTTTTCATCAGGACCTATTACCAGGGCGCAGCCCAACTACAGGGAGTGACACTTACTGACGAACAAGTCCAGGCAGTGTCCGGAAACATTGGGCGCGCTATTGCGACTGAAATCAGTCGGTCCAACGAAGTCAAATTCAAGATCGACGATTATGTCGACAATGATATCGGCCAAGCCATTCTTGTTGCACCCGGCCTCTCTATGGCTACCTGGGGTCCGGCACTCTTTGCCCAGAGCAAACTTGGCTACACGGATTTCTATCAGAAATATTTCACCAGCGATCGTGATTGGGACATCTTTTACAGCGCGGCCGAAGCTGCGTGTGTAGCGACTGCGCTGAAGTACCCAGGACAGGCAGGTCAGGGCGCCGCGGATTGTATCGGCGTCACCTTCGCGGCTGCCCAATATTATCAAGCAAAGCAAGCTTCTATGGAAGCTGGGACGTTCGATGCGCTGACCAATGCTGCCGCGCGGGCGTTCAACTGGTTATCCGATACGCTATATCCGGCGACAAGTACGACGACCCCGGAACAGCATTCGGAAGACCTGAACACCATCAGAGCTTTCGCGGGGACAAGTGTCGAGGGAAACCAGTTTGTCGTGAATCTTCGTGGAGGAGATGGCGGTACTGGAACCCTCGCTTATGATATGGAGAGCGGAGCTAGTTCACTGAGTTACGGAGGCGGCAGCCTCACCTTCGTGAACGGTCTGACGGGCATTAAGCAGGACCAGAACGGTCTGGTTTTTGACCTAGAGGAATCCCAATCCGGTGTGTCGCGTGCCATCGATTTCAATTCGCTGGGGGGGCAGGCCGCGATTCAGCTTGGTAACGGTTCCACAGTAACTGTTGCAGCCGGAAGTCAGATTTCCGTCGGCAGTGAGAATGTGCGGGCATCTACTTTTGCCGGCAATGGCGCTCTCGAAAAGCAACAAGACGTTTTCACCAACGGCACCACTGCGATCAAGTATCTCGATCCCCAGAACTCCCATCCCTACAGCGAACTCAACGTCTCCGAGGACTCCACCGGCAAGCCCACCGCCGTCCAGATGAAGATCGACGGCCAGAACAGCACGGCGGCCTTCGCTTCGGTCGGGCAGGTGCTTGGCTCGGCGCTGGGGCGGGCGCTGGCGCCGAACAACCAGTTCCTCGCAATCGGAATCAGCACGGTGGCCGGCGCTGCCGGCCAGAAGCTGGCGCAGGTGTTTGCCGGCTCGCTGCTGACGGATGCGAGCAAGGTCGACCTCGCCAGCGCGTTCGCCAATTTCCACATCAACATCGCCGGCGCGGGGGCCGGTTCCGTCGCCTCGTTCCTGGTCGCCGAACTCGGCCATGAGCTGGGCCTTAGCGGCTTCAACGAGCAATTGTTCAACGCAACCGTCGGCACGCTGGCAAGCGGGGTGGCGAACAAGATCGCGACCGACATGGTCACGGGCCTCACCTTCAATGGCGCGATCGGTGCGATCGACTGGGGCGGCGCGGTGATCGGCGCGGCCAACAACATCGACCCTAATATCGCCGCCCTGCTCGGGGGTTACCTCGGGCATGAGCTGGTGCCGGCGCAGACCCACGAAGGCGCGGTCGGCGGGCAATTGCTCGGCGCGGTCGGCAGCGCCGTAGGCATCGCGCTCGGCAACGGCCTCGGCTTGGTGCTCGACTTCATCATTCCCGGCGTCGGCTCGCTGATCGGCACCGTGCTCGGCACGCTGATCGGCGACCACTTCGGCCATACCCCGCATCCCGCCGCGATTGATCTGATCGACCAGGCCGGATATCTCTACGGCTTCAGCCACTACCAGCTATCCGAAGGCGGCAGCTACGACGCCCCCGACAGCATGGCGGCGGCCACCGACGCCATCATCAATGCCTACCTATCGGCGGTGAAGGGCGCCGCCCTCGACCATACCAAACAGACCTGGGTCGGCTACGTCACCGACCCGGACTTCCGTTACGTCAACGGCGCGGTGCCGACCCACGCCTACCTCAGCTTCATCAGTCCCGACGATGCGGTCCATGCCGCCGCACTCGACGTGCTGCAGCACCTTGAGGTGGTCGGCGGCGACCTGTTGTTGAAGCGCGCGCACCAGAACTCGCCGTCGAATATTCCGGACCCCGGGCCGGAGTGGAACGGCCTGACCGCGGCGTCGTCGCAATCCGGCGCCGAGAAACTGGTGACGCTGAGCGGCGACCTCAGCGTGGCGCAGGATTACGAGAATTATCTCAACAACCGCGAAGCCATCAACGCCTTGATCGCCGCAAACCCCGATACGGCTTTTGCCGCGGGCTGGATTGCAACTTTTGCTAGAGTGAACGATCTCAAGCTCAACCAGTACGGCCAGAGCGATTTCCTTGGCGGGCTGGTCGGCTATCTCGACTCCGTGAACAAGGCCGGGCTCGGCGCTGCCGCCGCCAATGCGTCGGTCAGCCACGGCGGCGATGGCAGTGTCACCATCGCGATCAAGGTCGCGAACGGCACCGATATTCCGGGCGCGCTCTCGGTGTTCGCCAACCAGACCAATGTGAGCAGCGACGCCACCGGCACCACGGTGCAGCTTGTGTTCACCGACGGTTTGGCCGCGAGCGGGTTTCATCAGGTGTCCGGGCAGAGCGGCGACGGCGGCAACGATCTGTGGTTCGGCGCCGGCAGCGCCGGCGTGGCGGCGAGTTTCAATGCCGCCGCCAGCGCCAACGCCATCCTGGTCGGCGGCGCGTCGAACGACACGCTCTCTAGCGGCAATGGCTGGGATTTCCTCGACGGCGGCGCCGGCAACGACGTGCTCTATGGCGGCGGCGGCAACGACATCCTGCGCGGCGGAACCGGCGTCGACACCTTGTTTGGCGGTTCGGGCAACGACACCTACGTATTCAACCGCGGCGACGGTGCAGACACCGTATATGACGACTACCGGCCGCTGGTATTTGTTCCGGCTTCCGGCGGCGGCGGGAGTTTTGGCGGAGGCATAGTCGGAGGTACGGGAGTCGGCACCTACGTTCCGACTCCGGCGGACGGCGGCTCGGATACGCTGGCGTTTGGAGTTGGCATCGATCTCTCCGACATCACCGCCGCGCTCTCGGGGAATAATCTCGTCGTCGGAGTGAAAGACCCCGCGCATCCCGGCGCGCAGCCCACGGACACGATCACGCTGCAGGACTGGACCCTTGCGTTCAACCGCATCGAGCACTTCGTGTTCGCCGACGGCGCCACGCTGGATTTGACCGCCGGGCAGCCGGCGCTGACGCCGCTCCAGGTTCCGTTCGGCGCCGACCTCTCGCCTGGCGCGGTCGCGAAGAATTCCGCCGACGGCACCGTGGTGGGAACCGTGCACGGCTTCGACTTCGATCCCGCCGCGGTCCTGCACTATTCGCTCGCCGACAGCGCCGGCGGCCGTTTCGCGATCGATGCCTCGACCGGAGCGATCACCGTCGCCGACGGCGCGCTGCTGGATTACGGGAACGCGGTCCCGCAACCCGTCACCGTCGGCGTCGCCGACCAGAACGGCCACACGCTGAACAAGACGTTTTCGATCGCCGTCACCGACGCCGCCGAAGCGGCGGTCGATCCGGGACTGGCGGTGCGCGAGCATTCCGCCAACGGTGCGGTGGTCGGGACCCTCGGCGGCATCGACCCCGATGCCGGCGCGAGCGTGCGCTATTCGCTGACCGACGACGCCGGCGGCCGCTTCGCGATCGCCGATCCTTCAAGCGGCGTGCTCACGGTCAAGGACGGCACGCTGCTGGATTACGCCACCGCGCAATCCTGGGCCGTCACCGCGCGCGCCACCGACCAGAACGGGTCGAGCTTCGACCAGACCTTCACGATCGCGCTGTCGCCGGCGCCGGTGAACCAGGCCGACGGCACCTCGACCGTCACCCTGCTGGACGGCGCCGACCTGCACGGATGGTCGTGGTTCAAGAGTGTCTATAGCGGGCCGAACGGCACCGGAGCCCTGCTGTATCAGTCCGGCTTCAATGACGGCGGAACGGGGTGGCAGAACGTATTCGACGCGGCGCATGTCAACGCATGGGATCACTACACCGCCACCTTCGATCCCAACGGCAATATGGTGACGCAGGCCGGCACCAACGACGACGGCAGCCACTGGCTGCTCGCCAACGACACCGCCAATGCCGCGAGCTGGTCGACCTTCAGAATGAGCTTCGACGCCAACTGGAATTTTATCTCGATCGGCAACGTCACCAACGATGACGGCAGCCATACCCCCGACCTGGCCCAGATCTGGCCGTCGCTCGACACCCTGACCTGGTACGCCCATCCTCACGTCGCCGAGCTGATATAGCCGGCGCGCAACTTGCCGGACCATGGGCTGGGCGCGGCCCGCGGCACCGCGCGAAACTCGCGCCTGAAGGCAGCGACTCGCTGCAAGCCGGCCGCTGCCGCTTCGACGGGCAGATCGTTCAACCGGCGTGCATGCCCAGGGAAAGATTTCCGCGGCGCGTTTTTTCTGTGAAAACTTTTCCGCAATTCCGTGTCAATTAATGTCCGGCAAGCAATCCTTCCGCTGCCGCGGCGGTTCCGAAAAAGAAGGTGCCGCCGGATGCGATTTACAGTTGCCGCATGCGTGCCTCGGAATTGTCCCGGGTTCGCCGCAACGCTGCCCCATGAAGTTTATGCGTCGGAGACGAAGCGGTTTTAGGCCGAAAGCCCTGATTTCATGGCCTGATTATGCCGGCTTGCCGCCATGCCGACCGCACCGCCCTCAAGTGGAATTGCGTTGCGCGCCCGCATGGTGCTTAAGCACTTTAATGACAAGGCAATTTCTCCGAGACTTTGCGGACGGCACTTTTACAAATTCGCGCGCAACTCGCCGCACCTCGCAAAAACCCGACATTCCCGCGCTCTTTTGCGCGGTTGTCGGCGGCATGAACTCCAAGTTGAATCGCGGTTTGCGCCTGCATGCGCGCCAAGTGTTTGCAGCGGCGCGCCAATCCGGGTGCAGAATTCGCGCGCGCTTGAACCGGATTCGTCCGCGCGTTCGCCGCACCTGCAAAATAAAAGGCGCCCCTTGCGGAGCGCCTTTGTTGTTGTCATCCCGCGATGTTTGCGCGCGGCAACCCGCGCGCAAAAATCAGAGCGAGTAGTACATGTCGAATTCGACCGGATGCGGGGTCATCTCGAAGCGCTCGACTTCGGTCATCTTCAATTCGATGTAGCTGTCGATGAAATCGTCGTCGAACACGCCGCCGTGTTTAAGGAAGCCGCGGTCCTTGTCGAGATTCTCCAGCGCCTCGCGAAGCGAGCCGCACACCGTCGGGATCGACTTCAATTCTTCCTTCGGCAGGTCGTAGAGGTCCTTGTCCATCGCGGGGCCGGGATCGAGCTTGTTCTTGATGCCGTCAAGGCCCGCCATCAGCATCGCCGCAAAACCGAGATAGGGATTGGCCATCGGGTCGGGGAAACGCACCTCGACGCGCTTGGCCTTCGGGTTGGAGGTATAGGGGATACGGCACGAGGCCGAACGGTTGCGCGCGGAGTAAGCGAGCAGCACCGGCGCTTCATAGCCCGGGACCAGGCGTTTGTAGGAATTGGTCGAGGGGTTGGTGAAGGCGTTGATGGCCTTGGCGTGCTTGATGACGCCGGCGATGTAGGACAGGCAGGTCTCCGACAGGTCGGCATATTTGTTGCCGGCGAATACCGGCTTGCCGTCCTTCCAGATCGACTGGTGGCAATGCATGCCCGAGCCGTTGTCGCCATAGACCGGCTTCGGCATGAAGGTGGCGGTCTTGCCGTAGATATGCGCGACCTGGTGGATGCAGTATTTGTAGATCTGCATCTGGTCGGCCATCAGCGTCATGGTGTCGAACTTCATGCCGAGCTCGTGCTGGGCGGAAGCGACTTCGTGGTGATGCTTCTCGACCTTGACCCCCATCTTGGCCATCGAGCCCAGCATTTCCGAGCGCATGTCCTGCGCCGAATCCTGCGGCGGCACCGGAAAGTAGCCGGCCTTGGTGCGGATGCGGTGGCCGAGATTGCCGCCCTCATATTCGGTGTCCGAGTTGATCGGCAGTTCCGAGGAATCCAGCTTGAAGCCGGTGTTGTAGGGCGTGGTCTGGTAGCGGACGTTGTCGAACACGAAGAACTCGGCCTCGGGTCCGAAGAATACGGTATCGCCGACGCCCATCGACTTCACCATGGCTTCGGCCTTCTTGGCCATGCCGCGCGGGTCGCGGTTGTAGGGCTCGCCGGTGGTCGGCTCCAGCACGTCGCAGACGATCACCAGCGTGGTCTCGGCGAAGAACGGATCGATCGTCGCGGTGACGGGATCGGGCATCAGGCACATGTCGGATTCGTTGATCGCCTTCCAGCCGGCGATCGAGGAGCCGTCGAACATCAAGCCCTCGGCGAAAACGTCCTCGTCGATCAAGCCGGTGTCGAACGTCACGTGCTGCCACTTGCCGCGCGGATCGGTGAAACGCAGGTCGACGTATTTCACGTCGTTGTCCTTGATTGATTTCAGGACATCTTTGGCGGTCTTCATGAATACCCCTTATGTCTTGCTGGTCGGCGTGATCTGGCCGCGGCGCGGCCGTTGGGTAGTGCTCATTACAATTGGGTGATGCTCAATACAATATGGCAGTGGCGGCAAGTTCGATTCAGATGGCGTCGAGCCCAGATTCGCCGGTCCTGATGCGGATGGCCTCCTCGATGTTGGAGACGAAGATCTTGCCGTCGCCGATGCGGCCGGTCTGGGCGGCGCGCCTGATGGAGTCGATGGCCTTCTCGACCAGGTCGTCGGAGATCACGATCTCGATTTTGACCTTGGGAAGGAAATCCACGATGTATTCCGCGCCCCGGTAGAGTTCGGCGTGACCCTTCTGCCGCCCAAAACCCTTGGCTTCGGTGACGGTGATGCCCTGCAGTCCGACTTCCTGAAGCGCTTCTTTCACCTCGTCGAGCTTGAATGGCTTGATGATGGCTTCGATTTTTTTCACTGAACGCCTCCCGGGCACTTCCATATTGCAAACTGCGTTGTTGTTTCCACGTTGCGCCTGTTGCGCAGCCGGATCGGTAACTTGTCTGGACACTTGCGTGGCGCGGTTTCGCGGTCACGCGAACGTTCGCCGCCCCTTGGTTGCCGTTGCGCAGGACGTCCCATAGCTGACTTCCCCAAAAGCAGGGTCCATGCCAAGTTGTTGAAACCGCTGATTTTGGAATGTTATCAGACGATTAACGCGTGCCTGGCGGAGACCGCGAAAAGGGGTCGAACATAGCGAAGCCTGCAAAATAGGCAAATAGTTCAATTCGTATGCAATTGTGGGAAGGGCGGGAAGCTGGACTGCCTCAGGATGAGGCGCTTTAGGTCGGGATTAGGCATGGAAGTTCTCACCACGGCTGAAATGGAGCACGCCGACCGGCTGGCGATCGCCGGAGGCACGTCTGGCTTCGCGCTGATGCTGCGCGCCGGCCAGGCGGTGGCGGAGGCCGCCATGGACCTCGCGGAGCAGGGGCCGATCCTCGTCGTCGCCGGGCGCGGCAACAATGGCGGCGACGGCTTTGTCGCGGCCACCGAACTGGTGGCGCGCGGGCGCACCGTCGCGGTGATCCTGCTGTGCGACCGCGACACCCTGCAGGGCGATGCCGCGCTCGCCGCGCGTGGATGGAAGGGCCCGATCCTGCCCTGCAATGCCCAGGCGGTCGGCGCCCCGGCGCTGATCATCGACGCGCTGCTGGGCGCCGGCCTCAACCGTCCGGTCAAAGGCGATCCGCACGATATCATCGAAGCCATCAATGCGAGCCGTGCGCCGGTGCTCAGCGTCGATCTTCCCAGCGGCATCAATGGCACCACGGGTGCAGTGATGGGTGTCGCGGTGCAGGCCACCGAGACCGTCACGTTCTTCCGCCGCAAGCCGGGACATCTGTTATTGCCGGGGCGGGTTCATTGCGGCCGCGTGCGCCTTGCCGATATCGGAATCGACGCCGGCGTGCTCGACGCGATTCACCCGCTGACCTCTGAGAATATTCCGGTCCTTTGGCGCGGCTCGTTTCCGGTGCCGAAGATCGACGGTCACAAATATGCCCGCGGCCACGCCGTCGTCATGTCCGGCGAACTCGCGGCCACCGGCGCCGCACGGCTTGCCGCGCGGGGCGCGCTGCGGGCGGGGGCGGGGCTTGTAACCCTGGCTTCGCCGCGCGACGCGCTGGCAATCAACGCATCGGCCTTGACGGCGGTGATGATCCGCGCCGTCGACACCAAGGCGGAGTTTGCCGATCTGCTGGCCGACAAACGGCTGAACACCTGCGTGATCGGACCGGGCGCGGGCGTCGGCGAACGGACGCGGGAGTTTGTGCTGGCGGCATTATCGGCCAAACGCGGCCTGGTGCTGGACGCCGACGCGCTCACCAGCTTTGCCGATGCCCCCGATCATCTGTTCGAAGCCATCAAGAACGTCGGACGATGCGCAGGTCGTCCTGACACCGCATGAGGGCGAATTTCCGCGGCTGTTCAGCGATATGAGCAACAAGCATCCGCTGCGCTCGAAGCCGGAACGGGTGAGAGCCGCGGCCGAACGCTCCGGAGCCATCGTGCTGCTGAAGGGGCCGGATACGGTGGTGGCCTCGCCGGATGGCCGTGCCGCGATATCAGCCAACGCGCCGCCATGGCTCGCCACCGCCGGCGCCGGCGACGTGCTGGCAGGCATGATCGCGGGATTCCTCGCCCAGGGCGCCGCGGCGTTCGAGGCCGCCTGCATGGGGACATGGATGCACGGCGAGGCCGGCGCCGAGGCCGGCCCCGGCCTGATTGCGGAAGATCTGCCGGAGGTGCTGCCTGCGGTGTTCAGGCGCCTCTATGACGAGTTCGGCATCGATTATTGACCCGCACAACTTTCGTGCCCCGGACGCAGCGCAGCGCGTAGCACTTCGCGAAGCGGTGCGCTGCAGAGCCGGGGCCGTACCAAGCGCTTGCGTTCGTAACGGTCCCGGCTCTGCGGAGCGGCATGAAGAATGCCGCACCGCGTCCGAGACACGGAACGGCGTGCGGCGAAAACGGTCGCGGGTTCGCCGCAAGCAAATCACACTGAATATTTCGCCACCGCGGCCTCGTTCCAGGCCAGCCCAAAACCATGGCCGCGCGCGGTAATCGCGCCGTCCACGATCTCGATCGGCTCGGCCAGGATGGGGCGGCCGAGATCGAGGACTTCGAGCCAGTGCGCGGTCGGGGTCACCGCCAGCATGTGGGCGCTGGCCTCGGCAAACAGGTGGCTCGACATCGGGATTGACGCAGCCTCGGCCTGTGCCGCGACCCGCATCCAGCCGGTGACGCCGCCGACCTTCATCAGGTCCGGCATGATGAAGTCGCTAGCGCCGGCGGCAATGGCTTCCGCAAAACCGCGCGGAAACCACCAGTTCTCTCCGGCCTGAATCGGGATCGGCGAGGTGCTGCGGACTTGCGCGAGACCCTGCAGATTTTCCTGCGGCACCGGCTCTTCAACCCAGTGCAGATCGTACGGTGCGAGCCGGGCAATGCGGCGCGTAGCTTCGGCGGGATCGAGCGACTGGTTGAAGTCGATCATCAGCGCGATGTCGGGCCCGATCAGGTCGCGGACGCCCTTCACCATGCGCTCGTCAAGGGCCGCGTCGCCGCCACCGCCCTTGATCTTGATGCCGCGAAAACCCTGGTCCAGCGAACGCTTCAGGTCGTTCTCGTCGGCGGTGGGATCGACCACGCCGTAACTGTCATAGGCGCGCATCGGCCGCGGCGATCCGCCCAGCAACTGGGCCAATGGCTGACCGGCCAGTTGTCCCAGCGCATCCCAGAACGCCATATCGAGGCCCGACACCGCCATGCCGACCAGACCCTGCCAGCTCAGCAGTCGGAATTTGGCATCCATCGCCGCCATCAGATCGAACG
This sequence comes from uncultured Alphaproteobacteria bacterium, assembly GCA_963784755.1. Classification (GTDB taxonomy): domain Bacteria; phylum Pseudomonadota; class Alphaproteobacteria; order Rhizobiales; family Xanthobacteraceae; genus Bradyrhizobium. Next base: position 599,121 of record CAWASS010000005.1, on the reverse strand, counting down.
GCGCGATGGCCTGACCGCTGAGATCGCGGCCGATCTCTTCGATCAGATGCACCAGCGGCTTCAACGTCAGTTTCGCGTAAGCGAAAATATAGGAACGGCCGGTAACGCCTTGATCTGTTTCGACATCGATGAGCACCAGCGGTGCTGCCTCGATGATTCCGAAGGCGTTCTTCACCGGCCGCGAGATCGGCGCGATGACGGCCCGGGCCCTGACGCTGCGAATGGCTGGAGTGGCTGCGCTCATGGTGGCTCCTTCACTCGATAATGTACCATCGCACGAAGCGCGGCGCTGACCACTCGGTCACGACAGACTCGATCAGCCACTGGCCGACCGTTTCGGCCGCAAACGCAATGCGCTGGGTCTGCCCGGTCTCGATCGCCAGCGTATCGAGCCAGAACGGCTTCCAGCCATCGTCGAGTCGGTCGAGCAGGCGGAAATGGTGGCCGTGCAAATGGAATACGGTCGGGAGCTCGGCGCGATTGGTCAACGCCAGTACCACCGTGCGGCCAGCCTTGGCGCGGAACGCCGGGGCGGCGGTCGCGGCGAAGCTTGCGGGCTTCACCCAGTCTGCCTGCGGTCCGCCGAGCGCCACATCAAAGCGCAACGCATTCTTGAGATCGAGCTGGGCCGGCAGGCCGTTGGATGGCAACGCAGCCGCGACCGGCATTGGCGCATCCCGGACCGGCGGATCGCCGGAATACACCAGCCGGCCGATCGGGCGAGCCTTCGTGCCATCGTGCAGCAGGATAGATGAGATCGAGCCCGGCGGCCTCGTGGCGTCGATGAACGCGTCGACCCGCGTACCCGGCGCCAGCACAAGCTGGCCATTGCGCGCCAGAAATGGCTCGGAGGGTTGGCTGTCGATGGCCATTACGCGGGCGTCGTGATCTTCTATTTTTATAGCAATACCATTGCGTTGAAATCCATTGATAAAGCGGATTCTTAATCGCTCATTGGTGCGCGCCGCAATCTCGAGGGAGGCCTGTCCGTTGACGGTATGATGCGGCACGGTATCCCCAGCGTCGTTGCCGGGCGCAATCGCACTGCCGTCCGGGCGCAAGCGCCAGTCCTCGATCAGGATCACCTCATCGCGCTCAACAGCGACCGGCGCGCTTTCCTCGACGACCAGCGCGCGCGCCGGCGACGGCAGCGCCTGATTGTCGCCGAGCAGGCGAAGGTCGAACAGGAAGGTGCCGGCCCGCCGCAGCGGCATCGCAAAACTGTCCTTGGCCCGGGATGCCAGCGGTGGCCGTCCCAACAGAGGTTCGATGGCCGGTGTGCCGTCGATACCGTGCCAGTTCAGGGTCACCGGCACCGGCAGGTCGTTGCCCAGCGTGACTTCGAGCTGATCGCCGCGCCGGAAACGCAGGCCGGGCTGTGGTCCGGGCGTCAGCAGGGACCAGATTGGCGTATTATCCGGCTGTCCCGGGCGCAGGGCGGCGGCCCCGAGCCTTGCCTGGATCATCAGGGGCGTTCGCCGCTGCGCAATGGCGACCGACGGTGTTGCCGGGCCTAGGACGGTGGCGCCCAGCCCGGCCAGCAGGCGGCGCCGGGTCAACGGGAAAACACGGTTGGTCATCGAGAATGCGGACCATTTTCAGCCCGATCTGTCCAGTAACCGCAGATGCGGCCAAGGCGGCCGAAACAGCCATTTTTTTGCTGCGAACCGGTGGGCCCATGTTATAAGCCCGCCGCCCGCGGCATCGCGGCCGGACATGATGCTCGCAAGCGGGCGTGGCGGAACTGGTAGACGCGCTGGATTTAGGTTCCAGTGACGAAAGTTGTGGGGGTTCGAGTCCCTCCGCCCGCACCAAGCGCTGACATGACGAATTTCGGACGGCATTTCCGTAGGGCAAGTTCCCTGAAAGAGATGGGTCCGCCGAACCACGGATGCAGGCTGGAAAGCCGCGCGTCAAACTGAGTAATAGTGATCCGGACTTTTGAGCCGGACCAAGGAAGAAGATCGAAGCCATGCAGGTCACAGAAACCCTCGCCGAGGGATTGAAGCACGAGTTCCAGATCAGCGTTCCGGCATCGGACCTCGACGCCAAGGCCGACGCGCGGCTTGTCGATCTCAAGGACAAGGTCCGTCTCAACGGCTTCCGTCCGGGCAAGGTGCCGGTGAGCCATCTCAAGAAGGTCTACGGCCGTTCGGTTATGGCGGAAACCGTCGAGCAGACCATCCGCGATACCAACACCAAAATTTTCACCGAGCGCGGCTTTCGTCTGGCGACCGAACCGAAGGTTACCATGCCCACCGAGGAAAAGGCGGTCGAGGATATCCTGACGGGCAAGTCCGACCTGATCTATACGGTGTCGATCGAGGTCGTGCCGACGATCCAGCTCGCCGATTTCAAGGGTTTTACCGTTGAAAAGCCGGTCGCCGATGTGACCGGCGCCGACGTCGACGAGGCCATCAAACGCATCGCCGACCAGCACCGCTCCTTCGCCGCGAAGGGCGAGGGTGCCAAGGCTGAAAACGGTGACCGGGTCACGGTGAACTTCAAAGGCTCCATCGACGGCACGCCGTTCGACGGCGGCACCGGCGAAAACATCCAGGTCGTGATCGGATCGAACACCTTCATTCCCGGCTTCGAAGAGCAGCTGCTGGGCCTGGTGGCGGGCGAAACCCGCACCCTCAAGGTTTCATTCCCGAGGAACTATACCAATCTGGAACTGGCCGGAAAGCCGGCCGAGTTCGAGACCACCGCCACCTCGATCGAGGCGCCGCAGGACATCGAGATTAATGACGAGTTCGCCAAGACCCTCGGCCTTGAATTGCTCGACAAGCTGAAGGAAGCCGCCCGCGAGCGGCTCACGGCCGAATTCGCCGGCGCCACCCGGCAGCGCGTCAAGCGCATGCTGCTGGACCGTCTCGACGAGGCCCATCGCTTCGAGGCGCCGCCGTCGCTGGTCGATGAGGAATTCAACCTGATGTGGAATTCGATTCGCGCCGAGATGGAATCCGGCGGCAAGACCTTTGCCGACGAGGACACCACCGAAGAAGCGGCAAAGGAAGAGTACCGCACGATCGCCGATCGCCGCGTCCGGCTCGGCCTCGTGCTGTCCGAGATCGGTGAAAAGAACAAGATCACGGTCGGCGAGGACGAGGTCAGCCGCGCCGTGATCGAACGCGCGCGTTCGATGCCGGGCCGTGAAAAAGAAGTCTGGGAGTACTATCAAAAAAATCCCGGCGCGCTGGCCCAGCTTCGCGCCCCGATCTTCGAGGACAAGGTGGTCGATTTCATCCTCGGACAGGCCAACGTGACCGAGAAGAAAGTGACGCGCGAGGATCTCTACAGGGACGATGACGCCGAGAAGACCGCGGCCTGATCGCGCCGGCCGGCGTTAAGGATATGCCGCGAAAGCGGCGCGGCGGCGCAAGGCGTCGCTATGGCCATATCGCGCGAATCAGCTTCAACTGGAGAGAACCAGCCTGACACCGTCCGGCCTTGTTACCGGTCAATTGGCCCATATCTGTGAGCTCTGTCTGTTAAGTCCTGCATCACGGGACGTTCGTCCTCGCCCGGCAATCTTGACCCCGTTCCCTGCCGATGGATGTTCGCTTCCGCCAACCCTTGGGTGATTTATGCGCGATCCGGTCGAAACCTACATGAACCTCGTGCCGATGGTGGTCGAACAGACCAACCGCGGCGAACGGGCCTACGACATTTTTTCGCGTCTGCTCAAGGAGCGCATCATCTTCGTGACCGGGACCGTCGAGGATGGCATGGCGACGCTGACGGTCGCGCAGCTCTTGTTTCTCGAAGCCGAGAATCCGAAGAAGGAAATCTCGATGTACATCAACTCGCCCGGTGGCGTGGTGACGTTGGGGCTTGCGATCTACGACACCATGCAATTCATCCGTCCGCCGGTGTCGACGCTGTGCACGGGGCAGGCGGCATCGATGGGCTCGCTGTTGCTTGCCGCGGGCCACAAGGACATGCGGTTTTCGCTGCCGAATTCGCGCATCATGGTGCACCAGCCGTCCGGCGGCTTTCAGGGCCAGGCCACCGACATCATGCTGCACGCGCAGGAAATCCTGAACCTGAAGAAGCGGCTCAACGAGATCTACGTCAAGCACACCGGCCAGACCTACAAGGCGATCGAGGATGCGCTGGAACGCGACAAGTTCCTCACCGCCGAAATGGCCCGCGACTTCGGCATCGTCGACAAGGTGATCGACAAGCGCTCCGAAGATCCGACGGCCAAAGCGCCGTAACAGCGATCAGCCGGCCTGAATCAGTCCCGGGGCGCCCGTTTTGTCACAAAAGCGGGTAAGGACTGGCGTCGCGGTGCTGAAAGTTCCGCTTTCGTGCTCATCCCCGCGGCGTGGCAATCGCGCAACGCTGGGCTGATTTCGGTGGTGCCGCTCGCGCGAACGCGGCAAATCACGCTATTGTCACGATGTCGGCCGTGCCGCCGATTAGCGAATTCTTGATAGTCGGGTGGCACCATGGTTGGCTGAAGCAGATTGGTTACGATGTCGGGAGATTCGAGTTAGCCGCGATTCGTGCGGCATCCTGGAGAATGCGGTCTTTTCTGGTACGGATTTTGCTCTATCTAGATAGTATCGCCGGCAAGTTCCGGAATGGAGCGATCGAGCGGACGGGACCGAACGGCGGACGGAGACGAGAATGAGTAAGGTCGGCACGAGCGACTCGAAGAACACGCTGTATTGCTCGTTCTGCGGCAAGAGCCAGCATGAAGTCCGCAAACTGATCGCGGGACCCACCGTGTTCATTTGCGACGAATGCGTCGAGCTGTGCATGGACATCATTCGCGAGGAGAACAAGTCCTCCTTGGTAAAGTCCCGGGACGGCATTCCGACCCCGAAGGAAATCTGCAAGGTTCTCGACGACTACGTGATCGGCCAGAGCCACGCCAAAAAGGTGCTCTCGGTCGCGGTCCACAATCACTACAAGCGTCTCAATCACCAGACCAAGCATAACGACGTTGAGCTCGCGAAGTCGAACATCCTGCTGATCGGACCGACCGGTTCGGGCAAGACGCTGCTGGCGCAGACGCTGGCGCGGATTCTAGACGTGCCGTTCACGATGGCGGATGCGACGACGCTGACCGAAGCCGGCTATGTCGGCGAGGACGTTGAGAACATCATCCTGAAGTTGCTGCAATCGGCCGACTACAATGTCGAACGCGCGCAGCGCGGCATCGTCTACATCGACGAGATCGACAAGATTTCGCGCAAGTCCGACAATCCCTCGATCACCCGCGACGTGTCGGGCGAGGGCGTGCAGCAGGCGCTTCTGAAGATCATGGAAGGCACGGTTGCTTCCGTTCCTCCGCAGGGCGGCCGCAAGCATCCGCAGCAGGAATTCCTGCAGGTCGACACCACCAATATCCTCTTCATCTGCGGCGGCGCGTTCTCCGGGCTGGAAAAGATCATTTCCGCGCGCGGCCGCTCCACCTCGATCGGCTTTGCGGCGCAAGTGCTGGCGCCGGAAGATCGCCGCACCGGCGAAATCTTCCGTCACGTCGAGCCCGAGGATCTCCTGAAATACGGCCTGATTCCGGAATTCGTCGGACGGCTTCCCGTGGTCGCCACGCTGGAGGATCTCGACGAGGCATCGCTGAAGAAGATCCTGACCGATCCGAAGAACGCGCTGGTGAAGCAGTATCAGCGGCTGTTCGAGATGGAGAACATCGAGCTGACCTTCGCCGACGAGGCGCTGGGTGCGGTGGCGCGCAGGGCGATCGAGCGCAAGACCGGCGCGCGGGGCTTGCGTTCCATCCTGGAGAGCATTCTCTTGGAAACCATGTTCGATCTTCCGGGGCTGGAAGGCGTCGAGGAGGTCGTGATCTCGCGTGAAGTGGTCGACGGAACCGCCCGTCCGCTCTACATTTACGCCGATCGCTCCGACCGCACCGCCGAGAGCAGCGCCAGCGCCTGATGCCCGCTCCGCTGCGGCGGGTTCGCGTACCCGAAGGGGCGGCTGCCGGGCCTTCCGGCGGCCATATCCGCACAGGGCGCGATGTCATATTTAGCCCGGATTGACGGGCTTTTTCCGGCGACTTGACACCCCCATGCCCGATAGCCACCTAATGCTGTCGGCGGCGAAAAACTGATCCAAGATTCGCCGCCGTCACGACCCGGATGAGCAGGCCCTGACGCGGCCAGGCGATCCGGAACATCCCGGCACCTTGTGGCGGTTGCGCGAAATTGCGGGCTGCGTGCAAGGGGGCACAACAAAAGGACCAGGCCATGACGACCCCAAAACCCCGGCCATCGATCGTTCACGGCGAAAGCCACTCCTATCCGGTGCTGCCGCTGCGCGACATCGTCGTTTTCCCGCACATGATCGTGCCGCTGTTCGTCGGCCGCGAGAAATCGATCCGCGCGCTTGAAGAGGTCATGAAGAACGACGCCCTGATCATGCTGGCGACGCAGAAGAACGCGTCGGACGATGATCCGAGCCCGGAGTCGATCTATGAAACCGGCACGCTCGCCAGCGTATTGCAGCTGCTCAAATTGCCCGACGGCACCGTGAAGGTGCTGGTGGAGGGGCTCGAGCGCGCCCGCGTGCAAAAATATTCCGACCGTGCCGACTACTACGAGGCGACCGCGATCGCGCTCGCCGACACCGACGCGAACTCGGTCGAGGCGGAAGCGCTGGCACGATCCGTGGTGTCGGATTTCGAGAGCTATGTGAAGCTGAACAAGAAAATCTCGGCCGAGGTGGTCGGCGTGGTCCAGGCCAAGACCGACTTCGCCGAACTTTCCGACGCCGTTGCCGCCCATCTCGCCGTCAAGATCGCGGACCGCCAGGCGATCCTGGAAACGCTGTCGGTTACCGCGCGCCTGGAGAAGGTGCTCGGCCTGATGGAAAGCGAAATCTCGGTGCTGCAGGTCGAGAAGCGCATCCGCTCGCGCGTCAAGCGCCAGATGGAGAAGACCCAGCGCGAATATTACCTCAACGAGCAGATGAAGGCGATCCAGAAGGAGCTCGGCGACGACGAAGGCCGCGACGAACTCGCCGACCTCGAAGAGAAGATCGCCAAGACCAAGCTTTCCAAGGAAGCGCGGGAAAAGGCGCAGCACGAGCTGAAGAAGCTGCGCCAGATGTCGCCGATGTCCGCGGAAGCCACCGTCGTGCGCAACTATCTCGACTGGCTGCTGTCGATCCCGTGGAACAAGAAATCCAAGGTCAAGAAGGATCTGGTCGCCGCGCAGACGATCCTCGACGACGATCACTATGGCCTGGAGAAGGTCAAGGACCGCATCGTCGAGTATCTGGCGGTGCAAAGCCGCGCCAACAAGCTGACCGGTCCGATCCTGTGCCTGGTCGGTCCTCCCGGCGTCGGCAAGACCTCGCTCGGCAAGTCGATCGCGAGAGCGACGGGGCGCGAGTTCGTGCGCGTCTCGCTCGGCGGGGTGCGCGATGAGGCGGAAATTCGCGGTCACCGCCGCACCTATATCGGCTCGATGCCCGGCAAGATCATTCAGTCGATGCGTAAGGCGAAAACCTCGAACCCGCTGTTCCTGCTGGACGAGATCGACAAGATGGGCGCCGATTTCCGCGGCGATCCGTCGTCGGCGCTGCTTGAGGTCCTCGACCCCGAGCAGAACTCGACCTTCAACGACCACTATCTCGAGGTCGACTACGATCTTTCCAACGTGATGTTCATCACGACCGCGAATACGCTGAATATTCCTGGCCCCTTGATGGACCGCATGGAGATCATCCGGATCGCCGGCTACACCGAAAACGAGAAGGTCGAGATCGCCCGCAAGCATCTGATCCCGAACGCGATCGCCAAGCACGGCCTGGACTCCAAGGAATGGTCGATCGACGACGAGGCGTTGCTGTTGATGATCCGGCGCTACACCCGCGAAGCGGGCGTGCGTAACCTCGAGCGTGAGCTGTCGACACTGGCCCGCAAGGCGGTGAAGGAGCTGATGATCTCGAAGAAGAAGTCGGTCAAGGTCACGGCGCAGTCGCTGGAGGAATTCCTCGGCGTGCCGAAATACCGCTATGGCGAGATCGAGACCGACGACCAGGTCGGTATCGTCACCGGCCTTGCATGGACCGACGTTGGTGGCGAACTGCTCACCATCGAAGGCGTCATGATGCCCGGCAAGGGCAAGATGACGGTCACCGGCAACCTGCGCGATGTGATGAAGGAGTTGATTTCGGCGGCGGCGTCCTACGTCCGCTCGCGCGCGGTCGGTTTTGGGATCGAGCCGCCGCTGTTCGACCGGCGCGATATCCACGTCCACGTTCCGGAAGGGGCGACCCCGAAGGATGGGCCGTCGGCGGGCGTCGCGATGGCGACCGCGATCGTCTCGATCATGACCGGCATCCCGGTCCGGCACGATGTCGCCATGACCGGCGAGATCACCTTGCGCGGGCGGGTGCTGCCGATCGGCGGCCTGAAGGAGAAACTGCTGGCGGCCGCGCGCGGCGGCATCAAGACAGTGCTGATCCCGGAGGACAACGCCAAGGATTCCACGGAGATTTCCGATGCGATCAAGGGCGGCATGACCATCATTCCGGTCGCGCGCCTCGACGACGTGATCTCCAAGGCCTTGGTGCGGACGCCGGTGCCGATCGTCTGGGAAGAGGACACCAAGGTGGTGGTCAAGCCCGACGCCACGGACGAAGCGGCCGGCGGCCTGACCGCGCACTGAGCCCTCCGATACGATAACAGCGGCGTCCCCTCGGGGGCGCCGTTTTTTTGTGGAGCGAGGCGCGGCTTGCGCGGCATGGCCCAGCGGCGCTAAACAGACGGCGAGGGCGGTTAGCTCAGCTGGTTAGAGCATCTCGTTTACACCGAGAGGGTCGGCGGTTCGAATCCGTCACCGCCTACCACGACCTCATCCATCAACATCCCCAAACGTTTTTTTCCGTCCGCCATTGATGCAAGTAACCCTTGCCGCCAAGGGTTTTTCGCCCGTGGGGATTTATGCTTGTCCGCCTCATCCGGATCGGCAGCGTCGCCAAGTTTGAAGGCGCGCCGCCGCTCTTCAGGGGCGGCTCTTGGGCGCGCGCGCGGAGGTAGATAGAGCCGATCCAATCTACTGGCCGGCGCGTCGGCACCCCAGCGACTTGCTGGCGGCGCGCCCGCATCTGCGGTAGGTTCGCAGGCCACGACGCCCGACCTAGCGTCAGGTGACACTGTTTCTGAGAGCGATGCTTCTTCATCCTGACGACGGTGGGCGGAGTTGGATTTGGCTGTCCATGCATTTCGGAGGACATAGCTATGAGGTTTTCATCACGCATCTTTTTTAATCTAGCCGTCGCTATCTCATCGATTGCACTGCTGCTGTGCGGCCTGAGCGGTACGGCGATGTCGCTAACCGAAACACCCTCGGGCGGCACCTCGCTTCCGAGTATCACGATCCAGGCGCCGAAGCCGCGGATTGCCAAGCCAGAGAAGCCGCAGCGGGAGGTCGTCCGCGAGACCGTACGCACCGCCGTGTACCCCGGAAGATCGCCATCGCCAACCGCCGCAACCGGTTCGGGGCCGCTGGCGGGAGAGTCACCATTAGCGCGGCTTCGCAGGCTTGAGAGGATGTCCGGCACTTGCGTCGGTGGTTGCCAGACAAGCTTTCGGGTAGGCAACCGCCCCTGGGTCGGATGCTCCGCGTCCGGATGGCCGGCGCTTGCCTATCCCGGAACCTGCAGAAATATATACGGCTACAAAAGCTACACCGAGTGCGCGGAGACCAGTCATTTTCTTGCCTGGCGGCCGATGGAATACCATTGGTATTGCACCAGCCTGGCGTTCAAGAAGTAGAAAAAACCGCGTCTAGAATTAGCCAGACCCCGCCGCAATTGCACCAGTAGGCCTATGCCCGCTCTTCCCAGATCATCGCGAGATGCACGATGGTCTGCGCGGCTTTTTCCATGTCCTGCACGCTCACCCATTCGGTGCGCGAATGGAACGCGTGTTCGCCGGCGAAGATGTTGGGGCAGGGCAGGTCCATGAAGGACAGCCGCGAGCCGTCGGTGCCGCCGCGGATGCTGGTCCTTTTGGGTGTAAGGCCGGTGCGGTGGATGGCTTCCATCGCGTTGTCGATGATTTCGGGGTGACGGTCGATCACCTGCTTCATGTTGCGGTATTGCTGCTTGATTTCCATTGCGTAAGACGAGTGCGGAAAATCCGTCATCACGTTCTTGACGATGTTTTCCAGCAGGGTTTCTTTTTCCCGCAGACCTTCATCGGTGAAATCGCGCACGATGAAGCTGAGCGTGGCCTTCTCCAGCACGCCTGAGATGCCGATCGGATGCAGAAAACCCTGCCTGCCCTCGGTGGTTTCCGGTGAGCAGGTGTCTTTCGGCAGCCGCTCGACGATGGCTGCCGCGATCTTGATGGCATGCTCCATCTTGCCCTTGGCAAAGCCGGGATGCGTGCTGACGCCTTGAATTGTGATCACGGCGCCATCGGCGGAAAAGGTTTCATCCTCGATATTGCCGGCAGTTTCGCCGTCGATGGTATAGGCAAAATCGGCGCCGAGCTTTTTCAGGTCGGCCTTGTCGACGCCGCGGCCGATCTCTTCATCGGGGGTGAACAGGATCTTGATGGCGCCGTGTTTTATGTGGCGGTTGTTGACCAGGAAATACGCCGCATCCATGATTTCGGCGAGGCCGGCCTTGTTGTCGGCGCCGAGCAGCGTGGTGCCGTCGGTGGTGATGATATCGTTGCCGATCTGATCTTTCAGCGCCGGATTATCCGAAACGCGTATCACTTGCGCCGCATCCGCCTTCAGTACGATGTCGCCGCCGCGATAATCCCTGACGATCTGCGGCTTCACGTCCTTGCCGGTGCAGTCCGGCGACGTGTCCATATGAGAGCAGAAGCAGATGACGGGGACGCGCTTGTCGGTATTGGCCGGAATTGTCGCGTAGACGTAACCATGCTGATCGAGATGCGCGTCGCCGATGCCCATCGCCAGCAGTTCCTTGACCAGCAGGGTGCCTAAGTCCTGTTGCTTTTCGGTGGAGGGGCAGGTCTCGGAGGCCGGGTCCGACTGGGTGTCGATGACCGCGTAGCGCAGAAAACGCTCGGTGACGGTGTGTGCGAATTTGAGGAGCGAGGTCACGGTCGAGATCACCGAATGCCAAAAACAAACGCCATCCCGCAGCTACCTAGGCGGTGCCGCGGAATGGCGCAATGTCTGGATCGGAAAACGCGTCTTATCAGACGGCTTCCTTCAGCTCCTTGGCGGCGCGGAAGGCCACCTTCTTGCTGGCCTTGATGTGGATCGCTTCGCCGGTGGCGGGATTGCGGCCCATGCGGGCGGCGCGCTTGCGCACCTGGAGGATGCCGAGGCCGACGATGCGGATGCGCTCGCCCTTCTTCAGGTGCTTGGTGATGCGGGTGACGAGGTCGCCGAGCACCGCTTCGGTCTGTTTCTTGGACATCTCGTGTTCTTCCGACAGTGCTGCCGCGAGATGCTTGAGCGTGACGGTGGTCGGGGTCGCTGCTTTCTTCGCCATATTTGGCCCTCCTCGTTGTTGATGGCTTAGGAACCTAAGACATAGCAGGCCTTAAATGATTCGGGGGGGCGCTGACTACGCTGTTTTGCCGATAAACAGCGGTTTATTTGCATTGGCGGCGCGAAAATGCCCGTGGGCTAAGGGGATTCGCAACAACCTTGACTTGGGATAGCCCCGCCTTTAAGTCCTCGGCTCCAGAGCGGATCGATTTGAGGCATCCGCGGGAGTAGCTCAGTTGGTTAGAGCGCCGCCCTGTCACGGCGGAGGCCGCGGGTTCGAGTCCCGTCTCTCGCGCCATCATTTCAGGTACTTAGCCCGGTCTAGCCGTCGCGGTCGGACCGGCCTTCCTCGCGAAGATATCGCTCCAGCGGCTCCTGTATGCGCCGGGCGTCGGCGACGGGATCCCAGCTCTTGAAAAAGAAGTAGGCCGGCCACGCAGACGCCAGAACGGCCCCGATCAGCGCGGGCGCCAGATGGCCGAGCGCGATCAACCAGATGACTGATCCCGCGAGGATCGCGGACACGACCATAAAGGACAACCGGTCAGTTCCGCGTATTTGCTGCAGAACGACGAAGTAGGGAAGTGCCGCTCCTGCGGCGACGCAGAACATCGCCGGCACGGAAAAGCCGTAACCAAGCAGATAGCTGATCACCCCGGCAATAATTCCAGCCACAAGACCAAGGAGGGGGAAAGGAACAACAAACCACGCGGTATTTTCCAACAAAATGTCTCTCCCTCAAATGCGGAGCTCCCGATCCCCGGCCGTTCTTCAGCCGTCGCGACCGGACCTGCTTTCATCGTCGAGATGTTGCATGAACGCTGCGCTCGTCCGGTCGAGATCGTCCCTGTAATCCCAGGTTTTGAAGAAAAAGACCGCCGGCCATATCGACGCCACGCCAACGCCGATCAGCGCGGGCACCAAATGGTCATATGCGATCAACATAACGATCGATCCGGCGAGAAGCGCGGACACGGCCATGAAGAATGCTCGCTTGCCGCCGTCGGTCTGTTGCACAATCAGGTAGTACGGATACACAGCCGCCGCGGCCACGCACACCATTGCCGGCACAAAAAAGCCAAAGCCGAGCAAATAACCGACACCGCCGAAAAGAATTCCGGCCAGAGCACCCGCAAAGAAAAACAGACCTGCAATCCACCCGGTACCTTCCGACATGCTATCTCTCCCTTAAATGCGGCGCGCCGGTTTCCAGTTATGGCACCGGCGGCGGTTACGGTTTCGAACCAAATCGGTCGCGCCAATAGTTGCCGATGAGCTCTGGAAGGAAGGCTTGCGCGCAGATGTATCCCAAAGACAGCAATCCGCCGCCAACCATCGCCGGCCAAAAGCCAAATCCGAACAGCTGGGTCACGGCCAGGCTGACCAATCCCACATAGGCCAGAGCGCCCATGGTGACGAGTGTAGTCAGGTAGATGATTGCACGCACTTCGTCTCGTCCGCGAGCCATCCAGGTTATCTCCATGCGAAACGGCGTTGGCTTGGGATGACGGCATTCTCCAGCCGTCGCGATCGCACTGTTTTCCTCATCGATTGCCGCGGGTTCGGGCCGTCTTCCGCGTCGCCATTCCGGGAAAACCTTGATGGCCTAGCGGCGGTCCGCCCTGTCGCGTTCGGCCTCGTCGTCAATGCGCCGCTCCAGCCCCTGTCGCAGCGCTTTAAACTGGTTGTCCAGACTGTATTCGCTCATGAACCAGCATGCGGGCAGTGCGGCCGCCGCGGCCGAGCACATCAGCGCAGCCAGCGGGGAGCCGAAAATCAGCAGGTAGATAATGGCGCCCCAAAGCACGAGGGAAACGAGAGCGAACAGCGGTCTGACGGACCATCCTCCGCCATCGAACAGCAACTGAAAGTAGGGCAGCGCAGCGCCCAGCAGAAGGCCGATCGATGCGGGGATCGGAAAACCGAAGCCGAGCAGCCAGGCGACGCCGCCAGCGCAGATGCCGATGAAAAGACCGGCGAGCGGTAGAGCGATCAGAAAGAATTGCATCTGTTGTCTCCGGTGAAATGGCAGCTTCAAATTTACGGCTTGATTGTCCCCTGGAATGCGAGCGCTGCGGTTTCAGGGTGGCCGGCGCTTAATAGGATTGCCGGGGATTTTTGCCGAAGTCGTTAAAGCCCGCACAAAATGAATACACGGCCAGCAGCAGCGCCCCTGCCAGCGCGGATATCCAGGGACCGCATCCGATGAGATAGCTGACGATGCCGGCGCCGATTCCGGCGCCGATGGCGATTCCGGAAAAGGTTTCGAAGATGCTGTTCTCTTCGATTTGTCTGATCACAAGGGCTGCGAACCCGAACCCCAAAACGGCGCATGTCAGCGCCGGAATCCAGAAGCCGAAACCGATGAAATAACTGACGACTCCCGCGCAAAATCCGGCGAGGATTCCCAAAATGGGCATTCCAATAATAATCAGACCCAATATCGTCTCCCCAGTCCCGGTGACGTTAGCGGCAGATTTGTCGCATTTTTTCCGGCCGATGTCTGCTCTCACCTCGCCCGCTCGATATCGGCGCGGATGGATTGCGCCGCCCACACGAACAGCAGCGCGCCCAGCGTGGTCGTGACCGCCGCCGACAGCAGCGAATAGCGCACGGCGCTGGCGCCAAAATCGTTCTTGAGCGCGTCGTTGATCATGCCGACCGCCAGCGGACCCACGCCCTGGCCGAAGCAGGTCGCGGTCAACAGGATGATGGCCGACGCCAGCGCGCGCATGCTGGGGCGGGCGACGGTTTGGGCGATGGCAAAGATCGGCCCGAGGTGAAAGCCGACCAGAAACGAGGTCAGCGCCAATGCCGCGACCATGGTGGTGAAGTCAGGCGTCAGCATGCAACCCGCGAATACCGGGCCGGCGAGGCCGGAGGTGACCGCTGGCGCCCATAATTTCCAGCGGTCGTCGCGGCGGCTGATGTGCGCGACCACAAGCCCGCCGACCAGCGTGCCCGCCATGCCGCACAGCCCCTTGAAGGTGCCGGCATAGGTGCCGATCTCGACGCTGCTCAAATGGTGTACACGCGCGAGGAAGGGCGGAATCCACGCCGCGGTGGCGTAGTTGGTGTAGGTCGTGAGACAAAAGCCGATCAGGACAATGACAAAGGTTTTTTGCGAGGCGAGAAAGCCGAGCGTCGGCCCGATCGGCTCAGGCGTAAATGTCTCCGCCATCGCGCCGCGCCTTGGTTCCGAGACCGTCAACCAAAGTACCGCGGCGAGCGCGATGCCGGGCAGGCCCGCGGTGAAGAACGCCATGCGCCAGCCATAGTGCTGGTTGACCCAGCCGCCGATGAAATAGCCAAGGAATACGCCAAGATAAGTTCCGATGGCGTAGACGCCGAGCGCGCGGGGCCGTTCGTTCTTGTCGAAGAGATCGGCGACGATGGACTGCGAGGCGGGAGTTCCGGCGGATTCGCCGATGCCGACCCCGATCCGCGCCAGCGCCAGCGTCGCCACGCTCTGCGCCATGCCGCAGAAAAACGTCATCGCGCTCCAGAACGCGAACGCGATGGCGACGATGTTGCGCCGGTTGAGGCGGTCGGCGGCGCGCGCGATGGGGATACCGAGCAGCGAATAGAACAACACGAAGCCGAAGCCCGCGAGCAGGCCCATGGTGGTATCGCTTAAGGCAAATTCCTTCTTGATCGGCTCGATCAGGACATTGAAGATCGTGCGGTCGAGAAAGTTCAGCGCGTACACGATCGTGAGCAGCCCGAGCACGTAGTAGCGCCGCGCCGACGGTTTTGCTGCTGCGTCCGTATGTATGGCCGCCCGCGGCGCCAAATCGACCATGGTCTCCCCCCAATCGTATTTTTGAAACGACGGCGCTCACGCCTCCCGGATGAAATTTCCGGCCTCGAATTCAATCGGCGGCGCATCCGGTTCGAACGAAACGCCGGCGGGATCGCGCCCCGCGGCCATGGCGTCGAGCTGATCGCCCAGCATCCGCCGGATCATCAGGATGCCGCGGTCGCTTTGCCCGAAATGCTCCTCCGAATGCAGCGTCACCGGCCCCTGGCCGACCTGTGCCTCGTAATCCCCGGGGAACTGCTGGTGCTCCGGCTCGGTCATGTCCCACCAGAACTTGCCGTTGAATTTCGAGCGCATGCGTCCGATATCGCCCGGCTGTTTGACCCGGCCGGCGACGTAGATCCGGAACGAGGTATCGTCGATCGGCAGGGTCCAGCCGATCGACTCGACGCGGGCGAATTGCGCGACCCTGGGATTGGGCACTACCCGCAGCGTCGGCAGTGCGGCCTCGGTCACCCGATAAAATATCCTGCCGTCGTCCTGACGGCGGATCGAGCGCACGGTGACGCCGCGCGGCGAGGTCTCGAACGTTACCTCCGGCATCGAGGCCATCATGTTGGTGAACTGCGGCCCGCTGAACGATCCGTGCAGCACCGGGACGTGGTAGGGATCGACCACGTTCTCGAAATGCTGCAGCCAGTTGCAGGGAATGACGGTCGGCCCGCCGCCGCCGATCGAGGTATCGTCGGCCTCGACGAACTCGCCGTCGTCCATCGTTTCCAGCGCTTCATAGCGCGGCAGCACCGGCTTTTTATCCGGTGGACCCATATAGGCGAAGATCAGCCCGTAGCGTTGCTCGACCGGGTACCAGGGCTGCCGGACCTTGTCCCTGAACTGGCCGGCACCGGGTTCGCAGGGCTGTTCCAGGCAATACCCCTCGGTGTCGAACTTCCAGCCGTGGTAGCAGCAGCGGATGCCGTCCTCCTCGACCTTGCCGTAATAGAGCGTGGTGCCGCGATGGCAGCAGCGGGCGTGGAGCAGGCCGACGCGGGCATGCTTGTCGCGAAACAGGATCAGGTCTTCGCCGAGGGCGCGGACCTTGCGGGGAACATCGGTCGCATCCGCGACCAGGCCGATCGGATGCCAGTAACGGCGCAGCAATTCTCCCATCGGCGTGCCGCGCCCGACCGCGGTCAATTCGGTCCGGGTAGTGGACGGTTTCATGGCATAGGCGGAGCCGAGGTCGCGATCCCGCTGGGTGATATTCATCGGCGGTCCTCCCGTTCGCGGTCTTGAAAGGCCGCCGTTCTCTGCACTCCGGCAAACTGGACTGCAGGGTGGGGCATGGTCAATCCGTTCCTCACCGTCATGGCCGGGCCTGTCCCGGCCATCCACGTCTTGCACCGAAAAAGAAAGACGTGGATGCCCGGCACAAGGCCGGGCATGACGAAGGAGGGAGGAGGCGGGCTCCAGGAGTTATCCCGCCGCGAAAGGCCGAAAACACCCCTCAAAATAGCTTGTCTTGCGCCCCTTGTTGCGCTGCGCTAAGCCTCAGAACAATTCCAATGTGCAGCGAATCTGCGGGGTCGAAAACCGCGGGAATAAGGGATCGCCGATGAACGGGATCTTGCAGAATTACCTACCTCTTGTGGTGTTTATCGGCATCGCGGCCGTCATCGGTTTGGCCCTGCTGATCGCCCCCTTCGTCGTCGCGTTCCAGCAGCCCGATCCGGAAAAGCTCTCCGCCTATGAATGCGGATTTAACGCTTTTGACGATGCCCGCATGAAATTCGACGTGCGGTTCTATCTGGTGGCGATCCTCTTCATCATTTTCGATCTGGAAGTGGCGTTCCTGTTCCCGTGGGCGGTGGCGTTCGGGAAACTGGGGGCAACCGGCTTCTGGTCGATGATGGTGTTCCTCGGCGTTCTCACCGTGGGCTTCGCCTATGAGTGGAAGAAAGGCGCGCTCGAATGGGACTGAGCCCTGTTGCGTCAAAGTCAATTGTAGCGCCGGCCGCGACCGGCATTCTCGATCCCTCCACCGGCCAGCCGGTCGGCGCCCGCGATCCGTATTTTCTCGAGGTCAACCACGAACTGTCCGACAAGGGTTTTTTCGTCACCGCCACCGACGATCTCATCACCTGGGCGCGCACGGGCTCGCTAATGTGGATGACGTTCGGTCTCGCATGCTGCGCGGTCGAGATGATGCAGATGTCGATGCCGCGCTACGATGCGGAACGGTTCGGTTTTGCGCCACGCGCCTCGCCCCGGCAGTCCGACGTCATGATCGTGGCGGGCACGCTGACCAACAAGATGGCGCCGGCGCTGCGCAAGGTCTACGACCAGATGCCGGAGCCGCGCTACGTCATTTCCATGGGCTCCTGCGCCAATGGCGGCGGCTACTACCATTATTCCTATTCGGTGGTGCGCGGCTGCGACCGCATCGTGCCCATTGACATCTACGTGCCGGGCTGTCCGCCGACCGCGGAAGCGCTGCTGTACGGCGTGATGCTGCTGCAGAAGAAGATCCGCCGCACCGGCACGATCGAGCGCTGAGGTTTTGGGATGGACGACGAGAAGCTCAACGCCTTGGGTCAGACAATTGTCGATGCGCTTCCCGGTGCGGCGCTGGAGCACATCGTTGCATTCGGTCAGCTCAATGTCTCGGTAAAGGCCGAGAAGATCGTCGAGGTCGTAAAATTCCTGCGCGACGATCCAGCCCTGCGCTTCGTCAGCTTCATCGACGTGACCGCGGTGGACTACCCCGGCCGTGAAAAGCGTTTCGACGTGGTCTATCATCTGCTGTCGCCGACGCTGAACGAGCGCATCCGGCTGCGCGCCGAAGCCTCCGAAACCACGCAGGTGCCGTCGATCATCGAGGTGTTTCCCGGCGCCGACTGGTTCGAGCGCGAGTGTTATGACCTCTATGGCGTGATCTTCACCGGCCATCCCGACATGCGCCGGCTGCTGACCGATTACGGTTTTGACGGTCATCCGCTGCGCAAGGATTTTCCGCTCACCGGCTTTGTCGAGGTGCGCTACGACGACCAGGAGAAGCGGGTCGTGTATGAGCCGGTGCGGCTCAATCAGGAGTTCCGCAAATTCGATTTTCTCTCGCCATGGGAAGGCGCGGACTATCCGCTGCCGGGCGATGAGAAGGCGACCGACAAGGCGGGGAGCTGATGGCTGAAGCAGCGCTTCGTAATTTTACCATCAACTTCGGCCCCCAGCACCCGGCCGCGCATGGCGTGTTGCGGCTGGTGCTGGAACTGGACGGCGAAGTCGTTGCGCGGGTCGATCCGCATATCGGGCTATTGCATCGCGGCACCGAGAAGCTGATCGAGCACAAGACCTACCTGCAGGCGATCCCGTATTTCGACCGGCTCGACTATGTCGCGCCGATGAATCAGGAGCACGCCTTCTGTCTCGCCGCGGAAAAGCTGCTGGGCATCGCGGTGCCGCGCCGCGGGCAGTTGATCCGCGTGCTCTACTGCGAGATCGGCCGCATCCTGTCGCATCTCCTCAACGTCACCACGCAAGCGATGGATGTCGGCGCGCTGACCCCGCCGCTGTGGGGTTTCGAGGAACGCGAAAAGCTGATGGTGTTTTATGAGCGCGCCTCCGGCTCGCGCATGCATGCGGCCTATTTCCGCATCGGCGGCGTGCATCAGGACCTGCCGCCCAAACTGATCGACGACATCGAGGCCTGGTGCGATCCGTTCCTGCAGGTGGTGGCCGATCTCGAAACCCTGCTCACCGGCAACCGCATCTTCAAGCAGCGCAATGTCGATATCGGCGTGGTGAGCTTGGCGCAGGCATGGGAGTGGGGCTTTTCCGGCGTGATGGTGCGCGGCTCCGGAGCCGCCTGGGACCTGCGCAAGGCGCAACCCTACGAATGCTATGCCGAGATGGATTTCGACATTCCAATCGGCAAGAACGGCGATTGCTACGACCGCTACTGCATCCGCATGGAAGAGATGCGCCAGTCCGTGCGCATCATGAAGCAGTGCATCGAAAAGCTGCGCTTGGCCGACGGGCAGGGGCCGGTCGCGGTCGAGGACAACAAGATCTTTCCGCCGCGCCGCGCCGAGATGAAGCGCTCGATGGAAGCGCTGATCCACCACTTCAAGCTCTACACCGAAGGTTTTCACGTGCCGGCCGGCGAAGTCTACGCCGCGGTCGAGGCGCCCAAGGGCGAGTTCGGCGTCTACCTCGTCGCCGACGGCAGCAACAAGCCGTACAAGTGCAAGATCCGCGCGCCGGGTTTTGCGCATCTGCAAGCGATGGATTTCATCTGCAGGGGCCACCTGCTCGCGGACGTCTCGGCCATTCTCGGTTCGCTCGACATCGTGTTCGGAGAGGTCGACCGGTGATCGCGCAGCCGCCCATCCAGTTTGACCGTGCCTCCGGCGTGCTCGTGGGCGCCAACCCCTGGGAACGGGTCGCCGCGCTGGCGCTGGCGGCGGGATCGAAGGTGGCGTCGAAGTTTTCGCATCGCGGCTATAACGGTTGCGCCAACCTGTTGCGCAGGACGCTGCCGGAGCGCGACATCGCGATCAAGCTCAATCCCGACGCGGTGTTCGAATTCCCCTACGGCGACGGTTACTGGAGCAAGCTGCTCAACCGTTCCTTTTCCTATGAAGACGAACTGGAATTGCTGTTCCGCGATTCCGCCGATGTCGATTACACGCTGCTCGATTGCGGCGCCAATTACGGCTACTGGTCGGTGCTGGTCTCGAGTTCCCCCTACGGTTCGCACAAGGCGATCGCGGTCGAGCCGTCGTCGCAGAATTTTGCAAAACTCGCCAACAACGCCAGGATCAACGGCGGCCGGTTCGAGGCGATGAAATGCGCCATCGGCGCCGCGCGCGGCACCGCGCGGTTGTCGGGCACCAAGCATGAGGCGTTCAGCATCGCCGGCGACGCCGGTGCGGACGGCGAGGAAGTGCCGGTCATCGCGCTCGACAACCTGCTCGACGACGGCAGGATTTCGCCCGATGGAAAATACCTGATCAAGCTCAACGTCGAGGGCGTCGAAATCGAGGCCATCAAGGGCGGCACGCGGCTGCTGCAGGGCGATTCCGTTATCCTCTGCGAGGAGCATGGCAATGACCGCAGCCATTCGGTGTCGCGCTACATCCTCGAACACACGCCGCTGAAGCTGATCGTCTACGATCCGCGCAGCGGCCGTTTCGAGACCGTGACAGAATTGTCGATTCTCGATCGCATCAAGGTGTCGACCCACGTCGGTTACAACGTGCTCGGTACCGCAAGTGCGTTCTGGGAAAGCCGTGTTCACAGCCTGAATGCGAACGCCACCCGCCGCGCTCACTGAAGAGACCCGAACGAATGTCCGTCCGCCGCCTGGCACCGAAGCAACTGCAGCCCGCGAACTTCACGTTTTCAGCGGAAAATCTCGCTTGGGCGAAAGCGCAGATCGAGAAATTTCCGCCGGGCCGGCAGGCGTCGGCGGTGATTCCGATTCTGTGGCGGGTGCAGGAACAGCACGACGGCTGGGTTTCGGAAGCCGCAATCCGCGCCGTCGCCGACCTTTTGGAGATGCCCTACATTCGCGCGCTGGAGATCGCGACCTTCTATACCATGTTTCAGCTGCAGCCGGTCGGCAAGAAAGCCCACATCCAGGTGTGCGGCACCACGCCTTGCCGGCTGCGCGGCGCCGAAGACCTGATCGAGGTGTGCCGGCATCGCATCCACCACGATCCCTTTCATCTGTCGAAGGATGGCGACTTCAGTTGGGAAGAGGTCGAATGTCTCGGCGCCTGCGTCAACGCGCCGATGGTGTTGATCTGGAGCGACACCTACGAGGATTTGACCAGCGAAAGCTTTGGAAAATTGCTGGATGGTTTTGCCTCGGGAAAACCGCCGAAACCCGGTCCGCAGATCGATCGGCAATTCTCCGCGCCGGTGGGCGGCCTCACCACGCTGAAAAACGGCGGTGGCGAAAAGAATACGTCCGGCGCGCCAAAGGAACCGGTGCTGGCGGATGCCGAGTCCAAGAAGCCCGGCGAGGCCGCCAACGTCCACGAGCGGCCGTCTCCGAAACCGCCGGCCGATGACGCGACCCGCAAGGATCCGCCATGAAGAACGGCGGCAACATCACGAGGAGCGTCGCAGCGATGCCGAAGAACTGGCGCTACATTCTGCTGCATGCCGTAACGGCCGCGGCATTCATTTTCCTGCTGCAACGCTACGCGTTGAGCGCGTCGCTTGATTCAGCGCTGCTATGGGCGCTGACGTTCGCGGGCTGCGCCGCCGGGCTCGCTTACTCGCAAACCAATCGCTGACCGGGAAGCTTCACGTCATGCTCGACGACAAGGACCGCATCTTCCGCAATCTTTACGGCCTCGAGGACTGGGGCCTGGAAGGCGCGCGCCGCCGCGGCGCCTGGGACGGCACCAAGGCGATCATCGACAAGGGCCGCGACTGGATCATCAACGAGATGAAGGCGTCGGGCCTGCGCGGGCGCGGCGGGGCCGGTTTTCCGACCGGCCTGAAATGGTCGTTCATGCCCAAGGAATCCACCGACGGCCGGCCGAGCTATCTCGTGGTCAATGCCGACGAGTCGGAACCCGGCACCTGCAAGGACCGCGAGATCATGCGGCACGATCCGCATCTTCTGGTCGAGGGCTGCCTGCTCGCGAGTTTTGCGATGGGGGCGCACGCCTGCTACATCTATGTGCGCGGCGAATTCATCAGGGAGCGCGAGCATCTGCAGGCCGCGGTCGATCAGGCCTATCAGGCAAAACTGATCGGCAAGGACAACATCAACGGCTTCCCGTTCGACCTCTATGTCACCCACGGCGCCGGCGCCTATATTTGCGGCGAAGAGACGGCGCTGCTGGAAAGCCTCGAAGGCAAGAAGGGCATGCCGCGGCTGAAGCCGCCATTCCCGGCCAATGTCGGTCTGTACGGTTGCCCGACCACCGTCAATAACGTCGAATCGATCGCGGTGGCGCCCGATATCCTGCGGCGCGGCGCGGCGTGGTTCGCCGGCATCGGGCGCCCCAACAATGTGGGCACAAAACTGTTCTGCATTTCCGGCCATGTCGAGCGTCCCTGCAATGTCGAAGAAGCCATGGGCATTCCGTTCCGGGAACTGATCGAGCGCCATTGCGGCGGCATCCGCGGCGGCTGGGATAATCTTAAAGCCGTGATCCCCGGCGGCTCATCGGTGCGCATGGTGCCGGCCGAGCAGATCATCGACACCCCGATGGATTTCGACAGCCTGGGCAAACTACGTTCCGGCCTCGGCACCGCCGCGGTCATCGTGATGGACAAGTCGACCGACCTGATCCGCGCCATCTCACGCATCGCCTATTTCTACAAGCATGAGAGCTGCGGCCAGTGCACGCCGTGCCGCGAAGGAACCGGGTGGATGTGGCGGGTGCTGACCCGCATGGCCGAGGGCCGCGCCCACAAGCGCGAGATCGACATGCTGCTGGAGGTGACCAAACAGGTCGAGGGCCACACCATCTGCGCGCTCGGCGACGCCGCGGCCTGGCCGATCCAGGGCCTGATCGCGCATTTCCGTCACGAGATCGAAGCGCGCATCGACGAATATTCGCACAAGGCGGACGTCGACGATGCCGGCATTCTCGATCCCGCGCACATGGTCGCGGCGGAGTGAAACCGATGTCGCAACCGAGCATTTTTTGGTGGCAGAAATACGGGACGCTGGCGCAGATGGCGCAGGCGACCGTGGCGCTGCTCGGCTTCGTGGCGATCCTGTTTCAGGTCAATGAAATCCGCTCCAACAATCGCGCCGCCAGCGCGCGGCAGGCGTTTCTGGGCTATACCGACCTGGCATTCAAGAATCCGAAATTCTCGGCGCCGGACTATGATGCGATCAGGAATGGCGGCCACGACCAGCAGATCCAGTATGAAAGCTTCGTATCGTATTTCCTCTATGCCTGCGAGGAAGCCTTCACCGCGTTCTCCGACAAGCGCGAATGGCAGGCATCGTGCGATTACGACCTGAAGCCGCATCTGCCGTTCCTGTGCGAGAAGAACAAGGCGGAGCCCGCCTATCTCGCGACCTACAGCACCGACACCCAGCAATGGATCAGCACGTCCCTGAAAACCGCTGGCGTTACACCCCCGGACTGCAAGCTGGGAAAGACGTGAGATAATGACCAAGCTCATCATCGACGGCAAGGAAATCGAGGTGCCCGCGGAATTCACGCTGCTGCAGGCATGCGAGGCCGCCGGCGCGGAAATCCCGCGGTTTTGCTACCACGAGCGGCTGTCGATCGCCGGCAATTGCCGGATGTGCCTGGTTGAGGTGAAGGGCGGCCCGAAGCCGGTCGCGAGCTGCGCCTGGGGCGTGCGCGATTGCCGACCCGGCCCCAAGGGCGAGCCGCCGGAAATCTCGACGCGCTCGCCGATGGTGAAAAAGGCGCGCGAAGGCGTGATGGAATTTTTGCTGATCAATCACCCGCTGGATTGCCCGATCTGCGATCAGGGCGGCGAATGCGATTTGCAGGACCAGGCGATGGGCTACGGCGTCGATACCAGCCGCTTTGCCGAGAACAAGCGCGCGGTCGAGGACAAATATCTGGGCGCGCTGGTCAAGACCTCGATGAACCGCTGCATCCAGTGCACGCGCTGCGTCCGCTTTGCCTCCGAGGTCTGCGGCGTGCCCGAAATAGGCGCCACCGGCCGCGGCGAGGACATGGAGATCACGACCTATCTGGAGTCGGCGCTGACCTCGGAGTTGCAGGGCAATCTGGTCGATATCTGTCCGGTGGGCGCGCTGACGTTGAAACCCTACGCGTTCGCGGCGCGGCCCTGGGAACTCGGCAAGACCCAGTCGATCGATGTCATGGATGCGGTCGGCTCGGCGATCCGCGTCGATACCCGCGGCCGCGAGGTGATGCGGATCCTGCCGCGCGTCAACGAGGCCGTGAACGAGGAGTGGATCTCCGACAAGACCCGCCACATCGTCGACGGCCTGCGCACGCAGCGGCTCGACCGCCCCTACATCAGGGAGAATGGCCAGTTGCGCGCGGCGTCATGGCCGGAAGCCTTCGAAGCCATCGCGGCAAAAGTTGCCGGCATTGACGGCAAGCGGATCGGCGCGATATCAGGCGATCTCGCCGCGGTGGAAGAGATGTTCGCGCTGAAGGAGCTGCTGGCGAAGTTCGGCTCGGTCAATCTGGCGGTCCAGGGCGGCGATGCCTTCGACCCAAAGGCCGGCCGCGCGTCCTGGATTTTCAACCCGACCATTGCCGGCATCGAGCAGGCCGACGCGCTGTTGATCGTCGGCTCGAACCCGCGCAGGGAAGCTGCCGTGCTCAACGCGCGCATCCGCAAGCGCTGGCGCAGCGGCGGGCTCAAGGTCGGCGTGATCGGCGACAAGGCCGATTTGACTTATACCTACGACTATCTCGGCGCCGGCACGGATTCGCTGAGCGACCTCGCGGCGGCCAAGCATTCCTTCGCCGAGGTGCTGAAGAGCGCGAAAAATCCGCTTGTGCTGGTCGGCGCGGGCGCTGCGGCCCGGCACGACGGCGCGGCGGTGCTGGCGCTGGCGGCGAAGCTCGCGATGGATTTCGGCGCCGTCAAGGACGGCTGGAACGGCTTTGGCGTGTTGCATAGCGCGGCATCGACCGTCGGCGCGCTCGACATCGGCTTCGCACCCGGAGCAGGCGGGCTGAACGCGGCCGAGATGACGACATTTGGAACGCTCGACGTGCTGTTCTCGCTCGGCGCCGACGAGATTAAGGTGCCCGACGGCACCTTCGTGGTTTACATCGGCACCCACGGCGATCGGGGCGCGCATCGCGCCGACGTGATCCTGCCCGGTGCTGCCTACACTGAAAAATCCGGCATCTATGTCAACACGGAAGGGCGGGTGCAGATCGCCAATCGCGCCGCGTTTCCCCCCGGCGACGCGCGCGAGGACTGGGCCATCATCCGCGCGCTGTCGGATGTGCTGGGAAAGAAACTGGCCTATGATTCCCTGGGCGCGCTGCGGCAGGCGATGTTCAAGGCGGCGCCGCACCTGATGCGCGTGGACCAGATCGAGACCGGCGACGCGGCTGCGATCGAGACGCTTGCAGGGCAGGGCGGCAATGTGGAGAAGACGTCGCTCAAGTCGCCGGTCGGGGATTATTACCTGACCAACCCGATCGCGCGGGCGTCGGCGGTGATGGCGGAATGTTCCCGGCTGGCGTCGGGCCAGATGCTGACGGCGGCGGAGTGAGCGTGACCTGATGGCTGAATTCTTCGCAAGCACCTTCTGGACCGGCTTTCTCTGGCCGCTGATCGTCATGATCGCGCAAAGCCTGCTGCTGCTGGTCGTGCTCTTGATCGCGATCGCCTACATCCTGCTGGCGGACCGCAAGATCTGGGCGGCGGTGCAGATCCGCCGCGGTCCCAATGTGGTCGGCCCCTGGGGCCTGCTGCAATCCTTTGCCGACCTCTTAAAATTCGTGCTGAAGGAACCGATCATCCCCTCCGGCGCCAACAAGGGCGTGTTCCTGCTGGCGCCGCTGGTGAGTTGCGTGCTGGCGCTGGCGGCGTGGGCCGTGATCCCGATGGATCTCGGCTGGGTGATCGCCGATATCAATGTCGGGGTGCTCTACATCTTTGCGATCTCGTCGCTGTCGATCTACGGCATCATCATGGCCGGCTGGTCGTCGAATTCGAAGTATCCGTTCCTCGCCGCGCTCCGCTCCGCCGCGCAGATGGTGTCCTACGAAGTCTCGATCGGCTTTGTCATCATCACCGTATTGCTTTGCGCGGGTTCATTGAACCTGTCGGCCGTGGTCGAGGCGCAGAACACCAGATGGGGATTGCTGGGCTGGTACTGGCTGCCGCTGTTCCCGATGTTCGTGATCTTCTACGTCTCGGCGCTGGCGGAAACCAACCGCCCGCCATTCGATCTGGTGGAAGCCGAATCCGAACTGGTTGCGGGTTTCATGGTCGAATACGGCTCGACGCCGTATCTGCTGTTCATGCTCGGCGAATACGTCGCCATCACCACCATGTGCGCGCTGGCGTCGATCATGTTCCTGGGCGGCTGGCTGCCGCCGATCCCCTATGCGCCGTTCACCTGGGTTCCCGGAATCATCTGGTTCGTGCTCAAGGTATTTTTCATGTTCTTCCTGTTTGCGATGGCGAAGGCGATCGTGCCGCGCTACCGCTACGACCAGCTGATGCGGCTGGGCTGGAAAGTGTTTCTGCCGCTGTCGCTGGCGATGGTCGTCGTCGTCGCCGCCGTGCTGCAATTTTCGGGGCTCGCGCCGAAATGAGGTCGCCATGAGTGTCAATGTCAACGCAACCGCCCGCGCGCTGCTGCTGTCGGAATTCGTCTCGGCGTTCTTTCTCGCCATGCGGTATTTCTTCAAGCCGAAGCCGACGCTGAACTATCCGTTCGAGAAGGGGCCGATCTCGCCGCGCTTCCGCGGCGAGCATGTGCTGCGCCGCTATCCCAACGGTGAGGAGCGCTGCATCGCCTGCAAGCTGTGCGAGGCGATCTGTCCGGCGCAGGCCATCACCATCGAGGCCGGGCCGCGCCGCAACGACGGCACCCGCCGCACCGTGCGCTACGACATCGACATGGTGAAGTGCATCTATTGCGGATTGTGCCAGGAGGCCTGCCCGGTCGACGCCATCGTCGAGGGTCCGAATTTCGAATTCGCGACCGAGACCCGCGAGGAACTCTATTATGACAAGGCGAAACTGCTTGCCAATGGCGACCGCTGGGAGCGCGAGATTGCGAAGTCGATCGAGCTCGACGCGCCGTACCGGTGAGGGGAAGAACTTGGCTGCTGTGATGTATCCAATCGCCACGAGCGCGGTCTGCTCTCTCCCCCCTTGTGGGGGAGAGCTGGAGAGGGGGGTAAGCCCCAAGCTCGGTGTGCGCCGCTTACCCCTCTCCCTAACCCTCCCCCACAACGGGGGAGGGAACGCATTCGCGCGCGTGGACGGCATCTCCTCGTCATTCCGGGACACGCGTCTTCGCGTGGACCCGGAATCCAGAAGTTTCGATTACCTCTGGATTCCGGGTTCGCACGCGCAAGGGCGCGTGCGCCCCGGAATGACGGAAAGGGCGTTGGCATGATCCTTCCCGCGCTGTTCTTTTACCTGTTCGCCGGCGTCTGCGTGGCATCCGCGGTGATGGTGATCGTGTCGCGCAATCCCGTGCACTCCGTGCTGTTCCTGATCCTGGCGTTCGTCAACGCGTCGGGGCTGTTCATGCTGCTCGGCGCGGAATTTTTGGCGATGATCCTGGTCGTCGTGTACGTCGGCGCGGTCGCGGTGCTGTTCCTGTTCGTGATCATGATGCTGGACGTCGACTTCACCGAACTGCGCGAAGGTTTTCTCGAATACCTGCCGTTCGGTCTGGTGATCGGCGCGGTGTTTCTCGCAGAGCTGCTGCTCGTCGCGGGCGGCTGGATCATCAATCCGGGCGTTACCAAAGCCATCACCTCGCCGATCCCCGGCGATGTCAGCAACACCGCGGCGCTCGGGCTCGTGCTGTACACAAAATACATCCATTACTTCCAGTTGGCGGGGATGGTGCTGCTGGTGGCGATGATCGGCGCCATCGTGCTGACGCTGCGCCACAAGGCCAGCGTCAAGCGGCAGGATATCAACGTGCAGAACGCGCGGACCCCGGAACTGGCCATGAGCGTGCGCAAGGTGGCGTCGGGCCAGGGCCTGCAGGAAGCCGACGCGCCGGAGTGGGTGCAATGACCATCGGGCTCGGACATTATCTGGCGGTCGGGGCGATCCTGTTCACACTCGGGATCCTCGGCATCTTCCTCAACCGCAAGAACATCATCGTCATCCTGATGTCGATCGAGCTGATCCTGCTCGCGGTCAATATCAACCTGGTGGCGTTCTCCTCGTTTCTCGGCGACATCGTCGGCCAGGTATTCGCGCTGCTGGTGCTGACGGTGGCGGCCGCGGAAGCCGCGATCGGTCTCGCCGTGCTGGTGGTGTACTACCGCAACCGCGGCTCGATCGCGGTTGAAGACGTCAATCTGATGAAGGGCTGACGCATGATCCCGGAAAAGTGGAACCCGGTTTTCCGATAAGATCATGCGCTAAAAGGAACTTGGATGTATCAGGCAATCGTATTCCTGCCGCTGATCGGCGCGATCCTCGCGGGCCTGATCTCGATCTTCGGCGCGCATGCGCGCAATCCGAGCGGCGACACCGTCGAGCATCACGGCGATGCGCATGGCCATGGCGCCCCCTCGGTCACCGAAGACGCCGGCGTCATTCATGCGTCGAGTCACGAGCCTGATGCGCAGCACGATCACGACGACCATCACGCGGCCGAGCCGCCGGCGGCGGGATCGCGCGCGGCCGAGCTGATCACCACGGGACTGCTGCTGGTTTCGGCTGCCTTGTCGTGGGTCGCACTGGTCGACGTCGGCTTCATGCATCACGACGCGCGCATTGCGCTGTTCCCGTGGATCAACTCCGGCGATCTGCAAGTCACCTGGGCGCTGCGGGTCGACACCTTGACCGCTGTCATGCTGGTGGTGGTCAACACCATCTCGTCGCTGGTGCATCTCTATTCCATCGGCTACATGGACGAGGATCCGTACCGGCCGCGTTTCTTTGCATATCTGTCGCTGTTCACCTTCGCGATGCTGATGCTGGTGACCGCGGATAACCTGGTGCAACTGTTCTTCGGCTGGGAGGGCGTCGGTCTCGCGAGCTACCTGCTGATCGGGTTCTGGTACCACAAGCCCTCGGCGAACGCGGCGGCGATCAAGGCCTTCGTGGTCAACCGCGTCGGCGATTTCGGTTTTGCGCTCGGCATCTTCGCGATCTTCATGCTGATCGGCTCGATCGATTTCGAGACCATCTTCGCGGGCGCGCCGGGCTTGACCGGCAAGACCATCGACTTCTTCGGCTGGCATGCCGACGCGCTGACCTTGACCTGCCTGCTGCTGTTCATGGGCGCGATGGGCAAGTCGGCCCAGTTCCTGCTGCACACTTGGCTGCCGGACGCCATGGAGGGCCCGACGCCGGTGTCGGCGCTGATCCACGCCGCCACCATGGTGACCGCCGGCGTATTCATGGTGGCGCGGCTGTCGCCGCTGTTCGAGCTTGCGCCAAACGCGCAGGCCTTCGTGATGTTGATCGGCGCCACCACGGCCTTCTTCGCCGCTACCATCGGCCTCGTGCAGAACGACATCAAGCGCATCGTTGCGTACTCGACCTGCTCGCAGCTCGGCTACATGTTCGTGGCGATGGGAGCGGGGGCCTACTCGGTCGGCATGTTCCACCTGTTCACCCACGCCTTCTTCAAGGCGCTGCTGTTCTTAGGGTCCGGCTCGGTGATCTACGCGATGCATCACGAGCAGGACATCCGCAATATGGGCGGGCTCAAGGACAAGATCCCCTACACCTACATCGTGATGGTGATCGGCACGCTGGCGCTGACCGGCTTTCCGCTCACCGCCGGCTATTTCTCCAAGGATGCCATCATCGAATCGGCTTACGCCTCGCATAATCCATTCGCGTTCTACGGCTTCCTGATGACGGTGATCGCCGCCGGCCTGACCTCGTTCTATTCATGGCGTCTGATCTTCAAGACCTTTCACGGCGAGCCGCACGATCAGGAGCATTACGATGCCGCGCATGAAAGCCCGATCTGGATGCTGATCCCGATCGGCATTCTGGCGGCGGGATCGATCCTTGCCGGCTTTCCGTTCAAGGAGTTGTTTGCGGGCCACGGCGTGGAGGAATTCTTCCGCGAGTCGGTGAAGATGCATCCGCACATCATCGAGGACATGGAGCACATACCAGCGTGGGTAGGGTGGTCGCCTTTCGTGATGATGGTGATCGGACTGATCGTATCTTACATGTTCTATATCCGCCGGCCGTATCTGCCGGTCGAGCTCGCCAACCAGCATCGGATGCTCTACCAGTTCCTGCTCAACAAGTGGTACTTCGACGAGTTGTACGACTTGATCTTCGTCCGCCCCGCAAAATGGCTCGGGCGCTTTCTCTGGAAGAAGGGCGATGGCTTCGTCATCGACGGGTTTGGCCCCGACGGCGTCTCGGCGCGGGTTCTCAACGTCACCCGCAACGTGGTGAAGCTGCAGACCGGCTATCTCTACCACTATGCCTTTGCGATGTTGATCGGCGTCGCCGGACTGATCACCTGGTTCATGTTCGGCCTGGGAGGCCAGTGATGACGATCTGGCCCATCCTCTCCGTCGTCACCTTCCTGCCGGCGTTCGGCGCGCTGCTGGTCTACCTGCTGGCGCGCGGCAATGACGAGGCCGCCAACCGCAACGCGCGCTGGATCGCGCTGTGGACCACGCTGATCACCTTCGCGGTGTCGCTGATCCTGGTGATGCGCTTCGATCCGGCGCAGCCGGACTTCCAGTTCGTCGAAGAAGGCGCCGTGGCTCGCCAACGCCATCACCTATCACATGGGCGTCGACGGCATCTCGCTGCCGTTCGTGATCCTGACCACCGCGCTGATGCCGCTCTGCATCGTCGCGAGCTGGAAATCGATCCAGGTGCGCGTGCGCGAATACATGATGGCGTTCCTGCTCTTGGAAACGCTGATGGTCGGCACCTTCTCCGCGCTCGACCTCGTGCTGTTCTATTTGTTCTTCGAGGGCGGCCTGATCCCGATGTTCCTGATTATCGGCGTGTGGGGCGGGCCGCGCCGGGTCTATGCCTCCTTCAAGTTCTTCCTTTACACGCTGCTCGGCTCGGTGCTGATGCTGCTGGCGATCATGGCGCTGTACTGGAACGCCGGCACCACGGACATTCCGACGCTGATGCACACCGCCGTCCCGCGGTCCCTGCAGACCTGGGCGTGGCTGGCGTTCTTCGCATCCTTTGCGGTGAAGATGCCGATGTGGCCGGTGCACACCTGGCTGCCGGACGCGCATGTGGAGGCGCCGACTGCGGGATCGGTGATCCTGGCCGCGATCCTCTTGAAGATGGGGGGCTACGGTTTTCTTCGGTTCTCGCTGCCGATGTTCCCGGCCGCCAGCCACGACTTTGCGCCGCTGATCTTCGCGCTCTCCACCATCGCCATCTTCTACACCTCGCTGGTGGCCCTGATGCAGGAAGACATCAAGAAGCTGATCGCCTATTCCTCGGTGGCCCATATGGGCTTCGTCACCATGGGGATTTTCGCCGGCACCACGCAAGGCATCGCCGGCGGCGTATTCCAGATGGTGTCGCACGGTATCGTGTCCGGCGCGCTGTTCCTCTGCGTCGGCATCGTCTACGACCGCCTGCATACCCGCGAAATCACCGCCTATGGCGGGCTGGTCAACCGCATGCCGCTGTACGCGCTGGTGTTCATGGTCTTCACCATGGCCAATGTCGGGTTGCCCGGAACATCGGGCTTTGTCGGCGAATTCATGACCCTGATCGGTACCTTCAAGGTCAGTATTCCGACGGCAACGATCGCTACCCTCGGTGTGATCCTGTCGGCGGCCTATGCGCTGTGGCTCTATCGCAAGGTGGTCTTCGGCGCTTTGGTAAAACCGTCGTTGATGAGCATCAAGGATCTCACCTTCCGCGAAAGCCTGACGCTGATGCCGCTGGTGGCGCTCACCATCCTGTTCGGCGTCTATCCAAAACCGGTGCTCGACATGTCGGCGGCGTCGGTGCAGCAACTCGTCAACAATTACGCAACCGCAGTGACGGCCGTGAAGGCGGCTGCGCTGCTGCAATGACCGGCCGAGGTCAGGACAACTATTATGAGCTTTGAGACCGCCGGATACCAATTGCTTCCCGTGCTGCCGGAGCTTGTGCTGGCGGCAGGCAGCATGGTGCTGCTGATGATCGGCGCCTATCGCGGGCCGCAGACCACCGGGCTCGTCACCGCCCTTGCGGTCGGCCTGCTGGTCATCACCGGCGTGCTGGAGCTCATGCTGCCGGCGGGCAAGCTGTCGACGTTTGGCGGCAGTTTTATTGTCGATGATTTTGCACGATTCCTGAAAATCCTGGCGCTGGTCGGCTCGGCGGCCACGCTGATCCTGTCGAAGGAGTTTTTGGAGGATCAATCGCGAAAACTGTTCGAATTCGCCATTCTGGTCGTGCTCTCGACGCTGGGCATGATGGTGCTGATCTCGGCCGGCGACCTGATCATGCTCTATCTCGGGCTGGAGCTGATGAGTCTGGCGCTCTACGTCGTCGCCGCCAGCAACCGCGACAATGCGAAATCGACTGAAGCCGGCTTGAAGTATTTCGTGCTGGGCGCGCTGTCGTCAGGCATGCTGCTCTATGGCGCATCGCTGATTTATGGCTTCACCGGCACCGTCGGTTTCGCAGGCATCGCGGCGGCGGCGAAAGAAGGCAGCATCGGCATCGTGTTTGGCCTGGTGTTCCTGCTCGCCGGCCTCTGTTTCAAGGTCTCGGCGGTGCCGTTCCACATGTGGACTCCCGACGTTTATGAGGGCGCGCCGACGCCGGTGACCGCGTTCTTTGCCTCCGCGCCGAAGGTCGCGGCACTGGCCGTGTTTACTCGCGTCGCACTGACCGCGTTTCCCGGAATCCTCGCCCAGTGGCAGCAGATCGTGGTGTTCGTCGCGATCGCCTCGATGGTGCTGGGCTCCTTCGCGGCCATCGGCCAGAGCAACATCAAGCGCCTGATGGCCTATTCCTCGATCGGCCACATGGGTTTCGCCCTGGTCGGAACTCGCGGCCGGGACGCCGGAGGGCGCGCAGGGCGTGCTGGTGTACATCGCGATCTATGTGGCGATGACGTTGGGCTCCTTCGCCATCATTCTCGCCATGAAGCGCAACGGCCAGCCGGTCGAAAACATCAGCGACTTCGCAGGATTGTCGCGCACCAATCCGCTGCTGGCGTTCTTCTTTGCGATGCTGCTGTTTTCGCTAGCGGGGATTCCGCCGCTGGCCGGTTTCTTCGCAAAGTTCTATGTGTTTGTCGCCGCCATCAAGGCCGGCCTGTTTACACTCGCGGTGGTCGGCGTGCTCGCCAGCGTGGTCGGTGCGTATTACTATCTCAGCATCATCAAGGTGATGTATTTCGACGAGCCGCTCGCAAAACTCGATCCGATGCGCATGGAATTGCGCACGGTGCTGGCGGTCGCGGGCCTCTTCAACATCCTGTTCTTCGCCTATCCGGGGCCGCTGGTCAGTGCTGCCACGGTCGCGGCGAAGTCATTGTTCTAAATGGCATTTTCGCTAGGTCCGCGGGCGAGTTCGGCGGGCTACGGGCTCGCCGCCTTCGCTTCCGTCGGCTCGACCAATGCGGAAGCGCTGACGCGCGCGCGCGACGGCGAGCGCGGGCCGATATGGTTCGTCACCTCCGAGCAAACCGCGGGGCGCGGGCGACGGCATCGCCCCTGGATTGCACCGCGTGGTAACCTCGCCAGCAGTATTCTTGAGGTGATCGATGTCTCGCCATCCGTCGCAGCGACCCTCGGCTTTGCCGCGGGGCTGGCGCTGTTAGCGGCGCTGCGGAAGGTGAGTACCGAAGCGTCGCTGCGGTCGGCGGGATCGGACCAGATGAAATTTGCGCTGAAATGGCCGAACGACGTGCTGGCGGGAGAAAAGAAACTCGCCGGCATTCTGCTGGAAGCGGAAGCGATCGCGGATGGTCTGGCCGTTGTGGTCGGCATCGGCACCAACGTCGTGGCAGCACCCGAGGGAACGCCAACTCCCGCAACCTCCCTCAAGGCGCTCGGCGTTGACGTTGGCGCCGAGGAATTGTTCGCCGCGTTGTCGGACGCCTGGGCGGAGCAACGCGGCATCTGGGACAATGGCCGCGGCTTTGCCGACATTCGCCTGAAGTGGCTGGAGCGCGCGGCGGGGCTGGGCCAGCCGGTTTCGATTCAATCCAGCGGCGCCATTGTGTCGGGCACGTTCGATACCATCGATGAGGTCGGCTGCATGATCGTCGGGACATCCGACGGCAGGCGCGTGCCGATTGCGGCCGGCGACGTCTATTTCGGCACGGCGGCCTCAATGGGAGCGGCGTGATGGCGCGGCCGGATGAACTGACCTTCGCTCCCCTGGGAGGCGTCGGCGAGATCGGCATGAACCTGTCGATCTACGGTCTCGGCAACCGCCATCAGCGGTCCTGGCTTGCGGTCGATCTCGGTGTCTCCTTTGGCGACGAGGAGCATCTGCCCGGCATCGATCTCATCATGCCGGACATCCGCTTTCTCGAGAAAGAGCGCAAGAACCTCGTTGCCCTGGTGCTGACGCACGCCCATGAGGATCATTTCGGTGCCATCATCGACCTCTGGCCCAGGCTGAAATGCCCGATCTACGCGACCAGATTTTCCGCCGCGCTGTTCGAGGCCAAATGCGCCTCGGAGCGCAACCCGCCGAAAATTCCGGTCACCGTGGTGCCGTCAGGCGGTCGCATCGATCTCGGGCCGTTCAATGTCGAGTTCATTCCGGTGGCGCATTCGATTCCGGAATCCCACGCGCTGGCGATCCACACCTCGGCCGGCACGGTGCTGCACACCGGCGACTGGAAGATCGATCCGACGCCGATCATCGGGGTGCCGACCGACGAGCGGCGCTTGCGCGAGCTCGGCGACGCCGGCGTGCTGGCATTGGTCGGCGATTCCACCAATGCGGTGCGTGACGGGCGCTCGCCATCGGAGGCCGAGGTCGCGAGGACCATCACCGAACTGGTGAAGGCGGCCAAAGGACGGGTCGCCGTCACCACCTTCGCTTCCAACGTGGCGCGGCTGCGCGCCGTTGCCGATGCCGCAAAAGCGGCCGGACGCGAGGTCGTGGTGGTCGGCCGCGCCATGGAGCGCGTGGTGCAGGTCGCGCGCGAAACCGGCTATCTCAGCGATCAGCACAAGTTCCGCAGCGCCGACGTTTATGGACACCTTCCGCCCGACAAGGTGCTGGCGTTGTGCACGGGGAGCCAGGGCGAGCCGCGCGCGGCGCTGGCGCGCATCGCCAATGACGATCATCCGCAGGTGACGCTCAACAAGGGCGACTGCGTGATATTTTCCTCGCGCACCATCCCCGGCAACGAGAAATCCGTGGGCGCCATCATCAACGGGCTGATCGGGCAAGGCGTCGAGGTGATCACCGACCGCACCCATCTCGTCCATGTCTCCGGCCATCCGCGCCGCGACGAACTGCGCGACATGATTTCGTGGGTGCGTCCGCAATTGCTGATCCCGGTCCATGGCGAGGCGCTGCATCTGTTCGAGCATGCCAAACTGGCGCGCGCGGCCGGCGTGCCGAAGGTGCTGATCTGCAGGAACGGCGATCTTGTGGTGCTGGGGCCGGGCGATCCCGGCATTATCGATCAGCTGCCGTCGGGCCGGCTCTACAAGGACGGCTCGATCCTCGAGGATTCCAGGTCGCGCGCCGTGGTCGAGCGGCGAAAACTGGCCTTCGCAGGCTGCGCCCTTGTCGCCATCGCCATGACCGACAAGGGCGAGCTGGCCGACGATCCCGAGGTTGATCTGGTCGGGATACCCGAGAAGAACACAGCCGGAGAAGTGATCGACGACATCGTGTTCGACGTTGTGGTGTCGACGGTCGAAGGCCTGCCACGGGCGCGGCGGCGCGATCCGGACGCGCTTGCCGAATCGGTGCGCCGCGCGGTGCGCGCCACGATCAACGAGCAGTGGGGCAAGAAGCCGCTGTGCTATGTTCATGTTCTGACGGTCTAAGATAGCATAGCGTTTTCGAGCGAAGTGGAACCCGGTTCGCGTAAAGAAAACGCGTCAAATATAAAAGCGGAGAGCACCATGCTGGGCCGGCTCAACCATGTCGCGATCGCGGTGCGTGACGCGGAAAAGGCTGCGAAGATCTACGGCACGGCGTTCGGCGCCGACATCTCGGAGGCGGTGCCGCTGCCGGAGCATGGCGTCATCACCGTATTCGCCACGCTGCCCAACACCAAGATCGAGTTCATCCAGCCGCTGGGCGAGGCGTCGCCGATCGCAAAATTCGTCGAGCGGAATCCGGACGGCGGCATTCATCATATCTGCTACGACGTGCCCGATATCATCGCCGCGCGCGACAGGCTAGTAAAAGAAGGCGCGCGGGTGCTCGGCGACGGCGAGCCCAGGATCGGCGCGCACGGCAAGCCGGTGCTGTTCCTGCACCCCAAGGACTTTTCGGGCGCGCTCGTCGAAATCGAGCAGGCCTGAGATGGCCTACACCATCTCAACCGGGTTCGCGATCTACTTCGTGTTGTGGTGGATCGTGCTGTTCGTCACCCTGCCGTTCGGCGTGCGCAGCCAGCATGAGGACGGCGAGGCTGTCGCGGGGACCGATCCCGGCGCGCCGGTCGCGGCGCGGATGTTGCGCAAGCTGATCTGGACCACCGTGATATCGGCCGTGATTTTCGCGGTGGCGATGCTGGCCTACAATGCGGGTTATCTCAACATCGAGCGGCTGTCGAAGCTGATGGGGATACCGCTCTAGGGTTTCGCAGGCGTGGGGGTGAAAATGACATTTCAAAGAATTATCGCAGGACTTCTGGCGCTGACGATCGCGGGCCTCGCGGGCGGCACAGTATCGGAAATACGGATTTCGCCTTAAGTTTGGCTCCGCGCAACGACACCCGAGATCTCGTCGAGCAAATTCCGCCACGCCAGATCGATCTCGGGCGACCAATCCGTATCCAGTATATCCCGCAGCGTCGCCGCAATCACGCCAAAGAACGCTGCGAACAGGTCGCGCGGCGTGCCATAGGCGTCGTGCGACGACACCTCGCATTCGATCATGCGAAAATGACCGCTGCGGTCGCCGGCAAAATCCAGGATCGCGTCGATGGTCAGCGCCAGCATCGACCCCTGCACCAGGTGGCTGCCTTCGCTGCGGAACATGGATTTGGTTTCCGGGTGTTCGCGAAACAGCCGGCGATAGACCAGCGGCGTCAGGTCCTCGCAGCGCTCCGCGGCAAGTTCAAAGCTGCGCTGGATCAGGTTGGCCGATGCCGTCATGTCCGCGTTGTCCGGAACGAAATGCGCGTGCCGATTTGAAAATGCTCAAAAAAAAGAGCAGGGCCAGAACCCCGCTCTAAAAATTGTGTCGACCCTATTTTCCCCGAAAAATTTGGATTTGATTTTGATTGACGGGGCGACGCTGCTTGTGCGCGTCAGGGCTCCTCCCGAGACTTGGACCACCAGACTTCAACCTTGCGGTCAGCCTGAGCCCGCACTGGTAGCCGATCTTTTTGGGCTTGTCACCATTTTCAGCAACGATTGTTCAAAATTCCAGCAATCTGCGAAATGAATGGCACTTCGCTACCGGGGGTTGCATTATATCTGGAACCCAACGAATCTATGAAAATAGCGCGCGCCGGATAGTTGGGAATCTCAACTGTCACGATAATCTAGGGCACCGCTTCGGACGCGAATAGTCCTTCGGCACTCATCGCAGCGTCAAATCTGGCCAAAGGCTCCGTTTTATTCCAGTTAAGGATTTTCGGCAGCCATTCGTCGGCGATCGAGTATTTGAGGGCTTCTCCGGTCTTGCGATTGCGAATGACGATCACGGCCATAAACCCGGGCGCCGCTCTCTCGGAAGCGATTTGCAGCGTGCCCTGTCCGGGACTGGATTGCGTCGCGATCATGACGCCGTCGGCGACGCAGGGGCATGGCGGCTTCTCCCCATTATAGAAGGTCACGGCAAGACCGCGCGGCTCCGCCTTTAGTTTCTCTTTGGCATCCAGGCCGATCCGAATGCCGACGGGGATGAAGGCTCCAAACGCGCCGTGAATGCGCGCGCCTAATTCAACCCACTGCTCCGGTGTTTCCGAATGCGCAGTCGTTTCTACCGACAGCGAGAGGACAACCGCCGCCATCGCAAGCAGGGTGTTTTTCACGAGCGACCTCAAACGTGAATATGCAGTTCTTCACGAATGATCCTATGCAGCAGCGCTCTTGCCCGCAACGATCCGCTGGGCAGCCTACATTTCCTACATTTCGGGCCGTCGTGAAACACCGGCATCGCAGGATTATTTCATCGAGAAATTCGCCGTAGCTGTGTCGAAAATAGCGCAGCGCGGGAAAACCTTGGGAACCGCAACTCGACTCCCGACTCTCTGCATGATTGATTAGTCGGGTCGGAAAGGGTGGAACATGCGCCGGCGGCTGCGGAAATTTCTGCCAATCGTCCTGATTGCGGTGTTGGTGCAGATATTCGCACCGATTGGCGCGACATGGGCCACCAGCATTGCCGCGTCCGATCCGCTTCATGCGGCGGCCATCTGTCACGGCAATGCCGCATCGACGCCCAGCCAGAGCGATCAGTCCGGCCAGCATCGCGCCCATGACGGCTGCTGCTCGGTTTGCAGCGTAATTCACACGGCCGGGCCGATCGACACGCCACAGGCTGCCGCCGCGACGCCCGCCCGCCACGCCGAACGCGTGGTTTGGCTCAATACCGCGCCGGAACTGTTCCGTTCCCGCGCCGGTTCCCACGCCCAGGCACGCGCCCCGCCGCTATCGACGTGAAGTTTGCGGCCATTGGCCGCGCCGATCCGTTCACGTCTCTTACACCTGCGGAGAATCTTCCATGTCTATCGGTCTTTTGCGCGCGGGCCTGCCGGGGCTCGCCATGGCGCTCGTTCCCCTCGGCGCAAGCGTTGCCCATGAAGTCGTCGGCAACCGCTTCTTTCCCGCAACGCTCACCATCGACGATCCCGGCGTCAACGATGAGCTAAGCTTTCCCTCCGTCTCCAGTTTCAAGACCGGCGACGATCCTTCCTTCAGGCAGCGCGATTTTTCCGGGGAATTCTCCAAACGGGTTACCGAGGCATTCGCGATCTCGATCGGCTCAACCTACAGCCATCTCAGCCCGCCCGGCGGATTGACCGGGATGGGCGCGGACGGATTCCAGAATCTTGAGACCACGTTCAAGTACCGGATCGTCAAGGACCCCGCGCATGAGTTCGTGATGTCGGTCGGCCTCAGCGTGGAATGGGGCGGGACGGGTGCTCAAGGCGTCGGCGCGGACCCCTTCAATACCTACACGCCGACCGTCTATTTCGGCAAAGGTTTTGGCGACCTTCCCGATACCTTGTCCTGGTTGCGGCCCATCGCCATTACCGGCCAGGTCGGCTATGCGATTCCGGGCAGGCGTTCGACCACCACCTTCGGCATCGACCCCGATAGCGGCGACCTCACAGCCGACACCGAATTTCATCCCCACGTGCTGAACTGGGGCGGCAGTATTCAATACAGCCTGCCCTACCTCAGGAGCGCGGTGGTCGATCTCGGCCTGCCGGATTTCATCAATCGCTTCATTCCGCTGGTCGAAGCGAACTTCCAGACGCCGGTGTCGAATACCTTCACCTCCGGCACATTGACGACCGGCACCATCAATCCGGGCTTCATCTGGGCCGGAAACAAATTCCAGTTTGGTGTCGAGGCCCTCATTCCAATCAACCGCCAGAGTGGAACCAATGTCGGCGTGATCGCACAATTGCACTTCTATCTCGACGCCATCGATCCCCGAGGGATCGGCAAGCCGATCTTCGGCAATGCCACCCAACCCGCAACCCCGTTTTCGAGGAACTGACATGCGCCATTCAACTCTTGCCGGAATAGTCCCGCTGGTGCTGTTGCTCGCGACAAGCCAGGCAGTCGCGCACGCTTTTCTCGAGCGTGCCGAACCGCGCGTTGGCAACAAGGTCGCGACACCGCCGCGCGAGGTGACGCTTTGGTTTACCGAAAAACTGGAAGCGGCCTTCAGCACCGTCACCGTAACCAACGCCGCCGGTCAGCGCGTCGATACCGGCAAAACCCGCGTCAGCGGCTACCAGATGTCGGTATCGGTACGTCCCGGGGGTACGGGAACCTACCGCGTCAATTGGCACGTCCTCTCGGTGGACACGCACACGACGGACGGCGATTTCACGTTTCAGGTTGGTCAGTAGTCGCAAGGCAACCCAATGGACTGGCTGGGAGATGGCCTGAACGGTCCGTTGGTGATCGTTCGCGCGGTACACTTCGCCGCCACCGCGATAACGGCCGGAGCTTTTGTTTTCCGGGCAGCGGTGGCAGAGCCTGCCTTGCGTTCCGCGCCAGCGGCAGCCCGCATTATCCGCTCGCAAAACCGGTGGGTCGCATCGGTCGGTCTCGCAATCGCTGTAGCGTCCGGCGCGATCTGGCTTCTGTTGCAGGCGGCGGCCATGAGCGGTCTTTCGTTCGGTCAGGCCATGACCGCCGACGTGCTGTTGAAGGTCGTAACCGAGACGCAATTCGGATTGGTTTCGGAAATCCGGTTCGTACTGGCAATCGTTCTGGCCGGTTGTTTGGCAAATGACCGGCTTCCGCCGGCGCGCCGGTTGGGGCTGGCGTCGGCGCTCGGCCTGATCGCGGCTATCGCATGGACCGGCCATGCCGGGTCAGGTATCGGCAAACTGGGAGTTCTCCACCCGGCGGCCGACGCGCTGCACCTCGTCGCCTCCGCCGCATGGATCGGCGGCCTTGTTTCGCTCGTCCTCTTTTTGGCGGCGGCGCGCCGTCATGACGGCTATGCATGGCCGTCGGTTACCAGAGAGGTGACAGAACGCTTCTCGACGCTGGGCATCGTCAGTGTTGGCACCATCCTGGCGACGGGCCTCATCAACGTATCGATTTTATTGGGTTCGGTGAACGCGCTGCGAACCACCGAATACGGGCGCCTGCTGACGCTGAAGCTGGCTTTGTTCGCCGCCATGCTGTTGACCGCCGGCGTCAACCGGTTTTGGTTGACGCCCCGGCTTGCTTTGGGGTCCGGTAGAGATCGGCAGGCGCTTCGCCGGCTTACGCGCAACAGTATGGTTGAGATCGCGCTGGGGTTGGCGATTTTCGCGATTGTAGGTGCACTGGGAACGATGCATCCGGCGATACACTTTGGAGGTTAGAGCATCGGCGTTTTGAGCGTGCCGGAACAGCCGATCCCCGGAGACCGCTGTCTCCCGGACTCCGAATCCTGCGCTTCCCCTTGTGTTTTGGTACCCGATCCGGTTTCACTGGCAACTCCCCGGTTCCCACCGATTCTCCAGGCGTGCCCATGCGATTGTCACGATTTTTTCTGCCCATCCTGAAGGAGACCCCGAAGGAGGCCGAGATCGTGTCGCATCGCCTGATGCTGCGCGCGGGCATGCTGCGGCAAGAGGCGGCGGGGATTTACGCGTGGCTGCCGCTCGGCCTGCGCGTATTGAAGAAGATCGAGCAGATCGTGCGCGAGGAGCAGAACCGCGCCGGCGCCATCGAGCTCCTGATGCCGACGCTGCAGCTCGCCGACCTCTGGCGCGAAAGCGGGCGCTATGACGCCTATGGCCCGGAAATGCTGCGCATCACCGACCGGCACAAGCGCGAACTGCTGTACGGGCCGACCAACGAGGAGATGATCACCGAGATTTTCCGCGCCTATGTCAAATCCTACAAAAGCCTGCCGCTCAATCTCTATCATATCCAGTGGAAATTCCGCGACGAGCAGCGGCCACGCTT
Organism: uncultured Alphaproteobacteria bacterium; assembly: GCA_963784755.1. GTDB lineage: Bacteria > Pseudomonadota > Alphaproteobacteria > Rhizobiales > Xanthobacteraceae > Bradyrhizobium. The sequence goes on along the minus strand of CAWASS010000005.1, from coordinate 557,479 downwards.
CGGCGTCATGCGCGGCCGCGAATTCCTGATGAAGGACGCATACTCCTTCGACATCGACGAGGCCGCGGCGCGGCGCTCCTACAACAGGATGTTCGTGGCCTACTTGCGCACCTTTGCGCGGATGGGCCTGAAGGCGATCCCGATGCGCGCCGAGACCGGCCCGATCGGCGGCGATCTCAGCCACGAGTTCATCGTATTGGCCGAAACCGGCGAGTCCGGCGTTTATTGCAACAGCGACGTTCTCAATCTGCCGGTGCCCGATGAAGGCGTCGACTACGAAGGCGATCTGACGCCGATCATCCGGCAATGGACACAGGCCTATGCCGCCACCGAGGACGTGCACGACCCCGCGCGCTTCGAGCGCGAGGTGCCCGCGGAAAACAAGCTGCAGACGCGCGGCATCGAGGTCGGACAAATCTTCTATTTCGGCACCAAATATTCCCAGACGATGCAGGCCACGGTGGCGGGACCCGATGGCGCCGAGGTGCCGATCCATGGCGGCTCCTATGGCGTCGGCGTGTCGCGCCTGGTCGGCGCCATCATCGAGGCCTGCCATGATGATGCCGGCATCAAATGGCCGGAAGCGGTGGCGCCGTTCGCCATCGCGATCCTGAACTTGAAGCAGGGCGCCGATGATACCGACCGGGCGTGCGAGCAGCTTTACCGCGAACTGTCAGCCAAAGGCGTCGACGTCCTGTACGACGACACCGATGCCCGCGCCGGCGCCAAGTTCGCCACCGCCGACCTGATCGGCATCCCCTGGCAGATCATGGTCGGCCCACGGGGGATCGCCGAGGGCAAGGTCGAAATCAAGCGGCGCAGCGACGGATCGCGGGAGTTAATGAGCCCCGCCGACGCCCTGGCGCGGCTGTCTTCATGACGATTTATCCACCACCAGGCCGCGGAGCCCGCCGGCGACGGCTAGAATTAGCCCAAATCATGTGAGAATCGAACTATGGATGATGCCATGAGCGAGCCAGTTCGAACCCCACCTTTCGCGCCATTCGAATGGCTGCTGTCCGGTCGATATTTGCGGGCGCGACGCAAGGAAGGCTTCATCTCCGTCATCGCCGGCTTTTCGTTTCTCGGCATCATGCTCGGCGTCGCCACGCTGATCATCGTGATGGCGGTCATGAACGGCTTTCGCAAGGAGCTCCTGGACAAGATTCTCGGCCTCAACGGTCATCTCTTGGTGCAGCCGCTGGAATCGCCGCTGACCGACTGGAAGGATGTCGCCGAGCGCATCAATCAGGTCGCGGGCATCAGGCTGGCCGCACCGGTGGTGGATGGCCAGGCGCTGGCGTCGTCGGCATTCAATGCATCCGGCGTGCTGGTTCGCGGCATTCGCGCCGACGATCTCAACAATCTCACCTCGATCGCCAAGAACATCAAACAGGGCACGCTCGAGGGATTCGACGAAGGTCAGGGCGTCGCCATCGGCCGCAGGCTCGCCGATCAGTTGTCGCTGCACGCCGGCGACAGCGTCACGCTGGTGGCGCCGCGCGGCGCCGTCACCCCGATGGGCACCACGCCGCGGCTCAAACCTTACAGGGTGGCCGCGGTGTTCGAGATCGGCATGTCGGAATACGACGCGGGCTTCGTGTTCATGCCGCTGCCGGAAGCGCAGGCCTATTTCAACCGCAACTCCGACGTGACCTCGATCGAGGTCTTCACCACCAATCCCGACAAGATCGACGCCTTCCGCAAGTCGGTGACGGAGGCGGCGGGACGCCCGGTATTCCTGGTGGACTGGCGGCAGCGCAATTCGACGTTTTTCAACGCGCTTCAGGTCGAGCGCAACGTGATGTTCCTGATCCTGACCCTGATCGTGCTGGTCGCGGCGCTCAATATCGTCTCCGGCCTGATCATGCTGGTGAAGGACAAGGGCAGCGATATCGCCATCCTGCGCACCATGGGGGCGTCGCAGGGATCGATCATGCGCATATTCCTGATCACGGGGGCTGCGATCGGCGTGGTCGGCACGCTGGTCGGGTTTTTCGTCGGCATGCTGGTTTGTCTCAACATCGAATCGATCCGGCAGTTTCTTTCCTGGCTCACCAACACCGAACTGTTTTCGCCGGAACTGTATTTTCTCTCCAAGCTGCCGGCCGAGATCGATGTCGGCGAGACCAGCGCCGTGGTGATCATGGCGCTGACGCTGTCCTTCCTCGCCACGCTGTATCCGTCGTGGCGTGCCGCGCGCCTCGATCCCGTCGAAGCGCTGCGGTACGAGTGAGTGGCCGAGATGGGGCAGGGGGCGGAAGATGTACCGGTCGTCTATCTCCACGAGATAAAACGCCAGTACGTACAGGGCGAGGCGACGCTGACGATTCTGGACGGCGCCAAGCTCGCGCTGTGGGCGGGGCAGTCGGTGGCGCTGGTGGCGCCGTCGGGTTCGGGTAAATCGACGCTGCTGCACATCGCGGGCCTGCTCGAAAGTCCCGACGATGGCGAGGTCTATGTCGGCGGCACCGCGACTTCCGGATTATCCGACGTTGAGCGAACCCAGATCCGCCGCACCGATATCGGTTTTGTCTATCAATCGCACCGATTGCTGCCGGAATTCACCGCGCTGGAAAACGTCATGCTGCCGCAGATGATCCGCGGCCTCAAGCGCGCCGAGGCCGCCAAGCGCGCCAGGGAGATCCTCGCCTATCTCGGCCTCGGCGATCGCATCACCCATCGCCCAAGCGAACTGTCGGGTGGCGAGCAGCAGCGGGTGGCGATTGCGCGGGCGGTCGCCAACGCGCCGCGCGTCCTGTTCGCGGACGAGCCGACCGGCAATCTCGATCCGCATACGGCGGACCATGTGTTTCAGGCGCTGATGCAACTGGTCAAGGCGACGCGGGTGGCGATGCTGATCGCAACCCACAACATGGAGCTCGCCGGCCGCATGGACCGGCGGGTCTCGCTCAAGGACGGCATGGTCGTCGAGATGGACTAGCGGTCAATAGGCGCCGTAATGCCGATGACGCCGGCCCGGCGGCGCTACCGCGGCTTCGGCATAAAACGCATTCGGATAACACTCGGCCGCGCGCCCGGAGGCCGTCGCCTTGCATTGTGCAATCGAGGTGTAGGCGCATTCGTTGTAGCTGGCGGGGCCATAGACCCGCAGGCATACGGGATAGTCGTATCCGGCCTGCGCCGGAGCGGTCCCGACCGCCGAAACGGCGCCTAGTGCCAGCAATCCCAGGATCATCGTTGTCTTGCGCATGTAAGCCTCACTTGCGGTCTCTGACCGCGTCTTGCCTCGATCGAGATCAGTAGCGGCGACGACTGCTTCTGTCTGGTTGCATCTCGGCGGCCCGGCTGAAATAGGGATTCGCAGCGCAGGTTGCATCCCGGCCCGAAGCGGTGGCCTGGCATTGTTGATAGGTCGAGAAGCTGCAGTCGCCGAGACCGGCGCCGAAATCGCATCCCCTGATGCAGTACGGAAAGTTGCCGGCGATGGCTGGCGCAGCATCGATGCCGCAAACGGCGCCGAATGCCATCAAAGCCCAGATCGCCTTTCGCATCTTTCTCTCCCTTTTGCGGAATCAGATCGACCGGACCCGGGCTGACTTGTCTCAATAGGAATAGGGATAGCCCGGCGGCGGGCGATTGCGCCCGCGGTAGGGGTCGCCGCCGCCGGCGTAATAGGGGTTGGCGATGCAGGTCAGAAGCCGGCCGGAGGCCGTGGCCTGGCACTGCTGAAAGCTGGTGAAGTAGCAGCCGCTTAGGCCCGGATATTCATCGCCCTGAATGCAGACGGGATATCGGGTCCCGGCGGCTTCGGCCGGCGCCGTGCCGGCGACCGCCAAGCCACAAGCGGCCAGCAAAGCCAAAAACACGCTGCGCATCGGTATCTTCTCCCAGCCGAAAACGGATCTTGATCGATTCCACTGGTGCAACCCAAGCCGGCCCGCGGGGTTCCCGTCAACTCACGTTCGTACGATTGTTTCGCACGACCGCGTTTCGACCGACACTGCATAAACCCGCGCGTTGCGTGCATTATTCCCGCAAGCCGCGGTTCGGGCAGGCGGGTCGGTTTGAGGCATGACCCGAGATCGGGCACAACCCCTCGACGAGACATTCGAATTCCGCCACCATCATTCGCCGAAGCGGCACGTTTTGCGCTTCATGGCGAGAAAAGATGGCGTTCAGAGGAGGATGCAATGGCTACCAAACCCCGAAATCCCGATCCGTGCGCGCCGCAGCGGCAGCGGCAGGATGATCTCGATACACGCATAGCGAATATAGAAAACGCGCTGGACGATCCCGGCATTCCCCCGCAGGAGCGGCATCGTCTGGCGGCGGAGCTGGCGCCACTTCAGCGCCAGCGCCAGCAAGCGGTGCGATTGCTGGAGCGGTGCGAGGCGCAGGCCGGCGGTACTCCCAAGAAAGCCGTCGCGGTCAGGAAAAAGAAGGCCGCGGTCAAGAAAACAAAGCCTGCGGCAACCACGAAAAAGAAGGCCGTGGCCACGAAAAAGAAACCTGCGGCAACCAAGAAGAAGACCGCCATAACCAGGAAGAAGCGCTAAGGGCAAGGCGCGGGGTTCGCGCATCGCGGACCTGCCGATCTCCTGGGTTAACCAAAACGGTCACATTTCAACCCGACCCACTGCCGCCGCTTGACTTTGAGAACAAAAAAGGAACAATGTTCTTCTTATGTTCTAGGTTCAGGGAGCGGGGCATGTTGAAGACATTCGTGGAAGAGGCTGCGGCGCTGGCGTCTATCGTGCTTTTTGTCGGGATGATCGCGGTCTGGGCGCAGTTGATTCCGCAGCTCTGAGTTTTGAGCTGACGGGAGCCGGCCGGGCGGGAAAGCGGGGATGCTTTCCGGGTATGCGCGCCTTCCGCGTGGACAGTCCGGGCGCGAGGCATCACCATCGGCGGGCAAGTCGGCCTTGCCGCCGCGGTGCTCGCTCCAGCCGGTGATCCCTTAAAGTCCATGATCCAGAAGCCTGCGGCCATGTCCAACGCCGGATTCGTCCATCTGCATGTGCACTCGGCCTATTCGCTGCTGAAGGGGTCGATCAAGATCCAGAAGCTGGCCGAACTTGCCAAAGCCGACCGCCAGCCCGCGCTGGCGCTGACCGATACCGACAACATGTTCGGGGCGCTGGAATTCTCCGACAAGATGGCCGGATACGGCATCCAGCCGATCATCGGCTGTGAACTCGCGGTCGATTTCGGCGATCAGGACGTCAACGCCCGCAACGCGCTGGCCGCCGGACCGGCGCGGATCGTGCTGCTGGCCGCGCGCGAGGCCGGTTACCGCAGCCTGATGCGGCTGAATTCGCGGGCCTTCCTGGAAACCCCGGTTCACCAGACCCCGCATATCAAGTTCGACTGGCTGCACGACAATGCCGAAGGCCTCATTGCCCTGACCGGCGGCCCCGAAGGCCCGATCGCGCTTGCCATCAATGCCGACCACGCAGCCCTTGCGGCTTTGCGCTGCGACCGGCTGGCGCAACTGTTCGGCGACCGGCTCTATATCGAGTTGCAGCGCCATGGCGTCGAGAAGGAGCGGCGGGCCGAAGGCGCGCTGATCGATCTTGCGTATGCAAAGGGCTTTCCGCTGGTCGCGACCAACGAGCCCTATTTCGCCACCGCCGACGACTACGAAGCTCATGACGCGCTGCTGTGCATTGCCGGCGGGCGCCTGGTCGCCGAAACCGACCGCGATCAGCTCACCTCGGACCACCGCTTCAAGACCCGCGCCGAAATGGCGGTATTGTTCGCCGATATTCCGGAGGCGCTGGCCTCCACCATTGAAATCGCCGAGCGCTGCGCGTTCCGGCCGACCACGCGCAAGCCGATCCTGCCGAGATTCACCGTCGGGGCCGGCGCCAGCGCTGCCGGCGCTGAAGACGACGAGGCCGCCGAACTGCGGCGTCAGGCCGAGCAGGGGCTCGACAACCGTCTTGCGGTCCATGGCCTTGCTCAGGGCGTCACCGCGGAGGACTACCGCGCACGCCTCGCCTTCGAGATCAACGTCATCACCCGCATGAATTATGCGGGCTACTTCCTGATCGTCGCGGATTTCATCCAGTGGGCCAAGGCGGAGGGCATTCCGGTCGGGCCCGGCCGCGGTTCGGGCGCGGGATCGCTGGTTGCCTACGCCCTGACCGTCACCGATCTCGATCCGATCCGGTTTGGCCTGCTGTTCGAGCGCTTCCTCAATCCCGAGCGGGTGTCGATGCCGGATTTCGATATCGACTTCTGCCAGGACCGCCGCGACGAAGTGATCGACTACGTGCAGCGGCGCTACGGCCGCGATCAGGTCGCCCAGATCATCACCTTCGGCACGCTGCAGGCGCGCGGCGTGCTGCGCGACGTCGGCCGGGTGTTGCAGATGCCCTACGGGCAGGTCGACAAGCTGACCAAGCTCGTGCCGCAAAACCCGGCGGCGCCGGTCACACTGGCGGCGGCGATCGCCAGCGAGCCGAAGCTGCAGGCGTTTCGCGACGAGGATCCGGTGGTGGCGCGCGCCTTCGACATCGCGCAGCGCCTGGAGGGCCTGACCCGCCATGCCTCGACCCATGCCGCCGGCATCGTGATCGGCGACCGGCCCTTGAGCGAACTGGTGCCGCTCTATCGCGATCCCAAATCCGACATGCCGGTAACCCAGTTCAACATGAAATGGGTCGAGCCGGCAGGACTGGTGAAATTCGATTTCCTCGGCCTGAAAACCCTCACGGTGCTCGATCTCGCGGTCAAGCTGCTGAACAAGCGCGGCGTCGAACTGGATTTGACAAGACTGCCGCTCGACGACGCCCCGAGCTACGCCATGCTGGCGCGGGGCGATGTGGTCGGCGTGTTCCAGGTGGAAAGCCAGGGCATGCGCCGCGCGCTGGTCGACATGCGGCCCGACCGCTTCGAGGACATCATCGCGCTGGTGGCGCTCTATCGTCCCGGTCCGATGGCGAACATCCCGACCTATTGCGCGCGCAAGCATGGCGACGAAGAGCCGGAATATCTGCATCCGATGCTGGAGCCGATCCTGAAGGAGACCTTCGGCGTCATCATCTACCAGGAACAGGTGATGCAGATCGCGCAAGTGATGGCCGGCTATTCGCTCGGCGAAGCCGACCTGTTGCGCCGCGCCATGGGCAAGAAAATCCGTAAAGAGATGGAGCAGCAGCGCGAACGCTTCGTGTCCGGCGCGATCGAACGCGGCATCCAGCCCGGGCAGGCCGACACGATTTTTGAACTGCTCGCAAAATTCGCCGATTACGGCTTCAACAAGAGCCACGCCGCGGCCTACGCGCTGGTGTCGTACCATACCGCCTACATGAAGGCGCATTATCCGGTGGAATTCATCGCGGCGTCGATGACGCTGGATATCAGCAACACCGACAAGCTGTCGGAGTTTCGCGCCGAGGCGCAGCGACTGGACATCAAGGTGGAGGCGCCCTCGGTCAATCGCTCCGGCACCACGTTCGAAGTCAGCGACGGCACGATCTACTACGCGCTGGCGGGCCTGAAAGGCGTCGGTGCGCAGGCGGTCGAGCTGATCGTCGAGGCGCGCAAGGATGGGCTGTTCACGTCGCTGGCCGATTTCGCGGCAAGGGTCAATCCGCGCGCCATCAACAAGCGTGTCATCGAGAGCCTCGCCGCCGCCGGCGCCTTCGACACGCTGGACTCCAATCGCGCCCGGGTATTTGCCGGCGCGGAAGCCATCCTCGCGGCCTGCCAGCGCAGCCATGAGGCGGCAACCATGGGCCAGAACGACATGTTCGGAGGTGCGGCCGACGCTCCCACCATCATGCTGCCGCAGGTCGAGCCCTGGCTGCCGGCCGAGCGGCTGCGGCGCGAATACGACGCCATCGGATTCTTCCTTTCGGGCCATCCGCTCGACGACTACGCCACCGCGCTGAAGCGCTTGAGGGTGCAGTCGTGGGCGGAATTTTCGCGCGCCGTGAAGACCGGCGCCACCGCGGGCAAGGTCGCCGCGACCGTGGTCTCGCGCATGGAACGCCGCACCAAGACCGGCAACAAGATGGGCATCATCGGCCTGTCCGACCCGACCGGCCATTTCGAGGCGGTGCTGTTCGCCGAAGGTCTGGCCCAGTACCGCGACATCCTGGAGCCCGGGACGGCCGTGCTGATGCAGCTCGGCGCCGAATTGCAGGGCGAAGATGTCCGCGCCCGCGTCCTGCACGCGGAGCCGCTGGACGCCGCCGCGGCGAAAACCCACAAGGGCCTGCGGATATTTTTGCGCGATACCAAACCGCTGGAGTCGATCGTGCGGCGGCTGCAGATGCCGGAAGCAGCGCCTCAAGGCGGCCCGAGCCGCAATCCGGCGCAAAAAGCGCCGTCCGCAGCAGGCAACGGCGATGGCGACGTGTCGCTGGTGCTGATGCTCGACCTCGAAACCGAGGTCGAAATGAAGCTCCCCGGCCGCTTTCGGGTCTCGCCGCAGATCGCCGGCGCCATCAAGGCGGTGTCCGGCGTGGTGGACGTGCAGACGGTGTAGGGGCGGCTTAGCTCGCCTCTCTAACCCGCCAGCTCGATCCGCAGCTTCTTACCTGTTGCTTCGGCGTAGCGGCGCAATGTCGGGATCGTCGGCTCCGTGTTGCCGGCTTCAAGCCGGGCGATCGCCGACTGGGTCGTCCCGATGCGCTTGGCGACTTCGGCCTGGGATAGCTTCGCGACGGTCCGGGCATGGATGAGGGCTTCGACGATCGAGAACTCGGCATCCGCCTTTTCGTATTCCTTGCGGAACTTCTGGTTTTTCATCAGGCGCTTTTTGAGGGTGGCGAGTTTGGTCATGGCTTCACTTCCTTCATTCTGTTGCGGTTTCCAGCGCGCCCCTTGGCGTTTTGTCCGACTTCTTGACAAAGGCATGGAGGATCACGATGCGACGGCCGGTTGTGGTGACGTAGAAGGCGCGGGCGATCCCTTCCGCGGCTTTCGCGCGCAACTCCCAAATCTTGCCCTCGATATGCTTCACGTGAGGTTCGCGCATGGTGACAAGCTATCCGCGGTTACGACGATCTTCGCGGGCGTGTCCTCGACTTCTTGAAAAACGCTACGCCGCTCGTTTGGCGGCACGCCGGATCGATGCTTTCTTGGGTGGCGGCAACAGCAAGTCGGCCGGTACACGGAAGCGGGCACGCAACCTCTGAACCATCGCCATGCTCAGTTCCTTCCTGCCTCGCAGGACTTCACTGACCCTGCTCGGTGTGCCTAGGATCGGCACCATGTCGGCGCGCGTGAGGCCGTGCTGGTCCATCAGGTGCCGAATCAGTTCTGCGGTGCTCGACGGACGGCGAGGCCACTTGCGCTCCTCATAGGCGGCGATCAGCCGCGCTTGCGCCTCCAGCCGCGGGATGTCGGCCGGATCATCCGAAGTCCAGAGACGATCTACCAGCGCGCGAGCACGCGCGAGTTCCGCGTCGCTGTCGATCAAGATCATGGTTGCGTCCATTTACACTGTCTCCGCATCTGTCTTGTCGTATTCCGCGTGCGTCCCAAAGAACCGGATCGCCAAAACGCCCGCCTCATACTGCACGCGGGCGATCAGTCGATAATCGTTGCCTTTAATGTTGAACACGACCCGGCCCGCCTTCAAAATGCTGGCCTTGGGGTAGGATGCCTTCACGTCCTCCGGATGCCTCCATTCGGCGCGGGCGACGATATCCAGCCACGCATCGTATTGCGCTCGTGCGGCTTTGATCCCTTGATGGCCGGCGTGCGCGGCAAAGTAGCTTTCAACCACATCCGTCCCAACAACGATCATCAACGAAACGTAGCACGAAATTCCAAAAATTGGAAGGCAGCGATTCGCACCCGAGAGCCCGGGCTGAGCGCCCAAGCGTCGTCTTGGCGAACGGGATCGGAAACATGGCGGCCGGAGGTTGTCCTAGCGTGCTCTGGCGCAGAGTGGCGCGCCACGGCCGACGAAGATGGGCAATATTGTTTCGCCGTGGCACTATGATGCTATGGCCCTTGTCGCGCTGGAATCGCCGAATCTGCGATAGCCAACGATCTCACTCTTCGATTCCGGAAGGGGGTAGGACTGCGCCGCTTGAATTGCGCCCTGCGACTGCATCAGCTTCTGGACATCCCAAAAGGACGGCCCCCTCATCCAATGAGGCTCCTGTTGAACCTCTTTTGTCCATCTCCCGCCCCGTCGCCAAGAGTACAACGCGCGCTCGACGCCCAGGATGCAATGCAGATAGGCGCGTTCATATTTTTTTGACCGCGCGAGACAGTCAAAGGTGACGACATCCAGTGCCGCCGCGTTGAGCCAGGGGCTCATGATCAGCGTGGAGGCAACGGCGCCCATCTCTGGCAGTCCTCCGCTGGCCAGCAACCAAACCGCATCAAATCCGTCAAACGAGTGCCTCTCCGCGATCTCTACTTTGCGCCTGACCGCGCGCTGTACCGATGCTAACAGTTTGTCGGGATCGTTCTGCGCCCAAGCGCCGTAGGTGGCGAGACCTGAATCGCGCCAGGCCTTCTTCTCCTCTGCTCGTGCTCTGCCTTGAACGTGGCCGGTATCCATCTCAGTCACCTGGATTCCAATCCAACGTCCATTGCTGACCATGAGAACGTCTGCGCCAGTTTCGCGTCCGGCGTCCAAATTGGGGTCGCGATAGTCATGCGCGGGCTGGCCAAGCCTCTGCATTAGCAATTCGACGAGATGTTTCTCGCGCTCGAAATGAGCGGCGGCACGATCTTCGGGTAGTCTACGGTTAGTCATGGGATTCTCCTTTCGGCGAATCTCACGGGCGGGGCCAGGAATAAAAGACGACCGTCGCGCGCGAGAATGCGCACATCTGCCGAGTCGTCGCGGGGAGGTGACCCAGGACCGTGCCTTGAGAGTGGACACGTCCGTCAGGCGTAATGCCTGCGCAAATTCTTTTTGATCTCGATATCGGATACCGTAATCGCCCAATCTGGGCAATTTCAAGGACACCGAAAGTGTTAATCTATCGCGCCGTCCGAGCCCAGTAATAGCCGCTCTAACAACCCTCCGCCGGAGCTTAAGGGATTTTGGCTGCCGATCAATAACACCGCCCATAGGGATCGCGGACGCAAGGCCTTGCATTGCGACGATCATCATTGCCGCCGTAAATCTCGGTCCCTCCACCCGGGAGGGGACGAGTTATCACCCCGTCGGACCGCTCAGTCCCGCCCCCCGGGAGCGGACGCGTAACCAACCCGTTGCTGCATTCAGAGCCACCCCCGGGCAAAGGGCGGCAGACCACGTTTTGCGCGTTAGCGGCGGCCGTCAAAGAAAACAAGACGACCAACAATCCAAATATTGATTTCAAGCATACCTCCCAAGACCCGTTTTGTCGTAGGATAGCCGATATTCGGCGTCGGGGGGCGTTATGTCGAAGAGATTTTTCAGCACAGTAGTCATGCTCCTCTTGAGCGGTGTTAGCACTCAGGCCTTCATTGTATGGGGACCGGGCAACGATACCTGCGGAAGATTTATGCAGGAGCGTTCCGCGGATAGCTCACGATTTCATATGGAGATGAGCTGGATCGCGGGCTTCGTAAGCGCCCAAAACCAAGATTTCGCGGCGAACGCGCTAAAGAAGGGCATCAACGCTCAAGTAGACGTTGATATGCTGAGGGGAACCGACAACGCAGCTTTAGAGGCTTGGATCGCCCAATACTGTGTCGCGAACCCGCTCAAAGATTTAACTGTGTCAGCCGTAGCACTTTCCAAAGTTCTATTCGACAGGCTGACCGAAAGGATGAAGGCCGCGAAGCCCCAGTAGAAACTGACGCCACCGATCTCGCGGATGGACATCCCGCGCACGTCCGCAAAGCATCGTTTGTAAGATCGGTGAGTGGGGCTGCGAAACGGGGAATGTCCGCTCGGATTCGCAAGTTTAACCGGCCAATTAAGCTCCGAAATATCCCATATTGCCTTGCTTCCCTCGAAAATCCCGCTATATACCGGCGCATCTCACACGGAAGCATGGCTGTCACAGGCCGTCCGGTGGCAACCGGGCCGCAAGTCCTTATGGCTTGAGGCTCGCATTGCTCACACGTTTCCGGAGGAACCAACCGGAGAACTGAACGATGGCGCTACCCGATTTTTCCATGCGTCAGCTGTTAGAGGCTGGCGTTCACTTTGGCCACCAATCGCACCGCTGGAATCCGAAGATGTCGGATTACATTTTCGGTGCCCGCAACAACATCCACATCATCGATCTGGCCCAGACCGTGCCGCTGTTGCATCGCGCGCTGCAGGCCGTCAGCGACACCGTCGCCAAGGGCGGCCGCATCCTGTTCGTCGGCACCAAGCGGCAGGCGCAGGACGGCGTCGCCGAAGCCGCCAAGCGCTCGGCACAGTATTTCGTCAATTCGCGCTGGCTCGGCGGCACGCTGACCAACTGGAAGACGATTTCCGGTTCGATCAAGCGGCTGCGTCATCTCGAAGAGATGCTCGGTTCGGGCGAGGGCTCGCAATACACCAAGAAGGAACGCCTCACGCTGCAGCGCGAGCGTGACAAGCTCGACCGCTCGCTGGGCGGCATCAAGGACATGGGCGGCCTGCCCGACATGATCTTCGTGATCGACACCAACAAGGAAGACATCGCGATTCAGGAAGCCCAGCGGCTCAACATTCCCGTGGCCGCGATCGTCGATACCAATTCCGACCCCAAGGGCATCACCTATGTGGTGCCGGGCAACGACGACGCCGGCCGCGCGATCTCGCTGTATTGCGATCTCGTCGCGCGCGCGGTGATCGACGGCATCTCGCGCGCGCAGGGCGACTCCGGAATCGATGTCGGCGCCTCCGCCCATCCGGTCCGCGAGGAAATTCCGGAAGCGCCGCAGCCCGCGGGCTTCCAGGGCCTTGCCGGCCCGCGCGGGGCGGCCGACGACCTCAAGAAGCTCACCGGCGTGTCCGGCACGATCGAGAAGAAGTTCAACGACCTCGGCATCTTCCACTACTGGCAGTTGGCCGAACTCGATCACGATACCGCACACAAGATCGGTGAAGACGTCGGGCTGCCGGCCCGCGCCGATGGCTGGGTCGCCCAGGCCAAGGCGATGACGGCGGAAGCGGAATAACGCTGGCGCGTGGCCGGAACGACCCGGCCACCGGCTCTCTGTTCAATTGACGCAAATCCTGATGGCGGCGAGGCTCTCGAGGCTTCGCCGCGCTCGCCCTGACAGGCAAAGGAACTAACGATGGCTACGATCACCGCGGCGATGGTCAAGGATCTGCGCGAGACGACCGGCGTCGGCATGATGGATTGCAAGCAGGCGCTTTCGGAAAACAACGGCGACATGGAAGCGGCGATCGACTGGCTGCGCAAGAAGGGCCTGTCGAAGGCCGCGAAGAAGGCCGGCCGCGTCGCCGCCGAAGGCCTGATCGGCGCGCTGACAGCAGGCACCCGGGGCGTCGTGGTCGAGGTGAATTCCGAGACCGACTTCGTCGCGCGCAATGAGCAGTTCCAGGGACTGGTCAAGATGATCGCGCAGGTCGCGCTCAAGGTCGGCGCCGACGTCGAGACGATCAAGGCGGCGAAGGTCGGCGATGTCACCGTGGAAAGAGCGATCCAGGACGCCATCGCCACCATCGGCGAGAACATGACGCTGCGCCGCGCGGCCTTGCTCGAAGTCGGCAAGGGCGTGGTGGCGAGCTACGTTCATAGTGCCGTGATCGAGGGCGCCGGCAAGATGGGCGTGATCGTGGCGCTGGAATCGGACGGCAAGGCTGACGAACTTGCCGCGCTCGGCAAACAGCTCGCCATGCACGTTGCCGCCGCCAATCCGCAGGCGCTGGATTCGGCCTCGCTGGATCCTGCCATCGTCAAGCGCGAAAAGGACGTGCTGGCCGACAAGTATCGCCAGCAGGGCAAGGCCGAGAACGTCATCGAGAAGATCGTCGAGTCCGGGTTGAAGACCTATTTCAAGGAAGTCTGCCTGATGGACCAGGCGTTCATCCACGACGAAAAGGGCAAGTCGGTGGCCCAGGCGGTGAAGGAAGCTGAGGGCAAGATCGGCGCGGCTGTGAAGATCACCGGATTTGTGCGCTATGCTCTGGGCGAGGGAATCGACCGGCAGGAAACCGATTTCGCAGCCGAGGTCGCCGCCGCCAGCGGTCAGAAGAAGCCGCCGGAGGACCCCGCGACCAAACCGTAACGGGATTGCCGCGCATTCGAGGAAAGCGATCGCATCATGGCTGAGCCGGTCTATCGTCGCGTGGTGATCAAGCTTTCGGGCGAATATTTCGCAGGCAGCCATTCCTTCGGCATGGACCAGCCGACCATCGACCGCATCGCCGGCGACCTGATCGCGGCCCGCCAGCTCGGCGTCGAGGTGGCCGTCGTGGTCGGCGGCGGCAATCTGGTGCGCGGCGTCGAAATTTCGTCGCGCGGCGTGTCGCGTCCGGTAGGCGACACTATGGGCATGCTGGCGACCATCATGAATTGCCTTGCGCTGGAAGCAGCGCTTGAGCGCAAGGGGCAGCCGGCGCGCACCTTGTCGGCGTTCGTGATGCCGGAAGTCTGCGAGCTCTATACGCGGTCCACCGCCTTCAAATACCTGGCCGAAGGCCGGATCGTGCTGCTCGGCGGTGGCACCGGCAATCCGTTCTTCACCACCGACACCACCGCGGTGCTGCGCGCCGCCGAAATCGGCGCGCATGCCGTCCTCAAGGCCACCAATGTCGACGGCGTCTATAGCGCCGACCCCAAGAAGGACCCCTCCGCCAAGCGGTTCGAGCGGCTGACCCACTCCCAGGCGCTGGACGGCGGTTACAAGGTCATGGATGCCACGGCTTTCGCGCTTGCCCGCGAGACGTCGCTGCCTATCATTGTATTCTCGATCGCCGAGCCGGGTTCGGTTGGGGCTATTCTGCGCGGGACGGGACGCGGCACGGTGGTCGCGGGCTGATCCGCGGGCGAGCGTCCGATCCGCCGGCGGGTGGATTTGGACCGGAAGTTTCAGGAGGAGAGCGATATGCCCACGGGCAATTTCGACATCAATGAATTGAAGCGCCGGATGCAGGGCGCGACCCAGGCCCTCAAGCACGAGCTCGGCGGCCTGCGCACCGGGCGGGCGGCGGCTTCGATGCTGGAGCCGGTTCAGGTCGACGCTTACGGCACCCATATGCCGCTCAACCAGCTCGCTACGATCAGCGTGCCCGAGCCGCGCTTGCTCTCCGTGCAGGTGTGGGACAAATCGATGGTCAAGGCGGTGGAAAAGGCGATCGTCGATTCCAATCTGGGCTTGAGCCCCGCCACCGAAGGCCAGGTGCTTCGCCTGCGGATTCCGGAACTCAATGAAGAGCGGCGCAAGGAACTGGTGAAAGTCGCGCACAAATATGCCGAGGCCGCAAAGGTCGCGGTGCGCCATGTCCGGCGCGACGGCCTCGACGTTGTCAAGAAGCTTGAGAAGAATCACGAAATTTCCGAGGACGACCAGAAACGTCTGGACAACGATGTTCAGAAGGCAACCGATGCATCGATCGCGGAGATCGATCAGTTGCTCGCGGCCAAGGAAAAGGAAATCCTCACCGTCTGAGCCCGCCCTGGATCGCACCGCGTTTGTGAGGCGCTCGGGATAACCTGTTGATTTGGAGCGATTTTGTCATACATCGTTCCGGGATAAAATGATGTCGAATGTCGCCGTGCCCGCAGCCGAAGGATCGGATACCGCCGAACCGCCTTTGCATGTCGCGATCATCATGGACGGCAACGGGCGCTGGGCCGCGGCGCGCGGTCTGCCGCGGGCCGAAGGTCACCGCCGCGGCGTCGAGGCCTTGCGCCGCGTCGTTCGCGCGGCCAACGAACTCGGTATTCTCTACCTGACGATTTTTTCCTTCAGCTCCGAGAACTGGTCGCGTCCCGCGACCGAGATCGGCGATCTCTTCGGCCTGCTCCGGCGCTTCATCCGCAACGATCTCGCGACATTGCACCGCGACGGCGTGCGCGTGCGCGTCATCGGCGAACGTGACGGGCTCGAGCAGGACATCTGTGCGCTGCTGAAAGAAGCCGAAGACCTCACGCGGGACAACACGCGTCTCAATCTCGTCGTCGCCTTCAATTACGGATCGCGGCAGGAAATCGCGCACGCCGCGCAGCGCCTTGCCCAGGAAGTCGCGGACGGAAAGCGCGATCCCTTGACCATCAACGCCGACAGTCTCGGCCAGTATCTCGATGCGCCGGACATTCCGGATCCGGATCTGATCATCCGCACCAGCGGCGAGCAGCGGTTGTCGAATTTCCTGATGTGGCAGGCGGCCTATAGCGAACTCGTGTTCGTGCCGATCCACTGGCCGGATTTCGACAAGGCCGCGCTCGAAGGCGCCATCGCCGAATATGCAAGGCGCGAGCGCCGTTTCGGCGGTCTCGCCGCGAAAACCGGGTCGTGACCGGCAGCGAGGCCGCGCCGGCGGCCGAGCGGGGATCGCGAAACCTGCTGATGCGGGTCGCGGCCGCGCTGGTGCTGGCGCCGCTCGCCATCGCCATGGCCTGGGCCGGCGGATGGCTGTGGACCGGCCTCGCAACGGTCGCGGCAATCGGGCTCTTTGTCGAATGGCTGATGATCATCGGCGCCGCGCAGAAGACGCGCGTCGTCGCAGCCGGAATTGCCGCGCTGGCGATTGCCGGTTTGTGCCTGGCGCTTGGACGGCTCGATATCTCACTTGCGGCGTTGGCGCTCGGCCTCGCCGGCGTCACTTTGTTGTCGACCGAAAGGCGCGGCTGGGCTGCGGCCGGCTTCTGTTATGCCGCCGCGGCCGAGATTGCGTCGGTGCTGGTGCGCCTCGATGCGAACGCGGGATTTATCGCCCTGATCCTGGTTCTCCTGGTCGTATGGGTGACCGATATCGGCGGCTATTTCGCCGGGCGCGGGCTGGGCGGTCCGAAACTGTGGCCGCGCGTCAGCCCGAAGAAGACCTGGGCCGGTGCCATCGGCGGGTTTGCCGCCAGTCTCGCGATTGCGGCCGGCTTCGCCGCCTTCGGTTTTGGCAAAATGGGGCCGTTGCTGCTGCTGGGCGCCGTATTGTCCACGGCCTCGCAACTCGGCGATCTCTTCGAATCGGCAGTGAAACGGCGGTTCGGCGTCAAGGACTCCAGCCAGATCATTCCCGGCCATGGCGGGCTGCTCGACCGTCTCGACGGGTTCGTCGCAGCCATCGTTCTGGCGGCGCTTATCGGGGTTTTGCGGCGCGGCGCGGATGGCGTCGGCGCCGGTCTTATGGTTTGGTGAGGATATGAGCGCTGTTCCGTTGCGTAAAGGCAAGGCTGCGGCATCCGCCGTTCGTGTCGTGACCGTGTTGGGCGCGACCGGCTCGATCGGCGACAGCACGATGGATCTGCTGCGGGCTTCGCGCGACCGCTACCAGGTCGAGGCGCTCACCGCTCACACCAATGTGCAGGGGTTGGCCAAGCTCGCAAAGGAGTTCGGCGCGCGCTTTGCCGCGATTGCCGATCCGAAACGGCTCGGCGAATTGAAAGACGCGCTCGCCGGCACCGGCATCGAATGCGGCGCCGGGGAAAGTGCCGTGATCGAAGCCGCATCGCGGCCGGCCGATTGGCTGATGGCCGCCGTCAGCGGCGCCGCTGGCCTCAAGCCCGCGCTGGCCGCCGTTGACAGAGGCGCCACGGTCGCCCTTGCCAACAAGGAATGCCTGGTGTGTGCGGGCGACTTCTTCATGCAGCGCGCCGCGAAAGCCGGCGCCTGTATTCTGCCGGCGGATTCCGAACACAACGCGCTGTTTCAGGCGCTGGGCTCCGGCAACCGCGAAGAGTTGGTCCGCGTCATCATCACCGCCTCCGGCGGACCGTTCCGGACCTGGAAGAGCGCGGATATCGAACAGGCCACATTGGCGCAGGCGCTGAAGCATCCGAACTGGACCATGGGACAGAAGATCACCATCGATTCCGCCTCGATGATGAACAAGGGGCTCGAGGTGATCGAGGCCTCCTACCTGTTCGCGCTGACGCCGGACGAGATCGACGTTCTCGTGCATCCGCAATCGATCATCCATGGCATGGTCGAATTTTCCGATCGTTCGGTGGTGGCGCAATTGGGCGCGCCGGATATGCGAACGCCGATCGCGCATTGCCTGGGCTGGCCCGAGCGCATTGTCGGGCCTGCGGCGCCGCTTGATCTCGCCAAAATCGGACAACTCACGTTCGAGGCCCCCGACTTCGAGCGCTTTCCGGCGCTTCGGCTTGCCTATGATGCGCTGCGGACGGGCAGGGGCGCGACCACGGTCTATAACGCGGCCAACGAGGTGGCGGTGGCCGCCTTCATCGCCGGCCGGATCAAATTCGGCGCCATCGCGCGGCTGGTCGAGGCCACGATGAACGACTGGGTCCGATCCGGTAATCTCGCGCCGCTGACATCTGCGGACGACGCGATTGCCGTTGACCATGTTGCGAGAAATAGGGCGGCCACCCTCTTGCCTCAAATTGCTGCGAAGGCATCCTAGTGGGTTGGGGACGGGGGCCATCGGCCTTGGGTAGGGGAAGTGAATGGCCGACGTTTTTCTAAATAGTTTCAATATGTTGAGCCATGGCGTGATCGGCTACATCGTTCCCTTCCTGTTTGTGCTGACCATTGTCGTTTTCTTCCATGAGCTTGGCCACTTCCTGGTTGCCCGCTGGGCGGGCGTCAAGGTGTTAACGTTCTCACTCGGGTTCGGGCCGGAACTCGCCGGTTTCGACGACCGGCATGGCACGCGCTGGAAGATTTCCGCCATTCCGCTCGGCGGCTATGTCAAGTTCCTCGGCGACGAGAGCGAAGCGAGCACGCCATCGAGCGAAACGCTCGCCAACATGACCGAAGAAGAGCGCGAAGGCAGTTTCCACCACAAGAAGGTCGGGCCGCGTGTCGCGATCGTCGCCGCCGGTCCGATCGCGAATTTCCTTCTGGCGATCGTGATCTTCACCGCCCTGTTCACGTTTTTCGGCAAGCCAAGCACGACCGCGCAGGTCGATGCCGTAAAGGCCGGCAGCGCCGCCGCCGCGGCGGGATTTCAGCGCGGTGACCTGGTCACGGCGATCGATGGCAATGCGATCGGAAGTTTCTCGGACATGCAGCGGATCGTCGGCATCAGGGCCGGCGAGAAGCTGACCTTCACGGTCAAGCGCGGCGATTCCACGCTGCAACTGCAGGGCACGCCGGCACTCGAGGAAGTCAAAGACCCCTTTGGAAATGTGCATCGGATCGGTGTGCTCGGTATCACCCGCTCGACCAGTCCCGGTGACGTCCTGACCGAACGGGTCAATCCGGCAACCGCGCTTTGGCTTGGCGTCAAGGAAACCTGGTTCGTTGTCGACCGCACCCTGGCCTATATCGGCGGGGTCTTCGCCGGGCGCGAGGCGGCCGACCAGGTCGGGGGGCCCTTGAGGATTGCCCAGATATCCGGGCAGGTCGCCACCATCGGCGTCGCCGCCCTGATTCATCTCGCCGCGGTGCTTTCGATTTCGATCGGACTGCTCAACCTGTTTCCGGTACCGATGCTCGATGGCGGCCACCTTTTGTTCTATGCGGTTGAAGCCGTTCGCGGCCGGCCCTTGTCGGAACGGGCGCAGGAGATGGGGTTCCGGATCGGTCTCGGCCTGGTGCTGATGCTGATGGTGTTTGCGACCTATAACGACATCCTGCATCTGGCCGCGTCATGAGGGGCTTTTTGAGTTGCGTGGCCGATGGGCAACGTCTTGGAATGAAAATGAAATTGCACTGCGAAAGGCCGTTTGCCGCCCCGGCTAAATTGGCTACAAGCGGGGCAACAAATGGGAATTTGCCGGTTCGTAGGGGTGCGGGCCGGCTCCGGAATAACAAGGGCGCGTTGCGCATGACTGTTGGAATGCGAGTACGGGGAGGCTTGTTCGCCGCCCTGATCTTGGTCGCCATGCCGGTTGCCGCCGCGGTGACCGCTACATTCGTGCCCTCGCCAGCCGCCGCCCAGACTGCCTCCTCGATCGCCGTCGAGGGCAACCGGCGCGTCGAAGTCGAGACCATCCGCTCCTATTTCAAACCCGGCCCCGGCGGGCGCCTCGACCAAGGCCGCATCGACGACGGGCTGAAAGCGCTGATCGAGACCGGCCTGTTCCAGGATGTGAAGATCAATCAGGCCGGCGGCCGGATCGTGGTGACCGTGATCGAAAACCCGGTGATCGGCCGCATTGCCTTCGAGGGCAACAAGAAGGTCAAGGACGAACAGCTTTCGGCCGAAATCCAGTCCAAGCCGCGGGGCACGCTGTCGCGCCCGATGGTTCAATCCGACGCCCAGCGCATCGCCGAAATCTATCGGCGTTCCGGCCGCTACGACGTTCGGGTCAATCCCGAAATCATCGAGCAACCGAACAACCGCGTCGATCTTGTCTTCACGATTACCGAGGGTTCCAAGACCGGCGTCAAGTCGGTCGAATTTATCGGCAACAGCGCTTTTTCGTCCTACCGCCTCAAGGACATCATCAAGACCCATGAAGCCAACCTGCTGAGCTTCCTTGGCGGCGGTGACGTTTACGACCCGGACCGGGTCGAGGCCGACCGCGATCTGATTCGCCGCTTCTACCTGAAGCGCGGCTACGCCGACGTGCAGGTGGTGGCGGCGCTGACCGAATACGACCCGCAGAAGGGCGGCTTCCTGGTGACCTTCAAGATCGAGGAGGGCCAGCAGTATCGCGTGGCATCGGTCAATTTCCAGTCCAGCATTCCGACACTCGACGGCAATTCCCTGCGCAGCTTCTCCCGCGTCGGCATCGGCGCGGTATACAATGCCGAAGCGCTGGAAAAATCCGTCGAGGAGATGCAGATCGAAGCATCGCGGCGCGGTTATGCCTTTGCCACCGTACGTCCGCGCGGCGATCGCAATTTCGAGGCCCATACCGTGTCGATCGTGTTCGCCATCGATGAGGGCCCGCGGACCTATATCGAGCGCATCAACATCCGCGGCAATACCCGAACGCGGGACTACGTAATTCGCCGCGAATTCGATGTTTCCGAAGGCGACGCCTATAACCGCGCACTGGTCGATCGATCCGAACGCCGCCTGAAGAATCTCGACTTCTTCAAGACCGTGAAAATCTCCACCGAACCGGGATCGTCGAACGATCGCATCATCCTGGTGGTGGATCTGGAAGAGAAGTCCACCGGCGATTTCTCGGTATCGGGCGGATACTCGACCTCGGACGGCGCGCTGGCGGAGGTAAGCATCTCCGAGCGCAACTTCCTCGGCCGCGGCCTGTACGCGAAAGCGGCGGTCCAGTACGGGCAATATGCGCGGGGAGCCTCGCTGTCGTTTGTCGAGCCTTATCTGTTCGATTACCGCGTCGCCGGCGGCCTTGACCTGTTCTATCGCGAGCAGCTTGCCAACAGCTACGTGTCGTACTCCACCAAGACGCTTGGTTTCAGCCCGCGGCTCGGCTTCGGTCTGCGGGAAGATATGTCGCTGCAGCTGCGGTATTCGCTGTACCAGACCGAAGTCTCGCTGCCGTCGGCGCTCAACAATTGTAACAATCTTGCGTTTTTGCCGGATGGGACGCCGAATCCGTTATTCTACCCGACACCGGCTTACATCAATCAGGCCCTGGGCGGGGTCGATCCTACCGGCAATCTTGCCTCGGTTGGCATTCCCGGCTGTCTGGGCGACGGCGAAGCGTCGCTTCCGGTCCGCAAGGAACTGGCACAGGGATCGACCCTGACATCGCTGGTCGGCTATACCCTGAATTTCAACACGCTCGACAACAACAAGAACCCGACCGACGGTCTGCTGGTCGACTTCAAACAGGACTTCGCCGGCGTCGGCGGCGATGTGACCTATCTGAAGTCCGCGATCGACGGCAAATATTACACCCCGCTGGTCGCCGATATCGTCGGATTGATTTACGTTCAGGCCGGAGCGCTGACCAAGATCGGCAACAACGATATTCGGATGCTCGACCATTTCCAGATGGGACCGAACCTGGTCCGCGGCTTTGCCCCCAACGGCATCGGTCCGCGCGACATCACCAACTTCCAGTTCCTCGGCAGCGGCGACGCGCTGGGCGGCACCAAATACTGGGGCGCGTCGGCCGAGTTGCAGATGCCGTTCTGGTTCCTGCCGAAGGAGGTCGGGCTGAAGGGCGCGGTCTATGCCGACGCCGGCTCGCTGTTCGATTATCAGGGGCCGACGTTCGAACGCCCTGACCGGCGAAATCAACGGTCTGGTCAACGGCAATCCCTGCAAATGCGCGATGGTGTACGACAACAGCAACATCGTTCGCACGTCGGTGGGCGTCGGTTTGATCTGGGCGTCGCCGTTCGGACCTCTACGTTTCGACTACGCGGTGCCGATCACAAAGGGCGTGTACGATCGCGTACAGCAATTCAAGTTTGGCGGCGGCACGTCGTTCTGATTTTGACGCTTGAGTTCTGATCCAGGTGCTGGATCAGACTCGCCGCCTATCTTTCGTTCGGGCATGATCTTTCTCCGAAAACCGGCTTCCATTTTTCGGGATCATGCCGGGGCCGGACCGCAGCGGGTGGAATGGCGCAGCCAACGTTCTTCAAGCAATCCCCGCCGTCGACGCTGGCTGAAATCGCGGCGTTGACGAAGGCGCATTTAGTCGACGCCTCGCGGGCCGGCCAGCAGATCAGGGGACTGGCTTCGCTCGACGAGGCCGGGCCGTCGCACCTGACTTTTTTCGACAATCTGAAATACGCCAGCCAGCTTGCCCAGACCCGGGCGGGGGCGTGCCTGGTGAGCGAGCGGTTTGCCGCAACCGTCCCGGCGCATGTGGCCGTATTGCGTGCGACGGATCCGTTACAGGCATTCGTGGCATTTGCGCGCGCGCTTTATGCCGGCTCGCTTCGCCCGCAATCGTGGTTCGGCACCAGCGGCATCGCGGATTCGGCGGTGATTCATCCAACGGCGCATCTGGAGGATGACGTGGTCGTCGATCCGCTTGCCGTGATCGGACCTGGCGCTGAAATCGGCGCGGGATCGGTGATCGGCTCGGGTGCCGTGATCGGCGCCGATGTCCGGATCGGCCGGGATTGCAGTGTCGGCGCCGGCACCACCATTCAATCCGCGCTGATTGGCAATAATGTCCTGATTCATCCGGGCTGCCACATTGGACAGGACGGCTTTGGATTCGTTTTCGGCGCGGGCCGTCACGTCAAGGTGCCGCAAACCGCCCGCGTGCTGATTCAGCACGACGTTGAAATCGGCGCCGGCACCACCATCGACCGCGGCAGCTTGCGCGACACCGTGATCGGCGAAGGCACCAAAATCGACAACCAGGTCCAGATCGGCCACAATGTGACGGTCGGCCGGCATTGTCTGCTCGCCGCCAAGGTAGCGCTGGGGGGCAGCCTCACGGTTGGAGACCACGTGGCGCTGGGTGCCGGGGTAGGGATCAACAATCACGTGAACATTGGCGATGGCGCACAGGTCACGGCGATGAGCGGTGTCAAGGACGACGTCCCCGCCAATGGGCGCTGGGGCGGCTTCTTTGCCAAGCCGACCAAGCAGTGGTTCCGGGAGATCGTTGCGGTTGAGCGTTTGGTGCGCGACAGCGCGCCGGGATCGGCTTCGTCGAAGCCCAAAGACGAGGGGCGCGATTGATGGAGGCACCGGTCAAAATCGAGGTGGTGGACATCAACACCATCCTCAAAACCCTTCCGCATCGCTATCCGATGCTGCTGATCGACCGGGTCATCAATATCCGGAGCGATTACAGCGGCATTGGCATCAAGAACGTCACTTTCAACGAAATGGCGTTTCTCGGTCATTTCCCGGATCGGCCGGTCTATCCGGGCGTGATGATGATCGAAGCCATGGCGCAGACCGCCGGCGTGATCGGCATCCTGTCGGTGGTCGGCACTCAGAGACCCAACGCGGTCTATTTCCTCACCATCGACAAATGCAAGTTCCGCAAACCGGTGATGCCCGGCGACACCATCGAATACCACATGCGCAGCATCGGCCGCCGCAAGACCATGTGGTGGTTTCACGGCGACGCCAGGGTGAATGGCGTCACCGTCGCCGAGGCCGACGTTGGCGCGATGCTGACGGACTGACGAGATCGCGGCAGGGGAAAACCGGTTGTTGGCGGGGTTTTACAAGGTCAGGTTCCAGGTCAACGACGCGGTCGGCCGCAGCGTGATGTACGCGCATGAGGGCCGGATGCTCGGCGGCAATTCGGCGTTCGCGCATTACGGCACCTATCAGGAGGCCGATGGCGTCGTCATCTCCGAGATCACCAGCCATCGCCACAACGACGATCCGAATTACAAGTCGCTGCTCGGCGCCGACATCGCCACGATCGACGTTCGCGGCAGCGCGGACGGCGACATCTATCGCTTCAGGGGCGGCTCGCCGCAGATGCCAGGCGCGGTGTTCCAGTCGCTGATGACGCCGATCGATGATGAGATTGTCGCTCCTGTCGGCGCGGTCGGCGAAGGCGGCATCGTCAACGGCCTTTATTCCATCCACATCCGGATGCTCGACGGCATCGACGGCGGCTTGACCGGCGTGATGCTGCTGAATGAAGGCCGCATTCTCGGCGGCGATGCATTCTTCTACTATCTCGGCACCTACACCTCGGCCAATGGCCGCTGGAAGGGCCAGATCCTCAACCAGGAGCACACGCCGGCCAAAGGCGAGCACCCGATCTTCGGCGGCCATGAGGTCGGCATCGGCTTTTCCGGCACCTGCGACGATCAGGGCGCGTTGCTGGACGCGACCGCGCTTGCGGGCAAGCGCAGCCTGCGGTTGACGGCGGTACTGAAGCTGATGCGTCCGGCGTAAGCTGGAGCCGGGTCCTCGCGCGATCAGCTGCCGCCGTCATGCGTGATGATCCGCAGAATGACATCGGCGGAGCCGGAGCGCGCTAAGCGTTTCCTCAGCGCATCTTCCACCGCTTGTTGGTCGGCATCGGGCATTTCCAGGAGCAGCCGCAACTCGTCAATATCGATGACGTAACCTTTGCCGGTCCTGGTCCCTAGCGGGTCTTTAGCAATAATCTTCTGAACTGTGCTCATTTTTGCGCTCCGCTCTGATGGATTGAATTCGAAATCTTGCTCACATGAGCCCCCATAGTCGTGAGCCACGAGGCTCCATCTTAACATTTGCAGATCACTCCGCCACGACCAGCCGGTATCCCGCGTCATACTCATCAAGCTCGAGCAATTCGGCGTAGCGGCGCTCCCACTCGCCGGTTTCAAGATCCCGCCTCAGATTTTGAAGTCCCGCCTCAGTGTTGCCGATGGCCCAGAACGACGAACTGCCGGATCGGACGGTTGCATCGAGATAGGCTGCAGGCCGGCGCCAGTAGGCATAGAGGAATCCATCGCTGCAATCGTGTGGCACCGGAACCGGTGTGATCTGCACCGGGCCCAGCCATCGTTCGTAGTCGGACATCGTTGGCATCTGTGCCTCGTCCAGCGCCGCGAGTTCAGGCAGATAGTCCGTCAGCCATGGCCGGTGCGACGGATCGAAGGTGAGCAGGACGATCCGGCCGCGCGTGACGCGGCGCATCTCGCGCAAGCCTGCCTCCTTGTCAGGCCAATGGTGAACGGTCAGTATCGCCATGGCGGCGTCGAAACGCTTGTCATCGAATGGCAGATCGTCGGCGCTGGCCTGGATCGCCTCGGCCGCCGCCGGCTTTCGCTTTCGGATCATCTCTCCCGAAGGCTCGACAGCGATCAGCGATCGATCGGCCGGCTCGTACGAACCGGTGCCTGCGCCGACATTCAGGACAGTTTGCGCCGGCCCGAGCGCGCGCTCGATGATCCCTGCTATCCGATGATCCGGCTTGCGAAGCTCCGCATAATTGATTCCGATGATGTCATATTTCGCGGTCATCCCGCTTTTCTGCCGCGAGTCACCGGCGTCGGCAACGGATGAATTCACCTTTCCCAGGCAAGGCCGGACCCTCAATCGAATTGACTGGGCGCCGCCGGGCATGATTGTTGGACCAGATCTCCTCAAAATCCGAGTGCCGCGCCCATGCCAAAACTCTACGAAGCCCTCGCAGAAGCCTTCCTTGCCGAAGGTATAGACACCCAGTTCGTCCTGATGGGCGACGGCAACATGCACTGGTGCACCGCCTTTGCCAAACTGCCAGGCGTGCATACGGTCCACGTCAGGCACGAGCATGCGACCGTAGCGGCGGCGACCGCCTACAACGTGGCAACCGGCAAGATCGCGGTTGCCTCGGTCACCTGCGGGCCCGGCGTGACCCAGTTGATGACGGCGCTGCCGGCCGCGGTTCGCGCCCGCCTGCCGCTGGTGGTGTTCGCCGGCGAGTTCCCGATCAACGCCAAGTTCTACAACCAGGCGATCGATCAGGCGCCCCTGGTGGCGGCGATCGGGGCGCGTTACATCGCGGCGCACAGCGTGCCGCGCATGATGGACTATGTGCGCGAGGCCTTCCACGTCGCCAAGGTCGAGCGATGCCCGGTGGTGCTCGGCGTTCCCTATGACCTGCAGAAGGTCGAGTACATGGCGAACCAGCCCTACGAGACCTCGGAGATGTACCAGCCCAAGGTCGGGCGCATGCATCCCGATCCCGAGGTGGTGAGCGAGGCGGTCGAGCGGCTGGCCGCGGCGAAGCGGCCGATCATCCTCGGTGGCCGTGGCGTGCTGTGGTCCGGCTCGCGCGACGCGGTGATCAAGCTCGCCGATCGCTGCGGCGCGCTGCTCTCCAACACGCTGCCCGCGCGCGGTCTGTTCCACGATCACCCGTTCGGACTCGGCATCACCGGCAGCTATTTCACGGCGCTGGGCAAGGAAATCTACGAGTCCGCGGACGTCGTGCTCGCGGTCGGCACCAGCCTGTCCTACTACGTCGGACACCGGGCCTTCTTTCCAAAGGCCCTCAAGATTCAGCTCGACGATGCCCCGCGCGGCCTGCGCGACGGTCAGGCGGCCGCCGACCTCTACATCCGATCGGACGCGCGCGTCGGCGTCGAAGCGATCCTCGCCGGCCTCGACAACAAGCTCGGCGTCGGCAAACCGACGGCGGCGGCGATACGCACGAAAGAGCTCGCGCACCGCATCGCGACCGAGCCCGCGGATTCCGAAGCCTTCGATATCGAGCCCGGCGTGCTGGACCCCCGCGCGGTCGTCGAAGCCATCGACAACGTCGTTCCCAAGGATTGGGACGTCGTGGTCGGCGGCGGCCATCAGGCCTATTTCCCCGCGCAGATGCGTGGGCGCCCGGCGGAGCGTTACACCACGGTCCGCGAATTCGGCGCGGTCGGTAACGGCCTGTCCTATGCGCTAGGCGTTGCGGCGGCGCGCCGGCAGGGCGCTAAGGGCAAGATCGTGCTGTTCGAAGGCGACGGCGGGCTGCTGTTCAACATCCAGGAGCTCGAGACGCTCAAGCGTCAGGGATATCGCATCCTGATCTGCGCGATGAACGACGGCGGATACGGCTCGGAATTTCACAAGCTGCGCGCCGACGGCATCGACGATCATCTGGCCGTGTTCGGCCGGCCGCCGCTCGAAGCCATCGCACGCGGTTTTGGGCTACGCGGCCACGAGATCCGCGACGTGTCGGTGATCCCGAAACTGTTCGCCGACTTCGCAGCACAAGGGACCAGCGAAGTCTGGAATATCCAGATCTCGGATCAGGTCACGGCGCCTGTGATCCGCCAGACCATCAAGCGCGGCCACGGCAATATGTGAGCAGTGTCGCCAATGGCTGGCGGCCGACGGCGGGCGATGTCCAGCACCGCACCGGGGCGCCTTTCTCGCTTCAGGTGGCGATCGAGAAACTGACAGTTCGCAGGATGGGGTGAGCTCTTGCGAAACCCATCTTCCGATCGCGACAAAGCGATGGGTTTCGCAAGAGCTCAACCCATCCTGCAGGCTACGCGTCCTACTCGACCTTGATGCCGGCGAACTTGATCACCCTGGTCCACTTTTCGATGGCCTCCGAGAGGATCGTGCCGAACTCCGCGGACGAGCCGCCGAGCACGGTGCCGCCGAGTTCGACGATCCGGGTTTTGATTTTGCTGTCGGCGAGGCCGGCATTGAGCTCCCTGTTCAGCAACGCGATGATGTCGGCGGGGGTGTCCTTGGGCGCGCCAATGCCCGCAAAACCGGTGGCTTCATAACCGGGCACGAAGTCCGCCACCGTCGGTGTGTCCGGCAGTACGTCCAGACGGGTCGCGCTCGTTACCGCCAGCGCCCGCAACTTGCCGGCCTTGATGTGTTCGATCGACTCCGACAACGGGGCAAAAATCAGCTGCAGGTGGCCGCCGAGCAGATCGGTGGTCGCAGGCGCGCCGCCGCGATACGGGACGTGGACCAGATTCACCCCGGCCATCATCTTGAAGAGTTCGCACGCAATGTTTTGCGGAGTGCCGTGGCCGGCCGAGCCGTAGTTGAGCTTGCCCGGATTGGCCTTGGCGTATGCGATGAGCTCAGGGATCGTGGTGACGGGGAGCGACGGATTCACCACGACCACATAGGCCAGCCGCGCGGCGCAGATAACCGGCGCGATGTCCCGGATGAAGTCGAAATTGAGATTGCTGTAGAGCGCGGCGTTGATCGCATGCGGGGTCACCACTTGCAGCAGCGTGTAGCCATCCGCGGGCGCCTTGGCGACCGCCTCGGTGCCGATGTTGCCGCTGGCGCCGGCGCGGTTCTCGACGATGAATTGCTGGCCGAGACGATCCGACAGCCATTGACCCATCAGCCGCGCCTGGATGTCGGTGGCCCCGCCGGCGGGAAAGCCGACGACGATGCGCACCGGCCGTGACGGCCAGGCTTGCGCCCGCGCCATGCGGGGCAGGGCCGGCAACGCCGCAGCGCCCGCGGCCAAAGCCAGGAATGCGCGGCGGGAAAATTTCATGATGCTCCCTCCACAGTCTGCGGCTCGCGTCGCGGATGTGCCGTCCAGCCGGACGCCCCAGGGGCAGCAGACTACACCGGTTTTGCGAGGAGGTGGAAGGGGGCAAGGTCTCCCGTTGGCGCCAAGGAGGCTCCACCGTGACCGAGGGGCATCCGGCATCAGCTTGCGCCGGGCCACGGCACACAGAAGATTGACGAAGCGCCGCGCGACTAGTCCGCGTACTCATAAACCCTGGTCAACGTCTGCTTCGCTCCAATACCGACCGTTTTGCGCAATCGCATAATCGCAATCGCGCAATTGGATTCGGACCATGGTGATTGTCATTGGGCGGTCGCCAAATGGTCGATCGGAATTGGGCAACCACTTTGGCGTCGTGCAATGATGCTGCTGGCCGGCGGTCCGATGCCGGCGTTCCTCAGCGGCCCCAGGCCCGCGCCCGACGCCCACGCCAGCCTTCTGAAGCTGCCACCCCCTCAAATTATTTTTTGTGCCGCGACCCCGGGGCCGGGTTTGCGCCCTCTTGTCTGGGTGAATGCGCCATATCGGCGCGTCACCAACCGGAGTACAGAACCATGTGGTATAGGAAGAACGTTGGCGGGTGGCAGCGCGCGGCCAGGCTGATCGGCGGGGGCTTGATGCTCATCTGCGGCGTGGTTGCGTTGCACGCTTCGCCGCTCGGGCTACTGCTCAGCGGCGCGGGTGTGGTGACGCTGGTCACCGGCGTGTTCGGCTATTGTCCTGCCTGCGCCGTCGCCGGGCGCGAGCCATTGAAGGGGTGACCGCCTTGGCGCGCGTATCAGACGATCTCCTGCTCGCGGCACAGTCGGGCGACCGGCACGCGCTCACACAGCTCTTGGTGGCGCTGCAGCCGGACATTCGACGCTACGCCCGGCGCCATTGCCACCGCACCTCGGTCATCGAAGATGTGGTGCAAGAAGCACTCATCGTCGTGTACCGGCGCGTGGGCACGATCCGCAGTCCAGCCGCACTCGCCGGCTGGCTGGTGACCGTCATCGCGCGCCTTTGCATGCTGCCGGCGCTGATGCTGATGCGCGGAGTCGAGGAGCTCGCCAGCCTGGAAGAGTCGCGCGAGCTCGCAAAGGTCCCGCCGGACGAGTTACGCATGGACTTGGTCAATGCGATCGAAGTCGCTTTCGCCGCCCCATCGCGAAGTGCTGCTGCTGCGAGATCTCGAAGATCTGACGATTTGGGAAATCGCCGGGCGGCTCGGCGTGACGCGCGAAGCGGCCAAAAGCCGTCTGCGCCGCGCCCGCGCATTGGTGCGCGAATACCTGCTCGGCACAAAGGACAGCGGAGGAGAGAGCACATGAATTACTTTCGTGGAGTCGGCATGTTGGGGAGCGCCTTCCTCGGCGCGCACCTGATGCGCGGCGCAGCTGCGGCGGCGCTACTCGCCTGGGCCATCGTCCACCAGACCACGCACCCTTGGCTATCCTTGGGCGCGGGCGTTGCCGCCCTCGTCGCGCTACGCGGATGCCCGATGTGCTGGACTGTGGGCTTGGTCGAGACGCTTTCGCAAGGCCGTCGCGATTCAATCGGTGAACGCGCTGACCGGACATGGCTGCACTAACCTTGCGACTGGACGGGAAGGAGGTTGCCGTGCGGAAAACGATCGCGATATTGGGATCCGCCCTCTTCTTTGCAGTTGCGCCCTGCGTCCTGGCGGGGCTCATCCCGTGGTCGATCACGCATTGGGAGTTTCGGCCGCCCTTCTTCGATCTCGAGGCAACGCGCGCCGTCGGGATCCTGTTGATCGCCGCCGGTCTACCCGGGCTCATCGACTCGTTTGCGCGCTTTGCGCTGCAGGGGCTCGGCACGCCGGCGCCGATCGCACCGCCGCAGAACCTCGTGGTGACGGGTCTTTATCGCTACGTGCGCAATCCTATTTACGTTGCCCTTGTCGCCGTCATTCTGGGCCAAGCGGCCTTGTTCGGCGACCAGCGCCTTCTTGCGTACGGTGCGTTGGTGTGGCTCGCCTTCCACGCCTTTGTCCTCGCGTACGAGGAGCCGGTGCTTGCTCAGCAGTTTGGGACCGAGTACGAGGATTTCCGGGCCAACGTCCCGCGCTGGATTCCGCGGCTCACGCCCTGGCGAGCCGCACGACGCCGGAATCATTCGTGACGCGGGCGCCGCCGCGGGATGCGGGAGACCTATCCGCGCGGGCCGGCGCGATAAGATGCAGGAACGATTGCTTCCACCCGCGTGCTGCGGCGGCTAACGGGCCGGAAAGGCCTCAAATTAGTCGTCGGTCGTGCCCGTCACCATTGTTTTCCGCAACACCGCGAAAATGACTGCGGTCGACCAGCCAAACAACAGCACGCCATTCATCGCCGTCATCGGCCCAAGCAACCGCCAACGCTCGATCGGAACTATGTCGCCGTAACCGAGCGTTGCGTAGTTTACAAAGGCAAAATAAACGAAATCGGTGCCGGGAGGTGCGGCCCCCGCGATCACGTAGGCAAAAGACCAAACGAACACTTCGGCGATATGCGCGGCCATCAAGACCGATACGGTCGCAATCATGACGGCGACCAGTCGAAGCGACTGGCGCGACGTGGCGCGCTCATCCGCGGCACGCGCCACCCACAATACGGCTGCCATGACGATCGCGTGGATCGCAATGTTGACGACGCTGACTGCAATACTTACGAGAAATTGGCGCAGCATGAGGGTCGCCCCGGCGCGGTGGCGTCAAGTGACGTGAACTTGCCCTCACCATGCGCGCGCTGGACCGGGCGTTCCGTTGTCTTTTGCGGCACGGTGCCTTCGCGGGATGATTTGGGCGGCAACAAATAGAGCGTCATGGCGAAAATCAGATATACCATCAGTACCAGCACTCCGACAAACCATGCGGAGCGGCCGCCATTGGTCACGAGGCATGCGGTCATGGTGGCGATGAGCATCATGACGACGGCGCCCGGCCAGAATTGCAGGCTCATCGGCGCCGGACCGATGACATAACTGAGCAGCAACAGCACCGGTGCGACGAAGAGCCCGATTTGAGATGCGCTCCCCAAGGCGATGCTCACGCTCAAGTCCAGCCGGTTCTTGCGGGCGGCGGAAAACGCCGAGGCCATTTCCGCCGCAGCGCCCACCAGCGCCACAACGATAAAGCCCACGAATGCGGGAGTCATCCCGAACGCCACCGCGGCCTGTTGTACCGACTCGACGAACACCTCGCTGACCAGCGCGACCAGTACCGTGACGCCCGCCAGTGTGGCCAGAGCCAGCCTTGGCGGCCAAGGCGCTTCACCGGCTTCCGCGGCCTCGCCGTGTTCCGCGCTCGCGAACAGCTCGCGATGGGTCGTGAGTGAAAACAGCAGGCTCAGCCCATAAGCGCCGATCAGCAATACCGACAGACCCACGCTCAGCTTCGCGGTGAACGCCGATGCCGTCGCGGAATCAGCTTCGGCGACCGCCGAGGGAATCAAGATCGCAATCGTGGCCAGAAAGAGCAGGCTCGCTTGCAGGCGCGCGCTGCCCCTGTTGTATTCCTGCACGTGGTACTTGAGTCCGCCGAGCAGGAACGACCCGCCCAGCATAAACAGCGTATTGGTGACGATCGCGCCGGCGATGGACGCCTTCACAAGGGTGTATTCGCCGGCGCGCAGCGCGGCCAGTGCGATAACGAGTTCGGTCAGGTTACCAAGCGTGGCATTGAGCACGCCGCCGACCGTATCGCCCGTCCTGGCCGCCACGGATTCGGTGGCGTGACTGAGCAGCGCGGCCAGCGGGACCACGGCCAGGACGGACAGCACAAAAAGCAACGTATGCGCTTCCGGCTTGAGCCTCTGAGCGGCGAACAGCACGGGGACAAAGACGAGCAGCCAGAGCAAGGGATTGCGGCGGATCTCCTTGATCAAGGGATTCATGCAGCCACCACTTGGAAAGACGAATTCGCGTCGATTATCGTCGTGTCTTCAGGTCAACCTAGCATGATTCCGGCCAGAATCGTTCGGCCCGTGCCGGCGGAACAACCGCAGGATGGGTTGAGCCTTTGCGTTGTCCATCGACGCGTGAGCCCCCGAAAGCTCTGCAAGAGATGGAAACGGAATTGAATTTTCCCAAGCCGTCGGTCCAGGCCATCCGCCCTCAAATGCATGAGCGTAGAAAAGATCGATTGGATAGACGTGGTTCGACGTTGCCTGCAAACTCGGGAAGAAGGTCGATGGCTCTGAACCAAGCCCGGCACACATATCTTGCGACATTTTGCGCCGTAGTGGTGGCAACGCGCCGAAACACACCGAAACCAACCGTCACTGGACAGATTCGGCAAGCCGGGCTAACCACCGGAAAACCCAACACATTCACAATTGGCGTGCCGTTTGATGCTGGACCATTCGAAGAGCAAAATCGATCCCACCGCGCGGATTGAGGACGGCGCTGTGATCGGCGAGGGCACCTCGATCGGTCCCTATTGCATGATCGGCCCGGATGTCGTGATCGGGCCCGGCTGCCGGCTGATCGGGCATGTGCACATCACCGCGCAAACCACGATCGGCGCCAACTGCACCATCTATCCCTTTGCGTCGCTGGGTACGCCACCTCAGTCGCTCAGCTACCGCGGCGAATTGACAAAACTCTGGGTCGGCGAGGGCTGCATCATCCGGGAATCGGTGACCATGAATGCCGGCACCGTGGGGGGCGGCGGTATTACCCGCGTCGGCGACCGCGGATATTTCATGAACTGCAGCCATGTCGGCCACGACTGCGAGGTCGGCAACGACGTGATCTTCGCGACGTCTGCGACCTTGGGCGGCCATTGCGAGATCGGCGATTTCGTTTTCATCGGCGGGCTGTCCGCGGTGCATCAGTTCACCCGCGTGGGCCCGCAGGTCATGGTCGGCGGCGTCTGCGGCGTGCGCGGCGACGTCATTCCGTTCGGCCTGGTGAACGGCCAGTATGCCGTTCTCGAAGGCCTCAACATCATCGGCATGAAGCGCCGCAAATTCACCCGGGAGCGGCTGGCCGTGGTGCGCGCGTTCTATCAGAAGCTGTTTCACGGGCCGGGCGTCTTTGCGGAACGCCTCAACGACGTGCAGCATCTGGCAGCTGAGGATCCGGCGATTGCGGAGATTCTGGCCTTCATTGCGGACGGCAAGCATCGCGCGCTCTGTCTGCCGGCGGATGACGGCAACAAGGCTTGATCGCGGCATGCAAACCATGGATCAGCCTTTGCAGATTTCATCGCCCATCGGCCTGATCGCGGCAGGCGGCGTGCTGCCGTTCGCGGTGGCGGATTCGCTGATCGCGCGCGGCATCAGTCCGGTTTTCTTCGCGTTGAGGGGCGTCTGCGATCCGGTTGAGGTCGCGCGTTTCCGCCATCACTGGATTTCAATCGGTCAACTCGGCCGGCTTGCCAATCTGCTGCGCGCTGAAAGCTGCCGCGACCTGGTGTTCATCGGCGCGCTGGTGCGGCCCGCGCTGTCCGAGATACGTCTCGACTGGAAAACGCTTCGCGCCATGCCGAGCGTATTGAAGGCGTTCCGCGGCGGTGACGATCATCTGTTGTCCAGCGTCGGCCGTATCCTGGAAAAAGACGGCGTTCGGATGGTGGGCATCAAGGATGTCGCACCGGACTTGCTGATGCCCTCAGGCTGTCTCACACGCGCGGCGCCAAATGACGACGCCAACGCCGATATCGCCAAGGGGCGGGAGGTGTTGCGTGCGCTCAGTCCGTTCGATATCGGCCAGGCGACCATCGTGATCGACGGCCATGTGCTCGGCGTGGAAGACATCGAGGGCACCGACGGGTTGCTGGCGCGGGTTTCGCGGCTTCGCGGGGAGGGCCGTATTCGCGCCAAGGCAGGACGTGGCGTGCTGGTGAAGGCGCCGAAAAGCGGACAGGATCTCCGCTTCGATCTGCCCACCCTGGGTGCGAGGACCATCGAAGGCGCGGCAGCGGCGCAATTGGCCGGTATCGCCGTCATCGCCGGAAATACCCTTGTCGCCGAGCCCCAAGCCATGGTCGAAGCCGCCGACAAAGCCGGCCTGTTCGTGGTGGGCTTGCCCGCGTGATGGCAGCCAGGCCAGCCTCCGTCGTCGCGCGAAAGATATTTTTGGTCGCCACGGAAGAATCCGGCGACCGGCTCGGCGCCAGCCTGATGAAGGTGTTGCGGCAGCGACTTGGCGATGCCGTGCGATTTGAGGGCGTCGGCGGGCTGACCATGGCGCGCGAGGGCCTGGTGTCGCTGTTTCCGATCGAGGAATTGTCGATCATGGGATTTACCGCGGTGGCGCGGAAACTCCCCATGATCCTGCGACGAGTTCGCGAGACCGCCGACGCCGTCGTCGCAGCGGCCCCCGACATCCTGGTGATCATCGACAGCCCCGACTTCACCCATCGCGTCGCGCGGCAGGTCCGCGCCCGCGCGCCGGCGATTCCGATTGTCGACTACGTCGCGCCGACGGTGTGGGCCTGGCGATCCGGCCGTGCGCGTGCGATGCGCCGCTACATCGATCACGTGCTGGCGCTATTGCCGTTCGAGCCGGAGGCTTATCGCAGGCTCAAGGGACCGCCTTGCACCTATATCGGCCACACCCTGATCGAGCAGATCGGCTCGCTTCGCCCGGACGCGGACGAGCAGCGCCGCCGCGACGGCAAGCCGCCGGTTCTATTGGTGCTGCCGGGCAGCCGCCGCAGCGAGATCAGGCACCACATGACGGTGTTCGGCGAGACACTTCGGCTATTGCGGGAGCAGGGCGCGGATTTCGAGCTGGTGCTGCCGACCATGCCGCATCTGCTCGATGCGGTTCGCGAAGGCGTCGCAGGCTGGCAGGTGGCGCCACGCGTCGCGGTCGGCGAGCAGGAGAAGAAGGCGGCGTTCCGGATTGCGCGTGCAGCCTTCGCCAAATCCGGCACCGTGACATTAGAACTTGCGCTCGCCGGCGTGCCGATGATCGGCGCCTACCGCGCCGGCCCGATCGAGATGTGGATCGCGCTGGCGCTCGCCAAAACCTCGTCGGTCATTCTCGCAAATCTGGTGATCGGCGAAAATGTCGTCCCGGAATTCATGCAGCGGGATGCGACGCCCGGGAAGCTTGCACCTGCGTTGCGCGATGTTCTCGACGACACCCCGCAACGGCGGCGCCAGCTCGAAGCGTTTTCGCGGCTCGATGCCATCATGGCAACCGGCGGCCAGCCGCCGAGCGTGCGAGCCGCCGACATCGTGCTTGCAACGCTGCGGAAATCGTGGACAGCGGTTTAGGGTTTTCGTCTTGCCGCCAGAAAAAGCATGCCTCGGTTTTGCCTTCGGTTCGCCTCAGCGCAATCACATGCGGTTTATGTTGCGGCCCGGCCTGGTCCGGACGACGTCGCTTAAGCGCCTCACAAGCCTTCAGATTTCGCGGCATACCGCGCGGCGATCAGGCCGCGCGGCGCGCGCGCGACCCTGACAAGTGCTTCAATGGGCGCGGGAATTTGCGTCCAAATAATAATTTACCCCGCTGCGCCGCGTAAGCCCTTTCACCGCCACGCTTTTTCTGCATCGTCCGCGCGCGAAAATCACGCGCGCTGCCACCGTCTCGCCGCAACGTGCCTGAAGTTCGCCGCAAGACTCGGCGCCGCGCGCGGGCTTACGCCTTCACGCGCCTTAAGTCCTTCAATTGACGCCGAATTTCTTCTACCCGCGTTTGCCGATATCGACGTAGTCGCGATGCGTCTTGCCGGTGTAGAGCTGCCGCGGGCGGCCGATCTTCTGATGCGGATCCTCGATCATCTCGCTCCACTGGCTGATCCAGCCGACGGTGCGGGCGACCGCGAACAACACCGTGAACATCGAGGTCGGGAATCCCATCGCCTTCAGGGTGATGCCCGAATAGAAATCGACATTCGGATACAGCTTGCGCTCGATGAAATATTCGTCGTTGAGCGCGATCTTTTCCAATTCCAGCGCGACCTTCAGCATCGGATCGTCACCATGGCCGGTTTCCGCCAGCACCGCGTGACACATCTTCTGCATGATCTTGGCGCGGGGATCGTAGTTCTTGTAGACGCGATGGCCAAACCCCATCAGGCGGACTTCGCTGTTCTTGTCCTTCACCCGCTTGATGAAGTCCGGAATCTTGTCGACCGAGCCGATGCCGGACAGCATCGCCAGCGCCGCTTCGTTGGCGCCGCCGTGCGCCGGTCCCCACAGGCAGGCGATGCCGGCGGCGATGCAGGCAAACGGGTTGGCGCCGGAGGAGCCGGCGATTCGCACTGTCGAGGTCGAGGCGTTCTGCTCGTGGTCGGCGTGCAGGATGAATATCTTGTCGAGCGCGTCGGCAAGGACCGGATTGATCTTGTAGTCCTCGCAGGGCACCGCGAAGCACATGTGCAGGAAGTTCTCGGCGAAGCTCAGCGAGTTCTTCGGATAAATGAAGGGTTGGCCGATGGTGTATTTGTACGCCATCGCGGCCAGCGTCGGAATCTTCGCGATCATCCGCATCGAAGCGATCATGCGCTGGGTGGGATCGGTGATGTCGGTGGAGTCGTGATAGAACGCCGCCAGCGCGCCGACCGAGGCCACCATGACGGCCATCGGATGCGCGTCGCGGCGAAAACCCTGGAAGAACCGCGCCATCTGCTCGTGCACCATGGTGTGGTGGATCACGCGCTGGTCGAAGTCCTGCTTTTGCGCCTTGGTCGGCAACTCGCCGTACAGCAGCAGGTAGCAGGTTTCGAGGAAATCGCCGTTTTCGGCCAGCTGTTCGATCGGATATCCGCGGTATTCCAGAATGCCGGCGTCGCCGTCGATATAGGTAATCTTGGACTGGCAGCTGCCGGTGGAGGTGAAGCCGGGGTCGTAGGTAAACATTCCGGCTTGGGCATAGAGCTTGCTGATGTCGACGACATCGGGCCCGACGGTGCCACTCAGGATCGGGAAATCGTAGTTCTTGTTGCCGACGGTGAGGGTTGCGGTTTTGCTGGTGGCGTCTGTTTTAGCGTCCATCGTGAAGTCCCCGATGAGATCGTTGCGGAGGCCGGGCTTGCCCTGACCAATGAGATGGTGGGGCCGGCCGGATATTCCAGAAGCACCGCTGAAATGGGTATCGTATTGCCGTGTGCACTGCAAGATGGACCAGCGGCCCGGGGCTGCAGCCTTAAGCGGGAGCCTGATCGCCCAGCCGGGCCAGGCATTCCTCCCGACCCAGAACCGCCAGCACGTCGAAAATGCCCGGCGAGGTGGTGCGTCCGGTCAGCGCCACCCGCAGCGGCTGCGCCACGGCGCCGAGCTTGAGATTGTTCGCTTCGGCGAACGCCCGCGTGGCCGTTTCGGTGGTCTCCGCGGTCCATGGCGATACAACCTCCAGCGCCGAACGAAGCCTGCCGATCAATTCCCGGGTTTCCGGCATCAATAGTGCTGCCGCCTTCGGCTCCATCGCCAGCGGCCGGTCGGCGAAGATGAAGTTTGCATTGTCGATCAGCTCGATCAGCGTTTTTGCCCGCTGCTTCAGGTCCGGCATGGCGCGCAGCAACTGGGCGCGCGTCGCGTCGTTGAGCTTGGCCTTCAGCTCCGAACCATCGGGGACATAGCTCAGCACGTCCTCGAACATGCTCACGAGAGATTGATCGTCGGCATGGCGGATGTAGTGACCGTTGAGGTTTTCCAGCTTGGCGAAATCGAACCGCGCCGCCGAGCGCCCGATCGCCGACAGGTCGAAGGCGTCGATCATTTCCTGGGT
This sequence comes from uncultured Alphaproteobacteria bacterium, assembly GCA_963784755.1. Classification (GTDB taxonomy): domain Bacteria; phylum Pseudomonadota; class Alphaproteobacteria; order Rhizobiales; family Xanthobacteraceae; genus Bradyrhizobium. The sequence goes on along the minus strand of CAWASS010000005.1, from coordinate 519,023 downwards.
CGAGAATATCTCCTGGTCGCCGTGGCTCCAGCCGAGCCGTACCAGGTAGTTGCGCAGCGCCGCCGGCACATAGCCCATGGCGCGATAGGCCTCGACGCCGAGGGCGCCGTGCCGTTTTGAGAGCTTCGATCCGTCGGGGCCGTGGATCAGGGGAATGTGGGACATGCTCGGAAGGTCCCACCCGAGCGCGTCGTAGATCTGCTTTTGCCGTGCGGCATTGATCAGGTGGTCGTCGCCTCTGATAACGTGGGTCACGCCCATGTCGTGATCGTCGACCACCACGGCCAGCATGTAGGTCGGATTGCCATCGCCGCGCAGCAGCACGAGATCGTCGAGGCTCTCGTTCTGCCAGACCACGCGACCTTGCACCTGGTCCTCGATCACGGTTTCGCCGGTCTGCGGCGCCCTGAGACGGATCGCAGGCTTGACGCCTGCCGGCGCCTCCGCAGGATCGCGGTCGCGCCACAGGCCGTCATAGAGCCGGGTGCGGCCCTCGGCGCGCGCCTTCTCGCGCATCGCCTTGAGTTCGTCGGGGGTCGCGTAGCAACGATAGGCCTGGCCCGAGGCCAGCAATTGCTCGGCCACTTCGCGATGGCGGGCAGCCCGGGTGAACTGGTAGACGACATCGCCATCCCAATCGAGCCCGAGCCATTTGAGGCCGTCGAGAATGGCGGCGATGGCCGGCTCGGTCGACCGCTCTCGATCTGTGTCCTCGATCCGCAGCAGCATCTTGCCGCCGCGCCCGCGCGCGTAGAGCCAGTTGAACAGCGCCGTGCGGGCGCCTCCGATGTGGAGAAAGCCGGTGGGCGAGGGCGCAAAGCGCGTGACGACGGGATCGGTCATTGCGGCGGGGGCTGGAACAGACAGGGCATGCGCGAAGCGCGGTGGTGTATAGCAGGAACGATGCATAACTAAAGCCCTCAGCGGGCTTGGCGGGGGCCGATGGATTTGGCAGAAGGTCCGCTGAACAGGAAATCGGAATGACGACGGAACTGGCGGCGGCAGAGGCAGGGCGCGATTTCATTCGCGACATCGTGCAGGCCGATCTCGACTCACACAGATACAAGCAGGTCGTGACCCGCTTCCCGCCGGAGCCGAACGGCTACCTGCATATCGGCCATGCCAAGTCGATCGCGCTGAATTTCGGCATTGCGCAGGAATTTGCCGGCCGCTGCCACCTGCGCTTCGACGACACCAATCCGACCAGGGAAGAGCAGGAATACATCGATTCGATTCAGGCCGACGTAAAATGGCTCGGCTACGATTGGGGAACCGATCTTTTTTATGCGTCCGACTATTTCGAGCGGCTGTATGGCTGGGCGGAAGAGCTGATCCGCGCCGGCCATGCCTATGTCGACGACCAGTCGCAGGAGGAAATCCGCGCTTCACGGGGCACGCTGACCGAGCCCGGGCGGAACAGCCCGTTTCGCGAGCGGTCGGTGGAGGAAAATCTCGACCTGTTTCGCCGCATGAAGGCCGGCGAGTTTCCCAACGGCGCACGCGTGCTGCGCGCAAAAATCGATATGTCGTCGGGCAACATCAACCTGCGCGATCCCGTGCTCTATCGCATCCTGCACGCCACCCATCCGCGCACCGGCGATAAATGGTCGATCTATCCGAGCTACGACTACGCCCACGGCCAGTCCGACGCCATCGAGGGCATCACGCATTCGATCTGCACGCTGGAATTCGAGGATCACCGTCCGCTCTATGACTGGCTGCTCGACAAGCTGCCGGTGCCGTCGCACCCGCATCAATACGAATTCGCGCGGCTCAATCTGACCTACACGCTGCTGTCCAAGCGCGTGCTGACCGAACTGGTGCGCGGCGGCCATGTCGCCGGCTGGGACGATCCGCGCATGCCGACGATTGCCGGGTTGAAGCGGCGCGGGGTGCCACCGGCGGCGATCCGCGAATTCATCAAGCGCATCGGCGTGGCGAAAGCCAACAGCGTGGTGGACGTCGGCATGCTGGAATTCTCGATCCGCGAGGTGCTCAACAAAACCGCGCTGCGGCGGATGGCCGTGCTGCGTCCCCTAAAAGTCGTGATCGAGAATTATCCCGAAGGCCAGGTCGAGGAGATCGAGGCGGTCAACCATCCGGACGATCCTTCCGCAGGGTCGCGCAAGATAAAATTCGGCCGCGAGCTCTATATCGAGCGCGACGATTTCATGGAAAACCCGCCGAAGAAATTTTTCCGGCTGTCGCCGGGCAACGAAGTCCGGCTGCGCTATGCCTATTTCATCACCTGCCGGGCAGTCGTGAAGAACGCCGCAGGCGAGGTGGTCGAACTGCGCTGCACCTACGACCCCGCGACCAAGGGCGGCAACGCGCCCGACGGGCGCAAGGTGAAGGCGACCATGCACTGGCTGTCGGCGCCGAATTCGGTGCCGGCGGAGATCCGTCTGTACAACCAGTTGTTTGTAAAACCCACGCCGGACGCCGCCAATTTCGCCGCCGATCTCAATCCGCAATCGCTGGAAATTTTGAGCGACGCGCGGGTCGAGCCCGCGATTGCAGAGGCCACTTCGTCCGATGTCATCCAGTTCGAAAGGCAGGGCTATTTCGTGCGCGATCCGGATTCGACGCCGGAGAAGCCGGTGTTCAACCGGACCATCGGTTTGCGCGACACCTTCGCCAAGGAAGTCGGCGGCAAGGGCTAACGCCTTTCCATATTCCCCATCACTCCGCTAGAAAATCGCGCCTGATTTGCCGGTTTTCAATATACCTCATGGGGGAAACCGCTTGCACGCGTCTATAGATTGCGGGAAACTTGAGCAAAGCGGGGGGTGTCTGGCGTTATGAGATCGGGCGGTAGTGCGGTTTTACTGGGACTGGTGACCGCCGCCTTTTGGGGGCAACCAGCCTTATCGGCGACCTTAAAAAGCGTCACCGGGAAAGACGGCCGAGTCATAATTCAAATAGTCGGCGAAATTGCCGATGGTGACACGGAATCGTTTACCGCTGCGATTAAAACAGCAAATGACTCAGGCAAACTTGTTGCGAACGTCCGGCTAAATTCCATTGGCGGAAATCTCCTCGAAGGGGTGAGGCTCGCTGCAGCGGTTAAGTTCGCGAAAATGTCTACAAACGTCGGACAAGGGGCAACCTGCGCCTCGGCCTGTTTTCTGGTTTTCGCTGCTGGTGAAACGAAGTTTGCCAGCTACACCGCACAAATCGGCGTTCATGGTGCCTCAGATCAAACGGGAGCTGAAACTGTGCAATCGGGCGCGGCCACTGTTTCAATGGCGCGCATCGCAAAGGAGTTGGGAGTGCCATCGGCGATTATTGGACGTATGGTCGTGACGCCGCCGAGCGAGATGGTGTGGCTCAGTCCACAGGACCTCCAGTCAATGGGCACAACTATGGTTGGCAAGCCCGCACAGACGTTGCAACAAGCACCGGTCGCTAGCCTTCAGCAAACGCCCACCGGCGAACCGACACCTATATTGCCGCAGGTTAGCCTTGCGCCACAAACTAGCACGGCAAAGAGCGTGCCCACGTGGAAGGAAATTTTTGAAAAGGCCGTAAAACTATCTTCTATGCAAAATAACGGGAAGCCTCAGTTTACGCGGTTTTGTCAGCCTGAGCAAAAAGTTTGTATTATCGGTCTTTCCTATACTGGCAGTGATGGAAAGGAAGCATTTTTAAAAATCGTCGAAAATATGGACGGAAAAATTCTGGTCCGCGAGGCTTGTATGTTTAATGATTTTAAGGACGTGCGGACATGTCTAAATTGGGATTCTGGTACTAGGCACCGTGACATGAAAGATATGAAAGGCGATTGGATAAAGATTGCTGATGACTGATCAGTATCGTCTGTTTCAGGTTGCACTAGAAACAAGAAGCAAAATTTAAACTTCCGGTTGGTGGCGGCAATCCGCTCTTTCAATTTTGATGGCGCATCAGTTTGAGGGTGGTGCGTCGTGGCGGAGCGGGGAAACAGCCGAAGCTGGGCGGGCACATGGCCACCGCGCGAGGCGGTCCGGGCTGGCGGCATCGCCCCCTCCGGTTTCGACACATGGTCTTCCCTCATCGCAAAACTGCAAGGCTGGGCCCGCGCCGAAGCCGGCGCCGGCCGGCTGCTGCCATGGATTCCAGTCGCGTTCGGCGCGGGGATTGCGTTTTATTTCGCCGCCGCGCGTGAGCCGGTTGCCTGGGTGACGGCGATCACGGCGGCGGCGCTTTGCGTGGCGGCATTCTTGCTGCGGCGGCAGAAGGCATTTCCGCTCGCTGTGGTGATCGCCGCGCTCGCCGCGGGCTTTGCCACCGCGACGTTGAAAACCGCGCGGGTCGCGCATGGCGTGCTGGCGCGGCCGATGTTTTCAGTCTCGCTGAAAGGCTTTGTCGAGACGCGGGAGGAGCGCGAGCGCACCGACCGCTTTGTGTTGCGGGTGGTGCAACTGGAGAGCCCGCGCGCGGCAATAAGACTGGAGCGCGTCCGCCTCTCCGTGAAAAAGGGCACGGCTCCCGCGGTCGGCAGCTTCGTTGAGCTGAAAGCGCGGCTGCAGCCGCCGCTCGCGCCGTTACGGCCGGGCAGTTACGATTTCGGCCGCGATATGTATTTTCAAGGCATCGGCGCGTCCGGCTTCGTGATGGGCGGCATCAAGACGTTGGATCCGCCGTTCAGCGGCGGCGTGTCGCTGCGCTATGCCGCGTTCATGCAAGGGTTGCGCGACGCCATCGATGCGCGGATTCGCACCGTGCTCGGCGGCGACCAGCGCGCCATCGCTACCGCATTGCTCACCGGACGGCGCGACGCCATCTCGACGCCGGTCAACGACGCCATGTTCATTTCAGGCCTCGGCCACGTGCTCTCGATTTCCGGGTATCACATGGCCGTCGTCGCCGGCGTGGTGTTTTTCGCGGTCCGCGCGCTGCTGGCGCTGATTCCCGCGCTGACCGTGACATTCCCGATCAAGAAATGGTCCGCTGCCGCCGCACTCCTCGCCGCCGCGTTTTATCTGTTGCTGTCGGGTGCGGAGGTGGCGACGCAGCGCTCGTTTTTCATGACCGCGGTGGTGCTGATCGCCGTCATGGTCGATCGCCGCGCGGTGACATTCCGGACTTTGGCGGTCGCGGCGATGATCGTGCTTGTCATTGCGCCGGAGGCGCTGGTGCATCCGAGCTTTCAGATGTCGTTCGCAGCTACGCTGGGCCTGGTAGCGCTGGTTCAGATCGGGATGCCCCGGCTGTTCGCCTCGCCGGACAATTCGGCGGCCGCGCGCGTGGCGCTATGGGGCGGGCGCGAGATCGCGATGCTGGCGCTGGCGTCGCTGATCGCGGGTCTGGCGACCACGCCCTATGCCGCGTTCCATTTCCATCGCGTGACGCCCTATGGCGTGGTCGCCAATCTCGCGGCAATGCCGGTGGTATCGGTCCTGGTGATGCCGGCGGGCCTGCTGGGCCTCGTTGCGATGCCGTTCGGCTTCGACGGCGTGTTCTGGCGGATCATGGAATTCGGCATCGACTGGATGATCGCCGTGGCGCAGTGGGTGGCGGCACTGCCCGGCGCCATCGGCCGCATGGCCGCGTTCGGCACCGGCCCGCTGATCGTGGCGACCGCGGGGATCATCCTGCTCGGCCTGCTGCGGACGCCGCTGCGCTGGACCGGCGCGGGCGCCATTGCGCTGGCGGCGGTCTGGGCGCTGGCGGCGCCACAGCCGGATATCCTGATCTCCGGCGATGCGCACAATGTCGGCGTACGGGGCAAGGACGGGCGCTTGCGCCTGATGCGGACCGCCAAGGATACGTTTCTTACGAAGGAATGGCTTGCAGCCGACGCCGATCCGCGGCTGCCGGGCGACGCATCGCTTGGCGACCGCGTCTCCTGCGACGAGGCCGGCTGCGTGACGCAGATGCGGGATGGCGCGTTCGTCGCATTGGTGCTGCGGCCTGAGGCGCTGGCGGATGATTGCGAGCGCGCGGCGGTCATTGTCACGGCGCGGCAAGCGCCGCCTGACTGCAAGGCGCTGGTGATCGGGCAGGAGCGCCTGCAAAAACAGGTTGCGATCGGCTTGCGGCGAACCCGGGCCGGATTCGTGATCGATGCGGTCAGGCCGAACGGGATTGATCGGCCGTGGTCGCCGGCCGCTGGCAACCAGACGGAACCGGAGAACAACAATCCACGTCCGCCGAGCGCGCGTCCTTTGGACGCAAAGCCGGCGGAAGCCGATCTTCAGGCGGACGATTAAGCCTGGAATTAATACTTCCGATACAGCCCGATCAGCTTGCCCTGAATCCGGACCCGGTTCGGTGGCAGGATCCGGACTTCATAGGAGGTGTTGGCGGGCTCCAGCGCAATCGAAGCGCCGCGGCGGCGGAAACGTTTTAGCGTGGCTTCCTCCTCGTCGATCAGCGCCACCACAATGTCGCCGGTCTCGGCGGTTTCGTTGCGCTGGATCAGTGCCATATCGCCATCGAGGATACCGGCGTCCACCATCGAATCGCCGCGGACCTCCAGCGCGTAATGCTCGCCGGAGCCGAGCATGTCCGGCGGCACGCTGATGGTGTGGCTGCGGGTCTGCAGCGCCTCGATCGGGGTACCCGCCGCAATACGGCCCATCACAGGGACCGACACCGGATGGCCGGCATCATCCTCCGATCCGCCGCCGGCATTGGGGCGGACCTTGCCAAGATTGCCTTCGATGACGCTCGGGGTGAAGCCGCGGCGGCCGTTGCCGCCGCCACTGCCCGACAGTTCTGGCAGCTTGATTACTTCAATGGCGCGGGCGCGATTGGGCAGGCGGCGAATGAAGCCGCGCTCTTCAAGTGCCGTGATCAGGCGATGGATGCCGGATTTGGAACGAAGGTCCAGCGCGTCCTTCATCTCGTCGAACGAGGGGGGGACGCCGGCCTCTTTCAGCCGCTCGTTGATGAATCGCAGGAGTTCATACTGTTTGCGCGTGAGCATCTCGACCAATCCCCAGTTTGATAGTGCCGTTCAATTCCGAAGGGAGCCGAAGACTCCGGTTCAAGCACGAATACTCGAAACAAATCATGAACAGACACTATATGTTCCATATGTGTTCCGCAACCACTTAATTTCACGTCAACAGAATGAGGTTTTGCCGGAAGGGTCGCTTAAGCCCGTCAGATCGGCAGCCGGAGGATGACGCAGGGCGAACCTGCTGGTGCAGCCGGAGCAAAGGGAGAACGGACCACAAGTGCCCGTGCGGCAGAGAGATTTCCCAACAGCGAGCTGTCCTGGTGATCGACCGGCGTCGCCACCGGCACGCCATCGGCGCGCGCCTCGAGACGTGCGCGCAGGTAGTCCTCGCGCACGTCGTTGGCGGCAAGATCGCGCCCGAGCAGGGCCGCTTCCGTCGCATGGTGCAGGTCAGACCGGCCCGACAATGCGCGAATCAACGGCACCATGAACAGGAAGCCGCAGACATAGGACGATACCGGATTGCCGGGCAGGCCGATCACGCGCATCGCACCCAGCCGTCCATGCATCATCGGCTTGCCCGGCCGCATCGCGATCCGCCAGAACGCGATTCCGACCCCCTCCGCCTCCAGCGATTGCTTGACGAGATCATGGTCGCCGACCGAGGCGCCGCCGGTGGTGATGAGGATATCGGCCCCGATGTCGCGAGCGCGGCGGATGCCCTCGGTGGTGGCATCCACGGTATCGGCGGCGACGCCGAGGTCGACGGTCTTGGCACCCTCGGCGCGGGCCAGAGCGCGCAGTGCGTAACCGTTGGAGTACACGATCTGGCCCGGGCCGGGGATCGAGCCGGGCATCACCAGTTCGTCGCCGGTGGCGAGCACCGCGACTTTCGGCCGCCGCCGCACCGGCAGTTGCGGATAATTCATGCCGGCGGCCAGCGACAGGTCGCGGTCGGTGAGGCGGCGGCCCGCGCGCAGCAGCACGTCGCCTTCGTTAAAATCGACGCCGGCGGGGCGGATATGGCGGCCCGCGACCGCCGCCTCGGTGAGATCGATGTTGTCGCCGTCGCGCACGGTGTCTTCCTGGATCACCACGGCGTCGGCGCCTTGCGGGATCACGCCGCCGGTGAAGATCCGCACCGCTTCGCCCGATTGCAACGTCTTGCCGAACGGCCGTCCCGCAACGACTTCGCCGATCACCTTCAGCCTCGCGGCAACGTTGGCGGCATCGGCCGATCGCACCGCGTAGCCGTCCATCGCCGACATCGCCTGCGGCGGCTGGGTCCGCAACGCCGCGATGTCGCGCGCGAGCACGCGATGATGCGCCGCATCGAGCGCAACCATCTCCTCGGGGAGAGCCTCGGCGCCCGCGAGAACCGCTGAAAGCGCGTCGGCAACCGGCATCAAGGCCACCAAAATCTCCTAAATTCCCAATGCGGCAAGCGCCTCGGCCACGTCGCGCGTCGATGTCACGTGAACGGCCGTCAGTCCGCGTGCCCGAGCGCCCTCGATGTTTTCTACAACATCGTCGAAGAACACAATCCGCCCTGCCGGCAAGCCGATCTCCTTCACCACATGATCATAGGCCGCCGCGTCAGGTTTCCGAAGCCCGATTGTCGAGGACAGAAAGATTTGCTTGAAGTGACCGAGTACGCCCGCAAACGCTTTCGAAAAATGTGCCTCGTGGGCGCGGTTGGTGTTGGAGAAGGCATAGAGCGGCACGCGTTGCGCCGCCCGCGCCAGCAGCGGCGCGATCTCGGGCATTTCGCCGGCGAAGATCGCGTTCCAGCCTTCGAGAAACTGCGCGTCCGTGACCTCGATGCCGAGCGAGTTACGCAAGGAGGCGAAGAACTCGGCGTCCTCGATCTCGCCGCGCTCGTGACGTTCGAAGGAATCGTCGAGCGCAAATTTTGCGATCAGATCTGCGGGCGCGCAGCCGGCATGATCGGCCCAGCACTCAAGCGTGCGGTTGAAATCGACATCCAGCACGACGCGGCCGAGATCGAACAACAGCGCGTCGGCAGAATTGGGGGGGAGGCGAGGCGGGGACATCCCGGTCGTTTACGAAAAACCGGACGGGCGGGCAATGTCCGCATTCGCTTGAAACTCACACCTCCTCCGGCGGCCTGGTGTGCCGGAACATCCGCAGCAGCGCCAGGTCATAGCCGATCTTCAAGGCACCGCACACCACCAGCGGCAGCGCGGAAAACGGTCCGGCCAGCATGAAGCCGGCGATGGCGGGACTGATGGACGAGGCGAGACTGCGCGGCACCGCGGTGACGCTTGCGGCTGCCGTGCGCTCGGCGGGGGTCACCACGGCCATTACGTAGGAGGAGCGGGTGGGAACGTCCATCTGCGACAGTGCGGAGCGAACCAGCAGCAACGACAGCACTATGGTCAAATCCGACGAAAACGCCGCGGCGATCAGGCAGAGGCTGGAGGGGATGTGGGTGAACACCATGGTGTTGACGAGGCCGATGCGCCGCGACAGCCAGGCGGCGACCGGAAACGACATTGCGCCCAACAGGCTCGAGCAGAAGAAAAACAGGCTCGCCGCTTCCAGCGACAGATTGAATCGTTGAAACAGCCAGAGCGCCAGCAGCGACTGCACGACGAAGCCGCCGGCGAAGGCGTCGAGGCTGAACAAGGCCGCGAGCTTGTAGACAATGTTTCGCGACGGCCCGAGCGCGGTTTCGGGCGATTTGCCACGCCGGCATGGTCGCGGGGCAGGCGCCGATAGAGCAGTGAAGCCAGCAGTCCCAGCGCGGCGTATAGGTAAAACATCAGCCGGATGGCGCCGAGTTTCGGCCAGCCGTGGGACGCCAGCACCTCCGGCAGCGCTGCCGCCAGAGCTCCCACGGCAGCCGTCAGGGCGCCGATCAGGCTATAGCGGGCAAAAACTCCGGTGCGGTCGCGGTCAGGAGTTTCCCTGGTCAGTACGGCATGTTCGAGGGGAACGAGCATACCGAGATCGCCGCCGGAGGGGTTGATGCTCCCGATGAAGGCGATCAGCAGAACTGGCGCAAGGGTCTCGGCTTGCGGGAAGACCAGACCGGTGAGGACGATCAACGCCGCGCCGGCGAGAAAAAGGTTCCGCAGTTCAAAGCGCGGCGCGATGAAGCCCGTGATCAATGTCAGCGCTGCCGTACCCAGCAGCGACGCGCTGGCGACGACCCCGATCTCAAGCGGGCTGAAGCCGATAGCCGAAAGGTAGACCGGCAGAATAAGAATCGCAAAGCCGTCGCCAAACCCGCGCAGCGCCCGCGCGCCGTACAGGCAAAGGATATCCGCTGGGGTTTTCATCGCAGTCGTCGATGTGCAGGTAGTGATGTGCCGCAGGACATGTCTCACCTCCGTGACGGAGCGAGACAACGCTTGGCTGAGCGGCAGCTGACCGGGCGGTTGCCGATGGCCCGGATATCATGCACCTATCATGCGAAGTCTACGCATTCAAGCAGCAGACTCGTTATCGCGTTCGGCTTCCACGTCATCGCAAAAATTGCTATGGCTTGCAAAGCCGGATCAGCGGAAGAATCCTGGCTCATCGGGAGGGGTTGCAATGGCGAAACTGGCAATTTGGATCGCAGCACTGGCCGTGAGTGCGTTCGGAATAAGCGCGGCAAATGCGCAAAGCATGACCTTGACCAGCCCCGATATCAAAGAGGGCGGCACCATTGCCAATGAGCAGGTATTCAAGGGTTTCGGCTGCAGCGGCGGCAATGTCTCTCCCGCGCTGAACTGGAGCGGCGCGCCGAGCGCCACCAAAAGCTTCGCGTTGAGCATCTACGATCCGGATGCGCCGACCGGCAGCGGCTGGTGGCACTGGGTCGTGTTCAACATTCCGCCCGGCACCGGCGCGCTGCCCAAGGGCGCCGGCGACGTGAAGAAGAAACTGATGCCCAAGGGCGCGATCCAGAGCCGAACCGATTTCGGCGCCGACGGTTATGGCGGCCCATGTCCGCCGGCCGGCGACAAGCCGCATCGATACCAGATCACGGTGTTTGCGGTCGACGTCGACAAGTTGCCCGATGCCAAGAACGATGCCGCTTCAGCCGCCCTGGTCGGGTTCGACCTGCATTTCCATACGCTGGCGAAGGCGACATTGACCGGCCTGTACGGCCGCTGAGCGTTCGTGACCGACACCGATCCAGCCGCCCGCTTCGAGTGGCGTACTCCGGCGGCTGGATTTTTTATTTTCCTGCTCGGCTATCTCGTGTTGCTGATCGGGATCGATACGCCGGACCATCCGTATTTCGATGAGACGCACTACGTGCCGGCCGCGCGGCAATTGCTGCAGACGCATTTCGGCATACCCACACTCAATCTGGAACATCCGCCGCTCGCCAAGGAACTGATGGCGCTGTCGATCTGGCTGTTCGGCGACAATCCGTTCGGCTGGCGCACCATGAGCGCGCTGTTCGGCGCGCTGGCGCTGACCGGGATCTATCTTTGCGGCCGTGCGCTGTTTGGCGATCAGCGCACGGCGCTTTGGGCGACCGCGGTTACCGCGCTCAATCAAATGCTGTTCGTGCAGGCACGGGTGGCGATGCTCGACATCTTCGCGCTGGCGTTTGTGCTGTGGGGCCTCGCCGCGTTCATGGCGAGTTTTCGCTCCGACGCGCGGACACGTGCGCTGCTTTGCGTGGCCGGACTCTGTTTTGGGCTCGCCACCGCCTGCAAATGGAGCGGGGTGTTCGCCTGGGGAATGTGCATCGCCATCGCCACCGCCGTGCTGATCTTGCGGAGCTGGCGCACGCAATTCGACGATCCGCAGCCGAGCGACTGGTATCGCCCCAATCTGTGGGCCGACATGCGCACGCGCGACTGGCTGGTCTGCCTCGGTCTCGTTCCGTTCGCCGCCTATATCGCGGCCTGGTTGCCGATCTACGGTTTCTCGCCGGCCGCCTTGCTCGAAGCCCAGCGCCGGATTTTCCAGGACAACGCGACCCTGGTCACGCCGCATCCCTATATGAGGGCGTGGCCGAGCTGGCCGTTCCTGATCCGGCCGGTGTGGTTCCTGTTCGAAAAAGCCGGCGACGACCGGTACTGGGCGGTGTTGTCGCTCGGCAATCCGCTCGTGTTCTGGAGCGCGATTCCTGCGATCCTGATCTGCCTTCGAGACTGGATCGTCAAGCGCCGACGCGATGCATTCCTTATCCTGGCGAGCTATGCCGCGCTTTATCTCGGATGGATCGCGCTTCCGCGCGCCGTCGGCTTTTCGTTTTATTATTTGCCGTCGGCGAGCGTCGCCAGCCTGGCGCTGGCCTATTGTTTTTTCCGCAGCGAAACCGAACGCTGGTTGTGGGCGCGATGGCTGTTTCTGGCGGCAGCGCTGGCGAGCTTCGTGTTGTTTCTGCCGATCTCCGCGGCCTCGATCGAGACCTCGCTGACCGGATATGAGCGGCTGATGTGGTTCGCGAGCTGGCGATAGCGGCGCGGCGCGTCTTCCGCCAGATCAGTAGTTGACGCGCAAGCCGACGCCGCCATGCACGGTATTGCCGACGGGGTAGGGTCCCAGCGTGCCATCGACGAATACATCGGCGGTCATGTTCTTTGTCAGGCGCGCGCCGACGCGGCCGCCGAGCTCGAACCAGTGCTGGTTGCCGAAGGCGGGCAGGATATTGCCGACACCGACCACCGCGGCCTGCAATCCCGTCGAGCTTGCGAACGATTGTACAAAGCCGCCGTTGACATTGACTTCAACGAAAGTGCCGAACAGGTGCGTCCACTGCGCGCCGACGCGTGCGAGATTGATCCGGTCGGTGCTGTCGGCGATGGTGGCGCTGAAGGGATTGGCAAGCGTGGTCATTTCCCGGTAGCCACGCACGCGCTGCCAGCCCTGCCACAACTCGCCGGACACCGCGAACTCGTCGCGGGGCGTCACCCGGAAAATCCATCCGGCGCGCTCGAACACGGAATAGTTCGAACTCGTGGTGTCGCTTACGACCTGCGTCGGCCCGAGGCTGCTGACGTAGGATCGCAGATAACTCACATGCTGGTTGGGCGAGAGCACCGTTCCCAGGTCAAAAAACGGCCGCGACGTTCCCCAATCGGTAAAGTCATAACGCAGCGCGAACGCACCGATCGGCGCGCTGGTGACGTTGAAACCATTCTCGTTGAACTGGGCATAGGCGATGCCGCCCAGGAACGAGAGATTGTCGGTGATGTTGTAGCGCCCGTGCACGCCGGCTGAAAACGAACCCGCCGAGCCGAACGCGCTGACGCAATTCGAACAATTCACCTGCTCGTTCACCCCCAGCAGCACGCTCGCAAGCACGCGCGTCGTGATCATTTGCGAGAAACGCTGGTCGGCCAGATTCTGAATCGAGTTGGTACTCGATTGCTGGTTCGGCGTCGGCCCAGGAGGCGTCGGAGTGGGCGTTGGTGTTGGAGTCGGCGTGGGGGTCGGAGTCGGCGTTGGAGTAGGTGTTGGGGTTGGCGTAGGTGTTGGCGTCGGAGTCGGTGTGGGGGTTGGAGTGGGCGTTGGTGTCGGAGTTGGAACGCTCTGCGCCTGCGCAGCGACCGGCACGACCGCAATCGCAACCGCAAAACCGATCGCGGCGGCACGGCCGAGCTTCTGGCCCAGCGTGGCGTAACCGGTTTGCGTTTGTTCCGATGCGTTACTCATCGATCCATTCCGAAAAGCGGCATCAAATCATTTGCCGCACAACGCGGACGCAAAATCGACGTCAATCTCCGGCGTGCCGGGCACGGTGAGTTCGGCAAAAGTGGTTTGGCTGCACAGCGCCGAGTTCGCAGCGCAGGCGCTCGCGAATGTCCAGGGCGGCGAGCTCACTCTGGTAATCTGAATCTTTCCGTTCGTTGCGGTGATGACGGCGGTGTCGCCCGGATTCAGGAGATCGACGCACTGGCCGCCGGCGCATACCCGCCCCTGTCCGTCCTGCAGCACGACGAGATTGCGGCCTCTCTGATTGAGGATATCGAGCGTCGTGCCGCGCACGCCGATGGTCGCGAGCGGCGTGACGATTTTATAGGATTCCTTGGTAGAGTGTCCGGTGATGAAACGAAACGCGCCGGTCGACAGTTTGATGGCGATGTCGCCCGCGCCGGTCTCGCCGGAAAATACCGCGCGGTCCAGCTTCAGGGTCGATCCTGGGCCGAGCGACAGATTGGTATCGTCGCGAAGAACGAATTTGGCGTCGCTGTCGGCGGCGGTACGCACGGTTTCGTCGCGAAAGATTTCATCGCCGGCGCTGATTCGGATGACTTGCGGCGCGATCTGCGAAACATCGTTACGGATCACGGCGGCACGGCCGATACGTTCCTGTGCACCGGCGGTGAACGAACCGATGGCGCAGATGATGCCACAGGCCAGCATCAGCGAAATGAAAAACTTGCGATGCATTTGGTTCTCGAAAATCAAATTCAATGCCGGCAGTGTAACCGCAAACCATTGATCTGCTGTAGTAATGCTGCAACATTCCCCGTATTAATCGCAGCACTTTTGCCATCAGATTGCCGCGATTGGTATTTGCAAAACCCGCCAAAAGGACTGGCCATGAGCGATTTGCTGCTGTTTTCGCCGCTAACCATCCGAGGCGTGGAGTTGCGCAACCGCATCGTGGTGCCGCCAATGCACCAGTATTCCGCGGTCAAGGGATATCCGACCGACTGGCATCTGATGAATGCCGGCAAGTTCGCGGCGGGAGGTGCAGGGCTTGTCGTGGTCGAATCCACAAAAGTGGAACGCCGCGGCTGCGGCACGCTTGGCGATCTCGGCATCTGGGACGATACGTTCATCGAGCCGCTGGGCCGTCTCGTCAAATTCATCAAGCAGCAAAATTCGGTGGCCGGAATCCAGCTCGGCCATTCCGGCCGCAAGGCGCGTGCCACCCGCCCATGGGAAGGCGACCGGCCGCTGCAGCGAACGCCCGAGATCGACGATTGGGATGCCTGGACGCCGGTGGCGCCGAGCGCGATTGCGCACAGCGAGAAATGGCCGGCGCCGCGGGCGCTCGAGCGCCGCGAGGTGAAGGATCTCGTGCAGGCCTGGGGCGAAGCGGCGCGCCGCGCCAACGAGGCGGGTTTCGACGTGCTGGAGCTGCACGGCGCGCATGGTTATCTCGTGCACGAGTTTTTGTCGGAGAAATCCAATCAGCGCAACGACGAATATGGCGGCTCCGAAGCCAACCGAATGCGCTTCATCATCGAGGTGACGGAAGCGGTACGCACGCACTGGCCGGATGAGAAGCCGCTGTTCGTACGGTTGTCGGTGCAGGACAATGCGGGGTGGGGGCCCGAACAAAGTGCGCGGCTTGCAACCATTCTGAAAACCAGAGGCGTCGATGTCATCGACTGCTCGTCGGGCGGCATCACCGACGTGGCGCCGATCCTGGGTAAAGAGATAAAATACAGCTATCAGGTGCCGCTGTCGGAATATGTGCGCCGGCACGCGGATATCATGACCATGGCGGTCGGCCTGATCATCCATGGCGACCAGGCCGAACAGATCCTGCGCGACGGCCATGCCGATCTGATCGCGGTGGGGCGTGAGATCCTCAACAATCCGAACTGGCCGATGGATGCCGCGCTGAAGCTCGGCGTCGACGGCCCGTTCCGCAATGTGCCGCCGCAGTTCGGCTACTGGCTCGGCACCCGCGCCAAGCGCGGTTTTGGCACACAACCTTCGACATGGCAGACCGGCCTCGACGAAAATCCAAAGACGATTTGAGTTTGCGGGGTTCGTCGGCCGCTAGCGATTGTTCATATCGTTGATCATCTGCTGCTGGTTCTGCTGAAACTGCTGGTCGTTGAGCATCTGCTGGTTGTTGATCATCTGCTGTGTGTTCAGCATCTGCTGCAGGTTGTCCTGGTCCTGCTGGCGGCGGACCCAGTCGTCGTTCGATGAATAGTCGATCGGCGGGCTGCTGTCGTCGCTGGAGCCGCGCGCGATGCGCGGCGCCGGGTCGGGGATGATGTGGTCCGGCGTCCAGCCGCGCGCGAACATGCAGTTCTGGAACGCTGAAACGTTCTCGTCCTTGAACGCATTGTTTCGAGCGCCGCATTTGCGGCCGTCGGCGCGCTTCACCGCCATGCTGCGGTCGTGACCGTGCGGCCGCTGGATGTCCCTGAAAACCCAGGTGTCGGCGGACGCCGCGGTGATCATTCCGCCGAGGATCAGCATGGTGCCGAGGATCACGCGTTTCATGTGCCGTCTCCATGTTCGCTCAGTCCGCAAACATGGGTCGTGACCAACCGCGCGCCCGGTTCGACGGTGACCGATTACAAATTGGACATGAAGCGCAAGAAAAAAGCGGCTCAGTGAGCCGCCTTTTTCGATTCAGATCGTAGCGGTTACTGGCAGGCGATGCGCCGTCCGTTGCGGCCGATATAGGTGCCGGACGCCGGGTCATAGGACCGATACTGCGCGCATGGCGGCGAACCGCCGGTGGACGCGACCATGCCGGGATCCATCCCGCGCTGATAATAGCCGCTGGAGCCGGTATAGGGGTTGCCCGGCCCTTTGTTCTGGCAATTCGCATTCGGATAGAATTGGGCGCAATAGCCCGGCTCCGAGATGACCTGTTGGGCCATGACGGGCGAAACGATCGCGGTTGCCAGGATTGCCACCGCACTCAAAAGCCTGAATTGTGACATGACGTTTTCTCCGCGTTGGGCTCGTCGAGCATAACGGTTGAACACCGCACGCTCGGATCTTATCGATCAAACTAGCGTGATGGGGTCTTTAGTCCCTGGCGCGGTAATGGCCGGACTTGCCGCCCTTTTTCTCGACCAGATGAATGCCTTCGATACGCACCCCGCGCTCGGCCGCCTTGACCATGTCGTAGATCGTAAGGCACGCGACCGACACTGCGGTCAGCGCTTCCATTTCGACACCGGTCGGGCCGGTCACCTTCACCGTGGCGCGGACGATGCAGCCCGGCAGTTTCTTGTCGGGCGTAATGTCGAGGGTGACCTTCGACAGCGCGAGGGGATGGCAGAGCGGGATGAGATCGGAGGTCCGCTTCGCCGCCATGATGCCGGCGAGGCGCGCGGTGCCGAGCACGTCGCCTTTTTTGGCGTCGCCTGAAACGATCAGATCGAGCGTGGCCCTGCTCATGACCACGCGGCCTTCGGCGACAGCCGCTCGTTCGGTGGCGGGCTTGGCCGAGACATCGACCATCCGCGCTTCGCCCCTGCCGTCGATATGGGTGAGGACGGGTTGACCTTTCGAAGCGCGTTTCGATTTCTTGCCGGCCATGGGTTACCGCGTTCCGGTAGCGCGGGGAGCGTCGCCGCGGACCAGCAGGGCGCGGGTGGCCGCGGCTACGTCGGCCTGCCGCATCAGGCTTTCACCGACCAGGAACGTCGACATGCCCGCACGCGCCAGCCTCGCCAGATCCGCCGGCGCGAAGATGCCGCTCTCGCCGACCATCAGCCGGTCCTTCGGAATCAGCGGCGCCAGCGCCTCGCTGGTCCCGAGCGTGGTTTCGAAGGTGCGGAGGTTGCGGTTATTGACGCCGATCATCGGCGAGCGAAGTTTTAGCGCGCGGTCGAGTTCCCCGCGGTTATGAATCTCGATCAGCACGTCCATGCCGTGCGCGAGTGCGGCATCCTCGATATCCCCCGCCGCGGCATCGTCGAGCGCTGCCATGATGACCAGGATGCAGTCGGCGCCGTGCGCGCGGGCCTCGACCACCTGATAGGTGTCGTACATGAAATCCTTGCGCAGTACCGGCAGCGATGTAGCTGCGCGCGCGGCCACCATGAAATCGAGATGGCCTTGGAACGACGGCGTATCCGTGAGCACGGAAAGGCACGCCGCGCCGCCGGCTTCATAGGCTTTTGCGAGCGAAGGCGGATCGAAATCGGCGCGGATCAGACCCTTCGACGGCGAGGCTTTCTTGATCTCCGCGATCAGCGCATAGTCGCCGCACGCCAGTTTCTCCCGGATTGCGCGGACAAAGCCGCGCGGTGCAGGCGCCGCCTTCGCCAGGGCTTCGACACCTGCACGCGGATGCGCGCGCTTGGCGGCGGCGATCTCCTCGCGCTTGTAGGCCTCGATCTTGGTCAGGATGTCGGACATTCGGATTCTGGGTTCAGCCGTTAGAGACCGCGATCAGGTGTTTTAGACGCGCCGCCGCGGCGCCGCTATCGAGCGATCTGGTGCCGACCGTCACGCCTTCCTTCAAATTCCCGACCTTGCCGGCGACGATCAGCGCCGCCGCCGCATTGAGCAGCGCGACGTTGCGGAACGCACCAGGCTTGCCGTCGAGCACGCCTTGCAGCGCGACCGCATTGGCCGCCGCGTCGCCGCCTTTCAGCGCGGCGCCGCCGACGCGGGTGAGCCCGGCGTCTTCCGGTGTCACCTCGAAGTTGCTTATATTGCCGTTTTCCAGTGCGGCGACGAAGGTCGGCCCGGTGAGGGTAATCTCGTCAAGTCCGTCGGAACCATGCACCACCCAGACCCGCTCGGCACCGAGGTTTTTCAGCACCTGCGCCAGCGGCTCCACCCATTGCCTCGAAAACACCCCGACCATTTGCCGCGTGACGCCGGCCGGGTTGGACAGCGGTCCGAGCAGGTTGAAGATGGTGCGGGTCGCCAGCTCGACGCGGGTCGGCCCGACATTCTTCATCGCCGGATGATGCGATGGCGCGAACATGAAGCCGATGCCGGTCTCGGCGACGCAGCGGCCGACATGATCGGGTGTGATATCGATCTTGACGCCGAGCGAGGACAACACGTCGGCGGCGCCCGAGCGCGACGACAGCGCGCGGTTGCCGTGCTTGGCGACGGGAACGCCGGCGCCCGCGACAATGAAAGAGGCGCAGGTCGAGACATTGACCGAACCGGAGCTGTCACCGCCGGTGCCGACGACGTTGACGGCTTCGGGCGGCGCCTTGACGCGCAGCATCTTGGCGCGCATCGCCGAGACGGCACCGGTGATTTCGTCGACGGTTTCGCCGCGCACGCGCAGCGCCATCAGCAATCCGCCCATCTGCGACGGCGTGGCCTCGCCGGACATCATGCTGTCGAACGCCGACGCCGCCTCCTCGCGCGAGAGCGTCCCGCCGGAGGCGACTTTTCCGATGATCGTCTTGAGGTCGTCCATCAAATGCTTTCGGGAACGCGCCGGTGCGGCATCAATTGTTCGCGCCCGTTACCTGGGCAAGGGCGCTCTGGTTGATGGAGGTACCGATCTGGGATTCCAGCTTGGTGACGTATGCGCCGACCTGTTCGTCGCTCAAGCCCCTCAGCAGCGTCTCCTTCAGTTTCTTGATGTCGTCGGACGCAAGGTCGACCGGCGGCTCCGTCACCTCGGTCAAGCGGAATACGATCCAGTCGCCGCCGCCGGCGCCCGGGGCTTGCGCGGCCGTATCCTTCGGCGTGCGGAAGGCCGCCTCGATCACACTGGTCGGCAAACCCGGCACGGTGGCGTCGCGCCTGAATGGCGCCGATGTCTCGACTTTCAGCCCGAGGCCGGCGGCTTCGTCGGCGAGCTTGCCGCCCTGATTGAGTTTTTGAACCATCTCGCTCGCCCTGGTCCGCAGCCGGCTGGTGACCTGGTCCTGGCGCCAGCGTGCCTCGACCTGGTCCTTGACCTCATCGATACCGCGTTCGCGCGACGGGGTAATGCCGAGCACGTCGAACCAGACATAGCCGCCGCCAAACTGGAGCGGATCGTTATCGACGCCGATGTCACTGGAAAAGGCTTGCGTGACCACGTTGAGACCTTGCGGGATTCCCGTGACCGGCTGGCCGTTCGGAGCGCGGCCGGAACGATCGACGGCCTCGATGGTGACCGAGGTCAGCCCGAGCTTCTGGGCAGCCTCGACCACGCTGGCGCCGCCGCCGCGCTCATCTTCCATCTTGTCGTGGAGGCTGGCGACCTGGGTACGGGCGCGCTCCGCCGCAATCTCGCGCTTCAAATTGGGCGCGACGCTTTCATAGGTGGCCTGGGTGCCCGGCTCGATCTTGCCGACCTTGACAAGGGCTGTGCCGAACCGGCCCTGCACCGGCTGGCTCACCTCATCGGGCGCAAGCGAAAATGCCGCGTCGGCGATCGCGGGATCGATGATTGCGGATTTCGTGATGGTGCCGAGATCGACATCGGACGGATTGAGCCCGCGCTCCTTCGCCAGATCGTCGAACGACAGGCCGGAGCTAATGCGGCCTCGGGCCGCCGAGGCTTCCTCGACGTTGGGGAATACGATCTGCGAGACCTGACGGCGTTCCGGCGTCGAGAGCTTGTCGCGGCGCTCTTCGAAGATCTTCCGGGCGTCGTCGTCGGAGACGACCGACCATTTGCCGATCTCGTCCGGCGTGATCATGACGAAGGATATCTTTCGATATTCGGGCGCGCGGAATTGAGTCTTGTGATCGTCGAAATAGGCGGCCAGCGCCTCGGGTGAGGGCGGATCGATGGTTCCAGCCTGGGCTGCGTCAAGCCTGACATAGTCGATGCCGCGCTGCTCGTTCTGGAAGCGAACCAGCGCATCGATCAGGGTTTTCGGCGGCTCGAGGCCGGCGGTGATGGTATTGGCGATCTGGCGGCGCAGCGAAACCCGCCGCTGATCGGCGATATAGCGTTGTTCGTTGTAGCCGAGCTGCCGGATTGTCGCCTGGAAACGCGCCGGGTCGAAATTGCCTGAGACGCCCTTGAAGTTCGGATCGCTATAGATCATCCGCATGGTCTCGGCGTCGGACTGGCCAAGTCCGAACTGCCGGGCGTTGTCGTCGAGGGCGGCTTCCGCGATGACCTGCTGCAGCACCTGGCGGTCGAGGCCGAACGCGCGCGCCTGATCCATGGTCAGCGGCCGGCCGACCTGGCGGCCGATCTGCTGCAGCTTCTCGGTGTAGAGTTGACGGAACTGCTCGGTCGAAATCTCGGTGCGGCCGATCTTGGCCAGCGTCGACTGTCCGAATCCCCTGAAGATGTCGGCGATGCCCCAGACCCCGAAGCTGACGATCAGCACGCCCATCACCGTGGCCATAATGATCTTGCCGAGCCAGTTTGATGAGGCTTTACGCATTCCTCGAAGCATGGGTCCAACTTATTTGGCAGGAGGGAACCGGGTTCGCGCCGGGACGCTTAAGTCCGCTGGGAGGGCGCCGCCGAGTTGATGCCTTATCATAAAGTGGCTGCCTTCCCGTCGCAACCTCAGCGCGGCGACGAAATTGAAGCGGTTAACGATCTCTGGGGCGCCGAACCGATGTCTGGTCCCGACCGTTGCGTTCTGGTAGCGCTGGCCGGCACGCCTTTTGCGAGATTCCACCATGACCGATGCTATTCGGCCGCTGATTGCCGGCAATTGGAAAATGAACGGCCTGAAAACGTCGATGGCCGAATTTGACGCCATGGTTGCCGGCGCCGGTTCGGTGATCGCGAAGGCTGATCTGCTGATCTGCCCGCCGGTAACGCTGCTGGCGACATTTGCCGAAAAAACCGGTGGGATCTTGCCGGCGGATCGAAAAGTGCTCGCATTGGGCGCGCAGGATTGTCATCCCAAAGCGTCCGGCGCCCATACCGGCGACATTTCCGCAGAAATGTTGGCCGATGCCGGCGCGAGCTATGTCATCGTCGGCCACTCCGAACGCCGCGCCGACCACGGCGAAAGCGATGCGCTGGTGCGGCAAAAGGCCGAAGCCGCGTGGCGGGCCGGGCTGGTGGCCATCGTCTGTATCGGCGAAACCGGGGCGCACCGCGACGCCGGACAAACCCTGCACATTTGCGGCGGCCAGCTCAGCGGCTCGCTACCGGATGGCGCCACGGCAGCCAATCTGGTGGTGGCTTATGAGCCGGTTTGGGCGATCGGCACGGGCCTTACGCCGACGGCGGAGGATATCAAGCAAATTCATCACTTTATCAGGGATAATCTCATTACCCGGTTTAAGGGCGAAGGGAGCAAAATCCGCATCCTCTATGGCGGTTCGGTGAAACCGTCCAATGCCTCGGAGCTGATGGCGGTGCCTAACGTCAACGGCGCGCTGGTCGGCGGCGCCAGCCTGAAAGCGGCCGATTTCCTTGCGATTGCGGCTGGTTGTCCCTAACTAACGCTGATGCGGTGCGGGGGTGACAATGCCCCGTTTCATCGTGTAGACACCGCGCGACTTCAAACCCCGCAAGCCCTTTGAGCAGCCGGTCGTCCGGCGCCGCGTGTTTGCGATGGAAGGTAGAGATGCAGACTGTCGTTATTGTGGTCCACCTGATGCTCGTCGCGACTTTGATCGCAACAGTGCTGCTGCAAAAATCCGAAGGCGGCGGTCTCGGGATGGGCGGAGGCGGCGGCTTCATGTCGAGTCGCGGCACCGCCAACCTGCTGTCGCGCACGACCGCGGTGCTGGCGGTCGGTTTTTTCCTGACCAGCCTGCTGCTGTCCTGGCTTGCCAGCTATGACCGCAAGCCGAGCTCAATCATCACCAGCGATCCGGCGTCGCAGTCGCAGCCGGCCGGTCCGGCCACGCCGATCTCTCCGCCGCAGAGTGGCGGTATTCTGGATTCGCTGAAGAAATCCGACGAGCGTCAGAATCAACCGGCGCCAACGGGCCCGCAGGCGCCGCGATCTCAATAAAGCAGTGCGGCCATGCAGAACCGAGCCTGGCGTCCTGCATCACCAGTCTCCATCAAGAGACTGACAACACTGTGTTTTTAACGTCACCCACAGCGCGGCGTTATTCTGCTTGAGGGTTGCGATTCGTTTTGGCGAATCGCGTTGCTAGCCTTAAAGGTTGGGTCCCATGGCGCGGTACATATTCATCACCGGCGGCGTGGTCTCCTCGCTCGGAAAAGGTCTGGCTTCGGCGGCGCTCGGCGCCCTGCTGCAGGCCCGGGGTTACAAGGTCCGGCTTCGCAAGCTCGACCCCTATCTCAATCTCGATCCCGGAACGATGTCGCCGTACCAGCACGGCGAAGTATTCGTGACCGACGATGGCGCGGAGACCGACCTCGATCTCGGACACTATGAGCGCTTCACCGGGCGGCCCGCCACCAAGGCCGACAACATCACTACCGGGCGGATCTATCAGGACATCCTGACCAAGGAGCGGCGCGGCGATTACCTCGGCGCCACCATCCAGGTGATCCCGCACGTCACCAACGCCATCAAGGATTTCATCCTCGACAGCAACGATGCCTATGACTTCGTGCTGTGCGAGATTGGCGGCACCGTCGGCGATATCGAGGGCCTGCCGTTCTTCGAGGCGATCCGCCAGATCAAGAACGACCTGCCGCGCGGCCACGCCATCTACGTGCATTTGACCTTGCTGCCCTATATCCCGAGTGCCGGCGAGCTGAAGACCAAACCGACCCAGCATTCTGTCAAGGAGCTGCGCTCGATCGGCATCCAGCCGGACATCCTGCTGTGCCGCACCGACCGGCCGATTCCCCCTGGCGAGCGCGCCAAGCTCGCTTTGTTCTGCAATGTGCGCGCAAGCGCGGTGATCGAGGCGCGCGACGTCGACAACATCTACGCGGTGCCGGAGGCCTATCACGCCGCCGGGCTCGACGACGAGGTGCTGGCGGCATTCGGCATCGAGCCCAAAATTCCACCGGCGCTGCAAAGCTGGCACATCATCAACGAGCGCGTGCGCAATCCCGAAGGCGCCGTGACCATCGCCATCGTCGGCAAATACACCGGCATGAAGGACGCCTACAAATCGCTGATCGAGGCGTTGAGCCACGGCGGCATCGCCAACAAGGTCAAGGTCAACCTCGACTGGATCGAGAGCGAGGTGTTCGAGAACGAGGATCCAGCGCCGTTCCTCGAGCACGTCAATGGCATCCTGGTGCCCGGCGGTTTTGGCCAGCGCGGCGCCGAGGGCAAGATCCGCGCGGCGCAATTCGCTCGGGTCCGCGATGTGCCATATTTCGGCATCTGCTTCGGCATGCAGATGGCGGTGATCGAGGCGGCGCGCAATCTGGTCGGTATCGAAGACGCCAATTCGACCGAGTTCGGTCCGACCAGCGAGCCCGTGGTCGGCCTGATGACGGAATGGCTGCGCGGCAACGAACTGGAGAAACGCTCAAAGGCCGGCGATCTCGGCGGCACCATGCGGCTCGGCGCCTATCCGGCGGCGCTCCGGCGCGGCAGCCGGGTGTCGGAAGTCTATGGCGGCGCTACCGAGATTTCCGAGCGCCACCGCCACCGCTATGAGGTCAATACCGCCTATAAGGACCGGCTGGAGCAGCATGGACTGCGGTTCTCAGGATCATCGCCCGATGGCGTGCTGCCGGAAATCGTCGAATACGAAGACCATCCGTGGTTCATCGGCGTGCAATTCCATCCCGAGCTGAAATCGCGCCCCTTCGAACCGCACCCGCTGTTCGCATCGTTCGTGCAGGCGGCGGTGGTGCAGTCGCGGCTGGTTTAACGCGCGGCTACGGCCGGCGGGCCGCCGTAAACCTGAATATGGCAAACCGGTAGTTCGGGATATCGACCTCGATGTCGATTTCGGTAAACGCGTTATTGCGGCGGAACGCATCGACAATATTGTTCATCGCGATCACGGTCAGCCGCCTGTTGCGCGACGCCGTCAGCTTGCCGATGAACTGCGCGGCAATTTCAGGGAAAAACGGGCTGTTCAGCAGCAAATACGACACGTCATCGTAGTTTTGGGTCTGCGCGTCGCCTTCGACAATTTCGACATTGGTCAGATCGAGGGCCCGCGCGGTTCGCCGCATCGCGGTGCATCGGACCGGCAAGATTTCGATCGCGCGAAAGCGGCAGGGCGCGACGCAGGCGCCGTAAAACACCACGTGGCCGTATCCCGCGCCGGCATCGCAGAACATTTCGTCTTTGCGTGGGTTGATGGCGCGGAAAATTTCCCGGGTCTCGTGAAACGACGTGCCGCCGAAAAACGTGAAATTCTGATTACCGAAGCGATGCAGCAGTGCGGGCAAATCGCCGGCATCGTTCTCCTCGCCAGGCGCGATCAGCAGCGCGCGTTCGAGAATCGAATCCGCCGCCTCCGTCGTTCCCGCGTGAAATTTCCGGACGATTTCCGTGCCTGTTCGGCGTTCGCTAGACATGTGTCGCAACTTATGAGACCATCTGGAACTGGCGCAACCTAAAAAATATTTGGAGTTGACCGATGACTCTCATTGCCTACGGCACGGCCATCAATACGGCCCTGAAAAATCCGAAAACCAAACTCGAAGATCTCAAGGTGCTGCGGGGACACGCCCAGTCGCTGATGAAAGCGCAAGGCGATCTCAAGGGCGCGCTTAGCAAGCTGGAAAAAGAGATCAAGGCCCGCGAGAAGGGCCTGACCAAGAAGGCGACGAAAAAGAAGTGACGCGCGGTTGCGCGTGACGCGCCGGTGTCGATCTCAGAAGTGAGCACTGCTCAGCCGGCGGCGGCGCCCCAACGCTTGCGGACCGCGCAAGACCGGCGTTCCCACGTGCCGGTCCATGTCGTCTGGGAGATCACGCTCGCCTGCAACCTGAAATGCGGCCACTGCGGATCGCGGGCCGGAAAGCGGCGCGCGAATGAATTGTCGACGGCGGAATGCATCGACGTTGTTCGACAGTTGGCGGCCGCCGGGACCCGGGAGATCACACTGATCGGCGGCGAGGCCTATCTGCGCCGGGATTGGCTGGAGATTGTCGCGGAAATCGCCCGGCTTGGCATTCACTGCGGCGTGCAGACCGGCGCCCGCGGCCTGACCCGGGAGCGGATCGCGGCGGCTTACGCCGCAGGTGTGCGTGCGATGGGCGTCTCGGTCGACGGCCTGCGCGATCTCCACGATTCCATCAGGGGGGTCGCCGGCAGCCACGATCAGGCGATCCGCGCGATCCGGGATATCAGCGAGGTGGGTATCGAGCCCGGCGCCAATACCCAGATCAATGCGCTGTCGATGCACCAGTTGCCGCAGATATTCGAGGAAATCGTCGCGGCCGGCGCCAAATACTGGCAGGTGCAGTTGACGGTCGCGATGGGGAACGCGGTCGACAACGCCGCGATGCTGTTGCAGCCCCATCAAATCATCGAGGTGGTCGATACCCTTGCCAGTCTCTATCACCGAGGCCGCGACGTTGGGCTTCGGCTGTTGCCCGGCAACAGCATCGGGTATTTCGGACGTCATGAACCGTATTGGCGTTCGCTGACCAGCGAGATCGAGCATTGGACCGGCTGTACCGCGGGCGAGACCGCCTTCGGCCTTGAGGCCGATGGAACGATCAAGAGCTGTCCCTCGCTGCCCAAGTCGCATTTCGCCGCCGGCGAAACCCGCTCGATGTCGATCGACGACGCCTTGCGCAATCTCGAAAGCCGCACGGTCCGGCGCGACGGCAATCGCGGCCGCAGCTTTTGCGGCTCGTGTTATTACTGGAGCACCTGCCGCGGCGGTTGCACCTGGGTATCGCACGTGCTGGAAGGCAAGCGCGGCGACAATCCCTATTGCTATTACCGCGCCACGACGCTCGCCAAACGCGGCTTGCGGGAGCGGATCGTGAAGGTCGCGGAAGCGCCGGACGAGCCGTTCGCGGTCGGCCGCTTCGAGGTCCGGCTTGAACGCGAGGACGGATCGCGCGCGCCGCGCGCCTTGGGGCTCGACGACAAGCGGCGCAAGCGCGGCCGTCTCGTGTTGTGCCAGTCCTGCGACGAATACATCTATGCCGCGGAAAAGGCGTGCCCGCATTGCGGCGCCGCGCGCGGCGTCAAACCTGTCCTCGACGAAAAGCTCGAACGCGACGTGCAGGCGACGATCGACGAGATCGAACACCACGGCCGCCGGATTCTCGAGATTGCCGGGATGGCGGACGCGTAGCCCGCGGCTAGCTCGCTTTCACCTTCGCAATCTTCCGCAACGCCTCATCGATCTTCGACTGCCAGCCCGGACCCTTGGCCTTGAAGTACGAAATGACCTCGGGGCTCAGCCTGATCGACACCGCGACCTTGGTCGGCGCTCTCTGCGGACCGCGGCGGATGCGGGCGAGGATTTCCGGCGTGAGGTCTTTGACCTTGATAGGGGGGTCAAAATACGTTGCCCTCGCAAAATCTTCTTCGGTCCATTCTGGATTGTCGTCGTCGAAGACGGGCTCTTTCAGCTTACGGGGCATAGCGCTTCAACTCCTTGGCATGAGCACGTCGTAGACTAATCGGCCGGCACGCATCGTCACGCATCGTAAAAACCAGGCAATGCGGCAGGCCATCCAGCAATCCGTAGGCGCGATAGCGCGGTTCGCCATAGTCGAACCGGCTGTCGGGAACTGTGGCGGAAATTTTTAGATCGACCCACCGCGCAAGCGAGATGCGATGTTTCGCGAGATTGACCGCCTCTTTGGTCGGGTCGAAATCGGACATTATCGTATATACGATCTGCTGTAAATGCCTGTCTACTAACGCGCAGTTGCGCCTGCATGGTTTGCCCTCAAGACATCCCCCCAACCACCCGCTATAACCGCCGCGCAAGAAAACGGAGGAAGCCGATGATCTACGAGTTGCGCGTCTATCGCTGTGTGCCGGGTCGGTTGCCGGCGCTGCTGAAGCGCTTTGATACGGTCACGCTCAAGCTGTGGGAGAAGCACGGCATCCGGCAGGCAGGTTTTTTCACCACGCTGATCGGGGAATCCAATCAGGAATTGACTTACATGCTGGCGTGGGACTCACTCGCCGACCGCGACAAGAAATGGAACGCGTTCCAGAGTGACCCGGACTGGCTCGCCGCACGCGCGCAGAGCGAGGCAGACGGCCAGATCGTCGGCAATATCGTCAGTCAGTTGCTGGTGCCGACCGCGTTCTCGTCCGTGAAGTAAGACGGATAGCCCGTGCCCAGGGGGCTCGACCATATCGTGCACGCCGTCCGCGATCTCGACGCGGCGGCGGAATTCTATCGTCGCGCCGGCTTTACCGTCGGCGCGCGCAACCGTCACGCCTGGGGCACGCACAACTACATCGTCCAGTTCCCCGGCGTGTTCATCGAGCTGATCGCGATCGGCGAACCCGAACTGATCAGGATCGGTGCGCCCGGCACATTTTCGTTCGGAGCCTTCCTGCGCGATTTCCTTGCGCGGGAGGAGGGGCTGGCGATGCTGGTGCTGGAAGGAAAGGGCGCTCCTGAAGATGCCGCGGCGTTTCGCGCCGCCGGCATCGGCGATTTCAAGCCGTTCAACTTTGAGCGGGAGGCCATGCGTCCGGATGGATCGCCGACTAAGGTTGCGTTTTCGCTTGCGTTTGCGACGGACGAAAAAGCTCCCGACATCGGCTACTTCACCTGCCAGCAGCACCATCCGGAGAATTTCTGGAATCCGGCATTCCAGAAGCATCCGAATGGCGCGATGACCATTGCCGGGATTGCCATGGTCTCGGAAAATCCCGAGGACCATCGCCACTTCGTCAGCTCCTTTGCCGGCGAACGGCATATCGATGCGGACGCGAGTGGAATTTCCGTGACGACACCGCGTGGCGTGATCCAGGTGATGAATCCTTCCGCCTGGCGCGCAACGACCGGAGCCGAGCCCCCGGATCTGATGCGCGGCGCGCATCTTGCAGCCATACGCTTTGCGGTTCGCGACAAGGCGGCAGCGATGTCGGCGCTAAAATGCAGCGGCATCGCCGCCAATGAACGCGACGGCAGCATCGTCGTGCCGCCGGACGCGGCGCATGGCGCAACCCTGATATTCGAGGCGTCCAAATAGGTTGATCCGGTCGACACTGCCCGGCATGGTCCGGCCAGAAGAGGAAACATCTTGAATACCAGTATTTCAGCCGCTCCGGCGGTTACCGTGGGCAACGCGACCTTCGGCAACGAACTGCCGATCGCGATCATCGCCGGGCCGTGCCAGATGGAAAGCCGGGCGCATGCGCTCGAGGTGGCGTCCGCGTTGAAGGAGATCGCGGCGCGGCTCAAGATCGGTCTCGTCTACAAAACCTCGTTCGACAAGGCCAATCGCACCAGCGGGTCGGCCGCGCGCGGCATCGGGCTCGCGCAAGCGCTGCCGATCTTCGCGGAAATTCGCTCCTCGCTCAAAATGCCCGTACTGACCAACGTCCACGAAGCCTCGCAATGCGCCGAGGTAGCCCAAGCGGTCGACGTGCTGCAAATTCCGGCGTTCCTGTGCCGGCAGACCGATCTGCTGCTGGCGGCGGCGGCAACCGGCAAGGTCGTCAATGTCAAGAAGGGCCAGTTCCTGGCGCCCTGGGACATGGCGAATGTCGTCGCAAAAATCACCGGCGGCGGCAACCGCAACGTGCTGGTGACCGAGCGCGGCGCGTCGTTCGGCTATAACACGCTGATTTCCGATATGCGCGCGCTGCCGATCCTGGCGCGGACCACTGGCGCGCCGGTGATTTTCGACGCCACCCATTCGGTGCAGCAACCCGGCGGTCAGGGGTCTTCATCCGGCGGCGAGCGCGAATTCGTGCCGGTCCTGGCGCGCGCCGCGGTCGCGGTCGGCGTCGCCGGTGTCTTCATCGAAACCCATCCCGATCCCGATCGCGCGCCGTCCGACGGACCCAATATGGTGCCGCTGCGCGAATTCGAAGCTCTGGTGCGGACGCTGATGGCGTTTGACGCGCTTGCCAAGAGCGGCATGACGCGCGGGACGCATTGATGCGGGCGGGCAGGGTTCCCGCATGAAGCCGCAGATGCCGCCGGTCCTCAATATCATCGCGCTCGCGACCTTTGCCGCAAGCCTGTCGGCGCGGGCGCTCGATCCGGTGCTGCCGCATGTCGCCGACGATTTCGGCGTCGACATTGCCACCGCGGCGAGTTTTGCCGCGGTGTTCGCCTTCACTTTTGCCATCGTGCAGCCGGTGCTCGGTGCAGCCGCGGACCTGTTCGGCAAGGCGCGGCTGATGATTATCTGCCTGGTGCTGCTCGGCCTTGCGAGCATCCTAGGCGCGCTCTCGACGTTGTTTCCGATGCTGTTCGCGACGCGGATTCTGGCCGGCATCGGCTCTGGCGGCGTGTTTCCGATCGCGCTCGGCTTGACCAGCGATCTCGTCGGTCCTGACAAACGGCAGGTTGCGATCGGGCGCACGCTGGCCGGCGCCATGACCGGCAACCTCCTGGGCGCGTCGGCCTCGGGCATCATCGGCGATTTTCTCGGCTGGCGCGGCGTGCTTGCCGTGCTCGGCCTGCTGGTGATTGCAGCGTCGGTCGCCGTCGCCGCCGGCTTTCGCGGCGCGGCGCTGAAGCAGGCGCCCAGAACGAATTTCTCGGCGCTCAAACATGGCTACCGGACCATCTTCGCAAATCCAAACGCACGGGTTTGCTATTCGGCGGTCTTCATCGAGGGCTGCTGCGTACTTGGATTGTTTCCGTTCATCGCGTCATTCCTGTTTGAACTGGGCGAAACCAGCCTGTCGATCGCCGGGGTTGTGATTGCCGGCTTTGCCGTCGGCGGCCTGTTCTACACCATGAGCGTCTCGCGATTCCTGCCGCGGCTTGGCGTCAAGGGCATGATGATTTCCGGCGCAATGCTGGTGGGGTTGCAGCTTGCTGTTATTGCTTTCGGCCCGGGCTGGAAGATCCAGGCGTTGAGCCTGTTGTTCATGGGCTGGGGCTTTTACATGATCCACGGATGCCTGCAGGTGTTTGCCAGCGAGTTATCGGTCGAGGCCCGCGCCACCGCGCTGTCGCTGCACTCGTTCTTTTTCTTCATGGGCCAGACCATCGGACCGATTGCCTATGGCTTTGGCCTGGTGCACGTCGGCAAGATTCCGACGCTCTTACCAGCGCTGCGGTGATGATGGCGCTGGGCCTGGCCTGCGCAAGGCTGTTGCGCCAGACTCGGCCGGTAGACGCCGCAGCCCGGCCCGACGTCCAGCCTTAACCCCGCCCGCGATAGGGTGCTACGCTCTGATCCGGAATCCACATGCCGTTCGGCAATTTACCGGTCTGCCAGAACACGTCGATCGGAATGCCGCCGCGCGGAAACCAGTAAGCGCCGATCCGCAGCCATTTTGGTTTGATCTCGGCAGCGAGGCGCTTGCCGATCGCCACGGTGCAATCCTCGTGAAACGCGCCATGATTGCGGAAGCTCGCGACGTAGAGTTTTAGCGATTTCGATTCCAGCAGCCATTTCCCCGGCACATAGTCGATCACCAGATGGGCAAAATCCGGCTGTCCGGTAACCGGGCAGATCGAGGTGAATTCCGGCACGGCGAAGCGCACCAGATAGTCAGTGCCGGCTTGCGGGTTAGGTACGCCGTCGATCTGCGCTTCCTCGGGCGTGCGCGGCCATGGCACCGCGCGGCCAAGCTGCAGTTCGGGCGATTTGGACGGTTTGCGGGGTATTTTCGACATGGCAATCTCCGTTGCCACGTTATTAGACAATTCGTCTCCTGGCGTCACGAGGCGGTGTGACCTTTTCCGCACGGATGCCTTGCTGTAGAAGCACCGCCAACCGTCTTTACTGCAATCAAGAGGCTCCCATGACCGCCATTGTCGACATCATCGGCCGCGAAATTCTCGACAGCCGCGGCAATCCCACGGTCGAGGTCGATGTCGTGCTGGAAGACGGCTCAATCGGCCGCGCGGCGGTGCCGTCCGGCGCCTCCACCGGCGCCCATGAAGCCGTGGAGCTGCGCGACGGCGACAAGGGCCGCTATCTCGGCAGGGGCGTGCAGAAGGCGGTCGACGCCGTCAACGGCGAAATCTTCGACGCGCTTGGGGGAATGGACTCCGAGCAGCAGGTGCAGATCGACCAGACCATGATCGCGCTCGACGGCACGTCGAATAAGAGCCGGCTCGGCGCCAACGCCATCCTCGGGGTTTCGCTGGCGGTCGCCAAGGCGTCGGCGGAATCCCTGGACCTGCCGCTGTATCGCTATGTCGGCGGCACCTCGGCGCGGACATTGCCGGTGCCGATGATGAACATCATCAACGGCGGCATGCATGCCGATAACCCGATCGACTTCCAGGAATTCATGATCATGCCGGTCGGCGCAAAAACTTTCGCCGAGGCGCTGCGCTGCGGCTCGGAAATCTTCCATACCTTGCGAGGCGAACTGAAGAAGGCCGGCCACAATACCAATGTCGGCGACGAAGGCGGCTTTGCGCCGAACTTGCCGTCGGCCGACGCCGCACTCGAATTCGTCATGAGCGCGATCGGCAAGGCCGGCTACAAGGCGGGCGCCGACGTGATGCTGGCGCTGGACTGCGCCGCCACCGAATTCTTCAAGGGCGGTGCTTACGTCTATGGCGGCGAGAACAAGACCCGCAGCCGTTCCGAGCAGGCCAGATATCTCGCCGATCTGGCATCGCGCTATCCGATCGTCTCCATCGAAGACGGCATGAGCGAAGACGACATGGACGGCTGGAAGGAGCTGACCGACCTGATCGGCGGCAAGTGCCAGCTGGTCGGCGACGACCTGTTCGTCACCAACGTGACGCGGCTCGCCGACGGCATCAAACACGGCCGCGCCAACTCCATCCTGATCAAGGTCAACCAGATCGGCACGCTGACCGAAACGCTAAGCGCGGTCGAGATGGCCTACAAGGCCCGCTACACCGCGGTGATGTCGCATCGTTCCGGCGAGACCGAGGATTCCACCATCGCCGATCTCGCCGTCGCCACCAATTGCGGCCAGATCAAAACCGGTTCGCTGGCGCGCTCGGATCGCACCGCCAAGTACAATCAGCTGCTGCGCATCGAGCAGCAGCTGGGTAGTCAGGCGAAATACGCGGGCAGGGCGGCGCTGAAGGCGCTGGGGTAGGGCTGCGGGATTGCTTGCCCCGCCGTTTGAAGCATGAAAGGCTCGCACGAAATTGCGATGGCCGATCTCGGCCGTCATTAGGGGAGGGTGTGTATGAAGCGGCTGAATTCGAAATGGCTGATGGCGGCGGTTGCGGCATGCGCGCTTGGCAGCGCGGGCGTAGCGCACGCGCAGCAAACCATCCGCGTCGGCTGGACCATCCCGGCCGAAGAGTCGAAATACTGGATGATGAAGCGGCCGGCGGAATTCCCCAATCTCGGCAAGACCTACAATATCGAATGGACCCAATTCCAGGGCACCGCGCCAATGACGCAGGCGCTGGCGGCGGGCGCGCTGGATTGCGCGACGCAGGCGCCACTGTCGCTGGCGAACGGCGTGGTCGGCGGTAATCTCAAGGCGTATATCGTGGCGCAGCACGTTTATGAAAAACCCGGCGGCTTCTCGGTCTATTGGGCTGTCATGGACGACTCGCCGATCAAGAAAATCGCCGACCTCAAGGGCAAAACGGTCGGCATTTCCGTGCTCGGCGGCGGCACCTATGGTCCGTTCGCGATGCTGTTGAAGAAGAACGGCGTGGACCCCAAGGACGACATCAAGCTGGTCGAAGTCGGGTTTGCGGTGTCCGAAGACGCGCTGCGGCAGGGACGCGTCGACGCCGTGAACATGAACCAGCCGTTCGCCGCGCGCGCGGAAGCCAAGGGCGGCACGCGAAAGCTGTTTTCGCTGTCCGAGGAGATGCCGAACATCGTCCACATTATCGAAGCCTGCCGCGCCGACTTCGTCGACAAGAATCCGGAGCTGGTGAAAGCCTACGTCCGCGATATCACCTCTGGCATGAAGAAGGCGCTGGCCAACCGCGATGAGACCCTCAAGGTCGTCTCCGAAGTGCTGAAGGCCCCGATACCCGTGCTGGATACCTACCTGCTCAAGGACAATGATTTCGGCCGCGACCCCGGTGCGGCGCCGAACTTCGAGGCCATTCAGAAGATGCTCGACATCTACGCCGAGACCGGGATGCTGCCCAAGCTGGACGTCGCGCAATTCAAGCATCCAACCATCGTCGCGCCGCTTCAATAGCAGGGCCCGCCGTTCGCCGGGACCTAGCAGAAACGAATCGCATGAAAAAATGGCGATCACGGGTGACGACGGACGGTCTCGATCGTGCGCCGCACCGCGCCTTCATGCGCGCGATGGGGCTCGACGACGAGGCCATCGCAAAACCGATGATCGGCGTGGTCAGCATGAAGGGCGAACAGACGCCCTGCAACATGACTCATGATTTTCAGGTCGATGCCGCCAAGGTTGGAATCGCGGAGGCGGGCGGCACGCCGCGCGAATTCACCACCATTTCGGTGTCCGACGGCATCAGCATGAATCATGAGGGTATGAAGTTTTCCCTGCTCTCGCGCGAATTGATCGCCGATTCCATCGAGGCCGTCGTTCATGGCCTCGCCTATGACGCCCTGATCGGGTTCGGCGGCTGCGACAAGACGCTTCCCGGCGTGATGATGGGCATGGTCCGCTGCAATGTGCCGTCGATCTTCATCTATGGCGGCAGCGCGCTGCCCGGGCAGCTCAACGGGCGAACGCTCACCGTGCTGGATTCCTACGAGGCCGTCGGCGGCTTCATGACAGGCGAGATCGATGAGGCGACGCTTGGCGGAATCGAGCGGGCCTGCCTGCCGACGATCGGCGCTTGTGCCGGGCAATTCACCGCCAACACCATGGCGATGGTTTCCGAGGCGATGGGGCTGACCATTCCAAACGTGTCGATGGTGCCGGGCGTCTATGCCGAGCGGGCGCAAATCGCGCGCCGGGCAGGGCGTCTCGTGATGGAGATGTTGAAGCAGGGCGGGCCTTTGCCCCGCGAACTGGTGACGCGAAAAGCGCTGCAAAACGGCGCGGCCATCGTCGCCGCGACCGGCGGATCGACCAATGCCGCGCTGCATCTGCCGGCCATCGCCAATGAAGCCGGAATTGCGTTCACGCTCGACGACGTCGGCGACGTCTTCGCGCGCACGCCGTTGATCGGCAATTTGCGTCCGGGCGGGAAATATACCGCCAGGGATGTCCACGACATCGGCGGCACCGCCGTCATAATCCGCGCGCTGATCGAGAGCGGCCATATCGACGGCGGCTGCCTGACAATCACGGGCAGCACCATCGCGGAAGAATACGGCCAGGCGAACAAGACCGACGGCGAGGTGATTGTTCACGCGGGCACGCCGATCATGCCCGATGGCGGCGTTGCCGTGCTCAAGGGCAATCTTTGCCCTGACGGCGCCGTCATCAAGGTCGCCGGCCTGAACAAGCGGGTGTTCGAGGGCAATGCGCGCGTTTTCGAAGACGAGGAAGCCTGCGTCGAGGCCGTCCGCCGGCGCAACTATGCGGCGGGCGACGTTCTCGTCATCCGGAACGAAGGTCCAGTCGGCGGCCCCGGCATGCGGGAGATGCTGGGGGTGACCGCCTTGATCTATGGCCAGGGAATGGGTGAGAAAGTGGCTCTCGTCACCGACGGCCGGTTCTCCGGCGCGACGCGCGGCATGTGCGTCGGCTATGTATCCCCGGAATCCTTCATCGGCGGCCCGCTCGCGCTGGTTTGCGAGGGCGACCGGATCCGCATCGACGCCGGCGCGCGCCGGATGGATCTGCTGATCGACGAGGCTGAGTTGGCGCAGCGGCGGCACGCCTGGATGCCCCGGCCGCCGCGGCACCGGGCCGGCGCACTGTCCAAATATGCGCGACAGGTCGGGCAGGCGCCCGGCGGCGCGGTGACGCATCCGGGGGCTGCGGACTGGCCCTGGTTCGACTAGGATCAGACAAATATCAAAATCTGCAAACAGGGAGAGCCAAGGTGGCATCTGACAACAAGACCGGACTTGAGCTTCGCTCGTTGATCAAAAAGAGCGGCGAACTCGAAATCTCGCTCGCCAGCGTGCCAATTCCTGAACCTGGCCCCGATGAAGTCCTGGTCCGGGTCGAGGCCTCGCCGATCAATCCGTCCGACCTCGGACTTCTGGTCGGCGCCGCCGATATGTCGACGGCGAAATCCTCCGGCACCGGCGAAGCGGTCGTCGTCACGGCTAAAGTGCCGGATGGCGCGATGAAAGCCATGGCGGGGCGGCTCGATGAATCGATGCCGGTCGGCAACGAAGGCGCCGGGGTTGTCATCAAGACCGGGTCGTCAGACGCGGCGAAAGCGCTAATGGGAAAGACCGTGGCGATGATCGGCGGCGCCATGTACGCGCAGTATCGGTGCCTCCGGGCAAAAGAGGTTTTGCCGCTTCCGGTGGGGACGACGCCGGCCGAGGGCGCCTCGTGCTTTGTCAACCCGCTGACGTCGCTCGGCATGGTCGAAACCATGCGGCGGGAAGGCCACAAGGCGCTGGTGCATACCGCGGCGGCATCGAACCTCGGGCAGATGCTGAACAAGATCTGCCTCAAGGACGGGGTCGGTCTCGTCAATATCGTCCGCAACGCGGAGCAGGCGGGCATCCTGCGCAAGCTTGGCGCCAAGCATGTCGTCGACTCTTCCGTGCCAACCTTCATGGACGACCTGACCAACGCGCTGGTCGAGACCGGCGCGACGCTGGCATTCGACGCCATCGGCGGCGGCAGGCTCGCCGGTCAAATCCTTACCGGCATGGAGGTCGCCGCCAACAAGACCGCAAAGGTCTATAGCCGCTACGGCTCCAGCGTGCACAAGCAGATCTATATCTATGGCGGCCTCGACATGCGGCCGACTGAACTGGTCCGGAGTTTTGGAATGGCGTGGGGAATTGGCGGCTGGCTGCTGTTTCCGTTTCTGCAAAAGATCGGACCGGCCGACGGCGCAAGGCTGCGCCAGCGCGTGGTCGACGAACTCAAGACCACCTTCGCGAGCCACTACACGCAAGTGATATCGCTGCAGGAAGCGCTGCAACTGCAAACCATCGCAGCCTACGGCAAGCGTGCGACCGGTGAAAAATACCTGATCAATCCAAACAAGGCTGGCTGAGATTTCAAAAAAGGGGAATTTCAATGTCGACAGACCTTAAGTACCTTGCATTCACGGCAATTCTCACCGCATCACTGTGGATTCCCTACGTCGTCGCACAGGTGACGACCAACGGGCCGCTGAAGCCGCAGAACTATCTCGATCCGACCCAGCGGCCGATACCGCTCTGGGGCAAGCGCGCGGACCGTGCCTATCTCAACGCGGTCGAAACCTTCGCGCCGTTCGCGGCGCTGGTGATCGTGGCTCATGTGGCCGGCAAGGCCAATGCCATGACGGCGTTCTGGGCAGGCTGCTATTTCTGGCTGCGGTTAGCCCATGCCGCCGTCTATCTGCTCGGCATTCCCCTGGTGCGGACGATCATCTTCGCGCTCGGTTACGTGGCGATCGTCGGGCTGTTCTGGGAAGTGATCAAGTAGGCCGCCGCAGCGAATTTCGGCATCGCAGGACCGCGCGCTGCGCGGTACAATGACGCTTGCATTGTGTTCATAACCTGAGAAACAATCGCTTTCGAAAAACAGCGCATGTGGAAAACGCGAGCGCAGACCACGGGAGAACCGCCATGACTGACTTGAATCGCCGTCATCTCTTGGCCAGCGCCGCCGTCGCAGGTGCCGCGGCCGCGCTGTCGCCATTCGCAATGCCGATTGCGCGCGCCGCCGTTCCGCCGGCTAACTCGCAGGCGCCAGGCTTCTATCGCTACAAGGTCGGCGCTTACGAGTGCACCTCGATCAATGACGGCGCGCGTTCGTTCCCGATGCCGGACACGTTCGTCAAGAATGTGCCGAAGGAAGAGGCGCTGGCGGCTGCAGACGCGGCCTATATGCCGAAGGGCATGGTGACGGTGCCGTTCAACCCGCAGCTCATCAACACCGGCAGCAAGCTGGTGCTGATCGACAGCGGCAACGGCATCGCGGCCTTCGAGCCGACCAAGGGCGCGGTCGGCCGCACGCTGCAAAATCTCGCGGCTGCCGGCGTCGACCCCAAGAGCATCGACGTGGTGCTGATGTCGCATCTGCATCCCGATCATACCAACGGTATTCGCGCCGCCGACGGCTCGATGGCGTTCCCAAACGCTGAGATCATGGTGCCGGCGAAGGATTGGGCGTTCTGGACCAGCGAGGATAACGCCGCCAAGGCGCAGTCCAACGAGATGATGAAGAATTATTTCGCCAATGTGAAAAAGATCTACGCCGGCATCGAGTCCAAGGTGACCAAATACGATTGGGGCAAGGAAGTCGCGCCGGGCATCACCTCGGT
This sequence comes from uncultured Alphaproteobacteria bacterium, assembly GCA_963784755.1. GTDB lineage: Bacteria > Pseudomonadota > Alphaproteobacteria > Rhizobiales > Xanthobacteraceae > Bradyrhizobium. The sequence continues at coordinate 481,255 of CAWASS010000005.1, read as the reverse complement.
CGAGGCGCCCGGCCACACCCCGGGACATACCGCCTTTGTGATCGCTTCCGGCAACTCCAAAATCCTGATCCAGTCCGATGTCACCAATATCCCGGAGTTTTTCCTGCGCAATCCGGACTGGCACGTGGCCTATGACGTTGACCCGGTGCAGGCACAGGCGACCCGGCACAAGTTCTACGACATGGCGTCGGCGGAAAAGGCGTTGGTCGTGGGCTTTCACTTCACGTTCCCGAGCATCGGGCACGTGGAAAAGGACGGCACCAAATATCGCCTCGTGCCGATTGCCTGGAATCCGGTGATCTGATCGTCTTCGACGCGGTCGAACGTCCTGAAGGAGAAATACCATGAACGGACCGCTCGCCGGCATCAAGGTGATCGAACTCGGGCAGGCGGTCGCGGGACCGATGGCAGGCATGATCCTCGGCGACATGGGCGCCGAGGTCATCAAGATCGAGAAGCCCGATGGCGGCGACGACGCGCGGGGGTGGGGGCCGCCGTTCATCGACGGCGACTCCATGCTGTTCCATTCGATGAACCGCAATAAAAAATCCGTCACGCTCGACATCAAGAACCCTGAGGACGTTGCCAGGCTGAAGACGCTGGTAAAGTCAGCCGATATCCTGATCCAGAATTTGCGCTCCGGCATTGTCGCCGAACTCCGCATCGGCCCCGACGTGATGTGCGCGCTGAACCCGCGGCTGATCTATTGCTCGGTGTGGGCGTTCGGCAAAAACGGTCCGCTGCGTAACGCGCCGGGATTCGATCCGCTGCTGCAGGCCTATGGCGGGGTAATGTCGCTGACCGGCCGGCCCGACGATCCCCCGACCTTCTGCGCGCCCGCGATCAACGATCGCGCCACCGCGCAATGGTGCGTGATCGGTGCGCTCGGCGCGCTGCAGGCGCGGCATCGCACCGGCAAGGGCTGCGTGATCGACACCGCGTTGTTCGACAGCGCGGTAGCCTGGGTCGAAGGGCCGCTCAACGGTTACAATCATACCAAAAAACCGCCGCAGCGTTTCGGCGGCGCCAGCTTTACGCTGGTGCCGTATCAGGTGTTCGAGACCTCGGACCGGCCGATCTGCATCGCCGCCGGCAACGACCGGCTGTTCGTCAGATGCGCCGGCGTGCTCGGTCATCCCGAATGGGCCACTGATCCGCGCTTCCTGCTGGTCCGCGACAGGGCGGCCAACCGGCACGCGCTGATCGATCTGATGAAGCCGGTGCTGAAGACCCGCAGCCGCGCCGAATGGATGGCCGGACTCGAGAAAGTCGGCGTGCCCTGCAGTCCGGTCAACGATATCCCGGAATTGTCGCAGACCGAGCAACTCAAGGCGGCGGATTTGTTGCGCAACTTGCCGGGCACCGAACTCAATGTTGTCGGGCTGCCCATTGTATTCGATGGAGAGCGTCCGTACCCGCGCTCCGACGCGCCGAAACTGGGCCAGCATAATGACGAGCTGTTGTCGGAGCGCAGGGCAACGGCGGCGGAATAGGCAATTTTTCACGGCTGCCGTCGCAAACGGCAAATTCATGCACTTGCATCTTTCTACGAAGGTGCTAGGTGAGGGCAGCCGCTCTCGATCCAGCAAAAGGATATTTCCATGGCCACCCCGCACAACGTCGTCGCCATTGTCGGCAGCCTTCGCAAGGAATCCCACACCCTCAAGGTAGCCAACGCGCTGGCTGCGCTGGCGCCAGAGTCGCTGAAGGTGGACGTTGTAACGCTCCACGATATTTCGTTTTTCAACCAGGACCTCGAGGGGGCGCCGCCGGCCGATTGGGTCGCATTCCGTGAGAAACTGCAGAAATCCAACGGCGTGCTGTTCGTTACCCCCGAATACAACCGCTCGATCCCCGGCGTGTTGAAGAACGCCATCGATGTCGGGTCGCGGCCCTACGGCAAAAGCTCATTCCTCGGCAAGCCGATCGGCATCGTCAGCAATTCGCCGGGCGTACTCGGCGGCGTCAACGCGGCGATGAACTTGAAGCAGCTGCTTCCCGGCATTACCGGGCCGATCATGGGGCAGCCGGAAATCTATCTGGTCGGCGTCGGCGACGCATTCGACGGCGAGGGCAACTGCATCAAGGAGCCGCTGCAAAAAGTGCTGAAGCAATATATCGACGCCTACGCGGCCTGGGTCGACAAGCACAACAAATAGCCGGATGGCGCGGCCGCGGGGCGGGCCGTTAGGATTCTCTTAACCGGACCGTCGCATCGTCGCGGCATGGTCTCGCGCACACGACTCAAATCCCTACTCACCGGCCTCGCCCTTTACGCGGTGGCGGCGATGATGGTTGGCTATTTCGGCGTCAACGCCTATACCGGCAAATACGGCCTGAATGCGCGGCAGGAACTCGACCAGGAGATCATCGCGCTGACCTCCGAACTGGCGCGGCTGAAGCGTGAACGCGCCGAGGGCGAGCAACGGGTGTCACTGCTGCGCTCAGACCGGGTCGATCCCGACATGCTCGACGAGCGCGTCCGCTACCAGCTCGACTATGCCGATCCGCGCGAACTGGTCCGCGCCACCAAGCCGAACTAACCTTCGCGCGCCATTCGCTGCCACGGTCGGTGGCAAATTTCAAAACCTGGCATATTCAATTCCAAAGATTTCGCCACGGTGCACTGCGGCATAGCGAATTTGTCGTCAGGTCACGCAATCCTTTTAAGGAGAAATTAGTTGGGGTAGAGAGGGATGATCCCTCTCTCAGCTGGAATTGCCATGGCCGCTCAGAAGAAAAATCCCGCAAGCGAAAAAGGGCACGACAAGGGGCAGGACAAGGGAAACGGTTCGAAGAATCCATCGATTCCTGAATTCACCCGAGAGCAGGAACTGCAGGCGCTGCGCGACATGCTGCTGATCCGGCGCTTCGAGGAAAAGGCCGGACAACTCTACGGCATGGGTGCGATCGGCGGCTTCTGTCATCTCTATATCGGGCAGGAAGCCATCGTGGTCGGCATGCAGATGGCCTTGAAAAGAGGCGATCAGGTCATAACCGGATACCGCGACCACGGGCACATGCTGGCTTGCGGCATGGAGGCCAAGGGTGTGATGGCCGAACTGACCGGGCGCCATGGCGGCTATTCCAAGGGCAAGGGCGGCTCCATGCACATGTTCAGCAAGGAGAAGCATTTTTACGGCGGCCACGGCATCGTCGGCGCGCAGGTTTCGCTCGGGACGGGGCTTGCCTTCGCCAACCGATATCGCGGCAATGACAATGTAAGTCTGGCATATTTCGGCGACGGCGCATCGAACCAGGGCCAGGTCTACGAAAGCTTCAACATGGCGGAGCTGTGGAAGCTGCCGGTGATCTATGTCATCGAGAACAACCGCTACGCCATGGGCACCTCGGTAACGCGCTCCTCCGCACAGACCGATTTTTCCAAGCGCGGCATCTCCTTCAACATTCCCGGCGAACAGGTCGACGGCATGGATGTGCGCGCCGTGAAGGCGGCGGCGGACAAGGCGGTCGCGTGGTGCCGCTCGGGCAAGGGGCCGTTCATCCTGGAGATGCAAACCTACCGCTACCGCGGCCACTTGATGTCGGACCCGGCGAAATACCGCACCCGCGAAGAGGTCGACAAGGTTCGCCACGACCAGGACCCGATCGAGCAGGTTCGTAACCGTCTGCTCGCCGCGAAGATGACGGAGCAGGAATTGAAGCAGATCGACGCCGAGGTGCGCGAGATCGTCAATGCCGCGGCAGATTTCGCGCAGCACGATCCTGAGCCCGAGGCGGCCGAATTGTGGACCGATGTTTATCGCTAACTGCGCAAGCTGAATTCCCGGAGTTGATATGCCAATTCAAGTATTGATGCCTGCGCTGTCGCCGACCATGGAGAAGGGCAACCTCTCGAAATGGCTGAAGAAGGAGGGCGAGACGATCAAATCGGGCGACGTTATCGCCGAGATCGAAACCGACAAGGCGACGATGGAAGTCGAGGCCACCGACGAGGGCACCCTTGGCAAGATATTGATCCCCGAAGGCACCGCCGACGTTGCGGTCAACACGCCGATCGCGACCATTCTCGCGGACGGCGAAAGTGCCGCCGATCTCGGCAAGGCGCCTGCGAAGCAGGAGAAGGCCGCGGAAGCCGCAAGCCCGGCCGAGACAAAGCAGGAAGCTCCGGCCGAAGCCAAATCCGGCGGCGGAGACGAGAAGAAAGCGCCGGCCGCGCCGAAAGCCGCCGCAGAGCCCGATCCCGAAGTGCCCGAGGGCACCGAGATGGTGACCATGACCATCCGCGAAGCGCTGCGCGACGCCATGGCCGAGGAAATGCGCCGGGATCCCGACGTTTTCATCATGGGCGAGGAGGTCGCGGAATATCAGGGCGCCTACAAGGTTACCCAGGGCTTGCTGCAGGAGTTCGGCGACAAGCGCGTGATCGACACCCCGATCACCGAGCACGGTTTTGCCGGCGTCGGTGTCGGTGCTGCGATGGCGGGCCTGAAGCCGATCGTGGAATTCATGACCTTTAATTTCGCGATGCAGGCGATCGACCAGATCATCAACTCCGCGGCCAAGACGTTGTACATGTCCGGCGGTCAGATGGGATGCGCGATCGTGTTCCGGGGACCGAACGGCGCCGCGGCCCGCGTCGCCGCGCAGCACAGCCAGGATTATTCGGCGTGGTATTCGCAAGTGCCGGGGCTGAAGGTGATCGCGCCGTTTTCCGCTGCCGACTACAAGGGACTGCTCAAATCCGCGATCCGCGATCCCAATCCGGTGATCTTCCTCGAAAACGAAATGCTGTACGGGCAGTCGGGTCCGGTGCCGAAGCTCGACGATTATGTGATCCCGATCGGCAAGGCGCGCATCGTACGATCAGGAGGGCATGTCACCGTGGTGTCGTGGTCGAACGGCATGAGCTACGCGCTGAAGGCCGCCGACGAGTTGGCGAAAGAGGGCATCGAGGCCGAGGTCATCGATCTCCGCACGCTGCGCCCGCTCGACACCGACACCATCATCGCGTCGGTCAAGAAGACCGGGCGCGCGGTGACGGTCGAGGAGGGCTGGCAGCAGTCGGGCGTCGGCGCCGAAATCGCAGCCCGCATCATGGAGCACGCCTTCGACTATCTCGATGCGCCGGTAGCGCGGGTTTCGGGCAAGGACGTGCCGATGCCCTATGCCGCCAATCTTGAAAAGCTGGCATTGCCCTCGGTGGCCGAGGTGGTCGAAGCCGCCAAAGCCGTTTGTTATCGGTGAGCCATGTCAGATTTAATGCAAAAGTTGGTAGCAGGAATTTCCAGCGATAACCCGGCGGGTACACTTGTCGAAGTCGTGAGGAGGATAAAGGCTGGAACGGGGGACGGAACAATAGATGATTCTAACGCTGCGGAAGTTGTAGCTTTCCTTGAGAGATTTCTTGCTCGTGGTAAGTGGAAGTTGGATTATTCCAAGAAGGATGCGACTGATACGTGGTTAGAACGCCTGGAGTATCTAACCGACACGATTGAGGAATCCGATATAGTAATATCACAATTTCAGACCCGGGCGGACAATATACTTGATGCAGTGTTTAGCGAGTTGAGCGAAGCAGAATTCGGTTTTGCTGAGTTAAAGGCAAACGAGAAACAACAGATTTACAAGCTAATATCGGAGCTTCGGAAATTAATCGAAACAAGCAAACTGAATACTCGCAAGAAAAATGCGCTATTTACGAGGTTATCCGAACTGGAACTCGAAGTAGACAAGCGGAGTACCCGTACGGATCGGTTTTTTGGCACTTTCAGCGAGTTGGGATTTGCGCTGGGCGACTTTGGTGAACAAGCAAAGCCAATGTTCGATCGCATGAGGGAGATATTGCAAATCATTTACGCGAGGCGATCCAAAGACGAGGGCGTAAAGTTGCCACCTTCAGAAATGACCAAGTTTTTGGAGCTTAAACAGCAGGATGATAACTGATGCCCTACGCCGCCAATCTGGAGAAGCTGGCATTGCCCTCGGTGGCCGAGGTGGTCGAAGCCGCCAAAGCCGTTTGCTACAGGTAGGCCATGGCCGGTCCGAAGCAGCAGCCATTGCCCCCGGATGTCGCGGGCCGCGAGGACGCCACCGAAGTGTTGCGCGCATTTGTCGTCGATGACGGGCTTTCGATCGCGTTCATGCGCGCGTTCGAGGAGCCGGATATGTGGGGCCTGCTTCTGGTCGATATCGCGCGCCACGCCGCGCGCGCCTACGCTCGCCAGAGCGATTATACCGAGGACGAGGCGCTGACGCGCATCATCACAATGTTCGACGCCGAAATCGCGCGGCCGACCGACATGGGCGCTACCATGCCTCGATCGCAACAAGGTCACTGACAATGCCAATCAACATCCTGATGCCCGCGCTGTCGCCAACGATGGAGAAGGGCAACCTTGCCAAATGGCTCAAGAAAGAGGGCGACAAGGTCAAGTCCGGCGACGTGATCGCCGAGATCGAGACCGACAAGGCGACCATGGAGGTCGAGGCGGTCGACGAGGGCACGATCACCAAGATCGTGGTGCCGGAGGGTACCCAGGACGTGCCGGTCAACGACGTGATCGCGGTACTCGCCGGCGATGGCGAGGATGTCAAGGCGGCGGGTGCAGCTCCGCCGCAAACCAAGGCCGACGCGAAGGCCGACGCCAAGGCTGAAGCTAAGCCTGAGGCAAAGCCCGAAACCAAAACCGAAGCGCCGAAAGAGAAGGCGGCACCCGCGCCTGCCGAAAAAGCGCCGGCGCCGGCCGCCGCGGCACCTGCGCCCGCTCCGGCAAAAGAGTCAGCCCCGCAAACCAACGGCCATGCCCGCATCTTCTCATCACCGTTGGCGCGGCGTCTCGCCAGGGAAGCCAGCATCGACGTCGCGCGCATCAACGGCTCCGGCCCGCATGGCCGCGTCATCGCACGCGATGTCGAGGACGCCAGATCCGGCAAGGCGTTGAAAGCACCGGCCGCCGCGCCGGCCGGCGCGCCGTCGATTGCGCCGTCGATGTCGGACAAGCAGATTCTCGGACTTTACGAGGAAGGTTCCTACGATCTTGTCCCGCATGACGGCATGCGGCGAACCATCGCGCAGCGGCTCACCGCAGCGACGCAGTCGATGCCGACATTCTACCTCACCATCGATTGCGATATCGGCAAGCTCACAGCTGCGCGCGAAGAGATCAACGCCGCGGCGCCGAAGGACAAGGACAAGAAGCCGCTCTACAAGCTCTCCGTCAACGACTTCGTCATCAAGGCGATGGCGCTGGCCTTGCAACGCATCCCCGATGCCAACGTCAGTTGGTCGGAGGCTGCGATGCTCAAGCACAGGCATTCCGACATCGGCGTCGCGGTCGCGCTGCCGTTCGGCCTGATTACGCCGATCATTCGCAAGGCCGAAACCAAGTCGCTGTCGACGATCTCGAACGAGATGAAGGATCTTGCCGCGCGTGCCAGGGCCAAGAAGCTGAAGCCGAACGAATACCAGGGCGGTACCTCGTCGGTGTCCAATCTCGGCATGTACGGCATCAAGGATTTCACCGCGGTGATCAATCCGCCGCAGTCGTCGATCCTCGCTGTCGGCACGGGGGAACAGCGCGCAGTGGTGCGCAACGGGCAGGTCGTGCCGGCGACCATCATGAGCGTGACGCTAAGTTGCGATCACCGCGCCGTTGACGGCGCGCTCGGGGCGGAGCTGATCGGCGCCTTCAAGATGCTGATCGAGAATCCGGTGATGATGGTGGTGTGAGATGCCGCTGGTACGGGTTGCGTTGCGCCGGGGAAAATCCGGTGACTACAAGAAGGCGATCGGCGACGGCGTCTACAGGGCGATGCGCGAGGCCTTCAACGTGCCGGAAGAGGACCGTTTCGTCGTGGTGTCCGAGCATTCGGAGAGCGAATTCCAGTTCAGCAGAACCTATCTGGATATCGCGCGATCGGATGATCTCGTGATCATTCAAATCACCGCCAACAACGGCCGCACTGTCGAGCAGAAAAAGGCGTTGTTCGCCCGCATCGCAGAGTTGCTGTCTGAGGAGCCGGGACTGCGCAAAGAAGACGTCTTCGTCAATGTGGTCGAAGTTGCGAAAGAAAACTGGTCGTTCGGCAACGGCGTTGCCCAATATGCGTGAGGCAAAGTAACCATGGCCGACACCTCCTTCGACGTCATCATCATCGGCTCCGGCCCCGGCGGCTACGTCACCGCGATCCGCGCGGCGCAGCTTGGGTACAAGACCGCGATTGTCGAGAAATCCTATCTCGGCGGCATCTGCCTGAACTGGGGCTGCATTCCGACCAAGGCGCTGCTGCGCTCGGCGGAAATCTTTCACTACATGCAGCACGCCAAGGACTACGGGCTGTCGGCCGAGAAAGTGTCGTTCGACGCCAAAGCCGTGGTGCAGCGCTCGCGCGGCGTCTCGAAACGCCTCAATGATGGCGTCGGCTTTCTGATGAAGAAGAACAAGGTCACCATCATCTGGGGCGACGCAACGATCGACGCACCCGGCAAGGTTACGGTGAAGAAGTCGAGCGTCGAAGCGCCGAAGGGTGCGCTCGGCGAGGGCGCCTATCAGGCCAAGCACATCATTCTCGCCACCGGCGCGCGGCCGCGCGTGTTGCCCGGCCTCGAGCCGGACAAGAAGCTGATCTGGACCTATTTCGAGGCGATGATCCCGGAGAAGATGCCAAAATCGCTGCTGGTGGTCGGCTCCGGCGCCATCGGTATCGAATTCGCGTCGTTCTTCCACACCATGGGTGCCGACGTCACCGTGGTCGAGGTGCTGCCGCAGATCCTGCCCGTCGAAGACGCAGAGATCGCCACGCTGGCGCGCAAGCGCTTCGAGAAACAGGGCATCAAAATTCTCAGCAGCACCAAAGTCACAAAACTCGAGAAGAAGAGTGACAGCGTGGTCGCCACCATCGACGACGGCAAGGGCAAGCCGCAGACGATGGAAGTCGACCGGGTGATTTCAGCGGTCGGCGTGGTCGGCAATATCGAAAATCTCGGACTGGAGAAGCTCGGCGTCAAGACCGACCGCGGCTGCGTTGTGATCGATGGCTATGGCAATACCAATGTGCCCGGCATCTACGCCATCGGCGACGTCGCGGGGCCGCCAATGCTGGCGCACAAGGCCGAACATGAAGGCGTGGTCTGCGTCGAGGCGATCAAGGGCCTGCACCCGCACGCCACCGACAAGAACCTTATCCCCGGCTGTACCTATTGCCAGCCGCAGATCGCCTCGGTGGGTTTGACCGAAGCCAAGGCTAAGGAAGGCGGCCGCGAAATCCGCGTCGGCCGCTTCCCGTTCGTCGGCAACGGCAAGGCGATCGCGCTCGGCGAGGACCAGGGCCTGGTCAAGGTGATCTTCGACAAGAAGACCGGCCAATTGCTCGGCGCGCACATGATCGGCGCCGAAGTGACCGAACTTATTCAGGGTTATGTGGTGGCAATGAATCTCGAGACCACCGAAGAAGAGCTGATGCACACCATCTTCCCGCATCCGACGCTGTCGGAGATGATGAAGGAAGCCGTGCTTGATGCCTATGGCCGCGTGCTGAATATCTAGCTGGAAAATTTTCTGGCTCATCGTTCTCACAAAGCAGACCGTGCGCCGGTGACGACGAATGAGCAATTCCGCGATTCCACGCGGCATGGCCGGCCGCGCGCCCAGACTGGTCGCGATACGGCAGTGGCGGTCTGTCGGCCCCGGCCGGCCGCTAACCGTTCGATTGACGGTACGACAGAAAGGCCGGTCGCATGCGCGGCCGGTCTTTTGCGCTCGGCGAAGGAAGTTTAGAACGAATCGATAGGTTGCCTTGCTGCAACGAATGTGTCCGGGGCGCAACACTCCTGGAACATTTGGCCGACAGTCTGCCCGGCTCTTGCCCGCGCCGCTATTTAGCCACACCCCTCCATGAAATCATTCCTTCGTAGGCTGATGGCCACGGCGCTCGCGAAGGCGAAGGGAAGTTTTCCCGGGACCAAAAGGAGATGGCTGGGGAAACGGGTTCGCGATGGACGCCAAGAACAAACTCAAATCGAGACTGCCGAGCCGCCACGTGACCGAGGGCCCGTCGCGGGCCCCGCATCGCTCGTATCTGTACGCCATGGGTCTGACCACCCAGCAGATTCACCAGCCGTTCGTCGGCGTGGCGTCGTGCTGGAACGAGGCTGCTCCCTGCAATATCTCGCTGATGCGCCAGACCCAGGCGGTCAAGAAGGGCGTGGCGTCGGCCGGCGGCACCCCGCGCGAGTTCTGCACCATCACCGTGACCGACGGCATCGCCATGGGCCATGACGGCATGCGCTCGTCGCTGCCGTCGCGCGAATGCATCGCCAATTCGGTCGAACTGACCATGCGTGGCCATGCCTATGACGCGCTGGTCGGGCTGGCCGGCTGCGACAAGTCGCTGCCCGGCATGATGATGGCGATGGTCCGCCTCAACGTGCCCTCGATCTTCATCTATGGCGGCTCGATCCTTCCCGGCAATTTCCGCGGCCAGCAGGTCACGGTGCAGGATATGTTCGAGGCGGTCGGCAAGCATTCCGTTGGCGAGATGTCCGACGCCGATCTCGACGAAATCGAGCGGGTGGCATGTCCCTCAGCCGGCGCGTGCGGCGCACAATTCACCGCCAACACCATGGCGACGGTATCGGAGGCCATAGGCCTTGCCTTGCCGTATTCGGCCGGCGCGCCGGCGCCGTATGAGATCCGCGACGCGTTCTGCACGACCGCGGGCGAGAAGGTGATGGAGCTGATCGCGGCCAACATCCGGCCGCGCGACATCGTCACCCGTAAAGCGCTGGAAAATGCAGCGGCGGTGGTAGCCGCGTCCGGCGGCTCGACCAATGCAGGACTGCATCTGCCGGCGATCGCGCATGAATGCGGCATCAAGTTCGACCTCTTTGACGTCGCGGAAATCTTCAAAAAGACACCATATGTCGCGGATTTGAAGCCGGGCGGTCGTTATGTCGCCAAAGACATGTTTGAAGTTGGCGGCATACCGCTTCTGATGAAGACATTGCTCGACCATGGATACCTTCACGGCGACTGTCTGACCGTTACCGGCCGGACGATTGCGGAAAATCTCAAGGGCGTGAAATGGAATCCGCATCAGGACGTGGTGCGGAGTGCCGACAAGCCGATCACCGTCACCGGTGGTGTGGTCGGCCTGAAGGGAAATCTCGCGCCGGAGGGCGCGATCGTGAAGGTCGCCGGAATGTCGAATTTGAAGTTCACCGGACCTGCCCGCTGCTTCGACCGCGAAGAGGATGCGTTCGAGTCGGTGCAGAACAAGACCTACAGGGAAGGCGAGGTCATCGTGATCCGCTATGAGGGCCCCAAGGGCGGCCCCGGCATGCGTGAGATGCTCTCGACCACGGCGGCGCTGACCGGCCAGGGCATGGGCGGCAAGATTGCGCTGATCACCGACGGCCGGTTTTCCGGCGCCACCCGCGGCTTCTGCATCGGCCATGTCGGCCCGGAAGCCGCCATTGGCGGACCCATCGCGCTGCTAAGGGATGGCGATATCATCGAAATCGACGCCGTCGACGGCACCCTTAACGTAAAATTGAGTGACGAAGAGCTCGCCGAACGTAAAACCAAATGGAGGGCTCGCGAGACAGATCATACGTCCGGCGCGCTGTGGAAGTATGCCCAGCAGGTCGGACCCGCGGTGGATGGTGCCGTTACCCATCCGGGTGGGGCGCGCGAGAAACAGTGTTATGCGGATATCTGAGCGTATCATTTTTGCGTTGATGTTGAGCGCCGCACCGCTGGCGCTGCCGGCGTTCGCCTTTGAGGGTACGCCGGTAGGGCCTCAGGACACTGCCATCCCGGTGGTCGCTGCCCAACCCGGGGCCGCGGCCACCCTGAAGAGGGCGGTGCCGCCGAGCACCGCGCCCACCTCGCTCACTTCCCTGCAATATGCCGCCGAGGGAGGCCACCCGGTGGCGCAGTGGAAACTGGGGCGGATGTACGCTGACGGTGACGGCGTCGCGCAGGATTCCTTACGCGCCTTCGAATATTTCAGCCGGATCGCCAACTCCCACGCCGAGGACAGCCCTTCGGCCCCGCAGGCGGCGATCGTCGCCAATGCCTTTGTTGCGCTCGGCCGCTATTATCTGAGCGGCATTCCGAACACCAAGATCAAGGTCGATGCGGATCGTGCCCGCGAAATGTTCTCCTACGCCGCGTCGTATTTCGGCAATGCCGACGCGCAATATGATCTGGCCCGGCTGTATCTCAGCGGAATCGGCACGCCCAAGGATCCCCGCTATGGCGCGCGCTGGCTCGGGCTTGCTGCCCAGAAGGGCCAGCATCAGGCGCAGGCCACGCTCGGCCAGATGCTGTTCAATGGCGATCAGCTGCCGCGGCAGGCCGCGCGCGGGCTGATGTGGCTGACGCTCGCGCGCGACAGCGCGGCGCCGGACGAGATCTGGATCAGGGAAAGCTATAACAAGGCGATCGCGAAAGCGTCCGAGAACGACCGCGCGATGGCGTTGCAGATGCTCGAGCACTGGGTGCAGGGCCGCAAGGATTGAGCGGGCAGCCGGTTTTGAGCGTTAGCCGGATCGAGATCCCGCGACGGCAAGACGTTTGAACATCGGATAGCCCGTCGATGTCCCGAAATTCCCGACCGGCGGCCCGTTATCGATGTAGCCGCCTTCCAGATAGAAGCGATGTGCGGTTTCGGTGCTGGTGAGCGTGCAGCGCACATTGCCGCGCGCCGCAGCTCTCGCTTCAAGCGCTCCCAGCAAGGCACGGCTGACACCGCGAAACCTCGCGGCCGGCGCGACGTAGTTGAGGGTAATTTCGCCCGTGTCGGTTACCGACCCCACGGCAAGAATGGCCCCTTTTTCCACGGCAACAAGCAGTGAATTTCCAGGCTGCTTTGCCCATCCAGCAACGATTTCGGGCTTTTTGTTGCTTAACCATCGGCCCAGAATCGCAGGATCGTTGCCGTGATCGGCACCGCATAACTCCGATATCGATTTTACAAGAACGTCGCAGGCCGCATCGGCGTCTTCCGGTGTTGCATCCCGAATGTCCACGTCGAGCTTCAACACGGGGGCGCGACTAAGCCGCTTCCAGGTCCAGGTCGACCCAGACCGGAACGTGGTCGGACGGCTTCTCCCAGGCGCGGACATATTTATCGATTCCGACATCGATCAGCCGGTCGCTGGCCTGCGGGGAGAGCAGCAGGTGGTCGATGCGGAGGCCCCAGTTCTTCTGCCAGGCCCCCGCCTGATAGTCCCAGAACGTATATTGGCCAGGCTCGTCCGACACCGCGCGCAGCGCATCGGTCAACCCCAGACCGAGCAGCGCCTGAAAGCTTTCGCGGGTCTGCGGTTTGAACAGGGCGTCGTTGACCCAGGCGGCTGGATTGTGGACGTCAGGGGCGGCCGGAATGACATTGAAATCGCCGGCAAGCACCAGCGGTTCCTCCGTCTTCAGCCGTTGCTTTGAATACTCAAGAAGCCGCGACATCCATTTGATCTTGTATGGATATTTATCGCTCTCTACGGGATTGCCATTGGGCAGATAGAGACAGGCGACGCGCACCACGCCATGCCTCAACGATACCACGCCTTCGAGGAATTGGGCGTGGACATCCTCGTTGTCGCCGGCAAGCCGCGGCGTGGCTTCTTCGAGCGGATATTTCGACAGCAACGCCACGCCATTGAAGGTTTTCTGGCCGTGGGTGACGACGTTGTAGCCGAGCTGCTCAATGGCTTCGCGGGGGAAAGCCTCATCGACACACTTGATCTCCTGCAGGCAGACGATGTCGGGCGCGCAATCGCGCAGCCAAGTCAGCAGGTGATCTAGCCGCTGCCGGATCGAGTTGACATTCCAGGTCGCTATGCGCATGGCGTGGTCCGCTAACAACAATGTTAAATTTTCGATTGTCTGGCATACCATGATCAATGCGGCTGTGATAAGCCGTTAGAATAAGGCGGAAAATCGCTGTTAGGGCAGGAAGACCGGGCCGTCACGATCCCAAGGGGACCGGTTGACGTGAGATGTCATGAAAAAACGCAATTGGTTCTTTTTTGGCGGCGCGGCTGTCGTCGCCGTTGCCGCCTTCTTCGCGGCACGTACGTGGATGGGGACTGGCGCCAGCGCCCAGGGGCCGCAGCGTCCGCGCGTCGTCTCGGTTGAGCTGGCCAGGGCCGAGCGCAAGCCGGTGCCGGTCGATGTCGATTCGATCGGGACGGTGACGCCGATATCGAGCGTAGCGCTGAAGTCGCGGCTGGAAACCACCATTGTCGCGGTGCATTTCGAAGACGGCGCCAAGGTGAACGAGGGCGACCTGCTGTTCACCCTCGACGCCCGCCAGATCGACGCCCAGATCGAGCAGGCTGAGGGAATGCTGGCGAAGGACCAGGCCCAGCTCGCCGGCGCCGAGCGCGACCTGAAACGCTACAACGACCTGATCGGCAAGGGCGCCACCACCCAGGTCAGCGTCGATAATGCCAAGACCCAGGCCGATATCCTGATCGGCACGATCAAGGCCGATCAGGCCGCACTGGATAACCTGAAGGTTCAGAAAAGCTATACCGCCATTCGCGCGCCATTTTCGGGACGGATCAGCGCCGCCAACGTAAAAATCGGCAATTTCGTTCGCCCCGCCGACACCGCGCCGCTCGCCGTCATCAACCAGATGGCGCCGGTATATGTGACCTTTGCAATTCCCCAGCGTGTCCTGGTCGACCTGCGCGATGCGATGGTGACCGGATCGTCCAAGGTGACTGCGACCATCCCGGGTCATCAGCGGTCCGAGGACGGCCAGATCGCGATGGTCGAAAATTCCGTGGATTCCACCACCGGCATGGTCACCGTGCGCGGCATCATGAACAACGCCAACGAGACGCTTTGGCCGGGAATCCTGGTCGCCACCAAACTGACCATTCGCATGGAAGACGCGGTCGTATTGCCCACGGTCGCCGTGCAGCGCAGCCAGAGCGGCAATTACGTATTCGTGGTGAAGGAGGGGGTAGCGAAAGTTCAGCCGGTGAAGGTCGACCGCACCTCCCAGGGTCAGTCCGTCATCACCGAAGGGCTCGCCGGCGGCGAGGACGTCGTGGTGGACGGCCAGTTGCTGTTGTCCGACGGCACGCGGGTCGAACCGCGCACCCGCAAGGCCGGAGCGTGACGCGATGACGCTGTCGGAGCTTTGTATCCGCCGGCCGGTGATGACGACGCTCATCACGGCGTCGATCATCGCATTCGGCGTGTTCGGCTTCCGGCTGCTGCCGGTGTCGGCACTCCCAAGGGTTGATTTTCCGACCATTGCGGTGACCGCGACCCTGCCGGGCGCCAGCGCGGATACCATGGCGGCCTCTGTCGCCGGCATCATCGAGCGGCAGTTATCGACCATCGCCGGCATCTCGTCGATGTCGTCGAGTTCGTCGCAGGGCACGACGCAAATCACCATCCAGTTCGACCTCAACCGCAACATCGACGCCGCCGCACTCGACGTGCAGACCGCGCTCACCATCGCGCAGCGCCGGCTGCCGATCGAAATGACGATTCCGCCGAGTTTCCGCAAAGTAAATCCAGCGGATTTTCCGGTGCTGTTCGTCTCGCTGGGATCGGCGACGCTGCCATTATCCGCCGTCAATGAATATGGCGATATCACCATCGGACAGGCGCTGTCGCAGATCCCCGGGGTGGCGCAGGTCATCATCTACGGCGCGCAGAAGTTCGCCATCCGCGTGCAGGCCGATCCCGAAGCGGCCGCCGCCCGCGGCCTGTCGCTCGAGGATATTCGCGCCGCCGTCTCGCGCGCCAACTCGTCGACGCCGGTCGGGACCTTGAACGGGCCGAAGCAGGATGTCGCCCTTCAGGCATCCGGGCAGATGGACAAGGCGGCCGACTATAGCCGGGTGGTGGTCGCGTGGCGCAACGGGTCGCCGGTCAAGCTCGATGAGGTCGCGCGGATCTATGACAGCGTCGAAAATGACAAGATCGCGACCTGGCTCAACGACAACCGCGCCATCGTGCTTGCGATTCAGAAACAGCCGGACGCCAACACGGTTGCCGTCGTAGACGCCATACGCGCCAAGCTCCCGGCGTTGCGGGCACAAATACCGCCCTCGGTGACCATGAATGTGATGCTGGACCGTTCGGTTTCGGTCCGCCAGGCGGTGAGCGACGTCGAGGAAACCTTGGGGATCGCCGTCGTCCTGGTGATCCTCGTGATCTTCCTGTTTCTGCGCTCGGCATCGGCCACATTCATCCCGGCACTTGCTGTGCCGATATCGCTGCTCGGTACCTGCGCGATGATGTATGTGCTCGACTATTCGATCAACAACATGACGCTGCTGGCGCTGACGCTGTCGGTCGGGTTCGTGGTCGACGACGCCATCGTGATGCTGGAAAACATCGTGCGCCACATCGAGCACGGCATGCGGCCGTACGAGGCCGCGCTGAAAGGCGCCCGGGAAATCGGCTTTACGATCATTTCGATCACGTTCTCGCTGATCGCCGTGTTCATTCCGGTGCTGCTGATGGGCGGCATCGTCGGCCGGGTGTTCCGCGAATTCGCGGTGACAATTTCGGTCGCGATCGTGGTGTCCGGTTTCGTGTCGCTGACGCTGACGCCGATGCTGTGCGCGCGGGTGTTGAAGGCGCACGATCCCGACAAGAAGGAAAATTTCCTCCTGCGCTGGTTCGAGAAGATGTTCGCCGCGTGGTTGAGCGCCTATGAATGGTCGCTCGACTGGGTGCTGGCGCGCAAGGCGATGATGCTGGTGATAACGCTGGCAACGCTTGGCGGAACGATCTTCCTGTACATGGTGGTTCCGAAGGGGTTTTTCCCGCAAGAGGATACTGGCTTTCTGATCGGCGTAACCGAAGCCGCCACCGACACCTCGTTCGAGGCGATGACCGTCCGTCAGAAGGCGATGGTCGATGTCATGAAATCCGATCCGGCGGTGGATTACATCAACAGCACGGTGGGGTCGGGCGGACCCAATCCGACCGCGAATTACGGCCGCCTGTTTATTGCGCTGAAGCCGCTAAACGAGCGCGATGGCGCGGCCAAGGTGATCGGACGCCTGCGGCAGAAGGCGACCCAGATTCCGGGAATTCAGGCCTTTTTCCAGAGCATCCAGAACCTCAATATCGGCGGCAGGATATCGAAGAGTCAGTATCAATATGTCCTGCAGAGCGGCGATACTGAATCGCTCTATCGGCTGGCGCCGGAGATGCGCGAAAAGATCGCGAAGGTGCCGGGACTGCTCGACGTCACCACCGATCTCTATATCAAGAATCCGCAGATGACCGTCGATATCGACCGCGAAAAGGCCGCGGTCTACGGCATCACCGTCGATCAGGTACGCAACCAGCTCTACAACGCCTTCGGGGCGCGTCAGGTCGGCACCATCTACATGCCGACCAACGACTATCAGATCATCCTGGAGGCACAGCCGCAGTTCCGCGTCGATCCGTCGGATCTTTCGAAGCTCTATATGAAGACCGGGAACAACCAGACCATCCCGCTCGACGCGGTGGCGAAGCTCGTACCGTCAGTGGGCCCGCTGCAGATCAATCACCAGGGCCAGCAGCCGGCGGTGACGATCTCGTTCAACCTCGTGCCCGGATATTCGCTGGGCTATGCGGTAGATCAGATCACGGGGCTTGAGCAGGCATCGAACCTGCCGGTGACCATCGCCACCGGGTTCTCCGGCACCGCGCAGGTGTTCCAGGAATCATTGCGCGGGCAGGGCGTGCTGATCCTGGCCGCGGTATTCGCGGCGTTCGTGATCCTCGGCATTCTCTACGAAAGCTTCATCCATCCGATCACCATCATTTCCGGCCTGCCGTCGGCGGGCATCGGCGCGATCCTGACCCTGATGCTGTTCAACATGGAGCTGTCGGTGATCGCGATGATCGGCATCGTCATGCTGGTCGGCATCGTCAAGAAGAACGCCATCATGATGGTAGACTTCGCGCTGGAGCGCCGCCGGGTCGGCCTGAGCGCCGAGCATGCCATCCGCGAAGCGGCCTTGCTGCGGTTCCGCCCGATCATGATGACCACTTTCGCCGCGATCTTCGGCACGCTGCCGATCGCCATCGGCGCGGGTGCCGGCGCAGAACTGCGGCAGCCGCTCGGCATCGCCGTGGTCGGCGGCCTCTGCGTGTCGCAACTGCTGACGCTGTTCATCACGCCGGTGATCTACATCTATCTGGACCGCATCGACCGCCGCCTGCGGCGCCGCCTCGAACCGCAATTCGACGAGGCCGAGGAAGCCGAGCGGCCGCGCGTGGTCGCCGCGGAGTGATGGTGCGCGGGCCGGCGATGCGGTTTCTTCTCCAGCACGCCGCGATTGTTGCCGCCATCGCGCTAAGCGTTGCCGCCGGCAATCGCGCTTTCGCAGACGAGCCCATCGAAATATTCGACGCCCACCTGCACTACAACTGGGAGCCGAAGCCGTTCTATCAGCTCGACGAGGTGCTGGCGCTATTTAGGAAGCACCGCATCACGGGCATTCTCGCAACCAGCCGTCCCAACACCGGCACCCACGCGCTGATGGACGCCAAAGCGGAAGGCCTGCAGGTCGTTCCTTTCATCCGCCCGTACCGCGTCCGCGCCGATATCGGCAGCTGGTTCAACGACCCCGTCATCTTCGATCTCGTGCAAGACGAATTCAAACGCGGCTATTACCGCGGGATCGGCGAGTTTCATCTGTCGGGAAAGGCCGCCGACACCGAGATGGTGAAGAAGACCGTCGACTTTGCGGTGGCCAACAATCTCTATCTGCATGCCCATGCCGACGACGAGGCCGTCGAAATCCTGATGCGGCACAATCCGCGCGCGCGGATCATCTGGGCGCATACCGGATTCAGCCTCGCCAGCGAGCGCGTCGCGGCGATGCTTGCCAAATATCCAAAATTGTGGGGCGAACTGTCCTACCGCAGCGGCATCGTCGACGGTTCGGGCAAGCTCACGCAGGACTGGCGAGCGCTGTTCGAGCGCTATCCCGACCGGTTCCTGCTGGGCTCGGACACCTGGGTGCCCGAGCGCTGGGCTGCTTACGGCGAGATCATGGCCGGCTATCGTGCCTGGCTGGCGCAGTTGCCGCCGACGGTGGCGAAGCGGATCGCCCATGGCAATGCCAGGGCGATGTTCGCGGAAAACCGGTAGCGCTTCGATTATCTTCAGATCGAAAAACTCGTCCCGCAGCCGCAGGACGCGGTCGCATTCGGATTGACCACCCGGAACGACGCGCCGATCAGGTCGTCGACGAAGTCGACTTCCGAGCCCGCCAGGAACGGCACCGACGCTGGATCGACCAGCACCACGGCGCCCTCGCGCGCGATCACCAGGTCGTCCTCGGCCTGCGCCCGCTCGACGTCGAACTTGTACTGGAAGCCGGAGCAGCCGCCACCCTCGACGCTGATGCGGAGCATGGCGCCGTCACCCTCGGATTTAAGGATTTCCCCGATGCGGCGAGCCGCCCGCTCGCTGATGGTGACGCTGGCTTCTGTCATAATGCGACTCCGGGACCGTTTTGCCGGATTGTTCAAGCGTTTTGAAAACCCCGCAAGGCGTAGTTAAGTGCGCCGAGCCGCGGAATCAAACATTTAAGGGATTAAAACACCGTGCCGGTCGGAATGGCTGCCCCCCGCATGGCCTATGCCTGCGACCCCGACCGCAGCCGGGGGCGGCTGGTCGATGAGCCGCCGGCCAAGACCCGCAGCCCGTTCCGGCGCGACTGCGACCGGGTGATCCATTCCACCGCATTCCGCCGGTTGAAGCACAAAACCCAGGTATTCGTGTTCCACGAGGGCGATCATTACCGCACCCGGCTGACCCATACCCTGGAGGTCGCACAGATCGCCCGCGCACTGGCCCGGCAACTCGGCCTCGACGAGGATCTCACGGAAACGCTGGCGCTGGCCCACGATCTCGGCCATCCGCCGTTCGGCCATGCCGGCGAGCGCGCCCTCGATAGCTGCCTGCAGGCCCATGGCGGGTTCGACCACAACGCCCAGGCGCTGCGGGTCGTGACCTCGCTCGAGCATCGCTATCCGGATTTCGACGGCCTCAACCTGACCTGGGAATTGCTGGAAGGCATCGTCAAGCACAACGGGCCGCTGACCGACAAGTGCGGAAAGCCGGCCGGGCGTTATCGCGACCATGGCGTACCGCTCGGGATTTCCGAGTACGACCGCGCCTGGGATCTGGAGCTATGGAGCTATGCCTCACTTGAAGCGCAGGTGGCCGCGATATCGGACGACATCGCCTACGACGCCCACGATATCGACGACGGCCTGCGAGCCGGCTTGTTCACGGTCGACGATTTGAAGGTCATGCCGCTGACGTTAGGCATGATTGCCGCCATCGCGAACCGTTATCCCGCTCTCGACGACGACAGGCGCGGCGCGGAACTGGTGCGCGAGTTGATCTCGTATTTGATCGAGGCGGTATTCTCGGAATCGCGCAGGCGCCTCGACGCCGCCCAGCCGAAATCCGCCGAGGACGTTCGCAATCACGGCAGCGTCCTGATCGCGTTTCCGCCCGAAGCGGAACAAGCCGAGCAAATGATCAAGATTTTTCTGAAAGAGCGGATGTACAGGCATCCGCGGGTGATGCGGGTGATGGACGACGCTGAATCGATCCTGTTCGACCTGTTCGCACGCTACCAACAATCGCCGCACGACCTGCCGGCCGAATGGCTGCCGCGGGGCGGCGAAGCCGCGGAGAGCGAAACCGACCGCGCGCGCCGGATCGGCAATTTTATCGCTGGCATGACCGACCGTTTCGCGCTGACCGAGCATCAGCGGCTTTTTGACTCGACCCCGGATTTGCGTTAGGCGGCGGGCTAGCCGCAGTGCTCGGCGCAATCCCGGTCCGTCACGCTTATGGTCGATTTAACCCCATCGCCGCATCTTTTCGCCAACGTGCTCGCGCGCGTGCATGCCGTTTGCAGCGTGCTCGCGGCTGAAAGCGGCTGGCCGAATGCCGATCTGTCGCGCGTGGTGGTCGAGCCGCCCCGCGATGCCTCTCATGGTGACATGGCGACCAACGCCGCGATGGTGCTGGCCAGGGACGCCAAGGCAAAGCCGCGCGATCTCGCCGAGCAGATCGCGGCGAGGCTCCGCACCGATCCGCTGATCGAGTTGGTCGATATCGCCGGCCCCGGTTTCATCAATCTGACCCTGAAGGCACAGGTCTGGGCCGACGCGCTGCGCACCGTTTTGCGCGAGGGCAATACCTACGGCCGTAGCGGCATCGGCGCGGGCGAAAAGGTCAATGTCGAATACGTCTCGGCCAATCCGACCGGGCCGATGCATGTCGGCCATTGCCGAGGGGCCGTGTTCGGCGACGCGCTGGCGAGTCTGCTGGTCTTCGCCGGCTATGACGTCACCCGCGAATATTACATCAACGACGCCGGCGCCCAGGTCGATGTGCTCGCACGCTCGGCATTCCTGCGCTATCGCGAGGCGCTTGGCGAAACGATCGAGCTTCCGGAAGGGCTTTATCCCGGCGATTATCTCAAACCGGTGGGGCAGGCGCTCGCAGGAAAGTTTGGCCCGATGCTCAAGGGCCGGCCCGAAAGCTACTGGCTGCCTGTCGTAAGGGATATCGCCGTCCTTTCGATGATGGCAATCATTCGGGATGATCTTGCTTGCCTTGGCATCAGCCAGGACGTTTTCTTCTCTGAGCGCTCGTTGATCGAAGTCGGAATGGATCGCGTCGCCGCGACCATCGACTATCTCCGCGCCAAGGGCGATGTCTATGAGGGCCGGCTGCCGCCGCCGAAGGGCGCACCGGTCGAGGATTGGGAAGATCGCGAGCAGACGTTGTTTCGCGCTACGGCCTATGGTGACGATGTCGACCGGCCCTTGAGGAAATCCGACGGCGGCTACACCTATTTCGCGTCGGATATCGCCTATCACAAAGACAAATTCGATCGCGGCTTTACCGAGATGATCGACGTTTGGGGCGCCGACCACGGCGGCTACATCAAGCGCTTGCAAGCCGCGGTGAAAGCCGTCACATCGGGCAAGGCGGCGCTGGATGTGAAGATCGTCCAGCTCGTGAAACTGCTACGCAATGGCGAACCGGTGAAGATGTCGAAACGCTCCGGCGATTTCGTCACCTTGCGCGAAGTGGTTGATGAAGTCGGCAAGGATGCCGTCCGCTTCATGATGCTCTACCGCAAGAACGACGCGGTGCTGGATTTCGATCTCGCCAAGGTGATCGAGCAGTCGCGCGAGAATCCTGTCTTCTATGTGCAATACGGCCACGCCCGGGGCCACTCGGTATTCCGCAATGCCCGCGAGGTAGTCCCGGACCTGCCGGAGGACGCTGCCGCGCGGGCGGCTTTCCTCGCCGATGCGGCGATGGAGCGGCTCACCGACGCGGCGGAACTGGAGCTGCTGCGGCGGCTGGCGCTCTACCCCCGCATGATCGAGGCGGCGGCGGTCGCACATGAACCGCACCGAATCGCTTTTTATCTCTATGATCTCGCCAGCGAATTTCACGGGCTGTGGACGAGGGGGCGGGATTTGCCCTATTTACGCTTCATTATCAATAATGATGCAGAGATCACAAAGGCGCGACTGGCATTGGTCCAGGGCGTCGTCTCGGTTCTGGCATCGGGCCTCGCCATTCTCGGCGTCCACGCACCAGACGAGATGCGATAGGCAGGGGATACTGCGCTCACATGGGGACCTGTGAGGGCAATTAACTGGCAGCGGCTGGTTCGTTTGTAAGGGCGGGTTGGCGGCTTTCCCGAAGGGGACGCATCATCACGATGGCTGATCGATACCAGGACAAACCGTTTCCCGCGGACGACGACGATGATCGCGGCACCCCGCGCGCCCCTGCGAAGGGCGAAAGCGATCCATTGGCGGAGCTCGCCCGGCTGATCGGGCAAACCGATCCATTCTCCAATTTCGGCCGCGCCAACCAGCCGATGCCGCCGCGCGAAACCGATCCCTATCACCGGCCGGAGCCTGCACCCGAAGTCGACGAAGCCCCGGCCGCTGGCCCGCCGCCATGGATGCAGCGCGCCGCGCAGCAGGAAAGCCCGCAGCAGCAGGACTTCGACAATTCGGTACATCCGCTTCGCCGTTATGCGGCCGCGCACCCTGCCGAGCCGGACTACCATGAGGCGCCGCCATTCGCCGCCGAAGCAGGCCATTATGGAGAGGCCGATCCCGCGCGCTATGACGAGGCGCTCTACGGTCAGCCCGATCCCGGCACCTATGAGGCGCAACAGCAGGACGCCGCCTATGCGGACGATCCCTATGCCTATCAGGACGGCTATGGCGAAGAGGCCGAGGAAGACCTGAAACCGCGCCATGGCGGCATGATTACCGTCGTGGCCGTGCTGGCGCTGGCGGTCATTGGCACCGGCGGCGCATTTGCCTATCGCACCTATATGGGAACGCCGCGCGGCGGGGAGCCGCCGATCATCCGGGCTGATGCCGCTCCGACCAAAATCGTACCCGCGCCAACAGGGGATGGCGTGGCCAAAGTGCCGGACCGCATGACGCCCGGCGGCGCCGAGAAGATCGTCCCGCGCGAGGAGGCGCCGGTCGACGTCAACGCCGGCTCGCGCCAGGTGTTTCCGCCGCTGAACCAGAATGCCAATCCGGCCCCGGCGGCGGCGGCGGGTGTCGCGCCGGGCGCGAAGCCGCCCGCTGCTCCCGCAGCCAATGGCACGCTCGCGGGCGACGAGCCGCGAAAGATCAAAACCCTGGCGGTGAAAGGCGATCCGGCTGACGTGGCGGCAACCCCCGCGGCCAAGCCTGCTCCCGCGCCGCGCCCGGCGCCGGCCGCCGCTGCGGCGCGCGTCCAGGCGCCGTCACCGGCGGCTAACGCCAATGCATCGGCCAATGCCCCGCTGTCGCTGTCGCCGCAGGGTCCGCAATCCGCGCCTGCGGAACCGCGAACGCATATGGCTTCCACCAACGCCGCGCAGCCGGCGCCAGGCGGCGGCGGAAGCTATGTGGTCCAAGTTTCCTCGCAGCGAAGCGAGGCCGATGCGCACGCCTCCTACAGGGCGCTGCAGGGCAAGTTCCCGTCGGTGCTCGGGTCGCGCGCGCCGCTGATCAAGCGCGCTGACCTCGGCGACAAGGGCGTCTATTACCGGGCCATGGTCGGTCCGTTCGGGTCGTCCGAAGAGGCGGCCCAGGTCTGCGGCAACCTGAAAACCGCGGGCGGGCAGTGCGTGGTTCAAAAGAACTAGCCATCCAAAGGAATTGGCCGCGGTTTCCTTGACCCTCGGCCTCCGCACGGTCTAATCCGCGCCATGACCTCACGCGCATTCATCACCGGTATTGCCGGACTGACGCTGTCAGCCGATGAGCGCGATTTCATACGCGCGGAGCGGCCGTGGGGTTTTATTTTATTCAAGCGTAACATTGAGAGACCATCACAAGTAATTGTCTTAATAAAAGAATTACATGCCGCTGTCGGCAACCCCGATGCACCGGTCCTGATCGATCAAGAAGGCGGACGGGTGCAGCGGTTCGGACCGCCGCATTGGCCGGCCTATCCGCCCGGCGCGTTGTTCGGAGTGCTTTATGACATCGACCCAAAGCTTGGCCTGACGGCGGCCAGATTGAGTGCGCGCTTGATCGCGGCCGATCTGATCGACCTCGGCGTGACCGTTAATTGCTTGCCGCTTGCGGACGTTCCGATCGCCGGAGCGGATGCGGTGATCGGCAATCGCGCCTATGGAACCGAAGCAGGCAAGGTCGCGGCCATTGCGCGTGCGGTGACCGAGGGGCTGGAGCAGGGCGGCGCGCTGCCGGTGCTGAAGCACATTCCCGGCCACGGCCGCGCGACCGCGGACACCCATTTCAAGCTTCCGGTGGTTGAAACCTCCCGAGCGGAACTCGAGCGCACCGATTTTGCCGCGTTCCAACCGCTGGCGGAGCTGCCGATGGCCATGACCGCACATGTTGTGTTTAGCGCGCTTGACCCCGCCCAACCGGCGACGACTTCTGCGACAATCATCGAACAGGTGATTCGCGGCAGTATCGGGTTCCAGGGTTTGTTGATGAGTGATGACGTGTCCATGAACGCGTTGGCGGGGTCGATCGCCGAGCGGACCCGGGCGATCGTTTCAGCCGGATGCGACATGGTTCTGCATTGCAACGGCAATCTCGGTGAAATGCGCGAGGTTGCACGCGAAGCGCCTGAATTGTCCGGCAAGGCGCTGGAACGCGCCAAGCGGGCACTGGCGTCTCGAAAACCTCCGCAGCCGCTCGATCGCATGGCGGCGCGGGCCGAATTGGACGGATTGATAGATCGGGCAGGGGTTGGCGCATGAGCGCGGAAATTCTGTCGTTTGAAACCGGACGGCCGGCTGAACTCGCGGACGGCGAGCCCTCGCTGATGGTCGACGTTGAAGGTTATGAAGGGCCGCTCGATCTGCTGCTCGCGCTGGCGCGGCAGCAAAGGGTCGACCTGCACAAGATCTCGATACTGGCGCTGGCCGACCAGTATCTAGTCTTCATCGATGCCGCGCGAAAAATTCGGCTGGAGCTTGCCGCCGACTATCTGGTGATGGCGGCGTGGCTGGCGTTCCTGAAATCGCGGCTGCTGCTGCCGGAACCGGCGACGCCGGATGGTCCCAGCGCCGAGCAGATGGCTACCGCGCTGGCCAACCGGCTGCGGCGGCTCGAGGCCATTCGCGAAGCCTCGAACCGGTTGATGAACCGCCCGCAATTGCAGCGCGACATCTTTCCGCGCGGTAATCCGGAATCCATCGCCGAAATCCGCCACCCCCGATTCACCGCCACGCTGTTCGACCTGCTCACCGCCTATGCGGCGCAGCGCCAGCAGCGCGTGCTCGCCAATGTGCATCTGGCCAAGCGCACGGTGTGGTCGCTGACGGAAGCACGAGCGTCGCTGGAGCGTCTGGTCGGGATGGCCGAGGACTGGAGCCGCCTCGACGAATACCTCATCAACTACGTCGTCGACCCCTCGCAAAAGGCCACCGTTTTCGCCTCCAGTTTCGCCGCAGCGCTGGAAATGGTGCGGGAGGGCGAGGTCGAACTGCATCAGAAAGAAGCGTTCGCGCCGCTGTATTTTCGCAAGCGCCCGCCGCAACCGGCGTCCGGCGCGTCAGCCGCGCCGGACACGCTGCCCGAATAATTGGAAGAAGGAACCCGAGCCATGGCAAGCCTGGCGGAAAAACGCATCGCCGACGATGAGGATCGTTCCGACGATCCGCAAGCGCGGCCGGAGGAATTGCGGTTGCTGGAAGCGCTGCTGTTCGCCTCCACCGAGCCACTCGATCAGGCGGCACTCGCCAAGCGGATGCCTGACGGCGTCGACATCAAGGTGGCGCTGACCCAGCTGCAGGCGGAATACGCGTCGCGCGGCGTCAATCTGGTTCGTGTCGCCAACAAATGGACGTTCCGCACCGCCGGCGATCTGTCGTGGCTGATGACGCGGGAAAGCACGGAAACGCGGCGGCTGTCGCGCGCGGCGATCGAGATGCTCGCGATCATCGCCTACCATCAGCCGGTCACGCGCGCGGAGATCGAGGACATCAGGGGCGTCATCACCTCCAAGGGCACGCTGGATGTTCTCCTGGAAACCGGCTGGGTGCGTCCGCGCGGCCGCCGCAAGACGCCGGGACGGCCGCTAACATTCGGCACCACCGAGGCTTTCCTGTCGCAATTCAGCCTGGAAGCGCTCGGCGACCTGCCCGGTCTGGAGGAACTGAAGGGAACGGGCTTACTGGATTCACGGCTGCCGTCCGGCTTCAGCGTGCCCACACCTTCGGACGATCCGGCGTTGCGCGATGACGAGGATCCGCTCGACATCGGCGACCTCGACCTGGCGCTGGCGCCGGCCGCGGAGCCGGAAAAGGACGGCGGCAGTTGAGTTCGGATCGTCGTCGGCTCGGTTAACAATAGCGGCAAAGGGCCGCCTCTATCGCCGATGTGACGAGGCTTAAGTCCTTGTTTTTGACACCTCCCGAGCCTACCTTCCGGGTCAAATAGAGGCCGGTTGACGGCCGCGTGTTTGGAGGGTTGCAGGATGGGTTCGCTTAGCATTTGGCACTGGATCGTCGTGATCGCGGTCGTCCTGCTGCTGTTCGGGCGCGGCAAGATTTCCGACCTGATGGGCGACGTCGCCCAGGGCATCAAGGCCTTCAAGAAGGGCATGCAGGACGACGAGAAGACTGCGGAGAAGCCCGAGCCGGTAAAGACCATCGATCACAATGCTCCGGCGCCCACCGCGGCGCGGTCGGATGTCGGCAGCAAGGTCGTTTGATATCAACAGGATGCCCCGCATGCCGGCCCGATGCGGAAAACCTGCGGCAAACCGGTGACGGTTTGGCGGCAAGCGCTGCGGGACGACACTCAAAACGCGCCATAGCGGTTAAGTTCGCCTCGCGTAAGCGGAATTTCTCATGTTCGACATCGGCTGGAGTGAACTGCTCGTCATCGCGGTTGTCGCGCTGATCGCCATCGGCCCGAAAGAGCTGCCGGGCGTGCTGCGCATGGTCGGGCAGTGGATGGGCAAGGCGCGCAAGATGGCCGCCGAATTCCAGGGCCAGTTCCAGGAAGCGATGCGTGAAGCCGAAATGGCCGACCTCAAGAAAACCTTCGACGAGGTCAAGGAAGCCGCGACCGGCTTCGCCAGCAACAACATCATGACTTCCTTGCAAAAGGACGTCGGCGACGCCCTCAAAATCGATGACATCGACAAGCCGGCGATCGAGCCGCCGACGCCGGCAACATTTGTCGAAGCGGAAACAGATTCGGTCGCCGAGCGTCTCGCGATCGGGCAGGAAGCTCGCGCAGCCGCGCCGGAGGTGCCGATCCCCGAAACCTTCAGCGAAGCCGATGCGCACGCGCTTGCCAGTGAACCCCTGGCGATCACGCGCGAGGTTCACGCCGCGCCCGCCGAGGCGCCGTCGGCCGCGCCGCCTGCTCCGGTTGAAAATCCCGACATTCTCAAGGACGCCAAAGCGTCATGAGCGACGAAGATATCGAGGCCAGCAAAGCGCCCTTGATGGATCATCTGATCGAGCTGCGCTCGCGGCTGATCAAGGCGCTGTTGGCGTTCGGCCTCGCCTTCATCTTCTGCTTCTTTTTCGCCAAGCAAATCTACAATGTGCTGGTATGGCCGTTCGTGTGGGTCGCCGGGCCCGAGAATTCGCGATTCATCTACACCGCGCTCTTGGAATACTTCCTCACCCAGCTCAAGCTGGCGCTGTTCGGCGCCGGTTTCATCTCGTTTCCGATCGTGGCAGCCCAGATCTACAAGTTCGTGGCGCCCGGCCTCTACAAGCACGAGCGCGGCGCGTTCCTGCCATATCTGATCGCGACGCCGTTCTTCTTCGTGCTGGGATCGATGCTGGTGTATTTCGTGGTGCTGCCGATGCTGGTGCGGTTTTCGCTCGGCATGCAGCAGGTAGGCGGCTCCGAGACCGCGAATATCCAGCTATTGCCCAAGGTCGGCGAATATCTGTCACTGATGATGTCGCTGATCTTCGCATTCGGCATCGCGTTCCAGCTGCCGGTGATCCTGACGCTGCTGGGGCGGATCGGCATCGTTACCTCAAAGATGCTGCGTGAAAAGCGGCGCTATTTCATCGTGGTCGCCTTTATCATCGCCGCCGTGCTGACGCCGCCCGACGTGATCAGCCAGGCCTCGCTCGCAATCCCCCTGCTGGCGCTGTACGAGGGCTCGATCATCGCGGTCGTGATGGTGGAGAGGAAGGCCGCGGCGGCGACGACGGCGACACCGCCATCCGCGACCCCGCCCGATCCGAAGCCGGCGGAGTAGAACTTCGCAAAAATTCTACTCTTTCAGCCGCCGGTTGTGGCGGTGCGTTTCTCTGAATGCTCAAATCCGGTCATTCAGGGAGATGACGATGGTTTGGGCGTTTGATACATTGGGCTACGCCAAGCGGCTGCGCGACGCCGGCGTTCCCAACCCGCAGGCAGAGGGCCATGCGGAGGCCGCACGCGAGTTCATCATGACCGAACTGGTAACCAGACAGGGCTTGCAAGCCGAGCTACAGGCCGGAATCGAACCGCTACGAGCAGCGGTCAATGCCTTGGAGGCGAGGATCGATACAGTGGAGGCAAGGCTGGAGGCCAAGATTGATACCCAGACCCTCCGCTTGACTGTGCGTCTGGGAGGAATAGTTGCCGGCGGGATTGGCATATTGGCCCTTCTAGGGCGTATTCACTAAATCGACTCTGTCCAATTGGCACGCCCGGGCTTGTCCCGGGCAGCCACGTCTTTTACAGACCGTGCAGTTGAACGTGGATGGCCGGAACAAGCCCGGCCATGACGGGAATATTGCCATGCACGACATCAAATCGATCCGCGACAATCCGCAAGCCTTCGACGCCGCGCTGAAGCGGCGCGGGCTGGAGCCGATGTCGGCGCCGCTGCTCGCAATCGACGAGAAGCGCCGCGCGGCGATTCTGGAATCCGAGCAGGCGCACGCGCGGCGCAATTCCGCATCGAAGGAAATCGGCGACGCCAAGAAGGCGAAGGATAACGCGCGCGCGGCGAAGCTGATGGCGGAAGTTGCCGGGCTAAAGACGACGATGCCGCAGCTCGAGGCTGCGGCAGACGCGGCGAATGAAGAGCTCACGAACGAATTGGCAGCGGTTCCGAACCTGCCGCTGGATGAAGTCCCCGATGGTGTTGACGAGCACGGCAATGTGCAGCGTCATGTCTTCGGGAAGATACGCAATTACGCATTCAATCCGAAACCGCATGACGACCTCGGCGGCGCGCTCGGGTACATGGATTTCCAGACCGCGGCTAAACTAAGCGGCGCGCGCTTTGTGGTGCTGAAGAAAGGGCTCGCTCGGCTAGAACGCGCGATCGGCCAGTTTATGCTCGATCTCCACACAAGCGAGCACGGCTACACAGAGGTTAATCCGCCGCTGCTGGTGCGCGACGAAGCTATGTTCGGCACAGGGCAATTGCCGAAGTTTGAAGAAGATCAGTTTTATGCGCTGTCCTCAATTGTTCCTAAGAGTGTTGCTAGAGAAACTGACAAGGTTCGAAATTCACTCGCCGAACTGCACAACGCAATGGAGAGTGGACAGAAGACAAGACAGGAGCTTGAAGAAACTATTGCTGACGCTCTAGCGCGACTAGAAACCAACACGACAGTTCGATCCGTCATCACCGATCATATGAGCAGACAGAGCAAGCTGCTGTCGGATTATGCAGTCCTCCTTGAAGATACCTCCCAAAAGTATCTGGATCTATTGGAGCCGTTGGGTTCGCGGCGCTGGCTCATCCCCACCGCCGAAGTACCTCTGACAAACCTCGTCCGCGAATCCATCCTCGACGAAAAGGAACTGCCGCTGCGCTTCACCGCGCTGACGCCATGCTTTCGCGCGGAAGCGGGCGCAGCGGGGCGCGATACCCGCGGCATGATCCGCCAGCACCAATTCACAAAGGTCGAGCTGGTCTCGATCACCACGCCGGAAAACAGCAAGGACGAACTTGAACGCATGCTGGCCTGCGCTGAGGAGGTGTTGCGGCAACTCGACCTGCACTACCGGGTGATGACGCTGTGCGCCGGCGACATGGGATTTTCGGCGCAAAAAACTTATGACATCGAGGTCTGGATGCCAGGACAATTTTCGAGCCAGGGCGAGGGCGGCGCCTATCGCGAGATCTCATCCTGCTCGGTGTGCGGCGATTTCCAGGCGCGGCGCATGGATGCGCGCTATCGCGATTCCAGCAACAAGCCGCGCTTCGTGCACACGCTGAACGGCTCCGGCACCGCCGTCGGCCGCGCGCTGATCGCCGTGATGGAAACCTACCAGCAGCAAGACGGCTCGATCGCCGTGCCCGACGTGCTGCAGCCGTACATGGGCGGCGTGAAGGTGGTTGAAAAAGAAAACTGACCCGTGTCCCGGACGCGGTGCAGCGCTCTTCAGCGGTGCACCGCCGGGCCGGGACCGTCACGAACGCCGAACCTGTTACGACCCCGGATCAGCAGCGCACCACGCCGCAAGCGCGGCGCTGCGCAGCATCCGGGGAACGCGGCGCCTTTGCCGCGCCTGTTATCAGTATTTCGCGACCACCGTCCCGTCGCCCCATTTGTAGTTGATGCCGACGCGCACGATGTCATAGGCATGCTGGAATCGATAATCGATGAAATTGACCGGGGCCACCGGGAACACCATCCGGGTCGTCGTGCTCCCCAAGTCAACGTGCATGTATTCGGCCTTGAGCGACCACGCCGGCCGGAATGCCCATTCGACGCCGGCGCCGGCCGCCCAGCCGATCCGCGTCGAGGAAGTCATCCCATGCCCACCACCGGGTGGCGGCGGCGGTACCCGTGCTACCGTGGCGCCGTCGGAAACACCGCCATAGGCGAGGCCGCCGGTGCCATAGAGCAGGACCTCGTTCCAGGCGTAGCCGGCGCGTCCACGCGCCATGCCAAACCAGTCCAGATCGGTCGATGCGGTCGACAGCGTCGGGACGAACGGCCCCAGCGCCGCATGCGGAATCACGACCGATCGGTTGATGTCTGCGGCTTGAATATCGGCTTCCACGCCGAGAACCCAGTGCCCGGATTGCCAGTTGTATCCGGCCTGCAGGCCTCCAAGCGCACCCTCGGGGCGCAGGTTGAAAAAACTTGGAATGGTCCCGGCGCCGACCGCGCCCGGGATTCCCAAGCCCGTTGAAAATGCCGTGATGTCGCCGGCTCGTTCGCCCCGGCCATAGCCGGCGTTAACGCCGGTATAGAAGCCCGACCAGTTATAACCGGGATCGATGGAGGCCAGCCGCGCCTTGACAGCCATGTCGGCCGCGGAAGCCGAGCCGATCCCGGCAATCGCGATGGCCGATAAAAGCACGACGCTTTTTGGGTAAGCCATGTTAGCCCCCGGATACCCGGTCCTTCGAAATCGACTCCTTCGAAATCGCCGCAGGATTGGTCGGACAAATCGCCTCGCCAATCAAGCTTGCGCGCTCTTGCCGCAGGAGGCGCAGTCATTTTTCCCTGATGTGTTGCATCGATGCTACGCGATCGGATGCCGCGAGTGGTCGAGCGCAGTCCGGAAAGACATCCACTGAATTTTCCGAACTGGTCAATGTTGACCAGCGCGGTACACGCCGGACGGGCCATTCTCGGGCATCATCGTGCGCGCCTGGCGGTCACCGGTGACAGAGAGTTCGGTAACGCTCCCGCCGTCATGCAGGGACGTGCGATGCGCGAATATCAGTCTTTATCTTCAACGCCTCTTTCCCCCATCGAGCGGCCGCATTGCCCGAAATGCGCACAGACCCGGATGCTGCTTTCCGAAGTCGTGCCTGGACCGAATGGTTTGATTACCGCACCTTTGAATGCCAGAAGTGCGGTCATGTTCATGCGATGAGCGTGTCGCAGGATCCCATGCAATCCGATATGCGCGGCTGGCTCGCGGGCGAACTGAAGCCGCCGACGTAAGGAGAATTGTCATGCCGCCGAACGACGCCTCGCGCGTCTGCTGCTGCTGCTGGCGAATTTCGGCAAGGAAGGCGGCGCTGCGCCGGTCGCGGTGACCCTCAGTCAGGAAACGCTGGCGGAAATGATCGGCACGACGCGGTCCCGCGTCAGCTTCTTCATGAACAAGTTTCGAAAAAAGGGGGTCATCAGCTACAACGGAAAAATAGAGGTTCATAGCTCGCTGCTGGACGCCGTTCTGCGCGACAAGCCTCAAATTAAGGACGACGAGTAGACGACACAGCAACCAAGCCGAATTTAATTGTGGAAGTGAGCAGTATTGACCAGCGCCCGGAAGAGCCGAGTGAAAGATTTGTGCGACCGGCGGCATCGCCCGGTGACTGCGAGTCGATATGGGTGGCAATCATGCCGTCTGTTGCTCATGCACTGGTGCAAGACCACCCGCTCTACAGCAAGGCGGAGTTGATCGAGCATAGGCGCAACATCCTGCGATTCGCCCGGTCATTCCCGCCCGGCTTTGAACGAAACCAGCACCGGCAGTTAGCGCGGTCGCTTCGCGCCCTTTTCAGGAACCGGCGATGGCTCGACGCCCATACCATGGACGGTTCGGGCGAGTAGGGCAGTGCGGCGATCGGTTCCGCGATTTTGGCAGTCTTTACGCTAAACGCCTCCACACCCTCTGATTGTCCCCGTTCATTTCGGAACCAAACCCGGCACGCCGGATTGGACCACATGGTGCGAATCGGCAGCAGAAAGTGGTCCGCGGCGCATATCGAGCGCCTGATCATGCTGATCGACGCGGGCGCCTCCGCCGCGAGCGCTGCGATTGCACTTAAACGCTCAATAACCGTCGTTCAAACCAAGGCGCGGAGCCTCGGCAGGACTTTTCAGGTAGCCGCCGCGCGCCGATGAGTCTCCATACAGCGCGGTTCCGGTAAGGTTGACCGGTTAGGTTAAAACGGGGATCGCGTTGCGAGCCCGCCGCAGACGGCTACCGTCATCGCGTCGCGCAGAGCTGGCCGGCGAAGCCGCACTTCCCGGTCACGATTTCAATTGCGAGACACGGGGCCGCCGGTTTGTAGCCAGTCCGGCGGTCCCACCCCAATCGAAACGAGCAGCGCTCAGCGCCGTCCCCAGGCGATGGCCGCCCAGAGCCGTTCGTGCAGATAATACCAGGCGATCTTGGTGATGACTTCGAGCGCGGCAATCGATCCCGCGATTTCCACCTTGCCGGTCATGAACCAGCTGATCGCGAAGGTATCCAGCGTTCCCAGCGTTCGCCAGCTGAGCGCCTTGAGGATGGATCGTGGGTGCGTTTCTTGGCCGCGTAACAGGATCACGCTCAGCGCCTCCGTGCGATGATTTCGGCTCTAACGTATCACGCAGTTTGGCTGCCGCCGCGAGCAGCGTGAGGTTGTAGAAAAAGTAACTCTCACGTCAATGTTGATCGATCCGGTTCCATTTTGGAACGGGATTCGGGTTCCCATACACGCCCTGTTAACTTTTCTCGATAACCGGGGCTCAAGACTTTACCCCTACGGTATCCCAGTGGGGGAACCGCATGGCGAGACATCGCAAAGACCTCGGCGAACGCAAGCACCAGCGAATTGAGTACCGGCGGCCGGGGTTCATCATCCCGGCGCCTGACGCGCCCTGGATCGAATGTTTCATTGTCGATATTTCGGAGAGCGGCGTCTGCCTCGACGTTGGCGCGCTGGCGGTGCCCAAAATTTTCGGCGTGGCCTTCACCTCGTGCGGAACGGTGGTCCGGGTATGTCTGCTGGCGTGGCGGCGCGGCGAACTGGTCGGCGCCCGCTTTGTCACCGCCAAGCAGCTCCGGCGCGGCGAGAAGGCCTGCAGCGATCCGCGGCTTCAGAAAGAGCCGGTCGACTGATATCCCTGTTTCGGCGTCGGTATCGCGCAACGTTTGCCCCTGCGGCGATCAGCGGATAATACGTGCCCGCCACGAAGCCAGCGTGGAATCGACCGAAGGGCATGCGAGCCGATGCGGATTCTCTGTACCAACGACGACGGCATCCACGCGCCGGGTTTGAAGATCGTCGAGGAGATCGCGCGCGCGCTGTCGGACGACGTCTGGGTGGTAGCGCCCGAACTCGACCAGTCCGGCGTGTCGCATTCGCTGTCGCTGAACGATCCCTTGCGCCTGCGCGAAGTCGGCCCGCGCCACTTCGCGGTCAGGGGTACGCCGACCGATTGCGTCATCATGGGCTCGCGCCATATCCTCGGCGAGAAGGGGCCGGATCTGGTGTTGTCGGGCGTCAACAAGGGCCGCAACGTCGCCGAGGACGTGGTCTATTCCGGCACCATCGCCGGTGCTTTGGAAGGCACCATCCTCGGCATTCCCTCCTTCGCGCTGAGCCAGGAATTTTCGATGGAGACCCGCAACGCGCCGCTGTGGGACACCGCGCTGAAATTCGGTCCACCGATCCTGCGCAAGGTGATCGATGCTGGAGTGCCGAAGAACACCGTGATCAATGTCAACTTTCCTGCCGTAGCGCCCAACGACGTGCTGGGCGTGAGGGTGACGCGGCAGGGCAAGCGCAATCTCGGATTTCTGAAAGTCGACCAGCGCCGCGACGGCCGCGGCAATCCTTATTTCTGGATCGGGTTCGAACGCGCCGCCATGATCGACACGCCGGCGGAGGGCACCGATCTCGCAGCGCTGGCGGCGCGCTATGTCTCGGTGACGCCGCTGCGGCTCGACCGCACCGACGACGAGTTTTCGCAAACGCTTACCGCGACGCTGAAGTAGGGGAGAAATTCGTGCCCCGGACGCAGCGCAGCGCGCCGTTTTCGGCGTGGTGCGCTGCAGAGCCGGGGCCGTAACGAAATTGGATCGTCATGCGCGGGCTTGACCCGCGCATCCATTTATCTTCTCAAGAATTTTTTTCGAAGCAGATGGATGGCCGGGTCAAGCCCGGCCATGACGCTTCGACGTGGGAAGGTTCCGTCTCTGCGAAGCGGCGTGAAGAACGCTGCACCGCGTCCGGGACACGCGAGCGCTAAACCGTCGCGCCCTTGAGCGCGCCCTCGATCATCTTGCCGAGCGTCTCGATCTGGAACGGCTTCTGCAGCGCGGGGCGGTCGCGGTATTCTTCCGGCAGGCCCTGCGAGCCGTAACCGGTGGCGAAAATGAACGGGCGGTTGCGCGCCTTGATCAGTTCGGCGACCGGCGAAATCACCTTGCCGTTGACGTTGACGTCGAGAATGGCGATGTCGAACTCGGTCGATTGCGCGAGCTTGATCGCCTCGTTGATCTCGCCGGCTTCGGCAGCCACGCTGTAGCCGAGTTCGTCCAGCATGTCCGCCACCATCATCCTGATCATGACCTCGTCCTCGACGAGGAACACTGAGCCGCCCGGCGGCCGCGATGCAGTCATGATGGAGCCTCGCCCATTCCCAAATTCGTGAAACGTCCCAGATTCAAGTTCGCAAATAATGCCAGTAAGCGCAATGTCTGCGTCGTCCCGTTTGCGTGAGCAAACCACGATTAAAAAGCGTGTTTTGGCCCAGCGCCGTTGCGAGGCCTTTTGCGGGGATGGAGCTTTGCGCCCGGCCTGTAACGTCGGAAGAGCGGATTCGGTTCCATCCCCGGAACCGGGAATCTTTCCTTAAGCGGTGCGGCGCATATTGCATCAACTTGCCCGCGCAACGCCTCGGATTTGTGAGCACCTGCGAGATCGTCATGCCAACAGCCGAAAAGCCGCCGCCGGAAAAGATGATGTTTCAGCTCAACCTGCGCCGGCGCGGAATCAGCGACCAGGCGGTGCTGCGCGCCATGGAGGCGATCCCGCGCGATGCCTTCGTGCAGCCCAGGGATCGCAGCGACGCCTATAGCGACACCGCGCTCGGCATCGCCTGCGGACAGACCATCAGCCAGCCGTTCGTGGTGGCCTACATGACCGAGCAGCTGCAGTTGAAGGGCGAGCATCGCGTATTGGAAATCGGCACCGGGTCCGGTTACCAGGCGGCGATCCTGTCAAAACTCTGCCGGCAGGTCGTGACCATCGAACGCTTCCGGACGCTGGCCGACAGCGCCCGCGAGCGGCTCAAACGCCTGCACTGCGACAATGTCGAGGTTGTGCTCGGCGACGGCTTCGATGTCCCGGCGAGCGCCGGCGCCTTCGACCGCATCATCGTCACGGCGGCGATGGAGCAAATCCCGGACGCCCTGACCGGACGGCTCGAACCCGGCGGCATCCTGATTGCACCGGTCGGTCCGCATAACGGCGTCCAGACCCTGGTCCGCATCGTCCGGACGGATACAGGCCTGGAGCGCAAGGCGCTGGTTGACGTGCGTTTCGTGCCGGCGCTGCCCGGGATCGCCCGGGAGTTGTGAGGGTTTCGCGTGCCCCGGACGCAGCGCAGCGCGCAGCACTTGCGGAGCGGTGCGCTGCAGAGCCGGGGCCGTACCGAGCGCCGGTGTTTGGTGCGGTCCCGGTTCTGCGAAGCAGCGCGAAGCGCTGTATCGCGCCCGGGACGCGAGAGGTAACCTTAAAGGGTTGTTTACTCAGGAGGTGTTTACTCAATTCAGTAATTTGTTGCGTACGAGTGAGTAACCATGTCCCGTGTCGTCGAGTTGCTTTGCTCGCGCCGCATTCCGCAGGTCGCGGTGCTGGCGCTGATGTCGTTTGGTTTCGCCGGCTGCAGCGCCGACACCCAGACCCGCCTGTCGCAAAACTCCTTCTCCAACCCGTTCGCATCGCAACCGGAAGCCACGGGCTCCGTACCCACGCCGCAGGTGGAACGCCGCGAGCTGCCGCAATATGCGCGGCCGCAATCGCAATACCAGTCCTCAGCCTTGCCGCCGCCGATCGCCGCTCCGCAGTCCTATCCGGCGACAGGCGTGTCCGGAGGAGGGCGCGGGCTCGCATCCTATTCGCCGCCGAGCCGAGCGCCGATCGAGACCACCGGCAGCGTCGCGCCGCGCTCGGTCGCCGCAACCCATGCGCCGGCCCGCGAAGCCGGCACCACCATCATCGTCGGCACCAGCGACACGCTCGAAACACTGTCGCGCCGCTACAATGTTTCCTCCGCCGCAATCCTGCAGGCCAATGGCTACAAGGGCCCGCGCGCGCTGCAGCCCGGACAGCAACTGATCATTCCGCATCAGGGTGCGGTCGCCGCAGCGCCGGTGCTGGCGGCACCGCCGAAGGCTGCTATCGCCGCGGCACCTGCGAGCGCGCCGCCGAGCGTGCACGTCGTCAACCGCGGCGACACGCTGATGAGCATCGCGCACCGCAACCACGTGCCGGTCGCCGAACTCACCAGGGCCAACAATCTCGACGCCAATTCCAAGCTGAAGCTCGGCCAGAAGATCGCCGTGCCCGGCGCCAAAACCGCCGGTGCAGCAGCCGTTGCAGCGCAGCCGGCGCAGATTGCCGGCGCTCAACCGGCCGCCGGCGCCGCACCCGCCACCAAGATAGCGGCCGCCGATCCCGTGCAAAAGGCGCGGCTTGCCCAGGCGACCACCACGCCCGAGGCCGCAGTTGCCGCTACGGAAACCCCGGTCAAGACGGCTGAAGCCACCGGCGCGCTGCCGACCTTCCGCTGGCCGGTGCGCGGCCGCGTCGTCACCGGCTACGGCGCCAAGACCAATGGCAAAGCCAATGACGGCATCAACGTCGCGGTGCCCGAGGGCACCCCGGTGAAAGCCGCCGAGGACGGCGTCGTTGCGTACTCCGGAAATGAGCTCAAGGGTTACGGCAACCTGGTCCTGGTTCGGCACTCCAACGGCTATGTCACCGCATATGCACATGCGAGTGAACTGCTGGTGAAGCGCGGCGAAACCATCAAGCGCGGCCAGATCATTGCCAAGTCGGGCCAGTCCGGCGAGGTGGGGTCGCCGCAGCTCCACTTCGAGATCCGCAAAGGATCGTCACCGGTCGACCCGCTGCAGTTCCTCAACGGGGCGTAACCAACGCGTCATTGCCGGGCCCGACCCGGCAATCCATCCCTTTGGAAAAATTCATCTCGTGAAGATTGATGGATGCCCGGGTCAGGCCCGGGCATGACGCATTGTGTGAGCTGGCGGGCCGGCGCGATCCGCGGTGTACATCGCCGCTACAGTCGGCTATTTCGTCCTGCCACCCTTTCATTGCCCGATTGCCTCACAGCCCAATCGCGGGTCGTTGCTCTCATTATTCCCAGCCCTATGGTCCTTCCGATTCCCAGACATGCCGAAATCCGTGCCTAGCAGCGCGACACCGATCTGGCGCACCACCCAGGCACGAATAGCCACCTGGTTCGGCTTCACCCTGATGTGCCTCGGTATGTTCATGGCGATCCTCGACATCCAGGTGGTCGCCACCTCGCTGCCGACGATCCAGAGCGCGCTCGCGATATCGCCGGATGCGATGAGCTGGATTCAAACCGCCTATCTGATCGCCGAGGTCATCGCCATTCCTCTGACCGGCTGGCTCACGCGCGCGTTGACGCTGCGATGGCTGTTCGTGATCGCGATCTTCGTCTTCACCTTGACGTCGATCGGCTGCGCCTTCAGCGGCAATTTTGCGTCGCTCGTCACCTTCCGCATCTTTCAGGGTTTTGCAGGGGGCACGCTGATCCCCGCGGTGTTCACGGGCATCTTTCTGCTGTTTCCGGCGCGCCA
This sequence comes from uncultured Alphaproteobacteria bacterium, assembly GCA_963784755.1. Lineage (GTDB taxonomy): Bacteria > Pseudomonadota > Alphaproteobacteria > Rhizobiales > Xanthobacteraceae > Bradyrhizobium. The sequence continues at coordinate 442,256 of CAWASS010000005.1, read as the reverse complement.
GCATCCGATCGCCGGCACCATGGCGGGGATTGTCGCCGTGCTGGCGCCGACTGTCGGTCCGGTCGTCGGCGGCTGGATCACGCATCATTATTCCTGGCCATGGTTGTTTCTGGTCAACGTCATCCCGGGCGTCATTGCGGCGGTCGCGATACCGTTCCTGCTGCCGCGCGGCAGATCCCGTCTGAACCAGCTCAGGAATCTCGACATCTTTTCTCTCGCGCTGATGGTGGTGGCATTGGCGAGCCTGGAGATCGGGTTGAAACAGGCGCCGCATTCCGGCTGGTTCTCGGCGGCCTGCTTTGCGCTGTTTGCGCTTTGCGCGGTCGCCACGGTTCTCTTCGTAGTGCGGACGCGGAAGGCGGTGCAGCGGGTGGTCGAGATCGCGCTGTTCAAGGTGCGGCCGTTTTCGATCGGCTGCGCGCTGAGTTTCTGCCTCGGCGTCGGCTTGTTCGGTGCGGTCTATCTGATCCCGGTATTCCTCGCCTATGTCCGGCACCACGACGCGCTGCAGATCGGCTCGATCCTGCTGGTCACGGGAGCCGCACAACTGGTGGCCGCGCCGATCGCGGGCGTGCTGGAAAGCAGGCTGGATTCGCGTTGGTTGTCGGCGTTCGGATTCAGCCTGTTCGCGATCGGACTGGGCTTAAGCGCGTTCGAAAGCAATGTCGCCGATTTCGACGAGATGTTCTGGCCCCAGGTGCTGCGCGGTTTTGCAGCGATGTTCTGCTTGCTGCCGCCGACCCGGCTGGCGCTGGAGACGCTGCCGCACAAACAGGTGCCGGACGCCAGCGGGCTGTTCAACATGATGCGAAATCTGGGCGGCGCGGTCGGCATCGCGCTGATCGATACCATCCTCTACGGACGCACCAGCGGACATGCCGACGCCATCCGCCAGCGCCTGATCGCGGGCGACATCACCGCGGCGCAGGCAATCGGGCTCGACCGGCTTCCGCCTGACGTGTCGGCCGTTGGCCCATTGATCGAGCAGGCGGCTCTTGCCAGCAGCGCCAATGAAGCGTGGGCGCTGCTTGCGGGCGTGGCAGTGCTCGGGCTGCTGCTGATTCCATTTGCGACGCCGTCGCGGCAGGAATAATTCTCGTGTCCCGGACGCGGTGCGGCATTCTTCATGCCGCTCCGCAGAGCCGGGATCGTACCAAACCGGCGTTCGTTACGGCCCCGGCTCTGCAGCGCACCGCTTCGCGAAGAGCTACGCGCTGCGCCTGCGTCCAGGGCACGCAATAGCTCACGCCTTGAGCCTCACGCCCAATCGTCCCGCCAATTCCTGCGTGAACTGCCAGGCGACGCGGCCGGAGCGCGAGCCGCGGGTGGTCGACCATTCCAGTGCTTCGCGCTCAAGCTCGGCCTCGTCGAGCTTGATGCCGAAATGGCCGCAATAGCCCTTCACCATCGCAAGATACTCATCCTGACTGCAGCGGTGGAAGCCGAGCCATAATCCGAACCGGTCCGACAGCGACACCTTCTCCTCGACGGCTTCGCCGGGATTGATTGCGGTGGAGCGTTCGTTCTCCATCATGTCGCGCGGCAACAGATGCCGGCGGTTCGAGGTCGCGTACAGGATCACATTGTCGGGCCGGCCCTCGATGCCGCCTTCCAGCACCGCTTTGAGCGATTTGTAGGAGGCATCATTGCCGTCGAACGACAGATCGTCGCAGAACACGAGGAAGTGGAACGGCGCGGTCCGCAGCAGCGTCATCAGCGCCGGCAGCGTCTCGATGTCCTCGCGGTGAATCTCGATCAGTTTCAAGCGCTCGGCCGGCTTGCGGTTGGCATTGATGCTGGCGTGCGCCGCCTTGACCAGCGACGACTTGCCCATGCCGCGCGCGCCCCACAACAGCGCGTTGTTGGCGGGATAGCCGTTGGCGAAGCGCTCGGTGTTCTCGATCAGGATATCGCGCATGCGATCGATGCCCTTGAGCAGGCCGAGATCGACGCGGTTGACGTGCGGCACCGGCGCCAGCCGCCCATTGGGGTGCCAGATGAAGGCATCCGCGCTGGCCAGCACATCCGCACTCGAGGCCTTCGGCGAAGCGGCGGATAGCCCCGCTGCGATAGCCTCCAGCGCGCGCGCAATTCTTTCCTCCCTGTCATGATTGGCCGACACGGAAGGACGTTTTGTCGCGGCATTGGCGGATTTCGGCGAGGCGGCCTTCGAGGCCGCGCGCGATCCGGTTTTCCGGGGCTTTTTTGACATCTTACGGGTTCCTGACAAAGCACCCATATCGGGCCTTTGCAGGAGCCGCAAGCGGCGTAAATCAAGGGCTTGGCGGCGTTGCAATTGGGGCGCTGGCCGCTATAGTCCGCGCAAATTTGGCTATACCGGCAAACGCCGTTTTACAAGGATCGTCCGAATGCTGATTACCCCCGCGTTTGCCCAGGCCGCCGGCGCCGGCGACACCAACAGCATGTTGATGTCGCTGCTGCCGTTCGCGCTGATTTTCGTCATCATGTATTTCCTGATCCTGCGGCCGCAGCAGAAGAAGGTGAAGGACCACGCCGACCTCGTGAAGAACATCCGCCGCGGCGACACCGTCGTCACGACAGGGGGCCTCGTCGGCAAGGTGACAAAAGTGGTGGATGACGACCAGATCGAGTTCGAAATTTCCGACGGCGTGCGGGTGCGGCAGATGCGGCAGATGATTTCGGGCGTGCGCGCCAAGGGCGAGCCGGCCAAGGAAAAGGCTGAAACCGTCAAGGACGAAACGTCCGCGAGCTAGCCGTTGCGCGCCGCAATCTCAACGATCTGACGGGTCAACTCGATGTTGTATTTCACGCGGTGGAAGGCGCTGGGGATCATTTTGATCGCGCTGGTGGTGTGCCTGTGCGCCGTTCCGAACTTCTTCCCGGAAGCGAAGGTGAAGACCTGGCCGAGATGGGCGCAGCGCCACCTCGTGCTCGGTCTCGACCTGCAGGGCGGCTCGCATATCCTGCTCGAGGTCGATTCCAACTCGGTCAAGAAGGACAAGCTCGATCAGGTCCGCGACGACGTTCGCCGCGCGCTGCGCGACGCCAAGATCGGTTACACCGGCCTTGCCGTGCGCAGCGACAATGTCGAGGTGCGCATCACCAGGGATACCGAAGTGCCGGCGGCGCTGACCAAGCTGCGCGAACTGTCGCAGCCGCTCGGCGGACTGCTCGGCTCCAGCGGCCAGCGCAGCCTCGATGTCAGCGACGCCGGCGGCGGGCTGATCCGCCTGACCGTTCCGCCTGCCGCGATCACCGACCGCGTGCGCCAATCGGTCGAGCAGTCGATCCAGATCGTCGAGCGCCGCGTCAACGAACTCGGCACCGTCGAACCGCTGATCCAGCGCCAGGGCGCCGATCGCATTCTGGTGCAGGTGCCCGGTCTGCAGGACCCGACCCGCCTGAAGGAATTGCTCGGCAAAACCGCAAAGCTCGATTTCCGCATGGTCGATCAAACCGTGCCGCCGGACCAGGCGGTTGCGGGCAGGGTGCCGCCGGATTCCGAAATATTGATGAGCGCGACGGCGCCGAAGATACCCTACGTCATCAAGAAGCAGGTCCTGGTGTCCGGCGGCGATCTCACCGACGCGCAGCCGGGATTCGACCAGCGTTCCAACGAGCCGATCGTCAGCTTCCGCTTCAATACCTCGGGCTCGCGCAAATTCGCGCAGGCCACCTCGGAGAATGTCGGACAGCCCTTTGCGATCGTGCTCGACAATGAGGTGATTTCCGCACCGGTGATCCGCGAGCCCATCACCGGCGGCTCCGGCCAGATTTCCGGCAGTTTTACGGTGCAGGCGGCCAACGATCTTGCGATCCTGCTGCGCGCCGGCGCGCTGCCCGCACCGCTGACCATCATCGAAGAGCGCACCGTCGGACCCGGTCTCGGCCAGGACTCGATCGAGAAGGGCGAACTCGCAGCCTATGTCGGCTCGATCATGGTGATTGTGTTCATGCTCGTGACCTACCGGCTATTCGGCGTCTTCGCCAACATCGCGGTCGCCATCAACGTCGCGATGATTTTCGGCGTGCTGTCGCTGTTGAACGCGACGCTGACGCTGCCCGGCATCGCCGGCATCGTGCTGACGGTCGGCATCGCGGTGGACTCCAACGTGCTGATCTACGAGCGCATCCGCGAGGAATTGCGCGGCGGCCGCACCGCGATCTCTGCGATCGACGCCGGCTTCAAGCGCGCGCTGTCGACAATTCTCAATTCCAACATCACCACCTTCATCGCCGCGGCGGTTCTGTTCTATATCGGCACCGGTCCGGTGCGCGGCTTCGCCGTGACGCTGGGCATCGGCATCATCACCACGGTTTTCACCGCGTTTACGCTGACCCGCCTGATCGTCGCCGGCTGGGTGAGGTGGAAGCGGCCGCAAAGCGTGCCGATCTAGCCATGCGGAGCCTTTAGTGACCCACTGGATTCTCATAGGGCTCGCTGTCTTCATCGTCGCGCTGACGGTGGTTGCCGTGTTCGATCTGCTGCCGCCGCTGCAAATCGTGCCTGACGATACCCATTTCGATTTCACGCGGTTCCGGCGCATCAGCTTTCCGATCTCGGCTTTGCTCTCGATCGTCGCGATGACGCTGTTCTTTACCCATGGCTTGAACTTCGGCATCGACTTCAAGGGCGGCACGCTGCTGGAAGTGCAGGCCAAATCCGGAACGGCCGATATCGCGAGCATGCGCGCGACGCTAAGCGGCCTCGGCCTCGGCGACGTACAATTGCAGCAGTTCGGCGGCCCCGCCGACGTGCTGATCCGCGTCGCCGAACAGCCCGGCGGCGATGCCGCCCAGCAGGCCGCGGTGCAGAAGGTCCGCGGCGCGCTCGGCGACGCCGTCGACTACCGCCGTGTCGAAGTGGTGGGGCCGCGCGTCTCCAGCGAGCTTTTGGCCTACGGCATGCTCGGCCTGATGCTGGCGATCTTTTCGATCCTGATCTATCTCTGGTTCCGGTTCGAGTGGCAGTTCGCGCTCGGCGCCATGATCGCCAACGTGCACGATATCGTGCTCACCATCGGCTTCATGTCGATCAGCCAGGTCGATTTCGATCTCACCAGCATTGCAGCGCTGCTGACAATTCTCGGCTATTCGCTCAACGATACCGTCGTGATCTATGACCGGATCCGGGAAATGCTGCGGCGTTACAAGAAAATGCCGATGCCTGAATTGCTCAACGAGTCCATCAATTCGACGCTGTCGCGCTCGATCATCACCCACGTCACGGTGACGCTGGCGCTGTTGGCGCTGCTGCTGTTCGGCGGCCACGCCATCCACAGCTTCACCGCGGTGATGATGTTCGGCGTGGTGCTGGTCGGCACCTACACCTCGATCTTCATCGCCGCGCCGATCCTGATCTATCTCGGCGTCGGCGATCATCGCGCCGACGCGCCGGACAAGCCGGTAAAACCGTCGAAGAAATCAGAGCATGATCCCGAAAAGTGGGAACCGGTTTTCGGATAAGATCATGTTCAGATCGAAAAATACGGCCCCCTCGGACGCTCCGCATCTTCCGAGGTCGGCGCCGATCGAGGCCTATGGCAACGGCGGCTTTGCCTTCGCCGGGATGTCGCATCGCGGCTCGCTGCTGTGCCTGCCCGATGCGATCTGGGCCTGGCCGGTCGCCACGCCCGATGACATCAATGAGGTAACGCTGCAGCGCGTGATTGCGAATGCGGCCGGCATCGACACCTTGATCATCGGGACCGGCACCGAAGTCTGGCTGCCGCCGTCATGGCTTCGCGAGCGCTTTCGCAAAGTGAGCGTGGTGATCGACGCGATGCAGACCGGCCCGGCCATTCGCACCTACAACATCATGATCGGCGAGCGGCGGCGGGTCGCGGCGGCCTTGATCGCGGTGCCATGAGCGCCGGAGCGGACAAGGATTCGGCGGCGTTTTGCGCCGAGCAGGTGCGCGCACACGATTTCGCGCGTTATGCCTCGACGCTGTTCGTCAATGCCGACACCCGCCGCGCCCTGCTGGCGCTCTACGCCTTCAATGTCGAGATATCGCGGGTGCGCGAGCAGGTCAGCCAGCCCTTGCCCGGCGAAATCCGCCTGCAATGGTGGACCGACATGCTGGCGGGATCGGGGCATGGCGGCGTCGAAGGCAATCCGGTCGCCGCCGAACTGCTGCTGGCGATCCGGACCTGCGGTCTTCCGGTCGCGCCGCTGTCGCGCCTGATCGACGAACATCAGTTCGATCTCTACAACGATCCGATGCCGAGCATGGCGGCGCTGGAAGCCTACGTTCACGACACCTGCTCGGCGCTGTTTGCGCTGGGCGCGCGCATCATGGGATGGCAACCGGAGGTGATCGATCATCTGGCGCGACATGCCGGCCTGGCGCAGGGTCTGGTGCGCGTGATCGCGGCATTGCCGGTCGATGCGTCGCGGCGGCAATTGTTCGTGCCGCTGCAACTGCTGGAGCAGCACGGCAGCGGTTTGGAGGAGGTGTTCGCGGCCAGGGAGACCCCGCAACTGCGCGCAGCGCTGGATCAACTGATCGGCGAGGCCCGCACGCATCTGAAAACTGCGCTGGCGCTGCTGGCGGACGCGCCGCCGGAACTGCGCCCGCTGTTCCTGCCGCTGGCGCCGGTACGGCGTGATCTGAAGCGGATGGCGCGCGCGGATTGTAATTTGTTCACGCCGCGTGTGCCGTCGCGGCTGCGGATACTGTGGACGCTGTGGCGGGCTTCGAAAACTCTCGTTCCCCGGACGCAGCGCAGCGCGTAGCTCTTCGCGAAGCGGTGCGCTGCAGAGCCGGGGTCGTACAGAGCGGTGTTTGGTACGGTCCCGGTTCTGCGAAGCGGCATGAAGAATGCCGCATCGCGCCCGGGACACGGTAATCACGCCGCCGCCGGCACGCGCAGATGATCGGCGATCCAGCGATCGAGATCGGCCAGCGCGCGGGCGCTGAGCGCCTGCTTCTTGGCGACCGTTTTCTCATTGCCGCGCAGCCGCGTGCCGTCGGGCTTTCGGGTCGGCGGATTGGCGAGCGGCGGAAACAGCCCGAAATTGACGTTCATCGGCTGGAACGAGCGCGGCCCGGCGTCGATGGTTTCGATATGGCCGCCGGTGATGTGGCCGAGCAGCGAACCCAGCGCCGTGGTCGGTGGCGGAGAGGCAAGCGACTGCTGCCGTACATCGGCGGCGGCATAGAGGCCCGCAATCAAACCGATGCCCGCGGATTCCACATAGCCTTCGCAGCCCGTCATCTGGCCGGCGAAGCGCAGCCGCGGCTCTGCGCGCAAGCGCAACTGCCCATCGAGCAGTTTCGGCGAATTCAGGAATGTATTGCGATGCAGCCCGCCAAGCCGCGCGAATTCGGCGTTTTCGAGCCCGGGGATAGTGCGGAAAATCTGCTGCTGCGGGCCGTACTTCAGCTTGGTCTGAAAGCCGACCATGTTGTAGAGCGTGCCGAGCTTGTTGTCCTGGCGAAGCTGCACGATGGCGTACGCTTTCACCGTGGGATCGCGGGGATTGGTGAGGCCGACCGGCTTCATCGGGCCGTGGCGCAACGTCTCGCGGCCGCGCGCCGCCATCACCTCGATCGGCAGGCAGCCGTCGAAATAGGGGGTGTTGCTCTCCCATTCCTTGAAGTCGGTCTTCTCGCCCGCGAGCAGCGCGTCGACAAAGGCGTCGTATTGCTCTGATGTCATCGGGCAATTGACGTAGTCGGCGCCGGTGCCGCCCGGCCCGACCTTGTCGTAGCGCGACTGCAACCACGCCACCGACATGTCGATGGAATCCCTGTGCACGATCGGCGCGATCGCATCGAAAAACGCCAGCGCATTTTCACCGGAGAGTTCGCGGATCGCATCCGCCAGCGGCGCCGAGGTGAGGGGACCGGTTGCGACGATGACATTGCGCCAGTCCGCCGGCGGCAGGCCGGCGATCTCGGCGCGGCGGATCTCGATTCCGGGATGGTCATTCAATGCACTCGTGACGGCGGCGGAAAAACCGTCGCGGTCGACCGCCAGCGCGCCGCCGGCCGGCACCTGATTGGCGTCGGCGGCGCGCATGATCAGCGAACCCAGCCGGCGCATCTCGGCGTGCAATAGCCCGACCGCGTTATTGGCGGCATCGTCGGAGCGGAATGAATTGGAGCACACGAGTTCGGCGAGGCCGTCGGTGCGGTGCGCCTCGGTCATCCGGAGCGGGCGCATTTCATGCAAGATCACACGGACGCCGGCATTGGCGACTTGCCAGGCGGCTTCCGAGCCGGCCAGACCGGCGCCGACGATATGGACGGGTTCGGGGAAGAGGATGCCTGTCATGGCGCATGGGGTAGCGCGTTTTCCGGCAAAGTGGAATCGCGTTCGACCGCTGGATACGACAACGCCCGCAACGGGGCGGGCGTTATCCGTATCATTGGTCAGCCGAGGGCATCAGCTGTTGTAGGAACCGGCTGCAACGCGCGGGATGTCCGAGCGATCGAGGCCGATATCGGCCAGCTCGCGATCGCTAAGCTGGGACAATTCGCTGACATTGCGCTGATAGTCCCGGAACGCCTGGATCATGCGGATGAGCGAGAGCAACATGGGTAGTCTCCTTGTCTTGACGATTCAGCCCTTGGAGGAAGGCCGCATCGTTGAAACCAATATAGGCCATGACTTCGCGGCGCAGCAGTTCCAATGCTGCGATGCAGCTAGGTTCAATATGCATGGCTCTGGCAAGGAATGATTAACCTTTCGCCTTGACCGCATGTTTCGACCTTAGCCAACCTCGTTCGCAAGCCGAAGTTGCCACAAATCATTCACGTTATCATTATGTTGCCGTAAATGAGCCCGTGCCAGGCTCGGCCGCGAGGAGCCGGATTCGAAAGCTCGAAACGCTGCAAATTAGACGGTTCCGATCTGCAAATCGGGAGCCATTTGTGCGGGTTGAACATGCATGATTCGCATGCGTTTTATAGAAGTGAACCTAAATTCTATATTTTTTGCGTTTAACCCAACCGTTGATTCCTGCCGTATCGACGCAATAACCTGCGCCAATGCGGATCACGAGAGGCGGAGCGCCGATATCGCCGATGGACGGGCCGCGGCCCGTGTGGCATGAGCGCCGCAGCACGCCGGCAGCTCTGCGTGCGGGCGACCTCCAGTGATTGAGGATCCATGACCCTTCAATTCCCCCGCCATTGTCGAGCCCTGCTTGGCGCAACCGTTGCGATGCTCGGCATCATTGCGATCCCCGCCATGCCAATGGCGCAGATGCAGATGGATCAGGCCGGGCGGGGCGCGATGTCCGGCAGCGCGGCGTTCAAGCTCGGCGATCTCACGGTGACCTCGCCGTGGACGCGGGCGACGCCGGGCGGCGCCAAAATCGCCGGCGGCTATCTGAAGATCACCAACAACGGCGCGTCCGCCGATCGCTTCGTCGGCGCGAAATCCGGTGCTGCCGATCGTGTCGAGATTCACGAGATGTCGATGAGCGACGGCGTCATGAAGATGCGGCCGCTGCCCAATGGGCTCGAGATCAAGCCGGGCGAGACCGTCGAACTCAAGCCGGGCGGCTATCACCTGATGTTCATGGATCTGAAGCAGCCGCTCAAGCCGGGCGATACGCTGAAGGCAACGCTGCAGTTCGAGAAGGCCGGATCGCTCGATGTGAATTTCAGCGTCAACGCGCTGGGCGCAACGGGCGGCAACGCTGCGCAACACTGATTTCATTACGGCCCTGTAATCAAAACGCGCGCCGGCGCATGATACGTTCGCGCCATGCGTCGATCACGGCGACGGCAAGATGGCGGCGCAAAAGGAAGTGGCGCACCCATGACGCGATGCTCGGCGGCAAGATGGGCGTGTGCGCGATGCATCTTGGCAAGGCGATGCATGCCGGCATGATGAAGTAGGGTGGCGCAAGGGCCGGTTGCCTCGCGCGGCCGGCCCGCTGTCGCCGCAGCAAAACCCAGCAGCAAGATGGAATCAGCCGGTCAGGGCGCGCGGGCCAGCTGGCTCGCGAAAGTGGCGACCGTCTTCGAATAAACCTCACTCTTGTTCCATTGCTGGATCACGGCGAAGTTGGCGCTGCCGGGCTCCCAATCCTTGTCGCGCTGCCAGCCGTAACTGGCGAGGTAATTCGCCGTCGACGCCAGCACGTCGGGCGCGCTGCGCAAGAGGTCGCGGCGGCCATTGTCGTCGAAATCGACGGCGAATTTGACGTAGGACGACGGCATGAACTGGGTCTGGCCGAGTTCGCCGGCCCAGGCGCCGCGCATTTCGGACGGGCTGAGATCGCCGCGCTCGACGATGCGCAGCGCGTCCATCAACTCGGCACGAAACATCTCCGAGCGCCGGCAGTCCCAGGCCAGCGTCGCCAGCGAGCGCATGGTCGGGAATTTCCCGATGTTGACGCCGTAATCGGTCTCCAGTCCCCAGATCGCCACCAGCACCGCGCCGGGCACGCCGTAGCGCTGCTCGATCCGCGACAGCACCGAGCCGTATTGCTTCATCATGGCTGCGCCGCGCCCGAGCCGAGGCGGCACCATGCGGCCGGAAAATTCCTCAAAACTCTGCTGGAAAACCCGCTGCCCGCGATCCCGCGACAGCACGCCTTGATCGAGTGTCACGCCGTTCAATCCGGTTGCGATCGCGTTCGGCGAAATACCTTTTGTAGCGGCTTCGGTTTTGAAATCGGCCAGCCATGCCTCGAAGCTGCCGCCACAGGAGGCGGCGTTGGCCGCCGACATGGTTGCAATGACCAGCGCGCCGGCCGCCAATGAACTGAAGAGGGGACGAAAATTCATCATAAGTCCGCCGCGAAGACGTTGCGGATCAAAAGGTTGCCCGGGGCAGATGAAATGTCGTGGCCAACCGCGGCCAAAACAAGGCTTGGCTTCTCACCGCTCCCCGGATGCTGCGCAGCTAAGCCGGGGTCGTAACACCGCTCGTGACGATCCCGGCTCTGCGGTGCACCGTCAAGAGACGCTGCACCGCGTCCGGGACACGATCACGTCCACGATCAGCACCCAAGCCGCGCCGCGAACGCGTTGCCATCGCGCACGCCCAGTTCGTAGGCGGCGCGGATGCCCTCGGGATTGGTGATGTCGAATTGCGACAGATTGATCTTCTGCGACGGCTGCGCGTAGGTGCGGCCGGCGACATCGGGCTTGTCTTTATAGACGCGCGTCAACAATACCAGCGTGCGTCCACCCGCGGATTCGACCGGCGCCAGCGGTTCGACCGGCACGTTATCGACCAGGCCGCCGTCGAAGGCCGGTTTGCCCTTGACCAGCGTGACCGGGATGAACGGCGGCACGCCGCTGCTGGCCAGCAGCACGTAATGCATCTCGCGCGCGTCGCCGATGTCGCGTGCCGAGATGAATTCCGGGCGATAGCCGAGCGCGCGGCCGAAGCGGGGATGCACCGGATGCAACAAATGCTTTTCGAACTGATAGGCGCCGCTGCGTCGATGGTGTACGCCAGCAGCGCGCTATACATCGGCCCGACCGGGCAGAGCGGCTCGCCGCGACGCCAGGCCGCAAGATCGAAATTCTTCAGATGAGGCCCGGCACCGGAATAGACGCGTTCGCGGACCTGCGCGCCCGATCCCAGCAACGAATAGGCCGCGGCGAAGGCGCCGGCGCTGGCGCCCACCACCAGCTTCGGGGCCAACCCCAACCGCGGCGCCGCCGCTTCATAGAACCCGCCCTGCCAGTAACAGCGGTTACCCCCGCCCGCGAACACGACCGCATCGAACATCCAGCGCCACTTTGCATCTCAAGGAGACAAGGAGCGCCTGCATGCCAAACCGTGGCGCAACAAGCAACCGCCGGCTCCGCTGAAGCGAAGCCGGCGGCGAGATTATTGACGTGGCGGCGATCAGCTATCCCGGCGGCGCCATTGAAACAGCGATGATGGAAAGTCCGCCGCATAGCGTTGGACTTTCTTCAGCGGAGGCGGCTCATGCGAGACCGCAACCGGCTCGATCACCTTGCGATAGAGATGCCAGGTGGCGTGGCCGAGCAGCGGAATCACGATCGCAAGGCCGAGGAAGAACGGCAGCGAGCCGATCACCAGCAATGCCGCGACGATCAATCCCCATGCCGCCATCGGCAGTGGATTGCGTGCAACCGCCCGCAGCAACGTCACCATGGCGTCGGCGGCGCTGGCGTGGCGGTCGAGCATCAGGGGGAACGAGACCACGCTGATGCACAGCGCCACCACCGCGAACAGGAAACCTGTGCCGCAGCCGACCACGATCAGCCACCACCCCTGCGGCGTGGTCAGCACGCGTTCGGCGAAATCCGGAATCCCGGCCGCGGCTTCATAGCCGAACGCCGCGACGTAAATGGCCTGCGCGGTGGCAACCCAGATCACGAACAGCGCCAGCAGCAGCGTGCCGAGCCCGAGCATGGCGCCGAACGAAGGCGAGCGCAGCACCTCGGTCGCATGCCAGGCCGACGCCTCTTCGCCGCGTTCGCGCCGATAGCTCAATTCGTAGAGGCCGAGCGCTGCGAACGGGCCGAGCAGGGCAAAACCGGCCGCGAGCGGAAACAGCAGCGGCAACACCGAATAGCCGAGCACGGTCCGCGCCAGCACCAGTCCCAGCACCGGATAGATCATGCAGAGGATGATGGCGTGGCTCGGCACCGCCTTGAAGTCCTCCCAGCCGAGACGCAGCGCGTCGCGCAGATCGGAAAGGCCGATGGTTCGGATCACGGGGGCGGCGGCGCCGGGTGCGCCGGGCGCCAGCGGCGTGACATTGCCGGAATATGGAGTGGCCATTGTCGTCTCCCTGAACGCCGCGGCAAATTCACCGCGCCGATCGGGGGGCGCGCGCTTGCCCTGGATTAAGCGATCGCGATCAGGCGCGAAGACAGGAAACCGGCCATGCCGCGAACTGAACCGGGATGGTAGCGCCAATCCCTTGAATTCGTTGCTCACGGTTCGGTGATGGTTCGCATTGGCAACGCCCGTGCGCGGGGCTAAGGTCCCCGCGAGCCGATCCGGTGCTGTCGGGACCAAACGAAGCGCCGCGCGAAAACCCCTTAAGATTTCTCAGAGTACACAGGAGCGAACCAATGAGCATTTTCGGAAAAATCATGAGCGCGATCTTCGGCACCAAGGCCGATACGGCGGCGCCAGCGGCACCTGCCTCCTCCGGTACCATCTCGAGCGGCGGAGCGCCTGCGGCGGGTGGCACTGTCGTTGGCAACGGATCGCCGGCCGCATCGGCCGCGCCGGCCCAAAGCGTCGACGTCGCGCCGATCCTGGACAAGGCGGTCGCCGCCAAGAAGGAAAAGCTGGAATGGCGCACCTCGATCGTCGATCTGATGAAGGCGCTGGATATCGACTCCAGTTTTACCGCGCGCAAGGAACTTGCGAAGGAGCTCGGCTACACCGGCGACAGCAACGATTCCGCCAGCATGAACATCTGGCTGCACAAGCAGGTGATGACAAAACTCGCCGCCAATGGCGGCAAGCTGCCGCCCGAGATCAAGCACTGATCCCATTTTAAGCGATCAACGCGAAGGCCCGCATTCCCGCGGGCCTTTTTGCTGCCTTGCCGGGCGCGGCGGGCCGGGCGCAACAAACGCCGCCGCGTTACGCTGTCAGATCCGCAAACTCCGGATGCCTGCGCAGATAATCCGCCACAAAGCCGCAGCCGGCGACGACCTTGTTGCCGTCGGCGCGGATCAATTCCAGCGCGCCCTGCACCAGCTCCGACGCAATGCCGCGACCGCGTAAGCGCTGCGGTGTCTCGGTGTGGGTGATGATGACCGTGCCCGGCGCGCGGCGATAATTCGCAAAGGCAAGCCCGCCCTCGACGTTGAGTTCGAAGCGGGAGAGGGCGATGTTGTCGCGGACGGCGGGCATGATCGATCGATCTCCTCAGCGGCGATTCTTGCGCACGTGGATGTTGATGTCGAGATGAACGTTCGCGACGCAGCTCTGCTCGCTCTTATGCGAGCCGCCCTCATGCCAGCGCCCATCGCGGGCGCGGGCGTCGCGGACATTGGCAAGCTTGAGGCACCGCCATTGCGGCAGCGGGCCGGAACTCTCGCCGCCGAACTGCCACGCCAGCACGACCTCCTCGCCATCCTTGTTGGTGCCGATGATATGCGGGCACAGCTCGCGGCGGCGGCCGCCGTAGCTGCAGATTACTTGCCGTTCGGCGAGGATGGCGTTGCGGAAGAGGGTGTAGGTGGGGGAGGGCATCTATGGCGGAACCGCTGACAAACATGGTTTCGTCTGGTATGTTGGGATCAAAGGCGCCGAATGTCAGATCTTTTGACAAGAATAACGATCGATCCAGAACGAATGCACGGCCGTCCGTGCATTCGCGGTTTGCGCGTGACGGTTGCCGATATCCTCGGGCTGTTATCATCAGGACAGTCGCGCGAAGATATCCTCAAGGATTATCCGTATCTGGAGAGCGCCGACATCGATGCTGCCCTGGCCTTTGCCGCCCGTCAGGCAGATCATCCGATCATCGCGGCAGAATGAGACGTGCTGTTCCTGATTGACGCGCAGCTTCCGCCATCGCTGGCGGCGGCGTTGCGCGATGCCGGTTGCGATGCCGTGCATGTCGGCGACCTCGGCTTGCTGACGAAGACGTTGTTTACGGATAAACGAGCGCTCCGTTCGGGACGTACGGGGGCAGAAAAGAATTCGGATGGCGCTGCGCGCTACGCTTGCTGCTGCTGCAGCCCGCCATACTGAGCTTCACGCCGACAGAAAACTCGATTGTATCAAATTAAGATTATCTATACTAACCTTCAAGGTTGTGCGTGTCTTAGTTACCAGCCAAAGAGGATGAAGATGCCGTCCAAAAGGCGATGGGGGGAGTGGCCAAAACGCGTTTCACAAGAGCTCAATGGAGTCGCGGGTGTGGCCGGATTGAGTGGCGTAGCGGTAAGTGCCGGCGGACTAACCTTTCTCGCCGGGGCTACTGCGACAGCATTAACGGGGGTTGGAGCGGTCGCTCTTTTGGGAGCCGTGGGATACGCGGCTTACAAAGCGATCCCGCGGCCGATGCAACGTCCTGAAGATATGGTAGGAAAGATAATTGGAATCGATGAGCTTGATAACGTTGATCCGCCAATCAAGACTGTATCATTTATTGGAGCCAGCCAAGCGGGAAAAACCACGCTTAAGAATCGTTTAGCATTTGATTTTTCTCCAATCGACAGAACTCAAAGTCTAAGCGCTTACGTCGTATCCTTACAAACGGTGCCGCCGAGCTACGTAGCAATATTGGATGGCGACGGTGACAAGCACGCCCAGCAGTTTAAGCTTGCAGAAAAGTGTGATTTCCTGTGTATCGTTGGGGACCACAATAAGTCCGATGTAACAACTGCGATAAATTCTTCCCGATTAGCTGAACATCAGGCTTTTCTCAAGCAGGTAAGACATCATCTCGATCTTTCGCGTGCCGGTCAAAAATTGTGGGTACAAATTTTGATAAATAAGCATGATCTCTGGAGTTCAGAATCTCAAGACAAGCAAACGACACTTAGACAATTCTATGCTGCAGAAGCAGAAACAATGAGACAAGGAAAGTATGCATCCAATGTAGATTGCCGTATACATTCAAACGATGATGCAAATGATGTTGCTCGGTTTATGGAACAACTTAAGCGGTCAGCGATTGGCTGACACGCTATGATGGCAAGCTTATGAGCGATCAAGAAACCAAGGGTCCTGTAATCCTTAATTCATCAATCGAATTTGCGGTCACTGGTCCGCTAGGCGGGCGGGATCGTGTACTCGCTAAAAGCAAAGATGCTGGACTTGATCTCATTGGTCTAGCCGTATTGGGATCTGAGAAGCCTAAAACCGAAAGAAATGATGTGCTGGCGGTGTTGTTTGGCGGCCCCAGTCCAGTGAATGTGGTGTCAAGTTTCCCACTCTATGATCTTGAGCCGGCGACCGATAACCGTCGATCCTCGTTTAGCTTCGCATGGAAGGGGTTCGCATCACCCCTTGGCTTGCAGACAATACAAGAAACCCTGAATTTACAGCTTACGGACTTGCATCGCGCGATCAAGAAACGAGATCCGTCAGAGATTGAGTGGGCGTTAGGACCAGTTGTCTATCGTTGTGTGAGGGCAAACGAGCGTCGTCTGCTCAGCCGCCGGTTTCTCAAGGCGTTTGCATTGACTTATGTTGCAATAGGGTTACTGGCTGCACTCGCAGGCCTGTTGAGCTTTGCGATCAAGTTTTTGTCTTCGTCGGCGATCCACTACTGACTGATAGCATTCACTCCGCCGCCTCGCTCGTCCCGCGCTTCCGCTTCCCTTGCTTCGCCAGCACCGGCGCCAGAAACTTCCCCGTATAGCTCCGCGGCGCCTTGACGATGTCCTCGGGCGGGCCCCAGGCGACGATTTCGCCGCCGCCGTCGCCGCCTTCGGGGCCGAGATCGATGACCCAGTCGGCGGTTTTGATCACCTCGAGATTGTGCTCGATCACCACCACGGTGTTGCCCTGGGCGACCAGCTCGTGCAGCACCTCAAGCAGTTTTTTCACGTCGTGGAAATGCAGGCCGGTGGTTGGCTCGTCGAGAATATACAACGTGCGGCCGGTGGCGCGCTTGCTCAGCTCCTTGGCGAGCTTTACGCGCTGCGCCTCGCCGCCGGAGAGCGTGGTGGCCTGCTGGCCGACATGGATGTAGTCGAGGCCGACGCGGTGCAGCGTTTTAAAAGTTTCGCGGACGCGGGGGACGGCCTTGAAGAACTCGGCGGCTTCCTCGACGGTCATGTCGAGCACGTCGGCGATCGACTTACCCTTGAACAGCACTTCCAGCGTCTCGCGGTTGTAGCGCTTGCCGCGGCACGCGGTGCAGGTGACGTAGACGTCGGGCAGAAAGTGCATCTCGATCTTGATGACGCCGTCGCCCTGGCAGGCCTCGCAGCGGCCGCCCTTGACGTTGAACGAAAAGCGGCCGGGCTCGTAGCCGCGCGCCTTGGCCTCGGGGAGCCCTGCGAACCATTCGCGGATCGGCGTGAAGGCGCCGGTGTAGGTCGCGGGATTGGAGCGCGGGGTGCGGCCGATCGGCGACTGGTCGATGTCGATGATCTTGTCGATATGCTCCAGCCCCTCGATGCGGTCGTGCGGGGCGGCGCCTTCGCTGGCGTTGTTGAGCTTTCGCGCGATCGCCTTGTAGAGGGTGTCGATCAACAGCGTCGACTTGCCGCCGCCGGAGACGCCGGTGACGCAGGTGAACAGCCCGAGCGGGATTTCCGCCGAGACGTTTTTCAGATTGTTGCCGCGGGCGTTGACCACTTTTATGGTGCGGCGATGGTTCGGCGGCCGCCGCTCCGGCACCTCCACCGACAATTCGCCGGTGAGGTATTTTCCGGTCAGCGACGCCGGATTGTTCATGATGTCGGCCGGCGTGCCCTGGGCGACGATATGGCCGCCATGCATGCCGGCGCCGGGGCCGATGTCGAGCACATGGTCGGCGAGGCGGATGGCGTCCTCGTCGTGTTCGACCACGATCACGGTGTTGCCGAGATCGCGCAGCCGCTTCAGCGTCTCCAGCAGCCGCGCGTTGTCGCGCTGGTGCAGGCCGATCGACGGCTCGTCGAGCACATAGAGCACGCCGGTAAGACCCGAGCCGATCTGCGAGGCGAGCCGAATGCGCTGGCTCTCGCCGCCGCTCAGCGTGCCGGAGGCGCGCGCCAGCGTCAGGTAGTTGAGGCCGACATCGAGCAGGAACGACAGCCGCTCGCGGATCTCCTTCAGCACCCGCGCGGCGATCTCGTTCTGCTGGGCATTGAGCGCCTTCGGCACGGTCTCGAACCATTCGCCGGCGCGGCGTACCGATAGCTCGGAGATTTCGCCGATGTGCTTGCCGCCGATTTTGACGCATAACGCTTCCGGCTTCAGCCGATAGCCGTTGCAGCCCGCGCAGGGCACGTCGGAGAAATATTTGGCCAGCTCCTCGCGCGCCCACTCGCTTTCGGTTTCGCGGTAGCGGCGGTCGATATTGGTGATAACGCCCTCGAACGGTTTCTTGGTGTCGTAGGAGCGCACGCCGTCTTCATAGGAAAACTTGATCTCGTCGTCGCCGGAGCCGTGCAGGATGGCGTTTTGCGTCTTCTTCGGCAGGTCCTTCCACTTGGTGTCCAACGTGAACTTGTAGAATTTGCCGAGCGCGGTCAGGGTCTGGATGTAATAGGGCGAGGACGATTTCGCCCACGGTGCGATCGCGCCCTTGCGCAAGCTCAGTTCCTTGTCGGGAATGACCAGGTCTTCGTCGATGTGCTGCTCGACGCCAAGCCCGCCGCATTCCGGGCAGGCGCCGTAGGGGTTATTGAACGAGAACAGCCGCGGCTCGATTTCCGGAATCGTGAAGCCGGACACCGGGCAGGCGAATTTTTCCGAAAACAGGATGCGCTCCGGCCCGCTCTTGTCGTGGATTTTCGCGACTTTCTTACCCTCCCCTGAAAGGGGAGGGTCGGCGCCAACGGATCGACGCGAAGCGTCGTCCGATGACAGGCTCCGCGCCGGGGTGGGGTCAGTGTGTGCGGCTGGACCCCCACCCGCCTGCTTCGCAGGCGACCTCCCCCTTTCAGGGGGAGGGGGAGGCGCATCGGCATATTCGATCACCGCCAGGCCCTCGGCGAGCTTCAGCGCGGTCTCAAAACTCTCGGCCAGCCGCTGGCCGATGTCGGGCCGCACCACGATGCGGTCCACCACCACGTCGATGTCGTGCGGGAATTTCTTGTCGAGCGTGGGCGCATCCGCGAGTTCGTGGAAGGTGCCGTCGATCTTGACGCGCTGGAATCCCTTCTTGAGATACTCCGCCAGTTCCTTGCGGTACTCGCCCTTGCGGCCGCGCACGACAGGCGCCAGCAGATACAGCCGCGTGCCCTCCGGCAGCGCCAGCACCCGATCCACCATCTGCGACACGATCTGGCTCTCGATCGGCAGTCCCGTCGCCGGCGAATAGGGCACGCCGACCCGCGCCCACAACAGCCGCATGTAGTCGTAGATCTCGGTGACGGTGCCGACGGTCGAGCGCGGATTTTTCGAGGTGGTCTTCTGCTCGATGGAGATCGCGGGCGACAGGCCGTCGATCTGGTCGACGTCCGGCTTCTGCATCATCTCCAGGAATTGCCGTGCGTAGGCGGAGAGCGATTCCACGTAGCGCCGCTGCCCCTCGGCATAGATGGTGTCGAACGCCAGCGACGATTTTCCGGAGCCGGACAGCCCGGTGAACACCACCAGCCTGTCGCGCGGAATTTCGACGTCGACGTTCTTCAGATTGTGCTCGCGCGCGCCGCGAATGGTGATGGCGCGCATGGCCGAACCGGTCTGCTGACGTTTGGCTTTCAGAATTTCGTCCATGATCGGCAATTCCAGACGCGTCGACGGCGCCGCTCGAGGGCGCGCATCGCGGGATCGCCGGGATGTGCCGCCATATGGATGGAGTACTCGGAACGTAGGAAGAACGAGAGGCGATTTCCAGTGCTCCGTTGCGGCCATCAACGGTTTGTTGCGGATCGGGTTGCACGCGCCGCGAAAGTCCGAATCGATCCGGAAAAGTCTTGCTCCGTGACGGCCGCCATGATAGAACAAAAAGGGAACGATGTAAAATGCCGGGGACCACCCATATTGGAGCGTGGACAACTGCCTGGCGCCCCGCGCAGTCGCGGCCGCTAAGGCGTAGGGTGGCTTCAGCTACGTAGTGATGGAGAGTTTAAGATGGCGGGTTCGGTCAACAAGGTCATTCTGGTCGGCAATCTCGGCAAGGATCCGGAGGTCCGGCGCATGCAGAACGGCAATCCGGTGGTGAACCTGAGCGTCGCCACGTCGGAAAGCTGGCGCGACAAGGCGACCGGCGAGCGCAAGGAAAAAACCGAGTGGCATCGGGTCGTGATTTTCAACGAAGGATTGGCCAAGGTCGCCGAGCAATATCTGAAGAAGGGCGCAAAGGTTTACATCGAGGGCGCGTTGCAAACCCGCAAATGGACCGACCAGGCCGGCGTCGAGAAATACTCGACCGAAGTCGTGCTGCAAGGGTTCAATTCGAACCTGACCATGCTGGATGGCCGCAGCGGCGGTGGCGGCGGCAATTTCGGCTCCGATGATTCCGGCGGCGATTTCGGATCCAGCGGCGCCTCCGGCGGAGGCCAGCGCCGCGTCGCGGCGGCGGGAGCGGGGGGCCGCAACAGCGACATGAACGACGATATTCCGTTCTGACCAAGGGGCTCTCGTGCCCCGGACGCAGCGCAGCGCGCCGTTCTTTACGGCGTGGTGCGCTGCAGAGCCGGGGCCGTTACGAACGCCGGCGTTTGGTAAGGTCCCGGCTCTGCAGAGCGGGATGAAGAATGCCGCACCGCGTCCGGGACACGCGAGCGCAACGTGAGACTTGGGTCATGAGCCTTGCGCCGCTGCTCGATGCCGCCCCGGCGATCCCGCTTCACGCCTTTGCCGCGATGGCGGCGTTCGTCCTGGGCGTGGTCCAGTTCGCCGCGCCGAAGGGAACCTTGCCTCACCGCACGCTCGGCTGGATCTGGGTTGGCCTGATGGCAGCGGTGGCTGTCAGCTCGTTGTGGATCCATCAAATCAGGCTGGTCGGTCCCTGGAGCCCGATCCATTTGCTGTCGATCTTCACGCTGGCGATGCTCCCGCTCGGCGTCTGGCGCGCGCACCGGCATCGGGTCGATGCGCACCGCAGGACCATGATCTCCCTGTTCGCTGGAGCGTTGGTGATCGCGGGGCTGTTCACGCTGGTTCCCGGGCGGATCATGCACGCCGTTTTGTTCGGCCCGTAACGGCATCTAAGTATTTGTAAAAACGAAGGGAAAAAGCCGCCTCCGGGGGGCCTTCGGGGTGGTTTTTCGACCCCTCATACGCTATATGATTCCAAGCAAAAACCGACCGGATTCCCCCTTTGTCTGACACCGAAGAACCCACGCCCGGAGAGCCGCCGGCTCCTTCCGATATTCGTCCCGTTTCGATCCTCGACGAGATGAAACGCTCCTACCTCGATTACGCCATGAGCGTGATCGTGGCGCGCGCGCTGCCGGATGCGCGCGACGGATTGAAGCCGGTGCATCGCCGGATTCTCTACGCGATGTACGAGAACGGTTTTGAGTGGAACAAGCCGTACCGCAAATCGGCGCGTACCGTCGGCGACGTCATCGGCAAATACCACCCCCACGGCGATCAGTCGGTCTATGACGCGCTGGTGCGCATGGCGCAGGACTTCTCCATGCGCGTGCCGCTGATCGACGGGCAGGGCAATTTCGGCTCGGTGGACGGCGACATGCCGGCCGCCATGCGTTACACCGAGTCGCGCCTGACCAAGGTCGCGCAGTCGCTGATCGACGACATCGACAAGGACACCGTCGACTTCCAGGCCAATTACGACAATTCCGAGCGCGAACCGACGGTTCTGCCGGCAAAATTTCCCAACCTGCTGGTCAACGGCGCCGGCGGCATCGCGGTGGGCATGGCCACCAACATTCCGCCGCACAATCTCGGCGAGGTGATCGACGCCTGCACGGCCCTGATCGACGATCCGGCGCTCGGGATCGACGACCTCATCAACATCATCCCCGGACCGGATTTCCCGACCGGCGGCATCATCCTCGGCCGCCAAGGCATCCGCTCGGCCTATCATCTCGGCCGCGGCTCGATCGTGATGCGCGGCAAGGTATCGATCGACACCATCCGCAAGGATCGCGAAGCGATCATCGTTTCCGAAATTCCGTATCAGGTGAACAAGGCCAGCATGGTCGAGCGCATCGCCGAGCTGGTGCGCGAGAAAAAGATCGAGGGCATTTCCGACCTGCGCGACGAATCCGACCGCGACGGTTTTCGCGTGGTCATCGAGTTGAAACGCGACGCGGTGCCGGAGGTGGTGCTGAACCAGCTCTACCGGTTCACGCCGCTGCAGACCAATTTCAGCGCCAACATGGTGGCGCTCGACGCCGGGCGTCCGCAGGTGATGAACCTGAAGGACCTGCTGACGCTCTTCATCGCGTTCCGCGAACAGGTGGTGTCGCGGCGCACCAAATTCCTGCTCAACAAGGCCCGCGACCGCGCCCATATCCTGGTCGGCCTTGCCATCGCGGTCGCCAATATCGACGAGGTCATTCGCGTGATCCGCACCTCGCCGGATCCCAACACCGCGCGCGAAATCCTGATGTCGCGCGACTGGCCGGCCAAGGACGTCGCGGCCATGATCACGCTGATCGACGACCCCAGGCACCGGCTCGCCGCCGACGGCACCGCGCGGCTGTCGATGGAGCAGGCCAAGGCCATTCTCGACCTGCGGCTGCAGCGGCTCACGGCGCTCGGGCGCGAGGAAATTTCCGAAGAACTCGACAAGCTCGCGGTCGAGATCGCCGACTATCTCGATATCCTGCGCTCGCGCGCGCGCATCCAGAGCATCATCAAGGCCGAACTTGTCGCGGTGAAGTCCGAATTCGCCACGCCGCGCAAGACCGTGATCGTCGACCAGGAAAATGAGGTCGAGGACGAGGACCTGATCCAGCGCGAGGACATGGTGGTGACGGTGTCGCATGCCGGCTATGTCAAGCGGGTGCCGCTGTCGACCTATCGCGCGCAGAAGCGCGGCGGCAAGGGCCGCTCCGGCATGCAGACCCGGGAAGAGGATTTCGTCAGCCGGCTGTTCGTGGCCTCGACCCACACGCCGGTGCTGTTCTTCTCGTCGCGCGGCCAGGTCTACAAGGAAAAGGTCTGGCGGCTGCCGGTGGCGCCGCCGAACGGCCGCGGCAAGGCGCTGATCAACATCCTGCCCCTGGAGCAGGGCGAGCGCATCACCACCATCATGCCGCTGCCCGAGGACGAATCCTCCTGGGCCAATCTCGACGTGATGTTCGCCACCACCGGCGGCAACGTCCGCCGCAACAAGCTGTCCGACTTCGTCGACGTCCGCCGCTCCGGCATCATCGCCATGAAGCTCGACGACAACGAGGCGATCGTCGACGTCCAGATCTGCACCGAGCGCGACGACGTGCTGCTGACTGCCGCCGGCGGCCAGTGCATCCGTTTCCCCGTCACCGACGTGCGGGTGTTTACCGGCCGCACCTCGATGGGCGTGCGCGGCATCGCGTTGCCCGAAAGCGACAAGCTGATCTCGCTCACCATCCTGCGCCACATGGATGCCGATGCCGAGGAACGCGCGGCCTATTTGCGCCGCGCCAACGCCGTGCGTCGCGGCGGCGCCGAGGAGGAGGCAGGGACCGACAGCGAGGACGCCTCCGGCGCGATCGAACTCGGCGAGCAGCGCTATGTCGAGATGTCCGCCAGCGAACAATTCGTGCTGACCATCAGCGAGAACGGTTTTGGCAAGCGCTCGTCGTCGTTCGAGTACCGCACCACCGGCCGCGGCGGCAAGGGCATCGTCGCGATGTCGGTGAACGGCCGCAACGGCAAGCTGGTGGCGTCGTTCCCGGTCGAGGACTTCAGACCAGATCATGCTGGTCACCGACAAGGGCCAGTTGATCCGCTGCCCGGTCGAAGGCATCCGCATCGCCGGCCGCTCCACCCAGGGCGTGATCGTGTTCGATACCGCCGAGGACGAGCACGTGGTCTCGGTCGAGCACATCGGCGAGGAAGAGAACGGCAACGGGGGGTAGGGTCCGTCTCCCGGACGCGGTGCAGCGCTTCTTCAGCGGTGCACCGCAGAGCCGGGACCGTATCAAACACCGGCGTTCGTTACGGACCCGGCTCTGCAGCGCACCGCTTCGCGAAGAGCTACGCGCTGCGCCGCGTCCGGGGCACGAGCCTAAATCTCGATCTCCGTCCCGAACTCCACCACCTGCCGCGTCGGCACGCCGAAGAAAGCCGCCGAGCGCTCCGCGTTGCGCTGCAGGAACGCGAACACGGTTTCGCGCCACACCCACATGCCCGGGATATCCTCGCGGGGAATGATGGTCTCGCGGCCGATGTAATAGGTGATGTCGGTGAGGTCGATGCCGGGCAGCTTGCCCTGGTCGCAGGCGAGTTTGAGGCCTTCCCAGATCGTCGGATACTGCATGAAGCCGTAGTGCAGGATGACGCGGGTGATGCCGGGAATCACCTCGATGACCTCGGCCCGGTCTTCGTCAGGAATCCGTGGCAACTCCTCGATCAGCACGGTCACCAGCACCACGCGCTGATGCAGGACGTGGTTGTGCTTGACGAATTGCGTCAGCGCCAGCGGCACCCCATTCGCGGCCGAGGCGAGAAACACCGCGGTGCCCGGCAGCCTCGCGTGGCATCTCTTCACGGCGGTTTCGACCAGATCCTCCTCGGGCTGGCGCAGCTTGCCGCGGGCGCTTTCCACCAGCCTGACGCCGCTGCGCCAGGTCAGCATCAGGAACGCGACAGCGCCCGCGAGCAGCAGCGGAAACCAGCCGCCCTCGAACAGTTTGGTGGAATTTGCCGCAAAGAAGATGCAGTCGATTGCGAAGAAGAAGCCGTTGCAGGCGATGACGATGACCGGCGGATAACCCCACTGGATCGCCACCAGCGCCGCCAGCAGCGTGGTGATCGCCATCAGCAGCGACACCGCGATGCCATAGGCGCCGGCGAGCGCATCCGAAGTGCCGAAGCCAAGCACGGCGCCGAGCGTCGCCGCGGCCAGCAGCCAATTCACCAGCGGCACATAGATCTGGCCCATCGCATCGCTGGTGGTGTGGACGATATGCATGCGCGGCAGGAAACCGAGCTGGATCGACTGCTGCGTCAATGAAAACACGCCTGAAATGATCGCCTGCGAGGCGATCACCGTGGCGACGGTCGCGAACGCGACAAGCGGGTAGTGCAGCACGTCCGGTGCGAGCTGATAGAACGGATTGTCGAGCGCGGTCGGATCGGTGACCAGCAGCGCGGCCTGGCCGAAATAGTTCAGCACCAGCGCGGGAAGCGCGATTGCGAACCATGCGAGCCGGATCGGCACCCGGCCGAAATGTCCCATGTCGGCATACATGGCTTCGCCACCGGTCACCGCGAGAAACGCCGCGCCAAGAATGGCGAAACTGATGTGGAAATCCTGATGGATCAGGAAATTGAACGCATAGAACGGGCTTACCGCGACCAGTACGCCCGGCGATTTGACGATGCCGTGGATGCCGAGCAAGGCGAGCACCAGAAACCACGCCAGCATCACCGGCCCGAAAATCCCGCCGATGAAGCCCGCGCCCTTCTTCTGCACCAGGAAAAGCCCGATCAGGATGACGACGGTCAGCGGCACCACGGCGGGCGCCAGCGACGGCGCGTCGACCTTCAGGCCCTCGATCGCCGATAGCACCGATATGGCCGGCGTGATCGCGCCGTCGCCATAGAGCAACGCGGCGCCGATCAGTCCGACGATCAGCAGTTGGGCGCGCCATGTCCCCGGCTGCGCATTGCGGGCGGAAAGCAGCGCCAGCAGCGCGACAATGCCGCCTTCGCCGCGGTTGTCCGCGCGCAGGATCAGCAACGCATATTTCATGGAAATGATCAGGATCAGCGCCCACAGGATCAGCGAGACCACCCCGAGGATGGCTTCCGGCATGAGCGGTCCGCCATGGGCGGCGGCCTTGGCCGCTTCCTTGAGCGCGTAGAGCGGGCTGGTGCCAATATCGCCATAGACCACGCCGAGCGCGCCGATGGTCGCGGTGAGTGGAATAGCGGAAGGGCCGGAAGGAGAAGGAGCGGCGGAAATTGCGGTCACTGATGCCCCCGGGGTACCGCGCCAACTCGGAACGGACGCGAAGCCCCAGTCTGCGACGCCGCGCCGCAAATTGCTACGGGATTTCTGCTTCGGTTGAGGCCGGAATCAGAAGCCGCCGGACGATGCCGGCGGCTCTGTGGGCTTGGAGGTCCGGCGGGCATGCCGGATGGAAAAACCGGGTTTAGCGACGCTCGGCGGTCACCAGGCGGGCTTCGCGGACCAGCATCTTGGAGCCGGGGACGCGGAGACAGGAGGCTTCGATGTTGGGCCAGGACTGCTGCGCGCAGCCGCCGGAGCGGACATCCAGGCGGTCAGCCTTGGCCAAGG
Source organism: uncultured Alphaproteobacteria bacterium (assembly GCA_963784755.1). Taxonomy (GTDB): domain Bacteria; phylum Pseudomonadota; class Alphaproteobacteria; order Rhizobiales; family Xanthobacteraceae; genus Bradyrhizobium. The sequence goes on along the minus strand of CAWASS010000005.1, from coordinate 416,321 downwards.
GCGCGGGTACGCTGGCTTCGACCTGGGGGGCGAACCCCGGAAGAATGGTAAGCGCGGCTGCGATGAACGCAGCGATGGCGATTGCGGAAAGAGCCTTGATCATGACGGTCCCCTGTCACTGGGCCTTGGCGGCCCCGTCGTTTTCGTTAACCACCTGATACCCAGCGCACGTTTCAGTTGGTTTTCGCGGGCACGGAATATGGTTTCGTCGCGCCGGAGATTTGTTTCGTCGCCCATCCCGGGATGAAACAATGCGCCGGCCTGGATATGAGACGCGCCGGCCCGGCTATGGTTCAAAAAGGGTTGAAAAATAAAAGGATGGCCGGTGCCGGGCTTGGCCGGAACCATCCGCTTGCGGGGTTTTGCGGGGCGCGGTAGAGGGGTTTATGCCCCGCATTGCCCTGTATCCCGGCTCTTTCGATCCCGTCACCAACGGCCATCTTGATGTCGTCCGCCATGCCGTGCACCTCTGCGACCGCCTGATCGTCGCCATCGGGGTCCATCCCGGCAAAAAGCCGCTGTTTTCGACCCAGGAGCGGCTGGATATGGCCCGGGAGATCTTCGCGCCTGTGGCTGCCAGAGCGGGCTGCGCCTTCGATTGCACGACCTATGACAATCTCACCGTCACCGCGGCGCAGAACAACGGCGCGACCATCATGATTCGCGGCCTGCGCGATGGCACCGATCTCGATTACGAGATGCAGATGGCCGGCATGAACGAGACCATGGCGCCGGAGGTGCATACGGTATTCATTCCGGCGTCGCCGGGTGTCCGCCCGATCACCGCCACACTGGTGCGTCAAATCGCGGCCATGGGCGGCGACGTCTCGGCCTTCGTTCCCAGGGCGGTCGCGGCCGGCCTCAAGACCAAATTCGCTGGCTAGCCAGCTTCCTCTGATCCGGAGTTTTCATGATCCGAATTCTAGCCGTTCTCGCCGCGCTGATATGCGCGATCCCCGCGGTGGCGCAGCCGCTTCCCGCCAATCTCGACAAGGCCAATGCCATCGTCATCGACACCACCAAGGGCCGCATCGTCATCAAGCTGCGCACCGACCTTGCGCCCCAGCATGCCGAGCGCATCAAGACGCTGGCGCGCGAGGGCTATTACAACAACGTGCCGTTCCACCGGGTGATGGACGGCTTCATGGCGCAGACCGGCGACGGCCAGAATTTCAATGGCACCGGCGGTTCGAAATATCCGAACCTCAAGGCCGAGTTCTCCAATGTGCCGTTCAAGCGCGGCGTGGTCGGCATGGCCCGGCGCGGCGACAGCGTCGATACCGCGAATTCGCAGTTCTTCATCATGTTCGCCGACGGCTCCAGCCTGAACGGCCAGTATACCGTGATCGGCGACGTTGTCTCCGGCATGGACGTGGTCGACAAGCTGAAGAAGGCGCCGCCGGGTTCGTCCGGCGGCACGGTTACCGACCCCGACAAGATGGTGAAGGTGCAGGTCGCATCCGACATCAAGTGAGCATTGATGGTGCGGCCTCGCAAATCCCTGCTTTGGTTCGCAGCCTCGCTGCTGCTGGCCTCGCCGGTTGCACACGCCGAACAGGGGCAGGTCGACAACATCAAGGAAGCTTTCGCCAGGTTTCGAGCCTGCTGGAAACCGCCGCCGGCTTCGCAGGCCAATCCGGACGTCGAAATCACCGCGATCGTGACGTTCACGCGCGACGGAAACATCTTCGGCCGCCCGAAGATCACCTATGAATCGGAAAACGCGACCGATAACGACCGGCTGCTGTACCGCATTGCGGTCATGGAAGCGTTGCAACGCTGCACGCCGATGCCATTTACCGAAGGGATGGGTGGCGCGGTGGCCGGCCGGCCCTTCGCCATCCGGTTTCAAGTTCGCAAACCTCCACCCAAACCGATAGAGAAGAGAGCATGGCTGATACTGAAAACACTCTGATCCTCGAAACCACCCAGGGGCCCGTGACCATCGAGATGCGGCCCGATCTCGCGCCGGGCCATGTCGCGCGGATCAAGGAGCTGGTGCGCGAAGGCTTTTACGACGGCATCGTGTTCCACCGCGTCATCGACGGCTTCATGGCGCAGACCGGCTGTCCGCAGGGCACCGGCACCGGCGGCTCGGGCAAGAAGCTCAAGGCCGAATTCAACAAGGAGCCGCATGTGCGCGGCACCACCTCGATGGCGCGCGCCGCCAGCCCGGATTCCGGCGACAGCCAGTTCTTCATCTGCTTCGACGACGCTTCCTTCCTCAACAACCAGTACACGGTGTGGGGCAAGGTCACCTCCGGCATGGAAAATGTCGACAAGATCAAGCGCGGCGAGCCGGTGAAGAATCCGGACAAGATCGTTAAAGCGCGCATGGCCGCGGACGCGGCGTAGCCGTCATTGCGAGCGAAGCGAAGCAATCCAGAAGGCCGCAAAGCAAAAACTGGATTGCTTCGTCGCAAGTGCTCCTCGCAATGACGGCTGTTAGGCATGCGCACCGACCTCTTCGATTTCGAGTTGCCCGCCAGCCGCATCGCGCTGCGGCCCGCGCGCCCGCGCGATTCCGCGCGGATGCTGGTGGTGCAGCCGGGCGGGGCGCTGCAGGATCGTGTCGTCGCCGATCTTCCGCACATGCTGCGGCCGGGCGATCAACTCGTGGTCAACGACACCCGGGTGATCCCGGCGCAACTCAGCGGCCGCCGTATCGGCCGCGACACCGAGCCGAAGATCGAGGCGACGCTGATCAAACGGCTCGACGGGTCGCGCTGGCGGGCGCTGGTCAAGCCGGCGAAAAAACTCGCCGAGCGCGACATCGTCCGCTTCGGCAACGAAGGAAAAGTCTGCCTGCTCGGTCATCTCGATGCCGAGGTCGAGCACAAGGGCGACGACGGCGAGATCACGCTGTCGTTCTCATTTCATGGACCGACGCTGGATCAGGCCATCGCCGATCTCGGCGCGCCGCCGCTGCCGCCCTACATCGCCTCGAAACGCGCACCCGACGAGCGCGACGCCGCCGACTACCAGACCATGTTCGCCGTCAACGAGGGCGCGGTGGCGGCGCCTACCGCCGGCCTGCATTTTACGCCGGCGCTGGAGGCGGCGCTGCGCCAGCGCGGCATCGGCATTCACCGGGTCACCCTGCATGTCGGGGCGGGGACGTTCCTGCCGGTCAAGGCCGAGGATACCGCCGCGCACAAGATGCATTCGGAGTGGGGCACGATCTCGCGCGACACCGCCGCTGCGTTGAACGCAGCGCGCGCAAAAGGCGGGCGGATCGTCGCGGTCGGCACCACCTCGCTGCGGCTTTTGGAAAGCGCCGCTGCGGAAGATGGCGCCATAAATCCGTTCGCCGGCGAGACCGCGATCTTCATCACGCCGGGCTATCGCTTTCGCGCGGTCGACGTCCTCATGACCAACTTCCACCTGCCGCGCTCGACGCTGTTCATGCTGGTGTCGGCATTCAGCGGCATCGATGCGATGAAGCAGGCTTATGCGCACGCGATCGCCGGCGGCTACCGGTTCTATTCCTATGGCGACGCCTGCCTGCTGTTTCGCGCCGATCCGCAGGATGGGTAGAGCGCAGCGAAACCCATCGCAACCCGTGTGCGCTGGATTGGTGGGTTGCGGCGTCGCGCAACCCGCCCCGCGCTCATCACGCCATCACACGTTGCGGCAGCAACTCCGCGATCTGCACCGCATTCAGCGCCGCCCCCTTCAACAGTTGATCCGCCGCCACGAACATCGCAATGGAATGGCCGGAGGGATCGCTCAGATCCCGGCGGATGCGTCCGACCAGCACGTCGTCCTGACCGGAGGCGTCGCACGGCATCGGGAAATAGTTCTTCACTCGATCGTCGACGATTCTTACCCCCGGCGCATCGCGAAGGATCGCGCGCACCTCGTCCTCGCTGATCGGGTTCTCGCACTCGAAGGTGATCGCCTCGCTATGGGCGCGCAGCACCGGCACCCGCACGCAGGTCACGCCGACCGCGATGCCATCGTCCTCGAAGATTTTCCGGGTCTCCCTGATGACCTTGCTCTCTTCGTCGTTGTAGCCGGTGGCGGGGTCGATCGCCGTGTTGTGGTTGAACAGGTTGAAGGCGCAGGGATGCGGCAGCACCCGCTGCTCATAGCGCTGCCCGTTCAGGTAAGCCCGCGTCGATTCCACCAACTCCTCCATTGCCGCAGCACCGGCGCCGCTCACGGCCTGATAGGTCGACAGGATCATGCGCTTGATGCGGTTCCTGCTGTGGATCGGCCACAGCGGCACCAGCGCGGTGATCGCCGAACAATTCGGGTTTGCGATGATGCCCTTGTGCTCCCTGATGCGCCGCGCGTTGATCTCGGGGATCACCAGCGGCACGTCCGGATCCATCCGGAAGGCGGACGAATTGTCGATCACGACGGCCCCGGCCTTGACCGCAGCAGGCGCAAATTTCCTGGCGATACCGCCGCCGGCCGAGAACAGCGCGATATCGACGCCCTCAAACGAGCTCTCGGTGAGTTCTTCGATAACGACCGTCTGCCCGCGGAAGCCGAGCGTCTTGCCGGCAGAGCGCGCGCTCGCCAGCGCCTTCAATTTTCCGACCGGAAAACGGCGCTTGTCCAGGGTGGCGATGAGCTCGACGCCGACCGCGCCGGTCACCCCAGCGATGGCAACAACGGGATTGCTCTTCACTTTGATCTCCATCAGGCAATAAAAAAGCCCCGGTCCTTTTCAGGCGGGGCTTCGGTTCAGAATATGCGGCCGTCTTTTACGCGCGCACATCTCCCGAAGCCCGGCAGGGCTTTGCGGTTTTCGCGGTGCGTTTGGTGTTCGTCATCATTGTGCGGGAAACACTTATGGACAGTTTGGATCGGCGTCAATGACTTTTGGACGGGATCGGCTGTCCGGAAGAAAATGGCAAATTGGGCTCAACGAGGTTGAAACCGGCCTCAGGGTCACGCAATAAGCGCAGGCCATGAGCCTTCCCAATCATTTCCAGCTTCAAAGCTCCGACGGCGCTGCGCGCACCGGATGCCTGACCACGCCCCATGGCATGGTGCGGACGCCGGCGTTCATGCCGGTCGGCACCGCGGGCGCGATGAAGGGCATGCACTGGCGCGAGGTGCGCGATGCCGGCACCGACATCGTGCTCGGCAACACCTATCATCTGATGCTGCGGCCCGGAGCCGAGCGCATCGCCGCGCTTGGCGGGTTGCAGACCTTCACCGGCTGGAACGGCCCGATGCTGACCGATTCCGGCGGCTTCCAGGTAATGTCGCTGGCGCAGTTGCGCAAGCTCAGCGAGCACGCGGTGACCTTTCGCTCGCACATCGACGGCACAAGCTACGAGCTGTCGCCGGAGCGATCCATCGAGGTGCAGCGGCTGCTGGGCTCCGATATCGCCATGCAGCTCGACGAATGCGTGCGGCTGCCGGCGCAGCGCGGCGACATCGAGCGCGCCATGCAGCTTTCGCTGCGCTGGGGCGAACGCAGCAGGCGCGCCTTCGAAAGTGCTGTGGCGGGCGCCATGCTGTTCGGCATCGCGCAGGGCGGCGACGTGCCGGAGCTGCGGCGGGCCAGTGCACGCGGAATGGTCGATACCGGCTTTCACGGCTATGCCATCGGCGGCCTCGCCGTGGGCGAACCGCAGGCGGTGATGCTGGCCATGATCGAGGAGGTCGTCCCGATCCTGCCAAAGGATCGGCCGCGCTATCTGATGGGCGTCGGCACGCCGCAGGATATTCTGGAGGCGGTGGCGCGCGGCATCGATATGTTCGATTGCGTGATGCCGACCCGGAACGGGCGCCATGGCGTTGCATTCACGCAGTTCGGTCCGGTGAACCTGAGCAATGCCCGCCACGCCGACGACCCGCGTCCGATCGACGAGCAAAGCTCATGGCCGTCCACGCGCTCTTACGCGCGCGCGTATCTGCACCATCTGGTGAAGTCGGGCGAGACGCTGGGCGCGATGCTGCTGTCGGAAATCAATATCGCGTATTACCAGAAGCTGATGGATGACATCCGCGATGCGATCGCCCAGCGGACGTTCGCGCAGTTCCGCGAACGCGCCCGCGCCGACTGGGCACGTGGCGACATCGCGCCGCGCTAGAATTTTCCGGAACGTCAGTTACACGCAAAGCGGCCGAGCGAATGCTTGGTCACAAAACCATAGCCGCAGGTGTCGCAGGTCCAGAGATAACTGACGACGTTATCGGACAGAAACGCAGACGCTTCCGCGGCCACCATTGAATCGGCGCAGACAAGGCACACCGGCAGATCGCTGCCGCGCGGCGCGGTATGAGGCACGCTGGTCGACAGGACTTCAGCAATCGCTGGCATCGTGACCTCCTCAAGCTATGACCCATCTGCAACATACAATGATTTGTTTGACGATGTTGCAACACAAATGCGTTCCTTTTAGGAATTCAGCGGATTTTGCGATGCAGCGAACGGACGCGGGCGCGGCAGTTGCCAGCGCACGCGCTTCGGCGCAGTCTGGCCGGGAAGACTTTCTAACTTCACGCAGTTTTGTCCCAAAAGGATGTGCCATGGATACGCCGTCAGCCGCCAGCGCAGCGCAAACGCATCGTCCCGGACGGGGCAGGGTGTTCGACAGCATCGTCGATGCCGTCGGCGACACGCCGATCGTGCGGCTGCGTAAATTGCCGCAGCAGCACGGCGTGAACGCGACGATTCTGGCCAAGCTGGAATATTTCAATCCGGCGGCGAGCGTGAAGGACCGCATCGGCGCCGCCATGATCATCGCGATGGAGAAGGCCGGCATCGTCAACGCCGACACCGTGCTGATCGAACCGACCTCGGGCAATACCGGGATCGCGCTCGCCTTCGTCGCGGCGTCGCGCGGCTACCGCCTGAAGCTGGTGATGCCGGACTCGATGTCGATCGAGCGCCGCAAGATGCTGGCGTTCCTGGGAGCAGAGATCGTCTTGACTCCGGCGGCGCAGGGCATGAAGGGCGCCATCGCCACCGCCGAGGAAATGGTGCGGACCACGCCGAACGCGGTGATGCCGCAGCAGTTCAAGAACCTCGCCAATCCCGAAATCCACCGCCGCACCACCGCGGAAGAGATCTGGAACGACACCGGCGGCAATCTCGACGTCTTCGTCGCCGGCGTCGGCACCGGCGGCACCATCACCGGCGTCGGCCAGGTGCTGAAACCGCGCAAGCCATCGCTGCGCGTGGTCGCGGTCGAGCCGGAGGAAAGCCCGGTGCTGTCGGGCGGCACGCATTCGCCGCACAAGATTCAGGGCATCGGCGCCGGCTTCATTCCGGACGTGCTGGATCGCTCCGTCATCGACGAGATCGTCAAGGTCAACAGCGCTGCCGCCATCGACATGGCCCGCGCGCTGGCCCGCATCGAGGGCATTCCCGGCGGCATCTCGTCGGGCGCTGCGATCGCCGCAGCACTTGCGATCGGCAAGCGGCCGGAGAGCGCCGGCAAGACCATTCTGGCGATCGTGCCGTCATTCTCCGAGCGTTATTTGTCGACGGCGCTGTTTGAGGGGATTTGACCATGCCGGACCAGCCACGACGGCCGCGAACCCTGAACGACGCCCGCACCGAGGCCGAGGCGGCGTTCAAGAAGACCACCACCAAGGTGCCGGAAGCTCCGCCGAAGAAAGCAGCACTTCCCAGCGTGAAGGAGCTTGTCTCGTTGCGGATCGATCAGGACGTTCTCGAACATTTTCAGGAGGGCGGCCCGGGTTGGCAGGAACGCATCAACGACGCCCTGCGCAAGGCGGCGGGTAAGTAGTCACCGACCTCGTTATTCCGGGGCGCGAGTGAAACGAGCGAACCCGGAATCCGGCGATCTGCTCTGGATTTCCGGGTTCGCGCCAGCTGTCAAACGAGGACACCAACTGTTGGATTCGATCTACCCCAAATCGCCCCTTGCAGACTTCATGTGCTGCATCGGCGGCGGATACGCTATTTTGGCCCCGGCGGGATCAGCGCCGCTTTCTGCTCCCACGGCCCGGGATTGAGGATGAGCCCGGAGACTTTGCCTGCCGCATCCCTGACGAAAGCGATCCGGGTGTGATCGTCGCCGTCACCGCTGAATTCGTTAGCTGATATCGCCAGCAGCGGCGTCGCCTTGCCTTTCTCGAATTCGAGGATCGGCCAGGCCCCCGTCGCTTCCGCGACCAGCCTTCCTTGCTCGAGGCGAAGGCGAAGCTCGACCGCAGTGATACGGCGGGCGGCTCTCACGACGCTGAGATCGCTTGCGCTTTCCTGGCCCTTGTGGACGATTTTCATCCTTATCGCGGTGTTGGCCGGCCCGCGCAGCCTGGTCAAGACATCGGCGAGCGACAGGCCTTTGAGCGGCGCGCCGTCGAGTTCAGTGATGAGATCGCCCGCCATTACACCGGCCTTGGCTGCGGGGCCGGGGTTCGGCCTGTTGATCCTCAGGCCCTCTTGCTCCATGGCGACGAACGCCTCGATCCCAAGGTATCCGTTTTTGCCATCGGCCAGCCCCTGCCGGTCGCGCGAACTCACCGTGCCGCCGAAATCATAGGTCCCGACAAAGTCGGCGAGCGCTTCGGGGCTCGGATTCGCAAGGACCGCCGGCGCGGCGAACGCGGACGGCTCGGCAACCGTCAATGCGCCATAGCTGAGATGATTGATGCCTAGGGAGTTCATCGCTGCGCGCGCGGTGCTGCCGGGCGTCGCCTGGATCATCTGGATGCCGATCAATTGCTCCGCCGGATCGATCCAGAAATACGTGCCCCAATACCCGGCCCAGGAAAAGCTTCCGACCGCTCCCGGCACCCAGCTATGGACAGGATCGGCGCGGACGGCGAAGCCAAGTCCAAAGTCTGTTCCAGCACGGGCGCCAACCTCATCTCCACCAAAGATGCGAGTACCTGATGGCAGCGCGTTGGTCGTCATCGCCTTCACCGTCTGCGGGCTCAGCACGCGCACGCCGTCGAGTTCGCCGCCGTTCAGCAGCATCTGGCAGAAGCGGAGATAGTCGGGCGCGGTAGAAACCAGGCCGCCGCCGCCGGAAAACAGTTTCGCCGGCTTGGTGACGTCCCAGATCCGCGGCCGTTCCGGCATCGGAGCATCGACGAGACGGCCGAGCTTGGCTTTCGGGACATGGAAGCCGGTGTCGACCATCTGCAACGGCGTGAAGATGCGGCTCTGCAGAAATTGGTCGAGCGGCTCGCCGGAGGCCACCTCGACGACACGGCCGAGGACGTCGGCGCTCAAGCCATATTCATGGACCTCGCCGGGCTGATGGGCGAGCGGCAGGCGCGCCAGCGCGGAAACGAAATCCGCCAGCGTCGTGTCGCGGCGGTATGCGGTCGAGTCGAGCCAGCTGTAAAGCTTATGGATCGCTCGAATCCCGAAATCGGCGTTGGCGTCCGCAAGGCCCCGTTCCGGATACGCAAAATCCATTTCCGGATAGATCAGGCCGGAGGTATGGCGCAACAGGTCGCGAACCGTCATCGCACGTTTCGGGCGTTGTGGCAGACCGAACCCGTATTCGGCGTTGCCGGTGGCCGGGTTCGTCTCCTGGAACGCGACCCGCATCTCGCCGATTTCGGGTAGATATTTGGCGACGGGTGCGTCGAGCTCGAGCTTGCCGTCGTCCACCAGAATCATGGCGGCGACGCTGGTCACCGGCTTCGACATCGAGGCGATCCAGAAGATGGAATTCGTCTGCATCGGGATCGTTTTGGCGCGGTCCTGAAATCCGATGGCTTGCAAAAAGGCGAGCTTGCCGCCCTTTGCGATGGCGACGACGGCGCCGGGCACAAGGCCGTCCGACGGCGGGAAAGCATCGAAGCGCGCCTGATACCACGGCGCGATCCGCGCCAGACGTGCGGCCGAAAATCCCAAGCTTTTTGCATCGCCGCCTTTTGCATCGCCCGATGTCGCGAGTTCATCGGCGGACGCCGTCCCCGACAGGCAAAGCGCGATTGCAACCGTCCAAATCGATGCAATGAGTTTCATCCCGACATCTCCGCATGAACCGAAGGCAGCCTGCCCGATATTTCTGGTTCGCTCTCGCCAAATCCGGAATTCGGCTGGCCGATTTCTCAAGTTGGCTTGCCGATTCCTTCAAACGGCGTTCGCCTTTGGCAACATCGATGCATTCTTCGCCAGCGCAAGACGCCGGAATTCGGTGGGCGTCAGATCGGTGGCTGCCTTGAAGGCGCGGTTGAATGGTCCGATCGACTGGAATCCGGTGTCCATCGCGATCGTCAGCACCGGGACTTGCTCCTGTCCGGGGTCGGCCAAAGCCGCCTTGGCCTCCTCGATCCGGTAGCTGTTGAGGAACGCGTTGAAATTGCGGTAACCGAGGCCTTCATTGATGAGCTGCCGCAGCCGGTATTCGGGCACGCCAAGTTCGGCGGACAGCGATCCGATGGTCAGCCCTTCGCGCCGGTAGGCGCGTTCGACCGTCATCAGACGCTGCAGCCGACCCAACAATTCCGGCGCGATCGCGGTGGGCTTGTTCTCTCCTTGAGGCGCCGTGGCGCTGACATCGCGGGGAATTTTGCCCGCTGTGGGCAGAAGGACGGTTGCTTGCTGCGGCCCAGTGGCTCGGAACAGACTCCATCCACTGAGACCCAGCAGCAGGAACAGGCCGAATGCGTTCGCGGCGCTCCAAACGGAGGGACCGGAAGCGATGGAGCCAGAAGCAATGGATCCCGGCCAAAGGCTTTGGCCAACGCCCGCGGCGATATAGGCCGACACGCCGATCAGGACGACCGGCCGCAACCGCAGCCGTCGCGCCACCAGGTCCGCCCGCCACGTCGTGAGCGTCTGCGCGGCGGCCAATAAGGCAAGGCCGAGATAGACGAATGGCAGCACGCGGTCGATCGCCTGTGCGAGCGCGGGCCTTGGCCAGCCGGCGGCAAACAGTTGCATGCCGACAATGATGGCCCCCAAGGCGCCGTGCCAGGGCCGGAGCACGAAGTCGTCATCGAAGGTGGCACGCGCCCACAGCCAGAACACCACCGTCCCGGCGCTGGACAAGGCCAGCAGGACGAGGCTCCAGGTTTGCCATGGCCGCGGAAATCCCGGCGCCGCGCAGATCGCGGAAGCGGCGGCGGCGACGACCAGCGCGGCGCCGAGACGCGCGGCCGTGCTGTCACCGCGATCGCGCAACAGCACGGCTGCGATCAGCAGTGACAATCCGACAACAGCGCCGCGACAGCCGAGATCGATCGCCATCAACCCGTCAAAGCCCACGATCCGGATCACTCCATTCCGATCGTCAAGGCTTACAGGAGAAGGCTCGGGCGCATCAAGCGCTGGGCCGCCATTGGCCGCCGGCGATTTTCGCCGCGGCGATCACGGCCCGGGTTCGGCTTTCGCGCAACTAGCGGAAGATGCCGCCCACGAAGCCGCCGATCAATCCGCCGGGGCCGCCGCCGCCGTGATAATGGCGGCCACCGCCACCTCCGCCACGACGGCGGCGGCTCGGCTTGTCGTCGGAATCGTCGCTGGAGCTCGCGGTCGTGGTCGAGACGATTTCCGTGAGCAGCGCCTTGTGCTGCAATTTGTTGAGGAAGCCAGACTTCGGATAGCCGCGCGCGGCCTGCCAGCGGGTGATGACGGCGCGGGTGTTGTCGTCGAACTTGCCGGTCACCTTGGTATCGAAGCCGAGGCCGGTCAGCCGGCGCTGCACGTCGCGGCGCTGGCCCTTGTCGAGCCCGATCTGGTCTTCGGTGACCTGGGTCGCGTCCGCAGTGAAGGTCGCGGGATCGACGCCGGTGGTCAGGTTACGGGTCGCCGTGCTCGGGCCGTCCTGCAACGAGGCGATGCGCGCCAGCGCCAGCGACTTGAACTGGCCGTTGGGATAGTTGGTCAGGTAGGCATTGAGTTCTTCGGGCTTGTTGGATTCCCTGATCGAGCGCCAGAACTCGAGTTCGACGTCGGACCCGCCCGAAGCCGAGGCAACCGCGGGCGTATTCGCGGCGGCCGACGCGGGAGCTCCCGCCGGCGGGGCGCCATTCAGGTAAACCGAGCCGATCAGATTGGTGTGGCCCCAGGGAAGCTGGCCCTTGTTGGTCTCTTCGTTCACTTGCGCGCGCACCTGGGTCATCGCCTGCTGGATTTCGACGCCGGGCCTGGCGATGTTGGCCATCAGCGCGCGCGTGAACGGGCTGTTGGTGCCTTCCTGGCCGTCGAGTGCAGTCTGCCCCGGTCCGGTCGCGAACGCGATCAGCGTGCCTTCGCCGGATTTCATTTCGGCAAGGCCGGTCTGCACATTGACGCTGCGGGTGGCGGAATTCGACTTGATCTTGGCCGCGAAGGGATTGTCGCGGCAGGCGTCGAGGAACACCAGCTTGACCTTGGCATCGCTCATGGTCTGGTCGAGCGTGAGGTCGATATTGATGGCGGCGCCGAGCTTGACATCCATTTCGGATTTGATGTCGGCATCCACAGGCAGCAGATAGTTGGTGCCGCTGATGGCGATGCCGTGGCCGGCATAGAAGAACAGCGCGACGTCGGCGCCCTGCGCCTTCTTGCCGAATTCGAGCAGCCGCTCGGTCATCTTGTCGCGGGTGAGGTTGGTGCCTTCGACCACCTCGAAGCCGACATTGCGCAGCACGGCCGCCATCGCTTTGGCGTCGATCGGCGGATTCGGCAGCGGCTGGACATTCTTGTAGGCGCCATTGCCGACGACAAATGCGACGCGCCGGTCGGCCCTCGCGGCATCAGCGGAAAACAACATACAAATAAACGAAAGGAAAACGATGACGTGGCGCATCTGCGAATCCCCTGGAATTGAAAAACTTCGGCGGCAATGCGGGTTGCAGCTTACACGAAAAAGCCACACTTCACGCCAGAAAAATCGGGCAGTCCCGGCATATTTGCCGTGCCGTCAGGTTCCGGCGCGTGCGGGCACGGGATCGGAGCTTCGCAGGTTCAGCAGGTTCCCGGTCAGGATCAGCGCGGCGCCGAGCACGGTGAACATGTCCAGTCGCTCGGAGTAGATCAGCCAGCCGGCCGCAGCCGTGAGCGGCACGCGCAAAAAGTCCATCGGGATCACCACGGTCGCATCGGCATGGAGCATCGCCCGCGCCATGCAATAGTGCGAGAACGTGCCGCAGAACGCGATCACGACGATCCAGCCCCAGGTGTATGCCGACGGCCATTGCCAGGCGTAAAGCGACGGAAAAAATCCTGCCGTGACCTGAATGACGAGCATCCAGAAAATGATGCGCAGCGTCGATTCGGTTCGCGTCAGCGACTTCATCATCGCAATCGAGATGCCGAACCCGACCGCGGCCCCCAGCGCGATCAACTGACCCGGGTTGATGTCGCTGGTTCCCGGACGAACGATCACCGCGACGCCGACCAGTCCCAGCACGATCGCCAAAATCTTCGCTGCGTTCAGGCGTTCACCGAGAAAACCCGCTGCGAGAATGGCCGTCCAGATCGGCATGGTGAATTCGATCGCAACCACCTGGCCGATCGGGATCAAGGTCAGCGCGAAGAACCAGCCGAGCTGTGCGCCATAGTGGATCAGGTTGCGCCCGATATGCTGCAGCGGCCGCGAGGTCTTCATCGCCGCAAACCCGCCGTTGATGTGGATCAGCGGATAGAGCATGAAGAAACCGAGGATCGAACGCAGCTCCATGATCTCGAAAACATTGAGCTCGCGCGTGGCCTCGCGGCCGGCGACCGCCACGATCAGCATCAGCGTGAGCCAGCCCGCCATCCACAGCGCGGCTAAAGATTTGGAAGGAGTTCGATCCGTCAACGGAAAATACCGGGATTTGCGCTGCCGCGGCGCTGGCAACGGTACGGGCGGGAATGAGCGAGGTTCGTATCGGCGACCTCGCGCTGCTTTGCAACGGGCAAAACTGCCGATGCTGCGATGCGCGATGCGGATTTCGTTGTGGGATCGTCCGCCCGATCGGTGTTAAAGACCGGCTGTTGCGGCGCTGCCGGATTGCGGTTTTTGGAAAGTCTTCGCATGCTTATCTTGCAACCGGCCGAATGGTCGAAACCTCGTGGCTTCTGCCATGGCGTCGTGGTCGACGGCCCCGGCAAGTGGATCGTGCTTGCGGGCCAGACCGGCGGCGACGAGAAAGGCGAGTATTCGCCGGACATGGCGGGGCAGGTGGGCACCGCCTTAAAACGCATCGTCAAGCTGCTTGGCGAGGCCGGCGCCGGCCCCGAGCACATCGTTCGCCTGACCTGGTATCTGACCAGCAAAAGCGAATACGAGGCGGCGGGCGCCGGTATCGGTGCGGCGTGGAAGGAGACCCTGGGCCGCAACTTCCCGCCCTCGACATTGCTCTACATTTCCGGCCTGATCGATGCGCGCGCCAGGGTCGAGATCGAAGTCACCGCCTTCGTGCCGGCACAATAAGCCAAAGACAATTCCGACAGGACAACACAGATGGCCCAGCCCACCCAGCGCTCCACCTCGGCAGATTTCGTCACCGCCTTCGCCACCGGTTGGCCGGAGAACCAGCCTGACCTGATGGTTCTTTCATTGACCACCAAAAAAGGCATCCAGGATTTCGCGCTCAACAGGGAACAGGCGCTGCTGATCGCCAAGACCATGAAAGACACGGCTGCGAAATTGGCAAAACCGAAACCGCAGGGCTGAGGGTGAACCGCGCCGGCACAAATGCGGCGTGCAGACTTCGGACTACGAGCGCGACAGCGAAATCGACGCGCCCCGGAACTGGCTCTCGGCCCTGATCACGATGGACTGCCTGTTGCCGCGCGTAGCCAGTGAAATACTTGCGGTGAATCCCGGCGCGCTCGCGATCACCTGGAAATTGCCGTTGCCGCCGCGGCCCTCGAGCCTTCCTCTGATGTTTCGGCTGGACTCGCTCCACGTTCCCGAAATCGCTCCGCCGCTGGAGACGACGTTGCTCGCAAGGTTGAACCGGTAGCTGTCGCTAGCGCAGGTCAGGCTCTGATTGAGGCCGTTGCCGCCATCGCCGACAGCGTAGGTCGCGCGGCACCGGATGCGTTCGGTCGATCCGTCGTCGAGGGTGACGCTGCCGCCGCCGGACCACACGCCCGCCATTCCCGCGAACGGTCCGGATTGTGCGTGGCTCGCGGAGTTGAAAAACAGCAGTCCTGTGCATGCAGCCGCGGTCAGAATTGTCGACCGCAGACCCGATAAGCGTGTCATGCCGCCATTCCCGACTTACTGGCGGGAGGCTTCCCAGCGGCCGCTGCAGGGAATTCCACCAGATGCACCGTTCCACTTGCCCGATCCGGCGCTGCCGCTGAGCTGGCCATTGGCGTAGGCGCCCGCGATGGACACCCGCACATTGCCTTCCCGTCCGATCGTACCGGACACGTCCGCGCCGGCGGCGGAAACCTTACCATCGGTGATGGTCAGAGGATAGCGGGCGGAAGGCTGGCAAGTGCCGGTTTTGGTGACAATCGTGACATTCCAAAGCCCGTCATAAGGCATCTGTGCCATGGCGGGAGCGGCGGCAAGCGAAACCGCAGCGGCAAACATGGAGCGAACAAAAATCGAACGAATGCGATCAAGGCGCATGGAATCATATCCCCGATGTGTGTGATGGGACGCCTTATTCAGGGACATTGTGTTCAAAATTTGCTGCGGTGCGGCAAACCGGAATGTTCCATGACAATCAAGTGAAATTCGCCATTTTAGTTCCACAACCCGGGGCCGAGCGTGAACTTTATTTCGCGGCGGCCGCGGGTCCATCAACCCAGCGGCCGAGACTTCAGGCCGGGAGTTGGGGCGCGCTGGTGGCGAACTGCTCGTCCTGCGGCGTGGCCGGCAGGGCGTTGTGAGCCTTGGCATACTCGATCACTTGGGCGAGCAGCTTTTGGCCCAGCGGCGCCAGTGCGCGTTCCCACAACTCGCGCGCGGTTTCGCCTTTCCTGACAAAGCACCATTCCTGCGCGGCGATGGCGCCGGCATCCATGCGGTCGGCGAGATGATAGACGGTGCCGCCGGCGATCGGATCGCCTTCGCGGATGGTCCATTCGACCGCGGCAATGCCGCGATGCCGCGGCAGCAAGGACGGGTGGTAGCCGATCCCTCCGAGCCTTGCCGCAGCCAGCGCCTCCCTGGCGATGCGCGCATGGCTGTGGGCGGTGACGATCAGGTCGGTATCCCCTGCGATTTCCTTGGCCACCACGCGCCTGGGATTGGCCTGCACCGTCACTTCGACGCCGGCGGCGCGGGCGGCCGCGGCAAGCCTGTCATCGGCATCGGCAACGACCACCCTTGCAATCTCGACGCCGTGTTTGCGCAGCATGTCGAATGTCGTCACGCCGAAGTGGCGGGAGCCGACGAGAGTGATCCGCATGATGACTGTTCCGTCGTTAGGGCGGTTCGCGACGCGGCGTCGGCATGCCGGTTTAGCCACATCGCATCTGCGTCGATAGCACGCGGCAATTGCCCGTAAAGCCGCGCATCGGCGGCGCGCCGGGTTATCAACAGAACGCAACCGACGTTGGGGCGCGGTGAGAGGAACGATGAAGCCGTCACCGAATTGATGGCGGCTTGGCTGCTGCCGATCTCGCTTGACGAGCGGCGCATCAGGTAAATACGCAACTGTTGGTAGATGGCATGACGGGCTGGGATATCGGAAGTCTTAACCCAATGCCATAGACAGCAGAAAATGCAGATGCTCTAATTCCACCTTCGGCGTGCACTGGGACTGGGATTGAAACCAGCGGCATCAAGGTACGAATAAGCGAAGTCGCCGGAACCAGCTGAGCGGTTATTATATATCGTGTGCAGTTGGTCCCCGAAAATCGCTTGAATTCGCGAATCTTGCATCGAGGGCCGTGCAATGGGATCTTTACGGGGGAAGCATTTCAGATCGGCGCTCGACGCCATTGAATTGATAGGTCGTGCGGAAACTTTTGCAAGTGTTTGCGGCGCAGTTTCCGATTTGACCGGCTCCTTCGGTTACAACCATATCTGCTTTCTGACATCCTCAAGTTGTAAAGAACAATCCTTCGATGAAAGGGTTGTGCTGAAGCTCTGGCCAAAAGCATGGGCGGAGCAATATTCGCTTTCGAATTTCTACGCTTTTGATCCGGTAGCGCCCCGCATAAGACAGCGGCCGGAATCATTCACCTGGGCTGAAATCTATCCAAGCGCAACAGACAAGATTGCCAATTCTATCATGGAGATAGCAACGACCGACTACGGTTTGAAGCACGGGTTATGCATACCGGTGCACGGCATGAACGGTTATCAAGCCGGGGCGTCCCTGGCTGGGCGCGAAGTTGAAAGTACGCAGGAGGCGCGTGCAGCGATCGAACTTGTTACGATGTTTGCGTTCAATCGCCTGACAATACTTAAGTCGCGGCAGCCTGCGGCGCCGATGGTTCTCACCCCGCGAGAGCGGGAAGTGATGACCTGGGTCGCCGCAGGAAAGACAGCTTGGGCCACAAGCGCAATTCTGAAGATTTCAGAAGACACCGTGAACAAGATGGCCTCTACAGCCATGCAAAAGCTGAACGTACACACACGCGCGCAAGCCGTCGCAGAGTGTATACGGCGCGGGGAAATCGATCTCTAAGTGTCAATAACATGCCGACGTAATAGCTCGCCGCTCTAACGACATGGAAAACTCTCCCGCAAAGCGGGGGAGTTTTTGATGATCCGGGCGGTCCACAGCGGTAACAGAAGCCGATTTGCAAAAATACTGGACCGGCAATTTCGGCTGCGGCACGAGATATTCGTCAGAGGCCGCGGTTGGAGCGAATTTGAGGTCGATGGCGTTTACGAAAAAGACCCATATGACAATGGCTTTGCCGCTTACATAATTGCCGTCGACGAGATGGAAAACGTGGCGGGTGGCTTTCGGCTATATCCGACGACTCTGCCTCATATGCTGTCCGAACAATTTCCGAATCTGGTCGAGCGCAATATCCCTCGACGAAGAGATTTGCTGGAACTGACGCGCTTTGCGATGCGCAAAACGGAGCGCCGCAGCGCGCACTATTTTGAGCTCCTGGTCGCCATTCAAGAGTACGGCCTCGGCGAGGGCTTGGCCGGGTATACCTCCGTTATCAACACGCTGCGCATCCCGGTCCTGCAAAGCTTCGGATTTGACATCGAGCCGCTCGGACTTCCCCAAACGATGAATGGAGAGACGATAATCGCCGTTCTTTTTCACGTTAGCGAAGACTGTCTGTCTCGCGTCCGCAAGGCCGTCGATATCCATACATCCGTCTTCGAGAGCGCGGTAGCACAACGCCGGATCGCATGAGGTGCCGTCCATGAGTGATCTAAAAGTAATCGAAGGCGGAAGGGAAGAAGATCTCGTCATGGCCCTCCTGCGCGCGCTTGACCTGGCCGAGTCCTCTCACTCCGCGACGACCGTTCATCTCCTCAAAATGGCGCTGTTGAACGAAGGCAATCAACTGGCAACGGACCTCGCGCGGAACGAAACCGTCTCGGCAACCCCGAAAAGGGCGCCGGCTGCGTCTCGCTCGAAATTTGTCAATGCGGAGCGGGTATCAGGCTGCCAATTGCCTAGCTTGTATTCTGCTCGTCGAGTAGCAACTCGGCCAAGGTAACGACTTTCTGTCGATCTTGAACATCCCGGAGTTTGATGAAGACGCTTGTCAATTGAAGACCTTGTTGAATGAGTTCCCTTGATAGCAAGCCCGTCTTCCGGGGCGGCTTTGATTTTTCTGACATCAATTTTCAGCCCGGATTAATGCGATGACGCGCCAAGTCTGAAGGGGCGTTGGACGATGCGAAAGCATTCGTTTTCAGGATTGTTTTTGCGATTCCCAGAAATCGGAATTGACAATCAGGGAATGATTTCGCCGCGGCGGATCGATTCAGCCACCGCCTGCGGGCGCGAATAAACATTGAGTTTTCGCATCGCGGAAGCGATGTGTTTGTTCACGGTATCGGCGGCAATATCGAGGATTATGCCGGTATCCCATGCCGTCTTGCCGGCGGCTGCCCAACGGAGCACCTCGCGTTCCCTTGCCGTCAGAATGCTTGGTTCCCTGCAAGTCGACCTGAGGTTAGCCAGCCGATTGAAAGCATAAATCCCGATGAGTTGAACGCTTGCATCTGCCTCCTTTGCATCTTCAATATCAAATCCGGCAAATGAAATTCCGGCTTGATAGCCGCTCACGCCGTGAATGGGCACGCAAAAACCGTGGCGCATGCGATATTCGCTCGATGAGATCGTCATTAAATCGTTCGCGACCCGGTCATCGGGCGGGATTGTTACATCGGCCCACCTGAACGCTTCCGTTCGGACACGAATGGAAATCGAGATGGGATCATGTGAGTGAAAATTCGATGTCAGATATTGATCGAGCCAGCCTTTCGGCCAGTTATTCAGCAGAACCCTCTCTTCGAAGGCGCGGTTTTGGATGCCCGGAGCGGAGACGCAACATACGAACTGATATCCAAACGATGCAACAGCGCGCACGAGTTGATCGGAAAGACCTGCAATAGTTTCGGCGCGATCAAATTGCTCAATGGCGTCAAGCGCCACCTGAAAATAACGACCATGGACGGTTGCCATCTCCAATGCCCCTTTGTGAGATCGGCATGAACAAACAAGGTGCGTACATCGTACCGCACCTCTCCATGCTATCCGGCAACTTTCTCAATCAGAAATCAATGGCCGTGATGCAATTGGCATCGACGGGCTTGGACCGGGCTTGAGACCCCTACCAATTGGTGAGCGCGGAGGGACTCGAACCCTCGACCCCATGATTAAAAGTCACGTGCTCTACCGCCTGAGCTACGCGCTCACTTGCCGCGCTGTGTAGGGGGAGGCCCGGTGCGGGTCAATAGCGCGGCGGCCCGCAAACCGGTCGGTCCAGAATCAGGATTTTCACGATTCCGTATGGCCTTAGCAGGAATTCCTCGCCCTGCCGCCGCCGGCGATCCGCAGGCTTTAGCTGGCCTCTCGATGAATCTCGGAAGCCACCGGCTGCGACGCGCCGATTGCGGTCGGCATCGCCACCGGGCGCAGCCCGATCAGCTCGGCGGTCCGCACCCGGGTATTGCGCCAGAACGAAAATGCGTTGATCCGCGAATTTTCCAGAATCGCGATCGCAACCGCCGACAGGAACGGCAGGCTCTCCAGCACCAGCACGGCGGCGAATATGTAGATCTCGCGGACCTCCTTCTGGTTGTTGGTGGCGACCAGAACGGCGGCGCCGACCAGCAGGAGAACGCCGATCACGGCCTCCCAGAATGCCTGGAATTCGACCGACATGATGGAGAAGCCGCCCTTGGAGGTGCGCGCGAACGCCAGATGCTCGGTGATCAAGCCCTGCGCCACCGCGCGCGACACCGTCCATTGCACCGACATCGCGGTGACCATCGCCCCCAGCATCTGGCCGATCTTCACGGGAACGCGCAGCCGGTACAGTGCGACGAAATGAATCAGCGACACCAGGAACGCGGCGATGATCGGCAGCGTCAGGATCTTGTCGGGAATGGCGATGTCGGCGAAGGCGACGATCGGCACCCAGATCAGATTGAGGATGGCGACGAGCACGCCGAGGCTTTCGGCGCCGAGCCAGTTCAGCCAGCCCAGCGCGAATTCGCGCTTCTGGTCCTGCGACAGCCGGCTCGCGCCGGGCAGGAAACGCCGCCAGTGCTTCTTGACGATCTGGAAGCCGCCATAGGCCCAGCGATGGCGCTGCTTCTTGAAGGCCTCGTAGGTATCGGGCAGCAGGCCGTAGCCGTAGCGGTTGTTGGTATAGTGCGTCAGCCAGCCATGCTCGATGATGGCAAGGCCGAGGTCGGTATCCTCGCAGATGGTGTCGCCGGCCCAGCCGCCGGCCATGTCCATCGCGGCGCGCCGGATCAGGCACATGGTGCCGTGCACGATGATCGAATTGGCCTCGTTGCGCTGGACCATGCCGATGTCGAAGAACCCGGCATATTCGCCGTTCATGATGTAGTGCATCAGCGAGCGATTGCCGTCGCGATGGTCCTGCGGCGCCTGCACGAGACCGACCCGGGGATCGGCAAAGGCCGGCACCAGGTCCTTCAGCCAGTCCGGCTGCACCATATAATCGGCGTCGATGATGCCGATGATCTCCGCATCGGCCGCGGTGCGCTCCATGGCGATGCGGAGCGCCCCGGCCTTAAAACCTTCGACCTTTTCGGCATTGATGAACTTGAAGCGCTCGCCAAGCGCGCGGCAGTGATCCTGGATCGGCTGCCAGAATTCGGGATCGGGGGTGTTGTTGATGATGACGACGCATTCGAAATTCGGATACTCCAGCCGGGCCACCGCATCGAGCGTCTGCTTCAGCATCTCCGGCGGTTCGAAATAGGCCGGGACATGGATCGAGACCTTCGGAAAAGCGACGGCTTCACCCATGGTGGCCGGCACCACAGCCGCACCCTTGACGATCAGCCGGCGCGGGCCGCGACCCAGCGCGATGGCCGCAATTTCCTCGATCCGCGCCATAGCGATCAGCACCAGCGGCACCAGCAGGATCAGGCCTAGGATCAGGGCGAATGCCGATCCCCATACGAAGTAGTGCCCGGTCCAGTATGCAAACACGGTGGCGACCCATGCGCCGACGCCGTTCGCGGCGGCCGACAGCAGCAACGCCTGCATGACCGTGGGTTGGACCAGGCGCAGGATCGGCAGCGACATCAGCACGCCGACCAAGAGCGCAATGCCCATCAGCTTCCAGTAGGCGGGATCCTCTACCGGCCCGGTCCACGCGAATTTCGGTTCGCGCGCGGCGTTCAGAAAGCCCCAATAGGGGCCGACACCACCCTCAATGAACTTCCATGGCTGGTCGATCGCCTCGACAATGTTGTATTCCATGCCGATGGCTTCCGCGCGGCTGACAAAGGTTCGCAGCGTCACGGCCTGCTCGAACGGCCCGGGGTTGCCGTTTTTCAAATTGTAGCCGGCGCTGGGCCAGCCGAACTCGGCGATCACGATGCGCTTGCCCGGGAACGCGTCGCGCAGCTTCTGATAGATGATCAGCGCCTGCTCCACCGCCTGCTTGTCGGAAAAGCCTTCCCAGTAGGGCAGGATATGCGCGGCGATGAAGTCCACCGACGACGCCAGTTCCGGATGCTCGATCCAGATATTCCAGATTTCGCCTGTTGTTACAGGAACATTGACCGCGCCTTTAACCCGCTGGATGAGCTTGATCAGGTCTTCGATCTTCTGCTCGCCGCGGTAGATCGTCTCATTGCCGACCACGATTTCGTTGACGTTGCTGTTGCGCTTGGCGAGTTCGATCGCCGACAGCATTTCGCGCTCGTTGCGATCGACATTCTTGTCGATCCAGGCGCCGACGGTGACCTTGAGCCCGACTTCGTTGGCGATCGGCGGCACCATCTCGACACCGCCCGTCGACGAATAAAGCCGGATCGCGCGGGTCAGCGGCGCCAGCGTTTTCATGTCGGCCCGGATTTTGTCGGCGTTGGGAATGTTATCGACGTCGGGATGCCCGGTTCCGTCGAACGGCGCATAGGAAACGCTGGGCAGGATGCCCCGGAAATCCGGAGCCGGCTGTTTCTCCCGGAGTACACCCCAGAGCGCCGCGTGGGCGGCGGTGACCAACAGCAGAACGGCGACGACGGCGCGCATCGCGACTAGACCATACGGGGCGAGCAAGGGAAAACGGACCCGTCCCCTAGGTCCGACCAATACACCGGCAGATCGAACATAACTCTGCCACGTGATTTAACAACTCATATGACGCCATGGCGTTTTGAGGGCGGTAGTTTTTGAAACCGGAAGAATTTCGGATCGTTCCGGCTGTGAGTGGGATTATTTCGCCGGCGCGGCCGCGGGGGCGGCCGGAGCCGCTGCGGCGGCGGGCGCCGCGGCGCCAGCCGTAGCGGGGGCGGCGCCAGCCGTGGAGGGCGCGGCGGGTTGGGCGGCAGCGGCGGTCTGGGGCTGGGCGTTCGGATTGATCCAGCAGGCGTGAACGCGTCCGCTCAGGCTTTCGGGGGCCTTGGGATCGATGGCGCCGAAGCGCACCAGGCAGCGGAATGTCGCCTGGACATGGCCGCCCGGGCAGCCAAACCGGTCGTAGAGATCGAGGTGGCGGAATGCGGTGTCGAGATCGTCGCGCCACATCAGGACCACCACGCGGCGGCCGAGCCAGACGCATTCCGGGTTTCCGGCCGGGCCGTTGATGGCCTGGGACGCCTCGACGAACTCGTCGGTCTTGCGCTGGCTGTCCTTGGCCGCATCGGCGGGGTTCGCCGCATTGGCGGCGGGCTTGGACGGATCCTGGGTGCGAAGGTCGCCGCTTTGGGCGAGGACGCTTCCGACGCCGATCAGCAGCGCTAGTCCGGATGCGGCAACGCGACGCAAAACCGCATTCTGGAACTCAACCACCCGTCGACGCATAAAGTCCCCGATTTGTTGCCTGCCCGAGGCACATTCTGACACAGCCGTTGATGCCGCTCAAATGGGTCTCCATTGCGGCGGAGACTGCGCCGAATCCCATGGCCGACAATTTGGATTTTGTCCAGCAAAGCCGCAACTTTATCGGTTCGTGGTAAAGCCGCCGCGCCAGAAGGCTGTGGTTGCATCAAAGCCGCCCTTGGCAGACGGCCGGTGACCGGCTAATCGACGGACCTCCCCCGGAGGACGGAACCGATTTCCCTTCGTACGCCGCTGGCGCTTCTCCTTGTATCCCTGAGCCTGATTGCCGCGGCGTGGTGGTGGCTGGCCACGCCGGTGACGCTGGTGCGCGCCCCGATCGATCCCGCGGCCAAGCTGTTGTGCGTTTCCTATGCGCCGTTCCGCGGCGACCAGACCCCGCTCTTGTTGACGACCCAGATCCCGCCCGAGCAGATCGCCCAGGATCTGGCGCAACTCGCCAAAGTATCCAATTGCGTCAGAACTTATTCGCTCGAAAACGGCATCGACCGGGTTCCGGAGCTCGCCGCCAAGGCCGGCCTCAAGGTGATCCAGGGCATCTGGCTCGGCAGCAACCGCCTGAAGAATCTCGCCCAGATATCGACGGCCGTTGCGCTGACGAAAGAATACCCGGGCGTGATCACCTCGCTCGTGGTCGGCAACGAGGTGCTGCTGCGCGGCGAGATGACCACCTCCGACCTCGCCGCCACCATCCGCTCGGTCAAGGCGCAAGTGGCCGTCCCCGTGACCTACGCCGACGTTCGGGAATACTGGCTGCGCAACCGGGAAATCTACGACGCGGTCGACTTCGTCACCATCCACATCCTGCCCTATTGGGAGGACTTTCCGATCCGCGCGAAATACGCCGCCGCCCATGTCGACGCCATCCGCAAGCGGATGGCGGTCGCGTTTCCGGCCAAGGAAATCCTGATCGGCGAAACCGGATGGCCGAGTGCCGGGCGGATGCGCGACGCCGCACTGCCGTCGCGCACCAATCAGGCGCGGGTGGTGTCCGAGATCCTCGATCTGGCAAAGCAGGAGAATTTTCGGGTCAACCTGATCGAAGCCTACGACCAGCCCTGGAAGCGCCAGCTCGAGGGCACGGTGGGCGGATATTGGGGCCTGTTCGATTCCGTGCAGCGCGCGCTGAAATATCCGCCGGGTGTCGCCATCAGCAACTACCCATTCTGGAAGCTGCAGATGGGATGCGGAATGGCGCTGAGCGTACTGGTGTTCGGCGCCGCCTTGCTGACGTTGCGGCGCCGGCCATGGACGCCGCGTTTCCTGTCATGGGTGGCTGTCGCGATCTCGGCTACCGCAAGCGGAATCCTGTTCGGCCTCGCCGGCGATAAAATGCTCTACGAAAGCTATGGCTTTGGCGGCTGGCTGCAGTGGGGCTTGTTGCTGGCGGCGGGAATGGCCGCGCCGCTGCTGGCGGCCAATGCGTTGATGTCCGGCCGCGCGCTGCCGACGTTTCTCGAACTGATCGGCCCGCGCCAGGGAAGAACCCGGTCGGTTCTGACCGTTGCGCTCGGCCTGACATTGATCGTGACCACCCTGATCGCGGCCGAGACCGCGCTCGGCTTTGCGTTCGACCCGCGTTACCGCGATTTTCCGTTTGCCGCGCTGACCATGGCGGTGGTGCCGTTGTGGACCTTGATGCTTCTCAACCGTCCGCAAAGCGGAACGCGGCCGATCGCCGAGGCCGCGTTCGCGGGATTGCTGGTTGCAGCCGCGCTCTACACCGTGTTCAACGAGGGCCCGGACAACTGGCAATCGCTGTGGACCTGCGCGCTCTACTTCGTGCTCGGCGTTACGCTGTGGCAGGCGCGGGGCGTGCAAATCCCAAAATAAGCAGCCCGATCGCGATCCCCGACAGGCCGATGTTGTAAAGCACGATGCCAAATCCGGCGGCGACCAGGCCGGCGGTCAACAGCACGATCGACGGCCGGATCACGTGAAGGGTTGCGATCACCAGCGCGGCGATACCGAACACGGAATTACGGAACAGGTAGGTGATCAGCAGCCGGGTTTTGCAGAGCATGGTCTGCAGGCCGGCGTCGCACGCCAGCGCCACGCTCGAAAATTCGATCGCGAGATAGCGCAGATACAGCGCGTAGCCGACGGTGAGGAAACCGACGACCAGCAGCCATTGCACCTGATACGGCGTCAGCCGGAACGGATCTTTTTTCATGGGGCGACTATGGTTTGGATCGCGCGGCGGGACAACCCGCGTCCGGTTTTTGATCGGGAGATGAGCTCTGCAGGGTCTGAACCGATCGGTCTAACCAACTGAAATCACGAGCTTGTTAGCCGCTACCTATCGCGTGCTGAACATCGAGGATAGCGCGGAGCTTTTGGGCTTTGGCGGCTGCTCCTCGCTGCTGACCCGCTTCACACCGCCGCGCTTGCGCGGTGGCCGCGCCGAAGGCGCGGGATCCTCGCTCTTCATGGCAAGGCGCTGGCCGTCGAACACGGCGGTCTCGCAGGCGCGCTCGCTTTCAATCAGCGCGGCGCAGATTTTCGCAGCCGCGGCGGCGTCGCTCAGGGGTCCCGCGACCAGCCGCAACTGCATGCCAAGCCCGTTGCTGCGTTCCTTCACGACGACGATCGGCCGCAGCGCCGTCAGCACTGCATTGGATTTGAGAACGCCCCGCCACAGGGCGCGCAGGCCGTCGATCGAATTCGCGCCGCCGAGATCGACGCCGAATTCGGTTCGCTGCGCGGCGATTTCGGACGCCGCTTTCGAGCCAGCCGGATCGGACGCCGCCGGTGCTGCGGCCACCACGTCCGGCATCGGTGCGGCGGTGATGATCTCGGGCGGCTGATCGGGTTCGATCAGTTTTGCCGCGGCGGGATCCGGCGGCGCCATTATCGATTTAGGCGGCATCAGCGGCGTTGCCGGCGTGGCTTTCGCCTCCATTGGACCGGCCGGATTGGCAGCCGCGGCCGATGGAGCAGGCTCCGGCTGACGCGCGGCAAGATCGCGCGGTTTCTCGGTAAGAGCTGCGACCGTGGTTGCGGGAGCGGCGACAACCGGAGGCGGCGCTTGCGAAGCCGATTGCGGTTCCGGCGCACCTGGCAGGGACGGGGCCGGCTGCGGCGAAGCCGCTGTGGAATTTTGGCGCGCGATCGAGCCCGTAACGCTGTCGAGACCCTGTTCCAGCACGGTGACGCGCGAATACAGCCGGTCGCGGTCGCCGTTCAGGGTGTCGATGGCGGACGCCAGCCGCCGCGCCTCGGTCTGGCTTTCCTTCGCCACCGACTGGATTTGCTGCGACTGCCGCACCAGATCGGCGGACGCGACCTGATCGCGCCGTACCCCGATCGACGACTGGTTGGCCAGGACGGCCACAACAACGGCAGCGACCGAACCGACCCCCCACGACCCCAGCCGCCACAGCGAGCGCCGGTCGAGATCGTCCTCCTCGGCCAAAAAACCGCTCAGCCAGCCGCCGGAACTGTCGGTATCGAAAGCATCGGTCGGATTGTCGCGATTTTTTGCCATGCGACGTTTGCGGCCCTCCCGAGGCCAACGCGAATCACAGCGGGAACATTATCAGGAAATGAGGGCCGGGCTTAAAACCGGGCAGTTATCCGGCGCCGAATTCTGGTTTCCACTTCGGCCGAAAACGCTTTATGACGGCGGCGGCGCAACGCGCCCAAAATCAGGGATTCGGATGCCCGAAAGGACCAGCCTCACCCTCGTGCTCGCAGCCGGCGAGGGCACGCGCATGCGCTCCGCAATGCCCAAGGTTCTGCATGGCGTGGCCGGCCAGTCGCTGCTGGCCCATGTGCTTCGGGCGGCTCCGACCGGCGCCGGAGCCTCGCTCGCCATCGTGGTCGGGCCGGATCATCAGGCCGTCGCCGACGAGGCCCGGCGCATGCGCCCGGATGCCAGGATCTTCGTGCAGCGCCAACGGCTCGGCACCGCGCATGCGGTTCTCGCAGCCCGGGAAGCCATCGCCTGCGGCGCCGACGATCTGCTGGTGGTGTTCGGCGACACCCCGTTGATTTCGGCTGCGACCTTCGAGCGGATGCGGGCACCCCTGAAAACCGGCGCGGCCCTGACGGTGCTCGGCTTTCGCGCCGCCGATCCAACCGGCTATGGCCGGCTGATTGTCGAGGGCGACCGGCTGGTTGCGATCCGCGAACAGGCCGAGACCAGCGCGGAGGAACAGGCGATAACCCTCTGCAATGCCGGGGTGATGGCGTTCGACGGCCGCCATGCGCTAAAAATCCTGGAAAAAATCGGCAACGCCAACCGCAAGGGCGAGTATTATCTCGGCGACGCGGTTGCGCTCGTTCGCGAGCTTGGATTAAAGGCCTCCGTGATCGAAACCAGCGAGGACGAAGTGCGCGGCATCAACACCAAGGCCCAGCTCGCCGAAGCCGAGGCGGCGATGCAGGCGCGGCTGCGTCAGGCGGCGCTCGACGCCGGCGTCACCATGACCGCGCCCGATACCGTCTACCTCGCCGCCGACACGACATTCGGCAGCGACGTGACCATCGAACCGTTCGTGGTGATCGGCCCCGGCGTCACCATCGCCGACGGCGCGGTCATCCACGCGTTCTCCCACATCGTGCAGGCCACGATCGGCAAGAATGCCTCGGTCGGTCCCTATGCGCGGCTGCGGCCGGGAACGTCGCTGGGCGAGGGCGCACGGATCGGCAATTTCGTCGAGACCAAAGCCGCCGTGCTCGAGGCCGGCGTCAAGGTCAATCACCTCACCTACATCGGCGATACCCATATCGGCGCGGGCGCCAACATCGGCGCCGGCACCATCACCTGCAACTACGACGGTTTTGGCAAGCACAAGACCACGATCGGCGCCGGCGCTTTCGTCGGCTCCAATTCGTCGCTGGTCGCTCCCGTGAAGATCGGCAGCGGCGCCTATATCGGGTCGGGATCGGTCATCACCAAGGATGTGCCCGACGATGCGCTCGCGGTGGAGCGCAGCCCGCAGACGACGCGCGATGGCTGGGCGGCGCGCTACCGCGAGATGAAGACGCGCGACAAGAAGCCGAAGAGCTGAGGTCTGGTCCTCATCCTGAGGAGCCGCGCGCTACGCGGCCTCTCGAAGGATGGCCGCATGCTGCATGGTTCGAGACGCGCGCGAAGCGGCGCGCTCCTCACCATTAACCCTCGTCGAATTCCGAGAACAGCGACCGGGTGAGACGCCAGCCGCGCGGTTTTGCCAGCTTCGGCTTTTCGCTCGTCTCATGCCGGATGATTTTCGGCTGCGTTTGTCCGCTGCGGAACGGCGGCGGCCAATGCGCAAGCTTGGTCCGCTCGGGGCGCGTTTGCGAGGAAGCAAAAAAGCTCCGGCCGAAACTTCTGCGTGGGCCTCGAACCCTATGCGGTGCATATGACGCGCCGCTAAGACCGTTATCGGCCCGCCTGCTTCGCGGCCTTGTCGATCCAGCTGCCGATGTTGCGGTGACCGTTCTCGACGACGTAATCGTACTCCGCGGCGTTCACCGAGAGCGGCATGACATAGTCGTGATGGCCGGGGTCGTTCACCCATTTCGGCAGCGTGATCGGGTCCCTGTGATCGGCATAGCGGATCCACTGCGGCACCCAGCCGCCTCGGCCGTCTGACACGTATTCCTTCTCGTACAGGTAATAGAGCGCGGGCTTGCGGATGTCGGGCTGGTGACGACCGATCGCCATGAACGCAAGAGGGCTGGGTCCGTTCGGGTGAGGCGTGCGCGTCTGGTGATGCTTCAGGCCGTTGAGGTGAACGGTCAACAGGCCGCGGCCGTCAATGATCGCCCTCGCGATTTCATATCGTACCCAGCGGCGAGAATATGTCGCGGAGCCGGCGAGCACGCAGACGGCCGAAGTGTACAGCACGCCGGCGCGGATCAGCTTCTTCAGCGCCTCATCGTTGGTCAGCTTGCGGCTCTCCCACAGGCTGCTGTCGTAGAAGCTGCGGTTATCGACGCTGCTAGGGTGCGTGATCTTCCATGCCTGCCGCACGTTGTTCGCGCGCATCACGTCTTCGAAATTGAACGAGAAGAACGCCTTGCGCTTGGTTTCGGGCGCGATGGGCTTCGGCTTCGCTGGCGGGAAGTAGGGCGTGCTGTACGGCGGGGGAGGCGGTGTGACCAGATCGTACAGGGAGTTTCGCGGCGGTGTGGCCGGTGCCGGTGCTGGCATCACGAAGCGCGCCAGTGAGCCAAATGGGTTGGTGCTGGGCGGAGTTGTGTCGAACAGCCCAGACAGGGCGCCTAGACCTTGACTGGCATAGGGGCTCAACGCTGGCGCCGACGTCGGCGGGTCCAAGAACATACCCGCGAGGCTGCCGAAGCCCGACAATCCCGAGCCGAATGGGGCAACCGGCAAGGGAGGTTTCGCCGGGGGAGGGTTAAGACCAAGACCCAGAAGGCCGCCGAACGGATTGTCCGGCTTTGGCACCGGAGGTGATGCAATCAATCGGAGTAGGTTTGCGATCTTGGGATCGACGGGATCACGCGACATTTACCCACCTTGCTAACAGCACCAGGATAACGACGCTGATCGCTAGGGGTGCGTAGAACCCAACGATAGACCAGCTTCCCGCAGCGCCCCAAAACGATTGCGCGGGGGCCTTATTGAGGTTGATTTCGAAGCTCGGCATCTGCGTCCAGTCTTCCTGCCGGACGGAGTTGAACAAGGCCCTGAAACGGCGCTCGACGCGCAGGTACTGGGCATCGGCGATGGCGAAGCCGATCAGCGGCAGGATCGCGAGCACAGCGAAGCTTGGCCGATGCAGGCTGAAGCCGAGGCCGACCACGGCCGTGACCACGGTGACGCAATAGTTCCTGAACGATGCGCCGTACCCGGCCATCCTCGTGATCAGGGTCTGCAGCATCTCGAGATGCTTGACCCGGAGTTCGGCAATCTTCTCTGGTGGCACGCAGGCTCCTGCCCAATAAAGCCTTAATTCCTTTATCTAGTAGCAATTGGTGGTTCCATGCCGCTACTGCAAGACAATCGTGACAGTTTTAATAGGTCAAGACTGCTGACCTGATGGTTGTGGTTGTGGCGGTGACATCGGGAGCATGAAATGGGCGCGCTAGATAAATTCTTCGATACACTTCCGGAAACATTTGACCTTACGAAGCTTCTCGATCCGGATGTCGAGGCGATCGAGAAAACGGTCTAAGACGAGCCTACGACATACAAATATTTCCCGTTTTTGCGCCGGTTCCTTTTTCGCGAAGCCACAGGTTCGCTTTAGCCCGCGCGAAGCTCTCAATGATGAATTTGAAATGAGCCGTCGGTGGCGGGAAAACAGCGCCGATGGAATCCGGGCATACATTAAAGACAAGCTGAGCGTTTCGTTGCCCGCCGCGTTCGCCAGCAAAGAACTCATCATGTCGATGCTGGTGGAAAATCTACAAGAAAACGGTCAGGTGTTGACGCCGGCGCAAAGAGAACAAGCAGAAGCAATCCTCGCAAGCGAACAGGGGAAACGCTTCATGGAAAATCAGCTCGTCGTTGCGCAGCAGGCTTTGCCGCCCATCGTTGACCTTATTTTTAATCAGCTAGAAGCGAATTTTGATACGGTGGTGAATGACGTGATCTCGCCAATGGGAGTCTTCTGCGTGACTGAGGATGCGCGGAATCAACAAATGTGGGCGCATTACGCTGATCAGGGCAGAGGCTTCGTCGTCGGTTTTGATGCTCAACACCCTTTTTTCTATCACTGTGATGGATCGACCCAAAGGCATCTGCTCAAGAAGGTGATCTACACCGACAAACACACGGAGAATTTCTGGAGAAACCCGTACTACCTGTTCCTCGTTAAATCCCCCGGCTGGGCTTACGAGAAAGAATGGAGGATGCTTAAAAAGTTCAAGGACAGCGATGAGGCCGTACTTTCCGTGACGCCAGCGGTCCATCTTTGGAATGTCGCGCCCGACATGATCACCAGCGTTCATTTTGGTTACAAGTACTCAGAGAACGAACTGGCCGCAGATATGGCCTCCATGATGGCAACGGGTGCTCGTCCTCGGTTCTACCGATTAGCTGTCAATCGTGCCGAGGGTACTCTCGAAGAGCAGTGCATCAATTAGCCGTCGCCACGATGCGGATTAATCCCGCTCAGAGCGCGCTGGAGTTGAGGTCTACAGGCGCGGAGTCACACGTCGCGAACGTCGAAATATCGTCCCCTGCGCGCCCCTAGCGGGGTGAATGTGTGATGTCATCACATAAGCGCGCGGCAGGGAGCGGGATGGGGTCCGATTCGGGAGGGCCGGGGTCCCCCTTCGTCGGCTCCAATTCGTCGCTGGTCGCACCCGTGAAGATCGGCAGCGGCGCCTATATCGGTTCGGGATCGGTGATCACCAAAGATGTGCCTGACAACGCGCTGGCGGTGGAGCGCAGCGTGCAGATCACGCGTGAGGGCTGGGCGGCGCGCTACCGCGAGATGAAGACGCGCGACAAGAAGCCGAAAGCCTAACCCTCGTCAAATTCCGAGAACAGCGCGCGGCGGGTGAGTCGCCAGCCGCGCGCTTTTGCCAGCTTCGGCTTTTCGTTCACCTCATGCCTGATGATTTTCGGCTGGGTTTGCCCGCTGCGGAACGGCGGCGGCCAATGCGCGAGCTTGGTCCGCTCGGGCCGCGTTTGCGAGGAAGCAAAAAAGCTCCGGTCGAAACCTCTGGGTTCACGCGTATCCGTCACGGCGCCTCCGGGGGCGTTGAGCGTTGAGCAGAAACATTGACGAACGGTTAATTAAGCCTGCCGCTTAACGCTGTCTCAATCCGCAATAATTATTGAGTACCCGTGCGTTCGCGATTCTCGTTAAGAGGTGCTTGGGCCTCGGTGGGCAATTTTCGTCGATTTGGAGCGTTTGATCCGCATGTGCGGCATTGTCGGGATTTTGGGACGCGGCCCGGTTGCGGAGCAACTGGTGGATTCACTGAAGCGGCTCGAATATCGCGGCTACGATTCCGCTGGCGTCGCCACGCTGGAGGGGACGCATCTGCAGCGCCGCCGCGCCGAAGGCAAGCTGCGCAATCTCGAAGCCCGCCTGCAGGCGTCGCCGCTCGCCGGGCATACCGGCATCGGCCATACCCGCTGGGCCACCCACGGCAAGCCGACCGAGAACAATGCCCATCCGCACGCGACCGCGCGCGTCGCCGTCGTGCATAACGGCATCATCGAGAATTTTCGCGAGCTGCGCGAGGAGCTGGAGAAAAAGGGGGCGGTGTTCACCACCGAAACCGATACCGAGATCGTGCTGCATCTGGTCGACGGCTACCTCGGAAAAGGCTTCAAGCCGGCCGACGCAGTCAGGGAGGCGCTGTCGCAGCTTCGCGGCGCATTCGCGCTCGGATTCATCTTTGCCGGCGACGACGACCTGATGATCGGCGCGCGCAACGGGCCGCCGCTCGCAATCGGCTACGGCGAGGGCGAGATGTATCTGGGCTCGGACGCCATCGCGCTCGGGCCGTTCACCGACGTGATCAGCTATCTCGAGGATGGCGACTGGGTCGTGCTGACCCGCAAGGGAGCCACCATCTACGACAAGAACAACGCGGCGGTGCATCGCGACGCCATCAAGCACAGTGCCGCGACGTTGCTGGTCGACAAGGCGAACTACCGCCATTTCATGGCCAAGGAAATTCACGAGCAGCCGGAAGTGGTCGGCCACACCCTTGCGCGTTACGTCGACATGGCGACCGAGCGCGTCGCGCTGCCGCTAAGCCTGCCGTTCGATTTCAGGGATATCCAGCGCATCTCGATTACCGCCTGCGGCACCGCCAGCTACGCCGGTTATATCGCCAAGTACTGGTTCGAACGCCTGAGCCGGCTGCCAGTCGAGCTCGATGTCGCCTCGGAATTCCGCTACCGCGAAGCGCCGCTGCGCAAGGGCGACCTCGGCATCTTCATTTCGCAATCGGGCGAGACCGCCGATACGCTGGCGGCGCTGCGCTACGCCAAGGAGCAGGGGCTGCACACGCTGTCCGTGGTCAACGTGCCGACCTCGACCATTGCGCGCGAGAGCGAAACGGTTTTTCCGACGCTGGCGGGACCGGAGATCGGCGTCGCCTCGACCAAGGCGTTCACCTGTCAACTGATGGTGCTGGCGGCGATCGCGGTGGCCGCCGGCAAGGCGCGCGGCGAATTGTCCGACGCGGACGAGGCCAAGCTCGTCCATGGCCTGGTCGAAATCCCCCGCCTGATGGCGGCGGCGCTCGCCACCGAACCGCAGATCGAGAAGCTCGCGCGCGACATCGCCAAATCAAAGGACGTACTGTATCTCGGCCGCGGCACCAGCTATCCGCTGGCGCTGGAGGGCGCGCTGAAACTGAAGGAAATTTCCTACATTCACGCCGAAGGCTACGCCGCCGGCGAACTCAAGCACGGCCCGATCGCGCTGATCGACGAGAACATGCCGGTGGTGGTGATCGCGCCGTACGACCGCGTGTTCGAAAAAACCGTCTCCAACATGCAGGAAGTCGCCGCCCGCGGCGGCCGGATCATCCTGATGACCGACGCCAAGGGCGCTGCGGAAGCGACCGTGGAGTCGCTGGTGACGATCGTGATGCCCGACATGGCCGCGGCGTTCACGCCCATGGTCTATGCCGTTCCGGTGCAGCTTCTGGCCTATCATACCGCCGTCATCATGGGCACCGACGTGGACCAGCCGCGCAATCTGGCAAAGTCCGTCACCGTCGAATAGACCGGCGGTGCAGGCCGCTTGGTCATGCCGGGTTTCAAAAGTCTGCTAGAACGCCTTAGCTGGTATGCAGCGACGCCGCTTTCGATTGACCCGGAATCTCGATGAACCGCAACGACTTGCCTCCGATAATGCCTCCACCAGGTGAGCTGCCGCCGGACGCTCCGCGCGGCTTCATGGCCCGTTTCCGCACCTATTTCCTGACCGGCCTGATCGTCGCAGGTCCGATCGCGATCACCTTTTACCTGACCTGGTGGTTCGTGACCTGGGTGGATGGCCTGGTGCGGCCGTTCGTCCCGGTCGCCTACCGGCCGGAGACCTATCTGCCGTTCGGCCTGCCGGGCTCCGGGCTGATCGTCGCCGTGATCGCGCTGACGCTGCTTGGCTTCCTCACTGCCAACCTGATCGGCCGGACGCTGGTCGATCTCGGCGAAAAGCTGCTCGGGCGCATGCCGGTGGTGCGCGCGATCTATCGCGGGTTGAAGCAGGTGTTCGAGACCTTGTTCTCCGGCTCCGGGTCGAGCTTCCGCCGGGTAGGAATAGTCGAATTTCCGTCGCCCGGGATGTGGTCGATCGTGCTGATCTCGCAGGCGCCGAGCGTGGAGATCGCGGCCAGCCTTCCCGGCGAGGACGAGCATATCTCGGTATTCTTGCCCTGCGCGCCGAACCCGACCACCGGCTTTTTCTTCTATGTGCCGAAGAGCAAGCTGATCGAGGTCGAGATGAGCGCGGAAGATGCCGCCACGCTGATCATGTCGTGCGGCGTGGTGCAGCCGGGCTCCGATCCGCAGAAGAAGATTGCGGCATTGGCGGAGACGGCGAACGCCGCGCGGGCGGCCGATGCGGCGTCGCTGCAGCCGCTGCCGGCGAAGGTGGATTGATTGAATTCGTAGGATGGGTTGAGCGCAGCGATACCCATCATCCCCACGCCGAGCGCTCAACCATCCTGCGGCTTACTTCACCCCGCCCCGATCAGCGGCAACGCCTCGTCGCGCTCGAACAGATAGAGCAGGCAGCGCAATGCTTCGCCGCGCGCGCCGGTCAGCTTCGGATTGGCCTTCAGGATACGCAGCGCCTCGTCGCGCGCCTGCGTGATCAGTTGCGCGTGCACGTCGGAGCGCGCGATGCGATAGCCGGGCAGGCCGCTCTGCCGCACGCCGAGCACGTCGCCTTCACCGCGCAATTGCAGGTCTTCCTCGGCAATGCGAAAGCCGTCTGATGTCTCGCGGATGACTTTCAGCCGCGCCGCGGACATTTCGTTGAGCGGCTCCTTGTAGAGCAGCAGGCAGGTCGAGGCTTCCGAACCGCGGCCGATGCGGCCGCGCAACTGGTGCAGTTGCGCGAGCCCAAAGCGCTCGGCGTTCTCGATCACCATGATGGTGGCGGCGGGAACGTCGACGCCGACCTCGACCACCGTGGTCGCGACCAGCAGGCCGATATCGCCGGCGGCGAATTGAGCCATGACACCGTCCTTTTCCGCACCTTTCATCTGGCCGTGGACAAGACCGACCCGGTCGCCGAAGCGCTTTTGCAGGCTTTCGAACCGTTTGGTTGCGTCGGCGAGATGCTCCGTGCCCTCCGCCTCGGATTCCTCCACCAGCGGACAGATCCAGTACACCCGCTTGCCGGCCTTGAGCGCGCGGCCGACCGCGTCGATCACCTCGTTGATGCGGCTGTTGGGCAGCGCGCGGGTGTCGATCGGCTGCCGGCCTGCGGGTTTTTCGCGCAATTCCGAGACATCCATGTCGCCGAAATAGGTCAGCACCAGCGTGCGCGGAATCGGCGTGGCGCTCAGCACCAGCACATCGACGGCTTCGCCCTTGGCGGTGAGCGCGAGCCGCTCGCGCACCCCAAAACGATGCTGCTCATCGACCACGGCAAGCGCCAGCGCCTTGAAAATCACGTCGTCCTGGATCAGCGCGTGGGTGCCGACCAGGAAATCGATCTCGCCGGCCTCGAGCCGCGCCAGCAATTCGCGGCGCTCCCGGCCCTTTTCCCGTCCGGTCAGGATCGCCACCCGCAAGCCGGCGCGCTCGGCCAGCGGCGTGATGGTCTTGATATGCTGGCGCGCCAGAATCTCGGTCGGCGCCATCAGCGCAGCCTGCTTGCCAACCTCGGCCACCGCCGCCGCGGCCAGCAGCGCCACCACGGTCTTGCCGGAGCCGACGTCGCCCTGCAGCAGCCGCAGCATCCGCACCGGCTGGCGCAGGTCTGCGGTGATGGCGGCCGCGGCCTGCTGCTGCAACGTCGTCAGCGAATAGGGCAGCGCGTCGATGATCTTCTTGCGCAGATGACCGTCGCCGGAGTTGCGCACGCCTGCGGGCCGGCGCAACTGCGCGCGGACCAGCGCCAGCGCCAGTTGTCCCGCCAGCAATTCGTCGAAGGCCAGCCGCGACCAGTACCGACCCTCGGGCAAAATATCGGTCAGCTCGACCGGCATGTGCACCCGGTTCAGCGCTTGTGCGATCGGCGGAAATTTGCAGCGGCGCAGCACGTCCGGGCTGATCCATTCCGGCAAATCCGGCAGCTTCTGCAGCGCCTGCGCCATCGCGCGGCGCAGCGAGCCCAGCGCCAGTCCCTCCGTGAGCGGATAGACCGGATCGATGCCCGAAAGTTTCGAAAAACTCGCCTCGTCCAGCACGCGGTCGGGGTGCACGATCTGCGGCATGCCGTCGAACAGCTGCACGGTGCCGGAGACGTAGCGTTTGGCGCCGACCGGCAGCAGTTTTTCGACATAGCCCGGCTGGGCGCGGAAATAGGTCAGAACCACGGTGCCGGTGTCGTCGCTGGCGTAGACGAGGTGCGGCGAGCGCGCGCGGGGCGGGACGGGGCGGTGCCGGTCCACGGTAACCTCAAGCGTCACCACGGTGCCGGGCACGGCGTCGCGGACTTTCGGCCGCGCCCGGTGGTCGATGACGCTGGCCGGCAGATGCAGCAAGAGATCGACCAGCCGCGGCGTGTCATCGCGGCCGAGCAGATAGCGGAACAATTTGTCCTGCTTCGGTCCGACGCCATTGAGGCTGGTGACCGGTGCAAACAGCGGATTGAGCAGGGCAGGGCGCATCGAATTTTTCCGGCGGCTGAACGATCGCGCTTTCGTCATACGCGGGCTTGACCCGATGTAAAAGTGTCCCCCAACAGGCATCCGGAAGCGCAGGGCGGGTTAGCGACAGCGTAACCGCCATTTCCGGCGGCACGGCGAGCCGGCGCGGCGGATTACGCTGTCGCTAATCGTGCCTACAGACCGCAGCTTCAACCTTGTAGGAATGTATTCACGATTTGTTGATCGCGGGGCGTTTGACAGGCCTGCATATTGGTGTATATTCCTAGGCATCTCATCCCAAGCTGAGGGAGCGTTACTTAAGGACGCTTTGCAACGTGGGGGTGGGAGCGGCGCCCGCGGGCAGGAGCGAACGTAGCTCCGCGCACACGGGAGGCCTTGGGTTTCCGTCCGGCCCGCAAGGGCCCGCCACTGAAGTTGGCTGGACGGGGACAGGCGAGCGGCGCGAAATCGCCGTGCTCAGGCTTCGGCCGCCAAGTCCCCGGAAGCGCGGACCGAGGCTAAAAGATCGCCGCGGTGGAACGTCGGAAGGCGTTTCCGTGGCCTCTGATTCTCGGCGATCCGGGAATCAAGCTGCGGCTCTGCTGCCAAGGTGCGCCTTTCGGCGTTCCGCCTCCCTCTTTCTCTTCGAGGGAGGTTCTCTGAAACCCCAACTCACGCGAAGGCATTTGCGGGCGGCGATGACGCTTGGGCGGAAGAAGCAGCAGACGAAATTCTCCACGTCGTCCCGCGCAGGCGGGACCCATAGCCTCCGTCTCAGTGATGCAGAAGGTATCAGCCGTGCGGAAACAACATGCCAAATAATGACCGCCGGTGGTGTCCTCGCCTGCGCGGGGACGACGAATGGGATTTTTTCTGCCGACGAGCCTGACGATGACAGCACAGTTGATAATTCGCAGATCGCAAGGGCTGACATTCGCGGCCGCCGTCGCTATATCAAGCCCGCCCGGCACGTCCGGGCTTTTGGCGTTCGGATTGGAATGAGAATGACGGGATCGACACGATCGAGCGACGGCCTCGATGACCGCCGCAAACGGCTGTTGTTTCGCTGCTGGCATCGCGGCACCCGCGAGATGGACCTCATTCTCGGCCGCTTTGCGGACGCCGCCATCGCGGATCTCAGCGACGCCGAACTGGCGCAGCTTGAACACCTGATCGAGGTGCCCGACCCCGACCTCTATGCCGCCCTGAGCAGCGGCGCATTGCTGGCGCCGGAATACCGGACCCAATTGTTCGACCGCATAAAATCATTCCCCGCGGACCGCGACGCATGAAATCGCCAGTTAAATCGCCTGCGGAACTGCTCAGCCCCGGACGCGCGCTGACTCTGGCCAATGTCGCCGAGGGCGCGGAGGGCCTGGTTGTCTCCGACCTCGCCCGCGCGATCGCGGCGCGGCCGAAACCGCCGGCGGTCAGCCTTGCCGTGGTCTGCCGCGACGGCCCGCGCATGCAGCAACTGGCGCGCGCGCTGGAATTTTTCGCGCCCGACCTGTCGGTGATGCAGTTCCCGGCGTGGGATTGCCAACCCTACGACCGGGTGTCGCCGCATGGCGGCGTTCTGGCGCAGCGGCTGACCACGCTGGCGCGCTTGTCGCGGCTGCAGGGCAGCGACAAGCCGCTGATCGTGCTGACCACGGTCAACGCCATACTGCAGCGGGTGCCGGCGCGGGAGACAATCGCGGCACAAGCGCTGTCGGTGGCGCCCGGTCATGTCGTGCCGATGGACAGCATCATCGCCTGGCTGGAGCACAATGGCTACAGCCGCTCCTCCACGGTGCGCGAGCCCGGCGAATATGCCGTGCGCGGCGGCATCCTCGATCTGTTTCCGGCCGGGCTCGATCAGCCCGTGCGGTTCGACTTTTTCGGCGACAGCCTGGAATCGATCCGCAGCTTCGATGCCGAAACCCAGCGCACCCATTTCGACATGCGCTCACTCGATCTGGTGCCGATCTCGGAATTCCAGTTGGTCACCGAAACCATCCGCCGCTTCCGCATGGGCTATGTCGCCGCCTTCGGCGCGCCGGAGCGTGACGATCCGCTCTACGAGGCCGTCAGCGAAGGCCGCCGCCATCCCGGCATGGAGCACTGGCTGCCGCTGTTTTTGGAGCGGATGGATACGCTGTTCGATTACTTAAGCGATGCGCCTGTTGCGATCGAGCCGCAAGGCGAGGACGCCGCGCGCGAGCGGTTCAAGCAGATCGACGATTATTACGAGGCGCGGCGCGAGGCGATGGAGCATCCCGGGGGCGGCGCGGTCTACAAGCCGCTGCCGCCGGATCGGCTGTACTTGACCGCAGACGAATGGACCCGGCGCCTGAATGAAGCGGCGCTGGCGCGGCTGACACCGTTCGCGATGCCCGACGACACCACCAGCGTGGTCGATGCCGGCGCCCGGCAGGGCCGCAACTTTACGCCGGAAAGAGCCGACAATTCGGTCAACGTGTTCGAGGCCGTGGTCGCGCATGTGCAGGCGCTGCAGGCCCAGCGCAAGAAGGTGGTGATCGCGCTGTGGAGCGAAGGCTCGCGCGACCGCATGGCGAGCATGCTCAGGGATCACCGACTGCTCAACCTCACCAGCGTCAACGCATGGCGCACGGTGCAGGCCACCCCGCGCAACGAAGCGATGCTGGCGGTGGTCGGCATGGAATCCGGTTTCGAAACCGACAATGTCGCCGTCATCACCGAGCAGGACATTTTGGGCGACCGCCTGGTGCGGCCGCGCAAGGCGAGCCGCAAGCTCGACAACTTCATCTCCGAAGTCACAAGCCTGGCGACCGGCGATCTGGTGGTGCATGTCGAGCACGGCATCGGCCGCTTCGTCGGCCTGCAGACCCTCGAGGTGTCAGGCGCGCCGCACGACTGCCTCGAGCTGCACTACGCCGCCGACACAAAGCTGTTTCTCCCCGTGGAGAATATCGAACTGCTGTCGCGCTACGGCTCCGATCACGCCAATGTCGAACTGGACCGGCTGGGCGGCAGCGGCTGGCAGGCGCGCAAGGCGAAACTCAAGAACCGCATCCGCGAGATCGCCGGCGAATTGATCAAGATCGCCGCCGAACGGCATCTGCACGAGGCGCCCAAGTTCCCGGTGCAGCCGCATATCTATGACGAGTTCTGCGCGCGCTTTCCCTACGAGGAAACCGAGGACCAGCTCGGCGCCATCAATGCCACGCTGAAGGATCTGGAAAGCGGCCGCCCGATGGACCGCCTGATCTGCGGCGACGTCGGTTTTGGCAAGACCGAGGTCGCGTTACGGGCGACCTTTGCGGCGGCGCTCGACGGCAAGCAGGTCGCGGTGGTGGTGCCGACCACGCTGCTGGCGCGGCAGCACGCCAAAACCTTCACCGAGCGGTTTCGCGGCTTTCCCGTCAATGTCGCACAGGCCTCGCGGCTGATCGCGCCGAAGCAATTGACGCTGGTCAAGAAGGGCATCGCCGAGGGCGCGGTCGACATCGTGGTCGGCAC
Organism: uncultured Alphaproteobacteria bacterium; assembly: GCA_963784755.1. Lineage (GTDB taxonomy): Bacteria > Pseudomonadota > Alphaproteobacteria > Rhizobiales > Xanthobacteraceae > Bradyrhizobium. The sequence continues at coordinate 375,833 of CAWASS010000005.1, read as the reverse complement.
CCACGCGCTACTCGGCAAGTCGATCAAGTTCAGGGATTTGGGCCTGCTGATCGTCGACGAGGAGCAGCATTTCGGCGTCTCGCACAAGGAGCGCCTGAAACAGTTGCGCGCCGAGGTGCATGTGCTGACGCTGAGTGCGACGCCGATCCCGCGCACGCTTCAGCTGGCGCTGACCGGCGTGCGCGACCTCTCGATCATCGCCTCGCCGCCGGTCGACCGTCTCGCGGTCAGAACGTTCGTCGCACCGCATGATCCCCTGATGATCCGCGAAGCACTGCTGCGCGAGCGCTATCGCGGCGGCCAGGCATTCTATGTAGTGCCAAGAATCGAGGATCTCGCCGGCGTCAAGGATTTTCTCGACAAGCACGTGCCGGAGATGAAGGTCGCGATCGCGCACGGGCAGATGGCGCCGACCGTGATCGAGGACATCATGTCGGCATTCTACGACGGCAAATACGATATCCTGCTCTCGACCACCATCATCGAGTCCGGGCTCGATATCCCCACCGCCAACACGCTGATCGTGCACCGCGCCGACATGTTCGGGCTGGCGCAGCTCTATCAGTTGCGCGGGCGGGTAGGGCGCGCCAAGCTCCGCGCCTATGCGCTGTTCACGCTGCCGGCGCAGCACAAGATCACCGCGCAGGCCGAGCGGCGGCTGAAAGTGCTGCAGTCGCTGGAGACGCTGGGCGCCGGCTTCCAGCTCGCCTCGCACGATCTCGATATCCGCGGCGCCGGCAACCTGCTCGGCGAGGAGCAGTCCGGCCATATCAAGGAGGTCGGCTTCGAGCTGTATCAGTCGATGCTGGAAGAGGCGATCCTCAACCTCAAGGCCGGCTTGGCCGAACCGGCGGCGGACCGCTGGTCGCCGCAGATCACCGTCGGCATGCCCGTGATGATTCCGGAGGAGTATGTGGCGGACCTTGCGGTGCGGCTGTCGCTATACCGGCGGCTGGCCGACCTCGACACCGACGACGAGATCGACAATTTCGCCGCCGAACTGCGCGACCGTTTCGGCGTGCTGCCGGACGAGGTGCGCTACCTCTTCAAGATCGCGGCGATCAAGGGCTATTGCCGCCGCGCCAATGTCGAGAAGGTCGATGCCGGGCCGAAGGGCGTGGTGATCTCGTTCCGCGACAACACGTTCGCGCAGCCGGATCGTCTGGTCTATTTCATCCGGCAGCACGGCCAGGCGGCGAAGGTGCGGCCCGACATGAAGGTGGTATTCTTCCAGGAGTGGGAAACGCCGGAGGAGCGATTGACGGGCACCACGGAAATTCTTCGTCAACTGGCAAATCTCGCCGAGGACCGCAAGGCGGCGTGAGCGCGGTGCGATCAGGCCGTGCAGGTTATCGGCGTTGCGGCATTACGGCTTGGATTCCCGGATCGCTTCGTCGTGATACCAGGCGTCGCCGAACCCGGCTTCGCTGACGCGCGCCGAGTTGGGATCGGCGGAGGGCTTGGCCGAATCGCGATGGCTGCGCAACGCATCGCGGCCACCTGCGGGGAATTGGTAGATCGTTGCCGATCCGTGATTGAAGCTGGTATTCATGACGTGTCTCCTTTGATGCTCAGCGTGAACCCGTCCGGTTAACGCCGGGCTTCGACTCCGGTTGAGCCCAATATCGGGTTGCTCGCCGCTCGTGCAACATGATCAAAATAAAATCGCCTTATGTACAAAACTTGAGCAATTTTGCGTTTGCCCCGCAGGCAGCAGCCGGACGCTGATCAACGCGTTTGGCCGGGCTCGGGTTGCCGTCATGACCCGCTTTCTTTGGGATTGTTGCGTCCGGGTGGCGCGACTTTAATCCGAAGCGGCCAAGGCGCCGTCGATTGCCGTAAAAGCGAGCGTCGCCCGAGGGCTTGTTCGGCTTTCAGCGACCGCTCCGGAGCAGGTGCCGCGCGGCTATGTCGCAGGTAAAACGCGCCCCGAACGGCCGAAGCCGCGCGTCGGGGCGGGAGCGCCGATTGGCATATTTAGTGCTTTGCAAACGCCAGCCATTGGTGACCGACCAGGTTTGGCGGCCAGCAGGGTCCGGGTTCCCCTAACCTTTAGCATCGTCAACGCATGAGAGACCGATAAATGACAAAATATAAGCTCGAGTACATCTGGCTCGACGGATACACGCCGACACCCAATTTGCGCGGCAAGACACAGATCAAGGAATTCGATTCGTTTCCCACACTCGAACAACTTCCGCTCTGGGGTTTTGACGGAAGCTCGACCATGCAGGCCGAAGGCCACTCCTCCGATTGCGTGCTCAAACCGGTCCGCGTGTTTCCCGACGGCGCGCGCACCAACGGCGTGCTGGTGATGTGCGAAGTCATGATGCCCGACGGCAAGACGCCGCACGCTTCGAACAAGCGCGCGACCATCCTCGACGACGAGGGGGCGTGGTTCGGTTTCGAGCAGGAATATTTCTTCTACAAGGACGGCCGCCCGCTAGGCTTCCCCGAGAGCGGCTATCCAGCACCTCAGGGCCCTTATTACACCGGCGTCGGCTACAGCAATGTCGGCTCGGTGGCCCGCGAAATCGTCGAGAAGCACCTCGACCTCTGCCTCGCCGCCGGCATCAACCACGAAGGCATCAACGCCGAAGTGGCGAAGGGCCAGTGGGAATTCCAGATCTTCGGCAAGGGCTCCAGGAAGGCCGCCGACGAGATGTGGATGGCCCGCTATCTGATGCAGCGCCTCACCGAGAAATACGGCATCGACATCGAATATCACTGCAAGCCGCTCGGCGACACCGACTGGAACGGCTCCGGCATGCACGCCAACTTCTCCACCACCTATCTGCGCGAGACCGGCGGCAAGGAGTATTTCGAGGCGTTGATGGCGGCGTTCGAGGCCAACCGCAAGGATCACATCGCGGTCTACGGGCCCGACAACCACATGCGGCTGACCGGCAAGCACGAGACGGCGTCGATCGACAGCTTCAGTTACGGCATCGCCGACCGCGGCGCATCGATCCGCGTGCCCCACAGCTTTGCCAATAACGGCTACCGGGGCTATCTCGAAGACCGCCGCCCGAACTCGCAAGGCGACCCCTACGCCATCGCCTCGCAGATTTTGAAGACCATTGCCTCGGTCCCGACCGGCAGCAAGGTTTCGGCCGCGGCCTAACATTCCGCCCGGTGCCTGACAAAGACGGCCGCCGGCATAACCGGCGGCCGTTTTCATCGATGCGTCGGTTACTTCGGATATTTGAATTCCGGCGCCGCCTTCAGCGCTTCCTTGGTGGTGTTCATCGACGCCAGCCACTTGTTGTTCTTGGAATTGTAGCGAACGTTGACCGAGGACGGCGATACCGCGACATAGTGCTCGCCCAGTCCGAGGAAGCCGCCGACCGACAGGATCAGCGCGTCGACCTGGTGGTTCTTGATGGCGAGGTCGGTGATTTCGCCGATCGATTCATCCTTCTGGTTGTAGACGTTCAGGCCCTTGAGCTTGGACGAGAACATCTCGTCCTTCGACACCGTCGAGAACTTGGCGTCGGCCGGCGCGGTGCCGGTGGTCTTGGCGTCCTCCGCGAACGCCGGGGCGGCGAGCAGAGCAAGCGAAGCGGTGATCAGTGCAATTTTCTTCATGTTGTCCTCCAGTGGCAGAATTGATGGACGGACAATGCAAGGCGGGAACAAACGTTCCGCAATATTAGTTGGAACGTTCAGCAAGCGGCGCGGCGGCCCTCGACGGTCAACCGCGCCAGCATCGATGTTGCGGAATCCGATGGCAGCAACGTCGCCACCGTCACTTCCGGCTCGACGCGCTGTTCGCGCTTGCCGCGAATTGTATGCTTCATCACGCTGGACAGACGCCGCGCGATGACATGGGCGGCGCGCAAGTCGGTGTCGGCGAACGCCACGACGATCGAGCCGTCGTCGTCGACCGCGCCGAAGTCGGTCTGCCGCATCAGGCGGCTGACGATGCGCGCGCCATCGAGCCGCGCGCGTTCAGGGCTTGCGCCGAACCAGAACCGCGCTACCGACAGTCCGCCGCCGTGCGACTGCGTCTGGTACACCGCGGTCGCGAAGTCGCGGCCGAACGCCGCCAGCGTCAGCAGGCCGGTTCGGGGATCGAGCAGGCCGCCGGCGTCGATCGACTTCAGCGTTCGGCTCAGGCGGGCCTCGAATGCATGTTGGCGGATCAGAGGCAGGGCGTTGGCGGCGACGCGGTCGGGCTCGCCCGACATCAGTTCGAGGTTCGGCAGATCGCAGGCCGGCGTCAGGCCGTCGATGGTCACGACAACGGGGAGATGGCGAAACCGCACGTCTTCGGCGAGCACGGTGAGGAAGGCATCGACCACGCGCGGGCTGAAACCCTCGGCGAGAACGATGCCGTCGAGGTCGCGCAGGTTCAGGTGCCTGGCCGCCGCTTCGATGCTGAGCGCGCCGACGACGCCCATTCGCTCGCCCAGCGCGACCGACAGCGCGGGGTAGGCCGCGCCGCGCCCGATCAGCAAAACGGTGGCGTCTTGAGCGGGATCGGTTTCCTGCAGCCGTATCTCTGCCGGCAGATCGTCGGCAAGCCGGCGCCGCACCGTGGCGTGCAGCGACCGCACCCGCAGCGCCGCGCGCAGGCGCCCGCTCAGGCGATCAAGACTGCCATCAACAAACGTGAATGGCAGCGCATTCTCCGGCAACGACGTCAGGGGATTGATGGCAATCAGCGGGACGTAGGGTTTTACAGCCGCGACCTGCAGGGCGAGCGCCGCAAATCCCGGTCCGGCGGCGCCGGATACCAGCACTGCGGCCGGCTGTAGCTGCTCGACGGCGCGCGCGGCCTCGGACCAGCCGATCTCAACCACCGGAAACATCTTGGTGTCCGACAGCGCGGCTGCGAAAGGCGAGGACTTGCCGGACGACACGACAACGATCGGACCTTGCTGGGACATTTCGAACCTCGGGCGAGCGATCGATTGAGCGCCGCAAGCGTAAACCGCCCGCCCTTAATGCCGCGTCAACGCAGCGGTTGGTCTGGCTCAGCCGTCGCGGTGCGCGAATTGCGAAACGCATCCGACATCAACGGGTTGAGGCCAAGTGCTGACAGCGCCTCGCGGGCCCGGGCATTATCCTGGGCGCGGCCGGCGAGCCGGTGGCCGCCGAGGCGATCGGGCAACGCGGTCAGCAGCGCGCCCTGTCCGAGCCGCCTGGCCCATTCCTGCAGGTCCTGCGCCAGGAACCGGTAGCCGCCGACGGCCAGGATTCCCGATGGAGGTGCGGTGATGCAGATCGCGCCCGTGCTGCGGTCGAGCCGCGCGGCGTATCCGGTATCGACGTAATCGAGCGGTGGCGGCGCGACTGGCGAATTGCCTGACGGCGCCGACGGTGCGTAGGCCGCGACGGGAATCATCGGCCCGCGCAACCCCAGTGTCCCCTTGGATGTCAGCAGAATTTCGCCGGTGATGGAGGCGTCGTCCACATCGCGCGGCGCAGCCTGCGGCCCCGGCTTAATCAGTACCGGCGCGCCATCGTCGGTGCGGCGGGCGCCGAACAACCCGGCTTCGCCGAACAGGTAAACGTCCGTTAGCGCAGCTTGCTCGCTCGGCCACGTCGGCGACGATGCAACCTGTTCGGGGGCGCGCCACAGGCCAATCACATGACGTAGCGCCGGCACACGCGACAGCATCCCGGCCTCGGCAAGCCGCAACGCCAGCGGCGCCGGTGCAACCAGAACATCGCAGCCCTGTTCGCCGATCTGTTGCTCCAACACGCCGCCGTCGAAGGGATGATGCAGTGCCAGCGCACCGCCGCTTAGCAGCCAGGCCGCCACAGACGCGGTGAGGCCCGCGAATGACGATGGTGCGAATGCCGACAAAATCGTTGCGCCCTGCGGCACGCCGCTTTCGAGGAAGATTGTGAGACCGCCGGCGACCAGGTTGAGATGCGTGCGCGGCACGGCGCGAAACCCGTCTGCGGTGACATCGAATGAAATGATCGCCGCACGGCGGCCATCCTGCGTAGCGCAGGCCGCAGCCGCAGTCCCGTTGGCGATCACGCCGTCGAGCGGGACCATGCCTTCCGGCAGGTCGCTGCCGAAGCCGCAGACATGGCGGATCGAAAACGCCTCGACCGCGGCGTTCATGGCGAGGTCGGCATGGCCAACGCCGTCTATCCGGCTCATGGTCACAACCGCCCGCGCGCCGGTGCGATTGAGCGCGACCGTCAATTCCGCCTGGCGCCAGAGTTGCGGCAACAGCGCCACCACGAGTCCGGCGCGGTGCGCTGCCAGCACCGTCAGCACGAATTCGACGGTGTTGGGCAATTGAACCGCGATCACCGAATTGGCCGGCAATCCCGCTTCCACGAAATGCGCCGCCAGTGCCGCAATCACGCGGTCGGCCTGTGCGAATGTCAGCCGCTGCGGCGGCTGCCCGCTGACGCGCGGCTTGTCCGGGGGATCGGCCAGCGCCAGCGCATCCGGCTGCCGCGCCAGCAGCCGGCGGAACAGCCCGTCAAGCGTCGGGGGTGCAGCGGTCTGGATCACAGCATCACTTTGGACTGGCCTCGGGCTTCCGCCACCAGGTTTCCGGCAGATAGCCGGATAACGCGGTGGTTGCAGGCCGTTCTATCCGATTCCAGCGGGCGATCCATTGTTCCCCTGCGTTGTACAGGGGAATAGCATAAAAGCCGGACATCAGCGTGCGGTCGAGCGCCCGCACCGCCGAGACGAATTCGGGGTGCGCGCGTGCTTCCAGCATCGCCGCGATCAGGGCGTCGATCGCCGGATCCTTCGCGCCCATGTAGTTGCGGGTGCCCTGATTGTCCGCGGCCTCGGAACCCCAGTAGAACGACTGCTCATTGCCCGGCGACAGCGACTGATCCCAACGGTTCTGGATCATGTCGAAATCGAATGCCAATCGCCGCTGGTCGAACTGCACGCCATCGACCGCGCGCACCGTGGCCTCGATGCCGGCACGCTTGAGATCGCGGGTGAACGCCAGCGCGATGCGTTCCTGATCGCGCGTGGTCACCAGAATTTCGAAGATGAGGGGTGTGCCGGTCGCACGCTGCCGCAATACCGTGCCGTCGAGATCGTAACCGGCCCGCGACAGCAGCGCCAACGCACCGCGCAGCGTGGCACGGTCGCGGCCGGAGCCGTCGCTGACAGGGAGGCGATAGCTGCCGTCGAGAATCTCTGGCGGCATCCGCGAGGCGTACGGCTTCAACAATTCGCGCTCGCGGCCGTCGGCGGCGCGGGCGTAAGCCGACAATTCGGACCCCGCGAAGAAACCGCCGGCGCGTCCATAGAGTCCGAAAAAATAGTTGCGGTTGATCCATTCGAAATCGAACAGCAGCGTCAATGCCTGGCGCACGCGAATATCGGCAAACATCGGCCGCCGCGTATTGAACACCAAAAATTCCGACGGCTGCGGCATGCCGGTCCTGATGACGTCGCGGATCACCTCGCCGTCGCGGACGGCTGGGAAATCGTAACCGTCGTGCCAGCGCAGCGGCTCGGTCTCGACCCGAAAATCATAGAGCCCGCGCTTGAATGCTTCGAACGCGCCGTTGGCCTCGCGATAGAAGTCGAGCCTGATCTCGTCGAAGTTCCACAGGCCGCGATTGACCGGGAGATCGCGGCCCCAATAATCGGGATTGCGCGTCAGCGTCACGCTGGCGCCGGGCTTGACCGCGGTCACCCGATAGGGTCCCGAACCCGTGGGCGCCGTCATCGAGGTTTCCTCGAAGGTCGCGACATCGACCGCATGCCGAGGCAGTACCGGCATCAGGCCGAGGATCAACGGCAATTCGCGATCGTTGGCGGCGCCGAAATCGAACCGCACCGTGCGCTCGTCCAGCGCCTCGGCCTTTGCGACCTTGGCATAGTACAGCCGGTGGTTGGGACGGCCCTTGTCGCGCAGCAACGCCCACGAAAACAGCACATCCTCGGCGAGCACCGGCCGGCCGTCGGAAAATCGCGCCAGCGGGTCGAGACGGAAGGTGACGTAGGATCTGGCATCGTCGGTCTCGATGCTCCGGGCGAGCAGACCGTAAAGCGTAAACGGCTCGTCCTTGCCGCGCGCCATCAGGCTTTCGACCACGAAGTCGCGAACCTGCTGGACCGCAAGGCCCCTGACAATGAGGGGATTAAGACTATCGAAGGTGCCGAGCAGTCCTTGCACCAGCCGGCCTCCCTTGGGCGCGCCGGGATTGACATAGGACATATGGATGAAGTTTGCCGGCAGCGCCGGCAGACCATGCACGGCGATCGCATAGGCTGGCTCCGCCGCAGCGGGATGGGCGGCGCCGGTGGACAGCAGGCTGAAGGTGAGGGCAAAGCAGAAAAGCCCGCAGCGCCAGGCGGGCCTCCATATTCGCGGGGCAAGGCGCTTGTTTGATTCGGAATGGTTCACAACGAAATTTTACCATAGCCGCTAACGCTGAGCCCAATGCAGAGGTAGTTAAGACGGTTGTCGGCATTGATCTTTTCGCCCGCCGCTGTATTGAAGGCGGGCAATTGACCATGGCAGCGCGGCCTGTCACGCAACCGCCTCATTTGGCAAAGAGACAGCCGCCTCAACGGGCAGCTTTCGGCGCCTTCGTCGCGGTTTCGAGCGCCACCGTTCAGAAAGGGTTTTCCGCGATGAATTTCCGTATCTTGGCCACGTCGGCCTGGCCGCGTGGGCGGGTTTTGAGCTTGCTGGCGGCGACGGCATTGACGGCCGCGTGCCTCGTTCCCGACGCCCAGGCCCAGGCTCCGGCGCCCGGTGCGCCAGCGGCCCCGAAGGCTGCTCCCAAGGCTGCGCCGAAGGCCGCTCCGAAAGCGGCGCCAACCCCGGCTCCGGCCGCTCAGGCACCGGCCGCGCCTGCTGCCCCCGCCGCCCCGCAAGCGGACCAGGTTCAATTGATTTACGCGCCCTGGACCAAATTCTGCCTGAAGGGCCAGGATGCCGGCGCCAAGCAGGTTTGCTTCACCGGCAAGGACGGCCGCATCGAATTGGGCCAGCCGGTAATCGCCGCCGTGATCATTGAACCTGAAGGCGAACCGAAGAAGATTCTTCGCGTCACGCTGCCGCTCGGCATGCAGCTCGTTCACGGGACCCGCGTCATCATCGACAGCAATCCTCCGACGCAGGCTCCTTATGTGATTTGCTTCCAGAACGGCTGCATGTCGGATTACGAGGTGACGCCGGAACTGATCGCCAACCTCAAGAAGGGACAAAACCTGGTGGTTCAGGCCATCAACTCCAACGGCGCGCCGCTGACGCTGCCGCTGCCGCTGGCGGAATTCGCCAAGGCCTATGACGGCCCGCCGACCGATCCGAAGGTTTTTGAGGAAACCCAGAAGAAGCTGCAGGAAGAATTGCAGAAGCGCGCGGAAGAAGCGCGCAAGAAGCTCGAGGCCAACCCGCCTGCCGGCGGAGCTCCGGCCAATCCGGCCGCGAAATAATCGCCTCGCTTTGCAAAACGAAAAAGGCGCCCCGATCCGGGGCGCCTTTTTTCTTGAACGAATGAAGCGGCCGGGCGAGCGTTAATTCAGCGAAGGATTGCGCGGCCGATAGCTGCCGGACTTGTCCTTGACGAAAATCTCGGCGACCTGCGAATGCCGGATCGGTTCGCCGGAATCGTCGGGCAAGAGGTTCTGCTCCGACACATAGGCGACGTATTCGGATTCCGAATTTTCTGCGAGCAGGTGGTAGAACGGCTGGTCCTTGTGCGGCCGCACGTCCTCAGGAATCGAGAGCCACCATTCCTCGGTGTTGTTGAATTCCGGATCGATGTCGAAGATCACGCCCCGGAACGAAAAAATCCGGTGGCGAACGATCTGTCCGATCTGAAATTTGGCGGTCCGCGTCTTTGTCATCACTGGTCGAATAGACCATGATTGTGGCCGATGCTAGAGGCAAACCGACGAATTAACCCTGCCGCGGCTGGCCCGCCGAACGCCTGATTCGGGTCCGATAACGAAGAAAAGACGTTCGACCATGATCGACATCCTCAATCTGGCGCTGCCGTATTTCGGGCTGATCTTTATCGGCTTTGCCTGCGGCAAGTCCAAAAACCTGCCTGAAGGCGGCCTTGCCTGGATGAACTTCTTCCTGCTGTATGTGTCACTGCCCGCCTTGCTATTCGGCATCATGTCGAAAACGCCTTTCGCGGAACTCAACAATCCCCCGTTTTTGATCGCGACCACGCTTGGTACCGCCTGCGCATTCGCCCTGGCCATGATTGTGGGGCGGCTGCTCGGGCGGCTGTCGTTCCGCGAAGCGACGCTGGCGGGCCTGTCCGGCGCATTCGGCAATATCGGCTATATGGGACCGGGTCTGGCGCTGGCGGTGTTGGGTGCAAAGGCCGCAGCGCCGACCGCGCTGATATTCTGCTGCGACGCGATCTTTCTGTTTTCTATCGTACCGCTGTTGATCGAACTCTCCGATCGCGATCACCCCTCGCTATTGCATGCGTCTGGAGTCGTGGCCCGGCAGATCGTGCTCAATCCGCTGATCATGTCGGCCTGCGCCGGCGCGCTTGCCGCTGCGCTGCATCTCGAATTTCCGGTCGCGATCGTGAACACGCTGGCATTCCTGCAGAACGCCGCGGCGCCGGTGGCGCTGTTCGTGCTTGGCGTCACCGTGGCGTTGCGGCCGTTCGGGCGGATCCCGTGGGAAGTGCCGGGCGTCATCGCGGTAAAGTTGCTGATCCATCCGCTGATCGTGTTCGCGCTGATGCTGCTGCTCGGACCGTTCACGCCGGAGTGGGCGGTAACCGCGGTACTGATGGCGTCGCTGCCGCCGGCCCTCAACGTCTTTGTAATCGCCCGCCAATTCGACACATGGATCGAACCCGCATCGATCGCGGTGCTGATAGGAACGTTCGCCTCCGTCATCACGCTGACCAGCGTGATGTGGCTGATCACGTCGGGTCGGCTGGTGTTTCCGTAACGCGCCGCACAGGCCGCCACGACGGCGCCAGCCCCTCGCGCATGGCAAGACGCCGAAGCGGCCCGATCGCGCCGATCAGATGCAATCCGGCCGCGCGCAACGATTGCACGGGAAGAAAATCCGACAGCAGCGAGCGGTTCGCCATGTCGATCACGAAGGTCCGGCTGGAAACATCGGAACGCCGCGCCGAATTGTATCGCGACAGTACCTGCGGCGAGCCGGGATCCTCGCCTTGCCGCATCGCATCGCCGGCGATCCCGGCGATATCGGCGGCGTCGCGCAATCCCATGTTAAGACCCTGCGCGCCGATCGGCGGCAGCACGTGTGCGGCTTCGCCGACGAGTGCGATGCGCTGCCTGGAGAATTGCCGGGGCTGTTCGATCGCAAGCGGAAACACATGACGTCCCGGCTCGACGCGGACGCGGCCGAGAATAGAATGCGACTGCCGCTCGGCGGCATCGGACAGTTCGTCATCGCCCAACGCGCGCAGGCGCCCGGCTTCGGCTGGCGTCATCACCCACACCACGCTCGATCGCTGCCCCGGCAGCGGCACGAACACGCAGGGGCCCTGCGGGGTATGAAATTCGGTGGAGATATTTCGATGCGGCCGCGAATGCGTGATGTTGAAGGTCAGCGCGGCCTGTTCGAGCTCGCGGCGCCTGACGTCGATGCCGGCGGCTTCGCGGCACAGCGAATGCCGGCCATCGGCGCCGACCACCAGCCGCGCGGACAGCGAATTTCCCGTCCGCGTGCCGATAAAAGCGCAGCTATCGTCGGAGCTGATACCTTCCGCCTCGTCATCGAACCGGATCAGATTTGCAAATTCGGCGGCGCGTTCCTCGAGCGCCGTCATCAGCGCGCGATTTTCGATGTTGTAGCCGAATGCATCGAGGCCGATTTCCTGGGACGAGAACCTGACTTCCGGTGCGCGGATCAGGCGGCCGGTGTCATCGACCAGCCGCATCACCCGCAAGGCGGCCGCCTTGTCTTTGCAGCGGCGCCAGACATCCAGTTGTCCGAGGAAATCGACGGAGCCGCCAAGCAACGCCGTGGTCCGGTTATCGCCATAAGGCACGCGCCGCGCGATCAATGCGGTGTTCGCGCCGGCGTCCGCGAGCGCTATCGCCGCCGCGAGGCCTGCCGGTCCGCCGCCGATCACGGCAACGTCGTGATCATCCGGTCTCGAAGCTATGTCATCCATGAAAGAACAATTGACGTTTGCCGCGGCATTTTCAACCCCGTACTGTCAGAACTGATGTTCCATGCGGTTTGCGCGGCTGATGGTCGCAAGCCCCGATGTGCAATTCCGGGCAATTCCTGATAGCACTGCCGGATAAATGGACCAGTCAAGCCAGCCAGATTCCCCATCGATATCCCGGGGCGCGCGCGCCGCCGCGTTCTCCGTGCATATCTTCACGGCGATGGGCGCGGGGATTGCCCTGATCGCGTTGCTGGAGGCGGTGCGCGAACACTGGGCCGCGATGTTTGCGTGGCTCGGGGTCGCTCTGGTGATCGACGCGCTGGACGGCCCGATTGCACGGCGTCTCGAGGTCGTGCGGTTGCAGCCGGACTGGTCGGGCGAGATCCTCGACCTCGTGGTGGATTTTGTCACTTACGTGTTCGTGCCGGCCTACGCGATCACCGCGAGCGGCATGCTGCTGCCGCTGGCGGCGCCGCTCTTGGGCGCCGGCATCGTGGTGACCGGTGCGCTGTATTTCGCGGATCGCCGCATGAAGACCGCGGACAATCATTTCCGCGGCTTTCCGGCGCTGTGGAATGCGGCGGCGTTTTATCTGTTCCTGCTGCATTTATCGCCGGCGCTCTCAAGTCTCGGGATCGCCGTGCTCATCGTGCTGACCTTCGTGCCGATCAAGGTCGTTCATCCCGTGCGAGTCCAACGCCTGCGCGGGCTGACGCTGTCCCTGATCGGCGTCTGGGCCGTGCTTGCCGTCGTCACGCTGATTTACGATTTCAACGTCGGTATGCCGGTCACCATCGCGCTGTGCGCGGTAGCGGTTTATGTGGCGGCCAGCGACGCCGTGATCCGCCTGGTGAGGTCGGCCCGCGCATGATTGAGTTGCTGACAAGTCCGGAAGCATGGGCGGCGCTGCTGACCCTGACGGCGCTGGAAATCGTGCTCGGCATCGACAACGTGATCTTTCTGTCGGTCGTCGTCTCCCGCATTCCACCGCGGCAGGCGAAGCGCGCGCGGCAAATCGGCCTGGCGCTGGCGCTGGTGTTCCGCATCCTGCTGCTGAGCCTGCTGGTGTGGCTGATCGGCCTGATCGCGCCGGTCATTACCGTGGAAAGCGTGGCGCTATCCTGGCGCGACATCATCCTGATCGGCGGCGGGCTGTTCCTGATCGCCAAGGCGACGCATGAAATTCACGCCGAGGTCGAGGCGCGCGACGGGCATGCCGCCACGCCACGGCCAGGCGCGTTCTTTTGGGTGATCGTGCAGATCATCGTCATCGACATGGTATTCTCGCTGGATTCCATCATCACCGCGATCGGCATGGCGCAAGATCTCGAAATCATGATCGCCGCGGTCATTATCGCCTGCGTGATCATGTATGTATCGTCGGGCCCGGTCGCGAAATTCGTGGCGGAGCATCCGACCACCAAGATGCTGGCGTTGGCGTTTCTGGTGCTGATCGGCGTGGCCCTGGTGGCGGACGGCTTCAAATTCCACATCCCGCGCGGCTACATCTATTTCGCCATCGCGTTTTCGGCTGCAGTCGAGGCCTTCAACGTGCTGGCCAGACGCAACCGTAAAAAGGCCATCTGATCGCCACAGCCCGCGGGATGCCGTGGAGTTGACAACGAGGCCGCAATGGCTATCGCTTGGCCCAAAGAAAAATCCCAGGGAGAAACATCTATGGCCAAGGCCGTGCGCGTACATCATGTCGGTGGGCCCGAAGTCCTGACTTACGAAGCCGTGGACGTGCCGGCGCCCGCAGCCGGCGAGGTTCGCATCCGCCAGCATGCGGTCGGCCTGAATTTCATCGACGTATATTTTCGCACCGGTCTCTACAAGGCGCCATCGCTGCCGTTCATCGCCGGCAACGAAGCGTCGGGAGAAGTCCTCTCGGTCGGTCCCGGCGTGACGAATTTTCATCCTGGCGACCGCGTCGCCTATTATTTCAACCTCGGCGGCTATGCGACCGAACGAAACATCCCCGCCGACAAGCTCGTAAAACTGCCCGACCACATCACCTACGAGCAGGGCGCCGTCCTGATGCTGAAGGGGTTGACGGTGTGGTACCTGCTGCACAAGACCTTCAAGGTGGAGCCGGGACATCGGGTCTTGATCCATGCCGCGGCCGGCGGCATCGGCCTGCTGGCGTGCCAGTGGGCCAAGGCGCTCGGCGCGCATGTCATTGGCACCGTCGGCTCCAAGGCCAAGGCCGATCTTGCAATGGCCAATGGCTGCGATCACGTCATCCTCTATAACGACGAGGATTTCGTGGCGCGGGTGAAACAGATCAGCCGCAACGAGCTGTGCGACGTGGTCTATGACGGCGTCGGCAAGACCACATTTCCGGGATCGCTGTCGTGCCTGAAAACGCGCGGCCTGTTCGTGAGTTTCGGCAACGCGTCGGGGCCGGTGCCGCCGTTCTCGATTGCCGAGTTGAACAATCATGGTTCGCTGTTTGCGACCCGGCCGAAGCTCAATGACTATGTCGGCAAGCGGTCGGAACTGCTTGAAGGCGCCGACACGCTGTTTGCGGCCGTCATCAACGGCAAACTGCACGTGCCGATCAATCACGCCTATGCGCTGAAGGACGCGGCGAAAGCCCATATCGACCTTGAGTCGCGGGCGACAACCGGCGCGACGATTCTGAAGCCGTAAAGCGGATTCGCCGTACCACCATCATCCTGAGGTGCACGCCGCCTATGGTCCATCCTTCGACACGCCGCGCATGAGCGCGGCTCCTCAGGATGACGACGGTGCGCATCTTGGAACCCTACGCGACGCATCTTGCCGCGCCGATTTTCGTCAGCACCGCATCCAAGCCCTCGATCATCCCAGCGATTTCGTCGCGCGTGACGTTCAGCGCCGGCATGAAGCGCAGCGCATCAGGCCGCGGCGCGTTGAGCAGCAGGCCATTCTCCATCGCCTGCGCCACGATCGACGCCGCAATCGGGCGCTTCAGATCGAGCGCCAGCAGCAGCCCCTTGCCGCGCACCTCGCCGAGACCGTGCCGCGCGGACAGCCGCTGCAACTCGCTCGCCAGGAATAATCCGGTATCGGTGACTGCTTTCAGAAAATCCGGCTCACCGACTTGCCGCAGAACCGCGAACCCCACCGCAGACATCAGCGGGTTGCCATTGAAGGTGCCGCCCTGGTCGCCATGCCGGAAACAGGAAGCCTCTTCAGTGGCCAGTAGCGCCGCGAGGGGAACGCCGCCGCCGATTCCCTTTCCGAGCGTCATGATATCGGGCTCGATCCCGGCGTGCTGGTAGTGAAACAGGTTTCCGGTACGGCCCATGCCGGTCTGGATCTCGTCAAAGATCAGCAGCAGGCCGTGTTCCTCGGTCAGCGTCCGCAACTCGCGCAAAAATTCATCCGTCGCAGGCCACACGCCGGATTCACCCTGGATCGGCTCCAGCATCACAGTGATGGTGTTGTCGTTGATCAGCGCCTTCACCGATGCGAGATCGTTGAGCCGTGCTTTCGGAAAACCGGGCACCTTGGGCTCGAACAACGGTTCGAAAGCTTTCTTGCCCGATGCCGACATGGTCGCCAGCGTCCGGCCGTGAAAGGCGCCGTCGAAGGTGATGATCTCGTAAGCGCCACTGCGATGCAGGGCGCCGTATTTGCGGGCCAGCTTGATGGCGCCTTCATTGGCTTCCGCGCCCGAATTGGTGAAGAACACCCGATCGAAGCAACTGCGCTCGACGAGGGCCTGCGCAAGCCTGAGACTCGGTGCGTTGTAGAACGCCGGGCTCGGTGTCAGCAGCTGCTTTGCCTGTTCGGCGAGCGCTTCGACGATGACCGGCGGTGAGTGGCCGAGACAATTGACCGCCCAACCCTGAATGAAATCCAGATAGCGCTTGCCGCTGTCGTCCCACAGCCACGAGCCTTCTCCCCGAACGAACACGGTCGGCGGGCGCGCCGTGATCTCCATCAGCGCGTCGAACGGATGGGCGGAGATGGTCATCTCAAAACTCCTGCGGTTGGTTGGAAAAGCCGGCCAAAACGCGAGAAGGCCGCACGTTGCGGGTGCGGCCTTCTCGAAAACGTGAGCTGATTTATCTGTTCAGCTCTGTCGTCGGACACGGCGCGACCCTTCATCGTCGAGAGAGCGACGACGGAAAGCTGCGCGGGAAATGGTCCGGTTTGAAATCATGGGCGCGCACATACAGCCGAATGACCGGCGTTGTCAAGAGCGTCAGAACCCGGCGACGCTGCCGTGCAGATCGTATTCGTCCGACCGTTCGATCTTCGCGGTGACGATCTCGCCGACGCGCAATGGGCGGCGGCTTGAGAGATAGACCGCGCCGTCGATGTCAGGCGCGTCGGCCCTGGATCGGCCCTTCGACACGGTCGGGCCGACCTCGTCGATGATGACCTGCTGTCTTGTGCCGACCTTGCGCTTCAACCGGCGCGCGGAAATCTTCTGCTGCCGCGCCATCAGCGCGTCCCAGCGCTGCTGTTTGACCTCTTCATGCACGGGATGACCGAGCGCGTTCGAGGAAGCACCGGCAACCGGTTCGTATTTGAAGCAGCCGACGCGGTCGATCTCGGCTTCGTCGAGCCAGTCGAGCAGATAGGCGAAATCGGAATCGGTCTCCCCTGGAAATCCGACGATGAAGGTCGAGCGCAGCGTCAGTTCCGGGCATTCCTCGCGCCACTTCTTGATCCGCCCCAGCGTCTTGTCCTGCGCCGCAGGCCGCTTCATGGCTTTGAGGATTTCGGGGCTCGCATGCTGGAACGGAATATCGAGATAGGGCAAGATTTTGCCCTGCGTCATCAGGCCGATGACCTCGTCGACATGCGGGTAGGGGTAGACATATTGCAGTCGCACCCACGCGCCGAATTCGCCGAGTTCTTTCGCCAGATCGAAAAACTTCGCGCGGACCTCGCGGTCTTTCCACGGGCTCGCGGCATACTTCAAGTCCACGCCGTAGGCCGAGGTATCCTGCGAAATGACCAGCAATTCCTTGACGCCGGCGTTGACGAGTTTTTCCGCCTCGCGCAGCACGTCATTGGCTGCGCGCGACGCCAGATCGCCGCGCAGTTTCGGAATGATGCAGAAACTGCAGCGGTTGTTGCAGCCTTCGGAAATCTTCAGGTAAGCGTAATGCCGCGGCGTCAGCCTGATGCCCTGCGGCGGCACCAGATCGAGATGCGGATTGTGCAGCGGCGGCAGCGCGCGATGCACGGCGTCGAGCACGCTCTCATATTGTTGCGGGCCGGTAATCGACAGAACGCCGGGATAGGCGGCCTCGATCTGCTCGGGCTCCGCACCCATGCAGCCGGTCACGATCACCTTGCCGTTTTCCGCCATTGCTTCGCCGATGGCGCCGAGCGATTCCTGCTTGGCGCTGTCGAGAAAGCCGCAGGTGTTGACGATGACGAGGTCGGCGCCGTCGTGCTTGCGCGCAAGTTCATAGCCTTCCGCGCGCAATCGCGTGATGATGCGCTCGGAATCCACCAGCGCCTTGGGACACCCCAGTGATACAAAGCTGACTTTGGGCGCGGCGGCCTGTTGCATGCTTGATTTGCCTGATTGATGCGCAGGAGCTAGTCCCAATTGCTCATAATTACAAGGCTTTATGGCGTGTTCGAGCGTGCTATGGGTGGTTTTACCGGAATGCGGGTGATCGATGGGCGCCGACCAGTCTCCCAAAATTGTCATTGTCGATGAAAGCCCGATCCGGGCCGCAATCCTGCAGGAGGGGCTGCGCGAAGCCGGCTTTTCCGGCGTCACGCATATCAGCGATATGCAGAACCTGCTGGCCCGGATTTACGCGCTCGATCCCGATGTGATCCTGATCGATCTGGAAAATCCCAGCCGCGACGTGCTCGAACAGATGTTCCAGGTCAGCCGCGCGGTGCGGCGGCCGATCGCGATGTTCGTCGATCAAAGCGATTCGGCGTCGATCCAGGCCTCGGTCGATGCCGGGGTTTCCGCCTACATCGTCGACGGCTTGAAGAAGGAACGCATCAAACCGATCCTCGATCTCTGCATCTCGCGCTTCAATGCATTCTCCAAATTGCAGGACGAGCTCGAGCGCACCAAGTCGGCGCTGGAGGACCGCAAGGTGATCGATCGCGCCAAGGGCATCCTGATGAAGCTGAAGGGGCTGACCGAAGACGAGGCCTATGTGCTGCTGCGATCCACCGCGATGCGCGAGAAGAAGAAAATCGGCGAGATCGCGCAATCGATCGTCACCGCGGCGGAGTTGCTGAAATGACCGGTCAACCGCTTTGCATCGGCTTCATTCCGCTGGTCGATGCCGCGGCGCTGATCGTCGCGGTCGACAACGGATTTACCGCGGCGGAGGGGCTGGACGTCACGCTGGTGCGGGAAGTCTCCTGGTCGAATGTCCGCGACAAGCTCAACATCGGCCTGTTCGATGCCGCGCATCTGTTGGCGCCGGTCGCAATCGCTTCCAGCCTCGGGCTCGGTCACGTCAAGGTGCCGATCGTGGCGCCGTTCAATCTCGGGCTCAACGGCAACGCCATTACCGTATCACCCGCGTTGCACGCCGAGATCATGGGGGAGATATCAGGCGATCGGTTCGATCCGATGGCAACGGCGCTGGCGCTTTCGCGCGTGGTGGCGGCGCGGCGCAGGAGCGGCGCCGAACCCCTGACCTTCGGCATGACGTTCCCGTTCTCGACCCATAATTACCAGTTGCGGTTCTGGATGGCCGCGGGCGGCGTCGATCCCGATGAAGACGTGCGGCTGGTGGTGCTGCCGCCGCCTTATATGGTGGATAGCCTTGCCAGTGGTCACGTCGATGCGTTTTGCGTCGGCGCGCCCTGGAATTCCGTCGCCGTCGATCTCGGCGTCGGCCATATCCTGCATTTCGTCTCGGATATTCTGGTGCGCGCGGCGGAAAAAGTGCTGGCAGTGCGGCAAAGCTGGTCGGAGAGGAATCCGGACGTAGTGGCCGCCCTGATCCGCGCGCATGCTCGCGCCGTTGAATTCATCGAGGATCCCCGCCATCGCGCCGAGGCAGCGCGCATTCTGGCGCAGCCGGAGCGGATCGGCCTCGATGCCGACGTCATCCTGCGCTCGCTGGAGGGCCGTCTCAAGATTTCCCGGGACGGGACCATGCGCGAAAGCAGCCGCTATCTGTTGGTCGGCAGGGAAGGCGCGTCGCGGCCGGACCCGGTGCAGGCCGCCTGGCTCTATGCGCAGATGATACGATGGGGACAGGCGTCACTGAGCCCGGAGGCGCTCAAGATTGCCAGGGCGGTATTCAGGCCGGATCTCTATGACGCGGCGCTGGGTCTTGAAGCGGGCGCTGGCAATGACAGCCCCGGTGCGATCGGCGCCTTCGCCGGTCCGGCATTCGATGCCGACGATATTGCCGGCCATCTGGCTGCGTTCGATATCGCACGGCGCCAAACCTGAACTCTTGGCGAAACTCCGGGGCAGCAGGCGCGATCGGCTAAATTTTGGGCTGTCTGCCCGGAAAACCTGAGCGACGCCTGCGCCGAAGGTCTCGGCCGATTCACTAAGATATTGAATACAAACAGTATTTTGTAAGCGGCGGGCTGGCACACAACTTGAATGTTGCAGTGCAGCCAGCCGCCATGGATGTTTGCTGGCTCACGTCCAAGATGGATTTCCGCAGCAACGAGGCTGGTCGGACCGCTCCCTTGGGAATCAGTCGATTTCCGCGCGGTCAGAATCCGTTTCCCCGTTGAGCCACGACAGGTGGCAGCAGGAGCTTCGTCGCGCCAGATGAAAATCGAGACCCTCTCCATCGACTTTACCGACGAGCAGAAGCGCTATCTCGAAGGCTTTACATCGGGCCTGCAGATCGGCCGCGTCGGGCGAGGCTTGGGCAGCGCCGCGGCAGGCAAGGGCACTACCGAGCCGACCGGACCCGATGCGGCGCATATCAAAGCGCAGGACCGGGTGATCGCCAGCGGCAAGAAACTCGCCGACCCCGAAAAATACAAACGCGAGCAACATCCGTTCGATGCCTATCCGCGTCTGAAGCAGCAGGCGTCAGACAACGCGCCGCCGTCGCCGGCCGACAATTTCCGCTGGCGCTATTTCGGCCTGTTCTATGTCGCGCCGGCGCAGGATTCCTACATGTGCCGGCTGCGAATTCCGAACGGCATCCTCAAGCACGGGCAGTTCGCAGGCTTGGCCGATCTCGCCGAGCGGCTGAGCGGGCCGTTCTGCCACGTCACCACCCGTGCCAACCTGCAGGTGCGCGAAATTCCGCCGAAACACGCGGTCGAACTGATCGAGGGCATCCAGGATCTCGGCCTGTGCACACGCGGCTCGGGCGCCGACAACATTCGCAACGTCACGGGCACGCCGACCGCCGGCATCGATCCGCAGGAATTGCTGGACACGCGCGCTTACGCGCGGGAATGGCACCACCACATCCTCAACGACCGCTCGCTCACCGGTCTGCCGCGCAAGTTCAACGTCGCCTTCGACGGCGCCGGCAAGATCGCGGTGCTGGAAGACACCAACGACATCGCCTTCGCCGCTGTTGAAGTGAAAGACGGTTTCGGCGTCGACCCCGGCGTCTGGTTTCGCCTGGGGATTGGCGGCATCACCGGCCACAAGAACTTTGCGAAAGAGACCGGCATCGTCGTCAAACCAACGGATGCGACCAAGGTCGCCGACGCCATCGTGCGCGTGTTCATCGATTTGGGCGACCGCACCAACCGGCTCAAGGCCCGGTTGAAATATGTGATCGACGGCATGGGGATGGAGACGTTTCTCACGCTGGTCGAGGAAAAGCTCGGTGAAACCTTCACCCGCGTGCCGCCGCAAGCTTTCACTCCGCGTCCGGCTTTCGACCGCATGGCGCATATCGGCGTTCACCCGCAGAAACAGGAAGGCCTGAACTGGATCGGCGTGGCGTTGCCTCTGGGCAAGGTCACCTGCGAGCAGATGCGCGGGCTCGCCAAAATCGCGCAGGATCTCGGCGACGGCGAACTCCGGCTCACAGTCTGGCAGAATTTGCTGATTCCGGGCGTGCGCGACGACAACGTTGCGCTGGCGATTGCCGCGATCGAGGCGACGGGCCTTGCGGTCAAGGCGTCTAACATCCGCGCCGGGCTGATCGCATGCACCGGTAACGCCGGATGCAAGTTCGCAGCCTCAGACACCAAGCGCCACGCCGCCGAGATCGGCGACTGGTGCGAGCCGCGGATCGAGATCGACACGCCGCTCAACATCCATCTCACCGGTTGTCACCATTCCTGCGCGCAACATTACATCAGCGATATCGGCCTGATCGCGGCGAAGGTTCCGGTCGGGAATGCCGATGAAACCGTGGAGGGCTATCACCTGTTCGCAGGCGGCGGCTTCGGGCCGCATGCCGATGTCGGGCAGGAGGTCTATCACGATCTCAAGGCCGAGGACGCACCGAAAACCGTGGAGAAGTTGCTGAAGGCGTATCTGTCGAACCGCGCCTCATCGGATGAAACATTCCTGACCTTCGCGCGCAGCCACGACGGCGAAACTTTGCGCAAACTGGCCGATGCGGAGGCTTTGTCATGAACCAGATGACACCGCCGCCGAAAATCGAAATCATTCCGTCAAGCGCGCCATTTTCCGAAGCGCAACGTTCCTGGCTGAACGGCTTCTTCGCCGGTTTGCTTTCGACGGACGGTCCCGCGCCACTATCGGGGGAGCAGGGCGCCGCGTTACTGCCGGGCGCGGCCAGCGACGACGGCGAGGCGCCGTGGCACGACCAGACCATGCCGATCGCAGACCGCATGAAGCTTGCGGAAGGCCGCCCGCTGCGGCGGCGGATGATGGCGGCAATGGCGCAGCAGGATTGCGGCCAGTGCGGCTATAACTGCAACGACTATTCCGATGCGATTGCGCACAGAGCTGAACCCAGGCTCAATCTCTGCGTGCCCGGCGGCAAGGAAACCGCGCGGATGCTGAAGCTGCTCCATGAGGAACTGGAAAAGGCGCCGGCGGCCTCACCGGACACGACGGCCGCGCCTGCCGCAGCGGCGCCGGCGATCACCGCCGAACCCGGCCGCTCGCGTGACAATCCGGCGCCTGCGACCTTCGTCTCGCGCCACCTGCTCAACAAACCCGGCTCGGAAAAGGAAACCTGGCATATCGATTTCGATCTCAGCGGCTGCGGGCTCGATTACACCGTCGGCGATTCCTTCGGCATTTTCGCGCGCAATGACCTCGGCCATGTCGATCAGATCATCGCGCTGCTCGGGGCATCGCACGCCACGGAGATCAGAGGCAAGACTTTGCGCGAGGTATTGCAGGACGAAGTGTCGCTGGCGCCGGCGCCCGATAGCCTGTTCGAGTTGATTTCCTTCATCACCGGCGGCGCGCAGCGCGAGAAGGCGCGCGCACTGGCGCAGGGCGAGGACCCCGACGGAGATGCAGCGACATTGGATGTGATGGCCGCGCTGCAAAAGTTTTCCGGCGTGCGACCGCATCCCGAGGCCTTCGTCGAAGCCCTGGAACCGCTGCAGCCGCGGCTCTATTCGATCTCGTCCTCGCACAATGCGACGCCGGGCAAGTTGTCGCTCACCGTGGACTGCGTGCGCTATGTCGTCGGCAAGCGGAAGCGGCTCGGCCTCGCATCGACCTTCCTCGCCGAACGCGCCAATCCCGGCGAACAACTCAAGGTCTATGTCCAGAAGGCGCACGGTTTTGCGCTGCCGCAGGATCCGAAAACGCCGATCATCATGATCGGGCCGGGCACCGGGATCGCGCCGTTCCGCGCCTTCCTGCAGGACCGCCGCGCCACCGGCGCTACCGGCAAGAACTGGCTGTTCTTCGGCCATCAGCGCAGCGACTACGATTTCTTCTATGCCGACGAACTGAATGCGATGAAAACCGCAGGCCTGCTGACGCGGATGTCGCTGGCATGGTCGCGCGATGGGAATAAGAAATTCTATGTGCAGGACCGCATGCGCGAAGTCGGCCGCGAGCTGTGGACCTGGCTGGCGGAGGGTGCCAACGTCTATATCTGCGGCGACGCCAAGCGGATGGCGAAGGATGTCGAACGCGCGCTGGTCGATATCGTGGCCCAGTTCGGCGCGCGCTCCACCGACGAGGCAGTGCTGTTTGTCGCCGACCTCAAGAAAAAAGGCCGGTTCCAGCAGGACGTCTACTGATGGGTTCCAATCCCCGACAAATTTGAACGAATAAAATTCTCAGCCGGAATCACGGGAGAGAATTTTTGTCTGCCAACCGACTCCTCGACGGAATCGGCGTCGTTATTTTACGGTCCCGCTTGCACTTGGGCGAAATCGACATTCCTCTAGCGCACATGCTGCGTTGGAGATCGACTATGCGGGAACTATCGGCGGAAGCCCGGCTGCACTTTTACGCACGCTCGCTGTCGGGCCGGGCCGGGCGTGGATTCCATACCGCCGCGCTTTACGGCGCATTCGCCATGATCGCCGCCGTGGTGTTCGGCACGTTGTCGGTTCATCCGTTCTGAGCGCTAACTCGCTTTCTTGAACGGCGCCACTTCTATTCCATTGTCTTTCAAGCACTGCCGCACACCGCGCGCGATATCGACCGCACCCGGCGTATCGCCGTGAATGCACACCGTGTCGGTGCGCATCTTGATAACTTTCCCGGTCACCGAAACCACCGCGCCATCCTGCACCATCCGCACCACCCGCTGCGCGATCTGGCCGGCGTCATGCAGAACCGCGCCGGGCTTGCGGCGCGACACCAGCGAGCCGTCGTCCTCATAGGCGCGGTCGGCGAATACCTCATGCACCATCGGCAGATTGGCGGCTTCGCCGGCCTGCACCAGCTTCGAATTCGCCAACACCACAAAGACCAGATTGGGATCGACCGCCTTGATCGCGGATGCGATCGCGCGCGCGGTCATGTCGTCCTCGCAAGCGACGTTCGACAGCGCGCCGTGCGCCTTGACGTGGGTCACCTTGTGGCCGGCCGCAGTGGCGATCGCCTGCAGTGCGCCGATCTGGTAGGCGACCAGGTTTTCGATCTCCGACGATTTCATGCCGGGCACCGGCCGGCGGCCAAAACCGTGCAGGTCGCGGTAGCCGGGATGCGCGCCGATGCTGACGCCGCGCGCTTTTGCAAGCTCCGCCGTCTTGCGCATGATGTCGGCGTCGCCAGCGTGATAGCCGCAGGCGATATTGACCGAGGTGGCAAGCTCAATCATGGCGGCGTCGTTGCCCATTTCCCAGGGGCCGAAGCTTTCGCCGAGGTCGCAGTTCAGATCGATGGTCATGATGTGGGTTCCGCTTCCTGTGAATCCGTATTGCGTCAGTCCTGAACCTGAATTTGCCATGTCTGCGCGTCGAATGCATTGACGGCGGTGCCGGCGACATTCGCGCTTCGCAACGCCTCGATATCGAGAACGGAATTCTTCACATCATGGACCAGGTCGGGCAGGGTGCGCAGCAACTCCGCGAACTTCCGCGCCTCGGCCTGTGCCTCCGCCATGCCGACCGCCTTGAAACGAAACCCGCGGCCCGCCGATGTCTGCGCAAAACGCCCGAGATCGGCTGTTATCACCGTCGCGATCTTGGGATAACCGCCGCTGGTGCCACGGTCCGGCATCAGCACGATGGGCGCGCCGTTGCCGGGCACCTGGATGCTGCCGTTCACGGTGCCGTCGGAAACGATGTTATGACCGTGCAGATGCTTGATCGCGGGACCTTCGAGCCGATATCCCATGCGGTCGCTGGTCGCCGATATTTTCCATTCGCTCTCAAGAAACAGCGCCGCGGCGTCGCCGAACTCGTCGTCCTGCGGCCCCATCACCACGCGGATCGGTCCATCGGGAAGCGCCGGGAGATCAATTGCGCGCTCGGCCGCGCCACTCGCCATCATCACCTCTAGTTTGTCGCCGGCCTGCAGCGGGCGCGGGTAGGGACTGCCGAGACCGGCGCGGGCGTTGACCGCGAGGCTGCCGAACATCGGCTCGCCCTGCACGCCGCCTTCGATGGCGAGATAACTGAAGGTGCCGCCGCGCGCAAAACCGAGACTAAGGCTTTCGCCATCCGCGAGCGTCATCGAGGTATCGGACGTAACGGTGCGTTTGGCGACGTCGGCATTGCGCGCGGCACCAGCGAGCGCAACACGAACCGCGCCGCCGCGCGCGGTGAAGACCGCTCCGAGCGGACCTATCTCGATCGCTGCAGTGAACGGCGCGTTGCCGACCAGGCAATTCGCTGCCGCCAGCGCCAGCCGGTCCATCGCGCCGCTCGGCACAAGACCATAACGCTGCGCGCCGAAGCGTCCGCCGTCCTGCACGGAGCTCGCTGGACCGATGGCCGATATGACGAACTGGCTCATGACGCCGTCAACTCCGCGACGATCTCCCCACTTTCGGCGGCGCGATCCTGCTCCGCGAAGGTTTTGGCGTCCACGGCGGAAAAAGTCACGGCGTCGCCGGGTTCCAGCAGGAAGATCGGATCGCGATGCAGTTGGTAGGTCCGCACCGCGGTCTGCCCCAGCAGATGCCAGCCGCTCGGACCGGCAAGGCACTGTACGCCGGTCTGCACGCCGCCGATGGAAACCGTGCCAGCCGGAGTCAGCAGCCGCGGGTTTTGCCGCCGCGGCATGTGCAGGAAGTTCTCGAGTCCGCTGAGGTAGGACCAGCCGGGCGTGAAGCCGATCATGGCGACGCGATAGTCGCCGGCCACATGCCGCGCCACGATATCATTAGGCGTGGTGTTGAGGGTTTTTGCGACGTCTTCGAGATCGATGCCGTGCTCGCCGCCGTAAGCAACGGGAATCCGCCACCGCCGCGTGCTGATGGCCGTCGGCACCGGCAGTTGCGCCAGCGCGATCAGTTTCTCGCCGAGTTCTTCAAAGCCGATGCGCGCGGGATCGTAATGCACCAGTAGCGAGCGATAGGTCGGCACCGTCTCGGTCACGCCAGCGATCGCATCGCGCGCCATAATGCGATCGAGCGCCAGCACGCGCCGGTTGGCCTCTTCGTCGATCTTGCGGCTGAATTCCACCGTGATGGCGCTGTCGCCACTGGGCAGAATGCGGGGCGGGGAGAGGGTCGTGGCCATGGCCTCACAGCTTGTCGGTAGATACCCTAGCCATAGCGCGTTTTGGCGCGAAGTGGAATCCGCTTCGCGCGAATTTACCTTGCGACTTCAATAAATTAATGCACATACCCGCGATAAGATGCTGTAATCACCGGCCATGCGCTGCAATGCTCTCAGCCCGCGAGTTAGCGCCACTTGACGCGATGGCCGCGCCCCGCAAGATGCGCCTCTCAATTCCCACGGAGCAGGCCTTCCAATGTCCCTAAGCCCAGAAGCCATCGCGACTCTGTCGCGCATCACTACCGCGACCATCACCACGGTTCTTCTGAAAAAGGGGCTGCGAAACGTCTGGCTGCGGGGCTCGCGCCCGTTGCGGCCGGGACAGCCCCGGCTGGTCGGTGAAGCGTTCACGCTGCGCTTCGTACCCGCGCGCGAAGACCTTGCCACACCTGAATCATGGTCGTCGCCGATCTCGACCCGGACCGCGATCGAGGCGATGCCGAAGGGCTGTATCGCTGTGGTCGACGCCATGGGCGTTTCGGACGCCGGCATTTTCGGCGATATCCTGTGCGCGCGCATGGTCAAGCGCGGCGTCGCCGCGTTGGTCACCGACGGCGTGGTGCGCGATCTCGAGGGCGTGCTCGGCACCGGCCTGCCGGTGTGGTGCGATGGTTTTGCGGCACCGCCCTCGGTCGCAGGCCTGACATTCGTCGGCTGGGGCGAACCGATCGGCTGCGGCGGCGTCGCGATCTTCCCGGAGGACATCATCGTCGCGGACCAGGACGGCGCTGTGGTGATCCCGAAGGCGTTTCTCGATCTTATTCTGGCCGAAGGCGCGGAGCAGGAACGGATGGAGGCCTGGATTGTCAATGAAGTCAACGGCGGCGCGGCATTGCCGGGGCTGTATCCCATGAATGCCGATACCAAGGCGCGCTACGCATCTACAAAGAAACAATAAACTTACAAAACAGAGGAAATTCGATGGACATTCATCTCGCAGGTTCACGGCCCACCCGGCGCGCGTCGAGCGACTGGTTCACCGGTACGGTCTGGCAGGACCCGATCAACACGCCGCCAGCCCCGGCGCGGGTCAATTCCGCGCGCGTCGCATTCGAGCCGGGCGCGCGCACCGCATGGCATACCCACCCGCTCGGACAGACGCTTTTTGTCATTTCCGGCGTCGGACGGGTGCAGACCAAGGGCGGCCCGGTCCGGGAAATCCGTCCCGGCGATACCGTGTGGATTCCGCCCAACGAAAAACATTGGCACGGCGCCTCGCCGACCAACGGGATGGTTCACATCGCGATGCACGAGTCGCTGGATGGGACCCATGTGACCTGGATGGAACAGGTCACCGACGAGGAATACACCGCGGCGATTGGGGGGTAGCTCCGGAGCCGAGCCGCATCCTGAGGCGCGCGCCGGTTGCGTGCGTCTCGAAGGATGGCCCGCAGGGCGCTCGTGGCCCATCCTTCGAGGCTCGCCGAAGAGGTGCGCACCTTAGGATGACGGCGGTGTGCGTTGTAGCGTCGCGCCGGAGTCGGCTAGTTCACCCGGCTCCAGGTCTGGCCGCCGCAGAACATGCCGCCGAAAGCGCAGCCCTGAACCCGAAGGCTGTCCGAACCTTTCAGCGCGATCGTGGAGTTGTAGGTGCTGCCGGTGTTCGGATCGAGAATCCGGCCGCTCCATTTGGCATCGTTGCCGGGCTTCATGTTGATCAGCACCTGTTCACCGTTCTGGTTCGATTTGGCGTCAACGGAATATCCGCAAAGATTGGCTCCGCATTGCTCGATGCGGACCTTGCCTTCCTTTTCTTCCGTCACCCACAATCCGAGCGGTGACGCCACCGACTGGGTTGCCGGCGTGGCGGGGGAAGGTGCCTGCTGCTTCTGCACCGGCGCCGCTACCGGAGCCGTAGCGACGATCGGCGCCGGTGCGGCCGCGGGCACTGCATCCGGCTGAGCCTGCGGCGCCGGCGCGCTGGCTGGCGGCTGCGGCGCTGGTGTCGAATCCGGTGGTGCAAGGTTTGCCGTCGAGGGTTCAGGCATGCCGCCGGCGGGCACCGCAGGCTGATCGGTTTGTGCCGGCGCCTGCGGGTCAACCTTTGCCTGCTGAGGTGCGTTCTTGCGCGGACGGTCGTTGTCCTGGTCGTTGCGCGAGCGTTTCGTTCGCCGCCCGCTGTTGTCGTAGACGCCCGGTATGGAAACCGTGCCGCGATCAGGGTCGATGCGGATCGTGCGTCCGCCATATTCAAACGTGTATTGGGCCTGCGCGGCGGTGCTTGCCAGCAGAAGTGCTGCGATCGCAACAAGCTTTCTCATCATGATCTCCTGGGCAGTGAAATCCCAGTCCCGACCCTACGCCTCGGCAAGACTCAGCAATGTGATCAACATCACCGTCGTCAAAATAAGTCGGGGATTGCCGGCTTTGGTTCAATAATGCGGTGCTGTATCCACAGGCAGTCTAATTTGGAATGGCGAACCGGGTCAATTTTGGGCAAGGAGTTGCCGCCCGAGAAACGCCACGTCAATCCTTGGAAGACCGAACTTCGCGCGATGCCATTTCGCGTTTGATGCCCTCGAATCTCCGCCGCGCTTCGGCTTCGCGGTCGTCGACGAGTTTGATCGCGGCGTCCTTCGTCATCGGTCCGCTGCTGATCGGCACGGAATTGTCGCCAATCGTTTCGTCGACGAAATAGCCGCCATTGTCATCGCGCCGCACCGTCCATTTGAAACGGACCGCCTGCAACGGACCTGGACCGACCTTCGAGTAGCCGTCGGCATCGGTGGGAGCGGGCGAGACCGCCGGCTTTTCCTGGGGGGCGGGAGCATCCGGAAAAGAAAGGCTTTCGGGCTGATCGAGGATGCTCGCAATCGCTGCAAGCGCATGATCGGTCGGGTCGCTTTGGCTCAAGATACAATCTCCAGAATTCGCGTGTCGCACGCGGCGGCCGGCCCGATGCGTGGTACCTGGTTTTATTGCGGGTGGCTGTGGCTTTTTTAAGCGCAAACCGGCGGGCGCTTGTCTTTCCACGGCCGCTCCTGCTCGAGTTGCGCCGCCAGCCGAAACAGCGTGGCCTCGTCGCCCAGACGCGCGGCGAACATCATGCCGAGCGGCAGCCCGGCCGAATTCCAGGCCAGCGGGACCGACATCGCCGGCTGGCCGGACATGTTGCACATGCTGGTGCCCGGCATATAGCGCCGCAGGATCGGGGCGATATGCGACAGATCGTCCGCCATCGTATTGAGTTCGCCGATGCGCAACGGCGGCGAGCAAAGCGTCGGCGACAGGAAGACGTCGCAGCTTTCAAAGAACGCCGCGAGGCTGTGCAGGATATGAAAGGCGTTTTGTTGGGCGGCGACGTAATCCGTTGCGGTCTGCTTTTGCGCATTGTGGGCGCTTACCAGCGTCAGCGTCTCGAAATCATTTCCGGTCATGGCGCGGCCGAAGCGTTGCTCGGCAGTCCGCACCGTCAGTCCGGTGTTGGCAGCCACGATGGTCGACATTACCACGGCCGGATCGACGGGCAGCGATGGCGCCCGTTCCTCGACATGGTGCCCGAGGCCGGCAAGCAGCGCGGCGACATCACGAACCGCCGCCGCAATTTCGGGATCGATGCTATCCCCATAGGGCGACTTATCGGTGAATGCGATGCGCAATTTTCCGGGGTCGCGCCCGACTTCCTGCGCAAAAGGCCGTTGCGGTGGCGGCGCGTGATAGGGACTCGATGTTTCCGGCCCGTGGATCGCATCCAGCATCGCGGCGCTGTCGCGCACGCTGATGCTCAGCACATGGCCGCAGGAAAATCCGCCCCAGCCCTCGCCGCGATCGGGGCCAATCGGATTGCGCGCGCGGCTCGGCTTCAGTCCGAATACGCCGGATGCAGATGCGGGAATGCGGATCGAACCGCCGCCGTCGCTGGCATGCGCGACGGGGAGGATGCGTGCAGCGACGGCCGCGCCGGCGCCGCCGGACGAGCCGCCCGACGAATGCGCGAGATTCCACGGATTTCGGGTCGGACCGAACAGCCGGGATTTGGTCGTCGGCATCAGCCCGAATTCGGGAGTCGAGCTCTTTCCGAAGATGGTCACGCCGGTGTCGAGGAAACGCCGGGCGAGGGTGCCGGTACGATCGGCGACATTGTCCCGGTACACGCTGGCGCCTGAAGTGGTCCGCGTACCCTCGAGAGGATCGAGATCCTTGAGCAGAAACGGCACCCCGGCGAACGGACCGCTCGGAAGTCCCCTGCCGATCTGCCCACGCGCATAGTCGTAATGCTTGACGACCACCGCGTTGATCTGCGGATCGACCTTTTCGGTCCGCGCGATCGCCTCATCCAGCAATTCCCGCGCGCTGACCTGTTTGGTGCGAACGAGCTCGGCGAGGCCGAGCGCGTCGTAGCTGCCGTAATCCTTGATGGCCATGAACGTCACTCGCGCAGATGTCGGTGGATGTTAGACAGTTATGATCGACAGCGACGAAGCTTTCGCTCTCACGTCAGCCGAGCACGTCTTGATTGATGACGTTCTGCCGGATCGGCTCGCCGTCAAGCGCGCTGAGGATATTGAGGGCGGTCTGTTCGCTCATCCGATCGACCGCTTCGCGTGTGACGCCGGCCACATGCGGCGCAATGATCACATTGGGAAGCTCAAACAGCGAGTGTCCGACCGGTGGCGGCTCCTGTTCGAAAACGTCGAGACCCGCGCCCGCAAGTTTTCCGGAAACCAGCGCGTCGTGCAGCGCCGGCTCGTCGATAATGCCGCCGCGCGCGGTGTTGACGAGGTAGGCCGTCGCCTTCATGCGCTGCAGACGCGCGGCGTTGAACATGCCGACCGTCTCCGATGTCTTTGGGCAATGGATGCTGACGAAATCGGCGCGCGGCAATGCCGCATCGAGGTCGGCCACCGGCTCGCAGCCGGCGGCTTTGATCTCGGCCGCGGGCTTATAGGGATCATAGACCAGGACGTTCATCTCCATGGCGAGGCAACGCTTGGCGGTGCGCGTGCCGATACGGCCGAAACCGACAATCAGCACGGTTTTGCCGAACAGATCGAACGGCAATTTGCCGAGCCGGGTGCTCCAGTTGCCTTCCTTGACCAGCGCGTGCATTTCCACCGCGCGCTTTGCCAGCGTCAGCATCATGAATATCGCCTGCTCGGCGACCGACGGCGAATTGGCCGTGCCGGCGACCATCAGCGGCACCTTGCGGCGGCTCAGGGCGGGAACATCGACGGCGTCGTAACCGACGCCGATGCGGGTTACCACCCTCATGTCGCCGGAGGCTTCGAGCTCAGGCTCGCCGAAGCGGGTGGCACCCAGCGCCACGCCATGAACCGGCGCCTGCGCCTTGAGCATCGCTTCGAAATCCACGGCGGATATCATATTGGGAAACTCGACGATTTCGATGTCGTCGCGGTCCTTGAAGAGTTCTCGTCCCTTGGGTGAGAAAGATTCGGTGATAAGAATCTTCTTCTTGTTGGTCGCCATTCCCTGCACCCTCGGCCGTTTCTTGTTGATGCGTCCGTCAAATGACGGCGCCGGTGGCCTCATTTAGCAGGTGCATATTGTTGAGGTCCACAGCCAATCGGAGCGGTTTTCCGGCCTGCGCATTCACATTGGGATTAACTTTTCCGCAGATCTGGGTTCCTTCCAGCGTGAAATAGACCAGCGTCTCCATGCCCATCGGCTCGATGACATCGAGTACCGTCTCGAATTCCTCATGGCCGGGCTCAGGATGCGCGCTTGCCTCAGTGATATGCTCCGGCCGCAATCCGAGCAGCAACTTTTCGTCTCGTCCGACCGACTGATATCTGGCGGCACGGACAGGCGGGAGCGGAAAAGAAATCCGATCGGTCAGCCGAACATGCAGCTTGCCGGAAACGTCCTCGAGCCGGCAGGGAATGAAGTTCATCGCGGGCGAGCCGATGAAACCGGCCACGAAGCGGGTGGCCGGCTTGTGATAAAGTTCGTTCGGCGTACCGATTTGCTCGATACGGCCGTGGTTCATGACCACTACGCGGTCGGCAAGCGTCATCGCCTCGACCTGGTCGTGGGTCACGTAGACGGTGGTGGTGCGAACTTTCTGATGCACCTTCTTGATCTCGATCCGCATCTGCACCCGCAGCTTGGCGTCGAGATTGGAGAGCGGCTCGTCGAACAGAAACACTTTCGGATGGCGGACGATGGCGCGGCCCATCGCAACGCGCTGGCGCTGGCCGCCCGACAACTGCTTGGGCTTGCGGTCGATCAGTTCGGTGATATCGAGCATGCGGGCTGCTTCGGTTACCCGCGTCTTGATTTCGGCCTTCGGAAAATGCTTCAGGCGCAATCCGAACGACATGTTTTCGGCGACCGTCATGTGCGGATACAGCGCGTAGTTTTGAAACACCATGGCGATGTCGCGGTCTTTGGGCGGCACGTCGTTGACGACGTTGCCGCCGATCATGATGTCGCCGTCGGTGATGTCTTCGAGGCCAGCGATCATCCGCAGCGTCGTGGATTTTCCGCATCCGGATGGTCCGACCAGCACGACAAATTCATGGTCCGCTATGTCGAGGTCGATGCCGCGCACCGCCTCGACCTCGTCGTAACGCTTGACGACTTTACGCAACGTAACATCGGCCATGAAACCTAACCCTTCGTAGCGCCGGCGGTGAGACCGGCGATGTAGTAGTCCATCAGGAACGCGTAGATGATGAGCGGCGGGGCGGCGCCGAGCAGGGCGCCGGTCATGATTTTCCCCCAGTTGAAGACGTTGCCCTTGATCAGGGAGGTGATAATGCCGACCGGCAGCACCAGTTGATCGGTCGACGTCGTGAACACCAGCGGATACAGAAACTGCGCCCATGAGACCGTAAAGGCAAAGATGGTCGCGGCAATAATACCGGGCAGGGCGACCGGAATAAAAATCCGCGTCAGCGTCTGGAACCACGACGCGCCGTCGATGATCGCGGCTTCGTCGAGTTCCTTGGGGATCGACGCAAAATAACCGATCATGATCCAGGTGCAGAACGGCACCGTCAGCGTCGGATACACGATCAGCAGCACATACCAGCGATTGATCAGCTGGATCCCGGTGAGATCGCCGAATACCGCGAACATCTTGAACAGAGGCAAAAACAGCAGCGTATCCGGGATCAGATAGGTCAGAAACACGCCGGTGGCGAGCGTCGCCGAGCCCCAGAACCGCATCCGCGCCAGCGCAAAGGCGGCGGGCACGCTGATCAGCATGGTGATGGTCACGACGAAGATCGAGACCAGCGCCGAGTTGCGAAAAAACGTCAGGAACTGATTGGACGATAAAAGCTCAATGTAGTTTTCCAGCGTCGGATGGAACACCCACCAGGGATTGGTCGCCGCGGAAATCTCGGCGCTGCTCTTCATCGAAGTGATCAGCATGTATAGCGGCGGCAGCAGCGAGAAGGCCGCGAAAAGAGTGAGGAAAAAGTACGACCATTTAAGCGCCCAGGCGCGGTCGCGGCTCATGCTGCCATATTTGACCACGCGGGTCGGCGCGGCCTTGTCGATCACGACCGTGCTTGTCATCAGGCTTCATTCCCGCGTTTGTTGATATCGCGCAGAATGAAGATCGCCGCGACCGCGAGTATCGGCAGCATGAACAACGAAACGCTGGCGCCAAGCGGGATGTCGCCCCCTTCGATACCGACGCGGAATGCCCAGGTCGCGAAGATGTGGGTGTGATCCAGCGGACCGCCCGCGGTAAGAATCCGCACGATATCGAAATTCGCGAATGTCACGATCAGCGAAAACAGCGTGGTGATCGCGATGATGTTGCGCATCATCGGCAGCGTGACGTACCAGATGCGCTGCCACCAGTTGGCGCCGTCGATGGCGGCGGCTTCATAGAGCTGATCGGGCACCGACTTCAGCGACGCCAGATACATGATCATGAAGAACGGCGCGCCGAACCAGATATTCACCAGGATCACCGAGAACCGCGCCCAGTAGGCGTCGCCGGTCCAGGGAATTGGCCCGATGTTGAAAAAAGATAGCGTGTAGTTGAACGCGCTATAGGACGGATCGAACAGCCAAAGCCACGCCAGCGTGCTCATCGCGGGGGGAATGACCCACGGCACCAGCAACATTCCACGCCATTTGCGCTGGCCCTTGGCCGGAATGTTGTGAACGAAATGCGCGACGATGAAGCCGATCAGCGCCTTGAAGACCACGGCGGTGATCGCGAAGATGCACGACTGTTTCACCACCAGCCAGAACGTCTCGCGCTTGAACAGGAATTCGAAATTTCCGAGCCCGACGAAGCGCTGCATCGACTTGTTCAGCGTCGCCAGATGCAGGGAATAGAACGCCGGATAGACAACCAGAATGGCAATGAGAAGGATCAGCGGCAAGGTCATAAGAAAAGCCGCGGTGGATTTCCGCTTGAGCGCGGTTCGCAAACTGGAGCGCTTCCGCGCGGTCCCGGTCCGGACAACGCCGCTCGGCTGAATAGCGACATCAACCATGATGCATCTTCCCCGTCAGTTTTATCCCGGATGTCCCGCATCCGGCATTTCCGGATGTGTTACCGGAAGGCCGGAATCATGGCCGGCCGCCCGTCGTGTTTAAGCAACAGCTTCGCCGCGAGGCTTGCCGCGGCGGTCACACGATCGGGATGCGTGACCGCCGCGCGAACCGCTTCGCGTCAGCTCCGCATGAAGCCTTCGAGCTCGCCTTCCGCCCACGCCAGCGTCTTCTCCATAGCTTCGCCCTGATAGAAGCGCACGCACATCTTGGTCAGGGTGGCCTGGGTGTAGATCTGCTGGGCGATCTTCGGAGGCGCCGGCGATGCCGAGATCGACAGCGTCTGGTGCTTGTACGGGTTCGGATAATGGAACAGCGTGCCTTTCGGCGGGCCTTCCTCCGCCCATGTCTTCAGGGTGGTCAGCTTCTCGAACGCGGGCAGATCGTAGCCGCCGCTGGCCGCCACCAGTTTCTCGACGGAAGCCGGTTGCGACAGATGCGTAAGCAGGCTCTTGGCGGCTTCCTTGTTCTTGGAGAAGTTCCAGACGCTCCAGAAATACGGAAGGAAGGGTGCAAAGCGGCCCTTCGGTCCGACCGGGAAGCCGTGGGTCCAGCACTGCTCGGCGACCTGCGGCGCATCGCGCTTGGCCACAGCCCACGCACTCGGCGGATTCATGATCAGGGCGCCTTTGCCCGAGACCAGCCACTTGTTGTTGGAAGCGTCATCCCACGCCGGCGCATCCGGCGGCAGGAACGCCATCAGCTTTTTATAATACTCAAGCACCTGGCGTACATTGTCGTTTTTGACGGTGACGTTGCCTTTGGCATCGACCACTTCGGCCCCGAAGGCGAGGAAGAACGCGCCGACGGTATCGACGGAGTTGCTGGTCTCACCGAGACCGATCCCGAAGGGAACACCGCCCTTGTGGCAGGCTTCGGCCGCTTTCAGGAATGCGTCCGTGGTCCAGGCGTCGGCTTTCGGCGGTGAACCGGCGGGATACATCTCCTGGACGTTGATATTGGCGAATTTTTTCATCAGATCGATTCGGGAGCAGGGCCCCTTGATCTGGCTGCCGATGCAAGCCGGGACGCCCAGCCACTTGTCACCCGCCTTGCCGAGATATTTGACGGTGCCGTTGACCTCGCCATTTATTTTGATGAGCGGTTCGACGACATCGTTCATGGGCTCGAGCAGGTCGGCCTGCGCGTGGGGCCACCATGTCGGCATCGCCAGAATGTCATGGCCGGACTTCGCCTGAGCCTCGGCGGCGATGGTCACCAGGTTCTTGTTGCCCTGGCTGGTAATATAGTCGATCGAAACCTCGACCTTTTCCTTGGCGGCCCATTCGTTGACGAGTTCGGTGCTGGCATTGTTGGCGTTCGGGACCCAGTGATCCCAGAAGCCCATCGTGAGTTTGCCGGCGGCATGCGCCGTTCGAATATATGGCGCAGTTATCAAAGCCGCGGACGACAGTGCGGTAGCGGCGACAAATTGCCGTCGAGAAAGCTTCCTCCGAGACATGGCGTTCTCTCCCTGGTGAGCCATTCGTGGTGAGCTAAATTGTGCAGTTGTTTTTGTTTCTCCATCTGCCAGCCAGGCCGCAATCGGGCACTGCAGGACGCCGCGGAGATTTCGTTTTGACGATCAGAGCAGAATTGCCGGCGTCTGTCGAGAAATCAGCTTGCCCGGCTCCTAGAACTTACGTTGCGTGTGGAAACGGCGGCAGGGCTGCTCGGCCAGCCGACAGGTGAACCCGGTTTATGCCCGATACTGCGCTGCACACAGCAATGCTCTGCCGGCCTGCGCGCGATTGCCACAGGCTGCAAAGCCACGATTTACGCCGTGGACTTGCATGGCGTGAAACCGATATTGTCTGAATCGCCGCAAACGCGGAGCGGTGCGCGGTAACGAGCGACCATGGAGAATAGCGGATGATCAGCCTGAGACTGCCGGCGGGCGCGAACCAAAGGTTGCTTGTCTCGCTCGTCGCCGGAGCCGTCGCGTTTAGCGCCGCGTCCCCTGGCGCATATGCTCAAGGATTGGTCAAAGGTGTCCAACAGGGCGCGCAGGCCGGCAACAAGGCGGCCGGACCGGTGGGCGGCGTGCTGGGCGGCGCCATCGGCGGCGTCGTGGGTGTGTTCACCGGCGTGCTCGGAGTTCCCGGACAAAACTCGCAGGCTCCCTCCGCCGCTTCACAGCCCGGCGCCAAGCAGACCGGTCCAAAGGCGGCCAAAACGGCAAAGGGGGGCAAAGGAACCCCGGCGGCAGCCGAGCCGCAACTGACCGCGGAACAGAACGTCGCCAATAGCGATGCGTATATCGACCGGATCAAGACCGAACTGCAATTGACGCCCGAGCAGGAGAAGAACTGGACGGCTTTCAACAGCGCCATGCACTATCTCGGACACAACGGTGCCGATCGCTTAAATCTCAGGATCGCGCGCGCGCAGCGGGATCCCCCGGACGATATCATCGAGCAGATGCGCAACGAGGCCCAGTTCCTCAACGATCGCGCGGTCGATCAGAGGAATGTCGCCGATGCGGCCGAGCCGCTTTTTGCAAGCCTGGACGCGAGGCAAAAAGCTATTTTCATCGACCAGATGGTCCGCTTGAGCCGCGAACGGGGACTGGACTGAGTACATTCTGCGGTTGTGGAAGGCAGGAAGTCGGCCCAGATAGTTGAAACTGCAATCCGCCGGACATATGATTTGCCCGATTGCGCCAAGCGCATGTTTCGATGACCAACTTCATACAACTCGTTTATAACGGTGCGCAGTATGAACACAGCACAAGCCGGCGGTTGCCGAAGCTGCGCAAAATCGGTATCCGGTCGCCGCCGAATCCTGGTGGCGAGGTCTGTTTCCGACCTCGGCCTGCTAAAAACGTGGCACCGGCATTTCGACGATTTCCAACTGCAAATCGCCGAACTCTCGGATTCGGATCGGTCACTCATCGAGGGGACTGTGCGAAGGGATTATTTCGCGTGTGGCTGCTCCCCCGCGCGATGGGCATCGGCGATCGCGATTGCCCTCACAGCACTGGCTTTCATATTCGCGGGAGAGAAGATTTTGCCGGCGTCGGGGATCGAATGGGTCATCGCCGGCCTGATTCTGATTCTCGTTCCGGTGCTGACGATGCTGTTGAGCGTATCCTTCGCAAAAATCAGGCTTCGGCGAGCGCTGGATGCGCTCGCCGAAAATTACAAGCCCGGTCAGATATTAGCTTTACAGGCGGCCGCGGCCGCGGCGGCGAATATTGCGGTTGTGACGGCGGCCGCTGCTTCAACTCCTGAGACCATCCCGCACGGCACGATATGGCCCAAGGCCGTGAACATCAGTGCGACCGGAACCGCGGTCACCCAGGTAAGTTCAAGAAATATCCTGCAAAAGGAAAGGTGGCACTTTGTTACCCACAAGGTAAAGAACGTTACCGCAAGCGCACCGAAAGTAACGACCGCCGCCACGGCCCAAGGACAGCAAAATATCAGGAACGCCGCCAGCCATGTGCCAAACAGCCAGCTTTGCCAAAGCACGAGATAGGAGCCGCACTTCGTTCCGCAGAACACCAGCCAGAGTGCAAATGCGATACCGGCCACAAGCCAGGCGGCGGCCGCCGCGATGATTATGGGTGGAGCAGGCGCGCAGGCGGCAGCGACCGTGAGAAAAAGTGCGGCCGCAAACAGCATGACAACGAAAATGCGGCCGATGATGCAGCCCCCGGATCCGTCGCCATCATCGCCGCCACCGCCGCCGCCGCCAATTGGTGGCGGTGGTGATCCACCTCCATCGCATGGATCGACCATGAAAGTATGCGTAGTCGGCACACAATCGGGCAGACCCGAAATAGATACAGTTACCTGGTCGGTGACACCGGCAGTCGATTGAAAGCTACCGGTGAGCGTAATGGGCCCCGATTTGCTCGCGTGATCGATTTGGCTTCCATTGTGCAGCAGGGTTGCATCAATTTGGACGCCTGCGTCAGGGATGGTAGCCGTCACCGTAACCTTGCGGTGACGCTCGACACAGGGATCTTCCTGAATGTGGAAGTCGATAGCAGGACACCCTTTACAGGGCGGTACCGTGATGGTCTGGCCGCCGCCGCCACAGAAGACATCATCAGAATAGGTCCAGGTGAGTAGATGCTTGCCGGGGCCCAGCGGCACCGCGAAGGGTATTGTGTAGGGCGATCCGGACGAACCATGAGGAGAGCCCACAACCTGTCCATCAATTTTTACCGTACATCCGGCAGGCATGGCCGTATCCGGGAAGACGTTGACGGTGCCGCTGACGGTACGCATTCCGTTTACACAATCGGAATTCGGATCAATCAGATCGATGTCCGAATGAGTGGTTGGGCATTGCGAGAGCGGATCGCAGGATATGATACCGATGGCCATGTCGCTGCAGTTGCCGACGGCGCAGGCGACCTTGATCTCAAATCCCTTGTCGCACGCGCATTCTAGCGGTGCGAAGGACTGGGTGTTGATATTGGTGATAACCGCGGACCAAAGGCCGTCTAGCACCTGAGCCGTGAGTACTCCTTCCGTCCCGCTGCACATGATGGTGATCAAGACGGTCTCGCAATCGCTTGCCGATCCCGAAACTCTGAGCTTGGCAAATTTGCCGGATGCATCCTGGTAAGCCGTGACGGGTTGGAAAATTTTTATCTCGCAAGCCATTTTTCAAATCCCTTCAATGGAGGGGCATCGGACCCTCCACGCTGATCGACAGGAGATTGCGGGAAATACCGCGACTTCAATAAATATACTTAAGGTACAGACGTACTGTTTCGCAACTAGAGGGCGAATGCAAGGAATATTGCGGGGTGTTGTGCAAACGCCTACGGGCGCATCTCAATAGATTGCGAGGGCTTTACGTGACTTCCAGCGCTCGCGAGCCCTGGTGTCCTGTCCGCGCTTTACCGATCAGCTTGAATGGCGTGAGAGCCGTCGTGGGTCTCGACCGCCGGCTCGCGTCCAGCTCTTCAAAATATCCCGGTCGCATCACACTTCAAAGGCACCTAACCGATATTCCTCGACCGCTTCCGCCGGGGACTGCACCACCAGGGTGAAGGCGGCGTTCGGATATTGTTTCCAGACTGCGAGATCTTCCGAGGTAATGGTCAGCCAGCCAAATGTGAAAAGATACCGGCCAGGTTCGGCAACCCGCCCGACCTGTGCCCAGCTTACCTTATGAACTTCGGGATCGATCAATTTGCGTTCGCTTTTCAGCGCAATACCGACAGTCCGCTTCCGCCCGGAAAGGCCGGATTGAGCAAGCTGAGATCAACCCCGGAAAACGAGCGAAAAGATGATCATGCCGGCGGAGGAGGGGCGGTGAGGCCGCCAAACCGGCAAGCGGCCTCAACTTTTGCGAACTGACGATGGTGCGTCAGCTAAAAGGAAACGAGTTTCGGTCCTCGTTTCTGATTAACTTCCCGATTACCAGCGGCGAACACCCCGGCGATATCCATAGGCATAACCGCCTCGGCGCACGCCGTAGCCATAACCGCGACGGACGCCATAGCCGTATCGGTAGACGGGTGCGGTGCGGATACAACCGTTCGGGCCGCAAACCAACGCAACGCTCTCGACGTTCGAGGCTTGTCCGAGAGGAGCGAGCGGCATCGCCGATGCCGTTCCAGCGGATAGTGCCGCGCCGCCGAGCGCGATAAGTCCAACAAATGCGAGTTTGAGTTTCATGGTTTCCTCCTGTGGAATCTGGATATAGCACACAGTAGGAAGGTGAATGTGAACAAGCGATGAGCGGAAACGCACAAATGGGCCCATGCCGAAACGCCGAAACCAACCGAAATCGCCTTTCGCGCGCAATCTCGCCCAAATGACACGATTCGGTCGGCAGGAATGTCGAGCAAGAGCAGCGTAACGAGGCCTTACGGCTTCGGAAAATTCAGCTCCACACCGACGCCGTCGGGATCGTAGAGGAAGATTTGCGTATCGCCCGTGCGAGGTACGATGCTCTCGCGGAATTTAACGTTTTTGGATTTCAGGCGATTGCGCACGCCGTCGACGTTGGTGGCGGCAAAGGCGATATGGTCGAGGCGGCCGGTGTCCTCGTACTTCTTTTCGGTGCCGCGCACCACGATGCCCTCGCGCGGCTTGCGCGTGCCCATCAGGTGCACGGTCGCGGTGCCGCCCGAGTAGAGCCAGTAGCCCGGGAAATCGAGCGGCGGACGGTCGCCGTTCTCCAACCCCAGCACGTCGCAATAGAAGTTCTTGGTGCGCTCCAGATCGGAGGGCTCGATGGTGTAGTGCTGCAATCCGCCGAGGGGCATGGTGGTTTTCCTTTTTGTTTTTCAGACGAAGGTAAGGTCGGTATCCGCGCCCATCATCCAGGCGCCGACGGTTTCAAAATGTCTGAGCTGGCCCTGCAACTGCTGGGTCACGGTGTGGATGTCGCGAAAGCGGCGCTCCAGCGGATGGTTCTCGAAGATCGCGGTGGCGCCTGCGGCGTTGTAGGCGAAGTCGACCGCCTCGCGCGCCTTGTGGATGGCGTGGGTCGCGGCCAGGCGGACGGTGATACGCTGGTCGACGGTGATGGTGGCGCCGGCGGAAAGCTCCGTCCAGATATCGGCCATCGACTGCAACAGGAAACCACGCGCGGCGCGGAGATTGACCTCGGCCTGGGCGAGGTTGGACTGCACCACCGCATTGTCGCGCAGTGGGCTCCGGGTACCGCGCGGTACCTTGTTGCGCGCCACATCGACAAAACTGTCGAGTGCGCTGCGGGCGATGCCGCAGGCGACGCCCGCAAAGCCCATCTGGTAGCAGGTGCCGGCGCCCATGCGATAAAGCGGGCCGCTCTCGCGGCACTCCTTGTCGAAGTCGCGGGTAATCGAATGATCCGATCGGACGAAGAAATCGTTGAGCGCAAACTGGTCGCTCGCGGTGCCCCGCAACCCGACCGTGTTCCAGATGTCGGTCCATTGCACGTCCTCGGCGCGCACCAGCATGGTGCGCTCCAGTTGCTCGCCGTTGGCGTCGCGCTTGGGCGAGCCGTCGGCCGTATAGATCGGGCAGTGGGCGCCGAGCCAGGTCGCATGGCGACCGCCCGAGGCGAAGGCCCACACGCCCGTAACCTTGTAGCCGCCGTCGCACTCGATCGCCCGGACCTTGGGACCGGGACCCCAGGCAAGCACCGCGCGCGGATCGTTGCCGAAGATCGCATGCGCCACCGGCAGATCGAGATAGGCCGCCGACATGGCGCAGCCACCGGCCTGGCCGAGGCACCACGCGGTCGAAGCGTCGGCCTGGGCGATCGTCTCGATCACATGGAAGAAGGTGATGGGATCGGTCTCGATCCCGTCGGACGAGCGCGGCAGCAGCAGCCGAAACAGCCGCGCCTCGTGGAGCTTGTCGAGCAGGGCCGGCGGCAGCCGGCGCGTGTCCTCGATCTCGTTCGAGGCGGCCGCGACGGCCGGACGCAGTGCTTCGGCAAGCGAAATCACGCTCCGGTCGCCCGCAAGCTCGGCAGAAGTCGGGATCAGCATGTCCAAGGCGTATTCTCTTCGAACGGATGCAAAAGATAATCAGGCAGTGACGGCCAGTTCCCTGTCGATCTGCTCGATCGACTTTCCCCTGGTCTCTATTCCAAGGAAATAATACACCGCCCCGGCCATCAAAAACCAGCAGCCGAGATAGACGAAAGCGGTCGGAATCTGCGGCAGCGGTACGTCCGGCTTGAGGTAATTGCCCGAGCCCACGATCAAGGCAAGGCCCACCGGCCCGATGATCTTGCCGATGCCGCCGAAGCCATAGGCCGAACCCATGCCGGATGTCCGCAGATGCGAAGGCCAGACCTCCGCCGCATAGGGCCCGACGATGGCAAAGCCGCCGTCGGCGAAGAAGAAGGTCACGGCCAGCAGCAGCCAGAATGCCGACATCCCGAACAGCATCGCGTCGTAATTATAGCCCGCGACGATGGTCATGACGCCAGCACCGAAGCCGAGCAGGCCGCCGGCGTTGCGCCGTCCCATCAGCTCGGAGAAAAACGAGAAGGAGAGCCGGCCGATGAAACCGCAGACAGTGAGCAGGATCATCATCTTGGCGGCTTGCTGCGGGGTCACCTTCAACAGCACCACGAACAGCGACGGCGCCCACAAGGTGATGCCGTAGACACCGGTCTGCGCGCCGGCATTGCCGAGCCAGGAAACGATCAGGCTGCGCGGATATTTGAAGAGGTCGAGCCAGTTGCTCTTGATGATCGGACCGGCATCGGCGGCAGTCGGCAGCGGCAACGCGGAGGGTTCCATCTGCAGCGCCCAGGCCAGCGACTTGCGCGCCTCTTCATAACGGCCCTGCCGGCACAGCCAGCGCGGCGACTCCGGCACCCAGAGCCGCACCAACAGCACGAGCAATGCGGGCAGCACGCCGATCGCGAACAACAGCCGCCACTGGTCGGAGCCCATAAAGGCGCCCATCACCGCGCCGAGGCCGACGCCGAGCGGGATGACACAGGTCACGATACCACCCACCCAGCCGCGCTTGGAGGAAGGCATGAACTCCTGCACCAGCGGCAGGTCCACGCAATAAAGCCCGCCGACGCCGACGCCCACGAAGAAGCGCATGAAGG
This sequence comes from uncultured Alphaproteobacteria bacterium, assembly GCA_963784755.1. GTDB lineage: Bacteria > Pseudomonadota > Alphaproteobacteria > Rhizobiales > Xanthobacteraceae > Bradyrhizobium. The sequence goes on along the minus strand of CAWASS010000005.1, from coordinate 332,690 downwards.
CGAGATAGACCCAGCCATTGTCAGGCGTGAAATACAGCAAGCCGGTGGCGATGGAGAAGTTCAATACCGTGCCGATAAAGACCTTGCGGCGGCCGATGCGGTCGGCGAGCCAGCCCCAGACGTAGGCGCCGATGATAGCGCCGATGCCGGAACTCATCAGCACGATGGCCGACTGGCCGAAGGTGAGCTTCCATGGCCCGATCAGGAAGGCGAGCACGAAGCCGATCAGGAAATAGTCGAAGAATTCCAGCGCGTCGCCGATGATGGCCGCGGAAAGGATTTTGATCTGATTGCCGGTCAGCCGCGTCTGTCGATCGAGTATCTCGAACATGGGCGTTTTTCCCCTTGGCGCATGTTCGTTTTTGAGCGGGCGCCGCGCCTGTGCACCGCCAATGCCGGGAATGCTACGACGCCGGCGCGATGAACGGAAGAGCGTCCGGTTTTGAAACGCAGAGCCATCCGTGCATGGCTGCACAGCCTGCAACGCGAGGCAAATCGTCCTGGAATGAATGCGAGTTGCCTGCGGAGTTGAAGAGAGAAACTTCGAACCAGCCCGCCGTCGCTGCTCCGCAGCTATGGCGCGGCACCCGCTTCCAGCGCTTCACCGCGCCGAAGCGTCAGCGAAGGCGGGTGGCGGAAGGGGTGGGATTCGAACCCACGGTACCCTTGCAGGCACGCCGGTTTTCAAGACCGGTGCCTTAAACCACTCGGCCACCCTTCCCAATGCGCACCTCATGGGCGAAGGCGCCATCGATTGCAAGGGTGAGCTCGATCCCCGCGTTCACGAAAGCGGTGGCCCAGCGGGAGGCAACCAATCCTTCACCACGTCCGTGCTCACCCCATTTCCGCCGCGTTCGCCCTGCGATATGTTCATACCTTGGTGCGGAGATGGGCCGCATCGAGAAGAGTTGGCGGGCGCCTGACATAGGCACGCGGCCGGCGGAATGGTATTTGGGTCGGATGGGGATTCGGCAGTCAGATCAGGTTGGCCAGGCAGTGCGAGCTGCTGCGGTCGCCGGAGCGTGCCTGCTGCTGGCCAACTGCGCGCAAAACGGCAAATTCAGCCGCGTCGATCCCAAATACGGGGTGTCCAGCAGTCCGCGGGTCGTGGCATTCGGCGAGCCGGTGCCGAAGGGTGGCGGCACCTACCGTGTCGGCAAGCCCTATACGGTCGCGGGCCGGGTTTATGTGCCCGAAGAGGACACAGGCTACCGCGAGGAGGGCATGGCCTCCTGGTACGGCGATGATTTCCACGGCCGGCTGACCGCCAATGGCGAAGTGTTCGACATGGCCTCGCTCACCGCGGCCCATCCGACACTGCCAATGCCGTGCTATGCGCGGGTGACCAATCTCAGCAACGGCAAGTCGCTGATCGTCCGGGTCAACGACCGCGGGCCTTACCACGGCAACCGGCTGATCGACGTATCGAACAAGGCCGCCGAACTGCTCGAATTCAAGGGCAATGGCGTCGCACGCGTGCGGGTTGAATATGTCGCGCGCGCGCCGCTGGAAGGCTCCGACGACCGCCAGCTCATGGCGACGCTGCGCACCGGCGTGCCGGCGCCGTCGCCCTCCACGGTGAGGATAGCCTCCGCCAGACCGTTCATTCCGGAAATCCCGACACACGGACGCGCGATCCGCGGCGAGGTTCCGACGCCGGAGGGACGGCCCTATACGCTCGGCAATACCTCTGCGGACGTGGCCTCGATCAACGCCACGTCGGAAATGTCGGCATCTGGCCGGGTACGATCCGGCGGCCGGATTCTCGAAAATCCGCGCGCGGTGTCTTACGAAAACGACAGCGCCTATGCGCCGCCGAGCGTGCGGCCCGTTTCCGCCTACGCGCCGCTCGATCAACGCGGACCCAGCGAATTGCTGTCGGGACGTGGCCTGTATTAGGCGAACGGCCAATTAAGCCTGAATCCTGACAAGTGATCGGCGTAAGCTCGTGTTGTTCACGGCGCTGCCAACTGTTAGAACGCCGCATTCAGGACATCGCGCATGGCCTTCAATTTATTGAACAATGATCGGTTTCATTCGGTGCCGACGCGAGCCCTGATCGCAGGCCTCGTCGCGGCCGGCGTAGCCTGCGGCAGCATGGCGTTTGCGGCGAACCAGAGCGTGCAGGGCGCCAAAAAGGACGATGGCGGTTACGACACCGACGCGCCCACCGCGATTCTGATCGAGGCCTCGAGCGGCAGCGTGCTGTTTGAGAAGAACCCGGACGAATTGCGGGCGCCATCCAGCATGATGAAGCTGATGACCGCCGAAGTAGTGTTCCACGCCATCAAGCAGGGCGACGTCAAGCTCACCGACCAGTACATCGTCAGTGAAAATGCCTGGCGCAAGGGCGGCGCGCCCGCCGGCGGATCGACGATGTTCGCGGCGATTCACAGCCGTATTGCGGTCGACGATCTCCTGCACGGCGCCATCATCCAGAGCGGTAACGACGCCTGCATGGCTTTGGCGGAAGGTATTGCCGGCAGCGAGAAGGCCTTTGCCGAGATCATGACCAAGCGCGCGCGCGAACTCGGCCTGACCCAATCCACCTTTGCCAACTCCAACGGCCTGCCCGACCCCGGCAACAAGATGACGGTACGCGAGCTTGCAAAGCTCGCGCGCTACGTCATTCATACCTATCCGGAATTCTACAAACTGTTCGGCGAGCGCGAATTTACCTGGAACAAGATCCGCCAGCAGAACCGCAATCCGCTGCTGAACTCGCTGGAGGGCGCCGACGGCCTGAAGACCGGATACACCAAGGAGGGCGGCTACGGCATGGTCGGCTCCGCCGTGCAGAACGGAATGCGGCTTATCGTCGTCGTCAACGGTCTCGACGACCCCGACGACCGCATGACCGAGGCGAAGAAGCTGCTGGAATGGGGCTTCCGCAATTTCGAGGCGCGGACCCTGTTCGCAGCGCAGCAGCCGGTGGGCTACGCCAAGGTGTTTGGCGGCGAAAGCCGGTCGGTCAAGCTGGCAAGCCCCGAGCCGGTCAAGGTGATGGTGCAGAAGAACGGCTCCGACAAGCTGATCGCCCGGATCGTTTACAACGGACCGGTGCGTGCGCCGATCGAACCGGGCCAGCCCGTTGGTTTCGTCAAGGTCTGGCGCGGTACCAATATCGCCGTGGAAGCTCCGGTTTATGCAGCGGAATCGGTGGGTACGGGATCGACGGTACGGCGTGCGATCGATGGCGCCAGCGAACTCGTGATCGGGATGTTCCGCGCGGGCGCCGAGAAGCTCTGACAATGGCCACGGCAGCCGCCAAAAAAGACCTGGGTCGCGGACAATTCATCACCTTCGAAGGCGGCGAGGGCTCCGGCAAGTCGACGCAAATCAAGACGCTGGCCGAACGCCTCAACGGCGCCGATCTGCGCACCATCGTCACCCGCGAGCCCGGCGGATCGCCGGGAGCGGAGATCATCCGTCATCTGCTGTTGTCGGGAATGGGCAAACTGCTCGGTCCCGAGACGGAAACGCTGCTGTTTGCGGCCGCGCGCGACGATCATGTCCACGCCGTCATCAAGCCCGCGCTGGATCAAGGCATCTGGGTCTTGTGCGACCGGTTTTTCGATTCCACACGCGCGTACCAGGGCAAGCTGGGCAAGGTCGATCCCGGAGTTCTCAACGCCATGCAGCGCGTGACCATCGGCGATCTCAAGCCGGATCTGACTATCATTCTCGACATTCCCGTTGATATCGGCATGCAGCGCGCCGCCGCACGGCGCGGCAGCGGCGCGCCGGACAGGTTTGAGGCGGAGGATGTCAAATTTCATGAAGGCCTGCGCGACGCCTATCGGCAGATCGCAGCGGCCGAGCCGCAGCGCTGCGTGCTGATCGACGCCAATGCCGCCGCCGGCATCGTTGCGGCGCGGGTCTGGAACGCCGTGCGCGATCGCTTTCTGCCCCACGATGTTTCGAAAGTGGCCAACCTCGCATGAGCCCCCGTCAGACCGAAGCATCCATCGAGCCCAAACACCCGCGCCAAACCACCGCATTGTTTGGACATCGCGAGGCGGAGTTGGCGTTGCTGAATGCCTATCGCAGCGGGCGGATTCCGCATGCGTGGCTGATCGGCGGCGCGCAGGGTATCGGCAAGGCGACGCTGGCCTACCGCATGGCGCGGTTCGTGCTCGCGCACCGCGACCCCCTTGCTCCTGATGTGCAAGGCGCAAAAACGCTTGAGATCAGTCCGTCCCATCCCGTCGCGCGCCATGTCGCGGCCGGCGCCCATGGCGGCTTGCTCACCCTCGAGCGAACGCTCAACGACAAGGGCGTGATGCGCACCGTCATCACCGTCGACGAGACCCGCGAGACGATTTCGTTTTTTGGTTCGACCGCGGCAGTGGAGGGATGGCGGGTTTGCATCGTCGACACCGTCGACGAGCTGAACGCCAACGCGGCCAATGCGCTGCTGAAGGTTCTCGAAGAGCCGCCGCGCCAGTCGCTGTTTCTCCTGGTCAGCCACGCCCCGGCGCGGGTGCTGCCGACCATCCTGTCGCGTTGCCGAAAGTTGGCGTTGCGTCCGCTGTCCATCGACGAGCTCACCGAGGCGACGGCGGCGGCCGCGCAAATTCCACGCGATGATCCCGCGCTTGCGGAAGCAGCTGCGGCGGCAGAGGGAAGCGTCGCGCGCGCCCTGACCTTGCTCGGCGGCGACGCGCTGAAGTTGCACCAGCGCACGGCGGCGTTACTGAACACCTTGCCACGGGTCGATCCGCGTGAACTCCACGCCCTCGGAGACGCGCTCGGCGGCAGCGACCGCGCCGTGCTTGCAGCCTTCACCGACAGCGTCGACCGCTGGATCGCCGAGCGCCTGCGCGCCGACGACGCCAATGCCAACGCAAACCTTGCTCGCCTTGCGCGGCTGGCGGAGGTATGGGAAAAGATCAACCGCGCCGCGCGCGACACCGCAGAATACAATCTTGAGCGAAAACCGCTGGTTTTCTCGGTGTTCGGGCTGCTTGCGGAGGCGACGCGTTAATCGACGCGGCGGTGGTTTCGCGCAATCCGTAACCCGATCGTTGGATTCAAGGTCTTCAAAGTACAGCCATGGCGTCCGCAACCAGTTCAACCCGACCGGCCTATTTTCTGACAACGCCGATTTTCTATCCGAACGGCGTGCCGCATATCGGTCATGCCTATACCGCCATGGTTACCGACGCGATCGCCCGCTTTCAACGGCTCGACGGGTACGACGTGCTTTTCCTTACCGGAACGGACGAGCACGGCCTGAAAATGCAGCAAACGGCGATCGCGGAAGGCCTCACGCCGCTGCAGCTTGCAGACCGCAACTCCGCGCGCTTCCGGGATATGATGACCGCGCTCAACATATCCTATGACGATTACATCCGCACCACCGAGCCGCGGCACGAGCGCGCCTGCCGGGCGTTGTGGATTGCGATCGAGAAAAACGGCGATATCTATCTCGACAAATACGCAGGCTGGTACTCGGTTCGGCAGGAAGGTTATTTCGACGAGAGCGAAACCGTTCTCGGCGACGACGGAATCCGCCGCGAGCCGCTGGGCTCGCCGGTGGAGTGGACGGAGGAAGAAACCTATTTCTTCCGCCTCTCGGCGTATCAGGACAAACTGCTCGAGCTTTATGCGCGCGTTCCCGACTTCGTGCTGCCGCGCGAACGGCTGAACGAGGTCGCCAATTTCGTTAAAAGCGGCCTTCAGGATATATCGGTCTCACGCACCACTTTCGACTGGGGCATCAAGGTGCCCGGTGCGCCCGGCCATGTGATGTATGTCTGGATTGACGCGCTGACCAATTACATCACGGCGGCGGGCTATCCCGATGTCGCAAGCGACAGCTTTCAACGCTATTGGCCTGCAAACCTTCACGTGATCGGCAAGGATATCCTGCGCTTCCACGCCGTGTACTGGCCCGCATTCCTGATGTCCGCCGGCGTCGCGGTCCCGCAGCGCCTGTTCAGTCACGGCTTTTTGCTCAACCGCGGCGAGAAAATGTCGAAATCGGTCGGCAATGTTGTCGACCCCTTTGCCATGGCCGATCAATACGGCGTCGATCAGGTGCGCTATTTTTTCCTGCGCGAAGTGCCGTTCGGACAGGACGGCAGCTACAGTCACGAGGCCATCGTGGCGCGAACCAATGCCGATCTCGCCAACGATCTCGGCAATCTGGCGCAGCGGTCGCTGTCGATGATATCAAAGCAGCATGATGGCGTGCTGCCGGAGCCCGGCGATTTCAGCGACAACGACAAGGCGATCCTGGCCCGGGCTGACGGCATGATCGGGCTTGCGCGCGCTGCGATGAGCACGCAGCAGATTCATCATTGGCTCAATGCGGTCTGGGCTGTCGTCGCCGAAGCCAACCGCTATTTCGCGGGCGAGGCGCCGTGGGCGCTGGCAAAGACCGACCCGCCGCGTCAACGCACGGTGCTGTATGTAACCGCCGAGGTGGTCCGGCAGATCGCGATCCTCGCTCAGCCGGTAATGCCGGAATCGTCGGCGAAGCTGCTCGATAGTCTCGGTATTCCAGCGCATGCACGCGACTTCACGGCACTGGGCGGTGCGACGCGGATCGAGGCGGGCGCGAAATTACCCGCACCCGTGCCGGTTTTTCCGCGTTACATCGAACCTACTGCGGCGTGAACGGCCGGGAAACGATGCTTGTCGACAGCCACTGCCATCTCGATTTTCCGGACTTCGCCGCGGACCTCGATGCCATCGTTGCCCGCGCGGAGACCGCCGGAATAGGGCGTATCGTCACGATCTCCACGCGGGTGAAGCGCCTTGATGAGTTGCTGGCAATCACGGCGCGCTTTCCAAATGTCTACTGCTCGGTAGGCACCCATCCCCATCACGCCGACGAGGAAGACGGCATTGCCGCGGACGAACTGATCGCGCTGACGAAGCATCCCAAGGTCGTGGCCTTGGGCGAGGCGGGACTGGATTACTTCTACCAGCACGGGTCGCCCGAGGCCCAGGAGCGCGGCTTTCGCGCGCATATTGCCGCCGCTCGAGCGACCGGGCTGCCGCTGGTGATTCATACCCGCGATGCCGACGAGGACTGCGGCCGCATTCTGGAAGACGAAATGGCAAAGGGATCGTTCCGCGCGGTGCTGCATTGCTACACCGGCGGGCGCGACCTCGCCATGAAGGCAATCTCGCTGGGCCTGTCGATTTCGTTCACGGGCATTCTGACCTTTAAGAAGTCGCAGGCGCTGCGCGACATTGCCGCGGAGCTTCCGGCCGATCGCATCATGGTCGAAACCGACGCGCCATATCTGGCGCCGGGCAAGTTTCGCGGCAAACGCAACGAGCCATCCTACGTCGTCGAAATCGCGAAGGTGCTCGCGGAAGCGCGCGGGGTCTCGCTGGAAGACATCTCGCGCCAGACCAGCGAAAACTTTTTCCGCTTGTTCATCAAAGTGCCGGCGGACGCCGCGGCATGACCCTGACGCTGACCATTCTCGGCTGCGGGTCGTCGGCCGGCGTACCGCGTCCGGCACTTGGGTGGGGCGCATGCGATCCCGCCAACCCCAAAAATCGCCGCCGCCGCTGTTCATTGCTCGTCGAGCGAACCTCAGAGAGCGGCATCACGCGCGTCGTGGTCGATACCTCTCCCGACTTGCGCGAACAGCTGATCGACGCCGATGTCGATCATATCGACGCGGTGTTTCTCACCCACGAACACGCCGATCAAACCCATGGGATCGACGACCTGCGTTCGGTGGTTCTGCATCAGCGCCGGCGCATTCCGGTCTATCTCAACCAATCGACCGCAAAGCATATCCTGCCGCGTTTCTCCTATTGCTTTGTGTCGCCGCCCGGCAGCGACTATCCGCCGATACTGGACTCTCACCCGATCGAAGCCGGCGAAAGCCGGTCCGTCGCCGGGAAGGGCGGTGCGCTGGCGCTTTCCGCGTTCATCCTGCAGCACGGCAACATCCCGGCGCTGGGCTACCGGATCGCCGACGCCGCCTATACGCCCGATGTCAGCGACATTCCGCGCGAGAGCTGGCACGCGCTGGAAAATCTCGATCTCTGGATCATCGACGGGCTGCGCTACACCGGCCATCCCAGCCATTTCAGCGTCAACGACGCGCTGTCATGGATCGACAGGTTCAAGCCGAAGCGCGCCGTGATCACCAACATGCATTCGGATCTGGATTACGAGGCGTTGCGCCTCAGCCTGCCGCCGAATGTGGTTCCGGCCTATGACGGCATGCGGCTGACGCCGACACCGGAGCGAACGGGGTAAAGTTGCCCTTGGCGCCGTGGGCCAGCATTCCCGCAGCATACCGACGCTCGCCCAAACCAAAAACATCACTAACGAATTGCAACGACGTCGATCAGCCCGCGGCAGTCACGCGGTATTTTACGGGCTTTGTTCCAAACGATAACGCTCCGTTCACTATGCCGAGTCCTTCGATCCGCAAGTTTGCGCATACCTTTACCGCTTAGTCATGCTTGGAGAAGAGGCTGTCCCCGCATGCAGCCCACATGCGGCGTAAGCGTAGACAGTAGAGCGTATGAATATCACCCGCATTGTCGTCCTGGCCGTCGCCCTCGGTGCGGGCGGTATCGCCGCATATCTTGCGAGCGGATTCGACAACAAGCCTCAGCCGGCTGAAGCGGCCGCGCAATTGCAAACCATGGACGTTCTGGTCGCGCGCTCCGACATCGGTCTCGGCCAGTTGGTTGCATCGGAAAATCTTCAATGGCAGACGTGGCCGGCGGCAACTGCGAGCAACAGCTTCATACGCCGCAACGAGCGGCCGGATGCAACGACTGAGATCGCGGGCGCGATCGCACGTGCGCCTTTTATCGCGGGCGAGCCGATCCGGGAGCCGAAGCTGGTCAGGGCCAACGGATCAGGCTTCATGGCGGCGATTCTGCCCGTCGGCACCCGCGCCATCTCGACCGAAATCTCGCCGGAGACCGGCGCCGGCGGCTTTATCCTGCCGAACGACCGGGTCGATGTCATTCTTTCGAGGCGCGAGAAGAACCCCGATCGTTCAGGCGCACCGGATGTCGTTAGTTCGGAAACCATCCTGACCAACGTTCGCGTGCTCGCGATCGATCAGGCCCCGAAGGAAAAAGACGGCCAGAATGCCGTGATCGGCAAAACCGTAACGCTCGAGCTGAAGCCCGAGCAGACGGAGACGCTGGCCCGCGCCCGCCAAAGCGGCACGCTGTCGCTGGCGCTGCGCAGCATCGCCGATTTCAACATGGTCGAGAACAGAACCGACACTCCGAAGCGCGGTGATGGGATCAACCTGGTTCGTTACGGCGTTCCAAGCTCGGCGACGACACAGAAGTGATCGAAGGGACATCCGATGAAGCGCTGGGGAAATCGGCTGACAATACGGATCGTTCTGATCCGGACCCTGTCGTTTTTGGCCGTCGCCGCGCTGGCGCTTAGTCCGGTCGCGACGCCTGTGGGGGCGAGTGACTATCACCCCACCGGACAAGCAAAGGTGCGCTTCCTCGCGCTTGGCGTCGGCAAGTCCGCGATTATCGACTTGCCGCGCGACGCCAAGGATGTGCTGGTCGCCGACCCGAAAATCGCGAACGCCGTCATCCGTTCGCCGCAGCGCGCTTACATCATCGGCGCCACGGTGGGACAGACCAATGTCGTATTCTTCGACTCCGATGGCGAACAGATTGCGGCCTATGACATCGCGGTCAAGCGCGATCTCAATGGAGTGCGCGCGGCACTGAGGCAAACTCAACCGGGCGTGCAGATCGAAGGCGTCGGGGACGGCGTGATACTGACCGGTTCTGTCGCCAGTCCGATCGAGGCGCAGCAGGCCGGCGATCTCGCGGCGCGGCTGGTGGGAGGACCGGAAAAGGTCGTCAACAGCATTTCCGTCCGGGGCCGCGATCAGGTGACGTTGAAGGTCACCGTCGCGGAAGTACGACGCGACATCGTCAAACAGATCGGCGTCGATCTCAGCGCCAGCATGAATTACGGCAACGCGATCGTGACCTTCAACAACGCCAATCCGTTTACCGCGCTCGGGCGACCGCTGGTCGACAACAATATCGCGAGCGTGTCGGCCTTGAGCAAGGGGCTGCCCTCGGTAACGGCCACCTTGCGCGCAATGGAAAGCGCGGGCGTGGTGCGGACGCTGGCCGAACCTAATCTGACGGCAATCTCGGGCGAGTTGGCGACATTCATCGTCGGCGGCGAATTTCCGTTCCCCACGGGCGTGACGTGCCAGACCAACCCGGCCGGCGCGGTCGGGCAATGCGCGCCATCGATCGCCTTCAAGAAATTCGGCATTTCGCTGAACTTCACGCCGGTCGTGCTGACGGAAGGCCGTATCAGCCTCCGGGTCATGACCGAGGTCTCGGAAGTCTCGAACGACAATTCCATCAGCATCAGCGGGGTCGCGGTGCCCTCGGTCAGAACGCGCCGTGCCGAAACGACGCTGGAGATACCGTCGGGCGGGTCGCTGGCCATGGCCGGCTTGATCCAGCAGCAAACCAAGCAGGCCGTCAACGGCATGCCCGGCATAGATCAACTGCCCATTCTCGGGCAACTTTTCAGAAGCCAGGACTTCGTCAATAACCAGACCGAGCTCATGGTTCTGGTGACGCCCTATATCGTCCGGGCGGTTTCGCAGCGCGAGCTGTCACGTCCCGATGACGGCTTTGCGCCGGCGTCGGACGCCCAATCGACGCTGCTGGCCCAAATCAACCGGATCTACGGCATCTCCGGCCGCGCCGAACCTATTGGAAGCTTTCAGGGCAACTTTGGCTACATCATCGATTGAGACGAACTGCCGGACGGGACGAGGACAGAACATGACACGCGGAACACCGGTCGATCACTATCGAGCTCTGCGCAGGTTGAGCGCACTGATTTTCCTCTCGGTCGCGCTGGGTGGATGCAATACCAGTGCAGAAGTCGTCACCACCGCCAGCATTCCCGATGATTACCGGCTGCGTCATCCGATCGCGATCCGGGAAGCCGACCGGTCCATCATGATTTTTGTCGGTCATGCACGCGGCGGCCTGTCGGCCCCACAGCGCGCCGACGTCCTGGGACTGGCACAGACATGGGTTCGCGAAGCAACCGGAGCGATCGTGGCCGACGTGCCGGTCGACACTCCGAATGCCCACGCCGCGGCGGCTTCCTTCCGCGAAATCCGGGAGTTACTGATGGCAGGCGGCGTGCCCGCTCGTGCGGTTACTCTGCGTCACTACCGGCCGGAGGATCCGCTGGCGCTCGGGACCATCAGGCTGACCTATCCGAGGATCGCGGCCGTGGCCGGACCGTGCGGCCTGTGGCCGGAGGATCTCGGACCCTCGGTGTGGGACGGCAGCTACCATGAAAACAAGCCGTACTACAATTTTGGTTGCGCTTCCCAGCGCAACCTTGCGGCAATGATCGACAATCCGTCGGACCTGGTGCAGCCGCGGCCGGAAACGCCGGCCTATACCACGCGGCGCACCGCTGCGTTCGGGCGATACCGCAAGGGCGAACAGACCACGACCGTCTATCCTGAATCCGACAAGGCAAAACTTAGCGATACCGGCAAATGATCCGCAACGCGCGTCAAAATCCCGAAGAGCAGCCGGACGTCCCGCCGGCTGCGAACGATTACATCGCTCCGGCGCCCCGGGTGTCGGTGCAGGCGTTTTGCGAGTCGGTCGGAACTGCGCTCGCCGTGCGATCGGCGAGTGAAGATCGCCGCCTCGGCAAGGCTCATCTCAGTGTTCACATGGGCGGCGTGGCAGCCGCCATCGAAACCTATCACACCCAGCCCACCCCCAACGTAATCATCCTGGAAACGGAAGAGCACAGCGACATTCTTGCCGGCCTCGATGAACTCGCAAGCGTGTGCGACGCCGGAACCCGCGTCGTCGTGATCGGCAGTGTCAATGATGCCGCACCCTATCGCGAACTGGTACGTCGCGGCGTCAACGACTATGTCATCGGACCGGTCGAGCCGATCGATGTCGTGCGTTCGATTTGCAGCATGTTCTCGGCGACGGAATCCGTAACCGTCGGCCGCATCATCGCCATCGTTGGCGCAAAAGGCGGCGTCGGCGCATCCACCGTCGCGCACAATGTGGCGTGGGCGATCGCGCGCGACCTTGCGCTGGACTCGGTCGTCATCGATCTCGATCTTGCTTTCGGTACGGCCGGTCTCGACTACAACAAGGACCCGTTGCAGGGGATCGCCAATGCGGTGTTCTCGGCGGAGCGTCCCGACACCGCCTTCATGGACCGCTTGCTGGCGAAATGCACCGACCGGCTGAGCCTGCTGGCGGCGCCGGCGACGCTCGACCGGGTCTACGACTTCGGCGAGCAGGCCTTTGACGCGATCTTCGATACGTTGCGCATGACCACGCCCTGCATCGTGCTGGACATTCCACATCAATGGTCCGGATGGACCAAACGCGCTCTGGTCGGCGCGGATGACATTCTGATCGTCGCCGAGCCCGACCTTGCCAATCTGCGCAATACCAAGAACATGTTGAACATGCTGAAGGCAGCGCGGCCCAACGACCGCACGCCGCTGTACTGTCTCAATCAGGTCGGCATGCCGAAACGCCCGGAAATCAACGCGCGCGGGTTCACCAAGACCATCGAAACTCAGCCGGTCGCGGCTATTCCCTTCGATTCGCGGATGTTCGGCACCGCTGCCAATAACGGCCAGATGATCGCGGAAATCGCCGCGCGCCATCGCACCACCAAGATGTTTCTGCAGGTCGCGCAACGGCTGACGGGGCGCTCCGAGACCAAAAAGCCGCGGGGCTCGTTCCTGTCGCCAATCATCAGGAGGCTGCGGGCGAAGTAAACGGATCGCAGGCGAGGGGACCCGTCCCGTTCACCAACGTCAATCAGGCTGCGCGATAGCGTTCACCGGCCTGTTATTCGCATCCTTGCGTGTGCTTTCTTTCCGAGCCAGCAATCCCCGGAGATAAGCGACATTCGCCGCCGCTTCCTCGGGCGGCAGATCGGCCTTCACAATGCTTTCGGCCTCGGAAACACGGCCCTGCAAGCCAACGACCAACGCCAAATTCTGCCGGACGCGTGGATTCGCATTCGCACCGCTGTGCGCGCGTCTTAAAATCTCTTCCGCTTTGGGCAGGTCTTTTGAAAGAACATAGGAGAGGCCGAGATTCGACAGCACCGAAGGGTCTTCGGGCGCGATTCTCAGCGCGCTCGCATAGTACTGCCGGGCTTCCTCGTACCGGCCAAGTTGATCGAGCGCCGTTCCCTGGGCCGAGAGAATCCGCCAATCGGGATCGTCCGGGTTATGGGCGCGGCTGAGCACGTCGAATGCCTGCTGGAAATTGCCGTTGTCCACCAGCGCTCGCCCGTAGCCGGCAAGAAGCGCCTTGTCGTCGGGGTGAGTAATCGTGGCCTGTTCGAGTACCGCAACTGCCTGGGAACGCTGGCCTGCGGCTCGCAGTGCCTTTCCATATTGCAACGCCGCGTCGGCGTCCTTGGGATTGGCGCGGAAGCGATCGCGATAAGCTCCGAGCTCGTGCCTGGGGGTAGCCGTGCTGCTTGCTTCGGTCGTCTCACCCAGCGACCCCGTAATATCCGACGGCCCCGCAGTCTGGCAGCTACAGAGTCCCAATAACAAAATCGCGGACCATGCTGTGGATGCAACAAGTCTCGTAGAGCCACATTGCTGGAGCAACTGACGGAGCATGTACCTTGACCTGAAATCGGCGACTGACCGGAAAATGCTCACAGTTTAACCCTAACGTTCGGTTAAACAGGGAACTTGATCCGCTGCTGTCAGCTCCGATTTCGGACAAAACGCGGATATCGGCCCCGATGCCGCGGACGGCTTTTCGATCTAATCGATGAATTCAGCGCCGAATTCGCAGCCGATACGCCATGCCAGCCGGCATTGGCGCGGATCGCCGGTCGAGAGAATGATGGTGAACTGAGGGGGAATCTCGACGTGTTCGGCGATCACCTTCAGCCCGCCATCCGACATGTCCGTGATCGTGCAATCACGCGGCAAACCGGTCCCGATCTGGATTTTCGCGAAACTTCTGCACAGGCGGCGTTCGCTTCTGCGTCGATTTGCCAACATGTTGGACATTCGCCCTCTTCAATAACAGTTCATCGGCTATTCCGACTGCTTTTAAAGAAGAACTATTGGAATCTGCCTAGCGCGACCGCTCGAAATGTATCTATTTCCTTTGAATTCTTTTTACCGAGTTGAAGCCGGTCCTTATTTCAGGACCGCTGACGATCTCGAAGCGCGCCTTACAAGGGCGCTCAGGCCGATATCGCCTTGGCCGACTTGACCTGATCGCGCAGCATGAATTTCTGGATCTTGCCGGTCGACGTTTTTGGAATCGGACCAAATACAACTGCTTTCGGCGTCTTGAAGCCGGGCATCTGGCTGCGGCAGAATGCGATGATGTCGGCTTCGGTGGTGCTGGCGTTTTCCTTCAACTCGACGAACGCGCAGGGCACTTCGCCCCATTTTGCGTCCGGTTTGGCCACTACGGCTGCGAACAGCACCGCGGGATGCTTGTAAAGCACATCCTCGACTTCCACCGAGGAAATGTTTTCGCCGCCGGAGATGATGATGTCCTTGGAGCGGTCCTTGATGATGACGTAGCCATGTTCGTCGAGCACGCCGAGGTCGCCGGTATGAAACCAGCCGCCTGCGAAAGACTCTTTGGTCGCCTTTTCGTTTTTCAGGTAGCCCTTCATCACGATGTTGCCGCGGAACATCACCTCGCCGATGGTTTCGCCGTCGCGCGGTACTTCCTGCATTGTCTCGGGATCGAGCACCGTCACGCCTTCTTGCAACGGATACGAAACACCCTGCCGGCGTTTCAGTTCGGCGCGCGCGTCGGCAGGCAGATCGTCCCAGCCAGGTTGCTCCGCGCACACGGAGGCGGGGCCATAGGTCTCCGTCAGGCCATAGACGTGCGTCAGTTTGATGCCGATGCTTTCCGCGCCCTCCAGCACCGCCACTGGCGGCGCCGCACCCGCGATCAAGCCGACCACCGGCTGCCTAGCCGTTGCGCTCGGCGCGTCCGGGGCGTTGATCAGTGTGTTGTAGACGATCGGCGCGCCGCACATGTGGGTAACGCCGTGTTGTGCAATCAGTTCAAAGATTTTGGTCGGGTCGACCTTGCGCAGGCAGACATTGATACCCGCCGCCGCCGCAACGGTCCAGGGAAAGCACCAGCCGTTGCAGTGAAACATCGGCAGCGTCCAGAGATAGACCGGATGCTGGCCGAGATTGCCGGCGAGGATATTGCTGACGGCGTTCAGATAGGCGCCGCGGTGGTGGGTAACGACCCCCTTCGGATTTCCTGTGGTTCCCGAAGTATAGCTGAGCGCGATGGCGTCCCATTCGTCTTGCGGCGGCCTTGCGGCAAACTTGGGGTCGCCTTGCGACACTGCGTCTTCGTATTCGAGTTCGCCGATCCGCTCTGCGCCAACGTAAGCCGCATCGTCGACGTCGATCACGAACGGCTTCGGGCCGGTCATCAGCGTCAGCGCTTCGGAAATCACGCCGGCAAATTCCGGATCGACCAAAATGATCTTGGCGCCGCCGTGGTCGAGCTGAAAGGCGATGGTGTTCGCTTCGAGGCGAATATTGAGCGTGTTGAGCACGGCACCGGTCATCGGCACCGCGAAGTGTGCCTCGTTCATGGCGGGGATGTTCGGCAGCATCGCCGCGACGGTGTCGCCACGGCCGATGCCCCGTTTCGCCAGGAATGACGCGAAACGCCGGCAGCGCTCGTGGGTCTGGCCCCAGGTGAATACGCGGCCTTCGTAGACCGCGCTGATGAGATCGGGAAAGACAGCGGCGGAGCGCTCGAGAAAACTCAGGGGCGACAGCGGCACGAAATTGGCCGGCGTCTTGTCCAGTCCGATGCTGTAATGGCCCTGATCACTCATCGCTCGGTCCACTTCGCGGGTCACAGAAATCCGATCGAAATCCACGGGAATATCGCGACGATAATCAACCCGGCCAGCAGCGCAAGCAGATACCCCATAATGGGGCGGACGCCTTCGGCGGGATCGACCCGTCCGATGGCGCAGGCGGCATAGTAGCCGACGCCGAATGGCGGCGCGAACAGGCCAATGCCCATGGCGAGGATCACAATCATCGCGTAGTGGACCTCGTGGACGCCGACCAGATGCGCGACCGGAAACAGCAGCGGGCCGAACAGCACGATTGCCGGGATTCCCTCGAGCACGCTGCCGAGGATCACAAAAACCACGATCGATACGGCGATAAAGGTCGCCGAGCCGCCGGGCAGGCCGGTCATCCCGGCGGCCAGCGCGCGCGAAAAGCCCGACTGGGTCAATCCCCAGGCCATGCCGGTCGCGGTGCCGATGATCAAAAGGATCGCGCCGGACAGGCACGCCGTCTCGATCAGCATCGGCATCAACCGCCGCCAGTCGAAGCGGCGATAGACCAGCAGGCCGACCGCGAAGGCATAGACGATGCCGATAGTGGATACTTCGGTCGCAGTCGCTATGCCCTCGACCACGGCGGCGCGGATCACAAACGGCAGCGCCAGCGCGGGCAGGGCGATGACAAAGGACCTGACGATCTCGCCGCCTTTCGCTCGCTTGACGTGACTGAGGTCCTCGCCGCGATAGCGCCACCACACCAGCGCCGACAGCGTAATCGCCAACACCACGCCCGGCAGCAACCCGCCGGTGAACAGCGCCGAGATCGAGACGCCGGTCACCGAGCCGATGGTGATCAGCACGAGGCTCGGCGGAATGGTTTCGGTCTGCGCGCCGGTGGCCGCGAGCAGGGCGACGAGATCGCCGGGCCGGGCGCCCCGCGCTTTCATTTCCGGAAACAGCACCGGTGCCACCGCGGCCATGTCCGCGGCCTTGGAACCTGAGATGCCCGACACCAGGTACATCGCGCCCACCAGCACATAATGCAGCCCGCCCCTGATATGGCCGAGCAGGCTCGCCAGGAACGCCACCATGGCCCGTGCCATGCCGGTCATCTCGATCAATAGCCCGAGGAATACGAACAGCGGCACCGACAGCAGGATGAGGTGGCTCATGCCCTCGTCCATGCGGCCGACCAGCACCATCAGCGGCGTCCGCGTCGTCAGGGCGAGATAGCCGAAGATCGCCAGCCCGAACCCGAACGCGATGGGAACGCCGGTGAAGACGCAAAATCCGGCGACGCCGACAAAGAAGATGACCAGGTTGATGTTGCCGAGCGGACGCAGCCAAGGCTGCGCCAGCCAGAAGATCGCAATCAGCAGCGCCACCGACAGCACCGCGCCGAGCAGGGTCCTGACGTCGGCGGCCCTTGCCAGCCGCAAGAACGCGAACAGCGCCATCAGGCAAATGCCGGCCGGCAAGGCCGCCGCGCGCCAGATGTTGGGAATCTGCAGCGCCGGGGTGGTGATAAAACTTTCCTCGTAGGCGTATTCGTAGGAAGGCCAGGCGATCAGCAGCAAAAACGCCAGCGCAGCACAGGTTGCGACCACGTCGAGCCAGGCGCGTGTGCCGGGTTTGGCGCTGGCGACGACGGCGGTCATCCGCATGTGTTCGGCGCGTCGGAATGCGACCGCCGCCCCCAGCATCGCCAGCCAGAGAAACAGGATCGACGCCAGTTCATCCGACCAGATCAGCGGCCGGTGCAGCCCGTAACGCGCGACCACGCCGGCGAACAGGATGACGATTTCGGCGACCACCAGAAGTGCTGCCGGGATTTCCACCAGCATTCCAAGCCAGGCGTCTGCTGACGCCGCGAGCTGATGGCGGCGAGGGGGCTCAACAGCCGCCTCACCGGCCGCCGCCCGCACGGGTTCGGCGTGCGCCATGGTGCCTCGTTACGACAGCTTGCCGACGGATTTCTCCAGCAACTCCCATGCCTGGTCGCCGTATTTACCCTTCCATTCGGAATAGAAGCCTGCCGAACGCAGTTTTTCGCGGAAGGGCGCCACGTCCGGCTGGTTGAAGACGAGGCCCTTGCCGGCCAGCTCCTGCCGCAAACCGGCATTCAGCTTCGCAACATCCACGCGCTCGTTGACCGCGGCTGCGTTAATATTCTTGGCAACGATCGTGCGCAGATCTTCCGGCAATTTCTCCCAGGCGCGGCGGTTGGCGAGGAACCAGAAGCCGTCCCACATATGGTTGGTCAGCGAGCAGAATTTCTGCACCTCATAGAGCTTTGCCGTCGAGATGATCGCCAGCGGGTTTTCCTGGCCCTCGACGATCCTGGTCTGCAGCGCGGAATAGACCTCGCTGAAATTGATCGAGGCGGGCGCGGCATCGAACGCCTTGAACATCGAGGTCCACAGCGGGGAGACCGGCACGCGGATCTTGAAACCCTTGAAATCGTCGGGACCGTTGATCGGCTTGCTGGACGAGGTGGTTTCGCGGAAACCGTTGTCCCAGATCTTGTCCATGACCACGAGATTGGCCTTGACGATCTCGCCGCGGACGTAGGCGCCGAGATCGCCGTCCATCGCCTTCCAGACCGTGTCGTAGTCCGGGAATGCGAAGCCGATGCCGTTGATCGAGGCGGCAGGAACCAGCGTCGCCAGGATCAGGCCCGACAACGTGAAGAATTCGATGCCGCCGGAACGGATCTGGCTCAGCATGTCGGTATCGGAGCCGAGCTGATTGTTGGGGAAAATCTGCAGATCGACGCGGCCGTTGGTCTCGGTCTTGATTGCGG
The DNA here is from genome assembly GCA_963784755.1 of uncultured Alphaproteobacteria bacterium. Classification (GTDB taxonomy): domain Bacteria; phylum Pseudomonadota; class Alphaproteobacteria; order Rhizobiales; family Xanthobacteraceae; genus Bradyrhizobium. The sequence goes on along the minus strand of CAWASS010000005.1, from coordinate 314,040 downwards.
CGGCCATTTCCTTGGCGCGGGCGTTCATCGGATGGGCGTCGGGGAGATTGTTGGCGTATTTGTAGGTGAATTCAGCAGCTTGCGCGCGCGCGACAAACGGCGCGCCGACGCTGCCCATCACGGCTGTGGCCGCGGATGCCTTCAACAGCGTGCGTCGTGAAAAGATCATCTGGTTGTCTCCCTGGCGGTTATTGTTCTTGCGAGAACGACCATACGGACCCGGCGCTGCCAGGTCACCAGTCCTTTCGGGATGGGCTTATTGCAGTGTCCGGCCAGCGCGGCAATATCGCGGCTCCCAGTCCAAAGCACGCGAGGTAACGCGTCGGCTGAGAACGACCGCGATCAGTGGCAAGTGATGTAAATTAGAAGAAATTAGACACAAGTATATGAGATTGCTATGGATATAAATATTCCATAATATACCTTATGCGAATCTAGGATTACCGAGCCAGCCCGTGTTTGGGGGCCAAGGCATTTCGCTCGCAAAGGGTCTCAGGCCCGCACCTTCCGGAACGCGTTCTTCTTCACCACCATCTGGCCTTCGAATTCGAGCAGATCGCAACCGGCCGTGCTGACGGATTTGCCGCTCGCGTCCGTCGCGACGAAATCCCATTCGAACGTCCCGATATTTCCCGAAACGACAACTCTTAGATTTTCGAACCTGCCGTCGGGAAAGCGATCGAAAAACGCCTTGGCTCCGTTCCGAATATCCGCTTTGCCGAAGTAGCTTTTTCCAAGCTGATCCGGGCCGACAGAGGCATGATAGACGCCCTCTTCCGTGAAGAAGCTCGCAATGCGGTCCGGATCGCGACTGTTCCATGCCGAGCCGAATTCGGTCGCGCGTTCAAGAGTCATCGATTTGCTCATTTTGCTCTCCAATCTGATCGTGTTCAGCGCCCCCTGAAGCGCGGCTTGCGCCGGCCGAGGAACGCCGCCACGCCTTCCCTGTGATCCTCGGTGAGGCTCGCCAGCGCGAACTGATCAACGTCCATATGGCCGGCGAGATCGTCCAGCGCGAAAGCCAGACGATTGACCGTGAGTTTGGTCATGGCCACCGACAGCGGCGGCTGTGCCGCGACCTTTGCGGCCAGCGCCATCGCGGCGTCGAACGCCTTGCCGGGACCGGCCACCTCTTCCACCAGCCCCCATTCGTAGGCTTCCGCGGCCGAGATGCGTTGATCGGCCAGGATCACCGCCTGCTTGGTGCGGGCCGGTCCGATCAGGTGCAGCATGCGCGGCACGGTTTGCCAGCTCATGTTCATGCCGAGCCCGATTTCGGGTACCCGCATATGCGCGTTATCGGCCATGACGCGAAAATCCAGCGCCACCGCCAGTGCCACGCCGCCGCCGATGCAGAAACCTTCGATGGCGCCGATGGTGATCTGTTCCATCTCCTGCCAGGCCCGCGTCAACCGCGGCCCCAGTTTCAAGTGCCGGCGCCGCTCGCCGATATCCATCGTGGCGCGCGAACGGCCTTCGGCGTCTTTCAGGTCGAAACCGGCGCTGAAGGCTTTGGCGCCGCCGGTCAGCACCACGGCCGAGGTGCCGCCGTCGTCCTCAAAACTGCGCGCGGCGTCGGTCAACTGCCGCAGCGCCTCCGGCGACAGCGCGTTGATGCCGTCGCCGCGGTCGAAGCGCACCACGGCGATGCGGCCGTCGGGACCGAGCCCTTTTTCGATGGTCACAAATCCCGGCAATGCCTGCGTCTCCTTCCCGCACGTCTTCTTACGATCTTAGCTTACAAATGGCCGGTACGCTCGCGCGCGGGTTTGCTGTCCGGCGGCGGAAACCGGATCGTGGTGCCGAGCGTGATCCAGTTGGCGTTCTCGCCCATGATGTTGCGGCCATAGATAAGATCGACCGAGAAAATTTCGTTGGGCCGGTAGCGCACGCCGGCCTGAAACCGCGGCCGGGTCACGCTCGGAATATCCGTCGCGCCGGCCTGCCCGAACGCTTCCAGCGTCAACTGCAATACATCGGTGAATTTCCAGTCCCAGCCGATGCCGTAAAGCAGATAGTGGCGATCGACGGTGCGGTCCCACAGCCAGCCGCCGTTAAGATTGACCCGCATGGTCTCCGAAAGCCGGTACGTCGCCGGCACCACCGCGAAGGCGGTGAGGCTGTCGCCGGTCAGCGCGTCGAACGAGCCGCCCGCGTAAATCGAAAAACCGAATTTACCGATGCCGGTCGGAACCAGATTGGTCTTGGCCTTGGGTTGAAAACTGGTGCTCCATTCGCCATCGCTGCGGGATCGATTGGTCAGGACGCTTAATTCCACGGGCTTTCCGACATCGACCACGCAGGATGGATTGGCGACCAGCGAAAAATCCGCGTTGGTCGCCGTGGATATCCAGCTTTCCAGCTTGCAGGATCCGACTTCGGAGATGTCGGCGGCATCTACCGCGAATGCGCCGTTGGCCGCGCGCGCGTCATCCGCCATTGGCAATACCGCCATGGCCGTGATCGCCGCCAATGCTATGCGTACTGCCCGCCCCATGTTGGAAAGCTAGCAGAGTCTGCGGCTCGACATAGCCTGAATTTCGCCTATCCTGATGCCATGACCGGCCATGACGACCACCATCACCACCACCACGATCACGACCATTCGGAATTGTCCGAGACCGAACTGCGGGTACGCGCGCTTGAGACGATTCTTACCGAGAAAGGCTATGTCGATCCGGCCGCGCTCGATCTCTTGATCGAAACCTACGAGACCAAAGTGGGTCCGCGCAACGGCGCCCGCGTGGTGGCGCGCGCTTGGGCCGATCCGGCCTATCGCGCCCGCCTCGTTGCCGATGCGACGCCTGCGATATCGGAACTCGGCTATGCCGGCCGGCAGGGCGAACACATCGTCGCATTGCAGAACACCCCTCGCCTGCACAACATGGTCGTTTGCACGCTGTGCTCCTGCTATCCGTGGCCGGTGCTCGGGCTGCCACCGGTGTGGTACAAATCGGCGCCCTACCGCTCCAAGGCGGTGAAGGATCCGCGCGGCGTGCTCCGGGATTTCGGTTTCGAATTGCCTGAGGGTACCGACATCCGGGTCTGGGATTCCACCGCGGAAATCCGCTATCTCGTGCTGCCGCTGCGTCCCGAGGGGACCGATGGCTGGAGCGAGGAGCGGCTTGCCGATCTCGTCACCCGCGACAGCATGATCGGCACCGGCTTGCCGAAACAGCCCCATGAGATCGCCTGATGGATGGTGCGCAGGACATGGGTGGAGTTTGGTCGGGTAAGGTGCAGCCGGAGCCGAACGAGCCGCCGTTTCACGCCGAATGGGAGCGCCGCGCCTTCGCGCTGACGCTGGCGATGGCGATGCCCGGCGGCTGGAATATCGACATGTCGCGCTTCGCTCGCGAAGACCGGCCGCCGCAGGAATACCTCGGCATGAGCTATTACCAGATCTGGCTTGCCGGTCTTGAACGCTTGATGCTGGAACGCAACCTGGTCTCGCCGGACGAGATCGAAGCCGGAAAGCCGCTGCACCCGGCAAAGCCGGTTACAAAAACGCTGACGCCCGAGGGTGTCGCCGGCATGCTGCATCGGGGCGGGCCGACCGAACGGCAACCGTTGCGCCCCGCATATTTCGCGCCCGGAGATCGGGTACGCGCCCGCACCATCAATCCGCCGACCCACACGCGGCTGCCGCGGTATGTGCGCGGACGTGCCGGTGTCATCGAACGCGTGCTGGGCTGCCATGTCTATCCCGACAGCAATGCGCGCGGTGCGGGCGAAAATCCGCAATGGCTCTACACCGTGACGTTCGAGGGCCGCGAATTATGGGGCGAGAGCGGCGATCCGGGCTTGAAGGTTTCGATCGATGCCTGGGAGCCTTATCTGGAGCCCGCGTGATGCGAAGCGATCTGCAGGCCGCTGCCGATGCGACCGCCGCGGTGCCCGGCATTCCCCACGATGCCGAAGGCCCGGTGTTTCGCGAGCCGTGGGAAGCGCAGGCCTTTGCGATGGCGCTGGCGCTGCATGCGCGCGGGCTGTTCACCTGGAGCGAATGGGCCGCTGCGCTGGCTGATGAAATCGGGCGCGCGCAAGGCTTGGGCGATCCCGACACCGGCGAGACCTATTACCGGCACTGGCTTGCCACGCTGGAAAAGCTGATTGCGGCAAAAGGCGTTGCGACGCCCGAAGTATTGCATCGTTATCGCGACGCCTGGGACCACGCCGCCGACCGCACGCCGCATGGCCAGCCGATCCAATTGAAGCCGGAAGATTTCGGTCAATAACAAACCGCGACAAGAGTACTCGATGACCCCTTCCCGCGATATCTCAGGCCTGCTCGACATCATGGCGCAACTGCGAAACCCCGGCAGCGGCTGTCCGTGGGACCTCGAACAGGATTTTTCGACCATCGCCCCCTACACCATCGAGGAAGCCTATGAGGTCGCCGATGCCATTGCGCGCGGCGATCTCGACGATCTCCGTGACGAACTCGGCGATCTCCTGCTGCAGGTGGTGTTTCACGCCCGGATGGCGGAGGAGCAAAAGGCGTTTTCGTTCGGCGATGTGGTCGAGGCGATCACGCGAAAAATGATCCGCCGGCATCCGCATGTATTCGCCGACTCTGAGGGGCGATTGACGTCATCGGCCGTGAAAGGTGCGTGGGACCGCATCAAGGCCGAGGAAAAGGCCGAACGCGCGGCGCGCCGGCCGCCGGACGAAACGGCGCATAGGTCTCTGCTATCCAGCGTCAAGGCCGGACAGCCGGCGCTGACACGCGCGATGGAATTGCAGCGCAAGGCGTCCAGCGTCGGGTTCGACTGGAACGATCCGCGCGCGGTGCTGCACAAGATCCGCGAGGAAGCCGACGAGATCGAAGCCGCGCTCGACCGCGGCGACGCCGGCGAACTCGCCGAAGAGACCGGCGATCTCTTGTTCGCGCTGGTCAATCTCGCCCGCCACGTCGGCGCCGATCCCGATATGGCGCTGCGCGGCACCAATGCGAAATTCGAGCGCCGCTTCGCCTACATCGAACGCGCGCTGGCAGCGCAGGGTCGTGCGCTGGACGGCGCGTCGCTGGAAGAAATGGACGCGTTGTGGGATGAGGCGAAGGGGAACGAATCTCCATGTCGTCCCCGCGAAAGCGGGGACCCATAACCTCCGTTCTTCCCGGTGAGGGATATGTCTCCACAAGCACGTTGAAACGCCGGAAGCTGAACTCGCACATCGGTGGTTATGGGTCCCGGCTCGCGCTTCGCTTGGCCGGGACGACAATTGTGGTTACGTCCAACGTTCCGCTCACACCCCCGTCTGCGTGATGAACTTGGTATTGAAATAGCCGTCCATCGCCTCGGTGCCGCCTTCCGAGCCGTAGCCGGAATCCTTCACGCCGCCGAACGGCACCTCCGGCAGCGCCAGTCCAAAGCTGTTGATCGAGACCATGCCGCTTTCGATCGCGGCCCCAATCGCGGTCGCGGTCTTGGTCGAGCTGGTGAAGGCGTAGGATGCCAGCCCATACGGCAGCCGATTGGCTTCCTCGGTCACCTCGTCCAGCGTCGAGAAACGCGAGATCAGCGCCAGCGGCCCGAACGGCTCCTCGTTCATCGCCCGCGCATCCTTCGGCACGTCGCTCACCACCGTCGGCTCATAAAAGTAGCCCTTGTTGCCGACCCTGTGGCCGCCGGTCTCGAGCTTGGCGCCCTTCCCCACAGCATCCTGCACCATGCCCTCGATGGCATTGACGCGGCGCGGATTGGCGAGCGAGCCCATCCTGGAATCCGCATCCATGCCGTTGCCGACTTTCATGGTCCTCGCGCCCTCGACGAACTTGTCGACGAATTCCCGGAACACGTCGTCCTGCACCAGCATCCGCGTCGGCGAAATGCAGACCTGGCCGGCGTTGCGGTACTTTGCCGCCGACAGAATCTTCGCGGCCGAGGAGACATCGGCGTCGTTGAACACGATCGCCGGCGCGTGACCGCCCAATTCCATGGTGGCGCGCTTCATATGCAGGCCGGCCAGCGCGGAGAGCTGCTTGCCGACCACGGTCGAACCGGTGAAGGAGATCTTGCGGATAATGGGGTGCGGGATGAGATATTCGGAAATTTCCGACGGCACGCCGTAGACGAGATTGATCACGCCCGCGGGCACGCCGGCGTCGGCAAAGGCGCGGATCAGTTGCGCGGGGGACGCCGGAGTTTCTTCCGGAGCCTTGACGATGATCGAGCAGCCCGAGGCCAATGCAGCGGACAATTTGCGCACCACCTGGTTGATCGGGAAATTCCACGGCGTGAACGCCGCGACCGGGCCGACCGGCTCCTTGATCGCGAGCTGATAGATGCCGGGGCCGCGCGCGGGGATCACTCTTCCGTAGGCGCGCTTGGCTTCCTCGGCGAACCACTCGATCACGTCTGCGGCGGCCATGGCTTCCATTTTTGCCTCGGCCAGTGTCTTGCCCTGTTCCATGGTCAACAGTGGCGCGATCTCGTCGTTGCGCTCGCGCATGAGGCTGGCTGCCTTGCGCATGATCTTGCAGCGGTCGAACGCCGACACCGCGCGCCAGACCTTGAAGCCTGAGGCTGCCGCAGCCAGCGCCTCGTCGAGATCGGAGCGATCGGCATGCGCGACGGTGCCGATGGTCTCCTCGGTGGCGGGATTGAGCACGGCAATGGTCCGGCCCGAGTTGCTCGGACGCCATTTGCCGTTGATGAACAGCTGGGTATCGGAATAGGCCACAAAACTCTCCCCTGATTTTTATCGTTTCATTGGACGGCATGGAATAGTGCCCGCCCCTTCGCGGTCAAGTGTTTCCTTTGCAGGATGAAAACTCCACTGTCGTCCCCGCGCAGGCGCAGGCGGGGACGATGGGGAGAAAGTTTCCTCCGCGCATGCGTCATCGCCGCCCGCAAATGCCTTCGCGTGAGTGGGAGTTTCAGAGAACCTCCCTCGAAGAGAAAAGAGGGAGGCGGAACGCCGAAAGGCGCACCTTGGTAGCAGAGCCGCAGCTTGATTCCCGGATCGCCGAGAATCAGAGGCCACGGAAACGCCTTCCGACGTTCCACCGCGGCGATCTTTTAGCCTCGGTCCGCGCTTCCGGGGACTTGGCGGCCGAAGCCTGAGCACGGCGATTTCGCGCCGCTCGCCTGTCCCCGTCCAGCCAACTTCAGTGGCGGGCCCTTGCGGGCCGGACGGAAACCCAAGGCCTCCCGTGTGCGCGGAGCTACGTTTGCTCCTGCCCGCGGGCGCCGCTCCCACCCCCACGTTGCAAAGCGTCCTTAAGTAACGCTCCCTCAGCTTGGGATGAGATGCCTAGGAATATACACCAATATGCAGGCCTGTCAAACGCCCCGCGATCAACAAATCGTGAATACATTCCTACAAGGTTGAAGCTGGATCGTCCTGCGCGGGGTCAAACCGCGTGCGGTACCGCGTCGAAACGGTTGACCACGATGGCGCGCTTGGTTTCGTCGACGCGCACGGTCATGGCGAAGCGTCCGTCGTGAAACTCCTTGTTGAGGATTTCAGAGTTGCGATGCAGCCAGTTGATCCCGGCGCCATCGGACGCGTCGATCGACAGATCCAGCGTCATCCGCGTCGCGGCCAGCCGCGTTTCGATCGCGGCCAGCAGCGCGTCGATACCCTCGCCGGTTGCCGCCGAAACCAGAAAACACGGACGCTCCGGCGGCCGGCGCGCCGCGATGTTCTGCAAGTTCTCGCGCCCCTCCGCGTCAAAGCGATCGATCTTGTTCCAGACTTCGAGGATGCGCGCGCCGGCGTCCGGGTCGATGCCGAGCTGGCGCAGCACCGCATCGACGTTGCGGCGCTGGGCGTCGGCGTCTTCGTGCGAGATGTCGCGGACGTGGAGGATGATTTCGGCCTCCATCACCTCCTCCAGCGTGGCGCGGAACGCCGCGACCAGTTGGGTCGGCAGGTTGGAGATGAATCCGACGGTGTCGGACAGCATCGCCTTGCCGCCATGCGGCAGGCTCAACGCGCGCAACGTCGGATCGAGCGTGGCAAACAGCATGTCGGCGGCCTGCACCTCGGCGTGGGTCAGCCGGTTGAACAGCGTCGATTTTCCGGCGTTGGTGTAGCCGACCAGCGCCACCACGCGATACGGCACGCGCTGGCGCCCCGCGCGATGCAGCCGCCGCGTCGCCTGCACTTTCTTGATCTCATTTTCGAGACGAGCGATGCGGTCGCCGATCAGGCGGCGATCGGCCTCGATCTGGGTTTCGCCGGGGCCGCCCATGAATCCGAAGCCGCCGCGCTGGCGCTCCAGATGGGTCCAGGACCGCACCAGGCGGCTGCGCTGATAATTCAGATGCGCGAGTTCAACCTGCAGCGCGCCCTCCTTGGTCTTGGCGCGGCGGCCGAAGATTTCGAGGATCAAGCCGGTGCGGTCGAGCACCTTGGTATTCCAGGCCTTCTCCAGATTGCGCTGCTGGATCGGCGACAGCGCGCAATCCATCACCACCAGCTCGATGTCGTGGCCGGTGATGAGGCCGACGATCTCCTCGACCTTGCCCTTGCCGAGATAGGTGGCGGGCCGGATCTGGCCGACCGGCGCGATGATGGCGTCCGCAATGGTGAGGTCGATGGCGCGCGCGAGGCCCTTGGCCTCCTCGAGCCGCGCTTCGGAATTGCGGATGGCATGGCTGTCGGTTTGCGCGTCGGGGTCGCCGCGGCGCATCCGCATGTAGGGGCCGATGACGATCACCCGCCCGGTCTGTTGTCCCCTCGCCGGCCGCGGACGGTCGGCGCCCCCTTCAGGATTTCGGGGTTCCAATCAGGTCTCTTTCAAGGATTTGCTCAAGCTGGAGCGTCCTCGCCACCTTCGAACAACTGGATCGGGGCGCCCGGCATGATGGTCGAGATCGCATGCTTGTAGACAAGCTGCGAGTGACCGTCGCGCCGCAGCAGCAGGCAGAAATTGTCGAACCAGGTGACAATGCCCTGCAGCTTCACTCCGTTGACCAGAAAGATCGTCAGTGGCGTCTTGGTTTTACGAACGTGATTAAGGAAGGTGTCCTGTAGGTTTTGTGCGCGGTCTGCCGCCATTGTTTTTGTCCCGCCTTTTTTTATTAAGCCGGTTGCAGCTCTCTTATGGAGCCTCAACCCGGCTGCCCAGCCTCCCCTGAGATCCCCCTCCGAGGGCCCGGCAGGCACAATTAGACGGCAGGCGTGGTTTTTAGGCAAGCGGGTTCCGCGAGGTGGCGGGGTCAAAGACGCGTGCAATGAGGGGTAGAGGCGCGAAAGAGAAGGAATTTCTCCTCTCGCCGATTTCGCCCTGCGGTATTACCCGACCCCCAACCCCGTAGGGCGCAATAAGCGCAGCGCATTGCGCTGCACTGGCGCGCGTTTCGTGCCCAGCGGATTAACCTGAAAAGATGGGCTGGAATAGGGACCACACGGGGGCCTACGTCGCGTCGTCCTCGTCGGTAAGCTCGTCGAACCGACTCCACCACGGCAGAACGTAGTCCAAGTCAAAAGGATAAGGCTTCGGCTTACCGAATTCTTTGGCCGCTCCGGTGTCGCGGTGTACCTGCCCCAACATCCAACCTTGGTATTTCTCCTCATTTGACGCCTTCAGCGAGGCGAGCAGTGAGTCTTCAGTAGCCCGCGACAGAATGGACTCAAGATCGTAGATGGGGCAGATGACTATTGGTTTGCGATCTTCGGACGCAATATTGCCGTCCTCATCCGCAAGAGCGTTAGCTTCAGCAAACATCTTATTTTGTGGGTCGCGTGCCATCTGCAAAAACGCATCCAGCGTGAACACGACCGCATGGCAGTCAGTGCCCAAGTCTTCTTCCACGAGGCCGCGACGCACGTGTGAGAAGAATCTCCAAAGCTGGAAGACGCCCTTTGCAAGTTGCGTGTACTGTTTTCGAGCGGCTTCAAACGGATCTTCCGCGAACTGCGCCAGATAGGTCAACTTGGTCGCTTTGCACTCCGCGACGATTACGAGCTTGCCTTGGTCCTTGATGAGGACATCCGGCGAGTCGACTTGTGCGCTCTTGGGTCCGTACCGAAAGGCGCGTCTGACCTCGAACCGCTCCATCATGAGATCGATCAAGTCAGCGCAATACTGCTCGAAGCGCGCATTCGCATCGTTGATGATGTCCTGTCCTCCCGGAAGGAGGTCGTAATATAACCCTGCGGTGACCCGTAGAAGGATCATTTCGGGGATCGGCGATATCAGCCGATCGGGGTCGCCATAGATAAGAGGTGTTTTTCGGAGAATGCTCGGTAGCAACGCCGTTGGGATGGGTGAACCATGTTCGCCTTGTGCTTGTGTCACAAGCGCCGCGGTTTCTCTCCGGGCCTCGTCGCGAGAACATGACATCATCGGAAACGCTCGTTGAACGATCTCATCGGTTAGTCCGATCTCCGGAATGGAAGTCTTGCGGGGAACCCAGGGATCAGTCCGATAAGCGCTAAACAGGCCAAACCCCGTGAAAATGAGGTCAGCAATTTCGAAGTCGTAGACGTGCCTGAAGTAGTCAGCGCATTTCCCTTGCGCATACAAGTAGGCGTAGCGGTAAATCTGTGCTGTATTGAAGTAACCGCGCTGCCAATGAAATTGCCGCTGCGCGATTCGATGCATCTCCCCCCAGATAGTGAAGTCACCTGACAGGTAGCGCGCAGATTCGATATTTTCGAGCGCGCGCAATCTATTGACCGTTTGCCGGATAGACTCAAATCTTGAACAGTCGAGCACTAGGTTGCCCTGTTCTCGCGGCAGCTCTTTTGGAGCCAGAAACAACTGTACGATTAGTGTCTCCAACTCCCATCGGTGAATGCCGATTGGAGATTTTATCGAAGACTCCGCTACCGCTTCCGGTGGATAGCTCGAAAAGTAACGTTTGGCTTCGGCCTCTCGTCCAGACTGCAAAGCGTCAACCGCCCAAATCATCTGAAGAAATGCCGCGTCGTTCGCGCGGGCGAACATCTTCAAAAGTTGCTTCAAGTGATAGGCGACTTTGGCTTCGCTCGCCTTGGGCGGTTTACGTTCCTCCGGCATACGCCCTCCAACGGGCTAGGGTGACTGTCGGAGTGAGGGCACTCTCAAGACCGCAGGTATGCTCACACGCGAGGCTACCCGACCCCAAGCGCCTTCAGCTTCCTGTGCAGCGCCGAGCGCTCCATGCCGACGAATTCCGCGGTGCGCGAGATGTTTCCCGAGAAGCGGCTGATCTGGGCGATCAGGTAGTCGCGTTCGAATACCTCGCGGGCCTCGCGCAGCGGCAGGCCCATGATGTGCTCGCCATTGTTGCTGGTCGGCATCGCCGGCACCATGGAGCCGACATCCTGCGGCAGCATGTCGGCGGTGATGATCACCTCCGGCCCGCCGCCGGCGAGAATCATCACGCGCTCGACGTTGTTGCGGAGCTGGCGCACGTTTCCGGGCCAGACATGCGATTGCAGCACGGCCATCGCGTCCTGCCCGATCTGGCGTTTCGGCAGGCCGGTCGCGGCCGAAATCTGGTCCATGAAATAGCCGATCAGTTCGGGAATATCCTCGCGGCGCTCCGACAGCGGCGGCACCCGGATCGGCACCACACTCAGCCGGTGAAACAGGTCTTCGCGGAATCGCCCCTCGGCGATTTCCTCTTCCAGGTTGCGCGCGGTGGAGGAAACGATACGCACGTCGACATGGACCTTGGTCGTTCCTCCCGAGCGCTGGAAGGTCTGGTCGACCAGCACCCGCAAAATCTTGTTCTGGGTTTCGCGCGGCATGTCGGCGATCTCGTCGATGAACAAGGTGCCGCCATGGGCTTCTTCCAGCGCGCCCGGCTTGCGCGCCTGCTCGCCATTGGATTGCTCGATGCCGAACAATTCGACTTCCATGCGTTCCGGCGTGATCGCCGCGGCATTGATGACGACGAACGGTCCTTCGGAACGGGTTGAGGCGTGGTGCAATGTGCGCGCCGCCAGTTCCTTGCCGGCGCCGGAGGGGCCGACGATCATGATGCGGCTGTTGGCCTTGGCGGCGCGATCGATGGTCTGGCGCAGCTGGTTCATGCAGGCGGAGCGGCCCATCAGCGTGCTGGAGGCCGGCGCAAGCTGCTTCAATTCCTTCACTTCGCGCTTCAGCCGCGACGTCTCCAGCGCCCGCGTCGCCACCAAAATGAGGCGGTCAGACTTGAACGGCTTTTCGATGAAGTCGTAGGCGCCGCGCTTGATCGCCGCGACCGCAGTCTCGATGTTGCCGTGACCGGAAATCATCACGATCGGCAGTTCGGGATGGTCGCGTTTGATCGCTTCGAGCAATTGCAGGCCGTCGAGCTTGCTGCCCTGCAGCCAGATGTCGAGAAACACCAGATGCGGACGGCGGTTGGAGATTTCCGTCAGCGCCGAATCGCTGTCGCGCGCGGTTCGGGTGGTAAAACCTTCGTCTTCGAGAATGCCCGCAACCAGATCGCGGATATCTGCTTCGTCATCGACAATCAGAATATCATTTGTTGCCATGGGTCACCCCCTGTCCTGTCAGCTGCCTGTTGCGGCTTCGATTTTTGTTTCATTGTTGGTCGCGTCTGGTGGCTCGGCGGTTTCGTCCTTCGGTTGCGTCACTTCGTCATTCGGCTGGTCGTTGGCGTTCGCCGACTTGCCGGAGATGGCAAAGCGCAGCCGCATCCAGGCTCCCCGCGCGCCCGGTCGGATGTCCGACGCATCGTGCAGTTCGATCCCGCCGCCGTGATCTTCGAGAACCCGGCCGACGATCGCGAGCCCGAGGCCCGTGCCCTTCTCGCGGGTGGTGACATAGGGCTCCAGCAGCCGCGACCGGCTCACCTTGGGCAGGCCGACGCCGTTGTCGATCACGTCGATCACGATGTCCTCGCCCTCGCGCGCGGCAATGACCTCGATGCGGCCCTTGCCGAGCGTCTCCGGCGGAACCGCTTCAATGGCTTCGGTCGCATTCTTGATGATGTTGGTCAGCGCTTGGCTGATCAGCCGGCGGTCGAACTGGGCCCGCATCGGCTCGTCCTTGATCACGGTCTCGATATCGATCTCGGAATGTCCGACCCGCATCAGGAACACCACCTGCCGCACGGCGTCGGCGACGTCCTCGCCTTCCATGACCGGCTTCGGCATCCGCGCAAAGCGCGAGAATTCGTCGACCATCCGCCTGATATCGTCGACCTGGCGCACGATGGTATCGGTGCACTGTTCGAAGATCGCCTTGTCCTCGGTAATGACCCTGCCGAACTTGCGGCGGATGCGTTCGGCCGAAAGCTGGATCGGCGTCAGCGGATTCTTGATTTCATGCGCGATCCGGCGCGCCACGTCGCCCCATGCCGAGGTGCGCTGCGCCGAAACGAGGTCGGTGATGTCGTCGAGGGTGATGATGTAGCTGTCCTGCGACTGGCTGGTATGCTCGGCGCTGACCCGCACCGAAAGATTGCGCTCGCGGCCATCGCGGGTGATCGTGATCTGGCCCTGCACCAGCCGTTGCGTGCCCTCGCGCGCGGTTTTCATCATGTCGTCGAGTTCGGGGATGATTTCCGACAGCGCATGGCCGAGCGTCTCGGATTCCGCGTGGCCGATCAGTTTTTCGGCCGAGCGGTTGAGGATGCCGATGCTGCCGGAGGCGTCGACGCCGATAATGCCGGCGCTCGCCGACGACAGCACCGCCTCGATGAAACGGCGCCGGCTGTCGATCACCTCGCTCGCGCTCACCAGTTCGTCGCGCTGGGTGCGCAACTCCTGCGTCATCTTGTTGAAGGTCTCGCCGAGCTGCGCCAGATCGCCCTCGGACTTCAGCACCGGCACCTGCACATGCAGATCGCCGGTCGAGACCACGTTGGCGGCGCCCATCAGCCGCCGGATCGGCGCCACCAGCCAGTTGGCGAAATTCAACCCGATCAGCACCGACGACATCAGGATGGTCAGCGCGATCACCGCGAACATCAGCGCGAACGCCACCTGGATGCCGAGCCGGCGCGATTCGATCTGGGCGTATTCGGCGACGCTTGCCTGGGTTTGCCGCATCTGGGCGACCACGCGCGGGTCGAGCAGACGCGCGACATAAAGGAACGTATCGTTGAACGCGCGCAGGCGAATGCAGGCGGCGACGTAATTAGCCTCGACCACCACCTCCGGCTCGGTCTCGTTAAAATCCTTGAGGAACTCCGGCGGCGGCTTGCTGAAATCCTGCTGAATGCCGGTTTGCGCGGTTTCCAGGACGTTGGTCTCCTTGTCGATCAGCATCGCACCCGGAAGGTTGCGCGAAGCCGCACTCGCCGTCAGCATCTCGCGAAACGATCTGCGGTCCTGATCGAACAACGGCCGGGCGTTGGCGATATCGTTCGCCATGCCGAGGATGTCGCCGCGAATGAGCTGGGCGTTCTCGTTGAGGTAGGCGCTGGCGACGATCAGCGAGTTCTCGATCGCAGCTTTCGTCGTCCCCGAAAACAAACGGTCGAGGCCGCGATCGATGGTCACATTGGCGACGATCGACACCAGCACCGCCGGCAGCACCGCGATCACCGAGAACAGGCTGACGATCTGGACATGCAGCCGCGCCGCGGCGCGCCCGCGGCGGCGTGCCTGCACCAGTTGCCAGACCTCGCGGACGATGATGCCAACCAGCAGCAGGATGGTGGCGGCATTGATCAGCAGGAAAGAGACGACGACGCCGCGGGTAGGCTCGATCGGGGTCAGGCCGGTAAGCACCACGAAAGTGAGACAGGCCGACAGCAGCGCGAAGCCGACCGCAAACGGCGCCAGCAGCCGGCGAAGGGGCCACCTTCGGGGCTCGGCAAACGATGGATCAAACGATGAGACCGAGGTGTCTGCGCTGGTCATCCGGGAACTGGTGAGCGTGAAAAGCGACCCGTCCGTCGGGCAGCCGACAGCCGGACTGATGCATTCATATCACAATGTTGCCGAATTGCGACTAATCCGCGGCACGCGACCGATTCAGCTACTGAGGACATGCTAACCCAAAATTGACCCGGAGCCCGCGAATTCAACGCTTCGGTATTATTCCCGTGCTAGAATGGCTATATGAAACAGATGAAAAACCTGTCACTGCGAGAATTGAGTAACCTTTTCCAGGAGGCGACGGAAGCTGCCGCTATGGAGGCCCGGAAACATGGCCTGCCGCAGGTAGGGCTTGACAGGCATGGAGAGCTGCATGAGCCACCAAAGCCAGAAGACGCGCCCGACGTTTCGTCGGGAAACAACGTTGCTTGACGGGCAAGCTTCCCTTGAGTTCGCAGGAACGGCCATTTTGCCTTTGCATTGCCGGTCCAAACGGAAGTGGCAAATCAACTTTCACGAAAATACTTCGCCAAAGTTTCCAGATCGATCGATGGATTGACCCCGACGTAATCGCCAAGGAAATTCGAGATTCCAGGGCGCCTGAACATCGAAATTTAACAGATCAGCAGGCTTCAAGACTGGCGTTCGAACCGCTCGAAATCAGCGCGTCCAACTGGCCGCTGAACTCCATGATTTCGGATTCGAAACGGTATTTTCACATTCCTCGAACCTCGATTTTTGGTTGATCTCGTCCAAATCGGGTACGTTGTCCACATCTACTTTGTTTGTACCGAAGATTTCCGGATAAATATCGGTCGCGTGAAAAACAGAGTCGCGCTCGGTGGTCACGATGTTGATGACGCGGCCATTCAACGAAGATATTTCCGTTCTCTGAAGCTGCTTGAGCTGGCAGTCCATTCCATTTATCGAACAGTGCTGTTCGACAACTCTAATACGGAATTGTTCGGCAGTCGTGCCAGTTGTGAAATTGCGAATGAGGGAGAGTGGACGAGAGGCTTCTATCGAACTCGGATAGAGATTGATCCACAACCGCATATCCCCAAGTGGGTCATGGAGGTTTTGCAAAATGCATATAGCGGCCTCGATCGCGGCAAGCCCGAAATTTACGAAATCGGGTCTAAGCCTGCCACACTCTTAAGTCCCGAGAACAGCTTGGCGTACTATCGGCAGATGGGTCCTGCGAAAATCATGGAACATCTCAGGCGCCATTTGCTGGCATGAGCGCTGGTGATAGATGCCGGCTTCTTTCAAAATCGCAGGTTCAATGAACGTGAACCATCCACACCAACGCCGACTCTCAAACTACAAGGTACGGTCGCTCCGGCGTGGCCTGAATAGTCAACCGCCGCTGCGATACACCTGAATATCCAGATCGCGGATTTTCTTGCGCAGGGTGTTGCGGTTGAGGCCGAGCAAATCCGCCGCCCGGATCTGGTTGCCGCGGGTCGCCGCCAGGGCTGCCGTGAGCAGCGGCACCTCGATTTCCCGCAAGATCCGATGATACAGGCCCGGCGGCGGCACGCCGTTCGGAAAGCTCGAGAAGTGCGAGGACAGATAGACTTCGACCGCGCCGCCGAGATTGTCCACGCCGTGATGGGAGTTGCCGCCGGAGACGACGGCCGGCGGCGCCAACTCGCCGTCGATCACCGAGCCGGTGATCACGTCCTGCGGATAGAGTGCTGCGAGCCGGCGCGCGAGATTTTCGAGCTCGCGCACATTGCCGGGCCAGCGATGCTGCTTCATCCGCTCCAGCGCCAGGGCATCGAGCTTTTTCGGCGGCAATCCGTCCTTCTCCGCCAGCGAGAAAAAATGCCGGATCAGGTCGGGCAAATCCTCGATGCGCTCGCGCAACGGCGGCAGCCGCAGCGGCACCACGTTGAGGCGGAAGAACAAATCCTCGCGGAACAGACCCTGCTGGATCAGGATGCGCAGGTCCTTGTTGCTGGCCGCGACGATGCGCACGTCGGTCTTGATCGGCGTCCTGCCGCCGACTGTGGTGTATTCGCCCTGCTGCAGCACCCGCAGCAACCGGGTCTGGGCTTCCATCGGCATGTCGCCGATTTCGTCGAGGAACAGCGTGCCGCCTTCGGCCTGTTCGAACCGGCCGGAGGCGCGGGTGTTGGCGCCGGTGAACGCACCGCGTTCATGACCGAACAATTCCAATTCGATGAGATCGCGCGGGATCGCCGCCATGTTGACCGCGACGAACGGCCCGTTGCGCCGTTTGCCGTAGTCATGCAGCGCGCGCGCGACCAGCTCCTTGCCGGTGCCCGATTCCCCGGAAATCATTACGGTGAGGTCGGTCTGCATCAGGCGCGCGAGAACCCGGTAGATTTCCTGCATCGCCGGCGAGCGGCCGACCAGCGGAATGGAATCGAACTCGGCCTCATCGGCGTGATTGGCGACGCGTTCCTTCGGCTCGGCCAGCGCACGGCCGACGATGCCGATCAATTCCTTCAGATCGAACGGTTTCGGCAGATATTCATATGCTCCGCGTTCCGAGGCGCGGATCGCCGTCATGAACGTGTTCTGCGCGCTCATGACGATGACCGGCAGATTGGGCCGCATCTTCTTGATCCGCGGCAACAGATCGAACGCGTTTTCATCGGGCATCACCACATCGGTGATGACGAGATCGCCCTCGCCCTGGCTTATCCAGCGCCACAGCGTCGCCGCGTTTCCGGTCAGGCGCACTTCATATCCGGCGCGCGAAAGCGCCTGATTGAGAACCGTGCGGATGGCGGTGTCGTCATCGGCGACCAGAATGCTACCTGCGGGCATTGCTATTCCTCATCTTGTGTCCTGTGAGGCAGGCGACAACGGTCCCGGCACGTCGTCGCTGTTGCTTTGTTCGAAGGCTTTGGCGGTGTTGAACATCGGCAGCAGCACGCGAAAAATGGTTTTGCGCGGCTGCGATTCGCATTCGATGATCCCGCCGTGATCGCCGACGATCTTGGCCACCAATGCGAGACCAAGCCCGCTGCCGCTTGCTTTGGTGGTGACGAATGGATCGAACAGGTTCGGCAGCAGATCTTCCGGCACGCCGGAGCCGTTGTCCTTGACGCAGAATTCGAGCGGCAGCGACACCCGCGATTTTTTCCCGGGCACCGACAGCCGAACGCCCGGCCGGAACGCGGTGGTGAGCTGGATTTCGCCGTCGTTGCCGAGATCGACCACGGCCTCCGCGGCGTTCTTCACCAGGTTGAGAAACACCTGGATCAACTGGTCCTGATTGGCGAGCACCGGCGGCAGCGATGGATCGTAGTCCTCGATGAAGCGGATGTTGCGCGCGAACCCGGATTGGGCGAGCCTTTTCACGTGATCCAGCACCGAATGAATGTTGACGGGACCCCGCGCCACCGGCCGGTCGTCGCCGAACACTTCCATGCGGTCGACCAGCGTGACGATGCGGTCCGCCTCGTCGCAGATCAGCCGCGTCAGCATGCGGTCTTCCGAGGACGCGGCCTGCTCGAGCAGCTGCGCCGCGCCGCGAATCCCGGACAAGGGATTCTTGATCTCGTGCGCCAGCATCGCCGCCAGCGCGATCACCGAGCGCGCGGCGCTTCGATGCGTCAACTGCCGGTCCATCTTGTCGGCGATGGTGCGCTCCTGCAGCATCACCACGATATGGCCGGGCCGCTCTATCAGCGGCGCCACATGCAGATCGACCTGGCGGTCGCCGCCGATCCGCGGCGTGCCGAGATCGACCTTGTATTCGTTGACCGGCGAGCCGCTACTGCGCACCTGATCGATCAGCGCCAGCAGCGGGCTGCCGAACGGCACCAGCTCCTTCAGCGACTGGCGCCGTAGAAACTGGGTCGAAATCTCGAAAAAGGATTCCGCGGCCATGTTGGCATCGACGATCTTGCCGTCGGGCGCGACCAGCAGCACCGGATTGGGCAGCGCGTTGAGAATGGCGTCGCCATCGTTCGGCGGCGGACGGCGATGTTCTGCGGCTGATGTCATGCGGCAGCGCTCCATGCAAAGTCGCTGAATGCATCATGCAGCGAACGATGCACGCCGTTGGGATCCTCGGCCGTCAAAATCCTTTGCCGCCAGGATTTCAGAACCGCCGCCGGCGCGCAGCTGAGTGCCGCCGCCACCTCCAGCGCCCAGCCGAGATGCTTGCGTGCGTGGCGCAGACCGATGCGCAGGCCGTAATGGCTGACGACTTCGTCGTAGAGCGTGCAGACGTATTTCAACTGGTCGGCGAGCGCTGGCGCGGCTTCCATGATTCCGGTTTCGAGACGGCGCCCGATCTGGCCGGGAAGCCACGGCTGGCCCTGCGCGCCCCGCCCGACCATGACCGCGTCGGCGCCGGACCTTTCGAGGGCGGTAACGGCCTTCTCGTAGGATGTGATGTCGCCGTTGACCACCAGCGGAATTTTGATGGCGTCCCTGACCGCGCGCACCGCGCTCCAGTCGGCCTCGCCCTTGTAGAACTGGCACCGGGTGCGGCCGTGAACCGAGATCAGCTGCACGCCCGCGGCCTCCGCGCGCCGCGCCAGTTCGGGCGCGTTGAGCGAGCGATCATCCCAGCCGAGCCGCATTTTTAACGTGACCGGGACTTTCACCGCCGCGATAGTTGCCTCGATCAATTTGAGCGCGTGATCGAGATCGCGCATCAGCGCCGAACCGGACTGGCCGCCGGTGACATGGCGCGCCGGGCAACCCATGTTGATGTCGATGATGTCGGCGCCGGCGGCTTCGGCGATCCGCGCGCCCTCCGCCATCCAACGGGTCTCACAGCCTGCGAGCTGGACGACGTGAGGTCCAATGCCCGTGGCCTCGCATCGCAGAAGCGACATCGGCCGGCCATGAACGAGATCGTTGCTGGCGGTCATTTCGGAAACGACAAGACCCGCGCCGAGCGAAGCGGCCAGCCGTCGAAATGGCGCGTCGGTAATGCCCGACATCGGCGCCAGCAGAACCCGGTTGGCGATCTCGATATCGCCAATTTTTAGCGGCTGAAGGGAAAAGGATGCCGGGCCGGTCACGGAATTTCTCGTATCTGTGACAACCGCTTCATTGCGGATGCCCCGCGCACGATTTTGCGCACATTTCTTGGGCAGTCAAGTTTCATGCCTACACTTTAGACAATTCTGCCGATCTTGCAAGTGCAGTGCAACAAAATACGCACAACTATTGGAATCGTTCTGTTTTCAGGGGTTGGCGTGATAAGGGCTGTGCGGGGCCGGGTTAATTTCCGGCCTTTCCTCTTGGATTGTCCCTGACAGATCACGATGCCGACACCTAAACGGACTGCCGCTATCATTGTCGCCGCCGGCCGCGGGCTTCGTGCCGGGTCCGGAGGGCCAAAGCAATACCGTTCGATCGGCGGCCGGACCGTGATTTCGCGGGCGATGGAGCCGTTTTGCCGCCATCCACAGATTTTTGCGGTGCAGCCGGTTCTCAATCCGGACGACGCGGCGATGTTCAATGAGGCCGTCAGCGACATGCGCTACCGGCCTCCGGCCAATGGCGGTGCGACCCGCCAGGCATCGGTCCGCGCCGGGCTGGAGGCGCTCGCGAGTCAATCGCCGGATATCGTGCTCATACACGACGCCGCGCGGCCGTTCGTCACGGCGGCCGTAATTTCGCGCGCGATCGATGCCGCCGGAATAACCGGCGCCGCGGTGCCCGCGATTGCCGTGACCGACACGATCAAACTGATCGGCGAGACCGGCCATGTCGAAGCGACGCCGGAACGCGCGCGGCTGCGCATCGCGCAAACGCCGCAGGCGTTTCGGTTCGACGTGATTCTCGACGCGCATCGCCGCGCGGCGCGCGACGGCCGCGACGATTTCACCGACGATGCCGCGCTCGCGGAATGGGCGGGATTGACGGTGGCGACGTTTGAAGGCGATCCTGCCAACATGAAGCTCACCACGCCGGAAGACTTTGTTCGCGAGGAGACGCGCCTTGGCGCTGCGCTCGGCGATATCAGGACCGGCAGCGGTTACGACGTTCACGCCTTCGGCGACGGCGATCATGTGATGATCTGCGGCGTGCGGGTGCCGCACAGCAGAGGTTTTCTGGCGCATTCCGATGGCGATGTCGGCCTGCATGCGCTGGTCGACGCGATCCTCGGCGCGCTGGCCGACGGCGATATCGGTTCGCACTTTCCGCCAAGCGATCCCAAGTGGAAGGGGGCAGCGTCCGATCGGTTCCTGAAATACGCGGTCGACCGCGTCACCGCGCGCGGCGGACGCGTCGCCCATCTCGACGTGACGCTGATCTGCGAACGGCCCAAGGTCGGCCCGCATCGCGACGCCATGCGCGCGCGCATCGCCGAGATTGCCGGGCTGAATTTGTCGCGGGTGGCGGTGAAGGCCACCACCAGCGAGCGGCTCGGCTTTACCGGCCGCGAGGAAGGTATCGCCGCGATGGCGAGCGCAACCATCCGCCTGCCCTGGGACGATAAAGGCCGGGGCGACTGAGATGAGCGGCAGCGACGCCCGCGCCCTCTCCCGCTCGCTGCTCGATCTCTGCCGGAGCCGCAAGCTCACCATCGCCACAGCGGAATCCTGCACCGGTGGGCTGGTCGCCGGCGCGCTCACCGACATTCCCGGCTCCTCCGATGTGATCGACCGCGGTTTTGTCACCTATTCCAACGACGCCAAGCGAACCATGCTGGGCGTGAAAGCAACCACCCTCGACAGCTTCGG
Organism: uncultured Alphaproteobacteria bacterium; assembly: GCA_963784755.1. Taxonomy (GTDB): domain Bacteria; phylum Pseudomonadota; class Alphaproteobacteria; order Rhizobiales; family Xanthobacteraceae; genus Bradyrhizobium. Next base: position 292,630 of record CAWASS010000005.1, on the reverse strand, counting down.
CGCAGTCAGCAAGGAAACCGCGACCGCGATGGCGATCGGGGCGCTGGAAAAGGCCGGCGTCGATCTCGCGGTTTCCATCACCGGGATCGCGGGTCCCGGAGGGGCCACGCCGGGCAAGCCGGTCGGGCTCGTGCATTTCGCCGTCGCCGCGCGCGACGGACGCATCCTGCATCGCGAGTGCCGCTTCGGCGCCGTCGGCCGCAACACGGTGCGTCAGCGTTCGGTCGTCGAAGCTTTGCGCATGCTGATGGAGCTCGCGCGCGGACCGCAAGTGCCGGCCAAACCGCGGCGCGAGGCTGCGAGCCGCCTGCGTCCGCGGGCGGCGCGATCGCCAAGGCGGAGTGCGGTGAAGCGGCGGCGGTCGCCGCGGTCGTGATCTCTCGTGTCCCGGGCGCGATGCAGCGCGTAGCTCTTGCGAAGTGCTGCGCTGCGTCCGGGGCACGGCTAAGCCGGCTTCCCGTAAACCGTATCGGCGCGCTTCTCGAACGCCGCCGCGAAACGCTGGAATGCGGCGTCGAACATGGTACCCATCAGCATCGCCAGCATCCGGCTCTTGAATTCGTAGGCGATGAAAAATCCGACATCGCAGGCGGTGTCCGATTTGGGCTCGAACGTCCAGCGGTTCTCGAGATTGCTGAACGGACCCTGCAAATACTCCACCGTGATCTTGAGATTGGGGCGGTCCAGCGTGACCCGGCTGGTGAAGGCTTCGCGTACCAGCTTGAACGACACCGTCATGTCGGCGATGACGATTTCGGTGCCGTCGGGCTTTGCCGTGCGCTGGCGGATCTTCAGCGACTTGCACAGCGGCACGAATTCCGGATAGCGCTCGACATCGGCGACCAGGTCGAACATCTGCTGTGCGCTGTGGCGAACCCGGCGCTTGCTGGCGAATTTCGGCATTGCCGGTGCTCAGCGCGATATCGCGGCGCGTGCCGCCTGCAATTTGGCAAAGTCGTCGCCGGCATGATGCGACGAGCGCGTCAGCGGGCTCGCCGACACCATCAGGAATCCCTTGGTATAGGCGACCTTCTCATAGCCTGAGAATTCATCCGGCGGGATGTAGCGCATCACGGCGTGATGCTTGCGGGTCGGCTGCAGGTATTGGCCGATGGTGAGAAAATCCACCTCCGCCGAGCGCAGATCGTCCATCACCTGCAGCACCTCGTGCCGCTCTTCACCGAGCCCGACCATGATGCCGGACTTGGTGAAGATGGTGGGGTCGATTTCCTTCACCCGCTGCAGCAGGCGGATGGAATGAAAATAGCGCGCGCCCGGCCGCACCGTGAGATAGCGCGACGGCACGGTTTCGAGGTTGTGGTTGAACACGTCCGGCTTGGCGGCCACCACCACCTCGAGCGCGCCGTCCTTGCGCAAAAAGTCCGGGGTCAGGATTTCGATGGTCGTGGCCGGGCAGCGCGCGCGGATGGCGCGGATGGTTTGGGCAAAATGCTCCGCACCGCCATCGGCGAGATCGTCGCGGTCCACCGAGGTGACCACGATATGGGCGAGGCCGAGCTTGAACGTGGCTTCGGCGACGTGCTCGGGCTCGGAGGCATCGAGCGCGCCGGGCATGCCGGTCTTGACGTTGCAGAACGCACAGGCGCGGGTGCAGGTATCGCCCATGATCATGAAGGTGGCGTGCTTCTTGTCCCAGCACTCGCCGATGTTGGGGCAGCCCGCCTCTTCGCACACGGTGACCAGGCCGTTCTCTTTCACGATCCTGCGGGTGTCGGCATAGCCGCGCGTATTCGGCGCGCGCACCCGGATCCAGTCCGGTTTCGGCGGCGACAGCGCGTCCGGCCGGTTCACCTTTTCGGGGTGGCGCGGGCGCAGCGGCGTGGCTGAGACGGTATCGACGACAACGACCATAGGTGTGCGTTCCGAGAGAGCCTTAGCTAATCCGCTTGAGGCCGAACCGCAACGGCTCGCCTTGCTCCGCGCGAGGTCTTAGCATATCGGCTCGCATGGCTCAAAACCGCACATCGAGCGAGCAAAGGCTGGGTAAGCCGCTGAAGCGCGCGTTCTTTGCCCGCAGCGTGCACAAAATCGCGCCCGAACTGATCGGCGCGACGCTGCTGGTCGACGGCGTTGGCGGTATCGTCGTCGAGGTCGAGGCCTATCATCACACCGAGCCTGCGGCCCACTCGTTTCGCGGCCCGACGCCGCGCAACCTCGTGATGTTCGGGCCGCCCGGTTTTGCCTATGTCTATCGCTCCTACGGCATCCACTGGTGCGTGAATTTTGTCTGCGAGAAGGAAGGCTCGGCGAGTGCGGTATTGATCCGCGCCTTGCAGCCGACCCACGGCATCCCCGCGATGCGGCGGCGGCGTGGACTGCATGACGAGAGATCGCTGTGCTCGGGGCCGGGCAAGCTGACGGAAGCGCTGGGAATTACCCACGCCCACAACGGATTGCCGCTGGATGCGCCGCCGATCGCGCTGCATGCGCGCATGGAAGAACCTGAGATCGCGGTCGGTGTGCGGATCGGCATCACCAAGGCGGTCGAGCTGCCGTGGCGGTACGGACTGAAGGGCTCGAAGTTCCTCAGCAAGCCGTTTTAGAACGCCCCTTGCTCAACTTGCTAAGCGCGGCATCCGACCGCACCGCAGGGTGTGTGGACAAGCTACATTAGTCTCAAATGTTGCGGGCGCGTGACAGCATTCCGATTAGCCAGCCGCTAGGCTTCGCTGATTCTGGCGCAGCGGTGCGCCGAGCACATTTGGGGGCGACCATGCGGAAGCTGGCAATCGCGGCAGTTGCGGGAAGCGCATTGGTCTCGGGCGTCGCTGCAGCCAATGCCGCCGACATGGCCGTCAAGGCGCCGATCCCGATGGCGCCGGCAGCCTTCAGCTGGACCGGCTTCTACATCGGCGCCAATGTCGGCGGAGCCTGGACACCCAATAACGGCGGCAGCGATTTCGGACCGCTATTCCCGGGCTTTATCGTGCTTGCGCCGCAGGCCGCGATCCCGACCGTATTTCCCGGTCAACTGGCCTCGCTCGGCGGCGCCGGCAGCAGTAGCACAGGCGTCATCGGCGGCGGCCAGATCGGTTATAACTGGCAGGTCAATCAGTTCGTGCTGGGTGTGGAAGCCGACGGGGTCGGCACCGGATTGCACGGCTCCAGCGCCAGCGCGACGCGCACCTTCGGCCCGCCGCTCATCCTCGCGACCGTCAACCAAACCGTTACGGTCGATTTCGGCCATATCGACTGGATGGCCTCGTTCCGCGGACGCGCCGGCTTCGCCGCCAACCAAGCCCTGTTCTACGTCACCGGCGGCGCAGCGGTTGCCGGCATCGGCGGCTCCACCACCACGGTCACCAACGGGCCGGGCATCGCCATTCCCGCAGGAACGTTCTCCGCATCCAATGGCGGCTCCAGCACGCGCTGGGGCTGGACCGTCGGTGGCGGCATTGAATGGGCGTTCAACCAGAACTGGAGCGTGGCCGGCGAGTATCGCTACACCGATTTCGGCAACCGGGGCCTCACCTTCACCATTCCCGATGGCTTCGGCGGCGTGTTCGCGACGGGAACATCAAGTTCGCGGCTGACGGTCGAGCAGGCCACCTTCCGCCTCAACTACCGCTTCGGGGGCCCGGTAGTCGCGCGCTATTAGAGGCTGATGAATTACCTCTCCCGGCAAGCGGGGGGAGAGGTGACGTTTTCATGCCGCGTTCTTGAGCCGCTCCAGCGCCTCGAGGATTTTTGCCTTCCGCGCGCCGGCGGCCTCGCGCTTTTCTTTTTCTTCCTCGACGATTTCTTCCGGAGCGTTGGCGACGAATTTCTCGTTGGCCAGTTTTGTATCGACGCGCTTGATGTCGGCGTCGGCCTTGGCCAGTTCCTTGTCGAGCCGCATCTTTTCCGCCGCAAGATCGATCACGCCCTTCAGCGGCAATGCCGCGACCTCGCCGCGCACCAATAACTGCACCGCGCCTTCCGGCGCGCGGTCGGCGAACGAGATGTCGGCAAGCCGCGCGAGCCGCTTGACGACATCGCCCTGGCGCTGCGCGCGGTCTTTTGTCTCCGCAGACGCGTTCGCAAGCACCAGCGGCGTCAGCGTCGCCGGCGGAATATTCATCTCCGCGCGCACCGAGCGAATGGCGGTAACGAGATCGACCACCCAGCCGATCTCGGCTTCGGCGGCCGGATCGCTGAAACCGGCAGGCGCTTGCAACGCGGCAATAATGGCCGGCGTGATCGATGGATCGCCCTCGGCGAATCCTGCGACCAACGGCAGTTGCTCCGGGAGGACAGTTGCTTTCCACGGCCATGGCGCCAATACCAGCAAGCCATCGCGCTTGGCCGTCACCGCCCACAGTTCTTCGGTGATGAAGGGCATGAACGGGTGCAGCAGTTTCAGGATTTCGTCGCGCGCCCAGGCGACCATGGCGCGGGTTTCGGCCTTGGCCGCGCTCTCCCCGCCCATCAGGACCGGCTTTGCGAGTTCGAGATACCAGTCGCAATACACGTTCCAGACAAAGCGATAGGCCGCACCCGCGGCATCGTTGAAGCGGTAGGCCTCGATGGCTTCGGTGATTTCTTTGGTGGCGCCCGCGGTTTCGTGCGCGATCCAGCGGTTGAGCGTTTGCTTTGCCTTGGTCGGGTCGAAACCCGGCGGCAGCACGCAGCCGTTCATCTCGGCAAAGCGGCAGGCGTTCCAGAGCTTGGTCGCGAAATTGCGGTTGGTTTCGACGAGTTGAGGGGACAGCTTGATATCGTGGCCTTGCGCCGCCGCGCGCGCGAGCGCAAAGCGCAGCGCGTCGGCGCCGTAGTCGTCGATGACGCCAAGCGGATCGATGACGTTGCCCTTCGACTTCGACATCTTGGCGCCCTTCTCGTCGCGGACGAGACGGTGGATATAGACATCGCGGAACGGAACCTCTTTTTGGAAGTGCAGGCCCATCATCATCATCCGGGCGACCCAGAAGAAGATGATGTCGAAACCGGTGACGAGCACATCAGTCGGATAATAGCGTTTCACCTCCGGAGTATCGTCGGGCCAGCCCAGCGTCGAGAACGGCCACAGCGCCGAGGAGAACCAGGTGTCGAGCACGTCTTCGTCGCGGATGATGAAGCCCGCGCGCTTTTGCGGATCGCGCGCCATCTCCCGCCCCTGCTCCGGCGTGATGACTTCCTGCTCGGCATAATAACCGAGCGCGTTGCCGATCGCCTCTTCCTCGGTCTCGGCAACGAACACCTTGCCATCCGGCCCGTACCACGCGGGAATCTGATGGCCCCACCAGAGCTGGCGCGAGATGCACCAGGGCTGGATGTTCTCCATCCACTCGAAATAGGTCTTTTCCCAATTCTTCGGCACGAACGATGTGGCACCACTGCGCACCGCCTCGATCGCGGGCTCGGCAAGCGTCTTGGCATCGACGTACCATTGGTCGGTCAGATACGGCTCGATCACCACGCCGGAGCGGTCGCCATGCGGCACCATGTGCGTGTTTGGCTCGATCCTTTCGAGAAAGCCGAACGCTTCGAGCCGCGAGACGATCAGTTTTCGCGCGGCGAATCGCTCTTCGCCGTGCAACTCCTCGGCAAGCATCAGCGCGCCTTCGGGGAGATCGCGCAGATAGTCCTCGTTGTTCGAGAGCGTGAGACGCCCCTCCTGATCGAGCACGCTGATCTGCGGCAGTCCGTGGCGCTTGCCGACCTCGAAATCGTTAAAATCATGCGCCGGCGTGATCTTCACCGCGCCGGAGCCTTTTTCCGGATCGGAATATTCATCGGCGACAAGCGGAATTTTGCGCCCGACCAGCGGCAGGATGACATGCTTGCCGACCAGGTCTGCGTAGCGCTCATCATCGGGATGCACGGCCACGGCGGTATCGCCGAGCATCGTCTCCGGCCGCGTGGTGGCGACGACGATGAAGGTCGAGGGATCGTCGGGGTTGAAGGTCCTGCCTTCCAGCGGATAGCGCAGATACCACAGGCTGCCCTTGACCTCGACCTGCTGCACTTCGAGATCGGAGATCGCGGTCAGCAGCGCCGGATCCCAGTTCACCAGCCGCTTGTCCTTGTAGATCAGCCCCTCGCGATGCAGCGCGACAAACACTTTTACCACCGCGCGCGACAGGCCCTCGTCCATCGTAAAACGTTCGCGCGACCAGTCGCAGGATGCGCCCAGCCGCTTCAACTGGTTGACAATGACGCCGCCGCTCTCGGCTTTCCATTGCCAGACCCGTTCGAGAAATTTGGCGCGGCCCATCTCGCGGCGGCCCGGGTACTGCCGCTCCATCAATTGCCGCTCCACCACCATCTGGGTCGCGATGCCCGCGTGATCGGTGCCGGGCTGCCACAGCACGTCGCGGCCGCGCATCCGTTCGAACCGGCACAGGATGTCCTGCAGGGTGTTGTTGAGCGCGTGGCCCATGTGCAGCGACCCCGTGACGTTCGGCGGCGGGATCACGATGGTGAACGGCTTGGCGTCGCGGCGCTCCGGGCGGCCGGCCCTGAACGCGCCCGCGTCTTCCCAGACGCGGGACATGCGGGTTTCGATTTCGGCGGGCTGGTAGGTCTTCTCGATCATGTGCGCTAGAAAGCCGCCACAACGCGCTGAGTCAACACGGCAAATCAGGCGGCCCGGCTAATAAAAGCGTCATGCAATGGCTGGATGAAGGCTGGCGGGCGCCTGGTTCGGGCCGCCGCTCTAGCGGCCGCGCGAAACCCGTTCGATTTCCGCCTTGACGATGCGCTCGACCAGGCCGGGCAGATTGTCGTCGAGCCAGGATTTCAGCATCGGCCGCAGCATTTCCTTGACCAGGTCTTCCAGCGTGCGGGCGTTGTTGCTCAGCACCGTGTTGGCGAGCGTATTGAAAGCCGATTCGACCGCCGATACCGTCGAGCGCGACAATATCTGCTGCGGCGGCGGGGCAGGAGTTTCGTAGAGCGGTAGCGGCTCGAACGCCGGCTGACGAGGCGGCCGCGCGCTGGCGACGGCCTCGCTGAATTCCAGATCATCCTCGGGCTCGACCTTACGGAACGGTGCGGGCTGCGGGTCCGGCAGCGCCATCTCGTCGGTGAGTTCGAATACTTCGCCGTCCGGCAGCGGCGGCCTGACCTCCGCCTCCGACGTTGCGGCATCAAGCCCGGCCAGCATGGCGTCGATGTCGTCCTGGCTGTTGGCGGCGGCGGGCGTTTCAGCCGCTGCCGGCGCGGCCTGGGCCGCCGCAATGGCCGAAGGCGGGATATCGGTCATGGCAGCCGGTTTTGCCGCCGGCGCCGCCGCGCCGGGCGCGTCAGACTTCAGGGATGCTGCAGGACTGGCAGGCTTCTCGGCTGGTTTCCCTTCGTCGTCGGCGATGATGCGCCTGATCGACGCCAGAATCTCCTCCATCGAGGGTTCCTGGACCTTTGCAGGCTGCGTCATATCCCACTCCACATCATCAACGCCCTCGTTAGCGTTTTACACCAAGCAGGGCGGGATTTATCGGTTCCGGATTCGGAGCCTGAGGATTTTCATCCCGCAAGCCTGACTTGTCCCCAGATCAAGCGCCGCCCGGTCGATTGGCGCGGCCCCATCCTCGCTTGAGGGCACCGAAACATCGCGACTTCGGACACGGCGCGAATCGCTTTGCTGCCCCCCGGGAAAGGTACGTCATGGCAACAATTGATTGCAAGCAAGGGGCTCTGCCCCCTTTCGAGTCGTCCGCGCAATCCGGCAGTTAGCGGCCGTCGGGCGCGCGAACGCCGATCCAGCTATCGCGCACCTGATGATAGTGCACGCTCGGATCGTAGACGGTCGTGCTCAGCCCGAGCACCTGCGGCGCGAGCCGTCCCACCGCGTTCAGGACGGTATAGGACGCGACGACGCGATCGTGCTGCGCCGTGACCAGCGCCACCCGCGCATTGACCAGCGCCTGCTGCGCGTTCAGCACGTCGAGCGTGGTGCGCTGCCCGGCCTTGGCTTCCTCGCGCACGCCGTTGAGCGCGATCTCCGAGGCCGATACCTGGGATTGGGCCGAGGTAACCTGAGCCTTGCCCGCCAGCAACTGGCCCCATGCCGTAACGACGTTGGCGCGGGTCTGGTCGCGAACCTGCTCGAGATTGAGGCGCTGCTGCGCCAGGGTTTCCTTCGACTGCCGGATCAGCGAATATTCCGCGCCGCCCTGGTAGACCGGCACGGAAACCTGCGCGAGCGCCGAGGCGCCGAATTGCCGGTAGAACGTCAGGGACTGCTCGTACGACTGCGTCACGGAAGCCTGCAGCGTCACCGTCGGGAGCAACGCGCCTTCGCTCACCTTGACCTGGAGATAGCTGACGTCGATGCCGTACATCGCGGCGGTGACGCTCGGGTTTTCCGTGAGGCCGAGATCGACCGCGCCGGGCAGCGTCGAGGGCAGGAAGCGGTCGACCGGCGAGCCCGGCGCCAGCGCCTCCGGCTCGTTGCCGATGATGCGGCGGAAATTCGCTTTGGTCGTCACCAGTTGGGACTCGGCCGTGAGCAACTGCGTGCGGCCGGCGGCGAGCTGGGCCTCCGACTGCGCAACGTCGGTGCGGGTGACTTCACCGACGTTGAAGCGGTCGCGCGTCTGTTTCAAGGTCTGCTCGAGAACGCGGACGTTGCTCTTCTGGACTTCGACGATGGCGGCGTCGCGCAGATAGTCCATGTAGATGGTGGCGGCGGAGAGCAGAACCGTCTGTTCGAGAACTCTTAAGCCTTCGCGCGCTCCCGAAACCTGTCCCTCCGCCGCGCGGGTGCGGTTCGCGGTCTGAAATCCATTAAACAGCGTTTGCGTTGCCGTCGCGCCAATGCTGCGCGGCGCGTTGACGCCGTGGAAATCGGTCTTGGCGAGGGTGTTGGGACCGCCGCCCGACGTGGACAGCACATCCGTATACTGAGTACCGGCGCTGGCGGTGATCGCGACCCGCGGACGATAGCCCGACAGCGCCTGCGGCACGTTCTCGTCGGTGAAGCGGACCTGCGCGCGCTGCGCATTGAGCTGGGGGTTATTCTGGTAGGCGCGCACCAGCGCCGCATCGATCGTATCGGCCAATACGGGAGCAGTGCCCGCACTCGCCAATAAAACCACCGCAGCCGCAACTCCGGTAACGACCCTCACGCCACCCATTCCAGGTAATCCATCCATGACGCCTTCCCGGCTCGGAAAGCACCGGCCGGGTTATTTGCTTCGACCTGAGTCGATTTCCCGTCTCACCTTATTCTGCGCAATAGTGGGACGGAACCCCTGCGGGGGAGTCCCGGTGGAAACTCTTCAGATGGGGCATCTAGGCCACACTTCTGATTTGACGCGGGATTTGCAGGGTTTTTGCGCTAGAAAACGAACGCCGGCGGCCGTTCCAGCCCGGGTAAAACCGGCGCCGTTGCGTCGAAAAGCGGCCGATCGCCGAAGTCGTCGTGAGAACGCGTGACGATCGTCGCGCGCTGCGGCCGGGTCGTGGCGAAAACGCCGACCAGCCGTCCACCATCCCCGAGCTGCCGGTAAAGCCGGTCCGGAATAATCTCGGTCGCCCCGGCAAGGACGATCACGTCATAGGGGGCGTCGGTGTCATCTCCCTCGGCGGCGGCGACGGTGTGAACCGTCACATTGGCGAAGCCGAGCTTTGCCAGCACATCGCGCGCCCTCGCCGCCAGCGCCGCGTCGCTTTCGGTCGCCGTCACGCGGCCGGCAATTTTCGCTGCCACCGCGGCGGCATATCCGGTCGCGCAACCGACCACCAAAACGTTGTCGATCTCCCCGATCTCCGCGGCCTGCAGCATCTTGGCGATCACCACCGGCTTGATCAGGAAACGCTTCGGGCCGCCTGCTTCGCCGACATCGAGGTCGAGGTCCAGATAGGCCAGCGCACGCGCGTTGTCGGGGACGAAGGCTTCGCGGGGCACCGCGAGCATCGCGTCGATAATCCGCAAATCGGTGACATCGCTGGGGCGCACCTGACCATCGACCATTTTCTGGCGCGCGGTCGAAAAGTCAGACATCGGCGATCCCTGCGTCAAACGGAAGTTCCCAAGGGAACCACGGCAGCGGCATCTTTGATGCAAGCTTCGTCAAAACGCAACATGCAGCGCCGGCACGCCAGCGCGCTGTCCCGCGGCTTCGGATCGTCATTGGATTTGCTTGCCGGCGCGTTCTCAGGCCGGACCGATCGGCGCTTATTCGATCGGGACGGCCAATCGTCCGATCAACCGCGCGACTTCGTCAAGCTGGTCGGCGTCGTGGGTTTTGATCGCCTGGGCGAGCCGAACCAGACACTCGTCATCGCTCATCGATGGCACCTGGCGCGGGTCGATCGTTGGCACCGGCCGCGCGGGATCAGTTTGAACGGGCATCAAACACCTCCAGAATCGAACCGGCGAGGTGACCGTCGTCCCGGAATAAGACGTTTTAGCGACTGGTTGGTAACGAGGGCGTGTTTCAGCCTGGCCTGGGACAACGACCGAGCGCCGCGCCGTTCAGCGTCGCGCCAGCGACTGCTGCCACGCAGTTGCCTTTCATCCGGCATCGATGCCGCACCGGATAAGCCCATTTCCCGCTTTGCAAGCCTCAGGGGCTTTGTTATACGCAGCGCGGCGCGAAACACTGCTTCGCTCTGTTCCTCGGTAGCTCAGTGGTAGAGCAACCGGCTGTTAACCGGTTGGTCGCTGGTTCGAATCCGGCCCGAGGAGCCACCACCTTCAAACACTTTTTAGTGACGTGCCGGGTTCTCCGGATCGAGGATTTGCCGCGTGGCGATCAGCGCATCGTTGCGCCGTCGCTGTTACGCGCCAATTATCCCGCTCACAGAACATGACGGCGGCGCCGTCACGGTGGGGCGGAATTCACTCTCTTTCTGGTTGAATTACCGCGCCTCCTCATGCACGATCCCGGGGCGCGACCGCCGCCGAAATTGTAGGGCCGATCCAGTCTGCGCATGGACGGCTCCCCTCTGTCGCGTTCGCGGGCGCGCAGGCAAAAACAGGAGCAATACATGGCATCTTCCGGTTCCGGCACGATCCGTCCGCTTTACGGCGTCATCATCCGCGACAAGTGCAAGTCGTCTGATCTCAATACGTTGAAGGCCTACAAGGTCGTCGGCCATGATCTGCTCAAGGATCACAAGGACAAGGACCTCGAGGACGCGCTCGCAGACCTCGACAAGGCGATTGCCAAGCACGGCAAAAAATAACTGCAACCGGATGCGAGCCCCGTCCGCGCAAATCGGACCGGACGCGCGTCTGGCACGGAAAGCCGCTGCCGCGGCGCTTTAGCCGTTGCGGAATTACTCAAGAGGCGGCGATGTCTCAACCTGAGAGGAGGCAAAGATGGCTCAATACGGCACCGGTGGAAACGGTAACGGCATTCTGCTCTACGGCGTGATCATGCGTGACAAGATCAAGTCTGCAAGCCTGGAAACGCTGCTGGCCTATCGGACGGTCGGGCAGGACCTGGTGAAGGGCAAGGACGGCCACGACGGCGACCTGCATGGCGCGCTCGCGGATCTCGACAAGGCGATCGCGGCAAAGCAGAAGAAATAGACGCCTCGGGCGCCCGGCGGCGAGCCGTCGTACCGGCGGCTCGCCAGGTTCCGCGCGCCGGAACATCACGCTAGGCGGCAGAGGATGACGGAACAGACGCTCGACGATGGCCCGAGCCGAAGGTTGTCGCTTCGCGACCAGATCGACTGCGTGCCGGTTTACGTGGTCTGGGAAATCACGCTCGCCTGCAACCTCAAATGCGTCCATTGCGGCTCGCGCGCCGGGCACCGCCGCGCCAAAGAACTCAGCACCAGCGAATGCATCGACGTGGTGCGCCAGCTCGCCGAACTCGGCACCCGCGAGATTTCGATCATCGGCGGCGAAGCCTTCGTCCGCAAGGACTGGCTGACCCTGGTTCGGGCAATCCACGACTATGGCATGGACTGCACGATGCAGACCGGCGGCTACAAGCTGTCGCGGGCGATGATCGAAGCCGCGGCCGAAGCCGGTCTTTTAGGCCTCGGCGTTTCGATCGACGGCCTGCAGCCGTTGCACGACCGCCTGCGCGGCGTGCCCGGTTCTTACAGGGAAGCGTTGCGCGTGCTCGACGATTGCCGCAGCGTCGGCCTGATCGCCAGCGTGAACACGCAGATCACCTCGACGGTGATGCCGGAACTCCCCGAACTGATGGACGTCATCATCGATGCCGGGGCCAAATACTGGCAGATCCAGCTTACGGTCGCGATGGGCAACGCCGTCGATAACGACCAGATCCTGCTGCAGCCTTACGAGCTCACAACGCTGATGCCGTTGCTCGCCGATCTCCATCTCAAGGGGCGCGAGCGCAACCTGCTGCTGCTGCCCGGCAACAACATCGGCTATTTCGGCCCCTACGACGTGCTGTGGCGCGGTCCGGACCGCGGCTATTATGGCGGCTGCCCCGCCGGCCAGAACGCAATCGGGCTGGAAGCCGATGGGACGCTGAAGGGCTGTCCGTCGCTCGCCACCGAGCGCTACGGCGCCGGGGACGTTCGCGACACGCCGATCGCAGAACTCTGGGCGACGCATCCGGCGCTGCAGTTCAACCGCAACCGCGGCGTCGAGGACCTCTGGGGGTTCTGCCGCACCTGCTACTACGCCGAGGCATGCCGCGGCGGTTGCACCTGGACGGCGGATTCGCTGCTTGGCCGCCGCGGCAACAACCCCTACTGCCATCACCGCGTCCTGACGCTGGCCGAGCGCGGCGTCCGCGAACGCATTGTGAAGGTCGAAGACGCCCCGTCATTGCCGTTCGCCACCGGGCGCTTCACGCTGGTCGAAGAACCGATCCCGGCCGGGGACTTCGGCGCATGAGCGGCCTCCCCGCCCCGCCCCAAGGCCAAACCGCGCCGGTGCTGGTGCTGTGCCGCCAGTGCATCCGGTATGTCTTCGAAGGCACCGCGACATGCCCGCATTGCGGCCGCGACTCCCGCGAGATCGGCGAACGCTACCGCGCCGGCGGCTATCTCGCGATCGAGACGATGCAGCGGATCGATCGGGCCGCCGAGCGGCGCCGCGAATAGGGACCGGTCGGCGGCGCGGATGGGGCGTCCGGCAGGTCGGGGGGGCGGCCGCATCTGTTGCCGAAAATCATCAGCCGGATGCCGAATCTCGCAGCGACCCGAAATCTTTTTGACTGTGCAGGTGCCATACGGTCCTTTGCGGCGGGGCATATGGACGACGACGATGATCGAGACGGTAACGGCAATTTTCGGCCTGCTCAGCGCCAGCATTTTCCTGGCGCATGCCTACGAGGCCTGTCGCTGCAGCAGCATCCGGTTGCCGATCCGGAGATTCCGAAATTTTTAATAAAGTCGGACGATCATCGGAAACGGCAGGTGCATCATGCGTAACCACGATTTCGTCTCCGATGGATTTCTCGCGATAACCGCGGCCGGTTTTGTGCTGCTGTGCTCGAGCTTGGTCGCCATCGCTTTCAACTGATCTGTACCGGCTTCCTCGGGCCGACAGCATGTGGATGCCGGGGCCAATACCCGATCGCGTGGCGATGGCCATTTCCGCAAAACCGTCGCCATCAAGCAATCCGTAACCACGCGCGGCCTCACAGGCCGATCGATACAATTTGAACGATCGCTTCAACCCGCAAACAAAGGCTTTTTGACAAGGTGGCTCCTGAACGAGGGAGAACACCGATGAGCGAGTTTGAGTTCGACCGATTGCTGGACGCCGTCAGGACGGCCATTGCGCCAGGTCCGCAGCCGGGTTTTGTACTGGACCTGCTCGCCTTCGACGCATTCCCGGCCGCTGCGAATGACAATCAGCTGGCGTGGCCGTTGATGCCCTTCCCCGAAGGCTGGTGCGCGTCCTGCTGATGTGCAGCGCTCCGCCTCGCCAGACCTCTCAAATAATTACCGTAAGCGATTGATTGAGCTTACGGTTGCTTGATCAAACTGGAACGAATTTCAGCAAGTCAGGCCTGCTGCGGCGAAGGCGCCTTGACCTCCATCAATTCGATCCGGTTTCCGAAGGGGTCATCGACAAAAACCCGGTCGTAGCCTTCCAGGGGCTTGTCGTGGGAGATCGCATACCCGGCATTTTTCAAAACCGCGGTCAATCCGGCCAGATCGTCCACGATGAAGGCCGGATGCGCCTTTCGTGCCGGTGTGAAATTCTTCTCGACCCCGAGATGAACCTTCAACCCGCCGGCCTCAAACCAGCAGCCGCCGCGCGCGGCGAGATCGGGGGGCTTTGCCGCCTCCGGAATTCCGAGAATGTCCTGATAGAATTTGCGGGCGTCGGCCTCCCGGCCGGCCGGCATGGCGAGCAGGATATGATCCAGTCGGCGGACGGGCATGGCTTTCCGGCCCTAGCAGCGACGAATTCCAGGCGGCTCGGCTATCGTCGTGCAAGTCGTTGATATCGTTGGTGGAGGCCACGACCAGAATTGAACTGGTGTACACGGTTTTGCAGACCGTTGCGTAACCACTCCGCCACGTGGCCCCATCGCCGAACTCATATACGCCGCGGCGGGGATAGGCAACCGAGGCCCGATCAGGCGTGCTTGCGGCGGCGGTAATCGCGTTTCGGCTTCGGTTTTGGCGCGAGTTCCGGCATCACGCGTTGCGCCTCGCGATATTGGGCCAGCATCCGCTCGAAACTGGCGTTCAGCGTCGTCTCGATATCCGGGCGCTTCTCGAGGCCGGCGAGCAGCATTGCCGCGGCCTCGATGGTGGATAGTCCGTCGCGGCGCGGCTCGCGGCGAAGTTTTCCGTAAGCCGAGGGTTTTGCCGGGCCAAGGATGACGCGCTGGCACTTCAGCATCCATGCATTGCGCCACCACAGCGCCTTGGCCTGGCTCCAGGTGCCGTCCAGCAGCACGATGCCTTCGATGTCCTTGAGGATAGCGCGCTGGTTGTCCTCGACCTCACCCTTGCGGTTGATGGCGACGATGTCGCGGTCGGTTTCAAGCTCCGCGACCTTGGCGGAGCCGAGATACAGCACCGCCCAGCGCGAGGGATCGTGCACGGGTCGCCCCAGCGCCTTGGACAGGCTCGGCCATGACAACCCGATCTTGAGCACCGCATTCTTGAAATGAAGCGCGAGCAGCCGCGCAGTGCCGAGCGCCCTGTCCTGCTCCTGCGGATGCTGCAGGATCAGGAGCGCGATCCGGTTCTCGATCGGCGTGATGCTGTCGCAGATGCATAGCGGCAGCGGTTTATGGCAACCCGGACAATCCGGGATCGCCTCGGCGGTACCGGCGTCCGGCTCGGGGTGTTTCGGCATGTGCCCGCTATACGCTCCGCGGGCCCGGGCTTCAACAACTCAAGGCACGCCGTTATTCGGCCGGTGCGGCTGCCGGCACCGGCTCCGATCGCCGCCGCAGCCGGTCGATCAGGAGATAGATCACCGGCGTCGTGTACAGCGTCAATATCTGCGAGACGAACAGGCCGCCGATGATGGTGATGCCGAGCGGCCGGCGCAATTCGGTGCCGGGACCGGTGGCGATCACCAGCGGAATCCCTGCGAACATCGCTGCCATGGTCGTCATCAGGATGGGGCGGAAGCGCACGCTGCACGCCTCGAAAATCGCCTCCGCCGACGACAGCCCGCGATGGCGCTCGGCGTCCAGTGCGAAGTCGACGATCATGATGCCGTTTTTCTTGACGATGCCGATCAACAGAATGATGCCGACGAAGGCGATGATGGTCAGCGGCGTATTGGTGACCTGCAGCGCCAGCAGCGCGCCCAAGCCCGCCGACGGCAGCGTGGAAATGATGGTCAGCGGATGCGCAAGACTCTCATAGAGCACGCCGAGCACGATATACATCGCCACCAGTGCGCCGAGGATCAGCAGCGGCTGCCTTCCCGCGGTCTTGTTGAAGTCGCCGGCATTGCCGTCGAAACTGCCGCGAATGCCTTCCGGCATATGCAGCTCATCCACCGCGCGCTGAATATTGGTGGTCGCAATCTCCAGCGGAACGTCCGGCAAAATGTTGAACGATACCGTGGTCGAGGGAAACGATTGCGAATGATAGACCGCCAGCGGCGACAGCCCGCGTTCGTAACGGACGAGGGCCGACAACGGCACCTGCGTGTCATTGGCGCCGGCGACGAAGATGCGTTCGAGATTGGAGGGGTCGTTCTGGAATTTAGGATCGATCTCCAGCACCACCATGTACTGGTTGCGCTGGGTGTAGATGATCGAGATCTGCCGCTGCGAAAACGCATTGTTGAGCGCGTTGTCGATGTCCTGGACCCGGACGCCAAGGCTCGATGCCTTTTGCCGGTCGATCTTCAGTGTCAGTTGCAGCCCGCCGGGATCGCGGTCGCTGGAAATGTCGGTGATGCCTTCGACCGTCTCCATGCGCTTGGCCACCAGCGGCGCCCACTTCTGCAGGAGATCGAGATCGGTGCTCGACAAGGTGTACTGATAATCGGAATCGCTTTGGCGACCGCCGGTGCGGATGTCCTGGGCTGCGAACATGAACAGCCGGATGCCGGCGACCTGGCTGAGATTTCTGCGCAGGCGGTCGATCACAAGCGCCGTGGTCACCCCGCGCTCGGCCGGCGGCTTGAGGCTGATGAACATGAAGCCGCGGTTGGAGCCGCCGCCTCCGGGACCGCCCGCGCCTCCGAGCGACGAGCCGATGCCGGCCACCGCCGGATCGGCCATCACGATGTCGGCCAGCCGCTGCTGCAGCCCAAGCATGGTCTGGAACGAGGTATCCGCCGACGCCCGGGTCGAGCCGATCACAAAGCCGCTGTCATCGACCGGGAAATAGCCCTTCGGGGTCTTGATATAGAGCGTCACCGTCAGTGCGATCGTCGCAAAGAACACCAAGAGCGTCAGAAACGGGAAGTCGAGCACGAAGCGCAGGGTCCGCTCGTAGAATGCGACGACACGCGACAGCGAACCCTCCACGAGGCGGTCGAACCAGGTGGCATCGCTGGAGGTGGTTTCCTTGATGTAGTGCGCGCAGATCATCGGCGTGATGGTCAGCGACACCACGGTGGACACCACGATGGCAAATGTCAGCGTCAGCGAGAATTCGCGCAGCAGCCGGCCGACGATCCCGTCCATGAAAATCAGCGGCGTGAAGGCGGCGATCAGCGACAGGCTGATCGACAGCACCGTGAAGCCGATCTGCCGCGCGCCTTCGAGTGCCGCCTGATATGGCCGCATGCCGTGCTCGAGATTGCGGTACATGTTCTCGATCATGACGATGGCATCGTCGACCACGAAGCCGATGGAGATCGCCAGCGCCATCAGCGACAGGTTGTCGATCGAAAACCCGGCCAGCCACATCCCGGCGCAGGTTCCGGCCAGCGCCAGCGGCACCGAAACGCCGGCGGCGATGGTCGGCGTGATCCGGCGCAGGAATACGAACACCACCAGCATCACCAGGAACGCGGTGGCCAGCAGCGTCAGCTGCATGTCCTGGACACTGGCGCGGATGGTCCCGGTGCGATCGACCAGGGTTGAAATCTCGACACCGGCGGGGATCCATTGTTTCAGATCGGGGATCAATGCGCGGACGCGATCCACCGTATCGATGACATTGGCGTCGCCCTGCTTGGTGATCTGGATCAGCACTGCCGGCTGCTTGTTGAACCACGCAATCGACCGGCTGTTGCGGACGAAGTCTTCAACGTCGGCCACGTCGGAGAGCCGGACGAAATTGCCGTTCGCACTTTTGATCAGGATGTCGCGGAATTCGGCCGCGGTGCGCATCTGCCTGTTGATCGATAAAGTCTCGCTCTGGCGGCCGCCGTTGAAAATTCCGACCGGGCCGATCGCATTGGCATTGATGAGCGCGGTCCTGACATCGTCGGTCGCGATGCCCGCATTGGACAGCGCCACCGGATTGAGCGAAATGCGCACGGCGGGCTGGTCGGCGCCGGTCACGGTCACCTCGCCGACCCCGGGCACCTGCGAAATCCGCTGCGCGATCACGGTATCGGCAACGTCATAGATGGCGCTTGGGGAAATCGTCTTCAACGTCAACGCCAACACGAATACCGGCGCCGCGGCAGGATTGGTTTTGCGGAATCTCGGCAAGCTCGGCAGGTCGCTCGGCAGATCGGCCAGCGAGGCATTGATCGCGGCCTGGACGTCGCGCGCCGCGCGGTCGATGTCGCGGCCGATGGCGAACTGCAACTGAATGCTGGTCGAGCCCAGCGAACTCGTGGACGTGATCTGAACGATCCCCGCGATCTGGCCGAGGCGGCGCTCCAGCGGTGCTGCCACGGTGCCCGCCATCACAGTCGGATCCGCCCCCGGACGGGTTGCGGAGACCCGGATCATCGGAAAATCGACGTTGGGGACCGCCGCCACCGGCAGGAATTCATAGGCGACCGCGCCGACCAGAAACAGCCCGATCGCGAGCAGCGTAGTGCCTACCGGCCGGCGGATGAATGGTTCGGAGATCGACAGCATTACTGCATCCCCTCGGTCGCGCCCGCGACCGGCGGCAGCGGCAGTTCAGGTCCGACCGGCGGCACCGCCTTCTCGATCCGCCGGTTCAGCCGGTCGAGCGCGAGATAGATCACCGGCGTCGTGTAAAGCGTCAGCAACTGGCTCAGCAGCAGGCCGCCGATGATCGAAATGCCCAGCGGAAACCGCAACTCGGCGCCGGTGCCGCTTTCCACCGCCAGCGGCAGCGCGCCAAACAGCGCCGCCAGCGTGGTCATCATGATCGGACGAAACCGCAGCAGACAAGCCTGCACGATGGCGTCGTTCGCCGACATGCCCTGATGCCGCTCCGCTTCGAGCGCGAAGTCGATCATCATGATCGCGTTCTTCTTGACGATGCCCATCAGCAGGATGATCCCGATCAGTCCGATCACGGACAAATCCTGTCCGAACAGCATCAGCGCGAGAATCGCGCCGACACCCGCCGACGGCAGTGTCGAGAGAATGGTGATGGGGTGAATGTAGCTTTCGTAGAGCACCCCCAGCACGATGTAGATTGTGACGAGGGCGGCGAGGATCAGCCAGGGCTGCCCGGCCAGCGATTTCGAGAATTCGGCGGCGTCGCCGGCAAACAGTCCGACAATGCTGGTCGGCATTCCGATCCGCGTTTCGATGGCCTTCACCTCTTCCACCGCGTCGCCAAGCGCCGCACCCGGCCCGAGGTTGAAGCTCAGCGATATAGCCGGAAACTGCGCCTGATGCGAGATCGCCAGCGGCGCCGTGGTGCGCGTCAGCGTCGCCACAGCGGATATCGGCACTTGTCCTGCGGCGACGCCGGGAAGCGCGCTGGCGGCTCCGGGGACGTAGAGTTTCGACAGGATCGACGGATCGCGCTGTTGCTCCGGCAAAGCCTCCAGCACCACCCGATACTGGTTGGCCTGCCCGTAGATCGTCGAAATCTGCCGCTGTGCAAAAGCGTCGTTCAACGTGTCATTGACGGCCTGGATGTTGACGCCAAGCTGGCCGGCGCGCTGGCGATTGACGTCGAGCGCCGCGCGCAGGCCCCCCTCCTGCGCTTCCGAGGATACATCGCGAAACAGCGGATCGCGGCGCAGCTCCGCGACCAGCCGGTTGGCCCATAGCACCACCAGAGCGGAATCGGTGCCGGTCAGCGTGTACTGATACTGCGAGCGGCTCGACTGGGTGCTGATCTGGACGTCCTGCACCGGCTGAAAATAGATCGTCATGCCGGGAATCGACGCCACCCGCTCTTTCAATCGCGCGACCACGGCGGAAACGTCATCGCGCCGCTCGCCGCGCGGCTTCAGCGTCATCACCAGACGGCCGACATTGGTGGTCGGGTTGACCGAGCCTGCGCCGATCACGGACACCACGCCGGTGACGTCGGGATCGGCCTTGATCACGCTGGCGGCCGCGGTCTGCCGGCTCTGCATTTCTGCGAAGGATACGTCGGCGCCGGCCTGGGTCACTGCGGTAATGGACGCGGTGTCCTGCAGCGGCAGAAAGCCCTTGGGCGCCACGACATACATGATCACGGTCGCGACGATTGTCGCCAGTGTAACGACCAGCGTCGCGCGTTGGTGCCGCAGCACCCAGAGCAGCGTACGATGATAGAACGCGACCATGCGATCGATACCGCGGCTGATTGCGGCCAGCCCCGGGACCGCGATCTCCTCGCCGGCATGCTTGAGCAGCCGCGAACACATCATCGGCGTCAGCGTCAGCGACACGATGGCCGAGGTCACCACCGCAATCGTCAGCGTCAGTGCGAATTCGCGGAACATCCGTCCCACCAGGCCGGACATGAACAGCAAGGGGATGAACACCGCGATCAACGACACGGTCAGCGAAATCACGGTAAAACCGATTTCGCTGGCGCCGCGGAGCGACGCCTCCATCGCGGTCTCGCCATTTTCCATGTGGCGGACGATATTCTCGATCATCACGATGGCGTCGTCCACCACGAAGCCGGTGCCGATGGTCAGCGCCATCAGCGACAGGTTGTCGAGACTGAAACCCGAAAAGTACATGATCCCGAAACTGGTGATCAGCGACAGCGGCAGCGCCACGCCGGCGATCAGCGTCGCGCGCATCGAGCGCAGGAACAGCAGCACCACCAGCGTGACCAGCACGACGCTCAGGATCAGCGTGAACTGCACGTCATTGACCGAGGCGCGGATGGTGACGGTACGATCGCTGACGATCGTCAGTTTTACGCCGGCGGGAATCGCGCGCTGAACTTTTGGGATTTCACCCCGGATTTGCCGGACGACCTCGATGACGTTGGCGCCGGGCTGGCGCTGGATGTCGATGATGACCGCCGGCGTGCCGTTGTACCAGCCGCCGGTGCGGTCGTTCTCCAGCCCGTCGACGATCCTGGCGACATCGCCGATCGTGACCGGAGCGCCGTTGCGGTAGGCGATGATGATGGGCTTGTAGGCTTCGGCGGCCGCAATCTGGTCGTTGGCGGCGATGGTGTAGGCCTGTTGCGCGCCGTCGAGCGATCCTTTCGGCCCCGAAACATTGGCGCCGGCGATGGCGTTGCGCAAATCCTCCATCGCGATGCCGTAGGCCGCGAGCCGCGCCAGGTCCGCCTGCACGCGCACGGCCGGCTTCAAGCCACCCAGCACCGACACGCGTCCGACACCGGAAATCTGGCTGAGACGCTGGCCGAGCAGCGTGTCGGCGATGTCGCTCATGGCACGCAGCGAGATCGTGTCCGATGTCAGCGCCAGCGTCATGACCGGGGCATCCGCCGGGTTCACCTTGGCATAGGTCGGGGGGTACGGCAAATTCTTCGGCAGGATTCCCGCCGCCGCGTTGATCGCGGCCTGCACGTCCTGGGTGGCCCCGTCGATGTCGCGGTTGAGATCGAACTGCAGCGAAATCTGGCTGACGCCGAACGAACTCGTCGATGTCATCGACGACAGCGAGGGAATTTGCCCGAGCTGGCGTTCCAGCGGTGCGGTGATCAGCGAGGCGATCACGTCAGGGCTCGCGCCCGGCAATTGCGTCGTCACCTGCACCGTCGGGAAATCGACCTGCGGCAACGCCGACACCGGCAGCGCCCAGTAGCCGAGCGCACCGCCGATCAACAGCGCGATCCCGAGCAGCGACGTGGCGATGGGCCGGCGGATGAACGGTTCCGAGACGCTCATGGCTGCGTGCTCATTGTTGCGACGGTCATGGCGTCAAGCCGTGGATTTTTGAATCATGGCTGCGCCTTCGCTCCGCTGCCTGATTTGTCGCTCCCCCGCGCCGGTCCGGTCTGACCCTTCTGATCGCCTTCGCCCTGCACGCCCTTCTTGCCGTCCTTGCCACCGCCCGGCGCGTCCCGGCTGCTCCTGCGTTTGCGCGGCGCGAGATCGGCCGAGGGCGTCTGCTCGTCCTTGCCGACGATGACTTTCGAGCCATCGGCGAGGTTGGCAAAGCCGGTCGTCACCACGCGATCGGACGGCGTGAGCCCGCTGCCAATCACCGCATCGGTCTCGTTCTGCTGGATTACGACAATCGGCTTCGCCGTCACGATGTCATCGTCGCCGATGACATAGCTGAATGTTCCGGCAGGACCACGCTGCGCCGCCGAGGTCGGTATCACCAGTGCCTGCGGCAGCGTCTCGACCTTGAGCCGCACATTGACGAATTGGCCCGGCCACAACTGAAAATTGGCGTTGGGGAATTCGGCCTTGAGTTTTAGCGTTCCGGTGGCGGGGTCGACCTGGTTGTCGATGCCGGTGAGCTTGCCGGTGTCGGCCACCGTCGCTCCATCATTACCGAACACGTCGACGGACAGTGTGCCCTTCGCCGACGCCGCATTGACCCGCACGATCTGCTGCTGTGGAAGGCTGAACGTCACGGCGATCGGCTGCAACTGCGTGATGATCACGAGGCCGGTGGCGTCGGAGGCGTGGATGATATTGCCCTGATCGACTTGCCGCAGGCCGGCGCGGCCGGACAGCGGCGCTATGATCTTGGTATAGCCGAGCGTCGCCTGGGCATTGTCGATGGCGGCCTGGTCGGCGTTAACCAGCGCTTCCTGCTGCGCGACGACGGCGCGCTGGGTGTCGGCCTGCTGCTTCGAGCCGGCATTGGAGGCGGCAAGCTGCTGATAGCGTGTCAAATCGAGCCGCATATTGGCGAGCTGCGCTTCGTCCTGGGCCTTCTTGGCGACGGCCTGATCGAGCTGCGCCTTGTAGATCACCGGATCGATCTCGCCGAGGACATCGCCCTTCTTAACGTCCTGCCCCTCGGTGAAATTGACGGCAATCAATTTGCCATCGACCTGTGCACGAACCAGGACGTTGTTCAGCGCCCGAACCGAACCGACGCCTTCGAGATAAACCGGCACGTCCTGAATGCGCGGCGTTGCGGCCAGCACGGGGACAGCGAGATCGGGACGCGCACCACGGTTCGCGGCCTGTTTCTGCTGAAATGCGGTCCAGGCGATATAACCGAGACCGCCGAGGATCAGCAGGGTGATGAAAATCGAAACCGTGCGGCGGCGCGCGCGCCCTGCCACGCGGGCAACGCCGTCGCTGGCGGCCTTTGCGGTTTCATTCAAATCCGGCTTAAAGAGCATTGACCGGTCTCTCCACCCTTGGTTCCAACACCCTCGGCTCCCAGCCGCCCCCCAGCGCCTGATATAGACTGACAATCGCGAGCAGCCGCGCCAATTGCGCCTGCCACAGCGAATCTTCGGCCTGAAATAGCGTCAATTGCGTGTTTAGCACAGTTACGATATCGGCGGTCCCCGCCCTTAGCTGCTGCTCCGAGAGCTGAAAGGCCCGTCGCGACGCCGCCACCACCTCACGCTGCAGCCGCAGCTTGTCGGTGGTCTGCCGAATCGACACGAGTGCATTGTCGACATCGGCAAACGCCGAGACCACCGTCTTGCGATAGGTCTGCAGCAATTCATCCTGCCGGGCCTTGGTGAATTCAAAATTGCCCAGGATCCGGCCGCCGTCGAAAATCGGCTGGGTCGCTCCGCCCACCAGGTTGAAGAAGGCTGCATGCGGCTGGAACAGCTGCGCCAATGCCGAGCTCTGATAGCCACCCTGCCCGGTCAAGGTGATGCTCGGGAAAAACTGCGCGCGGGCGTTGCCGACATTGGCGGTGGCGGATGCAAGCTGCGCTTCCTGGCGGCGGATATCCGGGCGCTGGGTCAGCAATTCCGACGGCAACCCCGGCGTCACCCGCGGCGGCACAATCTGGTTGAGCGAACCGCCGGTGACCTTCACGCTTTCCGGTGGCCGTGACACCAGCGTCGCCAGCGCGTTGACGTTCTGGGCGAGCGTCTGGCGCAGCGGCGGAACGAGGGCTCGCTGGTTGGCGAGAACGGCTTCCTGCTGGGCCACGTCGAGATCGGTCCCGGTTCCGGCCTTGAAGCGCTGCTTGATGGCGTCGAGAATTCGCGTCGCGCTGGCGATATTGCTGCTGGCCGTACGCAGCCGGTCCTGCGAGGCAAGCACCTGAAAATAAGCGTTGGCGACGCTGGCGAGCGTCGTCAGCGCGACCACGTCGCGATCGAAGCGATTTGCCGTGGAGGTTTCCTCCGCCGCCAGCGCGGCATCGCGGTTCTTGCCCCAGAAATCGATTTCATAACTCGAACTAAGCGAGGACGTGTAATTGACTACCTCGCGGCCGCCGATGCTCAGACCGCTGGCGCTCGAGCCCGACGTGCGGGAATAGGCCTCCGAGCCGTTCGCGTTCAAGGTCGGCAGCAACGCAGCACCAGCGATGCGTGCCTGCGCATCCGCCTGAATGATCCGCGCCGTGGCCGCGGCGATGTCGAGATTGACGGTCTGCGCCTCTTCCATCAGCGTGGTCAATTCGGAAGAGCGGAAGCCGCGCCACCAATCCAGCGTCGGCGGCGCGTCGACGCTGGCCAGCCGCGCGGCCTTGTAACCGTCCGGAATCTCCAGCGCGGGATCGGGAAGGTCCTTGGTCAGGATGCAGCCCGCCGAGGTCGCGACAAGGATCAACGCCCCGAGCAAGTTCGCCCGCCGCGCGAACCGAGGCTTTGCCGACGCAACCTGCAACGTAGTCACCGGGTGATGCTTCCACTGGAACCGAACGGCTATTCTAGCTGCAGGCAAGGTGCGCGGACAGTCCTGTTCGGCAACAGTCCCCGCAAGCCTTGCCGAATCAAAAGGCGCGCAAGACCGCCGGAATTCGCCGATTCGCCATGTTTTGCTGGGTTTGGCTGCGCCCGGTGCGATCCGCGGAGCCGGCAATCTTACCAAGATTTCATCTGCCCTTGCGCCAAGTTCAACTCAACCGCCGGCGTCCGGCAACTGTCTCCACTCCTCTGAAACTTCGGCCGGAGCAGGCCGTATCTCGGGGGCAAGGGACGACAGGGGCTGAAGAATGCGCATCGCCGTTATTGGAACGGGAATCGCGGGCAATGCCGCGGCTTGGGCCCTGTCGAAGCGCTATCCTGTCACCGTCTACGATCGCGAGCTACGACCCGGCGGCCATAGCCACACCGTGACCGTCGATTACGACGGTCAGCCGCTCGCGGTCGATATCGGCTTCATCGTCTACAACGAGCTGAATTATCCCGACCTGACGGCGTTGTTTGCCCATCTCGGCATCGAGACGATTGAAAGCTGCATGAGCTTTGCGGTCACCGCCGATGCCGGCCGCTTCGAGTGGAAGGGCGGCGGCAGCAATTGGCGCGAAACCGCGGACGGCCTGTTCGCTCAGCCGCGAAACCTGTTGTCGCCGTCGTACCTGTGGATGCTGCGCGACATCTTGACGTTCAATACCAGAAGCGTCGAGGATTATGCGGCAGGCTCGCTCGCGGGCCTTACGCTCGGCGAATATTTTGCGGTTCGCAAATTCGCGCCGCGGCTGCTCACCGATTATCTCGCGCCGATGGGGGCCGCCATCTGGTCCGCGCCGGCTGACCGGATGCTCGACTTCCCGGCCGAGAATTTCGTCGCCTTCTTCAGCAACCATCGCCTGCTGCAATACGACCGCCCGGTCTGGCGTACGGTGAAAGGCGGCAGCCGGCGTTATGTGGAGAAACTGACATCCGCGTTCCGGGATCGGCTCCGTCTCGGCTGCGCCGTGACGTTGATCGAACGCACCGCGCACGGCGTTGTGGTCAGGGACAGCCATGGCGGAAGCGAGTGCTACGATCACGTGGTGATCGCTGCGCATAGCGACCAGGCGCTGGCGATGCTGTCCGACGCCAGCAACCAGGAGCGCGCCATTCTCGGCGACATCCGCTATGCGCCCAACGCGGTTTATCTGCATCGCGATATCAGGCTGATGCCGAAGCGCCGGCATGCCTGGGCGTCGTGGAATTTTCTGCGGTGGCAGCGCCAGGGAACAACGATCAACGATGCGGCGGTGACCTACTGGATGAACCGGCTGCAAGGCATCGACGACGACAAGCCGCTGTTCGTCAGCCTCAATCCGCCGTTCGAACCCGATCCGGCGCTGACATTCGGCCGGTACATGTGCGATCACCCGCAATACAACGCCGCCGCCTTCGCCGCACAAAAACGGCTTGGCGAGATTCAGGGCCAGCGTCATACCTGGTTCTGCGGCGCCTGGACCGGATACGGCTTTCACGAAGATGGATTGCGGTCCGGTCTTGGGGTTGCCGAGGCGTTGGGGGCAACGGTGCCGTGGCGCGCGCCGCCACCCGAACTGGCGCAAGCCGCGGAGTAACAATGCCGGGCAATATCGCCAAAGCTGAAGCGCACCCGGTCAGGGCGGATGCCGCGGCCGCGCTTTATTTTGGCGATGTCATGCACGCCCGCCTGAAGCCGATCGGCCATCGCTTCAGCTACCGCGTCATGAGCCTTCTGATCGATCTCGACCGGCTCGACGACGCCGGCCGGCAGTCGCCCTTGTTCGCTGTGAACCGGGCGGCGCTTTACAGCTTCAACGAATCCGATCACGGCGACCGCGACGGATCATCCTTGCGCGATTACGCGCAGCGCTGCGCCGCCGAACGCGGCATCGACCTGACTGGAGGGCGGGTGCTGCTGCTGTGTTACCCGCGATTGCTCGGTTATACCTTCAATCCCCTGTCGGCCTATTTCTGCTACCGCGCCAGCGGCGAATTGGCACTGATCATCTATGAGGTCCGTAACACCTTCGGCGAACTCCACGCCTACGTGCTTCCGGTGCAGCCAGGTGAAGTGAGCGCAGCCGGCGTTCGCCAGCAGCAGGACAAGCTCTTTTACGTGTCGCCCTTCATCGAGATGGCGACGCGCTATCGTTTCCGCGTCTCGCCGCCGGGCGAACACCTCAAATTGCGCATTCTGGAGACGGACAGCGAGGGCCCCCTGCTCTCGGCCACGTTCAGCGGCAAACGCCGCGCGCTGACGACAGCGGCGCTGTTGCGATCTTTCTTTGCGTTGCCGCTCGTCACCTTCAAAATCGTCGCGGCGATCCATTGGGAGGCGCTGCGCCTCTGGCTCAAAGGTGCACGGCTGGTACCGCGCGCGAATGCCGCGCGAACGAACCCCGGCTTTGCGGCCGGCGAACGCAACGATTATATTGAGACCGCGTTGTCCGGAACCGGACGAAAGCCCGCTTTGCAGAAATGCGCTTTGATCCAGTGAAGGCCGGATCGGAAAAATCGGCCATCGCGGAACCCGGACACGGAGCCACGTCACTCGATCGACCTGCCCATGACTGACCTGATTTCGCTCACTCCCGAAAATGTAGAGACGGCGCTTTCCGACCTGCCGCGGCTGGTGCGGCTGGCATTCGGTTTCGGCTCAAAACTGCGCCGCGGCACGCTCGACGTCGCGCTTCCCGATGGCCGCAAGGTCAGATTGGGTGGCATCGAGCCCGGGCCGGCGGCGGCAATGACGCTTTACAGCTACAGTTTTGCGCCACGGCTTCTCAACAGCGGCGACATCGGAATCGCCGAAGCCTATCTGCGCGGCGAATGGGACACGCCGGATCTCACGCAATTTCTGTATCTGTTCTGCGTCAATCACGACCTGATCCAGGCGATGCTCGGCGACAACCCGCTGATGCGGTTCTTCCAGATCGTGCGGCACTGGTTCAACCGCAACACCAGGCGGCAGGCGCGGCGCAATATCTACGCGCATTACGACATCGGCAACGCGTTCTACTCGGCATGGCTCGATCCGAGCATGACCTATTCCTCGGCGCTGTTCGAGGACGACACGCCCGACCTCACCGCCGCGCAGAACAACAAATATCGCCGCCTCGCCGAAGCCATCGATCTGCAGCCCGGCCAAAAGCTGCTGGAGATCGGATGCGGCTGGGGCGGCTTTGCGGAATACGCAGCCAAGAACTATGGCGCCGATGTCGTTGGTCTCACCATCAGCATGGAGCAGCGCGATTTTGCGCGAAAGCGCATCCAGGACGCCGGTCTTGGCGACAAGGTCGAGATCAGGTTTCAGGACTACCGCGATGAACGCGGCCAATACGACCGGATTGCGTCGATCGAGATGATCGAGGCGGTCGGCGAGCAATTCTGGCCGCAGTATTTTTCCCAGTTGCGCGATCGGCTGCTGCCGGGCGGGCTGGTGGGCATTCAGGCCATCACCATCCAGGATCGGTTCTTTCACGACTATCGCCGCGAGGTCGATTTCATCCAGCGCTATGTTTTTCCAGGCGGGATGCTGCCTTCTCCCGCGGTGCTGAAATCGCTGGGCGAGCGGTTCGGCGTTCCCGTCATCCGCGAACGCGTGTTTGGGCAAGATTATGCCAAGACGCTCGCGACCTGGCGAAATAATTTCCGCGCCGCATGGCCGAACCTGATGCCGCTGGGCTTCGACGACCGGTTCCGGCGGTTGTGGGAATACTACCTCGCTTATTGCGAGGCCGGCTTTCTGTCGGGAAATATCGACGTGCGGCAGGTGGTGTTCGCGAAATCGAAATAGCGATCTCGTGGCATGGCGTTGCGCTCACTACCGGCGTCAACTAGGGTTGTTGCCGGATCGGTAACACGCTGGCAGAGCTCTTCCCCATGAGCATCAACGAAGACATCGTCGAAGCGATCGGCAACACGCCGCTCATCAAACTGAAGCGGGCCTCCGAGATGACGGGCTGCACCATTCTCGGCAAGGCCGAGTTCATGAATCCCGGCCAGTCGGTGAAGGACCGGACGGGAAAGCAGATGATCCTCGAGGCGGAGAAGCGCGGCGATCTGAAACCGGGCGGCCTCGTCGTCGAAGGCACCGCCGGCAATACCGGGATCGGCCTTGCCATTGTCGCAGGCGCCCGCGGCTACCGCACCATCATCGTGATCCCAGACACGCAAAGCCAGGAAAAGAAAGATACGCTGCGGCTGTGCGGCGCCGAACTGGTCGAGGTGCCGGTGCTGCCCTACAGCAATCCGAACAATTATCAGCACGTCGCAAGGCGGCTGGCGGATCGGTTACGCAAATCTGAACCCAACGGCGTGCTGTTTGCGGATCAGTGGAACAACCTGGACAATTCGAAAGCGCATTACGTGTCGACCGGCCCGGAGATCTGGGAGCAGACCGGCGGCAAAATCGACGGCTTTATCTGCTCGGTCGGCACCGGCGGAACGCTCGCGGGCACCAGCGCGTTCCTGCGCGAAAAGAAGAAAGACATCGTGATCGGCGTCGCCGACCCGCGCGGTGCGGCCATGTATAATTTGTACAAGCACGGCGAAGCGAAATCGACGCCGGGCGGATCGATCACCGAAGGCATCGGACTCGGACGCGTCACGCCGGTCATCAAGGATATGAAGATCGACGAGGCCTATCTGATAGAGGATGAGGAAGCCGTTCCAATCATCTATGAGTTGCTGGAACACGAAGGGCTCTGCCTTGGCGGCTCGACCGGCATCAACGTCGCCGGCGCGATCCGTCTCGCCCGTCAGATGCGGCCCGGGCACACCATCGTGACCGTGCTGTGCGATTCCGGCAACCGCTACCAGTCAAAACTGTTCAACCCGGATTTCATGCGCTCGAAAAACCTCCCCGTGCCGGAATGGCTGGAGCACAAGAGCCAGATCGAGGTGCCGTTCGAGAAGGTTTAGAGGCGAATAGCGAATGGCGAGTGGCGAATAGAGGTTTCCCTACTCGCTATTCGCCATTCGCCTGCCTCACCGCAAAATCTGGCTCAGGAAAAGCTGCGTCCGCGCGTGCTGCGGATTGGCAAAGAAGTTCGCCGGCGTGTTGGATTCGATGATCTGTCCCGCGTCCATGAACACCACGCGGTTCGCCACTTCCTTGGCGAATCCCATTTCGTGGGTGACCACCAGCATGGTCATGCCGTCCTTGGCGAGGTTGACCATGGTGTCCAGCACTTCCTTGACCATTTCGGGGTCCAGCGCCGAGGTCGGCTCGTCGAACAGCATCACCTTGGGATTCATGGTCAGCGCGCGCGCGATCGCGACCCGCTGCTGCTGTCCGCCGGACATCTGGCCGGGATACTTGTTGGCCTGATGCGGAATTTTCACGCGCTCCAAATATTTCATCGCCGCGGCTTCGGCATCCTTCTTCGGGATGTTGCGCACCCAGATCGGCGCCAGCGTACAGTTCTCCAGCACGGTCAGATGCGGGAACAGGTTGAAACTCTGGAACACCATGCCGACTTCGCGGCGGACCTCATCGACGCGGCGCAAATTGGGGCCGAGCTCGATACCGTCGATGACGATCTGGCCTTCCTGAAATTCCTCCAGCGCGTTCATGCAGCGGATCAGCGTCGACTTGCCGGAGCCCGACGGGCCGCAAATCACGATGCGTTCGCCCTTGGCGACATCGAGATTGATGTCGCGCAGCACATGAAAATCGCCATACCACTTGTTGAGGCCGGCGACGTTGACGATCGAATCCGTTGTCATGACCAATGATCTCAGTTGCGCCGGTGGGCATTCAGCCTGCGTTCGACGAACAGCGAATAACGCGACATTCCAAAGCAGAACAGGAAGTAGACCATTCCGGTGAAGGCGAACCCGGTGAACAAGGTAGAGGGCGTCGCCCAGTTCGGATCGGCGAACGATGCGCGCAACGAGCCCAGCAAGTCAAACAGCGCCACGATCGAAACCAGCGAGGTGTCCTTGAACAGCGCAATGAAGCTGTTGACCAGGCCGGGAATGACATGGCGCAGCGCCTGCGGCATCACGATCAGGCCGGTGGTCTTCCAGTAGGACAGGCCCAAAGCGCTGGCGGCCTCGGCCTGCCCGCGCGGAATCGCCTGTAAGCCCCCGCGAATGACTTCCGCCTGGTAGGCGCCGGCGAACAGCGCGATGCCGATCAGCGCCCGCACCAGGCCATCCACCGTGAACCCGGCGGGCAGGAACAGCGGCAGCATGTAGGTCGCAAAGAACAGTACGGTGATCAGCGGCACGCCGCGCCAGAATTCAATGAACGCCACCGAAAATGTCCGGATCAGCGGGATGGTCGAACGCCGCCCCAGCGCCAGCGCGATGCCGATCGGCATCGAGACGACGATGCCGGTGACCGACACCACCAGCGTCACCAAAAGTCCGCCCCACAGCCGTGTATCGACCACCGGCAACCCGCCGCGATCGAGGCCCATGATGGCGATGACGATGCCGATGACGGCGAAGGTCACGAGGCTCACGATGAGCGAGCGCCATCCGGTGCGGAAGCCGCCGTTCAGCACAAACAGCGCGATCGAGACGATCGCCGCGGTGGCGGCGAAATCCGCCCATACAGGGTTGCCCGCCGCCTGGATTTGATCGCGCAGCCAGGTCAGGGGCCAGATCACGAACGACACGGCGGTGCTCAGCAAAACCACCAGCTTGCCAAGCAGCGCCAGCAAAGGCCCGATGACCGCCTTTGTTTCACCGACGCTGGCCAGTTTGCGTCCGGCCTCGCCGATGCTGTCGACAAAGCCCGACAGCAAATCCGCGGTCCAGCTGACGCCAAATCCCTTGATGCCGCCGCCATGCAGCAGGAAGAACGCGACGATCGGAAACGCGATGAAGAACAGGCCGGCGTTGAGCCCCTTGGCGGGCAGCCGTGGAATCAGCAGCGGCAGCAGCAGGATAGCTGCGAGGATGAAGGTCAGGTTGGCCCGCCAGCGCTCTTGCTCCGGATAGAACCCGTACATGAACTGGGTGAACTTGGCCTGGACATAGGGCCAGCACGCCCCGACCACATGCCCGGCATTCTCCGCAAGACATGCGTTGCGATCCTTGCCGCTCCATACCGCGTCGATCAGCAGGAATTTTACCGAAGGAATGACGGTGAACCACAGCAGCAGCGCGCTGACGATGGTGATCAGGATGTTGGTCGGAGAATTGAACAGACGCGTGCGCAGGAAGCCGACAAAGCCGGTGGTCTTGATCGGCGCCGGGCGCTCCGGAACCAGGTCCTTGCGAACGAAAACGTTCAGATCGGTTGTCGCGGCGAGATCGCTCATGTGTTGCCGAGGCTCCGGCTGAGCCGCCACCCGTAGAAACTCATGATCGCTGAGGTGACGAGCGAGATCAGAAGATAGACGCCCATGGTGATGGCGATGATTTCAATCGCCTGGCCGGTCTGGCTCAGCGTCGTTCCCGCGAATACCGAGAACAGGTCGGGATATCCGATGCCGACCGCGAGCGCCGAATTCTTGGTCAGATTGAGATATTGGTTGGTGAGCGGCGGCAGGATCACGCGCATCGCCTGCGGCACCACGATCAATCGCAAGGTCGAGCCTCTGGACAGTCCAAGCGAGGAGCCCGCCTCCATCTGTCCCTTGTGCACCGACAAAACCCCGGCGCGCACGATCTCCGCGATGAAGGCCGCGGTATAGGTCGAGAGCGCCACCGTCAGCGCGACGAATTCAGGAATCACGCGCGAGCCGCCGGAAAAATTGAACCCCTTCAGTTCGGGAATCTCGAACGTCACCGGCTTGCCGAACACGAGCGCGCTCAGCAGCGGCAGCCCGATCAACAGCCCCAGCACCCAAGGCCAGGTCCTGAGCACCCTGCCCGACTCGAACAGCAAACGGCGTGCGTAGCGTTGCAACAGCAGCGAAGCGACGATGGCGATCACGATCGCGATCACGAAGGCGGTCAGCCCCTCATGTCCGATCGGCTTTGGAATGACAAAACCGCGGTTGGAGAGAAAGAAGCTGCCGAACAGCGAGATGCTCTGCCGCGGATTGGGCAAGGTGGCGAGCACCGCGAGATACCAGAACAGGATCTGGAACAGTAGCGGCAGGTTGCGGATGAGTTCGACATAGGCGCCGGCTACGCGCGCCAGCAGCCAGTTCGGCGACAACCTCCCGAGCCCGACCAGAAACCCGATGATGGTGGCGAAGAAGATGCCGATCACCGCCACCAGCAGGGTGTTGAGGAGCCCGACAAAAAACACGCGGGTGTAGGTGTCGGAGCCGGAATAGGGAATCAGCGCCTGGCTGACGTCGAAACCCGCGGTATTCGACAGGAAACCGAAGCCGGACGTAATGTGCTGCGCCTCGAGATTGGCGCGGGCGTTGGCGACGATTTCATAGGCGATCCAGGCCAGCACCGCCACGAACAGGATCTGCAGCGCAAACCCGCTCCAGCCGGCGCGCCCGCCAAGCGCGCGCCGCAGTTTTGGGACAAACTGCGGCGGCGGTGATCTGGCTTCGACGGTCATCGCCTGTTCCGGCGAGGATTAGCGGATCGGCGGCGCGTATTGAATGCCGCCCTTGTTCCAGAGCTGGTTGAGGCCGCGGGCAATGCCGAGCTTGGAGCCGGCGCCGACGTTGCGGTCGAACGATTCGCCGTAATTGCCGACCGCTTTGACGATCCGCGACACCCAGTCCTTGGTGAGGCCCAGCTGTTCGCCGAGATTGCCGTCGGTGCCAAAGGCCCGTTTCAGTTCCGGCTTGTCGGATTTCGCCATTTCATCGACGTTCTTCTGGGTAACGCCGAGTTCCTCGGCGTCGACCATGGCAAACAACGTCCACTTCACGATGTCGAACCACTGATCGTCGCCATGGCGCACCATCGGGCCGAGCGGCTCCTTCGAAATCACCTCCGGGAGCACGGCGTGATCGGCCGGACTGGAAAGTTTCAGGCGCTCGGCATAGAGCTGCGACACGTCGGAGGTGAAGACGTTGCAGCGTCCGGATTCGTAAGCCTTGACGGTTTCGTCGGCGGAGGTGAATGCGATCACCTCGTACTTCATGTTGTTGCCTCTAAAATAGTCGGCGAGGTTCTGCTCGGTGGTGGTGCCGGTTTGCACGCAAACCGAGGCGCTGTTCAGCTCCAGCGCGGAATTCACTTTCAGGGATTTTTTGACCAGGAAGCCCTGGCCGTCATAATAGGTGACTCCGGTGAAATTGGCGCCGAGCGAGGTGTCGCGCGACAGCGTCCAGGTGGTGTTGCGCGACAGCACGTCGATTTCACCCGATTGCAGTGCGGTGAAGCGGTCCTTGGCCGACAGCGGAACGAACTTCACTTTCGCCGCATCGTTGAAGATCGCCGCGGCGATGGCGCGGCATACGTCGACGTCGAGCCCTGCCCAGTTGCCCTTGTCATCGGGCGCCGAGAAGCCCGGCAAACCCTGGCTCACGCCGCAGGACAGCATGCCGCGGTCCTTGACCGTCTTCAGGGTTTGCGCAGTGGCCGCCTGTGTCGACAGACCGGCGGCGAGAGCAACGGCAAGAACGAGAGATACGCGATTCATGGGCAAAACCTTTCAGGGGGTCGGGACGTTTGCGGTGTCATCACGTGCGAGCAGAAAGGCCGGCGCATCCGATCCCGTCACCTCGCGGACGCCAGCCTGGGACACAGGCTGGCAACCCATTCGGCTAGGCGGCGGATCGAAGTTCGCGGCAGGCCCCTCAACATGCAGCGACTGAATAGCTCGCATACATCACAGAACGGTTGGGGAGCCGGGTCAAGGGGTTGACGGCGGTCTTATGTGTCCTGTTATTAACAAACCCGGGCCCAAACCCGCCTCCCGGCGGGTTTTCGCGACACGTCGCGGCTGCGGCAAAACGTCTTTGGTCGACGGCGGACGCATGAATTTCTCGAGAGATGACGAACCATCGCCGCCGCTGAAGCCGGAAACCGCGCTGGTAACTTCCGGCCGCGACACCAAGGCGCAAAAGGGTTTTGTCAATCCGCCGGTGGTCCATGGCTCGACCGTGCTCTATCCGACGGCCGAGGATCTGCACGCGCATCGCGGCGAGTTCCAGTACGGCCGCCATGGAACGCCGACCACGCGGGCGCTTCAGGATGCGTTGATGGCGCTCGAGGGGCCGCACTGCGCCGGCGTCGGCCTCGCCCCCTCCGGTCTGGCGGCGATTTCAACCACGCTGCTGGCGGTGCTGAAAGCCGGCGATCACCTGCTGGTCTGCGACAACGCCTATCGCCCGACGCGCAATTTCTGCAACGGGCTGCTCGCCCGCTACGGCGTCGAGACCAGCTATTACGATCCCTTCGTCGGCGACGGCATCGCCGGCTTGTTCAGGCCGAACACCAGGGCGGTGGTGGTCGAAGCGCCGGGATCGCAAACCTTTGAAATGCCCGACATTCCCGCGATAGCCGCTGTCGCGCATGCGCGGGGCGCGCTGGTGATCGACGACAACACCTGGGCGACGCCGCTGTTTCACCGTTCGCTGGATCAGGGCGTCGATATCAGCATCCAGGCCGCGACCAAATATATCGGCGGCCATTCCGACATCATGTTCGGCACCATCTCCGCCAACGCCAAGGCGTGGCCCCTGATCTCAGGGACGATCCGGCTGCTCGGCGTTTGCGCAGGACCGGACGATGTGTTTCTCGCATTGCGCGGATTGCGTACGCTTGGCGTGAGGCTCAATCAGCATTACCGATCGGCACTCGACATGGCGCGCTGGCTTGCGGCGCGGCCGGAGGTCGTCAGGGTTTTCCATCCAGGGCTGGAAAGCGATCCCGGGCATGCGATCTGGAAGCGCGACTTCACCGGCGCGTCCGGCCTGTTCAGCATCGTGCTGAAGCCGGCGCCGCCGAAAGCGGTCGATGCGCTGCTCGATACCGTAAAACTGTTCGGCATGGGCTATTCATGGGGTGGTTTCGAAAGCCTCATTATTTCATTCGACTGCTCCGAATATCGTACCGCCACAAAATGGACGCCGGGCGGACCGACGCTGCGGCTGCATATCGGGCTCGAACATGTCGACGACCTCAAAGCCGATCTGGAGCGCGGGTTTGCGGCGTTCAATTCAGCGTAGGCGGCGCCGCACTTCCAGCCAGCGGCCGAATAAAATGATTGATCCGCTGCCATTTGGCGATAGCCTGACCTTTCGACTCGAATTCACCTGCGGAAAACCATGGGAAGCATCGTACTTCTCGACCTGATGGGCGGCGTTGCGCTGCTGTTGTGGGGCCTGCACATGGTCCACAGCGGCATTCTGCGCGCGTTCGGTTCAGATTTGCGCGTGCTGCTGGCGCGGGCGCTGAAGAACCGCTTTGCCGCGTTTGCGGCGGGCATCGGCCTCACCGCGCTGCTCCAGAGCAGCACCGCGACCGCCCTGATCACCAGTTCATTCACCGCCGAAGGTCTGGTCAGTCTGGTTCCGGCACTCGCGATCATGCTCGGCGCCAATGTCGGCACCACGCTGATCGTCCAGATCCTGTCGTTCAACATCGCGGCCGCAGCACCCGTTCTCTTCATCATCGGTCTGGTCGCGTTTCGCGGCGGCGCGCGCTCGCGCATCAAGGATATCGGCCGCGTCTGCATCGGCCTCGGCCTGATGCTGCTGGCGCTGCATATCCTGTTGGACACGCTGGCGCCCGCGGAAAACGCGCCGGGCGTCCGCGTCTTCATGAACGCCATCACCGGCGACCCCGTGCTCTGCATCGTCATTGGCGCGGTCGTGACCTGGGCGGTGCATTCCAGCGTCGCCACCGTGCTGCTGATCATGTCGCTGGCCTACGCGCATTTCGTGACACCCTATGCCGCGCTGGCGCTGGTGCTCGGCGCCAACATCGGCAGCGCCATCAATCCGATGTTCGAGGGCGCCCGCCGCGATAACCCGGCGAGCTACCGGCTGCCGGTCGGCAACCTGCTCAACCGGCTGGTCGGGGTGCTGCTGATCGCCCCGCTGCTGCGTCCGGTCACGGAAACCTTGCAGGCGTGGCAGCCCGATCTGGCGAAGGCGACGGCCGAATTCCACATCGCGTTCAACATAGCGACCGCCGTGATCTTCATCGGCCTGCTCGACCCGATGGCCAAGCTATTGAAGAAGTTGCTTCCCAATCGCGTGCTCGAAGCCGATCCGTCCCGGCCGCGTTACCTCGACGAAAGCGCGCTGGAAACGCCTTCGCTCGCGCTGGCGGACGCGGCCCGCGAAACCCTGCGCATGGGCGACCTCGTCGAAGTGATGCTGCGCAAGGTGATGGCGGCGGTCATGACCAACGACCGCGCGCTGGTCGACCAGGTCTCGCAGATGGACAATGCGGTCGACGGGCTCGACGAGGCCATAAAACTTTATCTGACCAAGCTGACGCGCGGCAGCCTCGATGAGCGCGAGGGACAGCGCGCGATGGAGATCATTTCCTTCGCCATCAATCTCGAACATATCGGCGACATCATCGACAAGAACCTGAGCGAACTGGCGACCAAAAAGATCAAGCGCCGGTTCCAGTTTTCACCTGAGGGCGCCGAAGAGCTTTCGGCGTTCCACAAGCGAACGATGGACTCGCTTCGGATCGCGTTCGGCGTGTTCATGTCGGGCGACGTCGGCGAAGCGCGAAAACTGCTTGCGGAAAAAGCCGCGCTGCGGAACGCCGAACTGGCCGCGACCGAACGGCATCTGGACCGCTTGCGCGAAGGCCGCCCGGAGACCATCGAGACCACGTCGCTGCATCTCGATGTGCTGCGCGACCTGAGGCGAATTCATTCGCACATCTGTTCGGTGGCTTACCCCGTGCTCGACGCCGCCGGAGAACTCCCTGCCCTTCAGGCTGCGGAACGCGATCTCGCCGCGTTGCCCGCTCCGGCGCATCCATCGGCGCGATAACTAAGGTTAAGCGTTGGACGTATGCGGTTGCGTATTGTTAACGGCCAACGAATTCAATAACCGGTTCTCCACGTTCAATGGCGCCGACAATCTCGGGTAGCGCACGCATCATCTACCGGCCGAGGCCTGCCGTCCATTGACGATGATAAAATACAGATTGCGGGTGTAGACCAGGAGGCCCAGCGCCTGACCCGCGATGAACACCGGATCGCGGCGATAGAGCGCGTAGATCAATAGCAGCGCGCCGCCGCCGATGGAGAAGAACCAGAACGCTACCGGAATCACGCTTTTGCGCGCGCGCTCGGACGCGATCCACTGCACCACAAAACGCATGGTGAAAAAACCCTGGGCCACGAATCCGAGAATCACCCAGCCATCGAACTTGACGACGAAAACATCATGCAGATAGGCGCCGAACGTGTTGAACAGATCAGTCATGAGACGTTACCTCGGTCGCGACAGGTGTCGGTTTCTTGCGGCGGATCAGCCACCACACGCCCGCGAGATCCATGATCCCAATCCATAGCCGATCGAAAAAACCGTAATTCGACACCCCCGACCGGCGCGGACGGTCGGTGACGTTGACATAGGCGATGTCAAAACCTTCGCGGCGCATCAACGCCGGCAGGAAGCGATGCAGCCCGTCGAAATAGGGCATGACAAGGAACACGTCGCGCCGGAACGCCTTCAGGCCGCAACCGGTATCGCGGGTGCCGTCGCGCAGGATCGCGTTGCGCACGCTATTGGCGATGCGCGACTGCATCTTCTTGAAGCCGGTGTCCTTGCGCCCGACCCGTTGGCCCGCGGCGAGGCCGACGCGGCCGCCGCCGCTTTCAATCGCCGAAATAAGACCTGGCAGAAACGCTGGATCGTTTTGTCCGTCGCCATCGAGGGTGGCGACGATGGCGCCGCGCGCCGCGCGCACGCCGCTGCGTACCGCGGCCGATTGTCCGGATGACGCTGCATGGCGGATCTGGCGCAGGTTTCCGCGCGCTTTCATGGCCGCGGCGAGCCGCTCGGCGGTCGCGTCGGTCGAGCCGTCGTTGACATAGATGATTTCATAGGCCCAGCGGCCGTCCAGCGCGGCCGATATCTCGGCAATCAGCGGCGCCACGTTCTCGGCCTCGTTGCGCACGGGCACAACGATGGAGACGTCGACAGCGGCGGCATCTGGAGATGACAAATCAACGCTCATGGCTTGGGTTCATCGACCGCCGGAACCGGGGTTGGAGCGGGACCGTCAGCGTCCGCTTCTTATGGGGCCAATGCGCCGCGGGCAACCCTTTTGAGGTGTCCCAGCGAGGGTCCCACGAGCGGCTCGATTGCGCCGTCGCGGCGGATCGTGAAAACCAGATGACGGGCTGCAAACCAGTATCGCACGAACGTCGCGCCGATCACGCCGATCAATGCCCCCGCGACCACATCGCTCGGGTGATGGGCCAGCAAAACCAGCCGGCTCGCGGCGATGACAATGGCATAGGCGAACATCGCCATGCGCAGCCGCGGCCATACCGCTGTAA
The DNA here is from genome assembly GCA_963784755.1 of uncultured Alphaproteobacteria bacterium. GTDB lineage: Bacteria > Pseudomonadota > Alphaproteobacteria > Rhizobiales > Xanthobacteraceae > Bradyrhizobium. The sequence continues at coordinate 253,827 of CAWASS010000005.1, read as the reverse complement.
CCGCGAAAGCCAGCGCAAAGGCCGTGACGGAGTGACCCGACGGAAAGCTTGCATAGGCCTCGGTGCCTGCAAAGTGCGAGAAATTGAAGGCATTGGCTTGACCGCCGACGAACGGCCGCCCTCGCCCGACGACATCCTTGATGACCTCGCCGGTGAGCACCGGCAGCAGCACTGCAAAAAAGACAAAGAGGATGCGGGTTCCGAAGCCGATCAGCAGCGAGCTCGCCAATCCCCGCGCGGGTGGAAACAGCAGCGCGATCGCAAACAGGATCGCCGCCAGCGAGCACAGCACATAAGCCGCTTTCCCGAAATCGGTGAGGATGCGAACCGGCCATAGCCAGCCGGTGCCGCGCGGCGGCATCCAGCCGATTTCGGTTGCATCCAGTGCATACATCAGCACGATGACCGCGGCGCCAATGCCGGCGGTGAGAAACAGCGAGTGGCGCGCCCATCTGCGCGCGGCCTCGGCGCGCCGCGAATGCGATGGCGAATGGACGAGTTGCGCGAGCGAGAGCCACGCGAACGAACCCAGACGGACGAAGTAATTCGACGATGCGTCGATCCCGTCCCGGGCCGACATCTACTCGGTGCCCTCGGAGCGGAACACCGCCACCGAAATCGCCTTGCCCTGCGAGAAATTGTAGCCGTCCACCCGGGTCGCTACGTTGTAGCGCAAGCCGATGGCTTCGGCGCGCAGGGCGAAGGCGCGTTCCGACCGCGATTCAACCAGCGCGAACCGGCAACTGCCGTGGCCCAGAAAATCGGCCGCACCCGAGCCGTCGGTCAGCAGCGTCGAGGTGCCCGTCATGAACACGAGACTCGGCTCATGATAGCCGGCCGCGGCGGCTTTCGGTCCGACGCAGACGACGTTGCGCAGCACCCGCGCGATCTCGGCTGAGGGAAACAGCGGCGTCAGTGTCGGCACCACGATGGCGTAGACCGAAACTCCCAAGAATAACGCGGCCGCCGCCGCGTTCAGCAGCGAACGTTCGGCGCGATTGTCGTCGTAGAGCCACCACGCAAATAGCCCAAAGATCAGTGACATCGCCAAGAACGGCCAAGCCAGAAAGACGGGTTGGCGCGTTAGCGCGACCGCTCCGACGATGACGGAAACAGCCGTGATCGCCGGAATGACGAACCACCACGCCGCCCCCTTCGTCAACCACGATCGGGACAGCACGCGGCGCTCCAGCGCGCCGACCGTCAGGATTGCAATCGCGGGATAAAGCGGCAGCACGTAATGCGGCAGCTTGGTCAGCACCAGTTCGAACACGATCCATGACGGCATCAGCCAGGCCAGCAGATATTGCGCGCCGGGCTCGCGCCGCGCCCGCCACACCGCCGGCGCAGCCAATCCTGCTAGCGCGGCACCAGGCCAGAACGTGATCCAGAACAGCAGCAGATAGGTCCCCGGCGGTGCGCCGTGGGATTCCTGTGCGGCGATTTTGCTCAACATGTCGCCGCCCAGCGAATCCACAAAGAACGTATCGCCGGCGCGCCAGAAGATCGCAATGAACCATGGCAGCACCAGAACCAGCATCCAGGTCAGCCCCCAAACCGGCCGCAGGCGCCAAAGCCAGGTCGAGGTCCGGTCGAAGACCGCCAGCGTACCGACGGTCAGCGCCACGAACATCAGGATCAGCGGTCCCTTGAGCAGAATGCCGCCGGCCAGTGCGGTCCAGAAAATCACCGGCCATGTCCAGGGCGGATGCGCGGGATCCTCGCCACGCTGCCAGGACAAATAGACCCGCGCCATCGCCCCAAAAGCCGCGACCACGGTGAGCAGCAGCATGGCATCGGTCTTCGCCAGCCTCGCCTCGGCGCCGAGCAACACCGAACTGCACATGATCAAGCCGGCCAGCACCGCACCGCGCCGCGTAATAAAGGCGAGCGCGGTCCAGTAGGTCAGCAGCACCGCACCGATGGCGCCGATCAGCGAGGGAACGCGGTAGAGCCAGATGCGAACCTGCGCGCGCTGCAGGCCGAGTTTCGCCGCGGTTTCGACGGTGGCCGCCTGCAGCCAGTAGATACCGACCGGCTTCTTGTAGCGCACGTCGTCCTGGAAGCGGATGTCGACGAAATCGCCGGTCTCGACCATCTGCTTCGTCGCCTGCGCGAACCGCGCCTCGTCGCGATCGACCGGCGGGATGTTGAAAAAGCCGGGCAGGAAGAACAACAGCCCGCAGATCGCCAGAAACGCGATGGCGCGGGCATGGCTGCCGCTGACGAAGTCGAGCACTTTCACGAGCACGCTGGCCGGAATTACCCGGTTCTTCGGCTCGCGCGGCTCTCCAAATCTGGGGCGTGCATAGGTCTCGACCATCGGTTCCGCATACGCTGAAACCGCCATGGCGACAACCGGTTAGCCCGGCTCTATTGAATTCTGACCACAACTGTGTCCGCGGCACCCGTGGCGTCCTGGACGGTGAGCCGGACAAAGCCCGCGCCGGGCGGATCGATCAGGCGCTGGCGGCGGCCGTCGATTTCACCGACGGCGACGCCATTCACCAGCATGGTCATCGGCAACACGCCGCCGGCGACCTTTACCGGCAGCGCGGAAAACCGCGTTTCGCCGCCGTTGGCAGCATCCATCCGCGATCCATTCAGCGGAAACTGGATGCGCAACGCCTGCTCGCCGCCGGTCCGAACCAGTTCGCCCAGGGGACGGAACCGCCGCAACGGTAGCGGCAATTTTGCATTGCCCGCTACCAGCGTACCCCTCGGCGCCCTCGGCAACGGTGCCGGCAGTTTTCCGGTGCGTGCGAAGGCGTCGAACAGGATTGGCGCGGCGGCGGTACGGCCGACCAGACCCGGCACCGGCGCGCCATCGGGGCGCCCGACCCAGACGCCGATGGTGATGCGGCCATCGAATCCGACCGACCACGCGTCGCGGTAGCCGTAGGAGGTGCCGGTCTTGAATGCGATCCGGTTATGCGCGGCGTTCTCCGGCGGTGGCGTGCCGATCAGGACATTGCCGACCTGCCAGGCCGCGACCTGATCCATCAGCCGCAGCGGTTCGCGCACATCATCCTTCCACACGATCTCGCGCAGCGGTTTTGCGCTGCCGAGCCGCGCAATGCCCGAGTAGAGCTGCACCAGATCCTGCAGACTGACACCGACGCCGCCGAGGCCCATCGCAAGGCCCGGCACCTCGTCCTTCGGCAGCACCAGATTGGCGCCGGCCTGTTTTAACCGCGACGACAGCCGGCTGGGGCCGACCCGGTCGAGCAGTTCAATCGCCGGCACGTTGAGCGACAGTTGCAAGGCCTTGCGTACCGGTACGGTGCCCTGAAACGTCATGTCGAAATTTTCCGGCGCGTAGGAGCCGAACCGGATCGGCCGGTCGTCGATCAGACTCTCCGGATGCACAAAGCCGTCCTCGAAGGCGAGGCCGTAGATAAAAGGTTTCAACGTCGATCCCGGCGAGCGCACCGCGCGGGTCATGTCCACCTGCCCGGCCCGCCGCTCATTGAAATAATCCGGCGAGCCGACATGGGCCAGTACATCGCCGCTTTCGTTATCGACCGCAACAATGCCGACCGAGATATCCGGTCCCAAGGCCAATGCGCGGTCGCGCGCCAGCGCCTCGAGAACTTTCTGCAGGCTGGAATCCAGCGTCAGCGCGATGACTGGCGCATCCTTCACATTGGCGACAGCCTGGTCGGCGGAATGCGGCGCCAGGATCGGCATCGGCTTGCGCAGCCGCGGCACGGACACGGCTTTTGCCTGCACAGCATCGTCAGGCGACACGACGCCTTCTTCTATCATCCGATCGAGCACGCGGTCACGCGCCGCGCGTGCCGTTTCCGGATAGCGATCGAGACGGCGGGTCTCCGGGGATTGCGGCAACGCCACCAGCAATGCCGCTTCCGCCAGCGACAGCCGCTTCGGCTCCTTGCCGAAATAGCCGAGCGAGGCGGCGCGAACGCCTTCGAGATTGCCGCCGAACGGCGCCAGCGCCAGATACAGGTCGAGGATCTGGTCTTTGCTGAGCTGCTGTTCAAGTTCCAGCGCGCGCACCATCTGCCGCAGTTTTGCGGTGACCGAGCGCTCGCGCCGCGGCTCCATCAACCGCGCCAGCTGCATGGTGATGGTGGAGCCGCCGGAGACGATGTGGCGACGCGTGATCAGTTGCAGCGCCGCGCGCCCCAGCGCCAGCGGATCGACGCCGCCATGGGCGCGGAAGCGCCGGTCCTCATACGCCAGCAGCAGCTTCAGGTAACCGGGATCGACGCCTGTTCGCGCATCGACCGGCAGCCGCCAGCGGCCGTCGGCCATCGCGTAAGCGCGCAGCAGTTTTCCGTTGCGGTCGACGACACTGGTCGAGACTTGCTGGGCCTGCGCAAGCGGCAGCGGCCCGAGAGACCAAACCCACGCACCAAATGCGTTCATGCTCAAAACACAAACAATGGCCAGCGCCATTACAAATGTTCTGATCGGCCGGCGACCACCAACTCCGTCATGGCCGGGCTTGTCCCGGTCATCCACGTCTTCACTTTTGGCAGCAACAGACGTGGATGCCCGGGACAAGCCCGGGCATGACGATGAAGTGTGGGTGTGCGGTACGCTCATTTGGCCGCGCGCACCTCGACATTGCCGGTGCCGGTGCGGCCGTAGCGCGAGGGATTGTACATGTCCTCGACATAGGCCTGCGGCAGCACGTATTTGCCGGGCGATACCGCGCGCACGACGTAGGCCACCGTGAACACCGCCTTGTCGTCGCTGGCGCGATCGATGGCGGCGGTGAAACGGTCGTCGCGGAATTCGGTATTTTCCGGCTCCTCGCCGTCCTCGATCCAGTCCAGCGTGCCGGTGTCGCCTGAAGACACCAGATGCGGGTTGTCGATCTCGAAGCCTGCGGGGAGATAATCGGACACCATGATGTGCCCGTATTCGGGCTTGGCTTCGGTGATCTTCAGCACCACCGCGAAGCGGTCGTTCTGTTTGGCTTTTGAGGGGTCGGCCGGCTTGCCGTCGAGTGTGAAATAATTGCGCTCGATCTTGAAGCCGTTCGATGCCGCGGGCTCCGGTGTCACCGGCGCGCCGGAAACCGAGATCACCGCCTGCACCGGCGTATCGCCGGTGTTGGTGATCTTGATCGGCTGACCCGTCATCTCGGCGGCCTTGTAGCTGCGGTAGAGCGCGGTTTTCACCGGGCTGCCGTTGACGTCAAGCGCCAGCGTTTCCTTCGAAAGCGCTCGCGACGCCAGCACCAGCCAGGCATTTTCCTGGGTCGAGGTGTAGGGCGTGAGCCCGCGGGCCGCCTCGACGCGCTGTACGGCCTGCGTGATGGTTGCACTCGATGCATTGCCTTCGCTTCCCAATGAGACCAGCGCCGCGGCGTCACGCAACGCCGAACCGTAGTCGACCCGGCCGAATTCGAGCACGGGTTTTGGCGCGAGGCTCTCCAGCGCCGCGGCATAGACGCGCTCCGCCCGGCTGCGGTCGCCGACCAGCGCCAGCGCCGCCGCCAGTTGCGATTTTGCAATGGGCGTGGCGAGATTGTTCAGCTTGGTATCGGCGAGGTAGCGGAGATCGCCGACCGGCGCCGTACCGTTGCGTGCCAGCACGTAGAGCCCATAGGCGAGATCGCGGCCGCCGTTCTTTTCCGGCTCCTCGGCATTGACGACGGAGTTGCGGATGCGGTCCAGCGCGTTGCGGAACAGCACGTCCGGTACCACAAATCCCTTTTCGCGGGCGCGGGTCAGGAAGTCGGTGACATAAGCGTCGAGCCAGGCGTCGTCGCCGCCCGCCGACCACAGCCCGAACGAACCGTTCGAGCCTTGCCGCGCCAGCAGCCTGTCGATGGCGTCCTTGATGCGCTGGTCGACCGCGGTGTCCATCGCCAGATGCGCGCCCGCCGCCAGATCGTTGACATAGAGCAGCGGCATCGCGCGGCTGGTGATCTGCTCGGAGCAGCCATAAGGGTAGCGGTCCAGCGCCTTCAGGATGGTCGCTGCGTCCAGCGCCGTCGACAGGCTGACCGACATCGACACCGCGCCGGTGCCCTGCACCAGATCGGCGAACATGTCCGACGTCAGCGTCAGGCTTTCGCCCTTGGCCAGGGTGCGGATCGAGCGGCGCGCCAGGATTTGGGTTGCGGCCTTGACGTCCAGCGCATAATGCCGCGCCAGCGTGAGACCATTCGGTCCCTTGATATCGACATCGAGCTGCGCGGTGCCGGCGCCGCCGGAGGCGTCGAGCGCCAGCGCCATCGAGGTGCGCTGCTTCGCGGCGAGTTTTACCGTGGTGGCGGGATTGCCGGTCACCTTCACGGGTCCCGAGGTCTTGACATTGATGGTGTAGTCGCCCGCCGCGCCCTCGACGTTGTCGAGGTCCATGCTCATGGTGCCCTTGTCGCCATTGAGCAGGAAGCGCGGCAACGTCGCCGTCAGCACCACCGGATCGCGCACCGTGACATCGGTTGTGGCGCGGCCGAGTTTGGTGGCGGTCCAGGCCACCGCCATGACCCGCGCGGTGCCGGCGAACTCCGGAATGTCGAACGAGATTTCCGCCGACCCGTCCGCGGCGACCGTGACGATGCCGGAATACAGCGCCAGCGGCTTTTGCGTGGGCGGGCTGCCCTGCAGTTCGGCGCCGGCGGAATCGCCGCCGGTCCTGAGCTGGCCGCGGGTGCCCTGCATGCCGTCGATCAACTGTCCGTACAGATCGCGAATTTCCGAGGTCATGCGGCGCTGACCGAGATAGTAATCGTCAGGTGCCGGCGGCTTGTAATTGGTCAGGTTGAGAATGCCGACATCGACCGCGGCGACGACGATCTTGGCATCCTCGCCGGGGTTGAGTTCCGCCGAGCTTGACCAGCAGTTTCAACGTGGTGTTGGGCCGCACCAGCGCCGGCGGCGACAGGCCGACCGTGAGCGAGCGCGCCTTCTTGTCGATGCCGAACCATTTCAGGCCGATCGCCCTGCCCGGCATCCGAAGTGCGGCGGCATCAAGCGGCCGGCGCAGCGTCGCCACCACATAGGCGCCGGTGCCCCAGTCCTTGCCGACGGGAATCCTGACCTGCGCGGTGCCTTCCTTGACGTTGGTGGACTGCGTGGTCAACAGCCGGTCACCGAGCACGTTGATGGTCAGCTTGCCCGCCGAGCGCGCGTTGACCGACACCACCATGGTGTCGCCGGACTGGTATTCCGGCTTGTCGATCGAGGTTTCCAGCAAGTCCGGCGTGTCGGCGCTGCCATCGGAATACCAGCCGACATCGAACTGCACGGAGGTCAGCGGGCCGTCAGCTTCCGCCGATTTGACATCGAGCCGATAGCGGCCGGGCTGCGGCGACAATGTCACCCGCGACGGCTTGTCGGCGGCGATGGTCAGGTCGCCGTCGGCAACGCGCTTGGTGGATTTGACCGGCTCGTATTCCCAGGATGAACTCTGGCGATACCATTGATAGGTGGATTCCAGTTTCAGCAATTCATAACGCAGGCCGCCCCGCGAAAGCTGCTTGCCATCCGGCGCAACGAACACGACATCGAAATCGGCCTTGTCGCCCTCCGCCACGTTCTTGTCGCCGAACAGCGGTTTGACCCCGATCATCGCCGCCCCCGGCGCCACCGGCAGCACCAGCTTGCGCTCGACCGCGCGGCCGCCGGCTTCCGCCATGCGGATGAAAATCTGGGCTTCCTGCGGACGCGTCGAGGACGGCGGTTTTGCCAGGCTGACCGGGAAGGTCGCGATGCCATTGGCGTCGGCTTCGGGAAGATTCTCGATCGGCGTGCGCTCGTTGCTGGTGGTTTCCTCGTCGGCGACGCCGAACTGGTAGCCGGCAAAGCCGGGCCGGCCTGAAGCCGGCGCGACCAGCATGTCGCCTTCGAGCTGCAGACCGGAGGCCGGTGCGCCATAGAGGAAATGACCGTCGACCTTGAGTTCTACCGGAGCTTCAGCCTTGATCTGCTTGTCTTTGCTGGATAAATCGAATTCGATCCGGTCCGGGACGTAATCCTCGACCATGAAGGTGGTCTCTCCCACTGAGGAGCCCTTGGGATCGGTGAAGGCGCGCGCGCGCCACGTCCCGGTCGGGACCGCGGAATTGAGCGGCAGGGTCAGGCTGCGCCCGCCGGCGCCCTGATCGGGCAGCACGGCGCGGCGGAATTCGACGCCATCGGGGCGTTCGATCACCAGCGTCAGCGGCCCGCCGGTCACGGCATTGCCCTGCCCGTCGCGCAACAGGGCGGTGAGATACACGGTTTCGCCGGATCGATAGACGCCGCGCTCGGCATAAACAAAGGCGTCGGCGCCGGCCGGCACCGCGCGGCCGGCCACGCCGCGGTCGGTGAGGTCGAAGGCGTTGGATTTGAGGTTGAGGAAGGCGTAGTCAGCCTTTTCGCCCGACACCGTCAGCATCGCCGGCGACAGCCCGCCTTCGCCACGCGCCAGTCCCGCCTCGAACAGCACATGGCCGGACTCATCGGTCTTGCGGGTGGCGAGGATTTCGTTGTTGCGCGCCACCAGCCGGACTTCGGCTTTTGCCACCGCATCGGTCGCGGCCAGCGAGTTGACGAAGACGTGGATGCCGTCATTGCCCGAAAACGCCGTCAGGCCGAGGTCGGACACGATGAACCATTGCGTCGCCAGCGAGCCGGAATCCTCGTCTTTCGCCGACCCCGGTCCCTTGGCGACCGCGGTCATCACATAGACGCCGGGCTGCAGGTCGCCGAGCGCCTGATCGACGGGGAAAGCGGTGGTGACGTCCTGGTTGAGCGTGGTCGCGGTGGCAAGCTTCCCGGACCAGACTTTTACGCCGCGCTCGTTGCCGAGATCGTCGAGCTGGTAGCTGGACAGGGTTTTCTGGAAGTCGCTGTCGATGACCGTATTGATCAGGTTGCGGTCGCCGATCCGGAACACCTGTACCGAGACGGCAGGGGTATTGACACTGACCAAGGGAATACCGCGCTGGCCGGTGCGCGGCAGCACATAGGCTCGGCCTGTGAAGCGTACGAACGGCTTGCGGTCGCGCACGTAGATATTGAATTCGGCGGATTTGGGCAGGCTTTCCTTCACCGTCGACGGCAGCCCGGCGCGCAGATTGATGTTGTAGCGCTCGCCGTGCTTGAGGCCCTCGACGCAAAGCTGCTTTTCTTCCGACGACAGCGCCGGTTTGTCGCTGCCTGCCAGCGCCAGGAAGGGCGAAAAGTCGGTGCGCTTGGCAAGGTCCTCGGAGAACTGGAAGCAGGCGCGCGGCGAGGCCGAATCCGAATTGACCGTGTAATCGAGCAGCCTGAAACCGTGCTCATCGCGCAGTTTCTCGTATTGGCCGCGGACGTCGGCGACCTCCCGCAGGTCGAGCGAAAGGCGCAAGGTGTCCAGCGCCGGGCGCCATAGCTTGCGGTCGGACAGCGCGCGGCCGAGCACCGCCAGCGCCTCCGCCTCTTCCCCGGCATTGCCGGCACGCTGATAGGCGATGTAGGCCGCGGTAGAGGCGCGTTCGAGCAGGAAAGTCTGCTCACTCGAGGTGGCGGAGCGAATCTGGAAAATGGTCCGGGCCAGCCGCAGCCAGTTGCCGCTGTCCTCGGGCGCAACGGCGGCGATCTGCCCCAGAATTTGCAGGCCGACCCGGTAATCCCTGCGCGTGAAGGCTGCATCGGCGTCGGTGCGCAGCGTTGCGGCCGACTTCGCGACCGGACCTGCCTCGCTCTTGATCTGGGCTTCCAGCTTCACGGCCGAATTGGCGAGATCGTCGCGTTTGAAGGCCTTGTCCGCCGCCTGTGCCGAGACGAGGCCAAGCGCCAGCGTTGCGCAAAGTGCTGCGGCGCGAACCAAACCGATCATGATGGACTCCCTGGGGCGGACGAACGCCGCCTGATGGACAGAAATGCGCGAAAAGGTGACGGACTGATGGCCGGGGAACGGGCGAGCGAAAAAGTCGCAGACGACATAGCCGGGACAGTCCAAACCACATGCCGGTCGACGGCCGTGGCGCATTGCGAGCGTTGGGGGCGAACCGGGTGGCCCGCCACACTGCGGTTGTCGCACGCCAGCGCAAATTGGTTCGGTTCAGGCTTGGCAGGGAAGCGGATTTTTCATATTGGCGGTGATATGACGGGCAGCACGGTCCCATAGCTCAACTGGATAGAGTAACGGATTTCTACTCCGTGGGTTGCAGGTTCGAATCCTGCTGGGATCGCCACAGCTCAATTTTGCCCGTACTCCCACGTCGTAACCACTGCGATCGGCGAACCGCCCAACTACTTCGAAATCTTCCCGCCTATTTCTCCCCCGGGATTGGCTGCGGTGTGAATGTTAATATAATACTTGCCAGCCACCAAGTCGGCAGCCTGCGCGTCGGTGAGCGTCGCGCTGCCTTGCGCGGGGCTAGAGTTAGGGATTGCAATTGTAACATCGGCGGTCCCGCCTGCATTAGCAGGACCATAGAAGTGCGCCGCGGTGGCTGGGCTGGAAAGTCCTGAATAGGTAAGCTTCCAACTGAGCTTCTTGGTGGCAGGATCGTAGTCAATGTCCGCTACGCCGCTGCCCCTGGTCGCAACAGACGGACGTTCGGGTGCCAGTCTTGCCTTCATTTTTGTAATGGTCTGGCGATAGGTATTTTCAGCTTGGTAAACATAGGTGTCATTGTCCTTCGGCAGGACTGCCGATGGGACGTTAAGAAAGTCAGGCGGTACCGAAGTCTTAGGATGCCCAACCCAGTTATAGGCGGAGAACAATACGAGTGAGCCCGTATTCGCCGAATTGATAAGATTGTTCGGAGCATCAAAGCTGAGATAGCGGCCGCCTTCCAAGCTTGCGCTTGCGTTCCATTCGCGCAACCGCGCTTCAACTCTTCTAAAAAAATCATCCTGTTCTGGCGCGATTGACTCACTAGGTAGATTTCGTTTGGGGTCTCCCGATGGTGCAGCCGGTTGAATAGTCTCTATAAACACTGGCGTCTTGGTCGCAATCTCAAGCGCTGTAATTCCGATCGCGCCAATTATGGCCGTGCACGCATAGGCAATGCTGGACTTCGCAATTGACTGCGCGCCCACACGTGCTTTCAGTCCTAGTGCCAGTTCGGTCACTTCTTCAACACCATGTTCTTAAAGAGACGAAATCCCTGAACCACCAAGAAAAGGATCAGCACGGCATAATCGAAGTTCTTCACTATCTGCTCCGCGTGAATCTCCGTTTCATAGATACGGATCGCCGGCCAGTTTAGTAGCTCGAGGAGGCGTTCCACACCTGCGGCCACAGCTATAAGAGCGAGTATTTCCGCGCCGTCCCTCAACAACAAGAATATCGTATAAATAAGGTCAGCACTTGGCCCTCCCCAGTCTTTTTCTGCCAGACTTTCACGTAAGGTTTTCGGCAAATTTTCCCCCTCGTCCGAAGCACGTCAAGGTAGTTGATTATAGATAGAGTTTCCTTCTAGCACCCTCTTAGAGTTGATGTCCTCAATAGCGGATTCGGCCACATCAAGCAGCGGCGGCCTAGTGTACGCCGGTCGGAAACAGATAACGGCACCACAGTGCTGCACTGCAAAATGCCCGTCACTACAGGGGCACACCCGTCAAACTTAAGAGTAGCTGCTCAGGCGAGGCCGGGCACTCGCGCCGCTGCCGGGTGGACGGTATGATCTAACCTGACCGCCAACCTACTTCCGAGCCAGCCCCTCGCGCTCCGCAACAAGCTTGTCCAGCTCGGCCGTCTGCTGGGCGATCCGATCGGCGGTGCGCTCTTCATTCTGACCGCCGGAGGCGCCGGCGGCCTGCTCGATCAGCTGCCGGATGTTGTCGCGGAGCACCGCGATTCGGTCGTCCAGTTCGGCAGGCGAAAGATTGCTTGGCATTGGCACGGCTCCCGTTTTCGTTGCGGCCAGTCGCAGAACCCTAACGCCCGCATCGACCGCCTCCTACCGGAAAAACACCAGGTTTTCCCGTAGAACCGCGCTTTTCGCGGTTTTTGCGGCCCCGGACGAAACAATCCTCGAAACAATTCTCCTGCCCCACGAAACCATTTTGGGTTGCCGACGCAATCATCCTGAAACCGTCGCCGGGCCATCTTCCCCCTAAGGATACGCCGAAAAGGCGACCGGGGAGACTTCAGATGAACCATTCCATTTACAGTGCAGACCGTTCGACCCATCTCAAGATCGTCGTCGTCGCCCTCGTGGCCGGCATCGCGGTGGCGGGTTTCGGCATCTCGGCGCGGACCTCTTCCGACGACGGCACCACCCAAACCGCGCGCGTCATGAAAGCGGGCAAGCCGGTGGCGATCACCAGTTCAGATGCTTCGCTGGTTCGCTAGGAGTTTGCGCCATGTTCAGCACGGACACGGATAAGCTCGGAAACGCGGGGCTGGACCCCGCTATCTGGTCGGTTGTCGCAGCGGTCGGCGCTGCCATGGTCTATCTGGTGTGCCTGACCTGACCCGTTGACCCCCCATCCTGCCTGCCAACGGACCGGATCGGTTCGTTGGCCTTTCTGCGCTGAACATTCGGCGCCAAATATCCGCAACTTCCCAACGCGGCTCAACGCTTTGCCGACCTGCACGCGCCTGTGGCCGTTCTTTCCACAGGGCCGGCGCAAAGTTTCTCCCGCTGTATATCGCCTCATCCCAGTTCCGGTATGATGACCGCTTTAACGCGGGACCGGGTACATGAGGCATCGGAAGACGGAACTCCTGTTCGGAATATTCCTGGCAGTTGCGATTTTTGCAACCGGAATGCCTTTTTCATCGCAATCGCGGGGGCAGACCGCACAGAACCCAGCCCAGCAGGAAACCGCCGGCCATGGCGCTGCCGTCCCGGATGCCGAACATATCGGAATGGCGTGGCTTACGAAGGACGCCGCGGGCTTCTTTACTTTTATCCTTGTCATAGTTGGCAGCCTGCAGGCGATATTGTTCTTTGCCCAATTGCGCCTGATCCGCGACAGCCTCGCCCCTGCGCTGGAAGCCGCCGATGCGGCCAAGGCGGCCGCGGAAGCCGCCAAGCTCAATGCCCAGTCCGTCATCGACGCCGAACGCGCCCATTTATATGTGGTCGTCGGCCGGCATAGCCTGACCGAAATGTATCGGACGGTTCAACCGGACACGCCCGGCACGGATGCTCCGCTGGAGCCGCCGATGCTCACCTACCGGTTCAAGAATTACGGAAAGACGCCCGCCATTCTTCAGCGCGTCTCCCACGCAATCTGCATCCAGAAGGGTCAAAGTGATGCCCGGGATCTGGAAACCCGGATGAGGCCCATGGAAATCATCGGCGCCGGTGAAGTCAGCGAAGAAATTACCCTCGAGTTCAAAGGTCCGTTCACCCATGGCGATGCCCGTTCGCTGGTCGAAGGCGATACGACCCTGCTGTTTTGCGGCCAGGCGATATTCTTGGACGCGTTCCAGAAGCATCACGAAATCAGCTGGGAATTCGTCAATGTCAGCGGCAGCCTTCATCCCATGAGCGGCGAAGAAAAGGAAATATAACGCTGCCGGCGCCTGGTTAATTCGAGCTGACTGTGTCTCACCAAATGCGGGTGAAATCGCTGCCGGCTCCTTAAAATTTAAGGCTTATTGTTCCCCAAAATCTAAAAACGGGGGCGGTCATGCCGAACCGAAAAGCCTTGCAATTGCAAATCGACAGCGGACATTGCCGTGCTATCTGCGATGAAATCGGAGAGCGGCTCCGTTACCTCCTCGACAAAGAGGCCAGCGAGCTTCCGCCGCGGCTGCGGCTGCTGATGGACCGCCTTGCCGAACTGGATCGCGTGCGGGCGCCTTCGATCGTGCCTGCGATGGAAGATACGATTATGTGGTCCGACGCCGCGTAATTTCTCGTTCCAACGCCAAACCCGGTTCGCCCTAGCCCTTCACGCCGAGCAACTCGACCTCGAACATCAGCGTCGCATTGGGCGGGATCACGCCGCCGGCGCCGCGCGCGCCGTAGCCGAGTTGCGGCGGGATGATGAGGGTACGCTTGCCGCCCACCTTCATGGTCGCCACCCCTTCATCCCAACCGGCGATGACCTTGCGCTGGCCGATCGGAAATTCGAACGGCTCGTTGCGGTCGACCGATGAGTCGAATTTCTTGCCCTTGACGCCATTCTCGTAGAGCCAGCCGGTGTAGTGCATCACACAGGTCTGGCCGGGTTTTGGCGCAGCCCCGGTGCCGACCTTGCTGTCGATGATCTGCAAACCTGAAGCTGTCGTCATGGGTTTTCCTGCGGTCTGGGCTGTTGCCGTACGAAATGGGGTGTCTAGGACAGCGGCGGTCAATGCCGCAACAAGAAAGGGCGCTGCTAGCGCGATGGCACGTCGGACGATGGGCAATCTTCCCTCCCGAATCTCACTTGGGTTTGCTGTAGCGCTCCAGGCGGTCTCCATCTTAGCTGGCCGGAGCGCCAATTTGCACGCGACATTGCACAAGCGAGCCGATATACGGCTCCCGGCAAACAATGAAAGCGACAAGGCCCGTTAAATGAGTGGATTTAAAGAACCCAGCTTCGCAGACCGGCAGAAAGCGGCGCTGGAAGCCAAGAAGAATATCCTGAACAAGTTTCGTGCCCAGCCGGGCGCCGATGATCCCGCCGTGCGGCAGCGGCAGGCCGAGCGCGAAGCCCAGGCCGCCGCGCGCACCAAGGCCAAGCTCGCGCGCGACACCGAGAAGGCGGCGAAAAAAGCCGAGGACGCCCGGCTGGCCGAACAGGCGGCAGCCCAGCTCGCGCGCGAGAAGGAGGAAGCCGCCGCCCGCGAATTGGCGCTGGAAGCCGAGCGCAAGGCTGCGCGTGACGCCCGCTACGCCGCCCGCAAGAAGCGGAAGTAACAAGCGGTATCGATCGTGTCCCGGGCGCGATGCCGCGCACAGCGCTGCTCCGCAGAACCGGGATCGCGCCCCATTACGCCCCCGGCTTAGCAGCGCACCACGCCACGAAGGGCGGCGCGCTGCGCAGCATCCGGGGAAAGCGCTAGTGTCGCAGGCATGAAATAATCCGCGCGCTGACGTGTTGTTGAAGGGATCGACAGCGACAGAATAGGTTTCGCACCGGTAAAACGTGGTAGTCCGGCGCTTGCTCTGGATTCGGCGTGTGCAGTGCAGCAATATGACGCCTGCCCCCGCGGTGCCTCAAACTATCAGATGAGAGAAAATACGTGGGCTGCCGGGCTAACATGCCGCATCGACATCATCAGCATTCCCAACAAAGAACAGGTCTCAGGGAGACATCCATGATCACACGCCGACACGCCATCGCATCCGCGCTCGCCGCTCCCGCTATCCTGCGATTTGGAACCGGAACGGCGCATGCCGCGACCACGCTGAAAATTTCGCACCAGTTTCCCGGCGGCACCATCGACAAGGGCGACTTCCGTGACCGGCTGGTACGCGTATTCGGCGCCGAGATCGCAAAACGCAGCGGCGGCGAGTTGACCGCCGAGATCTATCCGAACTCGTCGCTGATCAAAACCAATGCGCAATTCTCCGCCATGCGTAAAGGCGCGCTCGATCTCAGCCTGTATCCGATGCCCTACGCCGGCGGCGAGTTACCGGAAACCAATATCGGCCTGATGCCCGGGCTGGTCTCGACCTACGACCAGGGCCTGAGCTGGAAGAACAAGCCGATCGGCAAGGCGCTGACCGATTTCCTCGCCGACAAGGGCATCCTGATCATCACCTGGGTGTGGCAGGCCGGCGGCGTCGCCAGCCGATCCAAGCCGATTGTCGCGCCCGAAGACGCCAAGGGCCTTAAAGTGCGCGGCGGCTCGCGCGAGATGGACATGGTGTTGCAGACCGCGGGCGCGGCCGTGCTGTCGGTACCGTCGAACGAACTCTACGCGGCGATGCAGACCGGCGCCTGCGACGCCGGCATCACCTCCTCCACCAGCCTGATCTCGTTCCGGCTCGAGGAAGTCGCCAAAAGCCTCACCTCCGGCGCCGGACACTCCTACTGGTTCATGTTCGAGCCGCTGATGATGTCGAAGGCGATCTTCGACAAGCTGCCGAAAAACCAGCAGGACATCATTCTGGCCGTCGGCGCCGAGATGGAAGCGTTCGGCAAGAAGGGCGCGCAGGATGACGATATCGAGGTCGCCAAGGTCTACGAGAAAGCCGGCGCCAAGGTCAGCGCGCTGGATGCCGCGACCGTCGACAAGTGGCGCGATATCGCCCGCGACACCGCGTGGAAGGACTATGCGGGCAAGAGCGCCAGCGCGGCCAACCTCTTGAAGCTCGCAACCGACGTCTCCGCATGATGCATGGTCCGCTTCCGGATCAGCCTGAAACGTCGAGCGCCGCCGCGGACAATGTGTTCGTGGCGGCGCTCGAACGAGCGCTCGCCTTTTGCAACTACATCATCGTTATCCTCGCCGCGATCGCGCTGGTCGCAGCGAGTGCTATCTTAAGCTACAGCGTGCTCGGCCGCGCCCTGTTCCACAGCCCCAACTACTGGCAGGACGAGGCGGCGGTATTTCTGCTGGTCGGCGCCACCTTCATGACCGCCGCCTATGTGCAGGGCCAGCGCGGCCACATCGGCATCGAGGCGTTCATCGGATTGCTGTCGCCGCTGGTCAATCGCATCCGCCTCTGGCTGGTGGACCTCGCGAGCCTGGTTTTCTGCGCATTTTTTGCCTGGAAATCCTGGACCCTCGCCCATGAAGCATGGGTTGACGGCCAGGTTTCCAACTCGATGTGGTCGCCGCCGCTGGCGATTCCCTACGTTCTGATGGCGTCGGGGATGACGCTGCTGTGCCTGCAATTACTGCTGCAGATCATCATTCCGCTCAGCGGCGCGGCGCGCCGATGACCGTGCTCGGAATTGGGATCAGCTACGGGGTCGCAACCCTCGTGGCGATGTTCTCGGGCATGCCGATCGCGTTCGCGCTGGGCGCGGTCGCGGTGGTGTTCATGGCGATCTACATGCCCTCCGCGTCGCTCGATACCGTGACGCAAAACGTCTACGAGGAAATGGCTTCGATCACGCTGCTGGCGATCCCGCTGTTTATCCTCAAGGGCGCCGCGATCGGCAAATCCCGCGCCGGTCAGGACCTTTACTCGGCGCTGCATGCCTGGCTGCATCGAGTGCCGGGCGGACTCGGCGTCGCCAACGTGTTCGCCTGCGCGCTGTTCGCCGCGATGGCGGGATCCTCGCCCGCCACCTGTTCCGCGATTGGCTCGGCCGGCATTCCCGAAATGCGCAAGCGTGGCTATTCCGGCGGTTTCGCCGCCGGCATCATCGCCGCCGGCGGCACGCTCGGCATCCTGCTGCCACCATCGATCACCATGATCCTGTTCGCGGTCGCGGCGGAAAAATCCCTCGGGCGCCTGTTTCTTGCCGGCATCGGCCCGGGCCTGCTGCTGGTCACGCTGTTCGGGGTCTACGCGGTGCTCCGCTTTCGCATGGAATATGCGGCTGCCGCCGCGGCCTACGCGAAGTCCGGCGAAACCTCGGCGATCCTGACGCGCGACGATTTTACCATGTCGGAACGTTTCAACGTACTAC
The DNA here is from genome assembly GCA_963784755.1 of uncultured Alphaproteobacteria bacterium. Taxonomy (GTDB): domain Bacteria; phylum Pseudomonadota; class Alphaproteobacteria; order Rhizobiales; family Xanthobacteraceae; genus Bradyrhizobium. Next base: position 236,395 of record CAWASS010000005.1, on the reverse strand, counting down.
CGCGGGTGCTGCCGTTCGTGATCCTTTTGACCGGCGTGATGATCGCGCTTTATGGCGGTTACGCCACGCCGTCGGAAACCGCAGGGTTAGGCGGACTTCTCGCGCTGGTGCTGATTGCGGCGATCTACAGCGTGTGGAAGCCGTCCGACCTTGCGCCGATCATGAAATCGACCATCCGCGACTCCACCATGCTGATGATGATCATCGGCATGTCGCTGCTGTACTCCTACGTCATGAGCTACCTGCACATCTCGCAATCGGTCGCCGAATTGATCGTCGAGATGCACCTGCCGCGTTGGGAATTGCTCGCCGCGATCCTGGTGATGGTGGTCGTGCTCGGATTTTTCCTGCCGCCGGTATCGATCATCCTGATGACCGCCCCGATCATCCTGCCGCCGCTGCGCGCCGCAGGCTTCGACATCATCTGGTTCGGCGTCGTCATGACCATCGTCATGGAGATGGGTTTGATCCATCCGCCGGTCGGCCTCAACATCTTCGTCATCCGCAACGTGGCACCCGACATTCCGCTGATCGAGGTGATCTGGGGCACGCTGCCATTCGTGCTGTTGATGATGGCGGCGGTGGTGCTGCTGTGCTTCGTGCCGCAGATCGCGACCTGGCTGCCCGACCTGGTGATGGGGACGGACGGGGGAAGATGAATTCGTAGGGTGGGCAAAGTCACCGGGCGCGCGAGAGCGCGGCTGGTGGCGTGCCCACCATGCTTGAGCAAAGATCGTGCGCACGGCGCGAAGAGCGCGCCTTTGCCCACCCTACGAATTTCACGCCACCGGTTCGATCTCCGCGAGTTCCACGCCTTCCTGCACGATGTCGCCGACCTTGCACTTGATCGCCTTCAGCACGCCCGCGAACGGCGCGCGCAGGGTCTGCTCCATCTTCATCACTTCGAGCGTGAGAATAGGTGCGCCCTTCTCCAGCGTTGCTCCCACCTCGGCAAGCAGCGCCACAACGGTCCCGGGCAACGGCGCCACAATCTTGTCCTCCCCGACCTGCTCCTCGTCATCGCCGCCGAACGGATCGACCCAGTGCAGATCGAAGCGGCCGGTGCGGGTCCGCAAATACAGTTCATGGCCTTCGATTACCGCGAAGACATGCGACCGCGTGCCGTCCAGCGTGAGATCGAAGCCACCGGGTTCGGCCGGCGACGAGACGAAGGTGTATTCATGCGCGCCGATCGAAAGCGTCGCCGGCCCGCTGCCGTAAGTCAGCGTCACCTTGTGATCGCCGCCCTGCCCGTGCCGGAACGAAAATATCCGGTGCCGCCGTCCAACGGGCATCCAGCCCGAAGTGCGCCACGGCGAATGCGCTTCGGTGCGCGCGGCCTTCTGCTCGTCTTCCAAAATCGCCGCAACCGCCGCGCAAAGCTCGAGATCGCCCGGCGGCGGCGCTTCCGGCGTCAGGTTCTTCAATTCGCGCTCGATAAAACCGGTGTCGATGGCGTTGGCGCGCACTTTTGGATGCGTCACCAGCGCCGACAGGAACGGAATGTTGGTGACGACGCCACGAACGTCGGTCTCCTCAAGCCCGCGATCGAGACGGTCGATCGCGGCATCGCGGGTCGGCGCCCACGCGATCACTTTTGCGAGCATGGCGTCGTAATGCGGCGACACCGCATCGCCCTCGCGGTAACCGGCATCGATCCGCAGGCCGTCGGTCTCAACCGGCGTGCGCCAGGTCCGGATTTTGCCGACCGAGGGCATGAAATTCTTGTGCGGGTTTTCCGCATAGACCCGCGCCTCGACGGCATGGCCATTCAGCCGTATCTCGTCCTGGTTCAGCGGCAGCTTTTCGCCGAATGCTACGCGTAATTGCCATTCCACCAGGTCGATGCCGGTGATCAACTCGGTCACGGGATGCTCGACCTGCAGCCGTGTGTTCATTTCGATGAAGAACACGTCCTTGCCGTTGGAGACGAACTCGATAGTGCCGGCGCCGACATAGTTCACCGCGCCGGCCGCCTTGCGCGCGGCGGCGCAGACCGCGTCGCGTTGCGTGGCGTTCAGGGTCGGCGACGGCGCTTCCTCGATCACCTTCTGGTGCCGGCGCTGCAGGGTGCATTCGCGCTCGAACAGCGACAGCAGATTGCCGTGGCTGTCGCCGATCACCTGCACTTCGATATGGCGGGGGTTGTCGACATATTTCTCGATCAGCATGCGGTCGTCGCCGAACGCCGCCTTGGCTTCGCGCTTGGCGCTGACGATCGCTGCTGCCAGTTCGCCGGCTGATCGAACGATCCGCATGCCGCGTCCGCCGCCGCCTGCCGAGGCCTTGACCAGAACCGGAAAGCCGATTTTGTCGGCGGCATCAGCCAGCGTCTTCTCGTCCTGCGCCTCGCCATGAAAGCCGGGCACTAGCGGCACCCCGGCTTTCTCCATCAGCATCTTGGAGCCGGATTTTGAGCCCATCGCCGTCATCATCGCAGCCGTCGGACCGACGAACACCAGTCCGGCATCCGCGCAGGCCTGGGCGAATTCGGCATTCTCCGACAAAAATCCGTAACCGGGATGCACGGCCTCGGCGCCGCTCTTCTTCGCGGCATCGATGACGCGCTCGATGTTGAGATAACTGTCGCGCGCCCGCGCAGGTCCAAGCAGCACGGCCTCGTCGGCCATGGCGACATGCAGCGCATCGCGATCGGCCTCGGAATAAACTGCGACCGTGCGCAGGCCTATCGCTTGTGCGGTGCGGATGACGCGGCAGGCGATCTCGCCGCGATTGGCGATCAGCAACGTGCGAAAACGTCGATAAAATGCAGACGCCATTCTCACATCCTGAACAGGCCGAAGCGGGTCGGCTCGATCGGCGCATTGGACGACGCCGAGAGACCAAGACCAAGCACCAGCCTTGTATCGGCGGGATCGATCACGCCGTCATCCCATATCCGCGCAGTCGCGTAATACGGGCTGCCCTGCTTCTCGAACTGCGCCCGCGTCGGCGCGCGAAACTCGTTCTCCTCCTCGACCGACCAAGTGCCGCCCTTGGCCTCGATATTGTCGCGGCGGAGCTGGCTCAGCACCATGGCGGCCTGCTCGCCGCCCATCACCGAGATCCGCGCATTCGGCCACATCCACAGGAAGCGCGGCGAGTAGGCGCGGCCGCACATGCCGTAATTGCCGGCGCCATAGGAGCCGCCGATCACGACGGTGAATTTCGGCACGCCGGCGGTGGCGACCGCCGTCACCAGCTTGGCGCCGTCGCGCGCGATGCCGCCGGCCTCGTATTTCTTGCCGACCATGAATCCGGTGATGTTCTGCAAAAACACCAGCGGGATATTGCGCTGGGAGCACAGCTCGATGAAATGCGCGCCTTTAAGCGAACTCTCGCTGAACAGGATGCCGTTGTTGGCGATGATGCCGACCGGATAACCCCAGATATGCGCAAAACCGCAAATCAGCGTCTGGCCGTACAGCTTCTTGAATTCATCGAACTCGGAGCCATCGACCAGCCGCGCAATGATGTCGTGCACGTCGAACGGTTTTCGTCCGTCGGCGGAGACGACGCCGTAGATTTCTTCCGGCGCGAACAGCGGCTCGCGCGGCTCGCGCATGTTCAACGCCGCACGTTGCGGCGGCTTCAGCGTCGCGACGATTTTTCGCGCGATTCCGATCGCGTGGCCGTCGTTCTGCGCATAGTGGTCGGTGACGCCGGATTGCCGCGAATGCACGTCGGCGCCGCCCAGCTCTTCGGCGGTCACCACTTCTCCCGTGGCGGCCTTCACCAGCGGCGGACCGCCGAGGAAGATGGTGCCCTGGTTGCGCACGATGATGCTCTCGTCCGACATCGCCGGCACGTAGGCGCCGCCGGCAGTACACGATCCCATGACGATGGCGATCTGCGGAATCCCCAACGACGACATCTGCGCCTGGTTGTAGAAGATGCGGCCGAAATGCCGTTCGTCCGGGAAGATCTCGTCCTGCTGCGGCAGGAACGCACCGCCGGAATCGACCATGTAGATGCAGGGCAGATTGTTTTGCCGCGCGATATCCTGGGCGCGAAGATGCTTCTTCACCGTCATCGGGTAATAGGTGCCGCCCTTGATCGTGGCGTCGTTGGCGACGACAACGCATTCGCGACCTGAAATCCGTCCCACCCCGGTAATGATGCTGGCGGAATGGACGTCACCGCCATAGAGACCGTAGGCCGCCAGCGGCGACAGTTCGAGGAAAGCGGTGCCGGGATCGATCAGCAGATCGACGCGCTGGCGCGCCAGCATCTTGCCGCGCGAGGTATGCCTCTTGCGCGAGGCTTCGCCGCCGCCGCCGGCGACGCCGTTCAGCTTGTCACGCAAATCCGCGACCAACCCCCGCATGGTCTCGGCATTGTGGGCAAATTCCGATGAAGCGGGATCGATGCTGGAACGAAGCGACATGGCCTTCCGCGGGGTTGTCCGCCGCACTCGTGGTGCGGCTGGCGTCATGGTGTCATTGCGCCGCGGTCCGGCGCAACCTCAATTTGGGTCGGCGCCGGATTTGCCAGTCCGGAGCAGAATCGAGCGATCGAGATTTCAGTATGTCCGGATCTCAGTGCGTCCACGGCTCGCCGCGCCGAAACGCAAAATTGTCGGCATAGGCGGCCTGCCGGCGCGCCGGCTCCTTCGGCTCGATCACCTGATAGGGGATGCCCTCGCGCTCGCAATAGGCAATGGCGTCGTCTTTTGTGTCGAAGCGGAGGGTGAGCTGTTGCTTCATGTCGCCCGAACTGGTCCATCCCATCAGCGGCTCGACCACGCGCGGTTGCTCCGGCTCGTAATCGAGTTGCCATTCCCTGGTCTTGGCGGTCCCCGACTGCATTGCGTTCTTGGCGGGCTTGAAAATACGTGCAGTCATGGATTGACGAGGCCTGTTGAGATGCGACACTGCGCCGAATTGGTGGAAATGACGGGCATAGGTTAGGGTCACCTGTCGGTAAGTTGAACTGTGATTCCGTCGTCGGACGGCTTTATTTCCGGATTTGGTATAATCTTTCCGCAGCCTCGTGACAATCTCGGCACTCGACCACTCCACTGAGCATCACACCCATGGAAATCAGAGCAATCCTGCCGCCCAAAGGACGCGATCTCCGGCTCGATCTGTTTCGCGGAGTCGCGAACTGGGCGATTTTTCTGGATCATATTCCGGACAACGTGGTGAACTGGATCACCACCCGAAACTACGGATTCAGCGACGCCGCCGACCTCTTCGTTTTTATTTCGGGCTACACCGCATCATTCGTCTATGCCCGGATGATGCTCGAACGCGGCTTCATCGTCGGCGCCACCCGCCTGTTCAAGCGGGTTTGGCAGCTTTATGTCGCTCACGTCATCCTGTTCGTGATCTACATCGTTTCGATCGGTTATGTCGCCTTCCGGTTCAGCGATGCCGACATCATCAACGAATTCAACGTGGCCGGCCTGGTGGATAATCCCATCGAGACCCTGCGTCAGGGATTGCTGTTGAAGTTCAAGCCGCTCAATCTCGACGTGCTGCCGCTTTACATCGTGTTGATGGGCTTTTTCCCGCCGGTGCTGTGGATCATGCTGCGCCGGCCCAATCTGACGATGCTGGCCTCGCTGGTACTATGGTTCGCGGCCCGGCAATTCGGCTGGAATCTCCCGGGTTTCCCGGCGGGCGGCTGGTACTTCAACCCATTCTGCTGGCAATTGCTGTTCGTGTTCGGATCCTGGTGCGCGCTGGGTGGAGCCACGCAAGCGCGGTCGATCGTCAGCTCGCCGATCGCGACCTGGTTTTGCTTCGCCTACCTCCTCTTTGCGATGGTCATGACGTTCGCCGGCAAGTTTCCGGACTTCGGGGCCCTGTTCCCGCAATGGCTCTTTGCGGCCTTCAACCCGAACGACAAGACCAATCTCGCCTGGTACCGCTTTCTGCATTTCGTCGTCATCGTCGTTCTGACCGTCAAGTTCGTGAAGAAGGATTGGTCCGGTCTGGAGTGGCGAATCTGGGAGCCGGTCATCAAATGCGGCCAGCAGTCGCTCGCGGTGTTCTGCGTTGGCGTGTTTCTTTCGTTCGTCGGCCATTTCGCATTGATACTGAGCTCAGGCTCGGTGCTGGCACAGGTTGTCGTGAGCGTGGCCGGAATCGCGATCATGACCGCAGTCGCCTATTACATCTCCTGGTCCAAGAAGCAGGACAAACCGCTGCCGAAGCCGGCGGCGGCGCCGGCCGCGTAATCAAAAGGGAGGGCAAGCGCCCTCCCCGAGAACGAAATTCCGATTACGCCGGGCGGATTACCAGCGGCGCCAGCCTCTCCGCCAGCCATAGCCATAGCCGCCGTAGTAGCGGGGACCGACGTAACCGCCGTAGCCATAAACGCGGGGACCTACGTAATAGTTCGGACGCCACCAGCAGCGGCCCCACGCATTGCAGACCATGACCACGTTTTCAACATTGGAAGGTTGAGCGGCAGCCGGCATGCCGTTCGGCATCGCCGAAGCCGCACCCGAACAAAGCGCCACGCCGCCAAGCACAGCCAGCCCGGCAACCGCATGCTTAAGATTGATCATCGCACTCCTCCTTGGGGTATTGCTCGCTTTGATAAAATCGAAAAATCGGTTCGGTCGAACATCGCGAGATAAATTTAGCGCTCAAGAATGTGGTTTTTTATGGCAAAGCCCGGCAAGGTCAATATGAACGAGCGGGTTCGATATCCCGCTCACGCAGGCCTTGCATTCGCCAGCACCAGGGTGGCGACGTCGGTATACACACCCACCAGCGGCGCCACGATTTTATGAAGCGCGTTTTTTGAGATCAGCGTGTCGTGCAGCACGAGGTTGTCGATCCCGGTGGTCAGAAAGCAGATCATGGCGTCGCGCGGCGTTTCCACGATCGGCTCGCCCTTGACGTTGAAGGAGGTATTGATCAGCACCGGCACGCCGGTGAGCGCTTCGAACTCCTTCAGCAGGCGATACAGCACGGGGTTGGTGTCCTCCGACACCGTTTGCACCCGCGCCGTCCCGTCGACATGAACGACGGCCGGAATCCGGTCCCGCCATTCGGTGCGGACCCGCTTGGCGATCAGCATGAAGGGTGAGTCTTCCTCGCCTTCGAATATTTCCTTCGCCCGCTCGGCCAGAACGATCGGTGCAAACGGGCGGAACGGCTGGCGGTGTTTTACGCGGCTGTTCAGGATGTCCTTCATTTCGGCCTTGCGCGGGTCCGCCAGCAGGCTGCGATTGCCGAGCGCGCGCGGCCCGAACTCGGACCCGCCCTGAAACCAGCCGATCACGCGCTGCTCGGCGAGCAATTTCGCGGTCTCGCGGCAGATATCGTCGCTGCGAACGGCGGTGGTCTGGATGCGGACCAGGAATTTCTGGGTGGCCTTCTCGATATCCCGCTCGGCATAGGACTTGCCGACATAGGACTGCTTCATGACGAATGAACGTGGCTGCTTCAGAACCTCGAGCTGGCCGTAGACGGCGCAGCCGATCGCAATGCCGTCGTCACCCGCAGCCGGTTGAATCCAGACGTTCTCAAATCCAGCTTCGCGCGCGATCCGGCCATTGGCCACGCAATTGAGCGCCACGCCGCCGGCAATGCATAGATTCCTGGCGCCGGTGGTTTCGCGCAGCCACCGCGCGCGCGCCAGCAGTACCGTTTCGGTGTCATCCTGGACGCGCCAGGCGAGGTCCTCCCAATGCCGCATCGACGGGCTCTTTTCCCATTTTCCGCCGCTATCCATGACGTAAGGCTGATTGAATTCCGCCGACCAGCGCGGCACATGCAGTTCGTTGCCGGCGATATCCAATAGCGGCTTGATCTGCTCGCGGCGGCCATAGGGAGCGAGCCCCATCAGCTCGCCGCATTTATTCCAGTCGCCGAAAATGTAGGTCGACGCCCGGCTGTAAAGCGCGCCGAGCCCCGGCATGTTGTAGAATTCGTCGCTGAGGAATCCGCGGTCGGGCTCCATCCAGACCTTTTTCAGGCATTCGATTTTCGAGCCCGCGAATTTGTAATAGCTCTCGGACTCGCGCGCGAGCGGGGTCGCCGTGTCGGTTGCCGGATATGGCTCGGAGACATCGGAGCGGTAGCTGCCGACGCCGTCGACCACCATGACGACCCCTTCCTGGAACGGCGAGACGGCGAAGGCGCTGTAGGCGTGCGCCAGATGGTGCGAGATCGTCACCACCTTGCCGGAGTGTGAGCGGTACAGCGGATGTTTGGCCGCGTCGCCGCGCTCATATTCGGGAAGGAAGCCCGGCATGTCCTGATACACCAGACGGTCTTCCATTTCGGAAACCGGCAGGATGTAGCAATTGCGGACGATGAGATCGACGTCATCGAGCGTGATGCCCTCGGCATCGAGGCAATAATCGATGACCTCCTTGTAGAAGCCGCTGGCGTGCTTTTCGCGCGTGATCCGCTCTTTGGCGACGGCGAATGCGATTGCGCCGTCCTTGAGCAGACAGGCGCTCACATCGTGATCGTAGGTGTTCAAACCGAGGACGTAAGTATGCTGCTTCGACATGGACTTTTCTGAAATCGGATGAGGCCGCTGGCGGGGTGTCGATCTGGTCTTAGGCTGTCATGAAGTTCTTGGCGAGAGCAGGCCTCGCAAAAGGTTAAATCCATTCATGATTATGAACGAATGGTGCAGAGCAGCACACTGATAATATTTTGTTTTTGAACGCGGAACCGGCGACGCACGACACAGCTTAACTTGACCGAACGTACGCCTTCACCGTATCCTGCACGTGGTGGAAGCGTGCCCGCCTCGTTCTACGATACGATCCGATTTTCGCACGCATCCGAAACAAGCATTGGCAGGCTCGACAAAGAAGAATCCATAAAGTCGAACTGCATCACCGACCGGGAGAACCAAATGGCTCAAAATACCCCGCGCAACTTTCTTACACGCTGGCTGGCAACGTTTGCCCTGATCTGCGTTTACTGCGTCAGCATCGTCGGCGTCTCGACGCTGTTACTGACCGCATCGAGCACGTCGGCTGACGCCCGCGGTGGCGGCGGTCGTGGCGGTGGCGGCCGCGGCGGTGGTGGTTTCCGTGGCGGTGGTGGTTTTCGCGGTGGCGGTGGCCGAGGCTTTGGTCGTGGCGGCGGTGTCGTCGTTCGTGGCGGCCGCGGCAGAGGCTGGGGCCGGGGTATCGGCATTGGCGTCTATGGCGCAGGCTGCTACTGGAGCTACCGCTGGGGCCGGACGATTTGCCCGTACTGATGATCCGCTGATCCGGTATAACGGGTCCGCGCGATCTCGATAGAGAATAAATCAGGTGCGCCGGTTAGCCGGCGCACCTGATTTCGTTTGAACGGCTATCCCCGCTCTCGCGTCACATCATTCGAATTTCGGAGGTTGATCGGGGTAGCAGGATTCGAACCAACGACCTGCAGCGTCGGTGTCAGATCATCCGCGCCACCACGGGAATTTTTCGCAAGGCCACCACAACCGCCCAGCTTCCCGCCAGCGTGCCGATGAAAACGATCGCGAATTTCACGAAGGCCGGCAAGGAATACTCGTAGACGACGTATTGCAGCCAGATGATGAAAATGTAGTGCACGAGATAGATGCCGTAGGCCGAGGGCCGCATCGCATCGAGCAGGCCGAGATCATGTGTTGCCGAGCGCAGGTAAACCGCCAGCACGGTGAAGGCCATCGCTGCGCCGTACATCGAGAACGCGAGCCCATAGGCGGTCCTCCACGACAGCGGCGGATAGTTGAAGTCCATCCAGTTGTGGTGCGCGTAAACCAGGATCAGGATCGCGGCATAAAACACCGCGGCAAAGGCGAGCCACACCGGCCAGCGCCTTGCCAGTTCGCCGTGCTCCGCAAGCAGGCCGCCGCGAAGGCTTACCACCCCGATGCCGACGCCCGTGCAGAAGTAAGCGGGATAGAGCAGGATGCGGCTGGTCTGGATCGGAAGCGGATAGTGGCCGGGCTCCAGCCAACTGCCGTCCCCGAATGCCAGATGCAGCGGGACATAGGATGCGATCGAAACAATCAGGAATGCGGCGAAAGCCGTCATCGGCCGGTCGCGCAGGCCGGCGATCAACCGGCCCAGGCCCCTGGGGATGAAAGGCGCGACCGACCAGATCGCGGCGGCAATGAAGTCGAGCGCCAGCAGCACCCACAAGAACCACGCCGGCCCCGACGGCCACGGGCCCACGGCAAGCGTATGCCACCAGAAATGGAAGAAGTTGAAATCGGTCGTTCCGGGCAGATGATAGCGCAGGAAGGTCGGGTAATAGGCTATCGGCATCAGCACAAAGACCGAGATCAGAAAGGGTATGCCGAGCCGCCACGCCCGGTAACGCAGGAAGATTGCCGATCCCTTCCGCGTCAGGCTCTCATGGACGAACAAGCCCGAGATCAGGAACATGCAGGCCATGAAGAAACTGTCGTTGAACAGCACGACGAGGTCGAAGCCGAGCCAGCGCATTTTGTCGCCGGCGCCGAAATACGTGTAATTGACGACCGAGTGGTGCAACAGCACCAGCAGCGTGACGAAGGTGCGCGCGCGGTCAAGCGCGACGATGCGTCCGGTCGTCACCGCGGCTTGATCGATTCCGTCGGCTCTGCGCAGCATGGTCGCCCCGATCATTGTTCAAATGCGCCGCAGACGATCTTTTTCAGGTTCACCAGAGCATGCATCCAGCCAGCCGGAACGGGCAAGAACCGCGTGTCAGAAGCGCAGAGGAAAAACTAAAGGGAATCAACGGTGTTTTGGTCGGGGCAGCTGGATTCGAACCAACGACCTGCAGTACCCAAAACTGCCGCGCTACCAGGCTGCGCTATACCCCGATTTTCTTGGGAAACGATGTCGATACACGCTTGGGGGCATGCCAGCAAGGCTGGCCGCCGCCGTTTCAGCGCCCGTTGAACAGCGGATGCGCCACCCGGTCTCCCGGCTCGATGCCGTATTTCTTGGCGGTTCCCGCGATCACCTCCAGCACGCCCTTGGCGAGGCCGCCGGAGGGGATGATCCGGGTCGATTGTGGCTCGGTATTCTCGGCAATGCGCAGGATCCTGCCATCGGCCCGGATGAAGATCATGTCGAGCGAGATGAAGGTGTTCTTCATCCACATCGAGACCTGCTGCTCCGGCGAGAAATCGAACAGCATGCCTTTGCCGTCCGCCAGCTCCTTGCGGTACATCAAGCCGGTTTCTTTTTCCTGCTCGGTGGTTGCCATCTCGACCGAGAAAACCTGAACCCCGGATTTTGTCACGATCTCGAGCGGCTGAATGCTGGCTGCCCGCGCGCCGGCGCCGATCGAGGCGAATGCCGCAACGGCTGCGGCAAGCACAATCCAGCACCTCACATTGCGGCCGACAAAACGATGGAAACGCATAAACGACAAACCCCGCCCGTTAGTCCCTGCGGCGCCCCGCACCGCCGAACCCTAGCCCGAAGATCCCGGCAAATACAGGTAAGCCGCAAGGCCACGCAATTCAATTTTGTGCGCGCAGAACCGCACAGCAGCTTGGCTGATCAGGCGAAAGCCCCGGGAGATCAGTGCGACGACAATCCCGGCGAGCCGGTTTCAGGCTGAATCTCGGCAGCCATCATGCCCTTGGAACCGGGCCCGAACCGGACCAGCACGAACTGACCGGGGCGCAGTTCGGTCATGCCGAAGCGGCGCAGGGTTTCCATGTGGACGAAGATGTCGGGCGTGCCCTCGCCGCAGGTCAGGAAGCCGAAGCCGCGCAGCCGGTTGAACCACTTGACCTGCGCCCGCTCCAGCCCGCTGGTCGGGGTGACGCTGACATGGGTGCGCGGCGGCAGCATCTGCGCCGGGTGGATCGCGGTCGATTCGTCCATCGAGACGATGCGGAACGCCTGGTAGCCTTTGGCGCGCTGCACGCACTCGACGACGAGCCGCGCGCCTTCATAGGCGGTCTGATAGCCGTCGCGCCTGAGCACCGTGACATGCAGCAGCACGTCCGGCCAGCCATTGTCGGGCACGATGAAGCCGTAGCCCTTTGAAGCGTCGAACCATTTGATGACGCCGCTGATTTCGACAAGGTTGGTGGCGGCATCGCCCAGCCCTGCGAACGCATCGGCCGCGGCGTCGCGGTCGGCACCTGAAAATTCGTTCGGTCCAAGCCTTGAAGGTCCGGTCCCGCTCGGCGCGGCGCCCCCAGGCTTTTTGGACTCAAATCCGTCCGACCCCATGACCCCGGACCTCACACGTCATCTTACGGCCTGCCATCTCTGCGGCAGCGCCGAAACACGCGCCCATCCATGACAATTCATGATGACGCAACGCGAATCTCGCGAATTGAAGATAACACCCTCGCCTGCGCCGCAAAGACAAAAAACAATTTCGCCGGGACCTATGAACAGTCTTGCGCAGCGGCGAATCATTTCGGCATCAGTTGCCCGCGAACGGGCCCAGGGTCTCCCCGATGTCGTGCCGGATCACGAGATCGGCGATATCGTCCTGCTCGGTCGGCTCCCTGTTGATGATTACCAGCCTGGCGCCCCATTGTTTGGCCGCCATCGGAAATCCGGCCGCCGGCCACACCACCAGCGACGACCCGATGGCGAGGCAGAGGTCGCAATGCTGGACCAGTTCGTTGGCGCGGCGCATCGCCTCTTCCGGCATCGCCTGCCCGAACGAGATCGTCGCCGTCTTCACCGGTTCGGCGCAAACCGTGCAGTCGGGCGCGCTGCCCGTCTCGTCAAAGCGGCGTTTGACCCAGCCAAGGTCGTAGGACTTCTCACAGCCGATGCAGCGCGCGTAAGTGGTGTTGCCGTGGAGTTCGATGACGTGATCGGCGGCAAAGCCCGATGCCTGGTGCAGATTGTCGATATTCTGGGTCACGACGGCGGGAATCTTGCCCGCGCGATAGAGCGCCGCCAGCGCGCGATGGCCGCGGCCCGGCTTTGCCGCGGCAAAGGTCGGTTCCATCGCAAAACGCCGCCGCCACGCTTCGTCGCGGGCGTCCTGGCTGGCGACGAATTCGTCGTAAGGAATCGGCCGGTTGCGGGTCCACAATCCGCCCGGCGAGCGGAAATCGGGAATACCGCATTCGGTGGAGATGCCGGCCCCGGTGAAGGGGACAATGACTTTCGCCTCGGCAATCAAGTCGCCAAGCCGTTCCACGCCGCTGCGAAGATCTGACGCAATCATCGGGATTTGTCCGGACTTGAAGCCAGCGATTATACCAATCGCAGTCTGCAAGTCGCGCCGGACATTTGCAAACGCTGGACGACCGCCCGGTTTGGGCCGGACGGCTGACAGCGCGGCTTAGGCCTTGGTTTTGCGTTTCTTTCGTCCGGGCTTTGCGATCAGAAAATCTTCCCGCTTCTTTCCGCCCTTGATTTCCCTGGCAAGCCATCCGGCGACGCCGCCCCTGCCGCTCCAGGTTTCGCCGGTCTTGGGGTGCCGGTATTTGGGCGCGACTTTCGAGCCCTTTATCGAGCCGGCTTTCCGGCGGCGGTCGCCAACGTCGCCGCCGATCTGCGCAAGCTGCGCCTGCAGCTCGGTCTTTTTCGACTGAAGAAGCTTGTCGATATCGGCTCGCATCGCGAGCAGTTGGGATACGGAAAGGTTTTTGATATTGGTCGATGGCATTACGCACTCCAATGGAAAATGGCGTTGACTTTATAAAGGCCTTTGCAGGCCAATTACAGCACCTCGGAGTTGAATAAATACAATGGTTGAAATTGTCGCAATGCCGCGACGCGATTTCCGCAAAGCCGGCCAGCCCTTGTTAAGGACGCGGCCCATTCGGTACCGAACTGACGGATCGTGGAGCGTTCGCTGTGGCTAACCGGTCACGCGTGGCGCCGATCTTGTTCACCCCCGCGCAATTTCGTTGATCTTCGCGTCAACCTCCGATGAGATGTTTTCGGGCCCTGGGGTATGCGTGATGAAGTGGTGGATGCGTGAGCGCGATCAACTGATCGAACAAACCCTGGCGTTTGTGGAGGGGGTCGCCGCGGCTCGTCCGGCACGGGCCGAGCCGGCATCGAAGCCTGAACCCTCCAAGCCTCCGGAAATGCCAAAACCGGTCGTGGCCGGGTCGATGGCGTCCGAGCGCGCCGAGATCGAGAGACGCGTGGCCAACTTCAAGGCCCATCAGCAGAAATTCCAGCGCGAACGGGAAGAGCACTATCGCGCGGTTTTTTCGAAAACCCGCTCCGGCCCCGGGAACCCGCCCCGGCCCTGAGCGTTATCCCGGCGGAGCAATCCCCCCTTGCTCTATTTTGTAGAGAGAGCCCCGCCCCATCCCCCGGCGGGGCTTTCGCTTGCAAGGCGAAACCGCATGCCGCGCCCTGCCCTCGGCCACATTTTGCTGCTATTGAATGCGCCGAACCTATTCAACAATGAACGCAAGCCCCAATATCCTTACGGGAGACAACAACCATGCGCTATCTCCACACCATGCTGCGCGTCAGGAATCTCGATACCGCGCTGAAATTCTACCAGGACGCGCTGGGATTGAAGGAGGTTCGGCGCGTCGACAACGACAAGGCGAAATTCACGCTGGTGTTTTTGTGCGCGGCGGAAGATGAGGGGCTGCTCAAGCAATCCAAGGGGCGCGGCGCGCCGCTGGTCGAACTCACCTACAACTGGGAGGAGGAAAAATACGGCGAGGACCGCTATTTCGGCCACCTCGCCTATGAGGTCGACGACATCTACGCCACCTGCGACCGCCTGATGAAGCTCGGCATCACCATCAACCGTCCGCCGCGCGACGGCCAGATGGCGTTCGTGCGCTCGCCGGATCTGCATTCGATCGAGCTTTTGCAAAAGGGCGACGCAAAGCCGCCGGCGGAGCCATGGACGTTTATGCCGAATACCGGACACTGGTAGTTAAGCAAATCTCCGCTCGATTCCTGTGCACGCCGACGGAACCCAGCGCATCGCTTCGCGTTTTCTGATGCAACACTGGTTCTAAGGAGGCGAAAATGGGACGCGGACTTTTGCTATGGCTGCTGGGTGTGCCTATTCCGATCATCATTCTGCTGTGGCTGTTCTTCGGCCACTGAGCGCCGGGACTGACATAGGCTGACGTGTTTCGATCGATCGGGCTCCGTCTTGCGGCGGAGCTTGATCTTTTTTGCTGGCGCGCGCATTCCCTGATGCGTCCGGTATGTCCGGACAATCAAAATCACCGCAGGGAAACGTTATGCCGAACAGCGATCCGCACCGCCTGACGATTTGGGGCCGGGCCAATTCGGTCAATGTCCAGAAAGTGCTGTGGTGCGCCGAGGAGCTCGGCCTCAGCTACGAGCGCATCGACGCCGGCATGGCGTTCGGCCGCAATACCGAGCCCGACTATCTCGCGATGAATCCCAACGGCCGCGTGCCCACCTTGGTGGACGGCGATTTCGTGCTGTGGGAATCCAATTCGATCATGCGGTATTTTGCGCTTGCGTACGGACAGGGTTCGGCGATCTACCCCGGCGCGCCGAAACTGCGGGCCGCCGTCGATCGCTGGCTGGACTGGACGCTTTCCACCCTGCAGCCGGTTGACCGGCCGGTGTTCTGGGCGCTGGTCCGCACGCCGCTGGAAAAACGCGACATGGCGGCGATCCAGAAGGACGCCGACGCCGAGGCGGTGGTGTGGCGGATTCCCGACGCCCAATTGGCGACGCGAAAATTCATCGAAGGCGAGCAGTTCACGATCGCCGATATCGCGCTCGGCGCTTATGCCCGCCGCTGGTTCGGCGTCGAGGGCGTAACCAAGCCGAAATTTCCGCATCTCGAACGCTGGTTCGCGCAATTCGCCGGCCGAGCCGGATTCCAGAAATTCATCGCCCCGCCGATGACGTGAAACAGCATCGCAGGTTTTATTGGTTCGACCGCTCGAACAGCAGAATCCAAAAGACCAGCACCAGCGTGACCACCGTCAATCGCGTGGTCCAGCTCACCCCGCAGCTGACCACCACAATAGCGCGCAGCTGATCAAGACAGCAATGACGAGTTCGAGTTGCAATCAACCCTCGCTCTCAAAGCACTCAGCGCGACCCGCCGACCCCTACGCTGATGCTGCCGCCGATCTTCACACAGGTCGACGATCCCTCGACCCTGACAAAGCCGGGACCAAATTCCGCGCACGGATTAGCCGTCGTCTTCGCCGGGCGCAGCGGGAGCGAGGCCGCGGACTTGTCCGGCTTCGGATCGCGCGATTGCTGCGCCGGAGCCGATGACGCCGCCAGCACCGCCAGAACGATGACAGGCAAGATGTTTCGCATTCGCCGGTTTTATCGCGTGCGGCGCGCTTTTGCTACCGGACGAATTTGACCCCAAGGGTTTTTCCCCGCCGCCAGACCACTTCGCAGCTCCGCCCCGTGCGGGCGTCGCGCGAGAATGCCAGCCTTACTTTCGCCGTCACCGCATTGGGATCGTCGATCGTGATCTTGGCGCCGGCCGAGGACAGGTCGAGCACGGTGCACGGACGCGCGGCGAAACCGCCATCCAGCGTGATCCATCCGGACTGCCGGACCGATTTACGGGCTTCGCGCTTCCTGGGTGCTAATGCCATCTCTCACCACTCTCGGGGGCTCCATTCTTACCGGCACAGGCTTTAGAAACCGTTGCGATCGCCTGAAAAATGAAGGATTTGGCCGGCCGTCGCGCCGGCGGGGCCGACGGTCGAAGCGGCAGGCCAGACGGCTTGCCCGGCCGGACAAACGCCACTATACGTTCGCGCGCCGTCGCTTCTTCACCGGGCCGGCACGCGGTCGGCGCAGGTTTAACGCGTTGATTTAGCGGCTATATCTGTTCGTACTGTTGTGCGAAATGGCGGTTTTTCGCGGCCCTGTCGGCCGCGACGGAACCGGAATTTTCGCTCCCTTCGTCTATCGGTTAGGACGCCACCCTTTCACGGTGGAGAGAGCGGTTCGATTCCGCTAGGGAGCGCCAAAGCCGGACCAGGTTGCGGCTCATGCCTGACAATCCCTTGCAGTTCGATGGCGCCCGGGTCCTTAGCGATCTCAATGCGCTGCGCGGTATCGGCGCCTACAAGACCGGGGTTCACAAGCCGACGTTCTCCGAGCCGCATATGCGCTCGCTGGCGTGGCTGGCGCAGCGGCTTGCCGAGGCAGGACTCACAGCCGAGATCGACGGCATCGGCAATGTGCTCGGCACCAGTACCAAATCCGGACCGAAACTGCTGGCCGGATCGCATCTCGAAAGCCAGAATTTTGCGGGCTGGCTCGATGGGCCGCTCGGCGTCGTGTATGCCCTCGAAGCCGCCCGCGTCATCAATCCCGACCCGACCACAAACGGCGCCGTTGAAGTCGTGTCATGGTGCGATGAGGAAGGACATTTCGGTCACTTCCTCGGCAGCAGGTCTTACGCCGGCGGGGTAACCGAGGCCGATATCGACGCCGCGCGCGACCGCAACGACGGCCGAACCATGCGGGAGGCGCTGCGCGACGTTGGTCTTGCCGGCCGGCCCCGCGCGAGGGCTGAACGCGGGCGGCATATCGGATATCTGGAGGCGCATATCGAGCAAGGCGACACGCTCGAAAGCGGCGGTCTCCGCATCGGCGTCGTCACCTCGATCGTCGGTATCTGGCAGTACCGCATCAGCTTTAGCGGCGAGCAGAATCACGCCGGTACGACCCGCATGAACATTCGCAGGGATGCCGGCCTGGCGCTGGCCCGGTTTTGCGTGGATATCGACGACCGGTTTCCTTTGGCCTGCGGACCGCGCACGGTATGGACCACCGGCCGCATCACCCTCGATCCCGGCGCGCCGAGCATCATCCCGGGCGCTGCGGAAATGCTGTTCCAAATGCGCGACGATGACCCGCGCGTGATCGACCGCCTGGAAGATCAGCTGCGCAGCATGGCCGCGGAGGTCACCGCACAGGGTCGCTGCAGTGTCGCGGTGGAGCGTCTTCGCACCGGCACCCCCGCCATGATGGATGCCACTTTCCAGCATGCGATCGAAGCCGCCAGCGCCGTCTTTGCCGGCGGCAGGTCGGTCCGCATGCCCAGTGCCGCCGGTCATGACGCCCAGGTTCTCGCCACGATCATGCCTGCCGGCATGATGTTTGTGCCCTCGATCGGCGGCATCAGCCATCACTGGAGCGAAAACACCGATGACGCCGACATCGTCACCGGTGCTCAGGTCTTTGTGGAGGCGTGCCGGCGCCTGCTGGCGGAGCGTTGAGGCTTCGCCCATTGTCGGTTGGCTTCGAGGTCAGCCAAATCGAGGCTAGGAACCGGCGCTTTAAGAGCGTAGCGTTCAACGGCTGCATGGAGTGAAGACCGATGCGTGATTCCCGCTACCTCAACGCGATGGTCGTACTCACGCTGGTGGTGTTCGCCGTGCTGGCGTTCACGTTCCTGCATCGGGCGCCGGTGTAGCGGCCCTTCTTCATCAAGGAATAAAAATGAAAGTCGTTGCGCTGTTGATTGCCATTTGCGCGCTGTCGCAGCCCGCTATCGCCGAAACTTCGGACTGCAAGTCGATATCGGTACCGGGCAAAAGGCTGGCCTGCTATGACAAAGCTGCCACGCCCGCCAAATCGACCGAGCAGTCCGCAGCTTCCGAAATTTCGAAGCCGGGCCCATCCAAATACGTCGACACGATCAGCGCCGAGGACGTCCGCATGAACGCCCAGTTGAAAAACATCTGCCGCGGTTGCTGAACTTTTACGGCGGTCCTAAATCAGGAGATCGTCGGCATCATCGGCGTGATCGAGACGGGTCATGATCTGTCCGAGCGCGCCCGGGTCCGCCGACGCCCCGCCGTCGATCGCCCGGCTGAGCACCGCCGTGGCGACTTCCTTCGCCAGCCGGGTATAGTCGGTCCAGATCAGATACAGCATCAGCGGCGGCTTCTCTCCCGCCGCCAGCATTTCGCCGAAACGTGTCTCCGCTCCCTCCATTGCCCACCATTGCTGCCCAAGTATCGCGAGCTTGCGGAAGTGGTGCAGCATGCCCGAAAAGTTCTCGCGATCCGCGCCGGCGAGGACGGCGCAATGATTGAGCCAGTTGAAACCCGCGTAAACGGCGATCGCGATGTCGCTCATCGCGCTGCCGGTGAAGTCGATTACGGTGTCTTCGTGCGGCGGTTGGCGAAGGAAAGCGTTGAGCAACTCAGGCTGGCTGGCTGGGTCGGCCAGCAATTTGAAGCCGCGCCCGGGGACCATCATCACATAGCGCATGGCTTCCAGCCGGGTGTGATCCCAGATGGCGCGCACATCGTTGGCGTCCGCAATGCTTCGCTTGCAGGCCGGATAGACCAGCCTGCCGTGGTCGGCGTCCTCGATATATTGCGGGACGCGTTTGGCAAGGTCCTCAAGAACGGCTTGAGGACCGGATGGAGCGGCCTCGTCCGCCGCGGGATCCTTTGCGAGCCAACCGAACCAGCCCATTAAGGCCTCCGGGGTCGATGCCGGGCACGATTAAGAAGCAATAAACGGATAAATCCGGGAAGCAACAAGCTCAGGTCAGCGCCTGGAAGACCAGAACCGGCGACAGCCCCAGCAGCAGCGCCCAAACCCCGAACGCCGAAACCATGAGAACGTCATGCCTCGCCAAATCGCGGCGGCTCACCGGGTATTTCGCTGAATGCTGGATGTTCATTGTCTCCCCCCAATTTTTCCTGTGGCGGGGACAATAAGCATCAAATTTTAAAAGCCTCGCCATGATTTCACTCGGATTTGAACGCCCGGCCTCACCGCGGGTTAACCAACTGCCTCCAGTTTGTGCAGCCACCGGGCGCGCCTTTTCGCGGTCAGGTCCGGCTTTTCGTGGAAAACCCGCAAACAACCCCTTCGTGCTTTCTCCGGGTAGTTCAACGAGAAATTAGGTTCTTCATTGCTATCTTGCCGCTCGCGCGGCGCTCTGCGGGGACGACCATGTTCAAGGGACTCTACAAGGTTGAATTCAAGACACCCCGGCGCAAGGGCGTGGGCATCGTTTATGCCGCGGACGGAAAACTGCATGGCGGAAACTCGGCATTCGCTTATGTCGGTTCCTACAAGGAGCGCGGCAACACCATCACCGGCACCATCAGCAGCATGCGGCATACCAACGATCCCAACCATCCCTCCGCGTTCGGCTTCGATCGGGTCACGATCGAATGTCAGGGGACAGCGAAAGGCGAGTTCGCGACGTTCGAAGGCAAGGCCGCCGAAACGCCCTCGTTGGGGTTCAAAGCCGTCCTGACGCGAATTGCCGACTGACAACCGGTGCCTCGCGCTGCCGCTCCGTCGCCGCCGACATTTTTCAAGCCGACGCTCATAGCGCCACGACGGCCGTTTGCGCGGATCGCGCGATGGCACGGGCACGAGACAATGATTGCCTGCGGCGCCGTGATCGGCAATAAATGCGGCAGGTCGTGGCTTTAGGCACGGCTTTGTGTTGATGGAGCGTTATGTCCAAAATTGTAATCGACGCCCGCCCGCGATGGCCCGACGTCCAAAACGATTATGCCGTCCAGTTCGAGGGCCATTCGATCGGACGGGTCCGTCTCGATGGTACGATCTGGGTTTGGAGCATCACCATCCCGATGGCATTACCGGAATGGGCCGAGGGGACCGCGGCCAACCGCGATGAAAGCTTCAAGATGCTGGCGGCCGCCTGGGGCAAGTTGCTGGCACAGACCAGCGCCGAACGCCTGCAGCGGGCGTGGGATCTGGAAAAAGCCTTTGAGACCCGCCAGCAAAAACCGGCACCGATTGAACCGGACCAGGTCCAGCCATAACTCCTGTGTTCCATCAGCGTTCGTCGCTCAATATCGGTAACATCCCCTAAGCAATGCACCTGCTCGAATCGCTTCCCACCGTCATCGGCACCGCCGCCATCGCGCCGGCTTTGCTGGTGCTGTGGCTGGTGATCGCCGCCGACGAGCGGCCCGGACCGCCAACCCAGGTCTGGACCGCATTCCTGCTCGGCGCCGCCAGCATTTCGTTGCTGGGCGCCGCGCGGGCACCGTTCATGTCTTTGCTGGCGATCAGCGACCAGCCGCTGCTTGCGCTGGCGGCGCGGTCGATTTTCGGCGTCGCAGCGCCGGAGGAAATCGTCAAGATCATCGTTATCGTCGCGGTGTCGTGGCGCCGCCGCCGGTTCGCCGACCCGATGGAAACCGTGGTCTATGGCGCGGCGGCCGGTCTCGGTTTTGCGGCTTACGAGAACCTCGCTTATCTCGTGCAGCACCCCGACATGTGGCGGTCGCTGGCGGTGCTGCGCAGCGTGCTGACGGTGCCGTTCCACGGCGCGCTCGGCGTCATCGCCGGTGCTTATCTGGCGATCGCGCGTTCCGGCGCCGCGCTTGGCGCGCACCGCCATCACCGCGACTGGGCGCGCGTCAGCACGCGGATTTCGATCCTGCTGGTGCCGCTGCTGCTGCATTCGGGTTTCGATTTTCCGCTGCTCACCCTGCAGCAATATCCTGAGATCGGCGGATACGTCAGGCTCATGCTGGAATGCGCCAGCATGCTGATCGGCTTCGGCACCATTGCTTTCGCGGTGCGGCTGGTACGGCGGGTGGGCCGCCATCACGCGCCGCGAACCGAGATGTCCCGCGAACGGCTCAGCCATCTGCGCCGCATGTGGGCGCTGCTGGTGGTGGGCGGCGGCGCGGGGTTCGCGGGCCTGGCGTTTGTGCTGTCGTCGATCCATCACTTGCTGGTCGACCCTGAGCGGAATGTCACGCTCGCTTTGATCCCGGTGGGATTTGTCTCGATCATGATCGGCATTGCGCTACTGGTGATCACGACGGCGGTCTATATTCTCGGCCGCAACCGGATGCGCACGACGGCTCCGAGTTGAAACGGCAACCTCGAAAAGGAAACGTCATGGCGCGCAAGCTGATCGACATTTCGGTGCCGCTGCAAAACGACGTGCCGGCCGATCCGCCGGGCGGGCACCCGACCATCCAGTATATCGATCACCAGCAGGGCCTGCCGCGCATGCTGCAGTTCTTCGAAGGCCTCAAGCCCGAGGACCTGCCGGACGGTCAGGGCTGGGCGGTGGAGCAGGTGCAGTTGTCAACCCACAACGGCACCCATCTCGATGCACCCTGGCATTTTCATCCCACCATGAATCGCGGCGAGCGGTCATGGACCATCGACGAGGTGCCGCTGGAATGGTGCCTGCAGCCCGGCGTCAAGCTAGACTTCCGGCATTTGCCCGACGGCTATGTTGCGACCGCGAAAGACGTTGAGACCGAACTCAGGCGCATCGGCCACACGCTGTCGCCGCTCGAAATCGTCGTGGTCAACACCTCGGCCGGCGCCAAATACGGCCGGCAGGACTATGTCACCTCCGGCTGCGGCATGGGCTATGAGGCGACCATGTATCTGCTTGAGCGCGGTGTGCGCCTGACCGGCATCGACGGCTGGAGCTGGGACGCGCCGTTCATCTACACCGCGAAGAAATACGCCGAGACCGGGGATGCCAGCCTGATCTGGGAAGGCCACAAGGCCGGCCGCCATATCGGCTACTGCCACATCGAGAAAATGCACAATCTGGAGCTTTTGCCGCCGACCGGGTTCACCGTGTCGTGCTTTCCGGTCAAGATCGAGCGCGCTTCGGCGGGCTGGACCCGGGCGGTCGCGATTATCGACGGACAGGCTCGCACGGGATAAGATGTCGCGTCACTCTCCCTCCGCTGCCGGCATCAGGAGAACCCCATGACGCTTCCCCAGGACATCGCCAGTCTTCAAAGCAAAATGAGCGCCGCGGTGCGCGAGCACTGGAAGGCTTTTCTGATCGAGGGCATTCTGCTCGTCATCCTCGGGCTGGCGGCCATGATCGTGCCGCCGCTGGCAAGCCTCGCGGTCACGATTTTCCTCGGCTGGATGTTTCTGATCAGCGGCGTCGCCGGCCTCGTGCTGACGTTCTGGGCGCGGCAGATGCCGGGCTTCTGGTGGTCGCTGATTTCGGCGGCGTTGGCGGTCGGCGCGGGCATCGTGCTGCTGGCGCAGCCGGTGCAGGGCACCCTGACCCTCACCATCGTGGTCGGTGCCTATTTCCTCGCCGAAGGCGTCGCCACCATCATGTACGCGCTGGAGCACAAGAAGGAACTGACCGAGCGATGGGGCTGGCTGCTCACGGCGGGTATCATGGATATCTTGATCGCCGGCTTCATCATCGCCGGCCTGCCGGGATCGGCACTGTGGGCGCTCGGCCTACTGGTCGGCATCAACATGCTGTTCGGCGGCGCGACCCTGATCGGCATGGCGCTCGCCGCGCGCAACGCGGCCTGACGGCTCAGCAGCCCCGGCAGATACTCTTGATCTTTTTATCGAGCAGCGCGTTCTCCTTGCTGAGCGGATCGTTCGGATCGCTCAGGTTTTTCTCCGAAGGAATGTCGCCAACGCGCGGTTGACGGTGGCCGATCGGGGCTTCGCGGGACGGGGCTGAATTTGCAGCCCCGGTTGATCCGGTTTTGCTTCCGGTCTGCGCCATCGCCGCCGGGCTGCCGATCAGAGCCAGCATCGCCATCGTCGTGATCAGGTTTCGCATCTCGCTTCTCCTTCATCGGGGAAAATAGTCTAGCGCGGACGATCCGGGATTTCGATGGGTGCGCAGTTGCGGCGACCCTGTGCCGCACAGTCCTGCGCCTTGCGTACGTCCGCCATGGTACCGAGCAACCAGACTCCCGCCGCCACCAGCACCACGAAGAAGCCGAGCATTACCGCGTTCTCGATAGTGCGGTTGCCCTCGTCCTCCGGCGGCTCGAGCTCGGCCATGGTCAGCGCCTCATCCGATCATGGCTTCGGAGGATAGAGGTGAACGTCGCCGCAATAATCGACGACACGATAGCGCAATTCAGGATGCGGTTCATGGGCCTTTGACAAGGAATCTGCATCCGACAGATAATTCGGACCGACCGGCGCCTTGCCATGGCCGCCGGGGATATCGAGCACATAGTCCGGCTGGCACAGTCCGGAGACACGCCCGCGCAGCGCCCGCATCAATTCCCGCCCGTTTTCCAGCGTGGTGCGCAGATGCGCGGTGCCGGGCGCCAGATCGCCATGATGCAGGTAATACGGCTTGATGCGGCATTCGACAAAGGCCCGCATCAGCGCCTCCAGCGTCGCCGCATCGTCATTGACGCCGCGCAGCAGCACCGACTGGCTGACCATGGGAATACCGGCGTCGATCATCCGGGCGCAGGCGGCGCGGGCGCTTTCAGTCAGTTCGCGCGGATGGTTGGCGTGCAGTGCAACCCATGTCGTCGCACCCTTAGCATTGAGTGCGGCTACCATCTCGTCGTCGATGCGGACCGGATCGGCGACGGGAATGCGGGTGTGAAGCCGGATGATCCTGACATGATCGATGGTAGCGAGATCGGCCATGATCTCGGCAAGCCGTCGCGGCGACAGCATCAGAGGATCGCCGCCGGTCAGGATGACTTCCCAGATTTCGCGGTGGGAGCGGATGTAATCGAGCGCGTTCTGGTAGGTCCGCTGCGACAGGGCGCTCTCCCGGCCCGGCCCAACCATTTCGCGGCGGAAGCAGAAACGGCAATACACCGCGCAGACATGCACCAGCTTGAACAGCACCCGATCGGGATAACGGTGCACGATGCCTTCGACCGGCGAATGGCTGTGATCGCCGATCGGATCGGCGCTTTCGCCCGGTTGCATCGCGAGTTCGTCTACACTCGGGATATATTGCCGGGCGATGGGATCGTCGGGGTCGTCAGGGTCGATCAATGCCGCCACATCCGGCGTCAGCGCCACCGCGTAGCGTGCCGCGACTTTTTCAAGATCAGCCAGTGCCTCCGCCGGCGCCAGGCCATGCGCGACCAGTTCAGCGGGCTGCCGCAGCGTCGCGCTGAAGCTGCGGTGGATCTTGCTCATGGCTCACCCGGCGGCGGCGTCCATACCACCTGGTCTACTCGTGTCGCGCCGCTGGCCAGCATCACCAGCCGGTCGAAGCCGAGTGCGACGCCGCTCGCCTGCGGCATCCGGGCTACCGCGCCAAGAAAATCCTCGTCGAGCGGATAGCGCTCGCCATAGCGCCGCTGCTTTTCATCCATGGCCACCATGAACCGGCGGCGCTGTTCTTCCGCATCCGTCAACTCGCCAAATCCATTCGCAAGCTCGACGCCGCAGGCATAGATCTCGAACCGCTCGGCCACGCGGGGATCGGACGGATTCACACGCGCCAGTGCCGCCTCCGGCGCGGGATATTCGAACAGTACCGTCAATCGCCCCTGCCCCAGACGCGGCTCGATATGTTCGACCAGCACCTTGCTGAAAATATCCGACCAGGTGTCGTCGTCCGTGATCCGCACCTTGCCGTTGGCCGCATCGGCCAGCACGGCGCGGTCGCCAATGCCGTCCGTGACGGTGGCGAGCAGATCGATCCCGGCGAACCGGTCGAATGCCGCCGCCACGGTGAGCAATTCCGGCTCCGCGAACGGATCGGCGATTTTGCCGCGAAACGAAAAGCGGCCGATCCCGGACGCCTGCGCCGCGTGCGCGATGACCACGATGCTGTCGGCCATCACGGCATCGTAGCCCGTATTGGCGCGGTACCACTCCAGCATGGTGAATTCCGGCAAATGCAGGTCGCCGCGTTCGCGGTCGCGAAACACCCGCGCGAATTCGAATATTTTCTCCTCGCCGGCCGCAAGCAATTTCTTGGCTGCGAATTCCGGCGAGGTGCGGAGATAGCGCGTGACGCGCGCTCCTGCGCTATCCCGCAGTTCGGTTCGCGGCGCGTGCAGATGGGTCTCATTTCCGGGCGATATCTGCAGGATGCCGGTCTCGACCTCGGCAAAACCCTGCTCGTCGAACCAGGCCCGAATTGCATTCGCAATAGCACTCCGCGCCGCCAAAAACGGCCGGCGATCCCGGTGCCGCGCCGGCGACCACCACGGCGAAAGCTCGTCGATTTCCGCCATCAATCAGCCACCTCATGGGCCGGTAAAACGCTGGCGTCCGCAGGCAAAATCAGTATGTTGCAGCCCGAAACCGGCTCAAAGGCCTCGGGACGTTGATGTCCGGATCGGTCCCGAACCCAAACTCTAGGAAAAACAGCTTTGAAAGTCATCGCCAGTTCTATTCGCAAGGGCAACGTCATCGAGCAAGACGGCAAGCTTTACGTGGTTCTGACCGCCGAGAACATCCATCCCGGCAAGGGAACTCCGGTCAGCCAGATCGAAATGCGCCGAATCAGCGACGGGGTGAAGGTCTCGGAACGCTACAAGACCACCGACCAGGTCGAGAAGGCGACCATCGAGGATCAGAATTTCAACTACCTCTATAAGGACGCCGACGGCTTTCACTTCATGAATAACGATAACTACGATCAGGTTCAGGTGCCCGAGGACATCATCGGCAGTGCTGCGCCTTACCTGCAGGAAAACATGACGGTAAAGCTGTCGCTGCACGGCGTGATCCCGGTGGCGATCCAGATGCCGCAGCGGGCGACGCTGGAGGTGGTCGATACCGAACCGGTCACCAAGGGCCAGACCGCGTCGTCGTCCTACAAGCCGGCCAAGCTCTCCAACGGCGTGCGCACCAACGTGCCGCCGCATGTCGGGGTTGGAACGCGGATCGTGGTCATGACCGAGGACGGCTCTTACGTCGAGCGCGCCAAGGACTGAGCGGAAAGCGGAAAAGGTCCGGGGGCGACACAGTTGGGTATCAGGCCTCTCCGTTCCCTGCTCCGGTTCGGCATACGTTTGCCGGTTTCGCTGCTTTTGTTCATCGCCGGCAACGCCACCCTTTTCGCCGACGAATTCAGGACTCCGGCAGTCTCAGCGGTCCGGGTCGAATGGCGTGCCGTTCTCGACGCGCTCAGATCCGAGATCAGCGCCCAGCCGGCGGTTGCGCCCGCATTCACGTTCTCAGGCCAACGCCGGGTCTGGCCATCCGATCCGCGTTCGACGCCGGCGCTGGTGCAACTGAATGCCGTGACGTTGGAGATCTTTGCCGGCATCGGCCAGAGCCCGGTGCCGGTACTGCTGCCGTTCGACACCGCCGCCTTCCTCAACGCACGCCTGAACGGCGCGCCATCGAGCCTTTCGGTGTCGCGTTATCAGGCCGACTTTCGCGCAGCCGACATGTTCGAGGCCGGGCCCGCCGGTTACGACGCGGTGTTTTCGCTGGAGCCCGGCGCCGGCGACGGTATGCCGCAGCGGACGTTTGCCAGGCCGGTCGAGGTGCAGATCACCGGCTCGATCCTCACCTACGACATCGACGATCCCCTCGGAGCCAGGGGCGAGCCGGTCAAGGCGCTGGCGCCGCAATTCCCGGATCTGCGCCGCTTCATCCGCGAGGGTTATGTGCGCTACGCGTTCACGCGCTTCGGCGTGCCCTATGTGGTGTCGGTGCAGTGCCTCGACAGCGTCCCGCGGCCTAGGCGGCTCGCCTGCCGCGAGGCGTATCCCGTCGCCGAGCGCTTTCTGAAGGCGCTGCGCATCGCCGGCGGCCAGCCCTCGCGGCCGCGCGTGGATATTCCCGCGGGCAGTGCGGAGCGGCCGCCCGCGGCGTCTGCCGAGTTCACCTATCGCCCGCCCGGCGACATCATCCCGGGCAGCGGCTATCGCAAACAGGGCGGCCACGCCGACTTCGCTGCCTATGCGCAGATACGCTTTCCGCTGGAGAAGGCTCCGGCCTTCGTGAACTCACAATCGTTCCGCAACCGCAAACCCAGCGGCAAATCGCTGGACCAGTTGGCGAGCGGAAATGACGCCTATCCGTGGCAGGACAATTTTTGCGAATCCCGCAGCTTCGGCGTCGGACAATGCGCCAGCGGTTATGGCCATCAGGGCCAGGATATCCGCTCCGCTTGTTCGTTGCGCAACGAAGCCGCCGACCGCTGCGATCCCAGGCAGCAGGCGGTCGTCGCCGTCCGCGACGGCGTGCTGATCCGCTCGCCCAACCAACAGGCGGCGACACTGCAGATCAACACCCGCAACGAGCACATGCGCTTCCGCTACATGCACATGAATCCCGCCAGCATGGATGCCGACGGGGTCCTGAGCGGACGCCGTGTCGAAGAGGGCGAAAAAATCGGCGTGGTTTCCAATTATCTCGACCATCCCAACGGCACCACCCGCCATCTGCATTTCGACGTGCAGGTGTTCACCCGCGACGGCTGGCTCTGGGTCAATCCGTACGTGACGCTGATCTCGGCCTATGAGCGCCTGATCCGCGAACGCGGGCATGAGATCGGACCCGAACCGGCGTCACCGGCGATGGCGCATGCGATGACGCAGGAACCGATCCGTCCGGATGCCTCGACCGAGGGCGCGGAGAACTAGGACCGGTATCGTGTCCCGGACGCGGTGCGGCATTCTTCATGCCGCTCCGCAGAGCCGGGACCGTACCAAACACTGTCCTTTGTTACGGCGCCGGCTCTGCAGCGCACCACGCCGCGAAGGGCGGCGCGCGGCGCTGCGTCCGGGGAACGAAGACTTTACGACGCCTTCGCCTGCGGCGTTTTCTGCCGCGCCGGCGGCGCCCAGCGATAGGGCGCGCCGAACCGGTTCCAGACATTGATGGCGGCGATCGCGGTGGAGAGATAGGCCAGTTCCTTTTCGGAAAACTCGGCGCTGACCTCGGCATAGAGCTCGTCGCTGACGCCGTGCGAGACCAGCGTCAGCGCTTCGGTCCACGTTAGCGCCGCGCGTTCGCGGCCTGAGAAGATCGGCGCCTCGCGCCAGACCACGACGAGATTGAGCTTGTCTACGGAAATGCCCAGGGTTTCCGCGGCCATAATGTGATACTGAACGCAGAACGCGCAGCCGTTGATCTGCGACGCCCGCAACTTCACCAGTTCAAGCAACTGCTTGTCGAGGCCGTTTTGCTCGGCGATCTTGTTCAATGCGAGCACGGCGTCATACGCATCCGGCGCGAGCTGCCGGAATGTTTTCCAGTCGGTGCGGGGAGCATGCTGATGTGACATCGTCATCGTCCTTTTCTTGATATCAGTGCACTGATATGTTATAAGAGCACTTATATCATGCGCAAGATCGGCAAATCGGCGAAATCGAACCGGAACCGAAAAACGGCAAAATCCGGCCGCGCGAAAAAATCCGGCCGCAGTTCCAGAAATCTTGCCAAAATTTCCGCCCTGCGCCAAAAACAATCCGCCGCGGCTTCCGTCCGCCCTCCGCCGCCCGGCCGCGGCAAGCGCGGCGAAAAAGGATACCTCGGCTATCTGCTGCGGCAAGCCCAGGCGGCGGCGCGGCTGACGCTGGAACGGGCGCTTGACGACCTCGGCGTGACGCCGCCGCAATTTGCCGTGCTGACCATGCTGAGGGCCTATCCGGGCCTGTCCGGCGCCGACCTCGCCCGGGTGGCGCTGCTGACGCCGCAGACCGTCGGCGTCATCATCCGCAACCTCGAGCGAACGGGCGCGATCCGGAAGACCCCGCATCCCGTGCACGGCCGGGTGCTGCAGTGGACCCTGACCCGGCGCGGCGCGGCGCTGCTCGGAAAATGCCGCCGTCACATGCGCGCGCTGGAGCGGCGGCTCGCCGCGGGGCTGACGGCGCGGTCGCAGGTCACGGTGCGGCGCTGGCTGTCCAATCTTGCCACAGAGCTGCAGTAGGGATGGCTGGTTCCCGCGGACAGAAGACCTCTGCCGCCGATGTCCCCTCCCCGTTAGACTGAGCCCATGAACCAATTCGATTCTCTGAACACACCGACGCGCCGCGCGCTGCTGCGATCCGGCCTCGGCGCCGGCGCGCTGCTTGCGCAGCCCAAGCTGGCGTTCGCCGCCGCCCCGCCCGGCTTCGAGCAATGGCGCGACACTTTTCGCGCCCGGGCGCTGGCGAAAGGCATATCGGACGCGACCTGGAGCCGCGTCATGGGCCGCATCGAGCCCGATATGACCGTATTCAAGCAGATGCAGCGGCAGCCGGAGTTTTACGAACAGATCTGGCAATACATCAACCGCCGCGTCTCGGACTGGCGCATCATCGCCGGCAAGGAAGCGCTGCGGAAGAACGAAGCGCTGTTCGCGCGGATCGAGCAGGATTTTGGGGTCGAGCGCGGCACCCTGCTGGCGCTGTGGGGCGTCGAATCCGCGTTCGGCGATCCCCTGGTACAGCAGAACCACATGCGCCCGGTATTTCCCTCGCTGGCGGCGCTGGCCTGGAACGAGCCGCGCCGCCGCACTTATTGGGAAACCGAACTGATCAACGCGCTGCGCGTGGTCGATCGCGGCTGGAGCACGCCGGAGGAGATGCGCGGCTCGTGGGCCGGCGCCATGGGACACACCCAGTGGATGCCGGAAGTCTGGCTCAATGTCGGCATGGACTACGATCGCGACGGCCGGGTATCGCCGTTCGGCAAGCCTGATGACGCGCTCGGCTCCACCGCGCGCTATCTCGTCAACCGCGGCAAATATCATCGTGGCGAGCATTGGGGCTATGAGGTGCGCGCGCCCGGCGGCGCCTCGAGCGGCAGCCGGAGCTATGCGGCCTGGGCCAGCGCCGGCGTTGCGCGCGCCGACGGCCAGCCGTTTCCTCAAGCCACTGCGTCCGCGCAGATGTGGGTGCCGGTAGCCGGCGGCCCGGCGTTCCTGCTCGGCCCGAACTTTTATGCGGTGCGCAGCTACAATCCGTCGATGAATTATGCGCTGGCGATCTGCCATCTCGGCGACCGCATTCTGGGTGCTGGCCCGTTCATCCAGCCGTTCCCCGGTTCGGAACGCGCGCTGACGCTCGCCGAGGTGCAGGAAGTGCAGACCCGCCTGACCAAGGCCGGCTTCGACACCGGCGGCACCGACGGCCGCGTCGGCAACGACACCATGAAGGCGGTGAAGGATTATCAGACCAAGATGGGCCTGCTGCCGGCGGATGGTTACGGCGGGTTGAAAGTGCTGGCGCGGCTGCGGCAGGGATCGTAGCCCCACCGTACTCGCTACGCGCCAATCTCTCCCTCAGGGAGACGCGACGCCGAACTTCCAGCGCTTCTGTTGGCTTCCCCCGCCACATAGAGCGCGCAGATAAACGTCCACAACGCCGCCAGGATGCCGAGGATCGGCCATTTCATGCCGGGCAACAGCTCTTCGGCGGCGAGCGCCAGAACGCCGGCGATGCTCCAGCCGAACCCGAACAGCATCAGCCGGGTGAACGCGTAGGCTGTCGTGTGCATCGTTCGCTCCCGAACAATAATCGGCCGGCAATATAACCGCGGCGGCGGCGCGCAAAAATCGTTAACGGAAAACTAGCTTAATTTAACGAATGACCGCAGGTCCCGAATCCGGCACCGCGACGTTGAGCACGCGCAATTGCACGCGCTCGGTGCCCTGATAGCGGTCGACCGCGAGCGAGCCCGCCACATGCAGCGGCTGGCCGCGATGCTCGGCCAGCGCGTTGCCGAGCTTCTGGCCGATGGAGCGAAACGCGATGCCGTTGACGATGGAGCCGTCGCCGGATTTGAACCGCACCCGCATATGCGCCTGCCCGACTTCATCGGCATACACCAGTTGATGCGACGGCAGTGCAACCACCGGCTCGGGATTGCCGCTGCCGAACGGGCCGGCGCGATTGAGCGTCGCCACGAGTTCGGGGGTTACCGCGCGGGCGCTCACCGCGCCATCGATGAAAAGCTCATTGGCGTGGCGCGATTGGGCGACATCATGGGCGAGCATGCTTTCCATGGTGGCGCGGAATTCCGCGAGCCGCTCCTTGCGCAGCGTCACCCCCGCCGCCATGGCATGGCCGCCGCCCTTCATCAACAATCCGTCGCTCACCGCCTGGCGCACCGCCTTGCCGAGATCGACGCCCGAGATGGAGCGCCCCGAGCCGGTGCCGATGCCGCCCGGCTCCAGCGCGATCGCAAACGCCGGCCGCGAGAATTTTTCCTTCAGCCGCGAGGCGACCAACCCGACCACGCCGGGATGCCAGCCCTCCGATGCCGTGACGATCACCGCACCCTTGTCCTCCAGCCCGAGCGACGCCAGCGCCTCGGCTTCCGCCTGCGCTTCCGCCATCTGCTCGATGGCCCGCCGCTCGGTGTTCAACCGATCGAGTTCGGCGGCGATCCTTGCTGCTTCCGAGACATCGCCTTCCAGCAGCAGCCGCACCCCGAGATCGGCGCGGCCGATGCGGCCGCCGGCGTTGATGCGCGGTCCCAGCATGAAGCCGAGATGCCAGGCCTCCGGCGGCCCGTTCAGCCGCGACACATCCATCAGCGCGGTGTGGCCGACATGATCGCGCCGCCGCATCGCGATCAGGCCTTTTGCGACAAAGGCGCGGTTGAGGCCGATCAGGGGTGCGACATCGGCGACGGTGCCGAGCGCGACGTGATGCAGCATGCCGAGCAAATCCGGCTCGGGCATCTCGGAGGTCCAGAACCCCCGCGTGCGCAATTCCCTGTTGACCGCGACCAGCGTCACCAGCACCAGTCCAACCGCGGCGAGATGGCCGAGGCCGGAGAGATCGTCGGACCGGTTCGGATTCACCAGCGCATCGACGACAGGCAACTCGTCGCCGGTTTGATGATGATCGATCACGACCACCGACATGCCGAGCCGCCTGGCCTCGGCCAGCGGCTCCAGGCTGGTGGTGCCGCAATCGACCGTTACCAGCAGCGTGGCGCCTTTTTCGGCGAGCATGCGTACGGCTTCGGTGTTGGGGCCGTAGCCTTCAAAAATGCGGTCGGGAATATGGATCAGCGGGTCGAGCCCGCAGTGACGCAGGTGCCACGCCAGCAGCGCCGCCGAGGTCGCGCCGTCGACGTCGTAATCGCCGAAGATCGCGACCTTTTCACCGCGTATGGCCGCATCCGCGATGCGCTTTGCCGCGGTTTCCATCTGCGTCACGGTGTAGGGATCCGGCATCAATTTGCGGATGGTCGGGTCGAGAAAATCCTCCACCGCGTCGATCTCGATGTCGCGCCCGGCCAGCACCCGCGCCAGCATTTCCGGCAGCTGGTAGCGCTGCGCGATCGCCAGCGCCCGCGCCGCCCCGCGCGGATCGAGCCGGTCGCGCCACAGTTTTCCGGTCGCGGACTGCGACACGCCGAGAAAAGCCTGCGGCGCCTCAACGGGCAATGTGGATGCGGGGAGCGTCATGATGCTTTCAGCAAATAGGCAAGATGGTCGGCCATTCAATGATTCGGGCGCGGCCACCGCGACTTATACCCGTCATTCCCGCGCGTTATCGCTGAGCGCTGGGCTAACAATCAAACCTGATTTATGGCACATCAAGCCGCAGTCACACCCGTTCCTGAGTTTATCATGCCCGCACCCAAGCCGCCCGCTTTCGAAACCCTGAGCCTCCACGCCGGACAGCATCCGGATCCCGTCACGGGAGCGCGCGCTGTTCCGATCTACCAGACCACATCCTATGTGTTTCAGGATTCCGAGCATGCCGCCGCGCTGTTCAATCTTGAACGCGCCGGGCACATCTACACTCGGATTTCGAATCCGACCACCGCCGTGCTGGAAGAGCGGCTTGCGGCGCTTGAGGGTGGCGTCGGCGCGATCTGCACGGCCAGCGGGATGGCCGCGATGCATCTCGCGATCGCGACGCTGCTTAATGCCGGCGATCACATCGTCGCCTCGTCCTCGCTTTATGGCGGCACCATCAATCTGCTTGCGCATACGCTGCCGCGCTTCGGCATCACCACCACTTTCGTCAAGCCGCGCGCCCTCGACGAATTCCGCGCGGCGATCCGGCCCGATACGCGGCTTGTGATCGGCGAAACCATCGGCAATCCCGGCCTCGAGGTACTGGATATTCCCAATGTCGCGCAAATCGCACATGGCGCAAAAATCCCGCTGTTGATCGACAACACGTTTGCGACGCCGTATCTGAGCCGTCCGATCGAGCTTGGCGCCGATATCGTGATGAACTCCGCCACCAAGTGGATCGGCGGCCATGGCATTGCGATTGGCGGCGTGATCGTCGATGGCGGTCGGTTCGACTGGCGCGGCTCCGGCAAATTCGCAGTGTTGACCGAACCCTATGCCGGATATCACGGCATCGTCTTCGACGAACAATTCGGCACGGCCGCGTTCATCATGCGGGCGCGCACCGAGGGCTTGCGCGACTTCGGCGCGTGCCTGTCGCCGACCAACGCCTTTCAACTGCTGCAGGGCGTCGAGACGCTGGGCATGCGCATGGACCGCCACATGGCCAACACCCACGCGGTGCTCGAGTTCCTGAGCGCCAGCAAGGCGGTGGACTGGGTGCTGCATCCCTCGCTGCAAAACCATCCGGATTACGAACTCGCGAAGCAATTGCTGCCGCGCGGCGCAGGCTCGATCGTCAGCTTCGGAATCAAGGGCGGCCGGCCCGCGGGCAAAAAATTCATCGAAGCCCTGCGCATGATCAGCCATCTGGCCAATGTCGGCGATGCCAAGACGCTGGTGATTCATCCCGCCAGCACGACGCATCAGCAGATGGACGCCGCCCAGCTCAAGGCAGCCGGAGTCGGCGAAGAACTGGTGCGGCTGTCAGTCGGCATCGAATCCGCCTCCGACATCATCGACGATCTCGGCCAGGCGCTCCGGTTTTCGCAGAGGGTTTGAGCGATGCAGCTATCCGTGAACGGCCTTCAGACCTTCGTCGCCACCGGCGGCCGCGACTTCGATCTGTCCCAACCGACCATCGTGCTGCTGCACGGCGCCGGTTTCGATCATACCACCTGGGCCCTGCACAGCCGCTGGTTCGCCCATCATGGCTACGGCGTGCTGGCGCCGGATCTGCCGGGCCATGGACGCTCAATGGGCTCCCCGCTCTCTACCATCGCCGACATGGCCGACTGGACCGCGTCGCTGCTCGACGCCGCGGGTGCGGCGAAGGCGCGGCTGGTCGGCCATTCCATGGGCTCGCTGATTGCGCTGGAGACCGCTGCACGGCATCCGGCAAGAGTCTCCGCGCTCAGCCTGATCGGAACGGCGGCGACAATGACGGTGGGACCCGATCTGCTCAAGGCCGCCGAGGCCAACGATCATTCGGCGGTCGATATGGTTTCGATCTGGGGATTGGGCTTTCAGGCCGAATTGGGCGGCAGCCTCGCGCCGGGATTGTGGATGCACGGCGGCGCACAGCGGGTTCTGGAACAGGGCCGGCCCGGCGTACTGTTCAACGACCTCTCCGCCTGCAATTCCTATCAGAATGCGCTGGCCGCCGCCGCGCAGATCAAGGTCCCCACGACCTTCATTCTCGGCGAACGCGACATGATGACCCCGGCGAAGGCCGGCACGGCGCTTGCGGCCGCGCTGCCGAATTCACGCACCGTGGTGCTGCGTGGCGCAGGACATATGATGATGGTGGAACGGCCCGACGAGCTGCTCGCGGCGTTGCAGGGCTGATCGCAGCCGGCATGGTTGTCCTATGCGCCGGCCGACGCCAGGCCTGCAGCGGCGGCTTCAACGATGACGGCCAATCGGCGGCCGATCCGCGATGACGTCGAACGAACCAGCGAACTCACTCGTTTCATATCAACAATTCTCCGCGCGGCGGGCGTGTTCCGCCGCCTGAATTTGGCGCCGGCAGCGCTACCCGTCGAGGGCGTCGGAGAAATAACAACATGTCCGCTGCTCGAAGGCGGAAACGCAGCAGCTTTATTGCTGCTCCCGCCTGCAACAGGCGATCATTCTTCAGTGCCGCGGGCAATCCGCCCGATCTCGGGCCGCGCTCTATTGATTAATTTCGGGCTCGACGAGCTTGGCGAGATTTCGCAGCGATTCCTGCCAGCCGAGATAGCACATCTCCACCGGAATGGCGTCGGGTATGCCGTCCTGCACGATGTTCACCTCGGTGCCGGCGATGACCGCCTTGAGCGTCACCGTTACCCGCATTTCACCCGGCAAATTGGGATCGTCGAATTTATCCGTGTAGCGCAAGCGCTCACCGGGCACGAGTTCAAGATATTCACCGCCGAAGGAATGGCTCATGCCCGTGGTGAAATTTCGGAACGACATCTTGAAGCTGCCGCCGACTTTCGCGTCAAAATCATGCACGGTGCAGGTAAAGCCATTGGGCGGCAGCCACTTCGCCATGGCGTCAGCCTCGACGAAGGCGCGATACACCTTGTCGGGCTTGGTTGTCAGGACGCGGTGCAGTCGAACGGTGCCGGGCATGGTTGTTTCTCCTTATAGTTTGTAGGGTGGGTTAGCGCCGAAGGCGCGTAACCCACCAGTCGAGTTTTCCGCGAATCCAGATGGTGGGTTACGGCGCTTCGCGCCTAACCCACCCTACGGGCTAGCACCCCAGCCGGTCCGCGATCCCGTTGAAATCCTTTGCGATGATGTCCCAGTCGCCCTTGGCCTCGAAATCGTATTTCTGCAGCGGGCCATATTCGGTGGGACGCGCGACGAAGGCGGTCTTCAATCCCAGCTTTTGCGCGGCTTTCAGATCATGATTGTGCGCGGCCACCATCATCACCTGTTGCGGCGCCAGACCAAGCAGCTTTGCGGCGCCGAGATAGGTCTCGGGGTCGGGTTTGTAGTGTTCGAACAATTCCGCCGACAGCACGAGGTCCCACGGCAGACCGGCGAACTTCGCCATGTTGGTGAGTAGCGCGACATTGCCGTTCGACAATGGGCCGATGATGTATTTGGTCTTCAGCCGCGTCAGCCCGGAGATGCTGTCCGGCCACGGATGCAGCCGGTGCCAACCCATGGTGAGATAGTGAAGATCGGCTTCGGTCAGTCCGGAAATCGAGAATTGAGCGACCAGTTTTTCCAACGACTGTCGATGCAACGTGTCCAGTATCATGTAGCCGCGCTCGGGATGCTTTCGCACCTCGTCCATCGACGCCGCATAGACGGCGCGCCAGCCGTCGACCAGCGCGGTCCAGTCCGCCTTGATGCCGCGCGTCTCGGCCCATTTGGTGAAATCGGCGATCAGGCTGGCGCGCCAGTCGACTACCGTGCCGAACACGTCGAATACGAGGGCTTTTACTGCGGACACATCGGACATGTTGCGCTCCCGTTGTTTTACTTTCGTCATTCCGGGATGCGCCTCTTGGCGCAGGCCCGGAATCCATACTCACGATGGTGGTTATGGATTCCGGGCTCGCGCTTTGCGCGCCCCGGAATGACGACGCTAGAGAACTTTCCTGTATTGGATGAATCCGAGATTGTCCGCGACGTTGTCATAAAGCATACGCGCCTGGGCATTGCTCGAATGCGTCAGCCAATACACCCGGCTCGCACCCGCCGACTCGGCCCTGCGATATACTTCCTCGATTAGCGCGCGTCCGAGGCCATGGCCGCGCTCATCTTCCGACACGTACAAATCCTCAAGATAGCAGTAACGGTTGCGAGCCCATGTGGAGCGATGAAACAGATAATGCGCGAACCCCATCAATCGGCCATCGATATAGCCACCCAGTGCAAACAACGGTTCGCCAGGAT
This sequence comes from uncultured Alphaproteobacteria bacterium, assembly GCA_963784755.1. Taxonomy (GTDB): domain Bacteria; phylum Pseudomonadota; class Alphaproteobacteria; order Rhizobiales; family Xanthobacteraceae; genus Bradyrhizobium. The sequence goes on along the minus strand of CAWASS010000005.1, from coordinate 199,166 downwards.
CGTGAAATCGCGCCCAGGAAATATCGCTGATCTCCTGCGCCAGCGTCGACTTGTAGAAGGTGAGATAGCCCGCCCACAGCGGGTCCCATGCTTCGCGCTCGTCTTCGCCAACCGGACGTATCAATATAGTGCCGGCCATCGCGCACCCTCAATCGAGGTGGAATTTATCGAGTTGCCGGTGCTCGGCCTTGATGTAGCGCACCGTGCCGGTAACCGAGCGCATCACCACGGTTTCGGTCTCGATCACATCCTTGCGGAACTTGACGCCGGACAGCAGCGAGCCGGTGGTGACGCCGGTGGCGGCGAACAGGCAGTCGCCCTTCGCCATGTCCTCGATGCCGTAGATGAAGCGCGGATCCTTGACGCCCATCTTGCGGGCGCGTTCGCGCTTTTCCTCGGTGTCGAGAATGAGCCGGCATTGCATCTGCCCGCCGATGCAGCGCAGCGCCACCGCCGCCAGCACGCCCTCGGGCGCGCCGCCGGTGCCGATATACATGTCGACCCCGGTATTATCCGGATCGGCGCAGTGGATCACTCCCGCCACGTCGCCATCGGTGATCAGGCGCACTCCGGCGCCGGTGCCGCGCACGCCGGCGATGATGTCGGCGTGACGCGGGCGGTCTAGCACCAGCACCGTGATCGCGGACGCATCGACACCTTTGGCCTTGGCAAGGCGGCGGACGTTGTCGGCCGGCGAGGCATCGAGCTCGACCACGCCCTTGGCATAGCCCGGACCGACCGCGATCTTCTGCATGTAGACGTCGGGGGCATGCAGCAGCGTGCCGCCGTCGGCCATCGCCATGGTCGCGATCGCGCCCGGCATGCTCTTGGCGCACAGCGTGGTGCCTTCCAGGGGATCGACCGCGATATCGACTTGCGGGCCGGCATTCATGCCGACCTTCTCGCCGATGAACAGCATCGGCGCCTCGTCGCGCTCGCCCTCGCCGATCACGATGGTACCTTCGATCGGCAGCTTGTTGAGTTCGCGCCGCATCGCGTCGACTGCCGCCTGATCCGCCGCCTTTTCGTTGCCGTGGCCGCGCAGCCGCGCCGCCGACACCGCGGCGCGTTCCGTCACCCGCACGATTTCGAGCGTCAGGATGCGCTCCAGCAACAGCTGCGGCGGAACCGAAATATGGGTCGACATCGGCGTACACTCCCTGAACGTCACCGCGGACAAGCGCGTCCGCGTCTTATCTAGTTTTTTTCGATCCGTATCACCTGCGGACGCCCGGTGATCACCTTATCGTGTTGCACCGCCTTGAGCGCGCGGCGCACCGCGTCTTCGCTGGTCGCATAGGTAATCAGAATCACCGGCACCGGCGAGGCTTTTCGCGCCACCCCGTTTTCATCGACCCCGTCGGGGTGGCGCTGCACGATCGACTCGATGGAGATCTTCTGCTCCGCGAGCCGCGTCGCGATCGTCGCCGCGGTTCCGGTGAGGTCGCGCGCCATCAGGCGGATGTAATAGCCGCCCTCATGGCGCTCCATCGGCGCCTTGTTGGTGGTGCGCAGCTTTGCGACCGGACGCCCGAACGGTCTTGCGCGGATGCCGCGCGCGACGTTGGCGATATCAGCGACCACTGCGGACGCCGTCGCCGCGCCACCCGCGCCCGGACCGACCAGCGTGATCGGCGGAATGCCGTCGCCGTCGATGGTCACCGCGTTGGTGACGCCCATCACCTGCGCGATCGAGGATGATTTCGGCACCATGGTCGGATGCACCCGCTGCTCGATGCCCTTGGCGGTGCGCACCGCAACGCCCAGCAGTTTGACGCGATAACCGAGTTCTTCGGCGGCGCGAAGGTCCTCCGGCGCGATCGAGGAAATGCCTTCCACATAAACCGCGCTCTGCGCGACCTTGGTGCCGAAGGCGAGGCTGGCGAGGATCGCGAGCTTCTGCGCGGTATCGTGGCCGTCGACGTTGAACGACGGATTGGCTTCGGCGTAGCCGAGGCGCTGCGCGTCCTTCAGGCATTCGGCGAACGACAGCCCTTCCTGCTCCATCCGGGTCAGGATGTAATTGCAGGTGCCGTTGAGAATGCCGTAGACGCGGTTGACGCCGGTGCCGGCGAGGCCTTCGCGCAAGGTCTTGATGACCGGAATAGCGGCGCCGACCGCCGCCTCGAAATTCAGGGCGCCGCCGTGCTTTTCGGCCGATTTCGCCAGCCGCAAGCCATGCCTCGCGATCAGCGCCTTGTTGGCGGTGACCACCGACTTGCCGGATTTCAGGGCGGCTTCGATGGCCGAGAGCGCGGGCTCGCCGGAGCCGCCCATCAATTCGACGAAGCAGTCGATGTCGGGGTCGTTGGCGAGTTCAAGCGCGCTCCTGGCCCATGCGATTCCGCGCAGATCGACGTTGCGCTTCTTCGCCTTCGAGCGCGCGGTGACGGCGACAACCCGCACGCCGCGGCCGCAGCGCGCCGACAAGGCGCGGCCTTGCGCTTCGATGAGGCGGACCACCTCGGCGCCAACAGTGCCGAGCCCCGCAATACCCACTTTCAGGGGTGCGACCATAACGCGAAAAACCTGCCGGAATGAGCTAGCTATCGCCGGTTGGCGAGAGGAACCACGTTGTGCAACGTTTCGATGCCGCTTTCAAGGAAGCGGCGCACGCCGCGCGCGGCCTGGCGGATGCGCTGCTCGTTTTCCACCATGGCGATGCGGACATAACCCTCGCCATGCTCGCCGAAGGCGACGCCGGGCGAGACCACGACGCCGGATTTTTCCACCATCAGGGTTGCGAACTGCATGCTGCCGACGCCGCGGAACGCGGCCGGAAGCGGCGCCCAGGCGAACATCGAGGCGGCCGGCGGCGGAATATCCCACCCTGCCCGGCCAAACGACTCCACCAGCGCGTCGCGGCGTTTGCGATAGGTGTCGCGCATCTCGCGGATGCAGTCCTCCGGCCCGTTCAGGGCCGCGGTCGCGGCCACCTGGACCGGCGTGAAGGCGCCATAATCGAGATAGGATTTCACCCGCGCCAGCGCCGCGATGATGCGGTCGTTGCCGACAGCGAATCCCATGCGCCAGCCGGCCATCGAAAACGTCTTCGACATCGAAGTGAATTCGACCGTGACGTTGATGGCGCCGGGAACCTGCAGCACCGAGGGCGGCGGATTGTTGTCGAAATAGACCTCGGCATAGGCGAGATCGGACAGAATGAAAATCTCGTGCTTCTTGGCGAACGCCACCAGGTCCCGGTAGAAATCGAGGCTTGCGACATAGGCCGTCGGATTGGACGGGTAGCAGACCACGATCGCCAGCGGCTTTGGGATCGAATGGATAATCGCGCGCTCGCACGCCTCGAAGAACTGCGGGGTCGGCTCCGAGGGAACCGAGCGGATCACGCCGCCGGCCATCAAAAATCCAAACGCGTGGATCGGATAGCTCGGGTTCGGACACAGCACCACATCGCCCGGTGCCGTGATGGCCTGGGCAACGTTGGCAAAGCCTTCCTTGGAGCCCAGCGTCGCCACGATCTGGGTTTCGGGATTGAGCTTGACGCCGAAGCGGCGGTCGTAATAGGCGGCCTGGGCCTTGCGCAGGCCGGTGATGCCGCGCGACGAGGAGTAGCGGTCGGTGCGCGGCTTGCCCAGGGTATCCTTGAGCTTTTCGATGACATGGGGCGGCGTCGGCAGGTCCGGATTGCCCATGCCGAGATCGATGATGTCGGCGCCGGCGTTCCGCGCGGCCGCCTTGGCCCGGTTGACCTGCTCGAACACATAAGGCGGCAGACGGCGGATGCGGTAGAATTCTTCCATGGGTCCAAAACTCCGGGAATCGGGTGCGGCAGGATCGCGGGCGCGACGTGTAGAAAACGCGCCCGGTCAGTGATTTAGAGCGAATCCCGCCATTTTATCGGGCCGAATTCGCTGTAAGCCTGCTGCTGAATCGGGCTCTTTTTAGCACGGACGCACCGGCACGCCACCCGTTACAGCGTTTTTCGGTCACTTCGCGGCAGGGTTTTTGGCAGCCGCCTCGGCCGCCGCCTGGCGGTCGCGGGCCGCAATCAGTTCACTTGCGACCTTGTTGCGTTCCGCAGCGTCCATCGCCGCCTCCGGCCGATCCTGCGGAAGATCATGCACGGCAGGATATGTGCCGACCTCCTTCGGCCGCGCCGGCGCATCGGCGGGCACGCCGACCAGCGGTAAATCCGCGATCGATGTCGAACAGCCGCCCGTGGAGAGCGCCAGCATCAGCAGCGCTCCGATGGCTACGGTCACTCTGGTGGGACACCCCGGCATCAATCCGCAAATCCTCTCTCGTCCGGACGCAACTTTCTGCGGCGTGATGCTTATTTCATCAACCGGAGCCGCATCGCCGAAAAATACTATCTCCAAACGATTAAAGCCTGAACAACAGATCGCAGCGTTGGGGCTCCAATATGACCGAACAAAGACGCTTTGTCGCAGTGCAGCACCAGCGGGATTAACCGCGAACTATGCGATCCCGATCAGCGCCGTGACGAACCGAAAATGAGTCTGTAGTGTCCAGCCCATGAACGACGTCACGACCGAAACCAAAACCGGAAAAACGTTCGACCCCGAAGCGTTCGCGATGAATCTTGCGAAGGCGATGGAGAGCAGCGGCCAGGCACTCGCGGCCTATCTCAAGCCGCGCGAAAACGGCGAGCCCAAGGACAAGCCATCAAGCGAACTCGGCGAGGTCATCAAGACCTTCAGCACCGTGGCGGACTATTGGCTGTCGGACAAAACCCGCGCCGCCGAATTGCAGATGAAGCTGGGCAAGGCCTATCTCGACCTCTGGGGCTCGTCGATGCGCCGGCTGGTCGGCGAGGAAGCGCCGCGCGCGATTGCGCCGGCCCCGCGCGACAAGCGGTTCAGCGACCCCGAATGGAAGTCGAACCAGTTTTTCGACTTCGTGATGCAGGCCTATCTGCTGACGACGAGATGGGCCAACGATCTCGTGCGCGACGCCGAGGGCCTCGACCCGCACACCCGCAAGAAGGCCGAATTCTACGTGCAGCAGATCACCAACGCGCTGGCGCCGTCGAATTTCGTGCTGACCAATCCGGAAGTGCTGCGCGAGACCTTGGCGTCCAGCGGCGACAATCTGGTCCGTGGCATGAAGATGCTGGCGGAGGATATCGAGGCCGGAGGCGGAAGCTTGCGCATCCGCCAGTCCGACCCGTCCAATCTCGAGGTCGGCGTCAACATGGCGACGACGCCGGGCAAGGTGATCTATCAGAACGAGTTGATGCAGCTGATCCAGTATCAGCCGTCAACCGAAAACGTGCTGCGCACGCCGCTGCTGATCGTGCCGCCATGGATCAACAAGTTCTACATCCTCGATCTCAAGCCGGAGAAATCCTACGTCAAATGGTGCGTCGATCAGGGCATCACCGTGTTCCTGATATCGTGGGTCAATCCGGACAAGACGCTGGGCCAGAAGACCTTCGACGATTACATGAAGGAAGGTCCGCTGGCGGCGATGGACGCCATCGAGAAGGCGACCGGCGAATTGAAGGTTCACACCGCCGGCTATTGCGTCGGCGGCACCCTGCTCGCCACCACGCTGGCATGGCTCGCGGAAAAGCGCCGGCAACGCGTGACATCGGCGACGTTCTTCGCGGCGCAGGTCGATTTCACCCACGCCGGAGATCTGCTGGTGTTCGTCGACGAGGACCAGATTTCGGCGCTGGAGCGCGACATGCAGGCTTCGGGCGTGCTCGAAGGCAGCAAGATGGCGATGGCCTTCAACATGCTGCGCTCCAACGACCTGATCTGGTCTCTACGTCGTCAGCAATTACCTGAAAGGCAAGGTGCCCTCGTCATTCGACCTGCTGCACTGGAATTCGGATGCGACGCGGATGCCCGCGGCCAACCATTCATTCTACCTGCGCAATTGCTATCTGGAAAACCGGCTGTCGACCGGCAGCATGGTGCTCGACAATACCCTGCTCGATCTGTCGAAGGTGAAGGTACCGGTCTATAATCTCGCGACAAAAGAAGATCATATCGCGCCGGCGGATTCGGTGCTGTACGGCTCGCAGTTCTTCGGCGGGCCGGTGAAATATGTATTGTCGGGATCGGGACATATCGCCGGCGTGGTCAACCCGCCGGCGTCGAACAAGTACCAGTTCTGGACCAACGACAATATCAGGGACACCACGCTTGCAGACTGGCTCAAGGGCGCGCAGGAGCACAAGGGCTCGTGGTGGCCGCACTGGCGCGCATGGCTCGAAAACATCGACGCCGAGCAGGTTCCGGCGCGCGCGGTCGGCACCGGGGCGTTGCCCGCAATCGAGGACGCCCCCGGCAGCTATGTCCGGGTTCGCGCGTAGCGCAGAGCCACGCGTTTGCATATAACAGGTCGTCCCGCCGGGACGGGATTTCGAACTTGAATTGAGGGGGAGCCTATGACGCGCGAACTGTTCTGGCTGACATGGACGGTGATTTTGACCGGCCTGATGTGGGTTCCCTACATCCTCAATCGTTGCCAGGTACGCGGCCTCGGCGGCGCGATGGCCAATCCGTCACGCGGCGACAAGCCGCACGCGGAATGGGCGACGCGGCTGATGTTCGCGCACGACAACGCCGTCGAAAATCTCGTGGTGTTCGCGCCGCTGGTGCTGATCCTCGCCCAGCTCGACTATTCGACCAAATGGACCGTCTATGCCTGTGTCGTCTATTTCTGGGCCCGCGTCGCCCATCTGATCGTCTACACCATGGGCCTGCCGGTGTTCCGCACGCTGGCCTTCACCGTCGGATTTTTAGCGCAGGCCGTGCTGGCGCTGGCGATTTTCAAGGTACTTTGACCTCGTGTCCCGGACGCGGGGCAGCGCTTAGCCCCGCTGCGCGCTGCACCGCGTCCGGGTGCGAACCTCAGAGGTTTTTCCGGGCGATAACGAACAGCATCGGGGCCCACTCATTGTCGAAGCCCCAGACCTCACCCGTCTCGATCGACATTGAACTCCAGCTACCCGCATCGGCGTAATTGGTTCGCAGCCAATCCGCCGATGGATAGTTATAGTAGCGATTGAGCGTATCGCGCCCCTCAGCGTCTCCGGCCTTGAAACTGGCGTAGAAGTAGCCGCCAGGTTTGAGCGCGCGCCAGATCAGCGTCAGCACTTGCGCAAGCTCGGGCCTTGGAACGTGAAGCAGGCATGCATTGGCCCAAACGCCGTCATAGGTGTCGGCCTTGTCGATGTCATGAAACAGCAACGTCTGGACCGGACGGCCGAGATAGCTCGATGCCTTAGCAGCCATTTCCGGCGACCCGTCGGTTGGATCGACGTCGAATCCCCTCGCCATCATTTCCGCCGAAGCAGCACCTGCTCCGCACCCCAACTCAAGAACCTTCGCTCCGGTCGGAAGCAGCGCGAGAAAGCGGGTCAGCCGGCTATGCTTTGCTATCGCGCGTTCGGCGTAGGCCTGCGCGTGGTTCCGATAGAATTGCAGGGTATCTTCGTCCAGGACCGATACTCCCCCGATCACGCAAAACAGCGCGATCCGCTCCAGCGCCTACGTCTCCGGAATTCCGAGCATCAGCCGCATGTTCTGCACCGCCGCGCCCGAGGCACCCTTGCCCAGATTGTCGAGGCGCGCGACCAGAACGGCCTGGCGGTGCTTGTTGCTGGCAAAAACATGGAGCTCGAGCAGATTGGTCTCGTTAAGCGCCTCCGGCTCGAGCCGTCCGCTCTTTGCCGCCGCGTTGTCGAGCGGCATCACCGAGACATAGGTGCTATCAGCATAACGCCTCGCCAGCGCGGCGTGCAGATCGGCGCCATCCGGCTTGCCCGGTAGCGTATCGAGGTGCAACGGCACCGAGACCAGCATCCCCTGCCGATAGTTGCCGACCGACGGCACGAAGATCGGCCGCCGCGCGAGATTGGAGTAAAGTTGCGTCTCCGGCACGTGCTTATGCTCGAACCCGAGACCATAGAGTTCGAAAGCCGGCGCAGTGCCGCCTTCGAAACCTGCGATCATGGACTTGCCGCCGCCGGAATAGCCGCTCACCGCGTTGATGGCGATAGGATAATCCGGTGGCACCAGGCCGGCATCGACGAGCGGTCGCAGCAGCGCGATCACGCCGGTCGGATAGCAGCCGGGGTTTGAAACTTTTCGCGCGGCGCGGATCTTGTCGGCCTGATCCGGCGCGAGCTCCGGGAAGCCGTATGTCCAATCGGGCGCGACCCGAAACGCGGTGGAAGCATCCAGCACCTTGGGCGCGGCAATTCCCATACCGTCGATCAACGCCACGGCTTGCTTCGCGGCGTCATCGGGCAGGCAGAGGATGACGAGGTGCACTTCCTCCATCAGCGCGCGCTTGGCCGCCGCATCCTTGCGCCTGTCATCAGCGATGTTTTTCACTGCGACGTCGCTTTGCTGGTCGAGGCGCTCGCGAATTTCAAGCCCCGTCGTTCCGGCAGCGCCATCAACGAACACGGCCGGTTTCCCGGAAATTTTGCCGGTCGGTGCCCGGCCTTTCGGCTGCATGGTCTCGGAGAGGGTCATGGCGTGTTCCTTCCATCCGCGAGCCCGCTGGCAGGCATAACAGATTTGTAGTCCAACTGCGGCCGCAGCGCGATCATCCGTTTTCCGATCGCCTGCGCATCGGCATCGGTCTGCAACGCCAGCGCATCGGCGATGGCCGCGTGATCGACGTCCGATTTGTGCTGGTTCAGTTTGAAACTACCCTCGATTCCCTCGACGGTCATCACCAGCCCCACGATCGCCTTCATCATCGCCTCGCGCCGCCCGGCAGTCATCTCGCCGGTGGTCCAGGGCGGCTTCGGCGCCAGCCAGCTTTCGAACTTCGCACTGAGCGCATCGAGATGGCTGGCCAACTCCTGATCCGGCATGGTTCGAACCGGGCCTGACAGATGCACCGCCTGATAAAGCCAGGTCGGCACCTGATCCGGCGACGCGTACCAATGCGGCGACACATAGGTGTCGGCGCCGTCGACCGCAATCAGCCAATTCGATTTGCCGTCCGCCAGCCCCGCCAGCGCGTTGCCGCGCGCGACGTGGAACGCCACGCAGGGCGTGCCGTCGCTCTGGTATTGCAGGCAGAACGGGAGCGCCGAGGCGACCGGCCTCGTGCCGTCATAGGCGCAGACCGTGCCGAAGCCGCGCGCATTCGCGAATGCGAGGCTGGCGGCGCGATCGGGCTGAAAGAACGGACGGGTAAACATGGCGGTCTCCTGCTGGTGAAGGAAGCCGCCGGATCAGATCGCGCTGTCTTGGGAAAAATGCCGCGGATCGGATCCGGCGGCAGGGGCTGATATCAAACGCTGATGTCCGCCCATACCGCAGAGATGCGGCGGCGGCGAGCGGTGAGGATGGTGGCGGCGTCAATCATGGGCGCGGCTATAAGGCCGCGCCCGGCTTTCGTCAAGACACCGTCATTCCGGGGCGCGCCGAAGGCGCAGACCCGGAATCCAGAAACCTGGCGCGCTGGCCGGATTCCGGGTTCGCGCGTCGCGCGTCCCGGAACGACAGTCTCAGATCACCGGATTCCACGGCGCATAGATCACCCGGTAGCCATTGCCGTCCTTCTCGATATTGGCAAGCCCCGGGAATGGATAGTGGAAGCCCTGAAGCTGCAGCTTCTCGGCCGCGACCATGTCGTAGACCCGGCGCCGGGTTTTTTCCGCCATGTCGCCGTCCTGGTCGAAGAAGGCATGCCACTGCGGATTGCTCGCGAACGGCGTCGGATTGTTGGTCACATCCGACTGGATGAAAACCTTGCCGTTGCCGGACGACAGCACATAGGAGGTGTGGCCCGGGGTATGGCCGGCGCTCTCGACGGCGAGCAGGCCTGGAGCTACTTCCTTGCCCCACTCATAGGGGGTGACCTTCTTCTTCAGCGCGGCCTCGAAGATGTTGCGGTTGTTCTTGAACAGGCCCTTCATCCGGTCGTTGGACGCGCGGCTCATCTCGCCGTCGTCCATCCAGAATTTCCACTCGGTCGCGGGCACCAGCACTTCGGCGTTCGGAAATGCCGGCGTGCCGTCGGCGGTGAGCAAACCGTTCACGTGATCGCCATGGAAGTGCGAGATCACCACGGTGTCGACTGCCTTGGGATCGAAGCCGGCAGCCGCCATGTTGGCGCCGAAGTTTCCGTTGGCGCCCTTGCTGTTGACGTTCGCCACCGGGCCGTTGCCGGTGTCGAGCACGACAAGTTTGCCGCCGGTATTGATCACCAGCGGTGCGAAATAGATGGTGAACGTGTCTTTCGGCAAAAATGCCTTTTCCAGCGCTGCGTTGACTTCGTCCTTCTTGGCGTTGGTTATGAAAGCGTCGGTCAGCGGAAACACGTTCTTGCCGTCGGAGACGACGGTGACCTGGATGTCGCCGACCTTGTAGCGATAGAAGCTGGGAGCCTGCTTGGCCGCCACCGGCGCGGCCGCCTTCGCGGGAACGGCGGGCAACAGCGGCGCGGCTGCGACCGCGGCGGCTCCGGCCAGTGCGTGACGTTGGGTCAATTCCATGGTGAGTCCTCCCTGTGATGGCGCGGGATTCCCCGCTTCCTGGCCTTTGATCGCGGCGACTTTTACCAGCATTTTGGCCCCGGCGCGATCCCGACGGTGCGACATACGCATGGCATGTGAAGGGATTAACCCCCGCTTCGAAGGCTTATTCCGGGCCGCCCAAGGCAACCTCTAGACCGCCCGCCACAGCCATTCCGCGACGACCGAGATGATGTCGCCGAACAGCAGCAGGGCTGCCGCCCACACCAGCGCGGACACGAAATTGGCGACCTGGAAACGCCAGTACGGCATCTCAAAAATGCCGGCGGCCAAAGGCACCGAGGCCCGCAACGGCCCGAAGAAGCGCCCGATGAAAATGCTGGGCACGCCCCAGTTTTTCACAAAGGCTTCGCCGCGCGGCAGCAGATCGGGATAGCGCGACAGCGGCCACATCTGCGCGACGTGCTCCTTGTATTTGAAGCCGAACCAGTAGGACAGCCAGTCGCCCAGCGCCGCACCGATGCCGCCGGCAACCCAGACCGGCCAGAAGGAGATGTCGGCGGCCCCGATCAGCGCGCCGATGGCGACCAGCGCGCCCCAGGCCGGGATCAGCAGCGAGATGAACGCAAGCGACTCGCCGAACGCCAGCAGAAGAACGATGGGCGCGGCCCAGGCCTGATGATCGCGGACAAAGTCGGCGATGCCGCGAAACCCTTCTTCCATTCGTCGAACGCCTTCCCCGGCCGCCGTTATTTTGAACCTTTTTACAGGTTCAGTACCCAAACAGGTAGGCCAGCCCCGTGCGTGACATCAAGTCACAATGACGGGGATCGGGCGTGAGCTCTCCGCTCCGCCAGATGGCCTGCAAAATCCGGAACAAAACAAGGAAAGACCGATGATCGGATCGTTGATGATGTGCGTGAGCGCCGTGATTTTACTGGCCGGGATGCTGGCAGGCATCGTGATGGGCATTCAGCAGAATTTCCTGCTCGGGCCTGCACATGCGCATCTCAATCTGGTCGGGGGCGTGCTGCTGTTCCTGTTCGGGCTGTATTACCGACTGGTTCCCGCCGCAGGCTCCACGACGCTGGCCAAGCTGCAGGGCTGGCTCCATATCGTCGGCGGCATCCTGCTTCCGGCCGGCATCGCCTTGGTGCTGCTGAAGGGTCCGGCGTTCATGGCAGCGCCGATCGCGGGCTCGTTGATCGTGGTGGCGGCGATGGCGCTGTTCACCGTCATCGTGTTCCGGACGGAGCGAGCCTCGACGTGAGGCGGCTGCCGGCCGCGCCAGATCTGGCGATCAACTCTGCGGCTGCGGTTTGGCCGGTTGCCGCAGTCGTGGCGGCTTCGCCGGGCGCGGTGCCGAGGCGGGCCTGCTCGGCTGCAACGTGACCTCGACCGGATTTGGCTTGTGGTCCATCGCCGCGCCGGTGACGGCATCAACGCCCATGCCGACCACGCCGCCGACCAGAACGTTGCCGGCGAATCCCGCGGCGCCCGCTCCGGCGACTTCCTTGGTAAGAGGAATAACCTGCGGTTCGTAACCTGGCTTGTTGATCGAAACGGTGATGTCCGCGTTGCGCTTGACCTGAACCACGCATGGCGTGATGCAGGCGGTCGGATTGTCCAGACCCGAAACATCCGCCGTGGCGCCCGGCGGCGTCGATGCAATGGAAATGCTCTCGGTCGTTCCGCGCGTAGCCGACGCGCAGCCGAGGCACGGCATGGCAATCGCCGTGGCCAGTAACAGCCTGATGATCATTGAATTTGTCCCCCCCGGACGACTTTCATGCAACTTTCACGTGAGATCAATAGGTTGCTCGCGGCTTTGCTGTGGGGAGGGTTAACCGCGCAGCGGCCCCCGGGCCTTGGACTTGGCCGTCACTTTTTAAGCTCATCCGTGGCATAGTCAGGGGAGCTGATTCGCCGCGCCAAGCCTGCGCGCAATACTTGAAAAGCCATGCCCAAGTCCTTGAAAGCTAATGCCAAACCACGGACGGACAACGATCTCTTCAGCTCGCCCGAGCCGAGGGGACGCGCGCCTGTGAAGGCCGCGCCGCGCGGCTCCAGCGCCGAGGCCGGCTATACCGCACGCGACATCGAGGTGCTTGAAGGCCTCGAGCCGGTACGGCGCCGCCCCGGCATGTATATCGGCGGCACCGACGAAAAGGCGCTGCACCATCTGTTCGCCGAGGTGATCGACAACGCCATGGACGAGGCGCTGGCGGGACATGCTTCCTTCATCGAAGTGGAAATGAACGCCGACGGCTTCCTCACCGTCACCGACAACGGCCGCGGCATCCCGGTCGATCCGCACCCGAAATTTCCGAAAAAATCGGCGCTCGAAGTCATCATGTGCACGCTGCATTCCGGCGGCAAATTCGACTCCAAGGTCTACGAGACCTCGGGCGGCCTGCACGGCGTCGGCGTCTCCGTAGTCAACGCCCTCTCCTCCCGGCTCGAGGTCGAGGTCGCACGCGGCCAAAAACTCTATCGGATCGCGTTCGAGCGCGGCCAGCCCAAGAGCAAGCTCGAGGACCTCGGCAAGATCAACAACCGCCGCGGCACCAAAATCCGCTTCAAACCGGACCCCGATATCTTCGGCGGCAAGGCGTCGTTCAAGCCGCAGCGACTGTTCAAGATGACGAGGTCAAAGGCCTATCTGTTCGGCGGCGTCGAAATCCGCTGGCGCTGCGATCCGGAACTGCTCAGGGGCCTCGACGACGTGCCGGCCGAGGACTCCTTCCATTTTCCCGGCGGGTTGAAGGATTATCTCGGCGCCGCCATTCACGCCGACACGCTGGTGCATCCCGATATCTTCTCCGGCAAATCCGGGCGCAACGGCGCCCATGGCGCCTGCGAATGGGCCGTCGCCTGGACCGCCGACGCCGACGGCTTTCTCTCCTCCTATTGCAACACCGTGCCGACGCCCGACGGCGGCACCCATGAATCCGGCATGCGCAGCGCGCTGTTGCGCGGGTTGAAGGATCACGCCGAGCGCGTCGGCCAGGGCAAGCGCGCCACCAGCGTAACCTCCGAAGACGTGATGGTCGGCGCCGCCGTGATGCTCTCCGTGTTCGTGCGCGAGCCGGAATTCCAGGGCCAGACCAAGGACCGCCTCGCCACATCAGAAGCCCAGCGCATCGTCGAGCAGGCGATCAAGGACCCGTTCGACCACTGGCTGTCCGGCAATCCGCTGCAGGCCAACAAGCTGCTGGATTTTGTCATCGAGCGCGCCGACGAGCGGCTGCGCCGGCGCGCCGAAAAAGAGATTTCACGCAAGACTGCGGTGAAGAAGCTGCGCCTGCCCGGCAAGCTGGCAGACTGCACCAATACCGCCGCCGAAGGCTCCGAACTGTTCATTGTCGAGGGCGACTCGGCGGGTGGCAGCGCCAAGCAGGCGCGCGACCGCAAGACCCAGGCGATCCTCCCGTTGCGGGAAAAATCCTCAACGTCGCCTCCGCCACCAAGGACAAGCTCACCGCCAACGCGCAGCTCGCCGATCTGATGCAGGCGATCGGCGCCGGCACGCTGGCGCAGTACCGCGAAGAGGATTTGCGCTACTCGCGTATCATCATCATGACCGACGCCGACGTCGACGGCGCCCACATCGCTTCGCTCCTGATCACGTTCTTCTACCGGCAGATGCCGCGGCTGATCGACGAGGGCCATCTCTATCTTGCGGTCCCCCCGCTCTATCGCCTCACCCACGGCGCCAAGACGGTCTACGCCCGCGACGATGCCCACAAGGATCAGCTGCTGAAGAGCGAATTCAACGCCAACGCCAAGGTCGACGTCGGCCGCTTCAAGGGTCTTGGCGAAATGATGCCGGCGCAGCTCAAGGAAACCACCATGGACCCCGCCAGGCGCACGCTGCTGCGCGTGGTGCTTTTGGCCGACGACCGCGAAGGCACCGCGGATTCGGTGGAGCGGCTGATGGGCAACAAAGCCGAGTCGCGGTTCGCGTTCATCTCGGACAAGGCGGAGTTTGCGCGCGAGGATCTGCTGGACGTGTGAGAAATGCGGATTGCCGGAGTCCTCGCGCTGTTGATCGGCCTGCTCTGGATCGGCCAGGGCACCGGATACGTCGCTTGGCCGCAATCGAGCTTCATGATCAGCCAGGTGCGGTGGGCGTATTACGGCGCGGCGCTCGCGGTGGTCGGGCTGATCCTGATCTGGCGGGCAGGCGCTAGATAGAACCTCGTCATGGCCGGGCTTGTCCCGGCCATGACGAAAAGAGGACATCAGCAATGACACCCTCCCCCTTCGACCTCACCGGCCGCGTCGCCATCGTCACCGGCGGCAATGGCGGCATCGGGCTCGGCATGGCACGCGGGCTGGCGGAGGCAGGTGCTGCGGTTGCGATTGTCGGGCGCAATGCGGCGAAATCGGACGCGGCGGTCGCTGAGCTGAAGCAGCGTGGCGCCAGGGCGATCTCGGTCGTTGCCGACGTTACCGACAAGGCCGCGGTCGCAGCCATGGTCGAGCGCACGAAAACCGAATTCGGCCGTATCGATATTCTGGTCAACAATGCCGGCATCAACGTGCGCAAGCCGCCGCATGCGCTGGCCATCGAGGAATGGGACAGCGTGATTGCGACCAACCTCACCAGCGCGTTCCTGTGCTCGCAGGCGGTCTACCCCGCGATGAAGGCGGCAGGCGGCGGCAAGGTCATCAACATCGGCTCGATGATGTCGATCTTCGGCGCCGGCTTTGCGCCGGCCTATGCCGCGAGCAAGGGCGGCATCGTGCAGTTCACCCGCTCCTGCGCGGTCGCCTGGGCCGCCGACAACATTCAGGCCAACGCCATCCTGCCGGGCTGGATCGATACCGATTTGACCAAACGCGCCCGCCAGGAGATCGATGGCCTGCACGACAAGGTCCTGGCGCGGACACCGGCGGCGCGCTGGGGCGCGATCGGCGATTTTGCAGGCGTAGCGGTGTTTCTGGCTTCGAGCGCTTCGGATTTTGTGACGGGTACGGCGATCCCCGTCGATGGCGGGTTTTCGGTGATGGGATAGGCGACGGTAGCGCGCAATTTGTCATTGCGAGGAGCGCAGCGACGAAGCAATCCAGCGTTTGCCCACTTCTGGATTGCTTCGCTTCGCTCGCAATGACGGTCCCTATTTCGCTTCCGGCGAATGCACATGCTCCGGCCGCACGCCGAGCCCGATGAACCGTGCGGTGATGCCCTGCAGCCACGGCACCGCATTGATCACGCGAGCGAATATCGGCGCCTGAAGCGGCGCATCGCCGGGGTTCAGCGCGGCGCTGATGATATTGTTCTGCACCACCACCTGCATCCGCTGCGTCATCCACACCGGAAATTCGCGGCGGCGCCGCACCGCATCCAGTTCGGTTTCAGGCGGACAACCCTTCGCCAGCTTCGCAGCCAGCAGGTTGGCGGTCGCGACCGCGTCCTGCACCGCGAGGTTGACGCCGACGCCGCCGACCGGCGACATCGCGTGCGCGGCATCGCCGATGCAGAGCAATCCGGGCCGGGTCCAGCGCTTCAGCCGATTGATCGCCACCGTCAGCAGCTTCACGTCGTCCCAGGTCTTCACGTCCGATATGCCGGACTTCAGGACCGGCGCCAGGCGCACGATTTCGTCGCGCAACGCGTCGAGTCCCCTCGCCTTCACCGCGTCGTATTGGTTCTTGGCGATCACATAGGCGCATTGCCAGTAATCGCCGCGGTCGAACGTCACCATCATCTTGCCGGTCTCGACCCGGGCAAACACGCTTTCGCTTTCGTCTTTCGCTTTGCCGGCGCGGAACCACAGCACGTCCATCGGCGCGCCGATCTCCTTGATTTCAAGCCGCGCCTTCTCGCGCACGATCGAATGCCGGCCGTCGCACGCAACCGTGAGATCGGCGCGGATTTCGACCGGTCCCTCCGGCGTATCAGCCTTCACCCCGGCGACGGTCTCGCCGGACCAGACGAGATCGGTCGCATCCGCGTTCATCATGACCTTCAGAGAGGGAAACCGCTTGCCGCGCTCGCGCAAAAAGTTGAGAAAATCCCATTGCGGCATGAAGGCGACGAAGGGGTATTTTGCGTTCAGGCGGCTGAGATCGGCGATGCGGATCGAGCTGCCGCCGAACTGTCCGTCCATCTTCTGCAATTCCTGGTGCGGCAGCTTCAGGAACCCGTCGATCAGGCCGAGTTCGTCCATCACCTGCAGCGTCGAGGGATGCACGGTATCACCGCGGAAATCCCGGAAGAAATCGGCGTGCTTTTCCAGCACGATGGTCTCGATCCCGGCGCGCCCCAGCAGATATCCCAACATCATGCCGGCCGGCCCGCCGCCGACGATGCAGCAGCGCGTCTTGATGGTGCGGCGTGCCGGTTGTTCTGAAAAACTGCCCGCGTCCATTGCCTGGCTCTGGTTGCAGCTTAAGAATATTTATACGTCGCCAGACCGCAAGCGATTCGACAGGATGGACGTTAGACCGGACTGGCACTGCTATTATGACCGGCCAACCCGCCATTTATGCGTAAACATTAAGCTTTTTCGGCCCTTTCCGGCCCTGCTCCATTGACTTTGGCAGCTTAAACCCTATGTTCCGCCTCGACGCGGCCCGGAATCGAAACGCGATATCCTGAGTAAGCCGCCTGTCTGCGTATCCTCTAAAATCCCGAGCATATTTGCGTGCCGTTCCGGGGTTGAGCGCGACAGTCTATTTCCGAGATTCCAAACGGCGGATTCTTGTAGAGGCTCAATGTCTTTTTCCCATCTCGGCTTGTCCGAAAAGGTGCTCGCCGCCGTCGCGGCCACCGGTTACACCATACCCACCCCCATCCAGGAACAAGCGATCCCCCACGTTCTGGCCCGCCGGGACGTCCTCGGCATCGCCCAGACCGGCACCGGCAAGACCGCTGCCTTCGTGCTTCCGATGCTCACCATGCTGGAAAAAGGCCGCGCCCGGGCCCGCATGCCGCGCACCCTCATCCTCGAGCCGACGCGCGAACTCGCCGCCCAGGTCAAGGAGAGTTTCGACAAATACGGCGCCGGCCAGAAGCTCAACGTCGCGCTTGTCATCGGCGGGGTTTCGTTCGGCGACCAGGACACCAAGCTGACCCGCGGCGTCGACGTGCTGATCGCCACGCCGGGCCGGCTGCTCGATCACACCGAGCGCGGCGGCCTGCTGCTCACCGGCGTGGAATTGCTGGTGATCGACGAAGCCGACCGCATGCTGGACATGGGCTTCATTCCCGACATCGAGCGCATCTGCAAGATGATCCCGTTTACGCGGCAGACGCTGTTCTTCACCGCGACCATGCCGCCCGAAATCCGCCGCATCACCGAAACCTTCCTGCATAACCCCGAGAAAATCGAAGTTTCCAAACCGGCGACCACCGCCGAGGGCGTGGCCCAGTTCCAGGTCAGCGTCGGCCGCGAGCCGCATGAGAAGCGCGAGACGCTGCGCCGGCTGCTCCGCGGCGCCACCGATCTGCAGAACGCGATCATCTTCTGCAACCGCAAGCGCGAAGTGGCGTTGCTCTACAAATCGCTGCAGAAGCACGGTTTTGCCGTCGGCGCACTGCACGGCGACATGGATCAGTCGGCGCGCACCGCGGCGCTGGATCAATTCCGCAGGGGTGAAATCCCGCTGCTGGTCGCTTCCGACGTTGCCGCCCGCGGCCTCGATATCCCGACCACCAGCCACGTCTTCAATTTCGACGTCCCCCATCACGCCGACGACTATGTCCACCGCATCGGCCGCACCGGCCGGGCCGGACGCGCCGGCACCGCGATCACCATCGTCAGCCCGCTCGATTTCAAGTCGATGGCGGCGATCGAAAAGCTGATCGGCCAAACCATTCCCCGCGCCGACAACAGCGCCATCAGCAACGAGCCCGACGACATTTCCGCTGGGCACGCCGAGCAGCCGCGCGAGTCCAGGTCGCGCGAAGGTTCCCGCCAAGGCTCTCGAGAAGGTTCCCGCGAAAGCCGCAAGCCCCGCCGCGAGCGCGGACCCCGGCGCTCCGGCGGTGACCGCAACGGCTCCCAGCCGCAGGCCCCAGCAGCCACATTCACGCCGCCAGCCGCCCCCGCGCCGTCGCGGACGCCCTCCATCGGCCGCGCCGAGGCCCCGCGGGCGCCCCGTGAAGCCGCGCCGGAACCCGCCGATCACTCGCATCTGCCGGCGTTTCTGCTGCGTCCGGTGCGGGCCCGGGTCTGAGCCAAAACGTCTGGTCGCAAGAAGTTTGATTGCAAGCTCAGGGTGTTACCGCAAAAGCCCACCCGGAACCCCGTTTACCGGTCGTTCATTCTCGTCCGTTAACTTGACCGCGATAATTTTAACTATTGCCGGCAAGCCGACGGGCAGGATGCCCGGATTGGGGACGCAGTGATCAAGGTTCTGGATGAACATGAACGCTCAATGGCGTTCGCGGAAGTGGCGCTTGGCCAGATCAGATCGCTGCGGCAGACCGCGGTGCCGCGCAACTACGAGATCTGGTATGTCTACGCCACCGGCTATAACGCCCCGCTCAACAAGATCATCAACGAAACCCTGGCGCGCAACGGCAAGCTGACCGAGGCCGATCTCGAACAGATCTACGACACCTATCTATCCCAGATCAAAACCACCGACCGCATCGACAAGGTCGGCGCACGCGTGATCGGCGAAATCGACGACGTGATGAGCCTGATCACCGACGCCCTGGGGATGACCGCCAGCTATGACGACAGCCTGTCGGGTGCTACGCAAAAACTGTCGGTGGCGCAGAACCGCGACCAGGTCAAAGCGGTGGTCGAGCAACTGGTGATCTCCACGCGCGAGATGCGCGATACCAACAAGGCGCTGGAAGACCGATTGAGCCTGTCTAAGCAGGAAATCAGCAATCTGCAGCAGAGCCTCGAGGCGATCCGGGCCGAAAGCCTGACCGATCCCTTGACCAGCCTCGGCAACCGCAAATATTTCGACCGCGCCATCGCGGCCGCCGTGCAGAGCGCCGCGGCTTGCGGCGAGCCGCTGTCACTGTTGATGCTCGACATCGACCATTTCAAATCCTTCAACGACAATTACGGTCATCTCACTGGCGATCAGGTGTTGCGGCTGGTCGGGATGTCGCTGAAACAGACCATCAAGGGCCAGGACATCACCGCCCGCTACGGCGGCGAAGAATTCGCGGTGGTGCTTCCCAACACCGCGCTGCGCCAGGCGCTGACGGTGGCCGACCACATCCGCCGCGCCGTGATGTCGAAGGAACTGAAGAAGAAATCCACCGGCGAAATTCTCGGCCGCGTCACCATCTCTATCGGCGTTTCGGTGCTGCGGGCGGGCGACGACACGGATTCGCTGATCGAGCGCGCCGACGGCTGCCTCTACGCCGCCAAGCGCAACGGCCGCAACCGCGTCATCTGCGAAACCGACCCGGAATATTCGGCCGATATCCAGAGCCAGGTGGCGTGAGGCGAAGCGCAGAACCGTAGGATGGGTTGAGCGCAGCGAAACCCGTCAATCCGTACCGACGCTGATGATGATGGGTTTCGCTGCGCTCAACCCATCCTACGCACTTGCCTCTACGCCGCCAAACGCAACGGACGCAACCGCGTCATCTGCGAGGCGGATCCGGAATATTCAGCCGAGATTCTACAGCCAGGTGGCGTGAGGTTTTATCCGTCAACACCGAATTGTCATCCTGAGGAGCGGCCTCTTGGCCGCGTCTCGAAGGATGCGGCCACAAGCGCCCGCGGCGATCCTTCGGGACGCCGCGCAAGCGCGCGGCTCCTCAGGATGACGGTTTCTTTTTCTTCGCCGCCTTCTTGACCGCCTTCTTGGTCTTTTTCCGCTTCGGCCGCTTTTTCAGCGCTGCGCGTTGCGCGGCAGCCAGCGCCGCCCGCGCCCACTCTGCAAATTCATCTGGATCGTCGTAAAGCCGTTCCGGCACGTGCCAGTACGAGGCTACCGTGACGGTTTTCTTGCTGGTCGTATACTGAAACGGCTTGGCACCCTCGGCCTCGAACCGGGGAATGGTAAGTTCGTCTGCCCGCAGGATAAGCCCGGCGCGCAACGCCATGGCGAAATTGACCCCGTCTACAGAGATACCGAAGCCCGAAAACATTCGCCGCAGCGTGACGGGCCCGAAGCTTGCGAAAATATCAAGAAGGAAATCGCGGTCCATCTGAAATTACTTGTGCAAGCATCCACACTGTCGTCATCCTGAGGTGCTCGCCCTCTTGGGCGAGCCTCGAAGGATGCGGCCACGAGCGCATGCTGCCCATCCTTCGAGACGCCGCGCAAGCGCGCGGCTCCTCAGGATGACGGCAGTGTACGTAGCGAAGCTCAGCCCTCGAGCTTCGCAGCCGTGAGCTGCACCGACTCGCCGCAGCCGCAGGCGCCGGTCTGGTTCGGGTTGTTGAAGATGAACTGCGCCGACATCTTGTCGGCCTTGTAATCCATCTCGGTGCCGAGCAGGAACAGCACCGCCTTCGGATCGACCAGGATCTTCACGCCCTTGTCCTCGACGACCTCGTCGGTCGGTTTGACGTTGTGGGCATATTCGACGGTGTAGGATTGTCCGGCACAGCCGCCGTTCTTGATCCCGACGCGCAGTCCGACAATCTCGGAGTCCGCGCGCTTGGTGAGTTCCTGAATCCGCGCTGCCGCAGCTTCGGTCAACTTCATCACCTGCGGACGGGGCCGCGGCTTTGCCTTGGCGGGTGCGGTGGAGGCTGGTGTCATCTCATTCATCTATTCAGTCCTCGCGAGACATCAATCCCTGTGAGAGACTCGTCATGCCCGGGCTTGACCCGGCAATCCATCATTCTTCGTAAGACTCTTGCGAAGAACGACGGATGCGCGGGTCAAGCCCGCGCATGACGACGTTTCACCACATATTCAATACGAGGCGCGCCTCGTCGGTCATGCGGTCCGGCGTCCACGCCGGCTCCCACACGATATTGACGTTGACCACACCGACGCCGGGAACGCTGGCGACCGCGTTCTCCACCATCTGCGGCATTTCGGCTGCCGCCGGACAATTCGGCGTCGTCAGCGTCATCTCGACGTTGACGGTGCGGTCGTCCTTGATGTCGACCTTGTAGATCAGGCCGAGCTCGTAGATGTCGGCCGGAATTTCCGGATCGAACACCGTCTTCAAGGCGGCGACGATTTCGCCGCCGAGACGCTCGGTCTCGTCAGGGGCCAGCGCGGAGACGGTCTCCATATTGGGCTTGGTGGCTTCGACAGTGTCGGTCATGAAAACAATTCCCGCGCCTTGATCAGCGCCTGTGCCAGATGGTCGACTTCTTCACGGGTATTATACATGCCAAACGAGGCGCGGCACGTCGCCGTAACATTGAATTGCTCCAGAAGCGGCATCACGCAATGGGTGCCGGCGCGCACCGCGATGCCCTGGCGGTCGATCACGGTCGCGACATCGTGAGGGTGTGCACCCTTCATCTCGAAGGAAATCACCGGGCCCTTGTCTCGCGCCGTTCCGATCAGCCGCAGCGAATTGATCTCGCGCAGCCGATCCTGGGCGTAGGCGAGAAGATCATGTTCATGCGCCGCGATCCGCTCCTTGCCGATCGAATTGACATAGTCGATGGCGGCACCAAGCCCGATCGCTTCGACGATCGCCGGCGTGCCCGCCTCGAACTTGTGTGGCGGATCGCCATAGGTGACCCAATCCCGTGCGACCTCGCGGATCATCTCGCCGCCGCCGTTGTAAGGCCGCATCGCCACCAGATGTTCGTGCTTCGCATACAGCACGCCGATGCCAGTCGGGCCGTAGAGCTTGTGGCCGGTGAAGACATAGAAGTCGCAGTGGATGTCCTGCACATCGATGGCCAGATGCACCGCGGCCTGGCTGCCGTCGACCAGCACCGGGATGCCGCGCGCATGCGCGAGCTTCACCACGTCCTTCACGGGAACGATGGTACCCAGCGCATTCGACATCTGCGTGATCGCAACCAGCCTGGTGCGATCGGTCAGCAGTTTCTCGAACTCGTCGATCAGGAAGTTACCTTCGTCGTCCACCGGCGCCCACTTGATCACGGCGCCATGGCGCTCACGCAAAAAGTGCCACGGCACGATGTTGGAATGGTGCTCCATGATCGAGAGCACGATCTCATCGCCGGCCTTAATGTTCGGCTCGCCCCATGAAGACGCCACGAGATTGATGGCCTCGGTGGCGTTGCGGGTGAACACGATTTCCTCAGGCCGCGCGGCATTGAGGAAGGTCGCGACCTTGCCGCGGCCGCTCTCATAGGCTTCCGTTGCCGCGTTGGCGAGATAATGCAGGCCGCGATGCACGTTGGCGTATTCGGTTCTGTAGGCCTCGGTCATGCGGTCGAGCACCGCGGTCGGCTTTTGCGCGGATGCGGCGTTATCGAGATAGACCAGCGGCTTGCCATAGATCTGCAGCGCCAGCGCCGGAAAGTCTTCCCGGACGCGGGCCACGTCATATGAGCCATTGGAGACCGCAGGATGCATGCTCAACCTCGTGCCGCCAACCAGCGCTCCGCTGCGCCGACCGCCAGTTCGCGCAAATCGTCATTGACGATGGATTCGATGGCTTCGCCGACGAAGGCCTGGATCAACAGCGCCTGCGCCTCTTTCTCGGACAGGCCACGAGCGCGAAGATAGAACAAAAGACTCTCGTCAAGCGCACCGGTGGTGGCGCCGTGACCGCAGGTGACGTTGTCCGCGAAAATTTCCAGCTCCGGCTTGTTGTCGGCTTCGGCCTCGTCGGACAACAGCAGCGCCCGCGTCATCATCTTGGCGTCGGTCTTCTGCGCCCTGGGCTGCACGATGATGCGGCCCTGAAACACCGAATGCCCGCGGTCGTCGACCACGGCGCGGAAGATCTCGCGGCTCGAGCAACCGGGCACCGCGTGATCCATGAACAGCGTGGTGTCGGCATGCTGGCGGCCGTTGAGCAGGTTGACGCCGTTGGTCTCGACCTGCGACCCCTCGCCGGCAAAGGCGATGGTGGCCTGATAGTGGCTGACGCCGCCGCCACTGGCCATCCCGAACGTGTTAAAATGCGCGTGTGCGCCCAGCGTGATGACGGACGAGGAAATGTTGAATGCGTCGCGGCTGTCCTCGATCAGCCGGACATGATCGAGCCGTG
The DNA here is from genome assembly GCA_963784755.1 of uncultured Alphaproteobacteria bacterium. Lineage (GTDB taxonomy): Bacteria > Pseudomonadota > Alphaproteobacteria > Rhizobiales > Xanthobacteraceae > Bradyrhizobium. The sequence goes on along the minus strand of CAWASS010000005.1, from coordinate 175,638 downwards.
CGCTATCGCCGATCGAAACGATCAGTGAATTGTGGGCCTGATAGACCTTGGCACCGTCGGCGGCGATATAGCTTTCCACCAGCGTGGCGTTCGCGGACTTGCCGAGCGTCAGCAGCGAACGTGTGAACATCGCCGAGGGTGTACCGCCGCTGGCAATATGGATGATATGCAGCGGCTGGGTCAGCACCGCGCCGTCGGCGACCTCGATCACCACGCCGTCGGTCATCATGGCCGAGTTCAGCGCCACCATCGGGTTGGAATTATCGGGCGCGAAGAGTTGCGAGTGCAGCGCGGCATCGCCCTTCTCCAACACTTCGCGCAACGTGCGGATGGAAAGGCCTTTTTGCGGGCTGGCAAGGTCGGAAAGTTTTGGCGCGAACACGCCATCGACCAACACCAACTTGCGCACGCCGTCGATGGCATGCAGCTCCAGCGCTTCGCCGGCTTGCGTCAGCGCGGCGGCATCGGGCGCAGCCGCCAGCGGCAGCACCTCGCGCATCAGCACGCGCAGATCGGTGTATTTCCAATCCTCGATGCGCCGATGCGGCAGGCCGGCGCGCTCGTAGGCGTCGAACGCCTTCCTGCGCATCTCCGCGATCTTGCCTCTCCCGGGCAGCCGGTCGCGTGCGACGGCGAATGCTTCGCCGAGCGCGCGTCCGGTTTCGGTTTTTGCCAGAGCCAAATTCATACCAAAATCCGCATCACGCCGCGTCTTCGAACTGCGCGTAGCCGTTCTCTTCCAGCTCCAGCGCCAGTTCCTTGCCTCCGCTCTTCACGACGCGGCCCCTGGACATCACGTGCACGAAATCCGGCACGATGTAATTCAGCAGCCGCTGGTAATGCGTGATCACCACCATGGCACGGTCTGGCGAGCGCAGCGCATTGACGCCGTCGGCCGCGACCCGCAGCGCGTCGATGTCGAGGCCGGAATCCATCTCATCGAGGATGCACAGGCTCGGTTCGAACAGCGCCATCTGCAAAATCTCGTTGCGCTTCTTTTCGCCGCCGGAGAAGCCGACATTGACGCCACGGCGGAGCATGTCCTGCGGAATGTTCAGGGAAGCCGCGACCGAACGGACTTTCTTCAGAAAGTCAGGCGTGGAAAATTCGCTCTCGCCGCGCGCTTTGCGCTGCGCATTCAGCGCGGTGCGCAGGAACGTCATGGTGGCGACCCCCGGAATTTCCACCGGATACTGGAAGGCGAGGAAGACGCCCTTGGCGGCGCGCTCGTCCGGTGACATCGCCAAGAGGTCATCACCCTCGAACAGGATTTCGCCCGAGGTGACTTCATAGCCGGGTTTGCCGGCGATGACATGCGAGAGCGTCGACTTGCCGGAGCCGTTCGGCCCCATGATCGCGTGCACCTCGCCCCTGTTCACGGTGAGCGACAGCCCGTGGAGAATCTCACGCTCCTCGACACGGACCTGCAGGTTTTTGACCTCGAGTAACGGCATCACACTTTCCATTTTTCCGTCGTCCTGCGGAGCGCAGAAGGCGCGTCTCGAAGGACGAGATCGACAATTTCTTCATCCTTCGAGACGGCCGCTACGCGGCCTCCTCAGGATGACGGCTTCAAATTATCCAACCGACCCTTCAAGACTGATCGAAATCAGCTTCTGCGCCTCTACCGCGAACTCCATCGGCAGCTGCTGCAGCACGTCCTTGACAAAGCCGTTGACCACGAGGCCGACGGCTTCCTCCTGGCTGAGCCCGCGCTGTACGCAGTAGAACAGCACGTCTTCCGAAATCTTCGACGTGGTGGCTTCGTGCTCGAACAGCGCCGATGAATTCTTGGCCTCGATATACGGCACGGTGTGCGCGCCGCACTTGTCGCCGATCAGCAGCGAGTCGCAGGCCGTAAAATTGCGCGCGTTGGTCGCCTTGCGATGCGCGGTGACGAGGCCGCGGTAGGTGTTTTGCGAGACGCCGGCGGCGATGCCCTTGGAGATGATCCGGCTGGTGGTGTTCTTGCCGAGATGGATCATCTTGGTGCCGGAATCGACCTGCTGGTGGCCGTTCGAAATCGCGATCGAGTAAAACTCGCCGCGCGAATTGTCGCCGCGCAGGATGCAGCTCGGATATTTCCAGGTGATCGCCGAGCCGGTCTCGACCTGGGTCCAGGAAATCTTCGAATTGTTGCCGCGGCAGTCGCCGCGCTTGGTGACGAAATTGTAGATGCCGCCCTTGCCTTCGGAATTGCCGGGGTACCAGTTCTGCACGGTCGAATATTTGATCTCGGCATCGTCATGGGTGACCAGTTCGACCACCGCGGCGTGCAGCTGGTTCTCGTCGCGCTGCGGCGCGGTGCAGCCTTCGAGATAGCTGACATAAGCCCCCTTGTCGGCGATAATCAGCGTGCGCTCGAACTGGCCGGTATTGCGCTCGTTGATGCGGAAATAGGTCGACAGCTCCATCGGGCAGCGCACGCCCGGCGGCACGTAGACGAACGAACCGTCGGAGAACACCGCCGAGTTCAGCGTCGCAAAAAAGTTGTCCGAGGTCGGCACCACCGTGCCCAGGTATTTCTTCACGAGGTCCGGATGCTCGCGGATCGCCTCCGAGATCGGCATGAAGATCACGCCGGCCTGCTTCAGCTCCTTCTGGAATGTGGTCGCGACCGAAACCGAATCGAACACCGCATCGACCGCGATGCGCCGTTCGCCTTCGGGGCGGACCACGCCCGCCAGCATTTCCTGCTCGCGCAGGGGAATGCCGAGCTTTTCGTAGGTCTTGAGGATTTCCGGATCGACCTCGTCGAGCGAGGCCAGTTCCTTCTTCTTCGGCGCCGAATAGTAATAGAGGTCCTGGTAGTCGATCTTCGGATAGTGGACGCGCGCCCAGTCGGGCTCCTTCATGGTCAGCCAGCGGCGATAGGCCTCCAGCCGCCAGTCCAGCATCCAGGCCGGTTCGTTCTTTTTCGCGGAAATGAAGCGGACGGTATCTTCCGACAGCCCGCGCGGGGCCTTGTCGGACTCGATCAGCGTCTCAAACCCATATCGATACTGGTCGACGTCGATCCGCCTGACGCGATCGACCGTCTCTTGTACGGCTGGCATTCTTTCCCTCCGCTCGCGGTTTCAAGGACCGCGGTGGATCAGTTCACAGCGACGACATCCTCTTAGAACCGTTCAAGCTGTGTTTCGTCCCTCTTAAGTAATGCACTTGCGAGCTTTCGCCAAGCCTCCAGGCCGCAATCAATGTCCGCTTCCGTGGTCGACCAGCCCAGACTGAGGCGCACTGCTCCCTTTGCCAGTTCCGGGCTGAACCCCATGGCCTCCAGCACATGGGATGGCTGCACCTTACCGGATGAGCAGGCGGAACCCGACGATACCGCGATACCTTCGAGGTCGAATCCAATCACCGCCGTCTCCGCCTTGAGGTCCGGAACCGTAAACAGGGTGGTGTTGGGCAGCCGCGGCGTATTTTCGGAGAACACAAAAACGCCCCGGGTTTGCCGCAAGCCGATCTCAAGACGGTTACGTAGCTTTTCGACCCTGTTCATGTCGCCATCCAGCGACGCCATCGCGGCTGTGACGGCGGCGCCAAAGCCCGCGATGCCCGCGACGTTCTCGGTCCCTGCGCGACGCCCCTGCTCCTGTCCGCCGCCCTGTATCACGCCCTCCAGCGCGGCCACGCCATCGGCGAGCACCAGCGCCCCCGCACCTTTTGGACCGCCAATCTTGTGCGCAGAAATCGATATAAGATCGGCCTTCAATTCACTGAAGTTGAAAGGAATTTTTCCGAGCGTTTGGACTGCATCGACATGCAGCAGGCCACCCGCGCCATGGACCATATCGGCAATTTCCGCGACCGGCTGCAACGCGCCGGTTTCGTTATTGGCTGACATCACAGAGACCAGCGCCGGCGGGCCGTCGGCCAAAATCTCGCGGAGATGATCGAGGTCGACGACGCCTGACCTGTTGACGCCGAGGGTCTCGATCGCCTCCCGCGGAAATCGACCGCCCGCAAGTACCGAGGCATGTTCGATGGCAGCAACGACCAACCTGTTGATTGGCAAGCCGGAATTCCGTCGAAGTCCCGGCGTCAGCGCGAGCGAATTTGCCTCGGTGCCGCCGGAGGTGAAAACGACATTGCGCGGGTCGGCGCCGATGGCCGCGGCGATGACGGCCCGCGCATCCTCGACCAATCTGCGCGACGCCCGCCCCTCGGCGTGGACTGACGAGGGGTTACCGCTGAGATCCCAAGCCGCCGCCATCGCCGCCCGCGCTTCGGGCCGCAGCGGCGTCGTTGCATTCCAGTCGAGATAGACCCGGTCTCGTGCCAAGTATCGATTATCCTGCGTTTCAGCTTCTCGGAGGGCGGCAGGTTCGCGCTTCGGGGGCGCCTGCCGCTGTTCAAGATGCTTGCTTTTTGCCCCTCGCCTCATGCTAGAACGCGGCCACCAGTTCACCAAGCGCCGTTCGCGTTAAGCCCAACGGCACCCGATCGGCCCGCTTAGAGTGCGGCGTTTCATCTGCCGAGAGCCGGATGAGCCCGGTGCGCAAGCCGGTCGACTTTGCCAAGGATCACCGATGCCTGAAGTCATTTTCACCGGCCCCGCAGGCCGTCTCGAAGGCCGCTATCATCCGGCAAAGCAGAAGAATGCGCCGATCGCGATGGTGCTGCACCCGCATCCGCAGTTCCACGGCACCATGAACCACCAGATCATCTACCAGTGCTATTACGCCTTTGTGCACCGCGGGTTCTCGGTGTTGCGCTTCAATTTCCGCGGCGTCGGCCGCAGCCAGGGTTCGTTCGACCACGGCACCGGGGAACTGTCGGATGCGGCCTCCGCGCTCGATTGGGCGCAGACCATCAATCCGGAGGCGCGGGCCTGCTGGGTAGCCGGGTTTTCCTTCGGCGCCTGGATCGGCATGCAGCTCTTGATGCGCCGGCCCGAGGTCGAGGGGTTCATCTCGATCGCCCCGCCGGCCAACCTCTACGACTTCTCGTTCCTGGCGCCCTGTCCCTCCTCGGGCCTGATCGTGCATGGCGAGAAGGACGCCGTGGTGCCGCCCAAGGACGTCAACACGCTGGTCGAAAAGCTGAAGACGCAAAAGGGCATCGTCATCGATCAGCAGATCATTCCCGGCGCCAACCATTTCTTCGACGGCAAGCTGCAGCCGCTGATGGAGTCGGTGACGGGCTATCTCGACATGCGCCTCGCCAACGTGCGCTGATCAGGGCCGGGCGATGACGCCGCCGGTCATTGGGATCGGCACTCCCGTCGTGGCGGGGTAGCTTAACGGCAGGCCTTTCAGGCCGCGCGCCGCCAGAAAGCCAAAGGCCTGTGCCTCGATGGCGTCCGCCGACCAGCCCAGCGCATCGGCCGCCTCCACGGTTGCCGGCGCGACGCGCTCGCGCAGCATCGTGAGCATTGTGCGATTGCGGGCGCCGCCGCCGGCCACGATCCAGCTCCGCGGCGGTTTCGGCAGCAATGCAACGATCCGGCCAATGGCCGCGGCAGTAAATGCCGTCAGCGTTGCGGCGCCGTCGGCGGGTGACACGCCCTGCAATTCCAGCGACGCAAAATCATTGCGGTCCAGCGATTTGGGCGGCGGCAGCGCGAAGAACGGATGCCGCAGAGCCCGCGCCATCCATGCTTCATCTGCGGTGCCCAGCGCGGCCAGACGGCCTTCGCAATCGAACGGCTGGCCCATCGTGCGGAACATGAAATCGTCCAGCAGCGCATTGCCCGGCCCGGTATCGCAGGCGATCAGGGTGTCGGCACCCTCGATATAGGTGATGTTGGAGACGCCGCCGATATTGACCACGGCCAGCGGCCCTTCGCGGTCGAGCGACTGCGCCAGCGCGCGGTGATAGACCGGCACGAACGGCGCGCCCTGCCCGCCGGCGGCGACATCGGCGGCGCGGAAGTCATGCATGACCGGAATGTGGATCGCCCGCGCCAGTGCCGTCGCATCGCCAATCTGGACCGTCATTTTTTGCGCGGGCCGATGCAGCACGGTCTGACCGTGAAACCCGACGATATCGATATTTTCCCGGGTGATGTGGTGCTGCGCGGTAAAGGCCGCGACCGCTTCGGCATGCGCTAACGTGACGGCGCGCTCGGCCTCGCGCAGGATCCCCGGGCGCGCCTCGCGCGTCGAGAGGTTCACCGCCTCGGCCAGCGCCTGGCGCAGCAGACCGCGCTCGCCTTCGGTGTAGGCCCGATAGCCCGACGGTCCGAACGACCGCACCCGCTTGCCGTCGGTTTCGATCAAGGCGACATCGACCCCGTCGAGCGAGGTGCCGCTCATCAGACCTATTGCCGTCATCATCATGGCGTCAGTGCTTCCGGGGCCGCGGCCCTCAACGTCCAACTTGTGTCAAACACGCACATCTTATAATGCCACAGGGCGCTGCATTGCGGCAGTCCTTAACTGGCGCCCGTCGAAATTCCGTAGAAATAGCGTGAAATAAGAATGATCAGAGTCGCATAGCAATGACTGCATTTAAATCTGATTTTCTGAATGTCCTGCAGGAACGCGGTTTCATCCACCAGATCTCGGACCCGAGTCGCTGGATGCGCTGGCCGCCAGGCGCGAACTCGTCGCCTATATCGGCTTCGATTGCACGGCACCTTCGCTCCATGTCGGCTCGATGGTGCAGATCATGTGCCTCTATTGGCTGCAGCAGACCGGCAACAAGCCGATCGCGCTGATGGGCGGCGGTACCACGCGCGTCGGCGACCCATCGGGTAAGGATGAGACACGCAAGATACTTTCGATTGAAGACATCGAGCGCAACAAGGACGGTATCAAGCAAGTGTTCTCGCATTTCCTGGAGTTCGGCGACGGCAAGCATGACGCCGTTATGCCTGACAATGCGGAATGGCTGACGAAGTTGAACTGGATCGAGATGCTGCGCGATATCGGCCGGCATTTCTCGGTCAATCGCATGTTGGCGATGGATTCGGTGAAGTTGCGGCTCGAACGCGACCAGGAGATGAGCTTTATCGAATTCAATTACATGATCCTGCAGGCCTACGACTATGCCGTGCTCAACCAACGGTATGACTGCCGCCTCCAGATGGGCGGCTCCGATCAATGGGGCAATATCGTCAACGGCATCGATCTCGGCCGCCGCATGGGCACACCGCAGTTGCACGCGTTGACGACGCCACTGATCACGACCGCCAACGGCGAGAAGATGGGCAAGACCGCCAGCGGCGCGGTCTGGCTCAACGCCGACATGAGAAGTCCTTACGAATACTGGCAGTTCTGGCGCAACACCGCCGACGCCGACGTGGCGCGATTCCTGAAACTGTTCACGACGCTGCCTCTGGACGAGATCGAGCGGCTGGCCGCCTTGCAAGGCGCGGAGATCAACGAGGCGAAAAAAGCGCTCGCCGACGCGGCGACCACGCTTCTGCATGGTTCGGAAGCTGCGAATGCCGCGTCCGAGACAGCGCGGCAAACTTTTGAAGAAGGCGCGATCGCCGAAAACCTTCCGACCGTTGAAATTTCCCGCACTGAACTGGCAGGCGGGATCGGCGTGCTGGCGCTATTCGTCAAGGCAGGGCTGGTTGCTTCCAATGGCGAAGCGCGGCGACAGATCAAGGGCGGCGGTCTTCGCGTCAACGACGTCGCCGTCACCGACGAGAGGATGACGCTGACACCGGCACACCTGACGCCGGAAGGCGTGGTCAAGCTTTCGATGGGTCGGAAGCGCCACGTTCTGCTCAGGCCTGCATAGGCGCATTCGCCCAAAGCCATTGTTCTTTGCCGCGGAAACACGCTCCATGATACCGATGGATCAGGATTCCGCCCCACACCTCGCCTCTAAGCCTCCGGTTCGCACCGCGCTCAACGTGCTCGCACTGTGCTTTGCGCTCTCCGTGCTCGGCCGCGGCCTCGGCGAAAGCTTTACGGTTTTTCTGCTGCCGATCTCGGAGAGCTTTGGCTGGGACCGGGCGCAGGTGGTGTCGGTCTATTCGCTGACGGCACTGGCCGGAGGTCTGGCGGCGCCGCTGGTTGGCCGGCTGTTCGACCGTTCCGGCCCCCGCATCGTCTATTCGCTTGGACTCCTGCTGCTGGGCGGCGCCTTCCTGACTGCCGCCTATGCGCAAAAACTCTGGCAATTCCAGGTGAGCCTCGGCCTCTGCGTTGGGCTCGGCATCGCCTTCATCGGCAACGTTCCGAACTCGATTCTGCTCGGCCGCTGGTTCGGCCCGCGGCTGCCGACCGCGATGGCCGTGGTTTATTCCGCGACCGGCGCCGGCGTGCTGGTGTTGCTGCCATTGTCGCAGGTGCTGATCGACCATTTCGGCTGGCGCGGTGCCTACCAGATCTTCGGATGCACCGCGCTGATCCTGATGCCGCCATTGCTATTGCTGCCGTGGCGGCTGTTCTCGACAGGGTCGGCATCTGTCGCAAAAAGTGCCGCCGCGGATTTCGTCGACGAAGGCTGGACCTTGCTCAGCGCCATGCGTCATCACGCCTTCTGGGCTCTGTTTGGCACTTTCTTCTTCACGGCGATCGGTATGTACGCCATCGCGGCGCAAGTCGTGGCCTACCTGATCGACGCCGGCTTCCCGCCGCTGCAGGCGGCGACCGCCTGGGGTTTCAGCGGCGTCGTGCTGCTGTTCGGCATGCTCGGCATCAGCTGGCTCGACGGCATCATCGGACGGCGGCCGTCGGTGTTGTTCAGCTATGCGCTGTCGATCGCCGGCATCGTCATGCTCTGGCTGCTGCAATGGTATCCGAACTTCTGGCTGCTGACCGGCTTTGTCGTGTGCTTCGGGAGCATGATCGGCTCGCGCGGTCCGCTGCTTACGGCAACCGCCATGAAGATCTTTCGCGGCGAACAGGTTGGGACCATCTATGGCGCCATCGCCATCGGCAGCGGCCTCGGGTCGGCATTCGGTTCGTGGAGCGGAGGCCTGATCCACGACTGGAGCCACAGCTACAACCCGCTGATCGCGTTTTCTCTTGTCGCCGTGATTCTCGGGATGATCCCGTTTTTGGTTGTGCCAGCACTGCGGCGCTAGCTATCCGCAAGCCGTACTTCGAGAGTCAGTTCTGTCCTGAAGTTCGATGGGATTGTACTGCTTGCCGGTGTTGAATTCGAAGATCTTCCGAAGCACGCCGGGCGCCATGGCTGAAATCGGATTGACGCGAAGCACCGGCGCGCCGGGGGTGCCGACAATTTCATAGGTGACGCCGATCAGGCCCTCGTTACTGCCACCGCCCAGGAACAGTCCGACGATCGGAAGCTGACCGAATATGTTGTTCAGCCCGTACATCGGAACGAAGGTGCCGCTCATACGCACCTGGTTGCCGGGATAATCGATGCAGCCTTCGATGGTGGCGCCGATGGTCGGACCCTTCACCACCCCTTCCCGCACCGAGAGTTGGCCGTTCTGCCGGGTAAACTCCGCGCGCAATCGCGAAAACGCGACCCCATTCTGTGTCCCGGTTGGCCCGCCCGCGGCCAGGCGATCCATCGAACCCTCGCCCTTGATCGTGAAATCGCGGATGTTGACCAAGCCCTCTTTCGCGTGCGGTTCGACGGTGGGCGGATCCATCGCCAGTTGCAACTGACCGCCCATCATCTTGGCGTAGGTGTCGGTGAAGCGGAAGAATGCGCCGGCATCATTGGTTTCCAGATAAACCACATCGCGCGCGCCTTGCGCGCGTCCGCGCAAATCGCCGGTCAGCGGCGTCGTGTTGACGCCGAGCTTGCCGCTGAGCGCGAAGTTGCGGATCGTGCCGTTGCGCCGGGACATCTTGATGTCGACGCTGCGCACCGCCTCGCCATTGGAGCCGGCCACGGCGCCGAGCTTCACGTCGAGGTCATAATCGTAATTTCTGGTTTTGCTTTTGGCGTCGGCTTCCTTGCCCGAAATAGCTGATTTGAGGAAACCGCGGCCGTCAAATACGTCGCCGCGCATGGTGATCTTCAACGTGCCGTCGGAGGCCCGCTCGGCCTTTAGCGACGTCTTGTCGCCTTCGGAAGGGGAGTAAGTGGGGAAGTTGGCGCTTATCACGTCGCCATTCTGATCGACCTCGAGCGATCCCTTGATCAGCACTCCGCCGCCGTCGATGACGATGTCTTCCAGCCGGGTCGATTGTTGCTTCTGCACCACGTTGAACACCGCCCGGCTGGATTTGCCTGAGGTCTTGACCCAACCCGGCAGGATATTGTCGAGCTTCAACTGGGTCAGGTCGGCGTCGATGCCCATCCGGCTGTCGCGATCGGGCCCGCCGATCTTGCCGTTCAGCTTGATTGGAATTGCACCGGATACAGCGGGGCCGAGATCGAAGCCGAGCCGCGCCCGGCTCGCATCATCGAGCGTCGCCTGTAATTTGACATCCGCGTCGCCCTCGCTGGGCTTGCGGTAATCGAGCGTAGCCGCCTGTCCGTTGATCCGGACATCGCCCTTGACCTGATAGCCCTGATTGTTGGCGATGATTTTCAGCGTATTGGCTTCCAGCTTCTGATTCATCACCAGCCGGTCGGCGGCAAACCCACTGAGATCTGCGGTAATGGCATAGGTCGTGTCGGCCTTGGTCAATTCGCGCTTGATCGGCAAGCCAAACGAGACCTGGGCCGCGACTTTTCCTTGACTGGTATTTGGATCGATCAGGGTGCCGGAGAATTCGCTCAAGCGGTCGGAGGCGAGAATTTCCGCGGCCGCTGGCACCGGGCCGTCGACCCGAAATTTTACCCGCGCCGGCGCCGGCTTCGGCGCCATGTCCGGCACCTCGAAAACAAGATCGGAGATGTTGAGTTTGCGCCCCCCCGTTGTGTCCACCGCGGCTTGTCCGATCGTCACCGTCGCGGTACGACCGGTGACGCGAGCCTTCAAGTCAGCATCGCGCACCACCAGCGGCAAATTATCCACCGGCCGCAACGTCACATTGCTGGCCAAAATACTGACCGCCAGACCGTCGTCCGGAATCGGCGGCCCGCGCCGCGAAAGGTTTCGCACGGGAGAGTTGACGCCGACTTCGATACGCTGAAGCGAACCGCGCTCGATCCGCTCGATCACCCATTCGCGTACCTCCGGCACGATCAGGATCGGCCACATGCGCTTCAGCGCGGACGCCGACATCGGCGTTCCCGCAAATCCAAGGGTCAGCCGCGGCTCCGACGCATAATCGACGCTGCCGGTTCCGGCGATGCCGATCTCGCCGTTGCTGATGTCGGCCTGGGTCAACAGAACGCGCCGGTTATCGGTGTCAAAGCGCAGGCCGATGGCGATCCGGTTGAAAATCAGCGGAGGCTCGCTGTCGGTCCCCGCAAGAACGATGGTGCCGCCACTGAAGCCCATCTGCCAATCGCGAACGCTGTCGTTGGGAGGCTCCAGATGCGCCAGCAGCGTGATACGGTTGGGGCCGGAAATGATCTTGAACGGCGCCACCAGCACACGCCGGCCGGCATCCCATTCGACATTGATTTCAGCCAAATCGATGGCCATGGGATAATCGGGCGTATCGCTGTCGATGATGTTACCTGAGCCTGCGATAACCTTGCCGCGGAAATAGGTCGGCAGACCGTCGCGCCCAAGCTCGCCCTTCAGTTCGCCGCTGAGAGGCAAATCCGCGCTGTAGGTGAGATCCTTCATGCGGAGCGCCAGCAGAATGTTCGTGGTGGCGAGCTTGTCGGCGCGGATGTCGACCGATCGCACGCCGTTTGCGGGAGGGCCGACCAGAATGCGAAGCGACCATGCGTGGCTGCCCTCTTCGCCGACGCTCAGGGCTACCCCGCCGCCACTCGGCCGGCGAAGACTGAGAGTGATGTTGTCGAAATTCCACTTATTGCCGCGCTGCTGATCGTCAACGGTGAGGTTTCCGTTCTTCAGACCGATTTCATTGAGATTTTGGCCGTCCAGTCCGGTCAGGCTGAGGCTGTCAAGCCAATCAAGCCCGGCAAGCAATCCGCTGACCGAATCGTGCCTGTCGGTTGACGTGGCCCCGCCTGGCGGCGCGCTTGAGGGCGAAGACGATTGGCCGAGTGGCAGAGGCGGCATACCAATCCGCCGGGTCGAGGCAACACCGGTGGCGAGCGGTCGCGCGGTGTCACCCGTCGACACCGTCACCTGGCCATCCGGCGTGATGCGAACCGCGAGCTCGGCATCGACCAGGTTGAGGCTTTCAGCGCGAAGCTGACCCATCAGCAACGCGGTGCCGGACAGTTTGACCTCGGCCTTCGGCGCGGTCGCGACGATGACGTGATCGCGATCGCGGACGACAATATCGCGAATGCGGACGGCGATGCGGATCCGGCCGGCGCGTTCGATCTGGGTGCCACCCACCTCGACCGTGTTGCCGTGCCCGATGTTTTCCTCGATCGCCGCAGCCAGCCAGGGCGTCGCCATCTCAAGATTGATCGGACCCGCCCCGAGCCGCCACCACAGCCCGCCGAAACATCCGGCGAAGATCATGAGCAAGACGGCAACGACGATCGCCAGCCGTTTCACCCAGCGCTCGCGTGCCAGCCAGCGGCGCGCTGCGGCGACGCTGTCGCCGAGCCGGTGGAGGCTGGAGTTCGACCGCGACAACAACCGGCGGGCACGATGACCCGCCGCCTCATCCTGGTCTTGATCCCAGGCGGAATCATCCCATTGCGAAAGCTGGTCGTCGGTGCGCGAACTCAACGCTTCGGGCGGCTTATTCCTTGCCATTGCCTCTCGGTGCTGGCGCTGATTATGAAATTGATCACTGCCGGCGGTTTGCACGTCGATACGTAACGAGCGCTCCTGTACCGGCATCGCTGCCAATCCTCTCGAAACTGTCACTCGTCATCCGACCCACAGGACGCTTCAACAGAAAAGGGGACGGGTGGTCGCGCAGAATCCGTTGTAACCATACTCCGAGGTCGGCAGATTTGCCCAGCGCGGGCAGCCCGGCTCCAACTGCCGGCGCAGGGCCTGCAATAGCGCTATGATTGACCCGCTGAAAGCGACGAAAGGAAGGCGTATGTCCAAGAAAACGCGCAAGAAATCCTCCAAACCATCCCTTAAAACGCCGTCCCCGAAAAAGCCGGCGCGCGCCGTATCCAAGACATCGGGCGGAAAGTCCGGGACCAAAACCAGCCGAACGCCTGAGAAGACATCAGCCAAGAAGACATCAGCCAAGAAGACATCAGCCAAAAAGTCCGCCAGGGCGAATATGTCCACGACAGCTTCGCACAATGCCACGTCGAAAAAGTTAAAAGCGGCCGCCCCGCAAAAATCCGCCCCGACGCCGGCAGTTGGGAAACAGCCGGAGGCCAAAACCGCCATGGTGCCGCGCAAGCCCGCCTTGTTGACCGAGAGCGTCAAGGCGCCCGCGTTTCAGCTGCCGCGCGACGGCGGAAACACTGCGTCATTGGCCGACTATCGCGGAAGAAAACTGGTGATTTTCTTCTATCCGCGGGCCGACACGCCGGGCTGCACCAAGGAGGCCATCGACTTCACGCGGTTGTCCGGCGCCTTTGCCGACAGTCAGACTGCCGTGCTCGGCGTTTCGGCCGACCCGCTGAAGGCGCAGGAGGCGTTTCGGGACAAGCATCAACTTTCGATTCCCCTGGCGTCGGACGAGCAGCATGAGATGCTGGAAGCCTATGGGGTCTGGGCCGAAAAATCGATGTATGGCAGGACCTTCCTGGGGATTGTTCGCACAACGGTTCTGATCGACGCCGATGGTCGAATCGCCAGAATCTGGCGCAACGTGAAGGTCGATGGTCATGCCGACGACGTCCTTGCCGCCGCGCGCGCCCTGTAATTGCATGGTTCCGTTCTCCAAAAATTAACCATGAGAGGGTCAAATCAGCCCCTGTTGAGCCGAACGGGAGCCTGTTTCCGACCGGCGCGGGAGTGCCGATGTCGTATCGTTCGGGTCAATATTCCGAGGTTCCGCAACATCATGCGCATGATCACGGAAGGTCGCATCAACGGCGACCGGCGACTGCTCACGCCCATCCGCAATCCACCGAGAACGGCTATACCATCGTCCATGCCGGCAAGCAGGTGCGTTTCGGGCCCGTGGTGTTCTGGATCGTTATCGGCACGGTCACGGTGCTCGGCGCATGGTCGGCCGCGACTGCAACCTATTTTGCGTTCCGCGACGACGTGCTGACGCGGCTGATCGCGCGCCAGGCGGACATGCAGTACGCCTACGAAGACCGCATCGCCGAACTGCGTGCCAAGGTCGATCGCACCACCAGCCGCCAGTTGCTTGATCAGGAGCAGTTCGACCAGAAGCTCGATCAGATCATGCGACGCCAGACGGCCTTGGAATCCCGCGCCACGGCGCTCAGTTCAATCCCAGATACGTCGTCGGTGACGGGATCGATCAAGCCGCCCCGCGGGGCCGCGGCCACCGAGGCCAGCTCTTCGGGTGTACCAAAACCCTCACCCATCAACGATACCGTGATTTTCGTGGCGCCGCCCGATCGCGAGGCCCGGCTGGAATCACGGACCCCTCCGCTCGTCAATCCGCAACCGAACCAGTTCGCGAAAATCCAGGGCGTCGACAACGTCCTGGTTCGACTGCAGACCTCGCTCGATCATGTCGAAGGCCGTCAGATGGCCGCACTCAGCTCGGTCGAAGACAGCATGGAATCGCGGGTCCGCCGCATGCGCGGCGTGTTCACCGATCTCGGTCTCGATATGGCGCAGCTCGAAGCCGCAGCGCCGCGCACCGGCATGGGCGGCCCGTTCGTCCCGGTCAAGCTTCCCGCGGACGCAGGACCGTTCGAGCGCCAGCTTTATCGCATCAATATCACCCGCGCCCAGGTCGAGCGCCTGAACCGGACGCTTGCGCTGGTGCCCTATCGCAAACCGGTCATCGGCGAGGTCGAATTCACGTCGGGCTTCGGAGTCCGCAGCGATCCGTTTTTGGGGCGGCCTGCGATGCATACCGGCCTCGATTTCCGGGCATCGACGGGCGACCCGGTACGCGCGACCGCCAACGGAAAGGTCGTCTCATCGGGATGGAGCGGCGGCTACGGCCGGATGGTCGAGATCGACCACGGCAACGGACTTGCGACCCGCTACGGCCATTTGTCGGAGATCAACGTCCGGGTTGGCGATCAGATCAAAATCGGACAGGTGATCGGCGCGGTCGGCTCGACCGGCCGGTCGACCGGCCCGCATCTGCATTATGAAACCCGGATCGACGGCGAAGCGGTCGATCCGCAGAAATTTTTGCGCGCCGGCGTACGGCTCAGCGCAGGTTAAGAAGCCGGCTCCTCACTGAGTCAGTGACCGACCTCGCCCTCGATGACGTCGCCGAACAACCGCCACGCCTCGCCGTCGAACTTCATCAATTGCATCTGCTCGACCGGGAAGAAGTCATCCGGGCTGGTGTTCACCTTGATCCCCGGCAACATCATTTCGGTTGAAAAGTCCTTGATATTGGCCGCCTGTTTCATGACGTTTTCGCGCGTCAGGTTGTCGCCGCACTGCTTGAGCACCTGAACCATGTTTTGTGCGAGCACATAGCCGTAGACATTGTTGGCGTTGGATTTGTCGCCATCGGGATAATACTTGTCCATGAACGCGAGCCAGGTTTTGGTGCCGGCATCATCCTTCCAGGCCGGGTCGGTCGGATCTTTCAGATAGGCCGTCGAGATGATGTCCTTTGCGTATTGAAGGCCCGCGGGTTTCAATACCGCGGCCACCGAGGTTGCGGTGTTCGCCAGAAAAAACTTCGGTTTCCAGCCGAGCTCGCCGACCTTTCGGATCGCCTGCGCCGACCCCTTTGGGGCCGCCCACGAGAAAAAGATGTCGGCACCCGAATCGTGCAGGGCGACGATCTGGGAATCGATCGTGGGGTCGCTAACCTCATAGGATTTGTCGGCGATGATCATGCCGGCCTTGTCGCCGAGCCCGTCGCGCAGCCCCTTGACCTGGTCCTTGCCGGCATCGTCGTTCTGCCAGAACACCGCGATCTTGCCGTTGGGATAGTGATCGAGAATGTATTTGGCGTAGATGCGCCCTTCGCTCTGGTAGTTGGGCTGCCAGCCCATGGTCCACGGAAAGTTCTTCGGGTCGCCCCACTTGGTTGCGCCGGATGCCACGAATAGTTGCGGCACCTTCTTCGCGTTCATGTATTTCTGAATCGCGGAATTGGAGGGAGTGCCGAGGGGCTGGAATATCAGCAGGACCTCGTCGGCCTCCACCAGCTTGCGCGCCTGCTCGATCGCCTTGGGCGGACTGTAGGCATCGTCATAGGAGATGAAATTGATCTTGCGGCCGTTGATGCCGCCCTCGGCATTGATCTTGTTGAAATAGGCCGCCTGCGTCTTGCCGATCACGCCGTAGGACGACGCCGGGCCGCTGTAAGGCATGATATTGCCTATTCTGATCTCGGTATCGCTCGCGCCCGGATCGTATTTTTTCTGCGCATTCGCCGCGGTCGCTGAAAAGAAAATCGCGGTGGCAACGATCGTCAGGCCAATAAAATGGGTCGCACGCTCCGGCATCGCTCTCTCCCGAGGGTCGTTTTTGATTGACGCGATTGTCGCAGCCCAAAGACGCCCACGCAAGCGGCCGAATATTCTACGGCGCGGAACAGGCGTTGTTGCGCGAAGCCAATTATGATTGATGCTTGCCAGGTATCCGCCTGACACTCTTCTAGGCCAGCGTTGAATATGCCTGACAAGCGAATTGATCCCAAGCATCCCCGCCTCGCTGCCGCCGGCTTTCGCACCGCACGATGGCTCGGCACGCGGCTGCTGGCGGCCGCGGGATTTCACCAACCAGGTTCCGACTATGCCCACGAGCGGCTCGCATTTGTTCGCGAGCGGTTGGCGTGCGGCGAGACGGTTTATCTGGCCGGCCTCGGTCCGCCCGGCACGCATAATTCAGGCGTCGCGCTGATAGAGGTGACGCAGGCGAACGGACCGCGCCTGATCGTCAACAATGAGGAGGAACGCTTTTCAGGCACCAAGCACACCACGGAGTATCCACGGCAATCGATCGAGGCGATGGTCGCGACCTTGCACGGCATGGGCCGCGATGCCGGCGATATCGCCGCATGGGTCACGACGTGGGATTATCCGACGCTGTTCGGAACGCTCGCTCGTTCCGTGCTGGAAGAAGCGCCGCAGGGCGTAAAACTGCTACGCAATACCGAAGCGGCCGGCTTCGACGGCCGCCGCCTCGAACAGATGACCCGCACGCCGAAGATTCTCGGCAGGCAGCTTGGATTCCCGGCGCGCGTGCCGCTGATCTGCATGCCGCATCACGACAACCACGCATGGTTTTCGTTCGCGGCATCTCCGTTTGCCGATACGAGCGAGCCCGTCGCCATCGCAGTGCTCGACGGCACCGGAGACCGGGGATCGATCTCGCTATATGCCGCCGAGACCGGCGCGATGCGCCGCCTCTCCTGCAATGACAGCGTGTTCGATTCGCTCGGCGCCTTCTACAGCGTGATCTCGTCGACGCAGGGCGGCTGGACCTGGCTGTCCAGCGAGGGCCGCTACATGGGCGCCGCGGCCTGGGGCGACATGAACCGGTCGACCAATCCCTATTACGGACGCCTGAAAGGCGTTCTGGATTTGGGCGCCAATGGCGCGATAAAACTCAATCGCGCCATTGCCAACTGGCATTGCGACCCATTCGAACACCCTTACAAGCCTGCTCTGATCGAACTCCTCGGCGAACCCTTAAAACCCGATCAGCTGTGGAATCCGGACGCGGTGCTGCGCGTCGAGGACATCAACCATCGGCCGGACACACGCGATCGCCTCGACAAGGCGGCGGCGACGCAGCTGGTGTTCGAAGACGCCATGATCCACGTCGTCGATCACCTGCTGCGTGCGACCGGCGCGAACCGGCTCGTGCTGACCGGCGGAGTGGCGCTGAACGCGATCGGCAACATGCGCCTGCTCGAACATTTTGATGAGGAATGGTTCGCCAGCGCACAGCAACGAAAAGCCCGTCTGCATTTATGGGTGCCGCCGACGCCCGGCGATGCCGGCGTCACCATCGGCGCAGCCTGGCTGTTCGCGCATCTCGCCGGCGCGCCGCGCGGCGCGCCGATGACCCACGCGTTTTATTGCGGCACGGCGCCATCCCGCGACGACATCGCGGCAGCGCTGAAGGCCGACGACATCGCGTCGCAACGTATCGGAGATATTGCGACCCCGGCTGACCGCGACGCCGTCGCCGACCTGATGGCGTTCATGGTGGCGCAAGGCGGCGTCATCGCGTTGTATCAGGGGGCGGCGGAAACCGGGCCCCGCGCACTCGGCCATCGCTCGATCCTGGCCAATCCATGCGATCCGAACGCACGCGAGCGGCTCAACGAACGGGTAAAATATCGCGAGGCGATCCGCCCCCTAGCGCCGATGGCGACGCTGGAGGCGGCGCAGGAGTATTTCGACCTGCTCGAAGGCGCATCGGACGGTGACTACAACGCTTACAACTACATGGTGCTGACCGCGCAATCCAAGCCGCACGCGCGCGACAAAATCCCGGCCGTCGTCCACGCCGACGGCACCGGCCGCGTGCAGATCGTGCGCGCGGAAGACGATCCCCTCACCTACGCTTATCTCAAGGCGCTCGGTCGCCATATCGGCGTCGAGGTCTCCGTCAATACCTCGTTCAATGTCGCAGGCCCGATCGCTCAGACCCCGCAGCAGGCGATCGATACGCTGCGCCGCTCCAGGGGACTCGACGTGGTGCTGCTGGTAGCCAGCGACGGCACGGTCTATGCGGCATGGCATGGCGGCGAGCGCGACAGCGGGCGGTTCACGGCATGGCTTGCCGAATGGACCCGCGCTCGTGGCGCGGCTGGTTAAGTCTTGCCCCTGGGGCGCGAAACGATCTCGATCATCTTGGCTTCGTCCGCGTCGGGCGCATACGCTTTCGCGTTGTCATAGGCCTGCACCGCGGCACGTCCGATGGGAATGTCGGGCAACAGGCTCTCGGCCAGCGCCACGGCATAGGCGGCATCCTTGTGCCGGAGTGCCGCGGTAAACGTCGCGCCGGAAAAATTCCGCGCTACCATCCGTTTGGAATGACGGAGCACCTGCGGGCTCGCGGCAACGCCGTGCTCGATCGCATCCAGCACCAGGTTCATGTCGAGTCCGGCCTGCTCGGCGATTGCAAGACCCTCCGCAAGGCCGGCAATCTGGATCGCGCCCATCAGGTTGTTGATCAGCTTGTAGACCGTGCCGCTGCCTACAGGCCCGAAATGCCGAATCGTGGTGCTGAGTGGCGCGAGATACGGCCGCGCCCGCTCGAGGTCGGCAGGCTCGGTGCCGACGAGCAATGTCAGCTTTCCCGCCGCAGCGGCGTCCGGCAGGCCGGTGACGGGGCTATCGATATACACAAGACCGCGTGCGCGCAGATCGCGTCCGAGATCGAGCGCGTGCTGATACGATACGGTGGAGCATTCGATCGCCAGCGCACCCGCCCTGGCGGTTGCCGCCGCGCCATCCTTGCGAAGCCAAACTGCGCGAGACGCCTCGTCGTCGGCCACCATGGTGACGATCGCATCCGCGCCATCGGCGGCGTCGGCCGGCGAATTGGCCCAGCGCGCGCCGCGTGCGACCAGATCGTCCGCCTTGGCCTTGCTGCGATTCCAGACCGCGACGGTGAAGCCGCTGTCGAGATAGCGCCCGGCCATGCCGTGGCCCATGCGTCCGAGACCGATGAAAGCGACATGAGCCATGGATTAATCCACGTCTTCGATGGACGCGGGGGGAGCGCCAAAGGCGCGCTGCGCCAGCGTCGCCGCCATGAATTCGTCGAGGTCGCCGTCAAGCACGCCCGAGGTGTCTGAGGTTTGCACGCCGGTGCGCAGATCCTTCACCATCTGATAGGGCTGCAGCACATAGGAACGGATCTGGTGGCCCCAGCCGATGTCGGTCTTGGCGGCCTGGTCGGCGGCGGCCTGCTCCTCGCGCTTCTTCAATTCGATTTCATAGAGCCGCGCGCGCAACATGTCCCAGGCCTGCGCCTTGTTCTTGTGCTGCGAGCGTCCGGCCTGACACACCACGGCGACGCCGGTCGGAATATGCGTCAGCCGCACTGCGGATTCGGTCTTGTTGACATGCTGGCCGCCGGCGCCGCCGGAGCGCATGGTGTCGACGCGGACGTCGGACTCGGCGATATCGATCTTGATGCTGTTGTCGACCACCGGGAAGATCGCGACGCTGGAGAACGAGGTGTGCCGGCGCGCGTTGGAATCGAACGGCGAAATCCGCACCAACCGATGCACGCCGGCTTCCGTTTTCAGCCAGCCATAGGCATTGTGACCGCTGATCTGGATGGTGGCCGACTTGATGCCGGCCTCTTCGCCCTGGGTTTCCTCGAGATATTCGATCTTGAAGCCGTGCTTCTCCGCCCAGCGCGTATACATGCGCAGCAGCATCGAGGCCCAGTCCTGGCTCTCGGTACCGCCGGCGCCGGCATGGACTTCAAGATAGGAGTCGAAGCGATCGGCCTCGCCCGACAGCAGCGCTTCGAGTTCGCGCCGCGCGACTTCTTTTTTCAGGTTTTTCAGCGCGGTTTCGGCTTCCGCGACCACGCCCTCATCGTTCTCGGCCTCGCCGAGTTCGATCATGCCGACATTGTCCTCCAGGTCACGCTCGACCTTGCCGATGCCGGAAAGCGAATCCTCCAGCGAGGTCCGCTCCTGCATCAGCTTCTGCGCTTTCTGGGGGTCGTTCCAGAGATTGGGCTCTTCGGCGAGCTTGTTCAGCTCGGCCAGCCGCGCCGTGGATGCTTCGACGTCAAAGGTGCCTCCTCAGCAGCCCGACCGACTGCTTGATCTCTTCGACGAGTCTTTCGATTTCAGCGCGCATGGAAGCTCTGATCTGCGGCGAACCGCGATTGAAATGATGCGAGGGGTTTAGCGGCGAGCGGGCGAAAACGCAACGCGGTTAGTACAATCCTCTGCCGGACTGGAAAAGACCGCGCTCCGCATCGGGCGTGACTTGTGGCGAACGGCCATCGGCATCGGCGACGCCGATGACGGAGTAATTATCCGGCGGCGCGGTGCCCGGCTTGAACGCTTCCAGGATG
The DNA here is from genome assembly GCA_963784755.1 of uncultured Alphaproteobacteria bacterium. Classification (GTDB taxonomy): domain Bacteria; phylum Pseudomonadota; class Alphaproteobacteria; order Rhizobiales; family Xanthobacteraceae; genus Bradyrhizobium. Next base: position 154,667 of record CAWASS010000005.1, on the reverse strand, counting down.
GTCCTGCCGCTGTCGCCGGGACCGGCGCGCATTCCGGACTTGGCATCGACGCGGATCAGCTTGATGCCGGCGGGCACGCGGAACGGAATCGCCGGCTTGTCCGCAAGCGCAAGCTTGAGGAAATCCCTGGCAATCGGCGCGGCGAGGTGGCCGCCGGTAGCGCCCTTGCCGAGATTGCGCGGCTTGTCATAGCCGACATAGATTCCAACCACGATGTCGGGCGAGAAGCCGATGAACCACGCGTCCTTTTCGTCGTTGGTGGTGCCGGTCTTGCCGGCGATCGGTTTGCCGACTTCCTTCACCACCATGGCGGTGCCGGCTTGCACCACGCCTTCCATCATCGAGGTGATCTGATAGGCCGTCATCGCGTCCAGCACTTGTTCGCGGCGATCGACCAGTTGCGGCTCGGGCTGATTTTTCCAGCCGTCGGGGGCGTCGCAGCCGCGGCACTCGCGCGCGTCGTGCTTGAAGATGGTATGGCCGTAACGGTCCTGGATGCGATCGATCAGGGTCGACTTCACGCGACGGCCGCCGTTGGCGAACATCGAATAGGCCGTGACCATGCGCATCACCGTGGTTTCGCCGGCACCGAGTGCGTAGGACAGGTAGTTCGGCAATTCATCATAGACGCCGAAACGTTTGGCGTATTCGCCGATCAGCGGCATGCCGATGTCCTGCGCGAGCCGGACCGTCACCGTGTTGAGCGACTTCTGCAGCGCATTGCGCAATGTCTGCGGGCCATAATATTTGCCCGTCGAATAGTTTTCCGGGCGCCACACACCAGCGCCTTGCCCCTGATCGATTTCGATCGGCGCATCGACCACCACCGTGGACGGCGTATAGCCATTGTCGAGAGCCGAAGAATAGACCAGCGGCTTGAATGACGAGCCGGGCTGGCGATAGGCCTGCGTCGCGCGGTTGAACTGGCTCTGGTCGAACGAGAATCCGCCGACCATCGCCAGCACGCGGCCGGTCCAGGGATCCATTACCACCATCGCGCCGGAGACTTCGGGATATTGCCGCAGCCGGAACTGGCCCTGAACCGGTGTTCCATCCTTGGCGATCAACGGGTCGGCGTAGATGACATCGCCGGGTTGAAGGACTTGCGAAACCGCCGTCGGCGTCCTGCCCCGCGCAGGGCCGGATGCGGCCTTGGCCCATTTCACGCCCTCGAGCGTAATGTTTCCGGTCTGCCGGTCCTTGAGCACGGCGCCGCCGAGTTCGCGGCCGGGCTGAAAACCGATCCGCGCCGACTGGTCGCTGGTCTCCAGCACCACCGCCATCCGCCACGGCGCGATGTCCGACAGGGATTTGACGTCGGCGAGCTTCACGCCCCAGTCACCGGATATGTCGAGCTTGCTGGCGGCGCCGCGCCAGCCCAGCGCCTCATCGAAGTTGATGAGGCCGTTGATCATGGTCTTGCGCGCCATCACCTGCAGCTTCGGATCAAGCGTGGTGCGAACCGACAGGCCGCCTTCATAGAGCTTCTTTTCGCCGTAGCGCTCGAACACGTCGCGGCGGACTTCCTCGGCGAAATACTCGCCGGCGAAAATATGCGCGGCGTTGGTTCGGTTGGTGACGGTCAGCGGCTCCTTGCGGGCTGTATCGGCGTCAGCCTGCTTGATCCAGCCGTTTTCCAGCATGCGGTCGATCACGTAATTGCGTCGCTCGATCGCGCGGTCCCGGTTGCGGATCGGATGCAGCGACGACGGCGCCTTGGGCAGCGCGGCCAGATAGGCGGCTTCCGCAATGGTGAGCTCGTTCACCGATTTGTCGAAATAGACCAGCGAGGCCGCGGCGACGCCGTAAGCGCTGAGGCCGAGATAGATTTCGTTGAGGTACAGTTCGAGAATCTTGTCCTTCGAATAGGCGCGCTCGATCCGCATCGCCAGCAAGGCTTCCTTGATCTTGCGGGTGAAGGACACCTCGTTGGTCAGCAGGAAATTCTTCGCAACCTGCTGGGTAATGGTGGACGCGCCCTGCGGGCGTTTGTTGGAGCCGTAATTTTGCGCAAACAGCACCGCCGCGCGAGCCATGCCTTGAAAGTCGATGCCGCCGTGCTCGTAAAAGTTCTTGTCCTCGGCCGCCAGGAACGCGTTGATCACCAGCTTCGGAACCGCCTGGATCGGCAGATACAGCCGGCGTTCCTTGGAATATTCCGCGAGCAGCGCGCCATCCGACGCGTGAACCCGCGTCATCACCGCCGGCTCATAGTCCTGAAGCTGCGAATAGTCCGGCAGGTCCTTGGAGTAGTGCCAGATCATGCCGGCGGTAGCGGCGACGCCTACCAGGAACACCACGGTTCCGGCGGCGAACAGGAAACCCAAAAACCGCACCAGAAAGCGCATCAGCGAATATCCGTTTCAACCCTCTGCGCCGTAAGACGGCGTCTTCCGGTCCCCGCCGGAAGGCGATTTTACCGATTCTGCAGGCCTTGCAGTGACTTTTTATAGAGCCGCCGCTGTGGCCAAACTAGGGCCTCGACCATTGCGGGGCCTGCCTTTTTCAATTGGCCGAGCCGGCCGACACCATCCGTTTGGCGAAAAAGGCGTCGATCGCCTGCGCCACCGATCCGACCGTCCTTGATCGCCAGTTGTCCGATACCAGATGCTCGAGGTCGCTTTTGTTCGAAACATAGCCCAGTTCGATCAGCACCGACGGCACGTCGGGCGCCTTGAGCACTTTGAACCCGGCGGATTTGAGCGGGTGTTTATGCATCCGCGCCGTGGTTTTCATTTCACTCTTCAACAGGCGGGCAAAGCGGTTTGAGAACGTGCGGGTCTCCCGCTGCGCCAGATCGATCAGGATATCGGCGACATCGGTTGGTTCCTCCGTCAGATTGACGCCGCCAATGGCGTCAGCCCTGTTTTCCAGTTCGGCGAGCCGTTCGGCTTCGGCGTCGGAGGCTTTGTCGGAGAGGGTATAAATGGTAGCGCCCTGGGCGTCGCCCTCGCGGCGCGGCAACGCATCGGCGTGGATGGATACAAACAAGGCCGCCGAGTGATTGCGCGCAATCCGCACCCGATCGGCAAGCGGGACAAAGGTATCGTCGGTGCGGGTCATGACCACGCGGTATTTGCCAGCCTTCTCAACCCGATCGCGCAATGCCAGCGCAAACCCCAGCACCAGGTTTTTCTCGCTTTCGCCGCTGGCCTGGGTTCCGTTATCGATGCCGCCATGGCCGGGATCGATGACCACCACCGGGCGGGTATCCGGCGGATCGGCGGCCTTGGCCGTCCCGGTCGCATCTGCCAAGGCGGTGGCCGTCGCAACGACAGCAGTCGCCGCAACCGCGGTCGCGGTACCGATCGCCGGACGCAGATCGGGTCGGCCTTCCACGGCGAGCGACTGCACGAAGGTGGTCCGATCCACCGCCTCGAGTTCGAGCACCAGTCGCGGCGGCTGACCGTTGGCCGCATCCAGCACGTAGGATTTCTCGATTTTGGCAGGTCCTGCGAGATCGAACACGATCCGCGAACCACCGGGCATCACCAGACCATAGCGGAATGCCTTGACCAGCCCGCGCCCTGCCGCGCCTGAGCCTGCGGCAAGCCGAAAGGTGATCTGCGGAAGATCGACCACCACACGGTAGGGGTCGGCGAGCGCGAATGCACGAAACGGAATGTTCCTGTCGAGATCGAGAATGAAGCGGGTTCGCTTGTCGTCGCCGGCCAATCGCACGTCCGAAGCGATTGGGAAATGTACTGCAATCAAAGATTGTGATGCAGCACCGTCCGCCGCGCTAATCGCACCCGGTCGGAGGCAGAACATTGCTGCAGCGCACGCGACTGCAGCTCCAAGCAAAACAATATGATTTGCGCGGCCCGCCAATGAATCCATGCCTCCGAGCAGCCCTCTTACCGCAATAGAACCGTAGGGTTAACCGAAGCTTAAGGCGCTCCGGCTGAATAAGACGGACTGTTGCCGCGCTGCGACGCTTCCCTTGCATGAAGCCGTCAATCCACGTATGTAATGGGGGCTGACGGTTTAAACTCCCGGTTGTGTCGCGTTCAGCCTCCCGGTGCAGCGCCGGTTCCTCCGAACAGCTTGTTAGAGGTTCCAGCGTCTTTCCGATCCCTTCACGGCCAGCGCAGTGCGCGGTCGATCTGGAGGGACGGTTTCGAGCCCGAGCGGCGTTCGCCCCCAGGTCACTTTCTTGCTCCAGGGCGGCTTAGACACTTCACGACCGGTTATCCCGGCCTCAAGCCGCGATATGCGACGACCGGCGGGCGCTCTGGCGCCGCGCCGGGCCATCGGCGACAAACAAGGCGGCGCCTTTGCCGCCAACGTGTTCAGACGGGCCGACGCTTGATGCGCCAGACTGAGATGCCGACCAGAACCCACGCAAGGATCGCGCCGGTGCGAAGCGAAAGCTTCGCGCGTCGCCCTGCCACGGGATCGCGTTCGGCGGGGCGCCCCGGGTTGCGTTTCGGCCTTCCCCTCACCCCCGAATCAGGTGGACCGTCGCGTCACCCGGCCGCGCGACATGCGCCGGCCGTCATGCGCGCCCTCCGCCGTCAAGAGCTCAAAAATGCCCAACAAAATGTTGATCGATGCCACCCATCCGGAAGAGACCCGGGTTGTCGTGGTACGCGGCAATCGCGTCGAAGAGTTTGATTTCGAGACCGCCCAGCGCAAGCAACTGCGCGGCAATATCTATCTCGCCAAGGTCACGCGTGTAGAGCCGTCGCTACAGGCCGCTTTCATCGAATATGGCGGCAACCGTCACGGCTTCCTCGCCTTCAGCGAAATCCACCCCGACTACTACCAGATTCCGGTCGCCGACCGTCAGGCGCTGATCGAGGCCGACGAGCGCGCCCATCGCGAGGCCGAGGAAGAAACTGAAAACCGCTCCAACCGCCGCCGGCCCCGGCATCGCAACGCGCGCCGCCGCGGTAACGGCGACCGGGTGCAGAGCGAGGTCGTGAACGCGGAAAGTCTTGATCCGTCGCAGGCCTCCCAGCCGCACGATCCTGAACACCACGACGAGCCCGGCCATAGCCACGCGCACGAGACCGAACACCATCAGGCGGATGCCGGCCATCACGACCATGAAGGTCATGAGCATTCGCACGAGCATGGCCAAGACCACGCAGACCATGCGCATGACCACGCGGACGATCAGCATGATCGTGCGGCGAGCGAGCCCGCTGCGCCGGAAGCTCAAACCGAGTTGGCGGTGTCGACAACCCTCAAGGCGTCGTCCGCGTTAGCACCTGATGCGCCAACCGATGCGGAAGTTAGCGAAGAGCAGGCGCACGACGATCACGCCTTCGAAAATCAGGCCCATGCCGACGACGCGCCGCCCGCCGAACACGCGGACGGCGATCAGCCCGCTTCACATCAGGACGAACATGCCGCCGCTCCGCAGAGTGACGAGCATGATGACGAAGAAGAAGATGGCGAAGAAGCCGAGGAAGAAATCGTCGAATCCGTCGGTGGCGACGACGTCATGGAGGAAGTGCCGGAGCGTGCCTTCCGACCGCGGCGTCAATACAAGATCCAGGAAGTCATCAAGCGCCGGCAGGTGATGCTGGTCCAGGTGGTCAAGGAAGAGCGCGGCAACAAGGGCGCGGCGCTGACCACGTACCTTTCGCTGGCCGGCCGCTATGCCGTGCTGATGCCCAACACGGCGCGCGGCGGCGGCATCAGCCGCAAGATCACCTCGGCGCAGGACCGTTCGCGGCTCAAGGAAGTGGTGCAGGACCTCGACGTGCCCGAGGGCATGGGGATCATCCTGCGCACCGCGGGAGCGGCGCGCACCAAGCCCGAAATCAAGCGCGACTTCGAATATCTGATCCGCATGTGGGAAACCGTGCGCGACATGACCTTGAAATCGCAGGCGCCGACCCTCGTCTACGAGGAGGGTTCGCTGATCAAGCGGTCGCTGCGCGATCTCTACAACAAGGAAATCGACGAAATCCAGGTTGCCGGCGAGGCCGGCTATCAAGAAGCCCGCGATTTCATGAAAATGCTGATGCCCTCGAACGTGCGAGCGGTCAGGCAATACCGCGACGGTCAGCCCTTGTTCTCGCGCATGGGGGTCGAGAGCCAGCTCGACGCGATGTTCTCGCCGACGGTGCAATTGCGATCCGGCGGTTACATCGTCATCAACCAGACCGAAGCGCTGGTTTCGATCGACGTCAATTCGGGCCGTTCGACCCGCGAACATCACATCGAGGATACCGCGCTCAAGACCAATCTGGAGGCCGCCGAGGAAGTCGCGCGCCAGCTGCGATTGCGCGACCTCGCCGGCCTGATCGTCATCGACTTCATCGACATGGACGAGAAGCGCAACAACCGTTCGGTCGAGCGCAAGCTCAGCGACTGCCTGCGGCAGGATCGCGCCCGCATCCAGGTCGGACGCATCTCGCATTTCGGCCTCTTGGAAATGTCACGCCAGCGCATCCGCGCCAGCGTGCTGGAAAGCTCGACCGAGCCCTGCCCGCAATGCGGCGGCAGCGGCCATGTCCGTTCGGTGTCTTCGGTGGCGCTGCAGCTGCTGCGCGGTCTCGAGGAAATCCTGATGAAGGGCGCGACACATAATCTCGTGGTGCGAACGCGGACCAACGTCGCGCTTTATGTGCTCAACCACAAACGCGGCCATCTGCGCGATCTTGAAAACAGTTTCAAGGTGACGCTTGCCGTCGTCGCCGACACCACCGTCAGCGCCCAGCAGTCGTTCATTATCGACCGTGGCGAGCAGGTGCATACGCTGGAAGCGGCCAAGGCGTTGCTGGCCGCGCAGGTCGCGGCCTTCCCGGCCCACGTCGAGGAAGCCTTCGACGACGATGAGCCGTTCGAGGTCGAAGCCGAAGTCGAGACCGAAGAGACCGAAGGCCTCACCGACGATCAAACGGCCGGCGAGGGCAGCGATGGCAATGAGACCGACGCCGACGGCCGCAAGCGCAAGCGCCGGCGGCGGCGGCGCGGCCGCACCGGTGAGACGCGCGAAGGCGGACCTGTGCGCGACGAAAGTGACGTTCCGCGCGTCGCCTCCGACGTCGAGGCTGGCATCGCCGCCGGCGATAGCAACGAAACCGACGAAGACGAGACTGAAGAGCAGCCCGGTGAAGTTCGCGCCGATCAGACGGCCGGTGGCGAGCGGCGGCCCCGCCGCCGCGGGCGCCGCGGTGGACGCCGCCGTCGCGGCGGGCCGGAAGACGGTCTGGTTGGATCGATTGCGGACGAGTTGGGGCCAACACCGGTGTCTGAATCGACGGCCGCGGCTGCCGACTTCGATGGACATCCGCCTGAACCAAATCTTCCCGCGCCTCAACCCGAGCCCATTGCGCTGCAGCCCGAGCTGCAACAGCCGGACTATCGCCAACAGGAAGCACCACGCGCGCCTGCGCAAGATGAGATCGCGCAAGAGGCGGAAAGGGCCGCGCGCCGTCGTTCTACGGTGCGTGAGAAAGTAAGCTTCGCCGTCAATGCACAGCCTTCGGAAGCTCCCGCTGTGGCTCCTGTCAATAGCCAGCCCGAGCCCGCGCCTGCCGTTCAGCAGCCCGCGCCGGAAGCCGCGACCGACGACCAGCCGCGCCGCGCCGGATGGTGGTCGCGCCGCTTCGGAAGTGGCGAATAATTTTCGTCCTTGAACAGAAAAACCGCCCGGCAAAACCGGGCGGTTTTTATTTGCCCGGATGGACTCAGCCGGTGGTAACGGCGGTCTCCAAATCCGACGGATCGAGGTTCTGGTTCAGATTGGCGTGCAGCTTGTCGCGGTTGAGTTCGCCTTCCCACCATGACACCACCACGCAGGCGACGCCGTTGCCGCACAGGTTGGTAAGGGCGCGGCATTCGCTCATGAACTTGTCGATGCCAAGAACGATGGCCATGCCGGGCACCAGCCGAGGATCGACCACCGCCAGCGTCGCCGCGAGCGTGATAAAGCCCGCTCCCGTAATGCCGGACGCCCCCTTGGAAGTCAGCATCGCGACCAGCAGGATGGTGATTTGTTGGCCGAGGGTCAGATCGAAGCCGAGCGCCTGCGCGATGAACAGAGTCGCAAGCGTCATATAGATATTGGTGCCGTCGAGATTGAACGAATATCCGGTCGGCACGACCAAACCGACGACCGACTTGGAACAGCCGAGCCGTTCGAGTTTCTCCATCAGGGATGGAAGCGCGCTTTCCGACGATGAGGTACCGAGCACGATCAGCAACTCATCCTTGATGTAGGCCAGGAACTTGAAAATATTGAAGCCGACAATTCGCGCGATGATGCCGAGCACCACGAATACGAACAGCCCGGCGGTGACATAGAAGGTGGCGATCAGGCCGATCAGGTTCAGGATCGCGCCGGTGCCGAACTTGCCGATGGTATAGGCCATCGCGCCGAACGCGCCGATCGGTGCAGCTTTCATGACGATGGAGATAACGCCGAACACCGCATGCGCCGCGTCATCGATGAACGAGCGTATCGTATGGCCGCGCTCGCCAAGCGTCATAATGGCGAATCCAAACAGGATCGAGAACAGCAGAACCTGCAGGATCTCGCCGTTCGCGAAGGCGCCGACGACGGTATCGGGAATGATGTGCAGGAAGAAATCGACGCTCTTCTGCGCCTCGGCCTGCTTGGCGTAGGTGGCCACCGCCTGCGCATTGGCCGCGGCGCCGCCGAAGCCCGCGCCCGGACGCACCAGATTTCCCACAAGCAGCCCGATCACAAGCGCGAAAGTGGAGACGACCTCGAAATAGACCAGTGCCTTGATGCCGATGCGACCGACTTTCTTCGCATCCTGGATATGGGAGATGCCGGAAACGACGGTGCAGAAGATGATCGGCGCGATCACCATCTTGATCAGCTTGATGAAGCCGTCGCCGAGCGCCTTGATCCAGTCATTGGTCGCGTAGGCCGGCTCAAGCCAGCCAAAAAGCGCGCCGACCACGATCGCGATCAGCACCTGGACATACAAAACCTTGTACCAGGGTTTTGCGGCCACGCGCACCCGCGCCGTCGTTGGCGTTGCGGTCACTGCCGTCATGACATTCACTCCCCTTAGCGGTATCCAGGGATATGTCTGTCGTTCATGCAGACAACCGCCCCAGCCGCAGACAGCCAAAATCAATTAGGCCTTCGGTGTCAATGGCGTCGGCGTGTTTTTCAGCAGTCAGCGGTCACTCGCGGCGACCGACGACGCGGCGGATCGCCGGAACCAAGACCGCGCCGAGCGTGTTCTTGATTACGGACGCCGCAATGAAAGGCAGGACGCCAACCAGCCATGCTTTCTCGGCGCCGAGTTTGACGCCGAACGCAAGCCACGCAAATCCCGCAGCCAGAATAACGACGTGGCCAATTCCCATTGCGACAAATAATCGCGGCACCGAACGATCCCAGCCGCGCTCGCTCAGCCAGCCGGTAATGAAGGCCGCGGCAACGAAGCCGAAGAGATATCCGGCCGTCGGGCCGGTCAGAGGCGCGAGGCGGCCAACGGGGCCTGCAAATACCGGCAATCCCGCGGCACCCACCGCGAGATAGCCAATGACGGTTATGACGCCCAGCCGCCAGCCGTAGGCGGTGCCGATCAGCAACACGACAAGCGTCTGCAGCGTCATCGGCACATAGGGCAGCGGAAGATTGATTTTCGCCGATAGCGTCAACAAGGCCGTGCCCGCAACGACGAGAACAATGGCGCGCAATAGGCGCGCAAAGCCATCGGAACGATCGGGCCACAGAGCCGTCGCGAGCGGAGCGTTAGCCATGCGACGGCGAGCCTTGCGTGAGCCAGCGCGTAATGCGTGCCACGGCTTCGCGCATGTCCTCGGCCGAACGCGCGTAGGAAAAGCGAATGTACCGATGGCCGTGCACCGGATCGAAGTCGATACCGGGCGTCGCCGCGACATGCGCCTGCTCCAGCATTTTCTTGGCGAAATCCAGGCTGTCGGAGGTGAATTCCGAAACGTCTGCATAGAGATAGAAGGCGCCGTCGGCAGGCAGAAATTTCTTGAGGCCGGCTTGCGGCAAACCCGCGATCAAAATGCGGCGATTCTCCTCGTAGCCGCGCTTCACGTTTTCCATTTCGTCGCGGCCGTCGAACGCGGCCTCGGCGGCGATCTGCGATAGCGTTGGCACCGAGATCGCCAGATTTTGCTGCAACCGCTCGATCGGGCGCACCAGCGGTTCGGGGACAACCATCCAGCCTACCCGCCAGCCGGTCATGCAGAAATATTTCGAGAATGAATTGATCACCAGCGCATGGGCCGACAGTTCGGCCGCGGTTACGGCGGGAAAAGCGTAATCGAGACCATGATAGATCTCGTCGGAGATGAAGCGGATACCCTCGCCTTCGGCGGCCGATATCAGGCCGGTCAAGGCTTCGCGCGACATCATCGTGCCGGTCGGGTTGGCCGGGCTGCCAACCAGCACGCCCTTGAGCGGCGTCTTGCGATGCGCCGATAGCAGCGCCTCGCCGGTCAGGGCATGGCGGGTGTCGCTGTGTGTTTCGATCAACACCGGCTCGCAACCCAAGGCCGTCAGGATATGCCGATACGGCGGATAGCCCGGCACCGTCACCGCGACGCGGTCGCCCGGCTCGAACATCGCGAGGAAAGCAAGGATGAACGCACCCGACGACCCCGTGGTGACGACGACGTGCTCGGGATCGACGGCGCAGCCATAGGCGTCGCGGTAATGCCGCGCAATGCGCCGGCGCAGCGAGGGGATGCCGAGCGCGGAGGTGTAATCGATCCGCCCCTGTTCCAGCGCCGCGTGCGCAGCGGCGATCGCCGTCCGCGGCGCAGGTGCCGCCGGCTGCCCTACTTCCATATGGATGACATGGCCGCCGGCCGCCTCGATCCGGTCGGCCGCCGCCATCACGTCCATCACCATGAAGGGTGGAACGTCGCTGCGCCCGGAAGCCGTCAACAGACTCCTGGCATGGTCTCTAAGTGTCGCATCCAACATTGAAATCTGCTATCTGACCCGGCGCCCCACACTAGCCGCATTCCACGGTTTGTTAGGGCATATCTTGTATCCGAACCATGGCCAATGATTAACATCCGCGTGGCCTCGCGCCGCAAAATCTCGAAACTGACCGCGGCCGTCACCGCGGCGGCGCTGGTGGTTGCGCCGGGTTCGGTGCTGGCCCAGGAGAACAAGGGGCCGCCACTACTGCGCGATACCGAGATCGAGCAGTTGCTGCGCGACTACACAAGGCCGATCCTGCGCACCGCCGGCCTTGAGAAACAGAACATCCAGGTCGTCATCATCAACGAAAAGACCTTCAATGCCTTTGTCGCCGACGGCCGCCGCATCTTCGTCAACTACGGCGCGCTGATGCAATCGGAAACGCCGAACCAGTTGATCGGCGTGCTCGCGCACGAGACCGGCCATCTGGCCGGCGGCCATCTCGCCAAGATGCGCGAGCAACTGGCGCAGGCGCAGACCCAGATGATCATCGCCATGCTGCTCGGCGCCGGTGCGATCGCGGCCGGCGCGAGAAGCGGCAGCAGCAACGGCGGTCTGACCAACGCGGGCGCTGCCGCGATCTCTGCGCCGCAGGAGGTCATCAAGCGCACTCTGCTCTCCTATGTGCGCCAGCAGGAAGAAAATGCCGACCGCGCTGGCGTCAAATTTTTGAGCGCCACCGGCCAATCCGCCAGAGGCATGTACGAGACCTTCAAACGCTTCGCCAATGACAGCCTGTTCGCCGCGCGCGACGCCGATCCTTATCTGCAGTCGCATCCGATGCCGGTAGAGCGGGTCGCGGCATTGGAGGAACTCGCGCGCTCCAGCCCGTATTGGGACAAGAAGGACGACCCGGCGCTGCAACTGCGCCACGACATGATGCGCGCCAAGACCTCCGCATTCATGGAACGGCAGGATACCGTCTATCGGCGCTATCCATTGTCCGACACCAGCCTGCCCGCGCGCTATGCCCACGCCATCACGACCTATCTGCACGGCGATCTGAACTCAGCGCTAGGCCAGATCGACGGCCTGATTCACATGCAACCCAATAATCCGTATTTCTACGAATTGCGCGGCCAGGCGCTGCTGGAGCGCGGCAAACCCACCGACGCCATCGTTCCGCTGCGGAAGGCCGTGCAGCTCTCGAATAATGCCCCGCTCATCGAGATGTTACTTGGTCAGGCGCTCGTGGCATCCGATAACAAGGCCTATACCGAGGAGGCGATTGCGATTCTGCGCGCGGCGGTGGCACGGGAAACGGAAGCGCCGATCGGCTATACCCAGCTCGCGATGGCCTATGGCCGCAAAGGCGACTATGCGCAGGCCGATCTGGCGTCGGCGCAGGCCGCATACCTTCGCGGCGACAACAAGACGGCGCGCGACCTTGCCTCGCGCGCAAAAACCCGCTTCGCCATCGGCACGCCCGGTTGGGTCAAGGCCGACGATATCGTCAGTGCAAAGCCGATGCCCGGCCAGAAAAGCAACTAGTCAATCCGATTGAGACGTTTCAGAAACCGACTTTCCCAAGGGGATTTGCCAATGCCTTCGTTTCGTTTCCTTACACCCGCATTGTTCGCGCTCGCGCTTTGCGGCGCGCCACAGGTCGCATCGGCGCAAAGCTTTTCCGACATCCAACGCGGTGAGATCGAGACCATCGTCAAGAGCTATCTTCTCTCGCACCCGGAGGTGCTGGAGGAAGTGTCGGCCGAATTGAGCAAGCGCCAGGCGGCGGCCGAAACCGTGAAACATGAAGCCGCGGTTGCCAAGAATGCGCAGGCGATTTTCTCCTCGCCCCGCGGCGTCACCATCGGCAACAAGGACGGCGACGTCACCTTTGTCGAATTCTTCGATTACAATTGCGGCTATTGCAAACGCGCGATGGCCGACATGCTCGACCTGATGAAGTCGGACTCCAAACTGAAGGTCGTGCTCAAGGAATTCCCGGTGCTCGGGCCGGGCTCGGTCGAGGCGGCGCAGGTCGCGGTCGCCGTTCGCATGCAGGATCCGACCGGCAAGAAATATCTCGACTTCCATCAGAAATTACTGGGCGGCCGCGGTCAGGCCGACAAGGCCCGCGCCTTGGCGGCAGCGAAGGAAGCCGGCCTCGACATGGGCAAGCTGGACAAGGATCTCGCGAGCCCGGAAGTGCGCGCCACGCTGGAAGAGAATTTCAAGCTCGCCGAGGACATGGGCATGAACGGCACGCCGAGCTATGTGATCGGCAAGCAGGTCGTGATCGGCGCGGTCGGCGTCGACAATCTCCGGGAAAAGATCGGCGTCGCCCGCTGCGGCAAGGCGACCTGCTGAGCACCTCAGGATCGTTCGATGATTGAAAAAACCGGCTGCGTCGCAGCCGGTTTTTTTATGGCGAGGCGTTCACGGCGCGTTCACAAAACAAATCCGGTGGAACCCGAAATAACCGGGAACATCGCTTGGTTCCCTTCGTTGTCGGCGCGGGCAATGCAATCACCAGGAGCTATTCATGAGCAATCGTTATTTAATGTCCGTTGCCGTAGCGGCGCTGATCGCCGGAACCGGCTTCGCCAACGCGCAGGGAACCGGCACGAGCCGTGAGGCGCCATCGTCAGGTGCCGCCACCCAGCAGAGTACACCGCCGTCGGATCGCGGTTCCGCAGCAATGCCGATGAACCGTGATACTTCGCAGAGCGGCGCGCCGGCCGAGGCGCCGAAGTCGGCGCAGTCCAAGGATATGGATCGCGACGGTGGCAAGAACATGCGCGCTCAGGACAACACCAAGGCTGGCGCCAAGGGCGAAAAATCCGCCCAGGACAATAACATGAAGGGCGAAAAGTCGAAGAGCATGAGCTCTGAGAACGAGAAGGCCGGCACGGCCAACGAGAAGGCCGGCGCGGCCAAGGACATGAAGGCGGAAGACCGTAACGGCAACATGAACCGGGCCGAAGACCGCAATGGCGCAGCCAAGTCGACCACCACGACCGGTCAGGCCGCGGCGGGCGGCAAGCTATCGACCGAGCAGCGCACCAAGATCACCACCGTGATCAAGAGCCAGCATGTCCAGCCGGTGACCAACGTCAACTTCTCGATCTCGGTCGGCACCCGTGTTCCGCGCAACGTCGGCTTCCATCCGCTGCCGGCGGAAATCGTCACGATCTATCCGGACTGGCGCGGATATGAGTTCTTCCTCGTCAACGATCAGATCGTCGTGGTGAACCCGCGCACGCTCGAGATCGTGGCCGTCATCGACGCGTAATCGTTCTCGATCCGAACCCGGGGGCGGGCCGTGTGCCCGCCCCTTTTTTGCGCGTGCCGGCCGTCCCCGACCCACGGTCGCCCCCGGCAACCGGTTTGACCGCCTGATCGTTAAGGTTGGTTAACGAGTGGTTTCCTTAAGTTCCATGCGGTTTTTCATGAGTTGAACGAAGCGTTTGGGGAGCGCCGGGACCGGCCTTGAGGCTTCCCCTTCAGCCCGTTGTTACCTATAAAGCCCGGCATATCAGCAGCATTGCCGGGATTTGGATGGCCAGGACAATTTACGTGCTCAACGGCCCGAACCTCAATTTGCTCGGGACCCGCGAGCCCGAAACCTATGGCCATGCCTCGCTCGCCGACGTCGAGAAACTTTGCGCCGATACCGCCACCAGGTTCGGTCTCGCAGCGGATTGCCGCCAGTCCAACCGCGAAGGCGAGTTGATCGACTTCGTGCACGAGGCGCATGCGAAGAAGGCGGCCGGTATCGTCATCAATGCCGGCGGCTATTCCCACACCTCGATTGCGCTGCATGACGCCCTGGTGGCGGTAAAAATTCCGGCGGTGGAGGTTCACATCAGCAACATATACGCCCGCGAAAGTTTCCGTCATCACTCCTTCACCGCCAAGGCCGCGTTCGCGACCCTGTGCGGCTTCGGCATCGACGGATACCGGCTCGCGATCAACGGCCTCGCCGCCAAAATCGGCGCCCGGGAAATCGGGTCGAAGGCGAGAGCCTGACGCTCCGCCACGGCACCAGACAGAAAGTTCCGGATCACCATCATGGCGCGCCAGCCTGAAGACCCAGCTAAATCGAAATCGAGCGAGAAGTCCGATGACCGCGCGCTGATTCGCGAGCTCGCACTGCTGCTCGACGAAACCAACCTCACGGAAATCGAAATCGAGCGCGCCGGTTTGCGGGTGCGGGTAGCGCGCAACATCAGCATCGCGGCATCGCTGCCGGCGAACACTGCGCCAGCCGGGGCCGCGCCGGCAGCGGGTCCCCCACCGGCGGCCGATATCGCCAAGCATCCGGGCGTGGTGCCCTCGCCGAT
Organism: uncultured Alphaproteobacteria bacterium; assembly: GCA_963784755.1. Lineage (GTDB taxonomy): Bacteria > Pseudomonadota > Alphaproteobacteria > Rhizobiales > Xanthobacteraceae > Bradyrhizobium. The sequence continues at coordinate 139,472 of CAWASS010000005.1, read as the reverse complement.
GGTCGGCACCGTGTATTGGGCATCCGAGCCCGGGGCAAAACCGTTCATCGAAGTCGGGACCAAGGTCACGGCCGGACAGACCCTGCTGATCATCGAGGCGATGAAGACGATGAACCAGATTCCTGCGCCGCGCGCCGGCACGGTGACGCAAATTCTGGTCGATGACGGCGTTCCGGTCGAATACGGCGAACCGCTGGTGATCATTGAGTAGGCCAATAGCGAGCGGCGAATAGCGAAAGGCTTTTTCCCTTATCCATTCGCCACTCGCTATTCGCCTCTTCGCAAGGACAAGATGTTCGACAAGATCCTCATAGCCAATCGCGGCGAGATCGCACTGCGCATCCTGCGTGCCTGCAAGGAACTGGGCATCTCAACCGTCGCGGTGCATTCCACCGCGGACGCCGATGCCATGCATGTGCGCCTCGCCGACGAGAGCGTCTGCATCGGACCGCCGCCGTCGAAGGACAGCTACCTCAACATCCCGGCGCTGCTTGCGGCCTGCGAGATCACCGGCGCCGACGCGGTGCATCCCGGTTATGGCTTTCTGTCCGAAAATGCCCGCTTCGCCGAAATTCTCGCCGAGCATAACCTGCAGTTCATCGGGCCCAAGGCCGAGCACATCCGCCTGATGGGCGACAAGATCGAGGCCAAGAAGACCGCGAAGAAGCTCGGCATTCCGGTGGTGCCCGGCTCCGACGGCGGCGTCGGCCCCGAGGATGATGCGATGGCGATCGCGCAAGCCATCGGCTTTCCGGTGCTGGTGAAGGCGGCCTCCGGCGGTGGCGGCCGCGGCATGAAGGTGGCGCAGACCGCGGACGACCTGATGACGGCGCTGTCCACTGCCGGCAACGAAGCCAAGGCCGCGTTCGGCGATGCCTCGGTGTATCTGGAAAAATACCTGCAGAAGCCGCGCCACATCGAAATCCAGGTGCTCGGCGACGGCCGCGGCGGCGCGATCCATCTCGGCGAACGCGACTGCTCGCTGCAGCGGCGCCACCAGAAGGTCTGGGAAGAAGGCCCCTCGCCGGTTCTCGCCGCGGCTGCGCGCAACAGGATCGGCGAGACCGTCGCCAAAGCGATGCGCGAGATGAAATATCTCGGCGTCGGCACCGTCGAATTTCTCTACGAGGATGGCGAATTCTATTTCATCGAGATGAACACCCGCATCCAGGTCGAGCATCCCGTCACCGAGATGATCACCGACATCGATCTGGTGCTGGAGCAGATCCGGATCGCCGCCGGCGGCGACCTGCCGGCGACCCAGAGCGAAATCGCCATCATCGGTCACGCCATCGAATGCCGCATCAACGCGGAAAACCCGGAGACCTTTCGCCCGTCGCCCGGAAGGATCACGCAATACCATCCGCCCGGCGGGCTCGGCGTGCGGATCGATTCCGCCGTCTATCAGGGCTACGTGATTCCGCCCTATTACGACTCGCTGGTCGGCAAGCTGATCGTCCACGGCAAGACCCGCGGCGAATGCCTGATGCGGCTGCGGCGGGCGCTGGACGAAATGGTAGTGGAGGGCATCGAAACCACCCTGCCGCTGTTCCGGGCGCTGGTGCGGGAGCCCGCCATTATCGATGGCGACTACCACATCCACTGGCTCGAGCAATATCTCGCCGCCAAAGCGGCCGGTTGAGCCTCAATTGTTCCCGCAAACCCGGGAACCATTAGCGGACAATGGCGTTCTGGGCTTTGCCGGGAACCAGCCCGCGCGGGGGACTGTTGATTTCGCCAGTTAAGAGCCTCGTAACCGCCGATGCCACGCGCCGCCGCGCGATTGGCCAGATCCTGCTGCTTGCGGTGGGATTTCTGGTGCTGGTCGCGATCAGCGTGGCGTCTGTCATTCTCGTCAATCAGGCCCGCGATGACAATCGCTGGGTGGTGCACACCGTCGAGGTGGAGAACCAGATCAACACCGTGCTCCTGGAAATCCGCCGCGCCGAAAGTGCCGCGCGCGGCTATCTCCTCACCTCCGAACCGCGGTTTCTCATCGAGCACGAGACCGCCGTCGCCACCATCGTTCCCGACGTCGAAAAACTTGCCACGCTTACATCCGATAATTCCATTGAAATCGAATCCGCCAGGAAGCTGCGTTCGGCGGTCGACGAACGCCTTGCCGAATTTGCCAAGGCCATCGATTTCGTCAAACGCAACGATACCGCGGGCGGCATCGCGATGCTGCGCGATCCCGGCGCCGGTGCCTCGGCGCAGGCAATCAGCGACGCGACGGCGGTGATGTTCGCCGAGGAAAACCGGCTGTTCGCGCAACGCACGGAGAAGGCGGACCGTACCCAGGTTCTCGCCTCTTCCGTAACCATCGCCGGGTCAAGCTGCGTGATCGCACTGGCCGCGCTCTCTATCTTCCTGGTGCGGCGCTCGGCGCGCGCGCGCGACGAAGCCGAAGCGCAACTGCGCGACAATAATCTCAATCTGGAGTCGACGGTTCAGGAGCGCACCTGCGACCTTCGCGAAGCCAACGACGAAATCCAGCGCTTCGCCTATATCGTCAGCCACGATCTGCGCTCGCCGCTGGTCAACATCATGGGCTTCACCAGCGAGTTGGAGGAACTGCGCGGCGATATCTTCAAACGGATCGCATCGCTCAGCCGCGCGTCGTCCGCCTCGCTGGTTCCCGATCCTGCGCGCGACGACGCCGAACCGGTTCTCGACGGCCCCGACAGGCAGCTGTCGCAGGATTTTACCGAAGCGCTCGGCTTCATCAAATCGTCGATCGCCAAGATGGACCGCCTGATATCGGCGATCCTCAACCTCACCCGCGAAGGCCGGCGCGAATTCCAGCCGGTGCGGATCGACACCCGCGAACTGATCGAAGGTATCGTTTCCACCGTTGCGCATCAGGCCGCGGAGGCCAACGCGCAAGTAAGGATCGAGCCGCTGCCGGACATCGTCAGCGACCGCCTCGCGCTGGAACAGATTTTTTCCAATCTGATCGACAATGCGCTGAAATATCTCAAACCCGGCGTGCCCGGCGACGTCTCTGTCCGCGGCCGGACCAACCTCGGCTTTGCGATTTTCGAGATCAGCGACAACGGCCGGGGTATCGACCCCAAGGATCATCAGCGGATTTTTGACTTGTTCCGCCGCGCCGGTACACAGGACCGGCCGGGTCAGGGAATAGGCCTCGCCCACGTCCGCGCCCTGGTGCGGCGGCTCGGCGGAACCATGTCGGTGGCGTCGGAGCTTCACAACGGAAGCACATTCACGATAACACTGCCGCTCGCATGGGCCAGCACCAACCGGAACAGAGATTCATGAGCATACCAGTCACCATCATCATGATCGAGGACGACGAGGGACACGCCCGCCTGATTGAGCGCAACATCAGGCGATCCGGTGTCAACAATGAGATCGTTCCGTTCACCAACGGTACAGCCGCCGTGAACTATCTGTTCGGCCGCGATGGCAGCGGCCTCGCCCACAAAGGCCAGGCGTTGCTGATTTTGCTCGACCTCAACCTGCCCGACATGACCGGGATCGAGATCCTGCGCCGGGTCAAGGAAAACCAGTATTTGAAGTGCCTGCCGGTGGTGGTGCTCACCACCACCGACGACGCGCAGGAAATCAAGCGCTGCTACGAACTGGGCTGCAACGTCTACATCACCAAGCCCGTGAATTACGAAAGTTTTGCCAACGCCATTCGCCAGCTCGGATTGTTCTTCTCCGTTATTCAGGTTCCGCAAGCCTCCACATGACCGCTGCCGCCGCCACGCTATTGTATATCGACGACGACGAGGCGTTGGCCCGGCTGGTCCATCGCGGCCTGACGCGGCTCGGCTTCAACGTCGTCCATGCCGCCAATGGCGAAGCCGGCCTGGCGCGCCTGCAGGAAGGCGGCATCGACGTCATCGCACTGGACCAATACATGCCCGGCCTCGACGGGCTGGCAACGCTGGCGCGGATCCTGAAAATCCCGAACGCGCCGCCGGTGGTGTTCGTCACCGCATCGCAGGATTCCAGCATCGCGGTGACCGCGCTGAAGGCGGGTGCCGCCGACTATCTGGTCAAGGACACGCTCGGCGATTTCATTCCGCTGCTTCACGTCGCCGTCGAGGGCGCGTTGAAGCAGGCAACGATCAGAAAAGCCCGCGACGACGCCGAGGCCGAGGTCCACGCCTCGCGCGACCGCTATGCCGCGCTCGCCGCCGAACGCGAGGTGCTGCTGCGCGAGGTCAACCATCGCGTCGGCAACAGTCTGCAGATCATCGCCTCATTGCTGCATCTGCAGGCCAATTCCAGCGGTCAGGACGACGTCAAGGCGGCGCTGACCAACGCCATGGGCCGCGTTGCCGCGGTGGCGCAGGTGCATCGCCGGCTTTACACCTCGCACGACCTGAAAAGCGTGCTGCTCAATCAATACCTCGAAGCGCTGCTGGAGGACCTCCGGCGTTCCGCCGAAGGCAACAAGATGTCCCGGCTGACGCTGCAGGCCGAGCCGATCGAGATCGATCCCGACCGCGCGGTGGCGATCGGCATCATCGTCAACGAGCTTGTCATGAACGCGGTGAAGTACGCCTACCCCGATGGCGCAGGTCCGATCCACGTCGTTCTCAACGCGCACGGTGACGATCTCGAATTGTCGATCGCCGACGACGGCGTCGGCCTCAACGTCAAGACCGACCCGCGCTCCACCGGCATGGGCCAGCGCATCGTCACCGCGATGGCGCAGAAACTCGATGCCAGCGTCGAGCGCGATTCGGCCCACGCCGGCACGCGGATCGTACTGCGCTTCCGCCGCGCCAATGCGCCGGCGCCGGCAAGGTCCGCGAGTGCGGCGGAGTAGGCCACGCTTCGTAGGATGGGTAGAGCGCAGCGAAACCCATCACGGGGAGCCGAGCTGCGGATGATGGGTTTCGCCTCGCTCTACCCATCCTACAATTACATCACCCGATCACTCGCAGCCACGGCAGCACGATCGCGAGCAGGCCTGCGAAATACACCAGCCCGAAGATTAATCCGAACTTCCAGAAATCGCGTTTGCCGATATAGCCGCTGCCGAAATACATCGGCGCGGGTCCGGTCGCATAGGGCGAAATCACCCCCATCAATCCCAGCGAATAGACGCAGAGCAGGGTCAGCGTCGGCATCGACAGGCCCGGGATGCTGCTTCCCACTGCGAGCACCACCGGCAGCACGGCGGCTGCGTGCGAGGTGATGCTGGAAAAGAAATAGTGGATCCAGAAGAACAGCGAGACCAGCAGGATCATGCCCGTCATCGGCGACATCGCCTTCAGCGGCTCGGCGAATCCGTCGGCGACCCATTTGATGAATCCGATCTCGTTGAGGCCCGACGACAGGGTCAGCAGCGAGGTGAAGTAGAAAAACACTTCCCACGCGGCCTTTTCGGCGACGATGTCGGCGAAATCGATGACACCGGTGACCAGCATCAGCGAGATCACGACAAAAACCACCATGGTCGCATTGATGAAGTTCGACCCCAGTCCGGGAACGCTGATGTTCGGATTAGAGCCCGTGATCCAGAGCAACATCGCCAGCAGCACCAGTGCCGCCATGATCCACTCGCTGCGCGACAGCGGGCCCATCGCCTTCAGTTCGTCCGAACTCCACACCACGATCTCAGGACTTTCCTTCACCTCCGGCCGGCAGATGAAGTAGGCCAACAACGGCACCAGCAGGATCAGCGGCACGCCGAGCGGCGCAAAGCCGACAAACCATTGCGACCAGCCGATATCCACGCCGACGATCTTCTTGGCGATGCTCAGCGCCGCGGCATTGGGCGCCAGCGCGGTCAGGAACAGCGAACTGGTGACGGCGGTGGCGGCAAAGGCGGTCCACATCACATAGGTGCCGATTTTGCCGGCGGTGGGACCGGGCTCGGAACCGTAGATCCTCGGGATATTGCTGACGATGGGATAGACGGTGCCGCCGCTGCGGGCGGTATTGGAAGGCGTCGCCGGCGCCAGCGCAAGGTCCGCGAAGGCCACGGCATAACCGAGGCCAAGCGTGTGGCGGCCGAGGCCGCGCACCAGCAGCAGCGCCAGCCGCTCGCCCAGTCCGCTTTTGCGGTATCCGATCGAGAACACGAACGCGCCGACGATCAGCCAGACCGTGCTTTCGGAAAATCCGCTCAGCATCCAGCGCAGCGATTTATTGGGATCGTGTTCGACGTAACCCATCACGCCGGCGAAGGTGAGACCGATCAGGCCGACCGCACCCACCGGCATGGATTCCAGGATGAGGCCGGCGATGACAGCCAGGAATACCGCAAAGTAGTGCCATTGATTGGCGTTAAGGCCCGCCGGAACCGGTATCAGGTAGATCGCGAGCCAGATGCCCAGCGGGGCAATCGTCTTCCATTTGATGTTCACAGCCGCCCCTTGTTTCTCACCCACCATTTTTGCGACGCTAGCATAGCTGCGACTTGCAAAACACGTCTCTCAAGGTGACGAGACGGGCGGCGACCGATGGTCGCATGCAATTCCCCATTCTGCCATGAGCGGCCATGAGCTCCCGCGACTAGGACGCGGCGCTCGCGCCGAACTTCGCTGCAGTCGTCATTGTCGCATCGGTGCTCCCGTCGGTTCCCGGGCGATCCCGATTTTATGAGCAGACGATCCGGTCTCCGCAAGCAAAGTCAGTCGCCGATACCGTGCGGATTTGATATCATTGCACCCATGAGCTCCCGCGACTCCGCCTCGTCTGACATCACGCCGGAAGTGCTGTTGCGCGCTTATGCCTGCGGCATCTTCCCGATGGCGGAGAGCATCGACGATCCCAGCCTGTTCTGGGTCGAGCCGGAAATGCGCGGGCTCATTCCGCTCGACGGCTTTCGGGTCAGTTCGCGGCTTGCGCGCACGGTGCGGTCGGATGCCTTCCGCGTCACCGTCGACACCGCGTTCAAGGCCGTGATCGACGGCTGCGCAGCGCCCCATCCCGGCCGCGACGACACCTGGATCAACCGCCGCATCCGCGATCTCTACATCGGGCTGCATGAGATCGGCCATTGCCACAGCGTCGAGGCCTGGGACGGCGACGATCTCGCCGGCGGGCTCTATGGCGTCAGCCTTGGCCGCGCCTTCTTCGGCGAGAGCATGTTTCATCACGCCCGCGACGCCTCCAAGGTAGCGCTGGTGCATCTGGTCGCGCGGTTGATCGCGGGCGGCTTTGTGCTGCTGGATACGCAATTCGTCACCGGGCATCTGCGCAGCTTTGGCGCCGTCGAGGTGTCGCGGCGGCGCTACCGGACGATGCTCGACCAGGCGATCACAGGGAATGCGGACTTTTCGCGATTGCCGGCGGATGTCAGCGGCGCCGAGGCGCTGCGGATCATCGCGGAGCGCTAAACTCTCAGCGTCGTCCCCGCGAACGCGGGGACCCATAACCACCGGCGGCTATGTCGTTGCGATACTGCTCACCAAAGGTACTCACACCTTCCGCAATCATCGGCATCACGCGGTATTGGTCCCCGCCTTCGCGGGGACGACCTGCGTTCACCGCTGCCGGAACAGATTGAAGAACGGGTTGGTCAACTCTTGCTGTGGATGTGGCGGCGGCTGCGGGCGTGGCTGCTCTTGCACCTGCTGCTGTGTGCCCGGCGGCGGCAGCAGACGCGGGGCCGCCTGCTTCGGCGGCGCGCGCTTCGGCGCAACCGGCGGCGGTGGCGGCGGCTTCGGCGGATCGGGCTGGGCGCTGACGATGGTCTGGCCCGGCCCTTTGCAGTCGGTCAGCCAGATATCGTAGATCGGGTGCTCGACGCCGTGCAGGCCGGGGCTTGCCGCGAACATCCAGCCGGAGAAAATCCGCTTCACCTCGCCCTGCAGCGTGATCTCGTCGACCTCGACAAAGGCGTCGGTGTTGGTGGTCTCGGTCGCCGGGCGGGTGTAGCAGGCGTCGGTCTTCACCCTGAGCGCACCGAACTGCACGGTCTCGCCGATATCGGCATCGAAATTGATGATGCGCCCGGTGATCTTGTCGAGACCGGAAAAGCTCGCCTTCTTGTTGACGATCTTGGTGGCGGGCGGCTCGGTGACGACCTCGTCGCCGGGCTGCAAGGTGGCTGCGGCACCCGGCACGCTCTTGGGCTGGCGCTGGCCCGGCGGCAGGCCCGGCAGCGGATTGGGCGACGGCGGCGCCACCGCGACGCCCTGACCCGGCTGCGGCGGTGCCACCGCAATGCCGGCCGGCGCATTCTGCGGAATGATGGTGGTACCCGGCAGCGGCGCCAACGGTTGCGACTGCACCGAGCCCGGCGGCGGCACGCCCTGCCCCGGCAGCGGACGATTGGGTGTCGGCAGGATGCGGCCCTGCGGCAGCTCCGGCACTTCCTCTTCATCGTCCTGTTGCTGCTGCTGCTGCTGGACCTGGCCGCGGGGAACATTGCCCGGCGGACGCGGCGGCGGGTCAGCGAAAACATTGCCGAGCTGCGCGCGCGCCGGAGGCGCAGCCGCGAGCATGGTGGCGGCGATCAGGGCCGCAAAACCAGTCAGGGCAATGGTTCGAAACATCCGGCGCGGCAACCCCAAAGGCGAATCAGGCTCACGACATTGTATCGGAGATCGGAAGGCCGCTATCGGCCGCTCGCAACGCCCCGGTTAACACGCCGAATACGGCGGGGAAAGGGCGGACGCCGCCTTCGCGTTGGCTGGTCATGCCACGTTACTAATGGAATAGTGGCCGCGAAAATCCGGGATAACCGGAACAGCATGGGGAAACGCACTTGATGCCCGATCGAATTCGTCTCGATGGCCGGGTCGCCGTCGTCACCGGTGCAGCCGGCGTGATCGGCGCCGCGACCATCAAGCTGCTCGCGGCGCGCGGCGCGCGCATTGTCGCGGTCGATCGCGACGGCAAGCAGCTTCAGGCGGCGATCGGGGATTTGCCGGCATCAGCGCAGGCGTTTGCCGTCACCGCCGATGTCACGCGGGAGGACGAGGTCGCCGATTACGTTCGAGCGACAATGCAAAAGTTCGGCGCCATCGACGTGTTCTACAACAACGCCGGCATCGAGGGCGATATCGTGCCGATCGTGCGCTACTCGCTGGAGACATTCCGCAAGGTGCTCAACGTCAACGTGGTCGGCGTGTTTCTGGGCATGAAGCATGTGCTGCCGGTGATGCTGCAACAGAACCGCGGCAGCATCATCAACACCGCCTCGATCGCAGGCCTGATCGGCTCGCCCGATATCCCCGCCTACACCGCCAGCAAGCATGCGGTGATCGGCCTGACCAAGACTGCGGCGATCGAGTGCACCGGCACCGAGGTGCGCGTGAACTGCGTCTGCCCCGGCCTGATCGAAAGCCGGATGCTCAGCGCGATTGTCGAGGGCCGCAATCCCGGCAATGCGCCGATCCCGAACGAAAAGATCGTCGATCGAACCCCGGCGCGGCGGCTCGGTCTTGCCTCGGAGGTCGCCTCGGTGGTGGCGTTCCTCGCCTCCGATGAGGCAAGCTATGTCACGGGCTCGGCCTACACCGTCGACGGCGGACGAACCACCGCGTAAAGTCGATCGTCATTCCGGGCCTGCGCCAAGAGGCGCATCCCGGAATGACGGTTAGCTCAGCAAGCAACAGGTCTCCAGCATGCCCGTTCAACTCGATCCCGATGCCGCCGCCGTCTACAGGGCCTTTCAGGAAGCGGGCCGCCCGCCGTACGAAAGTGTGTCGCCGGCGGAAGCGCGTGAGCTCTATCTGAAGGGCCGGATCGTCACCAATCCCGAACCGCCGGAGCTGGCGTCGGTCAGGGAGATCGCGATCCCCGGCCCCAGCGACGCCATCCCGGCCCGCCTCTATACGCCGAAGACGCTGCGGCGAACCGACGGCATGGCGCCGTGCCTGGTGTTTTTCCACGGCGGCGGCTGGGTGATCGGCAATCTTGATTCCCACGACGTTGCCTGCCGTTTCCTGGCGCACGAGGGTGAGCTGATCGTGGTTGCGGTGGATTACCGGCTCTCGCCCGAGGCAAAATTCCCCGCCGCGGTCGAGGACTCGATCGCTGCGACGAAATGGGTTTCGGACAACGCGATGGCGCTTGGCATCGACGCAGCGCGGCTGATGGTCGGCGGCGATTCCGCCGGCGGCAATCTTTCCGCGGTCGTTGCGATCCATGCGCGCGACCACGGCGGCCCCAAGCTCGCCGGGCAAGTGCTGATCTATCCCGCCACCGATTTCCGGATGACGCACCCCTCGCACCGCGAGCCCGAAACCAGCATCCTGCTCACGCACTCGGTCGTCCAATGGTTCAAGAACCATTATCTGAATGGCCCCGAAGATATCCATGATTGGCGCGCATCGCCGGCGCTTGTCGAGAATCTCGCAGGCCTGCCGCCGGCCTATCTTCTCACCGCGGGCGCCGATCCCCTGCGCGACGAAGGCGACGAGTACGCGAAGCGGCTCAAGGCGGCCGGCGTGCCCGTGACGACCAGGACCTTTCCCGGCCAGTTCCACGGCTTCTTCACCATGGGCAAACTGCTGCCGCAAGCCGTCGTCGCGGCGAAAGAGATCGGCGCCTGGCTGAAGGCGCTGAACTAAAACCCTTCCAGCCCGACAGTCCGCGGTCGTCGTGCCCGGCTTGGTATCCTGGCCTACCCTGCCCTCGCCGCGCGGCGCAGCGATTGCGGCGGCTGGCCGAAGGCGCGGATGAAGGCGCGGCGCATCCGCTCCGGATCGCGAAAGCCGGTGGATTGCGCGACCTGCTCGATCGCCTCGGAGGAGGACTGCACGCGCTGCCGCGCCACCTCGATGCGCAGCCGCTCCACCGCCTTCGACGGCGTGGCGCCGGTCTCGGCGATGAAGGCGCGGGTAAAATGCCGCGAACTCATGCCGGCCTGCTCGGCCATGTCTTCCACCGTCAGCGGTGTATGGAGATGCTCGCGCGCCCAGGTCAACAGCGGCGCGAAGCGGCCGGCCGGCGCTTTCAATTCCAGCAGCGAGGAGAACTGCGACTGTCCGCCGGCGCGGCGGTGATAGAGCACGAGCTGGCGCGCGGTTTTCTGCGCGACCTCATCGCCGAAATCCTCCGCCGCCATCGCCAGTGCGAGATCGATGCCGGCGCTGATGCCAGCCGAACTCCAGATGTTGCCGTCGCGCACGAAAATCCGGTCGGGCTCCAGCTTCACCTTCGGATAGGTTTTGAGAAAATGCTGGGTGCGCTGCCAATGCGTGGTGGCGCGGCGGCCGTCGAGAATACCGGCTTCGGCTAATATGTAGGCGCCGGAGCAGACGCTGGCGACGCGCAGCCCGCGTCTGGCTTTTCCGCGCACGAAGGCAAGCGTCTTTCCGCATATCGCCGCGGCCCGCACGCCCTCCCCGCCGGCCACGATCAAGGTCGAGATCGCGCCCGACGACCGCAGTCCGCGCGCGAACATTTCGACGCCGGACGAGCTTTTGACGGCTCCGGGCGTCACCGCGATCACCTTGATCGACGGCGGTCTGCCGGCAACGCGGGCCGCGATCTCGAACACCGAAATCGGGCCGGCGGCGTCGAGCAACTGAAAGCCTGGGAAAACCAGCACGCCGATCATGTCGAGGAGTCCATGTCCTGAAACGAGGGAAATACGGCATTTCAGACATCAGGCCATCATGGCAGGATAGCCGCGTCAAGCCCTATCAGGAGGAATCGCCATGTCCGCGCCGCTGCAAATCGGTCTGCTCGTCTTCCCCAAGGTGACCCAGCTCGATCTCACCGGGCCGCTGCAGGTATTTGCCGGCCTTCCGGCTGCGAAAATCCACCTGATCTGGAAGCGCATCGAGCCGGTCGCCAGCGATTCCGTGCTGGTGCTGACGCCGACCGTTACCTTCGCGGATTGCCCGCAGCTCGACGTGATCTGCGTGCCCGGCGGCGCCGGCGCCGACGACCTCGTCAACGACGAGGAAACCCTGGATTTTCTGCGCGCGCAGGCAACGAATGCAAGATACATCACCTCGGTGTGCACGGGATCGCTGGTGCTGGGCGCGGCCGGATTGCTGCAAGGCTATCGCGCGGCGACGCATTGGACGGCGATGCAATATCTGTCAGCATTCGGCGCGATCCCAACGACAACTCGTGTCTGTGTGGACCGCAACCGCGTCACCGGCGGCGGCGTCACCGCCGGCATCGATTTCGCCCTGACGCTGGTCTCGATCCTCGCCGACCGCAAGACCGCGGAAGCGATCCAGCTCGGGCTCGAATACAATCCGGCGCCGCCGTTCAACGCCGGCTCGCCCGACGCCGCGCCGCCGGAAATTCTGGCACTTGTGAAAGAGCGAATTGCCGCGCGGGGTGCGCGCCGCACTGATGCGATGGAGCAGGCTGCGCAAAGGCTAAGTCAGCCACTGTAGTCGCGTGTCCCGGACGCGCTGCAGCGTTCTTCACGCTGCTGCGCTGCGTCCGGGGCACGCATGTAAGCAACAGAAAAAGGCCGCCCGGTTTGCACCGGACGGCCTTTCCTGTCCTACGGCAGCTCCACATTAACGGGCGATTTCAGACCTCAGCACCGGGGGCCTATTTCCCGGCCGCGTCCTACTCGGGTGCCGCTGCAAATCGGAGCAGTCGCGACTGCGTTCCGAACCGACACGATGGTTTCCCACCTCCGTAAGATGAGCGATTGAAACGCGATCGCGTCTTGCGCACAAGAAAGCGGCGAAAGATATCCCCGCTGTCAACAGGCGGGAAGACTTCAGTTCGGAATCGCCGTCTTCGGCGAGGGCACATCCGCGTTGACGGTAACGCCGCGCAGCAGGTTGTAGGCCGCGGTGAGCGCCTTATCGTCCTTCTCCAGCGGCGGAACGTAGGACTGCGAGCCGGTCTGCTCCGCGCCCTCGGCGGAGAGGTGGCCGCGCATGGAGGCTTCGCCCTTGGTATCGGCACGGGTCTTGAATTCCTCCGGCACGTCCTGCAGCACTTCAATGTCGGGCGCGATGCCCCTGGCCTGGATCGAGCGGCCCGACGGCGTGAAATAGCGCGCGGTGGTGAGCGCCATGGCGCCCTTGCCGGGGCCGAGCGGGATGATGGTCTGCACCGAGCCCTTGCCGAACGAGCGGGTCCCGATCAGGGTCGCGCGCTTGTGATCGTGCAACGCGCCGGCCACGATTTCCGACGCCGATGCCGATCCGCCGTTGATCAGGACCACCAGCGGCTTGCCCTTGATCAGGTCGCCGGCCCGCGCCGTGAACCGCTGCGTCTCTTCCGGCGTGCGGCCCCGGGTCGAGACGACCTCGCCCCGCGCCATGAACGCGCTGGTCACCGAAACCGCCTGGTCGAGCAAGCCGCCCGGATTGTTGCGGAGGTCGACGACGTAGCCGGCCAGCTTCTCCGGCGGGATCTGTTTCGAGATGTCGCGGATGGCTTTTTTCAGCCCCTCGGTGGTCTGCTCGTTGAAGGTGTTGATCTTTATATATCCGACATCGCCGCCGTCGGCGCGGTAACGCACCGGCCGCACCCGGATGACTTCGCGCATGATCGAAACGTCGATCGGCTGCTCCGCGCCCTTGCGCATGATCTTCAGCCGGGTCTTGGTATTGATCGGCCCTTTCATCTTGGCGACCGCCTGCTCCAGTGTGAGCCCCTGCACCGCGGTGTCATCGATTCCGGCGATCAGGTCGCCCGACAGGATGCCGGCCTTGGCGGCCGGCGTGTCGTCCATGGGTGCTACCACCTTGACGAGGCCATCTTCCATGGTGACCTCGATGCCGAGCCCGCCGAACTCGCCGCTGGTGGTCTCCTGCATGTCGCGCCAGGCCTTCTCGTTCATGTAGCGCGAATGAGGATCGAGCGAGGCGATCATGCCGTTGATCGCGCCCTCGACGAGCTTGCCGTCATCGGGCTTTTCGACGTAGCCGGCCCTGATCCGCTCGAACACGTCGCCCAGCAGATTGAGTTGCGAATAGGTGTCGGTGCTGGCGGCAGCCTTGGCCGCGGCGACCAGTGCGTTAGGTGGCTGGATGGCGAGGACGGTAGCGCCCGCGCCGATTACGGCGCCAAGGAGAATATGAGAAACCTTGCGCATGATCGGCCGCCCCTTCCGCTGTCAGGTTCCCACCATGGGCGGTGCAAGCGGGCTTTTTTGCGGCAATCCCCCGTTTCGGCCTGATCGGAATAGCGGCAATTGCTAGGGACCGGGGGTCCAGGGCTGGTAATCGCCTGTGGCCGCCGGGCGGCGGCCGCTGGCCAGGGTCGAGCCGGAGGGCCGGTAGGCCGCCGGCGTTCCCGTCAGGTTGGGAATATGCGGCTTTTCCCATTCATGCGGCGTGTAGGCCTCTTCGGTCGGCGCGATGTCGACGGTGTGGTGCAGCCAGCCGTGCCATGACGGCGGCACCCGCGTGGCCTCGGCATAGCCGTTATAGACCACCCAGCGCCGCTCGAAGCCGAGCGAAGGATCGATCTTGCGGCCTTTGGTTCGATAATAGCGGTTGCCCTGCTCGTCCTCGCCCACCAACTCGCCGAATCGCCACGTCCACAATTGCGTGCCAAAGGTCTGGCCGTTCCACCACGTGAAAATTTTGAGCAAAAACAGTTTCATCAGGCCGTGCCGGTTGATGCGGGAAGAGGCAACCCTGATGCCATCGGCGCGGTGGATTGTCCAGTTCAGCAATAGTCGATCGCGGTTCGCCGCGGACATTTTGTTGCCAGCACCCTGGAAGAAGCAATAGTTGCCCGTCGATGGGAACCAACGATAAAGCCTGGCGTTCCCCAACTCTTCACACAGACACGGACGAAGGCTCATGGCATCCCCAGACCGGACCCCCCAACATCACGTCGAGAAAATGAAGGGCCGGCTTCAAGAAATCGTCACTCATATGCGGGAAGATATCCAAAAGGTAGATGAACCGCAGCTTAAAGCCATGTTTGAGACCTCGGCGGAGGTTCTGATCGGCTTGACCAAGGCTTTCAGCGACTACGAGAAAAAGAACGAACCGGCTTGGCGCAAGTCCGCGTAGGTTTCAAACAATGGCGTCCGCAATGGCCGCTCCAGTTCAACCGGCACGGCGCAGCTTCCTGAAAGTCCTGGCGGGCGCGAGCTTTACGGGGGGACTGATGCCGCCCTCCGCGATCGCCGCGAAATCCAATAAGAGGGAATCCGGCGAAGCCGAAGTGACCCCGCCGGAAGATTTGATGCGGGAGCATGGCGTGCTTGACCGCGTGCTCTTGATCTACGAAGCGGGGATGCGAAAATTTCGATCGAATGAAGATTTTGATCCCGCGATCATAACCCGCTCCGCGGAAATCATCCGGGATTTTATCGAAAATTATCACGAGAGATCCGAAGAGGACGCCGTGTTTCCGCGGTTCAGGAAAGCCGGAAAGATGCTATCGCTGGTTGATACGCTGCTGGCACAGCATCAAGCGGGCCGGCGGGTCACACAATCGATATTGCAATACGCACCCGGTAGTCGAGAGGAAGGCGACGATCGACGCCGGCTCGTAGCGTCGATGCAATCCTTCATCGCGATGTACCGGCCTCACGCCGCGCGCGAGGACACCGATCTTTTTCCGGTGTTGCGAAGCCTTGTCTCGGCGCATGAGTATGATGCGATGGCCGAAGACTTCGAAAAGAAAGAGTATCAGCTCTTTGGCGAGGATGGGTTCGAGAAGATGGCGCGGCGGGTTGCCAGCCTGGAGCAGGACATCGGGATCAGCGACCTGGCGCAATTTACCCCGCATCTTTGAACCTTCAACGATACGCGGACGCGGTGTGAAGGGGTCCAACTGGCGCGACATCGAGGGTGCGAGCAGCCGGGCCGCCACGGAACCGGCGCAATCCGTTCATGCCGCGTACAGTTGCGAGATGGCACCCTTCATTCGCGCACAATCGGTGCGAGGCTCGGGAACGTCTGCCGTCTGAAAGGGTTAGGCTGTGTCCCGCATATGGAGCCGATTTCGATGATCAGTCTCAAGGTTTTAAGTACCGCTGCCATTCTGGCGCTGGTGTTGCCGCTGGTGACGCCTGAACCGAGCCTTGCCCAGGCGCCGCCCGGGGCGGCTGGCGCGCGCGGCGGCGGAGGCGGCGGTGGTCGTCCGGCCGGCGGTGGTGGCGGTTTCCGCACCGGAGGCGGTGTCACCGGTGTCGGCGGCGGTTTTCGCGCAGGCGGAGCGCCTCCCGGTGGCGGCGCCAATTTCCGCGCTGGCGGCGGCGGCGGTGGCGGATACGCCTATCGCGGCGGCGGTTATCGCGGCGGTGGTGGCTATTACCGGGGCGGCGGCGGATTCATTCCGGGCGCAGTCGCAGGTGCCGTGATCGGCGGCGCGATTGCCTCGCAGTATCCCTATGGTTATGGCGGCTATTACGGCGTCCCCGCCTATTACGACGACCAGTATTATGATGACGGCGCGGTGGCGGTTGCTCCCGCTCCCGGCGGCGACGACGCGGCCTATTGCGCGCAACGCTTCCGTTCCTATGATCCGGGATCGGGAACGTATCTCGGCAATGACGGCCTGCGGCATCCCTGCCCGTAATCCGGGCCGTGCGGCGGAAGTCGAATTCGGGGACGGCGCATCCGATGCGCCGTCCTTCTTCGTTTGTGGTCGCGCCGGCATCGACTCGCCTGCAGTCGCGTTGATATGATTTCTGACTTAAACTCGCTGAATGCCTGAACCGGACAGGGCTCCGCGATTCTTCTTGCAGAGTACGGAAACTTGGATCCATCCGTGAACGCTCCGATCGCGTCCTCCGCCGCCAGGCTGCATCCCAACGAGGCCGAGCGGCTGCAGGCGCTGCGCTCCTACGGCATTCTCGACACGCCGATCGAGGCGGCTTTCGACGACATCACGCGGATCGCAAGCTATGTGTGCCAGACCCCGATCTCGGTTGTGAACCTGATCGACGAGGGACGTCAGTGGTTTAAATCCGAAATCGGTCTCGGCGCGCGGGAAACACCGCTGGATAGTTCGATTTGCGCACACGCCATTCTCGAGCACAGTTTTCTCGAAGTACCCGATACCACCAGGGATCCGCGGTTCGATTGCAATCCGCTGGTCACCGGCGCGCCGCATCTGCGGTTCTATGCCGGCGCCCTGCTTCGCACCCCCGACGGCTTGCCGCTGGGGACGGTTTGCGTGCTCGACTATAAACCGCGGCGGCTGACCGCGGAGCAGCGCGAAGTGCTGGCGGCCCTCGCCCGCCAGGTGATGTCGCAAATGGAATTCCGCCGCGCGCTGCTGCTGTCGGATCGGCTGCAACGCAATATCAGCCGGCTGATGGCGGTCGCCGGCCACGATCTCAAGCAGCCGTTGCAGGTCATGGTGATGGCGATCGACCGCATCCGCGGCAAGCTCACCGATCCCAAGGATAAGGAAAGGCTCGGCTACGCCGTCAACGCCGGCCTGCGCATGGCCGAAGAACTCGATCAGCTCGCGGAGACGTTGGGGTTGCAGGCCGGTTTCGGCGCGCCGCAGCTCAGGACATTTCCGATCTCGGATGTGTTCGACTCCATCGTCAACACCTGGCGGATGCATGCGGAGCAGAAGGGCCTCGACCTCGTCGTGATGCCGTCCGGCGCGCGCGTGGTCAGCGATCCCGCCATGCTGCGCGCCATCGTCGGCAATCTCGTCGGCAACGCGATCAAATATACCGGCAGCGGCCGCGTCCTGGTCGGCTGCCGCCGGCGCGGCAGTTTTGTCGCGATCGAAGTGCTGGATTCAGGTTCGGGAATTGCGGCGGAGCACCTGAGCGCGGTATTCGATGCGTTCCACCAGATCGATCCGGCCAGCGAAGGCCTGGGGCTTGGGTTATCGATCGTGCGGCGGACTTCGGAAGCGCTTGGTCACGCGGTCGAGGTCAAATCCGATCTCGCCCGCGGCTCGCACTTCTCGATCCGCGTGCCGCTGGCGGCGGTGGGGGCGCTGTGATTGCTACGACCGCATCGCCAGCGCGATGCCGCCGAGCGTCACTGCCAGCGCCGCGATTTCCCTTGACCCGAACGGTTCGTGCAGCAGCACCACCGAGGCCAGCACGCCGATCGTCGGCACCATCAGCGTGCCGATCGACGCGGTCGCGGCCGGCAGCCGCTCCAGCGCCGCGAACCAGCACACGTAACTCACGCAGAACAGGATCACCGTCATATAGAGCATCGACGCCCAGCCGATGCGCGAGAGCGCGGCGAGGTGCGGATGCTCCACCGCAAGTCCGACGACCGCGATGGGCAGGCAGCCAAGTCCGACCTGCCACGCGGCCAGCGAAATCGGCGGCATCGCCAGCGGAAAATGCTTGGTCAGGACGGTGCCGAGCGCGACGCTGACCGCGCCCGCCAGCGCGAACAATAACCCCGGCAGTTTCTCGATGCTGGCGTCAAAGCCGTTGCCGGCGATCAGGAACGTGATGCCGCAAAGCGCAATTGTCAGGCCCAGCGCGCGTCCCGGTGACACACGTTCGCCCAGGATTGGCCATGCCAGCAGCGCGACCCAGGTCGGGACCGATGTCCCGATTACCGCGGCTTCGCTGGCGTGGAGCCACAACAACGCAAGTCCCATGAAGGCGATCCAGCCGCCGAGGCTGAGCAGTGACACCAGCAGCAGGCGTCCCCGCATCTTCAGCGGCACCTTCAGTTTCTGCCCTTTTGCGGCAGCAATCAGCGCAAGCAGCCCGGCGCCGGCGACGCCGCACAATCCGCGCGACGACAACGGCGGCCACTCGCTCAGCAGGTTCTTCATGATCGGAAAATTGAGACCCCAGCCCAGCGACGTGATGGCGAGGAACAAGAGGCCGAGTGGCGAGATCCGCGCGGCGGGCCTTTGCCGGTCAGGACTTGTCATGATCGCGTCGCCAGCACCACGCCCGCCAGCGTGAAGATCAGCGCTGCGATCTGGCCGGGGCCGAGCGGCTCATGCAGTGCTATCGCGGAGGCGACGACGCCGATCACCGGCACCGCCATGGTACCGATCGCGGCCACCGAGGCCGGCAGCCGCGCCAGTGCCGCGAACCATGCGACATAGGCGACACAGAACTGCACCACGGTCGAATACGCCAGCAGCAGCCAGCCGATATCGGACAGCGCCGCCCAGTCGGCGTGCTCAATGAAGAGGCCGACGACCGCGACCGGAAAACAACCGAGCCCGATCTGCCACGCCGCGGCCGATATCGGCTGCAGCTTGATCGGCAGCTTCTTGGCGAGCACGGTGCCGACCGCAAACCCGATCGAGCCCGTCAGCGCCATGACGATGCCGGGCAACTTTTCCGCGCTGGCGGTGACGCCATTGGCGCCCATGATGGCGGCGATTCCGGCGAACGCCATCACCAGCGAAATGATCCGCAACAGGTTCGGCCGCTCACCGAGAATCGGCCACGCCAGCATCGAAGCCCATACCGGCATGGTGTAGGCGATCAGCGCCGCCTCGCTGGCGGGAAGCCACAGCAGCGCCAGGCCCATCAGCACCATCCAGCCGCTGACATTGAGCGCGGCCGCGAGCAGCAGACGCGGCCACAACTCCGGACTGACTTTCAGGCTCTGGCCGCGCATCAGCGCGATCGCCGCCAGCAGGCCGGCCCCGATCACGCCGGTGCCGCCGCGGATGGTGAGCGGCGGCAGTTCGCTCAGGAGGTACTTGGTGACCGGCCAATTAAAGCCCCAGCCGATCGAGGTGATGGCGAGGAACATGAGGCCTGACGGCGCGATGCGGGCTTTCGCGCCTGGCTGGTTTTGGACGGTCATGGGGTGAATGAGCTAGTTTCTCGAAACCGAAGTTCGTTTCACGTTGGGACGCCTCTCACCCCTTTTGGCTCAGAAATCCTCAGGTTTTCAACAAGCAGGCACAACCCATAGTTGACCCTTACTTTTTTTTGATTATCCTGCCTGCATGAAAAGAAAACTTATAGGGCTGGGTATGTTCTCGCCGAATGTTTGTCGTGGCGAGGCCATAGCCAATTTTCGCTGTAGGGAAGTTTACGCAGAGCTCACAAAACTGGGATTCGTTGAAACAAGATGGCAACTGATTTTTGAAGGGCAAGTTGGAGGCCTAGTATATCCGTATAACAACGGACTAAATGAAATACATGTCCGCTTCTACTCTGATCGCATTTTTGCTGAATTAGAGTTTTCGAGATCAAGTGTTTTTCATTTTGTCTTTCCTCTCTTCAATGCCAACAGTTACGTAGTGGATCTCCTGCGAAACAGGATTTCGGATGAATCTTTGAAGCTTTTGATAAAAAGAACTACCGAAAATCTGCGTGATGAAGAGTTAGCCCGACCAGCGTGGTCGCATAAAGATCAGGATAACCCTTATAAAGAAGTAACGCTTCGCGGTCACCAAACCGCAAACTTAATTGCGATACTAGTTCACAAACTTTTTGGCTGGAGAAAATTAGTCAGCGCTCTTGCAACCGGTCTTCCAATATATTTTATACCAACTTCGCCACTTGTAGTAGTTACCTTTTCGTTACTCGCGCTTTTGTCTATGAGGTATATGCCGACGGTTGGCCGTCCATGATAAGTTACATATTTAACGCCGCGTTTATAGATGAAAATCATCTTTTTGAATTCCTATCAGGAATCACTGAGACTCGACTGCTCGTTTGGACAAGCGTGCTTATGTTCTTAAATTCATCTATTATGACACCACCTAGTCAGTACGTTTGTATGACTGCTGGCATCGTGACGATGCACAATAATTCGTCTGTAGTTGTAGTTGTCGTCGCAGCAACGCTTGCTAACTTTGCCGGTACGGCTATTTGGTACATTCTCGGTCGCGCTGGTCTTTACGCAAGAATTTTGAACCTCTCTCTTTTTCAACATAAACTCACCAAACCTTACGTGCGGATTTTACCGCCACTCCACGCGCGATTTCGTAAAAACACATTTCTAGGAATGGCTTTGTGGCGGCTTGTCCCAGTAGTACGTTCAATTGTTTCGTTACCGGCTGGTGATCTAGGGATACCATTGCCGATCTTTGCCATGGCGTCGCTCGCTGGCATCGCCATATGGTGTTTCCTTTGGACCATTTTAGGCGTGCTGCTGGGTCGCCTCGACCCGCTAATCGCCGGGCTAATTGGCGTTTTTCTAGGAGCGTCCGCGATCACAGTTTTCTTATATTTTTCTAGACAATTTCCAAGCGGGACTTTGGAACATGGGTGAAATCAGCGTCGGAACAACATTTTCTAGTGTTACGACTCCACCCCTACCTTCACTCAGGGAACGTTATAGTTACCGGCTTTGTTTCGTTTGCACAGTATGCGTCGCGTTCATTTTGCTTATGGCAATCCCATATTGGTATGACCAATACAACCGAGAAATATTTGCTGCGGCCTTAAATGACAAAAACCTTGTAATTCTCGAATTTAAGTCCGCTTTTGAAGCCGAGGTATTAAAAGATTGTGCTGCAAAGCAATGCGACCTGCTTCAGACATTAGGCAGAAAAAAACTGATTGCACTAGACTACGTTTATCAGATGGAGCGAGCAACCAAACTCGATATTTATCAGTTCGCTTCTATAACCGGCTTCGTGTTACTTTTCTTGGCATTGGTGAGCGGACTTTTATCAAGTTGGGTTAGGCGGGTGGCGCTCAGATTTCTTTCAGCTGTAGGAATATTCTTTATTGCTATTTGGTACGTGCACGTTGTTGCTTCGCTACCGCATACCAATACCAAATTTTATTACGTATTTGGCTTAATTTCATCGCTCGTTATTGCGGCTTGGGACTATTTCCATAATATTAAAATAATCGAAGGAGAGAGAACCATCGCGAAATTTGAGGCAATTGCCTTGCAGGAGCGCCACAAAAAGTGGACATCGATACTGGGTTATTCGCTTGCAATTATCTTGCTCGTAATTGGTACGATCTCCTTTAGTTCGTTATTCTACATTCGTGCGACATTCGGGGATAGTTTCATTTTAGCCCCCACAATTGGAATCTCGCTGATGTGCGGATTCGTAATAATAGTTTATGTGTTTGGGATCGTAGGAAATATACGCAAAATTCTTCGCGAAATTGAATCGACTATTAGGATGCTGGCCGAGAAGGAAGCGTAAACTAGGCGCGCACGCTACTGCGACAAATTCGCAATATGTTGCGTCATCGCCGCCACCAGTTACGCCGGCAAGCAAGATCGGGATTCTACAACCGGTTATCGGGGCTGGAGGCCATCGGCAGGCGGGCATGCCGGTCCGAATATCGGTTGCGGCGCCTGAGTCTCGCTCGCGCAACCCCTTCCCGACAATAAATAGTTGTCCTGTGAACAGCGGGCGAAGCCGAAAAACCCGCGCGCCAAACATATTTTTTCGCTTGGGAATCCCTGAGGACTCACCGATACTTGGCACCCATCAAGGCGCGGTCGGCCCCCTTGGTTTTCCTCCATTTCCACCATATTTAGTATTTGATTCAGGAACTCGTACTAGTGCTTGACGGGCGCAAGGGAGTTGCTCTAGCTTTAAAACTGTTCGGCGCGCGTGTGTTGGAGTCCCGCCGGTCGTCCCAAAAGGGTTCCAGACTGACCACTCCGTCCGCCGATTGAGGCTGCGGGTGACGGGCTTTTACGCCCTGAATTCTGGGGCGCTCCGGGCGCTAAAAAACGGGCCGGAATCGGTCGAGGTAGATGAGTTGAGGCGTTAAAGTATGCCTGAAAATCGGAGCCGGCGCTCCGTCAGGACATGCTCCACAGGGAAACAGGGCCGGGTCCACCGGCTAAACCGCGGACGTACAGGATCGCAATTGCGATCCGGGGTTCGCTCAAGGAAAACCACCCGGCGCCCGCATCCAATTGCGGTCCGGTCAAAATAGGACGGGGCACGACCATGCGAATCGAACGGCGCTACACCACCGACGGCCAGTCACCCTACGCCGCCATTGATTTCAGAATGACGACATCGGAGATCCGCAATCCCGATGGCTCGGTGGTGTTTCGCCTCGAGAATGTCGAGGTGCCGGAGTTCTGGTCGCAGGTCGCCTCCGACGTGCTGGCGCAGAAGTATTTTCGCAAGGCCGGCGTCGCCGCCCGCTTGAAGAAGGTCGAGGAAGAGACCGTGCCGTCGTGGCTGTGGCGCTCGGTGCCGGACACCGAGGCGCTCGCCCTCCTCCCCGAATCCGAGCGCTATGTCAGCGAACTGTCCTCAAAGCAGGTGTTCGACCGCCTCAGTGGCTGCTGGACCTATTGGGGCTGGAAAGGCGGCTATTTCGGCGGCTCCGAACACGACGCCCGCGCGTTCTTCGACGAGCTGCGCTACATGCTGGCAAAACAGATGGTGGCGCCGAATTCGCCGCAATGGTTCAACACCGGGCTGCACTGGGCCTACGGCGTCGATGGCCCCGGCCAGGGCCATTATTACGTCGATCCCTTCACCCACAAGCTGACCAAGTCAAAGTCGTCCTACGAGCATCCGCAGCCGCACGCCTGCTTCATCCAGGGCATCCAGGACGACCTCGTCAACGAGGGCGGCATCATGGACCTGTGGGTGCGGGAAGCCCGGCTGTTCAAATACGGCTCCGGCACCGGCTCGAATTTTTCGCGCCTTCGCGGCGAAGGCGAACGGCTGTCCGGCGGCGGACGCTCGAGCGGCCTGATGAGCTTTCTCAAGATCGGCGACCGTGCCGCGGGCGCGATCAAGTCTGGCGGCACTACGCGGCGCGCTGCGAAGATGGTGGTGGTCGACGCCGACCATCCGGATATCGAGACTTATATCGACTGGAAGGTGAAGGAGGAGCAGAAGGTCGCAGCGCTGGTGACCGGCTCCAAGATCAACCAGAAGCACCTGAAGGCGATCCTGAAAGCCTGCGTCAATTGCGAAGGAAGCGGCGACGACTGCTTCGACCCGGAGAAGAACCCGGCGCTGCGCCGCGAAATCAAACTGGCGCGCCGCGCGCTGGTTACCGACGGCATGATCAAGCGCGTGATCCAGTTCGCAAAGCAGGGCTACAAGGAGATCGATTTTCCGATTCTCGACACCGACTGGGATTCGGAGGCCTATCTCACCGTGTCCGGGCAGAACTCCAACAACTCGGTGTCGCTGAAGGATGACTTCCTGCGCGCGGTGGAGACCGACGGCGACTGGAACCTGATCGGCCGCACCAACAAAAAGATCACCAAGACGCTGAAGGCCCGCGACCTCTGGGAAAAGATCGGCCACGCCGCCTGGGCCTCGGCCGATCCCGGACTGCACTTCAACACCACCATGAACGACTGGCACACCTGCAAGGCGTCCGGCGACATCCGCGCGTCCAATCCGTGCTCGGAATACATGTTCCTGGACGACACCGCCTGTAACCTCGCCTCCGCCAACCTGATCACCTTCTACGACACCAGGACAAAACAGTTCGACGTCGGGGCCTATGAGCACCTCTGCCGTCTGTGGACCGTCGTGCTCGAAATCTCGGTGATGATGGCGCAGTTTCCCTCCAGGGCGATCGCGGAACTGTCTTACGAATTCCGCACGCTGGGTCTCGGCTTCGCCAATATCGGCGGCCTGCTGATGACCATGGGGCTTTCCTACGATTCCAAGGAAGGCCGCGCGCTGTGCGGCGCGCTGACCGCGATCATGACCGGCGTGTCCTACGCGACATCAGCCGAGATGGCGAAGGAGCTCGGCCCCTTCCCCGGCTACAAGAAGAACGCCGCGCACATGCTGCGCGTGATCCGCAATCACCGCCGCGCCGCGCATGGCGAGTCGCGCGGCTACGAAGCGCTGGCGGTCAATCCGGTGCCGCTGGATTATGCCAGCGTGCCGCAGACCGACATCGTCGAGCACGCCAAGGCCGCCTGGGACCTGGCACTCGAACTCGGCGAACTGCACGGCTATCGCAACGCGCAAGTTACGGTGGTGGCGCCGACCGGCACCATTGGCCTCGTGATGGATTGCGACACCACCGGCATCGAGCCGGATTTTGCGCTGGTGAAGTTCAAGAAGCTGGCCGGCGGCGGCTACTGGAAGATCATCAACCGCGCCGTGCCGGAAGCGCTGCGCGCGCTCGGCTATCGCGAAGCCGATATCGCGGAGATCGAGGCGTACGCTGTCGGCCACGGCTCGCTCTCCAACGCGCCGGCGATCAACGTCTCCACGCTCAAGGCCAAGGGTTTTACCGAGGAAGCCCTGGCGAAGGTGGAAGCCGCCCTCCCCACCGCGTTCGACATCAAATTCGCCTTCAACAAATGGACCTTTGGCGAGGACTTTTTGCGCGACACCCTCAACATCGCGCCGGAGACAATCGCCGCGCCGAACTTCGACCTGCTCGCCGCGGTCGGATTCTCCAAGCGCGAGATCGAAGCCGCCAATGTGCACATCTGCGGCGCGATGACGGTGGAAGGCGCGCCGCATCTCAAGGCCGAGCACTACAGCGTGTTCGATTGCGCCAATCCCTGCGGCAAGGTCGGCAAGCGCTATCTCTCGGTGGAGAGCCACATCCGCATGATGGCGGCGTCGCAGCCGTTCATCTCGGGCGCGATCTCCAAGACCATCAACATGCCGAACGACGCCACGGTGGAGGATTGCAAGTCCGCCTACCTGCTGTCGTGGAAGCTCGCGCTGAAGGCCAACGCGCTCTACCGCGACGGCTCAAAGCTGTCGCAGCCGCTCAATTCGCAGCTGATCAGCGACGACGACGAGGAAGACGACGCGATCGAGGCGTTCATGGACAAGCCGATGGCCGCGCGCACCGCGCAGCTCTCGGAGAAGGTGGTGGAGCGCCTGGTCGAGCGCATCGTGGTGATGCGCGAACGCGAAAAGATGCCGGATCGTCGCAAGGGTTACACCCAGAAGGCCGTGGTCGGCGGTCACAAGGTTTATCTCCGCACCGGCGAATATGACGACGGCCGCATCGGCGAGATCTTCATCGACATGCACAAGGAAGGCGCGGCGTTGCGCTCCTTCATCAACAACTTCGCCATCGCCGTCTCGCTCGGCCTGCAATACGGCGTGCCGCTGGAGGAATATGTCGACGCCTTCACCTTCACCCGCTTCGAGCCCGCGGGCACCGTGCAGGGTAACGACTCCATCAAGTTCGCGACCTCGATCCTGGACTATGTGTTCCGCGAACTCGCCGTCAGCTACATGGGCCGCTTCGACCTCGCCCATGTCGATCCCAACGAGTCGAACTTCGACGCGCTCGGCAAGGGCGTCGAGGAAGGCAAGCAGCCCGACCCCTCGCACTCGACCAAATACGTGTCGAAGGGCCTGACCCGTTCGCGCACGGACAATCTAGTGGTGGTGCGCGGCAGCGACTCCGGTTCGTCGTCGTCCCATGGCGGCGGCAACGTGATGTCGCTCGCCACCTCCCGCGCCACCGACGCGACGGAAGGCGCGGTCGCGCTGAAGCAGGAAGCCCAGCACGATTTGTCGCCGACAGAGAAGCTGGAGGCGCTGCAATGGAGCCGCGCTGGTGCGGCGGCGCAGGCCGCGCCGTCAAAGGCCGAGCGGCGGGCCGAGGCCAAGGCCAAGGGCTATGAGGGCGAGATGTGCGGGGAGTGTGGGCACTTCTCGCTGGTGAGGAATGGGACTTGTATGAAGTGCGATACGTGCGGGAGCACGACGGGGTGTTCGTGACAAGACACGCGCATCAAAAGTGAAAAAGGCTCGGCCCCAAAAAGCCGGGCCTTTATCTTGACATAAATTCCATCCGGGCCGACAAGAT
Source organism: uncultured Alphaproteobacteria bacterium (assembly GCA_963784755.1). Classification (GTDB taxonomy): domain Bacteria; phylum Pseudomonadota; class Alphaproteobacteria; order Rhizobiales; family Xanthobacteraceae; genus Bradyrhizobium. Next base: position 112,966 of record CAWASS010000005.1, on the reverse strand, counting down.
TTTGATCTGATAGACGATTATTATTTCTACCAGACATTTCTTACATTGACATAGACATTGGATAGGTCCATATATATCCCGACAGAAGGGATCTGGCCATGACCAAGCTCTCGCGCACGGCGCTCTTAGATTTTCTTGATTACCTATCGAACAAGGGACTGATGAACCGGACCACTGCGGCATCCCGCAAGGCTGCAGCTAATAAGGTCCTTGGAATCCTTGGGGAGGATGAAGCGAACGACGTTCTCGGTCTTAGACATCGACGAGATAATGAGCCGTTTCCACAACTTGGAAGGCGCGAACTATACGCCCGATAGCCTTAGTACCTACAAGAGCAGGCTCAAATCAGCGATCGACGACTTTCTCCGATACCAAAAAGATCCCCTGAACTTCCGGCCCGCCGCTCAAAGTGCAGCGCGCAAACCTGACCGCGCTAAGACATCCGCTTCTGCGGAAGCACCCACACGGTCCGAGCCGCATCAAAAGGGCCCTGTCGAGGCTCCTCCCGCTGCCGTCAACATCATTCCGATCCCTATTCGTCCCGATCTGACAATCAAAATTCAGGGGTTACCGTTCGACCTGACAACCTCAGAGGCAAACAAGATCGCGAACGTCATCAAAGCCATGGCAAACGGAGCTTGACGCGGCGGTCCACACGCCGATGTCACCTCGGTCTCGGCCGAGGGTGGAGGGGCCGCTGGGTCTAGGGTCCAAACCTAGTATCCCAGCGGCTCCGTTTATCGCGCCGACATTCGCGTTCGACGCAACTGAGCTTTAGTACTGGAAAATTTCAAGTGCGTAAACGCGGAAGGACAAATCTCGCTACGCCGAGCTCTGCATCGCTCCCAAGTCGATTCGCCTAAGCTCAGTTCCCACTCTCTGTGTAAAATATTGCGTATAGTACTGCGCAAGTTCTCGCCCTTATTGGGTAATACTCTTCGTCAAGCCAAGTAACGTCCTCATCGTCATCAACCTTGAATCCGATTTTAAAATTTTTCGATCCCTTGAGTCGCTTTTGCGGATAGAAGCTAATGCCTTCGGCTGCTTCATATTCGTCGTACATATTTTCGGATACTCTCTGAAAGTTAAATTGGTACTTCCCTCGAAATATTTTGAGGTATCCTTGGGCAACACTTTGGCGAACTTCGTCCTCCGCGGCCAGAGTGATGGCGCTACCTGTATTGCGATAAGGGTTCGTGTCTGAGATTATGGGCTCTACGGGCACTATCATTAAATAGGCCTCGTTGCGGTTCTTAGTGGCCGCCTCGACGCACCCGCTGCAAGAATTGATGATCTCGTCGAATTCTCTCAGGCGCGCGGCTTCCTCCGCGACTCGTTTTCGCGCGGCCTCCTCTGCGACCCGCTTCCGTTCAATCTCTTCTTCTGCAGCCTTCTTTCGCGCAAGTTCTTCCACACTCCGCTTTCGCTCGACCTCTTCGGCGGCCACTTTTCGCGCGGCTTCCTCTGCTAACCGTTTTCGTTCAGCCTCGTCTTCTGCGGCCTTCCTTCGCGCGGCTTCCTCTGCGACCCGCTTCCGTTCGATCTCTTCTTCTACAGCCTTTTTTCGCGCGAGTTCTTCCGCATTCCGCTTTCGCTCGGCCTCTTCTGCGGCTACCTTTCGCGCGGCTTCCTCCGCGAGCCGTTTTCTTTCGGTATCGTCTTCTACAGCTTTCCTTCGGACGATTTCTTCAGCAACCCGCTTCTGTTCAGCCTCTTTCTCCGTGGCCTTCTTTAGCGCGTTTTCTTCTGCGATCCGCTTCCGTTCAGCCTCTTCTTCGGCAGCCTTCTTTAGCGCCAGCTCCTGGGCGTCACGCTTCCTCTTGGCATCTTCTTCTGCAGTTTTCTTTCGCGCCGCTTCCTCTGCTCCTCGCTTCCGCTCAGCTTCTTCTTGAGCTGCGATACGCGCCCAACGAGCCTGCTCCTCGCTTGCTTCTGAAAGGTGCTTTGGACATGCTGCGAATGAATAGATTGGACACCAAATGCGCTTAGCAATGGTGTCCGTAATGTTTTCGCCGGCCGCGACATAGTAAAATGAAAATCCTGCAAATACTAAACACGGTACCACGAACGTCAGCAACGCCCGTACAGCCGGGCTCCAGTGCTGCTTAACCGATATCTTAATTACAAAGAAGCAGACGACTGCAACCAGAATTGCCTGTAAGAGCTCGAAGGGGCGCATATCAATTGTCGCATCAGCACAAATGATAAAGAACAACTTTAGCTTGAAATTTTAGATTTGTAACGCCTTTTGAGGAAGCTTAGCTTGGATGAGTAAGCGCCGCTGCTATGTTGCGCTTTTCGTCAGCCCTCATCGCGCCGGCTTCCACCTCCCGTCCCTGATCGCCAGCATCAATTGTGCCAGCGGCAGGACGGTGCGATCCGCTTTCGAGGCTGCGAGCGTTTCGACGGCGGGCCAGTCGATCCGCACCGTGCCGTCTTCATCGATGATGTAGAGGTTGGGCGATCCGGGCGCCGGTTCGTGGATTCTTACCGTCTTGAGGGATTTTGGCTGATCCTGGGCGAGCGCGGGTGCGGCCAGGGCCGCGATCAGCAGGAATGCGAGAAAGCCCAACTGCCGTTCCCCGGACGCAGCGCAGCGCGCCGCCCTTGCGGCGTGGTGCGCTGCAGAGCCGGGGCCGTACCAGACGCCGGCGCTTGGTACGGTCCCGGCTCTGCGGAGCGGCATGAAGAATGCCGCACCGCGTCCGGGACACGAGGGCGCATTCATCTTGTCTTCGCGTCGATGGGCGCAAGTTGCCTCGCCAGATCGAGCACCCTCTTCCGGTCTCGTCCGGTTTCGACCCTTAGGAAGACGCTCATCAATTCCAGGCCATCGAGAATCGCGGCCGTACTGGGCGGGCCATGCCGCGACGCGCGCAGTGTCACGACGTTTGGCGGGAGGCCGCTTCGCTTGCCTTTCACGTCTTGCTCCGGACACGAGGCGGCGCGCCGCCCTCGCCGGCGCGCGGCGCGGTGAAAAATTCCTCGATGTTCGAAGACAGCGCGCGAGCCAGTTTTTCGAGAACCGCCACGCTCGGATTCTCCAGTCCCCGTTCAAGACGGCTGACATAGGTGCGGTCGATTCCGGCATCGACGGCAAGCATCTCCTGCGAGAGCTCGCGCGCGACCCGAAGCCTCCGTATGTTTCGAGCGACCAACGCGCCTGCTTTCATCAAGCAAGCTCATCAGCCTGCGGCCGATTAAACCACGCACAATAGTCCTCGTATTTCCGGTCAAGGCTTGCCCGTCATTCCGGGACGCACGTCTTCGCGCGAACCCGGAAGCGTGGCGCTTCGGTTCTGGCTTCCGGGTCTGCGCCCAAGAGCGCGCATCCCGGAATGACGAGGGGTCAGCGGACCGGCATCCGGAACACTTTTGCCGCGAGTGAAACGAACGGTTCCCGTTTGCCTACCCCATGATCCCCCACGCGACCTGGCGCGGTTTCCTGCGTGGTTCGAAGCGTTCGAACGTCAAGGCGTTTGACGCGGCGATCGAACGCGACGCGAAGGCGGGCAAGCTCGATGCCCTTGCCGAGGAAGCCTTGGCCGAACATCGCGCGGGCCCGGGCGCGATGCAGCACGCAGCGCTGCTTCGCAGAACCGGGAAGAGCCATAGCGCGTCGAAGACGCGCGTAAACGCGCTTATGGCGCTGCGCTGCGTCCGGGGCACGGCAGCGCGCTTAATACGGCGGCGCCCGCTTCGCGCGCTGCGCCTTCGCCGCCTCGATCCACCACACAAGATCATCCGCGAATCTTGGAAACGCCCGCGCCAGCGCTCTGCCGCCCTCGCCGATCGGCTCGGCGTTCTCCGACAGCGTCTGCGCGATCGGCCCGATTGCGAGCGTGCTCGAAACCACCACCATGCCCATTTCGCACAGCGTGCCGTGCCAGGCGGTTGCGGCATGGGCGCCGGAGAGGCGGCCGGCGGAGTAGCTCGCGATCGCGGCGGGGCGCCAGAACCATTCCTCGAGGAAATGATCGGTGAGGTTTTTCAGCCCCGGCTGCATGCCCCAATTATATTCGCCGGTGATGAAGACAAAGCCGTCGGCGCCGCGGATTTTCCCCGCCAGCGTTTCGAGCGCGCCGGGCGCCTGTCCTTTCGGATATTCCTTGTACATCCGGTCCAGCATCGGCAAGCCGATCGCCTTGGCGTCGATCAGCTCGACATCGTCGCCGCGCGCGCGAAAACCTTGGACGACGAAATCGGCGAGCCGGATGCCCAGCCGGTCGGAACGGTAGGAGCCGTAGAGCACGAGGATGGTCATGCGATCACTTCGACTGCGTGAACCCTCAATCTGCCACGCTTCGGCGTACAAAACGAGCGTCATACGCGGGCTTGACCCGCGTATCCATCTTCTTCGCAAGAGTCTTTCGAAGATGCTGGATTGCCGGGTCGAGCCCTGCAATGACGCTCAGTGCCGCTTGAAATACTGCACCTCGCGCTCGTGCTTTTCCGCGGCCGCGCGCGATTTGAAAGTGCCGAGATTGCGGCGCTTGCCGGTCTTCGGGTTGACTTTACGGGAATACAGCCGGTATTCGCCGCTCTGCAATTTGCGGATCATGGCATCGCCTCGTCGAACGCCCCTCGCGTTAATCGCGATAGCCCCTCGCCTGTTCCCCATAACTCGTCATTCCGGGGTGCGTGCGAAGCACGCAGATCCGGAAATCCAGAGCGGAGCACGGTTTGGATTCCGGGTTCGCGCGAAGACGCGCGCCCCGGAATGACGTGGGTGATTCAAAAACACAAATTCGTCACGGGATTCCCGCGCTTGTCCTTGATCACGTAAGGGCATTCCAGCCGCTTCAGCGCGGCCCTGGCGTCCTCATTGCCGAGCGCGGCGGCCTTTTCGTAATACGCTTTGGCGGCGGCCGCATCCTTCTCGCCGCCGCGGCCCTGTTGCGCGAACGCGCCCATCCGCTCCAGCGCGCCCGGATGATTTTGCGCCGCGGCCTTTTCGAACAACGCCCTCGCGGTAACGTCATCCTTCGGCCCGCCCACGCCGTCCGCGATCATCAATCCCAGTTGATATTGCGCTTCGGCATTGGTCTCCCCCGCTTTCGCAAGCAGGCTGCGCGCCTGCGCGGGGTCCGCGGACGTGCCGCCGCCAAGCGCGGCAAGGTTGGAAACCCCGCGCGGGTTGCCGGCGGACGCAGCGCGTTCGAACAGTTTTCGCGCCTGTGCCTCGTCCTTGGCGACACCCGCGCCGGTGCCATAGACCACGCCGAGTTCGACCATGGCCGAGGTCGAGCCCTTGTCGGCGGCCTTGCGCCAGGCGGCGATGGCTTCGGCGGTCTGCCGGTTGGCGGCATAGACGCGGCCGAGCTGGTACAGCGCCCGGCGCGACGATCCCGCCGCGATCTTGCAGAATTTGACCGCGGTGGCGATATCGGACGGCGCGAGTTCGGCGACGCCTGCAACGTTGGCCGGTTTGTCGGGATCGGCGGGGTCGGAGGCCAGCCGGTCGCACAGCACGAGATCGGCCGATTGGGCGTGGACCAGCGACGGTACGGCCGCGATCGATACCGCCGTCACGGCGCTCCGAAGCATGATCGTACGCAAACCCGCGGGCCGTTTCATCATGCCGCAGTGTAACGCCGGAGCGTTCAGGGCTCCAGCCCGGACTCGCGCAAGGCGGCCGCGGCTTCCGCCGCGCTCTCCACCGGTTCAAGGCTTCTTGCGCAGCAGATAGCGTTGCGTGCCTTCCATCACCAGTTCCGACTTCTGGTTATGAACGGTGCTTTTGATCGCAACGACGCCGGTGCTGCGGTTGGGCGCAAGTTCGACGATCTCGAGCGCCGGGTACAGCGTGTCGCCGCTGTAAACCGGTTTGAGGAACCGCGACGACTGGTCCAGAAATCCGATCAGGCTGTCCTCGACCAGATATGGAAAGTCGCCCGCGCCCGCCGCGGTCTGGATCAGCACCTGATAGCCGTGCGCCAGCATGTGCGGCATGCCGCGCCGCCGGCAATATTCCACGTCATAGTGAACGGGATGGTTGTCGCCGCTCGCGCCCTGGAACGCCGCGAACAACGCATCGGTCATGGTGCGGCTGGGAAGGATAAAGCGCTCGCCGACCTTGAAGTCGTCGAACCAGCGGGTTTCGAAGCGTCGGTGCTGCGCGGGATCGAAGGTCGCGGTCATTACATCCTCGAAGGCTGAAGCAATGGTTTTGGGCCGGCCGCAGCGCGCGGTCCGTGGGTCACCGCAGGCTGCAGGACGACGCCGGCCGCTTGCCGTGCTTGATGGTGGCGCCCGCTTTGGTGATCTTGAGCGTGACGCCACCGCCGCTATAACGCGAGCCGGACAGGGCGAAGCGCTTGGCCAGCGTCACCGCCCTGCCGTCGATTTGCAGATGCGCGCGCTTGTCGTATTGGAAGAATCCGACAATGAACTGCGAGCCGTCGGCACAGGTAAAGCTCTGGAACGTCTGCGCGGCCGCGGGCGATGCGCCGGTTGCGGCCCATATCCCCAATAGTGCCGTCCCGAAAATGATGACCCTGCGCCGTATCATGGTTCGCCTCCCCCCGTTTCGGCGAGTATAGCCCATGGCGAGCACAGATTGTCATCGCCGGACTTGATCCGGCCATCCATCAATCTTCAAAGAGTCCTGCGAAAGCTGGATGCCGGGTCATCGAGCGCGAAGACGCGCTTCGCGCTTCAGTCCGGCAATGACGGCGTGGAAATGTGCAGCCCGCCTTAAGCCGCCGCTTCCATTTCCGCGTCGAGGTCGGCGATAACGTCCTCGAAAGCCGAGATCGCCTGCTGAACCGCGGCAATCTGCATCAATTCCCAGCCGTTGATCGGCCCGTTGCGCTTTTGCAGGGCGACCACCAGATCCCGCCGCTGCTCCTTGAGCTGAACCAGTGGCAGACCGTGATCGGCAAGCGATTTCATCATGGCTTTTTCCCCAGCCTTCTGTTGGACGCCATGACATCTAGCGGGCTTTCTCTGAAATCCGCTTACAAAACCCCGGCAAATTTTAACGAATTCAGCCGAGCAGCGGATCTGGATTGCCTCTCACGACCGCCTCTGCGATCAGAGTGTCGAGCGCCTGCGCCACGCAATTGGTGCTCCACTCGGTCTGGTGCAGGCCATCGGAGCCGATCAGCAAATCCGGCGAAATCCTGTCGTCCTTGACCCAGTGCCGCATCAGGGCGAATCGGCGAAACACGTTGACGCCGGCGTTCGCCGCGGCTTCGGCGATCAGCTTCACCATGCGTTCCGTTCCCAGGATTTTTCCGGGCTCGAGGATGGCCGGCGCGTATTGCAGGTCCATCAGCACCACATCCATCGCAAAACCGCTCAGCCCCGCATCGATCGCCGCCGCGACATCGTCCAGATCATAATCCTTATGGTAGATGGCGTTGGTCCCGACCTGCCAGATGGTCAGCACCGGCGCCTGACTGATAACGTCCTGATCGAATCGTGCCAACTCCGCGGCGCCTCCTCACCATCCACGCCCTTTTTGATCACGTTGATGTCCCGGCCGGGAAACCGGAGCCGCAACGCGTCCTGCAGCCGACCGGGATAGGGCGGAACCGTACCCTCACCGTGCGTCAACGACGAGCCGATCGCCACGATCGTGACCGGACCTGTGCCCTTGAGGTGCCTCGCCAGATGAAATAGCGGACGCTCGAAGCGGATAAGATCGGCGGGAATATCGCAAGGCGGGGGCGCGTCAGCCATTTTGAATACTCTGTTGGCGGAAGCATCTTCGGTCGAATGCGCATTTGGCCGCAAAATTTCAGAACATTGCAAATGAAATTCGCTTATCGCTCGTGCTAACCTTCTCACGCGCCTTTTCACGCGCCTCGGAGACTCTCATGAATGGAAAAGTCATCCTCGTCACCGGCGCCTTTGGCGCCCTCGGTGTCGCGGTCGTGGACATGGCGGTTGCGGGAGGAGCGCAGGTCGGCGCGGTGGATTTTGCGCCGAAGTCGCAAGGCGCCGACGGGCCCGGCCGGTTTCGGCAGGGCGGCGTCGATCTGTCCGACCCAGCGCAAGCCGGCCAGGCCATCGGCGCCGTGGTATCGCATTTCGGCCGGCTCGACGTTCTCATCAACATCGCCGGCGCGTTTTCGTTCGAGACCGTAGCCGACGGCGATCCAAAGACCTGGCAGCGGCTCTACGCGGTCAACGTGCTCACCGCGCTCAATGCCTCGCGCGCGGCCATCCCGCATCTGGTTGGGTCGCCGGCCGGGCGGATCGTCAATATCGGCGCGATCGGCGCGCTTCAGGCAGGCTCCGGCATGGGTCCATACGCCGCGTCCAAAGCCGGCGTGCATCGCCTGACCGAGGCGCTTGCCGCCGAACTCAAGGGTAAGGTCACCGTCAACGCGGTGCTGCCGTCGACCATCGATACGCCGGCCAATCGCGCGGCCATGCCGAAAACCGATTTTTCCAAATGGGTGAGTGCGGAAGAACTGGCGAACGTGATCCTGTTTCTCGCCAGCGATGCCGCCAGCGCCGTCACCGGCGCGCTGCTGCCGGTGAGCGGACGGGTGTAGCCCTTCACCAGTCCGCGAACTTCTTCAAGATTGCGCTGAAACGGACGCTGCGCTTGCCGGCAAGCGCGGTTGCTTCGGCTTCCGCGCCATTGCGGGTGTAGGTGCCGGAAAATCCGATCCCGACTTCATGGCCGCCAAACACCGGCCGCTCGCCTTTACTTGGCGTATGTTCGTGATTGACGATCTCACCCTTCCACTTGCCGTTCGCAGCCGTGTAAGAGCCGATATAATCGAAAAACCCGTCGCCGCCGCGAATCCGGCCGTCATGCAGGACCATGACCCCCGTATTGCCGCCGTCGACGCCATCGAGCATCTTGATGTGAATCGAGTAAAGTCCGTTGGCGATGCTGCCCGCTCCGGACGGAGCGATCGGAGGCGCGGCCTCGTCGCTGATCGGGGTCATCACCGACTTGAAGGGAATGCCGGGGATTTGCCCGCTGCCCCCTTCAAAGTAAAAATGATCGTCCTCCTGCCAACCCCGCAGTTTCAGGGTAATCTTGTCGGTCTTGAACAGCGGCTGGTAATTCGGATCCTCGTGGTGGCGCACGGTCGAGACTTCCGCGTGAATCTCCTCGCCGGAATCATCGTAAGTACCTATGAACGCGAACGCGGAATTGCCCCCGAGCATCCTGCCGTCATAGGCATAGATCACGCCGCGCCGCGAACCGTGCACGGTGTGGAATTCGACTTTGTAAAGTCCCTGCAGCACGAGATGTCGCCCCGGCATCGATTAAATGCGTCGCGACCCGCGGATCCCCCGATCCACGGGTTAATTCAAATGCCACCATTCGCCTTGTCCCGGAGACAGGTTAGCCGTTCCAGCCCGGTTTGATCAAATTTTTTACGAAGTTTCGGGTTAGACTCTGGTCTTGAGTCGCGGCTGCCGCGGCGCCGGAGCCCCCTGCCCTTGGAAACCGCGCTTTACCTGCCCGTCAAACGTTTCCTGGAAAAGCTCGGCCTCACGGTCAAGGGCGAGGTCGGCGGCTGCGATCTGGTGGCGCTGAGCGGCGGCGATCCGCCGGTGGTGGTGATCGGCGAGCTGAAACTCACCTTCAACCTCGAACTGGTGCTGCAGGCGGTCGACCGCGCCGGCGCCTGTGACGAGGTGTGGCTGGCGGCGAAGATGTCGGCGCGCGGCAAGGGCCGCGAGAGCGACGCGCGCTACCGCAATCTGTGCCGGCGGCTGGGTTTTGGCATGCTGGCGGTAACCGGCAGCGGCCAGGTCGAGGTGATCGTCAAGCCGGCCACCACTGCCCCGCGCCGCGACCCCAAGAAGCGTTCGCGGCTGGTCTCCGAACATAACCGGCGCAAGGGCGATCCCACCGCCGGTGGCAGCACGCGATCGCCGATCATGACCGCTTACCGCCAGCAGGCGCTGGCCTGCGCGGCAGCGCTGGCGGCGGGTCCGCGCCGGGTACGCGAGTTGCGGCCCGATATTCCGGACGCGCCAAAAATTCTTCTGCACAATGTCTACGGCTGGTTCGACCGCGCCGAGCGCGGCATTTACGTTCTGACCGACGCAGGACGCGCCGCGCTGAAGCGCTGGCCGCAACAGCCGATGGAAATCGCCGGCGCGGGTCAATTGGTACCGGCCTTGTAGTCCGAATAATTCATCGCCGGTCTGCTGGGGGGCAACATGATTTTGGTGACGGGAAGCGTGGTGGCGCGCCAGGACACGTTCGACGAGGTGCGCCGCCTCAGTCTCGAACATGTGCATCGCTCGCGCGGTGAGCCGGGCTGTATTTCCCACGCCGTGCAGGTCGATTGCGAGAACGCGCTGCGGCTGGTGTTCATCGAACAATGGGCCGATCGCGCAAGCTTGCTGGCGCATTTCGCGGCGCCAGCCTCGCGCGATTTTGTCAGGGCGTTGCAGCCGCTCGCCGCGGCCGCCACGACGATCGAACTTTACGACGCGACCAAGCTCGAAAAACTCTAGGTCCTGCTGATGCATGGCTGCGTTGCCCTATTAAATCCTATGTTGCATTGCAGCATTGGCTTCACTAGGTATCTCGGACTGACGTGAGAGGCCAAAATGAGCGAAGACTGGAACACGAAATACGGCACGCGGCGTGTCCGGCGCGATCCGCCGACGCTGGATGAAGCCATCTTCGCCGCGATCGGGATTACCGACGATCCGGAGGCACAGGCCGAGATCGCAGCCTCGCTGATGGGATTGCCGGTCGAGAGCGTGCAAGCTGAAGTGAAAAAGGCCAGCCGGGTTACCGCGGGGCGCTCGACCTCGCGCGTGATTGCCGGCGAGCAAGGCGCGCAGCGCTCCGTCGTGGTGGAGCGCCGTATTGTCCGGAAATTCGGCAACGACAAGCGCACCGGAACCTAATAAACCAAGCGCGCACGAAAATTCATGCGCGCCTGTGGTTTCGAATGTGCGGTTTATGCCGTCCGGCGCCAGCCGTAGATCCCCAGCAATATGGTCCACCAGGTGCGGTTGAATTTCACGATCGCGCGCGCGGCATCGAGCGCGGATGCACCCGCGGGCTTTGCGACTTCCGGCTGATATTGCGGCTTAAGATCGATGCTTCCAGTCGATTCGCCCTGGCGAAACGTCAGGTGCGCGCCGAACTTATGTGCAAGCGCCCGCATCGCCTCGTTGCCGTAGCCGGTGGTGATGCGCAGGCTTTCATAGCCCCGTCCTTCCGCCTCCGCGATCAGCCGCCGGAACAGAATGCTGCCGACGCCTTTGCGCCGCGCCGAACGCTCGACGCTGAAGGCGATCTCGGGCATGCCGTCTTCGGATGAATCCGGTTGATGCAGTTCGGCGGCACCGAGCACCTTGCCATCCTCGACATAGGCGATCACCACCGTGCCGTCGGCAAGGCAGCGCGCCGCATAGGATTCGACGAAGCCTTCGTCGGCCGCACCGTTGAACCGGTCGCGCCGGCTCTCGGGATCGAGTTCAGCAAGTGGTCTTTGAGCAAGGGCATCTCACGCGCGGTGAGTGTCCTGATGCTGCCATTGGCAGGAAGTGCAGTCATGGTGGTTCTCCTCAGAAAAACCCCCGAGGAGGCGTCGAATCCCTAGGTCACTAATATTGTGCGTCGCACCATGAAATTCAAGCCCCGTAAGCGCCTGAAATAGCGGCAGAAAGCTGCGTTTTCGCACAGGAAATCATTAACAAGCCTTAACCGGACAAGTTCCGTTCAAAGCACCATCTGGGTTTGCGTGACCACCGCGACGAGCTTGCCCTCTTCGGTCGTGAGCCGGGTCTGCCATACCTGGGTGCGGCGGCCGCGATGCACCGGCGTTGCGGTCGCGATCACGGTCATCCCTTCCCTGGCGCCGCCGATAAAATTAGTCTTGCTTTCGATGGTGGTGGTGCCCTTGGCGTCCTCGGGAAGATTGACAACGGTCGCAGCAGCCCCGACCGAATCCGCGAACGCCATCAGCGCGCCGCCGTGGATCGTATGATTGAGCGTGCACAGATCCGGCCGCACCAGCATTCGCGCCACCACCCGGTCCTGCTCGGCCTCGGTGAATTTTACGCCCTTCAGTTCGGCAAAAGGCATTTTCATCGAATTGACTTTTTCAAGCGGGGTCATGGTGGCGCTTCCTCCGGAATCCTCAAGCGTCATACGCGGGCTTGACCCGCGTATCCATCGCGATCTTCGTTAAATCTTTTTGAAAGCGATGCATTGCCGGGTCAAGCCCGGCAATGACGTTTCCAATGAACCCCAGCAAGTTCATGATGTCATCCATGCGCCAATTCCCTCCCCGCCGGATCGTCTGCCTCACCGAGGAAACCGTCGAGACGCTGTATCTGCTCGGCGAGCAGGACCGTATCGTCGGTGTCTCCGGCTATGCGGTGCGGCCACCGCAGGTACGACGCGAGAAGCCACGGGTGTCGGCGTTCATCTCCGCCGATATTCCAAAAATCCGCGCACTCGAGCCCGATCTGGTGCTGGCATTCTCGGACCTGCAGGCCGATATCGTTGCCGACCTGACGCGCGCCGGCGTCGTCATCCACGTCTTCAACCAGCGCGACATTGCCGGCATCCTGGCGATGATCCGCACCGTCGGCGCACTGGCCGGCGTAGCGGAACGCGCCGATCGGCTTGCCGAGCAATATGAGGCGCGGCTCGCGGAAATCGCGGGCGCGGTTCGGCCGTCGCCGAAACCAAAAGTCTATTTCGAGGAATGGGACGATCCCTTGATCTCAGGCATCGGCTGGGTATCCGAGCTGATCGAGATCGCCGGCGGCGAGGACATCCTGCCGGCCCTGCGGCTTCAGCAGTCCGCAAAGGACCGCATCATTTCGCCTGACACGGTGCGCGACGCCGCACCCGATGTGATCCTGGCGTCGTGGTGCGGCAAGAAGGTGGTGCCGGACCGGATCAGGCAGCGGCTGGGCTGGAACGCGATTCCGGCGGTGCGCAACAACCGCATTGTCGAGATCAAGTCGCCGCTGATCCTGCAGCCCGGTCCGGCTGCGCTAACAGATGGACTCGATGCGATCGTGAAGGCGCTGTGGCCTGCTCCGTAGGATGGGTTGAGCGAAGCGATACCCATTATCTTTCACCGATGTTGCGATGGGTTTCGCTTCGCTCAACCCATCCTACGAAACCTACGCCTTCTCCACCCCGCACCATTCCGCAATGAACAGCGCGGTAGCCTTGGTGGATTTGCGTAAGGAATCCAGATCGACATATTCGTTGAAGCCGTGCATCGCCGCGCCGCTGGCCCCAAAACACAGGCTCGGAATGTTGTAGTTCAATCCGTAAAATCGGGTGTCGGTCAGCGCGGTGAACACGAGATCGGGTGCTGTGCCGCCATAGACCGCGTCGTAAGCCTTGCCGAACGCGGCCTCGGGCGCGGCGGAATCCTTCAGCTCATATCCTTCCGAGAGAAAGCCGGACCACTCCACGTCCGGTGGATTGTTTGAAAGGAAGCGATGGCCGCGCGCCGCCGCCGACACGCAGCTAAGAATTTCGGCCTGGCAATCCCTTATCGGCCAGCCCGGCAGGATCGCGATCCGGCAATCGACGTCGCACCACGCCGGCACGCTGGAGGCCCAGTCGCCGCCCTTGATGATGCCCGGATTGAAATTGATCGGATGTGTCACCGCCTTGAAGTGATGGTCGGCCCTGGCGCGCTCGTTCCATTCGGCCTCCAGCTTTTCCAGCGACTGGATCAGATGATACGCGGCGGTGATGGCGTTAGAGCCGGCGCCGGCCTCGAACACATGCACGGGATGGCCGCGCACTTTCAGCCGAAACCAGATCACGCCGACCTGCGAGCGCACCATGCGGCCGGAAGTCGGCTCCGGAATGAAGCAGCAATCGGCGCGGTAGCCGCGCTGCAAGGTCGAGAGCGCGCCGACGCCGGTGCTCTCCTCCTCGATCACGGATTGAAAATGGATTCGCGCGGTCGGCTTTAATCCGGCCGCCTTGATGGCGTCGAGCGCGTACAGCGCGCCGATGGTGCCGGACTTCATGTCGCAGGCACCGCGGCCATACATCCTGCCGTCCTTCACCACCGGCGAAAACGGCGGCGTCTCCCACATCTCCAGCGGGCCGGCCGGCACCACGTCGCAGTGCCCCTGCAGGATCAGCGATTTGGCGGCGCTGCTCGAGGGCCGATAAGTCCCGACCACCGTGCGCGCCTTGGAGAAATCGTGCTCGATCGGGCCGAAGCCGCGCAGGTTTTTCAGGTCCTCGACATCGATATGCCAGTCGTCGACCTCATAGCCGCGCTGACGCAGCAGGTCGCCCATCATGTCCTGGCACGGGCCCTCCGCGCCACGGATGGAGGGAATCGCGACAAAATCCCGGGTGGTTTTGAGCTGCGCGTCAAAGCCGGCATCGACGGCGTCAAGGATTTTGTGTTTGGTATGGTCGGAACCCATCGCGTCACTGCTCCCGTTGGCCACCGGATCAAACCATATTTTGCCAGGCTTTGCCGACGTTTTTCATTGCTATGAGAATCGCTGATGCCTCCATACAATCGGCGACGAGATTCGCTGCCCACGGAGAATTCGGATGCCCGGCAATCGCAACCTTATGTTTCTCATCATCGGCGCACTGATCGTCGTGGTGGGTGTGCTCGGCTACAATCTCTATGAGGCCAAGAAGGAACCGAAAGGCGTGCAGATCAACGTCGGTCCTGATGGCCTGAAAGTCCAGAGCAAGTGACACCGCGCGCGAAAGCCTCGTGCATCGTTTTTTCCGCGTTGCTACTCCTCAAACTCGCCGCCCCCGCGGCGGCCGAGCAAGTCGCGCGCGAACAGGATATCGTCGATCTCAGGCTGGGCCAGCGCATCATGGTCGACGACGGATCGTGTCCGGCGGGACAGATCAAGGAAGTCACCGGTGTGAAGTTGACCACGACCGGTATTGCGCGCGCGCGAAAGTGTGTGCCGCGGATGGGAACGAAGAAGTAGGCGTTGCCATCGTGTCCCGGACGCGGTGCAGCGTTCGTCACGATGCGCCGCAGAGCCGGGATCATACCGAACGCTGCGCTTTGTTACGGCCCCGGCTCTGCAGCACATCACTTCGTGCTGCGCAGCTTCCGGGGCACGGCTATTCCCTCCCCGGCTCGCTCTCCGGCACTGGCGAGGCCTTGCTGCCTGCGGTGGCGCCGCCGTCGATCGGCAGCGTGATGCCGGTGACCCAGCGCGATTCGTCGCTGGCCAGATACAGCACGCCGTAGCCGATATCCCAGCCGGTGCCCTCGGTGCCGAGCAGCGTGCGTTCGCTGCGGGCTTTACGCATCTCCGGCGTCATGCCGCGCGACGCCACCATCGGGGTATAGACGGTGCCCGGCGCGATGCAGTTGACGCGGATGCCATCGCGGCCGTGATGCGCCGCCATCGCGCGGGTGAGACTGATAATGGCGCCTTTCGATGTCGGATACAGCAGGCTCGGATGACCGCCCTGCAAGCCCGCGACCGATGAGAGATTGATGATCGAGCCGCCGCCGCTCTTGATCATTTCGGGAATGGCGACTTTCGCCATCAGCATCATCGAGGCGACATTGACGCGCATCGCGCGGTCCCAGGCCTCGATATCGACCTCGACCGCATTGCCGCGCGGCCCGGTGATGCCGACATTGTTGACTAGAATGTCGAGCCTGCCCCATGCGCCGACCGTGCGCGCGACCATCGCCTGACATGAGGCGGGATCGCTGACGTTGCCTTCGACGATCTGGCAAATGCCGCCTTCGGCTTCGATCAGCCGTTTGGTTTCCTCCGCCCATTGCGCTGTTGTATCGACCAGCGTGACCTTGGCGCCGTGCCGCGCCAGAACGACCGCGGTGGCGCGGCCGTTGCCGATGCCTTCGGCGCGGGAGCCCGCGCCGGTAACGATGGCGACCTTGCCTCTGAGGCGGTCGTCTCTGCGGATGTCGGTCATTCAGGTTTGAAACTCCGGTTCAACCGATCGAACCGGATGGTAGCCGCGCCGAACTCGAATCGCCAGCGAACTCAGGTTCGCGGATCGCGCGGCTCGAACATGCACTGCAGCGTCGGCTTCGCGATCTTGGTGAAGGTCGCGGCGATCTGGGGCTGCTTCGATGCCGGCACCCAATCGTTCTCGATGGTCGGCACGCCGGTTTCGCTGATGCCGCGCAGCAGCGCCTCGCGAAGGTCGGGGTCGTCGACGGCTGCGACCGCATGATCGTGCAGGCAGCCGCAGACGGTTTCGGGATGAGCCCAGCGGTCGACCATATGCGGCGCGCACAAACGCACGAACTCGCCGCGCGGATCGGGCAACTTCTTCCAGGACCAGATCTGCGCCTGTGCGGAGCTTCCGAATATTACGGCGAGAAGGACGGCGGCGAGCGAACTGGTGCGGATCATCGTCATGTGATTCTTCTGAAATTTCGTTGGGATAGACGCAATCAATTCGCGGCGACGATTGCCGATGAAACGGTGCTGTAAGCGAAGGTGCCGGTACCTGGCAGGCTGTTATCGGACGAACCGGCCATCGAGGGACCGGCCAAAATGAATGCGAATGCGAGGATGAAGCTGATCGTCCGCATTTCTGACTCTCTCCGGGCAGCCGAGGCGCTTGGCGCCGTTTTCGTTGGCAAATTGATAGCCAACCGCTGTTTCCGGATATCTGCACCGAAATGGAAAATGGTTTCGTCGCCGCAGAGAATTGTTTCGTCGGAACCTGACGACGAAACAATTCCGCCGAAAAAATCAATGGTTTCAGTGCCAGGCGGTTTACCGCCATGGGGGCGGCCCACGATTCGTCGCCCCATCCCATCAGCGATTCGGCCGGCTTCGACGCCTGTCAGGCTTTATCAACTTTTCTGTGGGAACAGGCCCTTCGGCGCCGGAAAATGGTGAACCCGGGTGCTTTCTCCGCCGACTTAACCGACGCATGCAACTTTTCTGAGCAGTTGCGCGTTATCGCATACCTCCAGAACAAGGATTGCAGTCGTGGGCAGTGGCAACATTGATGTTGGCAGCAAAACCCCGACCCGCGAATCCGGACAGCCGATCGTCGAACCATTTGCCAGTGGCGGCGGCTTCCCCGAACTGCGGATCGACCATCAGGACCCTCGGCGGCGCGAGGGCGTGCGAAAATGCGGCGCGATGTCGGAACAAAGCGCCGACAGCGGCCGTGGCAACGAGCAGGTCCCGCAAAAGCTGGTGCAGCTGGTCGGTTATCGCGATCCCAATGCCCGGCCCGACCCCTGGGTCCGCCCACGCCCGATCCCGGTCAAACGCTAGAGCACGATCCGGAAAAGTGGATACCGGTTTTCCGAAAGATCATGCTCAAACAATAACGCCGCCGCTTACTGGATGAAATCGCCGCACTTCTGAATCGCGGAGTCGGCGGCGCCCCATGGCATGATCGGCACCGACGAGGTCGAATTCTTCGGCGAGCCTTCAATGATCCTGTCGGAATAGACCATGTAGACCAGCACGTTGCGCTTGGCGTCGCAGCCGCGCACGATCTGCATTTTCTTGAAGAACAGCGAGCGCCGCCGCCGGAACATGTCGTCGCCCTGCTCCAGCTTGCCCTTGAAATGGATCGGGCCGATCTGGCGGCAGGCCAGCGAAATATCCGAAACTTCCTCGGCGAGGCCGAGCCAACCCTTGTAGCCGCCCTTTTCCGGCACGGTGAAATGGCAGGCCACCCCGTCCACCTCGGGGTCGTCAATTCCGTAGGTGGCGAGCTTGTCGTTCGGGCTGAGCAGTTTGAACACGGTCGAACGCCGGAAGATCAGATCCGGCTCATCGGCGGCCAGCGCCGGCGAGCCTCCAAGCAGCGCCAGCGCCAGGCCTGCGAAAAGCCAGCTTCTCAGGCGCGTGTCACGATGGTCGATGCGCTGGCGTGTCATGAAGGTCTCCATGGACGGGGATTCCCTCCATGTAGTGCGGCGAACCCACATCGGAAGACAGGAAGCGCCGCCCTTCGGCTTGGTTAATGAATTGTGAGGCTTTTTTGCTACGCTGAGAGCCAAAACCGCAGGGGATTAGAGGGCTTACGCTGGTGAACGCGTTTCTCGTCTGCAACACTAAACAGTGAAGCTGGATTCGAGGTGGTGGAAGTGGACGGGCATCGGGCTGATGTGGAGGGCGGGAGGCGGTCGCTATCCGGCAAAGGTAATTTTCTTGGAGATATCGCTGTTTTGGCGGTGTCCGCAATCATCAGCGGCGCATCGCCGGCTGAAGCTGCGACGTCGATATTCTGGCCGGATTATTATCAACCCGCTCCGCCGCCTCGCATCGCACCCCCGCACATTCGCAAATCGACAAGGCATCGCGCCCTTCCCGGCGAGGATGTTGCGAAGGACGCCCGGAAACCGCAGGGACCGCTGGTCATAGCCATTTCGATCGACCGGCAGATCCTCAGGATTTATGACGCCAACGGCTATTTCGCGGAGACGCCGATCTCCACTGGCATGCGCGGCCACTCGACGCCGATGGGCGTTTTCAGCGTCATCCAGAAACACAAATATCACCGCTCCAACATCTATAGCGGCGCGCCGATGCCGTACATGCAGCGCATCACCTGGTCCGGGGTCGCGATGCATGCCGGCGTGCTGCCGGGCTATCCGGCGTCGCATGGCTGCATCCGCATGCCCATGAATTTCGCCGTGAAGATGTGGGGTTGGACCCGGATGGGCGCCCGCGTCGTCATCGCACCCGGTGAACTCACGCCTGAAGCCTTCGCTCATCCGCTGCTGGTGGCGCAAAAAGTCGTTCCGCTCGCCGCCGCGGAGCCGAACAACGACATCGCCGTTACCGCGAAATCCGACAAGGAAGTGGCCATCACGCCCGCGTTTTCGGAGGCAAGCCTTGGGTTGAAATCGACGGTCGGACACGATCTCGCAAAACCCGACGCAAGCGAGGCCGCCGTTTCCCTGGCCTTGCGCGAACAGACCCACACCGCCGACGCCAGCAGCGCGTTGTCGCAGCCGACCATCTCCGACGCCACATCGTCGGCGCGCAGCCCTGTGGCGAAAGCCGATGACGAGGCCGCCATGGCAAGCGATGCACCGGCCGAAGAGACAAAAGCGACGGAAGCCGCTTCGAAGCCTGTTCAGCCTGCCGAGACCGACGTATCCGAGAAAGCCGATGCGGAGTCGGTTTCAGTAGAGGTTCAAAGTCCGTCACAGCCTGTAGATGAACGCGCGAAAACCGAACTGCCCGCAAGTGAAGGGGTGAAGGCTGACAGCAGCGCGTCCGAGGCGGCAAAGATCGAGGCCGCGGACGTCAAGGCCGATGCGCCTAAGTCCGATACACCAACGGCAATCGACAAGCCCCAAAAACTGACCGACGAACCGCTCAAGCCGGCGGACGCCGGCGCAATTGTGAAGAAGGATCAAGCCCGCCCGTCCGATACGGCAGCCCCGAGGCCGGAGCCGACGACCGCCGCAGCGCCCAAGCGCACCGGACAGATCGCCGTGTTCGTCAGCCGCAAGGATGGCAAGCTCTATGTGCGGCAGAATTTTTCGCCGCTGTTCGAGGTGCCCGTGACCATCGCGCCGAGCGACCGCCCGCTCGGAACCCACGTCTTCACGGCGCAGACCGACAAGGATGACGCCAACCTGTTGCACTGGTCGGTGATCTCGATGCCCGTTTTAGCGCGCAATGCGGCTCGCCAGGACGACGACGAGCGCGTAACGCGGCGGAGAAAAACGACCGGCGCCATCGAAGTCAAACCCGCGCCGGCGCCCGACACCGCCGCCGAGGCGCTGGATCGCCTCACCATCCCTGCGGATGCGATGGCGCGCATTAGCGAGGCGCTATCGACCGGCGGATCGATCATCGTTTCCGATCAGGGCATCAACGCCGGCGAGACCGGCGAAGGCACCGATTTCATCGTTCTGCTGCGCTAGACCGGCCTCGGGTTCGGCCTTGGATGCGTCCCGGCCGGTCGCCTTGAAGCGTTTGCTGGGTTAAACACGCGCGCATGGAGCAACCGGCCCCGGATTCGACGCGTGAGCCAATGGCGAGGGACACCTTCGATCGCCTGACTTTTCTCGGCTGGGACAAGGGCCTCGCGGCGATCGTCTTGGGTCTTGCGGCATCGTTTTTCCTGTTCGGCTACGCGCTGGTCTATTGGCGCAATGCCGACATGGACTTCATGGTGGTCTATAACGCGCTTGTCCTCAACGACGGCAAGCCGCGGCAGTTTTTCGATCACACCGCCTACATCACGATTCTTTCGGTGCAGCTCTGGTTCAAATTGCTGCACGGGCTCGGGCTGCTCGACGCCTGGACGCTGTCCAGCATGCCGCCCGCATCCAGCGCAGCCGCATTCGACGTGGCGATGGCATCGAACGTCCGCGCCGGACGCCTGCTCGCCTGGCTCACGGCGACCGGCTGCGTGCTGATTTTCGCCTGTCTCGCCCGCCAGATTGTGCGCGACTGGCGCGTGGCGCTGATCGCGACATTTGCGTTCACGTTTTCCGGCGGCCTCGCAATTCATGCACGCATCCTGCGCAGCGAACTGGTCGCGGCCTTCCCGGTGTTATCGGCACTGCTGATCCTGATCATTGTCGGGCGCCGCGCCAGCGTCGCGCGTCCGCTGGCCGTGGCGCTGGCAGCTTTCCTCTGCGTGCTCGGGATGGAGAACAAGGTGCAGGCGGTGCTGCTGATCGCGGCCTTGCCGCTGATCGTGCTGCCGTTCGGCGGCGCAGGCAGCGCCAGCGCCGCGTTCTGGCGCAATCCGGCAGCGGCATGGCCGGCGGCGGCCATCGCGGCACTCGCCGCCGGCGTGGCGGCTTGGGCGGCGTACCCGCTGATCGCCATCGGCTTCGACCGCGCCGTGCTCGAGGCGGCGCAATTCCATCCGTTGTTTTTGGGAAAGTTCGGCGTGTACCAGGCGGCGCTGCTGGTCCTGATTGGTGCATGCATGGTCGCTTATGCGGCGATCTGGCGCGTCGCCGCCGCCGAAACGCTGGCCTCCATGTTGGCCGTCGCAGCGGGCGCGCTGATCGCGCTGCTCGCGCTCAAGCTCGAATTCAACACCGGCGATGTCATCGCGGTCTTCAATCCGCTGGAAAAAATGCTGAGTTTTACGGATGCGAGCACGGCAGATCTCGCCAACGGCGCCAGCCTCAAGGGAATAGTGGCGCCGCTGTTCGAAGGCATCGCATCCGTGCTCGCGCGTTACACCTTCGTGCTGCATTCCTCGCCACGGCCCACAGTGTTCCTGACCTGGCTGATCGTTCCAGGCATTGTCATCGCATGGCGCCGCGGCGAACGGCAGAGCGCGATCCAGGCCGTCGTGCTTCTGCTGGCCGCCCTCGGGATCGACGCACTCGGGGTACGCCGCGGCCTGAAATCGGAATATTTTATTTTTACCGACCCCCTTATCATTCTCGCAGGCGCGATTCTGCTCGATCGCATGCGCGATCTGCGTTTCCACAAATGGGCTTTTCCGATCGCGGCCACACTGGTGGGCCTCCACCTCGTGGTCGGCCAGGCCGAGGCGGTGAAATACGCGCTCAAACGCGCCGGCCCGGAACCGGTATGCGAATGGAGCAGCTTCCATCTTCCGCTGCTGCCGCTGCCATGGTGCAAGCAGGTTTCATCATAATGGCTTGTTGAGCAGCGTTTTTCGGGCGAGGCCGTTATTCTACTGCGCTGACATCGGGGAAACGGAATTGACCATGATTGACCGCAGGACCATCATGAAGGCGGCGCTGGCGGCGATCGCCGCGCCGGCTGCTTCAGTGCGGACCGCCTTGGCACAGACGCCCGTGAGCCGGATCACCGCCTACGGCTTTTCGTTTCCGGCACTTGACGGCGGCGATATCAGGCTCGCCGATTTCGCCGGGCGTCCTTTCATCGTGGTCAATACCGCGTCGCTATGCGGCTACACGCCACAGTATGCTGGCTTGCAGGAGTTGTGGACCCAGTTTCACGACCGCGGCCTTATGATCATCGGCGTGCCCTCGAACGATTTCGGCGGACAGGAACCCGGCGGCTCCAAGGAGATCGCGGAGACGGCGCAGCACCAATATGGCGTCACCTTTCCGATCGCCGCGAAAACGGTGGTGAAGGGCGCGAACGCACATCCGTTCTACAAATGGGCGGCCGAGGCCCGGCCGAAGGATCTGCCGCGCTGGAACTTCCACAAATACCTGATCGGCCGCGACGGCTATATCGCCGATGTCTTCCCCGAATTGGTCGAACCGTCGGACACGCGAATCAAAACCGCCATTGCGCGCGCGCTGGCGGATACCTGACGGCCCCTTAAGGAACCCGCCGGACGCCAGCGAATCGGCCTCTGGGGATAAAAGACGCCACAATGGCGGCGCAACCTTGATTCAGCTAAGGTGGATCGGGGCGAAATGCCCGTGGGGTGGCGCTCGGGCACGACAATATCCAAGGGGAATACAATGCGCATTGCGGCAGGTTTGATCTTTGCGGGCGCGATTTCTTTTGCGGCAGTGGGCTCAGCCCTCGCGCAGACGCCGGCTGCCAAAGGAACTGCCCCCGCGGCGCCGGCCGCCAAGGGTGCCGCGCCGGCAGCACAAGCAGCCCCTGCCCCGCAAGCTGCCCCCGCGCCGCCGCCCGGTCCGAAGGTTGCCTGCAACGGCGCCACCGATGCGCTCGGTGTCTCCCGCGTGGTGCAGATCGATACCACCGGTGGCCCCGGTTTTGGTTTCGAGCATTTCAAGCAGCTCGACTTCCTCAAGGACAAGGAAGTCGTGCTGACGTTCGACGACGGACCATGGCCCGGCAATACGCCTGCCGTGCTGAAAGCCCTCGCCGATGAATGCACCACCGGCATTTTCTTTTCGATCGGCAAGCACGCGACCTATTATCCGGAAATCCTGAAACAGGTCGCGGCCGCCGGTCACACCGTCGGCTCGCACACCTGGGGACATACCACTCTCACCAACAAGAAGCTGACCGACCAGCAGAAAAAGGATGAGATCGAGAAAGGTTTCAGCGCGGTGAAATGGGCGCTAGGCGCGGCACCCTCGCCGTTCTTCCGTTTTCCGGCGCTGCAGCATCCGCCGGAAATGGTGACCTATCTCGGCGAGCGTAACATCGCGATGTTCTCCTGCGATCTCGACTTGTTCGATTTCAAGGCCCGCAATGCCCAGCAGGTGATCGATGTCACCTTCAAGAAACTCGACAAGCTCGGCAAGGGCATCATCCTGATGCACGACTTCCACAAGCATACCGCGGAGGCGCTTCCCGCGCTGCTGCGCAAGCTGAAGGCCGGCGGCTACAAGGTGGTGCAGATGAAAGCCAAGGCGCCGGTGCAGACCCTTCCGCAGTACGACGAAGAGCTGTTGAAGGACGTTAAGCTGCCGACCGTAAGTTCCCGTCCCGTCAACAGCGTGGTGCAGACGATTTCGGAATAAAGCTGCGCGCTTGCGATCCTTGGCACTGGACAGCTGATGTCGGCGCTGCGCATCGAGGGCTACGTCATCGTGTCCGCCGACGGTATGCTCGCGAATGCGGATCGCGTGATGCCCGACGAGTTGAAATTCAAGGGCGACCAGGACTTCTTCAATGCCGCGCTGGACCGCGCCGGCCTGATCGTTCATGGCCGGCATTCCTACGAAGGCCAGCCGAACTCACCGAAGCGAAGGCGGATCATCCTCACATCGAAGACCGCGGCGCTGGCGTCCGATCCCTCGAATAGTAACGCCACGCTGTGGAATCCGGCCGGCGCCACGTTCGAACAAGCCTGCGAACGCGCCGGCGTTCAGTCCGGTTCCATCGCGATCATCGGCGGCCCCGATGTATTCGGGATGTTTCTCGACCGCTACGATACGTTCTGGCTGTCGCAGGCGCCGCAGGTGCGGCTGCCGGGCGGCCATCCCTGCTTTCCCGGTGCACCCGCACGCTCGCCGCAGGCCATTCTGGCAGCGCACGGCCTCAAGGCGGGAGAACCGCAAATTCTCGACGCCGCGCATGAGGTCAGCGTGACGCCGTGGCGGCGCGCCGCCTGAATTCAGGCGTCGGTGTAAGCCGGCTCGTTGGTCCTCGGCCCCCGGCCAATTCCCGCGATGATGAACAGTGCGCCGATGAGGGAGAGATTTTTCAGCGCGTGAATCATGTTGTTCTTCTGGTCGGCGCCGGTCTGGTTCCAGAAATCGTGGTAGTAGAACGTCGCCGCGATCACGAAAATGATCAGCACGATCGCAAAAAAACGCGCACCGAAATTAAGCGCGATCATCAGCCCGCAGATCAGTTCGAGTGCGCCGGTCGCAATCGCCAGCATCTGCGGCATCGGCATCCCGGTCATGCCTTCGAGCTGCGTGGCGTAGGGCGTGAGCAAGCCGGGAATCACGACCTTGTCGGCGATCATCTGGGTCGTGGCCGTAATGTCCAGAAGCTTGAATGCTCCGGAGACGATGAACAACACGGCGAAAAGCACGCGCCCGAAGGTGATAAACGCTGGCATGGTCGGCCTCGCTTGACTGCAATGACTGGTCGTAACGGCGGATCGATTATGGGCGTTCGGCCCCGGCTTTTCAAACAATCAAATGAATCCCAAGGACAAGAGCCGGTGGAACTCAATCAATCGTTCGCTAGACCTAGCCGAACAGGCTTGGCTGCTGGCGCCCCGCCCGCTCCTGCGCCTCGACCGCGGCGACCGCGGTCATGTTGAGAATGCCGCGCGCGGTCACCGAGGGCGTCAGGATATGCGCAGGCCGCGCTGGACCGATCAGGATCGGCCCGACGGGAAGCGCGTCCGCCAGCACCTTGATCATCTGATAGGCGACGTTGGCGGTATCGAGGTTCGGCATGATCAGGACGTTGGCGACGCCTTCCAGCTTTGAATGCGGCAGGATCAGCGCTCGCGCGGCTTCGGACAGCGCGGTATCGCCCTGCATTTCGCCATCGGCTTCGATCTCCGGATGGTTCTGCCTCAAGAGCGCAGTGGCGCGGCGCATTTTGAGCGAGGACTCGGTATCGTAGCTGCCGAAGTCGGAGTGAGACAGGAACGCGATTTTGGGCTTCATGGCAAAGCGCTGGACGTGGATCGCCGCCAGCGCCGCCATTTCCGCCAGTTCCTCCGCGCTCGGGTTCGGCCGCACCTGGGTGTCGGCGATGAAATAGGCGCCCTTGCTGGTGATCATCAGCGCCAATGCCGCGAAATCGCTCACCCCGGGCAGGAAGCCGATGATCTCGCGCACATGGCGCAGATGCCTCATGTAGCTGCCTTCGACGCCGCAGATCATGGCGTCGGCTTCGCCGCGGACCACTGCGAGCGCGGCGATCACGGTGGCGTTGGTGCGCACCACCGTGCGCGCCGCATCCGGCGTGACGCCTTTGCGGCCGGCGGCGTCGATGTAGGACTGGACGTACGATCGATAGCGTGGATCGTCCTCGGGATTGATCAGGTCGAAATCCTTACCGATCTTGAGCGCCAGCCCGAACCGCTTGATCCGCGCCTCCACCACCGCGGGACGGCCGACCAGGATGGGCCGCGCCAGCTTTTCCTCGAGCACGACCTGGGTCGCGCGCAGCACGCGCTCGTCCTCGCCTTCGGCATAGATCACGCGCACCGGCTGGGTCTTCGCCTTGGCGAATACCGGCTTCATGACGAGGCCGGAGCGGAACGCGAAGCGCTCGAGTCCGGCGGCGTATTCATCGAAGTTCCTGATCGGCCGCGTCGCGACACCCGAAGTCATGGCGGCCTTGGCGACGGCCGGCGCGATGCGCAGGATCAGCCTTGGGTCGAACGGGCTCGGAATCAGCGATCCCGGCCCAAACCCCTGGGCTTCGCCGCTGTCGAAGCCGGCAGCCACCGCATCCGACGGCGGATCGCGCGCCAATTGCGCGATCGCGTCGACCGCGGCGTGCTTCATGTCCTCATTGATCGCGGTCGCGCCGACATCGAGCGCGCCGCGGAAGATGAAGGGAAAGCACAGGACGTTGTTGACCTGGTTCGGAAAGTCGGAACGCCCGGTGCAGATCATCGCATCGGGACGGGCCTTGCGGGCTTCGTCCGGCATGATCTCGGGGTCCGGATTGGCCAGCGCCATCACCAGCGGCTTGTCCGCCATCTGCTTGACCATCTCCGGCTTCAGCACGTTCGGAGCGGACAGGCCGAGGAAAATATCGGCGCCCCCGATCACATCGGCCAGCACGCGCTTGTCGGTCTTTTGCGCATACACCGCCTTCCAGCGGTCCATCAGCGTGTTGCGCCCCTCATGCACGACGCCGTCGATATCGCAGACCCAGATGTTCTTGCGCTGCGCCCCCATCGACACCAGCAGATTGAGGCAAGCGATCGCCGCGGCGCCCGCGCCGGAGGCGACGATCTTCACGTCCTCGAGTTTCTTGCCGTTGAGCAGCAGCGCGTTCGTGATCGCGGCGCCGACGATGATGGCGGTGCCATGCTGATCGTCGTGGAAGACCGGGATTTTCATCCGCTCCTTAAGCCGGGTCTCGATCTCGAAGCATTCCGGGCCCTTGATGTCCTCAAGATTGATGCCGCCGAAGGTCGGCTCCAGCGCCGCCACCGCCTCGACCACCTTGTCGATGGTGTCGGCGGCAATTTCGATATCGAACACGTCGATGCCGGCAAACTTCTTGAACAGCACCGCCTTGCCTTCCATGACCGGCTTGGAGGCCAAGGGGCCGATATTGCCAAGGCCGAGGACGGCGGTGCCATTGGAAACGACCGCGACCAGATTGGCGCGGATGGTCAGATCGGCGGCCTTCGCCGGATCGCCGGCGATCTCCATGCAGGCGGCGGCCACGCCCGGCGAATAGGCCAGCGCCAGGTCGCGCTGGTTGGCGAGCGGCTTGATCGCCTGGATCTCGAGCTTACCCGGACGCGGAAACTGGTGATAGGCAATGGCCGCGGAATGAAGATCTTCAGAATAGGACGCCATACATTTCCCCCACGGCTCCTCGTCCCCGGCTTGATGCGCCGGTGGCTGGGCTGGAGCAGATCAACTGTCCGGCAGATTGAGCCGGATATGAAGCTCGCGCAACTGCTTGAGCGCAACATCCGACGGCGCGCCCATCATCAGGTCCTCGGCGCGCTGGTTCATCGGGAACAGCGAGATTTCGCGCAGGTTGGTGGTGCCGCACAGCAGCATGACAATGCGGTCGACGCCGGCCGCCATGCCGCCATGCGGCGGCGCGCCGTACTGAAATGCGCGGTACATGCCGCCGAAGCGCTCGACCACCTCTTTCTCGCCATAGCCCGCGATCTCGAACGCCTTCACCATGGCGTCGGGCCGGTGATTGCGGACGCCGCCGGAGGCGATCTCATAGCCGTTGCAGACGATGTCGTATTGGAACGCCTTGATGCTCAGCGGATCCTGGGTCTGCAGCGCCTCGAGGCCGCCCTGCGGCATCGAGAACGGGTTGTGCGAGAAGTCGATCTTCTTTTCGGTCTCGTCGTATTCGTACATCGGAAAGTCGACGATCCAGGCAAGCTCGAACCGCTCCCTGTCGACCAGATTCAACTCCTCGCCGAGTTTGGCGCGCGCCAATCCAGCGAATTTCCAGAATTTCGCGGGGTCGCCGGCGACGAAGAAGGCGGCATCGCCCTCCTTCAATCCAAGTGCTGAGCGGATCGCGGCGGTCCGCTCCGGGCCGATATTGTTGGCGAGGGGTCCTGCGCCATCGCCGCCTTCGCGCCACATGATGTAGCCGAGTCCGGGCTGGCCCTCGCCCTGCGCCCAGGAGTTCATGCGGTCGCAGAACGCGCGGGAGCCGCCGCCGGACCCGGGAATGGCCCAGACCTGGTTCTTCGGGTCCTCCAGCATCCGCGCGAACACCTTGAAGCCGGAGCCGCGGAAGTGCTCGGACACGTCCTGCATCTGGATCGGGTTGCGCAGGTCCGGCTTGTCCGAGCCGTATTTGCGGATCGCCTCGGCAAATGGAATCCGCGGCCAGCCGTTGGTGACGGGCTTGCCCTTGGCAAAATCCTCGAACACGCCGGTGACGACCGGCTCCATCGCTTCGAACACGTCGTCCTGGGTCACAAAACTCATCTCGACGTTGAGCTGGTAGAATTCGCCGGGCAGCCGGTCGGCGCGCGGGTCCTCGTCGCGGAAGCATGGGGCGATCTGGAAATAGCGGTCGAAGCCCGACATCATCAGCAGCTGCTTGTACTGCTGCGGCGCCTGCGGCAGCGCGTAGAACTTGCCGGGATGGATGCGGCTCGGCACCAGGAAGTCGCGCGCGCCTTCCGGCGACGACGCCGTCAGGATCGGGGTCTGAAACTCGAAGAAACCCTTTTCTTTCATTCGTTTGCGCATGGAATCAATGATCTTGCCGCGGATCATGATGTTCTGATGGAGCTTGTCGCGACGAAGGTCGAGGAAACGGTACTTAAGCCTTATATCTTCAGGATATTCCTGCTCACCGAACACCGGCAGCGGCAATTCGCCGGCCGGACCCAGCACCTCGATCTCGGTGATGAAAAGCTCGACCGCACCGGTCGGCAATTCCGGGTTTTCGGTACCCTCCGGACGGCGGCGCACCTTGCCGTCGATCCGAACCACCCACTCCGCGCGCAGTTTTTCGGCGTCCTTGAAGGCCGGCGAATCCGGATCGGCGACGCATTGGGTCAGGCCATAATGGTCGCGCAGGTCGATGAACAACAGCCCGCCGTGGTCGCGGATGCGATGGCACCAGCCGGACAAACGAACGTCCTGGCCGATATCGCTGTCGCGGAGCGCGCCGCAGGTGTGGGAGCGGTAACGATGCATGGAAATCCTGGAAAAGCGTCGGAGGTCGGAATTCGAGGGCTGAAAGCAGGCCCCGAAGAGCGTCAGGGTTTACCCGAGGCAAACCCGCGCGGCAACCGAATGCCTGCCATTTTCAAACCTCTGAAAACCAGTCAAATCGCCAAAAACGACAGAAAAACAACGTGGCGCGTTCCGCGTGATTGCCAATTCCGGGCGCATCCTTATCTTGAGCGGATGACGGTGCACTTCCCCTTCGACAACAGCTATGCGGCACTCCCGGACGGCTTTTTCGCGCGCGTGGCGCCGACGCCGGTCACTTCGCCGAAACTGGTCAAGCTGAACCGGCCGCTGGCGTTGCATCTCGGCCTCGACCCGGACTGGCTGGCCAGTCCCGAAGGCGTTGAGATTCTCGCCGGCACGCGTGTTCCGGACGGCGCCGACCCGATCGCGATGGCTTATGCCGGCCACCAGTTCGGGCATTTCGTGCCGCAGCTCGGCGACGGCCGCGCCATCCTGCTCGGCGAGGTGATCGATGCCGACGGCGTGCGCCGCGATATCCAGCTCAAGGGCTCGGGCCCGACGCCATTCTCGCGCCGGGGCGATGGCCGCGCCGCGCTGGGGCCGGTGCTGCGCGAATACGTCGTCAGCGAGGCGATGGCGGCGCTGGGCATTCCGACCACGCGCTCGCTGGCCGCCGTCGTGACCGGCGAAAACGTGGTTCGCGAGACGCTGCTGCCCGGTGCGGTGCTCACCCGCGTCGCCTCGAGCCACATCCGCGTCGGCACTTTCCAGTATTTCGCGGCGCGTAGCGAGGCTGTGGGCGTGCGCCGGCTCGCCGATCACGTTATCGCCCGGCACTATCCGGACATCGCGAATGCCGGGCGTCCCTATCATGCGCTGCTGGACGCGGTGATCGGCCGCCAGGCCGAACTGGTGGCGCGGTGGCTGCTGGTCGGCTTCATCCACGGTGTCATGAACACCGATAATACCTCGATCTCGGGCGAGACCATCGACTATGGCCCCTGCGCCTTCATGGACAGCTACGATCCCGCGACGGTCTTCAGTTCGATCGACGAGATGGGCCGCTACGCCTATGGCAACCAGCCACGCATCGCGCTGTGGAACCTGACGCGCTTCGCCGAATGCCTGTTACCGCTTTTTTCCGACAATCAGGAAAAGGCCATTGCCGAGGCGCAGTCGGCGCTCGGCGATTTCGCGGAGAAGTTCGATACCGCCTACTACGCCGGCCTGCGCCGAAAGCTTGGCCTGTTCACTGCACAGCATGACGATCCGGAACTGGCGAACGATCTGCTGAAGGCGATGGCCGAAAACGCGGCGGACTTCACCCTCACCTTCCGGCGCCTGAGCGACGCCGCGTTGGATCCTTCCGGCGACGCCGAGGTGCGAGAACTGTTCGCCGACGCCGCGGCATACGACGCGTGGGCCGTGCGCTGGCGGCAGCGGACGTTGGCCGAGCCGCAGGACGCCGCCGCGCGCCAAGCGGCGATGCGCGCCGTCAATCCCGCTTTCATTCCGCGCAATCACCGGGTGGAAGCGATCATCGAGGCGGCGGTGACCCGCAACGATTTTGCGCCGTTCGAGGAGCTTCTGACCGTGCTGTCGAAGCCCTATGCGGACCAGCCCGCCTTCGCCCACTATGCCGAAGCGCCGAAGCCGGACGAGCGCGTGCTGCAGACGTTTTGCGGCACGTGAATTCGTTAACCGGCTGGTAACTTCGTTGACGCTGCTTTGGGCCCTCGCCACAAACTTTAACAAACGCTCAACGCCTTCCCGACAAATCTAACGGTTTGCTGGGGGAATTACCGTGCTGGACGCATTGGTGTTTGAGTTTCTTGGGCTGGCGATGCTCGGGCTCTGCCTCGTCGTGATCGCCACTCCATCGCGGCGGGCGCCGGTCGGGCGCGCGCGCAAGGTTTGATCCTTTTTGTGTCCCGGACGCGGTGCAGCGTTCTTCACGCTGCTGCGCTGCGTGCGGGGCACGGAAACCCCATTGCAAGCGTCAAATTTACCGCAAGACCCTTGACATATCAGCGCTTTCGGCAGAACGCCCTTTTGGAAAGCGTTATGGACCGTTCATGGACCTGATTACCACCACCGCCGAACTTAAGGCCGTCTGCAGCCGCCTCGCCCGGCACCCGGTCATCACCGTCGACACCGAATTTCTGCGGGAGACGACCTATTATCCCCTACTCTGCGTGGTCCAGATGGCGAGTACCGACGAAGCGGTCGTGATCGACACGCTCGCCGAAGGCCTCGATCTCCAACCGTTTTTCGATCTGATGGGCGACGAGAAGGTGTTGAAGGTTTTCCACGCCGCCCGCCAGGATATCGAGATCGTGTGGCACGAAGCGGGAATCCTTCCTCACCCGATCTTCGATACGCAGGTCGCCGCCATGGTGCTCGGCTATGGCGACTTCATCGCCTACGACCAACTGGTCGAGCGCATCACCGGACATCGGCCCGACAAGACCCACCGCTTCACCGACTGGTCGCGCCGGCCGCTGACCGAGGAGCAGATGCACTACGCGGTTTCCGACGTCACCCATTTGCGCGACGTGTTCGCAGCGCTCGACGCCGACCTCAAGAAGCGCGGCCGCAGCGACTGGGTCAGCGAGGAGATGGAAGTCCTGACCTCGCCGAAAACCTACGACTTTCACCCCGAACGCGCCTGGGAGCGGCTGAAGACGCGGGTGCGCAAGCCGAAGGAGCTTGCGGTGCTGATGGAAGTGGCGGCCTGGCGCGAGCAGGAAGCGCAAAGCCGCGACGTCCCGCGCAGCCGGGTGCTGAAGGACGACGCGGTCGGCGATATCGCCACCCACGCGCCGACCAGCCTGGAACGCCTGGCGACGTTGCGCTCGCTGCCCAAGGGATTCGACCGCTCGAAATGGGGCGCCGATATCGTCGCCGCCGTGCAGCGCGGCATCGCCCGCGACCCGCGCACGCTGCCCAAGATCGAAAAGCAGCGTAACAACTCTAATGGCGCGGCCATCGTCGAGTTGTTGAAGGTGCTGCTGCGGATGACGTTGGAGCGCCACGCCGTCGCCAGCAAGGTGATCGCCACCGTCGACGATCTCGAACGGATCGCGGCGGATGACAACGCCGATGTCGGCGCGCTGCGCGGCTGGCGGCGCGAACTGTTCGGCGAGGCGGCGCTCGCGCTGAAGCATGGCCGGCTGGCGCTGGCGATCGAGAAGGGCCGCGTGGTCCGGGTGGACCGCGAGTAGCTCGTTGCGCGGCCTGTCTCAGCGCCGCACGATCGTACCTGAGCGCCCGATCAGCCGCGCCAGTTGCTTGAAGCGGCTGCCGACGCGATCGGCCACCAGATCCACCATGCGGTGCTCGAACACCAGCATGAGTTTACGCCCCCGGCTGCGAAAATGGATCGCCGGCAGCACGCCCGGCCGCGCCGCCGAGATCAGGTGTGCGACCCGAAACGCGGCACCCAGAACGCGCGCGCGCTCGACCATGGATGGCGGCACCAGGCTCCGGATCTCCGCCGGCGGCTCGTTCTGTTCGCTTAAACCCGCATAGCGATAGAACACCGCCAGCGCGACGAACGCCCTGCCCTGATGACTGACCGCGCCGAAATTACCGTTGGTGATCAGGCTCATGGTCTGTTCGCCGCGGTGGTCGGGATGAACCCGCCAGCCGATGTCGGAAAGCAAACATGCGGCGTGGCGCAGGCGGCGGTTTTCCTCGCTCTCGCGTAGCTTCGCGACCCGGACCAGACGGTCGGTCCAGCCGATCAACTCCTGGGCATGACGCGCGGAGCGTGACAGCAGTTCGTTCAACGATTGTGCGGCCCAGATCAGTCCGTCCTTTGCGCGCTCGGTTTCCGGCAGCATCGAATACAAGAGGCCTTCGCGCACGCCGTAAGTCGAAAATACGATGGTTTTTGGCCTGGCGACGCGAATGATGTATTCGAGCACGAGCGCCGCATAGGCCAGTAGCGGCCGCCGGGCCTCCGCGACCGCCTCGATGTCGGCCAGCATATTGGCGGCCACGAGGCGGCGCAGCCGGCGCGCGAAATAGAGCGCGTCCGCGGCCGGAATCGAATAACCATGCATCACCCGCAACGGATATTCGCTCTGGATGATATGGATGCGCGCCAGCGCCCGCCACGTTCCTCCAACCGCATAGAACGTCCGGCCGCGGCCGGCCTTGAGCTGCGCAATTTCCGAAATATCGCTTTTGACAATGCGCTCGGCGCGTTTCAGCGATTTGTGCGAGGTATCCTGCAGCGCGAGGCTTCCGAGCGGCAGCGTCACGCCCTTTCGAACGCGGTTGCCGCGCACGTCGATCAATTCCAGCGAGCCGCCGCCGAGATCGCCGACAATGCCGTCCGGATTGTGCACGCTGGAGACCACGCCCAGCGCCGATAATTTTGCCTCGCGCGGCCCCGACAGGATCTCGATTCGCACGCCGCAGATACGCTCGGCCTTGGCGATGAAGTCGGAGCCGTTGCTGGCGTCGCGGCATGCGGCGGTGGCAATGGCATGGACACGGCCGACTTTCATCACCCGGCACAACGCGCGAAACCGCCGCAGCGACGTCAGCGCCTTGAGGACGGCATCGGGCGCCAGCAGGCCGGTCGACTGCACCTCGCGGCCGAGCCCACACAACGTCTTCTCGTTGAAGATCGATACGAGGCTGCGCTCCATCGCTTCGTAAACGACGAGACGCACCGAATTGGAGCCGATGTCGATGACCGCGACGCTGGATGCGCGTTTGCGCGCCCGCTTCACCGTGCCAACTCCTTATGACGATTGCTGACGCTCGTTGCGGCGCGTGAGGCGGCGCGGCGAAGATTCCTTGAGCGACTTTCCACGGCCAGACAGACTCGGATTCGTCATGAAGTAATTATGCAGGTTGAAGGGCTCCTCGCCCTTCGCGGCCTTCATACGCGTTGACGATCCATCCGGCAATAACTGCCAGCTTTGCTCGGTATCCTTCAGGTTGGCGACCATGATCTGTTCGAGAACCTGCTGATGCACCGTGGGATTTTGCAACGGACACAGGATCTCGACGCGGCGGTCGAGGTTGCGCGGCATCATGTCCGCCGAGGAGATATACACAGCTGCTTTGGCGCCAGGCAGGCCATGTCCCATCCCGAAACAATAGATTCGGCCGTGTTCCAGGAACCGGCCGATGATCGATTTGACGCGAATGTTTTCGGAAAGGCCGGGGACGCCAGGCCGCAGGCAGCAGATGCCGCGCACGATCAGCTCGATCGAGACGCCCGCCTGGGACGCTTCGTACAAGGCATCGATGACCTCGGGATCGACCAGCGAATTCATCTTCATCCAGATCGCCGCCGGCTTGCCGTGGCGGGCGTAACCGGTCTCGCCGCGAATGTGCTCGAGCATGCGCTTGCGCAAGGTGAGCGGCGATACCGCCATCTTCTCGATGTCGCTCGGCTCGGCATAGCCGGTGATGTAATTGAAGACGCGCGCGGCATCGCGGCCGATGATGGTGTCGGACGTAAAGTAGGACAGATCGGTGTAGATGCGCGCCGTCACCGGATGATAGTTGCCGGTGCCGGTGTGAACATAAGTGGTGAGCGTGCCGCCCTCACGGCGCACCACCAGCGACAGCTTGGCGTGGGTTTTCAGCTCGATGAAACCGTAGACGACCTGCACGCCGGCGCGCTCCAGATCGCGTGCCCAGCGGATGTTGGCTTCCTCGTCGAACCGCGCCTTGAGCTCGACCAGTGCGGTGACCGACTTGCCGGCTTCCGCAGCCTCCGCCAGCGCGCGGACGATCGGCGAATTGTTCGAGGTGCGATACAGCGTCTGCTTGATCGCGACCACGTCGGGATCGCGCGCGGCCTGCTGCAGGAACTGCACGACGACGTCGAAGGATTTCATAGGGGTGATGGACGATCAGGTCCTTCTGCCGGATCGCCGCGAAGATGTCGCCGCCGTGATCGCGAACGCGCTCGGGATGACGGGGAACGTAGGGTACGAATTCGAGATCGGGCCGGTCGAGCCGCGTCAACTGCGACAGCTCGTTCATGGCAAGCACGCCTTCGACCAGCAGCACCTCGTCGTCGGCGGTGGACAGCGCGCGCTGCACGAACGCGCGCAATTCCTCCGGCATGGTCGCCTCGATCTCGAGCCGGATCACCGATCCCCGGCGCCGCCTCTTCAGCGCGGTCTCGAACAGGCGGACCAGATCCTCGGCCTCTTCCTCGATTTCGAGTTCGGAGTCCCTGATGATGCGGAACGCACCCTGGCCCTTGACGGTATAGCCGGGAAACAGCCGGCCGATGAACAGGCCGGTCGCCTGTTCCAGCGTGATCAGCCGCACCGCGCCGTCCTTGCCGGCGGGCAAGCGGATGAAACGGTCGATCTTGCCGGGCATGCGGATCAGCGCATTCATCGGCTTGCCGTCGCGGACGCGCGCCAGATGCAGCGCGATCGTAAAGCCGAGGCTCGGGATAAACGGGAACGGATGCGCCGGATCGATCGCCAGAGGCGTCAGCAGCGGGAAAATGTTGTGGAGAAAATGATCCTCGATCCAGCTCCGCTCGGCCTTGGTGACTTCGCGGCCGTCGACCAGAATAATGCCGACTTCGGCGAGAATGCCGCGCAGATCGCGCCAGATCGCTTGCTGATCGGTGGCGAGCTTTGAGACGGTTTCGTTGATGAGGACCAGTTGCTCGGAAGGCGACAGGCCGTCCGGGCTGCGCTCGGTGATGCCCTCGCGCACCTGCGCCTTGATGCCGGCCACGCGGACCATGAAAAACTCATCAAGGTTATTGGCCGAAATCGACAGGAATCGCACCCGTTCCAGCGCGGGATGGCCCGGATTGACGGATTCCTCGAGTACCCGGCGGTTGAAGTGAAGCCAGGAGAGCTCGCGGTTGATGAAGCGTTCCGGACTTGTTCCGATCAGGGAACCCGGATGCGCTTCGAGGTCTTTTTCTTTCAAAACAACAACTTGGGCGGAATCCATCGGGTATTCTGATCCATCCAGATCGGGCAGCGGCGGCGGCAGGACACCACCGCGCGAAGCATGTGTTATCGCCATGACGTTTCAATGACATTGATGTTCCCCGCGGCTGCGCCGTCAAGCCGCATCGGCGGTCAGGCTTGCCGACCAGGCACCCGCAACAGCTCGGCCGCGAGCGCCCGGGTCACCGGCCGGCCCAGCCGCAGCGCCTCGGCATCCAGCAGTTCGACCGCATGGCGCACGGCGGCAAACGACCGTTCGATCCGCGTCGCGAGATAGCTCACCACGCTCTCGTCGACGCTCATTTGCCGGTCCGCGCAGAATTTGACGATCAGCGCGCGAAACAGTTGATCGTCGGGCGGCAGCAGCGTCACCACAGGCACGGCGCGGAGCCGCGAGCGCAGATCGCGCAGTTCCGCCGGAAAGCCTGCCGGCGGAACCCGCGCCGTGATCAGAACGAACGTCTGATCTTCGCGCGCGAGATTCATCAGATGAAACAGCGCACGCTCGTCGAAACCGGACGGGTTGAGGTCTTCGACGACAAGCGCGCCAGTCGCGAGCGCGCCCGGCACCGCGGTCGCGGTCAACGCATAGGCCGTGGTCGAGCGCGCGCCCGCTTCTTCGGCCCAGATGGCCGCGAGATGGCTTTTGCCCGAGCCTTCCGGACCCGCCAGCAGCATGACCCGGTTCGGCCAGTCCGGCCAGCTATCGATCAGCGAGAGAGCCGCCGCATTCGCCGGCCCTTCGAGAAAATTGTCGCGCGAAAGGCTCTCCGCGTGCGGTAGCGCAAAGGCAAGCTGACGGGGTCGAACGCGGGCTGCCACGCAGTCACTCCATACCGGCGGTCCGGCGTATTCGGTGCGCGGTGCGCGCTAGCTGGTCTCTATCGTACTCATATGCCGCACCCACTCCACGAGATAGAGCGATACCGAAAGCAAAGTAAAGACCGTTACAAAAGCCATCAAGATCAGATCGTACGGCGTGGACTTGAAGCCGAAACCCAGCGCCGCCAGCACCAGCGCGGCATAGCCAACCTGCGCGACCGTATTGAGCTTCGACACCATCAGCGGCTTCATCGGGATCGGCTTGCCGAACAGCCACGACACGATCACGGCACCGACGATCATGATGTCGCGCGAGACCACCAGAATCACGATCCAGCGCGGCACCGCGCCCCAGATGCCGAGCGCCATATAGATCGAGACCAGCAGCGCCTTGTCGGCCACGGGGTCGAGCAGCGCGCCCAATTCGCTGGCCATATCGAAGCGCTTGGCGAGAAAGCCGTCCACGGCGTCGCTGACGCCGGCGACGATGAAGATCGCAAAGGCGATTTCCATCTGGTTGGACGCGATCGCCCAGACGATGAACGGCACCAGCAGGATGCGGCCCAGCGTAATAATGTTCGGAATGCTCAACGCGGCGTTTCCCGGCTTACGGCCCGATTTCGGAAAAGATCAGAGCTTTCGCGGCCCGGACCGGCTCGTTGTCTACATAGTATATGCCGCGCACGCTTGCGAGCCATTGCAC
The DNA here is from genome assembly GCA_963784755.1 of uncultured Alphaproteobacteria bacterium. Classification (GTDB taxonomy): domain Bacteria; phylum Pseudomonadota; class Alphaproteobacteria; order Rhizobiales; family Xanthobacteraceae; genus Bradyrhizobium. Next base: position 75,854 of record CAWASS010000005.1, on the reverse strand, counting down.
GCCGGCAAAATCCGACGTAACCACCCCGCGATCATCTGGAATCGGGCATGACTGACGGCAAGAACGGGCTCACTTACGCGGACTCGGGCGTCGATATCGACGCCGGCAACCGTCTGGTCGATCTCATCAAGCCGATGGTTCGCGCCACCGCCCGGGCCGGCGCCGATGCCGAAATCGGCGGGTTCGGCGGCTTGTTCGATCTCAAGGCGGCGGGCTTCAAGGATCCGGTTCTGGTCGCCGCCACCGACGGGGTCGGCACCAAGCTCAAGATCGCAATCGAAACCGGCCTGCATGCCGGCATCGGCATCGACCTGGTGGCGATGTCGGTCAACGACCTCGTGGTCCAGGGAGCGGAGCCGCTGTTCTTTCTGGATTATTTTGCCTGCGGCAAGCTCGATCCGGTGGCCGCCGCCAGCATCGTCGCCGGCATCGCGGAAGGCTGCCGGGAATCCGGCTGCGCGCTGATCGGCGGCGAGACCGCGGAAATGCCCGGGCTCTACAAGGACGGCGATTACGATCTCGCAGGTTTCGCGGTCGGTGCTGCCGAACGCGGCACGCTGTTGCCGCGTCCCGATATCGCGGCGGGCGATGCGGTGATTGGGCTCGCCTCCTCCGGCGTTCACTCCAACGGTTTTTCCCTGGTCCGCAGGATTGTCGAGGTGTCCGGCCTCGGCTTCGAGGCGCCGGCGCCGTTCTCGCCGGTCATGACGCTCGGCGGCGCGCTGCTGATGCCGACGCGGCTCTATGTCAAATCATGCCTGCGCGCGATCCGCGAGACCGGTGCGGTCAAAGGGTTCGCCCATATCACCGGCGGCGGCTTCACCGACAACATTCCGAGGGTGCTGCCAAAACATCTCGGCGTCGGAATCGATCTGGCGCGATTGCCGGTGCTTCCGGTGTTCAAATGGCTGGCGGAGCAAGGTGGCATCGCCGAGCTCGAGTTGCTGCGCACCTTCAACTGCGGCATCGGCATGATCGCCATCGCGAACTCCGACGCGATCGATCAGGTCATGGACGTCTTCACCGCGGCCGGCGAAAGCGTGGTGCTGCTGGGCGAGGTCATTCCCGCCGTCGGCGAACACCGCGTGGTTTATAATGGCCATCTTGACCTCGCATGGTGACGCCATGAAGCGCCGCGTCGCCATCCTGATTTCCGGACGCGGGTCCAACATGACCGCGCTGATCGAGGCCGCCAAAGCGGACAGCTTTCCCGCCGAGATCGTGGTGGTGATCTCCAATGCGGCGGACGCAGGCGGACTGGCGAAGGCGCGCGCCGGCGGCGTTCCCGCCATTGCGATCGAAAGCAAGCCGTTCGGCAGGGATCGCGGGGCGTTCGAGGCGAGGCTGCAGTCGGCGCTGGACCAACATCGCATCGATCTGATCTGTCTCGGCGGCTTCATGCGGCTGTTCACCGCCGAATTCGTGCAGCACTGGCACGGCCGCATGCTCAATATTCATCCCTCATTGCTGCCGTCTTTTCCCGGCCTCGATCCCCACGGCCAGGCCTTACGCGCCGGCGTGAAGATTTCCGGAGCCACCGTGCATTTCGTCATTCCGGAAACCGACGCCGGCCCGATTGTGATGCAGGGCGCGGTCGCGGTGCGCGACGACGACACGCCGCAGGCGCTGGCCGCGCGCGTGCTCGAAATCGAGCACCGCATCTATCCCGAAGCGCTGCGGCTGGTCGCCGGCGGCGGGGTGAAACTCGAAGACGGCGTGTGCAAAACCGCGGCGGACGCCAATTGCGACGGCAGCCTGATTTCACCAGCCGTCGCCTGATCGAAAAAAGAGCCAAACAAAATCCCCCGGCTTTCGCCGGGGGTTATCGCCGTATGATCGCTCAAGCGGCGAAGTCTAGGAGACCTTGAGGTTTTCCGCGGATGACTTGCCGCGATTTTCCACGAGGTCATATTCGACAACCTGATTTTCGTTGAGGGTGGAGAGTCCAGCGCGCTCGACCGCGGAGATATGGACGAACACGTCCTTATCGCCGGCCATCGGCTTGATGAACCCATAACCCTTGGTCGGGTTGAACCACTTGACGGTGCCTTTTTGCATCGCCTGTCTCCTGGTCTAGACATAAAAAAGACGCGGCCACGCTTTTTGCGTGCCACGCCACAAGCGGGCTTCCGGAGGTCTGCTCAATTTCCTAGTCGCGAAACGCACAGTCGAACGGCCTAAATCCGATTGTGCCGGGATTCCAACACGAAATTTGCGCCTTAGCAAGTCTGGAGCGAAGCTCAGGGCACGGGAAAATCCCGGTGGCCGTCGTTCGGCCAGCGGAAATTCGTGTAGGTAATGGTGACGCTGAAATCGATCGATCGAACCTGATGCCACCATGCCAGCGGCATGAAGATCATCTCGCCGGGCATCAGGGTCACCTCGGTGAAACGCGCGTGCTCCAGCCGCGGAAATTGCTTAAGCGTCAGCGCGGGATCCTCGAGATCGGAAATCTCGCTGAAGACATGAAGATGATTATAGAGCTTGCCGACCTCGGAAGCCGGCAGCACCAGGAGCCGCTTGCGTCCCACCACCTGGGCGATCAGGTTGTTGGTGAGGTCATGATGCAGCGGCGTCAGCGTGCCCGCGGGTCCGACCCACATCATGCCGTTGGGCTGCTTGACGTCGCGCGAGAGGAATTTTTCCGGAAATCTGAGGTCCGGATGCAGCATCGACATGGCCTCGGTATTGCGCGCCGAATTGTAGGCGGTGAGATAGGCGTCGTTGCCCGCACCCGGCTGCGATACGAGATCGATGAACTGGTCGAACGGCAGTTCGCGCTTGTGCGCGTCCTTGTGAATTTCAAAGCGCTCGCTCTTGCTGCGGTCGCCCTGGAACTCGATCGTCTTCGAACCGACGGTGTACTTGAGATAATCCGGCGTCCATTTCGCCAGCGCCGGCCAGCCCGACATTTCGCCGGTCAGGATCACCGGGCGATTGGCCGCGTAATAGCGATCGAGGAATTCATCGCTGCTTAAGCCTGCCCGCCGTTCGATGGTTGTGCCCTGCCCGGAAAGCGCGCGCTGCCGCTCCAGCGTTTCCAGCAGCCACTCGCGCCTGCGCAGGTCGAGAAGCGTCTGCGATGGCGGCGTTTCCGGTTTGGGAGCTCGATCAGGCGAAGCGGGATTGGCGGTCTTTGCCGGTGCGCTTGTTGTGGAGTCGGCCACCGGCGCCAATGGCCAGGAAATCGCCGATGCGTCGAACGATTTCAGGCGAAGCCGGCTGCGATGATCGGCGACCTGCTCCCGCTCGCTCATGTCGACGCCGCGATAATAGTGCTTTTGCCATTTGTCGGCGGGCGCGGGCGGCGGCTCGTTGGCCATCCGCAGCACGAACGCGTCGCGCCCCCTGCTCCATTCCTGAAAACGGCTGCGCAGGCCGGGTTCGGCGTCGATCGGCGCCATCGCCGGCCTGATGTCGTCGAGCAGCGCACGCTGCACCGGAAAGAAGAAGCAGATCGGCTCGCCGGCGTCGAAATGAATCCAGTGGTCGGGCCGGGTAAAACGCCAGTTCATGGTGAAGGTGAACGGCGACCAATCGGTCTCGACCACGCCGGTCAGCGGGTAAATCCCGTCCTTCGGCTGGTTCGGCGAACCGCCGATCCACAAATTCCATCCCGGCGGCGTGCGGAAGATGCCGGGGATGTGGAAGGTGAGGATGCCCTGCCCGAACAGCGAAGTTGCGACGCTGGCAACCGGCCCTTCCGCGTGAGGCCTGATCGTGACCGCGCCGGTGTCGGTCTGCCCGTTCCAGCGGGCATCGAACGGGCATGGATTCAGCAGTTCCCAGCCATGCGCATTGGCGATGTTGAGCGGCAGGCAGCGATAGGCGAAGGATTCCGGCGTTGCGTCCATCCAGTCGCGCTTCGCCGGCGCCGGCCGGATCAGCGGCTGCCAACCCGGATGTAGAAAACAGGTCAGATCCATCGGAGTTCGGAAGGCTCAGGCAATTAATCGTGTGATCTGTGGCCGCAGAACAACAACCGGCAGCATTCGCGGGGCGCCAACGAGGTTAACCGATTGACGCTCCAGTTGAACTCAGCACAAATCGCGGCGGCTCGATACGATTTTTATCGGTTGTGGGGCTGGCGTAAGTCCGGGAATGGCATTCATGCGCGACGCATCGCAGCCTGCGCAAGCAGAGAACGCAAGGCTGGGGCAGAAGCTCGGGCATGCGCTCGCCGTCGGTTTCGCACTCGCGCTTGCCGCCGCACCCCTGCAGGCGCAGGCGCAGGTGGCGCCGGTCCCAACGCCTACTCCTACTCCGACGCCCACACCTACCCCAACTCCGACTCCGACGCCAACCCCGACTCCCACGCCTACTCCAACTCCGACACCAACGCCTGTTCCGCCGAGCCCGGGACGGACCGACATCAACGCCAGCATGTCGGCCAATGCAGCCATGCTCGATCTCGGCAGCAGCTTTCTGCGGCGGCTCGGCAACCAGGCGACGTACGGATTCAACAAGGCGCTGCGCAGCAACCCTGCCGGCGGCGGCGCTTCCGAAGACACCGAGGCGCCGCGTTTCCGGACCTGGGGCGAAGCCTACGGCATTTCGGCCCGAACCGGCGCGGTCGGCGACTTCGTCGGCGACCACCGTCATACGGTCGGCGGCGTCGCCGGCTTCGGCATGCGGGTCGCGCCCGGCGTGAACATGGGCGTGTCGATCGATCAGAGCCATAGCGCGATCGACGTGCCGCTGGCGTTGCAGAGCGCTACGCTCGATCTCACCCAGCTCGGCTTCAACGCCTCGGTCGACAAGGGCCCGTGGACATGGGCACTCGCCGCCGTCCACGGCTTCGGCAACATCAATTCGCAGCGCGACACCGGATTCGGCATCGCCAGTGCCGGCTATACCGCCCGCCTCGACGGCGTGCTGTCCGAGCTCAGCTATTATTGGAGCCTGGATCAGAGCCGGATCGTGCCCAAGGCCGCGTTCGAATATGTCCGCTCTTCGACCTCCCATTTGCAGGAGTTCGGCGGCTTCGATCCGGTGATGGCGTCCGGCGCGTCGGCGGAGCGTGCGCGCATTCTGGCGGGGGCGGAAATCGGGCATTACTGGATTTTCGGCCAGAAGATTTTCGATCTGTCCGCGTACGGAAAATTCGTCGACAACGTCGCGCAGAATTTTCGCGACGTCACCGTCAGCCTCGGACCCCAGAGCATCACGGTGCAGGGCATCGGCGAAAGCCGCTACGGCGCCGACGCCGGCGCCTCGGCGTCGCTAAGCCTCAGCAACGCCGCGCGGCTTTACATCAACTACGACGGAAAATTCCGCGCCGTCGCGCAGTCGCATCAGGGGACGGTGGGGGTGGAGTTCAAGTGGTAGGGGGCTTTATAGAACGTCGGTGCGCTCGCACCTGATCTCTCACTCAGGCCGGATTCGCGGCTACGTATCCTTGAAGGCCAAAATTCGCTCTTGCCGCCGCCATCATCGGTACAAGGTCGTTCGGGTGAATAAACTCGTCCCTGAAGCACGGATGGGTTTTGGGATCGAATATCTTCTTCAACCAATCGATGACGATCTTATGACGGTCGGAGTTTCGAAACTCTTTGTGGTAGGTAAGCCAAAGATCGGCGTGATGATGAACTCCTAGATCGATGGCAACCAAGGCTGCCCCCATGGCGACCGACGATGTCGGCAAAAAACCCATTCCTGCGCCTCGTTCAACAGCATAGAGAACGCCTATGCTGGAGTTCGTCTTTATTCCGACAATGCCTTCCAGCGACGTCAGTCCCAAAACTCGGGCATACGCAGAATCATCGACCTGAGGCGCATGCTGAATAATCAGTCTATGATTTCTGATATCCGAAAGTGACGGGACGCCGTGGAGTTTGCGATATTCTTCTGAAACGAAAGCATAAATGTGAAGTCTGCCGAGCTTCGTAACGATGAGATCTGGGTTGGTCGGCCGCTCAAGCTGAATGGCGATATCAGCTTCTAGCCGCGCCACATCAGCCTGTTCCATCGCACAACGGAGGTCGACGGTGATCTTCCGGTAGGTTTTTTGAAAGTCGATCAATCTCGGAAGAATCCAAAAGTTGCCGGGGCCTTCGGTCACAGCCACACGCACTGTCCCGGCGGTATCGTCTGACTGCGCTGCGCGGCGAAAGAAATTGAACGCGTGACGTTCCATTTCCACCACGTCGCCAATCATCGCACTCCCTGTTTCGCTAAGCGTCAGCCCGCTCTGATCGCGCAGGAACAGCTTGCATCCGATGCGTTCCTCAAGTCGGTCAATCCTGCGCATAAGAGTGGTGCTCGTCAGGCCAAGCACCTCAGCAGCATTTCGGAAACTCTTGTATTTTGCGCATACAAGAAACGACTTCAGATCGTCCCACGACGCATCTAGGACCTCATCGTTTCGGTGCTGCGTCACCGCAGCACCCCGTTGCAATAGTTGCTGCATACCCTGAACCTCCGCGCGATAAGGTGTTCACCGCAGGCAGGAGAAACGATAGATGGGCAACCGCGTTAAGGAAAGGCCCTCTTTGGCCCCGAGACACGATTTCGACACCCTACCCAGAAATCCCGAAATCGAAGTGCGGCCTGCGCGACACTCCGAGCTTTCAGCTCTCGCTAATATGGCCAACCAATTGGTGCCGGGAGTTCGAATTGCGGAACCGGACCTTGAGAGGTACTTCACGTTCAATTCCGAGAGCATTCTAACCTTCAGTCGAAAGGAGACTTTGCTTGGGGCCGTGGCGTTTCTCTATCTCAATCGCCGAGGATACGATGCCCTCATTCTTGACGAGATGAATCTCACACATCCAGATTTTGGACTTCTCGCCGGTCGTTCCGAAGAAGCGTCCGCCATTTATGTCTGGGCGATCGCAGGTCATGGCAAAGCAATGGCGGGATTAGGCAACGTATCGAAGCATCTTTCCGAAACGCGATTTGCGGCCGCCGATCTCTATGCTCAGCCGTCGAGTGCGGACGGGCGCAACTTGATGATTGCAATCGGCTTCGAACCAATACCAAGCTTTCAGCGCGAGCTCTGGCGTTACGAGCGGCCATGGAACCGCCCTTCCCCTCGCGCGCGAGCAGTCGCATCAGCAAGGAGTTTTGCAGATGCACGGCACTAGGTCTCCGTCATCGGCGATACCGAACCCTCGCTCGATTTCGATCCGCATCGCGCGCGATCCCAACGATCTCATGCTCGTTACAGCCATTCGCTCGGCCGTCTACCTTGCCGAGCAGGACTGCCCTCTTGAGGAGGAGTTCGACGGCAACGACATGGTCGCGGCGCACTTCATCGGGTTTGTCGGCGCTGAACCCGCAGCCTGCCTTCGAGTGCGGTTTTTTGGCGAGTTCGCCAAGGTCGAGCGGCTGGCGGTGCGGCACCAGTTCCGTCGCTCGCGTGTTTCATTCAAGCTCGTCCAAGCGAGCGTCGAGTACATCAAGCGCAAGGGGTTTCGAAAAATCTATGGTCAGGCGCAGGACCGCCTCGTGGACTTCTGGGCCCATTTCGGCGCCAAGCCGCTCGGCCACAACCGCAAGATCACCTTTTCCGATTTTTCCTACACCGAGATGGTCCTCGACCTCGAACCGAGCCCCGATGCCATCACGCTCGACAGCGATCCCTATGTGATCATCCGGCCCGAGGGGGATTGGGACCGGCCCGGCGTGCTGGACATCTCCTCGGGCCGCCTTGCGACCGAACCGCTTCGGCAACTGTGAGCTTCGGTGACCATGATGATTGACCGGAAGTTTGCGATGTCCGTGTACAACGATCCGCCGATCCTGATCTGCGCGGATTTTCAAACCGAATATCTCACCGAAGGGCGCAGCCACGTCATATCGGACGCCGAAGCGATTACGTCGCGCTGCCTCGAACTGCTGACGCTTTGGCGCAACAACCTGTGGCCGGTCATGCACCTGAAACGGATCGCGCATGCCGCGTGGTTTAATCCGGCGTCAAACTTGACGGACTGGATCGCGGCGTTGAAGCCAAAGCCGGGAGAGCTCACTTTCGAACACCCGCTGCCGTCGGCATACAGCTCGACGCGGTTTGCGGAATACATGGCGAACATGAAAGCCATCCGCTGCGTAATGCAGGGATTCTCGCTCGATGAAACCATCCTTTCGACGGTCGTCGATGGATTTCATCGCAGCCACAGCTATCAGATCGTCCGCGATGCCGTGGCCTGCAGGCGCCCGGCGGATGGCGACCCGGCGGTCTACAAGGACGCCGTCGTGAAGGTTCTCGGCAACTACGCCCGCATCCGCGGCAGTTACGACCTCATCGCGGAAAGCAGCGAGGTCACGGCATGACCCGCGGATTGCAGCTTCGCACCCTCAGTCATTTTGCAAGCCGTTCCGCGAGTTCGATCACCTTGCGCCGGTCGGCCTGGTCCTTGATTTTCCGGAAGGCGACGATGAGCCGCAGACCCTCGACCACGCTCGGATGGTCTCCGTTACCCTGCAGCGACTTCCCAAGCCTGTCATCGAACTCGCCGGAATCATCGGTGTTCACAATGAAAGCTCCAGAGGCGAGTAAACCATGACAACCCGCAAGGATGATCTCGGCGAGCTGGCGACTGTCATCATATCGGCAATCGAGAAAGCTCGCCACCTAAAGTTGCCGACCAGCGCCTATATTCTATCGATGGCCCTGATGGAGGTGACGCAGGAAAAGGATGAGATCGAGCCGCGGCGCAAGGGCGACACCACGCGGTGATTGTACCACGCGACTGATGCAACTGACATTATTTGCGGCCGATCCCGGCCACTTCAGGATCAATGCGGCTGTTCCACCTGCCGAAGCCGGCGCTTTCGCCAGATCGAGCCCGCCATCAATACGACGATGACGCCAAGCGCCGCGCAAACAATTTCGCCGCCGTGTCCGCCGCCGCCAAAGCGCGGCGCCATACCTGACATCGCCAAGAGAGCGTCGAGCTTGACCCCGGTGGGGCCATCGAAAAAACGCTGCAGCACCGGTTGAACGGCGGTATCGGTCGCGATCACGTCGCCGGCGATCCAGCCCAGCAAGGCAGCCCCGGCCCATACCAGAATCGGCAAATGACCGAGCAGCCACATGATCAGCGCAGCGCCCGCGACGATCAGGGGAATGCTGATGGCCAGTCCCAGCACCAGCAATGGCACGCTGCCATTGGCGGCGGCGGCGACCGCGATCACGTTGTCGAGGCTCATGACGATGTCCGCGACCACCACGATCTGCACCGCGGCCCACAGATGCGCCGCTGACTTGACGCCGTCTTCGTCCTCTTCCTCCGGCACCAGCAGCTTTGCCGCAATCACGATCAGCGCGAGGCCACCGACCAGCTTGAGATAGGGCAACCCCATCAAGGTCGCGACGATGCCGGTGAAGATGATGCGCAGCACCACGGCTGCGGCCGCACCGAGGATCATGCCCCACAGCCGTTGCCGCGGTTGCAGTCCGCGGCAGGCCAGCGCAATCACCAGCGCATTGTCGCCGGACAACAGCACATTGATCCAGATGATCTTGCCGACCGCGAGCCAGAACGCGGGCTGCTGCATCTCGCTTTGAAACTGGGTAAAAAACGCCCCGATGGCTGTCGGGTCGACGATCAGCAGCGGCCAGTTCACAATTTGCCCCTCTCCGCCCGGCGAGCGCCGGCACCTGTATCGATCAGCCGACGATTTCGTTGCCGGAGAAAAACTGCGCGATCTCGATCGCGGCGGTCTCGGCCGCATCCGAGCCGTGCACCGAATTTTCACCGATCGATTTCGCATGCAGCTTGCGAATGGTGCCGTCGGCCGCCTTGGATGGATCGGTCGCGCCCATGACGTCGCGATGCCTGAGCACGGCATTTTCTCCCTCAAGGACCTGCACCACCACCGGCGCCGAAATCATGAACTCCACCAGCTCGCCGAAAAACGGGCGCGCCTTGTGGACGGCATAGAAGGTTTCGGCCTGCTCCCGGGTCATGCGGATGCGCTTCTGCGCCACGATGCGAAGTCCGGCCTTCTCGATCAGGGCATTGATCGCGCCGGTCAGATTGCGCGTCGTCGCGTCGGGCTTGATGATCGAAAAGGTACGCTCAATCGCCATGATTTATCCTTGGAAACCGGAGGTAAGATTGCGGCGCTTATATCGGCGCGATCCGGGATCGGCAAGCGACCAGGACGGCTGCCGCGAGCGGCATCAGGCCGCGCGCCCGCCACGCCGACTGTCCAAACTTACCGCGATTTCATCCAGATGAACCTTTCCTGACGCGGCCATCCCGACGCCGTTCAGATTCTCAAAGCTAACCTGCATCCGTTGAGCCCCGGCTGCGGTCAATCCCGCCAAACAGCCGGGGCAAAACTTCACCGATGGCGCTTCCAGCGCCAAACTTGAGGAGACGACCATGTTACGCAAACTCGGGCTTGTTGTGGTTGCCGCGGCCTCGCTCGGCGCGGCTGCATTGGCGCCGACATCGGCTTCCGCCTGGGGCGGAGGCTGGCACGGCGGTGGTTGGCATGGCGGCTGGCACCGCGGCTGGGGCGGGCCCCGCCTCTTTGTCGGCGGTCCCGCCTATGTTGGCGGTTATGGTTACGGCGGTTGCTACGTTCGGCGATTGGTCCCGACCCCGTGGGGCCCGCGCTGGCGCCTGATCAGCCGCTGTTATTGATTGGAATTGCCGATTCCGGTCCTTAAAAGCCCCGGCCCCGCGTGCGGCCGGGGCTTTTGCTTGATTTGACGCCAGTGGAACCCGCTTCCTGCTTTCATTCAATTTTTACGCGAAAGGCATGCAATCGATTGGCGAGCGAAACAATTCCGGCCTGGATGACTTGGTCCGATGTCAATCAACAGCAACGAACGCAAAGCGGAACCCGCGATGCCCAACCGAATCAACGAAAGCAGCGAACAGATCGATCGCGCGACCAGCCGATCGATCTGCCATGCCGTCGGCGAGCGGTTGCAGCAGGACCTTCGCCCGGAAAATTCCGAACTGCCCACCCATCTCCAGCACCTGATGGATGAGCTGCGGCGGCAGGACCGCCGCAATTGACTGCTGTCCGCCGTCCCCCAATCCTGTCCGTACCGCCGGGCGGCAGCGCAATATTTGGCGCATAAACGGGGTTGCGTTTGATAGCCGCTCCGGTGACAACCCCGCATGCTTTCAATCACCGACATTTCGGTCCGGATTGCCGGACGGCTTCTTATCGATCATGGCACAGCCCAGATCGTACCCGGCGCGCGGGTCGGCCCGATCGGCCGCAATGGCGCGGGAAAATCGACGCTGTTTCACGCCATTCGCGGCGAATTGCCGCTTGAGGCCGGCACCATTGCCATTCCTCCGCGCTGGCGGGTCGGCAGTCTCGCGCAGGAGGCGCCGAACGGACCGGACAGCCTGATCGACATCGTCCTCAAGGCGGATCTGGAGCGTGACGCCCTTTTGCAGGAAGCCGACACCGCGCACGATCCGCATCGGATCGCCGAAATCCAGACCCGCCTGGTTGATATCGATGCGCATTCGGCGCCCGCGCGCGCCGCCGCGATCCTCAGCGGGTTGGGATTCTCCACCGCCGACCAGGCGCGGCCTTGCTCGGAATTCTCCGGCGGCTGGCGCATGCGGGTGGCGCTGGCGGCGACGCTGTTTTCCGCACCCGATCTTCTGCTGCTGGACGAGCCGACCAACTATCTCGATCTCGAGGGCACGCTTTGGCTGGAAAACCATTTGGCGAATTATCTGCGCACAGTCATCGTCATCAGCCATGACCGCGACCTGCTCGATACGTCGGTCGATCAGATCCTGCATCTGGATCGCGGCAAGCTGACGCTTTATCGCGGCAGCTATACCTCTTACGAAGAACAGCGCGCGACCAGGGAGATGCTCGACGCCAAGCACGCCAAGCGCCAGGACGCCGAGCGCAAGCGGCTGCAGGCCTTCGTCGATCGCTTCAAGGCCAAGGCGTCCAAAGCCCGCCAGGCTCAATCGCGTGTAAAAATGCTGGAAAAGATGAAGCCGATCGCCGCGCTGGTGCGGCAGGACGTGCGCGAGATCACCTTCCCGGCGCCGGAAAAGATGCTGTCGCCGCCGATCATCGCGGCCGATGGGGTCTCGGTCGGCTACGACCCGGCGCAGCCGGCGCTCAGACATGTCACGCTGCGCATCGATAACGACGATCGCATCGCGCTGCTCGGCTCCAACGGCAACGGCAAATCGACACTGGTAAAACTGCTCGCCAACCGCCTCGCGCCTTTTTCCGGAAAGATCACCCGCGCGGACAAGCTTTCCATCGCCTATTTTGCCCAGCATCAGCTCGACGAGCTGAACGAGGACGGCTCGCCCTACGATCACGTGCGCAAGCTGATGCCGGACGCGCCGGAAACCAAGGTGCGCGGCCGCACCGGCGCGATCGGTTTCTCGGGCAAGGCCGGCGACACCCTGGTCAGGAGTCTGTCGGGCGGCGAAAAAGCCCGGCTGCTATTGGGGCTTGCGACGTTCTTCGGCCCCAACATGATCATTCTCGACGAACCGACCAACCATCTGGATATCGACAGCCGCGCGGCGCTGGCGGAGGCGATCAACGAATTTCCGGGCGCGGTCATCATGGTCTCCCATGACCGCTATCTGATCGAATCCTGCGCCGATCGATTGTGGGTCGTGGCCGATCGCACGGTGACGCCATACGACGGCGATCTCGACGACTACCGCCGCCTGGTATTGTCGGCCCGCGGCATGCGCTCGCGCGAGCGTGCGGTCGCCGAACGCGGCAATGGCCGCGACAAACCGCAGCGCGGCAAGGCCGAGAAGCGCGTTCCATTGAAGCAGAAGATTTCCGAAGCGGAAGCGGAGATTGCGCGCATCAACGGCATCATCTCGAAAATCGATATCGCCCTCGCGCTGCCGGATCTATTCCAGCGCGACCCGAAACAGGCGGCGCAGTTGAGCAAAGCCCGCGCCGGCGCGGCGTTGGCGCTGCAACGCGCCGAAGAAGAATGGCTGGAAGCGAGTTCGTCGTACGACGAAGCGGCGGGGTGATAAGTGCCGTAGGATGGGTTGAGCGCAGCGAAACCCATCATCCGTCAGCGACTGTTGTGACGGGTTTCGCTGCGCTCAACCCATCCTACAATTACTGGCTACGTCGCCGCCGGCTTTTTCTTCGCCTTGGGCTTTGCGGTTTTCGGCTGGCTCACCGGCTCAGGCCCGCGCTCGACCGACGACAGACGGCCGGACGTAAACGTATAGATTCCCGGACGCGATCCATGCGAATAGGTCAGAACCGCGACGCGGTCGCCGCGGCCGTTATTGGAAAGGCTGACGTTATCGGGCGCCGCGCCAATTCCGCGCGCCACATCGCATTCGGTATGACCGAGCGCGACAGCTCCCGGCCTTGAAGAGGCCGGGGCCGCACCGTCGGACAGGGCGTTGGCGTCGGCGGGCGCGCCGGGCGGAGCCATTCCCGCGCATTGCCCGTCCGCGCTGATCAGGTCGTCCGACGTAATCGGCTTGTCCGGCGTCAGCGGCGCGGTCTCGATCGAGACATTCCGGATGAACATCCTGCCCGGGCGCGAAAACCAGTCCGCATCCTTCGACAGCAGGTCTGTACTGGTCGAGCAGCCAGCCATCAGCGGGGCCGCCAGAACCAGAAGCAGCAGTCGTTTCCGATAAGAATTGTCTTGTCGCACGATTACGTCAGTTCCCACCCCGGCGCCCTAAGCGCTTGTCCCACCATCACTTTGCGGCACCACCGTGGCTATGTGAACACGGCCTAACCAAAACTTACGAATATCATTAATTGCTGGATACCGCTATTCCCGCCGCTGCCACCTGCCCCGCTCGTCCGCCTGCCAGTAAGTGACCTCAAAGCCGCGCGACCTGCAATCGGTCCATGCCGCGCGCGCCGCGGCGAGGGCGTCACCGTCGTCGCCGTTGAAAACCAGCACCAGGCGTTCATAGGCATCGCAATCCGCCGGCAAAGCGGCGTTGTCGATCAGGAACCGGACATTGGCCCTGTTGGGATTGCCCTCCGCTATCGCCAGCACGATCGGCTGATCCTGCGCATCGCCGATCCGCCAGGTCGCGTGCGGCAGAAAGAAATCCTCGCGATAGGTCCACAGATGGGTATCGAGCGCCTCGGTGCGCTCTTCCGACGTGCCCTGCACCACGACCCGCCAGCCGCGCTCCAGCGATTTCTCCAGCAGCGGCGGCAGGACGTTTTCGAGGCTCATGTTCTGCAGATGATAGAACAGCACTTCGGTCATCGTTTGCCTTCGTAATACTCGGCGACCAGCCGCTCCAGCAGGCGCACGCCGTAGCCCGATCCCCAGCTGTGATTGATCTCGGTTTTGGGCGCGCCCATCGCCGTGCCCGCGATGTCGAGATGTGCCCATGGCGTATCGTCGACGAAGCGCTGCAGGAATTGCGCGGCGGTGATCGAGCCACCGTTGCGGGTCCCGGTGTTCTTCATGTCGGCGAATTGCGAATCGATCTGCTTGTCGTATTCGGGGCCGAGCGGCATGCGCCAGACCCGTTCGCCGGTCGCCTGCCCGGCCTTGGTCAGCCGTTCCGCCAGTTGATCGTTGTTCGAAAACAGCCCGGCATATTCGGTGCCGAGCGCGACCATGATCGCGCCGGTCAGCGTTGCCAGATCGACCATGAATTTCGGCTTGAACTTCTGCGCCACATACCAGAGCACGTCGGCCAGTACGAGACGGCCTTCGGCGTCGGTATTGATGATCTCGATGGTCTGGCCGGACATCGAGGTCACGATATCGCCGGGACGTTGCGCATTGCCGTCGGGCATGTTCTCGACGAGGCCGATGGCGCCGATCGCGTTGACCTTGGCCTTGCGCGCGGCCAGCGCGTGCATCAGTCCGACCACGCAGGCGGCACCTCCCATATCGCCCTTCATGTCCTCCATGCTGGCGGAGGGCTTTATCGAAATGCCGCCGGTGTCGAAGCAAACGCCCTTGCCGATAAACGCAACCGGCTGTTCGCCTTTCTTGCCGCCGTTCCAGCGCATGATCACGGTGCGGCTGGGCTGCGTCGAACCCTGTCCGACGCCGAGCAGCGCGCCCATCCCGAGCTTCTTCATGGCCTTGACATTGAGCACGTCAACGTCGACGCCGAGCTTGCTCAACGCGCTGGCGCGGCGCGCAAATTCCACGGGATAGAGCACGTTGGGCGGTTCATTGACCAGTTCGCGCGCGATGATCACGCCGTCGACGATGTGATCGGCGGAGGCGAAGGCTTTTTTCACGG
Organism: uncultured Alphaproteobacteria bacterium; assembly: GCA_963784755.1. Classification (GTDB taxonomy): domain Bacteria; phylum Pseudomonadota; class Alphaproteobacteria; order Rhizobiales; family Xanthobacteraceae; genus Bradyrhizobium. The sequence continues at coordinate 60,675 of CAWASS010000005.1, read as the reverse complement.
CGGCAACGTCGGACACCGCGATTGATATCTCGGCGTTGAGGGCGGCGTCCTCGCCGTCCTTCTTTTTGGTCTTGTAGCGATCGAATTTGTAGGCGCGCAGCCGCACGCCCGCCGCAATGGCGGCGGCCTGGCCGGGCTTCATGGCGCCGTTCGGCAATTCGGCCAGGATCGTCACGGCCTCGCTGCCCGGGCGGAGCTTGCCGGCAGCCGTGCCGCCGAGCTTGAGAAAGTCGTTGTCCTTGATGGCCGACAATTTGCCGGCTCCGACCACGATCAGCCGGCTGGCGACCCCCTCGGGCGCCAGAAAATCCAGTGTGGAGCCGCTCTTGCCCTCGAACCGATTGGCCGCGGCCGTGCGCTTGATCATGCCGGCCGCCGCCCCCAGCGCCTTGCTGGTGGCTGTGCCGAATTTCAGCGTGTCGTCACAAAATACCACCAGAATGCCGCGCGCAGCGCTGGAAAACGGGACGAAGCCGACCTTAACGGCGTCGGACATAGGGCAAATCCTCCAAAATCAGGGCTGTCACAGGGGCAGGAACGCAATCCGCGGCTGCGGTGTTTTGGGCACTCTCGCCGTCCCCGAACCGGTTCCATCAAGAACGCGCCCGACCACAGCCGTGGCCGCCGCCACTATGGCCTGTCCATTGCTGCGCTGCCAAGCGCTGACGTGGCGAGGGAGCCACATCTGACGAATTATTAACCTTATCCCAAGGGTGCCACGGCGCAGCCATTTTGTTGACCGATCAAAGGGATGGTAGTGTGAGAGAGTGTCCCGGACGGGACGGCGGCGCGGCCTTTGGGGAGATCTCGGGTCGAGGTCGGGGCGCTGACGGGTTCCGGTTCGGACGATGGGGATCGTGCGGGTACGATGGGGTCGATCGACAGGTATATTTTCCGCACGACGCTTGCGTCGTTTGCGCTGGTTCTGGTCAGCCTGACCGGCGTGATCTGGATTACGCAGGCGTTGCGCGGCATCGATTTGATGACCAGCCAGGGCCAGACCATCCTGACCTTTCTCGGCGTCACCAGCCTGATCATCCCGGTGCTCGTGCTGATCATCGCGCCGGTCGCGCTGATGATCGCGATCTCCCACACCCTCAACAAGCTCGCGACCGATTCCGAAATCATCGTCATGAACGCCGCCGGCCTTTCGCCGTTCCGGCTGTTCCTCCCCTTCATCTACGCCACCATCGTGGTAGCGATCCTGGTCGCCTTCATCGCCGCCTATATGGCCCCCGACGGCATGCGCCGGCTGAAGCAGTGGGACGCCGAAATCACCGCCGACGTGCTGGCCAACATCCTGCAGCCCGGCCGCTTCACGCAGCTCGACCAGAATCTCACCATCCGGATTCGCGAGCGGCAGCCCGGCGGCGTGCTGGTTGGCATCTTCGTCGACGATCGCCGCAATCCCGACGAACGCGTCAGCATCATCGCCGACCACGGCACGGTCCTGAACAACGCCACCGGCTCGTTCCTGATTCTCGAAGACGGAAATCTGGAGCGCTTCGAGACCGGCAAGCACGACCCCGCGCTGGTGGCGTTCGGCCGTTACGCGTTCGACATGTCGAAATTCTCCAATCACGGTCGCGACGTCACCTTCGGCATCCGCGAGCGTTATTTGTGGGAGCTGCTGTCTCCGGCACCGGACGATCCGGTCTATGTACAGCTGCCCGGACAGTTCCGCGCCGAGATCCACGACCGCTTCATGGCGCCGATCTATCCGTTCGTGTTCGCGGCCCTCACCTTTGCGTTTCTGGGCACGCCCCGTACCACGCGCCAGAGCCGCAATTTCTCGATCACCTGCTCGATTCTCGCGGTGTTCGGGCTGCGCATCGCCGGATTCGCCTGCTCGGTCATCACGGTAAAGTCGCCGATGGCTCCTCTGGTCCAGTATTTCATGCTGACGGGAGGGTTCGTCCTGAGCCTGTGGATCATTCTCAGCGGCACCGTTGTCGAGCCGCCGGCCGCATTTATGGAAACCGTCAACAGATCGAGCGCGCGCTTTCTGCGCCTTGTGGGACGACGGCCGGCCACAGCATGAGCATGTTGAACAACACGCTTGGGCGATATTTTGCGGGCCGCTTCGTGGTGTCCGCGGTCGGCGTATTCGCCAGCATCTTCATTCTTCTCGTCCTCGTCGACTACATCGAGATGGTGAGGCGTACTTCCACACTGGTCTCGGCGTCGGCGATCATGGTTGCCGAAACCTCGCTGTTTCGCGTGCCGCAACTGCTCGAGAAGATGATGCCGTTCTGCATCCTGATCGGCGCGATGACCTGCTATCTGGCGCTGTCGCGGCGGCTGGAGCTGGTGGTGGCGCGCGCCGCCGGGGTTTCGGCGTGGCAGTTCATCGCGCCGGCGCTGGCAAGCGCGGTGGTGCTCGGAATCATCGCGACCACGGCCTACAATCCGGTCTCCGCGAATTTGCGCGAGATCTCCAAGCGGATGGAGGCGGAGCTGTTCGGCTCGGCTCCCGGCGGCGGCCTGCAGGACGCCGCGGGCTTCTGGATCAATCAGGTCACGAGCGAAGGGCAAGCCATCATCAACGCCGCCCGCAGCGAACAGCAGGGCGTCCGGCTCACCGGTCTGACCGTGTTCAGATTCGATCCCGATTTCCAGTTCAAGGAGCGAATCGAAGCGCGCGAGGCAACCCTCGAAGACGGGCATTGGCAGTTCAAATCTGCCCGCCGTTTCTCGCTCGACGGACCGCCGATTGAGCAGGACAGTTTCGCGCTCAAGACCAGCCTGACACCGGCCCAGGTTCGCAACAGTTTCTCCACCCCAGAAACTGTGTCATTTTGGCAACTCCCGGGCTATATCAGGTCTTCCGAGAGTTCCGGATTTGCCACTGCCGGCTACCGTCTGCAGTACCACAAGCTCATCGCGCAGCCGTTTTTGCTGGCCGCGATGGTGATGCTCGCGGCCTCCGTAAGCCTGCGGTTCTTCCGCTTCGGCGGCGTGCAAAAGATGGTTTTGAGTGGCGTGGGTGCGGGCTTTCTGCTCTACGTTTTGTCGAAAGTAACTGAGGATTTGAGCAAGGCTGAGCTGATGCATCCCGTCGCTGCGGCGTGGCTGCCCGTCTGCGTGGGCGGCCTCACCGGCTTTTTGGCCTTGCTGTACCAGGAGGACGGGTAGTGGCCGTTGTCGCCGCCCTCCAACGATGCTCGCCCATGTTCGGGCGGCGCACGCCGCTGCGCCGCTCCAGGATGCGTTTGTCTGCGGTTCCGGCGCTGCTCTTGGCGTTGGTTTTTGCGGCCGTGCTGAATGTCGCCCCCGCCGCGGCCCAGGGCTTCACCTACAACCCGATCCATACGAGGCCAAAGCCGCCGCCGCCCGCCAACAACGGGCAGATGCTCGTGCAGGCCGTCGAGGTGGATTACGACTACAACAACCAGCGGGTATCTGCGGTCGGCAACGTGCAGATGTTCTATAACGGCACCTCGATCGAGGCCGACAAGGTCATCTACGATCAGAAGACCAAGCGCCTGCACGCCGAAGGCAACATCCGCATGACCGATGCGGACGGCAAGATCACCTACGCCAACATCATGGATCTGAGCGACGACTACCGCGACGGCTTCGTCGACTCGCTGCGGGTCGACTCCGCCGAACAGACGCGGATGGCCGCGACCCGCGCGGACCGCTCCAGCGGCAACTACACCGTATTCGAAAACGGCGTCTACACCGCCTGCGCACCGTGTAAGGACGATCCGAAAAAGCCGCCGCTGTGGCAGGTCAAGGGCGCCCGCATCATCCACGACCAGACCGACAAGATGCTGTATTTCGAGAACGCGCAGCTGGAGTTCTTCGGCGTTCCGATGGCGTATCTGCCGTATTTCTCGACGCCCGATCCGACCGTAAAGCGCAAGACCGGCTTCCTGATGCCTTACATCACGTCGGCATCGACGTTCGGGTTTGGCGTTGAAACGCCGTTCTACTGGGCGATCGCTCCGGATTATGACGCGACCTTCAGCCCGCGCATCACCAGCAAGCAGGGCGTATTGTTCCAGGGCGAATTCCGCCAGCGCCTGATCAATGGATCGTATCAGATCCGCGCCTACGGAATCGATCAGTTGGATCCCGGCGCCTTCGCGGGACAGCCGGGCGACCGCCAGTTCCGCGGCGGCGTCGATACCAAAGGCCAGTTCGCACTGAACGACAAATGGGTCTGGGGCTGGGACGGCGTCCTGCTCACGGACTACTACTTCTTCTCCGACTACAGGCTGTCGCAATACAAGGACACGCTGGGCTCGTTTCTGAGCCTGCCGACGGAAGCGATCTCCCAGCTTTACCTGACCGGCGTCGGCAACCGCAGCTATTTCGACGCCCGCACGATCTATTATCTGAGCTATTCCGGCAATCAGGCCCAGGTGCCGGTCGTGCATCCGGTAATCGATTATTCGAACGTGCTGAACCGCAATCTGCTGGGTGGCGAGTTCAGCTACAAAACGAACTTCACCAGTTTGACGCGCGATACCGCCGCATTCGATCCGATCACGCTTCTGGCGGCCACCAATGGCTGGTGCTCGCCGACCTCGGCCGATCCAACGGTGAAGACGCCCACGAACTGTCTGTTGCGCGGCATACCCGGCACTTACACGCGGGCGTCGGCCGAAGGGCAATGGCGCCGCTCGTTCACCGATGACTGGGGCCAGATATGGACGCCGTTCGCGAAGCTGCGCGTGGACGCAATTGATGCCTCGATCTCGAACCAGCCCGGCGTCTCGAATTTCCTGCCCGTCGGCGACACCCAGGCGCTGCGGGTGATGCCGACCGTCGGTCTCGAATATCGTTACCCCTTCATCAATGTTCAGCCCTGGGGCACCACGACCATCGAGCCGATCGCGCAGGTCATCATTCGCCCGAATGAATCCTATGCCGGCAAGCTGCCCAACGAAGACGCGCAAAGCATGGTGTTCGACGCCAGCAACCTGTTCAGCGTCGACAAGTTCTCCGGCTACGATCGCGTCGAAGGCGGCGGCCGCGCCAATGTCGGCGTGCAGGCCACCACGCAGTTCGACCGCGGCGGTTCGGTCAATGTGCTGTTCGGACAATCCTATCAGCTATTCGGCATGAATTCGTTCGCGGTCGCGGACGTCACCAATACCGGGCTCGATTCCGGCCTCGACAAACCGCGATCGGACTATGTCGCCCGCGTCAACTATTCGCCGAACCGGACCTACACCTTCAGCACGCGGGCGCGGCTGGATGAACAGACCTTGAGCGTGCAGCGGTTCGAGGCGGAAGGCCGCGCCAACTTCGACCGCTGGTCGGTCAGCCTGATGTACGGCAATTACGCGCCGCAGCCCGAGTTGGGATACCTGGCCCGCCGCGAAGGATTGCTTGGCAGCGGTTCGATCAAGGTTGCGGCGAACTGGGTGGTGACGGGCGCGGCGCGATGGGATCTTGTGGCCAATCAGATCAATCAATACGTGATCGGTGCGGGATATGTGGACGACTGCTTTGTTCTGGCGGCCAACTACGTCACCTCGTACACGTATGCGGCGGGATCGACGCCGCCGGTCCTGAATCATGCGATCATGCTGCAGATCGGCCTGAGGACCCTCGGTAACACGGCTGCCGGCGCCAACGCGGCGGGTTTCCAGTAGAACCGACCCGGCGCGCACCATGGCTGGCAAATCAGATCGGCTGACACGGAACCGACCATGACGATTTTCCTCTCGCGTCTTTCGGGCCTGATCATGAGCGGTGCCGCGGCGCTGATGCTCGTGTGCGGCGGATCGCCATTGCATGCGCAAACCGTTGCGGTGATGGTCAATGGCGAGCCCATTACCAACTACGATATCGAACAGCGCACCAAACTGACCACCCTCTCAACCCACAAGACGCCGACGCGGCAGGAAGTGATCGAAGACCTGATCAACGAAAAGGTGAAGATCAGGGAAGCCAAGAAATTCGGGGTCGATCCCACGACGTCCGATATCGATTCGGCCTATGCGGGGATGAGCTCGCGCATGCACACCACGCCGGAACTGCTGACCAAGTCGCTCGAAGGCCAGGGCATTCGCGCGGACACGCTCAAGGCCCGCATCAAGGCCGACATGGTCTGGGGCAGCCTGGTGCGCGGTCGTTTCAAGGAGAGCCTGCAGGTCGGCGAGAAGGACGTGGCTGCCGCCGTCGAGGTCAACGCCGACGACAAGGACAAGCCGCAGACCGAAAGCTTCGAATACCAGATGCGGCCGATCGTGCTGATCGTCCCGCGCGGCTCCGCCCCCGCGGTCACCGAATCCCGCCGCAAGGAGGCCGAAGCCCTGCGCACGCGCGTGCAGACCTGCGACGAAGCCAATTCGCTCTTCAAATCCATGCAGAACGCCGCGATACGGGACGCGGTGACCAAGACCTCCGCCGATATCCCGGCCGTGCTGCGCGACGTGCTCGACAAGACGCCGATCGGCCACCTGACCGCTCCGGAGGTGACGAAACAGGGCGTCGAAATGGTCGCGCTCTGCGGCCGCAAGCCGACCACCATCGACACGCCGAAGAAGCGCGAGGTGCGCGAAAAGATGTTCGCCGATAAATTCGAAAAAAAATCCAAGTCCTATCTGGATGAAATCCGCAAAGCCGCGATGATCGAATACCGCTGACGCGCATGGTAAAACCTCTTGCGCTGACATCGGGCGAACCGGCCGGCATCGGGCCCGATATCGCCATCGCGGCGTGGCTGCGGCGACGCGAGTTGAAGCTTCCGGCCTTCTATCTGGCGGGCGACCGCGATTTCCTCGGCAGGCGCGCCAGAATTCTTGGCCTTGACGTCAAGCTGAAGGACGTTCGTGCCGAAGACGCCGTTGCGGCATTCCCGGATGCCTTGCCGGTGGTGGCCACCGGCCATGCCGCGACCGCGCAGCCGGGACAACCGGACGACAGCAGCGCGATTGCGGCGATCGGCTCCATTCGTCATGCGGTCGGCGACGTGACCGCCGGGCGGGCGGCGGCCGTCGTCACCAACCCGATTGCGAAGAGCGTTTTGTACCGGGCCGGTTTCCGTCATCCCGGCCATACCGAATTTCTCGCCGAGCTCGCCGCGCGCGACGGCAGGACGCCGCAGCCGGTGATGTTGCTGTGGTCGCCCGTACTCGCGGTCGTGCCGGTGACGATCCATCTGTCGCTGCGCGACGCCATTGCGCGGTTGTCGAGCGACCTGATCGCGAGCACTGCCCGCATCGCCGCCGCGGACCTGACGGCGCACTTCGGTATCGCGCGGCCCCGGCTGGCGATATCCGGCCTCAATCCGCATGCCGGCGAGGACGGCACTCTCGGCACCGAGGAGCAGACCATCATCGCGCCCGCGATCGCGGCCCTGCGCCGCGAGGGCTTCGACGTCAGGGGTCCGCTGCCCGCCGACACCATGTTTCACGACGCCATGCGCAAGAACTACGACTGCGCGATCTGCATGGTTCACGATCAGGCGCTGATACCGGTCAAGACCCTGGCGTTCGACGACGCGGTCAACGTCACGCTGGGCCTGCCGTTCATCCGCACCTCGCCTGACCATGGAACCGCCTTCGACATCGCCGGCACCGGCCGCGCCAATCCGTCCAGCCTGATCGCGGCATTGCGGCTGGCCGCCCGGATGGCGGCAATGCGGCCGGCATGAGCGCAATCGACGATCTTCCGCCGCTGCGCGACGTGATCAGGGAGCACGCGCTGTCAGCGCGCAAGTCGCTCGGACAGAATTTTCTGCTCGACCTCAACCTCACCGCGCGCATTGCGCGCGCCGCGGCGCCGCTGGAAGATGCCACCATCATCGAGGTTGGCCCCGGTCCCGGCGGATTGACGCGCGCGTTGCTCGCGCTGGGCGCAAGGCGCGTCATCGCGGTCGAGCGCGACGCGCGCGCGCTGGCGGCGCTGCAAGATATTTCGAAGCGATATCCCGGACGGCTGGAGATCGTATCCGGCGACGCGACGACCTTCGATCCGCGCACCCTGCTCGGCAACGAGCGGGCGAAGATCGTCGCCAACCTGCCCTACAACATCGCCACCGCGCTGCTGATCGACTGGCTCTCGATCGAGCCGTGGCCGCCCTGGTACGACATGATGGTGCTGATGTTTCAGCGCGAGGTGGCCGAGCGCATCGTCGCGCGCGAGAACGACGAGGCCTATGGGCGGCTGGCGGTGCTTTCGAACTGGCGCGCAGAAACGAAAATCCTGTTCGACATTTCACCGGCGGCGTTCGTGCCGCAGCCCAAGGTCACCTCGTCGGTGGTGCGCCTTGTGCCCCGCGCAGTGCCGGAGCCCTGCGACCGCCGGGCGCTGGAGCAGGTCGCGGCCGCCGCCTTCGGCCAGCGCCGCAAAATGCTGCGGCAGAGCCTCAAATCGCTTGGCGCCGATCCGGAGCGGCTGGCGGCGGCGGCGCATCTCGACCCGACGCGGCGGGCCGAGACCGTTCCGCTGAGCGGCTTTGTTGCCATGGCCCGCGAATTGACCGATATACGCAGCACAAAACTGTCCTGAGGGAGAACAACACCATGGCGCAAATGCGTCGCCAATCGCTGGTCAAATTCGACGCGCCGTTGTGTGAAACCATCGTCGAGACGCCGAAGCCGATCGCCAGGGAGGTCCTGGTCCGCATCGAGCGTTGCGGGCTGTGCCATTCCGACCTGCACATCCAGGACGGCTACGCCGACCTCGGCGGCGGCAAGAAGCTCGACACCACGCGCGGCATGGTGCTGCCGTTCACGCTGGGTCACGAGATCGCGGGCATCGTCGAGGAAGTCGGCCCGGATGTTTCGAAAGACCTGATCGGCAAGAAGAAAGCCGTATTCCCCTGGATCGGCTGCGGCCAATGCCGGGATTGTCTGGCCGGCGACGAGAACCTCTGCGCCAAACAGCGTTTTCTCGGCGTCGCCATCGACGGCGGTTTCGCCAGCCACGTGCTGGTGCCCGACGCCAAATACCTGTTGGATTACGATCCGTTGCCGGTCAATCAGGCCGCGACCTTGATGTGCTCCGGCGTCACCGCGTACGGCGCGTTGAAGCGGCTGGTGGACCGGCCGCGCCAGCGCAACCTGCTGCTGATCGGTCTCGGCGGCGTAGGCATGATGGGGTTGGCGTTCGCGCAGGCCATGTTCAAGCAGACCATTTCGGTGGCCGACCTCAGCGCTTCGGCGCGCAAGAGCGCGCTGAACAACGGTGCGGCGACCGCTTACGATCCGTCCGAACCGGACATCGTCAAGCGCATCCTCAGAGAGACCGACGGCGGTTTCGACGAGATTGTCGATTTCGCCGGCAATGAAAAGTCCATGGGGTTTGCGGTGTCGGTGTTGGCGCGCGGCGGCAAGATCGTGGTGTCCGGCCTGATGGGCGGCAATTTCAGCCTGCCGATGGTGCAGTGGATCTACAAGCGCATGACCATCGAAGGCTTCATGACGGGCACATTGGCCGAGGCGCATGAGCTGATGGCGCTGGCGCGCGCCGGCAAGGTCAAGCCGACGCCGATGAAGGAAGAGCCGATGGGCGAGGTCCAGAAATGGATCGACGAATTGCGGGCCGGAAAAGTCGTAGGAAGAATCGTGCTGAAGAACTGAGGCAGAGTGGTCGCTGGCCTCACCTGCCGGAACAAGGGAGGACCACAATGACGCGCAGAAATCGTTCGGGACAAGGCGTTCTGCTGGCGCTTGCGCTGGCTTTCACGGCGACGCCGGCGCTGGCGCAGAAGCAATACGGCCCCGGCGTCACCGACACCGAAATCAAGATCGGAACCACCACGCCTTACAGCGGCCCGGCATCGGCCTATTCGGCGGGCGCGGTCTCCACCACGGCCTATTTCACGATGCTCAACGAGAAGGGCGGCGTGAACGGCCGCAAGATCAATTACATCAGCCTCGACGACGGCTATAGCCCGCCCAAAACCGTGGAACAGATCAGACGCCTGATCGAAAGCGACGAGGTGCTGTTTCTGGTGAATCCCGTGGGCACCGCGACCAACATGGCTGTGGTCAAATACATCAACCAGCAAAAGGTGCCGCATCTTTTCATCGGCTCGGGTGCCACGGTCTTCAATGACCCCGAGCATTATCCGTGGACGATGAGCTGGACGCCCCACTACGCATCGGAAGGCGAAATCTACGCCAGATACATTCTTTCGATAAAACCCGACGCGAAGATCGGGATATTGTCGCAGAACGACGACCTTGGCCGCGATTATCTCCTGGGATTCAAGCGCGGGCTCGGTGACCGGGCATCGGCGATGATCGTCTCGTCGCAGACTTATAACACCAGCGACCCGACCATCGATTCGCAGGTGGTCACGCTGAAGGCTTCGGGCGCCGACGTGTTTTTCATCGTGACCGTCCCCAAATTCTCCGCGCAAGCCATTCGCAAAGCCTACGACATCGACTGGCATCCGCAGGAATTCGTGGTCAGCGTCGGCTCATCGATCGCCGGCGCGATCAGGCCGGCCGGTTTTGAGGCGGCAAAGGGCATCATCTCCGCCGCCTATCAAAAGGATCCGGCCGACCCGCAGTGGAAGGACGACCCGGCGATGAAGGCGTGGAACGTGTGGATGGACAAGTACAACCCGCGTGTCGACAAGAGCGACTATTACGCGCCTTACGGCTACAACATCGGTTTCGCGGTGGAACAGCTCCTCAAGCAGTGCGGCGACGATCTGACGCGCGAGAACATCATGAAGCAGGCCTCGCACCTCGACATGGAGCTGCCGCTGCTGCTGCCGGGGATTCGCCTGAAAACAAGCCCGACCGATCTGCGCCCGATCAAGCAGATGCGGCTGGTGCGTTTCGATGGACAGCGCTACGTGCTCTTCAGCGACGTGATCGCGAGCGAGTAACGCGTGAGGGACGTCACTTTCCGTCATGGCCAGGCCAGGCTTCGTCCCGGCCATCCACGTCCAAACGCCTCTGTCAGCCAGGGCTTTGGCCAATGTTAAGATGTGCAACGGCCATCCATCCCGGACAATTTGCGAAATCTCATCGCGAGCCATGCTGCAGGAGTATGGAAAAACTCCATTTAGCTGCGGGACTAATGTTGCCGATTCTTTGCCCTTGATCTTTCCGGCGGATAGGTCGGCTCCCTAGGCAGCCCACGGTGCGCGGTGGAAGAGTGGCCCTACGTCCGATGTGGAGACGCGCTGCTTCATCCGTTATGAGCGGTCGTTTTTCCGGCCATTGCTTCCGAAAACAGCTCAGAGGTGGACGACGATGATCTGTGCGAAGGTCCGCCTTGGTCAAAGCGGAAATATTCACCGCGAGGTGATGTTTTCCGCCTTGCCCCCGATAACGGACATGGCCGGTACGTTTATGAGTCCACGCGCTGGTGGACGACTTTTGAGTCAAACTCCCAGGACGGCCTGACTATTGCCCGAGTTGCCGCTGCAGTTCGCGCACGAAGGTGGTCAGCCCGGTGCGGCGCTCGCGCTTCAGCCGTTCGGCCTTGAGGATCGACTGCACCTCGGCGAAGGCTTTCTCGATGTCGTGATTGATGACGATATAGTCGTATTCCGCCCAATGGCTGAGTTCGTGGGTGGCGCGGCTCATGCGGCCCCGGATCACCGCATCGGAATCCTGCGCGCGGGTATGCAGCCGCTTTTCCAGGTCGGCCGCCGACGGCGGCAGGATGAACACGCTGACGACGTCGGCGCGCGCCTTTTCGCGCAGCTGCTGGGTGCCCTGCCAGTCGATGTCGAACAGCACGTCGGTCCCCGCCGACAACGCACGCTCCACCGGAGCGCGCGGCGTGCCGTAACGATTGTCAAATACGGTGGCCCACTCCAGCAACTCGTCGCGCTTGACCATCGCCTCGAACCGCGCCTTGTCGACGAACAGATAATCGCTGCCTTCGACCTCGCCCGGGCGCATCGGCCGCGTGGTGGCGGACACCGACAGCGTCAAGCCGGGCATCCGCTCGATCAGGAGCCGCGACAACGTGGTCTTGCCGGCGCCCGAGGGCGACGACAATACGAACATCAGCCCGCGCCGCTCGACGCCGTCAAAACCGTGGCTGTCAGCCGCCGTCATCGGTCACTCCAGATTCTGCACCTGTTCGCGGAATTGCTCGACCACGTTCTTCATCGCAAGGCCGGTGTTGGTCAATTCCAGATCGTTGGATTTCGAACAGCAGGTATTGACCTCGCGGTTGAATTCCTGCGCCAGAAAATCCAGCCGCCGTCCGATCGCGCCGCCCTTGCCGATCATCTCGCGCGCCTGCGCGATATGCGAGGCGATGCGGTCGAGCTCCTCGCGAATGTCGGCCTTGGCCGCCAGCATGATCGCTTCCTGATTGAGACGGTCGGAATCGAAACGGTCGGACGTATCAAGCAACGCAGCGACCTGTTCGGCGAGCCTCGCCCGGATCGCCTCGGGCTTGCGTCCCGGCGCGGCCTCGGCCTTGCCGGCGAGACTTTCGATTTCATCCATCCGCTGCGACAGGATCTGGCCGAGCGTCACCCCCTCGCGCTTGCGCATCTCTACCAGCGCGGTCAGCGCCTGCTCGAATGCGGCGGCTACCGCCAGTTTCGCCGCCTTGTCCTCGGCCTCGTCGCTTTCCGGCTCGACCACCTCGATCACGCCCTTGATCGCCAGCAATCCATCGATGCTCGGCGCCACCGCGTCGATCCTGCCTGCAAGCTCACCCGCGATCTTCACGATCGATGCCAGCACCTCTTCATTGACGCGGACCGTCGAGAGCGCGCCCGCGCGCTTCACATTCAGATTGGCGTAGACCGTGCCGCGCGACAGCACTTCGGCGGCGCGCTTGCGCGCAACCGCCTCGATCTCGTCCCATCCCGGCGGCAGCCGCATGCGCAGATCAAAGCCCTTGGCGTTGACCGATTTCAATTCCCATTCGAACGCATAGGGTCCGCTGGTGCCGTGGCTTCGCGCAAAGCCGGTCATGCTCGACAGCGCCATCGCGTGATTGTCTCCGGAAAAGTCGGGTGTCAGATTCGCATCTGGGGTCGCGGCGACCTTAGAGCGTTTTGGCGTGAAGTGGAATTCGGTTGGCGCGGGGCAATCCGAAACGCCGCCGCTATCTCTGAACCACCGCGGGCGCGGCCGTCGATTGTGCGGCGCCCTGCCGGCCCGGCGTTGTCGTGCTGCGGGTGCGCTTTGCCGGCGGCGCGGGCTTGGTGGCCGAGGCCGTGGGATTGGTGTCGGCCGCGGGAGCAGCCGCGGCTGCCGGCGCCGGATCGTCCGGCGGCTCGACGGTGTCGTTTTGAATGGTCCTTTCCTGGGTCCGCAGCCTGGCGACGTTCTTCTGATGCTGGTCGTAGGTCTCGGTGAAGGCGTGGCCGCCGGTGCCGTCGGCGACGAAGAACAGGTCGCGCGTGCGCGCCGGGTTGGCGGTGGCTTCCAGCGAGGCGCGGCCGGGATTGGCGATCGGGCCGGGCGGCAGGCCGTCGATCACGTAGGTGTTGTAGGGCGAGGGCTGCATGATCTCGCTGCGCTTGATCGGGCGTCCCAGCGTTCCCTTGCCGCCCACCAGCCCGTAGATGATCGTCGGATCCGACTGCAGCTTCATCTTCTGCCGCAGCCGATTAACGAACACCGCGGCGACGCGGCTGCGCTCGTCGGCCTTGCCGGTTTCCTTCTCGACGATCGAGGCCAGCGCGACCAGTTGCTCCGGCGTCTTGACCGGAATGTCGGTATTGCGTCGCTCCCAGATCTCCGCCAGCACCCGCTTTTGCGACTGCTGCATGCGCTGTATCACCTGCTCGCGGGTAGTGCCGCGCGGGAATTTGTAGGTCTCCGGCAGCAGCGTGCCTTCGCGCGGCACCTCCTTGACCGAGCCGGCAAATATCTCGTTCTCGGAAAGCCGCGCCACGATCTGTTCGGAGGTCAGCCCTTCCGGAATGGTCACGGCGTGCTGCACCACCTTGCCCTCGACGATGGTGCCGATGACATCGCGCAGGCTGGCGTTCTTTCGAAATTCATACTCGCCGGGTTTCAGCTCGGTGCTTGCTTTCAGGGCGAACACGCCACCGATGAAGAGCCAGCGATTGACATCGATCACGCCCTCTCGCTGCAGGGTCTCGGCGATGTCTCCCTTTCCCGCGCGCGCGGGAATGTTGACGATCTTGTCTTCTCGCAGCGGCCCCGGCGCCTCGAGCATTTGCTTGCCGTAAACGTAGATGCCGCCAACGCCGATCATCCCGATCAGCAAGAGGGTGATGATGGCGTTGCCGACAATGACGAACGGGTTGCGGGCGCGCTCGGACCGCTTCGGCGGCGGCGGAACCTGCTCCGGCTCCAGCGCGGCGCGCGGGCTCCTTGGCGAAATGGGCGGCCTTTCACTCATCGATGCAACAACCTGAGTCCTGCCGGTTCAATCGTACGCCCGCCCTAGGAGTTGTCGCCGAATGCGGCGAAACGGTGGAGTCACATGCAAGTAACGCGTTAATTGGCCGCACGCTGGATGACAAGGGAGGCGTTGGTCCCCCCAAAACCGAACGAATTCGACAGCGCCACATTGATTTCGCGCTGGCGCGGCTTTTGAGGAACGAGGTCGATCGCCGTCTCGACCGACGGATTGTCGAGATTGATGGTCGGCGGCGCGATGTTGTCGCGGATCGCCAGAATGCTGAAAATGGCCTCGATCGATCCGGCCGCGCCGAGCAGATGGCCGGTCGAGGATTTCGTCGACGACATCGAAACCTTGGAAGCCGCGTTGCCGAGCAGGCGCTCGGCCGCGCTGAGTTCGATCTCGTCGCCGAGCTGTGTCGAGGTGCCGTGGGCGTTGATATAATCCAGATCCGAGACCGTTATGCCGGCACGCTTGATCGCCGCATTCATGCTGCGGAAGGCGCCGTCGCCATCGGGCGCGGGCGAAGTGATGTGATAGGCATCTCCCGACATGCCGTAGCCGGTAATCTCGGCATAGATTTTCGCGCCACGCGCTCTGGCGTGCTCGTATTCCTCGAGCACCACGACGCCGGCCCCCTCGCCCATCACGAATCCGTCGCGATCCCTGTCGTAGGGCCGCGACGCCTTTTCAGGCGTATCGTTGAAGCCGGTTGACAATGCGCGCGCCGCGCAAAATCCCGCCATCGCCAGGCGGTTGATCGGAGACTCGGTGCCGCCCGCAACCATCACATCGGCGTCGCCGAGCAAGATCAGCCGGCTGGCATCGCCGATGGCATGCGCGCCGGTCGAACATGCCGTCACGACAGCATGATTGGGGCCTTTCAGCCCATGCGCGATCGACACATAGCCCGAAGCGAGATTGATCAGCCGGCCCGGAATGAAAAACGGCGAGACCTTGCGCGGGCCGCGCTCCTTGAGCAGGATCGCGGTCTCGGCGATGCCGGTCAGGCCGCCGATCCCCGAGCCGATCATGGTGCCGGTGGCGCAGCGCTCTTCTTCGGTGGCCGGATGCCAGTCGGCGTCATCGAGCGCCTGCTTCGCCGCGCACATCGCGAAGATGATGAAATCGTCGACCTTGCGCTGGTCCTTCGGCTCCATCCACTGATCCGGATTGAAGGTGCCATTGCTGCCGTCGCCGCGCGGGACCACGCAGGCGATGCGGCTGGTCAGATCCGATACGTCGAAGGTGTCGATCTTTCTGGCGCCGCTCTCGCTGTTGAGGATGCGCTTCCAGGTCGGCTCGACGCCGCAGCCGAGTGGCGACACCATGCCGAGGCCCGTGACGACAACCCGCCTCATATCAAGACTCCAGCCCTATAAATTCACGGTCCACAACAAGAAGCCGGTGGACCGCGATCACGGCCCGTCCGGCTTCGTCGGCACCGCGCGGGGTCGTCAGCTCTTCGCGTTCTTCTCAAGAAATTTGGTGGCGTCGCCAACGGTCAAAATCGTCTCTGCCGCGTCGTCGGGAATCTCGCAGCCGAATTCTTCTTCAAACGCCATCACGAGTTCGACCGTATCGAGACTGTCGGCGCCGAGGTCGTCGATGAAGCTCGCATTGTCGACCACCTTCTCGGGTTCGACACCAAGGTGTTCGACCACGATCTTCTTAACCCTGTCGCCAATCTCGCTCATCGTTCAACCTCGTGCTTGTTCCATTAGACCCGATTGTCCCATCCGAGCCATCGCGGTCGCGTTTAACTCGCCAAATCCCTGTCGCGCATTGTCTTGATTGGCCCCGTCATTGCGGACGAAGGCCCGGCGAACGACGGCAGGCTCCGCACCGCCAATATACAGGGTTTCAAAATCCTGCAATGGCGTTCTTTTGCCGTGCCGTTCGTGGTTCGTTATCACACGTCCCAAGCCTTGACCACAAGCCCAAACCGGTCCGCCGGAAGGGCTTTGGAATTTATCGATGGCGGCTGCCAAGCGCCTCAAAACATGGCCATTCCGCCATTGACATGAATTGTTTGCCCGGTGACGTAGGCGGCCTCGTTCGAACTGAGATAGACTGCCGCGGCTGCGATATCGTCGGGCGTCCCGAGCCTCCCTGCGGGAACCTTCGACAGGATCATTTCGCGCTGCTTGTCGTTGAGCGCATCCGTCATCGGCGTTGCAATAAAGCCTGGTGCGATGCAATTGGCGGTGACGTTGCGCTTGGCGTATTCCGCCCCCAGCGTCTTGATCAAGCCGATCAGTCCGGCCTTCGAGGCGGTGTAATTGGCCTGACCGGGATTGCCGGTGACGCCGACGATCGACGTGATCGCGATGATGCGGCCGAAGCGTTTGCGCATCATCAGCTTGGTGGCGGCACGGGCGAGGCGAAAGGTCGCGGTGAGATTCACCTGAATCACGTCATCCCAATCCTCGTCGCGCAGTTGCACGAAAAGATTGTCCCGGGTGATGCCGGCATTGGCGACGAGAATATCGACCTGTCCCATCGCCGCCTCGGCCGCGGGCACCAGCGCCTCGACCTCGGCGGCGTCCGAAAGGTTGCAGGGCAGCACGTGGGTCCGTTCGCCGACTTTGCCGGCGAGCGTGTCCAGCACCCCGCGCCGCGTCCCCGATATCGCCACCGTCGCGCCTTGCGCGTGCAGCTTCTCCGCGATTGCGCCGCCGATGCCGCCGGTCGCGCCGGTAACGAGCGCGGTCCTGCCAGTCAGATCGAACATGTTTGTTTCCCCCCGCTTATGCCGTCTGCGCAGCAGCGAGCGCGTCCTTGGCCGTGGCAATATCGTTCGGACCGCCGACGGAAATTCCAACCGCACCGTCGGCGATACGCTTGACCAGTCCGCTCAGCACCCGGCCGGCGCCGATCTCGAAAAACCGGGTCACGCCATGAGCCGCCATATAGGCCACCGACTTGCGCCAGCGCACGGTCCCTGTCACCTGCTCGATCAGGCGGCGGCGGATCTCGTCGGGATCGCTGATGGCAGCAGCCAGCACATTGGACACCAATGGCGACGCCGGCTTGCGGATGGTGACGCCGGCCAGTGCCTTGGCCATCGCGTCGGCCGCGGGCTGCATCAAGCGACAATGGAACGGCGCCGACACCGGCAACAGCATGGCGCGTTTTGCGCCTCTGGATTTCGCGATCTCGAGCGCGCGTTCGACCGCGGCCTTGTCGCCGGAGACCACCACCTGGCCGCCGCCATTGTCGTTGGCGGCCTGGCACACCTCGCCTTGGGCGGCCTCACTGGCGACCGCAACCGCCGTCTCATAATCGAGCCCGAGCAGTGCCGCCATGGCGCCGACGCCGACCGGCACCGCCTTCTGCATGGCAAGGCCGCGGGTGCGCAGCAGCCGCGCGGTGTCGCTGATGGAAAGGCTGCCGGCGGCAGCCAGCGCCGAATATTCCCCAAGCGAGTGCCCGGCGACATAGGCGGCATCGCGCGGTACCGAAAACCCGGCCTCGGTCTCCAGCACGCGCAGCGTCGCCAGCGAGACCGCCATCAGCGCCGGCTGGGCGTTCTCGGTAAGCTGCAGGGTTTCGGCCGGACCATCCCAGATGATGGCGGTCAGCTTCTCGCCCAGCGCCGAATCGACCTCGTCGAAAACGGCTTTGGCGGCCGGAAATGCCTCCGCCAGCGCTTTGCCCATGCCGACCGCCTGGGAACCCTGCCCCGGAAAGGTGAATGCTGCGGTCATCGGCGCCCCTGAATGCCCTGAAGTTGCGCCGAAAGACACCGGCCGGCCCTCCCATGTCAAGCGAAGGGACGAACTTCCGGTTCCGCTGCGGGCGGTCCAAACTCCGGATTTTCCGCCCTGTTTTGCTTGCCATTCCGGTCAAAATCCGTATAAACCGCGCCATCCGTGGATCCCGGCCGGGAGCTGAACGGACGGTCTCAGCAATTTCACCTTTCGGGCGATTTTGATGCGGCAGGGCCAGTCGGTCCGTCGTCCCGTGCTTCCGCCTTCTAAGCGTACCTGAGTCCTTTCCGAGGGCTTGAGGGGCTTGCCGCCGGGAGCCGCGCCAACACTAGGAAAGGACACCCATGCCTCTTTATGAGCATGTTTTTCTCGCGCGTCAGGATGCGAGCACCCAGCAGGTCGAAGAACTGACTACCCAGATGACCGGCATCGTCGAGCAAGGCGGCGGCAAGGTCGTGAAGATGGAAAACTGGGGCGTACGCTCGCTGACCTATCGCATGAACAAGAATCGCAAGGCGCATTTCGTGCTGCTGAACATCGACGGGCCCTCCGCCGTTGTCGCCGAGATCGAGCGGCAGGAGCGCATCAGCGAAGACGTGATCCGGTATCTCACCGTCCGCGTCGAAGAGCACGAGGAAGGCCCCTCCGCGATGTTGCGCAAGGTCGATCGCGACCGCGATCGCGACGAGCGTGGCGGCGGCTTCCGCGGCGACCGCGATGGCGGCTTCCGCGGCGATCGTGACGGCGGCGGCTTCCGTGGCGACCGCGATGGCGGCGGCTTCCGCGGCGATCGTGGTCCGCGCCGTCCGCGCGATGACGACGCCCCTGCAGCTGCGATTGAGGAGTAAGCATCATGGCTGAAGCCGGTGCACGCCGTCCGTTTTTCCGCCGCCGCAAGACCTGCCCGTTCACGGGCCCGAATGCGCCGAAGATCGACTACAAGGATTCCAAGCTGCTGATGCGTTACGTCTCCGAGCGCGGCAAGATCGTGCCGAGCCGCATCACCGCCGTCTCCGCCAAGAAGCAGCGCGAACTCGCGCGCGCCATCAAGCGCTCGCGTTTCCTCGGTCTGCTTCCCTACGTGATCCGCTAGTTCGGAGCTTCGAACCGCGGCGCTCGCGCCGCGGGTCCTGTTTCTCATAAGGCTTCCGGGTCGTCCGGTCGCCGATGGTTGGGGTCTTGAGCCTCTAACCGCTCGAAAGGAGCGGGACAGCTGATGATGACGACCGTTCTTGTTGCGCTGGCAGCCGGCTCCGCGTCGGCGTTGATGTTCGCCTCGATCATTTCGGGCGCGCTGATCTCGCTGCTGCTGTTCTATCTGGCGCCGCTGCCGCTGATGGTGACGGCAATGGGATGGGGACCGCTCAGCGCCACCATCGGCGGCATCGGTGCGGCGATAGGCCTCGGCGCGATCTTCGGTCTGCCCTATTGCATTGCCTTCGTCCTCACCGTCGCGCTGCCGGCCTGGTGGCTCGGACATCTCGCGCTGCTGGGACGGCCCGTCAGCGCCGGCGCTGCGGCGGGCAACGGCGCGGCGCCGGCTGCACCGGTGATGGAATGGTATCCGGTCGGCCGCATCCTGCTCTGGGCCGCGGGCTTTGCCGCGCTGACCACCATCGCGGCGCTGTTCACGCTCGGCGCCGATGCCGCGACCATTACCGGCGCGCTGCACCGCGGACTGCTGCGCATCGTCGGCGGTCGCGATCCGGCAACCGCCGCTGCCGACACCGAACAATTCATCGATGCGCTGATGACGATCGCACCGGCGGCCGCCGCCATCGTCGCGATGATGACGCTGACGCTTAATCTCTGGCTCGCCGCGAAAATCACCGCGACCTCGGGCCGGCTGCACCGTCCATGGCCCGATATCAAGAGCGCGGCGCTGCCGCCGATGACGCTGGTGGCGTTGTCGCTGGCGCTGGCGTTTTGCTTCAGCGGCGGACTGCCTGCGATCCTGGCCCAGATCGCAAGCGCGGCGCTGATGATGGCCTACGCGCTCACCGGCTTTGCCGTGCTTCACACCTTGACGCTGGCAATGAAGAGCCGCGCGCTATGGCTCGGCGGCACTTACGCCGTGGTGCTGGTGTTCGGCTGGCCTGTGCTGGCGATGGTCGTCCTCGGCGTTGCCGACGCCGTGTTCGGACTTCGCCGAAGTTATCTGCAGCGGCGGCCGCCGCCGCTGCCCGTGTCCTGATAATGATCCCTTCAACCCGAACAATATCGCTTCAACACCTGAGGAGACAACAACATGGAAGTCATTTTGCTGGAACGCGTCGCCAAGCTCGGTCAGATGGGCGAAGTCGTCCGCGTGCGCGACGGATTTGCGCGTAATTTTCTGCTGAAGCGCGGCAAGGCGCTGCGCGCCACGACAGACAATCGCGCAAGGTTCGAAGGCATGAAGGCCGATCTCGAGGCCCGCAACCTGCAGGCCAAGGGCGAGGCAACCAAGGTCGCGGAAAAGATCGACGGCCGCAACGTCGTCATCTTGCGTCAGGCCTCGGAATCCGGACAGCTGTTCGGATCGGTGTCGGTGCGCGACATCATCGCGTCGTTCGAAGCTGACAAAGTCACCATCAACCGCAGCCAAGTGATGCTGGACGCGCCGATCAAGACCATCGGCAAGCACAAGATCGCCATCGCCGTGCATCCGGAAGTCGAAGTCGGCGTCACCGTAACCGTCGCGCGCAGCGCCGATGAGGCCGAGCGCATCAACCGTGGCGAGGACATCTCCACCCGCCAGGAAGATCAGGATGCCGCCGCCGAAGCGCTGGCCGCCGCCGGCGAGTTCTTCGATCCGGAGGCCCGCCCCGACGACCTGGAGCCGGCGCAGGACGACGCCGCTGCCGAGAAGTAAGGCGCGGCTTTCTGCCGTTTTCATTGAGCGACTTGAGCGCGGCCGGATCGGCCGGGCTTATGCGTTCAGACCTTATTGAGAGATCGGCGGCGCCGGCGGTCCTGCCGGGGCCACCGGCGGTGGCGGCGAGGAGACCGCAACAGGCGCCGGCGGAGCTGGCGTCGGGCCACTTGCCTGCGTCTCGGAAGCGCTATCGGACGCCGCAGAGGTCGCAGGCGAGGCCGTTGCGCCGCTATTCGGCGCCGGAGCCGCCGTCTGCGCCGGTTTGGTCTCGCCGTCAGGCGATTTCGGCGCCGGGGTGACGGCAGGAACCGGATCGGCGCGCAGCGGCACGTCGGCCTTGCCGCCCTCGCCTTTCGAGGCATCCAGCTTGGCCGACTCGGATTTGCCCTCGTCGGCCGGTTTTGCCTCGGGTTTGCTGGCTTCGTCCTTCGGTTTCTCGTCCTTGTTGTCGTCCTTGGCTGCCTCGCTCTTCGCAGCCTCACCCATCGGCGCGGCATCGGTTTTGGGCGGCTCTTCGCCCGGTTTGCCGCGCTTGCTGAGCCGCTGCTTGGCGGACAATTTCCGGCCGTCGGGCCCGCGCTCATTGGCGGCGGCAGGAACCTGTCCCTCGCCGGCGGGCTTGGCAGCCTCGGGATTGGCCAGCCGGTTGCGGCCCTGCCGCCCCTCCGGCTCGGTTTGCGGCGCGCGCCCGTCGCCGTCTGGTCTGGAGGCCTCCTGCGATGGGGCATGGCGCAAAGGCCGTCCGAACCGGTCCAGTTGCTCCGGCGCTCCCGAAGGCTTTGCCTCCTGTTTCGCGCCCTTCGGCTGGCCGCCGACATAACGCGTATCGGTCGCCCCGTTGGATATCAAAAAGGAACTCAGCACCGACGCCATCTCGCTGCTGGTAGTATAATGCTGGCGCAGGAACCCCGGCAGAGACCCCGGCGCAACGGTCTTCAGCAAGCCGCGCGCGCCCTTGTGGCAGGCTGTGCAGGTGCCCGAGAAAATCTGGGAAGGGCTCTTGCCGGCTTCGAGATTTTGCGCCCGCGCCGGGATCGCCGCGAAACCGCCGATCAGAAGCATCACCGTCGCTAAACTGAGCGCTCGGCTCAACATTCTTTATTCTCCAGATGCGGAATTCGCCGGTGTGGCCGGAATCCGACGTTCGTTTGCGCACGCGTCGCGGCGGTCACCTTTTAGCCGATTATGTCGCGAATGGAAGCGCACAGATGACGCAACTGCGTGAAAGCGACGATTCCGGATATCCGCTTTGCAACCAATGCATTGGCGTGGACGCGCGGCCGCAATTATGATCTCCGGCCGGAGCCGGGGAACAATTTCGGTTCCGGCGCGTCGGCGTGCCGACCGCTCCGACGTGTGCGGGGATCGCTCATTGGGTGGTTTCGATGGACCGCTTGTTGCGCTTTTTTCTGGGGCAGTTCGTTCGCCGCGGCACGATGACATTCACGACCGCGAGCGGGACAAGATTTACCTGCGGCGACGGCACCGGCGAGCCGGTCGCGGTGCGGTTTCTGACGGCGGACGCCGAGCGGCGGGTTTTGCTCAATCCCGAGCTTGCGCTCGGCGAAGTCTACATGGAAGGCACGTTCGTGGTCGAGAACGCCACGATTGCCGATGCGCTGGCGATCCTGCTCAACCAACCCGATGCCTATCCGCGCTGGGCCAGGCTGCAATGGTGGCTGCGCTATCTGGTCCGCCACGCCCAGCAATTCAATCCGCGCGCGCGGTCGAGGGATAATGCCGCGCGCCATTACGATCTCGACGGCCGGCTCTACGCGCTTTTTCTCGACGCCGACAGGCAATACAGCTGCGCCTATTTCGAAACGCCGGATGCGACGCTGGACGATGCGCAGCTTGCCAAGAAGCGGCATCTGGCGGCCAAGTTGCTGATCCAACGCGGTCAGCGCGTGCTCGACATCGGCTCGGGCTGGGGCGGACTTGGCCTGTATCTTGCGGAAACGACCGGCGCCAACGTCACCGGCGTCACGCTGTCGAGCGAACAGTTGCAGGTTTCCAACGCCCGCGCCGCCGAAAAGGACCTGGCCAGGTCGGCGAAATTCCTGCTGGAAGATTACCGCGACATTCACGGCCAGTTCGATCGCATCGTGTCGGTGGGGATGTTCGAGCATGTCGGCGTCGATTTCTATGAAACCTACTTCCGGCGTTGCGCCGAATTGCTCACCGACGACGGCGTGATGATGCTGCATTCGATCGGCCGCTCCGAGGGGCCCGACGCCAGCAATCCCTGGATCGTCAAATACATCTTCCCGGGCGGCTACATTCCGGCGCTGTCCGAGGTGATGCCGGCAATCGAGCGCGCCGGGCTGTTGGTATGCGATATCGAGATTCTGCGGCTGCACTACGCGAAAACGCTGAAGGCCTGGCGCGAGCGTTTCATGGCGCGGCGCGAGGAAGCCGTGCGGCTCTATGACGAACGCTTTGCGCGGATGTGGGAATTTTATCTGGCATCGGCGGAGATGTCGTTCCGCACCCAGGGCCTGATGAACTTCCAGATCCAGCTCGCGAGGCGCCACGGCGTGGTGCCGGTGACGCGGGATTACATCGGGCGCGAGGAAGCGCGGCTGCGCGGCGTCGAGCGCGGCCAGCGCCCGAGACTGCAGATGGCGGGCGAGTAGAGGCGGACGCGAATTCTAGTTTCGAAAGCTGAAATTCGATCCGTACAGGCCATACGGCGCCGCCGGACCGGCTAGATGGGCCCGTGCGGCCGCCAGCAGGGACGGGTCGCAGGGTACGGCGCGGAGTTCCCCGCGGGAAACCTTCTCCATGGTCTCGACCAGCGCCGACAACCATGCCGTCTCGTCGCTTCCGGAGCGCCATTGCTGGGTTTGCTGAGCCATCGCCCGTTTCCGCTTCTAGCCGATTTGATCCGGTACCAACCCGCCCGCCGAAAACCCGTTCCACGCTCAATCTGGGCAAAACCACGGCACCACGGGACGGCAGACGCGTCGTCCCTGTCTATGAGTGCGCGGGCGCGCGACAAGGTTCAGCGGCGCCGGCGGTTTTCCGAACTTGCTGAAGCCGCGCTTGCCGCACTGGCGGCAAAACCCGTCAAGCTCCGATTCCCTCCATCGACAGGTTTCATCCACCGCGTTGTGTGAATCGGGCATAAGGCGCGTTCCAGCTTTCACTCGGCCGCGGGGAAGCGCTTTATCGCGCCCCGCATCCGACAAAATCCGAAGAACAATTTTCGCCATGGTCCTGACTGATTCGAACGTCCTCAAACTCGCTCCGGACGCGGCAACGCCGGCCTATCGGACCGCGCCGCATAATATCGAGGCGGAACAGAGCGTTCTCGGCGCCATTCTGGTCAACAACGACGCGTTCTACCGGGTGTCGGATTTTCTCGAGCCGAAGCATTTCTTCGAGCCGATCCATCAGACGATTTTCGAGACCGCCTCGAGCCTGATCCGCGCCGGCAAGATCGCCACCCCGGTCACGCTGAAAACGTTTCTGCCCGCCGAGACCGACATCGGCGGCATGACGGTCGGCCAATACCTCGCCCGCCTCGCCGCCGAAGCCACCACCATCATCAACGCCCATGACTACGGGCGCACCATTTACGATCTGTCGCTGCGCCGGAACCTGATCGACGTCGGCACCGACATGGTCAATGTCGCCTTCGACGCGCCGGTAGATTTCGCGCCGCGTGCGCAGATCGAGGATGCCGAGCGGCGGCTGTACGAGCTCGCCGAATCCGGCCGCTACGACGGCGGATTCCAGAAATTTGCGCAGGCGCTGACGACAGCGGTCGACATGGCGGCCAAAGCGTTCCAGCGCGACGGAAAATTATCGGGTATCGCCACCGGCCTGCGCGACCTCGACGTCAAGATGGGCGGCCTGCAGCCTTCCGACCTGGTCATCATCGCCGGACGGCCCGGCATGGGCAAGACCGCGCTTGCAACCAACATCGCCTACAACGTCGCCAAGGCGCATCGCGCCGAAGTTCAGGCCGACGGTACCATGAAATCCGTCAACGGCGGCGTGGTCGGCTTCTTCTCCTGCGAAATGTCCGCCGAGCAGCTTGCTACCCGTATTCTCGCCGAGCAGACCGGGATCGCGTCGAGCACGATCCGCCGCGGCGGCATTACCGAGACCGATTTCGAGAAGATCCGCGATTATTCCATCGAGTTGCAAGCCCTGCCGCTTTATGTCGACGAGACCGGCGGCCTGTCGATCTCGCAGCTCACCGCGCGAGCGCGGCGGCTCAAGCGCCAGAAAGGTCTCGACCTGCTGGTGGTCGACTATATTCAACTGCTGCAGGGCTCGGGCAAGCGCGGCAATGACAACCGTGTGCAGGAAGTCACCGAAATTACCACTAGCCTCAAGGCGCTGGCCAAGGAATTAAATGTTCCCGTCATCGCGCTCTCGCAGCTGTCGCGTCAGGTCGAAAGCCGCGACGACAAGCGTCCGCAACTGTCGGACCTGCGTGAATCCGGCTCGATCGAACAGGACGCCGACGTCGTCATGTTCGTCTTCCGCGAGGAATATTACCTCGCCAACAAGGAGCCGCGCGCGGGCACGCCGGAATATGAAAAATGGCAACTCGACATGTCGTTGGTGCATGGCAAGGCCGAGGTCATTATCGGCAAGCAGCGCCATGGCCCCACCGGCACGGTCGAATTGCAGTTCGAGGCCAGCCTGACCCGGTTCGGCGATCTCGCGCAGGACAGCCATCTGCCGGAGCGGGCGTATTGACGCCCGGTTGAACCGCAGCCAGCCCGCGCGTAAAGTGCGGCATGACCCCCGTTTCCGATCTGAAATCTATTCCACCCGGCGGCCTGTTGTCGCCGGAGGCGAATGCCGCGGCGGCGCTGGCGGCGGCAACCGCCGCTCAACCTGGCATCCTCACCGTCGATCTCGACGCCATCGTCGCCAACTGGCGCAAGCTCGAGAAGACCGCGGTGCCGGCCGAATGTGCCGCCGTGATCAAGGCCGACGCCTACGGCTGCGGCCTTGAACCCGTCGCACGGGCGCTGGCGGGTGCCGGCTGCAAGACGTTTTTCGTCGCTACGCTCGATGAAGCGCGCGCCGCGCGCGACGCGTTGCCGTCGGCCGACATCTACGTGCTCGACGGCTTCTTCCAGAACTGCGGCGACAGTTTTGCCAAGATCAACTGCCGGCCGGTGATCGGCGATCTCAACGAACTCGCCGAATGGGACGTATTTTGCCGGCGCTCCGGATGGTCCGGGGGTGCTGCCATTCACATCGACACCGGCATCAACCGGCTCGGCCTGACCCTCATCGAGGCAAACGGCATCGTGCCCAGGATCAATGCCGGCGATCACGGCATCACGCTCGTCATGAGCCACCTCGCCTGCGCCGAAAGCCTCAATCACCCGCTCAACGCGAAACAGGTCGCGACCTTCCGCGAAATCGCCAGTCTCTATTCCGGCGTGCCGGCGTCGCTGTCGAATTCCTCCGGCATCTATCTCGGCCCGCAATTCCAGTTCGACCTGGTGCGGCCGGGGGCAGCACTCTACGGCGTCAATCCGACGCCGGAAGCCGACAATCCGATGCTGCCCGTAGTCGATCTGAAGGCCCGCATCGTGCAGCTTCGCAATGTCGAGCGCGGCGACAGCGTCGGCTATGGCGGAACCTGGACCGCGCGGCGACCGACCAAACTGGCGATCGTCTCGGCCGGCTATGCCGACGGCTATTTCCGCGCCGCCAGCGCCAATGACGGCACCCGCGGCGCCGAGGTGATCGTGGCAGGCAAGCGCTGCCCGGTTGCCGGGCGCATTTCGATGGACCTGATGGCGGTCGACATCACCGACCTGCCGGACAAGACCGCGCGTCGCGGCCACATGGTGACGCTGCTCGGCGAGGGCATCACCGTCGACGAACTCGCGCATCATTTCGGCACCATCGGCTACGAAGCGCTGACCAGCCTCGGCACGCGCTACGCGCGGATCTACAAGGGCGGCGAAGCAAAAAGCGAGAAGGCCGCCGCCGAAGCAAGCGCGCCCGCCAACGCGACGCCACCCGCGCCACCGGCCTGACCTTCTTGAAGGTCGCGACGCTCAACATCAACAACATCAACCGGCGCCTGCCGAACCTGCTGCGCTGGCTGCGGTCGTCGAAGCCCGATGTCGTGTGCCTGCAGGAACTGAAAGCGTCCGACGCCGATTTTCCTCTTCGTGAGATCCGGAAGGCGGGCTACGGCGCGGTGTGGCGCGGCCAAAAAACCTGGAATGGCGTCGCCATCCTCGCGCGTAAAACCGCTCCCATCCTGATCCGGACCGAACTGCCCGGCGATCCCAGGGATATGCAGGCGCGCTACATCGAAGCCGCCGTCGACGGCATCGTCGTCGCCTGCATCTATCTGCCGAACGGCAATCCGCAGCCGGGGCCGAAATTCGACTACAAGCTCGACTGGTTCAAGCGGCTGCGGAAGCATTCTGCGGCGCTGCTCAAGCAGGACGTCCCGGTGGTGCTCGCCGGCGACTACAATGTGGCGCAGACCGACCTCGACATCTATCCGACTCGCTCGTGGGACAAGGACGCGCTGATCCAGCCCAAGAGCCGCGCCGCCTTCAAGGCGCTGCTGGCGCAGGGCTGGACCGATGCGATCCGCACGCTGCATCCGACAGAACCGATGTTCACCTTCTGGGACTACAAGCGCAACCGCTGGCCGCGCGACGCCGGGTTGCGCCTCGATCATCTCCTGCTCAGCCCGGTCTTGGCACCGCGCCTGCTCAAGGCCGGCGTCGACCGCGACGTGCGCGGCGAGGAAGGCGCCAGCGATCACGCGCCGGCGTGGATCGTGTTGCGGTAGAACTCGTCGTCGCCACATCCTCACTGTCGTCCTCGCTAAAGCGGGGACCCATAGCCTTCGACCTATCCGTTTGAGCATTGCTATCCCCACACGCTGACGCTGTCGCACCACATCGACATTGGTGGTTATAAGTCCCCGCTTTCGCCGGGACGACGAAAGTTTTTTCATTCATCAACATTAAATCTGCGGGGATAGTTATCCCCGTCCCCAACACCTCGCTTATCCTGCTCGTGTCCTGTCCAGTGAGGGGCGCTTCTAGAGGCGATCCTGAAGTGGGACAGAGCGAGAGCTGGCCGGAGGGGCGACCCGAAGGTCGATGCGGCGCCCGCGGCTGTGTTTCGCAAACGCAGACCCGGGGGGCCTTGGGTAACCGTCCGTGCCCACTACGGGGCGCTGCCTTCAATGGCTGGACGAGACGGGTGAAGGGTGGGGAAACCTGCCTGGATGGCGAGAAAAGCTCGCGCCCGCGCTCGGAAGAACCGGTCCCAGGGTCGAAGAAGTCGCCGCGGCGGGACGCTGAGAGGCGTTGCCGTGTGCCTCTGTTTCCCGGCAATCCGGGAAATAAGCCGCGGCCGTTACTAAGGTGCGCCTTTCGGCGTCCCGTCTCCCCTCAAAAAGGGGAGATAAACTAAAAGCCCAACTCGCGCGGCGGCGCGAGGATGAGAGCGCTTGGCTGTTTGAAATTTGAATTCGGAATTCGCATTCTCGTGTCCCGGGCGCGATACAGCGCTCTTCGCGCTGCTTCGCAGAACCGGGACCGTACCAAACACCGGCGCTTTGTACGGCCCCGGCTCTGCAGCGCACCGCTGCGCGCTGCGCTGCGTCCGGGGAACGCAGCGTCATACGCGGGCTTGACCCGCGTATCCATCACGCTTCGCAAGACTCTTTCGAACAGGATGGATTGCCGGGTCAAGCCCGGCAATGACAGCGCGCGACAACAGTCTCGTGTCCCGGGCGCGATGCAGCGCTCTTCGCGCTGCTTCGCAGAACCGGGACCGTACCAAACACCGGCGTTCGTTACGGCCCCGGCTCTGCAGCGCACCGCTACGCGCTGCGTCCGGGGCACGAAGGTCGTCTACGGCGTCCGGCGCTTCAGCACCATGTCTCCCTTGAACAGGAATTTCTGCGCGCGCTTGCCGGTATCGACCTCGGTGGTGAAGATATTGCCTTTGGAGTCGAGCGCCAGGTTGTGCACCCAGTGGAAGTCGCCGGCCATGCGGCCGTTGCGGCCGAAGCGATCGACGGTCTCGCCGGTTTCCCGCGACAGCGTACGGACCTCGTTGTTGGCGCCATCGACATTGATCAGGAAGGTCTCGCCCGCATCGGGCCAGATTTCGAGATCCCACACCGAGCCGTTCGCCAGCGTGTTCTTCTCGACGAACATTTCCTTGACGAAGGTTCCGTCCTTGCGGAACACCTGGATGCGATCGTTCATCCGGTCGCAAACATAGACCAGCCCGTCGCTGGCGATCCTCACGCAATGCACGGGATTGCCGAACTGCGGTGACGGCGGCGCGGAGGGATCGTAGGCCGGCATCTTTACATCCGTTGGCGGCTTGCCGTAGGCGCCCCACTGCCGCTTGAATGCTCCGGTTTCGCTGTCGAACACGATCACGCGATGATTATAGTATCCGTCGGCGACATAGATCTCGTTGGCGGCGGCATCGACCGTCATGTTCGCAGGCTTGCCGAGGCGCGTGGTGTCCAGACTGTCGGTCTGGTTGCCCTGCTTGCCGATCTGCATGACGAATTTGCCGTCGCGGGTGAACTTCAGGATGTGGCCGTCGTGTTCACCGTTAGCGGCGAGCCAGACAAAACCCTTTTGATCGATATAGATGCCGTGCTCGTTCTCCGGCCAGTCGTACCCCTCGCCTTTGCCGCCCCACGCCTTGACCAGGTTTCCCTCCTGGTCGAACTCCATCACCGGCGGCGCAGCCACGCAGCATCTGGTTCGCGGCGGCGTCAGGCTCGCCGCCTTTTCGTCGTCGGTCAGGGTCTTCGGACGCTGAACCACCCAGACGTGATCCTGCGCATCGACGGCGACGCCCGCCGCCGCGCCCATGATCCAGTTGTTGGGTAGCGGTTTTGGCCATGACGGATCGACCTGGAATTTCGGCGCGTCGGCGGCCCGCGCCGTGCCCAACAACAAAATGCCCGCGCAGGCCATCAGCCACTTGGTCATCACGTTTCCTCCCATTTTTTTCGGTTGCGGCGCCTGTTTTGACCGAGACTATGAGACGCGCGCGCGCAAGGCTAGGTTTGCTTGCAGTTCGGCATGAGATTCGAGCATTCGGGCGTGTTGTAAATCGACAGCGGAGACGCAGACTTTGAGCTTTCTTTTCGTCCTCGCGGTCGGCCTCGTTGCCGGCACCATCAGCGGCATTGTCGGCACCGGCTCGTCGATCATGCTGATGCCGGTGCTGGTCTATCAATACGGCCCGAAAGAAGCCGTGCCGATCATGGCGGTCGCGGCCGTGATGGCCAACCTGTCGCGGATCCTGGCGTGGTGGCGCGAGGTCGACTGGCGCGCCTGCGCGGCCTATTCCGTCACCGGCATTCCGGCCGCCGCGCTCGGCGCGCGGACGCTACTGGTGCTGCCGTCCCGCGCCGTCGATATCGCGATCGGCCTGTTTCTGATCGCGATGGTGCCGGTGCGGCACTGGCTCGCCCGGCACGATCTGAAGATATCGCTGTGGCACCTCGCGCTCGGCGGCGCCATCATCGGCTATCTCACCGGCATCGTGGTTTCCACCGGACCCCTGAGCGTGCCGCTGTTCCTGTTCTACGGCCTCGCCAAGGGCGCGTTCCTCGCCACCGAGGCCGCCAGTTCGCTCGGGCTTTATTTGAGCAAATCCGTGACCTTCCAGCGCTTCGGCGCGCTGACGCCGGAGATCGCGGTAAAGGGCCTGATCGCCGGCTCCTCCCTGATGTTCGGCGCCTTCATCGCCAAGCGCTTCGTGCTGAAGCTCGACGCCAACGTGTTCCGGCTGGTGATGGACGGTATCATGCTCGCGGCAGGCCTTTCCATGCTATGGAACGCGGCCTATTCCACCTGAACAGCGACTCAACTCCCAATGGCCAAATCCGCACTCTCCTTTGTCTGCCAGAACTGCGGCGCGGCGTATAACCGCTGGGCCGGCAAGTGCGAGGCCTGCGGCGAGTGGAATACGCTGGCCGAGGAAGACACCACGGGCGCCACGACCATGCCGGTGAGCATCCGCTCCCGGCGCAAGGGCCGGCTGTTCGCGCTGGAAACGCTGACCGGCAAAAGCCATGAAGCCCCTCGCCTGCCCTCCGGCATGGCCGAGCTCGACCGCGTCACCGGCGGCGGGTTTGTGCGCGGCTCGGTGCTGCTGGTCGGCGGCGATCCCGGCATCGGCAAATCCACGCTTGCTGACGCAGGCAACCTCCCTGCTCGCCCGATCCGGCCATCGCGCGGTCTATATCTCCGGCGAAGAGGCGGTGGCGCAGGTGCGGCTGCGCGCCGAGCGGCTGGGCCTTGCCGACGCGCCGGTGCAGCTCGCCGCCGAAACCTCGGTCGAGGATATCGTCTCCACGCTGTCGGAAGGCGCAGTGCCGCGCCTCGATGGTCATCGATTCGATCCAGACCATGTGGACCGACACCGTGGAATCCGCGCCGGGCACGGTGACGCAGGTGCGCGCCTCGGCGCAGGCGCTGATCCGTTTTGCGAAAAAATCGGGAGCCGCGATCATTCTGGTCGGCCATGTCACCAAGGACGGCCAGATCGCAGGACCGCGCGTGGTCGAGCACATGGTCGACGCGGTGCTGTCGTTCGAGGGCGAAGGCTCGCAGCAATTCCGGATTTTGCGCGCGGTGAAAAACCGCTTCGGGCCGACCGACGAAATCGGCGTGTTCGAGATGACCGGCCTCGGCTTGCGCGAAGTTTCCAATCCGTCCGAGCTGTTCCTGTCCGAGCGCGATCTCGGCAGCCCGGGCACGGCGGTATTCGCCGGCATCGAGGGCACCCGGCCGGTGCTGGTGGAATTGCAGGCGCTGGTGGCGCCGACCTCGCTCGGCACGCCGCGCCGCGCCGTGGTGGGCTGGGACCCGAGCCGGCTGTCGATGGTGCTGGCGGTGCTGGAGGCCCATTGCGGGGTGAAACTGTCCGGCCACGACGTCTATCTCAACGTCGCCGGCGGCTTGCGCATTCAGGAACCGGCGGCCGATCTTGCCGCAGCGGCAGCGCTGGTGTCGTCGCTGGCCAACGCGCCGCTGCCGGTCGATGCGGTGTATTTCGGCGAGATTTCGCTGTCCGGCGCGGTGCGGCCGGTGGCGCAGACCTCGGCCCGGCTGAAGGAAGCGGCGAAACTCGGATTTGGCCGCGCGGTGCTGCCGGAATCGGCGCGCGGCGACCCCGGCGGCGATGCCGGGCTATCCCTCAATACCGTCGCAAGCCTGACCAGCCTGGTCGCGGATATCGCCGCGCGAGGCAGCGCCCGAAACCGCAAGCCTTGAGAAAAATGCCACACCGGCGCGATTCCGTCGCGAGAACGGCTAAAGCGGGCGTGACCTTGCCCGTTGCCGCCGCTATACAACCGGCGCGGCCGGGCCGGGCGCGATTTCCGGCCTTGCGGGACATGCCATCTGACCGTCATTTAAGGCGGCACCGACACGCCGATTCGCGGTTTCCTGGAGGCTTACGAGCGGACCTGACCAGCCGATGCCGATAACGATACTCGATCTTGTCCTGCTCGGGGTGATGCTGATCTCCGGCCTGCTCGCGATGGTCCGCGGCTTCATGCGGGAGATCCTGTCGATCGCAGCCTGGGGCGCTGCGGCCCTGGTCACGCTCTATGCGTTCTCAAAACTGCTGCCGACCGCGAAAACCTATTTCAACAACGACACCGTCGCCAGCGTCGTGGTCGTCGCCGGCGTGTTCATCGGCACGCTGATCGTGGTTTCGATCGTCACGGTGCGGATCTCCGACATGATCCTGGATTCCCGGATCGGCGCGCTCGACCGCACCCTCGGGTTCCTGTTTGGCCTCGCCCGCGGCCTCTTGATCGTGGTGGTCGCGTTCCTGTTTTTCAGTTGGCTGGTCCCGGACAAGCAGCGGCCGGATTGGGTTAACGGCGCCAAATCCCGGGTGGTGCTGCAGGGAACCGGCGATTGGCTGATGTCGCTCTTGCCGGATGACCCCGAGAACACCATTTTAAAGAGATTCAAGAAGAATAAGCCGGATGAAGAGACCACGGACACCGAGCCGGCCACCCCGGGCGCCGGTGATGGCTACACCAAACCTGCCCGCGATCAGCTCAAGAAGCTGATCGATGGCAAGCCGGCGGGACGTTAATCCCGGCCAAAAGAGAGGCGCGATGGACGAGATACAGAGCCCTTGCGATGACGCCGGACAACTGCATCTGGACCTCAACCTCGCCGATCCTAGCTTTGGCGGATTCCGATCTGGACGGCGACACGCTGCGCGAGGAATGCGGGGTGTTCGGCATCTTCGGCCATCCCGACGCCGCCGCCATCACCGCGCTCGGCCTGCACGCCTTGCAGCATCGCGGCCAGGAGGCCGCGGGCATCGTCTCCTTCGACGGCTCACGGTTTCATTCCGAACGCCGGCTCGGCCTCGTCGGCGACACCTTCTCCCGCCGCGAAGTGATCGAGCGCCTGCCCGGCAACGCCGCCGTCGGGCACACCCGCTACTCCACCACCGGCGGGACCATCCTGCGCAACGTGCAGCCGCTGTTCGCCGAACTCAACGCCGGCGGCTTCGCGGTCGGCCACAACGGCAACCTCACCAACGGGCTGACCCTGCGCCGTGACCTCGTGCGCAACGGCGCCATGATGCAATCCACCACCGACACCGAAGTGATCCTGCATCTGGTGGCGCAGTCCAAGCGCAACCGCTTCATCGACCGCTTCATCGAGGCGTTGCGCGCGATCGAAGGCGCCTGGGCGCTGGTGTCGCTGACCAACAAGAAGCTGATCGGCGCCCGCGATCCGCTCGGCATTCGCCCGCTGGTGCTGGGCGACCTCGACGGCTGCCCGATCCTTGCGTCGGAAACCTGCGCGCTCGACATCATCGGCGCGAAATACGTCCGCGACATCGAACCCGGCGAGGTCATCGTGTTCGACGAGCGCGGCGCGCAGAGCCACAAGCCGTTTCCGCCGAAACCGCCGCGGCCCTGCATCTTCGAATACATCTATTTCTCGCGGCCGGATTCCATCGTCGGCGGCCGCTCGGTCTATGAGGTGCGCAAGGCCTTCGGCGCGCAGCTCGCGCGCGAAAGCCATGTCGAGGTCGACGTCGTGGTGCCGGTGCCGGATTCCGGCGTTCCCGCCGCGGTCGGCTACAGCCAGCATTCCGGCGTGCCGTTCGAACTCGGCATCATCCGCAACCATTATGTCGGCCGCACCTTCATTCAGCCGACCCAGAGCGTGCGCGAACTCGGCGTGCGCATGAAGCATTCGGCCAACCGCGCCGCGATCGAAGGCAAGCGCATCATCCTGATCGACGATTCGCTGGTGCGCGGCACCACCTCGAAGAAGATCGTGCGCATGATGCGCGACGCCGGCGCCCGCGAAGTTCACTTCCGCCTTGCCTCGCCGCCGATCATCCATCCCGATTATTACGGCATCGACCTGCCGGACCATGGCGGGCTGCTGGCTGCGACCCACAGCGTCGAGCAGATGCGCGACATCATCGGCGCGGATTCGCTGGCGTTCCTGTCGATCGACGGCATGTACCGCGCCATGGGCGAGCCCGGCCGCGATCCCGCCAATCCGAAATTCTCCGATCACTGTTTCACCGGCGCCTATCCCACCCACCTCACCGACCAGACCCAGGTCGAGCCGCAGCCGCGGCAATTGTCGTTGCTGGCGGAAGCGAGCTGAGAACGTCATTGCCGGGCTTGACCCGACAATCCATCCACCTCGAAAGATTCTCGCGAAGATTGATGGATACGCGGGTCAAGCCCGCGTATGACGGCGGTATGTGTTGATCCGGAATCGTTCATGACCCTTCCCCTCGCCTCCCGCATCGCTCTGGTCACCGGCGCGTCGCGCGGCCTTGGCTACGCCACCGCGCGGGCGCTCGCCAAAGCAGGCGCGCATGTGATTGCGGTGGCGCGCACGCAGGCGGGCCTCGAAGAACTCGACGACGACATCCGCAACGACGGCGGCAGCGCCACGCTGGTGCCGCTCAACCTCACCGACTTCGACGGCATCGCGCGCCTGGGCGCAGCGCTGCACGAACGCCATGGCAAGCTCGACATTCTCGTCGGCAACGCCGGTGTTGCCGGCCCCTCGTCGCCGCTCGGGCACATCGAACTGAAGCCCTGGAACGACGTGATGGCGATCAACGTCGTCAGCGAACTTTCAACTGATCCGCTGCATGGAGCCGCTGCTTAAGGTTTCCGACGCCGGCCGCGCGGTGTTCGTCACCTCCGGCGCCGCCAGCAAGGCCCCGGCCTATCTCGGCCCCTATGCGGCATCGAAGGCCGCACTTGAGACGCTGGTGCGCGCCTGGGCCAACGAGACGGCGTCGACGCCGATCAGGGTCAACCTGTTCAACCCGGGGCCGATCCGAACGAGAATGCGCGCCACGGTCTTCCCGGGCGAAGACCCGTTGACACTGGATACGCCGGAGCAGGCCGCGGAACTGATCGTGCCGATGTGCGCGCCCGGCTGGACCGAAACCGGCAAACTCTACGACTATAAGACCCGCAGCCTGCTCGGTTTTCACGCGCCGGCGTAACGCCTCGCCGATTGACTCCCGCACCTCTCCGCTATTCACTCCCCGCCAAGCGGAAAAATCCGCATTGGAGATTTCGGGAGGATGCCATGACGCCGATGCCAGATCGCGGTCGCTCGAACCATGCCGCATGTCTTTCCAGAACCATTTCCGTTTTCGTCGCCGCGGCGGCGCTGACCGGCACCGCGGCGCTGCCGCAAGCCGCGCGCGCCGGCGACGTTCCCACCTTCGCGGTCGATGCCTCCTGGCCAAAACCGCTGCCGAACAACTGGATCATCGGCCAGGTCGGCGGCATCACCGCGGATGCCCAGGGTCACATCTGGGTTTTCCATCGCCCGCGTTCGTTGACCGACGACGAGAAGGGCGCGGCGCTGACGCCGCCGCGGTCGAAATGCTGCGTCTCCGCGCCGCCGGTGCTGGAATTCGATGCCGACGGCAATCTGCTGCGCTCATGGGGCGGTCCCGGCGAAGGCTATGAATGGGTCGGCCGCGAGCACGGCATCGAAGTCGATGACAAGGGTTTTGTGTGGCTCACCGGCAATGCCGACAATGACAACGCGGTCCTGAAATTCACAGGCGACGGCAAGTTCGTGATGCAGATCGGCAAGATCGCGCCGACCAAGGGCAGCAACGACACCACCCAGCTCGGCAAGCCCGCCGAGACCACCTTCGACAAGGACGCCAACGAACTCTACATCGCCGACGGTTACGGCAACCGCCGCGTCATCGTGTTCGATGCTACGTCAGGCGCCTACAAGCGGCACTGGGGCGCTTACGGCAAGCCGCCGAACGACGACAAGCAGGCCGCCTACGACCCGAAAGCACCGGTGTCGCAGCAGTTCGGCAATCCCGTCCACTGCGTCAAGGTCACCAATGACGGGCTGGTCTACGTCTGCGACCGCATCAACAATCGCATTCAGGTGTTCAAGAAGGACGGCACCTTCGTGAAGGAGTGGTTCTACGAAAAGAACACGCTCGGCAACGGCGCGGTGTGGGACGTGGCGATCTGGCCCGATCCGAAGCAGACCTATCTGCTCAGCGCCGACGGCGAGAACAATGAAATCCGCGTGCTGAAGCGTGACGACGGCAGCGTGGTCGGGACCTTCGGTCATAATGGCCGCAACGCCGGGCAGTTTCACTGGATCCACGCCATGGCGGTCGATGCGAAAGGCAACGTCTATACCGCCGAGGTCGATACCGGAAAGCGCATCCAGAAATTCAAGCTGACATCGGACGCGCTTAAATAGGAACACCGGTCATTCCGAGGTGCGCGCTCTTGCGCGCCTCGAACGATGACGACAGAGCTGCTTAGCCGAACGCAGGGCAAGACCGCCGGAAGACGGTAGCCCCAGGCGTCAACACAGGGAGGGACTTTCAATGAGGACAACCATCGCACGGCGCACCGCCGTGTTCATAGCACTTGCCGGTCTTGGATTTGCGGGGCCCGCACTCGCCCAGGACAAGACCGTCAAGATCGGCGTGCTCAACGACATGTCGAGCCTTTACGCGGATATCGGCGGGCCGAATTCGGTGGCGGCGATCAAGATGGCTGTGCAGGACTCCGGTCTGCTCGCCAAGGGCTGGAAGATCGACGTGCTGAGCGGCGATCATCAGAACAAGCCCGATGTCGGCGTCAACATCGCACGGCAGTGGATCGATGCCGAGAAGGTCGACGCCATTGCCGACACGCCGAACTCTGGCGTGGCACTCGCGGTCAGCAATCTCGTCCGCGAGAAGAATGCGGTGCTGCTCAATTCCGGCGCCGCGACCGCCGATCTCACCGGCAAGGCCTGTACGCCCAACACGGTCTCATTCACCTACGACACCTACATGCTCGCCAACGGCACCGGCAAGGCGTTGACCAAGGCCGGCGGCGATACCTGGTTTTTCCTCACCTCGGATTATGCGTTCGGTCACGCGCTGGAACGCGACACGGCCGCGGTCGTCACCGCCAATGGCGGCAAGGTGCTCGGCGGGGTAAAGCATCCGATCAATTCGTCGGATTTCTCGTCGTTCCTGTTGCAGGCGCAGGCCTCGAAAGCCAAGGTCATCGGCCTTGCCAACGCCGGCGGCGACACCACCAACGCGATCAAGCAGGCCGCCGAATTCGGCGTGGTGGCCGGCGGGCAGAAGCTTGCGGCGCTGCTGCTGTTCATTACCGACGTGCATTCGCTCGGTTTGAAGACCGCGCAGGGCCTGTCGTTCACCGAGTCCTTTTATTGGGACATGAACGATCAGACCCGTTCATGGTCGAAACGCTTCGCCAAGGAATCCCCCAAGGGCATGATGCCGTCGATGACCGTGGCCGGCAATTACGCCATGGTGCTGCATTATCTCAAGGCGATGGAAGCGCTCGGCGGCAATCCGCATGACGGCGCCAAGGTGGTCGCCAAGATGAAGGAAATTCCGACCGACGACCCGCTGTTCGGCAAGGGTCCGCTGCGCGCCGACGGCCGCCGCTTGATCCCGGCCTATCTGTTCGAGGTCAAGAAGCCCGAGGAATCCAAATATCCGTGGGACTATTACAAGCTGGTGTCGACCATTGCGCCGGAAGATGCGGCAAAGCCGCTTGAGGCGAGCGACTGCCCGCTGCTCAAGAAGTAAGCCGCCCATCGTCATGCCCGGCCTTGTGCCGGGCATCCACGTCTGCTTGCGCACCGGACGTTCAGTGGCGCGCAGCGCTGACCCGCGCCGCGATCACCAACGCCAGCACCAATAATGCCGATGCCAGCAGGAACGGCGCGCCCGGCATAACCCACGGCGCGCTGCCGCCGATGAAATACGCAAACGTCAGCGTAAACAGGAACGGGCCGACCAGTTCGGACACGCTCTGCACGCTGGTGGTCGCGCCCTGCAGCGCGCCTTGCTGATCCGGCGCGACCAGCCGCGTCATCAGTCCTTGCGTGGCGGCGCCCGCGATGCCCCATAACGCCATCACGGGAATGCCGATCCAGAACAGTGGGCCGCTTGGTGCTGCACCAAAAATAAAAAATCCGGCGGCGCCGCAAGAAAGTCCGAGCAGCAACGCCCGGCGTTCGCCGAAGCGGTTGACGATCGGCCCAATCGCAGCACCCTGCACCACCATCGCGCAAACGCCGACCATCGCCAGCGTGAGCCCAACCGTCTTTTCGTCCCAGCCATAGCGGTAAGTCGCGTAAAGCACGAAGGTGGAGGGCAGCACTACATGCGCCACCTGCCCGATGAAGGTCACCACCGACAGCCCGGCAAGAACCCGGTTCGACCGCAACAGCTTCAACGCGCCCACGGGGTTGGCGCTGCGCCAGCGAAACGGCGAGCGCCGCTCCTTCGGCAGCGATTCCGGCAGGATCAGGAGGCCATACAGGGTGTTGGCAAAGCTCAAACCCGCGGCAACCCAGAACGGCAGCCGCGGATTCATGCCGCCGAGCAAACCGCCGAGCGCTGGTCCGAGAATGAATCCCGCGCCGAAGGCAACGCCGACCTTGCCGAACACCGCGGCGCGCCGCTCCGGCGGCGTGACGTCGGCGATATAGGCGAACGCGGTCGAGATGCTCGCCGAGGTGATGCCGGAGATCACCCGGCCGACGAACAGCCAGATCAACGACGGCGCCAGCGCCATCAGGACATAATCGAGCGCGAGACCGAGATTCGACAACAGCACCACGGGGCGGCGGCCGAACCGGTCCGACAATCCGCCGAGAACAGGCGAGAAGAAAAACTGCATCAGTGCCCATGCGGTGCCGAACAGGCCGAAGATCCGCGCCGCGCTTGCGGTGTCGTTGTCGACAAAACTTTCGACCAGTTTTGGCAGCACCGGCAGGATCAACCCGAGCGCGAACATGTCGAGCAGGATGGTGACGAAGATGAACACCACCGCGCCGCGGCGCGGGGGGTTCACGACGGGCGTTTCGATCGCGCTCGCCGGCTCTTGGCTCACGACGGCCGCTTGCGCTTGTGGGCGAACGGATTGGCTTTTTCGCGCAACGTAATTCGGACCGGCGTGCCCGGCAGATCGAAGAAGCCGCGCAGGCTGTTGACGAGATAACGCAGATAGGATTCCGGCACCGCGTCGGCGCGCGAGCAGAACACCACGAAACTCGGCGGCCGGGCCTTGGTTTGCGTGACGTAGTTCAGCTTCAGCCGGCGGCCGGAAACCGCCGGCGGCGGATTGGCATCGACCGCCTGCTCGAACCAGCGATTGAGCGCCGCCGTCGGCACCCGCCGGTTCCACACCGCATAGGCCTCCTCGATCGCGGTCATCAGGCGGTCGATGCCCTCGCCCATCAGCCCGGACACCGCGACAATCGGCATGCCCTTGACCTGCGGCAGCAGATGGTCGGCGTCGGTGCGCAGCGCGGTAATGAGCTTGGCTTGCCGTCCCATCAAATCCCATTTGTTGACCGCGATCACCAATGCGCGGCCCTCGCGCTCGATCAGGTCGGCGATGCGCAGATCCTGCTCCTCGAACTTGTTCTGCGCGTCCATCATCAACACCACGACTTCGGCGAAGCGCACCGCGCGCAACGCATCGGCGACCGAAAGCTTTTCCAGCTTCGCCTCGATCCGCGAGCGCCGCCGTAACCCTGCGGTATCGAACACCCGGAAGTCGCGGCCCTGCCAGGTGATCTCGACCGAAATCGAATCGCGGGTGGTGCCGGCCTCGGCTGAGGTCAGCAGCCGTTCCTCGCCTAGCAGATGATTGATCAGCGTGGATTTGCCGGCGTTGGGACGGCCGACGATGGCCACGCGAATGGGCCGCTTCGACAAATCCTCGTCGGGGAGGATGACGTCATCGTCATCGAATTCTTCCCGCTCCTCGACCGGCTCCGGCATCAGCACCCGCAGCGAATCATAGAGGTCGCTGAGGCCCTCGCCATGCTCGGCGGAAATCTGGATCGGTTCGCCCAGGCCCAGCGCGTAAGCTTCCATCGCGCCGGCCTCGCCGTGCTTGCCCTCGCTTTTATTCGCCAACAGCACCACCGGCTTGTTGGCGCGGCGTGCGAAATCGGCGAACGAACGGTCGTTCGGCGTAAGGCCGGCGCGCGCGTCGATCACGAACATCAAGGCGTCGGCCAGGCCGATCGCGGCTTCGGTCTGCTCCTGCATCCGCGCGGTCAATGAGCCCTTGGCTCCCTCGTCGAGGCCCGCGGTATCTATGATGGTGAATTCGAGATCGCCTAGCCGCGCCTGGCCTTCGCGGCGGTCGCGCGTAACCCCGGGTTCGTCATCGACCAGCGCGAGCTTCTGCCCGACCAGCCGATTGAACAGCGTCGATTTGCCGACATTGGGCCGGCCGATGATGGCGATGGTGAAGGACATCAGCGATCCCTGCGCCTTTTAGGAAGCGCATGTCAATGCGAGGCAAGCGATCTCAGCGTTGGAAGGTGCCGCTCGGCATCGGCGCGGGGAATGGCGTGGCAGCCTGTTGCGGCTGCGCCGTGGATTGGGCGGGTTTGGCGGCCTGGGGTGCCGGCGCATCGGGCGGCGGCGCCGTGGTGCGGCGGCGTACGATCTTCTTGGGCTTTGGCGCCGGCGGCGCCGCGGCGGTGGAGCCTTCTTCCTCGGGCGCAGCCTCGCCGTCGGGTGCCGGCGCTTGCGCGGCATCCTGCGCGGGCGCGGCGCTGGGTTGCTTGCCCTTGCCTTTCGATTTTGCGGCATTTTTCGATTTCGGCGTTTCGGCGGGTTGCGCTACCGCAACCGTTGGGGCGTCCTGCTGCTGGGCCGCGCCCTTGTACAATTCCTTCGGCACGCCCTGCTCGAGGCCCGGCACCCCGTCGGGGAAGACCGGCTTGCGCTCGCCCGGCAGCTTCTTCTTCGTATCGAGAAAATCGAGCAGGTCGGTCGGATCCCAATTGCTCAAGCTCGAGCTGCAGCCGGCCAGCGCGCCCGACAACGCGATGACGACGGCAGCGGCAATGAGACGTTGCGAGCGGCGCATGGACGATTTCTCACTCAACTCTTTTGGCTCGTGTTGTCAGCTTTTGGCGACCGGCGGAAGCAACGCCTGCAGCGCTTCTGCGCGCGAGCGCAGCGTCGGCGGCGTCTCGCCGTCATTGGCAATCATGTCCAGCCACTGCCGCGTCGCCGCCGTATCGTTGGCCCGCCAGGCCGACAGCGCAAGCAATTCGCGCGCGGTATGACGATAGGTCGCGCCCGGCGCCGTCGCGGGCTCCAGGCGCTGCAGCATGTTGTTGTAGTTCGTGGTGTCGAGCAGCAGCCCGGCCGCGCGGATTCGCGCCAGATCCTGTTCCGAAGCACCGATGCCGCGATCGGCCGATATGTCGTCGTATTGTTTTGCCGCAGCCTGCGGATCGCGGGCGGCGAGTTCAGCCGCGGCGCGCAGCCGCGACAGCACGCGATAGCCATAGGGCGCGGTAGCGGCTAGCCGGGTAAAGGCGGCCTCGGCCTCGGCGTGCTTGTTCTGCTCGGAAAGATCTGACGCGGCGTCGAATGCGGCACCCGCTTCAGCGGCTTTCTTGGCTTCCAGATACTGGTAGCCGCGCCAGCCACCGACCGCGGCGACGATCAGAATCGCGCCCGCGATGATAAAGATCGAATACTTGTCCCACAGCTTCTTGAGCTGTTCGCGACGCACTTCCTCGTCGACTTCATCAAATAATTCAGACACTTAAGGCTATCCCGTCCCCGTCATCCGCGCCGGGTCGCTGACCCGCGCCGCATCCCGGCCCGATTATGGCGGCGGCGATAGCTTAACGATATGGCGGTGGCAAGGCAAAGCCAGCCCGGCCGGAACGTTAACGGGGCCGGCCGCGGAAAGCAGGGCGCGCGTTACGCGCCGACCACGGGCACGCCGATCACCACCGGATGGAACGCGAAGGCGAGCGCGAGATAGGCGACGACACCGACCGCGACCGCGATCAGATCGTTGGCCGAACCGCCGACCGGGATCGGCGGTGCGCCGGCGTCGCTGCGACGTTTCAGCGAGATGCGGTCGAACACCGCCCAAGCCAGGAACGAGCCGAACAGGATGATCGAGCCGAGATCGCCATTGGCGAGCAGATGCGCGGCCGCCCATAATTTGACGCCCGCCAGCATCGGATGCTTGAGCGCGGTGTAGATGCGGCCGCGAATATAGGACGCCACCACCAGGATCACCGCGGGCAGCATCAGCGCCACCGTGATGTGTTTTAAAGCGACCGGCGGATACCAGACATCGATCCATCCGGTCGCGCGATAATGCGCGAAACCCCAGGCGATCAGCGCGAGACCGAGCAGCGACGCTAGCGCGTAAGCGATCTTGTAGCCACCCTCGCCCGTCGACGCCATGACCTGCGCGCGCAGCTCGCGCTGCGTCGTCAGCGTGTGGACGCCGAGAAACAGCACGAGCCCGAGGATCATCACCAGAAGTCCCATCGTGCTCCCCGCAAAAATGCCGGCTTACTTCTCGCCCACTTTGAACGGC
Organism: uncultured Alphaproteobacteria bacterium; assembly: GCA_963784755.1. GTDB lineage: Bacteria > Pseudomonadota > Alphaproteobacteria > Rhizobiales > Xanthobacteraceae > Bradyrhizobium. The sequence continues at coordinate 17,909 of CAWASS010000005.1, read as the reverse complement.
GGCTCCTTGCCGGGCGGCGTGGTTTCCTCCGCCATCGCCAGCATCATCGCGACCATGACGTAGTTGCCCGCGACCGCCGTCAAATCCACGATCTGCTGATCGTTGAAAACCTTTTTGGCGCGCGCGTAGGTCTCGTCGGAAACCTTTTGCGTGGTCGTAAGCTCGGTGACGAAATCGTACACCGTTGCCTCGTCTTCGGCCATGCCGGACGGACGCTTGCTGGCCTTCAGCTCGGCGATGATTTCAGGCGACAACCCGGCCTTGGCCGCCAACGGCGCGTGGGCGTACCATTCGACCTGCGAGCGCCATTGCCGCCCGATGATCAGGATTGCGAACTCGTTGAGTTTGGTCGGCACCGAGGTTTCCCAGCGCAGATAGTGAAACAGATCGAACAGCCGCTGGCCCAGCACCGGGCTGCGCATCATCGGATTGTACGGACCGGCAAGCCCGACACTGGACACCTTCATCACCTGCTCGCCGAGCGGCTTCTGCGCCTCGTTGAGCTGATCCATGGTGAGTTGCGGAAAGCGCGGTTCCTTGCCCGTCGCCGGCGGCGCGAACATCGTCGCCGCGAGCCATCCGCCCGCCGCGGCCACCGCAAGCGACGACATCCAGAGCGTTGGTTTCATGGGATTTCCTCCGTACGTTTTTTATGCAGGGAATGCTAATCCAGCCGCGCCGCCGGCGCCAGCATCGATTGATGCGCCTCGGCGATGCCGGATCAAATCGCGCCGATATCGGCCAGGCACTGCTGCGCCAGCTTCATGCGATCAGGGATATGCCGCGGTTCGCGAACATCCATATTGAGCGCGAACACGGTCTGCGCGCCGCCCTTCTCGGCCCAGCCCACCAGCCAGCCGAGCGACGGCCTGCCGAGTTCGGCGCCGAGCAGGCCGGTCTTGGCGCGGATCGTTGCTTCGCCGGCTTTGGTCACCGGAAGGATATCGCGCACCAGGTCCTGGCTGCGCCTGGAAACCGGCAGCACGCCGCGGCGAAGACGATCGACGAAATCGATCTGCTGGATCGGATCGATCCGCAGGTCGCCGGTCAGCCAGAACTGATCGATGCCGCCGCCGATATTGCAATTGCCGTACTCGAACAGGTCAACGTATTTCTGCATCCGCTCCGCGCCGACCTTGCGCGCGATCTCCTGATACACCGGCACTGCGGAGGCAGCGATCGCCGAGCGCAAGGTGTGGTCCTGATTCCACGCCTCGATGCTGCGCTTGATGCCGTCCCATTTGAAAATATCCTTGTCGGGATCGCCGACCACGCCGGTTTCCAGCGCGATCACCGAATTCGGAATCTTGAAGGTCGAGGCGGGGAGAAACGCCTGGCCGGAGCGGTCCTTGTCGCTGGCGACAATGAGATAGTCGTCGGTCTTGTAGCCGACGAAGGTACCGGCCGTCCCCTCATCGGCGAACCGCCTTGCGAGCCCGTCGCGGATTTCGCTGCGTTGGGGTGCGACGTTGGCAACCGCGCGCGGCGCGATTCCGGCGGCGGCAAGAAATCCAAGCATGTGGCGACGATTGATCAAGGCAGCACCGCGTTGAATTGAGAACGGCCGCAACGATGCGCGGGGCATCGTGGTAAAACAATGACGGCGAACAAGGAAAATTCTAGCGAATCCGCCCCGACAATCGCAGCACGAAAATCAGCACCTCGGCCACCGCTTTGTAGAGCTCGGCCGGAATTTCATCGCCGAGTTCGACGTTGGAAAGCGCGCCGGCCAGCACTTCGTTCTCCTCGATCGGGATATCGTGGGCTCTCGCCACCTCGATGATCTTTTCGCCGAGGGTGCCCCTGCCCTTGGCGACGACGCGGGGCGCGCCTGATTTGTCGTAATGCAGCGCGACCGCGAGTTGGCTCTTTGTCTCCGCGCTCATAGCGCACGATCCAGGAAATGCCCGGCCGGCGCCGGTTTCGGTTGCAGCGGCGTGCCGTCGCGGATCACGATATCGCCGGGCTGAAGCTCGGCGCGGCTCAGGGCCTGGCTCAGTTGCGAGGAACCGGCGCGCAGTTGCGCGGCGGTCGCCGGACGCTCGGCCCACATCCGCACCGAGGTGGTGTTGCCGCTGAACGAGATCAGGGCGTGAACGGGGCCGGCGGGCTCGACATCGAGCGAGAACCGCGCCCGCCACACCCGCCTTGCCGCATCGATCGCGCTTCCATTCCCGTCGCGCGATATTTCAAATTGGGCAACGGCTGTTCCAGCCGGGGTTGCGAACGGTATCTCGAAATTCCATCGTGGCGCTGCGGGATCGGGGCGCACGCCGGCAATATCGGCGCGATCCGGCAACGACGCCACCTGAAGCAGCGTCTGCCGGGCAATCGCGGCATCGGTATCGTCGAGCAGATGATGCGCGGTCGATGCCAGCGGCGCATCGGGTGCAAGCGACGGCGACGTCACGGATTGCGCCGACGGCAAGGCACCGCGAAATGGCGGCGGCGGCATGTTGGTACGCACCGCTGCCGCGTCGTCAATATGCAGAGCCTTCTGTGATCCATTTGGCGGTGGCAAGGGATCGGGTAAAACGTCGCTGTCGGGTACCGCCTTTGCAAGGCCGCCGGCTTTTTGCGGAAATGCCTGCAGCGCCTCCTGCAACAGATTCAATATCGCGTTCGTCGTCGCCGTGCGCGCGCCGCCATCGGCGCTTAACGGTGTTGCTGCCGCGGTAAAAATGCGGCTGGCTCCACTCAATTCAATGAAATCATCGGCGACGGGTAGGCGTGCCTGCGGCAGGAAGACTTCCTCGACATCGATTTCGGGAATCAACGAGGGTGGCACTGCGATCTGCGAATCGGGAGCGGGATCAGCCACGGAGATGCCGGGAGCTGTTTGTGCCGGGATACCCGAGGACAGTTGCCCGGCAACCGCGGCCTGCTGCTGAAAAGCCGGCGCGGGCGCCAATGCGCCTTCCAAAGTGGCCGCAGCGCCGAGCGCCACCAGCGTCTGCCGAAGCACGATCAGCGCCGCCTTGAGATCCGTTACGCCGGCCGGCGATAGCGGCGACGGCGACCCGGATGCGAGCGACGACTCCAGAAACAGTCCGGAGTTTTGAAACGCGGCTTTGACAACGTCGCCGCTGAGGTTTTGATCGAGGCTGGGCCGCAACGCCAGCAACTGTACAACCGCCTGTTGCAGTTTTGGCGGCAGCGCGTCCGAGCCTGAAACTGCGCCGAGGTTCGCGAACAATGGTGCAAGGCTTCCCTGACGCGTAGCCGCGCTCTGCGCCGCCGCGGATACCGCGAGCGCCTGCAGCGGCGTCAGCGGATTTTTCGGCGGTGTCGCGCCGGCCGCCGGTTGCGCCGCCGCGCGGGTCGTTATTTCCGCTGCCGGGATGGCCGGGTCCGCCGAATTCGGCGATGCGATGTCAGGCGATACTGCACCCGCGGACGCCGGTGCGCCCTCGCCGAGTTGCGCCCCGGCACCCCGCCCGACCACCGCAAGCCTGATGCCATCGGGCGTTTGCGACACCGCGAGCTGCAAGCTTTGGCCGGCCTGAAGCGGAATTTCCGAGAGCACCTCGATCGACAGATTGGCGATCGCAATCCGCACCAGATCGTTGGTGAGAATTTTCAGCACCTGCGCGTCAATCACGGTGCCCGGCTGCAGCGCCACATCGGGCGCGGCCCCCTGGGCGGCAATCACCGGAAAGACAGGATTGATGGAAATCGGCATATAACGGCCTCGCTGGCTGCACGCTAGCGAAGCGTCGTAAACCCTTTGTTAACTGCGCGGGGAATCCAGCGCCTTCAGAACGCCGGCCGCCGCCCTGAAATCCACCAGCCGCGCCGCGCGGCGCGCCGCGACCTCCTCGTCCACGCCCCATCGGTCGATATTCCAGTCCTCATCGACATGGGCGGCAGCCCAGACCTGATCTTGATCGAGTACGCCGCGCAGCAGCGCCAATGCCAGCAGCGCGGATCCCGTCAACGTCGTCACCACATGAAGGGCTGCGATCGACCATGGATCGGCCGGAAGTGCGGCGCGCGCCGCGGCGACCGCCTGATCGGGCTGACGCACATGCACGATGCCCTCAGCGAGAATGAAATGGGCGCCGAGCGTATCCGCGGCCCAGAACAATACGGGATCCCAATACGCGGCTTCCTTTGCTACCAGCGCGTCGGGATGGCCGGCGCGGTAGAACAGCATGTCGGACTGAAAGTATTTTGCGATGTCGTCGGCGACGGCTTCGACCCGATCCGCAACCGCATCGATGACGCTGTTCGCCAGCCGTGTCAGCGGCATGGTCATGGGATCGATGATTTCCTTCTGTGCATCCCATTCCGCGGCAATGGCACCGGCAATCTGCCGGGTTGGTGCGGCCAGCTTTTTTCGCGAGGGGGTACGAACCGGCTTGTCATCCAGGGTGACGGCAAAACCATCCGACGTTTCGGCGACGCCGGCGCGCGCGTAAGAGCGCTTGCGCTGCGGTCGGCGCATGCTGCGCCGGACCGCCTCCTCCGGATCGAGCGGCGATTGGCCGGCAACTTCGTCAAACAATTCGCGCATTCGGCCTTCGGCTTCTGCTTGTCAGGATGATTGGGTCCGACAGTATGATAAGGCGGGATGCAGATAAAGCGTCTCACGTGAGATCGCGATGACGAAACTCCTCCTCAAAATGCTGATCCTGCTGGCTGGTCTTGGGGTTACGGGATCGGAAGCCGGATTCCGCTCGCCGGAATCCCTGGTCCGAAACGTCTACGCCTATTACGGCGATGGATCGCCGGGCTTTTCGAGCGGACTGCCCCGCAATGCCGACACGGCGCGCCAGTTCTTCGATTCCGCGCTGCGAGCCGACTGGGCCGCGTCGAAGGGCGTTCCCTATGATTTCTCGTTCAGGGTACGTCCTGGAAGCTCGGCGCCATTTCAACCGCCATCCTGCGCAAGCAATACGACAGGACTTATGTCGCCGTCACCTTCAGCAATGGCGGCCGCGCGGTCACGCTGAATTTTATCGTGGTGAACGGACCCGAGGGCTGGCTCATCGCCGACGTTGAAAGCCCGCATGATTCATTGCGCATGTTTCTTCTGCAGCACCGAAATTGACGGCGTAGCCGTCAAGCCCGGCAATGACGATGAATTAGCGGTGGGCGCAGCTTCGCGAATAGGCCGCGCGGTCGCCGGGGCCGAGGCCGGCCGCAGCACCTTCATCGAGGCAATTGTTGATCCGGTCGCTGAAATTGCCCCGCGGCGACGGCTGAATCGTCGGTTGCGCCGGCGGCGCATCCATCTTCGGCACCACCGGCACCTCGATTTTCGGCGGCGGCAGCGGTGGAGGCGGCGGCGGGTTGAACTGCGACGCGCCGGGCGGCAGGATTTGCGCCGATGCCGTGTTCACGACAACGAGAGCTGCGATAACCGGGCCGAGGCAGCGCGTAACCATCGGTTTCCATGTCATCGACGGTATGTCGTGACGCCCGGCGAAAACCGCAAGTGAATTATTCTTCAGGCGCGTTCTCGATCGGGTCGAACCGGTCTGCTTCCAGCCCGAGCAGGTTCCAGGATTGCAGCATATGCGGCGGCAACGGTGCGGTGGCGTCGATAAAACCGCCGCGCGGATGCGGGATCACGATGCGCCGGGCCAAGAGATGCAGCCGGTTCTGCAGACCGCCCGGCAACTGCCAGTTCTCCTTGTTGAAATATTTGGGATCGCCGACGATGGCATGGTCGATATGCGCCATATGCGCCCGCAACTGATGGGTACGCCCGGTCACCGGCTTCAACGATACCCAGGCGAGCTTGGTCGCGGATGTTTCCACCACGGCATAATAGGTCACGGCGTGGCTGGCGCCTTCATCGCCGTGCGCCGCGACGCGCATGATCGAATCGTCTTCGTTTTCCTCTTTCGCAAGATAGGTCGAAATGCGGCCCTGTTTCGGTTTCGGCACGCCCGCGACCAGCGCCCAGTAGATTTTGCGCGCGGAGCGATGGCGGAACGAGCCCGTCAAGGCCGTTGCGGCAAAGCGGGTCTTGGCGACCAGCAGGCATCCGGACGTTTCCCGGTCGAGCCGATGCACCAGGCGCGGGCGCTGCCCCTTGGCGTCGCGCATGGTCTCCAGCATCTGATCGACGTGGCGCGTGATGCCGGAGCCGCCCTGCACGGCAAAACCCGCCGGCTTGTTCAGCACCATGACGTCGTCATCCTCGAACAATATCATGTCCTTCAGCGCGTCGTGCGTCTTCTTGGTTGCCTCCGAAAAACTTGCTGCGGCCTTGGGCGCGTCGAGTTTCAGCGGCGGAATCCGCACGCTCTGGCCTTCTTCCAACCGATCCTTGCTGTCGGCGCGCTTGCCGTTCACGCGCAGCTCGCCTTTGCGCACGATGCGCTGGATGTGGGAAAACGACAGGCCCGGAAACCGCGCCTCCAGAAAACGATCGACGCGCATGTTGGCCTCGTCAGCCGTCACGGCGACGGTTTGGACTTTGGCGGGCAGCGGCGGCGGCTCGATGACCACTTTCGCGGGCTCGACAATGAACGGTGCGGAATTTGCCGCACGTGGCGCTGATGGTGCGGCACGCGCGGGCCGCTTGTCATCTGAACGATGGCCCTGCGGGCGGTCACCTTGCGAGCCGCTCCGATACGGACGCGCACCCTTTGGTCGATCGCCAGCAGTGCGTTTTGCAAGGGGTCTTTTGACACGGCGGCTCATGATGGCTTGGGCTCCAAAAGTGCATCGTTGGGTAGCGCAAAAGCAGCCCATCGTCACGGCGAAATCAGTACAAATTCAGTCCGGGATCGGCCATCATGGACGAAACGAGGCCACCGGCCGAGAAAAATGAAAATAACGGGAGCGCCGCCGATGATATCGCCGAAACCAGCCCTGACAGTCCTTGTAATGATGGTGCTGACCACGACCACAGCGTGGTCTCAGGAAAGCTCGATGCCCGCCGATATCGCGGCAAAACTGCAGGAGATCGGCCGCGTCGTCGACCCGCCGAAGACCGCTCCGCTCTACGCGCCGCTGCAGGAAAAAGAGCCGTATCAGGGCGTCGAGATCGAACGCGACCTCAAATACGGACCCGCGGATCGCAATCTGCTCGATGTCTTCACGCCGGAAACAGGCTCGTCGTTCCGGCCGGTCCTGATCTACGTCCATGGCGGCGGCTTTGTCGCCGGAAACAAGCATCCGCCGGGCAGCCCGTTCTACGACAATGTGATGCTATGGGCCGTAAAAAACGGTTTTGTCGGCGTCAACGTGACCTACCGGCTGGCGCCGCAAGCGCCGTGGCCGGCCGGCGCGGAGGACCTCGCCGCGGCAGTTCAGTGGGTGTCGCAAAACATAGGGGAGCGCGGCGGCGATCCCGTTCGCATTTTCCTGATGGGACATTCGGCGGGCGCCGTGCATGTCGCGAACTATGTTTCGCATCCCGAGTTCTACAAGGTCAAAGGCGGCGGACTGGCCGGCGCCATCATGCTGTCCGGAATCTACGATTTGACCGCGACGCCGGCCGGCGCTCCGGAGATTGCGTATTTCGGCGCCGACCCCGCGCGCTATGCCGAACGATCGTCGCTGCAGGGATTGCTGAGGTCGAATACGCCGCTGATGATCGCAGCGGCCGAACTCGATCCACCCAATTTCGTGCGGCAATTCGAGCTTCTCCGGGATGCCGCCTGCAAGCGCCCCAGCGGCTGCATCACCGCAGGCCTGCTGCCTCAGCACAGTCACATGTCGGAGGTCTATTCGATCAACACCGACGATAGCGGGTTAACAGGCGAGATTTTTACCTTCGCGGAACAGGCCGGCAAATTAAGTCAGCGCCGCTCCCGGCGCAGCTTGGCCCAGTAATCCAGCCGCTTGCGTATCTCGCGCTCGAACCCGCGGTCCGGCGGATCGTAGAAGGTCTGGCGGCCCAGCGCTTCCGGGAAGTAGTCCTGCCCGGAGAACGCTTCCTCGGCGTCGTGATCGTATTCATAGCCGCTGCCGTAGCCTTCCGACTTCATCAATTTGGTCGGTGAATTCAGGATGTGTTTGGGCGGCAGCAGCGAGCCCGCCTCCTTCGCGGTACGCATCGCAGCACCGAACGCCATGTAGGCGGCATTCGATTTCGGCGCGGTGGCGAGATAGATCACCGCCTGCGCGATGGCGAGTTCGCCTTCGGGGCTCCCCAGGAAATCATAGGCATCCTTGGCCGCGTTGGCGATCACCAGCGCCTGCGGATCGGCCAGCCCGATGTCCTCCACCGCCATGCGCACCACGCGCCGCGCCAGAAACAGCGGGTCTTCGCCGGCGTCCATCATCCGCGCCAGATAATACAGCGCGGCATCCGGATCGGAGCCGCGCACCGATTTATGCAGCGCCGAAATCAGGTTGTAGTGACCGTCGGCGGATTTGTCGTAGATCGGCGCGCGGCGCTGCAGGATCTCCTGCAACTGCTCGGCGCCAAAGGTTTCGTTCTCGCGCGCGGCGCGCCAGACCTCCTCGGCCAATGTCAGCGCGGCGCGGCCGTCGCCATCGGCCATCCGTACCAGCACGGCGCGGGCTTCATCGTCGAGCGGCAGTTTCTTGCCTTCGATCTTCTCCGCGTGCACGAACAGTTTTTCGATCGCGTCCGCGTCGAGCGAATGAAACACCAGCACCCGCGCCCGCGACAGCAACGCGGCGTTGAGCTCGAACGAGGGATTTTCCGTTGTGGCGCCGACCAGCACCACGGTGCCGTCTTCCATCACCGGCAGAAACGAATCCTGCTGCGCGCGATTGAAGCGGTGCACTTCATCGACGAACAGCAGCGTGCCCTTGCCCATTTCGCGGCGCGCACGCGCGGCGTCGAAGACTTTCTTCAGATCGGCCACGCCGGAAAACACCGCGGAAATCTGCTCGAAATGCAGTTCGGTGGCGTCCGCCAGCAACCGCGCCACCGTGGTCTTGCCGGTGCCGGGCGGACCCCAGAAGATCAGCGAACCCAGCGTGCGCGTCGCCAGCATGCGGGTCAGCGCGCCGTCCGGTCCGAGAATGTGATCTTGTCCGACGACATCGGCCAATGCGCGCGGCCGCAGCCGGTCCGGCAGCGGATGTGGCGCTTCCCGCTCCAGTCCGGCCGCTGCGAACAGGTTGGCCGCTTCGCGTGGGCGCTTCGAACTCATCCGCCCAGCGTAACGTTGATCTGCTGGCCGCCGCGCACCACCACGATGCGCCAGAGCCGCGCGGATTCGCGCGTGGCCTTTTCCAGGTCGGCGGTCTTTTCAATCTTCTTGTTGTTCACAGCCAGAATGATATCGCCTTTCTGGAATCCGACACCGGCAGCCGTTCCGCCGTCGGCCAGATCGGTCACCACCACGCCTTCGGTGTTCGAATCCAGATGCAACTCGTCGGCGACGGCCGGGGAAATGTTCGCGACCTTGGCACCCTGCAGCGGCGAGCGTCCGGTCAGGACGATTTCATCCCGGCCGGTGTCCGGCGCGACTTCGAGCGCGACCGTGAGCTTGACCGGCTTGCCGTTGCGCTGGATGTCGAGTTGCGCGGTGCCGCCCAGCGGCCGCGTCGCAAAGCGATAATCGAAGGCGTTGAGATCCTCGATCGACTGGCCGTCGATGGCGACGATCAGGTCGGACAGTTTCAGCCCGGCCCGCGCCGCCGGACTCCCCGGCGTAACGCTGGCGACCAGCGCGCCATTCGGCAGTTTGAGCCCAAGCGTCTCGGCGATCTCCGGCGTCACGGTTTGCAGGCGCGCGCCGAGCCACGGCCGTTTCACCGCCTTGCCGCCGCTCTTAGCGGAGGCGACGACGACGCGCACCATGTTGGCGGGAATGGCAAAGCCGATGCCCTGCGATCCGCCCGAGCGCGAGAAGATCGCGGTGTTGATCCCGACCAGCTTACCCGTCATGTCCACCAGCGCGCCGCCGGAATTACCGGGATTGATCGCGGCATCGGTCTGGATGAAGAACTGATAATCGGTGATGCCGACCTGGGTGCGCGCCAGCGCCGAGATGATGCCGTGGGTCACGGTCTGGCCGACACCAAAGGGATTGCCGATCGCGAGCACGACGTCGCCGACCAGCAGTTCATCGGAATTGGCAAAATCCAGCGTCGGGAATTTCTCCTTGGCGTCTTTCAGGCGCAGCACGGCCAGATCGGTACGGCTGTCCTTGAGCACGATCTCGGCCTCGAATTCGCGCTTGTCCGCCAGCGACACCTTGACCTGATCGGCGCCCTCGATGACGTGGTTGTTGGTCACGACCAGGCCCGACGGGTCGACCATTACGCCTGAGCCGAGCGAACGTTGCATCTGCTCCGGCTGCTGGCCGCCTCCGCCGAAAAACCGGCGGAACATCGGATCGTCGAGCAGCGGATTGCGGTTCTGCACCACTTTTGCCGCATAGACGTTGACCACCGCCGGCTGCACGCGCTGCACGATCGGCGCATAGGACAACTTTACTTCAGCCGGGGACGCCGGCACCCGGCGGTCCTGCGCCACTACCTGAGTTATGGCGCCGATCGTGACGAAGAATGCCGTGAAAATGCGAAGAGCAGTCATGAATGGAATCCCGGAATTGACCGGATGAATATAGGCTTTTCGCCGCTGCAATAGAAGTGACGGTGCCTTCAAAACCTTGCAATTCCGCCGTGAAATGGCACCTAGTGGTCCTTGAGCGGCGGCTGGCCGCTGCAACCGGGAGAAACGCCAAATGAAGGCCATCGGTTACAGGAAATCCCTGCCCATTGCGGACGTGGAATCGCTGGTTGATTTCGATACCGCAAGGCCTGAACCTCGGGGTCGTGACATCCGCGTCGCGGTGAAAGCCGTGTCGGTGAACCCCGTCGACACCAAGGTGCGCAAGCGCGCCGCGCCGCCGGAAGGCGAAACCAAGATCCTCGGCTACGACGCTGCCGGTGTGGTCGACGCCGTCGGCCCGGACGTCACTTTGTTCAAGCCGGGCGATGAGGTGTTCTACGCCGGGTCGATCCTGCGCCAAGGCACCAATTCGGAATTCCATCTGGTGGATGAGCGCATCGTCGGGAACAAGCCGCGGACGCTGTCGTTCACGCAGGCCGCGGCCCTTCCGCTGACCTCGATCACCGCCTGGGAATTGCTGTTCGATCGCCTCGGCGTCAACCCCGGCAAGAGCGTCGATCCGCGCACGCTGCTGATCGTCGGCGGCGCCGGCGGAGTCGGCTCGATCCTGATCCAGCTTGCGCGGCGGCTGACGGGGTTGACGGCCGTAGCCACGGCATCCCGACCGGAGTCGCAAAAATGGTGTCTCGATCTCGGCGCCCACGCGGTCGTCGATCATGCGAGGCCGATGAAAGAGCAGATCGAAAAACTGAGATTTCCGCCGGTCGCGCTGATCGCCAGCCTCACCGCCACCGACCAGCACTACAAGGCGCTGGCGGAACTTGTCGCACCGCAGGGCAAATTCGGACTGATCGACGATCCCGCGGAATTCAACGTCGCCGTGTTCAAGGGCAAGGCGGTTTCTGTCCACTGGGAATCGATGTTCACCCGATCGTCGTTCCAGACCGCGGACATGATCGGACAGCATCATCTGTTGAACGACGTCGCCGACCTGATCGACAAGGGCGTGCTGCGCACCACGCTCGATCAAACGTTCGGGGCGATCAATTCCGCCAACCTCAAGCGCGCGCACGCGCTGATCGAATCCGGCAAGTCGCGCGGCAAGATCGTGCTGGAGGGATGGTAGAGCCGCCCATGCGTCATCGCTGCCCGCAAATGCCTTCGCGTGAGTTGGGGTTTCAGAGAACCTCCCTCGAAGAGAAAAGAGGGAGGCGGAACGCCGAAAGGCGCGCCTTAGGTAGTTGGTGCCGCAGCTTGATTCCCGGATCGCCGAGAATCAGAGGCCACGGAAACGCCTTCCGACGTTCCACCGCGACGATCTTTTAGCCTCGGTCCGCGCTTCCGGGGACTTGGCGGCCGAAGCCTGAGCACGGCGATTTCGCGCCGCTCGCCTGTCCCCGTCCAGCCAACTTCAGTGGCGGGCCCTTGCGGGCCGGACGGAAACCCAAGGCCTCCCGTGTGCGCGGAGCTACGTTCGCTCCTGCCCGCGGGCGCCGCTCCCACCCCCACGTTGCAAAGCGTCCTTAAGTAACGCTCCCTCAGCTTGGGATGAGATGCCTAGGTTTATAAGCCAATGAAGGAATACTGTCAAGCGACAAAACATTAAATTTTTGCCGCCGTCCCCCGGCGACCCCGGTATTGCGAGCCGGCAAGGACGGCCCGCTTATGCAATGGTCTGGACGATACCGCCTTCGGCGCGAAGTGCCGCACCGTTGGTCGCCGACGCTTCCTTCGAGCTCACATACACCGCCATGTTGGCGATTTCCTCGACGCCGGCAAAACGTTGCAGCAGCGAGGTCGGACGAAACTGCTTGACGAATTGCGAGGCGGCCTCCTCTACCGACTGGCCGTTTTGCTTCGCCAGATCCTTCACGAAGGTCTCGACGCCCTCGGACATGGTCGGTCCCGGAAGCACCGAATTCACGGTCACGGCGGTGCCGCGGGTCATCTCGGCAGGGCCGCGGGACAGCGCAAGCTGCGCGGTCTTGGTGAGGCCGTAGTGGATCATTTCCTTCGGGATGTTGAGCGCGGATTCCGACGAGATGAAAACGATCCGGCCCCAATTGCGCTTCAGCATGCCCTGCAAATAAGCGCGCGACAGCCGCACGCCGGACATCAGGTTGACTTCGAAGAAGCGCGTCCAGTCCTCGTCCGGAATGTCGAAAAATTCCCTGGGTTCGAAGATGCCGGCATTGTTGATGAGGATGTCGACGTCCGGCAGCGTTGTAACCAGGGCGTTACATCCCGCCGCCGTTGAGACATCCGCCGCGATGCCGCGCAGTTTGCCGTCGGGCACGGCCTTGGCAAGCGCGGCGACGGCGGCGTCGACCTTGGCCTGGGTCCGGCCGTTGACGACGACGCTGGCGCCGGCCGATGCCAGGCCCTTGGCGATCGCGTGTCCGATCCCGGACGTGGACCCCGTGACCAGCGCCGTCTTTCCCGATAGATCGATTTTCATGTGACATCTCCATCATCAATGAGGGAGATATCGGGTGCAGCGAGCGCCATCGCAATCGCAAGCGCCGCGTGGCAGCTGCCTTATAAAAAAGCGGCGCTTGCGCCGCTGTCATTGCGAGCGAAGCGAAGCAATCCGGTTCTCGACGCGGACTGGATTGCTTCGTCGCTTCGCTCCTCGCAATGACAAAAAAAGCGACGCCTAAGGCGCCGCTTTCCACAAATCCGGGAACGACGGCTTACGCCGCTTCTGCGGGCTTCGAGTGATCCGGGCCGGAATCCAGGCCCTTGGCATCGACGTCGCGGTCGACGAATTCGATCACCGCCAGCGGCGCGTTGTCGCCATAGCGGAAGCCGGCCTTGATGATGCGGGTGTAACCGCCCTGGCGGTCCTTGTAGCGGGTCGCCAGCGTGTCGAACAGCTTGCGCACCTGGTCGAGATCGCGCATCTCGCTGATGGCCTGGCGGCGCATGGCAAGGCCGCCCTTCTTGCCGAGCGTCACCAGTTTTTCCACGATCGGGCGCAATTCCTTGGCCTTGGGCAGCGTGGTAACGATCTGCTCGTGCTTGATCAGCGCCGCGCACATATTGGCAAACATCGCCTTGCGATGCTCGGCGGTGCGGTTGAGCTTCCGATGAACCTTGCCGTGACGCATGTCTTGTTCCTCAAACCTTGTTCTGTCGCGACGGCTCGCCGGACACGTTGCTCAGGTGGGCTGCCTGCGTTCGCCCTGGATTGCGAGCAGCGCTATTCGCTACTCACTTCGCGCTCAGTAATGATCTTCGAAGCGCTTGGCCAGTTCGTCGATATTCTCCGGCGGCCAGCCCGGCACTTCCATGCCGAGATGCAGGCCCATCTGGGCCAGCACTTCCTTGATCTCGTTCAGCGACTTGCGGCCGAAGTTCGGGGTACGCAGCATTTCGGCTTCCGACTTCTGCACGAGATCGCCGATGTAGACGATGTTGTCGTTCTTCAGGCAGTTCGCCGAACGCACCGACAATTCCAGCTCGTCGACCTTCTTGAGGAAGGCCGGGTTGAAGGCGAGATCGGGAATGATCTCCTGCGCCACTTCCTTGCGCGGCTCTTCGAAATTCACGAACACGTTGAGCTGGTCCTGCAGGATGCGCGCCGCATAGGCCACCGCATCGTCAGGGCTGATCGCGCCGTTGGTCTCGATGGTCATGGTCAGCTTGTCGTAGTCGAGGATCTGACCCTCGCGGGTGTTCTCGACCTTGTAGGAAACCTTGCGCACCGGAGAGAACAGGCTGTCCACCGGGATCAGGCCGATCGGCGCGTCCTCGGGCCGGTTGCGCTCGGCGGCGACATAGCCCTTGCCGGCGGCGACGGTGAATTCCATGCGGATCTCGGCGCCCTCGTCGAGGGTGCAGATCTGCAGTTCCGGATTGAGCACCACAACGTCGCCGACGGTCTGGATGTCGCCGGCGGTGACCGCGCCCGGACCCTGCTTCTTCACGACCATGCGCTTGGGGCCTTCGCCCTGCATCTTGATCGAGATGTCCTTGATGTTGAGCACGATGTCGGTCACGTCCTCGCGCACGCCGGCGATCGAGGAGAACTCGTGCAGCACGCCGTCGATATGCACCGACTGCACCGCCGCACCTTGCAGCGACGACAGCAGGATGCGGCGCAGCGCATTGCCGAGCGTCTGGCCGAAACCGCGCTCAAGCGGCTCCGCGACCAGGGTCGCGAAACGATTGGGATCGCTGCCCGCGGTTACCTGCAGCTTGTTGGGGCGGATAAGTTCTTGCCAATTTTTCTGGATCGTCACTGTGTCACCCATACCTGCCAGTTAGATTGTCATCAAAATTACTGGCGTTGGAGATCGCGGATCATCCCGCGTCAAAAACATCGAAAGCCATCGCAGGCAGACATCCGCCCGCGGTCGAAAATCAGACACGCCGGCGCTTGCGCGGCCGGCAGCCATTGTGCGGGATCGTGGTCACGTCGCGGATCGAGGTGACGGTAAAGCCCGCGGCCTGCAGCGCGCGAAGCGCCAATTCGCGGCCCGAACCGGGACCGGCGACTTCAACCTCCAGCGTGCGCATGCCGTGTTCCTGCGCCTTCTTGGAGACGTCTTCGGCCGCGACCTGCGCGGCGTAGGGGGTCGACTTGCGCGAACCCTTGAAACCCATCGTACCCGCCGACGACCAGGCAATGGTATTGCCCTGCGCATCGGTGATGGTGATGGTCGTGTTGTTGAACGACGAATTCACATGCGCGACGCCGGAGGCGATGTTCTTGCGCTCGCGGCGGCGGATGCGGGTGGCGTCCTTGCCCATTCCAAAACCTTTCTTGCGATCTCAACGCCGCCGTAATGCCAGCGGCTACACCTCAATGGCGAGTAGTGAGCGGCAAATAGCGAATAGCGGGATCGTCCCCTACTCGCCATTCGCTATTCGCTATTCGCGAACTTACTTCTTCTTGCCGGCGATCGACTTGGCCGGACCCTTGCGCGTGCGCGCATTGGTGTGGGTGCGCTGGCCGCGCACCGGCAATCCGCGGCGATGACGCAAGCCGCGATAGCAGCCGAGGTCCATCAGGCGCTTGATGTTCATGCCGGTCTCGCGGCGCAGGTCGCCTTCGACCATGTAGTCGCGATCGATCACTTCACGAATCTGCAGCACTTCCTGATCGCTCAGCTGCGATACCCGGCGATCAGCCGGAATCTTGACCTTTTCCATGATCTCGGCGGCATTCCTCTGGCCGATGCCATGGATGTACTGAAGCGCGATCAGCACGCGCTTGTTGGTCGGGATATTCACGCCGGCAATACGGGCCACAGACTTCTCTCCTGTCGCCGGCACTCAAGGACCGGCATTCTCTCGTTATGTCAGGCGGTATCCGCAAACGCGAACACGACGCCCGTCCCCTGGATCGTCTCGGGGCCCGGCATCGCTGGAAAACTATCCGACTGGATACGGGGCTTATTAAAGGATTCCAACTCGTTTCGTCAACCGTCTCTAGGCCTTAGCTCGCCTTTTCGTGACCTTTTTCGCCGATTTTTTGGCCGATTTGCCGACCCTGGCTTTCGGGCCTGATCGAACCTTGCGAGCCGGCTTTTTTAGGGCTTTTGAGGCCGGTTTCCCCGCCTTCCGGACGGCCTTGGCGGCTTTTTGGGCAGTCTTGCCCGCTTTGCTTGGATCCCTGGACGCCGATCCGGCGGTCCTGCTGGCGCCCGCGGCAGCCGGCTTTCCGGATGCCTTCGTTGACGGTTTCGCGGTCACTGCGCCGATCGCGGTCAGGATTCGGTTAATCTCCCGGGTGACGTGTTCGATGGTCATCATGCCGTCGACCGTCAGCAGCTTGCGCCGCTCCGAATAATAGTAAATCAGCGGTTCAGTCAGCGAGCGGTAGCTTGCCAGCCGCTTCGACAGCACCTCCGGGGTGTCGTCGATACGGACGTCTTCGCCGCGCGCCCGCATCTCCGCGACCCGCGTCTCCACCCGCTGCAGCAGCGCGCTCTCGTTGACGCGCAACTCGACGACGGCATCGAGCCTGATGTGTTTTTTCTTCAGCAGATCGTCCAGCGCCTGCGCCTGCGGAACGGTGCGCGGAAAGCCGTCAAGAATAAAACCCCTGGCCATGTCCGGCTGATCGAGACGATCGGAAATGATTCCGATCACGATGTCATCCGGCACCAGACCGCCGCTGGCCATGATGTCCTTGGCCTTGAGGCCAACCGGCGTCTGCGCCGCCACCGCCGCGCGCAGCAATTCGCCGGTCGACAATTGAACGATGCCGTATCGATGAACCAGCCGCAGCGCCTGCGTGCCCTTGCCCGACCCCGGCGGCCCCAGAAGAATCAGTCTCATATATTTGCCCCTACCCGCCGTTATCGACGGCGGCCCCGCAGCTTCGATTTCCGGATCAACCCTTCATACTGATGCGCGAGCAGATAGCCCTGCACCTGCGCCACCGTATCCATGGTCACGCTGACGACGATCAGCAGCGAGGTGCCGCCGAAGTAGAACGGCACCGAGGCGTAGGAAATCAGAATTTCGGGAATCAGACACACGATCGCAAGATAGACTGCGCCCAGCACCGTGATGCGCGAGAGTACATAGTCGATGTATTCGGCGGTGCGCTCGCCGGGGCGGATACCCGGAATGAAGCCGCCATGCTTCTTCAAATTATCGGCGGTCTCGGTCGGGTTGAACACGATCGCGGTGTAGAAGAACGCGAAGAACACGATCAGCGCGAGATAGAGAAACAGGAACAGCGGGCGGCCATGGCCGAGTTGCGTGGTAATCCACTGGAACCATTCCGGCCCCTTGCCGGCGTTGAAATTCGCCACCGTGGTCGGCAGCAGCAGCAGCGACGAAGCGAAGATCGGAGGAATCACGCCTGAGGTGTTCAGCTTGAGCGGCAGATGCGAGGACTGGCCCTCGAACATCTTGTTGCCGACCTGCCGCTTCGGATACTGGATCAGAAGCCGGCGCTGCGCCCGCTCCATGAACACGATGAAGGCGATCACCGCGACCGCCATCACGATCACAATCAGAATGAGACCGGTGGACAGCGCGCCCTGGCGGCCGAGTTCCAGCATGTTGGCTAGCGCCGACGGCAGTTCCGCGACGATGCCGGCGAGGATGATCAGCGAAATGCCGTTGCCGATGCCGCGCGAGGTGATCTGCTCGCCGAGCCACATCAGGAACATGGTGCCGCCGGTCAAGGTGATCGCGGTCGAAAGGCGGAAGAACAGACCGGGGTCGCTGACCACATTGCCGGCGCCTTCGAGGCCGACGGCGATGCCGTAGGACTGGAACGCAGCCAGGATCACCGTGAGATAGCGGGTGTACTGGTTCAGCGTCTTGCGGCCCGCCTCGCCTTCCTTCTTCAGCGCCTCGAGCTGCGGCGATACCGTGGTCAGGAGCTGAATGATGATCGAGGCCGAGATATACGGCATGATGTTCA
>CAWASS010000004.1:0-2118553 GCA_963784755.1 uncultured Alphaproteobacteria bacterium | reverse complement strand
CGGCGCGACAAACTATCGCAATTTCGAATTGATCCCGCGGCCGCCGCGTAGGTCATTTTGTAGTAGCGAAATGCTGCAACGCCCGCGCGGGTTTTGTTTGCCAAACGCTCGCTATGGGCGAATACTTTTCGCGATAAGCAAAAATCGGGAGGCGATGTCATGACGAGCAGGCTTGCACTGAGCGCGGCTGTCGCGGCGACGGCTCTTTTCGGCGCCGCGACCGGCGTATTCGCGGACAGCTACGAAGTGACCCTCCTCGTTCCCGGCTCGGCGTTTCACGGCGTGCACGGGCTCGGGATCGACAAGGCCGGGCGGATGTTTGCCGGCAGCGTCGCCGGTGCCGCGCTGTATGAAGTCGACCGCGGCAACGGTACCGCGAAAATCCTGATCCCGACGCCGGAGGGCATGGCCGACGATATCGCGTTTGCGCCCGACGGCACCATGGCGTGGACCGGCTTTCTGACCGGCGACCTCTACGCACGCAAGGGTGACGGCCCGATCAAGAAACTCGCCTCGGGTTTTCCCGGCATCAACTCGCTGGCCTACCGCAAGGACGGACGGCTGTACGCCACGCAGGTGTTTCTCGGCGACGCGCTGTATGAGATCGACGTTGAGGGCACAAAACCGCCGCGCAAGATCATGGAGAAGATGGGCGGCCTCAACGGTTTCGAGTTCGGCCCGGATGACATGCTGTATGGTCCCCTGTGGTTCAAGGGCCAGGTCGCAAAGGTCGATGTCGACAAGGGCGAACTCACCGTAGTCGCTGACGGCTTCAAGATCCCCGCTGCCGTGAATTTCGACTCCAAGGGCAACCTCTGGGTCGTCGACACCGCGCTCGGCCAATTAGTGCGGGTCGATCCGAAAACCGGCGACAAGAAGATGGTCGCGCAACTAAAACCCTCGCTCGACAACCTCGCGATCGACGACAAGGACCGCATCTTTGTCTCCAACATGGCCGACAACGGCATCCAGGAGGTCGATGCCGAAACCGGCGCCGCCAGGCAGGTGATCATCGGCAAGCTGGCACTGCCCGGCGGCATCGGCGTGGTCTCCGACGACGACGGCAAGGACACCATCTATGTCGCCGACGTGTTCGCCTACCGCACCGTGGACGGCTCAACCGGCGAAGTCAGCGAGCCCGCCCGCATGCATGCCGACGGCGGCACGCTGGAGTATCCGATGAGCGCCACCGCCAAAGGCGATGAGGTGATCCTGTCGAGCTGGTTTACCGGCACGGTGCAGGTGATCGACCGTAAAACGGGCAAGACCAAAGAGATGATGCACGGCTTCAAGGCCCCGCACGATGCGATCCGGCTCGAAGACGGCAGCATTCTCGTCAACGAACTCGGCACCAAATCGCTGCTCCGCGTCAGCGGCGAACACGGCGCGGACCGCACCGCGCTCATCGGCGAACTGGCCGGCCCGGTCGGACTGGTCGAGGGCCCGAACAGCTCGGCCTATCTCACCGAAGCGTTTTCGGGTCAGGTCTCGAAGGTCGAGAGCAACGGCGAAAAAACCGTGATCGCCGGCGGCCTCAAAATGCCGGAGGGCATCGCGCTGTCGGATGGCAAGCTTGTTGTCGCCGAGGTCGGCGCAAAACGCATCGTCGAAATCGATACGCTCAGCGGCAGCATCACCGAGATCGCCGCCAACCTGCCGATCGGCCTCGCAGGCGCGCCGGGCGGGCTGCCGACCAACATTCCGACCGGTGTCGGCGTCGGGGCGTCGGGGACGATCTATTTCTCGTCCGATATCGAGAACGCGATCTACAAGATTACGAAGAAGTAGCACTGTGCCCCGGACGCAGCGCAGCGCAGCTCTTGCGGAGCGGTGCGCTACAGAGCCATAAGCGCGTTTACGCGCGTCTTCGACGCGCTATGGCCCAGCTTTTTCAACCGCAGCGGGATTCCGGTTCTGCGAGGCAGCACTTCGTGCTGCATCGCGCCCGGGACGCGACGTCACTAAAGCTTGTCTTAGTGCAGCTTCCGTTTCGGAACCGGCGCTTCGAACTGCGCGATCTCCGCGGTTTTCGGCGCCTTGCCGTTGAAGGTGAGCACATTGCCTTCTACCGATATCGCGACGCGATCACCGTCCTTGACCTCGCCGGCGAGGATCATTTCCGCCAGCGGGTCCTGCACGTTGCGCTGGATCACCCGCTTCAGCGGACGCGCGCCGTAAGCGGGGTCCCAGCCCTTCTCGGCCAGCCAGTCGCGCGCAGCCGCATCGAGCGTCAACACGATCTTGCGCTCTTCCAGCAGCTTTTGCAGCCGGGCGAACTGGATCTCCACAATGCGGCCCATCTCGCTCTTCTGCAGGCGATGGAACAGGATGATCTCGTCGACGCGGTTGAGGAATTCCGGGCGGAAATGCGCGCGCACCATGCCCATCACCTGCTCGCGCACCGCACCGGTATCCTCGCCTTCGGGCTGGTTGACCAGGAATTCCGAGCCGAGATTCAACGTCATGATGATCAGCGTGTTGCGGAAGTCGACGGTGCGGCCCTGGCCGTCGGTGAGGCGGCCGTCATCGAGCACTTGCAGCAGCACGTTGAACACATCCGGGTGCGCTTTCTCGATCTCGTCGAACAGCACCACCTGATAGGGCCGGCGCCGCACCGCTTCGGTGAGCGCGCCGCCCTCGTCATAGCCGACATAGCCCGGAGGCGCGCCGATCAGCCGCGAGACCGAATGCTTTTCCATGTATTCGGACATGTCGAGGCGCACCATCGCAGTCTCGTCGTCGAACAGATATTCGGCAAGCGCCTTGGTGAGCTCGGTCTTGCCGACGCCGGTGGGCCCCAGGAACATGAACGAGCCCATCGGACGATTGGGATCCTGCAGGCCGGCGCGGGCGCGGCGCACCGCGGTCGCCACCGCATGCACGGCCTCGGCCTGGCCGATGACGCGCTTGCCGAGGCTGTCCTCCATCTTCAACAGCTTGTCCTTTTCGCCTTCCAGCATCTTGTCGACGGGCACGCCGGTCCAGCGCGACACCACCTGCGCGATGTGGTTGGCGGTGACGGCTTCCTCCATCATCTCGCCGGCGTTTTCATGGGCCTCGATGTCCGCGAGCTTCTTCTCGAGTTCGGGAATCCGGCCATAGGCCAGCTCGCCCGCGCGCTGATATTCGCCGCGGCGCTGCGCATTGGCGAGTTCGATCCGCAGCGCGTCGAGTTCGCTCTTGAGCTTCTGCGCGTTCGACAGCTTGTTCTTTTCCGCACTCCAGCGCGAGGTCAGGGCCGCCGACTTCTCCTCGAGATCGGCAAGCTCCTTCTCCAGCGTCTGCAGCCGGCTCTTGGAGCCGGCGTCGCTTTCTTTCTTGAGCGCTTCCTGCTCGATCTTGAGCCGGATGATTTCCCGATCCATCGAATCGAGTTCTTCCGGCTTGGAATTGACCTGCATCTTCAGCCGCGCCGCCGCCTCGTCCATCAGATCGATGGCCTTGTCGGGCAGGAAGCGGTCGGTGATGTAGCGGTTCGACAGCGTGGTGGCCGCCACCAGCGCGGAATCGGTGATGCGCACGCCGTGATGCTGCTCGTACTTGTCCTTCAGCCCGCGCAGGATCGAGATGGTATCCTCGACCGTGGGCTCGCTGACGAAGATCGGCTGGAACCGGCGCGCAAGGGCTGCGTCCTTTTCGACGTGCTTGCGGTATTCATCCAGCGTGGTGGCGCCGATGCAATGCAACTCGCCCCGTGCCAGCGCAGGCTTCAACAGATTGGAGGCGTCCATCGCGCCGTCGGCCTTGCCGGCGCCGATCAGCGTGTGCATCTCGTCGATGAACAGGATGATGCCGCCTTCTGCCGAGGTCACTTCCTGCAGCACGGCCTTGAGCCGCTCCTCGAACTCGCCGCGATATTTCGCGCCCGCGATCAGCGCGCCCAAGTCGAGCGACAACAGCTTCTTGTCCTTCAGGCTCTCCGGCACGTCGCCGTTGAGAATACGCAGCGCGAGGCCTTCGACGATCGCGGTTTTGCCGACCCCGGGTTCGCCGATCAGCACCGGATTGTTCTTGGTGCGGCGGGACAGCACTTGAATCGTTCTGCGGATTTCCTCGTCGCGGCCGATCACCGGATCGAGCTTGCCGTCGCGCGCGGCCTGGGTCAGGTCGCGGGCATATTTCTTCAGCGCGTCATAGGCGTTTTCGGCCGTGGCGCTGTCGGCGGTACGGCCCTTGCGCAGGCTTTCGATCGCCGCGTTGAGGTTTTGCGGGGTGACACCCCCCTTGCGCAGGATCGAGCCGGCATCGCTGTCCTTGTCGAGCGCAAGCCCGAGCAGCAGCCGCTCCACGGTGACAAAACTGTCGCCGGCTTTCTCGGCGGCCTTTTCCGAAGCCTCGAAGGCGCGCGCGAGGTCAGGCGCCAGATAGACCTGCCCGGCCCCTGAGCCCGATACTTTCGGCAGCTTGCCCAGCGCATCTTCGGTGGCCTTGAGGATCGCCCGCGAATTGCCGCCGGCGCGGTCGATCAGGCCGCCCGCCAAGCCCTCGGCATCGTCCAGCAGAACTTTAAGCAGATGCAGCGGCGAAAACTGCTGATGTCCGTCGCGCACCGCGAGCGACTGCGCCGACTGGATAAATCCTCGCGCACGCTCGGTGTATTTTTCAATATTCATGGCTTTTTTCCCTCGGCATGCCGCGCTGCCCCGAAGGCACAGACGCAGCATCTTCACCGGGTTTCCGCCTGCCGCGTTGACATTCCTCAACCAGCCGGCGGCCGTCTCGCCGACGACCGCCGGCTTGGGGCAAATGTGGGCATCGGTTCCCGAAATTGAAGAGGCGTACGTAGATTTTCAACGCCGTCATGCCCGGACTTGATCCGGGCATCCATCTTCTTCGAAAAAGGATGGATTGCCGGGTCAAGCCCGGCAATGACGGATGGGACGGTGGCACCATCCGCAGGAATCTCCTAAACAGCCTCCATGTCCGAAACCCCCTTCGCTGAAATCGCCGGCATCTACCGCTATCCGGTCAAGGGCCTGTCGCCGGAGCCGCTGCAGCGGGTCGCGCTGGCCGCAGGCCGAACGTTGCCCGCCGACCGCCGTTATGCCATCGAAAACGGCCCCAGCGGCTTCGATCCGGCGGAGCCCAAGTGGATGTCCAAAGCCTATTTCCTGATGCTGCAGCGGGACGAATGGCTGGCCGGGCTGCAAACCCGTTTCGACGATGTGAGCAACGTCCTGACCATCCGCCACAATGGCGCGATCGCAGCCCAGGGCGATCTGGAAACCACTGAGGGACGCGCCGCTGTCGGGCAGTTTTTCGCGTCCCGTTTTGCAACCCGGATCAAGGGGCCGCCGAAGATTATCAGCGGCAAGGATCACAGCTTTTCCGACGTGGCGAAGAAAGTGGTCTCCATCATCAACCTCGCCAGCCTCGACGCGATCGAGGACATCGTCGGCCAGCCCGTGCATCCTCTGCGCTTTCGCGCCAATCTCTATGTGCGGGGATGGCCGGCCTGGCACGAGTTCGACCTGCTCGGCCGCACGCTTGCGATCGGCGAAGCGCGCCTGAAGGTGGTGAAGCGGATCAGCCGTTGTGCCGCCATCAATGTCGATCCCGACACCGCCGCGCGCGACCTCAACATCCTGCATGCGCTGATGCGCCGCTTCGGTTACGCCGATTGCGGCGTCTATGCCGAGGTGACCGCCGGCGGCGAGGCCGCCGTCGGCGCCGACGTTAGTCTTTGGACATACATATGCCCCACTTGATCAACCAGGCGATCGCCGTCCAGCCGATAATGAGTCTCACAATAGTCGTCGCGGCCCACAACAGCGAGACGTACCACGGTATGTAAGCCGACAACGCATTTGGCGCATTCACCGCGACCGAGGTCACGTTGGCATAGTCGATCGCGCCGATGACGAGCCCCGCGGCAAGCAGCGCGGTGAGCATGTAGAACAAGGCGTCGCATTTTCCCGGGCAGCAATTGTTCCGCCACCACAGGAAGAACAGATACGCGATCAGGAAGAGGACCAAAGCGGAGACCAGATTCAACAACCAGCAGGTCGCCAGGAACCAGAGCAGGCAAATCCCGACAATCATCGGGACCTGCCACAGGATGATGCGGAAAATGCAGCACGACCAGCAGCAGGCGCCGATCTGTATGCCCCAGAACTTGATGCACAGCCGCCACCAGATCAGCAGCAGGACCGCCAGGATGATCGCCGCCGTCATGATCATGCCGAGCGTACTGGAGAGCGTCAGGTAGTCGAGATAGCGGCCGAACAGCCACCACGGCGCGCTCGACAGATAGGCCGCCAGCGCCGCGATCCCGTTCATGCAAGCGATCGCAAAGAAAGTGGACAGCGCGATCACGATCAGGGTGCGGAGGTTGAAGCACTTCAATGTCTCGCACACCGGCACGCAGAACTGGAAGTACTGCGGCGGACACTTCAACGGCGCCGCGAACGTGACCCCTACCTGATGAGTTCCTTCGCCGTAATTGCCGCTGCCCACTAGCACGAACGGCGTCGACCCGGTTCCGGTCGCCATCACCGTATTGGTCGCGATATCGATCAGCGTCGCCGTAGTCGAGACACCGGTGTGCGGGGTCACCGTCGCCTTGATGATGACCGGGCGCGGATACGCTTCGCAGATCGGCACCCCTTTGACGATCGCCTCGAAATCCACTTTCGGACAGCAGTCTTCGATATCGAATGTATAGGTCTGTGGCGGGCAGCCTTCCACCGTGACCGTCACCGTGTAGCTTCCGGTGTTGAGGTTGCAGGATTCGGTCAGCGTCACGGTAGCCGAGCCGGTTCCGCTGGTTGACCCGCACGGACCGGTCATGGTTGCGTTGATGGTACTGGAGCCGGTGGTCAGGACGGCGGTGACGATGACGGGGCGGGTGCCATCGTGATTGCAGTCGCCCACCTTGTGACTGATCACGATCTTGGGGCAACACTCCGCCACGGTGAAGGTGTAGGTCTGGGATGGGCAGCCGGCTACCGTCACCGTGACCGTGTAGGTGCCGGGGCTGAGCGCGCACGAACTCGTCAATGTGACCGAGCCCGTACCCGACTGGTTGACCGAGCCGCACGGCCCCGTCATGGTCGCGTGGATTGGCAAGGTCGAGGCGCCGGTCAGGACCGCCGTGATGGTGACGTTCCGCTTGTCGTCGTCACGGCAATCTCCGGCGGTATGGCTGATCGTGATCTTCGGACAGCATGCCGGAACGGTGAAGGTGTAGGTCTGGGCGTGGCAGCCAACCGCGGTCACCGTGACGGTGTAGGTGCCGGGCCCCAGGTTGCAGGAGTTCGTCAGGGTTAGAGAGCCGGCGTTGGACCCGTTAACCGTCCCGCACGGACTGGTCATGGTCGCGCTGATCTGGGTCGTCGCGGTGCCACCGGTCAGCACCGCCGTAATCGTGACGGGACGCGTACCGTCCTTGTTGCATTCGCCGACATGGCTATCGATCTGGATCGGCGAACAACCCTGGCCGCAGGCCGGCAGCGTCACCGTCATCCCGATCGGGGGACAGGACACTCCCGGAATGACAACCACCAGCGACAAAGTGATGGTCTGGCCGGCCCCCGGGACCGTGAAGACCGCCGGCACCCACCCCGGCGCGGTCACCGCTATCGGGGAGCCGACCGGACTGCCATTTATCTCCCACTGGACCGTAAAGCCGCTCGTGAAGCCGTTGAGTGCGGCGACTTGGGCGTTGCAACTGAGCTGGACCATACCGTCGTACTGGCACGGCCCTACGGTGCAGGTGATGCCTGCAAGGTCGGGGCATTTGCTGCTGCAATTGAGCGGCAGCAGATACGTATGGGTGCCGCACGCCGGACACGATATCGTGACGGTAACGTCGTGCCCGCAGCAATTTGTAATGCCGGGTGGAAGATTGGGGAATTGGGCGGTGAAGCTGCCAGACGTAGGCGTCCAGAGGTAGAGCGGAACATTTTGCGTCACGCCCACGGGGCCGCAGCTCACGGAAATGTCGAGGCTACTGCAATGATCCCCGCCGCTGAACTGAACCGATCCCTGCAGACTGATACTAACCAATTGGCCGCCGGACATCACCGGCGTCAACGCCGACAGCGCGATCGTACAAGTCATGGAAAGGCCCCCGCCCTCATGAGAAGCGGGGAATACTATCACACAACCAATACGGTATCCATGCGTCGTTTCAACCCATGATCGGCCGCACTGCAGCAGAAGACGTACGCGAGCGATGGCACCGCCCGCGGCCGTTTCCGATGATTCAGCCCGCCGGCATCACGTAAGCGTAGATGCGGCCGCGCGGATACACCGATTCGGCGACGCGGTGGCCGTGATTGCCTGACACCACGATGGGATTGCCGGACGCGTCGATGCCGCTGACCACGCCGACATGCCCGCCGCCGCGCCGGCCCATCACCGCGATGGCGCCGACCTGCGGTCCGGATACACGCTGGCCGTAGCTCGCGAAGGAGCGCGCCATGTCCGAGCCGGTACCGTGCAGGCCGGAGCGCTGCAGCACCATGTTCATGAAGCGCGCGCACCATAGCCGGCCGCGGCCGGTGGGATTGCCGCCGATGTAGCGGCGCGCCTCGGCGACGACGTTCGAGGAGCCGAAACCGGCGGCCGGCGACACGCTGCTTTGTGTGAAGGCTGGTGCGCGCGACTGCTCGATACCGGCGTCGATACCCTTGGCTTGCGCGAAGTGGCGATGACGGGTGTGCCTGATGTGATGATGGTGATGATGCGCGCGGACATGCCGCCCTGCGCCGTGATGATGAGATCTTGCGGAAGCCGGGCTAGCGAGCCCTACCATTGCCACCGAACATACCGCCAGCGCCAAAACCCGAAGCGACCGGCGAAACGCAACCAACTGAATCATACTCAATCCTCTTTGACACCCCCATTCCCCGTCGACCCGCGAGGTCTCGACATCCGGGTGCGTAAGACGAATTGCGTGTGGCGAGAGCAAGACGCGATGCGGCAGTGCAAGATTGATTTCAGGGTCATACCAAGATCATTTGGTGACGAAAAAAATCGCACGCCTCATTGCCGCCGCGACCATTAACTGCGATTTTTCATGGCTGCCATGCGAGAAGGAAAATGAAATGCCCTATGCCGACACCAGCGACGATGTGCGCCTTTATTTCGAGGAAGCAGGCCACGGCACGCCGATCCTGTTCATTCACGAATTCGCCGCCGACTATGCGAGCTGGGAGCCGCAGATGCGCTATTTCTCGCGCAGCCATCGCTGCATCACCTATTCGGCACGCGGCTATATCCCCTCACATATCCCGGATGCCGACGCCTACAGCTACAAGCATTTTCGCGACGACGCGATCGCAATGCTCGATCATCTGAAAATTCCGGCCGCGCATCTGGTCGGCTTGTCGATGGGCGCCTATTCGGCGCTGCAGGTCGGCATCGAGGCGCCGAAGCGCGCGCTGTCGCTGACGCTGGCCGGAGTTGGCTCGGGCTTCGAGAAAGAACGCCTGCAAGGTTTTCGCGATCAGGCCATGGCGCACGCCGAAGAATTCGAGAAGGGCGACCCTGACGTGGTCGCAAAGGTCTCCGGCATGGCGCCGGGACGAATTGCATTTCTGGTCAAGGACCCGCGCGGGTTCAAGGAATTCTACGACGCGCTGGCCAAGCACGATGCGCAGGGCTCGGCCCATACCCAGCGCGGCTTTCAGGGTGGGCGGCCGC
The DNA here is from genome assembly GCA_963784755.1 of uncultured Alphaproteobacteria bacterium. Lineage (GTDB taxonomy): Bacteria > Pseudomonadota > Alphaproteobacteria > Rhizobiales > Xanthobacteraceae > Bradyrhizobium. The sequence goes on along the minus strand of CAWASS010000004.1, from coordinate 2,108,905 downwards.
CGCTTTACGAATTCGAAGACGACATCAAACGGCTGACGCTGCCCACGCTGATCATTGTCGGCGACGAGGATGATTCCTGCGTCGAGGCGAGCCTCTATCTGAAGAAGCATATCGCCACGTCAGGGCTGGCGATGTTCCCGAAAACCGGCCACGTGCTCAATCTTGAAGAGCCGGCGCTGTTCAACGCGACGCTGGGACGGTTTCTGGTGCAGGCCGAAGCCGGGCGCTGGGGCGCGCGCGATCCGAGGTCGGTGCGGGTGTGATACGTTCCCGGACGCAGCGCAGCGCGCAGCACTTCGCGGAGCGGTGCGCTGCAGAGCCGGGGCCGTTACGAACTCCGGCGTTTGGTAAGGTCCCGGCTCTGCGGAGCGGCATGAAGAATGCCGCACCGCGTCCGGGACACGAGGGAAGCGCTTACCGCGCCTTCCCCGCCCGGCTCAGCAGAAACACGCCCTGCTCGCCGAACATGTTCCAGAACCACCAGGGCGCGTTGAGCCGCAGCGGCCGGCCGTAGAGATCGAGCGCAACCGCGCGCTCCATCTTGACGTTGATCTCGCCGCAGAGCTGCACGAAATCCTTGATGGTGCAGAAATGGATGTTCGGCGTGTCGTACCAGGTGGCGGGAAGATTCTCCGTGCGCGGCATGTGGCCGCCGACCAGCAATTGCAGCCGCATCTTCCAGAAGCCGAAATTCGGGAACGACACGATGGCGCGGCGGCCGATCCGCAGCAGGTTTTCCAGCACCGCCTTCGGCTGCCGCGTCGCCTGCAGCGTCTGCGACAGGATCACATAGTCGAAGGCGTCGTCGGGATAATTGACGAGGTCGGTATCGGCGTCGCCCTGCACCACCGCAAGCCCCTTGGAGACGCAGCGGTTGACGCCCTCGCGCGACAGTTCGATGCCGCGCCCATCGATGCCGCGGCTCTCCAGCAGTTGCAGCAGGTCGCCCTCGCCGCAACCGACGTTGAGCACTTTTGAGCCGCGCTCGATCATCTCGGCCATCAGCAGATGGTCGCCGCGATAATTCTCGCTGCCGCGCGGCGCGGGGCTGACCAGCGGTAGAACCTGTTGCTGCGCCGACATCATCATCCGCCCGCCTTGTTCAGGCCGCGCGCTACGCCGGCGGAATGCAGGAAGGCTCTCGAAATCTCGAAAAACTCCGGCACGTCGAGCAGGAATGCGTCATGGCCACGGTCGGTCTCGATCTCCGCAAACGACACCCGCGCACTGGAGGCGTTGAGCGCATGCACGATGGCGCGCGCCTCCGAGGTCGGAAACAGCCAGTCCGAGGTGAACGACACCACGCAGAACCGGGTCTGGATGCCGCGAAACGCTTCCGCCAGCACGCCCTTATGATCGGCGGCGACGTTGAAATAATCCATTGCCCGCGTGAGATACAGGTAGCTGTTGGCGTCGAAGCGCTCGACAAAGGACGAGCCCTGATAACGCAGATAGCTCTCGACCTGAAAATCCGCGTCGAACGAGAACGTCGGGAGTTCGCGATCCTGCATCCGCCGCCCGAACTTGCGATGCAGCGCGGCGTCCGAGAGATAGGTGATATGCGCGGCCATCCGCGCGACGCCGAGGCCGCGATGCGGATCGGTGCCCTGCTCGAAATAGCGGCCGCCGCGCCAGTCCGGATCGGCCATCACCGCCTGCCGACCGAGTTCATGGAACGCGATATTCTGCGCCGAGTGCCGTGTGCTGCAGGCCACCGCCAGCGCCGAGAACACGCGCGCAGGGTACGCCGCGGTCCACTGCAGCGCCTGCATGCCGCCCATCGAACCGCCGACCACGCAGAACAGCGTGTCGATGCCGAGCCGGTCGAGCAGCATCGCTTGCGCGCGCACCATGTCGGGAATGGTGATGACCGGAAAATCCAGACCCCACACTTTGCCGGTGGCCGGATTGGTTGACGCCGGCCCGGTCGAGCCCATGCAGCCGCCGATCACGTTCGAGCAGATGATGAAGTAGCGATCGGTGTCGAGCGGCCGGCCGGGACCGACCATGGTTTCCCACCAGCCGGGCTTGCCGGTCACCGGATGCACATTGGCGACGTGCTGATCGCCGGTCAGCGCATGGAAGATCAGGACCGCATTGGAGCGGTCGGCATTGAGTTCGCCATAGGTCTGATAGGCGATCTGGAATGGCGCGAGATCGATGCCGCAGTCGAGGTGCAGCGGCTGGTCCACGCCGAACGTCGCCAGCAGCGAAGACGGGTGATCCGCTTCGCGCGCACGCTCCTCGGTATGGATCGCCGGACTTGGTATCGACTGCACGTTAACCATCTTGAACCCAACCTCCCAGGGAGGTTTCACGGACCGCAACGGAATCAGGCCATAAAAAAACCCGGCCTGAACGACGAGTTCGGCCGGGATCACATTGTCCCCGGCCTGTTTAGCGAGTTATTTAACGTGGCTGCAAGCCGGCCGGCTCAAATGACCACGGAACGACCAAAACTTAATCCGGCGTTAGCTTGTCGTCAAGACAAGCCTTCGATTGACCGGCGCGCCGGCGCGCATACAGGCTCTCGTCGGCAGCCGCGCAAGGCGCTATAGGGTGACCCCGAACGGGGTGGCGAAATAGCCGGCCCGGTATTTCCGGAGTTGACGATGTCCCGACCGGTGCCGAATCCCGGCATTCTCGATATTGCGCCCTACACCCCCGGCAAGAGCCCGGTGCCGGAGCCGGGCCGCAAGGTGTTCAAGCTGTCGGCCAATGAGACGCCGCTCGGTCCGTCCCCGAAGGCGATGGAAGCATACAGGCAGGCGGCCGATCATCTCGAGGACTATCCGGAAGGCACCTCGCGGGTGCTGCGCGAGGCGATCGGGCGCGCCTTCGGGCTCGATCCCGACCGTATCATTTGCGGCGCCGGGTCCGACGAGATTCTCAACCTCTTGGCGCACACCTATCTTGCCCGCGGCGACGAGGCGATCAGCACCGCCCATGGCTTTCTTGTATATCCGATCGCGACGATGGCGAACGGCGCGACGAATGTCGTCGCGCCCGAGAAGGATTTCACCGCCGACGTTGACGCGATCCTGAAACTGGTGTCGCCGCGCACCAAAATGGTCTGGCTCGCCAACCCGAACAACCCGACCGGCACCTACCTGCCGTTCGACGAGGTCAAGCGGCTGCGCGCCGAACTCCCGACGCATGTGCTGCTGGTGCTCGACGCGGCCTATTCCGATTACGTCTCGCGCAACGACTACGAGCTTGGCATCGAACTGGTGGCGACGTTCGGACAATACCGTGATGACCCACACCTTCTCCAAGATCCACGGCCTTGCGGCGCTGCGGATCGGCTGGATGTTCGGCCCGGCGCATATCGTCGATGCGGTCAATCGTATCCGCGGCCCGTTCAACGTCTCGACGCCGGCGATGCTGGCGGCGGTGGCCGCGATCGAGGACACCGCGCATATCCAGATGTCGAAGGCGCACACCGAACACTGGCGCAACTGGCTCACGGACGAGATCGGCAAGCTTGGGCTGAAGGTGACGCCGAGCGTGGCGAACTTTGTCCTCATCCATTTCGCACTTGAAAAGGGCAAGACCGCTCAGGATGCCGACGCGTTCCTCACCAAGCGCGGGCTGGTGCTCCGCGCGCTCGGCAATTACGGCCTGCCGCATGCGTTGCGCATGACCATCGGCACCGAGGAAGCCAATCGCCTGGTGGTCGAGGGCTTGCGCGATTTCGTAGGCCCGAAATGAACGCGGCGCCGCTTTTTCAACGCATCGCGCTGATCGGCTTCGGGCTGATCGGCGGCTCGATCGCGCGCGCCGCGCGGGCGCAGGGGCTGGCGGGAGAAATCGTCGTCGCCGAGCGCTCGGCAAAGACTCGTGCCCGGGTGTTGGAGCTTCGTGTCGTTGACCGCGTCGCGGAAACCAGCGCCGAGGCTGTGAAAGATGCCGATCTCGTCATCCTGTGCATTCCGGTCGGCGCCTGCGGGCCGGTCGCAGAGGAGATCGCGCCGCACCTCAAGCCGGGCACGATCGTTTCCGATGTCGGTTCGGTCAAGGGCGCCGTGGTGCGGGACATGGCGCCCCACCTTCCGCACAATGTGCACTTCATTCCCGCGCATCCGGTGGCCGGCACCGAGCATTCCGGCCCCGATTCCGGCTTTGCCGAACTGTTCATCGACCGCTGGTGCATTCTCACGCCGCCTGATGGCGCCGATCCGCACGCGGTCCAAAAACTGCGCGCATTCTGGGCCGGGCTCGGCGCCCGGGTCGAGATCATGACTCCGGACCATCACGACATGGTGCTCGCCATCACCAGCCATCTGCCGCATCTGATCGCTTATACAATCGTAGGCACGGCGGATGAGCTTGAAGGGGTCACGCAATCCGAGGTGCTGAAGTTCTCCGCCGGCGGCTTTCGCGACTTCACGCGCATCGCCGCATCCGATCCGACCATGTGGCGCGACGTGTTCCTGACCAACAAGGACGCGGTGCTGGAAATGCTCGGCACCTTCAACGAGGATCTTTCAAAACTCACCCGCGCAATCCGCCGCGGCGACGGCGAAGCGCTGTTCGAGCATTTTTCCCGCACCCGCGCCATCCGCCGCGGCATTGTCGAGATCGGCCAGGATTCCGCGGCGCCCGATTTCGGCCGGCCGCACGCGCAGTTGGGGAAGAAGCCCTGACCATCACTGCCGGGCTTGACCCGGCAATCCATCCTCTTCTAACGGCTTTTTGCGAAGATGGATGGATACGCGGGCCTTCGCGGCGCCGAAGGGCTTCGGCCCCGCAGACGGGTCAGCCCGCGTATGACGACTCCATCGTTGATGACTAACGCCGCGCGTGAGCCGGGCGAGTTCTCATTTTCATCTTCATCATCACCGCGGTGTTGCCGCGGGACAAATCCATCGCCATGGCGTCGGCCGGCGCCGGCGCCGTTCCAGCATTCGGATCGCCGTTGGGATGATAGAATGCGTACATGCCAGGCTCGTCGATCATATGCTGGGCGAGCGCTGGCGCTGCGTTGAGCGCCGACAGAATTGCAAGCGCGCCGAAAAATTTGGATGTGCTCATTTGTCTGCTCCGTATCATCGACCGGGCGATTGTTGCCGGCCGTCAAAGAGCAAGACTGATGTTTGCACCTCGGCATTCCCGAAATGCCGATCACGGTTCGGCGATCACTGCGTGAGCGAGCGCCACGTGCCCCGGACGCAGCGCAGCGCGTAGTTCGCGAAGCGGTGCGCTGCATCGCGCCCGGGACACGCAACTTCAAAACAACGGCGGCACCTGCCCGACCTTGAGCGGTCCGAGAAACACCGCGCCGTCGACGAACCGCAGCGGAAACGCCCGCGCCTTTTTACCCTCCAGCGTTGCCTCCTTGCCGAGTGCGCCGATGCCGGCGGCGACGCCGACATTGGCGTTCTGCCTGACCACGTTGCCGAGGCCGGGAATGGCCCGGTTCAACGCGCCCATCAGATTATTGACGTCCTGTGTTTTCACGCCGGGCGCCACGTGGTCGAGCGTCGCTTGCGGCACGCCGTCTTCCAGCATCTTGTCGATGCCGAGCGCCGGGATCACCTTCTCGATTCCGGCCACCGTCATCTGCAATTCGCCGTCGATACGGCCATTGGCGTTGAGGCCGAGCGTGCCGGCGGCGACCGCGATCAAATCGCCCTGCGCAATCCGCGACTGCACGATCTCCACATGGCCGCCCGCGGCCTGGATCTCGCGGAACCGCTCCGGCCACGGCTTTGGCGAAAAGTCCTTCAACCCGCTGAGCAGCGTCCGCACATCGGCATCGAAGGGTTCTGCGAGCAGCGGATGCAGCTCCTGCAGACTGCCGCCGGCAATCTGCAGCACGGTTTCGATCACCGGATGATCCTGCGCTGAGCCGTCCGCAACGCGCGCGTGCAGTTCGACATGCTTTGCCCGCGCCAGCGGCGTCTGCACCGAGGCATTGACGCGGTCGATGCCGGGATCGTCGAACACGATGGCTGCGCGCTGCGGGATTGCCGGAAGTCCGACGATGCTGCTGCGGGCCTTGCTCCAGTTCACCATCATCGACGGCTGTTGGCCGCCGCCGGAAATCGTCGCGGGTGCGGTGAATTCGGCGATCAAGAGTTTTGGATCGTAGACCTGCGCCACCACCAGAATGTCGCCGAGACGCACCGTAACCGGCGCCTGCGCCGCGCCCGCGGTCTGCGACACCAATGCGACGCTGGCGCCGCTGCAACTCACCTCGAAGCGGAACGGAAAGCCGGCCACCGAGCGTTTGGCGCAATCATAGACCCGGCCGGACTTCGCCTCGCGGGCGCGCCAGGTATCCACGTTCTCATCGACCTTCGACGCCGCATAGAACCAGAACCCGCTCCAGGCAACGGCCGCGGCCAGCAGCAGCACCGGCATGATGAAAAGGCGCCAAAGCTTTTGCTTGCGGGGCACGAGGGTGAGTTCGGACATGTGGCGACCTTTGATCTCAGGATTTTGTCAATTGCGCGATAGATACGCGTCACAATCAAGTTAACGTATTTTCACCCGCCATGAAATTCTGCTAGCCGTGCGCGCTATGTCAGCCAAAACCCTCACCAAGGCAAAGCCATCCAAAGACGACCTCTGGGTGTTCGGCTATGGCTCGCTGATGTGGCGGCCGGGCTTCGCCTTCATCGAGCAGGCTCCGGCGCGGCTGATCGGCGAACACCGCGCGCTCTGCGTCTATTCGTTCGACCATCGCGGCACGCCGGAAAAGCCGGGCCTCGTGCTCGGGCTCGATCGCGGCGGCGCCTGCCGCGGCGTCGCATTCCGGGTGGCGGCGAAACACCGCGGCGATACGATCGAGTATTTGCGCAGCCGCGAGCAGACCACCAATGTCTATCGCGAAGTGATGCGTTCGGTCTGGCTTGAAAACGAGGCCCGGCAACGGGTCAGCGCGATGGCCTATGTGGTAGACCGCGGTCATATCCAATATGCGGGAAGACTCTCACTGTCGGAGCAGCTCCGCCTGGTGCAGCAGGGCCACGGCCGTTCCGGGAACAATCGCGACTATGTGCTGTCCACCGTGAAATCGATCGAGGCGCAAGGTTTCCGCGACCCGCAACTGCATCAGCTCGCGGCGATGCTGCATGAGTGACGGGCATAGACTCCCCGCAGTTTCACCCCTCCGCCTTTGCCGAGGCCGGCACCCGGCCGAACAACTGCGCCTGTTCCTCGCGGCCCGCCTTGACCAGCCGGTTGGTCGCCTCCTCGATCACGGCTGAGACGCGCGCGATGAATTCATGACGCGTGAGCCCGGGCGGCAGCGGATCCAGGAATTCGGCCACCAGGGTTCCGGGATAGCGCATAAAGGTCCGGCGCGGCCAGAACAGTCCGGAATTGAGCGCCACCGGCAGACAGGTCACGCCGCAATCGACATAGATCTGGCCGACACCGGTTTTGTAGCGCGGCGATGCGTCGACCGCGGTACGGGTGCCCTCCGGAAAGATGATCAACTGGCGTCCGCGCCGCACTTCCTCGCCGGCGCGCCGCGCCATCTGCAGCAGCGATCGGCCGCCCGCGTTGCGAACAACCCCGATCATCTCCAGCTTGATCAAATACCAGCCGAAGAAAGGAATCCATTTCAATTCACGCTTGAGGATAAAGAGCGGTTGCGGAAAGAACTGCAGCAGCGCGACGGTTTCCCACATCGACTGGTGTTTCGATCCGACGATCAGCGGTCCCGGCGGAATTTTCTCTAGCCCGCGATACTCGATCCTGACATTGCAGACCGCCCGCAGCAGCCACATGCTGCTGCGTGCCCAGCACCTGGCGATAACCAGCATCGCCGTGCGCGGCATCAGCAGCGTCGGGATTCCGGCGATCAGCCAGAACGCCAGCAGCAGATAGAACAACACGTTGAAGACCAGCGAACGCAAGAAAATCGAAACCATCGAAAACCCGATCAGTTGGTTGCCGCCGCCTTGGGGAACTTGAGCGACCCGGTCGGCTGGTCGGCGATCTCGGGCGATAGTTCGAGACCGAGGTCGGCCAGCCGGACCCGCACTTCGGCGGCGACATATTTCACATATTCCGATAGCAGCAGCCGCACCGTCGCGCCACTCGTCCACCACGGTTCGTCGCGCCATTTGTCGCCGATCACCGAAAACGGGATCAGTTCAACACCGGGCATCGCGTGCGACAGTTCAAGGATGGCCCGCGGCATATGGTAATTCGATGTCACCACGATCAGCGACTTGAAGCCGCGCTCGCGGGCCCAGCGCCGGGTTTCCGCCGCATTGCTGCGGGTATTGACGGCGGAACGGTCGAGGTCGACGCAACAGCCGAGCAATGACTGGTTGTCCGGCAGCGAGCGCGAAATGTCGCTCGCGGCATTGGTGGGATGTACGCCCGAGATCAAGAGCCGCTTGCCGTAACCGCCGGCCAGCAATTCCATCGCGTCGGAGACGCGTGACGACCCACCTGTCAGCACCACGATGCCGTCGGCCTTGCTGTCGGGCTTGGTCTCCGAGGCGCGCAATTGCGACAGGAATCCGACAAAGCCGATCGCAGCACCGACGAACACCATCGCCAGCACCGCGACGATGGCCGCGCGCAGCCATTCCCGCGGCGGAGCGGCGAAGGTGTCGGGCGGATTCGGGCCGGGTTGCGAATTCATCTCACAAGTCTAGTGCGTTTTCAGGCGAAGTGGAGTCCGCAAGCTTGGGCCGGAAACGCACGCACGTGCAGCAAACCGCGTCAGTCGATGTCATCCAATGTCGCAAACAGCGTCCGCCGCGACGCGAGAGCGGTGATCGCCGCGATCAGGAGCGCCTGCGCCGCCAGCGCCAGATAGCCCGACGGGCGCAGCGAAAACGTCCCCAGCAGCGCCCCGAACTGATCCCCCACCGGGGTGCCGGAAAACCACCCGGCAATGGATTCGGAGAAGCCGAACAACAGCATTGCCGCGACCCCGCCGATCAGGCCGCCCTCGAGGCCAAGCCGCAGGAAGTGGCGCAGGAAGCGGTTGGCGATGTAGCGGTCGCCGGCGCCGACGAAATGCAGGACTTCGACAATCGGGCGATTCGCCGCCATCGCACCCCTTGTGGCAAACGACACCGAAATGATGGTGGCGATGATGACCAGCGCCAGGATTCCGATGCCGGCAAATACGATCGCGCCGGTCATCGACCGCATCCGCTCGATCCAGGCGCGGTGATCGTCGACGCTGGCGGACGGTGCGGCCTGCGCGACCCGGCTGCGCAGTCCCGCAAGATCGAGCACGGCGCCCGGCGCGATCCGCGCGATGATGACGCGCGGCACCGGCAGGTCGTCCAGCGACAGGCCGCTGCCGAGCCACGGCTCCAGCAGCTTGGCGGATTCGTCCTTGGTGAATGGTCTCACCTCGACGATCCCCGGCTGCGCCCGCAGCGCCTCGGCCACCGCCACTGCGTCGCGCTCGAGATCGCGTCCGGCGGCGGGCCTGACCTGGATGGTGATTTCGCTCGCGACATCCGACTGCCATTCCGCCGCGGAGGCGCTTACCAGCAGCACCGTCCCGGTGGTGATCGACGCCAGGAATGTCATGATGGCGACCACCGCGATCAAGGCGCGGCCGGCGATCGAGGCGCGCGGCACGATCGGCGACAGGTTGCGCGCCTTCGCGGGCACCTGCGGACGCTCGTGTCCGAGATCCAGCAACGGGTCACGCTCATTTCCGGTTCTACTCATAGAAATGGATCCGGCCCTGATGCAGCACCATACGCCGCGCGTCGTATTGATCCATCAGGGTGATGTCGTGGGTCGCGATGATCACCGCGGTGCCGGACTTGTTCAACTCGATGAACAGCCGCAGCAACCGCCGTCCCAGCGTCGGATCGACGTTGCCGGTCGGCTCGTCCGCCAGCAGCAGTTGCGGCCGCGAGATCACCGCGCGCGCGATCGCTGCACGCTGCTTCTCGCCGCCGGAAAGAATCGGCGGCAGCGCATCCATCCGCTCGCCCAAGCCCACCCACTTCAACAGGTCGATGACCTCGCGGCGATAGCTGGATTCCTCGCGGCCCATCACCCGGAACGGCAACGCCACGTTCTCGTAAGTGGTCATATGGTCGAGCAGCCTGAAATCCTGCAGCACGATGCCGATGCGCTTGCGTAAATCCGCGATCTCATCCTTGCCGAGCAGCGACACGTCCTGCCCGAACAGGTTGACCAGGCCGCGGGTCGGCCGCAGCGACAGGAACAACAGCCGCAGCAGCGAGGTCTTGCCGGCGCCGGACGGACCGGTGAGGAACTGGAAGGAGTGCGCCGGGATCTGGAAACTGAGGTCGCGCAGAATCTCCGGACCCAATCCGTAGCGCAAGCCGACGTTTTCGAACCGGACCAAGCTCAGCTCCGTTCGATGGGACGCTCGGGGGCAATCGGGAACCCGCTGGTTCGGCCGCGGACCCCACAAACCGGTTGTGCGGCTGTTATGGTTTCCGATTCGTTAACGGTCGGATTGTAGCCTGTGGGCAGCGTCATTCCCGGCGAGTCGCTCCATGCACATCATTTGCCCCCATTGTACGACATCCTACGCCATCGATCCCGCCACCCTGGGCGCAGCCGGCCGCACCGTACGCTGCTCCCGCTGCAAGGAAGTCTGGCTGGCCCGGTCCGAGGACGCGATGCATACGCCCGCCCTGATGCCTTCCATGGCCGAGGGCGGCGAACAGGCTCCGAATCCGGCTTCCACGGCCGAGCGGAGCGTACCCGCCAGCGGCGATCATGGGCAGGGCCATGAAGCGCCCGTGGTCGAAAGCCCCTCGATTTCAGCCGAATGGCCGGTTGAGGCCGAAGGCTCCCGCGAGCCCGCCTGGCCGTCGGTCGCCCGGAACGATGGCATATCGGAGACGATACCGGTCCGCCGAACCCGGCCATCGCTGTTACGGCGCCTGCGACCGTCATTTTCGATACCGGCCGTCAGTCTCACCACCGTTTGCGCCGCGATGGGTGCGCTGGTGCTGGCGCTGGTGATCTGGCGCGTCGACGTGGTGCGGCTGCTGCCGCAAACCGCGGCGTTTTATAAAATGGCCGGCTTTGACGTGAATCTGCGCGGCCTCATATTCAAGGACGTGAAGGTCACAAGCGAAAACGTCGAAGGCAAGCAGGTCCTGGTAATCGAGGGTGTCATCGTCGGCGAAGCAAAGAAGCCGGTCGAACTGCCCCGGCTGCGCTTTTCCGTGCGCGACGCCCAGGGTGCGGAGATCTACGCCTGGAATGCGGTGCTGGAACAGCCGGTGCTCAAACCCGGCGAGAAGGCCTGGTTCAAGTCGCGCCTCGCCTCGCCGCCGCCCGAGGGGCGCAACATCGACGTGCGCTTTTTCAACAAGCGGGACGTTGCCGCCGGCGGGGCGTGAGCGGTGTCACGAGTCCTGATCGCGGACGATGAAGAATCGATGCGGTCGCTGGTGGCGCGGGCCATTGCCATGGACGGTCATGACATCGTCACCGCGGAGGACGGCGCCGAGGCGCTGGAAATCCTGAGCCGCGACCACGGCGCGTTCGACCTGCTGCTCACCGATATCAAAATGCCTGTGATGGACGGCATTGCGCTGGCGCTGGCGGCGGCGCGCGATTTTCCCAAAGTGACGATCCTGCTGATGACCGGCTTTGCCGATCAGCGCGAGCGCGCATCCGGGCTCAACGCCATCGTCCACGACGTGGTGACAAAACCGTTTTCGGTGGCGGATATCCGCACCGCCGTCGCCGACGCGCTGGCGGCGCGCAGGGTAGCTTAGCAAAAGGCCTTTCGTGCCCCGAACGCAGCGCAGCGCCGTAAGCGCGTTTACGCGCGGCTTCGACGCACTATGGCCCTTCGCGCAGTGCTGCTTCGCAGAGCCGGGGCCGTACAAAGCGCCGGTGTTTGGTACGGTCCCGGTTCTGCGAAGCAGCGCGAAGAGCGCTGCATCGCGCCCGGGACACGAGACTGTTGTCGCGCGCTCGTCATTGCCGGGCTTGACCCGGCCATCCATCTTCTTCGAAAGACTCTTGCGAACATGATGGATACGCGGGTCAAGCCCGCGTATGACGCTGCGTTCCCCGGACGCAGCGCAGCGCGCAGCGGTGCGCTGCAGAGCCGGGGGCCGTAACAAACGCCGGTGTTTGGTACGGTCCCGGTTCTGCGAAGCAGCGCGAAGAGCGCTGTATCGCGCCCGGGACACGAGAATGCGAATTCCGAATTCAAATTTCAAACAGCCAAGCGCTCTCATCCTCGCGCCGCCGCGCGAGGTGGGCTTTCAGTTTCTCCCCTCGACATTGAGGGGAGACGGAACGCCGAAAGGCGCGCCTTGGGTCAACGGCCGCGGCTTGTTTCCCGCCTTAGGAAAACAGAGGCACACGGCAACGCCTCTCAGCGTCCCGCCGCGGCGACTTCTTCGACCCTGGGACCGGTTCTTCCGAGCGCGGGCGCGAGCTTTTCTCGCCATCCAGGCAGGTTTCCCCACCCTTCACCCGTCTCGTCCAGCCATTGAAGGCAGCGCCCCGTAGTGGGCACGGACGGTTACCCAAGGCCCCCCGGGTCTGCGTTTGCGAAACACAGCCGCGGGCGCCGCATCAGCCTTCGGGTTGCCCCCCTCCGGCCAGCTCTCGCTCTGTCCCACTTCAGGATCGCCTCTAGAAGCGCCCCTCACTGGACAGGACACGAGCAGGATAAGCGAGGTGTTGGAGACGGGGATAGGTATACATTCACAAGCTCGTGAATGCCGATTTGGTGCGAAGATCGATGGATGCGCGCCCGCGCATGACGCGAAATTTGGTTGCTGCCTTCCACCGGACGCTGCATCGCGCCCGGGCCACGGGACGGATCAATAATCCTTCAGCAGCCGTTCGATGTAATCGAGTTCGATCTGCGGGCGTTGCGGATCGCTGAGGCGGCGGCGCAGCTCTTCGAGAATCCGGCGCACCCGCTGCACGTCGATTTCGCCGGGGATCTTCACCGTCAGATCGTCGCCGAATTCGCGCCCGCGCAACGGCCGACCCAGCGGATCGCTTTGCTGGCCGCCGCTCTGCTGGCGGCCTGGACGGTTCCCGGGGCCATCGCCCTGTCCGTCGCCATCGCCCTGCTGCATCGCCTGCGCGAGGCTTTGGGCGCCCTTGCGCAACGCATCCAGCGCCCGCCCCTGCGAATCCACCGCACCATCGGCATTGCCTTCGCCCAGCCGGCCGTCGGCGTCGCCCATCGCGGTGTCGGCGTCGCCGAGGTTGTCCTCGCCGTCGTCCTGATCGCCTTGCTGGGCCTGATCGCCGTCATCCTGACCTTTTTGGCCCTTCTGGCCCGGTCCCATGCCGCGCTTGGCCAGCTCCTGCTGCAATTTCCTCAGGCGGTCGCGCAGACCCTGCTGGTCCTGCTGCAGGTCGCTCATGCTCTGATCGCCCTGCTTGTTGCCGCGCATGCGATCGCGCCGCGAATCCTGGCCCTGCTTGAAGGTCTTGTCGCGCAACTGCTGCTGCTTGCGAATCATGTCGCCGAGTTCGTTGAGCGCCTGCTCCATGTCGCCATCGCCGTTCTGGCCGGGCCGCGCCATCTGCAGGTTCTCGAGCATCTGCTGCAGCTGCTCGAGCAGTTGCTTGGCGGCATCCTTGTCGCCGGAGCGCGACAGCCGCTCCATGCGATCGAGCATGTTCTTGAGGTCCTGCTGACTGAGCATCCTGGTGTTGGGATCGAGCGGCCGCGCCAACTGCTGCGGATTGTTGCGCAATTGCTCGGCGAGCTGCTGCAGGAACCTGTCGAGCGCCGCGCGCAAATTCTCGGTGAGCTTCTTGATCTCCTCGTCGCTGGCGCCGCGCTCCAGCGCCTGCTTGAGCGCCTCCTGGGCTGCACGCAGCGCCTTGTCGACGTCGGTGATGTTGCCATCCTCGATGGTGACCGCGAGCGCCCACAGGCTGGCGACGACTTCGCGCATCGCGTCATCGCTGCGCGCCGCCTCGAGTTGCCGTGTGACGCTGTAGAGGCCGAGATACTGTCCGGCCTCGGGCGTGAACAATTCCGGCGCGATCATCAGTGCGTCGAGCGCGGTATAGACCTGCGCGTTCTGGTTGGCGTCGAGCGCCAGGGTGCGGCGCTGCTCGATCAGCGCCCGCGCCAGCGGTTTTGTGAACAGCCGCTCCGGCAGCCGCATGTTGAAGGGCTCGCTCTTGCCCTCATTGCCGGCCTCGTCCTTTGCCGCGAGCGTCAACGTCACGTCGGCGCCGGCATAAGGGTCTTCGCTGAGATCCTTGACGGTTTGGCCGACGCCGTTACGGGTGCGCGCATTCGGCAGCACCAGCGCGAATTGCGGCGGATCGAACAGCGGCCGCGGCGCAGCCGTGCCCTTCGCCGCCTCAGCCGCGCGGGCGGTGAATCGCGCCTGCGCTTCGCTGACGCCGTAATCGTCCTCGATTTTATAGGACATCTGCAGCGAGCCGCGCGCCTGACGCTCGGGGTCTTTGGCGAGCGTAATGGTCGGCGGGCGGTCGGGAACCGCGGCGAATTTCCATTGTGGCTGGCCACTGGGCGCGCGGACATGCGCGGTGCCGTCGCCGGCAATGGTGAAATGGCGCTCATTGGTGCCCTTCGGCGCCTCGGCGCCGGGCGCGGTTTCGGCAAGACCGCCACCGACGACCACGTCGAGGTTGCCGCCGCTGGAGCGCACGATCAGCGTTGAGCCCGCGGGCACCGGCAATGGGCCGGCGTCGGATGCGGCGGCATCCTTGTTAGCGGCGGAGAGGATGATCGGCGGCTTGCCGGTGTAAAGCGGCGGCGTCACCCAGGCGTCGACCCGGATATTGGCGGGCGACAGCACGCCGTCCCAGTCGAATCCCGCGGCGACGCGCGCGCTGCGCTCATCGCCGGCGGCGACGAAGGTCGCCACCATCATGACCGCGACCAGCGCCCGCAGCGCCCAGGGGTCGTGCAGCGTCAGCCGCGGCGACGGCAGGCCGGCACGGATGCGCTTGATCGAGGCCAGCGTGCGCTCGCGCTGGGCCTGCCACAGCGCCAGCGCCACCGGGTCCCGTGTCGCCAGCGTATCGGTCAGCGTGGTCGCCGGGCGATGGCGGATGCCGGTACCACGGTCGAGCCGACTCAGGCCCTCGTCGCGGCTGGGCCAGCGGAATTTGAACAGGGGAAGCAGCGCGGCCAGCGCCAGCGCCGCAAACAGCACAAGCCCGATCGCGCGCGCCAGCGACGGCAGCGCCAGCCACAGTCCAGCCCATGACACCACCAGAAACAGTCCGGCGACGGTCAAAAGCCGCGCCAGATGCGGCCAGCTCCGCTCCCATGCGATCGCGAATTTCGCCCGCTGCAACGCCTGCATCAGGTGCAGCCGGGAAACGGCCTCAGCGTCACGGGCTGGCTCTGTCGGGTCGGGGGTCGCGCCGTTCAACAAACTCTCCGGGTTGCCGAAACAGCACCTTACCACAGCGGCGGCAATGAGGCACGCCCCCAGCGCGTTTTCCCGCGAAGTGGAGGCCGGCTCGCGGCCGAAAACGCGCCCATTTATGAAATGAAGCGCATTCTTACGCAAAACCGGCGCCCACTTTTGCGGAATGCGCCTAACACGCAACCCGCACCTCAAAAGCCGCATAACACGAAGGCGTGACGGGAGCCGTTCGAACCCGTAACGTCGGCCATCAACCGTCAAAGGAAACGTCATGGACCAGAAAACACACGACAAGGGACTGGAAATTCGCAAAGCGGTGCTCGGCGAGGCCTATGTCGCAAATGCGCTGAAAAATGCCGACGACTTCAACAAGCCGTTCCAGGAATACGTCACCGAATATTGCTGGGGCGCGATCTGGGGCCGCGAAGAGCTGCCGCGGAAAACCCGCAGCATGCTCAACCTCGCCATGATCTCGATCCTGAACCGGCCGCACGAATTGCGGGTGCACATCAAGGGCGCGCTGGTCAACGGCGTCAGCAAGGACGAGATTCGCGAGGTGTTCATGCAGGTCGCCTGCTACGCCGGCATCCCCGCGGGCGTCGACAGCTTCAGAATTGCGCGCGAAGTATTCGCCGAGATGGACAAGGGTTGAGGCGCAGCACCATGGACATCGGATTCATCGGGCTGGGCAAGATGGGCTTTCCCATGGCCCGCCGCCTAATCGAGGCCGGTCATCAGTTGGTCGTGCACGACCAGCGCCAGGAGGCCGTCGATAAACTCGTGGCGCTCGGCGCAAAAGCCGCCGCGTCGCCGAAAGACGTCGCCGACCGCGTCGAAACGGTGCTGGCGAGCCTGCCCTCGTTGCAAGCCTCGCTCGAGGTTGCGACGAGCGCGAACGGCGTGATCGAAGGCACGCGGGTCAAACGCTTTGTCGATCTCTCCACCGTCGGCTCGCAGATGGCGGTTCGGATTCACGATCTGCTGGCGAAGCGAAACATCGTGCAACTCGACAGCCCCGTGAGTGGCGGCGTCGGCGGCGCCGAAAAGGGCACGCTGGCGGTGATGGTGTCCGGTCCGCGCGCGGAGTTCGACGCGGCAAAACCGGCGCTGGAGGTGATCGGAAAAGTGTTCTTTATCGGCGAGAAGCCGGGCTCCGGACAAACCATGAAGCTCGCCAATAATTTCCTGTCGGCCACCGCGGTGGTTGCGACTTCCGAGGCGGTGGTGATGGGCGTCAAGGCGGGGCTCGATCCCGCGGTGATGATCGATGTGATCAACGCCGGCTCCGGCATGAACACCGCGAGCCGCGACAAGTTTCCGCGCGCGATCCTGCCGCGCACATTCGATTTCGGCTTCGCCACCGGATTGATGGTGAAGGACGTCCGGCTCTGCCTCGACGAAATGAAATCGCTGGGGCTGTCGATGGAAGTCGCCGAAGCGGTCGGGCGGCTCTGGGAAGTGGTGATCCGCGACATGGGCGCGGAGTTGGATTTTACTTCCGCGATCAAGCCGATCGAACAGGCCGCGGGCGTGGTGGTGGGCAGGACGGTCGCGCGCGCGGCGGAGTGATGCCTCGTGCCCCGGACGCAGCGCAGCGCGTAGCACTTCGCGACGCGGTGCGCTGCAGAGCCGGGGCCGTAACGAACGCCGGTGCTTGGTACGGTCCCGGCTCTGCGAAGCAGCACTGCGTGCTGCATCGCGTCCGGGACACGCAAAACGGTCACAGCCACGGCGCGACCTTATCCATCGCGATCAGCGCATCGACCTCGATGCGCGGGCGGACCACGGCGGTTTGGTCGTCCTTCACCAGCACCTCGGGAATAAGCGCGCGGGTGTTGTAGGTCCCCGACTGCACCGCGCCGTAGGCGCCCGCGGTCATGATCGCCAGGAGGTCGCCCGGCTTCGGCTCAGGCATGGTGCGGCCGAGCGCGAGATAATCGCCGGTTTCGCAGACCGGCCCGACCACGTCGGCCACGATCGCGCGCGTGCCCGGCTCGGCCAGCCGCACCGGCAGGATGTCGTGATGCGCCTCGTATAGCGTCGGGCGAATCAGGTCGTTCATCGCGGCATCGATGACGACGAAATTCTTGGCATCGCCGCGCTTGAGGTAGATCACGCGGGCAACGAGAATGCCGGCGTTGCCGACAATCATCCTTCCCGGCTCGAACATCAGCGTGCAGCCGAGATTGTGGCTGACGCGCTTGACCATCGCCGCATAGGCCGCCGGCGCCGGCGGCGCGGTCCGGTCGAGATGATAGGGAATCCCGAGCCCGCCGCCGAAATCGACATGCGAGATGGTGTGGCCGTCGGCGCGCAGCGTGTGCACGAACTCGACCAGAATCCTGAATGCGGTTTCCAGCGGGCCGAGATCGGTGATCTGGCTGCCGATATGGACATCGACCGCGGTGACCTTGATGCCCGGCAGTTGTGCGGCGCGGGCATAGACGGCGCGCGCCTGGGCCAGCGGAACGCCGAATTTGTTCTCGGACTTGCCGGTGGAGATTTTGGCATGCGTGCCCGGGTCGACGTCCGGATTGACGCGAATCGATACCCGCGCCGTGCGGCCCGTTTCAACCGCAAGCCGCGACAGCAATTCAAGCTCCGCCTCGGATTCGACATTGATGCAGAGCACGTCCTCGCCCAGCGCCTGGCGCAGCTCGGCTTCGGTCTTGCCGACCCCGGAGAACAAGATCTTGTCCGGGGGAATGCCGGCGGCGCGGGCGCGCTTGAGTTCGCCACCCGAGACCACGTCGGCGCCGGCGCCGAGCTTTGCCAGCGTGCGCAGCACCGATTGATTGGAATTGGCTTTCAGCGAGTAGCAGACCAGCGACTTCACGTCGGCGAAGGCGCCGGCGAACACCCGGTAATGGCGCTCCAGGGTTGCGGTCGAATAGCAATAGAACGGCGTGCCGACGGCTTCCGCCAGCGCGACGAGATCGACCGCCTCGGCGTGCAGTACGCCGTTGCGATAGTCGAAATGATTCATGGCGGGCTCAGTCGGAATTCAGCAGCGGGTCGAGAATAAACGATCGTTTGGTGCCCTTGGGCGTTTTCGGCAGCTCATTGGCTCCGTAGGACGGGTCGAACACATTGCCCTTGGCTGCGGCTCGCTCTTCGCCGGTATCGCCCTGCTCCACGGCCGATAGCGACGACGCGCCTGGCGGCGGATCGAGCGCGCCTTTGCGGCCGCAGCCGGAAAGCGCCAGCGCCACAGCGGCGACAGCGACCAATGTCCATCCGGCGGACACAGAACTGCGATTCACGGCAACAATCCCCAAATTCGGCGGCACCATACAAAGATTGACCAAGTCTGGCGAGGCCTTAAAAGCTCATGAAACTTAAGCGAAATTTAGTCGCTCAGCCCGGTTTTCGCTCTTTTTCCAGCCGCTTGAGCCACCCCTTGGCCTGCGCCCGGACGTTTTTTGGCGCGGTGCCGCCGTAGGAGGTCCGGCTTTTCACCGACGCCTCCACCGCGAGCACCGCAAGCGCCTCGGCGGTGATCTTCGGCTCGATCGCCTGCATCGCCTTCAGCGGCAACTCGTGCAGCGCGACGCCGGTTTTCGAGGCCGCGGCGACGATTCGCCCGGTGACGTGATGGGCGTCGCGGAACGGCATTTTCAGCGTCCGCACCAGCCAGTCGGCGAGATCGGTGGCGGTGGCGTAGCCTTCGCCGGCGGCAGCCTTCATCCGCGCCTCGTCGGGTACGATATCCATGACCATGCCGGTCATGGCCCGGACCGCCAGCGACAGCGCTGCGAAGGCTTCCATGGCGCCCTGCTTATCCTCCTGCATGTCCTTCTGGTACGCCAGCGGCAATCCCTTCATCACGATCAACAGCGCCGTGAGCGCGCCGATCACGCGGCCGGTCTTGGCGCGCACCAGTTCGGCGGCGTCGGGGTTGCGCTTCTGCGGCATGATCGAGGAGCCGGTGGTGAACTTGTCGGAAAGCCGCACCAGCCCCACCAGCGGCGAGGTCCAGATCACGATCTCCTCGGCGAAGCGCGACAGGTGCACCGATGCGATCGCCGCTGCCGCCAATGTCTCCAGCACGAAGTCGCGGTCCGACACCGCGTCGAGCGAATTGGCCATCGGCCGGTCGAAGCCGAGCGCATATGCTGTGGCGTCGCGATCGATCGGGAAAGAGGTGCCGGCCAGCGCCGCGGCGCCCAGCGGCGATTCGTTGAGCCGCCTGCGCGCGTCGGCAAAGCGGCCGCGATCGCGCGCCGCCATTTCCACATAGGCCATGAGATGATGGCCGAACGTCACCGGCTGCGCGGTCTGCAAGTGGGTAAAACCCGGCATCACGGTGTCGGCATGTTCCAGCGCCCGCTGCACCAGCGCATATTGAAACGCCGCCAGCGCCGCGTCGGTCTCGTCGATGGTGTCGCGCACATAGAGCCGGAAATCGGTCGCGACCTGATCGTTGCGCGACCGCGCGGTGTGCAGGCGGCGGGCGGCGGGGCCGATCAACTCGCCGAGCCGGCTTTCGACATTCATGTGAATGTCCTCCAGCGCGCGCTTGAAATCGAACGAGCCCTTGCCGATTTCTGACAAAATCGTGTCTAGACCCTTTGCGATATTTTTCGCATCGTTTGCGGTGATGATGCCTTGCGCGGCAAGCATGGCGGCGTGCGCCTTGGACGCGGCGATGTCCTGGGCGTAAAGGTGGCGGTCGACGTCGATGGAGACGTTGATTTCCTCCATGATCGCGTCGGGGCGCTCGGTAAAACGTCCGCCCCACATCTTGTTGCTCATGGTGTGCCGCTCATTTTCATGCTTGCCAGCAGCCGGAACATCGGTTCAACCGGCTGTAACCCAAATCCCTGCATAGCCGTATCTTATACCGGATGACAAACAATATGCCCGACGCTTTCCCGCCCGGCCGCTCCACGATCCGGCGCATTCCCATCGTGCTGGGCGCGATTCTCGTCGGCGCGGCCCTGGGATTTGCCGGGATATACGGAATTGCCGGGTTGAAGCGCAATGTGCTGGCGGACGCGCCCTGCGCCTCCGCGCTTGAGACCTCGAAAAGGATCGCACCGCTGGCCAAGGGCGAGGTCGCGGCGCTGACCATGGCCACCAAGCCGCTGCAGATGCCGGATCTGGCGTTCGTGGACGGCGACGGACAAGCAAAAAAGCTGTCGGACTGGAAGGGACGCACGGTTCTGTTGAACCTGTGGGCGACCTGGTGCGTGCCGTGCCGAAAAGAGATGCCGGCGCTGGACAATCTGCAGGGCAAGCTCGGCAGCGACAAATTCGCGGTGGTTGCGGTCAATATCGACACCCGCGATTCCGAAAAGCCGAAGGCATTTTTGCAGGACGGCAACCTGACCAGGCTCGGCTACTTCAGCGACTCGAAAGCCAAGGTATTTCAGGATCTTAAGAGCATCGGGCTGGCGCTGGGCATGCCCACTTCGGTGCTGATCGACGGCCAGGGCTGCGAAATCGGCAACATCGCCGGCCCCGCCGAATGGGACAGCGAGGACGCGATCAGGCTGATCGCGGCGGCGACGGGGAGTTGAGTTCGTGTCCCGGGCGCGATGCAGCGCCTCTTAGCGGTGCACCGCAGAGCCGGGACCGTTCCAAGCGCCGCCGTTTGTGGCGGTCCCGGCTCTGCGGAGCGGCATGAAGAATGCCGCACCGCGTCCGGGACACGGAGGCTGCGGCTAAACCGAAATATCGAGATTGCCGCCGATGCCGGCGGCGAGATTGGCCGGCGACGATTGCTGACCCAGCAGGGTCAGGACCGCGGATTTCTCCGCATCGGCATTCTTCTTCATGATGGTCGCGGCAATCTGCATCTGCGTGTTGCCCGCCTGCGCGGCCATCGCCGCGCTTACCAAACTCATGTCCATGCGTAACTCTCCGTCGCGGAGAATGTAGCGAACGGAGGTTAATGTTTTCGTGCCGCGCACACGGTGCGCGCCCCGGACGCAGCGCAGCGCGTAGCTCTTCGCGAAGCGGTGCGCGGCAGAGCCATAAGTGCGTTTACGCGCGTCTTCAACGCGCTATGGTCCAGCTTGCTTGCTTAACCGGGGTCCCGGTTCTGCGAAGCAGCGCGCCCGGGACACGAAACCTATCGCGTCGGAACCGGCTTGTCGCCGCGGTAGTCGTAGAAGCCGCGCTGGGTCTTGCGGCCGAGCCAGCCGGCTTCGACATATTTCACCAGCAGCGGACACGGCCGGTATTTGGAATCGGCCAGCCCCTCGTGCAGCACCTGCATGATCGAGAGGCAGGTATCGAGGCCGATGAAATCGGCGAGCTCGAGCGGCCCCATCGGATGATGCGCGCCGAGCTTCATGGCGGCGTCGATGGCCTCGACGTTGCCGACGCCTTCATACAGCGTGTAGATCGCCTCGTTGATCATCGGCAGCAGGATGCGGTTGACGATGAAGGCCGGGAAATCTTCGGAAACCGCGATCTGCTTGCCGAGCCTGGTGACGAATTCCTTCGACGCATCGAAGGTCGCGTCGTCGGTGGCGATGCCGCGGATCAGCTCGACCAGTTCCATCAGCGGCACCGGATTCATGAAGTGAATGCCGATGAAACGTTCGGGCCGGTCGGTGGAGGCGGCCAGCCGCGTGATCGAAATCGACGAGGTGTTGGAGGCGACGATGGCTTCGGGCTTCAGCACCGCGCAGACGTCGTGGAAGATCTTGCGCTTGACCTCTTCCTTCTCGACCGCGGTCTCGATCACCAGATCGCAATCGGCGAGGCCGTCCATGGTCTCGCTGGACACGATCTTCTCCAGCGCCTGCTTTTTTGCGTCTTCGGTAATGATCTTCTTCGACACCTGACGCGACAGATTGCCGTTGATGGTGGCCATCCCCGACTTCAGGCGGTCAGCGGACACATCGTTGAGCACGACATCGAAACCGGCCAGTGCCGCCACATGCGCGATGCCGTTGCCCATCTGGCCCGAACCGATCACGCCGACTTTCTTGATCATCACCGTCATCTCATCCCGTTCGAACGCCTAAGCCGCCCATGTCGCGGCCCGCTCTGTTTTCGCATAAAACAACGGCCGGGCTCCGTTCGTCCCCGCCGATGTTTTGAATCATCGTTACTTTCCGAGCTTGGCCAACGCTTCGGTCAATTCGGGAACCGCCTGATACAGGTCCGCAACCAGACCGTAATCGGCGACCTGGAAAATCGGCGCGTCCTCATCCTTGTTGATCGCAACGATCACCTTGGAATCCTTCATGCCGGCGAGATGCTGGATCGCACCGGAGATACCGATGGCGACATAGAGTTCCGGCGCCACCACCTTGCCGGTCTGTCCGACCTGCCAGTCGTTCGGCGCGTAGCCGGCGTCCACCGCGGCGCGCGAGGCGCCAACGCCGGCGCCGAGCTTGTCGGCCAGCGGCTCGATGTATTTCGCAAAGTTCTCGCGGCTCTGCATGGCGCGGCCGCCGGAGACGATGATTTTTGCGGAGGTCAGTTCGGGACGGTCGCTTTTTGCCACTTCCTCGCCGACAAAACTGGAAAGGCCGGGATCGGCGGCGGATGCGGCGTTCTCGACCGACGCGCTGCCGCCCTCGCCGGCCGCGGCGAAGGTCGAGGTGCGGATGGTGATGACCTTCTTGGCGTCCTTCGATTTCACAGTCTGGATCGCGTTGCCGGCATAGATCGGCCGTTCGAACGTGTCGGGTGAAACCACCTTGATGATTTCCGACACCTGCATCACGTCGAGCAGGGCTGCGACACGCGGCATCACGTTCTTGAAGCGCGAGGTCGCAGGCGCGACGAAGGCGTCATAACCGGGCGCCAGCGCCACGATCAGCGCGGCCAACGGCTCGGCTAGGTCATGCTCATAGGCCGGGCCTTCGGCGAGCAGCACTTTTGTAACACCCTTCAGCTTCGCGGCAGCCTCTGCCGCAGCCTTGGTGCCTTCGCCGCCGCCGGCGACGAGGACATGGACTTCGGCGCCGAGTTCACTTGCCGCGGTCAGCGCCTTGTTGGTGGAGTCCTTGAGTGACGCGTGGTCGTGTTCGGCAATCAACAGCGTGGTCATCACAAAACCCCGGCTTCGTTCTTGAGCTTCGAGACCAGCTCGGCGACGTCCTTGACCTTGACGCCCCCCTTGCGGCCCGGCGGTTCGGATGTCTTGAGGATTTCGAGGTGCGGCGTGAGATCGACGCTGTAATCTGCCGCGCTCTTGTCGGCGATCGGCTTCTTCTTCGCCTTCATGATGTTGGGCAGGCTGGCATAGCGCGGCTCGTTCAGCCGCAAGTCGGTCGTTACGATGGCCGGTCCCTTCAGTTTCACCGTCTGCAGGCCGCCATCGACTTCGCGCGTCACGTTGAAATCGGAGCCGTCGACTTCCAGCTTCGACGCAAAGGTCGCCTGCGACCAGCCGAGTAGCGCCGCCAGCATCTGGCCGGTCTGGTTGGAGTTGTCGTCGATCGCCTGCTTGCCCAGAATCACGAGACCGGGCTTTTCTTCATCGACGATGGCTTTGAGGATCTTTGCAACCGCCAAAGGTTCGACGTTGCCCTCGGCCTTGACCAGGATGCCGCGGTCGGCGCCCATGGCAAGCCCGGTGCGGATGGTCTCGGATGCCTGCGCGACGCCGATCGACACCACCACCACCTCGGTCGCCTTGCCGGCCTCTCTCAGGCGCAGGGCTTCCTCGACGGCGATTTCATCGAACGGATTCATCGACATCTTGACGTTATTGAGTTCAACGCCGGTTCCGTCGCTTTTGACGCGGACCTTGACGTTGTAATCGACCACCCGCTTGACCGGCACCAGAACCTTCATCGATCCTCTTTCGCTTGAATTTCAGGTTTATTCAGCTTGGGCGCGGAACCTAAAGGTCCGGCCATGCGGGGTCAACGCGCGAAAGCCAAAAAACGCCATCCGGGTGACATTGCCGGGAGTGTACAGTCTCGTGTCCCGGGAGCGATGCAGCGCGTAGCTCTTGCGAAGCGCTGCTTCGCAGAACCGGGACCGTCCCAAGCACCGGCGCTCCGGACGGCCCCGGCTCTGCAGCGCACCGCTCCGCAAGAGCTACGCGCTGCGCTGCGTCCGGGGAACGAAGCGGTTCAGGCGGCCCGCGCATGGCAAAAACGCTGATTTACCGGTTTTGACCGGGCGCCCAGAGCACGTCTCGCGCTCCCTTGTCGTTGGCGTAGCGGCCCGCGACGAACAGGAAGTCGGAGAGCCGGTTGACGTATTTCAGCGAAGGCGGCGTGACGTGCTCGCCGGGCTGGTCCTTGAGTTCCACCATGATACGCTCGGCGCGCCGGCATACCGTGCGCGCCAGATGCAGATAGGCCGCCGCAGGGCTGCCTCCCGGCAGGATGAAGGAGCGCAGCGGCTCCAATTCGGCGTTGAATTGGTCAATCTCGCCTTCGAGCCAGTCGACCTGGGCGTCGGTGACGGTCAACCGTGCACCACCCGGCCCCTTCTCGGACAGACAGAGGTCCGCCTCGACGTTCGAACAGGTCGTTCTGGATGCGGCCCAGGACGGAATCGAGCAGCGCATCGCCTGCGGTATGCAGGCGGACCAGACCGATGGTGGCGTTGACCTCGTCGAGCGTGCCATAGGCATCGACGCGGCGATCATATTTTTTCCGGCGCTCGCCGCTGCCGAGCGAAGTGGTGCCGTCATCGCCGGTTCGGGTGTAGATTCGATTGAGAACGACCATGTCCGTCTCCTTCGTCACCTTCGTAGGGTGGGTTAGCGCCGAAGGCGCGTAACCCACCGTTCTGATCCAAATCGCGAGTCGTTGCGGTGGGTTACGGCGCTTCGCGCCTAACCCACCCTACGAAACTCACCGCCCCATCGCCCAGACCGCGAGCATGGTGATGACGATTGCGACGAATTGCAGCAGCACCCGCAGCCGCATCAGTTTCTGCGAGCGGTTCGGCGACCCGCCGCGCATCATGTTGATCAGGCCAAGCAGCAGCACCAGTGCGACGGCGCCGACCGCGAGCGGCAGAAGAATCGAGCTCAGGAATGTTGCCATCGCCGGTTCATAACACCGCGCAAGGGCCTGCGCCATCGCTCACATTCGGGTGCAACGATCTGGCTTTTTGTCCAGTAATATCAGATGGTAGGCCCATCGGAGCCCGCGCCGTCTTCCGCTCCGGTCAAGGTGAAATGTGAGACAGATTCGCTACCTCTATCTGGTTGTCATGGACGCGTTCTACACGTTTCTCGCCGATGACGGCTGGGCGATCGCAAGCCATATCGCGCTCTCCACGCTGATGGCGCTGTTTCCATTTCTGATCGTGCTGACGTCACTGGCCGGATTTTTCGGCTCCAAGGATCTCGCCGATCAGGCCGCAGGCCTGATGCTGCAGGTGTGGCCGCTGCAGGTTGCCAATGCGCTGTCGGGTGAAATCCACGATGTCCTGACCACCACGCGCGGCGACGCATTGACCATCGGCGCCGTGCTCGCCGTCTATTTTGCGTCGAACGGCGTCGAGAGCCTGAGGGTCGCGCTCAACCGCGCCTACGCCGTGATCGAACCGCGGCGCTGGTACTGGCTGCGGCTGGAATTGATCGGATATACGCTGATCGCCGCGTTCACGTCGCTGGCAATGGCGCTCCTGATCGTGCTCGGACCCTTGATGCTGGAAGCGGCGCGGCGGCACATTCCGCTGATCGTCGAAACCAACGAGCATTTTCTCAACGTCACGCGCTACAGCATTACCATTGGCGCGCTGGTGATCGCGCTGTTCATTCTGCACGCCTGGCTTCCGGCAGGGCGCCGCAGTTTCCTGCAGATCCTGCCGGGCATCGTCTTCACCGTGGTGGGGTCGCTGGTATCGGGCATCGTGTTCGGACAATATCTGGCGCGCTTCGCCAACAACTACGTCACCATGTATGCCGGCCTCGCATCGGTCATTATCGCGCTGGTGTTTCTGTATTTCATCGCCGCGATCTTTGTGTATGGCGGCGAATTGAATGCGGCGATCATCAAGTCGCGGCTGCCGCACGGCGTGTCGCTTCAAGCAGCGCAGTCGCTAGCCCCCGCGGACTCACAGGCTTGACCAGAAACGCGTTGGCGCCGGCGGCGCGCGACGCCGCCTCGTCATCGCCGCGGCCGGACACGCCGACGATGGCGATCCGCCCGGACGGCGCGTCCAGCGCGCGGATTCGCCTGATCGCCTCGATGCCGTTGATGCCGGGCAGCACCATGTCCATCAACACCGCGTCAAATGCGCCTTGCGCGATACGTTCCGCCGCGGCCTCGCCGCGGCCGATGAATTCCGCACTATGGCCGAGTTCGCTGAGGATCGCATTGAGCACGACGCGGCCGAACGGATTGTCCTCGACGCTGAGAATCCGCAAGCTCCTTACCTCATCCGGCGCATCGGTGTCGGCGCCGGACATGATGGTCACCGGCCCCTTGGCGCGCGCCAGGATTACCGTCAGCGTGAAGGTGGTGCCGCCGCCGCGCCGCTGCCTAACCACGATATCGCCGCCCATGGCGCGGGCGAGCTGCTTCACCGACGACAATCCAAGTCCCGCGCCGCCGAAGCGCTGTGCGATCGAAACATTGGCCTGGGAAAAGGGGCGGAACAACCGCTTGATCTCCGCGAGCGTCAGACCGATGCCGCTGTCGGACACCGCGAAGGTGACGCCAACCTTGCCTTTCGCCCCGCGCACCGGTGTCACCTGCAGCGTGACGCTGCCGGCTTCGGTGAATTTCACGGCATTGTCGACCAGGTTTTCCAGCGCTGCACGCAAACGAACGGGATCACCGATCACGAAGGCGGCAAGTTTTTCCGAAATCTCGACCGATGATTGCAGGCCCTTCGCGGCGGCTCTGCCGGCCAGCGAATCGCCGGCGTTGCGCGCCAGCGCCCGCAGATCGAAGAAATCCTGCCGCACGCCGAGCCCGGAATTGCCGCTCCGCGCGGCGTCGACGAACAGGGTCGCAAGGCCTGCGAGATGCTCGGCGCCAGCCTTGATGGTATCGACCCAGCGCCGCTCGCGCTCGTCGAGGTCAGACGTTGCCAAGAGATCGCTGACCGCGAGGATGCCGGTAAGCGGCGTGCGCACCTCATGCGCGAAGGCGGCGAGCGCGATCTCGACCATGTTGGGTTTGGCATGCGAGCCGCCGCGCCTGCCGCGCGCCTTGCGGGCGGCAGGCTTCGGAACGCCTCTTTTCGGCGTCCGCTTTTTCAGCGTTCGTGCATTGCGCGGTAAGCGCGGTTTGCGCGCCATGATTCCCCCGACCCGGCCGGTTGTCATCTTGCCATGGCGAGGGCGGAGGAGTCACGCAACGGACCTTACCGGCCTGTGATTCGCTTGCGGCGAACCGAAGGCAAATTAAGGCAGGCGAATCAGGCGGCGGATGTCGGCCTGGGACGCGCCTCGGGCGCGCAACTCCCGCAATCCGGTGGCCAAAGTCGACTTCGAGAGCTTCTGCCCGGACTCGTCGAGGACAAGCCGGTGGTGCCGGTAGGCCGGTTGCGGCAAATCCAGCAGCCATTGCAGCAGGCGATGGACCGAAGTGGCCCCGAACAGGTCTTGCCCGCGCACGACATCGGTAACGTCCTGCAGCGCATCGTCCACTACCACCGAGAGGTGGTAGCTGGTCGGCGTCTCCTTGCGGGCGAGGATGACGTCGCCCCAGGCTTGCGGCTGCGCGGCCACGATGCCGGTCTCGCCGTCCGGACCCTCACCCTGCTCGATCCAGCTGAGTTCACCGGCGCGCGCACGAGCCGCCGTCATATCGAGCCGCAGCGCATAGGGCGCGCCCGACTCGATCAGCCGCGACCGCTCGCCGGACGAAAACGATTTTGCCGTGCCGGGATAGAGCGGCGCGCCGTCGGGATCGCGCGGCCATGGGCCGTCTGCTTCCCGTTGCGCGACCAGTCCTGCAATCTCGGCCCGGCTCTCGAAACTCGGATAGACCAGGCCTTGCGCCGCAAGCTTCTCGACGGCACCGCGATAAACGTTGAGATGTTCCGACTGCCGCCGCACCGGCGTTTCCCAGATGATACCAAGCCAGGCGAGGTCTTCGCAGATCGCAGCCTCGAACTCCGGCTTGCACCGCGTCGTATCGATGTCCTCGATCCGCAGCAGCAACCGCCCGCCCGCGCGTTGCGCCAGATCGCAGTTCAGCAGCGCCGAATAAGCGTGGCCGAGATGGAGGTAGCCGTTCGGACTTGGCGCAAAACGGAAAACGGGTGGCGGCATGATTTAGGTCTCGTCATTGCCGGGCTTGATCCGACAATCCATCTCTCGAAAGAGTCTGTTACGATATGAGATGGATGCGCGGGTCAAGCCCGCGCATGACGAGAAGGTAACATGACCATCCACCTCAACACCCAGGCCGACCTCGACAGCGCCATCCATGCGCTGGTCAAGCAGGATCCGCGGCTCAAGGCCATCCTTGAACGCACGGGCATGCCGGCGCTGCGGCAGCGCGAGCCGGGCTTTGCCGGGCTCGCCGCGATCATTACCGGCCAGCAGGTCTCGACCGCGAGCGCCGCGGCAATCTGGGGCCGGGTCTCGGCTGCGTTCGACCCGTTTCATCATGACGCGCTGCGCCGCGCCCGCGCCGATCGCTTAGGCAAGCTCGGACTGTCGGGCGCGAAGATCAAGACGCTGAAGAATCTGGCACGCGAACTTGCCGCCGAACGGCTCAATCTCGAGGTGCTGGCGGAAGAGGACGCCGACGCCGCGCACAATACGCTGACAAAACTGCACGGCATCGGCCCGTGGACCGCCGATGTCTATCTGCTGTTCTGCCTCGGCCACGGCGATGCCTGGCCGGCGGGCAACGTCGCCATCCAGGAAGCGGTCAAGGTTGGCCTGGGCCTGAAGACGCGCCCGACGCCTAAGCAAATGACGCCGCTGGCAGAGCCCTGGCGGCCGCTGCGCGGCGCCGCCGCGCATCTGTGGTGGGCCTATTACAAGGTGCTGAAGGCGCGTGAAGGCGTGATCGCGGGACAGCAAAAGCCGAACGCCGTTTTAAACAGACCGGCCGTCGCAAAACCGACATCGGCAAACGCGAAAATCGCCGCGGCAAAAACGGGATCGCGGAAAACGGGATTGCGAAAATGAACGCCTCTCGGTTCATCGTTGCACGCGACGCGGCGCGCGCATCAGACCATGAAATAGTCGGCCAGATGCGCGGACGGATGCAGGTCGTGCGGGACCGTCGTATCGCCGAACAGATCCGGGATGACCGCGGTTGCGATCGCTGCGCCGATGGCGAGATGCGCGGCAAATTCGGCGCCCGCGGACGCGCCGGCGCCGGGATTGGCCTCGTGCGTCGAATGCAGGACGCCATCGAGGATGCCGGGTGACTGCCCATCCGGCAGCCCGACTGCATTGCTCGAAGCATTCCCCGCGAATCGAAACTGTTCGGAGTTCGCGGCGATGGACGGCGCGCCCTTGTCGTCGGCAGGCTGCGCCGAAAGGCGATCGTTGATGCCGGGCAGGCTGGAGGCGGTCTGGCCCGCGCTCGCCCTCTCACTCGCGTCGGGAATGTTCAGCACCTGGGCCTGGCTGGCCGTGACGTTGACGTGGATTGCGCTAAAAGAAGTATTGCCGGAATAGGCCTGGCCGTCATAGGCCATCACATAAAGATTTTCGGTGATGCCGGCGTGGCCCGCAACCAGCGTGGTCTGCGCCAGCTGCGCCGCGTTCACCGCGAAAACGGTCCCGTTCGGTATTATTTTTCCATTGACCGCGAAATAGCCGCTGAGCGGATCCGTCGCCGCGTCGAACAGGTAGTATGTCAGCGCATCGCCGTCGGCGTCGGACGCGCTGAACAGCGACGACGCCTGCAACACCTGGCCGGCGGTCGCCGCGACGTTGGCGTTGGGGACCGTCACCACCGGCGCATGATCGACGTTGACGTGGATTGCGCTAAAAGAGGTATTGCCGGAATAGGCTTGGCCGTCATAGGCCATCACATAAAGATTTTCGGTGATGCCGGCGTGGCCCGCAACCAGCGTGGTCTGCGCCAGTTGCGCCGCGTTCACCGCGAAAATAGTCCCGTTCGGCATTATTTTTCCATTGACCGCGAAATAGCCGCTGAGCGGATCCGTCGCCGCGTCGAACAGGTAGTACGTCAGCGCATCGCCGTCGGCGTCGGACGCGCTGAACAGCGACGACGCCTGCAACACCTGGCCGGCGGTCGCCGCGACGTTGGCGTTGGGGACCGTCACTACCGGCGCATGATCGACGTTGACGTGGATTGCGCTAAAAGAGGTATTGCCGGAATAGGCCTGGCCGTCATAGGCCATCACATAAAGATTTTCGGTGATGCCGGCGTGGCCCGCAACCAGCGTGGTCTGCGCCAGTTGCGCCGCGTTCACCGCGAAAATAGTCCCGTTCGGCATTATTTTTCCATTGACCGCGAAATAGCCGCTGAGCGGATCCGTCGCCGCGTCGAACAGGTAGTATGTCAGCGCATCGCCGTCGGCGTCGGACGCGCTGAACAGCGACGACGCCTGCAACACCTGGCCGGCAGTCGCCGGGACGTTGGCGTTGGGGACCGTCACCACCGGCGCATGGTTTACGCCGGCGCCGCTCGCCACCAAATGAAAACCCAGGGCATCGAGCTGTTTGAGGTCGATCGCCGTGAGCTGCTGGGACGTCGCGCCGTTGTAGAATTCGTTGAACGGATCGTTGGACCCCTGCACGCCGCTGTTGAGAAAGTCGCTGGGATCGGAGGTCCGGCCGTAATCGGCCAGTTTCATATTGCCTCCGTCGAGGGAAAAATACGCGGCCGGGGCGGTGGCGCCGCCCTGGAACAGCCGCGTGCCAGCGCCCGTAAAGCGAAAAAAGTCGAAAATATCGGGCGATGAACCGTATGGGATGCGCCCCATCGCATGCGTCAGTTCGTGCAGCGCAACCCCGACCAGCAAGTTCGGATTGATGTCGGTCGCAAAGGTAGCGCCGCCGTCATCGGTGGTAGTGTCGTTGGGCGCCATCAGGCCCCAAAGCTTCAACTGCGCGTTCCAGACCGCGACGTTCGATTGCCCCTGGATCGATGACCCCGCAGCCAACGCATTGAAAGTCGTATCGCCCGGCGTCGCGTTGTTGATCAGGTCGGCCCGGATCGACGAATAGCTTTCGTACAGGCCGTGATCGGGACCGGCAGCGGCGCCGCCGCCAGTGCCGCTATAGTCGATTTTGATGTTGACGGTGATCTTGTCGGAAATCGCCGCTGCCAGTATCGCCACGGCCTGCTGTATGCCGGCCCGGAAACTTGCAGGCGCCGCCAAAGCCGCCGCATCGAAAATAAGATTGATGGTAATGCCACCGGACGTGACCGCGACCATGGAGCCGGGGTCGCCCAGCGCGGCGGATTCCGCCGGCCTGGGTCGAAAGCGACGGCGCTGCGGTAGGCGCGAAGGGATTTCCGACGCTGAGCCAGGATGCCCAGGGCGAGGAGTTCGCTAAGATCTCACTGCCGACGGCGTTGAAATCGTCGTCGTCGGACGGGTCTTGAGACGGGTCCTGCGAAGCCGGGGTCAGACCTGGGATAAAGTTAGCGTTCATCGATAGTCCCGGACCAAGCTGGCATTTGCCAAGGCAGTGCTGCGAAAATCCCCACTTGCTCGCCGCTGCCGACCCGGCCGCGGCCGCCTGCAAAGTTTCCTCGATGCTGCTTCGGCGGCAGGGCGATTCGCACAACCTTCGAGTGCGAGCAGGCTACTACAGGTTTGGCTTAATTTGGGCCGTCCACCTTTCTATTTTGTTACAAACTCCATTAAACAAAGACCTTATCAAGTTCCTCCAGCCGGAACCGGCAAGCTTATGTACCGCCTCATGAAAAGCGCTTGCGCGGGCCGTAAATGCCGGCACCGGCCAGACATTTTCCCAGTCTTTCTGCGCTGCCGCAAACGGTATAGGTTTTCCATCGGGGAAACGCCGCATCGATCAATGACGTGAGGGCGAATGCTGGATAAGACAAAAGACGTCTCAGCACAGGACGGCGTCGCCGCCGCGAGCAATTGGCTGACGCAGTTCGAAACCGCGCTCGCAAGACCAGGCGGCGTCGCGCTTGAAACGCTGTTTCATCCCGACAGCCATTGGCGCGATGTGCTGGCGCTGACATGGAATATCCGAACCTTCAGCGGCGCGGATGCGATCCTGAGCCAACTAAGAGCGCATGCGGGACAAGCCCGGCCCGCCGGTTTTGCGATCGATCCCGACCGGGCCGCGCCGCGCCCGGTGATGCGTGCCGGCACCACCGCGATCGAAGCGATCTTCAAATTCGAAACCGCAAAGGGGCGCGGCAGCGGGATCGTGCGGCTCACTCCCGATGCCGATAACGACGCGCTGAAGGCATGGACGCTGCTCACGACGCTCGACGAGTTGAAAGGGTTCGAGGAACAGGCCGGGAGGTCGCGGCCGCGTGGCGAATCCTATTCGCGCGACTTTCGCGGTCCCAACTGGCTCGACCTGCGGAAATCCGCCGCCGAATATGCCGGCCGCGATCCGGTCGTGCTGGTGGTCGGCGGCGGCCAGGCCGGGCTGTCGATCGCCGCGCGGTGCAAGCAATTGAATCTCGACACGCTGATCGTGGACCGCGAGGCGCGCGTCGGCGACAACTGGCGCAATCGCTATCACGCGCTCACCCTGCACAACCAGGTGCAGGTCAACCACCTGCCCTACATGCCGTTCCCGCCGAACTGGCCGATCTACATCCCCAAGGACAAGCTCGCCAACTGGTTCGAGGCCTATGTCGATGCGATGGAGCTGAACTACTGGACCTCGACCGAATTCGAAAGCGGCGTGTATGACGAAGCAGAGGGACGATGGTCGGTGATGCTGCGCCGGACCGACGGCACCACGCGCACCCTGCATCCGAAGCACGTCGTGCTGGCGACCGGCGTCAGCGGCATTCCGAATTGGCCGGATATTCCTGGCTTGAAAGATTTCGGCGGCGCGATCCTGCATTCCAGCCAGTACGACGATGGCGAGAACTGGAAGGGCAAGCGCGCGCTTGTCATCGGCACCGGCAACAGCGGCCATGATATCGCCCAGGATCTGTATTCCAGCGGCGCCGACGTCACGCTGGTGCAGCGCAGCCCGACATTGATCACCAATATCGAACCGTCGGCGCAACTGGCCTATGAGGCGTATAACGAGGGAACGCTGGACGACAACGACCTGATCGCGACCTCGATGCCGCTATCGCTGGCCAGGAAAAGCCATCAGTCGATTACCGACCGCTCCAAGGAACTGGACAAGGACCTGCTTGACGGCCTCAAGCGCCGCGGCTTCAAGCTCGACTACGGCCAGGACGGCACCGGCTGGCAGTTCAAATATCTGACCCGCGGCGGCGGCTATTATTTCAATGTCGGCTGTTCCGATCTTGTGATCAGCGGCGAGGTAAAACTGGCGCAATTCTCCGACATCGACGGATTCAATGCCGAAGGCGCGCGAATGCGCAATGGCGAGACGGCAGCCGCCGACCTGGTCGTGCTCGCGACCGGCTACAAGGGCCAGCAGCATCTGGTGCGCAAACTGTTCGGCGACGATATCGCCGACCGCGTCGGCCCGATCTGGAATTTCGGCGAGGACCAGGAACTGCGCAATATGTACACCCGTACCGCGCAGCCCGGCCTGTGGTTCATCGCCGGCAGCCTCGCGCAAAGCCGCATCAACTCAAAATATCTGGCACTGCAGATCAAGGCCGTGGAAGTGGGGCTGCTGCCGGCCGCGCGCCAGTAACCGATTTACATCGTCATTGCGAGGAGCGGAGCGACGAAGCAATCCGGTCGCGCCGCGGATACAGTCTGGATTGCTTCGCGGAGCCTGTCATCGGGCGCGCATTCGCGCGACCCGTTGGCTCGCAATGACGGCGCACATTGGGGGGAGAAGCGCATGACCGTTACTCTGGGCTCGGGCGAGCATCGCTACCGCGTGGTCGAGAACTGGGCCAAGCTGCCCGCAGGGTGGACTCTCACCGACGTGGCCTCGGTCGCGGTCGACAGCAAGGATCGCGTCTATTTGTTCAATCGTGGCGCGCATCCGATGGTGGTGCTGGATCGCGACGGCAATTTTCTTCGCAGCTGGGGCGAAGGGCTGTTCAATCGCGCGCACGGGCTGCACATCGATGCCGACGACAATCTGTATTGCACCGACGACGGCGATCATACCGTGCGCAAGTGCTCGACTGACGGCAAGGTGCTGCTGACCATCGGCATCCCGAACAAGCCCGCGCCGTTCATGAGCGGCGAGCCGTTCCACCGCTGCACCCACACCGCGCTGTCGCCGAAGGGCGAGATCTACGTGTCGGATGGCTACGGCAATGCCTGCGTGCACAAATACACGCCCGATGGAAAGCTGATCAAAACCTGGGGCGAGCCCGGCACCGATCCCGGCCAGTTCAACATCGTCCACAACATCGCCACCGACGCCGACGGTTGGGTCTATGTGGCGGACCGCGAGAACCACCGCGTCCAGGTGTTCGACGGCAACGGCAAATACGAGACGCAGTGGAATAATCTGCACCGGCCCTGTGCGCTGTGTTGCTGCGGCGGAGCCAAGAATCCGAATTTCATCATCGGCGAACTCGGCCCCGGCATGCCGGTCAACCGCAAGGTGCCTAACCTCGGCCCGCGCCTCACCGTCGTCGACTCCCAAGGAAAGCGCATCGCGCGGCTCGGCGGCGAGAACGGTCCCGGGCTCGAGACCGGAAAATTCCTGGCGCCGCACGGCATCGCGCTGGATTCAAGAGGCGACATCTATGTCGGCGAAGTCGGCGTCACCGACTGGAAGACCAGTTTTCCGGATACGCCGATGCCACCGGAGGTAGCGGTGACGCGCTGCCTGCAGAAGCTGGAGCAGGTTTAGCGAGCGGCTCTGCGGCTTCTTCACGCTTGTCGCCGCGATTGATCGCGGGCAGACTTGTCCCATTGAAGACAAGTTGACGGAAAAATCCATGCAACGCCGGCTTGCAGCAATTCTGGCGACGGATGTGGTTGGTTACAGCCGCCTGATGGGCGCCGATGAGATGGGGACCCTCACCTCTCTCAAGTCGCACCGCCGCGAGTTGATCGATTCGACCATCGCCGAGCATCACGGCCGCATCGTCAAGACCACCGGCGACGGCATGCTGGTGGAATTCGCCAGCGTCGTCGACGCGGTCAGTTGCGCGGTACACATTCAACGGGCCATGGTCGAGCGCAACGCCGGTATTCCCGCGGACAAGCAGATCGTGCTCCGGATCGGCATCAATCTCGGCGATATCATCATCGACGGCGACGACATATTCGGCGACGGCGTAAATATCGCAGCACGGCTGGAAACGCTGTGCGAGCCCGGCGGCGTCTGCATTTCAAGAGCGGCGAACGACCAGATCAGGGACAAGCTGTCGATCGCCTTCGCCGATCTCGGCGAGCAGGCCGTAAAGAACATCTCACGCGCAGTGGGCGTGTTCGGACTTACCGCCAGAGATATCGAGGCCCTACCCGTCTCGGTCGCCGCGACATCGGCGGAAACGGTTGAGGCCGCGGCCATCCCGTACGAACAGGAAATCCGCTTCTGCCAGAGCAAGGACGGCGTGCAGTTGGCCTACGCACGAACCGGCCAGGGTGCTCCGCTGGTCAAAACCGGCCACTGGATGACGCATCTCGAATACGATTTCGAAAGCCCGATCTGGCGGTATTTCTACCACGAATTATCGCGCGATCACGCCTTCTATCGATACGACGCCCGCGGCAACGGGCTGTCGGATCGCGAGATCCCCGACGTCAAATTTGAAAATTTCGTGGACGATCTCGAAGCGGTGGTCGATGCGGCGGGCATCGAGCGCTTCCCCCTGCTCGGCATCTCGCAAGGCTGCGCGGTGTCGATCGCCTATGCGGTCCGGCATCCCGAGCGCGTGTCGCATCTCGTCCTTTTCGGCGGCTATGCCGTCGGCTGGAAGAAACGCGCGCGGACCGAGGCGGAGCAGGAAGCCGGAGCGGCGATGCTCACTCTGATGCGGCTCGGATGGGGGCAGGAAAACCCGTCATTCCGGCAGATGTTCACAACCCAGTTCATTCCGGGCGCCACCAAGGAGTTGGCCGACTGGTTCAACGAGTTTCAACGAATCTCGAGTTCTCCCGCCGACGCCGCGCGCAATCTTCTGGCCAACGGCGAAGCCGACGTGAGCGCGTTGCTGTCCCAGGTCAAGGCGCCGACGCTGGTCATGCATGCCCGCAATGACGCCCGTGTGCCCTTTGAATTGGGCCGGCGGATGGCCGCGGGCATCCCGGGCGCCCGCTTCGTTCCGCTGGAAAGCCCGAACCACATTATGCTCGAAGGCGAACCCGCCCTTGAACGTTTCCTTGAAGAACTGAAAGCTTTTATCGAGCCGAAGGCCGGGCACTGACTTGCATGCGCCCGTGCAGGATAAGCCTCTCAACGCTCTTCACAATCCCGTCACGCTGCCTGTAGTATGTGGTCTGATGCTGCTTCGCAGCTAATGGAGGCTCGCGCGTGAACGCGCACGTTTCGCAGGGCGGTTGGCCGGTACTGGTGCTGAATGCGGACTTCCGGCCGCTGAGTTACTACCCGCTGTCTCTCTGGTCGTGGCAGGACGCGATCAAGGCGGTGTTTCTCGACCGCGTCAATATCGTCGAGCACTACGACCGCGCGGTGCGCAGCCCCTCATTCGAGATTCAGCTGCCGAGCGTGGTGTCGCTGAAATCCTTCGTGCGGCCGTCGACGCATCCCGCCTTCACCCGGTTCAACGTGTTCCTGCGCGACCGCTTCGTCTGCCAGTATTGCGCGGCCGACGACGACCTCACCTTCGACCACATCCTGCCGCGCTCCAAGGGCGGCCAGACCACCTGGGAGAACGTCGTAGCAGCCTGCTCGCCGTGCAATCTGCGCAAGGGCAATCTGACGCCGCAGCAGGCGCGGATGTTTCCGAGACAGGCGCCGTTCGCGCCGACGGTGCACCAGTTGCATCGCAACGGGCGACTATTTCCGCCGAACTACCTGCACGACAGCTGGCTCGACTATCTGTATTGGGACACCGAACTCGATCCGTAGCCTGGCAGGCGAGCGCCGCCACCGAAACCGGAGCGCTGGCGAAACGACTCGGCCCGCCTTCCTTCGCCAGCGCTGATGATGTCGGATGGCTGAGCGATATGCGCATTGATTGAAGACATGCCGCGCCACCTGGCGGCAAAGGAGTTCCCGGCCATGACCATCACGGGCAACGTCGTGCAGGCTCCTCCGGGTCTGATCGGCTTCGATACCATCGATGCTCTGGATGCCGACCGCGCGCGGCAATACGTCGCGAGAGGCTTCCGGTTCTGCATTCGCTACGTGCCTTTTGACGACCGGTCGGAATTCGTCGACCTGAGCGCGGCTGAAGCCCAGACCATCGTGGACTCCGGTTTGGGATTGATGGTCGTTCAACATCCGCTCGATGCCGGATGGGTGCCGAACGAGGGGTTGGGCCAGAGTTTTGGACAAAGCGCTGCCTTGCACGCGGGCGAAGCAGGTTTGCCGCCGGGCGTGAATGTCTGGCTCGACCTCGAAGGTGTAAGAGCGGGAACGCCGGCGGCCGATGTGATCGCCTACTGCAATGCATGGTTTGCCGAAGTGGAACGCGCCGGCTTCGCCTCCGGCGTTTACATCGGCGCCGCGCCCGGCCTCACCGCCGATCAGCTGTTTTGGGACATCAAGACCAGCCACTACTGGAAGGGCGGGTCGAGCGCCGAAGCCGGGGTGCCGGACGAGATTCCCCATCGCGGCTATCAGTTGGTGCAGCGAATCAACC
Source organism: uncultured Alphaproteobacteria bacterium (assembly GCA_963784755.1). Taxonomy (GTDB): domain Bacteria; phylum Pseudomonadota; class Alphaproteobacteria; order Rhizobiales; family Xanthobacteraceae; genus Bradyrhizobium. Next base: position 2,070,867 of record CAWASS010000004.1, on the reverse strand, counting down.
TGGGCACCTACGCCTACGATTCCGACGTCACCAAGACTGACGCCTATTCCGGCTGCGTGACGTGGGTCGTCAACGGCTGACAATTTCCGGCTATGAAGGGAGATATCCGATGTTCGAACTATTTCGCCAAAACCCCGCCGTCATGACGCTGGCGATGACGGGCGGACTGCTGATTTGCGGATCGACCGACACGCGTGCGTCGCCGCCGGTGACGGCGTGTACCGCGCTCAACATCTGCTACTGCATCAATCCCGATAACCGGGCTGCGATCGATGCCAACATCGCCCGCGTCCGCCGGGTGATCGCGGACGAGCACGGCCGCGGCAAGGCGGTCGGCTATATGAGCGTTCCGCTCTCGCCCGCCGCCGGCGGCGATTTCGATGTCAACAAGGAAGCGGCGGGAAAAACCAAGGAGAACGTCGAAAAGCGGTTCGGCGCGCAGTCGATCTGGCTGCTGGATCCCGGCGCGGAAGGAAACCTGCCTGCGGGCGCGTCCGGCGCGGACTACATGTTCATGTGGACCACGATCCTGGAGGGCGGCCGCGGTATCGGCGACGATTTCGACTTTTTCTACTTCGTCGGGCCAAGAGATTTTGCGCGCTACTTCAAACTGACGGGCGAATCGGATTTGACCACGATCGACGCCTATTTCGACAATCGGATTGCCACCAACCCGGACTTCAAGGCCGCGGTCGATCTGGGCAAGCTGACCAAGCCGACCTTCCGCAACTATTACGGGCTGCGGGCTTCCGTCTCCTTCAGCTACGGCTCGCATGATGAATGGAATATCGCGCGGTTGCTGAACGAACGAAGGCGCGGCGCCGCCGATTTCGGCATCGCCAAACAGTTGCCGATGCTGTTCGACGGCGAGGCGGTCAACCCCGGCAGCTACGAAGCGCCGGCCGCGGGCGGCGACGTTGGACGCTGCATCAACTGACGGCAGCCGGCGGCGGGAACGATCCGGCCCCGGCAACGTTGTCAGCCAGCATCGGAGGTTTGTCATGCGCGTGTTTCTGGGAATGATTTTGGGTGCGCTGCTGCTGACCGCGGGCGTCTATATCCGCGATTCGATGTCGACCTCGACGGTGGCCAGCGGCCAGGTCGCGCAGGCCGGACGCACCATCGTCAACTGGGACGTTGCGGCCACCGACTGGAATTTGCTGAAGCGCCGCGCCCAGGATGACTGGATCAAGCTGTCGGCGAAATAAAACTCTGAATTGTAGGATGGGTTGAGCGAAACCCATCGCCCGGGACGTATCCTGGTGGTTTCGCTGCGCTCAACCCACCCTACAATCCAGATTACTTCTTCGCCGCCGCCTTGCGCGCATCGGCAATAGCGTGAGCGAATTGCTCCATGGTCAGCGAGCCCGGCACGCGGAATTTGCCGATGATGAACGCCGGCGTGCCCTTGAAGCCGAACGCGGTGGCCTGATCGTTGTTGCGCGCGAGAATCGCATCGATCGCCTTGGCATTGGTTTCGAGATCTTTGGCGGCGCGGTCGACGTTGATGCCGGCATCGCCAAGCAATTCGCGGATGCGCGGCTCGGTCAGCCTTGACGCGGTCCCCATCAGCGCGTCGTGCGCGGCAACGTATTTGTCCTGATACTTGGTCGCCAGCGCCATTCGCGCCGCGGCGATCGAAACAGGACCCAGGATCGGCCAGTCCTTGTAGACCAGCCTGACCTTGCCGTCGTCCTGCACCGCCTGCCGCAGTTCGGGTTCGAGCTTGCGGCAATACGGGCAATTAAAATCGAAATACTCGACGATGGTGATGTCGCCGTCGGCGTTCCCCGCCACCGGAATATCCGGATCTCGCAGCACCGCACCTTCGGTGAGCACGTTGTCGGCGGCATCGCTTTGACCGAGCGCCAAGCCCGGCGCGATGTCGAGGCCGAGCATGACGGCGCCGAGGCCGAGCACGCCAAGCGCCTCGCGCCGCGTCGGCCTCGCATTCGCAGGCGCCCGGACAGAATCCATGATTTGACGCATGTTTGGCCTCCCGGCCGGCTCAAGGCCCACATTCAACTCTCAAGATAGGGACGAGTTGCGCGCCAGCATATAGAGCGCGACCGCGATTATCACCACCGCGAACACGATATTGAGCGCGCCGCGCCGGTCCGCCAACGCCTGCGCCGCGCGGGTGCCGATCAATCCGCCGGCGATGCCGCCCGCAACGAACAGCCCGGCCAGTTTCCAGGAGATCAGCCCGGAATATGCGTAGCTCGCCGCCGTGGTCAGGCCGAACGCGGTGACGGCGACCAGCGAGGAACTGATCGCATTCATGATCGACATGCCCGTCGCCAGCATCAGGGCCGGCACGATCAAAAATCCGCCGCCGATGCCGAAGAACCCCGCCAGCGTCCCGGTCCAGACTCCAAGCGCGATCACTGCCGGCGTGTTGGTCCAGGTCATCCGCGCATCGGGAAGGCCGAACTCGCGACCGCGTCTTCAGCATCAGCACCGCGATCACCAGCATCAGCATCGCGAACAGCGCCAGCAGTTTTTGGCCGTCGACCATCTTGCCGGCGATCGACCCCACGAAGGCGCCGGCGACGCCGGCAGCAGCGAATGTCAGGGCGCAGGACCATCGCACGGTGCCGCCGCGCGCATGGTTGGACAGGTTGACCGCGGCATTGGCGGCGACCGCCACCGCGCTGGTGCCGATCGCGACGTGGGCGTCGGGCACACCGACGACGTAGACCATCAGCGGCACCGCGAGGATCGATCCGCCGCCGCCGACCAGACCAAGCGAAAACCCGACCAGCATCCCCGATGCCAGTCCCAATACGCTTTGGATCGTTGAGATGATCAACGCGGAAATCTCGCCTGCATGGGCGAGACCCTAGAAGGATTCTACGCAAATCTCTACGGGAGCAGCATGATAACCACACACTCGTGTCCCGGGCGCGATGCAGCGCTTCTTCAGCGCTGCTTCGCAGAACCGCGACCGTACCAAACACTGGCGTTCGTTACGGCCCCGGCTCTGCAGCGCACCACGCCGCGAAGAAGCGGCGCGCTGCGCTGCGTCCGGGGCACGGTTATCCGCGCCGCGGCAGCGCCATCAGGGTCCCGGTCATGGTCGCGATCAGATTTTCGGCGCCGTCATGCTCGGCAAAAGCCTGCGCCTCGCATACCGTCAGCGTGCGGCCGGGCTTGACGACGTGCGCGCGAAACATAAATCGCTCGCCCCTCGCCGGCGCCAGCAGGTTGGTTTTGAATTCGACGGTCAGGACATCGGAATCCGCCGGCATCAGCGTGAAGGCGGCGATGCCGCAGGCGGTGTCCAGTCCGGCCGTGATGATGCCGGCATGCACGAAACCGTTCTGCTGGGTCCAGGCTTGCGAAAACGGCATCGCGAGGTCCACCTCGCCGGGCTCGAGCCGCGCGATCGAAATGCCGAGCGTCCGCATCGCCTGTTGCCGGCCGAACGTCGCGGCGGCGATTGCGCGATAATCCGGATTTTTCGGCTCGAAGCGCGGCAAGCTTACGCCTCCACCGTTTCGGGAAAGGCGATCAACCGGCCCGCGGCGCGCCGGATCGGGTCGGCAAATGGCGCGGATTTGCGCGCCTGCCGGTCCATGTGAACCGCGATGATTTCGCAGGTTGCGGCGATCTCGCCGGTTTCGGCGTTGCGCATTTCGTGCACGAAGCGGATCGACTTGACGCCGATCTCGAGCAGTTCGCTCCTCACCTCGACAATGTCGCCCGCCAGCAATTCGCGCTTGTAACCGATATTCTGCTGCACCGCGGCCATGCCGCGTCCGGTTTCGCGCAAATAGGTCGGGGTCAGCCCGATCCGCGCGAACAGATTCCAGTTCGCCTCGTCGAACTTGCCGACGTACCACATGATGTTCATGTGGCCGACATGATCGCATTGCCATGGATAGACCGTGCCACGATAGGTCGCTCCCTGATCCATCGGGCGCTCCTGCCTTGTCTATGATACGGTAGCGTATCAGATCGTGGGCGGGTTAGCAATACGGTGCCGTATCAAGAACGGGTGGCGGATGAACGCTGGGGCGAAACGCGACGTTTGGATCGAGGCCGGCTTTGCCGAGATGGCCAAACACGGCATCGACGGCGTCCGCGTCGAGGTGCTGGCAAAGAACCTCGGCGTCACCAAGGGCGGCTTCTACCGGCGCTTCAGGGATCGCGCGGCGCTGCTCGACGGCATCTTGACGGCCTGGAGCGCGGGGCGGATCGCATCGATCGAGCAACAGACCAGCCTCGACGGCGCCTCTGCGCGCGACCGGCTCAAGGCCGTGATCCAGCTCTACGCCGAGCGCATGAATACGGCAGGAATGGCGGTGGAACTGGCGATCCGGCAATGGGCCCGATCGGACGAAGCCGCCGCCGCCGCGGCGGCCAGCGTCGATGCCGCGCGACTGAAGAACGTCGCGCATCTTTATCGCGCAACCGGCATGGCCCCTGAGGAGGCCGACGCGCAGGCGTTCCTGTTCTATTGCTTTATCTTCGGCCAGAGCCTGCTGTTTCTTGAGCGCGGCCCGCGCAGGCGCACGCAACTGATCGCGAAGTCGGCGGAGAAACTGGTCGATTAGTCAAGGTTGAGCGCGGCCGGACAATTAGTCGTCATGCCCGGCCTTGTGCCGGGCATCCACGCCTTGTTCCGTCCTGCCCACGCGCAAAGACGTGGATGGCCGGGACAGGCCCGGCCATGACATCATACCCGTTCTATCAGGCCGACCCCTTCAGCTTCTTGTTGCACTCGCTGTAATAGCCGCCGCCCTTCTGGATCCATTTCAATCCGCCATTGCCATTGCCGGCCTTGTTGGCGTTGTACTGATCGAGACAGCTGTGCATCCGGGCTTTGCCTTCGCTCTCCTTGGCATATTTCGGATCGACCGCATTGGGGAACACCGCATTGCCCATCGGGGTGGCGGCCGGCTTTGGCGCGGCAGCGGGTTTGGCTTCCGCCGCCTTTGGCGCGGCCGGCGCCGGAGCGGGTGTCGCCGCCGCGTCCGATCCGCATTCGGCCTTGCGGAAGTCGTTCCATTTCTGGCCGTTGAGGGTGCCGGCGGTTTGCGCCGCCTTATATTTCGCGCTGCATTCCTGCATCGTCAGTGCCTGCGCCGGCAATACCGTGAGCATGGCGAAACCCGACACCGCAATCGCGCATAGTATTCTTGCTTGAGTGATCATCCTTGGTCTCCCTGGCAGATGGCAATCCGAGGGGCCTATCCTAGCGCGCCGGTGGCGCGTGACAACGCGGCGATCAATTGTTCGGCCAAATATTCGTGATCGCAAATCCGCCGCGAGGACCGCTTCGTTCATCCGCGGTTCACTCTTATGCCGCGACCGTGTATCCCTCTTCAACCCGAGGTACCGTCATGATGACTCTATCTGCCCGCGCCGCCGCGACCGCGGTCGCATCCCTGCTGCTCATGGGTTCCGCGTACGCCCAGGCGATCACGCCAACCACGCCCGCGGCGAAAACCGCGCCGGCGCCAAAAGCGCCAGCCGCACCCGCGGAAAAGAAGGCCGAGAAGCCGCGCACCGCCGCCTCGTTGCAATGCTCCAAGGACGCCGACGCCAAGGGCCTCCACGGCAAGGAGCGCAAGAAGTTCATGTCCGAGTGCAAGAAGGCCGCCGCCGACAAGCCGAAGTAACTTCGCGCTGATGTATCGCTAGCTTCACCCTCCCCAGCGGGGAGGGTGAAGGGCGCACGCATTGCAGCCGTCGCCCCCACGCATTTGTCCCCCGCCCCGGCATTTGCCATAAGGCGGGGCTCATGCCCCCCGCTGCCCTCCCCGGCCGAACCAAAGTCCTGAATGTGCTGGAGACGCTTGCCGTCGGCAGCGCCGGCGGCCTGCTGTTCCTGTGGGCCCAACTGCCGGGCGGGCTGATCTCCGGCGCGATGATCGCGGTGGCAGGCGCCCGCATTGCGGGGCGGCCGCTCGGCCTGCCGCAGTGGATGGCGCACATCATCCTGATGACGCTCGGGCTGTCGCTGGGTTCGATGGTATCGCCTGTCATGATCCGGAACCTGAGCGCCTATCCCGTGACCATCGCACTGCTCGCCGCGGCAACCTTCTGCGCCACCTTCGGCTCGAGCTTTTACCTGCAGCGAATCCATGGCTGGGACCGCACCTCGGCGCTGTTGGCGGGAAGTCCGGGCGCGCTGTCGCAGGTCATCATGCTGGCGACCGAGCGCAACGCCGACGTCGCCGGCATCGCAGTGGTGCAGATCATGCGCGTGATCATCCTGACCGCGGCGGTGCCGATGCTGCTCGCGGCAACCGGCGTACCGGGCCATGGTCCGCTGCCATCGCGCGGTCCTCCGGCGGCGCCGCTCCCGCTCCTTGAACTTGCGGCAGTCGCGGTCGCGGCGGCGCTATTGCTGCGCTACTTAAATTTTCCGGCGAGCTGGATGTTCGGCGCCATGCTCGGCTCCTCGGTGATGCATGGCGCGGGCTGGGTCGAAGGCGGCGTGCCGCAATGGGCCTATCTCACCGCCTTGATCGGGATCGGCATCCTGATCGGATGCCGCTTCGGCAAGATCAGGCCGCGTACGATCCTGAGCCACCTTGCCGCCGCGCTCGGCTCGTTCGTGGTGGCGATCGCGATCTCCGCGGTGTTCGTCGCCGCCATTGCCCTGGTCACCCATGTGAAATTCTCCGACATCGTGGTGGCCTTCGCGCCCGGCGCGATGGACGCGATGCTGGCGCTGGCACTGACGCTGCACGTCGATCCCGTATTCGTCGGCGCGCATCATCTGTCGCGTTTCATCTTCGTCTCGATCGCCACCCCCGGCATCGTGCATCTCTACGGCAAGGCGCAGGACGATCTGGACGATTGATACCAGTACGGCTTAACGAGCGATCCTTTTCAGCGCGTGCCGCCCATTCTCGTTGCCCGATGCTTGAGATTAGCGCAAAGTTCAACTCTTGCGAGTGAGCTAGGAGTTGAGAATGAAGTGGTTTTTGATATTCGCCGCTGTGATCGCCAACGTGCAAATTGCACGAGCGGAGGACGCTGTACCGAGTCGAATTGACTCGATCACGAAGTCCGCGAGAGACATGGTGCCAGCAATGCCCGCCATGCCATCATTGTCGCTGCCGTCGATGCCAGATCTTTCGATGCCGGACTTTTCCGACGCAACCGGCAGGCTCATGACAGAATTCAATTCATTCACGCAGCAGGTTGGCGACGCGCTGCCGATCCTCGAAGAAATGGGATTCGAAGTAATGACATTTAAGGTCACATGGGGCTTGCCTCCCAAGGCTAGGTTAAGCCTACGCTCGAAAGGCGACTCCGATCCGAAGAAAGTGACCGCGATCGCAGCGAAAGCGACGGGCGGCATGTTGATGACCGCTCTGATAACGAGCGCGGCAACGGCAAAAAGAATCCAGAGCAATATGAAAATGGGAACGGCGATCCTCAACGTTGATTTTGCCGTGCCGCCGAAGGTAAACATGAAGTTTACGAGCCTAAAAGCTGCCGAAAGGGACGATGCCTTACGCGAGATCGACGACCTGGAAATCGCCTGCAAGTAGGCCGGTGCCGATTACTGCAACTAGTCCCGTCTAGCTGTCTTCGCGATGCCCCAGGCCGCGAGCGCGGCCATCAACAGCGAGATCAGCACATTGTAGCCGGCCAGCGAAACCCCGAGAAACCGCCACTGCACCTCGTCGCAGCGGATCACCTTCACCTTGTCGAGATTCTCGAGCAGGCTGCCGGCTCGGCCGAGATCGAGCACGGGCCCTGAGCATTCGGTCGGCCCCGGCCAAAAGCCCCATTCGACGCCGGCGTGGTAGCCGCCGAGCCAGGCATTGGCGAGCGCCGCGAGCGCCAGAACGGCAAGCCCGGCAACGAGCATGGCGCGCGGCGCATCCCTAGCCGCGGCCAGCGCCACCAATCCGCCGAGCGGGACCGCGAGATAATAAGCATAGCGCTGCTCGAGGCAGAGCGGACAGGGGCGGATGTCCAGCACCAGTTGAAAGAACCACGCTCCGGCCAGCGTCGCCGCGGCAATCGCGGCAATTGCCAGCGCGGCTGCGAGCGCAGGGTTGGTTTCGCCGCGCGCATTTGACTTGATGGCATCCAGCGTCACGTCATCTCTCCTGTCGAGACTGCGTCCTATCCCGAGCGCTCGGGCCTGTCGAGGCAGCTACGATCACACTGGAGTGTCCGGGACGGCGATGCGCATTTGGACGCCTCTTCTCGTCATGCCCGGCCTGGTGCCGGGCATCCACGTCTTTCTTTCCAGGCATGGAAGAAGAAGAGGAAGCGTGGATGGCCGGGTCAAGCGCGGCCATGACGGGCTCATACGCGGCAGTTATTCAGTTACATCGTTTTGCGTCCTGATCCGCCGCGGGTTGACCGGCACCGCGCGCCCGCTATATTCCGCCGGCTTCGCGGCCCTTCACCTGTTGGCGGGCGTTGCGAAAAGCCCCTGTGGCGGAATTGGTAGACGCGCTCGAACTCAAAATCGAGTTCCGCAAGGAGTGCTGGTTCGATTCCGGCCAGGGGCACCAAGCTGAAAATATTCGACATTGGCGAAGGACCGCTTGCGCTTTTCGGCTCGCGTACGAAGCTGATGCAGCATTGGGCTGCTCGGATCGACTACTGGCTCGGTCCCAAGAAGGCGATGCCGATCAAGGGAGGCGCGCAGGCTTGAGTCACCTATCATCAGGCTGATTGATGTTGTCCAATTCAACCCGCGGCAAGCTCAAGTGATAGTCGTCAACGCTCGTGCATGACGTGCCGGAAAGCGGATCGATTTCGCAGCCCCTTTGCAAGGCCAATTGCCGGTTAGGTCGAAAAAAGCCCGTTTTTGAAGGACTTCTACGTTATCGAAATTCGGTGGCGGAGAGAGTGTCAGTCAATCCCCATTGAAAGATCAGGTATTTTCGACCTTCCTAGACCAAAACCCACCGGAATTGGGACGACCCTTCGAGGGACTGCTGCAGCTCTCCAGTGCCCCGATGCGTCACGCCTTCGTGCAGATCGGACGGTAGGCTTGTGTGATTGACGCCCTGCACAATGGCGGGGGCAGAATTTCGGGTGAAATGCGCGCCTGATGCCGTAGAATTACGACTTATGATCACCAGATTGCGAAACCGAGGATCAAACATGACAATCACCGAAGACCACGTAAACGCCGCTCAACAAGCTTGGTGCGACGGACTCGTGGAGATTGGCAAAGTCCATCAGGCTGGCGGAAATGTCAGAGCCGCAGCCCTCACTCTGATCAATGATCTGTACGACTACGCAGAGGGGGTCGTGTTTTTCAAGCCGACAATGGCCTATGGAAAACAGACGTTTCGGGATACGGCAAAAGGCGCTCTGTCATATTTCGTAGGAGGGGATCCCGATTTCCCAGATGACAAGGGATTTGCTCTGAAGCCGTGGGCGCGGGTGTGGTACGACAACAACGCGGCAGAAAACGGCATCCAGATTCACGGAAATATCGCTGTCACCATGGGTAATGTGTATCTGGCGGACTATCAGGGCAACGAGATCATGGTCGACAAGACCTTTGTCTTTCGCCTTTGCCGCGACCAACAGTTGCGTCTTTGCGCTCACAAGTCTGCGTTGCCCTACTCACCGACGAGCTGACCAGGCTCCTCTCGGTGCGAAAACGGTGACACAGCTAGGTCCAACAAGCAGCAACTGAGGCAAGACTGACTCGCCGAAGGACTTCAGATGTCACAATATGCAATTACCCGCGGCGATATTTTCGGTGGTCTGACCGCCGGCGTTGTGGCGTTGCCGCTTTGCCTTGCGTTCGGCGTGGCCTCCGGATTGGGCGCTGCGGCCGGCCTCTATGGCGGAATCATATTGGGTATTGTTGCCTCGCTTGTGGGTGGGACTGCGGTTCAGGTGTCCGGCCCCACGGCGCCGATGACCTTGATATCCGCCGGCGTCGTCGTGGCGAATACGCTTCCGACAGGACACGTGAATTTCTCCAGTGTTTTCGCCGTCTTCCTACTTGCTGGTGCCTTGCAAGTCTTGTTCGGGATCGCAAGGCTCGGACGCTATGTTCGCTTCCTGCCCTATCCCGTGATCTCCGGCCTCATGACCGGTATCGGCATCATCATCATTATTCAGCAAATCTTCCCGGTAGCGGGTTTGGACTCACCGTCGTCGAATCCCGTCGCCATTCTGCGATCCTTTGGAACGCTGCCGCACGGAGTCCATCCGGGTGCGGTATTGCTCGCGGCGGCGACGGTCGCACTGGCTTTCCTGCTGCCCCGTATCGTTTCCGTCATTCCGCCGTCTCTTATCGCTCTGGTCGCGTTGACGATCATCGCCGCTGTCTTCGGGATCTCGGCTCCCACCATTGGTGACATACCCGGCGGCCTGCCGCACTTCATCGTCCCCAGCTTCGATTTTGCCGATCCCAAACCCATCATTATCGCTGCATTTCAACTTGCCTTCCTGGGGTCGATAGACGCCCTCACGACATCGCTGGTCGCCGACAACATCACCCGAACCCATCACGACAGTAATCAGGAGCTTGTCGGGCAAGGTGTGGGCAACATGGCTGCGGCCCTCTTCGGCGGAATTCCGGGCGCCGGTGCGTTCATGCGGACGGCCATCAATATCAGGGCGGGCGGGCGGCATCGTTCTTCCGGTGTGATCCATGGTCTGTTCCTGCTCGCCGTTTTGCTCGGCCTGTCCAGCGTGGTGCGCTACATTCCCCATGCCGTCCTCGCGGGAATTCTGATCAGCGCCGGCTTGAGCATCATCGATTACCGCAGTTTCGCCCATCTCTCGACCGCCCCACGGGCCGACGTCGCCCTCATGCTGCTCGTGGTCGGGTTGACGATTTTTACCGATCTGATCACGGCCGTCGGCATCGGTATGATCGCCGCCTCCCTGACGTTCATGGCGTCCGTGGCCGGGATTATGGAGCAGAGGACGAAACTCACACTCGTGGACGACGAGCCATGGGCTGATGAAGTTGAAATTCCCGACGATCTGAAGAATTGCTTGCTGATCAAGCATGTGGATGGCCCGCTCTTCTTTGGCTTTGCCCAGGCCCTTCGCAAGGTTTCGTCCCAAGTGGCGGATGGAAAGCTGCTAGTGCTGAGGATGGAACGGGTCTCCTACATGGACCAGTCGGGGATTTATGCCCTGCAGGACGTCCTGGTCGATCTCGAGGCCGCGAACTTGCGCGTTCTTCTGCTTGGCCTTCCGCAAAACCAGATCGACCGCCTTGAAGCGATGCAGGTGGTGCCGGGTCTCGTGCCAAGAGAGAACGTTTTCGATAAATTCGAGACATTCAGACGCGAATTGCCTCGAATCATCGAAAAGCTTGGATGACGGATCCTCATCTAGTTGCGCAACGATGGTTGCAGGGAGATTGATCGCCCTTGGCAAGAGACGTGGGCTTGGGCAACATGCAGGGACGCTGCCCGACCGGCCGTGCCTGCCTCACGTCGCTCCGACGGAGCCGAGAATGACCCAACAATTTTTGCGGTTTGCGATCTGCGCGGTCCTGATTTTTGGTTTGCAGGGCTGCGGCGAGAAGAAGCAGGAAGCTGCCGAACAACCGGTCCGCGGACTCCGCGCGTATAAGGTCACGGCAAAGGCCGAAAGTCGCGTTCGCCGTTTTCCCAGCGTCCTGCAGCCGGCCGATGTCAGTAGTCTTTCATTCGAAATCGGCGGGCAACTGAAGGCGGTCACACTCACCGTCGGGCAGAAAGTGCAACTGGGTGACGTGTTGGCGGAAGTCGACCCTCGCTCCCTTCAAAGCCAGGTCGACCAGGCCAGCGCCGGTGTGCAGCAGGCCCAAGCCCAGCTGGATAACGCGGAGGGCGATTTCCAGCGCAAGGAAGAGCTTTTGAAGCGGGGCGTCGCGACGCAGGCGGTGTTCGATCAATCGAGAGCAACGCAACTGACTTCCCGCGCCCAACTCGACCAGGCACGCCGTCAGCTTGAATTGGCAAATCACAACCTGGACCGCGGCAAGCTGCTGGCCCCGTTCGGCGGCACTATCGCTCGCGTCGAGGTCAAATCCTTTGCTCAGGTCGCGGCGGGGCAGCCCATTGCCACGCTCTACAGCGACGACAAGTTCGAAATGTCGTTTCTGGCGCCGGCAGCGACATTCCAGAGCATGAAGGTCAGGCAGGTCGTCGACGTCAAGATCGCCGACAAGCCGGACCTTTCCCTCAAGGGCGAGATCAAGGAGCTGGGATCAAAAGCCGAGCAGGTGTCGGCCTTTCCGGTGGTGGTCAGGTTGGACAACAGCACCCCGGGTCTGAACGCGGGAATGTCCGTTGAAGTCACGATCGAAGAGCCGTTGATCGGCGGCGGCAGCGGATTTCTGGTGCCGCTCAGCGTTCTTGTGCCGGAAGGGGGCAAGGTGCTGCAAACGACGGGGACCGTGTTCCGCTACGACGAAGCAAGCTCAACCGTAAGAAAGCGCACCATTACGGCCGGCGGGGTTCGCGACAACCGCCTAGTGGTCACTGAAGGCATTGTTGCGGGCGATATCCTGGCCTCCGCCGGGGTCACTTACCTGTCCGATGGACAAAAGGTGAAGCTGCTTCCCCTGGAGGAGGAGACGCCTTGAATCTCCTCACGCGATTTGGTCTCGCGCGGTCCCGCTTCACTATCGCGGCCATGATCAGCCTGCTGATCGCCGGGATCGGTCTGTATCCGAATTTTCCGAAGCGCGAAGACCCCATTATCGTCATTCGCACGGCGGTGGTGTCGGCTCTGTTTCCGGGAATGGCGCCAGAGCGGATGGAGAATCTCGTTGCCGTGCCGATCGAGCGCAAGATTCGAGAGCTTCCCGAGGTCAAGGACATCAGGACGCTCGCCGGCGAAGGGGCGCTGACGATTTACGTCGACCTTAAGGATGAGATCGGCAACGTCAATGCCACGTGGCAACGGCTGCGCGACAAGATGGGCGACGTCAAGATCGAGCTGCCCGACGGCGTCGTCGGCCCCTTCGTCAACAGCGACTTTGGCGATGTCGCCATCGCGACCATCACGATCACGGGCGAGGGCTTTACGCCACGCGAGTTGAAGGACGTTGCTGAGGATTTTCGCAAGAAGCTCTATCAGCTCTCCGGCATCTCCAAGATCGAGTTGCTCGGCGTGCAGGACGAACGGGTCTGGCTGGAGCTCGACACCCGCAAGCTGGCGGCGGTCGGGGTTCAGGTGAATTCGTTGATCAAGGACCTCCAGGGGCAGAACGTCGTGCTGCCTTCCGGGAACATCAACGCGAACGGCACGCGCCTGCTCCTGGAAACGTCCGGTGACTTTCCCAGCGTGCGTGCGATCGAGAAGATGCTGACGCGGGTCGGCACCACCGACAGCCTCGTGAGGCTCGCCGATCTCGTCACCGTCCGCCGCGACTACGTCTCCCCAAAGGTAAAGCCAGTCTATTTCAACGGCCGCCCCGCCGTGGTTCTCAGTGTCATCATGCGGCCAGATCAGGATGTCACGCAGCTCGGCGGCAAGCTTCGTGCGGCGTCACGCGAGTATGAGGGGCGCCTTCCGATCGGCTACGCGATCGATTTCGCAACTTATCAGGCCGACCAGGTCAGCGCTTCCGTCAACTCCGCGCTGTCGAGTGTGGCGCAAACCTTTGTTGTCGTCGCAGTGCTGGTGGTGGTTTTTCTCGGGGTGCGAGCCGGAACGGTCGCGGCGATGATCGTTCCGTTCGCGGTGATGTTTTCGCTGATCGGTATGCGGGCGTTCGGCATCGCGCTCGAGCAGGTATCGATCGCCGCCATCATCATCGCGCTTGGCCTGCTGGTCGACAATGGTGTGGTGATCGTCGAGGATATCGTGAGCCGGATTGGTCGCGGCGTGCCGCCTCAGGAGGCCGGCCTTGCTTCGGGCGAGCAGTATGCGCTGCCGCTCCTTATCTCCTCCATTACCACCATCGCGGCGTTCCTGCCGCTGTTGATGATGTCGGGGGCATCGGGAGAATATGCGTTCTCACTGGCTGCAGTGGTGGCGCTGACTCTCGGCGGTTCGTGGATTACGGCGCTTTACATCCTCCCCGCGCTCACCGTTTGGCTTATCGGCAGGCGGGCACCGGGCAATCGAGACGCTGCTCCTTCACGGGTACAGCGCTTCTATGCCTCTGCGCTCGGCTCCACCTTGCGTTTCTCACCCTTGGTGCTCGCCGCATGCATCGTGCTGGTCGTATTGGCGCTGACACAGTTCGCCCGCCTTCCCAAGCAGATGTTCCCGCTCAGCGAACGCAACCAGTTCCTGGTCTACATGAACATGCCTGACGGGACGGACATCTCGCAGACCGAAGCCCGGGCGCGCGAGATTGCACGATGGTTCGGGGACAAAGCAGCCAATCCCGAGATCGCGAACGATATCCTTTATATCGGCGACGGCGGCCCGAGGTTCTACCTGACCCTGACGCCGGTCGCGCCGGATCCTGCATCCGCCTTCTTCCTGATCAACACAAAAGATTATGAGGGCGCTGTGCGGGCGGCCGACCGCGCCTGGAAATATCTCTATGCCAATCATCCAGAGGCCCAGTTCAAGGTCAAACGGCTGGCCATGGGAGCGGTGGAATCGGGCATCGTGGATGTGGAAATCTCGGGCCCCGACGCCGACCGGCTGCTTGCGCTCGGCAAACGTGTGCGGTCGCTGTTTCAGTCAGCTCCCGACGTGCGCGACAATGATGACGACTGGGGCAACAAGGTCGTCAAGGTCGTCATCGAGATCGACCAGGACCGGGCTCGCCAGCTCGGTGTGACGTCCGAGGAAGCTACTCGGCTGCTCAATACCTATTTCAGCGGCACCGCGGTCTCGATCTATCGCGAAGGCGACAACGCCATTCCGATCGTTCTCCGCGCGGGAGCTTATACCTCGCAGAGTCTGGAAGGCCTCACCAGCGCGACCTTCGCGAAAAATGGCGGGCTGATATCGTTGGCACAGGTCGCCAGGCTGAAGCCAGGATTCGATCTGGCGCGCGTCCGGCGCAAGAACCAGGAACGGACGATCACGGTGACCGCCCGCAGCACCTCGCTGACCGCCGGACAGCTATTGGATTCGATCCAGCCAGGGCTGCAGGCGCTGGATCTTGCCGGGACCTATCACGTCGCTATCGCCGGCGAGATCCAGAAAAGCGCGGAGACGAACCAGAAACTCGCTGCGGGATTTCCCATCGCGCTGGCCGTGATGGTGCTGGCGATCATCCTGCAGTTCAACTCGTTCCGGCGCACGCTTCTGACCTTCATGAGCATACCACTGATCCTGATCGGCATCCCCTTTGGTCTTTTAGCCGCCGGACAGCCGCTCTCGTTCTTCGGCACGCTCGGCATCATCAGCCTTTCCGGCATCATCATCAACAATGCCATCGTGCTGATCGACCAGATCGATATCGAGCGGGAGCAACTCGATCTGCGCGAGGCGATCGTTGTGGCGTCGGGAAAGCGCCTGCGTCCGATCCTGCTGACATCGGCAACCACGGTGCTCGGGCTCGCCCCTATGGCGATCACCGGCGGCGCGCTGTGGCAGCCCATGGCGGTGCTTATGATGTCGGGGCTTGCTATCGCTTCGCTATTGACGCTGTTCTTTGTTCCGGCGGTATATTTCCTGCTCTTTCAGTTCGATCGGAGACTTTCGCGCGCTCGGCAGATCAGGAAAGGCAATGCCCAGAGTGCCACAATATCTCCGGGCTGATTGTTTTGGCCTTACGAAGGGCAGTGCACTCCGCGCTCGCAAGTGTGAAGCGTAAGCGCCGGCGCTCCGTTTCCTGCCCTGAGCTCGCTGCCATATTGCTCGACACCTCACAAGCGACGAAGAAGCGCCCGGTCTTTGCAGCACGCGGTCAGCCTCAACCTCCTGACGGGTACCGTCGTAGAAACGTAACAGAACTTTCGTCTCGTAAATTCGACAATCCCATGAAATCCCCGTAGCGCTTGCTACCTGATTGTTAGGGCGAGGAAGTAGTGGTGTCCAGTTTCGTCTTTTGCAGGCGAGGATCCACATAGGTCTTTTCGCGCTGTCGAAGCTGCTTTGCGGTGATGTAGCGGGCGCCGATCAGTTCGCCGCGCCGCCATGCGATAAAGCAAACCCGAACTACGGTTCCATCTTGGTTGAACGACACGCCGAACACCTTGGGAATAGCGAGTGCGCCGACCTCGATACAGATGCCGCTATCGGATACGTCAAGGATAAAACATTCGAGCCACGGCGCATCCGGCGCGGGAATGATAAAGCCCGGCCTTCGATATTCAACTCGCTCATGCCTGCGCGCGCCAAGGTCTTTCCGATGTCTCACGGCTCACCTCCGCCGCCACCATGGCGCAACTTTCTTGAACGGCGGTTACGGGAAGGAGTTAATGGAGCCTATCCGGGAACCGGGAAAAAGTGGAACCGGCAGGCTGATGCTGGCATCCTCATCGCCACGCAAGCGGGACAATAAACAGCGTCCGGTCTCTCTGAATTTAAAAAAATGATACTTGGCCGCGAAAGTTCGGGAACTGAAATTCCACTTTCCGATTAATACACCGCAAAATGAAAACGAGGGACGTGGCGTTCTCTCCGAAAGCAGCGTGGTCAATCAGGTGCCGGTGGGTCGATATTTTTTGTTTACGGGAAGCCTGCTTCTCGGAATGTTATTCGTCGCAGAACGGTACTGGCAAGATTCCCACTCTTCAAATTTTGTGCGAGAAGCCCGGTACGATAACTCAATCGTCCGCATCAAATCGACCCACCGATGGCCAGAACGAATTATCATCGATACGAGCCAGCCAACTATCGTCCCGACCGCTGCGTTTGCGGAAGCCCCTTTTGTCAGCTCGCCCCGCGAAGCCTTTGCGATGTTGAATGCACCAACGCCGAAGGTGCCCGAATATACTTCACCGCTGAGAATTAAGCGCAGATTGGTGAAGCGCCCGCCTGAGACGCGGGTAGCGGCATATAATGCAGCAGCAAAGACGGAGGCGTTGCCGGCTGGTTGGTAGTCGGAGAAACGTGAGGAGGCTAAATGATGCGCCTCTGTCGTTACGGTTAACACCAGCCGCCAACCGCCGTTCTACCCGGTCGCCAAAGATGCCGCCCGCAAATTGCAACTATTCTCCCCATCAAAGCATAGCGAGCTGCTGACCGGCCTGGGTCAATGTCCGTTCCGGGTCCAGACTGTGTAAAAACGCGGATGTTGGGGTTTGCAGCCGCATCCGGCTGACTCACGCTATGCTTGGATCGCTTCCGTCAGTCCGCCAACACCCAGAATGCTCATGACCCGCTTCATGTTATAGGCCAGGACGTGCAGCGCCATTTCGGTACTGACGTGCTTGAGTGTTTTCATCTGAAAGTGCGTCGCACCGATCACGATTTTATCGTGCCAAAGGGGTGCTCGACAGTCTGGCGGCGCACCCGCATCTTAGCCGGGTTCCGATCGAGCCTCGCTTAGACCTTGCGGATAGCCTCGCCATTGTCCTTGCGGAAGTCCGCTATCGTCTTGAAGTCCGGCATCAGCCGGCCGGTCAGCCAAACCAGCTCCGATGTTGCGCCGGCACTCCCGTTCCAGCCGCCGGCTCGACTGCACCCGATTGAGGTATCCGTAGACGTAAATCTTCAACAGCATCGCCAGAGGGAGCCAAGTGCTTCTTCAAAGCGGATTGAAGCGGTGCACAGAGAACTGCTGGGAGAAATCGCTGTTGTAGCGCGATATCAAACCCGCGACGGATTTCTTCAATGCGGTCTACGGAGGCGGCCTGGCTTTGATAAAAGACTTTCGCGATTTCCAGTCCGCGCAGCTTTTTGAACTCGGACATGAGGTCGTCGCAAAGCGGCGCGAGATGGGCCGTCGTCCTCGCGGTCATGCCGCCGGCAATTCGTCCGCGATCGATAACAACCACCGAAAGATCGCGTAATGCGAGTTCGTACGCTGTGGAGACACCGGCTATGCCTGCACCGATAACGACCACGTCGCAGCGCTCGTTCTGAAAAAGCGGTCTGGCGTTTGGCGCAACGTCGATGTTCGTCCATAGAGATGTGCTGGTCATCAGGGTCCTCCCAGTCTCAATTCTCGCTAACGCGCTGCGAAAACCGTCAGTTCCTTAATAATCATAATCCCGCTTCCACTTGGGCATTCGCAAGGGCCGGCGCGGACGACTTGCACCGCTTGCACCGCGGGGATCGTCGCTATGCGACTGGCGGGAATGACGGAGTTGGCGGACGGTCTATCGCAGCGACCCGCTCCGGGCCCGGAACTTTCACGCTGCCGGGAGATTGCCTCGGTGC
The DNA here is from genome assembly GCA_963784755.1 of uncultured Alphaproteobacteria bacterium. Lineage (GTDB taxonomy): Bacteria > Pseudomonadota > Alphaproteobacteria > Rhizobiales > Xanthobacteraceae > Bradyrhizobium. Next base: position 2,052,669 of record CAWASS010000004.1, on the reverse strand, counting down.
GTAGGATGTCCGAAGGCCTTTCACCTGAGGAAGCGACATGGGACTTGCAACATATGCGATCATTGCGGTGGGCAGCCGCTGGGGCATCCTTCATGACGGCAATGTCGAAGGCGATCATGCAACCAAAGAATCCGCGTTCGAAGCCGCCATCGCTGCCGCTTCGCTCGCGATCCGCGAAGGGCACGAGGTCCATGTCAGCGTGCCGGGGCGCGATGAAGGCAACAGGACCGCGACCGGCGCGAGCAACTGATTTCTTACGGCCGGTGCCTTGGTCGTCGATCCGGTTATACGACTTACAGTAAAGTCACATCGGACATCCGGATGAGTATGCGGTCCTGCTTGAACCTGCGTTCGAGTTCCTTTCGGTAGGCTGACCACCAGCCACGTTCCGGCGCGTCGGTCATGACTTCGAATACCACAAGTTCGTCATGGCGCTCCCGGCCGCCCTCTTTATCCGTGCCGTCGGCGGGCGCGCGGCTGAACGCAGTGAGCCCGCCGAATTTTTCGGTAAGGGTCTTGCGTATGTCGGCATAATTGCCGGCCGCGAAGGGAGAACCCTCGTTGTCGCGGAGAGGAAGAAAGATTTCAATGAGATGCATTCTTGAAACTTGATTGACCCCTTCCGTGTAGCCGCGCACAAGGGCGCGGCTACACGGAACACTCAAGCGTGCGGCAGCGACTATTTGCGGTTCTTGTTCATGTCCTCGGCCATCTGAAGATGGTGCTGCAGCGCCGGCAGGGTCTTGCCGGCCCAGTCTTTCAGCTTGGGATCGTCGCCGCCCTTGGCATATCGCTCGAATAGCGAGACGGCGTCTTTATGCGCGCTGACCTGCATGGGATCGTATTCTGCCGCGAAATCCTCGGGCTTGGCGTCCCTTAACTTTCCGAGCTTCTTTTGCGAGGTCTCGTCCAGAGAAGATGGAAGCGCCGCCTTGAGATCGCCGCTGACCATGCCCTTCAGCTCGGTGCTGGTTTTGGTATGATCCATAATCATCTGCTCGGCGAACTTCTTTTCGTCGGCGTGGCCCTTCTGCTGCGCGATCTTGGCGGCCTCGATTTCAAGCATGTCGCTCATCGCGGCCTCTTTGACGAAGTCCGCCGTCTTGGGCGCGATGCCCAGAGCCGAATTGACGCCGGTTTTTTCACCGACCGATTGGGCCGTCGCAGCCGTCGACAGCAATGCAAAGGCCAGCGCTGTTACGGTAATGAGAGATTTGTTCATTGGGCTTTCCTCGTTATGCGGCTTCGGCGTTGACCGCCGTCTCGGCGATTTTCGTCAGCGTGTCGTCAGTCTTTTTCTCCTCATTGAGCGTCTGGTCGAGGAGACGGACCACTTCATTCATGCCGAGCTTTCCGGCCCATGACTTGAGCGTGCCGTAGCGCGAGATTTCGTAGTGCTCCACCGCCTGGGCGGCCCCGAGAAGACCGGCGTCGAGCGCGGAGGCGCCCTTGTACTCGTCCATGATTTCCTTGCCCTCGTCTAAGATGCCTTCGATGGCGTCGCACTTCTTGCCCCGCGCCGGCTTGTCGAGAAGCTCGAATATCTGCTCGAGCCGCCCGATCTGGCCTTCGGTCTCGTCATGATGCTTTTCGAAAGCCGCGCGGAGTTGATCGGACGCGGCGGCCTTGGCCATCTTGGGAAGCGATTTCAAAATCTGCTTTTCGGCGTAGTAGATGTCTTTCAAGGTGTCGAGAAAAAGGTCGTTAAGGTCTTTGTCGCCCATTGGTCATGCCTCCCGTTTTGCCGATAGTGTCCCTGCAAAACACGGAGGCCGAAATTTAGTTCCTGCTACGGAAAGTCGTATCCGCGCCCCGGCCATTGGCCTTGCGCGGCCCCAATAACGAGGTGGTCAAAGGCGGATCGAATCCTTCGGCTCCGCTGCCGTCAGCGGCCAATGCGCAGCAAGATGAGGTTCGCATCCCGACCGGACTTTGGGTGGACTGGTAGACCGCGCTTACCGGGCAGTTCGAGGTCGAACACACCGTCCGAAGCGCGTCGGCTCGGCCGTCCGGTTGCGTCGGGATCTCTGAGCTCGTAGGCCGGTTGAGGATCGATCCGGGTTTTACCCGAGAAGACGGGCCTTATCGTCGTATTCCTCTGCCATCAGGTTCAGCGTGTCCGCGGTCTGTGCATCTCCGACGGAAGCCGCCAGGCGCCGGCACCTGCGGGCCTGCGAGCGCAGAAACTCCGCCTGTCGGCTGTCCGTGACGTTGATCAGGATGTTGACGGCGCCGAGCAATTCTCCGTTCTCGTCTAGCACCGGCGTGGGATAGGGCTGGAAATTCACCCGCGTTCCGTCGGGACGCTCGGCTACCGCCGTCAGCCCGCGGACGGGAAACCTGGTCTTGATGGCCACGGCCATCGGGCATTCTTCATGCGGAAGAAATTCGCCCTCGTCCGTAAAAAGCTTCCACGTGACGCACCAGCGGTCCTGCCCCACCTCCGGCATTCGCCCGGCGAAGTCGATGCACGCCGGGTTGAAGTAGGTCACGAATCCGTCCGCGTCGGTCACGTAGATGGCTGCGGGGAGTTCGTCCAGGGCGTCACGCAGCGCGTGCTCGCCCTCCCGCGCGACCTCGAGGGCCGTCCGGAGAATCTCATCCGCGACTGCGGTGGATGCGTACATAGTTGTCCCTGTCAAGACGAGTCCGCTAAAACCCGTGATAACATAAAAGGTTCACAAAATATCCCATTGTTTGACGATGCACCGCTGTCACGAGTTCCCGTCCAGTACGTCCCTCACCTTCGCTGCAAGATCTGCGAAACTGAAGGGTTTCGTGATCAATTCGACGCCCTTGTCCAAACGTCCTTGGTGGATGATGGCGTTCCGGGCGTATCCCGTGGTAAAAAGCACCTTCAAACCGGGCCTTAGGGCGCGCATTTGGGAGGCGACCTGGGCGCCGGTCATTCCGCCCGGCAGGACCACGTCAGTGAACAACAGGTCGACTTGGGACTGGCGTTCGAGCAGACGCAGCGCGGACGGGCCGTCATGGGCCTCGAGGACGCGGTAGCCAAGTTCGCGTAGCGTCTCCACCGAGTACGTACGCACCTCGTCGTCGTCTTCGACGACGAGAATCGTCTCCTCCGCGCCCGCTTCCGGAACCGGTCCCGCGGCCGCGGCTTCCCCGTGTTCGAGCTCGCCGGTCCAGCGCGGCAGATAGATTTTCACCGTCGTGCCCTGACCCGGTTCCGAATAGATTTTCACATGACCGCCGGACTGCTTGACGAAGCCGTAGACTTGGCTGAGGCCGAGACCGGTGCCTTTGCCCACGGGCTTTGTCGTGAAGAAAGGCTCGAACGCCTGCGCAATCGTGGCGGGATCCATGCCGGCGCCCGTGTCGGACACGGAGATCGACACGTATTGCCCGGGCACGACTTCGGCATGCGACGCGGAGTAGTTCGTGTCGATGTGGGTGTTGGCGGTCTCGATTGTCAGCCGGCCCCCGTCGCGCATGGCATCGCGCGCGTTGACGGCGAGATTGAGGATGGCCGCCTCCAGTTCGTTCGGATCGGCCTCCACCCGCCATAGTCCCGCGCCCCGGACGGTCTCGATGGCGACGGTCTCGCCGAGCGTCCGGTGCAGCAGGTCGGACATGCCGCTGACCAGGACGTTGACGTTCGAGCGGTTTAGGATCGAGCGGCTGTCGGCGGGAAAACGCGAGCAGGCGCTGCGTCAGCGCGGCGGCGCGACGCGCGCCGTTCATCGCCTGCAGTGCCGCGCGCTGGAGGCGGCCGGAGCTTTCGGGAAGGTTGCGTTGAAGCGCTTCGAGATTGCCGATGATGATCTGGAGCAGGTTGTTGAAGTCGTGCGCGACGCCGCCCGTGAGCTGCCCGATGGCTTCCATCTTCTGCGACTGCCGCAGGGCCTCCTCGTTTTTCCGCAGCTGTGCGGTGCGCTCGGCCACCTGCTGTTCGAGCGTGACGTTGAGGTCGCGCAGCGCGTCCTGCGCTCGTTTGCGCTCGTCGATTTCGCGCTGCGCCGCCTGCGACAGGCGGGTGTTGTCGATCGCGACCGCGGCTTCCGCCGCCAGCCCGGCGAGACCGCGTTCGGATCGCTCGTCGAAGACGGCCGTCGACGCATGTCCGAAGAACAGTCCACCGATGACCTCGCCGCTGCGCGACGCGACCGGAACGGCCAGATAGCTGCGGACCGGCAGATGGCCTTCCGGCATCCCCTTTCGGGGCGCATTGTGGCCGTAGCGGGGATCCTTCGTGATATCGCCGGACCTGACGATCCGCTCGCCACTGAATGTCGGCGCGAAGATCTGCGTGTTGCGCGGCATCGGAAATTTCGAAAAGGCCTCCGGTGGCGCGCCTGAAAGCGTGTAGAGCATGTAGCTTTCGCCGGCTTCATTGAGCACGTTGTAGAAGAACGCGCCGAACTGGGCGCCGGTCAATTCGACGCCCGCATCCGTCACGATCTGGACCAATCGCTGGAGGTCCGTTTCGACGGCCAGCGCGGAACCGGCTCGGTTGAGGATTTCCAGCGCCCGCCTTTCTTCGCGGACATCGTCCTCGGCCCGCCGTTGCGCGGTGCGGTCGCGCAGGATCTTGACGAAGCCGACGACGCCCGACGCCTCACGGATGGGGGCGACTTCGCCCACCGCCCAGAACGGGCTGCCGTCCTTTCGAAGCCGCCAGCCCTCCTCGCCGCCGCCGTGGCCCTCCGCGGCGGCGGCGGCCATTTCGTTGCGCAGCAGACCCCGCTCCTGGTCCTCGACCGTGAAGAGCCGATCCAGGGTTTCGCCCAGCATCTCGGCCTCCGTCCAACCGAGAATGCGGGAGGCGCCCGTGTTCCAGCTGGTGATGCGGCCTTGGTCGTCGGTACTGATGATGGCTGTATCGGCGGCGCTGTCGACGATTTGGCGCCACTGCGAGGCGGAGATGGGGGGCGTGCTCAAATCGGGACTTTCCAATTCATCCGGCGGGTGAACAAGTAGGCGGCCACAAAGTCGATCCGAACAATTTGCGTCCCCGCGCCGCGCCTAAACTCAACTATCCGGCGCAAGCTTGCCACAACAATGTTTTTTTCGGCCCGCGGAACAACTCCGCCGGTTTCAAACTCTCAAGCGATGATTTCGTTTAGAAGCCCTGCGATTTGCGGCAGCGTGTAAGGCTTCCGAAGGAACCGGCCGCCATGCGGAAGGTCGCCTTCTCGAAGGGCATAGTGTCCGGAAGTCGCGATGATCTTGATCGGGGGCCATCGGCCCCGAACGGCGTGGGCTAGCTTGAGGCCGTTCATCGATCCCGGCATGTCGATATCGGTGAAGACGACGCTGATGTCCCGACGGGCCTCAAGGATACGGATCGCCTCGTCCGCGTTTGCCGCCTCGACGACTTCGAAGCCGGCCTCTTCGATCATGCCGACCGCGGTCACCCGGACAAGCGGTTCATCCTCGACAATCAGAACCACAGCTGTTCTCGCTGCCTGTACCAACCTGAACCTCGCTTCCGGAAAGACTATTCTAACGAGGAGGGATATGGCGTCCGAACCGCAGCAGCACTCGCTCTCCTCCGCATGAACGAACCACCCATCGCCGGGTTCGTTCCCCGCTGGGGTCCGTCCCGTCACGGCGCTCTGGTTATCGAACGGGTTTCACCCGGAACTGGAGTCGAGCGGCACGTCGAGCCGAATCGTGGCGCCCCCCTGTCCGGTCGCGGACACCGTGATCCGACCGTCCAGCTGAGCGACGAGGCTCTTGATCACCTTGAAGCCGAGGCTTGCGCGGGGCTGGTCGAGGTCGAAGTCTTTCGGCAGGCCTATGCCTTGATCCGCGACTTCGACATGCAAGTCCCCGCCGCGCGGTTCTCCGGTGACCCGGATTTCGCCGGGGCCTTCGGGGTAGGCGTGTTTCGCCGCGTTGGTGACAAGTTCGTTGATGAGCAGCCCGAGCGGTATCGCCTTGTCGGCCGAGATCATCAGGTGCCCGAACGCGCAGCTTACGTTGTGGCCTTGAGAGGTTTCCTGCAGCTTAAGACAGAGTTCGCCCGCGAAGTCGGCGATGTCGACGAATCCGATCCTGGTGCTTCGCCATAAATGGTCATGCACCTGCGCTATCGTCGTTATGCGCGACGCAGCGTCCTTCAGCGCGTTCCGGACGTCCTCTGACTGGGCATTCCGGCTTTGCACGCGCAACAGTCCGACCACGGAGGCCAAGCTGTTTTTGACGCGATGGCTCATCTCACGCGTCAGCAAGGCTTGGTGGTCGAGCGCGGCACGAAGCTCGGCGTCCGCTTGTTGCCGTTCGATGGCGATGCCGAGCAGTCCCGCGAAGCCTGCCAGGAAATCGGCATCCGCAAGGTCGAACTGCCCGGCGTCCGGACTGTCGACTTCCAGGATCCCGAACGGGAGGTCGCCTTCGCCGCCTCGCGCGATCAGCACATTGATGGCGCGCTTGATGCCGTGATCCGCCAGAAGTTTTGGCGTACGGAACCGGGTTTCTTCCTGGAGGTGGTTCGAGATGACGATTTGCGCGGTGTGGAACGCGTAGCCGGCGGGCAATTCCACGTCGATGCCGAGCGTCGCGTTGCCTATGGTTCCCGGCGACCAACCGACCCCCGCCCGCACAAGCAGGCGTTTCTCGTCCGGCATGTACTCGAGCACTTTTGCAAACGGAGCGTCGAGGCCCTGCGCGCAGAGCTCGGTGGCACGCTGGAGGATGCGCGCAACGTCACGGGTCTGCAGCGCGGAGCGTCCGAATTCTCCCAGCAGGGACTGCTGCCGCAAACGGTACGGAAGTTCCTCCCTGGACCTCGCGGCCGATGCGGCAGGCGCCGATTCTCGACTCCTCTCCCGGTGGTGCAGGCATGAGCTCTCCATTCTATCGATTGCCAACGTCAATCAAAGTCAAGGCCCCTTCGAAGTTCGGCGAGATCGCAGACCGCGGCCCCACAAGAGGCCGGTCGCGCCGGATGGGCTTCAACCCGGAAAAGATCAGGCTCGCGTCATAGGAGCATTGATCGCGTTCAAGGCAAGGGTTTCTTGAGGTGCAGATAGCCTGGATTGAACTGACCCAACTCGGCTAGACGCTTCCAATTTCTGACGACGAGGGCGCCTCTTTGAAAATCGACCGAGCGCGAGGCACGGAGATCCTGCAGGGTGCGGTTTACGGTTGCAATCGACATGCCCAAGGTTTCGCCCAACTGCACCAGGCTGATGGGCGCGGGACAGTAACTACCATCGGTCAATCCGGAGGCGCGGGCCCTGTAGAGCAACTCGCAGAACAGATGGGCCATGCGGGCCGGCATGCTCCGGGCGCTGTTGTTGGTTATCGCTTCCCGAAAGATGGCGGCATCGATCAGTGTTTCCCGCCAGATGGCGAAAGCGACGGACGGCCTCCGGTCGAACGCCGCGAGAAGCTCCTGGTGCGGAATGGACGCAATCACTGCCGGACCGATCGCACATACCGCATGATCCATCTTTTCGATGAACAGCGCCTGCGAGTCCGGCATGTCGCCGGCCATGTGGAACGAAATAAACTGCCGACGGCCGTCGTCGAGCAGATGATAGCGGGCAACCATCCCGGTCATGACCAGCGCGGAGACATTCGGATCGTCCCCTTGCCGGATCAGATCCTCGTTCGGCTTAAGTTCCTTCACGGCGTGGCTTAACGAGTTTATTTCCGCCAAGTCCCCAGCTGCCAGGCGAGAATGCTCCTTGAGCTTACGGATCAACGTCCGGTGCGCTTCCGCCAAACGGTCCTCCAAAAAATTCCAGATGCGTATCAAATGATACTCAACACCGTTGGGAACGCGATAAACTTCCTTACTGTAGAAGTTTCCCTGGATGGTGACAAAGGAAGAGATCAAAGAAAATCATGACGGGTCCAACGGGACGCCTGTCGCGGCGCGGCGCCATGTAGCGGAGATGAAAGGTTGTCTATTCCGGACCGGTCGGCCGTGACCGATGCGCGGTTGCGGCTAAAAAACCGAACGGAACGTAGTAACGCGAAAAAGGCTCCTGCCCTGTCCCGGAGCCGTCGGGAATAATTTCGAGCCCGCCACGGCGGGGTTACAAGCTTTGCGTCTGAAGGAATTAAGGCGAGTGAGCGGGTCATGATTTCTGAAAGTTTCGATCGTCGAACATTAGCCAACATGGAGATCGCCCTTGATAGAGCGTGTGAAGCCCTATCGACCGGGAGCGAGAAGCATCGAACCCGTCGGCATATTGCGAGTCGAATTATACGATGTGCCAAAAGCGGTAATCGATCTCTCGGAAGCTTGACCGCCGCGGCGCTTGCCGCGGCAAAAGAACTTCGGGTCAAACGGAAGCGCAAGATCGACGTGGGTGCACCTTCCGCTCCTTCGCAGGTTCTTTCGGTTTGAGAAGGGCTGGCTGGACGCTTTCATCCAGACTGCGCCGGCGAGACGTACGCTCCCGTTGCGATGCGGATCCGCCACGCGCACGCCGCCTCCCCGGAACGCAACCCGCCGCCCGGACAACTCTCATTTCGGCGGTCGAAGCCCCTGCAACCATCGCTCCGTCGTATCGGACTTCAACGGATCACAGGGATCGCATTTGGCGCATTGGAAGCCGCGCCGCCCGCTCCGGCCTGCCGGGGGCGCCGGCATCATCGGCGATTTGCAGGCAGGACATGTCGGTGGCTCGACGCTGGTCATACTGTCCATCCGCGGTTCAACGGAGCTCGCGGGCGTCATCACCGCTGCCAAAGACGGCAATCTTGCGGTCGATCGCTTCGAAGCCGTCGCAGACCGGGCAATATCTGATCGATCCTTCCGACGTCGCTTTGCTGAGATCTTCTATGTCCGGGCTTACGTCAACAATTCCCGTTGCCAGTAGCGCATACCGCGCAGCGATATTGCCTCCGCTGTGAACCCCGATGAAATCGTTTTCTCGCCGGGCCAACGATATCACCGGGGCGCGGACAATGCGCACGCCATAAGCCTCGGCTTGGCTAACGAGAGTGCAAAGCAACTGTGGTCCTGAAATACCGTGTGCAAAACCCGGATAATTATGACTTTCAGGTATCCGTGCCGCGCGGCTTTCGCCGCCATCGAAGACGATCACGTTTCGGCGGTAACGGGCTAAATAGATTGCCGCCGTTAGACCCGCCGGTCCTCCGCCGACGATCACGCAGTCCAGGTCAGGCTCAGAGGGCATCGGTACGGCGCACTTTGCGTTAAAACCAAGATTTCCGGTCAGGATGTTGCTGAGCCCGGCTCAGCCATTTTGCGATGCTGTCTGGCAAGCACGCCCGCCGGCACAACGTTGGCAATTGACGATTGAATCTTGTTCTTCATTCCGAAGACGACGTCACCATCACCGCGCATCATGGCGTCAAAACCGGTCCTGGCGACTTCGGCGGCATCGTCTTTTTTAGCCACCCCGACATTGGTGTCCATCATATCGGCTCGCTCAAAGAACCTGGTTTCTGTCGCTCCCGGCATAAGGCAGGTCACGGTAACCTTGCTGTCGCGCAGTTCTTCGCGAAGCGCAAAAGAGAATGAATCCAGGAAAGCCTTGGTGCCGTTGTAAACTGCCTGGAAACTGCCGGGGATGAATCCGGCAATCGAACCGGTAATCAGGATTTTCCCGGCGTTGCGTGCCCGCATGTCGTTTCCGACTTTGTGAACGAGATAGACCGTGCCCGTTACATTGGTGTCGATCACGAGCCGCGCCCGCTTGAAATCCTGGTCGAGAAACGCCCGACCAAGCCCGCGTCCGGCGTTGGCGAGCAGCGCATTTACCCGACGGCCATTGGCTGCCGCGTAGAGCCTGTCGACGCCCTCGGTCGTCGAAAGATCGGCCTCGACGGCGTCGACGTTGGTGCCGAGCTCCCTGATCTCGACCGCTGCGTCGGTGATTTCCGGCTCGTCTGCCGCGATCAGAAGATCATACCCCTCCCGAGCGCAACATTTCGCCAGTTCCAAACCGATCCCGGTCGAAGCCCCGGTGACGATCGCGAATTGTCGACTGGCGGGCATGGTAGAACTTCTTTGGATCTCGATGCTTGTCGGCTTTCATAACAGCCGCCGCCCTGTCCTGTTCCGTCCCGCTTTCTGAACGTCGGATCAGGAACAAGTTGCCGCCGCGCGTCTTTTCTTCTCCGGAAACAAGGAGAATGGAGCGATGAAGGCACTGGCATGGCACGGCAAAGGCGACATTCGTTGCGACACCGTGCCGGACCCGAAAATCGAGCATGGACGCGACGCGATCATCAGGGTCACTGCCTGCGCGATCTGCGGCTCCGATCTTCACATCTTCGACGGCATCATTCCCGGGATGGAAAGCGGCGATGTGCTCGGGCATGAGACCATGGGCGAAGTGGTCGAGGTCGGCGCGGACAACAAGGCGCTCAAGGTCGGTGACCGCGTTGTTGTGCCTTTCACGATCTCCTGCGGCCAGTGCTTCTTCTGCAAGCGCGGTTTTTACTCGGGCTGCGAGCGATCCAACCCGAACGCGAAGGTGGCGGCGAAGCTGTGGGGTCATTCGCCGGCCGGCCTGTTCGGTTATTCGCACCTGCTGGGCGGTTTTGCCGGCGGTCAGGCGGAGTATCTTCGTGTTCCCTACGCCGATGTGGGGCCCATTAAGGTGCCGCACGGCCTCAGCGACGAGCAGGTGCTGTTTCTGTCGGATATTTTCCCGACCGGTTACATGGCCGCCGATTTCTGCAACCTGAAAGGCGGCGAAACCGTCGCGATCTGGGGATGCGGGCCGGTGGGTCAGTTCGCAATCCGCAGCGCCTTTCTGCTCGGCGCCGAGCGCGTCATCGCCATCGACACCGTGCCGGAACGGCTCGCGCTGGCGCAAGCGGCGGGCGCCATCACCCTCGATTTCCGCAAAGAGGACATCTACGACAGGATACAGGAAATGACGGACGGCCGGGGCGCCGACGCCTGTATCGACGCGGTCGGCACCGAGCCAGACACAAAGTCGGGATTCGATGCGGTAATCGACCGCGTCAAGGTCGCAACCTTCATGGGCACGGACCGGCCGCATGTGCTGCGGCAGGCGATCCACTGCTGCCGCAATTTCGGGACCGTGTCGATCGTCGGCGTCTACGGCGGCTTCGTCGACAAGATTCCGATGGGCTCGGCGATCAACCGCGGCCTCACCTTCCGCATGGCGCAGACGCCGGTGCAGCATTATCTGCCGATGCTGCTGGAGCGCATCGAGAAGGGCGACATCGATCCGTCCTTCGTCATCACGCACCGTGCATCGCTCGAACAGGGTCCTGAACTCTACAAGACCTTCCGCGACAAGAAGGACGGTTGCATCAAGGTGGTGCTGAAGCCCTAAGCCACGCGCAGTTCATTAAAACTCTATTCGGAACGCCGGACGATGTCGTAAGAGAACAAGTGATGCCATGGCGCAGGTTCTGATCGGCACGTCAGGCTGGCATTACGATTCCTGGCGCGGGCCATTTTTTCCCACGGGGTTGCCAGTCAAGAAACAGCTTCAATTTTATGCCAGCCAATTCACGACCGCCGAACTCAACGGCGTGTTCTATCGGACGCCGACGCGGGAGGCCGTACAAAGCTGGCGCGACCAGACCGGTGATGATTTTGTCTTTGCCTGGAAGGCTTCAAAGTTCATTACTCACTGGAAACGGTTGTCGGACAATTCGATCAATAGCCTTGAACTGCTCGAAGAGCGGCTATCCCTGCTGGGCGAAAAAGCCGGACCGATCCTGTTTCAGCTGCCACCCAACTTTCAGGTCGCTGCCGAGCGGCTCGCATCGTTCTTGAAACTGCTTTCGAAAAAGCGCCGCTACAGTTTTGAATTCCGGCATCCAAGTTGGTATGAGCCGCAAATTTTGCGGCTGCTCCACGAACAGAACATTTCGCTGTGTTTGTCGGACCATCATGACGCGCCGGCGCCCTGGAAGCGCACGGCAGATTTTGTCTATGTCAGAGGACACGGGCCAGGTGGCCGTTATAAAGGGCACTATCCCCGCGAGGTCCTTCAAGGCTGGGCCAAACAGATTACCGGCTGGAAGAAGCAAGGCTGTGACGTGTTTGTCTATTTCGATAACGATCAGAAAAGCGCCGCACCGGCCGATGCCCTTAAGTTGCGGCAGCTTCTCGCTCGATGATGTCAGTTCAAAGACCGCATTATGCCAGGCTCCGGCGGCCTTTCCGTTTCGTGATCGCACCCTATATCAAACTCATCCCGAACCTGTGACGAAGGCCACCGCTTTGTCCGAGCAACTTGCATTCTTTTCCGGATTCTCCGGCGCACCGCAGGGGCTGCGCTACGCCGCCGAATTCATTTCGCCCTCGACCGAGCAAGAGCTGATCGCGCATATCGCTTCCCTGCCGTTGCAGCCGTTTCAGTTCGGGCAATATGAAGGCAAGCGCCGCGTGGCGTCGTTCGGGTTCAGGTACGACTACACGCTGCGGCGGCTGCAGGAGGCCGAGCCGATTCCGGAGTGGCTGGGCCCGATTATCAGTCAGGTCGAGACATTCGGTGGCCGTTCCACACAAGTGCGGCAAATCCTCTGCACCGAATACGATACAGGGGCCGGCATCGGTTGGCATCGCGACAAGCCGCATTTCGACCGGGTGTTCGGCATGTCGCTGGGCTCAGCCTGCAAGTTTCGCTTCCGCCGTCCTCTCGGCGACAAGTGGCAGCGCTTTACGCTCGATGCCGAACCGCGCTCGCTCTACATCATGTCCGGCGCTGCCCGCCATGAGTGGGAACACAGCATTCCAGGCGTGGAGGCGCCGCGATATTCGATCACGTTCCGGACGATGGTCGAACAAAATACCTGACCTGACGCAGCGGTCTGCTAAACTGGGACAACTCAACCTTTCGGAATCTAATGGCACGACGGTCCGGCAGCGCCGATCTACCATTGCATGGCGGCAGGGTTCCGCCCTGGCTTGCGACGCGTATGGCCTCGCTCGGTGCGATCATCACGCAGGCGATCGTGCATCATTATGGCCGCGACGAATTTCTGCGGCGGCTGTCGCATCCGTTCTGGTTCCAGTCGTTCGGCGCCCTCATGGGAATGGACTGGCACTCCTCGGGCATCACCACCAGCGTCATCGGGGCGCTGAAGCGTGGATTGGGGCCGCTGGGAAATGAACTCGGCATCCATGTCTGCGGCGGCCGTGGCCAGCATTCCAGAAAGACACCCGACGAGTTGCGCCTGCTCGGCGAGCGCATCGGTTTCGACGGTGCGAAGCTGACCCGCGCCAGCCGGCTCGTCGCCAAGGTCGACAGCGCTGCGGTGCAGGACGGGTTCGATCTCTATCTGCATGGCTTCTTCGTCACCGATGACGGCAGATGGACCGTGGTGCAGCAGGGCATGAACGGTGACAAAAAGCAGGCGCGCCGCTATCACTGGCATTCGGAAAATCTAGCGAGTTTTGTCGACCAGCCGCACAGCGCGATCGACGGGCCGGTTCAAGGCCAGATCGTAAATCTCACGGACAGGCGCGCTGAACGGTCGCGCGCGGCGCAGCTCGAACTGCTGACCGATCTCGGACCAGATCGCATTGTTGCTGAACTGGCGGCGCTGTCGGGGGAGGCCCCGGCACAAGGCCTGCTGCCGCATCTGGTCATGCCCGCGCATCACAACGTCCGGTCCAGCGATGTGTTTTCGCGGCGCCTGCATGGCACGCTGGCCGCGGCCGCCGAGCGCGGGCCGGTCGATTTCCCGGAATTGCTGCTCACGCCCGGCGTCGGCGCGCGCACCGTGCGTTCGCTGGCGATGGTCGCCGAGGTCGTGCATGGCGCGCCGTACCGGTTTCGCGATCCCGCGCGCTTTTCGCTGGCGCATGGCGGCAAGGACCGGCACCCTTATCCGGTTCCGATCAAAGTCTACGACGAGACCATCCGGGTACTTAAATCCGCGGTTCAGAACGCCAGGCTTGGCCGCGATGAAGAAATGCAGGCGTTGAAACGTCTCGATGATCAGGCGCGTCAGCTTGAACGAACAGCCCAAGGTCCGTCTCTGGAATCTTTTATCGCCACTGAGCGGGCTGCTTCACCGGCTTTGGACGGCCGCTCGGTATTCGGATGGGAACGCGACCTGCAGAAGCCGATCGCCGGAAGCAGCTAGCGTCCGGTCGATCGTGCGGTCCTCAGTCGCAAGCCGGTCGAACAGCGCTTGTAGTTCGGGCCGGAAGCCATCGCCGCACAGGGCGGCGGCGATAGAATGAAACTTGCGCATGTCGTGCTCCTATGTGTGTTTGGGCACGCTAGGAGTTCTGGTGCGACAAGCCACTCGATTGCCGACAAGTAAGCACGCCTCAGTTAGGCTGCGTTATCTCGCCCTTTGGCGGTGGCCTAATTTGATTTGGGCAAAGGAAAGGCCCACCCCAGTTTCCCGAGTGCGGACCCTCTCTCCAGCGCATGCGCTGACTACTAATGCATATGGACTAACAAGTAGCCTGCGCCGTCGATAACGATCACGGCAGGGACGGCCCACATTATCAGTACCGGCATAACAACTCTCGTGTTGCTCCTTGCCCTCGAAGGAGAGAACGCGCTTCCATTGCCAGTTGTCCCGGGTCGCTTTTGGGGCCTCCCTGTGACGACGTGCCACCGCCCCATTTTTAAGGTTTCAACCTTTCAAGCCCAAAAAAGGTTGTACCCTCCTCAGGCGCGCCGTTGCCTTTAGACGGCGCAATCTCTGCCAAGAGAAGCTCCGCCCGCCGCCTCCCAGCGCGAACGGGGGCTTTTTCTGCAAAGCATGGCCTATTTTTGGTTTTGCCACATTTTCCCGAAACGTTTACTTGATCGCGATCCATCTAGGGGCTTGTTGGCGGCCATGGAAAATCAGCGGGCTAAACCGGTCTCACCACCCTGCCTCAGGTGCGAGGAACAACCTAGTTTCACCATGAGCATGTTGGACTCCCGGACCGGCCGGACGTTTCGAATGTTCGAATGCAAATGCGGCAACAAAACTTGGACCTCGGAAAAGTGAGGCGTTGGTGTGCTTCAAACGAAAAGGCCCCGCCGGGGGCATCCGTTAAGGGAAGGACGGCAGGGCCTACGCGTGCTGTCCGGTAAAGATAACGCGCGCAGAGTCTCAATGTTCGCAGATGCGAGATGTTCCGCAGGTCTTGCGCGTTGGCGCGAAGCCGATAACGTCCCACGTTCAAGCCAAAGGAGGAGGCGATGCCGTACCGTGCAATGGCCCTCGTGGCCGCAAGTCTTTTGTTCGCAACGCAGTGCTATGCGGCGGTAAAGCTCAATACCAGTAGATCGAACATCTACCGCGCCAGCTCAGCCACATCAGGCGGCCATCATGGTGGCGGTGGCGGCGCGGGTGTCACGCAATCCAAACCAAAGCAGAAAATGCTCAATCCTCAGCCGGAGCCGCCGGGCCGCCGTTGATTGAAACGAGGGCCTTAGTTCGCGGCCTCTTTCAACCACCACCTTGCCTGGGTCCGTCGCTAAGCGACCCGGGACCTGTTGGTTCGATCTTTAGCGCGAGCGCGACGCCGTCCCCGCCGATTGTCTGCTACCAACCGAAGGCGCGGCGCTGACGCCTGGCCGACCGGAGCCGGCGCCACAATAACCTCCAGGGTAATCTCCTGATCGTGCGTCGCCGCCGAAGCCGGCCTTTCAATGGCGGCAAGAAAGGCGTGGCCGGCTTCAGTGAGTTGCCAGCCGGCGTCATCCCGCAACACGTAGGAAGAGCCAAAAATATCGAGATCTGGCGCGAGAACAGACAGGCGCTTCATGCGAGCCGTCCACTCCGGAACGCTCAGGAGGGTGATATATCGATTGAGGTCGGGCACAGCGGCTCGACCATTTGGCCGCCCCGCCAAGACCTTCAAAATTGAAAATTGCAAACTCACCGCACGCCCCAATGACGCAACCACAAACAATGCTCAGAGGCTACAGCTCGGCGTAGGTCATCGTCCACGACGGATTAGACGTTCTGACGACATGAAGCGCGAATTTCTATGAGCTGCGTCCAACGGGCAACACTGCAGGCGGACATTCGCCCCTTCGGAATAAATCGCGCGCGGCGCGACATTCCTTAGACCGGATATTCCTTCTCTTCGTCATCCCGCTTTGTGGACAGATCTCGCCACGCTTGGGCCATTTGCAACAGCCGCGCCTTATCACCTGCATTGGTGGACTTGGTCGCAAGCGCAACGCACTGCTCGGCGTACTGGAGATACTTCTCGACAGACGCCATGCGCCCCCAGCCTCAAAATTTCGCGCTTGCAATTCGCACCACCAACATTAGTTCCCCAAACTCTGTCCTCACATACCCGTCATAACACCCGAACGAGGTTCTGCTTTTTTGCGTTTTATTAAAGGCTGAGGAGGCCGATAGGAAAGACGCAAACACATACCGGGAGTATGCCGCCGACTGTAGGCGCATGGCAAAACTAATGAACCAGAAAAACCAAGAGGCTCTACTTAAAATGGCGGACGCTTGGGAAGATCGGGCAAAAGAGGCCGAGCGGCGGAAAGATGGCGGTTAGCCGTCCGCCAACCGCGCCCTACGGGCGCGCCTTCGCTAACCACGGTCACGCCGTCTCACTTTCCTTCTGTCAGGAAGCTAAGCGACCCGGCGCTTCAGGCAACGTCCGCTCCGGACAGTTCAGGAGCGTGATATATCGATTTTCAGGAGCGTGATATATCGATTGAGGTCGACCAAGGTGGCGCGACCGTCGGTCTGGCCCGCCAAGACCTTTAAAATTAAAATTGCAAACTCACCGTTCACCCCCAACGACGCAACCACGCAGGCGCGAAGGCTAAAGGCTCGCCTTGGTCAAAAGTTCCAAGACACCATCCGTTATCCAAAAGCTACGGCCCATGGTTCGTTTTTACGCGTCCTTTAGAAATTCCGCGCAGCGTTGATTGCGGCCGGTATCCCGCTTGCCGTAATCGCGATCGGACCTGGCGTAACGTACCAAGTTCACGGCGATCAATAGTTCGCTCAGATAGGGCGGCTTTCAGCGAGGGCTTAAAGCTTGTCAGTTGAAACGTTCCTCAAGCAGCGCGCCGTTTAACGTTTCCCTGGCCGGCAACTACACCCTCCCCAATTGGTATGACCCGCAAGGGAAGCTTCGCAGCTTCGCTTGCCGCACGACTCGTGTTTCGCCGTTCCGGATGCGTGTAAACGTTCCTGTAGTCGGCAAGGTTGGCGACCGTTTGACGTCTTACTTTCAGATTTCGGCAAGCCCTCCCGGGCTCGTTTCTACTGGAACTTGAGATGTCCAAGGCGATGCGAGAGCGGCTTTCTAACAAGCTCTCTTGGCTCGAAAGCAAACAGCGCGACCGGACCATTCGCAACGTCAGAAAGGATGCTCGCCTTATTCCGACAAGCCCGCATTCGACACTGACCTTAGCGGGGTGGCAGCATTCATGGATGCTTCGCGTCTTTCCGGTCATGATGTCCTTGAGCACCTTATTGACGTCGGTCTTGGTGAGATCCTTGACCCGCCTGGTCCCTAGAGCGGAATGACGTGACGCTCTATGCTGCCGGTATCGCCTATGGCGCCAAATACAAGGCTATCTGATGCCGCCGCTAACTCCTGGGCGCCGTGGCGTATAAATCGGACGGACTGGAAGCGCCGTTGGTAAGCTCGTACCCGACCCGCTTCGGCCATGTGATAGATCGCTTCAAGATTTTCGTATGGATTGGCCACGCCATTGTCATTGATGTCCAACAGATCGCGGATGACCGTCACGCGATCAGTGCCTTCGGCGCCAGTCTTCCGCCAAGCGCAAGCGAGGCGACCCCTGAAGTCGTCCAGCCCGTTGGGATTTCGAGTCAAAGCCGGATTCGATTCCGGTCGGCGCGATTTTGGCATAGGGGCGTGCCTGATGCCGGGGAGCCTGCTGTTTTATTTTTGCGACCTAATACCGCGCGTCATCTTGTTGGTATTCCTGTTGGTATCGGCAGCAATCGATGTCGAAAATATCTTCAAATCAAATGGTTATGGTATTAGGCGATTCCGGCCAGGGGCACCAAGGATTGCTGCATTCCTACTTGACGGCGCCGCCGGTGATGCCGGAGATGAAGCGATCGAGGAACAGGTTGTAGGCGATCGCTACCGGAATGCTGGCGATCAATGCGCCGGCCATGATCTCGCCCCAGAAAAATACGTCGCCGCGGATCAGGTCCGTCGACACCCCAAGCGTGATCGGCTTCTGCGACGACGAGGACACGAAGGTCAGCGCATAGACGAATTCCTGCAACGTCAGGGTAAAGGTGAAGATCACCACCGTCAGAATCCCCGGCAGCGACAGCGGGAGCGCCATCTTGATGAAGGCGCCGAACAGGCTGCAGCCGTCGACGATCGCCGCCTCCTCGATTTCCGGCGGCAGCGCCTTGAAGAAGCCCATCATCAGCCAGGTGCAGAACGGGATGGTGAAGGTCGGATAGACCAGCACCAGCGACCACATCGAATTCTGCAGCCCGAGCTCGGCGACGATCCGCGACAGCGGAAGAAACAGCAGGGTCGGCGGCACCAAATAGGTCAGGAAAATCGCGATTCCCAACGCTTCGCCCTTGCGGCTGGTCATGCGCGCCAGGGCGTAGCCGGCCGGCACCGCCGTGACCAGCGTGATCGCGACTACGCAGACGCCGATGATCAGCGAATTCAGCAGCCAGCGCGCGAACAGGGTTTCCTCGAACAAGTACTTGATGTGTTCAAGCGTCGGCGGTTCGTTGAACCAGAACGGGACGTTGGTGACGTCGTAGAGATCGCTGTTTGTTTTGAACGCCGTGATCACCATCCAATAGAACGGGAACGCGGCCAGGATAACGAAAAAGGCCAGTCCGGCGAAAAACCCAACCTCGCGCAGTGAGCGGGCAACAGTGACCGGCATGTCAGATCTCCCGCCGGCGAATGAAGCGCAGCATGACGATCACCACGACGAACAGCACCGGCAGCATGAACAGCGAGATGGCAGCGCCATGCGACACGTCGCCTGAGACGATGCCGGTCTGAAAGCCCGCAAAGCCCAGCACCGAGGTTGCACCGACCGGACCGCCCATGGTCAGCAGAAAGACAATCGAAAGATCGGTGAACGTGAACACGATGCCGAAGATCAGGCCGATGGCCACGATCGGCAGGATCATCGGCAGGATGATCTGGTAGTTACGGCGCCAGAAACCGGCGCCGTCGACCGTCGCGGCGTCGATCACGTCCTGCGAAACCGCGGTGATGCCGGCGAGAAAGATCACGATGGCAAATGGAAAGAAGCGCCAGGCGTTGATGATGATTATGCACAGCATCGCCAGGTACGGATTGCCGAGCCAGTTCGGCGCGTCTTCGCGGGTGAGGATGCCGAATGCGATCAGCGTCCAGTTGATCACGCTGTAGAGCGAATCGAACATCCATTGCCAGGCGATCGTGGCGAGCGCGACCGGCACCGCGAAAGGCAGGATGATCAGCGCCCGCACGATCTTGCGGCCGGGAAAGGGCCGCAACAGCAGGAAGGCGCCGAACTTTCCGAGCACAAGACCGAGCAGTTGCGACCCGAACGTGAAGACGAAGGTGTTACCCAGCGTTTGCAGGAAAGTCGGGTTTTCCATGATCTGTTCGAAGTTCGCGAGACCGACAAACTGCCATGTCGGATTGTAAATCGTATAGGCGCTGACCGAATAATAGACCGCGAGCAGAAGCGGCAAACCGACCAATAACAGGACATAGATGATCGCCGGTGCGACCAGGATCGTTTCGAGCACCTCGCGCCGGTCCAGCATGAAGTGAAAGCGGGAGACCGGTTTGGTGACAGGTTCTGCGATGACGGCCATCGGTGAAATTCCCGTTCAGTGGCGACCGGTACGATTGCCGTTGGTGTCGAAATGCCGCAGCGCGCTGTTCTTCACGGCGTACGGATGCCACTCGCCGGGACGAATGCTTGCTTCGGCGACGTGGGCCGGTGGCAACTTCGCGGTGATCGGCTGCTTTGAATCGAAGCCGTCCATCACGCCGTAAACGATTCGCTCGGACCCGAGATATTCGGAGCGGTCGACGCGAAACGAAAATTCGGTCGCCGCGCCGGCTTCGATCATATCCCTGGGCAGGAAATTCTCCGGACGGAATCCGAGATAGCCGCCGCCATTGTTGGCGACGATGTTCATCGGCGGCGCGCCGACAAAGGTCGCGACAAAAAGGTCGGCGGGATCATCATAGATTTCCGTCGGCGTTCCCACCTGCCGAATCCGTCCCCGGTCGATGACCGCGATGCGGTCGCCCATGCCCATCGCTTCGACCTGGTCGTGGGTCACGTAAATGGTGGTGAGGCCGACCCGCTGTTGAAAGTTTTTGATGTCCTGGCGGGCCGAGGTACGCAATTTGGCGTCGAGATTGGACAGCGGCTCGTCGAGCAGGAGCGCGGTCGGCTCGCGGACGAGAGCGCGCGCGAGCGCGACACGCTGGCGTTCGCCGCCGGACAACTGGCGTGGCCGCCGGTCGAGAAGATGGCCGATGCTGAGCAATTGCGAGGCCCACTCGACCTTCTTTTCGATTTCATCCCCGGGCATGCGTTGCGTCCGCAGCGGAAACGCAATATTTTTGCGCACCGTGTAATGCGGATAGAGGCCGTAGCTCTGAAACATCATTGCTACGCCGCGGGCGCGCGGCGGGATGTCGTTGACGACGTTGCCGCCGATCAGAAGATCGCCGCTCGTCTGTTGCTCGAGACCGCAGATGATGCGCAGGAATGTGGTCTTGCCGCAGCCCGATGGGCCGAGCAGCACCATGAACTCGCCGTCCGGCACGTTAAGCGAAATGCCGTTGACGGCGGGGACCTCGCCGAATTTCTTGACGATATCCCTGGTCAATACCGCAGCCATTGGACCTCCCGGAAGTCAACGCAGTGCGCTACCGCCGCCAATCACCCGACGAGGCGCCGATTTGTGTTTGCCGGCAGCGAGAACCGTTGCCGTATCCCGGACCGCGCAGAACAGGCGGTCCGGGCGCTAGCAATCAGGTTTTGCCGTGCCATTTCTTGAAGATGGCTTCAGCCTGTTGGTGCGCCCACTTGACCGATTCTTCTGCGGTCATGGCGCCGGTTGCTGTTTTCGCCATCATGTCGCAGAGGACGAAATCGTTGTAGACTTCGTCGACGGCGGGCCAGGACGGACCCGGATATCCGGGAGAGGCTGACCACGCTTCGGAGTTCTGCAAGATCGACAGCTTGTCGTTCGGCGTGGAGGTCGGATCGTTCGACAGGATCGGCATCGGCTTCGGCACCAGGTCGGCGAAGCAGGGATTGTTGTATCCTTCGCTCGCCTTGAAGGCTTCGGGCCAGTGATCGGCGTAGTATTTGAGAAACTCGATCGCGCCCTCCTTGTTCTTGGCGAACTTCCAGATCCCGTAGAATTCGGAGGCACCGCCCATGATCTGACGCACCGGTCCCTTGGGAGGCTCCATCACGAACGTATCGTCGGCGCCTTTTTTGTTGGCTTTCTGGTAGGTCCGATAGGCCGAGATCGGATTGATGATCATCGAGCCGATCCCCGAAACCAGATACCGGTTGTTGCTGGAATCGTCCCATGACAGCACTTCCGACGTCATCGCTTCCTTGTAGAGCGCGGCGACAAACTTGACGGCTTCGACCGTCTCTTTGCTGTCGAGAACGACATTCTTGCCTTCGGCGTCCTGGAGCGCGCCGCCGAAGCTCCACAGCAGGCCGCGCCACGTCGTGTTCGGGTCGTTGCTGTGGCCGAGCGAAATGCCGACCGGATGACCTTTGGCTTTCAGCTTGGCGCCCCCGATCCGCACATTGTCCCAGGTATCGGGCTTCATCCCGATCTCGTCCCACATGCTCTTGCGATACATCGAGGGGAAGTTGATGTAGAAATCCGGGAATGCTGACCAGGTCTTGTCGTCGAGGTTGTAGCCGATCTGCCGGCCGATCTTGCTGACCTTGCCGTATTTCTTCTCGGTCGCCTCGACCAGGCTCGTCACGTCGACGAGGAATTTACGGTAGAGGTGCGCGCCGCCTGCGCCGTTCCAGCCGAACAGGTCGTGACCCGATCCGGCCGAGGCCTCCGCGGCCGCGCGAGCGGCAACATTGGCGACGGGAATGTGGTCGACGGTGACGTTGATCTTGTTCTGCGATCCCCAGTCCTTCGCGAAATTGTCGAACCACTTGTCGTACTCCGGAACGAAATGGCTCCATTGCACAATTGACAGCGTCTTAGTATCGGCCAGCGCCCGCGACACGAATGGCGCGGAAAGCACCGGTGCCGAGCCGGCGGCGAGAAGGGTGAGACCCACTTCCTTCAGGAGCCGGCGTCTGGAGCGCGGAAACATATTCGTGCCCATCTTCGATTCCCTCCTCCGTTCAGCTTATTCGGATGAAGCGAACCCAGATGAGAGATTCACTTCATTCATTGAATTGTCGATGATAGCGCGCCGATATTCCCAGGACATTTGAACTTAAGCCGGTCAGCAGGCATGACCTATTTTTGTATTTCGCAGGGCAATTAACCTATCGTATTGCGATATTTTCTCGTAAATGCACAACCGACGAGTAGCGCCGATCTTATGCCGGGAGAGAGATCGCGGGGACGGTCAAACGCATCAGGAACGCAAATCGTGCGGTTTCGTCCCTAGCGCAGACAGGAATCGCTGCGTCCCCGTTTCCAGCTCCAGTACGAGGCAGGTCAGCCGGCCGGTCATGAACGCGCCTGTATCGATGTTGATCCTGTTCGGAAGCACCTCCGGATAATCCGTCGGCGTGTGACCATGGACGACGATTTTGCCGAAATCGGCAGTGCTCTTGAGAAACTCGTTCCGAATCCAGAGCAAATCCTCGTCGCGCTGCCGATCGAGCGCAACACCGGGCCGAACGCCCGCGTGGCAGAAGAAGTATTTTCCCACCGTCAACGATGTACGCAGCGACGCCAGGAAACGAAAGTGCTCGGCCGGGATTGCCGCTCGAAGTCGTTTGCCGATCTTCGCCAGATCGCCATCCGCAAGCCCCTCGATCTCCATCCCGTACGAGCGGGCAGTTGCGGCGCCGCCAAGCTGAAGCCAGTGTTTCGCGGGCGACCGGGCATCGAGAAATGACTGCAACAATTCCTCATGATTTCCCTTAAGCCCGACATAATCCGTTGCAAACGGATTGCCGGACAGGCGTTCAAGGACGCGGCGCGAGTCGGGGCCTCGATCGACATAGTCGCCCAACGTAACCGTCAGACATTCGCCGGCCCGATGGTCTTCCAGGTCCCGATCGATCTTCCGGACCATTTCGTCAAGCAGGTCCAGGCGACCATGGATGTCGCCGATCGCGTATAGCCGCTTATACCGATTTGCAATTTCCGGCATTTGAGTGCGCTCACCCCTCCCCGGCCTGGATTATCTGACCTGGATATAGGCGCAACTCTGTTGCGACGCGCAATGCCCGGAAGCCGTTTGAGACGGGCACACCAGAGGCTGCCCGTTATCCCGCATGGCAACCCACGGCAAATTTACCAATGCACATCTTGAATCGCCTTGTCTTTGCGCGCCGCGGTTGCAATGAATGCTGGAGAGGATTTCTTGATAATTTTCTTCCCACCCGTTCGAACGCAGTCCGAACCCCGCGCCGGGATGCGCGGGGGTTGATCGAAAGCGCAAAAAACGAGCGGTCCGTTCGGCCGCCGACCACGACAGGGACATCGTCGGCGCTTGCGGGTTTTTCTGATTTGTCGACCGTTGAATATCGCAGCAGGGATCGAACATGGCCAATCAGCTCCGGGCAATCAAACACATCGTCCAGCTCATGCTTGAGAACAGATCGTTCGACCAGATGCTGGGCTTTTTATATACCGACAAGGGCAACAAATCGGCGACCGGCCAGCCGTTCGAGGGGCTGACAGGCAACGAGACGAACCCCGACGATACCGGCAGGCCGATCAAGGTCTACAAGATCGACAGCACGGCACCGCATCCTTATCTGATGCCGGGGGCCGATCCCGGTGAAGGCTTTCAGAATACCAACTACCAATTGTTCTCGACCGACGATCCGGCGCCGAGCGCGGTGCCGAAAAACCAGGGATTCGTCATCAATTTCAAGGCCGCGATCCAGTCCGACCAGGCCAAGGGTTTCAAGGATACATTGCCCGGCACCGACCCGTCCGAAATCATGGGCATGTACGGGCCGGAGATGCTGCCGGTCATGTCCGCTCTGGCGCGTGGATTTGCGGTTTGCGACCACTGGTTTGCGTCGGCGCCGACCCAGACCATCCCCAACCGTACCTTCGCGGCCGCCGCGACCTGCCAGGGGCACCTCGACAATCACGTCAAGGTTTTCACCTGCCCCAGCATCTTCGGAAGCCTGACAAAAAAGAATATCGATTGGGCGATCTACGGCTATAACCGCGATCCTCTGACGCGGCTGGATTTCACCGACACCATGCACGCCGACGAGAGCCATTTCGGCCATTTCCGCGATTTTCAAAAGCGGGCCGCCGCGGGCAAGCTTCCGGCCTACACGTTCCTCGAGCCGGGCTGGAGCGCAAGCGGCAACAGCCAGCATCCGAATTACGACGTTGCGCTGGGCGAGCAACTCATTCACGACACCTATTACGCGGTGAAAAACGGCCCGGGCTGGGACGACACGCTGTTGCTGATCACCTATGACGAGCACGGCGGCAACTACGACCATGTCGGCCCGCCGTCGAACGCGACGCCCCCCGGCGACGGCACCGTCGGCGAGTTCGGTTTCGACTTCAAGCGGTTCGGGGTTCGCATCCCGGCGCTTCTGATCTCACCCCGGATACCGGCCGGGACGGTGTTTCGGGCAAAAAGCGGCACCATCGATCACACCTCGGTGCTGAAGACGATCGAGCTGCGCTGGGGTCTCGCGCCGTTGACCCAGCGCGACAAGGCCGCGCCGGATCTGGGCGATGTCCTGACGCTTGCAAAGCCGCGGAAAGACGATCCGCTCAAGGGCGTGACAGTTCCGGTGACAAACGTTCCGCATCCGGACCAGGCGGAGCCGTCCCTGATCGAGAGCATTCATGCGCAAAAGGTGTCGCTGCTGCCGCTGCGCAACGACCAGGGAAGCTACGACCGTCACACCCCGCCCGATCTGTCGACCAGCGCGCAAATCGGCGATTACATCCAGGGCCGAACCGCGGCATGGACCCAGCATATCGAGCGCAAGCGGCAACAGGGCGGCGGCTGGAGCATGCCGAAGAGTCCGAAGGAGCCCGATAGCCCGGCGGGGGGCGGGACAACCCCGCGGAAGCCCAAGTAGGGGCTGAGAAGACGAGAACGACGCGGCTTGTTGCGCGGAGCGATGGGGCACCACGAGACCTCGCGTGATCTCTCAATTCCGTCCTCTTCAACGATGACCAGCCATTGTCAATCTCACGGCAATTGGCACGCCCAAAAATCAGTAGGCGTAGTCTAATTTGACTAAATATTTTTTTGTACTGACCAGCGTGTCCTTGTCGGTTCCGTTGTCGTACTCCAAAGAGATCGAAGAAGATCCCGAAATGGTGCAGTCAGATGAAACCTTATTGGCACCGCTGGTCTTGTCGGGCACCTTGCAGGGGGCGAGCTTATATTTGACCTGCGCGGTGTAGTTACGAACGTCTATTCCAGATCGGGCGTCCCAATAGTATTGAATCGTTCCTATCAAAGAAATTCTGTCCTGAAGGAATGGCGGGACATCTGTGGTAATAGGAAACAAGAAAACATTTAAGCGAGTAGTAGCGCCCAACCACTCATAATTTCCTTTTACAAGGTTTGTTAGTCCAGTCTCCTGTACATTACGAAAATCGGCTTCAGCGCGAAACTGCCAAAACCATCCAATATAGTCGTTGGTTACGATCGTACTGCCAAGGTGCCAATCAATTTGCGATGGCTCAAAGTACAGCGCTACTCCTCCGGCACGGGCCAGTCCTTGAAAATCGGTCAAATAGTAAGGGCTTACACTGGCGTAGAATTGATCCACTATGGGTGTCCGGGATATCTCCCATTGAACGGTCGTACCGACCTTTGCGACACTCGTGTCACCCTTTTTCGCTGGCTCGTTCCATGTGCCGTTGGCATAAATCCAGGGCGCAACAACATAGCCCGAAAGAAATGGCGAGTTCCCTGGTGGAGTTTCCAAACATGGATTGCCGAGAACGTAACTTACCATTCCCGTAACGGTCGCAGCTTGCTTTTGACCAAGCTGATCGTTGGTATAACTAATCGAAGCGCCTTTAGCGTCCGATGCAGCCGGGGTAGCTTGATACATGAAGTTGTCTAGCGCATCGGCACGAATATAAACCTTCTTTGTATCACACACTCCACTCGGCGCATTTGTTGTGGCGCGTTGACCGTCGATCGGATTATTCGCGGGCGTACGATGCTCCAACCGATACTCCTGCTGAGCTTTCCGCAAACGATCGTCGATTGATGGCGGGGTAGCGGACGAACTTACAGCAACCAGCTTGACCGCACTTCTTGGTTTTACCGAGGAAACCAGCGGTCGAAGCTCCAATCTGCACTCCGGCCTGTCATCTGACAACAAATTTCCGTCAGCATCAATCCGTATATGACACTGAGAAACCATGTCCTTCCTCATAAGAGGTTTCTCACCGGCAAAGGCCGGAACGCTCAGGACCAACGAACAGAGTGACAATGCCCGGATACGCATCAGTCAACCACCCAGCCGTTTGATTCGTACCATTTCAGAATTAGTTTTAATAAGTCCCCGACCGTTTTGCAGGCAAGCACGTCGGCCTTTTGAAGGAGTAATCCGTCGGGATTGAACTGACGCGATCGCATAAGCTTTAGCGCAACATCCCAAACTGCACCGCTTCCTCCACGAATGATTTTGCTGAGGGCCCAATTGAGATCGACGTTGTCGCGCCCGAGAGCGGCGATAAATCTACCGTAAAGGTCCTTTAACGTAATGCTCTTTTTTAAGCTTTCGAATTCAACTCGTCGCGCTGCGAGCTGATGTTGTAGTTGACCAACATGCAACCGTCTTAGATGAATATCGGGCTTCTTTCTTACCGTTTTCTTTGCCATTTGCCCTGCCCCCAATGCAATAAGTAATGATCGTCACTATAAGCCTTCATTATGGGAAGCAGAAAGAAAGCAAAGCAAGACGTCCATACTAGCCTTTTGCAAAAAAGGGCGGCATGTCTCATATATGCAACTATAGGTGATGTCTGGAGGCCGGCTTGAGGAAGTAGCGGCATCTGGGTCATCGATCGTGCCCACTTCTCAAATTCGCGAGGTGCCATCGCTTCCAGTCGATTATGTAGACGAGCATGCGACTTCGCTCTTCTGGTCTTCACGCAATTGCACTGATCGCGGCACCGCCGCGGTCATCGACTGCGAGACTTCGTCGCGTCGGTGGCGTTGGGGGTCGAAGTCTGAAAGCCCTGTGGCGGAAATCGAACTCCGCAAAGAGAGTTGGTTCGATTCCGGCCGAGGGCACCAATTTCGGAATTATTGAGCGGTTCTGGTACTCGCGCGATTAGTCGCTGTGAGAACCATCACCGGAATCGTGACCACTTGCATTGGATCAGCTATCGGAATGGTGTGAGCTTCCATCTCCATCAGCGCCGGAGCCATGAAAGAAATCCCCACCTGTGGGCATCAATCATCACCGCGGTCTAGAATGCTCTGACCGGATTGTATTCAGGGTCGGCAGACTGCAACCGGTCCAGCTTAGCTCTCAATTCAGCTAACTGTTTCGGCTTGGCCTTCTTATTGAATAGCAAATAATGCCTGCACAAAGCACAACTATCGCGGCAATACGGTACAAGCTTGTCAAGGCTGGAGTGATGAGATTTAAAACTGGTTCCACTTAAGCTCGCCTGCGTCAACGGAGCGTTCAAGCCGAGAGTGACGCCCTTCAACCACCTTGAGGTCCAGTCCTCTAAATCAGCGACGCGACCGACCCGAGCCCGATGATATGAGCCAGCATGCGCACTTCGCGCTTCTGGTCCTCGCGCAATTGCACCAGTAGCGGCATCGCCACCGTCTTCAACTGCGTGACCTCGGCGCTGTCGGGATCGATCGGCGCGCCGGTCGCGTTGGGATTGGCCTGGCGCGTCGCGTGGATTTTCCGCGCCACGGCGCGCAGCGCGTTTTCCACCGCGGGCCAGTGCTGCTCTTGCGCAGCGGAAAGTTTCAGCCGTTCCTTGATGCCGGCGATCTGGATGTCGCTGAGCAGCGCATAGGATTTCTGCACCGCCGGTTTTGACGCAGCCTTCGGCTTCTCTACGGGAAGCGGAATCGATGACGGGGCTGCGATCTTCGGAGGCTGGGGACTGAACGGGCTGTCGGAGGCGAAGGCCTGCCGCAGGGATTCGGGCAGCGCTTGCGAATTATCCCCGGGCGGCGGCAGCGCCGCCATTGCCAGCGGCAGCTTGTCCTTTTTGCTCTCCCGGTTCGAGAAAGGGCCCTTGACCAGGGGCAGGCTCTCGGACCGCACCGAGGGCACGCTGTCGCGGGCGAGGATGCTGGCCGCGGCCGCGCCGACCACCAGAAAACACGCCAACGCCAGGATGGTCATCGTTCTCGTCAAACAGAACCCCGTTTCAGCCCGCGAACCACGTCAACCTTCCTCACAAATGGACATTAATTAAGGCTTAACCATGCCCGCGGGGATGACTACAGGGCCGTGGCCCGAGGTTCAAGCCGCCACCGACAGATCGTAGGCGTCCTGGATATCGGCGACAATATCGGAGGCCTCCCATAGCGCGTCCGGTGTGACCGATTGCATGCTGACGGTCCAGTTGCCCTTGGCTGTCCGGGGCATGCCGACGATGTCGAACTGGACGTTGCGGCAGAGCGGATGCCGCTCGAAAGCCGCGGCCACCCGGGCCTGCAGCTCGCGGATCGTCGCCGGCGTTTTTTCGGAAGAAAATTCGAGGTCCATGCCACATCCCCTCATCACTGACGTCTCGGGGCGCCTCGCCGGCGCCCGCGCGGCAAACGGCCGCGTCAGGGATTGTAGGAACGGGACTGGTTAACGAAGCGTTAAGGCCGGAACGTCTCGTGTCCCGGACGCGGTGCGGCATTCTTCATGCCGCTCCGCAGAGCCGGGACCGTACCAAATCGGTGTCATGGCCGGGCTTGACCCGGCCATCCATCTTTTGAAAAGAGTTCTTGCGAGGATCGATGGATGCGCGGGTCAAGCCCGCGCATGACGAAATCCGATTTCGATACGATCCCGCCTCACCCCAGCAGTTGATCGAGCCGGTCGCGCAACTGGTCCTGATGATAGGGCTTGGCCAGCCGCGGCAGATCGAGCTGCGCGCCCTCGGGCAGATCGGCATAGCCGGTGGCGAGCAGGATCGGCAGCGAGGGCCGCACCTCGCGCGAGGCGGCGGCGAGTTCGATGCCGGTCATGCCGGGCATGACGTGATCCGTCACCATCAGATCGATCGGCTGTTCGCTGCGCAGGATATCGAGCGCGTGCAGGCCGGAATTGGCGCCGATCACCTGATGCCCGAGATCTTCCAGCATCTCCATGGTGGACATCGCGATCAGCGGGTCGTCGTCGACATACAAGATCACCGCGGACCGGTTGATCTTCGGCGCCGCCTGAACCGGGCTTTCGGCCTCCGGCGCCGCGGTCGCCACGGGCAGGATCAGCGTCGCCGTGGTGCCCTTGCCCACGGTGCTGGTAAGCTGCAGCGCGCCGCCGAGCTGCACGGCAAGGCCATGCACCATCGACAGCCCGAGCCCGGTGCCCTTGCCCAGCGGCTTTGAGGAGAAGAACGGTTCGATGGCCTTCTTCAGGATGTCGGGCGTCATGCCCTTGCCGGTGTCGATCACGGAGACCTTCAGATAACAGCCGGGCTGCAGCGTCGCATCGCCGCTTGAGCGAATCTCGGCCACCTTGATGTCGATGCAGCCGCCGTCGGGCATCGCGTCGCGGGCGTTGATGGCGAGATTGAGGATCGCAAGTTCAAGCTGGTTGGCGTCGATCCGCGCCGGCGGCAGGTTTTCCGGAATATCGAGATGCAGCGCGATCCGCGGTCCCAGCGACCGCTCCAAGAGATCGATCATGCCCTGGATCAATGCGCCGAGATCGACCGGCACGGCTTTCAGATCCTGCTGCCGTGCGAACGCCAGCAGCCGCTGCGTCAGCGACGCGCCGCGCTCCGCGCCTTGCAGTGCGCCGTCGATCAGCCGGTGCAGCCGCGGGTCGTCGGGAATGCGCTTGCGCAGCAGATCGAGGTTGCCCATCACCGCCATCAACAGATTGTTGAAATCATGCGCGACGCCGCCGGTGAGCTGGCCGATGGTTTCCATCTTCTGCGCCTGCCGCAATTGTTCCTGCGCCTTTTCGCGCGCGGCGACTTCCTTCATCAGCTCCGCGGTGCGTTCCTCGACGCGCTGCTCCAGCGTCGCGGTCAATTCCGCCAGCGCGGTGCGCTCCGCGGCCAGTTGCGCCACCAGATTCTCGCGCTCGATCTCCAAGGTCTTGCGCGCGGTGATGTCGGACGATACTCCGACCAGCGATTTTAGGCTGCCATCGGGTCGGCGAACCGCACGAGCGCGCACATCGACCCAGTGTACCGAGCCGTCGGGCCAGATATTGCGGTATTCGAAGCTGTAATCCCTGCCGCTCAGAATCGAGCGGTCGAGCACTTCCTGCCGCGGCGCGCGGTCCTCGGGGTGAATCGCATCCAGCAAATCCCGATACGTAAAGGGGTCGTCCGGCTTGCGGCCATAGAACGTCTTGCAGGTGCCGGACGCTTCCAGCTCGAACTCCGGCAGATGCAGTTCCAGCGCGCCGAGATGGCCGGCGTTGAGCGCGGTCTGCAGCAGGCCTTCGCTTTCGGTAAGATCTTCGAGAATGGCGCGGGTCTGATACTGGCGGCGCCGGCCCCTGACCGCCGATCCGACGATGCTCACCAGCGTGGTCGGGTGAAACGGCCGTTCGATAAAGGTCACGTTGCCGAGCGCCTGTCCGAGCCGCGCGGCGTCGGGATTGCGTTCCGGCCCGCCGCCCTGGTGGGTCAGCAGCACGATCGGAAAGTCCGACCAGGAGGGCTGGTCGTTGAGCCATTTCACCAGGCTGCGCAGATCGGCGGTCTTGATCGCCTCGTCGGCGATCACCGCGAGGCCGGCGCCGGCCTCGATCTCATGCATCAGCGCGGCGAGATCGCCTGCGATATTGGCGTAGAAGCCGGCCTCCTGGATCAGCGCCGCTGCGACAGCAGCGTCCCGTCCGGTTGGAGCCAGGATGACGGCACGCTCGGACGATGCGCCCGGTCTCACAGGACCTGCTCTTCCAGCAGCGGCTTGCCCTCACCGACATAGACCGGCACGCCGCGCAGGATCCCCTGAAAACCGTCGAGCGGGCCGCCGATGGTAAGACCGTGGTTGCTGATACGATATTCGCGGATGGTCGATTCATGCGCGCCGGTGCGCTTCTTGATGATGGAAACCGCGCGCCGCACGGAGCCCAGCGCCTCGAAATAGCGCAGCAGGATCACGGTGTCGGCAAGGTACGTGACATCCACCGGCGCCTTCATGTCGCCGACCAGCCCATGCTGCGCCACCGTCATGAAGGTCGCTGCACCCCGGCGGTTCAGATACTGCAGCAGCTCATGCATGTGCAGGATCAGCGAATTTTCCTCCGGCATCGCGGCCTGGTAGCCGTTCAGGCTATCGATCACCACGGTCTTGATCTCGTCCTCATCGACCCGCTTGCGGACGCGATGGGCGAATTCGCCGGGCGACAGTTCCGCGGCATCGACCTGGTCGATAAAAAGCTTGCCGCCGCGTTGCAGGTTTTCGAGATCGATGCCGAGCCCTTTCATGCGCGCGAACAACAGACCGAGTTCTTCGTCGAACACGAACAGCGCGGCTTTCTCGCCGCGGGAAATCGCCGCGATAATAAAGACGATGACCATCAGCGACTTTCCGGTGCCGGCGGGACCGAGCACCAGCGTGCTGGAGCCGGCTTCGATGCCCCCGCCCAACAGCTTGTCAAACGCCTCAAGGCCGCTCGACATGGTGGTGCGCGTGAAGTTCGAGCGATATTCCGACGCCACCAGCCGCGGAAATACATTCAACCCGCCGGTTGTAATCGTCGCATCGTGATAGCCGCCGCGGAATTTCACCCCGCGATATTTGATGATGCGCGCGCGCCGCCGTTCCGCGCCGTAGGAGGGCGCCAGTTCTTCGAGACGAAGCACGCCATGCGCGACGCTGTGCACGGTCTTGTCGGCGACATCGGCGGTGAGATCGTCGAGCAGCATCACCGTCGAGCCGAATTGCGTGAAATAATGCTTGACCGCCAGAATCTGCCGGCGGTAGCGCAACGAACTTTGCGCCAGCAGCCGGATTTCGGACAGGCTGTCGAGCACTACCCGGCTCGGCCGGTGCCGCTCGACGGCTTCGAAAATCTGCTTGGTGGTTTCGCCGAGTTCGAGATCGGAGGAATAGAGCAGGCTTTGCTGCTGCTCGGAATCCAGCAGGCTTTCCGGCGGCAGCAGTTCGAATACCACGATGCCCTCGCCCAGCGTCCAGCCATGGGAGGCGGCGCCTTCGCGCAATTCGCGCTCGGTTTCCGACAGGGTGATGTAGAGGCACTTTTCGCCCGCGCGGACCCCTTCCAGCAGGAATTGCAGTGCGACCGTGGTCTTGCCCGTTCCCGGCGCGCCTTCGACCAGAAACAGGTGGCCGCGGGAAAATCCGCCTGACAGGATGTTGTCCAGCCCCCAAATGCCGGTTTTCGCCTTGCCGGCGATAGGTTCGACTGCGTTCATACGACCCCCTAACCCGGGCTAAACCTCTACGGCTTCAAACGGTTCCCTGAACGGGGAACTATTTTTCGGGGAAGAATGCAGGCCACAAGGCCCGCCATGCCGCCAGCAACGCGCCCCAGCCGTCCGGCTGGGTTTCGAAGCAGCTTGCCTCGGCAACCGGCTGGACCCAGGATTGGGCGCTCGCACGACGCATGAAAAAATGCGCCAACGGCGTCATCCAGGAGGTGTCGTCGAGCGTTCCCGCGCGGACGTTGACGATGTCGGCACGGCCGGCGCGCTCGCCGTAAATGCGGGCGCCGCAATCGCCGCAGAACCAGGAGATGACCGGCACGCCTTTCGGGGAGGTATGGCGCCAGCTTTCGGCGCACCTTCGAGAACGCGAAAATCCCTGGCCGTCACCGGCATATTGAGCGCGAATGCGCTGCCGCTGCGGGTCTGGCAATCCGTGCAGTTGCAGGTGTAGAGCAGCAGCGGGAACGATACGATTTCGTAGCGGATCGCACCACACGAGCAACCGCCGGTCATCGGAAGCGTCGGTTGCTTTGGACCCATGATTGTCCCCGATCGAAATACCAGCCGAGATTATCCGGACGACGCCGCAACGGGCAACCTTCGATCAGCGCTTCTTGATGACGAGGCTCTGCACGGCGCGGCCGAAATAGCCGTTGCTGTCGCCGAGGCGTCCCGCCGCGATACCGGCGCCATCGGGCCCGATCCAGGTCTCCGCGTTGAGCAGTATCCAGTCGCCGACCGGCGCCGAGCCGTGCTGCATGGTCGCATCCCAGGGGCCGGCGGCATTGGGGCTGGTGTCGGCGCGATTGCCGTCCACGCGATAGATGGCGTGCATCAATTGGATTTCCATATTTGCGTTCCCCGGACGCAGCGCACCGCTCTTGCGGTGCGCTGCAGAGCCGGGGCCGTACCGAACTCATACTTCGTCATGCACGGGCTTGACCCGCGCATCGATCTTCTTCGCAACGACC
This sequence comes from uncultured Alphaproteobacteria bacterium, assembly GCA_963784755.1. Taxonomy (GTDB): domain Bacteria; phylum Pseudomonadota; class Alphaproteobacteria; order Rhizobiales; family Xanthobacteraceae; genus Bradyrhizobium. Next base: position 2,019,058 of record CAWASS010000004.1, on the reverse strand, counting down.
CTTTTTTCAAGATGGATGGCCGGGTCAAGCCCGGCCATGACGCCTGAGTTTTGTACGGTCCCGGCTCTGCGGAGCGGCATCAAGAATGCCGCACCGCGTCCGGGACACGATACAACTAAAATCACAGCGCCGGATCGACCGCCTCGGCGTATTCCTTGCTGAACCGCGCGATCAGCTCGGCGGCGGGAAGGATTTTGCCGACGCTGCCGACGCCCTGGCCGCTGCCCCAGATTTCCTTCCAGGCTTTTGGTTTTGCGCGCTCGCCGGACGCATCGGTACCGAAACTCATTTTCGAGGCATCGGACTCCGGGAGATTGTCGGGGTCCATGCCGGCAGCGACGATGGAGGGCTTCAAATAATTGCCGTGCACGCCGGTAAACAGATTCGAATAGACGATGTCTTCCGCGGTCGAGGCCGTGATCATCTGCTTGTAGCCCTGCACCGCATTGGCTTCGGTAGTGGCGATGAACGCCGAGCCGATATAGGCGAAGTCGGCGCCGAGCATGCGGACCGCGCGGATGGCGCGGCCGTTGCCGATCGCGCCCGACAGCGCGATCGGTCCGTCGAACCATTGCCGGGTCTCGGCCACGAACGCGAACGGCGAAATCTCGCCGGCATGGCCGCCTGCGCCCGCCGACACCAGGATCAGGCCGTCGGCGCCCTTCTCGATCGCCTTGTGCGCGAATTTCTGGTTGATGACGTCGTGAAACACGATGCCGCCCCAGCCATGCGCGGCCTGATTGAGTTCCTCGCGTGCGCCGAGCGAGGTGATGATCATCGGCACCTTGTGTTTTTCGCAGAGCGCGAGATCCTGATCGAGGCGGTTGTTGGAGCGATGTACGATCTGGTTCACCGCGAACGGCGCCGACGGCCGTTCCGGATGCGCCCTGTCATATGCTGCGAGTTCTTCCTTGATCCGCACCAGCCATTCGTCGAGCAGCGCCGGCGGCCGCGCATTCAGCGCCGGAAACGATCCGACGATGCCCGCCTTGCACTGGGCGATCACCAGATCGGGCACCGAGATGATGAACAGCGGCGCACCGATCACGGGAATCGACAGACGGCCCTTGAACAGCGCAGGCATGGACATTCAGCAATCCTTTTCGCCGTTATGCATGATGGTTGACCTTTGATGCGGGGCACCAAAGCAATTGCGGCGGCGGCGCGCAAGACCACGGTGCAGGAAATCGCGCTATTGGCACACCGCGCGGGTCACATAGGTCTCGGTCCGGCATTCGCTTTCCTCGGGCTTGCGGCCCGACAGCAGCGCCTTGGCCGAACAATTGCGCGTGGTGTCCACATCGAGGCTCTTGCCTTCCTTGAATCCCTTGCCCTGGCAAAGTTTGTCGGCCGCGGTTTTGCAATCGGGCGCGCCGTTGGCGGCCACCGGGCAGGCGACGCGCCCCTTGACGCCCGAAGACTTGGTCAGGCGAGACAGGCTGTCGGCCGCGTCCTTGGTCATGTCCTTGGCGCGCGTGTTCAGATCGTCGATGGTTTCCTTCGGACTTTTGAGTGCCGGCAACATCGACGATGGCTTTTCGAGCAACTTTCCGATTTCGTTGAGCAGGCCCGGATTTTCCTTCGGCGCCGCATCCGGCGGCGGCTCGCCTTGCTGCGGCGTGGGCTGTGCCGGAGCGCCCTGCGGCGCCGGCGATGGCTGGGCCTGCGCGGATGGCGCCGGCTGGGTTGCGGCCTGCGGCCATGCCAAATCCGCCGCGGCCGTCATCGCCAGCAACGCGGTCGCCGCAACGGCGAGACAGGTTCGGCGTCTACCGGTCAATTGGCCGATTCGATTGGACATGATGATGAGCGTATCCCGGCGGCGCGATGCGGAAAAGCGTCAGAACATGCGAAACGCGACGATGAATCCGAGCACCAGCACAGCGGCGCCCAGCGCGACCCATATCCCCAGATGCTTCTCGATTCTGATGCGAATCCATTCGCCATAGCGGTTGAGCAGGATCGCGACCACGAAGAAGCGCCCGCCGCGCGCGATGATCGACAGCAGCACAAACAGCCAGATGTTATAGTTGGCGAAGCCCGAGGTGATGGTGACCAGCTTGTAGGGGATCGGCGTCAGGCCCTTGAGCAGGATGATCCACGCGCCATATTCGGCATAGCCGGCGCGAAACGCCTCGACCTTGTCGCCATAGCCGTAAAACTGGATCAGCCAGTGCCCGACGGAATCATACAGCAACGCGCCGATGGCGTATCCGAGAATGCCGCCGAGCACCGAGGCCGCGGTGCAAACCGCGGCGTAGAGCCAGGCGCGCTGCGGCCGCGCCAGCGACATCGGAATCAGCATCACGTCCGGCGGCACCGGAAAGAACGAGCTTTCCGCGAACGCCACCACGGCCAGGATCCAGAGCGCGTGAGGTTTATGGGCGGCGTCAATGCACCAGTCGTAGATTCGTCTCAGCATGGCGCGATGAACCACCGTCCCGTGGATTTGTCCATGGCGGGCAATGCAGGGATTTTGTGGGGGGTTAGTGGCGCTTGCGCAGCCGGCCTTCGAGCGCGACAATTGGTCGCCGCGCCACCCGGGGCGGCACCGGCCTGGGCATTTTTCCGGCCGATTTCGGCAGCTTCTCGGCAATACCGAGCATGTCCTCGCGCCGCTCCATCTCGCGCCAGAACGTCCTCCGGACGGACGCCTGCGGAGGCCCACAGCACCGTGAGATTGTAGAGCAGATCGGCGCTTTCGCGGACCACCGCGTCACGCTTGCCGTTGACGGCGTCGATCACGACTTCGATGGCTTCTTCGGCCAGTTTCTTGGCCATCTTGGCCGGGCCGCGCTGAAACAGCTTTGCGGTCCGCGACGTTGCCGGATCGAGATCCTTGGCCGCGATCACCGCCTGATAAAGCCGGTCGAGCGAATCACTCATCCCCCGAATCTAATCCAAAGCCGTGGCCAGCGTGTTAACGGCGGCTTTCCAGGACGACCGCGGGCATTGAGAAAATCGCCGGCCGCATCGGGCGACCGGCGATCAGGTGGGGAGATTTGGAGCTACCAGCCGGCGAGCGGGTGGCCGCGGTAGTGGGGCACGCCGGAATTGCGATACCCGTAGCCGCCGCCATAGTAGGGGCCGCCGCCGTAATAGGCCGGCGGGCCGTCATAGTAACCGTAGGACTCATAAGGACCGCCGCCGTAATAGACCGGGCCGCCGCCGTAATAACCGCGGTCCTGTGACGCGGCGATGGCCAGACCAGTGCCGACGATACCGGCGAACGCGGCCGCCGCGGCCGCTCCGCCGCCGCGGTAACCTCCGCGATAATAGCGGCGGGCGGCACTGATGTCGGTGGCGCCGCTGGTGCCGGATATTGCGGACACGCCCTTGGCGGGCGTGCCGGCCTGAGCCATCGAGGGCTCAAACGCCGTCAGCGCCAGTGCCGCGACGGTCGCCAGCGCGGCCGCGCGTCCGAATGAAGAAACCAAAGCTTTTCGCCTGAACATCTCAATGTCCTCCGTGGGTAGGCTGGCCTGACAGGCCTTGCGTAGCTAACCACTGGGCGCAGGTTGGGTTCCCGTTTCCGAATGCAGGCTGAACGATTGGCGGCGGAATAAAGGCAGTCACTTGCTGTTCAGTTTTCCGGGGACATACTGGCTTCAACCGCGCCCGGCGGCGTCTTGAAACAACCACACCCGGCGCGGCAACTGCTTTCCGGCTTTTCTGTTGTAGACCCATGCGCATTGTCCCGCCTATTGCTGCCAGGCGATTTCTGACCCGATTTCCAATTTGGGCCATGACGGCGCTGAGCCTTGCCTGGATCGGGACCCAAGCAAGCCCCGCCGCGGCCGAACCCGCGGCGCCGACCGCGATCCAGTTCACGCTCGACCGCCCGATCGATGCGAGTGCCGCACCATTCGTGCTGGCTGCCACCCGCGGCCTGTTTCGCGCGGAAGCTCTGGCGGTCGCAACCAATATCGCCAGCGGGCCGACGGATGCGATTGCGCGCGTCGCATCCGGCGCCAGCGACCTGGCGCTGGTCGATATCAACACCCTGATCCGCTTTCGCGACAAGGCGGACGCGCCGCCGGTCAAGGCGGTGTTTGTGCTGTTCAACAAGGCGCCCTTTGCCATCATCGCGCGCAAGAGCCGCGGCATCCGCGCGCTCTCCGACATCGCGGGCAAAACCCTCGGCGTCGCCGATGGCGACTTTTCGATCTGGTTCTGGCCGGCGCTGGCGCATCAAAACGGAATCAAGATCGCCAGCGTGAAGCTGGCCAAGTTCAGCCCGGCGGTGCGCGAGCCGATGCTGTCGGCGGGCCAGGTCGATGCCGTCAACGGATTTTCCTATCTGGCAGGGGTAAATTTGCGGGACCGCGGCATACCCGCCAGCGACCTTGCCGTGCTTCGCTATGCCGATTACGGCTGCGAGGCTTACGGATTTGCGCTGATCGTCAATCCGGCCTTCGCCGCCGCCAAGCCCGACGCGGTGAAGGCGTTCCTGCGCGCCGTCATCGCCGGCACGCGGCTCGCCATCAAGGAGCCGGCGCGGGCGGTGGATGATGTCCTGAGCCAGATGGACTCGGGGTCGCGCGATCTCGAGCTGGCGCGCCTGCGCGCCGTTATCGGCGACAATATCCTGACCGAAGAGGTGAAACGCAACGGCATCGGCAGCATCGATCCCGCCCGTTTTGCGCGATCGGTCGATCAGCTGGCAGAGGACGTCAAATTCCGCGCCAAACCGGCCGCGGCGGATATCTTCGACGATTCGTTCCTGCCGGCGTCAAGCAGTCGCCTGATCAATTGAACGTAGCCTATCGCTTGCATCTGTCCACTTGACAGTTGTAAGCAAATAGCTTACATGCCAATAACATCGCAAAGCGGCTCGGCGGCGTGATCAGGACATTCAAAAATAAGCCGCTTGGCGAGCTATGGTTGAGCGGCAAAACGTCGAAAATCGACGTAAAGATGCATGAGCGCATTTTGCTGCGGCTCGATCGCCTCAATATTGTTAACGCACCGGAGGAAATGAAACTTCCGGGCTTCAACTTTCACCCACTGCGGGGCAAGCCTCTGCGATATTCGGTCCACGTTGACGGGCCGTGGTGTCTCACTTTCGAATTTTACGAAGGCGACGCCTGGCGCGTCGATTACGAACAGTACCACTGAAGCCGAGCCGAGCGCGGCTCAGGCCTGCGGAGAATGAAAGATGGCCGAATATATTGCCAAGCGAAATCCGAATCGCTGCCCTTCTCATCCGGGAGCACTGCTGCGCGAGGTCGTGATTCCTGCGACTGGAAAGACCAAGACCGAAATCGCTCGCCTGCTCGGCATCTCGCGGCAGCACCTGCATGACATCCTGGAGGAGAAAAAGCCATTGTCGCCGGAAGTGGCGGTGCGCGTGGGCAAGCTATTCGGCGGCGGTCCTAGCGCCTGGGTTCGGATGCAGGGCGCCTGCGACACATGGCATGCGGAGCGTAACGTTGATGTCAGCAAGATTCCCACGCTGAAAGTAGCTTGATCCCCCCTGACGTAACGAGTACCCGCGCAGCATGTCCCTCCTCCGCCTCTACACCCGCGTGCTGCAGTTGCTGGGCAAAGAGGCGCGGCTGGGCTGGATCCTCGCGGGCGCCAATCTGCTGCTGGCCGGCGCGCAATTTGCCGAACCGGTGCTGTTCGGCAAGATCGTCGACGTGCTTTCCGGCAAGCCTTCAGAGGGCCCGCTCGCGTCATCGTCGGCATGGCCGTTATTGGCGGCGTGGGCCGCGTTCGGCCTGTTCACCATCCTGTGCGGCGCAGCCGTAGCCCTCAACGCCGACAAGCTGGCGCACCGCCAGCGCCAGGCGGTGCTGACCGGCTATTTCGAGCACATCATGCAACTGCCGCTGACCTTCCACACCGGCACCCATTCCGGCCGGCTGATGAAGGTGATGCTGAACGGCACCGATTCGCTGTGGCGGCTGTGGCTGGGATTTTTCCGCGAGCATTTCGCCGCGATCATGTCGCTGGTCGTGCTGCTGCCGCTGGCGTTTTACATCAACTGGCGGCTTGCGATCCTGCTGTTCGTTCTCTGCATCGTCTTCACGGTGCTGACGACGCTGGTGGTGCGCAAGACCTACGGCATGCAGGGCGAGGTCGAGGCGCATTACAGCGACCTGTCCGCGCGCGCCTCCGACGCCCTCGGCAACGTCGCGCTGGTGCAAAGTTTCGTGCGCATCGACGCCGAGGTGCAAGGCCTGCGCTTCGTCGCCGACAAGCTGTTGGCGGTGCAGATGCCGGTGCTGTCGTGGTGGGCGCTGGTCACCGTGATCACGCGGGCATCCACCACCATTACCGTGCTGGCGATCTTCACCGTCGGCATCGTGCTGCACGAACAGGGCCTCACCACCGTCGGCGAGATCGTGATGTTCGTGAGTTTTGCGACCATGCTGATCCAGAAGCTCGAACAGGTGGTGAGCTTCATCAACAGCGTGTTCATGGAGGCGCCGCGGCTGCAGGAGTTCTTCAACGTGCTGGACGCCGTGCCGGCCGTGCGCGACCGGCCCGACGCGATCGATCCCGGCCGGCTCTCGGGTTTGGTCGAATTCAACGACGTGTCGTTTTCCTATGACGGCAAGCGGCCCGCGGTCGAGGATCTCTCCTTCACGGCGTTGCCGGGCCAGACCATCGCGCTGGTCGGCCCGACCGGCGCCGGCAAATCCACCGCGATTGCGCTGCTGCATCGCGCCTTCGATCCGCAGTCCGGCTTCATCCGGATCGACGGCATGGACGTGCGCGGCATCACGCTGACGGCGCTGCGGCGGAACATCGGCGTGGTGTTTCAGGAGGCGCTGCTGTTCAACCGCTCGATCGCCGACAATTTGCGCGTCGGCAAGCCCGACGCCACCGAGGAGGAAATGCGGATCGCAGCCGCCCGCGCCCAGGCGCTGGAATTCATCGAGCGCGGCGACAAGAAATTCGAAACCAACGCCGGCGAGCGCGGCCGCATGCTGTCCGGCGGCGAGCGGCAGCGGCTGTCGATCGCGCGCGCACTCTTGAAGAACCCGCCGATCCTGATTCTCGACGAGGCCACCAGCGCGCTCGACGCGGTAACCGAGGCCAAGGTTAACGCCGCTCTCGACGAAGTGATGAAGGGACGCACCACATTCGTGATCGCGCACCGGCTCTCCACCATCCGCAATGCCACGCGAATCCTGGTATTCGACGCCGGGCGCGTGATCGAAAGCGGAACTTTCGATGAACTTGTCACGCATGGCGGCCGTTTTGCGGAACTCGCGCGGGCCCAGTTCATGGTGCAGGAGAATTCGCGGGCCAGCCCGGCTTCGCCAGAGCCGAGCGTTGCCGCTGTCAAGAATTAAGGTTCGTCGAAATTCGGCCCCTTTCATCCCCGATTTAATCGCGCGGCCTCTGTTCTGGGCCTGCAAGCCGGTATAGGTTTGGGTTCGCCGCCGGATACGCTTGAAACCCGAACGTTAATGCCGAGGCCTGCTCTTCCAAGGCGGGTCTTCACAAGGACCGGAACCCGGATCGTGCATTTTTTTCCCGAGTTGTCGCGTAAGCCGTCGTTGAACTGGCTGGTCCTTGTCACGGGACTGGCGCTCGCGGCAATCGCGCCGCGCGCGGCGCATGCGGAGGCGCTGCTGGTCGTCGAAGCCGATACCGGCAAGGTGCTGCAGGCCGAGAACGCCACCTATCCCTGGTATCCGGCGTCGGTGACCAAGCTGATGACCGCCTATGTCACGCTGAAGGCGGTCAAGGACGGACGCATCTCGCTCGACACCTTGCTGACGGTGTCGCCGACCGCGGCCGCGCAGTCGCCGTCCAAGATGGGATTCCGGCCCGGCATCCAGGTCACCGTCGACAACGCGTTGAAGATGATGCTGGTGAAATCGGCCAACGACATGGCCGTGGTGCTTGCCGAAGGCGTCGGCGGTTCGATCGACGGTTTTTCGGCGCAGATGAACCAGGCTGCGCAGCGGCTCGGCATGACGCAGACCTCCTACGTCAATCCGAACGGTTTGCCTGCGGACGGACAGATCACCTCGGCGCGGGATCTCGCGATCCTGGCGCGCGCCATCATTCGCGACCTGCCGGAATACGAATATTTCGTCCACATTCCCTCGATCCGCTACGGCCGCAGGGTCACGCAAAATTTCAACAAGCTGATCGGCCGCTTTCCCGGCGCCGACGGCTTCAAGACCGGCTTCATCTGCGCCTCCGGCTACAATCTGGTGGCCTCGGCGACGCGCAACGGCAAGCGTCTGATCGCGGTGGTGCTCGGCGCCTCGAGCGGCCAGATGCGCGCGGTGCGCGCGGCGCAACTGCTCGAGCGCGGTTTCGCCAATAACGGCCTGGCGTGGCTCAAGCCCGCGCTCGGCACCGTCGACAATCTGGTGCCGATCGACGCCTCGCCGCCAAACCTGCGCGACGAGATGTGCGGCGGCAAACGCAAGCGGCCGGCCAGCGACGAGGACGAAGATACCGTCGCCAGCAATGCCGGCGGTTCAAGCAGCGGCGAGACCGCGATCACATTTTTCACCGCCGGATTGCAGCCGCCGCCGCTGCGGCCATCCGAACTGATGGCGGCGGCGCCTGCGGCCTCGGAGCCGGTGATTGTCTATACCGGTCCGACCAAGACCGGCGACGCGCTGATTGCCGCCGTGGCCGTGGACTCCGAGAAGCAGACGCCACGCCGAGGAAAGAAAGGCCGAACCGCCGGCAAGAAGCCGCTGGCCACGGCCGATGCGAAGACCGATCCGAAGGCCGAAGCCAGGGACGCCAAACCGGGTGCAAAATCCGGCAGGCATGCCGGCGTCAAGCCGGATGCAGCCACGGCAAAACCCGCCGACAAGCCCGCGACCGCGACGGTCAAACCCGCAAAGCCTAAAACCGCGGCAAAGCCCGCTGCCAGGCCTGCGCCCAAGAGCAGCACCACCGGCGAAGCCAAACCGGCCGCCGATCAAAAGACCGCAGCCGTCCCGCGCACTTAAACCTGGTTTGGCATGCAAAATGCCGGCCTTTTGGGCCGTTGACGCGGCCATAGCGCGCAGCCGCTTGCCATTGGCTGCCGCATTGCTCAATACTCCCCGAAACAAGGCGTCCCGTCCCAACAAACGGGAAAACGTTCAGAGGGGAGATACCATGGAGCGCATCTGGCTCAAGCAATATCCGGCCGGCGTACCCGCCGATATCGACCTCACGCAATACGCATCTCTGGTCGAGTTGCTGGAAGAGAGCTTCAGGAAATTCAGCGACCGCAAAGCCTTCATCTGCATGGACAAGTCGATCAGCTATCGCGAACTCGACGAACTGTCGGCGGCGCTGGCCGCCTATCTGCAGAGCAAGGGCCTCGCCAGGGGCGCGCGCGTCGCGCTGATGATGCCGAACGTGCTGCAATATCCGGTGGCGACCGCGGCGGTGCTGCGCGCGGGCTTTGCTGTGGTCAACGTCAACCCGCTCTACACGCCGCGCGAGCTTGAGCATCAGCTCAAGGATTCCGGCGCCGAGGCGATTATCGTGCTGGAGAATTTCGCGCCGACCGTACAGCAGGTTCTGGCGAAGACTTCCGTCAAGCACGTGATCATCGGCAGCATGGGCGACCTGCTCGGCTTCAAGGGCATGATCGTCAACTTCATGGTGCGCAAGGTGAAGAAGATGGTGCCGCCGTATTCGATTCCGGGCGCGGTCAAGTTCAATGACGCGATCGCTGCGGGCCGAAACCTGAAGCTCAGCAAGCCGAAGCTCGGACTGGACGACGTGGCCTTCCTTCAGTACACGGGCGGCACCACCGGCCTTTCCAAAGGCGCGACGCTGCTCCATCGCAACATTCTCGCCAACGTGCTGCAGAACGATGCCTGGCTGCAGCCCGCCCTGAAGAAGCCGCCCATCGTCGATGAACTCTTCATCGTTTGCGCGTTGCCGCTCTATCACGTGTTCGCGCTCACCGCCTGCTATCTGCTTGGCGTGCGGGCCGGCGGCGTCAATCTGCTGATACCCAATCCGCGCGATATGGCCGGCTTCGTCAAGGAGCTGTCGAAATATCAGGTCAGCTTTTTCCCGGCGGTGAATACACTTTACAACGGCCTGCTCCATACGCCCGGCTTTGACAAGCTCGACTTCTCCAAGCTCAAGGTGTCGAACGGCGGCGGCATGGCGGTGCAAAAGGCAGTCGCCGAGTCCTGGCTCAAGACCACCGGCTGTCCGCTGGCGGAAGGCTATGGGCTGTCGGAAACGTCGCCGGCCCTCACCTGTAATCCGGCCACCATCGACCGTTTTACCGGTTCGATCGGCATTCCCATACCCTCAACCTATATTTCGATCCGCGACGACGACGGCAACGAAGTGCCGCTCGGCGAGCCCGGCGAAATCTGCGCCAAGGGTCCGCAGGTGATGGCGGGCTACTGGAACCGGCCGGAAGAGACCGCGAATGTAATGACGCCGGACGGCTACTTCCGCACCGGCGACATCGGCGTGATGTCGCCGGACGGCTACACCAAGATCGTGGACCGCAAGAAGGACATGATCCTGGTCTCGGGCTTCAACGTCTATCCGAACGAGATCGAGGACGTGATCGCGAGCCATCCCGGCGTGCTGGAATGCGCCGTGATCGGTGTCGAGGATTCGCGCTCCGGCGAAGCGGTGAAGGCGTTCGTGGTGAAGAAGGACCCGAACGTCACGCCCGAGGACATCATCAAATACTGCCAGACCCAGCTGACCGGCTACAAGGTGCCGAAGCAGATCGAGTTTCGGATCGATTTGCCGAAGACCAATGTCGGCAAGATCCTGCGCCGCGAACTGCGCGACGAGAAGAAGAAGGCAGCGGCGGCGTAGGCATCTGTCTTGCGTACCCCGGACAGAGCGCACCGCGGAGCGCTCGCGGAGCGGTGCGCTGCAGAGCCGGGGCCGTACAGGGCGCGGTGTTCGTGACGGTCCCGGCTCTGCGGAGCAGCGTGAAGAACGCTGCGCCGCGTCCGGGACAAGGCAGTTTCCAACCGCCCGCAAAATGCTCTAAGACTTCCCCGCACACCCCAAGGAGAAACAACAATGACCATCAAAGTCGGCGACAAGCTGCCCGAGACCAAGTTTCGCGTGATGACGGCGGAAGGTCCGCAGGTCAAGACCACCGACGACGTGTTCAAGGGCAAGAAGGTCGCGCTGTTCGCGGTGCCCGGCGCCTATACCGGCACCTGCCACAAGATGCACCTGCCCAGCATCTTCCTCAACGCCTACGCGCTGAAGGGCAAGGGCATCGACACCATCGCCATCACGTCGGTCAACGACGCCTTCGTCATGAACGCCTGGAAGCGCGATACCGACCAGCGCGACGAAGCGGTGTTTCTCGCCGACGGCAACGCCGAATTCGCCAAGGCGATCGGCATGGAACTGGACGCGTCCGGCAACGGCCTCGGCATCCGCTCCAAGCGCTACTCGATGCTGGTCGAAGACGGCGTCGTCAAGAAGCTTAACCTCGAGCCTGCTCCCGGCAAGGTCGAGGTTTCCGGCGGCGATACGCTGCTCGGGCAGCTCTGATCGTCATGCGCGGGCTTGACCCGCGCATCCATCTTCTTCGCAAGACTCTTTCAAGTGATGGATTGCCGGGTCAAGCCCGGCAACGACGCGTGTTGAGGGTTTACTCCTTCAATCTCGCCATCGCGATGCCATCGCGCGCCAGCTGATCGGCACGCTCGTTGGCGTCGTGGCCGGCGTGACCCTTGACCCAGTGCCAGCGCACCTGATGCGATTTCAACGCGGTATCCAGCCGTTGCCATAGCTCGACATTCTTGACCGGCTTTCTGTCGGCGGTGCGCCAGCCGTTCTTCTTCCAGCCGTGGATCCAGCCGGTGATGCCCTGCCGGACATACTGACTGTCGGTATAGAGATCGACGCTGCACGGTTTCTTCAGCGCCTCCAGCGCCGAGATCGCCGCCATCAGCTCCATGCGGTTATTGGTGGTGTGCGCCTCGCCGCCCTTCAATTCCTTTTCGACGTTGCCGAATTTCAGGATCGCGCCCCAGCCGCCCGGTCCGGGATTGCCCGAGCACGCGCCGTCGGTATGAATGACGACCGAAGGTGAACTCACGCCACCAGTCCCGAGGCCGCGACGCCATAATCGTGCATGCTGACGACGCCTTGCTGAAACCGCAGCTTGCGGACATATTCCAGCGGATCCTTCGGCCGCACCAGCGCGCCCGGCGGAACGTTGAACCAGTCGACCAGGCGCGTCAGCAGAATCCGCAAAGCCGCGCCGCGCGCCAATAGCGGCAACGCGTCCTGCTCGGCGTCGGAGAGCTTGCGCTCGCGGCCATAGGCGCCCAGAAACGCGCGCGCCTTGGTGACGTTGAAGGAGTGATCGGCCTCGAAACACCAGGCGTTGAGGCAGATCGCGACGTTGTAGGCAAGGATGTCGTTGCAGGCGAAATAGAAATCGATCAGCCCCGACAATTTGTCGCCGAGAAACAACACATTGTCCGGAAACAGGTCGGCGTGGATCACGCCTTGCGGCAGATGCCGCGGCCAGGATTTTTCCAGATGGTCGAGTTCGTCGGCAAGCAACGCTCGCAGCCCATGCTGCAACCCATCGGCGCGTGATGCCGCCAGCTCGAACAGCGGCCGCCAGCCCGATACCGACAGCGCGTTGACGCGCGTCATCGGAAAATCGCGGCCGGCAAGGTGCAGCTTCGCCAGTGCCTGGCCGACCGCGGCGCAATGCGCGGCGCTGGGCTTGCGCGGCCACACCCCTTCGAGAAAATCGATGATCGCCGCCGGCCGTCCCGCCAGCGTGCCCAGCGTTTCGCCGCGGCGGGTTTTCACCGGCTGCGGACAAACGATGCCATGCTGGGCGAGATGCGCCATCAGGCCGAGGAAGAACGGCAGGTCGGCCAGCGCCACGCGCTTTTCATACAGCGTGAGAAAGAAATATCCCGCGGTCGTGTGCAGCAGGAAATTGGAATTCTCGACGCCTTCGGCGATACCCTTGTACGACAGCAACTCGCCGATGTCGTAACCGCTCAAAAACTCCGCGAGTTCTTCGGCGGCGACGTCGGTATAAACCGCCATGACGGCTACGCCGCGTCGGGCCGCAGCGACCGCGGCAACGGAAAGAACTCGTTCTCTTCCGCGGCCGAGACCGTCTCCACATGCAGTTCGTAACGCTCGGCGAACGCGCCCATGATCTCTTCGACGATCACTTCCGGCGCCGACGCACCGGCGGTGATGCCCAGGGTCTTGATGCCTTCGAACATGCTCCAGTCGAGATCGGCGGCGCGCTGCGCCAGCACCGAGACCGGGCAGCCTTCACGCTCGGCGACTTCGCGCAGCCGCTGCGAATTCGACGAGTTCGGCGCGCCGACCACGATCAGCGCGTCGACCACGGGCGCTACCTTCTTCACCGCGAGCTGGCGGTTGGTGGTGGCGTAGCAGATGTCTTCCTTGTGCGGCCCCGAGATGTTCGGAAACCGCTCCTTCAGCATTGCGACGATCTCGGCGGTGTCGTCAATCGACAGCGTCGTCTGCGTCACAAAGGCGAGATTGTTCGGATCCTTCGGCGTGAAGGTGGCCGCATCATGCGCGGTCTCGATCAGCGTCACTGCGCCGGCGGGAAGCTGGCCCAGCGTGCCCACGACTTCCGGGTGATGCGAATGCCCGATCAGCAGGATTTCGCGGCCGCGCTTGAAATGGATCGCGGCCTCGCGATGCACCTTGGTGACCAGCGGACAGGTGGCGTCCAGCGAGAAGAAATTGCGGGCGCGGGCGTCGGCCGGAACCGATTTTGGAACTCCATGGGCGGAAAACACCACGGGGGCGTTGGTATTGTCGGGGATTTCGGCCAGTTCCTCGACAAAAATCGCGCCCTTGGTCCGCAGGCTGTCCACGACATATTTGTTATGCACGATCTCATGGCGGACATAGACCGGGGCGCCATAGATGGTGAGCGCCCGCTCCACGGTGTCGATCGCCCGCACCACGCCGGCGCAGAAGCCCCGCGGCGAGCAAAGCACGATATTCAGGGGTGGTTTGGTGGGCATGGGGGAATTCCGGGCCGGATCACCCCGAATAAGGGCAATTAATTAAGGGCGTTTTCCAACAAGCACTTGGGACGGCTTTTGGGCGCTGTCAAGGCCGAGCAGCAAACCATTGCGCGGCACGCCCCTGACGGCTTATATAGGGCGCAATTCCCGTCTTTACCGACGAAAATACCGGCTTCGCCTGAAAAAACAGGTGGGCGAAGCGCAAAGGAGATTTGCCATGAGCAATGCACCGCTGATGCCGAAGGCGACGGCCGTGTGGCTGGTCGACAATACCGCTTTGTCGTTCGACCAGGTTGCCGATTTCACCAAAATGCACCCGCTGGAGGTGCGCGCCATCGCCGACGGCGACGCCGCCCAGGGCATCAAGGGCATGGACCCGATTTCGACCGGGCAGCTCACGCGGGAGGAGATCGAAAGGGGCGAGAAGGACCAGAATTACCGGCTGAAGCTGTCCGAGAGCAAGGTAGCGCTGCCGCCGCAGACCAAGAAGAAGGGCCCGCGCTATACGCCGGTGTCGCGCCGCCACGAGCGGCCGAGCGCGATCCTGTGGCTGGTGCGCAATCATCCGGAATTGAAGGACAGCCAGATCATGCGGCTGGTCGGCACCACCAAGACCACCATCGCCAGCGTCCGCGACCGCACCCACTGGAACGCCTCGACGCTGACGCCGATGGACCCGGTGACGCTCGGCCTGTGCTCGCAGATCGAACTCGACTTCGAGGTGCAGCGCGCCGCCAAGGAGAAGCCGACCGACCAGGCCTATGGCGGCGCCACCCTGCTGCCGGCCTCCGAAACCACCGCGCGCAAGGAGCCGGAATTCGAACCGACCGAAAAACAGCGCGACGACCTCAATGTCGATGCGGTGTTCGCCAAGCTGAAGACGATCGGGGGCAAGAAGAACGAGGAGTAACCGCTCCTCTCGTGCCCCGACGCAGCGCAGCGCGCAGCCCTTGCCGAGCGGTGCGCTGCAGAGCCGGGGTCGTAACTAACGCCGGCGTCTGGTACGGTCCCGGCTCTGCGGAGCAGCGTGAAGAACGCTGCACCGCGTCCGGGACACGAGGTCAACCACCAGGCGTCATGGCCGGGCTTGACCCGGCCATCCATCCCGCTTCGATAGTGCACCGACGCGATGGAGCGGGAGGCGCCGGGATGTCGGCGAAACACCCCAAGACAATTTCGCGGTATAAGCTACCCCAGCTCGATCTCATCTGTAATCTCATGCGTCAGGCTGACCCCGCCGACCGTGAGCACCATCTTCGCCGGCAGTTTTTCGTGACCCTTGAGGCGGCCGGAGGCGAGCGCCTCGCGCACCGCTTTTTCGATCTCGCGCTGCGAGGTGATGCCGACTTTCTTCAAGAATCCGCGCAGGCTGGTGTTGAAGACGTCTTCGTTCATGATGGGCTCCCTGATTTTCGCGATCATATATCGCTTTCCCCGAGTCGTCCCGGCGAACGCCGGGACCCATACGCCGTGCCGTTCGTGTCGAGGCACGGTGTTGCATCTTCCCTACGCAACCTCAGACGCCGGTGGTTATGGGTCCCGGCGTTCGGGACGACGACGTTTACGGCTTGTACGGCGTGTTGACCATGGTTTCGCTGAGGTTGCGCTGGGTGCGGTCGGCCTTGGCGGCGGCGTTGCCGCGCTGGACGTCGCGGTTCTTGCGGCAGGCCACATATTCGTTGGAGCCGACCGCGACATTGTTGGCGCGGCAGATCGCGTCGTCGTCCTCGCCGAGGCTGGAGACCGGGACGTCATTGCGCGACGCGCAGGCGGCGAGCGCCAGCGCGGCGAAAGCAGTAACAAATATCGAAATGTTCGGTCGCATGCGGTTTCCCGGGTTCGGCTTCTCACGCGACTGTTTAGCCCCAATTGCGGGAATTGTAAGTCACTAACCACCGCCATTCCGGGCTCGCGCGAAGACGCGCGCCCCGGAATGGCGACGGGTCACACCCTGCCCTTCAGTGCGCCCTGGATCTCCTCCAGCACCTTGGGATCCTCGATGGTCGCCGGCATCGCCCACGCATCGCCATCGGCGATCTTCTTGATGGTGCCGCGCAGGATTTTGCCCGAACGGGTTTTGGGCAGCCGCGCCACCGTGATCGCGAGCTTGAATGCCGCGACGGGCCCGAGTTTCTCGCGCACCAGCGCCACGATTTCCTTCTCGATCTCGGCAGGCTTGCGCGTCACGCCAGCCTTCAGCACCAGGAAGCCGCAGGGCGCCTCGCCCTTGATGGCGTCCTTGATGCCGAGCACCGCGCATTCGGCGACGTCGGGATGCGAGGCCAGGATTTCCTCCATGCCGCCGGTGGAGAGCCGGTGGCCGGCGACGTTGATGATGTCGTCGGTGCGGCCCATCACATAGACGTAGCCGTCCTCGTCCTTGTAGCCGGCGTCGGAGGTTTTGTAGTAGCCGGGGAATTCGTGGAAATAGGCTTGCTTGCAGCGCTCGTCCTGCTCCCACAAGGTCGGCAGGCAGGCAGGCGGCATCGGCAGTTTGATGACGATCGAGCCCATGGTGCCGGCGGGCACAGGTCTTGCGGCCTCGTCGACTACATCGACCTGATAGCCGGGCATCGGTACCGTCGGCGAGCCGTGTTTTACCGGCAACTGGCCCAGCCCCATCGGATTGCCGGCAATGCACCAGCCGGTTTCGGTCTGCCACCAGTGATCGATCACCGGCACTTTCAATTGCTGCTCCGCCCACTCCACCGTCGGCGGATCGGCGCGCTCGCCGGCGAGGAACAGCGTGCGGAATTTTGTGAGATCATATTGCCGGATGAATTTGCCGTCGGGATCTTCCTTGCGAATGGCGCGGAACGCGGTGGGCGCGGTGAAGAACGCCACCGCGCCATGCTGCGAGATCACGCGCCAGAACGCGCCCGCGTCCGGCGTGCCGATCGGCTTGCCCTCATACATGATCGAGGTCGCGCCATGAAACAGCGGCGCATAGATGATGTAGCTGTGGCCGACCACCCAGCCGATGTCGCTTCCGCACCACCAGACCTCGCCCGGCCTCACGCCATAGAGATTGAACATCGACCACTTCAGGGCGACCAGGTGGCCGCCATTGTCGCGCACCACGCCTTTCGGTTTGCCCGTTGTGCCGGAGGTGTAGAGGATGTAGAGCGGATCGGTCGCCAGCACGGGGACGCAAGGTGCGGATTTCTTCGCGGCGACGGCTTTGCTGCGCAGTTCGGCCCAGTCATGATCGCGGCCTGCAATGAGAGCGCACGACTGCTGCGGCCGCTGCAGGATGATGCAGGCGTCCGGCTTGACGCTGGAGAGTGCGATCGCTTCGTCGAGCAGCGGCTTGTAGTGCACGAGGCGGCCGGGCTCGAGCCCGCAGCTCGCCGAGAAGATCAGTTTTGGTTTTGCATCTTCGATGCGGGTGGCCAGTTCCTTCGCGGCAAAACCGCCGAACACCACGCTGTGCACCGCGCCGATCCGCGCACAGGCCAGCATCGCGACGACAGCTTCCGGCACCATCGGCATATAGAGGATGACGCGGTCGCCCTTGGCGACGCCGAAATCCCGCATGACGGCGGCGAGCGTTTGCACCTCGCGCAGCAGTTCGGCATAGGTGAATTTGGTGATCGTGCTCGGCCCAGCCGGATTCGCCAGCGGCGAATCGTGGATCAGCGCCACCTGCTCGGCGCGGCCGTTGGCGACGTGGCGGTCGAGCGCGTTGTAGCAGGTGTTGACCACGGCACCGGCAAACCAGCGGCCGTAGAGGCCGATCGACGGATCGAATATCTTTTTCGCCGGCTCGATCCAGTCGATCTCGGCCGCCGCCTCGCCCCAAAAGCCCTCGGGGTCGGCCAGCGAGCGCGCATGGACCTCATGGTAGCGGCTCTTGCCCTTGATATTTTCCTGGACGTTCATGGCGTGTCTCCCGAGGCGCCATTGTCACGGGATGGGCGCGCAATTCAAGCCGGAACACGCCGTTCGTGTCCCGGACGCGGTGCGGCATTCTTATGCCGCTCCGCAGAGCCGGGACCGTACCAAGCACCGGCGTTCGTTACGGCCCCGGCTCTGCAGCGCACCGCTTCGCGAAGGGCTACGCGCTGCGCCGCGTCCGGGGCACGGCAGCTGAGCGCAGTTGCATCGGACCCGTAGCGCATTGCATCATACGGCACGGCAACGCCGCCGCGCGGTCGCAGGGAACTGGTTTTGACTACCTTCGAATGGATCATCGGCCTGCTGCTCGGCGCGGTGCTGTTATCCGCGCTGGCGCGGCGGACCAGGGTGCCGTATCCGACCTTTCTCGCGCTCGGCGGCATGGCGCTGGCATTCCTGCCAGGCAGCCCGTCGTGGACGCTGGAGCCGGATCTGGCGCTGGCGCTGTTCGTGGCGCCGGTATTGCTCGATGCCGCGTTCGACACCTCGCTGCGCGACCTGCGCGACAACTGGCTGCCGGTTTCCACGCTGGTATTTATCGCAGTTGGGCTGACCACCGCGGCGGTAGCTGTCCTCGCGCGCGCGCTGGTACCGGACATGCCGTGGGCCGGCGCGATCGCGCTCGGCGCCATCGTCGCACCCCCGGATGCCGCCGCCGCAACCGCGATCCTGCGCCAGGTCAAGCTGCCCTATCGCATCCTGAAAATCCTCGAAGGCGAAAGCCTGCTCAACGACGCCAGCGCGCTCTTGATCTACCGCGTCGCCGTCGGCGCCGCCGCGATGGAGCATTTTCGATGGAGCGCGTTCGCCCCGACCATTGCGCTCGGCCTGGCCGGCAGCCTGATCGCCGGCTTTCTGTTTGCAAAATTGTCGATGCCGCTCACGCGGCGGATCGCGGACGCGCCGAGCGCGATCATCGTGCAGTTCGCCGGCACCTTTACGGTGTGGATCGTCGCCGAACACATCGGCCTGTCCGGCATTCTCACCATCGTCGCCTACGCCATCACCATCGCGCGCACCGCTCCGGCGCGAACGCCCGCGCGAATCCGGGTGCCGTCCTATGCGGTGTGGGAAACCGCGGTGTTCGTCCTCAACGTGCTGGCCTTTGTGATGATCGGCATGCAGCTCAGGCCGATCTGGGAGCGGCTCGATGAAGCTCTGCGGTTGCACTACTGCATGGTCGCAGCCGCCGTGCTGGGCGCGGTCATCCTCACCCGCATCGCCTGGGTGATGTCCTACAATACCGTGTTGCGGCTGAAGATTGCGCGCCGCGGCTTTCATCCGCGCCGGCCGATGTCCGGGCCCACCGTTCAGGGCGGCATCGTGATTTCATGGTGCGGAATGCGCGGCATCGTCACGCTGGCCGCCGCCTTCGCGCTGCCGGAGGGTTTTCCGCAGCGCGACCTCATCCTGCTCACGGCGTTTGCCGTAGTGCTGGGTTCGCTGGTGATCCAGGGCCTGACGCTGCGGCCGCTGATATCGGCGCTGCATCTCCAAGACGAGAATCCGGTGGCGACCGAAGTCGGCCGCGCCCGCGCCATTGCCTATCGCGCCGCGCTCGATGAGATCGATGGCGACCCCTCGGAAGCGGCCGAAATTCTCAGGCTGGAATACCGTGCGCTACTGCTGCGTGCCGAAAGCGACCCCGACGGCGGCGTGTCTTCCAGCGAGCTTCCCGCCGACCCGCTGCGCCGCCGCGCCATCGCCGCGGCCCGGCGCTCGATCCTGGCGCTGCGGCAATCGGAAGATATCGGCGACGACGCGTTTCACAGGCTGGAGGAGGAGTTCGACTGGGCGGAGCTCAGCGCGCAGGGGTAGCTCCCGTGTCCCGGGCGCGATGCGGCATTCTTCATGCCGCTTCGCAGAACCGGACCGCCACAAACACCGCGCTTTGTGCGGCCCCGGCTCTGCAGCGCACCGCTTCGCAAGGGCTACGCGCTGCGCGTCCGGGGCACGATAGATCATCCCACCTTGCAGGTGATCCCGCCATCGACCACCAGCTCGATCCCCGTGACATATTTCGACTCATCCGACGCGAGAAACAGCGCCGCGTTGGCGACGTCCCACGCTTCGCCCATATGGCCCATCGGCACCTGCGCGTCGCGGGCGCGCCACATCGCCTCGACATCGCCCTTGGCGTAACTCGCCGCCAGCCCCGCGGAATGTTCGACCATCGGCGTTTTCATCAGGCCCGGCAGGATCGCGTTGACCCGGATGTGTTTGGGCGCGAATTCGACCGCGGTGGTGCGCGTCATCTGGTTCATCGCCGCTTTGGTAGTGGCGTAGGTGACGTAGGAAATGCCGAGATGACGGATCGAGGCGATCGACGAGATGTTGATGATCGAGCCGCCGCCCTGCCGTTCCATCACCGGAATGACGTGCTTCATGGAGAGGTAAGCGCTCTTCAGGTTGACTGCGAAGACGCGGTCCCAGTCGGCTTCAGACACCTCCACCACGCTGCCCATCTCTGCAATGCCGACATTGTTGTCGAGCACGTCGATGCGGCCGTAGGCCTTGAGGCACGCCGCGACCATCGCTTCGACGTCGCCGCCCTTGCTCACATCGGCAGTGAACGCCGCCGCCGTGCCGCCTTCGGAGGCGATGAGTTCGACGGTTTCCTGCGCCGCCTTGCCGTTGCGGTCGACGCAAAACACCTGCGCGCCCTCGCGCGCGAACGTCACCGCGGTGGCCTTGCCGTTGCCCCAGCCCGGCCCGATCGAGCCGGCGCCGACCACCATCGCTGTCTTGCCCTTGAGGCGACTCATCGGCTTCTCCCTTCATAAACTCGTTGGCGTCGATTCAACAAACTATCGTCATTCCGGGATGCGCCTCTTGGCGCAGGCCCGGAATCCATACTCACGATGGCGGTTATGGATTCCGGGCTCGCGCTTCGCGCGCCCCGGAATGACGGCGTTAGCGGTAACACGCGCTCATCGTCGTGACGTTGGAGCCAATTCGAAATCCAAATATCTCCGACAGCGTCCGGCAATGTCCATCGCTACACAGCCGCCACTCTCCCGCAGCCCCCGAATTGCCCAGCACCACCTCGGGCATCGCCGCGCGTCCCGGCTGCCATTGAAACCAGCCATCGACCAGCCGCGCGTCGGGCGGCGGCTCCATGCCGGCGCCGGAGCCCTTGACCCGGGCCTGCAGCAGTTCGAGCCCCTGTGGCGTGACGCGCCAGTCTTCCTGCCAGTCCACCTTTTCGATCGAATGGGTCCAGACAAGCGTGAACGCCGCGAGCGCCAGCGTCTTCACGATGCCGGCCGAGGCGAGGCAGAGGCTCAAGCCGCGACCGCTCGCGCGCGCGGCCGCTGCCGCCATTGCCACAGCACGATGGCAACACTCAGCGCAAACCCTGCGGTGTCGCTGAAGCGGAAATCGCCGAGCAGGCAAAGTGCGGCGGCGAGGGCGACGATGCGCTCCAGCAGTGTCATCCGCACGAACAGGAATCCGATCGCCACCATGCCGAACAGGCCGATGGCGACCAGCGCCTTTAAGGTCGCAAACACCACCGCGCCGTAGAAACCGAGTTGGGCTGCCATCGGGTCGCCGGCCTGCAGCATCAAGGCAGGCGAATAGACGAAGATGAACGGGATCACATAGCCGGCGAGCGCGATCCGCATCGCTTCCCAGCCGATCTTGTCGGGATTTTCCCTGGCGATCGGTGCTGCCGCCAGCGCCGCCAGCGCCACCGGCGGCGAGAGGTCGGCCATGATGCCGTAATAGAATGCGAACATGTGGCTTTCGATCAAGGGCACGCCGAGTTTCGCCAGCGCCGGTGCGGCCAGCGCCGCGGTGATGATGTAGGTCGGAATGGTCGGGATACCGGTGCCGAGCAGGATCGACAGGAACATGGTCATCACCAGCGCGAGGAACAGGCTCTTCTCGCCGAGCCCGATCACCCAGCCGCCGAAGATGGTGCCGACGCCGGTCTGGGTCATCATGCCGATGATGGTGCCGACGATGGCGCAGGCCATGCCGACGGTGAGCGCCGACTTGGCGCTGTCGGCCAGCGAATCGCGGCAGGCCGCCAGCGTCGCGCGTCCGCCGCGGGTGATGGCGGCGAGCAGCACCAGTGCGGCAATGATGCAGGCGATCGGTACGATGTCGAGGCCGTTGCGCGAGACCGCGGCGGCGACCAGCGCGAGTCCAACCCAGAAGATGTAGCGCAGCACGTTCGAGGAGAAGCCGAGCGTGATGCTGGCGCCGAGGATCAGCGCCACCGTCAGCGACAGTCCCATGGTGCCGGCGTAGAGCGGCGTGAATCCTTCGAACAGCATGTAGACCAGGGCGGCCAGCGGCAATACCAGGTACCAGCGCGCCACCAGCGCCTTCCAGGCGCTCGGAATCTCCGAGCGTTTCATGCCGACGAGGCCATGCTTGCCGGCTTCGAGATGCACCATCCAGAACGCGGAGGCGAAATACAGCGTCGCGGGAATAACGGCAGCCTTGACGATGACGGAGTAATCGACGCCCAGCGTTTCCGCCATGATGAAGGCGACCGCGCCCATCACCGGCGGCATGATCTGCCCGCCCATCGACGCGGTGGCCTCGACGCCGGCGGCGAAGGCGCGGCGGTAGCCGAATTTGATCATCAACGGAATCGTGAACTGGCCGACGGTGACGACATTGGCGACGCCGGAGCCCGAAATCGTGCCCATCATGCCTGAGGCAAATACCGCAACCTTGGCCGGTCCGCCGCGGGTGCCGCCGAACAGGCCGAGCGACACGTCGGTGAACAGCTGGATCATGCCGGCGCGTTCCAGGAACGAGCCGAACAGGATGAACAGGAAGATGTAGGTCGCCGACACGTAAATCGGCACGCCGTAGAAACCTTCGGTGCCATAGGACAGATGGGTGATCACCTGATCGAAATCGTAGCCGCGATGATTGAGCGGCGCCGGCAGGTACTGGCCGAAGAACCAGTACAGAATGCAGGCGCCGCACATCAGCGGCAGCGCGAGGCCCATCAGCCGCCGCGTGCCCTCGAAGATCAGCACCGCCAGCAGCGTGCCGACCACGAGATCGAGCCTCGTCGGGTCGCCGTCGCGCGCGATCAAATCGGCGTAGAAGATCCACTGATAGAGGCCGCACAGGAAGCCGACGCTGCCGATCAGCCAGCCTGCGGCGCGGCCGGCATCGCTTTTGGCGGTGAAGTTGCCGATCAGGCCGAAGGTCATCAGGATCAGGAAGCCGACATGGACGCCGCGCACCACCTGGCTCGGAAGAACATTCCATGCCGCGATCACCAGCTGGAACGCCGCGAATGCGATGCCGATGACATAGGCGAGATGGCCCCAGCCGCCCGGGCCAAAACCTTCCGGAAAACCGTGTTCGAAATTGTCGAACTCGACCTTGACGGGGCCTTCAGTGCCTTCGACTTGCAGCATGTTTCGTGGTTCCCCGCCCCGCCTCCGGCGACGCTTGTAGTCCGGGCGCCGCCCCAGGGTACGTCATGCGCGGGCTTGACCCGCGCATCCATCATAAAAGAGTCTTTTGAAAGTGATGGATTGCCGGGTCAAGCCCGGCAATGACGTTCCTACACCGATACGATACTACTTTATCAAACCCTTTTCCTTGTAATAGCGGATCGCGCCGGGGTGCAATGGCACCGGGCTTCCCGTCGCCGCGGTCTCCAGCTTGATCTCCTTGCCGGCGACATGGGAATTGGCGAGTTCCGGCAGCGACTCGAAGATCAGTTTGGTCATCTGATAGGCAAGGTCGTCGGAGACGGCGGAACTGGTGACGAGATAGTTCACCACCGCGGCGGTCGGCACGTCCTTGTCCTGGCCGTTATAGGTATTGGCCGGAATGTTCACCGCTACGAAGGGCGGGCCGATCTTGTCGACGACCTCCTTTGGAACCGACACCACGGTAATCTCGCTCGAGGTCGAAGAATCCTTCAGCGAGGCCACCCCGAGGCCGGCCGATTGCAGCGTCGCGTTGAGCTGCCGGTTCTTCATCAGGTCGACCGATTCGGCGAACGGCAGGTATTCGATCTTGCCGAGATCCTTGTAGCTCAGGCCGGCGGCGGCCAGGATCGCGCGCGAGTTAAGTTCGGTGCCGGATTTCGGCGCGCCGACCGAGAGGCTCTTGCCCTTGAGATCGGCCAGCGTCTTGATGCCGCTTTCGGCGGTGGCGACGATCTGGATGTAGTTCGGATAGATCGCGCCGATGGTGCGCAGCTTGTCGAGCTTGGTCTTGAAGCCGGCTTCCTCGTCGCCGTCCCAGGCCGCTTTCAGCGAATCGCCCAATGTAAATGCCAGCTCGCCGCGGCCCTGCTGCAGCAGCACCAGATTCTCGACCGACGCCTTGGTGGCCTGCACCTGGGTCTTCACATTCGGAATCTTGTCGCTGTAGATTTTGCCGATGGCGACGCCGAGCGGATAATATACGCCGGAGGTCCCGCCGGTCAGCACATTGATAAATGACTGGGCGTAGACGGCGGGCGACGATAATACCGCCGCGCTCGCAACGGCGGCGGCAATCAAACTCGATCTCATAGACTGGTTTCTCCCTGGATTGGCCGGAAAGTGGACGGCTGGAGGCCGCAGGTCAATTGTTCGATTGGCCAAGATTAAGTGAAAGGCGAATCCGATGTAACCTCATCGAACTCCGGGCGCCCGCTGGCAGGCCTTGCCAGAGTTCCCAAAACCGGACTGAATGCAACCAATAAGAAACGGCGGTAAAGCCGGCGCCGACCGGTCCGCACCACCTTAAGTCAGGGAGTGATGGGGTCATGACAAGAGCAAGAGCCGTCGTGCTGGCCATGACCTTCGCCGCGGGTCTGGCGCTCGCGGGAACCATCCATGCCCAGCAACAATCGGTCGCGATCGGAACCGGCAACATTGGCGGGGTCTATTATCCGCTCGGCGACGCCATCGCCAATGTGTTGTCGAAAAATCTTCCGAATCTGCAGGTCACCGCGGAAATCACCGGCGGTTCGGTCGATAATCTCAAACTGATCGCCGCCGGACAGACCGATCTCGCATTCACCATGGCGGACGCGGCACTCGATGCGCAGCAGGGCCAGGACAAGTTCAAGGGCATCAAGGTCGCGCTGCAGACGTTGCTGGTGGTCTATCCCAACCGCATGCATCTGGTGACGATCGAGGGCAACGGCATCGACAAGATCGCGGATCTGAAGGGCAAGCATGTCTCCACGGGGTCGCCGGGCAGCGCCACCGAAGTGATGGCGTTCCGCGTCATCGAGGCGGTGGGCCTCGACCGGGACAAGGACATCAAGCGCGAGCGGCTCGGCGTCGCCGATTCCGTCAATGCGATCAGGGACCGCAAGATCGACGCGTTCTTCTGGGTCGGCGGCATTCCCACCGCCGCGGTGGCCGACCTCGCGGCGACGCCCGGCATGAAGATGAAGCTGATCGACAACAGCGGCATCGTCGAGAAGATGAACGCCAAATACGGCAAGCTCTATAGCGCGAGCACCATCAAGGCCGGCACCTATCCCGGCGTGGACAAGGACAACGCCACCGCCGAAGTCTGGAACCTGATCGTCACCGGCGACAAGATGAGCAACGACGACGCCTATGCGATCGTCAAGACGCTGGTGGAGAAGAAGGCCGATATCGTCGCCGTGCACAAGGAAGCCGAGAGTTTTTCGCTCGACAACCAGGTGCAGGCCCGCTCCCCGATCCCGTTCCATCCCGGCGCGCTGAAATATTTCAGGGAAAAAGGCATCGGGGGATAGCCTTGCCCGCTACGGGTTCACTCGAACTTCATGTCGATGCATTTCGAGACGTCCGACCCCAGGCCCGAACTGATGACGATGCAGCCGCGGACTTTTTGCGCGGTGTTGTCGCTGGCCCATACCGCGTAGCCGCCCTGCCCGAAAAACGAATTGGTATTCGGCGGCTCGGTTTCGGTGGCGTCGAACGAATAGCTGGAGTCGGTGTCGAAGATGCGCGGCCGCTTGACGCAACCGCTGTCGCTCTGGGTGCTGATCACTTCCTTGTTGTCACGGGTGAGCGAAAGGCTGACCGTGCACCTGAAATATTCCGAGGTTTTGACGTTGAAGACATAGGCATAGGAGCGGCAGGTCGCGGTGTTGAGCTTGCCGGCGCTCAAGCCGCGGCCGCAGGAGATACGCTGGTTGTTGCTGAGCTTGAATTCATCGGCGGCAGCGGGCGCCAGCGTCGAAACCAGCAATCCGACAAAACAACAGGCCTTCGATAATCGGTTCATCGGTCACCCCATGGCCGCGTTTGGTAATCGCGGACTCTGAATTGAAAGCGGAAGATAGCCGCGAAGCCCCAATCGCGAAATGACAAAGTCGCGAACCCGTTCTCGCCGTATTGACGGGAGAATGACGTTCGTGGTTTGTTCAAGTGGCTGGCCGGGTGCGCCAATTTTCGGATCAGTTGCTGGGAGAATGCACGATGACGAGATTTTCGACGAAGATGCTTTTGGCGGCGGCCGCGCTGACCGCGCTGGCGACATCGGCAGTCGCGCAGGGCACGGCGCCGACGCCGTGGGTGCTGTCGCCGGACATGGGCTATGGCTACGACAAGGACGGCAAGACGTTTTCCTACAAGATGGGCACCAACAACGCGAAGCTGCTGCTGAAAGGCGCGAAGAAGGTGCCCAAGGGCACGTTGTTCTTCATCGGCGAGAACGGCCAGCTCTATGTGCGCACCGGGCCATATCTGGAAGGCGACGGCAAGTTCATGTTCGGGCCGGGATAACTGTGCCCCGGACGCAGCGCAGCGCGCAGCTCTTGCGAAGCGGTGCGTTGCAGAGCCGGGGCCGTAACGAAACGCAATACTCGTCATGCGCGGGCTTGACCCGCGCATCCATCACTCTTCACGAGAGTCTTCGAGGCGGATGGATGGCCGGGTCAAGCCCGGCCATGACGCTTGAGTTTTGTACGGCCCCGGCTCTGCGGAGCGGCATGAAGAATGCCGCACCGCGTCCGGGACACGAAAGATCCACTAAAACGCCGCTGCCAGGTTTTTGGCGCCCTGGTTATTGCTGTTCGAGTCCATCCGCGCGTCGGTGACCGCCAAGAGCTTTGCCACGGTGTTGTTGCGGATCGCCACCGGATTGCGCTCATAGCCCGAGCGCTGGAAGAAATTCGAGGTCGGCACCCGCTCGCGCAACGCCTGCGGCATCGTCACCATGTCGAGCCCGGTGCCGTCGCCGGTCAGGTTCATCATCTCCAGTTCCGCCGCGGTCAGCGGACGGGTGTGGCCCTTGGCTCGCGCGAAGATGACGGAGGTCAGCAATTTGTGGGTCTGCAGCAGCGGGCCGACGTTGATGTCCAGCACCATGGCGTGAACCGCCCAGCCCTGCGGCGTATCGGCGAGTTTTTCATGCGCGGCCCATTCGTCCGGCACCGAGCGCGCGAACGCCACCATCCGTTTCAGCACCGCGATCTTGTGATCCATCGCCTTGCGCGGCGGCCCGGACAGCCGCGCTGCCTTTTCGGTCAGCGCCTTCAGGATATCATGGCCCTGCTCGGCTACCAGTTCGACGCTGTTGGTGGTGAGCAGCTGGTTGTAGCCGATCGCGGTCGAGATCGCGCGCGAACCCGGCCGCGACGCGCTCAGGCCGGACTGCATGTCGTGATTGCCATTGCCGCCGGTCTCGAACGAATAGACCCGCACCGCCTGCTCTCGCGTCAGTCCCGCCGCCAATGCAACGCGGGCGTAGGCGCGCTTGAACTCGAGTTCGTTCGCAGGGCGCTGCGGCGCGAACTGGAAATGCTCGGCGGCGGCTTTGATCAGATCGGCGACGACCGGAATGGGCTTGCGCTGCCGCGGCTCCGGCTCGGGCGACGGCGAGGGGTCGACCGGCCGCTTCGGCCCGTCATAGGCCGGGGGCTGCGTCAACACGTAGTCGTCGAGCGTGATCGGCTGGCGGTCGCGGCGTTTGGCATTGCGGCCGCGCCGTTTTTCCGAGATCGAATTCCAGTAGGCGCCGGCCTCTTCCTCGAACGCCGCGCGGGCCTCCTGATATTCCCTGAGCCTGCGTTTGTATTCCGCGATCGCCTGCGGCGAGGCCGCCTGCGCGAACGCATTCGACGTTGCCGGAGGAATGGTGGCGGCGTCCATGGCGAACGCCCGCGGCGCGATCAGCAGCAGCGCCAACGCGAGAGTCCCGGAGCATCGGCGAATTGGGGATGCGAGCATGCTACCTGCTTAGCAAGCACAGGTACCCCCGTCATCCTGAGGAGCCGCGCGCTTGCGCGGCGTCTCGAAGGATGTGCCACAGGCGCCCGTGGCACATCCTTCGAGGCTCGCCGCGAAGAACGGCGAGCACCTCAGGATGACGGGGGTGTATGTGGTGAAGCCGGCCGTAAGCTCACTCCTGCTCGACGCCACTGGTCTTGACCAGTTGCGACCATTTCTTCTCGTCCTTGTCGATGAAGGCGGCATAGTCTTCCGGCGTGCCCGGCGTGATCTCGGTGCCGTCCTGGGTCAACTGCTTCTTCACCTCGTCGGAGCCAAGTGCCGCGCGCAATTCCTTGTTGAGCCGGTCGATGATCGGGCGCGGCGTGCCGGCGGGTGCTGCCAGCCCGTAATAAAGCGAGGCGTCGAAGCCGGGCAGCTCGGATTCGGCAATGGTCGGCACGTCCGGCAGCAGGCTGGAGCGGGCCGTGCTGGTCACCGCCAGCGCGCGCAGCGTTCCGGCCGAAACATTGGCGTGCGAGGCAGGGATCGGCGCGAATGCCATCGGGATGTGGCCGCCGAGCAGATCGGTCAGCGCGGGTCCGGTACCCTTGTAGGGGATATGCACCAGCTTGATGCCGGCGGAAGCGGCAAAGTATTCGCCGGTGATGTGGCTCGCGGTGCCCGCACCTGCGGAGCCGAAATTGACCTTGCCGGGATTGGCTTTGGCGTAGGCGACCAGTTCGGCGATCGTCTTGGCCGGGAACGACGGATGCACCACCAGCGAGTTCGGCGCGTTGCCGATCAGGCCGATCGGGGCAAAATCCTTGCGCGGATCGTATCCGACATTCTTGTAGAGCGACGGTCCGATCGCCAGCGTGCCGGTGTAACCCAGCACCAGGGTGTAGCCATCGGGCTCGCTCTTTGCCACCGCCCTGGTGCCGACAGTGCCGCCAGCGCCCGGCCGGTTGTCGACCACGACCTTTTCGCCGAGCAACTCGCTCATCTTGTCGGCGATGCCGCGGCCTACGATCGTGGTGCTGCCGCCCGGCGCGAATGGGATCACCAGCGTGATCGGCCGGTTGGGGTAGGTCTGCGCCTGCGCGGGGACGAGAGGTCCGGACAACGCGAGCGCGGCAGCCGCCGCGCTGCCCAAGGTTTTCCAGATACGCATGTCGGACGGTCCCCCCGGATTGTTTTTGATTGGCCGCATCGTCGCGCAAAGGCGCGGTGCAACGCAATCCGCCTAAAGGTTATCTCCAGGCGAACACCGGCTGCTCCAGTTCGGCAACGCGGGTATCGCGGCCCGCCAGCACTTCACGAAACTGGTAGATCAAGGCCGCGGTCGGCGCGTGGATGAACTGGCCGGCGTGGCGAAAGCGGATTACGCGGCGCTCGCTTTCCGGAATCGCGGTGAAGTCGAAGGCGTCATTCTGTTCGATAGCAGTCAGCGCGATCCGGTGCACCGACCTGACCTCGGTCGGGTTCGGCGTCAATTTCGCGCTGGCGGCCGCCCACGCCACCACGGGCGTGATGAGATAGCCGGAGCGGGTCGGATAGTCGTCGAGTTGGCCGAGGACATCGTCAGGCTTAAGTTCAAGGCCGAGTTCTTCGTGCAGTTCGCGTAAAGCGCCGGCAACCGGCGTCTCGCCCTCGTCGCAGCGCCCGCCCGGCAGCGCCCATTGATTGCTGTGGGCGCGAAGGCCGGAGGCGCGCAGCGTCAGCAGCAACGCCGTTCCGCCCGAACCGTCCCCGGCGTCCACCAAAGCGATTGCGACCGCAGCCCGCTTCAGGCCGGTCAACTCGCGCGGTTCGAGCCGGGCGAACGCCGCACAGCGTTCGGCGAACTTCCGCCGGGTGGATTCGTTGAAGGGCTGGATCATCCTGCTTGACTACAACACCCGCACGTTTGATGAAAAGGTTCAAATTTGCAACGATTGCCGAGAGCATGAATCCATGACCGAGGCTGCGGCCGAGAAACTCAAATCCCTTGGCTGGAGCAGCGTGGACGCCACCGGGTTCATCGCTCTGGTCGGGCCGCTCTGGCACCGGGTCGTCAAGGACGTTCACGAATACGCGCTGATCGCCGAAGACAAGCACCACAACCGCCGCGGCGTGGTGCAGGGCGGCGTGCTGATGACTTTTGCCGACCGCAGTTGCGGCATGACCGGGCGTTTCGTCTCGGGCTCGCCCAGCCTCGCCACGGTGCAGTTCGACACCCAGTTCGTCGATGCCGCCAGGATTGGCGAAGTGCTGGTGTCGAGGCCGCGCGTGGTGCGCTCTACCCGCAGCCTGATCTTCCTGACCACCGAGGTGACCGCCGGCGAGCGCTGCGTCGCAATGGCCAGCGGAGTATTCAAGGTGATGAAGACCTGACCACCGTCGTTGCGAGGATTGAACATGGACTATCGCCCACTCGGCCGCAGCGGCCTGAAGATCTCGCCGATTTGCCTGGGGACCATGATGTTCGGTGGCGCCACCGACGAGGCGACGTCGTCGCGGATCGTTGCGAAAGCGCGCGAGGCCGGAGTCAATTTCATCGACACCGCCGACGCCTATTCCGGCGGCAAGTCGGAGCAGGTGGTCGGCCGCGCCATCTCCAACAACCGGCCGCACTGGATTCTCGCGACAAAACTCGCCAACCAGATGGGCGACGATCCCAATCGCGGCGGGCTGTCGCGGCGATGGGTGTTGCAGGCCGCCGAGGAAAGCCTGAAGCGGCTCGGCACCGATTTCATCGACATCTACTATCTGCATAAGGAAGACCATTCGACGCCGCTGGAAGAGACCGTGCGCGCGATGGGCGAACTGATCCGCCAGGGCAAGGTGCGCTATTTCGGCGTCTCCAATTATCGCGCCTGGCGCGTCGCCGAGATCTGCAACATCTGCGACCGGCTCGGCATCGACCGCCCGATCGTCAGCCAGCCTTATTACAACGCCATGAACCGCATGCCCGAGGTGGAGCATTTTCCGGCCTGCGGCTATTACGGATTGGGCGTCGTGCCCTACAGCCCGCTGGCGCGCGGCGTGCTGACCGGAAAATACCGTCCCGACGCGCCGCCCGACAAGGAGACGCGCGCCGGGCGCAACGACACCCGCATGATGCAGACCGAGTGGCGGCCGGAATCGCTTGTGCTGGCGCAGGAGATCAGGCGGCACGCCGAGGCAAAGGGCATCACCGCCGGACAATTCGCGGTGTCGTGGGTGCTGAACTCCTCGTTCGTGTCGGGCGTGATCGCCGGCCCGCGCACCGAGGCGCAGTGGGACGATTACGTCCGCGCGCTCGACTATCGCTTCACCGCCGAGGACGAAGCCCTGGTCGACAAGCTTGTCGCCTCCGGCCATCCCTCGACGCCGGGGTTTAACGATCCCGGCTATCCGATCGAGGGCAGAAGGGCGCGGGTGGCGTAAGGCGACAGGCCGCGCCTCGTCCTATCAGCGCGGCGCTGGCTTCGTTTTCCTTTTCGCCTTCCTTGCCTTCGGCTTCGGCTCTTCCACCACGACCGGAAAGAACACGTCGTGACATGCCGGGCTCAAATTCGGTGCATTGGTTCTCAGGCACGCCACGATGCGGTCTTCGTCCGGAATGAAATTGCCGCAGAGCCTGAACACGTCGGGCTTGCACGCCTCCTGCTGCTCCGGGGTGCCTCGCTGCGCAAGCGCGGCATTCGGCGCCATGATCGACAGCGCGAGCGGCAGCGCCGCGCCCAGAACCCATGCTCCTACGTTCATCGATTGTTTCCATCCCTGCAGCGAATCAAACCGGCAATTGCGCGTTACGGCAATTGATTGAGGCGGGCGTCGGTGAGATCATCGCCTCCCCAGGTTGAAAGCCCTCTCTGTCGGAATTGCGACTTTTCTGCGAGAAAACGCCTGATCTCGAGTCAATCCGCCGTAGCGAATCAGGAGCGAGCATGAATTCGATGAAATTGCCGACCTGGCTTCGCGTCGTCCTGGTCGCCGGCGTTTTCGTTCTGGCCGCCGGTGCCGGCCTGTTCGCATACCGCTGGTACAACAAGCCGGATACGCTGACGATCGCGGTCGGCTCGCTCGACGGCGAGGCCGGGAAAGTCATGTCGGCCATTGCAGCCCGCCTCGTCTCCATGAACGCGCCGGTGCGGCTCAAGGCCATCGAAACCGGCAGCGCGCTCGAAGCCGCCAAGGCCTTTTCGTCGGGCAAGGCCGATCTCGCGGTGGTTCGCGGCGATGTCGGCGACCTGTCGCAGGCCCAGGCCGTCATCGTGGTGGCCAAGGCCGTGGTGCTGCTGATCGCGCCGCCGGGATCGCCGATTTCCGACGTGCCGGGGTTGAAACGCCGCACCGTCGGCGTGGTCGGCGGCGAGATCAACCAGAAAGTGGTCGATGTGCTGACCAGGGAATACGACCTGGCCAAGGCCGGCGTCACGTTCAAGAATATCGCGCCCGCGGATACAAGGCGCGCCATCGAGACCAAGGAAGTCAACGCCATCCTGATCGTGATTCCGCTCACGGAGAAATATCTGACGCTGGTGCGCAACCTGTTTCCGCAGAACGGCAAGGCGAACCCGGTGCTGATCCCGATCGAATCCGCCGGCGCCATTGCGCAGAACACCCGTGCCTATGAGAGTTTTGACGTGCCGAAGGGCACGCTGCGCGGCGCGCCCGCGGTTCCCGATGACGATCTCACCACATTGCGGGTCTCGCTCTATCTGGTCGCCCACAAGAAACTCGGCAACGATTTGGTCACCAGCCTGACCAGGGCGCTGCTCGCCGCGCGCCGGGACCTGATCGGCGAACTGCCGATCCTGGCGCAGGTCACCGCTCCCGACACCGACCCCGATGCCTATCTGCCGGTGCATCCGGGGGCGGCCGCCGTCTACAACGGCACCACGCAAAGCTTCCTGGATCAGTGGGGCAACGTGATCTACCTCACGCCGATGATCCTTGGCGGCCTCGCCACCGTGCTGGCGGCGGCCTGGAAGTTTCTCGGCGTCGGGAAACCGCAAACCAGCGAAGCCGCGCTGGATTCGCTCTACGCGCTGGGGCGACGAATCAGGAAAACCGACAGGGAGGATGAGCTGCTGGAGATCGAGGATCAGATCGACGGCATCCTCTCCGCGCAGCGCGCCAGAACGATCAGCGGCGACGAGGACGCGATGGACGTCACAACGCTGAACGTGACCGCGCACCGGCTGGAGAATTTGATCCACGACCGCCGCGCGATGCTGGCGGCGCGGCCGGCAGGCGGCACGGCCTGAAGCCGCGAAGCGCTGAGCCGGACACCGCCCGACCTGAACGGCGGCGCCGGCTCACACACGAGAACACGCCGCTCCTATTGAGAGTCGTCAGGAACCGCCCACGAGAAGTCGGTGTGGGTTGACGAGGTGTTGAAGTAGGTCGGATCCGTGAAGAAAGCGATCGGCGCGGTGTAGGCGGTCGGATACGGTTGCGGCGGTGTCGGTAGCCGAGCGGTGCCGTGACAGCTCATGCAATTCGATTTTATCCCGACGGGAATGCCCGGCGACGTTTCCAGGTAGGGATTGAAGCATACCTGCATGGTCGCGCCGCCCGGCGTTGTGGTCTGATCATAATTGGCGCAGCTCGCATAATTGTTCCAGGGCGCCGGGATACTCGTTGGCTGGCCGGCTTTGCTGCCGGGAAAGTCATTGGGCGTATCGTTGCCGGCCTGCCACCAGAATGTTTGCCAGGTCCAGAACGGGATTTCCTTGGTGTTGACGTGCATGGCAACCAGCACGGCGTAGTCTCCGGCGCTTGGATTACCTCCTTGCGCGTTTCTGAACGCCTGAGCTTCCGCCGCCGTCAGCTTGAACGAATACAGCAGGGACAGCGGGCCATAAAGGAAGGTCTTGCAGGCGCCTGCATTGCCTGCCTGGGAGATTTCAGCGGGCGTCGCGGGCCGAACGCCGCCCGTGCCTGCCGGATCGATCAGCACGCACGTGGTCCAGGTGTTGGGCGTGGGATTTGCGGAGTTGGTTGCGCCCGACGGGCCCTGCCAAAGCGGTTGAGGGGTCAACCCCGTTGCTTTCACGTAGGAGAAGACCGGCTTGAGCTCCATTGCCTCGATCGGAAATTCATTGATCGCACGCGCCTGACCGCTGGTTCCCGCCGGCCAGGCGGCATTCAAGGCCTGCAGCGACGACTGGCTGTTATAGGAGAAGTTCTGGCCGTTCGGTCCGGGCTGCGGCGCGGTGATGAAGGCGGCAGCCGCCGGGTCGAATTTGTTGAATGAAACGACCTGTGTCGCAGCGCTCTCCGCGCGCACAGCCGGGTTGCTGTCCTGATGATGAAACTGGCGCGGCGAAATGAAAGCACGAATGTTCCGCGGACGCGTCGCCACCCGTGCGAACAGCGCGGCTACGCTCGTTCTGGTATTCGGAGCAGGAAATATATCTTCCGATCCCAGCCAGGTTTCCCAGATCGGCAAATCCTGTCCGTTGACCATCTGACCCGAACTTGCGGTCAACCCGGCCCACAGATCCCATGCGTGGCCCCGGATCGCCGGGGTGTTGCTCGTCGCCACCCAGGAATTGATCGTCGCCGCCGGCAGCGGAAAATTAAACTGCGGCGGGATTGGCTGGGGAATGATGACCTGAGCCATTGCCGGCTCGCTGAAAACCAACACCGTCGCGAATGCCGCAACGGAAGCCGACGCCAGTAGACCGTTTCGCATGCCAGTCTCTCCCATGATTTTTGCGCGGGTGAATCCGCCCGCCCGATCGCACATCCGTTTTTTAATCGCCCAAGCCGATCCGGCGACGGTGCCAATAACAACTTAGGATAGATCAATTCGGATTTTAGACAAGCAAAAAACCGGACCGGGCGTGCGCGACGCGGCGCAGGCGCTCTTGTGTTGTTGATCGAAAGGCGCGGCGCCTGCGGAGCGCCCGATCGCAATCGAAGCGCTTGCGATAATCGCCGGCTGCGACCATAATTGCCCGATACTACCGAACGATATCTTGGTTTAATCCGTAAACCCGTTGAAAATTGAGGAGCACTCGAATGGCCAAGAAAGCCGTCGCAACAAAACAGCCCAACCTGTATGAACTCTCCGGCGATGGAATTAATATTACCTACACATTGCAGCCCTTCGCCGGCCCGCCGCAATTCAACTACCACGATGCGACGCAGAGCCACCTGTTCAAGGGCAAGGAGATCCGCACCGTCGATACCGAGATCGGCTCGCTCGTCAGCGTCACGCTCCGTCTCACGCCCGATTCCGGATCGACGAGCTTCACCGTGCTGATCCCGAAAGTGAATCTGGGCCGATCGGACTCCGCGCCGGTAACGACCGTCGGAATCACGACCTTGCACAAGTTCATCATCGTCGGGCCGCCGCTGCAGGGCCAGTCGGAGCTCTATACCGTGCATCCGCTTCAGGGCACGGCGTCCTTCGTCTTCACCTGACGCGATCGCTTTTGCCGCGAGGCGGGTTTCACGGACGGTAACGGGCCTGCGACCAGGCCCGGACCTTCCGACGCCGCCGCCGGCAGACGCAAATTCCCTGAACCTGTCCGGCGAGGTGCGGCGCTACGCCGCCTCCGCGAACCGGGCCATGGCTGGTCCGGCCGGCTTCATCATTAACGGATGCTTTTCATGTTTGCCGTAAAACGCAACGAGCGAGCCACGCGGTGAAGCGCGGTTCCGTTGGTTGCGAGGAATACGATGCGGGTAGCGATTGGTTTGGCCGCGGCGGGCGTGGTTTCGGTCTGCGTTGGCGGCGCCGTCTGGATGATGAGCGCGGCCTCTTCCCCTGAAAAAATTCGACCGGCTGAAAAAACCCTGGCCGCCGCCGCGCCTGCGGCGCCGACGGCCGAGCTTGCCCCCAGGGCAGACCCGCTCGCCGACGTGACCGGCACGGTGCCGGCTTCCGAGCCAAAGCCTGCTCCGGTGCCGGCCAAACGCGCCTGCGCCAATCCCAATGCGCTCGGCATCGGCCGGGTGGTCGAAATCGATACCACCGGCGGCCCGGGCTTCGGCTTCGAGCATTTCAAGCAGCTTGATTTCCTCGCCGACAAGGAAGTGGTGCTGACCTTCGACGACGGCCCATGGCCGGTGAACACCCCGGCCGTGCTGAAGGCGCTGGCCGACGAATGCACCACCGGCATTTTCTTCGCCGTCGGCAAGCACGCCAGCTATCACCCGGACATCCTGCGGCAGGTCGCCGCCGCCGGACATACCGTCGGCTCCCACACCTGGTCGCACGTCAATCTCAACAAGAAGGGCATGACCGAGCAGCAGGCCAGGGACGAAATCGAAAAGGGATTTTCCGCGGTGCGCCTCGCGCTCGGCGCACAGCCGGCGCCGTTCTTCCGCTTCCCGCAGTTGCAGCACCCGCCCGCGATGGTGACCTATCTCGGCACCCGCGATATCGCGATGTTCTCCTGCGACCTCGACTCCTTTGACTTCAAGGCGAGCACGCCCGACAAGATCGTGGAAACCGTGATGACCAAGCTCAACAAACTCGGCAAAGGCATCATCCTGATGCACGACTTCCAGAAGCACACCGGCGAGGCGCTGCCGACGCTGCTCGGCCGGCTGAAGGCCGGCGGCTTCAAGGTCGTGCAGATGAAGGCCAAAGCGCCAGTGCAGACGCTGGCGGAATACGATGCGGAAGTGGTGAAGGACGCCAAGCTGCCGACGGTGAGTGCGCGGCCGGTGTCGAGCGTGGTGCAGACGGTGGGGAATTAGGGGCGAGCGGGCTGAACATCATGCAGCAAGAGGATCCGAACCACACACACTAGTTTTTCTGCGTTTTCATCAGATCGATCAGTTGGGCCGAAACTCTTTCAACAGTCAGATCGCGGAGGCTGATGCGCTTTTCGGGTGCCGCTTCTGCAAAAGCAGCGCGGCCGGCATCGGTTGAAATCATTTTGCTGCCTCGTACCGGTGCGACCTCATAATATTCCTCGTGAGACCGATTCAAAAGGTCAAGGTATAGGAGACGCAAGAAGGTTCGCTCTTCTGTGTTTGCAAACGTCCAGTTCTGTCGATCTGCCGACGCCGCTAGCGCGCGTGAGAACGTTATGAAAGAGGCATTGTTATCGTTCCCAAAGATCGTGGCGAGGTTGCCTTTGCTTGTGGCCGTCAATGCGCTTGCCGAGTAATAGTCGTTGACAGGAATGCGCAGTTCGACGGGCTTCGGATATGGAATCTTTCGTTCGGCGGCCGAAACTTCCACGAAGTAGATGGCACGAGCAGAGAACTCGCGGACGGGTCCGCCGGAATTTTCGATCGTTAAAACGTTGTTGTCGGCCTTACCAGTCGCCGGGTTCGCGATTTGTGAGATTCGGATGTCGAACGATGGCAGCGCCTGCGCTTCGGCTAGGCGGGTCTGAAGGTCGGCGAGCGTGGCCTGTTTATCACTTAGGATGCGCTGTTGCTCTGCGGCTTTGCTTTGCCGTTCCGCGTTGTTGAGCTGAAACACCCCTACGACGAGAGAGGCAAACGTGAGAGTGGTAGCTGCGACAGTCTTGAAGAAAATTTCGTTTCTAGTCAGGAAACGTCTGAGCCGGCGCAGCCGAATTCTAATAGCGGGCGTCCCGCGTTTCGAGGGAGGCGGCAATGGGGTCATCTGTCTATCCAGCTGCGTGATGACTCTGATCGACGAACATAGCCGAGATAGGGCGAGAACCATCGGACATCCCGGTGTTCCGATACGAAGCAAGCGACAGTCGTGGAGATGCCCGTTCCATCATCTGTGGAACGGTGGGGAATTGAAACTTCCGCGCTAGCGCAAATAGTACAGCACTAGAAACCGCGCAGATGTTCGCGCTTCCTCACGTACCCGGCGGAGCTTCCATCGGAATATGCTCGCGGTGACGTGCGATGCTTGAGCTTCGAAAGCCACACGGTCGGACGCGGAAAGAGAGTTCTGATGGTGGACAAGAGAGCGCGGCGCGGTTCGGGCCTCTTCACGAGAGACTTCACGGTAAACCGTGGGGTCTTCGTCCGTCGGAACAGCCATATGGATGACGTGCCAGGAGGCAGGCCGCTTGTGCCGGAAGGTCTCGAATTCGCGAGCGATGAGGTCGCGCTCTGACCATTTGGAAAAGTAGATGTTCTCAGCGGCCTTAATGTATTGCAACTCATTGAGAGCCAAAACGTCGGCGGCGTCGCTGATATCGATGCACTTGTCGGTCTTGTCGGGAACAGTGTAGACGCCGCGGTCATAGCAGATCAGCAGCGACCGGGGTGTGAGCGGGAGAACGAGCATGACGCCGGATGACCCGATGCCGAAGTCATCGCGGTTGAGCCGTTGCATGTAAAATCTGTTGGTCAAGATCGCGGGATCGTCAGAGGTCACGAAATCTCGCGGCGTTTTATTTCGAACAAGGCAGCATTTGAGATCATCCACGAGGTGACGCAGACCCTCGAAATGTTCCATCAATTCCTGAATGAGGGCGCGATCGCTCAAGTCAATTTCAGGCGGTGTGTCAGGAGTGTCCGAATAAATGGCATCGAGCATGTCGAGGTCGGCTTCGCGCCTGCGTTTCAAGGCGGTGGCAGTACGATGGTATTGTAGGTAGGTGAAGGTGCAGAGAAACGACATATCGTCGGCCGCAATTGAGGTTTGCGCGGCAGTCGGATGGACGATGCGCGCGTATTCGGTCTCAACCTTTCCAAGAGCTCCTTCGAGCTTCAGATCCGAGCCGTGAAAGTAATCTTTCGCACATTGGCCTCTCACCGGAGCGTTCCTAATCGACCGCGCCTTGGCCATATTGAACAGATTTATGGCAAGGCCCTTTGCGCCCATGGAGAACGGCTTCAGATGGCATTTCGGGACGTAGTGCTGGTTCTTTTGTTTCGGCATGAGCGCAGGAACCTTGACCCTAGGCGGCGGTAATGCGCTGAGTCTCAGGGTGAGGGCAAGTTGCCGTTCGAAGTTTTGCGCTATAAGTCCCACTCCGAGGGAACCGAACGATCCGCCCGTCGTCGCCCTTCGGGCAATGCCGGGCATGCTTCGTCTTTGTCGGCGTGGCTGCGCCATGCGTAGCCAAAGGCGAAGCGTGGTGCCCGGGGGCGGGATCGAACCACCGACACTGCGATTTTCAGTCGCATGCTCTACCAACTGAGCTACCCGGGCGCCGCGGGGCCCAAGGGCCTGCGAGCGCCGGGTTATAGTCAGGTGAAGCTGGCCTGTCCACCTCGCTTCGCCTCCGGCTTCGCGAGGCGCGGCCTTGCTTCGCGGGCCTCGGTCCGATGGGCCAAGGGACGGAAAATCAACGGCTTTTGGCGCTTCGGTGAAAAACGCCTCGCCACTGCCGCCACTCTTGTGAGTAGACGTGAGCCACTGGCTGTTCACCTCCCCCCTTGAGGGGGAGGT
Organism: uncultured Alphaproteobacteria bacterium; assembly: GCA_963784755.1. Taxonomy (GTDB): domain Bacteria; phylum Pseudomonadota; class Alphaproteobacteria; order Rhizobiales; family Xanthobacteraceae; genus Bradyrhizobium. The sequence goes on along the minus strand of CAWASS010000004.1, from coordinate 1,979,732 downwards.
CGACGCTGCGCAGCAGTGTCGGGAGAGGGGTATGCCTCCACAAACGCCGGCGCCCGGGGCTACCCCCCTCCCCGGCCCTCCCCCTCAAGGGGGGAGGGAGCAGCTCAATTCTCCACCCTGATCTTCGCCTCCCGGATCACCGGCCCCCACTTGTCGATTTCCGATATCAGGAAGCTGGCCAGCTCCGCCGGGGTCGAACCTTTCGGTGTCGCGCCCAGATCCTCGAACCGCGACTTCACCGGGGCATAGGCCAGCGCCGCGTTGGTGTCGGCGTTGATTTTCGCAATAACGTCCGGTGGCGTCCTTGCGGGCACGAAGAAGCCGAACCACGAAAACACGTCGAAGCCGGGCACCGTCTCGGCGATGGCCGGAATCTCCGGCACCACGGCGACGCGTTCCCTGGTGCTGACCGCAAGCCCGCGCAGGCTGCCGCCCTTCACATGCGGCAGGATCGACGGCATGTTGTCGAAGATGACGTCGACGCGGCCGGGAATGAGATCGTTGATCGCAGGCGCCCCGCCGCGATAGGGGATATGCGTCATCTCGACGTTGGCGAGCCGCTTGAACAGCTCGCCGCTCAAGTGCAGCGTGGTGCCGTTGCCGGACGAGGCATAGGTGACCTTGCCCCTGTTGTCGTTGCAATAGGCGATGAACTCCCTGACCGATTTCGCGGGCGAGGAATTCGGCACGCACATCAGGTTGGGCTGGGTGATCAGGAGCGTCACCGGCGCGAAGTCGCCGACGGGATCGTAGCTCAACGACGGGTACAGGAACTGGTTGGTGGCGAGGCCGGGGCCGACGATGAAGATGGTGTAACCGTCGGGATCGGAATGCGCGACCATGTCGGCGGCGATGTTGCCGCCGGCGCCCGGCTTGTTCTCCACCACCACCGACTGGCCCCAGACTTCCTGCAGGCGGTTGGAGACGAGGCGCGCGGTGATGTCGGTCGAGCCGCCCGGCGTGAACGGCACCACCACCCGCACCGGTTTTGCCGGCCAGTCCGCGGCGCACGCGCGGGATGAAAGAATGGACGGGACTGCGGCCGCGGCTGCGGTGAGGCCGACAAAGCGACGACGATTCAGCATGGGCACCTCCGGATCGGATTGCCCGATTGCCTCAGGTCGTGGTTTTTAAGAAGTGTGAAGACGGCTGCCGGCAAAATCAATCCGGCGAAGGGAGCACGCACTCACTCCGCGTCTTCGTCGTCATCCCTGGCGGCGGGAATTCTGTAGGAATCCGACAGCCAGCGGTTGAGGTCGACATCCCGGCAGCGCTCGGAGCAAAACGGCTTCGAGGTCTCGGTGGCGGGCTTGCCGCAGATCGGGCAAGACTTTGTAACCCCCTTCGCATCGGCTGGCGGTTTAGCTGGCATTCAACCAGCCGAACCGGATCGGGAAACCTTCGCCGCCAAGCAGCGTGACGGTCTCGTACAGCGGCAGCCCGACGATATTGCTGTAGGAGCCGACCATCTTGACCACGAACGATCCGGCGATGCCCTGCACCGCATAGCCGCCGGCCTTGCCGCGCCATTCGCCGCTGCCGATATAGGCCTGGATGTCGTCCTCGCTGAGCCGCTTGAAGCGCACGCGGGTTTCGATCAGGCGCTGGCGAAACGCCTCCTTCGGCGTCACCAGGCAGATCGCGGTGTAGACGCGATGGTTGCGGCCCGACAAGAGCCGCAGGCATTGCGACGCTTCGTCGACCAGGTTCGCCTTCGGCAGGATGCGGCGGCCGACCGCGACCACGGTATCGGCGGCGAGAATGAACGAGCCGCGCAGTTCGTCGTCGAGCTGCACCGATTTCAGCGCCGCATCGGCCTTGGCGCGGGCAAGCCGGTTGGCGCAAGCGCGCGGCAACTCACCCCGTTTCGGGGTTTCATCGACGTCGGCGGGACGCAACGCATCCGGTTCGATGCCGGCCTGGTTGAGCAGGGCAAGCCTGCGCGGCGAACCGGAGGCGAGAACGATTTTGGGGCGGCCTAGCATGCGGGATTTACAATTCGTCAGGACGGGAAAGATGCGCGCGGAACCTATCGGAAGGCATTGGGGGAGACAACCACCCACTACACCGTGTCCGGGAGCGATGCGGCATTCTTCATGCCGCTTCGCAGAACCGGGACCGTAACCAACACCGGCGTTCGGTACGGCCCCGGCTCTGCAGCGCACCGCTTCGCGAAGGGCTGCGCGCTGCGCCGCGTCCGGGGAACGCACCTCTCTCGTGTCCCGGGCGCGATGCGGCATTCTTCATGCCGCTTCGCAGAACCGGGACCGTAACCAACACCGGCGTTGGGTACGGCCCCGGCTCTGCAGCGCACCGCTTCGCGAAGGGCTGCGCGCTGCGCCGCGTCCGGGGCACGAGTAATTTACCCGCTCGCCGCGCCCCCTTTTGCAAAGCGCTTGCGGATGCGCAGCAGCAGGCCGTCGCAGACGTCGCGATAGGCCTGCAGCTTCTGTTCGCGGCTGCCTTCGATTCCCGTCGGATCGGGCGTCGGCCAATATTCCACGTCCGCGGCAATGGTGTGGGTCAGTTCCAGGGCTTTATGGTGCGCCTCCGGCGCCAGCGTGATGATGAGATCGAAATTGAGGCCTTCCCAGTCCTCCAGTTCCTCGAACGTCATCGGCCGGTGTTTCGAAATATCCTGGCCGAGCTCGGCCATGACGGCGACAGCGAACGGATCGAGCTCGCCTTTTCTCGCGCCGGCGGATTTCACATAGAGCGCCTTGGGAAACATCTGCTGCAACAGGCTTTCGGCCATCGGCGAGCGCACGGCGTTCTGGCCACACGCGAACAGCACGGCCTGCGGAGTGCGCGCGCGCGGCGGCGTCGCCATGCGCTCACGGCTTCTTTTCACCTCTCCCCGGAGGGGAGAGGTCGAAGCCGGAGCGGCAGCGGAGGCTTCGGGTGAGGGGTGTCTCCGCGCACTCGAACTTGCGGAGAGGCCCCTCACCCGCCGCGCATCTGACGATGCGCGTGAGCAACCGGCGACATAGGTAACACTTCTGACCGACGACATAGGTAACACAATTCTCGTTTCGTTCAGGTCTGTTGTTGTTGGTCCTGTGGGCTTGTGGGCAACGCGCTTGCGTTGTCCACATGTCCACAGGACTTCTGTTTTTTTGGTTTGGGTTTGCGAAGCCGGCTGTCGTTGTGAGCGATAGTGCCGAGCAAGACCGGCCCGTAGCTGACGGTCCAGCCGGTAGCGTCTTCCTCAAGCGCGACGGGTTCGCCGGCCAGCGCCTGGTTGAGGTAGATCGTCTCGTTGCGCCAGCGGATCTCGCCGTTGTGGCGAACCTGCCGCACTTCCAGTCCGGCGTTATATTCAGGCTTGCGCAGGATGCCGTCGAAGCGGCGCGGCGAGGGTGTGTAGAGATCAGCCGGCGTAGCGTGGCCGAGCGATTGATGCGGACGCTCCTCGTTGTAGACGTGCTGGAAGTCCTGCAGCCGCCTGAGTTGCTCGCGCAAGGTGCGCGATGGCGGCGTGGCGGCATCCTGCAACAGCGTCAGGTGCATGCGCTCATGCCGGCCGTTCTGCTGCGGCTTGCCGGGCTTGATGCGCTGTGGAACCACCCCGGCCTTGATCAGCCGGACCGACAGCCTCGACAATCCGCCGGCGCCGCACGAGGCAAACGGCGATCCGTTGTCGGAGCGCATGTAATGCGGAAGCCCGAACTCGCGGAATGCCGCATCCAGCACCGGCCACACATGATCGGTGTCGGTGCGCGTCAGCGCCTGACAGCGCAGCAGATAGCGGCTATGCGCATCCGTGACCGTCAGCGGCTCGCAACGCTTGCCGTCCCCGGTCACAAACCAGCCCTTGAAGTCGATGCACCACACCTCGTTGGCGGCCGTGCAATCGGCAAAGGGCGCGCTCGACGGCGGACTGCGCCGGCGCAGCTTGCGCTTCACCGTCAGCCCTGCGCAATCGAACAGCGCGCCGATCGTGCTCGCCGCTGGCCACTCGCTGGCGGGCGCCTTGCGCTCAAGCCAGGCTCGCACCTTCAGCGGCCCCCAGCTCGGGTGTTCGCGTCGCACCGCAAGGCAGTGTTCGGCGACATCATCCGCAACCGCATGCCGATGATGCAGCGGCGCCCGCGAACGATCGAGCAGGCCGTCAACGCCCGCCTCCTGATAACGCGCAAGCCACTTGTACCCCACCCTCCGGCTCACGCCGAAGCTCCGGCACAGCGCGGCAAACGACTCCTCATGCTTCTTCGCCGCAATCACAAATCGCATCCGTTCATCCACGGCACAGGTCTCCGTCCATCCCATCGGCAAGGTCCTCCTCGCCGATCAGTTGACCTGTTACCTATGTTCCCGGTCTATTGTGTTACCTATGTAGCCGGTCAGGACCCGCGTCGACCTCTCCCCTGCGGGGAGAGGTGAAAAGAGCGTCGTGGCGATTCGAGTTGCCATCACGCTCTAGCCCTTCCAGTGCAAAACGGAGATCAACGTAAATAACCGGCGGGCGGTTTCGAAATCGACCCGCACCTTGCCGTGCAGCCGCTCCATCAGGGTGCGCGAGCCCTCGTCGTGAATGCCGCGGCGGCCCATGTCGATGGCCTCGATCCGGTCCGGCGTCGCGGTGCGGATCGCCTGATAGTAGCTGTCGCAGATCATGAAATAGTCCTTCACGATTCGCCGGAACGGCGTCAACGACAGCAGGTGCGCCACCACCGGCGCGCCATCCTCGCGGCGGATGTCGAACATCAGCCGGTTGCCGGTAATCGCGATGTGCAGCGTGAACGGCCCACCTTCCGCGCCATCGGGGGCGAACAGGTTTTTCTCGATCAGATCGTAGATCGCGATGGCGCGCTCGTGCTCGATATCCGGTCCGGAACGCCCGATCGATTCCTCATCGAGCGTCACCGCGACGATGCAGTTTTTCGAGTTGTCGCCTGGTGAGGGCTTGCTCATGACAGATTGAGGCGCAGTCCGACCGAACGCGCATGGGCATCGAGGCCTTCGGCCCTGCCCAGCGTCATCGCCGCCGGTCCCAGTAACCGCAACTGGTCCGGCCCGCATTTCAGGATCGACGTCCGCTTCATGAAGTCAAGCACGCCAAGGCCGGAGGAGAACCGCGCCGAACGCGCCGTCGGCAGCACGTGATTGGAGCCGCCGACATAATCGCCGATCGCCTCGGGCGTATGGGTCCCCAGGAAAATCGCGCCGGCGTTGCGAATTTGCGCGGAAAGCGTTTCCGGATCGGCCGTCATGATTTCCAGATGCTCGGCGGCGATGGCATTCGCAAGCCGCACCGCGGTGTCGAGAGTGTCGACCAGGACGATGGCGCCGAACTCGTTCCACGACGCCCGCGCGATTTCGGCGCGCGGCAATGTGGCGAGCTGCGTCTCCACCGCGCGCGCGACCTCGTCGGCAAGTGCCGTGTCATCGGTGATCAGGATCGACTGCGCGTTGGCGTCGTGCTCGGCCTGCGCCAAGAGGTCGGCGGCGATCCAGCCGGGATTCGCGGAGTGGTCGGCGATGACGAGCACCTCCGAGGGTCCGGCGATCATGTCGATGCCGACCTTGCCGAACACCAGCCGTTTGGCGGCGGCGACATAGGCATTGCCCGGCCCGACGATTTTCGCCACCGGCGCAATCGTCGCAGTGCCATAGGCCAGCGCCGCGACCGCCTGCGCGCCGCCGACGCGATAGATTTCCGACACGCCGCCGAGATGCGCCGCGGCCAGCACCAGCGGATTGAGCTTGCCGTCCGGAGACGGCACCACCATCACCACGCGGGCGACGCCGGCGACTTTGGCCGGCACCGCGTTCATCAGCACCGACGACGGATAGGCCGCGGTGCCGCCGGGCACATAGAGCCCGACCGCCTCGATCGCGCTCCAGCGCCAGCCCAGCTCGACGCCGAGCGCGTCGGTGAAGCGGTCGTCTCTCGGCAACTGCCGCCGATGAAAAACCTCGATGCGGTCGCGCGCGAATTGCAGCGCGTCGAGGGTGATTGCGTCGCAGGCCTTCAGGGCCGCGTCGATTTCGGCCGGCTTGATTCGCAAGCCCGCGGCGTCCAGCTCCAGCCGGTCGAATTTTCGCGTCGCCTCGATCAGCGCCGCGTCGCCGCGCGCGGCCACGTCGTCGACAATGGCACGGGTCGCGGTTTCGATATCGGCGGATACCTCGCGCTTCATCGCGAGAAACGCGTTGAAGCGCCCGGTGAAATCGGCGCTGCTGGTGTCTAGACGAACGGGCATGGCGGCTTTCTCAATGGCGCGGCGCCAAATCGCCGTCAACCCTTCTCCGTCCGTAGGGCGGGTTAGGCGCAAAGCGCCGTAACCCGGCAGAGTGACTCGCGACCGGCGATGGCGCGGTGGGTTACGCGCCTTCGGCGCTAACCCACCCTACAGATCGAATCAAGCATCGAGCCCCGACGACTCCGCACCCTCCCCGACGTTGCCCGCTCCGAGATCGTCCGGACCGAGGTCAGCCAACTCGCACTCGAGGCACTCGACGTTCGAGCCGCAGCGCGCCGCCGTCGCTGAACATCAGCACCGCGCTGCCGCCGGGCGCGGCAGCGGGGTGAAATTCGATCCCGAGCAGTTCCAGCGTGGCCTCCGGCGTGTCCAGATCGATGTTGCGCGACTTGCAGGACAGCACGCGATCGAACCGCAGTGCCGCGATCAGCCGGCGCGGCTCGGTTTCGCCGTCGAGCGCCTGCTCCCAGTCCAGCCGGTTCATGCCGATCACCAGCCGCTTCTCGCTCTGCCGCCAGATGATGTCGCCGGTTTGCACCCGGGCGTTTTGCACATGCGCTGAAATCACCGCGAGATCGTCCGCGTCGAGGGCAATCAGCCTGGGTTGAGCCGTCACGGCAGCACCTTGAAAAATTTAACCGCTGATGCGCTCGATGGTGGCGCCGCAGGCCGACAGCTTTTCCTCGAGCCGCTCAAACCCGCGGTCGAGATGATAGATGCGGTTGACCATGGTTTCGCCTTCCGCGGCGAGGCCCGCGATCACCAGCGACACCGATGCGCGCAGGTCGGTCGCCATGACAGGCGCGCCGCGCAGCTTGGCGATGCCTTCGATGGTGGCGGTTTCGCCGTCAAGATGAATCCGCGCGCCGAACCGCGCCAGTTCCTGCACATGCATGAAGCGGTTCTCGAAAATGGTTTCGGTGATGTGCGAAGACCCCTTGGCGCAGGCCATCAGCGCCATCAGCTGCGCCTGCAGGTCGGTGGGAAAGCCGGGGAACGGCGCGGTCGAAACCTCAACCGGATTGATGCCGGCGCCGTTGCGGGCGACGCGGATGCCTTCATTGTTGACGGTGAGGGTGGCGCCCGCCTGGGTCAGGATATCGAGCGCCGATTGCAGCAATTCGGGACGCGCGCCTGCGAGCTGCACGTCGCCGCCGGTCATCGCCACCGCCATGGCATAGGTGCCGGTTTCGATCCGGTCCGGCAGCACGGTGTGCCGGGTGCCGCCCAGCTTGGCGACGCCCTCGACGACGACCCGCTTGGTGCCGGCGCCGGAGACGCGCGCGCCCATCTTGTTCAGGCAGTCGGCGACGTTGAGGATTTCCGGCTCGCAGGCGGCGTTGTCGATGACGGTGGTGCCTTTGGCGAGCGTCGCCGCCATCAGCGCGACATGGGTGCCACTGACGGTCACCTTCGGGAATTCGATCGACGCGCCCTTGAGGCCGCCGGGCGCCTTCGCGATTACGTAGCCGCCATCGATGGTGAGTTCGGCGCCGAGTTTTTCCAGCGCCATGATCAACAGGTCGACCGGACGGGTGCCGATGGCGCAGCCGCCGGGCAGCGACACTTTTGCCTGATGCATGCGCGCCAGCAGCGGCGCGATCACCCAGAAACTCGCGCGCATTTTCGAGACCAGCTCGTAGGGCGCGGTGGTGTCGATGATGTTGGCCGCCGAAATATGCAGGGTCTGGCCCTGATATTCATGATCGCCGGGGCGCTTGCCCGCCGACATGATATCGACGCCGTGATTGCCCAGAATGCGCTGCAACTGCGCGACGTTGGCAAGCCGCGGCACGTTGTTGAGGATCAATGTCTCCTCGGTCAGCAGCCCCGCGATCATCAGGGGGAGTGCTGCGTTCTTCGCGCCGGAGATCGGAATGGTGCCTTTGAGCTTGTTGCCGCCGACAATACGAATGCGATCCATGCCAACCCCTCTTGCTATGCACAAAGTATAGGGCGAATGGACCCCTGATGGCAAAAGCGTGAAATTTACGGCGATTTGATGGGTTTAGGGTCTGTTTTACCGTCATTCCGGGGCGCGAAGCGAACCCGGAATCCGGCCCGCAGGATGGGTTGAGCCCTTTGCGAAACCCATCGCTTTCGCCCGCGGATCGGAAGATGGGTTTCGCTGCGCTCTACCCATCCTACAAGCGACATGCTCACGCACAGCGCCGTCACGAAGTGATAGCCCGTAGGATGGGTTGAGCCCTTTGCGAAACCCATCGCTTTCGCCCGCGGATCGGAAGATGGGTTTCGCTGCGCTCAACCCATCCTACGTGCGACGTGCTCACGCACAGCGCCGTCACGAAGTGACAGCCCGCAGGATGGGTTGAGCCTTGCGAAACCCATCGCTTTCGCTCACGGATCGGAAGGTGGGTTTCGCTGCGCTCTACCCATCCTACGTGCGACGTGCTCACGCACAGCGCCGTCACGAAGTGATAGCCCGTAGGGTTGAGCTCTTGCGAAACCCATCGCTTTCGCTCACGGATCGGAAGGTGGGTTTCGCTGCGCTCTACCCATCCTACAAGCGACATGCTCACGCACAGCGCCGTCACGAAGTGACAGCCCGTAGGATGGGTTGAGCCTTGCGAAACCCATCGCTTTCGCCCGCGGATCGGAAGATGGGTTTCGCTGCGCTCTACCCATCCTACGAGCTTCGCGCGGACGATCCGAAAGGTGTTAGCCACTCGCGGATGCAACGCCGCGAACAATAATCATCGGTGGTTATGGGTCCCCGCCTTCGCGGGGACGACGAGCTGTGTGAGCCGTCAGCCTGACGCACCGCCTCGTCACCGTTGACCTAAACCGCGTTGATATCCTCGCTCTCCAGAACCGGCTTCGGATACCCCTCCCGCGCCACCTTGATCATCGCGCGCCCGACCTTCTCCGTCGTGGTCGCATAGGCCGGCGCGATCCGGTTCAGCAGCGCCCATAGCGGCGCGGTCGCGACATAGGTTGCATGAACCCAAGCCGTCTTCGACCGCACGCCATGCAGCGGCTGGATCGCGGCGGGGCGAAACATGTAGGCGGCCTTGAACGGCAGCTTGAGCAGGTCGTTCTCGGTCTTGCCCTTGACCCGCGCCCACATCAGCTTGCCGCGTTCGCTGCTGTCGGTGCCTCTTCCCGTGACATAGATGAACGTCATGCCCGGATTAAGTTTCGCCAGCGTCGTCGCCGCGGCAAGCGTGATGTCGTAGGTCAGATGCCGGTAGCGCGCCTCGTCCATCCCGATCGAGGAGACGCCGAGGCAGAAGAAGCAGGCGTCGTATCCGGTGAGCCGGGATTCGAGAGAAGAGAAATCGAAAAAATTATCGTGAATGAGTTCGCGCAGCTTGGCGTGATGTTGCCCGGTCGCGCTGCGCCCGACCGCGAGCACGCGCTCCACGCCGGCGTCGAGCAGGCATTCGCGCAGCACGCCCTGGCCTACCATTCCGGTGGCGCCGAACAGGATGACTTTCATCGTCGGCATGTCGGCGTCTCCTCTGTGAACTCCGCCATTCCGGGACACCCGCGGAGCCTGTCATCGGGCCGCGCCTTGCGCGACCCGTTGGCGTGGACCCGCAATCCAGAAGGTTGTTGCTGGAGCGCGCGCCGGAATGACGAAGTATCAGGCAAATTGCGGCGCCGGATGAAACCGCCGGATCGCGCCGATGATGAAGACGATGAAGAACACCAGCACGATACCCTCGACGACGGCGAACGGAGGCTCGCTCGGCGGCACGCTCGGCGCCAGCGCATGCAGCGGACCGACTTTCAGAAAACTCTGGATCACCAGCACGAACACGTTGAAATACTGCGCCAGCAGCGCGGTCAGCGCGTAGATCCAGCGCCACGAGCCGGAAAGTTTTTGGCCGTAGAGCGCAAAACACGCAATCGCCAGCAGCAGCAGCGAGAGAGCGCCGATGATGTGCGACGGCAGCAGCTTCCCGGTCACGAGCGGCGGAATCAGAAAACCGGTGGCGCTGGTGAGAATCGTCAGCAGCAGAAACACCGCGGTCCAGCCCGGCATCCGGTTGGAGCCCAGCATTCCGAACATGACCATGAAGCCGGCTACGATCCCGACCAGGCTGATGATCACGTGCACGAGTACGAACGTCGAAAGGCTCAACCCCAAGATCATGATGCTCCCCCGATTGGAACCGCTCGAATGCTACGACGCACCGCAGGGAATTGCTATTCACAGAGCCGCGCGATCTGCCGCGATCTCAGGCACCTTGTGCAATTTAAGCGCATGCCCAACGAAAGGTTGCCGGGGCGCGGCTTCTCTGCGGAATATTTTCCGCAATTTCATGGCGGCCGTTGACCCGCCCACCCGTTGTTTGCCGTCCCTCCGCCGCGCAAAAATCCAGATGCAGCCGCAAGCGATGAAAGTCGCAAACCACGTCGCCGCCAATTTGCCTTCGGTTCGCCGCAACGCCGTCGCAAGCCGCTCAAGTTGGCGAAGATGACCTGTAAGTCCCTGAACTTGATGGTGATCAGGCCGAAAAGCCTGGCGTCTCGCCGCAGTTTTGCCGTTGCCTTCCCACCATTCGGCCGCAAGCGGATAAGTCAAATCGCAGGATCGACGCGAATGCGTCTTAAGTGCTTCGGCTGCAACGCGATTTTGTCCGCAGCTTGCGAAGCCGTTACAGCAGAATTCGGGACTTCAATAATAGCGCGGGATCGGACCGTTGTGCGGCGTCATCCTGTCAGACAGATCGAACAGCACTTCATCGACATAGCACCAGCCCCAACCCTCCGGCGGATCGTAGCCTTCGATGATCGGATGTTTTGTGGCGTGGAAATGCTTGGTCGCGTGCTTGTTGGGGGAGTCGTCGCAACAGCCGACATGGCCGCAGGTCCGGCAGATCCGCAGATGCAGCCACACGCTTCCGATCTGCAGGCATTCCTCGCAGCCGAGCGCGCTCGGCGTCACATCGCGGACGCCGGCGATATGAGTGCAGCCCTTTACCATGTTTTTCTCCAGCTAGAGCGCCGGCCTCGCGGTATCGCCGAGAAAGCCGTGCAGCGCAGCCACCACCTGCGCGCCCTCGCCGATGGCGCCGCCGACGCGCTTGACCGATCCGGAGCGCACGTCGCCGACGGCGAACACACCGGGCACCGAGGTTTCCAGCGCCGAGGCCGACTGCCCGCTCTTCTTGCACTGCTCGCCGGTCACCACGAACCCGCCGCGATCGACCATCACGCCGCAGCCGTCGAGCCAGCCGGTGGCGGGATCGGCGCCGACGAACAGAAAGAGATTGCGGATGTCCATGGTGCTCTCTTCGGCGGACAGGCGGCTGCGCAGGCGCACGCGCTTCAGCGAACCCTCTTCCGCACCTTCGAGCCCGACCACCTCGGTGTTGAACACCAGTTCGATATTCGGCGTGGCCTCGATTCGCTCGATCAGGTAGCGCGACATGCTGGCGCCGAGACCGCCGCCGCGGATCACCATGTGAACCTTGCGGGCGTGGCCTGCCAGAAACACCGCCGCCTGCCCCGCCGAATTGCCGCCGCCGACCAGCACGATCTCCTGCTCCGTGCACAGCCGCGCCTCGATCGGCGAGGCCCAATACCAGACGCCGCGGCCTTCGAAATCGGCGAGGTGCTCGATCTCGGGGCGGCGGTAGCGCGCGCCGCTCGCCACCACCACCGATTTCGCACGCAACAGTTCGCCATCATCGAGCGTCAGCGCGAAGGCGCCGTCGTCGCGGCTGCAATCGAGCGATTTGACCTCGATTGGAATCATGATTTCCGCGCCGAACTTCTGCGCCTGGTTGTAGGCGCGCGCCGTCAGCGCCATGCCGGATATTCCGGTCGGAAAGCCCAGGTAATTCTCGATCCGCGCGCTGGCGCCGGCCTGGCCACCGAACGCGCGCGCGTCGCACACCGCAACCGCAAGCCCCTCGGACGCCGCATACACGGCGGTAGACAGTCCGGCGGGGCCGCTGCCGACAATGGCGACATCGTAGACCTTGCCCCTGGCAAGGGTGCGGAGCATTCCCATCTCGCGCGCCACTTCGGATTCCGTCGGGTTGCGCAGCACCGTGCCGTCGGGGGTCACCACCAGCGGCAGGTCCTGTGGCGACGGCGTATAGCGCGCCACTACATCGGCGGCGTCCTTGTCGGAAACCGGATCCAGCAAATGGTGCGGATAGCCGTTGCGGGTGAGAAATCCCTGCAGCCGGATCACGTCACGCGAACTCGATGAACCGATCAGCACCGGGCCGCCGACGCCACCCTGGATCAGGCTGACCCGGCGCAGGATCAGCGCGCGCATGATGCGCTCGCCGAGATCGGCCTCCGCGACCAGCAGCGCGCGCAATCGCTCCGGCGCGATCAGCAAGGTTTCCACGTCGCCTTCCGCGGTACCATCGACCAGCGCGATGCGGCCCGAGAGCTGGCCGAGTTCAGCCATGAATTGCCCCGGGCCCTGATCGATCACCGGGGTGACATGGCCGAGGCCGTCGCGCTGGGTGATGGCGACGTGGCCGGAAAGAATCACGAACATGCCCGGCCCGGGCTTGCCGGTTTCGAACAGTTTTTCGTCGTGCTTGTAGCTGCGCAACTCGCCGAACCGGCGCATGCGCGCGATCTCCGGCGCCGTCAGGTCCGGGAATGTCTGCGCATGACGCGGAAACATCGCGGACGCGGTGGCCTTGACGTCTGTCTTGATTCCGGGGTCTACGCCCATTCTGGTCTCACGCTAAAGTTCACTCCGCTTTTCCGCCGGGCTGATGTGGGGACGGGTCGTCGTGTTCGGAAGGTGCGATCGCAGCCTCGCTGCGCCCCTTGGCCTGCGATTTTCGCCGCTTGAGATTTTCCCGCAACGCCAGTTTCAGCCGATCCTGCCGCGGATGCTGCTTCTGCTTTTTGCCCTCGCGTTTGTCCGGCTCATCGTTCATCGTCGGCCATTGTAGTCGATCCGAAAGACACCCTCGATGGGCGAAGTTCAGTCACTGGCGCCATTGCCGCAAGCGACCCTGGCAGGCTGGCATGCATTCGCCGCCACCGGCAACAAGGACCTGCTGGCCCCGCTGCTGTCGGAACATATTGTGTTTCGCTCCCCCTTCGTGCAATCGCCGATTCCCGGCCGCACCGCGACCCTGCTGGTGCTGACCACCGTGGCGCAGATTTTCGAGAATTTCCGCTATCACCGCGAATTCGTCGCCCGCTCCCATGATGCCGCCCTGGAATTCAGCGCCAATATCGGAAAATGGCAGCTCAAGGGCATCGATCTGATCAAGTTCGACGAATCCGGCAAAATGATCGAATTCGAGGTGATGATCAGGCCGATCAAGGCGTTGCAGGCTTTGGGCGAGGAAATGGGGAACCGGATCGGTCCGGAATTGATCCGGTTGAAGCTGGCCGCGCGGGCTGCACGCTGATGCTTTAGCAGACCGCGCTGGCCACCCCGCGCTTGCACGGGCTTTGGCCTTGTGGCAAGGATCGGCCCGCCCAACGGAGGCCTTTTTTGGCCGATTCCCAGGTCTGGCGCATGCTGCCGTAGCTCAGTGGTAGAGCACTCCATTGGTAATGGAGAGGTCGACAGTTCAATCCTGTCTGGCAGCACCAGTTTCCTGGCACTTCGACGGTTCATGAAGCGTCAGGCGAAAAACCTGAAGGCTTGCGATGAACGAGATACGTGCCGCGTCGTTTGCTTATCAAATCGCGGCGCTGTCGATATCTCTCGCGCCGGCGATGGCCGAGGTTGCACCGCCTTATGCACCCGAAGCGATTTGTCGAACCGCCATTGCGTCGATCATGGGTCGCGATCCCAGGATCGTCCAGGTGACCAGAATAGCCGGCGATATACTATTCTTGAGCTATGTCCGGCCGATCGACAATTTCGTCTGGGACTATCGGTGCAAGATCCAGGGCAACCGCGTGATCTGGGCCTCCGAGCCCGGCCGCTGGCGCGAGGATCCGAAAGACGACAAGGTCTTCTTCGAGGTTGTCGGAGATGGCAAGCAACTCCGCATCATTGACGATCACGGCGATGGCTCAGTGACCAAAGAATTATTCGAGCGCAATCAGATTCAATGATTCTGCCCGCCGCCCAATTGCGCAAACATCGCGCGCCCAACGGGGCCGACAAACGCGCCGCGAAAAAATTAAGGCCGCATTTAGAATTCATTAAGGCTTAATTAAGCACGTAAAAATCGATGTTATTTGAATCGGACGGAACTCTCTTCGTGTGACCTATCGGTGACAGTAATTTGCGCGAAAGCGGTCTAACTCCGCGCCATCGACGACGCCGACATGCGGCGCATCTGAAAAACAAATGACTGTCTGGAGAACAAACCTGATGAAGAAGTTTCTACTCGCCACTGTGGCCCTCGTCGCTCTCGGCGCGACCGTGCCAGCACTCGCAGCCGATCTGGCGGCGCGCCCCTACACCAAGGCTCCGGCCTACGCGGCGCCGATCTACAACTGGACCGGATTCTACGTCGGCGGCCACATCGGCGGCGCCTTCGCCGGCGACAACAACTTCGCCGGACTGAACAGCAGCAACGACGGCCGCTTCCTCGGCGGCGTGCAGGGCGGCGCCGATTACCAGTTCGCGCCGAACTGGGTGCTCGGTGTCGAAGGCCAGTACAGCTGGCTCGGCAACAACAACAACACCGTTGCGTTCACCGGCGCGGGCGCGGGTTTTGCCTACACCAACAACCAGCGCGCGATCGGTTCGGCGACCGGCCGCGTCGGCTACACCTGGGGTCCGGGCCTGCTCTACGTGAAGGGCGGCTATGCCTTTGCCGACACCAGCGACACGCTGACCTTCGCCGGCGTGCCGACCGCGTTCACCTTCGACCACAGCCATAAGGACGGTTGGACGGTCGGCGGCGGTCTGGAATACATGTTCGCCCCGAGTTGGTCGGGCAAGATCGAGTACCAGTACTACAACTTCGGCAACAGCGCGTTCGTGACCCCGGCTCCGCTGGCCGCGTTCGGCTCGTTCCGCAACGACGAGCATACCGTGAAGGCCGGCATCAACTATCGCTTCAACTGGGGCCCCGGCCCGGTCGTCGCGAAGTACTGATGGTCCGAACTGAGCTTTACGAAAAGTAAGGAAAGGCCGGCCTCGCGCCGGCCTTTTTCGTTTTTGTCGCCGCTTGCAACAAAACCCGTCCGATTAGGACTCCATTAAGCACAGTTCCACTGTTGCGCCTCCACGCAATCGTTCGGGCCTGCCGATGCACCGCATTTTATTCAAATGCCGCTGTGATCGCGGCCCGCGGGGCGACGAACGGCCGCTCCGGTGTTTACGGAGATCAAGCGAATGAAATTCCTGTCCGTCACGGCCGCTGTCCTCGCCCTCGGCGCGGCTGCGCCGGCACTCGCCGCCGATCTCGGCGCTCGCCCCTACGATCAAGCCCCGGCCTATGCCGCACCGATCTACAACTGGACCGGGTTTTACATCGGCGGTCATGTCGGCGGCGGCATCAGCAGCAACGAGGCTCTCAACGGCATCGTCACCAACAACAATCAGAATGGCCGGCTGTTGGGAGGCGTCCAGGCCGGCGCCGATTACCAGTTCGGTCAGAATTTCGTGGTCGGCGTCGAGGGCCAGTACAGCTGGCTCGGCGGCGCCAACAACGGCATCGTCTTCCCCGGCGGCTTCATTTACTCCAACGACCGGCGCGCGCTTGGCTCGGTGACGGGCCGCGCCGGCTTCGCCTGGGGTCCGGCGCTGCTGTATGCCAAGGGCGGCTACGCCTATTCCGATAACCGGGAGACGCTGACCTTCGGTGGCGCTCCGATCGCTTTTGCGTTCGACCACAACCGCCGCGATGGTTACACCGTCGGCGCCGGCGTGGAATACATGTTCGCGCAAAATTTCTCGGCCAAGCTCGAATATCAGTATTACGACTTCGGCCGCAGCGCCTTTGTCGCTCCCATCGCCTTCGTGCCCTTGGGCGCGTTCCGCGTCGACGAGCACACCGTGAAGGCCGGCCTGAACTACCATTTCAACTGGGCCAGCCCGGTAGCCGCGAGGTACTGATCTCGGCTGGAACCGAGTTCCCAAAGAACCAAAGGCCGGCCTCGTGCCGGCTTTTTGTTTGGCCATAAAATTAGTGAAATCGGTCGCGTTTTCCCGATTTCGTTAACCAGGTATCGCGATACTGCAACCGGCGATTTAACCTTGGATTTTACGGGCGCGGGGATTTCATGACGTTGCCATCGACATCGGGCAAAATCGGGCAACTAAGCCTCCGGCGCCTGAAATGGGGTATCCGGGGCAGCCTGTTTGCCGCCTTTGCCGTGATTGCGGGAATGGCCATCGTCATTTCCGCCGGCGCCGGCATGGTGCTGGGCCAGCTCGGCGAGATGATGGTGGACCTAAGCGGACGGGATATCCCGCGGCTGGCCGCAAGCCTGCAGCTCGCGACCCAGAGCGCGAGCCTTGCGAGTCAGGGACCGGCGCTGCTCGCCTCGCGCAGCGATGAGGCGCTGCAGGAACGCACCAGAACCATGAAAGCGACCGAGGAAATCGCGCTCGAAAAGCTCGGCGAGGTCATCGAGCTCGGCGCCGACAAGGACGTGGTGGCGGCGCTCACCGAAACCGTCAAGAACATCGACGACACCATCAAGAGCCTCGGCGCCGCGGCGAGAGAGCGGCTCGATGCCGCCGCCCAGCACGAAAAGCTGTATCGGTCGCTGCGCAATGCCCAGGCCGGCTTCGTCGCCGCCGCCAATCCGGCGATGATGGACGCGCAGTTGAGGATCAACGCCATCCTCGGCTCCGCCAATCTCTCGCAGGATGACGCCACGGAAGCGGCAAGAACGGTGGAGCAGCTCGGCAACGTCATCTCCTCCAGCAACCTGATGGCTTCCGACATGACCGCAGCACTCTCGGCCGATAACGGCAGCACGCTCGACATCATCGAAAAGGAATTTCAGGAAACGCAGCAACGCGTCAAATCCAATCTCGACCTGCTGCCGAAAAACAACGGCGCCAAAGCCCTGAAAGCCGCCGCGCTGAAATTACTGGCGCTGGGCGAGGGCAAGGCCAGCGTGTTCAAAGTCCGCCAGAAAGAACTGGACGCCAACGATTACGGCCAGATCGTTCTCGACGAAACCCGCAAGCTCAATGTCGGCCTCGGCATCAGCGTCAAGCAACTGGTGGATGGCGTGCAGACCGACACCGATGCCGCGACCTGGCGGGCGCGGCAGAAGATTTCGCTGGCGACCACGGTAATGCTGGCGCTTGGCGGCCTGACCCTGGTCGGCTCGGCCTTGTTCGTCTGGCTCTATGTCGGCCGCAATATCCTGCGGCGGATCCGCAGCCTGC
This sequence comes from uncultured Alphaproteobacteria bacterium, assembly GCA_963784755.1. Classification (GTDB taxonomy): domain Bacteria; phylum Pseudomonadota; class Alphaproteobacteria; order Rhizobiales; family Xanthobacteraceae; genus Bradyrhizobium. The sequence continues at coordinate 1,962,254 of CAWASS010000004.1, read as the reverse complement.
AACGCTCGATGCAACTGCTGTCCGACGGCGACCTGGAAACGGAAATCTACCGCACCCGGCAGAGCGACGAGATCGCGGTGATGGCGAGTTCGCTGGAGATTTTCCGCGAAAGCATGATCGAGGCGCGCGCGCTTGGCGCCGCGCAAGACAAGGACCGCATCTCCAAGGCCGAACGCGCCGCGCGCATGGAAGCCCGGATCGTCGACTTCGAAGCCACCGTCCGCATGGCGCTGGAGGGCTTGCAGACCTCGGCCAATTCCATGCAGACCACGGCGCAGAGCATGTCGGCAACCGCCGACCGCTCCAGCGCATTGGTCAGCGCGGTGGCGTCTGCCGCCGAAGAAACCTCGGTCAATGTGCAGACGGTGTCGTCGGGCACCGAGCAATTGTCGTCATCGATCTCCGAGATCGGTCGCCAGGTCATCAGCTCGGCGCAAATCGCCAGCAAGGCCGTAACCGAAGCCGGCGAAACCGACGCCACCATGCAGGGCCTCGCCGACAACGCCAGCCGCATCTCGATCGTGGTCGATCTGATTCAAACCATCGCATCGCAGACCAATCTGTTGGCGCTCAACGCCACCATCGAAGCCGCACGCGCCGGCGAAGCCGGCCGCGGCTTTGCCGTGGTCGCGTCCGAGGTCAAGAGCCTCGCCAACCAGACCGCGAAGGCCACCGACGAAATCCGCCAGCAGATCGCCAGCATGCAGCAGGTCGCAACCTCAGCGGTCGGCGCCATCAGGAACATCGGCGGCACCATCGCCGAGATCAACGAAGTCACCACCGCCATTGCGGCTGCGGTCGAGCAGCAGGGCGCGGCGACGCGCGAGATCGCCCGCAACATTCAGCACGCCGCGGGCGGCACCAGCGAGGTGTCCAGCAACATCGTCGGCGTCAGCATGGCTTCCGCCGAGGCGGGATCGGCCGCCAGCGAGGTGCTCAGCGCATCCGGCGACCTGCGCCGCGAGGCCGACATCCTGCGCGACGAAATCCACGCCTTCCTCGCCAACATCCGGGCCGCCTGATCCCCGGCTTCGTCATGCGGGGCCGGCAGAATTTGGACTGGCGCCTCGCCGAATGTCCGGCTAAGCCGGAATAATGCATTCGAAAGCTGAACCCATCCAATCCTCGGTCGAGGCCCTGCGCTATCCTTGGGAAAGCCATCCCGGGCCGGATCAGGTCGTCGAGGTGATGCCGGGCGCGCTGTGGGTGCGGCTGAAGCTGCCGTTCCGCCTCAACCATGTGAACATCTATCTGCTCGCCGACGGCGACGGTTGGACCATGATCGATTCCGGATTCGGCAACGAGGAGTCGATCGCAGCGTGGACGACGCTGTTCGAAGGTCCGCTCAAGCATGTGAAAATCACGCGGCTGATCGTGACCCACTCGCACCCCGATCATGTCGGTCTCGCCGGATGGATTGTCGAGCGCTTCGGCTGTCCGCTTGTCATGTCGCAGGTCGAATATCTGCAATCGGTATATCACCAGAACCGCGGCACCGAAGAACGCAAAACGGCGCAGCGGCTGTTCTTCCGCCGTCACGGCATGGACGAGAGCCTGACCGACAAATTGCTTGGCCGCGGCCAGGATTATTTGAAGCGGGTGTCGGTGCTGCCGGCGTCATATCGCCGGATTTCGCACGGTGATGAAATTTCGATCGGCACAAGGCGCTTCAAGGTCATCACCGGCGGCGGCCACGCGCTCGACCAGGTGATGTTGTACTGCGCCGCCGACAAGCTGTTCCTGTCGGCCGATCAGGTGCTGAGCAAGATATCGCCGAACGTCAGCGTGTGGGCGGTGGAGCCCGACCAGAATTCACTCGGCGAATATCTGGCGTCGCTGGCGAGTCTCACCACGACTTTGCCATATGACGCGTTGGTGTTGCCCGGTCATGGTGTACCGTTCTACGGCTTGAAAACCCGCATCAAGCAGTTGGCCGATCATCACGAGGAACGCTGCGGGCTGATCGCCAACGCCTGCCGGGGCACCCCGAAAACCTCGAGGGAACTGGTGCCCGTCGTGTTCCATAAGTATCCACTCGACGTGCACCAGATGGGCTTTGCTTCCGGCGAACTGATCGCGCATGTCAACTACATGCTGGTGGAAGGGCGCCTCACGACTCACGAATCCGAGGGCGTGTTGCGTTTTCGGTCGACGTGATAGCGCGGCCGCGAGTGCTATTTTACGGCTGCAATCATAAAAGATGCGGAACTGAGGTAAGCCGATGCAAATAGCTGTTCGCATCCTGGCCAATACTCCGATCTGGGTTTTCGCACTGCTCGCCTATCTCATCTGGCAAGGCTGCCAATCGCTGCGCACCAGGACGCAGCCGATCTGGCGGATGCTGATCGTACCGCTGGTGTTCTTCATGATGGGATTGTCGCGGCTCGTCACGGCTCGCGGTGACGGGTTGGAGCGCTTCTCGCATGGGTCGTGGCGGCGGTCCTGTTTGCGTCGCTGGCGCTCACCCGCGGCCCCCGGCTGCTCGCGGTGGACAGACAAAACGGGCTGGCAACCCGCCCCGGCAGCGCGGCACCGCTGGTTCGCAACATCACGGTATTTCTGCTGCAATATGGGGTTGCGGTTGCGACGGCGATGAAGCTGGAGCCTCACGCCGCGGTGGCGATCATCGGCCACGCCATTTCCGGCGCCAGCGCGGGATATTTCTCCGGCTGGGCCGCGGCCCTGCTGCGGCGTTACTGGAATGCGGACAGCGCCGGCAATTCAAACTGACCCCCAAATTCGCGACTTTTGCCATCTTGCGACCATTTGAATGGCCGCTTTGAAGAATTGTGCCTCGACAGCAAAGCTGGAAACGCTCTAAAAAGAGCCTAACGCTCATCTCACTTTCGGTTCCGTTTCGGGTTTTCGCGATGGATTACAGCCAGTTCTTCTCAACCGCCCTCAGCCGCCTGCACGATGAACGGCGGTACCGCGTGTTCGCCGACCTCGAGCGGATCGCGGGCCGGTTTCCCCATGCGGTCTGGCATTCGCCGAAGGGGCCCCGCAATGTCGTGATCTGGTGCTCCAACGATTATCTCGGCATGGGACAGCATCCGAAGGTTGTCGGCGCCATGGTCGAGACCGCGACCCGGGTCGGCACCGGCGCCGGCGGCACCCGCAACATTGCAGGCACCCATCACCCGCTGGTTCAGCTCGAACAGGAACTGGCCGATCTGCACGGCAAGCAAGCCTCATTGCTGTTCACCTCGGGCTATGTCTCGAACCAGACCGGCATCGCGACCATCGGCAAACTGATTCCGAACTGCCTGATCCTGTCGGACGCGCTCAACCATAATTCGATGATCGAAGGCATCCGGCAATCCGGCTGCGAACGGCAGGTGTTTCGTCACAGCGACATGGCCCATCTCGAAGAGCTGTTGCGCGCCGCCGGCGACCGGCCAAAACTGATCGCCTGCGAAAGCCTGTATTCGATGGACGGGGACATTGCGCCGCTGGCGAAGATCTGCGATCTCGCCGAGCGTTACGGCGCCATGACCTATGTCGACGAAGTGCACGCGGTCGGCATGTACGGCCCGCGCGGCGGCGGTATCGCCGAGCGCGACGGCGTCATGCACCGCATTGACGTGCTGGAAGGCACGCTGGCAAAGGCGTTCGGCTGCCTTGGCGGCTACATCGCGGGAAGCGCCGACATCATCGACGCCGTGCGATCCTATGCGCCCGGCTTTATTTTCACCACCGCACTGCCGCCCGCGATCTGCTCGGCGGCGACCGCGGCGATCCGGCACCTGAAAACCTCGAACTGGGAGCGTGAGCGCCACCAGGATCGCACCGCCCGCGTCAAGGCGATCCTCACCGCCGCCGGACTGCCTGTGATGTCGAGCGACACCCATATCGTGCCGGTTTTCGTCGGCGATCCCGAACTGTGCAAACAGGCCAGCGACATGCTGCTGGAACAGCACGGCATCTATATCCAGCCGATCAATTATCCGACCGTGGCCAGGGGCACCGAACGCCTGAGGATCACGCCCTCGCCCTATCACGAGGACGGACTGATCGATCAATTGGCGGAAGCCCTGCTGCAGGTCTGGGAGCGGCTCGATCTGCCGCTGCGCGCAAAATCCCTGGCGGCCGAATAGCCTCCGTTAACCCTTCGAAATCCCGCGCCAGTATCCGGCATCTCGCGATGCTTTGCCGGTGCAATCCGGCTATACTGAGCCGACGGACGGCCTGCGTCCGCGGCAGCGCGGACGAATGAAAAACGCAAGGGAGCAAGCTTAATGCTGCACGACTGGGGCGTGATTGCAGCCGCATTCGGCTACATCGGGTTCCTGTTCTTCGTCGCCAGCTACGGCGATCGCCTCTCGCTGCTCAAGCGCGGCCGCGCCAGCGCGCTGATCTACCCGCTGTCGCTGGCGATCTACTGCACCTCGTGGACGTTTTTCGGATCGGTCGGATTCGCGACCCGCACCAGCACCGATTTTCTCGCGATCTATGTCGGCCCGGTCCTGATGATCGGATTCTGCACGCCCCTGCTGCGCCGCGTGATCCAGCTGGCGAAATCGCAGAACATCACCTCCATCGCCGACTTCATCGCGGCGCGTTACGGCAAAAGCCAGGCGGTAGCTGCGACCGTCGCCTTCATCGCGATCGTAGGTTCGGTGCCTTATATCGCGCTGCAGCTCAAGGCCCTGGCGTCGTCGCTCGAAACCATCCTGAGCGAGGACCAGGCCTTCTCCCGCATCCCGATCATCGGCGACATCGCGCTGGACGTGACCCTGGCGATGGCGGTATTCGCCGTGCTGTTCGGAACACGCCAGAGCGACGCGACCGAGCACCAGCACGGCCTGATGCTGGCGGTTGCCACCGAATCCATCGTCAAACTGGTGGCCTTTATCGCCGCGGGCGCGTTTGTCACGTTCTGGATGTTCGGTCCCATAGAGCTGTTCGAGCGCGCGATGAAAACGCCCGAAGCGGTGCGCGCCATCGAGTATGCGCCCTCGATCGGCACGTTCCTGACCATGGCGCTGCTGTCGTTTAGCGCGATCATGCTGCTGCCCCGTCAATTTCACGTCAGCGTGGTCGAAAATACCGACGATGCCGAGGTCAGCCGCGCGCGCTGGCTGTTCCCGCTTTACCTCATCGCCATCAACCTGTTCGTGATTCCGATCGCGCTCGCCGGTCTCGTGACTTTTCCGTTCGGCGCGGTCGACAGCGACATGTACGTGCTGGCGCTGCCGATAGAGGCAAACTCGACCTTGCTCAGCGTCGGCGTATTCATCGGCGGCCTGTCGGCAGCAACGGCCATGGTGATCGTGGAATGCGTCGCGCTGTCGATCATGGTCTCCAACGATATCGTGGTGCCGCTGGTGCTGCAGCGCAATCCGGAATCGCGCGCCGGGGCCAAGGATTTCGGCAACTTCCTGCTCAAGGTCCGCCGCTTTGCGATTTTTGCCATCATGGTGATGGCGTATTTTTACTACCGCGCGCTCGGCAATACCCAGCTTGCCGCGATCGGGCTGTTGTCGTTCGCCGCTATCGCGCAATTCGCTCCGGCGTTTTTTGGCGGCCTGCTGTGGCGCCGCGCCACCGCACGCGGCGCCATCGGCGGCATGCTGATCGGCTTCGCGGTGTGGTTCTACACGCTGTTTCTTCCGAGCTTCATGGATACCAACACCGCCGGAATATTGCTGCTTCAGGAAGGTCCGTTCGGCATTCATGCGCTGCGCCCGCAGGCCTTGCTGGGCGTCGATCTGCCGCCGCTGATGCACGGCGTGCTGTGGAGCCTGTCGCTCAACATCGTGACCTGGATCATGCTGTCGCTGCTGCGCCAGCCCTCCTCGATCGAACGGCTGCAGGCCGAAGTTTTCGTTCCGAACGACCTTACGCCGATGCCGCCGGCGTTCCGGCGCTGGCGCACCACGGTGACGGTGCAGGACATCCTTACCACCGTCGCGCAATATCTCGGCCCCGAGCGCGCGCGCGAATCCTTTGAGGCCTTCGCCGCCAGCCACCGCGTCAACCTCGAACCTGCGGCGCCCGCGGATTTCGAATTGCTGCAACACGCCGAGCATTTGATCGCATCCTCGATCGGCGCCGCCTCGTCGCGTCTGGTGATGTCGCTGTTGCTGCGCAAACGCACCGTCTCCGCCAGGGCCGCGCTGAAACTGCTCGACGATTCCCACGCCGCACTGCATTTCAATCGCGAGATGCTGCAGACCGCGCTCAATCACGTGCGGCAGGGCATCGCGGTCTTCAATCCGGATTTGCAGCTGATCTGCTCCAACCGGCAGTTCGGCGAGATTCTCGGCCTGCCGCCGCATCTGGTGCAGATCGGGATTCCGCTTCGCGAAATCCTTGAATTCCTCGGCGCGATCAGCCCGTCCGGTTTCGGCGACAGCGATGCGCTGATGGATATGCGGCTGACCGCCTACACCACCGAGGGCGAGCCCTATCTCGAGCGTCTTCCGGATCGCCATATGGTGATCGAGGTGCGCGCCAACCGGATGCCCGGCGGCGGACTGGTCATCACCTTCTCCGACGTGACGCCGAGCTTCGAAGCGGCCGAGGCGCTGGAGCGCGCCAATGCGACGCTGGAAAAACGCGTGCGGGATCGCACCGAGGAACTGACGCGCCTCAATTCCGAATTGGCGCTGGCCAAAAGCACCGCAGAGGATGCCAGTATTTCGAAGACGCGTTTTCTGGCGGCGGCGAGTCACGACATCCTGCAGCCACTCAACGCGGCGCGGCTCTATGTCACGAGCCTGGTGGAGCGCCAGACCGGCGGCGAGGATTCGCGGCTGGTCGAGAACATCGACGACTCGCTGGAAGCCATCGAGGAAATCCTCGGCGCGCTGCTGGACATCTCGCGGCTCGACGCCGGCGCCATGAAGCCGTCGATCACAAGTTTCCGCATCGGCGACCTGATGCGCTCGCTGGAGATCGAATTCGCGCCGATCGCGCGGGCCAAGGGACTGAAGCTGACCTTCGTGCCATCCTCGCTGCCGGTGGAATCCGATCGCCTGCTGCTGCGGCGGTTGCTGCAGAACCTGATTTCCAACGCGATCAAATACACGCCGCACGGCCGCGTCCTGGTCGGCTGCCGCCGCCATGGCACGGCGCTGCAGATCGGCGTCTACGATACCGGCGTCGGCGTTCCCATTCTCAAGCGCGGCGAGATCTTCAAGGAGTTTCACCGGCTCGAACAGGGCGCCCGGATCGCGCGCGGCCTCGGACTGGGACTGTCGATCGTGGAACGGCTCGCACGCGTGCTCAACCACGGCATTGCGCTCGACGCCAACGCCAGCGGCGGCTCGTTCTTCTCGGTCACAGCGCCGATCGCGAAAACCATCACTTTCACCTCGGCGTTGACCAGCGCGACCCCCCTGTCGAAGACGCCGATGAGCGGCACGCTGATCGTTTGCATCGAAAACGACGCCGCGATTCTGGACGGCATGAAGACGCTGTTGACGGCATGGGACGCCAGGGTGATCGCGGTGTCCGATCCGGAAGCCGCGATCGCGGCAATCGAAGCGGCAGGCGAGCGCGTCACCGGCCTCCTGGTCGATTATCACCTCGACCGCGGCAACGGCATCGCCGCGATCCGCGATATTCGTCATCGCTTCGGCGACAGCATTCCGGCGATCCTGATCACCGCCGACCGCAGCCCGAATGTTCGGCTGGCGGCGCGGCAGGAAAAGATCGCCGTGCACAACAAACCGGTGAAGCCGGCATCGTTGCGGGCCTTGCTCGGCCAATGGCGCGCCCAGCAGCAAGTGGCGGCGGAATAATCGCGGGCCTATTGCGGGGTCGGCTCGCCCTGCCGCCACTGGCCGCCGGAGATTTTCGCCGCGGCAATCACCGCTTGCGTACGGCTCTCGACCCCGAGTTTCTGCAGAATCGCGGAGACGTGCGCCTTGATGGTGGCTTCCGACACGCCGAGCTCGTAGGCGATCTGCTTGTTGAGCAAACCTTCCGACAGCATCATCAGCACCCGCACCTGCTGCGGGGTCAGCGTTACCAGCCGGTCGCGCAGCCGCGTCATCTCCGGATCGGTGGCAGAGGTAAGGTCGACGTCGGGCGGGATCCAGACGTTGCCGTCCATCACCTTCAGGATCGCGTCGCGCAGCGTTTCCACCCCGAATCGTTTGGGGATGAATCCCGACGCGCCAAAATCGAGCGATCGCCGGATGGTTCCGACATCGTCGCTGGCGGACACGATCACGACGGGAATCGCCGGATACTGCGCGCGCAGATAAATCAGGCCGGAAAAGCCGCTGATTCCCGGCATCGTCAAGTCGAGCAGGATCAGATCGACGTCGGAATCCTGTTCCAGCAGCGCGGTGAGTTGTTCGAACGAGCCGGCGTCGTCGATTGTCGCGGAAGTCACGACGCTCGCGACCGCCTGTCGCAGTGCATCGCGAAACAACGGATGGTCATCGGCAATGACGAGGTGCGTAGTGGCGGCGGGGGTCATTTACGTCTTGCGATATGGTTGCGGCAAACCCGTGACCCTTTTGTGGAGACCTGCGAAGCGAGTCTTTCCCTGCCAATTGTCCCCTGCCGGGCGGTGCGTTGCAAGCGCCCAATACCGCCGGGCGACAAAGCGGTTAATCGGCTCCAATTGTGCAATGCAACATGCACGCTGCCGAGGCCGGCGCCGGAGTGGCAGCCGAGGGCGCACCGAGGCCTTTCGTGCACAATAGGTGCAGAGGGCCAAAAGTCTTATTGGGAGTGCTTTCACGGCGATGTTACCTTGCGATTGAAGCTCCATGCATCCGTCCGGCGAAGATCGGCGCATGGGGACCGGCTTTGCATCAACAATTTCGGGGAGCGAACACATGACGATGGCTGCAACCGTAGGCCGCGAAATCCGCACAGGCGGAATGACTGCTGAAGAACGCAAGGTCATTTTCGCCTCCTCACTTGGCACCGTTTTCGAATGGTACGACTTCTACATCTACGGAACGCTCGGCGCGTTCCTTGCCAAGTACTTCTTCTCCAACGTGCCGCCGAATGTCGGCTTCATTTTCGCACTGCTTGCCTTCGCGGCAGGCTTCGCCGTTCGACCGTTCGGAGCGCTGATCTTCGGTCGTTTAGGCGATATGATCGGCCGTAAATACACCTTCCTGATCACGATGACTCTGATGGGCATCGGGACATTCTTCATCGGTCTGCTGCCCGGCTATGCGACCTGGGGCATCGCGGCGCCGATCCTGCTGATCGCATTGCGCTTGGTCCAAGGCCTCGCGCTCGGCGGTGAGTATGGCGGTGCAGCGATCTACGTCGCCGAACACGCCCCCGCGAATAAGCGCGGCTACTATACATCCTGGATTCAGACCACTGCCACGCTCGGTCTTTTCATGGCGTTGCTGCTGATTCTCCTCATCCGCACCTGGATGGGCGAAGAGAGCTTCGGCGATTGGGGCTGGCGCATTCCGTTCCTGCTGTCGGGCATCCTGCTCGGCGTCTCGATCTGGATCCGCTTGAGTCTGAACGAGTCGCCCATCTTCAAGAAGATGAAGGAAGAAGGTACCACCTCGAAGCGGCCATTGAGCGAAGCATTCGGCGAATGGTCGAATGCCAAGATTGCGATTCTCGCACTGTTGGGCGCGACCGCCGGCGAAGCCGTGGTGTGGTATGGTGGACAGTTCTACGCGCTGTTCTTTCTGACCCAGACCATCAAGGTGCCGGCGGTAACCGCCCAGATCATGATCGTGATCGCGCTGGCATTGGGCACCCCGGGGTTCGTCATCTTCGGCTGGCTGTCCGACAAGATCGGCCGCAAGCCGATCATCCTCGCCGGCTTCCTGCTGGCTGCGCTGACCTACTTCCCGATCTTCAAGGCGATCACCCACTTCGCCAATCCGAAGCTCGAGGCGGCGCTTTCGCAATCTCCGGTCACTGTTATTGCCGACCCCAACGAGTGCTCGTTCCAGTTCAAGGCGACAGGTACTGAAAAGTTCACCACCAGTTGCGACGTGGCGAAGTCCGGGCTCGTCAACCTGTCGGTGAACTACAACAACGAAGCAGCTCCCGCCGGCACTAAGGCCAAGGTGAAGATCGGCGACCAGACGCTGTCAGCCGACAGCCCTGATTTTGCCAAGGCACTCCCGGCAGCGATCAAGGCTCATGGCTATCCGGCATCGGCCGATCCCGCCGAGATCAACCAAGTCATGACGGTGGTCATGCTGTGGCTGCTGGTGGTTTACGTAACGCTGGTCTATGCCCCGATCGCGGCGTGGCTGGTTGAGCTGTTCCCGAGCCGCATCCGCTACAGCGGATTGTCGCTGCCCTATCACATCGGCAATGGCTGGTTCGGCGGCTTCCTGCCAGCCACCGTGTTTGCGATCGCGGCCGCTACAGGAAACATCTACTCCGGTCTGTGGTATCCGATCGGTGTCGCCGTCATGAGTCTGATTGTCGGCTTCTTCTTCCTGCCGGAAACCAAGGACGTCGATATCACCAAGAACTGATATTTTCCGAGCGGCGATCGGACCGCGCGAATGAAGTTGCGACAGGCCGGCCGCGGATCGCTCCGCGGCCGGTTTTGTTTTATCCTGTGCTGCCGACAAACTGCAGCACGATCTCGCGCCGATGCGGATGCGCGCGGTGCTCGATCAGATAGATCGCCTGCCATGTCCCCAGCGCGAGCTTGCCGTTCAGCACCGGGATCTGCAGCGAAGCCGCCGTCAGCATGGTCTTGACATGCGCGGGCATGTCGTCGGGACCTTCGGTATCGTGGGTCCAGCCGGCATCCTCGGGCGCAAGGCGGTCCAGCGCCGTCATCAGATCGTCGAGCACGGACGGATCGGCGTTTTCCTGGATGGTCAGCGACGCCGAGGTGTGGCGAACGAACAGCGTCACCGCGCCCTCCTGTGCGGAAGCTTCGGCCGCGAATTTCGCCACCTCGCGGCTGAGGTCGATAAAGCCGGCGCCGGAGGTTTGCACCGTGAGCAATGACGAGACGATCGTATTGGCGGCGGCTGCCGATAGCGGCGTGCGCGACAAGGATTTGGACGAAGCCACCTCAAATCTTCCCGGAAAAATCTTTCTGCATGCGGTTGGCCATTTCGACCAGCCGCCGCCACGCCTGCTCCAGAAACGACATCACGCGATCCATGTCGCGGTCGCTCGGCAGCGGAATTTCGATCTTGCGCTCGGCATCGGCTTTCGGCGTGGCCGGCTTCAGCGAATCGGTCTTCGGCAGCGGCTCGTCGATCTTGCCGATGACGGTCGGTTCGCGCGCCGCCAGTTGTGCTTTCAGCTTGTCGTTATCGCTCTGCAGCCGGCCGATTTCCGCATCAAGCGCGGCGCGCTCATCGGGCACGGCATAGCAGGCCCAACCGGCGCCCGAATTGTTGCAGGTCGAAACCGCGCCGGTGCGGGTATCGAGCCGGATCACGCCGTCGGCGACCGGCGACAGCGCGTAGCGTCCGTTCTCGATATCCGGCAGCGACTCGGCGAAGGCCGCGCTGAAGCTTCCGAGGCAAACGATCAAGACGACGGATAATTTTGGCGGCGATGTCGCTGTGATCATGGCTTGCTCCGCCTCAAATCGACAGGTTGCTCAAACTTGCGAGCGATAGGGCGCGCGGCCTGACTTTAACGCATCCGCGAGCAATTCGATCCGGTCCTGCCCCCAAAACACCTCGCCGTCGAGCACATAACCCGGCGAGCCGAATACGTCGGAGGCCAGCGCATCCTGACGGTTTTGCTCATAGGCCGCGCCGATAGCGCCGGATCCCGACCGTTCCACCAGTTGTTTGCCGGGAAGTCCGGCGTCGTCGACGAGCTTGGTCAATACGGCGGGGTCGGCAAGATTGAGCTGGTCTTCCCACACTGCCGCAAACGCGCGGCGCAAAAACGCGTCGGGATCGTGACCGGCTTCGATGGCCGCAATCACGATGCCGTCGGCCAGCCGCGCGCTGAACGGCCAGCTCGACGGCTGCAGGTGAAATTGCAGCCCGCGCTTGTCGCGCCAGCGCTGCAGCTCGACCATGCGATAGCGCTGCCGAACGGGATGGCGTTTCGCAAGCGGCAGCCCACCGGTCTCGGAGAACAGATCGACCAGCAGCACCGGTTTGTGATTGACCTTCAGCCCATAGGTGTTCGCCACCTCGCTAAACAGCTTATGCCCGATGTAGGCCCATGGGGACTGAAACGAAAAATAGTAGTCGACCTGACGCGGCATACTGGCTCCGGCGTGAAAAACGGCGAACTCCGGTCATCCCAACAGACCCGCCAAATCGGCGCAAGATCGATCCTCGCAACAGCCCATTATTGCACTGCGGCGACCGCTCCACAGCCAATTTGATTCGACCGGAATAAGCTTAAGCAAATCAACGATATAACCGGTTAAGACACAATCTTGACTTGACCTGATGGCGTCAGTATGGTCCGCGCGGCTTTTGAGGGTGACGGGGCGCTTTTTCCATCAACCGCAGCACGTTTCGGGTCTCCACATCATGGCGGACGGCGCGAACAACAGCGGAAATGGCGGTCGCGAACAATCGTCCTCCGATGAGGCTGCGCTTTCCGCAAGGCTCGGAAGTCTGGATCAGCGGTTGTCCGAAATTCGGGACAGCCGCAAAATCGGGACTGGCCAGTCTGGAAGCGAGCAGGACGCGGCTCAGGCCAAGGCATCCGCCATGGCCGTCGGGCTTCGCCTCTCCTCCGAACTGGTTGCAGGTGTTCTTGTCGGAGCGGCTCTCGGCTGGGGTTTCGACCGCTTGCTGTCGACTTCGCCCTGGGGCTTCATCGTATTCTTGCTGCTTGGCTTTACCGCCGGCGTGATCAATGTGATGCGGGCGGCAGGCGTGATGGCGAAGCAGTCCGAGCGGCTTTGACGCGGGAGCCGAACGTTCGATAATGACGCGAGAGAAACGCGAAACTGAGAGACCGAGAGACGAATGGCCGCCGACCCAATTCATCAGTTCCAGATCACCAAACTCTTCACCCTGGGTCACATTGGCGGACAGGAAATTGCGTTCACCAATTCGTCGGCCTACATGTTCGGTGCGGTGGCGGTCATCTCGCTGCTGATGATCGGCGGCTCCGCCGGACGGCAGCTTGTTCCCGGCCGCATTCAGTCGATGGCCGAATTGAGCTACGAATTCGTGGCGAGTACCATCAGAAGCACCGCCGGCTCGGAAGGCATGAAGTTCTTCCCGCTGATCTTCTCGCTTTTCATGTTCATCTGCGTTTCGAACCTCATCGGCATCATCCCCTACACGTTCACGATTTCGACCCACCTCATCGTCACCGCGGCGCTGGCGCTGTTGGTGTTCTTCACGGTCCTGATCTACGGCTTCTACAAGAACGGGCTGAAGTTCTTGAAGATTTTTGTACCGTCGGGCATTCCGATCTACATCCTGCCGCTGGTCATGTTCATCGAAATCCTGACGTTCTTCTTGCGGCCGGTCTCGCACAGCGTGCGCCTGTTCGCCAACATGCTGGCCGGCCACATTGCGCTGAAGGTGTTCGCGGGCTTCGTCGCAATGCTTGGCGTCTCGCTCGGCGCGATCGGCTGGGTCGGCGGCGTATTGCCGCTCGGGCTCACCATCGGGCTGACCGCGCTTGAGCTTCTGGTCGCGTTCCTGCAGGCCTATGTGTTCGCGATCCTCACCTGCATCTACCTCAACGACGCCATTCATCCGGGACACTGAACCGTCCCGAAACCTTCCACCCACCACCGTCTTCTCAAGGAGCTTTAGAAATGGAACCGGCAGCAGCAAAACTTATCGGCGCGGGCATCGCATGCATCGGCATGGGCGGCGCAGGCGTGGGCGTGGGCATTATCTTCGGCAACTACCTCGCCGCCGCGGTGCGGAATCCCTCCGCAGCCCAGGGCCAGTTCGCCAACCTGATCTTCGGTTTCGCCGTGACCGAAGCGCTCGGCATCTTCTCGCTGCTGATCGCCCTGCTGCTGCTGTTCGTTCCGCTCTGAGCTAGACAAGGCCGATGAAAGGGTCTCCCCACAGAGCCCCGCCGGCCGAACAGGAGAAGCCCGTGGCTGAAAGTCATGGTAATGCCAAGGGCGCGACAGCCCACACGGAGGCAGATGGTGGCCACAAGGAGCCATTTCCGCCGTTCCGGAGTGACACCTTTGCGTCGCAACTGGTGTCGCTGGTCATCGCATTTGTCGCGCTCTATCTGATTGTTTCGCGAATTGCGCTGCCGCGCGTCGGCGGCCTGCTCGACGCGCGTCAGAATGCGATCGAGGGCGATCTGGCCGCGGCCCAGAAGCTGAAGGATGAATCCGACAGCGCGCTGAAGGCCTATGAGGGCGAGCTTGCCGCCGCGCGCTCGCGCGCGCAGGCGATCAGCGCCGAGACCCGCGACAAGCTCAACGCAGCGGCCGAGGCGCAGCGCAAGACGCTGGAGGACCAACTCTCGGTCAAGCTTGCAGATGCCGAAAAAACCATCGCCTCGACCCGTGAAGCGGCCATGAGCAATGTCCGCGGCATCGCTGCCGAGGCGGCGGCGGCCATCGTGCAGCGGCTCACCGGCATCATGCCCGACGGCAAGGCCGTCGACAGCGCTGTCGATGCGTCGTTGAAGGGATAGAAACGATGTTCTACGAAGCGGAATTCTGGGTCGCCGTCGCCTTCGTCATCCTGATGGGCGTGTTCGCCTATTTCGGCATTCACCGTACGGTGCTCAAAGCGCTCGATCATCGCAGCGAACGCATCAAGGCCGAACTCGACGACGCCCGCCGCCTCAAGGACGAAGCCGCAAAGCTGCTGGCGGAATACCAGGCGCGCCATGCCTCCGCCGAACGCGAGGCCCAAGACATCATCACCAACGCCAAGGCCGAGGCCGAGCGCATCGCGTCCGAGGCCAAGACCAAGATGGAAGATTTTGTCGCGCGGCGCACCAAGACCGCCGAGAGCAAGATCGCGCTGGCCGAAGCCCAGGCGCTGGCCGACGTCCGCGCCGCCGCCGCCGATGCCGCGGTGACCGCGGCGGCCACTATCCTGTCGCAGTCGGTGAAGGGATCGGTCGCCGACGATCTGCTAGCCAAGGGCATTGCGCAAGTGCGGCAAAAGCTGAACTGACGCGTCATGCGCGGGCTCGACCCGCGCATCCATCATTCTTCGCAAGAATCTTTTAAAGGATGGATGGCCGGGTCAAGCCCGGTCATGACGACAAATGTCGTCGCCGCCCTACTTCTTCTTTGGCGCCTTCGGCTTCGGTTCGGGCTTCAGCGCCTGCGGATCGAAGCCGATATAAAAAATGTAGGAATCGTTGATCTCGGCCGATACCGCCGGATACACCACATCCTCCGCGACCACAGTGAACGGCACGCTGCCGGATTCATCCATGTTCACCGTGGTCTTTACCACCTTGGTGGTAATGGTCTTCTCCGATACACCGCCCTGCACGACTGCGACGCGCAGCGGCACCTCGACCGAGGCCGGGGCGCCGGCCGGACCCGCGATGACGCGGCCCTGAATGCCGATCCGCGCGGTGATCTGGCCGGCGTTGAGATTGCACTCGCGCGCAGTCTTGGTGATGGTCGCCTGATAACGCAAATCGTTGCCGGCGGCCTGCTTTCCCGGCAGGCCGACGCTATAAGTCGATGCGCCGAAGCGAATCTTGACATCGGGACAGGTCAATCCGCCGGTCTGCTGCCCGTCTTCGGGCATCGGTCCGGATGACGTTTCCCCTGACGGCTCCGACTTTTTACCGAACAGCGACTTGAAGCGGTCGACGAACGACTGTGACGATGCCGGCGAGGCAAGCGTGCAATAACAGACCGCGGCGGAAACCAGTATCGCAATGCTTCGTCGCCAGCCGAATCGCGAAGCCGTCATGATCGCCCGCCCGTCATCCATTCAACGTCCCGCCTTCCGCATCAATCGCCGCGATGCCGGCTTATAACAAAGCAATGGAGGCGAACCCATGGCATATCAACTAAAGAATTAGCCGCGAAAATCCTCGTGCAGCAGGCCGAACAGCAGGTGGTCCTGCCAGACGCCGTTGATGCAGAGATAGCGCCGCGCCAGCCCCTCGCGCGAAAACCCGCATTTTTCCAGCACCCGGATCGACGGCGCGTTGGAGGGGATGCAGGCGGCCTCGATGCGGTGCAGGTTGAGTTCGCCGAACAGCGACGGCAGCAGCACGCGCAGCGACGCCGTCATGTAACCGCGATGGGCATGGGGTTCGCCGATCCAGTAGCCGATGGTGCCGGCCTGCACGATGCCACGGCGGACATTGGCGAGCGTAACGCCGCCGATCATCGCGCCATCGGATTCCCGGAACACGATGAACGGATAGGAGCGGTCGGCGGCGATATCTTCGGCGTAACGCCGCAGCCGTCGGCGGAAGCCGGCGCGGGTAAGATCGTCGGACGGCCAGATTGGCTCCCACGGCGTGAGGTAGGTCCGGCTCGATTCGCGCAACTGCGCCCATTGCAGGAAGTCCGACATCTGCGGCGCGCGCAGCAGCAGGCCATGGCCGCGCGGCGCAAGCGCCGGCGGCGCGCTGGATGGCAAACGAAACAGGGCCATGACCGAAATCCCCTGAACCCCGAAGGCAGCGCCCTCAATGCAGCAGCGTCTTCGCCTTCGATCTGGTCAATCCTTCCGCAAAACCGACCGCCGTGTCCAGCCCCCTGCCGCTGCCGAGTGCGACCACCGCCGGCCGGCTGCGCGACAATAGTGCGCGCGCGACATTGCATGTGGATTCCACGCTGACGGCGTCGATCCGGGTCATCAGTTCTTGCACCGTCAACGGACGGCCGTAAGCCAGCATATGCCGCGCCAGCTGCTCGGCGCGGGCGCTGCAGCTCTCCAACGCCATCAGCAGCCCGGCCTTCATCTGGGCTTTGGCGCGCGCGATCTCGGCTTCGGTCAGGGTTTCGACTGCGTCGTTTATGACGTTGACGATCACTTCCATCATTTCCGGCGCGTCGCCGGGATCGGTGCCGGTGTAAAGTCCGAAAAAGCCGGTATCGGTATAGGGCGCATGGAAGGTGTAGATCGAGTAGCACAGCCCGCGCTTCTCGCGCACTTCCTGGAACAGCCGCGACGACATGCCGCCGCCGAGAATGTTGGTGAACACCTGCAGGCTGAACAGCGCAAGATCGGTTTGCGGCAGCCCTTCCAGCGCCAGCGTCAGATGCGCCTGCTCGAGATCGCGATGCACCACCTTGGAGCCGCCCTTGCCGAACATCGCCGCTTGAGGCTTCGGCGCCGGCGCGCCGTCGAAGCTTGCGAACCGCCGCGTCACTTCATCGACGACGTTGCCATGATCGACGGCACCCGCGGCCGACACCACCATTTCCGGCCCGCGGTAATGCGTGGTGAGATAGCCGCGCAGCATGTCGCGATTGAACGCCTTCAGGGTCTTGGCCGTTCCCAACAGCGAGCGCCCCATCGGCTGGTCCGGATAGCAGAGCTCGTTGAGATGCTCGAACACCACGTCGTCGGGCATATCCTGCGCCGCGCCGATCTCCTGCACGATCACGCCCTTCTCGCGCTCCAGCTCGTCCGGCACGAACGACGGATTGGCGAGGATGTCGGAGAGCACGTCGAGCGCCAGCGGCACGTCGGCCTTCATCACCCGCGCATAATAGGCGGTGGTTTCGGTCGAGGTGCCGGCGTTGAGATCGCCGCCGACCGCCTCTATCTCCTCGACGATCTCGCGCGAGGAACGCGTCGTGGTGCCCTTGAACGCCATGTGTTCGAGCAGATGCGAGATGCCGTGCTCGTTGGGCTTCTCGTCGCGGCCGCCGACACCGGTCCATACCCCCAGCGCCGCGGTCTCGAGATGCGGCATTGTGTCGGTGACGACGGTCAGGCCGGAGGGAAGCTTGGTGACCTCGACGCTCATCCGGCAACTCCTTGTTTCGCGGCGCGGCTGACCGACAGCACGAACCGCTCGACTTCGACCTGATCGCGCTGCATGATTTTCATGCGCTCGGATTTGGTCATCAGCCCCTCCAGCCACGCCGGCAATTGCGGACGCACGCCGCAGGCGGCCTCCACCGCATCGGGGAATTTCGCGGGATGCGCGGTCGAGAGCACGATGTTGGGAATGCTGGAATCCGAGGTGTCGCGGTCCGCCACCGCCAGCGCTACCGCGGTGTGGGGATCGACGAGTTCGCCGGCCTCGCGCCAGGCGGCGCGGATCGCCGCGTTGGTCTCGGTTTCATCGGCGCGGCCGGCGTCGAATTCCCTGCGGATCGCGGCGAGCACGGAATTGGGCAGCACGAAACGGCCGGACTGATTGAGCGACGCCATCAACCCGCGCACGCTGGCCGCGTCGCGGCCCGATGCCTCGAACAGCAGGCGTTCGAAATTCGAGGAGACCTGGATATCCATCGAGGGCGATGCGGTGGCGTGGACCTCGCGTACCTCGTAGATGCCGGTCTTCAAGGTGCGGGCCAGGATATCGTTGACGTTGGCGGCGATGCGCAGCCAGCGGACCGGCAGGCCCATGCGCTTGGCGACATAGCCTGCGAAAATGTCGCCGAAATTGCCGGTCGGCACGGTGAAGTCCACCGTCCGCGCCGGCGCGCCGAGCGCGACCGCGGAGGTGAAGTAGTAGACGACCTGGGCGACGATCCGCGCCCAATTGATGGAGTTGACGCCGGTCAATGACACCGCGTCGCGGAATTGATGGTGATTGAACAGGCTCTTCACAATTGCCTGGCAATCGTCGAAATTGCCCTCGATCGCCAGCGCATGGACGTTGGAAGCGCCCGACGTCGTCATCATCCGGCGCTGCACGTCGGAAATGCGTCCGTACGGAAACAGCACGATCAGATCGACGTTGTCGAGACCTGCGAATGCGTCGACGGCGGCGCCGCCGGTATCGCCCGATGTCGCGACCACGATGGTGGTGCGCTGCGCGCGCTGCGCCAGCACGTGATCCATCAGCCGCGAGATCAGCTGCATCGCCACGTCCTTGAACGCCAGCGTCGGTCCGTGAAACAGCTCCAGCACGAATTGATTGGGACTGGTCTGATTCAGCGGCACCACCGCAGGATGGCGGAAGGTGGCGTAGGCCTCATTGGCCATGCAGCCGAGATCGGCGTCCGATATCTCGCCGCCGACGAACGGCCGGATCACATCGACCGCGACCTCCCAATAGGGCCGGCCGAAAAATCCGGCGATGGCCTCGGGCGCAAGCTGCGGCCAGACTTCGGGCACGTAGAGCCCGCCGTCGCGGGCGAGCCCGGTCAGCATCACCTCGCAGAAACCCAGTCTGGGGGCCTCTCCCCGCGTCGAAATGTACTGCGTCAAGCCGTCCTCCAAAGGCGGCGCGCACGGCCAGGCCTTTGATCTTGATGAGTTATATAACTTTGCTGGCAGCAAAGTCGCGCGGCACCATAAAGCGTTTTTGGAAGAAGTGGAAACCGTGAATGGCGGAAAGGTTAGGCGCTTATCGCGGCAATCTGCCCTCAGGATGACAAGGCGCGCCTCTGTCCCCGCCACCACACCCCGAATGCGATCAGCACCGCGCCGGCGAGGCCGAACCAGGTGATGGCGTATTGCAGGTGGTCGTCCTTGAGTTGGACGTTGAGCGGCCCCGGCTTTGGAATGCCGCTCTCCGGAACCGGCGATTCCAGGTCGACGTAGAACGGCGCCACCTCGCCCCAGCCGAGCGCCCGCGCCATCGCGCGGGTGTCGCGCGCGAACCACAGCCGCTTGACGAGATTTTCCTGCGGCGTCAGCGCGCCCGCGGATTCCGGAAAGCGGATGTAGCCGGTCAACGTCACCGGCTGGCCCGTGACCAGCCGCGTCACGGCTCGATCCTGCTGGGCGCGGTCCTGCATGGTGTTTTGGACGAAGCCGGTGTCGATCACGATGGTCTCGCCGCCAGGCAGCCGCGCGGGCAGGAAGGCCCAGGTGCCTGGACCGGAAATGTCGGTGCGAACAGCGGAGCCGGAACTGTAGACCATCGCGTCGGGGCGGGATTCATACGCCGCGGAAAAACGCACGCGGCGGAATTCGTCTTGCCCCGGCGTCAGCGCGCTCCATTGCGCGGGTGACGGCAGCGCGACCGGCGCTGCAGCAAGGCGCTCGGTGAGCGCCGCGATCAGCGCATGCTTCTCGACCCGACGCTGCAATTGCCAGACCCCGAGGCCGATCAGCGGCGCGAGCATCAGCAGCGTGAAAATTCCAAGGCCCGCGATTCCGCGCCGGCGTACGGAGATTGCAGTCATCGCGGCTCGCGATCGATCAGCCGGCCTTCAGCCGCTTTGTGATGGAATTGCAGCGCAATCAAGAGCGCCTTCATCGCACGCAGCGGCAGCAATGTGGTCGCCAGAATCAGCGGCAGCCATAGTGCGGCGTGCAGCCAGAACGGCGGCTGGTATTTGATCTCGACGATCAGCGCGCAGGCTACCACGATGGCGCCGGCGATCATGATGATGAATACCGCGGGCCCGTCGCCGGAATCGATGAAGGCGTAATCCAGCCCGCAATTCTCACACGCCGGCCGCAGGGTGAGAAACCCCGCATACAGTCTGCCCTTGCCGCAGCGCGGGCATTTGCAGGCGAGGCCGCGCATCGCGCTTTGGGTTACGGAGGGCAAACTGTCGTCCTGCATGCGGTTCTTTCTCGTGCGTGTCCCGGACGCGGTGCGGCATTCTTCATGCCGCTCCGCAGAGCCGGGACCGTACCAAACACCGGCGCTTGGTACGGCCCCGGCTCTGCAGCGCATCACGCCGCGAAGAGGCGGCGCGCTGCGCTGCGTCCGGGGCACGATACCGGTAAACAAAAGGGCGGCCCGGCGGCCGCCCCTTGTAGCACGTCGGTGAGCGTTCAATGCGCGCCGTGTGCCATGGTTTCGGCGCCGTGGCCCCAGACGTAAATGCAGATGAACAGGAACAGCCAGACCACGTCGACGAAATGCCAGTACCAGGCGGCGAATTCGAAGCCGAGATGCTGGGTCGGAGAGAAGTGGCCGGCAACGGCGCGGAACAGGCACACGGTCAGGAAGATGGTGCCGACCAGCACATGGAAGCCATGGAAGCCGGTCGCCATGAAGAAGGTCGCGCCATAGATATTGCCGGCGAAAGAGAACGCGGCATGGCTGTATTCATAGGCCTGCACGCAGGTAAATGCCGCGCCAAGCGCAATCGTCAGGATCAACCCGTATTTCAGGCCCTTGCGGTCGTTCTCCAGCAGCGCGTGGTGCGCCCAGGTGACGGTGGTGCCGGAGGTCAGCAGCAACAGCGTGTTCAAGAGCGGCAGGTGCCAGGGATCGAAGGTCTCGATGCCCTTCGGCGGCCAAGTGCCCGGCACGCTGCAGGCGCCCGCGGCCGTCCCCGCCCCGCATCCGAAGATGGCGTCGCGCGTGGCATGAACCGCGTCGGCCGGAAATAGCGACGAGTTGAAGAACGCCCAGAACCAGGCGACGAAGAACATCACCTCAGAGGCGATGAACAGGATCATGCCGTAGCGGTGGCTGATCTGCACCACGCGGGTGTGGTCGCCCTTGTACTGGGCCTCTCGGATCACGTCGGCCCACCAGCTTGCCATGGTGTAGAGCACGCCGATGACGCCGATGCCGAAAACGATCGGCGCGGCGGCGAACATGTGATGCATCCATGTGATCGCGCCGACCGCCATGATGAAGGTGGCGACGGCGCCGACGATCGGCCATGGGCTGGGATCGACGAGATGGTAGTCGTGGTGCTTCGCTTGCGCCGTAGCCATTGCGGTCTCTCCGTTAGCGGTGCCGGTGATAACAGGCACGTCTTTGTCTCAAAAATCAAATCCCTTTCGATCTTCGATCAAAGGGCTCCCTTGCGCTTGTCGGACTCGCCGGCTGCCAGCGGCTTCGGCTCCGGGTCGCGCACCGGATAGAACGTATAGGATAGCGTGATGGTGTTAAGCCCGTCATTGTCGCTGTCGGCGGCGAGTTTCGGATCGACGTAGAACACCACCGGCATCTCGCGCTTTTCGCCCGCGGCCATGGTTTGTTCGGTGAAGCAGAAGCAGTTGATCTTCTGGAAGTACGATCCGACCGTCAGCGGCGCCACGTTGTAGGCGGCCTGCCCGGTGGTGGCCCGCGCCGACTGGTTGGTCACGGTGTAGTAGACGGTGACGACTTCGCCGATTCTGACCTGAATCTCGGTCTGCTCCGGCTCGAATTTCCACGGCAAGCCGCCGGCGACGTTGGAATCGAACCGCACCGCGATGGTCCGTTGAAGCGGCGCCGACGATGGCGCGGAGGTCGCGACCTGCGTGGTGCCGTTGAAGCCGGTGGTGCGGCAGAACCAGTTGTAGAATGGCACTGCCGCATAGGCGGCGCCGACCATCAGCGCCACGAACACGCCGCACAGCGCCGCCACGGTCGCGTCGCGGCTCAACCCGCGGCGCGGCGCAACCTTGCGCTCGGTCGTCGGCTCTCGCTGCATGTCCGGCTGATCTTTCTCCATCACATCACATCGGCCGCACCAGAACGGCCGGCCCCTTGACGATGGTGACCGCGAAAAACAGCACCACCAGCACGCCGAGTGCCAAGGCGATGGCGATCGAACGCTCGCGGCGGCTTTTCTTCTGCGCCTCGGTGAGGACGATTCCCTTGGGCTCCTGTCTGTCGTCCATTGCCGGTCATGCGCCCCCTACCAGATCAATGGCGCGATGGCGCGGGCGACGACTTCAAGCAGAAGGGTCGCGAACAATGCAAACAGATAGAAGATCGAGAACGCGAACAGTTTTCGCGTCGCGCGCGAGGCTTCGACGCCCTCGCGAAGGCGATAAACATTGACTGCTAGCGCGAGCATTCCGCCGCCCAGGATCAGCGAGGCGATGCCGTAGACCGCGTCGAAATAGCCGAGCGGCCATGGCGCAAAGGCGATGGCGACCAGCACGATCGTATAGAGCAGGATCTGCAGCCGCGTCGCGTCGGGACCGGCGACGACGGGGAGCATCGGCACCCCGGCGCGGGCATAGTCGTCGTTGCGGAACAGCGCCAGCGCCCAGAAGTGCGGCGGGGTCCAGAAGAAGATGATGAGGAACAACAGAACAGGCTCGACCGACAGCGATCCGGTTGCCGCCACCCACGCCACTACAGGCGGCAACGCGCCGGCAGCACCCCCGATCACGATGTTCTGCGCGGTCCAGCGCTTCAGCGCCATGGTGTAGATCACGACGTAGAAGAAGATGGTGAAGGCAAGCAGCGCGCCTGCGAACCAGTTGACGAGGATGCCGAGCGTCATCACCGAGAAGAATGCCAGCGTCATGCCGAACGCCAGCGCTTCCGGCTCGGTGACGCGGCCGCGCGGGATCGGCCGGTTGGCGGTGCGCGACATCAACGCATCGATATCGCCCTCGTACCACATGTTCAGCGCGCCGGACGCCCCGGCGCCGACCGCGATGCAGAGGATCGAGGTGAACGCCAACACCGGATGGACATGGCCGGGCGCGATCACGAGGCCGACCAATGCTGTGAAGATCACCAGCGACATCACCCGCGGTTTCAGCAGCGCGATGTAATCGGCGACCCCGGCTTCCGAAATCCGGGGCGATAGCGCGATGGCATTGTGGTCGATCACCGACAAGATTGATCTCGCTTCCTAACGGCGCGGCGCAATCGGCGCCTACGCATTCGCATTACTGCACGCGCGGCAGCACTTCGAACTGGTGGAACGGCGGCGGCGACGGCAGCGTCCATTCCAGCGTGGTGGCGCCCGGACCCCACGGATTGTCCGCGGCCTTCTCTTTTCTGATGAACGCAAGTGCTACGCCGTAGATGAAGACCAGCACGCCGAGACCGGACAGATATGAACCGAGCGAAGACACCAGGTTCCAGCCGGCGAAGGCGTCGGGATAATCGACGTAGCGGCGCGGCATGCCGGACAGGCCCAGGAAATGCTGCGGGAAGAACACCAGGTTGACGCCGATGAACGTCATCCAGAAGTGCAGCTTGCCGATGAACTCCGAATACATGTAGCCGGACATTTTCGGGAACCAGTAGTACCAGCCGGCGAAGATCGCGAACACCGCGCCGAGCGACAGCACGTAGTGGAAATGCGCGACCACGTAGTAGGTGTCCTGAAGCACGCGATCGACGCCGGCATTCGCCAGCACCACGCCGGTGACGCCGCCGAGCGTGAACAGGAAGATGAAGCCGATCGCCCACAGCATCGGCGTCTTGAACTCGATCGAGCCGCCCCACATGGTGGCGATCCAGGAAAAGATCTTCACGCCGGTGGGCACCGCGATCACCATGGTGGCGGCGACGAAGTAGGCCTGCGTCGCCGACGACATGCCGACGGTGTACATGTGGTGCGCCCACACCACGAAGCCGATGCCGCCGATCGCGACCATCGCATAGGCCATGCCGAGATAACCGAACACCGGCTTCTTCGAGAAGGTGGAGACGATCTGGCTGACCATGCCGAAGCCCGGCAGGATCAGGATGTAGACTTCGGGGTGGCCGAAGAACCAAAACAGATGCTGGAACAGCACCGGGTCGCCGCCGCCGTCGGCGGAGAAGAACGTGGTGCCAAAATTGCGGTCGGTCAGCAGCATGGTGATGGCGCCGGCCAGCACCGGCAGCGCCAGCAGCAGCAGGAACACGGTGACCAGGATCGACCACACGAACAGCGGCATCTTGTGCAGGGTCATGCCCGGCGCGCGCATGTTGAAGATGGTGGTGATAAAGTTGATGGCGCCGAGGATCGACGAGGCGCCGGCGAGATGCAGCGACAGGATCGCGAAGTCCACCGCAGGCCCCGGATGGCCCGAAGTCGACAGCGGCGCATAGATGGTCCAGCCGGCGCCGACGCCGTTGGCGCCGGGCTCGCCCTCGACGAAGGTCGAGATCAGGAGCAGCGCAAAGGAAGCCGGCAGCAGCCAGAACGAGATGTTGTTCATGCGCGGAAACGCCATGTCGGGCGCGCCGATCATCAGCGGCACGAACCAGTTGCCGAAGCCGCCGATCATCGCCGGCATCACCATGAAGAAGATCATGATCAGACCGTGCGAGGTCACGAACACATTGTAGGTGTGGGTCTCGTGGAACAGCTGCACGCCGGGATACATCAGCTCGATGCGGATCGCGATCGACATCGCCGCGCCAATGACGCCGGCGATGATCGCGAACACCAGGTACATCGTGCCGATGTCCTTGTGGTTGGTCGAATAGACGAAGCGCCGCCAGCCGGTCGGATGGTCGTGGGCGTGGTCGTCATGCGCGTGGGCGTGATCGTCGTGAGCCGGTGTTGCGGTCGTTGCCATTTTCAAATCCTAATCTGCAGTCCTTCAAGCCTTGCGGCTTCGTCGCCCTTGTCCGTGTCTCGCGAGCGGCCGCTTACTGCGCCGCCGAGGCCAGCGAGTTCGCCGGGTTGGTTGCGAATTTCTTCTTCGCGCCCTCGACCCAGCTTGCGAATTCAGCATCGTTCACCACCCGCACCACGATCGGCATGAAGGCGTGATCCTTGCCGCACAGTTCGGAGCACTGGCCATAGAACATGCCTTCCTTGGTAGCCTTGAACCAGGTCTCGTTGAGGCGGCCGGGCACCGAGTTGATCTTGATGCCGAACGCCGGCACCGCGAAGGAATGGATCACGTCGGCGCCGGTGGTCTGGATTCGCACCACCTTGTTGACCGGCACCACCATCTCGTTGTCGACGCCGAGCAGCCGCGGCTTCTTGTCCTGCGCCAAGAGCGAGTTGAATTCGAACTTGCCGTTATCGGGATAGGCGTAGCTCCAGTACCACTGCTTGCCGGTGGCCTTGATGGTGAGATCGGCCTTCGGGATTTCCAGTTCCTGGAACAGCAGCCGGAACGACGGCACCGCGATGCCGACCAGGATCAGCACCGGGATGATGGTCCAGGCCACTTCGATCAGGGTGTTGTGCGTGGTCTTGGAGGGGACCGGATTGGCCTTGGCGTTGAACTTGACCATGACGATGATCAGCAGCGCCAGCACGAACAGCGTGATGATGGTGATCAGCCAGAACAGGAAATTGTGGAACCAGATGATGTTCTCCATCACCGGCGTCGCCCCCTCCTGCAGCTTCCACTCCCAGGGCGCAGGTTGGCCCAATTCAGCGAATGCCGCCCCGCCGAAAACAAGCGTAGCTCCGACAACGGCCAACCCCAGCAACCGGCGGCCCGTCTGGCCCTTCGACATCTTCATGCCGCTCGCGCTCCCTTGATAAACTCCAAAGCATCCTTAGCCGTTGGGCGAAAAATGCGGCACGATCCGCGTCCCGACAACGGCCATTTGGTGCAGCTGGCCCGGATCGTTAGAACGCATCGAAATCCAGCCTCTCAAACCATAATTCGCAGGCTCTCGCAATGCAGTAGTGAGGCGTGGAGCGATGCATTCCTGACCGTCTCCCGGGCGGCGCATTTTCCTGAAGAATAAGGCGAAACGCCTGCTTTTGCGCCCGCACGGCGCTTGACAGGCGGATTGTCCGATGTAGGCACAGACGGGCTGCTCCACAGGAACCTGATTCGCTTGGGGCGGAGCGGCCCGTTCCGGGCTGCCTTCAAGGCGCCGTCATTGCCGATCAGTCCAATGCTCGAACCGAGTTTGCCAGGATACCTTAAGGGATCGACCCGGATGGGTTTTTCGAGACAGCAGGCGAAATACCGGATTGTGGCCGGCGCTGTCGCCGCCGCCTTGTTTGTCGGCCTGACATCGGCCGCCAGCGCCCAGGGCGCGGTGCGCTCGGTACATGGCGACTGGCAGATCCGCTGCGACACCCCGCCGGGCGCGCAGGCCGAGCAATGCGCCCTGATCCAGAGCGTGGTGGCGGAAGACCGCTCCAATGCCGGCCTCACCGTGATCGTGCTGAAAACCGCCGATCAGAAAAGCAAGCTGATGCGGGTGGTGGCGCCCTTGGGCGTGCTGCTGCCGTCGGGGCTCGGCCTGAAACTCGACAATGTCGACGTCGGCCGCGCCGGCTTTGTGCGCTGCCTGCCCAATGGCTGCGTTGCCGAAGTTGTGATGGACGACAAGCTGCTTGGCCAGTTGCGCACGGCCAAGACCGCGACGTTTATCATCTTCGAGACGCCGGAAGAGGGGATCGGGTTTCCGCTCAGCCTGAACGGGATCGGCGAGGGGTATGACAAGTTGCCGTGATCCACGGCTTCTCTCGTGCCTAAAACACCACCGCCATGCAAACCACATCCTCATAGACGACATCAACCAAAACCGCGTCGCGCTGCACGCCTCCAATCTCGAAGCCTGCTTTCTTGTAAAGCTCGATCGCGCCGGTGTTGTGCTCCCGCACCGTCAACTCGACCCGGTGCAGCCCATAGGCGCGCGCCGCTGCGAGCGCGACACGGATCAGCTTCGTGCCGATGCCCTGGCCGCGGAATTGCGGCAACAACCCCACTCCAAAAACCCCGCGATGCGCCTGGGTCGGCCTGCTCATTGGCGTCACATCGCACCAGCCGACCACTTCGCTTTTCGCCGAGACGGCCGCGAACTGGGGATGGCCGCGCCTGATATTGTCGAGCACGAACTCCGCGTCGCCTCGATCGGTGGGGCCTCCAGGAACGCCAGATACCGCCGCTCCCGGGCCACGATATCGAGGGCTCGGTGAAAGCCGTCGATATGGCCTTGGGCTATCGGGACAATTTCGATTGCGTTCATGTCCGGCCATGAGGCCAATTCCGCCCCTCGCGGAATGGCCGCGAAACACCTATCTTGGATTCGATCCTCCGACAACGGAACGCCTCATGACCAACCTCGCCACCTCCTCCCTGCTCGACCGCGCCAGTC
The DNA here is from genome assembly GCA_963784755.1 of uncultured Alphaproteobacteria bacterium. Lineage (GTDB taxonomy): Bacteria > Pseudomonadota > Alphaproteobacteria > Rhizobiales > Xanthobacteraceae > Bradyrhizobium. The sequence goes on along the minus strand of CAWASS010000004.1, from coordinate 1,934,591 downwards.
TCGACCGCGACCAGGTGCGCAACGAGGTTGCGCGCGGGCTTGCCGGCGCCGACGACGGCGAGTTGTTTCTGGAATATGCCCAGACTGAAGCGCTGATGTTCGACAATGGCCGCCTCAAGCAGGCGACCTACGACACCAGCCAGGGGTTTGGACTGCGCGCGGTGAAAGACGACGCGGTCGGCTATGCGCATTCTTCGGACGTGTCGCTGCCGGCGCTGATGCGTGCGGCGGATGCGGTCTCAGCAGTACGCGGCGGTTACAGCGGCAGCTTCGCGACCGCACCCGCGCACACCAATGTGCGGCTCTACGGCGACGACAATCCACTCGACGCGCCGGGCTTCGAAGCAAAAGTAAAACTGCTCGCCGAGATCGACGCCTACGTCCGCGACAAGGATCCGCGGGTGCGGCAGGTCTCGGTCAGCCTCGGCGCGACCTGGCAAATGGTAGAAATCCTGCGGCCCGATGGCGAAAGCTATCGCGACGTTCGCCCCTTGGTGCGCGTCAATATTACGGTGGTCGCCGGCCAAGGCGACCGGCAGGAGAGCGGAGCCAAGGGCTATGGCGGCCGCGAAGGCTATGCGCGTTTCATCGAGACCGGTGCGTGGCGCGAGGCCGCCGACGGCGCCATCCGCGAAGCCATGGTCAATCTCGAATCGGTGCCCGCCCCGGCCGGCGAAATGGATGTGGTGCTCGGCCCCGGCTGGCCCGGCGTGATGCTGCATGAGGCGGTCGGCCATGGGCTGGAAGGCGATTTCAACCGCAAGCAGACCTCGGCCTTTGCTGGCCTGATGGGCCAGCAGGTCGCGGCCAAGGGCGTCACCGTGGTCGACGACGGCACCATCGCCTCGCGGCGCGGCTCGCTGTCGATCGACGACGAGGGTACGCCGACCAACCGCACCGTGCTGATCGAGGACGGCATCCTGGTCGGCTATATGCAGGACCGCCAGAATGCGCGGCTGATGAGGATGAAGCCGACCGGCAACGGCCGCCGCCAGAGCCACGCCCATGTCCCGATGCCGCGCATGACCAACACCTATATGCTGGCGGGCCAGCGAGACCCCGCGGAGATTCTGGCCTCGGTGAAGAACGGAATCTTTGCCGCGAATTTCGGCGGCGGCCAGGTCGACATCACCTCGGGCAAATATGTGTTCCAGTGCACCGAGGCCTACAAAATCGAGAATGGCAAGATCGGCGCGCCGCTGAAGGGTACCATGCTGATCGGCAACGGCCCGACCGACCTGCACCGCATCACCATGATCGGCAACGATCTGCAGCTTGATTCCGGCATCGGCACCTGCGGCAAGAACGGCCAGGGCGTGCCGGTCGGCGTCGGCCAGCCGACCTTGCGGATGGAGCGCATCACTGTTGGAGGAACCGGCTAATGAGTGGTGAGACGAAATCTTTTGCCTCGACGGCGCGGCGCTGGCGCGGCCAACTCGTCCAGATCGCCGCGATCGTGCTGCTGGTGCTGGTCGCCAAGGGCGCGGTGGCCGAGCAGTTCTATGTGCCGTCGCCCTCGATGGAACCGACGCTGCTGATCGGTGACGCATTGCTGGCGTCGAAATACCCCTACGGCTACGGCGCGGCGTCGTTGCCGATCCATGTCGCCTTTACCGGGGGCGGACGCGTATTCGGCGCAATGCCGAAGCGCGGCGATGTCGTGGTGTTCCGCTGGCCCGGCGATCGGTCTCAAGCCTGGGTCAAGCGCGTGGTCGGATTGCCCGGCGACCGCATCCAGATGCGGCAGGGCGTGCTCTTCATCAACGGCAATCCGGTCGCGCTGAAGCCGGATGGCATCGGCAATGTCGAGGATGACAACGGCGCCAGCGAACCGGCACGGCGCTATGTCGAGACGCTGCCCGGCGGTGTCACTCACACCATTTTCAAGATGTATGAGCATGGCCGGCTCGACGACACGCCTGAAGTGACGGTACCGAAGGACCGCCTGTTCGTGATGGGTGACAACCGCGACAATTCCGCCGACAGCCGCGTACCCGTGCGTGAAGGCGGCGTCGGGCTGTTGCCGACCGACAATCTGGTGGGACGGGTCGATGCGATCGTCGGCTCCTGGGATTTCGCCACCAAGAGCCAGCCGGTGTGGACCTGGCTGTCGGGTTTCCGCATCGCGCGTTTTTTCACATCGGTACACTAATTTCGTCATGCCCGCGCTTGTCGCGGGCATCCACGCCCTCAGCAAGAAAGACGTGGGTGGCCATGACGGCGCCTGCCGGAGTCGCCTCGGATGAACGCGGACGGCTTTCTCACTGCGGCGCTGCGCAATCCGGTCAATGAAGCCATTGCCGACGAATTATCCCGGCTGGCGTTGCCGGATGCGTGGATCGTTTCCGGATGCCTGGTGCAAACCGTGTGGAACGTGCTGACGGCACGCCCGGTCGACTACGGTATCGATGATTACGATATTTTCTATTTCGATCCCGATACGTCGTGGCAGGCCGAGGACGCCGTGATCTGCAAGCTGCAGGAAAGCCTGGTAACGCTCGGCGTCAGAATCGAAGTTCGCAATCAGGCGCGGGTCCATCTCTGGTATCCGCAGAAGTACGGCTGCCCTATCCCGCGCTGCAGTCATCGGCGCAAGGCATCGACCGCTTCCTGACCAAAAACACCCAGATCGGAATCCGCCGCACGCGACACGGCCACGAGGTCTATGCGCCTGACGGATTCGACAACGTCGCCGGCATGATCGTGCGGCCGAATCCCGGGCCGAATTTTTCGGCGGAGAATTACGATGCGAAGACGCGCCGCTGGAAAATGCTGTGGCCGGAAATCACGGTGCTGCCTGCCGCGTGACGCCGCCTACCGCACCACGCCGGAGATAAATCCCGGCTTGCGTCGCGGCGGCTTGATGTCCTTTTTCAGGTAGCAATGCGCGTCGCGGCCGACATAGCCCGGCCTTGCATAGGTCCAGGCGCGGCATTTGTTGTCGGCGGTGCAGGCCGCCTTGCAGGCCTCGTCGCCCTCGCCGCCTTCCAGATCGAAATTGCGATAGTCGCCGCCGAAGCGGTCGATCGAGGATTCGACCGCACCGGTATGCTGCTCGACCACGCCCGCGCCGCGCACGCCGGAGACGCAGCAATTGTTCGGAGCGCGCGCCGGCACGTTGCTCTTGAGCCAGCACACCGCTCCTCCGGCTGCATCGGTCGGATAATTGAAGCTCCAGGCGCGGCAGCGCCGGTCGCGCTCGCACACCAGCGCGCAATCCGCCGGATCGCCGGAGGGCACCGGCGCGCTGGTATAGTCGCCGCCGGGCCGGTCGAAATTGGCCTGCGCCTGTGCCGGTTGCGTGGATGTAAAGGCTGCCCCAATGATTATTGTCACCAGACACGCCTTGAGCAGGCGGCTCTTCCACATACGGGATTGCTTTCAGCGAGGTTGGAGCGCGACGCGCCATTTGACCGCCGCGTTCCTGTACCGCGGATGAACGGACGTTCACGCTCCTCAACGCGCTGATCTAGAACGCGTATTCCTCGTATGCCGGGTCCACCGAACCCTGCCAGGGGCCATGGAATTTTTCCAGCATCTCCTCGGCCGGGGTGCGTCCGGCATCGAGAATCCGGTCCAGCGGGTCCAGATGCCGCGATTCATCACGGCCGAGATGATCGACATGCTCTCGCCGCCGCAAGCCCGCATGCGCCAGCACCAGACACTCCCTCGCGATCTCGAACAGATAGCGATCGCGAATTCTCGCCTTGAAGCCGAGGCGCGGCACGTCATCGCGCAAAGCCTGCCGCTCCTGCGCGTTCCAGTATTTTACAATGTCCCACGCCGCGTTGAGGCTGGTATCGTCGTACAGCAGTCCGACCCAGAACGCCGGCAGCGCCGGCAGCCGTCCCCACGGTACGCCGTCGGCGCCGCGCATTTCCAGATAGCGCTTCAGCCGCACCTCTGGAAAAATGGTCGAAAGATGATTGGCCCAGTCCGACAGCGTCGGTCGCTCGCCCGGAAACACATTGTTCCTGCCCTCGAAGAAAGCGCGGAACGAGGAGCCGGCGACGTCGATATACTCATCGCCGCGCTTGACGAAATACATCGGCACGTCCAGCGCATAATCGACCCAGCGTTCGAATCCCATGCCGTCCTCGAACGCCCACGGGATCATGCCCGATCGTGCGTTGTCGGTGTCGCGCCAGATCTGCGAGCGGAACGACAGGAAGCCGTTGGGCTTGCCTTCGGTGAACGGCGAGTTGGCGAACAATGCGGTCGCCACCGGCTGCAGCGCCACCGACACCCGCAGTTTCTTGACCATGTCGGCTTCGGAGGAGAAGTCGAGATTGGTCTGCACCGTGCAGGTCCGGTACATCATGTCGAGGCCGTATTGGCCGACCTTCGGCATGTAATTGGTCATGATCTTGTAGCGGCCCTTCGGCATCACCGGAATCTGCGCGCGCGACCAGGACGGCGTCATGCCAAGCCCGAGGAAGCCGATGCCGAGTGGAGCCGCGATCTCGCGCACCTGCGCCAGATGCGCCATCAGCTCGGCCTGGGTCTGATGCACGGTCTCCACCGGCGCGCCGGATAGTTCGAATTGCCCGCCGGGCTCCAGCGAAATCGCGCCACCGCCGGTCACGTCATAAAGTCCGATGATGTTGCCGCGCTCCATGATCGGCTCCCAGCCGAGCAGGAGCTTCATGCCTTCCAGCAGCGCGCCGATGCCGCGCACGCCTTCGTAAGGCACGGGGTTGTGATCCTCGATTGTGAACGGCGTCTTCTCATGCTCGGTGCCGATCCGGAATTCGGACACAGGCTTAACGCCGGCTTCGAGCCACGCCACAAGCTCGTCGCGCGATTGCAGCGGCGTCATATCGATCTGGTCACGCGCCATTACGGATTCCGGATGTGGGGCGTTGCGACCGAACGCGCGCGGTGTCGGGGGCTGCGGCGGACAACGTTGTCCGCAAACGCTGGAGGTGAGGATGATATCATCGCGCCGACGCAGCGTCTCTGGCAGGCGCGGGCGTCTCATCGCACGAACAGCCGAGGCGGTCGAGCAGGCCGCAGAGTTTGACCGCATCCGCATCCGACAGTTTCGAGCCGACGTGCTTCTCGATCGCGGCGGAATACGCGCTCCACATCTTCTTCTGCAGTTCGCGGCCGGTTTCGGTGATTTCCACGAACTGGCCGCGCTTGTCGATCTTGCATTCGCGGCGCGCGGCCAATCCCTCATCCACCAGCCGGTCGATCAGCCGGGAGGTCGAATATTGCGGGATCAGCATCTGCTTTTCCAGCTCCACCGGGCGCATCTCGCCCGACGGCGCGCGCGACAATTCGAGCAGCGCGTCATACCAGGCGAGCGGCGGGAAGCCGGCCTTCTTCAGCTCCTGCTCGACGGTATCGAGCACCCGGCTCTGGATCCGCATCAGGCGAATCCAGGCGGCGGTCGCCTCGGTCGATGGTTTGCGTTTCATGGCATAACCCATAGATGTCATGGGATCACTGTACCGCACTAAATGCAGCTGCATCAATCTTGACTATTTCATGCAGATGCATTTAATCATCCCGTCTCCCATACCCAATATTCCGAGGGAAGGAAATTCGTCATGAAGCTGTATTATTCGCCCGGAGCGTGCTCGCTGTCGCCCCACATCGCGCTGCACGAAGCCGGCCTTGCCCATGAACTGGTCAGGGTCGATCTCAAGGCCAAGAAGACCGAGAGCGGCGAGGACTTCACCAAGATCAACCCCAAGGGCCAGGTGCCGGCGCTTCAACTCGACAGCGGCGAACTGGTCACCGAAGGCCCGGTCATCGTGCAGATGATCGCCGACAAGGCTCAGGCCAAAAATCTCGCACCCGCCAACGGCACGGCGGAGCGCTACAAGCTGCAGGAATGGCTCAACTTCATCACCACCGAACTGCACAAGAACTTCAGCCCGCTGTTCCAACCGGTGATTCCGGACGAGGTGAAGAACTTCTTCCGTGACCGCATCAAGGGCAAATTCAAATACGCCGACTCGCAGCTCGCCAGCCGCGACTATTTGATGGGCAAGCAGTTCACCGTCGCCGACGGCTATCTGTTCGTGATGCTGAAATGGGCCGAGCGCACCGGGATGGACTTGTCCGAGTTCAAGAACCTGACGGCGTTCAAGGCCCGCGTCGCCGCGCGTCCCAATGTGCAGGCGGCGCTGGCAATGGAAGCACAGGCGCAAAAGGCGGCGTAAGGGAAGTCGTCATTGCCGGGTTGACCGGCAATCCATCGCCTTCGGAAGAATCTTTTGAAGATGAATGGATGCGCGGGTCAAGCCCGCGCATGACGCTTCTATTTCCGAGCGGATGATTTTTACGCCGCCGCCTTCTTCGGCGGGAAGCGGCCGTAGAAGGTCTCGCCCCTGGCGGCCATCTCTTCCAGCAGTTTCGGCGGCGTGAAGCGCGAGCCGTATTTCGCTTCGAGTTTATGACAGAGCTCGACGAACTTCTTGGTCCCCATGAAATCGATATAGCTCAGCGTGCCGCCGGTGAACGGTGCAAAGCCGAAGCCGAGGATGGAGCCAACGTCGGCTTCACGCGGATCGGTGATGACATGATCCTCCACGGTGCGCGCGGCTTCCACCGCTTGCACCATCAGGAAGCGCTGCTTCATTTCCTCGATATCGAGCGTATCGGGATCGAGATGTTTGGGCTGCAGGCCGGAGAGTTCCGACCACAGGCTCTTCTGGCCCTTGCCCTTTTCGGGATAATCGTAAAACCCCTTGCCGTTCTTGCGGCCGAAGCGGCCCTGTTTCTCGACCATCTCGACCAGCAATTTCTTCTGGGTCTGGTCGATGGCGTTGGCGCCGAGATCGGCCTCGGTCGCCTTCATGATCTTGAGCACCAGATCGAGCGCCACTTCATCGGACAGTGACAGCGGCCCGACCGGCATCCCGGCCATCTTCGCGGTGTTCTCGATCATCGCTGGCGGGACGCCTTCCATCAGCATTTCCAGGCCTTCGGCGGTGAAGCGCAGCACGCAGCGGTTGGCGAAGAAGCCGCGGGAGTCGTTCACCACGATCGGGGTCTTGCCGATGACGCGGACGTAATCCAAGGCGGTTGCGAGCGCGACATCGCCGGTGTTCTTGCCGACGATGATCTCCACCAGCATCATCTTCTCGACCGGCGAGAAGAAATGGATGCCGATGAATTTGCCCTGGTCCTGGAATTCCTCCGCCAGCGAGTTGATCGGCAGCGTCGAGGTGTTGGAGGCGAAGATCGCGTCCGGCTTCAACAGCGGCTGTGCCTTGGCATAGGTTTCGGCCTTGACCTTGCGGTCCTCGAACACCGCTTCGATGACGAGGTCGCAATCCTTCAGCACGTCATAATCGGCGGTGGCGCTGATGCGCGACAGGATGGCGTCGCGGTCGGTTTCCTTGGCGCGGCCCTTCTTGATCAGGTCGTCGATCACAGATTTGGCGTGGCCCTTGCCCCTGTCGGCGCTCTCCTGGTCGCGGTCGATCAGCACCACGTCGATGCCGGCGCGCGCCGACACGTAACCGACGCTGGCGCCCATAAAACCGGCGCCGATGATAGCAAGCTTTTTCACTTTCGTCGGCGGCACATTCGGTGGGCGGCGCGCGCCCTTGTTCAATTCCTGCATCGACAGGAACAGGCTGCGGATCATCGCCGCGGCTTCCTTGGTCTGCAGGATATGCGCAAAGTAACGCGACTCCACGCGCAATGCCGCATCCATCGGCAATTGCAGGCCTTCATAGGCGCACTGCATGATCGCGCGCGCGGCGGGATAGTTGTCGTAGGTCTCGCGGCGGTAGATCGCATTGCCCGCCGGGAAGATCATCATGCCGTTCTTGGAAAAGACCGGGCCACCCGGCAGTTTGAAACCCTTCTCATCCCAAGGTGCTACCGCCTTGCCCCCGCCCTTGATCCAGTTTTTGGCGGTCTGGATCAGGTCAGCCGCCGGCACCACCGCGCCGACGATATTCTGTGCCTTGGCCTTGGCGAGATCGATCTGTTCGCCCTTGAGCAGCATCTGCATCGCATCCTGCGGCTGCAGCATGCGCGGCAGCCGTTGCGTGCCGCCGCCGCCGGGGAAAAGCCCGACCTTGATTTCCGGCAGGCCGAGACGGGTCTTCGGATTATCGGATGCGACGCGGTAGTGGCAGGCCAGCGTCAGTTCGAACGCGCCGCCGAGCGCGAGGCCGTTGATCGCGGCGACCCACGGCTTGCCTGCGGTCTCGATCTTGCGCAGCGTCAGCGACAGTTTACGGCTTTCATCGAACAACATCTGCTGCGCAGCGTCATTGCCCTTCGACTTCAAGGCTTCGGCGAACGCCCTGTTCATGCCGTCCAGCATCGACAGGTCAGCGCCCGCGGAGAACGCCTCCTTGCCGGATGTGATGACCACGCCCTTCACCGCGGCGTCCGCCGTGGTCTGATCGACGATGGCGCCGAGCTGTTCGATGGTCAGGGTATCCAGCACGTTCATCGAACGCCCTGGAATGTCCCAGGTCACCAGCGCGACGCCGTCGGCGTCGGTCTCTAGCTTGAAATTCTTGAAGGCCATGTGTCGCTCCCAAAGGTGCCGCAAATCGGTATCCTGTAGGGTGGGCAAAGGCGCACTCTTCGCGCCGTGCCCACCATTATCGCTCGAGCTTGTTATGGTGGGCACGGCGCAACAGCGCCTTTGCCCACCCTGCGGATTACACGCGCTCGATAATCGTGGCAGTGCCCATGCCGCCGCCGATGCACAGCGTCACCAGCGCGGTGGACTTGTTGGTTCGCTCGAGTTCGTCGAGCACGGTGCCGAGAATCATCGCGCCGGTAGCGCCGAGCGGATGGCCCAGCGCGATCGCGCCGCCATTGACGTTGATCTTGGCATTGTCGATGTCGAACGCCTGGATGTAGCGCAGCACCACCGAGGCGAAGGCTTCGTTGAGCTCGAACAGATCGATGTCCGACAACTTCATGCCGGAACGCTCCAGCACTTTCTTCGTCACATCGACGGGACCCGTGAGCATCATCGCCGGCTCCGAGCCGATATTGGCGAAGGCGCGGATCTTTGCGCGCGGCTTCAGGCCGGCCTTCGCGCCGGCCTCCTTGCTGCCGAGCAGCACCGCGCCGGCGCCGTCGACGATGCCCGAGGAGTTGCCGGCGTGATGCACGTAGTTGACGCGCTCGATTTCCGGATGCGACTGGATCGCCACCGCCTCGAAGCCGGCCATTTGGCCCATCACCGTGAAGGAGGCCTGCAATGCCGCCAGCGATTGCATGGTCGTGGTCGGGCGCATATGCTCGTCCTTGGCCAGAATGGTGAGGCCGTTGATGTCCTTTACCGGCACCACCGAATTCTTGAAGCGGCCCTCGTCCCATGCCTTGCCGGCGCGCTGCTGGCTCTGCACCGCATAGGCGTCGACGTCGTCGCGCGAAAACCCGTATTTGGTCGCGATCAGATCGGCCGACACGCCCTGCGGCATGAAATAGGCCGGCACCGCGATCGATGGATCCATCGGCCATGCGCCGCCGGAGGCGCCGATGCCGACGCGGCTCATGGATTCGGCGCCGCCGCCGATGGTCATGGCGTGCTGGCCCGACATGATCTGCGCGGCGGCGAAATTCACCGCATCGAGGCCGGATGCGCAAAAACGGTTGATCTGGATGCCGGGCACGTCGTTGCCGTAGCCGGCGCTCAGCGCCGCCATGCGCGCGATGTCGCCGCCGGCCTCGCCGACCGGATCGACCACGCCGAGCACCACGTCGTCGATGCTGCCGGGCTGTATGTTGTTGCGCTCTTTCAGCGCTTTCAGCGGTGCGGTCGCCAGCGCCAGCGCGGTCACTTCGTGCAGCGAACCGTCGGCCTTGCCTTTTCCACGGGGGGTGCGGACGTGATCGTAGATGAATGCCTCAGGCATGATGGGTCACTTTCGGGAGAGGGAGAGAATTTCAGAACGCTTCGGCCGGCAATTCCATGGTGGTGTCGCTTCCGCTCTGGATGCGCGCGAGATGCACCGAGGTTTCCGGCAGCATCCGCTCCATGAAGAAGCGCCCGGTGACGAGCTTGGTGCTCAGATAGGGTGCCGCATCGCCGCCGGCAATCTTGTCTTGCGCGACTTTCACCATCCGCGCCCACATGTAGCCGAAGGTGACCAGGCCGAACAATTGCATGTAATCGGTGGCGCCGGCGCCGGCGTTGTCCGGCTTGGCAAGCGCATTCTGCATCAGCCACATCGTGGCCTGCTGCAGGTGGCCGAGCGCGGTCGAGAGCGGCGCGAGATACGGCTTCATCGCCTCGTCGGTGGCGTGATCCTTGGCGAAGGCGGCGACTTCGGCGAAGAACGCCATCACCGCGCGGCCGCCATCGCGCGGTAATTTGCGCCCGACCAGATCGAGCGCCTGGATGCCGTTGGCGCCTTCATAGATCATGGCGATGCGCGCATCGCGCACGAACTGCTCCATGCCCCATTCGGCGATATAGCCGTGGCCGCCGAACATCTGTTGCGCCAGCACCGCGTTGGAGAATCCGACATCGGTGAGCACGCCTTTCAGGACCGGCGTCATCAAGCCCATGTGATCGTCAGCGGCCTCGCGATCCTTCGCATCGCTGGAGCGGTGCGCGACATCGCTCTTCAGCGAGGTCCACACCACCATCGCGCGCGCCGCCTCGTTGAAGGCGCGGATGGTGAGCAGCGTGCGCCGCACGTCCGGATGTACGATGATCGGATCGGCCGGCTTGTCCGGCGCCTTCGGTCCGGTCAGCGAACGGCCCTGCAGGCGGTCCTTGGCGTAGATCACTGCGTTCTGGTAGGCGACCTCGGATTGCGCCAGCCCCTGCACCGCAACGCCAAGCCGGGCCTCGTTCATCATCACGAACATGCCCTGCATGCCCTTGTTTTCCTCGCCAATCAGCCAGCCGGTGGCGCCGTCATAGTTCATGACGCAGGTCGAATTGCCGTGGATGCCCATCTTGTGTTCGATCGAACCGCAGGAGACGCCGTTGGGCGCGCCGAGCGAGCCGTCGGCGTTGACCAGCACCTTGGGCACCACGAACAGCGACACGCCCTTGATGCCGGCGGGCGCGCCCTCGATGCGGGCCAGCACCAGATGGACGATGTTTTCGGTGAGATCGTGCTCGCCTCCGGAAATGAATATCTTGGTACCCGATATCTTGTAGCTGCCGTCGGCCTGCTTCACCGCCTTGGTGCGCAACAACCCCAAATCGGTGCCGCATTGCGGCTCGGTGAGATTCATGGTGCCGGTCCAGTCTCCGGCCAGCATCCGCGGCACGAACATCTTTTTCTGTTCCGGCTTGCCGTGCACGATCAGCGCCGCGGTCGCGCCTTGGGTAAGGCCCGGATACATCGAAAACGCCATATTGGCCGACATCTGGAATTCGTTGACGGTCTGCGTCAGCGTGGTCGGCAGCCCCTGCCCGCCATATTCCGCCGGCGCCGACAATCCGAGCCAGCCGCCTTCGCCCAATTGCTTGTAGGCAGCCTTGAAACCTTTCGGCGTGGTGACGCGGCCGTCGTCATGACGGGTGCAGCCCTCGAGGTCGCCGACGCGGTTGAGTGGCTGCAGCACCTCTTCGGTGAACTTGGCGGCTTCCGCCAAAATCGCTTCCCGCACATCGGCAGAGGCATCGGAAAAGCCCGGAAGATTATTATACCGGTCGATCTGGAATACATCGTTGAGCAGGAAACCAACGTCTTCCAGAGGGGCTTTGTAACTCGGCATGGCGTCCTCACGGCTGGGGCTTCGCGGCAGCCCTTTAGGCAAATTTTTGCATCGCAGCAATCGGATTGTTCCAAAGGGCCGCGGGCGGGCCTGCGACCCAACCGCACCGCCACCGATTTCGGCTGAATTTTGCCCCGGACGCCAGTTTTTAGGCGCCTTTGCCTCACTCCTTAACCCGTTGTTTACCGTAACACGAAAAAGTCGATCTCGGAGGCAGACGACCTGCGCTGAATTCGATTGTCTCTTCAATGGGACGCGCGGGGAAGCTGTCGGCGCAGGGGATGCGCGGAGAGTTCGAACCGGACGAGAGCATGAATTCGCGCGTATCGTGGAGTGTAGAGGGCATCGATCCATCCGTCCGCGAGCGGGCCGAAGCCGCCGCGCGACGCGCCGGCATGTCGCTCAACGACTGGCTCAATTCCACCATCGGCGATGCGCCCGCGAATTTTCGCCATTCACCGGATCAACGCGCGCCGCTTCCGAGCCAGGACGCCAAAGACGTCGCCGACATTCATCAGCGGCTGGATTCCATCACCCGCCAGATCGAGCAGATTTCGCGCCCGGCCCCCCGCAACGACGCGGCCCGCAATGACGCGCCCCGCAACGAGCCCGGCGTCGCCAGGCAATTGAACGACGCCATTTCGCGGCTCGACGCGCGGCTGTCGCAGATTTCGGAGCCCGCGCCGGCCCGGCAGGCGCAACGCCAGGACACCCAGCGCCAGACCGAGATGGTCGAGCGCGCCGCGGCGCAGGTCTACCGTCCGTCGCCGCCGCTCAATCCCGGAACGCTCGATTTTGCGATTGCAGAAATCATTGCGCGCCAGAGCGAACTCGACAATTTCTCGCCGCGGCCGATGCCGCCGCGCGCAGCACCTCCGATCGCCCCGGCCACGCAGCCATCGATGCCGTCCGGTCCGGATTTCTCGGGACTCGAGCGGCATCTGCTCAAGATCACCAGCCAGATCGAAGCGCTGCAGCGTCCCGATGGCATCGAGCAGTCGATTGCCGCGTTCCGCAGCGAGCTGAACGAGATTCGCCACGCCATCACCGAGGCGATGCCGCGCCGCGCCATCGAATTGATCGAAAATGAAATCCGCTCGCTGTCGCGGCGGATCGACGAAAACAGGCAGAACGGCATCGACGGCCAGGCGCTGGCCGGAATCGAGCGCGCGCTTAACGAGATTCGCGAAGCGCTGCGCTCGATGACTCCAGCGGAGCAACTCGCCGGCTACGACGACGCGATCCGCAATCTCAGCGCCAAGCTCGACATGATCGTGCGCAGCAGCGATGACCCCGGCACGATCCGGCAACTCGAGGACGCGATCTCGGCGCTGCGGTCGATCGTTTCCAACGTTGCATCGACCGATGCGCTGACACGGCTCAGCGACGACGTCCATACGCTGTCGGCCAAGGTCGACCAGTTCGCCCGCGCCGAGGGCCATGGTGATTCGTTCGCAATCCTCGAGCAGCGCATCGCCGCACTGACGTCGACGCTGGAAAGCCGCGAACGGCCGGTCGTCAACGATAATTCGGAACATATCGAAGGCGCGCTGCGGGCGCTGATGGACCGCCTCGACCATATGCAGGTCGGCAATGACAGCGCGTCCGCGCTCGCTCATCTCGAACAGCGCGTGTCGTATCTGCTGGAACGGCTCGAAGCCTCTGCGGATCACCGCTCCGGCAATCTTGGACGGGTCGAAGAGGGCCTGCAGGACGTGCTGCGCCATCTCGAAAGCCAGCACGCCAGCTTTGCCGCGTTCGCCGATAACAGCACAAGCGCCGCGCCGGCCGCCATGCAGATGGATAGCGGCCTGGTCGACGTGATCAAGCGCGAATTGTCCGACATGCAATTCCGCCAGTCGGAGACCGGCCGTCAAACCCAGGATGCGCTCGAAGTCGTCCACAACACGCTGGGCCATGTGGTCGATCGCCTCGCCATGATCGAAGGCGATCTGCGCGCGGTACGTTCCGCGCCGGCGCCGCAGCCGGTCGCGTCGCAGGCCGCGCCGGCAGCCATGCCGTACGCGGCGATGCCGCAGCAATCCGCTTCGCCGCCGCCCCGGCCGGAATTGCCGAATCCCGCTGCCGCGCAGCCGCATTTTGCAGCCGCACCGCGGGAATTCCATGCCGCCGAGCCGCCGGCTCCCGTCATTGTGCCGCCGCGGGCGATCAGCGAAATTCTCGAGCCGCAGGCCGCGCCGCCGCGCGCCGCGATCGAACCCGATCTGCCGCCGGATCATCCGCTGGAGCCCGGCACGCGCCCGCTCGGCCGCGCGGCGTCGCCGTCCGAGCGCATCGCCGCGTCGGAAAACGCGATCAGCGGGATTTCACCTGCCGCCCGCGAACCGACCAGCACATCCAGCTTTATCGCCGCCGCGCGCCGCGCAGCACAAGCGGCCGCCGCGCAGCCCGCCAAGGACGCCAAGACCAAGCGCGCCGCGCCGCCCAAGGACTCCACCAACGCCGCGGCCAGGGGATCGTCGACCATCACCTCGAAGATTCGCTCGTTGCTGGTCGGTGCCAGCGTGGTCATGATCGTGCTCGGCACCTTCAAGATGGCGATGACGCTGCTGGACAGCGGCCCTCCGCCGTCGATGCCGGCGACCGAAAATGCCAGTGAGCCGGCGCCCTCGGCGCTCCCCGACGACAGCGCCAAGCCCGCCGCCCCCGCCCCGGCCATGCCTTCGCTGACATCGCCGACGCCAATCGGCCGGCAATCGATGAACGCGCCAGTCCCCTCCGACGGCACCGCGTCGGTGGTGATCCCGCAGGCCGCGACACCGGCAGCCACTCCGATAACCGCAGCGGATATCACCGGCACGATTCCGCAGGCCGAAGCTGCCAGCCCGGCATTGCCGGCCAACCGCAAACTCACGCTGATCCAGGTTCCGCCGACGGAACGACTGCCGGACGGGATCGGCGGACCGGTGCTGCGCACTGCGGCGCTGAAGGGCGACCCTTCGGCTGCGTATGAAATCGGCGTCCGCTTCGCCGAAGGCAAAGGTGTTGCCCCTAATTTCGACGAGGCCGCGAAGTGGTACGACCGCGCGGCACAGGCCGGCCTGGTACCGGCGGTGTTCCGGCTCGGGACCCTCTACGAAAAGGGCCTCAGCGTGAAAAAGGACATCGATATCGCGCGCCGCTATTATTTGCAGGCGGCCGAGCGCGGCAACGCCAAGGCGATGCACAATCTCGCCGTGCTCGACGCCGACGGCGGCGGCAAGGGCGCCAACTACAAGAGCGCGTCGCAATGGTTCCGCAAGGCGGCCGACCGCGGCGTCGCCGACAGCCAGTTCAATCTCGGCATCCTCTATGCACGCGGCATCGGGGTCGAGCAGAACCTTGCCGAATCGTTCAAATGGTTCAGCCTCGCCGCAGCCCAGGGTGACGCCGACTCCGTGCGCAAGCGCGACGACATCGCAAAAAGGCTCGACGCCCAGTCGCTGGCCGCGGCCAAGCTCGCGATCCAGACCTTCACGCCCGAAAGCCAACCCGACGACGCCGTCAATGTGGCGAGCCCGGCCGGCGGCTGGGATGTAGCGCCCACACAAGCCAATTCGGCAAAGCCTGCGCCGGCCGCGGCAAAGCCGGCCTCGACCAAGCGCGCCGCCCGTTAATCTGAATTATTCACCACCGCTGGAATTACGCGACAGGCCCGGGCCAAAAAATCCGGCATCGGCGGATTCTTTAATCCCTCAAGCCGGCGATTTCGGTTATGCAGAGGCGCGGCAATCCGCGCCGCATTCAAGAAACCATGCCGTGAACGGTTTCGGCCAGCTTCAGGGCTAAAAATCCGAAGCGAACGCGCGTGCAGCTTTATCTCCCGATCGCCGACATTCCGGTCAATGTGTTCCTCATCCTGGCGATGGGTGCCGCGGTCGGATTCGTGTCCGGCATGTTCGGGATCGGCGGCGGATTCCTGATGACGCCGCTGCTGATCTTTGTCGGGATCGCGCCCGCGGTCGCGGTCGCCTCGGTTGCCAGCCATATCGCGGCCTCGTCGTTTTCCGGGGCATTGTCCTATTGGCGCAAGCGCGCCATCGATCCTGCATTGGCGCTGGTGCTGCTCAGCGGCGGCATTGTCGGCACCGCGCTCGGGGTGTGGACATTTACGCTGCTGCGCTCGCTCGGCCAGCTCGACCTCCTGATCGCGCTGTCCTATGTGGTGCTGCTGAGCGCGGTGGGCGGATTGATGTTCTGGGAGGGCTTGCGCGCGATCCTGCGCGTGCGGCGCGGCGTCGCCGTCCCGATGCGGCGCTCCGGCAGCCACGGCTGGATCCACGGGCTGCCGCTGAAGATGCGCTTCAAACGTTCCAAGATTTACCTGTCGGTGATCCCGATCATCGTCGTCGGCCTCGTCATCGGCTTTATCGGCGCGATCATGGGTATCGGCGGCGGCTTTATCCTGGTCCCGCTCATGATCTATCTGCTGCGGGTACCGACCGCGACCGTGATCGGCACCTCGATGGTGCTGACGCTGGTGACCATGGTCTTTGCCACCATGCTGCACGCCGTCACCAACCACCTGGTCGATGCGGTGCTGGCGCTGATCCTGATGGTGGGCGGCGTGACCGGCGCGCAGTTCGGCGCGCGCGCCGGGCAGAAGATTCGCGGCGAGCATTTGCGGCTGCTGCTCGGACTGCTGATTCTGGCGGTCGGGATTCGCTTCGCGATCGAACTGGTGCTCCAACCCGCCGATCTCTTCACCATCCGGGAAACCGGAGGCGCCGTATGATCTCGCGCGCGCAAATCGCGGCGGTCGGTTTCGCGCTGGCGCTGGGCGCGGCTTTCGCCATGGACGATGCGCACGCCGAACGGCTGATCGTCTCGGTGTCGAACCACCGCGTCACCGTGACGCCGAATTATTCCGGCGAGGAACTGGTGCTGTTCGGCTCGGTCGAAAAGGACGACAAGACCCCGGCCGGCCGCAATAATTACGACCTCGTCGTCACCGTCAGCGGCCCGCGCGCCGACATGGTGACGCGGCGCAAGGAACGCAAGTTCGGCATCTGGGTCAACACCGACTCCCGGCAATTCCTGAAGGTGCCGACCTATCTCGCGCTGTTTTCCAACCGGCCGTTCGACATCATTGCCCCGCCGGAGGTCCAGCGCCGCCAGCAACTCGGCCTCAACAACGTGCTGCTGACCCAGCGCGTCGGCCCCGATTACGCCGACGTTGTTCCCAACGACGCGTTTCGCAGCGCCTTCGTGCGGCTGCGCTCCGAACACGGGCTCTACCGCGAGGCGACCTCGGCGGTGACGTTCCTGACGCCGACGCTGTTTCGCACCGGCATTCCGCTTCCTGCCGAAGTGCCGATCGGGACCTATGACGTCGATATCAAGCTGTTCGCCGACGGCGCGCTGGTGACGCGGACCGACACCGCGTTCGAAATCGTCAAGGTCGGCTTCGAACAGTTCGTCGCCACCACGGCGCATCAGAATGGTTTTACCTATGGCCTGGTGACGGCGTTCATGGCGCTGATGACGGGCTGGATGGCGTCGATCGTATTCCGGAAGGACTAGGCGTAAGTCGTAGGTTGGGTTGAGCGCAGCGATACCCAACCTGTGCCAGGCTAGCCTGATGGGTTTCGCTGCGCTCTACCCGTCCTTCAGGAAAAAACCCGCGCCCATCGCCACCACGCTCAGCGCCATCGCCGCGGTCGAGAGCCAGCCGAGCCAGTACAGCGGCCCGCCGATGACGAAGTGGCCCATCACGTCCTTGCGCCGCGCCATGATCATCAGCAGCACCATCACGGGAACGGCCAGCACGCCGTTGATGACCGCGCTCCAGAACAGCGCCGAGATCGGATTGATCGAGGTGAAATTCAGCGCGATGCCGATCGCCGCCGACAGCGCCAGCACGGCGTAGAACGCCACCGCCTCTTTCGGCTTGCGCGCGAGCCCGACCGGCCAGCGGCGCCCCTCGCCGACGGCATAGGCGGTGGCACCGCCTAGCACCGGAATCGCCAATAGACCGGTGCCGACGATGCCGAGCGCAAATATCCATTCGGCGAAGGCGCCGGCAATCGGCTTCAGCGCTTCGGCCGCCTGCGCCGAGGTCTGGATGTCGGTCTTGCCTGCGGCATGCAGGGTTGCCGCGGCGGTGACGATGATCGACAGCGCGATCAGGTTGGAGAACGCCATGCCGACGACGGTGTCGGCGCGAATCCGGTGAAACTCCTTTTGCGCGCCGTAATGCTTGTCGATCAGCGGCTGCTTGGTGGTATCGACGCGCTGGTCCTCCGCTTCCTGTGAGGCCTGCCAGAAAAACAGATAGGGCGAGATGGTGGTGCCGAAGATCGCGACAATGGTGGTGAGATACTCGGAACTCCAGGTCAACCGCGGCACCAGAATGCCGGTCAGGGCCTCGCCCCAATGCACATGGGCCACCGCGAGCGCGCCGACATAGGCGAACAGGCACAGCGTCAGCCATTTCAGCACCGAGACGTAGCGCTTGTAGTCGAAGAAAATTTGCGCCGCGACCGAGGTCACGCCGAACATCAGCACGTAGAGGATGCCGGGCCCGCCGATCAGGAGCTTGGTGGCGTCCGCCATCGCGCCAAGATCGGCGGCGATGTTGATGGTGTTGGCGATGAACAACAACGCAACCACGATATTCAGCAGCGTCGCCGAATAATGCCGGCAGACATTGCCGGCGATGCCGCGCCCGGTGACGCGGCCGACCCGCGCCGAAATTTCCTGGATCGCCACCATCAGCGGAAACGTCAGCAGCATGGTCCAGCCGATGCCGTAGCCGAGCTGCGCGCCGGCCTGGCTGTAGGTGCCGATGCCGGAGGGGTCGTCATCGGATGCGCCGGTGATCAGCCCCGGGCCGAGGCTTTTGAGAAAGTCGCGAGAACGAAACGGCTGAGCGCGCTCGGCCTTCAGCGCCGGCTTCTGATCATCCGCTTTCTTGTGTTTCCGGTGATTCGTTTTGTTGCGATTTGCCATGCCCGTATCCAGCCGCCGCGACAACGATTCGGACTGGGTTCGGTTCCCGGTCAGGAACCTGCCAGGACACCGATCAATAACAGCGCGACGCCGAAATCGCGTGCATCCTGACGTCGCCCAGTACATGCGCCATGAAACCCGTCGTCTGGAAAATCCTGGCGAATGCCTCATCGCGAATGCTCAGGCCCCCGGTATAGGCGCCGAACGCCGGCATCACCGCGCGCATCCCGTCGCTGGCAAAACATCGCCGCTCCACCGAGCGTCCGCGCGTGGTCACGCGCGCCTTCGGATGCAGATGTCCGGCGATTTCGCCGGCAGCGCCGGTCGGCTCATGACGAAACGTGACACTGCCGACGGCAACTTCACTGGCGACCACGCCGCCGACATCGCGCGGCAGCACCGGGTCGTGATTGCCCGCGATCCAGATCCAGTCGCGCCGCGCCTGCAGAGCGGCGATGGCCTCGCGGTCCCCAACTGACAACCGTTCATGCGCCTTGCGGTCGTGAAAACTGTCGCCGAGCGCGATCACGGTACGCGGATCGTGCCGCGCGATGACAGCACTGAGGCGCGAGAGCGTCGCCACCGTATCGTAAGGCGGCAGCAGCACGCCGCGCGCGGCAAAGCTCGAACCTTTTTCCAGATGCAGGTCGGAGACGACCAGCAGACGCTCCGATTCCCAGAAGAACGCGCCGGACAGGTCGGCGATCAGGGTCACGCCCGCGATGGTGACGGTAGCGGCGCGCACCGGTGCGGGGCCTTCTGCAGATTGTACGCGTGCCGTCACGTTCTATTCCATCGCCTCTTTGACGAGGTCGTCCGCCGCTTCCGCGAGCAACTCGTCCGATGCTTCGCCATAGACCGACTCGCGGCCGATTTCCAGCATCACCGGCACCGCCAGTGGCGAAACCCGATCGAGTTCCTTGTGGACGATTCGCCCCTTGATTCGCGCCAGCATATCACTGAGGCGGCGGATATCGAGCAGTCCGGTCGCGGCATCGGCACGCGCGGCGCGCAACAGCACGTGGTCGGGCTGATGCTTGCGCAAGACGTTGTAGATCAGGTCGGTCGAGAACAGCACTTGGCGCCGGGTTTTTTCCTCGCCGGTAAAGCGCCGCGCGATCAGGCCGGAAATCACCGCGCAGGTGCGGAAGGTGCGCTTCATCAGCGCGGATTCCGCGAGCCACGCCTCGAGATCGTCGCCGAGCATGTCCGGGTCGAACAGCGCGTCAAGGTCGAGCTTTCCCTGCCGGATCATGAACGACAGATCGCCAAGCGACCACACCGCCAGCGCATATTCGTTGGCGACGAAGCCGAGCGGCCGGGCGCGGGCACGTTCCATCCGCCGCGTCAGCAACATGCCCAGCGTCTGGTGTGCGAGCCGGCCCTCGAACGGGTAACACACGAGGTGATGCTTGTTGGCGCGGGGAAAGGTTTCCACCACCAGTTCGCGCACGCCGGGCACGCGCGAAAGATCAGCCTGCAGCGACAGCCAGTCGCGCACCTGTTCCGGCAAGCCGTTCCAAGCCCGCTTGTCGGCAAGCAGTCTTCGCACGCGCTCGGCGAGATAGGTCGAGAGCGGAAACTTGCCGCCGTTGTAGGATGGAACCTTGGCGTCGGCATCGTTGGCGCGAGAGACGTAAACCTGATCCTCGACCAGCGATTCGTAACGGACGACCTCGCCGCCGAACACGAAGGTGTCGCCGATCACCAGCCCCTCGATGAAGGCTTCCTCGATCTCGCCCAGCATCCGCCCGCCCCGCGCCAAGGCGCCGGTCGAGCCCGAACCGCCGCCGCGCGAGCGCACCAACCGCACCTTCAGCATGGTGTCCTCGACAATGGTGCCGACGTTGAGGCGATAGCTTTGCCGCACCCGCGGATTGGTGACGCGCCAGCGGCCGTTGTTGTCCTGCTTGATGCGGGCGAAGCGTTCGTAGGTTTTCAGCGCATAGCCGCCGGTGGCGACGAAATCGACCACGTCGTCGAAATCGGTTCGGGTGAGATTGGAATAGGGCGCGGCCGTCAGCACTTCGGTGTAAAGCTCATCGCTGAAAAACGGCTCGCCGCAGGCACAGCCCAGCACGTGCTGCGCCAGCACGTCGAGCGCGCCGATGCGCAGCGGCGGGGTGTCCTGCGCGTTTTCCGCGACCGCATCGATCGCAACCCGGCATTCCAGCACCTCAAAACGGTTGGCCGGCACCAGCACCGCGCGCGAGGCTTCGTCGATGCGGTGGTTGGCGCGGCCGATCCGCTGCATCAGCCGCGAGGCGCCCTTCGGCGCGCCGATATTGATCACCAGATCGACGTCGCCCCAGTCGACGCCGAGATCGAGCGAGGAAGTGCAGACCACGCCCCGCAATTTGCCCGCCGCCATCGCGTCCTCGACCTTGCGGCGCTGGGCGACATCGAGCGAACCGTGATGCAGCGCGATTGCCAAGCCGTCGTCGTTCATTCGCCACAGATCCTGAAACAGCATCTCGGCCTGGCTGCGGGTATTGACGAACACCAGCGTGGTCTTGTTGGCTTTGATCAGGTCGTAGATCTCATCGAGCGCGTGGCGCGCGGTATGGCCGGCCCACGGCAGGCGCTCGCGCGTGTCGAGCATCTCGACAATGGGCGCCGCGGCGCCGCTGGCTACGACGACATCGGCGGCCTCAACGGCGCCGTCACGTTGCGGCACCAGAAACCGCGCCAGCGATTCCGGCTCCGCCACCGTGGCCGACAGCCCGATCGACCGCAGCTGCGGCGCCAGCCGCCACAGCCGGGCGAGGCCCAGCGACAACAGGTCGCCGCGTTTGGAAGTGACCAGCGCATGCAATTCGTCGAGCACGATGCGCTTCAGCGACGAGAACAGGAACGGCGCGTCGTCGGACGACAGCAGCAGCGCCAGTTGCTCCGGTGTGGTGAGCAGGATGTCGGGCGGATAGCGCCGCTGCCGCTGCCGCCGCGACACCGGGGTGTCGCCGGTGCGGGTCTCGACCTTGATCGGCAGCGCCATCTCGGCGATCGGCGTTTCCAGGTTGCGCGCGATATCGACCGCCAGCGCCTTCAGCGGCGAGATGTAGAGCGTATGCAGGCCGCGGCTGCGCGCCATGCCGCGTCCGGTGGAGATGAGCTTCTCACCGCCCCCCTTTGGGAGGGACGGAGAAGAAAGCTCCACCAGCGTCGGCAGGAACCCGGCCAGCGTTTTGCCGGCGCCGGTGGGGGCGATCAGCAGCACCGAGCGGTCGTCGCGGGCTTTTGCGAGCAGCGCCAGCTGGTGCTCGCGGGGCGACCAGCCGCGGCCTGCGAACCAGCGCAGGAAGGTTTCTGGCAGCAGTTGAGGTTGAGAATCGCGATCCGAAACCAGCACGCCTGAGACCTAGGCCTTCCGGCTAGTCCGGTCGAGGTAGATTGCACGACACGTCAGGTACTGAAGATCGCCGTCCGGCGCGCCCGGATACCGCCGAAGCCCCTATTTTATGCAGTTTGGTGGCCTTCCGCGTATCATTCCCAGACAGTGTGACTGGCCCGCCACAGACATATCGGAACCCCGCGGGTACACTCCAATTTCAATTTTGGAACTTTGGGGACGATCATGAAAAAGATTTTGGCCGGAGCGGCAGCACTCCTCGGAACCGCGGTTAGCGCCCAAGCGGCGGACATGGCGGTCAAGGCGCCTTATCTCAAAGCTCCGGTCGCCATGGTCTATGACTGGACCGGGTTTTACGTCGGCGTGAACGCCGGTGTCGGCATCGGCCGGGATTATACCCGTATGGCCATTCCCGCCGGTCTTTCGTTCGAAGCCTCCTACCTCAATCCGCAGGGCGGCCTCGGTGGCGGCCAGATCGGCTACAACTACCAGGTTCAGAACTCCTTTTTCGGCGCGCTGGTGTTCGGTGTCGAGGCCGACATCCAGGGTACCGGCATGCGCGACAATTTCAGCTGCCTGATCGGCTGCCTGCCGACGCAAAATAACAACTTTAACCAGAAGCTTGACTGGTTCGGTACGGCCCGCGCCCGCGTCGGTATCGCAACCGGCCCGGTGCTAAGCTACGTCACCGGCGGTTGGGCCTATGGCAGCGTCAAGACCACGTACACGGAAACCCTCCCGCCCGGGGGACCCGCGAACACGGGGGCATTCGCGTCGAACCAGAATCGCGGCGGCTGGGTTTACGGTACCGGCGTCGAGGCTTCGCTCGGCGGTAACTGGACCGGCAAGATCGAATATCTCTACCTGAACCTCGGTGACCGGCTCGACCAGTTCACGCTGAACGGCATCGGCCACGCCATGAGCACCGATATCCGTGAGCAGATCTTCCGGGTCGGCCTGAACTATCGCATCAACGGCAACGGCGGCGCCTACGTCCCGCCGCCGGCCTCGAACTGGGCCGGCTTCTACCTCGGCGGCAACTTCGGCGGCGGCATCGGACGCGATCACACCGCGTACTCGCTCACCGGACCGGCGGGCACTTCGACCGAATTCTTCAACCTGAGCCCGGACGGCTACAACGGCGGCATCCAGGCCGGCTACAACTGGCAAGCTGCCAATTGGGTGTTCGGCCTCGAAGCCGACATCCAGGGCTCGAGCCAGCGCGACAACCGCGCCTGCGTGCAGACCTGCAATCCGGGCCCTGCACCGGTTATCTTCGCCGCTTATGACGCGACGCTGCCTTGGTTCGGCACGGTGCGCGGCCGGGCCGGTTATTCGGTCGGATCGACCCTGTTCTACGCCACCGGCGGTTACGCCTACGGTAACGTCAAGACCAAGATCGCTGCGAACTTCCTCGGCTCGCCGGCCAGCGCAGAAATCTCCAACACCAAGGGTGGCTGGACGGTCGGCGGCGGCATCGAGACCCCGCTCACCTTCCTGGTCGGCGTGCTGGGCAACAACTGGACCTCGAAGACCGAGTACCTCTATGTCGATCTCGGCACATCGACAGGTTCCTTTGTGATCCCCGGCATCGCCGGTGGCCCCGCGATCACCGCTACCAACAGCACCCAGGTGCACGAGCATATCTTCCGCAGCGGCCTGAACTATCACTTCAACACCCCGGTGGTCGCGAAGTACTGATCGCGGCGACATCGCCAGACATCAACCCCGGCCTCGCGGCCGGGGTTTTTGTTTGCATGATTGCATTCGTTCAGGCTTTTACAGCGACCACCACGAGGCCGGGTACCGGCGCGTTGTCCTCATTGCGCGCCGACAAATCTTCCAGCCGCGACAGCGTCAGGCCGGCAGCCGCAATCGCATTGCGGACATAGGCGGCGCCGTGCGCGTAGCGCAGGCCCTCACCGAGGATGACGCCCTCTGCGCTGTGGGTTTCGGCGGTGAACGCCAGCAATCCTCCAGGCGCCAGCACGCGGAAAACTTCGCGCAAGAGCGGCGCGAAATCCGACAGATAGACCATCGCGTCGGCGGCAAGGATCAGGTTGGCGCCGGCGTCAGGTCTGCTGCCAAGGCCCTGCACCATCTCCGCAACCTCCAGCTCCGCGTAGAGGCCGGTGGCGCGCGCCCGCTCGATCATGCGCGGCGACAGATCGATCCCGATGAACGCGTCCACCTCCCTGGCGAACGCCCGCGCCGCAAGGCCGGTGCCGCAGCCGAGATCGATGGCGCGCTTGAAAAACGCCGGCTTGCGGACGGCGGCGCGCGTGGCGAGCACGGCTTTGAACAGCAACTCCGGGCCGCGATAGCCGAGGTCGTCGACCAGCGCCTTCTCGAATTTCGGCGCGTATTGGTCGAACAGCGCGCGCACATAGGCTGGCGGCATATTCGATAATTCAACGGCGCCGAGCAGCATCAGCCGCAGGCTTGCGCCGTGCCTATCGTCGGGATCGGCGCCTCGCGCTTTGCGAAAGGCTGAGATCGCGTGCTCGCGTTCTCCGAGTTGCTCGCGAATGTCTCCCAGCGTGAACCAGGCCGAGGCAAAGCCGGGTGCGAGGTCGGTCGCCTGCAGCAGCAGGTCGGCGGCGGCGGCAAGATCGCCTTTCAGCTGCAGATCGCGCGCGAAATCGAAGCGCCGGTCGGCGATCATGTCGCCGGAAGACAGGAACAATCGCGCGGGCATTGTTGGAACCGGAACGGCGAGACTCGAATGGACCCCAAGCCGGACTATATAACCGAGATGCGTCCGCAAGACATCCTGATGCCCGTCGCCGCCGGCCTGTGCTGCAAGCCCGGTGGCTTTCATATCGATCCGGTGCGGCCGGTCGCGCGCGCCGTGATCACCCACGGTCATTCCGATCACGCCCGCCCCGGCCATGGCGCGGTGCTGGCGACGCAGGAAACCCTCGACATGATGCGGCTGCGTTACGGCGACAATTTTGCGCGCAGCACGCAGGCAATCGCCTATGGCGAAGACCTTCGCGTCGGCGACGTCCGGATCAAATTCCATCCCGCCGGCCATGTGTTGGGCTCGGCGCAGATCGCGGTGTCCTGCAAGGATACCTGCATCGTCGCCTCCGGCGACTACAAGGACGCGCCCGATCCCACCTGCGCGCCGTTCGAGGTGGTGCCCTGCGATGTCTTCATTACCGAAGCCACCTTCGGCCTGCCGGTGTTTCGCCACGGCGACGCCGCCGGCGAAATCAAGAAGCTGCTCGCGTCCGTAAAACTGTTTCCGGAGCGCGCGCATCTGGTCGGCGCCTATTCGCTCGGCAAGGCGCAACGGGTGATCGCACTGATCCGCGCAGCCGGCTACGACGCGCCGATCTATCTGCATGGCGCGATGGAAAAGATCACGCGCTATTACCAAAGCCGCGGCGTGCCGCTCGGCGAGCTGCGCCTGGTCAAGGGGGTGAAGAAGGCCGATCTCGCCGGCACCATCACGCTGGCGCCGCCGTCGGCGACCTCCGATATCTGGACCCGGCGTTTCCCCGATCCGGTCACGGCGTTTGCGTCGGGCTGGATGCGGGTGCGCGCGCGAGCGCGGCAGCGCGGCGTCGAATTGCCCTTGGTGATTTCCGATCACGCCGACTGGGACGGCCTGACCGCGACCATCGACGCCACCGGCGCCGGCGAAATCTGGGTCACCCATGGCCAGGAAGACGCGCTGGTGCATTGGTGCACGGCCAGGGGTTTGGTCGCGCGGCCGCTTGATCTGGTGGGATACGGTGATGAAGACAGCGAAGAAGAGCCGCTGCCGGGCGAAGGCGCCGAGGCATGAACCGCTTCGCCGAACTGCTCGACCGTCTTGCCTATGAGCCCGGCCGCAACAACAAGTTACGGCTGATCACCTCCTATTTTCGCAACGTCGAAGACCCCGACCGCGGCTATGCGCTGGCGGCGCTGACCGGTGCATTGTCGTTCAAGCACGCCAAGGCCGGGCTGATCCGCGACCTCATCGCCGCGCGGACCGACCCGGTGCTGTTCGCGCTGTCGTATGACTATGTCGGCGACCTCTCGGAGACGGTGGCGCTGATGTGGCCGAAGGCCTCGGCTCAACTCCACAACAACCCGCCTCCACCAAGCCTCACCGAGGTCGTCACCATACTGCGCACCCTCGGCAAGACCGAGCTGCCCGCGCAGCTCACCCGCTGGCTCGACGAACTCGACGAGACCGGCCGCTGGGCACTGCTAAAACTCGTCACTGGCGCGATGCGGATCGGCGTCTCCGCGCGGCTTGCCAAGACCGCGGCGGCCGCTCTTGGCGACAAGGATGCCCACGATGTCGAGTTGATGTGGCCGGGCCTCGAGCCGCCCTATCTCGATTTGTTCGCGTGGCTGGAAGGCCGCGCCGGCAAGCCGGTCAATCTCGATCCGGCGCCGTTCCGTCCGGTGATGCTGGCGCACGCCATCGAGGACACCGACTTTGCAAACCTCGATGCCGCGGATTTCATCGCCGAGTGGAAATGGGATGGCATCCGCGTGCAGGCGGTGAGCGGACGCGACGAGCGCGGCAACATGGTCGCGCGGCTTTATTCGCGCAGCGGCGAAGACATCACCGGGAGCTTTCCGGACCTGTTGCCGTCGCTGCATCTTCCCGGCGCGATCGACGGCGAGTTGCTGGTGCTGCGCCAAGGCCGGGTGCAGACCTTCAATGTTCTTCAGCAACGCCTCAACCGCAAGGTCGTGTCGCCGAAACTGATGAAGGAATATCCGATCCACCTGCGCGCCTACGATCTGCTCGGCGACGGCGACAATGACCTTCGCGAACTGCCTTTCGCCGAGCGCCGCGCCAGGCTCGAAACATTCGTCACGACGCTGGATGATCCCCGCGTCGACCTCTCGCCGACGATCCCCTTCGGCAGTTGGGATGCGCTGAAGGCGGCGCGCGCCGATCCCGCCCGTGCGGGCGCCGGCGAGGACGCCGAGGCGGTCGAGGGCGTGATGCTGAAGCGCCGCGACGCGCCGTATCTGCCGGGCCGCCCAAAAGGCCAGTGGTGGAAATGGAAGCGCGATCCGCACATTATCGACGCCGTGCTGATGTATGCCCAGCGCGGCCATGGCAAACGCTCGTCGTATTATTCCGACTACACCTTCGGGGTCTGGACCGAAGGCGACGACGGCGAGCAGCTGGTGCCGGTCGGCAAGGCCTATTTCGGCTTCACCGACGAAGAATTGCTGCAGATCGACCGCTTCGTCCGCCGCAACACCACGGAGAAATTCGGCCCGGTGCGCCATGTCGTGCATGAACCGGATCAGGGGCTGGTGCTGGAGGTTGCCTTCGAGGGCCTGGCGCGCTCGCCGCGGCACAAATCCGGCGTCGCCATGCGCTTTCCGCGCATCAACCGGCTCCGCTGGGACAAGCCGCCGCGCGAGGCCGACCGGCTGGAGACGCTGGAGCGGATGCTGAAATCCGACCCCGTCATTCAGGCGTAGCGCGTGACGAAAACGCGTCAAATTAGAAACCCGTGGCGTCCGGCGGCCATTGACGCCGGCAAACCGGTTCCCCATCTGCGGTGAACTGATATCATGCGGGCCAGTCCGCACCGGGAGAGTTTTCAATGCCTAACGACACCAGGGAATTGCCGGCGGCCCACGACAACCTGTCGCGCTTCCTCGGCGGCTCGCCGCTGGCGGTGGCGTTTCGCCTGATCCTGCTGTCGATCCTGGTCGGCGTGGTACTCGCCGCCATCGGCTTCGATCCCTGGAATATCGTCAGGAGCATCCGCCTGCTGTTCGAGCGACTTTGGGATCTCGGCTTCGACACCATCAACTGGCTGTGGCGTTACTTCCTGCTCGGCGCCGTGATCGTGATTCCGGTCTGGCTGATCTCGCGGATGTTCGGCGCGCCGCGCGGGCGCTAGGCGGCACGCAGCCGGACGGTTCCTTGACGTCGATTTCCAGGATTACCACCGCGCAGGTTTTCGCCATCGCCGGGCCGGCGATGATCGCGAACCTGACCACGCCGCTGCTCGGCATCGTCTCGACCACCGCGATCGGCCGGCTGGGCGATGCAACCCTGCTCGGCGGCGTCGCAATCGCCTCGGTTACGTTCGATTGCGTGTTCTGGCTGTTCGGATTTCTGCGCATGGGCACGGTCGCCTTCACCGCACAGGCGCTCGGGGCGAATGACGGGCTCGAGATCCGCGCAATAGTGGTGCGGGGTTTCGTCATCGCCGCGCTAATCGGCGCCGCTCTCATCGTGCTGCAGATACCGCTCGCCGCAATACTGTTGGGAACGATGGGCGGCAGCGACGGCGTGACCCGCGCTGCGAAGACCTACTTCACGATCCGGATCTGGGCGGCGCCGCTGGTGCTGGCCAATTACGTCATGCTCGGCTGGCTGATCGGACAGGCGCGGGCGGCGTTGGCGCTCGCTGTCCAGATTGCGATCAACGTCATCAATATGGCGGCGACGGTCGTGTTAGTACTGGTGCTGGATTTCGGGATCGCCGGGGCTGCGATCGCTGCCGTTATCGCGGAAGCCGCCGGGCTTGTGATCGGCGCCGCGATCGCCCGATACCTGGCGCACGGACAGCCCGCCGTTCCGCGCATGGCGCTGCTCGACCGCGCCAAGCTGATGCGCATGCTGTCGGTCAACCGCGACATCATGATCCGCACCGCCGCCCTGATCGCGGCGTTTCTGTTCTTCACCGCGCAGGGCGCACGCGCCGGCGATGTGACGCTTGCCGCCAACGCGGTGCTGAACAACTTCCTGCTGATCAACGCGTTCTTCCTCGACGGCCTTGCCAACGCCGCCGAACAGCTCTGCGGCCGCGCCTATGGCGCGCGTGACCGCACCTCGTTCTCGAGCGCGACGCGGCTGGTCATACGCTGGGGATTTGCCTTCGCGCTCGCAGTGACCGCCGTCTACGCGCTGTTCGGTTCGGCGCTGATCGATGTCATGACCGTCAGCGCGGACGTTCGTCACAGCGCACGGAGTAATCTATGGCTGGTGGTGCTGGCGCCGGTGTTCGGCGTCTTTGCCTTCGCCTATGACGGCATTTTCATCGGCGCCGCCTGGGCGCGTGACATGCGCAATCTGATGGTGTTGTCGCTGGCGATCTTTCTCGCCGCGTGGCTGGCGCTGCGGTCATTCGGCAACGCCGGATTGTGGGGAGCCTTGCTGGTGCATTATGCCGCGCGCGGCGGGCTGCAGGCGCTGCGTTATCCGGCGCTGTTGAGGGCGTCATTTGCCGTGCCCCGGACGCAGCGCAGCGCGTAGCCCTTGCGAAGCGGTGCGCTGCAGAGCCGGGGCCGTAACGCACGCCGGTGATTGGTACGGTCGTAAGTCTGGGGAGCGGCATGAAGAATGCCGCACCGCGTCCGGGACACGAGGGCTACCTAGACCGGCCAGTCCTCGGCGGTGATGTTGGCCGCGTCGGCGCCGACGATTTCGGCCAGCGAATCGCGTCCCGTCCGCAGCAGCGTCGAGGCGAGATCCGATTTGATGCCGTCGACCAGACCGAGCCCCTTGTAGATCAGCGACGAATAAAGCTGGATCAAGCTGGCGCCGGCGCGGATTTTGGTCAGCGCGGCACCACCGCTATCGATGCCGCCGACGCCTACCAGCGGAAACGCGCCCTCGGCGCGCACATAGGTCTCCGCCACCATTCGCGTCGACAGCCGGAACAGCGGCCGGCCGGACAGGCCGCCCTGCTCTGCCGCCCGATTCTGTTCGCGCAAGGTCGAGGACCGCGCGACGGTGGTGTTGCCGACGATCATGCCATCGACCCTTCGCGAGCGCGCGATGTGGACGACGTTGTCGAGTTCGTTCAGCGTCAGGTCCGGCGCGATCTTGAGCAGCACCGGCGAATCGCCGGCGTTCTGACGCACCCGTTCCCGCGCGTCGATCACCTTCGCCAGCAGGTCATCGAGCGCGGCCGCCTGCTGCAAATTGCGCAGGCCCGGCGTGTTCGGCGACGACACATTGACGGTGAAATAGCTCGCCACCGGCGCGAAGGTCTCGATCAGCCGGACGTAATCGGCGGCGCGATCGGGCGAATCCTTGTTGGCCCCGACATTGACGCCGACGATGCCGGCAAGATGTGCGCGATTGGCCAGCCGCCGCAGCACGGTGTCGGCGCCGTCATTGTTGAACCCCATGCGGTTGATCACCGCCTCGTCGCGCTCCAGCCGGAACAGCCGTGGCCGCGGATTGCCGGTTTGCGGCTTTGGGGTCACCGATCCGATTTCGACAAAGCCGAAACCGAGGCGCAGCAGCGCGTCCGGCACTTCGGCGCTTTTGTCGAAACCGGCGGCCATGCCGAGCGGATTGGGAAAGTTCAGGCCGAAGGCGCGCACCGCGAGCTTGGGATCGTCCGGCCGCGGCCGCATCGGCGGCAGCAGCCGCAATCCCTGGATCGCCAGCCGATGCGCGTCCTCCGGATCGAACCAGCGCAGCAGCGGCAGCGAGAAGGCATCGAAGGCGCGAATCACGGCTTCAGCTCCGGAATGTCGTGATAGCCGTCGGAGCGGGCACGCATGTCGAGGATGGCGGTGACCGCGCCGAGGTCGAGTTCGCCATAGAGATGCGGAAACAATTCGTCGTTGCGCGAGGGCTCCCAGCGCAGCGAATCACCCAGCGCATCGGCGTCCACCGCGATCAGGAACAGCCCGGTCTGGCCGGAAAAGTGCTTCCTGGCCGTCTCCGCCACCTGGGAAGCGGTTGAAAAATGGATGAATCCGTCGCGCAGGTCATCGGCGCTGCCGCGGAAGGTGCCGCGCCGCTCCGCCTCGCGCCAGGCCGAGGCGGGACAGATTTTATAAATCATGCGCACCGCCCGGATTCCTGTTTGTTATCAATGCTTTTATGGGATTTACCGGCATTTCCGGGGTCCCCCGACCGTATCGGCGGGGGGGCCGTACTTCAAGGGCAGCATTTTATCCACAGGGTGGATTGCGGAACCCGGCAAATTGAGGTAATAATTCCTAGTTTTTGACAAAGTTGAGACCCATGGCCAAACAAAAAACCGAGATGCTGACCCACGACCAGATTTGGGGCGCGCTGGATCGCCTTGCCGAGCGTGCGGGACTGTCCCCTTCCGGGCTTGCCAAAAGCTCGGGCCTCGATCCCACCACCTTCAACAAATCCAAGCGCATCACCGTCGACGGCCGCCCCCGATGGCCGTCCACCGAGTCGGTCGCCAAGGCGCTGAAGGCGGCCAACGTCGCCGTCGACACCTTCGTTCAACTGATCGAGGACACCCCGCGCATCGTGCAATCGGTGCCGTTGCTCGGCTTCGCGCAAGCCGGCTCCGGCGGCTATTTCACCGACGGCGGCTTTCCCGCCGGCAAGGGCTGGGATGAAGTCGGGCTGCCCTCGGTCAATGACGAGCACGCCTACGCGCTGAAGATTTCCGGCGATTCGATGAAGCCCGCCTATCGCGACGGCGACGTCATCGTGGTGTCGCCGGGGGCGCCGATCCACCGCGGAGACCGCGTGGTGGTAAAGACCAGGGACGGCGAGGTGATGGTCAAGGAACTGAAGCGCCGCACCGCCAAGACCCTCGAACTGAGTTCGCTCAATCCAAACCATGTCGACCGCACCCTTGCGGCTGCCGACGTGGACTGGATCGCAAGGATCGTGTGGGCGAGCCAGTAGGACCATTCGTCATTGCCGGGCTTGACCCGGCAATCCATCATTTGAAAAACTTTTCGAAGTGAGATGGATGCGCGGGCCTTCGCCGCGCCGAAGGGGTTTCGGCCCCGCAGGCGGGTCAAGCCCGCGCATGACGGACCTCGACGAACGCGCGGCTCCGCCGCCTACGAAGCGTAGTCGGGCTCCTTGCGGTCGAGCGTACGCTTGAGTGCATCGAAATGCCGCTGTGCCGGCGTTGGACCCTGGTAGAGGTTGGTCCCGCCGATATCGCGCTTGGTCTTCTCGACAACGGCGTCCGGAAGCTGCTTCAGGCGCTGCCCCGTCCACATCGCATAGATCTGAACCTGCGCGGCGCGCTCGATGTAATACAGCCGGTCATAGGCGTCGGCGACGCTCTCACCGACCGTGCTGATGCCGTGATTGGCCATGAACAACACCGTCTTGTCGCCGATGACCCTGGCAAGCCGCGCGCCTTCGGCCGGATCAAGCGCCGGGCCGGTGTATTCATCGTCAT
This sequence comes from uncultured Alphaproteobacteria bacterium, assembly GCA_963784755.1. Taxonomy (GTDB): domain Bacteria; phylum Pseudomonadota; class Alphaproteobacteria; order Rhizobiales; family Xanthobacteraceae; genus Bradyrhizobium. Next base: position 1,902,488 of record CAWASS010000004.1, on the reverse strand, counting down.
AGGCTATCTCGCCCGACATCCCGACTTCGGTCTGGCCGATCTCCTTGATGCGCGGATCTTCGAGACGCGTCAGCGCGCTGGCATAGGGCATGTGGGTATGAAACACCGCCCTGGCCTGCGGCAACGCCTTGTGGATCGGCGCATGGATGCAGTAGCAGGAGCGCTCAACCTCGCCGTCGCCGCGCTTGACCTCGCCGTCGTCGATGCCGACCTCCATGAAGGAGGAAGCCGTGACCTCGGACCAATGCATTCCGAACGGGATCTGGTAGTAGCGCTCGCTTGAGCCCGGCACCGCGAAGGTCAGGTGATTGAAGATGCCCTCGCTGAAACCCTGATTAAAGGCCAGCCGGTGCGCCGCCGCGAGATCGACCCGCGCCTGCCATTCCTCGGCGCTGTAGTTCTCAAGCGTCTTCGGCGAAACCCTGAACTGCATGGCATGCTCCCAATGTTGCCTGCCCTCGACGGAGGCTTGAATCGTTCCTGTGCCGGGTATTGTAGCGTAATTTGCAACGGTATTGGCTGAAAATGCAGCGGGCCTGCTATCTGCATTTGCGGCTTGCCGTCGCAGCGCGCGGCGTCCGCGCATGCCGCTTAAATGGACCGCGCCAGCGCGCCGTCGATCATCGCCACCGCGTTCGGCAGGCCATAGACCGCGACGAACGAGCCAAAACGCGGGCCTTTTTCCTGGCCGAGCAGCACCTGGTAGAGCATGTTGAACCACTCGAGAGAGACGCCCGGCCGGCCGTCCTTGCCCTTCTTCACCGCATCCAGGAACGGCTCGCGGCGGCCGATCTCGTAGACCACGTTCTGGATCTCTTCGGCGGACGACTGCGGCGGCAGTTGCGACAGCGCGTCGCGCAAATCCTGCAGTGCCACGCGTTCAGGTTCGGTCGGCTCGCGGAATTTTTTGGTCGGCGCCACGAAGTCGCGATAGTAATTGATCGCATAGCCGACCATCGCGTCGAGCTTCGGGTGGGTTTGCGGCGTTACGCCGGGGCGATAACGTCCGATAAATCCCCACAGCGTTGAGGCGTTCTCCGCATTCGATGACGACACCAGCGTCAGCAGCAGCTGGAACGTGACCGGACTGTCGGCGGCGGGCGGATGTCCGGCATGAATATGCCAGACCGGATTGACGAGCTGCTGCTTCGCATCCTGCCGCGGAAACCCATCGAGGAATTGCTGGTAGTCATCGACATTGCGCGGAATAACATCGAAATGCAGCCGCTTGGCCGCCTTCGGTTCGCGATACATGAACAGCGACAGCGATTCCGGCGACGCATAGCGCAGCCACTCGTCGATGGTGAGGCCATTGCCCTTCGACTTGGAGATCTTCTGACCATTTTCGTCGAGGAAGAGCTCGTAGTTGAAGCCTTCTGGCGGCGTACTGCCAAGCGCGCGCACGATCTGACCGGACAGCTTCACAGAATCGATCAGGTCCTTGCCGGCCATTTCGTAGTCGACGCCCAGCGCGACCCAGCGCATCGCCCAATCCGGCTTCCACTGCAGCTTGCAATGCCCGCCGGTAACGGGAAGCGTAACGCGCTCCCTGGTTTCCGGATCGTCGTAGGAGATCGTTCCGGCCTTTGCGTCGTGCTCCAGAATCGGCACATACAGCACCACCCCGGTGCGCGGGCAGATCGGCAAGAACGGCGAATAGGTGGATGCGCGTTCCTCGCGCAGGCTCGGCAGCATGACGGCCATCACCTGTTCGATGCGAACCAGCACCAGCAGCAGGGTCGCGTCAAACTTCCCCGAGGTGTAGTAGTCCGTCGAGCTTGCAAACTCGTAATCGAATCCGAACGTATCGAGAAACGCGCGCAGCCGCGCGTTATTATGGGCGCCGAAGCTCGGATGGGTGCCGAACGGATCCGGCACGCGCGTCAGCGGCTTGCCAAGGTTTTGCTCCAGCAATTCCTTGTTCGGCACATTGTCCGGCACCTTGCGCAGCCCGTCCATGTCGTCGGAGAACGCGATCAGCCGGGTCTTGACCTTGTCTTCGGTGAGCACGCGGAACGCATGGCGCACCATGGTGGTGCGTGCGACCTCGCCGAAGGTGCCGATATGCGGCAATCCCGAGGGTCCGTAGCCGGTCTCGAACAGCACCTCGTCCTTCGGCTGCTTCTTCAGCCGCGCGACGATCGCCTTTGCCTGCTCGAACGGCCAGGCATTGGACTGTTCGGCAAGCGCACGCAGCTCGCTCGGACTGGCGCCTGGATCGTTTGTGGACATCAAGGGTTCTCCGGGCGCGGAAACTAGCGTCTCAGCACCGAAATGCAAACCACCATTGCTGATGAAATTCAGAACGGGCTGACGGAGAAATAGCGCAGCCACAGATCGGTGTAGCGACCTTTTTCCCACAACCGGAACAGCGCCCAGTTCAACGATTGCCGCAGCAGGTCGTTGCCCTTGCGCACGGCGATGCCGATGCCTTCGCCGAAATAGCGGCTCTCGACGAACGGGCCGCCGCTAAAGGCGCAACACTCGCCCGAATCGGTGCCGTTGATCCAGAACGCCAGCGAGATCGCGTCGCCGAAGATGAAATCGACCTCGCCGCGTCGCAGCGCCTGCCGCAGCGCGTCGTCGTTCGGATAGGAGTGCAGTTCGGCGTCGGTGAACATCGCCTTGAGATAGGCTTCGTGCGAAGAGCCGGCGATGGCGCCGACTTTCTTGCCCTCGAGATATTCCGGGCGCACTTCCGGCATCACCGCGTCGCGCCGCGACACGAACCGCGCCGGCGCCCGGTAATACGGATCGGTGAAATCGACGCGCTTGCGCAGTTCCGGCGTCACCGCGAGCGAGGCGATGATGGCGTCGCCGCGATTGCTGGAAATCGCATCGAGCAGCGTCTCGAAGCGCCGCATCTGGATGGTGCAGGTGACCTTGATCTCCTCGCACAACAGCCGCGCCAGATCGACATTGAATCCGGCGGGGTTGCCGTCGGGGCCAGTGAAGTTGAACGGCGGATAATCGGTCTCGGTGAGAAACCGGATCACGGTAAGGCGCGACAGATCGGGCCGGTCCGGACGCCGCCGCGGATCCCAGAAGCCGGGCACGGCCTGGGGTGCTGCTTCCGCAGCGGGCTTGGGCGCGCTCTGGGCGCGCGCATCTCGGTGTGGCGTTACTACCGCCAGCAATGTAGCCGCGAGAGTTGCGCGTAAAAAGTGTAGCAATTTCAGATTGTTAACTGACACTAGGTGTGATGTGCTCTGCCGGACGCCTCGGAAAGGAGGGTCTTATAGACCATCCGGCGCGAGAGGCGAGTATCGTTTGCGTTAAGTGAGGACTTGTCATGGCCCCATGGGACCATGTCCGCAATGCATTTGCGCGGATTGACCGGCCCGCGTTTCTGCGCAGCGGCTTTGGCCCGCCGCGATCCAGCAATGACAATCAGCGCGGCGTTTTCGATCAAGGTCCCGCCGATGAACTGGACTGCCTGCGGCGAGTGCTGGCGCCGGAATTGCTCAGAGCCGCCGAGGCGCGCGCCCGGGAACTCGGAATCGGCGCCGACCAGGTTCTGATTCAATGGGGCGTGATCGACGAAGAAGCGTATTTGCAAAGGCTGGTGTTCCACACCGGAATCGCCATCGAAAATTTCGCTGAAATCGATCGCCGCGAATCTCCCCTGCACGATCATCAGATCGCCGACGCCGCCACCTTCGGCTTGATACCGCTACGGCAGAACGAACGCCTGATCTGGATGTTGTCGCCAAGGCACCTTGCGGCACGCACGCTCTGCCGGCTTGTCGCAAAATATCCCGACCTGACCGAGTGGCTCCGGCTCGCATCATCCTCACGTCTCCATCAGTTTTTGCTGCATCAGACGGATGACGTGCTCGGCCGAGCCGCCGCCAATGGTCTTCGCGACCGGTTTCCGCAGATGTCGGCCGCGCCTGCCGCGGGCGAGGGTTCGCGATGGCGCCGGCATCTGCAACGCTTCAAGGGGCCGTGCGGAATCGCAGCCGTGTTGCTGTTGCCGCCAATCTTCGCCTTGGACATATGGAGCGCCGTACTGGCGGCGTGGTTTCTGGCGTTCGTCGGCCTGCGTCTTGTCGGGAGTTTCATGCCGCGGCGACCACAGCCGGAATTGCCGCGCATGCCCGATCGTCGATTGCCGGTCTATACCGTGATCGCCGCGCTTTACCGCGAAGCGAAATCGGTCGGGCCGCTGATGCAGGCGATCAACGATCTCGACTATCCGCGCGAAAAACTTCAGGTCATCCTGGCCATCGAGCCCAACGACCTCGCAACCCGCGCTGCCATCGCGCGGCTTGGTCCGATGCCGCATGTGCAGGTCCTGATCGCCCCGGTCACGGGCCCCAAGACCAAACCGAAAGCGCTGAACTGCGCGCTGCCTTTTGCACGCGGCGCATTCACGGCCGTATTCGACGCCGAAGATCGCCCCGATCCGGGGCAGCTTCGCGCCGCGCTCGATGCCTTTCGCAGCCACGGCGCCGACGTTGCCTGCGCACAGGCCAGCCTGTGCATCCACAATTTCGAGGACAGCTGGTTGCCGCGGATGTTCGCGGCCGAATATGCCGGACAGTTCGACGTGTTTCTTCCGGGATTGGCGGCGATGCGGATGCCGTTGCCGCTGGGCGGATCGTCGAATCATTTCCGCACCGCGGTGCTTCGCGAGGTCGGCGGCTGGGACGCATGGAACGTCACCGAGGACGCCGACCTCGGCTTCCGCCTCGCGCGTTTTGGATACCGGTCGGTCACGTTCGATTCGACCACACACGAGGAGGCTCCGATCCGGTTCAAGGCATGGTTGGGACAGCGCTCGCGCTGGATGAAGGGCTGGATGCAGACCTGGAGCGTGCACATGCGCAATCCGCGCAAACTCTGGCGGCAGGCCGGACTGCGCGGATTCCTGACGCTCAATATCATCGTCGGCGGCAATGTGCTGACCGCGCTTGCCTACCCCGTTCTTGCCGGCGAATTCGCGGCGTATCTCCTGATCAACATCACCGGCAGCACGTCAGGCTTGTTCTTCACGGGTTCGCTGGCGCCGTTGCACATCGCGACCATCGCAGCCGGCTTTGCGTCGACCGTCCTGATCGGCTTGATCGGGCTTGCCCGGCGCGGCCGCCTTCGTAGCGGCTGGGTTCTGGCGCTGACGCCGGTCTATTGGGCCTGCCTGTCGACGGCCGCATGGCGCGCGTTGTGGCAGCTTTGGGCCGATCCCTACCGCTGGGAGAAGACCGAGCACGGCCTCAGCCGAAGCCCGCAATCGGCCGCGATGCAGGCAGATACCTATCCGATGGCGCGGTGGCGGCGTGAATCTCAGAGATAGCGCTTCAGATCGGCCGCGGCCTGCTCCGGCGTGCGCTTCAGATTGAACGGCGCCACGAATTTCCCATCGCGATCCATCAGATAGATCAGCGCGGTATGATCCATGGTGTAGTCGCCGTCCTTCAGCGGCACTTTCTTGGCATAGACCCGGAAGCCCGAGATCACCTTCGCCACCGCATCGGGATCGCCGGTCAGGCCCTTCAGATGCGGATCGAAACTCGACAGATAATCCTTCATCGCAGCCGCCGTGTCGCGCTCGGGATCGACCGAGATGAAATAGGCGTTGACGCGGTCGGCGTCCTTGCCCATTGCGCGCAGCACCTCGGAGATTTCGAACAGCGAGGTCGGGCACACGTCCGGGCAGTGCGTGAAACCGAAGAAGATCAGCGTCGGTTTTCCCTGCAGGTTTTTTTCGGTGACGGTCTGCCCGGCCTGATCGGTGAGTTGAAACGGTCCGCCGATCGCCGCCGGCGCCGTCACGCCGCGCAATCCGCCGAGCAGCCACAATATGACCACCAGCCCGACGACCAGGCTGGAGGCGAACGCTGCGACGACGATCAGTGGCCGGGTGGTCCGATCCATGCTGGAATCCCTTTGAACCCGATCAGAAGCAGGCGGCGATGCCAGATGCAATCATCTCGAAGAAGACGGCCGTGCCGTAGTGGATCCATAACACCGCGGCGCCGAGCAGAATGGCGGCGGCAAGAACAACGCTGCCGACGATGATCCCGAACGCCGCCCCTCCCATCGGACGCCGCGTCGGCATCGCAGTCTCGCGAACGGGTCCCTGTTGCGCCATGTTCAGCATCACTCCCAGATAGGACCAGCCGGGCTGCCGGGCAAGCACCGTCGACGCTGCCCTAATCACGTCATGCTGAAGGTGCGGCGCGATTTAGCGCGAGGCCGACGCCTGGGCGTCCAGGTAGCAGGGCTTGTACATGGCCATCAGCTGGCGGCCGCGCAGGAAGATCATATGCGGGGTCAGTCCGCCGCGCCGGGCGATCCAGCGTTTCACCTGCGACGGGTACATCGAGTACAGCATCTGCGTCGCTTCCGGATTGGTCACCGCGCGGCCATTGGCGCCGAAATCCCAGGCCGCGTGAAAGCCGAGATTCGCATGCGAGGTTACGCAGATCTTGTCATGGGGAACCGCGCCGAGCACGATGGTGCAGGCCGAGGCGCACAGCCCGTCGATGATCACGGCCTCGCCCGAACTGCGCAGGCCCTGATATTTGTCGACGTAGGTCCCGATCCGGCCGCCGCGATCCTCGGCGATCCGAACCACGGCGTGGCTTGCCCCGACGCCCGCGAGCAGCAACACGGCCGCGAGCAACCCCGTAACGAATTTCATGACCAGCCCCAGTCCAAAACCTGTCCGAATCTGACCGTCTTGAGTGATGCAAGACTTCGCCAGCGTGTTGCCGGATCGACGTTTTGTCCAGATGACCGGGGTGGTTCAAATCAAATTCAAATCGAGTGTTGCACCCGGGATGCACCCTGCCTTTTCGCGGTCCCAAACTGGAACAGCGGGCATTTGGCCGCGCCTTTGCCGCCCTGCCGGCGGTATTTTCCGTTGACCATGGTTGAAGCGCCGGGCTTCAATCCCGCAAATTGGGGGGCAAGCCGATGGCAGATGAGGCTGATGTCATTGTGGTCGGCGGCGGGCTGGCGGGCCTGGTCGCGGCGACGGAAATTGCCGACGCCGGCAAACGCGTCATCGTGGTCGACCAGGAGGGCGAACAGAGCCTCGGCGGCCAGGCGTTCTGGTCGTTCGGCGGGTTGTTCCTGGTCGATTCGCCGGAGCAGCGGCGGCTCGGCATCAAGGACAGTTACGATCTGGCTCTGCAGGACTGGATGGGGTCGGCCGGTTTCGACCGCGACGAGGATCACTGGCCGCGGCGATGGGCCGAGGCCTATGTGGGGTTTGCCGCGGGGGAAAAGCGCGGCTGGCTGCGCGCGATGGGCCACCGCATCTTTCCGGTGGTCGGCTGGGCCGAGCGCGGCGGCTACGATGCCATGAGCCATGGCAATTCGGTGCCGCGGTTTCACGTCAGCTGGGGCACCGGACCCGGCATCGTCGAGCCGTTCGAGCGGCGCGCCCACGAGGCCCAGGCGAGCGGCCTGCTCAGCTTCCGGTTTCGCCACCGGGTCGATGCGCTGACCACGACCGGCGGCAGCATCGACGGCGTCAGCGGCGCGATCCTCGAGCCGACAGGTGTGGCGCGCGGCGAGAGCAGTTCGCGCGTGATCACCGGCAATTTCGAGCTGCGCGCGCAGGCCGTGATCGTCGCCTCCGGCGGCATCGGCGGTAATCACGACCTGGTGCGGCAGAACTGGCCGAATCGGCTCGGGGAAGCGCCAAAGAACATGATCTCCGGCGTGCCCGCGCATGTCGACGGCCGCATGATCGGCATTACCGAGGCGGCCGGCGCGCGGCTGATCAACCGCGACCGCATGTGGCACTATGTCGAGGGCATCCGGAACTGGAATCCGATCTGGCCGATGCATGGCATCCGCATCCTGCCGGGACCGTCGTCGATGTGGTTCGACGCATCAGGCACGCGGCTGCCCTCGCCGCTGTTTCCCGGCTCCGACACGCTCGGGCAGCTGCAATACATCATGGGTACCGGCTACGATTATTCGTGGTTCGTGCTGACCCAAAGCATCATCAAGAAGGAATTCGCGCTGTCGGGCTCGGAGCAAAATCCGGATCTTACCGGAAAAAGCTGGCTGATGACCGCGAAGCGCGCCACCAACAAGGGCGCGCCGGCGCCGGTGGAAGCCTTCAAGCGCGAGGGCGCCGATTTCATCGTCCGCGACAACCTCGCCGACCTCGTCGCCGCCATGAATACGCTCAGCGGCGACAACCTGCTCAAGCTCGAATACCTGCAGCGTCAGATCGAGGCGCGCGACCGCGAGATCGCTAACGCTTACGTCAAGGATACCCAGGTGATGAACATCCACAACGCCCGCCGATATATCGGCGACCGCCTGATCCGTACCGCAAAACCGCACCGCATTCTCGATCCCGCACATGGCCCGCTGATCGCGGTAAAACTCAACATCCTGACCCGCAAGACGCTGGGCGGATTCGAGACCGACCTGGATTCGCGGGTGTTCGGCGCCGACGGCGAGGTCATGCCGGGCCTCTATGCCGCAGGCGAAGCCGCCGGCTTCGGCGGCGGCGGCATGCATGGCTATCGCTCGCTGGAAGGCACGTTTCTCGGCGGCTGCCTGTTTTCCGGGAGGAATGCAGGACGGGCGGCAGCGAAGGCGGTGGCTTGAGAGCGCCGTACCGGAATTGTATTAGCGGCGAGCGCACCCCCGCGCTAAGGTTCGGCCCCGCAAATTTTGGAGAGCAGCATGACCATCCAGCGTTTCGACATCGGGCCGCGCATGAGCCAGGTCGTGATCCATGGCGACACCATCTATCTCGCCGGCGTCGTCGCCAACACCGCGGCGGGCAAAAGCGTGACGGAGCAAACCAAAGAGGTGCTCTCGATCATCGATAGCCATCTTGCGAAAGCCGGAAGCGACAAATCGAAGTTGCTGACGGCGACGATCTATCTTCCCGACATGGGCACCTTCCCAGAGATGAACGCGGTGTGGGACGGCTGGGTTTCGCCCGGCAATACCCCGGCGCGCGCCACCGTCGAGGCCAGGCTTGCGGCGCCCCGCTATGGCGTCGAGATCATGGTGATCGCGGCGCGGTAACGGCGGGAACCTATTTGCCGCTGCCGCATCCAACCCTTCAGCGGTACAGTGTCCTCGGACCCGGGTAAATTCATCATGCGTCACGCACAAGCACCCCAACTTGCTCCCGCCGCGGCCGGCGACGCTGACTTGGTCCGCCGCGCCCACACCCGCGACGAGGCAGCGATTCGCGCCATCATGCAGGCGAACAATCGCAGGCTCTACCGGATCGCGCGCGGCATTCTGCGCAACGACAGCGAAGCCGAGGACGTGGTGCAGGAAACCTGGGTCCGCGCCTTCACGCATCTGGAGAGCTTTCGCGGCGACTCCAGCCTCGCCACCTGGCTCGCCCGCATTGCCATGAACGAGGCGCTGGGCCGCCTGCGCCGCCAGAAGCCGAGCGTCGAATTCAGCACCTTGCCGCCGGGAACGCTGGAGGCCCAGATCATCCAGTTCCCTCATTCGGCCGTATCCGAGGACCCGGAAAAGACCATGGCACAACGAGAAATCCAGCATGTCGTCGAACACGCCATCGACGAATTGCCCGACGCCTTTCGTATCGTCTTCATCACTCGCGTGATCGAGGGGATGAATGTCGAGGAGACCGCCGACATTCTGGGGCTGAAACCGGAGACGGTGAAGACACGGCTGCATCGCGCCCGCACCATGCTGCGGGACAATGTGGAAAAGAAGATCGGCCCGGTGGTGATGGAGGCATTCCCGTTCGCGGGCAGGCGCTGCGAACGGCTCACCGACGCCGTGCTCAAAAGACTCGGCATGAGCGCATAATTTTCAGGAACCTTATCCGTCAGGCCCCATCCAACTCCTGTGTTCAACCAATCGCGCCGGCGGCCCGAAATCCCGGCGCCACAGGAGTGTCAAACCATGTTCGTTCGATTGAGCGCGGCGATCGCCGCGGTTAGCCTGTTGAGCGGTGCCGCCTTTGCGCAAAGCGCGCCAAAGCCCACCGATCCGCAGATCGCACATATCGCCTATACCGCCGGCGTGATCGATATCGCCGCGGCCAAGCAGGCGGAGTCCAAGGCCACCAACAAGGACGTCAAGGCGTTCGCGGCCGACATGGTGCGCGACCATGAAGCCGTCAACAAGCAGGCGCTTGACCTCGTCAAGAAGCTCAAGGTCACGCCTGAGGACAACGACACCAGCAAGACCCTGTCGAAGAACGCCGCCGACAAGCTCGCCGAACTCGGCAAGCTGAGCGGCGCCGCCTACGACAAGGCCTATGTCGCCAACGAAGTCGCCTACCACAAAGCGGTCAACTCTGCGCTGGAGACGACGCTTATTCCCAACGCCAGCAACGCGGAACTGAAGAGCCTGCTGCAAACCGGCCTGAAGATTTTCCAGGGCCATCAGCAACACGCCGAACACGTCGCCGCGGAACTGAAGTAAGGAACCTCACATGATGCCGAGATGGGTTTTCCCGCTCATTGCAGCGTTGGCTTTGGGAATGTCCGTCTCGGCACATGCGGCGACTTTACAAATCACGATGCAAAATCTCGTGATCTCGCCGGCGCAGACAAATGCAAAAGTCGGCGACACCGTTGAACTGATCAACAACGACATTCTCGCCCACACCGCGACCGCGCGAAACGGCGACTTCGACGTGGCGATGCCGCCGAAGAAGACCGTCACCTTTGTTTTGAAGAAGGCGGGAACGGTCGAGTATTATTGCCGCTTTCATCCCAACATGAAGGCCGTGCTCAACGTCGCGCCGTGATCATCCTCGTCATTGCGAGGAGCAAAGCGACGAAGCGATCCAGTTCTTCCTTTGTGGCTTCTGGATTGCTTCGCGGAGCCTGTCATCGGGCGCGCATTCGCGCGACCCGGTGGCTCGCAATGACGATCTTTGCGAATACGCTCAGGATAGCTGCTTCCGCTGCAAGGCCATCGCCAGCGCGACGGCGACGCCGGCCTGCCAGACCGGATAGAGCGTCGAGGTGAGATCAAGCTCCAGCGCGCTATCCAGCGCCAGCAGCGCGCCCGCGACAGTGCCGATCGCCAGCATCGGCAGCCACGCCGTGACATCGCGCGGACCCGAAGGCAGCAGGCCTATCCCGAGCGCCATGACGGCTGCGCCGACAAAGCCTCCGGCGAGGCCGGCGCAGATATTTCGCATGGTTTTGGCGGCGTCCCCGGCCTGCCCGTCGATCCAGATCGCGGCATTCACGGCGCACACGAAGGCTACCATCGTCATCACCGCTGCGGCCACCGCGGCCCACCAGGGCCTCATGGTCAGCCGCCCCGTCAGCATCCCGACAAGAACCGCGAACGGCACCGCCACCAGCGCAATCCGTAAATCGCCGGGAGCGCCCACGAGCTTGTCGATCAGTGTCGGAAGTAGCGGCGTCAACAGGCCGGTGAACACGCCGGCAGCGGCAATCTTGAGCAGGCCGCTGCGGGCGTCAACGCGCGAGTCGATCGTATCGGTCAACGCACATTCCTCTTCGAAGGTCTGGAGCGGGCGAAGGGAATCGAACCCTCGTATGCAGCTTGGGAAGCTGCCGTTCTGCCATTGAACTACGCCCGCGTGCGATCCTGATTTAGCCGAGACTGCACGGTCCGCCAAGCACCTTGGCGAGCGCGTTGCGCCCTCGCTCACCCCTTAACCCAACCCGCATTTTCCAGGTGCACCCTTCCACGCCGGTGCTATGATCCGCTTGGGGGTAGCGTCGCGTAATGTCAGGGCGTGGGTACACGGTATTCGACACGGTGATCGGCCGGTGCGGCATCGCATGGGGCGATCTTGGCGTCGTGGGCGTGCAACTGCCCGAAGCGCGCGAGATCGAAACCCGGCGCCGGCTGTTCCAGCTTTTTCCCGATGCCCGCGAACTCCGCCCGCCCCCGGAAATCCAGAGCGCCATCGACGGCGTCGCGGCGCTGCTGCGCGGCAAGGCGGCCGACCTGTCCGGCGTCCGGCTCGATATGACCGGCATCCCCGCCTTCAACGGCCGGGTCTATGAATTCACCCGCACCATTCCGCGCGGCGAAACCATGACCTATGGCGAAGTCGCGTCGCGGTTGCGGGCCTCCGGCGCCGTCCACTCGGTGGCGCAGGCGATCTCGAAGAATCCGTTCATGATCATCGTGCCCTGCCACCGCGTGCTCGAAGCCGGCGGCTACGCCGACAGGATTTCCGCCAATGGCGGCAGCATCTCCAAGCGCCGGCTGCTGTCGATCGAGGGCGCCGGCAGCCCCTCCAGCAAGACGCTGTTCGAGGTCCTGCTTCCGGTTGCCCCACCACGCCCGCAGGGCTAAAATCGCCGCATGACGGCAACCACCCTGCTGCAGAACGATTCGATCTCGGTGTACGACTACCGCTGCACGGCGGGGCCGGATTCCCGGCCCTTTGTCGAGCGGCATCACAGTCATTCTATCGCCTATGTGCGCAAGGGCAGTTTCGGCTGCACCAAGCGCGGGCAATCGTTCGAGCTGGTGGCGGGATCGATGCTGATCGGCCATCCCGGCGACGAATATGTCTGCACCCACGATCACCACATCTGCGGCGACGAATGCCTGTCGTTCGTACTTTCACCTGCGCTGGTGGACACGATCGGCGACCGCGCGGAGGTGTGGAAAACCGGCTGCGCGCCGCCGCTGCCCGAATTGATGGTGCTCGGCGAGCTGGCGCAGGCGGCGGCCTGCGGCCGCAGCGATGTCGGGCTCGACGAGGTCGGCCATGCGCTGGCGAGCCGTTTTGTCGAGGTGGTGTCGGGACGGACGCAGAAGCCGTTGCAGGCCGCGGCGCGGGACCGGCGCCGTGCGGTGGAAACCGCACTGTGGATCGACGCGCATTCGCACCGGCCGATCGAGCTGGAGGATGCCGCCGGACAAGCGGGTGTCAGCCCGTTTCATTTCCTGCGGCTGTTTTCCAGCGTTCTCGGCGTGACGCCGCATCAATATCTGGTGCGCTCGCGGCTGCGCCACGCCGCACGCCTTCTGGCCGATGACGCCCGCGCCATCACCGATGTCGCCTACGACGTCGGATTCGGCGACCTCTCCAACTTCGTGCGCACCTTCCATCGCGCCGCCGGGGTCTCGCCGCGCGACTTCCGCAAGGCGTCGAAGGGCGACCGCAAGATTCTCCAAGAACGGCTCGCGGTCCACTGACAGGGTGATTCCCGGAGCGCGCCGCTTTGCGCGCGGATCAAGGGAGATCATCATGTACGACCACATCGGACTGAAAGTCGGCAACATCGACAAAAGCGTGCGGTTCTACGAGGCGGCGCTGAAACCGCTCGGATACGTATTGTGTTCGCGCGACGACAGCGGCGCGGGTTTCGGGCCCAAGGGCGAGCCGGCGCTGTGGCTTTACCTCAGCAAGGACAAAGCCGCGGGCGCGCATATCGCGTTCCGCGCGCCCGATCATGCCGCGATCAAGAAATTCCATGCCGAGGGCGTAAAAGCCGGCGGCCGCGACAATGGCGGCGCCGGCCCGCGTGCCGATTACAGCCCGACCTATTACGCTGCGTTCTTGATCGATCCCGACGGCAACAATGTCGAGGCGGTTTGCACCTGATACACGCCGCCACACACACCACCGTCATCGTGAGGAGCCGCGCGCTTGCGCGGCGTCTCGAAGGACGGCCACGAGCACCTTCATCTCAATTCCATCCTTCGAGGCTCGCTTCGCTCGCACCTCAGGATGACGGCAACGAACGAGGAAATAACCATGGCTTCCATCTACAAAGACATTCCGCTCGACGCCCGCCCCGACGACGTCTGGACCGCGGTGCGCGATTACGGCGCGGTGCATCGGCGCGTGGCGCCGGGCTTCGTCACCGACTGCAAACTCGACGGCGATTCCCGTATCGTCACCTTCGCCAACGGCAATGTGGCGCGCGAACTGCTCGTCACCATCGACGACGCGCGGCAACGGCTGGTCTATGCCGCGGTCAGCGAGCGAGTGAAGCAACACAGCGCGTCGATCCAGATTCTCGCCGACGGCGACAGCCGCAGCCGCATGATATGGATATCGGACGTGCTGCCGAACGAGATCGCGCCGCATCTCGACGGCCAGATGGATCTGGGGGCGCTGGCGATGCAGAAACAGTTCAGGCGCGACGCGGCTTGATCTCCCGCACGTCATTCCGGGGCGCGCGGCTTCGCGCGAACCCGGAATGACGGCTTACCACAGCGCCGGGCGGATTTGCGGAACCGGCGCGGCCTTCGGCCCCCACCTTGTCAGCACCACGCTCAGGGCAGACAGCGTGCCGAGCACCACCATCGAGGTCGCCGCGAGCGCAAAGAAGTTGGCGGCGGTCGCCCCGTGCGACAGCAACCACCAGCCGCCCGTACTCACGAACAGCAGCCGCGCGGTCTGCGCCAGCACCGGGCCCAGCACCTTGGCGGCACCTTGCGAGGAAAAATACATCGAGATCGACAGCCCGATGAAGGCGTACATCGGCGCCGCCGTATGCAGATATTGCCGGCTGGCGGCGCGCACGCCGGGATCATTGGTGAAAATATTGACCCAGATGTCGGGGAAGATCGCGATCACGGTCGCAATCAGCCCGACCGACACGAACGACACGCTGCCCGCGATCCAGGCAATTCGTCTGGCCCGCGCCACGCGCCCGGCGCCGATCGCCATGCCGACCATCGGCACCGAGGCGATGCCGACCGCGAACGCGATCGAGGTCAGCATGAATTCGAGCCGGGCGCCGATGCCGTAGCCGGCCAGTACCTCGGTGCCGAATTCCGCCAGCATACGGGTGAAGATGGTGATGGTCAGCACCGACTGCAGCGGCGAGAAGCAGGCGACCGCGCCGACCTTGAGGATGTCGAAAAACATGCCGCGCTGGATCCGAAGTCCCCTGATGACGAAATTGACCCGCGCGCGGCCCGACAGAATATACCACGCCATGATGGCCGCGCTGAGCGAATAGGCGATCAGCGAGCCGGCGGCAACACCGCGCATGCCGAACTGGGGCACCGGGCCGAGTCCAAGGCCGAGGGTGCCGCCGAGAATGATCTGGCAGATCGCAGAACCCAGCACTATCAGCGACGGCAGCTTCATATTGCCGGTGCCGCGCAAAATTCCTCCCAGCGTATTCATCAGCCAGGCGATGACGACGCCGCCGAAAAAAATCTGGATGTAGCCGATCGCCTGCGCAAGCACGTTGCCGCGGCCGCCGAGCAGGTGCAGCAGCGCCGGGCCGAACAGCACCATCACAAGCGTGAAGGTCAGCCCGAAGGTCACGCCGATCAGCATCGCGTGCGACGCCAGCATCGCCGCGCGCGCGGTGTCGCCGGCGCCGAGCGCGCGCGCGATCGCCGACGACACGCCGCCGCCCATCGCACCACCCGACATGGTCATGGTCAGAATCACGAACGGAAACACCAGCGCCATCGCCGCCAGCGATTCCACGCCGAGCCGGCCGATATAGGAGGTCTCTGCGATGACCACGCAGACGCCGGCGCTGAGAGCCACGACATTCGGCCACGCCAGCCGCAACAGCGTCGCCAAAATCGGACCGTCGACCAGCGAATTCCGCGCCGGCGCTGTGATCGGCGGAAGCGGGAGCCTGTCTCCGTCGGCTAGCGGTATTTCGGCGACGCCGATATCGGACATTTCTGCTCCCCAAATACCGATTTTGACGCGGCGCGGCTATCTCCTAGCACCGATCAGCGGCGAAACCATGCCCGTTGCTGCATCAGGGGTCTGCAAGAATGCGATCGGTATTCCCGGCCCGCCAAATAGTCTCTAGTCGATCGACCAGAAGAACGGCGCCGCGCCGCCGACAATCGACGCCATTTCGATCGCAATACCGCGGCCGCAGCCGGCGGCAAGCCCTTCGATCATTCCTTCAAGCACCTTTGCGCAGGCCGGATGATAGTCGGGTATATCCGCCATCAGCTTCCACGTGGCCTGCTTTATCTCGATCCCTTTGCCGGACTTGTACATGGCGGGTTCATCATCCTGCGCCTCGAGCAGCGCACGCAAAAATTCAGCGAAAGCTTTTGCGCTGCCGCGGGCAGAGCCGAGGCCGCGCGCGATCTCGTCGAAATACTGCATGCCGATCAGTTTGCCGGTCAGGTGCAGGAGATAACCCGCATCCTCAGGCCCGAACAGTTGCACCGCCACCGGCGCCGCGGTCCGCACATATTCCATCGCGTAGTTACGATACGCCTTCTCCAGCCGCGGCTTGGGCCAGCTCGATACCGGCATCGCCGGGGCTTTCTTCGGATCGAACATCGGCGCTTCGAGATGACGCGCGAACACCAGACGCTGGTCGACATCGAGCGCGTGATCGTATTCGTAATAGTAACCCTCAAGCCCGTCCTGCCCGTCGACCGTTTGTTTGGTGCAAACAAAACCGAGATTCGGATTGCTGAGCGACACGCCGTTGTTGGCGTGCCAGCCGCGCAACATCGCGCGCGAGACTTCGCCGGGCACGCCGCAGATCGCGGTGCCGCGCCAGATCCAGCGCGGCGGCGGATAGCGGATCCAGGCCTTACGGTCGGACTCATACATGTATTCGACCGACACGCCGCCGATCCGGTTGGAGAGGTAATGGTATTGCGCCGCCGCCACCGCGGGCGGCAACTTGCTCAAGCCCAGTTTATCGAGGCCCGGCAAAAAGCGCTCCTGCTGCTGCCGGCGAAAGACGCGGAACACGAATTCGGCGGCGTCGGCTGTGCCGCGCCGGGTCACAACGGTCAGGATCAGTCCGGTGAAATAGGCGTGGTAGAGGTCGGCGACGCTGCGCCATCGCTGCCATTTTGCTTCCCCAGCGCCGTCCTGTCCGGTCATTTTCGCTCCCATCCGCCGTCGTTCACACGATTTTCATGCGCCGCCAGATGAACGTTCGTCCGGCTCGCGAATTATACGGGCGATATCCAAGGAGCCAACATGCGCAACCATCTTTTGCTGGCAATGTGGGTCGGAGCGCTGGCGCTTCCGCTGGCCGCCTGTAACGAGCCGGCTACCACCGCCTCCGCCGAACAGAGCTTTGGGCCTTCTCCGACCCTGCCCGCGCCACAGAGTTCGCTGATCCCGACCATTAATGTCGCTCCGGCGACGAGCTGGCCCGCCGGCGCCAAGCCGGCCGCGGCCAATGGCATGGCGGTGAATGCCTTCGCCACCGGGCTGGACCATCCGCGTTCGCTCTACGTGCTGCCGAATGGCGACGTGCTGGTGGCCGAGACCAATGCGCCGCCGAAGCCGGACGATGGCAAGGGCATCCGCGGCTGGGCGCAAAAACTGTTCATGAAGCGCGCGGGCTCGGTAACGCCGAGCGCCAACCGCATCACGCTGCTGCGCGATGCCGATGGCGACGGCATCGCCGAGACCAAAAGCGTGTTTCTTGAAAAATTGAATTCGCCATTCGGCATGGTACTGGTCGGCGATGATTTCTACGTGGCCGATACCGACGCCATCCTGAAATTTCCCTATCACGAGGGCGACACCAGGATCACCGCGGCCGGCGTCAAGCTCGCCGATCTGCCGGCGGGCACCATCAACCATCACTGGACCAAGGATCTCACCGCCAGCCCCGATGGTACTAAGCTGTATGCGACCGTCGGCTCCAACAGTAATGTCGGCGAGAACGGCATCGAGGCCGAGACCAACCGCGCCGCCGTTCTCGAAATCGATCGCGCCAGCGGAACCTCGCGCGTGTTCGCGTCGGGCCTGCGCAATCCGAACGGCCCGTCATGGCAACCGCAAAGCGGCGCGCTCTGGGTTACCGTCAACGAGCGTGACGAACTCGGCAACGATCTGGTGCCGGACTACATGACCTCGGTGAAGGACGGCGCATTTTACGGCTGGCCCTACAGCTATTACGGCCAGCACGTCGACACGCGCATGCAGCCGCAACGGCCCGACCTGGTCGCGAAGGCGATTCCGCCTGACTATGCGCTCGGCGCGCACACGGCCTCGCTCGGGCTCACCTTCAACACCGGCAATCTGTTTCCGGAAGCAATGGCCGGCGGCGCCTTTGTCGGCCAGCACGGCTCGTGGAATCGAAAACCCCGCTCCGGCTACAAGGTGATCTTCGTGCCGTTCGCCAATGGCAAACCCTCCGGCAAGCCGCAGGATATCCTGACCGGATTTTTGAATGACAATGGCGAGGCGCAGGGACGTCCGGTCGGCGTCAGAATGGACAAGCAAGGCGCGCTATTGGTGGCGGACGATGTCGGCAACGCAGTGTGGCGCGTCACACCATCGGCGAAGTCGGCGATGAAGTAAGCGTTCCCCGGACGCAGCGCAGCGCGTAGCTCTTGCGAAGCGGTGCGCTGCAGAGCCGGGGTCGTAACAAGCGCCGGCGTTTGATACGGTCCCGGCTCTGCGCAGCGGCATGAAGAATGCCGCAGCGCGTCCGGGACACAACTACACCCGAAAATGCTTGCTCAGCTTCAGCCCTTGCGCCTGGTAGTTGGAGCCGATGCGCTGGCCGTAGAGCGCGTCGGGGCGCGCCAGCATTTTTTCGTAGACCAGGCGGCCGACGATCTGGCCGTGTTCGAGGATGAACGGCACTTCGCGCGAACGAACCTCCAGCACCGCGCGCGAACCCTGCCCGCCGGCGCCGGCGTAACCGAAGCCGGGATCGAAGAAGCCGGCGTAATGCACGCGGAATTCGCCGACCAGGGGGTCGAACGGCACCATCTCGGCAGCGTAATCCGGCGGCACCTGCACCGCCTCTTTCGAGGCCAGGATGTAGAACTCGCCGGGATCGAGAATGAGGCTGCCGTCGGGCCGCGCGGCAATCGCTTCCCAGAACTCATCGACCGCATAGCCGCCGCGGCGGTCGATATCGACCACGCCGGTGTGGCGCTTGGCGCGATAGCCGACAAAGCCGCTGGCGTTTTCGCCGGACAGATCCACGCTCAGCGCCACGCCGTTGACGAGGTCGGCGTCATCGGCATCGACCAGGCGTTCCAGATCGTGCAGCGCGTCGAGTTCGTCGGCGTTGAGGATGGCGTCGCCGGTGCGAAACCGCACCTGCGACAGCCGCGAGCCCTCGCGCAGCAGCACCGGAAACGTCTTCGGGCTGATCTCGGCATAGAGCGGCCCGTGATAGCCGGCGCCGATCATGTCGAACCGCCGCGTGCCGTCGGCGATCACCCGGGTGAACACGTCGAGCCGCCCGGTCGAGCTTTTCGGATTGGCGGCGGCGACGATCTCCGGCGGCAGCGCCAGACTCTCCAGCAGCGGCACGATGTAGACGCAATTGGTCTCCAGCACCGCGCCATCGCTGAGGTCGATTTCGTGCAGTTTGAGTTCGTCGATGCGCTCGGCCACCGTCGCGCCCGGACCGGGCAGGAAACTGGCGCGGACGCGATAGGCGATATCGCCGAGCCTGAGATCGAGGCTGGCCGGCTGGATCTGGCTTTCGACGAAGGGATAGGCCGGCAAGATCAGGCCGGCATCCGCCATCGCCGCGATCATGCGGTCGGGCAGAATGCCATTGGCATCGGGGGCAAGCGTAAACGCCACGTGTACCGTCCTCGCGTAAGCCATCCGGACGCTGAAAACTAAGGTCTTTTACCGGTTATCCGAAGGCCGGCTTGACGGAAAGGGCGCGGTGGATTAACAGCACCACTTATCCCGTGGTGATTTGAGCCGGCCGGCTTGCAGCCACGTTAAATAAGTCGCTAAACAGGCCGGGGACAGTGTGATCCCGGCCTGTGGAAATTTTTCCAGGCCGGTTTTTTGTGACCATTTTCTTGGGTGGTCACGACGGAGGTCACATGTCTGAATCACCTGAAACCGCCGCGCAGTATCGCCCCGAAACCCGGCTGGTTCATTCCGGGACGCTGCGCTCGCAATTCGGCGAAACATCCGAAGCGCTGTTCTTGACCCAGGGCTTTGTCTACGACTCGGCCGAGCAATGCGAGGCACGGTTCAAGGGCGACGAAACCGGGTTTCTCTACTCGCGTTTTTCCAACCCGAACGTCTCGATGTTCGAGCGCCGCATGATCGAGCTCGAAGGCGCAGGTGCTGCGCGCGCCACCGCAACCGGCATGGCCGCGGTGACCACCGCGATCCTTGCACCGCTGAAAGCCGGCGATCACGTGGTGGCGGCGAAAGCGATGTTCGGCTCCTGCCGCTATGTGGTGGAGGATTTGCTGCCGCGTTACGGCATCGCCTCCACGCTGGTCGACGGGCTCGATCTCGAGCAGTGGAAGCAAGCGATGCGGCCGAACACCAAGAGCTGCTTTCTGGAAAGCCCCACCAATCCCACGCTCGACGTGCTCGATATCGGCGCCATCGCCGAGATCGCGCATCAGGCAGGCGCCCGGCTGATCGTCGACAATGTGTTTGCGACCCCGATCTGGCAGAGCCCGCTGCAGCTTGGCGCCGACGTCGTGGTGTATTCGGCGACCAAGCACATCGACGGACAGGGCCGCTGCCTCGGCGGCATTATCCTGTCGTCGGAGCAATTCATCGCCGACCACATCCATACCTTCCTGCGCCAGACCGGACCGTCGATGTCACCGTTCAATGCATGGGTGTTGCTGAAGGGCCTGGAGACGCTGGCGATCCGGGTGCGTGCGCAGACCGAAACCGCGGCCGCGGTTGCCGAGGCATTGGCGACCCATCCGAAAATCTCAAAGCTGATCTATCCCGGCCGCGCCGATCATCCGCAAGCCGCGTTGGTGAAGAAGCAGATGCGCGCCGGATCGACGCTGGTCGGCTTCGAGGTCAAGGGCGGCAAGGCGGCGGCGTTCCGCATGCTCAACGCGCTGAAGCTGTCGCGCATCAGCAACAATCTCGGCGACGCCAAGAGCCTCGTCACCCATCCCGCGACCACGACGCATCAGCGGCTGACGCCAGAAGCGCGCGCCGAACTCGGCATCAGCGAAGGTTTTGTGCGGCTCTCCGCCGGCCTCGAACATCGCGACGATCTGATCGAGGATTTTGTCGCGGCGCTGCAGCGGGCGTGACACTCGTGTCCCGGACGCGGTGCGGCATTGTTCATGCCGCTCCGCAGAGCCGGGACCGTTGCGAACGCTGGTGTTTGGTGCGGTCCCGGTTCGGCGAAGCAGCGCGAAGAGCGCTGCATCGCGCCCGGGACAGGAAGAATCACATCGGCCGGTACGTCTGCACGTTCGCCGGCACGTTGACGCCGAGCTTGATCTGGCCGACCGACTTGATGATGTCGTCGCCGAGCAACTGCGCGAAGCAGGCATAGCCCCAGTCGTTCATGTGCAGGCCGTCGGCGACCACGAAACTGTCGAACGGCAGCGACTGCTTCTCATGCCATTCGCGCATCACCTCGAAGCGCGGGAAAAAACCGACATGCCGGAGTTCGGCGGCCTTGCCGAGCAGTTGGACCATTCTGCCGGCGCTCTCGGCCTTGGCGTTGACCGCGGGCGAATATTGCGGATCGACCAACACCAGATCGGCGCCGGCGGCCTGGATGCGCGCGATGCCGTCTTCCACGATCTTGGCCGTTTCCGCCGGATCGAGATTGCGCAGCACCGCATTGGTGCCGACCTGCCAGATCACCAGATCCGGATTCATGTCGATCACTTCGCTCTGCAGCCGCTTCATCATTTCGGGCGCGTCTTCGCCGCCCTTGCCGCGATTGAGCACGGTGATATCGGCGCTCGGATACTGCCGGCGCAACTGCGCCGCCAGCCGGTTCGGATAGGTGAATTCCGGCGAGGTGGCGCCGGTGCCGTAGGTCGACGACGATCCGAATGCAATGATCACCACCGGCTTGCCCGCGATCAGCTTGGCCGCGACATGCGGCAGCGACCCCATCGATTTGGGGCCGCCCTTCGGCGGCAGGCACGGCACCCGGCTCAGGATATCGCTGGCCGATTTCGCGACTTCCTTGACCTTGTCGATCGCCTTGCCGGCGAGGCCCTTTTGCTGCGCTGCCGCCTGATCGACCGAGGCGACGTTGCCGGAAACCGCGGCACCGGTCGTCGAAGCGTTATCCGACGGCGCGGCCTGCGCCGTCTCCGCGCGCGCCGGAGCGAGCGCCGGCATCAGCAGCATCAGCGCGGCGGGCAAGGCAATGATCGCAGTTCGGAAAAAAGCGCCGTAGAAACTCATTAAATCTTAAATCCTCAATTCTGCTGGGCTGGACCGATGTGAGCCGCATCGATCACGAATTTCGACAAGGCGCGGCCGAGACAATCGTGGACGCGTTTTGCGAGCTCAAGTCCGTGCGAGGCGCTGAACAGGTCGAAATCGCCCGCTTCGTTCCAGTGCCGCATCACGGCGAACCGGTCGAACAGCGGAACATCGTGCTGCTGCGCGACCACGCGCATATTATCTATGTAGGGAGCGACGGAAATCATCGTTTCGGTGCGTGGACTATATTGCAGATTCATTAAAATTACGTCGGTTCCGGCGCTTTGCAGTGCAGCAACGCCGTCATCGACCCCGACGCGGAAATCGTCGGGATCGACCGATCGTAAAGCATCGACGGTGCCGGTTTGCCAGATAACTAAAGTCGGTTTCCGCTCTTCTGCCAGCTTGCCCAGGCCGGCGGCGACCTCCTCCGCGGTCTTCTTGATCTGCAGCTCGACGTTCACGTTAACTGTGACCCCCGGCAGCTTTTCGCGCAGCACCGCCTCCAGCCGGCCCGGATAGGCGGTCCCGTCAGCCGTATTGATGGTCGAAGACCGGCTGCCGACCACCAGAACATCGAGTTTCCGGGCGGTTTTCACGGCTTCCGCGACCTTCGGCAATGCACTCTCGCTGGCGAGCAGGTAGGCCGGAACCTCGCAAGCGGGCGGCGCATCCTCGGCGCAGGCGGGGGCAACGGTCCAGAGACCGGCCAGCATTATCAGGCCCAGAACAGCCCTCGCATCGGGCTTCATCACGTCCCTCCCGCCATGTCGGCATTGGCGTCGCTGCTTCTTCCGCGCGTTCCGCTCTTTGCCGCAACATCCTTATACCACGAAAACACCCATGCCGCGGCGGACATGATGACGATTCCGGAAATACTGATAACGAAGTGCATGCCCGCGCCGCCCGACACCTCCGCCAGCACGAAATGGCCGGCAAACGCCAGGAATACGCCGAGGCAGAAAATCTCCAGGGAATGCTGGCCGCACAGGATCAGGGGCCGCAGCCACGGCGATTTCAATCCCGGCCAGTCCTTGGGCAGGAAGCGTACCGTGATCGCCGCCAGCGCCAGGAAATGCGCAAATCGCAGCACGTCGAGATCGGTCTTGTTGATGGGATACATCCACTGCTCGACCCGGCGCGGCACCAGATGCGGAAGCTGCGGCAGATACCAGGTCAGCGTCACGCAGAACGCGGCGAGCAGATAGACGACGCAGATCCACATCGTGACCGGCGAGACAAGGATGCGCGACATCCGCTTGGCGCCGCCCAGCGCGCACCACGCGCCGAACACGAACAGCAATTGCCAGGCGAAGGGATTGAAGGCCCAGAATCCGTTGGGATAGGCGCTCAGATACAGATCGAATTGCCAGGTCGCTGCATAGAGCAGCACCGACAGCCCGAGCGTGATATCGGGCTTGCGCTCCATCATCCACAGGATCGCCGGCAGGAACAGCATCAGCACGATATAGAGCGGCAGCACGTCCATGTTGACGGGGCGGAATTTCAAGAGCAGCGCCTGCACGATGGTGACGTCGGGCTGCTTGAGGAAATCGAGGATTCCCATTTCTTCGGTATACAGCGGGTTCTCGAAACTGGTGGCGACGTAGGAAATCTCGGCCAGGAAGATCGTGAACAGGAACACATGGGCGACATAGATCTGCCAGACCCGCTTCAGGATCCGCGCCGTCGCCACGATAAAGCCGCGCTCCAGCATGGCGCGGCCGTACACGAACGCCGCGGTATAGCCGGAGATGAAAATGAAGATTTCGGTGGCGTCGGAAAAGCCGTAGTTACGGATCGTGAACCAGGTCAGGATGTTCGGCGGCAGATGGTCGATGAAGATCAGCCACAGCGCCAGCCCGCGAAACAGGTCGAGCCGCAGCTCGCGCTCGGTGCCCGCGACCGGAAACGAGATGGCCGGCGCCGAGGACGTTGCCCGCGCGGCATCGTCCACTGCACCCGCAATGGAAGGCCCGGCAACGGAATCGGCAACGGACGTCATTTGGCACCGCTTGAATTTGGTATCGCGCGTTTCATTGCCACGAAAGACCGCATCGGCCTATAGGTTGCAAGCCATTTGCCAAGCCATTTGCAAGGTGATTTGCAGGGCGAAACACGGCTTGCTCTAGGCTGGAACTATGTTGAAACCGCGGTGAGCCGGCAACGCGGGTCCCCCCGAATATTGGTTTCGCCGCCGCTTTTCGGTATGATGTGCTTCGGCATTTGGAAGATCGCCTGCATGTACCGCGCCGTGACCCGCCAGATTGAAGTCACCGTCGAGCCTAACTTCCTGCCGGAGCGTTCGTCCGCCGACAGGCGGGAGTATTTCTGGTCCTACACCATCGTCATCACCAATTCCGGCCGCGAAACCGTGCAGTTGCGGACCCGGTACTGGATCATCACCGACGGCACCGGACGAAGGCAGGAGATCCGCGGCGAAGGCGTGGTCGGCGAGCAGCCGGTGCTCGCGCCCGGCGAACGCTTCGAATACACCTCCGGTGTCCCGCTGCCGACCGCGTCCGGCATCATGACCGGGCGCTACCAGATGGTGAGCGAGAGCGGCGAGCGCTTCGAGATCGACGTGCCGACGTTTTCGCTCGACAGCCCGGACGGGAAACGGACGCTGAATTAGGTTGCTGCGTTCCCCGGACGCAGCGCAGCGCCGTAAGCGCGTTTACGCGCGGCTTCGACGCGCTATGGCCCTTCGCGCAGTGCTGCTTCGCAGAGCCGGGGCCGTACAAAACGCCGGTGTTTGGTGCGGTCCCGGTTCTGCGAAGCAGCGCGAAGAGCGCTGCATCGCGCCCGGGACACGAGACTGTTGTCGCGCGCTCGTCATTGCCGGGCTTGACCCGGCAATCCATCCTGTTCGAAAGAGTCTTGCGAACATGATGGATACGCGGGCCTTCTCGCCGAAGGGGCTTCGGCCCCGCACGCGGGTCAAGCCCGCGTATGACGCTGCGTTCCCCGGACGCAGCGCAGCGCGTAGCGGTGCGCTGCAGAGCCGGGGCCGTACAAAGCGCCGGTGTTTGGTACGGTCCCGGTTCTGCGAAGCAGCACTGCGTGCTGCATCGCGCCCGGGACACGAGAATGCGAATTCCGAATTCAAATTTCAAACAGCCAAGCGCTTGCGTTCCCGCGCCGCCGCGCGAGGTGGGCTTTCAGTTGATCTCCCCCTCCTTGAGGGGAGACGGAACGCCGAAAGGCGCACCTTAGGTCAACGGCCGCGGCTTGTTTCCCGGATTGCCGGGAAACAGAGGCACACGGCAACGCCTCTCAGCGTCCCGCCGCGGCGACTTCTTCGACCCTGGGACCGGTTCTTCCGAGCGCGGGCGCGAGCTTTTCTCGCCATCCAGGCAGGTTTCCCCACCCTTCACCCGTCTCGTCCAGCCATTGAAGGCAGCGCCCCGTAGTGGGCACGGACGGTTACCCAAGGCCCCCCGGGTCTGCGTTTGCGAAACACAGCCGCGGGCGCCGCATCAGCCTTCGGGTTGCCCCTCCGGCCAGCTCTCGCTCTGTCCCACTTCAGGATCGCCTCTAGAAGCGCCCCTCACTGGACAGGACAATTCCGTAGTATATCATCCTAGGAATATCGTCAATAGGAATTTTAGGGTTCCGGCAAAAAATTCTTTCGCCGTCCCCTAGCCCTGCTCCACGCCGGCTTCCTCCGGCGTGAATTCATAGACCGACGAGCAGAACTCGCAGGTCACCGCGACCTTGCCGTCCTTGACCATGTCGGCGCGGTCTTTTGGCGCAAAGCTCTTGAGCATCGCCGACACCGCGTCGCGCGAGCACGAGCATTGCGCGCGCAGCGGCAGCGGCGGAAACACCCGCACGCCGCGCTCGTGAAACAACCGATACAGCAATCGCTCGCCGGACAGATCGGGATCGATCAGCTCGACATCCTCGACCGTTGCGATCAGCGACTGGCCCTCGACCCAGGCGTCGTCTTCCGCGACCTTATGCGCCACCGCGCCTTCCGGCGCGTCGCCGGGATGAAAATCGGCCTGCCGCGCGCGCTCCGGCGCCTTCGGCAAAAATTGCAGCAGCATGCCGCCGGCGCGCCAGCGATGCCGTGGCCCCTCGCCGCCGCGCCATTCCTCGCCGACCGCGAGCCGCACCCTGGTCGGGATCTGTTCCGAGCGCAAAAAATATTCGTGCGCGGCGTCTTCGAGGCCGCCGCCTTCGAGCGCCACCAGCCCCTGATAGCGGCTCATGTCCGGGCCCTGGTCGATGGTCATGGCGAGATGGCCTTTGCCCAGCAGGGCGCCGGAATCCTGGCCGTCCTTCAGCCGCGACGCATCGAACCGCGCATAGGCGCGCAATTTATCGGGCGCATGGAAATCCACGATCAGGAACGATACCGGGCCGTCGGTCTTGGTCTGCAGGATGAAGCGGCCGTCGAATTTCAGCGACGAGCCGAGCAGGGTGGTGAGCACGATGGCTTCGCCGAGCAGCTTGCCGACCGGCGCCGGATAATCGTGCTTGTTGAGAATATCGTCGAGCGCGGGACCGAGCCGCGTCAGCCGTCCGCGCAGGTCGAGCGAATTGACTTCGAACGGCAGCACGGCGTCGTCGACCGGAACCGGGGACGGCGCGCGGATCGGCGTTTCCGGAGCGATTTGGGGATTGGAGGATGGTGGGGTCATGGCGCTTATTTGGGGTCGGCCGGCGTGAATCGAAAGGCCCCGCGGCCTGGCGAAAAAGTGCTTGTCCGCAGGTATCTCGTGTCCCGGACGCGGTGCGGCATTCTTCATGCCGCTCCGCAGAGCCGGGACCGTATCAAACGCCGGAGTGCGTTACGGCCCCGGCTCTGCGGCGCACCGCTACGCGAAGTGCTACGCGCTGCGCCGCGTCCGGGGCACGATGCTGTCGCGCGTCACGCCACCTTGTCGAAACACCAGGCCAGAATGCCCTTTTGCGCGTGCAGGCGATTTTCGGCTTCGTCGAACACCACCGACTGCGGGCCGTCCATCACCTCGGAGGTGACTTCGTCGCCGCGATGCGCCGGCAGGCAGTGCATGAACAGCGCGTCGGGTTTTGCCAATGACATCAGCTTGGCGTTGACCTGATAGGGTTTCAGCAGATTGTGCCGGGTCTCGCCGTCCTTGTCGCCCATCGACACCCAGGTGTCGGTGACCACGCAGTCGGCGCCGCGGACGGCGGCTTCCGGATCGTTGCCGAGCACGATCGGCGCATTGGTGGCCCTGATCCAGTCCTTCATCGCCTTGTTGGGCGCGAGCTGCGGCGGCGTCGCGACGTTCAACTTGAATTGAAAGCGTTCCGCCGCGTGCGCCCACGACGCCAGCACGTTGTTGTCGTCGCCGCTCCAGGCCACGGTGCGTCCCTCGATCGGGCCGCGGTGTTCCTCGAACGTCATCAGGTCGGCCATCACCTGGCAGGGATGCGAGCGCCGCGTCAGCCCGTTGATGACGGGCACGGTGGCATGTTCGGCAAGCTCCAGCAGCGCGTCATGATTGAGAATCCGGATCATGATGGCGTCGACATAGCGCGACAGCACCCGCGCGGTGTCGGCGACGGTCTCGCCGCGTCCGAGCTGCATTTCCGCGCCGGTCAGCATGATCGACTCGCCGCCGAGCTGGCGCATGCCGACGTCGAACGACACCCGGGTGCGGGTCGAGGGCTTCTCGAAGATCATCGCCAGCGTCTTGCCGTCGAGCGGCTTGTCGCGCTCGTGTGCCTTGAGCTGCGCCTTCATCGCCGCGCCGGCATCGAGAATGCTGCGCAGTTCCTTGCTCGGCAGCGCGCTGAGATCGAGAAAATGCCGCGGCGTCGTGCTCATCGCCCCGCCGCCCGTTTCGGATGATCGGCTGACAGCGCCACGCAGGCGCGCTCGAGCCGCTGCACAGATTCCTCGATCTCGGCTTCGCTGACGATCAAGGGCGGCAGGAACCGCACCACGTTTTCGCCGGCGCCGACCGTGAGCAGTTTTTGTTCACGCAACGCATTGACGAGATCGCCGGACGGCACCACCGCCTTCAGTCCGATCAGCAGCCCCTCGCCGCGCACCTCGGCGAGCACGTCGGGATGGCGGTCGACCACCGAGGCCAGCTTTTGCTTTAACAGCAGCGACATTTTCTGCGCATGGTCGAAGAAGCCGGGTTTCAGCATCACGTCCAGCACCGCATTGGCCGCCGCCACCGCCAGCGGATTGCCGCCGAAGGTCGAGCCATGCGAGCCCGGCGCCATGCCGGCCGCGGCCTCGGCGGTCGCAAGGCATGCGCCGATCGGAAAGCCGCCGCCGAGCGCCTTTGCCAGCGACATGATGTCGGGGGCGACGCCGAGCCGCTTGTAGGCGAACAAATCGCCGGTGCGGCCCATGCCGGTCTGCACCTCGTCGAACACCAGCAGGAGATCGTTGGCGTCGCACAGTTCGCGCAAGGCCCGGAAGAATGCGTGCGGCGGCGCGCGCACGCCGCCCTCGCCCTGCAACGGTTCGATCAGGATGCCGGCGGTGTCGGGCCCGATCACCTTCTTGACGGCGTCGAGATCGCCGAGCGGCACCTGGTCGAAACCTTGCAGCGGCATGCCGTAGCCTTCGAGGTATTTGGCAGCACCCGTCGCAGCCAGCGTGCCCAGGGTGCGGCCGTGGAACGCGCCCTCGAAGGTGACGATGCGGGTGCGCTCCGGCTTGCCCCTGGAGAAATGGTAGTGGCGCGTCATCTTCAGCGCGCATTCCATCGCCTCGGCGCCGGAATTGCAGAAGAACGCGAAGTCGGCAAAGCTCTGCTCGCACAGCCGCGCTGCCAGTTTCTCGCCGTCCGGGCTCTTGAACAGGTTCGACATGTGCCACAACTTCGTGGCCTGCTCCTGCAAGGCCGCGACCAGATGCGGATGACAATGGCCGAGCGCATTGACCGCCACGCCGCTTGTGAAATCGAGATAGCGCTCGCCGTCGGTCCCGATCAGCCAGGCGCCCTCGCCGCGCTCGAAGGCGAGGTCGGCTCTGGCGAAAACCGGAAGCAGATGCGGCTGTCCAATAGAAGACCCGGCGCGATTGGTCATGGCGATCACTGAAGGTTTGGGCAGGCACCGGCCCGGAAAACAAAACGTGCCGCCTTTTCGGGGCGGCACGTGGCGATCATCTTAAGCGCGCGGCGCAGGCTGTCAACCGGCCTGGAACTCGGGGAAGCTCCAACGCCCGTGGCAAAGCCGATTGTGATGATTAGATAACGGAAGATGTGGACGAATGACGCGGACTCTTGCGCGCGAGTCACTGCGTATTGTAGCCTCCAAAGCTGTCGGGTACGACATCTCGTGCGGCGGTTCTGATCCTCTACGGTCCCATGTTCGGCGTAAACGCCCGGGCGCGCTCATCGCGCCCGGCGAGGGCTAAGGGATTCTGCCTGCTGGGATTTTAAGGGAATTGGACTCGCAAGCGCTGCTGCCGGAATGGCCGGCGCAACCGAAGGGAAGAGTGCGATGACGGTATTGACCTGGACCGACGATCGCGTCGAGCAATTGAAGAAGCTCTGGGAAGCCGGCCTTTCCGCCAGCCAGATCGCCGCGGAACTCGGCAATGTGACCCGCAACGCGGTGATCGGCAAAGTGCATCGGCTGGGCCTGTCCGGCCGCGCCAAGAGCCCGTCCTCGGCGGCACCCCGCCAGCGCAAGGCCCGTCCGGCCCAGCACATGATGCGGGTGTCGCGGCCGCAGTCGCGCGGCAACACCGCGCTGGCGCATGCCTTCGAAGTGGAAATGGAGCCGGATCCGATCGCCTACGATAATGTGGTGCCGATGAGCCAGCGGCTGTCGCTGCTGGAGCTCAACGAGGCCACCTGCCACTGGCCGATCGGGGACCCCTCCAGTTCGGAATTCTTCTTCTGCGGCGGCAAGGCGCTGCAAAGCCTGCCCTATTGCGCCCACCATTCGCGCATCGCCTACCAGCCCGCCAGCGACCGCCGCCGCCAGCCGACCAAGCCGACGCGGTAGGCTCTCGTGTCCCGGGCGCGATGCAGCGTTCTTCACGCTGCTTCGCAGAACCGGGACCGTCACAAACACCGCGCCCTGTTACGGCCCCGGCTCTGCAGCGCACCGCTTCGCAAGAACTACGCGCTGCGCTGCGTCCGGGGCACACTTACTCCGTCTTCGCGAACCGGTCGTCCAGCGCATAGCCGGCGCCGCGCACGGTACGGATCGGGTCCTGCTCGCGGCCGGGATTGAGCAGTTTGCGCAAGCGGCCGATGTGCACATCGACGGTGCGCTCGTCGATATAGATGTCGCGGCCCCAGACGCTGTCGAGCAGTTGTTCGCGGCTGAACACCCGGCCCGGATGCTCGAGGAAGAATTCCAGCAGGCGATATTCGGTGGGGCCGAGATCGATCGGCCGGCCCGAACGCGCGACGCGGCGTTTTTCGCGGTCGAGCTCGATGTCGCCATAGGTGAGCACGATGGCGAGCCGTTCCGGGCTGGCGCGGCGCAGCAGGCCCCTCACCCGCGCCAGCAACTCCGGCACCGAAAACGGTTTTACGATGTAATCGTCGGCGCCGGTGGCGAGCCCCCTGACCCGTTCGCTTTCCTCGCCGCGCGCGGTCAGCATGATGATCGGCAGTTGCTTGGTCTCCGGCCGCGCCCGCAAGCGCCGGCACAATTCGATTCCCGACAGGCCCGGCAGCATCCAGTCCAGCACGATCAGATCGGGGATGTGCTCTTTCAGCCGCGTGTCGGCGTCGTCGCCGCGACCGACGGTTTCGACGTCATAGCCTTCGGCGTCGAGGTTGTAGCGCAACAGCGTGGTCAGCGCTTCCTCGTCTTCCACCACCAGAATACGCGCGTTCATATCCGCTTCCTTTATCGATCGAGTCTATCCCGTCATTTGCCGGGCTTGACCCGGCAATCCATCCACTTCGACAGACCCTTGCGAAGAGGACGGATGCGCGGGTCGAGCCCGCGCATGACGCATACTCAATTGCCGGGTATCGCATTGGCAAAATTCGTCATGTCGCCCTTGGGACGCTTGTCGAGGATTTGCTGGCCTTCGATCATGTAGAACACGGTTTCGGCGATATTGGTGGCGTGATCGCCGATCCGCTCGATATTCTTGGCGCAGAACATCAGGTGGATGCAGAAAGAGATGTTGCGCGGATCCTCCATCATATAGGTCAGGAGTTCGCGGAACAGCGAGGTGCAGATGGCGTCGACTTCCTCGTCGCCCTTCCAGACCGCCATCGCCGCCGGCAAATCGTGCGCGGCATAGGCGTCCAGCACCGACTTCACCTGGCTTTGGACGAGGTCGGTCATGTGCTCGAGGCCGCGGATCAGTTTCAAGGGATGAAAGTCGCTGTCGAGCGCGGTCACCCGCTTGCCCATGTTCTTGGCGAGATCGCCGATCCGTTCCAGATCGGTGGCGACCCGCATGGCGCTGACGATTTCGCGCAGGTCAATCGCCATCGGCTGGCGCCGTGCGATGGTCAGCACCGCGCGTTCCTCGATCACGCGCTGCAATTGATCGATTTCGGCGTCGGCGGCGACCACGCGTTTGCCGAGCGCCGCGTCGCGGCGTACCAGGGCGTCGACGGATTCGACGATCATGCGTTCGACCAGGCCGCCCATTTCCGCGACCAGCCGCGTCAATTCCTGCAGATCGCTGTCGAACGCCTTTGCGGTATGTTCTGAAGCCATGCTGTTCTCCCTAGCCGAACCGGCCGGTGATGTAATCCTGGGTACGGCGATCGGTCGGCGACGTAAAGATCTTGTCGGTCTCGTCGAACTCGATCAGTTCGCCGAGATACATGAAGGCAGTCTTGTCGGAGACGCGCGCGGCCTGCTGCATGTTGTGGGTGACGATGGCGATGGTGTAATCCTCCGCCAGTTCCTGGATCAGTTCCTCGATCTTGGCGGTCGAGATCGGATCCAGCGCCGAGCAGGGTTCGTCGAACAGGATCACCTCGGGCCGCACCGCGACGGTGCGGGCGATGCACAGCCGCTGCTGCTGCCCGCCGGACAGGCTGAGGCCGGAGGCATTGAGCTTGTCCTTGACCTCGTTCCAGAGCGCGCCGCCGCGCAACGCCTTCTCGACGCGGCCGTCCATCTCGGACCTGGAAATCTTCTCGTAGAGCCGCACGCCGAAGGCGATGTTCTCATAGATCGTCATCGGAAACGGCGTCGGCTTCTGGAACACCATGCCGACCCGGGCCCGCAGCAGGTTGAGGTCGAGCCGGGGATCGAGCACGTTGGTGGAATCCAGCATCACCTGGCCGGTGGCGCGCTGGCCGGGATAGAGATCGTACATGCGGTTGAAGACGCGCAGCAGCGTCGACTTGCCGCAGCCGGACGGCCCGATGAAGGCGGTGACGCGGTTGGCGCCGAGCGTGAGGTTGATGTTCTTCAGCGCGTGATGTTCGCCGTAGTAAAAGTTCAGATCGCGCACGGTGATCTTCGCCCGTACCTCCGGCTGTCCGGCCATCGGCGGATGCGGCGCGTGGGGAACGCTGACGGATACCGAAAGATCGTTCATTTCATCGTCCTCTCGGCGCCGAGAATGCGCGCGCCAATGTTCAGGGCAAGTACGGTCAGGGTGATGATCAAGGCTCCGCTCCAGGCCAGTTGCTTCCAGTAAGCATAGGGGCTTTGCACGAAATTGTTGATGGTCACCGGCAGGTTGGCCATGGTCTTGGTGAGATCCAGGCTGAAGAACTGGTTGGAGAGTGCGGTGAACAACAGCGGCGCGGTCTCGCCGGCGACGCGCGCGGTCGCCAGCAGCACGCCGGTGATGAGGCCCGCGCGCGCGGCCCGGTACGCAATCCGCTTGATCACCAGCGAGCGCGGCAGCCCGAGCGCGGAGGCCGCCTCGCGCAGCGGATTGGGCACCAGCAGCAGCATGTCCTCGGTGGTGCGCACCACCACGGGAATGACGATCACCGCGAGCGCAAGGCAGCCCGCGAAGGCGGAGAAGCCGCCCATCGGCACCACCACGGCACCATAGACGAACAGGCCGATGATGATCGAGGGCGCGCTGAGGAGAATGTCGTTGATGAAGCGGATCACGCTGGTGAGCCGGTCGTTCTTGCCGTATTCGGCGAGATAGGTACCGGCGAACAGGCCGAGCGGCGCGCCGATGCCGACGCCGATCGCGGTCATGATGATCGAGCCCACGATGGCGTTGAGCAATCCGCCTTCGGTCGATCCCGGCGGCGGCGTGTTCTGGGTGAAGAGCTGCAGGCTGATGCCGGCAAGCCCGTTGTAGAACAGCGTGAACAGGATCAGCGCCAGCCAGGTAACGCCGAACATTGCCGCGGCGAGGCACAGCAGGCGAATGATGATGTCGTTGCGGCGGCGCGATCTGTAGATCGGGTTCATCTCAGTTCCCCGCCTTCTTTTCCAGCCGCATCAGCATCAGCCGGGCGGCGGCGAGAACGAAGAAGGTCAGCACGAACAGCAGCAAGCCGAGCAGGATCAGGCCGGACTGATGCAGCCCGTCGCTTTCGGCGAATTCGGATGCGATCGCCGCGGAGATCGTGGTGCCGGGCGCAAAGATCGACGACGAGATGCGGAACGAATTGCCGATAATAAAAGTCACCGCCATGGTTTCGCCGAGCGCGCGCCCGAGCGCCAGCATGATGCCGCCGATGACGCCGACGCGGGTATAGGGAATGACCACGTTGCGGACCACCTCCCAGGTGGTGCAGCCGACGCCGTAGGCGGCTTCCTTCAGTACCGGCGGCACAGTCCTGAACACGTCGACCGAGATCGCGGTGATGAACGGCAGCACCATGATCGCGAGGATCAACGCGGCATTGAACAGGCTGAGGTAGGACGGCGGCCCCGCGAAGATCGTGCCGAGCACCGGCCAGCCTTCGAACAGGCGGATCATGAACGGCTGAAAGCTATTGGCGAGAAACGGCCCGAGCACGAAGAAGCCCCACATGCCGTAGATGATCGAGGGAATGCCAGCGAGCAATTCGACGGCAAGGCCGATCGGGCGGCGCAACCAGATCGGACAGATCTCGGTGAGAAAGATTGCAATGCCGAGCCCGACCGGTATCGCGATCATCATGGCGATGACCGAGGTCACCAGCGTGCCGTAGATCGGGCCGAGCGCGCCCAGTATCGGCGGATCGGCCGACGGCGCCCAGCGCGATGTGAACAGGAACGAAAATCCGTATTCCCTGATCGCCGGCCACGCGCCTGCGATCAGGGAGAGAATGATGCCGCCGAGAATCAGCAGGACCGAAATCGCGCAAGCGCGCGTGACCCAGTAGAACGCCGTGTCGCCGAACTTGAACGCGCTCAGCGCTTTGGCGCGATCGTAGGGTCCGGCAGCTTCCATCGACGAACTTTGAACCGCCATCTCCGCCACGCTGGTCCCCTATATCATTTTACTTGACGCGAGTCGTGCCCCGGACGCAGCGCAGCGCTCTTGCGGTGCGCTGCTGAGCCGGGCCGTAACGGACGCCGGCGTTTGGAGCGGTCCCGGCTCTGCGGAGCGGCATGAAGAACGCCGCACCGCGTCCGGGACACGGGATAGCTCAGCTCTTGATATCGGCCGACCAGGTCTTCTCGATCAGCTTGACCACCGAATCCGGCATCGGGATGTAGTCGAGTTCCTCGGCCATCTTGCCGCCCTTTTCGAACGACCACTTGAAGAACTTGATCGCCTCCTGCGACGCCGCCTTGTCGGTCGCGTCCTTGTGCATCAGGATGAAGGTCGCCGCCGTGATCGGCCATGACGCTTCGCCCGGCTGGTTGGTCAGGATCAGGTAATAGCCCGGGGCTTTCGACCAGTCGGCGTTGGAGGCCGCCGCCTGGAACGCCGCGACGGTCGGCTGCACCGTCTTGCCCGCGCTGTTGACCATCGCGGTATAGGTCAGCTTGTTCTGCTTGGCGTAAGCATATTCGACATAACCGATCGCGTTCCTGGTCTGGCTGATATTGCCGGCGACGCCTTCATTACCCTTGGCGCCGACGCCAACCGGCCACTCCACCGCGGTGCCGGAGCCGACCTTGGACTTCCAGTCGGCGCTCGCCTTCGACAGATAGTCGGTGAAGTTGAAGGTGGTGCCGGAGCCATCGGAGCGGCGAACCACCGTGATGGCGTCCGACGGCAGCTTCAGCTTCGGATTGAGTTTTGCGATCGCCGGGTCATCCCATTTGGTGACGGCGCCGAGATAGATCTTGGCGAGCGTTTCGCCGTCGAACACCAGTTCGCCGGGCTTGATGCCTTCGAGGTTCACCACGGGCACGATGGCGCCCATCACCATCGGCCATTGCACGAGGCCATCCTTCTCCAGCGCTTCCGGCTTCAGCGGCGCGTCGGTGGCGCCGAAGGTGACGGTCTTGGCCAGGATCTGCTTGATGCCGGCGCCCGAGCCGATCGACTGATAGTTGAGGCCGTTGCCGGTCTCCTTTTTGTAGGCGTCGGCCCATTTCGAATAGACCGGAAACGGGAAGGTCGCGCCCGCGCCGGTGATGTCGGCGGCGAAGGCCTGCGTCGATGCGGCGACCAGGCCGGCTGCGGCGATGATTTTAAGGAAATTCATGGGATGGCCTCCATCTTGAGCGAAGCGCCGGATGCGCCCGATTGCGCTCACGTCGCCCGTCTAGGGGCGATCGATGCTACTTTTACGAAGGCTTCATGACAGCTGGATGACGTAGATCAACAGCCGGAAAACACTGCATTTTATCCAGCGTCGGGGCCTTTCGCCTGGGGAAAACAGGCGGTGAAGGTGGCGCCGTTTTTCAGGGTGCTTTCGATCAAAAGCCGGCCGCGGTGGCGGTTAACGATATGTTTGACCAGCGATAAACCGAGGCCGGTGCCGCCCTGCGCGCGGCTGTCGCCGACGTCGACCCGGTAAAACCGCTCGGTCAACCGCGGCAGGTGTTCGGGCGCGATCCCGGGGCCGAAATCGCGCACGGCGACGCGCACCTCAGGCGCACCGTCCGGCGCGTTCGCCGAGGTGAGCGACACCATGACCTTGCCGCCGGAGGCGCCGTATTTCAGCGCGTTCTCGACCAGGTTTTCGAACAGCCGCAGTAATTCCTCGCGGTCGCCGGCGATCATGACAGGCGTTGCCGGCAAATCGATCTCGATCTGGACATGACGCTCGCCCGCCAGCGGCTCCAGCCCGTCGGCGACCTGGCGGATGATGGGCACAATATCGACCAGCGTGTCCGGGCGCACATGCGCCGAGAGTTCGACGCGCGACAACGACAGCAGATCGTCGATCAGCCGCGCCATCCGCGTCGCCTGCGCATGCATGATGCCGAGAAACCGCTCGCGCGCCTTGGCGTCGTCCTTGGCAGGCCCCTGCAGCGTATCGATGAAGCCGGACAACGCCGCCAGCGGCGTGCGCAATTCATGGCTGGCATTGGCGACGAAATCCGCGCGCATTTCCTCGACCCGGCGCAATGGCGTCTGATCGTGGAACGTCATCAGCATGCAGTAGTCGGAGCCGCCGAACGTGGTCGGCACCGAAACCGGCGTGACGATCAGTTCCATCCAGCGGTCGACCGGAACGTGATCGAGATAGGTCGCGCGCCGTGGCTCCGCGGTGGAGATGGCTTCGCGCAGGGCGGTGATGATGTCGGGCGAGCGCAACGCGAACTGCGCCAGTTCGTTCTTGCGCAGCGCCGGCGCCAGTTGCGAGGCCGCCGCGTTGAGATGAATCACCCGCCCGGCGCGATCGAGCAGCACCGCGGGATCCGGCATGCCGGCGACGATGGCGCTGACGGCGGCGGCTTCCACCGGGTTGACGCCGAGCGCATCCTCGCGGGACGCCACCACATCGTGCAACCGCCATGGCACCAGCGCCGCGCCGACAACGCAAATGAACACCGCGACGGCGCGCGGCAGCGACACCTCGCCGAACATCACCAGCGCGGCCAGCGCCAGCGCCGCCGCCAGCAGGATGATGGCTGAATGCCTTAAGCGGTCCGGCCAGGGTGAGAACATGGAAGAGGACGCGTCTGTCGCCATCGGGCCGGCTGTCTCCCCGTTCGGGTCGGTCTCAGGCGCCCGAATCGCCATGCTCGCGCAGATAAGGGCCGCCGCGCTGCTCGGTTTCAGGCGCCGGCATCAGCTTGCGCAGGCGTTTCAGCCGCGCCCCCAGGATAAGCTCCCGAAGCGTCAGCAAGATTACAGATATGACGAAAGGAGCGATATAATAGAGCACGCGAAACAGCAGCATTCCCGCCAGCAGGTCTTCCTTGTCCATCTGCCACAGGCCGACCAGCATCGCTGCATCGAACACGCCGAGGCCGCCGGGGGAATGGCTGGCGAAGCCGAGCAGCGTTGCGGAGACGAAGATCACCGCGACCACGACGAAGCCGAGATTGGGCTCGTCCGGCACCAGCACGTACATCGCCAGCGCGCAGAAGCCGAGATCGACAATGCCGATCGCGATCTGCAGCAGCGTCAGCGGACCGCCAGGCAATACCACCGACCACGGTCCCCGCCCGACGGTTCTTGGTTTCATCCAGGCCCAGACCACATAGACCACGAGGCCAGTGATGATGCCGATCGCGACCACGCGGTTGAGCCAGGCCGGCAGCTGGTCGATGTTGGCGGCGGCTTCCGGGTGATAGCAGATGCCGAGCCCCAGCACCGCGGCGTTGCCGAGCCAGAATGTCAGTCCGGCAAGAAAGCAGATCTTGGCCACGTCGATCGCATTCAATCCCCACGCCGAATAGATGCGATAGCGCACAGCACCTCCGGTAAAGACGCTGGCGCCGACATTGTGCCCGATCGAGTAACTGGTGAAGGCGGCGAGCGCGTTGACCCGGTAGGGAATATCGGGCCGGCCGATGGCGCGGACCGCGAACAGGTCGTAGAACGTCAGGGTGAAATAGCCCGCCGCCACGAACAGCGCCGCAAGCGCGATCGAACTGTAATCGGTCTGCTTGATGGCCTCGATGACTTCGTCGACGTCGATGCCGCGCAGCATGTGGTAAAGCACATAGCACGCGATCGCGATGACCGTGACGCTGACCGCAACACCCAGCCTGTGCAGGATTTGCTTCTGGCGCAGAAACGAGACCGCCCTGCGTATTGCTTCCAGCATCTAGACCTCGAACTGCGAACCCGTGGCGAAAACGGTCAAACGAGCGCTCCCGGCCCAGCCGTCCTAGCGCGTTTTCGACCGCTATGGAATTCGGTTGGCGTGAAATAAAGCGCGCTTCTTCAGTATATTAAGGCCGGTTCACCAGGCCAGTGCACAGTTTTGCTGCAATTGCGCCGGCGGAACGGATGCTGGCGCATTGCCGAAATCTCACGCGGTGCCCGCATGACGCGAAACCACCCAATCGCGCAGCCACGATCCGGCCGCGCAGCCGGCAAGATAGACCGCAAACAGGACAAGGCCGAGGTCGAGCCAGTAACCGGGGCGGCCGGGGATCGCGCGCGCCAGCGCCACCGTGACCAGTATGACGGCGAGCCCCGCCAGCCAGCGCGTCGTGACCTTCGATACGCCCTGGCCTCGTTGAACCACCGCGATCCAGCCCATGCAAAAGCCGAGCAGCAGCGCCGCCGTGAGCCAGCCCCAGTGAAATGTCGCGAGATATGTCATTACCTACCTCACCATGAATTCGATGCGGCGGTTCTGCGCCTTGCCTTCGTCGGTATCGTTGCCGGCCACCGGCTGCAGGCTGCCATAGCCCGTCGCCTTGAACCGGTCCGCCGGCAGCCCCGCTTTGACCAGATAATCCGCGACCGCCTGCGCGCGTTTCTCGGACAGCGCCTGGTTGAATCCGTCGTCGCCATCGGTGTCGGTATGGCCGGCGATTTCGATATTGGCGGTCGGGCAACGCAGCGCCGTCTCGATCAGCCGGTCGAGCAGCCCGGCCGAATCCGGATCGATGGTGGCGCGCCCGGATTCAAACCGGATCTTTCCCTTAGCCAACAGATCGGAAAACAACTGCTGGCACACCGTGGCATCGACCGGTGCTGCGGCGGGCTTGACCGAAATTTCCGGCTTGACCTGCCAGCCCTTCGGCAGGTCCCTGGTCAGACCGGCACGGATCTGGCCTGCGGATGCCTCATATAAAGCGTCGCCCGAAAGCTTCACCTCGCGGTCGGACACCACAAGCGTACCCGTCGACAGCCGCGACAGCGCGCCCAGTGCGGGGATCACCGCATTGGCAAATCCCGAGGGCGCGCCGACGCTGGCCTTGAGATTGTCGACCACCTTTTCGCTGAAGAACTTGCGCCCCGCCGCCGCCGCGAGCGCGGCATGAACGTTGTTGTCGGGCACATAGCCGGTCAGCGTCAGCGTCAGCGCGACCGGATCCTTGTAGGCCTGAAAAATATAGGGCGGCGCCTTGACCTCATTGGCGTCAACCGAAAAACCTTCGGGCAGATTTTTCAGCGCCGCCGCGATCGCCTCCCGGCCGCCGAGATCGCGCGCCATGCCGGAAAGGTTGACCTGCGTATCCGAAATCGTGATCTTGCCGTCCTTGAGCTTGCCGATCTGGTCGATCAGCAACAACGCCACGGCGTCGAAACGCGGCGGGGCGCCGCGCGACAGGCCCATGCGATCGACAACCTCGACGCCGCTGAGCGAGCCGCGGGCGGCATCCAGCAGTCTGGCTTTGATGGCCGGCAACGGCGTGCTGCCGCCGAGCGTCACCCTGACGACGTCGCGTTCGGCGGACCAGACGAACGGCTTTGCCTCGGGAACGAGCCGGGTTTCGTCATTGACCAGCCGCACGCCGGGAACCGCTTCCACCGAAGCCACCGCGCTGCGCCGTCCATCCTCGGAGAATGCGTCAGCCGAGAAGGTGATATCACGGCCGGCCACCGCGATTCTGGTCTTGTCGAGCACGGTATCCTTCAACGACGCGGCGGTGCGCGCCGCCAGATCGGATTCCAGCGGCGCGGTGCTGGTCCAGGCCGCGAACGCCCAAAGGATGACAAGGGGAATCGTGCCCGGCCACCATTTGCTGCTCCACCTGAAAAGTCCGTGCATTCGCCATCCTGCGGGGGGTCTGAAACCAGAGAAAACAAACCCTTGCGAGGCTGTCAAATTGGAAATAGCACGGAATGGACCGATCGCGCGTTAGCCGTCCGACTAACTGTTTCTTCAGCGGTTTTCGGCTAGCTTCCGAGTCAACCCAACCGGCCAGCCATCTTGATGAAGCAGTTCCGCAATAACGTGATCCGCGCCGGGCTGGAAGCGCTGTATTTAACCGGCGCGCATTACCTGCTGCGGCCGATTTTCGCAGGCGTCGGCGGCATTTTCATGCTGCATCACGTCCGCCCGCGCCGCGGCCGCGAATTTCAGCCCAATCATCATCTCGAGATCACGCCGGAGTTCCTGCGCGCGATGCTGGCCCACCTGCGGGCGCACGGCATCGACATCATCACCGTCGACGAGATGCATCGGCGGCTGATCCAGCGCGACTTTTCGCGCCGATTCGCCTGCTTCACCTTCGACGACGGCTATCGCGACAACCGCGACTTCGCGCTGCCGCTGATGCGTGAGTTTGACGCACCCTTCACCGTCTATGTCGCCAGCGATTTCGCGGAAGGCACCGGCCGGCTGTGGTGGGTGGCGCTGGAGATGGTCATTGCCAGGGCCGAGACGATCGAAGCCGAGATCGGCGGCGTTGCCGTCCGCCTCGATGCCAGTACCACCGACGCCAAGCAGGTGGCGTTCGACCGGCTGCACGACTGGATGCGTGCGCTGCCGGGCGAACATGACATCCGCCGCGAGATCAGCGCGCTGTGCGCGCGCCATGGCGTCGACGAGGGCGCGATCTGCCGGGATCTCTGCCTGTCATGGGACGAATTAAAACCGTTCGCGGACGATTCCCTGATCACCGTCGGCGCCCACACCATCACCCATTGCAATCTCGCCAAGCAGGCCGAGGCGGTTGCGATCCACGAGATGGCGGTCAGCCGCGCGCGAATCGAAACCGCGCTGCAGCGTCCCGTGGTGCACCTCGCCTACCCTTACGGCGACAAGATCGCCGCGGGGACGCGCGAATTCGCGCTGGCGCGCTCGGCCGGTTTCAAGACCGCGGTGACGACGCGGCCGGGCATGATCTTTCCCGGCAGCGCCGGCCATCTCACCGCGCTGCCGCGGGTCTCCCTGAACGGCAATTATCAGGACCGGCGCATCCTGCCGGTGCTGACCTCGGGGGCCGCGACCGCGATGTGGAACGGCTTCCGCCGCATCGATGCGGCGTGAATGTCGTCCCCGCGAAGGCGGGGACGACGAACTGAGTTTCTTGACTCGCACCCTGCCCGCGCCCAAAACCATCGGCAAAACGCAAGGGAGGCACCATGTTCAAGGATCTGTTTTCGCTTCACGGCCGCGTCGCGCTGGTGACCGGCGGCTCGCGCGGCATCGGCAAGATGATCGCGGCGGGATTTCTTAGCCAAGGTGCCGCGAAGGTCTACATCACCGCGCGCAAGGCTGGACCCTGCGAGGCCACCGCGAAGGAACTGACCGCCGAATATGACGGCGAATGCATCGCGTTGCCGATCGACATTTCGACGGTCGAAGGCTGCGACAAGTTGGCCTCCGAGATCATCAAGCTGGAGCCGAAGCTCGACATCCTCGTCAACAATGCGGGCGCGGCATGGGGCGCGGAATTCGACGAATTCCCGGAGAGCGGTTGGGACAAGGTGATGAACCTCAATGTCAAGTCGCTGTTCTTCCTGACCAAGGCGCTGGCCAAACCGCTGCGCGCCGCAGCTTCAGCCGAGCGGCCGGCAAAAGTCATCAACATCGCCTCGATCGACGGCATCTTCGTCAATCCGATGGAGACCTATTCCTACGCGGCCAGCAAGGCCGCGGTGATCCATCTGACGCGGCGCATGGCCACCAAGCTGATCAAGCAGAACATCGTCGTCACCGCGATCGCGCCTGGCGCCTTCGCATCCGACATGAACAAGGCCGCGCGCGACCACGCGGATGAGGTGTCAAAGCGCATCCCTGCGCGGCGGATCGGCAACGAGGAGGATATGGCGGGGCTTGCGATTTTCCTCGCCTCGCGCGCCGGCGATTACGTGGTCGGCAACGCCATCGCCATCGATGGCGGCGTGGTGTATGCGAGCGCCGGGCTGGAAATCGCGGGGTAGATTCTCTCGCTCGTCATTGCCGGGCTTGACCCGGCAATCCATCGCTTCGAAGAGTTTTTGCGAAGAGGATGGATACGCGGGTCAAGCCCGCGTATGACGACTTAATACGTCTCCACATGATATCGCCCGCCTTCGCGCATCGCAGTCTTGAGCGCGGCCCAGTCGATCGACGCGCCGCGGCAGACGTCGGCGAAGGCTTCGTCGACGCCGCTTTCCATGCCCTTGAGGCCGCAGATATAGACGTGGGTATATGCGTCGTTGAGCAGCGCCGCCACCGCCGACGCTTCGGTGCGAATGCGGTCCTGCACATAGACCCGCGGTTCGCCCGGCACCCGCGAATAGCAGAAATGCTTGGCCAGCACCTTCTCCGGCACTTTCTGCAACGGGCCGAAATACGGCAGTTCCTCCGGCCGGCGCGCGCCGAAGAACAGCAGCAGTCTTCCCGGCGCATCCACCATGGCGCGGCGGCGGCGCTCGGTGAAGGCGCGGAACGGCGCCGAGCCGGTGCCGGTGCAGATCATGATGATGTTCGACGCCGGGTCGTTCGGATGCAGGAAGGTGGCGCCGAACGGGCCGGTGACATCCACCTTGGCGCCGCGCGGCAGGTCGCACAGGTAATTCGAGCAGACGCCATCGGGTTCGCGCTTCACCGTCAGCGACAGGTTATTGGCGTTGGGCTTCTCGCCATCGCGGGCGCTGGCGACGGAATAGAGCCGCACCAGATGCGGCTTGCCGTCGGCGGTCAAGCCTGGCGTGACGATGCCGATGCTCTGGCCTTCCAGCACCGGAAACGGCTGGTCGCCGAAATCCAGAATGATATGGCGCACGTCGGAATCCGCATCGGCATGGGTGAGGCGGAAATTGCCGGCCACCGTCGCCTTCGCCGGCTTGCCGCGGTTGTAGAGATTGACCGTCGGCTTGCTCGCCGAGTGCGGCGCGACTGCCTTGCCGCCGAGCCCCTTGCGGGCTTCCTCGAGCAGCGCGCCGATTTCATCCTCCAGCGCCTCGACCGCTTCGCTGCTGTCGCCGCTTTCGACTTCCTGCTGTGGCGGCAGGTCGCTCCAGGAAAACTGCTCCTCCAGCGAATAAGGTTTTGCGACAATGCGCCAGTTGTCGATGGCGCCGGTCGGACACGGCGCGATGCAGTCCATGCAGTAATTGCAGATTTCGGCGTTGACGACATAGTTGTTGTCGTCATGCGTCACCGCGTCGACCGGGCAGGTCTCCTCGCAGGTGTTGCACCTGATGCAGATTTCGGGGTCGATCAGGTGCTGTTTTTTCAAGGGTGCGTTCATGGCTCAGACTCGTGTCCCGGACGCGGTGCGGCATTCTTCATGCCGCTCCGCAGAGCCGGGACCGTACCAAACACCGTATTCGTTACGATCCCGGTTCTGCAGCGCATCACTGCGTGCCGCGCTGCGCCCGGGAAACGTAACACGATCACGCCGCGATCTTCACATATTCGAATTCGCCGGGCTTGTTGTCGATGCCGACTTTCGGCGGCGAAATCCAGGTGGCGAACTTGCCGGGTTCGCTCACCGGCGTCATCAGCGACGAGACAAAATCGCCGTCATCGGCGGACGGCAGATAGTCGCCCTTCGCCTTGGCCCACTCGGCGTCGCTCAAGATAATGCCCTTCGGCGTCGCGTTGACATCCCTGAACTCGCCGATCTGGCGGTGGAACGCGGTGTGCGGCAGTTCGAAACGGAAATTGACGCCGGCCTTCTCGATGATCTTGTTCCAGCGCTCGACGCCTTTGGCGCAGTCCTGCGTGTAGTCGTCGCGCAGCCGCATGTTGAGCGCAGTCAGCGCCGGCTCGTCCACCAGCTTTATTTCGCCGTCGACCAGTTTCAGCACCTGATAGATGTCGCCGGTCAGCCGGTGGTCGTCGTCGATCTTGGTTTCCTGAAAGCGGCCTTTTAAACCTGAATTGTAGAAGTTCGCGGCATTGGTGGAGACCTCGGAGCCGAACAGGTCGAGCGACAGCGAGTAATGCAGGTTCATTTTCTTCTGCATGGTCGGCAGGTCGATGACGCCGAGCGCCCTCACCTTCTCGACCGCATTCGGATCCTCGATCCCGGCTGCTTTCATCGCCTCGCAGGTGCGTTGCAGGATGCGCCCGACCCCGGTCTCGCCGACGAACATGTGATGCGCCTCTTCGGTCAGCATGAAGCGGCAGGTGCGCGACAACGGATCGAAGCCGGATTGCGCCAGGCTTTCCAGCTGCATCTTGCCGTCGCGGTCGGTGAAGAAGGTGAACATGAAGAACGACAGCCAGTCCGGCGTCGCCTCATTGAAGGCGCCCAGCATGCGGGGGCTATCGGCATCGCCGGAACGGCGGCGCAGCAGATCGTCGGCCTCCTCGCGGCCGTCGCGGCCGAAATATTTCTGCAGGAGATACACCATGGCCCAGAGATGGCGGCCTTCCTCGACATTGACCTGGAACAGGTTGCGCAGGTCGTAC
Source organism: uncultured Alphaproteobacteria bacterium (assembly GCA_963784755.1). Lineage (GTDB taxonomy): Bacteria > Pseudomonadota > Alphaproteobacteria > Rhizobiales > Xanthobacteraceae > Bradyrhizobium. The sequence goes on along the minus strand of CAWASS010000004.1, from coordinate 1,857,944 downwards.
AGCGACGGCGCGGTCTTGCCGAGATGGCGCTGCTGCTCGACCGAGGCGGGCTCGGTGTCGCCCTGGATCACCACCAGACGCCGCAGCATGGCGCGATACTCGCCGGGGATTTCCTGCCACGCCGGCTCGCCGATGTGCTGGCCGAAATTGACCTTGCGCTCGGTGTCCTGCGGCGCGAGCAGGATGCCCCAGCGATATTCCGGCATGCGCACGTAATCGAATTTCGCCCAGCCTTTCGGATCGACGCTGACGGCGGTGCGCAAATAGACCAGCGAATCCTGAAAGCCTTCCGGGCCCATGTCGTTCCACCAGTCGAGATAGCCGGGATGCCAGCCCTCCAGCGCTTTCAGCACCTGCCGATCCTCGGTGAGATTCACATTGTTGGGAATCTTGGTGGTGTAATCGACGTTCATGAGGTTCATGGCGTGCTCCTTGTTCGGTCTCGTGTCCCGGACGCGGTGCGGCATTCTTCATGCCGCTCCGCAGAGCCGGGACCGCATCAAAAACGGTGTTCGTTACGATCCCGGTTCTGCAACGCATCACAAGAGTGCTGCGCTGCGCCCGGGAAACGCTCTTACATCCCGCTACACCCGCGTCATATCGAATTGCGGCCTCTCACCGGTGCCGTAGCGCTTCAGCGCACCGTCCTCGCCGACCGCGTTGGGGCGCTGAAAAATCCAGTTCTGCCATGCCGTCAGCCGCGAGAAGATTTTCGATTCCATGGTCTCGGGGCCGACGAAGCGCAGGTTGGCTTCCATGCCGGTAAGACTGTCGGGCGAAAAGCTGGCGCGTTCCTCGAAAAACACCCGCACCTCGTCGTCCCAGTCGATGTCATCGAGGGCGAAGGTCACGAGCCCGAGCTTCTCGGCTTCCTCCGCATCCAGCGCCTCGCCGATTCTGCCCCGTGCGGTCTCAACATCGGAAGGGTCGGCCTGGAAGCGCGACTGCAGCCGCGTCAATCCATGGCTCATCGGGTAGGGGCCGAAATTCGCTGCACTCAGCATGATCGCCGGCGGGGCGCGGTTGTCGCCCTGCCGCGAGCCGGACAGCATGTAGGAGCGATCGGCCGCGAACACCAGTTCGGCCAGCGTGCCGGCGAAGCACGAACCGGGCTCGACCAATGTCACCAGCGTGCGCGAGGTGACGTCGACGCGCTTGAGCACGCGCTTCCAGTATTGCCTGATCTCATTGACCAGCCAATGCGCCTTGTGGGTTTCCAAAAACGCATCGTGCGCCAGCACCTGCGCGCCCTCGCCATGCGATTTGAACACCAGCATCGCGGTCTCGAGCTCGTTGATGCGCAGATGCAGGATGGCGTCGTCGAGTTCGCGCGCCACCTGCAGCGGCCAGAAGCCGGCGCCTTGCGCGATCATGCCATCGATGTCGGCCGGCGGCGGCACGTCGGGCGCCTTGATCGAGATGGTGGCGATACGGGCTGCGCGATCGATATCGACATTGACAGAACCATAGCGGATGCCGCTGTCGTCGATAGTGCGCTTAAGCGGCGCAAGCTCAATGCCGTTGCCGTTGCCGTTGCGCTTCGAGGCCGCGGCGAATTGTGTTGCGCGCTCGGCGACTTTTGCTTCCAGCTTGCTGTTGGGCACGATCTCGTCGACCAGCCGCCATTGCACCGCGCGCTTGCCCTTGATGCCTTCCTCGATGGTGCAGAAATAATCGGCGTGGTCGCGGCGCACCTTGCGCTTGTCGACCATCCGCGTCAGGCCGCCGGTGCCCGGCAGCACCGCCAGCAGCGGCACTTCGGGCAGCGCCACCGCGGCAGAGCCGTCGTCGGCCATGATGATGTGATCGGTCGCGAGCGCCAGTTCATAACCGCCGCCGGCGGCGGTGCCGTTGACCACCGTGATGAATTTCTGGCCCGAATTCTCGCTGGAGTCTTCAAGGCCATTGCGGGTCTCGTTGGTGAACTTGCAGAAATTGACCTTGTGGGCGTGGGTCGACCCCGCCAGCATGCGGATGTTGGCGCCGGCGCAGAACACCCGGTTTTTTCCCGAGCGCAGCAGCACCACCTTTACTCCGGGATGCTCGAAGCGCAGCCGCTGCACCGCGTCCGCAAGCTCGATATCGACGCCGAGATCATAGGAATTGAGCTTGAGCTGGTAGCCCTCGAACAGGCCGCCGTTCTCGTCGACGTCCATGGTCAAGGTCGCAACATCGCCCGCGACATCCAGCTTCCAGTGCCGATAGCGCGACGGGTCGGTCTGGAAATCGATATGCTTGGCGCCGTTCGCGAGGACGCGATCTCCACCCGCCATGGGCCACCCTGTCTGGTTCTTGGTCTGCCTGTTTGGCCGTCATGCACAATAGTGCATGTTTTTGATCGAGTCTAGACCAAAAACTCAAAAATCTGCATTTTCTTTCAGGTTCGGCCGAACGCGCTGATCGCGACCCAATCGGCTTTGGACAACGCAGGTTGCGCGAGTTTGGCCCGGAGCAGGCCCGCAAGCGCGGTGGTCGGAAACGCATCGGCAAAGCCGCCGCCGGCGCCGGTCGCCTTGCGGACGCTGAGTTCATCAAGCTCGGTCAGCGCTTCTCCGAGCAGCCGCGCGGCGGCGTGAGGCTTGCCCATTCGCAGCTTGAGATTGGCGTTGGCGATCTGGATGCAGGCCCGCAGCAGGATCCGCTCGCGTCCGCCCTGGGGGGCGGCGGCCCACACCGCTTCGAGGATTTCGTGGCTCTCCCAGAAAAACCCGGAATCGTTCAGCCCCAATCCATAACGCAGCGCCGGATGCCGCGCCGGCACGAAACCGTTGAAACGGGCCGGCACCAGCGCCTTGGCCATCGCCAGCGTCGCGTGATCCGCCTCGGTCTCGACGCCGGGAATGTAGGCCCAGCGCGGCAGGGTGAGGTTGACCGCTGTCGAGGGAGGGACGTTCATTCGGGCATCGCCACAACGAACGCTTCAGGCGGCGCGCCCCTGCGCACCCTCATGCACCTGCAGAATCGACCTTGCGAATTCCGCGATCGCATTCAGCGTCGCCTCCGGCGCCTCGCGGTGCGGAGAATGCCCGGCACCGGTGATGATCGAGACGTCGACCGGACAATAGCATTCTTCTTGCGCGATTTCGATCTGGCGAATCGTCCCATAGTGATCGTCGGCGCCCTGCACGATCGCGATCGGCACGCGGATCCAGGCGAGATATTCCGAAATGTCCCAGTCGCGAAACTTGGGGTTGAGCCACGCGTCGTTCCATCCGTAGAACGCGTTGTCGACATCCCTATGCCAGCGCTGCAGCTTCGATTTGAGGTCCGTGGTTTCGTAGACGGTCTTGATCCCGGCGATCAATTTCACCGAGATGTCCTCGACAATGAAATGCGGCGCGATCAGCGCCAGCCCGCGGATGCGGTGATCCTGCACGCCGCCGGCATAGATCGCCGCGATCGATGCGCCGTCGGAATGCCCGACCAGCAGGCCGCGCTTGAAACCGATGGCGTCGAGCAGTTTCGGCAGCACGTCCTGCGCCTCGACGTGCATGTAGTCGAGCGGGCGCGGCAACGTCGCCGGACTCGATGCGCCATAGCCCGCGCGCGAATACGCGAACACGCCGGCGCCGGTGGCAACTGCAAGTTTTTCGGGAAAATCGCCCCACAGGCCGGCGGAGCCGAGGCCTTCGTGCAGCAGCACGATGGTCGGCGCGTCCTCAGGCGCGGGACCGGTCATGCGGTATTCAAGCTCGGATGCGCCGATGCGCAGGGTGCCGGAGGAATTCAAGAGCTCTGTCCTCTCGTTCGTCATGCCCGCACTTGTCGCGGGCATCCACGCCTTCTTTCTGCCGTTCTAGGACGTGGATGGCCGGGTCAAGCCCGGCCATGGCAACTAATTGGAGCCATCGCGCAATTTGAACCGCTGGATCTTGTTATTCGCGTTTTTCGGCAGGCTGTCGACGACATCGATCCAGCGCGGATATTTCCACGGCCCGACCTTCTGCTTGACGTGCTCCTTTAGCGCATCGTGCAGGCCATCGGTGCTCGCGTTCGCTCGCAACACCACGAACGCTTTCGGCTTCAGCAATCCTTCCGGGTCGGCTTGCGGCACCACGGCGGCTTCCAGCACCGCCGGATGGGTGATCAGCGCGCTCTCGACCTCGAACGGCGACACCCAGATGCCCGACACCTTGAACATGTCGTCGGCGCGGCCGCAGATGGTGTAGCGCCCGTCGGCGTCGCGGATGTATTTGTCGCCGGTGCGGGTCCAGTGGCCTTCGAAGGTCTGGCGGCTTTTGCTGCGCTGGTTCCAGTAGCCTTCGCCGGCGGAAGGCGCATCGACCAGGAGTTCGCCGACTTCGCCGTCGGGCACGTCGGCGCCGGCTTCGTTGACGAGCCGCACGCGATAGCCCGGCACCGGGCGGCCGGACGAGCCGTATTTGATGTCGCCGGGCGCGTTCGACAGGAAGATGTGCAGCAGTTCGGTCGAGCCGACGCCGTCGAGAATGTCGACGCCGAAGCGCGCTTTCCAGCTGTTGCCGATCGACTCCGGCAGCGCCTCGCCCGCCGAGGTGCAGACGCGCAGGCTTGAGCCGGCGCGCTCGTGCTTCAGCGTCTCGTCGTTGAGCATCGCGGAGAACAGCGTCGGAGCGCCGAAGAAGATGCTGGGATTGTATTTGTTCATCAGCGCGAACATCAGCGCAGGCGTCGGCCGCTCGGAATTGAGAACGGTGGTGGCGCCGACCGACATCGGAAACGTCAGCGCATTGCCGAGGCCATAGGCGAAGAACAATTTTGCCGCCGACAGCCCGACGTCATCCTCGCGAATGCCGAGCACCTGCTTGGCATAGGTCTCCGCCGTCGCCGCCAGGCTGGAATGCAGATGCCGCACGCCCTTCGGCATGCCGGTGGAGCCCGACGAATACAGCCAGAACGCCGGCTCGTCGGCGTGGGTCGCGGCGGTCGCGAAGACATCGCTCTCTCCGGCAATCTCGTCCGACAGTTTCTTGTAGCCATGCGCGTCCTTGCCGGCGACGATGACGTGCTCGAGATCCGGCATCCGTCCGACCACTTCCTTGACCACCGGCAGCAGCGCCTCGGAGATGAACAGCACCCGCGCGCGGCCATCCGCCAGCACATAGGCATACTGATCCGACGTCAGCAGCGTGTTGAGCGGCACCGGCACGACGCCGGCGCGGATCGCGCCCAGGAACACGATGGGGAAATCGACGGTGTCGAGCATGATCATCGCCACGCGCTCTTCGCGGCGGACGCCGAGACGGCGCAACAGATTGGCGACGCGGCGGCTCTGCTTCTGCAGATCGCCGTAACTCAATTCGGAAACCGTATCGGTGAAAGCGAGTTTTGCGCCGCGGCCTTCATCGACGTTGCGGTCGAGCAGCCAGGTCACCGCATTGTAGGCACTCACGGGTCTTCTCCCCAGCTTTCTGAATTATAATTCATAGAAAGCCACTGCACGCGCTTGCTGTCAATCCTTATCGGCATTATCCTTCCTGCCAATAGGCCGAGCGCGGAGCTAATGACCGAACAACCCGATCCAGAAACCGCCTTTCTCGAACAGCTTGGTCAACGCGTCCGCACCATGCGCGGTGTGGCTGGCATGTCGCGCAAGGTGCTCGCAAAGGTATCGGGGATTTCCGAGCGCTACATCGCACAGCTCGAGAGCGGCAAGGGCAATGTGTCGATCGTACTGCTACGCCGCGTGTCGAATGCCATTGGCGTGCATCTCGAAGATATGATCCCGGGAAGTGAGCCGACGCCTGATTGGCCAATGATCCGCGCCCTTATCCGCAATGCCACCCCAGACCACATCGCACATGCCAAGGAGATTCTGTCAGGCAACGGCGCGGCGCAGCGGCAGATGGCGTTCGCTGGCATCGCACTGATCGGGTTGCGCGGCGCCGGCAAATCCACGCTCGGCAAATTGCTCGCGAAAAAAATCGGCTGGAGCTTTGTCGAACTCAACAAGGAGATCGAGCAGCAGAACGGCCTGTCGGTCGCCGAGATCATCGCGCTCTACGGCCAGGAAGGTTTTAGGCGCATGGAGCAGGCCGCGCTCGGGCAATTGCTGGCGCGGAAAGAGCTGATGGTGCTGGCGACCGGCGGCGGCATCGTCTCCGAACCGCTCACCTTCGACCTGATCCTGTCGTCGTTCTACACCATCTGGCTCAAGGCTGAGCCGGAAGAACACATGGCGCGGGTACGCCGCCAGGGCGACCTGCGACCGATGGCCGACGACCGTTCGGCGATGGCCGAGTTGCGCACCATTCTGCTCAGCCGCGAACCGCTGTATGCGCGCGCCTCCGCCGTGGTCGATACCGCGGGGCTGAGCGTCGAGGACGCCGCCGCGCGGCTGATCGAAGCTGTGACGCCGGTGGTAGCGCAGGACGCGCGGATGTCTGCGCGCGGGTGAGTTCGTGTCCCGGCATTCTTCATGCGCTCCGCAGAGCCGGGACCTAAAACCCAATTGTCATGCGCGGGCTTGACCCGGCCATGACGTGGAGATGCATGGATCCCGGCTCTGCAGCGCACCGCGGCGAAGTGCGGCGCGCTGCGCAGCATCCGGGGAACGCAGCGCGGCGTCCTGATCAAATACCGAGATAGCGATGCTGCAGGTCAGGCTCCGCAATCAGCTCCGCGGAGGTGCCGCTCCACACCGCGCGACCGCGCTCGATGATGTAGTGCCGGTCGGCGATGCGGGTGAGATTCCCGACGTTCTTGTCGATGACCAGAACCGACTGGCCGCGCGCTTTAAGCATCGACAGGCAGTTCCAGATTTCGTCGCGGATCAGCGGCGCCAGCCCCTCGGTGGCTTCATCCAAAATCAGCAGCCGCGGATTGGTCATCAGCGCGCGGCCGACCGCCAGCATCTGCTGCTCGCCGCCGGAGAGCGTGCCGCCCATATTGCCGGCGCGCTCGGCCAGGCGCGGAAACAGCGCGTGGATTTTTTCGATCGTCCAGGGATTGGACCCGCCGAGACGGTTGCCGGAGGCGGCGACGAGGTTTTCGCGCACGGTCAGATTGGGAAATATCTGACGCCCTTCCGGTACCAGACCGATTCCCAGTTGCGCAATCCGAAACGAGGGAAAGCTGCGAACGTCATGTCCGGCGAAGCGGATCGTGCCGGCGCGCGCCGGCGTCAGCCCCATGATGGACCGGATCGTGGTGGTTTTGCCCATGCCGTTGCGGCCCATCAGGGCCACCATCTCGCCCGATCGAACCGACAGCGACAGTCCGAACAGAACCTGGCTCGGGCCATAGCAGGTCTCGATAGCATCGACCTCGAGCAGGGAAGCATCAGCCATGGCGGGTCACCACATGCTGGTCGCCGAGATAGGCGCGCCGGACCTCTTCATTGCCGCGGATCGCCGCCGGCGCGTCGGAGGCGATGACGCGCCCGTAGACCAGAACGGTGATGCGGTCAGCGAGCGCGAACACCGCATCCATATCGTGCTCGACCAGGACGATGGTGATTTCCCGCCGCAATTCCTGCAGCAGCTTCACCATGCGCGCCGATTCGGTGACGCCCAATCCCGCCATCGGCTCGTCGAGCAGCAGCAATTGCGGTTTTGTCGCGAGCGCCACCGCCAGTTCGAGTTCGCGCTGCTCGCCATGGCTCAATTCCGATACCAGGACATCGGCGCGATGCGCCAGCCCGACCCGATGCAGCGCCGACTGCGCGGCCTCGCGCAGGTGCCGTTCCCTGCGGGCATTGCCCCAGAAGTGGAACGAATGCCCGTCATGCGCCTGCGCCGCCAGCGCGACATTGTCCGATGCGGTGAAGTCGAGCAGCAGCGAGGTGATCTGAAACGAGCGCGCAAGGCCAAGCGCGCTGCGGCGATAGGCCGGCAGGTGGGTGATGTCCTGGCCGGCAAGGCTGATGGCGCCCGAATCAGGCAGTAATTGCCCGGTGAGCTGGCTGATCAGCGTGGTTTTGCCGGCGCCGTTCGGCCCGATGATCGCGTGCAGTTCGCCCTTGGCGACATCGAGCGACAGATTGTCGGTGGCGACGATGCCGCCGAAGCGCCGCACCAGGTTTTCAACCCGGAGCAAGGGACCGGCTGAGGGATTATTCACGGCGCAGCCTCTTCAGCCATCCGTCGATGCCGCCACGGCCGAACAGCACCACCAGCAGCAGCAGCGGTCCCATGATGATCTGCCAATATTCGGTGAGTCCCGAGAGCAGTTCTTCCAGCGCCAGGAAAACGATGGCGCCGATCAACGGTCCGAACAGCGACCCGATGCCGCCCAGGATCACCATCACCATCAGATCGCCCGATCGGGTCCAGTACATGACCGACGGACTGACGAATTCGGTTTGATTGGCCAGCAGCGCGCCGGCCAGCCCGCCCATCACGCCGGCAATGACAAAGCAGACGAGCCGATAGCGCACAACCGGAAATCCGATCGCCTGCATGCGGCGCTCGTTCGACCGCGTGCCCTGGATCACCAGCCCGAACCGCGAATTGACGATGCGCCAGACCAGATAAAGGCAGGCGAACAGCAAGGCGAGGCAGACATAATAAAACTGCGTCCGGTTGGAGAGATCGACCGGGCCGCCGAATTGACTGCGGCGATAGATCGTCAACCCGTCGTCGGAGCCGTAGCGATCGAGACCGGCCGCCACGTAATAGATCATCTGGCCGAAGGCGAGCGTGATCATGATGAAGTAGACGCCGCGGGTGCGCAGCGACAGCGCCCCGACCACAAGCGCGAACAGCGCCGACGCCAGCAATGCGGCGGCGAATTGCGCAAAGCCGGAGGCGACGCCCTCATGTGCGAGAATGCCGACGGCATAACCGCCGATGCCGAGATAGGCGGCGTGACCGAAACTCATCATCCCGCCATAGCCGAGGATCAGGTTGAGGCTCACGGCGGCCAGCGCGAGAATGACGATCCGCGTGAACAGCGTCAGCACAAAAACGTTCCCGGCGAGCCACGAATAAACCGGCAGCAGCGCCAGCGCGGCAAGCAGCAGCGCGATCACAATGCTGCGGGCGTCGATCGCCGGCTTCATCGTTGCGTCGTCGTCGGAAACAGGCCCTCCGGCCGCACCACGAGCACGACGGCCATGGTGAGATAGATCAGCATCGACGACAACGCGCGCGCGGCCGACGACGCCGCGGTCTGGCTCAGCACCAGCCGCAACAGATCGGGCAGAAAAATCCGCCCGAGTGTGTCGACGAGACCGACCAGCACCGCGGCGGCGAATGCGCCGCGGATCGATCCGATGCCGCCGATCACGATCACGACAAAGGCGAGAATGAGGATATTCTCGCCCATGCCGATCTGTACGGTGAGGATCGGCGCCTGCATCAGGCCGGCAAGGCCGGCGAGCGCCGCGCCGAGGCCGAACACCAGCGTGAACAGCAGATCGATGTTGATGCCGAGCGCGCCGATCATTTCGCGATTGGAGGCGCCGGCGCGGATCAGCATGCCGACCCGGGTCCGCATCACGATGAGATAGAGCATCAAGGCGACCGCGAGCGCGACCGCGATGATCGCAAGCCGGTAAGCCGGATAATAGACGCCGGGCAGGATCTGGACCGCAAAGCTCAACCAGGAGGGCAGCGGCAAGGTCAGCCCGCCCGGTCCCCAGATCAGGCGGACCAGTTCGTTGAAGAACAGGATGAGGCCGAAGGTGCCGAGCACCTGATCGAGATGATCGCGGCCGTAAAGCCGTTGAAACACGATCATCTCGAGAACGATCCCGGCCACCAGCGTGGCGGCGAGCGCGAACGCCGCGCCGAGCAGAAAGCTCCCGGTCCAGGCGGCGAAGGTCGCGGCGAAATAGGCGCCCAGCATGTAAAGCGAGCCGTGCGCCAGATTCACCAGATCCATGATCCCGAACACCAGCGTCAGTCCCGCCGCCAGCAGAAACAGCAGCAGGCCGAATTGCAGGCCGTTCAAGAACTGTTCGAGCAGCAGCATGACCGGCCTAAGATCAGGGAGACGCCGTTATTTCATCGGACACTTATCATGAAACCGGTCCTGATTGTCCTTCAGGATGGTCGCGACGGTTTTCAGCCCGAAGCTGCCGTCGGCTTCCTTGACCGCTTCCTGCAGATAGAAATTCTGGATCGGAATGTGGTTGTTGCCGTATTTGAACGGCCCGCGCACCGACTTGAAGTTCGCCTTCTCCATTTCCTTCTGCATGCCGTCCTTCTTGTTCATGTCGCCTTTGACCGCGACCACCGCGCTGTTGATGAGCATCGCGGCGTCATAGGACTGCGCGCCATAGAAGGAAGGGCCATGGCCGTATTTCTTGCGGAAGTCGCCGACGAACTTCTTGTTGGCGTCGTTGGGCAGGTCGTTCACCCATTCCTGCGCGCCGGGAACGCCGATCGCGAGATCCTTTTGCAGCGGCAGCGTCGTTTCATCGATGGTGAACGCGGTGTAGAGCGGAATCTGGCCCTTCAGGCCGGCTTGCGAATACTGGTTGAGAAATTGCACGCCGGCGGCGCCCGGATAGAACACGAATACGGCGTCGGGCTTTGCGGCGCGGGCCTTGGATAGTTCGGCGGAGAAGTCGAGCTGATCCGGCCATTTGGTGTATTCCTCGCCAACCACCTCGCCCTTGAAGGTGCTCTTGGCGCCGGCGAGCATGTCCTTGCCGGCGGCGTAGTTCGGCCCGATCAGGAACACCTTCTTGATGCCCTTCTGATTCATGTATTCGCCGACGGCCTGCGGCGTCTGGTCGTTCTGCCACGAGGTCGAGAAGATATAGGGCGAGCACAATTCGCCGGCGACCTGGGACGGTCCGGCATTGGCGCTGATCAGAAACGTCTTGGCGTCGACCGCGGGTTTTACCGAGGCGAGATACACGTTCGACCAGATATAGCCGGCGATGAAATCGACCTTGTCCGACTGCAGCAGTTTTTCGGTTTTCTGGCGTCCCACATCCGGCTTCTGCCCGTCATCCTCGTAGACCACCTCGACCGGGATGCCGCCCATCTTGCGCCCAAGATGATCCAGCGCCAGCTCGAACGCATTGCGCATGTCATTGCCGATCACGGCGGTCGGACCGCTGAACGTCGAGACAAACCCGATCTTGATGGAATCCGCCGCAACAGCGGGTTGCGCCAGCGCCAGGGCCGCAGCGCCTGCCAGCCAGAATGCCGTTCTCATGGTGTCTCCCTCTCTGATTTTTATTGGTGACGTGTTTTGTGCGCGAAGTCTGAGGTCAGCGGCAAGCTCGACCTTCGGCTTCCCTCAAAGCCGCCGGCTGGCCAGCAAAAGGTTATGCACCATAATTCGCAGGCGCGGCGGATGGCAAGAATTATAATTCAGGTTCTGGGAGACTGCGACTTAAAGCCCGGCCGGGGACCACGTCGGCTCAGTCGAACGGGCAGACTGACGTGTCTAGCCGGCCTTCCGATGGGCCTCGTAATAACGGCGCAGTACGGAATTTATCCGTGTCTGATAGCCCTTACCTTGAGCCTTGAACCAGCCCAAAACGTCGTTGTCGAGTTTGATTCCGACAGCGACCTTCCCGGGACGGACAATTTCAGCTTTTGCCCATTCCGCATCGGACGTTGGGGTACCCTCGCGATCAGCCGCAGCAATAGCTTCGACCTGCGCAGAAGTCTGACGATCAAGACGCTTCCAGTCCGTCCTGCCCGACAAGGGCACGAGGCTGCCATCCCGCTTTTTTTGATACGCTTTGCCGTCAATCAGAAAGGCGCGCGCCTTAATTTTTTTCATAACGCCGCTGCTCCCGTTTGTTTGCTTTTCGGGCGGAGATTATCCACGTGATCGCTCCCCGCACCGTAAAGGTGATGTGAAAGAGCCGCCCCTCGACCATGGCAAGCATATTGAAACGCTCCTCGCCGTAGTCTTGCGATCGTCCTTCGCCAGTTTCTTCATGGGATCCGCAAAACCAACAACCACATCGGCGAAATCAATACCGCGCTCGGCGATATTTTTCGCGCACTTGGCCGGGGTCCAATCGAACTCCATGGTTCATTATTGGACCGGTCTAGTCTTTTATCAAGCCGTTTAGCTAGATTTTTATCTAGACGCTGCGTGCCGGCTTACTTTGTGTCGAATGGGTACTCAGCACCGCCGGGCGTTCGCCGCGCTTCTGCCCTATCCGTAGGTCGGCTTCTGCGGCCAGCCGGACGGCGAGTCCTCGAAATCCTGCTGCCGGCCATAGGGCGTCATGTCGAGCAACGCGCGGGCGTCGGTAAGCGCCTCGGTACCGCGCGCATAGGCCGACCAGGTGTGGAAGACGTCGTCGCCGATACTGAAGAACACGCTGAGGCCGTGCTCCTCGCCGGTGGTCGCATTGGGGACCTTGGCCGCTTCGAGTTCGGTCTTGTTGCGATAATTGTATTCGATGGGCGCGACCTTCTCGTCGTTGGTGACGTGAAAATCGTAATTGAAATCGCTGCCGAGCGAGGAGACCCATGTGAAGGGCCATCCCTGCCGCTCCTTGTACGCCTCGAGCTTCGCCAGCGGGGCGCGGGATACCATCGCGAACGTCGTATCGCGATCGTTCAGCATCGACAGATCGCCGAGCGCGTTCGCATAGCTGGTGCAGCCTGCACAGCCTTTCTCCCAGTCCGGATCGAACATGAAGTGATAGACGATGAGCTGGCGGCGGCCCTCGAACAGATCCTTCAGCGACAATTCGCCACCGGGCGCTTCGAACAGGTAATTCTTCTCGATCTTCACCATCGGCAACCGGCGCCGGTCGGCGTTGACGCGATCGTAGTGCCTGGTGAGCTCTTTCTCCTGCGCGAGAAGTTTCTTGCGCTCGCCGAGCCACTGCTCGTGCGAAACGATGGGCGGATGCGGGATTGCGTTTCCAGTCATGTCCGGCTCCTCATTGATTCGGCAGCGCTGCATTAACCGCCTGGCGCAACATCGGTTGCACAAATTGTTCGCGTTACTCCACCGGCACGACCGAAAATTCAACGCCTTCAGCGACATAGGACGCGTGACGGAAATCGCGGATGGCCGCGACCTTGCCGCCATCCCACCGCAGCAGCATGAAATATTTCGGCGCCAACGGCGCGCCGGGATCGAACACCAGGACCGCCGGCCGGCCTTCGACCAGCCCGGGCACCAGATGCCAGTCGTGCACCTTGGAATAGTTACCGAAATATCTGGACACCTCGGCCTTGCCGTCGATCCGGGTCTTGTTGACGAGGTCGAGCCGCACGTCATCGGCGATCATGTCGCGGATCGCGTCGAAATTCCGCGCGTTGAAGTGCTCGACATAGGCGCCGAGCCGGGCACGATCGGCCTCCGACAACAGCGGACGCGGCCCATCCTCGGGTTCATCCGCGAGTTCGATCAGGCGCGTGCGCCCGCGATGCAGCGCCGCTTTCACCGCGGCAAGGCTGAAGTCCATCACCTCGCAGACTTCCCTTAACGAGCAGCCCAGCACATCCATCAGGATAACGCTCGAGCGCTGCGCGATCGGCAGCCGCATGAAGGTGCGCAAGGAAGCGGTCGCAGTCTGGCGGCGGTCGATTGTGTCGGCAGGATCGGCGATCATGTCCACCTCCTCACCGGATTGAAGAACTTCCTGCCGGTTGCGGCGGCGCAGGAAATCCAGCGCCGTATTATGCGCGATCCGGAACAGCCAGCCTTCGGGATTACCGATCGGCCCCGCCGCGGCAAACGACTGCATCGCCTTGATCAGCGCGTCCTGCACCACGTCCTCGCCGTCGATCACCGAACCGACCATGCGCGCGCAATAGCGATGCAGCTTCGGCCTGAGTTCGGCGAGCAGCCGGTCGAGGCCTGCGGCGGCCGAAGCGTTGGGCATCATGTTCATTGCGCCTCCGGAATTTCAGTTTTCCGACAACATCCGGTAATTGCCGACAATGGTAACACCACTTGGCAGCGGCGGCTCGACGCAGCGTTCGCGAATTCCGCTCTGGAACGCCTTGAAGGCATCCAGCGAGGGAAGCGGGGTGCTGCCGTCTTCCGCCTCGACAAAATGAACGAAGGTATCGTCGTCGAGCCGCAACGAAAGATAGCGGACGCCGCCGGGCGCCTTCGCCTTCAATTCCTCGAACACTTTCGCGATCAGTCCCGCATTCTGCTCCGCGGCTTCAGGCTTTGTCTTATACCTTATCAGGGTGCGTTTCATCGTCCTCTCCATTGCGTTCGACGCCGCCCGCGGTTTCGCGGCGGGCTATTGCATCTCAGCCCATAGACGTTCGGCAATAGGCAAAGGATTTGCTCGCAGAAAATTATTTTCGACCGCTCCCTTCGCCTGCTCACGTCAACCCGCTCTTGACCTGATACGGCGCTTCGCGCACGCTCCCGCATGCCGTCCATCCTAGCGTGAAAAACAAAAGGAGAGTGACATGGAGCGTACGCGCAGCGCCGCAATGTTCGCAAAGCTGAAGCCGCTCGCATTTTCAGCGTCATTACTCACTGCTTTGGCGATCATCCCCGATGCCGCGCTGGCGCAAGCGCCGCCCGGCACGGTATCCCCCGCGTTCCGTGAGGCGATCCCGAACATTCCGGGCAGGAGCCTGATCGCCGCCGTCGTCACCTATCCGCCTGGCGGCAAGACGCCGCCGCATCACCACGCCCGTTCGGCGTTCGTGACCGGCTACGTGTTGTCCGGCGAAATTCGCAGCCAGGTGGACGACGGCAAGGTGCAGGTTTTCAAGGCCGGCGAGAGCTTTTCGGAACCGCCGGGCGCGCTGCACCGTATCAGCGAAAACGCCAGGACCACCGAGCCGGCAAAACCGCTGGCGATTTTCGTCGTCGACAGCAATGACACCGAACTGACGACCATCGAGGGCAAGTGACAACGGCGCCCCATCGCGTGGTGATCGTCGGCGCCGGTTTTGGCGGCCTGGAGACGGTGTATCGGCTGGCCGGCGCACCGGTCGCGATCACGCTGGTCGACCGGCGCAACCATCATCTGTTCCAGCCGCTGCTGTATCAGGTCGCAACCGCGGCCCTTGCGACCTCCGAGATCGCCTGGCCGATCCGCTATCTGCTGCGCGGGCGGCCCGAGGTCACGACCCTGCTCGCCACCGTTACCGGTGTCGATGCGGACAAACGCCGCGTAACGCTCGATGGCGGCGACACATTGCCCTACGACACGCTGGTTGTCGCCACCGGCGCGCGCCACGCCTATTTCGGCCATGACGAATGGGAGCCGTTCGCGCCCGGCCTGAAGACGCTGGAGGACGCCACCACGCTGCGGCGCCGCATCCTGATCGCGTTCGAGGACGCCGAGCGCGAAGGCGATCCGCAGAAGCGCGCGGCACTATTGACCTTCGTGATCATCGGCGCGGGTCCGACCGGCGTGGAACTCGCCGGCACCATCGCCGAACTGGCGCAAGACACGCTGCCGCCCGACTTCCGCAACATCGACACCCGCAAGGCGCGCGTCGTTTTGATCGAAGCGGGATCGCGCGTGCTGGCCGGCTTTCCCGACGAGTTGTCGGCCTATGCCCAGCACTCGCTGGAAAGCCTCGGCGTCGAAGTCGCGTTCGGGCAGCCGGTCACCGAATGCAGCGCCGACGGCGTCGTCTATGGCGACAAGAAACTGGACGCCAAAACCATCATCTGGGCCGCCGGCGTACGCGCATCGCCCGCGGCGGAATGGCTCGGCGCGCCGGCAGACCACGCCGGCCGGGTATCGGTCCTTCCGGATCTCACCGTTCCCGGTCATCCCGACGTCTTTGCCATCGGCGACACCGTGACGATCAATGGCCCCGATGGCAGTCCGATCCCCGGCATTGCGCCGGCGGCCAAGCAGCAGGGACGTTACGTCGCCAACCTGATCAAGGCGCGGCTACGCGGCGAAACGCTTGGCCCGTTCGTCTACAAGCACGCCGGCAGCCTCGCGCAGATCGGCAGGCGGCTGGCGGTGATCGACTTCGGCCGGATCAGGCTGCGCGGCTGGCTGGCATGGTGGGTGTGGGGCGTCGCCCACATCTATTTCCTGATCGGCCTGCGCAACCGGCTCAGCGTCGCCATCAGCTGGCTCTGGATCTACACCCGCCAGCAGCGCGGCGCGCGCCTGATCACGCAGGGCCGCGCCAAGGTGAGCAACTACTGGCCGTAGCGTCATTGCGAGGAGCGAAGCGACGAAGCAATCCAGCCCGTTTCAGCATTCTGGATTGCTTCGCTTCGCTCGCAATGACGGCAGAGATCTATTTCACCAGCGAACAGCCGCCATCCGCCAGCGGCCGGAACGCCTGCTCGGCGGGGATGGTCGAGATCAGTCTGTAGTAGTCATAGGGATATTTCGACTCCTCCGGCTTCTTCACCTCGAACAGATACATCGGGTGAATGACGCGGCCGTCCTGTCGGATGGTGACGTCGCCGAACAGCCTGTCCTTGCCCTTGAACTTTTTCATTTGCGGCACGGCGTCCTTGGCATCGTCGCTGCCGGTGGCAGCTACCGCATTCAGATACGCCAGCGTCGAGGCGTAGACGCCGGCCTGGTTACCGCTCGGCATCTTGCCGTTCATGCCGGGCCGCGCCGCGAAGCGTTTTGCAAAGGCGCGGGTGTCGTCGTCCATGTCCCAGTAAAACGCTTCGAGCAGTTGCAGGCCCTGCGCGACCTTCAGGCCCATGCCGTGCACGTCGTTCACGAACAGCAGGAAGGCGACCATGGTCTGCCCGCCCTCTTTGGTGCCGAATTCAGCCGCCTGCTTCACGGCGTTGATGGTGTCGCCGCCGGCATTGGCGAGGCCGATCACCTTGGCCTTCGAACCCTGCGCCTGCAGCAGGAACGAAGCGAAGTCCGACGTTCCCAATGGATGCTTGCTCGAGCCCAGCACCTTGCCGCCATGCTTCTCGATGTAATTGGTGGCTTCAGCCTCGATGCCCTGGCCGAGCGCATAGTTCACCGTGATGAAATACCAGTCCTTGCCGCCGCGCGCCATCATCGCCGCCGCGGTGGTGTTGCCGGTCGCCCAGGCGTCGTTGACCCACTGGATGGTGTTCGGCGAGCAGGCTTTTCCGGTCAGGTCTGAGCTTGCAGTGGACGACGCCAGAAACGTCATCCTGGAATCGCGAAGCAAGGAATTGATGGTCAGGCCGACCGCGGAGTTGGGTACGTCGACCACGGCATCGACCTTGTCGACGTCGAGCCACTTGCGCACGATCGCGGAGCCGACGTCGGCCTTGTTCTGATGGTCGGCATAGACGATCTCGACCTTGATGCCCTTGCCGCCGCCATTAAAATCCTCCGCGGCCATCCGCGCGGCTTCGACCGAGCCCATGCCGTTGGTGTCCTGGAAGATGCCGGAGATGTCGTTGAGCACGCCGACGCGGACCACGCCGTCGGAAATTTCCGCGTGCGCCAGCCCGCAGGCGGCGCACGACAGCGCAAGCGCCAAACCGAATCTAAAACCTTTCATCTCATCTCTCCCGGTTGATTTGTTTTTATATTCTGATTTTTTCAGCCTGCGCAGCCGATCCATTCCGTGCACGCATCGTCGTCCAGTTTCGTCACCGCCGCCGCGCGCCGCGTCAGCACCGCGCGCTGGTTGATGTAGCCCTTGTCGATGATCTCGCCGCCATCCACTGACGCAGGCTCGGCCAGCAGCAGCGCCCGCGCCGCGTGGCCGGACGAGCCGCCACCCTGCCCTTTCAGCCTTGCCAGTCCTTGGGCGATCGCGGCGCGAATTTTTTCGTTGCCGATTACGGCATCGGCGCTCGCATCGTCAGCCAGTTCGGCATGGGCGCGGCAGGCAGCGATATTGGGGAACACCAGGAAGCGCACGTGATCGCCGCCATGGCCGGTCACCACGATGTCCTGCGCCAATGGCGCAAGTGCTGCGATGCCGGCAACGCGCAGCGTACCGACGCTGACCCAGGTGCCGGAATTGAGCTTGAAATCCTCGGCGATGCGGCCGTCGAAGAACAGCCCGCGCTCGGGAGAATCGGGATCGGCGAAGGTCACGGCATCGCCGATCAGATAGAAGCCGTCATCGTCGAACGCCTTTGCCGTGAGCACCGGCGCCTTCCAGTAGCCCGGCGTGACATTGGGGCCGCGCACGCGCACTTCCAGCTTGTCGCCCGACGGCACCAGTTTCAGTTCGGTGCCGGGGATCGGCACGCCGATATTGCCGGATCGCTCCGCCTGGAAATGACAGTCGGTCGCGAGCGGCGAGGTTTCGGTCGAGCCCCATGCCGACACCATGGGCATCGCACGGCCTACGGTCTTGATCGACAGCTGCTCCAGCGCGTCCCATAGATTCTGCGGCAGCGCGGCACCGGCATAAAACGCAAACTTCACCTCGGTGAAAAACCGTCTGCGCAATTCCTCGTCGTCGCGCAGCGCCGCGATCAGCATGTCGAAACCTCTGGGCACGTTGAAATACACCGTCGGCATCACGCTGCGCAGATTGGCCAGCGACGTTGCGAACAGGCCGGGCGCAGGCTTGCCGCTGTCGATATGGAGCGTGCCGCCGTTACGCAGCACCAGGTTGAAATTGTGATTGGCGCCGAAGGTGTGGCTCCACGGCAGCCAGTCGAGCAGGACCAGTTCGCCTTGCATGCTGTCGAGAAACGACCAGGTCTGCGCCTTGGCCTGCTGGCTCGATGTCAGCATGCGCTGGGTGTTGATCACGGCCTTCGGCGTGCCGGTCGAGCCCGAGGTGAACAGGAACTTTGCGATGGTGTCGGGCGTGATGGCCGCGAAGGCTGCAGCGACCGCCGGCGTTTCCGGCGTCGCCGCGATCGCACGAAACGAGACCGCACCGCTGCCGGCATCTCCACTCACGATCGTCGCGGTATGCAACAGCTTGATCGCTGCCAGCGCCTGCGTGAATGGCTTCAGGCTCGACACATAGACCGCGCCGGGATCGAGCAGCGCGATCATGCTCCTGAGCTTGTCGAAATCCTTCGACATCAGCGAATAGGCCGGCGAGATTGCAGCCACCGGCACGCCGACATGCATCGCTCCAAGCGCGAACAGCGCGTGCTCGATGCTGTTATCCGACAGGATCACCAGCGGCCGCTCTGTGGCGCAGCGCACCTGCCGCAGCGCGTCTTTCCAGACGATCGTCTTCCATGCATCGGCGCTGGCGCGTTCGCCGAGAAAAATCCGCTCCGGCGTTTGCCGCGCCCAATGCTCCAGCCAGTCGCCCACGCAACGCGCGCCTTCCTGCAGCGGCGCGGTCGATTTCAACCGGATGCTGCCATCGGCGCGCCGCTCCGCTGCGATGGCGGGTGTCGCGAACAACGCTTCCGGGTCGTCGCGGCGACTGGTTGCTACATGCATGACGGCGTTCCCATAGCCCGTCTTGCGCGGGCCGATGTCTGCTCTACGCGAGAAAAACCCGCGCAGGCAACGCGTCGATGGGTCTCTGCGCAAATCGTGCGCATGATTGCTGCGCGCTCAGCAAATAAGCAAATGCCCGCTGCAAAAGCTTCGAATAAAGAATAAGCAGCCAACGCTTGAATCGGCAACCGCTTGAGAACGATGGGAGATTTCCCGGGACGGCTACCGCGATCCGCCTTGTACACAATGGCATAGGCTTTGCTTAGTGCACTGCGAGAGTTCTCTGGCTCGGGGCGTCAAGGTAATGGCGAGCGCAAAATATCCCGTCACCGGCACGGTCGCCGCGGAGCCGGGTCCGATCGACCTCGACTGGACCACAACCGCGCTCCTGATCATCGACATGCAACGCGACTTCATGGAGCCCGGCGGTTTCGGCGAGACGCTCGGCAACGACGTCTCGCAACTGGCGCGCGCGGTCGAGCCGATCGCGGCGGTGCTGAGTGCAGCCCGCGACAGCGGCATGCTGGTCGTGCACACCCGCGAAGGCCATCTGCCCGATCTATCCGACGCGCCGCCGGCGAAGATCGATCGCGGCGCGCCTTCCTTACGCATCGGCGATCCCGGCCCGATGGGTCGGATCCTGATCCGCGGCGAAGCCGGCCACGACATCATTCCAGCGCTTTATCCGCTCGACGGCGAGATCGTTATCGACAAGCCCGGCAAGGGCGCGTTCTACGCGACCGAACTCGGCGACGTGCTGGCGAAATACGGCATCGAGAACCTGCTGGTGTGCGGCGTCACCACCGAGGTCTGCGTCAACACGACCGTACGCGAGGCCAACGATCGCGGTTACCGCTGCGTCGTGCTGGCGGATGGCTGCGCCTCCTATTTCCCCGAATTCCACGAGATGGGCCTGAAGATGATCAAGGCCCAGGGCGGCATTTTCGGCTGGGTCAGCGACTCCGCTGCGGTTCTTGAGGCGATGGCGCCGAAAACTTCGAAGATTTCAGTAGCGGGAGGGTCACGATGAGCACGAGCATGACGGGGACTGCCGGCAAGTCCGATTTCAAGCCGATCTTGTGGACGCCGGGCGACTGGAACGCGTTCTTCGGCTTCGGCACCAACATCCTGGTCAACATGCTGGTGCTGACCGGGCTGCTGCGTTTCGTGCTGAAAATGCCGGACTCGCTGGTATTCGGGCGCATCCTCCCGGCGCTGGGCCTGATGATGTGCCTCTCCACCTTCTACTATGCCTGGCTCGCTTATCGCCTCGCGCAAAAGACCGGCCGCAGCGATGTCTGCGCGCTGCCTTCGGGCGTCAGCGTGCCGCACATGTTCATCGTCACCTTCGTGATCATGCTGCCCATCACCATCAAGACCGGCGATCCGATGAAAGGCTGGTCGGCGGGCCTGGTCTGGGTGTTCTTCCAGAGTTTTATCCTGATGATCGGCGGCTTCATCGC
Source organism: uncultured Alphaproteobacteria bacterium (assembly GCA_963784755.1). Lineage (GTDB taxonomy): Bacteria > Pseudomonadota > Alphaproteobacteria > Rhizobiales > Xanthobacteraceae > Bradyrhizobium. The sequence goes on along the minus strand of CAWASS010000004.1, from coordinate 1,837,298 downwards.
GCCCTACATCCGGCAAATCACGCCGCGCGCGGCCCTGCTCGGCACGCTCGCGGGCGTCTCCGTGACCTTCATTGCGATGCGGCCGGCGCTTGAGATGTACATGACGCCGCAGATCGGGCTGGTCTGTTTCGCCATCATCATGCTGAGCTGGTTCGGCGGCGTGAAGTATCCGAAAAACATTCCGGCCGGCCTTGTCGCGATCGCGGTCGGCATGGTCATCGCGTGGGGTTCGAACCTGTTCGGCCTCGGGCTCGGCGGCCTCAGCCTCAAGGGTGTCGGCGACGCCTTCGCGAGCTTCGGCTTCTCGGTACCGATCCCGGCGATCGGCGAAGTGTTCTCCGGTTTCGAGTTCCTCGGCATCATCCTGGTGACGGCGATTCCGTTCGGCATCTACGACCTGGTCGAGGCGATGGACAACGTGGAGTCCGCCGAGGCCGCGGGCGACGAATATCCGACCACGCGCGTGCTGACCGCCGACGGCGTGGTCAGCCTGATCGGCTGCCTGATGGGCAATCCCTTCATCAACGCGGTCTATATCGGCCATCCCGGATGGAAGGCGATGGGCGGCCGGATCGGCTATTCGGCTGCGACCGGAATCATGGTGGTGGTGCTGTCGTGGTTCGGCATCATCTCCGTGCTGCTGGCGCTGGTGCCGGTGGTCGCGATCTCGCCGATCCTGCTCTACATCGGCATGCTGATCGGCGCGCAGGCATTCCAGACCACGTCGGTCAAGCATGCGCCGGCGATCGTGCTTGCACTGACGCCGCATCTTGCGGCATGGGCGAAGCTGCAGATCGACACCATGCTCGGGGCAACCCTGAGTGCGGCGCAGACCGTCGGTGCGCTGGCGCCCGACAAGGTGGGCGCGGTCAAGACTGCGGCGATCGCCTCACTGCCGCAACAAGGCGTGCTCTACCATGGGCTGGAAGTGATGGGTGGCGGCTCGATCCTTGCCGGCCTTGTGCTCGGCGCGATCGGCGTGTTCGTGATCGAGCGCGATTTTACCAAGGCTTCGGCCTTTGCCTTCGCGGGTGCGGTGCTGACCTATTTCGGCTTCATGCATGGCGAGGCGGTCGGCATCGGCGGTGGATTGGGCGTGACGCCCGGCGTGGCGCTGGCTTATGCTGTGGTGGCGGCCGGATTCCTCGCAGTGGAGAAATTCGGCGCCGGCAGCCTTTCCGTCGCGCATTCGGAGCCTCCTCTTGCAGTACCTGCCGAATAAGGTCGGCGACATGAATACCGGTGCGGCCCAGTTCAGGTCCGCACCATGACCGAAACGGTCGCTGCGATGGTCGCCGCGCACCGTGCGGGCACGGTGTCGCCTGCGCGGACCGTGGCGCGCAGCTTCCAGCGCATCCGCGATCACAACGATCCCGCGATCTTCATCAGCCTGCGCGACGAGCGCGAAGCGCTGGCCGAAGCCGAGGCATTGACGCGGAAGGACGCCACGCAGCTTCCATTGTATGGCGTGCCGGTTGCGGTGAAGGACAATATCGACGTACTGGGTTTGCCCACCACCGCCGCCTGCCCGGCCTTTGCCTATTCGCCGGCCTTCGATGCGACCTCGGTCGCGAAGCTGCGCGCGGCCGGCGCCATCGTGATCGGCAAGACCAATCTCGACCAGTTCGCCACCGGCCTCGTCGGGGTGCGTTCGCCCTACGGCATTCCGAACAATCCGATGCGCGGCGATCTGATTCCGGGCGGATCGAGTTCGGGGTCGGCGGTGGCGGTCTCCGCCGGCCTGGTGCCGCTGGCGCTCGGCACCGATACCGCCGGCTCCGGCCGCGTGCCCGCGATGCTCAACAACATCGTCGGACTGAAGCCAAGCCTGGGACTGATCTCGACCGCGGGCGTGGTGCCGGCCTGCCGCACGCTGGATTGCGTGTCGGTCTTTGCGCTGACGGTCGACGACGCGATGACGGCGCTGGCCGCGATGGCCGGGCCCGACGGCGCCGATCCGTTCTCGCAGCAGAGGCCGCTGGCGGCCATGCAGGCGTTTCCGGATAGCCTCCGGCTCGGCGTGCCGCGCAAGGGCCAATTGATTTTCTTCGGCGACAAGGCCGCGGAGAGGGCTTATGGCGACGCGACTGCGCGCTGGACCGCGCTCGGCGCGACGCTGGTCGAATGCGATCTCGAACCGTTCTACGAGACCGCGCGGCTGCTCTATGAAGGCCCGTGGGTTGCGGAGCGTTATCTCGTCATCCGCAACCTGCTGGCCTCCTCGCCCGACGCGATTCATCCGGTCACACGCGAGATCACGGCGGCCGGATCGCGCCTCACCGCGGCGGAAACGTTTGCAGCGCTGTACCGGCTGCAGGCGCTGCGCCGCATCGCCGGGCGCGCCTTTGCCAATCTCGACGCGCTGGTGCTGCCGACTGCGCCGACCGCCTACTCGACCGCGCAGGTGCTGGCCAATCCGGTCGAACTCAACAGCCGGCTCGGTACCTATACCAATTTCGTCAATTTGCTCGACCTGTGCGGCCTCGCGCTGCCGGCCTCGATCCGGCCCGATGATATCCCGTTCGGCATCACGCTGCTGGCGCCGGCCGGACATGACGCCCAGCTCGCCAGCATCGGCCGTGTGTTTCATGCCGATAGCAGGCTCGCGATGGGCAGCCGCAACGTGCCTCAACCGCCGCTCGCGCCGTTGCCCACGGGTGTGAGCGGCGACGAGATCGCCATCGCCGTGGTCGGCGCGCATCTGTCGGGCATGGCGCTCAACGGTGAACTGAAGGCGCTGGGTGGGCGCTTGTTGGAAGCCACCGCGACCGCGCCGGATTACAAGCTCTACGCACTGAAAGGCACCACGCCGCCAAAACCCGGCATGCTGCGGGTCGAGGCCGGCGCGGGATCGTCGATCGCAATCGAGGTCTGGGCGCTGCCCGCGGCGGCGTTCGGAAAATTCGTCGCCGCAATCCCGTCGCCGCTGTCGATCGGAACGATCCGGCTTGCGGACGGCTCCGGCGTGAAAGGTTTTCTGGTCGAGCCAGCCGCCATCGACGGCGCGCGCGATATCTCGGCATTCGGCGGCTGGCGAGCCTTCATGGCGGAAGCCGCGGCGCCTGCGAAATAAATTATACCGACACCGCGTAGAGTTCGTATTCGCCGCGCACCAGTTCGATGTGGGCGCGCATCGCCACGGCGGCGCCAACGCGGTCGCCGCGCATGATCGCCACCACCACGCGGTCGTGCTCGAGTTGCGATTTCGCGAGCCGGCCGAGATTGCGAAACTGGGCGCGGCGGAACGGCTGCACCCGTACCCGCGTCGCCAGCGTCATCTCGGCGATGTAGCCGTTTTGCGAGCCGGCATAGATCGCGTTGTGAAAGCGCTCATTGACCTCGTGAAACCGTTCCGGATTGCCGGCATAGCTCAGCACGCGCAACTCTTCGTGCACGGCTTCCAGCAACTGGCGCTCCGCCGCCGGCATTCGCTCCGCGGCAAGGCCCGCGCACAGCGCTTCCAGCTCCGCCATCGCCTCGAACATTCCGGTGAGGCGGTCGAGCGACGGCCGTGCCACCACCGCACCGCGATGCGCCCTTGCATCGACCAGGCCCGACGCCGCAAGCTGGCGCAACGCCTCGCGTACCGGCGTGCGCGACACGCTAAAACGCTGCGCGATCTCGGTCTCATCAAGTGCGGCGCCCGGCGGCAGCGCGCCGCGCACGATCTCGTCGGCGAGTTGCAGGCGCAGCTCTTCCGCGCGGGTGACCTTGCCCGGCGCCGCCGAGGCGCGGACGACGCGGCTCACTGCCTTCACGCGAGGAGACGGACGAGACAGAGCGCCGGCCGGAAGATCGTCCAGGCTCATCTCTTCTGATCCGGCGGTTCGTTGATGATGCTGACGTGGGCTGCGACGATGCGCCAACCCTCGGCGAACCGCACCCAGGTCTGCATCTGCCGCCCGACTTTGCCGGCGAGCTGCTCGCGATAGAACAGCGTCGAGGCCACGGCGGCGTCACGGCCGTAGCTGGTGATCAACGTCCGCGCGGTCTTGCGCCCGAGTCCCACCGGAGAGCGCGCGGCGCGAAACGCCATGATCTCGTCATAGCCATAGAGATTTTCGCCGACGCCGTAGCGCAGCGTCCGCTGGTCGGGGAGGAACAGTTCGTCGAGCACCGCAATGTCGTTCGACACCAGCGCCTTCTCATAGCGTTCGAACTGCGCGGTCACCTCGGCGAGCACATCGGGAAGATCGACGTCCATTCTCAAAATCCTTTCGGACGCGGCGCGGCAACGATGCCCATCCGCTCCAGCGCATAGGCGACGCGCAGCGCGACATCTTCACGCCAGGGTGCGGCGATGATCTGCACCCCGATCGGCATCGGATCGAGCGGAACCGGCGCTGCCACCACCGGCAGGCCGATAAAGGATATCGGCTGGGTGTGGATGCCGATATTGGCGCGCACCGGCAGCTCGACGCCGTCGAGCACGAAGGTTTGCTGCCCGAGTTTTGGCGCGACACACGGCGTCGCCGGCGCGATGATCACGTCGACATCTTTGAAAAGCTCCAGCACCTGCACGCGATACCAGCGGCGGAATTTTTGCGCGCGGTCCACGAACGGCGCGGGAATCATCGCACCCGCGATCAGCCGGTCGCGGACCGCCGGATCGAAATCGTTTGGCCGCTTGCGCAGGCGGTCAAGATGCAGCGACGCGCCCTCGACGGTGGTGATGACATAAGCCGCCGCCCGCGCGCGCCCGGCCTCGGGAATTTCGATGAGGCGCGTGGTGCCGAGCGCCTTCGCGACGCGGGCGACGGCCTCTTTCGCTTCCGGAAAAACGTTGTTCTGAAAATACCCACCGGCGACTGCAATCCGGAGTCCGCCGATGTCCTGCGCCAGCAGCGCGCTGACGGGCTCGGTCGGGCGCGTTGTGCACACCGCATCGTCGGCATCGGGGCCCTGCATTGCGTCATAGGCCAGCGCCAGATCGTCAACGCTGCGCGCGAACGGGCCGAGATGATCGAGGCTTGAGACAAACGGAAACGAGCGGGCGCGTGACAACCGGCCATAGGTCGGCTTCAGCCCAAAAATGCCGCAGAACGACGACGGCACCCGGATCGAGCCGTTGGTATCCGAACCCAGCGCCAACGGCACCAGCCCGCCGCCGACCGCGGCGCCGGAGCCGCCGGACGAGCCGCCGGTCATCCGCGTGGTGTCGTGCGGATTGCGCGAGGGGCCGTCATGCACGTTCTCGCCGGTGAAGTCGTAGGCGTATTCGCCCATGTTGAGCGCGCCGACCAGGACCGCGCCGGCGGCTTCCAGCCGCTCGATCAGCGTCGCGTCGCGCGGCGACGGCGCAAGGTCGCGGTTGATCTTCGATCCGGCGCGGGTCGCCAGGCCCTGCACGTCGAACAAGTTTTTTACCGCGAACGGCACGCCGGCAAGCGGCCCCGGATTTTTCCCCGCAGCGATTTCGGCATCGACGGCGCGCGCGCGCGCCCACGCGCGGTCGGCGACGACATCGGTGAATGAATTCAGGACCGGATCGTGTCTGGCGATCCGCGCCAGCGCCGCATCCACCGCAGCAAGCGCGGACATTTTCCGCGCCAAAACCGCACGAGCGATTTCCGAAGCGGGCATCCAGTCGGCATCGGCTTGCATGGCGATGTCAGGCTGCAAAGACACTGGCCGGCTCGGTTTCATCGGGTAGTGGAAATTCGTCGACAAGGCGCGCGAGTCTCAGCGAGACCTCAAGATTGGCGCGCACCGCGGGCTTCCAGGCGTCCTCAATCGGAAGCGAAAGCGCTTTCCCGACGGCGTCGATATAGTCATCAAGCGGATCAGCGGCCATTTGTCTCTCATCTTCAAGGCTTCAGTGAACCGGCAGCGGCGGATGCGGGATCGCCGTCAGCAGTTCTTTTGTGTAAGCATCCCGCGGATTACCCAAAACGCTTTCCGACGAGCCCTGCTCCACGATTCGTCCCGACCGCATCACAATGACACGATCGCACAACAGGCGCACTACATTCAAATCGTGCGACACGAACAGATAGCTCATGCCCATCGACTGCTTCAAGTCCTGCAGCAGGTTCAGCACCACCGCCTGCACCGAAACATCGAGCGCCGCGGTCGGCTCGTCCAGAACCACGAGCTTGGGGTGCAGCGCGATAGCACGGGCAATGCCGACGCGGGCCTTCTGGCCGCCGGACAATTGATGCGGAAACCGGTCCAGCAGGTTGACCGGCAATCCGACCAGCCCGGCCAATTCCTCGCAGCGCGCGCGCAGCGCGTCGCGCCCCTTGACGTCGCCAAGCTGCATGATCGGATCGGCAATCGCGCGTGCGGCGGTGAAGTGCGGATTGAGGCTGTCGGTCGGATCCTGAAACACCATCTGGATGCTCTTGCGCAGCGGCAGCCGCGCAAACGCATTGGGAAGGATACCGCCGATCTCATCGCCGTCGAATACGATGCGGCCCGAGGTCTGGTCGAGCAGCCGCATCACCATCATCGAGGTGGTTGATTTTCCGCAGCCGGATTCGCCGACCAGCCCGACGCTCTCGCCGTGGCCAACGGCAAAACTGATGCCGTCGACCGCGCGGAATTGCTCGAGCTCGACCGGCGGCCGGCGCGAGAACAGTTTTGTCAGCACGGCGGTCGCGCCCTGTCGCGGATACTCTTTCACCAGCTTTTCGACGAGCAGGAGAGGCTTTGCGCTATCCCCCGCAGATGTGACGGCGGCCGGGCTCGGCATTGCTGCCGCTTCTTCCTCGGGCAGCAAATCCCGCAACGACACCCCGACCCGCGGCGTCGCCCGCATCAGCTTCTTCGTATAAGCGTGCTCCGGCTTGGCAAAAATATCCGCCGACAGCGCGGTTTCGACCACGCGGCCTTTTTCCATCACCACCACGCGGTCGCAATAGGCCGCCGCCAGGCCCAGATCATGCGTGATCAGGATGGTCGACATGCCGCGGCGTTTGGTGAGTTCGACGATCAGGTCCATCACCGCTTTTTGCGTGGTGACGTCGAGGCCGGTGGTCGGCTCGTCGGCGATCAAAAGCTGCGGATTGCAGGCCAGCGCCAGCGCGATCACCACACGCTGACACATGCCGCCGGAGAGTTCGAACGGATAGGCATGGTAGCGCTCGCGGGGTCGCGCGATCTTGACCGCTTCCAGCGCCTCGATCGCCTTCTCGCCGCGGTCGTTGGTGGTGGCCTGCTGCACGTGCTGGCGCAGCACGTCCTCGATCTGGTCGCCGACTTTCCGGATCGGATTGAGCGCGGCGCGCGGGTTCTGGAAGATCATCGAGATTTCGCGGCCGCGCAGATCGCGCATCTGGTTCTCGGTGGCGCCCTTGACGTCGATGCCGGAGAACATCACCGAGCCTTCGGCGATCTTGCCGGCGCGGTCGAGAATCCGCATCACCGCGTAGGAGGTCACCGATTTTCCGGAGCCGGACTCGCCGACAATGCCGAGCGTCTCGCCTTTGGCGACGCTGATGTTAACATGCTGCACCGCTTTCACGATGCCGCGGCGGGTTGCGAACTCCACCGTAAGATCGCTGACGTTCGAGCAATGGCTGCGCGGTCATGCTACGCTCTTTTTTTGGCGCATGATCTTTTCGGAAAACCGGTTTCCACTTTTCCGGATCATGCGCTACGTCCGCCGCTGCGGATCGACGATGTCACGCAGACCGTCGCCGAGCAGGTTGAAGCAGAACACCGCGATCATCAGCGCGAGGCCAGGAAACAGCGCAATCCACCATTCGCCGGACACCATGAAGCCCGCGCCTTCCGCAACCATGATGCCCCATTCGGCGGTCGGCGGCCGTACCCCGAGCCCGATGAAGGACAGCCCCGCCGCGTTCAGGATCGCGTAGCCCATGGTCAGCGACATCTGCACGATCATGATCGGCATGATGTTGGGCAGGATGTGCACCAGCAGAATCCGGAATTCGCCGTTGCCCGACAGCCGCGCCGCCTGCACGAAGCCGGCCTCGCGGCGCACGTTGGCCTCGGCGCGGGCGACGCGCGCATAGAGCGGAAAGTTCACGATCGCGGTGGCGATGATGATGTTCTGCACGGTGTTGCCCAGCGCCGCCACGATGCCCATTGCCAGCACGAACAACGGAAACGCCATGATGGTGTCGGCGATGCGCCCGACGATGCGGTCGGTCCCGCCGCCGAAATAACCGGCGGCGATTCCGGCGAGGCCGCCCATCAAGAACACCAGCACCACCGACGCCACCGCGATGAAGGTATCGAGCCGGGTCGCGACGATGACGCGGCTGAAAATATCGCGCCCCAACTGATCGGTGCCGAACCAGTGCGCCATTGACGGCGGTTTTAGGGCCGCCGCGGTATCGGAGGCCAGCGGATCATATCGAACGACGTAGGGTCCGAACAGCGCCGCGAACACGATCACGATCAGCAATCCGAACGCAAACGCGGTAACGCGGTTTTCCCCGAGCACATAGCGTGTGTGTTCGAAGATCGCGGTGAGGCCCGAGGTGCGCGCAGGCCCGGTTGTTTCGACGAGCGGTGGAGCAACAATACTCATCCTTCCAACCTCACGCGTGGATCAATGACACCATAGAGAATGTCGATCATCAGGTTGAGCAGGACGTACATCACCGCCATCGTCAGCACAAAGCCCTGCACCGGCGCGAAGTCGGAGGAGATCAGCGCCTCCACCGCATAGGAGCCGATGCCGGGCCAGGCGAACACTTTTTCGACCAGCACATTGGCGCCGAGCAGGAACGAGAACACCATGCTGAGCGTGGTGATGACGGGCAGCATCGCGTTGCGGAACGCATAGGTCACGATCACCGTGCCCGGCGACAGCCCGCTGGCGCGCGCGGTGCGCACGAAATCCGACGCCAGCACCGCCAGCATCGAGGCACGGGTCATGCGCGCGATCGGCGCCAGCGAAAAGATCGCAAGCGTCATCGCCGGCAGGATCAACTGGCTCAGCGCGGATCGAAACGTCTCGAAATCGCGCGCGATCAAAGCGTCGATCAGATAGAATCCGGTCACGGCTGGCGGCGCGCTATAGAACACGTCGAGCCGCCCGAGCGGGGCCGGCGACCATCCGAGCCTGAAATAGAAGATGTAGACCAACACCAGCCCGGTGAAGAACACCGGCAGCGAGACGCCGGCCGTCGTTGTCACCCGGCAGAGATGATCGATCCATGAGCCCGGCTTTGTGGCGGCTAAAATGCCGAGCGGGATCGCGATCGCGACCGAGACGATGAGGCCGAGCAGCGTCAGCTCGGCGGACGCCGGCAGGCGGTTGCGGATTTCGGTCGCGACCGGCTGGCCGGTGGTTAGCGAATTGCCGAAATCTCCGTGGGAGAGATCGGCGGTGTAGCGGAAGAACTGTTCGATCAGCGGCTTGTCGAGCCCGAGTTTCTTGCGGATCTGCTCGACGGCTTCCTTGGTGGCGGCGGGACCGGCGAAATACGCCGCGGGATCGCCGGGCAGCGCGCGGGTCAGCAGAAACGTCACGATCACGACCCCGATCAGGCTCGGGATCGCGAACATCAGCCGCTTGCCGATCATGGTCAGCATGGCGCACTCGCGTGCTGCGCGAATGGCGAATAGCGAATGGCGAATGGTTGATGGCGGCTGCGTCCTGTCACTCTTCGCTACTCCCTATTCGCTATTCGCCCACTCGCTGCCTTACGCCTTCACCAGCGCACGGTAATCGAGCCGGCGGTGGAACCAGTATTGATAGCCCGAGACGTTCTTCTGCATCGCGACGTTGACATAGGGCTGGTACAGCGGGATGCGGGGGATGTCGGTGAAGGCGAGATCGACGAAATTTTTCACGTCGCTGTCATAGGTCGGCATGTCGCCGGTCGCCGCGGCATTGCGCGCCCCGTCGATCAGCCTGTCCATCTCCGGCGACTTGTAGCTCATGGTGTTGAAGACGGAATTGTTGCCGTGATAGCACCAGTAGAAAAAGTATTCGGGGTAATCGAGCCAGCCCGAGAACACGTTGGTGTAGAGCGGCATCTCCTTCTTGTTCAGTTCGGTGCGCCAGTTGGCGCCGGGCACCTTGTTGATGGTGGTCTTGATGCCGATCTGGCCGAGGCTCTCCTGCACCAGCACGCAGAGCGGCTCGTTGACGCCGGCGAAATTCAGGTCGAATGAAATCGTAGTCTCGAAACCGTTTGGGTAGCCTGCCTCGGCCATCAGCGCCTTGGCCTTGTCCATGTCGGTGAAATATTTGGTCGGCTGCGGCCAGGCGACGTCGGTGGTCTTGCTCGCGGGCGCGCCGAACATCGGATTGGCCAGACCGAACAACACCGCATCCATGATCTTCTGATAGGGAATGGCGTACGCCACCGCCTGTCGCACCTTCGGATTGTCGAACGGCGGCCTGGTGACGTTCATGCCGATATACTGGATGCCGTTGGAGAACGGCAGCGACACGATGTCGAGCTTGCCGGCGGCCTTGAGTTCCTGGAAATCCTTGTAGGGCAATTCATAGGAGATATCGGCGTCGCCGCGCTCCAGCAGCGCGCGGCGGTTGCCGGCCTGCGGCACCATGCGCCAGATCACCCGCCTGATCTTCGGCATCGCCCCGCCGACCCATTCGTCGTTACGCTCCATGATCACTTCGGTGCCGGCAGTCCATTTTGTCACCTTGTAGGCGCCGGAGCCCGTGGTCTGCTGCTTGGTGTATTCGAGACCCCACGGATCCTTCTCGGATGCGTTCTTCTTCACCAGTTCGGAATTGACCACGCAGGGCACGATCACCGCGAGGTCGGGAATCGTCAGGCGGTCTTTCTTGGCGAAGTCGATTCGTACGGTATTTTCGTCGACAATGACGAACTGCTCGGGCTTGGTCAGCGAACCCGCGCTCATCTGAAACGTTGGAAATCCGCCGACGCTGACGGCGCGGTCGAGCGACCATTTTACGTCTTTCGCCGTCACCGGCGCGCCGTCGTGGAATTTCGCGTTCTTCTTCAGCTTGAAGGTCACCGACATGTCGCCGACATTCATGTCCTCGGCGAGTTCGGGCTTGAACTTGTCGCGGTCGTAATACGGCACGCCGCCGGGACCGCTTTTCATCTCGTGGCTGATCAGGCGGTCGTAGCAATTCCACGATACTTCGTAGCCGGGAACGTTGGTGCCGATGCCGTGGATATCGAGATTGTTGGGGCCGCCCTCGGAAACGATCAGCAGGGTCTCGGAGCGGGCATCCGCCTTGGCGGCCGACCAGATCGCCGGCGCGGGCACCATGGCGCCGGCGGCGAGTCCGGAGACGGATTTCAGGAAATCGCGACGCTTCATGGGGTGCTCCAACGCACGAGGGCTTTGGAGGGACGCATCGCAAGGTTTGTGCCAAACCTTAATGGAGGCTTAACCCCACATTAAGCCTATGACTTGTATCGGATTTACCCGTCTATCGGGCCTCGTCCCCAACTCATGATCGACCGCTCGCGTTGCATACAAAGAGGCGGCATTGCCTACCGATAGTGCAACTATTTCGACCGCTTGTTTCTTAAGCCGCCAAGCTATCGATCGGGGTTGGCGCGCTCGAACTGACGCAGCAGCCGGTTGCCGCGCTCGACCGCGGAATCCAGCGCCGCCTGCGCGGATTTCTTGCCGCTGAAGGCCTGCTCCAATTCCTCGTCGATCACGTCGCGAATCAGCACGAACGAGCCGAGCCGCAACCCCTTGGAATTCTCGGTCGGAGGCTTCAGGGTGATCTGCTCGATCGAAATCGCCGTGCCCGGATTGCGATCGTAAAATCCCTGCGCGCGGGTCAGCTCGAACGCCGCGCGGGTGATCGGCAGATAGCCGGTGTTCTGATGCCATGCAGCCTGGACTTCCGGCTTGGACAGGAACGAAAAGAATTTTGCAGCACCCTTGTATTCATCACGCGGCCGGTCCCGCAGCACCCACAACGTCGCGCCGCCGATGATGGTGTTCTGCGGCGCGCCTTCGACGTCGGGCCAATATGGCAGCATGCCGTAGCCGACTTCGAATTTCGAATTGGCGCGGATATCGGCGCGCGTCGCCGACGAGCCGATAAAAATTCCGCATTCGCCGTTCTGGAACCGCGGCTCGGCCGAGGTGGCGCGGCCGCTGTAGTCGAACACTTTGGTCGCCTGCCATTCCGCAAGCTGCGCGATGTTGCGAACCACGAGCGGGTTATTGAACGTCAGCACCGCATCGAGCCCGCCGAGGCCATTGGCGCGGGTTGCGATCGGCAAATTGTGGAACGCGGAGAAATTCTCGATATGGATCCACGACGGCCATGCCGTGGTGAACCCGCAGGCGGCGCCCAGCCGCTTCGCTGCGGCGCCTATTTCCGGCCAGGTCTTCGGCGCCACCTCGGGATCGAGGCCGGCGGCGCGAAACAGGTCCTTGTTGTAATAAAGGATCGGCGTCGAGGCATTGAATGGAAACGACAGCATGTTGCCGGCCATGTCGGTATAGTAGCCGGCGATCGCGGGCAGATAGGCGGTCGGCGAAAACGGCTCGGCTTCATCCCGCATCAATTCGAACACCGGATAGGTGGCGCCCTTCGCGGCCATCATGGTGGCGGTTGCGATTTCGTTGACCTGCACGACAGCCGGCTGGCCGCGCGAGCGGAACGCGAAGATCGCGGCCGTCACCGTCTCGGTGTAGTTGCCCTTGTAGCTCGGCACGATCCGGTATTCGGACTGCGTTGCGTTGAAATCGGCGGCGAGCTTCTCCAGTTGCCGGCCGAGTTCGCCCGACATCGCGTGCCACCACGCGATCTCGGTGAGCGCATAAGCGGGGGACGCCGCGGCCAGCGCAATTGCGGCCGCAACGAAACCCGAAAGCCTGAAGGTTAATTTCACCGTAAAACCATTCCAAACTGCGGCGCCGCGAGACGCCGCGCGCGCTCCTCACAAGACCCCGCGGCGGCGGTTTCAATCCGGAAAACCCGCTTCAAATGGCGCAATCCCGATCGCGCATCGCCGGCTGCCCCGGATAGCCATGTCTAGTTCCGTTCTGCTAGATTGTCGTGAACCTTTTCAAGGGAATGCCGACTCCACCATAGGGGGATGTTGCCTGTGTCCAGCCGCGCCGGTCAGCGCATCGTAGCCATCGTGACCGCGCTGTCGTTAACCGCGGCGGCGACGGCGTTCGCGCGGGAATTTCGCGCTGCCGATACCCAGGCCGAGGATTATCCGACCGTGCAGGCGCTGCGCTTCATGGGCCGCATGATCGCGGAGCGCAGCGGCGGCCGCGACCAGATCCGCGTGTTCCATTCCCGGCAACTCGGCGAGGAAAAAGAGACCATCGAGCAGACCCGCGCCGGGGCGATCGACCTCAACCGCACCAATGTGGCGTTGATCGGCAATTTCGTGCCGGCCATGAACGTGCTGGCGATGCCGTTCCTGTTCCGCTCCGCCGAGCACCTGCAAAAGGTTCTGGACGGACCGATCGGCAACCAGATCCTGAACAGCTTCGAGCCCTATGGATTTGTCGGGCTGGCGTTCTACGATTCCGGGGCGCGATCGATCTACAACAGCGTCAGGCCGATCCGCACCATCGCCGACATGAAGGGGTTGCGGCTACGCGTGCAGCAATCCGAACTGATGTCGGATATGATCAAGGCGCTGGGCGCGGAACCGGTCGAGCTTCCCTATGGACAAGTCATGACCGGACTTGCCACAAGGCTGATCGACGGCGCGGAAAACAACTGGCCATCGTTCGTCACCACGGATCATTACAAATTCGCCGGCTATTACACCCTCACCGAACACACCATGAGTCCCGAAGTGCTGGTGATGTCGCGAAAGGCCTGGGAGAGCCTGTCAGCCGATGAACGGAAACTTTTTCGCGACGCCGCGATGCAGTCCAATCTTTTCATGCGCGAGAAATGGAAAGACCTCGAACAACAATCGCGCCGGCAGGCGGAAGCGGCCGGCGTGACCATCGTGACCGATTTCGACCGCAAGCCGTTCGAAGCCGCCATGGCGGGAATCTATGCAAAAGCCCAGCATAATCCGGCATCAGCCGAACTGATCGCACGAATTCGTAAGGTAGAGTGAGTTGGCCCTGGTGACACCCCGGCAGGACGCGGTTACGGAGCGGGCGAGTCTCGCGGCGCGCGGCCGCGTCGGCATCGTCGACCTCGCCCGTTCGGTTCCGATCCGCTGGCGAATTCTGTCGATCGCTGCGCTGAATTCGCTGGTAGTGCTGGTGCTCGCCGGCATGATCTGGAGCGGTTCCCGGGTGCTCGGTTCGGCTTGGGACGACGTGCGCCAGGTGCGCGAGTCCGACAAGATCCTGGCGCTGCTGGAGAGCGAAACCGGCCGCCTGCAGAACCTGATCCATCGCTACATCAACCAGCCGAGCCCCGAACTGTTTGCGGAGATCCTGCTGCTGCGCGAAGCGGTGCTGGGAACGCTGACCACGCGCGCATCGACCGACCCGATGCTGTCGGGGTCGGTGGAGGAACTGGAACGCGTCACCGACCGCTTTCTCAACGGCTTCGGCGAATTGCGCGCCGTGCAGGCGACGATTTCGAAAACCTACGAAGACGACGTCCTGAAGCCTGCCAAGGACATGGCCGGGCTTTATTCGATCATCGAGGGCGCGACCGGGCACCGCGACGCCCTGATCTGGCCGTCGCTCGGAAAATCCCGCGAGGCGTTCACCGCCATGCTGGTCGCCGCCAATGCCTATTATCTCTCGGTGTCGACCAATTCCGCCGAGGACGCCCGCAGAAACACCGAGACCATCGAGAAGACCATCCCGGTGATGATCGACCTTGCCGACAACGACCTGCAGCGCCTGGCGCTGCAGCGGTTGAAGACGCGGACCGTGGCATTGCGCGAGGGCCTCGCTAAATTGTCGGAGCAACTCGCGAGCCGGACCGATTTGCTGCGCAACTCCATCGACGCCAGCCAGGCCGACACCATCGGCGCCATCGATGGATTGTCGGTCAAGATGCGGCAGCGCGAACAGAAAGCCCAGGCGACCTTCGACCGGACGCTAAGCAACATTGCGCACCGGGTGCTGTCGATCGCGCTGCTTTTCCTGGCCGTCATCATCACCGCGGGCGTCATTATCGCGCTGAGCATCCGGCTGCCGCTACAGCAGATCATGACCTCGATGCGGGCGATCCGGTCGGGCGATTACGACCGTCAGGTACCCGGCACCGACGCCAAGGACGAGGTCGGCGCGATGGCGCGGGCGGTCGAGGTGTTCCGGGAAAACGCCATTGCCAAGCGCGAGGCCGAGGACGGGTTGCGCGCCTCCAAGGAGAAGGCCGAATCCGCGCTGCTGGAGTTGAACGCCGCCCAGCAAAACCTGATCGATGCCGAACGCCTGGCGGCGCTCGGCGGCCTGGTCGCGGGCGTCGCGCATGAGGTGAACAATCCGATCGGCATCAGTCTTACGGTAGCATCGAGTTTCGCGCGCCGCGCCGAGATGTTCGAGGCCGAGTTGAAATCCGACGGGCCGTTGCGGCGGTCGCAACTCGAGGACTTCGTCCGGACTTCGCGGGACGCATCGCAGCAACTGGTGGGGAACCTGCATCGCGCCGCCGAACTGATCCAGTCGTTCAAGCAGGTCGCGGTCGACCGCTCGCACGCGGAGCGGCGGCAATTCAGCCTCAGCGAGGCGACCGACCAGATCATCGCCAGCCTGCGGCCGGTGCTGAAGCGGTCGCCCATCACTTTGTCGGTCGACGTACCGGAGGGCCTCGTAATCGATGGATATCCGGGCTCATATGGGCAAATACTGACCAACCTGTTCCTTAACGCGGCCAACCATGCATTTGCTGACGGGCGCTCGGGCGCCATCACCATCTCGGCCAAGCCGCGCGGCAACGACGACATCGAGATCATTTTCGCCGATAACGGCGCCGGAATGACCCCGGACGTGCAACGGCAGGCCTTCGACCCCTTCTTCACCACCCGCCGCAACGAAGGCGGCACCGGTCTGGGCCTTCATATCGTCTACAATCTGGTAAGGCAGCAGCTCGGCGGACGGATGATGCTCGAGTCAAGGCTGGGACAAGGCACCACGTTTCGCATTATCATGCCGCGGGCTGCCAGGGGCGGCGGGGGCGAGGTTACCACAACAAGCGACGGGACGACGCAATGGCCGACCAGGACGATGTCCTCCAACTGATCGAAGATTCCGGCCGCGCTCCGGAAGCGTCGACGGCGCGCAAATGGAAGGTCGCGGTGATCGACGACGATCAAGCCGTGCATGAGGGCACGCGGTTTGCGCTGAGCGACTACAATCTCAACGGACAGACGCTCGAAATCCTGTCGGCCTATTCCGCGGCCGAGGGCCGCACCTTGATGCGCGCGCATCCCGACATCGCCGCGGTGCTGCTCGACGTGATCATGGAGACCGACGCCGCCGGCCTCGACCTCGTCGAGTTCATCCGCAACGAGATCAAGAACGAGACCGTCCGCATCATCCTGCGCACCGGCCAGCCCGGGCAGGCGCCCGAACGCCGCGTCATCGTCGATTACGATATCAACGACTACAAGGCGAAAACCGAGCTGACCGCCGACAAGCTGTTCACGTCGCTGACCGCGGCGCTACGCAGCTATCAGCAGCTCGAACGCATGGTGCAGACCCGGCGCGGCCTCGAAATCATCATCGACGCCGCCTCGACGCTGTACGATTTCAAATCGATGCAGCGACTCGCCGAGGGCGTGCTGACGCAGATCGCCTCCCTGCTCAATGTCGATTGCGCCGGCATCCTGGTTTTGCGCGATGACGGCAAGAAGGGCGATGATTTTTCCGTGCTGGCCGGCTCCGGCTGTTACAGCCGTTTCATCGGCGCCGCCGGATCGCAATCGCTCGATACCGACCTGCGGCAAATGGTGGAAGCGGCTTTTCACCGCCGCAAGCACGAATTCGTCGACCACCGCACCGTGCTCTATGTCAGAACCGGCAGCGGACGCGAAGTGGTGGTGCTGCTGCAGTCGGAACGGGAATTGTCGGATACCGACCGGTCGCTGGTGGAGATCTTCGGCAGCCGGCTTTCGATCGCCTTCGACAATGTCATTCTCTATCAGCAGCTGAACGACGCCAACACCCAGCTCGAGGACCGCGTCGCGCAGCGTACCCGCGCCTTGATGCAGGCCAACCGCCGGCTGTCGTCGCAGTGGTTGCGGTTGCAGCGCGCCAACGGCTTCAAGAACGAAATTCTCGGCACCGTCGCCCATGACCTGAAGAACCCGCTCGGGGTGATCCTCGGCCGCACCGAAATGCTGACGGAATTGATCGGCGCAAGCTCTTCCAAGGAGAGCATCACCGCGCAGGTCGAGCATATCCGCGACGCCACCAAGCGGCTGACGTCGATGGTCGACCACCTGATTTCCGACGCCATGGCCGATGCTTTCGACATTACTATCCGCCGCGAGCCGGTCGATATCGCAGCCCTGGTGAGCGAGGTCGCGGAGGCCAACCAGCCCTCGGCCATGAACAAGCAGCAGGCGATCACGGTCTCCGCGCCGCCGGACCGCGCCACGATGTGCGATTCGGACCGGATGCGGGAGGCGATCGACAACCTGGTCAGCAACGCCATCAAATACAGCCCGATCGGCGGCAGGATCGCGTTGCTGGTGACCCACGACGACAAACACACGACCATCCGCGTCACCGACGAAGGCGCCGGTCTGTCGCCGGAGGATCTCGGACGCCTGTTCGGCCGCTTCCAGCGGCTCTCTGCAAAACCGACCGCGGGCGAGAGCTCGACCGGACTCGGGCTTTCCATCGTCAAGCGCATCATCGATATGCATGGCGGCAAGGTCACCGCCGACAGCGCCGGACCCGGACAGGGTTCGACCTTCGCCATTCTTTTGCCCGCGACAGCCGCGTCCTGACATGAGCCAGAGCCAGCACATCATCATTGTCGACGACGAGGCGCCGGCCCGCGAGATGGTCGGCGACTATCTGAAGATGCACGGCTTCACGGTCACATTGTGCGACGGCGGCAAGAGCCTGCGCGGCGCGATCGACACCGGACCGCCGCCCGACCTGGTGGTGCTCGACCTCAATATGCCCGAGGAAGACGGACTCTCGATCATCCGCGATCTCAAGGGCCGCACCAATGTGCCGGTGATCATGCTGACCGCGACCGCAAGCCCGATCGACCGCGTCGTCGGCCTCGAACTCGGCGCCGACGACTACATCGCAAAACCCTGCGAACTGCGCGAGTTGATGGCGCGCATCCGTTCGGTGCTGCGGCGGAGCGCGCCGGTCCGGCAGGCGCCAGCCTCCGCGCCGGAAGCCGCCGCGGCGAAGGCGGCGAAAGACCAGTTGGTGCGGTTCGGCACCAAATGGCTCGACCTCGAAGCGCAGGCCTTGCGCGACGACGAAGGCAACGAGCACCCGCTGACGGCGTCGGAATTCGGCCTGCTCAAGGTATTCGCGGCGAACCCGAAGCGCGTGCTGTCGCGCGAGCGGCTGCTGGAATTGGCCAATGCGCGCGACAGCGAAGCGTTCGATCGCGCCGTCGATCTGCGGATCATGCGCATCCGGCGTAAAATCGAACCGGATCCGACCCGGCCGGCGGTCATCCGCACCATCAGGGGCGGCGGGTACCTGTTCTCACCCGTCGGCGACAAGGCCTGATCCGAAAGCCCGATTCCGCAGCCCTGAATCGCGCGCAGTCGAAACCATCTAATTCAAATTGCAGCGGTTTTTACCGCAATTGTTTCGTCGCAGCGGCCTCGACGAAACAATTCTTTCGCTAATGAAACCATTTTCTGCTTTTGGCGCAGACATCCTGAAACGCGTGCTGATTAACAATTCCCCCAACAAGAGCCGCCCAGGCGGTGAATAACGGGAGACTGTCATGCAGAACGTGATCGCGATCAACGACGCCGCACGTCAAGGCATCCTTGCCGCCCAGGCGACTTCGGACGAGATGCTGCTGGAAAGCATCGCCGAAGGTGGCCGGTCCGCGATGCACATTCTCTACTCTCGTCACAATGTGCGGGTTTACCGCTTTATCCTTCGCATGGTACGCGACACCACCACCGCGGAAGACCTGGTCAGCCAGGTTTTCCTGGACGTATGGCGCACCGCCGGCCAGTTCGAAGGCCGCGCCCAGGTCTCGACCTGGCTGCTCTCGATTGCCCGTTTCAAGGCCCTGACCGCGCTGCGCCAGCGCCGGCACGAGGATATCGACCAGGAAGACGTGCTTGAAATCGCCGACGAGGCCGATACCCCGGAAGCCTCGCTGGACCGCAGCAACACCAGCGCCATTCTGCGCGCCTGCGTTGCCAAGCTGTCCCCGGCTCACCGCGAGATCATCAACCTCGTCTACTACCACGAGAAGTCGGTGGAAGAGGCCGGCGAGATCATCGGCATTCCCCAGAGCACGGTGAAGACCCGGATGTTCTATGCCCGCAAGCAGTTGGCCGACCTGCTCAGGGGTGCCGGGGTCGAAAACCTGGCGGCGTAATCATCTGAAAATCACGTGTAATCAAACAGTTATACGTCATTTTGGCTCCGAAAGCGGCCCGCGGTCGCATCAGAAGAAATCGACGCGACGAAACCATTGAAACAATTGACGACATCAAGCGGAAAAAAACGGCCGTTAAACCAATCACCAACAAGACGCCAACGGGGACGACGGCGATGCTGAAACCCACCTTCCGCTTCTTCATTATCCCGCTTGGCGCGATCTGCACCCTTGCCTCGCTCTCCAGCCAGAACGCCGCGCCCCGTGCCCAGCACGACACCGGCTCGATGCTGGTCCGGCAGCAGGTGATCGATTGCAGCAACAAGAATCCCTCGGAGGTTTGCGTGATCTCCATCGACGAGGCCCGCTGACCTTAAGTTTTCTAACCACCAAGTACCTCCAACGACCCGGATGGGATGCCCCCCTCCGGGTCGCTCTGCGTTTGGGGTACGCAGAAGCCGCCCCATCGCGATACCATCGCCGGGCATCGCGTGATATCGTGTGCGCCGTATCCAGTGACGACGGGTGGCTTCGATGTTCGAAGGCTTGGATGCCGTGGTTTTGGCCCGGGCGCAATTCGCCTTCACGGTGTCGTTTCACATCATCTTTCCGGCCTTCTCGATCGGACTCGCCAGCTATCTCGCGGTGCTCGAAGCGCTGTGGCTATGGACCGGCCGTGAAGTCTTCATCAATCTGTTCAATTACTGGCTGAAGATTTTTGCCGTCGTGTTCGGCATGGGCGTCGTCTCCGGCATAGTGATGTCCTATGAATTCGGCACCAACTGGTCGGTTTTTTCCGACAAGATCGGGCCTGCGCTTGGCCCGCTGCTCGCGTATGAGGTCCTCACGGCATTTTTTCTGGAGGCGGGTTTTCTCGGGGTCATGCTGTTTGGCCTCGAGCGCGTCGGTCACCGGCTGCATTTCTTCGCGACATTCATGGTCGCCGCTGGGACGCTGGTTTCGGCGTTCTGGATTCTCTCGGCCAATTCGTGGATGCAAACGCCAGCGGGCTATGCCATCAACGCCAACGGGCAGTTCGTCGCCGAAGACTGGCTTAAGCTGATTTTCAATCCGTCGTTTCCGTATCGCCTAGTGCATATGGTGCTGGCGGCGTACCTTACCACTGCGCTTGTGGTCGGTGCCGTCGGCGCCTGGCATTTGCTGCGCGATCAGCATTTGACCGGTCCGCGCGCGATGTTTTCGATGGCGATGTGGATGGCGGCGCTGGTTGCTCCGATCCAGATCCTGGCCGGCGACCAGCACGGCCTCAACACGCTGGAGCACCAGCCGGCCAAGGTGATGGCGATGGAAGGCCACTACCAGAGTCACCCCGACGGCGCGCCGCTGATTCTGTTCGGCTTGCCGGATCAGAATGCCGGCACGGTGAAATATGCCATCGAGGTCCCAAAACTCTCCTCGCTGATTTTGAAACATTCGCTGGATGCGCCGCTGGCCGGCCTCGACACCGTGCCACGTGAAAACTGGCCGCCGGTGCCGATCGTGTTCTGGTCGTTCCGGATCATGGTCGGATTGGGTTTCCTGATGATGGGACTCGGGCTGCTCAGCCTGTGGATGCGCTGGCGCGGCACCCTCTATCAGTCGCGGCTGCTGCACCTGTTCGCGCTTGCGATGGGTCCGGCGGGATTTATCGCGGTGCTTGCGGGCTGGGTCACCACGGAAGTCGGCCGCCAGCCTTTCACGGTGTACGGCCTGCTGCGGACCGTTGATTCGGTCTCGCCACTGGCGGCGCCCGCGGTCGCATGGTCGCTGATTGCGTTCGTCATCGTGTATTTCACCATATTCGCCGCGGGCGCCGTTTACATCTTGCGATTGATGGCGGCACCGCCGCATCACGGCGAACAGGGACCGCAGCGCGATGCGCCGACCCGCGCGGCTGGCATTACGCCGGCAGTTGGCTCCCCTGCCAAGGGACACGCCTCATGAGCATCGCGCCGCACCTTTCTACCGTTTGGGCATTCATCATCGCGTTCGCGGTATTCGTCTATGTGGTGATGGACGGCTTCGATCTCGGCCTCGGCATCTTGTTTCCGCTGTTCCCAAAGAAGGCCGACCGCAACGTCATGATGAATACCGTAGCCCCGGTCTGGGATGGCAACGAAACCTGGCTGGTTCTCGGCGGCGGCGGCTTGTTCGCGGCGTTTCCGCTGGCCTATGCGGTGCTGATGCCAGCACTTTACACCCCGATCATCGCGATGCTGATCGGCCTGATCTTTCGCGGCGTCGCGTTCGAATTCCGCTGGCGGACAACGCGCGAGCGAAATCTGTGGGATATCGCATTCGCCGGCGGATCGCTGCTCGCGGCGATGGCGCAAGGCGTCGCCCTCGGCGCCATCCTGCAAGGCATCCACGTCGAGGGACGTCATTATGCCGGCGGCTGGTGGGACTGGCTGACGCCGTTCAGCATCCTGACCGGCGTTGCCGTGGTGATCGGCTATAGCCTGCTCGGCGCGACGTGGCTGGTGATGAAGACCGAGGGCGAATTGCGCGAGGAAGCCTACCGGCTGAGCTGGTGGCTGCTGTTCGCGATGCTTGCCGCGATCGGCGCGGTCAGCCTCGCGACACCGTTCCTGCACATCCAGTACACCCAGCGCTGGTTTACGTGGCCGGGCATGATTCTAACCGCGCCGGTGCCGATCGCCGTTGCCGCAGTCACCGTTCAGCTGCTGCGCAGTCTCGCCGCGAAGCAGGACTACCGGCCCTTCTTCCTCACACTGGCCCTGTTCGGACTGTCCTATGCCGGGCTCGGCATCAGCATGTACCCTTACATCGTGCCGCAGAGCATCGACATCTGGCAGGCGGCGGCACCTGAAAACAGTCAGATCCTGATGCTGGTCGGCGTCGCCATCATGGTGCCGCTGATCCTTGGCTACACCGGCTGGTCCTACTGGGTATTTCGCGGCAAGGTGAAGCCCGAGAGCGGTTACCATTGACGCCTCCCGAACAGAAGCCCGCGCCGCTGACGCAGCGGCTGTTATGGTTCGCAGCGCTCTGGCTCGGCGGCGTCGGCACGGTCGCCATCGTTGCCTATGGATTGCGGCTCTGGATCGCGCCGAAGTAACTCCACCGCATCTTTGGCGCATTTTGATGGTTCCCGTGATTCGGCGGAAGTGATAGACACCGTCGCAAACGTCACGCAGGAGCGCTTTCGATGACCAATTTTCGGCAGCTGATCTGGATCTTCGTTGCCACAATCGGCCTGATTCTTTCGGCATCGCAGAGCTTTGCCCAGCAGAACGATCCCGGCGATCAGCCCGGGCTTATCGCCGACGATTCCGTGGAGCTCGATCCGGAATTCCGGCGCACGATGGTGCTCTATCGCACCACGGAGGCGCCGGGCACCATCATCATCCAGACTGCGGAGCGCCATCTCTATGTGGTGCAGGGCAATGGCCGCGCCATACGCTACGGCATCGGCGTCGGCCGCGACGGCTTTCAGTGGCAGGGCCTGCTGACGATTTCGCGCAAGGCGGAGTGGCCGGACTGGACGCCGCCGCCGGAGATGATCGCGCGCCAGCCCTATCTGCCGCGCTTCATGGCCGGCGGTCCCGGCAATCCGCTCGGCGCCCGCGCGCTTTATCTCGGCGCCACGGTGTATCGCATTCACGGCACCAACCGTCCCGATACGATCGGCACGGCGGTGTCGTCCGGCTGCTTCCGGCTGGTCAATGCCGACGTCACCGATCTCTATGATCGCATCCCTGTCGGCACCAAGGTCATCGTCCGGCAAAAGCCATCGCTGTAATCCGGCCGTCTTAGCTTCCAGAGCAAAAAACTTTTCCCGATTGTCGTTGAGGGACACATCCCATGCGGACTTTTCGAACCGGCCTTTTGATCGGCCTTGCGATCGCAGTCGCGGTCGGCGCTGCCGCCATCGCCTATGAGCGCTACGATACCAGGACCCTGAAGCGGACGATCCGGCGCGGCGACGTGCTGTGCGGCGTCAATACCGGCCTGCCCGGCTTCTCGATTCCAGACGACAAGGGAAGCTGGACCGGGTTCGACGTCGATTTCTGCCGCGCGGTGGCCGCGGCGATCTTTGACGATCCGAAAAAAGTGAAGTTCGTGCCGCTTGATGCCAGCGAGCGCTTCAAGGAGCTGCAGAGCCGCAAGGTCGATATCCTCTCGCGCAATTCGACCTGGAGCATGTCGCGCGAAACCAACTACGATCTATATTTCCCGGCGGTTGCCTATTATGACGGCGAAGGCTTCATGATTCCGAAGTCGCGCAACATCGACTCGGCGCTTGAGCTCGATGGGAGCAAGGTATGCGTGCAGGACGGCACCACGACCCAGCTCAATCTCGCCGACTATTTCCGCGCCAACAACATCAAGTACCAGGAGATGAAGTTCGGCAAGCTGGACGAGGTTTTCAAGGCCTATGAGTCAGGCCAGTGCGACACTTTCACCGCCGACGTGTCGCAGCTTTACGCGCTGCGGCTCAATCTCGGAAAGCCGAACGACCATGTCATCCTGCCCGACGTGATTTCGAAGGAGCCGCTGGCGCCGGTGGTGCGGCAGCGGGACGACGACTGGATGATGATCGTGAAGTGGACCCTGTATGCGATGATCAACGCCGAGGAACTCGGCATCACCTCGAAGAACATCGACGAGGCGCTGAAATCGAAGAAGCCCGACGTGATGCGGCTGGTCGGCACCGAGGGCGCCTATGGCGAGGACCTCGGCCTGACCAAGGATTGGGCCGCACGCATCATCCGGCACGTCGGCAATTACGGCGAAGTTTACGAGCGGAATATCGGCGCGGGCTCGAAGCTCGGCATCCCGCGCGGCCTCAATCAGCTATGGAGCGTCGGCGGCATCCAGTACGCGCCGCCGATACGGTGACGATCCACTTGGATCGTCATGCGCGGGCTTGACCCGCTTATCCATCAATCTTCGGAAGACTCTTTCGAAGAAGATGGATGGCCGGGTCAAGCCCGGCCATGACGGCGCGTTTCAATAACTTTTCATTCTCGCCAGTTGATCGGCGTGGAAATTGCTGTCGCCGAACAGCTCCTGGCACACCCGCGCCCGCTTCATGAAGAAGCCGATGTCGAACTGGTCGGTCATGCCCATGCCGCCATGCATCTGCACGCCTTCCTGCACCGCGAGCGTCGCGGTCGAGCCGGCCTTCGCCTTCGCGACCGCCACGGCCGCGCCGGCATTGTCGAAATCACCATCCAGCGTCTGCAGCGCCTTCAGCACCGCGGCGCGGGTGATCTCGATCTCGACATAGAGATGCGCGGCGCGGTGCTGCAGCGCCTGGAACTCGCCGATCCGTTTGCCGAACTGCTTGCGCTCCTTCAGGTAGGAGACGGTGCGGCCGAACACTTCTTCGCTGACGCCGACCATTTCCGAGGCCACCGCGCCGCGGCCGATGTTGAGGATGCCTTCCAGCAGCGCGCCGCCCTGATCGACCTCGCCGAGCACGCCGTCGGCATTGACCTCGACATTGTCGAACACGACGCGCGCGGCATTGTGCGAATCCACCATCGCGGTGCGCTCGGTCTCGATGCCCCTGACCTTGGGATCGACCAGAAACAGTGTCAGCCCGTCGCGTTCGCCGGCAGCGCCCGCGGTGCGGGCCGCTACGATCAGCAGATCGGCGGTGTGGCCGTCGACGACAAAAGCCTTGGCGCCGTTCAGCCTGAAGCCGTTGCCGGAACGCACCGCCTGCATTTTGGTCTGCAGCGGGCGGTGTTTTGCCCCTTCATCGATGGCGAGCGCGGCCAGCAACGAGCCATCCGCGATTCCGGGCAGATGTTCGGATTTCTGCGCGGCGCTGCCGCCGCGCGCGAGAGCCGACGCCGCGAGCACGGCGGTGGACAGGAACGGCGACGGCATCAGGGTGCGGCCGATCTCCTCCATCACCACGCCAGCCTCGACGCAGCCGAGCCCGCTGCCGCCGAAATCCTCCGGCACCAGCAGTCCGGAAAATCCCATCTCGGCGAAACTTCGCCAGAGATCGCGGGAGAATCCGGTGGCGTCCCTGGAGTCGCGAAGCTGCCGCAGATGCGACACCGGCGCCTTGTCGCTGATGAGGCCGCGCGCGCTGTCGCGCAGCAATGACTGTTCTTCGTTGAGGGCGAGTGCCATGGGGATCCCGGTTTTGAAGATGTTTACGTTTCAGCGTCATTGCCGGGCTTGAGCCGGCAATCCATCCTCTTCGAAAGACTCTTGTGAAGAGTGATGGATGCGCGGGTCAAGCCCGCGCATGACGATATTTTGTCGATCCTGACAATGGCATGCTACGCCCCCGGCAGATCGAGAATCCGCTTGGCGACGATGCCGAGCATCACCTCGGAGGTGCCGCCTTCGATCGAGTTGGCCTTGGTGCGCAGCCATGCACGCGGGCGTGCGCCCTGCCTGGAGCGTTCGCTTTCCCACTCCAGCGCGTCGGCGCCGCCTGCGGACATCAGGATTTCGTAGCGGCGTTTATTGAGCTCGGTGCCGTAATATTTCATCGCGGAGGAAAATGCCGGATGCGCTTGTCCCGCCTTGGCGAGATCGACCGCGCGCTCGGCGGCGGCGGCCAGCGCGGCCTCGTCGATCTCGAAGGTCGCGATCTGGCCGCGCAGCATCGGGTCTTCGAGACGGCCCTGCTCGTCGGTGCCGACGGAGTCCGCTGCGACCTGGCCGAGCGGCCGGCCGACGCCGCGCTCGCCCATGCCCGAGATCATCGCACGTTCATGCTGCAGCAGATATTTTGCGACATCCCAGCCGCGGTTGACCGTGCCGATAACGTTGGCCTTGGGTACGCGGACATTGTCGAAGAAGGTTTCGCAGAACGGCGACTTGCCGGAAATCAACAGGATCGGCTTGGTCGAGACGCCGTTGGAGGCCATGTCGAACAGGATGAAGCTGATGCCGTCGTGTTTCTTTCCGGAAGCGTCGGTGCGCACCAGGCAAAAAATCCAGTCGGCGAAATTGGCGTAGGAAGTCCAGATTTTCTGGCCGTTGATGATGAAATCGTCGCCGTCGCTTTCGGCACGGGTCTGCAGCGAGGCGAGATCGGAGCCGGCATTCGGCTCGGAATAGCCCTGGCACCAACGGATCAGTCCGGCGGCGATTTTTGGCAGATGTTCCTTCTTCTGCGCGTCGGTGCCATATTTGAGCAGGGCCGGTCCCAGCATCGAGATGCCGAAGGAGACCAGCGGCGGCCGCGCGCCGAGCGCCGCCATCTCCTGGCGCACGATCTTGGCTTGTTCGCCATCGAGTCCGCCGCCGCCATATTCGCGCGGCCAGTGCGGCACGGTCCAGCCCTTGTCGCGCATGCGCTCGAACCAGATGCGCTGCGGCTCCGAGGAGAATTTGGTGTTGCGGCCGCCCCAGAAGGTGTCTTCATCCGAGGTCATGGGACGCCGCATCTCCGGCGGACAATTGGCCTCCAGCCAGGCGCGGGTCTCACGGCGGAATTGATCGAGGTCTGACATCGGCGTTTCCAGTGCATCATTGTCGGGCCGGACCTTAGCGGCCGCGCCGTCAAATTCAATATATCTCTGGCGCGGACCATGCAGGTGCGGAATATGGTAGTGCTGCGCTAACCTGCGTCGTCGCACGCCGCAACGATTGATAAACAAGAGGAAACGGACATGCGCCTGAAACTGCTTTCGCCTGGCGAAATGAACCCCGATCAAAAAAGTACCTACGACGAATCGATCGCCAGCAAGCGCGGCAGGCCGCCGCCGCCGATGATGGCCTGGCTCAACAGCCCGGAGATGGCCAAGCACGCCACCCGGCTTGGCGCATTCCTGCGCTTCGACACCTTGTTTCCCGCAAAGCTGTCCGAAATCGCGATCCTGGTGACCGCGCGGCACTGGACCTCGCATTACGAATGGTACGCCCACAAGCGCCTCGCGCTGAACGGCGGCATGGACCCGAAAATCATCGACGACATCCGCGACCGTCGCACGCCGACGTTTGACGATCCGAAGGCGCAGATGATCTACGACGTAGCCAAATCGCTGCACGAGGGTCACGGCCTGTCCAAGGGGGTGTACGACGAGGCGGTGGCGCTGCTCAGCGTGCGCGGCGTGGTCGAAATCATCGGGCTGTGCGGCTATTACACCATGGTGTCGATGACGCTGAACACCTTTGAGTTCGGGCTGCCGGATGGGCAGGTGTCGGAGCTTGCGTAGCGCCGCGAAATAAACTGTCATACGCGCTTGACCCGCGTATCCATCACTCTCCACAAGATGATGGACCACCGGGTCAAGCCCGGTGATGACGCGGAGGTTGGAGCAACGCATGCCTGATAATCCCAAAACCATCCCCATCATCGCCGGCACCCGGATTGGGCATGTTCATCTGAAGGTGGCCGATCTCGACCGCGCCCTCGGATTTTATTGTGGCGTGCTCGGCTTCGAGATCATGCAGCGCTACGGCGACCAGGCCGCGTTCATTTCGGCGGGCGGCTATCATCACCACATCGGGCTCAACACCTGGGAGAGCAAGGGCGGCCACTCGCCGGCGCCCGGCACCACCGGGCTGTTTCACACCGCGATTCTCTATCCGACCCGAGCGGCGCTGGCCGATGCGCTGCATCGCGTGCTGCAGGCCGGAATTCAACTCGACGGCGCCAGCGATCATGGCGTCAGCGAGGCACTGTACCTGCGCGATCCCGACCAGAATGGTGTCGAACTCTACCACGACCGCCCGCAGGAAGAGTGGCCGCGCAAGCCCGACGGATCGCTGGCGATGTTCACCCACAAGCTCGATCTGGATGATCTGATGCAAGGACGTGAAGCATAGCTTCACGTCCTTGCGAGCGAAGCGAAGCAATCCAGTGGCTGCAAAGAACTGGATTGCTTCGTCGCAAGTGCTCCTCGCAATGACGAACTGCTAGGACCGAGCGGGTCTCCCGCGCATCATGATCAGGGCCGCAGCGGTCAGCTCCAGGGCGATGCAGCCATAGAACGGCAAGGCATAGCTGCCGGAGGCGTCGCGCAGCAGGCCGATGACGCCGGGGCCGAACGCGTAAGTGATCTGGTTGATCGCCGTGATCAGGCTGACCAGCACGCCGAACGACCGCGGGTCGAACTCGCGCTGTACGATCAGCGCCGGCAGCGTGATCAGGTTGCCAACCGAAAACCCGAACAGCGCGCAGGCCGCCATCAACGCAATGTCGTTCTGCAGATTGATGATGACGGTGAGCGCGATGGCCTGGCTGACGAACGAGAACGCGGAGGCCAGCCGCTGATTAAGCCGGTCGATCACCGTGCTGAACAGCACGCGGCCTACCACCGCCATTGCCGTCAACAGCGCGACCGCGATTGCGGCGCGCTCGCGGCCGATCACCGGATCCAGAAACGAGATCAGGTGAACGATGAAGCCGACCTGCGCAAACAGCACCAGCGCGAACGCGATCGACACCGTCAGGAACGCGACGTCGCGAAGCGCCTGCGCGCGTATCCGCGACGCCGACGGCGCGTCGGCGGCGGCCGCAACGGCGACGCTCCTCCGGTCGGGCGGACGCCCGACGAACATCAGGATGACCGGCACCAGCAACACGATCATTGCGATGGCGGCCACGATCATGGCGCCGGAGAATCCAAACTGCCGATCGCCGCTACCGTCAGCGGCACGCCGGCAATTCCACCGAAACTGGCGCCATTCAGCGCCAGGCTGATCGCCATGCCGCGTTTTGTATCGAACCACAGACCCAGCGTATTGGTGATCATGCCGAGGCTGGTGCCGGCCCAGCCGAACGCCAGTAGCGCATTGACTGCGTAGAGTTGCCAGGGCGCCGTGACCTGGCCGATCAATGCCGCCGCCGCGGCCATTGCGAATGTGCCGGCCAGCAGGCAGTTGCGCGGGCCGAAGGCCCGGATCGCGTCGCTGACGAAGGCGACCAGCAGCGCGCCGAACAGATAGAAGAACGTCGTCGCGGTCGAAATCAGCGAGGTCGGCCAGCCATGAATGCGATGCAGTTCGGCGAGATAGACGCTCTGGCCGTAAAATCCGAAGGCCCAGCCGAAGGTCGCGACCAGAAAGCAGACCGCGACGATCCGCCAGCCGTCGTAACGGATCGAGGTTTCGTCGACGGATGTGTGACTGGATGCGTCCATGCGAATACCTGATGCATCGTCATGGCCGCATGACGATTATGTCAATTTACCAGATCGCATGGCCGATCGCTTCGACGCCACCCGAAATCTGGTTGATTGTACCGGAGCTATGATTTCGGCTTGCCGGGATCGTAAAAGAACCGTTCGCGGAAGACTTTATCGCCGCGCCACTCCTGCAGCGCGATCTCATCGATCCGGTGCACCTTGCCGGACAGGCCGGTCAATTCGAAGACCCAGTGGATCGCGACATGATCGCCTTCGACCACGGAGGCCATCGCCTTCGAATAGACGTGCGTGGTTCGCGCGAGCACGCCACGCTCGTGCGCGACCAACCGGTCGCGGCCGACCCGGGGCGACGAGGCGTTCTCCTGCATGCTGGCGTCTTCGGTGTAATAGCGCTCGATGGCGCCGGCGTGATCGCCGCTTTCGACGACGGCGATGAATTCATCCAGGCGGGCTCGCGACGGCATGAAACCTCCAAATATTGATTGCCGGTTCAAATGCTCGGATCGGGAAATTCGGATACCGGCTGCAACCTCCGCCGCCGCCTCGCGAACGACGCCAACGTCAGCACCGCGAGCCCCAACAGCACCGGCGGAAACACCACAAGGTTGACCACGGACCAGCCGTAATTCGCCAGCAAATGTCCTGACGAAAACGACCCCAGCGCCATCACGCCGAACACCAGAAAATCGTTGAAGGCCTGCACCTTGTTGCGCTCCTGCGGCCGATGCGTCTCCAGCACCAGCGCGGAAGCGCCGACGAAGCTGAAATTCCAGCCCGCCCCGAGCACGATCAGCGTCGCCCAGAAATGCATCGCGGTGATGCCGGACAGCCCGATTCCCGCCCCGGCGGCTTCCAGCAAAAGCCCGAGCGCAACCATCGCACGCGCACCGAAGCGCGCGATCAGCGAGCCCGTGAAGAAGCTCGGCCCGTACATCGCCACGATATGCCACTGAATGCCGAAATTCGAATCGCTGACGCTCAAGCCGCACATTTTCATCGCCAGCGGCGCCGAGGTCATCACCAGGTTCATCATCGGATAGGAAATCACGCCGCACAGCGCCGCTGCGATGAACCGCGGCTGCCGAGCGATTTCAAACAGCGGCCGGCCGCCATGAAGATCCGACGGCGCGGGTTTTGGCGCATCGACCCCCACCAGCACCGCCATCGCGACCAGCGCGACCACCGCCTGCGCCACGAAGCTGAATGCGAACAGATAGGGTGGCCAGATGTCCATGGTCCACTGCACCAGCTGCGGCCCGAGCACGCCGGCGAATACGCCGCCGGCCATCACCCACGACACCGCCTTGGGACGATACCCGGCGCTGGTGCCATCGGCGGCGGCGAAACGATAGGATTGCGACACCGCGCCGTAGAGTCCGCCGAGGAACGTCGCGGCGCAAAACAGCGCAAACGAGCCGTGCAGGATGGCGAATGCCGCGAGCAGGCCGGTGAGCACGCCGCAACCGGTGCCGGCGATGAAGGCGACGCGGCGGCCATAGGCGCGCGAGATCGCGCCGGTCGGCAGCGTCCCGGCGGCGAGCCCGACCACATACATTGAGAGCGGCACGGTCGCGAGCGAGATATCGGGCGCGAGAGTCGCGCCGACGATGGAACCGGTGGCGAAAATCACCGCCGAATTCGCGCCGGTCAGCGCCTGCGCCGCCGCCAGACGCACCACATTGGCGCGCGCGCGGGCGTCGTTGGCTATCTCGTCGGTCGCGGTCGCGTCGATCATCGGCAGTGCGGTCCGGATCCGGCCCGATGCTGCGCCGGGCCTTTGGTTCACCGCACTATGGCGGCAGGCGGCGGCGCAATCAACCGATGCAAACGGCTGGAACGTCATGCATCAGCCGCGATTGCTTGGTTCGAACACCAGAATAAGATTGTTGGCGGGCATATCGGCGATTTCGACGAGATTCAAACCGACGCCGTCGGCGAGCTTTTTTACGTCGGCCAGGTCGCGAACACCCCATTCGGCATTGTTGTCTTGCAGGCTGGCGTCGAATACGGCGTTGCTCAGCGCGGTATGCTTGCCGTCGCGTTTGAAAGGTCCGTAAAGAAACAGCCGGCCATCTCCTTGCAAGTAACGGGCGGCGCCGGAAAACAGGCCCTCGGCGACGCGCCATGGCGCGATGTGGATCACGTTGGCGCAGAATACCGCCAGCAGCGAACCCGGGCCGCTGCCGTCACGCATTTCGGGGCACCACGCTGGATCGGACAGGTCGATCCGCATCGGTGCGCGGACATTGGCAAGCTGCGCATGCGCGCGCCAGGCACTGATGCTCTTCAGATGCGCGTCGTTGAGGTCGCTCGGCCACCACGTGATATCGGGGGATCGGCGCGCGAAATCGACGACATGCTGGCCGGTGCCGCTGCCGGCTTCGACCACATCTCCGGACTTGCCCTCGAGGAATTTTTGCAGAGACCGCCCAGATCGGCTGGTGATTGCGATGAAACGCCGCCGCGTCGAGCCGGCCATCCGGCTCGATCGGCTGGCCGTCTTTACCGAATTCAACCACGTAGTCAGGCATTGTACCGCGTCCGACCAATTGTCATTGGTCATTCCGGGATGCGCCCCTTTGGCGCAGGCCCCGGAATGACGCTTACTGCTTATCAGCTTTGAACTGCGATTGCTCCAGCTCCAGATAAATCCGGTAGGCGTTGCCGCGGCTGTTGGCCGCAAATGCGGGCATGTCGCGATATTTCGACCAGTCGGCCGCCGCATAGGCCGCATCGAAGTCGGTCCAGCTCTCCGCGGCCTTGGCCATCACACTGCGCACATACTGGATGTAGTCGCGGGTGAAGGCGATGGCCTGTTTCGCTTGTGTCGAGGCCTTGCCATGGCCGGGAATGATGAATTTCGGATCGAGCTTTTCCACCTCGGTGAGCGCGGCCAGCCACTGTGTGGTCGAGACATCGTCGCTGTTCATGAAGGGAACGCGGCTATTCTGCACGATGTCGCCGGCAAACAGCACGCCGTCGGGTTCGACCATCATCATCACGTCGCTGGAGGAATGCGCGGGTCCCGCATAGAGCAGTGTCAGCCGCCGATCGCCAAGCGCAATCGTCACGCGGTCCCTGAAAGTGATGTCCGGCGGCACCACGCGGGTATTCTTGTCCACCCATGGAAACAACACACCGCGGCGCTGATCGAGACGCTGGCTGGCCTTCTCGTCGGCGGTCTCTTCGTTGTCCTTGTATTCGCCGGCGCGTTCCTGCGCGACGATGATCGCGTCTGTGTGATCCCTGAATGCCTGCAATCCATAAATGTGGTCGGCGTGATAATGGCTCGCGACCACGTAGCGGATCTTTTTGTCGGTGATTTTCTTGATCTCCTGCAGCAGCGCCCATCCGAGGCTTGGCGTTCCCAGCGCGTCGAATACCACCACGCCATCGGAGGTGACGACGAAGCCGGCATTGGAGGTGTTGCCCTCATTGTCCTTGCCGGGCACGCCGGGATTGCCGGTCGAGTACCAGATCGGTCTGCCCGGCACCTGATCGATTTTCAGGGGAATCGTGATCGGCGCGTAGGGTGAAATATTCTGGGCCTGAACCGGCGCAGCCGCGCAGGCGGCGAATACCAACGCCACGGCGGCAAGCCGCTTCACTTCACGTCTCCGCAATAGATTTCTTTCAGCGTCTGCAGCACGCGCAACGCCCGCTTGTCGGCGACGCTGTAATGCAGCGTCTGCGATGTGCGCCGGAATACTACCAGGCCTTCGGCGCGCAATCGTGCCAGATGCTGCGACAGCGCTGACTGGCTCAGTTTCACGACGCCGACGAGTTCTCCTACCGTCATCTCGCCACGCACCGCCAGAAAACAGAGGATCAGCAGCCGCTTCTCGTTGCCGAGCAATTTCAGAAGCTGCGCCGCCTCGCCGGCCTGTCTCGCCAGTTTCTTCAGCGCGAACGCGTCGGCGGCGCCCATCTGCGCAGGTGGTATTTTTCTCGCGGATGCTGCAACAGCTCTCATGATGTCAACCTTGGCGATGCGGCGACTTGCATCGCACGATACAACAGTTCTTATTGTTTAGCATTGACTAAATTAGGTAACGACGATACGGCTGAGACAACAACGAAGCGAATGCGGCCGCAAGCCGCGAAGCGAGGAAACGTGCGGCCCGATTTCTGGCGCAGCATGCCGGTGACCTCCAAGCTCGCCATCCCGCGCCATCCGCTGCTGGGACGGCGCGCATTTCTTGGCATGGGCGCGGCGCTGACCGGAAGCCTCGCCCTCGCAAAACCGGGCCACGCCGAGGCTCCGATCGCGTCTCCGCCGGCCGACGCGCCGTGGTCGCAATCGATCGGGCCCGGCGTGATCGATCGGCCCTACGGCAGGCCCGCGGACACCGAGGCCGGCGTGATCAGGCGCAACGTGCCATGGCTCACCGCCGGCACCGAATCCTCCATCAGCTTCTCGCCGCTGCAGGATCTGCACGGCATCATCACGCCCAACGGGCTGTTCTTCGAGCGCTATCACGCGGGGCGGCCCGACGTCGATCCGGACCAGCACCGGCTGATGATTCACGGTCTGGTCGAGCGTCCGCTGATTCTCACCATGAAGGACATCGTGCGCTTTCCTTCGGTCTCACGAATCCATTTCATCGAATGCCCGGCCAATGGCGGCATGGAATGGCGCGCGGCGCAGTTGAACTCGCTGCAGTTCAACCACGGCATGATCAGTTGCGCGGAATGGACCGGCGTCAGGCTGTCGACCCTGCTGGAAGAAGTCGGCGTCAAGAAGGAGGCGCGCTGGGCCATGGTGGAAGGCGCCGACGGCGCGCATATGAACCGCAGTCTGCCGCTCGACAAATGCCTCGACGATTGCCTCGTGGTCTACGCGCAGAACGGCGAGGCCCTGCGGCCGGAACAGGGCTATCCGCTGCGGCTGATGGTGCCGGGCTGGGAGGGTAATGTCAGCATCAAATGGCTGCGCCGTATCAAGCTCGGCGACAAGCCTTGGTACTCGCGCGAAGAGACCTCGAAATACACCGACCTGATGCCCGACGGCACCTCGCGCGGCTTCACCTGGCTGATCGACGCCAAATCCGTCATCACCTTCCCCTGCCCGGAAAAGCCGCTGAGCGGTCCCGGGCTCTACGAAATCCGCGGGCTGGCGTGGAGCGGCAACGGCAAGGTGAAACAGGTTGACGTCTCCGCCGACGGCGGCATCAACTGGCAGCGCGCACAATTGCACGATCCCGTCCTGTCGAAGGCGCTGA
Organism: uncultured Alphaproteobacteria bacterium; assembly: GCA_963784755.1. Classification (GTDB taxonomy): domain Bacteria; phylum Pseudomonadota; class Alphaproteobacteria; order Rhizobiales; family Xanthobacteraceae; genus Bradyrhizobium. The sequence continues at coordinate 1,802,613 of CAWASS010000004.1, read as the reverse complement.
CGCGATTCACGCTGCCATGGCGCTGGGACGGCCGGGCGGCGTTGGTGGAATCCCGCGTCATCGACGAGACCGGCTATGTGCAGCCGACCATTGCCGAGTTGCGACGGCAGCGCGGGTTGAATTCGGTCTATCACAACAATTCGATCCAGACCTGGCAGATCAAGCCCGATGGGAGCGTGTTCGATGTTCAGCTCTCGTGAGATCGTCATTGCGAGCGAAGCGAAGCAATCCAGTCGCACCGCAACACGGGAGAAGCTGGATTGCTTCGTCGCTTTGCTGCTCGTAATGACGGCGGTGGTGGGGCTTTTCGCGGCCTCCGCGCTCGCCGAAAGCCCCGGCCATTTTGGCTACGGCAAGCTCGCGACCCCAGCCGAGATCGCGGGCTGGGATATCGACGTGCGCGGCGACGATGGTGCGGGCTTACCCCCTGGCAAGGGAACGGCCGTCCAGGGCGCAGAGGTTTATGCCGACCAGTGCGCTATCTGCCACGGAACGTTTGGCGAGGGCGAAGGCCGCTTTCCCAAGCTGGTCGGGGGCATCGGGACGCTGAAACACGACCGGCCGGAGCTGACGGTCGGCAGCTACTGGCCGTTTGCGCCGACGCTATGGGACTACATTAACCGCGCCATGCCAATGCCGGCACCGCATACACTTTCGACTGATGACGTGTACGCCTTGACTGCCTATATTCTGAACCTGAACGACATCGTTTCCAGCGATTTCGTCGCCGACCGGGACAGCCTGCCGAAAGTCAAAATGCCCAATCGCGACAGTTTTGTCTGGACCGACCCGAGACCTGATACGATGGCGAAGCCCTGCATGAGCGCCTGTGCCGGGCAGAAGGACATTACGATCGTGTCCACGGCGGAAGGCAGGAACCTGACGCCGCGCACCACCGGACCGCTCGATACCATGCAGCCGAAATAACAATGTTGGAAACGCCTTTGACGATAACTGTTTCGAAACTTGCTCCGGCGCTCGCATTGGCGCTGCTGTTCGGCGCACTGCCGATGCCGGCCAGCGCGCAATCGGCTGTTGCCGAGGGCCAAAAGCTCGCGTTCGATCGCGGCAAGGGCAACTGCCTCACCTGCCATGTCATCAAGGGCGGCGACCTGCCGGGCTCCATCGGTCCCGAGTTGATCGGCATCAAGGCCAAATATCCCAACCGCGACGACCTCGTCGCGATCGTATCCGATGAAACCAAGCGCAACCCGCTAACCGTGATGCCCCCGTTCGGCCGCAATCGCATTCTGACCGAGAAGGAAATCAGCGCGGTAGTGGATTTTCTGCAGACGCTGTGAGCGCTACGCCAAGGAGCAGTAGATGAATGAAACTATCGATTCAACGCGGCGGCTGATCCTGAAAGGCGCGGCAGTGCTTGCGCTTGCGGGGCTTGCCGGCATCCGCTTCGGCCTGGCGCCCGCTTTCGCCGCGGCCAACGACAAATATCCGGAAGATGCGTTCAAGCAGAAGAACAGCGACGACGCGATCAAATCGCTGTACGGCAAGACCGCGGAGCCTTCCGACAAGGTAAAACTCGACGCGCCCGAGATCGCCGAGAACGGCGCGGTGGTGCCGATCTCCGTCAGTTCGACGCTCGCCAACGTCACGTCGATCTCGATTCTGGTGGCTGAAAATCCGAACGCGCTGGCGGCATCCTACAGGATTCCGGCGGGCACCATCCCGACCGTCGCCAACCGGCTGAAGATGGCGAAGACCAGCAATGTGATCGCGGTGGTGGAAGCCGGCGGCAAGCTCTACAGCGCCACCAAGGAAGTCAAGGTCACCGTCGGCGGCTGCGGCGGCTGAACTAATTCAAGGAGTATCTCATGGCATCGACCATCCGCGTGCGCGCGACGTCCAGCGGCGAGACCACCGAAGTGCAGGCGCTGATCCAGCACCCGATGGATTCCGGTTTTGTCAAGGACGCCAAGGGCGAGTTGATTCCGCCGCACTTCATCCAGGAACTGACCTTCGAATATGACGGCAAGAGCGTGTTCGTCGCGGATTGGGGAGGTGCTGTTTCCAAGGACCCCTATGTCAAGTTCTCCTTCAAGGGCGGCAAGAAGGGCGACGACCTCAAGATAAGCTGGGTCGACAACAAGGGCGCCACCGATACCGCCGCGGCGAAGATCCAGTGACGGCCGGTCGCGGCGGGCGGAGCATCGATATGCGGTTTGCGATCCGGTTTGCTTTGAGCGGTTTTGCTTTGGCGCTGGCATTCGGCACCGCGCAGACCGCGTACGCCGCCGATACGCCAAACCCGCCGGCCGACGCCAAGGCGTTCAAGAAATTCTTCGCCGACAAGTTTCCCAAGGTGAAGCTGGAGGATTTCGTCAACGGGCCCTATTCGATGGACGAGGGCCTGCACCGGCAGTGGGAAGAGAAGGAACAGTTCCCGCCTTACGAATTCTCGGTCGAGACGGGCAAGGAGATGTTTTCAAAGCCGTTCAAGAACGGCAAAAGCTACGCCGACTGTTTTCCGAACAAGGGCATCGCTATCCGGCAGGACTATCCTTATTTCGACCTCAAGGAAGGCAAGGTTGTCACGCTCGAGCTGGCGCTGAACCGCTGCCGCGAAGCCAATGGCGAGCCGCCGTTCTCCTATGTGCGGGACGAAATGGCGGCGCTGACCGCCTACATGGCGTTCACCTCGCGCGGAAAACCGTTCGACATCAAGATTCCCGACGATCCCCGTGCGCTTCAGGCGTACCAGAACGGCAAGCAGTACTTCTACACAAGGCGCGGCCAGCTCAATTTCTCCTGCGCGACCTGCCATGTGCAGAGCCCCGGCGAGCGGATTCGCGCTGAAGTGCTCGCGCCCGCGTTGGGAATCCTGAATGCAATGCCGATCTATCGTTCGGAATGGAGCGGCATGGGCACCACCAGCCGCCGCTTCACCACCTGCAACAGCCAGATCCGCGGCGTCCCGCTCAATCCGCAGGACGACGAGTACCGCGATCTCGAATATTACCTGTCCTATGTCAGCAACGGACTGCCGATCTCCGGTCCGGGCGCGCGGCCTTAAGGAGGATCGAAATGCGATTATCCGTCCTTCTGTCACTTGTGTTGCTGAGCGCCGGCGCGACGCCCCTGCTCGCCGCCACCGAGGCCGATTTCGCGGCCGCCTATGCCGCAGCGGAAGCCGCCAACAAGGAGGCCGGGAGTTTGCGCAATCAATGGACCACGACCGCGTCAACCCTCGCCGCCGCCAAGAAGGCCGCGGCCGAAGGCAATTTCGATTCCGCGGTGGCGGCGTCGAAGGAGGCCGAAGCGCTAGCGAAAGCGTCGATCTTCCAGGCCACCAGCGAGAAAACGCTCTGGAAAGATATGGAAATTCGCTGAGCCCGATGGGCGGGGATACGACATGACGATCCGCCGCCGCGATTTTCTGACATTCGCGAGTGCCGCAGCACTCTCCGGCGGATTGCCGCGTATCGGCCGCGCCGCCGATACCGCGGGTGTCTACGATCTCGATCGCTTCGGCAACGCGCGCATCCTGCACATGACCGACACCCATGCGCAGCTGCTGCCGGTATATTTCCGCGAGCCCAGCGTCAACCTCGGCATCGGCGCGATGCACGGCCGGCCGCCGCATCTGGTGGGCCGCGCCTTTCTCGACCGCTTCGAGATCAAACCCGACAGCGCCAATGCCTACGCCTTCACCTGCCTCGATTTCGAGAAATCCGCCGCGCGCTTCGGCAAGCTGGGCGGTTTCGCCCACCTGAAGACGCTGATCGACCGGCTGCGCTCCGATGTCGGAGTCAGCAATTCGCTGCTGCTCGACGGCGGCGATTTGTGGCAGGGCACCGGACTCGCCAACACCATGCAGGGCGCCGACATGGTCGAGGCCGCCAACCTGCTCGGCATCGAGGCGATGACCGGCCATTGGGAATTCACCTATGGCGAAAAGGCGCTGCGTGCCAACCTCGAACGCTTCAAGGGCGAATTCCTGGCGCAGAACGTCTTCCTCACCGAGGAAGCCGCCTTCAATGACGCCAGGGCATTTGACGCCGCATCCGGCCGGGTGTTCAAGCCTGCCACCATCAAGGAGATCGGCGGCCACCGCGTCGCCGTGATCGGCCAGGCGTTTCCCTATGTGCCGATCGCGCATCCCAAGCGATTCACGCCGGACTGGACTTTCGGCATCCGCGACGACGAGTTGCAGAAGCTGGTCAATGCGCTGCGCGGCAATGACAAGGTCGATGCGGTGGTGCTGCTGTCGCATAACGGCATGGACGTTGATCTCAAGCTTGCCAGCCGCGTTTCCGGCATCGACGTCATTCTCGGCGGCCATACCCATGACGCCGTGCCGCAGCCGATTGCCGTGACCAATGCCGGCGGCGCCACGCTGGTAACCAATGCCGGCTCCAACGGAAAATTTCTCGGCGTACTCGATCTCGAACTCGGCAAGGGAAAGCTGCGCGACGTGCGCTACCGGCTGCTGCCGGTGTTTTCGGAATTGCTCAAACCCGATGCGGCGATGCAGGCGCTGATCGAGCGCGTTCGCACGCCATATGCCGCGAACTATGCGGAAAAGATCGCGACCGCGAACCGCCTGCTCTATCGCCGCGGCAATTTCAACGGCACCATGGATCAATTGATCTGCGGTGTGTTGCGCAACGAGTTCGACGCCGAAATCGCGCTGTCGCCGGGCTTTCGCTGGGGCGCCAGTGTATTGCCGGGCCAGCCGGTGACGATGGAAGACGTGCTCTCCGAGACCGCGGTCACCTACCCCGAAACCTATCTTCAGACCATGACCGGCAGCCAGATCAAGGACATTCTCGAAGACGTCTGCGACAATCTGTTCAACGCCGATCCCTATTATCAGCAGGGCGGCGATATGGTCCGCGTCGGCGGCATGGCCTACGCTTGCGCGCCGGCGGAAGCCGTCGGGCGTCGCATCTCGGACTTGAAGCTCGACAACGGACGCGCCATCGAGGCAGGCAAAAGTTACAAGGTGGCGGGATGGGCCTCGGTCAATGAGCAGAAAGGCGCGCCGGTGTGGGACGTATTTGTTAAACATCTGCGCGCGGGGAAAACGCCGGATCATCGGGGCAGCGGCGTCACGCTGCAAGGCGTCGCGGATAATCCGGGCATCGCGGGACAGGGATGAGAATGTTCGCGGCATATATGCGTTTGAAAACCGGCGCCCTTGCCTGCGCGGCGATTGCGGTATTGATGCTGGCTTCGCTTCCGGCGCGGACGCAGCCGGCGCCGCTGCCGGACAAACCGTTCGCCGAACACCGCCTCGCCTTGCAACTTTCGGACAACGATCCGAAGAAGGAAGGCCTCATCATCAGCATCGCCAATAACCTGCTGAAGGCCTACGATCCCGACAAGATCGCCATCGAAGTGGTGACGTTCGGCCCCGGCATCGACCTGTTGCGTCCCGAAAATCCCAACCGGCAGCGGGTCGAGAGCCTGATCGCGCAGGGCGTCAAATTCGACGTCTGCCTCAACACCGTCGACACCATCGAACGCGACACCGGCAAGCGCCCGGCGATCATTCCGGCCGCGATCCCGGTGCAGGTCGGTGTCGGACAAATCCTGGCGCTGACCGAAAACGGCTATACTCTGGTGAGGCCTTAGGGAGATTTACGATGCATGGATTCCTTCGTCATTTAGCGGCCGCGATATTTCTATCGATATCGCTGGTGTCAGCGGGTCTCGCCGCCGACGCCAAACCGCACCGCGTCGCCATCCAGGTCGATCAGAACGATCCGCAGGTGATGAATCTTGCGCTCAACAACGCCACCAATGTGATCGAATATTACCGCGGCAAGAACGAGGACGTTGAAGTCGACATCGTCACCTACGGTCCCGGCCTGCACATGGTGCGCGCCGATACCTCGCCGGTGCAGGACCGCATCAAGCGGCTCAAGGAGCTGGCGTTTCCCGGCAAGATCCAGTTCTCCGCATGCAATAACACCAAGCAGGGCATGGAGAAGGCCGAAGGCCACGCTATTTCCGTGCTGTCCGATGCCACCATCGTCCCCTCCGGCGTGGTGCGGCTGATGGAGTTGCAGGAGCAGGGCTGGAGCTATGTTCGTCCGTAACTCCCCCGTCGTCCTCGCGAAAGCGGTGACCCATACACTCGAGAGGTTCGGTCTAGTGACGGCGGCAAGGTCTGTGACAGAAACAGAAGCCAGTGGTTATGAGTTCCCGCTTTCGCGGGGGCGACGGCTTGTGTTTGTCGCGCTCGTATTATTCTGCACGCCGGCGCGCGCGGGTGACGATGCGCTCGTTACCTACAAATCGCTGTCGCCGGAAGTAGCACTCGAAGCCGCCCAGGTCGCGCTGAAGAAATGCCGCGACAATGGCTTTCAGGTCGCCGTCGTCGTGGTCGACCGCTTCGGCCAGCCGCAGGTATTGCTGCGCGACCGCTTTGCCGGCCTGCCCGCGGCAGATATCGCGACAGCTAAAGCCTATACCGCGCTGAGTTTTCGCCGCAACACCGCCGAGCTCGCAAAAATGGTTCGCGACGGCCAGATGGATACAGGCCTCGCGCGGATGCCGCGCATCGCGATGCTTGCCGGTGGCCTGATGATCGAGGCCGGCGGCACGCTGCTCGGCGGGATCGGCGTGTCCGGCGCGCCCGGCGGCGACAAGGACGAGGAATGCGCTAGGGCGGGATTGGATGCGGTCAGGGACAGGATCGATTTTTAGGACCTAATAAGTCGTCATTCCGGGACGACGCGTAGCGGCGAGCCCGGAATCCATAACCACGACGGAGTGTATGGATTCCGGCCCGCGCATCCAAGTCGGCTGTAGCCGAGTTGGACAATGACAATGCCGAACTCGGGTAAACCCGAGTTCGGGCGGCGCGTCCCGGAATGACGAAGAGAAAATCACTATGATCTTTCGCCAATTGTTCGACGGCGTATCGGGAACCTACAGCTATCTGCTGGCGAGCCGCGCCGGCGGCGAGGCGCTGATCCTCGATCCGGTGCTGGAGAAGGTCGACCGCTATTGCCAGCTGCTGCGCGAACTCGATCTAAAACTGGTCAAGGCGGTCGATACCCATCTGCATGCCGACCACATCACCGGGCTCGGCGAGTTGCGCGACCGCACCCACTGCGTCACCATCATGGGCGAGCAGAGCAAAGCCGACGTGGTGGCGATGCGAGTCGGCGATGGCGACAGGGTGATGATCGAGGGATTCAGCCTCGACGTGATGTACACGCCGGGCCATACCGACGATTCCTACAGCTATCTGATGGCCGACCGCGTCTTCACCGGCGACACATTGCTGATCCGCGGCACCGGCCGCACCGATTTCCAGAACGGCAGCGCGCGGGCGCAATATGATTCGATTTTTCACCGGCTGCTGAAGTTGCCGGACGAGACGATGGTATTCCCGGCGCATGACTACAAGGGCGACACTGTCTCAACCATCGGCGAGGAAAAGCGCTTCAATCCGCGGCTGCAAGTGCGGTCGGTGGATGAATATGTCGAGCTGATGAACAATCTGAAACTGCCGAATCCGAAACTGATGGACGTGGTGCTGCCGGCCAACATGCATGTCGGCCTGCACCAGGACGATCTCGCGAAACAAGGTCTGGCAATCAACGCTCGCGACGCCATCCAAAACCTCGGGCGGCCGGACATTCTGCTGGTCGACCTTCGCGAAAACAGCGAGCGCGCCAAGCACGGCATGCTGTCCGGCGCGCTGCATGCGCCCTATCCTGCAATCGAGGAAAGCCTGCAGCCGGGCGGCATGCTGCGCGAGGTTGCCGCGGCGACTGGACGCCGGATCGTGTTCTTCTGCGCGTTCGGCGAACGCTCGGCGATGGCGGTGAAAGCCGCCAAGGACGCAGGGCTGGCAAATACCGCCCATATCGAGGGCGGCATCGACGCATGGAAGAAGGCCGGCGGGCCGGTGTTAGCGGGCTAAACTCTGGTCGTCATGAACGGGCTTGTGCCGGGCATCCACGTCTTGACAGTATTGCGGCCAAGAAGACGTGGATGGCCGGGACAAGCCCGTTCATGACGAGAAATCCTTTTAGCGCTCGACCCGCTGCAGCTCCGCGATCAGCACATCCAGCGCATCCGCCAGCATGACGCCGCCGCACACCGTCAGCCGGTCCGGAATGACGATACGCTTCGATGGCGGATAGAAGAGCTCCAGCGCCGGATGCAGCAGAAAAGCGCGGCCGTCATCCTCGGCGGTGTCGCCGGCTTCCGACACCACGATAAAATCCGGCTTCAGATTCACGATCGCCTCCAGCGAGGCGAATCCGCCATAGGCGACGCCGAGTTCACCCGCCGCATTGAACAAGCCGGTCTCGGTCAAGAGCGAGCTCATCAGGCTCTCGCTGCCGGACACCCAGCCGCGCCGCGACAGCGGCAACACCCGATAGCGCTTGTGCGCGACGGCCTGGCGAGCGCGCAGGATCGCGGCATCGAGCCAGGCGATTTCCGCCTCTGCGCGATCGGGATGGCCGGTGATTTCGCCGATCCCGCGGATCTGGCCCTTGACCTCGTCGAGCGAGCGCGGCACGCCGAATTCGACGAGGTGCAGGCCCTTCTCCTTAAGAAGCTCGCGCGTCGAGCGTTTGTCGAACAGGCTCGCGACCACGACATCTGGCCTGAGCACCAGGATGTCTTCGGCGCCGCCCGACAGGATTCGGTATCTGCGCGCATCGTCTGCCGCCCAGGATTGCAGCGGGTCGCGCGAATAGCGGCTGAGGCCGAGGATTTGATCGGGGTCGGCCAGCGTCAGCAGCAACTGGTCGGTGCAGACATTCATGGAGGCGATGCGCGGCAGAGCGGCCGCCAACGCGCTGCTGCCGATCACGGTGGCGATGAATGCGAGCAGGAAAATGAAGCGCCTGCTCATACGCCCGCCCATGGCACGATCACGGCTTCGCGCAGATGCTCGGCGCGATAGGCGCTGATCCGGAATACGTCGGCCATCACCTGCTCCGAGAGTGCGGCGGCGGGTGCGCCCCGTGCGACCAGTCTGCCTTCCGACAGCACCAGCACCGTATCCGCGAACCGCGCGGCAAGGCCGAGGTCGTGCGTCACCACGATCACCAGCATGCCGCCATCGGCGGCACGGCGCAGGTATTTCATGACCTCGATCTGGTAACGCGGATCGAGCGAGGCGGTCGGCTCGTCGGCCAGCATGACCGGCGCTTCCACCGCCAGCACCCGCGCCAGCGCGACCCGGCTGCGTTCGCCCCCGGACAGTTCGGTGACGCGGCGCGCGCCGAGCTCGACCACGTCGGTCGCCTGCATCGCCCGCAGTACCGCCTCGGCATCCCCTGGCGCCAGCCGCGCCGGATCCGTCGCGCCATGCGGGATGCGGCCGAGCGCCACGATATCCCGCACCGGCAGCGGCCAGTGCACGACGTGCCCCTGCGGCAGATAGGCGAAGCGCCGCGCGCGTTCGCGCAAGCGCAGCGACGACAACGCATCGCCGCCAATGCGGATCTCGCCCCGCGACGGCACCAGTCCCGCCAGCGCGCGCAGCAGCGTGGTTTTGCCGGCGCCGTTCGGTCCCACCAGCGCCACCAGATGTCCCGATGCCAATGACAGCCTGATGTCGTTCAGCACAACGCGACCGCCGAGCGTTACGCTGAGAGCCTTCGCGGTGAGAAGCCCGGTTCCGTTCATGCCATGCTCCCGCCCAGCGAACGGCGCTCGCGCATGATCAGATAGAGGAAGAACGGCACGCCGATGATCGAGGTCAGCACGCCGACCTTGATGTCGCTGCTCGATGGAATGATGCGCACGGCAATATCGGCGGCAAGCAACAGCGCTGAGCCCGTCAGCGCGCTTGGAATCAGCGACCGCGCCGGATCGTGTCCGATCAGTGGTCGCATCAGATGCGGCGCGACCAGGCCGATGAAGCCGATGGTGCCGGTGACCGCGACCGCGCCGCCGACCCCGAGCGCCACGCCTGTGATCACCAACAGCCGCAGCCGGCCGACATCGACCCCGAGGCTTTGCGCGGTCTCCTCGCCGAGCGTAAGCGCGCGAAACGCGTTGCGCTGGCTCATCAGGATGACCGCGCCCGCGGCGATGAACGGCAGCGCCAGCATGACATGACGAAAACTGCGATCCTCCAGCGAACCGAGCAGCCAGAATGCGATCTCCAGCACCACGAACGGGTTGCTCGACAGATTCATCACCAGCGCCGTCATGGCGCCCGCAAGACTTCGAGATCGCGAGTCCTGCCAGAATGAGGACCAGCAGTCCGGCGTTGCGGCCCGCGATCGCCAGCAATACGAACACCGACGCAAACGCCATCGCGATCGCCGCGACCGGCAGCGCCCAGGATCGCACATCCGCAAGCCCGAGCGAAATTATCAGTACCGCACCGAAGGCGGCGGACTGCGGCGCGCCGAACAGCGATGGCGCCGCCAGCGGATTGCGCAACAGCCCCTGCAGCGCAGCACCTGACAGTCCGAGGATGGCGCCGATCGCCAATCCCAGAATGGTGCGCGGCAGGCGGATTTCCCGCACAATGACCTGCTGGACATCGGTGCCGCCGCCGAATAGCGCATCGATCACGGCGAACGGCGACAGCCGCACCGGCCCGGTCCCGAGCGAGATCAGCGCGAGCAGCACAACGAGAACGACGAGCGCTGCGCCAACGCTCGCGCGCCGGCGCGCCGCGCCTTCACCCGCAAGCCTGAGGCTCTCAACGCTCATTCCGGTGCAAGCCTATCCTCGTCGCTCGGGATGTCGTCATACGCGGGCTTGACCCGCGTATCCATCCACCTTCGCAAGAGTTTTTCGAAGAAAGATGGATCGCCCGGTCAAGCCCGGCCATGACGTAGCGATGTAGGAACCGTGCATCGTTGCTTTTCTGGCACAGTCCCGGACAAAGCGCCGGCAGGAGAGCGGCCAGATTGACTCGAAAGTACGACATGGTTCTTACTGACCATGACGGTTCCCTGTCTGGGGATCAAAAGGGAATGCGGTGCGGGGAGGTTTCCCCAATGCCGCGGCTGCCCCCGCAACTGTAAGCGGTGAATCTTTCGTCATATGCCACTGGGAATCTCGGTCCTGGGAAGGCGACGAAGGGTATCGACCCGCGAGCCAGGAGACCTGCCGTCAGCCGTGGTCACACGCGAAGATGTCGGTCGGGGAGTACAGACATTAGCTTCACAGGGGTGCTGAAAAGCGCACCGGTGAGACTTGGTTCGCTGTGACGTGCCACTGACGTCATACCGAGGTTGACCATGTCTTCCATCATCCTGGCCGCCAAGCGGCGACGCATCTGTCTGCTTGCTTCGAGCTTTCTGGTTCCGATCGTTTTGTTGGGCATTTCCGCCGCCCACGCGCAGCAATCCACTTCGACGGATCAGTTGCCCGCGATCGAAGTCAATCCGCCCAAGACTGAAACCAGAAGCCGTACGGAGCCTTCGCCGGATTCGGCTTCGCAGTCGCGCCGCATTGTCCCTGCCCCGGTCCGGCAACCGGCTCCCGCGGCGCAACCCTCAGGCGGACCCGCCACGGCAACCGCGCCGTCAATCCTGGCCGGGAGCTCAAAGACGATCATCACTGCCGATGACATCGCGCATTCGCCCGCTCAAACGGTGCAGGAAATCATCGCACAGGTGCCGGGCGTGCAGCTGACGACGCTCTACGGCGGCATCAACGGCGCGCAAACCAATGTGGACATACGAGGCTTCGGCGCGTTCGCGACCGCCAATACGCTTGTTCTCGTCAACGGTCGCAGGCTCAATGACATCGATCTTGCCGGGGTCGACCTGTCGACCATTCCGCGCGATTCGATCGAACGCATCGAAATCACCAAAGGCAACAGCGGCGCGGTGCTGTATGGCGACAACGCCGTTGGCGGCGTCGTCAACATCGTCACCAAGACCGGCGCCGGCGGGCCACCGCTCGCCGCCCGCATCGAGGCCGGGATCGGCTCGTTCAATCAGCGCCAGGTCGCGGTCTCTTCGTCGTCGAATTCCGGGCCATGGTCGACATCGGTTTACGGCACCCAGATCAATTCCGACGGATACCGGCAGAACAACGCCCTCGCCCAGCGGGGCGCAATCGGCGATGTCCGCTACACGACGCCGGACATCTCGGCCTACTTAACTTTGTCCGGCGACGATCAGCACCTTAGATTGCCCGGCGGCAGGACGGTCGATCCGTCCAAAGGCGTCGATGAACTCGCTACCGACCGCAGAGGTGCGAGCACCCCGCTTAACTATGCCGACAAGCAGGGCGTCAATGCCACTGCCGGATTCACCAAGACGTTGTGGAACGGCGCTGACCTGATTGTCGATGGCGGCGTGCGCGACAAACAGCAGCAGGCTGCCTTCTTCAGTCCTTTTGGTTCGAATTACGTCGACACCAAACTGCAGACGTGGTCGCTGACTCCCCGGCTGAATATCAAGAACGTGATAATAGGAATGCCCTCAACCATTCTGACCGGCATTGACTATTACGACGCGGCGTATCACTCCGAACGGCCCGAATTCAAGGGCAGCCCCCCGATTCACGTTTATGATCTTTCGCAACAGACGCTTGCTGCCTATTGGCAACAAAGCATTCCCATATTGCCAACGACCGATTTTTCGTATGGCGGCCGAATTCAACGCACGAACCTGAGTGCAAGAGACCTTCTCAATAATGCACCCGATTGCGCGCTGACTTTCGCGTGCAGCGCTCAGGCCCTCCCGCTGGACAGCAACGAAACCCAACACGCATTGCATATCGGAATCGAGCACCGTTTCAATAATGTCTTTGCGATCTTTGGCCGCGCTGCACATGCATTCCGCACGCCAAACGTCGATGAACGAGTTCTTCAGGTCCCGCTTTCGACGCATTTGGAAATCCTATTCCAGGAAATTTCATGCTTAAAACCCAGACCTCCAATGACGTTGAAGGCGGCTTCCGCATCAAGGCCGGTGCGTTCGCGATGCAATCCAGCATCTACAACATGGACCTCACCAACGAGATCCATTTCGATCCGGTGAATTTCTTCAACTACAATCTCGATCCGACCCGCCGCTACGGCAGCGAAACCGCCGCGACGTTCCGCGCCAGCGACACTGTGCTGCTGCGCGGCGGCTTTGCTTATACCCGGGCGATCTTCCGCGAAGGTCCATTCACGGGCAACGACGTCCCCCTGGTGTCGCGCTACACGGCCAGCGCCGGCGTCACCTGGAATGCCTGGCAACGTTACCTCGTGATCGATGCGACGGTGCGCTACTGGAGCGGCCGCCACATGGACAACGATCAGCCCAACACCCAGCCGCTGATTCCGGCCAACGCCACGGTCGATTTCAAGCTGAGCGGGGAATATGACCGGTACTTCTGGTCGCTCAGCGTGAACAACGTCTTCAATGTGCTGTACTACGACTATGCCATTGCCAGCGCATTCACGCCCGGCGCGTTCAGCGCCTACCCGCTCCCGGGCCGGACTTTTTTGCTCAAGGCTGGTGCTACGTTCTGACCTGAACGCCGGTCCGGCGGCGAATCACGGCTTGTTCCGGTTCCACAACACGCTAATCTCCCGGCAAAACGCTGGGAGATTACCGGTCCATGGCCGCACCGAATGCGGCGATCGATTTGCTGCACCGGCAGATCGCCGATGCCGACACGCAATGGAGCTTGGGCAGGCATGGCTTGCGAAATTCGACTCCGCCGCGCTTGAAGACGACGGTGAGGATGAATCCATGCTCCAGCACGCGCAGTGAACCGCTGCCGGGCCGCGGACCGCTCGGGCCCGACGCCTCCTTAAACAGGCCGCTTTTGCCGGCTGAAACATGGTATCAGGGGTGCCGGATCGGCCGCATTTCCCCCGGTGAATTTGAGGTGTTTTAATGGATGATGAACCGAAAACCGCCGCCGAGATGAAGGAGATCCGGCTCAACAGGAAGCTCGCGCAGGACGCCGAAGGCATCAAGGCCATGGCCGATATCGCCGCTGCCGATATCGCGATTCGCAAGCGGACGGCGAACCTGCGCGCGATCCGGTTGGCCAAGGAAGCCGCCGACCGCGACAAGCCGGTCGAAGCCAAGGTCAAGCCCAAGAAAAAGAAATCGACCTGACATGACAAAAGACGAGCGCGACCGCGCCGAAGCGCGTTTCAACAAAGCCGCAAGAGCGGCTGACGATGCCAAGACCGGCAAAAAAGACCGCGACGCGACCACCAAAGCCGTTCTGGATAATATGGCCCGGCTGAAGGCGTTGCGCCTTGCGAAGGAAGCCGCCGAGCCCGCGCAGCCGCCCGCGGTGCCTAAGAAATCACGGGGCAAATCAGCGAAGAAACCGGAAAGAAAGACCCCGGCCCTGGGCGACTGGTTATCCAGCCAGCAGAGCGGCGGGCGCCGGACCTAGTTCTTATGCCGGCGCGGGCCACTCGATCATCGATCGCGTCTTGGTCGCGGCATCGTAAACCTGCACCTGAAGCATCTGGTACTGATTCTTCAGCGCCATTCCGGCCTCTTCGGCGGCTTCGACGGTGTCGTGATGCGACTTGAAGTGACCGTCCACGACCAGCGAATAACCGTCGGTCGGCGCCTTGTCGGCGCGCAGGATTTTTCGCGGCTGCGGCTCTTCGATTTCCAGCTTGGGTTTTTTCACACTTAACTCCGGTTTGCGTGTCTTGCGATCTTCGCCCCCTTTACACCGAATGGCGGAAAAAGGCAGTGAAGATTGTGCATCTGGCGTTAATATGCCCGCCAATGGCGGTGAGATTGAGGTTAAAACCATCCAGCCGGGAACATAATATGGGCGGAACCAGCAAGCAGCCTCAGAGGGGCAAGACGGCCAAGGACAGCGGCAAGAAATCGCCGCCCAAGGCCGTCGACGATGACGACGACGAGGATGGCGATTTCGCGACGCCCAAGCGCGACCGCTACGGCGAAGACGATCAACCCTTATGATTTCCCCCGCCATCCTGGCCGGCGTTTTCATCCGCAATCAGACGGATGCTTCTGGCGCCAAGCAGATGCGCGCCGAAACCTTTTTTCGACAGCGTAGCCGCGAGCTTGGGATCGGCCAGCAGAGCCAAAGCGGTCACCGCAAGCGGCACGGCGCCAAGCCAGTCCCGGCGCACCGGCGTCAATTCCTCGACGCTGCCGGCATAAGGTCCGCGTCCGGCCGCGGCACGCACCCCTTCGCGAAAAATCTCTCGCCGCGTACCGCCGCGCGCCGCACAGCCAAGCAAGGCCTGCATGGCAAGATGGGTCCGCACACCCGCTCGGCTTTCCGCAGCGGGCTCTGGCGTTTCGCCGCGCGAGACCTGCAACAGCAAGTCGACCAGATCGAGCCCGGCGAGATACGCGCTCATCGGTTCGACCAGCCGCGGATTGCAATCGATATAGCGCGGCGCGCCTGCCTCGTCCGGCCAGATGTAATCCACCGACAGCGCCCCGTGCCAGGCGAGACGCTCCCCGATGGCTGCGAGGTCGGCACGCACGGTCGTCCGGCGCACGCTTTGCTTGATCGCCTCGCCGCCACCGGCGCCGGCGGCGATTTGCCTGTAAGCATGAAAGCCAAGCAGTTCGCCATGTGAAAAGACCGCCTGGGCTTTTTCGGTCGCGCCCGCGACCAGATCCTGCACCAGCACCTCGTCGGCGAACGCATCGTTGGCGCCGAGCCCCTGCAACGCCCGCGTCAGTGCGGCTTGGTCGCGCACAAACCAGATGCCGCGGCTCGCGGTGCCGATCGAGGTTTTGACGGCGCAGGGAAAGCCGGCGGCATCACGCAACTCGCTTGGCGATGTCACGATCCGCGTTGCCGGCTGCGGCAGCCCGAGTTCATCGAGCAACCGGCTGAAGCCGGCTTTGCTGTGCGCGGTGCGATAGCTTTCGAAATCGGGCAATGCCAGACCGGCGCGAGCTTCGAGCCGCTTTCGAACCCGCGCGAACAGAAATCCCTGCTCGTGAATCGGAAGCAGCACGTCGAATGGCCGCTCCGCCAGCAATCGTTCGACGAACGCCAGATATCCCGCCGGATCGTCGCGAAGGCCGGGACAGCGATGAAACTTGCCGACAAACCGCGAAAACCGGCCGAGACAAACCGGCGAGGGATCGCAGACCTCGACCATATGCCCCGCCAGCCCGAGGATGGTGATCGCCTCCCGCGCGGACGTGCTGGAGCCTTCGGAGAGCAGCACCCGGAGCGGTTTCTGATCGTGCGACGGATCGGCCATAGCAGCCATCATTCCCGCGTCCGGCGTCGTTTGTCTCTGCTTTAATGACGCATCCGGCCCGTCCCGGCGTCCATCGCAAGGGCTCCATGCAGCGGTGCTCATGGACAAATAACCCGCCGACCCGATAGTTTCGGCCAGCCTTGCCGGGCCGTTGCAGGAAAACGGGGTCCACGTTCAGATGGTCGATATACTGGCCGCGCCGCGTCAGTCGAAGACGGACACCTCGCTGCGCGCGCTGATTGCAATTTCGACGGCGCATTGGGTCAGCCATCTCCACCTGTTCGTGCTGCCGATGCTGTTCCCTTTTCTCAAGGAACAGCTCGGCGTCGGCTATATCGAGCTTGGCTTCGCGCTCACCGTGTTCGCGGTCGTCTCCGGCCTGACCCAGGCGCCGATGGGCTATCTCGGCGACCGCATCGGCGCCCGCAAGATCCTGCTGATCGGACTTACCGTCGGCGGCTTCGCCCTGATCATGCTCGGCATCCATTTGAGCTATTCCTGGCTGATCGCCAGCGCGGTGCTGCTCGGCCTTGCCAACAGCGTCTATCACCCGGCCGACTATGCGATCCTGTCGGCCCACATGGATGAGGCGCGGATGGGCCGCGCGTTTTCGATTCACACCTTCGCCGGATTCCTTGGCGGCGCCGTCGCACCCGCCATCGTTGCTGCGCTGGTCGCAACCACCGGCGGCCATGGCGCCTTGATCGTGACCGGTGCGGTTGGACCGCTGGTGGCGCTGCTGCTGCTTGCAGTCGGCATCCCCGACGCCAGCGCCGCCGACCGCGCGATCGATGGCGTAACGACACCGCAGCAGAATATCGTGACCCCGGCGATCATCGTACTTACGGTCTTCTTCATGCTGCTCAGTCTTTCAAATGCCGGGATCGGCAATTTCGGCGTGGTTGCGCTGATGAGCGGCTATGGCAGCTCGTTCTCGACCGCCAACGTCGCGCTGACCGCGTTTCTCGGCTCCAGCGCCATCGGCGTACTGGCGGGTGGCTTTCTCGCCGACCACACAAGGCGTCACGGACAGGTCGCCGCTGTGTGTTTTGCGCTCAACGCCGCCATTGTGTTGGTCATCGCGGTTATGACGTTGCCGCCGCTGCTGCTCACCGCCGCGATGGCGCTAGCCGGATTCCTCGGCGGCGTGATCGCGCCGTCGCGCGACATGCTGGTCCGCAACGCGGCGCCTCCGGGTGCTGCCGGCCGCGCCTTTGGCATCGTCTCCACCGGCTTCAACATCGGCGGCATCATCAGCCCGCTGCTGTTCGGCTGGATCATGGACCAGGACATGCCGCATTGGGTGTTCGGCGCATCCGTCGTGTTCATGGCCCTCACGGTGCTGCTGGCGCTGGTCACCGACCGGAGCCCGCGAACGAATTTTGAGAAGAGCGACGGACGGGTTTTGCATCCCTGAGCCGCAGCCGCGGCGGTTGACTTGAACCGGCGGGAACTCATGATACGGCAACAAATCAGCGTCAAATCAGTTGGGATGAAACGTCATGGCCGAACATCCAGACCTTGTGATCCGCGGCGGCACCATCGCCGACGGTTTTGGCGGCGAGCTGTTTGAGGCCGATGTGGCCATCAGCGACGGCCGCATCGCGGAGGTCGGTAAAGTTTCGGCCAAAGGCGTCGAAGAAATCGACGCCAGAGGCAGGCTGGTTACGCCGGGCTTTGTCGACCTGCATACCCATTACGATGGACAGGTCACCTGGGCCAACGACATCTCGCCGTCATCGCAGAACGGCGTCACCACCGCCATCATGGGCAATTGCGGCGTCGGTTTCGCGCCGTGCAAACCGACCGACCACCAGCGGCTGATCCAGTTGATGGAAGGCGTCGAGGATATTCCGGAGCCGGTGCTGAGTGCCGGCATCCCTTGGGCTTGGGAAAGCTTCCCGGACTACATGGACTGGCTGTCGAGGCGGCCGTTCGACATGGACATCGGCGCGCAATTGCCGCACGCGGCGTTGCGCGTCTACGTCATGGGCGAGCGCGGCGCGCGCCGCGATCCGGCCACCGCCGAAGACAATCGCGCGATGGCAGCACTTGCGAGTGACGCCGTGCGCGCGGGCGCGCTCGGCTTCTCCACCTCGCGCACGCTCAATCACCGTACCTCGACCGGCGACTACACCCCGACGCTGAAGGCGGGCGAGGACGAACTGACGGCGATTGCCGGCGCGATGCACAAGATCGGCCGTAGCGTGCTGCAATTCGTGCTGGACCAGGGCAGCATCCACGAAGACCTGCCGATGATGCTGCGGGTAGCAGAGAGTACACGGTGCCCGATTTCGTTTTCGGTGACGCAGGCCGACAAGGCGCCGCGGCGCTGGCGCCAGACGCTGGACAGCATCAATGAGGCTTCCGCGCGCGGGCTGTCGATCACGGCGCAGATTGCCGCGCGCCCCGTCGGATTGCTGCTGGGACTGGAGTTGTCGCGCAATCCGTTCCAGACCCATCCGAGCTACAGGGCGATCGCGCACCTGCCGCTGGCGGAACGCCTTGCACGCCTGCACCAGCCGGAAGTCCGCGCCGCGATCCTCAGCGAAACCGCGACTTCGACCGACGATCCGCTGTTCTTCCGTCCCAATTACGACAAGATGTACCTGCTCGGCGATCCGCCGGACTATGAGCAGCCGCTGGAAAACGCGCTTGGCACCCAGGCTCGCCGTCAGGGACGGCAGCCGGAAGAACTCGCGTACGAGGCGATGCTCGCCAATGAAGGCCGCGGCATGCTCTACGTACCGTTCCTGAACTACGCCGACGGCAATCTCGATGCCGTGCGTGAAATGCTGCGCGATCCGCATTCGGTGCCGGGCCTGAGCGACGGCGGCGCGCATTGCGGCATCATCTGCGACGCCAGCTTCCCGACCTATCTCCTGACGCACTGGACCCGCGACCGCAGCCGCGGCGAAAAACTGTCGATTCCGTTCGTGGTCGCCGCGCAGTCGCGCAAGACCGCGCTGTCGGTCGGCCTCGGCGATCGCGGCGTGCTGGCTCCTGGCTACAAGGCGGATATCAACGTCATCGACTACGACAGGCTGCATATGCACCCGCCGAAAGTGCACTACGATCTTCCGGTCGGCGGCCGCCGCCTGCTGCAGCAGATCGACGGCTACGACGCCACCGTCGTCTCGGGCGTGGTGACGCAACGGAACGGCGTGGCAACAGGCGCACGCCCCGGCCGCCTCGTACGCGGCGCGCGCAACGCTCCGCAGCAGTTCGGCGCGGCAGCCGGTTAACCGGGCTCTTAAGCCGAAGCAGGCCGGTGCGCGCGGAGGAAGGAATGGATCTGACGCACCGCCAGCGGAATCCGCTCCTTGGGCTCCTTCCACGGGAACATGCTGACTTCGGCCTTCGGCGCCAGCATCGCCGCCTCCATGGCGACGGCGTAGGGATGCGCCGGGATATCGTCCGGGAGGATCAGTACCGGCGTCTGGCAATTGCGCACGAAATCGCGCGTCACGGTAAACACGAAGTCGGGATCGGTGCGGTACATTTTGGTCAGGAACTTATCGACCGTTTCCATGGTGATGTCGGGCCGGCGCTTGACCAGCTCCGCACCCCAGCCCTTCATGTTGTTCTCATAGAACAAATCGCGCATCTCCGGACGCGACCCGCTGGGCTGCGCCAGCACCGCGGCGACGATGCGGTCGGGTGCCCGCCGCAACAGATTCCAGATGAAGGGCCCGCCGATGCAGAAGCCCAGCACCATGAACTTGCCGATGCCCAGATGGTCGAGCAGACCGAGGTGGTCGTCGGTGTATGCATCCCACGGCCGGTCGATCTCGAGCGGGCCGCTGGACTGACCGGCGTTGGCGTTGCGCAGGTCCGATGCGATGCAGCGGTACTCCGCCTTGAACTCCTCGATCGGGTTGAAGGGCGAACTGCTGCCGGAAAAGCCCGAGATCGTCGAGTTCAATCCGCCGCCTGCGATGAGCAGCAGCGGGAAGCCGGAACCGGCCTCCTCGAAGTGGATGCGAACGCCGCCTTTCTCGAAAACACTCATCGCAGTTCCTCCTTGCCCGGCCGCTTGCGCGAACACGCGGGGTGCTGCCGCCATCGCGGTCGCCGCGGCGCCGGTTGTCAGTATGGTGCGTCTGATCGGGTCCATCGTCGGCGCCCTCCTCGACTATCGGTGCGATACTAACGGCTCGCGCGCCTGCTTTTCAACGTCTACGCGAATTTCGGCTGCGGCTTCTGCAGCAACAGCCGCGCGCGCTCGGTGTTGGGCCACAGCAGCAGCAGCCCGAGCAGTCCCGATGCGATCAGGATTGCGGCGTTGATGGTGAAGCCCGTCATGTAGCCGTCGAGCGGCGCCGCCGCGTGCTGGATCACGCTGCCCATCACCAGCGGCGCCAGTATGCCTGCAAGCGTGAAGATCGCGCCATAGATTGCGATCACGGCGCCTCGCTGCGATACCGGCGTGAATTCGCCGAGCATCGGCGGACAGACCACATAGATCGCCCCGCACAGCCCCGAGCCGAACACGAGCAGGGCGATCTGCAGGCCTGCTCCCTGGACATAGGGCATGGCGGCCAGGATAAATCCGCCGACAATCAGCGGCGCCGAGCCGAGCACCCCGCGCGCGCCGCGCGTGGAAAATCCGCGCGTCAGCATCACCTGCGAAATCCAGCCGGCGAGCAGCACGATGGCGGCGCCGAACACCCACGGCAGGACCGAAATCCAGCCGGCGTCCTTTTGCGAGAAGCCGAGACCTTTTATGATGAACGGCGTGAACCAGGTGAGGCCCAGCGACAACGCCCAATAGGCGCCGAAGGTCGCTGCACAGCAACCGACGAAGGTTCGCGACGTCAACAGTTGAAAATACGGGACGCGGGGATCGGCCGCGGCCATCGCCACGGTCTGCACCAGTGGGCCTTCCTTGCCCAGCACCAGCCACGCCGCCACCCACATCAGGCCGGCGACGCCGAGTGCGCCGAAGGCATAATGCCAGGAGTGATTGACGATGATCCAGTTCAACGCGGGCACTGCGAGGATCACACCGAAAGCCGAGCCCTGGGACAGAATCGCCGTCGGCAGGGTTCGCTTCTCGTCGGGAAACCATTTGTAGATCGCATGCGCTGCGACCGAAAACGCAGGCCCCTCTCCGGCGCCGAGAATCACCCGGCAAATCAGGAGCGTGGTGAAACTGACCTCGCCGACCATGGGAAATTGCGTCAGCGCCCAGACGGTAGCGAGTGCGAGAAGCACCCATCGCGTATCGACGCGATTGACGATGAAGCCGACCACGATGGCCGAGATGGAGAACAGGAAGAAGAACGAGGAGCCGAGCAGGCCGAATTGCTCGGGCTCAAGCCTCAGTTCGGTCATGATCGGCACGCCGGCGAGGCCGACCACGATCTTGTCCGCGAAATTCACCAGCATGAACAGAAACAGCAGAAACGTGATCTTCCAGGCGCCCTTCGGCGTTGGTTGCGCGGTCATGATCGAATCCCCCGAAAGTCGCGTCTTTGCTGCTTCACGGCCCTGTAAGCGAGCCTGCCGCAATGGTACCCGTTGGATCGGCGGAAAGGCAATCGGGCATTTTGTCCGCGCCATGCGATGATTCAACGATCTTTCGCAAGCGTGCACTGCAACTTCAACAGGATTGAAGCCGTGATATCCCGCCGCAGTGTTGCTATGTTGGGCGGCAACAACAGGATGCTCAATATGGCCGAATCCAGCGACTACCTCCGCGCGCGCGTCATCGCAATCCTTGCGTCGCTTTGCATTTTCGCAAGCTGCGCCGTGGCTCCGGCGTCAGCGCAAGACACCGCGGCGCCGGACTACCAAGCCATCGTCGCCTCGCCGGATCGAAGCGATGCCGACCGGCAAACCGACAAGCGCCGCGAACCCGCCCGGATGCTCGCCTTCACCGGCGTCAGGACCGGAATGAAGGTGCTCGATGTGGAAGCCGGCGCCGGCTACAGCACCGAATTGCTGGCGCGCGCCGTCGGCCCGACCGGCGTGGTCTATGCCCAGGATTCGGCCGCGGTGATCGAGCGCTTCGTCAAGGACAAGTTCGACATCCGCGCGCAATCGCCGGCTATGAAGAACGTCGTCCATGTCATCCGGAATTTTGACGATCCGATTCCGCCTGAAGTCAGCGGGCTCGATCTGATCACCTTCTTCTTCGCCTATCACGATGTGACCTATATGCCGGTCGATCGCGCCGAGATGAACCGCAGGATGTTCGCGGCGTTGAAGCCCGGCGGCTTCCTCATCATTGCCGATCATTCCGCGCGTCCCGGCGATGGCATCGCCGTGGCCAAGACCTTGCATCGCATCGAGGAGAGCGTGCTGCGCGGGGAGATCGAAGCCGCCGGATTCAAACTCGTGGAGGAAGGCAATTTTCTGCGTCATTCGGAAGACCCGCGCGACGCCGCGGTATTCCGTCCGCAGGTGCCGGTGGACGAGTTCGTGCTGAAGTATCAGAAACCTTGATGGTGCACGACGCGTTGCTCTCGCATGGCCCCGGCATGCTGAGCGTACGGAAGCTGAACAAATCCTACCGCTCGGCCGGCGAGCGGCTGGCGGTATTGCGTGGCGTCGATCTTGACGTCGCGGCCGGCGAGAGCGTCGCGCTGACCGGGGAATCCGGCAGCGGCAAGAGCACGCTGCTGCATCTGATCGCCGGGCTCGATCAGGCCGACAGCGGCGAGATCCGGCTCGGCGAAACGCTTGTTTCCGGATTATCCGATACCGGCCGCGCTGAGTTGCGGCGCGATCGGCTGGGTCTGGTGTTCCAGCAGTTCAACCTGATCCCCAGCCTCAATGTCGCGGATAATCTCGCGTTCCAGGCCCGCATTGCGGACCGCCACGACGAGAACTGGTACGCCGAACTTGTCGAGCGATTGGGACTCGGCGATTTGCTAAAGCGCTATCCCGAGCAATTGTCCGGCGGCCAACAGCAGCGCGTCGCCATCGGCCGCGCGCTGGCGGTCAAACCGCTGCTGCTGCTGGCCGACGAGCCGACCGGCAATCTCGACGAGGCCACGGCCGATGACGTGCTCGGTCTCGCCCGCGATCTGGTGAAGCGGACCGGCTGCGGCTTCCTGATGGTGACCCACAGCGTGCGCCTCGCCGCCACGCTGGACCGGCAGGTTCACCTCCACGCGGGGTTGATCACGTGAACCGCGCGATCTGGATTTTCGGCGTGCTGGCGAGCCATTGGCGGCGGCATCCGATGCAACTTGCGACGCTGCTGATCGGGCTGATCTCGGCGACCGCGCTGTGGAGCGGCGTACAGGCGCTGAACCAGCAGGCGCGCGTCAGCTATGACCGCGCCGCCGCGACATTCGGTGGCGCGCGAACGGCGGTTCTGGCCGGCCGCGACCGCGCCACCTTTGCGCAGCAACTCTTTGTCGATCTGCGCCGCGCCGGCTGGCCGGTATCTCCCGTGCTCGAAGGCCGCGTGCAGATAGGCGGGCGATCGTTGCGGCTATTGGGCATCGAGCCGGTCACGCTGCCCGCCGAAGTCGGCAATGCGCCGGCGATCGGCAGGGCCGGGCTGCAATCGTTCATCATGCCGCCCGGCGAGACGCTGCTCGCGCCGGAGACGCTGTCCGACCTCAAGCAACGGGAAGGCGCGACCCCGATGGCTGGCGCGATCGCGATGCCGCCGCTGAAAATCGCGGCGCAACTGGTGCCCGGGGTGTTGGTGGTCGATATCGGCATCGCCCAGCGCCTGCTGAACATGCCGGATCAGATTTCCCGGCTGCTGATCGGAAAGGCCGAAAGCAGCCGCGCGCCGCTCGAAACGGTTGTGGGCGACAAGCTCCGCCTGATCGAACCGGACGCGGAAACCGACCTCGAGCGCCTCACCGACAGCTTTCATCTCAATCTCACCGCATTCGGCCTGCTGTCGTTCCTGGTCGGACTGTTCATCGTCAATTCCGCGATCGGGCTCGCCTTCGAGCAGCGGCTGCCGATGCTGCGGACCTTGCGCGCCTGCGGAGTTTCATCGCGCATGCTGAGCTCGGTGCTGCTGGTCGAACTGGTATCGCTGGCGCTGGCCGCGGGGCTGATCGGATTGGTCTGCGGCTATCTGATCGCGGCGTCGCTGTTGCCCGATGTCGCGGCAAGCTTGCGCGGACTCTATGGCGCGCAGATTCCGGGCCAGCTGACGCTGAAGCCCGAGTGGTGGATCGCGGGACTTACGATCAACGTACTCGGTGCACTGGCGGCAGCGGCGACAAGCCTGATCAAGGCGCTTCGCCTTTCCGTGCTCGCGGCGGCGCAGCCCTATGCCTGGCAACAGGCGCAGCGGCGCTGGCTGAAATTTCAGGGCGCGCTGGCGGCCGCGGTATTCGCCGCCGCAGCCGGCTTTCTTTGGTTTGGCGATTCGCTGATCTCCGGATTTGCCACGCTGGCGGCGCTGCTGCTTGGTGCTGCGCTCGCTTTGCCGGTGGTGCTGGGTTTCGTGCTCGATCTCGGCCAACGCAGTACGCGCCGCCCGCTTGCGGCATGGTTCTGGGCCGATAGCCGTCAGCAATTATCGGGATTGTCGCTGGCGCTGATGGCGCTGCTGCTGGCGCTGGCGGTCAATGTCGGCGTCGGCACCATGGTCGAAAGTTTCAGCAAGACCTTTACCGGCTGGCTCGACGGCCGGCTGGCGGCGGATGTTTATCTCAACGCCGCGGACAATGCGCAGGCCGCAGAGATCAAGAGCTGGCTAAGCCTGCGTCCGGAAGTGGAAACGATCCTGCCGGGCGGCAGGGCCGACGTGGAGATCGACGGCTGGCCGGTCGAGATCCTGGGCTTCGCCGATCACGCCACCTACCGGGATCGCTGGCCGCTGTTGCAATCGTCCGCCGGCGTCTGGGACCGCGTACGCAACGGCAACGCCGCGCTGATCAGCGAACAATTTGCGCGGCGCATGAAGCTCGGCGTCGGCGACCGCATTGAGGTGCCGGCTCCCGCGGAAAGCTGGCCGCTGCAAGTGGCCGGGATTTATGCCGACTACGGCAATCCCAAGGGCCAGATCGGCGTCAATATCGAGGCATTGCTTCGCCATTTTCCCGAGATACCGCAGACCCGATTGGGTCTGCGGGTTGCGCACGCGGCGGTGCCCGTGCTGGTCGCAGACATCAAAGCCAAATTCGGCCTCGACGATCGAGGTCTTTCAGATCAGGCCACGCTGAAGGCGGAGTTGATGCGGATTTTCAACCGCACCTTTGCGGTCACCTCCGCGCTGAACGCCTTCACGCTCGGTGTCGCCGGCGTTGCATTGCTGACCAGCCTGCTGACGCTGAGCAATTCGCGCCTGCCGCAACTGGCGCCGCTGTGGGCCACCGGCGTCGCCCGCCGACGGCTTGCCGTCATCGAGCTCTTGAAGACGATGTCGATGGCGCTGATCACCGCCCTGCTGGCGCTGCCGCTCGGCCTGTCGGTGGCGTGGTGCCTGATTGCCATCGTCAATGTGAAAGCGTTCGGCTGGCGGCTGCCGTTTCACGTCTTTCCATTGCATCTGATCGAACTTTTGGCCGTGGCAATGCTGGCGGCGCTGCTTGCGGCCTTGCTTCCCGTTCTCAGGCTGGCGCGGATGCAGCCGGCGGCATTAGCGAAGATTTTTGCCGATGAGCGCTAAATCCCAGCTCTCGCGCCGCGGTTTTGCGAGCGGACTTGCGTTGCTGATGCTCGGCCGCAAGACATCGCTCGCACAGGGCTTTGCGGGACTGGGCAGCGACGCCGGCGGATTCGCGCAAGTGGTTCCGGGACGGAAGCTGGCCTTTCCAGCCGATCACGGCCCGCATCCGGATTTTCGCATCGAGTGGTGGTACGTCACCGCCAACCTCAGGGATTCCAGTGGTGCGGCTTACGGCGCGCAGTGGACGCTGTTCCGGCAGGCGATGGCGCCGGGCGCGCAACAGCAAGGCTGGGCCAACCAGCAGATCTGGATGGGCCACGCTGCCGTGACGAGCGCCGACACCCATCGCTTCGCCGAGACATTTTCACGCGGCGGCGTCGGGCAGGCCGGCGTCGAACCAAAACCGTTGCGGGCCTGGATCGATTCCTGGGAGCTGCGCGGGCCCGACACCATGTCGGACACGACCGTCGCGCCGCTTGAACTCAAGGCATCGGGTGCGGATTTCAGCTACGCGCTTCGGCTCGACGCCGACAGGCCGCTGGTGCTGCAGGGCGACGCCGGCTTCAGCAAAAAATCGGAGCGCGGCCAGGCGTCGTATTATTACAGCCAGCCGTTTTTCCAGGCGGCAGGAAGCATCGCCATCGGCGACAAGCCCGTGCACGTTACGGGACTGGCCTGGATGGACCGCGAGTGGAGCAGCCAGCCGCTTGCGTCGGACCAGACTGGATGGGACTGGTTCTCGCTGCATCTGGATTCGGCCGAGAAACTCATGCTGTTTCGGCTGCGGCAGTCGGACGGCCAACATTATTTTTCCGGCAACTGGATCGGACCCGATGGAGCGTCGGTCCAGATCGCGTCCGCGGATATCGGCATGATGCCCACGGCGTCGACCGAAATCGACAACCGCAAACTGCCGACCGCATGGCGCGTCGCCATTCCCTCGCGCGGTTTGAAGATCGAAACGACGCCGCTGAATGCGACGAGCTGGATGGGGACCAGCTTTCCCTACTGGGAAGGACCGGTCAGCTTTCGCGGCAGCCATACCGGCGCCGGATATCTGGAGATGACGGGGTATTGAGTTGCATCCGTCATTGCCGGGCTTGACCCGGCAATCCATCTTCTTGGAAAAGCTTCTTACGGAGATTGATGGATACGCGGGTCAAGCCCGCGTATGACACCGTACATGGGTCCCGGTTCTGCGGTGCACCGCAAGAGCGCTGCACCGCGTCCGGGACACGTTGAGTTTGCTTTTACTTCGTCAGCGGGCAACCGCTGTCGGCGGCAGACGGGAACGCCTTGTCGCCGGGCACCACCGCGAGCTGCTTGTAGTAATCCCACGGCTTCTTCGACTCCGACGGTTTCTTGACCTCGAACAGATAGAGGTCGTGCACAAAGCGTCCGTTGGGCAGCACCTTGCCCGTTGCAAAGAGATCGTCGACCGGAAGCTCCTTCAACTTGGCCGCGACGGCTTCGGTGTCCTTGGTGCCGGCGGCCTTCACCGCCTTGAGATATTGCAGCGTCGCCGAATAGGTGCCGGCCTGGATCATGTTCGGCATCCGCCCGGTGCGCTTGAAGAAGCGGTTGGCGAGATCGCGGCTCTTGTCGTCGCGATCCCAGTAATAGGCCTCGGTCAGCACCAGGCCCTGGGCGGCTTCAAGGCCGAGGCCGTTGACTTCAGCCAGCGTCAGCAGCAGTCCGGCGAGCTTCTGGCCGCCCTTGACGATGCCGAATTCCGCCGCCTGCTTGATCGAGTTGGTGGTGTCGAGGCCGGCATTGGCGAGGCCGATGATTTTCGCTTTCGAGCTTTGCGCCTGCAGCAGGAACGAGGAGAAGTCCGATGAGTTCAGGGGTACGCGGACCGAGCCCAGCACCTTTCCGCCATTCGCCGTGACGATTTCGCCGGTATCCTTTTCGAGTGCGTAACCGAAAGCGTAATCGGCAGTGAGGAAGAACCATGTATCTCCGCCGGCCTTCACCAGCGCGCCGCCGGTGCCGACCGCGAGCGCATGGGTATCGTAGGCCCAGTGAAAGCCGTAAGGCTGGCAGGCATCGCCGGTCAGGCGCGAGGTCGCAGCGCCCACCACGATGTCGATCTTCTTCATCTGCTTCGACAGGTCGTGGATCGCCAGCGCCACCGACGACGTCGTGAGCTCGGTGATCATGTCGACGCCTTCGACCTCATACCAGCGCCGCGCGATGGCGGTTGCGAGATCGGGCTTGTTCTGGTGGTCGGCCGAGATCACCTCGATCTTTTTGCCGAGCACCTCGCCGCCGAAATCCTCCACCGCCATTTTGGCGGCTTCGAACGACCACTTGCCGCCATAGTCGGCGTAGACCCCGGACTGGTCGTTCAGAATGCCGATCTTGACGCCCTGCGCCGACGCCGGCACCGCCAGTAGCAGGCTGCACGCCGCAACAGCACTCGACCACGATCCCACTCTCATTTTCGTCTCCCCAAGTTTCTGTTCTGCGTACGATAATTTATAACCCTGCGGGTGCCCATCTATTTCACATCAGAGTTTAGCGGGGGCGGAAGCACGACGCTAACGCCGAAAACCTCATGAAGCGGTTTCACTTCATGAGGTCATCGCCATCCAGCCAAATCGCTGGCGGGAAAACGCGTTCAGGCCTGGCTACGGGCAAACGTCCCAAAAACCCTGGGTGCGGCTGGGATCGGTGTAGTACCAGCAATAGCCCGGCGCCGGCGCAGCGCCGGCCCACGCCGCCGCCGTTCCCGCCGCGACGAAGCCGATCGCGGCGCCAGCCGCGATCGCCCCGCCCGGACCCCATCGGTATGCCGGGCGGACCCAGCCGCCGGGACGAACGCCGACCCGGACCCCCGGACGAACACCGGGAGGACGGACCACGGTGGTGCGTCCGACCGCCGCCACGCCGCCGCGCGGACCGCGCGCAACCGCACCGCCGCGCCGCACGACAACGACCTGCTCCACATCGGTGGCGGCAAGATTCAGTTTCGAAACGGGTATCGGACCACTCAGCGCATTGGCCGGTGCGCCCGTTGCCACCGCCGCCAACGCCAGAACCATTGCCGCAACAGAATATTTCATGACGGCGCTCCCTATATTTTTGATTCAAAATCCGGACAACCTTTTCGTGCCGGACGCCATTCTGCTCTCTTCGGGTAATGGCTGTCGAGATGATTTTAGGCGGCGATGGATGGCCGCGTTGCATTGCGTCACCCATTCGTCATTGCCGGGCTTGCCCCGGCCATCCATCTTCTTCGAAGAACTCTTGCGAACATGATGGATACGCGGGTCAAGCCCGCCTATGACGCTGCGTTCCCCGGACGCAGCGCAGCGCGCAGCGGTGCGCTGCAGAGCCGGGGCCGTACAAAGCGCCGGTGTTTGGTACGGTCCCGGTTCTGCGAAGCAGCACTGCGTGCTGCATCGCGCCCGGGACACGAGAATGCGAATTCCGAATTCAAATTTCAAACAGCCACGCGCTTGCGTTCCCGCGCCGCCGCGCGAGGTGGGCTTTCAGTTGATCTCCCCTCCTTGAGGGGAGACGGAACGCCGAAAGGCGCACCTTAGGTCAACGGCCGCGGCTTGTTTCCCGGATTGCCGAGAAACAGAGGCACACGGCAACGCCTCTCAGCGTCCCGCCGCGGCGACTTCTTCGACCCTGGGACCGGTTCTTCCGAGCGCGGGCGCGAGCTTTTCTCGCCATCCAGGCAGGTTTCCCCACCCTTCACCCGTCTCGTCCAGCCATTGAAGGCAGCGCCCCGTAGTGGGCACGGACGGTTACCCAAGGCCCCCCGGGTCCACGCTTGCGAGGCATGGCCGCGGGCGCCGCATCGACCTTCGGGTTGCCCCTCCG
The DNA here is from genome assembly GCA_963784755.1 of uncultured Alphaproteobacteria bacterium. Lineage (GTDB taxonomy): Bacteria > Pseudomonadota > Alphaproteobacteria > Rhizobiales > Xanthobacteraceae > Bradyrhizobium. The sequence goes on along the minus strand of CAWASS010000004.1, from coordinate 1,773,046 downwards.
GCCAGCTCTCGCTCTGTCCCACTTCAGGAACGCCTCTAGAAGCGCCCCTCACTGGACAGGACAATTCCGTAGTATATCATCCTAGGAATATCGTCAATAGGAATTTTAGGGTTTCCGGCAAAAATTCTTTCGCCGTCCGGAGGAGCCGATGCCGGCACAGGGCCGTTCGGCCTGCGTATGGATCCCGGCGGGATCGCGATAGAACATTGCTGCCGCCGCAGCCACAAGCCGGACCGCTGTATCGGCGGATTCTGAAAGCGGCCTGCGCGAGCGCCGCCTGCACCACGACCGGCTTGACGGCTGGCTCCCGCCGCGCTGAATTGCGCGCAAGCCGCAATTCCCGCACGCGCCGCATGAGAAACCCCGGAGGCAGGATGTACACCGGCCAGCAGGCGTATCGTCATCCCGACCGGCCGGCCTTCATCATGGCGGGTTCAGGCGAGGCCGTGACCTATGCCGAGCTCGACGCCCGCAGCAACCGTCTCGCGCATCTGCTGCGCAATCGCGGCCTGAAGCGGCTCGACCACTACGCGATTTTCATGGAGAACAACAGCCGTTACCTCGAGACCTGCGGCGCCGGCGAGCGGTCGGGATTGTATTATACCTGCGTGAATTCCTACCTGACGGCGAGCGAGCTTGCCTATATCGTCGACAACAGCGCTTCGCGCATTCTCATCACATCCACAGCGAAACTCGCGGTCGCGCGCGAGGCGCTCAGCCAATGCCCCAGGGTCGAACTCTGTATCGTCGTGGACGGTCCGGGCGAAAGCGAACGCATTGCCGGACTGCAACAGGTCACCGCCGGACTGCCGGCGACGCCGATCGCCGACGAATGCATCGGCACTGCCATGCTTTATTCGTCGGGCACCACCGGGCGGCCGAAGGGCATTCTGCGCCCGCTGCCGGAACAATCGCCGACCCAGCAACTGCCGATCTTCGACTTCCTGCAAAGGCTCTGGCGGTACCGCGAGGACATGATCTATCTGTCGCCGGCGCCGCTGTATCATTCGGCGCCGCAGGCCGCCGTCAATCTGGCGATCCGCACCGGCGGCACCGCCATCATCATGGAAAATTTCGATCCGGAGCGCTATCTCGAACTGGTCCAGCGTTACCGGGTGACCCACAGCCAGCTGGTGCCGACGATGTTCTCGCGCATGCTGAAGCTGCCGGAAGCCGCACGCCGGCGCTACGACCTGTCATCCCTGGAGATCGCCATTCACGCCGCCGCACCCTGTCCGGCCGCGGTGAAAGACGACATGATCGAATGGTGGGGGCCGATCATCCACGAATATTACGGCGCCACCGAAGGCCTCGGATTTACCGCCTGCGACAGCGCCGAATGGCTCGCCCACCGGGGCACCGTCGGCAAGGTGCTGCTCGGCGATCTTCACATTCTGGACGAAGCGATGCGGCCCTGCCCCGCCGGCACGCCGGGAACGGTCTGGTTCAAAACCGCAACGCCGTTTGAGTATTTCAACGATCCGAACAAGACCCGCGAGGCGCGCTCGGCGGACGGAAGCATGAGCACCGTCGGCGACGTCGGTTATGTCGACGAGGACGGCTTCCTGCACCTGACCGACCGGGCGAGCTTCATGATCATCTCGGGCGGCGTCAATATCTATCCGCAGGAGTGCGAGAACCTGCTGATCACCCACCCCAAGATCGCGGACGCCGCCGTATTCGGCGTTCCCAATGCCGATCTCGGCGAGGAAGTGAAAGCCGTGGTGCAGCCGATGCCGGGAATCATGCCCGGACCTGAGCTCGCGGAGGAATTGATCGAATTCTGCTGCCGGTCGCTGTCGCGTCAAAAGGTGCCGCGTTCGATCGACTTCGAGGCGGAGCTGCCGCGGCTTCCGACCGGGAAACTGTACAAGCGGCTGTTGCGCGACCGCTACTGGGGCAACAAGACCTCACGAATAGTGTGAAGGTGCCCGCATTGTCATTTCCGCCGCCGCGGCCAGCGTGGCGATGCCCCCGCATAGACATCTTTGCAATAGTCCGAAGTACCAATGCCGGCATCCGCCCCGCCGTGTTGCAGGGCCGTCCCGTCATGGTATCGTCGCCGACAAATCGGCCCATTATCAGACCGAACTACCTTAGGGAGGGAAACATGCGGAGCATGCGAGTGCTTGCCGCCGTGCTGTTGTCTTGCTGGCGGTCTCCGGCCCTGCGCTTGCCCAGAAGCAAGGCGGCATCTTCCGGATCTATCATCGGGACAGCCCGGCCAGCGCCTCGATCCATGAGGAGGCGACCTACTCGGTCAACGTTCCCTTCATGCCCGTCTTCAACAACCTCGTCATCTACAAACAGGACGTGGCGCAGAACAGCCTGGAGTCGATCGTCCCGGATCTCGCGGAGAGCTGGGCCTGGAGCGGCGACAACAAGACGCTCAGCTTCAAGCTGCGGCAAGGCGTCACCTGGCACGACGGCAAGCCGTTCACGTCCGACGATGTCAAATGCACGTTCGACATGCTGATGGGCAAGTCTGCCGCAGAAATTCCGCAAGAACCCGCGCAAGTCCTGGTACGACGAGGTCGTCGATGTCACGACCAAGGGCGACTTCGAGGTCGCGTTCAACCTGAAGCGGCCGCAGCCGGCGCTGCTGGCGCTGCTCGCCTCCGGCTATACGCCGATTTATCCCTGCCATGTTTCGCCCGGCGACATGCGCACCAAGCCGATCGGCACCGGTCCGTTCAAGTTCGTCGAGTTCAAGGCCAACGAATCGATCAAGCTCGTCCGCAACCCGGACTACTGGAAGAAGGGCCTGCCGCATCTCGACGGCATCGAGTTCACCATCATACCCGAATCGTTCGACGGCGATCCTGGCGTTCGTCTCCGGCAAGTTCGACATGACGTTCCCGACCGAGGTGTCGATCCCGCTGCTCAAGGACGTCAAGGCGCAGGCGCCGAACGCGGTATGCGTGGTCGAGCCGATCAACGTCAGCACCAACATCATCGTCAACTCGTCCGCGCCTCCGTTCGACAATCTGGATATCCGCCGCGCGATGGCGATGGCGCTCGATCGGCAAGGCCTTCGTCTCGATCCTGTACGAGGGTCAGGCCGATATCGGCGGCACCATGCTGCCTGCGCCGGGCGGGTTGTGGGCGATGCCGAAGGAGATGCTGGAGACGATTCCGGGCTACGGCCCCGACGTGAAGGCCAACCGGGACGAGGCGCGCAAGCTGATGCAGAAGGCGGGCTACGGGCCGGACAAGCATCTGGCGGTCAAGGTCTCGACCCGCAATATCGCGGTCTACCGCGACCCCGCCGTCATCCTGATCGATCAGCTCAAGAGCATCTATATCGATGCCGAACTTGAAGTGGTCGAAACCGCCAACTGGTTCTCGAAAGTGGCGCGCAAGGACTATGCGCTCGGCCTCAACCTCACCGGCAATGCCGTCGACGATCCCGACCAGTCGTTCTACGAGAATTATTCCTGCAATTCGGAGCGGAACTACACCAACTACTGCAACAAGGACATCGAGAAGCTGTTCGACCAGCAATCCATGGAAACCGACGTCGCCAAGCGCAAGAAGCTGGTGTGGGAGATCGACAAGAAATTGCAGGAAGACGTCGCGCGTCCGATCATCTTCCACGGCCGTCAGGGCACCTGCTGGCAGCCCTATGTCAAGGGCATCACCGTGATGGTGAACAGCTCCTACAACGGCTATCGCTACGAAGACGTGTGGCTGGATCGAGTAACAGCCGCCACCGCGACAACCGGGAGCAGCCAGGTGTTTGCTTATATCGTGCGGCGCCTGTCTCTGATGCTCGTGACCCTGTTCGGGATCTCGGTCATCATCTTTGTGCTGCTGCGCATCGTGCCGGGCAACATCGTCGACATCCTGTTCGACGCCGCCGGATATCGTCGATCCCGGCGGACAAGGCGAATCTGGAGCGGGAACTCGGGCTCGATCAGTCGATCGTCGTGCAATACCTGCACTGGATCGGCGGGCTGCTGCGCGGCGATCTCGGCTATTCCTATGTGTCGGAGAAACCGGCGCTCGACGAGATCCTGCCGCGAATTCCGATCACGGCGCGGCTGGCCGGCCTGGCGCTGTTGTTCTCCGCCTCGATCGGCATTCCGCTCGGCGTCATCAGCGCGGTCAACCAGGGCACGCGGCTCGATTATGCCTTGCGCGTCGTCAGCCTGAGCGGCCTGTCGCTGCCGTCGTTCTGGCTCGGCCTGCTGATCCTGATGGCCTCGGTCTCGCTGTTCGGATCGATGCCGATCTTCAACCCGAACCCGCACAGCTTTGGACCGAGGCGTTCGCGATCTATTGCGTCCCGGCGATGGCGGTCGGCTTTCGCAGCGCAGCCCTGACGATGCGGATCACGCGCTCCTCGATGCTCGAGATCCTGCGGCAGGATTACATCCGCACCGCGCGCGCCAAGGGCGCCTCCGAGCCCATCGGTCAACTACCGCCACGCGCTGAAGAACGCCATCCTTCCCGTCATCACCGTGATCGGCATCGAGGCGGCGTTCCTGATCGGCGGACTGATCGTCACCGAAACCGTTTTCAATATTCCCGGCGTCGCCCGCTTCCTGGTCGAGGCGCTGCGCTGGCGCGACTATCCGATCGTGCAGAACCTGGTGATGCTGATCGCCGTGGTAGTCGTGTTCGCGAACTTCACGGTCGACATGCTCTACGCGGTGGTCGACCCGCGCATCCGCTACACGGATTAGGAGGCCGCTTGGACGCCATCAACTACGATAGCGAACTGAGGCGCGCCGGCGCCCATTCGACGCATGGCTGGCGCCGGCTGACGTTCCTTGCGCAACGCTACATGCTCGGCACCATCGGCCTCTGCATCATGGTGATGTTCGTGGCGGTGGCGCTGTTTGCCGATCTCATCTGCCGCTTCGATCCGCTCAGCGTCGATTCCGCGCATCGTCTGGCAGGCCCCGAGCGCGCTGCACTGGATGGGAACGGATTCGTTCGGCCGCGACGTCTGGAGCCGGATCGTCCACGGCGCGCGCATCTCGCTCGCGGTCGGCATCGGCTCGACCGCGCTTGGCTCGTCGATCGGCGTGATGATCGGCCTGGCATCCGGATATCTGTCGGGCTGGGTCGATCTGGTGTTCCAGCGGATCACCGATATCCTGCAGGCGCTGCCGCTGCTGGTGCTGGCGCTGGTGATGACGGCGGCGCTGGGGCCGTCGCTTCCGAACGTGATCATCGCGATCGCGATCCCGCTGATCCCCACCGTCGCCCGCGTGATCCGCGCCAACACGCTGGCGCTGCGCGAGCTGCCCTTTGTCGAGGCCGCCAAGTCGATCGGCATGAGCGAGACCCGGATTGCGCTTCGCCACGTGTTGCCGAACACGCTGGCGCCGCTGATCGTGCTGGCCACCGCGCAGCTCGGCTCCACCATTCTCACCGAAGCGTCGCTGTCGTTCCTCGGCCTCGGCATTCCCGAACCCTATCCGTCATGGGGGCGCATGCTGTCGGAGTCGGCGGCGGAATATGTGCGCACCGCGCCGTGGCTGGTGATCTTCCCGGGCGTGGCGATCAGCCTTGCGGTGTTCGGCACCAATCTGTTCGGCGATGCGCTGCGCGACATCCTCGACCCGAGGCAGCGCGGCTGATGAGCGAGCGCAAGCGGAACCGACGGTTCTCGACGTGAAGGGCCTGCAGACGGTTTTTTTCACCAATTCGGGACTGTTCAAGGCGGTCGACGACGTTTCGTTCACCGTCCGCCGCGGCGAGACGCTGGCCATCGTCGGCGAGTCCGGCTGCGGCAAGAGCGTGACCGCGCTGTCGATCATGCGGCTGGTGCCCGACCCGCCCGGCAGGATCGTCGGCGGCTCTGTCATGCTCGAAGGCACCGATCTGCTCGGGCTCGACGAGACCGGAATGCGCGCGATCCGCGGCAACCGCATTTCGATGATCTTCCAGGAGCCGATGACCTCGCTCAATCCGGTGATGCGGATCGGACGACCAGATCACCGAGGCGGTCCGCCTGCATCGAACCATGACCCGGAAAGAGGCATGGACGCAGGCCGTCGAAATGCTGCGCCTGGTCAGAATCCCCGAGCCGGAGCGGCGCGCAAGCGAATATCCGCACCAGCTCTCGGGCGGAATGCGCCAGCGCGCGATGATCGCGATGGCGCTGGCCTGCCGGCCGGCGCTGTTGATCGCCGACGAGCCGACCACCGCGCTCGACGTGACGATCCAGGCCCAGATCCTGGCGCTGGTGCTCGAGCTGCAGAAGGAGCTCGGCATGGGACTGATCCTGATCACCCACGACCTCGGCGTGGTCGCGCAGACCGCGCAGCGCGTCATCGTCATGTATGCCGGCAAGAAGGTCGAAGAGGCCGATGTCGAAACCCTGTTCGCCAGCCCGAGACACCCCTACACCCGCGGCCTGATGGCCTCGATCCCGGCGGTGCCCTCGCTCGGCGCCAAAGCCGACGCGCGGCTGGTCGAGATTCCCGGCATGGTGCCGTCATTGACCAATCTTCCGACCGGTTGCGCGTTCGCGCCGCGCTGCGAACTGGCGATCGGGCGCTGCCGCGCGGAATATCCGCCGTTGCAGGCCTGGGGCGACGATCATCTGGCGGCATGCTGGCGCGCCGCGGAAATCGCAGGACCGCCATGACCGACGCGCGCGTGCTGCTCGAAGTCTCGGACCTGACCAAACATTATCCGGTGCGAAGCGGCATCCTGCGCCGCGCCGTCGGCAAGGTGCATGCGGTGGACGGCGTCAGCTTCACGCTCGGCGTCGGGGAAACGCTCGGGCTCGTCGGCGAATCCGGCTGCGGCAAATCGACGGTGGCGCGCAGCATCCTGCGCCTGGTCGAGCCGACCGGCGGCACCATCCGGCTCAACGGCCAGGACATCACCCGCCTCGGCAAGGCCGAGCTGCGTCCGCACCGGCGTTCGATGCAGATCATCTTCCAGGATCCGTTCGCCTCGCTCAATCCGCGCATGACCGCGGGCGACATCGTCGGCGAGCCGCTCAGCGTCCACCGCATCGCGGCCGGCCGCGACAAAGCGCGAGCGCGTCGCCGAACTGTTCGAGCAGGTCGGGCTCAGGCCGGATCAGATGCTGAACTATCCGCACCAGTTCTCCGGCGGCCAGCGGCAGCGCATCTGCATCGCGCGCGCGCTGTCGCTCGGGCCCGATCTCATCGTGTGCGACGAGCCGGTGTCGGCGCTCGACGTCTCGATCCAGGCCCAGGTGATCAATCTGTTGATCGACCTGCAGCGCAAGCACGGCTTCTCCTATCTGTTCATCGCCCACGACCTCGCCGTGGTGGCCCATATCAGTCACCGCGTCGCTGTGATGTATCTCGGACGCATCGTCGAGATCGCGGAGAAGAACGAGCTGTTCGCAAACCCGCGTCATCCCTATACCCAGGCGCTGCTGGCCTCGGTTCCGGTCGCGGATCCCGAGCGTCAAGCGCCTCAAGCCGCTGATCGATGGCGACGTGCCGAGCCCGATCAACCCCCCGTCGGGCTGCGCCTTCCACACCCGCTGCCGCTATGTGATGGAGCGATGCAAGGTCGAGACGCCGAGGCTGGTTGAGATCGGCGCGCAGCATCAAGCCGCCTGCTTCCTCAACGAGGAGACCGCGCAGGAAGCCTGAGGCGCATGGCGTGCAGGCGGCAATCGATCAATTCCCCGGCCTTTTTGCAACTTCCGGCAACTATTTGCGCGAAGCCGATCTGGAAGCGAGTATGTGGAACGGCCCGAATCAGGAATAAACCTGTCTTGATTGGTCGGCCCGCCTGCTGTTGAAATCCACTCCGAAGCGCCGGTTGCGACGGCCGGCCTTTGCAAGTCTATCCGGACAATTAAAGCCGCATGCCCGTTCCAGCAGCTCTCCCATGCGAGTCCGGCATCGCCACCAACGCGCTTTCCGTGCTGAATTCGGTGTTCGGCCTGCCCGGCTTCCGCGGCGCGCAGGAAGAGATCGTCGGGCATGTCACGGACGGCGGCAATTGCCTGGTGCTGATGCCGACCGGCGGCGGCAAGTCGCTGTGCTATCAATTGCCGTCGCTGCTGCGCGAAGGCTGCGGTATCGTGGTCTCGCCGCTGATCGCACTGATGCGCGACCAGGTCGCAGGGCTGCTCGAGGCCGGCGTCAAGGCCGCGGTGCTGAACTCCACGCTGTCCTATGACGAAGCCGCCGCCGTCGAGCGCCGGTTGCTCGCCGGCGACCTCGATCTCGTCTACATCGCGCCGGAGCGGTTGTTGACGCCGCGCTGCCTCGCTTTGCTCGGCCGCGCGAAAATCGCGCTGTTCGCGATCGACGAGGCGCATTGCGTGTCGCAATGGGGGCACGACTTTCGCCCGGAATATATCGGCCTGTCGGTGATATCAGAGCGGTTTCCCGAGGTGCCGCGCATCGCGCTCACCGCCACCGCCGATGAACTCACGCGTCAGGAGATCGTCGACCGGCTGGGACTGGCCGGCGCGCGGACGTTTGTCGCGAGTTTCGACCGCCCCAACATCCGGTATGAAATCGTCGACAAGCAAAACGCGCCGGCGCAGCTCAAAACCTTCATCAGCGAGCGCCACGCAGGCGACGCCGGCATCGTCTACTGCCTGTCGCGCGCCAAGGTCGAAGACACCGCCGCCGCACTGGCCGCGGCCGGCGTGCGGGCACTGCCCTATCACGCCGGGCTCGACGCCGGCCAGCGCTCTCGCAATCAGGATCGCTTCATCAACGAGGACGGCGTCGTGATCGTCGCCACCATCGCGTTCGGCATGGGCATCGACAAGCCCGACGTGCGCTTCGTCGCCCACCTCGATCTGCCGAAAAGCATCGAGGCCTATTATCAGGAGACCGGGCGCGCCGGGCGCGACGGCAAGCCGTCCAGCGCCTGGATGGCGTATGGCCTGTCTGACATCGTGCAGCAGCGCCGCATGATCGGGGAGTCCACGGGCTCGGACACGTTCAAGCGGGTGTCGATCGGCAAGCTGCAGGCGCTGGTCGGTCTCGCCGAAACCGCCGGCTGCCGGCGCAGCCGCCTGCTCGGCTATTTCGGCGAAACGCCTGCCGCCCGATGCGGCAATTGCGACAACTGCCTGTCGCCGCCGACGGTTCGCGACGGCAAGGTGATCGCGCAAAAACTGTTGTCCTGCGCCTATCGCACCGGGCAGCGCTTTGGCGCCATGCACCTGATCGATGTTCTGGTCGGGCGCATGACCGACCGCGTCCAGCAATTCGGGCATGACAAGCTGTCGGTATTTGCAATAGGCCGCGACCTCAATGAGAAGCAATGGCGCGCAGCACTACGCCAGCTGGTGGCGATGGGCCATCTTGCGCCCGACAGCGACGCCTTCGGCGCGCTGAAACTGACGGAGTCGTCGCGCGGCGTGTTGAAGGGTGAGACCGAGGTGCTGCTGCGCGAGCAGCCCGCAGGCCGCAATCGCGCCAGCCGCGGGAAATCGAGGCGCGGCGATCTCGCTCCCGGCCCCGCCGGCCAGAACGGGGCCGGCGACCCCGCGCTGGTCGCAGCACTTCGGGCATGGCGTTCCGAGGTGGCGCGCAAGCGCGGCGTGCCGGCCTATGTCGTGCTGCACGACTCCACCATCGACGGCATCGCAATGCTGCGCCCGGCGACGCCGACACAACTCCGCGGCATCCCCGGCATCGGCGACAAGAAGCTGGAGCATTACGGCGATGAGTTGATCGCGGTGGTGAGGGCAGCGGAGAACTGATCGGCTCGCGCCCAAGGAGAGGAAGATAGAGAAATCCCGATCGCGCGAATCCCGCCTTGCCGGGTTGGCCCAAAACCAGCATGCTCCCGCAAAAGCGCGTCCTCCGGATTGGTGTCCGAAAATCCCGGAGGCAGGGAGGCGATCATGACCAAGCAGGAGCTTGACCGGCGCGACTTTCTCAAAGGGGCCGTTGTCGGCGGCGCTGCCGCGGCAGGCGGGAGCGCCATTGCGACGCCCGACATCGCGCTGGCCCAGCAAGCCGCGCCCGCCGCCGCTCCGGCGGCGGCCGGATACGCCTTTCTCAATCTCGATGAGGCCGCCTTCGTCGAGGCGCTGGTGGATCACATGGTCCCGGCCGACGAGATCAGCCCGAAGGGCACCGATCTCGGCATCAACATCTACATCGATCGCGCGCTGGCCGGCGGCTGGGGCAAAGGCGATCGCCTCTATATGCAGGGCCCGTGGAAACAGGGCGCGCCAAGCCAGGGCTACCAGCTGCCGCTGACGCCGGCGCAGCTCTATCGCGCCGGTATCGAGGCGACCAACGCGCATTGCCGCAAGGTTTTCGGCAAATCATTCGACCGGATCGAGGACGCACAGCGCCAGGAGGTATTGATCGGCCTGTCCGGCGGCAAAATCACCTTCGACAACGGGCTGCCGGTGCGCGCGTTCTGGGCGACGCTGTATCAGACCGTGATCGAAGGCATCTATTCCGACCCGATCTATGGCGGCAACCGCAACAAGGCGGGCTGGGCCATCATCGGATTTCCCGGCGTCATCGCGGTGCATCGCGATCACGTCGAGCAATATCGCGGCAAGCCGTTCCCGAACAAGCCGCTCGGCATCTCGGACATGAGTTGAGGGGCGAGCCATGACCACAAAACTCAGGGAAGTCGATGTCGTCATCGTAGGATTAGGCTGGACCGGCGGCATTCTCGCCAAGGAACTGACCGAGGCCGGCATGAAGGTGGTGGCACTCGAGCGCGGCGCGCCGCGTTCCAGCGAGAACGACTATTCGCTGCCCAATATCCGCGACGAGCTGCGCTATGTGGTGCGCCACGATTTGATGCAGAACACCGCGCGCGACACCATCACCGTACGCAACAGCCCGCAGCAGGAGGCGCTGCCGATGCGCCGGCTCGGCTCGTTCCTGCCCGGCGAGGTGGTGGGCGGCTCCGGTGTGCACTGGAGCGGTCACACCTGGCGGTGGACCGACATGGAATTCAAGGTCCGCTCCAATTACGAGGAGCGCTACGGCAAGAAATTCATTCCCGACGACATGACGATCCAGGACTGGGGCATCAGCTATGCCGAGCTTGAGCCCTATTACGACAAGTTCGAATATACCGCGGCGGTCTCCGGCAAGGCCGGCAATATCGGCGGACAGATCCAGGCCGGCGGCAATCCGTTCGAGGCGCCGCGCGCACGCGATTATCCGTTGCCGCCGCTGACGCCGATCCTGGCGAGCGAGATGTTCACCGACGCCGCGCGTAATTCCGGCTACCATCCGTTCCCGCGGCCGTCGGCGAACGCCTCGCAGCCCTACACCAATCCGGACGGCTCGAAATTCGGCGGCTGCCAGTATTGCGGCTATTGCCAGCGGTTCGGCTGCGAAGCCAACGCCAAGGGCAGCCCGCATATGACGGTGATCCCGATCGCGATGCGCAACCCGAATTTCGAGCTGCGCACGCATTCCTGGGTGACAAAAGTGCTCAAGGACTCAGACGGCAAGCGCGTCACCGGCGTCAGCTACACCAATGTGCTCAACGGCGAGGAATTCGAACAGCCGGCAAATATCGTGTTGCTGTGCGCCTATGCCATCAACAATGTGCACCTGATGCTGCTGTCCGGGATCGGCGCGCCCTACGACCCGGTCGCGCAGAAAGGTGTGGTCGGCAAGAATTACTGCTACCAGACCGGGGCCGGCGCGACGCTGTTCTTCGAAGGCAAATATTTCAACCCGTTCATGAACGCCGGCGGCTCCAACGCCACCATCGATGACTTCAACACCAACTGGGCATTCGACCGCACGCCGCACAATTTCGTCGGCGGCTATAATGTGTCCGGCGGCTTCAACACCCCGCTGCCGATCGGCTACCGCCCGGTGCCGTCGGGCACGCCGCAATGGGGCAGCGACTGGAAGCGGGCGACCGCGAAGTGGTACCAGACCGCGATGGTGATCAATGCCAGCGGCAGCGTCATGGCGAACCGCTACAATTGCTACGACCTGGATCCGACCTACCGCAACGCGTTCGGTCAGCCGCTGATGCGCATGACCTTCGACTACAAGGACAACGAGCACAAGATGGGCCGCCACGCCGCCCAGATCATCAACGACATCGCCAAGTCGATGAATCCGACCAGGCTCAACCCCGCGACCGCGCGCACCGATCCTTGGACCGTGGTGCCCTACCAAAGCACGCACAATACCGGCGGCACCATCATGGGCACCAACCCGCGCGACAGCGCGCTCAACAAATATCTGCAGAGCTGGGATTGTCACAATCTGTTCGTGGTGGGCGCCAACGTGTTCCCGCACAATTCGTCGTACAATCCGACCGGACCGGTCGGGGCGCTGGCCTACTGGACCGCGGACGCGATCAGGAACCGCTATGTGAAAAATCCCGGTCCGCTGGTGCAGGCATGATCGACGCGATACGCGTAACGGTGGCGTTGCTGATGACGCTGCTGCCGGCCGGCGTCGCCCGCGCCGACGGCGACGCCGCGCGCGGCGAGGCGAAATTCCAGGATTGCGCCGCCTGCCACAAGCTGGAGGCCGGCGCCAACAATGTAGGACCTAGCCTGCATGGCATCTTTATGCGCAAGGCCGGCGAGCTCGCGGATTTCCGCTACTCCCCGGCGATCAAGCGCAGCGGAATAATCTGGACGCCAGAGACGCTCGATAAGTTCATCGCCGATCCGCAAGCGGTGGTGCCGGCCAACCGCATGCCCTATGCCGGCATGGCCAGCGCCGGGGATCGCGCCGATCTCATCGCCTATTTGCAGAAGGCCACCGAGTAGCCGTCATTGCAGCGGCTCCAGCTTGACGATCGACGCGCCGTGGCAGCGCCGCCTTACTTCGCTTCGCTTGCCTTGATCCCCGAGCTTTCAACGAGGTTTGCGACCCGGACCATGTCGGCGGCGAACAAGCGCGCATGCGCTTCAGGCGTCAACTCATTGTCGGGAAATGGCAAGGTTCCGAGCTGCTTCAGCTTCTCCAGCAGGCCCGGATCGGACAGCGCCTTGCGGAGCGCCGAATTAAGCGCGGCTATGGTCTCCACAGGCGTGCCCTTCGCCACGTAGAGCCCATGCCACATCGAGTAGCTGACTTCGGGCATGCCGAGTTCGGCGGTGGTCGGCACGTCCTTCAACTGTTCAAGCCGTTCTGGCGAGGTAATGGCTATGCCGTGAAGCGTTCCGGCCTGGATCTGCGGCAGCGCGTTGGTCACCTGATCCCACAAGAGATCGATCTGCCCTGCCAGCAGGTCGCCGATGGCCGGACCAGATCCGCGATAAGCCACGATTGTCGGCTTGAAACCCAGCACATTGCCCATCATGACGGCGCACAGGTGACTGTTTGTCCCGATACCGCCGTGCGCAAAATTCGCCTTGTCGCCCTGCGCCTTGATCCAGGCGAGATAATCCTCCGGCCCCGCGCCGGGAATCGACTTGCGGCCGATCAGGACCATCGGCGCGTTGTTGACGAGGCCGACCGGCTCGAACGCGGTCTTCGTGTCGTACCGCAGGTTGGTGAACAGACTGGGCGCTGCGAGCAGCGCGACGTGATTGATCAGGACCGTGGACCCGTCAGGTGCCGATCGGGCAACACGATCGTTCGCCAGCGTGCTGCCGCCTCCGACCACGTTCTCGATGATAACGGTCTGGCCGAGTGCGCGCGACATTTGCTCGCCAATGAGACGCGCGACGGTATCCGTGCCGCCGCCGGCCGCAAAGGGAACCACCAATGTCACGGTCTTCGCGCTCGACTGCGCATGGGCCGGCATCGAAAGCGCGGACATCAGAACAGCGAGGCCCGTGAGGGCGCTTCTACAAAGCCGACTGACCATGATCGCGCCCTCCAGGCTTATTCTTTTGTTGTCATACGTTAGTGCTGACGTGCGGTGCCTGGCGAGGCCAATCCGCTGCGGCCAAGCAGTATCGCGGTTCGCCGAGCCAAAGCGCAAGCGAAGGCGGCTGGCGGAGAGAGTGGGATTCGAACCCACGGTACAGTTTCCCGCACACACGCTTTCCAAGCGTGCGCCTTAAGCCACTCGGCCATCTCTCCATGGGCCCTCTCTTGAAGCGGCAGGGCAAGTTTTGCAAGAGAGAGCGGCCGCGGCCGCGGCGATTTCCGCAACCGATTGAGCAGGTTATATAATTTGGCACGAACGGCGGTGGGGATACCCGGCCTGCCGGGCCTTGAACCGGAAATCGGGTATCAACGACGATCGAATGGCGGACAACTGGAGCAGCCACGAGATCGACATGACCACCCGCCGCGCGCTCGCGTTCTCGATTTTCGCCGCCATGCTGGTCGCAACCGCGGGGCCGGCAGCGGCGCAGGCGTGCCGCCATGACGGTCCGGTGGTGAATTGCGATGACGGCCGGCGCGGTTTGCTGTCGGGCGATGCGATCGTCTGGGCCGACGGCACCCGGTCGAGCGCCTCGCCTCACCCCAGCGTCATCATCGGCAATAAATCGTCGGTGCATGTCGGACAGGGCGTATTCGTCGGCAAGGGCAGCGGCGCGGTCGCGCTGGACGATCCCGACGCGCCGAACAAGACGCGCTGCGCCATCATCGATGGCGTGTCGTATTGCTATTGATGTTCAGTGAAGCCGCGCGCCGGAATTGACCGAGCGCGGCCGCCACAGCGTCTGCGGATCGGCTCCCACCGGATCGGCGGCGGCCTTGCCCATCGCCTCGTCCTGCAGCGCATAGACGAAACTGGCAAACCATTGCCGGATGGTGTTGCCGCGCAGTTTGGTCATCATCGCTTCCCAGCGCATGCGGCGCTCGATCAGCGGCATCGACAGCGCGGTCGCTATGGTTCGCGCCATGCCGTCGATATCGTGCGGGTTCACCAGTAGCGCGGTATCGAGCTCATTGGCGGCGCCGGCGAATTTCGACAGCACCAGCACCCCGGGATCGACGGGATTTTGCGCGGCGACATATTCCTTGGCCACGAGGTTCATGCCGTCCTGCAGCGGGGTCACCACGCCGACCTGGGCGACGCGGTAGAGCCCCGCCAGCACGGTCTGGCTGAAACCCTTGTTGAGATAGCGGATCGGCGTCCAGTCCACCTCGCCATGGCGGCCGTTGACGTTGCTGATCAGCTTGGCCAGTTCGCTTTGCAGATTGCCATAGGCCTCGATGCCGCCGCGCGACGGGGTGGCGATCTGCAGCAGCGAAACGGTGCGGCTCATCGAGGGGTGCATGGTCAGCATTCGGTCGAATGCCTCCATGCGATTGAGCAGGCCCTTGGAATAATCCAGCCGGTCAACGCCGATCGCCAGTTTCTCGCCGTTCAGGCTTCGGCGCAGGCGCGAGACATCGGGATGGGATGACGCCTTGGCGGCGTGCTGCGCGAATCTCTCGGGGTCGATGCCGATCGGAAAAACCGCGATGCGGCAGGTGCCGTAGCGCGACGTTACCACGCCGCCGGTGACGGCCAGGCCCAGATCCGATTCGAGATAGCCGACGAAATTCTCGCGATCCTCCCCGGTCTGGAAGCCGATGAGATCGTAAGCCAGCATCGCCTCGATCAATTCGCGATGATGCGGCACGCCGCCGATGATGGCGCGCGCGGGCCATGGCGTGTGCAGGAAGAAGCCGAGCGGCTCGGTGACGCCGAGTTCGCGCATTTCCGCGCCGAGCGCCAGAAAATGATAGTCCTGAACCCAGAACGCGGTGTCCTTCCTGCGGAATCGCATCAAGGCCCGCGCCATGAAGGCGTTGACCTCGCGATAGGATTGATAGTCGCCCTCGGAGACCCGGATCAGATCGGTGCGGGAATGCAGCACCGGCCATAATGCCGAATTCGCAAAACCCTCATAATAGCCGCCGTAATGCGCGGCCGGCAGATCGATCATGGCCAGCGCGCCCTCGCCCAGCGATTCGATCTCGGCAAAGGGTCCTTTGTGGGTTGCGTCGCGGACCCGGCCGCTGGAGCCCACCCAAATCGCGCCGGAATTCTCAACAACCGGCAATAGTGCCGCCGCCAAGCCACCCGTCATGGGTTCATTGGCCTTCGCGCGCGCCACCCGATTTGAAACGACGACGAGGTTCACAGGGTCCCCTCCCGGACTTCAGCCCGGTTTATAAACAGTCGTTCATCAATATGGTTCCTGGTCACCGTCCGACCGCATTGAGCACAAATTTGGCATCGGCCGATGGAACCGGACCACGCCAGGGAACAATTCACAATTCATCTATGCAAGAACGTCTATGCAAGAACGTCGCCACATTCCTAGGCTGATGGCGATGACGCCGTGTTGACCCCTGAATGACGACCGCTCGGCGGAGAATTACAAGCGAAATTGCGCCCAAACCAGCAAGCGCCTGCAATTTGAGCAGGCGCCGCCGTTTTATTATCCGGCACGCTGCAGGACCGCTATTCCGTCAGCGACTTTTCGTCGCCCAGCAGGTGCGCGAGCCATTCCCGGACGTCGCGGGGCTCGTCGAAATGTCCGGCCACGCCATGCGCGCGCCGCCCCACCGAGAACGCCAAGCCTCCGAGGTCCGGCATGATGGCGAACACGGTTTCGTCGGTGACATCGTCGCCGATGAAGACCGGGCGGCGGCCCCTGAATGGTTCATGGGTCATCAATTCGAGCACGCCGCTCGCCTTGTTGAAGCCGGAATGCTTGATCTCGCAGACGCATTTGCCGGGCAGCACCTCGATCGGCGCATTGGGCAGATCGGCCCTGATCAGGGATACCGCCGCATAGATCGCCTTCTCGGCATGCGGCGCGAGCCGGTAGTGAAGTGCCAGCGAATAGCCCTTGTCTTCGAGCAGGATGCCCGGGCTGAGCTGGGCGATGGCCGCGAGACGCTTCTTCAGCTCCTTGTCCATGGGCGGGGCATGGGTGGCGACGGATTCGTTCTCGGTCGTAATCCGCATTTCCGCGCCGTGGCCGCCGACCGCCGGAAACTCCGCCGGCGCGAAGATCAGATCGATGTCGTTGAGCGAACGGCCGCTGACCAGCGCCAGCGCGCCCGACGTCCGTTCCAGCAGCCGGTTCATGGTTTTCGCAAGGCCCGGCGGCACCCAGACTTCGCGCGGCGTCGGCGCCAGATCCAGCAGGGTGCCGTCGATATCGAGCAGCAGCGCGCACTCGTTCAAGTGCGGTATCAGCGCTCCAGGCACCGGAACGGCATCCGGCGATTCGTCTTCCTCTTGCGGCGGCATGTCCATCACATCCTGCGTCATCTCATCCTACTCCACAACGGCAAGCGGCCGCGCGACAGATTCCAGCGGCCGGCGCTCGGCAGCGATGCAATAACGCCACGCAATCGCCGCCGCCGCGATCATCAGCCCCGAGCCGAGAAGGTAGCCTGCGAAAACGCTGTTGCGCGAGCCGGTATCGATCAGCGCACCCAATAATGCGGGACCGGCGACGCCGCCGATGCCGGTACCGATGGCGTAGAACAGCGCAATCGCCAGCGCCCGGACTTCCAGCGGAAAGGTCTCGCTGACGGTAAGGTAGGCCGCACTTGCGGCCGGCGAGGCGAAGAAGAAAATCACCATCCAGGCGATGGTCTGGGTTTGCGCGCTCAGCACCCCGATCGCGAACAGATAGCCGGATATGGCGAGCAGAATCCCCGACACGCCATAGGTTAGCGTGATCATGGTCCGGCGTCCCAGCGTATCGAACAGCCGGCCGAGCAGCAGCGGCCCCAGGAAATTGCCGGCGGCGAACGGCAGCAGGTACCAGCCGACCTGGTTCGACGCGATGCCGAAGAAATCGGTCAGCACCAGCGCATAGGTGAAGAAGATCGCGTTGTAGAAAAACGCCTGCGCGATCATCAAGGCCAAGCCGACCAGCGAGCGCTGGCGATAGACGTGAAATAGCGTGTGAGCCACCTCGCCAAGCGGCGTGTGACTGCGCATTTTTAATTTTATTTTCGGCCAGACGCGTTGGCCCTGCTCCTTGCCAATCACCGATCGTTCGATCTCCGCAACGATTTCATGCGCCCGGTCCGGCTGACCGTGGATCATCAGCCAGCGCGGGCTTTCCGGAATCCATAAGCGCATCACGAACACCACAAGGCCGAGGCATGCGCCGGTCAGATACGCCAGCCGCCAGCCCGGATCGGGGCCGATCAGTTGCGGATCGAGCAGCACGATCGCGGCCACCGCTCCCATTGCCGCGCCGATCCAGAAGCTGCCGTTGATGACAAGATCGGTCCAGCCGCGATAGCGCGCCGGCACCAGTTCCTGGATGGTCGAATTGATCGCCGTGTATTCGCCGCCAATGCCAGCGCCGGTCAGGAATCGAAACAGGGCATAACTGGCGACGCTCCACGACAATGCCGTCGCCGCGGTCGCGGTCAGATACAGCGCCAGCGTGATGAAGAACAATTTCTTGCGCCCGATCCGGTCGGTCAGCCAGCCGAATCCGAGCGCGCCAAGCACGGCGCCGGCGAGATAGGCGCTGTTGGCAAAGCCGACATCGAAATTCGAGAATTTAAGTGCCGGGCTTTCCTTCAGCGCCCCCGACAACGCGCCCGCGAGCGTGACCTCCAACCCGTCGAGTATCCAGGTGATGCCCAGCGCCGTTACCACGCGGGTGTGAAAACCGCTCCAGCGCAGGCTGTCGAGTCGCGAGGGGATATCGGTTTCGATGACGCGATCACCATCAAGCTTGCTGGGCTGGATTTCGTCCTCGGGTGAGGCTGCAATCCCGCCAGTACCTGAATTCATTTGCAGCAAGCTCATCGAATCCGACCAAAGAACTTAGCCCGGAACCTTGGGTTCCAGGTTTCGCAAAAGCAATAGCCTCCGGGATCGCCGATATTAACGCACGTGGTCTGAAGCGGTTCCCACTTTGGTGGAACCGATTGAGTTCATACCCGTTTTCGCATCGGGGCCGTGTCGGGAGTGCGACCATGACAGTGCGTTCTCAAAGGACTACGCGAGGCAAGAGCGCTCGAAAAACGGCGCCAAGGAAATCATCTGCAAAACGCAAGGCTTCGCCGAAGCGCTGGTCGCAAAAGGTGACGCAGGAGAGCGACGCGCTCGATTTGAAGCGCGGCGTGTTCACGCTGCACGATCCGAAGCGGATCGCGGCATCGCTGAAACGCTCGGCGGAACGCAGTTCGCGCCGCAAGACCGGCGCCTATCGCTCCGCGCTGTCGATGCTGACGTTCTACGTCAACCGCGCCGGCAAGACGCTGCCGAAGACGCAACGCGAACGGCTGGAACGCGCCAAGGTGGAGTTGAAGCGGCAGTTCGGGAGGGAGTGAGTCATCGTCATTGCCGGGCTTGACCCGGAAATCCATCTACTTTGAAGACTCTCGTAAAGCGTGATGAATACGCGGGTCAGGCCCGCGTATGACGAAGTGTGCGTGGGGCGCCAGCGCATCCACCCTTCCCTGATCGAAGTGAAGACGTGGATGGCCGGGACGAGCCCGGGCCATGACGATGAGCGGATAGTCGTGAACGTTATGCCGCCTTGGCCGCCGGCGGCGCCAATGCCTGCCAGCTATTGGCCAGTTGCAGCTTCGGCTCGGTCAGCGCCTGCAGCTGCTCCAGCGTCAGGCCCGGCACCATTTCGGGCACGAACAGGCCCCGCGGGGTCACATCGATCACCGCGAGGTTGGTGTAGATGCGCTTGACGCAGGCCGGCGCGGTCAGCGGCAGGGTGCAGTGCTTCAAGATGCGCGGCTCGCCCTTCTTGCTGGTGTGATCCATGATGACGCGGATTTCCTTGGCGCCGACCGCCAGGTCCATGGCGCCGCCGACCCCGGGCGGAAATGCCGGATCCTCGGTGGTCCAGTTGGCGAGATCGCCCTTCTCCGACACCTCGAACGCGCCGAGCAGGCTGACATCGAGATGGCCGCCGCGGATGATCAGAAACGAATCGGCGTGATGGACGAAACAGCCGCCGGCGACCAGCGTGGTCTTGTTCCTGCCGGCGTCGACCATATTGGGATCTTCCTTGCCGGGCTCGGGCTTCGGGCCGAGGCCGAGAATGCCGTTCTCGCTGTGAAAGATCACCTCGCGGCCCGCAGGCACGTAGCTTGCCGCCAGCGTCGGAATGCCGACGCCGAGATTGACATAGGCGCCTTCCGGCAAATCCTGCGCGGCGCGCCAGGCCATTTGTTCGCGCGTCAGAGGCTTGTAGCTCATGCGTTTGCTCCAACAACGACCACGCGGTCGACAAAAATGCTTGGCGTCACAACCGCCTCGGGATCCATCTCGCCAAGCTCGACCATGCTGTCGACTTCCACGATAGTCAGCGCCGCGGCCATCGCCATCACCGGATTGAAATTTCGCGCCGCTCTCAAATAGGTCAGGTTGCCCCAGCGGTCGGCCCTGTTGGCCTTGAGCAGTGCGACGTTGCCTTTCAGCGGTTTCTCGAACACATGGAGGCGACCGTCGATCTCGCGGGTTTCCTTGCCTTCCGCAAGCTTGGTACCGGCCGAGACCGGCGAGAAGAAGCCGCCGAGGCCGGCCGCGGCGCAGCGCATGCGCTCGCTGATAGTGCCCTGCGGCACCAATTCCAGCTCCAGGCTCTCGGCCCGATAGGCGTCGAGAAACGCGCTGTAGTCGCCGGCGGAGCGCGGAAACGAACAGATCACCTTGCGCACCCGGCCGGATCTGATCAGCCGCGCCAGCCCGACCTCGCCATTGCCGGAATTGTTGGCGACGACGGTCAATTCCCGCGCGCCCTGGTCGTGCAGCGCGTCCAGCAAATGACCGGCGACCCCGATCGCGCCGAACCCCGCCACCAATACCGTCGATCCGTCCTTCACTCCGGCCACGGCGTCGGCGGTGGTTTTTACCTGTTTATCGATCACTTGAGAGAACTCCTTCCGTGAGGCGGGGAAATACACCACCAACCCGGCCGGCATTAAAGGCTTAAATTGCAGCCGTGATGCGCATAACCGGCCCGCGGCCGGCCCCGCGCGACGAAAATCCCAGTTGCAAAGTCGCCTCGCCATGCTTCTAATTGGAATAACTAAAAGTACGGGAGGTTTTAGCGTGTCGACAGTCAAATTGACGGTGAACGGCAAGGCGGTTTCGGCCGATGTCGAGGACCGGACGCTCCTTGTCCATCTCTTGCGCGATCATCTGGGCCTGACCGGCACCCATATCGGCTGCGATACCAGCCAATGCGGCGCCTGTGTGGTGCATATCGACGGCTGCGCGGTGAAATCCTGCACCGTGCTGGTCGGACAGGCCGACGGCGCCAATGTCACCACCATTGAAGGCATTGCGAAAGGCGACGAACTGCATCCGATGCAGGCGGCGTTCCGCGACAATCATGGCCTGCAGTGCGGCTATTGCACGCCGGGCATGATCATGACGTTCGATCGACATCGTTGCGCGCCACGGCAGCGGCCTCGACGAGGCGACGGTGCGGCAGGAGCTCGAAGGCAACATCTGCCGCTGCACCGGCTATCACAATATCGTCAAGGCGGTGCTGGATGCGGCGGGCCGCATGAAGGTCGCGCAGGCGGCGGAATAGCGCTCGATCAATCATTCCATTCAGGCCGCACCATTTCGATGGAAATGGCGGAAAAATCGCTCCGATAGGGAGAAGAGACATGGGTATCGAAGGCGTCGGCGCTCGGGTAGCGCGCAAGGAAGATAAGCGTTTCATCACCGGCAAGGGCCGCTATGTCGACGACATCCGCCTGCACGGCATGACCTATGCGGCGTTCGTCCGCAGCCCACATGCGCACGCCAAGGTGAAGTCGATCGATTCGGCCGCGGCCAAGGCGCTGCCCGGCGTGGTCGACGTGCTGACTGGAAAGCAGATCGTCGACGACAAGATCGGCAATTTGATCTGCGGCTGGGCGATCCACTCCAAGGACGGCTCGCCGATGAAGATGGGCGCGTGGCCGGCGATGGCGCCGGAAACCGTGCGCTTCGTCGGCCAGGCCGTCGCCGTGGTGATTGCGGAGACCCGCAATCAGGCGCGCGACGCGGCGGAAGCCGTCGTCGTCGATTACGAAGAACTGCCCGCCGCCGCCGCCATCAAGGCGGCGATCGCGCCGGGCGCGCCCCAGCTTCATCCGGAGGCGCCGGGCAACGTGATCTACGACTGGACCATCGGCGACGAGGCCGCGACCGATGCTGCCTTCAAGGCCGCCGCCAATGTGATCTCGCTCGACATCACCAACAACCGGCTGGTGCCGAATGCGATGGAGCCGCGCGCGGCGATCGCCGAATACGACGCGGCGGAAGAGCATTTCACGCTGTACACGACCTCGCAGAACCCGCACGTGGCGCGGCTGGTGCTGTCGGCGTTCTACAACATCGCGCAGGAACACAAGCTGCGGGTGATCGCGCCCGACGTCGGCGGCGGTTTCGGGTCGAAGATTTTCATCTATCCGGAAGAGATGGTGGCGCTGTGGGCCTCGAAGAAGACCGGGCGGCCGGTGAAGTGGACCTCTGACCGCACCGAGGCCTTCCTCACCGACGCGCATGGCCGCGATCACGTCACCGAGGCGGCGGTCGCGTTCGACAAGGACAACAAGATCACGGGATTGCGGGTCAAGACCCACGCCAATCTCGGCGCCTATATGTCGCTGTTTTCGTCGTCGGTGCCGACCTATCTCTACGCCACGCTGCTGTCGGGCCAATACAATATTCCCAACATCTTCGCCGAGGTGATCAGCGTCTACAGCAATACCACGCCGGTCGATGCCTACCGCGGCGCGGGCCGGCCCGAGGCGAGTTTCGTGGTGGAGCGGCTGATGGAAACCGCAGCGCGTCAGCTCAAGGTCGATCCGACCGAGTTGCGGCGCAAGAACTTCATCACCACGTTCCCGCACCAGACGCCTGTGATCATGGCCTATGACGCCGGCGACTTCGGCGCTTCGCTCGACGCTGCGATGAAGGCGATCGATTACGCCGGCTTCGCCGCGCGCAAGGCCGCCGCGAAGAAAGAAGGCAAGCTGCGCGGCATCGGCGTCTCCTGCTATATCGAGGCCTGCGGCATCGCGCCTTCGAAAGCGGTCGGCAGCTTAGGTGCCGGCGTCGGCCTGTGGGAATCCGCGGAAGTGCGGGTCAATCCGGTCGGCACCATCGAGATCCTGACCGGCTCGCACAGCCACGGTCAGGGCCATGAAACCACTTTCGCGCAGGTGATCTCCGAGCGGCTCGGCATTCCCATCAGCCAGGTCTCGATCGTCCACGGCGATACCGACAAGGTGCAGTTCGGCATGGGCACCTATGGCTCGCGCTCGGCGGCGGTCGGCATCACCGCCATCGTCAAGGCGATGGAAAAGATGGAGGCCAAGGCCAAGAAGATCGCCGCCCATCAGCTCGAGGCGTCCGAGGACGACATCGTCATCGAGAACGGCGAGTTCAAGGTCACCGGCACCGACAAATCCATCGCGCTGCCGATGGTCGCGCTCGCCGCCTACACCGCGCATAACCTGCCCGACGGCATGGAGCCGGGGCTGAAGGAAACCGCGTTCTACGACCCGACCAACTTCACCTTCCCCGCAGGGTCCTACATCTGCGAGGTCGAGGTCGACTCTGGCACCGGCAAAACCTCGTTCGTCAATTTCGTCGCTGCCGACGATTTCGGCCGGCTGATCAATCCGATGATCGTCGAGGGGCAGGTCCATGGCGGGCTGGCTCAAGGCATCGGCCAGGCGCTGCTGGAAAACGCAGTCTATGACTCAAGCGGTCAGCTCCTGACCGCGAGCTTCATGGACTACGCCATGCCGCGGGCCGAAGACCTGCCCTCGTTCAACGTCTCCCACACCATGACGCTGTGTCCGAGCAATCCGCTCGGCGTCAAGGGCTGCGGCGAGGCCGGCGCGATCGGCGCATCCGCCGCCGTCATCAACGCCATCACCGACGCCATCGGCAGCGAAAACATCGCCATGCCCGCGTCGCCCGATCGCGTCTGGCACGCGATTCACGGTTGAGGGAGGACACGACCATGCACGAGACAACCTATCACCGCCCTTCGACTGTCGATGAAGCCGCGGCGCTGTTCGCCAAGGGTTCGGAATCGAAATATCTCGCCGGCGGCCACACGCTGCTGCCTGTCATGAAGCAGCGCCTCGCCTCCCCAACCGACGTCATCGATCTCGCGAAGATCAAGGACCTCGTCGGAATCCAATCCTCAGGCGGCGCGCTGGTCATCAAGGCGGCGACGACCTATTTCGACATCATGAACAGCGCGGACGTCAAAAACAAGATTCCCGCGCTGGTGTATCTCACTTCGGTGCTCGGCGATCCGGCGGTGCGCTATCGCGGCACCATCGGCGGCTCGATCGCCAACAACGACCCGGCCGCGGATTATCCGGCCGCGGTGCTGGCGCTTAATGCCACGGTGATCACCAACAAGCGTTCGATCAAGGCCGACGATTTCTTCAAGGGATTGTTTTCGACAGCACTGGAGGACGGCGAGATCATCACCGCGGTGTCGTTCCCGATTCCGGCCGCCGCGGGCTATTCGAAAATGCGGCATCCCGCGTCGCGCTTCGCGCTGACGGCCGTGTTCGTCGCCAAGTCGAGCTCGGGTGAGGTCCGCGCCGCCGCCACCGGCGCGTCGCAGAACGGCGTGATGCGAGTGCCGGCGATCGAGGCGGCGCTGAAAGCCAATTTTTCGGCGGCTGCGCTCGACAACGTCACGATTTCCGCCGACGCGCTGCTGACGGATATCCACGGCTCGTCCGCCTATCGCGCCAACCTGATCAAGGTGATGGCGCAGCGCGCGGTGGCCGAGGCGGGCTGACGCCTCAACGCGTCGTCCCCGCGAAAGCGGGGACCCATACGCTCTGTCCCTTCGTTTCGGCAATGTGGCAGAGGCCTTCCGCAAAACCGAAGCCGGTGGTTATGGGTCCCCGCTTTCGCGGGGACGACGCGTGAGAAGGAGCGTCCATGAAATTCGGCGTTTTCTACGAGCATCAGTTGCCGCGGCCATGGAACGACGGCGACGAACTCAGGCTGTTTCAGGAAGCGCTCGACCAGGTCGAACTCGCCGACCGGCTCGGCATCGATTACGCCTGGGAAGTCGAGCATCATTTTCTGGAGGAATATTCGCACTCCTCCGCCCCTGAAATATTCCTCGCCGCGTGTTCGCAACGCACCAGAAACATCCGGCTCGGCCACGGCATCTGCCTGATGCCGCCGAAGTACAATCATCCGGCGCGCGTCGCCGAACGCATCGCCACGCTCGATCTGGTCTCCAACGGCCGCGTCGAATTCGGCACCGGCGAAAGCGCGTCGCTGATGGAGCTCGGCGGCTTCAACGTCGGCTTCGACCCGGTCGAGAAGCGGCGGATGTGGCGCGAGGGCGTCGAACAATGCACCGACATGATGGCGATGAACCCCTACCCCGGCTTCAAGGGCGAGTTCTTCGAAATGCCCTGCCGCAACGTGGTGCCGAAGCCGGTGCAAAAGCCGCATCCGCCGCTTTGGGTGGCCTGCTCCAATCGCGAGACCATCAAGATGGCGGCGCGCTGCGGCGTCGGCGCGCTGACCTTCGCCTTCGTCGATCCGCGCGAAGCCAGACAATGGGTCGATGACTACTACCGCATCTTCAGGGAGGAATGCGTGCCGATCGGCCACGCCGTCAATCCCAATGTCGCGATGGTCACCGGCTTCTCGCTGCACGCAGACGAGATGGAATCGCGCCGCCGCGGCGAGGATGGGTTGCGGTTTTTCCGCTACGGCCTCGCGCATCATTATATTTTCGGCGAGCACAAGCCGGGCCGCACCGACATCTGGGCCAATTTCGAAAAGGCGCGCCACGCGCTGCCTCCGGCCGGCGCCGATCACGGCATCGGCACACCGGACCAGTTGCGCACGCACCTGCGGCATTTCGAAGAGTCCGGCGTCGATCAGACCGTGTTCATCCAGCAGGGCGGGCGTAACCGGCACAAGGATATCTGCGAAGCGCTGGAACTGTTCGCAAAAGACGTGATGCCGGAATTCAAGGCGCGTGAGATCGAGCGTGCCCGGCGCAAACAGGAAGATCTCGCGCCCTTTATCGAAAAAGCGATGGCGCGCAAGCGAGCGACGCCGCCGATGCGCGACGAGGAGATTCCGGTCTATGTCGCGCTCGGCCGCAAGGTCGCCGAGGAAGGCACCGGCACCGAGCGCCAGAAGCAGAACGCCAAATTATGGGCGAACGCCGCCAAGGTGACCTTAAGCGATCCGCTGCGGCATAATCCCAAGGCATCCGTCGAATAATGAGAAATGGATTTTGACGTGACCGACACATTGACCTCGTCCGAAGCCTCCGCGTCCAGGCCGCGCGCGACCGGTCCGCTAGCGGGCATTCGCATCGTGGAATTCGCCGGCCTCGGCCCCGGGCCTTTCGCATCGATGATGCTGGCCGACATGGGCGCGGACGTGGTGACGTTGACGCGCGGCGAACAGAAACAGGGCCTGCGCGGCATTATCATGATGCGCGGCCGCCGCCAGATCGCCTGCGATCTGAAAGACAGCGAATGCGCCGCGCAGGTGCTGGCGCTGCTCGAAGGCGCCGATGTGCTGATCGAGGGCTATCGCCCCGGCGTGATGGAGCGGCTCGGCTTCGGTCCCGATCCGGTGCTGGCGCGCAACAAGCGCATCGTCTATGCGCGCATGACCGGCTGGGGCCAGTCCGGACCGCTGGCCAACGCCGCCGGGCATGACATCAATTACATCTCGGTCACCGGCGCGCTCGCTGCGATCGGGGCAAAGGACAAGCCGGTGCCGCCGCTCAACCTGGTCGGCGATTACGGCGGCGGTGCGCTCTATCTCGTGGTCGGGATCCTGGCGGCGCTGCTCGAGGCGCAGAAATCCGGCCAGGGCCAGGTGGTGGATGTCGCGATGTGCGATGGTGCGGCGTCGCTGATGTCGCTGTTCTGCGAGCTCACCGCGATCGGCCGCTGGAAGGATGGCCGGGAATCCAACCTGCTCGACGGCGGCGCGCATTTCTACGGCACTTATGAATGCAGCGATGGCGAGTTCATCTCGCTGGGCTCGATCGAGCCGCAATTCTACGCCGAGTTACGAAGGCTCGCCGGGCTCGACGACGCGCTCTATGACGGCCAGATGGATGCGAAGAACTGGCCGGCAATGAAGGCGAAGATGACAGAGGTTTTCAAAACAAAAACCCGCGCCGAATGGTGCGCGATCATGGAAGGCACCGACGTCTGCTTCGCGCCGGTGTTGTCGCTGTCGGAAGCGCCAAAGCATCCGCACATGGCGGAGCGCAAGATTTTCGTCGACGTTGACGGCGTGGTGCAGCCCGCCCCGGCGCCGCGATTTTCGCGCACGCCGTCGGCGATCCGGAAGACGGTGGCGGTTGAGTTGGCGGGCGTGGCGAAGGAGTGGGAGAGCGGACGCTAAGGGCATCGCGCCCCGGACGCGGTGCAGCGCGCAGCGCTTGCGGAGCGGTGCACCGCAGAGCGGGGCCGTCACGAACACCGGGCTTGGTACGGTCCCGGCTCTGCGAAGCGGCATCAAGAATGCCGCATCGCGTCCGGGACGCGAGCCCTACGCCGCGGTCTTGTCGCCGACCGTCAGCACGCCGCGCCGGATTTGATCTTCCTCGATCGACTCGAACAGCGCCTTGAAATTGCCCTCGCCGAATCCGTCATCGCCCTTGCGCTGGATGAATTCGAAGAAGATCGGCCCGATGGCGTTGGCCGAAAAGATCTGCAGCAGCACCTTGGTCTCGCCGCCTTCGACCACGCCTTCGCCGTCGATCAGGATGCCGTCGCGCTTGAGCCGCGCTACGTCTTCGCCATGCTTCGGCAGCCGCGCGTCGATCTTTTCGAAATAGGTATTTGGCGGCGGCGGCATGAACGGCAGGCCGTCGGCGCGGAGCCGCTCGACGGTGCGATAGATATCCTTTGCGCCGCAGGCGATGTGCTGGATGCCCTCGCCGCGATAGACGTTGAGATATTCCTCGATCTGCCCGGACTCGCCGGCATCCTCATTGATCGGAATCCGGATCTTGCCATCGGGGCTGGTCAGCGCCCGCGAAAACAGGCCGGAGGCGCGGCCCTCGATATCGAAGAACCTGATCTGGCGGAAGTTGAACAGTTTTTCATAGAAGCCGGTCCAGACATCCATGCGGCCGCGGTGAACGTTGTGGGTGAGATGATCGAGGTAAAACAGCCCGGCGCCCTCGGGCTGCGGATTTTTTGCGCCCAGCCATTCGAATTCCAGATCGTAGGCCGAACCTGTGGCACGATAGCGATCGACGAAATACAACAGGCTGCCGCCAATGCCCTTGATCGCGGGCACATCGAGCGTCTTCTGCGCGGACGCGATGTCCGCGGGTTCCGCGCCGAGCGACAATGCGCGCGCATAGGCCTGCTGCGCATCGACGACGCGGAACGCCATCGACGGCGCGCAGGGGCCGTGCTTGCCGACGAAGTCGAAGCCGTGGGTGCCGGGCTGTTCGTTGACGAGATAATTGATGTCGCCCTGGCGATAGGCCGTGATCTTTTTGGTTTTATGCCGCGCGACGGGGACGTAGCCCATCAGCCTGAACAGCGCATGCAGCTCTTCCGGTTTCGGATGCGCGTATTCGACGAACTCGAAGCCATCGGTGCCCATCGGATTGTCCGATGTAATTTTGGCTGCCGGTGCGTCGTGCGGAAATGGACCCATGGCTGATCTCCCGTTGTCATGGAGTATCGGTTTTATCGGGCGCAAGGTGCATGCATTTTTGGACAAGATCGGCTATATTGTGCATCTTCCGTGCATGGATGAGGCATTTTGCGCATGATCTCTGTAGACGCCTTCGACCTCAAAATCCTGGCCGCGCTGCAGGATGACGGCCGGCTGACCAATCAGCAGCTCGCCGATGTCGCAGGATTATCGGCGTCGCAATGCTCGCGGCGGCGGATGCGGCTGGAACAGGAGAAGGTGATCTCAGGCTATCACGCCGATCTCGCCGGCGAAGCGCTCGGCTTTTCCCTGATCGCCTTCATTCACATCACGCTGGCGACCCATTCGCCCGACAACGCAAAACGGTTTCGCGCACTGGTCAATCGCGTCGACGATATCCAGGAGGCCTATTCGCTCACCGGCGACGCCGACTATCTGTTGAAAGCGGTGCTGCGCGATCTCAAGAGCCTGTCCGATATCGTCAACAACGTGCTGATGCCGCACCAGAGCGTCGCCCATGTGCGCTCGTCGATCGTGCTGGACCGGCTGAAGGAAACGCAAAAGCTGCCGCTGAAGGAATTGCGCTAGCGTCATTCCGGGGCGCGCGAAGCGCGAACCCGGAATCCATAACCACCATCGTGAGTATGGATTCCGGGCCTGCGCATCCAAGTCGGCTGTAGCCGACTTGGACATTGATAATGCCGAACTCGGGTAAACCCGAGTTCGGATGGCGCATCCCGGAATGACGGCTTCTTGCATGGCGGAAATCGAGGGAGATTTGTCATTCGCAGCCGACGGCAAGTTTGCAATAGTCTGCCTCACAACATGACGAGACCGCCATGGCGCTGCAACTTCGACCAAACTGCGAATATTGCGACAAGGACCTTCCGCCGCATTCGACGGATGCGCGCATCTGCAGCTACGAGTGCACGTTTTGCGCCGACTGCGTCGAGAACAAGCTCCACAATGTCTGCCCGAACTGCGGCGGCGGCTTTGCGCCGCGGCCGATCCGGCCCGCGAAGCAGTGGCGCCCCGGCGTTGCCGTCGACAAGCATCCGCCGTCGGACAAACGCGTGCATCTGTCCTACGGCCTTGACGACATCGCCGCGCATTCGGCGCGCATCCGGGATATTCCGCCAGAGGATCGCTGAATTGTTGCCGAAAGAGTACGGTAACCGTGTCCCGGACGCGGTGCGGCATTGTTTATGCCGCTCCGCAGAGGCGGGACCGTACCAAGCACCGGCGTTCGTTACGGCCCCGGCTCTGCAGCGCACCGCTACGCGAAGGGCTACGCGCTGCGCTGCGTCCGGGGCACGCTACACCGCCGGGGTGATCGTTCCCTCGACCTCGCCGAAACCGACGCGATAACCGTCGCCCTGGCACCAGCCGCGCATCACCAGTGAATTGCCGTCTTCCAGGAATGTGCGCTTCTCTCCGCCCGGCAGTTCGATCGGCTCGCTGCCGTTCCAGCTGATTTCCAGCAGGCTGCCGCGTTCGTGCCTGTCCGGGCCGCTGATGGTACCGCTGCCCAGGAGATCGCCGACATTCATCGCGCAGCCGCTTGAGGCATGGTGCACCAGTTGCTGCACCGACGACCAGTACATGTACTTGAAATTGGTGCGGCAGATGCTTTGCGGCTCGTTCATCTGCGGCGTGCGCAGATCGACATCGAGAATCATATCGTAGTTGTTCGCAGCCTTCTGCCGCAGATACGGCAAGGGCACGGGGTCCTGCGCGGGCCCATGCACCCGGAACGGCTCCAGCGCCTCGCGGGTCACGACCCACGGGCTGATCGAGGTCGCAAACGCCTTGGCCTGGAACGGACCCAGCGGCACGTATTCCCATTGCTGGATATCGCGCGCGCTCCAGTCGTTGAGCAGCACAAAGCCGAAGATCATTTCTTCGGCCTGTGCCTCGCTCAGCATCTCGCCCATCGGCGACGGCTGGCCGATCACCACGCCCATCTCGAGTTCGAAGTCGAGCCGCTTGCACGGCCCGAAACTCGGCAGTTCCGCACTTGGAGGTTTCAATTGCCCACGTGGCCGCCGCACTTTTGTACCGCTGACCACGACGGTGGACGCGCGTCCGTTGTAGCCGATCGGGATGTGCAGCCAGTTCGGCAACAGCGGATTGGTTTTGTCGCGAAACATGGTGCCGACATTGGTGGCATGCTCCCTCGACGAATAGAAATCGGTGTAGCCGGCGACCGCGAAAGGCAGGTGCAGTCTGACTTGATCTCGTGGGACCAGCGCGCGCTGGCGCAACTCATCGTTATCGCGAAGCTCCGGATTATCGTGACGCAGCAACTCGCTGATCCGCGCCCGGGTGCGCGACCAGACTTTCGGCCCCAATGCCATGAAGGGATTTAAGCTCGGCGCCACAAACACGCCGAGCTCGCCGACATCCAGCCGCCCGTCCTGTTCGAGCTCCCAGAGATCGAGCACGTAGTCGCCGATTGCGACGCCGACGCGCGGCGCGAGGCCGCCCTTCGAGAACACGCCGTAGGGCAGGTTCTGGATCGGAAAGTCCGACGCGGGGGCGACGTTGATGAAGGAGCGGAGGGTGGGGTCGTTGGGATGGGGCACATGATCTCCAATCAGAAAGTCGTCATGCCCGGGCTTGACCCGGGCATCCATCGCGCTTCGGAAGAGTTTGCTGAAGAGGATGGATTGCCGGGTCAAGCGCGGCAATACCGGGGTAGCGAGTTACGGCTTGTTCGGATCGAACCTCTTCTCCAGCCGCTTCCAGCAATCCGCGTAATCGTCCTGAAGCGTCGCCGACTTCGCCGCATGTTCGGTGATGCGCTGCGGGTAGCGGGTCTCGAACATGAAGGCCATGGTGCCCGTCAGTTTGACCGGCTTCAGCTCGGAATTGCTGGCATGGTCGAACGCTTCGCGGTCGGGGCCGTGCGGCAGCATCATGTTGTGCAGGCTGATGCCGCCGGGCGTAAAGCCCTGCGGCTTGGCGTCGTAGACGCCGTAGATCAGCCCCATGAATTCCGACATGATGTTCATGTGATACCACGGCGGCCGGAAGGTGTTTTCCGCCACCGCCCAGCGCTCCGGAAAAATCACGAAGTCGATGTTGGCGGTGCCGGCGGTTTCCGAGGGCGAGGTCAGCACCGTGAAGATCGACGGATCGGGATGATCGAAGCCGATGGCGCCGACCGGCGAGAACGTGCGCAGGTCATATTTGTACGGCGCGTAGTTGCCGTGCCACGCCACCACGTCAACAGGCGAGTGCGGCAATTTTGTCATCCACAGCGCCCCGCCCCATTTGACGTAGAGTTCGGTCGGCGTGTCCTTGTCCTCATAGGCCGCGACTGGCGTGAGGAAATCGCGCGCATTGGCAAGGCAGTTGGCGCCGATCGGACCGCGCTCCGGCAGCGTGAAGGCGCCGCCGTAATTTTCGCAGATGTAGCCGCGCGCGGGCGCGCCTTGAATTTCGACGCGGAATTTCACGCCGCGCGGAATCACCACGATCTCGCCTGGCTCGGCATCGATGCGGCCGAATTCGGTGACGAATTTGAGACTGCCCTTCTGAGGCACGAACATCATCTCGCCGTCGGCATTGTAGAAATGCTGATCCACCATCGACTGGGTGATGAGATAGACATGCGCGGCCATGCCGGCCTGGGTATTGGCGTCGCCCGCTGTGGTCATGGTCTGCACGCCCTGCAGGAACGTCATGTCTGCGTGCGGGATCGGCGCAGGGTCCCAGCGCAGTTGCGCGATCGGCAATTCGTGCTCATGGCATGGCGCAGTACGCCACAGCCCGGCATCGGCCTTCGCAAAGCGCCCGGAATGCCGCACCGACGGCCGGATCCGGTACAGCCACGAGCGCTCGTTGCTGCCACGAGGTGCGGTGAACGGCGAGCCGGAGAGTTGCTCGGCATAAAGCCCGTAGGCGCAACGCTGCGGCGAATTGCGTCCCATCGGCAGCGCGCCCGGCAGCGCCTCGGTCTCGAAAGAGTTGCCGAAGCCGGACATGTAGCCGGGCGTGACCTGGCCCACTGATTTTCCGAGGACTTCGGGAGCTGCGTTGTAATTCATGTCATCCTCTATTTGTTTGCGCATGATCTTGTCCGAAAACCGGTTCCCACTTTTCGGGATCATGCGCCTTGCAGGGCTGCCCACATTTCCAGATCGCGCTTGTCGGTCCAGATTACGGGATCGTCGATTCCCGAGGCTTCGTCGAACGCGCGCGAGACATTGAACGGCAGGCAGTGCTCATAGATCGCGAAGCTTGAGAATTTCGGATCCATCACTTCGCGCGTCGCCGCCATGGTCTCCTTCAGGTTTCTTCCCTTGGCGACCGACGTCTCGGCGGCGCCATACAGCGAACTGACGAAGTCGCGCGTCATCGCGATGGCGTCGCGCCCGGTGGCAACGCCCTTCAAGGCGTCGCCACGCCCCGGCGCGATCGCCTTGGGGTTAAAGGCGCGGATTTCGTTCAGCGTCGCCGGCCATTCGCGCAAATGCGCGTCGCCGCAATAGCACGCCGAATGATATTCAATGAGATCGCCGGAAAACATCACCTCGGCGTCCGGCACCCAGGCCACGATATCGCCTGACGTGTGTCCCGCGCCGAGCGACATCAGGCGCACCTCGCGCTTGCCGAGATAAATCGACATGTCGGTCTCGAAGGTCAGCGTCGGCCAGGTCAGGCCGGGAATGCTCTCCGCATCCTGGAACAGTCGCGGAAAGCGGCCGTATTCGGAATCCCAGTCCTGCTGGCCGCGCTCCTCGATCAGCCGCCGCGTCTCGTCGGAGGCGATAATCGCTTCGGCCTTGTAGGCGGACGCGCCGAGCACGCGCACCGCGTGATAATGCGACAGCACCACATATTTGATCGGCTTGTCGGTCACTGTGCGGACGCGCTCGATCACCTTGTTCGCCATCGCCGGCGTCGCCTGGGCGTCGAACACGATGCAGCCGTCGTCGCCGACGATCACGGCGGAATTCGGATCGCCCTCGGCGGTGAAGGCATAGAGATCGGTGCCGATCTCGGAGAAGGTGATTTTCTTCTCCGCCATGTCGGCGGTGGATGCAAAACCCTTGGCCATCAGTTCAACTTTCTCGTTTTGTCATTGCGAGCGAAAGCGAAGCAATCCAGAAAACGCGCAGAAGAACTGGATTGCTTCGTCGCAGGTGCTCCTCGCAATGACGGTTGGTACGTTTTCATTCTATTGTTGCTGCTGTTGTTGCTGACTGCCATCCACCAGCCGCCGTTTCGCGAGTTCGATCGCGTCGCGCAGCACGTCGAGATCGCCGATATGATTGGCGAGAACCAGCACCAGCGCGGCGTCGAGATCGGCGCTTTGCGCGTCGCTTAAGCCGCGATGCGCCTCGACGATCATGCGGAAGGCATCGTCGGGTTTGGCGAAATTCGAGCTGGTGGACAGCGCCATCACAAAACCCCGTTGTTCGCGGTCGCGCGGGCCAGGGCGCCAGCGATTGCGTCGCGCGTAACATGCCGGAAGCGCGCGGCGACATAACCATCGGGCCGCAACAGATAGCCCGTGCCGGGCGCGGCATCGTAGCGCGCGCCGAGCAGCCCCGACGGATCGCCAAAACCGTCATGGCCTATCCGGATGACGCCGATGCCATCGGGGACACTGGCCGACGCTCCATTGACAAACTCAAGCAGAGCGAACCGGGTTCCCGCCTTGACGAAGGCTTCGGTCAGAAATGCCGGACCGCCGTCGCGGCCGGCGATCGGCGCATCCGGCATCGACGCGCCCGGACGCGGCCCGCCGCGCCATGTCTCGCGATCTGCGGTGGAGAGCGGCGACTGGTAGACCGATGGAACCGACAGCCGTCCGCCGTTGATCATGCGCTTGCCGAATTCGGTGTCTCTGGCAAGCGACAGCACCGCCTGCCGCAGCCGCGCTTCCTGGCGCGAGGCTGGCGCCATGAAATCGGTCGAGCGGGTCGATTCGCGGATGTTCTCATCGGCTGCGGCACTGCGCTCGAGATGGTAGCTCTCGAGCAGGCGCTCCGGCGACGTTCCCTCGAGCACGCGCGCCAATTTCCACGTCAGGTTCTCGGCATCCTCCAGGCCGGAATTGGCGCCGCGGGCACCGAACGGCGAGACCTGGTGCGCGGCATCGCCGGCGAAGATCACGCGGTCATGGATGAATTTTTCCATGCGCCGGCACTGGAATTTGTAGAGCGATATCCAGACAAACTCGAAATCGTTGTGACCGAGCATCCGCGCCAGCCGCGGCCGCACGTTCTCCGGCAATTTCTCGGCGACGGGGTCCGCGTCCGGGCTGATCTGAAGATCGATCCGCCAGATATCGTCGGGCTGGCGATGCAGCAGCGCGGATCGGCCGGCATGAAACGGCGGGTCGAACCAGAACCAGCGCTCGGTCGGAAATTCCGCCGTCATCTTGACGTCGGCAATCAGGAACTGATCCTCGAATTGCTGGCCCTTGAAATCCGCCCCGACCAGGCCGCGAAGCGACGAGCGTGCGCCGTCGCAAGCCACGACATATCGCGCGGCGAGCCGGTACGGCCCGTCCGGCGTCTCAACGGTCAGCACCACATGGTCGTTGCGCTGCTCGATCGCGCTCACCTTGTTGCGCCAGCGCAGGTCGATCCCGGGCAATTGCGCTGTTCGTTCGATGAGGTAGGCCTCGGCATAGAACTGCTGCAGGTTGATGAAGGCCGGCATCTTGTGGCCCTGCTCCGGCAGCAGATTGAATTGATAGAGCTGCGACGCGCCGTGAAAGATCTTGCCGACGCTCCAGACCACGCCCTTGTCGGTCATGCGCTTGGCGACGCCGAGCCGGTCCCAGTATTCCAGCGAGCGCTTGGAAAAGCAGATCGCACGCGAGCCCTCGCCGATGCGGTCGGCGTCATCGAGCAGCACCACGCGCTGGCCGCGCTGCGCCAGATCGATCGCCAGCGACAGCCCGACCGGGCCGGCGCCGACCACGATCACCGGATGCTCGGCCGCGCCGGCGGTCCGGTCCTGATCCGGGTGGCGGCGATAACCGAACTGTGTGGTGTGCTGCTGCATCACGGCTCTGGTCAGGGAACGGCGAGTTCGTTAAGATAGTCTCACGTGCAACTATCTTGAAAGCCTTCTTAAACTCCCTGGGCGCGCTGCCGTCAACCCGAATTGGAGCGGTTTTTTGACCAAACTCGACCTGTTCAGGTTCGTTCCGTTCCGACTGAACCGGCTCGCCGCGGAAGTCAGCACCGCGCTGGCAAGCGAATACCAGGCGCGTTACGGGCTGGATATTCCGGAGTGGCGGGTGCTGGCGACGCTGGGATTGCGCAACGATGCGTGCAGCGCGCAGTACATTTCGCATTGCACCCGCACGCACAAATCGACCATCAGCCGCGCCGTCACCGCGCTGATGCGGCGGCAACTGGTCGAGCGCGTCGAAAACGAGGACGACCGCCGCGAATTTCGCCTGCGCATGACGCGCAAGGGCCGCGCGCTGTATGAGGAGCTGATTCCGCGGCTCAAGCGCAAGGAGCAGAAGATTATGTCGTGCCTGTCGGCGCAGGAGCGCAAGGATTTCGCGATTGCGCTCGGCAAGATCGAAAAGAGCCTCGACCTGGTGCTGACCAACAGGGAAGCGAGCGAAAAGAACGCGTATTGACTCCCCGCATTCCGGGATGCGTGCGAAGCACGCAGACCGGAATGACGAACGCTATCGATCAGCTTCGCCGCTCATCTTCACGCGAGCGAACGCGACGGCGGCAAATGCAGCGCCCAGGCGTCCACCTTGTCGCTGGCGCGCGGATAGATTTCCGTGACCAGTGGATCGTGGCCGGGAATGGCGCGGTCGGGATGGCCGGCGAGGCGCTTCACGATCTCCCAGCCTTCCATCATGTCGCCGAGATTGTAGAGAATTGGAAACGGATTCTTGCGCTGCATGTTGCCGTAATAATGCGAGGCATCGGAGGCCAGCACCACGGGCCCTCGCGCGGTCTCGACCCGCACCACCTGCAGGCCGTCGGAATGACCGCCGACGCGATGCAGCGTGACGCCGGGCGCCACTTCGCCATCGCCGTTATGGAAGGTGACGCGTTCGCTGTAGACGTGACGCACCATCAGCGTCACATGATCCGCCGAGAACGGATGCCGCAAGGTCCCGTGGCACATGCAGCGCCCGGTGGCGTAGCTCATCTCGCGGTCCTGCAGATGAAACCGCGCAGCGGGGAAGCGGTCGAGATTGCCGGCGTGATCGTAGTGCAAATGGGTGACGATGACGTCCTTGATATCGTTCGCGTTGACGCCGAACGCCGCCAGCGCATCGACCGGATTGAGCGTGAGCTTGCGGCTGCGCACCGCTGCCTCCTCCGCGTTGAAGCCGGTATCGACCAGGATGTCGCAGCCCTGCCCGCGGATCAGCCAGACGAAGTAATCGAGATCCGCGGCCGCGGTCTCATGCGGATCGGGCAGCAGATAGTTCTGGTGCGGCGTGCGCGGCGACATGGTCGCATAGCGGATGGCGTAGATTTCGTAGGCGTTTCCCATCGGTCTCACTTTCTTCTTGGTGCGATTGCCGATCGCCGCACCAAGCCACCGCCACCGGCAAAGGTCAAACGCCGCTCCCGGCCCGGCTTACGCTGGGGCCGGGATAGTGCAAGAAACT
Source organism: uncultured Alphaproteobacteria bacterium (assembly GCA_963784755.1). GTDB lineage: Bacteria > Pseudomonadota > Alphaproteobacteria > Rhizobiales > Xanthobacteraceae > Bradyrhizobium. The sequence continues at coordinate 1,735,947 of CAWASS010000004.1, read as the reverse complement.
TGAACCTCAACCCCCGCCCCGCGTCCAATGCGTCAAGGACGCCCGGTGTGCCCGAAGTGCCGTTTACGCCGGTCCAGCAGCCCTGATTGTGACCTATGTCACAATCAAGCGGCGGCGCGGATTACCATGCCAACGATCGCACCCGGTACTGTTGCCCCGGCGCGTGCCGAGCGGGAGGTGACCATGGCGATTCGGCAGAAAACGTTGAACATCGCACTGACCGCGGCTTGTCTGGGCAGCATGGCGATCTCCTTCAACTGGTCCGCGCGCGCCGAAGGTCTTTCGGCCACACAAATCCAGGAGCGGCTGTCGACGTCGAAAACCCGGAGCCTGACCGCGGCCGACCGGCCGCCGTTGACTTCGGCCGATCTCGCATTCGTCAAGCGCGTCCGCGGCCAGACCCGTTCGCTGTCACTGACCGATCGCGAGCAGACGGCCGCGATGGCGACGAAGCGGCCGAAGGTCGATCTGGAGATCAACTTCGATTATAATTCCGCGGCGCTGACGCCGAAGGCCCAACCGCAGTTGAACAGCCTCGGCAAGGCCGCTGACCTCCGAGGAGCTTGCGGGTTCCGTCGTCATGCTCGGCGGCCACACCGACGCCAGGGGCAGCGACGAATATAACCAGGGCCTCTCGGAGCGCCGCGCCGAAACGGTAAAGCGCTTCCCGGTCGACACCTATAAAATCCCCGCAGCCAATCTGGTGACCGCCGGCTATGGCAGGAAGGCCCCGAAAAATCCTGGCGACCTGTATGCGGCGGAAAACCGCCGCGTCGAGATCGTCAACATGGCAGAGCGCGCAGAAGCGTCGAAGTAATCTTTCGCCGCCGCGCCCAATGGTTCCGAAACGCTGGGAACCCGCGAGGCCTTTGCGATCAATTGTCGCGGCGGTCAAGCATCCGGCGATGTGTTGACAGCGCCGCCCCGCCCCGTTTGATAATGCGGTTTGCGTGGAGTAGGATCGCGGGGGCGCGAGCTTGGGATCGGCGCCCCTTTGGCTGGACCGGCGTCGTATGAAATTCCGCCTCGCATTGCTGCTGATCTTGATCGTTTCGGCCGTGCCCGCCCAATCATGGGCGGCAGGCGACAGATTTGCCCTTGTCATCGGCAATGCGAAATATCCCGACGCCGAAGCGCCGCTGAAAGAACCCATCAACGACGCCAAGGATATCGCCGACGAGCTCAAGCGCAACGGCTTCGACGTCGAGACCGGAGAAAACCTCACCGGCGACGCCATGCGCCACGCACTCGACCGGCTTTATGCCCGCGTCAAGCCGGGCTATATTGCACTGGTCTTCTTCAGCGGGTTCGGCATTCAGTCCGCCCGCCAGAGCTACATGATCCCGGTCGATGCGCAGATCTGGACCGAGCCGGACGTCCGCCGTGACGGATTCAGCCTGGAAACCATCCTGGGTGAAATCAACGGCCGCGGCGCCGCGGTGAAAATCGCGCTGATCGACGCCTCCAGGCGCAATCCGTTCGAACGCCGCTTCCGCAGTTTTTCCGCTGGCCTCGCGCCGGTGATCGCGCCGAACGGGACGCTGGTGATGTATTCGGCGGCGCTCGGTTCGGTCGTCAGCGATACCGGCAGCGCGCACAGCCTGTTCGTCAGCGAACTGCTCAAGGAAATCCGCGCTCCCGACCTGACGGCGGAGGAAACCCTCAACCGCACCCGCGTCGGCGTCACCCGGGCCTCGCGCAACGAGCAGGTGCCATGGATTTCTTCGTCGCTGGCGGAGGATTTTGCGTTTATTCCCGGTGCGCGGCCGCAGCCGTCGACGCCGGTCGCGGTCGCCAAGCCGCCGTCGCGCCCCGACCCGATCTCCGCGCCGCGCAACGACGCGCCGGCGCCCACCGTGGTTGATATCCCGACGCCGAAGCCGGTCGAGATTCCCGTCCTCGCGCCCGCCGCGCCGGCGGTCAAGGACGAGGGAACGACGGCGGTCGCCAACCTCGCCGACGATCCGACCATCAAGTCATTGACCAGCAAACTGGCCGACAATCCCGACGACGCCAGCGCGCTCTATCGGCGCGGACAGGTCTATGCCAGCAAGGGCGCCTATCAGCTCGCCGTCAACGACTTCACGGCATCGCTGCGTTTGAACCCCAAGGACGTTGAGGCCTACAACAATCGCTGCTGGGCGCGCACCGTGATCGGCGACCTGCAGTCGGCGCTGCGGGATTGTAACGAGGCGCTGCGGCTGCGGCCGAATTTTGTCGACGCCCTCGACAGCCGCGGCCTTGTCAACCTGAAGAGCGGACAGACCAAGAATGCCATCGCCGATTTCGACGCTGCGCTGAAAATCAATCCCAGACTGACCTCCTCGCTGTACGGGCGCGGGCTCGCCAAGCAGCGCAATGGCTCGATTTCGGAGGGCGAACTTGATATAGCCAATGCAAAGGCGATGGATCCGAATATCGTGAAGGAGTTCGCAGGTTACGGTGTGCGTTGATTGACCGAACCAACGGCGTGTCCGACCGCTTGTCGAACTGCCTGTTTGCAAATCGATTTGAAACCGCGCTCGATGCGCGCGCAGGAGAACCCGGCGATGTCTCACCTATCCAACCGAAATTTCAACTCGATCCGCTCCATCATGACGGCCGGCGCGGTGCTTTCGATGACCGCGGGAATGGCCTTTGCCGCCGACGACGTGACCGAGGACCAGATCGTCAGGGCGCTGGCCGCGCCCAAGAAGCCGCTGACCCGGGGGCTCTCGGCGGGGCCGCAGGCCGATCCGGCGGCCGTGGCCGCCGAAGGGAAATTCGTCCAGACCATCCGCAACCGGACCACGCGCTCGTTGTCGGTCAGCGAACGCGAAGAGATTGCCACCATCGCCAAGGACAAGCCGAATATCGATCTCGAGATCACCTTCGACTACAATTCGGCCGACATCAGCGCCAAGTCGCTGCCCGCCGTGCAGGCGCTCGGCAAGGCGCTGACCAACCCGGACCTGAAGGGTTCGACCTTCATCGTGGCGGGGCATACCGACGCCGCCGGCGGCGAATCCTACAATCAGGAGCTGTCCGAGCGCCGCGCGGATTCGATCAAGCGCTACCTCACCGAGAAATTCGGGATCGCCGGCACCGACCTCGTGACCGTCGGATACGGCAAGAGCAAGCTCAAGGATCCAAACGCCCCGACCGCGGAGGTGAACCGCCGCGTTCAGGTGGTGAACATGGCGAACAAGGCCACTGCATCCAAGTGAGCGTGACGCCGGGCACCGCGCAACGGCGACATCGCGTTCCGCATCGCAGCGGGACGCGCGCTCGTCATCGAGCGGCCTCGCAGCGCCCGGTTGAAATCCAGCGCGCCGGCGGGCACAGGCCCGGATCGATCGCGCGATGATGCTGACCGCGTACCTCAAGCCTGCGATCGGGGCAGTCGTCGTCGTCGCGCTGGGCGTCGGATATTACTGGCTGGAGCACCGCCCCCACGCCGAAGAGAAAGTGGTTCCCAACAAGGCCCTCGTCATTGTGGCCAAGGCCGTCAACGCCTGTTTCTCCGACATGGTCCGGATCACCGGATTCGTGGTGCCGCGCAGGGAGGCCGTGGTCGGCGTCGACCAGGAAGGTTCGAAAGTCACCGACCTCTTCGTCCGTGAAGGCGACGTGGTCACCGAAAATCAGGAACTGGCGCGGGTGACGGCGCCGTCCACGAACCCGCAGAATTCCAACGCGCCAAAACCGGGACCGGTTTCATTGCGCGCCACGGCCGCAGGATTGCTGACCCAGGTCAACACCATCGTCGGCGCGCCAGCGTCGCCGCAGGCCGGGCCGATGTTCCGGATTGCCGTCAACAACGAAATCGAACTCGATGCCGAAGTGCCCGGCATTCACGTGCTGAAGCTCAATCCGGGATCGAATGTGCGCATCAGCAGGGACGCTGCGCCGGACCTGGTCGGACGGGTCCGGCTGGTCGCGCCGGAAATCAATCGCGGCACCCAACTGGGCCATGTCCGGATATCGCTGACCAACAATCCGTCGCTGAAGGTCGGGATGTTCGCCCGCGCCAACATCGATGCCAAGCGCAGTTGCGGCATCGCCGTTCCCCGCTCCGCCATTGACCATCTGACCGTCCAGGTGGTCAAAGGCAATATCGTGGAGACGCGGAAGGTCAAGGTTGGTCTCGTGTCCGACACTTCCACGGAAATTCTCGAAGGCCTCGACGTCGGCGAAATCGTCGTGGCCGACGCCGGCACGTCGTTGCACGACGGCGACCAGATCAAGACCATGTTCGCCGATGAACTCGATCGCGCGCGGGTACGCTGATGGCTATGAACATCTCCGCATGGTCGATCCGGCATCCGCTGCCCTCCGTCGTGTTCTCGATCATCCTGTTGGTGCTGGGCTGGATCAGTTTCACCAAGCTCGCGGTGACGCGGCTGCCGAGCGCCGACATTCCGGTGATCTCGGTCGCGGTCTCGCAATTCGGCGCGGCACCGGCCGAACTGGAATCGCAGGTCACCAAGACCATCGAGGACGGCGTCTCCGGCGTCGAGGGGGTGCGGCACATCTCATCCTCGATCACCGACGGCCTGTCGCTGACCACGATCCAGTTCGCGCTCGAGACCAACACCGACCGCGCCTTGAACGACGTCAAGGACGCCGTCACCCGCATCCGCAGCAACCTGCCGCAAAACGTCAACGAGCCGCTGATCCAGCGCGTCGACGTGATCGGCCTGCCCATCGTCACCTACGCCGCGATCTCGCCGGGCAAGACGCCGGAGCAACTGTCCTATTTCGTCGACGACGTGGTCAAACGCGCGCTGCAGGGCGTGCGCAATGTCGCCCAGGTCGAGCGTATCGGCGGCGTCGAGCGCGAGATTCTGGTCTCGCTCGATCCCGATCGGCTGCAGGCCGCAGGGCTCACCGCGGTCGACGTCAGCCGCCGGCTGCGCGGCACCAATGTCGATCTCGCCGGCGGCCGCGCCGAAATCGGCAAGAACGATCAGGCCATCCGCACGCTGGCGGGGGCCAAGACGCTGAACGATCTCGCCGGCACCATGATCAGCCTGCCCGCGGGCGGCGAAGTCCGCCTCGACGATCTCGGCACGGTGACCGACACCATCGCCGACCGCCGCACGTTTGCGCGCGTCAATGGCGAACCCATCGTGGCGCTGGGCATCAAGCGCTCCAAGGGCGCCAGCGACGTCGTGGTCGCCGCCGCGGTCCAGAAACGCATCGACGCGCTCAAGGCCACCTATCCCGACGTCGACCTCAAGCTGATCGACACCTCGGTGGATTTCACCAAGGGCAACTACGAGGCCGCGATCTCGACGCTGTTCGAAGGCGCGACGCTCGCGGTCATCATCGTGTTCCTGTTCCTGCGCGACTTCCGCGCCACCATCATCGCCGCGATCTCGCTGCCGCTGTCGATCTTCCCGGCGTTCTGGGCGATGGACATCCTCGGCTTCTCGCTCAACCTGGTGAGCTTCCTCGCCATCACGCTGTCGACGGGCATTCTGGTCGACGACGCCATCGTCGAAATCGAGAACATCGTGCGCCACATGCGGATGGGGAAATCGCCGTATCGCGCCGCACTGGAAGCCGCCGACGAAATCGGCCTCGCCGTCATCGCGATCAGTCTCACCATCATTGCCATCTTCGCCCCTGCAAGCTTCATGTCGGGGATCGCCGGACAGTTCTTCAAGCAGTTCGGCATCACCGTGTCGGTGCAGGTGTTCTTCTCGCTGCTGGCCGCGCGGTTCGTGACGCCGGTGCTGGCCGCCTATTTCATGAAGGACAGCCACTATCACGACCCGGCGCCCGGGCGCGTGCTGAAGGCCTATAATGGCCTCGTGACCTGGTCGGTGAAGCACTACTTCATCACGGTGCTGATCGGCTTCGGGATTTTCGTCGCCTCGATCTGGAGCATCAGCCTGCTGCCCCAGGGTTTTCTGCCGGCGCAGGATTCGGCGCGCTCGCTGCTTGCGATGGAGCTTCCGCCGGGATCGCAACTCGCCTTCACCGAAACGACCACCGAGGAAATCGTGGCGCGCTTACGCAAGCGGCCGGAGGTGAAGAGCGTGTTCGTCGACGGCGGACGGGTGCCGCCGGGGACGTTCGAGGTGCGGCGGGCGGCGCTGATCATCAACTACACGCCGAAGCAGGAGCGCAAGATCACCCAGCGCGAACTCGAGCTTGCGATCGGCAGCGAACTCGAAAACGTCCCCGATATCCGGTTCTGGTTTCTCGACGAGAACGGCCTGCGTGCGATCTCGCTGGTGGTGACCGGCACCGACAGCAACATCGTCAGCAACGTCGCGGCTGAACTCGCAAACCAGATGAAGCGGATTCCGCTGATCGCCAACGTCATTTCCGAAACCTCGCTGGACCGGCCCGAGCTTCGCATCCAGCCGCGCGCCGATCTGGCGGCGCGGCTCGGCGTCTCCACCGAGAGCCTGTCGGAAACCATCCGCGTCGCCACCATCGGCGACGTCGGTCCGGCGCTGGCCAAGTTCGACGCCGGCGACCGGCTGGTGCCGATCCGCGTGCAGCTTGAGGATGCCGCGCGCGCGGACCTGCCGATCCTGGAGCAGTTGCGGGTGCCGCTCGGCGGCGGCCGCGGCGGCGTGCCGCTGTCCGTCGTCGCCGACATCAAGCTCGACCAGGGCCCGACCAGCATCAACCGCTACGACCGGGAACGTCAGGCCACCGTCGCCGCCGATCTGGTCGGCACCGCCGCGCTCGGCGACGCCACCAAGAAGATCTACGAACTGCCGGTCATGAAAAGCCTGCCGAAGGGCGTCAAGGTCAGTCCCTCCGGCGACGCCGAAAGCCTGAACGAACTGTCGGAAGGCTTTGCCACCGCGATCACCGCCGGCCTGATGATGGTCTATGCCGTGCTGGTGCTGCTGTTCGGCACCTTCCTGCAGCCGATCACCATCCTGTTCTCGCTGCCGCTGTCGATCGGCGGCGCGATCGCAGCGCTGCTCCTGACCGGCAAACAGCTGACGACGCCGGTTTGGATCGGTATTCTCATGCTGATGGGCATCGTCACCAAGAACGCCATCATGCTGGTCGAGTTCGCGGTCGAAGCCATCCGCGAGGGCAAGCCGCGTCATGAAGCCATCATCGACGCCGGCATGAAGCGCGCCCGCCCGATCGTCATGACCACCATCGCCATGGCCGCAGGCATGATGCCCTCGGCGCTGGCGTTCGGCGCCGGCGGCGAATTCCGCTCGCCGATGGCGCTGGCGGTGATCGGCGGGCTGATATTCTCGACGGTGCTGTCGCTGGTGTTCGTGCCGGCGATGTTCATGCTGATGGACGACGTCGGCGAGTTTTCCTGGCGCTTTGGCAGGAAGCTGCTGGCCTCCAGCGGCGAGACCGAGCATCGCGCCGAACCCGAAACCCCGCCGCAGGCGGTCCATACGCCGGCGGCGGAGTAGCTGGGTTGCAGGATGGGTTGAGCACAGCGAAACCCGTCACAGGACATCGGGCGCGCGCATGATCGGTATCGCTTCGCTCCACCCATCCTACGATTGAACCACCCCGTCATTCGTTCCTCGCCACCGCGGTCAGCCGCCCCATGTTCAGCAGCAGGATCCGCCCGCGCTGCAGGTCCAGGATTCCATCCTTGCGCCAGTGCTGCAATTGGCGATTGACGCTTTCGCGGGCGGCGCCGACGAACACGCCGAGCTGCTCCTGCGAGATGTGCACTTCCGATCCGAAATCGGACGCCAGCGCGCAGAGCCGGCGTGCGAGGCGAACCGGCAGCGGCTGCAGCACCGATTCCTCCATGCGCTCGCTGATCCAGCGGATGCGCTGGCACAGCAGCATGATCAGCTTGACCGCGACGCGCGGCTCGCGTTCGAGGAAGCTGAGCAAATCCTCGCGCCGCAGCACGAACAATTCGGAGGCCTCGCCCGCGGTGGCATCCGCAGTGCGGCTCTGGCCGTCGAGCACGGCGACCTCGCCGAACAGGTCGCCGGGGCCGAGGAAATTAAGGGTCAGCCGGCTGCCGCCCGACCCGCCGGTTTCGATCCTGATCTGGCCGCGCCGCACCCCGTACAAGGCATCGCCACGGTCGCCCTTCCGGAACAGCATCTCGCCCGCGTCGAGCTGCCGGGTCTGGCAAAGGCCGCAGATGCGCTGCAATTCGTCGGCGCCGAGGTCGGCGAACATCGGATTCAGCTTCAGAAGTGCCGCAAATTCGGCCTGTTTGCTCATTGCGATGTCTTCCCGCCGGCTCGAAATCCATCCCGGGGAAGTGTGTCATAGGTCACATAACTTTGCAGCACCCCCGGATTATTTTTGATTGATCCAAGCGGGTTTCCGGTTTCGCGGCTAAAGTCGCGATATCGGCGGGGCGCATTTGTGTCGTCCGCGGCGCCGTCGCGTTCACGACCCGGAATGCCAGAGATGAGAGTGTTGAAAATCGCCGGCGCCGCCATCGCGGCCGTGATCGTCGTCGCGGCACTGCTGCTGCTGATCGGAATTCCCTCGGGCTTCATGACGCAGGCGATCCAGGACCGGGTCGAGCGCGAAACCGGATACAAGCTTGTCGTTGCCGGCGCGACCAAACTCGGCATCTGGCCGTCGCTGCACGTGACGCTGAACGACATTACCGTGCAGGACCCGAAAGCCCGCGATTCCGACAGCCGTCTCACCATCGGCAGCGTTCAGGCCGAACTTCCGTTGCGAGGCGCGCTGTCGAGTCATCCGCGGATCAGCGAACTCGTTATTACCAAACCCGTTCTGTACGTTCCGCTGCGGCGCGATCGCGACCCGCGCTCCGACAACGCCCCGAAGCCCGCGACCCCGCCTAGCGACCCCACTGCGAATGATTTCGCCGTCGGCCATGTCAGGATCATCGACGGCGCCGTTGTCTTTGCCAATCTGCGCGACCGCGTGGAAAATGGTATCGACGGCATCGATGCCGACGCCAGTATCGGCGCGGACCGCGAGATCGCGTTCGCCGGCAGCGCGCGATCGGGCCAACATCCGCTGACATTCGAGATCAAGGCGGTCGTTGCCACGGGCTCGATGGAACGGCAGAACATTCCGCTCGAACTGACACTGGATTCCCCAGGCCTTGTCGGGCTGTCCGCGAGGGCGCAAGTGCGGGCCAATGGCGCCGTGCTCGCGATCAACGGTTTGAGCGGCACGCTGGATGGCGTCCAGTTCAACGGCTGGGCCTCGGCCGACCTTGCCAGCAAGCCGCTGGTGAAACTGGATCTCGACTTCCAGCGTTTCGATATCGGTACGCCGTCGCGCGCCCGGCCCGCGGCATCGCAGCCGGGAAAACCCTGGAGCAACGAGCCGATCAATCTTGCGGGTTTGAATTATCTCGACGCCCAGATCAGGGTTTCGGCAGCCGAACTCAATATCGGCGACGCGCGCTTCGCGCCGGCGGCGGTGGACGCAACCCTCGGCGGCGGCGTGTTCAAGGCGCAATTTTCGCACCTCGGCGTCTATGGCGGCGAGGCCGACGGCGAACTCATCATCGATGTATCCGGGAATGATCCGAACTACATCCTGCGCAGCGACCTTGCCGGCGTGCGCGCACTGCCGCTGCTCTCGGGCCTGGCCGACTTCGACAAGCTCGACGGCAAGATGCAAGCCAAGCTCGCGTTTCGCTCCGGCGGCTCAAGCCAGCGCACGATCATATCGAGTTTGAGCGGAACGGCCTTCGTCGTGTTCCAGGACGGCGCGATCCGCGACCTCAACGTCGCCAAAATGATCCGGTCGCTGACGTCGGGCACGCTGTCGGGATGGCAGCAAGGTCCGGACCAGACCACCGACCTCGCCCAACTCAGCGCCTCGTTCCGGATCGAACAGGGACAGGCCACCACCACCGATTTCACGCTGGTCGGCCCGCTGGTGCGCATGACCGGTGCCGGCACCGTGGACCTGCCCGCGAAGACGCTGTCTTTTCGCGTCGAGCCGAAACTGGCGATGACCATGGAGGGACAGGGCAGCGCCGCCAATCCGGTCGGGCTCGGCATTCCCGTCGCGATCGAGGGGCCGTGGGCCGAGCCGCGCATCTATCCCGAAGTCGCCGGCATGCTCGACAATCCCGACGCGGCCTACGCAAAGCTCAGGGAGATGGGCAAGGGCCTGTTCGGTCAGGGCGGCCAGCCCGGCCAGAGCAGCGGCATGTCCGACCAGTTCAGCGGCAAGCTCGGCGAAACCCTGGGCAATCTGCTGCAGCGGGGACTGGGCAGCCGCAGCGCGGCTCCCGCCCCATCAGCTCCCGTCTCGCCGTCAGATCAGCTCAAGCCGCCTGCGGCGGACCAGGAGACGCCGATGGACAGCATCATGAAGCAGCTGTTCGGCCGCTGACTGCATCCAAGCGCCCGGGGCCCAATGCTCCTCTTGGCTCCGCAGCCGGCGTTCTGATATCGGTGATCTGAAACCGGATTTGGAATGTCGATGAATCCTTTTGCGACGCGCCGTCTCCTACAGAAACTCGCGATCCCGCTGGTCGCAGGTTTGATCTGCTTCGCGTCGCAACGGAGTCTCGCCGCCGACGATGCGGGGGTCCCGAAGGGGGCTGCCGTTACCGTGCTGAAGGCGGCAAAACAATGCTTTGCCGCAATCGTCGAGGTTTCGGGAATCCTGATCCCGAAGGATGAGACGATGGTTCGACCCGACCGGCTAGGTCTGAAGGTGGCGGAAGTGCTGGTGGACGCCGGAGAAATCGTGACCGCGGGTCAGACCCTGGCCCGGCTGACGCTGCCCGAGGGCGGAATGATCATGGTCCAGGCCCCGGTCGCCGGCCTCGTCAGCACCTCAACGGCGGTGATCGGCGCGATCGCTTCGGGCAAGGGCGAAGCGCTGTTCAGCATCATCCCCCGCAGCGAATTCGATCTGGTCGGCCTCGTGCCGGTGCGCGATCTGTCGAAGCTCGCCGTCAATCAGGCTGCGAGGGTCAAGATCATCGGCGCCGGCGAAGTCGACGGCAAGGTCCGCCGCGTCGCCTCGACCGTCGAACCCAACAGCCAGCTCGGGCAGGTGTTCGTCACGCTGAGTTCGACACGGCGTTTGCTGGCCAATTCGTCCGGCCGCGCCATGATCAAGACCGGTCAAAGCTGCGGCGTATCGGTGCCCCTGACCGCGATCCTTTACGGCAGTGCCGGCACCGTGGTTCAGGTGGTGCGGCGCGACCGGGTCGAGACCCGGCGCGTCGAAGTGGGATTGATGTCCGGCGGCCAGGTCGAAATCCGCGAGGGACTTGCCGAGGGCGATATTGTGGTGGCGCGGGCGGGCGCGCTGCTCCGCGAAGGCGATCCGGTCCGGCCGATCACCGCCAGCGCCGATCCGAAGTAATGATCGCTACACCGTCATTCCGGGATGCGCTTTGGGGCAGGCCCGCAATCCATACGCGCCGTCGTGGTTATGGATTCCGGGCTCGTGCTTTGCGCGCTCCGGAATGACGACAAAGTTTAGCCGCCGGCTTTTTCAGCCGCGTCGGCGGCGAAATGCACGTCTTCCAGCAGCGACGATGACACCGACGGCACCTGCTCGCCGTCGGTTGTGCGCGAGATCGCGATGCGGGTCCTGCTGAACACGGCTTCGGCGCCGGCCGCCTTCGAACCGATATTGTTCAAGAGCTCGGTCACCAGCACGCTGTTGTGGCCGCTGGAATCGTCGGCGACCTTGCCGGGCGTGGCCGACGACAGAATCAGCGCGTTGTCCGGCGCGTTGATCGGCGCAAGGCCATGCGAGAATGCGCGGAAACGGCGCTCGTAAGGATTGCGGCGCGACGCGTCGATCACGGCGATCTTGGCGCGCGCACCGCGCTCCTTGATCGTGTCCAGCACGGATTCGATGCTGACGCCGCTGCGGCGAACGTCGGATTCTGTCCAGATCGCGGCATCGACCGGGATCATATAGCTCTCGCGGCCAGCCTGAACGCCATATCCGCCGAAGAACAGCACGACCACGGAGTCGGGATTGATCCTGGCCTTGAGACGGCCGACGGCGCGGGTCATGTCGTCGCGGCTGGCGTCTTCCACGACATCGACGTCAAAGCCTTCGCGCCGAAGTGCCGCCGTCATCGCCCGCGCATCGTTGACGGGCTGGGTCAGCGGCGCGTTGGCGTCGGGATAGTGTTCATTGCCGATCACCAGCGCGAGCCGTGACGGCTTGTTCGCAGCCTGGCTGTTCAGCACGGCTGCGGCGGCCTTGGCCGCATCCAGCGACCGCTTGTTCAGCGCAGCGTGAGCGCCGATCGCCAGCGACACCAAACCGGCCAACGCGGCGGCGATGGTGATCGAGCGGCGGGGTACGCTAAGCTGCCGTATATTCATGCGATTTCATTCCAGCCGTGGTTCGGACGCGCCTGTTAGTCGCGCCAACGTCAAATAGGTTTGAGGGGTTGGCGGGTCTGTGGGGACCAATTGCGACCCTTTTGCGGCATCGCACCATAACAAAGTACTAACCTCCTATTGTTTGCAGCGCAACAAGCGGGCTTATCGAAATCAGCCACGAATGTGATCTCAGCCACATTTGTGTTTCCGCGTGCTCCGTGTAGTTTTTTCAACCGGTGCGCAGACGTGCATGGCCAGCCGGAACGCGCCAATGCGTGCGGAAGGAACTTCATGGCGTTTCAAACTTTCACCGCGGCCGCCTACCGCGCGTTGACGTTCCCCAAGGACGGCCCCTCCCTGTACGACGTTTGCGATCCGCTGCTTCTAAACGGCGGCGGCGGCGATCCGCATCTCCGCAAATTCTACAAAACGGCGCTGGCCAACCCGGCGCTGCGCCCGCTGCTGCGGCGCGCCGGCCTGCCGGAATTGCGCGAGCCGTCCCGGTTCGAAGCGTTGCGGCAGGCCCTGACCCGCGCACGCGATGACGACCAGCCGGACTGGTCCGCGATCGGCCGGCCGGTGGCAGCGTTGCTGGATACCGTCCGGCTGCAGCATCCAAAGCTAAAACCCCTGCCGGCCCCCGGTCATGCGCCCAGACTCGCTGACATCGAAAAAATCATCCGCTGCTGTGGCGCGCATCTGCTGCGCTCGCACGCCAGCAACGGCTTCATCCCAACCTATGCCGCGTTCAACCTGATCGGCGACCCCGATCTGCGCGGCAGGGAATTCCTGATGGCGCTGACCGGTCTCAATTCGCGCGGCTACAAGAACTCGACGCTGCTGTTCAACCTTGCGCGAATTTTCATCGCGCGCTCGCCCGCCGGCGACCTGATCAACCCGCCGTGGCGAGGGATCGCCGAGCCGATGTGGCAGCCGATGCAGATCCGCCATCGCTCGGCTTATTACGATGCCTTTTTCACCGAAGCGCTGCTGAGTTTTGCCGAAACCGGCCTCGCCTCGGCCGCGGAGACTGCATCGTCGCGCCGCGCCATCTCGGCGATGGTCGAGTTCTGCCTCACCACCAGCCGCGAGGACGTGCGCGCGCTGGACGGCAGCACCGTCAGCGTCATCACGGCGCTGGCGCCGCTGCCGCACCCGCGCTTTAGCCGCTTCTTTGCGCAGATCAAGCAGGACCTCGGCTTCGGCATCTATGTGCCCGACTGCGACACCACCGCCTGCTCGTTTTCAGCAGCGACCCAGGCCGGCTCGGCCGATCCGATCCTCGATCAGCCACTGCTCGACTTCTATGCCGGCTATCAGGTCGACGCCGGCATCAACGAGCCACAGGTGACCGTGCCGCTCAACGACCACATCGATTATGCCGGCGGCGTCGTCACCTGGATCGACAATCTCGCCGGCGAGCGGCCGTTCGGCAACGATCTCGATCCGACCTTGAACCTCGACATCCTCGAGGTCAGTTTCCGCAATGTTGCGCGATGGCGGATCGTCGAGACGCCGCGGCGGCTCGCGACGGTGCGAAAGATCGTCGAGTTCCAGCGGCGGCTGGTCGCAAGCGGCGCGTTCACCGATCCGCGCTCGCACATCTATTATCTGCCGGAACTGTATTGCGCCTATTTCGGCCGCTGCCACGCCGCATTCGCCGCGCTGCCGGCTGTCGCCCGCGAGGCGATCGACCCCGACGGCGCCTTCGCTTTCATCCGCGGCCGCGTACTGGCCTATGTCCAGGACGAGTTGATCACCGCCGAGATGAACGCGTTCGACGCGGCGCTGGCGCTGATCGCGCTGGGCCATCTCGGCGCGCAAGCGGCGAGCTTTAAGCCAGCGCTGCATTGCATCGTCAGCCATTTCGGCGAGGGCGGCCGCCATGGGCCGTACCGGGCCTACGAGTGGAACAAGATGAAGACGCCGACGCGGATCCTGGTCGGCGGCCCCGAGGTGACATCGGCCTTCGTGCTGATGGGCCTGGCGCTGGCGCGGCGGGCGATGGTGCAGGGGAAGCGTGAGTACTGAAGGTGTCCCGGACGCGGTGCGGCGTCTCTTCGACGGTGCACCGCAGAGCCGGGACCGCGACGAACACCGTTCTTCGTTAGCGTCCAGGGCACGATACCATTCTTCTTGTCATCGCGTTAAGTTGAAAGCCGCGGCTGCGGCGGGTGCTGGTGCGTTGCCCAAAATATCAGCACAATCCACGCGACTGCTGAATGCGATTCTGCGCCGGGATTGCCGATGATGCTCAAGACGCTGCTGTTTGCGATTCCGCTGATGGTGCTGCCCGCATTGGCCAGCGCCGCCGACATCACCGGGATTCCCAAAATCCGCGATGGCGATCAGGTCGTGATCGGCAGCACCCGAATCCGTCTAGGCGGCATCGACGCGCCGTCATCGGATCAGCTTTGCCTGAATAACAACGGCGAGCGCTGGACCTGCGGCGTCGCCGCGCGCGACGAACTCATGCGTCATGCCGGCGGCAAGAGCTGGACCTGCCACGCGCGCCAGACCGATCGCCGCGGCCGGACCGTGGCGCGGTGCGAGGTCGACGGCGAGGACATCCAGAAATGGATGGTGAAGAGCGGATGGGCGCTGTCCTATGCCCGCTTTTCGCACGATTACGATGCCGACGAAAAAGCCGCGCGCGAGGCCAAGGCCGGCATGTGGCAGGGCGCATTCATCGCGCCATGGGACTGGCGCGTCCGCAACAAGAAGACGGTCATTCTGGGAGCGGCCAAGCCGCCGGAGAATGCCAATGCGATCCTGCTGGCGTCGGCGTCGGGATCGGTCGCGCCTTCGCCCGACTGCACCATCAAGGGCAATGTCAACCGCTCCGGCGAATGCATCTATCACACGCCTGCCAGCCGCTGGTACGCAAAGATCCAGATGAATGTCGCTAAGGGCACGCGCTGGTTCTGCTCGGTCGATGACGCCGAAGCCGCCGGCTGCCGCGAGACCAAGCGCTAGCGGGACCGATCAGCCGTGCTAACCTCGCGATCTGAATTCGCGGGGATCGCATTGTGGCTGACACTGGAGACGTCGCACATCCGCCGGCATCGCCGTGGCGTGGCTGGCTGCGGCGCGCCGCGTTGCTGACGCTGATCGCCGCCGCCCTCTATGGCCTGCTCGCCTACATCGTGCTGCCGGCATTGTGGACCCATTACGAGCACCAGAAGGGCCTCGCCAACCTGCCGATGGTGACGCTGACCGGCCAGGGCATCCCGGGCGATGCGATCAATGTCGGCCTGATCGGCGACCTGCGCGACGTCGTCTGCGCCATGCATGCCGCCGGCTGGTTTCCCGCCGATCCGATCACGCTGCGCTCGTCGATCGAAATCGTCGGCAGCGTGCTGCTGGATCGCCAGTACAGGGATGCGCCGGTGAGCAATCTCTATTATCTCGGCCGGCGCGAGGATCTGGCATTCGAAAAGCCGGCCGGCAACAGTGCCGATCACCGCAATCACGTCCGCTTCTGGAAGGTGCTCGACCAGGGCGAGGAAGGGCGCCCGGTATGGCTCGGCGACGCCACCTTCGACCGCAGCGTCGGCGTCAGCAAATATACCGGCGCCGTCACCCATCATATCGGCCCGGATATCGATGCCGAGCGCGCGCTGCTTGCGGCCGATCTGGAAGCCGCCGGAATGGTGGACGCCAAATACCAGGTCACGGGCGTCGGCCCGACCGTGGCGGGGCATAATGGCGGCGGCGACCTCTATTACACCGACGGCGAAGTCTGGGTGCTGCGGCTGGTCGAGGCGTGCAACAAACGCGACGGTCCCGCGGTCACGATTCCGAGCCCGCCGGCGACCCAAATCAAGGACGAAATCTGGCGGGCGGCCGCAAATGCGCTTGGAAAATAGCCGCGCGCCGGGTTGAATTTCCGCCGCATCCATTGCACCCATAGGTCCTGATTTCGCGCCTCGCCGTGCCGGCAGGGTCCGACGCCAACAAGGAAAAACAACAATGGTCGTTCGCGCGGGCCGGGAGTTTCTGGCAATCCCGGGGCCCACCACGATGCCCGACGAGGTGTTGCAGGCGATGCATCGTCCGGCCATCGACATCTATTCCGACACCATGCTGGAATTGAGCGACAGCCTGCAGCGCGATCTTTCCAGGCTGTTTGCAACCTCAGGCCGCTCCTACATCTACATCGCCAACGGTCACGGCGCCTGGGAAGCCGCTCTGAGCAACGTATTGTCGCGCGGCGACAGGATCCTGGTGCTGGAAAGCGGCCGCTTTGCCATCGGCTGGGGCAACGCCGCGGCTGCGATGGGTGTCGAGGTCGAAGTGCTCAAGGGCGACTGGCGCCGCGCGGTGCGCCCGGCCGAAGTCGAAGCCCGGCTGCGGCAGGACAAGGACCACAGCATCAAGGCCGTCCTCGTCGTGCAGGTCGACACCGCGTCGGGCGCGTTCAACGACGTCGAGGCGATCGGCAAGGCGATCAGGGCGGCCAATCATCCGGCGCTGTACATGGTCGATACCGTGGCGTCACTGGGCTGCATGCCGTTCGAGATGGATGCCTGGGGCATCGACGTCGCCATGTCGGGCTCGCAGAAAGGCCTGATGGCGCCGCCCGGCCTCGGCTTCGTCGCGGCCAATGGCCGTGCGCGCGAGGCGCACAAGACCGCCGGCCTGCGAACGCCGTATTGGGACTGGACCGCGCGCGAAGGCCCGGAGCATTACCAGCGATACGCCGGCACCGCGCCGGTGCATCTGCTGTTCGCATTGCGCCAGGCCATCGACATGCTGTTCGCCGAGCAACTCGAGAACGCCTTCCTGCGCCATCGCCTGCTCGGCGAGGCGGTTCGCCGCGCGGTCGCGGTATGGGCGGAGGGCCAGGTGATCGGCTTCAACATCGCCGAAGCGAGCGAGCGGTCGGACACCGTGACCACCATCGTCATGGCCAACGGCTACGATCCGGTGGCGCTGCAAAGCTACTGCAAGCAGAAATGCGGCGTCGTGCTCGGCACGGGCATCGGCGAACTCGCAGGACAGGCGTTCCGGATCGCGCATATGGGGCACGTCAATGCGCCGATGATTCTGGGGACGCTCGGCGTCATCGAGGTCGGGCTCAACGCGCTCGATATCCCGCATGGCAAGGGCGGCACCGAGGCGGCGATCCAGTACTTAAGCGAAAGTGTGAGTGCCTGAGGACCGCCTGAGCCTTTTCGGCGCCGGCTTTTTAGTGCTTAGATTGTCCAGCGATAAATAGCCGGCCGACCACGGCGCAAATTACAAATGAGGGCATTTTCTTTCGAAAATGCTTTGGGAGGAACCTGATTGGCGTCCGTTAAATTGCGCGGCCTGACCAAGCGGTTTGGATCGCTCGCAGTCGTCGACGATGTTTCGCTGCAGATCGATCATGGCCAGTTGGTCTGCCTGCTCGGCCCTTCCGGCTGCGGCAAAACCACGACGCTGCGGCTGCTCGCCGGCTTCCTGGAACCGACCGAAGGCGACATCCACGTCGGCGACCGGCTGGTGTCGTCGAAGGCGCGGACCCTGCCGCCCGAGCAGCGCAAGATGTCTATGATCTTCCAGAGCTACGCGCTGTGGCCGCATATGACGGTCGCCGAAAATATCGTCTATGGCCTGAGGCTGCGGAAACTCGACCGCGAAACAATCGCGAAAAAGCTGAAAGCCATTCTGGAAACCACAAAACTCGAAGTGCTGGCGCAGCGCTATCCCGGCGAGTTGTCGGGGGGACAGCAGCAGCGCGTGGCGCTGGCGCGCGCGCTGATCGTGGAGCCGGAAACGCTTTTACTCGACGAACCGCTGTCGAACCTCGACGCCAATCTGCGCGAGGAAATGCGGTTCGAGATTCGGCGCCTGCATGACCAATACCGCTACACCACGGTGTATGTGACGCATGACCAGTCCGAGGCGATGACAACAGCCGATTTGATTGCGGTGATGAACGCCGGGAAAATCGATCAGCTCGGCACCCCCGAAGATATCTACGACCGGCCGCAATCGGAATTCGTCGCCCGCTTCATCGGCGCCAGCAATGTCATCAAGGGCAGCGCGCTGGACGGCAATCATGTCGCGTTTGCCGGCGCGACCTTGCAGGTGACGGGCGCGAAGCTCAACGCCGGCCAGAGCGCCGCCGTGGCGGTGCGCCAGCACGACATCCAGCTGTCGACGACGGCGCCGCAAGCCGCGCAAAACGTGGTCAAGGCCACCGTCACGCGCCAGGTTTTTCTGGGCAGCAGCCGCGACTACATGGTCGAGACGTCGGACGGCACCGCGCTGCGGATCATCACCGCAACGGACAGTGCCGTTCCCAAGGGCACCGAGGTCTGGCTCACGCTGCCGCCCGCGCGCTGCCGTGCGCTGGCCCGATAACAGAAAACGAGGATCGCGATGAAAAACAGAAGAATTTCGAGGCGCGCCGTTCTGAAGGGCTCGACCGCGCTGGCGCTGGGGACGGTGTTCGCGTCCTCGGTTCGCGCCGCGGCGCCGCCGGCCGAAGCCATCACGCCGCAACTGATCGAGGCCGCGAAAAAAGAAGGCAAGGTGGTCTGGTACACCTCGATCGACCTTGCGGTCTCGGAAAAGATCGCAGGCTCGTTCAAGGAAAAGTTCGGCGGCATCGAGGTGCGGGTCGAGCGCACCGGCGCCGAGCGGGTGTTTCAGCGCGTCGGTCAGGAATACGCCAGCAACGTCCATGCCGTCAACGTCGCGAATTCCTCCGATGCCGCACACCTGCTGGCCTGGAAGAGGCAAGGCATCCTCGAGGCCTACGTGCCTGAGGATGTCGCGAAGTATTACAAGCCCGAGCACCGCGACGCCGACGGTACCTATGCCGGCTTCCGCGCCACGCTCTCGCCCATCGCCTACAATACAAAGCTGGTGAAAGCGGAAGACGCGCCGGCGAGCTTCAAGGACCTGCTCGATCCCAAATGGAAGGGCAAGATCGTCAAGGCGCATCCGGGCTACAGCGGCACCATTCTGACCGCGACGTTCGAGATGGTGCGCGATATCGGCTGGGATTATTACGAGGCGCTTGCCAAGCAGAACATCATGCAGGTGCAATCGGCGACCGATCCGCCGAAGAAGCTGTCGCTCGGCGAGCGCAGCGTGATGGCCGACGGCACCGAATACAACATCTTCCTGCTCAAGGATTCCGGCCAGCCGGTCGAGCCCGTCTATCCGGCTGAAGGCACCCCCTTCATCATAGGCCCGAACGGCATCTTCAAGGCAGCACCCAATCCCAATGCGGCAAAGCTGTTCCAGAACTACTGCTTCACGCCGGAAGCCCAGCAGATCATCATCGAGTCCGGCGGGCTGCGCTCGCTGCACGCCCAGGTCAAGGAGCACGCCGGCCGCAAGCCGCTCGCGGACATCAAACTGATGAAGGAAGACGCCGAGGGCGCCGAGAAGGCGAGCGAAGAGATCAAGGCGCGCTATCAGAAGATTTTCCGGGTCTGACAAGAGAGGCCGAGACCGATGCGAAAGAAATTGTCCCGCCGCGATGTTGTCAAGGGCTCGGCCGCGCTGGGGCTGACCGTGCTCGCGACGCGGGTAATGGCGGCAGCACCGGCGCCGGTGGCGATCACGCCCGATCTGGTCGAGGCCGCGAAAAAAGAAGGCAAGGTGATCCTGTATTCGTCGATGGACCTTCCGGTCGGCGAGAAACTCGGCAAGGCGTTCGAGGAGAAGTATCCGGGCATTGGCGTGCAGATCGAGCGCTCCGGGTCGGAGCGGCTGTTTCAGCGGGTCGATCAGGAATTTGCCAGTAACATCCGCGCGGTCGATGTGATCAACACTTCCGACGCCTCGCACATCATCAGCTGGAAAAGGAATGGCTGGCTGGCGCCGTTCGTGACCGAGGATATTGCGCAGCATTTCCTGCCTGAATACCGCGATCCCGATGGCATGTCGGCGACGTCGCGGATCTGGCTGTCGTCGATCGCCTACAACACCAAACTGGTGAAGCCGGAAGACGCGCCGAAAAGTTTCGCCGACCTGCTCGACCCGAAATGGGCCGGCAAAATGGTCAAGGGCCATCCCGCCTATAGCGGCACCATCATGACCGCGACTTTCCAGCTGGTTCGCGAGCTCGGCTGGGACTACCTGGAGAAGCTCTCCAAGCAGCGCGTGATGCAGGTGCAATCCTCGACCGATCCGCCGAAAAAACTGTCGCTGGGCGAGCGCGCTGTCATGGCCGACGGCAACGAATACGGCGTCGTGCTGCTGAAGGAAGCCGGGCAACCGGTCGAGCCGGTGTATCCGACCGAGGGCACGCCGACGATCTCCGGCCCGACCGGCATCTTCGCGACCGCGCCGCATCCGAACGCGGCGCGGCTGTTCCAGGCGTGGCTGCACACGCGGGAAACCCAGCAATTCTTCTGCGACTACACCGCGCAGTATTCGGTGCACGCGCAGGTGCAGTCGAAGCCGGGACGGCGGAAGATTTCGGACATCAAGCTGATGAAGGAAGACGCTGCCGGCGTCGAGGTCATGACCGAAGAGATCAAGACGCGCTATGCAAAACTGTTTCGGGTTTGATGCATGGCACACATGAAACTCGTCATGCCCGGGCCTGTCCCGGGCATCCACGTCTTTCTAACCGAGACTAGAGGGAAGACGTGGATGGCCGGGACAAGCCCGGCCATGACGGAGGGAAATATCAACCAGCTCGACTAGATTGACTAAATGACCATCACAACCACCACCGACACCCCCCGCGCCAAGCTCGACTGGACCGAGCCGGTGCTGTGGCTGTTCGCGGGATTTCTGGTGGTGCTGATCGTGATGCCGCTGTCGTGGCTCGCGATCTACAGCGTCACCGACCGCGACAACTATCTCACCTTGCAGAATTTCATAAAGCTGTTCACCGATCCGGATTTTCTCGACCCGCTGCTGACCACCGCGATCATCGCCACCACCTCGGCGACGTTTTGCTGCGTCGTCGCCGCGCCAATGGGCTGGCTGGTGTCGCGCACCGATATGCCGGGACGGCAGTTCATCCGCGCGCTGGTGACGGCGTCGTTCGTGACGCCGCCGTTTCTTGGCGCGGTCGCCTGGGAATTGCTGGCGGCGCCGAACTCGGGCCTGCTCAATCAATTGTATCGCTTCGTCACCGGTGCGGAGGCCGACGAACACCTGTTCAACATCTATTCGCTGACCGGGATCATCTTCGTGATCTCCTGCTACACCTTTCCGTTTGTGTTCGTGCTGGTCGCCAACGCGCTCGACAACATGCCCGGCGAACTGGAGGACGCCTCAGCCATTCTCGGCGGCAAGGCCTGGACCACGGCGCGGCGCGTCACCATTCCACTGGCGCTGCCGGCACTGGTCGCCGGCGCCCTGGTCGCCTTCCTGCAGGCCATGACCTTGTTCGGCTCGCCGGCGATCCTGGCGCTGCCCGCCGGCTTCCACACCATGACCACCAAGATCTGGAGCCTGTTCCAGTATCCGCCGAAGCTCGAACTCGCCGCCGCCGCCGCGGTGCCGCTGCTGCTGCTGACGATTCTGCTGCTGCAGGCGCAGAAGTTCATCCTCGGCCGCCGCGGCTATTCGGTGGTCGGCGGCAAATACGGCGCGCCGCGCCGCGTCGAGTTGAAGGCGTGGCGCTGGGCAGCGCTTGGGTTCTGCCTCCTGATCCTGCTCAATCCGGTGTTCCTGCCGTATTTCGCGCTGTTCAACGCGGCGTTCTCGCCCAACGCCACGACGCTGGTGACGCCGGCGACCTTCACGCTCCACAATATCGTGTTCGTGTTCACCGAGCTGTCGTCGACCCAGCTTGCGCTGAAGAACACCGTGATCCTGGGCACCGCGACCGCGACCATCGGCACCATGCTGGCGCTGGTGATCGCCTATGTGACGACGCGCAAGGTGATCGCGGGATCGCGCGCGCTCGGGTTTCTCGCCACCGCACCCGTCGCCGTGCCCGGCATCGTGCTCGGCGTCGGCCTGTTCCTGAGCTACACGCGGCCGCCGTTCGTGCTGTACGGCACCTTGTGGATCCTGCTGATCGCGTTCCTCACCATCAGCCTGCCGTCGGCCTATCAGCAATTGCAGGCGGCGTTCCTCACCATCCATCCCGAGCTTGAGGATGCGAGCCGGATTCTCGGCGCGACGCGGCTGCAGGCGCTGCGCCAGATCACGGCGCCGCTGCTGCGCACCGGCGTGATCGCGACCTGGTGCTTTATTTTCATCGGGGTGATGCGGGAACTGTCGGCGGCGATCGTGCTGTTCACGTCGCAGACCAAGGTGCTGTCGGTGCTGATCTACGATCTCAACGAAAGCGGCGACCTCGCCGCGATTTCCGTGCTGGGGCTGGCGATGCTGGTCATCACCTTCGCGGTAGTGCTCGCGGTCAACCAGATTCCGGTGTTCGGCACCGGCGCCGAGGCACGGCTGCGCAACGGCTAGAACAGCCAGACACCCAGATAGGTCGACGAACTCTTCACGGTCTGCCGGCGCGCTGTCAGTTTCCTGGTCACCGGCGGGTTAAGACCGGCAAGGTAATCGTTGACGACTCTGGCGATTTCCTCGGCCTTGGCCTTGGCTTGATCGTCGAAATAGTCCACCCCCGGGCCGCCGCCTAAATCCTGGTCGTTCTCCGGCTCGCGTACCGAATAGCCTTGCCGCGCCAGCAGGATTGCGAGTTGCTTGATGACGGGATCATCGGCTTTCCTCGGACCGCAGTGGATAAACAAGACATATGCAAACGGGCTGCTGTTCGTCGGCGGCCCGGCGGGCTGCGGCGGCGCCTGCGATTGCGCAAGCGAGGGCAGACAAAGGAGAATGACCAGTAGAATGCGCTTGATCGCCGTCATGATGATATTACTGCGCCGGTTCTGGGGGGTTCAAAGCGAAGTCCCTCTTTACGCTGCGGTAGCCGATTGCGACCGGCCGCTCGAATTTCCCTTCTAGAGCCGATTCCCGGCCGGAAGAAGACTCATAAACCAAGGTGCCGCCACTTTTTGCGTTCGAAAGCTTTTGCTCAACGTCGGCAAGCCGGTCGTTCAGCGCCTGAACCTGTTCGGCGGTGCTGCCATCCAGGGTTACGGGGTTGGCCGGGGCCCGATACGGCGCCGGTGCCGCGGGCGCGGCCGCCCCCTGGCTCGAACCGAACGGCCACAACGCCATCAAGCCACCCTTCTGGTTGGCGGCGGTCCGCCGCAAATCGACGATCGAACTGGTAAGATACACCCGATACACCATCACGATCTGGACATCGATGGCATAGCGGTAGTCGCCGCTCCTCAGGTCGAGAAACTTGCGGTTTATCTCGTCCCCGGCAACCTGTTCGAGGTGTTTGCGGGCCGTACTCTCCAGACAAACTTCCGCTGTTGCCTTCGCAGCACAAAAATCCTGGAACACTTTTAGCGCCGCGACGCTTGGCAGCCCGTAGGTTCTGACATCGGAAAGCTCGAATTCCTCGACCTCCTGCGATCCTGCTCCGTAGCTCGCCGACCCTTTTCCGTCGGCCGAGAGGCCGGCCGCCGCGTTGCTGACGCCCTGGATTTTCAATCGCGGAAAAGCCGCCCGTGGAACGTTGCTGAGCAGCACCGCGTCCGAGAACGCCCGCGCGACGCCGGAACGAAGCGGCGTAACCGTACCGACGGTCGCCGGGAACACCGGAAGATTGCCGTAGGCGTCATCCAGTTCCTTTGAGACATCGACATGGGCGAGTTTTACCGGGCGGCTCACCAGCGCCTTTCTTGCCACCTTGGTATCGATGTTGACATCGTGCGCATCCGGATTGGTCTCGATGTCGACGTCGCGGACCACCGCCGCCAGCACATCGCCGACGACAAGGTCTTCCTCCGGCGGAAAGATCGGGGTGATGCCGAGATTGGCGATGGTCTTGTTCCAGCTCTCTTCGACGCTGACCTCCGCGCGAGCCGTGACGGCCCCGATCCCGCTGAGGTACCGCACCAGGAAAAACCCGGCAATCAGAGCGGCAACAAGGAGCAGCGCAGCGATCCACCGGCTCCCGCCCGACGCAAACCAGCGCTGGGGCGTCGGGGGCGCGACCTCGCTGTTGGTATCCGACACTTTGCTCCCCCAAATCTTAAGGCGATTTGCCGCGTCTGCTTCAAGGTCCTCAAAAGATTAAGGGTTTCAGCCATCGCTTGTAAATAGACGATTGCCGCTTCGCCGCCGACGCGAGCGCGCCGCCGCAATCGTTAACCAACGCTAGTGCTCCAGTTCGCCGGTCCGATAGGCCTCGACCTGTTGCCTGAGCCACTCGGTCGGCGCGGTCGGCGCCTCGCGGCTGACGACGTAATCGCCGGCGGCCAGCCAGGACAGAATCTTCAGGTCGATCGCGGGCGAATGGTGGATGACATCGCCATAATTATTCAGATCGTGCGTGACTTCCTTCGCCACGCGAAAATCATACAGGTGCGCGTTCGGGAAGCGTGCCAGCCGCTGACTGGCATAGACGGAGAAGTCGTAGAC
The DNA here is from genome assembly GCA_963784755.1 of uncultured Alphaproteobacteria bacterium. Lineage (GTDB taxonomy): Bacteria > Pseudomonadota > Alphaproteobacteria > Rhizobiales > Xanthobacteraceae > Bradyrhizobium. The sequence continues at coordinate 1,711,267 of CAWASS010000004.1, read as the reverse complement.
GATCTTCAGCGTCGCCGGTGAAGCATCCCGCATCGCCACGAATTGCAGGATCGAATAGGGCGTAAAATAGATGTCGAATCTCACGTGCGGATTGTTCTCGATCAGCGCAACCGCGTCGCGCTCGAAATGGCGGACCATGGCGTCATAGCCGTAGCCTTCCGCCAGGTATGCGCTGCGTACGGGATCGGTGATGCGCTTGAAGGCGGCGATTGCTTTTTTTGCATTGTAGAAGCCGGCCACGTCGAAATCAGGCCGAAGCACATTGATGTCGTCAACCTCGGCAATCGGGAATTTGAACAGCACCCCCGTGGTCAGCCGCGCGGTCAACGGCTGCAGCGGCCGAATCGACCGCGCCAGCATCCACAGCGACTCCCCCGCCATGGCGCCGCTGAACAGATACTCGGCAACGCCTTTCATGTTCCTGCGATAGAGATCGGCCGGAATATAGATGTCCGCGTCGATGTCGGGCGCATCGCGAAAGATCCAGTCGTCCATCTGCCAGATCACGCGGTTCGGATGGTGTTCGAGCGCTGCGGCCAGCACGAAACTCTGCTCCACGGAATTCGAGCCTGTCATCGACAATTTCAGCGAGCGAACGCCGAGAATCCGGTCGATGTCACTTTGCCGGAAGTGAATACCCAGCGATGTTCCCATGAACACCGTATCGTATTGCTGGCTGCGGATCAGCCCGGCGTTTTGCATGCGGCTGTCCTGCGAATACATCGCATGATAGAAACGCGCCGGCCGGAACAGCTGCAGCGGATCGACTACGAAATTCAGCGCGGCGGCCAAAACAACGATGGCGGCGCTGGCGCAGAGAAGCCGAAGCAGATTCCTGTACGGCTTGCTCATCAGAACCTGAAATAGATGAATTCGCTGTGCTGCGAAATTCCGAGCACGCCAAAGGCCAGCGTCGCCGCCGCCGCATAGAGGAAGCCCGGCCGCCGCAGCCACCCGCTCAGGTTTTCGCCGACCGCCCGCTTCTTGTGATCGTAACCCATGATCTCCTGCGTGTTCGGCGCGAACCAGGCGATCCCTGCATAGATCGCGATGAACAGCGCATTGGCGATTTCGCCGCGGCCGAACACGATGTTGGTGGGATCGGCCATCCTCGACAGCACGAATGTCGCCGACGAGATGCTGTCGCCGCGAAAGAACACCCAGGCGACGACGACTGACAGGAACGTCAGCACGAACGAACCGGCATTCGCCGCGCGCGCGAAACGCGGCGCGACTGTGGGACCATAATTGATCCATGCATGATTGACGCAGAGATAGACACCGTGCAGCGCGCCCCACACCACAAAGGTCCAGGCCGCGCCATGCCAGAGCCCGCCGAGTACCATGGTGATCATGAGATTGGCGTAGCGCAGGAAACGGCCGTGCCGGTTGCCACCAAGCGAAATATAGAGATAGTCGCGCAGGAACTGCGACAGCGTCATGTGCCAGCGCCGCCAGAAATCGACGATGGAGGTTGCCTTGTAGGGCGAATTGAAATTCAGCGGCAGGAAAATGCCGAACATCAGCGAAATGCCGATCGCCATGTCCGAATAGCCGGAGAAATCGAAATAGAGCTGGAAGGTATAGGCCAGCGCGCCGATCCAGGCCTGATCGAAGGACGGAGTGTTGGCGCCGAAGGCGGGCGCGACCAGAGGCTGGATGCCGTCGGCAAGACAGGTTTTCTTGAACAGCCCTACGCCAAAGATGATGAGGCCGCACAGGATCAGATGCGGATCGGGACGCTTCGTCTCCCGGCGCTCGAATTGCGGGATCATGTCCTTGTGATGCAGGATCGGCCCGGCAATCAGATGCGGGAAGTAAGTGACGAACAGCGCGTAATGCGGCAGCCCATAACGCGCGACGTTGCCGCGATATGCATCGACCAGGAATGCGATCTGGGTGAAGGTGTAGAAGGAGATTCCAACTGGAAGCAGGATGTTGACGGCAAACCCGGTCGCGAACAACGCATTCAGATTGGCGGCGAAGAACCCCGCATATTTGAAAGTACCGAGCACCAGAAGATCGCCGGCGACGCCAGCCGTCAGCACCGCAAACCGCGTGCCGGAACCCAACCGTTTGGTGATCAGCAGCCAGCCGATACCATAATTGAAGGCGACCGAGCCGACCAGCAAGGCTACGAATTGCCAGTTGCTGACCGAATAGAACACCAGCGACGCCAGCGCCAGCCACCACACCGGCGCCAGATTACCGAGCCGGCCCAGCACGAAATAGCCGGCCAGGGCGACCGGCAGGAACACCAAAATGAAGGAATAGGAGTTGAAAAGCATGGGTCCGTCGGTGTGAGCGCCGAAAAGCCTAACCATACAACCCGGCGGTCAACAAGGCGTGTGCAAGGTCTTGCGCATGTGGCGCGCGTGGCGCACCTCTGGCAATCGACTCGACGAAGCGTATATGGGGGCAACCCCGCGGAACTTGTTGTGAAAGCGAGCTTACGTGAACCGACCGAAATTGAACCGACCGGACACCAAAAGCACGCCTCGGGGCGCGCCGGCCGCCCCGCGGCGTCCGCATTGCTTCACCACCCATGGCATCGCGATCACGGACGATTATGCGTGGCTCAAGGACGGCAACTGGCAGGAGGTGCTGCGCGATCCCGCGGTGCTCGATCCCGAGATCCGCAGCCATCTAGAAGCCGAGAACGATTACACCGAAAACCTGCTCGGCCACACCGCCGGCCTGCAGACGAGGCTGGTCAAGGAAATGCGCGGCCGCATCAAGGAAGACGATTCCAGCGTGCCGGCGCCTGACGGCCCGTTCGCCTATGTCAGGAAATTCCGCGACGGCGGGCAGCACGAGTTGTTCGGCCGCACCCTGCGCCGCGGCGGCGAAGCCGAGATCATCCTCGACGGCGACAAGCTCGCGGCGAATCATGAATATTTCAAGTTCGGCGGCGCGCAGCACTCGCCGGATCACAGGCTCGAGGCCTGGAGCGCGGATATCAAAGGCTCGGAATATTTTTCCATTCGCGTGCGCCGCTGGGCCGACGGCAAGGACGGCGCCGACATGGTCGAGCAAACCGACGGCGGCGTGGTGTGGAGTCTGGACTCCAAGGCCTTCTTCTACGTGAAGCTCGACGACAATCATCGGCCGATGCAGGTTTGGCGTCATCGGCTGGGCACGGCGCAGGCGGATGACATCCTGGTTCACCAGGAACGCGATTCCGGCTGGTTCACCCATATCGATGAAAGCGCCAGCGGCCGATTCTGCGTCATCGCCGGGGGTGATCACGAGACCTCGGAGCAATGGCTGATCGATCTCGCCGACGACACCGCGACGCCCCGCCTGGTCGCGGCGCGCGAAACCGGCGTGCAGTATTCGGTGGCCGACCGCGGCGACGAATTGTTCATTCTCACCAATGCCGGCGGCGCGATCGACTTCAAGATCGTCACCACACCGCTGGCCGCTCCCGGGCGCGCCAACTGGCGCGACCTGATCCCCTATCGCGAGGGCATCTATCTCATCGATTTCGAACTCTACGCCGGTCACATGGTGCGGCTGGAGCGCGCCAACGCCCTGCCCTCGATCGTGATCCGCGATCTCCGCACCGGGGACGAGCACGCCATCGCCTTCGAGGAAGCGGCCTATTCGCTGGACACCATCGACGGTTATGAATTCGACACAACCAATCTTAGATTCTCCTATTCGTCGATGACCACACCGACGGAAATCTACGATTATGACATGGCGAGCTGCGAACGAACCTTGCGCAAGCGCCAGGAAATCCCAAGCGGCCACAACCCCGCCGATTACATCACCACCCGCATCATGGCGCCATCGCATGACGGCGCCGAGGTGCCGGTGTCGATACTGCACCGCAAGGATTTCAAACGCGACGGCTCCGCACCGCTATTGCTCTATGGCTACGGCTCCTACGGCATCGCGATGCCGGCGTCGTTCGCCGCCAACCGGCTGTCGCTGGTCGATCGCGGGTTCGTCTATGCCATCGCCCATATCCGCGGCGGCTCGGACAAGGGATGGGGCTGGTACCTCGACGGCAAGCGCGAGAAGAAGACCAACACATTCGACGATTTCGCGGCCGCAGGCCGCGCGCTGATCGGCGCCAACTACACATCCGCCAAACGCATCGTCGGCCACGGCGGCAGCGCCGGCGGCATGCTGATGGGCGCGGTTGCCAACCGGTCGGGCGAGCTGTTCGCCGGCATCGTCGCAGAGGTGCCGTTCGTCGACGTGCTAAACACCATGCTCGACGGCACGCTGCCGCTGACGCCGCCGGAATGGCCGGAATGGGGCAATCCGATCGAAAGCGAAAAGGACTTTCGCACCATCCTGTCCTATTCGCCTTACGATCGGGTCGCGGCACAGCGCTATCCGAAAATTCTGGCGATGGGCGGCCTCACCGATCCGCGCGTAACCTATTGGGAGCCGGCGAAATGGATCGCGCGGCTGCGCGCGACCATGACCGGCGGCGGGCCGGTGCTGTTGCGCACCAATATGGGCGCCGGTCATGGCGGCGCGTCGGGCCGCTTCGACCGGCTCGATGAGGTCGCCATTGTCTATGCGTTCGCGCTGTGGGCGGTGGGCCTGGCGGAGCAAGGCGGGGTGTAGGATGGCGATGCCGAAATACACCAAGAAGGACTTTCCCACCGACAATGTGCGCCGCTTTCTCGAGCCCGGCCCGATCGTTCTCGTCAGTTCGGCGCACAAGGACAAGACCAACATCATGACCATGGGCTGGCACATGATCATGGAGTTCGAGCCCTCGCTGATCGGCTGTTATATCTGGACCCAAAACCACAGTTTTGAGATGATCCGCCGCAGCAAGCAATGCGCGATCAACATTCCGACCGAAGATATCGCGCCCAAGGTGGTGAAGGTCGGCAACACCTCCGGGCGCGACATCGACAAATTCGTGGAGTTCGGCTTTACCGCCAGCCCCGGCACCCATGTGCGCGCGCCGCTGATCGACCAGTGCTACGCCAATTTCGAATGCAAGCTGGTGGATTCAAGCCTGATCCGGAAATACAGCCTGTTCGTGTTTGAGGTGGTGAAGGCGCATGTGGCGACCTCGCCGAAATACCCCAGGACGATTCACTATCGCGGCGATGGCGAGTTCATGATCTCCGGCGCCAACACCGGCAGATATCGCAAGCTGTTCCGGCCGGAGATGTTGGGATGAGCCTCGGTCGAACGATCGGCGTCATCGCCGCGCCTGCCGGCATCGTTGGCTAATCTTCGTTTCGCCACGCACCCAAAAGAAAAGCCTTGCGCTTGCGGCGCCTGGGGCCGGCCTGCGCCTGAACGTCGGTCAGGTTGGTGCCGCTTCGATCGATCCATCTCCGCGCCGCCATCCTCGCAATCAGACCGATTGCCAGGAATGACCCGAGGTAGATAATCGCTGTCAGGAGCGCGCTCATAGCAGACCTCGCAACATCGGAGCTTGGCCTTTAGAGAACATCGCGCGGATTTGAGGCAGAGACAAGTAGGATGGGTTGAACGAAGCGAAACCCGCCATTCTTCGCTGACGTCATGATGGGTTTCGCTTCGCTCAACCCATCCTACGTTCAACTGCCGTTGAGATCGGCCGAACTCGGCACGTAATAATCGGTCCATGCCTTCGGATGCGTTTTCATAGGTATCGGGACTGACCCTGCCGGGTGCGCCGCGCTGCGGAAGCGGATTTCCGCCGTCCCGATGATTCCGGTTTACACCAGACCGCACTGTCGCGATGATCTCCGTTCGCAAATCCGTTCTCAAAAAGGAGAAAAGCGATGGGTCGAGGAAGCAAGTCAATGATGATCAAGTCACTTATGACACTCGCAGCGCTGGCCGGCGTTCTGGCGTTCGGCTCAACCGTCATGGCGCAGACCGCAGCGGCGCCGGCGGAGAACACGGCGCCGACCGCCGACAACGCCGTGATGCTCACCATATTCTTGAAGCACGACCAGTCGCGCCCCCTCAGCGAGCTTCAGGCGCAGCTCGACAAGCAGGGCTTTTACAAAGCCTTTCCGCCCGCCGGCATCGAAGTCGTGAGCTGGTACGTGATGATGGGAATCGGCCAGGTCGTTACATTGCGGCTTCCGGCGTCCCGGCTGCGCGAGGTTAACCGCATCATGGAGAACTCGGCATGGGGCAGTTACCGCACCGAGTTCTATCCGACCTACGACTACAAGGCGATCGGCATCGGCCTGCACGACAAGGCAAAATAGGCCGCGTTTCCCGCGCTGTCACGCATGCTTGGTCTCCCCACCCTTGGCGTCGGGATAGAACTGTGGCGCCTCGCGGCGGTCGAACATGCCGTAGTCGCGCACCACGCGGACGCGGCGCAGCCGCGCGCCGTCCTGTAACGACACCGCGCCCTCGAAGATTTTGGCGGCGGCCAGGTCTCGCCATGAGACCAACAGGATAATGTCGCCCGGGGTAAGAACCGCGTCGAACACATCCCAGGAGACCAGGCCCTTCGCATCCGGCGTGAGGCCGAGCCATTTCGCGACATCATCCGGACTGGTCGCCTTGACCCATTCGGGCGGACGGCTGGCGTCGATCAGCGTGATGGTGGTGGCCTCGCCGGTTTCGGTTTCGTCCAGCCGCTGCTCGCTCAGGGCGTGGTCCGCGGGCGGCCGCGTGTCCTGCGTCACCTGGCCGATCCGCAAATGATAGTCGAGAAAGATCTCGGAGCGGCCTTTCTCTTGCACCACGTGATGCCGCGCCTGGGTGCGCCAGCGCACCAGCGCCTTCTCGTCGCGCCAGCCCGACAGCGACAACAGCCAGCCATCGTGCCGGAGGCTGCGATAGCGGACGTTGTCGATGAAGCCGTCGATCCGCTCGAGTTCGGGCTTGAGCATCTTGCCGAGGCCGAGATAGCCGTCCCATTGATCCGGCTTCGGGTGCACTTCGAAAATCACGGAGAACATCGATCACTCCCTAGGCTACAACATCGCGGTGATACAGTCGATCTCGATATCGAAATGCCCCGGCCACGCCGGAACATTGATGAAGATCCGCGCCGGCGGGTTTTTGGGAAAGTAGCGCGCATAGATCGCGTTGACGGAAGCGAATTTCTCCACCGAGGTGCAATAGACGTTGCACTTGAGCCCGTTCTCCAGCGAAGATCCGGCGGTCTCGACACAGAGTTTCAACTGCTCCAGCACGAGTTCGGTCTGGCGCTCGATCGGGGCGTCGACGACCTCGCCGGTCTCCGGATCGAACGGCGGAAAACCGGAAACGTAGACGATGTCGCCATACCGGGTGACGGCCGAGGTCGGCGCCTTCCACCTTTCCAAATAGGTGGACAGCGGCTCGACGCGTATGACTTCTCGTTTCATCTGGTCTCTCCAATCGCCTGCCGCATTCCGGATGGCGTCATCCTACAGCATCGTTCCCGAGCATGCTTCGACGGCTGTCGAAGTCTTGGACTTTCGCGTTTCGGATCAATTGACCCGAACCGGATGCGCAGTCGGGCATTGGGCGATACGGCTGCGTCGGATTTCAGCGCACCACGATAATCGTGTAGGTCTGCCCAAGCGAATCGATGTTCGATCTGGTTTGCAGTTCAACCTTGGCGACGCCTTCCTGGATGTAGACATAGAAATCGATCAGGCTGAACGAGTTGCTTGGGACAAACCGGATCAGATAATGGGTCAGTCCGTCGTTGGGGCCGAGCGAGCCGTCGCCGATCCGCCAGAAACGCAACTCGTCGGTGGAGGCCGCCGACCGGTCGGCGTCGATGTAGGCATGCCAGGGCTGGTTCTTGTTGGGAACGGAGAGAAGATCTTCGGGAATGCGGCCATCGGCGTTGGCGTCATTCCATTGGGCACCGGAACCCCGGTAAGCCTTATCGTCCATCCGGCGCACCGGGCGCGCTTCCGATTGTGCGCTCGAGCCCAGATACCAGCCGTCTCCGCGCGAAAGTTTGACAAGGTCCGGCGGTGGCGCCGCGAAGGAACGCTTCGATTTCACAAAAAGGTACGAGGGGTCCCGCGCAGGAAAGTTGTTCAGGAAACCCAAATGCAGCACCGAGCCAAATTGCGACCGGCTCACCTGCAAACATTTATCCAGAAGGTAGTACCTGCCTTTGGCCTCAAGAATGAGAACCGTGGAGACCACGCTCTCCTTGGTCTCGATGGGTTTCGGCGCGGAATTGCAACCCGGCGCGGCATTTGCCGCGACGCCGGGACATAGCGCGAACGAACCCAGAGCCAGCGATAACAGGTATTTTCTCATTGAACCGTCATCCGGCAACGGGAGTCACGGGAACTGGTCGTATTCCCTTGTCGCTGATCGCGCTCATTGCAATCTGGGACACCAGCAGAGTCCAGAGGATCGGCAGAACGATCGCGATGCCGGTCACGACCGGCGCGACGGCGGTCGCGTTCAGGTAGCTGCCGTTCTTGTCGATTACGCCAAAGACGCTGATAAGAACATCGGCGATCTGCTTGTCGGCCAGGGCGAAGGCGAACACGCCCGCGCTCGCCACGAGAAAGTAACGGTGCCAGCGGTTGTCGATCTTGCTCACATATCTGAAGTACGGCGAGCACATCACGAGAATGAACACGAAACTGAAAAAAACCGCCCAATACTGGGTTTCGGCAGGCACCGCCGTAACAAGCGCTGCCTTTGTGCTGATGAACGCCGCCGTTACGTCGGCAGGGAGCAGCTTGCTGAATCGATCCAGACTGTTGTCATCGGCTTGAATTGGCGACGCCATGAGAAATCCTGAACGATACGAGGTTAACGGGCGAGCCGCGGCGATTCAGATCTACGCCGCCCCAAGCTTGATTTCCTCATCATCGTACCAACCGGCAAGAAATCAAGAAAATTGCGTTAGCTGTGCCGTCTTTCAGGTGCGCTCCACTCAATCGCTTGCGATGATGGCGCCCGAATCGAACCCGACCTTGGCCGGACGTTCCGGGATCATGCGCATGAAGGATCGCCTGAAAATCAACCCCCCAGCGGCATCGCGATACTTCAGGGCCCTCGCGATAGCCGCAGCGCTGACTTGCGCCGCCTCGCCAGCGTTCGCGGCGGAACCGGTGAGAAAGAGCGGCTATCTGCTCGGCGAGGCGCGCTGCGGAAGCGGGGCGCTGTCGTTTCCGAAACTAGGAATCGGAGTGAAGCGGGGCTTTTGCGCAGGGTTGGTCGCCAGCGCGGAGGACGGGTTGAGATTTCCGCGCTCGATCGTGCAGATTCCAGATCGAGAGCTGTTCGTGATTTCGGACATGGGTGGATGGATCGCGGGGCTAGGCCGACTACTGCTGCTGGACCCGAACGCGGCGGAGGGACAGCGCATAAAGGAGATCGTCGCCTGGCTTGATTTCCCATTTGGGCTGGCGGTCGGACCCGACCGCAAGATCTATGCATCGACGCACGAGACCATCTTCCGGTTCGATCCCCTGGCCGCCAATCCGCGCGGCACCATCGAAACCATCGTCCAGCATCTTCCCGGCCAGCATGTAGTGCTTTCCGACGGCACCGTGGTCGACGACAGCAGCCACCTGCTCAAGCAATTCATTTTCGACAAGACCGGGCGCATCTTTGTCAATGTCGGTTCGCACAGCGACAATTGCATCACCCCGGCTCCGATCGAAAGACCTTGCCCGGCCGGAGAGGGCCCCTCGCCGCTGGCATCGATCTGGATGTTCACGCCTCCGGCCGGCGGAATCTTTCCCGCGCTCGGGGCGAACGACCCCAATCCGCCGCGCGAAATCTATGCGCGCGGGCTTCGCAACTCGATGGCGTTTGCCGTGCATCCGGATTTTCCGGATGCGGGCTTCGCGTTCCTGCAAGCCGAGAACGGCCGCGACCTGCCGGATATCCTCAAACCGAACGAGGAGATCAACGCCATCGAACAGGGCAAGCACTATGGCTGGCCCTATTGCTACGACATCGCAACCCCGAGCCCGGAATTCAAGAACGTCCTGCAGACGCCGGGGCCGTACAAGAACTTCTGCGCCAATGCGGCGTCCTACCAGCCACCGCTGTCGCTGCTGCCGCCGCACGGCGCGCCGCTGAGCATGCTCTATTACCGTGCGGACAGGTTTCCCGAACTGCAGGGCAAGCTGATCGTCGGGCTGCACGGCTACCGTCCCACCGGCAGCCGCGTTCTGGTTTACGACGTTGATGAGAAGGGATTTCCGCGGCTCAGTCCGCCCCCGGTGCGCTACCATATCAGCTGCGGCCGGGAACCGGCGCGGGCGTTCCAGAGCGATAGCGCCGATGTCGCGGCGGCAGCTTACGACGAACTCGTCTCCGAGTGGCACAAGGTGAATGGCGCGCGGCCGCAGGGCGCGCCGGTGGGGATCACGGTCGCATCCGACGGCGCAATCTGGCTGGTCGAGGACCACAACAAATCCGTCATCCGCATCGATGCGACATCGGATCAGCCCGCGGATTCCCTGCCATGCGACCAGAGAAGCCAAGCGCAGATCGACGAGCTTGCCACATTTGTCGCGGGCAATCCGCAAAACAAGACGCGTCTCTCCTCGATCCGCAGCGGCCTGATCGAAAAGCACTGCACCGGCTGTCATTCCGATTTCGGTTTGCGCGCGGGACAATCGGAAACCGAGAAAGACCAGGCCGTGCTGCGCTTCTTGCTGTCGCAAGACGGCTGGATTTATCCCGGTGATCCCGAATCGGGGCGGTTGCGAACGCGGCTTCGCGGCATCGGCGCGGAACGGCTGATGCCGCCGGGCGGCGAGAATCTCCCGAAGGTGGAGCCGGGCTATAAGCAGCTTCTCAGCAAAACCGACGATCTCGTCGGCAAGATGGTTCCGGGCACAAGGATGCGGATAAGACCCGGCGTCGTGCAGCGCAGCTTCGTCAGCCGCGGCGGCAAGGAATGCGGCGCGATTCCGGCCGGCAAGGTCGTCGTGGTGACACAAAGACAGGCCGTAGCTAAACCGGGCTTCAGCCGGTTCTACCGGCCGGCCGATCTCTATCTCAACGGCGAATGCAGCGATGCGGATGGCTATTACATTCAGCAGGGCAATCTGGTGCCTCTGTAGCGCGCTATTGCTGTCGGCGAACTGCGCGCGCGCCGAACCAAAGCTGTTCGAAAGTCGGCAAGTCACGCCATCAGGCGAATACACCTTCGGCATCGAAGGCCCCGCTGCCGACCTCGACGGCAACCTCTATGTCGTCAACATCGGCAAGCCCGGCACCATTGGCCGGCTGACGCCGGGCAGCTCGGCTTCAGAGAAATTCGCCGAGCTTCCGCAAGGTAGCGTAGGCAACTCGATCCGGTTCGATTCCCAGGGCACGATGTTCGTTGCCGACTACAAGAAGCACAACATCTTCACCATCGACAAAGGCGGCGCGGAGCCGAAACTTTTCTTTTCCTCCGAGCGCTTCAACCAGCCCAACGACATGACGATTGCGCGCGACGGCACCATCTACGCGAGCGATCCCAACTGGAAAGGCCGCAGCGGGCAGATCTGGCGGATCGCGAAAGGTCCCGACGGCTCGGTGGCTGGCGACATCATGACCGCGCAGCGCAGCATGGGCACCACCAACGGCATCGATCTCAGTCCCGACGGGCGGATGCTGTATGTCGGTGAATCCGGCACCGGGCAGATCTGGTCTTACACTATCCGCGGCAACGAGCTGACCGGTGCGCGGCTGCTGAAGACGTTCGAAGCCGATACCATCGATGGGCTGCGCACCGACGTCAACGGGCGGCTGCTGGTCGCGCGGATTCTCAGGGGATCGATCGCCGTCTTGAGTCCCGAGGGCAGGCTGGAGCGCGAAATCGCGCTGCAGGGCAAGGAGCCCACCAATCTCGCCTTCGGCGGCGCCGACGGCAAAACCATCTTCGTGACCCAGCGCCAGGGCGGCTATCTCGAATCCTTCCGCACCGACCGCGAGGGACGCGAGCACTGCATGCAGGCGGCGGGATGCGGGATGCGGTGAAATACGGTTGCGCGCGACTTCACGAAAAAGCCCGCCGGTTTGCACCAGCGGGCGTCGCTTATCATGTCGTCCCAAAAAGCCGGGCCGCCGATTCAGAGATCCCAGTACATCCGTGGAAACCTCAAATCGGCCTGCAGATCGGCCGCGTCAGACGGCGCGGAGGTTTTCCGCGCTGGTCTTGCCGCGCATCTGATCGACCTTGGATTCGAATGAAAGCTTCTGGCCTTCATTGAGCGAGCCCATGCCGGCGCGCTCGACGGCGCTGATGTGCACGAACACGTCGTTGCCGCCGTCATCGGGGGCGATGAAGCCGAAGCCTTTGGTCGCGTTGAACCATTTAACTGTTCCGGTTGTCATTTTAACTTCTCCAAAAATGCGCAAAAGCGCGATGCACCCGCACGCTTATCGCGCGGGCTTGATCCGATTTCAGCGATGTCTTGGGGAAGGAAGCCGGTTAGGCGCGTCAACAAGGCAGATCGTCGTTTCGAATGGGCGGCGTGTACGCCACTTTGCGGAATATAGCAAGCGATAACGGGCGCGCCGGCACCCGCACGCAAAGCCGTTGAAAATGCCGCAGAGAACGCGATCAACCCAGCCGGCTGATCTGTTCCTCGGTCACCACGCGCTCGACGTTCTCGGTCTTGCTCTTGATGCGGTAACGCGGGCGTCCGTCCGCCTCGATCGGCAGGCAGGTGACGATGGTGTAGACGCTCCGCTGCCGGGTGACGGCGCGGCCCTGCGGCCCCTGCAGCTGGTGGTGAACGTCGTCATTGATTGCGTAATTGTGCGCCATCGCCGATCTTTCCTCTTAAAGGAGGGCTTTTAGTCACAACGGCGCCGGAACGCAACCCATCGCTGGCCGTGGCGGCCGGGCTTTTGAGTTGTATTTTCGCCGCGATCCTTAATGATGCGGCCTTGCGGCCGCCGATATCCGCCACGGTCCCGTTTTCCCTCCGTCGTCATCCCTTTGAATCGAACGAGGCGCGGCATGACAAATGGATATGTCGATAGCGACTTTGCCGATCCCCACGCGGTCTGCGACATCATCATGAAGGGCGGAATCACCAGCGGCGTGGTGTATCCGCTGGCCATTACCGAACTCGCCAGGCACTTCCGTTTTGCCCATGTCGGAGGCACCTCCGCCGGGGCGATCGCCGCCGCCGCGGCCGCGGCCGCCGAATACGGCAGGCACACCCCGGGAGGCGGTTTTGCGCGGCTGGCGCGGCTGCCCGACGAGGTCGGCAAAATTCTCCTCAGCCTGTTCCAGCCGATCCCGACGCTGCAACCGCTGTTCGATATCGCCGTGGCCGCGATCGGAACCGGTGGCACGACGACCAAGCTCATGAAGATGATCGGTGCGGCGCTCAGCGGATTTTGGTGTGCCGCGGCGATGGCTTCGATCCCGGGCCTGCTCTTTATCGCGGCCGGGTGCTGGTACCGGAACTCCGCACTGGCGGCGCTGGGGGTGCTGCTGATCCTGGTCGGCATTACCCTCAGCCTCGCCATCTGCGCCTATCGCGCGATCAGCCAGGGCATTCCGAACAACGACTTCGGATTGTGTCCGGGGAAAAGCCAGCCAGGAAATTCAAATCCCGGCCTCAGCGACTGGCTCGGGGATCTGATCGACGAGATTGCCGGCCGCGACCCAAAGAAGGATCCGCCACTGACCTTCGGCGATCTCACACCCGCGGACGGCGCCGGTGGGCACAAAATCACCTTGAAGATGATGACGACCAATCTGACGCTGCGCCGGCCCTACAGTCTGCCGTTCAACGAGAAAATTTTCGCGTTCAACCTCGCCGAATTCGAGAAGTTGTTTTCGCCGCGCATCACCGCCTATCTCGCCGCGCACTGCGAAAAGGTCAAAGAAGGCTCCCCGCCCGTCGACCTCTACTGGTTTCCAGAGTCGGAGCACCTGCCGCTGATCGTCGCCACTCGCATGAGCCTCAGCTTTCCGCTGCTGTTCTGCGCCGTGCCGCTCTATGCCAGGGACTTCACCCTGCTGGAGGACGAGAACACCAACTGGCGGCGAAATCTTTTCAGCGACGGCGGGCTTTCGAACAATTTCCCGATCAATTTCTTCGACCGGATGCTGCCGAATTCTCCGACCTTCGGCATCTCGCTCAATCCGTTTGACGAGGACCGCCTGCCCAAGGACATCAAGGCGAAATATCCGCAGGACGATCCGCATTCGCGGGTCTGGCTGCCGGAAACCAAGAGCGCCGGCAGCGGCATGCTGATTCCCGGCGAGCCGATCGACGGCATTGTCGCTTTCATGTCGCGTCTGATCGACGCGGCCAAGGACTGGCAGGACAATCTCCAGAGCACGCTCGCCGGTTACCGGGATCGCATCGTTCATGTCGATCTCAAGTCCAACGAAGGCGGCCTGAACCTCACGATGCCGCAACAGTTGGTGCGGTTGCTGGGAGACTACGGCGCCCAGGCCGGCATCGACCTGCGCGGCCAGTTCGATCTCGACGAGCATCGCTGGCGCCGCTTCCTCGTCGCCATGGACCGCATGGACCAAACCCTCGACGAAATCGCCGCGGCCTATAACGGGCAGGGCGGCATCGAATCCTTCGCGGCATTCCTGGATCGATATCCGAATCATCCGCCGGACTATCCGGTCAGCTACAAGGATGCCGCGCGGGACCACCTCGAAACCTTGAAGGTACGCGTAGCCGACCTCGCCGCATTAAGCGCCCGCTGGCGCGCTCAAACGAAAATCCCCGACAGCGACCTGCCGCATCCGAAGACCGACCTGCGGATCACGCCGCGGCCGTGACCGCGGTGGCGAAGCGTCAGCGAAGCGCAAGCGCAGGCCGGGCAAGCGGCAGCGAAGGCCAACTGGCGGAGAGGGAGGGATTCGAACCCCCGATAGGCTTGCACCTATGCCGCATTTCGAGTGCGGTGCGATCGACCACTCTGCCACCTCTCCAGGCGCCATGGCGGGCGGTTTTCCGCCCGCGGTCGGGCCGTGTTCTAGGCGAGGACGGCGGGCCAGACAAGGCGCGGGGATGAGGAAATTCGGATGCCGGTTCGCCGGGCTTGACCCCGGCCATCCATCCTCTTCGAAAGACTCCTCACCAAGATGGATGGATACGCGGGTCAAGCCCGCGTATGACGCCGGTGGGCCGCAGCAAACTTCAGCGTCTAATAGGTCCGGCTCTGCGGCACACCGCAAAAGCGCTGCACCGCGTCCGGGACACGAGACCTCAATCCTTGTTTTTCTTCTCCCCCTTGCCGTTCTTCTCTTTCTTCTCGTCCTTGTCCTTCTTGTCGCCTTTGTCTTTTTCCTTCTCGCCGTTCTTGTCCTTCTTCCGGTTTGTAAACCGCGCGTTGCCCAAGCCGGTGCCGATGGTCAGTACGCCCCAGTGGTCCACGTCCTGCATGAACGGCACTTCGGACAGGCCCTGCGCCACGCCGTCATTGTGCATCAGCACCGCGGTGTCGTGATCGCCGATTGTGGGGATCGCCTCGACCAGGCTCGCCGGCAGATTGAACTTGCTGCTCTCCCAGTTGCCCGGCAGGTTTTGCGCGCCCTTTTCAATCGAACCGTCGTCATTGATGACGCCGGGGCAGGCGATCCCGATGAACGGCGCCAACTTCAACCCTTCGGTATCGGCCTCCGCGATCAGGTCCTTCAGCATCTTGACCAGCCGCTTCACCGTGCCCTCGCGCGTCGGCTCATCGTCGGCATGGCGCCACAGGTCGGATTTCCACACTGCGGCCTTCGACAGGTCCGGCGCTTTTTTCCAGCGCGTCTCCACGACGCCGCAGCGGATATTGGTGCCGCCGATGTCGACCGCGAGGATGCTGTCATGGGCCTCGAAAATCCATGACGGCGCCAGATGCAGGCAGCCGATCAGGCCGGCGTCGTCGGGATGAAAGCGGATCGGCACCAGATCGATCTTGAAATCCTCGGCCTTGAGAATGATGTCGGTGCGCGCAATCGCGAGTTCGCCGACCCGGCTCTGCCGAAAGCCGCCGCCGACCACGATGCGCTCGGTGTCGGCCCAGGCTTTTGTCTTCAGGAAGCGCCGGGTGACATAGGCCAGCTCCTGCGCGAATTCCTCGATCGCGCCGTGCACCAGGGCTGCGGCGCCGACGTTGTCGCCGACCAGGATTTCGTCCAGCGTGCTTTTGCTGAGTTGGTCGGAGGCCTTCTTGCCCAGCGGATCGTCGCCATTGTCGCGCAACGGCTTTCGCAATGTGTCCAGGATTTTGCGGAACGCGCCCTTGCTGGCGCGGTCGCCGAGAAAGCCGTCATCGTCTTTCAATTCGATATTAAAACTGTCTACATCCACCGACGGCAGGCGGGTGGCGCCATGCCGGCCGATGCCGATGGTCGTGAGTGTCTCTTCGGCCATGTTGCCCTTGCCCGTCCTTGAATCGCTACCGACAACGGCTGTGGAACCCGTTGGTTTCATGGAAAGGTGGCAAGCCGGCTGGCTCGCAATGCCTGCGGCATCTTGTGTGCCTTGCAGATATGCAATTTTAGAGTGTAGCCTTGGCGGCAATTTGGAGCGGTTTCATTTCATGCACCGATTTAATGCATTTCTGGCGGCCCTCGCCGTAGCGTTGGCAATCGCGGTAGCAGGCCTGGTACATGCGTTGGTGCAGTGCCCGCCATACTGCGCTTCCGCCGCTGCTGCGACCTCTGCCGGCGCCGAAACGGCTGAAAGCGATAGCGGCTGCGGAAAATGCCGAACCCAAACACAACAGGGCGAGGCCGAAGGAAACGAATTCTGGCCTGCGTTCCTTGGTTATCGGCTGAAGATTACAGATACACTTCTTGCCGCTTTCACTGCGCTGCTCTGGTGGGCAACGCGCGGCCTTGTAAAAGGAGCCGACAAAACGGCCGAAAGGCAATTGAGGGCCTCTATCTACGTCGAAAAGACCACGCTTACCTTCGTGGACGACGACTGGAAATTAATAATCCGGATCAGGAACTTCGGTCAGACGCCCGCACACAATGTGGAATGGGCAAGTAAAGCTGCGGTCGTCGACTGGAACGGTGGGAATCCCAAAATCCCTCTTCCGAACGAAAATGACACCGAAACCCCGGGCAGTATGGGCCCGCAGGGAGACATCTTCGAAAACGAGTTAAAGGGAAAAGCGAAAACCGCTGAGCTGGCAACCAAGCCCATTTTTCTCGTCGGCACTATCAAATACACGACGGTTTTCGGATCGGATCATACTACCGAATTCCGGTATTACGTTGGCGGCGACGCGAGCTATGATGAGGACTGTAAAATGACCGCCGCCAAAGCCGGCAATAATGCATCCTGAAGCGGCGTAACCGCCCGCGCTTTCAGTCAAGCGCCCCGGGGGGTGCCGGCGCCAAAATACCGCAAAATCCCTCCATTTTGGCCGGTTTCGGAGGCTCTTTGCCTTGACTCGAGGCTCGCAGCGGCTATAAGTCCCGCACCCGGCGCGGGATTTTTCTCGCGCTGTTTGTTTTTGCGCGGTCCAAGGGCTGCTGCAGAAATCGAACCCATAACGACTGACCAAAAAGCCGGCCCGGAGCGATCCGAGGCCGGGATCGAACACGAAGGAATAAAACGATGTTCGCAGTCATCAAAACCGGCGGCCGGCAATACCGCGTCGTTCCGGATGATGTGCTCGAGATAGGCAAGATCGCCGGCGATGTCGGGACGATCGTGCAGCTTGGCGAAGTGCTTTTGGTCGGCGGGGAATCGTCGGTGTTGGGCATGCCCACGGTTGCAGGCGCGTCGGTTGCGGCCGAGGTGCTGCAGCACAAGCGCGGCCCGAAGATCATCTCGTTCAAGAAGCGCCGCCGCAAGAATTCGCGCCGCAAGCGTGGTTATCGCGACGAGATCACGGTACTGCGCATCACCGAGATCCTGACCAACGACAACAAGCCGACCATCGGCCCGCGCCCGAAGCGCGAGAAGCCGGTAGTCACCGCCCCGGTCGATGGCGACGAGGACGAGGCGCCGAAGGCCGTTAAGAAAAAGGCGCCGGCAAGGAAGCCGTCCGCCAAGGCGGCGGCCAAGCCCGCGGCAAAGCCGCGCGCCAAGCCCGATGCCAAGAAAAAGCCGGCGGCGAAGAAGCCCGCCGCCAAGGATAAAAAGTAAGCGTGATAAAAAGTGAAATGATTCCGTCAAGGAATTGATCTAAGAGATAGTGGAAGCTGGAGACGGGCCATGGCTCACAAAAAAGCAGGCGGTTCATCGCGTAACGGACGTGATTCGGCGGGCAAGCGGCTCGGGATCAAGGCCTACGGCGGCGAGCATGTGATTCCCGGTAACATCATTGCGCGCCAGCGCGGCACCACCTGGCATCCCGGCCTTAATGTCGGCATGGGCACGGACCATACCCTGTTCGCCAAGGTCGAAGGCCATGTCGAGTTTCGTGCCAAAGCCGGCGGCCGCACCTTCGTGTCGGTACTCCCGATGACGGATGTTGCGGCCGAGTAAACGGTGGACCAAATCGCGTCCGCCGGGTCCTGTTGAACCGGCGGAGCACCAGAGGGCTCCAGGGGAGACGGGAAACCGGCCTCCCCTTTTTGTTGCGTAAAATTAAAAAAGTACCACGCCCGAGGAGCCCGACATGTTGCAGGACATCCCGACACCGACCTTAGCCTTGCAGGAAGCGAGACCCTTCGTCCTCGAGACCGAACGGCTGCTGCTGCGCAGGCCGACGCTCGCGGACGTAAAAGCGATCGCGCGCCTTGCCAACGATCGCCGCGTTGCCATCAATCTGCGCCGCGTGCCGCATCCCTATTCGCAGGAAGACGCCGTCGCCTTCGTCCGCGCCACCGCGGATGAGCCGCGCAATACGCATTTCCTGATCGAACGCGAATCTGCGGCCATAGGCATGGTCGGCGTCGACTGGAGCGAGCCGGACGCCCCCGAACTCGGCTACTGGCTCGGCGTGGACTATTGGGGAAAAGGTTTCGGCACCGAGGCCGCGCGCGTGGTGATCGATTTCACCTTCGAGGAATTCGACATCGAAAACCTGTTCTCCGGCGCGCGGGTGACCAATTCGTCGTCGCGCAATATCCTGGAGAAGTGCGGCTTCCAGTGGGGCGGCGTCGAACTGCACCGCTTCGAGGCGCTGGGTTCCTCGACCCCGGTCGACCGCTTCAGGCTCAGCCGCGGTGTTTGGTCGTCGCTGAAGAACTGGGGTTCTTCGACGAAGCGGGAGCGCTAGGCCCGTGTCCCGGACGCGGTGCGGCATTCTTCATGCCGCTCCGCAGAGCCGGGACCGTACCAAACACCGGCGTTCGTGACGGCCCCGGCTCAGCAGCGCACCGCTACGCAAGGGCTCCGCGCTGCGCTGCGCCCGGGGCACGAGACTCACACCGGCGGACTCACCGCCGTCTCACGCCCCAACTGCTGCTCGCGCAGGAAAATGTAAAGCCCGGCGCCGATGATGACCGCGGCGCCCACGATCGTCGCCACCGACGGCACGTCGCCGAACACGGCGTAGCCGAACATCATCGCCCACACGATCATCGAATACTGATACGGCACCACCACGCTGGCCGGCGCCAGTTTCAGCGAGCGGTTGGTGCAGAGCAGCGCCACGATCGAGATACATCCCGCCAGCACGAACAGGCCGAGGTCCGGCAGGCCCGGCGCACGCCACGCCAGCGGCGCGAGTACCAAGCCGACGGTAAAAGTGCCCGCGAATTGCGTCCCGGCCAGCACGATGTCCGGCGTGGCGCGCAGCGAGCGCGTGACGATCATCAGCACCGCGAATGAAAGACTCCCCGCCAGCGCGATCAGAGCTGGCCATGACACGGTTTGCGCCGACGGCTGCAACGCGATCAACACGCCGCAGAACCCAACCACCACCGCACTCCAGCGCCGCCAGCCGACTTTTTCGCGCAACACAATCGCCGACAAGGCGGTGACGAAAATCGGACACGCCAGATAATAGGTGATGACATCGGCCAGCGGCAGATACACCACCGCCACGAAGAACGCGGCCACTTCCGCAGTCGAAAGCACCATGCGCAAGAGTTGCAGGCCCGGCCGCTCCAGCCGCGGCAGCGTCGCGCGATGCCGCCAGATCAACGTCAACAAAATCAGCAGCGGCACGCTGGCGCGCAGCAACAGCAACTCGCTGACCGGATAGCGCGCCACCAGCGCCTTGCCCAGCGCATCGCCGAATGAGAACAGGCACACGCCCATGAGCATCAAGGCGATGCCGGCGAGACCCGCGGAGCGTTCGTCGGAAGCAGTGGAGATTTTGGAGAGGAGGCTCATGTGTTTCCGCACGCGTCATACGCGGGCTTGACCCGCGTATCCATCTTTCTTCGCAAAATGCTTTTCAAAGCAGATGGATTGCCGGGTCAAGCCCGGCAATGGCGGTGATAGCGGTTGCCCCGCGCTCCCCCCCGCATTACCTATACCTCATGAAATTCCTCGATGAAGCCAAGGTCTATATCCGCTCCGGCGACGGTGGCAACGGCTGCGTGGCGTTTCGGCGCGAGAAGTATATCGAGTTCGGCGGCCCTAGCGGCGGCAATGGCGGGCGCGGGGGCGACGTCATTGTCGAGGTCGCCGACGGGCTCAACACGCTGATCGACTATCGCTATCAGCAGCACTTCAAGGCGCCGAAGGGCACCAACGGCATGGGCAAGGACCGCCATGGCGCCAATGGCAAATCGATCGTGCTCAAGGTTCCTGTCGGCACCCAGATTTTCGACGAGGACCGCGAAACGCTGATCCACGACTTCACCAGCCTCGGCGAACGCTTCGTGCTGGCCGAAGGCGGCAATGGAGGGTTTGGCAATGCGCATTTCAAATCCTCCACCAATCGCGCGCCGCGCAACGCCAATCCCGGCCAGGAAGGCGAGGAGCGCTGGATCTGGCTGCGATTGAAACTGATCGCAGATGCGGGGCTGGTCGGCCTGCCCAACGCCGGCAAGTCGACCTTTCTCTCGGTGGTCAGCGCCGCAAAACCGAAGATCGCCGACTATCCCTTCACCACGCTGCATCCGCAGCTCGGCGTGGCGAATTCGGACGGCCGCGAATTCGTGCTGGCGGATATTCCCGGCTTGATCGAGGGCGCGCATGAAGGCGCGGGCCTCGGCGACCGTTTCCTCGGCCATGTCGAGCGCTGCCGCGTGCTGCTGCATCTGGTGGATGCGACCTGCGAGCACGCCGGCAAGGCCTACAAGACGGTGCGGACCGAGATCGAGGCCTACGAAGGAAACCTCGCCGACAAGATCGAGATCGTCGCGCTCAACAAGATCGACGCGGTGTCGCCGGACGAATTGAAAAAGCAGAAGGACCGGCTCAAGCGCGCTGCGAAAAAAACGCCGCTGCTGATGTCGGGCGTGACCGGCGCCGGCGTCAAGGACGCGCTGCGCGCGCTGGTGGAGGTGATCGGCGAAGCCCCGGTATCGGTGAAGGCCAGGGGCGCGGCCGCAGCCGAGCCGTGGACGCCGCAGACGACATAAGCCCCGCGTTCACACCGCGCTCCATCATCCCAGGCACGACCTTACCCGCTCCGCAACGTCCGCCGCGGCAAGTTTTTCCAGATTGCCGTGCCCGGCGATCAACGCCTGAAGCGCCGGTCCCCTCGGCTGCCACGATGCCGCCGTCGCCGCATCGCCATACAGAACCAGCCCCGGCACGTCGAACGCATCGGCCACATGTGAAAAACAGGAGTCGACGCCGACGAAGGCATCCGCATGCGCCAGGATCGCAACCTGCTTTTCCCAGCCCTGTGGCGCGGTGAGATAAGCGCCGCTGCGCGACAACGCCTGTCCGGGCAAGCCGAGAATTACCAGCTCGCACCGGTTTCGCAGCAGTTCGCCCAGTTCGTTCCAGCGCGACTGCGGCCAGCACTTGTCCGCGCGGGTTTGCGCATGCACGGCGACCAGCCGCTTCGACATCCCATGAACATGATCGCGGATATCAGCCGCGCGCCGCCGGGCGATAATCCCGATCGTCGGGCGGCGGTCGACCGCCGGCGTGCGGTGCTCGCCGATGACGCGGAAGTACTGGTCGATCCGGTGCAGCACGGACCCGGTCGAGCCATCGACGCGCACATGCGCGCCCCGGTATTCCCACAGCGAGCGCGGTTCGAGCACGGCGATGGCGTGGTCCTCGACCACGGTGCGCGGCGCATAGGGGTTGAGGCTGACCCAGCTCAGCGCGCGCCCGGCCGGCAGGCGGCGGCGTAACGCGGCCAGTTCGTCCTCCTTGCGCGCGGCGGCGATGTTCTGGTTGCACTCGAAGCTGGCGACGACGACATCGCCCAGCTCCGCATATACAGTCTTGCCATGATATTCGTTGGCCCAGACGCTGACGCGGTCGCGGCCAAAATTCTCGATGACAAAGCGGATGGCAGGTAGCGCCAGGAAGGCGTCGCCCATTCCGTTGAACAGGGAAATGACGACGTGGCGCGGCACGCCGTCGCGCGCCAGCGCCACGAGCCGCGGTACGGCGTCCGCGCTGATGCCGCCGTCAGCGGCTGCGGTCGCCGAAGCCAGAGTCAGCATAGGATCTGTCCGAATACGGTTTCGGATGCGGATTGAAGCTGTCGTTGAACCCGGAATCGGCAACGGCGCCTACCTCGCCCGCCGCTGGATCCGCTGCAGTACCGGGCGCCGGCTTTTGTGCGCTCAGATCCGGCGGCTGGGTCCAGCTGCCATGGAGCAGCGCCTCGAGATAGGCGCGGTCCGGCTCGGCGGCCGGCGCCGTGGCGCCTGCTTGCGTGGCGCCGGCAGCGGCAAGCGCCGCAAGATATGGCAGCGCCTTGCCCGCCAGCGTGGCGGGGCCGCGGCGGATGGCCGGCTTTGCCGCGTTTTGTTCAACCGGGATCGAATCCAGTTCGGGTTTGGACTCAGGCGCGTTGGGGTCGTTCGGCGATGTGCTCATGGCGATGCTCCTGTGGACGAAAGCGCGTGTTCCAGGCCGGTCCTGAAGGCCCGGGAGGCGGTGGATCGAAGCGTGGCTTGTCGACGGTAGGGAAAATACAATCCGGCGGCGCCTTCGGCCGGAAACGTCTCGCCGCGCCGGCGCACGGTGAGCTTAGCGTCGGTGACGTTGGTGCGCGCGGAAATTTTCAGAATCGGCGTGGAGACGATGGCGATGCCGTGCAGCGCCGTCCATTCCACCGGCCACGACAGCAGCTCGCGCAACCATTGCATTTCCTGCTGGTAGCCGGCCTCGCAGCCGAGCTCGAGCAACCGGTCGGCCATCTCCCGCGACGCTTCGCAATCCAGGCTGCAGGGCAGATGCGGCATGGCGCAGACCGCCAGCCATCGCCACAGGATGTTGGTCTGCCACGGGCCGTCGACATCGAGACGCATATCGCTGCGATCGCGCAGCCGGCTGCCGGCCACGATGGACCAGGTCGGGTCCACCGAATTGGCGGCCCAGGTACGGTGGCGATGCGCGCTGCAGCAGGCGGGAACACCGAGCAGACCGGACAGTGCCGCGTCGTCGCGATGGTCGAGCGCCTGCGTCAGCTCGGCGAGATGTTCCGGCGCCGCCACCGCCACGCGGAAGCCGTCGGCCGGCCCGCGGCCGTTGATCGACAGCGGCAATGCGCTGAGGCCCATGGTCGCCCACGCCCGCGCGCGTTCCACGAACAACTCGGGTGAAAGGGTTGTGACCGCGCAGGCGCGCAAGCCCGCCGGCACTGACAGCCACTCGACTTCGGTCCAGGCCGCGGCGATGCGGCGCAGCCGCGGCTCCCAGACCGCGCGCGCCTGGTCGCTGACCCAGGCCACGCGTTTGAAATCCGGCATGACGTAAGGCCGTTCGGAGTCGGCGCCGGATGCCGGCGCCGGAGGTGCCTGCTGCGCCAACCTCGCCAATGCGCCGGCAATGCTGGTGTTGCGGCCACCTTCCCAGCGGCGGATGAAAATCTCTTCCACCGCGCGGCGCTCCGGCCGACACGACAGCGGCACTTCGCCGGCGCTCAACAGCGCCTGCTCAAGATGCTCGTACAGGCCCTTCCAGACCTCGCAGCTTTCGCTGCGGTTGCGCCAGTCGCCGTCGATCGCCGTGCCCGGGCACTGGCCCTTGCACATCAGGAAGAAACGGCAGTCCTTGCAGCCGCCGTGCTGCTGCGGTGTCCGGTACAGTGCCAGATAACGCTCGAAGCCGCTGGCGTCGGACTTCACGAAGTCGACGCCTTCCTTGTTGGTGCGGCTGCAATTGGTGGCCTGTCCGTTGCCCTCGACGCCGCGCACGGCCTGGGTCGCAAGCGGATCGCAGGCATTCCACACACAGGTCGACTTTTCGTCGCGCCCCATCAGCAGCGCGCGCATGTCGCCGAAGACGTTAAAGCGCAACGATGTGAGGTCGGACTGTTCGAGCGCATGCAGGTCCAGCAGCGCCTGAATGCTGGCGTCGGCGGAAAGCGCGTACATTTCCCGCACCTTTGGCGAGTCGATTTCGAGCACGTGCAGCCGGGCGTGACGCACGCCGATGCGGTCGAGATGCCGGAACCAGTCGCACAGCGCCGGAAGCTTGTCGGCGCTGGCGTTGCCTCGATGCAGCGTGACGATCAGCCCGGGCGCGATGCCTTCGCGGCACAGCGTCTCGATCGCGGCGTGGGTGCGGGCGGTGGCGTCGCGCGTTTTGGCGAGGCTGGCGCTCCAGCGCGCGTCGTTGAGCTCCGCCGGACCGTCGACCGAGATACCGACGTTGACCTTGTAGGTCTTGAACAGCGCGATATGCGCTTCATCGATCAAGGTGCCGTTGGTCTGGATGCCGTTGCTGCCGAACTGCGCGAGCCCCCATGACCACAGCGTCTCGAGGTCGGCCTTGGGCATCAGCAGGGCTTCGCCGCCGAACAGCGAAAACGGCCCGCCCTCGCGCAGCACCGCGGCCTTCATCGCCTCGATGTCGTAACCCGCGGGCTTGTTGCCGGCGTCGCGTAAGGGGTGCTCGTAGCAATAATGACACTGGATGTTACAGGCGACGCCCAGCGGCTTGAGTTCGACGCCCATCACGCCACCTCCGCGCGCGCCGCCGCCATCGATCCCGCATCGGCAGCTTGTACCAGGGCGCGTCCGCGCGTCACCAGCCGTTCGGCCCAGGCGAACAGCGGCGGCATGAAACGCGCTCCCGCGTCATCGGTGCGTATATGCGCTCGGATCTCCTGCGCCATGGCTTCGGTCCAGTCGCAGTTGCGCGCCATGCGCATGAGCGCGCGCTGAGGATCGATCTCCGCCCAGCGCGTATCGAGTTCGGTGATGTGCAGCCAGGAATAAAACGCATGCACGACCGCGGTCATCGGCCGCCGGTAGGCGCGCAGCGGACTTCGATAAAGCTCCGAGGGCGGATTGACGATCAGGCGCGAGGCGGATTCCACCTGCACGCCAAGGCCGCGCAGCTTGATGTGCGCCATTTCGTGCACCAGGGATTCGGCGGTGCCGAAAGCATCGAAACAAGTGACGTAGATGGCAAACGGCGGCACCGGCGAGTGCCCGCTGAACGAGCCGATCGAGGGGCCGTCACCCGGCTCGCCCAGGTCCATCGGCGCAAGTTCGGCGACAAGCTCGGCAAACTGCCGATGAGCGACGGGCCAGACCCGTTTCACGCAGGCTTCGGCCCGGAGCAAATTCGGATGATCGGGCCGGCCCGGCGTCAATTGCGGGTTGAGCGGGATATCCGGCCGCCATGACCGCAGCGCCACCCGGCCGTCGAAGGCATGCGGCGGCGCCGGCGGCGGCGGTTGCCGCCAGTTGAGTTCGCGCGTCGCCAGCGCGAGGGCGAGCCGGGTGTCATAGCCATCCTGCTGAGGCTCGGGAACGCGCGCCCAATCGACCTCGTCCGGATTCAAAGGTCCCTGCCTCACCAGTCGGCACAGCTGATAATTGCAAACTGAATTTCGATAAAATGAGACGGCACCGCCGTTGAGTCAATGGTAATTCGGTAACGTCCGGCCATCCTGCCTTTTACCCGACTACGCGCAATCCCAACCTGCCTTAAAGTTAATACGAAGTTCGCTGGAATCGCCCTTGGCTCAACGCGCGCTTGCAGGGAAAATGAGCCAGGTCCCCGCCGCACTGCGCGGGGCGGGAGACGACAAGCCATGGTTATCCGGTTTTCGGCTTCGCATTACGTTGCCGCGGCCATCGCGCTGCTCGCATTCGCCGGGCTGACCGAGACGCGCGCGCAGGACGCGACGCCGCCATCCCAGCAGCAGCCCGCTGCCGCGACACCCACGCCTGCGCCTTCGGGTCAGAAGGGCGGCGGAGCAAGGGCGCGTGGCGACAATTCGCCGGCATCGCCCGCCGTCGCCGAGCAACATCGTCTGCCGCCGGATTCCACGACCAAGCAGACGCTGGCGCTTGCCGGCCGCACCCTCGCCTTCACGGCGACCGCGGGGTCGATCCGCCTGTTCGACGACAAGGGCGAGCCGGCCGCCGATCTCGCCTACACCTCCTATCAGCTCGACGGCGCCGACGCGCGCATCCGTCCGGTGACCTTCCTGTTCAACGGCGGGCCGGGTGCCGCTTCCGCGTGGCTGCAATTCGGCGATGCCGGTCCCTGGCGTTTGGTCATGAGCGGAGACGCGGCGAGCTCTTCCGCACCGCCCGACCTCTTGCCCAACGCCGAGACCTGGCTGGATTTCACCGACCTCGTCTTCATCGATCCTGTCGGTACAGGCTACAGCCGCTTCGTCGCCACCGGCGATGATGTGCGCAAGCGCTTCTTCTCGGTCGACGGCGACGTCAACTCGCTGTCGGTAATGATCCGCCGCTGGCTGGAGAAACACGACCGCCTGCTGTCGCCGAAATTCATCGCCGGCGAAAGCTATGGCGGAATCCGCGGGCCGAAGATCGTCAACAACCTGCAGACCCAGCAGGGCGTCGGCGTGAACGGCCTGATCCTGGTTTCGCCCGTGCTCGACTTCCGCGAATTTACCGGCTCCAGCATGCTGCAATATGTCTGGAGCCTTCCCACCATGGCGGCGGTAGCGCGCGAAAAGGAGAAGGGCTCCGTGACCCGCGCCGACCTCGCCGATGTCGAAGGCTACGCGCGCAGCGATTTCCTCACCGACATCCTCAAGGGCGAGGCCGATACCGAGGCCACCAACCGCATCGCCGACAAGGTTGCGGCATTCACCGGGATCGATCAGGCGGTAAGCCGCAGGCTCGCCGGTCGCTTCGACGCCATCGAGTTTCGACGCGAGTTCGATCGCAAGAACGGCAAGGTGACCGGACGCTACGACGCCTCGGTGATGGGCTTCGACCCCTCACCGGATTCAAGCTTCTATCATTTCGGGGATCCTTCCGGCGAGCCGCTGTTCGCGCCGCTGACCAGTGCGGCGGTCGACCTCACCACCCGCAAACTGAACTGGCGCCCGGACGGATCCTACAATTTGATGAGCTCCGCGGCCGACAAGGGCTGGGACTGGGGCCGCGGCCTCAATCCGCCGGAGTCGCTTTCGCAAGTGCGGCAGATTCTCGCGCGCGATCCGAAACTCAAGCTGCTAGTGGTGCACGGGCTGTTCGATCTGGCGACACCCTATTTCGGCTCGAAAATCCTCCTCGACCAGTTGCCGGCCTATGCCACGCCCGACCGCGTCAAGCTCGTGGTCTATCCGGGCGGACACATGTTCTACACGCGCGACGCTTCGCGGAAAGCGTTCCGGGACGAAGTAGAGAAGACAATGAAGTGACGCGCCGGCGTCGAAGCCGCCTTGCGCTGGCGGCGTTCGGCTGCAAAACTGGGTCGCTCACGAAATCGCAGGGAGAACCATCCATGATCGGCTACGTTACGTTAGGCACCGACGATCTCACAAAGGCCGCCGCTTTCTATGACAAGCTTTGCGCTGAAATGGGCATGGGCCGCTTCATGGCAAACGACCGGCTCATTGCGTGGGGCGGACCGGGCGGCGGAGCGGGATTCGGGATCGCGCTGCCCTATGATGGCAAGCCGATGACCGTCGGCAACGGCGTGATGGCGGCATTCGGCGCAAATGACAAAGCCCATGTAGAACGCATCCACAAACTTGCGCTTTCACTCGGCGGTACCTGCGAAGGCCCTCCCGGCCCGCGCGGCGACAGTGGGTTTTACGCGGCCTATTTCCGCGATCTCGACGGCAACAAGCTCAATGCGTTCGTGACGGGCTGATATACAGTTCGCAATCTCACGACAAAGCCGTCATTGCGAGGCGCCTAAGCGACGACGCAATCCAGTCTCTCTGCTGCGTCTCTGGATTGCCGCGCTTCGCTCGCAATGACGGTGAACGTTCCGTTTTCCCGAAGATCAGGTTTAACCGTACACTCATGGCCCGCCCTCAGCTCAAGAATTTCCGCCGCATCGTCGTCAAGGTCGGCTCGTCGCTGCTGATCGATTCCGACGCCGGCGAAGTGCGGGCGTCGTGGCTGGCAGCGCTCGCAGCCGATCTTGCCAAATTGCACGGCGAAGGCCGCGAATTGCTGATTGTGTCGTCGGGTTCGATCGCGCTCGGCCGCGCCCGCCTGAAATTGCCGCGCGGCGCGCTCAAGCTGGAAGAAAGCCAGGCCGCGGCGGCCGTCGGCCAGATCGCGCTGGCGCGAATCTGGTCGGAGGTGCTGGGGCATCACGGCATCGGCGCGGGCCAGATTCTGGTGACGCTGCAGGATACCGAGGAGCGCCGCCGCTATCTCAATGCGCGTTCCACCATCGCCAAGCTCCTGGAATGGCGCGCGGTGCCTGTGATCAACGAGAACGATACAGTCGCCACCAATGAAATCCGCTACGGCGACAACGACCGGCTCGCAGCAAGGGTGGCGACCATGGCGAGTGCCGATCTGCTGATTCTGCTGTCGGATATCGACGGTCTCTACGATGCACCGCCCGCATCCAATCCGGATGCGAAGCTGATTCCGCTTGTGGAATCGGTGACGTTGGAGATCGAAGCGATGGCGGGGGCCGCCGAATCCGAACTGGCGCGCGGCGGCATGCGCACCAAGATCGAGGCGGCGAAGATCGCGACCTCGGCCGGCACGCACATGCTGATCGCGTCCGGCAAGATCGAGCATCCGCTGCAGGCGATCGCCAAGGGCGGACGCTGCACCTGGTTCCTGACGCCGGCCAATCCGATCACCGCGCGAAAACGCTGGATCGCGGGCTCGCTGGAGCCGAAGGGTACGCTGACCATCGACGCCGGTGCGGTAACCGCGCTACGCGCGGGCAAAAGCCTGTTGCCGGCCGGCGTGATCCGGGTCGACGGGCAATTCGCCCGAGGCGACGCGGTGGTGGTGCGCGGGCCCGACACCCATGAGATCGGCCGCGGCCTGATCGCCTATGACGCCGAGGACGCCGAGAAGATCAAGGGCCGCTCCTCGCCTGATGTAATGACCATCCTCGGCATCAGCGGCCGCGCCGAAATGATCCACCGCGACGACCTCGTGATCGGCGCTGCACCGGGGTGAGGGTTACAGATCGTCAGGCTTGATCCCGGCTGCCAAGCGCTCGCGACTTCGCCGCTTGATGTCCTCGGCCCACTCGTTGATTATGCCGCCTAACCCCTCGTAAATAGCTGATTTATGGGCTATATCAGGCCGAGTTGAACATGGACTCGAAATGACGGCTTCCCTCAAAGCAGTCGACGGATCGACCGATTTGCCGGCGCTGATGACCGCTCTCGCCGCAAACGCGCGCGCGGCCGCGCGGGTGCTGTCGCTCGCCTTGCCGGAGCAGAAAAACCGCGCACTCGATGCGATGGAGCGCGCCGTCCGCGCCAACGCATCCGCGATTCTTGCGGCCAACGCCGAAGACGTCGCGGAAGCCCGCACCGGCGGCGCCACCACTGCCTTCATCGACCGGCTGACGCTGACGCCGGCGCGCATCAACGCGATGGCCGACGGCATCCGAACCGTGCGCGATATCCCCGATCCCGTCGGCGTCGTCACCGAGAGCTGGCAGCGTCCCAACGGCATGACCATCGAGCGCGTGCGGGTGCCGCTCGGCGTGGTCGCGGTGATTTTCGAAAGCCGCCCCAACGTTGCCGCCGATGCCGGCGTGCTGTGCCTGAAATCCGGCAACGCCGTGATCCTGCGCGGCGGCTCCGACAGTTTTAGATCCTGCCGTGCGATTCATGATTGCCTGGTGCAGGGTTTGCGCGAAGCGGGCCTGCCGGAGGCCGCGATCACGCTGGTGCCGACCCGCGATCGCGCTGCGGTCGGGCTGCTGCTGAGCGGATTGAACGGCAGCATCGATGTGATCGTGCCGCGCGGCGGCAAGAGCCTGGTCGCGCGCGTCGAAGCCGAAGCGCGGGTACCGGTGTTTGCGCATCTCGAAGGCGTCAATCACGTCTATGTCGACCACGCCGCCAATCTCGGTATGGCGAAGTCGATCGTGCTGAACGCCAAAATGCGGCGCCCCGGCGTCTGCGGCGCTGCCGAGACCCTGCTGGTTGATCGCGCCGGCGCATCAGAGAAACTCAAACCGCTGATCGAGATGCTGATCGACGCCGGTTGCGAAGTGCGCGGCGATGACGCGGTTCAACGCACGGATCCGCGGGTAAAACCCGCCTCGGATGAGGACTGGGACACCGAATATGAAGACGCGATCATCGCAGCCAAAGTAGTGGGCGGCGTCGACGAGGCGATCGCACACATCCGCCGGCACGGCTCGCACCATACCGATGCGATCGTGACCGAAGACGCGAACACGGCGCGAAAATTTCTCAACGAGGTCGATTCGGCGATCGTGCTGCACAACGCCTCGACGCAATTCGCCGATGGCGGCGAATTCGGTTTTGGCGCTGAGATTGGGATTGCGACGGGCAAATTCCATGCCCGCGGTCCGGTCGGCGCCGAGCAACTGACCAGCTTCAAGTACCGCATTCACGGCACCGGACAGACCCGGCCGTGATCGCATCGCGCACGCGGTGGCTGCGTTGACAGCTTCAGCCTCTGCTCGGTCATCCTCCCGTGAGATTCCGCTTAATACCGATGGCATGCGCATCGGCCTGCTTGGCGGCTCGTTCAACCCGCCGCATGCCGCGCATCGCGCCATCAGCCAGTTTGCAATCAAGCGGTTGCAGCTGGATCGCATGTGGTGGCTGGTGACGCCGGGCAATCCGCTCAAGGATGGGCAAGAGCTGCGTGAACTGGATGAACGCGCCGACGCCGCGCGCAAAATGGCTGACGATCCGCGCATCGATGTCAGCTGTCTCGAGTCCGTCATCGGAACACGCTACACTGAGGACACCATCACCTATCTGCGCCGCCGCTGTTCCGGCCTGCGCTTCGTCTGGATCATGGGCGCTGACAATCTCGCGCAATTTCACCGCTGGCAGAACTGGCGGCGCATCGCTTATCAGGTTCCGATGGCGGTGATCGATCGTCCGCCGCAAAGCTTTCGCGCGCTGGCAGCACCCGCCGCGCTGGCGCTGGAGCGATATCGCATTCCCGAAAGCGACGCCGGCAGGCTCGCCGACCGCCGCGCTCCGGCCTGGGTGTTTCTGACCGGAATGAAATCGACCCTGTCATCGACCGGTTTTAGGAACCCGGATGGCAGTTGGGCAACACAAGGCAAGAAGTGAACCGGCCGCATCACTGGAATATTGAAACCATTAACCCCACATGCATAGTATAGTCATCGGGCGCCGGGATTCGGCGTTCGCGATACAGTGAAAGGAATGGTCCCTGGCCACATCTGTATTGTCCAAGTCTGTTTTACGGAAAACGCGTAAAACATCGACGCCAGCCGTGGTTTTGCAGGCGCAGCCTGACGCCGACAAAACCCTGAACCTGATCCTCTCCCGCCTCGACGACATGAAGGCGGAAGAAACGGTCACCATCGATCTTCGTGGCAAATCCGCCTTCTCCGATTACATGGTCGTCACCTCGGGCCGGGCCAACCGGCACGTCGGCGCGATCGCGGAGAATGTCACGAAAGGTTTTAAAGAGACCGGCATCAAAAGCATCCACGTCGAGGGCTTGCCCAATTGCGACTGGGTGCTGATCGATTCCGGGGACGTGATCGTGCACGTGTTCAGACCTGAGGTTCGCGAATTTTACAATCTGGAACGATTGTGGACGCAAAGCCCGACGGCGGCGAAGACACTCTGAACTGAACGCCGATGAGAATCGGCCGGGCGCATGCTAGCGTGCGCGGATGCGCCTCGTCGTCATTGCAATCGGCCGCCTCAAGCAGGGCCCGGAGCGGGAACTGGCCGAACGCTATCGCGGGCGATTCGACGAGATCGGCCGCAAGCTCGGCTTTCGCGGCCTCGAGATTCATGAAATTCCGGAAAGCCGCGCACGGGATGCTGCGACCCGCGTCAGCGAGGAGGCAGCCGCTATTTCGGCTCAAATTCCGGAAAAATCGGCTCTGGTGGCGCTCGATGAGCACGGAGACAGCATCGACAGCGCGGCATTTGCCCGGCATCTTCGGCGCTGGCGCGATGAGTTGGTCGCGAACACTTTTTTCCTGATCGGCGGCGCGGACGGACTTTCGCCCGATTTGCGGCGCAAGGCAAAGCTTCAGCTTGCGTTCGGCGCCGCGACCTGGCCGCACCAATTGGTACGCGTCATGCTTCTGGAACAGATTTACCGCGCCGCGACCATTTTGGCCGGCCACCCTTATCATCGCGCCTAGGCGCAGCGGAACAGGAGGCCCGATCGGATCCGATGCAGGCAACGCGAGATACAAGCTCGTACCATCAAACCGCGCGCCGCGGTCAGCGGCATTCAATCCGCACTCCACTGTTCCTGATTGTGCTCACCGCGGGTTTTACCGGCCTGGTTCTTTGCCCCGCGACCGCGCAGGTCGCCGCCGCAGCGCCGCAGGTTGCCGCGCCCTCTCCCGACGCAATCAAGCAACGCGAGCAGGAGCTTGATGCTGCGCGCGCGCAGCAGAAGAATGCCGCGGAATTGCAGGAAAAACTCAAGGCCGATATCGCAGCGATCGGCCAGGACCGAAGCAAGCTCAATCAGCAACTGATCGACATCGCAGCAAGGGTGCGCGGCGTCGAGACCAGGATTGGCGATGCCGAAGCGCGGCTGCGTCCGCTCGACGCGCGCGAGCAGCAGATTCGCAACTCGCTCGATTCGCGCCGCTCCGAAATCGTCGAAGTGCTGGCCGCTTTGCAACGCGCCGGACGGCGCGCGCCGCCGGCATTGCTGGTGAGGCCGGAGGACGCGCTGCAATCGCTTCGCACGGCGATGCTGCTGGGATCGGTGGTGCCGGAGATGCGGGCGCAGGCCGAGCGGCTGGCGGGCGATCTCGGCGAACTGATCGGCTTGCGCAAGACCATTGGAGCCGAGCGCGATCAGCTTGCGGCCGATCGCGACAAGCTCAGGGGCGACCAGGTCCAGCTCGCGTCGCTTGTCGATGAGCGGCAACGAAAGCAAAGCGCGGTCGAGAAGGACATGGAGGCGGAGGGTATGCGGGCGCTCACGCTGTCGCGTCAGGTCGACAGCCTGCAGGGCCTGATCGCCAAAATGGAGCAGGATCTCAAGAGCGCCGCCAAGGCGGCCGCGACCGCCAGCCTGCAGGGCACCCCTGCCGCCCTCAACGGCAAGCCCAATCTGGGCGCCTTGAAAGACCCCGGCCGGCTGAGCCCGGCTATTGCCTTTGCGTCCGCCAAGGGTTTATTCGCGATGCCGGTTAATGGGGTCAAGATTCGCGAATTTGGCGGTTCCGACGGCGTCGGTGGCGTGGAAAAAGGCATTTCCTTGGCAACCCGGGCCGGCGCCCAGGTCACAACCCCGTGTGACGGCTGGGTTGTTTATGCCGGGCCGTTCCGCTCCTACGGACAACTCTTGATCCTCAATGCCGGTGGCGGGTATCATGTGTTGATCGCCGGGATGGAGCGCATTTCGGTCAACATCGGCCAGTTTGTACTTACGGGGGAGCCGGTCGCAACCATGGGGACCACGTCCCAGGTTGCATCGATACTCGCGGCAAATGCGAGTCAGCCCGTGCTCTATATCGAGTTCCGTAAGGACGGCACTCCCATTGATCCAGGCCCATGGTGGGCCGCAAATGAAGGCGAAAAGGTTCGCGGATGATGCGCAAGACTTCGATAATTCTTCTCAGCGCCGCCACCGGCGCGGCATTGATGCTTTTCGTGACCCAGCCGCGTTCGGTGCTGATGGGCTCGAGCGCGCGTGCCGCGACATCGGATACCTACCGCCAGCTCAACCTGTTCGGCGATGTGTTCGAGCGGGTCCGCAGCGACTATGTCGAGAAGCCCGACGACAGCAAGCTCGTCGAGTCCGCCATCAGTGGCATGCTGACGGGACTCGATCCGCATTCCAGTTACATGGACGCCAAAAGCTTCCGCGACATGCAGGTGCAGACCCGCGGCGAGTTCGGCGGTCTCGGCATCGAAGTCACGATGGAAGACGGACTGATCAAGGTCGTCTCGCCGATCGACGACACCCCGGCGTCGAAAGCCGGCATCATGTCCAACGACATCATCACCAATCTCGATGACGAAGCGGTACAGGGCCTTACCCTCAATCAGGCCGTCGAGAAGATGCGCGGCCCGGTCAATACCAAGATCAGGCTGAAAATCATCCGCAAGGGCCAGGACAACCCGATCGAGGTGACGCTGGTACGCGACAACATCCGCGTCCGCTCGGTGCGCGCCCGCGTCGAAGGCGACGATATCGGCTATATCCGCATCACCACTTTCAACGAGCAGACCACCGACGGCCTGAAGCGGGAAATCGCCGCGCTGACCACGCAGATCGGCGCCGACAAGCTGAAAGGCTTCATCATCGACATGCGCAACAATCCCGGCGGCTTGCTGGAAGAAGCCGTGACGGTTTCCGACAGCTTCCTCGAGCGCGGCGAGATCGTGTCGACCCGCGGCCGCAACGCCGAGGAAACCCAGCGGCGCACCGCCCATCCGGGCGACCTCACCAAGGGCAAGCCGCTGATCGTTCTCATCAATGGCGGCTCGGCATCGGCATCGGAAATCGTCGCCGGCGCATTGCAGGATCACAAGCGCGCGACGCTGGTCGGCACGCGCTCGTTCGGCAAAGGCTCGGTACAGACCATCATTCCGCTCGGCTCCGGCAACGGCGCACTTCGTCTCACCACCGCGCGCTATTTCACGCCTTCGGGCAAATCGATCCAGGCCAAGGGCATCGTCCCCGACATCGAGGTGCTGCAGGACGTGCCCGATGAGTTGAAGTCGCGGACCGACACCAAGGGCGAAGCCTCGCTGCGCGGCCATCTCAAGTCCGAGGGCGACGAGAAGACCGGCTCGCAATCCTACGTGCCGCCGGATGCCAAGGACGATAAGGCGTTGAAGATGGCCGCCGACCTCTTGCACGGCGTCAAGGTCAATGCCACCGCACCTGCTACCGGCGACAAGGCCGCGATCGACAAGCCCGCCAACAAGGTTGCCAACTGATCCTGGCGCAACAACAGGTTTCGCAAAGGGGCGGTGTTCGGGCCGCCCTTTTGTTTGGGAAGGCCCGGCGCTGGAACCCGCTTTTGCAACGAGGCTTCCGCGCCGGCCTGCCGTGGGCTTGATCCGTCATGGTATTGTCGGGCCGGCTGATTCGGCGAGGATTCCGGAGCAACATGGCAGAGACGGCGGACGATCTGAGCACTCCGCTCGGACAGGAAACGGCGCGTAAGAAGCGCCGCCGCCTTCGGCTGCCGTTTACCGTGACCCAGGCAATCGCGGTGCTGATGGGGCTGCTGCTGCTGACCTTCCTCGGCTTTGCCATCTTCAACGACAATCCGTTTGGCGGCGAGCCGGTCGCCCGCGTTGCGATCCGCACTCCCCCGCCGGGCGAGAAATCGGCCGTGGCGCCGTCAGGCGTGCCAGCACCGGTGATAAAATCAGCGGCCGACGCCGCGAGGCAGGCCGATCCCGCCGGCAAAAAAACCATCACCATTATCGACGGCTCCAGCGGCGCACGCCATGACGTTGTGGTTTCCGGCGACGCGCCGGACAAGGCCGAGAGCGATGCCGTACCCGCGCTGATGGCGGGGATCGATCCGCGCCTGCTGGAAAAATCGCGCTACGGCATGATCCCTGTCGCCGCCGACGGCTTGAAACCCTTCACCGCCTATGCGGCCGGAACCGATGCCGACCGCGCCCGCGCGGCCAGGATGCCTGCCATCGCCATCGTCATCGGCGGCCTCGGTGTCGGTGCTGCCAAGACCAGCGACGCCATCATGAAACTGCCACCGGCGGTGACGCTGGCGTTTACGCCCTACGGCTCGGACCCCGGCAAGCTGGTGGAGCGCGCCCGTGCGCAGCGCCACGAGGTGCTGCTGCAAATTCCGATGGAGCCGTTCGACTACCCCGACAACGACCCTGGTCCGCAAACCCTGCTCACGACGCTGGCGCCTGAGCAGAATCTAGACCGCCTGTTCTGGCATCTCAGCCGGTTCCAGGGCTATGCCGGGATCGCGAATTTCATGGGCGCGCGCTTTGTCGTCACCGATGCGGCGATGCAGCCGATCGTTCGCGAGGCCGCCAAGCGCGGGCTCGGCTACCTCGACGACGGATCGGCGCCGCGCAGCGTCGCCTCCTCGCTGGCGGAGGGCCAAGCGATGCCGTTCGCCAAGGCCGATTCCAGCATCGACGCGGTGCCGACGTTGGTCGAAATCGACCGCGCACTGGCGAAACTCGAGAGTCTCGCCAAGGAACGCGGCATCGCGGTCGGCATTGCCTCGGCGCTGCCGATCTCGATCGAGCGGATCGGCGCCTGGATCAAATCGCTGGAGAGCCGTGGCATCATGCTTGTGCCATTGACAACCGCGATGCTGAAATCAAAATCAAGCTGAAGCATGATCCGAAAGCAGATCGGGTCGGCCGATTTCGCCGGCCCGGATCGGCTGAACCAACGCGAGAGGCATCGACGGAATGGCGCGCTACGAAGACCTGCCCTATCGGACTTGCGTCGGCATGATGCTGATCAACGCGGCGGGGCTGGTCTTCATCGGTCGCCGCGCCGGAGGAATCGAACACGTCGACGAGTCCCATGTCTGGCAGATGCCGCAGGGCGGCGTCGATCCCGGCGAAGACACCTGGACCGCGGCGAAGCGCGAGCTCTACGAGGAAACCAGCGTCCGCTCGGTCCAGAAGCTTGGCGAGATACCGGACTGGCTGATCTACGATATCCCGCGCACCGTGGCCGGACGGACCTGGAAGGGCCGCTACCGCGGTCAGCGCCAGAAATGGTACGCGGTGCGCTTCACCGGCAAGGACGCCGAGATCAATGTCGCCAACCCCGGCGGCGGTCATAAGGCCGAGTTCGTCAGCTGGCGATGGGAGCCTATGAAGAATCTTCCCGAACTGATCGTCCCGTTCAAGCGCCCGGTCTATGAGCGCGTGGTGAAAGAGTTTTCGAAGCTCGCAGGCAGCTAACCCGTGAGCGACGACAAGCCCTATCGCCCAAATGTCGGCGTCGCGCTGTTCAACGCATCCGGTCAGGTCCTGATCGGGCGGCGCTTCAGGGATGACGGGCCGGAAATCATCCTTCCCGGGCTGGAATGGCAGATGCCACAGGGCGGCATCGACGCGCACGAAAATCCGCGCGATGCCGTGATGCGCGAATTATGGGAAGAGACCGGCGTCAGCAGCGCCGACTATCTCGGCGAAACAGATTGGCTCACCTACGACTTCCCGCCGTTCCACGGATCCCAAGCGCACCGGCTCGCGAAATTCCACGGCCAGCGCCAAAAATGGTTCGCGCTGCGCTTTACTGGACATGACGACGAGGTCGACCCGTTGACGCCGCGCAACAGCCAGCCGCCGGAATTCGACCAATGGCGATGGGAGCGGCTTGACCGCGTCGCCGACCTGGTGGTGCCGTTCCGGCGCGAGGTCTATCGCGCCGTCGCAAGGAGTTTTGCGCGGTTCGTGTAACGATCGACCTCAACGCGGCCCGACCAGGAACGGACCGATTGCGATGACATGGCAATCGCGATCCTGCTTGACGCAATTGCCGAGCGCATCGTTGACGGCATCCTGTTCGTTCGATGCCTTGAGTGCGAGACCCGGGCGTCCGCTGGCGCCGACGGTAACCGCGTTCCAGCCGGTATCCGCGGCGGCGATCCTCCGCGCCACATCGTCTCGCGCACCGGATGTAATGGCAGGATCGGTGCTTGCGCGAAAGAACCCGATCACTTTCAGGGTGGTCGGTACGGGAACGACGAAAACGTCGTCGAGCGCGATCACCACGGATTTGGCAATGAAATCGTCGGTGACGGATCGATACGAGGCCAGACGGCGCAGCGTCTCTTCTTCGTCCTCGGCAACAAGCCTCGAATAGCCGGCGATGTCAGCCTCAGGCAATATTTGGCCTGAGAATGCCGCCAACCGCGCCAGGTGCAACCGGGTTTCGGCGCCGGCCTGAACGCCGTCATTCCGGGGCGCGCGAACCCGGAATCCAGAGGTTCGGATGCAGTGCTGGACTCCGGGTTCGCGCGTTTCTCGAACGCCCGAAATAACGGCGCTAGTGCATCGCCGTCGAATTGAGCTGGCTCTGGATGCTCTTGAAATGATCGAGCCGCTCGATGGCGCGATCGAGTTCGGAGCCTTCCTTTTCGGCGAGCTTGGCTTCCATGCCGCTGATCTTGTCGGCGAATGCCGCCTTGTCGACCTCGTCCAGCGAGGTCGCGACGTTGGCCAGCACCGTGAGGCCCTTCTCGGACACCTCCGCAAGGCCGCCGAGCACGATGATCTTTTCGTGCTTGCCGCTCGATGTCACCGTCAGAATTCCCGGCCGGATCGCAGCCACTACGGGAGCATGCCCAGCGAGCACCCCAAAATCGCCCTCGACGCCGGGGATATCAACCTGATCGACTTCTCCGGAGAAAGCGAGCTTTTCCGGCGAGACGAGATCAAAGTGGAAGGTGGCCATCTGTGGTTCTCTCTGCTGTCACCCGCGGGCTTGACCGCGGGTCCATCATTCAAAAATTTCTTCTATCGATGGATTGCCGGGTCGCGCCCGGCAATGACGATCTGGACTACGCCGCGTCTGCGAGCTTCTTGCCCTTTTCGACCGCCTCTTCGATGGTGCCGACCATGTAGAAGGCCTGCTCGGGCAGGTGGTCGTACTTGCCGTCGCACAATCCGCGGAAACCCTTGATGGTGTCGGCGAGGTCGACGAATTTGCCGGGCGATCCCGTAAACACTTCGGCGACGAAGAACGGTTGCGACAAAAAGCGCTCGATCTTGCGGGCGCGGGCGACCGTGATCTTGTCCTCTTCACTCAGTTCGTCCATGCCGAGAATGGCGATGATGTCCTGCAGCGATTTGTACTTCTGCAGGATCTGCTGAACCATGCGCGCGGTCTGGTAGTGCTCCTCGCCGACGATCAGCGGCGACAGCATGCGCGACGTCGAATCCAGCGGGTTGACCGCCGGATAGATTCCCTTTTCCGAGATCGCGCGATCGAGGTTGGTCGTGGCATCGAGATGGGCAAACGTCGTCGCCGGCGCCGGATCGGTGTAGTCGTCGGCCGGGACATAAATCGCCTGGATCGACGTGATCGAGCCCTTGTTGGTGGTGGTGATGCGCTCCTGCATCGCGCCCATGTCGGTGGCAAGCGTCGGCTGATAGCCCACGGCCGAGGGAATGCGGCCGAGCAGCGCCGACACTTCGGAGCCCGCTTGCGTGAAGCGGAAGATGTTGTCGACGAAGAACAGCACGTCCTGGCCCTGATCGCGGAAATGCTCGGCGACGGTGAGGCCGGTCAAGCCGACGCGCGCGCGGGCGCCCGGCGGCTCGTTCATCTGGCCGTAGACCAGCGCGCATTTCGAGCCTTCGCCGCCGCCCTTCTTGTTGACGCCGGATTCGATGAACTCGTGATAGAGGTCGTTGCCTTCGCGGGTTCGCTCGCCGACGCCGGCGAACACCGAATAACCGCCGTGGGCCTTGGCAACGTTGTTGATCAACTCCTGAATCAGCACGGTCTTGCCGACGCCAGCGCCGCCGAACAGGCCGATCTTGCCGCCTCTTGCATAGGGCGCAAGCAGGTCGACGACCTTGATGCCGGTGACGAGAATTTCCGATTCGGTGGACTGGTCGGTATAGGCCGGCGCCGGTTGATGGATGGCGCGGTTGCCTTCCGATGTGATGGGTCCGGCTTCATCGACCGGCTCGCCAATCACATTCATGATGCGGCCGAGCGTGCCGACGCCGACCGGGACCATGATCGGGTTGCCGGTGTCGCCGACTTCCTGGCCGCGGACCAGGCCTTCGGCGGTATCCATGGCGATGGTGCGCACCGTGGATTCGCCGAGATGCTGTGCAACCTCGAGCACCAGGCGATTGCCGCCGTTCTGCGTCTCGAGCGCGTTCAAAATCGCCGGCAGATGTCCTTCGAACTGCACGTCGACGACGGCGCCGATGACCTGCGTGATGCGTCCGGTCTGGTTGGCAGGGGTAGCCATAAAACTCTCTCCTTGAAGTCCGAAACTTAGGGCATGATCCCGAAAAGGCGATACCGGTTTTCGGAAAAGATCATGCCGATTAGATAACCGTCACCTTGACAGGAATGTTGCCCTTGGTCGCCTTGGAATACGGGCACACCGTGTGCGCTTCGTCCGCCGCCGCCTGGAGCTTGTCCTTGTCGGCGCCGGCGAGCGAAACCTTCAACTCGGCGGCGAGGTTGAAGCCGCCCTCGGTATTCAGCGTGACTTCGCAGGTCACCTTGGCAGCCTGGGCGTCGATGCCGTGCTTCTTGGCGACCAGCATCAAGGCCTGGCAGTAGCAGGACGACCAGCCCAGCGCGAACAGCTGCTCGGGATTGTGGCCGTCGCCGGCGCCACCGAGTTCCTTCGGAAAGCCCATTGCCAGCCCGAGCACGCCGCCTTCGAGGACCGCGCGACCGTTGCGTCCGCCTGATGTCGTGCCCTTGGTGACATATGCCATTGTTAGCCTCCTCAGATTGCCTCGGCGCCGGAGATGATCTCGATCAGCTCCTTGGTAATCATCGCCTGGCGGGTTCGGTTGTAGATCAAGGTCTGCTTGCGGATCATGTCGCCGGCGTTACGCGTGGCGTTGTCCATCGCGCTCATCTGCGCACCGTAGAACGAGGCGTTGTTTTCCAGGAGCGCGCGGAAGATCTGCACCGCGAGATTGCGCGGCAGCAGCCCGGTGAGGATTTCATCTTCCTCCGGCTCGTATTCGTAGGACGTTGCGGGACCGGCATTCGCGGCGGGCGCTTCGACCACCAGCGGAATGATCTGCTGCGCGGTCGGGATTTGCGAGATCACGGACTTGAAGCGCGAATAGAACAGCGTGCAGACGTTGAACTCGCCCGCCTCGAAACGCGCGATCACCTTTTTGGCAATACCCTCGGCATTGGTAAAGGCAAGCTGGCGAACCGCACGAAGATCGACATGCTCGACGATCTGCTTCTCGAACGTGCGGCGCAGCTGCTCATAACCCTTACGGCCGACACAGAAGAATTTTACCTCTTTGCCCTGGTTCATCAGCGACAGCGCGCGCTCGCGGGCGAGGCGCACAATCGAGGAGTTGAACGCGCCGCTAAGGCCGCGCTCGCCGGTGCAGACCAGCAAGAGATGCACCTGGTCCTTGCCGGTACCGGCCAGCAGCACCGGCGCGCTGGGAGACCCGGCAGCCGCGGTGGCGATATTCGAGATCACCGCGTCCATCTTCTCGGCATAGGGCCGCGCGGCTTCGGCGGCGTTCTGCGCCCGGCGCAGCTTCGACGCCGCGACCATCTGCATGGCCTTGGTGATCTTCTGCGTCGCCTTGGTGGAGGCGATGCGGACCCGCATGTCTTTAAGTGAAGCCATTTCTTAGTTCACCCCGGCGATCCGATCATCGACCGGAGCGCAAGCCTCTTTCGTCTTCGTCATGCCCGGACTCGCGCCGGGCATCCACGTCTTGATTTTTGCCCACGCTCAAAGACGTGGATGGCCGGGATAGACCCGGCCATGACGGAATCATGCAGCAAACGTCTTGGCGTAACCCTCGACCACGGTCTTGAGCTTGGCGGCGGTGTCGTCGCTCAGATCGCGGCTGTCGCGGATGGCGTCGAGGATGTCGACGTTCTTGCCGCGCAGCAGCGATAACAACCCATCCTCGAACGCGCGCACCTTGGCTACGGGGAGCGGATCGAGATAGCCGTTGGTGCCGGCCCAGATCACCACCACCTGCTCTTCCATCTTCAGCGGCGAAAACTGCGGCTGCTTCAACAGTTCGGTCAGGCGCGAACCGCGGTTGAGCAGGCGCTGCGTCGAGGCATCGAGGTCGGAGCCGAACTGCGCGAATGCCGCCATTTCGCGGTATTGCGCAAGCTCGCCCTTGATCTT
Source organism: uncultured Alphaproteobacteria bacterium (assembly GCA_963784755.1). GTDB lineage: Bacteria > Pseudomonadota > Alphaproteobacteria > Rhizobiales > Xanthobacteraceae > Bradyrhizobium. The sequence goes on along the minus strand of CAWASS010000004.1, from coordinate 1,669,169 downwards.
GCCGGCGACCTTTTTCATCGCCTTGGTCTGCGCCGACGATCCAACGCGCGATACCGACAGGCCGACGTTCAACGCCGGGCGAACGCCCTGGAAGAACAGATCGCTCTCGAGGTAGATCTGGCCGTCGGTAATCGAGATCACATTGGTCGGGATATAGGCCGAGACGTTGTTGGCCTGGGTTTCGATCACCGGAAGCGCGGTCAGCGAGCCGGAGCCGTGGTCGTCATTGAGCTTGGCGGCGCGTTCCAGCAACCGCGAATGCAGATAGAACACGTCGCCGGGATAGGCTTCGCGGCCCGGCGGGCGGCGCAGCAGCAGCGACATCTGGCGATAAGCGACGGCCTGTTTCGAAAGATCGTCATAGATGATGACGGCGTGCATGCCGTTGTCGCGGAAATATTCACCCATGGTGCAGCCGGTGAACGGCGCGATGTACTGCATCGGCGCCGGATCGGAGGCGGTAGCGGCGACAATAATGGAATATTCCAGCGCGCCCTGCTCTTCCAACACCTTGACGAACTGCGCCACCGTCGAGCGCTTCTGGCCGATCGCGACGTAGATGCAATACAGCTTGATCTTTTCGTCCTTCTGCGCGTTGAGCGGCTTCTGATTGAGAATGGTGTCGAGCGCGATCGCGGTCTTGCCGGTCTGGCGGTCGCCGATGATCAATTCGCGCTGGCCGCGGCCGATCGGGATCAGCGCGTCGATCGCCTTGAGGCCCGTGGCCATCGGCTCGTTCACCGACTTGCGCGGAATGATGCCGGGCGCCTTGACGTCGACGCGCATGCGCTTGTCGGATTGGATCGGGCCCTTGCCGTCGATCGGATTGCCGAGCGCATCGACCACGCGGCCGAGCAGGCCCTTGCCGACCGGCGTATCGACGATGGCGCGGGTGCGCTTGACGGTCTGGCCTTCCTTGATCTCGCTGTCGGCGCCGAAGATCACGATGCCGACGTTGTCGGTCTCGAGATTCAGCGCCATGCCGCGGGTGCCGTTCTCGAACTCGACCATCTCGCCGGCCTGGACGTTGTCGAGGCCGTAGACGCGGGCGATGCCGTCGCCGACGGACAGCACCTGTCCGACTTCGGAAACCTCAGCCTCCTGGCCGAAATTCTTGATCTGGTCTTTCAGGATCGCGGAAATTTCCGCGGCGCGGATGTCCATCAGCCTGCCTCTTTCATCGCGTGCTTGATCGAATTGAGTTTGGTGCGAAGCGAACTATCCACCATGCGGCTGCCGAGCTTGACCACAAGCCCGCCGATGATGGAGGAGTCGATCTTCACGTTGAGCGCGACGTCCTTGCCCGACACTGCTTTCAGCGCGGTCTTCAGAGCGTCGAGATTCTTGTCGCTGAGCGCTTCGGCGACGGTGACGTTGGCCGTGGCTTCGCCCTTGAACGTCGCCACCAGCGCGCGGAACGCCCGGATGACATCGGCCACCGCGAACAGCCGGCGATTGGCGGTGAGAACTCTCAGGAAATTCGCGGAGATGCCGGAGATGCCGGCCTTGTCGAGAATCGCCGCCAGCGCCCTGGACTGTGCATCGGCCGAAAAAACCGGACTGCGCACAAGCCTCAAAAGGTCGGGGCTGTCCGCCAGCATCGCGTCAAACCTGTCGAGATCGGCCTTGACGGCGTCGACGGATTTTTCATCGCGCGCCAGCTCGAACAAGGCCGTTGCGTAACGACCGGACACTCCCGATACCGAAGGATCTTCAGCTGCCACAAGCGCGCTCTTTGTGCTGTCAAATTCGCAAGGGGAAAACCATCGCCACAACGCGGCGCCTGGCGGCCCAAGTCCTTGGAATTCAAGCGGGACTTCGATTTTCGACCAGTACGAGAAGTACCGGCACCGTTAAAATCGCGGCTTTGCTAACATAGCGTGAGCGCAGGTGCAACATGAGGCAGGCGACCGGCGATGCCTTGTCGCGGCCGCTGTAAGGCGCGCGCGAGGGCCACTCGCACCACGTTTTTGACCCCGCGAAATTGCGCGATTTCCTGGCGCGGTTTTAGCAGGTCCAGTCATCGCACTTCCCACGCGGGTCTCGCCGTTCCGCTGACCCTCAACGCAAAATCGTTCCACCTATGCGCGCATGAGGGCCATGCGTCCACGACAGGAACGCCGGAACCGGCCGAGTCATTCTTCGGCCGGGTTACTTGCTGGATGCTGCAGATGCGGGCTGACAACTTGATTTTACGGTATTCGTAAGTAATACAAGGTATAGAATTGGTTAACGATTTATTAAAGAAATCGATTGAGCCAATTTCTATCCCGATCACAAGATATTTCATTGGTACGTGGAACGAAAATCTCGCCAAGCTTACGCCTTATTGAACAGTTCAACCCTCCTACTCCATCGGGGACGGGGGTTCCACTTGCCACATATGTGGCAATACTATCTGAGGGACTTGGTAAATGCTAAAACTCAAGAAGTCGGCACCGGGAAATGGTACCCGGTCGCGTACGGCGGCGGCCATCGTCGCCGGAACTTTTCTGCTCGGTGCGGGCGTCTCCGAAGCTTCGGCGCATTCCCACCGGCATCACCATCGTCATCATGCCCATCATGCCGGCAACTCGTCCTGGCAGGACGCCAACGCCTCCATCGGCGGCTCCGGCTCTGGGCGCAGCTTCTCCGGGATGGCATCCTATTACGGTAACGAATCCGGCAGCAAAACCGCTTCCGGCCAGCGCATGAACGCCAGCGCCATGACCGCGGCTCACCGCAGCCTGCCGTTCGGCACCAAGCTTAGGGTGACCCATGGCGGCCGCAGCGTCGTCGTCACCATCAACGACCGCGGCCCGTTCGTCCGCGGCCGCGTGCTCGACCTGTCGACCGGCGCCGCCCGCGCCATCGGCCTGACCAGCGCCGGCGTCGGCCGCGTCACCGCCGAGGTCGTCTCCTGACGCTGAATCGAGAATAGCAAGCGTTGCGTCTAGTACGCCTGCGGGATATTCCTGCAGACGCAAAGGCCTGCCGTCGCAATGACGGCAGGCTTTTTTGTGCGGTCGTCATTGCGAGGAGCCCTTGCGACGAAGCAATCCAGTCTTGGCTTGGGGCTACGGTTGGCTCGCTTCGCTTTGCTTTTTTCACCGCAAAATACGCGCCGAAGAAGTTGATAAGTGCAATCACGATGGCTACGGCAAGCAATACGTAGCTCTGATACGGGATCAGCGTTCATTCCCTCTATGGCTGCAACGGTCTCAGTCACCCCACGTTAGCGCTTCTTCTTCCCCGGCCGTACGCCCGGCGCATCTCCATTGGTGAACTCGACGCCGGCCTCTTCGAGCACACGCTGGATCGCCGCGAGATTATTGCGCACCGGCACGCGCCGTCCATTCTCGAAATCGATGATGACGCTGCGCGAAACCATGGCACGGTCAGCCAGCGTCCCTTGATCTATCTCGACGAGCCCGCGCGCGGCGCGGCATTGGGCAGGTGTAATCGGCATTTGTTATTTATCTAACCTTAGACATATTGACTTACGTTAGATATTCTATTATAGATCGGCGGTAGGCTCACGTCGGAGCAATACCATGCCGCGTAAGCGACGGGCACCGGTCAAGCGTCCGCGCGCACAGAAAACCGTGCGCCGCGCAGAGTCGTTTCCGCTCATCCTCCGTATCGAGAGGGCGATTATCCGGGACTTGACAGAAGCAGCAAACGGTTCTACTCCCGCCTGCGACAGGGTGGCCGACTTGCTTTCCTCTTAGGGCTGATCGTCGTAGGTGGTGATGCGAAAGCCGCCGTTAGTGCCCCGGGCCTCCCAATGCAGGATTCGCTGCTGGTTAAACCCGTCCCCGTAGTCCACACGCCCGAATGCGACCAGTTCGAACTCCCCTTCAACAATGCGTCTACCGTCAGCGAAGCGAAGGGGCGAGAACACGGAAAGCACTCGAATACGTCTGTCGTCTCTCCACTAGCCCAAGCTTCGAGCCCGCGTCCAAATTGAGGCTGCCACTGGCGGGAGCCGACTGGCTGTCTTGCAGGCACGAGAGTCATTCCGTGCGCCCGGTAGGTCATTACGCAGGGGGTTTTGCCGTAATTTTTCAATCTGTACCTGAAAATAGGTATTTCAAGGATGCTATCATCCATACTCGGGGAGTTAGTGTAGAAACGCGGCCCCTTCAGGACATCATGGATATTGTCACTTTCCATGATAACGAAAACTCGACCGCGTTCAGTTTCAATAGCAGCATCGGCAGAGCGTTTAGCGGCATCGGCCGCATCGCGAGCGACTTTGATCTGCTTCTCGCCAGCAATCCAAAGTTTCTCAGTGGAGCGATACAAGACAAACGTGAAAAGTGCGATCATCACCGTCCCAAAGGCGATGATGTTGTCATGGCTAGCGTGGTCCCAAACATATCGGAAAAACCGGAAGATCGCTTCATGCATGGAGGCGCAGGCATAATTGCCGGAATAATTTTCGGCGCGTGCTTCCTCGCTTATCAATACGCACGAGGGCGCTTGTGATGGCCCTAAGCTCAACAACTCCATCACTGAAAAATATATCAGCCAAGCCAGCATCATCGGGCTTGAAAGACGGTCTGTCAGCATCCTTCAATCGCAGCCCCGAAAATATCGGCGTTGAAACGGTTGTTATAACGGAATTGAAATTCAGCGACGTAGAGCGGCATATATTTGGCGCTTACCTTGTGGAAAGAGCCGACGATACCGCGCTTGAAGATGCTCCAAAAGCCCTCAATCGTGTTCGTGTGGACCGCGCCGACAACGTACTGCTTGGCGCTGTGCTTGACGACATGGCGGGAATATTCGGTCAGCCCGTCATAGACGAAGCTTTCGTCGGTCGCGAGAAGCGAAACCTTGTCGGATACCATTTCGCGGACGAAAGTTGCCGCTGCGTCCTCGGTGACGTGGCTCAAAGCGCGGGCGATCAGGTTGCCCTTGCGAGCTACAGCGCCAATGATCGGAGTTTTGCCGGAAGCCTGCGGCCCGGTTTTGCCGTGATGCTTCTTATCCCAATGCCGGTTTGCGTCTTTACCGCCGACCCATGTTTCGTCAACCTCGACAATGCCGCCCAGCTTGGTTTCCGGCTCGACAAGAGCGGCGCGGATTTTGTGACACATGGAATGCGCGGTCCCGTAAGAGCCGAAACCCATCACGCGCTGCACCTGCAAAGCGCTAATCCCCTTCTTGCTGGTCAGCATCAAATGCACGACGCGAAACCACTCGCGCAGCGGCTTGTTGGTGTTCTCAAAGATGGTGCCGGCGATATGCGAGAAGCGGTAGCCGTTCACTTGGCAGGCTTCGCATTGCCAGTGATAGCCCGATGCGAGTGCATAGACCTTGGCGTTGCCACAGCGCGGGCAATGAACGCCATTGGGCCAGCGGCGGGCGATCAGGTATCTGCGGCAATCGTCCTCATCCGTGAACGTCGCTTCAAACTGCGCGATGGTCATTTGATGAACTGGTTTGGGGCGGCGCATGGCGTTTCCTCGATTTGTAGGAGGATATAACCATGGCCGAAGCCTTCTGTCAAGTCCCGGATAATCGCCATCGAGAGCCACTAACCGACGCCATCAACTATGTGCAGGCGATGTACCTGATGGGCTACGGCCTCATCTCGCATCACGAGGCGGGCGGCGATGCGATCGTAGCGCTCGCGGACGAAATCGGACAGCGCCTCGAAACTGTGAAAAAGATTTGGAACGAGATGCTGGGGGAGAAACGGCGATCTCGTAACCCAAAGCGTAGACGAGCATCGTAGCTACGCTTCCTTAGTACAATGTTCGCGTCATCGTCACGACCATACCCCTCATCCCCGGCCTCGTCACAAAAAGCTCTGCGGATCGACATCGACCTCAAGCTTGAGACTGCCCTTGGTCTTCGGTCCCGCCGCGAGCCATTCGCGCAGATATTCCGACAGGTCGACGCCGCGTGCTGATTTCACCAGCAGGCGGAAGCGGTAGCGGCCCTTGATCACCGCCAGCGGCGCCTCGGCCGGCCCGAGCACCTGGATGCGCGGATCGATCGGCGCTATGGCGGCGAGCCGGCGCGCAAAACTTTCCGCGGTGGGGCGATCGCCGGCGGAGATGATCAGGCTGGCCAGCCGGCCGAACGGCGGGTAGCCGGCGCGTTCGCGTTGCTCAATCTCGCTGGCATAAAACGCCTCGCGGTCGCACGCCACCAAGGCCTTCATCACGGGATGCTCGGGCTGATGGGTCTGCAGATAGCCGGTGCCGCGGCCCTGATCGCGGCCGGCGCGCCCGATCACCTGGTTGAGCAGTTGGAAGGTGCGCTCGGCGGCGCGCGGATCGCCGTTGCTTAAGCCGAGATCGGCATCGACCACGCCGACCAGATTGAGGCGCGGAAAATTATGACCCTTCGCCACCAACTGGGTGCCGATGATGATATCGACCCGCCCCTCGGCGATCTCGTTGAGCTCGCTGCGCATGGTCTCGATCGAGGTAACCAGGTCGCTCGACAGCACCATGGTGCGCGCGTCCGGAAACAGCGCTGCCGCCTCTTCCTGCAAGCGCTCCACGCCAGGGCCGACGGCCACCAGCGATTGCTCCGCCGCGCAGTACGGACAGACGTTTGGGCGCGGCATCGAGAAGCCGCAATGATGACAGACCAAGCGTTGGCGGAAGCGGTGATCCACCAGCCAAGCATCGCAGATGGCGCAGGCGAAGCGATGTCCGCAGGTCCGGCATAACGTCAGCGGCGCATAGCCGCGCCGGTTGAGGAACAGCAGCGCCTGCTCGCGCCGCTCAATGGCGAGCTGAATCTGCTCGGCCAGCTTTGGCGAGATGAAACGGCTGCGCACCGGGCCCTCGCGCCGCAAATCGATCGCCTCGATCTGCGGCATGTGCTGGCCGCCGAACCGCGACGGCAGCACGATGCGCTGATAGCGGCCCTTGCGCGCGTTGACCTCGGTTTCGACCGACGGCGTCGCCGACGCCAGTACGATCGGGATTTTTGCGATATTCGCGCGCACCACCGCCATGTCGCGGGCGTGGTAATGCGCGCCCTCGTCCTGCTTGTAGGCCTGGTCGTGCTCCTCATCGACCACGATCAGCCCGAGATTGGCATAGGGCAGAAACAGCGCGGAGCGGGCGCCGACCACCACCTGCGCCTCGCCGGCCGCGATCGCGGCCCAGTTGCGGGCGCGGGTGCGCGGCGTCAGTTCGGAATGCCATTCCAGCGGCCGCACGCCAAAGCGCTGGGCAAAACGATCCAGGAATTGTCCGGTCAGCGCGATTTCCGGCATCAAGATCAATGACTGCTTTCCACGCCGGATGATCTCGGCGACGGCTTCGAAATAAACCTCGGTCTTGCCCGATCCGGTGACGCCGTCGAGCAGTGCGACGTGAAAACTGCCGTTCGCCGCCAGCGCCCGCATCGCGTCCACCGCGGTGCGCTGCTGGCGCGAAAAATCCGGCATCGCAAACGACGGATCGGGCGCGGGCGGCGGCGGCGCCGGCGGCAGCGCCTCGGTGGCCAGCGTGCCCTCGTCGACTAGGCCATCGATCACGCCGGCACTGACGCCGACCTCCTTCGCGGCCTCGGATTTTGCATGCAGCAGCCCGTCCGACAAAACCTCGATCAAGCGCCGCCGCGCCGGCGTCATGCGCTGCGGCGGCTTGCCCACCAAACGCACGCCCATCCGCACCCGCTCGGGGCCGAGATGCTCGCCCATCCGCAAGGTCATGCGCAGCACCATGCCGCGCGCCGACAGCGTGTAGTTCGCAACCCAGTCCACCAGGCTGCGCAACTCGTCCCTGAGCGGCGGCACGTCGAGCTTTTCGCCGACGTCCTTGAGGCGATTGTGCAGGCGTGGATCGGGGTTGGCGTTTTCCGCCCATACGACCGCAATCACCTCGCGCGGCCCCAGCGGCACGCACACCACGTCGCCCGGCTTGAGCTCCATGCCGCGCGGTACCCGGTAGGAATAGGCCTGATTGAGCGCGACCGGCACCAGCACGTCGACCACGCGCGCGGCCGATGATGCGGATAAGGTGCTGGCGCGGGTGGAATGGTCCATCCAGAATCAGACTCAAAATGAAGGCGGGTTTAACTTAAGGTCGCGAGGCGGTTGGGGCCAGCGACACCGGCGTGTGGGCGTGACGAAATTCACGCGGTTCACCAAAGGTAAACGACCCCGGTGTGATAGTATCGGCCATTCGCCGCTGCGATGAGAATCAATGGCCAAATCTGCACCCACGGTTCCGCAAATCGACCTCGCCTGCGCCGACGACGAGTTCGCGGCGGAGATGATGCGATGGCTGTCGCATCTGCGTGCCGAACGGCGGCTGTCGCCGAAAACGCTGGAGGCCTATGCCCGCGACGTCCGGCAGTGCCTGACGTTCCTGAGCGATCATTGGGGCGCGCCGGTGACGCTGCCGCGCTTCTCCGCGCTGGAAGCCAGCGATGTCAGGGCTTTCATGGCGATGCGGCGCGCCGGCGACATCGGTGGGCGTTCGCTGATGCGCGCGCTGGCCGGATTGCGCTCGTTCGGACGTTTTCTCGAACAGGAAGGCAAGGGCAAGGTTGGCGCCTTGTCGGCGATTCGCGCGCCAAAGGTGGGAAAAAGCCTGCCGAAGCCGATCCAGATGGTTGCGGCCAAGCGCTTTGCCGATGCCGGCGAGCGCGCCGGGGAAAATCGCGAGCCGTGGATCTGGGCGCGTGACGCCGCCGTGATGGCGCTATTGTACGGCTCCGGCTTGCGCATTTCCGAAGCATTGGGCTTGAAGCGGAGCGATGTCCCGCTGCCAGGCGCCGGCGACGTTCTGATTGTGACCGGCAAGGGCAACAAGACGCGGATGGTGCCGGTGCTGCAAAACGTGCTGGCGCTGATCCAGGACTATACCGCGATATGCCCGCATCCGCTCCCCGCGGAAGGGCCGGTTTTCGTCGGCGCGCGCGGCGGTCCGCTCAAGGCCCGCATTATCCAGCTCACCATGGAGCGGCTGCGCGGCGCGCTGGGCCTGCCCGACAGCGCCACGCCGCACGCACTACGGCACTCATTTGCCACGCACCTCCTGACCCGCGGCGGCGACCTGCGCGCGATCCAGGAATTGCTCGGCCACGCCTCGCTCTCGACCACGCAGATCTACACCGGGATCGACACCGAACGGCTGTTCGAGGTCTACAAAACGGCGCATCCCAGGGCCTGAATCCTTGCCGTCATTCCGCGGCACTCGTGAAGCGAGTGAGCCCGGAATACAGAGCAGTGCCGGGTGTCTGGATTCCGGGTTCGCGCCGGAGAGGCGCGCCCGGGAATGACGACGGTGTGCATGGCTATATTCCCCTTGCACCAACCGGGCCTATCGGCCAATGCTCGCGCAGTTTCGCCGGGAGGGAATCATGAGCGCACATGAAAGCATGGAGCAAGCCGAGCATGCGGAGCATGCCTCCGGCGAGAACAAGAAGATCGCACTGCTGATCGCGGTGATCGCGCTGTTTCTGGCGCTCTCGGAAACGCTGGGCAAGGGCGCGCAAACCGAATCCATCAGCAAGAACGTGGAAGCCTCGAACCTGTGGGCCTTTTTCCAGGCCAAGAGCATCCGCCGCACCGTGGTTCAGGCGGTGTCAGATCAGGCCAAATTAAGCCTCGGCGTCATGGGTGACGACGCCGCCAAGGCGGCGCTGCAAAAACAGATCGATGAGTGGGGCAAGACTGCGGCGCGGTACCGCTCGGAGCCGGAAACCGGCGAGGGCTCGGAGCAATTGTCCGAGCGCGCCAAGCACGCCGAACACGAACGCGACCTTGCGATGGCAAAATACCATCACTTCGAGGTAGCCTCGGCGGCGTTTCAGATCGGGATCGTGCTGGCGTCGGCGACCATCATCACCGGCATGATCGCGCTGGCGTGGATCTCCGGCCTGCTGGCGCTTGCCGGCGTCGCCTTCACGGCGATCGGCCTGTTCGCGCCGCACGCGGTGCATCTGATGTAGTGCCCTAGGCCGACGCGCTTTTGCAGAGCTGCAGGACCGCGTCGGCGAAAGCCCGCGGCGCTTCCTGCGGCACGTTATGACCGACATTTGGCAGCACGCGGCGCTGATATGGGCCGGTAAAATATTTCTCGTGCGTCTCCGACAAGGCAGCCGGCATCACACCGTCAACCTCGCCGTGAAGATTGATTGTCGGCACGCGGATCTTCGGCTGCGCGGCCAATTGCGCCTCGACTGACGCATAGCGCGGATCGCCGGCGACGCTGCCGGTGCGGTGCCGATAAGAGTGGACGACCACGTCGACAAAATCGTCATTGTTAAACGAGGCAGCGGTCCGATCGAAAGTCGCATCATCGAACGGCCAGGTCGGCGACCACATTTTCCAGAGCAGGCGGCAAAGCTCCCGGCGCTTCCGGATCAGGCCGTTGCGGCCGCGTCCGGTGTGAAAATAATACTGATACCACAGCCGCGCCTCCTGCTCCGGGTCGGCAGGTCTGGCGGAATTCGCAATGTCCTGGATATTGTAACCGGTGCAGCTGACAAGCCCCGCGACGCGCTCCGGCCACAGCGCCGACACCACGCAGGCGGCGCGGCCGCCCCAATCGTATCCCGCCAGCACCGCCTTGCGAAGTTCGAGCGCATCGAGCAATTCCAAGAGGTCGTGCCCCAACGCCGCCTGCTCGCCGGAACGCACGGTATCCGCGGACAAGAACCGCGTGCCGCCATAGCCGCGCAGATACGGCACGACGGTGCGGAAGCCGGCGGCGTTGACCATCGCTGCGACTTCGTCGAAGCCGCGCGGATCGTAAGGAAAGCCGTGCAGCAGAACAACCGGCAGTGCGTGGTGCGGACCGCTCTGCTCACAGGCGACATCGAGCACGGCAGTTCGAACGCGGGCCGGTTGTGCCAAGCTTACCGCGCCTCGTGCACGCGTTTGCGGAAGTGCTGGATCATCCGCATCAGCCGCGACGACCAGCCGCCGCGGTCGGCGCCCATGGCTTCCTTGATCCGCAGGATGATGGGATCGACGATGTCGTGGGCCTTGGTCCGCATTGCCAACACCCAATCATACAATTTTTCGAACCACGCCATCTGCAGCAATTTCGGCCGCGTGACATCGAAAATGAAAGCTGCGACGCCAACGCCGAGGAATTTCGCGAAGACGATGGTGAGCACGGCGCTGACCCAGTACTCATGCATGAGCAGCCACAGCCCAACCAGCTTCAGCGGAAACAGCGGAATCACCGGCACCACGAAAACGATCAGCGTCATCGCCGGCGACAGCGTGTCGACGCGCTCGGACAGCCATACCTTGAACGCGCGCAGCGGAATCCAGGCCACGACGCGCGCGACGATCGGCTCGAGGTGATCCCACAACCACGCTTCGATCAAAAAGATCAGCGCGAGCAGAACCCACAGCGGTTGAAGGATGCGCCGCAACATAAGGTGGTCCTCGGTCGGTTCACCACCGGCCTTCAATCACATATGTATCGCCCGCTTGCCGACTGCAAGCGCGGCTTCCTTGACGGCTTCCGAACGCGTCGGATGGGCGTGGCAGGTGCGCGCGAGATCCTCCGCGGAACCGCCGAATTCCATCAATACCGCGGCTTCGTGGATCATTTCGCCGGCTTCCGCGCCGAGGATGTGAACGCCGAGCACGCGATCGGTCTTCGCATCTGCGAGAATTTTCACAAAACCGTCGGTGGTCTGGTTCACCTTGGTCCGCGCATTCGCGGTGAAAGGAAATTTGCCGACGTTGTAGGCTATGCCTGCCGCCTTCAGTTCTTCTTCGGTCTTGCCGACGGAAGCGACTTCCGGCGACGTATAGACCACGCCGGGAATGACGTTGTAGTTGGTATGGCCGGCTTGCCCCGCGAGGATTTCCGCGACCGCGATGCCTTCGTCCTCGGCCTTGTGCGCCAACATCGGACCGGTGATGACGTCGCCGATAGCGTAGATGCCCTTCACATTGGTGGCGAAGTGCCCATCGGTCTGCACCCGGCCACGCTGGTCGAGTTGCACGCCGGCCTCTTTCAGCCCGAGCCCTTCGGTGTAGGGCACGCGTCCGATCGAGACCAGCACGACATCGGCGTCGACGGTGTCGGCGGGACCGCCGGAGGCGGGCTCGATCTGCGACTTCAACATTTTTCCGGAAGCGTCGATGGCCGTGACCTTGGCGCCAAGCTTGAAGACCATGCCCTGCTTTTCGAGAATGCGCTGGAAGGATTTCGCGACTTCGCCGTCCATGCCCGGAAGAATGCGGTCGAGGAATTCCACCACCACGACTTCCGATCCGAGCCGCCGCCACACCGAGCCGAGCTCGAGCCCGATCACGCCCGCACCGATCACCAGCATCTTTTCCGGAACCTTGTCGAGCACCAGCGCGCCGGTCGATGAGATGATGCGCTTCTCGTCGATCTCGATGCCTTTCAGCCGCGTCACGTCGGAGCCGGTGGCAATGACGATGTTCTTCGTCTCCAGGATCTCGACCTTGCCGTCGGCCGCCTTAACCTCGACCTTGCCCGCGGCGACGATGCGCCCCGTTCCTTGATAGGGGTCGATCTTGTTCTTCTTGAACAGGAAGGCCACACCCTTGGTGTTGCCGTCGACGCCATCGGTCTTGAACTTCATCATGGTGGGAAGATCGAGCTTCGGCTTGCCGACCACGACGCCCATCTTGGGCAACGCGTGGCTCGCTTCCTCGAACCGCTCCGATGCCTGCAGCAGCGCCTTCGACGGAATGCAGCCGATATTCAGGCAGGTGCCGCCAAACGTCGGCCACTTCTCCACCACCGCGACCTTCATGCCGAGTTGCGCCGCGCGGATCGCGCAGACATAGCCGCCGGGACCGGTGCCGATAACGATGAGATCGTAAGTGGCCATGGTTGTTTCCTAGCTGATCACTATGACGGTATTACCGCCCGCCCGACACATCAAGGATGGCGCTGGTCACGTAGGAGGCATCGTCCGACATCAGCCAGACGATGGCGTTGGCGATTTCTTCCGCGCTGCCGACGCGCTTCATCGGCACCATATGCGCCAGCCGGTGTGCGCGGTCGGGCTCGCCGCCGCTGGCGTGAATGCCGGTATCGATCAGCCCAGGCCGGATCGCCGCGACGCGGATGCCTTCGCCCGCGACCTCATAGCCAAGCCCGATGGTGAAGGAGTCGATCGCGCCCTTGGAGGCCGCGTAATCGACGTAGGTGTTGGGCGCACCGAGTTTAGCCGCGACCGATGACAAATTGACGATGACGCCGCCCTTGCCGCCATGGCGCGTCGACATCCGCTTCACCGCCTCGCGCGCGCACAGCATGCTGCCGGTGACGTTGACCGCCATCATGCGCTGGATCCGTTCGGCCGACATCTCGTCGACGCGCGAGGTCACGCCGACGATGCCGGCATTGTTGACCAGCGCGCCCAGCGTGCCGAACTCGTCGGCCGCCTTGAACAAGGCTAAGATGTCGGCCTCGCTGGCGACGTCGCATTTCACCGCGATGGCCTTGCCATTCTTCGCCTCGATGGTGGAGATCACTTCACGCGCCGCCGCTTCATTGCTGGCGTAGCCGACGCAGATTCTAAAACCGCGCGCTGCGGCGGCAATCGCAGTGGCGCGGCCGATGCCGCGGCTGCCGCCAGTGACGATGACGACCTTGTCTGTCAAACCAACCCCCTTGAACGCCAACAGGATTACTCGAACAACCGTATCAGCATCGCGACCAAAGCGAAAATCGAGACGAACCACGCAGCACTCCGCGCGAACGGAATGTGGAACAGATACAACGGCACATACAGGATGCGCGCCATCACCCATACTTCCGCGCCCAGCGCGCCCAGACCACCATTCCTGCCCGTCACCACCAACGCCAGCGCAAGCGCCGCGAAAACCGGAAACGTTTCGAGCAGATTGCGAAACGCGCGGTCGGCGCGGCCCGCGATCACACCTTGCAGCAGGCGCGCCTGGTCGCGCGGGCCGGCCTTGTATTCGCCTCCTACCTCGAAGGCCGACGAAATCGATTGCAGGAATAATTGCGCCAGCAGAAGGACGCTGCCTATTCCCAGCATCACCATTTCCGCTGGCAGAGGCTGCATCACTTTCCCCGATCAGAGCTTCCCCGATATCAGAGATCCAGCACCAGCCGCGCCGGGTCTTCCAGGCTCTCCTTGACCCGCACCAAAAACGTCACCGCCTCCTTGCCGTCGATGACGCGGTGGTCGTAGGACAGCGCCAGATACATCATCGGCCGGATCTCGATCTTGCCGGCGACCACCATCGGCCGTTCCTGGATCTTGTGCATGCCGAGAATGGCGGACTGCGGCGCGTTCAGGATCGGCGTCGACATCAGCGAGCCATAGATGCCGCCATTGGTGATGGTGAAGGTGCCGCCCTGCATCTCGTCGATCTTGAGCTGGCCGTCGCGGGCGCGCTTGCCGAAATCGGCGATGCTCTTTTCGATCTCGGCGATCGACTTGCTGTCGCAGTCGCGCACCACCGGCACCACCAGGCCCTTGTCGGTGCCGACGGCGACGCCGACGTGGTAGTAATTCTTGTAGATCAGGTCGGTGCCGTCGATCTCGGCATTGACCGCGGGAATATCCTTCAGCGCCTGAACGCAGGCCTTTGTAAAGAAGCCCATGAAGCCGAGCTTGCTGCCGTGCTTCTTCTCGAACACGTCCTTGTATTGCGCGCGCATCGCCATGATGTGGCCCATGTCGACCTCGTTGAAGGTCGTCAGCATCGCGGCGGTGTTCTGCACTTCCTTCAGGCGCCGCGCGATGGTCTGGCGCAGCCGCGTCATCTTTACGCGCTCCTCGCGCGAGGCATCGTCGGCCGGCGACGGCGCCCGCACCTGCACCGCGGCGGCGGGCTGATTGACCGGGGTCGGCGCCGACGCCGCCTTCTCGATCGCAGCCAGCATGTCGCCCTTGGTGACGCGGCCGTCCTTGCCCGAGCCCGGCACGGTGGCGGCATCGATGCCGCTTTCGGCGGATATCTTGCGCACCGATGGCGCCAGCGGCGCATCGGCCGGCGGTGTCTTCGGAGGAGGCGCGGCAGCGGCCGCCGCTGCGGCGGCGGGTGCCGCAGGGGCCTTAGCGGGTGCGTCCGCTGCCTTGGCCGGTGCGGCGGCAGGCTTCGCGGTAGCCGCCGCTCCGTCATTGATCTGTCCGAGCAACGCGCCCACCGCGACGGTCTCGCCGTCCTTGGCGACGATCTCGCCGAGCGTGCCAGCCGAGGGTGCGGGGACTTCGATGGTGACCTTGTCGGTCTCGAGTTCCACCAGCGGCTCGTCGACCGCAACCGCATCGCCGGCCTTCTTGAACCAGCGGCCGATGGTCGCCTCGGTGACGGACTCGCCGAGCGTGGGAACGCGAATTTCAGTCATTGGTCTCATCCCTCTGGCGTCATGGCCGGGCTTGTCCCAGCCATCCACGTCTTTGATTTCACCACAGCAGGAAGACGTGGATGCCCGGGACGAGCCCGGGCATGACGGCTTCCAGGAAGCCGTCAGTTCAGCGCCTCATCCAGCAGCGCCTTGAGCTGTGCCAGATGTTTCGACATCAACCCGGTGGCGGTCGCCGCCGCCGCTGCGCGTCCGGCGTAGCGCGGACGCTTGTTCGGCGCGTTGATCTGGTTCAGCACCCATTCAAGATAGGGCTCGATGAAATGCCACGCACCCATGTTGCGCGGCTCTTCCTGGCACCATACCAGTTCGGCGCCCTTGAAGCGGCCGAGCTCCTGCACCAGCGCCTTCAGCGGCACCGGATAAAGCTGTTCGACGCGCATGATGTAGATGTCGTCGATGCCGCGCTTCTCGCGCTCGTCGTAGATATCGTAATAGACCTTGCCCGAGCACAGCACGACGCGCCTGATCTTGTCGTCGGGAACGAGCTTGATCTTCTGGTCGGGCAGCATCTGCGCGTCATCGTAGAGCAGGCGATGGAAGGTGGTGTCCGCGCCCATCTCGTCCAGCCGTGATACTGCGCGCTTGTGGCGCAGCAGCGACTTCGGCGTCATCATGATCAACGGCTTGCGGATCTCGCGCTTTAATTGCCGCCGCAGCACGTGGAACAGATTGGCGGGCGTGGTGGCATGAACCACCTGCATATTGTCTTCCGCGCACATCTGCAGGAAGCGTTCGAGCCTTGCGGAAGAATGCTCCGGCCCCTGGCCCTCATAGCCGTGCGGCAGCATGCAGACGAGGCCCGACATCCGCAGCCATTTGCGTTCGCCGGAAGAGATGAACTGGTCGAACAGCACCTGCGCGCCATTGGCGAAATCGCCAAATTGTGCCTCCCAGATCGTCAGCGCGGTCGGCTCGGCCAGCGAGTAACCGTACTCGAAGCCGAGCACCGCTTCTTCCGACAGCAGCGAGTTGATGACTTCGTAGCGCCCCTGATCGGGCTTGAGGTGCTTGAATGGCGTGTAGCGGGTTTCGTCTTCCTGGTCGATCAGTACCGAGTGACGCTGCGAGAAGGTGCCGCGCTCGCTGTCTTGCCCGGACAACCGGACGTGATGGCCCTCCTCCAGCAGGGTGCAGAACGCCAACGCCTCGCCGGTCGCCCAGTCGACCCCGACGCCGTTCTCGATCGCCTTGGCGCGGTTTTCCAGGAAGCGCTGCACCGTGCGGTGAACGCGGAAACCATCGGGCACCCTGGTGATCTTGCGGCCGATGTCCTTGAGTTCGGCGACATCGACGCCAGTGACGCCGCGGCGTGGGTCTTCTTCCTGATCGGCAAGTTTCATGCCGGCCCACTTGCCGTCGAGCCAGTCCGCCTTGTTGGGCTTGTATCCCGAACCCGCATCGAGTTCGGCATCGAGCCGCGCGCGCCAGTCCGCCTTGGCTTTCTCGACCTCGCCTTCGCTGATCACGCCCTCGGAGATCAAGCGCTTCGAATAGATATCCAGCGTGGTCGGCTGCGTCGCGATCTTCTTGTACATCAACGGCTGGGTGAACATCGGCTCGTCGCCCTCGTTGTGGCCGTGCCTGCGATAGCAGAACATGTCGATCACAACGGGCTTGTGGAACTTTTGCCGGAATTCGATCGCGACCTTGGCGGCGAACACCACCGCTTCGGGATCGTCGCCGTTCACGTGGAAGATCGGCGCGTCGATCATCTTCGCCACATCGGACGGATAGGGCGACGAACGCGAGTAGCGCGGATAGGTGGTGAACCCGATCTGGTTGTTGACGATGAAATGCAGCGAGCCGCCGGTGCGGTAGCCCTTAAGATCCGACAGGCCGAAGCATTCCGCGACCACGCCCTGCCCCGCAAACGCGGCATCGCCATGCATCAGCAGCGGCAATACCGAGATGCGCTGGTCCGGCGGATCGCCATGCTGATCCTGCTTGGCGCGCACCTTGCCGAGCACGACGGGATCGACGATCTCCAGATGCGACGGATTGGCGGTCAGCGACAGGTGAATTCGGTTGTTGTCGAATTCGCGGTCCGACGACGTTCCGAGGTGGTACTTGACGTTGCCCGAGCCCTCGACCGCGTCGGGATTGGCCGAGCCGCCCTTGAATTCATGGAATAGCGCGCGGTGCGGCTTGCCCATGACCTGCGTCAGCACGTTGAGACGGCCGCGATGCGGCATGCCCACGACGATTTCCTTCACGCCAAGATTGCCGCCGCGCTTGATGATCTGTTCCAGCGCGGGAATCAGCGACTTGCCGCCGTCCAGTCCGAACCGCTTGGTGCCGGTGAATTTCAGGTCGCAGAATTTCTCAAAACCTTCGGCCTCGATCAGCTTGTTAAGAATCGCGCGGCGGCCTTCGGGGGTGAAACTGATTTCCTTGTCCGGGCCTTCGATGCGTTCCTGAATCCAGGCCTTCTGCGCGCCGTTCGAGATGTGCATGAACTCGACGCCGAGGGTCTGGCAATAGGTGCGCTCGCAGATCGCGACGATTTCGCGCAAGCTCGCGTAATCGAGACCGAGCACGTGATCGAGAAAAATCTTGCGGTCGAGATCGGCGTCGGTGAAGCCGTAGGAGCGCGGATCGAGTTCCTCGTGATCGCGCGCCGGCTCGAGGCCGAGCGGATCGAGCTTGGCGTGGAAATGGCCGCGCATGCGGTAGGCACGGATCAGCATCAGGGCGCGAACGGAATCGCGCGTCGACTGGTGCACGTCGGCGGAACTGAGATCGGCGCCCCTGGCCTGTGCCTTTGCTTGCAGCTTGCCGCCGATCACCTTCTCGACCTGCGCCCAGTTGCCGTCGAGCGCCGAGGTAAGGTCGTCGCGCGGGCTGAGCGGCCAGTTGTCCCGGGCCCAGGACGGGCCATCGGCATTCTTCAGAATGTCGGCGGGCGGGTCCTTCAGGCTCTTGAAGAACTCCTGCCATTCGGGATCGACCGAGGCGGGCTCTTTCTCGTAGCGGGCGTAGAGTTCGTCGATGTAGGTGGCGTTGGCGCCCTGCAGGAAGGAGGAGAGGGCAAAAGCGGCATTCGCGTCCTGGCGAGACATGATTGCGTCCTGATGATTGGCCGCGCGCGGAAAAACGGTCGAAACGACCGATCCGGCGCCGGATTAGCTCTTTGGAGAGCTATTACCCTATTTAGGACGAAGTTTCCCGCCGAAAAGAACCAAGAATTGAATTATGACTTCAATTTTTCGACAAGCGTATGACCGAGCCTTGCCGGCGACGGCGACACCGTAATCCCAGCGGATTCCATGGCTGCGGTCTTGGATGCTGCATCGCCCTTGCCGCCCGAGATGATGGCGCCGGCGTGGCCCATGCGGCGGCCGGGAGGCGCGGTCACGCCGGCGATAAAGCCGACCATCGGCTTGCTGCGGCCGCGCCTGGCCTCGTCCTTGATGAACTGGGCGGCGTCCTCTTCGGCCGAACCGCCGATCTCGCCGATCATGACGATCGAGGTGGTCTTCGGGTCCGCCAAGAACATCTCCAGCACGTCGATGAATTCGGTGCCTTTGACCGGATCGCCGCCGATGCCGACCGCGGTGGTCTGGCCGAGGCCTTCCTGGCTGGTCTGGAACACCGCCTCATAGGTCAGCGTGCCCGAGCGCGAGACGATGCCGACATTGCCGGCCTTGAAGATGTTCGCCGGCATGATGCCGATCTTGCATTCGCCCGCGGTCATCACGCCCGGACAGTTCGGTCCGATCAGCCGCGACTTCGATCCGGACAGCGAGCGCTTCACCCTGACCATGTCGAGCACCGGAATGCCTTCGGTGATGCAGACGATCAGCGGAATTTCCGCGTCGATGGCCTCGCAGATCGCATCCGCGGCGCCTGGCGGCGGCACATAGATCACGCTGGCGTCGGCGCCGGTCTTTTGCTTCGCCTCCTGCACGGTATCGAACACCGGCAGCCTGAGATGCACGGACCCGCCTTTGCCCGGCGAAGTGCCGCCGACCATTTTGGTGCCATAGGCGATCGCCGCCTCGGAATGGAAGGTGCCGTTCTTGCCGGTGAACCCCTGGCAGATGACCTTGGTATTTTTGTCAATCAGAACGGACATCCTAACTACCCTTTCGGCGATTCTTCACCTCCCCTAAAAGGGGAAGGTCGGCGCGCCAGCGCCGGGTGGGGGTCACGCCCGAAGCTTGAAGCGCCGCTACTTCCGCAGCGATCGTTTCAAGGATACCGAGCAAGTTCTGGGAAACGTCGGAATTCCAAAACCGCAGCACCTTCACGCCGCGCTCTTCAAGCCAGCGCGTACGTCGCCGGTCGGCATCTATTTGCTCTGCATGCTGACCACCGTCGAGTTCGACTGCAAGATGCAAAGCGGGTGCGTAAAAATCGAGAAAGAAGTTGCCGGCTGGATGCTGTCTGCGGAAATCCACGCCGAGCTGCCGGCTGCGGAGTTTTTGCCAAAGCAGCATCTCAACGTCCGTGCTGTTGCGGCGAAGAGTGCGAGCGCGTTCCGTTTTCAGCCGAGTCCGATTGAAGCGAGAGACCCCCACCCGACGGGCTTCGCCCGTCGACCTCCCCCTTTCAGGGGGAGGTGATATCCCATCGCCGTCCACTGGTGGCTTCGTTCCGATCATGCGCTATTTTTCATCGAACTTTCACCTCCCCCTGAAAGGGGGAGGTCGACGCGCCAGCGCCGGGTGGGGGTCACGCCACGAGCGCGGATCACGCCGCCCCCTTGACCGCCTTCACGATCTTCTGCGCCGCGTCGTCGAGGTCATCCGCCGACAGCACGTTCAACCCGCTATCGCGGATGATCTTCTTGCCGGCGTCGACATTGGTGCCTTCGAGCCGGACCACCAGCGGCACCTGCAGTCCGACTTCCTTCACCGCGGCGACCACGCCTTCGGCGATGATGTCGCATTTCATGATGCCGCCGAAGATGTTGATCAAGATGCCCTTCACATTGGGATCGGCGGTGATGATCTTGAACGCCGCTGTCACCTTGGCCCGGTCGGCGCCGCCGCCGACGTTGAGGAAGTTCGCCGGCGCCATGCCGTAGAGTTTGATGATGTCCATGGTCGCCATGGCGAGACCGGCGCCGTTGACCATGCAGCCGATGGTGCCGTCCAGCGTGATGTAGTTGAGATCGTATTTCGACGCCTCGATTTCCTTGGCATCCTCTTCGGTCTCGTCGCGCAGCGCCGCCACGTCGGGATGGCGGTACAGCGCGTTGCCGTCGAACGACACTTTGGCGTCGAGCACGCGGAGGTCACCCTGCTTTGTCACCACCAGCGGGTTGATTTCCAGCATCGCCATGTCCTTGGCGGTGAACGCGGTATAGAGCTGCGTCACCAGCTTCTCCGCCTGCTTGGCGAGGTCGCCGGAGAGGCCCAGCGCCTTGGCCACGGTGCGGCCGTGATGACTCATGATCCCGGTGGCGGGATCGACCGAGAAGGTCACGATTTTTTCCGGCGTGTTGTGCGCGACATCCTCGATGTTGACGCCGCCTTCGGTGGACACCACGAACGACACTTCGCCGGTCTCGCGGTCGACCAGCGCCGAGAGATAGAACTCCTTGTCGATGTCGGAGCCTTCCTCGATGTAAAGGCGGTTGACCTGCTTGCCATGCGGGCCGGTCTGCACCGTCACCAGCGTCGCGCCCAACATCTGCTTGGCGAATTCATTGACCTCGGCGACCGATTTGGCGATGCGGACGCCGCCCTTGTCGCCGGCGGAAGCTTCCCTGAACTTGCCCTTGCCGCGGCCGCCGGCATGGATCTGGCTCTTCACCACCCAGACCGGGCCGCCCAGCGTTTTCGCCGCCACGTCGGAGTCCGACGCCCGCAGGATCGGCACGCCCTTCGAGATCGGCACGCCGAACTCGTGCAGCAGCGCCTTGGCCTGATATTCGTGAATATTCATCTTATGGCCCTCGAAGCCTCTTGCGACCGATACGGCTGGATTGAAAAGCGATCAGCGCCCGAGCAGGTCCGGCGCGATCTTCTTGCAAGCGTCGACCAGACCCTGCACCGCGCCGACCGACTTGTCGAATGCCTCGCGGTCCTTGCCGGCAAGCTCGATCTCGACAATACGCTCGACCCCCTTCGATCCGATCACCACGGGCACGCCGACATACATATCCTTCACGCCGTATTCGCCGTTGAGATAGGCTGCACACGGCAGCACGCGCTTCTTGTCGCGCAGATAGCTTTCGGCCATCGCGACCGCGGAGGCCGCCGGCGCATAGAACGCCGAACCGGTCTTGAGCAGATTGACGATCTCGGCGCCGCCGTTGCGGGTACGGTCGACGATCTCGTCGATGCGCGCCTGCGAAGTCCAGCCCATTTTCACCAGGTCGGGCAGCGGAATGCCGGCCACCGTGGAGTATTTCACCAGCGGCACCATGGTGTCGCCGTGGCCGCCGAGCACGAAGGCGGTGACGTCTTCCACCGAAACGTTGAATTCGTCGGCGAGGAAATAGCGGAAGCGCGAGGAATCCAGCACACCGGCCATGCCCACCACTTTCTTGCGCGGCATGCCGGAGGCCCTCTGCAGCGCCCACACCATGGCGTCGAGCGGGTTGGTGATGCAGACGACGAAGGCGTCGGGCGCGTATTTCTTGATACCGGCGCCTACCTGCTCCATCACCTTGAGATTGATGCTAAGGAGATCGTCGCGGCTCATGCCGGGCTTGCGCGGCACGCCGGCGGTGACGATGCAGACCCTGGCGTTATCGAGCGCTTCATAGGAATTGGCGCCGGTGAAATGCGCGTCGAACCCGTCGACGGGAGAGGATTGCGCGATATCCAGCGCTTTTCCCTGCGGCACGCCCTCGGCGATGTCGAACATCACCACGTCGCCCAGTTCCTTCAGGCCGATGAGGTGAGCCAACGTTCCGCCGATCTGACCGGAGCCAATCAAAGCAATCTTGTCACGCGCCATGGGAAATCTGTCCTTTGAACCCGAAGCAGGAGAAGGGAGGGATGCTGGAGGTGGTGGTTATCCCTTTCGACGGAGCCGTTCAAGGGAGGCCGCGCTCAATTGTGGGCCATGCTCGCCGCCGTGCCCCGGACGCAGCGCAGCGCGTAGCCCTTGCGAAGCGGTGCGCTGCAGAGCCGGGGCCGTACCAAGCGCCGGCGTTTGGGACGGTCCCGGCTCTGCGGAGCGGCATGAAGAATGCCGCATCGCGTCCGGGACACAACCTCACGTCTCCACCAGCCCCGTGCTCGACCCGCTGGCGGCGGAATCCTTGCGGCCGTGGGGCAAGCCTAAATACGATTCCGAACTCATCTCGATCAGCCGCGACGACGTCCGCTTGAATTCGTTGGCCTCATAACCGTCAGTCGCGCGGTATAACGAGATCGGATCGGCCTCCGCCGACGCCATCAACTTCACGGCGTTGTCATACAGCGTATCGATCAGCGCGATGAAGCGTTTGGCCGCGTTGCGCTCGGCATAATCCATCACCGGGATGCGGTCGATCAGGATGGTGTGATAATCGTGCGCGAGCCGCAGATAATCCGATGCCGCGAGCGGCTTTTCGCATAAATCGGCAAACGAAAACCGCGCCACGCCGCGAGCCGAACATGGCACATGCAGAACGCGGCCCTTGATCGGAATGCCGTGTGGCTTGCAAGGCGCGCTGCCGGTCATCTTCGCCCAAGCCTTGTCGAGCGCGGCGTCGGCCGCCCGATCCGCCGGCACCAGCCACATCCTGACGCCGACAAGCTTTTCTAGCCGGAAATCGGTGCGGGCCTCTAACCGCAGCACATCCATATGCGCCGCTATCTGCGCGATGAAGGGGAGGAACAGCGCGCGGTTGAGGCCGTCCTTGTAGAGATTTTCAGGCGCAACATTGGATGTCGCCACCACCACGATGCCGAGCTCGAACAGTTTTGAGAACAGCCGTCCCAGTATCATCGCATCCGCGATGTCGGTGACGTGGAATTCGTCGAAACACAGGAGCCACGCCTCGTCGAAGATCGATGCGGCGGTGAGCGCAATCACGTCGCCATCGGCGATCTCGCCGCGCGCGATGTTCTGGCGGAAGCCGTAGATGCGCTCGTGCACGTCGGCCATGAATTCGTGGAAATGCGCGCGGCGCTTGTTGGCAACCGGGCTTTGCTGAAAAAACAGATCCATCAGCATCGTCTTGCCGCGGCCGACCTCGCCGTGAACGTAGAGACCGCGCGGCGTCTCGTCCTTGTCCGCGAATAGCCGGCCAAACAGCCCGTGCTTGCTTATCGGCTTGTAGCGCGACAGCCGCTCTTCCAGCGCGCTGAAGGCCTCGACGGCGCGCGCCTGCGCGGCATCGGCCTCGATCGCGCCGGAGGCGACGAGGGCCTGGTAATGGGTGCGGAACGAGGCGGGAGGGGTCGACAGCATGACCCACTTACGGCCCCAGCGCGGCGGAAATTGCAAGCGCCTAATCGATCATGGACCGCATCCAATATGCCGCAGGCATGTCCGGCATTTAATTTCGCGGAATGTCCACCCTGCTACTGGCGTAACTTCCGAAAAGCGTTCAACTTCAGATGGTAGCTTGAGAACGTCAGCCGATTAGAGGGGGTGCCATGCCTGTTGTGGTCCGTTCATTCACATCGCCCACGCTTGTCCTGCTGGCGTTCGACTGGCCAACGGGAGATGGAAAGGCAGATTTCCTTGGCTTTGCCATCGAGCGTACGCCGGGATTCGATGGAGCAGCCAAGAGCTGGCTGCCGAACCGGATCGGATTTAACGGGCCCAAGCCTGACCAAAGCGATTTTCAAAGCAACGAGGCGCCGATCCAGAAATTCTATTGGTGGGACGCCCGCATTGACACCAAGGACCGTGGAACGGTGTTCGGCTATCGGGTTGTTCCGGTCCTCGGCACGCCGCAGGCGCTTGCGCTTCAGGACAGTGAGGCGGGTCAAATCGACGTTCGCGTCCCCCTGGTCGAGGAGCAGGGCATCACCTCGCACTTCAACCGCGCCGTGGTCAGTTCGCAGGCCTTCGAAAAGCAATTCCCGGAAATAAAGACACCGTCGCAACAAAAAGCCGCGCGCGCCTGGCTTGCAAACGGAATGGAGCACGCCGTTTCCCAGTTTCTCGACCGTGCCGGCGGCAAGGATATCGAAGGCGCGATTTATCACCTCACCGACGGGATATGGATCATCCCCGCGTTCCGGCACTATGGCGGCGCGATTTCACTGGCTTACAACCACACCGGCAGTGACCACACCTCTGACGCCGCCATTGACGAACTGGAAAATGCCGGACGCGCTCCGGAAAACTTCGCGGCGCGGACGCACGCCAACATCATGCACGACAAGTTCCTTGTGCGCGTCGGCGCCGCCGATCATGCCGAAGCCCTGCTCACCGGGTCGGCTAATTTCACCAGTGAAGGGTTGTCGGCGCAGGCGAACGTACTTCACGCCTTCGAATCTCCGGCGTTAGCCAAGCTCTATCTTGAACGAAAGCGACTTCTCGACGGCGATCCCGGGCTGTCACAAACCCAGAAAGCGCAAAAGGGCTGGTCCGATAAAATCACCGCGGGCGACGCCACGATCCGTGTCTTCTTCCCGCCGGAAAAAAATGACGGGCGCGCCTCCCTCGACGCGATCGTCGACGCGGTCAAAGCCGCGCAGCATTCGATATTGCTCTGTGCCTACGACCCGACCGACAAGCCGCTGCTCGACGCGGTCTTTGCCGCGGCGGACGCGGGCAAGATGATGCTGGCGCTGATCAACCGGGTACCCAGCACCGAGCCGACCGGAGACCCCAACCGGGCGGACGTTGCCGCCGCCATCGAGATATTCGACCGCGCGTCCACGTCGCACGACATCGTCGGCTTCGGGGCTTTCAAATCAAGCGACACGCCCGGGGATTTCGTGCCCGAACACGTGTTGTGGCCGAATGAGGACCCGAAGATCATGGTGCGGGTACACCACAAATTCGTCATCGTTGACGGGGAAAGCGACAACCCGGTGATCTTCACGGGTTCGGCTAATTTCAGCGGCAACTCGCTGCACAAGAACGACGAAAACCTTCTCGAAATCACCAGCTGTCCCCGGCTCGGCCGGATGTATTTTGCCGAGTTCCTGCGGCTGTATGAACACTACCGCGCCCGTGCCAGTTTCAACCACCGTCAGCAAGGCGACCCCAACACCTTCACGCTGACCGCCGACAATCGCTGGAGCAGAAAATACTTCACCCCGGGCTCGCCCGAGACCAAGGCGAGGACCGCGATGGCGGGCACGGATTAAGCAGCGGACACGGAGTTTGTGGAGCGGCCGTTTCGGCTCGATACGGTCGGAGGATTCGGGCCGGCAGCGCCGTTCACGCGCTGAGCGCGTAGGAATCCTCGACCACATACGGCCCGCCGCCGGTGGATGCCCGCGACGAGAACAGCACGAAGCGCGATGCCGTAAACACCCGGGTCGGAAAATATCCGCGCACCGACAGATAGTCGGCGACATCCTGATTGGAGGCGTCGCGCAGCCGCGCCAGCGTCACATGCGGGGTGAACTTGCGGCCCTCGGGATCGAGCCCGATGCGCTGCATCAGCCGCTCAAGTTCGGCCTGCAGTTCGATCAAGGGTCGGCTCGGAACCACAGACGCAACTACTGCGCGCGGTTTTTTGCCGCCGAAGCTCGACAAGCCCTGCAGCTTGACTTCGAACGGCTTGCGGTTGATCCGAAACAGCATCGAGGCGATTTCGTTGGCGGCGACGCCATCGATATCGCCGATGAAACGCAAGGTGACGTGATAATTTTCGGGGTCGATCCAGCGTGCGCCCGGAAGGCCGCCGCGTAAATTGGAAAGCGTCTGGCCGATCTCAGCCGGTATTTCCAGTCCAGTGAACAGACGCGGCATCGCAAACTCCCGATGCTAGGGCATGATCCCGAAAAGCTTGCCCTTGGGCTTGACCCGAGGGTGGACACCGGTTTTCGGATAAGATCATGCCCCGAAACAATCCCGGTAACGAATCACCGATATCCGTTTCTAGCGCAGTTATGCGACTCTGCGAAGCAGCCGACGCCGCACGCGCCAAAACCTTCCGGGAAAACGCGGTGTTAGGGTTATCGTTGCCGGGTTTTCAACTTCGCTGCCGCGAAATCGTGGCAAGAAACGCCTCGACGCTGGGCAGGATATTCCTCACGATCGTGTCGACACCCTCGGCGGTCGGATGCAGTCCGTCGGCCTGATTGAGTTTGGCGTCGCTAGCGACACCCTCCAGGAAAAACGGATACAGCGGTACCTGAAACGCCTTGGCGAGATCGGGATAGATCGCGTTGAACCGGGCCGAATAGTCGGCGCCGTAATTGGGGGGCGCAACCATCCCGCACAGCAGGACCGCGATCTTGCGTGCCTGCAGCCGTGTCAGAATGTCATCAAGTGCTGCGCGGGTAACCTTGGGATCGATGCCGCGCAGCGCGTCATTGGCGCCGAGTTCGAGGATCACGGCTTCGGTGCCATCCGGGACCGACCAGCCGAGCCGGTCGCGGCCGCCGGAAGCGGTGTCGCCGGACACCCCGGCATTGATGATATCGACATCTATCCCTTTGGCTTTCAAGGCTTTTTGCAGTCGTACCGGAAATGCCGCCGATCCGACAAGGCCAAGGCCGGCGCTGAGCGAATTGCCGAGCACCACGAGCTTGATCGGCCTTGTCATCTCTGTTGCCGGAGTTTGCGCCGATGCGGGCAGCGCCAGCGCCGCTAAGGACAAAGCGAAAGCCAGCAGGCGCAGAAAGCTGCGCGCTGGCCCCTCGACCGCCGCAATGAAAATGCCATATGAGCTTCGCATGGACAGTCTCATCGAACCCTCGTCATTGTCAGGGCTTGCTTCGTCAAGCCTCGAGCCGGACACCATTTCCATCTCGAACGTCAATCTCTCGCTCGGCTCGGGTGCCGCGCGCGTTCATATCCTGAGGGATATCAGCCTGCGGGTGGCGTCAGGCGAAGCGATCGGCCTGATCGGACCGTCCGGCTCGGGGAAATCCACCCTTTTGATGGTGATGGCGGGACTGGAGCGACCTGACAGCGGAGAGGTGGTGGTGTCCGGCACTCCTTTCAATGCCCTCGATGAAGACGCGCTGGCGCGCTTCCGCGGCCGCCATGTCGGCATCGTGTTCCAGTCGTTTCATCTGATCCCGACCATGACCGCGCTGGAGAACGTCGCAGTGCCGCTCGAACTGGCCGGCAATCCCGATGCAACGGCGCGCGCGGCGCGCGAACTCGAATCGGTCGGCCTCGGCGACCGGCTGCATCACTACCCTACACAACTGTCGGGCGGCGAGCAGCAGCGCGTCGCGCTGGCCCGGGCGCTTGCGCCCGATCCCGCCATTCTGGTAGCGGATGAGCCCACCGGAAATCTCGACGAGGCCACCGGCAAGCAGATCGTCGATCTCCTGTTCACCAAGCACGCCGAGCGCGGCATGACCCTGGTGCTGGTGACCCACGACACATCGCTGGCGCAGCGCTGCGACCGCGTGGTGCGGCTGCGTTCCGGTCACATCGACGGACCCGCCACCGACCGCCACTGGGTCGAGACGGCCTGATTTCATGACCCTCGCAATCGAGCGCCCATACGGCAGCCGCGCGTCTTCGCTGGCGCTGCGCTACGCGTTGCGCGAATTGCGCGGCGGCCTGCGCGGCTTTTACGTGTTCATCGCCTGCATCGCGCTCGGCGTGATGGCGATCGCAGGCATAGGCTCCGTGGCGGCAAGCCTGAGCGAAGGATTGGCACGCGAGGGCCGCACCCTGCTCGGCGGCGATGCGGCGTTCTCCCTGATCCAGCGCGAGGCCAAGCCGGACGAAGTCGCGTTTCTCCGCGCGCGCGGAGAAGTCTCGGTGGCGGCGACGCTGCGCGGCATGGCGCGCACGGAAGACGGTAGGCTGGCGCTGGTCGAACTGAAAGCGGTGGACAACGCCTATCCCATGCTCGGCGAAGTGGCGCTCGATCCCAACATGCCGGTGCCGGATCTGCTTGGCCAGCGCGACGGCGCATTCGGTGCCGCCGCCGACGCCACCTTGCTGGCGCGGCTCGACCTGAAGATCGGCGACCGCGTCAGCGTCGGCAGCGCCAGCTTCCAGATTCGCAGCCTGGTCGGCGCCGAGCCGGACAAGCTCGCCGGCGGCGTCGGGTTTGGCCCGCGATTCCTGGTCAGCGAAGCGGGATTGCGCGCGACCGAGCTGCTGCAGCCCGGCAGCCTGGTGCGCTGGATCTATCGTGTGAAGCTGCCGGACAATGCGGCCGACGACCGTGCCGCGCAGGCGCTTGTCGCCGACGCGCGGAAGGCATTGCCGAGCGCGGGGTGGGAAATCCGCACCCGCAGCAATGCCTCGCCGCAGCTTGAACGCACCATCAGCCGCTTCACGCAGTTTCTCACGCTGGTCGGCCTCGCCGCACTTCTGGTCGGCGGCGTCGGCGTTGCCAACGCGGTGAAGAGTCATATCGATCGCCGCCGCGACGTCATCGCCGCGTTCAAGGCGCTCGGCGCCACCGGCCGCGACGTCTTCACGATCTACCTCACGCAGGTCATCGTGCTCGCCATGATCGGATCGCTGATCGGGCTCATCGCTGGTGCTGCACTGCCTTATCTGATCGTCGGCCTGTTCGGCACATTGCTGCCGTTGCCGGTGGTGCCGGCGCTGCATCCCGATGAACTGGCATTGTCGCTGGTCTATGGTCTGTTGACCGCGCTCGCCTTCGGGTTATGGCCGCTCGGCCGCGTCCATGACGTGCCGGTGGCGGCATTGTTTCGCGAGGCGGTCGCAAGCGAATGGCATCGTCCGCGCTGGCGCTATCTCGCGCTGATGGCCGTGGTGATCGCACTCTTGATCGCGATCGCGATCGCGCTGGCTTACGACAAGCGCGTCGCCGCTGTATTCGTCGCATCATCCATCGTGGTGTTCGCGCTGCTGCGCGGCATCGCCGCCGGGCTGATGGCGCTGGCGCGCCGCCTGCCGCGGCCGCGCTTCACCATGTTGCGGCTGGCGATTGCCAATATCTACCGGCCCGGCGCCCTCACGCCTTCGGTGGTGATGTCGCTCGGTCTTGGCCTCGCGGTGCTGGTCACCATCACCCAGATCGACGGCAATCTGCGGCGGCAGTTCATGGCTGCGCTGCCCGACCGCGCGCCCTCGTTCTATTTCATCGATATCCCCACTGCCGAAGCCGGCCACTTCAGCGCGTTCCTGAAAGACCAGGCGCCGCAATCGACCGTCGAGGACGTCCCGATGCTGCGCGGGCGCATCGTCGCCGCCCGAGGCGTCAAGGCGGAGGACCTCAAGCCGTCCTCCGACGCCGAATGGGTGCTGCAGAGCGACCGCGGCCTGACCTACACCGGCGAGATTCCAAAGGGATCCAAAGTGGTCGAGGGCAAATGGTGGGGACCCGATTACGATGGACCGCCGCTGGTGTCGTTCGAAAAGAAGCTCGCCGATGGGCTCGGCCTCAGAATAGGCGACGAGGTCGTCGTCAACGTGCTCGGCCGCGACATCTCCGCCACCATCGGCAACATGCGCAGCGTGGATTGGCAGAGCCTCGGCATCAACTTCGTGCTGGTGTTCTCGCCCAACGCCTTCAAGGGCGCGCCCCATACCCATATCGCGACCCTGACCGAAGCTCATCCCGATCCCGCCGCCGACGCCAAAATCATCAAATCGGTGGCCGATGCGTTCCCGATGGTGACCAGCGTGCGGGTTCGCGAGGCGCTGGAGACCATCGGCACCGTGGTCACCAACCTGGTGCTGGCGATCCGGGGCGCCAGCGCGGTGACGCTGATCTCGGCCATCCTGGTGCTGGGCGGGGCGCTTGCCGCCGGCCATCGCCACCGGGTTTACGACGCGGTGATCCTGAAAACGCTGGGCGCCACCCGTGCGCGCCTGCTCGGCGCCTACGCGCTGGAATACGTGATGATCGGCTTCGCCACCGCGGTCTTCGGGGTATTCGCGGGCTCGGTGGCGGCATGGCTGATCGTGACCCGGCTGATGACGTTGAGCTTTATCTGGCAGGCCGGCAGCGCCGCCAGCGTGGTCGCGGCAGCACTTCTCGTCACGGTCGGGCTGGGCCTCGCCGGCACGCTGGTGGCGCTGAACCAGAAGCCGGCAACGGTGCTCCGGAATTTATGACAATATGTAGCAGCCGGGGTGGCTGGCCGAGACCGGGCCGCCTGCCCGTATGACCTCGCGGCAAGGCCCGTTAAACGCCCGCTTTCGCCATGCCCACCGCGTTTACTTCAACTGCGAATGTTGGCACCTAGCGACATTCAGCCGCGCATGGAAGCTTGCGGGGAATGTGTTAGTTTCCCACATACCAGCTTGGGTCGGACGCCGGTTTGATGACGCAAAATTAATGTCAGCAAATGACGGTATCTGGGATAGATTTCTTAGCTGGCGGCGCAAACCCTTGCGCCTTGCCAGACAACCAACGGGAATTCGACCATGTCGGACCTAGACCGTAACTACGCTTCGCCCTTCGGGCGGGCCGCCGGACGCACGGACGCCGCCGCCGTCGATGCCGGCCTGCGCGCCTATATGCTGCGCATCTACAACTACATGTCGATCGGCCTGGCCATCACCGGCCTCGCCGCGCTCGGCATCTATATGGCCGCCGTGACCACAGACCCTTCGGGCGCCGCCGCCAAGATCGGCAATGCTTATCTGACGCCGTTCGGCTACGCGATGTTCGTGAGCCCGCTGAAATGGGTGTTCATGCTGGCGCCGCTGGCGATGGTGTTCGCCATCTCGTTCGGCATCAACCGGCTACGCCCCGCCACGGCGCAAATGTTGTTCTGGGTGTTCTCGGCGCTGATGGGCATCTCGCTGTCGTCGATCTTCCTGGTGTACACGCACACCTCGATCGTGCGGGTGTTCTTCATCACCGCGGCCTCGTTCGGCGCGCTCAGCCTCTACGGCTACACCACCAAGCGCGACATGACCGGCATGGGCTCGTTCCTGCTGATGGGCCTGTTCGGCATCATCATCGCGAGCCTGGTGAACATCTTCATCGCAAGCTCGGCGCTGCAGTTCGTGGTGTCGGTGGTCGGCGTGCTGGTTTTCGCCGGGTTGACCGCCTGGGATACGCAGCGGCTGAAGAACGACTACATCTACGGCTATGCCTCGCAGGGCGGCGATATCGCCGAACGCGCGGCCATCACCGGGGCGCTGTCGCTGTATTTGAACTTCATCAACCTGTTCACGCTGCTGCTGCAGCTGCTCGGCCAGCGCGACTGACGATTTCGATAAGCTGCAAATTCAAGCCCCGGCCTTGCGGCCGGGGCTTTTCTTTTGGCGCGAGCCTGCTCTCGTGTCCCGGGCGCGATGCCATAAGCGTTCACGCGCGTCTTCGACGCGCTATGGCGCAGCCCTTGCGAAGCGCTGCTTCGCAACCGGGACCATACCGAACACCGGCGCTTGGTACGGCCCCGGCTCTGCAGCGCACCGCTACGCAAGGGCTACGCGCTGCGCTGCGTCCGGGGCACGCAACAATATACTCGGCGTCATGCGCGGGCTTGACCCGCGCATCCATCATTCTTCACAAGACTCTTTCGAAGTAGCTGGATTGCCGGGTCGAGCCCGGCAATGACCCGTGGAGACACCATGCCCTCCTCCGAAATCCGACCCGCCACCGCAGCCGACCTTCCCGCCGTCACCGAAATCTACGCGCACGCCGTCCTCCACGGCACCGCGACGTTCGAGCTGATCCCTCCGGACCTCGCGGAAATGACGCGGCGCTTCAAATCGCTGATGGGCGGCGGCTTTCCGTATTTCGTCGCAACACAAGGCCCTGTGATCGGATATGCCTATGCCGGACCCTACCGGCCGCGGCCGGCCTATCGCTTCACCGTGGAGAATTCGGTCTATCTGCAACCGGCGATCCAGCGCCGCGGCATCGGCCTGCAATTGCTGCAACGGCTGATCGCCGAATGCGAAGCCCGCGGCTACCGCCAGATGATCGCCGTGATCGGCGATTCCGCCAATGCGGGTTCGATCGGCGTGCACGCGAGAGCGGGATTTGCGATGATCGGGACGCATCCGAATGTCGGATTCAAGTTCGGCCGCTGGCTCGACACCGTGATGATGCAGCGCGCGCTCGGCGAAGGCGCCGCGACGCTGCCAAACACTTAGTTGTCATCGCCCGCGAAGGCGGGCGATGACAACTTAGCTAGACCACCGCCAGCTTGCGGTCGATCACCAGCAGCACGCGGTCGAGCTCATGGCCGCGGCGCAGGATCAGGCCGCTGGCCGAGATCACGCTGTAGGCGCCCTGCTTGCGCGCCAGCCGCGGATCCTTCTCGATGCGGTAGATCGGCACTTCGGAAGCGCGGCGGAATACCGAAAACACCGCGCGGTTTTTCAGGAAATCGATGGCGTAGTCGCGCCACTCGCCATCGGCGACCATGCGTCCGTAGAGGTTGAGGATGCGATTGAGTTCGAAACGGTTGAATGTTACCCGGCTTGGTGCAGGTCCCGCAGCGGAGTTGCGCTCCGCTGCGCTTCTCTCGCTTGGATCAGCCTCCCCCGACATCAATTCCATGCTACACCTCCTGTCATCTCGGGCATGATCTTCTCTGAAAACCGGCTTCCACGTTTCAAAATCATGCCGTGGCCGACATGATTGCGCCGACTGCGCGCGGCTGCAAGAGGGCCGTGGCGCAGATGCGCAAATTCACCGACCAAACCGGCCGTCACGGGATCGTTAGCGGAATCATAATACCGCCCAATTTCCGACAAGCGGGCGCCCACCTGGATTGCGAGAAGAAAGCACTGCGTTGGCCCGGTCCTTTCGGTTCCGGATTCCTCAGCCCCCAGCCCCCCGGGGTCGTCGGGATCGGGCCTGTTCGCAGGAAGTTAATCCCCCCTTGGGCCAACGAGAGTTGGTCCTTTTTCTTTTGGGGTAATGCTTTTGAGAATAGCAGCGCGCTCATAAACGCACTTCGTCATTCCGGGATGCGCCACTTGGTACAGGGCCGGAATCCATACTCCCGACGGCGGTTATGGACTCCGGGCTCGCGCTTCGCGCGCCCCGGAATGACGGTTTATGATTTTCAGTGCAGCGAGGTGAAGGCCGCGCCCAGCATCGGGCCGGGATTTTCGCGGTTGCCGTCCTGCACATAGACCGCCGCGGCATCGACGCCCTCGCGGGAGATATTTTCCAGCGGCACGGCCCAACTGCCGGCGTTGCCGTTCCAGTCGCCGACCTTCAAGAGATTGCGCACCACATTGTGGTAGGTGATCTCCTTGCCGCGATTTTCGCCGCGGCCGATCGAGATCGGCACCGATTTCGAAACCGAGCAGATCCATACTTCGCCGTGCCGGGCGGCCGCGCCCTTGTTCGACGCCGCGACCGAAACGTTGATCTGCTTGCCGGACACCGTCATCGACACCGGCACCGACATCACGCCATCGGCTTTCTTGGTGGTGTCGATCGCACCTTCGATTTTTGCACGATCGCTGCCGATCACATGGGTAGAGCCGTTGACGACAACCTGCGGCGTGTAGACGTTGCGGTCGCCGCGCACATGCGAATAGGCCTTCTGCCGCGCGCTGAAGCGCGAGTCCGCCAGCGTATCCTTCCAGCCAAGATAATCCCAGTAATCGATCGGCAAGCTCAGTGCGATGACGTTCGGATCCTTGGCCAACTCGCCGATGATCTTGTCGGCCGGCGGGCACGACGAGCATCCCTGCGACGTAAACAACTCCACCACCGCGCGCGGATCGGCATGGGCGGGACGGACGATCGCGACGACGGCGCAGACGCCAAGCGCTCCGGACCATAGCGAAATAGAATTATGGGTCATCATTGCTGCCACGCTGAAACCGCGACACGCCATACGCCGTCGCCATTGATCCTTCTTTGCCTTCTTCGAACGCGGAGAAGGCGGCCTTTCATAGGCCGCCTTCCGCTCACCCGCCACTCACTTCGCAGTGAGGCATCGATGACATCGATCACAACTTGCATCACGCCGCGAGCTTGCGCAGCACGTAATGCAGGATGCCGCCGTTGCGATAATATTCTAGCTCGTCGAGCGTATCGATCCGGCACAGCAGCGACACCCGGCGCAGCGTGCCATCGGCGGACACAATTTCCGCCGTCAGTTTCTGGCGGGGTTTCAGGTCGCCCTGCAGGCCGCGAATCGTGACCGTCTCGTCGCCCTTCAGTCCGAGCGACGGCCACGACGCGCCGTCCTCGAAGGTCAGGGGCAATACGCCCATGCCGACCAGGTTGGAGCGATGGATACGCTCGAAGCTTTGGCAGATCACGGCGCGAACGCCGAGCAGCCGGGTTCCCTTGGCGGCCCAGTCACGCGACGAGCCGTTGCCATATTCGGCGCCGGCGAAGACCACCAGCGGCACTTTTTCGGCCTGGTACTTCATCGCGGCATCGTAGATCGACATCTGCTCGCCGTCGGGCCAGTGTTTTGTCAGGCCGCCCTCAGGAATATTTCCGTCCGCGCCCTTCAGCATGAAATTCTTGATGCGGATGTTGGCGAAGGTTCCACGCATCATGATCTCGTGATTGCCGCGACGCGTGCCGTATTGATTGAAGTCGGCAGGACGGACCTGATGCTCCGACAGATATTTTCCGGCCGGCGACGTCAGCTTGATCGCACCGGCGGGCGAGATGTGGTCGGTGGTGATCTTGTCGCCGAACATCGCCAGAATGCGCGCATCGACGACGTTGACGATCGGCTCCGGCTGCTTCTTCATGCCTTCGAAGTAAGGCGGGTTCTGCACATAGGTCGAGCTCATGTTCCAGCGATAGGTTTCGCTTTCGACGGTCTTGATCTTGCGCCAGTTGGTATCACCCTTGAACACGTCGGCGTAGCGTTTCTTGAAGATCGCCGCGGTCACGAATTTCTTCATGAAGGCGTTAATCTCCTTGCTGGTCGGCCAGATGTCTTTCAAGTAGACCGGCTTGCCGTCCTTGCCGTTGCCGATCGGCTCGACCGCGAGATTCTTGGTCACCGTTCCCGCCAGCGCATAGGCGACCACCAGCGGCGGCGACGCCAGATAGTTGGCCTGCACGTCCGGGCTGACGCGGCCTTCGAAATTGCGGTTACCCGACAGCACGGCGGCGCCGATGATGCCGTTGTCGTTGATCGCCTTTGAAATCTCCTCCGGCAGCGGTCCGGAATTGCCGATGCAGGTGGTGCAGCCGAAGCCGATCAGGTTGAAGCCGACCTTGTCGAGATCGAGTTGCAGGCCGGAATTGGACAGATATTCCGCGACCACCTGGCTGCCCGGCGCCAGCGATGTCTTCACCCACGGTTTTGCCGTGAGGCCTTTGGCGGCGGCGTTGCGCGCCAAAAGTCCGGCGCCGATCAGCACGCTCGGATTGGAGGTGTTGGTGCAGGAGGTGATCGCCGCGATCACCACGTCGCCATGGCCGAGATCGAAGTTGCGATTCTCCACGGGGTAACGCTTCGCCGCGTCGGCGGCTTTCTTGTATTCGGTCGCCATTGCGCTCGCAAACCCTTCGGCCACCGCCGGCAGCGCGACGCGGCCCTCGGGACGCTTCGGACCCGCCAGCGAAGGCACCACGTCGCCGAGATCGAGCGTCAGCGTTTCCGTGAACACCGGATCGGGTGAGGCCGAGGTGCGGAACAGCCCCTGCGCCTTGGCGTATTTGACCACCAGCGCGACGCGGTCGGCCTTGCGGCCCGAGGTTTTCAGATAGTCGATGGTCTCGCTATCGACCGGGAAGAAGCCGCAGGTGGCGCCGTATTCGGGCGCCATATTGCCGATGGTCGCCTTGTCCGCGACCGAGAGATAATCCAGGCCTGGACCGAAGAACTCGACGAACTTGCCGACCACGCCCT
The DNA here is from genome assembly GCA_963784755.1 of uncultured Alphaproteobacteria bacterium. Lineage (GTDB taxonomy): Bacteria > Pseudomonadota > Alphaproteobacteria > Rhizobiales > Xanthobacteraceae > Bradyrhizobium. Next base: position 1,633,078 of record CAWASS010000004.1, on the reverse strand, counting down.
GCTTGCGCAGCATCTGCGTCACCGTGAGCACGAGATCGGTGGCGGTGACGCCTTCCTTCAACTGGCCCTTGAGCTTGAAGCCGACCACTTCCGGCAGCAGCATCGACAGCGGCTGGCCGAGCATTGCGGCCTCCGCCTCGATGCCGCCGACGCCCCAGCCGAGCACGGCGAGGCCGTTGACCATGGTTGTGTGCGAATCGGTACCAACAAGCGAATCCGGATAGGCGACCTCGAAGGTGCCGGTCTTCTTGCCGACGGTCATCTTCTCCTTGCGGGTCCATACCGTCTGCGCGAGATATTCCAGATTGACCTGATGGCAGATGCCGGTGCCCGGCGGCACCACGGAGAAATTCGAAAACGCCTTCTGGCCCCATTTCAGGAATTCATAGCGTTCCTGATTCTGCTTGTATTCCTCGACCACGTTCTTGCCGAACGCCTTGTTGTCGCCGAAGAAGTTCACGATCACGCTGTGGTCGATGACGAGGTCGACCGGCACCAGCGGATTGATCTTTTCGGCATCGCCGCCGAGCGCCTGCATCGCGTTGCGCATCGCGGCCAAATCGACCACCGCCGGCACCCCGGTGAAATCCTGCATCAGCACCCGCGCCGGGCGGAAGGCGATTTCGTGCTCGAGCGCGCGCTTCTTCAGCCATTTCGCCACCGCGAGGATATCGTCCTTCTTGACGGTGCGGTCGTCCTCATTGCGCAGCAGATTTTCCAGCAGCACTTTCATCGAATAGGGCAGCTTGGAAATCCCCTTCAGACCGTTTTTCTCGGCGGTGGGCAGGCTGTAATAGACGTAGGTTTTGCCGCCTACCTTGAGGGTCTTCTGGCATTTGAAGCTGTCGAGCGAGGTCATGTGAGGCAATCCCAATTCATCGTTACACCCGGCAAAGGGTATTAAAACACCGTCAGCGAGGCAGGGCCGAGTGGCTTGCAGGCGCGGATTGTGTGCTGCATCAAGTTCCGGCTTATAGAATCTTTCTAGGGCGACCGCCACACCGACAATCGTGCCGCAGCAATGCGGCATCCACACCACGGAAGAAGCAGATGCGGCTGTCGGGACGCGGCGTGACATGTAACAGGGGTGGGCGCGAGGTGTTTACCGGCCTCGATTTCCACGTTTCCGGCGGTGAAGCGCTGGCCGTCACCGGGCTTAATGGAGCCGGCAAGACCTCGCTGCTGCGGCTGGTTGCCGGCCTGCTGACGCTATCGGGTGGATCGATTGATCTCGATGGCGGCGACGGCGAGCTGACCTTGGCCGAACAGGCGCATTATCTCGGCCATCGCGATGCATTGAAACCTTCCCTGAGCGTGATGGAGAATCTTGCCTTCTTGCGAGATTTTATCGGTGGTGAGGCGTCCGATGTCGGAGAGAGCCTGGCCGCGGTCGGGCTCGACCACGCCGCACATCTGCCGGCTGCGTACCTGTCGGCCGGACAGCGCCGGCGGCTGTCGATCGCGCGGCTGCTCACGGTGCGACGGCCGGTCTGGCTGCTGGACGAGCCGACCTCGGCGCTGGATAGCGGTGGGCAGACGATGTTTTCAACGCTGATGGCAGATCATCTCAAGCGCGGCGGCCTGATCGTCGCGGCGACGCATGCGCCGTTGGGGATTGGCGCGAAAGAGTTGCGGATCGGGAGAGCGTCGTGAGGACTCCGCTGGCTGGCGCGCGACCGTCCCCGCGGAGGGGACGCGCATGACCGCCCTCGCCGCATTGATCCGCCGCGACATCCGCATCGCGCTCCGCGTCGGCGGCGGCGCGCTGATCGGCGTCTTGTTCTTTCTCACCGTCGTGGTGCTGATGCCGTTTGCGGTCGGATCGGATTCTGAAGCTGCTGGCGCGGCTCGGCCCGGCGATTCTCTGGCTCGGCGCCCTGCTGGCAAGCCTGCTCACGCTCGACCGGCTGTTCATGGCCGATCACGACGACGGCTCGCTCGATCTGATCGTCATGAGCCGGACGCCGCTGGAGCTGGCCTGCGCCGCCAAAGCATTGGCGCACTGGATCGCCGCGGGCCTGCCGCTGATCGTCGCGACGCCGGTGCTCGGGCTGTTGCTGAATCTCGACGCAACGTCGACATACGCAGTTGCGCTGACCCTGCTGGCCGGCACACCGGCGCTGACCTTCACCGGCATGATCGGCGCGGCACTGGCGGTGACGCTGCATCGCGGCGGATTGCTGCTGGCGGTGCTGGTGCTGCCGCTGTCGATCCCGGTGCTGATTTTCGGCGTCGCGGCTTCCGAGGCCGCGATCACCGGACCATTGTCGTTCGGAACGCCGTTTTCGATTCTATGCGCGCTGTCGCTCGTCAGCTTCGTGATCGGCCCGTTTGCCGCAGCGGCGAGCCTGCGCCATGGATTGGACTGATCAACTCCGCATGAAACACCTTTCCCCGCATTGCCTGCCGCGGCTTCGACGATTATCAGGGACGCCATGACGCTGATCGATCTCGCCAACCCCACCCGGTTTTTGTCGCTGACCGCGCGCATTTTGCCGTGGCTGGCGGCGGCAACGGCGATCCTGATGCTGATCGGTCTTACCCAATCGGCGCTCGCGCCCGACGATTACCAGCAGGGCGCGACGGTAAAAATCATGTTCATCCACGTGCCGAATGCCTGGCTGTCGATGTTCGTGTGGGGCGTGATGAGTTTTGCAGCATTTGGCACGCTGGTATGGCGGCATCCCTTGGCGGACGTTGCAGCAAAAGCAGCCGCGCCAATCGGGGCGGCGTTCACATTCCTGGCGCTGGTGACAGGATCGCTGTGGGGCCGGCCGATGTGGGGCACCTATTGGGAATGGGACGCGCGGCTGACCTCGGTGCTGATCCTGTTCCTGATGTATCTCGGCCTGATCGCGCTGTGGCGCGCGGTGGAGGATCCCTCGCGTGCCGCACGCGCCGCCGCGATCCTGACGCTGGTCGGGGCCATCAACATTCCGATCATCAAGTTTTCGGTGGACTGGTGGAATACGCTGCATCAGCCGGCGTCGGTGCTGCGGATGGGCGGACCGTCGATGGACCGCGCGTATCTCATTCCGCTGCTGGTAATGGCGGTGGCGTTTTCGCTGCTGTTCGTCACGCTGCATCTCGCCGCCATGCGCAACGAAATCCTGCGCCGCCGCGTGCGCGCCTTGCAGATGATGCAGGCCAACGGGCGGACGGCGTGAGCATCATGGCGCTCGGTCCCTACGCCTCCTTCATTGTGACGTCATACGGGCTGGTCGCAGCCGTGGTGCTGATCCTTATCGTCTGGGTCGCGATCGACTACCGCCGCCAGAAAGAGCGCCTGCGCGAACTCGAGGCCTCGGGCGTGGTCCGGCGCTCCGGGCGTAGCGCGGCGGAGTTCCGATGAGCGAGATGGCCGCACCGCAGCGCCGTTTATGGCTGATGGCGCTGCCGCTGATGTTTTTCGTAGCGCTCGCGGCGCTGTTCTGGTTTCGGCTGGGGGCCGGCGATCCCTCGAAAATTCCCTCGGCTTTGATCGGCCGCCCGGCGCCGCAAACACCGCTGCCGCAGCTTGAGGGCCTTACCCGCGACGGCGCGCCGGTGCCGGGGCTCGACCCCACCGTGTTCAAGGGCAAGGTCAGCGTCGTAAACGTCTGGGCGTCATGGTGCGTGCCCTGCCATGAGGAAGCGCCATTGCTGACCGAATTGGCCAAGGACAGCCGGCTGCAGATCGTCGGCATCAATTACAAGGATGCGCCCGACAATGCCCGGCGCTTCCTCGGCCGCTACGGCAATCCGTTCGGCATTGTCGGCGTCGACAGCAACGGCCGAGCCTCGATCGAATGGGGGGTCTACGGCGTGCCGGAAACCTTCGTGGTCGGCCGCGACGGCACTGTTGCCTACAAGATGGTCGGCCCGGTGACCCCGGATAATTTCGAGAACGTGCTCAGGATCGAGATCGACAAGGCGCTGAAATAATTCCGGGCTTTTATCTGCCGTTCATTTCGCGGCCATGGCGCCGCCACCAATTCGAAGCTAGTTTACGCGCGTATTCCGCAAAAGTGGCCCCCGGTTTTGCGATCAGAATACGCGCAAATAATAACTGCGCTACTTAAACCGTCCTTGGAGGGACACACCCCATGCGTCATTTCACGCTCGCTTCACTCGCCGCTACTGCCCTGACCCTCGGCCTGCTCATGGCCACGCCATCGATGGCCCAGACCCCCGCGCCCGCGACCGGCGGGAAAATGGCTCCGGGCGCCAAGATGGCGCCGGCGGAGAAGATGGCCCCGGCGCCCAAGGCCGAACTGCTCGACATCAATTCGGCGACTGCCGACGAATTGAAGGCCTTGAAGGGCATCGGCGACGCCTATTCCGCCAAGATCATCGCGGGCCGTCCGTACAAGGGCAAGGACGAACTGGTGCAGAAGAATATCGTGCCGGAGAAGACTTACGCCGAAATCAAGGACAAGATCATCGCCAAGCAGAAGTAACTCGCCGTGCCCCGGATGCAGCGCAGCGCGTAGCCCTTGCGTAGCGGTGCGCTGCAGAGCCGGGGCCGTACCGAGCGCCGGCGTTCGGTACGGTCCCGGTTCTGCGAAGCAACGCTTCGCAAGAGCTACGCGCTGCATCGCGCCCGGGACACAAGACTAACACCCACTTGAGTTTGGTACGGTCCCGGCGCTGCGCAGCGGCATGAAGAATGCCGCAGCGCGTCCGGGGCACAGCTCACCCCTTCCTCACATCGCCCGCTTCCGCCTCGCTCTGCTCGAGCGTCGCCGGCTCCAGGTGATAGCGCTTGATCAGCGGCATCTGGGTGACCGCGAACAGCATCGTCAGCGGCACCATGCCGAACGCCTTGAAGGCTACCCAGAAATCGGTCGACTGGGTGCGCCAGATGATTTCGTTCAGCACCGCCATCGCGAAAAACCACAACGCCCAGCGCAGTGTGAGAATCCGCCAGCCCTGCGGCGTCAGGTTGAACATCTGGTCGAACATGATGGCGATGAAGGAGCGGCCGAACAGCAGCCCGCCACCGAGCACGCCTGCGAACAGCGTGTAGACGATGGTCGGCTTCATCTTGATGAAGGTCTCGTCGTGCAGCACCAGCGTCAGGGTGCCGAACACGATGACGACGATCGCCGTGACGATGGCCATCACAGGCACGTGGCGCGTCACCACATAGGACGCGGCCATCGCAATCACCACCGCCACCATGAAGGCGCCGGTGGCGACGAACAAATTGGCCTTGGCGTTGGCGATGAAGAAGATCAGCAGCGGGCCGAGTTCGGTGGCGAGCTTGAACAGCGGGTGCGGTTGCTTTTTATCCATGATCGTCCCGTTATTCGCCGTCACGCGCAGGCTTGACCCGCCTGCGGGGCCGAAGCCCCTTCGGCGAGGCGGAGGCCCGCGCATCCATCGCTCTTCGCAAGCGTCCTTTGAAGTGGCTGGATTGCCGGGTCAAGCCCGGCAATGACGGCGTGAATGGATTCAACATCAGCTTTCAATCCCTGCAATCGCCTGCGCGAAATCCCGCGCAGTGAACGGCGCGAGATCGTCAATCCCCTCGCCGACGCCGATGAAGTGCACCGGCAGTTTGTGCTTTTCGGCCAGCGCCACCAGGATGCCACCGCGCGCGGTGCCGTCTAGTTTTGTCATCACGAGGCCGGTGACGCCCGCGGTACGGGCGAATGCTTCGACCTGCGACAGCGCGTTTTGCCCAACCGTGGCGTCAAGCACCAGCAGCACCGCATGCGGCGCCGAGGCGTCGACCTTCCTGATGACGCGCACGACCTTTTCAAGCTCGTTCATCAACTCGGCCTTGTTCTGCAGCCGTCCCGCGGTATCGATCAGCAGCACGTCGAGTTTTCCCTCGCGCGCCGACGTTAGCGCATTGAAGGCAAGGCTCGCGGAATCCGACCCCTGCGCGCCGGCAATGACCGGCGATTCGGTGCGCTCGCCCCAGATCTTCAGTTGCTCGATCGCGGCAGCGCGAAAGGTGTCACCGGCCGCCAACATCACCTTGCGGCCCTCGGCGGAAAGTTTCGCCGCGAGCTTGCCGATCGTTGTGGTCTTGCCGGAACCGTTGACGCCGACCACGAGAATCACGAACGGTTTTTGCGTATCATCGATCAGCAACGGCTTCGCCACCAGCGCCAGCACCTTCTCCACTTCGGTTGCCACCACGGCTTTCACATCATCGGCCGAAATCGCCTTGTCGTAGCGGCCATGGCCTACCGCCGCCGATATCCGCGCCGCCACCTCGGTGCCGAGATCGGCGCGCAGTAGCACGTCCTCGATATCCTCGAGCATGGCGCGGTCGAGCTTGCGTTTTGTCACGAGATCGGCGACCGCGCTCCCGATCGAACTCGAGGTGCGCTTGAGGCCGCCAGACAGCCGCCGCCACCAGCTCAATTTGGGTTGTTCCGAGGTGTCGTTCATGCCGGGGGTGTGTTAGCGGTTTCCCGCCATGAACGAAAGTCACAACGAACGCATTGAACTTGCCGAGTTGACACCGGAAGAAATCCAGTCACGCGTGCTGTATCGCGACGGACTGATGCTGGTGATCGACAAACCCGCAGGCCTTCCGGTGCATCGCGGGCCCAAAGGTGGCGCCAATCTGGAGGCATCGTTCGAGAGCTTGCGATTCGGCCTGCCGCGCCCGCCCGTGCTGGCGCATCGGCTCGACCGCGATACTTCGGGCTGCCTGGTGCTGGGCCGGCATCGCAAGGCCACGGCGTCGCTGGGCCTGCTGTTCAAGCACGGCAAGATTTCCAAGAGCTATTGGGCGGTGGTCGAAGGCGGACCTGCCGAGGATGAAGGCACCATCGACATGCCGCTCGGCCGCCTCAACCAAGAGCGCGGCTGGTGGCAGAAGCCGGATTCGGAGGGGCAGAAAGCGGTTACCAACTGGAAGGTGCTGGGGCGCGGCGATGGTCTCACCTGGCTCGCGCTGGAACCGGTCACCGGCCGCACCCATCAATTGCGCGTGCACAGCGCCGCGCTTGGCTGGCCGATCGTCGGGGATAATATCTACGGCAACGGACCAAGATTCGGCGAACCGACACTGCATCTTCATTCGCGCGAGATCGGGATTCCCATTTCGAAGAATAGGGAACCGGTACGCGTAGTGGCGCCGGCGCCGGCGCATTTGCAGGAGCGGCTCAGGGCGTGTGGGTGGAACGGGGAGTAGCGCTCGCCGTCATTGCGAGCGAAGCGAAGCAATCCAGTCCTGCCGCGCGAAAGACTGGATTGCTTCGTCGCAAGTGCCTCGCAATGACGATCGTCAGACCGTCAACCGCGCGCCATCGTGCCCGGCCATCACCAGCGTTCGCACCGCGCCCGGCGCATCTCCCGTGATCGCCACCGTCATGAAATGTTCGGTGCGGCCCTGCGTGGCGCTCTCGATGAGAACCTGTCGCGTTGAACCCACCTCAATTGCCAGCCGCCGCTGCAGCGCTGCGTCGCCGCTCTCCCGCAACCGCCTCGCGCGCTCCCTGATTACCTCCCCGCGCACCTGCGGCATCCGCGCCGCAAGCGTGCCGGGGCGCGGCGAATAGGGAAATACGTGCAGGAAAGTCAGGCCGCACGCCTCGACCATCTCCTGCGAGCGCGCGAACATCGCCTCGGTCTCGGTCGGAAAGCCGGCGATGATGTCGGCTCCATAAGCGATGTCGGGCCGCAGCCGCCTCACCTGCGCGCAGAATTCGATCGCGTGCTTTCGCGAGTGCCGCCGCTTCATCCGCTTCAGGATCACGTCGTCGCCGGATTGCAGCGACAGATGCAGATGCGGCATCAGCCGTTCGTCATCCGCGATGACGTTGAGCAGGTCGCGATCGACCTCAATCGAATCGATCGAAGAAATCCGCAAGCGCTTCAATTCCGGCACATGCCGCAAGATCTGCTTGGTCAGCACGCCCAGTTTCGGCGTGCCCGGCAGATCGGCGCCATAGCTGGTGAGGTCGACGCCGGTCAGCACGATCTCGGCGTGGCCGCGCTCCACCAATGCGCGGACCTGATCGACCGCCGCGCCCATCGGCACCGAGCGCGAATTGCCGCGGCCGTAGGGAATGATGCAGAAAGTGCAGCGGTGATCGCAGCCGTTCTGCACCTGCACGAATACGCGAGGCAGCCCGTGCTGAAATCCCTCCAGCAGATGCGGCGCCATTTTCCGCACGGCCATGATGCCGGCGACGGCGATCTTTTCGCTGCTGCCGATACCAAAAGGCGACGCATCGAACGCCGCGCGGGAATCCCGCCAGGCCTCGCGGCGCATTTTCTCATCATTGCCGACGACGCGATCGACCTCGGCCATCCCGGCAAACATTGAAGGCTGGGTCTGCGCCGCGCAGCCGGTGACCACGATGCGCGCGCCGGGGCGCTCGCGCTTCAGCCGGCGGATCGACTGCCGCGCCTGCGCCACCGCTTCATTGGTCACCGCGCAGCTGTTGATGACGATGGTATCGGCAAGGCCGGCATTCTCCGCCTCGCGCCGGATCACTTCGGATTCGAAGGCATTGAGACGGCAGCCGAAGGTGACGACGTTGACGCTCATGATCAGGCGACGCTGGCAAACAATGCCGGATCGAAACGGCCTTCATATTCGAAGGTCGCGGTGCCCGTCATCAGCACGTGATCGTCGCGCACGCGCCATTCGATGCCGAGGTCGCCGCCGGGCGACGTGACCGTGACCATGCGGTTGGCGCGCTTCAGCCGCGCCGCCGCCACCGCGGTGGCGCAGGCGGCCGAACCGCAAGCCCGGGTGAACCCCGCGCCGCGCTCCCAGGTGCGGATGGTGATGTGGTCGCGATCAACGATATGCGCCAGCGTGATGTTGGCACGCTCCGGAAAGATCGGATGGTTTTCCAGCAGCGGCCCGAAGCGCTCGAGGTCGTAAGCGTTGACGTCATCGACCCAGAAAATCGCATGCGGATTACCCATGCTGACCACGGACGGCGAGTGCAATACCGGCGCGTCGATCGGACCGACCTGCAGTTCGATATAGCGGGTATCGCGAAACTCCTCGCTGAGCGGAATATCCTTCCAGCCGAATTTCGGCGGGCCCATGTCGACCGTGTAGAGATCGGCCGCCGGCCCCTGCCAGCAGTTCAGCAGGCCGGCCTGGGTCTCGAAGGTGACGGCGGTCTGGCCGGTTTGCTCGAACAGCCGGCGCACCACGCAACGCATGCCGTTGCCGCAGGCGCCGATTTCGGATCCGTCATTGTTGTAGATGCGGATGAAAGCCTCGGTGCCCTGCAGCCGCGGCGGCAGCAGCACCATCAGTTGGTCGTAGGGCGCACCCGACGGCTGCGCCACCGCACGCGCTTCCTCCGGTGTCACGGCGGCGGGCTTGTCGCGCAGATCGACGATGACGATCTCGTTGCCGATACCGTTCATCTTGGTGAAGCTGTGATTTGCGAGCGCGCTCATGCGGATTTCCTGCCCGTCTTATATGGCGAGTGATGGCGGACTGGCTAGTGCGGCTATTCTGTGTCGGCGGCAAACAGGCTGGCAATGCGCTCATGACGCATCTCGCATGGGACGAATGCCGTGCCGGCGTGTTAGCCTGCAGGCGTTATGGAGACCTTCACATGAACTGCCCCCGCTTTTTCCGCATTGCCATGGTCGCGCTGATCCCGATGACTGTGATTTCAGCAGGCGCGCTGGCGCAATCGCCGCCCGCGACGCCTCCAGCGACAGCCGCGCCAGCCACCCCCGTGCCTGAAACTCCGGCCCCGGCAGCCCCGGCGGCAACGCCGGCCCCCGCAGCGCCTGCGGCCTCTGCTCCGGCCACCCCGCCGCCGGCCGCCGAAACCCCGGCAACGCCCGCCGCCCCGGTTCAGACCGCCGATCCATTTGGCGAGGAAATCACGCTGACCCCGAAAACGGCGGTGATCCTCAAGGGCACCGCCAATTGGGACAACGCGTTCGAGACGCTGATCGACTCCTTCAAGAAGCTTGCGGCGCTGCTGGACAAACAGGGCATCAAGCCATCGGGCAATTCGATGATCGTCTATACCTCGACCGACGACAGCGGTTTTACATTCCTGGCGGAAATCCCGGTCGATCAGGAGCCGAAGAATCCCGGCAAAGACATCAGCATGGGCAAGACGCCCGACGGCAAGGCCCTGAAATTCGTCCATCGCGGCTCTTACGACAACATGGACAACACCTACGAAGCCATCACCAACCATCTCGACGACAAGAAGCTCGAGGCGAAGGATACCTTCATCGAGGAATACATCACCGATCCCCTGAAGACCGCGGAGGACAAGCTGGTGATCAACGTCTATGTGCCGCTGAAGTAGGGCGGGATGACACGCCGCGTCGTTGTCGCCGTTGCGTTCGCGGGCGGATTGCTGGCCGCGCCCGCACTGGCGCAGGTCACCCCGCCGGCGGTGATTTCCGTCACCGGCGAAGCGACCGTGTCGGCGGCACCGGATCTCGCGCAGATCGATGCCGGCGTCACCACCGAGGCCAGGACCGCGCGCGAGGCCTCCGAGGCCAACAATGCCGCGATGGGCAAGGTGTTGCTGGCGCTGAAGGGCGCCGGCATCGACGAGAAGGATTTCCAGACCTCGCGGCTGTCGCTGCAGCCGCAATACGCGCCCAACCGCAGCGGCCCCAATGCCGTCGCCGGATATCAGGCCAGCAACCGCGTCACCATCAAGCTGCGCGACGTCACCAAGGTCGCCAGCGTGATCGACACGCTGGTCGCTGCCGGCGCCAACAATATCGGCGGCATCAATTTCATGGTCTCGGCGGCGTCAAAGCTGCTCGATGACGCGCGCGAGCAGGCGATCGCCGACGCCCGCCGCAAGGCCGAGATTTACGCCAGGGCCGCCGGCGTCACGCTCGGCGCGCCCCTCAGCATTTCGGAAGAGAATGCGCAGGCCCCGATGCCGTTTCGCAGGATCGCCGCCGGCATGGCGGCGTCCGCGCCGGTGGCGCAGGGCGAGGAGACGCTGCAGGTGACGGTCAGCGTATCCTGGGCGATCAAGCCGGCGGGGCAGTAAATCGTGTCCCGGACGCGCTGCGGCATTCTTCATGCCGCTGCGCAGAGCCGGGACCGCCAAAAACGCCGGCATTCGTTACGGCCCCGGCTCTGCAGCGCACCGCCCCGCGAAGTGCCACGCGCTGCGCTGCGTCCGGGGCACGGATCAAATCTCCACCACCTGCCCCGGCTTCAGCGCGACAAATCGCTCGCGCGGGACTTTTGCGTCATCCAGCGCCTGAGCCAACGCGGTCACGGGGGCATCAATGGCTTCGTCGGTCAATTGAAACGTACCGTGGTGATGCGCCAGGGCCTGCGCCGCGCCGCAATCGGCCAGCGCTTTCACCGCGTCTTCCGGGTTCATGTGCTGGTCGCGCATGAACCAGCGCGGCTCGTAAGCGCCGATCGGCAGGATCGCGAGGCGCAGCGGGCCATGTGTTTCGGCGACGCGGCGAAAATGCTTGCCGTCGCCGTAGCCGGAATCGCAGACGATGTAGAGCTTGCCGGCCGGCGTCTCCAGCACAAAGCTCGCCCACAGCGACTTGTTGCGGTCGAACAGTCCGCGCGCCGACCAGTGCCGCGTCGGCACCAGCGTCACCGCCACGCCGCTCCCCAGTTCAATGCGATTGTGCCAGTCGAATGCCTCGGCGCGGATCGCGCGATCGGCGCTGCGCATGGTCGCGTCGTTGCCGAGCGGCGTGATCACACGAGGCGAGAATTTCGCGTTGAGTTTTGACAGCGTAGCCACGTCGAGATGATCGTAATGCCCATGCGACACCAACGCGATATCGATCGGCGGCAGCGTGTCGAATGCGATGCCCGGTGCGTTGTGCCGCTTCGGGCCCGCGAAGGTGAACGGCGAGGCGCGATCCGACCACACCGGATCGATCAGGATGTTCAATCCCGAGGTCTGGATCAGCCAGCTGGCGTGACCGACAAACGACAGCCGCACCTTGTCGCCGGTCACGCGCTGCGGCGGCGTGTCGGCGTATGGGCTTGGCGCCCATTCCAGCCAGGGCTGCCGTTGCCGGTCACTGCCGAACTGCCAGCGCAACACTTCGGCGAGACTTTTCGGCGGCGAACCGTCGGAATCGAAAAAATGCCTGCCGTCGAAATGGTCGGACACCGGGCCTTCGTAATTTCTCATGCGGAGAGCCCAAAAAGCCGACAGTCCCGCCGCGGCCGCAAGGCCGGCAAACAGGGACAGAAGCCGGCGGCGGGTGAGGGACACGGGGCGGGGTCACAAATGGGGTGGGAGAGCAGCAGGGATAGGCTGTATATCTAACGCGAGTTCAAAATGGGATTGGCGATGGACATTTACAACGCGTGGTTCGACCTCAAGCCCGGGGTCTCCGATATGGAATTTTCCGACCGGCTGACCGCCTATATGGACAGCCTGAAAAACGAGGGCCTGATGCAGGGCTGGCGGCTGACGCGTCGCAAGCTGGGCTTGAGCGCAGCCCCGGTCGGCGAATTCCATCTGATGATGGAATTTACCGGCATGGCCCAGCTCGATCAGGCCTTTAGCCGGGTCGGCAGCCGCCGCGAACCGGTCGAGAGCGTGCATTTCGGCGTCAATTCGCTGGTCCAGAACGTGCAGTTCGCGCTGTATCGGGATTTTCCGGATTCCGGCCGTCATCGCGGAGAGGAGAAATTCTGAGTATTTTCATAGGCGTAGGGATAATCGGTCTCCGCCCTATAAAACAGTCAATATTGACTTATCGACCTCATCCACTGTAAATCCGCGCACTTCTCGGAAAGACGTTCTTTTCGACCGGCTGCCCAGTCCTTGAGACCGGAGGTCAACGCCCGACAGCGCGATGCGCCCTCGGGCGCAAACGTGTTTGCAGTGGCTTTTCACCGAAAGGCCGTATCTGGGTTAGCGCTGATGTTCGACAATCTGTCGGAAAAGCTTGGTGGCATTCTCGATCGGCTGACGCGGCGCGGCGCGCTCACGGAAGCCGACGTCGATGCCGCCATGCGCGAGGTGCGCCGCGCGCTGCTCGAGGCCGACGTCTCGCTCGACGTGGTCCGCAGCTTCACCGAGAAAGTCCGCGAGCAGGCGATCGGCGCCACCGTGGTCAAGTCGGTCACCCCCGGCCAGATGGTGGTGAAGATCGTCCATGACGAGTTGATCGCCACGCTCGGCTCCGACGGTCAGAGCATCGATCTCAACGCCGTGCCGCCCGTGGCGATCATGATGGTCGGCCTGCAGGGCTCCGGCAAAACCACCACCACCGCAAAACTCGGCCGCCGCCTGACCCAGCGCGACAAGCGCAAGGTGCTGATGGCCTCGCTCGATATCTATCGTCCCGCGGCGATGGAGCAACTCGCAGTGCTCGGCCGCGATGTCGGCGTCGATACCCTGCCGATCGTCGCGGGGCAGAAGCCGGCGCAGATCGCGAAGCGCGCGCTGGAAGCCGCAAAACTCGGCGGCTATGACGTGGTGCTGCTCGACACCGCCGGCCGCACCACGCTCGACGAAGAGATGATGACGGAAGCCGCGGACATCAAAACATCAGCCAATCCGCATGAAGTGCTGCTGGTCGCGGATTCGCTCACCGGACAGGACGCAGTCAATCTGGCGCGATCGTTCGACCAGCGTGTCGGACTCACCGGCATCGTGCTCACCCGCGTGGATGGCGACGGCCGCGGCGGTGCCGCGCTGTCGATGCGGGCGGTCACCGGCAAGCCCATAAAACTGATCGGCACCGGCGAAAAAACCGACGCGCTGGAAGATTTTCACCCGAGCCGCATCGCAGGCCGCATTCTCGGCATGGGCGACGTGGTGTCGCTGGTGGAAAAAGCCGCAGCCCACATCGATGCCGAAAAGGCCGCGCGCACCGCCGAGCGCATGCGCAAAGGTCAGTTCGACCTCAACGACATGCGCGAGCAGCTTTTGCAGATGGCCAATATGGGCGGCATCAGCGGGTTGATGGGCATGATGCCCGGCATCGCCAAGATGAAGAACCAGATCGCCAATGCCGGGCTCGACGACAAGATTTTGAAACGTCAGGTCGCGGTGATCGATTCGATGACCCGGCAGGAGCGCAAGAATCCCGACATCCTCAAAGCCAGCCGCAAGAAGCGCATCGCCGCGGGCAGCGGCCAGAAGGTCGAGGAAGTCAACAAGCTGCTCAAGATGCACCGGAACATGGCCGGCATGATGAAGGCGATGGGATCGGGCAAGCGCGGCCCGATGGCCGGCATCGCGCAGGCGATGGGCTTTGGCGGCGGCATGCCGTCGCCGGAACAGATGAAGGCGCTCGCGGAGAAAATGCCGGGCGGATTGCCGCAAGGCGGCCTGCCCTCGCTGCCTAAAGATTTACCCGTCGGCCTGCGATCGGGCCTGCCGAACCTGCCCGGACTAACAGGGCTCAGCGGCAAGCCGACCCTGCCGGGCCTCGGCGGCTTTCCCGGCCTGGGAAAGAAGAAATAATCGCGATCAATTCACTTACCCTCGAACACACCTCTGAAGGAGAACCAAATGTCAGTCGTTATCCGCCTCGCGCGCGCGGGCACCAAGAAGCGCCCGGTCTATCACGTCGTCGTCGCCGACTCGCGCTATCCGCGCGACGGCCGCTTCATCGAGCGGCTCGGTCACTTCAATCCGCTGCTGCCCAAGGACAACGAGGCGCGGCTGAAGCTCGACCTCGACAAGGTCAAGGCCTGGATGGCCAAGGGCGCGCAGCCGTCGGATCGCGTCGCGCGTTTCCTCGATGCCGCCGGCGTCAAGAGGCGCGAAGCCCGCAACAATCCGGAAAAGGCCGTGCCGCGCAAGGAGCGCAAGGCCAACGCCGAAGCCGCCGCCAAGTCGGCGTAGGCTTTAGCGGGCGATGGCAGCGCCCATCTGCGTCGCGAGAATCGGCGCGCCGCACGGCGTGCGCGGCGCCGTAAAACTGTGGACCTTCACCGAGGATCCGCTCGCGGTGAAGCGTTACGGCCCGCTCGCAACCAAAGACGGCACGCGTTCATTTGAAGTTGCGACCGCCCGCGAGGCAAAAGGTCATCTGGTCGCGACGCTGAAAGGCGTGGCGACGCGCGAGGACGCCGAGCGGCTCAACGGCATTGAGCTTTATATCGCGCGCGAAAAATTGCCGGCGACCGGCGCGGGCGAATATTACCACGCCGACCTGATCGGGCTCAAAGCGGTGAATGCCGCGGACGAGCCGATCGGCCGCGTCATCGCGATCCACAATTTCGGCGCCGGCGACATCATCGAGATCGCACCGCCGAATGGCGCAACGATGCTGCTGCCGTTCACCAATGCGGTGGTGCCATCCGTCGATCTCGCAAACGATCGCGTGGTGATCGAACTGCCTGCGGAAATCGACGACGGCGACGAAAATTTAGGCGGCGGCTAACCCCCGGCCCGCTGCGACATCCAAAAATCGGCTCTCATATAGTTGAGCGGGCGGCCGCGCCTTAAATCCACAAAGCACTTGCGAAGAAACTTCGCCTAAGGCACGGTCAGATTGCCTGATGTTTCGCCACTAGCGTGCCTCACCCAGAGAGACATTCCATGTTGCGTTACGCTTTTCTCGTGGCCATCGGCCTGTTTGCGACTGCCACATCTTCACCTGCCCAGACCGCGAAGGATTCGCCTCCCCCATCGACATCACCCGCCGTCGAATCTCCGAACAGTCCGGATTCCATGGAGGACACGCAGCTTGGCGATCACTGGACCTATGAACTCAGGGACGAAATCGCCGGCGAGGTAAAAGGCACCTACACCAACGTCGTAACCGACGTGAGTGGAACGGAGATCGGTGCGCGCGTCGGCATGCTCGGTAATTCCAATACGGGCTATGTGACGTTCGATCGGACCTGGAACGTCAAGAACACCGCGCTCTGGAGATACAATCCCAACGACGGCAGCGGCATTCGATTGCCGCTTGCTCCGGGCAAGACGTGGACGTTCCAATCCACCAACGTCAATTCGACCAACGGATTTAGCTCCAAGCGCTCCGGCAGTTCGAAAGTTGTCGGACAGGAAAGCGTGACGACGAGAGCCGGTACATTCGATACTTTCAAGATCGAGACAGCCTATTCGCTGCGCAGCACCAACGATCCGACCAAGAAGGTCCAGGTCACGACCCAGATGTGGTACGCACCGGCGATCAACCATTGGGTCAAGCGCGCGTCCGTCTCCAAAGCGGACGGACACGTCCGCGACAACAGCACAATGGAGCTGGTCGAATATGGCCGTCGATAGTCCAGGTGTTTCGGTGCTCCGCTATGCCGTTTTTGGATTGATTGCCGTCGTCGCGGCCGGCAGCGCGACAGCGCAACAATCGCTGCCTCAGGCCGAAGCGGCACCCGCCGCATCGTCGAGCCAGGCGCCCAAAGCCGTTGTGGCGATGGAAGAGCCGTTGCCCGGCGACTACTGGACCTACGAGGTGCGCGATGAAATCACCGGGACGATCAGCGCTACCCGCACCAACGTCGTCACCGAGGTGACGCCGACCGAAATCAGCGTGCGCTTCAAGATACTGGGAACCTCCAACGAAGGGTTCAACGTTTATGACCGGTCCTGGAATTTGATCAACTCCGGACCCTGGAAGTATTCGCCCAACGATGGTTCAGGAATCCGAACGCCGCTCGCGACCGGCAAGACGTGGACTTTTCAGTCCAGCGACGTCAATGCCGGGAACGGGAATATCGGAAAGCGATCGGGCACTTCAAAGGTGGTCGGCCAGGAAAGCCTGACCACCAGGGCCGGTACGTTCGAAACGTTCAAGATCGAAACCAGTTATTCGATACGCGGCGTCAAGGATCCGACCAGGAGGACCGAGATAACGTCGCAGACCTGGTACGCGCCTGCGATCGATCATTGGGTCAAACGCTCGTTTGTGTCCCGAGCCGACAAGCATTTGCGGGTCAACAATACCCTCGAACTCATTGAGTATGGCCGCAAGCAATGAGCGCGGTTTGACGGCCCGATCCGGACGCGCGATGGAAGTGCATGGCTTCCGAGATCAAAATCTGGCGCGCGACGGTGCTGACGCTGTTTCCGGAGATGTTTCCCGGTCCGCTCGGCGTCAGCCTCGCGGGCAAGGCGCTGGCGTCCGGGCTGTGGGCGCTGGAGGCCCGCGACATCCGGGACTCGGCCACTGACCGCCACCGCAGCGTCGACGACACTCCGGCCGGCGGGGGGCCTGGCATGGTGCTGCGCGCGGACGTGCTGGCCGCGGCCATCGATGCGGCCGGCATCGCCCCGGAGCGGCCGCGGCTGCTGATGAGCCCGCGGGGTCGGCCATTGACCCAGTCGCGGGTGGTGGAACTGGCCGCCGGGCCCGGACCGCTGATCGTCTGCGGGCGGTTCGAGGGCATCGACCAGCGGGTGATCGAGGCCCGCGGGCTCGAGGAAATCGCGGTCGGCGATTATGTGCTGTCCGGCGGCGAAATCGCCGCCATGGCGCTGCTGGACGCCTGTGTCCGCCTGCTGCCGGGGGTGATGGGGAAACTGGTGTCCGGGGCCGAGGAAAGCTTCTCCGACGGACTACTGGAATACCCGCAATATACCCGCCCGCAGGAGTTCGAAGGCCAGTCGATCCCGGATATCCTGACCTCGGGCGACCACGCCCGGGTCGCCGCCTGGCGGCAGGCCGAGGCCGAGGCTTTGACGCGGGCCCGGCGGCCGGATTTGTGGGCGGCAAAAACAAGCCAAAAACGCCCAAAAAACCCGACGGACGGGTGACAACGCCCGGCCTTTGCCGTATAGCAGCGCCAAATCCGCGCAATGGCAGGATAGATGGACGTTAGCGTTAGTTCGCGCCTTGAGGGCTGCGGCGCGCCGTCGATGGAGATTTTACGATGAACCTCATTCAAGAGCTCGAAAAAGATCAATACGACAAGCTCGCCGCCGGTAAGGAAATTCCGGAGTTCGGGCCGGGCGATACCGTGATCGTCAACGTCAAGGTGGTCGAAGGCGACCGCTCGCGCGTGCAGGCCTATGAGGGCGTGTGCATCGGCCGTTCCGGCGGCGGGCTCAACGAAAGTTTCACCGTCCGCAAGATTTCCTACGGCGAAGGCGTCGAGCGCGTATTCCCGGTGATGTCGCCGATGATCGATTCGATCAAGGTGGTGCGCCGCGGCAAGGTGCGCCGCGCAAAACTGTATTACCTGCGCAACCTGCGCGGCAAGTCGGCCCGCATTGTCGAGAAGAAGGCCGACCGCGCCACCGCCGTCGGCGAGTAATTCGCCCCGCAGCGGATGTGACGAAAGCGCGGGGATCGTCCCGCGCTTTTTTGTTGCGCGACGTTTCGTCATTGCGAGGAGCACTTGCGACGAAGCAATCCAGTCTTACCTCCCGCAAAAGACTGGATTGCTTCGCTTCGCTCGCAATGACAGTATGGATGGAATGGTTCTACGCCCGACCATCGCTGCACGCATCGTGCTCGACGACCGCTCGCGCCTGCCGTGGCGGTTCTTCGGGCGGCTGACGACGGCTGCGCTTACGGCCTGATTTTTTGTCGCGACCGACGCGTCGCGAAAGCCCATTCGCAGCTTCCTTCAAAACGATTCAAGGCCTGACATCATGTCCGATTCAAAATCCAAATCCGCACCGTCCACGCTGTACGACAAGATCTGGGACGACCATCTGGTGCACGAAGCCGATGACGGCACCTGCCTCATCTATATCGACCGCCATCTGGTGCACGAGGTCACCTCGCCGCAGGCGTTCGAGGGTTTGCGCGCCACCGGGCGCAAGGTGCGCGCGCCGGAGAAGACGCTGGCGGTGGTCGACCACAACATTCCGACCACCGACCGCTCGAAGCCGAATCCCGATCCGGAGAGCATCGAGCAGATGCGGGTGATGGCCGAAAACGCCCGGGAATTCGGCATTACCTATTACGACGAGCACGACCGCCGCCAGGGCATCGTGCATGTCATCGGCCCCGAGCAGGGCTTTACCTTGCCCGGCACCACCATCGTCTGCGGTGACAGCCATACCTCCACGCATGGCGCGTTCGGCGCGCTGGCGCATGGCATCGGCACCTCCGAAGTCGAGCATGTGCTGGCGACGCAGACGCTGATCCAGAAGAAGGCGAAGAACATGCGCGCAGTCGTCGATGGCGAGTTGCCGGATGGCGTCACCGCCAAGGACATCATCCTCGCCATCATCGGCGAGATCGGCACCGCCGGCGGCACCGGCTATGTGCTGGAATATGCCGGCGACGCCATCCGCGCGCTCAGCATGGAAGGCCGCATGACCGTCTGCAACATGTCGATCGAAGGCGGCGCTCGCGCCGGCATCGTCGCACCCGACGAGAAGGCGTTCGAATTTCTCAAGGGCCGCCCGATGTCGCCGAAGGGCGAAACCTGGGACGCCGCGATGCGCTATTGGGACACGCTGCGCAGCGACGAGGGCGCGCATTTCGATCACGAGATCCGGCTGGACGCGGCGAAGCTGCCGCCGATCGTGACCTGGGGCACCTCGCCGGAAGACGTGGTGTCGATCTCCGGCGCGGTGCCCGACCCCGACCAGATTCCGGATGAGGCAAAACGGCTCTCGAAACATCGCGCGCTGCACTACATGGGTCTCGCCGCCGGCACCAAAATCACCGACATCAAGCTCGACCGCGTCTTCATCGGCTCCTGCACCAACGGCCGCATCGAAGACTTGCGCGCGGCCGCGAAGGTCGTCGACGGCAAGACCGTCAACGGCAACGTCAATGCGATGATCGTGCCGGGCTCGGGTCTGGTGAAAGAGCAGGCGGAGCGCGAAGGCCTCGACAAGATTTTCATCAAGGCCGGCTTCGAATGGCGCGAGCCCGGCTGCTCGATGTGCCTTGCGATGAATCCCGACAAGCTCAGCCCTGAAGAACGCTGCGCCTCGACCTCGAACCGCAACTTCGAAGGCCGCCAGGGCTTCAAGGGCCGCACCCATCTGGTGTCGCCGGCGATGGCGGCGGCCGCGGCGATCGCCGGGCATTTTGTCGATATCCGCGAGTGGCGGTGAGCGTTTTCGTCCGACGCGCGAAATTGTTGGAGACGAAATCAGGCGTCGGTTGAAGGGCTTAGGATGTATGGTCCGGCAACCGCCGCTGACGTTAGTTTGAATCAACAAGTCTTGCGGCAAACTTCAGGCGCGTTGCGGCAAACTGAAGGCCGTTTTCGCTGTCGGGCCTACTGATGACAGCGAAAAAGCGCGGCGCTTCAAGCGCTTGATCCGCACGACGCGACGCACGGACTCGCACGCGCCGAAATCCATCGTTGCGTGAAGCACTTGTGCCGCATGAGGCTACGCGGCGCGGCGCGCATGCCGCGCGGTGTGATGCGAAATCCGAAGCTGCGTGAAGCGCTTAAAGCCTGCTCGCAAAAGCGAGCCGCGCCGAACATTAACGTCATGCGATTTCGTTGCGACGAACCGAAGGCAAAACTGCGGCGCGCATTTTTCATGCGGCAAGAGCCGGCTTTTTCGCGGCGGATGCGTGACGGCGCGGAACGCTGCGGCCGCCACGGATTGGTGGAAATGTTTCCACGGATTTGCCGCGCGGCGGTAAGGTTGGATAGCCGTGCCGCGTTCAGCCGAGCCAGTTCGTAGGGTGGGCAAAGTCACCGACGCGAACGCGTCCGGTGACGTGCCCACCGTTCGGCGGTGCATCCGGATTAAAATGGTGGGCACGGCGCAACGGCGCCTTTACCCACCTTGAGATTCTTCGTCGAAAATGGCGACGGATGATAGCTATTGCAATCGCTGCGTCTGGATTGCCTTCCTGATGGTCAGCGGCAAAAGTTAGTACGGCTCCTCCGAGAGCTGATTCAACTGACCGTGTCAGCGGTATAAATAGCAGTCGGGGTTCGGCTCTGAGCCCTTATGACCGGCCAGTAAAATGGTGTCTCTCTCCAACCCTTCTTTTCGGCGCCATTCTGGCGCAGCAAAAATAATATCGGCTGGTTAATCGCATAAGTTTTTGTCAGCTGACCCTCGGTCCTCTCAGAATCCGGCGTCTCAATGTAGGTAGCGTGCGAACTTTCGCTCGCTAACCTTGCGGAATCTCGATCCTTTGCAGCCCAAAGAAGAACTTTCCCTCTATCGTCGGCATTTTGTGCTTGTTGACTAAGATGGGTCAACGCCGCTCTTGCAGAGTCCCAGTCGAACACTGGGGCATCGTCCTCAATAAAGTGGAGAGTAGGTTCAATCTGGCTTAAGAGACTCAGTGCAGTCGCGAGCGGGACAAGCTTGGGCGCCTCTGAATTGAAACCGCAAAGAGCTTCAATCTTGGTATCCAACGCCTTGATGGTCGCTCCAATACCATCTGCACCAGTTCGGTAGCCGCTCTGAAAGCCAACCGGCAAGATACGCTTGTAAGGCTTCAACGTTTGCGTAGTAGCGATCAGAATTTTATTCGGGCTGCAAGGCACGATCGAGCCGTTTGCCGCCTTTCGAATGAACTGAACAGCTCCATCCCCGCCCGCCTCTACCGTTGCGCGCAAGGATGCATCAAATTCTTCCATTTGCGTCATTGCATACCGAATAGCCTTAGATGTGTAAAATCTTGTGACCGCGATGTCAGGCCTTCGATAGCCATACATGCGTGAATGCTGAAGCACTGTATCCTGCTGAAATTTATTTGGGCGGCGCCCGTAGTAAAAACCAATAAGATTGGCAAGCGTCACGCCACGATCAAGCACCTGACCGCCGAGAAAAATATTAAGAGGGCTGCGTAGCTTAAGTTGACCAGTGCTATCTAGAAGAGCGGACACATCGTCGTCTGAATTCACTTTCGTGATAGTGACGTGTTCATTCCGCAACGCTTCTGCTACCGAACCCAACACATCCTTTAGCGGCGGGATTGGCTGTGAAGCCAGTGATAACGAGCGAGAAAAGTCATTGTGGGCCGCGGTAATCAAATCATCAAAGATCTTATCATGCGTAGCCGAAGCCGTCTGAAGGTTGATTACGATCCGCTTTGTGACCGCATCTTGCCAATTGTGGGCTTCTCGTCCGGGTTCGGAATGAAGAAGGAACGAGTATCGCAATTTCTTGATCTTACCTCCAGCGGCTGCACCGTTAATACGTTGGATAATTCCACCAACCAGAAAATTGACTATCGCAGTTCTGTATCCGGTTAAATTGCGAGTTGTCAGAATTTCGTCAAGACGAAACGACCGGCCATCCTGCTTCTTTAGGCGTTCGAATTCTCGGTGGTCTACGGTGTGGTGGATCAAGCTCTCGATAGTATCTGCCTCGCTTCTAGCGGAGTCACCGAAATACGTCTCGCCACCGACATAATCGGCCGGTACAGGCACTAGTTTAGTAAATGCCGGCCTGGTCGGTTTAAACTCGATAACATTTGCGACTTCAATTTCCGTAGGCTGAAGATACAAAGAATATGGTGTCGCAGTGACCTGCAAAAATGCTGATTTTTCAATCTCAGATCGTAGTTTGCTGATCTGAAGTGAGATCGTTTTTGCTTCAATCAGGCCTGCCTTCTTTGCGTAGCCTATTGATGCACTATCGGCCTCGTCGTCGATTATTAGAGTGCTCTTGTTTGCCATCGCAGGATTGTTGCGAAACAGGGCGGTAAGCCGATCCAGGTTATCGGCCTGCTTCTTTGCGACAAAGACTAACTTCGAATCCAATTCGAAAGCACCAAAAGATTCCGGAGCGTGCATGATGTCATAGATTTCAAGTTCGCCATCATCGATGAACATCTGAAACTCGCTTGTCAGACGCTTATAGGTCTGCTCGATCAGCGCGCGCGAGTTCTTACTCAATATGATGGCGATGTCGAAGCCGTTGTCGAATGCTAACGCTAGAATGCTGATGAAGGTGCGTGTCTTTCCGCTTTGGACCTTCCCGAGTAGCATTCCGGGGTGCTCGGATGTGGTCGTCGAGGATAATAGGTCAGCCACTGTTCCTTCCGCACATGCGAAGGTGTCGCCGTTGAATGATGAATTAACTCGTCTGTATGCTGGATAAAACGACCCCGATAGATTGATAGCAGCTGGCTTAACCATCGGCCCCCCGTTTAGCTGCAGTGACAGTCGATGCTGCCTTCACAAAAGTCTAAGCGAACGCGCGCAGTGGCAGCGTCTGCGGCATCGTGCCTTATCTGGTTGTCAAACGCAATCTGGGCTTGCGGGATTGACTATATCAACCCGGATCAACAGACTGCCGATCGCAGCAGAATTTTACGTCAAGGCGCACATACGCGAAGGGCGTAAGCCAAAATTCAATGTGAGGATTGCACATGGCGCGACCGTCGAAAAAGACCACTGCACGTTATAAGGTAAATATCGCGGTACAAGTGTGGGATCTTGCGAAAGCAGGGTCCGCGTTGACTATTAAGGTACGTGAACGCGGTAGGCTATTAGGTACGATCGAAATCGGCCAAGGAAGTTTTCGCTGGATGCCCGCGCATGGGAAGCTAGGCCTCAAAAGAATTCCATGGGGTAAATTGTATACGGCACTTAACCAATATTATTGATAGAGCAAAACCGCTGCAGCCCGTAGAGCGCGTTGAGCCTTTGCGAAACCAAGCATGGTCGCCCGCGGATCGTAAGATGGGTTTCGCGGCGCTCTACCATCCTTCGAACTACTACGACTTTTCCCGCCGCCTCGCCTTAAGCACCTTGTTCCACGTGTCCTCCACCGCCTGCAGCCGCTCCGCCGCAATGCGGGCGAGTTCGGCGACTGCGTCGCCGCCAACATGATCGTGACTGGACAGGCCGTGGCCGACCAGGCGCAGCGCTTCCACGGTATGCGTGGCGTCGCGGAGGGGCTGCTCGATGTCGAGCAGAAGCGCGGACAGGTTTGACCCGGCGCGGCGCTTTACCCTGCGCGCGCGCGGAGGCGCTTTCCGTGCACGAGGCGATGCCGGCATGGCCTGCTCGTTGACTTTGGAGGAACATGGGACATTGTCGAGACGCGCAACAAAATCGCGGCAATGGTCTAAAATACCATTAATGGTGAAAAGGTCAATGGCGTTAACTTCGAAAATTACGCCGGCGCTGTGCCGCGCGGCGCGCGGGCTCCTCGACATGAATCAAGTCGAATTGGCTGCCGCGGCGTTGGTGTCCAAGAACGTCATCGTGTCTTTCGAAAAGGGCCGGACCAACCCGACCAAGAACACTCTGGCCGCGATCCAGCGCGTGCTGGAAGAGGCCGGCGTCGAGTTCACCAATGGCGACGCGCCGGGGCTGCGGTTGCGGAAGAAGAAGCGGTAGCGTTGTCCGGCTGCCTCGCGCCACAGGGGAGCCGACATTTCCCCTTCCATCGCGGCGCGCATGCCGCCCGGCGTGGTGCGGAATCCGAAGCCAGGCGAGGCGATTAAGCCACCCGGCGCCAAGGGTGCGAGGGCGACTGAATGAGGCGGCCATCGCATCGCCATGCACTTTGGTGCCTCGCGCGAAACCCGCCCTAGGTGCGCGCGGCTTTCCTCACCACGGCCACGAAATTGCCGACCGCGGCTGACGGGTCGTTTCGTCGCGACACCAGGCTTAAGGTGGACTTCGGGGAATTCGGCCCCTTCAGCGGCTTGTAAGTCACGCCATGCATGGCGATGCGCTGCACCGAAGATGGAACGAAGAAGATTCCGAGGCCCGCGGCGACGAGATTCAGTGCGGAGGCGAGGCGCGCGGATTCCTGCCCGAACTTCGGGCTGAACCCGGCCGCGCGGCAGGCAATGATGGTTGCGGCGTATAATCCGAAGCCGTCCTTGCGCCCATAAACGATGAAGGTCTCGGTTGCGAGGGCCTTTACCGGGATCGCGCGCGCGGTGGATCGAGCGAGCGGGTGCCCGGAGGGGAGCACGACGACAAGCGGATCGTCCACCAGCGCAAAGCTGACAAGTCCATCGGCGCGCGGGGTCCACAGGAAGGCGGCATCGACGCGTCCGCCGCGAACCAGATCGAGCAGTTCGCTGCTGAGCCGCTCCTCCAGCGTGAGGTTTACATCCGGAAATGCCTGCCGGAATTCGTGAATGACCCGGGGCACAAAGGGAACGAAAGGTCCCGTCGGGGTAACCCCGACACAAATGCGCCCCCGCTCGCCGCGGGCGGTGCTCTTCGTTATCTCGATCGCGTTCTCCAGGCCGGCCAGCACCTGACGGACCTCGCGATAGAAGGCAACTCCCGCTTCCGTCAGCTCGACTCCGCGCGGCCTGCGGTTGAACAGCCGGACGTTGAGGTCGCTTTCAATCGTCTTGATCAGGCGGCTGAGCGGCGGCTGCTGAATGCCGAGCCGGTCCGCGGCGCGCGTGATATGACCTTCCTCGGCAACCGCAATGAAATAGCGAAGCTGACGCAGCTCCATGACATGCCTTTCATGGTATGGTTTTCGGCTTTTTCATATCATAGCGAACCGGCCGGGCGGGCGATAGGCTTCGCCGGGACGCTGTAAAGCCCAGGGAGAATGTTCCATGAACCGGCGGCTCGCGCTTTTCTGCACAGGCCTCGCACTCTGCCTCCCGGCAGCGGCGCGGGCCGAATACCCGTCGAAGCCGATTACGTTGATCGTGCCCTATGCGGCCGGCGGATCGAACGATACCCTGTCGCGAATTCTGGCCGAGCACATGTCGAGGACGCTTGGTCGTCCCATCATCATCGACAACGAGCCGGGCGCGGCCGGCACGACGGCGACGGCGCGCGCCGCGCGTGCGGCTGCGGACGGCTATACGATCATCATGGGCAACATGGGAACGCACGGCGCGGCCCCGGCGCAATATCCCGACCTCAAATATGATCCGATCGACGATTTCACGCCCGTCGGCCTCGCGGCCGAGGTGCCCGCGGTGATCGTCGCGCGAAAGGATTTTCCGGCCAACAGCCTCGCCGAATTCATCGCCTATATCCGTGCGAACCAGGACAAGGTCAACGAAGCGCATGTCGGTGCCGGCGCCCCCACCTATCTGTTCTGCACGCTGCTTCAATCGATACTCGGCACTCACACCGGGCGCATTCCCTATCGCGGCGGGGCGCCGGCCATGAACGACCTGATGAGCGGGCAGGTCGACTTCAGTTGCATTTCGCTGAGCGGGGCCATATCGCAAATCCAGGGCGGCATGCTGAAGGCGATCGCGATCGCGAGTCCGGGGCGCGCCGAGGTCATCCCCAATGTCCCGACAACCGCTGAAGGCGGCCTTCCTCAATTCGTTGTCGCGACCTGGAACGCGATCTTTGCGCCGAAAGATCTGCCGCCGCAAATACAGGCGAGGCTCAACGATGCAATGGGCAAGGCGCTGGATGACGAGACGACACGCAAGCGCCTGATCGACCTCGGATTCGCGATCCCGGACGCGGCGAGGCGAACGCCGCAGGCGCTCCGCGATTTTGTCGCGACCGAGGTGCCCCGCTGGCGCCAGATCGTGACCTCCGCCCCGGCAAAACAGAACTAGCCCGCAGCCGCCCGCAGGATGGGTTGAGCCAACCCCTACGGCGTCAGATCCCGCGCGATGCCGTAGCGCGAGATCGCGCTCACCGACAGCACCGTCCAGTCCACTTCCCACGCGGTCGAATTGATCGCGATCTGCGAGATGCACCACAGCCGCATGTCGCCGGCGGCCTCGCGCATGAACAGCGTCAGGCGGCCGTCGGCGTTGTAGTCCAGCGTCATCGGGCCGGGAGTGTTGCGGGTGCCGATCTGCTGCCAGCCCGAATATTGCTGCGAGGGGGAGTCGCGCAGGTAATTGACATAGATGTGGCCCGATACGTCCTGCGCGGCGATCACGATGTGACCGTCGCCGTCGATCCCGGTGGCAAGTTGTATGACCTGCTTGCCCACCATGGCAGGGAATGCCCACGGCGTGAAATTATTGCTGTTGGCGGGGAGCTGGCGGGTCTGCACGACGTCGGAGCCTCCGCCGATTGCGAAGATATTGAGGATGTTGCCGCCGAGACGCAACGCGGGCGAGCCCGCGTCGAGATGGCCTTGCGTCATATCCACCCAGGCAATCCAGTCGAGCGGCGTCTTCGCGTTCGGGGTTGTCTCCCGCTTGTAATAAGTATGCACCGTCGCATCGGCAAACGCGCTGCCGGCAAGCACGATGGTTCCGTCACCGCTGTTTGCCGCCGTCATCACCTGCAGCCGGGTTGACCCGAGCTGCTGCCACGTGCCCCACGGCCTGGGCGGCGTCGGCACTTCCGGGTTCTGCTTGATCCACCAGACAATGCCGGTGTCTTTGGCGATGCCGAACGCGTTGATCAGGCCGTCCAGACTGCGGGCCGTGGTGAGCTGGCTGAATCCCGGCACGCCAGGCGGCAGCGCCAGATTGACGGGACCTTCCCAGCTGTCGTCGGTGAATGACTGGATGTAGAAATGCACCGCGGGGGTGGCGCGCACATGCCCCAGCGCGATGACGCGCCCCTCGCGCGACATGCCCGCGACCATGGCGTCATACTGGATGGTCTTGTTGATCGGCGCCCAATCGGTCACCCATGGGCCGTTCGGTTTGCTCTGCGCCCGCCAGATCAGATTCTGGCTGGCGTTGATGGCAATCGCCATCAGGCGCGAGTTTTCGTAGAAGGGCGTGACTTCCCCGGTTTTTCGGTGTGCTCTTCTGTGCGTTTTCTTCGCGATTTTTCTGGATGCCTTGCTGGCCGAAAGCCTGGACGTTTTCCCGGTTGCTTTTTTGGCTGAACGCCGCGCGGCAGGAGACTTCGTCATGACCGGAATTCCCTGTTGTTTGCGAATGATTGAATAATCGGCGCACATGGCGCGTTCAAAAACTCTGCATGTGCAGGCGGCGCAATGCACCGACGACCCCGAGCCTCGAGTCATTCTCCCGGCAAAATTTAGCGAGTCAAGCTTTTCACGCGGTCATGGCCGAATCGGCCGCGGCGGTGCCCCGATCTGCGAAAGCGGCGGCTGCCCTGATTTGAATAAAATACCGTAGATTGCCCACGCGGCGCACAGTGCCTAGGTTTGCGTCTCGACCGTCTTGACGCCATCGGGGACGGCGACCCAACCCTGTGCACTTTTCATCCAGACGAAGCGAGAAGGCCGCAGCCAGCTTGTGTCGTCAAGCGTGCCGGGCTTGAGCACGAGAACGTCTTTCGCATAGCGCGGGATCTGATAGATCCGTACCCCGCAGTCCGGACAGAACACCCCGGTGTTCTCGTTGCCGCTGTCGGCAATCCGCGTGAATCGCTTGGTCGGGCCGGTCACCGTCAGGCTGGTTTCCTTCACCAGCATCGACATGCCGAACGCGCTGCCGGACTGGCGCTGGCATTCCTTGCAGTGACAGGCGACCAGCCATTCAGGCTCGGCATCCAATACGTAGCGGAGCGAGCCGCACTGGCAGCCTCCTGTGTATGGTGCGGGCATTCGAGATACTCTCCGTCACAAATGATTATACTTACCCGTAGGATGGGTGAGCCCTTGCGAAACCCATCGCCTTGCCGCGGATCGGAAGATGGGTTTCGCTGTGCTCACCCATCCTACGAACCACGCCTTTGAAGGAACAGCCCCGTTGCAAGACCCGACCGCAGCCGCCGACGATCGGGTCACCATCCGGAATACACTGATCTCCTCGGCGTGCCTCGGCATCGTCTGGCCCGGCGACGTCGTGCTGTATGTGGTGCTGCCGCTGTATGCGGCGGATTTCGGCCTCGACGCGCTGGCGGTCGGGCTGTTGCTGTCGGTCAACCGCGTCGTTCGCATTCTCGGCTATGGCTGGGTGTCGCCGCTCGCCCGCCGCTATGGCGCCAAAGCGCTGACCGCCGCCGCATGCCTTGCGGCCGCGCTTTCGACGCTGGGCTACGGCCTGCTCGGCGGGTTTGTCCTGTTGTTTGCGGCGCGGGTGTTGTGGGGCGGCGCCTGGGGCGTCATCAACCTGATGATGAACGCCTACGCCTATGGCGACGGCCGGGGCGCCGGCACCCGCGTCGGTTTTTCGCGCGCGGTCTCAAGCGTCGGCGCATTCCTCTCGCTTGTCTGTATCGGCCCGCTCTGCCTGAGCGTCGGGCCGCATCAGGCGTTCACGATCTATGGTCTGCTCGGCCTCGCGGCCTTCCCGCTGGCGCTGACGCTTGCACCGACCGTTGCCGCACCGAGCGACGTGCGCGCGCCGCGGCGCTGGATCCCCTCGGATTTGAACATGCTGTTCTTCGTCCTCGCCTTGGCTGCCGATGGTGTGCTGGGCGCCACGGTCTCGCTGCTGCTCTCGGCATATGTGTCCGCCGCGTCCGCGATCGTCGGCGCCAGCCTGCTGCTGGCGTTTCAACGCCTCGCCCACATCGTGCTGGCCTTGTTCTCGGGGCCGGTGGCGGACCGCATCGGCGCCGGCCGGCTGCTGTTGCCGTGCAGTCTGGCGGTCGCATCCGGCCTTGGCGCGATCGCGCTCGGCCATGTCTATACCGGAACGATTACGGTGATCGTCGCGCGCGCGCTGCTGACCACCGTCAGTCCCGTGCTCGCCGCGGCGCGTTCGCCGGACCGCATCGGCGCGCTCGCGTCCTTCGCGACATGGTCGGACGTTGGCCTCGCCGCCGGCGCGTTCCTGGGCACGGTCGGCATCAGCGCGCTCGGGCTGGTGCCGACCTATGCTGCGCTTGCCGTGCTGGTCGCAGGTATGGCGGCGTTTCATCATTGGCGTGCGGCGCAGGTGACGGCGTAACCCGTAGGGCGCGATGCAGTCCGTAGGATGGCTTGAGCCTTTGCGAAACCCATCGCTTTGCCGCGGGTCAGAAGATGGTTTCGCTGTGCTCAACCCATCCTACGAACTACTTGCCCGCCTTTTGCATCACGATTTCGATGTAGGCGGCCTTGGCGTCGGTGTAAGCCTCGCGATCCCTCGGGTGTTCGGCTGCAAGCCGCCGTTTGAGCTGCTCGTAAGTCCGGGCTTCCTCCGGATGCGCGCGCAAATAGTCCCTGAACGCCAGCCGCTGCCACATCTCGCCGTGAACCTCCGTCACATGCACATGGTGCGAGCGTTTTAGTCCAAAGGGCGGCATGCCCTTGACGAAGAACATCCGGTCCTGCTTCGGATTTTCGGCCCAGTAGACGTAATCGAGACTTCGCAGCGGTTCGACAAAGCAGGTTTTCGCTTCTGCCAACGACCGGACTGCGATCAGGATATCGATGATGGGCTTGGCGGACAGGTTGGGAATCGCCGTGCTTCCGAAATGCTCAAGTCCCACGATCAAGGACGGATCGAGCGTTGCGCGCAGCCGATCGGCCTCCTGGTCGAACAGTGCCGGCCAGCGCCGATCATAGTCGACGATCTCAATCTCATCCATCCGGTCAAGGCTCCGCGCGCAGGTAGCGTAGCCCGCCATCCCGGCAAGCTCGGAAGCGGCGGACGCCGCGGAGTTTATCATCGGGCACGCCGGCGCGCGACCTTGATCCGCCCTGCGTGCTGCTTGTCCCGATACAATCGACCGTTTGGAAAAGCCGCCGCGGTCCTGATCCGCAGCAGGCGCCCGCCGATTCGGCGCGGTTACGGTTCGCATCTGCCCAGCACATATTCCAGATGGTCGCGCACCGGATTTTTGCGCATCAACTCAAACACGGCGTCCGGGTTGTTCTTCCACAAAACAATCTCGCGATCGGTCAGGTCGATCGTTCCGTCGCGGAACGGGTAGCGGCCGGCGGCCTCGACATGGTTTACATCTTTCCATGCGACTTTCATCGGTCCGCGGCTTTCCGGCCATCGTTTCTGCGATTTCCAAATATCGGCGGCGGCATTGGTTCCGCGGCCGGTGTGCGCAGGACTCCACGTCTGAACAGGAACCAGAAATTGTTCGGAGCATTTTTTGAATCATGTCGGTCATCGCTCTTGTTGAGGCAGGGCAATTGGAAGTGGCCGGCATAGGGGCCGTCGGTCGTTATCTCCAAGTGTCGACGGCCCCGCATCTCCCGCTTGCGGCGATTGTCGTCCTTGGGGAACCCTTGCGATTGCGGCGCATTTAGATTTTCAAGGAGACTATCAATGAGCCACGAAAACCCGGGCGACGACCCGCGCCAGCGTACCGACTGGAAGTCGCCGAAGCAGACCGGCCAGCCCTGGAAAGGTCCGGTCGAGAACGCGCTACAGCGGAGCAGCGGCAAACCCGACCTCGCGCGCTGGCGCGATGCCGACACGCATTGAGGCCACGACCGGCGCGTAACGGACAAGGAGATCGGCATGGGACTGGCGACATACGCGATCATCGCGGTAGGCGACCGCTGGGGCATCCTCCATGACGGTAACGTCGAAGGCGACCACGTCACCAAGGAATCCGCGTTCGAAGCCGCCGTGGCCGCAGCCTCGCTGGCGATCCGCGAAGGCCATGAAGTGCATGTCAGCGTTCCCGGGCGGGACGACAGGAAGGCAACGACGCGCTAGCGGTTAACCCGATGGCCTGCCCAACGCTGAACTCGTCATGCCCGGGCTTGTCCCGGGCATCCATTTTTAAGGCACGTGCTGCAGGAAAGACGTGGATGGCCGGGACAGGCCCGGCCATGACGGAGAGCGGAATTGGCCGCCGCCGGCGGCGACAGGGCATCCGGTCGCCAACGGCCTGCCGAAAAAAAATTTCCGCGCCCCCTTGAAACCAAAACCGGCTTTTCCAATTTTTTTGTCGCCGCCCGCAAAGCGCGGCGTCCGGGCGCCTTCAGGGCCCGGACTGAGACGGGCACCGGTCGTGTCCGGTGCCGCTCGTACCCAACTTGCTCAATGGAGGATTTGGCTATGCGCACCTACGACTTTTCACCGCTCTGGCGTTCGACCATCGGCTTCGACCGCCTGTTCGACCTCGCCGAGGCCGCCCACCGGGCCGGCGAGGACAACTATCCGCCCTACAACATCGAACGGCTGGGCGATGACCGCTACCAGATTTCGCTGGCGGTTGCGGGCTTTTCGCCGGACGAGATCGCGGTGACCGCCGAGCAGAACGTCGTCACCATCGAGGGCAACAAGTCCGAGAAGGCCGAACGCGAGTTCCTGTATCGGGGGATTTCGACCCGGACCTTCAAGCGCCAGTTCAACCTCGCCGACTATGTCCAGGTCAGGAGCGCGGCCTTCGACAACGGCCTGCTGAAAATCGAACTGGTCCGGGAAATCCCCGAGGCGATGAAGCCGCGGCGCATCGCCATCGACGGCGCGCCGGCCGGCAAGGTCCAGCAGCTCGAAGCGGAGGCGGCCTGAGAACCGGGCCCGAGGTGCCGCGCGGAAAAAACCGCGCGGCACGCCACTCGTCTTTTGAAATGGAGGAACCCATGCGGCCGACGACCGCGTTAGACGACAATGTTTTCGACTTCGAGGCGCTGCTTCATCCCGGCACCGTGTTCGAACACCCCAAAGAGGTGGTCGCACATCCCTCGCTGACGCTTTCCGAAAAGCGCGCCATTCTGGCGTCCTGGGCTTCGGACGCCTCGGCGATCGCGTCATGTCCGAGCTTGCGGGCTCCCGAGGGCCTGAAAGCGCCGGTGACGATCGATGCGATCCTGGAGGCGCTCTGCGAGCTTGACGGCGGACCGCGAAATCCGCCCGGCGGCAAACCGAACCGGCTGCGGTCGGTGAGCCGCGTGCTCGCCGCCTAGCCCTTTCGTCATACGCGGGCTTGACCCGCGGCCGATCGGCTCAGGAACAAACTTTTGGTGCCGCCGTTTTCCGTCCATCAACCCCATGGAGGAGACACATGGTTACAGAATCACGAGAGACCGGAAACCTGATCGGCAGCGACAAGGTCGAGGGAACCGCGGTCTATGGCGCCGGCGACCAGAAGATCGGATCCATCGAACGCGTCATGATCGACAAGGTCAGCGGCAAGGTATCTTACGCGGTGCTGAGCTTCGGCGGATTTCTGGGCGTCGGCGACGAGCACTATCCGCTGCCCTGGCAGTCGCTGAAATACGACACCAATCTCGGCGGCTATCGGACCGGAATAACCCAGCAGCAGCTGCAGGGCGCTCCGAAATACGGCAACGACAACGCCTGGAACTGGTCGGATACGTCGCGCACGCGTTCGATCAACGATTACTACGGCGTTCCGTTCGTGGCGTAGGCAAGGCACGGCTGAGCCGATGCGCTCAGCCGGCCAACCTCGGTAGACGGCTCGGGTGCCGTTTCATCAGCGGAGCTGCACATGGCCGCCGCAGGCACGTCATCGATTTCCCGACGAAAGGTGGTCGGCGGAGCCGGCATCGCCGCGGCGTTCGCTCCGGGGCTGGCGGGCAAGATGGACCCGCCGCCCGATCACGGCGAGACCGGCTACAAGGGATCGGGCCGCCTCGCCGGCCGCAAGGCGCTGATCACCGGCGGGGACTCCGGGATGGGGCGCGCGGCGGCGATCGCATACGCCCGCGAGGGCGCGGACGTGGCGATCAATTATTTTCCGACCGAGGAGCCGGAGGCACGGGAAGTGATCGCCCTGATCAAGGCCGAAGGCCGCACCGCGCTTGCCCTGCCAGGCGACCTGCATGATGAAGCATTCTGCCGCAAGCTGGTCGAAGACACCGTGAACGGCCTCGGTGGCCTCGATATCGTCGTGAGCCCGCGGATCGGGTCCCTAGTCGACAACGGCGATGGCCTCGATCTCGATGAGCCATTCGGGCAGCGCGAGCGCCTCGACACCTATCAGGGTGCTGGCCGGCGGTTTCCCGTTGGCGAAGAAAGGGGCCCGCGCTTGGCTGATAATCGCTCGATTGTCAGGCTGATAGTTCACGACGTAGGTGGTGATTTTCACAATGTCGGAGTAGCTCGCCCCGGCGACGGAGAGGGCCAGGCCGACATTGCGCATCGCCTGCGTTGTTTGCACAGCCAGATCGCCGGCACCGACCAGCGACCCACGCTCGTCGATGGATACCTGCCCAGCCGTGTAGATCGTGCGCTTGCCTGAGGCCACGACGACTTGCGAGAATGCCGCAGTGTGCAGAAGCCCCGTTGGGAGGGGATGTTCCAGTGTAGCCATGTCGCAGCTCCGTTGAGCCGGTCACGCTGCCTGCCGCAGCGAACGACACCGAGCCCGTTAGTGCATGGAATGAAATCCGATCACGTTGCCGTCGAGATCCGACACCAGCGCGATATTCCCGTAATCCCCGATCGAGAATTTATCCTTCACGATATGGCCGCCAGCCTGCTTCGCGCGCGTTGCCGCCTTTGCGCAGTCATCGCAGACAAAGTAGACGATTGTGCCGCCGGCGCCGACGGGCGCACCATCCATCTTGACAATGGCGCCGGTTGCGCCGCTGCCGTCGCGGTTCATCGGGAAGGCCCACATATTTTCGAGGCTGCCTCCCGACTGCTTCAGTTTCGTCAGTGAGACCCCCAGCACCTTTTCGTAGAAAGCCTTCGCACGTTCGATGTCGCCGACGTAGAGTTCGAACCAGCCGACGGGATTTCTGTCGCTCATGCTTCGCCTCCATCCTGCAAATGTTAAGCGAAACAACGTCGACTGCAGGCTTCGGTTCCAGCGGCGGTTTATTGCCGTAGCGAAGCGGCGCCAGGAATTTCAACGGCGGTGGCGAATCGTTCACGGTTTCTCCGCAACGATCCCAAGGCTTGGCACGGGCACGCCTCTCTCGGTGCGGATCGGTTGCCGTTCAAGCCGTAACACCACAAGACCGGCTGCCTCGATCGACGCGTGCACATAGGAAGCACTATGCGCGTAGCGCCTGCCCTCGCCCATGATAAAACCGTCGCCGTCGTGCCGTTCCAGGGTGAAAGCCAACAGGCCGCCGCAAGCCAGCACACGGCTCGCTTGCTTCAGAACCGGAACGAGATCGGCGACATAGACCATCGCGTCGGCGGCGAGCACGAGTTCCGCGCCGCCGTCAGGCATCGACCGCAGACCCTCCAGCATATCGGTCACTTCAAGCTCGGCATAGAGACCGGTGGCGCGCGCCTTTTCGATCATGGCCGGCGAAAGGTCGATGCCGGTGAATCGATCGACCATTTTTGCAAAGGCGGCCGCCGCGAGGCCCGTGCCGCAACCGAGATCGATCGCGCGTTTGAAATGGGCCGGCTTCCGATGCGCCTGGCGCGCCGACCGCACCGCCTCGAACAACACCGCGGGTCCGCGATATCCAAGACTCTCCACCAGGGCGGTGTCGAATGTCGCCGCGTATTGATCGAACAGCAGACGCACATAGGCAGGCGGCATTTCGGACACGTCGTCAGCGCCGAGCCGCATCAGTTCGACGCCCGCACCGAACGGATCGGAAGGATCCAGTTCACGCGCCCGGCGCAAGGCCAGAATCGCGCCGTCACGATCCCCGAGCTGCTCGAGCACTTTTCCAAGCAACCGCCAGACCGACACGCGGCCCGGTTCCAGCTCGGATGCCCGCCGGTAGCTGGCCGCTGCCTCCGCGGTCCTGCCGAGATTGTGCAGGCAATCGCCTTTGACACAGAGCGCTTCAGCCTGATCCGGGGAAATCGCCAGCGAAAGGTCGCACTTGGCGAGCGCCTCCTCATAGCGGCCTAATTCGAACAAGACGCCGCCGCTCAGGGCCGATGCCTCCGCATTGTCGGGATCGAGCGTGGAAGCATGCTCATAGGTCAGCAGCACTTCATCGTACCGGCGCTGCATTCGCAGCAGGTTTCCTAATTTGATCCAGGCCGCGGCCCGGTTTGGAGCCAGCCTGATCGCGATATCGAAACTTTTCCTGGCCTCATCCAGCTTGTTCTGGTCTCGAAGCAACTCCCCGAGATTGAGGAAATATTCGTGATTGTTCGGATTGCATCTGATTGCCGAGGCGATCAGATCGACGGCCAAATCCAGCCGCTTGGTCTGCCAGTGGACCAAACCGAGCAGATGCAGCGAATCCGCGTGCTTCGGATCGAGCGTCAATGCCTGCCGGCAGCGGTCTTCGGCCGGTCCAACTCGTTTGGACAAAAAGTGACGCAGGGCGGCGTCGTACAGACCGGCCGGAGAGCGCTTCGTTCTGCTCTGCTCATGGCTTTTGAAACGAGGTCGAAGCCGGCCCATTGCATGCGTCCTTTGGAATTGCGATCGACCAGCGGTTCGTTGCCGCAAAGACCCGAATCAATTCCATGATAAACCCAACTCCTAACGAAGCGTTATCGCAGCCCGCAGGATGGGTTGAGCCTTTGCGAAGCCTTTTCGCTTTCGCCTGCGGATCGGAAGATGGGTTTCGCTGCGCTCAACCCATCCTACGAACCGAACCCGCGTTGACGGTGACCGCCCGGCGCGCCACAATCCGGGCACGCGTAAAGCCCTTCCATACCCATCCCGAGGACTAAACCGATGAAGCGATTGCTTGCTCTCGTTGCCGCCGGCGTCTGCGCCAACGCGCTTCTTGCTTTTGGGGCGCTCGCGCAAGCGACGCCTGAGATCACGCTGACGCGGTTGGACTGCGGAACGCCGCAGGCGCCGACCGCGGTCAACCAGCGCTTCTCGGACACCTTTGCCTATGGCGACCTGAAAGTGCAGTTCGTGTTCTCCTGCTATCTCATCAAGCACGGCGACGACTACATGCTGTGGGACACCGGGCACGCCATGACGGCGCCCAACGTCGCGCCGAAGGTGAGCCTGGTCGACCAGCTGGCGCAGCTCAAGCTCACGCCCGACCAGATCAAAGTTGTCGGCATCAGCCATTACCACGCCGATCACACCGGCCAGGTCGCCTCGTTTCCCAAGGCGCTCGTGCTGATCGGCAAGGGCGACTGGGACGCGATCTCCGCGCCGGCGCCGGCGCCGGGCGTCAACGCCGCACCGTTTGCCGCCTGGATCAAGGGCGAAAGCAAGGTCGAGCCGCTCGCCAACGACAAGGATGTGTTCGGCGACGGCAGCGTGATCGTGTTGAACACGCCCGGACACACGCCGGGCCACCACAGCCTGCTGGTCAAGCTGCCGCAGACAGGCGCGGTGCTGATCACCGGCGACGCCGTGCACTTCCGCGAGAATTACGACACGGGCGGCGTGCCGTGGTTCAACTTCGACCGCGCCCAGACGCTGGCCTCGATCGACCGCCTGAAGAAGATCGCGGCCAACGCCAAGGCCACCGTCATCATCCAGCACGACGCCCGCGACATCGACAAGCTGCCGGCATTTCCGGCGGCGGCGAAGTAGCGCGTAACTCGTAAGGCGGATTACCAACGGTCGCGCGAACGCGCGCCCGATGGAAGCGCGCAGCAGCGCCTTACAAGACGTGGCGCGGTGCCCACCATTTTTGAATCGAACGGCTTCGCGCCGAACGGTGGGCACGCTCCGCCTTGCCGCTACCGGTCCGTCAGCCCGCAGGATGGGGAGCTTTTGCTAAACCCATCCTTGCCGGGATCAGAAGATGGATTTCGCTGCGCTCAATCCATCCGACGCATTCGCACTCGCACCAGCAACGCGACCGGAGAGAATTCGAGACTCGACCAATTGCGAGTGCTAATGTCGCAACGTCAAACAACCGATTTAGCCTCGGGGGCTTGCGCGGGCGAACCCGGGCTTGAGCGCAACAGGGAGGCTGCCATGAACCGAAAGTCCGCCGGAATTGTCTTCGCCATGAGCATTGCGGTTGCTGCGCTGACGGGGTCTGCGAGCGCACAGAATTCACCGGGGAGTGCCGTCATCGACGCCGGCCTGCGCGGCGCGGTCGAGGCCAGGGACGTGCCGGGCGTGGTCGCGCTGGTCACCAACCGCGAGCGCGTGCTTTATCAAGGCGCCTTCGGCGTGGCCGATGTCGCGACCGGACGGCCGCTCGCGCCGGACGCGCTGTTCCGCATCGCCTCGATGACCAAGCCGGTCACCTCGGTGGCGTTGATGCAACTGGTCGAGCAGGGCCGCCTCAAGCTCGATGATCCCGCCGAAAAATACCTGCCGGAGCTTGCCGGACTGAAAGTCCTTGAATCGTTCGACCCCGCGACCGGCGCCTACACGCTGCGCCCGCCGGCACGGCCGCCGACGGTCAAGCACTTCCTGACCCACACCTCGGGATTGGCCTATACGTTCACCAGCGCGATCTGGCGCGATTTCAAGCCGCGCGCCGGCGAGACGTTTCCGTTCGGCGGACCGCTGCTGTTCGATCCCGGCGAGCGCTGGCACTACAGCACCTCTGCCGATGTATCCGGTCGGCTGGTCGAAGTGATCTCCGGCCAGAAACTCGAGGATTATTTCCGCGAGCACATCTTTGCCCCGCTCAAGATGGACGACACCTCCTACAACGTGCCGGAGGCAAAGGGTCCGCGCCTGGTCGCGCAACAGCAGCGCGGCGGCGAGCGCATGGACGGCGCCATCGAACTGCAGAAGCCGCAGCCCCCGCTCACCATCGCTTCCCCGATCGGCGGCGGCGGCCTCGCCTCGACCGCGGATGATTACGGGCGCTTCGTGCGCATGCTGCTCAACGGCGGCGCGCTCGACGGCGCGCGCGTGCTCAAGCCCGAGACGGTGGCGCTGATGGGCCAGAACCACATCGGCGCGGTCTCGGTGCCTGCGCTCAAATCCGCGCTGCCGCGCAGCGCCGACTTCAGCTTCATCGCCGACGGCCGCGACAAATGGGGGCTCGGCTTCCTGATCACGACCGATCAGGTCCCGGGCAAGCGCTCGCCCGGCAGCCTGAGCTGGGGCGGCATCAACAACACCTATTTCTGGATCGATCCCGCCCGCGGCATCGCCGGCGTGATCATGATGCAGTATCTGCCGTTCGCCGACGCCAAGGCGCTCGCCACCTACGACACGTTCGAGCGCGGCGCCTATCAGCTCGTCAACGCCGAGCGGTAGCGGTGCTGCAATGTCCGGCCGGCTTGATGGCGGCCGGACGGAGACCGTCATGCGCCGTCTGCAATGAATGAAGCCGCCGGGTGAGACGGCTTCGTTTCGAACCGAGGTCTAGTAGCAGCGGATGATGTTGACGGTTTGCTCCCTGCCGCCTTTGCCGGCGACCGTTACGGTCTGCTCGGGACATTCGGGCACATAGGCCCGGTCGGAAGGGATCACGTTCGGCGGATAGCGGTGCGCCCAATCCCAGGGAACGTCATAGGTGTAGGTGTAATGCATGTCGCGCGACTCCGGTTGCGCGAGCTCCACCGGAGCCTGCCCGATCGACGGGTCGTAGAAACCCCCCACCGCCGGCCAGAACGCGCCTCCCCGGCTTCCGCGGTGATGCCGCAGCAATGGGCCGGCCGGGCGATGAACCGGACCCCTGGCATTCGCCGCCGCCGGCGGGGCTGCCGGCGCCACGCCCGAGCGGGCGACGGTCTCGGTTGCGGCAAATGAGAGCGCGACGAGGCTGAGAGACGCGATCAACGCGCCATGCATTCTATGCGACATGGCAGGCACCAATTCGGTGTTGGAGCGGCATATGGACAACGCTAGGCCGGGACTTTGGCGCCCGCAAACGCATAATTAATGTTTGATTAAGATGTAATCTTAACGGCGAAACACCCCTGCCGCGCCGGCAATCCGCCGGCCAGAACCCGCCGTTCCGGCCGTCAGGCGTTTCATCGCGCCGTACGCCGATGCGGCGTTCAGACGCTCGATTTGGTCCACGCATCGAGCGATCGAACGCGCGCGAACCAGACCTGGAGATGCTCGAATTCCGCGACCGGCAACTGCGCCGCCGCCGTATGCATCAGCGGCGCGGCGACCGCGAAATCGGCAAGGGTGAGCCTGTCTTGCGCAATCCATCGTTTCCCCGCGAGGTGGCAATCGAGAACCCGCGCCGCCGCCTGCAGCAGCGCCTCGCCGCGCGCGATCTCGGCGGGATCCGGTGCGCCCGAACCCAGGATTTTTTTCGATACCCGCTCGCGAATGATAAAGCCGGCAGCGGGCGCGAAATGACTGGCCGACCAGAACAGCCAGCGATTGACGTCGGCGCGCGCCGAAACATCGCGGGGGTAAATGTCCTGTTCAGGCGATCGATCCGCCAGATATTGCATGATCGCGTGCGACTCCCACAAATGAAACCCGCCATCGGCGAGGACCGGGATCCTTCCATTCGGGTTCAGGCGCAGATATTCCGGCGTCTTGTGTTCGCCGCGCGGGAGATCGACGGCAACCAGCTCCAGATCGAGCCCGAGGTGGTGCGCCGTCAGCACCGCGCGCCGTGAATTCGAAGAGAGCGGGTGATAGTAGAGACGCATGGTCCGTCCATCCCGATTGACGCCGACGTTTTTAGGCAACGGCGCAAGCCGCCATTAACGCCGTCCGGCGCGCGGCATTGCGCCGCGGCTGAAATTCGTTTTACGAATTGGGCAACCGCGCACAAAAAAGCCAGAATTCGACATCAGCCTGAGGTTGCGCGAAATTGTGGCGCGCGACATTAGACCGAAGCTTAAAAGACCAGAAGCTTAAAGCGATCTTCCAACTTGTCGATCACGGGCCATCCCAATGGATGGCCGGTGCTTGCCTTCGGATTTTTTTCTGAAAACTTTGGAGATGGTCATGACACTTCCTCCCCGCACGGCACAACCCCCGGCCGAACTCAACGATCTGCTGCACTGGAATCCGCATATCATCTACGACCCGGTGCCGTGGTGGTGGCTGAACCAGCTCGACAAGTCGGAGCTCAACAAGTTCGCGCAGATTTCGATGCAGCGCCACCGGGAGGTGCTGGCCGCCCAGACCAAGGCGCTGGACGCCGCCATCAAGGCAATGGGCGGGTGATCCCGCGCATTCGCGTGCGCCGCTCGCATCTCGCGGGTTCGGCGCATTCGAAGCCAAGGTTTTGAAGCCAAGATTCTGAAGCCAGGGTTCTCGCATCAGGAGAACACGTCATGCGTCCCGTTGAGCTGAACGCGGCCGGCGACGCCACGCGCGTGCCGCCACGCGTCGCACCCATCGTGCTGATCGGCTTCCAGTCGATGGGCAATCTCGGCCTCGGCTACCTCGCCGCCAGCTTGCGGCAATGCGGCTACGACGTCCGCGTGCTCGACATCGAATTGCCGGAGGCAACGCTGGTGGCGGCGGTGCGCGACGCGCAGCCGATGCTGGTCGGCTTCTCGCTGATCTTCCAGTTCTACATCCGCCGCTATGCGTCGCTGATGGACGCGCTGCGGCGCGAGGGCATCGACGCCCACTTCACCATGGGCGGCCATTACCCGACGCTGAGCCCGCAGCAGACGCTGACTGCTGCGCCCGAACTCGACAGCATCGTGCGCTACGAAGGCGAGGTCACGCTGGTGGAGATCGTGCGCGCGCTGCAGGCGGGCGACGACTGGCGCAAGCTCGACGGCGTGGTCTGGCGGCAGGGCGATGAGATCGTCGCCAACCCGCCGCGCGCGCTGATCCACGATCTCGACAGCCTGCCCTATCCGGAGCGCGACTTCGAGCCGATGCGCGTGCTCGGCCGCAGCATCGTGCCGCTGCTGGCCAGCCGCGGCTGCGCCCGCACCTGCTCGTTCTGCTCGATCCACACCTTCTATCGCTCGGCGCCGGGCAAGGTGGTGCGCATCCGCAAGCCTGCCGAGGTGGTCCGCGAGATGCGGATGCTGTACGACCAGGACGGCGTCACCGTATTCCTGTTCCAGGACGACGATTTTCCGCTGTTCGGGAAAAAATGGCGGGCGTGGGCGGGCGAATTCGTCGACGAACTGTACAAGGCCGACCTGCCGGGCCGCGTGATCTGGAAGATCAACTGCCGCGCCGACGCCGTCGATGCCGCCTTGATGGCGCGGATGCGCGACGCCGGCCTCTGTCTCGTCTATATGGGGCTCGAGTCCGGCACCGAGGAGGGGCTGCGCACCCTGCACAAGGAAATCAGCGTCGAGCAGAATCTCGCCGCGGTGCGCCTGTTGAAATCGCTCGGCATCCGTTTCGAGTTCGGCTTCATGCTGCTCGATCCCTCCAGCACCTTTGCTTCGGTGCGCGCCAACGTCGCGTTCCTGCGCGAGATCGTCGGCGACGGCAGCGCATCGGCCCAGTTCTGCAAGATGCTCCCCTATGACGGCACCCCGATCAAGGACGCGCTGGAGGCGTCGGGCCGGCTCAAGGGCGACGTTTGCGCGCCGGACTATGATTTCCTCGATCCGAAACTCGACGGATTCTACGCGGCACTGGCGGAGATCGTCAGCGTCACCGGCTGGATCCACGGCCATGAGGCGCTGAGCCCGAAACTGAACTGGGCCTGGACCGAGGCCGCGCTGATCGGCCGGCTCTATCCGGCGCTGTCGGATCTTGCCGACTACCAGATGCTGCTGTCGCGCATCACCGCCGAAAGCAACGAGCTGTTGTTCGCCACCGTCGAGCGGGTCGCCGACGTCTACGAGCACGGCTCCGGCCAATTGCCGCAGCCGGCGCTGCTGCGCCGGCGCTGCGAGGCGACGCTGGAGGTACTGCTGCAGCACCGCAACGCCTTCATGCTGCGCCATCAGGGCGCGCTGCTTCGCGCGCTGGAGGCGGCGGAGTGAGCGTGCGGGACGGATAAATTTCAAGGCATTATCCTAAGACGAACTTTACAAAAATCGCCGCTTAATCCGATGACCCGGTTTGGCGACCGCCAGGCCGGTCACGGATAACGCCGATGACAGATGACAGTATGGCTGTTGCCAGGCCAAGGCCGAAGGTGCAGCGCGAACCGCGGCGGCAACTGCACAAACAGCCGGCCTGGATCACAATCGACAACGGAACGGCAAGCCGCGAATGCTTCGTGCTGGACGTCTCGCCGGGCGGCGCCAAGATCATGACCGATGCCGCGATCGACGTCGGCGGCAAATTCGAGCTGGTGCTTGTGCTGGCGCATGCCAGGCGCCAGCCCTGCGAAGTCGTCTGGCGCCGCGGCGACACCTACGGCATAAAATTCCTGACCCGATAAGTCTTTTTCCGTTGCGAGGTTGATGCGCCGCGGCAATGCGTGGATGCGGGTCGCTAATCCGCGCTACCTGCTGGCGTCCAGCCATAGGCCCTGGCGCAGGCGCCGCCCATCAGCATTGCCCGCTCGGTGTCGTTCAGGCGCGCGGTCTTGAGAAAGGGCTCGACGGCCTGCGCGTAGTTGACGACCGCGAAGGCGCGGGTCCAGTCCGTGCCCCACAGGCAGCGTTCGAAACCCCAGGCATCGAAGATGCGCTGCAGCGGATCCCAGATGTCCGGATACGGATACGGCTGTTTCGATAGCGTGCAGGCGCCGCTGACCTTGATCACGCAGTTCTTGCGGCTGGCGAGCTCCAGCACTTTCGCAAGGTCCGCCCAGGGCTGCGGCGGGGCCGGCGGCACCCGCGGCTGCAGGATGCCGAGATGGTCGATGATGAATCGCGTGTCGGGATGGGAATCGATCAGCGCCGTGCCCGCGTCCAGATTGTCCCAGCACAACAGATTGACCGGGAAGTCGTGACGAACGGCCGCGCGCGCGATCCGGTCGAGGCCGGGGTCGTTCGGGTCGCGCCCGGCATCCTTCGTCAGCATGATGCGGATACCGACCGTGCCGGGCGTGTTCTTCCAGTCGGCGACGACATCGGCCACGCCGGGATCGTCCGGGTCCACGGCTTGACGATGGCGAGCCGGCCGGGATGGGCCTTCGCGACCTCCACCGCGTAGCTCGCGTCGTAGCGATACATGGAAAACGCGGAGATGAAGATCGCGCCGTCGACGCCGACCCTGTCCATCGCCGCCACCATCTCGTCGCCGGTGACGTGATCGGGCCAGTTCGGCACGCTGGCCCAAGGCCGCTTCGACGTGTTCGCCTCATAGGCGTGGACCTGGGAATCGATAATCGTCATCGGTCAGGCCACTTCCTCGATCGCCTTGCCGTTGACGCGGGTCTCGCTTTGCAGGTTGTCGACCGTGACATGCGTGTCGTACCAGGTCAGGCGGGGCCGGACCCCGAAGCGCGCGGTCAATTCGGCAATGCGCGCTTCCGTAAACCAGGCTTGCGCCGATTCGCGGCTGTCCCAGAGATAGACGCCGCCGGTGCCGTTCTCGCCATTCAGGTAGTCCTTCCGGATCAACCCTTTTTTGGCGAGGCCGCGATAGATCGGCGCGGTCGAGGTGCCGCCTTTCACCGCCTGCTCCTCGGCGCGTTTCGGCAAATCGAACTGAACGACAACGATGCAATCGGGCATGGATGGCTCCTCGCGTTAGCTCGGCAATGATACGTCGAATTCGGCGCCACGGTCAAAAGCCTGGCCTCGCGGCGCGCGTAACCCGCCGCGCGACGTGCCAGAAGCAGACGCCAATGATATTGATTTGGCGAGCGGAGTACGCTGTGTCGGAGGAATGACCGTGCCCGGAACGACGGACTATGACACCATCGCCGAGCGTTATGCGGCTGACATCGACGAGCGGCCCTGGAATGCGCTCTACGAGCGCCCGGCGACATTGGCGCTGCTGCCAGCGGTCGACAGGACAGATGT
Organism: uncultured Alphaproteobacteria bacterium; assembly: GCA_963784755.1. GTDB lineage: Bacteria > Pseudomonadota > Alphaproteobacteria > Rhizobiales > Xanthobacteraceae > Bradyrhizobium. Next base: position 1,588,975 of record CAWASS010000004.1, on the reverse strand, counting down.
TCTCGATGCCGGTTGCGGGCACGGCTGGTACGCCGATTGGCTGGTGCGCCACGGCGCCCGCGTGGTCGCCGTCGACCGCAGCGCCGCGATGGTTGCGTTAACGCAAAAGCACCTCAAAGGCCGCGCCCGCGTCATCCGGGGTGACGTAACCGATCTGCGAAGCATCCTCGCCGATCAATCCTTTGACCTCGTGCTGTCCTCGCTGGTGCTGCATTACGAGGCCGACCTGCCGGCGGTCTTCGCCGAATGCGCGCGGCTGCTTCGGCCATCCGGCACGCTGGTATTTTCGACGCATCATCCGGTTCACGATTCCGTCAGCATTCTCGATCCCGGATATTTGTGTGCCGAACTGATCGAAGAGGAATGGGGATGGCTCGGCGAGAAGATGCGCTACTACCGAAGACCGCTGCGCGATCTGACCGGGCCGCTCGCGGACGCCGGGTTTGTCATCGAACGGATCTGCGAGCCGACGCCAACTGAAGAACTGAAGCTGAAAGACCCGAAGGGATACGATCGGCTGTGCCGCCTGCCTGCCTTCATTTTCGTACGCGCCCGCAAGGGCAGCACCAGACGCGGCGCGTGTGGCGAGAAATGAACGGGCGCGAAACTGCAAAAAATTATTTTTGGGTCGTCACCACCAGCCGAATCCAAAATCGAAACCGAGCGGAAACGGTGCGGGCACGTAGTAGGTGGGGCGGCCGAGATATCGCGGCGGTTGGTACGGGCGATAGCTGTAGCGGACATGCCGGCGCATGGCGTGCGTGCGATGCCGCGACGTGACGTTGGTCGCCGCGGTGGAGCGATATGTCTCGGCGCCGGCTTTTGCCGCCGCCGCAGCGGGCCCGATCGCGAGCTTGCCGCCAAGCGCCAGCACCACGGCCAGCGCAATCGTTCCGATCCAGCCTTTCATCGCAGCGCCTTCGTCTTGAGGGTGCAGGTTTTGCGCAATGCAAAGCAGGCCCGCGTCGCGGGCCTGCTCGATGTTACGCCCTCAGGCGCCCGCTTTACCAGCGGCGCCAGTGCCGGTGACGCCAGTGGTGCCGGCGCCAGCCCCAATGCCGGTGCCAGCCATAATGGCGGCGCCAGCCCCAGTGCCGATGCCAGCGCACCTCGGTGGTGAGCTTGCTGGAGTCGTCCTGCACCGCAGCCGCAGTGCCCGGATTGATCAGCGACAAGGCCTGGGCGCGCTCGGCGGGAGCGGCCAGGACGAGCAATCCGCCGATGGCGAGAAAGCCCAGAATTTTCTTCACGTTCACGTGTATCCTCCTTTGGATTAGGTGACATCCCAACGCCGTGCGGCAAACCTGACGCTGCCGCTTCGCCACAACGCGGAGCCGAAAACTAGAGGGAGCGACGTGAATGTGGAATGAATGTCCGCGCCGTAAAGATGAATGCGGATGGTGCGCGCCGGTTCCAGCTTCAGCCCAAAGATTTCAAAACCGGCGCCGTTCCCGGCCGTAGCTTCGGCAATCAGTCTTGCAGGACGGGTAGAGCGCAGCGACACCCATCACTTCGAGAAACGCCGTCTAGGATGGGTTTCGCTGCGCTCTACCCATCCTACGGTTTCTTCGGCAAGCAATTGGTCACGGGAGATCGTCATGTCGCGGAAAAATTCCAGCGTTTTGCGCGCCGCCATCGCCGCGGCGCTGCTGCTGCCGGCAAGCGCGCTGGCGTCGCAAGGCCCTGGCGGCGGCATGGGAACGGCGAGCAACCTGACCCAGCTTGTCATGGCCGTCATCGTCTATGGCGGGTCGGCGCTGATCGTCGGCGCCGGATTGATCGGCGCGCTGCGGCGGCGTTGAGACGCCTTGTAGGATGGGTTGAGCGCAGCGAAACCCATCGCTTCGATCCGCGGCGTTGCCGATCGGTTTCGCTGCGCTCAACCCATCCTACAGGTTCACCTCGCCGCGCGTCCTAGCCCGGCCGCCAGAAGCAGTTCATGCGCGGCGTGATGACGGTTCCGCTCGGCCGGAACTCCTGCACATAGGTCGCGGTGCAGTCCCGCACCGCATTGCGGCCGGGAAAGAAGCGGGGATAGACGTTGTCGGGGTCGTAGCGCGGATAGACCCGGATCCGGGTCGGCGGGCGGCGGTAGACGCGGCGTTGCGCGGAAATATCGGTATCGGCGGATTGCGATGCCTGCGCCATCGGCAGCCGCGGCCCGGCCTGCGCCCCAGCCATCGGCAACAAAAATGTCCCAGCGAACGCCAGCGATAAAATCGCACTCCCGATCCGCATTGTCAGCCTCAACTTCGAAAACCCGTACCGGCGCCACGGTCTCCGATTGCCGCGCCGGCGTCAACCACGCGCCAGGCCTGACTTTGCGGGTTTGCCTTCGATCCTCTAAAGGGAACCGATGTGGACCACCGCAAAAGCGCCATCGCTGGCCGAGATGGAAGCCATGGCGCACGACGTGTTCGCGCGCCTGCCAAAAGGCTTTCGCGACCTGTGCGAGGGCGTGATCCTGCGCGTCGACGATTTTCCCACCGACGAGGTGCTGGATGAGATGAATGCGCAGAGCGAATTCGATCTGCTCGGCCTGTTCCAGGGCACCGGCCTGCCGTTCCGCAGCAACGAGGATGTCGCGCGGCTGCCCAACATGGTCTGGCTGTACCGGCGGCCGATCCTGGACTACTGGGCCGAGCACGAGGAGACGCTGGGCCACATCGTCCGCCATGTACTGATCCACGAGATCGGCCACCATTTCGGGCTGTCGGACGCCGACATGGAAGCGATCGGGGCGAGGGCGGGGGAGTAGTTGGTCGCCGCCGAGCCGTCTGGCCGTCATGCCCGGCCTCGTGCCGGCCACGACGGCTGCCGACCGGTCTTTTTGGGCTTGGACCGCCGCCGCGATCGGGCTAAAACGCCGGCTCACATCCGGGAACCAAGCCAATGGACAAATTCACCACGCTGGAGGGCGTCGCCGCGCCCTTGAAGATCATCAACGTCGATACCGACATGATCATCCCGAAGCAGTACCTCAAGACCATCAAGCGCACCGGGCTCGGCAAGGGCCTGTTCTCGGAACAGCGCTACAACGACGACGGCTCGGAGAATCCGGATTTCATCCTCAACAAGCCGGCCTATCGCAACGCCAGGGTGCTGGTCGCCGGCGACAATTTCGGCTGCGGCTCGTCGCGCGAGCACGCGCCTTGGGCGCTGCTCGATTTCGGCATCCGCTGCGTGATCTCGACCTCGTTCGGCGATATCTTCTACAACAACTGTTTCAAGAACGGCATCCTGCCGATCCGCGTCACCCAGGACGATCTCGACAAATTGTTCGACGACGCCGAGCGCGGCGCCAATGCCACGCTGACCATCGATCTTGCCGCGCAGGAAATCCGCGGGCCGGACGGCGGCACCGTGAAATTCGAGATCGATGCGTTTCGCAAGCACTGCCTGCTCAACGGCCTCGACGACATCGGGCTGACGATGGAAAAGAAAACGTCGATCGACAGCTACGAGGCCAAGGCGAAGCAAGAGCGCGCCTGGGCGTGAGTTGGCCGGCCTGTATGACGTGGAAGCCTACGCTTTCGCAAAATGAGAAGGGCATTGGCAATGTGTTGCGGGGATTCCCAATTTCGGATCATCAATCAATCAGGGCAGACAGTTACCATCAGCCTGGGATTTATTACCGGCTTGCTGCACTTCGATAAACTGTCGATCCGCGACAACGATGCCTTTAACGCCCTCGCTTACCCCGGGGAGGTCACCCGCGGTGGCGCCGGCGGATATGTCAACGTTGAGATCGGGAATACCGGGCTATCGCTGAAACTCGACTACAAGTTTACGCCCAAGAATATAAGCGGCGATTGTCCTTGCGTCGCAAGCGCGACCCCGCAGAGTAGTATGACCGGCCCTTACAGCGCGGCAGCAACAACATCGGACTGCGTGAACAACGTCGACCGCGCCTCCGTGGTCTGGAAAATCGACGTGCTGCCTCGACGATCCTGAATCGACCGCACTTGCGGCCACTTGGCTTCGCATAGCCGCTCCGCTCCCGCGCAGATCAGGGAATGCCCGCATGCTGCCCCACGTCGTCACCTTCTGGCACGGCCCGCTCGATCGCTTGCGGCAATTGTGCCTGCGCTCGCAGGTCGCCGCCGGCCACAAGGTCACCGTCTACAGTTTCGAGCCTCTGCCCGGCTTGCCCGACGGCGCCGGCAATGCCGAGGCAGAGGCGGTCCTGCCGCATTCCTTTGCGGAAAAGCTGCGACCGTCGGGTCCCGGCGGCGTCTGGCGCGACTGGACCACCTTGCAATTCTCCGATTTTTTCCGGATGCGATTGATGGCGCGCAGCGAGGGCCTGTGGCTCGACGCCGACGTGCTGCTCAAGGGGCCGGTTCGGATCGATCCGGCAAAACCGTTTTTCGCCTGGGAGCGGCCGCGGCAGCTCGGCAACTCCGTGCTGTATTTGCCTCCGGACGACGCCATCGTCGCGGCGTTCGCGGCGCTGATGAGCCAGGACGACCTCGCGCCGGACTGGCTGGCGTTGCGGCACCGCCTGACCTTCGCGCTGCATAGGCTGCGCGGATCGAGGCGCGTCTCCGATATCCGCGTCGCACTGTACGGCCCGGCGGCGCTGACCGCGCTGGCGCGGCGCGCCCATGAGCTGCATCACGCGCTGCCGAAGAAATCGTTCTACGCGGTTCACGCCGAACCGACATTGTTTTTCGAACCGTCGGATTTTTCGGCGCTGGTAAGCGATCCCGACATCATCGGGTTTCACATTTCACCGAAGGGACGTGGCGACGGACGGCCGGTTGCCGGCAGCCTCCATGCGTGGGCGGCGGAGCGATTTGCGGCATCGTAGTCGTAGGATGGGTTGAGCAAAGCGATACCCATCATGCTTACCGCGTGGCTTTGATGGGTTTCGCTTTGCTCAACCCATCCTACGAATCACTTCCCTATCGCCGCGATCGCATCCGCGATCGCGATGGTGCGCCTGGCCATATCCGCATGCAGCCGCTCCACCATGCCGCCGTCGAGCTGGATCGCGCCGCGCGCGGCGTTTTCGGGGCGCTCGAATGCCGCGATGATTTTGCGCGCCTGCGCCACTTCTTCTTCCGGCGGCGTGAAGATGGCGTTGCAGGCCTCGATTTGCCGCGGATGAATCAGGGTCTTGCCGTCGAATCCGAGATCGCGCCCTTGCGCGCATTCCTGCGCAAAACCATCGACATTGCTGAAATCGCTGTAGGGCCCGTCGAGGATTTCCAGGCCGTGCAGGCGGGTGGCGAGAATGCAATGCGTGATCATCGGCAGCATCGCGGCGCGGCCGGGCTGCATCCTGATCCGGGTCTCGCGCGAAATGTCGTTCGGCCCGAACACGAATCCGGCCAGCCGCATTTCGGAATCGCGCGATGCGCCGGCGAGTTCCTCGGCATGCAGCACCGCGCGCGCGGTCTCGATCATGGCCCAGACCTTGATCGACATGTCGGCGCCGATGTCGCCGAGGCGGTCGGCGATGGCGGATAAATCCTGGACGCTGGAAATCTTCGGCACCAGGATGCCGTCGGGCCTCGCCTTGCCGGCCATGGCGACGTTGTCGATCCACCACGGCGAATCCAGCGCGTTGACGCGGATCAGCACCTCGCGCTTGCCGAAACCCTTTGCCGCGATGGCTTGCGCGATCTGGTCCCGCGCGGCCGCCTTGGCGTCCGGCGCCACCGAATCCTCGAGGTCGAGAATGATGCCGTCGGCGGGCAGGTTGCGCGCCTTCTCCAGCGCCCGCGCGTTCGACCCCGGCATGAACAGCAGGCTGCGGCGCGGACGGATCATGGTCTCATTCCCCTGTCGGTCTGGAACCCCCGCGATAACATCTCAACCCGCGGTCCGAAAGACTTGTTCCGGCGGGCCTCATATGGTTTAGCCACTGCCATGTCCTCGTTTCCGCAAAAACTGCTCGACGGCTACCGGGCTTTTACCTCGCAACGGCTGCCGACCGAGCAATCGCGCTATCGCGAACTGTCCGAGCGCGGCCAGGCGCCCGCGGTGATGGTGATCGGCTGCTGCGATTCCCGGGTCTCGCCGGAGGTGATCTTCGACGTCGGTCCCGGCGAATTGTTCGTGGTGCGCAACGTCGCCAATCTGGTGCCGGTGTATCAGCCCGACGGCGGCGCCCACGGCGTGTCGGCGGCGCTGGAATATGCGGTGCAGGTTTTGAAGGTGAAGCACATCGTGGTGCTCGGGCACGCGCAATGCGGCGGCATCCGCGCCTTTGTCGACAATATCGACCCGCTGACGCCCGGCGATTTCATCGGCAAGTGGATGGCGATGTTCATCAAGCCCGGCGAAGTCGTCGAGCAGCGCGACCGCGAGACCATGCAGGACTTCGTCACCCGGATCGAGAAGGCCGCGGTGTTCCGCAGCCTGGAAAACCTGATGACGTTTCCGTTCGTGCGCAATCCGGTCGAACGCGACGAACTGCACCTCCACGGCGCCTATTTCGGCGTCGCCGAAGGCTCGCTGTTCGTGCTCGATCAGGCCACGAAGGAATTCCGCGGAGTGCGGGAGAGCGCGTAAACCTCGCGTGTCCCGGACGCGGTGCGGCATTCTTCATGCCGCTCCGTAAAGAACGGCGCGCTGCGCTGCGTCCGGGGCACGAGACCTACGCTGCCGCCTTTTTCTTGGCGCTGATCAGCTTGCGGTTGATCAGGCATTCGGCGATCTGGACCGCATTCAGCGCCGCCCCCTTGCGCAGGTTGTCGGACACGCACCACAGCACGAGGCCGTTGTCCACCGTCGGATCGGTGCGAATGCGGCTGATATAGGTGGCGTCTTCGCCGGCGGCCTCGTACGGCGTGACGTAGCCGCCGGGCTCGCGCTTGTCGATCACGAGACAGCCCGGCGCATTGCGCAAAATTTCGCGGGCTTCATCGGCCGAGATCGGATGTTCGAATTCGATGTTGACTGCCTCGGAATGGCCGACGAACACCGGCACCCGCACGCAGGTGGCCGAAAGCTTGATTTTGGGATCAAGAATCTTCTTGGTCTCCATCATCATCTTCCACTCTTCCTTGGTGTAGCCGTCCTCCATGAACACGTCGATCTCGGGGATGACGTTGAAGGCGATGCGCTTGGGGAATTTCTTGTTGACGAGTTCGCTGTTGGTGTAGACCGCCTTGGTCTGCGAAAACAGCTCGTCCATGGCGTCCTTGCCGGCGCCCGACACCGACTGATAGGTCGAGACCACGACGCGCTTGATCACCGCCTTGTCGTGCAGCGGCTTCAGCGCCACCACGAGTTGCGCGGTCGAGCAGTTCGGATTGGCGATGATGTTCTTCTTGGTGAAACCGGCAACCGCATCGGCATTCACCTCGGGCACGATCAGCGGCACGTCCGGATCCATCCGCCAGGTCGAGGAATTGTCGATCACGATCGCGCCGGCCGCCGCGATCTTCGGCGACCATTCCCTGGACACCGCGCCTCCCGCCGACATCAGGCAGATATCGACGTCGCTGAAATCGTAATGCTCCAGCGCCTTGCACTTCAGGGTGCGGTCGCCATAGGACACTTCGACGCCCATGCTGCGGCGTGACGCCAGCGCCACCACTTCGTCCGCCGGGAATTTGCGTTCGTCCAGAATGTTGAGCATTTCCCGCCCGACATTGCCGGTCGCTCCGACCAGCGCGACTTTGTAACCCATCGTTCACTCTCCGAACAAAAATGCCTCGCCTCGCCGCGCGGCGGAAAGGGAAGAGGCAGCGCTTCTATGCGAGAAACGCGGTCAAGACAACGTTAACGGCAGCGTTCGAGGTTTGCATGCGATCGATTGCGGCGCCCGCTCTGCATCCGGCCCACATCCACCCGGCGTTGCGCAGCTTTGCCGACGAATGCAGCGGCCTGTTGGCGCGCCTGATCGCCTATATGGGCGCGCTGGCGCTGATCGCCATCATCGGCGTCAGCCTGTGGGACCAGTTACCGCTGCAGGAATTGGACGGCCCGGCCGCCAGGTCGGTCTGGAGCACTGCTGCCCGCTCGTATCCGGCCTTCGCCGTCAGCCAGTTCGATTCATCCGGGAAAACAGAGACTTACGAGATCCTGCGACATCCCGATGGCGGCCGCAAGGATGTCATCCGCTGGGCCGCGCCGGGCGAAAAGCCGATCGCGGAACTCGAAATCTACCGGCCCGGTGGCGAATTGAGCCAGTCGGGGCCGCCGATTGCCGATATCGCCGCGCGGATGGACCCGGAGGGGGTGCGCGAGCTTCAGGCCGCGGGCGTGATCGAGGGCAAATTCGGCGCGGTGACGCTGCTCGCGCTCACCGACCGCGGCGGCGAGGCGCGGCCCTGCCTCGGCTTCCTGAAACGGGTCGAGGAGCCCAATTTGCGGATCTCCGGCTGGTCGTGCCAGGGCGACACGCTGCCGGCCCGGCGCGCCGCGATCGGCTGCATCCTGGACCGGCTGATCCTGCTCGCGGCCGGAAACGACCCCAAACTGGCGGAATTGTTTGCGCATGCCGAACTCAGGCGCGGCAACTGCGCGCCGGCGTCGGCCGCGCCTGTAGCATCGGCGGATTGGGTCACCGGCGCCCAAAACCCCCGGCTGCGCGGCAGCCTCTGATCGGGCGCGTCCGGCCAAGATGCTGGTTTTCATGCAACATTCTGCAACTACCGGCGTTATTGTGATGCGGTGTGGCCCGATTGACCTTGTGGCGCCGTGCTGGCGGCAGCTAAAATAGCCGCAAACCTGGCGTGACCTGTTTCGGCTGCCCGTGAGGATCTGATGATTTTCAAACTCCCTGCCGCGAAAACCTTTGCGGTGTTGCTCGCGGCAGCCACGGCGGTTGCGGTCGGTCTGGCCGCGACGCAGGCCAGTGCCGAAGTGAAGCGGAAATACGACGACCGCGGCCGTCCCTATTACGGCCCGAACGGTCCCAACGTGGTCTATCAGCAGGGCCCGACCCGGATCTACGTCACCAAGCGCTCCTGGCTCGACGCCGGCACCGAGGTGCTTCCGGGCGACCGCAAATTCCAGGACTACGCATTCCCGCCCTCGCTCGGCTATCCGTCGTTCGCGCGCGAAAACAACAATCGCCCGATCGACCGGCAGCCGCTCAATCCGCCGTCGGATCTCGGCGGCTATCCGCAGGGCTTCCCGCTGTATTGAGGGCGGCATAGTTGCTGCAGCGTCATTGCCGGGCTTGACCCGGCAATTTATTCTGTTCGAGAGACTCTTGCGAAGAAGGATGGATACGCGGGTCAAGCCCGCGTATGAAAGTGCGCTTCACCCGTGCAGCGCCTGCACTTCCTTCAGGATCGCCTCGCCCATCTGCGTTGTGCTCACCGCGGTGGTGCCCTCCGACTTGATATCCGCGGTACGCAAGCCCTTGGCCAGCACCGCCGCGATGGCCTGGTCGACCTTGTCGGCCAGTTCGCCCATGTCGAACGAATAGCGCAGCGCCATGTTGAACGACGCGATCATCGCGATCGGGTTGGCCGCACCTGAGCCAGCGATATCCGGCGCCGAGCCGTGCACCGGCTCGTACAGCGCCTTGCTGCGTCTGGTGCGCGGATCGACGTCGCCGAGCGAGGCCGACGGCAGCATGCCGAGCGATCCCGTCAGCATCGCCGCGATGTCGCTCAGCATATCGCCGAACAGATTGTCGGTGACGATGACGTCGAACTGTTTTGGCCAGCGCACCAGACTCATGCCGCCGGAATCGGCGAGCTGGTGCTCGAGCTGGACGTCCTGATATTCGCGCTTGTGCACCTGCGTCACCACCTCGTTCCACAGCACGCCCGACTTCATGACATTGCGCTTTTCCATCGAGGTCAGCTTGTTGCGGCGTTTTCGCGCCAGGTCGAAGGCGACCCGGGCGATGCGCTCGATCTCATAGGTGTCGTAAACTTGCGTGTCGACGGCGCGCTTCTGGCCGTTGCCGAGATCGGTGATGGTTTTCGGCTCGCCGAAATACACCCCGCCGGTGAGCTCGCGCACGATCATGATGTCGAGGCCCTCGATCACCTCGCGCTTCAGGCTCGATGATTCCGCCAGCGCCGGATAGCAGATCGCGGGGCGCAAATTGGCGAACAGCGCCATCTCCTTGCGCAGCCGCAGCAGCCCGGCTTCCGGGCGCGCATCGTATGGCACCTGATCCCATTTCGGTCCGCCCACCGCGCCAAAGATCACGGCGTCGCTGGCCTGTGCCAGCGCCATGGTGGCGTCGGTGATCGCCACCTTGTCGGCATCATAGGCGCTGCCGCCGACCAGCCCCTGCTCGGTTTCGAATTTTGCGATGCCTTGCCCATTGAGCCAGCCGATCAGCCGCTTCACCTCCGCCATCACTTCGGGGCCGATGCCGTCGCCGGGCAGGAGCAGGAGCTTGTGGGTGGGCATGGTTCGTTACCTCATTTTCGATGCGCCATTGCCGGGCTTGACCCGGCAAACCATCTTCTTCGGAAGACTCTCTCGAAGATGGATGGATGCCCGGGTCAAGCCCGGGCATGACAGCGGAAGGGAAATCCGCGCGGAGTGCTAAAGCGGCATTGCACGATTGGCAAGACACCATTGCCGCCCGCACCCTGTGCAATCCCGGTGAAGCCTGCCACATTGCGGGCCTGCCGGAGCATGTCTTGAGCGCCCCTCCCACCTCCATCGCGCATCCCGCGCGGCTGATCCTGATTCTGTCGCTGGCGCCCACGGTCGGGCTTGGCATCGGCCGCTTCGCCTATTCGCTGATGCTGCCGGACATGCGCGATGCGCTGCAGTGGTCGTATTCCGCCGCGGGCTTCATGAACACCGTCAATGCCGCAGGTTACCTCGCCGGCGCGCTGCTGGCCTCAAAACTGATCAAGCGGTTCGGACTGATCGCCGCGGTACGCTGGGGAACGCTGGCCTGCGTCGCGTCGCTGGCGCTGTGCGCGCTGTCGGGCAATTTTGCCGTGCTGAGTTTTGCGCGGCTGCTGGCGGGTTTCGCCGCGGCGGGCGCGTTCGTCGCCGGCAGCGCGCTGGCGGCGACGGTGGCGCAATCGCGGCCGGCGCGCGCCAACTTCCTGCTCAGCCTGTTCTATGCCGGGCCCGGGCTCGGCATCCTGTCCTCCGGCCTGATCGCGCCGTTCTTGCTGCAGGCATCCGGACCGGGGTCGTGGTGGCTCGTGTGGTGGGCGCTGACACTGCTGTCGATCATCATGACGCTGCCGCTGCTGCTGACATCCGTCGATGCCGGTGCCGGGATCGCCGACGCCGCGCCGGGAAAATTTTCGGTGCGGCCGGTGCTGATCTATCTCGCCGGCTATTTCCTGTTCGGCGCCGGCTACATCGCCTACATGACCTTCATGATCGCCTATGTGCGCGACGGCGGCGGCGGTGCTGCCGCGCAGAGCGCGTTCTGGTGCCTGATCGGATTGAGCGCGTTCGCCACGCCCTGGTTGTGGCGCCGCGTGCTGGCGATGGACCGCGGCGGCCTCTCCACCGCGATCATTCTCGGCGTCAATGCGGTCGGCGCCGGGCTGCCGCTGTTCGGGCATTCGCCGCTTTTGCTGGCGACATCGGCGCTGGTGTTCGGCGTTTCGTTCTTTGCGCTGGTCGGATCGACCACCGCCTTCGTGCGCTTCAACTTTTCCCCGTCGGCATGGCCGACCGCGATCGCCGCAATGACGATCGCGTTCGGGGTCGGACAGACGCTGGGACCGATCGCGGTCGGCGCCATCACGGATGCGATGGGCAGCCTGTCCTATGCGCTGAACGTCTCGGCGGCGATGCTGGCGGCCGGCGCAGTGCTGGCGGCGTTTCAGCGGAGGCTGGGGCCGATACCAAAAGCCGTCATTCCGGGGCGCGAGTGAAACGAGCGAGCCCGGAATCCATAACCACCATCGTGCGTATGGATTCCGGCCCTGCGCCAAGAGGCGCATCCCGGAATGACGGAAGAGCCTCAACTCCCGCTGAACGAATTATATCCCTGGTCTTCCCAGTAGCCGCCCTTGTAGTCGTTGGTGACTTCCATCGAGATCACGTATTTCGGATTCTTGAAGCCGAGTTTGGTCGGCACCCGGATCTTCATCGGGTAGCCGTAGATGCGCGGCAGGATCTGGCCGTCGAACTTGAACGTCATCTGGGTCTGCGGATGCAGCGCGGAGGCCATGTCGAGCGGTGAGTTGTAGCCGTCGGAATCGGCGCACTGGAACCAGCAATATCTTGCACGGGTGTCGGCGCCGACCAGTTTGAGGAAGTCGCGCAGCGGCGTGCCGCTCCAGCTTCCGATCGCGCTCCAGCCCTCGACGCAGATATGGCGCGTGACCTGCTTCACCTCCGGTAATTTGTAGAGCTCTTCCAGCGTCCAGGATTTCTTGTTCTCGACCAGGCCGCGCACTTCGAGCTTCCAGTCCTTGCCATCGATATCCGGCGCATCGTCCTGATCGTAATAGCCGTTGAACGGGAACGGCCGTGTGATCGCGCTTTCCGGGAACGTCGGCGCCAGCGCGTTGGGATTGAAGATCGCGGCCTGCACGCCGTCATTGAATTTCGAAATCTGCTTCAGCATGTTCTCGGCGGAAAAACTGTCGGAGACGTCGCAGCCGGTCAAAAGCGTCAGCGCGCCGAGGCTGGCGCCGCCGGCGATGAAGCGCCGCCGCGACAGCTCGGGCATCAGTTTTGTCGCGTCCTTGATCAGCAGTTGCTTGTCGACGCCGGGGATCAGCAGCTTTCGGATGCGGCCCATGTTGTTTCTCCTAGCGGCCAACGATCATGGCGCGCAGGCTTTTCGGCACCAATAGCGCCAGCGCGACGTGAACGATCAGGAATGCGACGATCAAAGCCATGCAGATGAAATGAACGTAGCGCGCGATGTCGTAGCCGCCGAACAGCGCCGTCAGATATTGCAACTGCACCGGCTTCCAGATCGACAGGCCGGACAGCACGATCAGCACGCCGACCACGATGATCCCGGCATAGAGCAGTTTTTGCACGTAATTGTAGGTGGTCAGATCCGCGTGCGACAGTCTGCCGGTGAGTGCCGCCCTGGTGTCGGCGATCACGCCCTGCGGCGTAATGGGAAGCAGTTTCTTGCGGAAGCGGCCGGTGACAAAGCCGAGCACGAGATAGACCAGGCCGTTGACCATCAACAGCCACATCGCCGCGAAATGCCACAGCAGCGCGCCGGCAAGCCAGCCGCCGAGCGTGATCGAGCTTGCGAATCTGAAATTGAACAGCGGCGAGGCGTTGTAGATCTGCCAGCCCGACATGATCATCAGGATCATCGCTACCGCGTTGATCCAGTGCACGGTGCGCACCCATGCCGGCTGAATCGCTTTTGCCGGGGCCGTGGCCGCGTGTTCCTGATTGGCTGCGATGCTCGACATGGCTGTTCCGTCGTTTAAACCGATACGCACCTATACGCCGAAAACGTCGGTTTCGTTACTGCGACATAGGCTATCGGGTTGATGCCCGCAAAGGTTGGCGTTCACGAAAAGGCGAGCCGGGTTGCCCCGGCTCGCCTGGTGCGCATCTCGTGGGGACAAAGCGAGGTGCGCGGGGGGGACAGGTGCGGCGTTACGACGCCGGCATCAGCACGGTGTCGACCACGTGGATCACGCCGTTGGACTGGTTGACATTGGCGATCGTGACCGCCGCGGTGCCGCCCTTGGCATCGACAATCCACACCTTGCCGTCCGCAAGCTTCACGGTGAGCTCCTCGCCTTCCACGGTCTTGAGCTTCTTGCCGTTGGTCAGGCTGGAGGCCTCAAGCTTGCCGGGCACGACGTGGTAGGTCAGGATCTTGGTCAGCGTGGCCTTGTTCTCGGGCTTCACCAGCGTATCGACGGTGCCGGCCGGCAGCTTGCCGAAGGCGGCGTTGGTCGGCGCGAACACCGTGAACGGGCCCTTGCCTTCCAGCGTATCGACCAGGCCGGCGGCCTTCACGGCGGCGACCAGCGTGGTGTGGTCCTTGGAGTTGACGGCGTTCTGGATGATGTTCTTGGAGGGGAACATCGCGGCGCCGCCGACCATCACGGTCTTCTCGCCGGACAGCTCGCTCTTCGGCATTTTCTTGTCTTCGGCACTGGCCGGCGCGATGACGCCGGCGGTAAGGGCAAGCGCGCTGAACGCGACCGCCGAAAGAAGTGCAATACGCTTCGACATGGATCGTCTCCCGATGGATTGAGGTTGGCCGGCGGACATCCGCCGGCGATTGGGGGCAACAACGGTGGCGCTGATCATGTGAGGATCGACCGCGTCGCCGTTGGGCCGAGCTACGGGAGGGTTTTGAGGCGGTTTCGGAAAAAACTTTTTTGTGTTGTCTGAAACTATTTGCGGCGCAGTCCGTGTCCCGGGCGTGATGCAGCGCGCAGCTCTTGCGAAGCGCTGCTTCGCAGAACCGGGACCGTACCGAACACCGGCATCTGGTACGGCCCCGGCTCAGCAGCGCACCGTTCCGCGAAGGGCCATAGCGCGTCGAAGACGCGCGTAAACGCGCTTATGGCGCTGCGCTGCGTCCGGGGCACGCAGGCGGTACGCCGCGCCGCCGCTAATCCCGGCTATGCGGGGTCTGGATGAATCCCCGGTTCCAGGTCGGACTGATCAGTATCTCGTTGATGCAGACCCGCGCAGGCATGCTGGCGACAAAGGCGATGGTGCGGCCGAGGTCTTCGGACTGCAGCATGCGCGCCTGCTCTTCCTCGCTCGGCACCACGGGGCGCAATTTCAGGATCGGGGTTGCGACCTCGCCCGGCGACAGGCAGCAGGCGCGCAGGCCGTTGACGCACTCATCCATGTTGAAGGAATGGGTCAGCGCCAGCACCGCGTGCTTGGTGGTAGTGTAGGCCGGTCCCGGCATTTTCGAGACATGGCGCCCGGCCCAGGAAGCGACGTTGATGATGATGCCGTCCTTTTGCTTGCGCATCGCCGGCAGCACCGCGCGCATACAGTACAAGACGCCATTGAGATTGATCTCGACCAGCCTGTCCCAGCCCTCGAGTTCCATATCGGCCCAGCTGCGTTTCGGCACGTTGATCCCGGCGCTGTTGACCAGGAGGTCGATGCGGCCATGGCGGCTAAGGATCTGCCCGGCGGCCTTGTTGACATCGTCCGCCTTGCTGACATCGAGCGCAATCGCCTCGGCCTTGCCGCCGCTTTTTGTGATCTTCTCGACCACCGTGTCGAGCGCGTCCTTGCGGCGTCCCGACACCACCACGGTCCAGCCGTCCGCGGCCAGCGCTTCCGCGCCGGCTTCGCCGATGCCGCTGCCGCCGCCGGTCACCCAGGCCACGCGTTTCCCGTTGTTTGACATGCAAACCGTCTCCGTTGCTTTGTGAAGGGCGTTTTTGCTATTCAACACTCGCGGCCTTTTTCGACCGCGGCCCTTTCGGAATGATGCATGAACACGCCCGCGAACGCCAACCTGTTTTCCCGCCTGTTCGACGGTCTCGATGACCCCGGCCGGCTCGCGATCGAGACCGTGGACGGCCAGCGCATCAGTTACGGCGATTTGATCGCCCGCGCCGGGCAGGTGGCGAATGTATTGGTGGCGCGCGGCGTAAAACCCGGCGACCGAGTCGCAGCGCAGACCGAAAAATCGATACCCGGCCTCGTGCTGTATCTCGCCGCGGTGCGCGCCGGCGCGGTCTATCTGCCGCTCAACACCGCCTACACGCTGAACGAACTGGACTACTTCATCACCGACGCCGAGCCGTCGCTGGTGGTGTGCGACCCCTCGAAAGTGGATGGCATCGGCGCCATCGCCGCAAAAGTCGGCGCCAAGGTCGAGACATTGGCCGCCGACGGCAAGGGCTCGCTCACCGACGCCGCTATCGCGGCGAAGCCGGAGTTCGAAACCGTTGCACGCGACAACGACGACCTTGCCGCCATCCTCTACACGTCAGGCACCACCGGGCGTTCCAAGGGCGCGATGCTGACGCACGACAACCTCGCCTCGAACTCGCTGGCGCTGGTCGACTACTGGCGCTTCACGAATAAGGACGTGCTGATCCACGCGCTGCCGATCTATCACACCCACGGCCTGTTCGTGGCCAGCAATGTCACGCTGTTCGCGCGCGCCTCGATGATCTTCCTGCCGAAATTCGATCCGGAGCTGATCATCAGACTGATGGCGCGTGCCACCGTGCTGATGGGGGTGCCGACATTTTACACACGGCTGCTGCAAAGCCCGGCGCTGACCAAAGAAGCGACCGCGCATATGCGGCTGTTCGTTTCCGGCTCCGCGCCGTTGCTCGCCGACACCCACCGCGAATGGATGGCGCGCACCGGCCACGCCGTGCTGGAGCGCTACGGCATGACCGAGACCAACATGAACACGTCGAACCCTTACGATGGCGACCGCGTGCCAGGTGCTGTCGGCCACGCGCTGCCCGGCGTCTCCGTGCGCGTCACCGATCCCGAGACCGGCAAGACGCTGGGGCCGGAAACCATCGGGATGATCGAGGTCAAAGGCCCCAACGTGTTCAAGGGTTACTGGCGGATGCCGGAAAAGACCAAGGCCGAATTCCGCGACGACGGCTTCTTCATCACCGGCGATCTTGGCAAGATCGATTCCGCCGGCTATGTCCACATTCTCGGCCGCGGCAAGGATCTGGTGATCTCGGGCGGCTTCAACGTCTATCCGAAGGAAATCGAGAGCGAGATCGACGCCATGCCGGGCGTGATCGAGTGTGCCGTGATCGGCGTGCCGCACGCCGATTTCGGCGAGGGCGTCACCGCCGTGGTGGTCTGCGACAGCACCGCTGATGTCGATGAAGCCGCGGTGCTGCAGGCGCTCGACGGGCGGCTGGCGAAATTCAAGATGCCGAAGCGGGTGATCATCGTCGATGAGCTGCCGCGCAACGCCATGGGCAAGGTGCAGAAGAATATTTTGCGCGATGCCTATAAGGGGATTTACGAGAAGTAGTAGCTTTCGTGTCCCGGGCGCGATGCAGCGCGCAGCTCTTGCGCAGCGCTGCGTCCGGGGCACGGCGAGTCACAGCAAACTGACCATAAACCGGCTGCCCACAATAAACAGATAGCACCCGAACGCCATTTCCAGCGTGCGTTTCGACATCGCGTGCGCGGCGCGGACGCCGAGCGGTGCGGTCAGCAGGCTGGTCGGCATCACCAGCACCGCACCGATCAGCGAGACGTAGCCGAGCGCGAATGGCAGTTGCAGCGCGGTGACGTCGGGATAGCGCACAGCGGCGGGCCAGCCGGCATAGACATAGCCGAGCGCGCCGGGAATCGAGATCAGCACCGCCAGCGCCGAGGAAGTCGCCACCGCCTGATGGATCGGCCGGCCGTAAAACGTCATCAGCAGATTGGAGAACAGCCCGCCGCCGACGCCCATCAGGGTCGAGAGCAGCCCGACCAGTCCGCCATATACTTTCATCAGCACGCCGCCCGGCAGCGTGTCGCCGAGCCGCCAGGAATCGCGGCCGAACAGCAGCCGTATCGCGGCCGACCACGCCACGGCGACAAAGACGACTTTGAACAACCGTTCCGGCGCATAACGCGCGATCACGCTGCCGAGGATGACGCCGGAGACCACCGGCGCCGCCCATAGCCGCAGCACGTCCATGTCGACCGCGCCGCGGAGATAATGGGCGCGGAACGAGCTGATCGAGGTCGGAATGATGATGGCGAGCGAGGTGCCGATGCACAGCGGCATCCGCACCTCCAGCGGCACGCCGGCAAGCCGGAAGCATTCGTAGAACACCGGCACCAGTATGGCGCCGCCGCCGATGCCGAATACGCCGGCGAGGAATCCCGCGAGCGCACCGACCACGACCAAAAGGCCCGCGAGTTCGAGCAGCTCGGAGACGTTCAATCCAAAAACCTGCATCCTCGCCCTGCCTATCCTGCTCCCCGTCATGCGCGGGCTTGACTCGCGCATCCATCCATCTTCGCAAGAAGCGTTTTCGAAGTGGATGGATTGCCGGGTCAAGCCGGCAATGACGCCAAGGATGTTTTCGTATCCCGGCGCGGACTGCCTTCGCCGCCTGAATCCGGCTTCAGGCACATCAACCATCAACCCTCGATGGCGCTGTCAATGCACACCATTGCAGGGCTCATCTGAAACTATGAACATTCATTCGCAAACGGCGATTTCGGCGTTGCACTGGGTGTTTCGAGTTCGTAAATAGAATTGAACTAACGCGATCCCCGAACCGGGCCGCACGCCTGCCCGCAACAGTCAAAAGCCGCCGATGACCGCCAGGATCGAACGCCCGCTTTCGCCGCATCTGCAAATCTATCGCTGGACCCTGACGATGGCGCTGTCCATCGTCCATCGCCTCACCGGCATGGCGCTTTATTTCGGCACCCTGCTGCTGGCGTGGTGGCTGATCGCGGCGTCCTCGGGACCCGGCGCCTATGCCAATGTGCAGGCGTTTACCGGAAGTTTCATCGGCCGGCTGATCGTGTTCGGCTACACCTGGGCGCTGCTGCACCATCTGCTCAGCGGCATCCGGCATTTCATCTGGGACCTCGGCTACGGCTTCAAGACCGGCGAGCGCGAAGGCCTGACCTGGGCCGCGCTGATCGGCGGCATATCGCTCACCGTGCTGCTGTGGGTGACCGCCTATGCGATCGGGGGCGGACGATGAGCGGCAACGAATCCCACGGCCTGCCGCCGAAGCCAGCGTCGATGCGCACGCCGCTCGGGCGCGTCCGCGCGCTCGGCGCCTCGCACTCCGGCACCAGCGACTTCTGGCGCCAGCGCCTCACCGCGGTGGCGATGGTGCTGCTGATCGTGCCGGTGATCGTGGTGGTGATGATGCTGCTCGGCCGCAACCAGGCCGGGGCGGCGCAAATCCTCGGCTCGCCCGCGGTTGCGATCATCATGCTGCTGTTCATCATCGCGAGCTGCTGGCACATGAAGATCGGCATGCAGGTGGTGATCGAGGACTACATACACAACGAGAAGCTGAAGCTCGCTTCCATCATGGCCAACAATTTCTTCTCGGTCGCGGTGGCGCTGGCCTCGATCTACGCCATTCTCAAACTGTCATCTGGAGTCTAGCGCATGGCTCAAGGCAATGACGCAAACGGTCCCGCCAGCAACGGTCAGGCCTATCCGATCGAGGACCATACCTACGACGTCGTCGTGGTCGGCGCCGGCGGCGCCGGGCTGCGCGCGGTGGTCGGCTGCAGCGAAGCCGGGCTGCGCACCGCTTGCATCACCAAAGTGTTTCCGACGCGGTCGCATACCGTGGCGGCGCAGGGCGGCATTTCGGCGGCGCTCGGCAACATGCATCCCGACGACTGGCGCTGGCACATGTACGACACCGTCAAGGGATCGGACTGGCTCGGCGACCAGGACGCCATCGAATACATGGTGCGCAACGCGCCGGAAGCCGTCTACGAACTGGAGCACTGGGGCGTTCCGTTCTCGCGCACCGAGGACGGCAAGATCTATCAGCGCCCGTTCGGCGGCATGACGCTGGACTACGGCAAGGGCCAGGCGCAGCGCACCTGCGCCGCCGCCGACCGCACCGGCCACGCCATGCTGCACACCATGTACGGCCAGGCGCTGCGCCATGCGGCCGAGTTCTACATCGAATTCTTCGCCATCGACTTGATCATGGACGACCAGGGCGTCTGCCGCGGCGTCATCGCCCTGAAACTCGACGACGGCACGCTGCATCGTTTCCGCGCCCAGACCACGATTCTCGCCACCGGCGGCTATGGCCGCGCCTACGCCACCTGCACCTCGGCACATACCTGTACCGGCGACGGCAGCGCGATGGCGCTGCGCGCCGGGCTGCCGCTGCAGGACATGGAGTTCATCCAGTTCCACCCCACCGGCATCTACGGCGCCGGCTGCCTCGTCACCGAAGGCGCGCGCGGCGAAGGCGGCTATCTCGTCAACTCCGAGGGCGAGCGTTTCATGGAGCGTTATGCACCCTCAGCCAAGGATCTGGCATCGCGCGACGTGGTCTCGCGCGCGATGACCATCGAGATTCGCGAAGGCCGCGGCGTCGGCAAGAAGAAAGACCACATCTTCCTGCACCTCGACCATCTCGACCCGAAAGTGCTGCACGAGCGGCTGCCGGGCATTTCGGAATCGGTGCGGATTTTCGCCGGCGTCGACGTGACGCGCGAGCCGATCCCGATCGCGCCGACGGTGCATTACAACATGGGCGGCATTCCCACCAATTATCACGGCGAGGTGCTGACCAAGAGCAATGGCGACGACAACGCCACCGTGCCCGGCCTGATGGCGCTTGGCGAGGCCGCCTGCGTTTCGGTGCACGGCGCCAACCGCTTGGGCTCCAATTCGCTGATCGATCTCGTGGTGTTCGGCCGCGCCGCGGCGCTGCGCTGCGCCGAAAAACTCACCATCAACGGCAAGCAGCCGGAACTGCCGGCCGGCTCCGCCGACAAGGCGCTGGGCCGGCTCGACCATTACCGTTATGCCTCCGGCGGCACCCCGACCGCGAAACTGCGCGACGGCATGCAGCAGGTGATGCAGAACAACTGCGCGGTGTTCCGCACCGGCGAGGTGCTGCACGAAGGCCAGGAGATGATCCACAAGGTGCATGGCGGCATCGGCGACATTGCCGTCAGCGACCGCTCGCTGATCTGGAATTCCGACCTGGTGGAGACGCTGGAGTTCGACAATCTGATCGTGCAGGCGGTGGTGACGATGGATTCCGCCGCCAACCGCACCGAAAGCCGCGGCGCGCACGCGCGCGAGGATTTCACCGCGCGCGACGACAGGAACTGGATGAAGCACACGCTGGCCTGGATCGACGAGCGCGGCAACACCACGATCGACTATCGCCCGGTGCACGATTACACCATGACCAACGACGTGCAGTACATCCCGCCGAAGGCAAGGGTGTATTGATCAGCGGGATCACGGAAGTTGATTTCGAGATGAAGTTTCGTTGCGGGGGTGACGATGGCTAACGGCGCTAGACCAAAGTTACTAACGGTATCTGCCGCATTGGTGATTCCTGCCGCAGCATCGGTTCTGTTCAATTTGCTGAACTTTATAATCGAAAACGCGAACAAGCCAAACCGGCCTTCGATTCCCGCGGCCGTGTTTGATGTCTCGATTCCTTGCGCATTCGTGCTCGTTGGGCTTGCCATCGGCAGCCAAAACAAGGATCAGGCGCAGGCCATCTTTATCGTTTTCCTGTATCTGTTCCTGATGTCGGCGATTCTGGTGGTTGTTGCCCCATTCTTTTTGCCGGACTTGCGCTTATATCTGATATTACTTGCTAGCCTGATATCGCTGATCGTCGTCGGGAGGGTGATATGGAAAAGCTGAAGGAAAAGGATATCACCGTTCGACTCGGCCAGTTCGAGATGCACGTCAAAGGCGGCATTGCGATTTCATTTGTCATCATAGCCGCGTTAATAGTGCTGATGTCGTTCATGGTGATCCAAATACCGGAATATCACGATAAGAAGTTTGACATCTTATCGATATTTTCTTCCCTTGGGGCGCTACTCGCAGCGATCGTCGGTTATTCGTTCGGAAAAAGTAAGCCGCACTGACCTCACAAACGTCCAGAGAAACAGAGTATGGTTGAATTCGCACTCCCGAAAAATTCGAAAATCTCCGGCGGCAAGACCTGGCCGAAGCCTCCGGGTGCCACCACGACCCGCGAGTTCAAAATCTATCGCTGGAATCCGGACGACGGCAAGAATCCCAGCGTCGATACCTATTATGTCGACACCGTCGAATGCGGGCCGATGGTGCTGGACGGCCTGATCTGGATCAAGAACCACATCGACCCGACCCTGACCTTCCGCCGCTCCTGCCGCGAAGGCGTCTGCGGCTCCTGCGCCATGAACATCGACGGCCAGAACACGCTGGCCTGCACCATGTCGATGCACGACGTGAAGGACGGCGCGGTGCGGATCAATCCGCTGCCGCACCAGCCGGTGGTCAAGGACCTCGTGCCCGACCTCACCAATTTCTACGCGCAATACGCCTCGATCGAGCCGTGGCTGAAAACCACCACGGCGACGCCGCAGAAGGAATGGAAGCAGACCCACGAGGACCGCGAAAAGCTCGACGGGCTTTACGAGTGCATCCTGTGCGCCTGCTGCTCAACCTCGTGCCCGAGCTACTGGTGGAACAGCGAGCGCTTCCTCGGCCCCGCGGCACTGTTGCAGGCGACGCGCTGGATCAAGGATTCGCGCGACGAGGCCACCGGCGAGCGGCTCGACAATCTCGAAGATCCGTTCCGGCTCTACCGCTGCCACACCATCATGAACTGTGCCAAGGCCTGCCCGAAGAG
Organism: uncultured Alphaproteobacteria bacterium; assembly: GCA_963784755.1. Lineage (GTDB taxonomy): Bacteria > Pseudomonadota > Alphaproteobacteria > Rhizobiales > Xanthobacteraceae > Bradyrhizobium. The sequence goes on along the minus strand of CAWASS010000004.1, from coordinate 1,566,800 downwards.
CCTCAACCCCTCCGAGGCGATCGCCGAACTCAAGTTGATGATGGTCGAGCGGCAGGTGTGAGAGCGGCGGCGTTCTCGTGTCCCGGGCGCGATGCAGCGCGCAACCCTTGCGAAGCGTTGCGTCCGGGGAACGCACACCTGTTAAGCGGGGGCCCCGGAACCCAAGGGAACCTTTTGAAATCCCTGCCGTTATCGCGGCATGGCCAAGCATCCCGCCAAAAAATCCGCCACGAAGAAGAAGCCGCCGATCGTCGAGGTCGTCACCGATGCCGGCGACCATGTCGAGCCGCCGCCGCCGGAGGTGCTTGAAACCGATCCGGAAATGACGCCGGAGGAGGTCGAGGAGGCGCGCCGGGATTATCTGCTGACGCGGTTCTGGATCAGCGCACGCGGATACTGGGGCAAGAAGGGCGGCCGGCTGGCGTGGGCGTTTTCGATCGGGCTCGTGATCCTGATCGTCGCCAATGTCGGTTTTCAATACGGCATCAATGTCTGGAATCGCGCCATCTTCGACGCCATCGAGAAGCGCGATTCCGCCACCGTGTTCTATCTGACCGCGGTGTTCTTCCCGCTCGCGATCGGCAGCGTCGTGCTCGGCGTGGCGCAGGTGTTCGCGCGGATGGGCATCCAGCGCCGCTGGCGCGCCTGGCTGACCAGTTCGGTGCTGTCGCGCTGGCTCGCCAGCGGGCGTTACTACCAGCTCAATCTCGTCAGCGGCGATCACAAGAATCCGGAATATCGCATCGCCGAGGATCTGCGCATCGCCACCGATTTGCCGGTGGATTTCGCCGCCGGCGTCACTTCGGCGTTTCTGTCCGCGACCACCTTCATCGTCGTGCTCTGGACCATCGGCGGCGCACTGACGGTGACGGTTGGGGGATCGGCCATCACTATTCCCGGCTTTCTCGTCATCGCCGCCGTGCTCTACGCCGCGATCGCCTCGGGCTCGATCATGACCATCGGCCGGCGCTTTGTGCAGGTGTCCGAGGACAAGAACCAGGCTGAGGCGGAATTCCGCTATACGCTGACCCGCGTGCGCGAGAACGGCGAAAGCATCGCGCTGCTCGGCGGCGAGGACGAAGAGCGCGACGGCATCGACAAGACCTTTACCAACGTGCTGCGGCAATGGTCGCGGCTGGCCCGCCAGCACATGCGCACCACGCTGGTGTCGCAGGGATCGAGCCTGATCGCGCCGGTGGTGCCGCTGCTCCTGTGCGCGCCGAAATTTCTGGACGGCAGCATGACGCTGGGACAGGTGATGCAGGCGGCAAGCGCCTTCACCATCGTGCAGACCGCGTTCGGCTGGCTGGTCGACAATTATCCGCGGCTGGCGGACTGGAACGCCTGCGCGAGGCGCATCGCCTCCTTGATGATGTCGCTCGACGGCCTCGAACGCGCCGAGCGCGGCGACGGCTTCGGCCGCATTCAGCGCGGCGAGACCGAGGGCGACGCCATTCTCAGCCTCAACGATCTCTCGGTGACGCTCGACGATGGTACCGCCGTGGTCGATGACACCGAAGTCGTCGTCGAAGCCGGCGAGCGGCTGCTGGTGGCCGGCGAATCCGGCTCGGGAAAAAGCACGCTGGTGCGCGCCATCGCCGGGCTTTGGCCGTGGGGCGGCGGCAGCGTCAATTTCCATCCCGACCGGCGGCTGTTCATGCTGCCGCAAAAACCTTACGTGCCCTCGGGCACGCTGCGCCGCGCGGTGGCGTATCCGGGTGCTGCGGAAGACTGGTCGATCGAGCAGATCGGCGAAGCCCTGGACAAGGTCGGGCTCAAGCATCTCATCGACAAAATCGAGGAAGACGCGCCATGGGACCAGACGCTGTCGGGCGGCGAGAAGCAGCGGCTCGCCTTCGCGCGGCTGTTTTTGCACAATCCCGATATCATCGTGCTGGACGAGGCGACCTCGGCGCTCGACGAGAAAAGCCAGGACAAGATGATGGCGCTGATGACAAAAGAGTTGCCCAAGGCCACCGTGGTCAGCGTCGCCCATCGCGCCGAACTGGAGGCGTTTCACAGCCGCAAGGTCGTGCTGGAGCGGCGCAGGGGCGGCGCCAAGCTTGTCAGCGACGTCGATCTCATCCCGCGCAAGGGCAAGCGCCGCCTGCTCGGCCGTTTTTTGCGCGGGCGTAAGCCCGCGCCGAAGAAGGCGGCGTGATCTTTCCGTGCCCCGGACGCAGCGCAGCGCGTAGCACTTCGCGAAGCGGTGCGCTGCAGAACCGGGGCCGTAAGGGACGCCGGTGTTTGGTGCGGTCCCGGCTATGCGGAGCGGCATGCACCACGTGCGGGACACGGCATTGTGTTTGCGGCGTTGGAGTCGCGCGCAAAACCGGCTAAGCATGCGCCGCTTCATCGAGGATCTTTATTTGACTCCCGACAACGACAGTTCACCCTTCGGCGCGTTCGCACCCAACGCCGCGCAGCGGGCGGTGATCGCGCTCGCGCACCGCTCGCGGCTGAAGCGCGGCGCGTTCCGCCCCGCGCTGTCGCGGCTGGTGAATCTGCTGGGCACAGGGCCGGTCGACGTCCGCTACCAGGGCGCGGCGTTCCGGTTCTATCATCAGGCCAGCGCCACCGAGCGCGGCGCGCTGTTCAATCCCGACTACAATATCGAAGAGCTTGATTTTTTGCGCGCGCATACACCCGCAGGCGGCGTGTTCGTCGATGTCGGCGCCAATGCCGGCACCTATGCGCTGCCGCTGGCGCACCACGTCGGGCCCGAGGGCCGCGCGATCGCGGTCGAGCCGCATCCGGTCATGGTCGCCCGCCTCACCTTCAATCAGGCCGCATCGGCAAGCCGCAATGTGGTGCTGATCGCGGCCGCCGCCGGCGATGCCGACGGCGAACTGATGATCGAAACCGACCGCGACAACTATGGCGCCAGCCATGTCTATCCCGACGCCAGCGCGCGCAGCGACGCGATCCGGGTGCCGGCAAAGCGGCTGTTGCGCATCCTGCAGGATCAGAACGTCGGACACGTCGATTCGCTCAAGATCGACGTTGAAGGCTATGAGGACCGCGTGCTGATCGGCTTCTTCCGCGACGCGCCGCCGGCCCTTTGGCCGCGCGCGATCGCGATCGAGCATCTGTCGCGCGACGACTGGGTCGACGATTGTCTCGCCGACATGCTCGCGCGCGGCTACACTGAGGCCGGCAAGACCCGCAGCAACACGCTGCTGCTGCGGGGTCCTAAATAGAACTGCTACGTGATTGCGATAGCGATTAATTCGCGATAGACACCGGCGCTCCTCAACGGCCTGGGTCGGAGCATTAAAAAACTCCAGTAACATCTGTGGAAGAGAGAGCATGGCGCGTAACATTCTGATCCTTGGAGCCTCGTATGGCTCCTTGCTGGCGACAAAGCTGCTGATGGCGGGTCACAACGTGACCCTGGTTTGCCGGAACAAGACCGCAGAACTCATCAATCGCGACGGTACCGAAGTTCGCATCAAGTTGCGTGACGAGGCGGTGCACCGGGCGATCCTGTCGCGCAATCTGCCGGGGAAACTGGACGCGACCACGCCCCAGAACGTCGACCTTTCCCGTTACGATCTGGTCGGCCTTGCGATGCAGGAGCCGCAATACACCAATCACACCATCCGGGTTCTGATGATCAAAATCGCCGAGGCGAAGCTGCCTTGTCTTTCGATCATGAACATGCCGCCCTTACCCTATCTCAAACGGATCCCGGCGCTGGCGGAAATGGACCTGGAAGAGGCCTATACCAATGCCCAGGTATGGGCGCGGTTCAAGCCGGGACTGCTGTCGCTCTGCTCACCCGATCCGCAGGCCTTCCGGCCGCCGGAAGAGGCGGCGAATGTGCTTCATGTCGGCCTGGCGACAAATTTCAAGGCAGCGGCCTTTGCCGATCAGGCGCATAACGCGCTGCTTCGGGAGCTGGGAGCCGGCATCGACGCGGTGAAGCTGGATGGCCATGACGTTCCGGTGAAGCTCAAGGTATTCGATTCGCTGTTCGTGCCCTTGGCCAAATGGTCGATGCTGTTGACCGGGAATTACCGCTGCATCACGCTGCACGAGCCGCAGTCGATCCGCGACGCCGTGCACGATGATCTGGAGCTTTCGCAGTCGATTTATGACCACGTCGATGCCCTCGCCCGGCGTCTGGGCGCGGACCCGAAGGATCAGGTGCCTTTCGAGAAATACGCCAAAGCGGCGGAAAGCCTGCTCAAGCCCTCGTCGGCGGCCCGCGCGGTCGCCAATGGAGCGCCTTTCATCGAACGGGTCGACCTGCTGGTGAAGTTGATTTCGCAGCAGCTTGGCATGCCCAATGCCGAGATCGACAGCACGGTCCAGATCGTCGATCAAAAGCTCAATGACAGGATCGTGGCGGGCGGCTCCGGCGCGACGTGACCTGCTGCTGTCGCAGGCCCGGAACCCAGCTTCGCCGGGAACATCGCAAGTCTCGCGCCGTTATCGCGCTGGCAGCAACGGAGCATTGAGATGGCCAACGACAACACCGCGCGCGATATCGACCGCGCCTGGGACACCGTCATCAGCCATGTGAAGCTGGCGGCGGCCGCCGTCACCGGCACGCGGCCGGACCTTGGCGAAAACCGCAAGGTCGCGATCTAGATGCCGATCGAACCGCCAGAGATCCCGCCCGCGACGCCGGGAAAACCGACCGAGCCGCCGCTGGAAGATCCGCCGGGCAATCCGAGGCCCGAAATACCGCCGCCAATACATGAACCCGGCGCGCCGCCGCAGCCGCAGGAATTGCCGGGCCGCGCACCCGACGAGTTGCCGGTGCGCGGGCCGCAGGGGCCGCGCACGCCCTATCCCGCAACCGACGCCGGCATCTCCGATCTGCCGGGCTCGGAGCCGGATGTGATTCCGGGCTCGCCCGAGATTCCGCAAGGCACGATGTAAGCCCGCTGAGAAGGGAGCGTCTGAATGCGCAGTGAACGAAGGCGTATTCAGGCGCTCGCGCACACAAAATAAAAAAGGCCGCGCATTTGGCGGTCGCCACAATCCGGCCTAACGGTTATCAGTTGATCGTTGCACCAACGCTTCGGCCGACAAGCACCTTGTTTGTTGTTCGGGACTTTTTCGGGGACTGAAGGTTATCATGACAAACATTCGCTTCGTGCTGCTTGCCACCACTGCTCTCACGGCTGCGCAATTCGCAAGCCTCCCCTCGCAGGCGCAAACCGCGCCTGTCATGATGGCGCAAGCCGGGCCTCCGGAAGGCAAGGAGGCGCCGCCGAAACAGCCGCCAAAGGCCGCACCCCCTGCGCCCCGGCCCGCGCCGCCCGCCGCGGCCCCGCCTCGCCCGGCCCCGCCTCCGCCGCCGGCAGCCGCACCGCCACGACCGGCTCCCCCGCCCGCTGCAGCCCCGCCGCCACGCCCGGCCCCGCCGCCTCCGCCGGCGGCCGCACCACCGCGGCCGACGCCGCCACCCGCTGCAGCCCCGCCGCCGCGCCCCACGCCGCCAACTCCGCCGGCGCCGCCCGCGGCTGCGCCGCCAAGGCCGACACCCCCACCGGCTGCGGCTCCGCCGCCGAGGCCTGCTCCGCCGGCGCCGCCAGCCGCTGCTCCGCCCCCTGCCGCCGCGCCCGCACCATCCGCGCAGCCGCAGCAGAAGGGTGTCCCGGGCGCGCGCCCGGGACCACCTCAAACACCAACCGCTGCTCCGCCTCCGGCAGCACCGAACGCCGCGCCTTCAACGGCCCCGGCCCCCCCGCCTCCGGGAGCGCCGCCGCGTCCGGGAATCCCGCCCAACAACGCCGCTCCGCCCAGCGGCGCCGCTCCGAGTGCCGCCCCGGTACAACCCGGCGGACAGACCGCCGTACCCGGCGGCGCGCCGTTCGCGCGCCGTGCACCGCCGACCGTCACCGCGCCGATTCCACAGGCGCCACCACCGGCCCAAGCGCTGGCGCCGATCGCTCCGGGTGCCGCTGCTCCCGGCCCGCGCCGCATGGAAGACTTCCGCAACGAGCGGCGCGAAACCGATCAGGGCGGCCGCAAGGTGTTTACCGAACCCGGCCGCGTGATCGTGGTCGATCCCGGCGGGCAGTCGTTCATCCGCCACAACGAAGTCGACCGCTTCCGCTACGGCGCGCGCGACATCCAGACCCGGCGGGTTGGCGCCGACACCCAAACCATCGTGGTCCGTCCCGACGGCTCGGAGATCATCACCGTCAACGGGCCCGATGGGCAGTTGCTGCGCCGCAGCCGCCGCTTCCAGGGCCGCGAGGTCATCATCATCGACAACTCCTACCGCGATCCTCGCGCCGTCGGCGGCTTCTATGTCGACCTGCCGCCGCCGATCATTCGCATTCCGCGCGAGCGCTACATCGTCGAGGCCGAAACCGCGTCGCCGGAGCTGATCTACGACACCCTGATCGCAGCGCCGGTCGAGCGCATCGACCGCCGCTATACGCTGGACGAAATCCGCTACAGCCCGTCGGTGCGCGAGCGCATGCCGAGCATCGATCTCGACACCATCAACTTCGAAACCGGGTCGTGGGAGATTCCCCCCGATCAGGCGGCGAAGCTGCAGGCGATCGCCGACGGGCTCAACCGCGCGATCGCGGCCAATCCGCGCGCGGTGTTCCTGATCGAGGGTCACACCGACGCGGTGGGATCGGACGTCGACAATCTGTCGCTGTCGGATCGCCGCGCGGAATCGGCGGCGGAATTGCTGACCCAGCAATTCCAGGTGCCGGCGGAAAACCTGACCTCGCAGGGCTATGGCGAGCAATATCTGAAGATACCGACGCAAGGACCGGAGCGGCAGAACCGCCGCGTCACCATCCGCAACATCACCCCGCTCCTGAACGGCGGAACGTCGCTGCCGCCCCCGCCGCCCGGCACCGCGCCGCCGCGGTAGGGATCGTTCGCAAAGTAAAAATGGCCGGGAAAAATCCCGGCCATTTTGTTTCGGAGCGCATATCCCCTCCATAGTCGTCCCCGCGACGGCGGTGTTACAACCCCAGCTTCTTCCGGCGCTGGCCGAGCGTGCGCAGCCGCAGCGCGTTGAGCTTGATGAAGCCGGCGGCGTCTTTCTGGTCGTAGGCGCCCTTGTCGTCCTCGAACGTCACCAGGGTCGAGGAATACAGCGAGGCCTCGCTCTCGCGCCCGGTGACGATGACGTTGCCCTTGTAAAGCTTTAAGCGCACTTCGCCGCCGACCAGTTCCTGCGACTTGTCGATCAGCGCCTGCAGCATCTCGCGCTCGGGCGAAAACCAGAAGCCGTTGTAGATCAGTTCGGCGTAACGCGGCATCATCTCGTCCTTGAGATGGCCGGCGCCGCGGTCGAGCGTGATCGATTCCATGGCGCGATGGGCGGCAAGCAGAATGGTGCCGCCGGGGGTCTCGTAGACGCCGCGCGACTTCATGCCGACGAAGCGGTTCTCCACCATGTCGAGCCGGCCGATGCCGTTGTCGTGGCCGAGCTGGTTGAGCTTCGCAAGCAGCGTCGCCGGCGAGAGTTTTTCGCCGTCGATGCTGACGGCGTCGCCTTTGGCAAAGCCGACGCGGATTTCGGTCGGCCTGTCCGGCGCATCCATCGGCGAGATGGTGCGCTGATAAACGACGGAAGGCGCTTCTTTGGCCGGGTCCTCCAGCACTTTTCCTTCCGACGAGGAGTGCAGCAGATTGGCGTCGACCGAGAACGGCGCCTCGCCCTCCTTGTCCTTGGCAATGGTGATCTGGTGCGCGCGCGCGAACTCCAGCAGTTCCTCGCGGCCCTTGAATTCCCACTCCCGCCAAGGTGCTATGATCTTGATGCCGGGCTCGAGGGCGTAATAGCCGAGCTCGAACCGGACCTGATCGTTGCCCTTGCCGGTGGCGCCATGACAGACGGCGTCGGCGCCGACCTTGCGGGCGATCTCGATCTGCTTCTTGGCGATCAGCGGCCGGGCGATCGAGGTGCCGAGCAGGTACTCGCCTTCATAGACCGTGTTGGCGCGAAACATCGGAAATACGAAGTCGCGCACGAATTCCTCGCGCAGATCCTCGATGAAGATGTTTTCCGGCTTGATGCCGGCGCGCAGCGCCTTGTCGCGCGCGGGCCCCAGCTCCTCGCCCTGGCCGAGATCGGCGGTGAAGGTCACGACCTCGGCGCCATAGCTGGCCTGCAGCCATTTCAGGATGATCGAGGTGTCGAGGCCGCCGGAATAGGCGAGCACCACCTTCTTGACGTTCTTGCTCATGAAAACCCTGTTGAATCAGTTTTGGCGTCATATGCGGGCTTCGCCGGTACCGGCCGCCCGAGTAGGCGTTGCACGAATGCGTAGCCCGGCCAGGCAAACCGCGTCAACGCGGCGTCGATGCCTTGGTCGGTCATCCGGGTCGACGGCCAGCGATAAATGGCGGCGTGCGCCAGCCAGACCACCAGGAACGTCACCAGCCCTGCGGCCGCCACGTCGGTGAAGAAATGCCCGCCGAACGCCATTCTGAGCACGCTGGTGACAACGCCGAACAATGTCGCGCCAATATAGGCCAGAGGCCGCCACGCCGGCGGCGTCAGTGCTGCCGGCGCATAGGTCCAGAACGCGGTGGCGCCCTCGCCGGAGAAGAACGAACAGTTTCGCGCGCAAGCCCCGCGTGGATCCCACCACGGCACGAACGCCGAATCGCCGTTGAACTCTGTCACCACCACCGGCCGCGGCCGGCCCCAATGGCTCTTGAAGGTGAGATTGGTGAGAATGCCCGCGGCAAGCAGCAAGGTGACCAGCAGGAACACGATCGCGCGCCCGGACATCAGCAGTGGCCGGTCCGGCCGCAACAGTTTTACCACCAGCGCGGCAATGGCGGGCAGCGCAATGCCCCACGCGATCCACATCGCGCCGTCGCGCGCGACCGCCGCCAGCATGTTGAGCTTCAGCGGAAATGATTTCGTCGCGGGATCGTAGAACAACGCTGCGAGGCGCAGATCGAGTTCGGGATAAATCCCGAACACGAGTCCGACGGCAAGCGAAAGCCCTAGCGCGATTAAAAGTCCGGTCCGGTTCATGGCGCGGGGTTTAGCCGAGGGCGATGATGATGAAAAGGGCACCTTCGTGATTGCGAGCGAAGCGAAGCAATCCAGAGGCTGCGAAGCAAGACTGGATTGCTTCGTCGTTTACGCTCCTCGCAATGACGGCGGTGAATTCAGGATGACGGCGGAGAGCCCGAAGGCAACGGTGGCGGCGGCGGGAGTTCGCGCCGCCGCGGCGTGCGCCATGCGCCGGCGTTGCGGCCGGCGATCATCCAGTACACCACGCCGGCGACGATGCCTGCGCCGGTCATGATTTCGAGATGGCGGCGGACGATGCCGTCGAAGCGCAGGGCGGCGGTATCGAACGGAACGAGACCGAGATAGCAGGCAAGCCCGACCACGCCGCCGCCGACCGCGTAGGTCAGCGCGCCCCTGATATAAAACGCCTCGGTGACCGCAACCACGATCAGCGCCGGCAGCAGCGCAAAGCCGCTGATGAAGATGAAGCCGAACCCGAGCATGATGTTCAACGCACTGGGATCGATCGGGCCATCGGCGAAATCGCTGAGGGCCGGAAACAGCACCGCGCCGACCACGATCGCACCCGCGACCAGGCTGGCGGCGAGGAAGCCGAGCAGGATCGCGAAGAGGCGGCCGATCAATGCCATGGACGACGATTCCTACACTCCGTCATTGCCGGGCTTGAGCCGGCAATCCATCTTTTTTTAAAGAAAATGGATGCGCGGGTCGAGCCCGCGCATGACGCCTGTGGGGGCGGCTTCACACCATCAATCCGTCATCGCCATCGCGCGCAGCGCCTGGCGCTCCCGCACCGACAGTTTCTCGGTCTCGGACTTGAGCTGGCCGCAGGCGGCGAGGATGTCGCGGCCGCGCGGGGTGCGCACCGGCGAGGAATAGCCGGCGTTGAAGATGTATTCGGAGAATTTTTCGATCTGGTCCCAGTCCGAACATTCGTAAACCGTGCCCGGCCACGGGTTGAACGGAATGAGATTGATCTTGGCTGGAATGCCCTTGAGCATCTTCACCAGCAGCTTTGCATCGTCGAGCGAATCGTTGACGCCCTTCAGCATCACATATTCGAAGGTGATGCGCTTTGCGTTGGTGGCGCCCGGATAGTCACGGCAGGCCTCCAGCAATTCGGCGATCGGATATTTGCGGTTCAGCGGCACCAGCTCGTTGCGCAATTCGTCGCGCACCGCATGCAGCGAGATCGCCAGCATGACGCCGATCTCGGCGCCGGTGCGGGCGATGTTCGGCACCACGCCCGAGGTCGACAGCGTGATGCGGCGGCGCGAGATGCCGATGCCGTCGCCGTCGGCGACGATCAGCAGCGCATCACGCACCGCATCGAAATTATACAAGGGCTCGCCCATCCCCATCATCACTACATTGGTGACGAGGCGGCTGCCAGTCGGCGTGACCCGGTCGGCCCAGTCGCCCAACCGGTCGCGCGCGACCATGATTTGGCCGACGATTTCGCCCGCGGTGAGGTTGCGCACCAGCCGCTGCGTGCCGGTGTGGCAGAACGAGCAATTCAATGTGCAGCCCACTTGGGAGGAAACGCACAGCGTGCCGCGGTCGGTTTCCGGAATGTAGACGCACTCGACCTCATGCGCCTTCTCGACAGAGTCGCCGCTCGGCAGCCGCAACAGCCATTTGCGGGTGCCGTCGCTGGAGATCTGTTCGGCCGCCACTTCGGGCCGCGCCACGGTGAAATGCTGACCGAGCTCGGTGCGCAGTTCCTTGGAGATGCTGGTCATCTCCTCAAAACTCTGCACGCCGCGCACATAGATCCAGTGCCAGAGCTGCTGAATGCGCATCTTGCGCTGCGCAGGCGCCACGCCGATGGCGCCGAGCTGCTCGGAAATTTCCGCGCGCGACAGCCCGACCAGCGAAGGCTTCGCCGGCGGCACATAGGTTTCGAGCGGCGTTTTTTCCAGCGGAGCCAAGGCGGTCATTCGTACTCATATCCAACAACGTCATTCCGGGGCGCGCGAAGCGCGAGCCCGGAATCCCTAACCACCATCGTGAGTATGGATTCCGGGCCTGCGCCGCAAGGGCGGCGCATCCCGGAATGACGAATTCTAGGGTTTACCGCTTGCAATCCTGCGCCAGCCGGTCGAGCGCTTGCGCGAGGCCCTTCAGCGAAAACGTATCCGTGGTCTCGGTGCCCTTTGCCGACACGCCCTTGACCACCACGTCGGCTGCCTTGCGCATGGCTTCCACCATCCGCTCTTCCTCGGCGGCGTTCTTGATCCAGAGTCCGTCGCCCTGGGTGTACATCGCATAGGATGCGCCGCCGACTTCGAGGGTGGATTCCGAACCGGGCTTCAGCGTATAGCCGATCATGATGGAAACTTCGTTGGTGACCTTTTCCGCAGGCCGCGTGGAGACGAAAGCGTAGGCCGGGTCGCGCGGACGGTTCGGCGGATTGGTCTTCGACGACGACGGTTTTGCCAGCGCGAAGCAGACCTTCTTGCCGTTGGGCGTCGCGGTGTAGGCGCCCCAGGTGCCGAACTGGCCGATCAGCGTCGGCTCGGCACTGCCCGCAGCAGCGGCCGGCTTGGCCTCCGGCTTCGCCTCGGGCTTGGCGGCAGCGGCAGGCTTGGCCGGCGCAGGTTTCGACGACTTGGCGTCCTTGGACGCAGCGCCCTGCGCCAGCACGGGGGAAACCCCGCACACCAGCATGGCAACCGCCAAAATTGTCAGTATTCCCCGCACGGACATACTTTTAGTCGATCCCCCATCATTGTGACTGCAAGATGGCCCGGCGCGATGGCCCTTGCAACCGACTCCCTCGTCATGGCCGGGCTTGTCCCGGCCATCCACGTATTTTGCCGAGCTGTTAAGACGTGGATGCCCGGCACGAGGCCGGGCATGACGAACTCAGCTTTTCGGCCGCGCCGCCCGCTGCCGTTGCCATTGCGCGTCGGTCCAGGCGAGCAGGTCCTCGGCGCCGGAACCGCGCAAATGCATGCCGCCGTCCTGCACCACCATTTCGCCATTGATGTAGCCGGCCTGATCCGAAATCAGGAAGCTTGCAAGATTGGCGAGTTCGCCGTGTTCGCCGACGCGGCCGAGCGGATTTTTGGCCGCGGGCCCCTCGTCGCGGCCTTCGGGCCGAAGCTGTCCCAATGCGCCCGCGGTCGGGAACGGCCCCGGCGCGATCGCCACGGTGCGGATGCCCTTCGGGCCCCATTCCACCGCAAGACTCTTGGTCATCGCCAGCACCGCCGATTTCGCCATCGCCGAGGGCACGGTGAAGGCGCGGCCGGTGATGGTCGAGGTCGAAAGGATGCTCAGCACCACGCCCTTGTGCTGTCCCTCGATCCAGCGCTTTCCCACAGCCAGCGTGCAATACATCGCGCCATGCAAAGTCGGCGCGAGAACAGCGTCCGCGGCGCGGAACGACAGATGCTCGGTCTGCGCGATGAAGGTGGCGGCGGCGTTGTTGACCAGCACGTCGAGCGGCGCGTCGCGCCAGATCGCGTCCATCGTGGCATCGACCGCGGCGCCATCGCGGATGTCGCACCTGACAGCACTGACCTTGCCGTTGAGGTCGCGACGCAACTGCGCCGCGGTTTGCTCCAGCAATTCCAGCCGACGGCCGCAGATGATCAGCTCGGCGCCAAGCTCGACAAAGCGGCGCGCCATCGCCGCCCCCAGGCCGGAGCCGCCGCCGGTGACCAGGATGCGTTTTGCTGCGAGCAGGTTTTTTTCGAACATCGTCGATCTCTCTCGTGTCCCAGCGTTCTCCACGCTGCTCCGCAGAGCCGGGACCGTACCAAGCGCCGGCGTTCGTTACGACCCCGGCTCTGCAGCGCACCGCTTCGCGATGAGCTACGCGCTGCGCTGCGTCCGGGGAACGAAGCATACTGGCGTCGTACACGAATCGCATTGTAGCCCGGCTTCAAATCCGGCAAGAAGCACCCCAGCGCTATTCCCTAAAGTCAGGTGTGTCCATGAAAGCCATTCTCTGCTCGCAATATTGCGGCCCCGACGATCTCGTGCTGGCCGACGTGCCCGATCCCGTGGCCGAGCCCGGCCAGGCCGTGATATCGATCAAGTCGGCGGCGCTGAATTTCTTCGACCTGTTGATGATCCAGGGCAAGTACCAGATCAAGCCGCCGTTTCCGTTTTCGCCGGCGGCGGAAGTCGCAGGCGTAATCGAGAGCGTCGGCGCCGGGGTGACCGATCTGAAGCCGGGCGACCGCGTGGTGGCGTCCTGCGGCCACAACGGCGCGCGCGAAAAGATCGCGCTGCCGGCGAATTCGATCGTGAAAATTCCGGACAATCTGGATTTCGACCGCGCCGCCGGCATCATCATCATCTACGGCACCGCCCTGCATGCGCTGGAAGACCGCGCCAGCCTCAAACCCGGCGAGACCATGGCGGTACTCGGCGCCGCCGGCGGCACCGGGCTTGCCGCATGCGAACTTGGCAAGTTGATGGGCCTGAAGGTGATCGCCTGCGCCTCGTCGGACGAAAAGATCGAATTCGCCAAGGCCCATGGCGCCGAGCTTGGACTGAACTACGCCAAGGAAGATCTGAAGGAAGGCCTGCGCAAACTCACCGGCGGCAAGGGCGCCGATATCATCTTCGATCCCGTCGGCGGCAGCTATGCCGAAGCCGCGCTGCGCTCCATCGCCTGGGAGGGCCGTTTTCTGGTGATCGGTTTTGCCGCCGGCGATATTCCAAAGATGCCGCTCAATCTCGCGCTGCTGAAGGGCTGCGACATCAGGGGCGTGTTCTGGGGCGCCTGGGCGCGGCTCAATCCGGACAAGAACCGCGCCAACCTGGAAAAGCTGGTGCAGTGGACCGCGGAGGGAAAAATTTCATCGCATGTCGATCGCACCTTCCCGCTGGCGCAGACCGCCGATGCGCTAAAGGTGCTGGCGGGGCGCAAGGCGATGGGCAAGGTGATCCTGCATCCGTGATGCTTCGTCATGCGCGGGCTTGACCCGCGCATCCATCGGTCCTCGCAGGAGTTTTTTTCGAAGTGGCTGGATTGCCGGGTCAAGCCCGGCAATGACGGTTTCCAGAATTACGTCTCCGACATCCCCCGCTTCAGCGCCGCGCGGGCGGCGTCGCGGTGTTCCGGCGTGATGTGGGTCGCGACCATCCGCAATGCGGTGGCGAGCACGGCGGCATCGTCGGTGAAGCCGAGCACCGGCAGCATGTCGGGGATGATGTCGAACGGCAGGATGAAGTAAGCGATCGCGCCGAGCAGCGCTGCCTGCACATGACGCGGGGTCTGCCGGTCGAAGGCGCAATAATAGGCGGCGAGCAGATCCTCGGCGAACGGCAGATGTGCTGCGACGCGCTTCAGCTTGCTCCAGAACCGCCGCCGCACGCTGTCGCGGTCCTGCGCGAGGCGGTCGGCCGGCTCGAATCCTGTCGCTTGTTCGGACGCCATCGCTGGACTCCCTGAGGCCAAGTGCGGCCACCGCCGCGCGAATAGGCCTCAATTGGTGATGTCGGCCCGCCGCTGCAAGCGCCTGTCAGGCGACGCCGAGCTGCTTGGCAATCGCGTTCATCACCTTGGCAAGCTCGACGTCGAGCGCGGTCACGCCGCCGGCGTCGTGGGTTGCGAGCACGACCTCTACGGTCTTGTAAACATTGCGCCATTCCGGGTGATGGTCGCTCTTTTCTGCCACCAGCGCGGCGCGGGACATGAACCCGAAGGCTTCGTTGAAATCCTTGAAGGTGAAGGTTTTCCCGATCGCATCGCGGCCCGCCGCCTCCGACCAGCCGGACAGTTCCTTCAAGGCCGCCTTGCGGGCATCTCCCGACAGTTTCTGCACCATGATCGCCTCCGGTTTCACACCCACCCTAACACCGGGCGGCGCGGTTTTGGTCCATGATGTCGCAGTCTCAGTCGATGCCACAATAACGGGCCAAAGCCCCGGTTAGTAACCATGACGCAGATGTAATGCCGCGAATGGCAGGAAAATTGCTACAAAACGCGATGTAACCGTTGGGCGGAATGGATTTGAGCCTGAAGCAGCTTTTTTCCCGATCGATCGAGGACGGCCCCGACGTTGTCAGGCCGCCGTCGCCGCGTTCGGCAAAGCGGAAGATGATGCTGATCACGCTGGCGGGCACGCTGGCGCTGGTCGGCGCGGTCTCCAGCGCCTATTACTTCGCGATGCGTCCGGTGACGCTGCGCATCGCGGTCGGTCCCCAGAACAGCGACGACCTCAAGGTCGTCCAGACCCTGACCCAGTCCTTTGCGCACAGCCATGTCCGCTTGCGGCCGACCCAGACCGACGGCGCGGTCGCGAGCGCGCAGGCGCTTGCCGATGGGAAGGCCGACCTCGCCATCATCCGCGGCGATCTCGACGTGCCGAAGAATGCGCAGGCGGTGGCCACGCTGCGCAAGAACGTCGCGGTGCTGTGGGTGCCGCCGGCGGCGAAGGCGAAAAAACCCGCGCCGAAGATCACCAAGATCCAGCAGCTCGCCGGCCGCCGCATCGGCGTGGTCGGGCGCACCGAGGCCAATGTCAACCTGCTCAAGGTGATCCTGCGGCAATACGGAGTGGATTCCAGCAAGGTCGAGATCGTGCAGTTCCCGGCCAGCGAGGCCGCCGAGGCGATCCGCAACCAGAAGGCGGATGCGTATCTCGCGGCGGGACCGGTCAACAGCAAGATCACCACCGACGCGATCAACAATTCGACCCGCGAAGGCGCGTCGCCGACGTTCCTTGCGATCGATTCGGCCGGTGCGATCGCGCAGAACTACCCGGCCTACGAGGCGGCCGAAATTCCGGCCGGGGCATTCGGCGGCTCGCCGGCGCGTCCCGAGGACGAGGTGAAGACGATCAGCTTCTCGCACCATATCGTGGCGCGCAAAGGCCTGTCGGAATCAACCGTCGCCGCCTTCGCCCGGCAATTGTTCGCGGTACGCCAGACGCTGCTGTCGGAATTCCCGCTGGCCGCGAAAATCGAAACCCCCGACACCGACAAGGATGCCGCGATCCCGGTGCACCCGGGGGCGGCGGCCTATGTCGATGGCGAGGAAAAGACCTTCCTCGATCGCTACAGCGATTACATCTGGTTCAGCCTGATGGGACTGTCGCTGCTGGGTTCGGTCGGCGCGTGGTTCGCGAGCTATCTGAAGAAGGATGAACGCAACAGCAATTCGTCGTCGCGCGAGCGCCTGCTCGACATGCTGGCGGCGGCGCGGCGCAGCGATTCCGCCGATGAGCTGGATCAGATGCAGGCGGAAGCGGACAGCATCTTGCGGGACACGCTGAACCGATTCGAACACGGCGCGATCGAGGAAGGCGCGTTGACCGCCTTCAACATCGCGCTGGAGCAATTCCATAACGCCGTGGCCGACCGCAAGGCCTTGCTCGCGAGCATGCCGCAAAACCTGCAGCGGGCGGGTGTCCAGCTCAGGGCCACCGGCGCTTAAAACCGATAATTTGCGCGTATTCTGATCGCAAAACCGGTGTCGACGGCATCATGCAGGCCGAGGTGAAGCTGCCCGACAACAGGACCTCTGGGCCGAACGAACTCCCCGAGGTGCGGTTCATCAAGGCGCCCGGCCTCGACAAGCAGAACCTGCCGCCTTCCGCCGGGATGCAGTTCTTCGGCCATGTCAGGATCGAGGGTGCGACCGGACAGATGACGGTAACCTTGCGGGATCGCGCCAACGTCGCGCTGTGGTCGACCACGCTGGATCCGAAAACGGGCTAGAGCGACCGCGGAATGCTCCGTAGGGTGGGCACGGCGCGAAGATCGCGCCTTTGCCACCCTACGCGTTAGTTATATGTGGAGGACCCATCGTGAAAATCGTCGATCTCAGCCGCGAACTCTACCACGGCACCCCGAGCTATCCGGGCCATCCTCCCGTCATCCACGGCGTCTGGAAGACCCACGAACAGAGTTTTGCCGAATCCGGCAATGTGTACGGGCTGTCCTCGATGTTCATATCGATGCCGGACCACGCCGGCACCCACATCGACGCGCCCAGGCATTTCAGCAGGACCGGCCAGCCGATCGGCGAATACCCGCTGGAGAACTGCATCGTGCCCGGCATCTGCCTCGACCTGCGCCACATCGCGCCGCGCGCCGAGATCGCGCCTGACGACCTCGAAGCGGCGGTTAAGAAAGCAGGCCTTGGCGTGCCGAAAGGCGGCACCGTCCTGCTCTGCACCGGGCATCACCAGCGCACCTTTCCGCGCAAGGAATATTCAACCGACAATTCCGGCGTGAATGTCGCCGCCACCGAATGGCTGGCAAGGCAAGGCGTCGTGCATTTCGGCATCGACTCGATGCGGCCGGGCCCCGACGGCAAGGAGAACCTGCTGGTTCACAAGGCCTGCCTCGACCTCGGCATCACCCACATCGAGAGCCTGTGCAATCTGGAAGCGCTGCTGGGCCAGGGCCCGTTCACCTTCATCGGCCTGCCGATGAAGTGGCGCGACGGCACCGGCTCGCCGATCCGCGCCGTCGCGGTGTTCGACATCTGACACTTACTCGGGCGCGCGCCGGACATCGCCGGCTTTCGATCAACGTTTGTTTATGATTTGGAAAACAGGTTGCCTATCTCATAGGTTGTACTACGATTGATCTCGCTTTTTCATTTGCGGCGGGCAGTCGGGGAGATCACGTGGCAAGCGAAGCAGACGCCCCGCCGGCATCCGGCCAGGGCCGGAAGCTGCCGGTCCTTTTCATTCACGACGCCGCCATCGACGATTTCATTGCCACCTTGCTGCTGGTGGCGATGCCGAATGTCGATCTCAAGGGCATTGTCATCGCCGACGCCGACTGCATTCCACAGCCGGGCATCGACGCCGCCAACCGGCTGCAACAGTTCATGGGCCGGCCCGACATTCCGCTGGCGCTGTCGGAATCGCGCGGCTGGAACCCGTTTCCCTGGCCCTATCGCGGCGACTGCGTGAGTTTTGGCGAATTGCCGATCCTGAAGCCATATCGCTCCACGGTACCGACGCCGCCGCCCTCCGGCGACGCGCTGGTGGCCGCGATGCTCGAGCAGGCGGTCAGGACCGGCGACAGACTGACGGTGCTGCTGACCACCGGCTTCACCCCGCTTACCAATGTGCTGCGCGCGCGGCCCGAACTCATCGCCGGCATCGACCGCGTGGTGTGGATGGGCGGCGCCATCAACGTGCAGGGCAATCTCGATCCCACCACCATCAATCCGGTCGTCGCCAACAAGCACGCCGAGTGGAACGTGTTCTGGGATCCGTTCGCGGCGCAGGACGGGCTTGAGATGTTCAGCGGAATTCACGACTTCCCGCTCGACATCACCAACGACGCGCCGATCTCGAAAGAATTCATGGCGCGGCTGCAGGCACAGGGAAAGACTTGCAGCTTCTCGCAGCTCGCCTATGAGGCTTACGGCCTGGTTGCGGCCGAGCCGTTCTATGACATGTGGGACGTCTGCGCGACGGTGTTCTTGGCGCGGCCCGATCTCTATGCGCCGCCGCAGCAGATGAAGCTCGAAGTGGTGCAATGGGGTTTTGAGCAAGGCTGGCTGCGCCAAACCAGCACCGCCAAGCATACCCAGAACGTCTATCTCAGCTTCAGCAACCGCAACGGTTTCTACGACTACGTCGCGGCGCAACTGGCGCGCTCGGCGTAACAACAATGGCCGCGCCGGCGCGCGATGCGCCGGACCGAACGGCATAGCAATGGGGAGAGCAGCATGAACCGGACGCAACGCATTTCAAGCATCGCCGCAGTGATCGCCGCCGCCGGATTTTGCGGCGCGCTCGCAACCCCGGCGCTGGCGCAATCGGCGGCAGGGCCGGCATTCCAGAACACGGTGAAGGGACCGCCGCCGGGCTGGACCGGGCCGGTGTTCAAGCTCAGCCGCGATTATCCGGCGACGGTGCCGAGCCAGTGTCCGGAATGCACCTGGCTCCAGGTCGACGTCGACTTCTATCCGAAGTTTCCGCCGCCTGCCGGCAATTCGTGGAGCTCCGGCAAGTGGGACGAATATCTGAAGCAAATCCTCGCCTATGTGAAACAGGGCCAGGATGCGCAGCTCGACAACAAGGTCGGCTTCCAGATCAACGTCGCCGGCAAAACCCGCTGGTTCAACGTGCCCTGGATGGCCTATGACCCGGCCGCGGGCCGCGAATTCGTGCACGGCACCACCAATGAGCGCACGGCGCATCTCGCCGACCTGGTCAACCCGCAGAACAAGAAACTGCTCAAGGCGCAGGTTCCGCACGCCACCAACTTCCTCGCCGGCATGACCGACGAATGCAAGACGAAGTACCCGGCCGGCTTCGAGACCTGGGCGGTCGGCTACTACAACGAATGGGGCGGCGTGGCATTCGGCAAGGCCATCCCCAGGACCGGCGTGCCGCAGGTCGCGGAATATCTGGGCACGAAGATGCCGGCCGGCCTGCCGTTCCTGCAAGGCACGGTGGTGGTCAAGTTTCTCACCACCAGCGCGCCGCCGGATTGCGTCCCCTATCTGAAGGGCTCGCCGGAATGGCAGATCGACCGCCACGTGCTCGACACCAACACCCAGAAATATACCTGCGAGCGCAAGGTGCAGATCTCGCGCATCGTGCAGGTCGACGTGGCGGTGACGGATTCGCGCTCGCCGACCGGCTGGGTCTACGGCACCTACGCCTATAGCGCCGAGCAGCCGGGCTCGACGTTCTGGGATCACCTGCTGCCGCTCGGCATCCAGTACGGCTCCGATCCGTGGACGTTCCCGGCGGTGCCGCAGGCCGAATCCATACCGGCGCAGCAGAGCGTGCTCAATCCGGGCGTTAACATCTACCAGCATTTCGGCTGCAACAACCGGCTGGCCGGGCCGGTCGACAATTCGCAGTCGTCCTGCATGTCGTGTCACGGCAGCGCCTTCGCCGCACCCAACGGCGCGGTATCGAACATGGGGGTCAACGTGCCGCCATCGTTCGGCTTCAACGGCATGTGCACGCAATATTCGGCGATGAACGCTTCCTATTTCGACAACATCATCGCGCCGCAGAAATTCTCCGGCGGCTATTTCCCCGACGCGCTGCCGCTCGATACCTCGCTGCAGCTGGAAGTGGCGTTCCAGCAATACGGACAGTTCAACACCTTCAAGGCGCCAGCCCCCTGCACGCTTGGCAAGTAGACCGCGAGGACAACGATGACTGAAATTTCACGCCGCGAGATCGTCGCAGGCTCGGTAGCGCTCGGCCTCGCGGCGGCCTCGACGTCCGCGCTCGCCCAGCAAGGCGCCAAGGTGGCGCGGGCGGGTCCGGTCAACGTCATCAACCTCGAATGCGGCTTCATCACCAAAACAATCGACGGCATCCCCTGCCGGTTGCGTGCCTATAACGGCACAATCCCGGGACCGGTGATGCAGATCGCGCCCGGACAGCAGCTGACCATCAATCTGAAAAACTCGCTGGCGCCCTATACCTATGGCGCGGCGAACTGGCCGCACGATCACAACGTGCCGCACAATCTCGGCTCGACCAATCTGCATCTGCACGGCATGGATATCGTCCCGCATCTGTTCGAGCCCGTCGGCACCTCGGATCCCCGGGCCGAGATGATCGAGATCAAGCCGGGCGAGACCAAGCAATATGTTTTCCAGATCCCGCCGGACCACCCGCCGGGATTCGACTGGTATCATCCCCACCATCACGGCTCGACCGCAGTGCAGGCGGTCACCGGCATGGCCGGTGGCATTGTCGTATCCGGCGCCATCGACGAGGTGCCGGCGATCAAGGCGGCGCGCCAGGAATTTTTGGTGATCCAGGATATCGGCCTGTTTCAAACCGACCCTGTGGTGCCGCCGGGTCCGAACGGCCAGGGCGGTTCGACCGGAACGCCGCCGGAGGATCTGGGGTTTCCGCCGAAGACCGATGTCTCCGGTTACTGGACCTATTTGTCGAAGCAGAACGCGATCTGGCAGACCTTTGGCGGCAACGTCACGATCTATGACCCCACGATAACGCCGCCCGCAAATCCCTATGTGGCGCAGCCCAATCTCAATGGCGGCTTCACTACCGGCGACTATGCGCGCCGCTACTACCTGCTGAACGGCGAGCCGTTCTTCAAGGAAACGCACGACAACAGCAATCCAACCGCGCCCACGCCGGTGCAGCTCACGCCGCCGGTGATCAACATGCAGCCGGGCGAAGTGGTGCGCTTCCGCATGCTCAACGGCTCGTCCGACAACTACATGCCGATCGCCGTGCAAGGGCTCGACATGCACCTGCTCGCGCTCGACGGCGTCAATTTCCCGCGCGTGCGCACCATCGCGCCGGTGCCGATTCCGGATCCGCCGATCGTGGCGCCGCCGACCGACAACAAGACCTTGCCCTACGAAGGCCAGATCCAGCTCGCGCCCGCCAACCGCGCCGAGTTCTTGATCAAGGCCGACAAGCCCGGCCAATACAATATCGTGCAGCTCGCGCAGAACCAGCAGTTCCTGTTCAGCGCGCAGAAGATCGTTGCCACCATCAACGTCGCGGGCGCGGCGAAGAACATGGCGCTGCCGACCGCCTTGCCGCTGCCCACGCGCGTGTATCCGCTGATTCGACCCGATCAGGTGCAGGTGATGCGGACGATCTTCTTTTCCGATCAATTTCCGGGCAGCCAGAATCCCTATGTCGGCATCGATTTCCTGCTCAACGGCCAGCAATACCAGGTCACCGACGACAACTACGTCGTGGACCTCGACGGCATCGAGGAATGGCATCTGGTGGTCGGCGACAGCCAGCACGGCGGCACGGAAGGCCACCCGTTCCATATTCACGTCAACTCGTTCGAGGTGATCTCGGTCAACGGCAACAAACTGCCGCCCGGCACCTTCAAGGACACCGTCTGGATCCCGGCGAGATCGAAGGTCGTTATCCGCACCAAGTTCAAGGAATGGCACGGAAAGTCGGTGTTCCACTGCCATATCCTGCCGCATGAGGACACCGGCATGATGCAGAACTTCCTGATCAAGGTGCGCGGAGGACCGGTCCCCGAGGCTCTGGCCGCCGCGCCATTGCTTTCCCCGACCCGGCTGACGGCGACGATGGAGAAGATGGAAATGCCCGGCCACGACGCTGATCATAAGTAACGGAGGCCGTTCCACAGCCTTGCCCTCAGCCGATTTATGACTATATTGCAGCGCAACGCGTAAGGTTTGCCCGGTCCTTTGGCCGGGCTTCCTTTTTGGGCGCTTGAGGCGCCCGCAAACTCCAGGTTTTGAGCGAGATCCGGAAAAGTGGGTCCCGGTTTTCCGGCGAGATCGTGCTCCAGCCATTGCCCGACTTTAGAAGAAACAGCATGAATCTCCGCAACGTCGCAATCATCGCCCACGTCGACCATGGCAAGACCACGCTGGTCGACCGCCTGCTGCAGCAGTCGGGCGTCTACCGCGACAACCAGCGCCAGGTCGAACGCGCGATGGATTCCAACGACCTCGAGCGCGAGCGCGGCATCACCATTCTGGCGAAGGCTGCGTCGGTGCAGTGGAAGGACACCCGCATCAACATCGTCGACACCCCGGGCCATGCCGATTTCGGCGGCGAGGTCGAGCGCATCCTCAACATGGTGGACGGCGCGCTGGTGCTGGTGGACGCCGCCGAAGGCCCGCTGCCGCAGACCAAATTCGTGGTGTCCAAGGCGCTGCGCATGGGCCTGAAGCCGATCGTCGTCATCAACAAGGTCGACCGCTCCGATGCCCGCCCCGTCGAAGTCATCAACGAAGTGTTCGACCTGTTCGCAGCGCTCGATGCCACCGACGAGCAGCTCGATTTCCCGATTCTCTACGGATCGGCCAAGCAAGGCTGGATGGCGACCTCGCTCGAGGGTTCGCACGACGACGGCATGAAGCCGCTGTTCGATCTGGTGCTGAGCCACGTCAAACCGCCGGTGGTGGAAGAAGGTCCGTTCCGCCTGCTCGGCACCATCCTGGAAGCCAATCCCTATCTCGGCCGCATCATCACCGGCCGCATCTCATCGGGCTCGGTCAAGCCGAACCAGAGCGTCAAGGTGCTCGATCACGATGGCAAGCTGATCGAGAGCGGACGCATCACCAAGGTGCTGGCGTTCCGCGGCATCGAACGCACCGCCGTGGATGAGGCGGAAGCAGGCGACATCGTCGCCCTTGCCGGACTGCCCAACGCCACCGTCGCCCACACCATCTGCGATCCCACGGTGGAAACGCCGATTCCCGCGCAGCCGATCGATCCGCCGACCCTGTCGATGACCTTCCGCGTCAACGATTCGCCGCTGGCCGGCACCGAAGGCACCAAGGTCACCGGCCGCATGATCCGCGACCGGCTGCTGCGCGAGGCCGAAGGCAATGTGGCGCTGCGGGTGCGCGAATCCGACGACAAGGACGCGATGGAAGTGGCCGGCCGCGGCGAATTGCAGTTGGGCATCCTGATCGAGACCATGCGCCGCGAAGGTTTCGAGCTGTCGGTGTCGCGCCCGCGCGTCGTGCTCAGGCAGGACGAGGCGACAGGCGAATGGCAGGAGCCGGTCGAAGAGGTCGTGATCGACGTCGACGAGGAGCACTCCGGCATCGTCGTGCAGAAGATGAGCGAGCGCCGCGCCGAGATGATGGAGATGCGCCCCTCCGGCGGCCATCGCCTGCGGCTGGTGTTCTACGCGCCGACCCGCGGCCTGATCGGCTATCAGGGCGAATTGCTGACCGACACCCGCGGCACCGCCATCATGAACCGGCTGTTCCACGCCTATGCGCCCTACAAGGGCGACATCCAGGGCCGCCGCAACGGCGTGCTGATTTCCAACGACCAGGGCGAGGCCGTGGCCTACGCCATGTTCAAGCTGGAAGACCGCGGCCCGATGATGATCGAGCCCGGCTGGAAGGTTTATCGCGGCATGATCGTCGGCGAGCACACCCGCGACAACGATCTCGAGATCAATATCCTCAAGGGCAAGCAGCTCACCAACATCCGCACCACCTCCAAGGACGAGGCGGTGCGGCTGACGCCGCCGATCAAGATGACGCTGGAAAAGGCGCTGGCCTATATCGAGGACGACGAACTGGTCGAGGTGACCCCGAAGTCGATCCGGCTGCGCAAGAAATTCCTCGACGCCAACGAGCGCAAGCGCGCCGAGAAGAGCAAGCAGGAAGTGGCGTAAGGCGGGTCACGCCGCCGTCGCCTTGCGGCGAATTGGTAGCAAGTCTCTACAGGTCGTGAACGCCCGGCCTGGCTTCGAGTCCCAATGCGGTTCGGGCGAAATTGAAAAACGACCCGATAAAAAACCCTATTATCAATCCACCCCAGTTGCTCAGGATTTCCGGAGGCTTTCCGTATTTGAGCGATGAGTAGATGACCGCTCCCACGATACCGAGAGACATTAATCCGAGGATCGCAACGCCGAAGGCAACGATCCAGAGCACAAGGCTAGAGTGTCTAATCATCAAGTCGCTCCACGGCATTTCCAGACGCAGGCGCAAGCTATCTGGGGTCTCGACATACGATCTGATTGATTGAATAACCGCACCTGTCTCCGCCGTAAGAATCCACCTTCGTGATTGTAAAGGAAGCGCATTGCGCTCTCGCCCAGGAGGCAAGGTTTGCTCCGCAAGCGAAGAAATGGTCGTGAGATGGGCAAACACTTTCAAAACTTCCCGTGCATGTCTTGTACGTCACCACAGGAGGGTCGGGCGGGGTCCCCGCGGGCCTGGGGGGAGCATTACCTGGAGCGGTCGTCACAGGCCGCGGTGTCGGTGGCGGCGGCGGCGCAATTATCCTCATTACTTCGACCAGACAGGATTTATAGCTTTCGTAAGAGCCCTTCTCGATTTTACCCAGATCAACCCCGTCTCTCCGTATAGTGACCGTGCCATTGGTCGTCGCGCGGAGATCAAAATTGTCGATCTTGAGGGCGCCTTGGCTTTCGCTATTTATCTGCCCGATTCCTGCGCAAACCCGCGCCGCCCGGACTTCTATCCCATCTTCCGCTTTGGCCGCCTGACCAAAGCCAAGGCCACTTGCAACAAGCAGCAAATGGAAAATGATGCTGCTGCGATTGACCCTCATGCTTCAATACCTCCGTCAGACCTTGCGCCGAATTGAAGTTCGAGCTGCAAACTATTACAGATTGAAATCGAACGGATAGCAAAACTTCCGCCCCTCGCCCAGAAAATGTTGGATCCCGGCGAGCGCAAGCGCGCCGAGAAGGGCAAGCAAGAGGTGGCGTGAGGCCTCGTGCCCCGGATGCAGTGCAGCGCGCCGCACTTGGCGGCGTGGTGCACTGCTAAGCCGGGGCCGCGCCAAGCGCCGGCGTTTGGTACGGTCCCGGCTCTGCGAAGCGGCATCAAGAATGCCGCATCGCGTCCGGTACACAAACTGCCTTGACGAAGCGGTCTGCACGTGGCGAATCGCTAACCATGTCCCTTCCCTCCTCCGTCGATGTCGCCATCATCGGCGCCGGCGCCGCCGGCCTCGGCGCCGCGCATGCGCTGCAAAGATCCTGCCTTTCCGTCATTGTGCTGGAAGCGCGCGGACGCGTCGGCGGACGCGCGCATACCATTTTGGCCGCACCCGGCATCATCTTCGACGCCGGCTGCGGCTGGCTGCATTCCGCCGACAAGAATTCCTTCGTCAAGATCGCACGGCAACTCGATTTCGAAATCGACAAGACCCGCCCGCCATGGCGCGAGCAGAGTTTCGATACCGGCTTTCCGCTGGCGGAGCGGCAGGATTTCATCGCGGCGCTCGAGGCCTTCTACGACCGCGCCGAGCAGGCCGCGCATGACGGCGGCGGCGATACGGCAAGCGATTATCTCGAGCCCGGCAACCGCTGGAACCCGATGATCCACGCGATCTCGACCTATGTGAACGGCTGCGAGCTCGACCAGGTCTCGATCCGCGACATGGAGGCCTATGAGGATACCGGGATCAACTGGCGGGTGCGGCGCGGCTATGGCGCGCTGATGACGGCCTGGGGCGCGCCCTGCCCGATCGCGCTGAACACCGAAGTGACGCTGATCGACCATTCCGGCCCGCGCGTGAGGATCGAAACCTCGCGCGGTACGTTGACCGCGAGCAAGGTGATCGTCACCGTGCCGACCAACCTGATCGCCGACGAGGCGGTCCGCTTTCACCCCGCATTGCCTGCGAAGGTGGATGCCGCGCGCGGCCTGCCGCTCGGCGTCGACGACAAGGTGATGCTGGCGCTGGACAATCCGGACGCGCTGCCGAAGGACGGCAATCTGCGCGGCGCCACCATGCGTACCGCGATGGGCAGCTTTCACCTGCGCCCGTTCGGCCAGCCCTGCATCGAAGGATTTTTTGGCGGCACGTTTGCGCGCGAGCTGGAAGACGCAGGCGACGGCGCGTTCGCCGCGGAAAGCATCGACCAGATCGTGGCGCTGCTCGGCTCCGACATCCGCCGCAAGCTGAAGCCATTAGCCGAATCCCGCTGGGCGCGCGATCCCTTCGCGCGCGGCGCCTACTCCCACGCCCTTCCCGGCCACGCCGGCGCCCGCGCGGTGCTTGCCGCTCCGGTCGATGGCCGGCTGTTCTTCGCCGGCGAGGCCACGTCGCCGAATTTTTTCTCCACCGCGCACGGGGCGAGGGACAGCGGCGAAAGGGCGGCGCAAGAAGTCATCGCCGAGTAGATTACTCGATGACCCGCGCCCTGAATTCCGCGGCCGGTACGAAACACGCCTCATACTTCCCGAAAATCCGGTAGCGGTTGCGCGCGACGAGATTGTACACCGCATCGCGCCATGCTTTCGGCACCACGCGCAGCATGCGTGTCCATTTCCACCCCGGCAGATGCGACAGCACCGTCAGCGCGGCGTCGGATTTGAAGGCGGCGACGCCGCCATGCACCACCGCGTTGGTGTCGGGATCGGCGGGATCGATGCCGAAGGCTTGCGCGAGCCGGCTGCCGTAGCCGGACTGAATCGCGGTGAAGCGGAACCGGCGCTCCACGTCGCGTCTGGCTACGAACCGGACCCAGCGCGAGCAGAACACGCAGACGCCGTCGTAGAGGATGACGTCGTCATCCGGCCACGGGTTGCTCATCGCTTCTTCGCCGCCACCGGACCCGGCGCCTTCAGCGCGCGATTCAGTTCCGGCCCGGCCGCCTTCACGCCGGCCTCGGTTTCCGGCAGCCAGTGGCCCTCGCTGCCGAGCGCCGGAAGCACACGAAAATCCACTCTTGCGCCGCCGGCGCGGAAGGCTTCGGCGATTTTCCGCGACAACTCCGGCGAGAAATAGCTGTCATTGGCGGCCACCAGCCATGTCACCGGCACCCGCGCTTTCCTGCCGAACTCGGCCGCCGCCGAGATCAGCGTATGCGGCGCGCAGACCTGGTTGGGCAGATCGTTGGCGTGGCCGCCGCGGCCCGGCGCAAACGCGACGATCGCCGCGACGCCTTGGGGATTTCGAGCGGCAAGCGCCAGCGCGCCCCATGCGCCGGCGGAGTGGCCGACGATCACCCCGCCCTGCTGCCGGATGAAGGACTGCGTGCGCATAAATTCCAGCGCCGCGGCGATGGAATCCGCGGTGGCGTGCCCGGCTTTGGCATAGTCCGCCTCGTCGCAACCGCCCTGGTCCTCGAGATAGCGCCCGCCGGTCGCGCCATGGCCCGGTCGCTCCGGAACCAGCACCGCGAATCCGCGCGTCACCAGCCACATTGCCAGAGCGCGATATTCCGGCTGCGGCATTTGCGCACGACGCAGCACGTTTTGTGACGTGGCATGGGCAACGATCGCGAGCGGAAACGGCCCATCGCCAGGGGGGCGGAACAGGATCGCGTGCGCGGCGGTAGCCGGATCGGGTGTCGGCACCAGCCACGGCTGCCGGCGATACGGCTCGCTTTCGGAACCCTGCGCACCCAACGCGACTTGCGCCGCGGCAGGCGGCGCAACGAGCGCGCCGAGCGCAGCCACAACGCAGATCGCCTTGATCAATCGCATTTGCCGTCCGTGCCGGTCCATCGATCTGCGATCAGAAACCGCGCGGCGAATCAAATCCAGCGCATTTTTTGCCGGCGGACCGAATACCGATTCCACGGCAATACCTTCCGCAAACCCCCTAGCGCCTTGCAAAACGGCGGCGGAACGCCCGGCAAGGCCGCGTCTTGTCCTCTTTCGATACAGCCGAACGGCAAAACTGATGCAGAAAATCCACACGTTAACTGATAATTAACGATGGACCTTGAAGCCGGCGCGCCGACTTGCTTTGATTGCGTCCATGAGCACAACCCTGATCGAGGTTCGGCCTGCCAAAGCTTCGGACGCTTCCGCGGTGGCATCGACCCATGACGAGGCCTGGCGCAACGCCTATCAGGGCATCATTCCCGGCGCCGAACTCGAGAAGCTGATCAACCGCCGCGGCCCGCAATGGTGGGACAGCGCGATCCGCAAGGGCAGCCGCGTCAGCGTGCTGGTGTTCGGCGACAAGGTCGCGGGCTATGCCAATTACGGCCGCAACCGCGCGCGCAGCCTGCATTTCGAAGGCGAGATCTACGAGCTCTATCTGCGTCCCGAGTTTCAGGGCCTCGGTTTCGGGCGCCGGCTGTTCACCGCGGCCAAGCGCGACCTCGTGCAAAGCGGGTTGAAGAGCATGGTGATCTGGGCGCTCTCCGACAA
Organism: uncultured Alphaproteobacteria bacterium; assembly: GCA_963784755.1. Lineage (GTDB taxonomy): Bacteria > Pseudomonadota > Alphaproteobacteria > Rhizobiales > Xanthobacteraceae > Bradyrhizobium. The sequence goes on along the minus strand of CAWASS010000004.1, from coordinate 1,538,271 downwards.
CGACCATGCGACCGAGTTCTACCGTGCGCTTGGCGGGCGGATGGTGGCGCGGTCCTCGGAGAAATTCGGGCCGAAGTCGCTCGACAAGGTCGCGTTCGCCTGGGCCAGTTAAAGCCTGGTTTGGTCGCCGGCATTTGCCTCAATCGTCATGGCCGGGCTTGACCCGGCCATCCATTTTCTTCGAGAGACTCTTCGCGAAGATGGATGGATACGCGGGTCAAGCCCGCGTATGACGATGTTGTGCTGACTGACGCAACCGCTCTTTCAATCACGGAGCCACCTATGCGCATCGACGCCATCTCGATCGGGAGCAATCCGCCGCACGAGGTCAATGTCATCATCGAGGTGCCGGTCGGCGGCGAGCCGATCAAATACGAGATGGACAAGGACGCCGGCACGCTGGTGGTCGACCGCTTTCTCTACACCGCCATGCGCTATCCCGGAAATTACGGCTTCATTCCGCACACGCTGTCCGGCGACGGCGATCCCTGCGACGTGCTGGTCGCCAACACCCGCGCCATCGTGCCGGGTGCGGTCATGAGCGTGCGCCCGGTCGGCGTGCTCTTGATGGAAGACGAGGCCGGCGGCGACGAGAAGATCATCGCGGTGCCGTCGTCAAAACTGACCCAGCGCTACGACAAGGTGAAGACCTACAGCGACCTGCCGGAGATCACGCTGCAGCAGATCCAGCACTTCTTCGAGCACTACAAGGATCTCGAACCCGGCAAATGGGTGAAGGTGCTGCGCTGGGGCAATGCGGAGGATGCGCACAAGCTGATCGAGGAAGGCATCGCGCGCGCCAGGGAGAAGTAGGAAAGCATGTCCCGGACGCGGTGCGGCATTCTTCGTGCTGCGCTGCGTCCGGGGCACGAGAAGTTTCTATCGCGCGAAAGATGTCAATATGCGCCGGCCACTTCGACTGATCCGCAACGTCGCACTGATCGTCATCGCCGCTATCGCGATTCTCGCCGGCGTGCTGCTGTTCAACGTCGTCACGCACGGTTCGCGGCAGATTCAGGTGGCGGCCGCACCGCGCGCGGCGGTGGACGAGCAAGCCGCCGCGGCGCGGCTTGCCGAAGCCATCCGCTTCCAGACCATATCGAACTTTCTCAATCCCGATTCGGACGCCGACGCGCTGCGCGGCCTGCAGGCGCACATCGCCAGCAGTTTTCCGGCGTTTCATGCCGCGGCGAAACGCGAGATCGTGGCAGGCTACAGCCTGCTCTACACGTGGGAGGGGTCCGACCCGAAGGCCGCGCCGATCGCGCTGTTGGCGCATCAGGACGTGGTGCCGGTTGCGCCGGGCACGGCAAAGGACTGGCAACAGCCCCCGTTCGACGGCGTCGTCGCCGACGGTTTTATCTGGGGCCGCGGCTCGTGGGACGACAAGGGCAACCTTTATTCGATGCTGGAGGCGGCCGAGCAAATGAGCAAGGCGGGCTTCCGCCCGAAACGGACGATCTACTTTGCTTTCGGTCACGATGAGGAAGTCGGCGGCACCCGCGGCGCAAAAGCGATCGCGGCGCTGCTGGTCTCGCGTGGCGTCCGGCTGGAATTCGTGCTCGACGAGGGTCTGCTGATCACCGAGGGCCTCGTCAAGGGCCTCGGCAGGCCGGCGGCGCTGATCGGCGTAGCCGAGAAAGGCTACGCGACGCTGGTGCTGACGGCGCACGCCACGCCAGGGCATTCCTCGATGCCGCCGCGCGACACCGCGATCGGCATGATGAGCGCCGCTTTGGCGCGGCTGGAGGAGAACCGTTTGCCGACCCAGGTGCGCGGCGCGGTTGCTGAAATGTTCGATACGCTGGCGCCGGAAATGAACGGCTTCAATCGCGTCGTGTTGTCCAATCTCTGGCTGTTCAAGCCGCTGCTGTTGCGCGAATTCGAAAAAACCGGACCGAGCGAGGCGACCATCCGCACCACCACCGCGCTGACCATCTTCAATGCCGGCGACAAGGACAATGTGCTGCCGGGCAATGCCGAAGCCACGGTGAATTTCCGGCTGATCCCGGGCGATACCCAGGCGAGCGTGACCGATCATGTCCGCCACACCATCGGCAACGACCGCATCTCGATCGAGCCATTCCCTGGCAATGCCGATCCGCCGCCGGTGACCGCGACCGCCGGCGAACCCTTTCGCGCGCTCAACCGGACCATCCGCGAAATTTTCCCCGACGTCATCGTCGCGCCCGGCCTGATGGTGGCGGGCACCGACTCGCGCCACTACACCGGCATCACCGACAATATCCTGCGGTTCACACCGGTGCGCGCCAATGCCGATGACCTGAAGCGGTTTCACGGCACCAACGAGCGCCTCAGCATCGGCGGCTATGCGGACATGATCCGGTTCTATCGGCGGCTGATCGAGAACACCGCGGGGTGACACTCTTGCCCCGGACGCGGCGCAGCGCGCCGTTTTCGGCGTGGTGCGCTGCAGAGCCGGGGCCGTAACGAACGCCGGCGTGCGGTAAGGTCCCGGCTCTGCGCAGCAGCGTGAAGAACGCTGCAGCGCGTCCGGGACACGAGATGGGAGACGTCATACCCCCGGCGGCGGCAGGCCGTGAATGGCGCAGGCCGCGCGCAAGGTGTTGACCAGCAGGCACGCCACCGTGATCTGGCCGACGCCGCCGGGCACCGGCGTGATCGCGCCGGCGACCTCGAGCGCCTCCTGGAACGCCACGTCGCCGACCAGTCTGGTCTTGCCGTCGGCGCTGCCCAGGCGGCTGATCCCCACATCGATCACGGTGGCGCCGGGCTTGATCCAGTCGCCGCGCACCATTTCCGCCTTGCCGACAGCGGCATAGACCAGGTCGGCGCGCGCGCAGAGCTGTGCCAGATTGCGCGAACGCGAATGCGCTATTGTCACGGTGGCGTTTTCGTTGAGCAGCAATTGCAGCAGCGGCCGCCCGACCAGGTTGGAGCGGCCGATCACGATGGCGTTGAGGCCTTGCAGCGAGGCATGCACGCTTTTGGTCAAAATGATGCAGCCGAGCGGCGTGCAGGGCGACAGCGCCGGCAACCCGGCGGCCAGACGCCCGGCGTTGTTCGGGTGCAGTCCATCGACGTCCTTTGCGGGATCGATGGCGTTGATGATCCTTTCGGTATCGAGCGATTTCGGCAGCGGCAATTGCACCAGGATGCCGTGTACGGCGGGATCGCGGTTGAGGCTTGCGATCAGCGCCAGCAATTCGATTTGTTCGACGTCGGCCGGCAGCACGTGCTCGAATGACGCCATGCCGGCGGCCTGGGTCTGCTTGTGCTTGCTGCGGACATAGACCTCGCTGGCGGGATCGGTGCCGACCAGCACCACGGCGAGCCCCGGCGTCAGCGCATGCGCGCGCTTGACCCGCGCCACCTCGTCGGCAACGCGGGCGCGAAGCTCGGCGGCGATCGCTTTTCCATCGATGATCGTCGCGGTCATATCGGGCGTATCAATGCGCGATCAGAACACGCTGGGATAGATGTAATAGGTGATGACCCGCTGGATGAACATGATGATCAGGATCAGGATGATCGGCGAGATATCAAGACCGCCGAGATTCGGCATGAAGCCGCGGATCGGCGCCAGCACCGGCTCAGTGATCCGGTAGAGGAATTCCGCCACCGCCGCCACGAACTGGTTGCGCGTGTTCACGACATTGAACGCGATCAGCCAGGACAGGATCGCCGAGGCGATCAGGAGCCAGATATAGAGATCGAGGACGATGAGAACGATGTCGAGAATGGCGCGCATGGCGGATTGGCTCGCAGGTTCGGTCGCGGATTCGACTAGGTGCTAAATATCGGTTCGGCCCCCCGCAAACAAGGGAAGTTCCAGGCAAATGACAAGGAAAAGCAGCGATTTCAGCGTTCTTGACTTGACCCGGGGGGAGATTTAAATGGCGCGATTGACGGCCGCAGTCGATCGACATCGACCCGGCCGCGATGGGGCCATAGCTCAGCTGGGAGAGCGCGTCGTTCGCAATGACGAGGTCGGCGGTTCGATCCCGCCTGGCTCCACCACGCTTCGCCTTCGGCTACGCGTGGCGCAGCCACGCACAAGCCGAAGACGAAGCGTGCCCGGCATAGCCCGAAGGGCGACGACGGACCGGAGCGTTGACTAATTCCCCGTAAACCGCGGCGGCCGCTTTTCCATGAAACTCGCCACGCCCTCACGGAAATCGCTGCCGCGCAGCGCCACCGCCATTTCGCGGTTGGCGTCGATGGTGGCTTCGGCCAGCGTCTGGAACGGCACGTCGTAAAGCTGCCGCTTGATCACCGCAAGGGCGCTGGGCGATACGAAGTCGGCGAGATCGCGCGCATAGGCCAGGGTCTGCTCGCGCAGTTGTTCGGGTGGATACAGCCGGTTGACCAGGCCGATGCGCAGCGCCTCGTCGCTTAAGACGCGGCGCGCGGACATCAAGAGATCGAGCGCGTTGGCATGACCGACGATGCGCGGCAGCACCCAGCTGATGCCGTGCTCGGCGATCAACCCGCGGCGCGCGAACGCCGTGGTGAACACGGTATTGTCGGCGGCGAAACGAAGATCGCAATACAGCGCGTGCACGAGGCCGATGCCCGCGGTGGCGCCATTGAGCATGCCGATCACGGGTTTCGGGATCGAGGGATAGTATGCGTAACGGGCCTGCCAGTCCGGGCGCCGGTTCATGTCGAACGGCGGCACGCTTTCGGCGCGCCTGATGTCGTTGGGATCGAGTTCTTTCAGCGCGTCCATATCGGCGCCGGCGCAGAACGCGCGGCCGGCGCCGGTGAGCACGATAACCCGCACGCCGTCGTCCTTTGCCGCGGCTTCCATGGCGTGGCGCACGTCGCGCTCCATGATCGGCGTCCATGCATTCATGCGGTCGGGCCGATTGAGCGTGATGGTCGCGATCTTCTGCTCGACGTCGTAGAGAATGTGCTGGTAGGTCACGGCGGCCTCCCTGTGATTGTCATCGCGTCTAGCGGCGACGGTTGTTGTTCTAGCGCGCGGCCTTGGCGCGCGAGCCTTTCGGGCGCGCGAGATACTCCACCGTCTCCGGTCGCTCCCGCAACCAGCCGGTCCAGCGCTTGAAAACTTTTGTCATCCGGTCCGGCGCGACCCCGAGCTGCGCCATCGCAACGCCGCCGTTGACGGATTCGCGATATTCGGCGATCAACCCGCCGCGCAGGATGAAGCGGCTGATGCCGTCGATCACGACATGCCGGCCCTTGAACTGCGGGATTTTCGAGGTGAAGCTCGACAGCGACCACGCGTAGCCCTGTGCGCCGTCGAACACGGGATCGAACATTTCCCATCGATAGTCCGCGGCATCGCGATGGAACAGCTCCTGCATCATATGCGCGATCTCGGCGCGGCCTTTGTGTGGACCATAGATGTAGTCGTAATAGACGGCGTCCTCGGTGAAATGGGCCGCAAAGCGCGCGCCGTCGCCGGATTCCGCCGAATGCGTGAATTCGTTCAATAGCTGCGCGAAATCCTCGCCGGTCATGCCGCTTTTCCCCATCGTGCTCGCCGATTGTTCAGCCGCAAGCCTAGGCAACGACACTATCACATCCGAGCTGCGTCATGCCTGAACCTGTCATTCCGGGGCGCGAGCAAAGCGAGCGAACCCGGAATCCAGAACGGTGCGTGGTGCTGGATTCCGGGTCTGCGCCATCCAAGTCGGCTGTTGCCGGCCTGGACAATGATATCGCCGAACTCGGGTAAACCCGAGTTCAGTGGGCGCATCCCGGAGTGACGAGCGGGCGTAGCTATTCCGCCGCTTGCAGCATGGGCGACCCGGAGGCGGCAGCAGCCGGCGTCCGCGCCAGCCAGTCATCGAGAAATGCCTTCAGCCAGGCCCGCTCGGTCACGTCATGAACCGCGCGATCGGCGAAATGATGATAACGCGGCCGCGCGCCCGGCAGATCGAGGCGCTCATGACCGCGCGTAGTCCAGCGATGCATCATGGCGTAGGTCACATCGGGATGAAACTGAAAGCCGAACGAATGCCCGGAGCGGAAGGCCTCCACCGGGAAATCGCTGCCCTCCGCCAGCAGTTCGCTGCCGAACGGCAGATCGAAACCCTCGCGATGCCAGTGATAAACATGATCCGGCCAGTCCGGGCAGATCGCGCGCCCCGCGGCGGTGGGCCGGATCGGATAATACCCGATCTGGGCGCGGCCTTCCGGGTGCGGCGCGACGCGCGCGCCGAGGTGCCTCGCCAGCATCTGCGCGCCGAGGCAAATCCCCAGGAACGGCCGCTGCTCGCGGAGCGGCACGGCGATCCAGCCGATTTCGCGGCGGACGAAATCGTCGGGGTCATTGGCACTCATCGGGCCGCCGAAAATGACCGCGCCGGCGTGGCGGTCCAGCGTTTCGGGCAAGGGATCGCCGAAGCGCGGACGCCTGATGTCCAGGGGATAGCCCAGCGCGCGCAGCACATTGCCGACACGGCCCGGCGTCGAGGTTTCCTGGTGCAGGACGATCAACACCGGCAACAATGGCCTGGCGCTGAGGAAGCAGGCGGGTTCGTGTTTCATAACCTCGGAATCATGCCGCAGTCTGGTTAATGAAATGATTTTCAAGCAAATCGCGGGCCAAATATTGCCGCGCAGCCCGGCACGACCGGCTCTGCTATTTCGGGAAATTGGAACGGGATCCAAATGCGGCGCCGGCGGCAAGCGGCCATCGCGCCGCTTGCTCGGCAAGGCGTTGTGCCGTCCTTAAACGACGACCTCAATATCGACGGTAACGGTCTCCGATCCGTAGCGAACCGTAACCTGTTTGTACTGTCCCTTGTAGGCCGGATCCCGATACTTTCCGTCGAGGTCGGCCGGCTGTGCACCGCGCCCTTCGATCGTGAGTTCCAGGATCAATATCTCCTTGACGATGCCCTGCGGTTCCGCAGGCACGACTTTGACGATCTGCCCTGCATTCGCCTTCACCTTGCCGGTAACATTTAATGAAAATGGCCCCGGCGGCATCATGTTGGCGACGGCTTTCCAATCGTGCAATTTCTTGGTCATGTTCTCTCCCGTCGTTTGAAGCAATAGATCAGCTTAGGTTGTGCCCGATCAAACAGCAACTCTATTGCCGCAATGTCACTGCCAGAGCGAGCGCGCGAGCTGAAAAATATCAGCGCTTGCGCAGCTGAAGTTTGCCGACCGCGGCCAGAATAAATGCCCGCGGAAACAACCGCAGCAGGAACGGCACGAGCTTGATGCCGAGGCCCGGCATCACCGCACGCTTGTCGGCCATCAGGCCGCGATAGCCGGCCAGCGCGACATCGGAGGCGGAGACATTCAGGATCGCGGAATCAACCCCCGGCAGAAATCCGGCGCGGGCCTGAAATTCGGACGGCACCGGTCCGGGACAAAGCGCCGTCACCCGCACCCCGCGCGGGCCGAGTTCGCCCCGCAGCGCCTCGGTAAACGACAGCACGTAGGCCTTGGAGGCATAATAGACCGCCATGCCCGGCCCCGGCAGAAATCCGGCGATCGAGCCGACATTGAGAATGCCGCCGCGGTGCCGGATCAATTGATCGGAAAACCGCAGCGACAGCTCGGTCAGCGCGCGGATGTTCACCGCGATGATGCCGAGTTGCTCGGCGCGGTCGATCTCGTTGGCGCGGCCGAACTTGCCGAAGCCCGCATTGTTGACGACAATCTCGACCTCGACGCCCGCAGCCAGCAGCGCCGCGGCAATCTTGTCGCAGGCATCGGGCTGTTCGAGATCGCAGGGAATGACGATCGGCGCAGCCCCGCCTGCGGTGACGATTTCGCCTGCCAGCGTTTCGAGACGATCGGCGCGGCGCGCCACCAGGGCAACGCGATGACCGTTCGACGCAAAAACACGGGCCAGTTCGGCGCCTATCCCCGCCGAGGCACCGGTAATCAGCGTCACACGCTCAGTCACGATTCAATGCTCTTGAAATTATTTGCAACGATGTGGCGGCCGGCATTTGCAGCAGACCATACGCTTCATGCGGGATGCAAGTCGCCTGCATGCATACTGCTATCATCAAAATGCGCGGGCGCTCGAATTATTCCCCGTTGCCGGCGGATTTTCGTGCGCTATGTCGTCCGGCCTCGGACGTTAAGACATTAAAATTTGGTCATGTCCGGCTTCGTGCGAACGGCGGTTCAAGCACATGCCGCGGGGTGTCAGATTGACGCAGCCCGTGGATATCCTAGCCCCCGGCGGCCGACGCAGCCTGACTGGCAACGCGGTGCTTGAGATCGATACGGTCGCGCGACGCCACACCGAGGAGGTCGGCCGCGCGCCAGACCACATTGTCCTCGAACTCGGTGACCTGGCCATCGGCGTAAACCAGCTCCCACATCATCTCGACGATCCTGAGCCGACCCTCCTCGTTCACCGAACGCATGATGACGCTGGTGAAGTGATAGAGATCGACCGCCTCGCCTTCGACCAGGGTCGCCGACGCGATCAGCGCATCCGCGGTGCCCGGATCGAGCTTGAAGCTGCTTTCCAAGAGGCTGTGCAGCTTGCGCTTTTCGATCGCCGACGGCTCGCCGTCGAGCGAAATGACGTGCACCAGCAGCGCCGTCGCCGCGAGGCGATAGCCGGTGTCGTCAAACGCCCGGGCTTCGTTCGCAGTGGGCGAAACAACGTCGGCAATGAATTGGCGTAATGTATCGAGCATATTTTCAACCGGGGTGTTCGAGTTGCACTTGGCCTGTCCTGTCGGACTGCCGTTGTTGACATATGGGTCGAAACTGAAACGCGCGCAATCCGCCCCGCGCCCGCAGCGCATTACGGTTCGGCAATCCGCGACGAGCGTCAACGCTTGTGTCCCGGACGCGGTGCAGTGTTCTTCACGCTGCTCCGCAGAGCCGGGACCATTACCAAACACCGGCGCTCGTTACGGCCCCGGCTCTGCAGCGTACTGCACGCAAGTGCTACGCGCTGCGCTGCGTCCGGGGAACGTCATCACGGAATCTCGTAAACGACGATCTTGTCGGCGATGCCGCGCAGCGCCGCCTCTTTTTGAATGGGTTCGATCGACGCCCTGTGCAGGATGCCCGCGACTTCAGGCGATTCAATCACCGGCCCGGTGACGTGCATGGCATGGGAATTCGACAACCCCTGCACCCGTGCGGCGATGTTGACGGTCTGGCCGAAATAATCCTGCCGCTCGTTGAGCATGACCGCGAGGCACGGCCCCTCATGGATGCCGACCTTGATGATCAGGTCTTCCTTGCCGCGCTCCTTGTTGAGCTTGTCCATGGCGGCGCGCATCTTCAAGCCCGCCGCCAGCGCGTGCTCCGGCTTGATGAACGTCGCCATAACGGCATCGCCGATCGTCTTCACCACCGCACCCTTCTCCGACGAAATGATATCCAGCAGCGCGTGGAAATGCGCGCGGACCAGATCGAACGCGGCAAGGTCGCCGACCCGCTCATACAATGCGGTGGAGCCCTTGAGGTCGGTGAACAGGAACGTCAGCGAGGTGATCTTGAGCCGCTGGTCGATGTTGAGATTGTCGGCCTTGTAGACGTCGCGGAAGGTCTGGTTGGTCAGCATCCGCTTGGCGGTGAGGATCGGCTTGCGTTTGCCCAGCATCTCGTGAAGCGCATCGCCAGCGATCCATACCGCGGGCAGCACGCGTACGTCGGACTGGTTTTCGAGCGTGAGGCGCAACGGTCCGGGGCGCAGCTCGGTGGTTCCGGTCGGCGCATGCAGCTTGTTGAAGACGATCGAGAGCTGTTGCCGCTCGCGGGTCGGCTCGCCGCCGACGGCGAGGAACTGCGCCGAGTGGGTGACCGGCTCGAACACGATGACGAACTGGTTCGGCAGTTGCAGCGACAGCACCGCCTTTTCGCCGGGGGGTAGTTCGAGCGCCTCGAGCGTCGCTTCATCCTTGAGACGCGCGAGCTTCTCTTCGTCGATGTCGATTCCGGAACTCCAGAAAATCTGCCGGACATATTCCCAGAGCGGCAGCGTATTGGGATCGTGCGCCGCGATGCGTCGCACCCGCGGGCTGACCGTGAATGCGACTTCGACCATTTCATCGACCGAGGCTTCATAACCGGCGGCGCAGAGCGCGCAATTGTAGTCGTCGTGGCGCAAGGATTTCAGCGTTGCGTGGGCGTCGAGCACGCCGCTGCAGCCGGGGCAGAGCACGTTCCAGGTGAGATCGAACAGGCCGAGCCGCGACGCGTGCAGGAAGCCAGAAATCACCCGTTCCTCCTCGAGCCCGGTCTGCGCCGAAAAATCCAGCAGGTTGATCCGGTTGAGCTCGCGATCGCCGCCCTCGGCGATCAGCCGCTCGATGGCTTCGGCCACCTGCGGATCGGTGGTCTGCCTCAGCACTGCATAGAGGGCGCCGGTTTCGGTCATCGCAGGTGCACTCAGCGAGGCGTGATGCGGAACATCGGGGAGCGGTCCGGCTGCGTGGTCACCACGCCGACCGGCAGCACCGGCTCCCTGTCGATCAGCTCGACGCGGAAGGTGCCGATGATCCTGGCCAGCGCCAGCACAGCTTCCATCAGCGCGAAATGCGCGCCGATGCAGACGCGCGGCCCGACGTTGAACGGCAGATAGGCGAAGCGGTCGGGCGGCGGCGCGCCCGGCATGAACCGCTGCGGCATGAAGGCGTTCGGATCGCGCCACAGCTTTTCGTGCCGATGCAGCAGCCACGGCGCGATCAGGACCACGTCGTTTTTCTTGACCGGCATGCCGGCAAGGGTGTCGGGGCCGCCGGCCGCGCGCGCGATCAGAAACGCCGGCGGATACAGCCGCAGGGTCTCGTCGACGACGGCGCGGGTGAATTTCAGCCGCTCGATGTCGGGCGCGCCGTTCAACGCCGCACCCTGCACCTCGGCCGCCAGTTCCTCCTGCGTCGCCGGATCCAGCGCGAGCAGATACAGCGCCCAGAACAGCGCGGTGGCGGTGGTCTCGTGGCCGGCGAGAATCATGGTCGCAACCTGATCGCCGAGTTGCTCGTCGGAAAACGCGGCGCCGGTTTCGGGATCGCGCGCGGCGTCCATCAGGTCGAACAAATCGCGCGGCGGCGCGCCTTCGTTCTTGCCGGCGGCGCGGCGCTCCGCCATCAGCTTCGCCACGAAGCGGGTCCAGCGCCTGCGGAAAAAACTGCGCGAAATGTCCTGCGGGCTCGGCCAGCCGATCGGCAACAGCAGGTCGAGAAAATGCGGCCGCGCCAGCCGCGTGCCGTATTCCATCACGAAGTCGCGCAGCGCCGCGCCATGGCGGTCCATCCCGAACGAGAACATGGTGCGCCCGGCGATTTCGAGCGTCATCCGCTGCATCGCCTCGCGCAAATCCACCGGGGCGCCTGCAGCCGCGCCGAGTTTCGCGATGGTCTCATCGGTCGCCGCGGCCATGTGCGGGACCAGCGTGTTGACCGCGCGCGGCGTAAACGCCGGCGCCAAAGTGCGGCGCTGGTGTTTCCAGCTGCGGCCTTCGGCGATCAGCAATCCCTCGCCGAGCATCGGCCGCAGCACCCGGATGGCGGCGGGGGTGCGGACGTAGTTTTCAAAATTGTCGACCAGCACGTGCCGGATCGCGTCCGGATTGTTGAGGACAAAGCTGCTGCGGCCGAGAAAGCGGCCCCTGACGATGTCTTCTTCGTAGGCGCGCTGGCTCCAGCTTCCGATCGCGCTCTTGCGCATCGCCGCTATCCGTCCGAGCGATCCCATGGTCGAGGATGCACGCGGCGGGGTTGGCGGCACCAGCGGCTGGCGCGGAGCCGGGGTGTCATAGGCTTCGGCAATGCTCACAGGCGGCCTCGCAATTCGAACGTCCGCACCGAGCGGTGTCTGCCCCCCCATATAGTCCAGAATCCCGGCGCCAGCAGGGGTAAATCGATCAATTCGCTAGGACGTGAATTCCGCGACCGAAATCCGGTCTTCCGATGCCGGCCAGGCGCGTGCGACAATCCGCTCCTGATTGAACAAGGCGGCAACCGCACGGCCTGCCTCTGCGGCCGGAATCCGCGCGGTACTGATGGAATCGGTCGGCACGCCCGCTTTCACGTCCGTAGGTTCCTTGCCGTCGAGCAGCACCACGTCGCGGGGAAGCCCGAAATATCCGCGCGGCCGCGACATCATGACCACTGCGCCGCCGGCTTCCGCCGGCGTCAGAGCGCGCGCGGCGCGCAGGTGCACGATTTCAGACGACCGCGGAAACGGCGAGCGATAGAAATGCGTGGTGGTCGAGCCCGCGGCTGTGAGCACCATCTCCAGAACCCAGGACGGATCGACCTGCGCCGGACCCCAGCGCCCGTCCGCGCCGGTTTGCGAGGCGTGGACCGCGCCGCCGATGCGCTCGCCGGTGTCCGGCGATACGCGAAAAATTTCCACCGAAGCGCCGGCGACCGGACGATTGGTCTGCACGCCGCCGGGCGTGCCGGTGACAAGGCCGCTGAGCCTGACCTCGGCCTCCGGCATGATCGCGATGCGGTCCGGTTCGCGGCCGGCGATGAACTTGTAGATCTCACGGAACGCGCGCGGCGAGAACGCGGTCTCGCGGTGATCGACGGTGCCGAGCACGAGATTGGTGGCGCCCTTGAGCGCCGGGCCGTCCGAGGTGATTCCGGTCGGGGTGCCCGGCTTGCCGACAAAGCGGCCATCAGGTTGTGCGTATTTGTCCATGCCGTCGCTGCGCAAGGTCAGGAACGCGGTGCCCGGCGTCACCTCGCTCTCGCCCTCATTGAGCCCGCGCAGGAACGGGCCGCGGCCGTTGAACTCGCCGCCGAGCCCGTCGTCCCAGTCGTAGACGCCGTGATTGGGAACGCCGCACAGCACGGCGTGGCTGACATCCGCTGCCCCGCCATTCCTGATATAGCTTCGGATCGAATTGCCGCCGCGCGAATTGCCGACCAGGGCGACCCGCGATGCTCCAGTGCGCCGCTTCAATTCCCTGATGGCCTCGCCGAGTTCGCGGCGCTGGTCCTCGGTCGAGGACCGGTTCGGTTGCGCGACGGTATCGTCGGTGCGCGCCAGGGGATCGGTGAAATTGATCGCGAACATGCGGTCGCGAGCTATGCCGTTGGATTCCATCCGCCACAGCGTGGTCATCCACAGCGCCGCGTGATCGCCATTGCCATGGACGAACAGCATCGGCGAAATGTCCGCGGCGGGTGCGGCGCCGATCTGGGCGGCGTCGCCAAATCCAAAGCTGTTCGCTACCAAAGGCAGCACCGCAGCGCCCTGCAAAACCACCCGCCGTGAAACTTTCATTCCGGACCTCCCGTTTTGGCGATTTTACCGCCTTTGCGAGCCGGTCATAGCGGCTTAGGCACTGGACATCCAGTGAGCTTCGCGGGCATCAATTTGCCACGCCCCCGGAGAATCGAACGGACCCCGGCTTCCATGGAACCGCTATGACCGAAACGCCGAAGCGATCGAGGTTTTCTGCCGACGGCGTCGCAGCACCCCTGCGGCATTCGGTATTCCGGCGCATCTGGCTCGCCAGCCTGCTGTCCAATCTCGGCCTGTTGATCCAAGGTGTCGGCGCCGCCTGGGCGATGACCCAGATGACGTCGTCGGCCGACAAGGTAGCACTGGTGCAGACCGCCTTGATGCTGCCGATCATGCTGATCTCGATGCCGGCCGGCGCCATCGCGGACATGTACGACCGCCGCATCGTGGCGCTGGTCTCGCTGTCGATCTCGCTGGCAGGCGCCACCGCGCTGGCGGTAATGGCCTGGCTCGGCCTGGTCACGCCGAACATCCTGCTGGCGTTCTGCTTCATCGTCGGCTGCGGCATGGCGCTGTTCGGGCCGGCGTGGCAATCCTCGGTCAGCGAGCAGGTGCCGCCGGAGACGCTGCCGTCGGCCGTGGCGCTGAACGGCATCAGCTACAACATCGCGCGAAGCTTCGGCCCGGCCATCGGCGGCATCGTGGTCGCTACCGCCGGCGCGGTCGCCGCCTTTGCCGCCAATGCGGTGCTCTATATTCCGCTGCTGATCGTATTGTTCCTGTGGCGCCGCATCAGCGAGCCCTCGCGATTGCCGCGTGAAAAACTCAGCCGCGCCATCGTTTCCGGCGTGCGCTATATCGCCAACTCGCCGTCGATCCGGATCGTGCTGACGCGGACGCTGGTCACCGGCCTGCTCGGCGGATCGGTGTCGGCGCTGATGCCGCTGGTGGCGCGCGACCTGCTGCATGGCGGCGCGCAGACCTATGGCATCATGCTCGGTGCCTTCGGCATGGGCGCGGTGATCGGCGCGCTGAATATCGCCGAGGTGCGCAAGCGATTGAGCGGCGAGGCCTCGGTGCGGGCCTGCGCGATTACCATGGGGCTGGCGATTGCGGTGATCGCCATCAGCAAGGAGCCGGTGATCACCGCCGCGGCGCTGGTGCTGGCGGGATCGGTATGGATGCTGGCGGTGGCGCTGTTCAACATCGGCGTGCAGCTGTCGGCGCCGCGCTGGGTCGCGGGCCGCTCGCTGGCGGCGTTCCAGGCCGCGATTGCCGGCGGCATCGCCATCGGCAGCTGGGGCTGGGGCCATCTCACCGACCTCGTCGGCGTGGAAATGGCGCTGCTGGTCTCCGCCGCCGCGATGTTCGTCTCGCCCCTGCTCGGCCTCTGGCTGGAAATGCCGCCGATCGGCGGCCGCAACGAGGCCGCGGATTTGCTCGCCGACCCCGAGGTAAAACTCTCGCTCACCGGCCGCAGCGGACCGCTGGTGGTGGAGATCGAATATCGCGTCGAACCGGGCAGCGCGCGTGCGTTTCACGGCCTGATGCAGGAGGTGCAGCTCTCGCGCCAGCGCAACGGCGCCTATGGCTGGTCGATCGCGCGCGACATCGCCGATCCCGAACTGTGGACCGAGCGCTATCACTGCCCGACCTGGCTGGATTATCTGCGCCAGCGCAACCGCTCCACGCAGTCCGAGCGCGCGCTGCATGTGCGCGCGATGGCCTTCCACATCGGCGTCGAACCGGTCCGCGTCCGCCGCATGCTGGAGCGCCCGTTCGGCTCGGTGCGCTGGAAGGAAGACTCACCGGACCGCGCCGCGAGCGAAGTGCTGCCGGCGGCAACGCCGGCGGGAAGCAGTACGTAAGCGCGGCGTGCAATTCCTCAGAGTCGTCATTCCGGGATGCGCCACTTGGCGCAGGCCCGGAATCCATAAACTCCGATCGCGGTTATGGATTCCGGGCCCACGCGAAGACGCGTGTCCCGGAATGACGACGGCTGGTTACTGCCCGTGATCCGTCAGCACCTTCGCGCAGGTCCTGCTCAGCCGCTCGCGGTGCTGCTTGAGACACTGCAGAACGACCATGTCACCCTGATCCATCAGCGCCCGGCAAAACCGCGACACGTCCCGCGCGCAACCGGGATCGGGCCGTCCGCTCTGCGCAGAGGCCGCGGAGACGAGGAGGACTAAAGGAATGGCGAGCAAAAATCTGGTCATGTTGGGTGCCTTCACACTATCGAACGACGCGATCTAAAGGCTGGTGCCGCAAGAGGGACTCGAACCCCCGACCCCGTCATTACGAATGACGTGCTCTACCAGCTGAGCTATTGCGGCGGACCATGCGGCGCGTCCGGCGGCGGCCTGAAACGCTCGCGCACCTGATATCGGGCACGGCGCGGCTTTGCAAGAACTCGAAGGTTCGATGCGACCCGGAAAGCGGCGGATTTGGCCGCAAAAGACGCCGGATCGGCCCGAGCCTGCCCTCACCCGCCCCATCTCGACAGGAAGCCGCGCCAGCCGCCGGCCTGGGCCTGCGCCGGATCGGCCGGCTCGGCGAATTCCTCCACAGGCGGCTCGTCATCGACCCCGGGATCGTCGGGCGCCCGCACGATGGGAATGACCGGCGGAATCGCCGATGCGCCGGTTTTGGGGAACTCCTGCCGCGGCCGGAACATCGGCGACGGCGCGGCGGGTTCGGCCGGCGCCGGCGGAGAAGCGGATGCGGCCGGGGCCGGTGAATTGTCCTGCGCCGCCAACGCCGCCGGCGCGGTCGGAACGGTGCGCGGCGGCGCCAGCATCGCTTCCTCGAACGGCGATGCCTCGACGGTGACGTTCTTGTCCAACGGCAGGGCCGCCAGCGGCGTCTGCCATTGAAACGCGTCGAGCCTGCCGGTGACCGGCGATACCGGGCGCCAGCGGTCGGAGACGTAGCCGTCCGCGGTCCAGACCGGGTCGTGCCGGGCGCGCACCGCGCGCAGCATCCAGCCGCGGGCGCGGCCACTATCGCCATGCTCGCCGCGCTCGATCTCCGCCATCAGCATCGCGACGCGCTGGGTCGGGTTGGCGATGAACGGCGCCAGAATTTCGCGCGCCCGTCCAAACTCACTGGCGTCGATGGCGGCGCGGGCGACCGCCAGCGCGCTTTCGATATGGCCGGGGGCCTTTTCGGCCAGCGTCTCGATCCGCACCAGCCGCTGCCGCGCCGAATTGCCGAGCTTCACATGCGCATAGGCATCCGCGAGATCGGGATGCGGCTGCGCCAGCCACGCCGCCTCCACGATCCGCATCGAGCGCCGGATCTGGTGCGCCTCGCTCTGATATTTGCTCGCCAGCACCGCGGCCGGCACCAGCGTCGGCGCGAGCTTGACCGCTTCCATGACGGTCTCGCGCGACAGATCGCGGTCGAGGTTTTCGAGCTCCAGCGCGCGCGCCGTCAGCAGCACGCCGCGCTGACGCCGCCATGCGGCCTTGTCGATCAATCCCGATGCGAGGTTGTTGTCGAGAATGGCAAGCGCGCCGGTCCAGTCGCCCCGCGCGCAGCGAAATCCCAGCACCGCCTGCGACGCCCAGGTCGATCCCGGCGCCGACTTCAGCGCCTCTTCGGCAATGGCAACGGCGGCGTGCGGATCGTCGGCGCGCTGCGCCTCGATGAACAGCCCGCGCAAGCCCAATAGGCGGGTATCCTTGCGTTCGGCCATGGCGCGGAAGGCGCGTTGCGCGCCCTCGCGGTCGCCGTCGAGCTGCGCCGATTGCGCGTGCAGCAATAGCGCCAGCGGATCGTTCGCGGCATGGCGTTTCGCCACATCTGCATGCGCGCGCGCGGCCCTGGAATCGCCGTGGCCGATCGCGAGCAGTCCGTGGGTAACGGCGTGGCGGCCCCGTGCGTGACGCCGCTCGCGGCGCGCGCGCCGCACCCGTTCCGGCGTGCGCCACAGCCCGCGCAGGATCGACCATGCCAGCATCGCCGCGACAAGGACGGCGCCCAGCATAAGCGCGAACACCGGCAGCGTGGTCTGGACGCGCCAGCCGCTCCATGACAGCGCGACTTCGCCGCTCTGATCGGCGACCCACGCAGCACCCGCCGCCGCGAGCGCAATCAACACAAGAAACAGAATGATGCGAAACATCAGAACCCTTATTGCGCCGGTTTGCCGAGCGCGCCCATTGCGTCGGCCGTGAATTGACGGGATGCCGCCAATGCCGCGTCACGCGCGTCGGCCTTGTCGATCCAGGCTTGCGCCGCGGCGCGGTCGGCGGGCGCAAGCGTCTTCAGTTCGCGCCGCGCCTCGGCGATATCCTTGCGGAACGCCGCCGCGGTTACCCGCGAGACGATGGCATTGCGGTCGTTGCCCGCGACGGCGTCGGTGCGCTCGATGCGAACCAGCCGCGCCGCGCCCGCCTGCAGCCGATCGACAATGCCGGAACCGGTGGTGGAATTTTCCTGCGCGGGTGAGAGTTTCGGCAGCAGCGCCAGCAGTTCGCGATTGAGGACATTTACGCTTGGCACGCCGGTGCTGGCGAAGACATCGAGCGGCTTCAGTGCGTCGGCATTGGCGAACGGTTTGGCCGCCGCCAGCACCGCCGCATAGGGCTCGCCTGATCGCACCGACACATCGAGCAGGGATGCGGCAACAACCCGCCGCAGCGCCGGGTCGTCCGCCGGGGCGGCATTGCGCTGCGCGGTTTCTGCCGACAGCGTCCTGGCGGTGGCTTCAATCTTTGCAAGACGCTCGTTGATCGCGGAGAGGTCCGGCGGTGGCGGCGGTTCGCGCGGGGCCGACTTGACCTCGTTCAACGATGCCGCGGTCTTGTCCGATTGAACGCGCGTTGCCGCGAGCTGGTCGCGCAACGTCGCCACCGATTTCTCCAGCGCGCCGATCTGCGTGGACAGCGCGGGATCGGGAGCCGCGACGGCGGGAACCGCGGCTTTCGATTCGACGCTGGCGACCCGCGCGGTGAGCGCGTCGATCGCGGCATTGTTGACCGGCGGCGGCGGCGCCGGCGGAGCAGGTTCGCCCGGCCATCCCACGGTCCAGACCACCATTGCGGCTGCACCCGCGCCGCAAATCGCCGAAACGATCGCGGACGAAATCAAGCCCGCCGACAGCCGCGCCCGGCCGGGTTTCTCCTGGGCATTCTCTGCACCCGCGTTCTGGGTTTCGTCGGAGATTTCGATGGCATTGAGGTCGAGCGTCGGCGGCGCGCGCCGGGGCCGGTCCGCCTGCGGGTCGATGTCGTCGGGCTTGTCGTCAACCATCGCTGGGGGTTCCTCTGGCGTCAGCATCACTCTTATCAGAACCGGCGCAGGTTCTCCTACCGCGATAACGCGGCCAGCGCACGGTCCAGCGCCTCAAACAAGCCATTTTCATCCGGCGCCCGCGCCACCAACACCTGGGTGGCGCCGACGTCGCGGACGATCGAGGCCACCGCGTCGGAAATGCAGCATTGCGGGATCGCCAGCGCCGAGATTTCGACGCCGGCGGCCCGCACCGCATCCAGGAACGCACGCGCACTGCGCCGCGAGTAATGCAGCACCGCCTCGATTCCGTTGGCGGCAAAGCCGTCGACTGCTTCCTGCGGCAGGCTCAGAACCGGAATCATCCGGTAGGTGGTATGGGTCACGACGCTGAAGCCGCGCTCGCCCAATTCGCCCGCGAGATCGCCGGCAAGATCGGCGCCGGCGAGATAAAGCAGGGTTGAAGCTTTCTTCAGCGTCTTTCCGCGCACGCTTGCGGCGATCAGGTCGCGCAGCGCCGCAGCGTGGCCCTCGGCCACCGCAACGTCATGAAACCCGGCGTCGCGGGCGGCTTGCGCGGTGCGCTCTCCTACCGCGAACAGCGGGAGCTTCAGCAGACGGCCGGCGAGGTGAGCTTCGATGCCGCGCAGCGCGTTGGCGCTAGTGACGATGACGGCGCCATAGCGCGCGTCGGCGTCGTCGTGAAAGGCCACCGGCTCGAACCGCAGCATCGGCGCCAGCAGCACCTTAAAACCCCTTGTCCGCAACGCCGCGGCGGTGGTCTCGTTTTCGGGTTGCGGGCGCGTGACGAGAATGGCCACGCGCTAACCTCCCGCCAACAGGATTTCTGCCTCAACGGAAGATTGCACGTCATGGCCTCATGGTGATACGCCGAAGCTACGAAAACGCCGGTTTGGCCGGCAGCGCAAGGGCTCAAATTGGATAACGCCAACCCAACCTTAATACTGGGTATCGAGACCACCTGCGATGAGACCGCGGCCGCCGTGGTCGAGCGGCAGGCCGACGGGGCGGGGCGGATCCTGTCCAATATCGTGCGCTCGCAGACCGAGGAGCACACCCCGTTCGGCGGCGTGGTGCCGGAGATCGCGGCCCGCGCCCATGTCGATGCGCTCGACGGCATCGTCGCGCAAGCGATGAAACAGGCCGGCGTCGGCTTTGCGCAGTTGTCGGGGGTGGCCGCAGCGGCAGGCCCCGGGCTGATCGGCGGCGTCATCGTCGGGCTGACCACCGCGAAAGCGATTGCGATGGTGCACGACACGCCGCTGATCGCGGTCAATCATCTCGAGGCCCATGCGCTGACGCCGCGGCTGACCTGCGCGCTGGCGTTTCCTTATTGCCTGTTTCTCGCCTCCGGCGGGCATACCCAGATCGTCGCGGTGCTCGGCGTCGGCAACTATGTCCGGCTCGGCACCACCGTCGATGACGCCATGGGGGAAGCGTTCGACAAGGTCGCAAAAATGCTGGGGCTGCCCTATCCCGGCGGACCTGAGGTCGAGCGGGCGGCAGCCGGGGGCGATGCCAAACGCTTTGCATTTCCGCGGCCGATGCTGGGACGCGACGATGCGAACTTTTCGTTGTCCGGCTTGAAGACCGCGGTGCGCAACGAGGCCAGCCGGCTGACGCCGCTGGAGCCGCAGGACATCAGCGATCTCTGCGCGGGCTTCCAGGCCGCGGTGCTGGAATCCACCGCCGACCGCTTGAGCGTCGGGCTGAAACTGTTTCAGCAGCGTTTCGGTGCGCCGCGGGCGCTGGTCGCGGCTGGCGGCGTCGCCGCCAACCAGGCGATCCGCGGTGCGCTGCAGGCGGTCGCCGCCGACGCAGAGACCACGCTGATCATTCCGCCGCCGGCGCTGTGCACCGACAACGGCGCGATGATCGCATGGGCGGGCGCGGAGCGGCTGGCGGTCGGACTGACCGACACCATGGACGCAACCCCCCGCGCACGCTGGCTGCTCGACGCCAATACGGCGACGCCGGCGGAATTCGCCAACACCCGCGCCAAGCTTTAGCGAGGCGCCAGCAATGCCGCCAACCAATTCCGTTGCGGTGATCGGCTCCGGCGCATGGGGTACGGCATTGGCGGGCGTCGCCGCGCGGGCCGGGCGCGATGTCATCCTTTACGCGCGCAATTCCAAAAGCTCTGCGCATCTCGCGGCGACGCGTGAAAATGTAAAACTGCCCGGCGTGAGCCTCGACCCGCGCATCGCCGTAACATCGGATATCGCGGAGGCGCGCGCGGACATCATCCTGATAGCCGTACCCGCGCAGAATTTGCGTGAAGCTGTCAAAGCGCTTGCGCCTCATCTCGCCAAAGCGACACCCCTGATCGCCTGCGCCAAGGGCATCGAGCGCGGCACCCACAAATTCATGACCGAGGTGATCGCCGAGACCGCGCCCACCGCGGTGCCGGCCATCCTGTCAGGCCCGAGCTTTGCAAGCGACGTGGCGCGCGGATTGCCGACGGCGGTAACGCTGGCGGCAACGGATGAGACGCTGGCGAGCGCGCTGGTGCAGGCGCTGGGGTCGTCGACCTTCCGGCCCTATCACACCACGGACATCCGCGGCGTCGAGATCGGCGGTGCGGCGAAGAACGTGCTCGCGATCGCGGCCGGCATCGTGGTCGGCAAGCAATTGGGCGCGTCGGCGCTGGCGGCACTGACCACGCGCGGTTTTTCCGAACTGGTGCGGCTCGGCCGCGCCTGCGGCGCGCGCAGTGAAACCATGTCCGGCCTTTCGGGGCTAGGCGACCTGATCCTGACCTGCTCCAGCCTGCAATCGCGCAACTTTTCGCTCGGCATCGCGCTCGGGCGCGGCGAGCGCCCCGCGCGGGACAAGCTTGCCGAGGGCGAGTTCACGGCACCGGTGCTGATCGAACTCGCCGCTTCAAAAAATGTGGATATGCCGGTATCGAAGGCTGTTGCCGCAATCCTGAGCGGTGCGGTGACTATCGACGAGGCGATCGAGAATTTGCTGACGCGGCCGTTCAAGGCGGAGGAATAGATATGGCGTACTGGCTGGTGAAATCGGAACCGTCGAGTTGGTCGTGGGAGCAGCAGGTCGCGAAGGGCGCCAAGGGCGAGGCCTGGACCGGCGTGCGCAATTTCACCGCACGCCAGAATCTCGTGAAAATGAAGAAGGGCGACCGCGCATTCTTCTATCATTCCAATGAGGGCAAGGACATCGTCGGCATCGCCGAAGTGATCCGCGAGGCCTACCCCGATCCCAGCGACAAGACCGGAAAATTCGTCTGCGTCGACATCAAGGCGGACAGGCCGCTGAAAACGCCGGTGACCATGGCCGCCATCAAGGCCGACAAGCGCCTGGCCGACATGGCGCTGGTGAAATATTCGCGGCTGTCGGTGCAGCCGGTGACGGCGGAAGAATGGAAGATCGTCTGCAAGATGGGCGGATTATAGGTCCGTCATTGCCGGGCGCCTGTCCCCGACTTGATCGGGGATGACCCGGCAATCCATCATTTCTCAAAGGACTTTTTTCGGGATGGATGCGCGGGTCAAGCCCGCGCATGTCGAGTTCATGTTGCCGTTGGACGCAAATCACGCCGCCGCGGTCGCGATTACCTGCGCCAAGAGCTGCTCGCGCTTGGACTGCGAGCGATAACCCTTCATGGTCGCGGCGAAGCGCTCCAAAATGCCGTCCTCGAACGCGGTGACGATGGTGTCGTGCACATAGCTCTTGCGGCAGATCGCCGGCGTGTTCGACAGTTCATCCGCCGCGGCGCGCACGGCTTCCAGCACCTGCCTGCGGCGGCCGCGGGCGCTGGCGGCCGGCGAAATCCGCGACAGCGATTCCAGCACCACGGCGGACGCCATCAGGGTGCGGAAATCCTTCAGCGAAATCTTGATGCCCGCGATCTCGCGCAGGAACGCGTTGACCTGGGTGGTGTTGACGATGCGGACATTGCCGGCATCGTCGCGGTACTGGAACATGCGCTTGCCCGGCACCTCGCGCAGAATGCCGATGGCGCGCACCAGTTTTGCGGCGTCGCATTCCTTGCGCACGGCCTTGCCGCCCTTGGCCTTGAAGGTCAGCACCACGCAATCGTCCTCGATCACGACATTGGCCTTCAGCAGCGTGGTGGCGCCGCGGGTGCCGTTGAGCCGCGCATAGGATTCGTTGCCAGGACGGATCGCGGTGCGCGCGATCAGTTCGATCACCGCGGCCAGCGCGAATTCGCGGGTAGGCTGATCGCCCGACAGATGCGCCGAAACGTTGCGGCGGATTTTCGGCAGCGCCGCGACCAGCCGCGCCAGCCGATGCGCCTTGCGCTGCTCGCGCACCTTTTCCCAGTCGGAATGATAGCGATATTGCAGCCGGCCGGCGGCGTCGCGGCCGACCGCCTGCAGATGCGATGCCGGATCCGGCGAATAGCGCACCTCTTCATAGGCCGGGGGCACCGCCATCGAATTGAGCCGCTTGATGGTTCCGACATGGCGGATCGGAGTGCCGTTGGCGCGGACGAACGAATAATTCTTGCCGCGCTTGATGCGGCGAATGGTCAGTTCGTTCTGGTCGCCGAGCTTGAGGCCGAGCTCCTGGGCCAGCGATTCCACCGATGTCCCGTTGACTACCTTGGCCTTTGCGACGGGAGATTTGGGCAGTTGACCGAGCGCGTCTGCGAGAGCCACGGCAGGATCGGCGGAAGCGGGCCGCGGAGCCTCGAAATTCTGCTGATCCATCATGACTTTAAACGCCTCGACTTAAGCCCTGTGTTCGCTAATGCTGATTGTTGTTCTTTGGTTCCGGCGGCAGCGCCGGCCACGAGGGGGCCATTTAGGGGGTAATGATCGGGAGCGCCAGCCCGCCGACGCCGGATTACGGTTACTGGGTACCGTCACCAAGGGGAATAAGCCGGCCGATGGTGAATTTTGGCCGGCCCAAACGCGATCGTGATCGCTGCCTGACCGTCCAGCGGGGCCCGGCAACGGCCGAGCCGACCAAGGTCCTATGCGCTTCCGGCTTGTCCGGGCACCGCGCCGCGACGCATAATCGCCGGCAACAACCAAGACGGCCGGCGGCGGCCGCGCGCGCTGGCCGCATGAGTGGAGGAATCAATGTCCGAGAAGATTTACGACGTGTCCGCGGAATGGACGAAGCGCGCCTGGGTGGATGACGCCAAGTACCGCGACATGTATGCGCGCTCGGTCAAGGACGCAGACGGATTCTGGGGCGAGGAAGCCAAGCGCATCGGCTGGATCAAGCCTTTCACCAAGGTCGAGAACTCCTCTTTTGAGCCCGGCAACATCTCGATCAAATGGTTCGAGGACGGCGTCCTCAACGTCGCCTGGAATTGCATCGACCGGCATCTGGAGAAGCGCGGCGACCAGACCGCGATCATCTGGGAAGGCGACGACCCCTCGGAGTCCAGGCACATCACCTATCGGCAACTGCATGACGAGGTCTGCAAGTTCGCCAACATCCTGCGCACCCGCAATGTCACGAAGGGCGACCGCGTCACCATTTATCTGCCGATGATCCCGGAGGCGGCCTACGCGATGTTGGCCTGCGCGCGGATCGGCGCCATTCATTCGGTGGTGTTCGGCGGCTTCTCGCCGGATAGCCTCGCCCAGCGCATCACCGATTGCCAGTCCAGGATCGTCATCACCGCCGACGAAGGCCTGCGCGGCGGCAAGAAGGTGCCGCTCAAGGCCAATGTCGACGCTGCCATCGCCAAGAGCGGCGGCGTCGACTGGGTCGTGGTGGTGAAGCGCACCGGCGGAGCCGTCGACATGAACCCGACGCGCGACCTCTGGTACCACGACGCCGCAGCGATGGTGACCGCGGAATGTCCGTGCGAGCCGATGAACGCCGAGGATCCGCTGTTCATCCTCTACACCTCGGGTTCGACCGGCCAGCCCAAGGGCGTGCTGCATACCAGCGCCGGCTATCTGATCTTCGCGTCGATGACGCATCAATACGTGTTCGATTATCACGACGGCGACATCTACTGGTGCACCGCCGACGTCGGCTGGGTCACCGGCCACAGCTACATTCTCTATGGGCCGCTGGCCAACGGCGCGACCACGCTGATGTTCGAGGGCGTGCCGAACTATCCGGACAATTCGCGGTTCTGGAACGTGGTCGACAAGCACAAGGTCAACATCTTCTACACCGCGCCGACCGCGATCCGCGCGCTGATGCAGGCCGGCGACGAGCCTGTGAAAAAGACCTCGCGGAAAAGCCTGCGGCTGCTCGGCTCGGTCGGCGAACCGATCAATCCGGAAGCCTGGGAATGGTACCACCGCGTGATCGGCGACGAGCGCTGCCCGATCGTCGATACCTGGTGGCAGACCGAAACCGGCGGCATCCTGATCACGCCGCTGCCCGGTGCTACCAAACTGAAGCCGGGTTCAGCGACGCAGCCGTTCTTCGGCGTGGTGCCGGAAATCGTCGACGCCGATGGCAAGGTGCTGGAGGGCGAGACCCAGGGCAATCTCTGCATCGCAAAGTCCTGGCCGGGGCAGATGCGCACCGTCTATGGCGACCACGCCCGGTTCGAGCAGACCTATTTCTCCACCTACAAGGGAAAATACTTCACCGGCGACGGCTGCCGCCGCGACGCCGACGGCTATTACTGGATCACCGGCCGCGTCGACGACGTGATCAACGTCTCCGGCCACCGCATGGGCACCGCGGAAGTCGAGAGCTCGCTGGTCGCCAACCCCGCGGTGTCGGAAGCCGCCGTAGTAGGCTATCCCCACGACATCAAGGGCCAGGGCATCTACGCCTATGTCACATTGATGAGCGGCGTGCAGCCGACCGAAAGCTTGCGCAAGGAACTGGTGGCGTGGGTGCGCAAGGACATCGGCCCGATCGCCTCGCCCGACCTGATCCAGTTCGCGCCCGGCCTGCCCAAAACCCGCTCCGGCAAGATCATGCGCCGCATCCTGCGCAAGATCGCCGAGGATGAACCATCGAGTCTCGGCGACACCTCGACATTGGCCGACCCGGCGGTGGTCGATGATCTCGTGAAGAACCGGCAGAACAAGAAGGGAGCGGCGGCCTGACGCCGCGATTGGAGATATCCGTGCGAACGCTTTTCGGGCCTCTTGCTGTTGCGATGCTCATCGCTTTGAGCGGCGCGCCGTTCGGCATAACCGGCGCAGGCGCGGCGAATCTCGACGAAGCCTGCGGCGGCAAGGACGCCATCACCTGCAATTCGGCGCTGTGGTGCCAGAAGGCGGAGGGTCAATGCGCCGTCGCCGACGCGCCGGGCAAATGCGACAAGCCAATTACCTTCTGCATGCGGGTATCGCGGCCGGTGTGCGGCTGCAACGGCAAGACCTACGCCAACGACTGCGAACGCCGGCGCGTCAAGGTCCAGCTCGACCATGCCGGCGCCTGCAAGAAAGAAAATCCGCAAACGCCTCCGCCGCCCAAAAAGCGGAAAAAAGGCGCTTAGGCCTGCACGATGTGAGGGACGCTCGGCGCGCGTACGCCAGCAGACATTCGTCGATCTATTTCAGATTGTCGTAGCGTCGGCCGCGATCTATAGTCGCACGCCTATTGCGAAAAACGCGACGTTCATCGTCCACAATTTCGGGAGGGTTTCATGCGTAGTCATTTGATTTATCGCGCCATGGCGGCGCTCGTGATCGTGTTGGGCCTGGCCATGGGATCGACCGGCGCCGTGGCCGCCGGCAAGGGCGAGTTCTGCGGCGGATTTATCGGCACCCCCTGCAACAAGGGGCTGTGGTGCCAGCACCCGGCCGGAACATGCATGTGGGCCGACGGCTTTGGCGTTTGCGAAGTGATTCCGCGATTCTGCCCGCGCATCTTCCGGCCGGTGTGCGGCTGCAACGGTAAAACCTACGGCAACGACTGCGAGCGGCAGGCGGCCCGCGTTCAACTCGATCACACCGGGCGTTGCGAGAAGAAATACTGAAAGACGGGAAACGCCGCGGCCCGGTCATTCGGGCCGCCGGCGCTCATGCCAGATATTTGTCCCACAGCGCGTTGCGAAACCGCAGTTGCGGATCGTAACGCCGCTTTGCCGCGACGAACTCGTCGAGGCGCGGATAGGCGGCGCGCAGTTGCTCGCGCGTCGCGTGCAGCCGGTATGGCAGGTAATAGCTGCCGCCGAGCCCGATCACGCGGTCGATCAGCTTCACCGTCATCGCCCGCATGTCGTCGTCGGCCTCCGTCGTCCGTTTCTGAACGAACAGCATAACGGCGGCGATTCGAGGCTGCGGCGCGTAAGCCAGCACGCTCGCCTTGTCCGCGTCGACATAACGCAGCGTCACATTGAGCAGGTCCTGCCGGTGCGACGGAACGATCTCACGGCAGGCGGCGAGGAAATCGTTGAGGCGATCCGGGGCCACGAAATATTCGTGCAGGATGTCGGTGCGGCTGGAATCGTGGTCCGCCAGCGCTGCGACCGGCTCGTTCAGCAAGGTGTTGCGGGTGAGGGCGACCTGACCGACCCTGGGCATCAGCCGGGTTTCGGCCAGCCACCTTGCACGCTTGCCGCGCTCGGAGCCGATCTGGGCGCGGAAGATGCCACGCGACAGCATTGAAAAGGCCGCAGAGTTTTTCGGCGGCGGCAAGCGAACAGGCTGTTGCGGCGCTTGCGCATAGGCCACCAACAACGCGTGCTGCAAAAAACCCTCGCGCGCCATCGACAATCGGCCATACAGCATGCGAACCGATGGATCGTTGGCGCGCGCCACGAAGCGGGGCGCAAGCGCATCGGCGTTCATCAATTCCGATCCGGATATCAGCAGCCTGTTCTCGGCCATCGCGAGGTCAGCATCGATCACGATCCCGAACAGGCCGTAACCGCCGACCGCGAGCCGAAACAATTCGGCGTTCTCCGAATTCGAGCAGGTCAGCACCGAACCATCGGCCAGCATGATGCGGAAGCGTTGCACCGTTGAACCAAACGGACCGAACGGCACCGGCCAGCCGTGGGCATTGACGCTCAAGGTGCCGCCGACACTGAAATCATGATTGGATTGCGTGACCGCCGGCGAAAATCCGATCGGATCGAGCACGCGGATCACGTCGCGCCATCGTGCGCCGGCGCTGACGCGGTAGATCCGCTTATCGGTGTCGGGCTCGATTGCCGCTGCGGCGAATGAGGCGGCGATGCCGTTGCGGGGCAGGCTCTGCCCGCCCATGGAATGCCGGGCGCCTCCGATGGCGACGGGGCGGCCTTCGCTCGAGGCTTCTCCCAGCGTCGCGCGCAATTCCCGCAACAGCTTGCCCTCTTCGGTCGAGACCAGGATGGCCTGCCGATTGATCGGCGTGGCGTTGAGCCGGCTCGCGTCGTCGAGCATGAAAGGGGCCGGCGGGGCACGCCGCAGCGCCGCACGGGATTCACGGGAGGGCAAAGCCGCGAGCACGGCGCTGCCTGCGAGAAATCGGCGGCGGGAAACGGACATTGGGCGAAAGCGGACTCACAGGCGGGGTTCAAGGGGTTGGTCCCGTTCCGGATACCGAGGGTTCAGCCTTTGATCGTTGCCGATCAACAATATTGTGACCGCGTTTTGCCATTCCCGGTCGTTTCCCGGCGAGTGTTGTTTTCAAGTCATTTACTTTAATCCGAACATTTTCTTCTGTAGGGCGCG
This sequence comes from uncultured Alphaproteobacteria bacterium, assembly GCA_963784755.1. Lineage (GTDB taxonomy): Bacteria > Pseudomonadota > Alphaproteobacteria > Rhizobiales > Xanthobacteraceae > Bradyrhizobium. The sequence continues at coordinate 1,510,276 of CAWASS010000004.1, read as the reverse complement.
GGATCGGTCCCCGGGGCGCTGGCGGAAACCTCTTGGTTAATGCACGCGGTTAAAAATGCGTGGCATGGATCCGCGCCCTGCAGGTGTGCGTGGAATTGCCGCCCCGATTGGGCGGCCGAGGGAAACTGGAGAGTTCGATGTCGTTGAAAATTGCGCTGGCGCTGGCGGCCACGATCGGGGCGGGCCTGGTGATGACCGAGGCGGCGCAGGCGCGGCCGGATGTGGTGGGTTTCCGGGGCGATTACTCGCCGGGGACCATCGTGGTGAAGACCAACGAGCGCCGGCTCTATCTCGTCGTCGATCCCGGGCGTGCCGTCCGCTATCCCGTCGGCGTCGGCAAGTCCGGCAAGCAATGGGCCGGCACCACCCGCATCGATGGCAAATACCGCAATCCGGCCTGGTCGCCGCCCGCCGAAGTGAAGCGCGACAAACCCTCGATGCCGAGCGTGATTCCCGGCGGCTCGCCGCGCAATCCGATGGGCGTCGCCGCGATGACCCTGTCCGGCGGCGAATACGCGATTCACGGCACCAACATGCCGGGCTCGGTCGGCGGTTTTGTCTCCTACGGCTGCATCCGCATGTTGAATGCGGATATCACCGATCTCTATCAACGGGTGTCGGTCGGCACCCCCGTGGTGGTGACGCGCTGAGCGGCGGCGTCAAGGTTTGAGACTGCAAAAGCCGCGCTGATGCGCGGCTTTTTTTCGTTTGCCGCCGTCATTCCGGGATGCCTGCGAAGCACGCAGACCAGGAATCCAGTTCCGCGCATTGTTCTGGATTCCGGGTTCGCCCTTCGGGCACCCCGGAATGACGAATATTAAAAATCCGACGCGATGCCCTTGTTCTCCCAATCGCCGTAGCGCGTGGGTTCCGGGCCTTTGGGACCGCCGGATTCCCTGGACATCGGCTGAGTCTGTGCGGCGGCGCGGCGCGCCTCGGCTTCGGCAAGCGCGCGCTGGGCCGCGGGCGACAGTAGCTTGCGCGGCGGCTCCGCCTTCGCCGGCAAAGAGGGATCGTCTGGCATCGCAAGTTTCCAATGGTTCGATTGGGCCGCGCTCGAACGTCAGCACATAGATGAGTTTCGAGCCATGAAATTACCAGGGCGATTCTTACATTTGGCATATTCGCATGGCACAGGTGTTTCCTCATCGACGGCCTGCGGCGAAAGCGCCGGATTGCCGCTGTTTTCGAAAGCGGTTAGCACCTTATGCCTCCTGCACGATTCGCACCGCCCACCGAGGTGCCCGGCCTCGCGGCACGGCGGATCGCGGCCGACATTCTGGACGGCGTGCTGCACAAGCGCCGCACGCTCGACGACCAGCTTGACGGCGCCGCCGCTCATCCCGGCCTGAAGACGCTCAGCGATCGCGACCGCGCCTTGATGCGGCGGCTGGTGGCGACCATCCTGCGGCGGCTGGGAACGCTGGGGCATGTGCTGTCGCGGCTGCTCGACCGCGGCATCCCCACCGACGCCCCGCGCGCGCAAAGCGCGTTGCTGATTGGGGCCGCGCAAATACTCTGGATGGACGTGCCCGATCATGCCGCGGTCGACCTGTCGGTGCGGCTGGTGCAATCGGACCGGCGCGCCGCGAAATATGCCGGCCTCGTCAATGCGGTGCTGCGCCGTTGCGCGCGCGAGGGCCAGCCGCTGATCGACGAGGTCGCCTCACAGACGCTGGATGTGCCGCAATGGCTGATGGCGCGCTGGACCGCGCATTACGGCGAAGCCACCGCAAAGGACATCGCCATCGCACTCAGCCATGAACCGTCGCTCGATCTCACCGTGAAATCCGACGCCGCGCAGTGGGCGACGCGGCTGCACGGCGAAACCTTGCCGACCGGAACCGTGCGTACATTGCTGCAGGGATCGGTGACCATGCTGCCGGGCTTTGCCGAAGGGCAATGGTGGGTGCAGGACGCCGCCGCCGCGCTGCCGGTGCGGTTGTTCGGCGACGTTGCCGGAAAAACCGTTGCGGATCTGTGCGCGGCGCCGGGCGGCAAGACCGCGCAACTGTCGCAGGCCGGCGCAGAGGTCACCGCGATCGACCGTTCTCCCAACCGCGTGGCGCGGCTGCGCGACAATTTTTCGCGGCTGGGGCTGGAGGCAGAGACCGTGGTCGCGGACGCGACCGAATGGCAAACCGGAAATCAATTCGACGGCGTGCTGGTCGACGCGCCCTGCGCCTCCACCGGCACCATCCGCCGGCATCCCGACGTGGCCTGGCTGCGGCAGGAACTCGACATCGGCGCGCTGATGGCGCTGCAAAAGCGCCTGCTGCAAAAGGCGGTCGCGCTGCTCAAACCCGGCGGCACGCTGGTCTACTGCACCTGCTCGCTGGAGCCGGAAGAGGGCGAGGCGGCCATTGCCGCCCTGCTGTCGGCGGAGCCGCGCATGCGCCGTGCGCCGGTCGAGGCCACTGAGGTGGCGGGCCTTGCCGAAATCCTCACCCCCGAAGGCGACCTGCGCACCCTGCCCTGCCATTTGCCGCACGCCGATCCCCGCCTGAGCGGTCTCGACGGTTTCTATGCGGCGCGGCTGGTTAAATCCTGATATTTACAGGCCAATTTGCAGATTCGGCCGGTTCGGGTGGTGTCCCGGCCGCATTTCCGGATTAATAAGGATTCGCGGAGAATCCTGCTCAAGTTAAAAGGATTCGCAAGCGAATCTCATCGAATCCAAGGCGCGCGTGTCGGTCGCTCAACGCAGACGTATTTCGACGCTGATCATGGGCCGCTTCGCGCGGAACGCGATGGCGCGCGCCAGCGGCGGCTCGGTGGCGCTGTCCCGGCTATGGCCGGGCCGCACCGACCGCCTCATCATCGCGCCGCACGATCTGCGCACCGCCGACGCCACCCGCGCCGCCGAAATCTATGCCGGCCGCTTCGTGTTCGCCGGCAAGATCGTCACCTGCCATGGACGATCCATCTTCGATCTCGAGCCGCCGTCGGAAGACTGGGAAGTCAACCTGCTCGGCTTCGGATGGCTGCGCCATCTGCGCGCCGCCGATACCGCCATCACCCGCGCCAACGCGCGCTCACTGGTCGACGACTGGATTTCCAATCCCAACCGCAAGCGCCCCGTCGGCCGCCGCGCCGACGTGCTGGCGCGCCGCGTGATTTCGCTGCTGTCGCAGGCGCCGCTGGTGCTCGGCGATACCGACGGCAAGTTCTATCGCCGCTACCTGCGCGGTCTCACCCGCGAAATCCGCTATCTGCGCTACACTATGCTGGACATTCCCGACGGCGTGCCGCGGCTGCAGGTGCTGATCGCGCTGTGCTACGCCTCGCTGTGCCTTGCCAACCAGGCCCGCCACATCCGCACCGCCACGCGAAAACTGTCCGACGAATTGCAGCGGCAGATCCTCCCCGACGGCGGACATATCTCGCGCAACCCCGGCGCGCTGATCGAGCTGCTGATCGATTTGCTACCGCTGCGGCAGACCTTTGCTGCGAGAAACATCGCGCCGCCGCCGGCGTTGCTGAACGCAATCGACCGCATGATGCCGATGCTGCGCTTCTTCCGCCACGGCGACGGCAGCTTCGCATTGTTCAACGGCATGAGCAGCGCGCCCTCCGATCTGCTGGCGACGCTGCTCGCCTATGACGACACCCACGGCGCGCCGATGGCGAACATGCCGCACACCGGCTATCAACGGCTCGATGCCGGCGCCATGACCGTGATCATGGACACCGGCCCTCCGCCGCCGCCCAGTGTCAGCCACGACGCCCATGCCGGCTGTCTCTCGTTCGAACTGTCGTCGGGGCCGAGCCGGATCGTGATCAATTGCGGCATGCCCGCCACCGGCCGCGACAACTGGCGTACCTTCGCGCGCGGTACGCCGGCGCATTCGACCCTGACCTGGCACGGCATCTCGTCCTGCCAGTTCGTCGAGCTCTCGGCGATGAAACGGCTGTTGCAAGGCTCTCCGATCGTCAGCGGCCCGGCCAATGTCGAAAGCTTTCGCGAGGCCGTGACCAATGGGATGCTGCTGACGGCCTCGCATGACGGCTATCTGTCAAAATTCGGCGTGATCCATCAGCGGGTGCTGATGGTGGCGCAGGATGGCACGCGGCTCGACGGCGAGGACACGCTGGCGCCCGCGCCGGGCGCGCGGATCAAGGGCAACGACACCGATTATGCGCTGCGGTTTCATCTGCACCCCTCGGTGAAGGCGAGCCGGCTCAGCGACGCCCGCGGCGTGATGCTGGTGCTGCCGAATCGCGACGTCTGGACCTTCGAGGCGCTCGACGACAAGGTCGAACTGGAAGACAGCGTGTTCCTCGCCGGCAATGACGGCCCGCGCCGCACCGCCCAGATCGTGATCCGGCAAGAACTCGCGGGCTGCCTCCAGCATCCGCTGGAGCTTTGTCCGTTCGAGCACCTCGGCCTCGGCGACGACCGCAAAACGCAACGCGCGGCGGGAGCCGGAACTCCCCTTATAGGTTTCGCGCAAGCGAAACCGTCATTGCGAGCCAACGGGTCGCGCGAATGCGCGCCCGATGACAGGCTCCGCGAAGCAATCCAGTGGCTCCGCGGTAAGACTGGATTGCTTCGTCGCAACGGCTCCTCGCAATGACGGTGGAGCGTGTTGAATCCGCGGTTTCATGCCCCATAAAATCGTGCTACGCGGCGGGCCTATCCACGGGACTAGATCATGACCGACCACCGTGTAACCCGCGCTTTGTTGTCCGTTTCCGACAAATCCGGCCTGATCGAATTCGCCCGCGCACTCGCGGACCACGGCATCGAACTCGTTTCCACCGGCGGCACCGCCAAGGCAATAGCCGCGGCCGGATTGAAGGTCACCGACGTGTCGGAGCTCACCGGTTTTCCTGAAATGATGGACGGCCGGGTCAAGACGCTGCATCCGAAGGTGCACGGCGGATTGCTGGCGATTCGCGGCAATGCCGAACACGCTCAATCCATGAAGGAACACGGCATCGCCCCGATCGATCTGCTGGTAGTCAATCTCTATCCGTTCGAAGCGACGGTCGATAAAGACGCCGGGTTCGAGGAATGCATCGAGAATATCGACATCGGTGGGCCTGCGATGATCCGGGCCGCTGCGAAAAATCATGACGACGTCGCCGTCGTGGTCGAACCGCAGGATTATCAGGCCGTGCTCGACGAACTCGCCGCCCACAAGGGAGCGACCACGCCGGCGCTGCGCCGCCGCCTCGCCGCAAAAGCCTATGCACGCACCGCGGCCTATGACGCGGCGATCTCGAACTGGTTCGCAGGCGTGCTGAAAGCCGACGCGCCGGACTTCCGCGCGTTCGGCGGCCGGCTGATCCAGCCGCTGCGCTACGGCGAAAACCCGCACCAGACCGCCGCTTTCTATCGCACGCCGGATCGTCGGCCCGGCGTCGCCACGGCGCGGCAACTGCAGGGCCGCGAGCTGTCCTACAACAACATCAACGACACCGATGCGGCTTACGAATGCATCGCCGAGTTCGACGCTAAGCGCGCCGCCGCCTGCGTCATTGTCAAGCACGCCAATCCCTGCGGCGTCGCCGAGGGCGCCGACCTCGTCGGTGCCTACCGCAAGGCGCTGGCCTGCGACTCCACGTCGGCCTATGGCGGCATCGTCGCGCTCAACCGTACGCTCGACGCCGACGCCGCGCGTGCCATCACCGAGATCTTCACCGAAGTCATCATCGCGCCGGACGCGACCGGGGAAGCCATCGCCATCGTCGGAGCACGGCGAAACCTGCGGCTGCTGCTGGCGGGCGGCCTGCCCGATCCGCGCGCCGCTGGCCTCACCGCCAAAACCGTCGCCGGCGGCCTCCTGGTTCAGAGCCGCGACAACGCCGTGGTCGATGACATGACGCTGAAGGCGGTGACGAAGCGCGCACCGTCGGATGCCGAGCTGCGCGATCTCAAATTCGCGTTCCGCGTCGCCAAGCATGTCAAGTCGAACACCATCGTCTACGCCAGGGATCTCGCCACCGTCGGCATCGGCGCCGGCCAGATGAGCCGGGTGGATTCGGCGCGCATTGCCGCGCGCAAGGCGCAGGATGCCGCCGACGAATTAAAGCTCGTCGAGTCCATGACCAGGGGTTCGGTGGTGGCGTCGGACGCGTTCTTCCCGTTCGCCGACGGGCTGCTGGTCACGATCGAGGCCGGCGCCACCGCGGTGATCCAGCCCGGCGGCTCGGTACGCGACGATGAAGTGATCAAGGCCGCCGACGACCACGGCGTCGCCATGGTGTTCACCGGCGTGCGGCATTTCCGGCATTGAGCTGCGGCGCGGCCGCACTCACCAATGTCATCGCCCGGCTTGACCGGGCGACCCAGCTTTCTTGCAAAAACTTTTTTGGATGCGCGGGTCAAGCCCGCGCATGACGCAGCGAATTAATCCCGCACCCTTCGCAGCAGCGCGAGCCCCGCCACGAAGAACACCACCAGCACCGCCATGCCGGCCTTCTGGCTCGCGGTGAGCGCGGTGATGACGCCGATCAAGAGCGGACCCACGAACGAGGTGACTTTTCCGGTCAGCGCGAACAGCCCGAAATATTGCGCGATGCGGTCCTTCGGCGCCATCCGGATCAGCAGCGTGCGCGACGCCGCCTGCAACGGCCCGCCGGCCATGCCGATCAGGCATCCGAGCAACAGGTAGGCCTTTTCGGCTGGTGCTGCGAACAGTCCGCCGCCCGGCACCGGCGGCGCGACCTGCATCAGCAGAACGTGGTCGCGGTCGACCGTCAGGATCCAGATCGTCGACAGCAGCAGGATGATCAGGCTGCCCGATATCACGCGCTTCGGCCCGAGCCGGTCGTCGAGCTTGCCGCCCATCCACGCGCCGAAGGAGCCTGCGATCGCCAGCAGGATGCCGAAGGTGCCGATCTGGATCGTGTTCCAGCCGAAGGTGCCGGCGGCATAGATGCCGCCGAAGGCGAACAGCGACACCAGCCCGTCGGTATAGACCATGTTGGCGAGCAGGAACGCGGCCATCGACTTCTGCTTCGGCAGTCCGCCCAGCGTCCCGCGCAGTTCGGTCAGGCCTTCGCGCAGCGCCTCACGTACCGGACGTTTGACCGGATAATCCGGCGTCAGCAAGAACATCGGCAATACGAAGATGATGAACCAGGCGCCGGTGAGCGGTCCGGTGATGCGGTCGCCCTGATGGGTGACGGGATCGAGCCCGAACAGCGGTATGAAGCCGAACAGGGTGCGGCCGGTTACGGGACTGGCCGCGAGAAAGCCGAGCACGAGGATGAGGCTGAGGATGCCGCCGACATAGCCGGTGGCCCATCCGGTGCCGGACAGCCGTCCGATTCGATCGGGCGGCACCAGCGTCGGCATCATGGCGTTGTTGAACACGGTAGCGAATTCGACGCCGATGGTGGCGATGCCATAGGCGATCAGCAGCGGCGGGATCACGCTCGGGTCGCCGGGCTTGCCGATCCACATCAGGCTGGAGCCGATCACCAATAGCGCGCCGAAGGCGGCGATCCACGGCTTGCGGCGGCCGCTGGCATCGGCGATGGCGCCGAGCACCGGCGACAGCAGCGCGATCAGCAGCCCCGCCGCCGCGGTGGCGAACCCCCACAGCGATTGTCCGCTGGCGGGATCCGACGCCACATGGGTCGCGAAATAGGGTGCGAACACGAAGGTGGTGATCAGCGTGAAATAAGGCTGCGCCGCCCAGTCGAAGAATATCCACGCAATCACGGCGGAGCGCGGCGGATAGATCTGTTGCATACCAGCGTTGCGCGCGTCGGATGCAAGGACGGCCATGATCACTTTCTCGCCGAATTGTTTGCCAACGCAAGCGGACGCTATAGCATCATCGCGGCACCAGCGGCATTTTGTCGGAGCATACCATGATCCCGTTCAAGCCCGGCCGGCGCGTATTTCTGGCGGCGCTGGCGTTTGCGGCGATCGCTTGCGGATCGGCCGATGCGCAGGAGGGACGCCGCGGCATCTACACGCCGCCGGCCGCCGGCACCTTCAACGCCATCTTTGCCGAGCACGGCATGGTGGTCGCGCAGGAAAGGATTGCCGCGGACATCGGCGCCGACATCCTGCGGCAAGGCGGCAACGCCGTCGACGCGGCGGTCGCCATCGGCTTTGCGCTGGCGGTGACCTATCCGCGCGCCGGCAATATCGGCGGCGGCGGCTTCATGATCCTTCATTCGGCGGACCGCAGCGAGGATGTCGCCATCGATTATCGCGAGACCGCGCCGGCCGCGACCACGCGCGACATTTTTCTGGGCGCGGACGGCAAGCCGGACATTGCGAAATCCCGCGATTCTGCGCTCGGTATCGGCATTCCCGGCACCGTCCGGGGGCTGGCGGTTGCGCTGGATAAATACGGCTCGGGCCAGTTCTCGCTGGCCGATCTGGTCAAGCCGGGAATTGCCCTTGCGGCCAACGGCATCGTGGTTACCGACGACAGCGCCGACACGCTGCCGGACTGGCACAAGCGGCTGGCGAAATGGCCCTCCTCGGCAAGGATCTTTTCCCGCGCCGACGGCTCATCGCTGCGCGAAGGCGACACGCTGGTGCAGACCGACCTCGCGGCAACGCTCGCGGCGATATCAAAGCAGGGCCCGCGCGGCTTCTATGAAGGGCCGGTGGCGGAAAAACTCGTGCAAGCCGTTCGCAACGCCGGCGGCATCATGACGCTGGACGATCTCAAGTCGTATCAGCCGGTGATCCGCAACCCCGTGCGCGGCAGCTATCGCGGCTATGACATCGTTTCGATGCCGCAGCCGTCGTCCGGCGGCGTCGTGCTGCTGGAGGCACTGAACATCCTCGAGGGTTTTACGATGAATGACATCAAGCAGGGCACCGCGCCCTCGCTGCATCTCATGATCGAGGCGATGAAGCGCGCCTATGCCGACCGCGCGCGCTATCTCGGCGATCCCGCCTTCGTCAAGGCGCCGATCGCGACGCTGATTGCCAAGGACTATGCCGAAAAGCAGCGCTTGGGCATCGACCTCACCCGGGCGACGCCGTGGACCGACGCGCTGTCGGCGCTGCCGCCGCGCGAAGGCAGCAACACCACGCATTTCTCGGTGGTGGACAGCCGCGGCAACGCCGTCAGCAACACCTATACCCTCAACTACAGCTATGGCCTCGGCCTCGTCGCCGAAGGCACCGGCGTGCTGCTCAACAACGAACTCGACGATTTCACCGCCGCCCCCGGCGCCTCCAACGCCTATGGCCTGGTCGGCTTCGAGGCCAACCTGCCGGGCCCTGGAAAACGGCCGCTGTCGTCGATGGCGCCGACCATCGTCCTGAAGGACGGCAAACCGGTGCTGGTGACGGGCTCGCCGGGCGGCAGCCGCATCATCTCCACGGTGCTGCAGGTGATCGTCGACGTGCTGGACTACCAAATGGACGTCGCCTCCGCCGTCGCCGCGCCCCGGCTGCATCACCAATGGCTGCCCGACGAAGTGCGGGTTGAGCGCGGCTTTTCCGGCGACACGCTGGCGGCGCTGAAGGCGATGGGGCATGTCATTGCCGAGCCGCTCGGCCAGACCTCGGCCAATTCGATCGCGGTGACGCCAAACGGATTATTGGGTGCCTCCGACCCGCGCACCCGCGGCGCCGCGGCGGCCGGGCAGTGAGGAGAAGCCGGGTCTGTAGGCGCAATAGCGAAGCGTATTGCGCCGCATTGGCGAGCGACCGGCGGATTACGCTGCGCAATCCGCCCTACGGGAGGCCACGCGACCAATTTTGCTAGATGACACCATCAGGGATCAGCGTAGGATTTAGGCGAGACATCCGCGCAACCGGCCATCGCGGGGGAATGGAACACAAGGCCGGGCAGAGACACTCCAGGGGGGAGCATCCATGAGCACGGCAGAACCGTCGGCGTCGGGCCCGATCGAGGTCGCGCCAATCGAGGATTCCAGCCTTCTCGCCTTCTACCGCGACATGAACCTGCCGGAACGGCGGACGTTCTGGGCCTGCGCCTCGGGCTGGGCGCTCGATGGCATGGATTTCATGATCTATCCGCTTGTGATCGGCACCATCATCGCGATGTGGAAGGTCGATCCCGGTACCGCCGGTCTTGCCGGCACCGTGACATTGCTGGCCTCCGCGGTCGGCGGCTGGCTCGGCGGTTATCTCGCCGACCGCATCGGCCGGGTGCGGACGCTGCAGTTCACCATCCTCTGGTTCTCGTTCTTCTCGCTGGTGTGTGCCTTTGTGCAGAATTTCGATCAGCTGCTGATCGCACGCGCGCTACTCGGCCTCGGCTTTGGCGGCGAATGGGCGGCGGGCGCGGTGCTGATGGGTGAAGCCATCCGCCCGCAATATCGCGGCCGCGCGGTCGGCTCGGTACAGTCCGGGTGGGCGGTCGGCTGGGGCCTCGCGGTGCTGTCGCAGGCCATCCTGTTTTCGTATCTGCCGCCGGACGTCGCCTGGCGCTGGATGTTCGCGATCGGTGCGCTGCCGGCGCTGCTGGTGTTTTATCTGCGCCGCTATGTCACCGAGCCGGAGATCGCGGCTGCGACCCGCGCCAAGCAGCACGCCAGCGGCGAGCGGCCCGGCCTGCATGAAATCTTCTCAGGCGCCATTCTCAAGACCACCATCCTGGCCTCGCTGGCGGCGACGGGATGTCAGGGCGGCTATTACGCCATCACCTTCTGGGTGCCGCGCTTTCTCACCACCGAACGCAAGCTGTCGATCGTCTCCTCCACCGGCTATCTCGCCGCATTGATCATCGGCTCCTTCATCGGCTACCTCGTCGGCGCGTGGCTCGCCGACAGAATAGGCCGGCGCAACCTGTTCCTGACCTTCTCGCTCGGCGCCATCGCGGTGATCCTGCTCTACACGCAACTGCCGCTGACCAACGAAGTGCTGTGGCTGCTCGGCTTCCCGCTCGGCTTCTTCGCCTCCGGCTATTTCTCCGGCATGGGCGCGTTCCTGACCGAGCTTTATCCGACCCGCTTACGCGGATCGGGCCAGGGTTTTTGCTACAATTTCGGCCGCGGCATCGGCGCGCTGTTCCCGTTCCTGGTCGGCGCGCTCTCTAACACCACCTCGCTCGGCAACGCCATCGCGATCTTCGCGGTGCTGGCCTACGGCGTATTCTTCATCGCGGCCTTCGCGCTGCCGGAAACCCGCGGGCGGATCTTGCATGCGGATGCGTAAGGAAATCATTCGATGAGATCCCTCAAGGGCAAGACGCTGTTCATCTCTGGCGGCAGCCGTGGCATCGGGCTTGCGATTGCGCTGCGCGCCGCGCGCGACGGCGCCAATGTCGCGATCGCCGCCAAGACCGCCGAGCCGCATCCGAAATTGAAAGGCACCATCTACACCGCCGCCGACGAGGTCCGCGCCGCCGGCGGCAAGGCGCTGCCTGTTCTCTGCGACATCCGCGAGGAAGCCCAGGTGATGGCGGCGGTCGACCGTACCGTCGCCGAGTTCGGCGGCATCGATATCTGCGTCAACAACGCCAGCGCCATCAGCCTCACCAATACGCTGATGACCGACATGAAGCGCTTCGACCTGATGATGGGCATCAACACCCGCGGCACCTTCATGGTGTCGAAATACTGCATCCCGCATCTGAAGAAGGCGGACAATCCGCACATCCTGATGCTGTCGCCGCCATTGGACATGAAGACAAAGTGGTTCGAGCACTCCACCGCCTACACCATGGCGAAGTTCGGCATGAGCATGTGCGTGCTCGGCATGGCCGGCGAACTGAAGCGCGACGGCGTCGCCGTTAACGCGCTGTGGCCGCGCACCACCATCGCCACCGCCGCGGTCGGCAATCTGCTCGGCGGCGACGCCATGATGCGCGCCAGCCGCAAGCCCGAGATCATGGGAGACGCCGCCTACGCCATCTTCACAAGACCTTCGCGGGAATTCACCGGGCATTTCTGCATCGACGACAAGATACTCTACGCCGACGGCGTGCGCGACTTCGAGCCGTATCGCGTCGACCCCTCGGTGCAGTTGATGTCGGACTTTTTTGTACCCGATGACGACGTGGCGCCGCCGGGTGTGACGGTGATGGCGCTGCCGTCGGTCGCATCGGCCACGGCAAAAATCTAGAGGCCGTCATTGCGAGGAGCACTTGCGACGAAGCAATCCATAGACCCGCGCGAAGGCTGGATTGCTTCGTCGCGGAGTTTATCATCGGGCCGGCCAAAGGCCGGACCTTCTCGCAATGACGGAAACAATTAAAACAGGGAGGAACATTCGATGCCGACACGACGCGACGTTCTGCTTGCTTCCATTGCCGCCGGAGTTGCCATGAAGACACGAACCGTTCTCGCCAAGGCGGCGCAGCCCGCCACGCCGGTGAATTTCGAGGTGCCGGCAGGCGCATGCGACTGCCATACCCATATCCACCCCGATCCTGCGAAATTCCCGTTCTTCTCGGGCCGTGTCTACACGCCTGAACTGGCGTCGCCCGAGGAAATGTCGGCGCTGCACAAGGCACTGCACATCCAGCGCGTGGTGATCGTGACCCCGAGCGTCTACGGCCCGGACAATTCGCCGACGCTGTTCGGCATGAAGGCGCGCGGCGCCGACGCCCGCGGCGTCGCCGTGATCGACGACAAGACCTCCGACAGCGACCTCGACGCCATGGGCAAGGAGGGATTCCGCGGCATCCGGCTCAACCTCGCCACCGGCGGCGTCAGCGATCCCAATGCAGGCCGGCAGCGCTTCCAGGCCGCGGTCGAACGCATGAAGGCGCGGGGCTGGCACATCCAGCTATACACCAGTCTGGCGATGATTTCCGCGATCAAGGAATTGGTTGCGGCCGCGCCGATGCCGGTCGTGTTCGACCATTTCGGCGGCGCGCAGGCCGCACTCGGCGTCGATCAGCCGGGTTTTGCGGATTTGCTGGAGTTGGTGAAATCCGGCAAGGCCTATGTGAAGATTTCCGGCGCCTATCGCGCGTCCAAGCTCGGTCCGGACTATCCCGACGCGGCTCCGCTGGCGAAAGCGCTGATCGCGGCCAATGCGGACCGCATCATCTGGGGCACCGACTGGCCGCACCCGGATTCGGTAACGCCGCCGGGAAAGCAGATCACCGACGTCACGCCGCTGTTCCAGATCGATGACGGCCGGCTGCTCAACCAGTTGCCGGTGTGGGCGCCCGATGCCGCCACCCGCAAGAAAATCCTGGTCGACAATCCGGTCCGGCTCTACGCGTTCTGAACGATCACAAGCGGCGCGCCGTGATTCTACGAAAGCTGATCTGGTCCGCGGCGATCGCGGCGGGCCTTGCGGCGTTGGCAATCGGCTTCCGCCCCGACCGTGCGATCCGCGTCGCCACCGGAGTTGTCGCGCACAATGTCTGCTCGAAGACCTTTGTCTCCGGGCTCGATCCGCAAACGGTTTTTGTGGAAACCATGGAGCGCGAGGGACTGCGCTCGCTCAAGCTGGCGATGACCTACCGTGTCGACCGCGGCCGCAACATCGTCGATGCGTCGCTCGGCGGCCTGTTCGGCAGCCGCGCCGCGTTTCATGACGGCTACGGCTGCGTTCTCCTGCACGGCACTGAGCCCTATCTTCCCCGGGTCGATCTATCGGCGCTGAAGCGGCCGTCCGCGCCGCCGGCGCTGCCGGAGATCGCCGGTGCTGCCGTGGTCGAACCCTCCGACGCCGGATTGAAGACCGCGCTCGATCATGCTTTCGAGGAGCCGGCATCGCCGCCATTGCGCAGGACCAAGGCGGTGGTCGTGGTGCACGACGGCAAGGTCATTGCCGAGCGTTACGCCGACGGCATCGGCGTCGATACGCCGCTGCTCGGCTTTTCCCTGACCAAGTCCGTGGTCAGCGCCCTGTTCGGCATCATGGCGGAACAGGGCCTGATCACGCCGTCATTCCTGGCGCCGTTTCCGGAATGGCACGCCGCCACCGACCCGCGCATCAAGATCGAGGTCGAGCATTTGCTGCGCATGACCACGGGCCTGGCGCTGGATGAAACCAATTCCGGTTTCAACGTCTCAAGCCAGATGACCTACCTGCACAACGACATGGCCGGGGTAGCCGTAAAGGCGCAGCCGATCGCGCCGCCGGGAACGCGCTGGGCCTACTCCAGCCCGACCACGCAACTGCTGGCGCGGATCATCCGCAACGTCACCGGCGGGCCCGAGCAGGCATTGAGGTTTGCCTGGCGCGAACTGTTCAACCCGCTGGGGATGCGCAGCGTCACGCTGGAATTCGACGGCACCGGCACGCTGCAGGGATCGTCCTATATGCTGGCGAGCGCGCGAGATTGGGCGCGCTTCGGCCTGCTCTATCTGCAAGACGGCGTGGTCGGCGGCCGCAAAATCCTGCACGAGGACTGGGTGGATTTTTCCGCCGCGGCGACGCTCGGCACCGACTACGGCGCCGGCTTCTGGACCAATCGCAGCGAGCATCCGAACGCCAGGGGCCGCGTTCGGCTCGGCATCCCGCGCGACGCGTTTTTTGCGTCCGGCGATCTCGGCCAGCGCATTGTCATATTGCCGACGCAGCAGCTGGTGATCGTCCGGCTCGGCGATGCGGTCGATCCCACCGGCGACATCCGCGGGCTCGGGCGGCTGGTGAGCGAAGTGATCGCAGCGACGCAAAAACCGTAGCGCGCAATAGCGCGGCGTATTGCGCCGCATTGCCTGTGACTGGCGGATTACGCTGCGCTGATCCGCCCTACCTTCCAATCGTATACGGCCCGCCCTTTTCCAGCGCGAGGGCGTAAGCGGGCCGCGCGTGGATGCGTTCCAGCCACGCCATCGCCTTGGGATGGCCGTCTTCGAGTCCGGCGCGGGCGGCAGCAGCCTCCAGCGGAAAGCTCATCTGGATATCGGCGGCGGTGAAATCGTTGCCGGCGAACCATTCGCTTTTCGACAATTCGGCTTCCCAATACGCCATGTGCTGCTTGAGCTGCGGATTGACCAGATTGGTCAGCGCCTGATTGGAGACCTTGCGCACCAGGGGACGCAGCAGCGCCGGCGCGCGCTTCGGCATCAGCGTGAACAGGAGCTTCATCAACAGCGGCGGCATCGCCGATCCCTCCGCGTAATGCAGCCAGTAGGTATAGCGCAGCCGCTCCGGCGTCCTCGGTGGCGGGATCAGACGGCCATTGCCGTAGGTGTCGACGATGTATTCGACGATCGCGCCGGATTCCGCGATGGTGTTGCCCTTGTCGGTGACCACAGGCGATTTGCCGAGCGGGTGAATGGCGCGCAATTCTTTCGGCGCGCGCATGTCCGGCTGGCGCTGATAGCGCGCGATCTCGTAAGCCACGCCGAGTTCTTCCAGCAGCCACAGCACCCGCTGCGAGCGCGAGTTATTGAGATGATGAACGGTGAGCATGGCGGTCCCCCGGCGTTTTGTTCCGGCCTCGTCGTGCCAGCCGGTGCCGGGAAAGTCGAGCCGCGCGGGCCCACTGGCTCCCCTTAATTTACCCGGGTTATATTGACAGCCACATTTTATCCGGGTACTAATGCCCCGCCCCACCCCGGATTTCCGCGATGTCTCAGCACCAACCCCAGATTTTCACCGCCTTCGAAGGCCAGCGCCGGCTGGTGTCCGGTCCGCTCGCCGAGGTCGCGCTCGTCCTCAAGCGCGCGGAACGGCGCGCCGCGGCGCCGATTGCGATCTTCAGCGACGGTACCGGACGCGCCATCGATCTCGATCTTCGCGGGTCCGATGAGGAGATTCTGGCGCGGCTGCCCCAGACAACGCCGTTAAATCCGCCGCCATCCGAGGACACGGCACCAAGCCAACCGCGCGGGCGCGGACGGCCTAAACTTGGCGTGGTCGCGCGCGAAGTGACGCTGCTGCCGCGCCACTGGGAGTGGCTCAATGCGCAACCCGGCGGCGCCTCGGTCGCATTGCGAAAACTGGTCGAAGCGGCGCGCCGCGCCAATGGCCCCGGCGACCGCAGCCGCGCCGCGCGCGATGCCGCCTATCATTTCATGTCGGCGATGGCCGGCGACCTGCCGCACTTCGAGAACGCGGCACGCGCGCTGTTCGCGGACGACCGGCGGCAGTTCACGGCCCTGACCGCCGCCTGGCCCGACGACATCCGCGATCACATCGCAAGGCTCGCATTCAGCCCCGATCCGGTTGATCCCGCGAATGTGAAGGGCTAGGCTGGTTAGGATGATAAGGATCATATAAGGCGACGGCGTACGCGCCGCTGTCACTCCAATGGAGTCCGCCATGAGCAAGCCCGCGCCGCAATTCATGTTCGATGTCGGAAGTCCCAACGCCTATCTCAGCCACGAGGCGATCCCGGCGATCGAGCAGCGCATCGGCGTCAGGTTCGAATATGTGCCGATCCTGCTTGGCGGCATCTTCAAGGCCACCAATAACAAGTCGCCGGCCGAGACGCTGGCCGGCGTCAAGAACAAGCGCGAACATCACGCCGTCGAAACCGCGCGCTTCGTCAAGCGTTACGGCGTCAAGCCCTATGTCTGGAATCCGTTCTTTCCGGTCAACACGCTGAACCTGATGCGCGCCGCGGTCGCAGCGCAAATGGAAGGCGTGTTCGAAAAATACATCGACGCCGCGTTTCACCACATGTGGGGCGAGCCGAAGAAGATGGACGATCCGGACGTCGCCGCAAAGGCGCTCACCGCATCCGGCCTCGATGCGGCAAAGCTGTTTGCCCGCGCGCAGGACCCCGGCGTCAAGGCAAAACTGATCGAAAATACCCAGTCCGCGGTCGATCGCGGCGCGTTCGGCTCACCGACCTTCTTTGTCGGCAACGAGATGTTTTTTGGTAAGGAGCAGTTGCGCGAGGTCGAGGAAATGGTGGCGGGAAATAGCAGGATAGGTTGAGCTCTTGCGAAAGCCATCGATGCTGCAGCGACGAAGATGATGGGTTTCGCTTCGCTCAACCCATCCTACGAATAGCCGGGAGACTCACTTTGCAGAAACGCAACGCGACCGTCGCGGTGATCGGCGCCGGGGATTACATCGGCGCCGAGATCGCAAAGAAATTCGCGTCCGAAGGTTTTATCGTGTTCGCCGGACGCCGCAACGGCGAAAAGCTCGCGCCGCTGGTGAAAGAGATCGAGGACGCCGGCGGCTCGATCGTGGCGCGGTCGCTCGACGCGCGCAAGGAAGACGAGATCAACGCCTTCCTGCAGGACGCCGATGCGCATGCGCCGCTGGAAGTGACCATCTTCAATGTCGGCGCCAACGTCAATTTCCCGATCCTGGAAACCACCGACCGCGTGTTCCGAAAGGTGTGGGAAATGGCGTGCTGGGCCGGCTTCCTTGCGGGCCGCGAATCCACCCGGCTGATGCTGCCGCATGGCAAGGGCAACATCTTCTTCACCGGCGCGACCGCGAGCCTGCGCGGCGGCTCCGGCTTTGCCGCGTTCGCCGCGGCGAAATTCGGCCTGCGCGCGGTGGCGCAGGCGATGGCCCGCGAGCTCGGGCCGAAGAACATCCACGTCGCGCATCTCATCATCGATTCCGGCGTCGACACCGCCTGGGTGCGCGAACGCCGCGAGCAGATGTGGGGCAAGGAAGCGCTGAACAATCCCGACCTGCTGATGCCGCCGGCCTCGGTGGCGGCGTCGTACTGGCAACTCTACCAGCAGCCGCGCAGCGCCTGGACCTTTGAGCTCGAGATTCGTCCGTTCGGGGAGAAGTGGTAGCGTGTCCCGGACGCGGTGCGGCATTCTTCATGCCGCTCCGCAGAGCCCGGACCGTACCGAACGCCGGAGCCTTGCGCGGCCCCGGCTCTGCAGCGCACCACGCCGCGAAGAAGCGGCGCGCTGCGCCGCGTCCCGGGGCACGTGCTATGGTGGTCATCAACGAGAAAAGGGAAATGAGCGATGCGCATCCTCGTGGTGGGCGCCGGCGCGATCGGCGGATATTTCGGCGGCAGGCTGCTGCAGGCAGGCGCGGATGTGACCTTCCTGGTGCGGCCGAAGCGCGCCGCCGAACTCGCCGGCGCCGGACTCGTGATCAAGAGCCCGCTCGGCGACGTGACGCTGAAGAATCCGCCGACGGTGCAGGCGGACAAGCTCAGCGAAAAATTCGACGTGGTTCTGCTAAGCTGCAAGGCCTTCGATCTCGACGACGCCATAAAATCCTTTGCGCCGGCGGTCGGGCCGCAGACGGCGGTCATGCCGCTGCTCAACGGCATGCTCCATCTGGATACGCTCGACGCGAAATTCGGCCCCGCACGCGTGCTCGGCGGCCTCTGCGCCATCGCGGTGACGCTGAACGAGAAGCGCGAGGTGGTCCATCTTCAGCCGCTGCAGTCGCTCACCTTCGGCGAGCGCGACGGCAACCGCTCGGACCGCGTCCGCGCCATCGCGGAGGCGCTGGCAAAAGGCAATTTCGGATCGGTGGCGAGCGAGACCATTCTGCAGGACATGTGGGAGAAATTGGTATTCCTCGCTTCGCTGGCGGCATCGACCTGCCTGATGCGCACGTCGGTCGGAAATATCCTGGCGGCATCGGGCGGCAGGGATTTCATGCTCGGCATGCTCGATGAATGCAGCGCCGTCGCCACCGCCTCCGGCCATGCACCCCGCGCGCCGTTTCTGGAGCGCACCCGCGGCATGCTGACCGCCGAAGGCTCGCAAATGACCGCATCGATGTTCCGCGACATCAGGGCGAACGCGCCGGTCGAGGCCGACCACGTCATCGGCGATCTCGTCGTCCGCGCCGATGCCGCCAAGGTGCCGGTGCCGAAGCTGCGCACCGCATATACGCATCTCAAGGCATATGAGAAGACGCGGGAGTGAATGTCTCCACGTCGTCCCGGCGAACGCCGGGGACGACGGTGCTCACAGATGCGCGAGATAATGCGCCAGCGCCTCGATCTCTTCCTCGTGCAGCGGATAGGCGACATCCGCCATGGCCGCCATGCCGCCGCCGTTGCGGACCCCAGATTTGTAATCGTGCAGCGCCTTGACAAGATATTCCTCGCGCTGGCCGGCGACGCGGGCGACGGCTTTAGTCCCCGCATAGGAATCGGTGTGGCATGAGGCGCAGCGGCGGCCGGCGGCGGCCTGCGCGCCTTTCTTCGACAGATCCGGATCGTCGTCCGGTTTCGGATTCTTCGGCGGCGCCAATGAGGCAAAATAGGCGCCGAGGTTGCGGATGTCGTCGTTGTTGAGCTGCTCGACGATCGGCTGCATCTGCTCGTTCTTGCGGGTGCCGGAGCGGAAGAACACCAGTTGCCACTGGATGAACTGGTCCGGCTGCGCCGCCAGCGAGGGAATGTTCTCGGTCTGCGAGATGCCGCCTTCGCCATGACAGCCGACGCAGAGTTCGGCCTTCTCCTTGCCGGCGGCGATGTCGGCGGCGTGGGCGGAATATCCACCGGCGACAACCAAAAGCAGAGCCGCGACCATTCCGTTTCGCATCGGGTCATCTCCATCGTCATGGCCGGGCTTGACCCGGCGATGACAACTTTAATGTGGCTGGCCGGGTTCCAATGAAGAAGCTGCGGCAACTCTCTCGAGCAGCCGCAGCCCCCGTCACCAAACCCTTACTTCTTGTAGCTGATGCGATAGATCGCGCCGGCCCAGTCGTCGGCGACGAGGATCGAGCCGTCCTTGTCCAGGATGATATCGGCGGGACGGCCGAGATAGCCCTGGTCGCCTTCGATCCAGCCGGATGCAAACACATCCTGCTTGGGGTTCTTGCCGTCGGGACCGACGGTGACGCGCACGATCCGGGCGCCCTGGTATTTATGGCGATTCCAGGAGCCGTGTTCGGCGATCAGGATCGAGTTCTTGTACTCGGCGGGGAACTGGCTGCCGGTATAGAACTTCATGCCGAGCGGAGCCACATGCGCGCCGAGATTGAGTACCGGCGGGGTGAATTCCGAGCACTTGTGGCCCATCGCGAATTTCGGATCCGGCATGTCGCCCTGATGGCAATAGGGATAGCCGAAATGCTCGCCGATCTTCGAGATCATGTTGAGCTTGTCGCTCGGCAGGTCGTCGCTGATCCAGTCGCGGGCGTTTTCGGTGAACCAGTATTTGCCGGTGCGCGGATCGACGTTGCCGCCGACGCTGTTGCGGACGCCGAGCGCCCAGACTTCGGCGTTGCCGGTCTTGGGATCGACGCGCCTGATCTGCGACACCGATGTCGGCGGGATGCCGATGTTGAAGGGAGGTCCGAACGGAATGAAGAACCAGCCGTCCTTGTCGACGGCGATATATTTCCAGCCATGCGCCGCATAGGACGGCATGTCGTCATACACCACCTTGCCGTCGCCGAGCTTGTCGAGGTTGGCTTCGGCGTTCTCGTATTTGATCAGCTTGTCGACGGCGATGACATAAAGCGCGCCGTCGCGGAACGCGAGGCCGGTCGGCATGTTGAGGCCCTTGAGGATGGTCTTGACCTGTTTCTTGCCGCCATTGTCGGTGATGGCGTAGACATTGCCGAGGCCGAACGAGCCGACGAACAGCGTGCCCTTGTCGCCCCACGCCATCTGACGCGCCGCCAGCACGTTCGATGCGTAGACTTCGATCTTGAAGCCGGGCGGCAGCTTGATCTTTTTCATCATCGCCGCTAGTTCGGCTTCGGATGAGCCGGTCGGCGGGCCCGACGGCGGCGCCAGTCCCTTCTGCGCTTCGGTTTCGTCGCCGAGGAACCAGTCGTCGGGCGGATGGGTCCAGAATTCCTTGTTGCCGGATTCGTATTTCTTCAGGGGCTTTTGCTGTGCGCTGGCCTGGGTGATCCCCAGGCCGGCAATCCCCGCGATGGCGAGGACGGCGGCGCACGCAAGAACGGATCGATTGAAAGCCGATTTCATTGCGTCACTCCCTATGCGGCCCGGTCGAGCCGCGCCTGTTATTGATTGAACGCACCGAGAAACGAGTTCTTGGTCCACGGTTTCGGTTGGTCAGACCGCAAAATGCTACCACATCCGGGCCGGGAGAGAAGCGCGCGCCGCGCGGCCCTGCCGGGCGGGAAAGGGATTGAGAAGAAATTTCTTTGCGCCGGGCCATCCGGACAATTTTAAACTTAGCTCGCTGCGGTGCGGTATCTTGCAGTGCAGTTTCAAATCACGGAGCCAGCATCGTGCGCGTGTTCGTTTTGGGCGGAACGGGATCGATCGGCTCCGCCGTCGTTCGCGAACTGGTGCGGCGCGGACATGCGGTCCACGGTCTGGCGCGCTCCGACGGCTCGGCGAAAAAACTTGCCGAACTCGGCGCAACGCCGTTGCCCGGCGACATCGCTTCGCCCGAACGCTGGGTTGGCACGCTTCCGTACATAGACGCTGTGATCCATGCCGCCTGCGATTTCAGCGCCGCGATGGGCGAGATCGATCGCCGCCTGCTCGACGTGCTGCTGGCGCGGCTGGCGGCGCAGCCGAACAAGCCGCGCTTCATTTACACCGGCGGATGCTGGCTGTTCGGCGCCACCGGCGAGGAGATCGCGACCGAAGCGACGCCGTTCCGCCCGCTTCCCGCCTTCGCCTGGATGGTGCCGAGCCTGCGGCGCGTTCTCGAACTGCCGGGCATCGACGGCATCGCGATCCATCCGGCCATGGTGTACGAGCCCGCCGGCGGCGTCTTCCATCGCTTCGCCAAAGACGCGTGCGAGCGCGACGCGATCCGCGTGGTGGAGAGCGAAGCGGTGCGCTGGCCGCTGGTGCACAGCGAGGATCTCGCGGCCCTCTATGCGCTGGCGCTTGAGAAGGCTCCGGCGGGATCGAGCTACATCGGATCGGCGATCGAAGGATTTCCCGTCGGCCGCATCGCCCGCGCTTTGGCAAACCGTTTCGGCACGCGGCATCGGGCGCCGCAGATCATTTCCGCCGACGCGGCCGCCGCCGAACTCGGCGAATGGGCGAGAGGTTTTGCGCTGGACCAGCGCCTGAGCGGCGCCAAGGCGCGGCGGCAGCTCGGCTGGACGCCCGGACATCTCGATCCCCTGCGCGAGATTGCGCTGGCCTGAAACCGAAAAGCCCGCGACATGCGCGGGCCTTCGTTCACTCTGCCATCTTGAAAAGTCCTGGAGCGGGCGAAGGGATTCGAACCCTCGACCCCGACCTTGGCAAGGTCGTGCTCTACCACTGAGCTACACCCGCATCCGAGAGTTTGGCGGCGATCGCGCGCCGGCAACGGGCAGAGCTATGCCAAATGCGGCCCCTGAATGCAACAGGTGCGAAACGCCTATAAACGGGCCGCATCGAGCCATCCGCGCGGCAAACCGGCCCGAAACGGCGCCGGAATGCGGAAATACCGCCCGCGGGCGGAGGTCCTGAACCGTGCCGCGGGTTCCGCCCGGATTGCAAATTGGCGGTTCGACCGCCATTTAGGCTCTCGAGGCCGCGCCGTGCTAGAAACGGCGCATGGTCGGGACAGCAGGCGAGGATCACGTGACGATTGTAGAACAGGGTAGCGGGCCGGCACCGCAGGCGGCGCCGGACCTCATCAAGGAGACCACGACGCAGACCTTCGTGAAGGATGTGATCGAGGAATCCAAACGCCAGCCGGTGCTGATCGACTTCTGGGCGCCGTGGTGCGGCCCGTGCAAACAGCTCACGCCGATCCTCGAAAAGGCCGTCCGCGCCGCCAAGGGCAAGGTCAAGCTGGTCAAGATGAACATCGACGACCATCCGGCGATCCCGGGGCAGATGGGCATCCAGTCGATCCCCGCGGTGATCGCCTTCGTGGGCGGCCAGCCCGCCGACGGTTTCATGGGCGCGGTGCCGGAAAGCCAGGTCACCGCCTTCATCGACAAGCTCACCCAGGGCGTGCCGGGCGCAGGCGAGCCAAATATCGCCGAAATCCTGAAAGAGGCCGAGACGCTGCTGGCCGAAGGCGATGCCGCCAATGCCGCCGCGGTCTATGCCGAAGTGCTCGGCATCGATGCCGCCAATATCGCAGCCCTTGCCGGGCTTGCGAAGTGCTACGTCAGCACCGGCGCCATCGATCAGGCCAAAACAACGCTTGAGCTCGTGCCCACCGCCAAGCGCGAGGACGCCGCGGTCAAGGCGGTGCAGGCGTCGATCGATCTTGCCGAGCAGGCCAAGGCGCTCGGTCCCGTCACCGAGCTGGAACAGAAAGTCGCCGCGAACCCGCTCGATCATCAGGCGCGTTTCGATCTCGCCACCGCGCTCAACGCCAGCGGCAACCGGACCGAGGCCATCAACCATCTGCTCGAAATCGTCAAGCGCGACCGCAAATGGAACGAGGACGGCGCGCGCAAGCAGCTGGTGCAATTGTTCGAGGCGTGGGGACCGACCGACGAGGCCACCGTGGACGGGCGCAAGCGGCTATCGACGATTCTGTTCTCATAATATCTTGGTAAGGGCGCCGGAAAGCAGATGCCGATCAATGCCGACTATCGCGGGCCCGGCGATCTTCCAGAGATAATCCCGGTGTTTCCGCTGCCGGGCGCGCTGCTGCTGCCGCGCGGACAGATGCCGCTCAACATCTTCGAGCCGCGCTATCTTTCGATGGTGGACGATTCACTTCGGGACGGCCATCGCCTGATCGGCATGATCCAGCCCGACGCCGCGCATACCAAGGACGACGAAAGGCCGGCGCTGTTCCGCGTCGGCTGCGTCGGCCGCATCACCCAGCTCGCGGAAGCCGGCGACGGCCGCTACATCCTCGAACTCACGGGCATCGCGCGGTTCAAGGTAAGGGAAGAAATCTCCGCACTGACCGCCTATCGCCAGTGCAAGGTGGATTATTTCCCGTACCTCGACGATTTCACCGCGCGCAAGGGCGAGGACGCCGTCGACCGCGAGGCGTTGCTCAAGGTGCTGACGGATTTTCTCAATGCCAACAATCTGAAAGTCGACTGGGAAGGCGTCGAGAGCGCGCCCAACGAGGCGCTGGTCAATGCGCTGGCGATGATGTCGCCCTACGGCGCGCCGGAAAAGCAGGCAATGCTGGAAGCGCCCGATCTCAAGACGCGCGCGGAAATCCTGATCGCGGTCACCGAGATGGACCTCGCCAAGAAACGCACCTCGGGCGATACCGGGTTGCAGTAGACGAACTGCCGACCTGAAAGAGGCGTCATCGCCGGACTTGATCCGGCAATCCATCTTCTTCGCAAGACCTGTTGCCAAGAAGATGGATGCGCGGGTCAAGCCCGCGCACGACAGCCTAGGCACACCGCCGGCGCGGCCTGTGCTAATGTAATGCCATGATAGACAACCCTCTCGCCACCTTTTCCGCCGCGCAGCGCGAGACCGCGCGCGCCGCACTCACCGCCGCCTTTGGCTCCGCGCCGATCGGCGCGGTCGCGCCGGTGGCGGGCGGCGCGTCGGGTGCGTCGGCGTTTCGGGTCGAAGCGGCCGGCCGGCATTATTTGCTGCGGATCGAAGGACGCCCAAATCCGCTGCGCAATCCGCACCAGTACCGCGCCATGCGCATCGCGGCGAAGGCGGGGATCGCGCCGCGGATTCTTCATATCGATGAAGCGTCGCGGGTCGCGGTGATCGACTTCATCGGCGAGCAACCGCTGGAAAACTATCCGGGCGGCCCGCGCGCGTTGGCGCAGGCGCTGGGAGAATTGCTGGCGCGCATGCAGGCGACGACGCCGTTTCCGCGATTCGTCGAATATCCCGACATCGTCGCTCGCCTTTGGGCCCATGTGTGCCGCACCGGCCTGTTTGCACCTGATGTGCTCGATGCCCATACCGAACACCTTGCGCACACCCGCGAAGCCTATGTCCGGGATCCGCAAAAATCCGTTTCCAGCCACAACGATCCGCTGCCGCGCAACATCCTGTTCGACGGCAAGCGGCTGTGGATGATCGACTGGGAATCGGCCTATCGCAACGATCCCCTGGTCGACGTCGCGATCATGCTCGACAATTTTGCGCCCTCGCCGGAACTGGAAGATGTGTTGTTGCAGGCGTGGCTCGGCCGCGCGCCGGATCGGGCGCTTCGCGAGCGGCTGGCGCCGGTACGCGCGCTCACCTGCCTCTATTACGCGGGCGTGCTCTTCAGCGCTTCCGCGGCGGCCGCGGCGGCGATGGGCGACACCGATCTTGAGGCTCCGACGCTTGCGGAGTTGCAGCAGGCGATCCGCGACGGGCGGCTCAAGCCCGGTGCTGCGGAGACCAAACACGTGCTGGGAAAGATGTTCCTCGCGTCGTTTCTCACCGGCGTCGCGCCGCCGGGATTCGCAGCGGCGGTTTAAGCGCTCCGCGCCCTAATACCCCGCCACCGCCATCGCCACCACCGCGCTCAGCAACACCCAGCCGACATGCCGGCCCCGCAGCGCCCAGGCGTTGCACGCGGCGGCGAATGCGAACACCACCGCCGTGGTCGCCACGATCCAGTGCCGCGCCGGCTCCGACGCCATCCAGGGCGCGGCGATCAACAGCACGCCGCCGCCGATCCACGCCACCGTGCCGGCCTGCCAGACGAGGCGGATCAGCGTGCGCAGCCGCGGCGGCTCGATGGTGGCGCGCGTGAACACTTTGGTTTCGCCGAGCACGCCGTGGATCAGCGCCACCGCGATTGCGACGGCGCCGGAACATTGCAGCAGAACATCACGCATCGGAACGTCCTCCATACATCACTGTATGGTAGGTACGCCCGGCGCTGGCAACTGTCAATACAGTGGTGTATGGTACAATGTCGCACGGAGAGGCCATGACCGATCAATTATCCGCGGCCGACTGGGTCGATCAGGGCATCAAGGCCTTGATCAAAAGCGGCTTTACGGCGCTGAAGGCGGAGCCGCTGGCCAAGGCGATGGGCGTCTCGCGCGGCAGCTTTTACTGGCATTTCAAGGACATCGGCGCGTTCCACCTGGCCGTTCTCGCGCGCTGGCGCGAGGTTGCCGCCGAACAGATCATTGCCAATGTCGAGGCGGCTTCGCAGCACGAAAGCCCGCTGCCGGTGCTGTTGCGCCGGACCTTTGGCAGCAAGCCCGTGCTCGAAGTCGCGGTCCGCGCCTGGGCCTTGCACGATCCCGTCGCCCGTACCGCGCTGCAGGCGCTCGACCGGCGCAGGCTGGACTATGTCGCCGATCTGTTCGAACGATCCGGGCTTTCGCCCGGTGTTGCCCGTGCCCGCGCGCAAATCTTTTACTGGGCATTTCTAGGGTTTGCGCTGTCGGACAAGCCGTTATCGAGGGCGCGGCAGGACGCCGTGCTCGAGGAACTGGTCCGGATGGCGTTGCGATAGGGTAGCCGCTATCCATCCGGATTGGATATGCTACAGGACATTTTGCCGGAGACCGCGCATGAACTCCCCGTCCGAACGCACCGACGCCACCGTCGATCCTAAGCTTCTGGAAATCCTGGTCTGCCCGCTGACCAAGGGCCCGCTGGAGTTCGATTCCGCGCGGCAGGAACTGATCTCGCGCTCCGCCAAACTCGCCTACCCGATCCGCGACGGCATTCCGATCATGCTTCCGGAAGAGGCGAGGAAGATCGAGTGATGATCGTGCCCCGGACGCAGCGCGTAGCTCTTCGCGAAGCGGTGTGCTGCAGAGCCGGGGCCGTACCAGGCGCCGGTGCTCGCGACGGTCCCGGCTCTGCGGAGCAGCGTGAAGAACGCCGCATCGCGTCCGGGACACGGCGATGACCTGGACCTACAGCGCCTCGCCCCGCAACAGCCGCGGCACTTCGCCCGACAGCCCCGCGGCCTGGCGGATGAACGCGCTTTTCAGCGGCGGCATGCGGTCGACCAGGCCAAGCCCGATATCGCGCACGCTGCGCAGCAAGTTCGATTTGTTGGAAAACAACAGGTTCAGCGAATTGGTGGCAAGACCCATCGCCATGGTGTCGAAGCGGCGCCAGCGCTGATAGCGCTCCAGCACGTCGGCCTGGCCCAGATCGATGCCGAGCCGCGCCGCATCGACGACAACTTCGGCCAGTGCCGCAATATCCTTCAGTCCCATGTTGAGGCCCTGGCCTGCGATCGGATGAATCACATGCGCGGCGTCGCCGACCAGCGCCAGCCGCTCGCCGATGAAGGAGCGTGCGACGAAATAGCCCAGCGGAAACGCGCGCGGCTTGTCGAGCGCCTTGATCTCGCCAAGGTGCAATCCAAAACGCTGTTCGAGTTCGGTATGGAATTCATCCTCGCTCAGCGAGACGATGCGCGCGGCCTCGGCGCGGTCTTCGGTCCACACCAGCGACGAGCGCGCGCCTTTCAGCGGCAGGATCGCGAACGGCCCGGCGGGCAGGAAATGCTCCTCGGCGCGGCCCTGATGATCGCGCTCATGCCCGACCGTGACGACGATGCCGGATTGATCGTAGTCCCAGCCATGGGTGGCGATCCCCGCGCGCTCGCGCAGTTTCGAACGCGCGCCGTCGGCGGCCACCAGCAGACTGGCCTCGATGCTGTTGCCGTCGCCGAGCGACACGTCGACGCCATCGGGCCGCGCCTCGAATCCCGCCACCGCGGTGGCGCGAAGATCGATGCCTTCGGCGCCAGCGCGCTCAACCAAGGCCTCGATCAGATGGCGGTTCTCGATCATATGCGCGAAGGGTTCGCCGGGCTCGACCTCGCCGCCAAAAGTGAGAAACACCGGACGCGTGGCGTCTTCGAGTCTTGAATCGGTGACGACCATGTCAAGGATCGGCTGCGCTTCCGCGGCGACCTGGTCCCATACCCCGATCGCCTCGAACAGCCGGCGGCAGGCGGCGACGATGGCGGTGGCGCGGGGATCGCGGCTTGGCCGAACGCCAAGCGCCGGATCGGCGACGACGATCGGGATCTCGGGCCCGAGGCCCTGACGCAGCGCCAGCGCCAGCGCCAGCCCTGCAAACGCGCCGCCGCCGATGACAATGCTTCGCTGTGCCATGCTACGCCTTACTCTCTTGCGCCCTGACTATAGCTGGGCGAAACAGGTTCACCAAACAAGGGGCTTCTTCGTCATTCCGGGGCGCGACGAAGTCGCGAGCCCGGAATCCATAACCACGACGGAGTATATGGATTCCGGGCCTGCGCAACCCGGAATGACGGTGGTTGTTAGCGGACGAAACGGTTCAAAGCGAAAGATTACGATGTCCAAAAGCCTGATCGACCTCATTTCCATTCTCGATCTCGAGCCGATCGAGGTGAACATGTTCCGGGGCCGCAGCCCGAAGACGAGCTGGCAGCGGGTGTTCGGCGGGCAGGTGATCGGGCAGGCGATGGTGGCGGCGTGCCGCACCGTCGAGGGCCGGCTGCCGCATTCGCTGCATTGCTATTTCATCCTGCCGGGCGATCCGCAGATTCCGATCATCTACGAGGTCGAACGGCTGCGCGACGGCAGGAGCTATTCGACCCGCCGCGTCACCGCGATCCAGCACGGCCAGGCGATCTTCTCCATCATGGTATCGTTCCATGTCGAGGAAGAAGGCGCGTTCGACCATCAGGACAAGATGCCGGACGTGCCGCCACCGGAAAAACTCACCGCGGAAGAAGTCGCCAAGCAGCCGATGTTCAAGGAGATGCCGGACTTCATCAAGCGCTATTACGAATCCGACCGGCCGATCGAGCTGCGTCCGGTCGAGCTCGGCCGCTATTTCGGTGAGAGGATCGACGACGGCCGCATCCATGTCTGGATCCGCACCGCCTCGAAACTGCCGGACGATCCCGCCTTGCACATGTGCGCGCTGGCCTATGCGTCGGACTTCTCATTGCTGGATGCGGCGATGGCGCGCTACGGCCGCACCCTGTTCGACAAGCGCATGATGCCGGCCAGCCTCGATCACGCGATGTGGTTTCACCGCCCGTTCCGCGCCGACGAATGGCTGCTCTACGCCCAGGATTCCCCAAGCGCGCGCGCCGGGCGCGGCCTCACCCGCGGCATGATCTTCAAGCAGGACGGCACCCTGGTGGCGTCGGTGGCGCAGGAAGGCTCGCTGCGCCAGCGCAAGGAAAAGCCGGCTTGAGCCGTGTCCCGGACGCGGTGCAGCGTCCCTTGACGGTGCACCGCAGAGCCGGGACCGTTACGAACGCAGCGCTTGTAACGGCCCCGCGCCGCGAAGTGCGGCGCGCTGCGCCGCATCCGGGGAACGATGAAGCGCGCGCCTTACGCACCTCGCTCCACCAGCGCGACCTGCGACACGTTCCAGCGGAAGTACCAGCCGAGCACCCACGGAATCGGAATGATCAGGCCGCAGCCGAGGCCGAACACCACCGTCCGCCACAGCATTTCCAGTCCGCTGGCGTTGAAGGTGACCTCGCGGCGCGTGCCGTCGATGTGCCGGCACAGCCAGCGCATCCACGCCGTCATCACCCAAGCCCAGCCGATGATGGTGATGAAGGAAACAAACCCCAGCAGATACCAGCCGATATAGGTCCAGGGACTGCCGGTGAACGCGAGCGGACGCGCATGCCCGTCCGGACTGACATTGGCGACGAACCACCGCACCACCATCCACGACAGCAACGCCTCGACCGGAAACAGCGCGTATTGCAGATAGGCAACGTTGCTGAGACCGGCGTAGGTGCAGATCGCCAAACCGACAAAGACATACCAGATGTCGAGGGGCTGGCCGGCGAAGGCAACATTGGGCCGCTGCGGAACGCGCAAATGCGCGACAAACCATCGGTAAAATCCCGTCACCACCCAAGGCAAGGGGATGATGAGCAGGAAGCCGACCAGGTAAAGCAGGATGCGCCCGAGCAGCTCCCAGATGCTGAAATCGACCGCGAGCGGCCCGCCGGTCTGGATCGCGCCGGCGCCCGGCCCGGCCGGACCCGGAAAAGCCGGCGGCCCTGCTCCACCCGAGAGCAGGCCCGGAATATCGCCGGCGAACTGCCACGCCGCCATGCCCTCGCTCCAGACATAGGTGTCCGCCCGGATATCGCCTTTTCCGATCAGGTCGCGAAACTGGTCCTCCGAATAGGGACCCTGCTGCTGGCCGTCGGTCGCAGAAAACCAGGATCGGTTTGACATATGTCCCCCTCAGGCGCTGGTAAGCCAATAAGCCGCAGGCAACATTCTGGCCGATTTTCCGGGCCTGTACAGGCAAGCCGGGCGCCGGCGGGCACGCTTCACACACGTTTTCTGGTTTGACCTGCAACTTTTCTGTGCCATTTGCACAGAAAGATGCCAGATTTGCGCGGTCGCAAATCGGGCGCGGCCCATTTGCAGTCTCGGCGGAAACGAAGGCCTCCCATGAAACTCGTCGTCGCCATCATCAAACCCTTCAAGCTCGACGAGGTGCGCCAGGCGCTCACCGCGATCGGGGTCCACGGCATGACGGTGACCGAGGTCAAGGGTTACGGCCGCCAGAAGGGCCATACCGAAATCTACCGCGGCGCAGAATATGTCGTGAACTTCCTGCCCAAGCTCAGGATCGAAATCGCGGTCTCCTCGGAGCTCGCCGAGAAGGCGGTGCAGGTCATCACCTCGGGCGCGCGCACCGGCCAGATCGGCGACGGCAAGATCTTCGTCACCCCGATCGATCACGCGCTGCGCATCCGCACCGGCGAGACCGACAGCGACGCGCTTTAAGGTTCTGCATTTCGCAACGATGCGAAATGCATTTCGTCATTCCGGGGCGCGCGAAGCGCGAACCCGGAATCCATAACCACCATCGTGAGTATGGATTCCGGGCCCACGCCAAGAGGCGTGTCCCGGAATGACGGGAGCAAATTCAATCGAGCAGCGATGCATCAAGACATCGCATAACGATATAACGGCTGGGGGGAACATCATGGGGGCACTGCCACGTTACGCGGCTGTTAAAGCCGCGGCGAGTTTTTCGATCGCAGCTTTCGTTTCGACACCGGCCTTCGCCGAAACCTCCAGCATCAGCGCCGCCGACACCGCGTGGATGATCGTCGCCACCGCCTTCGTGCTGATGATGACGATACCGGGCCTCGCGCTGTTTTATTCCGGCATGGTGCGCAAGAAGAACGTGCTGGCGACCATGGCGCAAAGCCTCGCTGCGGTGGCCATTATCTCGATTCTCTGGGTCGCGTTCGGCTATTCGCTGGCGTTTGTCGGCGACGGACCGTGGATCGGCTCGCTCGACCGCTGGTTTCTCGCAGGCATGGAGATGGACAGCGTCAATCCGCTGGCTAAGACGATTCCGGAAGCGCTGTTCATGCTCTACCAGATGACCTTCGCCATCATCACGGTGGCGCTGGTGGCGGGTGCCGCGGCCGACCGCATGCGCTTCTCGGCCTATCTGCTGTTCTGCATCGGCTGGTTCATGTTCGTCTATGTGCCGCTGGCGCATTGGGTGTGGGGCGGCGGCTTCCTCGGCACCATGGGCGTGATCGATTTCGCCGGCGGCCTGGTGGTGCATCTGTCGGCCGGCATCGGCGGCCTGGTCGCCGCCAAGGTGATCGGCCGCCGTCACGGTTATGGCGCGGAGAATCTGGCGCCGTTCGATCTGTCGCTGGCGGTGATCGGCACGGGACTATTGTGGGTCGGCTGGTTCGGCTTCAACGGCGGCTCGGCGCTGGGCGCCAATTCGCGCGCGGTGATGGCGATCACCGCCACGCATCTGGCGGCCTGCGCCGGCGCCTTGACCTGGGGCGCGATCGAATGGTCGACGCGGCGCAAGCCATCCGTGCTCGGCATGATCTCCGGCGCCATCGCCGGCCTCGGCACCATCACGCCGGCCTCCGGTTTTGTGACACCCTGGCAGGGCATCGTCATCGGCGTCATCGCCGGCGCGCTGTGCTTCTGGGCCTGCACCAGCCTCAAGCACCGCTTCAATTACGACGATTCGCTCGACGTATTCGGCGTTCACGGCATCGGCGGCATGACCGGCACGGTTTTGGCCGGGGTGTTTGCGACATCGGCGATCGGCGGCACCGCCGGCCTGATCGAGGGCAATCCGCAGCAAGTGCTGCTGCAACTCTATGGCGTCGCGGTCACGCTGGCCTGGTCCGGCGGCGTCACCTTCATCCTGCTCAAGCTGGTCGGCGTCTTCGTGCCGTTGCGGGTTTCGCAGCAGCAGGAGCTGGAAGGCCTCGATATTTCCCAGCACGGCGAGGCGCTGCAGTAGATTTTACCTACCTAAATACCTTTCGTGTGCCCTCCCCATGGGCACGATTATGTCGAGAGCCTGTCCTGCTCATGTATTGAGCAGGCATGGCTAGGCTTTGGGCGCGACCGAATATCGCAGGTGCGAGCATTTCCCGCAAAGCGCGAAAAGCCCCGCGTTCATAAACCGTTAGGGAATTCGGCCCGACTGGCACGGCATTTGATTCTAAGGGTCCTGGCTGTGCCCGTGGTGTGAACTTCTCCCGCGTGGTGAACCTCAGTCGAGAACGCCCGGTCGCGTCAAAGGACCGGGCCCAAGCGGGGATAGGACCCATGAAAATTGTTATGGCGATCATCAAGCCATTCAAACTCGAAGAAGTCCGCGACGCCCTGACCGCCATTGGCGTTCACGGTCTCACGGTGACGGAAGTCAAGGGATATGGCCGGCAGAAGGGCCATACGGAAATCTATCGCGGCGCCGAATACGCGGTGAGCTTCCTGCCCAAGATCAAGATCGAAGTCGCTGTCGCCTCCGATCAGGTCGACAAGACCATCGAAGCCATCACCACGGCGGCGAAAACCGGACAGATCGGCGACGGCAAGATCTTCGTCATCAATCTCGACCACGCGGTTCGCATCCGCACCGGCGAGGCCGATGCCGCGGCACTCTAGATTTCTCGCGCTCAACCATATCCAATCAGGAGTAAAACAAATGACGTTCAAGCGTCCCTATAGCGCGGGATTGGCAGCCCTCGCAGTCGGCCTGTTCGCCGCGACCGCTGCCTACGCCGAGCCTACCGTCAACAAAGGCGACAACGCCTGGATGCTGACATCGACCGTGCTGGTGCTGTTGATGACGATTCCCGGCCTCGCGCTTTTCTATGGCGGCCTGGTCCGCTCCAAGAACATGCTCTCGGTGCTGATGCAGGTGTTCTACACGGTCTGCATCGTCATCATCCTCTGGGTCCTCTACGGCTACAGCCTGGCCTTCACCGGCGGCTACGACGTTATCGGCGGCTTATCGAAGGCCTTCCTGATGGGCGTCACGACGGATTCGAAAGCGGCGACGTTCAGCGTCGATGCCAACATCTCCGAGCTCGTATACGTCTGCTTCCAGATGACCTTCGCGGCGATTACCCCGGCCCTCATCGTCGGCGCCTTCGCCGAACGCATGCGGTTCGCGGCGGTCGCATTGTTCATCCCGCTCTGGGTGACGCTGGTCTATTTCCCGATCGCGCACATGGTCTGGTACTGGGCCGGACCGGACGCGATCTCGGATGCGGTGAAGGCGCTTGCCGCGGCCGGAGATGCTGCGGCGAAAGCCGCGGCGCAGGCCAAGCTCGATGAAGTCAACGCCGACGCCGGCTGGGTCTTCAAGAAGGGCGCGATCGACTTCGCGGGCGGCACCGTGGTGCACATCAACGCCGGCATCGCCGGTCTGGTCGGCGCGCTCCTGATCGGCAAGCGCACCGGTTACGGCAAGGACCTGATGGCTCCGCACTCGCTGACCATGAGCATGATCGGCGCCTCGCTGCTGTGGGTGGGCTGGTTCGGCTTCAACGCCGGATCGAACCTCGAAGCCAATGGCGGCGCGGCACTCGCCATGACCAACTCCTTCGTCGCAACGGCGGCGGCGGCGCTGTCGTGGATGTTCGCGGAGTGGATCATCAAGGGCCATCCTTCCGTGCTCGGCGCATTGTCGGGCGCGGTGGCGGGACTTGTCGCGGTGACGCCCGCGGCCGGTTACTCCGGTCCGATGGGCGCCATCGTGCTCGGTCTTGTGGTCGGCGTGGTCTGCCTGTTCTTCTGCACCGTGGTCAAGAACGCGCTCGGCTATGACGACTCGCTCGACGTGTTCGGCGTCCACTGCATCGGCGGCATCGTCGGCGCGCTCGGCACCGGCATCCTGGTCAATCCGGCGCTCGGCGGCTCCGGCATCATGGACTACACCACCGGCAAGATCGCGGACTACGACCTGGTGGCGCAGATGATCTCGCAGAGCTGGGGCGTCGCCACCACGCTGGTGTGGTCGGGCGTCGGCTCGGCGATCCTCTACAAGGTCGTCGACGTGATCGTCGGGCTGCGCGTCAATGTCGAAACCGAACGCGAAGGCCTCGACGTCACCGAGCACACCGAGCGCGCCTACAATATGTAAGTTCTCCCAGCGGACGCGATCTACGGAGCATGATCCGGAAAAGTGGACTTCCGGTTTTCCGAAAAGATCATGCTTCTACAGGAGGTCGCGTCCAGAACTACGGTTCGGGCACATACCCGGCAATGCCCCGACCGTCGAGGGGCTCCAGCGCAAGCTGGGGCCCCTTTCTTTTTGCGGGGAGGCAACGAAACCGCAGGGCGGGTTCGAGACGGCAGCGCGGCGCAATACGCTTCGCTATTGCGCCCTACACGCCCTGCGCCGGCCGAACCGATGTTTCATTTTCCGGAGCCGGACGCTGCCAGGACGGCGGTCCACTTCTCGATGTCGGCGCGAATGAAGTCGGCAAATTCCTTCGGCGTGCCGCCAACCGGATCGGTACCCTGACGTTTTAACGCGGTGCGAACCTCCTCGGTGCGCAACGCCTCGTTCGCAGCGCTCGACAGTTTTTCGACGATCGCAGGCGGCGTTCCGGCCGGAGCGAGCAGCCCGATCCAGATTCCGGCGTCATAGCCTGGCATCCCCGCCTCGGCGAGGGTTGGCACATCCGGCATGATCGATGCGCGCCGGGACTGCGCCACGGCGAAGGCCTTCAGCTTGCCGGCCTCGACATGCGGAGCCAGGGTCGCGGCCACATTGAACATCAGGGTGATGCGGCCGGAGAGCAGGTCCGAAACCGCCTGATTGCTGCCGCCTTGATAAGGGACCGCCAGGATTTTGGTGCCTGCTTTGGCGTTGAACAATTCGGCCGCCATATAACTCGCCGTCGCATAGCCTGACGAACCGAACGTCAAACTTTCGGGCTTGCTCTTCGCCAGCGCTATCAGTTCCTGCAAATTATTGGCCGGCACCGACGGATGCGCCACCAGCACGTTGGGGACGATGCCGAGAAGGGCGATCGGCGCCAGATCCCTTCCGAGATTGAAATTCGATTTCGTCTCCGCCGGATTGAGCGTGTTGGCGATGGTCGCCATGAACAGCGTGTACCCGTCGGCGGGGGCGCGCGCCGCGGTTTCCGCGGCGATCATGCTGCTGTTGCCCGGCCGGTTTTCAACGACAATGGGTTGGCCGAGACTGGCTTCCATCTGCTTGCCGACAAGCCGGGCAAGGATATCCGCGGCTGAGCCGGGCCCAAATCCGATCAAGACCTTGATCGGCTGCGCAGGATAGGTCTGCGCCATGACGGAGGCCGCACCTGCGACCGAAGCCATCACAACGCCGGCGCAAAGCGCGGCCATTTTCAGGGTGTGGCTGAACATGTTTCCCCCATCGCAGCACTTCATTGCGCACCTGGCTTTGTTGACGCTTAACGGTGTCGGCCCTACAGCTTCGACGGTTCCTTGCGTGAGGCCGGACCGGCGAAATTCACTCTAGCGCGGCCCCGGACAGAAGGAAGCCTGCGGGGAGGTTTTCGCGGCGGCTGACGGCAGGCAAGCGACATTCATCAAACGCGCGTTGGTAGCGTCTGGAGGCAACATGGTTTGGCACAAGACGATAGGCAGCGGTCCGACAAAGGTCATGGTGATTCACGGATGGTTCTGGGATCACCGGGTGTTCACGCCGATTTTCGACTGCCTCGACGCCGACAGCACCACATTCGCCTTCATCGATATCCGCGGTTACGGCAACTCGCGCAATGTTTCCGGCAAGTACACTATCGGCGAAGTCGCGGCCGATGCGATCGCGCTTGCCGACCATCTCGGGTGGCGCGAGTTTCATGTCGTCGGCCATTCCATGGGGGCGAAGGCGGCGCAGAAGGTGGCGATGGATGCCGGCGCGCGGGTTCGGTCGATGGTCGCGGTCACCCCGGTGCCGGCTTCGGCGTTGCCGTTCGACGATGCGGCATTCGGATTCTTCACGGCGGCGTGCGAACAGGACGAGGTGGCAAAGGCGCTGATGGGCGATTCGGTCGGCAACCGGCTTTCCGGCACATGGCTGGAATTGATGCTGCGGCGGGCGCGCGATACCGCAAGCCCGGAGGCGTTCGAAAGCTATATGCGCTCCTTCATCAGGGATGACTTCACAGCCGACGCCCACAAGGTCAAGGCGCCGATGCTGGTGATGTTCGGCGAATTCGACAACGGCATCAGCGAGGATCTGGTTCGGAGCGTTTACCCCTCGCTCTATCCGCATGCGGAAATCGAGAAGATCAGCAACTCCGGGCACTATCCGATGCAGGAGACGCCGATCCATTTTGCGACGAGGCTGCAGGCCTTTATTCAATCGGCGTAGAAATTCCGACGAAGTTACCGCGAATTAATTTGGTTCTCCAATTTCCTGAAATTACGCTTCGTAACGGGCTCGCGATCAAGGAGTTGAAAATGCTGAAAACTCCCGTGCTGTCACGCCGCGCGGCGTTTGCGGCTCTTTCGCTGCCCGCGGCGACTGCATTGATCGGCGCGGCGCGCGCGGCGCCGCTGGCGGAATCCGGCGCCGTTCGCAATGTCTGTTTCCTGACGCCGCAATCGATCGAGGGGCCGTATTATCTCGACCCCCGGCTCGTCCGTGCGCAAATCGCCGAGGGCCGGACCGGCGTCCCGCTGCGGGTCGATTTGCGTGTCATCGACGGCGCCACCTGCATGCCGAGCGCGCAAGCCCGCGTCGACATCTGGCACGCCGATGCGCAAGGCATCTATTCGGGCTACCAGGGCCAGGGCGACAAGGAGAATCTTTCGACCGTCGGACAGACGTTCCTGCGCGGCACGCAATTCACCGACAGCGAAGGCGCGGTCCGTTTCCAAACGATCTATCCGGGCTGGTACGCCGGCCGCGCCACGCACATTCACTTCAAGGTGCTTCTCGAAGACCGCAACGTGCTCACCGGGCAAATGTATTTTCCCGACGCGGTGAACGAATTCATCTATGCAAACATTCCGGCCTATGCAGACCGCCTGAACCCGCGCGTCGTCGTCAATGCCAACGACCGGTTCGCGAATTTCCACGATCCAGACCGGCTGAGCTTCTGCGCCATCAAGGAGGAGCGCGACTGCTATGCGGTGTCGCTCACCCTGGGCGTCGATCGTTTCGCCGTTGCAGAGGCGGGCCGGCCACCGCGCGCAGGCAGCACGCCAGAGCAGCCGGCGGTCGAACGCGTGCGGCTGCTGATACCCGGCTTCGGCGTCAAATGAGCTCGCCGAAGCCGGGCTTCGCCGACATCGCCGCGCGGGCAAGCATCGTTCGCGCTATCGTTTCGGCAGCCGCTCGAAGTTCGGCAGGCCGTCGGGGATATGATGGAAGGCCTGGCTGTCGATGGTGAAGATCGCCATCTGCGGCTGGCCATAAAGACCGGGATCGTCGAGCGTGCCGACTTTAAGGATCACCGCGGGCAGGCCCGGCCGCCGCGTCACCAGATGCGTGCCGCAGTCGGCGCAGAATTCCCGCGTCACCGCGCTTTCCAGATCGCTGCGGGTGAACTGCTTCGGCATCCCCTTGGTGTAACTGAAGCCGCCGGGCGGCATCAGCATGAACATGTTGGGCGCGCCGCCGGTGATATACTGGCACTCGCGGCAGTGGCACTGCGCCTTCATCATCGGCTCGCCCTCGGCGACATAGCGCAACGCGCCGCAATAGCATCCGCCTTCGAGTTTCATGGTGGTCTCCGGGTGTTGTCAGGCTTCCGGCGCGATCAATTGCACAGCCGGAAAATAATGGCGATAGCGGCGGGCGTCGCGAGTAACAATCGGGACGTTCTGAACTGTGGCATGAGCACCAATAAAGAAATCGGACAACACGCCGGTTCGCAGGCCGCCTGCGCTGCGATATTGCCGGAATGCCTTCCCGGCCAAAAATAATGCCGGACGGGCGTAGGCGCCACGTCGATAAGAATTTCTTTCAAAACAGCGTCGAGCGACTCGAACGACCTAAACTGCACCGAAATTTCGGCGTAGATCACGTCGTTGATGAAGACCGGGCCACGCCGTGCCGCGCGCTCAAGCTGTTGTTTTGACCAAGCCACCCATGGCTCGCTTTCCGAAAAGACGTTGAGGAGGACGTTCGAATCGACCAGCGTCATTCCGGCTCGCCGCGGAGCACTGCCATAATTTCGTCGGTAGAAGGGCTCGGCGGAAGGATGCCAACGACTTTATCGAACCGGCCCGGCGACTGTTCCGTGTCCACCTCCGCCCTCTCCAGCACAACGCTCCCGTCGGCGGCGCGCCGGAAGGCGACCTCGCTGCCGGGGCCGCCCAGTTGATCGCTAACCCACTTTGGGATCGTTACCTGACCCTCGTCGGTGACCTTGGTTGCCATCCTGGCCTCCAATAACAGTGTCCTCCGATAATATGGCATACCCACGCAAAACCGCCACAACCGCCGATGGCAAATCGCGTCGCAGCTCCATGGGCTGAAACAGTTTTTAGGAGACATCCCACGCCCAGCCGCCGATGGTTAATCGCGTCTTAACCTCGCCGTATCTATGGTGGTCTGATCCGTTTCCGGCCGGTCCCAATGTACGGATTGGCCGCCCTTTAGAGTGCTGGCGCACCCCCAATGGCAATGACCGCTTCATCCGGCGCGACGCAAGGCGCTGGCAGCCAACAAACCGCCGGTCAAAGCGAGCGCTCGCCTTTCGCGCGGTTGACTGAACTGTTGGCCCCGCACCAGCCGGGCAAGCCGCTGATCATGCTCTCGCTCGGCGAGCCGCAGCATCCGATCCCGGCTTTTGTCGGCCCGGTGCTGGCCAAAAACCTCGCCGATTTCGGCCGCTACCCGCTCGCCCGGGGTATCGAGCCGTTCCGCCGCGCCGCCGCGAACTGGCTCGGTACCCGCTTCAAGCTGCCGCGCGCGATCGATCCCGACACCGAGCTTCTGGTGCTGAACGGCAGCCGCGAGGGCCTGTTCTTCGCCGCCATCACCGCGGCGCGGATGGCCGGCAAAAGCAGGCCTGCGATCCTGATGCCGAATCCGTTCTATCCGGCCTATGGGGCCGGCGCGCGCGCCGCTGGCTGCGAACAGATCTACCTGCCGACCACGCGTGGCAACGGATTTCTGCCCGATCTCGATGCGCTCGACGACGCGACGCTGGCGCGCACGGTGGCGTTCTACATCGCCTCGCCGGCCAACCCGCAGGGCGCGGTGGCCTCGCGCGACTATTTTGCGCGCCTGAAACAGCTCGCCGGCCGCCACGGTTTTTTCATTCTCAGCGACGAATGCTATTCGGAAATCTACACCCGGCAAGCGCCCGGCAGCATGCTGGAAGCCGCCGGACCCGATTTTGCGAACGCCGTCGTATTCCAGTCGCTGTCGAAACGCTCGAACCTGCCGGGCATGCGGGTCGGCTTCGCCGCCGGCGACAAAAATTTTCTCAGTGCCTATCACGAACTGCGCAATGTCGCCGCACCCCAGGTGCCGGTGCCGCTGCAGCAGGTCGCGGTCGCCGCCTACAGCGACGAAGCCCATGTCGAGGAGAACCGCCGGCTCTATCGGATCAAATTCGATCTCGCCGACCAGATCCTCGGCAACCGCTACGGCTATGTCAGGCCGGCCGGCGGCTTCTGCGTCTGGCTCGACGTCTCCGCGCTCGGCGGCGACGAGGCCGCGACCGTAAAACTCTACCGCGATGCCGGCGTGCGCGTGCTGCCCGGAAGTTACCTGGCGCGGCAGCAGCCCGACGGCAGCAATCCCGGCGCCGGCTATATTCGCCTCGCGCTGGTGCAGGACAGTGAAACCATAGCCGAAGCGCTGCACCGCGTGGTGCAAACGCTCGAACATCGCGGGGCCCCATGAGCATGCCGGCGATCGAACGCGTCATTCCCATCGTCGGCCAGTTGCCGGCGTCGATCCGCGAAGCGCTGGCGCGGCGCTTGCGCGAACTTATGGGCCTCGGCTTGCTGAGCCTGTCCGGCGTCGCCGCGGCGGCGCTGATGACTTGGTCGGTGCAGGACCCCAGCCTCAGCCACGCCACCTCGCGCTCGATCCGCAACATCGTCGGCTATCCCGGCGCGATCGGCGCCGATCTGCTGATGCAGATCCTCGGCCTCGGCGCCATCATGCTGATCCTCCCGGTCGCGATCTGGGGCTGGCGCATGCTGACCCACCGCAATTTCGACCGCGAGGCGCTGCGCATCGCCTGCTGGATTCTCTGCACCGTGATCGCGGCGGGTTTTGCCAGTTGCTGGCCGCATGGCGGCGCATGGCCGCTGCCGACCGGGCTCGGCGGCGTGATCGGCGATGCGCTGGTGCGCGCACCCGCGGTGGCGTTCGGCCCGCCCGGTTTCGTCTATCGGCTGGCGCTCGGCTCGATTCTCGGCGCGGCCATGATCGCGACCCTGCTGGTGGCAGGCGGATTCGGCTCGCAGCCGAGCGAAGAAGAGCTCACCCCGATCGAGGACGACGACGCGCCGTTCGAGGAGATCGGCGACCGCGGCTCGGTCTCGCTGGGATGGCTGGTGCACGCCGCGATGAGCGCGAAGGCACGGCTGTGGCGCTTGTTGACCCTCGCTTACGGCTGGCTGGTGGCAAGCTCGCCGGCGCCGCGGATGTCGTTCGAGCGGCAGGAGCCGAGCTTGAGCGCGGGCCGCAGCGGTCCATCGCTGGCGCCGCAGGCCCACGAAAACTTCAACGACGAATTCGAGGACGAAGACGACGAGGACGACACCCCGGCCACCCGCGCGCCGCGCAGGAAGCCTGCCCCCCGTGCGCCGGCGCGCCGATCCTCCGACAAGTTCGAACTGCCGTCGGTGAATGTGCTGACCGCGCCGCGCGCCTCGGACCGCCAGCCGCTGAGCAAGACCGAGCTGGAAGCCAATTCGCGGGCGCTGGAAGGCGTGCTCGGCGATTTCGGCGTGCGCGGCGAAATCGTCAAGGCCAACCCGGGTCCGGTGGTGACGCTGTATGAACTGGAGCCGGCGCCCGGCATCAAATCGTCGCGCGTGATCGGGCTCGCCGACGACATCGCGCGCTCGATGAGCGCGCTGTCCGCGCGCGTCGCCGTCGTACCGGGCCGCAACGCCATCGGCATCGAATTGCCGAACCCGCACCGCGAAAAAGTTTATCTGCGCGAATTGCTCTCCGCCAAGGACGGCAACGAGTCCGTGGCGAAATTGCCGCTCTGCCTCGGCAAGAATATCGGCGGCGAATCCATCATCGTCGATCTCGCCCGGATGCCGCATCTGTTGATCGCCGGCACCACCGGCTCCGGCAAATCGGTCGCGATCAACACCATGATCCTCAGCCTGGTGTATCGGCTGCGCCCGGATCAATGCCGGCTGATCATGGTCGATCCGAAAATGCTCGAACTGTCCGTCTATGACGGCATCCCGCATCTGCTGACGCCCGTAGTGACCGATCCGAAGAAGGCCGTGGTCGCGTTGAAGTGGGCGGTGCGCGAGATGGAAGAGCGCTACAAGAAAATGTCCAAGCTCGGCGTGCGCAATATCGACGGCTACAATGCTCGGCTCGCCGAAGCGAAAGCCAAGGGCGAGAAGCTGACGCGCACGGTGCATACCGGCTTCGACAAGGAAACCGGCAAGGCGGTCTATGAAGACGAGGCGCTCGATCTCGAGCCGTTGCCCTTCATCGTCATCATCGTCGACGAGATGGCCGACCTGATGATGGTCGCCGGCAAGGACATCGAAGGCGCGGTGCAGCGCCTCGCGCAGATGGCGCGCGCCGCCGGCCTGCATGTGATCCTGGCGACGCAGCGTCCCTCGGTCGACGTCATCACCGGCACCATCAAGGCGAATTTTCCGACCCGCATCTCGTTCCAGGTCACCTCCAAGATCGACAGCCGAACCATTCTGGGCGAGATGGGCGCCGAGCAACTGCTCGGCCAGGGCGACATGCTCTATATGGCCGGTGGCGGACGCATCAGCCGGGTGCACGGGCCGTTCGTCTCCGACGAAGAAGTCGAGAAGGTGGTGCGCCACCTCAAGACGCAGGGCCAGCCGGAATATCTCGAGGCGGTCACCGCGGAAGAACCCACCGACGAGGACGGCGCGGTGTTCGATTCCACCGGCATGGGCGGCGACGGCGGCGGCGACCTGTTCGCGCAGGCGGTTGCGATCGTCAAGCGCGACCGCAAGGCCTCGACCAGCTATATCCAGCGCCGGCTGCAGATCGGATACAACCGCGCGGCCTCGCTGATGGAGCGGATGGAACTCGAAGGCATTGTCGGACAGGCCAATCACGCCGGAAAGCGCGAAATTCTGGTCGAGGAAGAAGAAAGCCGCTTTTAAAGGCGATTTGCCTCACGCAAAAACGATACCCAATTCGGCCCAAAGGGCTGTAAAATAGGCCGCGGAGCAGGACGTAACCTTGAATAAATCTCTCAAAAACCGGGCCGGGAAATTGTTGACGATCCGCGGCAATACGGGCGCCGTCGTTACGATGCTGATCGCCTCGATGATGGCCGGAACCGCGGCGGCGCAGACCGTGCCGATTCCAAAACCCGCGCCCAAGGCCCGCGACAGCGTGCAGATGTCGGCCTCGGAGCAGAAGGCGCCGCTGACCACGGCGGCAACCACGGTCGTCCCCAATCCGATCATCCCCGATCCGCGCCGCAATGTGCCGGCCAATATTTTCTCGAGCTTCGACGCCAATCAGAAGGCGCAGGCGGCCAAGGTCAGCGCCTATCTGTCCTCGCTGAACACGCTGGTCGGAAATTTCGTCCAGGTCGGGCCCGACGGCACTAGGACCAAAGGCGATTTCTATATCCAGAAACCCGGCAAGGTGCGGTTCGAATATGACCCGCCGACCCCGATTGCGATGATCGCCGACGGCTCGTCGCTGGCGGTGCGCGACCGCAAGCTCGCAACCCAGGACATCTATCCGCTGTCGCAAACGCCGCTGCGTTACCTGTTGTCGGACCGCATCGACCTGTTGAAGGATACCAATGTCGTCAACGTCACCGCCGACGACCAGTACATCACCGTTACCATCGAAGAGAAGAGCCCGATCATCGGCACCAGCCGGATGATGCTGATGATGGGCGCCAAGGACAACCAGCTGAAGCAGTGGACCGTGACCGACCCGCAGGGCTTCGACACCACGGTGGCGGTCTACAATCTCGACACCTCGAAGAAGCCGGATCCCGCGCTGTTCAAGATCGACTTCACCAACTACCAGACCCCGCCGGGGTGAACCCTTCCCGGACGCGGTGCAGCGTTCTTCACGCTGCTCCGCAGAGCCGGGGCACGTGCGCCCAACAGGTCACTTTTACCTCCGCGGCCCGCCGAGCTTCTTGTTCACCGACGCCGAGATGTCGCCGAGCATGCGCCGGCCGTCGGCCATGAAACCCGCCGACTTCTTGTTGAAGCTTTCGGCCAGTTCGCGAATCGATTTCACGGCCGGGAGCAACTCGCCGAAATCGACGCTGCCGACGCCGGTCAACAGCGCGTCGGTCTTGGCGAGGCCAAGATCGACGGCGCCGACGCCGGTTTCGGCGCGCCGCACGATACTGTCGATCTTTTCGCCATTGGCCGAAAGCTGCGCCGTGAATGTCTCGAGATTGAGCATGGTATCCTTCAGCGAGGCCTGATTGTCGGCGATGACCTTGTCGACGTTGCGCAGCGCGGCTTTGATCCTGGTCTCGACATCCTGCGTCGCCTCGGGATCGGCGGTGAGCACGGGAACGCCGTCCTGATCCAGCGGAACCGGAGGGGCGTCCGGCGAGCCGCCGATCAGCGACAGCGCCGCCACCCCGGTGAGCCCCTGGAATTCAAGCCCCGCCAGCGTGTCCTTGCGGATCGGCGCGGTGTTGTCGATCATGGCGAGCGCGACCACGCGGCGGGGGTTGTCCAGCGTCAGCGAGGTCACCTCTCCGACCCGGATGCCGCCGAAATTGACGCTGCCGCCCTTGCGCAGGCCAGAGGCGGAGCCTTCGAAAATCACCCGAAGCGGAATCCGCTGTTTGGCGCCGCCGAATTTCTGGTACCCGAGAACGGCGGCAAACGACCCGGCGATGAACGCCAGGGTCAGGGAGCCGATCATCAGGTGACTCATCCGCGGCTTCATCGGGACGTCCAGGCCGTTGCAAACTCGCTTGAGACATAGCCGATTTTCTGATGGTA
The DNA here is from genome assembly GCA_963784755.1 of uncultured Alphaproteobacteria bacterium. Classification (GTDB taxonomy): domain Bacteria; phylum Pseudomonadota; class Alphaproteobacteria; order Rhizobiales; family Xanthobacteraceae; genus Bradyrhizobium. The sequence goes on along the minus strand of CAWASS010000004.1, from coordinate 1,466,307 downwards.
GTCATCGTATCCACAGCGTCATACGCGGGCTTGACCCGCGTATCCATCAATCTTCAGAAGAGATGGATCACCGGGTCATCCAGCGCGAAGACGCGCTTCGCGCTTTTCCCGGTAATGACGCCTACAGCAAGGCCCCCATGCAATTCACCCTGACCACCTGGAATATCAATTCGGTGCGCCTGCGCATCAACCTGGTCGCCAAATTCCTCAGGGCGGTGCGGCCGGATGTGCTGTGCCTGCAGGAAACCAAATGCCCCGACGACGCCTTTCCGCTGAAACGCTTCAGGCGGCTCGGCTACGAGCACGTCGCGCTGAACGGTCAGAAGGGCTATCACGGCGTCGCCGTGATCTCGCGGCTGCCGTTCGACTCCACTGACATCCGCGTGTTCTGCGGCAATCTCGATTCGCGCCACATCTCGGTCGCCTTCGGCGACAAGGCTCAGCTCGCAAAGCCGCTGGTGCTGCATAATTTCTACGTGCCCGCCGGCGGCGATATTCCCGACCCCGCCTTGAATCCGAAATTCGATCACAAGCTCAGATTTCTCGACGAGATGAAGGCGTGCGAGCCCTTGCATCCGCGCTCCGGCGACCGGCACATCCTGGTCGGCGACCTCAACGTGGCGCCGCACGAGCACGACGTTCTGGTCGCACCGGCAATTGCTCAAGGTGGTGTCGCACACCCCGATCGAATGCGAGAAACTGCTGGCGGCCCAGGCCGAGGGCGACTGGGTCGACGTCGCGCGGGCAAGAATTCCGCTGTCGGAAAAAGTCTACACCTGGTGGAGCTATCGCGCCGCCGACTGGACCGTGGCCGACCGCGGCCGCCGGCTCGACCACATCTGGGTCTCGCGCGCGCTCGGCGATCACGTCCGCGATTTCAAAATCGCCCGCGACGCCCGCGGCTGGGAGCGCCCGTCGGATCATGTGCCGGTGACCGCGGTGCTGGAGGTCTAGTCCGTCCCGGGCGCGATGCGGCGCGCAGCACTTGCGAAGCGCTGCTTCGCAGAACCGGGACCGTACCAAACACCGGCGTTCGCTAAGGTCCCGGCTGTGCGGAGCGGCATGAAGAATGCCGCACCGCGTGCGGGACGCGCAGCATCAAATGCTCAGCTTCGTCCCCGCCATCAGGATATCGCTGGCGATCTGGCTGGTGCGGCCGGCGAGTTCGTCGCGCAGCCGGCGCGCGGCGGCGGGGTCGCTTTCCAGGAGCCGCGAAAACATGATGCGTGCGATGCGGATCACGGTGGAGAATTCCAGCGAGATCGCGGTGGCCGGCCGCTGCATCGGCACGATCAGCGCCAACTCGCCGATCAGGGTGCCGGGGCCGGCGATGGTTTCGGCGCTGCTGCCGTCCTCCAGGGTGACGCGGAATGCGCCGCGCTGCACGACATAGCCGCAATCGGCGTCGTCGCCGATCCGGAACAGCGCGTCGCCGCGGGCGAAATCGCGATGCTCGGAGCCGATCGCCAGCACGCGCAAGGCTTCCCGCCCCAACAGGCGCAATGTCGGGACGCGCTCCAGCAGGGCAACATCATCTTCGATCGACATGCAGAACCGGGTGATCGGGCCGCGCGCTAAACCAATACGAATTGATTAAAACGAATCGTATCACGGCACCAGCTTGTAGCCACCGGCTTCCGTCACCAGAATCTCCGGATTGGCGGCGTCTTTCTCGATCTTCTGGCGCAGCCGGTAGATGTGGGTTTCCAGGGTGTGGGTGGTGACCCCGGAATTGTAGCCCCAGACTTCCTGCAGCAGCGTCTCGCGCGACACCGGCAACTGCCCGGCGCGGTACAGGAAGCGCAGGATCGCGGTTTCCTTCTCGGTCAGCCGCACCTTCTTGGCGTTGGCGCCGGTGAGCATTTTCGAGCCCGGCCGGAAACTGTAGGGGCCGACCGAAAACACCGCGTCCTCGCTGGCTTCGTGCTGGCGCAGTTGCGCGCGGATCCGCGCCAGCAGCACCGCGAAGCGGAACGGTTTTGCGACATAGTCATTGGCGCCGGATTCCAGGCCAAGGATGGTGTCGGAATCGGTGTCATGCCCGGTCAGCATGATGATCGGCGCCTTGAAACCGCCCTTGCGCAAAGACCGCACCACTTCGCGGCCGTCGGTGTCGGGCAGGCCGACATCCATCAGCACCAGATCCGGAGAATTGATCTTTGCGGCGCTGGCGCCCTTGGCGCCGGTGTCGACGGCGGAGGCCTCGAACTCCTCATGCAGCGATAGCTGTTCCACCAGCGCCTCGCGCAGATCGTTGTCGTCGTCCACGATCAGGATCTTGCGGGCGTTGGCCATTGCGTACAATCCTTCATCGACGGCAGGACGCGCGGGAACGCCCCTTGCCTCAAGTCTTCGTTCGTTTCGAGATAGGAACCTGTTACCGATTCACAAACCGCGGCGGTATTCTAGCCCAGAACCGGCGGCATTTTTGATGAATGTCCTGTAATGGCGCGAAATAGGGCAGTTGCGTTATCCGCATAGGCCAGAAATCCGCATTGGCATGAGAGATATAGTTATTTCAAGTACTTATCCCAGGAATCGGGGACGCCGGCCACTGTCCGCGGTAACGGTTCGCGCCGCGGCAGGTCAGCGCACCCGCGGCTGGCTGACCGCCGGAGGCCAAACCATCCCGGTCGCGCTGGGGCGCGGCGGCATCAGGGCCAACAAGCGCGAAGGCGACGGCGGCACGCCCAGGGGGACGTTTCGGCCGCTGCGGCTGTGGTGGCGGGCCGACCGCCATCCGCGGCCAACGACGTTTCTCCCGGTGCGCGCCATCGGGCCCGAGGACGCGTGGTGCGAGGACCCGTCCGACCGGCGCTACAATCAGCCGGTGAGGCTGGATTGGAAACACGGCGGTGACCGGCTCATGCGCGACGACCATCTCTATGATTTCATCATCGAGATCGATCACAACACGCACCCGCGGATCGCCGGCCGCGGCAGTGCGGTGTTTCTACATCTCGCGCGCCAGGATTTTTCGCCGACGGCGGGGTGCGTGTCGATGACGAGAGGCGCGATGCTGCGCCTGCTGGCGAGACTAGTGCCGGAGACGAGGATCGTGATCGGGTGAAAGCCCGTGTCCCGGGCGCGATGCAGCGTTCTTCACGCTGCTTCGCAAGAGCTACGCGCTGCGCTGCGTCCGGGGCACACACCTACCTCATCCCGAAAATCGCCGAGCCCACCCGCACATGGGTCGCGCCGAGTGCAATCGCAATCGCAAAATCGGCGCTCATGCCCATCGACAGATTCACCAGCCCGTTACGCGACGCAATCTTTGCGGTCAGCGCGAAGTGTGGCGCCGGCGCCTCGTCGACCGGGGGAATGCACATCAGGCCGGAAATCCGCAGCCCATATTTATCGCCGCAAGCCGCGATGAAGGCGTCGGCGTCCTGCGGCGCGACGCCCGCCTTCTGCGGCTCCTCGCCGGTGTTGAGCTGCACGAACAACTGCGGCGCGCGCTTCTGCAAATCGATCGCTTTGCTTAACGCTTCGCAAATGCTCGGCCGGTCCACCGCATGAATGGCGTCGAACAGCGCGACCGCCTCTTTCGCCTTGTTGGACTGCAACGGGCCGATCAGATGCAGCGCCAGGCCGGGCGTGCGGGACAGCAATTCCGGCCATTTCGCCTTGGCCTCCTGCACGCGGTTTTCGCCGAACACGCGCTGCCCGGCGGCAATCGCCGGCATAATCGCTTCCGCGCCGAAGGTTTTCGACACCGCGATCAGCGTCACCGAGGCGCGCGCGCGCCCCGCCTCGGCGCAGGCGCGGACGATGTCGGCCTCCACCGAGGCCAGTGCGTTTGGTAAAGATGGGGTTATCATCGGCGCGCCATCGCTGGATCTGTCCCGGTCGGTTTTCACCGATCGTTATGGAACTTTCAAAATCGTTCGAATTTTACCGGATTTAAGAAAGGCTTCTTGAATCCTTACCCTTAGGGTCGTGCGCGGGGTAAGGGGACGAACGATGCCAGGCGTCAGTTTCAACCGCAAGCGCGTGAAACTCAAGGCACTTCTGGGAATCCGGGCGCGGCTGGCGTTGCTGGCGCTGATTCTGGTGGTGCCCTTGATGCTGGAACGGGTGCGCTCGCTCGAGGACACCCGCGCCAAGCAGATCGCGGTCACATCCCAGGAATTCGCCAGCCTCGCCCAGCACAGCGCCGACGCGCAGCGCGAGGTGATCTCGTCGGTCGAGGCGATGTTGAAATCGGCCGCCTATATCCGCGCCTCGGCCGGAGGCGTCGGCAAGAGCTGCCTGATCCTGCGCGCCAGCCTGACCGTCGACCTGCCATGGATCAAGAGCATGTCGATCGTCGGCCGCGATGGCAGGGTTCAATGCTCGACGCTGAACGGCCTGGTCGGCGTCGATCTCAGCGACCGCCCCTACTTCAAGAAGATGCGGGAGACGCGCAGTTTCGTGCTGAGCGACTATCTGTTCGGCCGGGCCTCGAACCAGCCGACCATCGTCGCGGCGTATCCGGTCGCCGCGGTCGATAGCGACGAAGACGCCTTCGTCGTCGCGACCGTCAACCTCGACTGGATGTCGCTGGTGATGGGCAATCTCGGTGGCCGGCCCGGCGTCTCCGCGGTTCTGGTCGACGGCGCCGGAACCGTGATCGCGGCACCCCCGGATCAGGCCAGCATGATCGGCCGATCGCTCGATCATTTGCCGCTGTTGTCGGCGATCGCCAACCAGGCGCTCGGTTCGGACAAGAACAAGGGATCGATCTCCTTCACCTCCGCCGACGGCACCAAACGCGCGGCCTCTTTCGCGCGCATTCCCGGCACCGACTCGCGGCTGATCGTCTCGATCGACGAAGCCAAGGTTTCCGCGGGCACCAACCGCGACATCCGCACCGCTTATTTTCAGCTGGCCTTCGTCTGCCTGTTCGTGCTGATCGGCGCGCTGATCGCCGCCGAGAAGCTGATCATCCAGCCGATCGAGATCATGGCCGCGATCGCCAAGAAATTCGGCCAGGGCGACTGGACCGCGCGGGTGGCGCGCTCCCGCCTGCCGGCGGAATTCGTGCCGCTGGCGCGCTCGTTCAACGCCATGGCGGCGCAGCTCGGCCAGCGCGAGCGCGAACTGATCGCCACCAACGACCGCCTCACCGTGATCGCCTCGATCGACATGCTGTCGGGCCTTGCCAACCGCCGCGGATTTCAGAGCCGGCTCGACTTCGAATGGCTCAAAGCCCAGCAGTCGGCAACCGAGATCGCGCTGCTGATGATCGATGTCGATCACTTCAAGCTCTACAACGACACCTACGGCCATCCCGAAGGCGATGTCTGCCTGTCCAGGCTCGGCGAGGCGCTGGCCGGCATTGCCGACGAGACCATGGGCTTTGCCGGGCGCTATGGCGGCGAGGAATTCTGCCTGCTGCTGCCGAATTTCAACGCCGCCCGCGCGCTCCTGGTCGGCGAAACCGTCCGCACCGCGGTGCAGGACCTCGGCATGCCGCACGCCACCAGCGTCTATCAATACGTCACCGTCTCGGTCGGCGTCGCCTGCACCACGCCGAGCGACGCGCAGCAGCCCAAGGACCTGATCGAAGCCGCGGATGCGGCGCTCTACGCCGCAAAACACCGCGGGCGCAACGCGGTGGTGGAGCACGGGCTGGTGCGGGTGGGGGATGGCGCGGAGACGATGAAGATGGCCGGGTGAGGAATACTCGTAAAGATCACATATTACTTTATTACAATTACTTGACGTTCGGGACGTCTTTTGTGTTCTTGTTTCGTTTCATGCGGAACAGAATGCAATGAGCAAGGCGCCCGGAAGTATTAGAGATTCAATATATGACTATCTCCGAGCGATTGGCGGCGAAGCCTCTCTCGCCGACATTTCGAACGCCGTTACTGCACAGATGGGCATTACTTCACCATCATCGGTACGGAGTTATCTCAACTTGAACGTCAACAAGACTTTTGAACGAACTGCTCGCGGTCGCTATAGGCTTAAAACAAACAACGACGGTTTTAGCAGTTTTGATAAACGTATCGTCGATCTCGATCCAGTTTCCATCGTTGGTAAGGCGAAGCTCTATCACGCGGATTGTTTTGAGTGGTTGGCTTCGGAGCCATCATCTTCCATCCATGCTTGCGTGACAGACCCTCCATACGGGCTAATCGAGTATAGCAATGTCGAGCAGGCCAAGCTGCGGAGCGGAAAGGGTGGTGTCTGGCGCGTTCCACCATCCTTTGATGGACATCAACGCGCGCCGTTGCCCCGCTTTACTACATTGGATGATGACGACCGCTATCATCTCCATGCGTTCTTCAAGAAGTTTGGCGTGCTCCTAAATCGGGTACTTGTTCCCGGAGGTAATGTCATCGTCGCATCGAATCCCCTGCTCGCACATATTGCAGCTTCGGCGATGGCCGAAGGCGGGCTGGAACTCCGTGGGAGTATCGTCAGATTGGTAATGACAATGCGTGGCGGTGACCGCCCCAAGAACGCACACAAAGAATTTCCCGACGTGAGTGTGATGGCCCGTTCGATGTTCGAGCCATGGATTGTACTCAGACGGCCGGTCGAAGGACGAGTGCAGGACAACTTGCGTCGTTACAAGACCGGTGGCTTCCGGCGGCTATCCGCCGAGCGCCCCTTCGGCGATGTAATCCGATCTCGACCCACACCGAAGAACGAACGTGAAATTGCGGCCCATCCTTCCCTAAAACCGCAGGCATTTTTGCGCCAGATCGTGCGGGCGGCTCTGCCGCTTGGCGAGGGAGTAATACTCGATCCATTCGCAGGGGCTGGATCGACACTCGCTGCCGCAAATGCGGTCGGCTATTCATCGGTAGGAATCGAAAACGACGTCAAATATGTTAATCTGGCGATGAAGGCCATCGCGAGATTAGCTTCTCTTGAAAATGTAGATCCAGTTTGACCGCAGCTTTTTGATGCCTTCGGCGCTGAGCGTCGCCGTACGCGTGCCGAGCTCGCTGCGCTCGTTCCGACGAAAATCTCCGGTCGTGACGTAACCAAGATAAACTTCAGTAAAACACATCGGCTTGCGGCTTTCCGCGGGCTCGGTGAGATGATCAATTTCGTACACAAAGACACACATCCACTGGTCCCGCGCGCCGTGCGACAGCGCGAATGGACGTGCGTGCCCCGCCACCCGCGACTACAGCCCCTGTCCTAGCTCGAAAAATATTTCCTGGTGGCGTCATGGAGCGCCGAGGTCAAATCGAGTTCGCGCAATTTTCCCTTCAGCGGCGCGCAGGCGTCGTCGAGTTCGCGGAACACGTCGCCGAGATGATTTTTTGGCGCGCCGTGGCGGATGATGACCTTGTCGAACACCACCGGCACCGGGTTGTTGGGCCAGGTCACGGTGTACTTGCCGCGGGCATCGATCGCAAAACAGCTTTCGTTCAAACGCGCCAGTTTCGGCGTGACGGCGTCGAGACGGCCCAGCACGGAAACCAGGTAGCGGTTCAGCAGGGCCGAGCCCGTGGTGTAGCGGCCGGGCGAGGTGAAATTGAACCAGACCTCGGTATCGCGGCGTATCCTTGCTTTCATCGCAGCGACCATGTCCTGGTCGAGCTCCAGCAGGCCATACTCCTTGTGCAGGTTTACGAAGTTGAAATGCGATTTCAGCGCCTCGCGATGCGCCTTCACTTCAATTTCCCGCAGCCGCGCGGTGAGCCGCTGCAGGGCTTCGCCCTTGGGCAGGAACTCGGCAATCTCGTCGTGACGGAAGTCCTTGAAGGTCGCGCGCATGATGTCGATCAATGACCCGTCGCCGGCGCCGGAGACCAGGATGCGCTGCGGATTTTCCGGCGTGCCGCCCAATGCCTGATCGAGCCCGTCATCCTCCCAGTAGGCAGGCGTATCGATTTTCAGCGGACGCCGTTCCTCCATGCCGAATCCGATCGCAATGATCGCGGTGTCGACGATCTCGGCAATGTCGCCGTCGGCGCCGATGATCTGGATCCTGCCGGTGCCCTGAGAGCGCACCGGGCCGACATCGTCGATGCGGCGTCCCAGCTTCAATTCGATCTTGCCGGTGCTTTGGCGGATTTCCTCGAAGGCAGCGACGATGCTTTCCGTGACCTTGTCCGAGAAACCGGCTTTCCAGTCCAGCAGCGGCAACCCGGCGGCGGGCGCGGTCGAGCCTTCGTCGGGCCAGTGGTAGAGATGCGGATGCAGAAACCGTTTGGTGTTCTTGCGTTGCAGGGTCATCAGACTGTCCGAGCCCTCGAACAGGATGACATCGGCGCCCTTGATGGCGGCGGCGGCGGCCGCGGTAATGCCGGCCGCGCCGCCGCCGACGATTCCCAGCCGGCGGCCGGCCTCAAGCTCGCCGGTCTCGAACAGCGCATGAACCAGAGTGAGCGCGCGGCACTGCTGCACATAGATGGTTTTGACGTGGTCGTAGCAGCCGAGGACGTATAATCCGGACCAGCCGTCCGGCTTCATCGCCATGACGATCCGGTCGCCGTCGAAAGGTAACGCCGGCGGGGGCGGCTGTTGAATCTTCGGGATCGTCTGTCCCGGCGCCGCCGCAGCCTGATCTGGATCGGCCGCTTCGGCAGCTTCGGCCGGTTTTACCTCGAGCATCCTCTTGAGGGCCTGATCGATGAAGTCGCGCGGCGAACCGGCCGGCGCCACCGCGAGGCCGCGACGGAGCAGGTCGACCGCTTCATCGTGCTTGCCGATCTCTTCGAGTATTTCGCCCGCCGCCAGTTCGAGGTCGGTGCGCGGTTGTCCCGGCGGCGTTTCGTCGATCGCACGGCGCAATGTCGCGATGCCCTCGCCAGGACGGCCGTCCTTGCTCAATATCTTGCCGGCGGCGAGTTGAAGAATTGAACGGCTGTGACCCGGCGGCGCCTCCAGCGAAGCGATGTTCAACAGCTCGATCGCTTCCTTCACCTTGCCGGCTTCCGCCAGTATTTCGGCGGCCGTCAGCTGCAGTTCCGACCGGTTTTGACCGGGCAGCGTTTCCTCGATCGATTTCCGCAGTATCTCAAGCCCTCCGGCCACGTCGCCCTCGGCGGCCCGGAGTTGTCCGAGCGTGCGTTGAAGCACCGAGCGGCCATGCCCGGCGGGGGTTTCCCGGATTCCCCGGAGCAGCAATTCGGTGGCTTCATTTGGCTTGCCGTCGCCGGCCAGTATCTCCGCGGTGATGTAAAAAATATCGGCTTGATTGCTCTGGTCGCGAACCGCATCGATCGCTTCATTGGCAACCCGCAGCGCCTGGGTGGATCCGAACATCGCGTTTTCAAGACGGATGCGCGTAATCCAGGTATGGACCAGGGCTTGCGGTCCGGTGGCGCGCCGCACATGAGGCAGCGCCCGCTCGATGTCGCCGGGCTGATTGCGCGCGATCAGACACCGCGCCAGATATTCCTCCAGACCCCGCGCGCCGCGGGCCTGCAGCAGCGCCGACAACAGCGAGATCCGTTCATTGCGTTCTTCCGGGTCCGACGGGACCTGGCTGTGGCCGTGAAACCGGGCGCGAAAGTGCACTTCGAATTTCTGGCTGATCTCGGCCAGATCGCGCTCGCTTTCCGCCTTGGTGAAATGATAGCGGGCCTCGACGAATCTGGCGCCCAGCTTCTCCGCCTCGCCGACCATCCGCCGCGCCCGGAACGCCGCGGCATAATAGTTGCCGGCCGCCTGATGCGCGCGCCGCCGCTCCGCCCTGGTCATCCGCAAGCGAATGGTGTCGCGCAACACCGGATGCATGTCGTAATGATAGCCCCGGTACTCGATCATGAAGCGCGCCAGCAACTCGTCGCGCAGCGCATTGATGCTGGATTTATCCGGGCTCAGCGCCTCCAGCCCGCGGAGGTCGAGCGGATTTCGAAATACCGAAAGCCGCCGCAGAAAAAGCTGCGCTTGCGGATCGAGCCGGACTTCGGCGCGCACCAGGACTTCCTTTTCGAAATCATGCAGCAGTTGCGGCGACACCGGGCGGTCGCGCATCTCCCAGGCTTGCGGGGCGAGGCCGATCAGATCGTCGAGCTTGTCCCGCTTGAGCGCGCGAACCAGAAGCCTGATGGCGCGCGGATTGCACCCGAGCCAGGTAACGACATCCGAAGCCCTCTGCGGCGGCACCGCGTCGGGAAGCTGACTGTGCTCCAGTTCGGAGCGTAGAAACGCCTCCGCCTCTTTCCGCTTGGGCGGATAAAGCTCGGTCGCTTCCGCCCGTTCGTTCCACCGGGCGAAGTCGAACTCGCGGTTCGACAGCAACAGCAGAACGTCCCTTGGACTCGAGCGTGGATGACCACCGCTCCATGAACTCCGCCATCGCCGACGAGATCACCCCGGTGGAGCCGACCAAAAGCCGGTGCGCCTCGTCGACGACGATCAGCCGCGGCGGCAGCAGCAGCCGTCTGAAGATCGCGTTGGTGTCCTCGCCGAGTTCCAGTTTCTGCTCGAGTTCGGTGTCGCCTTTGGCCGCCAGTTCGGCGGCCACCGCCAGCAGGAAATCGTCGGCCGAACCGGTCAGGTTTTCCGGACAATTGAACCGGACCATCGGCATCGACGGATATTGTGCCTGCAGCCGGTCCTTGGCCCGCTCTGCAATTTCCGTCTTCCCGATTCCGGGAAAGCCATGGATGATGGCGACCGGCGGCCCGTTTCGCCACCAGGTGGTCGTGAGCCACTCGAGCAGCGCCTGGTGTTGTGCGCCGAACAGTTCCAACATTTCCCCCTTGGGTTGCAACGCGCAACGTAACTTATTTTCCTTTGCCGCGACTGTACAGTGCGATCCCCGGCAAAGCGCCGGCCGGAGCGGGCGGGCTCTCACGTTGACCTTCAACGCCTTTCATGGCCTAAGGTTTTCAACCTGATGATGCCAAAAGCCCGTGCATGACCCCCTCCCGCTACAACGCCCGTGAATCCGAGCCGAAATGGCAAGCCACGTGGGGCGCGAAAGCGATTTTCGCGACCAAAAACGACGACCCCCGCGAAAAATATTACGTGCTGGAGATGTTCCCCTATCCGTCCGGGCGCATCCATATCGGCCATGTCCGCAACTACACGCTCGGCGACGTGATTGCGCGCTATATGCGCGCGCAAGGCTACAACGTGCTGCATCCGATGGGCTGGGACGCATTCGGGCTGCCGGCGGAGAACGCCGCGATGGAGCGCAAGGTGGCGCCGAAGGCGTGGACCTACGACAACATCGCGGCGATGAAGAAGCAGCTCAAGTCGATCGGGCTGTCGCTGGACTGGTCGCGCGAATTCGCGACCTGCGATCCCTCCTATTACAAGCACCAGCAAAAACTGTTCAACGATTTCCTGGCGGCCGGCCTCGCCGAGCGCGAACAGCGCAAGCTGAACTGGGATCCGGTCGACATGACCGTGCTCGCCAACGAGCAGGTGATCGACGGCCGCGGCTGGCGCTCCGGTGCGGTGGTCGAGCAGCGCGAGATGAACCAGTGGGTGTTCAAGATCACCCGCTATGCGCAGGAGCTGCTCGACGCGCTGGATACGCTGGAGCGCTGGCCCGACAAGGTCAAGCTGATGCAGCGCAACTGGATCGGGCGCAGCGAGGGCATGCTGGTGCGCTTCGCGCTCGATCCGGCCACCGCGCCTTCAGGCGAAACCGAGCTGAAGATTTTCACCACGCGGCACGACACGCTGTTCGGCGCAAAGTTCATGGCGATCGCGGCGGATCATCCGCTGGCGGTAGCGGCGGCGGCGAAGAATCCAAAGCTGGCCGAGTTCATGGCGGAAGCAAAACGCCACGGCACCGCGCAGGAGATCATCGACACCGCCGAAAAACTCGGCTTCGACACCGGCATCAAGGCGATCCATCCGTTCGACGCGACCTGGAAGCTGCCGGTCTATGTCGCCAATTTCGTGCTGATGGAATACGGCACCGGCGCGATCTTCGGCTGTCCGGCGCACGACCAGCGCGACCTCGACTTCGTCAACAAATACGGGCTCGGCAACACGCCGGTGGTGTGCCCGGCCGACGTCGATCCGAAAAGTTTTGTCATCACCGACACCGCCTATGACGGTGACGGCCGCATGATCAATTCGCGCTTCCTCGACGGCATGACCATCGAGCAGGCCAAGGAAGACGTCGCAAAACGGCTGGAGAGCGCTACGCTCGGCAACATGCCTGTCGGCGAGCGCAAGGTAAATTTCCGCCTGCGCGACTGGGGCATTTCGCGGCAGCGCTATTGGGGCTGCCCGATTCCGGTGATCCACTGCCCCGCATGCGGCGTGGTGCCGGTGCCGGACCAGGATTTGCCGGTGGTGCTGCCGGAGGACGTGACGTTCGATAAGCCCGGCAACGCGCTCGACCATCATCCGACCTGGAAGCACGTCGCCTGCCCGCGATGCGGGGCTAAGGCGCTGCGCGACACCGACACCATGGACACCTTTGTGGATTCGGCGTGGTACTTCGCGCGCTTCACCGATCCATGGAACGAGAAGGCACCCACCACCCGCGCGATCGTGGATCGGCTGATGCCGGTCGACCAGTATATCGGCGGCGTCGAGCATGCGATCCTGCATCTGCTCTACGCGCGCTTCTTCACCCGCGCCATGAAGGCCACCGGGCATATCGCCTTCGACGAGCCGTTCGCCGGCCAGTACACCCAGGGCATGGTGGTGCACGAAACCTACAAAAAGGCCGACGGCAACTACGCGACGCCGGCCGAGGTCAGGATCGAGGCCGGCGGCAACGGCCGCCGTGCCAGCCTGCTCGACACCGGCGAGGAAGTCACCATCGGTCCGATCGAGAAGATGTCGAAGTCGAAGCGCAACACCGTCGATCCCGACGACATCATCGAGACCTACGGCGCCGACGTGGCGCGCTGGTTCATGCTGTCGGATTCCCCGCCCGACCGCGACGTGATCTGGAGCGACGAGCGGGTACAGGGCGCTTCGCGCTTCGTGCAGCGGCTGTGGCGGGTGGTCGGCGAGGCGGCCGAGATCGCCAGGACCGCGCCCTCCACGCGGCCGGCGGCGTTCGGCCCCGAGGCGCTGGCGCTGCGCAAGGCCGCCCATGGCGCGCTGGACAAGGTGTCCACCGGCATCGAAAAACTGCATTTCAACGTCTGCCTCGCCTACATCCGTGAGTTCACCAACGCGCTGGCCGATACCCTGGCGCGCGACCAAAAACCCACTCCAGACCTAGTCTGGGCCATCCACGAAGCCGCGGTCATTCTTGTTCAACTGTTCGCGCCCATGATGCCGCATCTGGCCGAGGAGTGCTGGGTGGTGCTGGGCCAGGAGGGGCTGATTTCGGAGGCGAATTGGCCCAAAATCGAACGAGATTTGCTGGTCGAAGACGAGGTGACCCTGGTGGTGCAGGTCAACGGCAAGAAGCGCGGCGATGTCACAGTGGCCCGGAATGCGCCGGAAGAGCAGATAAAGGCTGCCGTTTTGGCACTTGATACGGTAAAACAGGCACTTGGCGGCAGACCCGTCCGCAAGGTGATCGTGGTTCCCATGAGGATCGTGAATGTTGTCGGCTAAGTCCCGCATTGCTGTCCGGCTTCTGATCGTGGCCGCGCTGGGCGCGCTGACGGCCGGCTGCTTCCAGCCGATGTATGCCGCGCATACCGACGGCACCCCGGCGTTGCGGGAAAAGCTGATGGGCGTCGACCTGCCGCCGGTGGACAAGGCCAACGGCTCGCGCGAGGCGAGGCTCGGCGTCGAGGTCCGCAATCTGCTGGCGTTCAAGCTGTACGGCAGCGCCACCGGCATGCCGCCGACCCACAAGCTGGTGATCCGCTTCAACACCAGCCGCTCCTCGCTGATATTGGATCCCGCCACCGCACTGCCGTCGATCGAGAACTACGGCATCGATGCGCAGTACAATCTGATCGAGATCGTCTCCAACAAGTCGGTGATGACCGGCAACACCTTCTCGCGCGTCTCCTACGACATCCCCGGCCAGTTGCAGCGCTTCGCCCGCGCCCGCGCCTTCCGCGACGCCGAAGACCGCGCCTGCGAGGAAATCGCGACCAACATCCAGACCCGCCTCGCGTCGTATTTCACCGCGGGAAGTTAGCCTGCGTTCCCCGGATGCAGCGCAGCGCGCCGCACTTGCGGCGTGGTGCGCTGCTAGGCCGGGGTCGTTACAGACGCCGGCGCTTGGTACGGTCCCGGCTCTGCGGTGCGCCGTAAGAACGCTGCACCGCGTCCGGGACACGAGAGCGGAATGAACTAACATGGTCGCGCTGCGCGGACGGGACATCGACGCATTTCTTGGCAAGCCGGACCCCGGCCGTCCCATCATCCTGCTCTATGGTCCCGACGCCGGTCTCGTGCGCGAGCGCGCTGACGCGCTGGTGGCGTCGGCGGTCGACGATCCCGCCGATCCGTTCTCGCTGGTGCGGATGGACGGCGACGAGCTCGCGGCCGAGCCGTCGCGGCTGGTCGAGGAGGCCATGACCATCCCGATGTTCGGCGGCCGCCGCGCCATCCGGGTGCGCGCCGGCTCGCGCAGTTTTGCCAGCGGCGTCGACACCCTGAGCGCGATGCCGATAAAGGATTGCCGCATCGTGATCGAGGCCGGCGAGCTGCGCCCGGAATTGCCGCTGCGCAAGGCCTGCGAGCGCGCCAGGACCGCGGTGGCGATCGGCTGCTATCCCGATGGCGAGCGCGATCTGGCCAAACTGATCGACGACGAGATGCGGGCCGCTGGTCTGCGCATCGCATCCGATGCGCGCGCAGGCCTGATGGCGCTGCTCGGCGGCGACCGCCAGGCTTCGCGCAACGAACTGAAGAAGCTCGCGCTCTATGCCCATGGTCAAGGCGAGGTGACGCTCGACGACGTGATGGCGGTGGTTGCCGACGCCTCCGAATTGAAACTCGATCCGATCGTCGACGGCGCCTTCGCGGGTAAATCCGCCGCGGTCGAGACCGAATTTGCGAAAGCGATGGTCGCCGGCACCTATCCCGGCATGATCATCTCCGCCGCCCAGCGCCAGGCCGCGTTGCTGCACAAGGCGAGCCTCGCCGTGGCCGAGGGCACGCCGGCGTCGGTGGTGGTCGAGAGCGGATTTCCGCGGCTGCATTTTTCGCGCAAGGCAAATGTCGAAACAGCACTGCGCAATTTCAGCACCGCGCGGCTGCTCGCGATCATCGAGCAACTGGCGGTGGCGGCGCTGGAGGCGCGCAAGCAATCAGCGCTGGCCGCGGTGATCGCCCAGCGCACGCTGCTCTCGATCGCGGTGAATGCGCGGCGGCGGGGCTAGCCTCGTGTCCCGGACGCGGTGCGGCATTCTTCATGCCGCGCCGCAGAGCCGGGACCGTACCAACCGGGGCACGATCAAACCTTCGTATCCAGTCTTCTTAAAATCTCGTCGAGCTGTTCGAGGTCGCGGTACCTGATGTGCATCGTCCCGCTCGGCCCTTTGTGGTCGACCTTGACGCTGAGGCCGAGGATGTCGCTGACGCGCTTTTCCAGCGCCAGCGTGTCGGGATCCTTGATCAGCGCGCCGCGCGAGTTGCGCAGCTTGGGCGCCGAACCGCCGATCTCATGCACCAGCGTCTCGACCTGCCGCACGTTGAGGCCCTGCGCCAGGATGAGCTTTGCCGTCGCAATCGGGTCAGGCACGGCAAGCAGCGCGCGCGCATGGCCCGCCGATAATTGCCCCGAGACGATGTGGGCCTGCACTTCCTCCGGCAGTTTGGTCAGCCGCATCGTGTTGGCGACATGGCTGCGGCTTTTGCCGACGATCTTGGCGATGTCTTCCTGGCTGTGTTTGAATTCGTTCGCCAGCGCGTGATAGCCCTGCGCTTCTTCCATCGCGTTGAGGTCTTCACGCTGCACGTTCTCGATGATCGCAAGCTGCAGCGCGTCGGAGTCGCTGACGTTGAGCGGCACGATCGGCACTTCATGCAGGCCTGCAATCTGCGCGGCGCGCCAGCGCCGTTCGCCGGCGATGATTTCAAAGCGGTCCTGCGCGCCCTTCATCGGCCGCACGGCGATCGGCTGAATCACGCCGTGCTGTTTGATCGAGTCGGCGAGTTCTTGCAGCTCGCTTTCCGAAAACGCGCGGCGCGGATTGCGCGGATTGGGTTTGAGAAACTCGATCGGCACCTTGCGCTGCGCGCGCGGCCGTTCCAGATGCGCGGCCTCGCCGCCGACATCCCCGATCAGACTTGCAAGACCGCGCCCCAGTCGCGAACGCGCTTCGTCGGCCATCGCCAGCTCCCTTGGATTCACTCAAGTGCTCCGTACTTTAGTTTCTCTCGTAGGATGGGTTGAGCGCAGCGAAACCCATCACGCCGCACCGATGTTGATGATGGGTATCGCTTCGCTCCACCCATCCTACGATCTGCGATTCTTCAATGCGCCCTTAGCTCGCGTTCGCGCTGGATTACTTCGGTCGCGAGTTTCAGATAGGCTTCGCTGCCGGCGCATTTAAGATCGTAGACCAGCACCGGCTTGCCGTAGGACGGCGCTTCGGAGATGCGGACGTTGCGCGGGATCATGGTGTTGTAGACTTTGCTGCCCATGAACTGGCGGACATCGGCGACCACCTGGTTCGACAAGTTGTTGCGCGAGTCGAACATGGTGAGCACGACGCCGTGGATCGACAGGTTCGGATTGAGCGTGGCGCGCACCTGCTCCACCGTCTGCAATAATTGCGACAGGCCCTCGAGCGCGAAGAACTCGCACTGCAGCGGCACCAGGATCGCATCCGACGCCGCCATCGCATTGACGGTGAGCAGGTTGAGCGACGGCGGGCAATCGATCAGCACATAGGTGTAGTCCGCGGGCTCGCTGACATTGTGATTGAGCGCCGCAATGGCGTCGCGCAGCCGGAACGCGCGGTCCTTGGTCGAGCCCAGTTCAAGCTCGAGCCCCGACAGATCCATGGTGGAAGCCGCGATATGCAACCGCGGCACCGCGGTCGGCACCACGGCATCGCGCAGCGGCGCTTCGCCGATCAGGACGTCATAGGTCGAGACGTTGCGGCTGCGGCGGTCGATGCCGAGGCCGGTGGAGGCGTTGCCCTGCGGATCGAGATCGACGATCAGCACCCGCTCGCCGATCGCGGCCAGTGCGGTGCCGAGATTGATCGCCGTGGTGGTCTTGCCGACGCCGCCCTTCTGGTTGGCGAGCGAAATGATGCGCGGATGACCGGGGGCGACTGGAGCCTTATCCTCTTGATATATCTGATCAATTACGATCATGCGCGGCCACTTTGGGTTGCTGCGAACTTAGTTCGCCGCTCGATGCGGTCGAGTTCGACGATCCAGCCCTGTCCGGTCAAGCTGGGATGGAGACGGGGCGTCATCATCCAATATTTAGTAGCTTCGGTCAATTCAGCCTCTACATCTTGACCCTTGGGAAATAGCGCCTTCGCGCCCTTCCCGATCAGCGGCTCCGCGAAGCCGATCAACTGGTGTAACGGAGCCACCGCGCGCGCGGTGACGCAATCGACCAGGCCTGCAAAGCTATCCACACTATCCCCGATGTCAGCGAGATGAACCGTACCCGCAGCACCCGTGATTCGCAGCGCCTCGCGCAGAAAAGCTGCCTTCCTGGCATTGCGCTCGACCAGATGCACCATCGCGCCCGGTGCCCCCGCCATCGCACACGCCAGCACCACCCCGGGAAATCCGCCGCCGCTGCCGAGATCGACCCAGACCTTGGCGGATGGGGCAAGTCTCAAAAGCTGCAGTGAATCAGAGATATGCCGGGTCCACAGATTTGGAAGCGTCGAGGAGGCGACCAGGTTGGTTTTGGCCTGCCATTGCCGGAGCAGGTCGACATAGGCGTCCAGCCGCGACTCCGTTTCACGTGAAACGGGGGTGAGCGCGAGAGCTGTGGCCTTGTCGGACGGCGAGATGTGAAGAAGTTTTGCCATTTGATCATGCGTCTCAGACCATGCGCTGCACCATCCCCGTCATCGCGGGGAGCACTTGCGACGAAGCAATCCATGGCGCAACAAGCAGGACTGGATCGCTCGTCGCAAGTGCTCCTCGCGATGACGGCCGTGCGCTTGTTTCACGTGAAACAACTCACGCCATCGCCGCCCGCTTCCGCGCTTCCCGGCGCAGATACGCCGCCAAAATCCCCAGCGCCGCCGGCGTCAGGCCGTCGAGCCGGCCGGCCTGCCCCACGGTGCGCGGCCGCGCGGCTTCGAGTTTGCTGCGCGCCTCGTTGGAAAGCCCGGGTACATCGGCATAATCGACATCGCTGAGGATAAGT
This sequence comes from uncultured Alphaproteobacteria bacterium, assembly GCA_963784755.1. Lineage (GTDB taxonomy): Bacteria > Pseudomonadota > Alphaproteobacteria > Rhizobiales > Xanthobacteraceae > Bradyrhizobium. Next base: position 1,448,165 of record CAWASS010000004.1, on the reverse strand, counting down.
CCCTCGTCGCGGCGGAAGGCGTCGACGTCGGCGGTCTGGCGCTTCAGATAAACATCGTATTTGGCATCGATCTCCACATGCGCGGCGATCGCCGGATCGACAGCGCCCAGCTCCGGCCAGATTGCCCTCACCTCATCCCATCCGATCTCCGGATACGCCAAAAGCTCGAACGCCGAACGCCGGACGCCGTCGTGATTGAGCGAAAGCCCATGCCGCGAGGCTTCATTGGGCGTGATCGCCAGCGATTTCGCCAGCGACTTCGCGGCATTCAAGGCCGCCATCTTGGCACCATGACGAACCGAGCGCGCGGGCCCGACACATCCCAGCGCAATGCCCTTGTCGGTGAGGCGCTGGTCGGCATTGTCCGCGCGCAGCGTCAGCCGGTATTCCGCCCGTGACGTGAACATGCGGTACGGTTCGGTGATCCCCCGCGTCACCAGATCGTCGATCATCACCCCGAGATAGCCGTCGGCGCGATCGAACACGATGCCGGCGGCGCCGCCCGCGGCCAATGCTGCGTTGAGGCCTGCAATAAGTCCCTGTGCCGCAGCCTCTTCATAGCCCGTGGTGCCATTGATCTGCCCGGCCAGGAACAGCCCCGGCAGCCGCTTGGTCTGCAAGGTCGGCTCGAGTTCGCGGGGATCGACGTGATCGTACTCGATGGCATAACCGGGCCGGACCATCCGCACCCGCTCGAGGCCGGGAATCGTCGCCAGGATCGCTCGCTGCACCTCTTCCGGCAGCGAAGTCGAGATGCCGTTGGGATAGACCGTGGTGTCGTCGAGGCCTTCCGGCTCCAGAAAGATCTGGTGCCCGTCGCGATCGCCGAAGCGGACGATCTTGTCCTCGATCGAGGGACAGTAGCGCGGGCCTGAGCTCTTGATCTGGCCGGAATACATCGGCGAGCGATGCACATTGGCGCGGATCACCTCATGCGTCGCCGCGGTGGTGCGGGTGATGCCGCACTGGATCTGCTGCGTGACGATGCGGTCGGTCAGCACCGAAAACGGCTCCGGCGGATTGTCGCCGGGCTGCATTTCCACAGCGGCCCAGTCGATGGTGGTGCCATCGAGCCGCGGCGGCGTGCCGGTCTTCAGCCGGCCGAGCGTAAAACCCGCCCGCTCAAAGGATTTTGACAACCCCAGCGCCGGCGCCTCATCGACGCGGCCGGCCGGCCAGTTCTTCTCGCCGAGGTGGATCAGTCCGCGCAGAAAAGTGCCGGTCGTGATGACCACGGCGCCCGCGGACAATTCGCGGCCATCGGCCAGGCGAATGCCCGTGACCCGGCCGCTGGAGGTCAGCAGCTCGTCGGCCTCGCCTTCGACCACGCTGAGATTCGCGGTCTCTGTGATCGCAGTCTGCATTGCCGCAGCGTAAAGCCTGCGGTCGGCCTGGGCGCGCGGTCCACGCACCGCCGGACCCTTGCGCCGATTGAGCATCCGAAACTGGATACCGGCCGCGTCCGCGACCCGCCCCATCAGCCCATCCAGCGCATCGACCTCGCGGACCAGATGGCCCTTGCCGAGGCCGCCGATCGCCGGATTGCAGGACATCGCGCCGATGGTCGCGAAACGATGGGTGACCAGCGCCGTTCGCGCGCCCAGCCGCGCAGCCGCCGTCGCGGCCTCGCAGCCGGCGTGGCCTCCTCCGATCACGATGACATCGAACGAATTTTCCATGACGCCGCGACTTCTAGCGCGGGACGGTGAGTCCGGGAAGCCAGAACCTGGTCTGGCCGTTGTTTCACGTGAAACAGATTCTGTCGTCATTGCGAGGAGCCTTTGCGACGAAGCAATCCAGTCTGCCTCGCGAAAGGCTGGATTGCTTCGCTTTGCTCGCAATAGCGGGTGTGAAACATCCCCGTTAACAAATGAACAAAGAAATATTACTTTCCTACACAGAACTCCCGAAAGATCTTGTCCAAGATGTCTTCAACATCCACCCGTCCCAGCAGCCGCCCGAGCGAATCAGCCGCCGAGCGCAAATCTTCCGCGACGAGCTCCTCTGCTTTCCCCTCCATGCTGCGCTGCAACGAAGCCGCCGCCTCGCGCAGCAATGTGCGCTGCCGCGCCCGGCTGATCAGCCCGCCCTCGTCCGACCCGAAATAGCTCTCGGCATAGGCGACCAGGGCCGCCATCAACTCCGGGAGTCCGTCGCCGCGCGACGCCGAAATCTCGAAATATGTACTGCCCCAGGTTCGCCCCATGCCCGCCACATGCCGCTTAAGTGCGTTTAGATCGATTTTATTGCGCACCAGCCAGACCGGCGCCTCGCCTTTGACGGCGTGCGATTGTGAATCGTCTTCGACCAGCCACAGCACCAGGTCCGCGTCCGCCACACGCGCGCGCGCGCGCCGCACGCCCTCCTGCTCGACCGGATCTTCGGTCGCACGAATGCCCGCGGTGTCGATCACCGTTACCGGATAGCCGTCGAGGTCGAGCTGCACTTCGATGATGTCGCGCGTGGTCCCGGCATGCGGCGAGACGATCGCGACCTCGCGGCGCGCCCATTGATTCATCAGCGTGGATTTTCCGACATTCGGCGGGCCCGCGATCGCGACCACCAGCCCGTCGCGCAGGCGTTCACTTCGGCCCTGTGCCGCAAGGACTTCTTCGATATCGTCGTGGAGAGCTTTTATCTTCGCAAGCGCCGGCGCGATCAACTCCGTCGGCACATCACCCTCGTCGGAGAAATCGATTCCGGCTTCGATCAACGCGGAGGCCTCGATGATCTGCGCGCGCCAGCTTCGCGCTTTGTCGCCGAGCAAGCCTTTCAACTGACGCAGCGCCTGGCGCCGTTGCCGGTCGGTGTCGGCATGAATCAGATCGTCGAGGCCTTCCGCCTCGGTCAGATCCAGCTTGCCGTTCTCGAACGCGCGGCGCGTAAATTCGCCCGGTTCGGCCGCGCGCGTGTTTTCAAACAACGACAATGCTGCGAACAACGCACTGAGCACGGCGCGACCGCCATGGACGTGAAATTCCGCGACATCCTCGCCGGTCGCACTTGTCGGCCCCGGAAACCACAGCGCTAGGGCATCGTCGATAGGCTGTTGATGCGCATCGCGAATCAGGGCGCGTGTGGCCCTCCGCGGAGGCGGAATCTTGCCTGCTAATGAGGTAAGAATCGCGCCAGCATGCGCTCCCGACACCCGCACAACGGAAATTGCGTTCGGAGGCCGGCCCGAGGACAGGGCAAAAATGGTCTGGTCGCGCGGATGCATCGCTTATCTGGCCCTTGAGTCCTTGAAGACGCAATGAAATTTGCGGCGGTCCCGGAGCGACGCCGGGGCAGCGGAGGCGGCCATTTGCTGCAGGCGATGTTGCATCATTTCCGCCGCATTCATGCTGCGAAACCCGGCTTTTGCGGCCGCAGTGCCAGCGCATCAAGGAACTATACCAGCTATTTCAATGAGTTCTGCTCCATACCGTCGCGCCGCTCCAATTGTGGCATGCTGCACCTATGCTGCAGCAAAACGCGCAGCAAGCTACCGGAACGCCCACCGGCACGAAAAAGGGCGCCCGCTTTCGCAGGCGCCCAATCGAACTGCCACCAGCCTCAGGTGTTCATCGACTCGAAGAATTCCGAATTGTTCTTGGTGTTGCGCAGCTTGTCGAGCAGGAAGTCAATCGCGTCCATGGTGCCCATCGGATTGAGGATCCGGCGCAGCACGTACATTTTCTTCAAGAGTTGCGGATCGGTGATCAGCTCTTCCTTGCGCGTGCCGGAGCGCGAAATGTCGATCGCCGGGAAGGTGCGCTTGTCGGACACCTTGCGGTCGAGAATCAATTCCGAATTGCCGGTGCCTTTGAACTCTTCGAAAATCACTTCGTCCATGCGGCTGCCGGTATCGACCAGCGCGGTCGCGATGATGGTGAGCGAACCGCCCTCCTCGATGTTTCGCGCAGCACCAAAGAAACGTTTCGGCCGCTGCAGCGCATTGGCGTCGACGCCGCCGGTCAGCACCTTGCCAGAGGATGGCACCACGGTGTTGTAGGCGCGCCCCAGCCGCGTAATCGAGTCGAGCAGGATCACCACGTCACGGCCGTGCTCGACCAGCCGCTTGGCCTTCTCAATGACCATCTCGGCGACCTGGACGTGACGCACCGCCGGCTCGTCGAAGGTGGATGACACCACTTCGCCCTTTACCGAGCGCTGCATGTCCGTGACTTCTTCCGGACGTTCGTCGATCAACAGCACGATCAAATAGCATTCGGGATGATTGGCGGTGATCGAATGCGCGATGTTCTGCATCAGCACGGTCTTGCCGGTGCGGGGAGGGGCCACGATCAGGGCCCGCTGGCCCTTGCCGATGGGGGCTACGATGTCGATAACCCTTGCAGAAAGGTCCTTTCTGGTGGGGTCTTCAAGCTCGAGCCGGAAGCGCTGGTCCGGAAACAGCGGCGTCAGATTGTCGAAATTGACCTTGTGCTTGGACTTTTCCGGGTCCTCGAAATTCAGGGTGTTGACCTTGAGCAGCGCGAAGTAGCGTTCGCCTTCCTTGGGGCTGCGGATGTGGCCCTCGATGGTGTCGCCGGTGCGAAGCCCGAAGCGGCGGATCTGCGAAGGCGAGACGTAGATGTCGTCGGGCCCGGGAAGGTAGTTCGCATCCGGCGAACGCAAAAATCCAAATCCGTCGGAGAGAACCTCGACGACGCCTTCGCCGATGATGTCGGTTTCCTGGATCGCCAGCTGCTTGAGGATGGCGAACATCAGCTCCTGCTTGCGCATGGTGCTGGCATTTTCGACCCCTTTTTCTTCCGCGAACGAGACGAGCTCGGCTGGCGTCTGGGCTTTGAGGTCTTGAAGTTTCATTTCCCGCATTGGGATGGTCCTGTAGAAAAAAGGGGAGGGGTTGCGAGGCGGCTTTGAAGAAAATGCGGACGCCAGAAAAGGAAAGTCCGCAGGTCTTGAGCTATGAAGCCTTGAGCGAGGAAGCTGCCGGAGAGGCTTCAAACCTGATGCGGCGGTCGGTTCAACGAACCGGAGCGCGACCACATCCGCCTGCGTAGGGTGGGATATCGCTAATATAGAAAATCAGCCGGCTTTCCGCAAGGACGTCGCGGCCGACCCTGTTGACGGCGATCCACCCTAGAACGGCTTAACCACCACCAGGATCACGATTCCGACCATCAGGACTGTCGGTACCTCATTGATAATACGGTAGAATCTCTGGCTCCGCAGATTCCGGTCGGCGGCAAAATCCTTGACACAGCGGGCCAGAAATCCATGCATTGCCGACATCGCGATCACCAGCAGCAATTTTCCGTGCAGCCAGCCCGATGAAAACCAGTGGCCGGCCCAGCCGAGGTAAAGTCCGGCGAGCCATGTCACCGCCATCGCCGGATTGATGATCGCCTTCAGCAGGCGCCGCTCCATCAGCTTGAACGTCTCGGACTGCTTCGATCCGGTCACGGCGACGCTGTGATAGACAAACAGCCGCGGCAAATACAGCATGCCGGCCATCCACGCGATGACGGCGATCACATGCAGCGCCTTGATCCACTCGTACATCCGGATCTCTCACTTGTTCGTGGCCGCGATTTCCTCCTGCGCGACACCGGAACATTTTTACCGCGGCCGGTGTTACGAGAAAGGCTTTTCGAGAGCGGGACAGAGACATATCCGCAAGCAGCCCTTTTCTAAAACAATAATTTTAGAATCTTAGGTTTGAGTCTAAGTAGCGGTGAATAGCGCCCGCGCAACGCAGTCCCGGCATTGTCCAAGATCATCCCCATCCATCAACAACTCTTCATGCCGGCGGGGATGATCGAAATAACCTGACGTGTTTCAACGTCTTGCACTTGGCCACGGTCGGATTATCAAGAGACAAATTCACATAAGCCCACTATCATTGCAGCGTCCGCGAGGACTTATCCTCGAGAGAGGCCTGTGAAGAAAACTCCGGGTTATCCCGCCCGCTTCGGTTGGCGGGCAATTCTTTCGGCTAAGCTCCACAGCGATTCACAGGTCATACAGGGGTCATGGTGCCCACCACCGGCAACTATTTTCATCTTCACCTGGTGTCGGATTCGACCGGCGAAACGCTGATCACGGTGGCGCGCGCGGTGGCCGCGCAATATGCCAATGTGACGCCGGTGGAGCACGTCTATCCTTTGGTGCGCAGCCAGAAGCAGCTCGAGCGCGCGCTGGCGGAAATCGAGGAAGCGCCGGGCATCGTTCTGTTTACGCTGCTGGAGAAAGATCTGGTGGCGCGGTTGGAAGCCAAGTGCGAGGAAATCAATGTCCCGAGCCTGTCGATCATCGGGCCGGTGATGCAGTTGTTCCAGGCCTATCTCGGCTCCGCCACGACCGGGCGCGTCGGCGCGCAGCACACCCTCAATGCGGAATATTTCAAACGCATCGACGCGTTGAACTACACCATGATGCATGACGACGGCCAGCATGTCGAAGGCCTGGAAGAGGCCGATGTGGTTCTGGTCGGTGTATCCCGCACCTCCAAGACGCCTACCTCGATCTATCTAGCCAACCGCGGCATCCGCACCGCGAATGTGCCGCTGGTGCCGGGGATCGCGCTTCCGCATCAGCTCGAAACGCTGAAAAAACCGCTGGTGGTCAGCCTTCACGCGACACCGGAGCGGCTGATCCAGGTGCGGCAGAACCGGCTTCTGAGTATCGGCGCCGGCCCCGGCAACGACGATTATATCGATCGGCAGTCCGTCACCGATGAAGTTGCATTCGCGCGGCGCCTCAGTGTGAAACACAATTGGCAACTGCTCGACGTGACGCGCCGGTCGATCGAGGAGACCGCGGCGGCTGTCATGAAGCTGTTCGCCGACCGGCAACGCCAGCGGCTTGCGGAATGACCGTCTGGCGCGGCGCCGAGCCCTTGATCCTGGCGTCGCAAAGCCGGACGCGCCAGGCGCTTTTGGCTGGCGCCGGCATCGCCTTCGAGGCCATGCCGGCGGATATCGATGAGCGCGCGATTCAACAAGCCTGCGGTCTGTCTTCACCCGGTGAAATCGCGGCGCTGCTGGCGCGGGAAAAAGCCCTCTCCGTTTGCTCGCGCCATCCCGGCAGGTTTGTGGTCGGCGCGGATCAAACGCTGGCGCTCGGCGAGCGGCTGTTCAGCAAGCCTTCCGGCCGCGCCCAGGCTGCCGAACAAGTGCGCGATCTTGCCGGCCGCATGCATGAACTGCATTCCGCCGTCGCCATTGCCCGCGATGGCGAGACCTTGTTTGCGGATGTTTCCGTTGCGCGCATGACCATGCGTCGGCTGGATGACGCTGCAATCTCGGCCTATCTCGACGCCGCCGGAGCGGCCGTTACCGCCAGCGTCGGCGCCTATCAGCTCGAAGGCCTCGGTATCCATTTGTTCGAGCGTATCGAAGGCGATTATTTTACCATCCTCGGCCTGCCGTTGCTGCCGCTGTTGCGATTTCTGCGCAGCCGGCAACTGCTGGCGGTGTGAGCGGAGCGTTGTGAATGATAATCCTTGGGCTGACCGGCTCGATCGGAATGGGGAAATCGACCACCGCAAAGCTGTTCGCGGAAGCGGGCGTGCCGGTCTACGACGCGGATGCAACCGTTCACCTGATCTACGAGGGGGAGGCCGCGCCCGCGATCGAGGCGGCGTTCCCCGGCACCACCATTGGCGGCAAGGTCGATCGCGCGCGGCTTTCAGAGCGGGTCGTGCATGACCCCGCGGCGATCAAGCGGCTGGAGCAGATCGTGCACCCGATGCTGCGTGCCTATCACCAGAAGTTCCTCGATGACGCCGAGCAATCCGGTGCGCCGGTTGCGGTGGTGGATGTGCCGCTGCTGTATGAGACCGGCGGCGAGAAACGGGTCGATGCGGTGGTGGTGGTCACCACCACGCCTGAAATCCAGCGCGAACGCATTCTGACCCGCGACAACATGACGGACGAAAAGCTCAACGTCATCCTGGCGCGGCAATTGCCCGACGCCGAAAAGCGCAAACGCGCGGATTTCGTGGTGGATACATCGCACGGACTTGATCCCGTGCGCGCACGAATCCGCGACATTCTCGACCGGGCTGTTAAAATGCCGCGGCGGCGGCCCTGATTCGCCGCTCATCCGGTGCTCACTGATGCGCGAAATCATTCTCGATACCGAAACCACCGGCCTCGACCCGTTGCGGGGCGACAGGCTGGTCGAGATCGGCTGTGTCGAGATATTCAACCGGATGCCGACCGGCCAGACATTTCACCGTCACCTCAATCCCGAGCGCGAGATGCCGGCGGAGGCCTTCGCCGTGCATGGTCTCTCCACCGCGTTCCTCGCCGACAAGCCGCTATTCGCCCAGGTGGTCGAGGAATTCCTCGCATTCATCGCCGACGCGCCGCTGGTGATCCACAACGCATCGTTCGATATCGCTTTCATCAACGCCGAACTTGAACGCATCAGGCGGCCGCTGATCGCGCGCGACCGGCTGGTCGACACGCTGCTGCTGGCGCGGCGCAAGCATCCCGGCGTCTCGAACCGGCTCGACGATCTCTGCTCGCGCTATGCGATCGACAATTCCCGCCGCACCAAGCACGGCGCGCTGCTCGACGCCGAACTGCTGGCCGAGGTCTACATCGATCTGATCGGCGCCCGGCAGTCGCAATTGATCCTGGCGGCAGATATCCGGGTCTCTCATGCCGACGGGCCCGGCGATACGCCGCGCCGGCAGCGTCCGGTGCCGCTCGCACCCCGGGTCACCGAGGCCGACCGCGCAGCGCATTGGGATTTCGTCGCGACGCTTGGCGACAAGCCGGTCTGGCACGACTTTTTCTGAGGCTGCGTGATTAGCTCGGCTTTGCCTGGGCCGCGGCCTGGGCTGCGGCCTGCCGTTCCATGTTCTGGCGGTAAAGGCCGACAAAATCGACGGGATCGAGCATCAGCGGCGGGAACCCGCCATCGCGCACCGAGGTCGCGATGATTTCCCGGGCGAACGGGAACAACAGCCGCGGACATTCGATCATGATCAACGGGTGCAGGTTTTCCTGCGGCACGTTCAGGATGCGGAATACGCCGGCGTAGGAAAGCTCGAAGCTGAACATCAGCTTGCCGCCGTTTTCAGCCTTGCCCTCGACCGAAAGCGTCACTTCGAATTCGTGTTCGGCAATATTGTTGGCGCTGACGTTGATCTGGATGTTGATCGCCGGCTGCTGCGGTTGCGGCGCCAGCGAGGCCGGCGCGTTCGGATTCTCGAACGAGAGGTCCTTGGTATATTGCGCCAGCACATTCAACTGGGGAGGAGGGGCCGCTTCCGGAGGCGCGCCGTTGCCGTTGGTCATGAGGGTCTCTCCTGGAGCGTTTCAAGCGAGTGCGGGCGGTTTGCGGCTGAATTCGCCCAAGCGAGCGGAAATGCCCTGCCGGGGCGAGTGGCTATCATAGCCCGGCGGTCTTCTACAAGGACGACCGCCGAACCGGCCCCGCGCGGCGAATGCGGCCGCAGAGGACGCGCAAGGGTGGCGGTTTTGTGCTGGGCCGCTGCCTAAATTATTGAATAAGCGCGATTTCCAGGCAGGATCAGGTTTCCTCTTGTGCTGAAAACGCGCTACAATTCGTCCAAAATCAGCGCTTATTGATGCGACCTTGGCCGTATTTCCGGTAGGTCCGCCTTCCGTGCCAAAACGCGCCATTGGCTGGGCAAAGTTTAGTGCCTAAATGGTGGTGGCCGCCCGTGATGTGACCTCTATTGTTGTTCGGGGACGCTCTCCCGCCGGCCTCGGTCCGGCATCGACCAGAAAGCGAATGCGACGTGGATATTTACACCATCATCTTCCTGGCGCTGGCGGTCTTTATTTTTCTGCGTCTGCGCAACGTGCTCGGACAGCGTACCGGAAGCGAGCGGCCGCCCTATGACCGCGCGGCGCGGGATGTCCTGCATGGCGCGCAGGACAACAATGTCGTGCCGATGCCGGGCGCCGTGATCGATCAGGCGCCGTTGGCGCCGACCGCGGACGTCGTGCCTCCGACCGATCGCTGGAAGGGTATCACTGAGCCCGGCACGCCGCTGGCGCTCGGGCTCGATGCTATCGCGGCGCAGGATTCGTCGTTCGATCCGCAACATTTCCTCAGCGGCGCGCGCAGCGCCTATGAAATGATCGTGCTGGCATTCGCCAATGGCGACCGCCGCGCGCTGAAGGATCTGTTGTCGTCGGAGGTCTATGAGAGTTTTGACGCCGTGATCAAGGATCGCGAAAAACACGAGCAAAAAACCGAAACGCGATTCGTTTCGATCGACAAGGCCGAGCTTGTGAATGCGGAGGCGCGCGATCGCGCGGCGCAGCTGACGGTCCGCTTCGTGTCGCAGATGATTTCGGTTACCCGCGACAAAGCCGGCTCGATTGTCGACGGCAATCCGGACAAGGTCACCGATATCACCGATGTTTGGACATTTGCCCGCGACATTACCTCGCGCGATCCGAACTGGAAGCTGGTTGGCACGGGAAGCACTCACTAAGGCGCTCGGTTCGCGACGATCCGCCGCGGCGCGCTGCGTGATCGTGGCCGCGTTGTCGCTTATCCCGTCCGCAGCATATGCCGCGCGCCCGCATCTGCCATATCCTCGTCTGGTCTGGCCGATTGAAATCACCGGCAGCCAATATGCGCCCGTCGCCTGGGCCGATATCGCCGGCTGGGCCGAAGACGATCACCTGCAGGCATTCAACGCATTTCGGGCGAGCTGCAAACCGATAGCGGCGCAGCGCAACCCGTCCGCCGATCCGAAGGCGCTGGGCCTGTCGCTGCGCGACCCCTGCCGCGCGGCGCAAGCCGCCAATATTGCCGATGGCGCGAAAGCCCGCGCCTTTTTCGAGATGCATTTTCTCCCCTTGCGGATCTCGCGCCTTGGCGAGGGCGATGGTTTCGTTACCGGTTATTATGAGCCTGTGATCGACGGCTCGCGCACGCAAACCGATGTCTACAATGTGCCGGTGTATCGCCGCCCGTCGAACCTGTTCGTTCGCGGCGTCAAGCCGGGCACGGTCGGCCTGCCCAACAAGGGACAGGTGTTCCGCAAGATCGGCCGGCGCAAGCTGGTGCCCTATTACGACCGCGCCGAGATCGAGGACGGCGCGATCGCCGGCCGCGGTCTCGAAATCTGCTGGCTCAAGAACCAGACCGATCTGTTGTTCACGCAGATCCAGGGTTCGGCGCGGATCCGTCTCGAGGACGGCTCGACGCTGCGCATCAATTACGACGCACATAACGGTTATCCCTACACCCCGGTCGGCCGCATCCTGATCGACCGCAACATCATCCCGAAAGAGCAGATGTCGATGCAGAAGATCCGGGAGTGGATGGACCAGAATCCGGACGGCGCCAACGAGCTGCGCCGGCAGAACCGGTCCTATGTATTCTTTCGCGAGGTGAAGTTGTCCGACAAGGACGAGGCCGTCGGCGCGCAGGGCGTGCCGCTGACGCCGGGCCGCTCGATCGCCGTCGACAAGTCGCTGCACGTCTACGGCACGCCATTCTTCATCGAGGGCGAGCTGCCGATCGAATCCGACCAGTCGAAGACACCGTTCCGGCGGCTGATGGTGGCGCAGGATACCGGCTCGGCGATCGTCGGGCCGGCGCGCGCGGATATTTATTTTGGCGCCGGCGCCGAGGCCGGAAAGGTATCGGGCCGGCTGCGGCATAACATGCGCTTCGTGATCCTGATTCCGAAGAGCCTCGATCCGGTCGCCAGGGGGCGTGCGATGCCTTTGCCGGGCGAAAGGCCATCGGAAAAAATCGCAAAGCTGTTTCCGCAGGTCGATCCCCTGAAGAATCGGCCAAAGGATCAGAAGGACGTTGCCAAGGCGCCTGAAACGGCATCGGCCGCTCCCGCCAAGGATGTTTCGGGAAACAAGGACGCGGCAAAGGCCATCGCGGCGGCGCCGACAGCAGTCGCGCAAGCCGTGCCGCTTCCCGAAGCGCGCCCGGCGATCAAGCCGAGCCGGCACGTGCGCCGCTATCATTACCACCATCGTTATCGCAGCATGCGATGAAACGTCCGCCGCCCATGCTGGAATCATTCGCCGCGCCGCGCCGCAAGCGCGCGTTGAGCGACGAAGAACGCGTATTGTGGGAAAGCGTTGCGAAGCAGGTCAAGCCGCTGCGCAGAAAACCACGCGCGCCGAAGGCGCCAACCGCACCGGTTGAGGCGCTGCCGCCGGCAAAATCAGCTGGCTCGCCGAAACCGCCGCCGGCCGCGCGAGTTGCAAAGGCCGCCAGGCCGGAGAAGCCGTCGGTGCCGCCGCTGGCGCCGCTGGGCCGCCGCGAGCGCTCGCAACTGTCGCGTGGCCGCAAGGAGATCGAGGGCCGGCTCGACCTGCACGGCATGACGCAAACCCGGGCGCATCGCGCGCTGTTGTCGTTCCTGCAACGCTCCAGCAGCGAGGGCCAGACGTTTGTGCTCGTCATCACCGGCAAGGGCCGCAGGGACGGGCAGGAATCCGAGCGCGGCGTGCTGCGCCGCCAGGTGCCGGAATGGCTGAGCTTGCCGGAATTTCGCGGGCTCGTGGTCGGTTTTGAGGAGGCGCATATCGGCCATGGCGGCGAGGGCGCGCTTTATGTGCGGGTGCGGCGCTCGAGAATCTGACCCGTTCAAAATGGCCGCACGATTCCCACGCGCGGGATCACCGTGACGATCCAGCCAAGGATCGACGTTCGCCGGTCATCCGCCGCGATCGACGGCGCCGTCCGCGCGGCCGGCAATGTCTTCACCGCGTGCAGGATCAAAAACATGCAAACGGCCCAGTTCGAAATCCATCGCGAGTAGTCGAACACGACCGCGAAAATGACCAGGTATCCCAGGCTGATCAGGACGATTCCGGCAACGACGATGCGGCGATGCGCGGGATCTGAAAGCGAACGGATCAGATCGGCAAAATATTTCCAGAGCGGCGCGTGCAGCGCGATCAGCAGGGCAAACACCGGAATGCCCAGCAGATTGGAAGGCATGCGGGTCCAGGTGTCGCGGATCTCCTGAGAAAGCGGCTGATACCAGATATAACTGAAACTCAGCATGTTGGCCTGAGACGGATCGGTCATGCGGCCCTGCAGATAGCGGACGAACTCGTCTTCCGGAATCGGCATCGACCCATAGAACTGCGCAGCAAGGAACAGCAGGCTTATGACCATGATTGCCGCGATTCCGGCGGCCGCGTTTTGCCGGCTGACGCCCCGGGCGAGGTAGTGGCGAAGTACGACGATCACGGCGATGGTCGGCACATACATCAGGAAATGAATGTGGTGGATCAGGATCAGGATGACAGCCGCCGCCGCGGCCGCCGCCACGAACGCGATCGAACGCGCAGGGATCAGCAACAGGACGAGCGCCAGCGCACAGCCATAGATGTCGAAGTGCCCTAGCGTATGCATGAAGTTTTTCAGGAAGAACGGCGAGCCGGCCATGAACACGAACAGCGGCATCTGCGCGTCGTCAACACCGAATGTTCGCCGGAACAGCGCGACGAAGAGACCGGCGGTGACGAGCCATATCGCGCCGCCAAGGGCGAACACGAACCAGACCGGAACTTTCGCGAGCAACAGCGATACCGCCGCACCGATCAGGGCGCGCTTGGTGAAACCGAAATGATAGTCGACCAGCAGGTGAATGTAGGGGACATAGGGCGCGCGCGCCACCTTGTAGAGCAGGACGCCGACCACCACCGCGACATTCAGGGCGAGCATCAGCCGCCAAGGATTTTCCTGAATGCGCGTCCGCCAATCCATCCCGCCCCCGAACAATGATCAGGTCATTGCAACGCGGAAACTATGGCATGTGCCGCGCCCGGCCTGCAATGACCGATCGGGGCGAGTTCGCGATACGACGGTTACAGGATGAACCGGCTCAGATCCGCGTTCTTGGCGAGATCGCCGACGTGCTTCTGCACATAGTCGGCATCGATCTGGATGGTCTCGCCGTTGCGGTCGGGTGCGGCGAATGAGATATCGTCGAGCACGCGCTCCATCACGGTCTGCAGCCGCCGCGCGCCGATATTTTCCACCGTCGAATTGACGGCGACGGCGACGTTGGCAAGCGCGTCGATCGCGCCGGCCGTGATGTCCAGCGTCACACCCTCGGTCTGCATCAGCGCGACATACTGCTTGATCAGCGACGCCTCGGGCTCGGTCAGGATGCGGCGCATGTCGTCCCGCGTCAGCGCCGACAGTTCGACCCGTATCGGCAGCCGGCCCTGCAGTTCCGGCAGCAGGTCGGATGGTTTTGCGATATGGAATGCGCCCGAGGCAATGAACAGGATGTGATCGGTTTTCACCGCGCCATGTTTGGTCGACACCGTGGTGCCTTCGATCAAGGGCAGCAGGTCGCGCTGCACGCCCTCGCGCGAGACGTTGTCGCCGCCGCTGCGGCCGTCGCGCACGCAAATCTTGTCGATCTCGTCGAGGAACACGATGCCGTTGTTCTCGACGGCGTTGATCGATTCCTGCACCAGCTGATCGCTGTCGAGCAGTTTGTCGGATTCCTCGTTGACGAGAAGTTCGTGGGAATCCTCAACCGTGAGGCGGCGGGTCTTGGTTCGTCCGCCCATTTTGCCGAAGATGTCGCCGATCGAGATCGCGCCCATCTGCGCGCCCGGCATCCCCGGAATTTCGAACATCGGCGTTCCGCCGGAGGACTGGGTTTCGATCTCGATTTCCTTGTCGTTGAGCTCGCCCGCGCGCAGCTTTTTACGAAACGAATCGCGGGTGGCCGCGCCGGAGCCGGGCCCCACCAGGGCGTCGAGCACGCGGTCCTCGGCGGCGAGCTGGGCGCGGGCCTGCACGTCCTTGCGCTTGCGTTCGCGGGTCTGCGCGATCGCGACTTCCACGAGGTCGCGAATGATCTGTTCGACGTCGCGACCGACATACCCGACTTCGGTGAATTTCGTGGCTTCCACCTTGATGAAGGGCGCGCCGGCGAGCTTCGCCAGCCGCCGCGCAATCTCGGTCTTGCCGACGCCGGTCGGCCCGATCATCAGGATATTTTTCGGCAGCACCTCCTCGCGCAGCGAGCCGGTGAGCTGCAGCCGCCGCCAGCGGTTGCGCAGCGCGATGGAGACCGCGCGCTTGGCGTCGGCCTGGCCGACGATGAAACGGTCGAGTTCGGAAACGATTTCGCGGGGAGAGAAGTCGGTCATGAGCCCTAAATATGCTGGATTGCTGCGGAGGCAAGCGGCTTAGATGATCGGCGGTCCCGTCTGCCAGTGCCGGATCGCCTCGAACGGATGGATCAGCATGATGATGTTCAGGGTCAGATTGTCGCGGATATGCAGCCCGACCAGAACCTCAAACAAAACCGCGATAGCGATCGTCAACGCCATCGGCAGTTTTCTCGCGAGCAGAAAGCCTGCGACCATGGACAGCGTGTCGGACAGCGAATTGACGATGCTGTCGCCGTGATAGTCCAGCGAAACCGTGCCGGTGCGGTAGCGGTCGATAATCCAGTCGGAATTCTCGACCAGTTCCCAGCCGCCTTCGATCAGCATCGCGATGATCAGGCGGCCCGGCCACGCCAGGCGCGGCAGCAACAGCCAGGTCAGGCCGTAGAACAGAAAACCGTGGATGATATGCGAGAACGTGTACCAGTCGGTGATGTGCTGGGAATTCTCGGAGCTCTGCACCACGCCATGCCAGAGTTTTACATAGCCGCAGGCGCAGATCGGCAGCCGGCCCATGGCGTAGAGAATGCCGGCCTGAAGCAGGAGCAAGCCGCCGGCGATCAGCACTCCCTGCGGGACCGAAGGACCGGGTACGCTCTCAACGCCGCTGCTGGTCGTCATGCGCTGCATACCATCAGAAGGGCGGGACCGTCGGGCGTATCGACGATGCGGTCTTTGCTGTATCCGGCCTTCTCATAGGCCCGTATCGCCCGGGCATTGGCCGGGTCGGGATCGATCACCACGCGCGGGGTGCCTTTCGCCAGCAGACGTTCCGTGAACGAGCGAATGAAGGCTGAGCCGTGGCCGCGATCCAGCATGTCCGCCTCGCCGATAAACTGATCGAGACCGCGCGTGCCCGGGGGATGCGGACCGAAGCCGGTGTTCCAGTCGCTCAGCCTATAGCATTGCAAATAGGCGAACGGCCGTCCATCCGAAGCCACGATGTATTGCGCCATGTCGGGATGGTCGAGATCGCCGCTGACCAGTTCGAACTGTTCGGCCGGATCGTGCCACCATTCCGAAACATGCGGCGCCTCTAGCCAGCGCCGGATCAGCGGCAGATCGGCTGAGGTGATCGGCACAAATTCGTAATCGGTGGGGGCCATCGACCAGCCGCCTACAGCGTCTCGATGGTCACGTTGCGGTTGGTGTAGACGCAGATGTCGGCGGCGATATCGAGCGCGCGGCGCACGATGGTTTCGGCATCCTTGTCGGAATCCACCAGCGCCCGCGCCGCCGCCAGCGCGTAGTTGCCGCCGGAGCCGATCGCCATCACGCCTGCTTCGGGCTCCAGCACGTCGCCGGTGCCGGTCAGCACCAGCGACACATCCTTGTCGGCGACGATCATCATCGCCTCCAGCCGCCGCAAATAACGGTCGGTGCGCCAGTCCTTGGCGAGTTCGACCGCGGCGCGGGTCAATTGCCCCGGATATTGCTCGAGCTTGCTTTCCAACCGCTCGAACAGCGTAAACGCGTCCGCCGTGGCGCCTGCGAAACCGCCGATGACGTCGCCCTTGCCGAGTTTGCGGACTTTTTTGGCGTTGGACTTGATGACGGTCTGGCCGATCGAGACCTGGCCGTCGCCCCCGATCACCACCTTGCCGCCCTTGCGGACCGTCAGGATGGTGGTGCCGTGCCAGATCGGCATTTCAGATGGTGATGCTTGCATGGAGAACCTCGTGCCCCGACCAGATTTAGGGATTGGCGCGCAGGGTTGCAATTGGCGCCGAAGGGGGCGGATTCCGGTCACCATAGGCTGAAGTTCAGCCGCGAATGCATCATCCCGCAGTAGCGAAGGCAGTATGAGCCTGTTAAAAGGGCGCGTTTTCGAACATGCGGAGAGCCCTTTTCATGCGCACGGCGACGATCAAGCGCAAAACCAAGGAAACCGACATCGAGGTGGCCGTGAACCTCGACGGATCGGGCGTGTCTGACGTCACGACCGGGATCGGCTTTTTCGACCATATGCTCGATCTGCTCGCCCGCCATTCGCGCATCGACATCGCCGTGAAGGCCAATGGCGACCTCCATGTCGATCATCACCACACCACCGAGGACGTTGGGATCGCGCTCGGCCAGGCGGTGAAGCAGGCGCTCGGCACCATGGCCGGGATCACCCGCTATGCCAGCATCCACATGCCGATGGACGAGACGCTGTCGCGGGTCGTGATCGATATTTCGGGTCGGCCGGTGCTGGTATTCAAGGTCGAGTTTCCGCGCGACAAGGTAGGCAGCTTCGACACCGAACTGGTGCGCGAATGGTTCAACGCGTTTGCCATCCATGCCGGCGTGACTTTGCACGTCGAGACCTTATATGGCGAGAACAGCCACCATATCGCCGAGTCCTGCTTCAAGGGTCTGGCGCGGGCGCTGCGCGCTGCCGTCGCGATCGATCCGCGTGCCGCGGGCGAAGTGCCTTCCACAAAGGGTCAGCTCGGCGGCTGAGGTAAGTCGTCATTGCGAGGAGCACTTGCGACGAAGCAATCCCCCCACCCTAACCTTCCCCCGCAAGCGGGGAGGGAAGGGAGGGGGTTTCTGGATTGCTTCACGGAGCCTGTCATCGGGCGGCGCTATGCGCCGACCCGTTGGTTCGCAATGACGGTGAAATACGGAGAATAGCAATGCCGGTCTACACAGTTCATGCGCCCGTGGCCGATGGCAGCGCCACGGACAACTTCGTATTCGTTCGCGACGGCTTTTATTTCTGGGCATTTGTTTTGGGTCCGCTGTGGCTGGCATGGCACCGGCTATGGCTGGCGCTGATCGGCTATCTCGCGGTTGGCGTCGGGCTTGCGGTCGCGCTCACGCTGCTGCGCACCGGCGCCGGCACGCGCTTCACGGTGATGTTGCTGCTCGCGCTGTTGCTGGGGACCGAGGCGGCCAGCCTGTGGCGCTGGACATTGTCGCGGCGCAAGTGGCGGCAGTGCGACATCGTCGTCGCCGACGACGAGGAAACTGCGGAGCGGCGGTTCTTCGATCGCTGGACCTCCAGCCAACGCGGGCTTGGCGGCGATCAATCGGCGGTCGATCGCGGCGCGCCGCCGCCAACGCGAAACATTCCGGGCCAGGCATTTTCGCGGCCGCCGCCGTTGCCGCAGGATGATGTCATCGGATTGTTTCCGCAGCCGGGAGCGCCGCGTTGAGCGTTGCGATCATCGATTATGGATCCGGCAATCTGCACTCCGCCGCGAAAGCGTTCGAGCGCGCCGCGCGCAGCATGGAGAATCCGGAAAAGATCGTGGTGACGCGCGATCCCGAGGTGGTGTTCCGCGCCGATCGGGTGGTGCTGCCCGGCGTCGGCGCGTTCGCCGATTGCCGCAGGGGGCTGGATTCGCTCGACGGCATGGTGGAGGCGATGACCGAAGCGGTGCGTGACAAGGCGCGGCCGTTCTTCGGCATCTGCGTCGGCATGCAGCTGATGGCGACGCGCGGCAAGGAGCATGTCACCACCGACGGACTGAACTGGATCGCCGGCGACGTGGAAAAGATCACGCCGCGCGAAGAGAATCTGAAAATTCCGCACATGGGCTGGAATACGCTCGACATCGTCCGCGAGCATCCGGTGCTGGAGCGCCTGCCGCTGGGGCCGGAGGGCCGTCACGCCTATTTCGTGCACGCCTATCACCTGAACGCGGCCAACGAGGCCGACGTGCTGGCGCGCGCCGATTACGGCGGCCCGATCACGGCCATCGTCGGCAAGGACACCGCGATCGGCACCCAGTTTCACCCCGAAAAGAGCCAGCGTTTCGGGCTTGCCCTGATTTCGAATTTCCTGAAGTGGAAGCCGTGATCCTGTTTCCCGCCATCGACCTGAAAAACGGTCAGTGCGTGCGCCTTGAGCAGGGCGACATGGCGCGCGCGACCGTGTTCAACCTCGATCCCGCCGCGCAGGCGCGTGCCTTCGGGAGCCAAGGATTCGAATATCTGCACGTGGTCGATCTCGATGGCGCCTTCGCCGGCAAGCCGATGAATGCGCAGGCGGTAGAGGGTATGCTGAAGGCCGTCGCCATGCCGGTGCAACTCGGCGGCGGCATCCGCGACCTGAAAACCGTCGAGGCCTGGCTCGCCAGGGGCATCGCACGGGTCATCATCGGCACCGCAGCGGTGCGCGATCCCGCGCTGGTGAAGGAAGCGGCGAAAGCATTTCCGGGCCGCGTTGCGGTCGGTCTCGATGCGCGCGACGGCAAGGTCGCGGTCGAGGGCTGGGCGGAAACCTCGCAGGTTACCGCCCTTGAGATCGCCCGCCGCTTCGAAGATGCCGGCGTCGCCGCGATCATCTTTACCGACATCGCGCGCGACGGCCTGCTGAAAGGCCTCAATCTCGACGCGACGATTGAACTTGCCGAAAATATCTCGATCCCCGTGATCGCCTCGGGCGGCCTTGCCTCGATTGAAGACGTAAAGGCGCTGCTGGCGACGCGCGCGAAAAAACTGGCCGGCGCCATTGCGGGCCGCGCGCTCTATGACGGGCGGCTCGATCCGGCGGCAGCATTGGCGCTGATCCGCAACGCGCGTGCAGCGGCCTAGGAGGTTTGCATGTTCACGGTCCGCGTCATTCCCTGCCTCGATGTGAAGGACGGCCGCGTCGTCAAGGGCGTCAATTTTGTCAATTTGCGTGATGCGGGCGACCCGGTGGAGGCGGCAATCGCCTATGATGCCGCCGGGGCCGATGAACTGTGCTTTCTCGATATCACCGCCACCCATGAGAACCGCGGCATCATGCTGGACGTGGTGCGGCGCACGGCGGAAGCCTGCTTCATGCCGTTAACGGTGGGTGGCGGGGTGCGGACCATCGATGATATCCGCATTCTGCTGCGATCCGGCGCCGACAAGGCGTCCATCAACAGCGCCGCCGTCAGCCGCCGCGAATTCGTCAAGGAAGCGGCGGAGAAATTCGGCGGCCAGTGCATCGTGGTGGCGATCGACGCCAAGCGCGTGAAGCGCGGCGGCGGCTCCGAACGCTGGGAAATCTTCACCCATGGCGGCCGCAACTCGACCGGCATCGACGCCATTGAATACGCGCAGGAGGTCGTTTCGCTGGGTGCCGGTGAAATCCTGCTCACATCGATGGACCGCGACGGCACGCGGCAGGGCTTTGACCTTCCGCTTACCCGGGCCATCGCCGACAGTGTTTCGGTACCGGTCATCGCCTCCGGTGGCGTTGGTAACCTTGACCATCTGGTAGACGGCATCCGCGAGGGGCACGCGACGGCGGTGCTGGCGGCGTCTATCTTCCACTTCGGTGAATTTACCATTCGAGAAGCCAAGGACCGCATGGTCCGCGCCGGCCTGCCGATGCGGCTCGATCCCTGACGACTCTTTGTGACAGAAGTGCTAATCCCGGGGATGAGCGGCTGTTCGATGGCCGCCTGTTGAGTTGAGTTGATGCCGCGTTTCACTATCCACGACCTCGCCGCCACCATCGACGCCCGCGCGGCGTCGGGGGGAGAAGCGTCCTATACGCGCAAGCTTCTCGACAAGGGGCCGGAGCACTGCGCCAAGAAGCTCGGCGAGGAAGCGGTGGAGACCGTGATCGCCGCGGTCGAGAACGATCGCGCTCATCTGATCGCCGAAAGCGCCGACCTTCTGTTTCATCTGCTGGTGCTTTTGAAATCGCGCGGCGTGACGCTTGAGGATGTCGAGGCGGCTCTGGCGCAACGCACGACGATGTCGGGGCTGGAAGAGAAAGCGGCGCGCAAGCGCGACTGAACCGGAACGTAAAGGGCGTATTCATGGATATGCGGACGGAGCAGCAGCAATATAATCCCTACCGGGTGTTCTCGCGCGCTCAATGGGCGAAGCTGCGCGACGATATGCCGATGACGCTGCATGCGAACGAGATCGCGGCACTGCGCTCGATGCATGATCGCCTCGACCTCAAGGAAGTGGAAGACATCTACCTGCCGCTGTCGCGGCTGCTGTCGATCTATGTCGATGCGACCCAGCGGCTGTATTTCGCGCAGCGGCGTTTCCTCGGCATCGAAGACCGCAAGATGCCCTACATCATCGGCGTGGCGGGATCGGTAGCGGTGGGCAAATCGACCACCGCGCGCGTGCTGCAGGCGCTGCTGGCGCGATGGTCGCCGCGCCCGAAGGTCGATCTCGTCACCACCGACGGCTTTCTGTTTCCCAACGCCGTGCTCGAGCGGCAGGGCCTGATGCAGAAAAAGGGATTTCCCGAAAGCTATGATCTGCCGACCCTGTTAGGATTTTTAAGCGACATCAAGGCGGGGCGGCGCCCGGTGCGCGCGCCGGCCTATTCGCATTTGACCTATGACATCATTCCGAACGAATGGGTCGAGATCGACCGGCCCGACATCCTGATTGTCGAGGGCGTCAACGTCTTGCAAACCGGCCGGCTGCCGCGCGATGGCAAGGCGGTGCCCGTGGTTTCGGACTTTTTCGATTTTTCCGTTTACATCGACGCCGAGGAACCGGTACTGCGCGAGTGGTATGTCAGGCGGTTTCTCGCGTTAAGGGATACGGCCTTCCTCAATCCGCGGTCCTATTTCCATCGTTACTCGCTGTTGTCGGATGATGAGGCCGCCGCGACCGCGCTGGCGATCTGGGAGCGCACCAACCGCGCCAATCTCGAGGACAACATTCTGCCGACCCGGCCGCGCGCAACGCTGATCCTCAAGAAAGGCGCCGACCATGTGGTTGAAACGGTGGCGTTGCGGCGGCTGTAGAGGTTATCGCAGCGCCAGCGGGTTTTGCTCGTCGAGGAAACCCATGATCTCGCGGAAGAACTGCATGCGGTTCTTTTCCAGCATAACCGTATGGGTGCCTTCGCCGATTTCGACCAGCCGCTTGTACGGCGTGTTCTTCAGCTCCGCAAAATACTCTCGCGCCTGATAGCTCGGCAGATCGAAATCCCACTCGGCATGGATCAGGAATGTCGGCACGGTGATGTTGCCGGGATCGTAATGGGCCTTGCCGACGGTCCAATACGCCAGCGCGTCGGCGATGACGCCGTTCGGCGCGCGCAGCATCGGCGGATCGTGGCTGGTCGCGTCCGGATCGGTGGCCCAGGTCGCCTCGATCCAGGCTTCGAATACGCCCGGCGGAATCAGGCCGGCCTTCTTGGCTTCGGGTACGCCTTCCAGCCAGCGGGCCTTTGCGACTTCTTTCGATATCAGCCGGTAGGCGCCCAACTGTGGTGCGCTTTTGCCGGTGGCCTCAGGCGCCGGCGCCAGCACGGCGTCTTTTCGAAAAATCCACAGCGGCGCGAACAGGACGAGGCGGTGAACCTTGTCGTTATGCTCGCTGGTATATTTGCCGGCGATGGCCGTGCCCCACGACCAGCCCATCAGATTGATTCTGGCGACGCCGCGCCGTTTGAGAATGTGATCCACTGCCGCACCGAAGTCGCGCACGGCAACATCCGTCGAAACGATCGGGCCGTTCGCCTCCGGCGGGGCGCTCATTTCCGGCGGCCGCGTCGAGCGGCCATAGCCTCTGACATCGACGAGATAGACGTCGTAGCCCCGTGCCGCAATCAGCTCCATCATCGAGACGCCCTCGATCGGCAGATCGAACGCGGTCTCCGACGGATAGGTCGCGCCATGCACGTACAGCAGAATCCTGTCGGCAGGAAAATGCGTCATGCCGGCGGGGCGCTTGTTGCGCAGGTAGAGCTCGATCCCGGCGTCGCTGGACGGGATCATGGCGTCCTCGGTCACGAGTTCGGGGAGTTTTGGGGGCGCATTCATCCGGAGGAATGCTGAGTTCAATTGCGGGCAGCGTCAAGGCCATATCGGAAAGTTGCGGCGCGCCACGCCGTGGGTCAGGCGGCGATATGCCGCGACGCGACCAGGCCTGCGAGCGCATCGGCCAGCTTCTCGCGATCGAGCGGCTTGACCAGGAAGCCGTCCATGCCGGCCTCGAAGCAGGCATAGCGATCCTCGACCAGCGTGTTTGCGGTCAGCGCGAGAATCGGCGTGCGGCGGACCCGCTGCCCCGCCTCGCGCCCGCGGATCCGCTTGGTGGTTTCGATGCCGTCGAGTTTCGGCATCTGGATGTCCATCAGCACCAGATCGTATGGCGCCCCCGCGGATTCGGCGGATAGCCACGATTCCAGCGCCTCTTCGCCATTGGTCGTGATGACCGCATGGTGACCGAGCCGGCTCAGCAGCGAGCGCATCAGCAGCGCGTTGATTTCGTTGTCTTCCGCCACCAGAACCGAGAGACGCTGGGTCGGCTGCGGCGCCGGCGTCTCGGGATTGTCGAGCGGCTCAAGATCGAGCAGCGCCTCGCCGGCGAGGTCCGGCGCGAGCGTTTCCGGCGGCAGCGTCAGGCGTGCGGCCAGCGACGCCGCGCGCAACGGCTTGACCAGATAGCCCGTGAAGGCGCTCGATGCGGAAATATTCAGCTCGTGCCGCGTCGCCGATGTGTACATGACGATGCGCTGCGCCGCATGACGGCGCGCCGCCTGGCCCAGGGCTTCCACATCGCCGGCGCCCAGGGCGCGGTCAACCAGGATGGCATGCCATGGACGCTCCGGCAGCAAGGCCGTTGCCACGGCGACATCCGACACCGTGCAGGTCTGGCCGCCCCATCGTTCCAGCCGGCGGGCAACCAGCGATGCCTCGATGCTCTGGGGCGCGACCAGCATGATCGACTTGCCGGTCAGATCCGGTGCCGCAAAGGCGTTGTGCTGACCGGCATTGTCGGGGGCTGGCAACGGGATGGAAATTTCGAATGTCGATCCGGCATCGGGCCTGCTTTCCAGGGCGATGCGCCCGCCCATTCGTTTGACGATGCGCTCGCTGATGCTCAAGCCGAGGCCGGTGCCGCCGTAATTGCGCCCGATGCGTTCATCCGCCTGCTCGAATTCGCGGAAAATCCTCAGTTGCGCTTCCGGCGCGATGCCGATGCCGGTGTCGCGCACCAGGAAGCTGATCTCATCCGGACAGGTTCCGGGCTCGACGATCAGCGCAACGCCGCCGGTCGAGGTGAACTTGATGGCGTTGCCGGCGAGATTGAGCAGCACCTGCCGCAGCCGGGCGGCATCTCCGATCACTTCCGCCGGCAGCCGCTCGTCCACATAGGCCGCGATCTCGATCGCCTTTGCCTGCGCCCGCGGCGCCAGCAGTTCGGTGATGTCCTCGATCAAGGCGGCGAGTGCGAAGGCGCGGTGTTCGAGGTCGATCTTGCCAGCTTCGATCTTGGAATAGTCCAGCAGTTCCTCGATCAGCGACAACAGCGCGTCGCCCGACGTTTTGACGGCCCGGACATAGGTCGTTTGCTCCGGCGTCAGCGGCGTGTCGAGCAAGAGGCCGCTCATGCCGATGATGCCGTTGAGCGGGGTGCGGATTTCATGCGAGGCCATCGCCAGGAACCGCGATTTGGCGCGGTTGGCGGCGTCGGCGTGGTCGCGGGCCTCGCCGAGCGCGCGTTCGGTCTCGGCGCGGTCGGTGACGTTGCGGCCGACGCATTGCATTTCCGCCGGCTGGCCCGCGTCGGTGCGGATCAGGCCCTCGCGCCACGCGATCCACCGCGGCCCCTTGGGCGTTGCGATTTTCTGATCGTGAATCCGCGTGCCGTTCGGCTCGAGCGCGGTGTCGCCCTGCTCGATAATGTCGAGCGCGAAACGGCTGCCGATCAGTTCCGCGCGGGGTTGCCGCGCCAGTTCGCAATAAGCATCGTTGACAAAGGTAATGCAACCGCCGGCGTCGCGCAGGACGATCAAGTCGCCCTGGGATTCGAACAGGCTGCGGGCGCGTTCCTCGGCCTCCTTCAGCTCCCAATTGCGGTCGGCCAGCGCTTCGTTGTGCAGGGCGACCTTGCGGAGCCGCTTGCGCATCCAGCGCAGCCGGATGCTCAGCGTCGCCAGCGCGACGCAGGCCACGGCAAACAGAAAGCTGGCGCCGATGGCGAAGGCGTGCGGATCGTAGCCGGAGCCCTCCGATCTGCTTCCGGCGATGAACCCATATGCGCCGCCGAAAGCGGCGGAGAAGATGATGAACGAGCGTAACGCCAGGCTTACCCAGGGATGACGGCGCACGAAGCGGCGTATTTTTGTCCTGATCCGGAAAACCCGCCCCATCACCGACCATCCCGAGAATTTCTTACAGCGCCGCGTTTTTCTTCGCGCGCGGCATTTTTCGCGGCCCGAAAGCGTTGTTGCCGGCGGTGAGAATGCGTCGGCGACGTTGCAAAGTGCTTGAGGCCGACCGGCGTCAGTCCGCCCGATGAGAACAGGGTTGATAAAGCGTTAAGGAGGATATCAGAGCGACGCGGAGGCTATCGGAGGATGCCCGCCATTGGCGCCGACGATGAGAGCGGCGGCGTCACGCACCGAAAAAGTCCTCGATTTCACGAAGATGCGATAATCGGCGCCGCCATCCCGCGAGAGGTAGATGATGGGCTGGGCGGCGGACGGATAGGCCGCGATGGCGACAAATCGCGTGGCCGCGCCGGCTTCGCAGGTGTTGGCTTCCGCGCCGTCGGCGTCATCCACAACCACGAAATCGGCCGTCTCGGCGCTTTCGACGATCTGGACCCGGATTGTCGCCGCCGCCGGGTCGTCGGTGAAACCGACATGGAGGTCGGCATGCCAGGGCGCTATGGCAATCTGGACCGACATGCCGCCGGTTTCGATGCAGGGCCGTGGTCCCGGCAACAATTCGCCGCGGGCGAAGACGCCTGCAAGGATCAACGGAAAAGCCGAGGCCAAAATCTTGAAACGCAACATGACACGACACTCGCTCGACCCAGGCCCATGGAACGCCGGGCCTATGGTTGGCAGAGTGTAAAGAAAACTCGTTACCGACGGGTTGACGCACGGATGCTGCGTGCGGATGAAAGCGGATTCAGGCGGCGCGTTTGAGATCTTCGGCCAGCGCCCGGTACGACAGCGCTTCGGCCAGATGCAACCGGCCGATCTTCTCCGCGCCATCGAGGTCGGCCAGGGTGCGGGCGACCCGCAACACCCGGTGATATCCGCGCGCCGACAATCGCATGGTCTCGGCGGCGTCGCGCAACAGCTTGAGCCCGTTCGCGTCAGGCTGCGCGACAGTTTCCAGCACCGACGCCGGCGCCTCCGCATTGGTGCGAATGCCGGGCAAGCCGGCCGCGGCGTAGCGCGCCAGTTGAAGGTCGCGCGCCGCGGCCACGCGTCTGGCCACTTCCGCCGATCCCTCGCTCGGCGGCGGCAGGATCAGATCGGCGGCGGTCACCGCCGGCACCTCGATACGCAGATCGATGCGATCCATCAGCGGCCCTGAGATGCGCGCCTGATAGTCGGCGGTGCAGCGGTCGATCCGCCCGCGATTGCAGGAAAAGCCGGGCTCGTAGGCGTGGCCGCATCGGCAGGGATTCATCGCGGCGACCAGCATGAAACGCGCCGGATAGGTGACGCGATGGTTGGCGCGGGATACCGCGACCTCGCCGTTTTCCATCGGCTGGCGCAGCGAATCCAGCACCCGCGGATCGAACTCCGGCAGCTCGTCGAGAAACAGCACGCCCTGATGCGCCAGCGAGATTTCCCCGGGCCTTGCGCGCATGCCGCCACCGGTCAGCGCCGCCATGCTGGCGGAATGATGCGGGCTGCGGAACGGCCGCCGCGCGGTCAGCGCGCCGCCCTCGATTTCGCCCGCCACCGAAGCGATCATCGACACTTCGAGCAGCTCGGCCGGCGACAGCGGCGGCAGGATCGAGGGCAGCCGCGCCGCCAGCATCGACTTGCCGGCGCCGGGCGAGCCGATCATCAGGAGATGATGTCCGCCGGCGGCAGCGATCTCGAGCGCGCGCTTGGCGCTCTCCTGGCCCTTGATGTCGCGCAGGTCGAGCAGCGCTTCCGCGCGCTCATGAACCTTCGGCTGCGGCCGCGACAGCACCTGGCTGCCCTTGAAGTGATTGGCGATCTGGATCAGCGAATGCGCTGCGACGATCTGGATGTCGGGGCTGGCCCACGCCGCCTCCGCGCCGCAGGCGGCGGGGCAGATCAGGCCTTCGTCGCGCGAATTGGCGCCGATTGCCGCCGGCAGCACGCCGGCCACCGGCGCGATCGATCCATCGAGGCCGAGTTCGCCCAGTACCGTAAAGCCTGCCAGCGCATCCGGTGGAATGGCGCCGATCGCCGCCATCAGGCCGAGCGCGATCGGCAGGTCGTAGTGGCTGCCTTCCTTGGGCACGTCGGCCGGCGCCAGATTGACCGTGATTTGCCGCGCCGGCAGCGCCAGACCCGAGGCGATCAGCGCCGAGCGGACCCGCTCCCGGGCCTCGGACACCGCCTTGTCGGGCAACCCGACGATGGCAAAGGCCGGCAGGCCGGGCGCGACCTGCACCTGCACGTCGACGGCGCGGGCCTCGATGCCCTCAAAGGCTACGGTGGAAACGCGCTGGACCATGAACGCCCCTCATCCACGGCGGAGGGTAGCGTAAAGTTCCAGCCGGAACAAGAACATTTCGGGAACAACCGGAAGCTGAAGCTGAACGTTGTTCTCGTTTTGCATACTAATGCTCAGGCACTCGACGATGGACTATTGTGACTTTATAGCGCGGACCGGGGCTTCTGCGACGGCGAGCCTACGTTGCCGGGCGGCATCAAATCTCTCCCGCATGCGCGAGTCCGTATTCAGCTCGTGTTCAATAAAAAACTGAATAGCCTCGCGGATAATCCTTACTTCCGGCGCACCTCTATTGGCCTCGCAGAAATCGGCCAACAGGCTAGCATACGGTTCTCCCAAGTTTGAACGGGAGCCTGTTTTCCTCTTGGCCATCTGGCTGACCCATAATACGAATTTTTAGTAATTGTACATTAATGTACAATTCACTTGTCAGCTAGATTCGACTCAGTCAATGATTTGGTTGTAAAGAAAAATAGGCCCCCTCGCGAGAGGGAGCCTAAAAGTCTTACGGCATGGCCCGGACGGCAGGACTCGGACCTACGACCTCGGGATTACAAATCCCGTGCTCTATCCAGCTGAGCTACGTCCGGTTACCACGATGTAGGCCGTGTCACCGGCCTACTAAACGCCCCGAAGAATCGGGGCGTTTTCTTTTTACGCGAGATTAACCGCGTATGTCTAGAATTAGCACCCTTTCCTGAATCAAACACTAAATACGGTGGCTGACTAATCATTCCTCTTGGTCATCGGCCGGCTCCTCCAAGAATGCCATGGCCTGAACCAAAGATTCGAGCTGGCCTTTATGGGTTAAGCGAAAAAGACGCGCGATCTCCTCTTTCTGGATAGTCACTTCCAGCCGATAGTCACCCGTAAATCTCAGATTCGAAAAACTGTAAACGGTTACACCGCTTACTCTTTTTGTCATACCGCTTCGGTTGATCCTGAGCTTCGGATTGGATGGACCAAAGGTTATGTAGCCTTCGGCTGCCTCAATATCCGCTAAATCAACGTCTGCAATTTCAGTAGCACCATGGTTGCGGGCCCATCCTGCCGCTGTGATTCTCATCACTAAGCTTTCTTGAGTCGCCTCGATCGATCAACTATTGCCCACCTTCTCCGATTTAGCAATACCTTATAACAGGAAATAAAATGTTCTAACGGTTTGGATGTTACCTTCGACCTACTTTCGCTTCGCCTCGATCGCATCCCAGATTTTCGCGGCCACATCCGGCCCGCCCAGCCGGGCGATGGCGCGGATGCCGGTCGGCGAGGTGACGTTGATCTCCGTGAGATTGCCGTCGATCACGTCGATACCGACGAACAACAGCCCACGCTCGCGCAATTCCGGAGCCAGCCGGGCGCAGATTTCGCGTTCGCGCGGGGTGAGATCGGTCGCTTGCGCAGCACCCCCGCGAACCATGTTGGAGCGCAGATCGTCGGCGGCCGGCACGCGGTTGACGGCGCCGGCAAACTCGCCGTCGACCAGGATGATGCGCTTGTCGCCGTGTTTGACTTCGGGGAGGAAGCGCTGGATCACCCACGGTTCGCGGAAGGTGACCGAGAACATGTCGTAGAGCGATCCGAAATTCATGTCCTGCGGCAGGATGCGGAACACCGCGGCGCCGCCGTGGCCGTGCAGCGGCTTCATCACTACCGCGCCATGCTCGCTGCGGAATGAATTGATCTCATCGAGATCGCGCGAGATCAGCGTCGGCGGCATCAGGTCCGGAAAATCCATCACGAACAGTTTTTCCGGAGCGTTGCGGACGCTCGCCGGGTTGTTGACCACCAGCGTTTTCGGATGAATGCGTTCCAGCAAATGCGTCGAGGTGATGTAGGCGAGGTCGAACGGCGGATCCTGCCGCAGCAAGATGACGTTGAACGCCGAAAGCGACTCACGTCTCGCTGCTCCGAGCGTGAAATGGTCGTCATCCCGATCGCGCACGCTGAGAAACTGCACCGGAGCGACCAGGTCTTCGCCGCGTAGCGAGAGTTTGTCCGGCGTATAGTAAGAAACGGTGTGGCCGCGCGTCTGCGCCTCCAGCAGCAAGGCAAAGGTTGAATTGCCGCGGATGCTGATGCGCGCGATGGGGTCCATCTGGACGGCGACATTCAATTTCATTTGCGGGTCCGGGTTGGGTCGATGGATCAGGTGCTGGCGTCGAACGCCGCTAACAGATGGCGCGGCAAATGCCGCGGCGCAATCAGCATGACGTTGAAACGCATCTCGAAATCGGCATGTTCGGGATGCGTCATCAGCCAGGCCTGGGCGGCGTCGATGATGCGCCGCTGCTGGCGCGGCGTCACGGCATAGGCGGCCTCATCGAGACTGGCGCGGGCCTTGACCTCGACAAAGGCCAGCAGATTGCGCCGCCGCGCCACGATGTCGATTTCGCCATAGGGACTGCGAAATCGCTTGGCCAGGATGCGATAGCCCTTGGCCATCAGCCAGGCCGCGGCGCGGGCTTCGGCGGATAGGCCGGTGCGGAAGGCGGCGACGCGCTCGGGCGCCGCCTCAGGTGGCGAAATATCAGTCTTCGCCATCGCTGTCCCCCCGGTCGTGCTTGGCAAGCTCAAGCGCGCGGGCATAGATCTCGCGGCGCGGCCGGCCCGATACTTCTACAGCGTGGGCGACCGCGTCCTTGACGCTGTCGCGTTTCAGCGTCGACCGCAGGAGGTCGTCGAGATCGTGCTCCGCCATGATCCCTGCATTTGCCGCGGGCGGCCCGATCACCAGGACGAATTCGCCGCGCGTCTCCAGCGCGTCGGCCGACCGCGCCAGTTCGGACAGCGGCGCGCGCCGGATCTCTTCATGCAGCTTTGTCAGCTCGCGGCAGATCGCAGCGTCGCGTGCGCCCATGATGTCGGCGAGATCGCGCAAGGTATCCTGGACGCGGTTGCCGGATTCGAACATCACCAGCGTCGCATCGA
This sequence comes from uncultured Alphaproteobacteria bacterium, assembly GCA_963784755.1. GTDB lineage: Bacteria > Pseudomonadota > Alphaproteobacteria > Rhizobiales > Xanthobacteraceae > Bradyrhizobium. Next base: position 1,417,762 of record CAWASS010000004.1, on the reverse strand, counting down.
TCCGCGCCAGTTCGGCCAGGCGGGCGCGCCGCGCGGTTTCCTTTGCCGGCAAAAATCCCTCGAAGAAAAACCGGTCGGTCGGAAGCGCCGCCACGGCCAGCGCCGCCAGCACCGACGACGGCCCCGGCAACGCGATCACCTGATGACCGGCGGCGCAGACCTCGCGCACCAGTTTGAATCCGGGATCGGAGATCAGCGGCGTGCCGGCGTCCGAGACCAGCGCGATCGACGCCCCCTGCGCCAGCCGCTCCAGAATCTTTGGCCGCGCCAAGGCCGCGTTATGTTCGTGATAGGGTTTCAGCAGCGCCGAGATGCCGTAGCGCTCGGTCAGCCTTCGGGTGATGCGGGTGTCCTCGCAGGCGATGATGTCGACGCCGGCCAGCGTCTCCAGCGCGCGCAAGGTGATGTCGCCGAGATTGCCGATCGGGGTCGACACCAGATGAAGGCCCGCAACGGCTTTGGGAGCGGTCAGCAATAGTCCGGCCACGGTGAATGTGCGGGTTACGGGCTCCGCGAGGTCGCCGGATATGTTGGTGGCAGCAGGTTTTGCGCGCATAATGCCAATCTAGAGGGGACGGGGGTCTTGCGCCACAATCGTCCGCGTGTGCGGGGTGAGGATCCTGCCCGCGGAGCCCGTCGGGGCCTCCGGATGAACATAAACCTTTTGTTTTGGTTAACTATTCGCCGACAATATGCCTGAATCCACCTCCCAGATCGTCGGAGGGTGATGAAGTCCGGACCGGTCTGGGGTCGGTCAATGGAAAGATGCTATGGCGGGCCCGCTCAATCCCAAGTCACGGTCTCCGGGAGCTACCCGGCGGACAGCGGTTGGGCTGATCCTCGGCGCGCCCTTGCTCGGGGCCTGCGCCGGTGTCCAGCAGAGCCTTGGCTCGTTTTCCAACCCGTTCGGTTCCTCACAACCGGGCCCAGCCGGTCCGCAGCAACAGCCGCTCGCGGTCGGCAGCGGCCAGGTCAAGGTCGGATTGATCCTGCCGCTATCGGCCGCCGGCAACGCCGGCGTCGCGGCGCAATCGATGAAGAATGCCGCCGAAATGGCGCTGGCGGAATTCCAGAATCCCAACATCCAGTTGCTGATCAAGGACGACGCCGGCAATCCGCAGGGCGCGCAGCAGGGCACCCAGCAGGCCCTCGACGAAGGCGCCGAGATTATTCTCGGGCCGCTGTTCGCGGTGTCGGTTCCGGCGGCGGCCCAACTGACGCGTACCCGTGGTGTCTCGATGATCGCCTTTTCGACCGATTCGAGCGTGGCCGGCCGCGGCGTCTATCTCCTGAGCTTCCTGCCGGAATCCGACGTCAACCGCATCGTCGAATATTCCGCCAGCACGGGAAAACGATCATTTGCCGCGCTGCTCCCGGAAAATGCTTACGGCAACGTCGTCGAGGTCGCGTTCAAGCAGGCGGTGGGTCGCAGGGGCGGCCGCATCATCGTGTTTGAAAAATACGGCGCCGATCGCGCCGGCGCCGCCCGGACCGTGGCGCAGGCGCTCGGCCAGGCCGATGCGCTTCTTCTTGCCGACGACGGCGATACGGTGGTGGGGATCGCCGACGCGCTGACGGCGGCCGGCGCGAATTTGAGAAACATTCAGCTGCTCGGTACCGGCCTCTGGGACAATCCGCGCGTGCTCGCGAGCCCGGCATTGCAGGGCGGCCTGTATGCCGCGCCGGATCCGGCCGGCTTTCGCAGCTTCTCGGGCCGCTATCGCGCAAAATTCGGCGGCGAGCCGGTGCGTACTGCGACGCTGGCCTATGACGCGGTTGCTCTGGTCGCAGCATTGGCGCGAACACAGGGCAATCAGCGGTTTTCGCCGGAAGTGCTGACCAATCCGTCCGGCTTCGCGGGCATCGATGGCCTGTTCCGATTCCGCGCCGACGGCACCAATGAACGCGGTCTTGCGGTCATGCGCGTCGGTTCGGGCGGCAGCACGCCGGTTGCAGGCTCGCCGAAGAGCTTTGGCGCCTGAGAACCGTTATTGCCGGGCTTGACCCGGCAATCCATCCCGCTTCGAAAGAGGCTTGAAGAATGATGGATACGCGGGTCAAGCCCGCGTATGACGAAATCAGGCGGCGAGATCGGCCACCACCGCATCGAGCACCGGAAATCCGGCCTGCGTCACCCGCAGCCGCCCGCTGGCATCGACCGTGATCGCGCCTTCTTCACGCAGCATGGCGATGCGATCCGGATCGAGCGCACGTCCCGACAGCGCCCGATAGCGCTGCGGATCGATGCCCTCGGCGAGACGCAGCCCCATCAGCAGAAATTCGTCGGCGCGCTCTTCGCTGTTGAGGAGATCGTCGGTGACGACGCCGCTCCCCGTTGCCTCGACCCGCATCAGCCAGGTCTCGGGCCGTTTTTCGGTTGCGATCGCATGCCGGATGCCGTCGATATCGAGGCGGCCATGCGCGCCGGGACCGACGCCGGCATATTCCTGGCCGCGCCAGTAGACCAGGTTGTGCTTGCACTCCGCGCCGACGCGGGCGTGATTGGAAATCTCGTACGACGGTAACCCCTGTTGCGAACACACTTCCTGCGTCACGTCATAAAGCGCGCGGGCGGTCGCTTCATCCGGGGTCTTCAATTTCCCAGCGGCGTGCAGACCGAAGAACGGCGTGCCTTCTTCGATGGTGAGTTGGTATAGCGACAAATGTTCGGCGGCTTCGGAGATCGCCTGTTTCAATTCCTGCGACCACATTTGCGGGGTCTGCTCGGGGCGGGCGTAAATCAGGTCGAACGAATATCGATCGAAGGCCGTGCGTGCGATCGCCACCGCGTCGAGCGCCTCCCGCGCGGTATGCAGGCGTCCCAGCGCCTTCAGCGACGCATCGTCCAGCGCCTGCACGCCGAGCGATACTCTGTTGACACCGGCCGCCCGGTAGCCGCGAAAGCGCGTAGCCTCGACGCTGGTGGGATTGGCTTCCAGCGTGACTTCGACGTCATCGGCGACGCGCCAATGCCTGCCGATCGCATCCAGGATGGCGCCGACCGTGTGCGGCTGCATTAATGACGGCGTGCCGCCGCCTAGAAAGATCGACGACACCTCGCGGCCGGGCGCACGCGCCGCGGTGATTTCGATCTCGCGGGCGAAGGCGCGCGCAAAACGCTCCTCATCGATCGGCGCGTGCCGCACGTGACTGTTGAAGTCGCAATACGGGCATTTCGACAGGCAGAACGGCCAGTGCACGTAGACGCCGAAGGCATCGGAAGTGTCAGTGCGGATCAAGGCAAATCTCCGCCAGCTTCACGAATGCGCGGGCGCGATGCGACAGTCCAAGCCCAAGCGGCGGCAGGCCGTGCTTTTCGATCCTGGTCATCTCGCCGAAGGTACGTGCGTGCCCGTCCGGCAGGAACGCCGGATCGTAGCCGAAGCCGGCGTTGCCGCGCGGCGGCCACACCAGCGTGCCGTCGACGCACGCCTCGACCTCTTCGAGATGATCGTCCGGCCATGCAACGCATAATGCCGACACGAAATGCGCCGTGCGCCGGTCGGGTGTCGTTGCGCCGCGTTCCTGCAGCAGGCGTTCCACCCGCGCCATCGCCACCATGAAATCCTTGGCCTCGCCGGCCCAGCGCGCCGAGTAGATCCCGGGTGCGCCGTCCAGCGCATCGACCGCCAATCCGGAATCGTCGGCAAAGGCCGGCAGCTTCGCCGCCCGTGCCGCCGCAACCGCCTTGATTTGGGCGTTGGCGCCAAACGTGCCGCCGGTCTCCTCCGGTTCACCGAGACCAAGCTCGCCGGCTGAAATGGCCTCGACACCATGCGGCGCCAGCAGTTCGCGCATCTCGACAAGCTTGCCGGGATTGTGAGTCGCGATCACGAGCTTGCCGGTGATTCGACGATGTTCAGTCATGAGCATTTATAATCTGTCATGGCCGGGCTCGTCCCGGCCATCCACGTCTTGTTCGGAAAGAAAGGCGTGGATGCCCGGCACAAGGCCGGGCATGACGACCTTTCGTGAATCACGCCACCGCCATTTTCTGCAGGTCCACCAGCCGGGCAACGCCCTTTCGCGCCAGCGCCATCAGCGCCAGGAACTCGCCTTCCGAGAACGGCGTCTTTTCCGCCGTGCCCTGGACCTCGATGATGCGCCCGTCGCCGGTCATCACGAAATTGGCGTCGGTGTCGGCCTCGGAATCCTCGGCATAGTCGAGATCGAGCACCGGCGTGCCGTTATAGATGCCGCACGAAATCGCCGCGACGTTGTCGCGCAACACGTTGCCCTTCACCATGTTGCGGGCTTTCATCCAGCCGATGCAGTCGGCCAGCGCCACCCACGCGCCGGTGATGGACGCCGTCCGGGTGCCGCCATCGGCCTGGATCACGTCGCAATCCACCGTGATCTGGCGCTCACCCAGCGCCTCGAGGTCGAGGGTAGCGCGCAGCGAGCGGCCGATCAGGCGCTGGATTTCGACGGTACGGCCATTCTGCTTGCCGGCCGAGGCCTCGCGCCGGGTGCGCTCCAGCGTGGCGCGGGGCAGCATGCCGTATTCGGCGGTGACCCAGCCGCGGCCCTGGCCTTTGAGCCATGGCGGCAGCCGTTCCTCCAGCGTCGCCGTCACCAGCACATGGGTGTCGCCGAATTTAACCATGCAGGAGCCTTCGGCATATTTGACCACACCGCGCTCCAGCGACACGGCGCGCAGTTCGTCCGGCGCACGGCGGCTTGGCCGCATGGGGAATCCTCCGATAATTCAGGAAAAAGGGTGTCTCGCGGTGCTTTTAGGGGCGGGGAGCGGCAGCGGCAAGGCCAGAGAAGCCGGTTGGGCCTAATGCCTGCTTGTAACTGGGGCGCGGGACGGACAAATTGAGGGCTAGTACCCAGGAGTACCTTGTGGCTCACCACGATCCGATCGGCCTGATCGCGCCGAATGCGGGGCTCGCCCAGCTCAACGAGCGTTCGCGGGATATTTTTCGTCAAATCGTCGAGAGCTATCTCGCGACCGGCGAACCCGTCGGCTCGCGCAACATTTCGCGGCTGATCACGGTGCCGCTGTCGCCGGCGTCGGTACGAAACGTGATGTCGGATCTCGAGCAACTCGGCCTGATCTACGCGCCGCATACCTCGGCCGGGCGGTTGCCGACCGAACTGGGCTTGCGGTTTTTCGTCGATGCGCTGATGCAGGTCGGCGATCTCACCGAGCCGGAGCGGCAATCTATCCAGACCCAACTCAGCTCCGTCGGCAAGGCGCAATCGGTCGAGGCAGCACTCGGCGAGGCCCTGACGCGGCTATCCGGGTTGACCCGGGCGGCGGCGGTGGTGTTGACCGCCAAATCCAATTCGCGGCTCAAGCACATCGAGTTCGTGCGGCTGGAACCGGAGCGCGCGCTGGTGGTGCTGGTCGCCGAGGACGGGCAGGTCGAGAACCGCGTGCTGGCGTTGCCGCCCGGCGTTCCCTCCTCGGCGCTGACGGAGGCGTCGAATTTCCTCAATGCGCGGATTCGCGGACGCACGCTGGCCGAAGCGCGGCTCGAACTCGAAACCGCATTGACGCAGAACCGCGCCGAGCTCGATCTGCTGACGCAGAAGGTCATTGCCGCGGGCATCGCAAGCTGGTCCGGCGGCGAGAACGACGACCGCCAGTTGATCGTGCGCGGTCACGCCAATCTGCTGGAGGATTTGCACGCGCTTGAAGATCTCGAGCGGGTGAGACTGCTGTTCGACGATCTCGAGACCAAGCGCGGCGTCATCGATCTGCTGGGCCGCGCGGAACGCGCCGAAGGCGTGCGGATTTTCATCGGATCGGAAAACAAGCTGTTTTCGCTGTCCGGGTCCTCCACCATCATCGCGCCGTACAGCGATGGTGCAGGGCATATCGTCGGCGTTCTCGGCGTGATCGGGCCGACCCGGTTGAACTATGCGCGGGTGATTCCGATGGTCGATTACGCCGCCCGTATCGTCAGCCAGATGCTGGGTGGATGATTCGCGGGCCGCCTGCGCTCGTTACGCTTGATTTTTGGCCGCCAAAGCACGATATCCGGCCCAGCAACTCCCATTCGATCCGAACAGATTTCGAGAAGGCAATGTGATGGCCGATTCCAACGGGCAGAACGACAATCCGGCGAAACCGCAGGACGCAGAGCCGGTGGTCTCCAGGCCTTACATCATGCCTGACGATCCCGAAGAAGGCTCGGTGGAGGCGCTTGCCAAGGAAGCCGCGGAAGCGCGCGACAAGATGCTGCGCACGCTGGCGGAAATGGAAAATCTGCGCAAACGCACGGCGCGCGAAGTCGCCGATGCGCGGACCTACGGCATTTCCGGGTTCGCGCGTGACGTGCTCGACATCGCCGACAATCTGCAGCGCGCGCTCGACGCGGTTCCGGCCGAAGCCAAGGCGGCGGCGGATCCCGGCCTCAAGGCGTTGATCGAGGGCGTCGAACTCACCGAGCGGTCGCTGCTCAACGCGCTGGAAAAAAACGGCGTCAGGAAATTCGATCCGTCGGGTGAAAAATTCGATCCTAATTTTCAGCAAGCGATGTACGAAGTGCCGGATGCGTCGGTGCCGGCAGGCACGGTCGTGCAAGTGGTGCAGGCCGGCTACATGATCGGCGAGCGCGTGTTGCGGCCGGCCCTCGTTGCGGTCTCGAAGGGCGGCGCAAAAGCCGGCGCCTCGGAATAACTAGGCCGTGTACCCATAAACCCGGCGGCGTGATGCGACTAAAGCAATGTCTGCTTTGCCCCTATAGCGACCGACTTTGGGCGGCAGCGCAATATGTCGCGATGGGCCAAAACCCGAAGTCGCCATTGCGAGCTGGCTTTCGGACATCAACTTCTGAGCCGCATCGGGGCTCTTTCAGTTCGTAGCCGCTTCGAGATTATCTGACGACTCGACATCGGTTGCGCCCAGGGCATATGAGCGAGCTTACGCGGCTCAACAATGGCATTCGGAGTATTTCCGATCGTGGGCACCAACGGTTTGATGTCGGTCGATCTAGGGTTACGGGGCGCCGTCGTCGCACTGTGTCTGCTGATCGCAGCCTTGGCGCTGCGCGATCGCCGTGACAGCACGGTCGCGCTGCTGGGCGCTGCGCTCGCGATCGGCGTCGCGGCTTCGATGATCTGCTCGACGCCGACATTCCCGCGGCCGTTTGCGTGGTGGGGCATATTGCTACTGGCGTTGTCTAGCGCGAACTGTGTTGTGTTCTGGCTATGGGCGCGTGCTGCCTTCGACGATGATTTCGTCCCGCGGTTCTGGCATGGCGTCTTGTGGGCAGCCGTCGTCGTCGCGCAATGGCTGGACACCAGCGGCATCACACGATCGGCCGCGATCGAGGTTGCGATCGAACGCACGCTGCCGTTCGCCTCTCTCGGCCTGGCGTTGTTGGCGGTAGCGCAGACGCTTGTCACCTGGCCGGCGGACCTGGTGCAGGGCCGGCGTCGGCTCCGGCTGGTCGTATTGATAGGGGCGTCGGCCCAAATCGTTCTCAACTCTTACTTGAGCTTCCTGCAGCAGCCCTCGTACCCCACCTTTTCCATGACTAGCGTCGCCAACGTTCTCGCTTTGTTTGTGTTGGTCGGCTTGAGCGCATGGAATCTGCTAGAAGCGGGGACGCGAGAAGCTTCAATCCTGTTGCCCGCGACAAATGTCCGCTTTGGCGCGCCAGCCAAGGCGTCTGACGATCAGAGCAAGCCTGCCACGATTGAACAGGCTCTCCTGCGCCGGTTGGAACAGCTCATGACCGTCGAGCGAATCTACCGGCGTGAGGGATTGACCATCAAATTGCTATCCGTCGAGCTTGGTGTGCCGGAGTACCGGCTGCGGCAGCTTATCAATGAGGGCCTCGGCTACCGCAATTTCAATGCGTTCCTCAATCATTACCGGATCGGGGAAGCCAAGGCGGCGCTGGTCGACCCCGAACAAGTAGAAGTCCCGGTGCTGACAATTGCCATGGACACAGGTTTCCAGTCGATCGGGCCGTTCAACCGCGCTTTCAAGGCCGCGACAAATTTAACTCCAACTGAATTTCGCCGCCTCGCCATGGCGGGAAATGCGGCCCCGGTAAAGCGATCGATTGAAGATCGGCCAGTCGAGTTGAGGAATCGGCCAGTCGGTTTGCAGGAATCGGCGAGAAGGAATCGAAAACATTTGACAGACTGATGGCGATGCTTCCTCGCAATAGCTGCGAAAACGAGGCTCTCCATGCGATATCAACGGTTTGTCGCTCTATTGGCCGCGCTGGCGGCGCTTACACTCGGTCCGGCGGGGGCGGCGCTTGCCGACGATTTGCAGACCGTCGGCGATCCCCAAAGTCTCGGTTTTTCGGCGCGGCGCCTGGCGCGCATGACCTCCTGGTTCGAAGCGCAGAGCGAAAAAGGCGATCCTTCCGGTTTTGTCGTGGGGATCACTCGGGGCGGCAAGCTCGCCTATTTGCAAGCCACCGGCTTCGAGGACCACGACAAGAAAATGCCGATGCGGCCGGATTCGATCTTTCGCATCGGATCGATGTCCAAGCAAATCACCAGCGTCGCCACCATGATACTGGTCGATGAAGGCAAGCTCGACCTCGATGCTCCCGTAGCCCAGTATCTGCCGGAGCTCAGGGATATGCAGGTCGTCAAAAAGGATCCGGTCACCGGGGATCCGATCCTCTCGGATGTTGCGCTGAAGGTTTTCGAACCGGCGAAGCGTGCGATGACGATCCGGGACCTGCTGCGCAATACGTCCGGCCTCGTTTATGCTTCGCCGGACTACGCCGATCCCGGATTTGAGAATACCGCGATTCACGTACTGTACGGCGCCAGGGCGCCGTTCCGGCGCGACAAGCCTATCGCGGACTTCGTCGCGAGCCTCGGCTCCCTGCCGCTTCTGCACCAGCCGGGCGAAGTCTGGGAATATGCCCTCGGCTACGACGTGCTCGGCCGCGTCATTGAAGTCGTGTCGGGACAGCCCTTCGATCGATTTCTGCAAAGCCGCCTCTTCGCGCCGCTTCATATGGTCGATAGCGGCTTCTCGGTACCGCAGGACAAGCTTGCCCGTCTCGTCGCCGTGCCGGGGCCGCAGCCCCAACCCCCTTTCGCGAATAGCGACGTCGGCAAGCCGCAGACGTTCTTCTCGGGCGGCGGAGGCATCGTCTCCACGGTTCCTGATTTCCTGCGCTTCTGCCAGATGCTGCTCAACGGCGGCGAGCTTGACGGCGTGCGCATCCTGAAGCCTGAAACGGTCCGGCTGATGACGACGAATTCGCTGCCACCCAAAATGCACATCGCAGGACATGAAGTCGGTCCGGCTTTCGGTACGGGCTGGGGGCTCGGCTTCGCAGTCCGCACCAGCCCGGATTTCAGCCTGATTCCAGGCGCGATCGGCAGCTTCAACTGGGAGGGAAGCTGGGGCACGTTCTTCTCGGTCGACCCGGCACAGAAGCTGATCCTCATCATGATGATGCAGCGAAGGGAGCACAGTGACAACGGCTTCTATTTCAACGCCATCCGTCGCCTACCCTATGCGGCGCTGAATGTGCCTGAAGCGCCGGCGCCGGTTGCCTCCGGGCAAGGAAATGCCGGCGCGCTCGCCGAATATGTCGGACGCTACGTTTTCGGCGGGTCCGCAAGTTCGCTGGACAGACAGACCTCGATCGCCGACGGCAACGGCTGGACCGGTCTTGATTCCGTTATCGCGGGCACCGATGGCCTCAGGGTGATCAAATTGGCCGATACCGGCCCTGCCGCGAAAGCAGGCGTCATGGCGGGAGATCTCATCACCGCGATCGACGACAAGTCGATCAAGGGTCTGACCTTGGAGGCGGCCTTTCGTCGGATTTCAGGTCCGGTCAACGCCGCGATCAAGTTCAAGATCATCCGCGCGACGCAGAGCGGTCCGCTCGTTGTTGCCTTTGCCCGGGAGGCGGTTCCCGCGCAAAGTGTCGCGCTTCAAGTCAGTGTCGTAGACGGCAAGCTCGTCGTCGAGGCAACAGGCCAATGGTCAATCCTCGATTTCGACAAGGGTCAGCCGACGCCCGTGGCGGTCCGCTCAAAGGATGAACTCCAGGTCGAGAGCGGCGATCACACGCGGATCGCCTTCGTCAGAGACGCAGCCGGCAAAGTCAACGGCGCGGTTCTCAATCCGGGACCATGGGGGCAACGCGGCGTACTCGCACAATAAGGCACACTGACAGCTGATGAAATTGGCGGGAGCTTGCGTTGCTCGAAGATCAGGTGTCTGGCGGGCCGAGATGGTGGCGGTCTCGACTTCCGCTCAGGGTCATTTTCGACGCATTTGGCAGAGATTGAGGACTGGTTGATGTCCGCTCCTGTCCGTAAGCGCCGTACCAAGAGCGGGCCAGGAGCGTTGCGTTTGGCCGGGCTGCCGTGATTCAAACTCCCGAACTGGGGGCTCGAATCATGCGCTACGAACTCGCCGACCATGAATGGACCGCCATTAAGCCGATGCTGCCGAACAAGCCGCGTGGCGTTCCTCGGGTGAACGACAGACGGGTCCTGAATGGCATCTTCTGGGTCCTCCGATCAGGAGCACCCTGGCGTGATCTGCCGACGGCGTTTGGTCCATACACCACTTGCTACAACCGCTTCGTTAGGTGGCGGCGGGCCGGTGTTTGGGGCCGTATCATAGAAGCGCTTGCCACTGCCCATGATGCCGCTGTCCAGATGATCGACACCTCCATTGTCCGCGTGCATCAGCATGGAGCCTGCATCACAAGGAACCAGCGCCAATCTATGGGAAGGTCCCGCGGCGGCTTGACGAGCAAAATCCATGCGGTGGTCGATGGCAATGGTCTGCCGGTACGGCTGGCGCTGAGCCCGGGTGAGGCCCATGACGTTCGGCTTGCCGGAAAACTGCTGTCTCGTCTGAAATCCGGGTCAATGCTGCTTGCCGACCGTGGCTATGATGCGGACTGGATCAGGGAGCTTGCCATGAAGAAGGGCGCGTGGGCCAACATCCCGCCGAAAAGCAATCGCAGCACCCCGATCTGCTTCAGTCCGTACCTCTACCGCGCTCGCAATCAAGTCGAACGGTTCTTCAACAGGATAAAACAATGTCGCCGTGTGGCGACGCGCTACGACAGGCTTGCGGCTAACTACCTTGCCTTCATCCAACTCGCATCTATTCGGCTTTGGTTGGCCGCGCGTTATGAGTCGACGCCCTAGACCGCGATATCGCCTGACTGGATGCGCTTGACGCCGGCCTTTGCCATGTCGGCCCAGGCCTTGGCGAGCGAACCCTGAGTATCGATGCCGCGGCAGGCATCTTCGACCACATAGGTTTCAAAGCCGGCCTTGCGCGCGTCGAGCGCGCTCCATGCGACGCAGAAGTCGGTCGCGAGGCCGGCCACGAACAAGCGTTTCAGCTTGCGGGCCTTGAGATAACCCGCGAGCCCCGTCGTGGTTTTGCCGTCGGCCTCGGTGAAGGCGGAGTAGCTGTCGACGTCCTTGTGGTAGCCCTTTCGAATGATGAGTTCGGCCTGCGGGATCGACAGGTCCTTCGACAGCGCGGCGCCATCGGTTCCCTGCACGCAGTGATCCGGCCACAGCACCTGCTTGCCGTATTTGAGATCGATGGTTTCGAACGGCTTTTTGCCGCTGTGGCTCGAGGCGAATGAAACATGGCCGGCGGTGTGCCAGTCCTGCGTCATCACCACATGGGCAAAGCCTTTGGCAATCCTGTTGATCACGGCGATGACCTGATCGCCGTCCTTCACCGCCAGACTGCCGCCCGGCAGGAAGCAGTTCTGCACATCGACGACCAGAAGGGCCGTTGCGTCGTCGACCTTGATCGAAGCCGCAGCGAGAAGCGCGTTGGGAACAAGAGCGGTGGCCGCGATCGTCCCCAAGCCCGCCAGAATCCGTCTTCGGTGCAACATGTTGAATCTCCCTTTAAGAAGACCCAGTCAGCAAATCAGGTCACGGCGGCAGCGTAAAGACGGCCGCGCAACCTACCGCGGCTGAATTCCATCACGCACCGCGCGGAAGCGCGGAAACGCCTTGGACCAGTCGTCGCGCGGGGTACTTGCGATGATCCGCAGCGCCTGGTTGCCGCTGCCGAATCGCAGCCATTGCACGACCGTGACCGGTGTATTCGCCTTGCCGCTGGTGGCCTCGACGCGGGTTTCATATCCCGGCGCGCCATCGATGCGGAGCGGCTCCGACATCGTGATGCGCCCGTCGCGCAAGCCGGGGATGATGCCGGAAATCTGACCGGCAGCCTGTTGCGCAAACCGGCCCCGATCCTCCGGCTGGCTTGGCGCGGATCCGATCATGCCGATCACCATGAAAGGCACGGCTTCAAAGCCGGCCGTCTCGTCACCGTCGGCGAGCATAATGGCTCCGCCGCCGGCCAGCGTGCGAACGTTCTTGAACGAACCGAGTTCGGTGGTCTTGAACGGCATCAGCCCGAGTTGCTCGTCGACGGGCACTTCCTTGCGCACGACGGCCGTCGCGAACATCTGACGCACGGCGTCGTCGGTATAAATCTTGGAAGCATTCTCCAGCACCTGAACGGCCACGTAGCCGGAGAATGTTCCGCCTGGCACGATCATCGAATAACGCCGCATATTGTTTGCGCCGTCCTTGGCGCTTTCAACGGTGTAGTAGGCAGTGCCAGCGGCCGTTTCCATGCTTTGGGGCTTGGCGGCGCTGGGGCCGGCTGGATTGGTCTTAAAGGCGTTCTCGACCTCGCCGTAAGCGACTGCGGGAAGCTCGGTCGTCAGAACCTTGACGCTCTGGTCCTCCGTTTCAAAACCGGGGAAAGACTTCGAAATGACAAGCCCCTCGAGCGGTATCATCCCGATCCGAAGGCCGGGCGGATACACCGGATCGGCAGCGAAGGCCGGGCTCAGGGCAGCCAAAACCAGAGCGAATGCTAACAATCGTCCAATGTGTCTCATGGAAATCTACTGGGTTTGCATTTAGGCCGTTCGATGATCGGCCGCTGCGGCCATTGCGCCGAGCGGGGGGCCGGTTCTAGCCAGCATGCCTCAACGGTTTCCCTATTCCGGCAATAGATCAAGCCACGATTCCGTTCCGAGACCCATTTTCGCCCGCGGGCGGGGGGGCAGGTTTTCTGGCCGTGGCATGCCGGAATATCGCCGGCCGTTGCCGGGCTGAGGCGGATACTATCTTTCAAAGGCGGGGGTTTTCATGGACCAACGTTGCGTCCGGTCCTTGCAGGCCCCACCCCCCCTCCTATATGAGGCTCACCGTCGCGGTATCGCGAACATTTGATATTTGGGGGTTTGGATTGGTGCGCCGTCAGGGCCCAGCCAACCTGCCGCAAAAAGAAGGATATGAGGACCATGGGAAAGGTCATTGGGATCGATCTCGGCACCACGAATTCGTGCGTCGCCGTAATGGATGGCAAAACGCCGAAAGTCATCGAAAACGCCGAGGGCATGCGGACCACGCCGTCGATCGTCGCATTCAGCGATGATGGCGAGCGCCTCGTCGGTCAGCCGGCCAAGCGCCAGGCGGTGACCAATCCCGAGCGCACCATTTTCGCGGTCAAGCGCCTGATCGGCCGCCGCTACGACGACCCCACCGTCGAGAAGGACAAGAAGCTCGTCCCCTACAAGATTTCGAAAGCCGGCAACGGCGACGCCTGGGTCGAGGTGGACGGCAAAACCTATTCGCCCTCGCAGATCTCGGCCTTCATCCTGCAGAAGATGAAGGAAACCGCCGAGGCCCATTTGGGCCAGAAGGTCGACCAGGCCGTCATCACCGTTCCCGCCTATTTCAACGACGCGCAACGCCAGGCCACCAAGGACGCCGGCAAGATCGCCGGCCTTGAAGTGCTGCGCATCATCAACGAGCCGACCGCGGCGGCGCTTGCCTACGGCCTCGACAAGGCCAAGGCCGGGACGATTGCGGTATACGACCTCGGCGGCGGCACCTTCGACGTGTCGATCCTCGAGATCGGCGACGGCGTGTTCGAGGTGAAGTCGACCAACGGCGATACCTTCCTTGGCGGCGAAGACTTCGACATGCGCCTCGTCAGCTATCTGGCCGATGAATTCCAGAAGGAGCAGGGCATCAACCTGCGCAACGACAAGCTCGCATTGCAGCGCCTGAAAGAGGCTGCCGAAAAAGCCAAGATCGAATTGTCCTCGACGACGCAGACCGAGATCAACCTGCCGTTCATCACCGCCGATCAGTCCGGCCCAAAACATCTGACCATGAAGCTGACCCGCGCCAAGTTCGAGGCGCTGGTCGACGACCTCATCCAGAAGACCATCGAGCCCTGCCGCAAGGCGCTGAAGGATGCCGGTCTCACCGCCGGCGAAGTCGGCGAAGTGGTGCTGGTCGGCGGCATGACCCGCATGCCCAAGGTCCAGGAAGTTGTGAAGCAGTTGTTCGGCAAGGAGCCGCACAAGGGCGTCAACCCCGACGAGGTCGTCGCGATTGGCGCTGCGATCCAGGCCGGCGTGCTGCAGGGCGACGTCAAGGACGTGCTGCTGCTCGACGTGACCCCGCTGTCGCTGGGCATCGAGACGCTGGGCGGCGTGTTCACCCGCATCATCGACCGCAACACCACGATCCCGACCAAGAAGAGCCAGGTGTTCTCGACCGCCGAGGACAACCAGAGCGCCGTCACCATCCGGGTCTTCCAGGGCGAGCGCGAAATGGCGGCCGACAACAAGATTCTCGGTCAGTTCGATCTGATGGGGATTCCGCCGTCGCCGCGCGGCATGCCGCAAATCGAGGTTACCTTCGACATCGACGCCAACGGCATTGTCAACGTCTCGGCGAAAGACAAGGCGACCGGCAAGGAGCAGCAGATCCGGATCCAGGCCTCGGGCGGCTTGTCGGAAACCGACATCCAGAAGATGGTCAAGGACGCCGAGGCCAACGCGGCGGAGGACAAAAAGCGCCGCGAGGCGGTGGACGCCAAGAACCACGCCGACGGGCTGGTGCATTCGACCGAGAAGGCGCTGGCCGAGCACGGCTCGAAGATCGAGGAGAGCGAGCGCCGCGCCATTGAGGATGCCGTCAGCGATTTGAAGGAAGCGCTGAAGGGCGACGATGCCGAGGCGATCAAGGCCAAGACCAATACGCTGGCGCAGGCTTCCATGAAGCTCGGCGAAGCGATGTACAAGCAGCAGGCCGAAAGCGACGCGGCCAAGGATGCTGCGAAGGACGACGTTGTCGACGCAGAGTTCACCGAGGTCGACGACGACAAGAACAACAAGAAGTCGGCGTAACTCTTACGATACGGATCAGTGCGATGCTCTTCGCCATGATCAAGATCGTCACCCCCGGGTTTGACCCGGGGGTCCATCTTCAAAGAAAAACGATGGATGGCCGGGTCGAGCCCGGCCATGACTGCGAGAGTTAGCCTGATGTCCACCAAGCGCTGCTATTACGAAACCCTTGAAGTCGAGCGGACCGCGGACGATTCCAAACTCAAGGCGGCATTTCGCAAGCTGGCGATGAAATGGCATCCGGACAAGAATCCGGGCGATGCGGCCAGCGAGATCCGTTTCAAGGAAATCAACGAAGCCTACGAAGTCCTGAAAGACGGCGACAAGCGTGCCGCCTACGACCGCTTCGGCCATGCGGCATTCGAGCAGGGCGGCGGTGGCGGCCCCGGTTTCGGCGCCGGCTTCGCCTCATCATTCTCCGATATCTTCGAGGATCTGTTCGGCATGGCCGGGCAGCGCGGGCGCGGCGGCGGCCGCGAGCGCGGCGCGGATCTGCGATACAACATGGAAATCACGCTCGAGGAGGCCTTCCTCGGCAAGACCGCGCAGATCGAAATCCCGGTCTCGGTCACCTGCGAATCCTGCTCCGGCACCGGCGCCAAGGCCGGCACCAAGCCGAAGACCTGCTCGATGTGCGCCGGCGCCGGGCGGGTGCGGCAGGCGCAGGGATTTTTCACGCTGGAGCGGACCTGTCCGGGTTGCCAGGGCCGCGGCCAGATGATCGAAGACCCCTGCCCCTCCTGTTCGGGCTCCGGCCGCGTGACCCGTGACCGGACGCTGTCGGTCAATATTCCCCAAGGCGTGGAAGACGGCACCCGGATCCGGCTTGCCGGCGAAGGCGAAGCCGGCGTCCGTGGCGGTCCGCCCGGCGATCTCTATATTTTCCTGTCGCTGGCGACCCACCAGTTCTTCCAGCGCGACGGCGCCGATCTGCATTGCCGGGTGCCAATCTCGATGGTGGCGGCCTCGCTGGGCGGCGAATTCGAGGTGCCGACCATCGACAAGGGCAAGACCAAGGTGAAGATTCCGTCCGGAACCCAGTCCGGGCGGCGATTTCGCATTGCATCAAAGGGCATGCCGGTACTCCGCTCGCGCCAGACCGGCGATATGTACGTCCAGGTCGTGGTCGAAACGCCGCAGAATTTGACCAGGAAGCAGCAGGAGCTGCTGGCCGAGTTCGAAAAATTATCGTCCGGTGCAACCCAACCCGAGGCGGCGGGTTTCTTCACTAAGGTCAAGGACTTCTTCGGCACCCGCGCCAACTCGTAACGTCCATCCAGCTTGACCGTTTCGGCTGCTGCCTATACCTCTTTGTGACTAATTTCTGACATTCCGCGTTAATCGCGGTCCCGCCTGGTAGCGACATGCCTTTGCAATCCTCCGTGCGTGCGTTGAAAAAACCTCTCCGTCTCGACGATGAGGTTCGTTTTCTCCGCTCATGGATCGAGAAACCGCTGCACATGGGAGCGGTGATGCCCTCGGGCCGGGTGCTGGCCCGCACCATGGCGCAATATGTCGATATCGACTCCGACCGGCCGGTCATCGAGCTCGGGCCCGGCACCGGCGCGATTACCAACGCGCTGATCGCGCATGGCGTCGATCAAAAACGCCTGGTGCTGGTCGAATACAATCCCGGGTT
Source organism: uncultured Alphaproteobacteria bacterium (assembly GCA_963784755.1). Classification (GTDB taxonomy): domain Bacteria; phylum Pseudomonadota; class Alphaproteobacteria; order Rhizobiales; family Xanthobacteraceae; genus Bradyrhizobium. Next base: position 1,400,959 of record CAWASS010000004.1, on the reverse strand, counting down.
CTGCGCGCTGCTGCGCGACCGCTACCCGCAGGCGACGGTGGTGCAGGCCGACGCCTATGCATTGCGGGACTCGCTGTGGAACGTGCTGAGCGCGCCGGCGTCCGCCGTCGTCTCCGGGCTGCCGCTTGTCACCAAGCCGATGCTGACCCGGCTGAAGCTGATCCGTGACGCCTTCGTCGCGATGTCCCCGGGATCGCCGTTCGTGCAATTCACCTACTCGGTCGCGCCGCCGATTCCAAAATCGCTGCCGGGCGTGTCGACGGAAGCCTCCGAGCGGATCTGGATGAACCTTCCGCCGGCGCGGGTCTGGGTGTATCGCAAGGGCTGACCGTCTGACGCCTTTGCGGCGCGGCGGCCTCGCCCTGGCTGCGATTGAGATCATGTCCGCGTTGAAAATCCTCGTCATCCCCGGTTCGCTCCGGTCCGGTTCGCTCAATGTGAAGCTGGCGGCGGCGGCGGCGCAGGAATTGGTGCGGGCCGGTGCTGAAGTCACGCGCATTTCGCTGGGCGATTTTCCGTTGCCGATCTACGACGGCGATCTCCAGACCAAATCCGGCGTGCCGAAAAATGCTGTCAATCTCAAGCGCATGATCGGCACTCACCACGGCGTCCTCATTGTGACTCCCGAATACAATTCGTCGCTGCCGCCGCTGCTCAAAAATGCCATCGACTGGGTCTCGCGCGTGCACGACGCCCACGAGACAAGGGGAGAGGTATTTCGCGAGCGTGCATTTGCGATCGCGGCAGCGTCGGCCGGCCGGCTCGGCGGTACGCGATGCCTGGCGGCGCTGCGCCTGGTCCTGTCCGCCTGCCATGCGACCGTTATCCCGAACCAGCTCGCGCTCTCGTTCGCCGATCAGGCCTACGACGATATGGACCGGTTGAAACAACCCGCCGACATCGAGGCGCTGAATGCGCTGGTGCGGCAACTGATCGACGTTTCTCAGCGCATGATGTGAGGTGACATGCAACCTGTGAATATTGCCCATCGCGATCGCCTGATCGTCGCGCTCGATCTGCCCTCGGTCGCCGCGGCGGAAGCGATGATCGCGCGGCTCGGCGACAGCGTGACGTTCTACAAGATCGGCTATCAGCTCGCTTATGCCGGCGGATTGCCGCTGGTGCGTCAACTCGTGGGCGCGGGCAAAAAGGTTTTCGCCGATCTCAAGCTGCACGACATCGGCAATACCGTCGCGCGCGGGGTCGAGAGCGTCGCCGCTTTGGGCGCAACCTTCCTGACCGTGCACGCCTATCCGCAGACCATGAAGGCGGCGGTCGAAGGGCGCGCGGGATCGAGCCTGAAGATTCTCGCGGTCACCGTGCTGACCTCCTATGACGACGGCGATCTTCATGCGGCGGGCTATCGGCTCGGCGTATCCGACCTGGTGGAGGCCCGCGCGCAGCAGGCGCAGGGGCTCGGCGTCGACGGCATTGTCTGTTCGCCGGAGGAAGCCGCCTCCTTGCGCAAGATCGTGGGCCATCAGATGAATTTGGTGACGCCGGGTATCAGGCCTGCGGGCGCCGCCACCGGCGATCAGAAGCGCATCATGACGCCGGCCCGCGCGATTGCGGCCGGCGCGGATTATCTGGTGGTCGGCCGGCCGGTGCTGGAAGCACCCGATCCGAAAGCTGCGGCCGACGCCATCGTGGCCGAGATCGCACAGGCGGTTAAATAAACAAAAGGGAGAGTGCAAATGGCAAAAGGCTACTGGATCGCGCGGGTCGATGTTCACAACCTCGACGGCTACAAGGCATACGTCGATCAGAACGGCGCGGTGTTCAAGAAATACGGCGCGAAATTTCTGGTGCGCGGCGGCAAGCACGAATCCAAGGAAGGCACCGCCCGCTCGCGTAACGTGGTGCTGGAATTCAAGGATTATGAAACTGCGCTGGCCTGCTACAATTCGCCGGAATATGCGCGGCTGGTCGCGATCCGCAGCCCGCATGCCGACGCCGATATCCTGGTCATCGAAGGCTATGACGGCGCGCAGCCCTGAGCTCCTTGTGTCCCGGGCGCGATGCAGCGCCATAAGCGCGTTTACGCGCGTCTTCGACGCGCTATGGCCCTTCGCGAAGCGCTGCTTCGCAGAACCGGGACTGTACCAAGCGCCGGCGTTCGTTACGGCCCCGGCTCTGCAGCGCACCGCTCCGCAAGGGCTGCGCGCTGCGCTGCGTCCGGGGCACGAAAGTCTGTCGCTCACGAACTTGTGAATGTATACCTATCCCCGCCCTCAAGAGCTCGCTTATCCTGCTCGCGTCCTGTCCGATGAGGGGCCGCTTTCTAGAAGCGAACCTTCAGCGGACAGAGCGAAAGCCGGCCGGACCGGGGCGCCCCGGAACGGTCGACGGGCCTGATGGCCGGTGGAGCGCCGGGAGGCGCTGCGCCTTGCCTTGGGCGCGCGCGGTTGCCTTGCCGCGCGAGGTGGGTACGTTATTCCCGCCTCAAGGGTGCTACGTCACTGCACCCTGGCGCCTCCCGCCGCTCCACCCCCCTCGCGCGGTTGGCGAGGGACTGGCAAACCTCGGACGCACTGCGCCGCGAGAATGCGGAGTCATATCCGCTGTTTGAAATTGTAGATCGGAAATTTGCGCAAGACGCGGACAAACACGCCGTCGTCATCCTCGCTTTCGCGAGGAACGACACCGCAAGCTGGAACAACTCCTCCGCCGCGCTCAGTTGCCGTGACACGCAGCCCCGGCTATACCGCAAGCTGTCGTTGAGAGGACTGAAATGGCGGATATGCGCTTGATCGTTGCGGGGGCGGGCGGCCGGATGGGCCGCGCGCTGACGCGCGCCATCGCGGAGACTGAGGGCGCCATAGTCACCGGCGCGCTGGAGGCGCCGGGCTCCGAACTGCTTGGCAAGGATGCCGGCACGCTCGCGGGCTTGCCGGAAAATGGCATCAAGCTGTCGGCCGATCTTTGGTCGCTGTCGGCGAACGCCGACGGCATTCTGGATTTCACCGTGCCGGGTGCGACCATTGCCAATGTTGCGATCGCCGCCCAGCGCGGCCTTGTCCATGTCATCGGAACCACCGGTCTCTCGGCGTCCGATGACGCGGTGATCAAGAGCGTGACGTCGCGCGCGGTCGTCGTGCAGTCCGGCAATATGAGCCTCGGCGTCAATCTGCTGGCGGCGCTGGTGAAGCGGGTGGCGCAATCGCTCGACGACGGTTTCGATATCGAAATTCTCGAGATGCATCACAAGGCCAAGATCGACGCACCGTCGGGCACCGCGTTTCTGCTCGGCGAAGCCGCCGCGAAGGGCCGCGGAATCGCGCTCGACCAGCATTCGGCGCGGGGACGCGACGGCGTGACCGGCGCGCGCAAGGCCGGCGACATCGGCTTTGCGTCGCTGCGCGGCGGCACCGTGGCCGGCGATCACAGCGTGATTTTCGCCGGTCCCTACGAGCGCATCGAACTCTCGCACCGGGCCGAGGACCGCATGATCTTCGCCCACGGCGCGCTGAAGGCGGCGATGTGGGCCCACGGCAAGAAGCCCGGGCTTTATTCGATGGCCGACGTGCTGGGCCTGCGCGACTTCTAGCAATCGAAACGGAAACCACAGGAATGAGCGACCGCCTTCTCGTGCTTGTGCGTCACGGCCAGAGCGAATGGAATCTGAAGAACCTGTTCACCGGCTGGAAAGATCCTGACCTCACCGGGCAGGGAGTCGCCGAGGCAAAAGAGGCCGGCCGCAAGCTGAAGGCGCAGGGTTTTACATTCGACATCGCGTTCACCTCGGTGCTGACGCGGGCGCAGCACACGCTCGATCTGATGCTGGCCGAGATGGGCCAGACCGGCCTTCCGGTCAAAAAACACCTGGCCCTCAACGAACGCGATTACGGCGATCTGTCGGGCCTCAACAAGGACGATGCGCGCAAGCGATGGGGCGAGGAGCAGGTGCATGCCTGGCGCCGCTCCTATGACGTGCCGCCGCCCGGCGGCGAGAGCCTGAAGGACACGCTGGCGCGCACGTTGCCCTATTACGTCCAGGAAATACTGCCCTGCGTGCTCCGCGGCGAACGCACCCTGGTCGCAGCCCACGGCAATTCGTTGCGCGCGCTGATCATGGTGCTGGAAAAACTCACGCCGGAAGGCATTCTGGCGCGCGAGCTCGCCACCGGCGCGCCGATCATCTACCGGCTCAACGCCGACGCCACCGTGGCATCGAAGCTCGACCTGGCGGCGTGAGTCTCACAGCGCCAGCCGCTGCAACAGTTCATGCGCGAACAGCGAAAGCGAATTGTCGCGGGCGCCCATGACCAGGATGCGATCGCCTGGGCGGGCCAACTCGACCAAGGCATCGCCGCAGGCGCCGCGATCCGGAAATGCAAAGGCTTTCCGGCCGCGGCGTTCGATCGCGGTGACGATGTCGCGGCTGCCGACGCTGCGGTCGACGGTGCCGCCGAAATATACCGGCTCGGGCATGACCAGGACATCGTCGTCATGCAACCCGTCCGCAAAGCAGTCCACCAAAGCGTCCTTCATCATGCGGATCGGGCCATAGCCATGCGGTTGGAACATCAACAGCAGCCGTCCGGGAAACGCGCGCATGGTTTCCAGCGTGGCCGATATCTTGTCGGGGTTGTGGGCGAAATCGTCGATCACCGTGATCCCGTTCGCGCTGCCGACAACCTCCAGCCGCCGCCGGATGCCGCTGAATTCGCTTAAATAGGCGGCGGCGTCTGCCAGCGCCACGCCACAGGTTTTTGCGGCGCAGAGTGCGGCGAGCGCATTGGCGATATTGTGCCGGCCCGGAACGTTGAGTTTCACCTCGACGACTTCGCCGGATCCGCGCGCGGTTACGGCAAACGTGATCCCGGTCGGCGATGGGACTGGCGACGAGGCCAGAAGATCAGCCTTGGCTTTCGCAAGGCTGTAGGTCAAAGCTTGGCCCGGCTTCAAATCGGGCAACAACGCCGCGGTTTCCTCGTTATCGAGATTCAACACGACTGTTTCAGCCTTGCCGACAAAGTCCCGGAAAAGCTTACGCAGTTCCTCCAGCGATTTATGATCCAGCGAGATGTTGTTCACGACCGCGACGCGCGGCGCAAACAACGCGATCGAGCCGTCGCTCTCGTCCACCTCGCTGACAAACGCCGGGCCATCGCCGATCCTGGCGCTGGCGAATGGTGAATCCATCGCAATAAAGTTCTTCATAATGGCGCCGTTCATGATGGTCGGGCTTTTTCCGGCGCGATGCAGGATCCAGCCGATCATGCCGACCGTGGTGGACTTTCCGCTGGTGCCGGCGACACCGACACTTAGAGCAGATGCGTTGAAAAGTTCGGCAAGAAGTTTTGCGCGCGTGGTGACGGCGGCGCCGATGCGGCGCGCGGCTTGCACGTCGGGGATGGTCTCCTCCACAGCGGCGGAAGTGACCAGTATCTGGCCGGCGCGGCGGATGCCGCTTCCATCCTGCGGATGCAGCAGCACGCCCTGCGAACGCAGAAAATCGAATCGTTCGGTGTTGCGTCCCTGGTCCAGCGCGCGATCGGAACCCTCAACCCGTCCGCCGCCGGCCTGGATGATAAGGGCGAGCGGGGTCATGCCACTACCGCCGACGCCGCAAAAAAAGTAATCTCGTGGGGGAAACATCGGCGGAATCTACAAGCCTCCCCGATGAAGTGCAACGCGGGGCGGGGCGATGAGCAACCAGATGTGCAGGATCGCCGTCGTAGCACCAGCTTCGCGCATTTCTCCTGACGTTGCCGACAAGGTACGTGCAGTGGCTGAATCGGTCTATCCGGACGGACGGGCAGAGATTTTCTTTCATCCGCAGTGCTTCATGTCGCACGGGCATTTCGCGGGCGATGATGACACCCGCGCGCGGGCCTTCCTCGACGTTGCCAATGACGACAACACTGACGCGGTGTGGTTCGCCCGCGGCGGCTACGGCTCGTGCCGCATAATAGAGCCGGTGATATACGGGTTGAAGGAGCCGGCCCGACGAAAAACCTATCTGGGTTATAGCGATGCCGGCACGCTGCTTGCCGCTTTGTACGGGGTCGGATTCGAGGCCCTAGCGCATGGCCCGATGGTGCAGGACGTCCTCCGGGATGGTGGTGACGCGGCAATCAAGCGGGCGCTGACCTGGATAGTCGATCGGGCGCCTGACGTCCTGGAGCCGACGGTCAACGGCTCGACCAAGACCGCGGCATTCAACATCACGGTCCTTAGCCAGTTGCTTGGCACGCCGCTGCAACCCGACCTCGATGGCCATGTGCTGATGCTGGAGGAAGTGTCGGAGGCGATGTACCGGATCGACCGGTCGCTATTCCACATCACCAGCAACCCCGGGATCAGACGGGTGGCGGGCATCAAGCTCGGCCGTTGCAGCGACATCACCGCAAACGAACCGGACTTCGGAATGAACGAAGAGGAAGTCGCCCGCGCCCGGTGCGACAAGTCCGGCATTCCATGGCTCGGCCGCGCCGACATCGGGCACGACGCTGACAACAAGGTCGTGCCGTTCGGGAGCGGCGTGTGATTAATGGGCGCCGATCTGTCCGGCTTCCCAGCCGATCATCGCCTGCTTGCGGGTGATGCCCCAGTGATAGCCGGTCAGCGCGCCGCTTTTGCCGAGCGCGCGATGGCACGGCACCACGAAGGAGATCGGATTCTTTCCGACCGCGGCACCCACCGCGCGCGAGGCCTTCGGGCTTTTGATCCTGTTGGCGATGTCCGAATAGCAGACCGCGCGGCCCATCGGGATCTTCAGCAGCGATTCCCACACCCGCACTTCGAAATCGGTGCCGATCAGGACCACGCGCAACGGCTGGTCGGCGCGCCAGAGTTTGGTGTCGAAGATGCGCTGCGCCAACGCAGCCGTCCCGGCGTGGTCCTCGACATAGGTCGCGCGCGGCCAGCGCTGCTGCATGTCGGCGAGCGACGCCTGCTCGTCGCCGGGATCGGCGAAGGCAAGACCGGCAAGGCCGCGGCCGCTGGCGATCACGATCGCGGTGCCGAACGGCGAGGGGTGAAATCCGTAACGCAGCGTCATGCCGGCGCCGCCGTTCTTCCATTCGCCGGGTGACATCGCCTCATGGGTGACGAACAGATCGTGCAGCCGGCCCGGACCGGAAAGCCCGGAGTCGAGGGCGGCGTCGAGCACGCTGGCGGAATCGCGCAGCAATCCCTTGGCGTGATCCAGCGTCAGCGCCTGCATGAAAGCTTTTGGCGTCAGCCCGGCCCAGCGGCGAAACAGATGGTGCAGCTCATCGGGCGTCACGCCGGCGGCATCCGCCATCGATTCGATGGTCGGCTGCGCGCGCCAGTGTTCCGAGATGAAGGCGATGGCGCGCCGCACCGAGTCATAGTCGCGCAGTGCCGCGTTCTGCGGCCCCGGCTTGGTGAGGCGATGGTCATTCATTGCGAGATTCTTGGCGAGGTGCATCATGGCTCTGATGTAGGACGGTGGCGGCGTCCAAACCACCCGATTCCCGACAGCGTTTCATGAGATCGGATTCCAGGTCGGGCCGCGCTTGGCGGCCTGCAGGGCGGCACTCAAAGCCTTGGCAAAGCTTGCCTTTTCATCGGCTCCCAAAAAGCTCGCGACCGAGATGCGGCGGCCGCGCGAGACCAGATAAAGTTTCTCGATGCCGAATTCGGCGTGGGTTTTCTGATCGAGCCGCACCCACAGCGGATTGAGCACCCATTCGACCGCGTGGCCGCGATGGCTGACCCTGCGCACGCGCAGTTCGTACGGCGTCACGGAAATTTCCTCGCTCGCCTTGGCATGGCGGAAATTGATCCGAAAAGCCCAATAGACCACGAGAACATCGAGGCCGAAGAAGCCGAACACCGGCCACGCGCCCATCAGCAGGAACGCGAGCCCCGCCGCGAAACTGACGACGCTGAGGAACGCCATCAGCACCAGAAAGCCGGTGCGGGTCAGCGAGCGATGCGGCGTCAGCAGCGCCGAAAACAGTTTCGGCTGCTCGCTCTCGGGATCAAAATCGTTGCCTGCGGTCATGCGGGATCAGTATACCCGGATCATGCCGAAAATCACCAAACCGCCCTCAAAACGCAAAACTCCAACAGTTAAAGGCACTAAAGCCGTATCGGGCAAAGTGGCGGCAAAGCTGCGGCCGAACCGGGCCGCGAAAATCGGTGTTGCGGCCAAATCGGGGCGGACGTTGGCGCCGAAAAAATCCATCAAACCCTGGACTGCGGCCGAGGTGCGCGAAGCCTTCACCCGGTTTCGCAAAGCCAATCCCGAGCCGAAGGGCGAGCTCGAGCATCTCAACCCCTACACGCTGCTGGTCGCGGTGGTGTTGTCGGCGCAGGCGACCGACGCCGGCGTCAACAGGGCGACCCGCGCGCTGTTTAAGGTTGCCGACACGCCGCAAAAGATGATCGCACTCGGTGAGGACAAGGTCCGCAACTATATCAGGACCATCGGGCTCTATCGCAACAAGGCGAAGAACGTCATCGCGCTGTCGCAAAAGCTGATCGCCGATTTCGGCGGCGAGGTGCCGCGCACCCGCGCCGAAATCGAATCGCTGCCCGGCGCCGGCCGCAAGACCGCCAACGTCGTGCTCAACATGGCGTTCGGCGAGCGCACCATGGCGGTCGACACCCACGTATTTCGCGTCGGCAATCGCACCGGCCTTGCACCGGGCAATACGCCGCTCGAAGTCGAGCTTGGGCTGGAGCGCGTGATCCCCGCCGAGTTCATGCTGCACGCGCACCACTGGCTGATTTTGCACGGACGCTACACGTGTCTGGCGCGAAAGCCGCGCTGCGAGGTGTGCCTGATCAACGATCTCTGCCGCTGGCCGGAGAAGACCGTTTAGTCATTCCTAACGTGTCCCGGACGCGGTGCAGCGTTCTTCACGCTGCTCCGCAGAGCCGGGACCGTACCAAACGCCGGAGTTCGTTACGGCCCCGGCTCTGCAGCGCACCGCTACGCAAATGCTACGCGCTGCACTGCGTCCGGGGAACGCCGGCACCTTGTGCGCCACCAATGCCGAGCCTACACTTCGCTGCGTGCCAAGGTCCGGATCAAGGGCCGCGCATTGACCGGGAGGGATGCCGTGCGATTTCAGCCTGCGCTTATTGCAGCCTTGGCAATCGTGAGTCTCGGCGCGTCCGCCGCGCACGCGCAGATTTCCGACGATGTCGTCAGGATCGGCGTCCTCAACGATCAATCCGGCCTCTATGCCGATCTGGGCGGCCCGGGTTCGGCGGTCGCCGCGCGCATGGCGGTCGAGGATGCCGGCGGCGCCGTGCTCGGCAAGCCTGTCGAGATCGTGTTCGCCGACCATCAGAACAAGTCCGATATCGGCGCCGCGATTGCCCGCCAGTGGTTCGAGATCGGCAAGGTGGACATGGCGATCGGATTCGACAATTCGGCCGTAGCCCTTGCGGTCGAGCAACTCGCCGCGGAACGCAACCGGATCGCCATTGCCGGCGCGGTCGGAAGCACGGCCTTTACCGGCAAGGCCTGCACGCCGACCGAGGCATCCTGGATCTACGACAGCTACGCGCTCACCACCAGTCTGGCCAAATCGATCGTCGCGGAAGGGCGCGATACCTGGTTCTTCATCACGGTCGACTATGCCTTCGGCCATTCGCTGGAAGCCGATGCGACCAGCGCGGTACAGGCCGCCGGAGGAAAGGTGCTTGGCAGCGTGCGTCATCCCTTGAACACCTCGGATTTCAGCTCCTATCTGCTGCAGGCGCAGGCGTCCGGCGCGAAAGTGGTGGCGTTCGCCAATAGCGCCGGCGACATGATCACCGCCATCAAGCAGGCCAACGAGTTCGGGCTGACCAAAAACCAGACCATGGTGTCGCTGCTGATCTTCATATCCGACGTTCACAGCCTGACGCTGCAAGCCGCGCAGGGATTGAAGTTCGTGACCGCGTTCTACTGGGACCGCGATGAGGAGACCCGCGCCTGGTCGAAGCAATTCTTCGAGCGGCATGGCAGGATGCCGACCATGGTCCAGGCCAGCGTCTATTCGGCGATCCGCCACTATCTCGGCGCCATTGCCGCCGCCGGCACCGACGAGGCGAAGGCGGTGATGGCGAAGATGCGGGAGACGCCGGTCAACGATTTCTACGTCAGCGGCGGCCGCCTGCGGGAAGACGGGCGCCTCGTTCACGACATGTATTTCGCCCAGGTGAAGAAGCCGTCGGAATCCACAAAACCCTGGGACTATTACAACATTCTCCGGGTGATCCCGGGCGATCAGGCGTTCCGCGCATTGGCGGATGGCGGCTGCCCGCTGGTGACGCGCTGATCCCGCCGACCTGTCGCAAATCAACTTGCGGAGATTTCCCGCCTTCGGCCCGGCTCGATCAACTCCGGCCGCGGGCCACTCAATCGTTTGTGCATGTGGACCATGAACGCCATGCCGAACAGCGGCGTCGCCAGATTGACGATCGGGATCGACACGAACGCCGCGATCACCAGCCCCGCAGTGAACACGATCGCGGCGTTTTGCTTGCGCATCGCCTTGGCTTCCGCAGGGCTGCGAAACCGCATCGCGGCGAGCTGGAAATATTCACGGCCGAGCAGCCATGCGGTGGCGATGAAGAATGCGATGAAGCCGGCGCCGGCCACGAACACGAACGGCAGCGCGATCAGATAGACCAGGATGGTCAGCGCCGCGGTCTTGACGCCCTCGGTCGTCGCAAGCCCGACCGGAAGTGCTGCGCCGGGACGCTCCGCCGGATAATGCGCGCGCTCGACATGATCGGCAACGTCGTCGACGAACACGCTCGCCACCAGCGAAGTGATCGCCGGCATCAGAAACACCGCGCCGAACACCACGCCAAGCCCGGCCGCGATCGAGACGATCCAGGCCAGGATGTTGAGCGGGGTGTGAAAGCCGGGCCCGAGCGAAGCCTCGAGCCAGACCTCGCCCGAGGCCGCGAACCAGCTCAGCAGCCGCTGCAACCCGATCGCCAGCACCGCGACCAGCACCAGCGCAAGGCCAATCGCCTTCCACAGGATGGCGCGCATCGGCGGCGACAGGATTTGGGACAGGGCGGTGGCGGCGGCGGAGAGCATGGGGAGCCTCTAGGAAACTATCGCTGAGGTAGAGATAGCAATGCGTTTCGGCAAGAGGCCGGACCCATGGACGTCATCGGACAGTCACGGGCAGATGCGATCCATCAGGCATAGAAGCGAATTTGGGCTTGGCGCCGACATTAATAAGGTGCAAGAATCGAAAGTTGCGCCATTGTAATTTGCGCCTGCGAAAATAGACTTGATCTTCCCAGCGACTAATTTAGCCGCACAACACATAACTCGGAATTATGTCAGCTATTACGTCTACTTTTGCTATGGAAGTATTCGATCGCCGGAGGGCGCGATCTGACCGATTGGCTGAATTTCTAGCGTTATATATTCACTATTTTGGGCCGGAGCATCGGACTGCGACGAATGAGCTGGTCGAATTCCTTTCCTCGCCAGTAGCGGGACAGTCAATTACTTACTTCGGCCTCACATACGATAATAAACCCTGCGGCTTCGCAACTTTCATGTATTACCCGGAAGGACCGATCGGCATTGTGGATCACTTGGTGATTGCGCCAAATCTTCGCGGCTACGGCGGTTTCTTTAATTTCTGCGATTTAATTGCAAGTTATCTTGAGAAACAACGCATTGCACTTGATCACATAATTTCAGAAATCACGTTGGATGACCGAAGCCTTGCATCAAACATGAAGCCGATAGTTTTGGTGCGTATGATGAGACTAATTGGATTCAAAGCGGCGAAGACAGCCTATTGGGCACCAGATCCATCTATCCTTCAGGATCCTGATAGTTGCAAAGCCCTGTTATTGTTCGCCTCGAGGCCAGAGCGCGAAGATTTGCCCGTCGGCGAGTTCATTCGATTGGTGCAGCTGATCTACAAGACGCACTATGAACGCTGGTATGCGCGCACCATGCCAAAAGATCAATTCGAGCGATATCAGGAGGCTGCAGATGGGTTACTTAAGAAGATACAAGCAAGCACCGCCAAAGAGAAAAGAATCGTTTTGAACGGAATGAAGAATTTTGATCTTGTCTTTTCGGTTGACCCGAATCCTACCGCTGACGCTTCATCTCTTTTCTATATTGGTCTACTTGCAATTCCAGCAGCCGTGGGAATCGCAGTCGCGTTTACGCAGGAACTTAGGGTAGCCGCGGTCGCGGCAAGCATATCCATCGTTGGTATTGGTCTTTTCGCTATCAATAAGAAAATGCGACGCCTTCTCATGCGCGCTTTTCAGCTAAAATGATCACATCGTCAGCAAAGACACGAAAGGCCTGCAAGAAACGATCTAGTGGAGCGAAACGCGCTGACCATTGTTGGCTAAATCCGAGGCGGAGTCCCAAGGCCGAGGCTATATGAAACGCTTGTACCCGCCTTACCTCAAGTTTTGTATTAGCCAAGATCGTAGCGATGTATGAAGGCCTATATATCCAGAGAGTGTCGTTACGAGCGTTGTTAGTCGTATTGATCCGAACAACGGAGTTTCCCCATCGAGGATGAAAGATTTGCTCGAAGCTCGTGGACGTTCTCATAATGCAGCAGAAGGCGCCCTCCAGGACGCAATACGCGAGACATCTCCGAGATTGCTTCTACGGCTGAAACGTAATTTAGCACCGAAGCTACGCACACAACAAAATCGAATGATTCTCTCTCGAACGGTAGTAGTTCAAGATCTCCCACGACCGCTCTTGATCTATCCTGCAGTTGCATGAGGAATCGATCCAAGCTGATCGCCCTGTCCGGCAACCACGAGTAAAACTCTGAACCGCACCCAGCATCGAGAATAGTTTCCGACCGAGCAATTAACGGGAGCGCATGCCGTTCAGAAAAATCACTAATTACGGAGCGTTTGTAGACGTTCCAGCAGTCCTTCGGATCCCATATACGTTGACCATTTCCATACAGCCGTCCCGCAAACTCTCGGACAAGCAGTTCGTCGTCTGATGGCCGCATAATTCCGAGTTATGCGCACTCAGTCCCCCACTCGGAAAAACCCTAACGAGTAAGTCTCATCGATCGCAATTTCAAAGCGTCGTGCGTTTACCATGAACCTAATGAGGCCCTCACGCCGTGTTGTTTATGACGCATCTTGAGTTTCAGGCGGTTGCGGGTTTGCCGTCACCCAATTGGAGAACTCAAATGCTTCTCGACGCCGCGATCACAGACTTCCTGCGATACTGCTCCGTCGAGCGGCAACTCTCGCAGCACACCCTCCATGCCTATGCGGGCGATCTCTCCGATTTCCGCCGCCTCATGTCCGCGAATGCAACGCTCGCCTCCATCACCGAGGCCAGTCTCACAGAATATCTCACCGACATGATCGACCGCCGGAAGCTCGCAATAGCCACGGTGCGCCGCCGCTTCGCATGCCTGCGCGCTTTCATCAGACGGTTCGTTGCTCTCGATCTCGCGCCCAACGTCTTCACCCGCTGGCGATTGCAGCTACCACGTCGACAACGGCTCCCTCGCGCGCTGTCCGCGCCCGAGGTGTCATCGTTGCTGCGTGGGTTTGCGTCGCGCAAGCCGGCAAGCGATGCCAGCCGCGAGACGCGATCCTCCACCGCGGTCAGGTTGATGATTACGACCGGCATCCGCGTCGGCGAGCTCTGCAAGCTTCGGGTCGATGACGTCTCTCCGGATGGCCGCTCGTTCCGGATTCATGGCAAGGGCGCGCGCGACCGGGTTGCCTATGTCTCGGATGTCGAACTGCGCGCCGATCTGGAAGAACTCGTTCGATGGCACCGGAGCAACGGCAGTGCCGGCGGCACTCTGTTCCTGAACCGGCGCGGGCTGCCGATGAAGCCGCAATCGGTTCGCTCCGAACTGCGCCGTTATTCAACACGATCTGGCGCCGCGCGGCGCATTACGCCGCATATGCTCAGGCATACGGCGGCGACGCTGCTGATCGAGCGCGGCGTCGATATCCGGTTTGTGCAACGGCTGCTGGGGCACTCCAGCATCGCGACGACCGAAATCTACACCCACGTGTCCGACGAGGCTCTGCGGATGACGCTGGAACGCGCTGACGTGCTGGGTACATTTGCCGCTTAGCGGCGCGATCGTCGATTTACAGGACCCCAACCCCTCACCGCCGTGACGAGATTTCCGCGCTGCTCCGAGAGAGACGTCTTGACAGTCAGGGGTACGAACTCAACACTCCTGGCAACGACAAAATCGAGCTGCGGTGGTGAGGAAGCGATGAGCATGACCGGAACGCGACGTTTCGCCGATTCAACTTCTCCGGGCCCGCGAGGCATCAGCAGACGGGCGCTGCTGGGATCGGCGCTGGCAACGCCGTTCGTTGCACGCCGGGCTTGCGCCGCCGAGACGTTGAACGCCTATTCGATCTGGCCCGAAAATTATGCGCGGCCGATGATGGAAGCTTTCGAAAAATCCTCGGGCGTCCATGTCAAATTCATTCGCTTCTCTTCGGGCGAAGCGTTGGCGCGCGTCACCGCGGAAAAGAACAATCCGCAGATCGACGTGCTGTTCGGCGGCCCCGTCGAAACCTTCACCGCCGGCCAGGGCCAGGGCATTTTCGAGCCCTATACACCGCCCGGCGCCGCCGAGTTGCCGGCGCGCTTCAAGGACAAGGGCGGCGCCTGGACGGCGATCGCCGACGATCCGCTGGTGTTCATGACCAACACGCAATTCCTGGCCAAGAATAATCTGCAGGCGCCCGCGTCGTGGGACGATCTGCTCAACCCCGCCTACAAGAACATGCTGCAGATGGCAGATGCGCGCACCTCGGGTACCGCGGTCACCCGCATCTTTTCGATCCTGCAGGTGCACAACCGCGATGAGGACAAAGCCTTCGCCTACATGAAAAAGCTGCGGCAGAACGTGCAGCTCTACACCAAAAGCGGTGGCGGCGGCACGCTGCCGGTCGGTCTCGGCCAGGCCGGCGGCGGCATTTTCTTTATCGTCGATGCGCTGTTTACCCGCCAGCAGGGCTACGACGTGCAGATATCGTTCCCGAAGGAGGGCATCGGTTCGGCGGCGGAATGCATTGCGCTGATCAAGGGCGCCAAGAATCCGGAAGCCGGAAAAAAGCTGATCGACTGGGCCACCAGTCCGGCGATGCAATCGCTGCTGGCGCCCAACAAGATCAATTTCATCCCCGCGAATCCGAAAGTCGAGACCGAGGCCGGCCTTGCCGCGACCCTGAAGGGCGCGAATATCATCGAGATCGACGACGCCTGGGCCGGCGCCAACCGGCAGCGCATCGTGCAGCGCTGGATCGCCGAAGTCCTGAATGCCACCTGAGCGATGACCGCCGGGGCTGCATGGGCGCGGTGGCGCAGCGCGAGCGATCCGCTGCGGTTCCTCGTGGTTGTCGTGCTGTGGCTGTTGCTTGGCGTATTCGTGCTCTATCCGCTTCTGGAGTTGATCCGCCGTGCGCTCAGCGACGATGCCGGTTTCACGCTGGCGCCGCTCGTCGCAGCCATCCACAGCAAGAGCAACCTGCGCGCCTTCGGCAACAGCCTGCTGCTTGCGACACTGGTTGGAATTTGCGGCACGATTCTGGGTTTCCTGTTCGCCTTTACCGTGGAGCGGACCGAAGCGCCGAAATTCTGGATGCGGCTGCTCGACATCGCGACCCTGCTGCCGCTGATTTCGCCGCCCTTCACCACCTCGATCGCATTCGTGTTTTCGTTCGGGCCGCGCGGCTTCATCACGCACGACCTGCTGGGGCTGAACAACGCCACCGTCTACGGTCTTTCCAGCACGCTGGCTGCAGAAACCCTGACCTATTTTCCGCTGGCCTATATGGCGTTGCGGCCGATGCTGGCCGGCATCGGCGGCGATCTCGAGGAGATGGCCTTCAGCCTCGGCAGCTCGCGCTGGCGGGTGTTCCGCACCGTGACGCTGTCGCTGACGGTGCCGGGGCTCGCAAACGCGTTCCTACTGCTGTTCGCGGCCTCGCTGGCGGACTTCGCAACGCCGCTGATTCTGGCCGGCAACGATTTTCCGGTGCTTCCGACCGAAGCATTCTTGCAGATCACCGGGATGTTCGATCTCAAGGGCGGCGCGATGCTGTCGCTGCTGCTGCTGGTGCCGGCCGGGATCGTCTATGTCCTGCAGCGCAAGGTGGTCGCGCGCCGCCGCTATGTGACGATGACGGGGAAGGGACGCGCGGGCACGTCGCGAAGCAGCGTGGCCCCCTGGGCCGGCAGGGCGCTGATGACGTTCTGCCTCGCCGTCGTGCTGTTCATTCTCTATCTCTACGCGCTGCTGCTGATCGCCTCATTGGTGATGTCGTTCGGCGCCAACCACGCCCTCACCTTGGCGCATTACCGCGTCATCTTCACCGAAGGCCTGCCGGCCATCGAGGATACGCTGATCATCGCCTTGATCGGGATGCCGATCGGCGGCCTCTATGGCGTCATCGTCGGCTATCTCGTCGCGCGCACGAACTTCATCGGGCGGCAGGCGATGGAGGTCGTCACCATGCTGAATTACGCGCTGCCCGGCACCATCGTCGGCATCGCCTATCTCGTCGCCTTCAACGAGCCGCCGTTGCTGCTGACCGGGACCGCCGCGATCATCATCGCCTGCTACGTATTCCGCTACAGCCCGACCGGCATCCGCACCACCGTGGCGCTGCTGCAACAGATCGACCGCAGCATCGAAGAGGCGTCGTTCGGTCTCGGCGCCAGCAGTTTTATGACCTTCCGCCGCATCATGCTGCCGCTGATCATGCCGGCATTCTTCGCGGGCCTAAGCGTGGTCTTCATCCGTTCCATGACGGCGATCAGCGCCACCATCTTTCTCGTGTCCATCAACTGGACGCTGATCACGGTTCGCATTCTCGAGAACATGACCGAATTGTCGCTCGGCCCGGCGGCGGCATTTTCGGTATTCGTGATATTGGTGGTGATACTCGTTACAAGCGGGCTGAACTGGGCGTTGCGGCGGATGACCGCGCCGGGCCTGCGGCTTCCCGCGGTCGAGGGCTGAGCATGATCGAGCGCAGCGAACCTGCCGGCATCCGTCTGCAAGGCATCTCGGCCGTGATGCAGGACCGCAATCGCGGCGAGATCGTCGCGGTTCGTAATGTCGATCTGCAGGTGGAGCCCGGCGAGTTGATGACGCTGCTCGGACCGTCCGGATGCGGCAAGACCACGACGCTGCGCATGATCGCCGGCTTTCAGGAGCCGAGCGGCGGAAAGATTTTCATCGCAGAGCGCGACGTCACCCACGTGCCGGCGAACGCGCGCGACATCGGCTTCGTGTTCCAGAACTACGCGCTGTTCCCGCACCTGACCATCTTCGGCAACGTCGCCTATGGCCTGCAGGTGCGGCGCTGGCCGGCAGCCGACATCCGCCGCGCCGTCGATGAGGTGCTCGAACTCGTCGGATTGGCCGGCTTTGGGGAGCGGTTGCCAAACGAATTGTCGGGTGGCCAGCAACAGCGTGTCGCGCTGGCGCGCGCGGTGGTGATACGGCCGCGCGTTCTCTTGTTCGACGAACCGCTCTCCAATCTCGATGCGAAGCTGCGGGTGTCGATGCGCGGCGAGATCAGGCGTTTGCAGCAGGCGCTCAAGATTACCACGGTCTACGTCACCCACGACCAGGAAGAGGCGATGGCGATTTCCGACCGCATCGCCGTGATGGAAGCGGGCCGGATCGTTCAGCTCGATACTGCGGAGGCGCTTTACCGCCGTCCCGCATCGGCCTTCGTCGCGGGCTTCATCGGCCGGGCAAATCTGCTGCGCGCCATCGTGCGAAGCGTGGCGGACGGCCGGGCGACGCTCGATGTCGGCGGCCAGATACTGGTGATGCCGGCGGAGGGCGTACCCGCTGCCGGCGATCCCGTCAGCGTCGTGGTTCGCCCGGAGAAGGTCGCCATCGTTGCCTCGAACACCGGTCCCACGGCGGTCGTGCAGAGCAGGACCTATCTTGGCGACAAGATCGAATACGAGGTCACGTTCGGCGGCCAGACATTGACCATCGTCCGCTTCAACCCGGCGGATGGCGAAGACTTTTCACCGGGAACCAGCGTCTCCCTGAGCCTGCGCGAAGCGGACATTCGGCTTGTGGAGCGGCCGCCCGATGCGCCGCGCTGATGCGCGCGACCGCCCGCGGTCCATTCGTATTTCACCCCCGGCAGCGCCTGCGCGTCAATTTGACGGCCCGTCATGCATCCCGGCTCTAGCCCGATGGCAGCCTGCCATGCTTTGATGCGACGACAAGAAACCGGCCGCGCCTTTTTCAAGGGCAAGCGGGTCGAAGACGGGAGCGGAAATGCCGAAATTCACGATCGTGACGCCGAAAGGCGCGAGTTTCACCGTTGCCGGCGGTGGGTACGGATACGAGATGGAGGCGCTGGAGGCGATCGGCGCGGAAATCGTCGAGGCGCCGGCCAACGAGGCGGAGTTCATCGCCGCCGCGAAAAATGCCGACGCCATCTATGGCAAGGGCATGCGCATCACCAAGCCGATCATCGACGCATTGGAGAACTGCAAGGTCATCACGCTCGGCACCGTCGGCGTCGACAGCGTCGACGTGAAGGCCGCCACCGCGCGCGGCATTCCCGTGACCAACGTCCCCGACACCTTCATCGAGGAAGTCGCCGACCATGCCATGATGCTGTTGCTGGCGGGCTTTCGCCGGCTGGTGGGGCAGGACCGCATGGTCCGCGAGGGCCGCTGGAGCGAGGGCCGGCCGCAGCTCCTGAAAATTCCGCGGCTGATGGGGCAGACGCTCGGCTTCATCTCGTTCGGCCGCGTCGCGCGCGCGGTGGCCAAACGCGCCGCCCCCTTCGGGCTGCGGATGATGGCCTACGATCCCTTCATCCAGGAGACGCTGATTTCCGATCACGGCGTGCTGCCGGCAACCTTGTCCGAAGTGCTGTCGCAATCGGATTTCGTTTCGATGCACGCGCCGGCGCGCCCGGAAGTTCACCACATGCTCACTGAGAAGCATTTCAGGCAGATGAAGCCGACCGCCACCTTCATCAATACCGGGCGCGGTCCGACCGTGGATGAGGAAGCGCTCGTAAAAGCCTTGCAGGAAGGCTGGATCGCGCATGCCGCGCTCGACGTGCTGGAGAAGGAGCCGCCGTCGCACAACAATCCGATGCTGGGCATGGAGAACGTCACGCTGACGGCGCATGTCGCGTCCGCCTCCGCGCGTTTCGACGAGGCGCGCAAGCGCCGGGTCGGCTACGAACTGTCGCTGGTGCTGTCCGGGCTGTGGCCGGTGAGCTGCGTCAACCCGACGGTGCTGCAGAATACCGCATTGCGCCGCTGGCAGCCCGTGGGCATGGATCGCGGCCCGAACAGCTAGATCGTTCTGCCGTCAGCGGCGGGTTTTGCGCCCAACACCGGAGGAAGTCATGAAGAGCATTACCCGCCGCGACGCGCTCGGTCTCGGGGTTTCCGCCGCGGCGCTGGCCGCGACCGGCGCCTCGGCGCAGTCGCTGATCAAGGCGGCCGACGTTCCCGCGCCAAACCTCCCGATCGAAAAAGGCGCGAGCCTGAAGATGCTGCGCCCGGTGCGGTTCGTTAAAGCCGACGAAGACGTGTTCCGCGCCAATGCGGCGAAATTCACCGAGAAGACCGGCGTCGAGGTCAAAGTCGACTTCGTCGGCTGGGAAGACATCAACCAGCAAACCGCGGTGACCTCGAACTCCGGCGCCGGCCCCGACATCATCATCGGCTTCTCCGACGCGCCGCACATTTACGTCGACAAGCTGATCGAACTCACCGACGTCGCCGACTATCTCGGCAAGCGCTACGGCGGCTGGCAGACGCTGGCGCAGCGATACGGCAAGCGCCACAAGAGCGATAGCTGGATCGGGCTGCCGTTCGGCGCCAGCGGCGGACCGCTGGTCTACCGCAAATCGGTGCTGCAATCGGTCGGCTTCGACAAGGTGCCGGAAGACCATGCCGGCATTCTCGATCTTTGCCGCAAGCTGCAAAAGGCCGGCAAGCCGGCCGGCTTCGCGCTCGGCAATGCGGTTGGCGACGGCAACGGCTTTGCGAACTGGATCCTGTGGTCGCACAACGCCCCGCTGATCGACGAGGAAGGCAATGTCGTCATCAACAGCAAGGAAACCGTCGCCGCGCTCAAATACCTGAAGGAGCTGTATCCGACCTTCATCGCCGGCACGCCGTCCTGGAACGACGTCAGCAACAACCGCGCCTACTCGGCCGGCGAAATCTCGCTGACCGCGAACGGCGTCTCGCTGTATTTCTCGCTGAAGAACGATGCCGCGACCGCGGCGATCGCCGAAGACACCGAGCATCAGCTATTGCCGAAGGGCCTCGCGAGCACGTCGCCGATGGGCGGGCTGACGTTGAACGCGATGGTGTTCAAGCACAGCGCCTATCCCAACGCCGCCAAGGCATTTTTGCAGTTCATGCTGGAGCGCGAGCAATACGAACCGTGGCTGAACGCCAACAGCGGCTACTGGTCCCAGCCGCTCGCCGCCTACGCCGATGCCGCGGTGTGGTCCGGCGATCCGAAGGTCAAGATCTTCAAGGACGTCATGAAGAGTTCGTATTACAATGGCTACAAGGGCCCGATTTCGACGGCCACCGGCGCGGTCTATGCGGACTACGTGCTGGTGCAGATGTGCGCATCGGTCGCGACCGACGCCGCGACGCCGGAAGCCGCCGCCGCGGAAGCCGAGCGCCGCGCCAAGCGGTATTTCCGGCGGTGAAGCCGGCGCCGTTATTGCGAGCGCAGCGAAGCAATCCAGAGCCACGGACTGGATTGCTTCGTCGCTTCGCTCCTCGTAATGACGGACAGCTCAGGACGCCGGCATGACGCTCGCGACCACGCTGCCTCGACGTTCGGAACCTGCGCAGCCCGGCTGGCTGGTAAAACTGTTCGACTACAAGCCGTTCCTGATCGTCATCTGCTTGACCCCCGCGATCGGGTTGTTGCTGGTGTTCCTGACCTATCCGCTGGGCTTGGGTGTCTGGCTGGCATTCACCGACACCACCATCGGCCGCCGCGGCGTCTTCGTCGGGTTCGAGAATTTCCAATACCTGTTGACCGATCCGCTGTGGTGGAACGCGGTGTTCTACAGCGTGTTCTACACCGGCGTCGCCACGGTCGGAAAATTCGCGCTGGGCTTCTGGCTGGCGCTGCTGTTGAACAACCATTTTCCGTTCAAGAGCATCCTGCGCGCCATCGTGCTGCTGCCATGGATCGTGCCGACGGTGCTTTCGGCGCTGGCGTTCTGGTGGATCTACGATCCGCAGTTTTCCATCATCTCCTATCTGCTGGTCGACGTGCTGCACCTCCGCTCGACCAATATCGACTTCCTCGGCAGCCCCTGGCCGGCGCGGTTTTCGCTGATCGCGGCCAATATCTGGCGCGGCATTCCTTTTGTCGCAATTTCACTGCTCGCCGGACTGCAGACCATCTCGCCGGCGCTGTACGAGGCCGCGATGCTGGACGGCGCCACCGCGTGGCAGCGCTTCCGCTTCATCACCTTTCCGATGATGCTGCCGATCCTCGCCATCGTGATGACGTTCTCGATCATTTTCACCTTCACCGACTTCCAGCTGGTCTACGCCATTACGCGAGGCGGACCGGTCAACTCCACGCATCTGCTCGCGACATTGGCGTTCCAGCGCGGCATCGCCGGCGGCGAACTCGGCGAGGGCGCGGCGATCGCGGTCTCGATGATCCCGTTCCTCGTATTCGCCACGCTGTTCAGCTATTTCGGCCTCGCGCGCCGCAAATGGCAGCAGGGAGAGGCCAATGACTGAGGCCGTGGCACAGTCCAACCTTGCCTCCTCGACGCCCGAAACCATGGCGTGGGATTCGCGGGCGCGGCGCATGGTGATGATCTACCTGCCGCTGTCCTGCTTCGTGCTGATCCTGCTGTTTCCGTTCTACTGGATGACCATCACGTCGTTCAAGCCCAACGCTGAACTCTTGAACTACAAGGCGCATAACCCGTTCTGGATCTCCTCGCCGACGCTCGCGCACATCAAGCATCTCCTGTTCGACACGGCCTATCCGCATTGGCTGATGACGACCATGTCGGTCGCTGTCGGCGCCACCTTTATTTCGATTTTTTCCTCTACGCTCGCGGCTTACGCAATCGAACGGCTGCGGTTCCGCGGCAGCCCCTATGTCGGGCTTGGCATCTATCTCGCCTATCTTGTGCCGCCGTCGATCCTGTTCATTCCGCTGGCGACCGTGGTGGTGCAGTTCGGACTGTTCGACAGTCCGCTGGCGCTGATCCTGGTGTACCCGACTTTTCTGGTGCCGTTCTCGACCTGGCTGCTGATCGGCTATTTCAAGTCGATTCCGTATGAGCTGGAGGAATGCGCGCTGGTCGACGGCGCGACGCGGCTGCAGATCCTGTGGCGGATCACGCTGCCGCTGGCGGTGCCCGGCTTGATCTCGGCCGGCATTTTCAGTTTCACGCTGTCGTGGAACGAGTTCATCTACGCGCTGGCCTTCATCCAGAGCAGCGCCAACAAGACCGTTCCGGTTGCGATCCTGACCGAACTCGTATCCGGCAACGTCTATCAGTGGGGGGCGCTGATGGCGGGGTCGCTGCTCGGCTCGCTGCCGGTCGCGATCTTCTATTCGCTGTTCGTCGATTACTATGTCTCGTCGCTGACAGGTGCGGTGAAAGAGTAAGCGTCACGACGCGACAGAAGCTGCATCTACCAGAATATCCAGTAAATCAATCCGCCGACGAGCAGCAGGAAGACGACCTGTCCGGCCATGCAGGGCGCGCAGAGTCTTGCTTGAGCCATTTCAGCGCCACCAGCAAAGCAGGATTGTGCGGATCACCGTGGTCCAGACGAGGCAGATCACTTCGAAGAACGTCGCCCAGGCAATGCATACCATATGGATGATCCACACGGTGATCTTACATACCCAATTGAATACCCATACGGTCAAAGTGCAGATCGTGGTCGTGATCCAGACCAATACCTTGCAGAACCATGAGCACGGCGCCCAGGTGCAGCAATGGCTGCTGGTAGAGGTCGACCAATTTTTGCAGGTGGAATAGCCCTCGTCCGCCCATTTGTTGCATTGGCTGTAACCGTGGTCGGCCCAGTCCTTGCACTCGCGCCGGACACGCTGTCCCCACTCGCGGCACTGCCGCGAACGGATTTCGAGATATTTGCAATTAAGAAGATCGAGCAGAAAGATCCAGGTGAGCCCGATCAGAAACAGCATCAGGATCGCGACCAGGATGAAGGCGCCCAGCACCTTCCACCATGGCCCACACGCATCCGATGGAACGCGCGGCTCGCGCACGATCAGCGGATTTTTGCAATCCGGCTTGCCGTGGCACGCCCCGAGAGCATTGAGCCCCGCGGGATCGAAGACCGGGACGCCGCTGGTGCAATCGCAGACTTTGGGCTGATTTTGCCGGCATGCAGTGAAGCAATGCTCCTGCTGATAGGCCGCGTCTTCGAAGGCATTGCCCTTGTTTTCGTCGGTGGTACCGCATGAAAACAAGCAGATTAGATAGTTGAAGAAACCAGGCCGGAACCAGCCGATTCCATAGCCTCCTCCGGCACTGGCCATGTATTGCTGAACGTGGAAGGCTTCATGGACGAGCGTGCTGATCGCATCACTCTCATTTCCAACGTCGACACAGAAGTTCGTATCCTTGAGGTAGACCCGGAAAGCCGAGAGACTGAGCGGATCGGGCAGGGTAATGCCGACCGTCGTTGACGAAAAGGTTGAGACCCATATCGGCAGCCCGTCGTAAAAAATGACGCGGGTCCAATCGACGTTGGGATAAAGAAACTCGAGAAGTTTTGTTGCGCAATCCGGAAGTGTGATTGGTTGAGCCATTGCATCCCCCCCGAGGTGCAGCACCTGCGCACGCATTCGTGCGTGACAGGTATTTCACGGCCATAACAACCAGAAGCATACAGTATTACCGCTGGATGGGAACCGTTATCGGTGAGGGCAACCGGTCGGCGTCATCCCTTTGCGGCGGGCAAGCCAGGATGCTACCAATCGTAACCTGAAATTGCGTTCGCTTCGACGATCTCGCAAGCAAATCAATTAGTTGCATGCATGTGACCGGGCGCCGTTAAAAACGAAACTCGCGGGTCACCTGACCCAACTCGCTCGGAGAAATCGCGTGCCGCATCCTGCTTGGTCGCCGAACAATGTCGCCGTCGTCACCGGAGGCGCGTCCGGCATTGGGCTGGCGGCGGCGATGCGGTTCGTGCGCCTCGGCATGCGCGTTTGTATCGCCGATGTCGGAGCGGACAGGCTTGCTCAGGCCGCGGCGGCTTTGACCGAGGCAGCACCTGGTGGCGCAGCCGGCGTAATGACCGCGGTCACCGATGTCGGCAACCTCGGCGAGGTTGCGCGGCTGGAATCTGCCGTGCGCGAACGTTTCGGCGGCACCGATATCCTGATGAACAATGCCGGCATACAGCCCGGCAGCGAGATGTTCGGTCCGGCCGAAAACTGGCGGCGCATTCTCGGCGTCAACCTCTGGGGCGTGATTCATGGCTCGCAGGTCTTCGCGCCCGGCATGATCGCGCGCGAAAGGGCCGGCCTCATCATCAATACCGGCTCGAAGCAGGGCATCACCACGCCGCCCGGCGATCCCGCCTACAATGTCTCCAAAGCCGGTGTGAAAGCCTTTACCGAAGCGCTGCAACACGAGTTGCGGAACGCCGCCGGCGGCCGGCTCAGCGCGCATCTTCTGATCCCCGGTTTTGTCTTCACCGGCCTTACCGCCCGGGGCCGCGGCGAAAAGCCGGCCGGCGCCTGGACGCCGGAGCAAACCATCGACTTCATGATCGAGCGCGTGAGCGCCGGAGATTTTTACATCCTGTGTCCAGACAACGACGTGCCGCGAAGCCTTGACGAGAAGCGGATTCTCTGGGCCGCTGGAGATATTGTCGACAACCGGCCCGCACTGTCGCGCTGGCACCCCGACTACGCCGAGGCGTTCACGGATTTTGTGAAGGACAAATAGCACTCCGTGGTAATCGCGCCGGTTGCTTTGGCTGCAAGGTAAATCCCTACCCCGAACGCCCTGTCTGGACGGATCGCAGGAATGCGGTAGTATTTATCCAGCTGGTTCAAAGAAACCCGGCAGATCAGGGAGAATATCGTGAAATCCAAAGGAATACGGGCGCTTGCCGTCGCGGTCGCCGCCGCCATCGGCGTTATGTATGCGGCGGCGCCGGCGATGGCGCAGGAAAAACTCACGGTCTGGTGGGTCAAGGGTTTCTACAAATCCGAGGACGACGCGCTCAACGAGGCGATCAGGAAGTTCGAAGCCAAGACCGGGGTCAAGGTCGAGCTGTCGCAATATGCCGTGCAGGACATGATCCCGAAGACGGTGGCGGCGCTGGATTCCGGCACGCCGCCGGATGTGGCCTACGCGGATTCCTATGACGTGCAGGTCGCCGGCAAATGGGCCTCCGAGGGCAAGCTCGAAGACCTCACCGACATCCTTGGCCCGATGAAGAGCGCGTTCGCGCCGAACACCATCGAGACCGCATATCTCTACAACGAAAAGGCCAAGAAGAAATCCTACTACGCCTTCCCGCTGAAGCAGCAGACCATGCATGTGCAGATCTGGAGCGACATGCTGGCGCAGGCCGGCTTCAAGCAGAGCGATATTCCCGACACCTGGAAGGAATACTGGTCGTTCTGGTGCGACAAGGTGCAGCCGGCCTACCGCAAGGCCAGCGGCACGCGCGGCTACGGCATCGGCATGCCGATGGGCGTGGAATCCACCGAACTCGTTCCAGTCGTTCCTGACCTTCGTCGACGCCTACAACGTCAAGCTGGTCGACGACGACGGCAAGCTGTTGGTCGACGATCCCAAGGTCAGGGAAGGCCTGATCAGCGCGCTGAAGGACTACACCGATCCCTACCTCAAGGGCTGCACGCCGCCGTCCTCCACCACCTGGAAGGATCCGGACAATAATGTCGCCTTCCACAACAAGACCACGGTGATGACCCACAACTTCACCATCTCGATCGCGGCGAAATGGTATGAGGATTCCATCAACCCGACGCTGACGCCGGAGCAGCGCGCCGCCGGCAAGAAAGCCTATGAGGAACTGATCCTCACCACCGGCTTTCCCAAGAAACCCGATGGCACCCCGATGAAATACCGCGCCGCCATCAAGGTCGGCGTGATCTTCACCGACTCCAGGAACAAGGCGCGGGCCAAGGAGTTCGTCAGCTTCCTGCTGCAGGAGGAGAACCTTCAGCCTTACGTGGAAGGCGCGTTGGGCCGCTGGTACCCGGTCACTTCGGCCGGACAGAAGAGCCCGTTCTGGCAGGCCGACCGCCATCGCAAATCGGTCTACGACCAGTTCACCGAAGGCACGGTGCCGTTCGAGTTCACCAAGAACTACAAGTTCACCATTTTGAACAACGAGAACATCTGGGCCAAGGCGATGAACCGGGTGGTGAGCGAAAAGGTGCCGGTCGACAAGGCCGTCGACGAGATGATCGCCCGCATCAAGCAGGTCGCGGGGTAGCGTCATTGCGAGCGCAGCACCCACCCTTCGTCATGCGCGGGCTTGACCCGCGCATCCATCACACTTCGGAAGAGTCTTTCGAAAAGGGTGGATTGCCGGGTCAAGCCCGGCAATGACGAAAATGGATTGCTCGTCGCGGAGTTTATCATCGGGCCGGCCGAAAGGCCGGACCCGTTGGCTCCTTGCAATGACGGGGTTAAGGTAGCCGCATGGCAACGATAACGGTCGCATCCTCAGACGAAACGCTCCCTCGCGGGCCGCTGTCGGCGCGTTTCAGTACGCCGCAGGTCTGGGGTTTTGTGCTGCTCGCTCCTTACGTCCTCGTGTTCATCGCCTTTGTGCTGTATCCGGTCGGCTACGGGCTGTGGCTGGCGCGGCATCCGGCCAGCTACGTTCATCTCTACGACGATCCGATTTTTGCGCGCGCCGCGGTCAACACGCTGATCTTTCTTGTGGTCGGCATCAATCTGAAAATGCTGGTGGCGCTGTTTCTCTCCGGCTTCTTCATCCAGTCGCGTTCCTGGATCAAATGGCTGTCGGTGCTGTTCATCCTGCCCTGGGCGGTGCCGTCGATCCCGACCATCCTGTCGGTGCGCTTCATGCTCAATCCGGAATGGGGCGTGATCAATCAGCTGATCTTCAAGTTCACCGGCGAGGACGGCCCGAACTGGCTCAACGAGCCGTCGCTGGCGCTGTCGATGGCGATCCTGGTGCATATCTGGAAATCGCTGCCGTTCTGGACGCTGATCCTGATGACCGGGCGGCTGGCGATCGCGCAGGACCTGTTCGAGGCGGCCGACGTCGACGGCGCGAGCTGGTGGCAGAAATTCCGTTTCATCACCTG
The DNA here is from genome assembly GCA_963784755.1 of uncultured Alphaproteobacteria bacterium. Lineage (GTDB taxonomy): Bacteria > Pseudomonadota > Alphaproteobacteria > Rhizobiales > Xanthobacteraceae > Bradyrhizobium. Next base: position 1,373,657 of record CAWASS010000004.1, on the reverse strand, counting down.
GCCGTCGGTGCGGACGCTGTATCTCACCTGCACGCTGCTCTCGATGATCTGGACGCTCGGCGACTTCAACAGCGTCTATTTGCTGACCGGCGGCGGGCCTGCCGATCTCACCCACGTGCTCGCCACGCTCGGCATCCGCTATCTCAGGCTCGACCAGCTTGATCTCTCGATGGCGGCGATCGTGTGCGCGCTGCCGCTGGTGCTGCCGCTGGTCTATGTCATGATGAAACGGTTGTCGCGATGAAGCTGCCCACCCTTCGCGAAGTCGGTGTCGAGGCGCGGCTGCTGCTGATCGGCATTCCCGTCTTCATCTGGACCATGATCCCGATCTACCATCTGTTCCTGTTCTCGATCTCGCCGAAGGAAGACGCGTTTTCCGGAAAACTCTGGCCCGCGCATCCGACCCTGAACAACTTTTCCATCGTGTTTGGCGAGAAGCACTATTTCCTCAGCCATTTCTGGCTGCAGCTGTGGAATTCGACCGTGATCGCGGTCGCCGTCGGGGCGCTGACGCTGTTCATCGCCACCGCCGCCGCCTTCTCCATCTCGAGGCTGCGGGTAAAAGGCGGCCGGCTGATCATGAATCTGGCGCTGTTCACCTACTTCATCCCGGCGGCTTTCCTCGCCGTGCCGATGTACCGCACCATGGGCATCTATGGCCTGCTCAACAATCACTGGGCGCTGATTCTGGCGATGGTGACCATCGCATCGCCTTACGCCATCTGGGTGCTGAAACAGGCCTCCGACAAGCTGCCGATCGAACTGGATGAAGCCGCCGTCATGGACGGCGCCACCACCTTGCAGTTGTTTCGCCTGGTCTATGTGCCCTTGATGATGCCGTCGCTGGTCGCGGTCGGCACCTATGCGTTGCTGCTCGCCTGGAATGAATATCTCTATGCCTTCCTGCTGCTGTCGCGCGATACCGACATCACGCTTCCCGTCGCGCTCGGCAACTTCCTCTCGGCGGACGACAGCCCCTGGGAATTGCTGATGACCACCGGACTGATCTACGCGCTGCCGCCCGCCGCGATCTACTACGCATTCAAGCGTTACATGGTCGGGGGGCTAACCGCGGGCGCAGTGAAGTCTTAAAGCGGCGCCGCTCCAGCGCGTCCGCCCAGACGGACAATTGCCATCCAATCGCTGGATGAGTAGACAGATTTCAATTGTTTTTCGCGTCCGAGGAGCATCCCATGAAATCATATTGCGTTGCGGCGGCTGTTGTGTTGGCTGTCTCGCCCTTTTTGCCTGCGACCGCATCGGCTGAAGAGTGCTTAAACCGCGGGCAGCTGGATGACGCTTATTGCGATGCCAACAAGGATCTCGTTGCCGATGTTCCTGCGAAGACCCGCGACCCCAGCGTGATCGTGTTCGCCTATACGCCGGTCGAAGATCCCGCAGTCTACGAAAATGCGTTCAAGCCGTTCACCGAATATCTCGGCAAGTGCGTGGAAAAGCGCGTTGTCTACTATCCCGTGCAGTCGAACTCGGCCGAGATCGAGGCGATGCGTTCCGGCCGCCTGACCGTGGCCGGCTTCTCCACCGGACCGGTGGGCTTCGCAGTCAACATGGCTGGCGCGGTTCCGTTTGCGGCCAAGGGAACCGAGAAGGGCGTGGAAGGCTACAACCTCATCGTTGTCGTCAAGAATTCCGGTCCGATTCAGAAGCTCAGCGATCTGAAGGGCAAGAAGGTAGGTCACACCGCGCCGTCATCCAATTCCGGAAATCTGGCGCCGAAGGCCCTGTTTCCGGAGCAAGGGATAAAACCCGGCGAGGACTACCAGATCGTATTCTCCGGCGGTCACGACAAGTCGGTGCTCGGCGTGGACTCGGGCGACTACGACGCCGGTACCGTTGCGTCTGACGTGTTCGAGCGAATGGTCGCGCGCGGCACTGTCAAGCGGGAGAATTTCCGCATCATCTATCGCAGCGAGACGTTCCCCAGTTCCGGCTTCGCCTATGCGCACGACCTCAAGCCCGAGCTCGCCGAAAAACTGAAGAAGTGTTTTTACGATTTTCGCTTTCCGCCCGAGATGCAGAAGGATTTCGAGGGCGACGATCGCTTCTTTCCCATCACCTATCTGAAGGATTGGGCGATCGTTCGAAAGGTGGCCGAGGATTCCGGCACGCCCTACAACAAGACTGCCTATGAAAAGGAAGCCGCGCGCGAAGCCGAAGCCGCCAAAAAGAAAGCCGAACAGCCGAAGAAGCCGTGATGCAGCCTCTCGAAGGACCCGAGCGAGGCGGTGCTGAAGACCCGCGCGCGCTGGTGCTGCGCGGGCTTACCAAGGAATATCGCAAGGGTTTTCCGGTCCTTAACGGCATCAACCTCGTGCTGCCGGGCTCCGGGCTGACGGCGATTATCGGCCCCTCCGGTACCGGCAAAAGCACGTTGATCCGCTGCATCAACCGGCTGGTGCAGCCGACCTCGGGAGAAATTCTGTTTCGCGGCCAGGATTTGGCCGGGCTTTCGGGACGCGCGTTGCGCAATGCGCGGCGCCGCATCGGAATGGTGTTCCAGGAATACAATTTGGTCGAACGCCTCACCGTGATGGAGAATCTGCTGTGCGGCCGGCTTGGCTATGTCCCGGCATGGCGGGCGTGGCTGCGCAAGTTTCCACCCGAGGACATCGAGCGCGCATTCGACCTGCTCGACGCGGTCGGACTGCCCGGCTTTGCGACGCGGCGGGCCGACGCGCTGTCGGGCGGGCAGCGGCAGCGCGTCGGGATCGCACGCGCGATCATGCAGGAGCCCGAGATCATCCTGGCCGATGAGCCAACGTCGTCGCTCGATCCCAAAACCTCCGTCGAAATCATGGAGATATTGAACAAGTTGGCAGCGGAACGGGGTATCCCGGTCATTATCAACATCCACAATGTCGAGCTTGCCCGGCGCTTTGCGTCGCGCGTCGTTGGAATGTCCGGAGGGCTTGTCGTCTATGACGGGCCGCCACAACAATTGACCGACGCGCATCTGAAACAGATTTACGGCGGCGAGAACTGGATGGAATGAGCAACTCGGCACGCCAACCGGCCGGCCGGCCAAAACCGTTCTCCGCGAATTGGAGTGCGCGCATCGGCTGGTGCCTGCTCGCCGTGTATCTCGTCTATGCGTGCTCAAAACTCGGCTTCAGCGCCGAACGGCTTTCCGCAGGCATTGAACATGGCCAACGCTTCCTCGCGCGCATGTTCCCGCCGAATTTCGGGCGTTGGCAGTTGATCGCAAGCGGAATAGCCGAGAGCCTGCAGATTGCCGTGATCGCGACTTTCGCCGGCATTCTGTTGTCGCTGCCGGTCGGCTTGATGGCGGCGCGGAATCTGATGCCGGCATGGGTCAGCTGGCCGACGCGCGGCTTCATCGCGCTGTGCCGCTCGTTTCACCCTATCATCGTCGCGATCCTTTTTGTCAAAGCGATCGGGTTCGGCGCGCTGGCCGGCGTGATGGCGCTGATCGTGGCGTCGATCGGCTTCATCTCGAAACTTTTCGCCGAGGCGATCGAGGAAATTTCGGCAAAGCAGGTCGAGTCCGTTCGCGCCACCGGCGCGGGCTTCCTCAGCGTCCTCATCATGGGCGTGCAGCCTCAGGTGCTGCCGCGCTTCATCGGCTTCGCCACCTACCAGCTCGACTCCAATTTGCGGAACTCGACCATGGTGGGAATTGTCGGCGGCGGTGGCATTGGCGCGTCGCTGTTCACCGCCTATCAGCGGTTCGACTTTGACGTGGTGCTGGCGATCCTGATCGTGATCGTCAGCCTGATCATGATCGCCGAAATCCTGTCCGGCTGGGCGCGGAAGGTGTTCCAGTGAACGTCGCCACGCGGCTGGAACGGGAGTGGCAGCGTTTCACGCCTCTGAAACGGCTGTCGCGCTTTGCCTTCTACCTTGTCGCCGTCGCAGCTCTCGTCGTTTCGCTGCGTACGATCGATGTCATCCCGGAATTCCTGTACGACGCGCCCGAGCAGATGGTCGACCTGTTCAAGCGGATGTGGCCGCTCGATCTCAACTACGTCAGGCCCACGCTCAAGAGCCTCGTCGAAACGCTGCACATCGCCACCGTCGGCACGATCATCGCGATCGTCCTTGCGGTCCCGGTCGGACTGCTCGCGGCGCGCAATGTCACGCCAAACCTTGCGTTGAATCTATTCGCGAAATTTATTTTCGTCACGTCGCGCTCGATCAACTCGCTGGTTTGGGCGCTGCTGTTTGTCGCGGTGTTCGGGCCCGGGCCGCTGGCGGGGACGCTAGCGATCGCGTTCCGCTCGATCGGATTTACCGGAAAACTGTTCGCCGAGGCCGTTGAAGAAGCCAATCGGGGATCGATCGAAGCGCTGACCGCGGCCGGCGCGTCGAAATTCTCGATGTTGCTGCTCGGCTACTGGCCGCAAGTCCGCCCGGCATTCTGGTCGATCGCGCTGTTTCGCTGGGATATCAACATCCGCGAATCCGCCGTGCTTGGTCTGGTCGGCGCCGGCGGCATCGGCGTTGCCCTCGATACCGCGCTCAATCTGCTCTATTGGGATCAGGTTGCGGTCGTTCTGGCCGCCATTTTTATCGTTGTCATTCTCGCGGAGATCATCGTCACGTCGGTAAGAGCGCGGGTTTTGTAACCCGTTCACCCAGCAAATATTCCCCACAGCGCCGCCAGCGAGACCATCGACAGGAACGCGCTCATGGCGGTCAGGATTCGCGGGTCGATTCTCGGCACATCGGGATCGGGCCGGGAGGCTCCCGAATTTTTCATGCGCCAGACCGCCGCGCAAAAGCAGAAGATGCTGAACACGATCAGCGCGGCGGAGTCGGCGAGAACGATCCAGGCCGGCATCAGGCCGGTGAGCACGCTTTTGGCGCCGGCGCCGCTCGCGAGCGAAAACAGCCCGGTCCGGATCCAGGCGCTGTAGGTGCGCTCCGCCGCCAGCGCGGTGCGGTTGGATGCGAGTTCGGTGCGGCGGTCGGCGCTGTCCTCGATCCGGACCGAGCTTTCTTTAAGTTTTTTCGCGCTGTCGGCGACCTTTTTGCTTTGCGTTTCGATCGCTACCGACGTTGAGGGCTTGGCCATGTGAGACACTCGCAAAAAAGCTTACGGGAACTGCACCTCTGATCGAACTCCGCAGTTTCCCTTGGGTTCGATAGCAGCCTAAAGATAGGGTGTGAGGTGAACGCGTTCGGCTCGGGAAGGTTCGGAACTTTATTTTAACGAGCGGGTAGCGAACCTGCCGGGGGAGGGTCAAGGGATGCGATGGAGGGTGCTCCAATCGGTTTTCTGGGCGTGCGCCGCACTTGTCCTGACGGTTTCGGTCGCCGGCGCGGAGGCGCAGAAGTCCGCGCATCCGTCCGAATTCATCTTCATCGTCCAGATCGTGCTGCTGATCACGATCGGACGCGGGCTTGGCGAGATCATGCAGCGGATCGGCCAGCCGTCGGTGATCGGCGAGTTGCTGGGCGGGCTGCTACTGGGGCCGTCTTTATTCGGCTGGCTGTGGCCATCGGCACAAGGCGCGATTTTCCCCGCCGCGCCCGAACAGAAGGCGATGATCGAGGGCGTGGCGCAGTTCGGGATCCTGCTGCTGCTGTTGCTCACGGGGATGGAAACCGACCTGAAACTGGTGCGAAAGGTCGGCAGGGCCGCCATCGTCATTTCGATCACCGGGATCGTGGTGCCCTTCATCTGCGGTTTCGCGCTCGGGCAGTTTCTTCCCGGCAGCCTGCTGCCGCATCCGGAGGCGCGGCTGGTGGCGTCGCTGTTTCTCGGCACCGCGCTGTCGATTTCGTCGGTGAAGATCGTCGCCGTCGTGGTGCGCGAGATGAAGTTCATGCGCCGCAATGTCGGCCAGATCATCGTCGCCACCGCCGTGATCGACGATACCATCGGCTGGATCATCATCGCCATCATCTTCAGTCTCGCCTCGCGCGGCAGCCTCGATATTTTTTCGGTGGGCCAGGCGGTGCTGGGGACGCTGGTCTTCCTTGGCGTGAGTTTCACCATCGGCCGGCGGCTGGTGTTCCAGCTGATCCGCTGGGCCAACGATCACCTGGTCAGTTCGGCCGCTGTCATCACGGTGATCCTGCTGTTGATGAGCGGCATGGCGCTGACGACGCACCTGATCGGCGTGCATACCGTGCTCGGTGCCTTCGTCGCCGGCGTGCTGGTCGGCGAATCGCCGATCCTGACCAAGCAGATCGACGAGCGGCTGCGCGGACTGATCACCGCTTTGTTCATGCCGGTGTTCTTCGGCCTTGCCGGGTTGAGCGCCGACCTCACGATCCTGAAAGACCCGAACTTGCTGCTGCTCACCGGCGCGCTGGTGCTGATCGCCAGTCTCGGAAAATTCGGCGGCGCGTTCCTGGGCGGCAGCCTCGGCGGGCTGAGCCGCAAGGAATCCTTCGCGCTCGCCAGCGGCATGAATGCGCGGGGTTCGACCGAAGTCATCATCGCGACCATCGGGCTGTCGATGGGCGTGCTGAGCCAGAACCTGTTCTCGATGATCGTCACCATGGCGATCCTGACCACGATGGCGATGCCGCCGATGCTGCGCGCGGCGCTCAAGCGGCTTCCGCTTGGCAAGGACGAAAAAGCGCGGCTGGAGCGCGAGGAGCTCGAGGAAAAGGGATTTGTTGCAAATCTCGAGCGGCTGCTGCTCGCGGTGGACGAAAGCGCCAACGCGAAATTCGCTTCGCATGTCGCAGGCCTGCTGGCAGGCACGCGCGGCCTGCCCATCACCGTGCTGCATGTCGGCTCGCGCGCCAAACATCAGGAGAAGCGGCGCGAGGACGAGCAAAGCCACGAGACCACGGTGAAGAACGCGGCCAAGGCGATCTCTGAGATCGACGAGGAAACCACCCGCGACGTCGACGTGACCACCCGCGCCCGGCAGAAGAAGGCCGGCGATGCTGTGGTCGACGAAGCGCGCAAGGGTTTCGATCTGCTTGTGGTCGGGATGGAAAAGGTCACCGATACAAAAGATGGCTTCGACCGGCAGATCGAGGACGTGACCGCGGGTTTCGAGGGCCCGCTGGCGATCATCGCCGCCAAGGGCGATCATCTCAAGCCGCCGGCCAGCAACGCCTTCAGGATACTGGTTCCGGTATCCGGCAGCGCGGTGTCGCGGCGCGGCGCCGAGATCGCCATTGCGCTGGCGCGCATGAGTCCCGTCCCGTTGCGGGTGATCTATGTAACGACGACGCGGGACAAGGGCGCGCGCCGCAACGGCGCCAGCGTATCGCTCGCCCGCGAGGAGGCCATCCTGAAAGATACCGCGGCCCTTGCGGCGCGTTACGATGTCGACGTCGCCACCACGCTGCGCGCCAACGCGGCACCCGAGGAAGCCATCCTGCAGGAGATCAAGAATAGCGGCGCCGATCTGGTCGTGATGGGCGTGGACCGGATCCAGGGCGACGCGCTGAATTTCGGCAGCGTCGCCGCGACGGTGCTGAAGAAGTCAAAAGTATCGGTTTTGCTGGTCTCGAATGGAGCGGCCAGGCGAAGCGGTTGAGCGCCGGGAGGAATCGGCTATTGACCGAAAATCGGTAATGCGGACCCTTAAGACCCAGAAACTTGCGGCTAAGCCGCTTCCATCTTCCGCTTCTCGGCCTCCGGCTCGCGCGGGTTGGCGCGGCGCTCCGGCCTGCGGGCGGGGACGTGTTCGACCACCATGAAATGTTCGGTGACGGTGACGCGCTCGACCAGGGTCACGCCTTCAACCGCGCTCATTTCTTCAAGAGGAAGCGGCGCTTCCTCGTCAATCGTTTCAGGAACAAGCGGCGGCGAACCGATCGGCTGTTGAAACGGGCCGAATTCGCCCGCCACCTCCCGGAGCGGCTTCTGCTTGTCGGCCCAGTGCAGCGCCGTGTAGTCGAAACCCTCGACGATGGTCGGCTTGACGATTTCGAAATAGGGCGAGATGTCGAAATCGCGCGGCATATACAGCGATGAATCGCGGATGTGCAGGATTTCCCGCCGCGCCTGCTTGGAGCCGGCGCGGGTGATCTTGGGCAGGATCGGATAACGCACCGCGTCGAACGCCTGCGCAATCAGCGCCGAGCAGATGATCTTGGTCGGATCGCCGGAACCGAACGCGATCATCCGCCGCCGCCAGCGCTGCGGCACGGGAAGCGGAATCAGGAAGCGCATCAGGTCGAGGATGTTCTTGGTGTCGTAGCCGAAGCCGATCCGGTTGATGGCGTAGCGGCACACCGTGTTGCGGTCCTCCCACGACAGGCCGACGGGACGGCACAGCCGGGTGTGATACGGAAAATATTTCGACAGCGGCGCCGAGATCACGCCTTCGCCGACATTGGCTTCGATCAGGACGTGCGGCTCGCCGTCGGGCTCGCTCGCGCCGTCGATCGGCCCGACATAAAGCGCGGCATGCGACCAGGTCGATTGCGTCAGATATTTGATGATGCCGGAGACGCGGTTGTTGCCTTCGACCAGCATGACGTTGCCCTGCTGGATGATGCCGCGCAGATGTTCCGGATCGCTCGGCGTGAACGGCTCGTAGCCGGGCACCTCCTTCTGAAGGTAGCCGGCAATCAGCTTGCCGATGGTATCGAGCACGAAGCCCATGGTATCCCCCCGCGGCTCGTTCTGACCGCTTTTTTCTCTCCGGTAGCATGGTCGAAAGCCATTGCAATTTAGTTCACGCATTTTGCCGATGAATCACGATTGATTCACCATGACGGTTGCTGCAAAGGCTTTGATGCGGCAAGTTCGCGAAGCGTTCCCGCCTTTTTCAAAGTTTCGGAAACCATGCCATGACAATTACGCGCCGGGATTTTTTAGCGGCCTCGGCGGCGTCGGTCATCGGTCCACGGGCGTGGGCCGCGCCGCTGCCGCGCGAGGCTGACATTGTCGTGATCGGCGCAGGCGCGGCCGGTATCGCCGCGGCGCGGCGCATTCAGGCCGCCAACCGCAAGGTGGTCGTGCTGGAGGCGGCGGGCCAGCTCGGCGGGCGCTGCATTACCGACACCACGACGTTCGACGTGCCGTTCGACCGCGGCGCGCGCTGGATCCACAATCCCGACACTAACCCGATCGTCAAGCTCGCGCGCGGCGCGGGATTGGATGTCGTGCCGGCGCCGCTGGGGCAGAAAATCCGCATCGGACGCCGCAATGCCCGCGCCGGCGAGGTCGAGGAACTCCTGGCCACGCTGGTCCGCGCCAATCGCGCCATCGACGATGCCTCGCGCGGCAGGCTGGACATGGCCTGCGCCTCCGCCTTGCCAAAGGATCTCGGCGACTGGGCGGGGACGATCGAGTTCCTGCTCGGCGCCAACGCCACCGGCAAGGATTTGAGGGATCTTTCCGCGGTCGACAAGGTCCGCGCGCAGGACCGCAGCGCGGCACTTGCCTGCCGCCAGGGACTGGGCACGCTGATCGCAAAACTTGGAGACGGCGTGCCGGTTTCGCTCTCCACCCCGGCGACGCGCATCAGTTGGAGCGGGCGCGACGTTGCGGTGGAAACGCCCGCTGGCAAGATCGCCGCCCGCGCCGCTATCATTACCGCGTCGAGCAATGTGCTGATCTCGGGCGCGCTGAAGTTCACGCCGGATCTTCCCAAGCGCACGCTCGACGCGGTCTCGAAGATAAGCCTCGGCAGCTACGATCACATTGCGCTTGCATTGCCGGGCAATCCGCTTGGGCTTGCGCGCGACGACGTCGTGATCGAGCAGAGCAAGGACCTCAAGACAGCGTTTCTGTTCGCCAATATGGGCGCGTCGTCGCTGTGCTCGATCGACGTTGCGGGGTCGTTCGGCCGCGATCTTTCGGCGCAGGGCGAGGCGGCGATGGCGGCGTTCGCCGTGGAGTGGCTGACAAAGCTGTTCGGCAGCGAACTCGCCAAGGCGGTGAAGAAATCCAGCGCGACGCGCTGGAACGCGGCGCCCTTCGCGCTCGGCGCCATGTCGGCGGCTGCGCCGGGCGGGCAACCCTCGCGGAAAATCCTGATGGAGCCGATCGGCAGCATGTTTCTCGCCGGCGAGGCGGCGCACGAGACGTTGTGGGGAACGGTCGACGGCGCGTGGGAGAGCGGCGAGCGCGCGGCGGAAGCGGCGCTGCGCAAGATCGGCGCGATCCGGGATCCCGAACCTGCGCCGCCGGTCGCGAAAAAGCGCAAGCGTTCGTGACACTGTCGCGTGCGAAAGCGCTGATGTCGTGGTCGTCAGGCAAGGACAGCGCGTTCGCGCTGCACGAGGTCAGGCGCAGGGGCGAGTTCGACGTGCTCGGCGCGCTGACCACCATGACCGAAACCTTTGGCCGGGTATCGATCCACGGCGTGCGGCAGGAGATTCTGCTCGCACAACTCGGCGCGGCGGGGTTGCAGCCCACGATCGTGCCGATCCCGTATCCCTGCCCGAACGAGATTTACGAAGCGCGGATGGGTGAGGCGGTTGCCGGCGCGGTTCGGGACGGCATCAGCCACATCGTCTTCGGCGATCTGTTTCTTGAAGATGTCCGTATCTATCGCGAGCAAAAACTCGCCGGCACCGGCGTCACGCCGGTGTTTCCGTTGTGGGGACGGCCGACCCTGGCGCTGGCGCGCGAAATGATCGAGGGCGGATTTGAGGCTTATATCGCCACTGTCGATCTGAAAAAATTGCCGGCGGAGTTTGCCGGGCGCAAATTCGATGCGCAATTGCTGGCGGATTTGCCTGAGGGCGTCGATCCCTGCGGGGAGAACGGCGAGTTTCACACCTGCGTCGTGGCGGGCCCGGTTTTTGCGCGGCGGCTGGCGGTGACGCCGGGCGCGCGCGTCGAGAGAGATGGGTACGCGTATTGCGATCTGGTGCTGGAGAAATAATCCAGCCGTCGTCCCCGCGAAAGCGAGGGCGACACCGGGTTACACCGGCAGCGCCAGTTGCATCAGGTCCTTGGCGACGACGATGCGGCCCGAGAAGTGCTTCTTCACGTCTTTTGTCCAGTCGTCATCGGAGACTTCGATGTCGCCCGGCACCAGATGGCTGAGCACCAGAAGCTTGACGCCTGCGGCGGCGGCGATCTTGCCGACGTCTTCGGTGGTGGTGTGGCTTTCAAGCAGATGCTTTCCCAATGTCGCGCCGTTTTTAACCCTTGCTACCAGGCGGTCGACAAACGGGGCAAACAACGCCTCATGCACCAGCACGTCGGCACCCTTGGCGAACTCGGCGAGCTTTGGATTGTAGTTCGTGTCGCTGGAGAATACGGCGACGCCGTCGGGCGTTTCGAACTTGTAGGCAAAATTGTCCGTGATCGGCGGATGCGGCGTCCGAAACGCGGTCACCTTCACGTCGGCGGTCTGCAGCACCACACCGTCCTCAAGGATGTCCTTTGCGATCAGCAGCGGACGTGGATCGGGACGGCCCTCGTCGGCGATCCTGGTCTCGACGTTCGAACTTGTTCAGTTCCCAATAGGTTCTGGTCATGGCCTCCAGCCCCTTCGGGCCGAACGAATGGATCGGCGTCGATAGGCCGGAAGCCCAGGCGTTGTAGAACAGATTGCCGTATTCGAGGTTGTGGTCGGAGTGATGATGGCCGATGAAGATATATTTCACCGACGGAAGCGGCACGCCGGCGCTGACCAGTTGATGGCTGACGCCCATGCCGCAGTCGATCACATAGGGCGTGCCGTTGACTTCGACCAGATTGGCGGGATTGGAGCGGCCGACCTCCACGCGCGGACCGCCCTTGGTGCCGAGGAACACGATGCGCGTGCGCGGCTTGGCGGGGGTCTGCGCAAAGGCCGGGGGCGCGGCGAGCGCTGCGGCGCCGGCGGCAGCGAGCTTCAGCACATCGCGGCGATCGATCATGGCGGTTTCTCCCGGTTGATTTTGCCTGGCCGTTTCGGAACTCTAGCGTCAGCGCAGGACGCCGTCGAGCAGCGGCAGCCCGATGACGGCCGCAAGTGCGATCAGGGCGTAGCAGATCGAGCGGAACAGTGTCTCGCTGGCGTGGCCGAACAACCTGGCGCCGAGTAAAACGCCGACCGCATAGGCAGGGCCGACCACGAGCGAGAAGCCGAGTGCGCCTTTCGTGATGAGCCCGGCCAGTGAATAGCTCGCGGCCGAGAAAATATCCGATGCTGCGAAGAACAACAGGATGTTGGCGCGTGCGATCACGGGCAGGATCGGCCGGCCCAGCCAGTAGGCGACGATCGGCGGGCCGCCGGTTTGCGCAAGGCCGCTGCAAAACCCCGAGAGACCGCCGATGCCCACGGCAATCGATGCATGATCCTTGCCGCGATAGCGCCAGCCCGATATCAGCAACAGCAGCAGTGCAAGCACGAATCCGGAAATGATCCAGCGCGTGGTCAGCGGATCGAGCCGGATAAGGGCGTAGGTGCCGAGCGGGGTTCCGATCAGCGCTCCAAGGGCCATGATCGCGACCGCCCTGCGATCCGCTTGCCTCCACGCATTTGGAATCAGCGGTGCTGCCGCAACGATATCGATGATCAGCAGGACGGCGGCGGCCAGCGGCGGTGGAGCGAGGCTGCTGGCCAGCGGCATGAAAATCAGCGCGGAGCCGAAACCGGAAAATCCGCGTGCCGTCCCCGACACGAAAGCAATGACGCAGATCGCAAGCGCGATGTTGAGGCTGACGTTGGCCGGAATGAGACCGGCGGAACTCATCCGCGCAACACGCCGCCGGTTTTCTTTGTCACTTCGGCCACGATCTTCGCCGCGACCGCGTCGATCTCCTGATCGGTCAGGGTTTTTTCACGCGGCTGCAGTGTGACGGCAATTGCTACGGATTTCTTCGCCTCGTCGATGCCCTTGCCTTCATAGACGTTCGAACACGGTGACATCCGATATCAGCTTCCTGTCGGCGCTTTGCGCTGCGCGGACGATGTCGCCGGCCTTGACGCTGCGGTCGACGATGAAGGCGAAATCGCGCGACACCGGCTGGAATGGCGACAGCTCCAGCGTCGGCTTGGCGCGGGTGGGCTTCTGTTTGGCATCGGGAATGCGGTCGAGGATCACCTCGAACGCGATCAAGGGGCCGTCGGCGCGCAGTGCTTCCAGCGCGCGGGGATGCAACTCGCCGAAATATCCCAGCACGTTTTGCGGGCCGATCTGGATGGTGCCGGAACGTCCGGGATGCAGCCAGTCAGGTCCACCGGGCACGATCTGCAGCGCCTGCATCGGCGCGCCGGCCGCGGCCAGCACCGCGAAGGCATCGGCCTTGGCGTCGAGCGCATTGGCCATCGCGCTGCCGTCCCAGTGCCGTCCCATGCCTTTCGACGAGGCGAAGCCGTGGCGGACGCCGGCGGCGGCGATCAGTTCGCCCTCGGGCGCGTCGCTGGTGAAGACCTGGCCAACTTCGAACAGCGCCAGATCCGAGAGGCCGCGGTCGATATTGGCCTGTACCGCGGTGACGAGACCCGGCAGCAGGCTCGGCCGCATGTCGGACATATCGGCCGCGATCGGATTGGCGAGCGACAGTTCGGGATGACCGCGGCGGTTGGCCTGCGCCTGCACCGGCGGATCGCGGTCGAACAACTCGGCATGCGGTTTGGAGATGAACGACCACGTCACCGCTTCGACCATGCCGCGCACGGCCAGCGCGCGCTTGCCGCGGCGGGTGCGCAGCTGAATCTGCGACAGGATCGGCTTGCGCGGGTTCTCCCCGCGCTCGAACGGCGTCATCGGCACCTTGTCGACGCCGACAATGCGCACGATCTCCTCGACGATGTCGGCCTTGCCGTGAACGTCGGTACGCCAGGAGGGCACTGCGACCTTCACGATGGGGCCGCTGCCGGCCACCATGAAGCCGAGATGGCCAAGGATTCGCTTCATCTCCACCAGCGGCACGTCGATAGCGGCGAGGCGCTTTACTTCATGAAGCGGAAAATCGATCACGCGGTCTTCGCCGAAGGGATTGCCGACCACGACATTTTCCGACGGCGTGCCGCCGCAGAGGTCCATCACCAGCTTCGTGGCCATCTCGAGCCCCGGCACCATGAAGGCCGGATCGACGCCGCGCTCGAAACGATAGCGCGCGTCGGAATTGATGCCGAGCTTGCGGCCGGACTGCGCGATGTTGATCTCGTTCCACAGCGCCGACTCGATCAGCACGTCCGTGGTATTCTCGTCGCAACCGGAGGCTTCGCCGCCCATGATGCCCGCCAGCGATTCGACGCCATGGTCGTCGGCGATCACGCAGACGCCGGGGTCGAGCGTGTAGGTACGGCCATCGAGCGCGAGCAGCGTCTCGCCGTCGCGGGCGTGGCGCACCGTGAGATTGCCGTGCACTTTTGCCGCATCGAACACATGCAGCGGCCGGGCGCGATCGTAGGTCATGAAGTTGGTGATGTCGACCAGCGCGTTGATTGGCCGGAGCCCGATCGAGGTCAGCCGCTGCTGCAGCCATTCCGGCGACGGGCCGCTCTTGACGCCGCGTACGAGCCGCAGCGCGAAGCCCGGGCACAGCGCGGCGTCTTCGACGGTGACCTGCACCGGGCAGGGGAATTCACCCCTGATCGGCTTGATTGCGGGATCCCTGAACTTGCCCATGTCGGCGGCGGAAAGGTCGCGCGCAATGCCGTGCACGCCAGTGCAATCCTGGCGATTGGGCGTGAGATTGATCTCCAGCACGGGATCACCGAGTCCGGCCCATTGCGCGTAAGGTTTGCCAATCGGCGCGTCGGCCGGCAGTTCCATGATGCCGTCGTGATCCTCCGAGAGCTGCAACTCCGCCGCCGAGCACAGCATGCCGCGGCTCTCGACGCCTCTGATGGTGCCGACGCCGAGCGTGATATTCTTTCCCGGGATGAAGGTGCCGGGCGGCGAAAACACGCTGACCAGCCCGGTGCGCGCATTCGGCGCGCCACATACCACCTGCACCGGCGCGCCGCCATCGCCGGTATCGACCATACAGACGCGCAGCCGATCCGCATTGGGATGCTGCTCGGCGGAGATCACCTTGGCGATGGTAAAGGGTGCGAGCGCCTTCGCCTTGTCCTCGATGTTCTCGACCTCAAGCCCGATCATGGTGAGCTTGTCGGCGAGCTTTTCCAGCGGCTCGTCGGTGTTGAGATGTTGCTTCAGCCAGGAGAGCGTGAATTTCATGGGTTCTCTCCCCGCGCGTCGTCATGAGGGGGAGGGTCGGGGAGGGGGATAGCCCCACGCAAGCGAGTTGCCGCCGTTTGCCTGATGACTTCGACAACGCCTTCCAAATTCGACATCACTTGATCATTGGTGAAGCGCAAAACCCGAAAGCCTTCGGCTGCGAAGAAGGCGTCGCGAACTTGATCGGCCTTTTGCTGTTCCTCGAAGTCATGCGACTCGCCATCCAGTTCGACGATTAGCTTTGCTGCTAGGCATACGAAGTCCACGATATAATTCCGGATTGGCATCTGTCTGCGGAAGCCTAGTCCGTCGATCCGATCTGCCTTGATGTGGCGCCATAGCAGCGTCTCGGCACGCGTCATCGCTTGCCGAAATTGTCTTGCTCGATTGCGCTGCCGGGTGCTGACGTTGGCGTGCGGCATTCCGGGCTACCCCCCTCCCTGGCCCTCCCCCACAAGGGGGGAGGGAACAGAAAGCGCTCGGTGCGAACATTTTTGCAAAGCGGGTTCGTCGCGACATTCGACTCTGCGCCCAAGACGATGTCCGTGATGCTCTGGCGCTCCCTCCCCCCTTGTGGGGGAGGGCCGGGGAGAGGGGTAAGCCCCAAACGCCGGCGTCAATGCGAAGCTATTCACGAACTCAGCCCTCCCGCCAGCGTCGGCACGTCGAGCGGCTTGAAGCCGTAATGGGTGAGCCAGCGCACATCGCTCTCGAACAGCTGCCGCAAATCCGGCAGGCCGTATTTCAGCATCGCGATGCGGTCGATGCCCATGCCCCAGGCAAAACCCTGGTAGACGTTGGGATCGATGCCGCAGGCGCGCAGCACGTTCGGGTGCACCATGCCGCAGCCGAGAATCTCCAGCCAGTCCTCGCCCTCGCCGAACCTGATCTCGCCCTTGTCGCGGCGGCACTGGATGTCGACTTCGAGCGACGGCTCGGTGAACGGGAAGAACGACGGCCGAAACCGCATGTTGATATGGTCGACCTCGAAGAATGCCTTGCAGAATTCGTGCAGGATCCATTTCAGGTGGCCGAGATGCGAGCCCTTGTCGATCACGAGGCCCTCGACCTGGTGAAACTGCGGCGTGTGGGTGGCATCGGAATCGATGCGGTAGGTGCGGCCCGGGCAGACACTGCGGATCGGCGGTTTTTGGCTGAGCATCGTGCGCACCTGCACCGGCGAGGTGTGGGTGCGCAACAGCATCCGCGAGCCATTCGGCTTCGGGTTGAAGAAAAACGTGTCGTGCATTTCGCGGGCCGGATGGCCTTCCGGGAAATTCAGCTTTGTAAAGTTGTAGTCGTCGGTCTCGATGTCGGGGCCTTCGGCAACGGCGAATCCCATGTCGGCGAAGATGGTGGTGAGTTCGTCCATCACCTGACTGAGCGGATGAATCCGGCCCTGCTCGGCCGGAGCCTCGCGCAAGGGCAGGGTGACGTTGACGGTTTCCGACGCAAGCCGCGCATCGAGTGCCGCGGATTTCAGGATGTCGCGGCGCGCGCTCAGCGCCTGCGTGACCTTGTCCTTGGCGAGATTGATGGCGGCGCCCTGGGTTTTGCGCTCATCCGGCGACATCTTGCCGAGCGTTGCGAGCAGCACGGAGATCGAACCCTTCTTGCCGAGCGCCGCGACGCGCACAGCTTCAAGTGCGGCTTCGTCGCCGGCGGCGGCGATGTCGGCGAGGATGGATTGCTCAAGCGTTTCGAGATCGGACATGGTGGCGACGCCTCCAAGCGTCATGCCCGGGCTTGACCCGGGCATCCATCTTGTTTCGAAAGGATGGATCGCCGGGTCAAGCCCGGCGATGACGATGAACCGGTTAAGCCGCCAGCGCGGCTTTGGCCTTTTCGGCGATGGCCTGGAACGACGCCGGTTCGTGGATGGCGAGGTCCGACAGCACCTTGCGGTCCACCGTGATCCCCGATTTGGCGAGACCGTTGATAAACACGCTGTAGGTCATGCCGAACGGGCGCACCGCGGCGTTGAGGCGCTGAATCCACAGCGCACGGAAGGTGCGCTTCTTGCGCTTGCGGTCGCGGAAGGCGTACTGGCCCGCCTTCTCTACCGCCTGCTTGGCGGTACGGATGGTGTTCTTGCGGCGGCCGCGAAAACCCTTGGCGGCCTTGTAGACTTTCTTGTGCTTGGCATGAGCCGTCACACCGCGTTTGACGCGAGCCATGACTGATCTCCTCTATCTTCGAAAAATGGGTGATGAATGGCCGCGCGGACGCGGCCCGGCTGAAATGGACGGGAACGCGATCAGGCGTTCGGCAAGAAATATTTCTTGATGTTGTCGCCATCGGTTTTGAACAGCACGCGGGTGCCGCGCAACTGGCGAATTTGCTTTTTCGTTCGCTTGATCATGCCGTGGCGCTTGCCGCGCTGGGCGGCCATCACTTTGCCGGTGGCAGTCACCTTGAAGCGCTTTTTAGCGCCCGATTTGGTCTTCAGCTTGGGCATTTGGCTCTCCTGTTGGCCGACAGCACAACGCGCTCTAAAGGAGCGGTATGGCCGGCTAAAATGCTCGTTAGAGCGTTGAAAGTGCTCGATTATTTCCGAAAGGACCTAATCGGCACAGGCATCGACACGGCAGCCCTTGATCAGCCGGGCGATGAAGGTTGGGCTTATGGCAGAGGATCGGCGAAATGGCAACCGATGAACCGCGAGCGGGTGCGGCTCTACTAAGCCTGTATCCGTCGCTTCTCGGCATATTTCGAGGCCAAGAAAATGATTTTTTTCACCCGATCGATGGCCGCATTGGCCGATTTTAACGCGTCACGCGGATACCGATGGACAGTGGTCGCCGCTCTGCTGGCCGCGGTTGCAGCAGCACCCGCCACCGCCGAAGCGAGAGTCCCGCGGGCGGGGGCCTATGATGGCACCTGGAACGTGGTTTTTGCTACCCGGGCCGGTAATTGCAGTGCGACCAACAGCGTCCCCTTCGCCGTATCCGGTAGCCGCGTGTCGTCGGCTGGCGGCGGCAAGGTAACGGGCGGCATCAGCCGCGGCGGCGCAGTGGCTGTGCGAATATCGGTCGGCCTGTCATGGGCCGCCGGAAGCGGCCGGCTTGTAGGCAATTCAGGAGCAGGCCGGTGGGCCGGCGTGATTACCGGCGACCGCTGCAGCGGCAGCTGGCAGGCGATAAGGAGCTGATGTTTGTGCCCCGGATGCTGCGCAGCACGACGTTCTTCACGGCGTGGTGCGCTGCTAAGCCGGGGCCGTAACAGAACTCGGTACTTGTGACGGTCCCGGCTCTGCGGAGCGGCATGAAGAATGCCGCACCGCGTCCGGGACACGAGGGTCACTCACCTCGGCGCCAGCACCATCACCACCTGGCGGCCTTCGAAACGGGCGTCCTGCTCGACCTTGGCGTAGTCGGCGACGTTGGTCTTGACCCGATCCAAAAGCTTGGTGCCGATTTCCTGATGCGCCATTTCGCGGCCGCGATAGCGCAAGGTGATCTTGACCTTGTCGCCTTCCTCGAAGAAGCGCTGCATCGCGCGCATCTTCACGTCATAATCGTGATCGTCGATCATCGGCCGCAGCTTGATCTCCTTGATCTCGACGACCTTCTGTTTCTTGCGTGCCTCGGCGGCTTTTTTCTGCGCGGAATATTTGTACTTCCCGTAATCCATGATTTTGCAAACGGGAGGATTGGTGTTCGGCGAAATCTCCACGAGATCCATGCCGGCATCCATGGCCATCTTTACAGCGGCGGCTGTTTCGACCGTGCCGTGGTTCGTGCCATCCTGATCGATCAGCTGAACCTGTGCATTGCGGATTTCATCGTTGGTGCGCGGCCCGTCTTTGGTTGCAGCGGGCGGGGCTCTGTTGGGACGGCGAATGGGGTGTTCTCCAGTGTTATGAACGAAGCCGATAGTTTGAAGGAATAAGCGCCGCCGGGCAAGCAAACTCGCCTGTCCCCGTGCGGAAACTGTCAAATGCGAGGCATTTTGGTCACGCCTGCGAAGCAGGATATGCAGGCAGGGCCGACATAGAGCGCAAAGGCGTGTTCCGCAAGCGCGACGGTCCTGTTCGGTGCACGGCGTCCGTTGACGGATAGTGCGTGCTCAACCAAACAGCAGAGGACGAGGCGGATGATCCATGACCGACACGGCTGCTGGCATACCTGATACCGAACCGGCGTTCATCGAGGTCGGCGGGGGCCCCGATGCGCGAAAGATCGCGGTGCGCGCCCGCGCAGGGGCCGCGCCCGGGCTGTTCTGGCTGAGCGGTTTCAATTCGGACATGCAGGGCACCAAGGCGCTGGCGCTCGATGCCTGGGCCGCGGAGCACGGCCGCGCCTGCGTACGGTTCGACTATTCCGGCCACGGCGTCTCCGGCGGCGCCTTCGTCGACGGCACCATCGGGCGCTGGCTGAAGGAGAGCACCGCCGTGTTCGATTCCTTCTGCAACGGACCGCAGGTGGTGATCGGCTCATCGATGGGCGGCTGGATGGCGCTGCTGCTGGCACGCGAGATCGCGCGCCGGCATGGAACTGGCGTTGCGAGTATCGCGGGGCTGGTGCTGATCGCGCCGGCCCCGGATTTCACCGAAGAGCTGATGTGGAAGGGCTTTTCGCCCGACGTGCGTCGGGAGATCGAAACTAAGGGCGTGTGGCTCAGGCCATCGCAATATGGCGAGCCCTATCCAATCACGAAGGCGCTGATCGAGGAGGGCCGCAATCATCTCCTGCTCGGCTCGACAATCGAGGTCGGCTGTCCCGTCCGCATCCTGCAGGGCGCGCAGGACCCGGACGTGCCATGGAAGCACGCCTTCGCGCTGGCGCACCGGCTGCCCAGCGATGACGTGGTGCTGACCATGATCCAGGACGGCGACCACCGCCTCTCGCGCCCACAGGACATCGCGCGCATTATCGCGGCGGTGGCGGAGTTTTGAACGCTCGTCATTCCGGGATGCGCCGCTTGGCGCAGGCCCGGAATCCATAGACTCAATCGTGGTTATGGATTCCGGGCTCGCGCTTCGCGCGCCCCGGAATGACGAGGCTACGGCGGCGGCGGTTTTGCCATCGGCTTGCGCTGCGCCAGGGCGGCGACGGTGGAGGTGCCGATCGGTCCCTGCTGGTCGTAGAGCCAGCATTCGCCGATCGCGATGCCGTCCGACGCGTGGTGGTTCACCACCTCGAACCCGATCCATTCCTGCACCGGCAGGCGATGAAGATACAACGTCACGTCGCTGTTGATATAGCCGAGGCCCTGCTCGCCGGCATTGGCGTAGGGGCTGGCGAAATCCGCTGCCACCGCGACCCGCACGAACGGCGTCAGCGGCACACCTTCGACGAGGTCGCGTACTTCGCTCATCCACAGCCGCCGCGGGCCGACGGTGCCCATCGCGCCTATTATGGGGCGAGTGGTCCATTTGCCGTTCATGCCGAGGCGCGGATCGGTCGGCGCCGGAATGTCCGCAGGCGCGGGTACGTTCCAGTTCGGCGGCGACCAGACCTTGCCTTCGGGATTTTCGGTTCTGCGCAGCAACTGGCACGACGCCCGCGCCATGCTGACGCCGCCGCTGAAAAACTCGGCTTCGACCACCCTGATCCGCAGGCCGTCGCGGATCACCCGCGATGTCACCTCGATCGGCGCAAAACCCGGCAGCCGGAACATGTCGACGGTGAACCGCGCCGGCACGAAATCCTCGCTGCCGTGACGCTGCTCGATGACGAAGGCGAGCAGGCCGACAATGACACGGCCGTGCAACGATTTCGGATCCCACGGCCCGTTGGCGGCAGCGGTGGGGATGAAAGTGTCGGATTCGCGGGTGAAGAAGGGCTGGTTGGTCATGGCGCGGGACCATGGCGGAATTTGCGCGATGAAATCAAGGGCGGGTGGCGTTCATCCACTCTGCGCGAACGCTTTCATCCGTCTCGCGCCGGCTATTTTCGGCGGAGATCGAATCGAATTCGTCGGTGGGCAACAGTTGCGACAGCGCCCATACCGCGGCGCCACGCACCAGCGCGCTTTCATCGCCGAGCAGGGGCCTTGCCGCATCGGCCAGCGCCGCATCTTTCGAGTTGCCGATCGCGATCAGCACATTGCGGATGAAGCGGTCACGGCCAACCCGCTTGACGGGGGATCTCGCAAACAGTTCGCGGAAGCCCAAATCGTCGAGCCGGGCCAATTCGGCCAGCGCCGGCGCGCGCAGATTTTCGCGCGCGGCGAGTTTGATCTCGCGGCCGGTTTGCGCGAACTTGTTCCATGGGCAGGCCGCGAGGCAATCGTCGCAGCCATAGATGCGATTGCCGATGCTTTTTCGCAATTCGCGCGGGATCGGGCCCTTGCTCTCGATGGTCAGGTACGAAATGCAGCGCCGCGCATCGAGCTTGTATGGCGCGGGGAAAGCATTGGTCGGACAGATGTCGAGGCACGCCCGGCACGAGCCGCAGTGATCGATGTCTGCTTCGTCGCGCGGCAGATCGAGCGTCGTAAAGATCGCGCCCAGAAACAGCCATGAGCCGAATTCGCGCGACACGAGGTTGGTATGCTTGCCCTGCCAGCCCAGGCCCGCCGCCTGTGCCAGCGGCTTCTCCATTACCGCGGCGGTATCGACGAACACCTTTACGTCGCCGCCGGCGGACGCGACCAGCCACCGCGCCAGCGCCTTCAGCCGCTTCTTGATCAGGTCGTGATAGTCGTCGCCTTGCGCGTAGACCGAGATGGCGCCGCGCGTGCGCTGTTCGAGAATCGCCAGCGGATTCTCGTCAGGCCCGTAATTGACGCCGAACATGACGATCGAGCGGACATCGGGCCACAGCACGCGCGGGTCGGCGCGGCGCTCCGGGCGGGCGGCAAGCCAGTCCATGTCGCCATGGCCGCCGGCCTCGATAAAAGCGTGAAAATGTTTTCCCGCGCCGCCGATCGCGCCGGGGTCGCTGACGCCGATGCAATCGAAGCCGAGCGAGTGGGCTTCGCGGGTGAGGTCGGCTTTGAGATGCGCGGTCACGTTGGGTGCTTCGCCGGTTTCGTGCCCCGGACGCAGCGCAGCGCGCAGCTCTTCGGGAAGCGGTGCGCTGCAGAGCCGGGGCCGTACCAAGGTCGGTGTTCGTTACGGTCCCCGCTCTGCGGAGCGGCATGAAGAATGTCGCACCGCGTCCGGGACACGACGAAACGTTGGTACTCGAACCTCAGAAATCCAGGTCCACATAGGTCCGCGACGCCGGCACGCCGGCCAGCCATTCGCCCAGCAGCGGGCGGAACGACGGGCGGGATTTTATCCGCGCGTACCACGCCTTTGCCGCATCGTCCTCGATCCATGGCACGTCGCCCAGATAGTCGATCGCCGACAGGTGCGCCGCGGCGACGAGGTCCGCATAGGTGAGTCGGTCCCCGGCGAGGAAATTCCGCGTCCGCGCCAGCCAGCCGATATAGGCCAGATGATAGCGCACATTTGCCTTGGCCGCGCGGATCACATCCATCTCCGGAGGCCCGCCGCCGCCGTCCTCGCTCATGAAACGCTTGTAGATGCGCTCGTTAACCAGCGGACCGCTGGCCTCCTCGAAAAATTTCTCGTTGAACCAGGCCATCAGCCGGCGCACCTCGATGCGCTCGGCCATCGCCGCAGGCAGCAGCCGGCGTTCGCCCATGTCGGCGCCGTGGGCTTCGTCGATATATTCGGCGATGACGCCGGCACCCGGGATGGGAGGAAAACCGTCGGTCATCAGCACCGGCGTGGCCCCCGCCGGGTTCAGCGCCAGAAACGCCTCGCGCCGCTCCCACGCGCGCTCCTCCATCAGCCGCAGATCGAGGCCGTGCTCGCCGAAGGCGAGGCGGATGAAGCGGGAATGCGGACAGAACGGATGATGAAGCAGCGTGAACATGAAGCCCTTGATAGATTTGCGGTGCTTAACAAACTCTCACTGCCGGGGGAAGCCGCTTTTGCGGGCTCCGTGTCCCGGACGCGGTGCAGCGTTCTTCACGCTGCTCCGCAGAGCCGGGACCGTCACGAACGCCGACGCTTGGTACGGCCCCGGCTTAGCAGCGCACGCCAAAGAGGGCGTGCTGCGCAGCATCCGGGGCACGCTGCGGGGGCTTTACCACACATTCCGCATTGATGGGTGTGAGACCTGTTTTTGACATTGCAGCGGGCATGCGAATAGGCGAGAAGAACCCGGCTTTTCCCCCAAGTTACGGACCCCATCATGATTTCCGATTCGATCAGGGCGGTGATTCTCGGCGTGGTCGAGGGCGTCACGGAGTTCTTGCCCGTCTCCTCCACCGGCCACCTGTTGCTGGCGGAACGGTTTTTCGATCTCGGCGAAGATAATTTCTGGAAGAGCTTTGCGGTGCTGATTCAACTCGGCGCCATCCTCGCCATTGTCGCGATCTATTTCGGCAAGTTGTGGCGGATCGCGCTCGGCATGTTCTCCAATCCCGACGACCGGCGGTTCGTCATCGGCGTGCTGGTAGCGTTCCTGCCTGCGGCGGTGATCGGGGCGGCCGCCGGCGGCTACATCAAGAGCTATCTGTTCAATCCATGGGTGGTGTGTTTTTCGCTGATCGTTGGCGGCGCGATCCTGCTCTGGGTCGATCAGCTCGATCTCGAGCCGCATGAGCACGACGCCACCACCTTTCCTATTCCGATGTACCTGAAGATCGGGTTCGCGCAGTGCCTTGCGATGATCCCCGGAGTATCGCGCTCCGGCGCCAGCATCGTCGCCGCGATGCTGCTCGGCGCCGACAAGCGCGCGGCGGCGGAGTTCTCGTTCTTCCTGGCGATCCCGACCATGCTCGGCGCGTTCGTCTACGACCTCTACAAGAACCGCGGTGACATGTCCGCCGATCACTTGGGCATTGTCGCCATCGGATTTGTGGTGTCGTTCATCACGGCGATCATCGTGGTCAAGACGTTTTTGAATTACGTCACCCGCCACGGCTTCACGCTGTTCGCGTGGTGGCGCGTCATCGTCGGCACGCTCGGCCTGATCGCGCTGGCACTGGGGAAGTAATCTGCGCGATTGCGTCGCGTGGGCAAAGCGAAGCGTTCACGCGCTCTTCTTCTGGAACTGCCCGGCGGCGCGGAAGCGCCAGAGATATTGCGGCGCGACTGCTTCCAGCGAATCCGGCACGATCCCCAATCCCTCCAGCGTCAGCCCTGCGGACTTCGCCGTATCCGACACCACATTATCGGCGCGCAGCAGCGCGACCTGATCCGGCGTCAGTTTCAACGGCCCCGGCGCGAACTGCAGCGCCAGCGCCTGCAGCTTTGCCAATCCGAACGGCAGCGACACCAGCATGCGCTTGCGTTCGATCACCGCCAGGATGATTTCCATGATCTCGCGCATGGTCAGCACTTCCGGGCCGCCGAGCTCGTAAATGGCACCCGGCCTGGTCTTGCCGTCGACGGCATCCGCAACGGCGGTCGCGACATCGCCGACATAAACCGGCTGCAGTTTTGTCGCGCCGCCGCCGATCAGCGGCAGCGCAGGGGACACCCTCGCGAGCGCCGCGAAGCGGTTGCTGAAATTATCCTCCGGACCGAACACCACCGAGGGACGCAGGATCGCCGCCGCAGGCACGGCCTCGCGCACCGCCTTTTCGCCCGCCGCCTTGGAACGTCCATAGCGCGACAGCGAATTCTCATCGGCGCTGATCGATGAGACATGCACCATCCGCGCGCCGGCTGCAGCCGCGGCCTTGGCCACGGTGCCGGCGCCAGACCCCTGCACCGCGTCGAAGGTCTGCGCGCCGCCCTCGACCAGGATGCCGACCAGATTGATGGCGGCGTGGCTGTCGCGCATCGCGGCCTGGACCGAGGCCGGATAGCGTAAATTCGCCTGCACGGCATGGATCTGGCCGACCTTGCCGAGCGGCTGCAGATGGCCTGCGAGTTCCGGCCGCCGCACCGCGACCCGGATGCGGTAATCGCGCTTGGCAAGGGCCCGGACCACATGCCGCCCGACAAAGCCCGATCCTCCGAAAACCGTGACAAGGGTGTCGATATTGGAGAGCATGGGGCTGATCCTGAAAACCGTGCAAATGCGTTTGTGCGCGGGCGTTTTAGCCGTTTCGCGATACGCCAACCGGCTCGCGCTGTACAGGGCATGATCCGGAAAAGTGGGCCCGGTTTTCCGAAAAGGGCACGCCCCAATCGTAACTATTTGGGCGGCACCGCAGCGATTTGACAAGCGCGCGGGCGGTCCTTAGTAACCGGCGCTCTACCCAGCAACCGTGCCCAGGTGGCGGAATTGGTAGACGCGCTGGCTTCAGGTGCCAGTGGCTTAACGGCCGTGAAGGTTCGAGTCCTTTCCTGGGCACCACTTATTCGAAAATCCTGAGTTGTCATTTTACCAGAGGTAACCGCTCAAGCAGTCTCCCCGTTCGAGATGACCCACCGCGCGCAGGTCACAATCGTCCAGATGGTCACTGCCTTGTGGCCATCCATCGACCGCTGCAGGGCATTCCTGCCGACGCCGCATTCCATTTTCCAGATCCGGCATTGCCGCTCAGCTGGCCATTGGCAAAAGCGCCCTTGAGCGAAGCCCTGACTGCACCATTTCGTCCAACGCTGCCCGACAGGTCGGCGGCACCGGACACCTTCCCATCGGCCACCACCAATGGATAGCGGGTGGTCGGCTGACAGCTTCCGGTCTTGGTGGTGACGGTCACGGTCCAGACGCCATCGTAATCCGTCTGGGCGATTGCCGGGGCGGCGAAGAGCGTCATTGCGGACAGCACGAGCAGAACAGGAAGCGCTCGACGAGTGCTTCTGCGGCGTTTTTTGATGGCGTGGCGAAAATAATCGCGTGCGACGGCATCCACCACTGCGGACATCAACTCACCGGGTTCCGAGGGATCACGGCGCTTCGCTTCACGTACGTAGTCTGCGGCTTGCTCTTGCAATTTAAGCAGACTGGCGACGTTGGAAACGGGCGTTGCCAGTTGAAGCCGCGCGAGCGCGCGGGTCGACTGATTTCGTGAGGGCATGACAAACCTCCAAGCTGTTTTGTTTTTCTGATCTTGAAGGTCGCCATGCGACCAATTTCCCAAGCCCGATCAATAACGGTCGGATTCTTCAGGATGCCGGTTGAATCTGGATCAGTAGATCACCGGGATAACCGGCTTTATTATGTCCGGTTCCCGACTCTGCTGGGGCAATTGGTGTTCCGAAAGAGGAACCGAGGTTTTCTCATCGGTTCTTGATGTCAGGTGGCGCGAACAGCGGCCGCTTTAAGTGCATCCGTCACGGAACGACCGGCCCCGGCTTTATCGCAGCAGCCAGAGCCGCTCGTCGCCTTTCGCGTGCCTTCGCTGCAGTACCCGTCGCTTTCTTTTTTGCTGTTCGCTTGCTTTTCACGCTTGCCTTCGCACTTTGCTTCGGCTTGGCGCGGATGCGGGTGCGGTTGCCGTCGGTCTTCTCGACGTTGAACAGGCCGGTGTTTCGCACGAGGTCGCTGAGCTTGGTGAAGCCGTAGCTACGGACGTTGAAATCCGACACCAGATTGGTCAATTGAGATCCGACAAAATCCAGCCTTACCCAGCCGTCCTCGCTTTCGGCCTGCGCAATGGCCTTCTTCAAAATGGGAAGGGCGGCGCTGGGCGGTTGCAATGATTTTGATGCCGGCGCTGCGCTGGAGTTCGATTTCGGCGCCTGCGGCAGCAGGTTCTCGGTGTAGATGAATTGCCGGCAGGCCTGGCGGAAGCTCTCTGGCATTTTCTGCGCGCCGAAACCGTAGACGTTGGCGCCCTGTTCGCGCAGCCGCGATGCGAGCCGGGTGAAATCGCTGTCTGACGATACCAGGCAGAATCCATCGAACCGGCCGCTATGCAAGAGGTCCATGGCGTCGATCACCAGCGCGATATCGGAGGCGTTCTTTCCCGTCGTGTAAGCGAATTGCTGATAGGGATCGATGGCGTGCTTCTGGAGAATCTCGGCCCAGGATTTGAGCCGCTGGTTGGAAAAGTCTCCATAAATACGGCGGACGCTGGCCTCGCCGAATTTCGCCACCTCCTCGAAAAGCCCGCTTGCAATCTGCGGCGAGGTATTGTCGGCGTCGATCAGCACGGCGAAGCGGGGCAGGCGTTGTTGTTCGGCTTTCATCGCGGCACCTTCGGTTATTGTCATGGTCGACCATATTGACGCAGTTTGATCGGGCGGGGATAGCTCGCGGCCGCCGTGCGATGCAGCAGAAGGCCGCGTTCCCGCAAGGCTCAATAAAATCTATATTTTCAATATGTTATACAGCTAAATCCGATGCCATCGATCTGAGTCCGGCACACCCCTCGTTTCCCGGACAATTCAAAGATAGTTTAAGCCGTGCCGATTCGAAGTAGAGATTAGACATCATGACCATCCGTCTGCATCGCGGCGATCTGCCGGATTTGTCGCGCTACACCGGCTCGGTGGCGATCGATACCGAGACCATGGGTCTGCATCCGCATCGCGACCGGCTCTGCGTGGTGCAACTGTCCGCAGGCGACGGGTCGGCCGATGTGGTGCAGATCGCGAAAGATCAGGCCGACGCGCCGAATTTGAAGTCGCTGCTCGCGAATCCGAACGTCACCAAGATTTTTCACTTCGCGCGGTTCGATCTCGCAGTGCTCAGCAATGCGTTCGGCGTGATGCCGCAGCCGGTCTATTGCACCAAGATCGCGTCGCGGCTTGCCCGTACCTACACCGACCGCCACGGCCTCAAGGATCTGGTGCGCGAGGTGCTCAACATCGATCTGTCAAAGCAGCAGCAATCGAGCGACTGGGGTTCGCGAAGCTTGAGCGACGCGCAGCTCGCTTATGCCGCCTCCGACGTGCTGCATCTGCATGGCCTGCGCGAGCGGCTCGACGTCATGCTGGCGCGTGAGGGCCGCACCGAACTGGCGCAGGCGTGTTTCCGGTTTCTGCCGACCCGGGCGCAACTCGATCTGCAGGGCTGGGACGCCGAGGACATTTTCGCGCACTCCTGACGCCGCGAAATGCGCGTTAGGTCGCGGGCGTCCGCCCCGTTTCGGTCACACTCATGGCACGAGGTCCGGGGCTGCATAATTCCGCGATCCCGGATAGAATGCACAAGGCCAACCTCGGAGCATCGGTGTATTCGGTTCAAAACCCAGTCCTTCAAGCCGGAATGGATGCGCGCTTTGCCGTGGCCGCGCGCCACAGCCGGATGGTACGGATGCTGCGCATCGCGGTTCCCGCGATCGTGGGTTTGGCGATGGCCGGCCTGATCGCGATATCGATCTTCAATCCGTTCCGGCTGCTGATGAAGAAAATTCCGATCGACATGGACAATCTGGTCGTTTCCGGCACCAAGATCACCATGGAAGCGCCGCACATGTCCGGCTTCACGCCGGACCAGCGACCCTACGAAGTGTGGGCGAAAACCGCGACGCAGGATCTTGCCGATCCGGATCATGTCGAACTGAAGACGCTGCGCGCCAAGGTTCTGCAGGAAGACCGCTCGACGGTGACGCTGGATGCGCGCACCGGCCTGTTCGATACCAAGGCGCAGTTGTTGGATCTGCGCAAGGATATCTTCCTGCAATCCTCCACCGGCTACGAGGCGCGGCTGTCGCAGGCGCTGCTCGACATCGGCAAGGGCACGGTAACCTCGGAAGAACCCGTCGACGTCAAACTGCTGAACGGAACGCTCACCGCCGACAGGCTTCGCATCACCGAGAAGGGCGAATTGGTCAGGTTCGAGGGCAATGTGAGGATGAACCTGATCATGGATAGTCCGGAGCCTGCCGCTGTCGAGTCGCCGCCCGAACCCGCTCCCGAACCGTCTCCCACCAAAGCGCGGTCATCTTCGTCCAAGCGCGCCAACGCGAAGTGAATTCCAGAATGATGTTGTTCCATCGGAACACGGCCCGGCGTCTCGCACGCGGCGCGTATGCCGGGTTGCTTGTATTCGCGATGGTTGCCGCCGGCGAAGCGGGCGCGCAAAGCGCGGTGAAGGGCGTGCCCAACGCCATGCAAGGGTTCTCGCAAAATCGCGACCAGCCGATTCAAATCGAGGCGGCGTCGCTGGAGATGCGCGACAAAAAGAAGGAAGCGACCTTCGCCGGCAATGTGAAGGTGGTGCAGGGCGACACCACCATGACCTCGAAATCGCTGGTGGTGTTTTACGATTCGAATGCGGCGCCTGCGCCGGCACCCGCCGCACCCAAGGGAGCCAAGTCGGGTCCGATCCAGTCGGCGACCCCCGGCCCCGGCGGCAGTTCATCGATTCGCAGGCTCGAGGCTAGAGGCAACGTCATCGTCACCCAGAAGGATCAGATCGTGACCGGCGAAACCGCGATCTTCGATACCAAGGCCAATCAGGTCACGATGCAGGGTGGCGTCGTTCTCACGCAAGGCCAGAACGTGCTGCGCGGCGACCGCCTGGTGGTGGACATGACCACCGGGGTGTCGCGCGTGGAATCCGACACCGGGCGGGTACAGGGCCTGTTCCAGTCCTCGGGCCAGGGCGGTCCTCCGGCGATCCCCGGCATGTCGACCTCCACGCCGGCGCCTGCGCCGACGTTGATCGCGCCACCGAAGCCTAAAAGCTGAATGACGATGGCGCGGGTCCATCGCAGCTTCCGGACCACGCGCATCCTTCTCCGTGTCAGCACTGCAGTATTATTTGCGCTCGGGATGATGGAGGCCAGCGACGTGCGGGCGCAGAGTCCGGCGCAGAGCGTTCCCAACGCCATGCAGGGGTTTGCGCAAAATCGCGACCAGCCGATTCAGATCGATGCGGCGTCGCTGGAGATGCGCGACAAGAAAAAAGAAGCGACGTTCTCCGGCAACGTGAAGGTGGTGCAGGGCGACACCACCATGACCTCGAAATCGCTTGTGGTGTTCTACGATCAGAATACGGCGCCGGGTGCACCGGCAGGAAATCCGAAGGCGAAGGCGGCCCCGATCAAGGCGGCGACCCCCGGCCCCGGCGGCAGTTCGTCGATTCGCCGGCTCGAAGCCAAAGGGAACGTGGTCGTCACCCAGAAGGATCAGATCGTGACCGGCGAAGCCGCCGTTTTCGACACCAGGACCAATCTGATCACCATGCTCGGCGGGGTGGTGCTGACCAAATGCAAGAGCGTGCTGCGCGGCGACCGCCTGGCGGTGGACATGACAACCGGCGTCTCCCGGATCGAATCCGACAGCGGCAAAGTCCAGGGTCTGTTCCCCCAGGCGACGGTTGCGGTCCGCTGGTTCCGGGCGCGGCGCCGCCGGCGCCGGGCGTCTCAAATAAACCGAAATAACATCAGTTAGTTACTGAGCTCGAGCAGGCGCCGAGGTTGAACCGGCTGCAGCTAGCCTGTATCTACGGCACGGCCCGAGGCGCGCGACGCGCCGTGTTTCGCTGGGCAAGGGACATCGCCTCATTCATGCTGCGCGCGCGAATTGAAACCGCTGCGGCGGGCTGCGGCGGATCACCGTGAAAGGCTGAGCGAAGCGGGTATGGTGGATTTACTCGGCATGTTCCGTCGGCGCGCTCCGAAGCGCGGCCCGCAAGGTTTTGCGCGGCCGCACGAGGACATCACGGCGCTCGGCGACAGTATCGGCGACATGCTCACCCAGCCGGTCCGGGATGCGCCGCCGATCGCGCGCGACACGCCGCCGGCAAAGCCGGCCCGCGTGGAAAAGCCCCGCTTGCGCGCCGCGACCAATGGCGCGGCCCCGCGGATGGCGACCCGCGCCGGCTACCTGGCTGTGCATAGCGTGGAAAAAAGCTTCGGCTCGCGGCAGGTGGTTCGCGGCGTCAGCATCTATGTCCGCCGCGGCGAGGCGGTCGGTTTGCTGGGGCCGAACGGCGCCGGCAAGACCACGGTTTTTTACATGATCACCGGCCTGATCAAGGCGGATCGCGGCGCCATCGAACTCGATGGCCACGACGTGACGAAGCTGCCGATGTATCAGCGCGCGAGACTCGGAATTGGCTACCTGCCGCAGGAAGCCTCGATCTTTCGCGGCCTCACGGTGGAGCAGAATATCCGCGCGGTGCTGGAGGTGGTCGAACCCTCAAGGAAAAAGCGCGAGGCCGAGCTGAGCTCGCTGCTCGAGGAATTCAACATCGCAAGACTGCGTAAAACGCCGTCAATCGCGCTGTCCGGCGGCGAGCGCCGCCGCGTGGAAATCGCGCGCGCGCTGGCGACGCGGCCTAACTACATGCTGCTCGACGAACCCTTTGCCGGCATCGATCCGATCGCGGTCGGCGACATTCAGGACTTGGTCCGCCATCTTACCAATCGCGGCATCGGCGTGCTGATCACCGACCATAATGTGCGCGAGACGCTGGGCCTGACCGACCGCGCCTACATCGTCTATGCCGGTGAAATTCTGACCGAGGGCAATCCGGACGAGATCGTCAACAACCCCGATGTACGGCGCCTTTACCTTGGCGAGGAATTCCGCCTCTAGTCCAAAATTACAATCGTCAGGTCGTGTACATCAGCTTTCGAGTAGTTTAAAGCAAGAATCGGACCAATTGGTGGTTCGGTTTTTGCTTAACGGTACTCCGGTACATGGCGCTGACGCAAAGATTAGAATTCCGCCAGTCGCAGTCGCTGGTGATGACGCCGCAGCTGATGCAGGCGATCAAGCTGCTGCAACTGTCGAATCTCGATCTTGCGGCCTTTGTCGAGGAGGAGCTGGAGCGCAATCCGCTGCTCGAGCGCGCCAATGATGGCACCGAACCTCCGGTTCGGGGCGAGCCCCAGCCGGAGCGCGCCGAATTCTCCGACCGCGACGATCCGGGTTCGAGCTTCGAGGAGGGTTCCGGCGACCGCGCCGAGACGATGAGCGGCGCCGCCGGCGATAGCTTTGAGCCCGGCCAGGAGGAGTGGCTGAACCGCGATCTCGGCAGCCGCGCCGAGATCGAGCAGACGCTGGATACCGGCCTCGACAACGTCTTTTCCGAGGAGCCGGCCGAGGCCGCCGCGCGCACCGCGCAGGACGCAGCCCCGACCGCCTACACCGAATGGGGCGGCGGCGCGTCGAACGACGACAGCTACAACCTCGAAGCCTTCGTGGCGGCCGAGATCACGCTGGGCAGCCATCTCGCCGAGCAGTTGGCGGTGGCCTTCACCGCGCCTTCGCAGCGCATGATCGGACAATATCTGATCGATCTGGTAGACGAGGCGGGCTATCTGCCGCCGGACCTCGGCCAGGCGGCCGAGCGGCTCGGGGCCTCGCCCGAAGACGTTGAGGCGGTGCTTGCGACCTTGCAGAAATTCGATCCGCCCGGCGTCTGCGCGCGGAATTTAAGCGAGTGCCTCGCGATCCAGCTACGCGAGCAAAACCGCTTTGACCCGGCGATGCAGGCGCTGGTCGAGCATCTCGATCTCTTGGCGAAGCGCGATATCGGGAATTTGCGAAAACTCTGCGGTGTCGACGATGACGATCTCGCCGACATGATCGGCGAGATTCGGCGGCTCGACCCAAAACCAGGTTTGAAATTCGGCTCGGCGCGGATGCAGACCGTGGTGCCCGACGTTTATGTGCGGCCGGGTCCCGATGGCGGCTGGCATGTCGAACTCAACAGCGACACCTTGCCGAGGGTGCTGGTCAACCAGGTCTATTATTCCGAATTGTCGAAGACGATCCGCAAGGACGGCGACAAATCCTATTTCACCGACTGCCTGCAGAATGCGACCTGGCTGGTGCGCGCGCTCGATCAGCGCGCCCGCACCATCCTCAAGGTCGCGACCGAAATCGTGCGCCAGCAGGACGGGTTTTTCACCCAGGGCGTGGCGCATTTGAGGCCGCTCAATCTCAAGGCGGTGGCGGACGCGATCCAGATGCACGAATCGACGGTGTCGCGCGTCACCGCCAACAAATACATGGCGACCAACCGCGGCAGCTTTGAACTGAAGTATTTCTTCACCGCCTCGATCGCCTCCGCCGATGGCGGCGAAGCCCATTCCGCGGAAGCCGTCCGTCACCATATCAAGCAGTTGATCGATGCCGAAAGCCCGACAGTGATCCTGTCGGATGACACCATCGTGGAACGATTGCGCGAGTCCGGCATTGATATTGCCCGCCGCACCGTGGCGAAATACCGCGAGGCGATGCGCATCCCGTCCTCGGTGCAGCGCCGCCGCGACAAGCAGAGCATGCTCGGCAATGCACTTTCGGCGCCAGCCGTATCCTCCGACCGGTCCCGCGACACCGCACCGGCTTGATCGGCTCCCGCCAATCCGGATACTGATTTCTTGAACCCTTGATGAGACGAGGCATGACATGACCGTACGGGTCTCGGGGAAAAGCATCAACGTCGGCGAAGCGCTGCGCGGGCGCGTCAGCGAACGCACCGACGAAGTCCTGCGCAAATATTTCGACGGCAATTATTCCGGCCATATCACGCTCAGCAAGGACGGCTTCGGCTTCCGAACCGACTGCGCGCTGCATCTGGATTCCGGAATCACGCTGGAGGCTGAATCCAACGCGGCCGACGCCTATGCCAGCGCCGACCAGGCCCTGCTGCTGATCGAAAAACGGCTGCGCCGCTACAAGAGCCGGCTCAAGGATCGCTCGGCCCGCAAGACCCACGCCGCGGCCGTCGCGATCGCGGAAATGAGCATGCCGGCGCTGGATGCTCCGAGTTACGTCATCGAGGCCCCGGCCTCCGACGGCGAGGACGAGGTGACCGCCTATAACGCGGTGATCATCGCCGAGGCCACCACCCCGCTGAAGCGGCTTTCGGTCAGCGAGGCCGTGATGGAGCTGGATTTGACCGGCGCCCCGGTGGTCGTGTTCCAGCACGGCAGCAGCGGGCGGGTGAACATCATTTACCGGCGGCCGGACGGCAATGTCGGCTGGGTCGATCCGCCGGTCGTCAACCCCGGCGGCCAGGCGCCGGACCGGCATTGACGGCCTTCAAGGCGGTCCCTATAAGTCCGCCGCCTTGCCGGGCCGGCCTGGAATTTAAGGAATTGGCACCGGTTTTGCGTTACAGATAGACGCAATTCCGATCCGAAACGTTTCCCGCTTGACCCCGCCGCCTGCTAGCCTATTTCACAACCGGACGATCAAACTCGGAAGCCCCATGACGATTACCGATCTGGTCGCGCCCGAGGCGATTCTCCCGGCGTTGAAAGTCACCAGCAAGAAGCAGGCGCTGCAGGAGCTGGCCGCGCGCGCGGCCGTTCTGACCGGGCAGAACGAGCGCTCGGTCTTCGAAGTCCTGCTGCAGCGCGAGAAGCTGGGGACCACCGCGGTCGGCTACGGCGTCGCCATCCCCCACGGCAAGCTGCCGAAGCTGGAAAAGCTGTTCGGCCTGTTCGCCCGGCTGGAGCGCCCGATCGATTTCGAGGCAATGGACGGCCAGCCGGTCGACCTGATCTTCCTGCTGTTGGCCCCCGAAGGCGCGGGCGCCGATCACCTCAAGGCGCTGGCGCGGATCGCGCGGCTATTGCGGGACCAGGACGTTGCCAAGAAGCTGCGCGCCTCGCGCGACGCGCAAGCGATCTATTCGGTGCTGGCGCTGCCGCCGGCCACGGCGGCCTGAAACCGAATACCCTTACTCCGCCCCGATCAGAGAGCCGCCGTGTCCGCCGACGGCCTGGACAACTCCCGTAACAGATATCGAACCGTTCTGCCGTCCGCGATGGTCGCCGTGCCGACCTCGCTGAATCCCAGCGCGGCATGGAAAGCATCCGACGCCGGATTCGGAGGGTCTACATTGACTTCGCAGGCAACGTATTGGTGGCCGGCTCGGACCGCCTGCTCGAACAGATCGTGGTAAAGCCGCCGGCCATGGCCGCAGCCTTGTGCGGACGAGGCAACCACGATCCGGTCGACATAAACAAAGCGCGGATAGCGGACACGGAACCACTGGAAATTCGGGCTGGCGTAATCGGCATCCTGATCGAGTGCCAGCAGCAAGGCGTCGACATTTCCCGTCCTCCGCATCAGGAATGCCTGTCTGACCAGATGCGTCAGCCGCTCCGGCTCCAGCCAGGTCAGTTCGCGCGCGTGGGCGTTGTTGAGCGCAAGCAGGGCTTCAGCCAGCGCCGGGTCGGCCGATAAGTCGGCGAGAGTAACGGACTGCAATTCCTGATCGCTCATGCAATGTTGGCCATTTGGCGTCTCTTGTTTGCTGGCAGTAAATATTACTACCTATCGGCGCCTGCGGCAGCACAAACGCTTCGCGGCTTAACAATGACACTTGCTTGCGCCAAATAAATACGCGGGGCTGTCCCCGATCAAATCGAGGACAAGCGCCCGCGTGTCGCAAATTCCATTCAGCGCGGCTCGCGCGCTCGGTGATAGCAGCGAGGCTGCGTCAGTGAACGCTGACGGCCTGCAGTTCATTGCTCCATGCGTTGGCAATCGCAGCTTCCCGGCTATCGGTCAGCATGATCGGGGTGCCGTCGGCGGCGTGGAGCGCGAACAGCTTCAGTCCCGGCGCGATGCGCGGCGCTTGGGGAAATAGCCCCGGCACGTCCTCGGAGCGGATCTGTTTCACATAGGCGATATGGCCCTCGCCAAGGGTCGCCAGCGCCTCCGGTGAGACGCTATTGGGTTCGTACACAACATTCGCTTCAGTCATGGTCTCGACTCCTTTTGTAGACCAAGCGGTCGAGTCCGCTACTCGTTCCATTATTCGTGCTCATTGATAGCAATTGTCTTAACGACCTTTTCAGGTTCCGGCCTGGCGAGGTCGATCGACAACAGCCCGTTTTTCAGGTCCGCGCCCAGCACCTGCATCCCCTCCGCCAGCACGAAGGTGCGCTGGAAGTGGCGCGCGGCGATGCCGCGATGGATGTATTGCCGGGTCTTGTCGTCCTGCTGGCGGCCGCGGATCACCAGCTGGTTTTCCTCAATGGTTACATCGAGTTGGTCGCGGGTGAAGCCCGCCACCGCCAGCGTGATACGCAACCGTTCCGGCTGGCCGTTGTTACGGTCGCAACGCTCGATGTTGTAGGGAGGATAACCGTCGGCGCCTTTGACGACGCGGTCGAGCGCACGCTCGATTTCGTCGAATCCCAGCAGGAACGGACTTGATAACGAGGGAACACGAGACATCACAAAGTCCTCTCGAAGCGACTTTGAGGGGCCCTTGCGGCGCCCCATAACGACTGGCCGGCGGTTTGCCATCCGGTCAACAGCCAATATGGGCATGATTTGCGGGCCGTTCAAGCGGCTCCGGAACGGGCCGGAAGCCCTCCGAACGTCATTCCGGCCGCGCTGAAAGCGGGAACCCGAAATCCAGAACAGCTTGCCGGGCCTCGAGATTCCGGGTCTGCGCCAAGAGGCGTATCCCGGAATGACGAGCTAAAGTTCGATCCGGCTGCGGCCGTCGGCACTGAACAGGTGCAGCCTTTCCCGCGGCGCAACGACGCGGATGTGCTGGCCGATCGCCGGGGCTTCCTGTCCGGGAATCCGGACCAGAACCTCTCCGGGCGGCAACTCGCCGGGCTTGGCGCTCACCGTCGGCGCGTCGCCCTGTTGAGAGCGGATGCCATAGACATAGGTTTCCGCGCCGACCCGCTCGATCGCCTCCACGGTCAGGTCGAGTGCAAGTCCGCCGGCAGGCAAGTCGCCTGATATCACGAGGTCTTCGGGGCGGACGCCGAGAATGCCGTCGGCGCCCGCGGTCTGAACACCGCTTGCGTCGCGCAACGGCATCAGATTCATCGGCGGCGCGCCGATGAAGGAGGCCACGAAGGTCGTGGCTGGCTTCTGGTAGATCTCGAGCGGGTTGCCGAGTTGTTCGACCTCGCCGCCATTCATCACCACCAGGATGTCGGCCAGCGTCATCGCCTCGAGTTGGTCGTGGGTGACGTAGATCGACGTGGTCTTGAGCCGGCGCTGCAATTTCCGGATTTCCACGCGCATGGCGATGCGCAGCTTGGCGTCGAGATTCGACAACGGTTCGTCGAACAGAAACACTTTCGGCTGCCGCACGATGGCGCGTCCCATCGCGACGCGCTGGCGCTGGCCGCCCGAGAGTTGCCGCGGCTTGCGTTGCAAGAGCGCGCCGAGTTCGAGAATTTTCGCGGCTTCATTGACCCTGGTGTCGATTTCGCTTTCCGCCATGCGGCGATTGCGCAAGCCATAGGCCATGTTGTTGTAGACGCTCATATGCGGGTAGAGCGCGTAGTTCTGGAACACCATGGCGATATCGCGCTCGGCCGGCTCGATCTCGTTGACGATACGTCCGCCAATGTCGATCTTGCCGGATGTCGTGGTCTCGAGGCCTGCGATCATGCGCAGCAAGGTGGACTTGCCGCAGCCGGAGGGGCCAACCAGCACGCAGAACTGGCCGTCGCCGACATCGAGGCTGATGCCCTTGATGGCCTCGAAACCGCCGGCGTAGGTTTTGCGGACGTCGGTGAGGGTTACATTAGCCATGGGATCCCCCGAGGCGACTGGCGAATGGCGAGTAGCGAGTAGCGAGTAGCGAATTCGCAGCCCATCGGCCTTCCATTCGCCATTCGCCATTCGCTATTCGCCATCTTCCCCCTCACTTTTCCGTCTCGACCAGGCCGCGCACGAACAGGCGCTGCATGAACACCACCACCGCGACCGGCGGCAGCATCGCGAGAATGGCGGTCGCCATCGCCAGCTGCCATTCCGCCAGTTCGTCCGTCGTCGTCAGCATCTTCTTGATGCCGGTCACGATGGTCTGCATCGAATCCTGCGTGGTGATCAGCAGCGGCCACAGATATTGATTCCAGCCATAGATGAACTGGATCACGAACAACGCGGCGCAGGTCGTGATCGACAGCGGTAGCAGCGTATCCTTGAAAAACTGGAACGGACCGGCGCCGTCGATCTTCGACGCTTCCAGCAATTCGTCGGGTATGGTCATGAAGAACTGCCGGAACAGTAGCGTGCCGGTGGCGGACGCGATCAAGGGCAGGATCAATCCTGCATAGGTGTCGAGCATGTGCAAATCCGCCACCACCTTGTAGGTGGGGTAGATACGCACCTCGACCGGCAGCATCAGCGTCACGAAGATGATCCAGAACGCGGTCTGGCGGAACGGAAAGCGGAAATACACCACGGCAAAGGCGGACAGGATCGAAATGAAGATCTTGCCCACGGCGATGCCGGTGGCGGAGACGAATGAATTAAACAGCAAGTGGCCGACCGGCTCGCGGGCGGTCCGCGAGCCTCCGACAAAAACGGCGCGGTAGTAGTTTTCCAGGGTGTGGCCGCCCGGCAAAAGCGGCATGTTGCCACCGACCACGGTCGCGGCGTCATGGGTCGAGGCGATCAATGCGAGATAGACCGGAAAGGCGACGATGAATACGCCGAAGGTCAGGATGGCGTAGGCGATGATGTCGTTCCAGGGGCGATGCTCGACCATCAGTATTGCACCCTGCGCTCGACATAGCGGAACTGGATGGCGGTCAGCGCGATCACGATCACCATCAGCACCACCGATTGCGCCGCCGAGCCGCCGAGATCGCCGCCGAGCCGTCCGTCGGCATAGACCTTGTAGACCATGGTCGTGGTCGCACCGGCAGGTCCCCCGCCGGTCACCGCATCGATGATGCCGAACGTATCGAAGAACACGTAGACGATGTTGACCACCAGCAGGAAGAAAGTCGTCGGCGACAACAGTGGAAACACGATGGTCCAGAACCGCCGCATCGGGCCCGCGCCGTCGATCGCGCCTGCCTCGATGACGCTTTTGGGGATCGATTGCAGCCCGGCCAGGAAGAACAGGAAGTTGTAGGAAATCTGCTTCCACACCGCGGCCATCACCACCAGGATCATGGCATGGTTGCCGTTGAGCAGCGGATTCCAGTCAAAACCCATCAGGCGCAGCGGCCGCGCCAGCGTGCCGAGCGAGGGATGAAACATGAAAAACCACAACACGCCGGCCACGGCCGGTGCGACCGCGTAGGGCCAGATCATGAAGGTCTTGTAGAACGGGGCGGCTTTCAGGTTCTTGTCGGCCTGGGTCGCAAACAGCAGTGCGATGCTAAGCGACAGCACCGCGACCAGCGATGAAAACACCGCCGTCGTCAGCATCGCCTTGTAATATTCGGGTTGCGCGAACAGCGCCTGGTAATTCTCCAGGCCGATGAATTCCGATGACAGGCCGAACGCGTCCTCGCGCAGGAACGACTGCCAGACCGCCTGGCTCGCCGGCCAGTAGAAAAATACCAATGTGATGATGAGCTGCGGCACCAGCAGCAGGTACGGAAGCAGTTTGCTGTTGAAGACGGCAGACTTTTCCATTCAGGGCATCATGTCAGTTCGTCTTTGTCAGCCGTCGTGGCTTCCGTGCGATGCGAGAACTCCCTCTCCCGGACGGGAGAGGGAGCATTTCTGAGCCCCTATTTTGCGGTCTTTTCAAATGTCCGCAACATGGCATTGCCGCGTGCGACCGCGGAGTCGAGCGCCTGCTGCGCGGTTTTCTGCCCGGCGAGGGCTGCTTCCATCTCCTCAGCCCAAACGTCGCGCATCTGCACCATATTGCCGAAGCGCAGACCGCGCGAATTTTCCGTCGGCTCCTTGTTGGTTAGCTCCTTCAACGGCGTCTCCAGCGTCGGATTCTTCTCGTAGAAGCCGTCCGCCTTGGTTTTTTCGTAAGCCGCCTTGGTGATCGGCAGGTAGCCGGATTCCTGGTGCAGCTTGGCCTGGCGGTTGGTGTCGGACAGGAACGCGAAGAATTTCGCGACGCCCTTGTACTCCTCGGGCTTCTTGCCGCCCATCACCCACAGCGATGCGCCGCCAATGATCGAGTTCTGCGGAGCGCCCGCGACATCGGGATAATAGGGCATCGGCGCCGACGTGAAATCGAACTTGGCGGTGCCCTTCGCGGTCCCATAGTAGCCGGAGGAGGTGAGGAAGATCGCGCACTCGCCGGAGCCGAAGCGCGCTTCGCTGGCGTTGGCGCGGCCGCCATAGTCGTAGGTCTTGTCCTTTTGCAAGTCGATCAGGTTCTGCAGATGTTTTACATGCAGCGGCGAATTGAACTGCAGCACCGTGTCGAAGCCGTCGAGCCCGTTGGCCTTGGTGCCGATCGGCACGTTATGCCACGCGGAAAACTGTTCGATATGCGCCCAGGTCGCCCAGGCATTGGAGAAGCCGCAGGTCGCGTGGCCTGCCGCTTTCAGCTTCTTGGCGGCATCGAATACTTCCGGCCACGTCTTCGGAATCTCGGCAATGCCGGCCTTCTTCAACTCGTCCTTGTTGATCCACATCACCATCGACGAGGAATTGAAGGGAAACGACAGCATGTCGCCCTTCGACGTCGAGTAGTAGCCCGTGATCGTCGGAAGGTAGGCCTTGGGATCGAACGGCTCGCCCGCATCCTTCATCAGCTGATAGACCGGCTTGATCGCGCCGGTAGCACTCATCATGGTCGCGGTGCCGACCTCGAACACCTGCATGATGTGCGGTGCATTGCCGGCGCGGAACGCGGCGATGCCGGCATTCATGGTGTCGGCATAGCCGCCCTTGAACGACGGCACGACCTTGTATTCGGACTGGCTGGCGTTGAAGTCCTCAGCGAGCTTGTTGACGACGTCGTTATTGCCGCCAGTCATGGCGTGCCACCATTGCAACTCGGTGACAGCATGAGCAGGCGAGGCGAGCGCAAGCGCGACAGTGACTGCCGCCGCTGCGCCGAATTGTCGGATAGCCATTAAATTCCTCCCAGGTGACCGCCACCTTCATTTCGCGCGATAACAGCGCCGGATGACGTGCAAATGACCGTATAAGCGAAAGGAGGTTAGGGGGGAAGCGGAGCCTGAGGAAGCGGGAAAATAGGCGGAGGCGTCTCGTGTCCCGGGCGCGAGGCCTACCGCTTCCGTTCCGGCCCGCAGACCACGCCCGTGGCAACCAGCGCCTCGATCTCGCCGTCCGAATAGCCGAATTCCGTCAGTACCGCGCTGGCGTGCTCGCTGAATTTCGGCGGCACGCCGCGCAAGGACGCCTTGCTGCGGTCAAAGCGGATCGGCGAGGCCACGCCCTTGTACCAGTCCTTTTCGATCACATCGCCCCGATGGACGGTGTGGGCATTGGTCAGCGCCTGGTCGATCGACTGCACCGGGCCGGCCGGGAGGCCCGCGGCGAGCAGCCGATCGCAGAGCGGTGCGGCATCATGCTGGCTGAACACTGCTGCGAGTTCGGCGCGCAGCGCGTCGCGGTTGGCGATGCGGTCCTTGTTGCGCGCAAAGCGCGGATCGGTGCCGAGCTCCGGCTTGCCGATTTCTTTCGTGAGCTTGCGGAAGGTGCCGTCATTGCCCACTCCAATGAAGATGTTGTCGGTGCGGGTCGGAAAGATCGCGTAAGGAACGAGATTGGGATGCTCGTTGCCGGTCAGACTCGGCGGCTTGCCGTGCATGAAATAATTCGCCGCGTGCGGATGCATGATGGCGAGGCCGGTTTCGTACAGCGTGGTTTCGAGGAACTGACCGAGGCCGGATGTCTGCCGCTCGGCGAGCGCCATCAGAATGCCGATCGCCGCGTAAAGCCCGGTGGTGATGTCGACCAGCGGCACGCCGATCCGCATCGGTCCGCTCTCGGCCGAGCCGGTGGCGGCGATCATTCCGGTCATGGCCTGGATGATGGCGTCGTAACCCGGATTGCCGCCGCGCGGGCCGTCGCCGCCAAAGCCCGAAATCCGGCAGTGAATGAGTTTCGGAAACCTCAAACGCAGCGCGTCGTTGCCGATGCCCCATTTGTCCAGCGTGCCCGGCTTGAAATTCTCGATCAGAACGTCGGCACTCTCCAGCATCCTGAGCAGGACCTCGCGGCCGCCTTTGGAGGCGAGGTCGATCCCGATCGATCGCTTGTTGCGATTGATGCCGACGAAGTAAGCCGCATCGTCGTCGTGGAACGGCGGTCCCCAGTCGCGCACTTCATCGCCGGCCGGCGGCTCGACCTTGACCACGTCGGCGCCGTGATCGGCGAGGATCTGCGTGCAATAGGGCCCGCCGAGCACGCGCGTGAGATCGATCACGCGGAGGCCGGTCATGGCGCCGGGGGAGGGGTTAGGGGGCATGAGTGGCTGCTTGCGAAGGTTGGACTGGGGATGCTGTCAAAGCATACATCACAGGAGCCTCTTTTTGGCAAAGGCTCGTCCCGAGAGACTTCAGATACTTCTCGAATTCCAGTGCCTGGAGCTTGCCCGAGAACGCGCAATACCAGACCAACTTCCAAGGTTTGAACTTCGCGCTGTGCGCGGACTTCCCGGCGCCGTTCGGCTATGCGCTGCTTCAAATCCGCAGTTGCGCCGATGTATCTTGTTCTGGAGAATTAACGCTGCGGATGATGTAGATGTACCACATGGCTGCGCCACGCGTAGCCTTCTTAGGCGAAGCGTGGAGCCAGGCGGGATCGAACCGCCGACCTCTTGCATGCCATGCAAGCGCTCTCCCAGCTGAGCTATGGCCCCAGGCTTTCCTCACGCCTCAAACGGCGCGGGCCGCAAACCCTGAACACAATTCAGGGCTGATCTCAAGTCTCCTCGTCGCCGGTGACGTTGCCGATGATGTCGGTCACGTCCTCGTCGCCTTCTTCCTCGTCGGCGATGAAGGTGGAATTGTCGTCATCGTCGTCCTCGATGGTCTCGTCGATCTCGATGTCGTCTTCGGACTCGGGAACGACGGCCTTGACCTTGCCGGTATTCTCCTCGGCATCGGCTTCTTCCAGCGGCACCAACTCTTCAGCCTCGACCGGCTCCGGAACCGCCTCGGCGGCTGACGCGGCGGCCGCGGCACTGGCGCGGGCCGCGGCGTCGGCGCGGGTCCGGGGCGGCGGGACAGGCGCAATCGGCACCACCTCGCCGGTATAGGGCGAGATCACGGGATTCTTGTTGAGATCATAGAATTTCTTGCCAGTCGTCGGGCAAATACGTTTGGTTCCGAGATCGGATTTGGCCACGGGTGAAGTCCTGGGAATTTTTCGAAAAACGGTGCTTCACTTGGCTAGTTGCGCCGCCGCTGTCAATAGCGCTCTGCGAGAGAGTTCTGGCCGCGTGACGCGGGCAGGCCCATGTGTTACGTGCCGCCCGCGCAGAGGACACAATCTTGACCCATTCTGACCAGCCCACGCCGCTAGAGGCCCGATCGAGCGCGGCCCTGACCGGCAAGGTCCGCGTTCCCGGCGACAAGTCGATTTCGCACCGCGCCCTGATTTTGGGCGCGCTGGCGGTCGGCGAAACCCGCATCACGGGCCTGCTCGAGGGCGAGGACGTGCTCAATACCGCCAAGGCGATGCGGGCGCTGGGCGCGCGGGTCGAGCGCGAAGGCGCCAACGGCGCCGCCACTTGGTCGGTCCGCGGCACGGGCGTCGCGGGATTTGCAGAGCCGGAGGCGCCGCTCGATTTCGGCAATTCCGGCACCGGCTGCCGCCTGGTGATGGGCGCCGTAGCCGGCTGTCCGATCGTGGCGACGTTCGACGGCGATGCATCCTTGCGCAGCCGGCCGATGCGGCGGGTGCTGGATCCGCTGGAATTGATGGGCGCGCGGGTTGGCCAGGCCAGGGAAGGCGGCCGGCTGCCGTTGTCGCTGCAAGGCGCGCGCGATCCGTTGC
This sequence comes from uncultured Alphaproteobacteria bacterium, assembly GCA_963784755.1. Lineage (GTDB taxonomy): Bacteria > Pseudomonadota > Alphaproteobacteria > Rhizobiales > Xanthobacteraceae > Bradyrhizobium. The sequence goes on along the minus strand of CAWASS010000004.1, from coordinate 1,330,180 downwards.
CGATCCTCTATCGCACCCCGGTGGCGTCGGCGCAGATCAAGTCTGCGGTGCTGCTGGCGGGGCTGTCGGCGCCCGGCGTCACCACCGTGATCGAGACCGAGGCCAGCCGCGACCACACCGAACTGATGCTGCAACATTTTGGCGCGCAGATCGTCTCATCGCGCGAAGGCAGCCACGGCCGCAGGATCGCGCTCACGGGGCAGCCGGAACTGCATGGCGCCGATGTCGTGGTGCCGGCGGATCCGTCTTCGGCGGCGTTCCCGATCGTCGCGGCACTGATCGTTCAGGGCTCGGACATCGTGCTGACGGATGTGATGACCAATCCGTTACGCACCGGCCTGTTCACGACGCTGCGCGAGATGGGTGGCTCGATCGAACAGAGCGAGGTGCGCGGCGATGCCGGCGAGCCGATGGCGCAATTCCGCGTGCGCGCCTCAAAGCTTCGCGGCGTCGAGGTGCCGCCGGAGCGCGCGCCGTCGATGATCGACGAATATCTCGTGCTCGCGGTGGCCGCCGGCTTTGCCGAGGGCACCACCATCATGCGCGGCTTGCAGGAATTGCGGGTCAAGGAGTCCGACCGGCTGGAGGCGACCGCCGCCATGCTGCGCGTCAACGGCATCAAGGTGGAGATTGTGGGCGACGACATGATGGTCGAGGGCCGGGGACACGTGCCCGGCGGCGGCCTCGTCGCCACCCATATGGACCATCGCATCGCGATGTCGGCGCTGGTGATGGGGCTTGCCGCCGACAAGCCGGTGACGGTCGACGACACCGCCTTCATCGCCACCAGCTTTCCGGATTTCATCCCGATGATGCGCAGGCTGGGGGCGGAGTTCTCGTAGCCCTACCGGAAGGAATTCGATGCGATCTACAGGACCCTCTGAGGCCGTCAACAGGATTCAGGCCGGCACTTCTCCGCATGCCGCGCTCGCCGAATTCGTTGATGCGTTTAGCCTCGCGTCCAGCGACGAAGCCCGCTTCGCAATGCTCGAAAAAGCGCCGCTGCTGACGAAGGACAAGCGGCTCGATGCGCTGGTCGGAGCAATCGCTGAATATCTGGCAAGACAGTACAAGCTTGGTCGTGTACCGAGTTTGGGTGTCCGGTGCCGCACGCTGCCTTGACCACCCGTGGCACACGAGTTCAATGTTCATTGACTGCAAGCGTGAGTTTCTAACGGACGGCATGCGGGAATATCTGACCTTTAGCAGCCCTGCCGAATTCGCATCCCGCAACATCTTCACCGAACAGTGCCCATTGCGTAGCGCGCGAAGCGAGCCATCATGATCATCGCCATCGACGGACCGGCTGCGTCAGGCAAGGGCACGCTCGGCAAGCGGCTGGCCGCGCATTACGGCTATCGTCACCTCGATACCGGCGTGATCTACCGCGCGGTCGCCAAGGCGCTGCTGGATGCGGGCGCCGATCCGACCAATGAAATGCTCGCGGTGTCAGCGGCGCTGGCGCTGGACCCTGAAAAGTTCGGAAATCCTGCATTGAAGACCCAGATCGTGGGGGAGGCCGCCTCGGTGGTCTCCGCGATCCCCAAGGTGCGCGAGGTTCTGGTCAATTTTCAGCGGCAATTTGCCGCCGATCCCCCCGGTGCCGTGCTCGACGGCCGCGACATTGGAACCGTGATCTGCCCCGATGCGGACGTGAAAATCTTCGTTGTCGCCGACCCCAAGGTCCGCGCCCGCCGCCGCACCCTGGAAGCCCGTGCGAGGGGCGAGGATGCCGATGAGGTGGCTGTGCTGGCGGATATCCTCAAGCGCGACGAACGGGATCAGAACCGGGCCGTCGCGCCTTTAAAACCGGCCTCAGATGCATACTTGCTCGACAACTCGCATTTGGATATAGAAGGCGGCGTCCGGGCCGCCATCGACATTGTCGAGGCCGTCCGAGCGGGCCGGCCGAGGGTTTGACGCCCTGCCGTCATTGGAGGAAAGCCCGCTCCCGGTCTTGAGATCGAAAGCTCTGACCCCGGACAAAATCAACGTATCGAACGTGCAGGCATGCTGCCGGCCCGCTCCCGCGATTTTTTGCGGGACGGTCGTTGGGATTTGCGGACCCCGACACTTCACGCGCGATACGCCCCTTTAACCCGAATGGCCGGCGACACCCGCATCTGGAGAACAAATGGCTTCGACTGCTAATTCCTATAACCCTTCCCGCGACGATTTTGCCGCGATGCTCGACGAGTCCTTCGCAGGCGGCAATCTGCAGGAAAGCTCGGTCATCAAGGGCATTGTTGTCGCGATCGAGAAAGACATGGCCGTCATCGACGTCGGCCTCAAGACCGAAGGCCGGGTGGCGCTTCGCGAATTCAACGGTCCCGGCCGCGAGAGCGACCTCAAGGTCGGCGACGAGGTCGAGGTATTTCTCGACCGTATCGAAAATGCGCTCGGCGAAGCCGTGCTGTCGCGCGACAAGGCGCGCCGCGAGGAAAGCTGGGGCAAGCTCGAGAAGGCCTTCAACAATAACGAGAAGGTGCACGGCGTCATCTTCAACCAGGTCAAGGGCGGCTTCACCGTCGATCTCGACGGCGCGGTGGCCTTCTTGCCGCGCTCGCAGGTGGATATCCGTCCCATCCGCGACGTCGCACCCCTGATGAACAATTCGCAGCCGTTCCAGATCCTCAAGATGGATCGCCGCCGCGGCAACATCGTGGTATCGCGCCGCACCGTGCTGGAAGAGACCCGCGCCGAGCAGCGCCAGGAACTGGTGCAGAACCTCGAAGAGGGTCAGGTCATCGACGGCGTGGTCAAAAACATCACCGATTACGGTGCGTTCGTGGATCTCGGCGGCATCGACGGCCTGCTCCATGTCACCGATATTGCCTGGCGCCGGGTCAATCACCCGACCGAGGTGTTGACCATCGGCCAGACCGTGAAGGTGAAGATCATCAAGATCAACCACGAAACCCACCGCATCTCGCTCGGCATGAAGCAGTTGCTGGACGATCCGTGGCAGGGTATCGAGGCGAAGTATCCGCTCAATGCGCGCTTCACCGGCCGCGTCACCAACATCACCGACTACGGCGCATTCGTCGAACTGGAGCCGGGCATCGAAGGCCTGATCCACGTCTCCGAAATGTCGTGGACCAAGAAAAACATGCACCCCGGCAAGATCGTCTCGACCTCGCAGGAAGTCGAAGTGCAGGTTCTCGAAGTCGATTCGGTCAAGCGCCGGATTTCGCTCGGTCTCAAGCAGACCATGCGCAATCCCTGGGAAGTGTTCGTCGAGAAGTATCCAGTCGGCGCCACCGTCGAAGGCGAGGTCAAGAACAAGACCGAGTTCGGCCTGTTTCTCGGGCTCGACGGCGACGTGGACGGCATGGTGCATCTGTCCGATCTCGACTGGAAGCTTCCGGGCGAGCAGGTGATCGACAACTTCAAGAAGGGCGACATGGTCAAGGCCATCGTGCTCGATGTCGATGTCGAGAAGGAGCGCATTTCGCTCGGCGTCAAGCAGCTCGAGGGCGATCCCTTCGCCGAGCCCGGCGACGTTAAGAAGGGCGCGGTGGTGACTTGCGAAGTGCTCGAGGTGAAGGAAAGCGGCATCGAGGTCCAGATCTCGGGCACCGACTTCACCACCTTCATCAAGCGGTCCGAGCTTGCGCGCGAACGTTCCGATCAGCGCGCCGAGCGTTTCGCGGTTGGCGAAAAGGTCGACGCGCGGGTGATCCAGTTCGACAAGAAAGCCCGCAAGGTGCAGGTCTCGATCAAGGCGCTGGAAGTCGCCGAAGAGAAGGAGGCCATTGCGCAATACGGCTCGTCGGATTCCGGCGCGACGCTGGGCGACATCCTCGGCACCGCGCTGAAGCAGCGCACCGACAAGTAAGTTTGGGCTTTTTGTCGCAAGCTAAATCATGGGCTCCGGTTTCGACCGGAGCCCTTTTTATTCGCATAAATCCCGGCGTCGTCCCCGCCTTTGCGGGGACGACATCGGGATAGGGCCTTGTTTTCTTCATATTGCATCGCAATTGATGTAATCAGATAACCCGATGTCTACGCCGCGAATGCAAAACGCACGGACAGTTCAGGAGAATTTTCGATGCCGCTGGATTCCGATGTGATCGTCGACCGCCGCAGGATGCGCCGCAAGCTGACATTCTGGCGCGTCGCCGCGGCAGTGGTCGCCATCGCCGCCGTGGTCACGGTTGGTGTGCTGGCGACGCCGGGCGGAAGCAGCGCGCTGACCTCGTCGGGATCGATCGCGCGCATCAATATCGAAGGCCTGATCCGCAGCGACCAGGCCCGCGTCGAGGCGCTGGAGCGGCTTGAAAAATCCTCGGCCGCGGCTGTGGTCGTCCACATCAATTCGCCGGGCGGCACCACCGCCGGCTCCGAACAGCTTTATGACGCGCTGGTTCGCCTCAAGGCGAAGAAGCCGCTGGTCGTGGTGGTCGAGGGGCTGGCCGCATCGGGTGGCTACATCACGGCCATCGCCGCCGATCACATCGTGGCCCAGCAGACCTCGCTGGTCGGTTCGATCGGCGTGCTGTTTCAGTTTCCGAATTTCACCGAGTTGATGAAAACCGTCGGCGTCAAGGTCGAGGAAGTGAAGTCGTCGCCGCTGAAGGCAGCGCCCAACGGCTTCGAGCCGACCAGCCCCGAAGCGCGCGCGGCGCTCGATGCGCTGGTGAAAGATACCTACGCCTGGTTTCGCAGCCTCGTGAAAGAGCGCCGCGGCATGGACGACACGTTACTGGAGAAAGTGGCTGACGGCCGCGTCTTTACCGGCCATCAGGCCGTCGATCTCAAGCTGGTCGACCAGCTTGGCGACGAGACCACCGCGATCGCCTGGCTGGTCGCGAACAGGAATGTCAAAAGCAATCTGCCGGTACGGGATTTCAAACTGTCGCCGCGCTTCGGCGACCTCACTTTCCTGCGGACGGCGGCCTCTCTCACGCTCGACGCGCTGGGTTTGAACGCGATTGCGCGGCAGGTCGAGCAGGCCGGGTTGGTGCAGGCGGTCGAGCATCTCGGGCTCGACGGCATGCTGGCGTTATGGCGCCCGGCAGGCTCAAACTGAACGGCGTAGGTCGGGTTTCCGTCACTTTCTCCCGCACTGCGAGCGGTGTCACAATCCCCGATCCGGCCATTTGTCACGCGCTTTCAGGCCGTCCAAATTTCATTTAGCGTCTTGACAGTTCAAGGCATTTTCACGGAAATGGATATCCCCACGCCACGGGCCTGCCACCGATGATCAAATCCGAACTCGTTCAGCGCATCGCCGAGCACAACCCGCACCTTTATCAGCGGGATGTAGAGAACATTGTGAATGCGATTCTCGACGAAATCGTCGCAGCACTTGCGCGCGGCGACCGCGTCGAGTTGCGCGGTTTCGGCGCGTTCTCGGTGAAGCATCGCCCCGCCCGCGCCGGGCGCAATCCGCGTACCGGTGCTCACGTGCCGGTCGACCAGAAGAGCGTGCCGTTTTTCAAGACCGGCAAGGAAATGCGCGAGCGGCTGAACCGCGAACCCGGGGCTCCCGACGCGGGCGCGTGAGCTGATCAAATCGCTCCACTGCGGGAGAGGCCATGCGCAAATTTTTGACGGCCCTGATCGTGATTCCGCTCGGCCTGCTCTTCATCGTCTTCGCGGTGGCCAATCGGCATCTGGTCACAGTGTCGTTCGATCCGTTCAATTCCCGCGATCCGTCGGTCGGCGTCACCATGCCGCTGTTCGTCGTCATTATCGGGGTGGCCATCCTTGGCGTGGCGGCGGGCGGCACCGCAACCTGGTTCCGGCAGCGCCATTGGCGGCGCACGGCGCGGCAGCATGAGGCCGATGCGCGACAGGCGCAGGCGCAACTGGCCGACTTGCGCACTGCGATGACCTCCTCGCGGGGCGATCCACGGCCCTTCCTGGCGCTGCCCCCGCAGGGGACCGGATACGGGGCCGGCGGGCGAGACAAGCACGGCGCGACGTTGTAGAACCCGCCCAATCGCTGCTTTTCGTAAGCTGTCGCCGCCCTGACCCGTGCCTTGAACCATGTCCCTGATCGTCAAAATTTGCGGCCTGTCCACGCGCGAGACCCTCGACGCGGCGTTGCGGGCTGGCGCGGACATGGTGGGTTTCGTGTTCTTTCCCCCGTCGCCCCGGCATCTCGGCTTGGAAAAGGCCCGCGATCTCGGCAGGCAGGCGAAGGGGCGCGCTGTCAAAGTAGCCCTTTCGGTCGATGCCGATGACGCAACGCTCGGCAATATCGTCGATGCGCTGCAGCCGGACATTTTGCAGTTGCATGGCAAGGAAACCTTGGCGCGGGTGCGCGACATCAAGCAGAAATTCGGACTGCGGGTGATGAAGGCGATCGCGGTCGAAACATCTGCCGATCTCGCAAGCCTCGCCGGCTATGCCGCGGTCGCCGACCACATCCTGTTCGATGCCCGTGCGCCGAGGGAGGCCACGCGTCCCGGCGGGCTCGGCGCGGTGTTCGACTGGCATGTCTTGGAAAATCTCGATCTCAAGCTGCCCTTCATGGTCTCGGGCGGCCTTAATGCCGGCAATGTCGCGGAAGCCGCACGGGTGACGCGCGCCGGCGGCGTCGATGTTTCCTCGGGCGTGGAAAGCGCGCCCGGTATCAAGGACCCCGACATGATCCGCGCGTTTATCCGCGCCGCGCGCGCAGTCAACGGCGTCATGCCCGGGCTTGTCCCGGGCATCCACGTCTTTCGAAATAGCAACAAGCAAGACGTGGATGGCCGGGACAAGCCCGGCCATGACGAAGGGCAACAATGAATCCGAACCTGCCAAATTCCTTCCGGTCCGGCCCCGACGAAACCGGGCATTTCGGCATTTTCGGCGGACGCTTTGTCGCCGAAACCCTGATGCCGCTGATCCTCGATCTGGAAAAGGCCTATGCCGACGCCAAGGCCGATCCGGCGTTTAAGGCTGAGATGAACGGCTATCTCAAGCACTATGTCGGCCGGCCGTCGCCGCTGTATCTGGCCGAACGCCTCACCGAGCATCTCGGCGGCGCCAAAATCTATCTCAAGCGCGAGGAGCTCAATCATACCGGCTCGCACAAGGTCAATAACGTGCTGGGCCAGATCATGATCGCGCGCCGCATGGGCAAGAAGCGCATCATCGCCGAGACCGGCGCCGGCCAGCATGGCGTCGCCACCGCGACGCTGTGCGCGCGCTTCGGGCTCGAATGCATCGTCTACATGGGCGCGGTCGATGTGGCCCGGCAGGCGCCGAATGTTTTCCGCATGGAAATGCTCGGCGCCAAGGTCGTTCCGGTGCAGTCCGGCACACGCACGCTGAAGGACGCGATGAACGAAGCGCTGCGCGACTGGGTGACGAACGTCAACAGCACCTATTATTGCATCGGCACGATTGCCGGGCCGCATCCCTATCCAATGATGGTGCGCGATTTCCAGTCGATCATCGGCGTCGAGACCCGCGCGCAGATGCAGGAGGCCGAAGGCCGCCTGCCGGATTCGCTCATCGCCTGCATCGGCGGCGGCTCCAACGCGATGGGGCTGTTCCATCCGTTTCTCGACGACCCCGGCGTGGAGATTTTCGGCGTCGAAGCCGCGGGTCACGGGCTGACGCAACTGCATGCAGCCTCGATCGCCGGCGGCCGGCCCGGCGTGCTGCACGGCAATCGCACCTATCTCTTGATGGACGATGACGGCCAGATCCAGGACGCGCATTCGATCTCGGCGGGGTTGGACTATCCCGGCATCGGGCCGGAGCATTCCTGGCTGCACGAGACCGGCCGCGTGACGTATCTGTCCGCCACCGACGATGAGGCGCTCGCTGCGTTTCAATTGCTGTCGCGGCTGGAAGGCATCATCCCGGCTCTGGAATCGGCGCATGCCATCGCCAAGGTGATGGATCTGGCGCCGAAGCGGCCGCGCGATCATCTGATGGTGATCAATCTCTCCGGCCGCGGCGACAAGGATATTCCGCAGGTGGCGGAGATCCTGCGGGGGAAGAAATCATGACCACCCGCATCGATACTCGCTTTGCCGAACTCAAGCGCGAAGGCCGCGCCGCCTTTGTCACCTTCCTGATGGCCGGCGACCCCGATCTCGCGACATCGCTTGCCATCATCAAGGCGCTGCCGGAGGCCGGCGCCGACATCATCGAGATCGGCATGCCTTTCACCGATCCGATGGCGGATGGTCCGGCGATTCAGGCGAGCGGCCTGCGCGCGCTCAAGGCCGGCACCACCCTGAAGAAGACGCTCGCTCTGGTGCGCGACTTTCGTGGCGAGGACCAGACGACGCCGATTATTCTGATGGGCTATTACAATCCGATCTACATCTATGGCGTCGAACCGTTTCTTGCCGATGCCAAGGCCGCCGGTGTCGATGGGCTGATCCTGGTCGATATGCCGGCGGAAGAGGACGACGAACTCTGTATTCCCGCCCTGAAGGCAGGTCTGAATTTCATTCGACTGGCGACGCCGACCACCGACGACAAGCGGCTGCCGGCGGTGCTCGCGAATACCTCGGGCTTCGTCTATTACGTCTCGATCACCGGCATCACCGGCAGCGCCGCCGCCGACATCGCAGCGGTCAGCGCCGCGGTTGCCCGGATCAAGCGCCATACAAAGCTGCCGGTTTGCGTCGGCTTCGGTATCCGCACCCCCGAGGCCGCCCGCGCCATCGCAGAAAATGCCGATGGTGCGGTGGTCGGCACGGCGCTGGTCGATGCGTTGCACGGCAGCCTCGATGCCGAAGGCCGGGCGACGCCTAAAACCGTCGCCGCGGTGGCCGATCTGGTAGCGTCGCTGGCGCAGGGCGTGCGCGGGGCAAAACAGGCTGCTGAATAAGCCACAATTGCGGTAGACTAGACCCGGATCGGCGGGTTGCCGGACAATGTCCGGGCCGCCATATATTTCAGAGCGATGCCTGATCTATCGCGATGCGGAGCGAAACATGAATTGGCTCACCAACGTCGTCCGGCCCAAAATTCGCAACATCCTGCGCCGCGAGACGCCGGAGAATTTGTGGATCAAATGTCCCGACACCGGACAGCTGGTGTTCTACAAAGACGTCGAGAGCAACCAGTTCGTCATTCCCGGCTCGAACTACCACATGCGCATGGGCGCGGTGGCGCGGCTGAAGTCGATCTTCGACAATGAAGTCTGGTACGACATCGCGCTGCCCAATGTCACCGCCGATCCCCTAAAATTCCGAGACGAGCGCAAATATGCCGACCGTATCAAGGATGCGCGCGCCAAGACCGGCCTGAACGACGCCATCAAGGTCGGCTACGGCAAGCTCGAGGGCGCCGCCGTCGTGGTCGCGGTGCAGGATTTCGATTTCATGGGCGGGTCGCTCGGCATGGCCGCCGGTGAAGCGATCGTGCGCGGCCTCGAACTCGCGGTGGAAAAGAAATCGCCGTTCATCGTGTTCGCAGCCTCCGGCGGCGCGCGGATGCAGGAAGGCATCCTGTCGCTGATGCAATTGCCGCGCACCACCGTGGCGGTGCAGATGCTGCGCGAGGCCAGGCTGCCCTATATCGTCGTGCTGACCAATCCGACCACCGGCGGCGTCACCGCGTCCTACGCCATGCTCGGCGACGTGCAGATCGCCGAGCCCGGCGCGCTGATCGGCTTCGCCGGCGCGCGCGTGATCGAACAGACCATCCGCGAGAAATTGCCGGACGGGTTTCAGCGCGCCGAATATCTCAAGGACCACGGCATGATCGACATGGTGGTGCACCGCCACGACCTGCGCCCGACTCTGGCGCGGCTCTGCCGGCTGCTGACCAGGTCACCCGCGATTGAACTCGCGCCAAAGCCTGCGCCGGGGCCAACTCAGGCTCCCGTTGCACCCACTCCGGACGCGGTGCCGGCAGCGCCGCAAGCGTGAACGCGCCCGCGGCCACACCGATGCCGCCGCTCGGCGACCTCATCGCGCGGCTGTCGAAGCTTCATCCCGAACGCATCGATCTCGATCTGGAGCGCATGCACCGCCTGCTGCAGCGGCTGGATCATCCCGAGCGCAAGCTGCCGGGCGTGATCCATGTCGCCGGCACCAATGGCAAGGGCTCGACCATCGCCTATCTGCGCGCGATCCTGGAAGCCGCGGGCCAGCGCGTTCATGTCTATACTTCGCCCTGGCTGGTGCGGGTCAACGAGAGTTTCCGCCTCGGTAAGGCCGGGGGCGGCGTTCTCGCCGACGACGCCGAGTTGCGCGCGGCGCTGGAACATTGCGAGCGCGTCAATGACGGCGCCCCCATCACCATCTTCGAGATCGAAACCGCTGCCGCGCTGGTTCTGTTTTCGCAAGCTCCGGCCGATGTGGTGCTGCTGGAAACCGGCCTCGGCGGAAGGCTCGACGCCACCAATGTGATCGACGCACCATTGGCGACGGTCATCACGCCGATCGGCATGGACCACACCGAATTTCTCGGCGATACGCTGATCGAGATCGCGGGCGAGAAAGCCGCCATCATCAAGCGCGGCGTGCCGGTAATCTCAGCCGAGCAGGTGCCCGAGGCGGCGGCCGTGATCGAGCGGCAGGCCAAACGCATGCACGCGCCGCTGCATGCCGCCGGCCAAGAGTGGCACGTCAATGTCGAGCGCGGGCGGCTGGTCTATCAGGACGAGCGCGGGCTGATGGATCTGGCCGCGCCAAAACTGTTCGGCCGGCATCAGTTCGACAATGCCGGCCTTGCGATCGCAACCTTGCGGACGCTCGACGCCTTCAGGATCGACGCCGCCGCCTTCGAGGCCGGAATCCTCGGCGCCGAATGGTCGGCGCGGATGCAACGGCTGGCGTCAGGCGCACTGGTCGACCTGGCGCCGCAAGGCTGCGAGATATGGCTCGATGGCGGGCATAATGCCGATGGCGGGCGGGTGGTCGCGGCCGCGCTGGGAGATCTCGAGGAGCGGGTGCCGCGGTCGCTGGTAGTCATCGTCGGCATGATGGGCAACAAGGACGCGAAAAGCTTTCTCGCCAATTTCGCTGGCCTGACCCGGCACATCATCGCGGTGCCAATTCCGGATCGGGACAATACGATGCCGCCGGATACGCTGGCGGATGCCGCACGGCACCTGGGGATGCGTGTGGAAACCTCGGCCGGCATCGAAGTGGCGCTGCGTTCGCTGACGCGCCTTGCCTACGAGGTGCCGCCGCGCATTCTCATCACCGGCTCGCTCTATCTTGCGGGTCATGTGCTGGCCGCCAACGGCACGTTGCCGAAATGAGGAAGTGATGCGCTTTGCCGCGATAGCCGACGTGCATGGAAATTACCGCGCGCTCGAGGCTGTCATTGCCGATATCCGCGCGCAGGGCATCGACGCCATTGTCAATCTCGGCGACATGGTAAGCGGGCCGCTCGACGCGCGGCGCACCATGGATGCGCTGAAGGCGCTCGATGCCGTGCATGTGCTCGGCAATCACGACCGCTATCTGATCGACCGGCCGCATGAGAAGATGGGCTCGTGGGAACGGCGCGTATACACGGAACTCGATACGGCCGATCTGGATTGGTTGCGCGCGGCCCGGCAACGCAGGTGTTTCGAGATTCTGTTTTTCTCTGCCACGCGACACCGGCGAGTGATGAGGTCTACTGGCTGGAAACCGTGCTGCCTGACGGCAACGTCGCCATGGCGCCGCTCGAGGCCATCGAGAAAGCCGCGGAGGGCATCGCGCAGTCGCTAATCATGTGTGCCCACACCCACATCGCGCGCGCGGTAAAACTTCGAGACGGTCGGATGGTGGTCAATCCCGGCAGCGTCGGTTTGCCGGGATATCGCGCCAAGCATCCACCGCATGTCGTGGAAGCAGGTACGCCCGATGCGCGCTACGCGATCCTGGAATTGCGCGATGGAAGCTGGCGCGTGACGTTTCGCCACATACCTTACGATCACGATGCGATGGCGGCGCTGGCGCGGCAGAACGGCCAGCCGGAACTGGCGTCGGTTCTGGCGACCGGCTGGATCAGGCCAGCAGCTTCATCGGATTGACGGCTTTCTGCTTCAATTGATCCAGCGTGCATTGCCGCGGCGCCTTGTCCGGACGCCAGCGCAGGATGGCGGTACCGTGGCGGAATCGCTCGCCACTGAAGTGATCGTAACTCACCTCGACCACGAGCTTCGGTTTTAGCGGACACCATTGCGAGGAACGCTCGGTCGACCAGCGGCTCGGGCCGCCAGGTGCGTTGCCGGTAAAGCCCGGCGGGCCGATCAGCGCTTCGAGTTTTGCCGTCAATGCCGGCTTTTGCTCGCGCTTGATCGCCGCGGTGAAGCCGACGTGATGCAGCAAGCCTGCGTCATCGTAGAGGCCGAGCAGCAGCGAGCCGACGACTTTCCTGTTACCCAGCCTGTTGGTTGCGTAGCGAAACCCGCCAATGACGCAGTCGGCGCTGCGAAAGTTCTTGATCTTCTGCATGCCGTCGCGATTACCGGACTGGTACGGCAGGTCGACGCGCTTGGCGATCACGCCGTCAAAGCCGCCGCCGGCCTCCGCCAGCCATTTTTTCGCGGTGACATAACTGGTCGTTGCCGGCGAGAGCCGAAACGTGGTCTGCGGCCTGAATTGAATCTTTGCGAAGGCTTCCAGCGCCGGCCGCCGCTTGCTGAGTGGTTGCGCGGCAAGCTTTTTGTCTTTTGCCGTCGCCAGAAGGTCGAATGTCAGAAACAGCGCGGGGGTCTCTTGCGACAGTTTCCTGATGCGGCTCGCCGCCGGGTGGATTCGTTGCAGCAGTTCGTCGAATGAAAACGTCTTGCCGTTCGGTACGACGATTTCGCCGTCCAGCGTGAACTGCGTTGCTTTCAGCCGCAGTGCCGCCTCGGCCAGCTCCGGAAAGTAACGTGTGAGATCCTCGCCGGACTTCGACCGCAGCGCCACGCCGCTGGTGTTGCGTGACAGCAGGCAACGAAAGCCATCCCATTTCGGCTCGTACTGCCATTCCGCACCGCGCGGGATAGCATCGACGGAACGCGCTTCCATCGCGGCAAGGCCGGACGCCGTCAGAGCGGGTTTTCGGCGGGGGACGCCGGGAACGCGGGACATTCCTCTCAACGCAAACGGCCGGCGTTTCGCCGGCCGTCGAAGCAAATTATTTGGAGCGCGATCAGACCGCGGCCGTAATCCACTGCTGCAGCTTCTGCTTCGGGGCGGCGCCGACCTGGCGCGAGGCCATCTCGCCGCCCTTGAAGATCATCAGGGTCGGGATCGACATCACGCCGTATTTTGAAGCCGTCTTCGGGCTTTCATCGACGTTCAGCTTGACGATCTTGACCTTGTCGCCCATCGCGCCGGAAATCTCGTCCAGCGCCGGCGCGATCATGCGGCAGGGACCGCACCATTCGGCCCAGAAATCGACCACGACCGGGCCGGTCGCCTTGAGCACTTCGGCTTCGAAATCGGCGTCTGAAACCTTGCCAACGGCCATTGGATACCTCGTCACTGCGTTTGAAGGCGGCTTGAGAATCGCCGCCGGGATCATGCGATCAACCTATGAACGCACCCTTGCCGGGTCAAGCTCGGTCGCCTCCCCGGATAATGGTTGCCAGTTGCGCGTCCAGCGCGGAGGCCGGAATCTCCATCAATTCAGGCGTTTCGGTCCACAGCAGGGCGGCGCGGACCGGGAGTTGGGGATAAAGTTTTTGCAGGACCGCCCGGTAGAGCGCGAGCTGGCGGGTATAGGCCGCGGGCGCTTCGGCGATGGCGGTCGGTGGGGCATGGTTGGTCTTGTAGTCCACGATCAGGACTTCGGTTGGCGTCACCACCAGCCGGTCGATCTGCCCGGAAACCAGCGCCGGGGACCGTCCCGGCCGATCCAGCCTTCCTGCGATCGAGACTTCGGCACGGCTGCCGGGCGCGAATACCGGTGCGAAGCGGAGGTCGCCGATCAGCGCGAGGACTTGGGCGCCGAGCGCATCGCGTTGGTCCCCGGTCCACTCGCCGGCATTGCGGGCGAGATATTTTAGCGCCGCATCGCGGCGGCTCCGGGTTGGAATGTCCGGAAGTGATTGCAGCAGCCGGTGCGCCAGCGTGCCGCGCTGCAAGGCGCGCGTGCGCAGCGGCGCCGACTCGCCGATACGGATGCCATGGCCTTCGTCTTCGGAAGGGTCCGATGGACGCAGGAGATTGTCGGCGAAGGGTGCGCGGGGAACAGGCGTGCGTAACCAGGCAGGAAACGCAACCGGCCCGGCAGATGTCGGAGCCGCCCCGCCTGCCGTGGGGGATGCATCTTCGAGCCGCGAAAAGCGCTTCACCACGCCGTCCGGCGGCGGCACGTTTTGCATGTGCAGCCCGGAGGCCGCGAGGCCTTTTGCAATCAGGTCGTACCACGACAACGGGCGCAGCACGTTACGATTGCCGGGCATGCAGCCGCCGATGATGAGACGGTCGGCGGCGCGCGTCATCGCCACATAGAGCAGCCGGCGGTATTCGTCTTCGGTCTCGCCCAGCATGGCCGCGCGGGCGGCTGCGACCGCGGGCGGGTCCTCCGCTTTCTTGCCGGCCCAGACCACCACGCCGGGCGCATGCGGCGCTGCGTTGCCTTGCGGCATCCGAACGAGTTTCAGCCGTGTGGTGTCCGCGGGCGACGTCGTGGTGTCGACCAGAAACACTACCGGCGCTTCCAGCCCCTTGGCGCCATGCACGGTCATGACCCGGACTTCGTCGCGCGAGATTTCCATGTCGCGCTTCACCTCGGTATCGGCCGCGCGCAGCCACGCCATGAAACCTTGCAGCGAGGCCGGCGCCTTGCGTTCGTAATTCAGCGCCAATTCGAGAAATTCGTCGAGCGCGTCGTTGGCCTCATGTCCGAGCCGCCGCAGGATTCGCGCCCGGCCGCCGTCTCTCTCACCTTGGCCGCCGAGCAGCCAGGCATAGAACGCAAACGGTGTCTCCAGCATCACGCGCGCCTCGCAGGCTTTCAGGCGGCGGAGCGCGGCGTCGATTTTCTTGTCTGTCGCCGCCTTAAGGGTCAACGCGTCGCGCAGCGATCCCTTGCGCTGCCATGCCAGCCTGAACAGGTCGTCATCGTCGAGCCCGAACAGCGGGCTTTTCAGCGCCACCGCCAGCGCCAGATCGTCCTGCGTCAGCAGCAGCGCGTCGGCGAGATTCATCAGGTCGATGATCGCAATATGCTCGGTCAGCTTCAGCCGGTCGGCGCCGGCCACGGGAATGTTGGCGTGCTTCAGCGCCTGAATCACCGTATCGAAGGCGTTGCCGCGCCGCCGCACCAGCACCAGCACGTCGCCAAAGCTCAGCGTACGACGACGGCCGGCGCTGCCGGTCATCGTGCCCTGTGCGATCAACGATTTGATCTCGGCCTGGATGCGCCGTGCCAGCCTGACCTCGGGGCTGGTCTCCGACACCGCATCGAACGGCGCCCGCCAGCCTTCGATGTCCTGCCGGGGATCGGGCAGTTCCAGTTCCCACAGATCGATCAGGCTGGGACCTGCGTCAGGCAACGCCTCATGCAGCGGATAGGCGTTCTCCGCGTGGATGCTGCGATAGATCGTCTCGTCCCGAAACACATGGTCGACCGATTGCAGGATCGCCGTTCCCGAGCGGAAGGAATGCTTAAACGCCAATCGCTGGAACTGAAGCTGCGCTTCCCTGAACTTTCTTTCCAGTTCGCGGCCTTGCAGGTCGAATTCGCGGGGCGCCGCGCCCTGGAACGAAAAGATCGACTGTTTTTCGTCGCCGACCGCGAAGATGGTGCGCTTGATTCCGTCGCGCGCGCCTTCGCCCGTGGTGAATTCGGAAATGAGATGCGCGACAATGTCCCATTGCCGGGGGCTGGTGTCCTGCGCCTCGTCGATCAGCACGTGATCGACGCCGCGGTCGAGCTTGAAATGCACCCAGCCGGAGGAGACGTGCTCCAGCATTTCTAGCGTCTTGTCGATCAGATCGTCATAGTCGAGCAGGCCGCGTTCCTGCTTTTCGCGGCGATAGTTCGCGGCGACCGCGGTCGCGATGATGAGCAGAGATTGCGTGCGGTCGCGGATCGTCAGCGCCCGGCGCTGCTCGATCAGCGGACCGAGACGGGCGACTTCCGCATCGAACAACCGTGCTGTTGCCGGATTGTTGTCGCAAAACTTCTTCGTCACCACTGATTTGCGCGGCGTCAGCGCTTCCGTCAGGAACAGGCCGAGATAGGTATCGACCCGTTCGCTACCTGAAAAAGCCAGCGCCTCGCGAAGCCGAGCCGCCTGGTCGGAATCGGACTTGCTGCCGGTATCGAGGTTCGTAGCGATTTCCTCCCACCGCGATCGCGGCAGATGCGGTCCCTCGACGATCTCGTTCTCGATCTCGTCGAGGCGCTCGCCAGGACCGACGCCGAGCGCTGATGATACCTGCGCCATCGCGGCGTCGGCGCTGCCGGCGCTGTCGGTCCACGCCATGAAATGGTCGCGGCTGAGGCAGGCTTCGCGCACCACGTCCTTGAAGGTCACGTCGGCGGCGCTGGACATGGCGATGTCGAGCGCGCGGCCAGCCGGGCTTTCCGGGTCGCGCGAGGCGTCCAGCAGCACCTCGAGATTGGCGCGCTCCATCATCTCGGCCTGGTCGCGCTCGTCGAGCACCGCAAAACGCGCCGGTACGTTAGCCTCGAATGGAAACTGCTGAAGCAGCCGCGTACACAGCGCGTGGATGGTCTGCACCTTCAGCCCGCCCGGGGTCTCCAGGGCGCATGCGAACAGTTCTCGCGCGCGCATGCGCAGCCTTGCGTCCGGCCGCGCGATGCCGGCGTCGCGGATCGCGGCATCGAGTGCGGTATCGCCGAGTGTCACCCAGTGGCCGAGCGTGGTGAAGACCCGCTCCGCCATGTTGGCGGCGGCAGCCTTGGTGAAGGTGATGCAGAGGATTTTTTCCGGCGGCACGCCGTCGAGCAAGAGCCGGATTACGCGTTGCACCAGCACGTGGGTCTTGCCCGATCCGGCATTGGCGGAGACGAATGCCGACGAGGAGGGATCGGACGCGCGCGCCTGCGTGGCGCGGACGGCATCCGGGATATTGGCGCGGGGCGAACTCATTCGATGTCCTCGCCAAGCCCGCCCGCCGACCATTCCTTGATCCGCGCCAGATCGTCATAACGGCCGTAACGGTCCGACCACATGGAGAGAACCAGCGATGTGTATGGTTGATCTTCGTCTTCGAACTTCCGAATCAGATCTTCGAGCTTCTTGCGGGCATAGTCGGCCGCGTCGTCCGGCGACTGTGCCTGGTCGCTTTTGTTGACCTTCAGCTCGAGCAGGATCGATTTGCCCGGTGGGTTGTTGCCGCTGAGCCGGACATACAGCAACTCGCTGACCGAAGCGCCCGCGTCGATCTTCGCAAAGCCGCCCTCACGCAGGATCGCGGCTTCCAGCGTGAGCTGCGGCGACAGCCCCATCCGTACCTGCTTGCCGGTCGGAGGCTGACCGGTCTTGTAGTCGAGGATCGCGAAGCTGCGGTCGGTGCGGTGCTCGATGCGGTCGGCACGCGCCGAGAGAATAAAGGTTCGTCCGTTACCGAGAGGAATCGGGATTTCGCCGCGGATTTCCGCGTCGATCGTTCTGACGTTGAGCCGCCGCTCATGCTCCCAGCCGGCAAACCACGAGGCGATGCGCAGGAACCGGGGCCACCACAGCGCCCGCGCCTCCGGCCGCTCCATCAGCGGCGCGAAATGCTTTTCGCCGATCCGGCGCAGCGCGCCGGCGGGGTCGGCGGGCAGATCGGTTGAAAAAGTTTGCGTGAAATCGCCGAGCGCATCGTGGATCGCCGAGCCGCGGTCGGCCGCCGACAGCGGCATGTCGACGGGATCGAGCGGCGCGAAACCCAGAATATGTTTCGCGTAGATCGTATAGGGATCGCGCAGCCAGTCCTCGATCGCCGTCACCGACAATTTCAGCGGCCGTGCTGCGCGCGGCGGTTTCGGCATCGGCTGCGGGATCGGCCCGACCTTTTCCGGACGATCCAGTTCATGCGCATAATCGAGATAGATTTTGCCACGCGCTTTCGCGGCATCCCAGCGCGCCTCGCCCGCCACCGCCTCGAGCCGATGCAGGAAACGCGACGCCACCGACGGCGCGCCGCCGACTTTCGCGGCATGGCTGAGGATGACCTCATCGGCGCCGAGCAGTTGCGCAAAATCGTGCGCAGAGAGGCCGATGCGCCGCTCCGGCAGGTCGAGGCCGAGTTCGTGCCGCATCGGCCGGCTCAGCCAGGGATCGTTGCGCGGCGCCGGCGGCCAGACGCCCTCGACCAGACCGCCGAGAATGACACGGTCGCATTGCGTCAGCCGCGCTTCCAGCGGGCCGTAAATCCGAAGCTGTGTTTCGATGGCCTGCGGCCGCCGCACGACGCGGTCGCCAAACGCGGTCTGGAACACTTCCCTGTAATCGCCAAGCTGAACCGTCAGCCCGCTACGCGGCGCTTTGGCTTCCGCGACTATGCCGAGCAAATCATCAAACGCTTTGGCGAGCGCCAATCCTTGTGTTCCCTCAAAGGCGACCGCCACCTTGTTCTCGTCGCGCGACAGCGCCATCAGGACGTTGCGATGGCATTCGGCGAGTTCGGAAAAATCATGCGGCGTTAGCGGATCGAAGCTTTCGAGCGGCGCGAGTGCTGTTTGCAAGAGCGCGATCAGTGCCTGGGCCTGGTCGAGATCCGTGTCTTTGAGTTTGGTCCGCGGTTCGGCGTAGTGCAGCGCGGAGGTCTCGTTCCGCCTCAGCTTGGCAAGCTCGTTTCGAAAGCGGGCAAAGTCCCGCACAAGTCCGCCGCTTCCCGATGCCGGACGCGTGCCGCGCAGCAGCGCCAGTTCGAGCGTTTCAGTCGCGCTTCGAAACGCACCGCGCGCGCCGCCGAGCCGCAGCAGCGGATGCTTCAGCAGCGCCAGCAGCGTCGGCGGTTCCAGTTGCTTCGACACGGCCTCCGCCGCCAGCCGCGCGAAAATCCCCGCCGGCGTGTCCATCAAGGCATCGCCGCCGGAATCGTCGAATTCCAGGTTCCAGCGGCCGAGCGCTGCCATCACCCGCCGCGCCAGCGCGCGGTCGGGCGTCACCAGCGCCGCCGATTTGTCCAACTCCCGCGCCTCGCGCATCGCAACCGCGATCGCCAGCGCTTCCATCTCGGGATTAGCGGCCTCGATCACGGCGAGATTTGTCACGCCGCGAGAAATCTTCGCCACGACCTCCGGCTGTTCGAGCCTGGCGTGCCAATGCGCGGTCGCGTTCGACGGCCGCATCGCTTCGGATGCCAGCAGCTCGCGTCCATGCGGCGCGGAGGCGCCAAGCGATTCGACGTCGTTGCGCTTGAGGCCGAATTTGTCCAGCAGCGCGTGCATCGCGAATTGCGGATGGTTCGATGCGGCGGCCGAGACCTTGCCGTGAGCGTCCTCGCCGCCGCCGATCAACTGCCACGCCTCGTCGTCGAGATCGGTATCGAGACCCGGCAGCACCACCGCGCCCTGCGGCAGTCCGGCGATCTCTTTGAGAAATCTTGCTGTCGCCGGCATCGAGCCGGTCGAGCCCGCCGCGATCACAGGGCCGCTGCGATTTTGGGTCAGGCGCGCAGCTTCGGCCTCGATCAGCAGGTCGCGGCGTGCCGCCGGCTCGATCCGGTCGTATGCCGCGAGGATGCCCGGCCAGACGTCCCTCGCGATGTCCAGGAATTGCAGCGTGAGCTGCCAATATCGGTCGAGCGCATCCGGCACCAGCCCGTCCAGCGCTTTCCAGTCGACGCCACGCGTGGCCATGTCGTCCATCAACCGCGCGAGGTCGTCTGCCAGCGTCAGCGTCGAGGCCGGCCCGCCAATCACCAGCGGCGCCCGCGTTGGATCGCCGGGCTTCAATTGCCTGGCCCATGCACCAATCAGTTGCGCCAGCAGCAGGCGGCGATGAATTCCCTCCAGCGCGGGCGGCGTATCGAGCGAGGTCAGGTCCGCGCCGGAAGCGGCCTGCGCAAATTCGAGTTCATCCTCATCGATGTCGCCAAGTGCTACGATGCGCGGCAACACCACGGCGTCGATGCCGAGGACATCGAGAAATATTTCTCGCGCCATCCGCCCGGCGCGCCGGGTCGGCAGATAGAGCGTCGCCCGCGCCAGCCGCTCCGGATTTGCGCGCGCGTCGAAGCCATCGACCAGCCTGCCATCCACCAATGCGGCGATGACCGTGCGCAAAAATGGCGCCGATGCTGGAACGTTGAAAACGCGCATGGATGTCCTGATTCGGAGGTCAGGATGCATCATGGCATGGGGAAAATGTCGTTGCGAATTTGTTATTCGTCATGCGCGGGCTTGACCCGCGGCATCCACCAAATAAACAAAGGTTTTTTGCGAAGAAGATGGATCGCCGGGTCAAGCCCGGTGATGGCACAGAATCAGGCGACGCTGGCGAGAAAGGCGTCTTCCGCCGCGGCGATCGCGTCGGGGGTTCCGACATGCATCCAGACGCCGTCCAGCCGCAGCCCATACAGCCGTTCCTGCTCGTTGGCGCGATCGAACAATTTGGTCAGCGAAAATGCGCCCTTCGGCGCGCCTTCGAATATGGCCGGCGACATGATCGCGACGCCGGCATAGACGAACGGCACCACCTGATGTTCCCTGCGCTTGCGCAAGGTGCCGTCGGCCGCCATCGCATAGTCGCCGCTGCCGTGATAGCCGATGCTGCTCGTGGTCGGCGCCATCAGCAGCAGGATGTCCATGCGCGCAGGGTCGAAGGCCTCCGCCAGCCGCGCCAGGTTGGACCGCACGCCATCGATCCACATCGTGTCCGCATTGACATGGAAGAACGGCGCGTCGCCGAGCAAGGGCAGCGCCTTGACCACGCCGCCGCCGGTTCCCAGCACGGCATTGCGCTCATCGGAAATAATCACATGGGGCTGCGCGCGCGCCGCCACATGGTCGATGATCTGGTCGGGCAGATAATGCACATTGACCACGGCCTCGCGCACGCCGGCCTCCGCCAGCTTGTCGAGCACATGGTCGAGCAGCGCCCGGCCGGCCACCGGCACCAGCGGTTTCGGCATCCGGTCGGTCAGGGGCCGCATGCGGACGCCGAGACCGGCGGCGAGGACCATGGCTTTGGCGGGTTTGACGGGCATGTTCAGGAAATTCTTATGGCGCGTTGGTCTCAGCATTTGCCGCCGCCGATCCTATCACGGTGATTCGATTGGCGCATCGATCACGCCATAGCCGCGCGGCATGACGGATATACGACACCGGGCATGGCAGGTTCAGACTTCCACCGTCGCCGTGCTGGGGCGCCGCGCGGCCTTTTTCTTCTTGTCGGCGGGTTTCAGGAAATTGACGCCGATCTGGTCGCCATTGACCCAGGCCAGCTCGCAGCGGCGGTAGGCGAGGCCGGTGGACGACAGCAGCAGGAAGAATTCCTTGAGGTGCAGTCCTTCGACGGAGCCTTCGACGGTGAGCTTGGCGCCGGTCTCGGAGATGTCTTCCATGGTGCAGTCGCGGCGCCAGGTGCCGTCGATGCCCATCATGTGCGCGGCTATGCCGCGCTCGAAGGTGACGCGCTCGCCCTTGCGGCGTTCTGTAGCCATGTCTCGATCCCCTTCCCCGCGCGGCCGCTGCTGCAGCCCAAGGTAGAACTTTGCGGTTAGATTAAAGGGAGGTTGGTTAACAGGTTGTAAATCATGGAATTGGCGGCGGCACATGGGTGGCATACCAAGCCCGAATGCCTGACAACCCGGGATGATCCAGCGAGCGGTTAAGGTATGTCCAGATCCGCGGCTGATGCTTCAGATATTGCGACTTGCCGTCGCGCCGGTTGAGCCGCGCGAAGGTGCCGAGCAGCCGCGTGTTCCGCTGTGCCGACATCAGGGCGTAGAGTTCCGCGAAAGCGGCCGGATCGAATGCATCATCCGCGGCGCGGCGCGCTTTGATGTAGCGCGTGAGCATCGAAAGCTCGAGCGCCTCGGGCACGTCGATCCGCGCATCCTGCAGCAGTGATACCAGATCGTAGGCCTCAGGGCCGAGCACGGCGTCCTGAAAGTCAATGATGCCAACCTTGGCGATGTCGGTTCGCTCGCCGAGCCAGATCAGGTTGGGCGAGTGAAAATCGCGTATTACCCAGGTTTTCCATGCAATTTCGGCCTTAACCAGCAACTCGCGCCACAGGCCGATGAATTCGCGGCGCAGCTCCGCGCTCGGTGTCGCATCGCGGTCCGGCATGTACCATTCGGGCATCAGCCCGACCTCGACCAGCATCGCCTCGGTGTCGAAGGCCGGGATGGTGTAGGTGATCTGCGGCGCCAGCGGCAGCACTTCCGGCAATGGCTGGCGGTGCAGTGCCGCCAGCATGTCGGTCGCGGCCTGGTAGCGCTCCGCGATCGGCGCGGGTGGGTCGCCTTCGACAAAACTCGTTCTGCCGAAATCCTCCGTGATCAGAAATCCGGCCTCGAGGTCGGCGTGATGGATGGCCGGCGCGGAGAAGCCGCGTTCGCGCAGGCCGTTGGCGATGGCGACGAACGGTTTTACGTCTTCGGCCAGATGCACCGCCGCGCTGTAGGGCTTACCGTCATAGATTGCGGGTCCGTCCGGCCGCTTCGGCGAGTTCATCAGGATGACAAAGCCGTCGTTGCGCACGAGCCGTGCATAGGAGCGCGTGGAGGCGTCGCCGGGCATGCGCTGGCGTTTGGCGTCGGTAAAACCTGCGCCATCCAGGAATTCGCGCAGCGCCTTGAGTCGTTCGACCTGGGCCGCCGCTCGGCCATAGCCGGTGATGACGGCGGCGCGCGCGGTCGAGCCCAGCGCCGGGCGATGGCTCAGCGCGATGTCTATGCGGTCGGTGGGAAGCGCGCCGGGCGCGCGCTCGGGCCATTCGATCAGCGCCGCCGTGCCCTCGGGCAGCGGCGACAGCCCGATTTCTTCCAGCTCCGCGGCATCGTTGACGCGGTAGAGGTCGGCATGAACCAGCGGAAACGGCGGCAGGTCGTAGCCCTGCACCAGCGTGAAGGTCGGGCTTGGTATTTCCAGCGTCTCGTCGCCGGCGAGATAGCGGATCATGGCGCGCGCCGCCGCGGTCTTGCCGGCGCCGAGGTCGCCCGAAAGCGTGATGACATCGCCGGCGCCGATCAGCAGTGCGAGATCGGCCATCAGATGCGCCGTCGCCGTCTCGTTCGCGAGTGCCGCCGAGAATGTCGAGGGTTCGGTCATTCCGCGGCGTTGCGATGCGCCTGATCGATCGGAAACTCGCACGTGACGGTCGTGCCCTTGCCGACGATCGAATCGACGCGCACCTTGCCTCCGTGCAGCTCGACGAAGGACTTCACCAGCGGCAGGCCGAGGCCGGCGCCGCGATGACGCGAGCCATTGGAGCGACTCTCGAACCAGTCAAACACCTTGTCCTTGACATCCGGCGGGATACCCGGACCGAAGTCAGTCACGGCAAAGACCACGCTGCGATCGGTGCGTTTGGCGCTGAGCGCGATCGCGGCATCCTTCGGCGAAAATCCCACCGCGTTGGCGAGAAGATTATACAGAACCTGCTTTATACGGTTCTCGTCGCCGATGAAGTTTCCGATGTCGGGATCGACATCGACCTTGAGTTCGATTCGGTCGCGAGCGAGCCGGTCCTGAATGCCTTCCGCGGCGGCCTCGATGGTGTTGCGGATATCGACCGGCCCAAGCTCGAGCGTCATGGCGCCGGCGTCGATGGTGGCGAGATCGAGGATGTTGTTGATGATGGCGAGCAGCGCGTTGGTCGAGGTGGTGATGTAGCTGAGATATTCGGCCTGCTTCGGCATCAGCGGGCCGGTGGCCGGATCGCTCAGGAAATGCGCGAAGCCGATGATGGTGGTGAGCGGCGATCGCAGTTCGTAGGACACGTGGTGGACGAAATCGACCTTCATCTGGTCGGCGGTCTCCAGCGCCTCATTGCGCTCGCGCAGCGCCCGCTCGACATTCTCGGTATCGGTGATGTCCTGGAACGTCAGCATGGTGGCGCCATCGGGCAGCGGCATAGTCATGCAGTCGAGCACGCTGCCGTCCTTGCGCTCCAGCTTCAGCGGCACCGCGATCCTGTTCTCGATGCCGGTGATGGCTTCGCGCAAGGTTTGCCAGGTCGCGGCATCGTCGAACAGCGGCTTGCACCAGGCTTCCACTGTTTCGATATGCGGCTGCGCCTGCAACGCCTCGGCCGACAGCTTCCACATCTTCGCAAACGCCGGATTGAACAATTGCGCGCGGCCGTTGCTGCCGAACACCGCGACCGCTTCCACGAGGTTGTCCAGCGTTTCACGCTGAACGTTGATAAGGCCGTCGAACCGCCGCGCCAGTTCGAGGCTCTCGGTGACGTTGTCGAACAGATAGGTGACGCCGCCCTCCGGGTTCGGCGTGGTGACGACGCTGACCGCGCGGCCGTCGGGCAGGTACCATCGGTCTTTTTCCGGCTCGACCGCGCGGTAGGCTTCGTGCAGCTTCGCCTTCCAGGCCCGGAAATCCGGCTGCTCCTGCAGTTTTCGCGCGGCGCGCAGCCGGTCCAGCACGCTGGAATCGTCGGGGTTGCCGTCGAGGAACGCGCGGTCCAGATCCCACAGCCGGCGATAGGAGTCGTTGTAGAACGCCAGCCGCCGCTGCCCGTCGAATACGGCGACGCCTGACGACAATTGATCGAGGGTGCGGCGGTGCGCCTCCGCCATCCGCACCAGCGCGTCGCGGAGCGCGGTTGCCTCGCTGGCGTCGATGGCGATGCCGGCGCTGCCGCCAATCACGCGCAGCGCATGGACATCGTAGAAGCGGCGCTCGCCACGAACCACGATCGGCAACCGCCCGGTGAAGGCCGCGTTGTCATGGAGCGCGCGGGCCATCTCGTTACGGTCGCCGCTGTCGAGCAGTTCGAGGTCGCGCTGCACCGCGTCCACGACATTGGCGGCCTCGGTCGCCCGCGCGTAGGCGGCATTGGCGAACATCAATCCGCCGCCGGCGCGCTTGGCCCAGATCGGCCAGGGCGCCGCGGCGGCGAAGCCGCGCAGCATTTCGGTTTCCTCCAGCAGCCCCTTGTGCCGCAGGGTCATTTCGGCGAGGTCGCGGCGCAAGCCGCTGAGTTCGCGGATGCGCACGATGGCCTGGCCGCCGATGGCGCGGCCCATCGCCTCGATGGAGCGACCGGTAGACGTGGTGAGATTGAGCAGGAAACCTTCGCCTGCCTCGCGCAGCGCGTTGACGGCGTGATCCATCTGCAGCGCCGGCTCCGGCGACAGCCAGGTCCCAAAAGCGAGAATGCGCTGCGGCGGCTGCAGCTGCGCATCATGCGTCATCAGCAGCGACGTGTCGCCGCTGATTTGCGGACGATTGTCGCCCGCCGCCCACGAGATCAGAACCTGCGGTTCGGCGAACAGCAGCGCGCGGAAGCGGTCGGCCTCGACCTGCAGGCCCCTCAGTTCGGAACGCAGCCGCGCTTCGTTGTCGGCGGCGCGAAGGCGCGTGCGCATCAACAGGATTGCGGCGACCACGGAAAAGCCGAGCACCGCCAGCGCCGTGGCCAGCACCGCGATCTCCTGGCGATTGAGATCGAAGAACGTCGCGACCGCGTGTTCGACCAACTGCAAATCGCCGGCATAAGCCGGTGAGCTGGCCGACAGCGCGCTCACGGCAACGCCAACGATGCCGTCGCGCACCGGCGATGTGCACGACAGCAAGGTCCGACGCATCGCCGCGATCACGTCCGACATGGTCCGCCCCAAACCGCACAACTCCACGACCGGCGATTCGGTTCGCCGTTCGCGAATCGAAACACAATATCCCTTTCGAGAGGAAGCCTGTAAGAGTCCGAACCGTGAACGCAAACTGCATTGCGAAAAAATGCGCGGCATTAACGTTTGTGGCGTGATTTTCCGAAAATGAATCGTCTTTTTGTTTGTACTAACGCCCGGTCGAACCAAAGCCGCCGCTGCCGCGATCCGTCGACGAGAGCGACGGAACGGCGACGAGTTCCGCCCGGACCACAGCCGCGATCACCATCTGCGCGATACGCTCGCCGCGCCGGATCGTGAACGGCCTATCGCCATGATTGATCAGGAGCACGCCGACCTCGCCGCGGTAGTCGGCGTCAACAGTGCCAGGCGCGTTCAGCACGGTGACGCCGTGCTTCACGGCCAGGCCGGAGCGCGGCCGGATTTGTGCCTCGAACCCCTGTGGCAATGCGATTGTAAGTCCGGTCGGAACCAGCGCGTGCTTGCCGGGGTTAAGAATCATCGGCGCGTCTTCCGGCACGGCGGCGAGCAGGTCGAGCCCCGCGGCATGGGCGCTCTGATAGGCTGGCAACGGCAGACCCTTGCCGTGCGGCAGTTGCTGGACCTCGACCTTGACCATAGCGCTCATTTCTCCACCGCCTCGGCGATGCGCGCTATCAACGCGGTGGCGACTTCATCCTTGGTCATCACCGGCCAGGAATCGATACTGATTTCAGCGCCGTCGCGTTTCAGCAGATGCACGGTGTTGCGGTCGCCGCCCATCACGCCGGTTGCGTGCGATACGTCGTTGGCGACGATCCAGTCGCAGCCCTTGCGCGCAAGCTTGGCCTTGGCGTTGTCGATCAGATGCTCGGTTTCGGCGGCAAAGCCGATCACCAGCGGCGGGCGCTTGTCTTGCAGTTTCGAGATGGTCGCGAGAATGTCCGGGTTTTCCACCAGCTGCAGTGGCGGCATGCCCGCCGCGGTTTTCTTCAGCTTTTGCGCGCCTTCGCTGGCGACCCGCCAGTCCGCGACCGCGGCGGCGAAGATCGCGATATCCACCGGCAGCGCCGCCTCGACCCGACGCAGCATGTCACGCGCAGACTCGACATGCTGCGCGGTCACACCGGCGGGATCGTTCAACTCGACCGGGCCGGAGACTAGCACCACATCGGCGCCCGCCGCCTGCGCCGCGGCCGCGATGGCAAAGCCCTGCTTGCCGGAGGAGCGGTTGGCGATGTAGCGCACCGGGTCGATCGGCTCGCGCGTGGGGCCGGCGGTGACCAGCACGCGCTTGCCCGCGAGCGGTTGCGGTCGTGGCGGCCGCAGGAAATTTTCGGCAGCAGCGGCGATTTCCAGCGGCTCGGCCATGCGGCCGACGCCGGCCTCGCCCGCTTCCGCCATCTCGCCGGCATTGGGACCGATCATGGCGACGCCGTCGCGCGCAAGCTGCGCCACGTTGCGGCGGGTGGCGGCGTTATTCCACATCTGCGGATTCATCGCCGGCGCAAGCAGGATCGGACGATTGGCCGCCAGCAGAATCGCTGAGGCGAGATCGTCGGCGTGGCCCTGCGCCATCTTTGCCATCAGATCGGCGGTGGCCGGCGCCACCACGATCAAGTCGCAGTCGCGCGCTAGCCGAATGTGCCCAGCATCGAACTCGCTCTCGGGATCGAACAGATCCGTGTAGCAGCGTTCATGCGACAGCGCGCTGGCGGCGAGCGGCGTGACAAATTGCTGCGCGGCGCGGGTGAGCACGCAACGGACGGAAAAACCCCGTTCTTTTAATCGCCTGATGAGATCCAGCGCCTTGTAGGCGGCGATGCCGCCGCCGATGATCAAGGTAACGCGAAATTGTTCAGCCGAAACAACGCGATGCGGGCTGTCTTGGGGGGATGGTCCGGCTTGCGATGGCGTTGCGGCGAACCCGGGGCGGTTCTGTGACGCCTCGCGCAGGATCACCCGCACTTCGTCCTCGACCGAGCGGCCGTTGCGCGCGGCGCGAAGGCGCAGCTCGGCCTTGATGGCGTCGTCGAGCTTCCGGATGGTCAGGCTTGCCATGGTCGCTACCGGCTAAATTTGCAGGCAATGATAGCATCATGTGATTGCAATGCAATCAGCTGAGTTGCCGCACCGCGATCAGAATACCGATAAAGGTGGCCGCAATAATCCACAGCGCGATGGTGCGCCAGCGGCTCTTGCGTCCCTCGGTCCGGCCCATCGCCGCGATGGTCTCGGGCGACAGCGTCAGTCCCTCGCGGGTCATGGTCTCGAATTGCTCCAGCACCACAACGGCGCGCGACGCGATCGACGGCAGTCCTGACAGCACGCGGCCCAACTCACCGGCCCCTGACATCGCGCCCTGAATTTTTCCGATCGGTCCGAGGTTGCGCTCGATCCATTCGCGCACCACGGGATCGGCGACTTTCCAGATATCGAGCCTGGGGTCGAAGCTGCGCGCCACGCCTTCGACCACCACCATGGTCTTCTGCAGCAGGATCAGTTCGGGCCGGGTGCGCATGTCGAACAGGCCGGTGACTTCCAGCAGCAGCGTCAGCAGCTTGGCCATCGAAATCTCTTCGGCGGTGCGATTGTGGATCGGCTCGCCGATGGCGCGGATCGCTTGCGCGAAATTTTCCACCGAGTGATGCGACGGCACGTAGCCCGCCTCGAAATGCACCTCGGCGACGCGGCGATAATCGCGGGTGATGAAGCCCAACAGAATTTCGGCGAGAAAACGCCGCTCCTTCATGCCGAGCCGGCCCATGATGCCGAAGTCGACCGCGACCAGCCGTCCGGCGTCGTCGAGGAACAGATTGCCGGGATGCATGTCGGCGTGAAAGAAGCCGTCGCGCAGCGCATGGCGCAGAAAACTCTGGATCACCTTGCGCCCGAGGTCGGCGAGATCGACATGCGCCGCTTCGAGACCGGCGTGGTCGCTGAGCGCGATGCCGTCGATCCATTCCATGGTCAGCACGTTGTGGGTGGTGCGGTCCCAGTCGACGGTGGGCACGCGAAAATCCATATCACCGCGCGTGTTCTCCGCCATCTCGGACATGGCGGCGGCTTCCAGCCGCAGATCCATCTCCATCGCCACCGAGCGCGACATGGTATTGATGACTTCGATCAGCCTTAAGCGCCGCGCTTCCGCCGAATATTTTTCGGCATTGTTGGCGACAAAGAAGAAATCGCCGAGGTCGCGGCGGAAACGCGCCGCCACATTGGGCCGCAGCACCTTCACCGCGACCGATTTGCGAATGCCGTCGCGCTCGGTCTTGCCGCGATGCACCTGCGCGATCGAGGCGGCCGCGACCGATGGGCCGAAGCTCGCAAATGCCTGTGCCACCGGGCGTTCCAGCGATACTGCGATCACGGCCTCGGCCTCGCTTTGCGAAAACGGCGGCAGCCGGTCCTGCAGGCTCTCCAGGTCGCGCGCCATCACGACGCCGACCACGTCGGGCCGCGTCGCCAGGAATTGCCCGAGTTTCAGATAGGCCGGACCCAGCCGCGTCAGCGCGCGCGACAATCGGGGTCCGGACTTGGCGCCGGGACGCTCGATCAGGCGCGCCAGCCGCAGCGCCAATTGTCCCGGCGGCGGCACCAGCGAGGGATCGACCACGCCGAACACGCCCTCGCGCGCGAACACGAAACCGGCGCGGGCAAGGCGCGAGATATGAGTAAAAGCAGAAATCACAAACGCCAGCCCGAATGCAACGCCACGATGCCGCCGGATAGAATCTGATAATTCACGCGCAAGAATCCGGCGGCGCGGATCATCTCGGCGAACGCGTTGGGTTTTGGAAATTTCCGGATCGATTCGACCAGGTATTGGTATGAATTGGCATCGCCGGTCACCGCGCGGCCGAGCTGCGGAATTACCTTGAACGAAAACAGGTCATAGATGCGGTCGAGGCCGGGCACATCGACGGTGGAAAATTCCAGGCACAGAAACCGGCCCCCCGGTCTCAACACGCGAAACGCCTCAGTGAGCGCCAGATCGATGCGCGGCACATTGCGGATGCCGAAGGCGATGGTATAGGCGTCGAAGCTGCGGTCGGGAAACGCCAGCGCCTCGGCGTTGCCTTCGACGAACGACACCTGATGCTCGAGGTGGCGCGCCGCCGCGCGCTCGCGGCCGACGCCGAGCATGTCGGCATTGATGTCGCACACGGTAGCCTGAAAACCTGTCGCCGCGGCCCTGGCGGCGCGGAACGCGATGTCGCCGGTGCCGCCGGCGACGTTGAGCAGCGCGAACGGTTTGTCGCTGCGCGGCGGATTGAGCGCGTTGATCATCGCCTGTTTCCAGGCGCGATGCAGGCCTGCCGACATCAGGTCGTTCATCAGGTCGTAACGCTGCGCCACGCTGTGGAACACGTCGTTCACCAGCGTCTGCTTGTCGCTTAAGGGCACGTCCCTGAAGCCGAAATGCGTGGTTTGGTCGGGCCGGTCCATCCATCTGTCTCCGTGGCCGGACCATAGCGCGGCTGATGAGAGCGCGCTACAAGCGGTGGCGGCGCGACGGTTAAAGGCCTTATCCGGCTCGTGCTTTGGTTAATCCGCAAGGCACGCCCATGACAACATTTTTCACGCGGACCGTTCCAACCTTACGAATTTTTGACGTCGCCAAGGCAAGGGAGTTCTATCTCGATTTTCTCGGCTGCAAGGTGGATTGGGAGCATCGATATGCACCGGACTTCCCATTGTTCATGCAGGTGTCATTGGATGACGTGATCCTGCACCTGAGCGAACATTACGGCGATTGCTCTCCCGGCGCCAAGATCACGATCGAAATGACGGGCCTTGCCGCATATCACGCGATTTTGTCGGCGAAGGAATACGGTTATGCGCACCCGGGGCTTGTTGAGGAGCCTTGGGGCGCGACCACCATGACGATCGCCGATCCATTCTACAATCATTTGTCATTCGCCGAGCATCACCGTGAAACGGCAAAAGCTTAAGCTGCGGTAGTTGAAATGCCTGAATTGCCCGAAGTCGAAACCGTCCGCCGCGGCCTGCAGCCGGTCATGGAGGGAGCGAAAATCCTGCACGCCGAGACCCGGCGCAAGGATTTGCGGTTTCCGTTCCAGAAGGATTTTGTCGCAAGGCTCGAGGGCCAGACCGTGACCGGGCTCGGGCGTCGCGCCAAATACCTGATGGCGGATCTGGCATCCGGCGACGTGCTGCTGATGCATTTGGGCATGTCCGGCTCGTTTCGCGTGGTTGCGGGCGACGAGAAAAGCACACCAGGCACATTCCATCATCCGCGCGGCGAGGACCGCGCCCACGACCATGTCGCGTTCCACATGTCGTCGGGTGCGACCGTGATTTTCAACGACCCGCGCCGCTTCGGCTACATGAAGATATTTGCCCGCAACAGAATCGAGGACGAGCCGCTGTTGCAGGGCCTCGGGCCCGAGCCGCTCGGCAATGAATTCGATGCCGCGATGCTTGCGCGCGCCTGCGCCAACAAGAAGACCAGCCTGAAGGCGGCGCTGCTGGATCAGCGCGTGGTGGCGGGGCTCGGCAACATCTACGTCTGCGAGGCGCTATTCCGCGCGCACCTGTCGCCGCGCCGATTGGCGGCGACGCTGGCGACAAAAAAAACCAGGAGCGTTGCCGGGGGCGAGCCGACCGACCATGCCAAGCGGCTGGTCGGCGCCATCCATGCGGTACTCAATCAGGCGATCAAGGCCGGCGGCTCGTCGCTGCGCGATCACCGCCAGACCTCGGGCGAGCTCGGCTATTTCCAGCACTCGTTTCAGGTCTACGACCGCGAGGGCGAAAAATGCCAGACCGCCGGCTGCAGCGGCATCGTCAAGCGGTTTACCCAGAACGGGCGCTCGACCTTCTGGTGCCCGAAGTGCCAGCGGTGAATCGTTAGCGCTCGTGACGTGGCCCGAACGCAGCGCAGCGCGAAGACGCTGCACCGCGTCCGGGACACGATGCAATCCGTGAGAAGCCCGCCATTCACCATCCGGAAACGGTGGCTTGATAGCATCGCGGCATGAAACGCTTGGTAAAACACGGCGTGCCGGCCTTGATTGCACTCTCCACCATTCTGTGGGCGGCGGAGAACCTGTATTTCATGAAGCACGCGTCAGCCCGCGCGACCAGGGCATGCGCCCTCAAAGACGCGAGGCTTGCCTCGATCCTCGATGGGCCGAACTCGTATTATTGGTGCCTGCGGCGCGTAGAGGCCGGCGGCAAGCCTTAAGGTTTGGCCCCGGATTGCGCTGCGCTTCATCCGGGCTACAGTCTTCCCGAAGATTTCGACGACAACAAAATCCGGGGAGTGAAGCCTATGGCCACCAGCACTGCCGCCGCGTCAAAAAGCGGACTCTATGCCGATCCGCGCCAGGACTGGCTGGCGCTGCGCCAGGAAGAAATCATCGATCCGGAACGTCCGATCATCGATCCGCACCATCATTTGTGGGACCGCGGCGGCCAGCGCTATCTGATCGAGGAGATGGTCGACGACATCGCATCCGGGCACAATATCGTTGCCACTGTCTATGTCGATTGCCGCTCGATGTATCGCGCCGCCGGGCCGGACGCGTTCCGCCCCGTGGGCGAGGTCGAATTTGCCAATGGCGTTGCCGCGATGAGCGCCAGCGGCGGCTACGGTCCCGCCGCGATCTGTGCCGGCATCGTCAGCCACGTCAATCTGCTGTTGGGGGAGGACGCGCGCCCGGTGCTCGAAGCGGAAATCGCCGCCGGGGGCGGCCGCTTCCGCGGCATCCGGCATTCATCGCCATGGGACGCGGACCCCAACGTCGCCGGCATCTATGCGACGCGGCCGAAAGGACTGCTACTCGATCCAGCCTTTCGCAAGGGATTTGCCTGCCTCGCGCCGCTGAACTTGAGTTTCGACGCCTGGCTGTTTCATCCGCAGATCGGCGAGCTCACCGATCTCGCGCGGGCGTTTCCGGATACGAAAATCGTGCTCGACCATTGCGGCGGTCCGGTCGGGATCGGCGCTTATGCCAACCGGCGCGATGAGATTTTCCCGGTATGGAAAGCCTCGATCCGGGAAATCGCCAGATCTCCAAACGCCGCCGTCAAACTCGGCGGGCTGGCGATGCGGCTGCTCGGCTATGATTTTCACGAACGGCCGATGCCGCCATCGTCCGAACAACTCGCCGCGGCATGGCGGCCCTACATCGAGACCTGCATCGAGGCCTTCGGTCCGAACCGCGCGATGTTCGAGAGCAATTTTCCGCCCGACAAGGGCCAGTGCAGCTATCAGGTGATCTTCAACGCCTTCAAGCGCCTCGCTGCGCAATACAGCGAAGCCGAGAAGACCGCGCTGTTTTCGAAAACGGCGGCGGATGTCTACAGGCTGAAGCTGGGGTGAGGGGCCTCGTGTCCCGAACGCGGCGCAGCGTTTTTCACGCGGCTCCGCAGAGCCGGGACCGCTATGAACTCAAGCGTCATCGCCGGGCTTGACCCGGCCATCCATCTTCTTGAAAAAGAGTCTTGAGAAGATGATTGATGCGCGGGTCAAGCCCGCGCATGACGATGTTCAACTTCGTTACGACCCCGGCTTAGCAGCGCACCACGCCGCATCCGGGGAACGCAGCATGTTTGCTTTATTTCCGCACGCAGATCACCCGCACCACCGACGCCTTTGCATCCGGCGATCCGCTCGCCGCGCTCACGCCATTGGCTTTCAGGAATTCGCGCACGGTGTCGGCGGGCACAAGCGTTGCTGGCGCTGCGGGCGTACCGGCCGGCGATCCGGCTATCTGCAGCAGAAGCTGCTTGAGCGACACGACGCCAAACAGCTTGGCGTCGCTGCCAAAAAAACCTGCTCCGGAAAAACCCGGGCCAGGCGCGGGCGTCAGCGTCAGATCAGCGCCGTTGCCAGTCCGCGTGACGGCCGCCTTGATATTGCTAACCGCTGCCCCACCGCCCTGGTTTTGCGGATCGGCAATTCCAATCAATTCGCCGTCGGATTTTGCGGTATCCTCACTCAGCGCAACGGGCTTCAGGTCGCGCGCGCCATAGATGCGCAGCAGCGCGAGGTCGTGCACCTTGTCGTCTGCGGTGCGATCGGCATTGCCAATACTTGAAAGATTCTGGCCCGCGACCACGATCGACAGACAGCCATCGACCACCCCGCGATCGGTCACGATCGCGCCGTCGTCGCTGACGACGATTCCGGTGCCGTATTCGACGGTCTTGCGCGGCGGCGGGCCGCCGGCCTGTGCGCCGTTGGGAAACGGATTGAATGCGCTCGACATCGCGATCACCACCGGCTCCATGGTGCCTTCGGTGGCCTGATCGTAGAGGATGGTGAGGATGCGGACCTCGTCGCCCTTGGTCTGGCCGCGCAGATAAAATTTCTTCAGGCCCTGCATGCCCGACAGCACGAAGAAATCCGGCTTGACCACGCTGTATTCTATTTTGCGCCCGGCCGGCTCCTTCTTTTCCTGCTCGGCGAGTTTTGCCGTGGTCGGGCCCGCCTCCTTGCGCCGCGCCATCTGGATCTGGATGGTGCCGGTCGAGGAGCTCCATTTGGCGCCGTTGGCGTCGCTGGATTGCTGCGGCACCAGCTTTGTCGGCACTCCGAGCCGTACGCCGGTGCCGGCGTCGAACACGATCTTCCAGCCGACATTGTCCTGGCGTTTCTTCGCGGCCTCCGCCAGCACGCCGCGCTCCTGCGGATTGAGCACGCCGGTCTGCCTGGCGCCGCGCTCCTTCTGGAATTCCTTGATGGCGGCGACCATGCGGTCCGAGACCTCGCCATTGATGGCGCCGTTGTAGGTCCCGGCCCAGGCCAGATCCGACTGGATCGCCTGCCGCTCCGCCTGCGCCATCGCATTTGCGGTGTCGGCGGGGGTCTGCAAGGACGGGCGGATCGGTACGGTCGTCACTGGCTTCGGCTTGACGCCGGCCACGGCGGCTGTTCCTGACGGCTGCGCCTGCGCGGAGGTAGCCATGGCCACGATGACAAGGGTTGCAGCGATCGCCGATCTCATGACAATTCCCACGTTGACGCGCACGCAATTAAGCACATCTGCTTGGTCGGCAACAACGGGGCGGGGGTTCACGCTCGTGCCCCGGACGCAGCGCAGCGGCATGAAGAATGCCGCACCGCGTCCGGGACATGAGCGTGGCGATTGCGGATCAATAAAGCTATGACTTTCCCATGCTGACCTCCGACGAACTCGAACGCTATGCCCGCCATATCGTGTTGCGCGAGGTCGGCGGACCCGGCCAGGCGGCGCTGAAGGCGGCCTCCGTGCTAGTGGTCGGCGCCGGCGGGCTCGGCGCGCCCGTGCTGATGTATCTCGCCGCGGCCGGGATCGGCACGCTCGGCGTCATCGACGACGACACCGTGTCGCTGTCCAACCTGCAGCGCCAGATCATTCACGCCACACCCGACATCGGCCGGCCCAAGGTCGACAGCGCCGCGGCAAAAATTCACGCGCTCAATCCGCATGTGAAATTTGTATCCCACGCCACGCGGCTCGATGCCGACAACGCGATGGCGCTGATATCGCCCTATGATCTCGTGCTCGACGGCTCCGATAATTTCGAAACCCGCTATCTCGTTTCCGACGCCTGCTTTCTTGCCGGGAAGCCGCTGATCACGGCGGCGCTCGGCGTGTTCGACGGATCGCTGACCACGATTCGCGCCCACGAGAAGAACGCCGATGGAGAGTTCAATCCGACCTATCGCTGCCTGTTTCCCGAACCTCCGCCGCCGGGCACGGTGCCCGCCTGCGCCGAAGCCGGCGTGATGGGCGCGCTCGCCGGCGTGTTGGGGTCGATGATGGCGCTGGAGGCGATCCGCGAAATCGTCGGCTTCGGCGACGGGCTGGTGGGCCGGCTGTTGATGGTCGACGCCCGCGCGATGCGGTTCGAGACCTTGCGCTATGCGCGCGATCCGGCCAACCCGCTCAATGGCGACAAGCAGACGATCGTGGATTTGGGCGGATATCGGTGAGGGAAGCGCATGCGGCTCAATCGTCATTGCGAGCGAAGCGAAGCAATCCAGAGCCGCGCGCGCGGGAGAGCTGGATTGCTTCGTCGCAAGCGCTCCTCGCAATGACGCGGTGAGGGCAGCGCTCCTCGCAACGACGAAAGCCTACAACATGCTCGGCAGCACGCGGTCCGGCGGCTTGTGGTTGTCGAGGAAAGTGCGGATATTGATGATCACCTTCTCGCCCATCTCGACGCGGCCCTCGATGGTGGCCGAGCCCATATGCGGCAGCAGCGTGACCTTGCCGGCCTTGGCGAGCCGCACCAGCTTCGGGTTGACCGCGGGCTCGTTCTCATAGACGTCGAGGCCGGCGCCGCCGATCTCGCCTTGTTCGATCAGCTTGACCAGCGTGTCTTCGTCGATCACCTCGCCGCGCGCGGTGTTGACGATATAGGCGTCCTTGCGGATCAGTTTCAACCGCCGCGCCGACAGCAGATGGAACGTCGCCGGCGTGTGCGGGCAGTTCACCGAGATGATGTCCATCCGCGCCAGCATCTGGTCGAGGCTTTCCCAATAGGTGGCCCCGAGTTCGTCGGCGATGCGCGGCGCCACCGGCCGGCGGTTGTGATAATGGATCTGCAGCCCGAAGGCGTGGGCGCGGCGCGCTACCGCCTGTCCGATGCGGCCCATGCCGATGATGCCGAGCCGTTTGCCGCCGATTCGGTGTCCGAGCATCCAGGTCGGCGACCAGCCCGGCCAGTCCTTGCCGTCGGTCAGGATCGAGGCGCCCTCGATCAGCCGGCGCGGCACCGCCAGAATCAGCGCCATGGTCATGTCGGCGGTGTCTTCGGTCAGGACTTTCGGCGTGTTGGTTACGGTGATGCCGCGCGCATGCGCCGCTACCACGTCGATATTGTCGACGCCGTTGCCGAAATTGGCGATCAGCTTCAGCCTGACGTCGGGCTGCTTGAGGATGTCCTCGGTGATCTCGTCGGTGACGGTGGGCACCAGGATGTCGGCGGAGCGGACGGCGTCGGCGAGTTGCTCCTCGCTCATCGGCGTGTCGTCCAGATTGAGCCGCGCGTCGAACAGTTCGCGCATGCGGGTCTCGATGGAGTCCGGCAGCTTGCGCGTGACCACGACCAGAGGTTTTTTCTTAACCGACATATCCTGCTCTCATGAGGCTTTAACTTAACCGTTAGGCTTTGGCTTAACCGTTCAGTCCTCATTAACCCGGGTGTTCGAAACTGCCGCTGCGCGCGGCCCCGGAGTTTCCCTGGGGTTCCCTTTATTCCCTTGGAGCTTTTCGGCTCTTTTCGGGTTGCTGGCGTTCAGTCCTCTCTAGCAGAAGGCCGGGCCAAGACAACCCGGGAGAGCAGGCGGGATGACGATCGGGGCTTCCCCTCAAAGAATTTGAGTCAAGGGTTCTCGGCAGGAGACGAGTGAATGGCGTTCAGGCAAATCTTCATCGGCGCGATGTTCGCAGGTGCGTTCCTGGGCGCGTCCGTCAGCACGGGGCATTCGGCCAAGGACGCCGCGGTCTCCACCAGCGGATTGCCGGTGCCGCGTTATGTCAGCCTGAAATCCGATCACGTCAACGTCCGGGCCGGGCCGACCAAGGACAACGACGTGGCGTGGGTCTACACCCGTTCCGGCCTGCCGGTCGAGATCACCGCCGAGTTCGAGAACTGGCGCCGGGTGCGCGATTCCGAAGGAGCTGAGGGTTGGGTCTATCACTCGCTGCTGTCCGGCCGCCGCACCGCCGTCATCACCATGAAGACCAAGGACGAACTGGCGTCGCTTTACGATCGCCCGGATTCCGCGGGTGCGATCTCGGCCCGCTTGCAGGCCGGCGTCGTGGCCCAGGTCAAGAAATGCGCAACCGGCTGGTGCCGCGTCACCGGCAACGGCTTTGACGGCTGGATCGAGCAGCAGCGGCTGTGGGGCGTCTACGCCGACGAGAAGGTGGAGTAGTTCGCCTCGCGTCCCGGACGCAGCGCAGCAGCGTAAAGAACGCTGCAGCGCGTCCGGGACAGGCCCGGGCATGACGACCCTGATAGCGATGAATGACGTAAAGAAGCTCAGCGCTTCTTGCGCAGGCGCACGACCATGTCGACCCGGGCGATCTCGTAACCTTCGGGCACTTCGGGCATCTTCTGCAATACGAGATGCGGATCGGGAATGTCGACCAGCTCGTGACTGCCTTCGAGATAGAAGTGATGATGCGCCGACACGTTGGTGTCGAAATAGGTCTTGGTGCCGTCGACGCTGACCTGGCGCAGCAGGCCCGCATCGGTCAGCTGGTTCAGCGTGTTGTAAACCGTAGCGAGCGAAACCGGCACCTTGGCGTGGGTGGCTTCCTCGTAGAGCATTTCCGCGGTGAGATGACGCGCGCCTTTTCCGAACAGCAGCCAGCCCAGCGCCATGCGCTGCCGGGTCGGACGCAGGCCCGCCGCTTGCAGCATCTCGTTGACGTCATGCCACGGGCAGCCGGTCAGCGCCGGTTGGCGTCCGGCAGCTGCGACTGCAACGCCATCGGCGTCGTCGCCCGAAATCGCAACGTTTTCACTCACATCCACTTGGGGTACCCCGAGCTGTCACGCGAACTATAGAAACTAAATCGGTTAGATGCAAGTTTTTCGCAACTAGAACGTTTCCAGGGGGTGAATCGGCCTGGAAGCTGTTCCCAACCACATGTAGGCAGTTCCGGACGATTTGTCCCGGGCGGCGGGGACGCGGCTTTGCCCGTTCACGGGCTTATGATAGAGAGCGCCCACCCCGCTTTGAGCGGCTTTGCGACCGGTAATGTCACCCCTAAAACAGGAGCATGGCGCGTTTCCTTGCTGGAACGGTCCATTCGCGCGAAATCAGAATGATGGATTTAAAACAGGCCAACAGCATGCATGTCCGGCAGAGCAGCTACTCCTACGAGGAATTGCTGGCGGCCGGCCGCGGCGAGATATTCGGCATGGGAAACGCCCAATTGCCGCTGCCGCCGATGCTGATGTTCGACCGCATCAGCGAGATTTCGGCGACCGGCGGCGAATATGGCCGGGGCCTGATGCGCGCCGAACTGGACGTCAATCCGGACCTGTGGTTTTTCGGCTGCCATTTCAAGGGCGATCCGGTGATGCCAGGCTGCCTCGGCCTCGATGCGCTCTGGCAGATGGTCGGCTTTTTTCTGGTCTGGAGCGGCTGCGAAGGGCCGGGCCGGGCGCTGGGCCTCGGGGAACTGAAGCTGTCCGGTCAGGTGCTGCCGAACGTCCGCAAGATCGTGTACAATCTCGACATCAAGCGCGTGATGCGGTCGAAGCTGGTGCTGGGCATCGCCGACGGGTGGCTTTCCGCCGATGGCGAGATTATCTATCGCGCGAAGGATTTGAGAGTCGGCCTGTTCAAGCCGCGCGCCGCGGCGCAGCCGGGAACATAGGTTACCGGTGAGGCGGTCTTCGGTTTTGACGGCGGCGCCGGACAGCAACGAAATGACAGGACGAGGCGATCAATGAGGCGGGTTGTCATTACGGGGATGGGCATCGTCTCATCCATCGGAAACAACACCCAGGAAGTGCTCGCGAGCCTCTATGAGGCGAAGTCCGGCATTACGCGCGCAGACAAGTATGCGGAGCTGGGCTTTCGCTCCCAGGTGCAGGGACGGCCGACGCTCGATCCGACCGACCTCATCGACCGCCGCGCCATGCGTTTCCTTGCGGAGGGGTCGGCGTGGAATCACGTCGCCATGGAGCAGGCGATCCAGGACGCCGGTCTGGAGCCGTCGGATGTTTCCAACGACCGCACCGGGATCATCATGGGCTCGGGCGGGCCTTCGGCCAAGGTCATCGTCGAATCCGCCGATACCACCCGCACCAAGGGGCCGAAGCGCGTAGGTCCCTTCGCGGTGCCCAAATCGATGTCGTCGATGGCGTCGGCAACGCTCGCCACCTGGTTCAAGATCAAGGGCGTGAACTATTCGATCTCCTCGGCCTGCGCGACCTCCAACCACTGCATCGGCAATGCCTACGAGACCATCCAGGTCGGCAAGCAGGACATCATCTTCGCCGGCGGCTGTGAGGAACTGCACTGGGCGCTGTCGGTGCTGTTCGACGCCATGGGCGCGATGTCGTCGAAATACAACGATACGCCGGCGACCGCGTCGCGCGCCTACGATGTCAGCCGCGACGGTTTCGTGATCGCGGGCGGCGCCGGCGTCGTCGTGCTCGAGGAGCTCGAGCATGCCAAGGCGCGGGGCGCGCGCATCTACGGCGAAATCATCGGCTACGGCGCCACCTCCGACGGCTACGACATGGTCGCTCCATCAGGCGAGGGTGCGGAGCGCTGCATGCGGATGGCGCTCGCCAACGTGAAAACGAAGATCGATTACATCAATCCGCACGCCACCTCGACCCCGGCCGGCGATCCCCCGGAAATCGAGGCGCTGCGCAAGGTGTTCGGCAACGAGGACAAGTGCCCGCCGATCTCGGCGACCAAATCGCTGACCGGGCATTCGCTCGGCGCCACCGGCGTGCAGGAAGCGATCTACTCGCTGCTGATGATGAACAACGGCTTCATCTGCGAAAGCGCCAACATCACCGAACTCGATCCTCTGTTCGCCGACATGCCGATCGTGCGCAAGCGCATCGACAACGCCAAGGTCGGAACCGTGCTGTCGAATTCGTTCGGCTTCGGCGGTACCAACGCCACGCTGGTGTTCAAGCGGATGGATGCGTGAGTTTTGTTGTTCGTCATGCCCCGCGAAAGCGGGGCATCCAGTATCCGGCAGCGCCGTTTTTCATCGTAAAGCTTCGTATACCGGATCACCCGCTTTCGCGGGTGATGACAACAGGAAAACACTATGCAAAATCTGATGCAGGGCAAGCGCGGTCTGGTGATGGGCATCGCCAACGATCATTCGATCGCCTGGGGCATTGCCAAGACGCTGGCCGAGCAAGGCGCCGAGCTTGCGTTCACTTTTCAGGGCGACGCGCTGGGCAAGCGGGTCAAGCCGCTGGCGCAATCGCTGGGCGTCGAGACGGTGCTGTCCTGCGACGTCGAGAATCTCGCCAGCGTCGATGAGGTGTTCGAAACCTTGCGCGCAAAATGGGGACGGCTGGATTTCCTGGTGCACGCCATCGCCTTCTCCGACAAGAACGAGCTGAAGGGGCGCTACGCCGACACCACGCGCGAGAATTTTTTGCGCACCATGCTGATTTCGTGCTTTTCATTCACCGAACTTGCGCGGCGCGCGGCCGAGCTGATGCCGGAATCGGGCGGCGCAATGGTGACGCTCACTTATGGCGGCTCGACGCGGGTGATGCCGAATTATAACGTGATGGGTGTCGCGAAGGCCGCGCTGGAAGCCTCGGTGCGCTATCTCGCCGCCGATTTCGGCCCGCGCGCCATTCGCGTCAACGCGATTTCGGCGGGACCGATCCGCACGCTGGCGGGCTCCGGGGTTGCCGGCGCGCGCCAGATGTTCGCGTTCCAGCAGCGCCATGCGCCGATGAAGCGCACCGTCACCATCGAGGAAGTCGGCGGCGCCGCACTGTATCTGTTGTCCGATCTCTCCTCCGGCGTCACCGGCGATATCCACTTCGTCGATTCCGGCTACAACATCATCTCGATGCCGCAGCCGGACGAGCTGAAGATGGAATAGCTCTTATAGGATGGGTGGAGCGAAGCGATACCTGTCACTTCGGCAGGCGATGCCTGTGATGGGTTTGGCTGCGCTCTACCCATCCTACGAAGTCACCCCGCCGCGATCACGCTGGCGCGCTGGAACGCCGGGCGCGCCGAACACGCCGCGAGGTAGCGGTCGAAGGACGGCCGCGTCGGCACCATCTTGAACAGTTTCACCGCGAAATTCAGTCCCGATCCGACGATGATGTCGGCCGCCGAAAACGTCTCGCCGAGAATCCACGGCCCTGTTTCCAGCGCCCTGTCGAGCACGTCGAACACGCGGGACGCTTCGCCCCAGCCGGCGGCTACCGAAGGCATCTCGACCTTGGTCGCGACCTGCACCATCGCGGGCTCGATGCAGCCAGGCGAAAAAAACAGCCAGTACAGATATTTTGCGCGCAACGGATTCCCCACCGGCGGCGCAAGCCTCGCCTCCGGATAGCGTTCGGCGACATAGGCGCAGATCGCGGCGGCTTCGGCGAGCGTCGCATCGCCGTCCCTTAGCGCCGGCACCTTGCCCATCGGATTGATGGCGAGATATTCCGGCGTCCTCTGCGCGCCGGCGGAAATGTCGGTCAGCACGCGCTCATAGGCTTGTCCGGTTTCTTCCATCAGCCAGAGCGCGGAGAACGAGCGCGTGCGCGGCGCCCAATAGAGCTTCATCATCGGACGGCTCCCTTATTCCAGCGGTAGTATTTCATGACGAATCCCGTCATGGGTTCGGCCGCTTCCTTCTCGAACACAAAACCCTCGCGTTCGTACCAGCGCCAGGCCTTGTCGTTTTCGCGGACGCAGCGCAGCCAGATTTCATCCGGCAAATGTTTTCGCGTGAAGGCGAGCAATTGCCTGCCGAGACCGTTGCCCTGATATTCGGGCGCGACGAACAACTGGTCGAGATAGCGGTCGGGCAGATGCAATGCCAGCATTGCAGCGATCCGTCCGCCGTCGTCGGCAACATACAGGTTCCAGCCCTTCTCGATCTCGCGCGGCACGCGCGCGCGCAGATTGGCCAGCAGGAAATTGCTGGCCTGCTCGAGCCCGGTCGAGACCCAGCTCTCCATCCAGACCCGGGCGATCTCGTCATATTCGTCCGGTCGTGCGGGACGGATGATGGGCGTCGGCATTGCAGGCTTCCCAAACAAAAGGGGCGATCCCCACGAGCGCCCCTTTTCAAATTGCCTCGCTATCCACCAAACGTTACTGCACCGCTTTCGGCGGCGTCAGGCAAGATCGAAGCGATCGAGGTTCATCACCTTGGTCCACGCCGCCACGAAGTCGTGCACGAACTTCGCTTGCGAGTCCGCGCATGCATAGACCTCCGCCAGCGCGCGAAGCTGCGAGTGCGATCCGAAGATCAGGTCCACCCGCGTGCCGGTCCACTTGACCGCCTTGGTCTTGCGGTCGCGGCCCTCGTACACGCCGTCGGAGCCGGCCGGCTGCCACTCCGTGCTCATGTCGAGCAGGTTGACGAAGAAGTCGTTGGTCAACGTCTCCGGCTTCGCGGTGAAGACGCCATGCTTCGCGCCGCCGGCATTGGCGCCGAGCACGCGCAGGCCGCCGACCAGAACCGTCATCTCCGGTCCGGTCAGCCGCAGCAGTTGCGCGCGGTCCACCAGCGCCTCCTCGGGCGCCATGAACTGCGGCTTGCTGCTGACATAGTTGCGGAAGCCGTCGGCGCGCGGCTCCAGCGGGGCGAAGGATTCCACGTCGGTCTGTTCCTGAGATGCGTCCATACGCCCAGGCTTGAAAGGTACCTTCACATCGATCCCGGCATCCTTCGCAGCCTTCTCCACTGCGGCGCAACCGCCGAGCACGATCAGGTCGGCGAGTGACACCTTCTTGCCGAACTCCTTCCGGATCGTTTCGAGATTCGACAGCACGGCCGCGAGCCGCCTCGGATCGTTGACCTCCCAGTCCTTCTGCGGGCTGAGCCGGATCCGCGCGCCGTTGGCGCCGCCGCGCTTGTCGGAGCCGCGGAAAGTCGACGCCGAGCCCCAAGCCGTCGAGACCAGTTGCGATACCGACAGGCCCGAGCCGAGAATCTTCGCCTTCAGCGCGGCGATGTCCTGCTCGCTGACGAGCTCATGGTTGATCGCCGGGATCGGGTCCTGCCAGATCAGCGTTTCCTTTGGCACCAGCGGCCCGAGGTAGCGCACGATCGGACCCATGTCGCGGTGGGTCAGCTTGAACCAGGCGCGGGCGAAGGCGTCCGCGAACTGATCCGGATGCGCGTGAAAGCGCCGCGAGATTTTCTCGTAGGCCGGATCGAACCGCAGCGCGAGGTCGGTGGTCAGCATGGTCGGCACATGCTTTTTCGACGGGTCATAGGCGTCCGGGATCGTGGCGGGGGCGCCTTTCGCCTTCCACTGCTGGGCGCCGGCCGGGCTCTTGGTCAGCTCCCACTCGAAGCCGAACAGGTTGTCGAAGAAGGAGTTGCTCCACTTGGTCGGCGTCTGGCTCCAGGTCACTTCCGGACCGCCGGTGATGGCGTCGGCGCCGTAGCCGGTGCCATGCGTGCTCTTCCATCCCAGACCTTGATTCTCGATCGCGCTGCCTTCCGGCTCCGGGCCGATCAGCGACGGATCGCCGGCGCCGTGGGTCTTGCCAAAACTGTGGCCGCCGGCAATCAGCGCCACGGTTTCTTCGTCGTTCATCGCCATGCGGAAGAACGTCTCGCGGATATCCTTCGCGGACGCGACCGGATCCGGCTTGCCGTTCGGCCCTTCCGGATTGACGTAGATCAATCCCATCTGCACCGCGCCGAGCGGTTCGCTCAGCTGGCGCTCGCCGCTGTAGCGTTCGTCGCCGAGCCACGTCCCCTCGGGGCCCCAGTACAGCTCTTCCGGCTCCCAGACATCGGCGCGTCCGCCGGCAAAGCCGAAGGTCTTGAAGCCCATCGACTCCAGCGCGACGTTGCCGACGAGAACGAACAGGTCGGCCCAGGAAATTTTTTTGCCGTATTTCTGCTTGATCGGCCACAGCAGGCGGCGCGCCTTGTCGAGGTTGGCATTGTCAGGCCAGGAGTTGAGCGGGGCGAAGCGCTGCTGCCCGGCGCCGGCGCCGCCGCGGCCGTCGGTGATGCGATAGGTGCCCGCGCTGTGCCACGCGAGGCGAATGAACAGTCCGCCGTAATGCCCGAAGTCCGCCGGCCACCACGCCTGCGAATCCGTCATCAGCGCATGCAGGTCCTTGATCACCGCGTTCAGGTCGAGACTCCTGAACTCCTTGGCGTAGTCGAAAGCTTTGCCCATCGGGTCGGCGGCAGGGTGGGCCGAATGCAGCACACCGATATCGAGGT
The DNA here is from genome assembly GCA_963784755.1 of uncultured Alphaproteobacteria bacterium. Taxonomy (GTDB): domain Bacteria; phylum Pseudomonadota; class Alphaproteobacteria; order Rhizobiales; family Xanthobacteraceae; genus Bradyrhizobium. The sequence goes on along the minus strand of CAWASS010000004.1, from coordinate 1,285,680 downwards.
GCTCCGGCCACCAGTCGCGGTTCCTGTGTCCGCGGGTGCCGCCCGTGAACGGGCACTTGCCCGCGCCGTCATCGGTCTTTGCGTCCATGTTTTTCTCCGATCGTGTCCTGTAATTATCTTCGAATTGTTCCGATTGGGCCGGTCAATCGCGGCGTAATTCTTCCGGCAGTTTGGGATGCGCGCGGAGTTTGGAAGATATCCAACATCAGGTCCAGTCGATTTTTCTTGAGATCGGATAAGTTTACGCGATCGGAGAACGATCGAGTTCTGCGCTTCGAGTCTCACAGCGTCATCCTGAGGAGCGCACTCTTGCGCGCGTCTCGAAGGATGGACCGGAACTCGCCGTCACCCTTCGAGGCTCGCGCCTCAGGACGATGGTTCCGAGCCAGCAAAAAGGGCGGCCTTTCGGCCGCCCCTTTGCACTTTGCCTTTCGCTTTTCGCGATGCGCGGCGATTTACTCGCCGGCGGCTTCGCGCTGCGGAGCTTCGGCCTTCTGCCTGGCCTCGAGGTCCTCGCCGGTGGTCTGGTCGACCACCTTCATCGACAGCCGGGTCTTGCCGCGGTCGTCGAAGCCGAGCAGCTTGACCTTGACCTTGTCGCCTTCCTTGACCACGTCGGAGGTCTTCTGCACCCGGTTGGCCGCCAGCTGGCTGATGTGGACGAGGCCGTCCTTGGCGCCGAAGAAGTTCACGAAGGCGCCGAACTCCATCACCTTGACCACGGTGCCGTCATAGATCTGGCCGAGCTCCGGATCGGAGGCGATCGACTTGATCCACTTGATCGCGGCCTTGATCGATTCGCCGTCGGCGGAGGCGACCTTCACGGTGCCGTCGTCCTCGATGTTGACCTTGGCGCCGGTCTTCTCGACGATCTCGCGGATCACCTTGCCGCCGGTGCCGATCACTTCGCGGATCTTGTCGGTCGGAATCTTGAAGGTCTCGATGCGCGGCGCGTATTCGCCGAGCTCGGCGCGGGCGTTGGTCAGCGCCTTCGCCATCTCGCCCAGGATATGGATGCGGCCTTCCCTGGCCTGGCCGAGCGCGACCTTCATGATCTCCTCGGTGATGCCGGCGATCTTGATGTCCATCTGCAGCGAGGTGATGCCCTGATCGGTGCCGGCCACCTTGAAGTCCATGTCGCCGAGATGGTCCTCGTCGCCGAGGATGTCGGACAACACCGCGTAGCGCTTGTCCTCGAGGATGAGGCCCATGGCGATACCCGCCGTCGGCCGCTTCAACGGAACGCCCGCGTCCATCAGCGCCAGCGAGGCGCCGCACACCGACGCCATCGACGACGAGCCGTTGGACTCGGTGATCTCCGATACCACGCGCACGGTGTAGGGGAATTCATGATGCGGCGGCAGCACCGGGTGGATCGCGCGCCAGGCGAGCTTGCCGTGGCCGATCTCGCGGCGCTTGGTGCCGCCCATGCGACCGGTTTCACCGACCGAATAGGGAGGGAAGTTGTAGTGCAGCAGGAACTGCTCCTTGTAGGTTCCCGACAGCGAGTCGATGTACTGCTCGTCCTCGCCGGTGCCGAGCGTGGTCACCACCATGGCCTGGGTCTCGCCGCGGGTGAACAGCGCCGAGCCGTGGGCGCGGGGCAGCACGCCGACTTCGGCGATGATCGGACGCACGGTCTTCAGATCGCGCCCGTCGATACGGCGGTTGGTGTCGAGGATGTTCCAGCGCACGATCTTGGCTTCGAGCTCCTTGAACACGCCGGCGATGCGCAGCTTGTCGTATTGCGGCTCCTGGCCCTCCGGGAAATAGTGCGCCATCACCTTTTCCTTGGCCTTGCCGACCGCGGCGTAGCGGTCCTGCTTGACCGGAATCGCATAGGCCGAGCGCAGCTCCTGCTCGATCAGCCCCAGGATTTCCTTCTCCAGCACGCTCTCGTCGACGATCTTGACGTCGCGCGGCTCTTTCGCGGCTTTTTCCGCAAGCTCGATGATCGCCTTGATCACCGGCTGGAAGTGCCGGTGGCCGAACATCACCGCACCGAGCATGATGTCTTCGTTGAGCTCCTTGGCCTCCGACTCCACCATCAGCACGGCATCGGCAGTGCCGGCGACGACGAGGTCGAGCTGGGTCTCGACCATTTCGTCGAGCGTCGGGTTGAGCACGTATTCGTCGTTAATGAAGCCGACGCGGGCGGCACCGATCGGGCCCTTGAACGGCGCGCCGGAGATGGTCAGCGCGGCAGACGCAGCCACCAGCGCCAGAACGTCGGGATCGTTCTCCATGTCATGCGACAGCACGGTGACGATGATCTGGGTTTCGTTGCGCCAACCATCGACGAACAGCGGACGGACCGGGCGGTCGATCAGGCGGGAGACCAGCGTCTCCTTCTCGGTCGGACGTCCCTCGCGCTTGAAATAGCCGCCGGGAATGCGGCCCGCCGCATAGGTCTTTTCGATGTAGTCCACGGTCAGCGGCAGGAAGTCGACGCCTTCGCGCGCCGTTTTCGCGGCGACGACGGTGGCGAGCACGACGGTCTCGCCATAGGTGGCGACGACGGCGCCGTCGGCCTGACGGGCGATCTTGCCGGTTTCAAGCTTGAGCGGACGGCCACCCCAGTCGATCTCGACCGAATGAATATTGAACATTGCGATTTTCTTTCATGGTTTCCGGAACGGCCGGGCGCCTGAAAACGCAAAAACCATGCGCAAGATTGCGGGACGCTGATGCGACATCAGCGTCCTGCGATCCTGCCATGGTTTTCAGGTCTAAAATGGCGTCCATCCTTCCGATGGTACGGGCGTTTTACCCGTTATCGCCAGCCGCCGGATTGCTGCTGGACACGCCGCGCGGACTTTTCAAAGTCCACGCGTTAATACGCGCGCAAAAGCGCGCGTGAACTGTTAGCGGCGAATGTTGTGCTTTTCGAGCAAAGCCTTGTAGCGCGCCTCGTCCTTCCGCTTGATGTAATCGAGCAGCGAACGGCGCGTCGCGACCATTTTCAACAGGCCGCGGCGTGAATGATTGTCCTTCACGTGGCTCTTGAAGTGATCGGTGAGGTTGTTGATGCGTTCCGACAGGATCGCGACCTGAACCTCGGGCGAGCCGGTATCGCCGGCCTTGTTGGCATTGGTCTTGATGACTTCCGCTTTGCGTTGCGCGGTAATCGACATCGTCAAACTTTCTCGTTGCGACCGTGACTTGCAGTCAGTCCGGTCAGGTTGAACACGCGCCTGGGGATGAGTTCGCCATTGCCAATTTCGGCAAGCGCCAAAAGGCGGCCTGCCACCGTGACATAGACTGTGCCGCTACTATTGGGCGCATCCCGTCCGCGCAACAAAACGGCCTGGCCCCTATGGAGCCTTGCCGCATCCGCCCGTGTGACGGCCAGCGCCGGGATGTCGTCCAGCGCGGTCTCAACGGGCAAAAGCGCGTCGGCGAGGCTACCCTCGCCAGACGCGGCTCTATCGCACAAAGCCTCCAACTGTTCCAGCGGAATCATGTCGTCCTCGCCGAACGGGCCGACCAGGGTTCGGCGCAGTGCGCAGATATGGCCGTAACAGCCCAAAAGACGCCCGATATCGCGCGCCAGCGCCCGCACATAGGTTCCCTTGCCGCACTCGGCCTCGAACACGGAATGGCTGCTATCCGGTTGATCCACCAGCGTTAATTCGTGAATCTCGACCGGGCGGGGCTGCAATGCGACGGTCTCGCCGTCGCGCGCGAGGTCATAGGCGCGCTCGCCCGCGATCTTGATCGCGGAATATTGCGGCGGGGTCTGCTCGATCCGGCCGGTGAATTGCGGCAGCAGCGCCCGGATAGCCTCCTGGGAAGGCCTGAGATCGCTGCTCCGGGTGACCTTGCCTTCGGTATCGTCGGTGTCGCGCTCCTCGCCCCAAGCGACCGTGAAGCGATAGCGCTTGCGGCCGTCCATCACGAACGGAACCGTCTTGGTGGCCTCTCCCAGCGCAATCGGCAGGCCGCCCGAGGCCAGCGGATCGAGGGTGCCGGCGTGGCCTGCGCGTTTTGCGGAAAACAGCCGCTTCACCACCGCGACCGCGTGGGTCGACGTCATGCCGATCGGCTTGTCGAGAATGACCCAGCCATGGACATCGCGCTTGTCGCGCCGGGGCTGCTGGTCGCGCTGTTGCTTGCCGCCGTTCGGATCGCGGTTGTCGCGCGGGTCGTTGTTTCCCCAGGCGTGGCGAGCGGAATCGGGAAAATTATTTTTCTCCGCGCCGTTCAATTCATCATTCTGCGGATCGATGGCGCTGTTGGAGATGGTCACGGCCATCATGTGTCGTCCGATTCTGGCTTGAGGTCTCGCTGCACCGCCGGTGTTCTCAGTAATTTCTCGATCCGTTCCGCTTCATCGAATCGTTCGTCGGCGCGGAAGCGGAGATCAGGTGCGAATTTCAGGTTAACGCGATGCGCGACCTCGCCGCGCAAAAATTTCTTGTTGCGATCGAGCGCTGCGATCACCTTGTCGGTGTTCTTGCCGCCGAGCGGCATCACATAGACGGTCGCGAGTTTCAGGTCCGGCGACATCCGCACTTCCGGCACGGTGATGATGTGGCCTTCGAGTTCGGCATCATGCACCGCGCCCTGCGCGAGCAAATCCGCGACCGCATGGCGCACGATTTCGCCGACGCGCAACTGCCGCTGCGAGCCGCCGGGGGCGGAGGGTTTTTCGTGGTGGCGGGGCATTCAATCACCTGGTCATGCCCGGGCTTGACCCGGGCATCCATCATTTCTTCATAAGATTCCGCTTTCAGCGGATGGATTGCCGGGTCGAGCCCGGCAATGACGAAAACGCGCCTTGCAAGACTTGAACTTACAAAGAGCGCAGGATCGTCTCCACGCGATAACACTCGATGACGTCGCCGGGGCGCATGTCGCCGTAATTCTCGAACGCCATGCCGCATTCCTGGCCGGAGGCCACTTCCTTCACTTCGTCCTTGAAGCGCTTCAGCGTCGACAGCTTTCCTTCATGCACCACGACATTGTCGCGGATCAGGCGGACATTGGCGCCGCGTTCCACGGTGCCGTCGGTGACGCGGCAGCCCGCGACCTTGCCGACCTTGGAGATGTTGAACACTTCCAGGATCAGCGCATTGCCGAGCATGGTTTCGCGCAGCGTCGGCGCGAGCAGGCCGCTCATCGCCTTCTTCACGTCGTCGACGAGATCGTAGATGATGTTGTAGTAGCGGATTTCGATGCCGTTGCGTTTGGCGGCGGCCGCGGCCTCCTTATGGGCGCGGACGTTGAAGCCGATGATGGCGGCGTTGAAGCCTTCGGCCAGCGTCACGTCGGATTCCGAGATGCCGCCGACGCCGGCATGCAGGATGCGGGCGGCGACTTCGTCGGTGCCGAGTTTTTCCAGCGAGCCCAAAATCGCTTCCAGCGAGCCCTGCACGTCGGCCTTGACGATCAGCGGGAAATCCTTGCGGCCGGTGGTCTTGAGCTGCGACATCATCTGCTCGAGCGAACCGCGCATGCCGGAAACCGAGGCCGCGGACTGCTCGCGCTTCTGATGGGCGCGGTAGCTGGTGACTTCGCGGGCGCGGGCTTCGTTCTCGACCACGGCCATGCGGTCGCCGGCCTCCGGCGGGCCGTTGAAGCCGAGCACTTCCACCGGGACCGACGGTCCGGCGGTGTCGATGGTTTCGCCCTGGTCGTTGATCAGCGCGCGGACGCGGCCCATCTCGGCGCCGGCGACGATGATGTCGCCGACCCGCAAGGTGCCGCGCTGCACCAGCACGGTGGCCACCGGACCGCGGCCGCGGTCGAGCTTGGCTTCGATCACGGTGCCCTCGGCGGGACGCGACACGTTAGTCTTCAGATCGAGCAGTTCGGCCTGCAGCGCGATCATTTCCAAGAGCTTGTCGAGATTGGTCTTGTTCTTGGCGGAGACCTCGACGTCGACGACTTCGCCGCCGAGCGATTCGACCTGCACTTCGTATTGCAGGAGCTCGGTGCGGACGCGCTCCGGCTTGGCATCGGGCTTGTCGATCTTGTTGATCGCGACGATCATCGGCACCTTGGCCGCCTTGGCGTGGTTGATGGCCTCGACCGTCTGCGGCATCACGCCGTCATCGGCGGCGACCACCAGGATCACGATGTCGGTGACCTTGGCGCCGCGCGCGCGCATCGCGGTGAAGGCGGCGTGGCCGGGGGTGTCGATGAAGGTGATCTTCTTGCCGCTTTCCGGCGAGGTCACCTGATAGGCGCCGATATGCTGGGTGATGCCGCCGGCTTCGCCCGAGACCACGTTGGCATGGCGCAGCGCGTCGAGCAGCGAGGTCTTGCCGTGGTCGACATGGCCCATCACGGTCACCACCGGCGAGCGCGGCTCGGTGTCGGTGGAATCGTCGACGATGTCGAACAGGCCTTCCTCGACGTCGCTTGCCGCGACGCGCTTGACGGTGTGGCCCATTTCCTCGGCGACCAGCTGCGCGGTATCGGCGTCGATCACGTCGGTGATCTTCACCATCTGGCCCTGCTTCATCAAAAGCCGGATCACGTCGACGGCGCGCTCGGCCATGCGGTTGGCGAGTTCCTGGATGGTGATGGCTTCCGGAATCGTGACTTCGCGAATGAGCTTTTCTTTCGGCTCGTTCGACTGATGGCCCTTCAGGCGCTGGGTGCGGCGGCGGAACGAGGCGATCGAGCGTTCGCGCACGTCGTCGGCATTGAGTGCGGTGACCAGCGTCAGGCGGCCGCGCTGCTTGGCGGGCGCGGGCTTGGCGGTGGTCTTTGGCGGCGCGGCGGGGCGGGCGACGCCGCCGGGGCCGCGGCGGATCTGGCGCGGGCCGTCGTCGTCATCGCTGCCGTCGGCGGCGACGCCGGGCGCACGCGCGAGCGGCAAGGCGCGCGCGGTTGCCGCGGCGGCCTTGGTTTCGGCTTCACCGAAACGCTTCTTGGCTTCGGCTTCGGCCTTGCGCCGGGCTTCCTCGTCCTGGCGGTGGCGGTCGTCTTCGGCCTTGCGGCGGGCCTCGGCGGCTTCGCGCTCGGCCTGTTCGATGCCTTCCTTGCTGTTGCGGCGTCTGGCTTCTTCTTCGGCGAGGCGGCGCTCTTCGACGTCGCGGATTTTTGCATCCGCCAGCGCACTGGCACGCGCGGTGCGCTCGTCTTCGGTCAGGGTGCGGAGCACGACATTGCTGCGTGGCGGGGCCGTCGGCACCGCGGTACGCGCCAGCGGCGCCTTGGCCGGTGCGGCCTTGGCCACGGGCTCGGCGTCGGCGACCGCCGCATCGCCGCCGATGCGGCGCTTGCCGCGCTTCTCGACCACCACCTGCTTGGTACGGCCATGGCTGAAGCTCTGGCGCACGGTGCCCGTCTCGACGCGCGGCTTGAGCGTCAAGGTCTTGGTCGGAACACTCAGTGTCTTGTCGCCAGGCGATTTCGTATCGACCATTCAGCAGTCCCAATCCTGTTCAAGTTGTGCGTGTCCGCACACGTCGTGTCAGCAAGTCGTCAGTTATTCCTGGCCGCATGGCCGGCAGTCCTGTCGTCGTCAGCCATCCGGTATCGGACCAAGGTCTGGCTGCGCGACAGGAATGTCTTGCCCGCCGAGCCCGCGAGCAGGGCTGCATGTATCACATTTGACCGCCCCAGTGCCAAATCCAATTGTTCGGATGTCAGCACGTCGACGACCGGAAATTCGGGCGATTCCGCGCCATTCCCGCCGTTTTGCCTGACAACGGCATCCAATTTGCGGATTCCGTCGGCGGCCCCGTCCGCCGCATGGATCAAGGCTATGGCCTGATGCTGCGCCAGCGCGGTTTCGACCTTGGCGAATCCGGCCACCACCTGGCCAGCCTTGGCGGCGATGGCGAGCGCCTCGACCACGCCGCGGACCAGCAGGTTCTCGGTATCCTCCGCAAGCGTCGGCGACACCCGGACCGCCCGTTTGAAGCCCTTGCCAAACTGGTTACGCCGGATCGCTTCCGCAACCGCCTGACGCGACGCCGAAACCCACAGGCCCCGGCCGGGAAGCTTGCGCTTCAGGTCGGCGATCACCTCATTCTGGGGAGAGACGACGAACCGGATCAGCTCGTCGATCGGCCGCACAGCCCGCGTGACCGCGCACATCCGCTCCGTCCCGGACCGGTTGGTCCGCGGGCCGTTGTCGAGATCGGCGGGGTCGGCGATAGCGAGCATGCGCGGGTCATGTCCTTAAATTTTACATGCCGTCATTGCCGGGCTTGACCCGGCAATCCATCCGCTTCGAAAGACTCTTGCGAAGAAGATGGATGCGCGGGTCAAGCCCGTGCATGACGCAGAATTTGTCGAGGCCTTTGTAAAGCTCATCAAGGCTCGTCCCTATGCTGGTTGTTCTTCGGAGGCGTCCGCCTCTTCGGCGGGTTTTGCCAGATCGGCCTCGGTGATCCAGCCGGCGATGACGCGCGCCTGCATGATCATGGCCTCGGCATCCTCGCGCGAGGTTTCATTGGCGTCGAGAATGCCGGGATGCTTGGTCGGCTCGCCGCCTTCCTTGCGCTCGGTCCAGCCGACCAGATCGTCGGTGGCGCAGCCCGCCAGATCCTCGACGGTCTTGATCTCGTTCTCGCCGAACTTCACCAGCATCTTCGAGGTCACGCCGGGCACCGTCTTCAACGCGTCATCCACACCGAGTTCCTTCCGTCTGGTTTCAAGCTCGGCTTCCTGCTGCTCGAGATGTTCGCGGGCGCGGCTCTGCAATTCGTTGGCGGTCTCGTCGTCGAAACCTTCGATCGCGGCCAATTCGCGGACGTCGACCAGGGCCAGTTCTTCAACGGAGGTAAAACCTTCCGACGCCAGCAATTGCCCGACCACTTCGTCGACATTGAGCGCTTCCATGAACACCCGCGTCGAGTTCTCGAAATCCGCCTGGCGGCGCTCGGACTCTTCCTGCTCGGTCAGGATGTCGATGTCCCAGCCGGTGAGCTGCGAAGCAAGCCGCACGTTCTGGCCGCGCCGTCCGATCGCCAGCGAGAGCTGGTTATTGGTGTCGGGCACCACGACCTCGATGCGCTCGCGCTCCTCGTCGATCACCACCTTGGCGACTTCGGCCGGCGCCAGCGCGTTGACGACGAAGGTCGCGATATCGGGCGACCACGGGATGATGTCGATCTTCTCGCCCTGCAACTCGTTGACCACGGCCTGCACCCGCGAGCCGCGCATGCCGACGCAGGCGCCGACCGGGTCGACCGAGGAATCCCGCGAAATCACGCCGATTTTCGCGCGCGACCCGGGATCGCGGGCCACCGCCTTGATCTCGACAATGCCGTCATAGATTTCGGGCACTTCCTGCGCGAACAGCTTTGCCATGAATTGCGGATGGGTGCGCGATAGAAAGATTTGCGGTCCGCGGGTTTCGCGCCGCACGTCGAAAATATAGGCGCGGACCCGGTCGCCGTTGCGGAACACTTCGCGCGGCAGCATCTCGTCGCGGCGCACGATGGCCTCGCCGCGGCCGAGATCGACGATCACGCTGCCATATTCGACGCGCTTGACGATGCCGTTGACGATATCGCCGATGCGGTCCTTGAATTCCTGGTATTGCCGGTCGCGCTCGGCCTCGCGCACCTTCTGCACGATCACCTGTTTGGCGGATTGCGCGGCGATGCGGCCATATTCCAGCGGCGGCAGGGTGTCGGCGATGGTGTCGCCGACCTGGGCGCCGGGATTGGCGCGCTGCGCGTCGATCAATGAAATCTGGTTCGAGGCGTTCTCGACCTGATCGACCACCAGCATGTGCCGCGACAACCGCAGCTCGCCCTTCTTCGGGTCGATCTCGGCATGCACGTCGGTCTCGCTGCCGTAGCGGGCGCGCGCCGCTTTCGCAATGGCGTCCTCCATCGCTGCGATCACAATGCCGCGGTCGATGGATTTTTCGCGCGCAACCGCGTCCGCGATTTGCAGCAGTTCGATTTTATTGGCGCTGACAGCTGCCATGGCTCAGTCTCCTTCGGTGGGATCGATGTCGCCTCGCCGCAGTCTTTCCGCGGCAAGCCGGTGTTGCTTGGTGTTCTTGGGGGCGGGCTTGTTCTGAAGTTTCAGCTTCGGTTTCGGCGCGTTGCTCTTGGTCGGATCGCTTTTCTTCGCATGCGGCGGCGGGGGCGGCAGAATTCCGAGATTCTGCTTCATCTCGCGCTCGGCGATCTTGCCGCGCCGCATCGATTCCGCGATCAACTCGTCGGTCAGCACCAGCCGCGCATCCGCGATGTCTTCCATCACAAGCAGAACGGCGGGATCCTCGCCGTTGCGCACATCGTCGCGAACCAGATGTACGGCATCGCCCTCGATGCCGCCCAGCGTGCCGCGGAACCGTTTGCGGCCCTGATGCGGCGCCGCCATCTCGATCTTCACCAGATGACCGGCATAGCGTTCGAAATCCGAGCGTCGCACCAGCGGCCGATCGATCCCCGGCGAAGAAATCTCCAACCGGTAGGCGCGTTGAATGGGATCGGCGATATCGAGCACCGGCGACAGCGCCCTGGAGATCGCCTCGCAATCCTCGATCAGCATGGTTCCGTCAGGCCGTTCCGCCATGATCTGGACGGTGCAGCCGAATTCGCCGGACACTTTTATGCGCACCAGGCGGTAGCCCATGCCCTGCAACACCGGACCCGCCACTGCGGATACGCGCGCGGCCATACCCGGCTCGGTGACGAGGCGCGGTTCGGCGAGCAGATCGAGGTCCACGGCATCAACAGTCGGATCGGTCATATCCAGGGTCAAAAGGCACGTCTTGCTGGCATTGGTTGAGGTTGCCCGCACGGAACCCGGGCATCGCCGGCGCCGGGTCCGTTCAGGTAATAAAAAAGAGCGGGTCCGGTGGGGCCCACTCTCAATACGCTTGCCGTATATGAGACGATTAAGTTGCGGCTGATATAGCGGTTTTAGGGGTGTCCGGCAAGGGCCGGGCGGTCCGAAGCGATGATTTTGCGGGTTGCGAAACCGGTTCCAAACCTAACCGTTCCTTCACGAAGCCGACCTAACTTGCCGAAAAGTTGCGTTTCGAGTGTCGCTTGATGGCAGTTTCTCCCTCTCTGATCCCCGGCCTTGATGACATCGTCAAGAACGGCGACCCAAAACGCCGCGCCGAGGCCGCACGAAAGATTTCGGAATTATTTTTGGCTGGCGCCGCGCGCTTCCAGCCCGCGCATGTCGACCTGTTCGACGGCATCCTCACCGGGCTCGTCCCGCATACCGAAATCGCCGTGCGCAGCGGGCTGGCCGAGCGCCTGTCCGTGCTCGGCAATGCGCCGCCGGCGCTGCTGGACCTGCTGGTGCGCGAGGACGAGATTCTGGTCGCAGGTCCCTTGCTGCGGCGCTCGCCCGCGATCGCCGAGCCGACCCTGATCGAGGTCGCGCGCATGAAGGGCCAGGGCCATCTGCTGGCGATGTCGGAACGGCCGAAATTGTCGGCAGGGGTCACCGACGTGATGGTGCGCCGCGGCGACCGCGAGGTGGTGCGGCGCGTCGCCGGGAACGCGGGTGCCGCTTTTTCGCAGACCGGCTATTCCGGCCTGATCAAGCGCGCCGGCGGCGACGGCGTGTTGACGCTCACGGTCGGCCAGCGCGACGATCTAAGCGCGCCGCAGTTGAAAGAACTGCTGGCGGGATCGGCCGACATCGTGCGCCGCCGCCTGTTCGAGGTGGCGAGGCCGGACAAGAAGGCGGCGATCAATCACGCCATGGTCGAGATATCAGGCACGCCAAAGCAGTCGGCGATCCGTCGCGATTTCGCGCCGGCCCAACGCGCGATCCTCGGCCTGCATCACGCCGGCGAGTTGAGCGAAGCAGCGCTGCTCGGCTTTGCCAGGGCGCACAAATATGAGGAAAGCGTGGCGGCGCTCTCGGCGCTGTCGGGCGTGGGCATTTCGACCATCGACCGCCTGATCATGGGCGACCGCCACGATCCGATCCTGATCCTGGGGCGTGCGACCGGCCTCGGATGGGCCACCGCACGCGCGCTGATCGTGCTGCGGCTCGGCCCGGGGCGCGTGCCCTCGGCGACGGATATCGAGGAAGCGCGGCTGAATTTCGAGCGGCTGGCGCCATCGACCGCGCAGCGGGTGCTGAGCTTCTGGCAGACCCGGCAGTCGGCGTGAACGCTTTACGGCGTCATGCGCGGGCTTGACCCGCGCATCCATCTTCAACAAGACTCTTTCAAAGATGGATTGGGTCGACCCGGCAATGACGAAGCAGCGCAGGCGCGGTGAAGGTGTAGTGACAAACATGCAAACGGCCACCGCCAACCCCTTCGATTCCAGAACCATGCTCGACGGCATCAGGCGCTGGGTCGAAATCGAAACGCCGACCGAAGCGCCTGACCAGGTCAACAAGCTCGTCACCATGGTCGCTGACGGCTACCGCGATCTGCCGGCGACGCTCGAGCGCATTCCCGGCCGCGATGGCCGCGGCGATCACCTGATCGCGCGCTCGGCATGGGGACGGGAGCAGCCCGGGATCCTGGTGCTCAGCCATCTCGACACCGTGCATCCCCTCGGGTTCATCGAGCGGCTGCCGTTCCGGATCGAAGGCGACAGCGCGTTCGGCCCCGGCATCTACGACATGAAGGGCGGCGCCTATCTCGCCTGGCACGCCTTTGCGCAGCTTTGCGCGGGAGCCGCGCGCTCGCCGCTCGGCATAACCCATCTCTATGTCTCCGATGAGGAGATCGGCAGTCCCACGTCGCGCGCGCTGATCGAGGCCGAGGGCCACAAGGCGAAGTATGTGCTGGTCACCGAGCCCGCGCGCGACGGCGGCCGGATCGTCACCGGGCGCAAGGGCGTCGCGCGCTTCGAGGTGTTCGTGACGGGGGTGCCGGCGCATGCCGGCTCGCGGCCGCAGGACGGCCGCAGCGCCATCCGCGAACTCGCCAACGTGATCCAGACGCTGGAGGCGATGACTGACATCAAGCGCGGCGTCACCGTCAATGTCGGCGTGGTCAAGGGCGGCACCAAGCCGAACGTCATTCCGGAGCAGGCCTATGCCGAGGTCGATCTGCGGGTGATGACGATCGCGGACGCCGACGAGTTCGTGGCCAAAATCCTGAACCTGAAATCGCGCAGCGAAGGCGTCACGGTCGAGGTAACCGGCGGGTTGAACCGCCCGCCTTACGAGAAAGGCAATGCCGGTGCTGCGCTGTACGAGCACGCAAAGACGCTCGCCGCCGAAATCGGCTTCGACCTCGCCGATACCTTTACCGGCGGCGGCTCGGACGGCAATTTCACCGCGCCCTTTACCGCGACGCTCGACGGCCTCGGCGTCGACGGCCAGGGCGCGCATACCCATTACGAGCAACTCTACATTTCGTCGATCGAGCCGCGGGCGCGGTTGCTGCATCGGCTGTATCAGACGCTGCGATGAGCAGCGCCACACGCGATCCCGATCATCGCGACATCCCTGACGATGGCGCTGCGGTTCATGCCCAAGGTCATGTTCAGGGCTCGTTCTTCGGGCGGCGCAAGGGCCACAGGCTGCGCGCCCATCAGGCCGACCTGATCGAGAATTTTCTGCCGCATCTTGCGCTCGATATCGGCGGTCCGAACCCGGCGGAGCTTGCGGCGCTGTTCGATTCAAAGGCCGAGAGCGTCCGGCTCGAGATCGGGTTCGGCGGCGGCGAGCACTTGATCGCGGAAGCGCGGGCGCATCCGCAAACGGGCTTCATCGGCTGCGAGCCCTATGTCAACGGCATGGCGAAGATCCTGAGTCAGATCGAGACGCACAACATCGGCAACATAAAACTGTTCGCGGGCGATGCCGCCGAACTGCTGGCATGGGTTCCGCCGCATTCGCTGGAGCGGATCGACCTGATCCATCCCGATCCCTGGCCGAAGCGGCGGCACTGGAAGCGGCGTTTCGTGCAGGACGCGAACGTCGCCGCGATGGCGCGCGCGTTGAAACCGCGCGGTGAATTTCGTTTCGTCTGCGATATCGACGATTACGTTGCGTGGACGCTGGCACATCTGGCGCGCGCGCCGGATTTCATCTGGACCGCGGAGCGCGCCGATGACTGGCGGTTGCCGTGGCCCGATTACACCCTGACGCGCTACGGCCGCAAAGCGATGCGCGAAGGTCGCCATGCTGCGTATTTAAGATTCAGGCGGGTCAGCTAACGTCCCCGTCATTCCGGGTTCGCTCGTTCACTCGCGCCCCGGAATGACGGCTCGGCGTCAGCGCTGGTCCGGAGCTTCGCGTGCGGCGATCTGTTCGACCAGGTCGACGATGCCGCGGCGGAGTTTTGTGTCGGTGATGCGCGTGAATGCGCGGGTCAGCGCCAGTCCTTCCGAAGTCGCGAGGAAATCGGCGACATAGGCCGGCGACGTTTCATTGAAGCGTTCCGCATCCACCGTGCCGCCAGGCGCGCCCTCGAACAGGAACGACACCGGCACCTGGAGGATTTCGCAGATCTGCTGGATGCGGCTGGCGCCGATGCGGTTAGTGCCCTTCTCGTATTTCTGGATCTGCTGAAACGTCAGCCCCAAACCTTCCCCGAGTTTTTCCTGACTCATTTCCAGCATCAGACGCCGCATGCGCACGCGGCTGCCGACATGCTTGTCAACAGGATTGGGCGCTTTGCTCGGCATGTCCAACACTCCCTGGGCTTCGCGGGCGATTGCTATTTGCAAAAGCACCTTGGAGTATGCCGTTAACGCTGTGATCGTCAAATTTTGTTGGGCCAACCGGTAATTGCCGCTGCTTTTTCGCTCGGCAAACTAGCATGTGGGAGTCAACTCTACCGGCGCGCGCATGGTTAAGCCCCTATTTTGCGCGGGAGCTGGCCTAACCATCAGATGCGCTCCGCCTTACGAATCAGTTTTCGCCGCGCCGCCGCACCGCGAAAGAATTGGAATCGAAACGATCATGACGCAGGAATGTCGCCGCGCTAAAGGTGGATGATTGAGAGGGGATGTTCGACCGCAACGCGAGGCGAAAGCCATGACCGACATAACTTATGATGCCGACGTTGATGCGGTGTATATCGCCGTCGGGTGCGGCAAGGTCGATCGGACCGAAGAAATCTCGTCTGTGATGTCGATGCCGAGGGCCGTATTGTCGGAATTGAAACTCTGTCTGCGAGCAAGGTTCTGGCGTCCGAAGACTGGAAAAAAGCAAAATCCCGAAAGAAGCGCGCGTCAGCGCCGCCGGGTCGCGGATTGGCGCCGGCGTTCGGGTTCAGGAAATGTCTTTCGCCGCCCGTCGCTGCACCGCGAACAGAATTGTAAAATGTCGCTGCGGGTAACATGTGTTGAGACAATTCAAGCCGTCGCGTGATAAGCGTGATGCTCGACCGCAGCAGGAGGCGAAAGCCATGAGCGACATGACTTACGATGCCGAAGCCGACGTGGTGTATATCGCGGTCGGGCGCGGTAAGGTCGAGCGGACGAAAAAAGCCGGGCCGTTCATCTACGATGTCGATGCCGGGGGCCATATCGTCGGCATCGAAATCCTGTCCGCGAGCAAGGTGCTGGCGCCCGGAGACTGGGAAAAAGCCAGGCGGCCCCGGGAAAGCCGGCGCCAGCCCCGGCGGCCAGCAGAGCTGCACAAGGGTTTCCTGTTTATAAGACGCTCTTCTTCGCGCGACGCCGAATCGCAATGATCAATGCGATGGCGACCAGCATCGCCGCCGGAATGTCGCCGCTGCGGGCATAGACCGTAGGCGCAATCGCGGCCGGCAACGTCGAATCCAGCACGCCTTCGACGCCGAGACCGAGCCGTGCCACGATGCGGCCGACCGGATCGATCACCGCCGAGACGCCGGTATTGGCGGCGCGGACCAGCGGCAGCCCTTCCTCGATGGCGCGCAGCCGCGCCTGCTGCAGATGCTGGTAGGGGCCGGTGGAGATTCCGAACCAGCCGTCATTGGTGAGATTGACGATCCAGCCGGGGCGGTCGTCGCGCGCCACGATGTCGCGGGGAAACACCGCTTCATAGCAGATCAGGGGCAGCATGCGCGGCGCGCCCGGCACCTCCATCGGCTTGCGGCGCAGGCCCGGGATGAAGCCGCCGGAAACCTTGGTGAGCTGGATGAAGCCGAGCTTCTCCATCAGGTCCTGGAACGGCAGATATTCGCCGAACGGCACCAAATGCAGCTTGTCGTAGACCGACAGCACGCTGCCGTCGTGATCGATCAGGTAGATCGAATTATAGGCGCGCGTGATCCGCGTCCCCGGCGGTACGTCGGGCGCGCGCACCGCGCCCGTGATCAGCACGGTACCCTTGGGCAAGAGATCGGCGATCTGCGCCATCGCGTCGGCCTCCCGGGTCAGGAAAAACGGGAACGCGGATTCCGGCCAGATCAGGATATTGGCGTCGCGCACGCCCGACGATTGCGGCCCGGTGGCGCGATCCGACAGGTTAAGGTATTTCTGCATCACCTCCGCTTTGGCGGAATAATTGAACCGCGCGTCCTGCGACAGGTTCGGCTGCATGATGCGCAGCTTGACATTGGCCAGCTGTTGGGTGGGGTGCATTGCCAGCCGAACCACGCCGTAGACGCCCATGACAACGAGCAGCGTCAGCGCCATGACAGGCGCGATCCATGGCCTGCGGTTGCGCGAATCGCCGTCGATCAGCACCGCGGGGCTGGCGAAAATCGCGACGGCAAGGAAGGTCAGGCCCCACAGGCCGACCAGCGACGCCGTCTGCGCCAGCGCCAGCGGCTCGGTCAGCGCATAGCCGAACGCGTTCCATGGAAAGCCTGAAAGCACATGGCCGCGCAGCCATTCGCCGATGGTGAGACTCGCGGCCAGCGCGAGTACGCGCGAGGCATCGCTGGTCCAGATCAGCCGCGCCAGCGCAAAGCCGAACGCGGTGAACAAGGCGAGATAGGCCGGCAGGCCCAGTACGGCGAACGGCAGCAGCCACGCAAAGGTCGAGGCGTCGACCAGGAACGCGTAGCCGATCCAGTACAGCCCCGGCACGAAATAGCCGAGCCCGAACCACCAGCCGGCCATCGCCGCGGCGGGGATGCCGCGGCCGCGGCCGGCGCCGGCGCCGTCGATCAGCCACACCATCACCGGAAAGGTCAGGAACAGCACCGGCCACGCATTGAACGGCGCCATCGCCAGCGCCGACACCGCGCCTGCGATCAGCGCAATGGCGGCGCGCTTCCAGCCCCAGGACAGGATGACGGCCGAGCCGATGCTGCGGAGGCTACGGGCAGGCATCACGGCGAGCCGGCTCCGTCGCCGGATGGCGAAGGGGGTGTCGTCGCATCGGTCGAAGGCGCGCTGCCGGAATCCGGCGCGATTTCGCGGCGGCGCGCCGGACGCGGTGCCGCGCGTTCCTTGCGCGGCCCGATCCGCAGGCGTTTGACGCGGCGCGGATCGGCGTCGAGCACCTCGATCTCGAAATTGCCGGGGCCGGAAATGACTTCGCCGCGCACCGGCAACCGGCCGACATGGGTGACGAGGTAGCCGCCCAGCGTTTCGACTTCCTCGCCGGCCTCGCCGGTGACGAAGTCCTCGCCGATCACGGAGCGGACGTCGTCGAGGCTGGCGCGCGCGTCCGCGACGAAGGAATTATCCGACTGCTTCACGATCGCCGGCGGCTCGTCGCTGTCGTGCTCGTCGTCGATCTCGCCGACGATCTGCTCGACGATGTCCTCGATCGAGACGAGGCCATCGGTGCCGCCATATTCGTCGACCACAAGCGCCAGATGAATGCGCGAGGCCTGCATCTGCGCCAGCAGGTCGATCGCGCGCATCGACGGCGGCACATACAGCAATTTGCGGATGATGCTGGCTTCGGAGAGCGGCAGCGCGAGATCGACCGCGCGCAGATCGAGCCCGGCGGGCAGCGGCTTCTTGCGCCGGGCGGTGCTCGGCTTGGCCGCGCGCGCCTTCGCGGTCATGAAGGCGAGGAGGTCGCGGATGTGAACGATGCCTTCGGGGTCGTCGAGGGTTTCGTTGTAGACCACGAGGCGCGAATGCGCAGCACTCTCGAACAGGCTCATCAATTCGCCCAACGAAATATCGCGCTTGACCGCGACGATATCGGCGCGATGCACCATCACGTCGGCGATGCGGCGCTCGTGCAGGCCGAGGATATTGCGCAGCATGGTGCGCTCGACCGCGGAAAAGCCGACCTCGTCCGGCGTCGAGGCGTCGAGCACCACCTGCAGGTCGTCGCGCACCGAGCCCGGCTTCCATCCGAACAGGCTGCGGATCGCGCGGGTCAGCCAGTTGTCGGCGGCGGGACGCAGCACTTCGCCGTCCTGCACCACCGCCGGCAGATTGGGCGTATTCTTCGGATTGTCGTGAGTCGGGTCGGAATCCGGCATTTCAGGTCACCGGTCCTGATCCGCATAGGGGTCGGGGATGCCGAGCGAGCCGAGAATTTCGCGCTCGAGCGCTTCCATCGCTTCGGCCTCGGTGGCGGTTTCGTGGTCGTAGCCGACCAGATGCAGAAAACCATGGACGGCGAGATGGCTGAGATGATGGTCGAACGGCTTCTGCTCGTCGTCGGCCTCGCGCCGCGTCGTCTCATAGGCGATCGCGATGTCGCCGAGCATGCGCGGCGCGTCGTCGAATTCGCGCCCGGCCGGCGGCTGCAACGCCGGAAACGACAGCACGTTGGTCGGCTTGTCCTGTCCGCGCCAGTTGTTGTTCAGGGTGCGGATGCCGGCATCGTCGGTCAGCATGACAGCGAGTTCGGCGTCGCCGGTATCGGCGTCGACAAAAGCGGCTGCCGCCGCGACGGCGCGATGCACGATTGTCTCGGCGTCGGCCTCCGCGCCCCAGCATTCGGCGACAACGAGAATTTCGGTTTCCGGCAGGGCGGGAAGCGCCATCGTTGCAGATTTTCGTTTGAAAGCAGGGCTTCCCTGAGCGAGGAGGCTGCTTTCGATGGACAATTTTCGCATCAGGGTCTTTTGATTGCCGGTTTCTGCGGCAATCCCTCATAAGCCGCGACGATGCGCGCCACCAGTTCGTGGCGGATCACGTCTTCGGCCGTGAATCTCACCTGCGCGATGCCGTCGACGCCGTCCAGCAGTTTGGTGGCTTCCGCGAGCCCCGAGGTCTGGCCGTTGGGCAGGTCGACCTGGGAGGGATCGCCGGTGACGATCATGCGGCTGTTTTCGCCCAGGCGCGTCAGAAACATCTTCATCTGCATCGAGGTGGTGTTCTGTGCTTCATCCAGAATGATCGCGGCATTGGTCAGCGTTCGGCCGCGCATGAAAGCCAGCGGCGCGATCTCGATTTCGCCGGTCTGCAATGCGCGCTCGACGATGCGCGAATCCATCAGGTCGTACAGCGCGTCGTAGATCGGGCGCAGATAGGGATCGACCTTTTCGCGCAAGTCGCCGGGCAGGAAGCCGAGCCGCTCGCCGGCCTCGACCGCCGGCCGCGTCAGAATAATGCGGTCGACTTCCTTGCGTTCGAACAGTTGGGCTGCCTGCGCTACCGCGAGCCAGGTCTTGCCGGTGCCGGCGGGGCCGATGCCGAACACCAACTCGTGTTTCTTCAGCGCGCGGATGTAGGAATCCTGCGCCGCGGTGCGCGCCCGCACCGGACGCTTGCGCAGATTGATGGCTTCGAATGCGGATTTCGGCGCCTTCGGATCGAATTCGAACAATGAACCCTGCGCCACCACGGCGCGGATCGCGCCCTCGACGTCGCCCTGTGCCAGATCGTGGCCCTGTACCGCCTGCGCGTACAGCGTCTCCAGCACGCGGCGCGCCGCATCGCAGCCGTCGCGGGTGCCCGCGATGGTGATGTGATTGCCGCGGGAATCGACCACGACATTGAGCCGGCGTTCGATCAGCGCCAGGTTTTGTCCGTAGGGCCCGACCAGCGCCGACGCCGCGCGGTTGTCATCGAAGTCGATGACGACCTGGGTCTCGGGCGGGGCTTGCAGATCGCGGTCGAGTTTGCGGCTGGGGGCGAGCGAAGGCGAATCCGATGCGCTTTTTGGCAAGGGTTCAGGCTCCCACTGTTGTCTGCAAGGGTGTCATTGAAGGGTGCGCGGAGGGTGCGGGCCGCATGGGGTGAGTTGTCGCGAGCGTGCCGAGCAGGCTGTAGCGCTCGAGGCTTTCGATTCTAACCGGCAGCACCTGCCCGATGATCTCAGGCGAGGCGAACACATGCGCCGGCTGCAGATAGGCGGTGCGGCCGACGATCTGGCCGGGATTGCGCGCGGCGCGCTCGAACAGCACATCGACGGTGGTGCCAAGCGCAGCCACATTAAAGGCCGATTGCTGGCTGTCGATCAATTCCTGGAGCCGCACCAATCGCTGGTCCATCTCTTTCGCTGACACCGTCTCCCGCATCTCCGCCGCCGGCGTTCCCGGCCGGGGCGAATATTTGAACGAATAGGCGCCAGCGTAGCCGATTTGCGCGACCAGCGCGAGGGTCGCGGCAAAATCTTCCTCGCGCTCGCCGGGGAAGCCGACGATGAAATCCGATGAAAATGCAATATCTTGCCGCGCATCGCGAAAACGGTCGATGACCCTGCGGTAATCGTCGGCGGTATGCTTGCGGTTCATGAGGCCAAGGATGCGGTCGGAACCGGATTGCACCGGCAGATGCACGAACGGCATCAGTGCCGCGAGATCGCGATGCGCCTCGATCAGGGTGTCGTCGACATCGCGCGGATGGCTGGTCGAGTAGCGCAGGCGGACGATGCCGGGAATCTTGGCCAGATGCCGCAGCAAGGTGCCGAGCGGCCACGGCCGGCCGTCCGGGCCTTCGCCGTGATAGGCGTTGACGTTCTGCCCGATCAGCGTGATCTCGCGCACGCCGTTGTTGGCGAGCCGCTTCACATCGTCGGCGATCTTTGTCACGGGGCGCGATACTTCGGCGCCGCGGGTATAGGGCACCACGCAGAAGGTGCAGAACTTGTCGCAGCCTTCCTGCACGGTGACAAAGGATGAAATGCCGCGCGCGCGGATCGCCTGGCGCGACGGCGGGGCCAGGAATCCGAATTTGTCCTCGACCGGGAATTCCGTCTCCAGCGCGCGGCCGTGGGTTTTGGCGTGGGCCAGCAATTGCGGCAGGTGGTGATAGCTTTGCGGCCCGACCACGACATCGACCACGGGGGCGCGGCGGATGATCTCGTTGCCCTCGGCCTGCGCGACGCAGCCGGCCACCGCGATGCTCAAGGTGCGGCCACTGCGCGCGGCCTCGTCCTTGGCGGCGCGCAGCCGCCCCAATTCCGAATAGACCTTTTCGGAAGCTTTTTCGCGGATATGACAGGTATTGAGGATCACCAGATCCGCGTCGTCCACACCAGCGGTCTCGACAAAGCCTTCCGGCGCCAGCATGTCCACCATGCGCTGGGCATCGTAGACGTTCATCTGGCAGCCATAGGACTTGATATGCAGCTTGCGCGGCTGGTTCATGGAACCCGGATGATGGGGCAAAACGGCGCGCTCAAGGCGCGGGGCTCAATTATAGGCTAAAGCAAGGGAAATCCACCCCATTCGTCGTCCCCGCCTGCGGGGACCGACGCGGATTATGTGGCAGCATCCAGCGCCAAATCAGCAATTAACCCGGGTAGCGCCCGCATGTCGTCAAAGGTTGTCGCAGCGCCGGCAGCACGCAGTGTTTCGGCATAGCCGGGCCGGCAATGGCTGCCGCCGTGGAATCCCAATACCGTCATTCCGGCGGCGCGCGCGCCGGTGACGCCAGGGATGCTGTCCTCGATCACCAGGCAACGCGCGGGCGATGCCTTCATCTGTTTGGCAGCGAACAGAAACAGGTCCGGCGCGGGCTTGCCGCGCGTGACCTGAACCGCAGAGAAAATGTGCGGCGCGAGAATGTCATAGAGGCCGGCGCAGGTGAGGCCATGGCGAATCTTTTCGGGCGTGCCGCTCGACGCGACGCATTTCGGCAAGTCAATCGCGGCGATGGTTTCGGCAATGTAAGGGACCAGCCGAAGTTCGTCCGCGTAGCGCTGCAACGCGGCTTGCTTCATCAGGGCTTCGAAATCGTCCGGAAGTTTCCGGCCGATCTCGGCTTCGACGATCAGCCGGGCCTCGAGATCCGATACGCCGAGAAAGCGATCCAGCACCTGGTCGGCGGCGATCGGATAGCCGTGGCGCGTCAAGGTCGCCGCGTGCGCCCGGCACGAAATCACCTCGCTGTCGACCAGCACGCCGTCGCAGTCGAAGATGATGAGGTCGAAATTTCCGCCCGGGACTTGCACGGTCAGGATTTGTCGTCGTCCAGCGGCACGCAATACAATTCCAGCCGGTGATCGACCAGCTTGTAGCCGAGCTTGCGGGCGATCTCCGCCTGCAGCTTTTCGATTTCCTCGGAGGTGAATTCGATCACCTTGCCGTCGCGCAAATTGATCAGATGATCGTGGTGGCTGTCGCGCATCTGCTCGTAACGGGCGCGGCCCTCGCGAAAATCGTGGCGCTCGATGATCCCGGCGTCCTCGAACAGTTTGACGGTGCGATACACCGTCGAGATCGAGATCTTGTCATCGACCGCGACGCAGCGGCGATACAGTTCCTCGACGTTGGGATGATCCAGCGCCTCCGCCAGCACCCGCGCGATCACGCGGCGCTGCTCGGTCATGCGCATGCCGGTGGCGGCGCAGCGCGCCTCGATACCGGTGGCCTCGAGCGGCGTGGATTTCAGTGCGGTCATTTCACGGTTTTGCCATTACGGAAGGCCTACGACAAGTCGCGGCGCATCAGGACGGCGTTCAATTGTTCGCCGCCGGGCTGCTTGTAATAGCGTTCGCGGCGTCCGGCTACCGCGAATCCGGCCCGGTCGTACAACCGGCGCGCCGGTTGATTATTTTCCTCGACCTCGAGGAATACGGTGCGCACGCCGTAACCGGCGAGATGGCCGAGATGCGTCAGCAGCAGGTTGCGCGACAGGCCGCGGCCGCGGTGTTTCGCCTCGACCGCAATCGACAGGATTTCAGCCTCGTCCGCCACCATCCGCGACACCGCAAAGCCGATGATTTTTCGCCCCTGCATGAGGCGGTGCACCAGCGTGTTGCGCTCGCGCAGCATCTGCTCGAATTCGCCTTCGCCCCAGCCGCGGTGAAACGATGCGCCATGAAGCTGCGCCAGCCGATGCGCATCGCGCAGGGTGGCGGGCTCGATCGTGACCGCACCGCCGCCCCGCAGATCGTTCAGCCAGGCAATCATGAGACGTGCGGCTGCGAGGCTTTCTGCAGCATATCCTTTTGAGGCTTTGCGTCCGGCGCGCGCAGATAATACGGCCGCGCCGGTGCGGTATCCGGGCTGACCGCGGCGCCGAGCCAGCCGACCCAGGCGATGTCAGGCGCTGGCTGTGCATCGACCTGCACCGGTGCTGGCGCATCGGCCTGCCAACGCTCGGCAAGAATCTTCGCGGCATTGCCGACCAGATACGGCGCGCCGAAGCGCGCGGCGTCCAGTGCTTCGGCGATCGGCGCGAGGTGCGGCCACACCAAAGAGGAGCCGTTGCCCGCGACCACCTGCAGATAAACATGATCGTGCCGCGCATCGATTGCGGAGATCACGGGGTGCTCGCCGCCTTTGTTGACGATGGGGGCGGCGTAGGCGGTCAGCGTGGTCACGCCGACGACCGGCTTGGCGGCGGCGAGCGCAATCCCGCGTGCCGCGGATAGTCCGACCCGCAGTCCGGTAAAACTGCCGGGGCCGGTGGTGACCGCGATCCGGTCAAGGCCTGCAAAGCCGATGCCGGA
This sequence comes from uncultured Alphaproteobacteria bacterium, assembly GCA_963784755.1. GTDB lineage: Bacteria > Pseudomonadota > Alphaproteobacteria > Rhizobiales > Xanthobacteraceae > Bradyrhizobium. Next base: position 1,262,070 of record CAWASS010000004.1, on the reverse strand, counting down.
CTCCTTGATGACGCGTGCGATCAGCGGCATCAGCGCCTCGGCGTGGCCGCGCTTCATCGGGAGCGACTCCTGCGCGACCATCTTGCCGGCATCGGTGTCCAGCACCCCGGCGGCGCAGGCATCGAGCGCGGTATCGATGGCGAGGATCAGCATGTGGCGAATGGTAAGTAGCGAATGGCGAATGGTCGAGTCTCTTGTGCCCGCTATTCGCTATTCGCCACTCGCTATTCGCCCCTTAGATCGGCCGTACCTCGACCACGTCGGGCACGAAATGCTTGAGCAGGTTCTGGATGCCGTGCTGCAGCGTCGCGGTGGAGGACGGGCAGCCGGCGCAGGAGCCCTTCATGTTGAGATAGACGATGCCGTCCTTGAAGCCGCGGAAAGTGATGTCGCCGCCGTCATTGGCGACCGCAGGCCGCACCCGGGTTTCGATCAGGTCCTTGATGGCCGCCACCGTCTCGGCATCGGACTCGTTGAAGAATTCGTCTTCCTGGTCGGAAGCCTCGTCGCCGCCGGTGCTGCCGTCGGCCATCAGCGGCGCGCCGGACATGTAGTGCTCCATGATGGCGCCGAGGATCGCGGGCTTGAGATGCTGCCAGTCGCTGTCGTCCTTGGTCACGGTCACGAAGTCCGAGCCGTAAAACACGCCGGTGACGCCGGGCACGCCGAACAGTTTTTCGGCCAGCGGCGAGCGCACGGCCTGCTCGCGGTCGGTGAATTCCATGGTGCCGCTGTCGAGCACGGTGCGGCCGGGAATGAATTTCAGCGTGGCGGGATTGGGGGTGGCTTCGGTCTGAATGAACATGGCTTTCTCCGGCGTCGCCGGTTCAAGGCCGGCGCGTGAGTGTCCCTTAGCAGATGGCGATGGCAAAAGCACGGTCAAGGGTTGTTCCCCCTGTCATTGCCGGGCTTTGGCCCGGCAATCCATCGTTTTTGAAGATGGATACGCGGGTCAAGCCCGGGTATGACGACCTCTATTTTCCTACGACAGCGCGTCGATATCCTGATCGCTGAGACTGCCGGGCACGATGGTGACGGGAATCGGAAATTCACCCACCATCTTGGCCATCATGGTGATGATCGGGCCCGGGCCTTCGGGGCCATCATTGGCCGCCAGCACCAGCATCGCGATATCGACGTCCTTGTCGATGACGTTGAGAATTTGCTCGGTGGAATCGCCCTCCCGGATCACGCGCTCCGGCGTGATCGCGGCAATGCCGTTGGCGCGGCCGGAGGCGCGGTCGAGCGCGGCGTTGGCTTCCTCATGCGCTTCGGCGCGCATGATGTCGGCGACCCCCAGCCATTGCTGGTTCTGGTCCTCGGTCTCGATCACGCGCAGCATCACCACGCCGCCGCCGACCCGGATCGCCCAGCGGCTCGCATAATAGACCGCACGATCCCATTCCGCGGTGTCGTCAACGATAACCAGGCATTTCGGCTTGTGGCCGGCCTCATAGCTTCGACGTTGCGTGCTCATGCATGTCCCGGTGCTGCGCCAAACCGGCGCATGCTGCCACACTCCCTCTCGCTTTGGGAGAGGGTTGGGGTTCCAGGAACCTACTTCTTGTGAACGAAGCCGAGGATGTCCTTCACCGCGCGCATGGTTTCCGAGGCGATGGCGCGGGCGCGGTCGGCGCCCTCGATCAGGACGGAATTGACGTAAGTCTCGTCCGCGGTCAGCCGCTTCATCTCGGCGGCGATCGGCGACAGCTTTGCGACCGCCAGATCGACCAGGCTCGACTTGAAGCCGGAAAACTGCGCGCCGCCGAATTCGCCGAGCACTTCGGATTTCGGCTTGCCCGCCAGCGCCGCATAGATGCCGACCAGATTGTCGGCCTCGGCGCGTGCTTCCAGGCCCTTTTCCTCCGAGGGCAACGGCTCCGGATCGGTCTTGGCCTTGCGGATTTTCTGGGCGATGGCGTCGGCATCGTCGGTGAGGTTGATGCGCGAATAGTCCGACGGATCCGACTTCGACATCTTCTTGGTACCGTCGCGCAGGCTCATCACCCGCGTCGCCGGACCGGTAATGACCGGCTCCGGCAATGGAAAGAATTTGTCGCCATGGCCGTGCGCGGCGATCGACTCCGAGAAGTCGTTGTTGAATTTTTGCGCGATGTCGCGCGACAGCTCGAGGTGCTGCTTCTGGTCCTCGCCGACCGGCACATGGGTGGCGCGATAGACCATGATGTCCGCCGCCATCAGCACCGGATAATCGTACAATCCGATCGAGGCGTTCTCGCGGTCCTTGCCGGCCTTCTCCTTGAATTGCGTCATGCGGTTGAGCCAGCCGAGCCGCGCCACACAGTTGAGCACCCAGGTGAGTTCGGCATGCTCCGATACCTGGCTCTGGTTGAAGATGATCTGCTTCCTGGGATCGATGCCGCTGGCGATGAAGGCTGCGGTGACTTCGCGGATGTTGCGGCGCAATTCGTCCGGACCGCCCGGCACCGGCACGGTGATGGCGTGCAGATCGACCACGCAATAAAGGCAGTTGTAGGTCGCCTGCAGCGCGACGAAATTGACGAGCGCGCCGAGGTAATTGCCGAGATGCAGATTGCCGGTCGGCTGGACGCCTGAAAAAACCCGTTCGGTGATCGCCATTATTTTAGTCCTGCCTGCACATTCTGCGCAGTCCATTGCCATAGGCGCGGCGCGCCGTCCACTGCTATGCGGGCTTAAGCGCGCAAGTCGCGAGACGGTGAACGCCGGAGGGTGGCGATGGCATCGGCCCAGTTGATGACGCCGAATGACGCCAGCAGCAGGCCGTAGATCGCGACGGCTGCAACAATGAGGGCACCGAGGAGTGCGGCTTGCGCGACGCCATTCGTGCTCGAGGCCAGCGGCCCCGCCAAGGCCGTCTCGAGCCAGAGCAGGCCGCCCATCGCCAGCGCCGCCAGCACGATGCGCGGCAGCCGCCGCCGTGCCGCGGCATCGATCGAAAACCCGAAGGTCTCGGCGCCGCGCCGGATCAGCGTGACCGCGTTGCTCCATGCACCCAGCGCGATACCGGCGGCGATGCCCGCCGCGCCGAACAGGTGGCCGAGAACGATGGCGAGAGCGATCGCGATCGCCAATCCCTTGAGCGTTGCGAGCAGCGGCGTGGTTGTGTCGCCGCGCGAAAAAAACGCCGGCGACAGCGCCTTGACCAGCACATGGGCGGGCAGGCCGAACGCCAGCAACGCCAGCGCCTGCGCGGTCGCGTTGGTATCGCCCGCGGAAAATGCGCCATGCTCGAACAGCGTTCGCACGATCGGTTCGCGCAGCACGATCAATCCCAGCGCCGCCGGCAGCGCGAGGCCAACCGCCAATTCCAGTGCGCGGGATTCCGCGGCGGCGGTCGCCGCGGCATCGGCGCCACGAACGGCGCGCGTCAGTTCCGGCACCAGCACGGTACCCATGGCTGTGCCGACGATGCCGAGCGGCAGCTCGATCAGGCGGTTGGCGAAATACAGCCAGGACACCGCGGACGGAGTCGATGAGGCGATGATGGCGCCGGCGACGATCAGCAATTGCGGTCCTGAATTGGCGAGCAGGCCGGCCAAGCCTTTGAGGAAGAAGCTGCGCATGGCGGCGTCGAACGAAACCTTGAGGGGTGCGGCGAGTTTCTCGCCGTCAACGCGCAGGGTAAGCATCAGCAACTGCAACAGCCCGGCGATGCCGATGGTCGCCGCCATCACCAGCGCGGCATCGGCGGCATGCTGCGGCCGCGCCTGCAGCGCGATCATCACCCCGATCAGCGCGACGTTGAAAAGGATGGGTGAAAACGCCGTGAGCACGAAGCGGTGTTGCGCGTTCAGCAGTCCCATCATGACCGCGACCGGGCCGGCGAAGGCGAGATAAGGCAGCATCAGCCGGGCATTATCGACCGCAAGCTGCAGGGTCGGATGGCCGGCGAAGCCCGGCGCCAGCGCCGTTATCACCAGCGGCATCGCAAGGCCGATCACTAGTGCCGTGGCGATCATGGCAAGACTCACGCTGCCGAGCACGCGCCCGGCAAAGGCTGTGGCCGCGACCGCTCCGTCGCGATCCCGGGTGTGCAGATAGGCCGGCACCAGCGCGGTATTCAGCGCGCCTTCGGTCAACGATCGCCGGACCACGCTGATGCCCTGAAATGCCATCAGGAACGCATCCGCGGCCGGGCCTGCGCCGAGCAGCGCCGCCACCATGGCGTCGCGCACGAATCCCAGCAGCCGCGAGGCCAGCGTTCCCGTGGAGACGGTGAGGAGGGGGCGGATCATCGGGACATTCTATACGGCCAAGCGCTTGCTGGCGCATGGAGGAACGTGATAGGTCGCGGCACCTTATAAAGGCAGGCGCGCCCGCAGCGATCTGGACCGGATTCTCCGCATCCTCGCAATTGCCATCACGGGATATTCTTAACGATGGAAGCGAAATACGACGTTCTCGGCATCGGCAACGCGATTTTCGACGTGCTGGTGCAGACCGACGAGGGCTTTCTCGCGCACCACGGCATGACCAAGGGTGGCATGGCGCTGATCGACGAGGCGCGCGCCGCTTCCATTTACGCCGACATGGGTCCCTCGGTTCAGATGTCGGGCGGCTCGGCGGCCAACACCATCGTCGGCATCGCCAGCCTCGGCGCGCGCGCCGCTTACGTCGGCAAGGTCAAGGACGACCAGATCGGCCGGCTCTACAGCCACGACATCAGGGCCGCGAATGTGGCCTTCGCGACCGCGCCCGCGGCGCGCGGACCGGCCACGGGCTGCTCCTACATCCTGGTGACGCCGGACGGCGAGCGCACCATGAATACCTATCTCGGTGCGGCGCAGGAGCTGACCTCAGGCGACATCGATCCGGCCGAGATCGCGGCTTCCTCGATCGTCTATCTCGAAGGCTATCTGTGGGATCCGAAAAGCGCCAAGGATGCGTTCCTGAAAGCTGCAAAAATCGCGCATGATGCGAAGCGGCAGGTGGCGCTGACGCTGTCGGATGCGTTTTGCGTCGACCGCTATCGCGGCGAGTTTCTCGATCTGATGAGCAGTGGCACCGTCGACCTGATTTTCGCCAACGAGGCCGAGCTGCATTCGCTGTACCAGACCTCGGATTTCGGCACTGCGCTGGTGCAGTTGCGCAAGGATGTTGCGCTTGGTGTGGTCACGCGAAGCGAAAAGGGCTGCGTGGTCGCGACCAAGGACGGCGTTACCGCGGTGCCGGCATTTCCGGTCGAGAGGCTGGTGGATACCACCGGCGCCGGCGACCTGTTCGCCGCCGGATTCCTGTTTGGCCTCGTGCGCGGCGCCGGCCATGAAAATTGCGGCCGGCTCGGCGCGCTCGCCGCCGCCGAAGTGATTCAGCATGTCGGTGCGCGGCCGCAGCTGTCGTTGAAGGAACTGGCGAAGCAGAACGGGCTGCCGGTGTAGGGACCCTTTCACCTCTCCCCGCCTGCGGGGAGAGTCGGATTGGGTCCTGACCGGCTACATAGGTAACACAATAGACCGGGAACATAGGTAACAGGTCAACTGATCGGCGAGGAGGACCTTGCCGATGGGATGGACGGAGACCTGTGCCGTGGATGAACGGATGCGATTTGTGATTGCGGCGAAGAAGCATGAGGAGTTGTTTGCCGCGCTGTGCCGGAGCTTCGGCGTGAGCCGGAGGGTGGGGTACAAGTGGCTTGCGCGTTATCAGGAGGCGGGCGTTGACGGCCTGCTCGATCGTTCGCGGGCGCCGCTGCATCATCGGCATGCGGTTGCGGATGATGTCGCCGAACACTGCCTTGCGGTGCGACGCGAACACCCGAGCTGGGGGCCGCTGAAGGTGCGAGCCTGGCTTGAGCGCAAGGCGCCCGCCAGCGAGTGGCCAGCGGCGAGCACGATCGGCGCGCTGTTCGATTGCGCAGGGCTGACGGTGAAGCGCAAGCTGCGCCGGCGCAGTCCGCCGTCGAGCGCGCCCTTTGCCGATTGCACGGCCGCCAACGAGGTGTGGTGCATCGACTTCAAGGGCTGGTTTGTGACCGGGGACGGCAAGCGTTGCGAGCCGCTGACGGTCACGGATGCGCATAGCCGCTATCTGCTGCGCTGTCAGGCGCTGACGCGCACCGACACCGATCATGTGTGGCCGGTGCTGGATGCGGCATTCCGCGAGTTCGGGCTTCCGCATTACATGCGCTCCGACAACGGATCGCCGTTTGCCTCGTGCGGCGCCGGCGGATTGTCGAGGCTGTCGGTCCGGCTGATCAAGGCCGGGGTGGTTCCACAGCGCATCAAGCCCGGCAAGCCGCAGCAGAACGGCCGGCATGAGCGCATGCACCTGACGCTGTTGCAGGATGCCGCCACGCCGCCATCGCGCACCTTGCGCGAGCAACTCAGGCGGCTGCAGGACTTCCAGCACGTCTACAACGAGGAGCGTCCGCATCAATCGCTCGGCCACGCTACGCCGGCTGATCTCTACACACCCTCGCCGCGCCGCTTCGACGGCATCCTGCGCAAGCCTGAATATAACGCCGGACTGGAAGTGCGGCAGGTTCGCCACAACGGCGAGATCCGCTGGCGCAACGAGACGATCTACCTCAACCAGGCGCTGGCCGGCGAACCCGTCGCGCTTGAGGAAGACGCTACCGGCTGGACCGTCAGCTACGGGCCGGTTTGCTCGGCACTATCGCTCACAACGACAGCCGGCTTCGCAAACCCAAACCAAAAAAACAGAAGTCCTGTGGACATGTGGACAACGCAAGCGCGTTGCCCACAAGCCCACAGGACCAACAACAACAGACCTGAACGAAACGAGAATTGTGTTACCTATGTCGTCGGTCAGAAGTGTTACCTATGTCGCCGGTTGCTCAATTGCGAAGCAGTCCGGGTGAGGGGACTCACCACGCACGCTTCTTCTTCAGAATTTGCGGAGAGCGCCCCTCACCCCAGCCCTCTCCCGTGAAGAACGGGGAGAGGAGGAAGATTCACGCCGCCTTCTGCGCCGCATCGAGGCCGGCATAGACGCCGCTCTCGAATGCCGCGAATGCCTCGAGACATTTGCCGTCCGCGAACGGCAGCACCTGCATCAGGATGACGCCGGAAATGTCGCGCGCCGGATCGATCCAGTAGTAGGTGTTGGCGAGGCCGGCCCAGGCGAGGCTGCCGGCGCTGCGGCCTTCCGGCGTCTTGGCGGTATTGATCAGGAAGCTGAGGCCCCATTTCTTGTCCATGCCGGGATAGAGATCGACGTCGTTGGTGGCGAAGGCGACCGCCGACGTCATCTTGGTCATGTTGAGTTCGCCGATGTGGTTCTGGCCCATCATCGCGACCGTCTCGGGCTTCAGCACCTGATTGCCATTGCCTTTGCCCTTGTTCAGAATCATCCGGGTAAATTTGATGTAGTCGCCGGCGGTGCCGTAGAGGCCGCCGCCGCCCATGTGGAATTCCGGATTCTGTTCGAGTTCGAACGGGATCGAGGCGAGCGCGCCATCCGGCCCGCGCGCGTGCATGCCGGCGAGGCGGGCGCGTTGCGCATCGCCGATCTTGAAACCGGTGTCGCTCATGCCGAGCGGCGTGAACAATTGGTCGCGCAGCGCGGCGTCGAGCCGCTTGCCGGTCGCAGCCTCCACCGCCTTGCCGACGAAATCGATATTGGTGCCGTATTCCCAGCGGGTGCCGGGGTCGGACATCACCGGCGTCTTCAGCGCGGCGTTCTGGCAGGTGGTGATGCCGGGCGTGCCGGTCTTCTCCAGATATTTCACCATGTCGCCGTTCCACATGTCGTAGGCGAAGCCGGCGGTGTGGGTCATCAGATGGCGCAGCGTGATCGGATTCTTCGCCGGCCGCAGTTTTGGCTGGCCGTTGGCGTCGAAACCCTCCAGCACCTGCGGCGAGGCGAGATCCGGCAGCAGGTTGCCGATCGGCGCTTCCAGCGCGAGCTTGCCCTGCTCGACAAGCTGCATCGCCGCGGCCGCGGTGACCGCCTTGGTCATGGAGGCGATCCAGAACACGCTGTCCGCAGTCATGGCGTCGTCTTTTGCGAGGTCGCGCTTGCCGAACGCGCCCTGATAGACAATTTCGTTGCCGCTCGCGGCCATCGCGACCACGCCGGGAATCTCCTTGGTGTCGGCTTTCTGACGCAACGCCTGGTCGATCCGAGCCTTGCTTTGCATGAGTACCTCCCGTCTTGTTTTTGGTAGCGGCCGATCTTCCTCCCGGGCGCGGCCTGCCGCAAGCGGCCGGTCGGCGCGGCGAATCGCGATCGCGTGATGCAGGCGGGTGACAGACCGCACCAAAACGGACAATCGACCGTAAAGCGGCCATGGTTCTGCAGTGGATGGACTTGCGCCGCGGATAGCCAATCGGCATATCCGGGATATGCTGCGGGCACGTGCTGTCCGGGAACAATTGTTGCGATAAGGCGTTCAAATTGCGGCGTAAATGGAACTCGCCGAATCCGCTGGTTGCGATGAAAAATGGTGCAGGCCGAAGGGGCTGCGAGGGGACGGCGATGATCTCGTGCTGGAGCGACTGGAAGCGATATCCGAGGCCTGCAAAGGGCGAAAATATCGAAGCGCCGATCAGCCCCGGCATTTACGAAGTCCGGTTCGCCGGCACCGGCGCGCTGCATTCGTTCGGCGCGGTCGACAATGTCGCCCAGGCGCTGTCGCTGTTGCCGGTCGCCTCGAAATCGTGGTTCGGGCGCCGCGAGCCGGCCAACCTGCCGGACCTGGAATATCGCACCTGCGCCACCTCCACCAAGGCCGACGCCAAGACCGCCGCCGAGCGCATGATCGGCCGCCGCGAAACCTATATGAGCGGCGCGGCCTGATCTTGCCCCGGACGCTGCGCCGCTCGTCGCGGCGTGGTGCGCTGCAGAGCCGGGGTCGTCACCAACACCGAGCTTGGTACGGTCGCGGCTCTGCGGAGCGGCATGAAGAATGCCGCACTGCGTCCGGGACGAATCCGGCGATGCCGAGTTTAGATCGGTCGCACCGGTGCATCGCAGCCTGTTTGAGCCTATATTCCATCTCGACATCGCAATAACTGCTTCCGGAGTAGCCTCATGTCACCCAAGACCGCCGCCGCACGCTCGACCCCGTCCACGCCATCGCTGCGGGACCGCCTGAAGGATCCCTCGCTGCTGCGCGAGCACTGCTACATCGACGGCGCATGGGTGGGCACGCCGGAGCGTCCCGTGACCAATCCGGTCAACGGCATTGAGCTCGCCAAAGTGCCTGTCATGAGCACCGCGGAGGCGGCGCGGGCCGTGGAAGCCGCCGAGCGCGCGTTTCCGGCCTGGGCGAAACTCACGGCAAAACAGCGCTCCAACATCCTGCGCAAGTGGTTCGATCTGATCATCGCCAACCGCGAAGACCTCGCGCTGATCCTCACCTCCGAGCAGGGCAAGCCGCTGGCGGAAGCGCTGGGCGAAGTCGATATCGGCGGCGCCTATGTCGAATTCTTCTCCGAAGAAGCCCGCCGCGTCTACGGCGAAACCATCCCGACGCAGAAACCTGACGCGCGGCTGCTCGCCATCAAACAGCCGATCGGCGTTTGCGGCGCCATCACGCCGTGGAACTTTCCCTGCTCGATGATCACCCGCAAAGTGTCGCCGGCGCTGGCCGCGGGCTGCACCGTGGTGCTGAAGCCCGCCAACGAGACGCCGCTGACCGCGCTGGCGCTGGCGGTGCTGGCCGAAAAGGCTGGTGTGCCCAAGGGCGTGTTCAACATCCTCACCGGCAATTCGTCAGCGATCGGCAAGGTCTTGTGCGAACATCCGGCGGTGCGCTTCGTCGGCTTCACCGGCTCGACCGAGGTCGGAAAAATTCTGTACCAGCAGGCGGCGGTGGGGGTGAAGAAGCTCGGGCTCGAGCTCGGCGGCAACGCGCCGTTCGTGGTGTTCGACGACGCCGATCTCGACGCCGCGGTCGAGGGCGCGATCATCTCGAAATATCGCAACATGGGCCAGACCTGCGTCTGCGCCAACCGCATCTATGCGCAGGACAAGATCTACGACGCGTTCGTCGAGAAGCTTTCGAAAAAGGTTTCCGCGATGAAGATCGGCGACGGCACCGAACAGGGCGTGACGCAGGGGCCGCTGATCAACATGGACGCGGTCGACAAGGTCGAGAAGCACATCGCGGACGCGGTCAAGCACGGCGCCAGGATCATCACCGGGGGAAAACGCCATTCGCTCGGCGGCACCTTCTTCGAGCCGACGGTGCTCGCCAACGTCGCGCCCGACGCGCTGGTGTCGAGGGAAGAAACCTTCGGGCCGTTGGCGCCGGTGTTCCGCTTCAAGGACGAGGCCGACGTGATCGCGATGTGCAACAATTCGCCGTTCGGGCTCGCGTCGTATTTCTATTCGCGCGATCTCGGCCGCGTCTGGCGCGTCGCCGAAGCGCTGGAATCGGGCATGGTCGGCGTCAACACCGGGCTGATCACCACCGAAGTGGCGCCGTTCGGCGGCGTCAAGGAAAGTGGCCTCGGCCGCGAGGGCTCGCATCACGGCATGGAAGAATATGTCGAGATCAAATACATCATGATGGCGGGCATCTAGCGTTCCCCGGACGCAGCGCAGCGCGTCGTTCTTCACGACGCTCTGCGGCGCACCGGTGAAGAACGCTGCACCGCGTCCGGGACCGCGAGAGCGTTAGCCTCCCGAACTCTCGCCCCCGAACGCGCCGTGCCGTCCGACGCCTGACGCAAAGCGCGCGGCGCCGGACAGCGTTTCGCCGGACGCGATCACCGCGAGGCCGCCGCGCATCTCGTTGGCGATTGCCGCTTCCTCCTCGAGGTCCCACTGCCGCAGCGCGGATAACCTGTCCGCGCGCATGCAGGTTTGCGGGAAGGCGGCGATCTGTTTCGCAAGCGCGATCGCATGTGCGCGCGCCTCGCCCTTGGGCACAAGGCGGTTGGCGAGGCCCATCCGCAGCGCTTCCTCAGCGCCGACCGGACGCCCGGTGAGAATGAGGTCGATCGCCTGCGAATGCCCGATCAGCCGCGGCAGGCGGATGGTGCCGAGGTCGATCAGCGGCACGCCGAAGCGGCGGCAATAGATGCCGAAAATGGCATCCTCGGCGACCACGCGCAGGTCGGCCCACAATGCGAGCTCCATGCCGCCGGCGACTGCATGACCCTCTACTGCCGCGATCACCGGCTTCGACAGCCGCAGCCGGCTCGGCCCCATCGGCGCGATGGTCGAATGGCCTCCGACCTCGCGCTTCTTGTTGGGATCGCCTGACGCCACTGCTTTCAGGTCGGCGCCCGCGCAAAAGTAGCCGCCAGTGCCGGTGAACACCGCGACCGATGCTTCAGCGTCGGCGTCGAAGGCGAGGAACGCATCGAACAGTTTTCGCGCCGTCGCGCCATCGACGGCGTTGCGGCAATGCGGCCGGTTGATGGAGACGATGGTAACGGGCCCGTCGCGTTCGACGAGGATGGTTTCGGCTTCGCTCATGACGCCCTCCCGTTTTGCTTTTCGGTTCAAATCGAAAGATCGGTGCCGGTGATCAGCCTGTACGCCTCGAGGTAGCGCTTGCTGGTGGCGTCGACCACATCGGCGGGTAACTGCGGCGGCGGGGCGTCGCCGTTCCAGCGGCCGGCGCGCCTTTCTGCGTCGAGATAGTCACGCAAAGGCTGCTTGTCGAAGCTCGGCTGCGGCCGGCCCGGCGCGTACACATCCGCCGCCCAGAACCGCGAACTGTCGGGGGTCATCACCTCGTCGATCAGGATGATGCGGCCGTCGGCATCCCTGCCGAATTCGAACTTGGTATCGGCGATGATGATGCCCTGCTTGCGGCTGATGGTTTCGCCGAGCGTATAGACCGCGCGGGTCATGCTCTCCAGCGTATACGAGACTTCGTCGCCGAGGATTTCGCGCATGCGGCCGACCGTGATGTTCTCGTCATGGCCGGTTTCGGCCTTGGTGGCGGGGCTGAAGATCGCGGGCTCCAGCTTTGCGCTTTCGGTGAGGCCCGGCGGCATCTTCTCGCCCGCAAGCGTGCCTGTTTGCGTGTATTCCTTCCACGCCGAGCCCGAGAGATAGCCGCGGATCACGCATTCGATCGGAAACACCGTCGTGCGGCGGCACAGCATGGCGCGGCCGGCAATCTCGGCGCGATGCGGCCGCAGCGCCGGCACTTGCGCGATGATCTCGCCGGCGTCGGCGCTGATCATGTGATGCGGCGCCACGCCCTCGAGCTGGGCAAACCACCACGCGCTGATCTGCGTCAGCACCGCGCCCTTCATCGGGATGGTCTCGGCCATCACCACGTCGAACGCGCTGATGCGGTCGGTGGTCAGCAGCAGCACGCGGTCGTCGCCGGCGGCATAGATATCGCGGACCTTGCCGCGCCCGATTCGTGGAAGCGGCAGGTCGCTTTCGAGCATCGTGGTCATGAAGTCCGTCATTGCGAGGAGCTCTTGCGACGAAGCAATCCAGTATTTATGCGCGACGAGAGCTGGATTGCTTCGCTTCGCTCGCAATGACGGAGCTATTCCGGCAGCGGAATGAACTCGTGCTCGTTGGGCACATGGGTAAAACGGCCGGACTTCCAGTCCTGCTTGGCCTGCTCGATCCGCTCTTTCGACGAGGACACAAAATTCCACCAGATATGGCGCGGGCCTTCCAACGCGTCGCCGCCGAGAAACATCATCCGCACGCTTGTAACCGCCTTCACGGTGATGCGGTCGCCGGGGCGGAAGATCAGGAGCCGCGGGCCCTCGTAGCGCTCATGGGCGATCTCAATCGCGCCATCGATCACATAGATCGCGCGCTCCTCGTGATCGGGATCGAGCGGCACCGTCATGCCCTCATCCAGCGCCACCTCGGTATAGAACCACGGCGACACCATATCGACCGGCGATTTTACGCCGAACGATGCGCCAGCGATGACGCGCGCGGTAAAACCGGTATCCTTTACCGTCGGCAGGCTGTCGGCGCCATAATGCTGGAACGACGGCGCGATTTCTTCCGCGCCCTTGGGCAATGCGATCCAGCTCTGCAGGCCGAGCATTTTCTGGCCCTGCTGCCGCTGCAGGTCCGGCGTGCGCTCGGAATGCGCGATACCGCGGCCCGCGGTCATCAGGTTCATCGCACCTGGTTGGATTTCCTGAACGTTGCCCTCGCTGTCGCGGTGCATGATCGAGCCGTCGAACAGATAGGTCACGGTAGCAAGTCCGATATGCGGATGCGGGCGTACGTCCATGCCCTTGCCGGAAACGAACTGCACCGGCCCGAAATGATCGAAGAAGATGAAGGGGCCGACCATCTGCCGCTTGCCATGCGGCAGCGCGCGGCGCACCTCGAAGCCATCGCCGAGGTCGCGGGTGCGCGGCACGATCACCGTTTCCAGCGCATCGCAGGAGGTGGGATCGCCGAGCACGGGATCGTTGGAGGGAAGCCAGCTCATGGGGACTCCGTGGTATTTTTGATTATCATAACATCTAACGTTACTGTCGTCCCTGCGAAAGCCTTGCAAAATAAAGCTCGTCATGCCCGGCCTTGTGCCGGGCGTCCACGTCTTTAAGACATGCGGGCAAAAAGAAAGACGTGGATGGCCGGGACAAGCCCCGGCCATGACGAGGGATGAAAACAATGTTCGCTCCAAAAACAGGCGCCGCGCTCGCCCAGCTCGACGGCCCCGTCGTCGAAACGCCGCGGCTGAAACTGCGGCAGTGGTGCAGTGCCGATATCGCGCCCTACACCGCGATGCTGGCGGATCCCGGCACCGCGCGATTCATCACCGTCGATGGCAAGCCGGTCGAGGACGCCATGACCGGCTGGCGGCATACGATTGTCATGGCCGGCCACTGGACGATTCACGGCGCCGGCATGTTCGCGGTCGAGGAAAAGCACAGCGGCAAATTTGTCGGGCGGGTGGGGCCGTGGTTTCCGCCGACCTGGCCGGATTTCGAGGTCGGCTGGGGCATCACCAGGGAAGCGCAGGGCAAGGGTTATGCGACCGAAGCCGCGCGCGCGGCGATCGACTGGGCGTTTGCGAATTTCGAGATCGCGCAGGTGATCCACTGCATCGACCGCGAGAACACCGCGTCACAGGGCGTGGCGCGGCGGCTCGGCGCCGAAAAGCAAAAAGAGATTGAGCTGTTCGGCCACATCGCGGACATGTGGGTCACGACGCGAAGCGCGTGGTCCACACCGCGGACTTAGAACATGCGGAAGTTGAAGAAGCCGCCAACGGGCCGGTCATACTGCGCCTGGCGGAAGCCGCCAAACTGCGCCACGGGGGCGGGAGGATAGGCGGCGGCATAATTCGGCTGATCGCGGCGATCGGCACGCGCCACGGGTTTCGGACGCGAAGGCGCTCTTGCCGCATGTTTGACGGGCGCCGGCGGTGCCGTGATCGCTTCGGCGGCGGTAGCGGGCAACTCGGCCCGCGCCTGCAGGGCCGGAGTGTCCGGCATGCGGTAGGTCATCTGGCGTTCCCACTGCAGCCGTTCGGCGGTCGGCGCCATCGGGGCCACGTCCGGATAGACGATCGCCGAGGCCTGCGGCCGGTCGAGCCGTTGCTGGGTCTGGCGCCAGGATGCCAGAGTTCCGTTTTGGGCGGCGTTCGCGGCGGCCGGCTGGGGCGCGAGTTCGGCCTGCGGCCACAGGTAGTTGGCGGCGAATAGCAGCCCCAGGAGGCAGCAACCCATCACCAAAAAATATCGCAAAACCGGCACGGCAAACGCCCCTTGTTGGCGTCGATAATTCGGCGCCTGAGCATTAGTTCCTGCTGCCGTCGTTAGGTTCAGGAAATTTCAGGGATTTCGCCAGGGCAGGCTGCCCAAATTTGCGACATTCCGCAGGAAAACGATCAACTAAAGTTGAGAATCCGCCGCCGGGGCCGGGGGTGCACCCATCCGGCCGCACTACTGCCGCCCGAGATGGGTCGCGGTCTCGACGCGGTCATATCTTTCAAGCGAGAGGATCGCGTCCGCCAGTTGGTCGGCACGGCCGGACAACACCGGCCGTGCCAGGGTGAGGAATTTCTGCTGCATGGCCTGCGCGTCCGGAAATGACGAGGGCTCGCCGGAGGGATCGGCATAGAGCCGCTCATGCACGCCGTCCTCGGTGGTGATGGAAACGCGCGCGCCGAACGGGTGGCTGCGGCCGGTCTCGAGCCGGTCGTCCTGCACCACGTCGAAACGGTCGGCGAGCGTGTCGATAGCGCTATCGCCGAGCCGCGCATAATCGTCCCAGCCGAAACGGCCCTGATCCAGTGCCACGGCACCGGTGAAGAACATCGAGAACTGGCCGCCGACGATACTTGTGGGATGCCGCTTGGTGGCGGCATCGCCGGTGAGTGTAATGCCATTGCGGTGCAGGCCGATCTCGACGCGCTTGATCTGGTCGGGCGTCAGGTTGTGCTCCCGGCGCATCGCGATCAGCGCATCGAGGGCGGCGTGGGTGTAGCGGCAGCTCGGATAGGGTTTTACGCCGATCTTCATGGTCTCGTAGACTTGACCGAGGTCCGCGGTGACTTTCTCCGGATGCGCGTCGTCGCTGTAGCCGACCAAGAGGCCGTGCTTGCCTTCGACCGATTGGGTGGCGCCGACAAAATCATTACGCGCCAGCGTTGCGGCGATGACGCCGTTCATCGCGGCGGCGCCGACCTGATAGCGCTTGTTCCAGGCGCCGTTGACCAGAAATTGCAGCGAGCCCGCGGCCTGGCTGCCGGACACGCCGAACGCGGCTATGATCTGTTCTTTCGACAGCCCGAACAGCTTTGCCGCGGCGGCCGCCGCGCCATAGGTGCCGGCGGTGGCGGTGGGGTGAAAGCCGCGCTTGTAATGCGAGGTGGGATCCAGCGCATTGCCGAGCCGGCAGCATACTTCGTAGCCGGCGACGATGGCGGTCAGCACGTCGCGGCCCGATGCGCCGACGAGTTCGCCGACCGCGAACGCGGCCGGCACCACCGGGGCGCTCGGATGCAGCGAGGAATCCGCGTGCGTATCGTCGAAATCCAGGGAATGGCCGAGCGCGCCGTTGAGCAGCGCCGCCACCGCGGGGGTCCAGGTCTTGGCATCGCCGAATACGGTGGCTTCGCCGTTGCCGTCGAGCGCCAGCGCCTCCAGCATCTTCAGCAGCGACGGCGTGGATTCCGCGTCGCGCCGGGCGCGCACCGCGCTGCCGAGAAAATCCAGGGTGAGGATTTTCGCGCGCTCCAGCACCTGAAGCGGAATGTCCTCGAATTTCAGATTCGCGACATAGGCGGCAAGCGTTGCGGTTTCATCGGCCATCGGGTTTGCCTCGTCTAAGGTCTTCTGTTCCGCCGCATTTTGGTAGGGCTGGGACGCCGCGCCGTCAACATCAGCCGCGGCGGGCCAGCCCCTTGCCTTGCATGCGCCAGATCAGGAGCTCGATGCGGTCCTGCCCGAAGAACGGCTCGTTCTCGAACACGAAGGTCGGCACGCCCCAATGGCCGGAAGCGGCGTGATCCTGCTCGTTGCCTGCTATCACCCGCTCGTAACGGTCGGAATCGGCGGCAACAGCCTTATCCATCGCGGCGAGATCGAAGCCCGCTGATGCCGCGGCCCTGGTGAGATGATCGCCCTCGTTCCAGCCGTTGACGCTGCCGTCCCACAACACGCGGCTGACCGCGTCGATGAACGGCAACGAGCGTCCCTCGAGTTGCGCCGCCGCACCGAGCCGCGTCAGCCGGTGGATGTAGGGCTGATGTTCGGCGACCTCCAGCGTGCCCATGTCCTGCACGATCGGGTCGGGCCGCGGAAACCGGAACGGGATGCCGGCGTGCTGTGCCACCCGGCTCGAGTTCGCGCACGATATAACGCGCGAATTGCGGATTGGCGCGCTTGAAGAATCCGGGCACGCGGACCGCGAGCGGATAGACCGGCCGCACATTCACTGCCACGTCGTAGTCCGCGACCATCTGCAGCGTCTTCGGCAGCGCGAGATAGCTGTAGGGGCTGCGGAACGAAAAGAACAGATCGACTGACAGCGTCATGGGTTAATCCGGTCGGGACGGATCGCATTTGCCGTTGTCAGCAAATCATAGCCGGAACGATGCGTCCACGCCGATGCGGCGCGCCAGCAAGCGGAAACGCAGCATCAGCAGGATGGCATAAACTGCGGTGCCGCAGGACAGCCCGATCCATACGCCGATGGCGCCGAAATCGGTGTGGAATGCGAGGCCATACGCGGCAGTGAATCCGACCAGCCAGTAACTGATCGCGGCAAACAGCAACGGCACGCTTGTATCGCCGAGGCCGCGCAGCGCGCCGGCCGCGACGGTCTGGATGCCGTCGGCGACGAAGAAGGTGGCGCCGACCAGCAGCAGGGTCGCCGCGAGTTCGACGACGGCGCCCGCGCTCTCCGCGGCCTCGCCGAAGAAAAACCGCGCGATCGCAAAGCGGCCGAGGATCACCGCGAGCGTCAGGGCGGACACGCAGGCAATTCCGAGCAGCGTCGCGACATATCCTGCACGTCTCACACCCATCGGGTCGCCCCGGCCAACCGCATGTCCAACCCGAACCGTCGCCGCAATGCCGATGCCGAACGGCACCATGAACAGGATGGCCGTGATCTGCAGCGCGATCTGATGCGCGGCCAGCGCGATGGTGCCGATCAGGCCCATCAGCATCGCGGCTGCGCCGAACAATCCATACTCCATCAGGAACGACATCGAGATCGGCGCGCCGATCACGACCAGTTGCCGCATCAGCGCCCAGTCGATACGCCAGATGCGGCCCAGCACCTGATATTTCCGGAATGGCCGGCAGCTGACCGCAAACCAGAGCGCCGCCAGAAACATGCCGAAATTGACCATGGTGGTGGCGAGGCCGGCGCCCAACAGTTCCAGCCGCGGCAGCCCCCACCCGCCATGGATCAGGAGCCAGACCAGCACCGCGTTGGCCGGAATGGCTACCAGCGTGATCCACAGTCCCGGCTCCGGGCGGTTGACCGCGCCCATAAAGCCGCGGATCGCCAGGAACCAGAGCGCTGGGGGAATTCCCCATACGAGGCCGAGCAAATATTTCTGGGCGAGATGCGCGGTCGCGGGCGCCTGGCCGAGCATCAGCAGGATTCGTTCGCCGAACAGCGGAAACAGCATGATCGGCAGTGAAATCAAGAGCGCCGCCCACAGTCCGACCCGAAGCGCACGCCGCACCATTCGTGGATCGCGGGCGCCGAAGGCTTGCGCTGCGAGCGGCGCCACCGCTGACACCAGCCCCATTCCGAAGGTGAAGCTGACAAAGAAAACCGTGCTCGCCAGCGCCGCCGAGGCTACCGCCTCGTCGCCGAGCCGCCCGATCAGCGCAAGATCGGTCGTCATCATCGCGATCTGCCCAAGCTGCGTCAGCACGATGGGGACCGCGAGCTTGAGGGTTTCGGTCAGTTCGGGGATGAGGTGGCGGCCCGCTGGCGCCGCGACGGCTTCCTCGATGGGACCGCGCTCGATTTCATCAAGGGATGTCATGGGACGACACTAGCATTGCCGCGGGACGGGTGGTGAAAGCAGAACGGAGCTATTTGGAAATCGGCAGACTTGTCGTCACCAGAGTTCAGCGGGGTTATACTCAATTCGCGAAATGAGTATAACTGGGGATGCATTTCGTCGCGCAGCCCTCTTCCCTCTCCCCTTGTGGGAGAGGGTGCCCGAGCAAAGCGAGGGCGGGTGAGGGGTTACGCTCTATCGATAGACCTGGACCCCCCACCCGTCTCGCATCTGACGATGCTCGCCACCCTCTCCCACAGGGGAGAGGGAAGGAAGAGCGTTCGTCTCGTCACATCGTCATGGCCGAGCTTATCATGACCAGCGCAAGTCTTGCGAGCGTCGCCGATTTCAGAGAGCTTCGACTCGTCGATCTTGAGGCATGATGATGGGTTTAAACAAGGTTGCATTCGTCGGTTTCGACTCCGCATGGGCAGGCAATCCAAAGGTGCCCGGCGCGATTTGTGCGATATCATTCGACGGGAAAAGGTTTCACGATTTCAAAGCGCCGAAGCTTGTCGGCTTCGATGAGGCCCGTCGCTTCATAGCAACGGTGAACCGGAAACACCGGCTGACGTTGATCGCGATTGATCAGCCGACCATTGTACCCAACGACGAAAATATGCGCCCCGTGGAGAAGGTCGCTGCTTCCATCGTCAGTTGGTTGGGCGGAGGCGTACAACCTGCCTATCGAAAGAAAGAAAATATGTTCGGTGCCGGCGCTCCAATCTGGTAATTTCTCCGCGGATTAGGCGCGATCGAAAATCCCGAGCTGTCGAGACGCGCCATGCGCGGCAAATTCATCACGGAAGTGTTTCCTGCGCTTGCGTTGCCGTCACTCAATCGAATCTTCTGCGGATGGAAAAAAGGACCAAGGTACAATCCGGCGAATCGCGGAAGATTTCGACAAAAGGCCTGGCAGAGGGTTGTCGCAACCGTTCTTCGCGAGGCACGCATGTTAAAATGCGAGAAATTCATTCGCTGGTGCAATCAACTCAGAAAAGTAAGATCTCCCCGGAAAAGCGATCAAGACAAGCTCGATGCCGCGATTTGCCTGTTGATCATGATCCGGTGGCGAATAGGCAAACGCAAGGATTCGGCAATGATCGGAGACCTCAGGCAGGGCTACATCGTCGCGCCGGTTGTCGCCGAAATCAAAGATCGTCTGAGGAAGGCGGCGGCTGATCGAAGAGTTGCGCTGGATGGCGCTGTTCCGCTTGCGTAAGCCTCACACATCCACATTGGCACTGAGCGAATTATCCTGGATGAATTCGCGGCGCGGTTCGACCACGTCGCCCATCAGCTTGGTGAAGATGTCGTCGGCCTCGTCGACTTCCTTGATCTTGACCTGCAGCAGCGAGCGCTCGTTGGTGTCGAGCGTGGTTTCCCAGAGCTGGCTCGGGTTCATCTCGCCGAGGCCTTTGTAGCGCTGCAGCGCCACGCCCTTGCGGCCCGCATCGGTCACCGCCTCGAACAGGCTGACCGGGCCGTGGATGACGGTCTCGGTGTCTTTCCGTCGCAACAGCCCCGGCTTCGGATAGGCTTCCTGCAGCTTTGCGGCGTAGTCGTCGAGCTTGCGCGCGTCGGCGGAGCCGAGCAGTGCGTCGTCGATGATGGCGACGTCCTTGACGCCGCGCACGGTGCGTTCGAAGAAAAAGCCCTCGCCTTCGGTGAAGCGGCCAACCCAGCCGCGCTCGACCTCGTCGGCCAGCGCGTCGAGCCGCCGCGCGATATAGCCGGCGGCGGCATTGCCGGTGGCGGCATCGCCGGTGATTTTCGGATTGAGCACGCCGGCGATCGCCGCCTGCTCGATCACCTTGCGGTTATAGCGGCTGTGCAGGTTATGCAGCGTGCCGCGGATCACGCGGGCGTCCTCCACCAGCGCCTGCAGATCGCGGCCGCTGCGGTCTTCGCCCGACGCCAGCTTGAACACGCAGTCGTCGAGCCCGGTGTTGATCAGATAATCTTCCAGCGCGCGCTCGTCCTTCAGATATTGCTCGGACTTGCCGCGCGTCACCTTGTAGAGCGGCGGCTGCGCGATATAGAGATGGCCGCCTTCGATCAGCGCCGGCATCTGCCGGAAGAAGAACGTGAGCAGCAGCGTGCGGATATGCGCGCCGTCGACGTCGGCGTCGGTCATCACGATGATCTTGTGATAGCGCAGCTTCGATAAGTCAAAATCGTCGCGGCCGATGCCGGTGCCGAGCGCGGTAATCAGGGTGCCGATCTGCTCGGAGCCCAGCATCTTGTCGAAGCGCGCGCGCTCGACGTTGAGGATCTTGCCGCGCAACGGCAGCACCGCCTGGAATTCGCGGTTGCGGCCCTGCTTGGCGGAACCGCCTGCGGAATCGCCCTCGACGATGAACAGCTCGGATTTGGCGGGATCGCGCTCCTGGCAGTCGGCGAGCTTGCCGGGCAACGAGGCGATATCGAGCGCGCCCTTGCGCCGCGTAAGCTCGCGCGCCTTTCGCGCGGCCTCGCGGGCGGCGGCGGCTTCCACCACCTTGCTGACAATGATTTTGGCTTCAGAAGGATGTTCCTCGAACCACGCCGCCAGCGCTTCGTTGATCACGTTCTCGACCACCGGGCGCACCTCGGAGGAAACCAGCTTGTCCTTGGTCTGCGAGGAGAACTTCGGATCCGGGACTTTCACCGAGAGCACCGCGGTGAGGCCCTCGCGGCAGTCGTCGCCGGTCAGCGCGATCTTTTCCCGCTTAGCGATGGCATCGGCATAGCCGTTGACCTGGCGCGTCAGCGCGCCGCGGAAGCCCGCCAGATGCGTGCCGCCGTCGCGCTGCGGAATGTTGTTGGTGAAGCACAGCACGTTCTCATGATAGCTGTCGTTCCACCACAATGCGGCCTCGACGCCGATGCCGTTCTGGTCGACGTCGATCATGATCGGCGCGGGCACCATCGGCTTCTTGTTGCGGTCGAGGTATTTGACGAATTCCTCGACGCCGCCCTTGTACATCATCTCCTCGCGCTTCTCGACCGCGTGGCGCATGTCGGAGAGTACGATGTTGACGCCGGAATTCAGGAACGCGAGCTCGCGCAGGCGATGCTCCAGCGTCGCGAAATCATATTCGACATTGGTGAAGGTGTCGGTGGAGGCGAGAAACGTCACCTCGGTGCCGCGCTTGCCCTTGGCGTCGCCGACCACACTCAGCGGCGCCACCGCGTCGCCATGGGCGAATTCAATGTAATGCTCCTTGCCGTCGCGCCAGACCCGCAATTGCAGCTTGCTGGACAGCGCGTTGACCACGGAGACGCCGACGCCGTGCAGGCCGCCGGATACCTTGTAGGAATTCTGGTCGAATTTTCCCCCGGCGTGCAACTGGGTCATGATGACTTCGGCGGCCGAGATGCCTTCGCCCTTGTGGATGTCGACGGGGATGCCCCGGCCGTCGTCGCGCACGGTGACCGAGCCGTCGGCATTGAGCACCACTTCCACCGCGGTGGCGTGACCGGCCAGCGCCTCGTCGATGGCGTTGTCGACGACTTCGTAGACCATGTGATGCAGGCCGCTGCCGTCATCGGTATCGCCGATATACATGCCGGGCCGCTTGCGCACGGCGTCGAGACCTTTAAGAACCCGGATCGATTCCGCGCCGTATTCGATCGGCGAATGCGTGGGGTCGGCGACCTTTTGCCGGGCAGGTTCGGTCATGCAAGGAGCCTTCGAGGATGTCCCGAATCAGCGCTGAAATGAGGGGCTGAATCGCCTGTATTTGTGCCATGAAAGCCGCATTGCGCCTAGCGCAAAGTCGCGTCCATCAAGCTATTGAATAAATAGAATTTTTAGGCGGTTTTTCAAGGCGTCCAAAGGATGATTCGAGAACCCTGAAAAAGGTCGCTCCGGCGAGGATTCCGCGTGCTCGGAAAAGACCTGGATTTTTACTCAACCTCGACGCGCGATGCGCCCGGAATTGACGTCGAAGATTTCGCTTGCCGCGCTGACATCGGCGAAGGCCGCAGGGTCCGCGCCGGTCATCCAGACCTGCGCGCCGAGTTTCTTGAGCTCATCGAACAGCGCGATGCGCCTTGAGGGATCGAGATGCGCGATCACTTCGTCCAGCAGCAACAGCGGCGTGATGCCGGTCATCTCGGCGACCAGGTTGGCATGCGCCAGCACCAGCCCGATCAGCAGCGCCTTCTGTTCGCCGGTCGAAGCATCGCGCGCGGGCATGCTTTTTGGCGCGTAGATCACCTGCAGGTCGGTGAGATGCGGGCCGTCGAGGGTGCGGCCGGCGGCGGCGTCGCGGGCGCGGCCCGCACGCAGGATCTCGCGGTAGCGGTCCTCCACCGCTGTCGCCGGCTCGGTGATCAGCGCGTTTTCCATCCAGCCGTCGAGCATGATCGCCGCAGAGGGAAAGGCAGAGCCTTCGCCACGCGAACGCAGCATCGCCGCCAGTCTTGTGACGGTCTGGCCGCGCATCGCCGCTACTGCGACCGCAAGCTCGGCGGTCTCGCGCTCGATCGCGTCGCACCAGTGGTCGTCGTAATTGCGCACCTCCAGCAGCCGGTTGCGCGAGCGTAAGGAGCGCTCCAGCGCCGACACCCGGCTGGAGTGCTCGGAGTCGATCGCCAGCACCAGGCGGTCGAAAAACCGCCGCCGCTCCGAGGCAGCCCCTAGGAACAGCCCGTCCATCGCGGGCGTCAGCCACACCATGCGAAGGTGATCGCCGAAGGCGGTCGCCGAATTCACCGGCTCGCGGTCGATCCGGCAGCGCCGGCTGGTAGCGTTTTCTTCGCTGGCGGGCGGATCGATGCCGGTGCCGAGCGTCGCCAGTCCGAGCGCGCCCTCGACCTCGGCCGATACCGCCCACGAGCCGTCGCCCTGGTTATCAGCGACATCGTCGAGCGTCGCGCGCCGCAAGCCGCGGCCCGGCGAGAGAAACGAGATCGCCTCGATGCAGTTGGTCTTGCCGGCGCCGTTCGGCCCCACCAGCACCACCAGGTCGCCGCGCGTCTGCAGGCTCGCCGCGCGATAATTGCGGAAGTGGGTCAGGGTCAGGCGATGGATGCGGGAAGGGGTCATGGACACCGTCATATGCGGGCTCGACCCGCGTTATCCATCTTCTTCAAAAGATGGATTGCCGGGTCAAGCCCGCGTATGACGAGTTGGTAAGTCCTACACCCGCATCGGCATCAGCACGTAGAGCGCGCCCTTGTTGTCCTTGTCCTGCACCAGTGTCGGCGAGCCGGGGTCGGCCAGTTTCAGCACCGCGACCTCGCCCTCGATCTGGGCGGCGATGTCGAGCAGATAGCGCGAGTTGAATCCGATATCGAGCGCGTCGGAGGCGTATTCGACCTCGAGTTCTTCGGTCGCGCTGCCGGAATCCGGATTGGTCACGGACAGGATCAGCTTGCCGGCGGACAATGCGAGCTTTACGGCGCGGCCGCGCTCGCTGGAAATGGTCGAGACGCGGTCTACCGCGGCCTCGAAATCCTTCTTGTCGACGATCAGTTCCTTGTCGTTGTTCTGCGGAATGACGCGGCCATAATCCGGGAAGGTGCCGTCGATCAGCTTCGAGGTCAGCACCACATTGCCGATGGTGAAGCGGATCTTGCCCTGCGACAGTTCGATGCCGACCTCGGCCTCGCTGTCCTCGATCAGCCGCTGCACCTCGCCGACGGTTTTTCGCGGCACGATCACCCCGGGCATGCCGGAAGCGCCCTTGGGCAGCGGCAGATCGACTTGCGCCAGACGATGTCCGTCGGTCGCGACCGCCCGCAAGGTCGCGGCCTTGGCGCTGCCGGCTGAATGCAGATAGATGCCGTTGAGATAGTAGCGGGTTTCCTCGGTCGAGATCGCAAACTGGGTGCGGTCGATCAGCCGCTTCATGTCGGACGCGGCCAGGTTGAACGAATGCGTCATGTCGCCGGCGGCGAGATCGGGAAAATCGTTCTCCGGCAAGGTCTGCAGCGTGAAGCGCGAGCGCCCGGCGCGGATCGCCAGCACCGAACGGTCGCCGTCGCCCTCCAGCACGATCTGGGCGCCATCGGGCAGTTTGCGCACGATGTCGTAGAACATATGCGCGGGTACGGTGGTCGAGCCGCCGGTTCCGGTTTCCGCCGCCAGGGTTTCGGTCACCTCGAGGTCGAGGTCGGTGGCCTTCAGCGACAGCCGGGCGTTCTCGGCGCGGATCAGCACATTGCCGAGGATCGGGATGGTGTTGCGGCGTTCGACCACGCGGTGCACGTGGCCCAGCGATTTCAACAGTTGCGCGCGTTCGACGGTGACCTTCATTGCAAAACCCGCCCGATCCCAAGATGGAAAAGCCGGGCGGCCCAAAAGGCGCGCCGCGGCATTTGAAACCCGAAAGCCTGGTCAAAACTGGATTTTGCTCAAACCCTCAGGGGGACCCCAAGGTGGCGCGGATGGGGCCTGAGCGCAAGAGATGCGTGAAGCCGTTCCCCACGTTTTGGGCCGCTCCAAGCGGTCGTCCCGGCGTTCCGCCGGGGCGACAAATGGTTTCACTCCTGCAACTGGCGCTTCAGCAGTTCGACCTCCTCGGACAGCGCGGCATCCTTGGCGACCAGCGCCTCGATCTTTCTGACGGCATGCAGCACCGTGGTGTGATCGCGTCCGCCGAAGCGGCGCCCAATCTCGGGCAGCGAGCGCAGCGTCAGGGTCTTGGCCAGATACATCGCGACCTGGCGCGGGCGCACCACATTGGCGGTGCGGCGGGACGACAGCAGGTCCGAGCGGCTGACATTATACTGCCGGGCGACCACGCGCTGGATGTCCTCGATCTTGATGCGCTTGGGTTCCTGCGGCCGGATCAGGTCGCGCACCTCGCGCTCGGCCATTTCCAGCGTCACCGCCGTCGCGTTGAGCTTGCTGTGCGCCAGCAGGCGATTGACCGCGCCTTCGAGGTCGCGTCCGTTGTGGGTGATGGTGCGCGCCAGATATTCCAGCACCTGAGCCGGCACGTCGAAGCTCGCGTGATGCGCCCGGGCTGCGGCAACCCGCGATTTCAGAATGCCTAAGCGCAATTCCTCGCCGAGCGATCCCATCTCCACCACAAGCCCGCCGGCGAGCCGCGAACGGACGCGGTCGTCGAGACTTTCGAGGTCGGATGGCGGGCGGTCCGCCGCGATCACCACCTGACGGCCGGCATCGATCAGCGCGTTCAAAGTGTGGCAGAATTCGGCCTGGGTCGATTTGCCCTGCAGGAATTGCAGGTCGTCGATCACAAGCACGTCGATGCCGCGCAGCGCCTCCTTGAATGCGAGCGCGGTCTGGGTCTTCAGTGCCGCGACAAAACCGTACATAAATTTCTCGGCGGTGAGATAAAGCACCTTGCGCTCGGTGCCGGAATTGCCGGCCCATGTCACCGCCTGCAGCAGATGGGTCTTGCCGAGGCCGACGCCGGCATGGATGTAGAGCGGGTTGAACATCACGCTGTCGCCGCGCCGTCCTTCCGCGACCTGGCGGGCTGCTGCATGCGCCAGCGTGTTGGAGCGGCCGATCACGAAACTGCCAAAGGTCAGGCGCGGATCGAGCGGCGATCCGCCGAGCGCCTCATGGTTTGCCGACACCGGCGCGATCGCGGTGGCGCGCAGCTCGGGCGCGGGGCGTCCATCGTGACGGTCGGCGCGGCGCGCGTCCACGGGTGCTGTGGCTTCCTTCGCAGCAGGCGTCGCGCAGCGCATGGCCGTTCGCACGGTGAGGTCGACCCGCGCCACCTCGGGCATCTCCGCCTGCCAGCAGGTCAGGACGCGTTCGGCGTAATGCGCCTGGATCCAGCTCTTGAGAAACCGGGTCGGAACCGAAAGGTGCACGCTTTCCGGCTGCACGCTTTCCAGGTCCATCCGCGCGAACCAGCTTGAATAAACGTCTTCCCCCACGCTCGAACGCAGCCGACCTTTCACGCGCGACCAGCGGTCCTGTTCCATGTTTGTCATCGTTCCGGTTACTTTTCTGATTGAGGATTGGTGCCGGCGAAATCGCCGCGCGGGGTTCCGCGGCGGCGCGACCTCAGCGAGGCTTCAATTCCAGCCGCAGACCGGCCGCTCGGCAAAACGCCGCGGGCAAATCAGCGATTGAAGGAAGAAAGCGTCCGCGAGGTCAGCGCGTACTCGACGGTCGGTCGGGAGTTCGCGCCGGGGGCCGCGTACACGCGGCATCATGCAGTATCGCATCGTCTAAAAGCGGGACGTGATCAAATACCGTATTGATTCCGTTGAGCATAGAATTCCCCCTCTCGCCGTGATGCATACGGCAAGTTGTCATCTTGTTTGTGCTTCAAATTCCGTCGGCGATGCCTGAACCTCAGTGCCTTCAGGATTGCACCACCGCTAGCCCGTTCGTTCCAACCCTCTTAGCATTCACCCTCGGCGCGGCGGTTGCGGCTGGCCAGTGCGTATTTCTCTTTTTGAATTGCGCGAGACCTCAATGTCCGCGTGAGAAATTTCGACACAGAACCACCGTCTCATATTACTATGAGTTGCAACCCGGCCATCGCTTGGAAGGCGTCGCTAACGCACACACCGCCGCCGATTTGTACGTCCGCCCATGGTTCTCAGACCGCGCTGATCCGAAAGAGCCGTGGGCGCCGCGAGCAATTAAGTGATAGCACGCCTTATTTCGTGCGCAACGGCCCTTAAAGCTTGCGCGGGCCAACCGAATCGACTTCGCGTTCGCAAAATTAAGGCAGTGGCTTTCGGGATAGGATGGCAAGAGGTTGAATCTGCGCGGCGAATCGAAACGCGGAAGCGGCTGTCATAATTCGAGCAACTGCTCAAAAAAAAATTCATAAAATATTTACGTTTGAGCGGCGCTGAGGTTTTTTCAAAGTGCTGAAGCGCGCATTGCCTATAAGTGACTAAGCGTACGCAAGATTTTTTGCCCAGCGGAACAGGGTAACCTTTGTCGAAGCCGACAATGCCGACCGCGTTCCTGAAAACGTTTCGCGCGGGACCGCCGCCGGCGGTTTCGCAATTGAATTGCGGGACTCCCTGCTTCTAAAGTCTTGCGTGCGACAAAACCGCATCAGGAAAACCGGAGTGCGAAGAGATTCTCGCACGCGGCCGGGTCGGATGCAATGTCGGACCAAAGAAAAAGCCCAGCGCTGCCGGGCTTTTTGACGACTGTCTTTTTCGGTCGGTTCACTTCGCGAGCTTGGCGATCTGATGCGAGAGCCGCGAGACCTTGCGGCTGGCATTGTTCTTGTGAATGATGTTGCGCTGCGCCGCCTGCATCAGTTCCGGTTCCGCGATCGCCATCGCCTTCAGCGCCGCCTCGCGGTCGCCGCTCTTGATCGCTTCCTCGACGACGCGAACCGAACCGCGCATCTGGGTGCGGCGCGATTTGTTGACGATGGTGCGGCGGGCAATCTTGCGTGTCGCCTTCTTGGCGGAAGTGGTGTTGGCCATGTTCTCAAATTTCCTTCGGCAGCGATTTTATCGCGGAGGGCCTGGCTGATGACGCCGGCCGTTGAATTGCGCTGGTGATGTTTCCCGGTGTTCCTGAACATGCCATGCTTGGAGCGGACAGGCTCACAAGGCAGTGGCGCTCAAAGAACATCGGCGGCAGGATTGCGCCCGCCGCCATTGCCGGTCTTATAGAGGGCCACTTTTGCAGCGTCAACGCTTTCCGGGCGCCGGCCGGACCAAACAAATGCCCCATAGAGCGGGTTAAGGTGCTGGCGAGGTTGAATTTCTTTGGCCCGGCCTTTAAGCCGGGTTCTGCAGGGGCAGATCGATAATAAGGTGACGCATGATCCGCGGTTTTTTCCGCCTGATAGGGCTGCTGCTGCTGGCCGGCGGGTTCATTTTCATGATCTATGACGGGGCCCGCTGGGTCGCCGATCAAAATCTGCGGTTCACCCGGTTCGGCGAATTCTGGAACGACATCCATCAATCCAGCCAGCAGGCGTTCCGGACCATGGTCGAGGGCGCCGCCCCCTGGCTCTGGACCAGCGTGGTCAAAGTCATTCTCGATCAGCCGGTGTTTGCGGTGATGGGCGTGCTCGGCATCCTCTTGATGCTGCTGTTCCGGCCGCGCAAGCCGCTGATCGGCTATTCCAGGAATTGAGGCGCATAACGGACTGCCGTTTCGCGCGTAAAGACATATATTGTCATCGTCCATTGTCACGCGAGGCGAGCTATCGCCGACGTCTCACCCGGAGGTGATCCATGTTGTTCATGCGCAAGACCACGGCGTTGCCGAGTGCCGCCGAGGCGCTGCCCGGCCGCGCCACGCCGGTTCCGACCGCCAAACGCCATTTCGTCAACGGCCGTCAGATTCAGCCGCCTTATCCGGAAGGGCTGGAGCGGGCGGTGTTCGGGCTTGGCTGCTTCTGGGGAGCCGAACGCAAGTTCTGGGAACTCGGTGACGGCGTCTACACCACCGCGGTCGGCTATGCCGGCGGTCATACCGCGAACCCGACCTATGAGGAGGTTTGCTCGGGCCGCACCGGTCATACCGAAGCGGTGCTGGTGGTATTCGATCCGAAAAAAATCTCCTACGATCAGCTGCTGAGGACGTTCTGGGAAAGCCACAACCCGACCCAGGGCATGCGGCAGGGCAACGACATCGGCACCCAGTATCGTTCCGCGATCTACGCCGTCAACGAAGCGCAGCGCACAGCCGCGGATGCGTCCAGGACGGCGTATCAAAAGGCGCTGACGGCAAAGGGACTGGGCGCGATCACCACCGAGATCGCACCTGCCGGCGAGTTCTATTTCGCCGAGGATTATCACCAGCAGTACCTGGCCAAGGATCCGGCCGGCTATTGCGGGCTCGGCGGCACCGGCGTTTCCTGCCCGATCGGCGCCGGCGTCAGCGCCTAGGCCTGTCATTCCGGGGCGCGCGGAGCGCGAACCCGGAATCCCGCCACAACTTCTGGATTCCGGGCTCGCTCGTTTCACTCGCGCCCGGAATGACTCTAATACGATTTGTTAACCATAACCGGTGCAAAACTGGAGCCGTCTCGTTGTGAGGGATGGCTCCGGTGCGGGTTGTGCGCGCGTTTCGATATTCGATGATGGCCGCCATGACCGCGTTCGCTCTGTCGGGCTGCATGCGCTCGTCCGGCCCGGTCGCGGTGGCGCAGCCGAGAGGCGATCTGGATTTGTTGGCCTACGGCCAGCCCTCCAATTCCGCGCCGACCTATACTCGGTCAACCAACGCTGCCAGTTCCGGCGGCGCCATCAGTGCCATCCGCGCCAGCTTTGCCGCCGCGCCCCGCCGCGCTTATGGCCCGGCCGTCTATGCGGCGCCGATGCCGATCCCGGTGGCCTACGACGCGGCCTACAAGCTCGACGCCGGCGATAGATTGCGCATCGTGGTCTATGGCCAGGAAGGCCTCACCAACACCTACGCCATCGACGCCGGCGGCTCCATCACCATGCCGCTGATCGGCGCGGTTTCCGCGCGGGGGAGAACGCCCGCCGGACTCGCCGCCGAGATCACCGGCAAACTGCGCAACGGCTACATCCGCGAACCCTCGGTCGCGGTCGAGATCGAGGCCTATCGGCCGTTCTTCATTCTCGGCGAGGTCGCAGCTCCCGGGCAGTATCCTTATGTACCGAACATGAGTGTCGAAAGTGCCGTCGCGATCGCCGGCGGCTTCTCGCCGCGCGCCAAGCGCGACCGGGTCACGCTGACCCACACCGATGCCGGCGGTTCGATCCGCGCCATCGTCCCGCTCGGCACTCCGCTCTCGCCCGGCGATACCGTGCTTGTCGGCGAACGCTGGTTCTAGATTCAAAATTTTCGTCGTGCGCGGGCCTGACCCGCCTGCGGGGCCGAAGCCCCTTCGGCGAGGCGTAGGCCCGCGCATCCATCCATCTTCGTAAGAGTCTTGCGAAGCAGATGGACCTGCCGGGTCGAGCCTGGCAATGACGCCTATCCCAGATGCTTTCCGAAGAATTCAAGACTGCGCGCCCGCGCGATGTCGGCGCTGGGCTTGTCGTAGCTGGCGCGCTCTTCGCAATTGAAGCCGTGCTGCGCGCCGGGATAGATATGGATCTCGACGTCGGGCCGCTTGGACTTGATGATCTCGACGTTGCTTATGGGAATGCTGGCATCCTTCTCGCCGAAATGCAGTTGCGTCGGCACTTTCGGCTTGTCGTCGGCGAAGCGGACGATGGCGCCGCCGTAATAGCCGATCGCCGCGGTCAGCCCTGACAGTTTTGTCGCCGCGGCATAGGCCACGCTGCCGCCGAGACAAAAGCCGACAATGCCGACCGGGCCGACATCCTTCACCGCATCGATGGCGGCCTGGGTGTCGCGCAGCATCGCGGCCCAATCCGGATTGGCCACGAATTTGCGCGCGATCGCGACTTCCTCCGGGGTGTAGCCGCATTGAAAATTGGGCTCGACCCGGTCGAAGATCGCAGGTGCAATGGCGACATAGCCTTGCGCCGCGACGCGGTCACAGACCGCGCGGATGTGATGGTTGACGCCAAAGATCTCCTGGATCACCACCACCGCGGCCTTGGGCGGCCCGGCGGGGTCGGCGCGGTAGCCGCCCAGTTCAAAATCGTCCGAAGCCGTCAGCGTGATGTTATGTCCCATGGTTGATCCACCGGTTGCGAGTTGAAGATTTGGCGGGAAGGATCGCGAGCGGCGCTACTGCCACATCCAGCTGCGGCCCCAATCGCCCTTCCAGCCGGCGAGGCGGCCGCGGCGGAACTGCAGATAGAGCCGGTCCTTGCGGTTGAAGAATCCGGTGCCGCCGATGTCGCGGTAGGCAAGGAAGATTTCATCGCCGGGCCGGCCGCTGATGTAGTTCAGCGGCTGTCCCAGCGCGTGCGCGGCATCTTCCTCATTCATGCCGAACACCAGCGGCGTATTGTTGGACAGCGTCGAGACGAACGGTGGAGAATGCGGAACGGCCGCCGGCACGAACTGTTGCGCGCAAGCGGGCGCGAACCCGACGCCGGAAATCGCGGCAATCAATAGTGCCGCTGCGTTAAGCGATCTCATGACGCGGCCCTTTCGTCCAAAGCGGCTTGTCGCGGCAGGCCGTCGAGGAACGGCAGTACCGCCTCGATAAAGGCCTGCGGCTGGTCGATGTTGACGGCGTGGCCGGCCGCCGGGATCACTACCTTCGCGGCACCCGGAATTTTCGCCGCCATGTAGTCGGAGGCGGCAAGGAACGGTGTATCGTCGGCGCCGACTACCACCAGCGCCGGCACCTTGATATGCGGCAGCGTTTCGATCACGCCGGCGTCGCGCTGGGTCAGCATGCCCCGCGCCGCGCGCGCCAGCCCCGACGCGTCGCGATGGACCACGCTGGATCGTTCGCGGCTGCCGGATTTGAGAACGCCAAGGCCTTCGCGTTCAAAACGCTCAGCGGTCTCGAACGCGCGCTTGTTCCAGGCGTCGCGGGCGTCGTCCTTCTTGAATCCCGGGCCGGTATCGATGATCAGCAGCGCGCGGACGCGCTCCGGGTGCGCGCGAACAAACGCCAGCGACATGTAACCGCCAAGCGACAGCCCGCCGACAATGGCGGTGGTCGCGCCGACCTTGTCGAGCAGCGCCGCCATGTCGCCGACCGTCAGTGCCTCGCTGTAGGCTAAGGGATCGGCAGGATAATCAGACTGGCCATGGCCGCGCATGTCCCACAGCACGAGTTTGTGATGTTTCGACAGCGCCGCGATCTGGTCCTTCCACATCGCGCAAGTCGACGAATAGCCGTGAGTCAGCAGCAGCGGCGGGCCGCTGCCATGAATCTCGTAGTGGATGTTCACGCCATCGCGATTGAGTTTTGACATCACGGCTTCCTGAAAGCGTTCTGTCGCGACCTTATTCTAGCGCGATCCATTCGACGAGGGGGAACTGCCCACCCTGGCAGCGGCGATATTCGCTTCCGTCTGGCGTGGGCAGCAAATCCGCCGATGATTTTATGACAAAATTATTGCCGCAGCGCACAACACAAATTCCGGAATTTTATTTTCCTCGACAAATTCTAATTTGCATTGCCTCCAGATTGGAACGCGCTCATTCTGCGCCGGTCGCGGCATCGACCCGGTGGGTGCCGCGGCTTAGCCCACAAGTGAGTTGCCGCCGTAAGCGGCATCATGCACCGGAGGGGAAGAAAAAAATGCCCAATCTCAATATCAACGGACGCAATATGTCCGTCGATGCGGCGGGCGATACGCCGCTGCTCTGGGTCATCCGCGAACAATTGCAGATGACGGGTACGAAATTCGGCTGCGGCGCCGGCCTGTGCGGCGCCTGCACGGTGCACGTCAACGGCGAAGCCGTACGGTCCTGCCAGACCTCGCTCAGCGATGCCGCCGGCAAAAAAATCACCACCATCGAAGGCCTCAGCGCCAAGGGCGATCATCCGCTGCAGAAGGCGTGGATTGCCGAGCAGGTCCCGCAATGCGGCTACTGCCAGTCCGGGCAGATCATGCAGGCGGCATCATTGCTCTCCAAGAACTCGAATCCGACCAGGGATGAAGTGGTGGCTCATATGGACGGCAATCTCTGCCGCTGCATGACCTATTCGCGCATCCAGAAGGCGATCATGCGCGCCGCCGCCGACATGCGCACCGCGTCCAACGCCGGCGACCGGAGGCCCACATGAATACGCACGTGAAAATCCCCCAAAATAACGTCCCTGGCGAATCCGCCAATCTGTCGCGCCGTTCGTTCCTCGTCGGTACCGCCGCCGCCGGCCTCGCGCTCGGCTACTCGTCGGTGCCCGGACTGCTTGGAGTCGATCAGGCATTCGCCGCCGCCGGCAATTTCGACCCGAGCGTGTGGTACTCGATCGGGCCGGATGGCCTGGTCACCGTTACCTGCGGCAAGGCCGACATGGGCCAGCATATCGCTTCCACCATGGCGCAGATCATCTCCGAAGAACTCGGCTCGAACTGGAAGGACATGCGGGTTCAGCTTGCTTCCAACGATCCGAAATACAACGATCCCGTGCTCGGCGCCCAGATCACCGGCGGCAGCTGGAGCACCATGATGAACTTCGATGCGATGAGCCGCGCGGGCGCCGCCGGACGCATGGCATTGACCGAAGCTGCCGCCGCCTCGATGGGCGTGCCGGCGGGCGAACTCACCGTCAGGGATTCCGTGATTTCGCACGCAAAATCGAAGAAGTCGATGACCTTCGCCGACGTGGTCAAGAGCGGCAAGGCCACCAAGACCTTCACGCCGGATGAGCTGAAGGCGATCAAGCTGAAGACGCCCGATCAATACACCATGATCGGTCAGTCGGTGCCGCAGCTCGACATCCCGTCGAAGACCAACGGCACCGCGAAGTACGGCATCGACGTGATGTTGCCGGGGATGATGTACGGCAAGATCGTGATGCCGCCGGTGCGCTATGGCGCCACGGTGAAATCGGTCGACGACAGTGCGGCGAAGAAAGTGCCGGGTTTCATCAAGGCGGTGACGCTGGACGACAAGACCGGTACCACCACGGGCTGGGTAGTGGCGGTGGCCAACAGCTACGCCAACGCCAAGAAGGCGGCCGACGCATTGAAAGTCACCTATGACGGCGGGCCCAACGCCAAGCTGTCGAGCCAGTCGTTGCTCGACGAGGCAAAACGCCTGCAGGCGCTGGATGATTCCGGCCTGTTCTTTGTCAAGGACGGCGATACCGCGGCTGCCCTTGGCACCGCGGCGAAGGTGATGGAGGCGGAATATACCACCAACATCAACATCCATGCGCCGATGGAGCCGATGAACGCCACGGCCGAGCTGAAGGGCGATATCTGGCACATCTATTCCGGCAACCAGTTCGCGACGCGCTCCGGCGCGATCGCGGCGGGTGCGGCCGGAGTCGATCCCAAATTCGTCGTGATGCACCAGATGTGGCTGGGCGGCGGTTTCGGCCGGCGTCTCGACGCCGACATGATGGTGCCCGCGGTGCAGGCGGCGAAAGCCGTCGGCAAGCCGGTCAAGGTGATCTATTCGCGCGAAGACGACATGACCATGGATTTTTCGCGGCCCTTGACGTTCCAGAAGATCAAGGCGGGTCTGGACGGCGACGGCAACCTGATCGCGATGAATCACGACGTGGTCTCGGCGTGGCCGACCAAGCGCTGGGGCATTCCCGACTTCCTGTCGCCTTCGGTCGACAAGAAAGGCGCGCTCGATGCGTTCACCGTGAACGGCGCGGACTTCTTCTATTCCGTGCCCAACCACAACGTCCGCGCCATCCTCAACGAAATGGCGCACAGCGCGACACCATCCGGCCAGTTGCGGTCGGTGGCGCCGGGCTGGACCTTCTGGGCGGTGGAAAGCATGATCGACGAGCTCGCGCATGCGGCCGGCAAGGATCCGGCGCAGTACCGCATCGCGCTGCTCGACGGCAAAGGCAAGAATGACGGTGGCGCGCAACGCCTGCGCAACACCCTGCTCGCCGCCATGGGCATGGCCGGATACGGCACCAAGGTGCTGCCCAAGGGCGAAGGCATGGGGGTTGCCTGCGTCTCGTCGCAGGAGCGCGCAACCGCAAGCTGGACCGCCTGCGTCGCCCACGTCGCGGTGGCGCCGTCGGGCGAGGTCAAGGTGAAGAAACTTACCGTGGCCACCGATGTCGGCACCCAGGTGCATCCCGACAACATCAAGGCCCAGGTCGAGGGCGCGGCGCTGTGGGGACTGTCGCTGGCGATGTACGAGAAGGCGACGCTGAAGAACGGCGGCATCGAGCAGACCAACTTCGACACCTACACCCCCTTGCGGATGAGTCAGGTGCCGGAAGTCGCCATCAGCGTCATCGCCAATGGTGAAAAAGCCACCGGCGTCGGCGAACCCGCGGTGACGGTGATCGCCCCCGCGCTTGCCAACGCCATCTACAATGCCTCGGGTGCCCGCGTTCGCGCGCTGCCGATCACGGCGGAAGCGGTGAAGGCGAATATGACCAAGGCGTAAGCCCGCCGGTTACGCGATAAGATCGATCCGCCGGGAGCAATGCTTCCGGCGGATTTTTTACGCGCTTTCATGAAGCGTCAAGCCCGGCCATGACGAGGCAAGCCGTCAATTGCCGGGCGCAAGTTTGGAAAACGGCTGGCTTGCATAGACGACATTGCCACCAACCATCGTCAGCACTGATTTGATTTTCCCGATCTCCTTGACCGGCGCCGTCAGATAGTCCGCCGAGAGCACCGCAAGATCGGCGAACTTGCCGGGCTCCAGCGTGCCGCGCTTGTCGTCGTCATTGGCCGCGAACGCCGTGTTG
The DNA here is from genome assembly GCA_963784755.1 of uncultured Alphaproteobacteria bacterium. Lineage (GTDB taxonomy): Bacteria > Pseudomonadota > Alphaproteobacteria > Rhizobiales > Xanthobacteraceae > Bradyrhizobium. The sequence continues at coordinate 1,226,517 of CAWASS010000004.1, read as the reverse complement.
CGGGTGTACATCTGCAGTGCCTGGCGGCGGCTCGGGGCTTCCGCTTCGCCGCGGGTCTGGGTGCCGCCGATGGTGGTGCCGTCGAGATACCATTGCAGGGCTACGAACGGATTATAGGACGACACCCGGTGCGCATCGGTGCCGGCAGCCACGGTCAGGCCGAGACGCAGCGCGGTTGCGATCGGCGGCAGCCGCAGCGCCGCCTCGGCGCCGATCTCGCGCTGCAATCGTTCGCCGCCGAAATAAAGGCCGTCCTGAACGCCCCAGATCAGCCCCAGCGACTTCATGCGCCTCAGGCTGTCCTCGGAGGCGCCGTACAGATGCAATACCGCCCAGCGCAGATTGCCAACCGGATACTCATCGTTTACCGCCTCGATCACGTCGAGCAAATCGTGAACGGTGCGCTCGGGATTCCAGTGTAGCTGGATCGTGTAGCCCTTGCCCGCGGCCCAGCGCAGCAGGTCGTACAGCTTGGCCTTGCCGTCAGGCGTGATGTCGCCATCGGTCCAGTCGGCCCAGATCAGGATCTCGCCGGGACCGTTGAAGTGCAGCATGTCGTCGCCGAATCCCGGCGGCAGCAATTGCGTGAGGTTCTGCAAATCCTTCAGTTCCGAGCCGGGTGTTGGCGCGCACAGATGATAGGCCACGCGCACCGTGAGCTGTTTGTCGCGCCACAGCTTGAATACGGCCTGATAACTGGCGGGGTACATGCTGACCCCGCCGCCATCGACGATGCCGGTGATGCCAAGACCGTTCATCTCGCGGAAGAATTTGCGCGAACCGTCGACCTGCTCGTCGAGCGTCGGTTTCGGCAGTCTGTCGAAGATCTTGCCGAGCGCATTGCCGTTGCCGTTGACGATACCGGTCGGATTGTTGGATCCGTCGCGTTCGAGCTTGCCGCCGGGCACAACATCCGCATCTTCGCGGATGTTCAGCGCGGCAAGTGCCTTCGGGTTAAGCAGCAGCCAGTCGTAGAGGTGCTGGATGTAGACCGGGTTGTCGGGAGCCGCCGCCGTCACCTCGGCGACACCGGGCCGCCGCTTCTCCTGGAACTGCTCTTCGGTCCAGCCGCCGGCGACGATGATCCAGGAGCCGGGCTTTTGGGTCCGTGCGGCCTCGCGGATTTTCTCCAGTGCCTCTTTGAGGGTGGGAACGCCAATCCAGTTCACCTCGGTGCCGAAGGTCAACGCGGCGCGGATGCCATGGATGTGCCCGTCGGTGAGGCCGGGAATCACGGTACGGCCGCCGAGATCGATCAATCTCGCCTTGCCGCCGGCCAGTTTCTTCATCGCCGCAGAGGTGCCCGACGCCAGCACCCGGCCGTTTCGGATCGCCAGCGCCTGCCGCACCGAAAAATCCTTGTCGACGGTAAGGATCTTGCCGTTGAACAGGACGGTGTCCGCGGTTTGGGCCGAGGCGGCGCCACTCGCCAGCAACACGGCGCAAAGCACTAACGCGGCGGCAAATCGCAAAATGACTTTCATCACAGCAGCTTCCTTAGCTCCGCCTTTGCCACTTTTTCCAGCGTCGAGCGCGGCATCTCGTCGACAAAATGGATTTCGCGCGGCACCTTGAAATCCGCAAGCCCCTTGCGGCAAGCGGTCATCACATTGGCATGCAACTCGGGCGGCGTGCGTGCGACGCCGGCATGCGGGATGATGAAGACCACCGGCACCTCGTCGAGCATCGGGTGCTTTTTGGCAACCACCGCGGCCTCGCGGACGCCGGGCACGACCGCGATCACCTGCTCGATCTCGGACGCCGCGACGTTCTCGCCGCCGACCTTCAGCATGTCCTTGGCGCGGTCGCCGAATTTGATGAAGCCGTTTTGCAGCAGCGTGACGCGGTCGCCGGTGAGAAAAAAGCCGCGCTCGTCGAAACTTTCGCGGGTGGCCTTTTAGTTGTGCAGGTATTCCTTGAACAGCGAGAGGCCGGGAATACCCTTGATCGACAAGTTGCCGGTGCCGCCGGCCTCGGTCGGTGCGCCATCGTCATCGGCGATGCGGATTTCGTATTCCGGCGCGGCGCGGCCGATCGACAGGGGAATGTTGGGCTGGTCGACTTCGCCGACAATGCCATGGGTGATGGTTTCGGTCATGCCCCACCAGCCGATGATCTTGATGCCGAAGGCCGAGAAGGCCGGCGGCTCGCAGATCGCGGTGCCCCAGAGCCGGAACGAATGCCGCTTCGGAATTTCGTGTTCCAGCAGCGCCTTCATGCAAAACGGAATGGTCGAGGTCCAGGTCGCGCCGTGTTCGGCCGCGACGTTCCAGAACCGGCGCGCGGAAAATCGCGGCTGGATCACGCAGGTAGCGCCGACCCACAGGCTCGCGAGCATCGAATAGGCCAGCGCGTTGGTGTGAAACAGCGGCAAATAGGTCTGGTGTACGTCGCCGGCGTGCAGATCCTGATGCGCGGCGTTGACCTTGGCGCCCCACAGCGCATTGGCGTGGGTCCACAGCACCGCCTTCGGCCGCGACGTGGTGCCGGAAGTGTATTGCACGCTGCAGGGTGCGGAGGGATCGGTGGCGCGGCGCGGCCGGTCGGCGCTGTCGGCGAATAATGACTCGAACGACTCGGCGCGTTGCGGGCGTTGCGCGGGTGCGGCGCCCGCGTCGTGTGAAATCACCGCGATCCAGCGCAAGTTCTGGCAATACGCTGATATCATCTCCGCATAGGCCGGCTGCGTGATCGCGGCGACCGCGGCGCAGTGACCGGCAAAATATTCCATTTCCGCCGGCGCAGAGCGGGTGTTGGTGGTTACCGCGATGGCGCCGAGTTCGGCGCAGGCGAACCAGGCCAGCAGAGCTTCGATGCAATTGTCGAGATGGATCAGGACATATTCGCCTGATTTGACGCCGCGCGCGGCAAGCCCCGCGGCCAGCGCGCCGACGCGGTCGTGGAATTCGCCGTAACTCCAGCGCCGCGCCGGGGCCTCGAACGGCGCCCAGATCAGGAACGGATGGTCGCGGCGCGTCTCCGCGCGCATCCGCAACAGCCACGGTACGTCGAGGCCGGCGAAGGGGCCGACAACGCCCGGCGGCTGTGAGTTCGGCATTGTTCCTCCCGCGCGGTTCTGTTGGCCGCTACACCTTCTCTCGTGCCCCGGACGCAGCGCAGCGCGCAGCTCTTGCGAAGCGGTGCGCTGCAGAGCCGGAGCCGTAACGGACTCCGGTGTTTGGTACGGTCCCGGCTCTGCGGAGCGGCATGAAGAATGCCGCGCCGCGTCCGGGAAACGAACGCATATTAAGACACATCTTTCTCATACGACGAAATCTCGATCAGGCTGCCGTCCGGATCGCGGCAATAGACCGAGCGCAGCGTGCCGCGCGCGCCCTGTTTCGCCACCGGACCTTCCTCGATCGCCACGCCGCAGGTTTTGAGATGCGCGACGACCTCTTCGGGCGCGGCCTTGGTGAGAAAACACAAATCGTCGCTGCCGGCGGTCGCATGGTCGGCGGTGAACCATTCCACCTTTTCGGCGTCGCGCGGCCGCACATTGATTTTCTGGTTGCCGAACATCAGCGAGGTGCGCGGCGTCTTGCCCTGGCCCGGATCGAACACCTTGATCTCCATGCCCAGCACCTTGCGATACCACTCCGCGGAACGCGCCACATCCGCGACATTGATGACGAGATGATCGAGAGCGTGAACTCTGACGGTCATGGCTTATCCTTTCGTCGCGGTCCAGCGCGCACACTGGTCGGGTCCGGATTTGTTTGTTACAACGCGCGCCGCTGTCAATTCAACAGCAACGGACCGCGAACCAACGCGGCCGCTCAGGGAGAAACTGCATGGCTTCACGTCGCACCGCGATTTGTCTGATCGCGATCGGGTTTTCGGCTTTGGCTTCCGTTGGAAGCGCGGCCGCGCTGGATTATCCGACCAAGCCGGTGCGCTGGGTGGTCGGATATCCGCCGGGCGGCGCCACTGACATCATCGCGCGCCTGATCGGCCAGCGGCTGTCGGAGAAGCTCGGCCAGCAATTCGTGATCGAAAACAAGCCCGGCGCCGGCAACAATATCGCCACCGAGTTGGTGGTCAATGCCGAGCCGGATGGCTACACGGTGCTGCTGGTCAATCCCGCCAACTACGTCAACGCCTCGCTCTACGCCAATCTGAAGTTCAATTTCGTTCGCGACATCGCGCCGATCGCGTCGTTCAATCGGGTGCCGAATGTGATGACGGTCAACAAGGATATCGAGGCGAAGACGGTCGCCGAGTTCATCGCTTATGCGAAGGCCAACCCCGGCAAGGTCAACATGGCCTCTTCGGGCAATGGCACCTCGGTGCATCTGTCCGGCGAAATGTTCATGGCGATGACCGGCGTGAAGATGCAGCACGTGCCGTATCGGGGCGCGGCGCCCGCGATCACCGACATGCTCGGTGGTCAGGTGCAGGTGATTTTCGACAACATGCCTTCGATCATCCAGCACATCCGCTCCGGCAGCCTGCGCGCGCTGGCCGTGACCACGACAGCGCGATCTCCGCAATTGCCGGATACCCCGACCGTCGCCGAGACCGTGCCGGGCTATGAGGCGAGCGCGCTGTTCGGCATGGGCGCGCCGAAGAACACGCCGAAGGAGATCATCGCCAAGCTCAATGGCGAGATCAACGCGGTGCTGGCCGAGCCGGAGATGAAAAAGCGGCTGGTCGACCTCGGCGGCGAGCCGCTGATCAGCACGCCGGAGGCGTTCGGTGCGATGATCGTGGCCGAAACCGAGAAGTGGAAGAAAGTGATCGACGACGCCAACATCCCCAAGGTGGAATAACAGGCCCGCATTTTTCGAAATCCCGCCCGCTGCCTTTCGAGGTGGCGGGCTTTTTTGTTCCGTCATTGCGAGGAACGTGAGCTCCGAAGCAATCCAGCCTTCGCACCATCGCTTCTGGATCGCTTCGTTTGGCTCGCGATGCGGCGCTATGCGGCCGCGGCGGGCTCGATCCGTTCGCCGTCGATGGCGCGGTCGATGGCGTCGATCAGCGTCTGGGTTTCGATGAATTTGATCCGCGCCCGTTCGGCCTTGTCGCGATCGAATGGCGCGGCCAGTACTTTTGCGAAGGCGTCGCGGTCCTCGACCATCCGCTCACGCGCTTTCTTCAGCAACTCAAGTCGCTCGCTCATTTTAAGGACTCGCTTTCGTGTTCCCGGCAGCAGGCACTGCTGCCGAATCTTGGGGCTTCCAGTCTACACCGGCCTCATGCGAAACTCGCGATGTATCGACGCGGTAGGGGGACCGGTGAATGGCGGCCCGCGGGAGACGGACTTGAAGAAACTGGTACTCGTCATGGTCCTGATGGCGTCGCCGGCATGGGCGCAGGGCAAGCCTGTTGGCGCGGGCAAGCGCGTCGACAATTGCGCGCCGATCGGCCGCACCGCGGATGGCAAGCTGGTTTACTCCATGAAATGCGACAACCTTCCGGTCCCGGTAGCTCCCGCGCCACCCCCGGCGGCTGAGGTTGCTCCGGCGCCGACAATTGCTGCCGAACCCGAGCCCGACCAAGGCGGGCTGTTCAAATTTCCCTTTCCGGGGCTGATAAAGCCGAGCACCGAGCGGCCGGCCGGCGTCGGTCCGGCGCAGCCGAGATAACGCGGCCTTTCAAGTCAACGACCGCGCAAGCTCCAGCGCATTTCCAAGCGCCGCGCCCGCCGCCGTGTTGTCGAAGATGCACCACGCCGAGATCTTGCGCGCACGAGCTTGCTGGAGGCTTGGCTTGAGCGCGGCCAGCGCAGCCGCGTCGTAGTTGGAATAATAAATCCGCGGCGATCCGTGCCAGCGATAATACGCAAGCCCGCTCCAGCCGCCGGGCTTGCCTGCGCCTGCGACCGGTGCCGGGTCGGCGGCGGCGCGCGCGATGCGACGCTCCGCGAGCCAATCGTCCATGCCGGGCGCGAACCAGCTCGCATGCCGCGGTTCCAGCACGACGTCCGTGCCGATCCGCGCCCGCAGATCGCGGAAAAAGCTATTGGCAACACGTTGTTTGAACACCGATTTCGGCGGCAGTTGTACCAGCAACACTGCGAGTTTGCCGCCCAGGCCCGTCACCTCGTCTGCCAAACGATCGAGCAAGGCGCCGCAATCGGCAAGTCCCGAATCATGCGTGACCGTTTTCGGCACCTTCACCGAAAAACGAAAGTCCTCAGATACGGATTGCGCCCATCGCTGATAGGTGGCGCGACGATGCGGCCGATAAAACGAGGAATTGATTTCGACCGCATCGAGACGCCGGGCGTATCGCTCGAGATGACTTCCGCCTGGCGGCACCCGATCGAGATAAAGCGAAGGGACGCTCCATCCGGCGGTGCCGATCCGCAGCGGCGGCGTCATCGCGCGATCGGCACGCCGGATGAGGCTTTCAACTCCGCGAGCGTATGGCGGAGGGAAAATCGGGCGATCCGGCTCCAGCGCCGCACGCCCTGCCACGCTTCGGTCGATTCCAGCCAGTCCTTGATCAACTGGTATTTTCCATAGGCCCAGGCGAACGCGGGAATCGACATCAGCTTGTCGCGGCTGACACTGAACAGGCGTTCCACCAGCACCAGCTTGAGGATCTCGCCGACCACCAGCACGATGAGGCCGAGCCTGACATCGCCGGTTGCCGCCAGATAAGCCGCGACCGGTTTGACCGGTTCAAGGATAATGAGCGGAACCGCGAACAGCGCCAGCGAGGGATAGGGACGCAAGGATCGTATCCACGTCCGCAACCGGCTGAATACCCAGTGCTCGCCGATCCATCGCGCCAGCGGATGGGCGATGGTCGCAAAAATCGCGTCCGCCAGGAAATAGATGGCGGCGAGCACGATGACAAAGGGTTTCACGATGCGGTTCAGTTGGCGGTTCACGTGACGGTTCTCTTGGATTCTCCACGGAATCAAGGCGCGAACCATTCATAAGTTTCATCGGTTAACGGTCTGAAATCGCGCGCGCAGACGGAACCATTTTTGGCAACATTTTTCTTAACCTAAACGGCGTGTGTCGAAATTGCGGCTGCCCGGGCTTGCTTCGCCCGACGGCGCAACGGCTTTGGCCTCGAAAAAGATCGATATGGCTATTTTCGGTGCCTGCAAAACTGTGAAACAATGGCGCCAAGATGCAGGAGGAGCGGGCATGAGGCGCTATCTGATCTTCGCGGTGCTGGGGCCGTTGCTCGGCGGATTCCTGCTGTTGATCGCAACCACCGTGATGTCGGGATACTGGAACGAGACCAACATCTCGGAGGTGAAGAAAATCTTCGTGGTGCTGTTTTCCACGCTGCAATACACCTATTTGTTCGGAATCCTGCCGGCGCTGGGGCTCGCCGCGGTGGATGACATTCTCTATCACGTCAAGAAAATCGGCGCGGTCGCTCGAATGCTTATTTGCGGCGCGGTGGCGTTCGCCGCGGCGGAATTGCTGTACGGCTCGAGGGGAAGCGACAGCGGCGTTGTTCAATTCATCCTGTACGGGCTGGTTGGGCTGGTGCCCGCAATGCTGTCATCGTGGTTGTCGAGGGATAAGAAGCAGGCGTGAACCGGCCAACCAGCCGCCGGATCCTGTTAGCGCCTCGGCCGCCTAGGGTGCAGTTTACTGTAATACCCGGATATGGTGGTATGGTGCCCAGGTGGCGGCAGCGAACGTCATTCCAACGGGTTCGGCCGTGAGCAGAGTTGATGCAACTTTCGTACGTCGCGACTGTATTTGGGCTCGTACAGCTGCTGTATTTTTTCTTGCTCGCGCGCCACGTGCCCCTGTCAGGCGATGAGATCTGGTATTTTGAGAGTTCGAAGTTGATCCCCGCCCTGATCGGGCAAGCCATTTGCCTCGATTTTCGCTCGGCCGGTCGCACCATCGCTGAATTGGTCGATCATGGCTGGTTCATGCCGGGGATGTCAATTCTCCTGGCCCCTGTCACCTTCTTGACCGATTCGATTGCGATCGTTCGGCTTTATCTGGGGGCGCTGAACTTCGGCGTGGTGGTAACGATTCTCTTCGCCGTGCAGAAGCAGTTCGGAGGGCGCGCCCCCGTAGTATATCTGCTTTGCTGCCTCGTGGTTCCCTACTTTTCGCTGTACTGTTTTGCAATTTGGGGCGACCTGATCGCGGCTCACCTCTTGCTCTATCTTGTTTTCTTCGTTTTCAATCGTCCGCTGGATTCAGGCTCGCGCGGCTTCGTGCTCGGGCTGCGTGTGGGCGCGGCCCTCGGAGCGATCACCCTGTTGCGTGGTTTCTATTGGATGTTCGCGCCTCTTTTTGTCGCGATGTTTGCCGCTGCGACTCCAGCCGGCGAGCCGCTATGGGTGCGATTTCGGATCGCAGCGGCGCCATCCGCGGCGCTGGTCCTGGCACTCACGCTCGTGCTTGCGTGGTGGTCGGTTGAGGTGACGCGCTTTTACGGCTTTCACCTGACAACGACCAGCACCACTTTGTCCCGTATCACGCTGTTTGGCAGCCCCGATTACTTCAAAAGTGTCTGGCAGGACGATTGCGGTCCGAAGAATACCAGTCCCGGTTACTTCGATCCGAAGAACAGCAGTCCTGATTACGCAAGCGGTGTCTCGCGAGACGTTTCCGTCTTTTACAACTATGTTTATTGCCGCGCTACGGCGCGGCACCGGAGTTACGCGCAGCAAGTCGAGATCGAACTCACCGCGGCAATGGCCGGTGTTTCCTTCGGCCGCAAGGCACGCCTGATCGCCGTGAACCTTGGCGAATTCTTTCTTAACAGCGAATACTTTCTGAATCGCTTTGCACAGATTTCGAACCCGAGCACCGGTTACCCGCCGCGCGAATGGAGGGAATCTGTATTCAAGCTCCTGATGCAAATAAATTATTGGGGCTGGCGAGTCATCGCTGCGCTAGGACTCGCTCTCTTGCTCATTCCGATAGCGCCATCGATAAACAACCTGTATCTGTCCACGATCTACAAGTATTGCGTGCTGCTGTACTCGACGCACCCCTTCATGGTCGAGGCTCACGGACGCTATTATGTCGAGTACATTCCCTTCATCGCAGCGGCCGTTGCCGCCGCCGGCAGCAGAAAACCTGCGTCCTTGTTTCGCCTGAACCGGCTGGATGACCGGATGTTGTTGCCGGTTGTTGCCCTGCAGGTGGCCGTTCCGCTGATTGCCCTTGCGCTCGCGATCAGCTATTTGGCTGCCGCATAGTGCTTCCAGCACTGTCACACCGGCGCGGATTATGCGAGGGAAACGCTTCGCGCGATCAACCCATCGCACCGTTTGTCAGTGTGATTGCGAGGTGTCACCCATCGAGGCCGGGAACTAAATGCTCGCCAGCGACAGATTCCTCCGAGCCAGTTTGGTTTTCTGCGCCGGTATGCGAGATGACTGGGCTTCGCTATCCCGGATCTGGGCCGTGTACTCTCACGTTCCTTTTGGCAAAGTGCAGCATCGCCCGGCTGTTGCTTTTCCTGGTAGATCGTTGCGTTTGGAGCCCGCCATGAAGACAATTTCCATAGTCACTCCTTGCTACAATGAAGAACTCAACGTCGAAGAGTGCCACGCGGCGGTGACGCGCCTTTTCGCTAACGAAATGAAAAATTATCGAAAGGAACATATATTTTGCGATAACGCTTCGACCGATCGCACCCTCGCGATTCTGCGTGAAATCGCAAAGAAAGATGCTGGAGTTCGCGTGATAGGCAACGCGCGTAACTTCGGGCCGCTCAGAAACACCTACAACGGGGTGATGGCGGCCAGCGGGGATGCGGTTTTATTATTTCTTCCCGCCGACCTTCAAGATCCGCCCGAATTGCTGGTCGAGTTTGTTGCTCAGTGGGAGATGGGATACGAAATTGTCTACGGTATAAGGGCCACGCGCGAGGAGCCGTTCATCATGCGAACGGTCCGCAACATTTACTACCGGGTCCTGACCCATTTCTCCGACCTTGACGTCCCGCCGGGCGTTGGCGATTTTCAATTGGTCGATCGTCGGGTGGTCGATGCGATGCGCCAGGTGCGCGACGGCTATCCTTTCATGCGAATGATGACTTTCGAATGCGGCGGCCGCGCGATCGGCATCCCCTACAATTGGCGCGCGAGGAAGCGAGGATTTTCGAAGAATCGCCTGTCTTCACTGGTCGATCAGGCGCTAAACGGGCTCGTCTCGGTTACCGGTGCGCCATTGCGGCTTGGCCTTTTCATTGGCCTCATGCTGGCGACCTTGAGTCTGGCATATGCCGCTCTAAATCTCGTTCTCGCTTTGATCTATTTTCGTCAGCTCACCGAGCCTGGCATAATGACACTGATAGTTGCGATGTTCTTCTTCGGGGGAGTGCAACTGGCCTTCATGGGTCTGATCGGCGAGTACATCCTGGCGATATACGGTCAGGTGCGCGAAAAGCCGGTTGTATTCGAGCGGGAGCGGATCAATTTCGGTTCGACGGATCGCAATCATAAGCAAAACTTAGATAGCGCGGACAATGACGGGACTTGAGCACTCGGCACGGGCGTCAGGCGATGAATATCAGGATGGCACAAAAGCGAGAATGCGCTCGGCGATCGCCTGAGGGGAGAGACCTGCGGCAGCCAGCAGCGAGTCCCAATTCCCGGCGACGGAAAGTTTGTCGCTCGGCTCCGGCACGCCAAGACCGAGTACAGGAGGCCGTTCGGAGCAGTCCGCGAGCGCCGCAATCACAGCAGCATGGAGGCCTCCGCGCAGGATGTGCTCCTCTACCGTTACGATCAGCCTGCCACGGCGTGCGATTCGCCTGACAAAGTCGACGTCGAACGGTTTGAGGCACTGGACGCTGGCAACCCCGATGCGCAGTCCCTCCTTGGCGAGGAGATCCGCCGCGGCGATACTGATTGCAGCGATCGCGCCGCTGACCAGCAGCATGATCTCGCCACCCTCGCGCAGCACCTGCGGCTTGCGCGGATCCGCAATCTCGCCGGGAATAAGCATCGGCTCGCCGGACCGGCTAAGGCGAAGATACGCCGGTTTGCGGCTGATGCCGATCGCGCGCGTCGCCGACCGCACCTCGGTCGGATCGCACGGAACGAAAACCTCCAAATTTGGCAGCGCACTCATGACCGCGACGTCTTCGAGCGCATGATGCGTATATCCCTGGCTACCATAGGCGAAACCAGCCCCCACCGCGACGACCTTTACGTCGGCGCCGTGGTAGCAGAACGTCATTCCGTAACTGCTCCAAACAGCGGAAGGTGGGGAAGTTGCCGATCGAGTAGATAAAAACCGTCTTTCCGGTGTGCGCGAGGCCGGCGGCAATCCCTGCCATATTCTGTTCCGCCACGCCGACGTTGCAAAAGCGCTCCGGGAATCTGTTTTGAAACACCTCAAGCACCGAATAGCCCAGATCACCGCAAAGCAGCCAAACATTCGGATTTTGCTCAGCCACCTCAAGCAAGGTGGTTACGAATGTGGTTCTCATCGGAGTTCAGCTAAGGCGCTGGTCAATTGTTCAATGGAAGGCGACTTGTAGTGCCACTCCAGCCGATGCTCCATGAAACTGACGCCTTTTCCCTTCACGGTATGAGCAATGATCACTGTTGGTTTGCCCAAGACCTGCGGGATTGCCGCCAAGCTGCGCTCGATCTCCCCAAGATCATGTCCGTCGATTTCTACTGCGTTCCAGCCGAATGCGCGCCACTTGTCTGCGAAAGGCTCCAGGGCGAGCACCTCGGAAACGCTTCCAAAACTTTGAATCTTGTTATAGTCAACGATCACGATCAAATTGTCGAGCTTGTGGTGAGGAGCGAACAAGATCGCTTCCCAGTTTGATCCCTCGTCGCACTCGCCATCACTTAACATGCAAAACGTGCGCCAGGCCGCTCCATCGGCCTTCGCCGCGAGCGCCATGCCGACCGCAATCGGCAATCCATGTCCGAGAGAGCCGGTCGAGACTTCCACACCGGACACAGCGTGGCTGATGTGTCCCGTGAATAGCGATCCGTTACAACAAAAGAGTTTCAGCTCCTCGGTTGAAAAAAAGCCACGCTCAGCCAGCGCCCCGTAAACGATGGCCGTGGCATGTCCCTTGCTGAGCACGAAGCGATCGCGGTCCGGATCGTCAGGACGTTGCGGGTCGACGCGGAGGATTTTAGCGTACAGCACGGCCAGAAGATCGGCCATCGAGAGACAGCCGCCGATGTGGGAAGCCTTCGCTGCGTAGACCATGCGCAATGCGTGCGCGCGAATCCGCAAAGCAAATTCCTGCGGATCTAAGTCATTCCGCATCATACCAAGACACCACCTCTTGCAACCCGGATTGAAGGTCGACGCGGGGACGCCAGCCGAGGCTCTGCAGTCGTGTCACGTCAGCCTTCAATACCATTACTTGATCGGTCCGGTAAGGTATCTCACCAAAACCGAGTTCGCCAGCGGGATCGACGAGATCACGTATCTTAAAGATGGTTTCGCGTAGCGGCGGAGCCTCCGGACTGCCGAGATTGAATACGCCGGAACCGGCTTCCGATTCGATCACGGTGCGAATGCCGCAAGCCGCGTCTCGAACGTGCAGAAAGCCCCACAGCTGTTCGGCCTTGGTCAAGGGCATTCTCTGCCTCGCTTTGAGGGCGCGGATCAATTGCGGTATCAGCCAGTGGTCATGGTCTTTCGGCCCGTAGGTTGAAAAGAGCCTGACCCAAGCAAAGCGCAACCCTTTCTGGCCACAAAGCTCCGCTGACATCGTCGCGCTTGCAACCTTGGCCATACCATATAGCGTGGTCGGCCGGGCGGCATCGTCTTCCCTGATCGCGCGGTTATATTGTCCGTATTCGGCCTGGGATCCAGCGCCTACGAACACCTTCGTGCCAACCTCGGCAGCGAGAGCCGCCAGTTCGACGGTCGAACCGATATTGCGCGTCTGGGCCGGGCTGTTGCGATCGGCGTTCCTTACTCCCCACCATGCAAGATGCGCAATTGCATCGGGCGCAAAATCAGCGATCGGCTTGCGCAAGCCTGAGATGTCATCGAGCGAGCCGACAAGGAGCCGGATACGCTCCTGTATCTCTATAATGCGCCAGATGTTGCTGCCGGGCCGGATGACGGCAGCAACCTCGTGCCCGCGTTCAAGAAGTTCTTGTAGCAGGAAGGAGCCCAGGAAGCCGGTAGCGCCGGTCACCAGAACGCGCATTACACGGTCTCCGTTCCGAGAAGTTGCTCGAGTTCCTCGACACCTCGATAAATGCGGTGATGACCCGGCGTACGGCCAGGCTGATCGAGCACCCCGAAACGCAATCGATGCACTGTCTTCGACAAAGCGATGCGCAGAAAATACAGCGCGATAAGCCGCTGTTCCTCAAGCGTGGGATTCGAAAGGCCATAGCCGGAAAGAAAAGGCGGCAAACGGCGAGGTGGCTGGAATGACGACCACATCGCGACGTCAAACAGAGGATCGCCGACGAGAGAATCTTCCCAATCGAGCAACGCCGTGACCCGCTTGCGCGCAGGATCGTAGCAGATGTTGTGGATACCCAAATCGCCGTGCAAAAGACGCATCGGGCGATCGGAGAGCGCTGGGCGCATCCGCCTGAATAGCTGCTCGATTTTGCGTGCTAGTTCTTTGTCGATCAGTCCTTTCTTAACGCAGGCCTTGATGTGATCGTCCAGGCATACGTCGATGTGACTGGAAAACTGCTGATGCACGCCGTGAGGTTGTTCGCCGGCCCGTGCGTCCGTCACGTCGATAAGCCCGGCGCCGCTGCCCTCAACTTGGTGGGTTTGTCGCAACACAGCCCCGATTGCAGAGGCGACGTCCGGATCATGGTCAAGGAGGGCATCGCCGAGGTCCCGCAGCGGGGTGCCCTCGGCCAAGTCGACGATCGCCAGATCAAAAGGAGCTCCTTCGCTTTCGAAGCGTACCACATGGACCTTGGGCACCGGCGGGCCCGCGCGAGCCATCCAGTGTCCGACCCAGGCGTCGAGCAACATGCCGCGGTCCTGATCGATCAGTCCCGGCAGCGTGCTCCGCACCACGACGGGAGGCGCCGCGATGCAATCTATTCGGTGAACCGCATGAAAGGTGCCGAGCGAGAGCAAGTCAGCCCGGCCAGGAAATCCGTAGCTGGCAGCAAGGGCCGCGATCTCGGGGGTGCGTCTTCGAGCCAGGTCCGGCGCCCAATCGCGGACCGCCTGAAGTTCGCAATCCGGCAGCGGCGGGTCACTCTTGGTCGAGAAAATGGCTCGCCGCGCCGCCAGACGGAATGACAGGCGAGAGCCCGGCGACGTGGTCGGCTCGCCTCTCATGCCATCGATTCGTAACCGAAGTGCGGTAACATCACCGATGTCAGACCCTTGATGGTCGCCTTCTGCTCGGAATTGAGTTCGTTCATCGTCGCGATGTTCGCCTCAGTCGTGGCAGTGCGGATCGTGCCCCAGGGATATATGCTTTCCATGGGTTTGCCGTTCCATGACGGTCGCAGCAGCGAATCGTTCCACTCGATACCAAGTTTCGCGGCCAGTTTGCCAAGCGCCTCTCGCGGCGACGCGACGAGATCCTCAAACCGGAGAATGTGAAAGCGATCCGGGAATTGCCGGCTGAAAACCAGCGCGTGATGCTGCATCATCGCCCAGATCCACGAATACCGTTCAATCGAAAGCGCAAAAGGACGCCTGCTGGTATCTGCAAATCCGGACCAGGGATTGCGCACGACATGGATGACATGGCCCTGCGGGAAGTCCGAAAGGATCTTGTCGCCGTCGAACCCGATCACCGGGCTGTACCCCACATAGGCAGCTTCGCGGCCGCTTCGAGTCAAGTTCTTCCATGTGGCGAATGTCGCCTCGAAGAACGCCGCTACAATGTTTCCGCGCGAGATGGGATGCTTGCTGAGAATGTCGCAGAATAGCTGCTTGCGCGCTTTTTCGTCGATCTGGAAGTCGGCGTCACGGAACTTGCTGACACGGGGCGCGCGCGCGACCGTCTTATACTCCTCGTCAAAAAACATTTCGTAGTATTCGGCCAAGCTCGCGCCAAGCGGAAAATCGGGATAGCGATATTTGAACGGATACAGCGAAGACAAGAAATCGTTGCTACGCGAGTTCCCGAGCTGCGATTCAAAGGGATACACGTGTAATTCTGGATGCCCGTCGAGAAAGCGGTGCGTGGTGTTGCCGCCGTTCTCATACATCGCCGAAATCATAAACAAGCGAAAACCTTCTTGATAGGCCATCCGTTAGTTCTCTCCAAAAGGCTGGTCGACTTCGCCAAGATCGGCAATGAGCGGCACCTCGGGGCGAGGAGCTTCGAAGTTTCCCTTGACATACGTAGTGGGATATCGGCTGTCAATCAGCTAGGCGTCCCCCGGCGCAGCGATGGCAGATTCCGCTTCGTTCGCGGATGGGGCTTGGACAAGCTCGGTCGCTCTCAATCCGAATCCCATCGGCACGAGCTAACCCGGTGAATCCACCGTAGATGGAACAGTGGCCACTGTTCTTGAAATGTTCATTCGGTGCGCACCTGATTGTACACGAAGCGGTGCGCTAAGGCTTTTGACATTCGAGCTTTAGCGTTTTCCCACTCGCCTCGGGCGAGACCGCCAGTGCACGAGATTCCGATTGCTGCCCACAACGATACTTGAGGGAAAAATCCTTGGCGCAGCCGGGCGCTGGATCTCCCATCTTGGAATAGTCGATCGGCAGGCTGCAGTTAAATGTTACACCGCATATTTTGGCCACATACTGCGTAACGTTCCCAGCTGCCTTTGCAGTGCAGTTCGCTCCGTACGTTGCATCCAGAACCTCGATTGTGTTCCGGCGCGCGGGGTCGCTATCCCACCGGTCCAATATCATATTGGTTATCCAAAAGGATCCGACTACGATTGCGAGCCCGCCGATAACGCGCAAAATCGTTTGCATCGTCATTCCTTCAAATCGACTGTTGATGATTTGGACGCAAGAGTTTCAACACCAAGGACGTTGCAATACCAAGAACCAATACGACATCCGGCGCTAGCGATTCAATTGGACCGGCGGCGGGAGCGGCGCGCCGCCCGTGGTGATCACGCCGGCCGATGGGGTTGCTGCAGGTTGCTTTCTTTGCGGCGCCGGCCGGTGCGGCGCAGCCTGCGGCAGCGCGGCTTGTGCCGACGCGATCGGACGCTGAACCAGATCCAGCTTCGCCGACAGCACTGTCACCTCATCGGACAATCGCTTTATTTCTGCCTGCTGTGTCGCGAGAAGTCGTTCGGCCGATTGCCTGGATTCCGAGATTTGCTGTTGAAGGGCCTGGAGGTCTTTCAGCCCGATCGGCTTCTCGGCGGTGACGGCTGTCGAGCTTGCAATGGACGCGGATGACGAGAATAGCGTGAGTTCACCACCATAGGTACGCCAGAGGAACGCCGATCCGATGCCTGTCGCTGCCAACACGGCGGAGATGACAACCAGGAACAGCACCCCTCGCCGAGGTTCCTCATCTGGCGTGTCGTAGGAATCGTCCTGGGTCCTGTATGTCACCGCGAACCTCGATATCCCGTAGGGAATGCCCGATCGCCGTTAATGGCACGTTAATTATCCCTGGCGGCCAATGGCATTGCCAGCCGCATTTTACAATGTCGGGCCGCTGCCGTCACTTGCAATCGCAGGCGTTCCTTCATGGGATGGGCTTGTGAAGAGTGGCGAGTGGCTTAGGGCACCGGTCTTGAAAACCGGCGTGCCTGCTGGCGCACCCGACACGATTCGAACGTGTGACCTTTGCCTTCGGAGGGCAACGCTCTATCCAGCTGAGCTACGGGTGCGTTGCGAGTGATGTAGCTGATTGGGCGGGCGTCGGCAACGGGCTCGGCGGGCGAAAAGGGGGACGGAGTTTGTGGCGGTCCCGGCTCTGCGGAGCAGCGCGAACAGGCGCTGCCCCGCGTCCGGGACAAGTCTGCGCCAATAAGGCGCTGCGGCAGTGCCTTCCACGCAGCAGCGAAATGTCCTAGCCTAACCTCTTCGCACTCCGTGGATTACGACAATGCGCTCCCGCGTTAGAAAATTTGCCCATGTGCTGGAACGCATCGGGCTTGCGATGGCCGGCGCGGCAAGCGGACTGTTTGTTGCGGCCCATGTGGGGTCCAGCATCGCGGCGTTCACCAATCAGGGTTTCCTGTTGATCATGATGATCGGCGGCGCGGTTGGATTTTACTTAGGCATCGATACGCCCCCGCTGCCTTTTCACGCACCAAATGACGGGCCAGCCAAGGTTGATTCCGCTGAATTTCTCAGCGCCGTGGGCACATTTCTCGCTGCGTTGAGCGCATTTGTATCGGTCGGCGTGATTGTGCTGCGTGAAAATCCGCACATTTACTGGACCATGACAATCATGGTGGGATGGGTGGTTGGCGTGGCGATGCAAATCACTGCCGGTGCAATTGCACGCACGCGCCGTTGATATACGGTCGCTTTCGGTTCATGTCCGCTCTGCGTTCCCGCGACGGCCTGGACAGCGCCAGCATGAAGCCGTACGGAATTAGCAAAGCTACGCGCGTTGCAGCTCGTCATGAAACGGATAATCGGTATATCCGGCCTCCTCGCCGCCATAGAAGGTCGCCCTGTTATAGGGGGTGAGGGCGACGCCATGCTTGATCCGCGCCGGCAAATCCGGATTGGAAATAAAGGGCCGGCCGAACGCGATGGCGTCGGCGTGGCCGGCCGCGACTGCGGCTTCCGCCGAGGCGCCGTCGAATCCGCCGGCTGAGATCAGCGCGCCGCGCCACTTTGGCCGGAATAGCTGCATCGCCGAGGGCACGTTCTGGTGGTTGACCTCGGCGCGGCCGGCGCCGCTGGAGCGCGGCTCGATGAAATGCAGGTAGGCAAGGCCGAGCGCATCCAGCGAATGTATCACGTGGCTGTAGAGCGGCATCGGGTCGGCTTCGCCGCTGCCGTTGGCGATGCCGTAGGGCGACAGTCGCATGGCGACGCGGCCGGCCCCCCACACGCCGATCGCGGCGTCCGCGATCTCGAGCAGCAGCCGGGCGCGGTTGGCGATCGATCCGCCATAGCGGTCGGTGCGCAGATTGGTGTGCGACTGCAGAAACTGCTCCAGCAGGTAGCCGTTGGCGCCGTGGATCTCGACGCCATCGAAGCCTGCTGCCATCGCGTTGCGCGCACCTTGCTGGAACGCTTCGATCAGGCCGGCGATCTCGTGGGTTTCCAGCGCCCGCGGCGTCTCGTAGGGCTCGGGCTTTCCGGACGCGGTCATCGCCAGCATTCCGTTTCCCGTAATCGGCACTGCGGAGGGCGCCACCGGCAGTACGCCGCCCGGCTGCAGCGAGGAATGCGACACCCGCCCGACATGCCAAAGTTGCAGAAAAATAAACCCGCCCTTGGCATGAACAGCGTCGGTGACATCTCGCCAGCCCTCGATCTGCCGATCCGAATAGATGCCGGGCGTCGCCGGATTTCCGCGGCCTGTCGGCGCCACCGGCGAGGCTTCGGCGATGATCAGGCCGCCCGCGGTGGCGCGTTGCCGGTAATATTCCGCGTTCAATGCCCGCGGCGCAAAGCTGGTCCGCTCCGCCCGCATCCGCGTCAACGGCGCCATCACCACGCGGTGTTGCAAAAGATAAGGCCCGATTTGCAGCGGCGAAAACAGGGAAGCGTGGCTCATATTGCCCTTCGGGTTGTTACGATGCTTCAGCCCGCGGATTACACACGACGGGAAGGGTCGAAGCTAGCCCGGCAAGTGCGTAGCGCCATGGCGCCAGCACCATTGCCGAAGCCGCCGGCTTTGGCGATAGTCGGCTCCTCAAAATGTCCGCAGCCGACGGGCAAAGGGGGAGACGTGAGCCAAGGCAGAGACACCGCGTTCGCCGGCAAGATCGGCAAGACGATCGCCGATTCCAGGCCATGGTGGCCGCCGCGGCAACAGCCGCTTTCCGGCGCGCCGAATATCCTGGTGGTGCTGTTCGACGACGTCGGCTTCTCCGACTTCGGCTGCTACGGCTCTCCGATCAAGACCCCGACCATCGACAGGCTCGCGGCGCAAGGCCTGCGCTACAGCGGTTTTCACACCACGGCGATGTGCTCGACCACACGCGCGGCGCTGCTCACCGGCCGCAATCATCATTCGGTCGGCGTCGGCTGTCTCGCCAATTTCGACAGCGGCTATCCCGGTTACCGCGGCAAGATCGCGCGCGAGGCCGGCACGCTCGCGGAAATGCTCAAAATCCACGCCTATCGCAATTACATGGTCGGCAAGTGGCACGTCACGCCGCTGACCGAAAGCGGCGCCACCGGCCCGTTCGACGGCTGGCCGCTCGGCCGCGGCTTCGACCGGTTTTACGGATTTCTGGACGCCGAAACCGATCAGTACGCGCCCGAACTGGTTTCGGACAATACCCACATTGCGCCGCCCGGCACCTATGCCTCCGGCTATCATCTGACCTCCGATCTGGTCGATCAGTCGATCCGCTTTATCGCCGACCATATCGCCGACCGGCCCGATCTGCCGTGGCTGACCTGGCTCGCTCTCGGCGCCTGCCATGCGCCGCATCAGGCCCCCGCCGACATCATCAAAAGCTACGACGAGGTTTTCGCACACGGCTGGGACGTTGAGCGTGAACAGCGCCTGGCGCGGCAGAAGGCGATCGGGCTGGTCCCGCACGACACCAAAATGCCCGCGCGCAATGACGGCGTGAAAGCCTGGGACGAACACAGCGCCGATGAGCAGCGCGTGTTCACCCGCCTGCAATCGGCGTTCGCAGGGATGCTCGATCACGCCGACCGGCATCTGGCGCGGCTGATCGGGTTTCTCGACACCGCCGGCGTGCGCGACAACACCCTGATCATCGTGATGTCGGACAATGGCGCGAGCCAGGAAGGCGGACCGCTCGGTCTGGTCAACGCGATGGGGCCGTATAATTTCCGCCCCGAGCCGATCCCGGAGAAACTGCGGCGGATCGACGACATCGGCGGCCCCGACACCCATTCGAATTTTCCGCATGGCTGGGCGATGGCGTCCAACACGCCGCTGCGCCGCTACAAGCAGAACACCCATGGCGGCGGCATCCGCGATCCCTTCGTGATGTCCTGGCCGAACCGGATCGAGGCGCGCGGCGAGCTGCGTCATCAATTCGTCCATGCCAGCGATCTGGTGCCGACCTTGCTCGAGGTGATCGGCGCCGGCGCGCCGGCCGAGATCGCCGGCTGCGCGCAAATGCCGATCGAAGGCGAAAGCTTTGCGCGTTCGATCGCCGACGCTGCGGCGCCGGCACGCGCAACACCGCAATATTTCGAGATGTTCGGCCATCGCGGCCTCTGGCATCGGGGCTGGAAGGCGGTGGCCTATCACCCGCCGGGCACGCCTTTTGAGTCAGACAAATGGGAGCTGTTTCACCTCGACCGCGACTTTTCCGAAGTCGACGATCTCGCAGCGATTGAGCCGGAGCGGCTGACCGGGATGATCGAGCTGTGGTGGGGCGAGGCCGAGAAACACAATGTGCTTCCGCTCGACGACCGCTTCGGGCCACGCTTTGCGGAAAATGCCGCGCGGTTTCAGGGCTCGCGTACCAACTTCGTATTCCACGCCGGCATGGGCCATGTGCCGACCGACGTTGCGCCTGACGTGCGCAGCCGCAACTATGATATCGAAGCCCATGTCGAACTCGACCGCGGCAACGTCCAGGGCGTTTTGATTTCACACGGCGACGCCACCTCGGGCTACAGCCTCTATGTCAGGGACCGGCGGCTGGTGCACGATCAATATCGGCGGCGGCCACCAGATCGTCACCTCCGACCGCGAGATCATGGCCGGCACGCGCCGGCTCGGCCTGCGCGTCAAACGGCTGCTGCGCGAGGAGGCGCCCGCCAAGGGTTCGCGCACCGGCGTCAGCGAATATACCCTGCTGATCGACGGCGAGCCCGCCGGATCGCTGCAGACCCAGCTCGGCTTTCACAATCTGATCTCGTGGTCCGGCCTCGATATCCGCCGCGACCGCGGCAGCCCGGTCTCGCACTATGACGCGCCGTTCGAATTCACCGGACGTTTGTTGCGGGTAAACGTCACCATGCACGACGATCAGAAGCTCGACGGCGCTGGCGTCGGTGCCGCCGAAATGGCAAGGCAATGAGCAAACTTTTGGGGAGGATTTGATGCGCATAACGCGACGGTCGATGATTGCCGGCGCGGCGCTGGCGCCGTTTTTGGCGCGCAGCCGGGTTGCGCGCGCCCAGAACTGGCCGTCCGGCATCATCAAGATCATCGTGCCGTTTCCGCCGGGCGGCACGGTCGATCCGATCGCGCGGCTGGTGCAGACCGGCCTGCAGCAGCGCCTCGGCGCCACCATCATCATCGAAAACCGGCCCGGCGCGTCCGGCAGCACAGGGACCGCGGCGGTGGCGAAGTCGGCGCCCGACGGCAATACATGGGTGTTCGTGTTCGATACCCACGCCGTCAATCCCTTCCTGCAAAGCCTTGCCTTCGACACGCAGAGGGATCTCGACCCGGTGGTGCTGATCGGCACCGCGCCGAACGTGCTGGCGACGCACCCGTCGCGCCCCTACAAGACGCTCGCCGATGTCATCGAGGCCGCGAAGGCAAAGCCGGACATGCTGACTTACGCGTCGATCGGGGTCGGAAGCGTCGGTCATCTGACCATGGTCCTGCTCACCAGGCGCGCCGGCATCAAGATGGTGCATGTGCCCTATCGCGGCGGCGGACCGGCCATGAACGACGCCATCGCCGGCCATGTCGATTTCATCGTCGGCAGCGCAGCCCTGGTGATGCCGCAGGTCAGCGCCGCGACCATTCGGCCGCTCCTGCAAACCGGCAAAACCCGCATGCCGACGCTGCAGGCGGTGCCGACCGCCATCGAAAGCGGCCATGCGGGCTTCGAATCCTACGCCTGGTGGGGCGTGTTCGCGCCGGCCGGAACGCCGAAGCCGATCAATGAGCGTTTTGGCAACGCGCTGATCGAAACGCTGCGGGAGCCGGGGATTTCAAAGCAGATCTCGGAAAATCTGCAGGTCACGATGCTCTTGGGCGGGCCCGAGGACGAGGCGAAATTTCTGAAAGCGCAGATGGACCTGTGGGGTCCCGTGGTGCAGGAGAATAACATCAAGGGCGAGTAAATAGAAGAAGAGCGAAGTGCCGACACATACTCGGCGTCATGCGCGGGCTTGACCCGCGTATCCATCGCTTTTCGCAGGAGCCTTCCGAAGAAGATGGATTGCCGGGTCAAGCCCGGCAATGATGGAATTAAATTCACAAGGGAGAATAAAATGAAACGGCTTCTGACTTCGCTCACCGCCGCCGCATCGCTCGCCGTCGCACCGTCCGTTCGCGCCGACGACATCACCCGCTTCCTCCCGATGAAGGCCGAGCAGCTCAATCCCGAACAGAAGAAATGGGCCGAACTGATATCGGCGCCGCCGCGCAACGCGAAGTTCGTCAATCCGCCCTATCGCGCCTACATCTACAATCCGGATCTGGCGAACCGGCTGACCGCGATGTCGGAATATCTGCGCTGGAATACCTCGCTGCCGCCGCGCCTGAGCGAGCTTGCGATCCTGATCACGGCGCGGCAATGGACCGCGCAATACGAATGGTATGCGCATTATCCGCTGGCGCTGAAGGGCGGCCTCGATCCGAAAGTCGCGGATGCCATCGCGGCCGGCAAGCGGCCGGAAGGCATGAAGGAGGACGAGGCCGCGCTGTATGATCTTGCGACCGAACTCTACCGCGACAAGAAAGTATCCGATCCGGTTTACCAGGCGGCGCACGGCCAGTTCGGCGAACGCGGCATCATGGATATCATCGGCATCATCGGCTATTACGACCTGGTATCGATGACGCTGATCACGATGCAGGCAGGCCCGCCCGGCGACAAGGTGACGCCGCTGCCGCCGCTGACGCGATAGCGGCGGCCAGCCCGCATCAACGTGCAATCGGGGAGTTCATGTTCGGAATTTTGGGGCTCGGCTTTCTGCTCGGCATGCAGCATGCGCTGGAAGCCGACCATATCGCGGCGGTATCGAGCATCGCCGCGCGCCGCACCGACGTGCGCGACATCGTCAAGCACGGACTGACCTGGGGGCTCGGCCATACCCTGACGCTGTTCGTGTTCGCGGGCGCCGCCATCGTGCTGGGCCGTGCGATCCCCGACCATCTCGCGCGTCCGCTGGAAACCGCGGTCGGCATCATGCTGGTCGGCCTTGGCGCCCACGTATTGTGGCGGCTATGGCGCGACCGCGTGCATTTCCACCTGCACCGGCACGGCGACGGCACGCAACACATCCATGTCCATAGCCACGTCGATGAAACCGTCCCGCACCGGAGCAGCGCGCATGTGCATCGGCACGGGTTTCGCTGGCGCTCGCTGCTGGTCGGATTGATGCATGGCATGGCCGGTTCGGCCGCACTTCTCGTTGTCGCGGTCTCGCAAGCCGCAAATCCCGCCACAGGAATGTTCTACGTCCTGTCGTTCGGCATCGGCTCGATGCTCGGAATGGGTGCCTTGTCCGCGGTCATCGCGGTGCCGCTCGCCGTCTCCGCGCGATGGCTGACCTGGGCCAATCGCGGCCTGCAGGCCGGGGTCGGCGCGATCACGGTCGGAATCGGCGCCGTCACGGTCTATTCGACTGCGTTTACGCCGAGCTAGCCTGTCTCAGCGGCCGTAGCCGTTGGCGCGCGAATAGGCCGCGCGCGTTTCCGGCGCCGGGCGGTTTTCCGAAATGGCGCGGACCGGGCTGGCGGTGCGTCCGAGCGCGCCGAGTTCTTCCAGGAAGATCGGCTTGGAAAAATAGAAGCCCTGGGCGTAGCGGATTTTGGTAGCGGCCTGCAGATAGGCAAGCTCTTCAAAAGTCTCGATGCCCTCGGCGATCACGGTCATGCCGAGCGCTTCGCTCAGGGATTCGATGGCTTTCAAAATGCCCTGGCTGCGCGGGCGTTTGTGGATGTCGGTGATGAAGGAACGATCGATCTTGATCTCGTCGGCGGTGATGTCGGCGAGTGCGGAGAGCGACGAATAGCCGATGCCGAAATCGTCGATGGAAATCCCGACCCCGAGCTGCCGGAAGATCGGCAGGATCTCGTCCTGGAAATGGGTTTTCGCGACAAACGCGTCCTCGGTCACCTCGATGATGAAGCGTTTTGGGCAGCCGGTCGCCTCGATGGCCTGCGCGAACGACTGCATGAACTCCGGATTGCCGGCCTGTTTGGCCGCGACGTTGATGCTGATGCTGGTATTGGCGCCGAAGGTGTCGTTGATGAGGTCGATCGACTTCATGATCTCGGCAAGCACCAGATGGGTGAGCTCGTCGATCAGCCCGAGCTCCACCGCGAGATTGATGAAGGTGCCGGGCGCCTGAATCACGCCGTCGTCGTTGCGCAAGCGCACCAGTGCCTCGATGCCCTTGATCTCGCGGGTGCGGATGTCGACCTTGGGCTGGAACGCGCAGCAGAACCGCTTGTCGAGGATCGCCAGCCGCAGCGATTGCTCGACTTCCATCCGCGCCAGCGCCTCGCGTTCCATGCTGACGTCGAAGAACACGGCGGCGCCCTTGCCCTCGTTCTTGACGCGGTACATCGCGATGTCGGCGTTCTGGCGCAGCGCGTCGTAGCTGCGGCCGTGCTCGGGATAAAGGCTGACGCCGATCGAGGCCGACGCGAACAGTTCGGAACCGTCGACAAAGAACGGCGCCCGCAGCCGCTGCAGCATGAACTGGATGTATTCGGCGACCTCGTTCTGGCTCTGGATCGGGTTCAGCAGCAGCAGGAATTCGTCGCCGCTGATCCGCGACAGCATGTCGGATTCGCGCAAGTCCAGCCCGAGCCGGCGCGCGACCTCGACCAGCAGCGCGTCGCCGATGGCGTGGCCGTAATAATCGTTGATATGCTTGAAATTGTCGATATCGAGGAAGGCGAGCGCGAATTTCCCGGCGTCGTCCTCGTGCAAGAGGTCGTTGACGTGGCGTTCGATCACCCGCCGCATCGGAAGCCCGGTCAACTCATCATAATAGGCGCGGCGGAACAGCTCGTCCTGGATCGCCTTGTGCTCGCTGAGATCGGCCGAGCTCGTCAGCAGCAGTTTTGCGTCGGCGATGCGGACCGGCCGGTGCGCGGTCAGGAAGGTCCGCCTGACCGGGCCATCGGTGACGCATTCCTCGGTGACGGCGGCGCGCTCGGCGCGCAACAGTTCGATGCAGGTGTTGCGGCGATGCGCCAGTTCGTTCGCGGCGAGCGGCGCGGCGGCGAGCAAATCCTCCGCCGCAAGCTTGAATTGCGCCGCGGCGGCGTCGTTGACGAGCAGAAAGCGGCCTTCCTCGTCCTGCACCGTCACGGCGGAGGGCAGCATCCTGATAATTTCGTTCAGCAGGTTCAATTCGGCGTGAATATCACGCTCGCCGGCGCTGCCGGGGTGAGGGCGAACCGCTGCGCGGTCGCCGTCGGTCGCGAAAGTCGAGACGAGGTGTTTGCCGGCACTTTGCATGGTCGCCGACCTTCGCAACCTCTCTTGTAGTTTTCGTTAAGTCATTGCCAGAAACATGATGATGCGGCATCGCGCGGGCGGTTTGAATGGAACCGCCGCAGGTTGTCATTAACAGAGTGTCAACGGCGCCGCCGATCTCAGGCCAGGTCGCGCGGTATCCGGCATTTCAGCGTGCAATGCACGCCGCTACGCAAGAATGCGATCTCGGTGGTGCCGTCGAACGGCCTCAGCGCCGAATTCAGCAGCTTGGTTCCGAAGCCGGGTGCACCGACGGTGCCGATCGGAGGGCCTTCGGTCTCGTCCCAGACAACCGCAAGGCGGTCGCCGGTGACCGACCAGGACACCTGCAACAACCCGCGGGGCGCGGAAAACGCGCCGTATTTGCCGGCATTCGTGGCGAGTTCATGAAAAATAAGGGCGAAGCTGACGGCGAGCTTTGCAGGCAGGAACAGCGCTTCGCCGTCCAGGGTAAACCGCACGTGGCCGTAGGGGCCCAATTCGGAGACCAGCAGTTCGCGCAGGTCGCAGCCGCTGCCGTCGGCGCGCGCAATGAGGTCGTCGGTCGCAGACAGCGCGCGGATGCGCCCATCGATGCTGGTCCAGATTTGCGGCTGGTTGTGCAGCACCTGATGCAGAACGGCGTGGATGGTCGACAGTTTGTTCTTGAGGCGATGCTGCAACTCGTCGACGACCAGTTTTCGATAGGTCTCTTCCGCGATCAGGCGCTTTGAAATCTCGCGATGGTGCGACGCCATCGAGCGGAAATGCTCGATGCCCCAGATGGTGAGGCCGCACACGATCAGATACATCGCCATCAGTGCGAATCTTGCGAAATCGACCGGTGCGCTGCTGAAATTCACGGCCACGCCGCAAAGCGCGCCCGCAAGCGCCGTCGCGGCGCCCACCCGGAAGCCGCCGAAAGCCGTGGCGAACAGCACGGCCGGAAAATACGGCGTGAAGAATACATCCGGCCGGATCAGCGACAGGCCCCAGCGTACGGCCGTCGCCAGGGCGATGCAGCACGCGGCAAAGCCGACGCTGAACAGCAGCGGGGGCTGCGAGGTCCCCTGCCAGCCCCTTCGAAATTCGTCAGCCCATCTCGCCATCTGTCGCATTCAGCCGACCAACGCATCGAAAGTAAGGCCGAGCATAGCGGAAAATACCCGGTTTGGGGCGTGGGGGCCCGCGGACCGAGCGGCAGCAGGCATGGCTTGCTTTGCCAAAGCAAGCCGGGAATATAGCCGAGCTAATATGACAAACGAGGAGAACCACATGGGGCGGCTGAACGGCAAGATCGCGGTCATCACGGGAGCGACCAGCGGCATCGGGCTGCGGACGGCGGAGATCTTCGTCGACGAAGGCGCGAAAATCGTGATCGCCGGGCGCCGCGCGCCCGAAGGCGAGGCGCTGGCAAAAAAGCTCGGCGCCAACTGCATTTTCCGCCAAACCGACGTCACGCAGGAAGATCAGATGCGGGCGCTGATCGGCACCGCGGTCGACAAATTCGGCCGCATCGATTGCCTGTTCAACAACGCCGGCGGCCCGGCGCAGACCGGCGGCATCGAGGGGCTCGACGTGGCGCGGTTCGACGCCGGCATGGCGGCCCTGGTGCGCAGCGTCATGCTCGGCATGAAGCATGCAGCACCTCATATGCGCAAACAGGGTTTTGGCAGCATCATCAACAACGGCAGCATTGCCGGACGGCTCGCAGGATTCTCGTCGTCCATCGTGTATGGCGCGGCCAAGGCCGCCGTCATTCATCTGACCAAATGCGTGGCGATGGAGCTCGGCGAGTCCGGCATCCGCGTCAACAGCATTTCGCCGGGCGCGATCGCCACCGGCATCTTCGGCAAGGCGCTGGGCTTATCGGTCGAGGCGGCGGAGAAGACGCCGGACCTGATGCGCGACATCTACAAGACCGCGCAGCCGATCCAGCGCGCCGGTCTGCCGGAGGACATCGCCTATGCCGCGGTGTTTCTTGCCAGCGACGAATCCTCCTTCGTCAACGGCAACGACCTGGTGGTGGACGGCGGCATCACCGGCGGCCGCAATTGGACCCCGCAGCAGCAGGGCCTCGCCGCCGTCCGCAAGGCGTTCGACGACGCGAAGGGGTGACTGCGTGCCCCGGACGCAGCGCAGCGCGTAGCTCTTGCGAAGCGGTGCGCTGCAGAGCCGGGGCCGTATAGAACGCCGGTGCCTGGTACGGTCCCGGTTCTGCGAAGCAGCGCTTCGCAAGAGCTACGCGCTGCATCGCGCCCGGGACACGGCAGTTGTGCCCTCGACCATCCGCCCGTGCTCGCGCAGAAAACCGCGTCCCGACGCGGTCAGCCGAATCATGACCTCGCGTCCCCGCGCGTGCTCGCGCACCGCAAAGCCGCGGTCCATCGCATCCTCCCACACCGTCAGCCGCGGGCAGGAGGTGCGCCAGGCATCGATCACGTCGGCATAGCAGCGCGGTTCGCGGCCGATCCATTCCAGGAGGTCGAGGATGAGAGGGTCGAGATCGTTGCCGATCATGACAGGATGTTCCAATTCCTTGGGAGCTGACGGTATTTTGGACCCGCGCCAAAGCAAAGCCAATCCGGTTTTTTCACTGAACGCGATCATTTTCGCGGATCGTATGGCGATTGGCGCGGCCCGTGTATAGTCGGCCGGGGCGTCACACGGGGCATCATGAACGCGAGGCTGGAAAGAAAGCTGCGAATGTTCGCCGTCATCGTTGCGGTGGGCACGGTCGCGGGACTTGGGGTCAGTTTCGCTCAAGGGCGCACCTCGCCATCCTCCCTGGCGGTGGGAGTGGCCTACGGGCTGCTGATGAGCGTTACGATCGGAGGCCTTGAGCTGTTCGTGCTGGATGGGGCGCTGCGGGTCCGGCTCAACAATCTTTCGCTCACCGCTAATCTGATTGCACGGAGCGCGATCTACGCCTCGATCATCGTGATCATCCAGCTTTTCCAGCTGGGCGAGGTCGTCGCCGGGATACCACCCGAAACCTCCACTGGAAATTTCTGGATTGGCTTCATCTATTCCGCCGTGATCTCGGTTTTGATGAATCTGGCGCTCGTGATCGCCAACCTTATCGGCCCGCGTGCGCTACGAAATTTCATCACCGGGCGCTACCACACGCCGGTCGAGGAAAACCGCTTCGTGCTGTTCGTCGACATCGCGGGATCGACCGGACTGGCCGAGCAACTCGGCGGCGTCGGCATTCACCGCTTTCTCGATCGTACCTTCCGCCTGCTCACGCTTTCGGTCGTCGACACCCGCGGCGAAGTTCTCAACTATGTCGGCGATGAGGTGATCGTGACCTGGCCGGAAACCAGCGGCGCGGTCGATTGCCGTCCGCTGCGCTGCTTCGTGGCGATGCGCGATGCGCTGTCAGGCGCTGCGAGCCAGTTCAAACATGAGTTCGGCGCGAGCCCGCGAATTCGCGGCAGCCTGCATTTCGGGCCGGTGATTATCGGCGAGATCGGCGACATCAAGCGCGCCATCGTCTTCAACGGCGACGTCATGAACACCGCGGCGCGGCTGGAAGAACTCAGCCGCAACGTCGAAGGCGGCTTTCTGGCGTCGCGCGCGGCGATGGCGCGGTTCGATTCTGCGCCGCCGTTCGCGGTTCGCGACCTCGGCCAGCTTCCGATCCGCGGCCGCGCCGACGGCATTGACGTGATCGGCCTCGATGCGCCGGCGTAAGAGCGACGTCATTGCGAGGAGCCGTTGCGACGAAGCAATCCAGTCCTTGTTTTGTTGCTTTCCGGATTGCTTCGCTTCGCTCGCAATGACGGTGGCTCACACCGGCTTCAGCGTCACCTTTAATCCGTCCTTCGGTTTCGGGATCGGCCACATCTGCCATTGCGGGGCATAGCCCGGCTCGAGCGAGACGCTGAGGTTCTGCAGAAAATGCCGCGCAAAGCATTTGGCCTGCATATAGGCGAAATGCAGACCCAGGCACATATGCGCGCCGCCGCCGAACGGCACCCAGGCAAATCGATGGCGGCCGCGCTGCGCCTCGTCGGTGAAGCGCATCGGATCGAACGCATCGGGATCGGGCCAGATCTCCGGCATGTGGTGGGTAAACAGCGGATTGGCCGAGATCAGCGTGCCCGCCGGAATCGCATATCCCCTGAAGCTGAAATCGCGCGTGGCGCGGCGCGGGATCGACGGCACCGGCGGCTTCATCCGCATCGCTTCCTTGAACGCCATCTCCGACAGCGGCATGGCTTCGAGCTTGTCGAACGTCGTCGCCTCGTCCGCAGCCAGGCCGAGCGCGTTCACCTCGTCGCGCAGCCGGGTCTGCCATTGCGGATTGGCGGCGAGCGCGCCGATGAACGACGTCAGCGACGAGGTCAGGGTGTCGTGCGCCGCCATCATCAGGAAACTCATGTGATCGACGATATCCTGGGTCGACAGCAGCGCGCCGTCGTCATGGGTGGCGCGGCACAATTGTGAGAACAGGTCGTCGCCGCCTTGCGAGCGGCGGATCGGGATCTGCTGCGAGAAATATTTCACGATGCGTTCGCGGCCTTTGACGCCGCGCGCCATCTGGGTGCCCGGCCATGGCGTGCGCACCGGGGTGACGGCGGCGGCGACCATGTCGACAAAGGCGCGGGTGATCTCGTCGACCTCGGGGCCGATGCCGGCGCCGAGAAACGAGGTGGCGGCGAGATCGAGCGTGAGCTGCTTCATCGTCGGATAGAACAGTATCGGCCCCGGCTGCGCGCGCCATTGCGCCACCCGCGCTGCGATGCCGGCGTCGAGTTCGCCGAGATAGGATTTCATCGGCCCCGACTTGAACGCCACCGACAGCGCGCGGCGATGCAGGCGATGCTCGTCGAAATCCAGCAGCATCAGCCCGCGCGGAAACAGCCGGCCGAGCACGATTTCCCAGCCATAGGTGGAGGAAAACAGTTTGGTCTGGTCGAACAGCAGCAGTTCGTTGGCCTCGGGCCCGAGCGCGCTGATGCTGGTCTCGCCGAGCACGCGGCTGCGGTAGAGGTTACCGTATTTGGCCGCCATCCGCTCGACCTCGCCTCGGGGGTCGGCAAGGATCGCGAGCGTGCGGCCGACCAGCGGCCAGCCCTCGTCGCCGGGAATATGGGCAAGTGCTGCGCGTTTCGGCGGGCCCGTGAAAACAGTGGCGGGAGCGGCCACACTTTGCATCGACATGGCGAGAACTCCGGTTGATGCCTCTATCAAGCCTCTATCAAGCCTCGGCGAATCCACCGGGAGGGCCGGCGTTGCTAACGCACAGGTTGTCGCGCCGGCAGGTTATTGGCAAGGCCGGCGCGGGCAAAAAATGCGGCTCGCGGGACTGGACACAATCGCGTGCAACGGTAGGCTTGCCGCAAAACAAAGCCGGGCAGGAGACTGACATGCCGAGGATTTTGCGAGCGTTGTTCATGGTGCTGGCCGCGATCGCCGCGACGACGAGCGGATCGGCGGCGCAGACCAAGCCCAGGATCACGACGCTGGGTCCGGATTTTCCCAAGACCGAGATTTTCATCGGCAACAGTTTTTTCTACTACAACAACAGCATGCACAGCCACGTGCTCGGACTGGAGCGGGCCGCGGACCCCGATCACAAGGCCGACTACCGCGCGACATCAGTGACCATCAGCGGTTCGGGCTTCGACTGGCATGATGTCCAGAGCTATTTCCGCCCCAACGCGATCGGCAACTATTCGTTCGACGATCGGAACAACGTCGTCTTCAACAAGCTCGACAAATTGTTCGACGTGGCCATCCTGATGGATTGCAGCCAGTGCCCGATCCATCCCAAACTCAAAACGGTGTTCATCGAATTTGCCAAAAAGGGCGGCGACACCGCGCGGGCGCATGGCGCGCGGCCGGTGTTCTTCATGTCCTGGGCCTATGCCGACAAGCCTGAGATGACCGCGCAACTGGCGGAAGCCTACACCGTTGCGGGCAATGCCAATGACGCGCTGGTGATTCCCGCAGGGCTCGCCTTTGCGCGCGCAGTCTCCAAACAGCCGGAGCTCAATCTCTATGCGCCCGACAAGCGCCATCCCAGTCTCGCCGGCACCTATCTCGCCTCCTGCGTGGTGTTCGCCGCCCTGACCGGGCGCTCGCCGGTCGGCAACGGCTACCTCGCCGGCATCGACCAGCCGACCGCGCGGTTTTTGCAGAATGTGGCGTGGGAGACCGTGCAGGATTATTACGGAAAATAAGTCCAACCGCCGTCATTCCGGGCTCGCGACTTCGTCGCGCTCCGGAATGACGAGATCACGCCTTCCGCTTCGCGGCTTCCTTCTGCAAATCCGGCGCGTTGATGGTGGGGATTGCGACGCGGCCGGGGCCGGTGAGCGGCAGGGCCGCCGCCGCTTTCTCGTTCTCCATGATCTTCGCCATCACCGCCTGCCCTGCGCGTTCGAACACCGCGCGGTTTTCGATCACGAATTTCTGCGACTCGCGCAGCTTTGCGGTGTAGCCGTTGATCTCCGGGATCACGTAGCGCGCCACCATGTCCCAGCTGCGCCTGGTGTTTTCCGGATTGGCCCAGTCGTGCACAAAGCCGACGATGGTGCCGACGCCGCCGCTCACCTCCATCAGGCTCTTGATGGTCTTCACCAGATCATCCGGCGTGCCGATGGTGGAGGCCGCGCCCTCGCCGCCGGCGGTCTTCTCCACCGCGTCTTCGGGCGAGGTGAAGGGCTGCAGGCCCGGCCGCTGCAGCGTGCCGACATTATATTCGTTATGCCAGCGCATTAATCCTGCGCCGGCCTCGCGCCGCGCCTGCTCGCGCGTCTCGGCGATATGCCAGCTCAATAGCACGCGCCAGTTGGCGCGGCTGACCGTGGTGCCGGCTTTCTTCGCGGCGTCCTCGGCAAATCCCCATTGCGTCGGCAGCGCCATCAAGCCCTGCGTCGACATCGAGCCGAGCGAGATGATGCCGATGCCGTATTTGCCGGCCAGCGTCATGCCCGAGGGCGAAATCTGCGACGCCACCACGAACGGCATCTCCTCCTGCAGGGGCAGGATCTGCAGCGCGGCGTCGTTCATGGTGAACCAGTCGCTTTTGGCGGTGACGCGTTCGCCGTTGAACAGCCGGCGGATGATGCCGATCGCTTCGTCCTGGCGGTCGCGCTGGGTCATCGGATCGATGCCGAGCGTATGCGCGTCGGAGGCGAGCGCGCCCGGGCCGGAGCCGAAGATGGCGCGGCCGCCGGTCATGTGGTCGAGCTGCACCATGCGCTGCGCCACGTTGAACGGGTGATGATAGGGCAGCGACACCACGCCGGTGCCGAGTTTTATCCGTTTGGTGCGTTCGCCGGCCGCGGCAAGGAACATTTCCGGCGAGGCGATCATCTCCCAGCCCGAGGAGTGATGCTCGCCGCACCAGAATTCGTCGAAGCCGAGCGCGTCGATCTGCTCGACGAAATCGAGGTCGCGGCGAAACTGCAGCATCGGATGCTCGCCGATCGGGTGATGCGGGGCGAGGAAGGCTCCGAATTTCAGGCGTGCCATGGGGTTCTCTCCGGACGGCGTTTGTTCTTGGCTGGCTGGCGCGCAAACTACGTGGCCGGGCGGCACATGGCAATTGCTCCGGGGTCGTTGCCGCGCATGCCCGCCGCGCATATTCCGTGTCCCGGCTGCGATGCAGCGTTCTTCCGGTTGCTTCGCAGATGGCCGATCAAAACTACCGGTTCGAAGATTCGTCAGGGAAAGCCGCCTCCGAATTTAGCGCTGCCCGCGGCGCTGGTGCCGCTTTTTCACGCGATTCGTGCTCGACCACGTGTTGGCTCCGCACCGGCAAGGCTGTAGTAAGGCGGCTGCCGCCCCGTGTTATCCGGAACCGCGATGAATCCGAGCGAAACCTCCCGATCCAATCCGCATGTGCCCAATCAGCGCAAGCGCGAACTGCTCGAGCACGTCGAAACCAATCTCGATGTGCAGGACGGTTGGCGTAAATTCAACGCCGCCTATCATGAGGACGACACCAAGTTCATGCGGTTTCTGATTCCGCCGGGAAAGCGGGTGCTGGAACTGGGCTGCGGCAGCGGGCATCTGCTGGCGGCGCTGCAGCCGTCCGTCGGCGTCGGCGTCGATTTTAGCGCCAAGGTCCTCGCCAAGGCCCGGGCGCTGTATCCCGGCCTGAATTTCGTGCTCGGCGACGTTGAGGATCCGGCGACGCTGGCTGGAATTGAGGGGCCGTTCGACTACATTGTGATCGCCGACACCATCGGTACCTTCGAGGACATCGACGGCACCCTGCGGCTGGTGCATTATCTCTGTGCGCCGTCGACGCGGATCATCATCGCCTACTATTCGCATCTGTGGGAGCCGGTGCTCAGGCTTGCCGAGGCGCTGCATCTGCGCAGCAAGCAGCCGGTCATCAACTACATCGCCACCGCCGACTTTTTGAATTTGCTCGATCTCG
This sequence comes from uncultured Alphaproteobacteria bacterium, assembly GCA_963784755.1. Classification (GTDB taxonomy): domain Bacteria; phylum Pseudomonadota; class Alphaproteobacteria; order Rhizobiales; family Xanthobacteraceae; genus Bradyrhizobium. Next base: position 1,192,756 of record CAWASS010000004.1, on the reverse strand, counting down.
CGGATTTCGAGGTGATCCGGGAGGAGCGGCGGCAATTGCTGCCGCGGCGCTGGCTCGGCCTCGGACCGTTGATCAACAAGTACATCGCGCCATTGCCCGGCATCCGGCAACTGTGCCTGCGCACCTATATCGTCGGCCGTCCGGTGCGGCAGTTTCCGGATCGCAAGTTTTCCGCCAGCATCCTGATCCCGTGCCGGAACGAAAGGGGCAATATCGAAAACGCGATTTTGCGGATGCCGAAATTCGGCTCATCCCAGGAGATCCTGTTCGTCGAGGGAAATTCCAGCGACGGCACCTATGAGGAATGCGAACGCGTCCGCGATGCCTACAGGGATGTCTGGGACATCAAGGTGCTGAAACAGGACGGCAAGGGCAAGGGCGACGCGGTGCGCAAGGGCTTTGCCGCGGCGAGCGGCGACGTGCTGATGATCCTCGACGCCGACCTCACCATGCCGCCGGAAGCGCTGCCGAAATACCACGCGGTGATCGAGAGCGGCAAAGCCGAGTTCGTCAACGGCACCAGACTGATCTACCCGATGGAGCGCGAAGCGATGCGCCCGCTCAACCTCATCGCCAACCGCTTCTTCGCCTATCTGTTCAGCTATCTCGTCAACACCCGCCTCACCGACACGCTGTGCGGCACCAAAGTGTTGTTGCGTAAGGACTACGAATTGCTGGCGCGCGAGCGCGGCTATTTCGGCAATTTCGATCCGTTCGGCGATTTCGACCTGATCTTCGGCGCCGCCAAGCAGAACCTCAAGATCATCGAGACGCCGATCCACTACAAGGCGCGCACTTTTGGGGAAACCCAGATATCGAGATTCCGCGACGGCTGGCTGCTGCTGAAGATGGTGTGGTTCGCTTACCGGAAATTGAAGGCGATCTAGTCGTCAGTCCGCAAAAACACCCCCGTCATCCTGAGGAGCCGCGCGCTTGTGCGGCGTTTCGAAGGATGGAAGCAGCCGTGCCCGTGGCCATCCTTGGAGGCGCGCCGAAGGCGGCGCGCACCTCAGGATGACGGCAGCGCGCATGGCGTGATGGTTAATCCTTACCGCCACAATCCTGTGAACTGGCAGCACACAATCCTTTTATTTTGCAGTGCAGCAACCAATTGTTCTCGATGAGGTTATAGGGTTCTCACAAAGGAGCTGCCGTGTCCCTCGCCGACAATATCGAATTCCTCCGCCGTCTTCCCAAACTGAACGAACTCAAAGGGTTGAGTGGTTTATCGCACGGATTGGGCCTCGGCGCCAAAAGCAGCCGCCTCACCGAAACCAGCGGATTCGGCGCCAATCCCGGCGATCTCAGGATGTTCTCATATCTGCCGGGCGATCAACGCGCGCGGCAGAAGCTGCCGCTGGTCGTGGTGCTGCACGGCTGCACCCAGACCGCCGCCGGCTACGAGATCGGCGCCGGCTGGTCGACGCTGGCGGAGCGCTACGGTTTTGCCTTGCTGATGCCGGAGCAGAAGCCCGCCAACAACGGCAATGGCTGCTTCAACTGGTTCAATCCGGAAGATATCGCACGTGGAAGCGGCGAGGCGGCTTCGATCCGGCAGATGATCGCGCGGATGGCGCGCGATCACAGCATCGATACCAAACGCATCTTCGTGACCGGGCTGTCCGCCGGCGGCGCCATGACCGCGGTGATGCTCGCGACCTATCCCGAACTGTTTGCCGGCGGCGCCGTCATCGCGGGCTTGCCCTATGGCATTGCCGCCAATGTGCAGCAGGCGATCGCCGGCATGCACCGTTCGCCGCCGCGCCCGGCGCGCGAACTCGGCGATCTCGTGCGCAACGCCTCGAATTACCGGGGCCCGTGGCCGAAACTCTCGGTGTGGCACGGCAGCGCCGACAAGACCGTCAACCCTGCGAATGCCGACGAGATCGTCAAGCAGTGGCTCGACCTGCACCATCTGCCGCCCTCACCGATGGCGGAGTCTACCGTCGACGGCTATCCCCGCGCGCTCTGGTGGAATGCGAATGGCGAGACGCTGGTCGAATCCTACACCATCACCGACATGGCGCACGGCACCCCGCTCGGGATCGGCGACAACGATGAACGCTTCGGCGCCCAGGGCGCGTTCATGATCGAGGCCGGAATTTCGTCGTCGTATCACATTGCGAGTTTCTTCGGCCTGACCGGCCGGGTTCATCAACCCAAGGAAGTTCCGAAGGAAGCGGAGCCGATTGCCACGGCGGCAATATCGACAATTCCGGCGGTTCCTGCCGCGCCCGTGCCGCAGTCCTTTCCGGATATGAGTACGGTGCTTTGGCCGCAGGCGGGCCGTCGCTCGAAACCGCGTCAGCCGCCGCGGCGTCCCGCGATCAACGTCGGCGCCGTCATCACGCGGGCGCTGACCGCCGCTGGGCTGATGAAATAGCGTCGCCCGCAGGCAATCCGGGTTTTGTTCCAGCTTTCTGGAAATAAATTGGAACCGAATTCGATGCCCGGACGTTTGCAGGACTGTGACAGCCGGCTAAGTTTCGGCTGCCATCTGGATTGGGCTGGCCAGATTGTACTGAATGCTTGATTTCAATCGATCGGATCGTACGGATTTTCTTGCTGGCGGCGGCGAGATGGGCGCGTCGACGCGAGTCTATGACTGGTCCGCCACCCCGATCGGCCCGCCCGATGCTTGGCCGCAGAGCCTGCGCACGGCCGTGCGCATTCTGCTCAACACCAACCACCCGATGTTCATCTGGTGGGGCGAGGAACTGCTCCAGTTCTATAACGACGCCTACCGCCAGACCATGGGTCCGGAGCGGCATCCGAGCGCGCTCGGCCAGCGTGGCCGCGACTGCTGGGCGGAAATCTGGCCCATCATCGGTCCCCAGATCGAACAGGTGATGAGCGGCGGCGGCGCCACCTGGCATGAGAATCAACTGATCCCGGTCACGCGTCACGGCAGGCTCGAACAGGTCTGGTGGACCTACGGCTACAGCCCGATCGACGAAGCCGATGGCGTCGGCGGCGTCCTCGTGGTTTGCCGCGACGTGACCAAGGAACACCTTGCGGCCCAGGCGTTGCGCGAGCGCGAAGCCGAGCTTGCGCGCGTGCAGCAGATCGGCCGGATCGGCGGCCTCGAGGTCGATCTCACCACCGGCTTCCGCAACCGCCGCTCACCGGAATATCTGCTGATCCACGGGCTACCGCCGGACGCCGTCAACGAGACCCACGAAGACTGGGTGCAGCGCGTTCACCCCGACGACCGCGAAGCCACCGAAAAGAAATTTCGCGACGCCGTCGCAGGCAATGTCCGCGACTACACCGTGCGCTACCGGATCGTCCGGCCAAGCGATGGCGAGCTGCGCTGGATCTCGGTCAAATCCACTATCGAGCGCGACGCCAACGGCAAGGCCGTGCGCCTGGTCGGCGCCCACAGCGATATCACCGAGCAGGTTGAAGCCGAGCGCGCGCTTCAGCAAAGCGAAGCGGAACAGCGCAAGCTTGCGACCCAGCTCGCCGAACTGAACGCGACGCTGGCCGAACGGGTCGAGGAGAAAACCCGCGAGCGCGACCGCATCTGGAACGTGTCGCAGGATTTGCTGCTGGTCGCGGACCGCAAGGGAATCTGGCAAACGGTCAATCCGGCCTGGACCAGGACGCTGGGGTGGAGCGAGGCCGAATTGCTGAACCGTACCTCGGAATGGCTGGACCATCCCGACGACGGCGCAACAACCCGGGCGCATGTCAGAAAACTGATCGCCGAGGATACCACGGTCAGGTTCGAAAGCCGCTTCCGCCACAAGGACGGGTCGTATCGCTGGCTGTCGTGGACCGGGGTGTCGGATGGCGATCGCGTCTACGCCGTCGCCCGCGACGTGACGGCGGAAAAGGCGGCGGCGGACCGGCTGAAGGCCACCGAAGAGGCGTTGCGCCAGTCGCAAAAGATGGAAGCGGTGGGACAACTGACCGGCGGCATCGCCCACGATTTCAATAATCTCTTGACGGGAATCGTGGGCTCGCTGGATCTGATGCAGACCCGGCTCGACCAGGGCCGCACCGAGAACGTCGCGCGCTACATCAACGCGGCGATGACGTCGGCGAACCGCGCCGCGGCATTGACCCACCGCCTGCTGGCGTTTGCGCGGCGGCAGCCGCTGATTCCGAAATCCGTCGATGCCAATCAGCTGGTGGTGTCACTGGAAGATTTGCTGCGCCGGACCATCGGCGAGACCATCGATCTGGAAATCACGGCTTTCGACGGGCTGTGGTGCACGCTGTGCGATCCGAACCAGCTCGAGAGCGCGCTGCTCAACCTCGCCATCAATGCGCGCGACGCCATGCCCGATGGCGGCAAGCTCGTCATCACCTCCGCCAATGAGCGGATCGAGGGCATCACCGCCGATACGCCGGCGCTGTTGCCCGGCGACTACATCCGCATCGACGTCACCGATACCGGCACCGGCATGAGCCCGGAGGTGGCCACGCGCGCCTTCGATCCGTTCTTCACCACCAAGCCGATCGGGCAGGGTACCGGGCTCGGGTTGTCGATGATCTATGGATTCGCGCGGCAGTCCAACGGCCATGTGCTGATCGACAGCAAGCTCGGGCAGGGCACATCTGTCAGATTGTATCTGCCGCGCCATCACGGCGACGCGGACGCGGAGCGGACCGTTGCGGCCACCGCCGATGATGTTGCGGCGACCGGCGAAACCGTGCTGGTGGTCGAGGACGAACCGGTGGTGCGCGGCGTCATCGTCGAGACGCTGCTGGATCAGGGTTATCGCGTGCTCGAAGCGACCGATGGACCCTCGGGCCTGCGCATGCTGCGGCTCAACCAGCGGATCGACCTGTTGGTCACCGACGTCGGCCTGCCCGGCATGAACGGCCGCCAGCTCGCCGACCAGGCCCGCGAAACCAGGCCCGAGCTGAAGATCCTGTTCATCACCGGCTATGCCGAGAACGTCGCGATCGCCAAGGGTTTCCTGCAGCCGGGCATGGAAATGATCACCAAACCGTTCGATCTCGACAACCTGTCGCAGCGGATCAGGGCGATGGTATCGGGCTAGGGCGCTTTTTGAAACGACGCGCAGCGTGAAAAATTTCGTTTCGAGTGGTCAAAATTGCACAGACTCTTTTGAAGAGACGGGGAAGGTTTGGCCTTGGCGGAGGGCGCTACGAGGAAGGGACGAACCCGCGAATGCGCCGACCGTTACTGCCCGATACCATGAGCTGACGCCCTCAAAGTCAGCCCGTGCCGAAGAGACGGACGAGTTCAATGCCGCCGATGCCTCGTCTGGCATATGAGGGAGTCCCACGCCCCATGCGGGACTCCCTCTATGCTTCGGGTTTTCCAACTGCGAGCTGCCGCCTGACCCGCAACTAGCATGGAGTCGTTCCTGTGCAGGCGGGGAATGTCTCCACCGTGCCTCGGACGCAGCGCAGCGCGCAGCACTTGCGAAGCGGTGCGCTGCGGAGCCGGGGCCGCACAGAGCGCAGTGTTTGGTATGGTCCCGGCCCGCGGAGCGGCATGAAGAAAGCCGCGCCGCGTCCGGGACACCATCATCCTCACATCGTCCCGTTGATAAACGGATTGCTGAGCCGCTCATGGCCGAAACTCGAGCCGGGACCGTGACCGCAGATGAACTTGACGTCGTCGCCGAGCGGCAGCAGTTTTTCGGTGATCGACCGGATCAGCGTTTCATGGCTGCCGCCGGGTAGGTCGGTGCGGCCGACCGAGCCGTTGAACAAGACGTCGCCGACATGGGCGAAGCGCATTTCCTTGTTGAAAAACACCACGCTGCCCGGCGAATGGCCGGGGCAATGGAAAATGTCGAAGGTCAATTCGCCGATCCTGACCCGTTCGCCTTCGTCGAGCCAGCGGTCGGGGGCGAAATTGCGCACGCCGGTCATGCCGAAACTACGGCCGCTCATCTCGACATTGTCGAGCAGATATTTGTCGGCCTTGTGCGGTCCCTCGATCGGCACCTTCAGCGTGTCGCGCAATTCCGCGGCGCCGCCGACGTGGTCGATATGTCCGTGCGTCAGCCAGATCTGCTCGACGCCGACCTTGGCCTGCTCGATCGCGGCCAGAATCCGGGGAACGTCGCCGCCGGGATCGATCACCACGGCCTTCCTGGTGGCTTCGCACCACAGCAGCATGCAGTTCTGCTGAAACGGCGTCACCGGAATGATGGTGGCGCCGGCTTTTGCTTTGGTTTCGGTTTGGTCTGCCATCGGCGCACAATGCCGATTTTTTGCAGGGTGCCAAGCGGTTTTTGGCCGCCGCCTGCTATTCGCCGAAGCGGTTCGGCCCGTGCTGTCCGGGCCAAATCAAAATCCACAATGCGACCGCGAAAAACGGCAGGTTGAGCAGGACGGTGCGGTAGCTCTGGCTGTATGACACCGCATTGGAAATCACCAATGCGATGGCGACCCATATCGCGTGGTAGCCCGGCAGGCCGATATCGTGCAGCCGCCGCACGATCTGCGACGCTGCGCCGATGAAATAGATCGCCGCGGCCACGATCACCAGTACAAGGCCGATCCCCCACAGGATGCCGTTGCCGTTGCTGAAGGCGGGAATGCTCAGCACGAATATCACCGAGACTGCGATGCCCAACTGGACGCCGCGGATGAAATAAGGCAGCCGCGCCAGCCGTCCCTGAAACGAAAAATACTTTTCCAAAAGATCGTTCACTGATTCCCCGCCCCTTTTCTGCGGGACATCATACCGGCTTAGCCGATCATGGCAAAGGGGCGTAGACTCTGGAACGGCAGCCGGAGCGCGCCATCGTCATTGCCGGCTCGATCCGGCAATCCAGCTTTCGAAGATGATGGGATATGCGGGCCTTCGCCTTGCCGAAGGGCTTCGGCCCCGCAGGCGGGTCAAGCCCGCCTATGACACGGATGCCGTATAGCTTGAACTCGATCGCGATTTAGGCGTTGCCTTCCGCGTCATGACAAAGGCCGGTTTCCCGAATGAGCAAGCACGCTGACATCTGGTGGCGAAACGGTGTCTTCTACCAGATCTATCCCCGTTCCTTTCAGGACTCCAACGGCGATGGCGTCGGCGACATCAAGGGCATCATCGAGCGGCTGCCCTATGTAAGCGCGCTCGGGGTCGACGCGATCTGGCTGTCGCCGATCTTTCCCTCGCCGATGGCCGATTTCGGCTACGACATTTCGGACTACGTCGGGATCGATCCGCTGTTCGGCACCAAAGCGGATTTCGACGCGCTTGTCGCCGCCGCGCACGCTGCGGGCCTCAAGATCATCCTCGATCTCGTGCCCAATCACACCTCGGACCAGCACCCCTGGTTCATCGAGAGCCGGAGGTCGCGGGAAAATCCGAAGCGCGACTGGTATCTCTGGCGCGATCCGCGGCCTGGCGGCGGGGCGCCGAACAACTGGATGTCGGAATTCGGCGGCAGCGCGTGGACGCTCGATGCCGCGACCGGGCAATATTACTATCACGCCTTCCTTGCGCAACAGCCCGATCTCAACTGGCGCAACCGGCAAGTGCGCGCGGCAATCTACGGCGTCATGCGCTTCTGGCTGCGCCGGGGCGTCGACGGTTTTCGCGTCGATGTGATCTGGCATCTGATCAAGGACGAGCAGTTCCGCGACAATCCGCCCAATCCGGACTTTCGCACCCATAGGCCGCCGCACGAACGCCTGCTGCCGCGCTACACCGCGGATCAGGCCGAGGTGCAGGACGTGATCGCGGAAATGCGCGGCGTCGTCGATGAATTCGACGGTCGCGTCCTGATCGGCGAAATCTATCTGCCGTTCGAGCGGCTGGTCGCCTATTACGGCAAGGATTTGTCGGGCGCGCATCTGCCGTTCAATTTCGCGCTGCTGTCGGCGCCCTGGAACGCGCGCGCGATCGAAAAGATCATCGCGGAGTATGAAGCAGCACTGCCGACCGGCGCGTGGCCGAACTGGGTGCTGGGCAATCATGATCGTCCACGCGTTGCAAGCCGGGCCGGGTCGGCGCAGGCGCGGGTTGCGGCGATGCTGCTGCTGACCCTGCGGGGCACGCCGACGCTGTATTACGGCGACGAGATCGGCATGCATCAGGTTGCGATTGCGCCGGATCAGGTCCGCGACCCCTTCGAGAAGAACGTGCCGGGCATCGGCGTCGGCCGCGATGGCTGCCGCACCCCGATGCAATGGGACGCTACGCCGCATGCGGGCTTCTCAAGCGTGCAACCATGGCTGCCGCTGCCGGACGATTATATGCGCGATAACGCCGCCAACCTTGCCGCCGACAAGCAATCAATTCTGTGCCTGTATCGCGCGCTGATAAAACTCAGGAAGCAAACGCCCGCGCTGGTGTGCGGTGCCTATGTGCCGCTTGCAGCCGAAGGCGAACTGTTGCTGTACAAGCGGCAGGACGACGAAGGATCGCTTCTGATCGCGCTCAATCTCGGCAATGAGCCTGGTTCGGTTCGTTCCGACACCATCGGGCTTGGCGGCGAAATCCTGCTGTCGACACTGATGGACCGGAAAGGCGAGGCGATCGGCGAGACGCTGGAGTTGCGGGGGAATGAGGGATTGGTCATCGCGCTGCCGAACTAAGGCATCCTGTCGTCCCCGCGAAGGCGGGGACCCATAGCCTCCGACCCATCAGTTTGAACGGTGGCGCCAACCCGTGGCATCTGAGCAGCGTAACATTGGCAGCGGTGGTTATGGGTCCCCGCCTTCGCGGGGACGACGTGGCTATTCCGGATGATTGTCGTTCACCCCGTCGATGTCGCTGCGTTTCAGCAGATAATCCAGCCCGCCGCAGCGATACCAGCGATAACCGTAGGCCTCCAGCATCAGCGTGTGCTTGCCGTTCTTGCCGGCGCGGCTGTGATCCTCCGAGAGCAGGTTGATCAACAGCTTGCCCTCTTCGCCGTCGAGGCCGACCGCGAACGAGACTTCGCGCGGCTTTTCGTCGAGGTTATGCACGAACAACACCGAATTGTTGCGCCAGTCGTAGCGCAGGATGAAGACCGCCGGATCGCGCGCCGAGATCGCTTTAAAATCGCCCCAGCCGACCTCGGGCACCTCCTTGCGCATCCGGATGATGCGCTCGGTCCAGTTCAGCAATGAATTCGGATCGCGCCGCTGTTTTGCGGCGTTGACATGCTCATAGCCGTACGGACCTTTGTCGATCACCGGCGAGCACGGTCTGTCGCTCTTGGTAAAACCGCCGTGCGGCTCGGCCGACCATTGCATCGGCGTCCGTGCCGCGTTGCGCTCGGGCAGATCGAGATTGTCGCCCATCCCGATCTCGTCGCCATAGCGGATCACCGGCGTGCCCGGCAGCGTGCACATCAGGCTGTAGGCGAGTTCGAGACGGCGGCGGTCGCCGCCCAGCATCGGCGCCAGCCGCCGCCGGATGCCGCGATCGTAGAGCTGCATGTTCTTGTCGGGGCCGAAGGCTTTGAACACGGTGTTGCGCTGCGCCTTCGTCAAACGTCCGAGATCGAGCTCGTCGTGATTGCGCAGAAACAATCCCCATTGCGCGGTCGCCGGCCGTGGTTTTGTTGCGGCGAGCGCTTTCGCAAGCGGGCGGGAGTCCGACGATGCCAGCGCATAGAACAGATGCTGGTTGACCTGAAAATTGAACATCATGTGCATGCGGTCGCCATCGCTGCCGAAATACTGCATGTCGGTTTCCGGCAGCACATTGGCTTCGGCAAGAATGATGGCGTTGCCTTCGCGCCACTGCAAAAATTCCCGCAACGACCTCAGCATGTCGTATTGCTCGACCGGCTTTCGCACCTTCGCGCCCTTGGTCGAGATAACAAAGGGCACCGCGTCCATCCGGAAGCCGGAGACGCCGAGCTGAATCCAGAATCCCATGATCTTCAGGATTTCGGCCTGCACCTCCGGATGCGAGGTGTTGAGGTCGGGCTGGAAATCGTAGAAGCGATGGAAGTACCAGGCCTTCGCCTCTTTGTCGTGGCTCCAGGTCGATTTCTGCACGCCGGGAAATACCATGCCGGTGTTGGCATTGGCCGGCTTCCGGTCGGCCCAGACATACCAGTCGCGATGCTTGGATTTCGGATCGCTGCGGGCGTGCTGAAACCAGGCGTGCTTGTCCGAGGTGTGGTTGACCACGAGGTCGATGATGACGCGCATGCCGCGTTGTTGCGCGCCGTGGGTGAATTCCACGAAGTCGCCCAGCGTGCCGTAGCGCGGATCGACACCGTAATAGTCCGAGATGTCGTAGCCGTCGTCCTTGCCGGGCGAGGGCTGGAACGGCATCAGCCAGATCGCGGTGATGCCGAGCCCGTGCAGGTAATCCAGCCGCCGCAGCAACCCCTTGAAATCGCCGACGCCATCGCCATTGGCGTCCATATAGGTGCCGACGGAAAGGCAGTAGAAAACCGCATTCTTGTACCAGAGGTCGTCGATCATGCCGGGGTTGCCCTTGATCCGTTCGTCACCGGACTATCAAGCGGCTGGAGCGGGCGGGGTTCCCGCACGCCTCGTGCCCCGGACGCAGCGCAACGCGCCGCTCTTCGCGGCGTGGTGCGCTGCAGAGCCGGGGCGAACGCCGGCGTCCGGTAAGGTCCCGGTTCTGCGAAGCAGCGCCCGGAACACGAGGACGGCGCCTACCTCTTGATCTGCGCCCGCAGCGTCTCCTCGACCACGCGGTCGAACGAGGACGCCTTCGGCGCCTTGGCGCGCGCGTCGGCAACGTATTTGTCGCGCTTCGCCACCAGTGCCGTGAGCTTTTCGTTCAGCGCCTTGCGGTCCTTCATCTGCTTGTCGAGTTCGGCCGCGCGTTGCTCCGGGCTTAGCGCGCGCAAATTATCGGGCAGTTCGTCGTCCTTGATGCCGCCCAGCTTTTGCTTGCCGGAGGCAACATCGCTGACGAGGTCGCCGTCGCCGGTGATGGCTTCCGACGAGAGCCTGGCGCGCTTGTTGAGATAGCTCGCCATGTCGGAGGCCGCCGCGGGCGCCGCGGCTGCAAACTGCGCCAGCTGCCGGGTCTTGTCTTCGGTGCGCTTCTGGAATGCGCCGGGGCCATAGGGGATCACGGTGCCGTTGATCTGTTTTTGCAGGATGATGATGTCGTCGTCGTAGGGCGTCTCGATGACGACGACGTGTCCGCCATCCTGCGGAATCGGGATGAAACGGCCATTGCCGTTCTGCGCGATGTCGCGCCACACCCGCTCGGTGTCGCGCGCATCTCCGGCCAGCACCGCGTTGACGGTGATATTCTTCTGCTTCGCCACCGCGAGTGTCGTCGGATACTTGGTGTCCTGCGCGTAATCCATGTGCGGCGGCGCGTCGCCGACCAGGAACACGATGCGCCGGACGTTGCCGCTCGGCGTCCATTGCAGTTTGTTGACGGCGACGTCGAGCGCTTCGTTGACGCTTTCCGGCCAGTCGCCGCCGCCGCGCGCCTTCAGCTCGAGCAGCCTGGCGTAGAGGTCCTGGATGTCGGTGGTGAGGTCGAAGGTCTTGGTGACATAGTCGTCGCCGATGTCGCGATAGGCGACGAGGCCCATGCGGATGTCGGCGTCGGGGTTGGAATCGACGATCGCGGTGGCGATCGACCAGATCTTGCGCTTGGCGCCTTCGATCAGGCCGCCCATCGAGCCCGTGGTGTCCAGCACGAACGCGACTTCGACGGTGGGTTTGGCGTTGGCTGCCGAAAATGCGGCCGTGGAGAGCAGGGCGGCGGCGGCAAAGACAAACATGCGAGTGGCGATGGATAGCTTCATTGGGTTCCTCCAGTGTTCCGTCCCTCGGAACCAAAGTTCCCGGGCTTCAAGTTCCGGTGAGGTCGAAAGCATGGCGGACGCGGTACGAATTTGCGCTCTCTTTGGCGCAGTTGCCGCTTTGTTCCCTGCTCTGAAATCGGCTAGGGTTTTGCCGCAATGGAATCGCAAGCCCGCAATATGGCTCTGGCGCCGCCGCCGGACCGCCGCCAGTCCGAGACCGCGCTGGCGATCGCGCGCGGCACCGCGCGGCTGCTGCGCTCGCTGGGGTTTTCCTGCATCAGCGAGTTGCCGCTGCCGTCGGGGCGGCGCGCCGACCTCGTCGCCATCAACGAGCGCGGCGAGATATGGATCGTCGAGATCAAGTCCTCGATCGAGGATCTGCGCGCCGACCAGAAATGGCAGGACTACCGCGCGCATTGCGACCGGCTGTTCTTCGCCTTCACGCAGGATCTGCCGTGCGAGATCTTTCCCGCCGACACCGGCCTGATCGTCGCCGACGCCTATGGCGCGCATCTGCATTGCGAGGCGCCGGAGCATCGGCTGCCGGCGCCGACCCGCAAATCGATGACGGTGCGGTTCGGGATGGCCGCGGCGCAGCGGATCAATCGATTGATCGATCCGCAGGGCCATGGGGAGTTTTAACGCGGCGCGCACAACGCACTCCGTCATACGCGGGCTTGACCCGCGTATCCATCCATCTTCACAAGACTGTTTCGAAGGAGATGGATTGCCGGGTCAAGCCCGGCAATGACGAAGAAAATGAAAAGCGTTACCGCGGCGCGCGCTTGGCCAGGATGCGCTGCAGGGTGCGGCGGTGCATGTTAAGCCGCCGCGCGGTTTCCGAGACGTTGCGGTTGCACATCTCGTAGATGCGCTGGATATGCTCCCAGCGCACCCGGTCCGCCGACATCGGATTATTGGGCAGTTCCGACTTCTCGGTGCCGCTCGCCAGCAGCGCCGCCACCACATCGTCGGCGTCGGCGGGCTTCGAGAGATAATCGACCGCGCCCATCTTCACCGCGGTGACGGCGGTGGCGATGTTGCCATAGCCGGTCAGCACGATCGCGCGCGCATCGGGCCGCTGCCGCTTCAGCGCCGAGACGACGTCGAGGCCGTTGCCGTCGCCGAGCCTGAGATCGACCACGGCGAACGCCGGCGCCGCCTTGCCGATATGGGCGAGGCCGTCGGAGACGCTCTCGCACGAGGTGACGTCGAAGCCGCGGGTTTCCATCGCGCGCGACAACCGCTCCAGGAACGGCTTGTCGTCCTCGACGATCAGCAGCGAGCGGTCGGTGTGGCCTGTCAGTTCGGGAACAGCATTCACTGGATGATCCTCGGGTTGCGGCATCCTAGCATATGGCGCAGCAGCATGGCGCTGCCAAGGCCGCATAAAGTTGACCGCGACGTTCTGGCACAGGTCTAACTCGATGATTCGCCAGCAATTTCAGCGCTTTCGAAACGGTCGCGCGGCCACTCGATCTGGACCACCGCGCCGTGGTCCGGAAACGTCCGGTTGGTGAAGGACACCTTCGCCCCGGTGCGCTCCAGCAGCGTGCGCGCGATGAACACGCCGAGTCCGAGGCCGCCGCGGTCGCGCTCCGCTTCATCGGCGCTGCGCCGGCGCGACAGATAGGGCTCGCCGATCCGCTTCAGAATATCGGGCGCGATGCCGGGCCCGTCGTCGGAAATGACGATTTCGACGGTGTCGGCATTCCACCACGCATTCACCTCGACGGTCGCGCGCGCGAAATCGACCGCATTCTCCAGGATGTTGCCGACGCCGTAGAGGATTGCCGGGTTGCGCATGACGACCGGCTCGCTGGCGCCGGCGACCGCGATCCGTACCTTGATCGCAATGCCGAAATCGCGGTGCGGCGCCACGGCTTCCTCGATCAATGTCGACAGCGGCATGCGATCGAACGGCGCGCCGGTTGACGATAGCTGCGTGATCTTGGCGAGGATATCGCGGCAACGCTGCGCCTGCTCGCGCAGGGTTTTGAGGTCGCCGGCGAGCGCGCCGTTGTCCTGTACGGTCTTTTCCAGTTCGCGCGAGATCAGGAAGATGGTCGAGAGCGGCGTGCCGAGCTCGTGGGCGGCGGCGGCGGCGAGGCCGTCGAGCTGGGTGAGGTGCTGTTCGCGCGTCAGCACCAGCTCGGTGGCGGCGAGCGCGTCGGACAGTTTGCGCGCCTCTTCGGTGACCTGGAACGCATAGAGACTGGTGACGCCGATCGCGAGCAGGATCGAGAGCCAGACGCCGAACAGGTAGATCGGCGGCAGTTCCAGCGGTTCGTCGCTCTCCCACGGCAGCGGCAAATGGAAAAAGCCCAGCGCGGTCGAGCACGCCACGGCAAAAATGCCGAGCGCGATGGTCAGGCGGATCGGCAGCGCGGTCGCCGAAATCAGCACCGGCGCCAGGAACAGAAACGAAAACGGATTTTGCAGGCCGCCGGTGAAATACAGCAACCCCGCCAGTTCGGCGATGTTCAGCGCCAGCAGCGCCGCGGCATAAACCGGCTCCAGCCGCTGCATCGGGTTGAAGGCGATCTGCAGCGCGAGATTGAGCAGCGCCGAGAAGCCGACGATGGCGACGCAGGGGATGATGGGAAGGTCGAAATCGAGCCCCTGCACCACCACGAAAATCGCCACGAGCTGCCCGAGCACGGCAAGCCAGCGCAGCCGCAAAATCGTGTCCAGACGGACATAGCGGCGCGGGTGGCGGAAATCGGGGGCTGCAACGTCGGTCATTCCCGTGAGTTTAGCCGTGCGGGGTCTCGATCACAAATGCGCTTGGATGGTGTTGTTTTCTTCGTCATGACCGGGCTTGTCCCGGCCATCCACGTCTTTTCTTGGCACGATACAGGCAAGACATGGATGCCGGGACAAGGCCGGGCATGACGAGGTGTCGCAAGTCTTGCGCTAATGTCCGCAATGGCCCAATGAACGGCCCGCATGACGATTGAAGATGCACCAAAGGCCGGCTTGCCCGCGCCCGATCCCGAGGGATCGGCGGCGATCGAGGTTTCGCATCTGATAAAACTCTACAAGACCACCCGCGCCGTGGACGATGTGTCGTTCCGGATCGCGCGCGGCAGCGTCACCGGGTTGCTCGGCGGCAACGGCGCCGGCAAGACCACCACCATCGCGATGATCATGGGGCTGGTGCTGCCGACCTCGGGGCGGGTGCAGGTGCTGGGCCGTTCGATGCCCGAGCAAAGCGCGCAAGTGCTAGGCCGGATGAATTTCGAGAGTCCCTATGTCGACATGCCGATGCGGCTTACGGTTCGGCAGAACCTCACCGTGTTCGGCCGGCTCTATGCGGTTGCGAATCTGCGCGAACGCATCGAGGCGCTCGCCGCCGATCTCGACCTGAGCGAATTCCTCGATCGTCCCAACGGAAAGCTGTCGTCCGGGCAGAAGACCCGGGTGGCGCTGGCCAAAGCACTGATCAACGAGCCCGAACTGCTGCTGCTGGACGAGCCGACGGCGTCGCTCGATCCCGATACCGCCGACTGGATCAGGCAACATCTGCTGTCCTATCGCAAGACCAACAACGCGACGATTCTGCTCGCGTCGCACAACATGCTGGAGGTCGAACGATTGTGCGATCGCGTCATCATCATGAAACGCGGCCGCATCGAGGACGACGACAGCCCCGACAACATCATGCTGCGCTACAACCGCGCCACGCTGGAGGAAGTGTTTCTCGACGTCGCGCGCGGCCGCGCACAGGAGAGCGCGTCGTGAGTATCGTCAGCAACGCCGACGTCCACTGGGGCATCGCGCCGCACCGAATCGGCGCGATGATCCTGCGTTACTGGTACCTGCTGATCTCGTCCTGGCCGCGCCTGCTCGAGCTGGTGTACTGGCCGGCGCTGCAAATCGTCACCTGGGGGTTTCTGCAGACCTACATCGCGCAGAATGCCGGTTTTTTCGCGCGCGCCGGCGGCACCTTCATCGGCGCCATCATCCTGTGGGACATCCTGTTCCGGGGGCAGCTCGGCTTCTCGATCTCGTTTCTCGAGGAGATGTGGGCGCGCAATCTCGGCAATCTGATGATGAGCCCGTTAAAGCCGATCGAGTTCCTGATCTCGCTGATGATCATGAGCCTGATCCGGCTCACCATCGGCGTCATTCCGATGACGCTGCTGGCGATGTTCTTCTTCCACTTCAATTTCTACAGCCTTGGCCTGCCGCTGATCGCGTTCTTCTGCAATCTCATCTTCACCAGCTGGTCGCTCGGTATTTTCGTGTCCGGGCTGGTGTTGCGAAACGGGCTCGGCGCCGAGAGCATCGTCTGGACGCTGATGTTCGGGATTTTGCCGCTGGCCTGCGTCTATTACCCGGTGACGGTGCTGCCGCACTGGCTGCAGGCGGTCGCATGGGCGTTGCCGCCGACCTATGTGTTCGAGGGCATGCGGGCGCTGCTGATCGACCATGTGTTCAGGCTCGACCTGATGATCGACGCGCTATTGATCAACGCGGTGCTGTTTATTGTCTCATTCGCGATATTTCTTGTGCTTTTGAACAGCGCCCGCCGTGCCGGCTCGCTGCTCCAAAGCGGCGAATAGCGGCTTTTGGGCCACAATCATGCGCCCATGCATCGATAACCATACGAAAAAGCCGTTCGGCGCATTGACCCTTTGTTACGTAACAACCACTATATTGCAACGCAAAACCGGGGTTTCGAGGGACATATGCCGATTGGTGAATTTGGCCGCCCGCCGGCCCTGCCGGGGGAAGGCAGCGCGGCGCTGACGACGCCGATGTACTGGGTGTACGAGATGGGGCAGGCCTCGCTCAATCCGGCGCGGGCGGTGACCGATGCCACCAAGATTCTGTTCCAGAATCCGCTCAATCCGTGGTCGCATACCGATTTCGGCAAATCCATCGCCGCGGGGTGCGAACTGTTCGAACGCACCACGCGCCGCTACGGCAAGCCGGAATGGGGACTGCATGACACCGAGGTCAACGGCGTGCGCACCCCGATCGAAATCCGCGCGGTCTGGGAAAGGCCGTTCTGCAAGCTCCTGTATTTCGACCGCAAGCTGACGCGGCCGTTGCGCAGCCCGCAGCCGCGCGTGCTGATCGTGGCGCCGATGTCGGGCCATTACGCAACGCTGCTGCGCGGCACCGTCGAAGCGTTTCTGCCGACCCATGAGGTCTACATCACCGACTGGGCCGATGCCCGCATGGTGCCGTTGGCGGAAGGCCGCTTCGATCTCGACGACTATGTCGACTACATCATCGAGATGCTGCATGTGCTCGGCGGCAACATGCATGTCATCGCGGTGTGCCAGCCCTCGGTGCCGGTGGTGGCCGCGGTGTCCATCATGGAAGCCGACCGCGATCCCTATGTACCGCTGTCGATGACGCTGATGGGCGGTCCGATCGATACCCGCCGCAATCCGACCGCCGTCAACAATCTTGCCGCGGAAAAGGGCATCGGCTGGTTTCGCAGCAATGTCATCACCAAGGTGCCGTTCCCGCATCCCGGTTTCATGCGCGACGTCTATCCGGGCTTTTTGCAGCTCAACGGCTTCATCACCATGAATCTCGACCGCCACATGGACGCGCACAAGAACCTGTTCAAGGATCTGGTGAAGGGCGATGGCGACCTGGTCGACAAGCATCGCGATTTCTACGACGAATATCTTGCCGTGATGGATCTCACCGCCGAATATTATCTGCAGACCGTCGACGTGGTGTTCGTCAAGCACGCGCTGCCCAGGGGCGAGATGACCCATCGCGGCAAGCCGGTGGATCCGTCGAAAATCACCCGCGTCGCGCTGATGACGGTGGAGGGCGAGAACGACGACATCTCCGGCCTCGGCCAGACCGAGGCAACGCACGGGCTGTGCAGTTCGATTCCGGACCATCGCCGGGTGCATTATGTGCAAAAGGGCGTCGGTCACTACGGCGTCTTCAACGGCTCCCGGTTCAAATCGGAGATCGTGCCGCGCATTTCCGACTTCATGCTGTCGGCAGCCAAGCCCAAGCTGTCGCTGGCGGCTGCCGCCGAGTAGCAGCGAAGCCGGAACCATGCAGGGCGGCGGCGGATATGGCAGAATCCGCGCGACTTTCCTGATTCGCGGAACTGCAGCCATGGGCCTTCGCGCGCTCTTTTTTCAGCGGCCTGCCGAACTTCGCACCCTTTCGGTCGAACACGGCTCGCAGGTCTATTCGATCCGGCTGCGGCGCCACCGGCGCGCGCGCCGCTACAGCTTGCGCATCCAACCGAGCGAACGCGAAGCGATCCTGACCATGCCCCAGCGCGGCACGCTCAGGGATGCCAGGGAATTCGCGCAGCTTCATGGCGCCTGGATCGCCGCGCGCCTAGGCCGATTGCCGAAAGCGGCGCCGTTCGTTCCCGAAGCCGTCGTTCCCCTGCGCAACGTCGCCCACCGGATCGTGCACCGTGCGGGCGCGCGCGGAACGGTCTGGACGGAGACGAGCGAGAGCGGCGAGCATATGCTCTGCGTGGCCGGCGGCCTCGAGCACATCGAGCGCCGCGTCCACGACTATCTCAAGCGCGAAGCCCGCCGCGATCTGCAGAAAGCCGCGCAATCCTATGCCGCGGCCCTTGGCGTCCGGGTAAAACGGCTGTCGATCCGCGACCAATCCAGCCGCTGGGGTTCGTGCACCTCGGTGGGCTCATTGTCGTTTTCGTGGCGGCTCATTCTCGCGCCGCCCTATGTGCTGGATTATCTCGCCGCCCACGAGGTCGCGCATCTGGTCGAGATGAACCACTCGCCGCGGTTCTGGCGGGTGGTGGCGCAAATCTGCGCCCACACCGCGCGCGCCAAGGCCTGGCTCGACAGCTCGGGCAACGACCTGCACCGTTACGGCATCCGCGACTGAGACGGATCGTCAGGCCGTCATGGTGAGCGCAGCGATGCGATCAGCGTTCGCAGCGCCAGCACCGGCGGCGAAATTTCGCCGTGCCGCCACACCAGCGGCGTCGTGATGTTGGCTTGCGCCTTCGCAATCGCATGCCGAAGCACAGCGGTGTCCGGCATGGTGTCCAGCACCGACTCCGGCACCAGCGCGATGCCGGCGCCGGAGGCGGCGCAGGCGACGATGGCATGGTAGGAATTGAGCTCCAGCACCCGCAGCGTCGCCAGACTTTCCCGCCCGAGCCAGCGTTGCAACGCGCGGCGATATGCGCACCCTTCCGGAAACGCGATGAGCGACGCGCCTTCCACGTCACGCGCACGCCGGATCGGCGGATGGCCGGCGCTGGAAATCACGATCAGCCGCTCGGCAAAGACCGGAACATGTTCCAGCACGCGCGCGGCCGGAGGCTCGGCGGTGAAGGCGGCGTCCAGCCGGCGGTCGGACACCTTGTTCATGAGGTCATCGTTGGTGCCCGTAGTCAGTTCCAGGCGTACTTCCGGGTAACGGCGATGAAAGTCCGCCAGGATGCGCGGCAGCCGGCTTGCGGTCGTGCTTTCCAGCGCTCCCAGCTTCAACACGCCCTGCGGAATTGCGCCGGAGACAACGGCGCGCGCTTCGTCGGAGAGCTGGATCAGTCTCTCGGCATAGGCCAGCAACAACTCGCCGGTGGGCGAGAGATGAAGACGCTGCCGGTCGCGGTGGAACAGCGTCACGCCCAGCGACGTTTCGAGTTGCTGGACCCGCGTCGTGACGCTCGACGGCACCCGATGCAATTTTCGCGCGGCTTTGATGATGCCGCCTTCATCGACGACGCTCTTGAACACCTTGAGATCGACGAAATCCACGGCGAGCAACCCGTTCTAATATTGAGAACACACTGTTCTTGATTATTCGATATTATAGAACATTCGGCAGGCCTAATCTAGGGGCCATGAACAGCAAATCGGACGCGCCTTCCGCGACGGTCGCGGCAACGGCGGGCTTGCTTGCACTGGCCAGCGCGATGGGGGCCGGCCGCTTTTCCCTGACGCCGATCCTGCCGCTGATGCAGCACGACATGGGGCTGACGTTGGCGCAAGGAGGCTGGCTCGCCACCGGCAATTATCTGGGATATCTGGCCGGTGCGCTGATCTGCATGGCGTTTGCGCCTCGACCGGACCGCGCGATCCGTTGGGGCCTGATTTGCGTCGCCGCCTTTACTGTGGCGATGGGACTTGGCGGTTCGCCGCTGCTTTGGTTTGCGTTTCGTTTTTCCGCAGGCGTGGCCAGCGCCTTCGTGCTGGTCGGGGTCTCGGCCTGGGCGATGCCGATCCTTGCACGGTGCAACAAGGCTCAATGGTCCGGCTTCGTCTTTGCCGGAGTAGGTTTCGGCATCGTCTTTGCCGGTCTGGTGGGCCTTGCCGCGGGGCTCGACGCCTGGGGTTCGCGCTCGACGTGGATTGTGATGGGCGTCGTCGCGGCGGCGCTCGCTTTTTTGCTGTGGTGGCCGCTGGCCGCCAACGCGGTCCTCGCGGACGCGGCGGCGTCAAAAATACGGGGGATGCCGCGCCGGGCTTTTGTTGCCGCCGCCTGTTACGGCCTGTTCGGCTACGGCTACATCATTCCGGCCACCTTTCTTCCCTCGCTGGCCCGCGGATATATTGACAATCCCGCGGTGTTCGGCTGGGTGTGGCCGGTGTTCGGCGCCGCTGCCGCACTTTCCACGCTTGCCGCCGCACGGTTCGGTCATCGCCTCGCGCCGCGGCGCTTGTGGACGGGAGCCCAGTGGGTGCTCGCGGCCGGCGTATTGGCGCCCGTGGTTTCACTCAACGTCGTGACCTTGCTGATCGCCGCGGTATGCGTGGGCGGCACCTTCATGGTCATCACCATGGCCGGCATCAAGGAGGTGCTGCGGGTCGGAGGCCCGCAGGCGTCGCGCGGTATCGGCATGATGACCGCGGCTTTCGCCATCGGCCAGATCGCGGGCCCTTTGACGGTGAGTTTGCTGGCCGGATCGGGCAGCGCGTTCAGGACGGCCAGCATCGTCGCCGCGCTGGCGCTGGTGGTCGGCAACTGCGTGCTTTCGATCGATAACGCGCGCGCCTAGCGCCCGAACAGCCGGTCCATCAGCCAGCCATCCAGCCCGCTCGCCGCTTCCGGACGCACCGAGGTCCGCGTCGGCGCCGGCCGGCTCGAACCAGTCGCCGGCACCGGAGCGCTCGCCGACGGTGCGCTGGATTGCGGACTGGCCTGCGCGAAATTCGAGAAGAATCCACCCGACTGCGACCCCGGCAGCGCCGTGACCGGCACGCCCTGATGTGCGCTGCGCATAAACCGGGTCCAGACCTCGACCGGCAGGCCGCCGCCGGTGGCCTTCTTGGTCGGCGAATTGTCGTCATTGCCGAGCCAGAACTCCGGTGACGAGATTGGCGGTGTAGCCGATGAACCAGGCGTCGCGGAAATCCTGGCTGGTGCCGGTCTTGCCGGCGGCGGACCAGCCGGGAATCTCGGCCTTGCGCGCGGTGCCGCTGAGCAGCGTCTCCTGCATCATGGTGTTCATCATCGCGACATGGCGCGGATCGATCACCTGGCCCAGTTGATCCGGCTGTCGCGCGTAAAGCACCTTGTTGCCTTCCACGGTGCGGATCCTGGTCACGACATGCGGGGCGACGCCCTGGCCGCCATTGGCGAACGGCGCATAGGCGCCGACCAGCTCGGTCAGCGAGACTTCCGAGGTGCCGAGCGCGATCGAGGCATTGGCGTCGAGCTTCGATGAAATGCCGAGGCGATGCGCGGTGCGCACCACATTCCTGGGCCCGACTTCCATCCCGAGCCGCACCGCCACGGTGTTGAGCGACATCGCCAGCGCCTGCGTCAGCGTCACCGCGCCGAAATATTCGTGGCCGTAATTCTCCGGCTTCCAGCCCTTGACGTTGAGCGGCGCATCCTGCCGGATCGTCTCCGGCGTTAATCCAGCTTCGATCGCGGTAAGATAGACGAACGGCTTGAACGCCGAGCCCGGCTGGCGTTTCGCGGTCACCGCGCGATTGTACTGGCTCTCCGCATAATTGCGGCCGCCGACCATGGCGCGCACCGCGCCATCCGGCGTCATCGCCACCAGCGCGCCCTGGCTGACATTGAATTTCACGCTTTTCGCCGCGAGCTCGTCGATGATGGAAGCCTCGGCGATGGCCTGCAGTTTCGGATCGATCGAGGTTTCCACCACGATGTTCTGGTCGATCTGGCCGACCAGGTCGTCGAGCACTTCGCCGATCCAGTCCGCCACATAATTGACGGTGCCGGCGCCGGCCGCCCTGACGTTGTAGGAGGGATGGCCGATCGAGGCCTGCGCCTGCGCGTCGGTGATGAAATTGGCGTTGGCCATCGCGGCAAGCACGGTCTGCGCGCGCTTTTCGGCGCCTTCGGGATTGCGGTTCGGCGCCAGCCGCGACGGCGACTGCACCAGGCCCGCCAGCATCGCGGCTTCCGCGACCGTGACGGTCTTCGCGGACTTGCCGAAATATTTTTGTGCCGCGGCTTCCACGCCATAAGCGCCGGAGCCGAAATAGACGCGGTTGAGGTAGAGTTCGAGAATCTCTGATTTGGAATGCTTGCGCTCCAGCCACAGCGCCAGTTCGACCTCCTGCAGCTTGCGCTGTAGGGTGCGCTCTTGCGTCAGGAACAGGTTTTTCGCGAGCTGCTGGGTCAGTGTCGAGCCGCCCTGGCTGACGCCGCGATGCAGCACATTGGTCACCAGCGCGCGCCCAATCCCGATCGGATCGACGCCGTAATGCGAATAGAACCGGCGATCCTCGATGGCGATGAAGGCCTTCGGCAGATACGGCGGCAGATCCTTCAGCGCGACATTGGCGCCGGCCATTTCCCCGCGCGTCGCCAGCACGCTGCCGTCGAGGCCGGTGATCTGGATGGTCGGCGGACGCTTCGGGATTTCAAGCGACTGGATCGCCGGCAGATGCGCGCCGACCCAGACCACGACGCCGACCACCGCAATTCCCGCCCACAGCCCGAGCACCGCGCCCCAATAGAACAGTTTTGCGATGCCGCTGCGCGCGCGGGTTTTGGATTTGCGCTTGCCGCCGCCGCGGCTTCCGCGCGGCTTGCGCTCGCGCGGCGTATCGTCGTCGGACGGTTTGCGCTTTGCCGTTTTATGCTTTGGCTTGTCGTCGGCGATGGTCACGCGGTCCTGCGGGCCGAGCCGCAATTCGGCGAGCGATGCGGCAAGGCCGAACATCGGCTCCTGGCGTCCGCCGCTTTTTTTCCGTCCCCACGCCATATGCACGCCACCGCCACCCGATGCCGGAGCTTAAGCGGCGGGGTTTAAAGGCGCGTTAAGCGACGATTAATGCTGATGGCCCGGACAACTCATAAGCGCCTGATAAACAAGGGCTTCAGGGGCGCTTAACCCTACCGCCAGCACTCGCCGAACCCTCGTTGGGACAGGCCCGGGCATGATGAGGAAAAGTCACGCGAGCCAGAGCAGGATCAGGGCGAGTGCCGCGGGGGCCGCTTGCACCAGCAATATTCTGCGGCTGACGGTCGCAGCGCCATAGGCGCCGGCAACGATGACGCAGAGCAGAAAGAATACCTTGATCTGGAACGCGAAGCCGGGGACGGCCTGAACCAGTCCCCAGATCAGCCCGGCGGCGAGAAAGCCATTATACAGTCCCTGATTGGCGGCGAGCACCGCGGATTCCTGCGCCTTTTCCGGCGAATTGCGGAATGTTTTCAAGCCCAGCGGCCTGGTCCAGAGAAACATCTCGAGAATGAGAAAATAAATGTGCAGCAGCGCGACCAGCGCCACCAGAACGTTCGCAATCCAGATCATTTGCAGCCCCCTGAAACGCACCAATAGATTGACCAGCGTCACGCTAGTCTAAAACGCAGCGCTGTCATCCCCGTCATTCCGGGTTCGCGCTTTCAGCGCGCCCCGGAATGACAACGACGACAGTTGGTCGCAATAGGCACCATTCTACCGGCATGCTAAACCGGGCCGTTTCTTAATCGATAGGGGGAGGAATCATGAAACTCAGCAGCTTCCTGATGCTTGCCACCATCGTGGCGGCGATTTTCGGTCTGGCGTTCCTTGTCAGTCCGGGCCGGCTGGTCGCGCTTTACGGTGTCATGCTGACGCCCGCCACCGCGGTGGTCGGCCGTATCGCCGGCTCGGTGATCCTCGGATTCGCCATCGTGTTCTGGGGCGCCCGCAACTTCGACGGGGCGGAAACGCTGAAGGCGGTGATGGTGGCCGGTCTTGTCGCCAACGGTCTCGACGCGCTGATCCTGCTGCATGCGACCACCACCGGCCTTGTCAACGTGCTCGGCTGGTTCCAGGTCCTGATCAACGGCGGGCTGGCGATCGGGTTCGGCTATTTCGCATTCGGCAAGGAGAAGAGTATTTAGCGCCCGTGTCCCGGACGCGGTGCAGCGCCTCCTGGCGGTGCACCGCAGAGCCGGGGCACGGTCACGCCGCCGGTTGCTCCGCCGCTTCTTCGTTGGCGAGCAAATGGATCAACGCGCGCTTGACTGCGGCCTGCCGCGTCGGCGCGTTGATCTGGGCGCCGAGCAGGTCGGTGACGTAGAACACGTCGCGGGCGCGCTCGCCGAAGGTCGCGACATGGGCCGAGGCGATGTTGAGGTTGAGTTTCGAGATCGCGGTGGTCAGCTGATACAACAGGCCGGGCCGGTCGAGGCCCGAAACCTCGATCACGGTATAGCGGTCCGACCACTGGTTGTTGATGATGACTTCCGGTTCGACCACGAACGGCCGCGCCCTGGACCGGCCGGCGGCGCGCCTCGCCACCACCTCCGGCAGCCGCAATTTGCCCTCCAGCACGTCCTCGATCATTTCGCCGATCCGTGTCGCGCGCCGTCCCTCGTCCTCGTCGCGGTCGTATTCCCTGGAGATCGCGATGGTGTCGAGCGCGAGCCCATCGGTGGTGGTGTAGATCTGCGCATCGACGATGTTGGCGCCGGCCGAGGCGCAGGCGCCGGCGATGATCGACAGCAGCCACGGATGGTCCTGGGCCAGGATCGTCAGTTCGGTGACGGCGCGCAGTTCGTCGAAGCCGACATTGATATTGAGCTTGGCGCCGCCCTGTTCGCTTGCGCGCATGAACCGCGCATGGCGGATCTTGTGCGGCAGGTCGACCTTGAGCCAGTAGGCCGGGTAGTGCCGGGAGATATAGGTGTTGAGCTCCGCTTCCGGCCATTCGGTGAAGGCGGCGCGGAACTCCGCCTGCGCCGCGGCGATGCGCTGGGCGCGGTTCACTTCCGAGAAGCCGCCGGTCAGCACCGGCTCGGTTTCGTAATAGAGCGTGCGGATCAGCTGCGCCTTCCAGCCGTTCCAGACGCCGGGGCCGACGCCGCGGATATCGGCGGTGGTCAGGATCGTCAGCAGCTTCATCTGCTCGACCGATTGCACCACGCCGGCGAAATTCTCGATGGTCTTGCGGTCGGAGAGGTCGCGCGATTGCGCCACCGTGGACATGGTCAGGTGCTGCTCGATCAGCCATGCGATCAATTCGGTGTCGGCGGCGTTGAAGCCGAGCCGCGGGCACAGCCGCCGCGCCACTTTGGCGCCGGCGATCGAATGATCTTCCGGGCGGCCCTTGGCGATGTCGTGCAGCAGCGTGGTGATGTAGATCACCGCGCGGTGCTCGGGGCGGATTTTCCGCATCAGGTCGGAGGCGACGATGAACTCGTCGTTGCCGCCGCGTTCGATCTCCTGAAGGATGCCGATGCAGCGGATCAGATGCTCGTCCACCGTGTAGTGGTGGTACATGTTGAACTGCATCATCGCCACGATCTTGCCGAAGGTGCGGATGAAACGGCCGAGCACGCCGGTCTCGTTCATGCGCCGCAGCACGATCTCGGCATCGTCCGATGTCAGGATTTCCATGAAGATCCGGTTGGCTTCCGGGTTTTCGCGCAGTTGCGCGTTGATGAGTTTCAGCGAGCGCGTGGCCGCGCGCATGGCATCGGGGTGAAATGCGAGATTGTTCTTCTGAGCCAGGCGGAAAATCCGGATCAGATTGACGGGGTCGTGCTTGAACACGTCGGGTGCAGCGAGATTGATGCGGTTGTTGTCGACGATGAAATCGTCGCTGTCGGGCACTCGCCGCCGTTTCGTGGCCGGACGGAACCGCGCCATCATCCGGCTCAGCACCGGCGCGGGCTTGGCCTGCTGGTCTTCCAGTTTCGCGCACAGGATCGCGGTGAGATCGCCAACGTCCTTGGCGATCAGGAAATAGTGCTTCATGAAGCGTTCGAACGTCCTGCATGCCGGGATGCGAGGTATAGCCGAGCCGGATCGCGATCTCGCGCTGCATGTCGAACGACACCCGCTCTTCGGCGCGGCCGCTGACAAAATGCAGGTTGCAGCGCACCGACCACAAAAAATCCTCGCAGCGGCGGAAGGTGCGGAATTCCAGCGCGTCGAATACGCCATGCGCGAGCAGTTCGCCGCTGTCGCGCACGCGATAGACGTATTTCGCGATCCAGAACAGCGTGTGCAGATCGCGCAGGCCGCCCTTGCCGTCCTTGACATTGGGCTCGACCAGATAGCGCGATTGTCCGGCGCGGCGATGGCGCTCCTCGCGCTCGGCGAGCTTGGCGGTGACGAATTCGGCCGCCGAGCCCTGCACCACCTCCTTGTCGAAGCGCGCGACCAGTTCGTCGTACAGCGGCTGGTCGCCGGTGAGAAACCGGGTCTCCAGGATCGCGGTGCGGATGGTCATGTCGCCGCGCGCCTGCCGGATCGATTCATCGACCGAGCGGGTGGCATGGCCGACCTTCAACCCCATGTCCCACAGGCAATACAGGATGGCTTCGGCGACCTGTTCGCCCCAGGCGGTCTGCTTGTAAGGCAGGATGAACAGCAGATCGATGTCGGATTCCGGCGCCATCAGCCCGCGGCCGTAGCCGCCGGTGGCGACCACCGCCATCCGTTCGGCGCCGGTCGGAACCGGCGAACGATAGAGATGGCGCGTGGCTGCTGCGAACAGGATGCGGATGATTTCGTCCTGGATGAAGCACAGCCGCTCGGCGCAGCGCCGCCCGTGACGATCCTTCAGCAGCACCGCCTGGGCTGTGGCGCGCGCCGTGATGAATTCGGCCTTCAGCAGCTTTGCAACCGCGGCGCGGAACACGTCCTCATGCCCGGCATGTCTGGCCGCCAGCGCGTCGACCGCGGCGGTGATCCTCGCCGTGTCGAAACGTTCGTCGGCCTCGGGGCGGGCCTGTGTGACAACGCTGTCCATGAAGTATCCGCAATATCGGACGGCGCGGGCGCTGTCACGGATCATTGTGGGATGGCAGCAGAACCGTGCTGCTTTTCGCCCGTTTTGAGCATCGCGTCCTTGCGGCGGTGGTTTCAGGGCATCTATTTTCTCATTGACGGACTTGAATTAACTCATTGAAATAAAACAGTGTTTTTTCGGATATGGGTTATACCGCGGCCGGCCTGAGGCCCGGCGGCGTTGACCAGTCCCGGCAATCTGCTTTGATCGTTCACCCCTCATGGAGACTCTGCAATGTCCAGGATTTCACGGCGCGCTTTGGCTGCGTTACTCGCCGTTTCGGCGCTGATGCCCGGCGCCGCCTTCGCTGCCGACGCGCTCAAGGAAATTCATATCGATTGGGCGACCTACAATCCGGTATCGATGATCCTCAAGCAAAAGGGACTTTTGGAAAAGGAATTCGCCAAGGACGGCATCGGCATCGTCTGGGTGCAGTCGGCCGGTTCCAACAAGGCGCTGGAATTCCTCAACGCCGGCTCGATCGATTTCGGCTCGACCGCGGGCTCCGCGGCGCTGGTCGCCAAAATCAACGGCAATCCGATCAAGTCGATCTATGTCTATTCCCGCCCCGAATGGACCGCGCTGGTGACGACGAAAAACTCGAAGATTGCAAAAGTCGCCGATCTCAAGGGCAAGCGCGTCGCGGTAACGCGCGGCACCGATCCGCACATCTTCCTGGTGCGGGCGCTGCTCGACGCGGGCCTGTCTGAGAGGGACATCACGCCGGTGCTGCTGCAGCATGCCGACGGCAAGACCGCGCTGATCCGCGGCAACGTCGATGCCTGGGCCGGGCTCGACCCGATGATGGCGCAGGCCGAAATCGAGGACGGCGCAAAACTGTTCTTCCGCAAGCCCGACGCCAACACCTGGGGCATCCTCAATGTCCGCGAGCAGTTCTTGAAGGATTATCCGGACGCGGTGCGCCGCGTGCTCGCTACTTACGAAGAGGCGCGCAAATATTCGCTGGCGAATTACGACGACCTGAAGAAGACTTTCATGGCCGTCACCAAATTGCCGGGGGACGTGGTCGACAAGCAGCTCAAGGAGCGCACCGAACTCACCCACAGCCGCATCGGCGCCCCACAACGCGACTCCATCCTCGCCGCGGGCCTCGCGCTGCAGCAGGCCGGCGTGGTCGACGCCAAGGTCAACGTCAAGGCAACGCTGGATGCGCTGATCGACGACCAGGTCCCGCTGCCGACGAATTAAATCCCGAACCGTAGGGTGGGCAAAGCCACCGGGCCGCGCGAACGCGCGGCTCGATGGCGTGCCCACCAACTTCTCGCCGCAGCGATTGATTTTATTTATGGTGGGCACGGCGCAAGAGCCCCTTTGCCCACCCTACAGTGCTGCAAATACTGGTGAAAAAATTTTTTCGCATTCCTTATCCCCGGGTCCAAAACCTCGCTTATCCTGATCGTGTCCTGTTCGTGAGGGGCCGCTTTCTAGAAGCGATCCTTTCAGCGGACAGAGCCAGAGCTGGCCGCACCGGGGCGACCCGGAACGGTCGATGGCCTGGTGGTTGGTGGAGCGCTGGGAGGCGCTGCGCCTAGCCTTGGGCGCGCGCGGTGCCTTGCCGCGCGAGGTGGGTTCACCACCCGCCTCCAAGGGTGCCTCGCAAGCATCCTGGCGCCTCCCACCGCTCCATCCCCTCGCCCAGTTCGCGAGGGACTGGCAAACCTCGGACGCATTGCGCCGCGAGAACGCGGAAGTGTGGCTGTTTGAAATTTGAATGAGAAACGCAATCACGTGTCCCGGGCGCGATGCGGCATTCTTCATGCCGCTTCGCAGAACCGGGACCCCGGTTACGGTTGAAGAAAAGCGGGACCCCGGCTCTGCAGCGCATCGTTTCGCAAGAGCTATACGCTGCGCTGTGTCCGGGGCACGGACCTCACCAGATCCGCCAGCTTGCATTCCCTCGCCAGACGCGGTTTTGCTATGGCCATGACGCTCGACACCCACTTGGTCCAACAAGCCGAACCGATCGCCGCGCCGGCGCCGTCCGGACGCTTGCGCCGGTTCGCGCGCCCTGCGCTTGGCCTGCTGCTGCCGGTAGGACTGGCGCTGGCGTGGGAAATCATCGTCTGGCTGGGCTGGTCCAACGGCCGCCTGGTGCCGCCGCCGACAAGAGTATTCGCCACCATCATGGAGCTCGCGCGCAGCGGCGAATTGACGCGCCACATCGTGGCAACGCTGACGCGCGTCGTCGCAGGCTTCGGCCTTGGCGTGATCGCGGGCACGCTGTTCGGCGCGATCTCGGGCTACTGGGGCCTGGCACGGCGGCTGCTCGACCCGACCGTGCAGGCGCTGCGCGCGATTCCGTCGATCGCCTGGGTGCCGCTGTTCATCCTGTGGCTCGGCATTTTCGAGACCTCGAAGATCGCGCTGATCGCGGTCGGCGTATTCTTCCCGGTCTATCTCGGCGTGATGGGCGCGATCCTCTCGGTCGACCGCAAGATCGTCGAGGTCGGCCGCACCTTTCGGCTGAGCGGGCCGGCGATGATCCGGCGCATCCTGCTGCCCGCAGTATTGCCGGCCTATGTGGTCTCGCTGCGGGTCGGGCTTGGCCTGGGGTGGATGTTCGTGGTCGCCGCCGAATTCATGGGCGCCTCGGAAGGGCTCGGCTATCTCCTGATCGACGGCCAGCAGCTCGGCAAGCCGGCGCAGATTCTCGCCGCCATCGTCATCTTCGCCATTCTCGGCAAAACCACCGACTGGCTGATCGAGATCGGATCTGCGCCGCTGCTGCGCTGGCAGGACGCCTTCGGCCGCTCGGGCGGAGGCGCCTGATGCTGCTGCTGGATCGGGTCGGCAAGATTTATCCCAATGGCGTGAATGCGCTGGAGCGTTTCTCCGCCGAGATTCGCCAGGGCGAGATCGTCGCCATCATCGGCGGCTCCGGCTGCGGAAAATCGACGCTGCTGCGCGCGGTTGCAGGCCTCGACCGCGCCACCTCGGGCGCGGTCGTGCTCGACGACATCGCGATCTCCGCGCCGCATGCGAAAATCGGCATCATCTTCCAGGAGCCGCGGCTGCTGCCCTGGCTCAGCGTCGCCGACAATATCGGCTTTGGATTATCCGACGCACTGGCGAATATTCGCCGCGAGAAGGTGGCGCGGGCGCTGCAACGCGTCGGCCTCGTTGACAAGGCCGATGCCTGGCCGCGCGAATTGTCGGGCGGGCAGGCGCAGCGGGTGGCGATCGCGCGCGCGCTGGTGCCGCAGCCGGAAGTGCTGCTGCTGGACGAGCCGTTCTCCGCGCTCGATGCCTTCACGCGTAGGGATTTGCAGAACCATCTGCTCGACCTGTGGGCCGATACGCGGCCGACGCTAGTGCTGGTAACGCACAACGTCGACGAGGCCGTGGTGCTGGCCGACCGAGTCATCGTGATGCGGCCGCGTCCGGGTCGCAAATTCGAGGAGATCATCATCAACCTGGCGCGGCCGCGCGACCGCCAATCGCCGCTGTTCGACAATTTCAAGCGCCGCGTGCTGACCGCGCTGGATCGTTCGCTCGACCGCAGCGTGCCCGACGCCGACGCGAAATCGACCGCGGGCGAGGCGATGTGGTGGTGACATCGGCGCAATCGCAACCTATACCCGACACGCATTATCCGGGAGAGAAGAAAATGGACGCCGCAACCCTCCGCGCCACGCAGGCCCCGATCAAGGACCGCTACAAGTCCGATCCGAAGGCGGCGCTGATCACGCTCAAGGCAAAGGGCTCGCTCGAGAATGAAGGCATCGCCTGCAAGGTCGAGACCGGCCGCGCGCTGGCGGTGGCAGGCCTCCACCCCGCCTCCGGCGGCTCCGGGCTCGAGCTGTGCTCCGGCGACATGCTGCTGGAAGCGCTGGTCGCATGCGCCGGCGTGACGCTGAAATCGGTCGCGACCGCGATCGAGGTGCCGCTGAAGTCAGGCATCGTCAGCGCCGAAGGCGATCTGGATTTTCGCGGTACGCTGGGCGTCGACAAGGAAACGCCGGTCGGCTTCGCCGAGATCCGCCTGCGTTTTGACGTCGATACCGACGCGCCACAGGACAAGCTGGATCTGCTGCTGAAACTCACCGAACGCTACTGCGTGGTCTATCAGACCATCAAGAACGGGCCGAAGGTTTCGGTGGAGATGAAAAGGGTGTGAGAATTGCCGTCATCCTGAGGAGCCGCGCATCTTGCGCGGCGTCTCGAAGGATGGACGCATGCACCGGCGCTTGTGGCCATCCTTCGAGGCGCGCAAGAGCGCGCACCTCAGGATGACGACCTACGCCATGTCCCCCGATCTCGCTGTCATCCTCACCCTCGCGCTGCGCATGGCCGTCACCGCCGCGTTCGTGGTCACGGCGTCGGTCATCACCGAACGCTCGGGCCCGGTGATCGGTGCGCTGGTCGCCACCTTGCCTATTTCGGCGGGCCCCTCTTACGTCTTCCTCGCGCTCGATCACGATGCTGCCTTCATTGCCGAAGGCGCAGTGGCGAGCCTGTCGGTCAACGCCGCGACGGTCTTTCTATGCCTGACCTATGTGGTGCTGGCGCAGCGCCATCGCATGCCGGTCAGCTTCTGCGCCGCGATCGCGGTGTGGGTTACGATCGTAACCCTGTTGCGGCTGGCCCATCTGTCGTTTTTCGGCGCCATCGCCGCCAACGCGATTGCGTTTGCGATTTGCCTGCCGCTGGTCCGGCGCTTCCGTCACGTCAAGATGCCGCTGATTACCCGGCGCTGGTACGATATTCCGCTGCGCGCGGCGCTGGTGTCGACGCTGGTGGCTATTGTGGTCACGCTGTCAGGCTGGGTCGGCCCGACCATCAGCGGCGTCATCGCGCTGGTTCCCCTGGTATTCATCAGCATGATGCTGATCCTGCATCCGCGCATCGGCGGGCCGCCGACGGCGGCGGTGATCGCGAACAGTCTCTGGGGCCTGATCGGCTTTGGCTGCGGCATCGCGGTGATGCACCTCGCAGCACTTCGGTTCGGCTCGGCGATCGCACTCAGCCTCGCGCTTGTGACCTGTGTGGGCTGGAATCTCGGGCTGTGGTGGCTTAGCCGGCGAAGGCTGGTGCGCTGATCTCCGTCATTGCGAGCGAAGCGAAGCAATCCAGTCTCGTGCCGCAAACAGGATTGCTTCGTCGCAAGTGCTCCTCGTAATGACGAAAGACATTCATCGCTTCGGCAATTTCACCTTCAGCGCATACAGCGCTTCCAGCGCGTCGCGTGGCGACATCTCGTCGGGATGTAGCGCCTTCAGTGCTTCGATCAGTTGCTCTGCGGCGCTCGGCGGCGCAGGTTCAGCGGCTGCGCGCGAGGGCACCGCGAACAGCGGCAGATCGTCGGCGAGCGCGCGTGCGGTCTGGCCTCGATCCTGCGCTTCGAGTTTCGCCAGCACCGATTTGGCGCGTGCGATCACCGGCGCGGGCAATCCGGCGAGCTTCGCCACCTGAATCCCATAGGAGCGGTCGGCCGAGCCCGGCAATACCTCGTGCAGGAACACCACGTCGCCGTGCCACTCTTTTACCCGCACGGTGGCATTGAAGAGGCGCGGCAGTTTTGCCGACAGCGCGGTCAACTCGTGATAATGCGTGGCGAACAGCGTCCGGCAGCGATTGGATTCATGCAGGTGCTCGATCGCCGCCCACGCGATCGACAGGCCGTCGAAGGTCGCAGTACCGCGTCCGATCTCGTCCAGAATGACCAGCGAGCGCTCGCTGGCCTGGTTGAGAATGACGGCGGTTTCCACCATCTCGACCATGAAGGTGGAGCGTCCGCGCGCGAGATCATCGGCGGCGCCGACGCGCGAGAACAGCCGGTCGACGATGCCGATGCGGGCGCGTGTCGCGGGGACAAAACTGCCGATCTGCGCCAGCAGCGCAATCAGCGCGTTCTGGCGCAGGAAGGTGGATTTGCCGGCCATGTTCGGGCCGGTGATCAGCCAGATTTGCCCGGACGTTTGTCCCGGCGCGGGTGACAGATCGCAGGCATTGGCGATGAACGGCTGGCCGTCGCGTTTCAGCGCCTGTTCGACTACCGGATGCCGGCCGCCTTCGATGGCGAAGCCGAGCGAAGCGTCGACTTCCGGCCGTACATAATTGTCATCGACCGCGAGTTTTGCCAGGGCGGCCGCGACGTCGAGCAGCGCGAAGGCGTGGGCCGCGGCGCGCAGGTCGTCGCTGGCGGCTGCGACCATGGCGTTGAGCCGCTCAAAAATTTCCAGCTCCAGCCCGAGCGCGCGGTCGCCGGCATTGGCGATTTTCGCCTCGATCTCGCCGAGCTCCGATGTGGTGAAGCGGGTTTGCCCGGCCAGCGTCTGGCGATGGATGAAGGTCGCATTCAGCGGCGGGCACATGAGTTTGTCGCCGTGCTGCGCCGTCACCTCGACGAAATAGCCGAGCACATTGTTGTGGCGGATCTTCAGGCCCTTGACGCCGGTCTTCTCGGCATAGCGCGCCTGCATCGCGGCGACCACCAGGCGCGAGGCATCGCGCAGATTACGGGTCTCGTCGAGGGCCGCTTCATAGCCTTCGCGGACAAAGCCGCCGTCGCGCTTCGTCAGCGGCAGTTGCTCCGCCAGTGCGCGCCCGAATTCGCGGGCGAGATCGCGCGAGGGGCGGCGCAATGCGTCCATCGCGCTGACAAGTTCCTGCGGCAGGTCTTCGATTTTCGACAGCCGCGCCAGCGCCTGATCGGCGGCGAGGACGCCGTCGCGCAAGCCGGCGAGGTCGCGCGGCCCGCCGCGTCCGACCGACAATCTCGCAAGGGCCCGCGACATGTCCGGCGCCGCGCGCAATATCGTGCGCAAATCGTCGCGCGCCGCGGTGTCGCCAACGAAGGCCGCGACGGCGTCGAGCCGCCGCGCGATCGCGGTGCTATCTGTGAGCGGCGCCGCCAGCCGTTGCGCCAGCAGCCGCGATCCGGCGGCGGTGACGGTGCAATCGATGGCGTCGAGCAGCGATCCTCGCCGTTCGCCCGATAGCGTCCGCGTCAGTTCGAGATTGGCGCGGGTAGCCGGATCGATCGCCATGGTGGCGCCGGCGGCTTCGCGCGCCGGCGGCGACAGCGGCGGGCGTTTTCCGAGCTGGGTGCGGTCGATATAGGTGACGGCTGCGGCAGCCGCGGTCGCTTCCAGCCGCGACATCGCGCTGAGGCCGTCCATGGTGGCGACCGCGAAATAATCGCATAGCCGACGCTCGGCTGTGGCGCTATCGAACACGTCACGGGTCAGCGGCGTCACCGCCGGGAGTTCGCGCAGCAGCGGGCCCAGATCGGGATCGCTATAGAGCGCGTCGGTGACGATCACCTCATTGGGATTGATCCGCGACAGCGTCGCTGCGAGTTCTCCCACGGCACATTCGGTGACGATGAATTCCGCGGTCGAGATGTCGATCCAGGCAAGTCCGATGCGGTCGCCACCGCTCGAGGCGCGTGTCCGCGCCATCGCCAGCAAATAATTATTGGCTCTGGCGTCGAGCAGGGTGTCTTCGGTCAGCGTTCCCGGCGTGACCAGCCGTACCACGTCGCGGCGCACCACGCTCTTGTTGCCGCGCGCCCGCGCCTGAGCCGGATCCTCCATCTGCTCGCACACCGCGACGCGGTGACCGAGCGCGATCAGGCGATGCAGGTAATCGTCGGAGCGTTCCACCGGCACGCCGCACATCGGGATGTCCAGTCCCTGATGCTTGCCGCGCTTGGTCAACACGATGCCGAGCGCGCGCGAGGCGATTTCGGCGTCCTCGAAAAACATCTCGTAGAAATCGCCCATCCGGTAGAACAGCAATAGCCCTGGATTGGCCGCCTTGATCTCCAGGTATTGTTCCATCATCGGCGTCAGGCGGCCGCTCGCCTCGGCGGGCGCCGCAGGATCGTCGGATGCGGGAATGCTTTGCTGGAGCGTCATGGCGGCGGAAACTACAAAGTTTTGACGGGCGTTCCTATGGGATTACGGTTGCAGCGCACGTTTTCCACCTCCATCAGCCCTCCGGCTTGAATACCCCCGAGCGTGGGACATGACCGCCCTTGCGCGAAAGCGCCGCTCCGGTGCAAGCATCAATTGACCTGCCGCGCGTCCGTTCTTAAAACTTGTTCAATTCGAGCCGATCGGACGGAAAAGCGGCATTCAGGGAGAGCTTCAATGGGCGATGTATTTGTATGCGATGCCGTGCGGACCCCGATCGGCCGCTTCGGCGGCTCACTGGCCAAGGTCCGCGCCGACGACCTGGCGGCTGCTCCCATCAAGGCGCTGATGGCGCGCCATCCCAAGCTCGACTGGTCGGCGGTCGATGAAGTCTATTTCGGCTGCGCCAACCAGGCCGGCGAGGACAACCGCAACGTCGCGCGGATGGCGCTGCTGTTGGCGGGCCTGCCGGAATCGATCCCGGGCCTGACGCTCAACCGCCTCTGCGCCTCCGGCCTTGACGCGGTCGGCGCGGCCGGCCGCGCCATCCGCGCCGGCGAGATCGAGTTCGCGATTGCCGGCGGCGTCGAATCGATGACGCGGGCGCCGTTCGTGATGGGCAAGGCGCCGGAAGCGTTTTCGCGCTCGGCCGATATTTACGATACCACCATCGGCTGGCGCTTCATCAATCCCTTGATGAAGGCGCAGTACGGCGTCGATGCCATGCCGGAAACCGGCGAGAACGTCGCCGAGGAGTTTCAGGTCTCGCGCGCCGACCAGGACGCGTTCGCGATCCGCTCGCAGCAGCGCGCCGGTGCGGCGATTGCGTCGGGCTATTTTTCCGAGGAGATCACGCCGGTATCGGTGCCCGGCGGCAAGGCCGGGCCGGTCACCGTCGACAAGGATGAGCATCCGCGACCCGAAACCACGCTCGAAGGCCTTACAAAACTGAAGCCGATCGTGCGCAATCCCGGCACGGTGACGGCGGGCAATGCGTCGGGCGTCAATGACGGCGCCGCCGCGATGATCCTCGCCTCGGAAGCCGCGGTGAAGAAACACGGCCTGACGCCGCGTGCGAAAATTCTCGGGCTGGCCTCGGCCGCGGTGCCGCCGCGCATCATGGGCATCGGCCCGGTGCCGGCGACGCGCAAGCTGATGGAGCGGCTCGGCCTGAAGATCAGCGATTTCGACCTGATCGAACTCAACGAAGCCTTCGCCTCGCAGGGTATCGCCTGCCTGCGCCAGCTCGGCGTCAAGGAGGACGCCGATTTCGTCAATCCGCATGGCGGGGCGATTGCGCTCGGCCATCCCCTGGGCATGAGCGGCGCGCGGCTGGCGATGACCGCGGTGCACGGCATGGAAAAGCGCGGCGGCAGGCGCGCGCTCGCCACCATGTGCGTCGGCGTCGGCCAGGGCGTCGCGATGGCAATCGAGAAATTGAACTAGGCACCACCACGGCCGTCATTGCGAGGAGCGCAGCGACGAAGCAATCCGGTCTCTTTTTGCGTTTCTGGATTGCTTCGCTTCGCTCGCAATGACGGGGAACGTATCTGAGGATTCGACCATGACCTTCGCCTATCCCATCCAAAGTCTTGCCGCGCATCCGGCGCGGCTGTCGCCCGGCTACCGCAGTTCGATCAAGCGCGCGCCGCAGAAGCCGCTGATCATCATGCGGCAGACGCTTTCGGAACTGACCGGTCCGGTATACGGCCACGAAGCCGTACGCGAGAACGATCACGACCTCACCACCCAGCACAAGGGCGAGCCGCTCGGCGAGCGCATCATCGTGCACGGCCATGTGCAGGACGAAGACGGCCGCGGCGTGCCCAACGCGCTGATCGAGCTGTGGCAGGCCAATGCCTGCGGGCGTTACGTGCATGTGTCGGACCAGCATCCGGCGCCGCTCGACCCGAACTTCACCGGCGCCGGCCGTACCCAGGCCGACGCCGAGGGCTATTACCGGTTCATCACCATAAAACCCGGCGCCTATCCCTGGGGCAATCACCACAACGCCTGGCGGCCGGCGCACATCCACTTCTCGGTGTTCGGCCACGCCTTCATCGCGCGGCTGGTGACGCAGATGTATTTCCCGGGCGATCCCCTGTTCGAATTCGATCCGATCTTCAATTCGGTGCCGGACCAGAAGGCGCGGATGCGGATGGTCTCGAGCTTCGATCTGGACAACACCCGGCCGGAATGGGCGCTGTGCTACCGCTTTGACATCGTGCTGCGCGGGCGCAATGCCACGCCGATGGAGACCAGATCGTGAAGGGATTGACGCCATCGCAGACCGTCGGGCCGTTCTTCAAATATGGACTGACGCCGGACGGCAAATACGCCTGGAACGACGCCTTCAGCAGCGATCTGGTAACACCGGACGCCTCGGGCGAGCGCATCCGCATCGAGGGCCGGGTATTCGACGGCGACGACGCGCCGGTGCCGGATGCCATGCTGGAGATCTGGCAGGCCGATGCGCAGGGCCGCTTCAATGACCCGCAGGACAAGCGCGCCTTGCCCAATGCCGCATTCCGCGGCTTTGGCCGCTGCGGCACCGACGCCAATGGCGAATATGCGTTCGACACCATCAAGCCAGGACAAGTTCCCGATCCCGACGGCCAACCGCAGGCGCCGCATATCCTGCTCGCGATTTTCGCGCGCGGCATGCTGCTGCATCTCTATACCCGGATTTATTTCGACGGCGAGGCCGCCAATGCCGCCGATCCGGTGCTGGCGCTGGTGCCGGCAGATCGCCGTGGCACGCTGATCGCGGCGCGCGAAGCCGGCAATGGCGGCGCGGTCTACCGCTTCGATATCCGCCTGCAGGGTGATGGCGAGACGGTGTTTTTCGAGGTGTGAGGTTTCGTCCCCGGGACGCAGCGCTTCGCAAGAGCTACGCGCTGCATCGCGCCCGGGACACGAGCCGGAGCTACTCCATCACCGCGGCATGATCCGGCGCCTGCTGCTTGCGCAGCGCGGCCTTGGTCGAGCCGATCATGATCGCGAGCGGGATCGCGCACAGCGTGACGATCATCACCAGCTGGTAATCCTGCGAGAACGCGATGATCTGCGACTGCAGGTTGACCATGGCGTCGGCCATGGCGCGGCCGGTGTCGGTGCCGAGGTCGATCATGCCGCGCACGTCCGGCATCTGCAGCGCGTGATTGAACGGGTTGATATGCTCAGACAGGATCGCGTAGATGCGCCGCGATCCCTCGGTCAGTTGCGCGATCACCACGGAGATGCCGATCGAGCTCGCGACGTTGCGCATCAGCGTCAGCATCGAGGTGCCGTCGGTGCGCAGATGATTGGGCAGCGTCAGGAACGCCACCGTCGAGAGCGGCACAAATACGAGGCCAAGGCCGAAGCCCTGGACAATGCTGAGCACGATGATCTCGGGCACCCCGGTCTGGTCGGTCCATCCGGTCATGAAGAACAGCGAGCCGGCCATCAGGCTGAGCCCTGAGATGATCAACGTCCGCGCCTCGATGTACTTCATCATGCGCCCGACCAGCATCATCGCCACGAAGGTGCCGCAGCCGCGGGTCGCCAGCAAAAGCCCAGCGGTGATGATGGGATAGCCGATCACGTTCTGCAAATAGGGCGACGACAACGCCATGGTGGAGAACAGCACGAGGCCCATCACCGCCATGAATACGCAGCCGCCGACGAAATTCCTGTCCTTGAAGATCGCGAACTGGATGAACGGTTTTGCGGTCGTAAACGAATGCGCGAAGAAATAAT
The DNA here is from genome assembly GCA_963784755.1 of uncultured Alphaproteobacteria bacterium. Taxonomy (GTDB): domain Bacteria; phylum Pseudomonadota; class Alphaproteobacteria; order Rhizobiales; family Xanthobacteraceae; genus Bradyrhizobium. The sequence goes on along the minus strand of CAWASS010000004.1, from coordinate 1,154,266 downwards.
AGAAGCCGGCGATCGAGACGATGATCTCGGCGATGATCTCGTTGGATTCCAGCCAGCCCAGCTGTTCGCCGCGGTCGAGCGCGATCTGCATCGCGCCGATGCCGACCGCAAGTGCGGCGAAGCCGAACCAGTCGAAGCGCAGGTCGCGGTTCTTTTTTGTCTCGTCCATGAACACCAGCAGGCCGAGCACGGTGAAGATGCCGAACGGCAGGTTGACGAAGAACACCCAGTGCCAGGAATAGGTTTCGGTCAGCCAGGCGCCGAGTGACGGTCCCATGATCGGGCCCATCATCACGCCCATGCCCCAGATCGACATCGCCTTGGCGCGCTCCTGCAGCGAGTAGGAGTCCAGCATCACCGCCTGCGACAGCGGCACCAGTGCTGCGCCGAACATGCCCTGCAGCAGGCGGAACAGCACCATCTGGTTGATGTCCTGCGCGAGGCCGCACAGCACCGACGCAAAGGTGAAGCCGGCCGAGCAGACGATGAAGGTGCGCTTGCGGCCGAAGCGGTTGGCGATCCAGCCCACCGGCGCGGTCATGATGGCGGCGGCGACGATGTAGGAGGTCAGCACCCAGTTGATCTGGTCCTGCGACGCCGACAGCGAGCCCTGCATATAGGGAAGTGCGACATTGGCGATGGTGGTGTCGAGCGCCTGCATGATGGTCGCGGTCATGGCGCAGATCGTCACCATGTTCCGGCGCAGGCCGGGAACCGCAACCGGGGAGGCAGCCGTCGTGGGCATGATCAGTTCTGCTGTTCCGGCTTCGCCACCGCGGACGAGAAGCCGAACAGTTTTGCCAACGAGCGGCGGTGGTTGGTGTCGATCGACACATACGAACTCATGCCGGCCTTGAGCTTCTGCACCATCCTGTCATCGGGGTCGAAATAGATCCGCACCGGCACCCGCTGCACCACCTTGACGAAGTTGCCGGTGGCGTTCTGCGGCGGCAGGATCGCGAATTGCGCGCCGGTGCCGGGGCTGAGCGAACCGACGGTGCCCTTGAACACGTGGTCGGGAAACGCGTCGACGTTGACGGTGACGGGTTGTCCCACCGCGACATAGGTGAAGTCGGATTCCTTCGGATTGGCGTCGACCCAGGGTTTTGAGATGTCGATCACACTGAACACCGGCGCGCCGGCCATGACGAAACGCCCGAGCTGGATCTGATCGACCTGGGTTGCGACGCCGGCCATCGGCGCGCGCACCGTGGTCAGGTCGAGATTGCGCTGGGCATCCTCGAGCGCGGCCTTGGCCTGCATATAGGCCGGGAACTGCTCCAGCGGCAATTCGGGATTGCCCAGCAGTTGGTTGAGCGCGGTCGAGTTCTGCTGCCGGATCAGCTGGAGCTGGGCCTGGGTGGTGACCAGCGCGGTATTCGAATTGTCGAGATCGAGCTGGGACCCTGCCGCGCTCTTGACCAGCGCGGTCTTGCGGTCGACGTCGCGCTGTTTGATCGCGATGCCGGCGTTCACAAGGTCGATGGTCTGCGAGTACAGCTTTACATTGGCAATCAGGTTGTCGTGGGTCGTCTTGGCGTCATCGAGCTTGGCGCGCGCCTGTTGCGCCGCGAGCTGGTACGGCACCGGATCGACCTGGAACATGACGTTGCCGGTGGAGACGCGCTGGCCCTCTTTCACGGTGACCTTGATGATCTTGCCGGAGACGTTGGGCGTGATCAGCACCTTCTGCGCGCCGACATAGGCGTCGTCGGTGGTCACGTAGCGGCCGCCGCTGAGATAAAACGCCAGGCCGCCGATCAATGCGGCCAGCGGCAGCACCACCAGCAGCAGGAATTGGCGATGGCGCCGCATCGCGGCCAGCAGGCGCCGGCGCGGCTCCGCCGTGGCCTTCGGGCGCGGCGTTTGCGGCGGATTGCCTTTTTGCTCGGCGGGGAATTTGAGGACGGGATCAGCCATAGCGCTGTTCCTTCTTATTGGTTTCTTCATTCGCGCCTTGAATGGCGTTGCGGATGTTTTCCTTGATGGTTTCTAGCTGGGCGAGCAGGCGGTGCGCGTCGGCCGGGTTGATGCCTGCCAGCGCCGTTGCCGTCAGTTCCGAGCGCAGCCCGCTCAACTTGCCGAGCAGCGGGCGCGCCGCCTTGCGCAGATAGAGCCGGTTGACGCGGCGATCGCTGTCGTCGCTGCGGCGCTCGATCCAGCCGTTGTCGCAGAGCCGGTCGATCAATCGCGTCAGCGTGATCGGCTGCATTTCCATCTGTTCGGCGAGTTCCGTCTGCTTCAGGCCCTCGGTGCGTTCGACCTTTGCCAGCACCGCCCATTGCGCGCGGGTAATACCGTAGCGCACGGCCTGTTTGTCGGCATAAGCGCGCACCAGGCGCTGCAGTTCCGCCAGCGTAAATAGGAAGTTCATATCCACGGAACCGCAGGGCATGGCGTCGCCTCCATAAGCTTATGATATAATAAGCTTGCTTATGAATTTGGCGAGCCGCGTTTAGGGCATGTTTGGCCTGTGAGGCGCGCATGGCGCCGCGGCAACGGCGCGATTCCAGCGGGATTCCGCCCGGTCCGGTCAGAAAAAAGAGGCAGAACCGCATCAAAAGCGCTACATCATCGCCGCATGACAGCGACCAGACCGACTTTTCCCGCGCCGGGCCACGATCATGCCCGCTGCGCCGCGGACGCGATCAGGCACGCCGAACAGGTGTGCGAGGGCCGGGCGCAGAAATTCACGCCGATCCGCCGCCAGGTGTTGCAGGCGCTGTTGTCGAGCCATCGCCCGCTCGGCGCCTATGAAGTGATCGACGAGCTCGCGAAATCGCTGCCGCGGCCGGCGCCGATCACGGTGTATCGCGCGCTGGATTTCCTGATGGAGAACGGTCTCGTGCACCGCATCGAAAGCCGCAACGCGTTTCTCGCCTGCGCGCATGACCACGATGCGGCGGCGATGGTTGCATTCCTGATCTGCGAGCGCTGCGGTTCGGTCGGCGAAATTCCGGCGTCGCCGGTGGCGCAGGGCTTGAACGACGCCGCGCGCGCCACCGGCTTTGCACCGAAACTGTCGGTGGTCGAAATCACCGGCACCTGCGCGCATTGCCTTAAGGCCGCATAACAACACGGCGTCAAGCCGGCAGAGGATTTATGTCATCGGATCAAACGCTCGTCTCGTCGTCGGGACGCCCGCTCAGCGCCGCCGCCATCGCATTGATGCTGCTGTTGTGCCTGAGCTGGGGCTTTAATCAGATCGCGATCAAGCTGGTGATTCCGGAAATTCCGCCGTTCACGCAGGCCGCGATCCGTTCGGCGGGCGCGTTGCTGGTGATCCTGTCGATTGCCTGGATTCGCGGCGTCAAACTGTTCGAGCGCGATGGCACATTGGGCGCCGGACTGTTCGCGGGCGTGATATTCGGTCTCGAATTCGTGCTGATCTATCGCGGGTTGCTGCTGACATCGGCATCGCGCGCGGTGGTGTTTCTGTACACCGCGCCGTTTTTTGTAGCGCTCGGTTCGTACCGGTTTCTCGGCGAGCGTTTGAGCAGGATTTAATGGGGCGGGCTGGGGCTCAGTTTCGCCGGCGTCGCGCTCGCGATCGGGGTGCCGCAGGCCGATGTGGATTTAAAGGTGCTACTGGGCGACCTGATGGTGGTCGGTGGCGGCGCGCTATGGGCTGCAACCACGCTGGTGGCGAAGGCTACGCGCCTGATCGCGGCGCCGGCCGAAAAGGTGCTGGGCTATCAGGTCGCGATGTCGGTCCCGATTCTCGGCTTCGCGGCATGGATTTCGGGTGAAACCATAGCCCGGGTTCCCGGCCCGCTGGCGCTGTCGCTGATGACCTATCAGGCGGTCTGGGTGGTCGGAATGACGTTTATGTTGTGGTTTTCACTGGTAAAAGTCTATTCCGCCAGCAAATTGTCGGCTTTCAGCTTCATCACCCCTTTGTTTGGCGTGATCGGTGGTTATTTCATCATGCACGACACCCTGACGCCGGCCTTCGCCGCCGCCGCAGTGCTGGTGATCGCCGGCCTCTATCTGGTTAACCGACCGAGCCCGCCGGTGATTGATCCATTGCTGAATGTCACCAAAACCTGATATTCGAGACCCCATGAACAAGCTCGAAAAGCCGCTTCAAAACGACGTCGCCGGCCCCAAAACCCGGCATAAAACCACGCAAGTCATGGTCGGCAATGTCGCCGTCGGCGGCGGCGCGCCGATCGTGGTGCAGTCGATGACCAATACCGACACCGCCGACGTTGCCGGCACGGTCGAACAAATCGCGGCATTATCGCGCGCGGGCTCGGAGCTGGTGCGCATCACGGTGGATCGTGACGAAGCCGCCGCCGCGGTGCCGCACATCCGCGACGCATTGCGCAAGCGCGGCATCACCACGCCCTTGATCGGCGATTTCCATTACATCGGGCACAAGCTGCTGGCCGAGCATCCGGCTTGCGCCGAGGCGCTCGACAAATACCGCATCAATCCCGGCAATGTCGGCTTCAAGAACAAGCGCGACAGCCAGTTCACCGACATCGTCGAGATCGCGATCAAGAACAACAAGACCGTACGCATCGGCGCCAACTGGGGTTCGCTGGACCAGGAATTGCTGACCCGGCTGATGGAAGACAACGCCAAATCGCCGGAGCCGCTCGACGCTCGCGCGGTGACGCGCGAGGCGATGGTGCAGTCGGCCTTGCTGTCGGCGGCGCGCGCCGAGGAGATCGGCCTGCCCAAGAACCGCATGATCCTGTCGGCGAAAGTCTCCGCGGTGCAGGACCTGATCGCGGTCTACAAGGAACTCGCGGCGCGTTCGGATTACGCGATCCATCTCGGCCTCACCGAGGCCGGCATGGGATCGAAGGGCATCGTGGCCTCGGCCGCGGCGCTCGGCATCCTCTTGCAGGACGGCATCGGCGACACCATCCGGATTTCGCTCACCCCCGAGCCCGGCGGCGACCGTACGCTGGAAGTGCAGGTCGCGCAGGAATTGCTGCAGACCATGGGTTTCCGCACCTTCGTGCCGCTGGTCGCGGCCTGTCCCGGTTGCGGCCGCACTACTTCCACCACGTTCCAGGAACTGGCGCGGTCGATCCAGGATTTCATCCGCGACGAGATGCCGAGCTGGAAGACGCGCTATCCCGGCGTGGAATCGCTCAACGTCGCGATCATGGGCTGCATCGTCAACGGCCCCGGCGAATCCAAGCACGCCGATATCGGCATCTCATTGCCGGGCACCGGCGAGACCCCGGCCGCACCCGTGTTCGTCGACGGCAAGAAATTTCGCACCTTGCGCGGGCCGAATATCGCGACCGAATTCAAGGCGATGGTGATCGATTATATCGATCAGCGCTACGGCGGGGGCGACAAGGTGCCGGCGAACGCGGTGACGGCGGCGGAGTAGAAATCCGTAGGCGGAAGCGTAATCCGCCGACCAACGCACGAACAAGGGCGGGTTACGCCTTCGGCTAACCCACCTTACCATCCTCAAGACGCGTTGACGCCCCACCGCCCCTGCGCCAAACTTGCACAAAAGCAACAGCCCCCGGAGGAAACCCATGCTCCGCGCAGAGGACAACCGCTTCCTGACCGAGAGCGGTGCGGGTACGGGGATGGGCGAGTTGCTGCGCCGGTTCTGGCTGCCGGTGCTGCTGTCGGCGGAATTGCCGGAAGCCGACGGCCCGCCGAAGAAGATCACCGTCATGGGCGAGGAGCTGCTTGCGTTCCGCGACAGCCGCGGCGTGGTCGGCGTGATCGACCAGCATTGCCCGCATCGCGGCGCCAATCTCTGGCTCGGCCGCAATGAGGAGTGCGGTATCCGCTGCGTCTATCACGGCTGGAAATTCGACACCGACGGTGCTTGCGTCGACATGCCGACCTCCTATCCCGATCTCGACGCGAAAAACCTGATCCGCATCAAATCGTATCCGGTGCGTGAATGGGGCGAGATGATCTGGGCCTATATGGGCCCGGCCGACGCCATGCCGGAATTGCCGGCGCTGGAGATGGCGCTGCTGCCGGCCTCGCATCGCTTCGTCACCAAGAAATGGCAGGACTGCAACTGGGTGCAGGCAGTGGAAGGTTCGATCGATACCGCGCACTTCACCTTTGCGCATCTGAGCTTCGACAAGGAAGAAAACGAAATCCTCGACATCAAGAAGCATTTTGTTAATCCGCTGACGCGGGTGGCGACCGACCACATGCGCTGGATCGCGCAGGACCCGCGCCCGGTGATCAAGATCGCCCCGCATGATGCGGGGCTGACGATCGCAGGCGGCCGGCTCACCGATAGCGACAACATCTACTGGCGCATCGCGCAATTCCTGATGCCGGTGCATGCCTACGCGCCAAGTTCGATGCCCGGCGAAAATATCTTCGGCCAGACCTTTGTCCCGGTGACCGACACCAATTGCTGGATTTACACCTTTGCCTGGAATCCGGAACGGCCGCTGACGCCGGCGGAACGTGAAGGCTATGCCAACGGCAACGGCGTGATGGCGGTCGTGGACGAGAACTACGTGCCGCTGCGCAACAAGGCCAACGACTACCTGATCGACCGCAAGCTGCAGAAGACCAAAAGCTACACCGGCATCAAGGGCGTGTCGGAGCAGGACGCCGCGGTGCAGGACAGCCAGGGCCCGATCGCCGACCGCACAGCTGAGCATCTCGGCCCCACCGATCTCGGCATCATGCATTTCCGCAAAGTCGTGACCGATGCGGCCCGCGCGCTGCAGGCCGGCACCGCGCCCGCGCACGTCTCGCGTCAGCACCGCTACACCGTTCGCTCCGGCGCCTGCGTGACGCATAAGAGCAAGGACCTCCCCGCGGTCATGGTTGAGCGCTTCGGCGACGAGGCGGGGTTTGTCGGGCGGCCGCACAACGCGGCGGCGGAGTGAAAACTCATTTGTCGTCCCCGCGAAGGCGCGGACCGATACGCCCAGGATTTTCAATCGGAATAGACGTTGCAACAGCGTTAGTGAGCGGCGAGCACGGTGGTTATGGGTCCGCGCCTTCGCGGGGACGACTCGTGGAGATGCATTGGCGAACGGCTACAACGGAATCTTCCGATATTCCCGGTTGGCGAGACTTGCCTCTTCCAAATCCAGATCGCGCTCGATCCGCCGCCGCGTCTCGTCGGTGATCTTGCCGTCGCGCAATAGCGCGTGAATGAACTTGCGCTCCGAGGCGATCAGTTCGCGCGTCAGCGAGGTGCCGGTCGCCGACACGTCGTGGTGGTCGGGGTCGAGCGAATCCGGCAATTGGTTGACGCGGGTCTCGTGCCGCGCCCGCAGCAGCTTCACCACCTCGTCGGAAAGTTCGCGGTCGTCGGTCATGGCGTCGAGCGAGGCCAATGCGGCGGCCAGCGCCTCGCGCCGCGCCGATATCTCCTGCTCGTGCTCGGCGATATGCTCGTCGCGGCCGGCATTCGCGACCCCGAGCCAATGCACGATCAGAGGCAGGCTCGATCCAAGCCCGACCAGGGTAATGAAGATCACCCCGAAACTGACGAACAGGATCAGGTCGCGGTACGGAAATCCCTCGCCGCCTGGAAGCGCAAACGGCAGCGCAAGTGCCGCGGCAAGCGACACCGCGCCGCGTACGCCGGTGAAGGCGACGACGAACGGGTTTTGCCACGGCGGATAGGGGTCGCGCGCGCGCAAGCGCTTGTTGAAAAAGCGCGGCAGATAGGTCGCGGGATAGACCCAGGCAAAGCGTGCCACGATGATAATGGCCGCGACCAGCATGGTGGCGAACAGGATATCGTCGAGCGGAAACGCCTTGGATTTCTCGAACAACAGCCGCATCTGGAATCCCGTCAGCAGGAACAAGAGTCCCTCGATCAAATAGATCACCAGATCCCAGAAGAAAATTCCCTGCAGCCGCGTCGCCGACGAGATCAACAGCGGCCCGTTCCAGCTGATGTAGAGACCGCAGGCGACGGTCGCGATCACGCCGGAGCCGCCGAAATGTTCGGGAATCCAGTAGGCGATGTAAGGCGTGATCAGCGACAACGTGATTTCGATCTGCGGATCGCGCGCACGGTGGCGCGCCCTTAAAGAGAGCCAGCCCACCGCGGCGCCGAACAGCATCTCGCAGACCACGATCACGACGAATGTGCCGGTCGCCTTTGGCAGCGAAAACGCGCCGGTGGTGATCGCCACCACCGCGAAGCGGTAGAGGATCAGCGCGGTGGCGTCGTTGGCGAGGCCTTCGCCCTCGAGCACCACCAGGATGCGGCGCGGCAGTCCGAGCTTGCGCGCGATCGCCAGCGGCGCCACCACGTCCGGCGGTGCGACAATGGCGCCAAGCAGGAAGCCGACGCTCCACGGCAGCCCAATCAGGTAGTGCGTTGCGATGGCGACCGCGCAGGCCGTGAAGATCACGCAGCCGACCGACAACAGTGTGATCAGCCGCAAATTATGTTTGAACTCGCGCCAGCTCATGGCGACGCTGGCCGAATAGATCAGCGGCGGCAACACCAGCAGCAGCACCAGTTCGGGCGGCAATTCCAGCGACGGCATGCCCGGCACGAAGGCGAGCGCAATGCCGCTGAGCAGCAGCAGGATGGCCGGCGCGACATTGATCCGCCGCGCCAGTAGCGCCGCACCCGCCAGCACGGCGAGCAGGATCAGAAAAATCTGAAATTTGGCTTCCACGGGTTCAAATTCACCTGAAAGCAACGTCAGGTCAATGTGTTGGACCTGCCGTCGGCGGCCAGACAGAATTGACTTTCAAGGTGCTGACAAATTCGTGATTGCCAAATCGTTCGCCGCGGCAAAACCGATCCCGCCATCGCACCGTACCAGCGGAAGCCGGCGAATTGACGCCGGCGATCTACGGGCGTGGTGCATCATGAAACCAATCGGCGAACATGCGGTCGTGATCGGCGCCGTCCAGGCCCGGCAACGTGCAGATCTGCAATTGATTCGTCGTTCCGGGACACGTCTTCGCGTGGACCCGGAATCCCGTTGTCATTTTCTGGATTCCGGGTTCGCGCTTCGCGCGCCCCGAAATGACGGCGTCAAAAATTAATTGTTGTGCCTCAGCACTTGTAGCGCTTCTTCTTGTCCGAAGACGTGTAGGTGCAGGTCTTGCCGGCGTCGGCCTGGCTGACCGCGATCACCTGAACCAATATCGACGCGGTAAATGTAACAGCGAGCGTGAATGCAATTCTGCGAATCATGAAAACTCCCCTTAGGCGTCCGAATCGACGCGGGGGTATTGATGTCGGAATTCAATGCCGCAGGCCATGCGCGCTTCGGTCGCAGGCCTCTCAGATCGCGCTGGCCGCGATGTTGACCATCAGTGCCACCAGCGCGGTATTGAAGACGAACGAGATGATGCCGTGCACCGTCGCGGTGCGGCGGATGATCCGGTCGGTGACGCCTACGTCCGAGACCTGCGCGGTCATCCCGATCACGAACGAAAAATACACAAAATCCCAATAATCCGGATCTTCGTCCTCGTGGCCTTTGGGAAAATCGAGGCCGCCGGGCTTGGCGCCGCGATAGAACTCGTGCGCGTAATGCAGCGCGAAGGTGGTGTGCACCGCCGTCCATGACAGTGCGATCGTCAGCGTCGCCAGCGCCAGTTCCGACGTGCTGCGATGATCGGCGCCGAGTTCAAGCACGATCGCCGCAATGCTAGCGAAAGCGCCGAGCGCCGTCACCAGCAGGATCAGGAAGCGGCCGTCGTCCTGCAGCACCGCGTTGCGGCGGATGTGCGCGAGCCCGCTGCGCAAGACCAGCGTGTAGACCAGCACGAGATAAAAGGCGACGAAGACATCCCAGCCGATCAGCAGCCGCGTCACCAGCCGCAGCGGCTGCGGCAACAGGAAAAACGCCAGAATCCCGATCGCGATCGAAATAAAGGTGCGGGGCCGTGCATAGACCACGCGGACCGGCTTCGACATCTTCCTGAAGCGGACGAGATGCGGGTCCTCGGCGGGGTTGCTGGCCATGTTCGTCCTAGTTCTTGCGTTCGGCGACGAACCGCGCGGCGGCGCGCAGCACGTCGCCCTTGGCGCCGAAGATCGACAGCGCTGAATTGGCCTTTGCCAGGAGGTCGCGCACGCGCCGCCGCGCGCCATCGACGCCGAGCTGGGTGACGAAGGTGGTCTTGCCGAGCGCCGCGTCGGCGCCGGCGGGTTTGCCGAGCGCGGCCGCGTCGCCCTCGACGTTGAGCAGGTCGTCGGCGATCTGGAAGGCTTCGCCGAGCGCGCGGCCGTAATCGTCGAGCGCCTGATATTCCTGTTGCGAGGACTGGCCGAGGATGGCGCCTGCGATGCAGCCATAGCGCAGCAGCGCGCCGGTTTTCATCTGCTGCAGCCGCGCGACGTTGACCGGCTCGCGGTCGCCAAAGCGGCCTTCGCCGGCGAGGTCGAGCATCTGCCCGCCGACCATGCCGCCGATCCCCGATGCGCGTGCCAGCGCCCGGGTCAGCGCCAGCCGCACCCCGGCGTCCCTGTGAATCTCGTCGCGGGTGACGATGTCGAACGCCAGCGTCAGCAGCCCGTCGCCGGCGAGAATTGCAGTCGCGTCGTCGGTTTTCTTGTGCAGCGTCGGGCGGCCGCGCCTGAGATCGCTGTTGTCCATCGCCGGCAGGTCGTCATGGATCAGCGAATAGCAGTGGATGCACTCCAGCGCGGCGCCGGCCAGCAGTGCCGCCTCGCGCGGCACGCCGAACACGGCGGAGCTTTCCACCACCAGGAACGGCCGCAGCCGTTTTCCCCCGCCAAGCGACGAATAACGCATCGCGTCCATCAACCGCTTCGGCCGGGCGATTTCGTCCGGCAACAGCGCATCGGACAACAGCCGGCCGAGCAGGGCTTCGGTCTCCTCCGCGGTCTGGTCCAGGCGCTTGGCAAAATCGGCGGATGCGGTAGTGGTCGTCATCAAAAACGGCTCCGGATCAAAGTTGGCCGGACAATCGTTCATGGCACCGGCTTCGTCAATTCCACCTGCCGGCGTGGAACACGCCGGTACGGCTCATGCAGGTGCCTTGAAAAGCACAACGATATCCCGGACACATCGGGGACGGCATGCCGTTCAAGAACTGGAAGGCCGCCCTTGCGCATCATCCGCAACCTGTTCCTGATCGCGCTGTTGATCCTGCTGCTGCCGTATCTGGCGGCGCCGCTGTATCGCCTCGGCCATCCGGTCTCGACGCTGATGGCGTGGCGCTGGGTCACCGGCGCGCCGGTGTCGCGGCAATGGGTCGATCTGGGGTCGATGTCGCCGGCGCTGCCGCGCTCGGTGGTGGCGTCCGAAGACGCCAAATTCTGCAGCCATCGCGGCATCGATTGGGATGCGTTGCGCGACGTGATCGATGACGCCGGGGATGGCGAGGTGGCGCGCGGCGGCTCCACCATCACCCAGCAGGTGGCGAAAAACCTGTTCCTGTGGCAGGGCCGAAGCCTGGTCCGCAAGGCGCTGGAATTTCCGCTCGCGCTCTGGATCGATCTGGTGCTGCCGAAGCAGCGCATCCTGGAAATCTACCTGAATATCGCCGAACTCGGTCCGTACGGGCAGTTCGGCGCGCAGGCCGGTTCCGCCTACGCCTTCGGCCGCCCGGCCTCGAACCTCACGCCGCGCGAGGCGGCGCTGCTGGCGGCGATCCTGCCCAATCCGGTGGCCCGCAGCGCCCGCAATCCCGGCCCTGGTGTGCGCCGTCTGGCCGGGACCTATATGGCGCGGGCGCAGGCCGCCGGACTGAAGCGGTGCTGGGCCGAAAATCGCGCCTTTTGAGCCGATTCCGGCTATTTTGAACCTAGCTTTGGGCCATGCCATCCTCTATAAGCGCGGCCTTATCGGCATATCAGCCCGCGCTGCGCCGGGCCGTCCACCGCGGACGATGCCTTAAGACAACACCCTGCAAGGACTTTTCGAATGGCCGTTCCGAGAAGAAAAACATCGCCGTCGCGGCGTGGCATGCGCCGCTCGGCGGATGCGATCAAGAAGCCGACCTATGCCGAGGACAAGGACTCCGGCGAATTGCGCCGTCCGCATCACCTCGATCTGAAAACCGGCATGTACAAGGGCCGGCAGGTGCTCAAGGCCAAGAAAGAATCCTGACGCAGGTTCCAGGCCGCGAAAAGGCTCGCCGATGTCGATGGTCGGTTTCCCGCTGCTTCTGATCCCGCTCGCGATCTGCAACATCATTGTCTTCCTGATGCCCGGCGTGTCCTTCGCGGCGCCGCTGCTGACGCTGACGCTGATGTCCGGCGTCGCATGGCCGGTGACGCTGAGCGATGTCCTGATCGCGCTCGGCATCCTGTTGCTGATGTTCGAGGTCATCAAGGGCGCGCGGCCCGGCTCGAAATACTTCATGGACCATCTGCTGTCGCTGGTCGTGTTCGCAGCTGCCGCGGCGGAATTCGTGATGCTGCCGCAGTTCGGCACCTCGACCTATTTCCTGCTGACAATGCTGGCGTTGGTGGACTTCCTGTCGGGCATCGCGCTGCGCGCGCGGCGCAATGCGCGTCTCGCGCCGGCAGCCGCGCCGGCTTCCAAACGGCAACGCGATGTCGAGCCTGCGCCGCCGGCTCCGACGGTTGCCGAATCGGCGCCGCGCGATCGCCCCGAACCGACGATTCTGCATCCAGCCGTCGATGCTACCGGATCGTCTCCCGAGATGAGGTCGCCGGGATTGCAGCCCAACGATGGCGCGCATCCGCCGCCGGACACCCCGCCGCGCTGATCCTCTCGCGGGAGGGGCGCCAACGGTTTCCTTTGCGCCTAGAACGCCGTCCCGGCCTTCGGCTTCTTCTCGGTCCCGCCCGATGTCTCGGCCTCGCGCGGCACCGGCACGATCCGCAGTGCGGTGATGCGGTTGCGCTCGCGGCGCAGCACGCGGAAGCGGAAGCCGTAAAACGTGAAACTCTGGCCGCGTTCCGGGATTGAGCGCGCCTCGTGAATCACGAGACCGGCGACAGTGGTCGCCTCTTCGTCCGGCAGGCGCCAGTCCATCGCGCGGTTGAGATCGCGGATCGGCACCGAACCATCCACCACCACCGAGCCGTCCGGCTGGGCGCGCACGCCGGCTACGACCACGTCGTGTTCGTCGGAAATATCGCCGACGATTTCTTCCAGAATGTCCTCCAGCGTCACCATGCCTTCGACTTCGCCGTATTCGTCGACCACCAGCGCGAAGTGGGTCTTGCGACGGCGGAACGCCTTGAGCTGTTCGGAGACCGAACGCATCTCCGGCACGAACCACGGCGGCAGCGCGATGGTCGAGACGTTGATCTTGGCCATGTCGCCGTCGGAGGCGCGGATCGCGCGCAGCAAATCCTTGGCGTGCAGCACGCCGATGATGTTCTCCGGCCGTTGGCGCCACAGCGGAATCCGCGTGTATTCGGTGGCCAGCACCTCGCGCACCAGTTCCTCGGGCGGCAGATCGGCGTTGATCATCACCATTTCAGTGCGGTGGACCATCACGTCGGACACCTCCAACTCGCGCAGATCGAGCAACCCGCCGAACATATCGCGGTCCTGCTTCTCGACCTTGCCTTCGTGATGCAGCAGATCGACCGCGCCGCGCAGCCGCTCGGTCGGCGACAGGATCGGCTGATTGTGCCCGATCTTGATACCGAGCAGATTCATCAATGCCCGGACGATCGCCTCGATCACCGTCAGCAGCGGCGCCAGCAGATAGACCATCAGCTTCATCGGCCGCGCCACCAGCAGCGAGACGCGGTCGGGCGCGTTGATGGCGATGGTCTTCGGCAGCACCTCGGCGAAGATCACCACCAGCACCGTCATCACACCGGTGGCATAGAGCACGCCGACTTCGCCGAACCACGCGGTGAACACGCCGGTCGCCAGCGCCGAGGCGCCGATATTGGCGATGTTGTTGCCGAGCAGCAGCGCCCCGATCATCCGCTCCCGCATCGCGAACAGGCTGGTGACGACGCCGGCCTCGCGGTTGCCGTGCTTCGACAGCCGCAGCATGCTGGCGCGCGACGCGCCGGTCAGCGCGGTCTCGCTGGCGGAGAAGAACGCCGAGATCATCAGGCAGGCGATGACGATGGAGAATGTAAGCCAGTCCATGGCGTGACCATCACTTTTAACGGTTGAAGTTTGCGTGCACTCAGGATTTGCGCGCGAGCTTGCCCTGAAGGAAATCGCGCACCAGCGAGGGCTCGACATCGGGCGCGATCACGGCCTGTCCGACCGCTTTTAGCAGAATGAAGGTGAGCTTGCCGCGCTTGACCTTTTTGTCCTGCGCCATCAGTCCCATCAGCGCGTCGGCGCTGATTTTTTCCTGGGTGAAGCCGGCAATATCCTGCAAACGGGTCGGCAGCCCGGCGGCGGCGAGATGACGTTCGACCCGCAGCGCGTCCTCAACCGGGATCATGCCGAGCTGCGCGGAAAATTCCGCCGCCAGCACCATGCCGATAGCGACACCCTCGCCGTGAAACAGCCGGTCGGAAAATCCGGTCGCGGCTTCCAGCGCATGGCCGAAGGTGTGGCCGAGATTGAGCAGCGCGCGTTCGCCGGTCTCGCGCTCGTCGCGCATCACGATTGCCGCCTTGGCCCGGCACGAGGTGGCGATGGCGTGTTCGCGCGCCGCGCCTCCTGTAAAAACATCGGCGTGGTTGGCTTCCAGCCAGGTAAAGAACGCTTCGTCGCCGAGCACGCCATATTTGGCGACTTCGGCGTAGCCGGCGCGGAACTGGCGCGGCGATAGCGTATCGAGCACCGCGGTATCCGCGACCACCAGCACCGGTTGATGAAACGCGCCGACCAGGTTTTTCCCGCGCGGCGAATTGATCCCGGTCTTGCCGCCGACCGACGAGTCAACCTGGGCCAGCAGCGAGGTCGGCACCTGCACGAAATCGACGCCGCGGCGCAGGATCGCAGCGGCAAAGCCGGCGAGGTCGCCGACCACGCCGCCGCCGAGCGCGATTACGAGATCGTTACGCTCGATCTTCGCCGCGATCAGCTCCTCGCAGACATATTCGAGGCCTTCATAGCTCTTCGAGACCTCGCCCTCGTCGATGATGATCCGCGAGGTGGCGATGCCGGCGTCCAGCAGCGACGCCTCGGTTTGGCGCAGCCAATGCGTCGCCACATATTCGTCGGTGACGACGGCCGCGCGCGCGCCGGGCCGAAGTGCAGCGACGCGGGAGCCAAGCGATTGCAGCACGCCGCGGCCGATGACGATGTCATAGGCGCGCTCGCCGAGCGCGACATCGACGGTGACGGAAGCGGAGTTTTTCAGCGGCGCGGTCATCGCGTAGCGCTCACTGGTTCGCCCGTTGTTTCATTGGCTCCGCAGAGGCGTTCATGCAGCGCCGCGATGCACTCATCGACGATTTTATCGTGCAGTACGTCGCGCGAGGAAATGGTGATGTCGGCCAGCTCATAGACGGGATGGCGCTCCTCGATAAGACGCCCGATTGTCGCGGCGGGATCGGCGGTCTGCAGCAGCGGCCGGTCGGAGCGGCGTTTGACGCGTTTCATGATGGTGTCGGCATCGGCCTTGAGCCAGACCGAAACCGCCTTGTCGCGGATGCGCGTGCGGGTTTCCTCGCGCATGAAGGCGCCGCCGCCGGTCGCCAGCACGCTCGGGCCATTGTCGAGCAGCCGCGCGATCACGCGGGCTTCGCCGTCGCGAAAATACGGTTCGCCGTGGGCCGCGAAGATCTCCGGAATTGCCATTCCCGCGTGAGCCACCTCGATCTCCGTGTCCGCATCCATGAACGGCAGCCGCAGCCGGGCGGCGAGCCGCCGCCCAATGGTCGACTTCCCCGCGCCCATCATGCCGACCAGCACCACCGAGCGCTGCCCCAGTGCCGCTGTGATGTCGGCCTCCTGGGATGCGCCGGCGCCGGTAGTCGAGGCAGTTTCGGACATCGAACAACCCTGATTTGCCGCAGAAGCGGCCTTCCGCGTCACCTATACTACCCCCGCCGAACCGGTTGCCAGAGACTCTTGCATGGGGATGGCGAACATGTTGGTAGTCTTGACCGCTAGTCCCGCAGTTCCAATGGTTAACATCGCTGCCTGAGGCTCGATCATGCCCAGCCTGTTCCGTTTCCTGACGGTCGTCGCGGTGCTCGGCGGCATCGTCTATGGCGCGATTTTCGCGCTGGCGAATTTCGTCAACCCGAAACCGCGGGAAATGAGCGTCACCATCCCCGCCGACAAGTTTCTCAAGAAATAGAGGTTAAGCTCAGCGCATGGGCAACACCTCAGATACCCGGCTGACCAGCCTGTTCCTCGACATGCTCGCGGCGGAACAGGGCGCCGGCGATAATACGCTTTCCGCCTATCGCCGCGACCTCGAGGATTTGTCGAATTTCCTCGGCCATACCGGGCAGGGTTTTGCCGATACCGAAACCCAGGCGCTGCGCGATTATCTCGCCGATCTCGACCGCCGCGGCTTCAAGTCGTCGAGCGTTGCGCGGCGGCTGTCGGCGATGCGCCATCTGTTCCGGTTTCTGTTGAACGAACGTATCCGCGGCGACGATCCCGCCGCGATTCTCTCAGGCCCCAAACGTGGCCGCGGCCTGCCGAAGGTGCTGTCGATATCGGACGTCGATCGCCTGCTGGTGCACGCAAAAGCGCCGATCGATGCCCCCGAAATCTCGGTTGCGCAGCGGCTTCGCGCCATGCGGCTGTATTGCCTGCTCGAAGTGCTCTATGCCACCGGCCTGCGGGTATCGGAGCTGGTCGCATTGCCGCACTCGGCGGCACGGCGCGATGCGCGCATGATCGTGGTGCGCGGCAAGGGCGGCAAGGAACGGCTGGTGCCGCTCAACCAACCCTCCAAGCAGGCGATGGCCGATTACCTCGCCGCGATGGAAGCCGCGAAAGTCGAGAAGGCGAAAAACGCCGCCGCCTCGAAATGGCTGTTCCCGTCCTTTGGCGAGAGCGGGCACCTGACGCGTCAGCATTTCGCGCGCGACCTTAAGGAGCTGGCGGCCGCGGCCGGGCTCGCGCCGCGGCTGGTCAGCCCGCACGTGCTGCGCCACGCCTTCGCGAGTCATCTGCTGCATAACGGCGCCGATCTGCGCATCGTGCAGACGCTGCTCGGCCACACCGATATCTCGACCACGCAGATCTACACCCATGTGGTCGAGGAACGCTTGAAGAGCCTGGTGCGCGACCTGCACCCGTTGGGAGAGAAGTAGCGGCGCTGCGGGCAAAAACAACCCGTTGATTTGCAAGCGTTATCCTGCCCACACCGCTTGACTTGATGGGGCATTTGACTTGAAAAGCCGACAAGGCCAGTTTCGCCCGCCATTTGCGGCCCCATATGTTGTCGATGCCGGATCACATGCGCAGCTATCTCGATTTTGAAAAGCCCGTCGCCGAGCTCGATGCCAAGGTCGAGGAATTGCGCTCGCTTGCCGCCGGCGGTAGCGACATCGGCGAGGAGATTTCCGGCATCGAGGAAAAGTCGGCGCAGGCGCTGCTCGACCTGTATGCGAACCTGACGCCATGGCAGAAAACCCTGGTGGCGCGGCATCCGCAGCGGCCTCACCTCAGCGATTTCATTGACGCGCTGATCACCGAATTCACGCCGCTGGCCGGCGATCGCAAATTCGGCGAGGACGAAGCCCTGATGGGCGGCTTCGGCCGCTTCCGCGGCGAAAGCATCTGCGTGATCGGCCAGGAAAAGGGCGCCACCACCGAATCCCGCATCAAGCACAATTTCGGCATGGCGCGGCCGGAGGGTTATCGCAAGGCCGTCCGCCTGATGGAGATGGCCGACCGGTTCGGCATTCCCGTGCTGTCGATCGTGGATTCCGCCGGCGCCTATCCCGGCATCGGCGCGGAGGAACGCGGACAGGCGGAGGCGATCGCGCGCTCCACCGACGCCTGCCTGTCGCTGGGCGTGCCCAACGTCGCCATCATCACCGGCGAGGGGATGTCGGGCGGCGCCATCGCCATCACCACCGCGAACAAGGTGCTGATGTTCGAGCACGCGATCTACAGCGTGATTTCGCCCGAGGCGGCCTCCTCGATCCTGTGGCGCGACGGCACCAAGGCCCAGGAAGCCGCCACCAGCATGAAAATCACCGCGCAGGACATGCTGCGCTTCGGCGTCATCGATTCCATCCTGCGGGAACCGCCGGGCGGGGCGCATCGCGATCCCGCCGCCATGATCGCCACCACCGGCGACGCCATCGCCCAGGCCCTGAACGACCTGCGCAATTTCGCTCCCGACATGATTCGCAACGCCCGGCGCCAGAAATTTCTGGATATCGGCCGGAAACTGGGGTGAATCGGCAGCCTGGATGGCGCGGAGAGCAATCCGGGACAACGAGATCGGGGGCCAAGAGCCCGAATTTCATCGGGGCTACCGCCCTTTTCGTCCCAACTTTTTCTAAAATCCGGCGTTTTGGCCCCAATTGTGCCCCGACACCGATATTTAACCCCTGTTCACCATGGCTGTCATGGACCCCGCGCCAAGGGCCGGTTCGGCTTGCGGCACAGGGGTCTTTAAGGATAATATTTTATTCAATGGCTTGGGGCATGGGCGTGACGGCTATTGACGACTTTGGGGTGTGGAATTGCCCGTCAGCTTGCGGAGCTTTGCAGTGATTGAACGCACGCTGGTTCGCGCGCTGGTCACCTCGGTTGCGCTCGCAACTGCCGTGCTGCTGGCCGGCTGCAACAGCGACGAAATCTCGCTCGCCAACAACGCCAAGGCCAATCAGCCGGTCTCGCCAAAACTCGTCGCCGACATGACGGCGAAGGACATGGACCTGAACTCGCCGATGCTGGTGCGGCTGTTCAAGCAGGAAGCCGAGCTCGAGGTCTGGAAACAGGCGCGCAACGGCCAATACGCCTTGCTGAAGACCTACCCGATCTGCCGCTGGTCCGGCGACCTCGGCCCCAAGGTCCGCGAAGGCGACCGCCAGGCGCCGGAAGGCTTCTATTCCATCACGCCGGCGCAAATGAACCCGCAGTCGGCTTACTATCTTTCCTTCAACATCGGCTACCCCAACGCCTTCGACAAGGCGCTGGGACGCTCCGGCTCGCAGCTCATGGTGCATGGCGACTGCTCGTCGCGCGGCTGCTACGCCATGACCGACGAACAGATTGCGGAGATCTACTCGCTGGGGCGGGAGTCCTTCTTCGGCGGCCAGCGCGCGTTCCAGGTGCAAGCCTATCCGTTCAAGATGACGCCCGTGAACATGGCCAAACACCGCAACAACCCGAACATGCCGTTCTGGAAGATGATCAAGGAAGGCTACGATCATTTCGAGGTAACGCGGCAGGAGCCCAAGGTCGAGTTCTGCGAGAACAAATACGTGTTCGATCCGGCGCAGCCGCCGAATTCGTCGAAACCGCTTGTTTTCAACGCCTCGGCGAAATGCCCGGCCTATGTGATTCCGGACGAGATCGCGGATGCGGTGCGCGAGAAGCAGCAGCAGGACGTCGCCGAGACCGCCAAGCTGATCTCCAAGGGCACGCCGGTGGCGCGGCTCAATACCGGCATCGACGGTGGCATGAACAAGGTGTTCGCCGCCAAGCTGCCCGGCGCAGAGACCGGCCTGTCGGAGGGCGGCGAAGGCCAGAGCCTGTCGTTGCTGGCCCTGTCCCGCGCGCCCGGCACCATTCCGTCCCACGTCAATCCGCCGCGCAATCCGCTGCTGGCGTCGCAGGAAGAGCCTGTGGTGGCGGTGACGCCCGCTGCAGCTCCGGCGACGCGGGTGGCGTCCGCCGCGCCGGAAGCGAAGTCCGAGGGGTTCTTCTCAAGCCTCGCGCGCAAGGTCGGGCTGTCGAGCGCCGACACCACCGCGACCGCGGTCCCCGCCAGGCCGAAAGTCATCGAGGCCAAAGACACGCCGCGGCCGTCCGCTGCCGTGCCCAAACCCGCCGCTCCGAAATCGGCGGATACAAGGGTCGCCTCCGCCGTGCGGCCGCCGTTCAAGCCGACGGTCTCCGATCCGGTAGCCGCGCCCGCGGCGAAAGACACCCTGGTCGCAGGCTCCCAGCCGATCGTGCCGTCGAGCTCGTTCGAGAGCCGCTTCTCGGCCGTGAAGTAGGGCTGATCCGAATCATTTCAGCCGTCATGGCCGGGCTCGTCCCCGGCCATCCGCTTCTTAAAACGTCACGAAAAGAAGCGCGAGGATGCCGGGGTCAAGCCCGGGCACGACGAACGAGAGGTTTAGCGTTCGGAAGCAGGATCAGGCGGCCGGCGTCTCACGCATACCGTCCGTGGCAGTGCTTGTATTTCTTGCCTGAGCCGCAGGGACAATCCTCGTTGCGGCCGATCTTGCCCCAGCTCAAGGGGTTGTTCGGATCGCGGCCGGCATTGTCCGCGTTCGCGGATGGCGCCAGCGAGACATTGGCGAACGCCATCTCGTCCTCGCCGGTGTTGGGGTCGAATTTGTGCGCTTCCATGCGCGGCAGCTCGGGCTGCGGCTCCTGCGGCAGGATCTCGACGCGCATCAGATGCGCCGTCACTTCCTCGCGCAGATGCGCGATCATCGCCTCGAACAGGCTGAACGCCTCCGACTTGTATTCCTGCAGCGGATCGCGCTGGCCGTAACCGCGCAGCCCGATCACCTGACGCAGATGATCGAGCATGACCAGGTGCTCGCGCCACAGACGATCGAGGGTCGTGAGCAGAATGGTTTTCTCGACATAACGCATGATGTCGGAGCCCCATTGCGCCACCTTGGCCGCCATGTGTTCGTCGACGCTGCGGTCGATTCGCGACAGCAACTCTTCGTCGGCGATGCCTTCTTCCTTGGCCCAGGCGTCGACCGGCAGGTCGATGTCGAGCACCCGCTTCAACTCTTCCTTCAACCCGGCGACATCCCACTGCTCGGCATAGGCGTGTTCCGGCACATGCTTGGTGACGACGTCCTCGACAAAGGCGCGGCGCATGTCGGCGACGGTCTCGGCGACGCTGTCCTCCTTCATCAGATCGACGCGCTGGTCGAAAATCACCTTGCGCTGGTCGTTCTGGACGTTGTCGAATTTCAGCAGGTTCTTGCGGATGTCGAAGTTGCGCGCTTCGACCTTCTGCTGCGCCTTTTCCAGCGCCTTGTTGATCCAGGGATGGATGATCGCCTCGCCTTCCTTGAGGCCGAGCCGGGTCAGCATGGTGTCGAGCCGGTCGGAGCCGAAGATCCGCATCAGGTCGTCTTCCAGCGACAGGAAGAATTTCGAACGGCCGGGGTCGCCCTGACGGCCGGAACGGCCGCGCAGCTGATTGTCGATGCGGCGCGATTCGTGGCGTTCGGAGCCGATGATGTAGAGCCCGCCCGGCCGCGTCACGGTCTTTGCGGGCTTGTTGCCTTTGGCCGGTTCGATCTCGATGACGTCCTCCGCCTTCAGCACGATGTCGCGAAAACGCTCGAACGTCGGCCGTAATGCGCTCGATCTTGGCGGCCTTCTCGGCCTCGTCGGTAATATCGGCGGTCTCGTGCTGGATCCGCATCTCCAGCGAACCGCCGAGCTTGATGTCGGTGCCGCGGCCGGCCATGTTAGTCGCGATGGTGATGGCGCCGGGCACGCCGGCTTCGGCGACGATATAGGCTTCCTGTTCGTGGAAGCGCGCGTTCAGCACCGCGAACAGTTTCGCCGGTTTGCCCGCGCGCGCCGCCGCATAGAGCTTTTCCATCGCATTTTCGTTGCCGAAATCGATCTGCTTGTATCCGTGCTTCTTCAAATATTCGGCAAGAACCTCGGACTTCTCGATCGAGGCGGTGCCGACCAATACCGGCTGCAACCGCGCATTGGCGCGCTCGACCTCGGCCAGGATCGCCGCGTATTTCTCGCCCTGGGTGCGATAAACCTCGTCGTCCTCGTCGAGGCGCGCCACCTGCACATTGGTCGGGATTTCCACGACTTCGAGCTTGTAGATGTCGAACAGTTCGTCGGCTTCGGTAGCGGCGGTGCCGGTCATGCCCGCGAGCTTCTCGTACATGCGGAAGTAGTTCTGGAACGTGATCGAGGCCAGCGTCTGGTTTTCCGGCTGCACCGGCTGATGCTCCTTGGCTTCCAGCGCCTGGTGCAGGCCTTCCGAATAGCGCCGGCCCGGCATCATGCGGCCGGTGAATTCGTCGATGATGACGACCTCGCCGTCCCGGACGATGTAATCCTTGTCGCGCTGGAACAACGAGTGCGCGCGCAGCGCCTGATTGATGTGGTGCACGGTCGAGACGTTCTCGACCTCGTACAGCTTCTGCTCGTCGCCCTTGAGCTGGCCGGCGTCGCGCAGCAACGTCTCCATCTTCTCCATGCCGGCTTCGGTCAACGTCGCGGTGCGCTGCTTCTCGTCGACGTCGTAATCGGATTTGTCCAGCGCCGGGATGTAGCTGTCGATGGTATTGTAGAATTCCGAGCGGTCGTCGAGCGGCCCGGAAATGATCAGCGGCGTCCGCGCCTCGTCGATCAGGATCGAGTCGACTTCGTCGACGATGGCGAAGAAGTGGTCGCCCTGGGTTTCGGTCGTCGTGACCTGTCCTCGGGTCAACAGTTCGGTCTGGGCCGCAAGCTCCTCGGCTCTCTCTCGCAGTTTTTTGTTCAGCTCCTCGGCGCCGATAGCTTCTTGCGCTACCGATTGAGCCAGCACCGAAATCGCCTCCACAGCATCGCGTCGAATGTCGGCAGCGGCGCTATCGGCCAGATGTCCCACTGGTCCCGCCAACTGATCGCGCAGCGCTGCGAGTTTTTTGCTTTTCTCCAGCATCCGGCCCTCGTCAACGACTATGCCGGTTCGCCGCAGATGCAAGTCGTCCGCAACCTCGGTGGCGAGATCGATTGCCTCCTTGCCGATCGAGGCGGCAGTCGCTTCCGTGGTGTGACGCCGCGCGCCGGCCTGAAGTTCGATGGCCAGAGCCGTATTAAGCCGGAACGTCCCGTCGATGGCCGCTCGAACCTTGTCCCAATCGCGCGTTTCCAGACCGGACTGGATTGACTGCTGCTGTTCGACGATCCGATTGCATAATTGTTCCAGGCGATCCTTGCGGATCGCGCGTTGCATCTGTGACGATTCCGGAGCGCCCTGCTGCTGGCGGGTCAAGTCCTCAAGCACTTCGCCCGCCAGAGCCAGCGTTTTGCCGTTCACCTGAGCCGCGCGCTTGCCTTGCTGGTCGAAATCTATCGGGCGGCCGATCTTGACCGCGAGCATCGCATGGTCGTTCAGATCTGCCCGCGCCTGGCTGATTTCCTGGAAGATGACGCCCGGAAACAGCCGGAAACCGAACTGCACCATCTCGTGCAGACCCATTTTCATATTATCGCGCAGATAGTCGAAGCCGTATTCGTTGTTGGTCCCGTAGGTAACGTCGCAGGCATAGGCGGCGCGGCGCTGCGTATCGTCAAGGCCGTGCACGATCACACCGACGGTGAGGTCGAGGAATTTGTAGATCCGTCCCATCCATTCGGAGTCGCGCTTGGCGAGATAGTCGTTCACGGTGACGACGTGAACGCCCTTGCCGGCGAGCGCGTTGAGATAGACCGCCAGCGTCGCCACCAGCGTCTTGCCTTCGCCGGTTTTCATCTCGGCGATGTCGCCCTCGTGCAGCACCATGCCGCCGATCAACTGCACGTCGAAATGGCGCTGTCCGAGGGTGCGCCTGGCGGCTTCGCGCACGGTGGCGAAGGCGGGAACCAGAATGTCGTCGAGGGTCTTGCCGTCCGCGAGGGCTTTTCGGAATTCGGCGGTGCGGGCCTTCAGCGCCTCGTCGGACAAGACCTCGATTTCCGGCTCGAGCGCGTTGATGGCATCGACGCGGGACTGATATCCCTTGATCCGCCGGTCGTTGGCGGAGCCGAAAAACTTGCGGGCGAGCGCGCCGATCATACCGAATTCCTGTCGTTGCAGTGCGGCGTTGCAGCCATGATGTGGTCTACCAAATCGTCCATCAATCCGCGCCTATCAACTCATCGTGACGCGTCAAAACGATGGTCCCAAGTCGGGGTCAAAATCCCGGGATCGTCGTATCATGAGTGGGAGTTCAGCAATCCGAGGTTCGACGGCCAAAAGCAGGCAAATCACGCTATGGCCAGACGAACCGTGGCGGAGAGATATGGCCGGCCCGGGGGGTTGTCAACGCCGCGAAGCTGTCAAGGATTTCATCATTTTGACAGGTTTTTCGCGTTGCCAAGGCGGCATGATTGGGCGAGTGTCCCGCCGCCCGAAAAGCCCCAATCTTGCCCCGGCTTTGAAGATAAGGATTTTCCATGACCTCTTCGTCATCCCAACTGAAATCCGGCCTGCGCTTCGGCCTCGCCGCCGCCGCCGTGACAGGCGGTCTCGCGCTTGTTCTGCTCACCGGCCTTCCGGTCCGCGCCGAGGATGCGAATCCGGTGCTGGCCAAGGTCAACGGCGCAGAAATCCGCGCCAGCGACGTGGCGCTGGCGGAAGAGGAGCTGGGACCGAGTCTGGCGCAGATGGACCCCGCGACCAAGAGGGAGAACGTGCTGGCGTTCCTGATCGACATGAAGATCGTCTCCAAGGAAGCCGAGGACAAGAAGATCGCCGACCGCGACGATTTCAAAACCCGCCTCGCTTTCGCGCGCAACCGGCTGTTGATGGACAATCTGCTGGCGGTCGAGGGTAAGGCCGCGACCACCGACGAGAACATGAAGAAGGTCTACGAAGACGCCGCCAAGCAGATCACCGGCGAGCAGGAAGTGCACGCCCGCCACATCCTGGTCGAGACCGAGGACCAGGCCAAGAAGATCGAGGAAGACCTCAAAAAGGGCGCCGATTTCGCCGAACTGGCCAAGAAGGAGTCCAAGGATCCCGGCGCCTCCGACGGCGGCGATCTCGGCTTCTTCACCAAGGACCAGATGGTGCCGGAATTCTCCGCCGCCGCGTTTGCGCTGGAGCCGGGCAAGATCTCCGATCCGGTGAAGACGCAGTTCGGCTGGCATGTCATCAAGGTCGAGGAAAAGCGTACCCGCAAGGCGCCGGACTTCGAGCAGGTCAAGCCGCAGATTGAAACCTATGTGGTGCGCAAGGCGCAGGCCGACTACGTCGCCAAGCTGCGCCAGACCGCCAAGGTCGAGCGCATGGACAAGCCGGAGGAAGCAGCGGCCAAGCCGGACGCGAAGGCCGATCCGGCAAAGCCCGCCGACAGCAAGATGGCGCCTGCGAAGAAGTAAATCGGTAAATTCGTCATGCGCGGGCTTGACCCGCGCATCCAT
Source organism: uncultured Alphaproteobacteria bacterium (assembly GCA_963784755.1). GTDB lineage: Bacteria > Pseudomonadota > Alphaproteobacteria > Rhizobiales > Xanthobacteraceae > Bradyrhizobium. The sequence continues at coordinate 1,129,184 of CAWASS010000004.1, read as the reverse complement.
CTCATTCGATGGATTGCCGGATCGTCCCCGATCAGGTCGGGGACAAGCGTCCGGCAATGACGGGAACATCATGTCCACCGCAGTCTCTCCCCTGGCTCCCACCAACGTCCCCGCGATGCCCGCGATTGCAGGGGTCAAGCTCGCCGCCGCCGCCGCCGGCATCCGCTACAAGGGTCGCGCCGACGTGCTGCTGGCGGTCATGGACAAGGGCACGACGGTAGCCGGCGTCTTCACCCAGTCGAGGTGTCCGTCAGCGCCGGTGGAATGGTGCCGCGCCAAGCTCGGGGGCGGCAAATCTTCCAGGGGAGGTTTTGCGCGGGCGCTGGTGGTGAATTCCGGCAACGCCAACGCCTTCACCGGCAAAACCGGCCGCCAGTCGACGAAATTGACGGCCTCCATTGCCGCCAAGGCGATCGGCTGCAAGGCGGACGAGGTGTTCCTCGCCTCCACCGGCGTGATCGGCGAGCCGCTCGACGCCGGCAAATTCAACGGCGTGCTCGGCCCGCTGGCGCAGAACGCGGCGCCGGACGGCTGGATGGTCGCCGCCCGGGCGATGATGACCACCGACACTTTTCCGAAGGTCGCCACCGCCACCGTGAAGCTCGGCAAGACAAACGTTACCATCAACGGCATGGCCAAGGGCTCCGGCATGATCGCGCCTGACATGGCGACGCTGCTGGCGTTCGTATTCACCGACGCGCCGATTGCGCCCGCCGCGCTGCAATCGCTGCTGAAGGCCGGCGCCGAGGATACCTTCAATGCCATCACCGTCGACGGCGACACCTCGACATCGGATACGCTGATGGTGTTTGCGACGGGTGCCGCGGCCGCGAACGGCGCGCCGAAAATCGCGCGCGCCGGCGACCCGCGCCTGAAGGCCTTCACGAGGGCATTCAACGCCGTGCTGGCGGATCTTGCCGAGCAGGTGGCGCGCGATGGCGAGGGTGCGCGCAAGCTGGTCGAGATCATCGTCGAGGGCGCCACGTCGAAAACCTCGGCGCGCAAAATCGCGATGTCGGTGGCGAATTCGCCGCTGGTGAAGACCGCGATTGCCGGCGAGGACGCCAATTGGGGCCGCGTGGTGATGGCGGTCGGCAAGGCCGGCGAGCCCGCCAACCGCGACAAGCTCTCGATCTGGTTCAACGGCATCCGCGTCGCGAGAAGTGGCGCACGCGACCCATCCTATGACGAGGCGGAAGTATCGGCCGCGATGAAGAATCCGACCATCCAGATCAGGATTGCATTGGGGCTCGGCAAAGGCCGCGACCGCGTGCTGACCTGCGACCTCACCAAGGAATACATCGCGATCAACGGCGATTACCGGTCGTGAAACTCGCGCTGGTGGTGGCCTGCGCGCTGGTCGATGCCGACAAGCGGGTTTTGATCGCGCAGCGGCCCGAAGGCAAGACGCTGGCAGGGTTGTGGGAATTTCCCGGCGGCAAGGTCGAGCACGGTGAGCGGCCGGAGCAGACGCTGATCCGCGAGCTGCATGAGGAAATCGGCATCACCGTGAAGGAGGACTGCCTTGCGCCGCTGACCTTCGCCAGCCACGCCTACGCCGATTTCCACCTGCTGATGCCGCTCTATATCTGCCGGCGCTGGGATGGCGAGGTGATCGCGCGCGAGGGCCAGAACCTCAAATGGGTGCGCGCCAACAAACTGCGCGACTATCCGATGCCGCCGGCGGACATTCCGCTGATCCCGCATCTGATCGATTTGCTGATGTGAGGAAGGTGGCGCAGCACCCTCAGCGTCACGCGCGGGCTTGATCCGCGCATCCATCCACCTTCGCAAGAGTTTTTTCGAAGGAGATGGATCGCCGGGTCAAGCCCGGCAATGACGATTCTACTTCGTCCGCCCCTTCACCGCCGCTGCCAAACTCGCCTTCGCGGACCCCGGCTGCAGCGGCTGCTGCTGGCTCTCATGCGGCGCCCAGCCCGACAACCAGATCAGATCGAAGGTGGCGCGGATGCGGCCGTCGGGATCGGCGAAACGTTCGGCGTAAATCCGCGCCATCCGCAGCAGGGTGGCGCGGCGGGTCGGCGCGCGGCGTCGTTCCACCAGCACATTGGTCGCACCCATGCGCCTGATATCCTGCATCAGCGCGAAGGCATTATCGTAGCGTACCACGATGCGGTCGACGTCGGTGACTGGCAGCGCAAATCCTGCGCGCTGCAACAGCGCGCCAACATCGCGCAGATCGGCAAACGGCGCCACGCGCGGCGAGATTCCGCCTTCCAGCTCGGCCTCCGCTGCCGCAAAAGATTGCCGCAACTCGGTCAGCGTATCGCCGCCAGCCATCGCCGCCAGCAATAGCCCGTCCGGCTTCAGCGCGCGGCGGATTTGCGCCAGCACGCCGGGCAGATCGTTGACGAATTGCAAGGCGAGTGCCGACACCGCAAGGTCGACCGACGCTGGCGCAAGCGGCAACGGCTCGGATTCCAAGTCCGGCAGGTCGATATGCCTGAGCTCACCGACGCGCCCGGTCAGCGCGCCGCGCAGTCGATCGCCTGACGTGCCGATGTCGGCTGCGTCGGTAAATTCCCGCAACACCGCGTGCAGCCGCTCCGCCATGTCTTCGGCGACGCGGTCGAGCAGGAACGTCGCGGCGCCGAGCTTTTCGGCACGCTTCTGCCGCGCGCGCAGCAAAGCGCGGTCGAATAGCACAGGCGCGGCGTTGGGGTTCGAGACCATGCCGGGTTGGTACGCCGAACTCGCCATGTCTGACAATCCGCTACTTGAGCACCGCGCAAGCCGGCGCTAGCCTTCGGCCCATGGACGCTCAGACCGCATCGTCACGTTCACTCGGCCAAACCTTGCGCAGCGCATGGTCGCATGCCGCGCGGCTCGCGCTCGACATCGCGCTGCCGACGCTCTGTGTGGCCTGCCGCGAACCGGTTGCCGGCGTTGGCGTCTGTGCGGCGTGCTGGGCAAAACTGTCGTTCATCGCGCCGCCGTTCTGCCCGCGGCTCGGCATTCCCTTTGTCTACGACCCCGGTCCCGGCCTGCTGTCGATGGAGGCCATCGCCGATCCGCCGGCCTACCAGCGCGCCCGCGCCGCGGTGCGCTATGACGACGTGGCGCGGACGCTGGTGCATGCGCTGAAATACCAGGACCGCACCGATCTGGCGCCCGCGATGGGCCGCTGGATGGCGCGGGCCGGTGAGGAACTGCTTCGCAACGCCGATGTGCTGGTTCCGGTGCCGCTGCATTGGCGGCGCGGCTGGAGCCGCCGTTACAACCAGTCCGGTGCGCTCGCGCGCTCGATCGCACGGCAGAGCGGCGTGCCGGTGGCGCGCGATGCGCTGCGGCGGATACGGCCGACCCAGCAGCAGATCGGTCTCAACCGGTCTCAGCGCGCAAGCAACGTGCAGGACGCGTTCAAGGTTGCGGCGGACCGCTCCGCGGCGATTTGGGGTCGCCGCGTGGTGCTGATCGACGACGTTCCTGACCTCAGGCGCCACCGCCGACGCCTGCGCGCGGGCGCTGCTGCGCGCTAAGGCCGCGCAGGTCGACGTGCTGGTGTTCGCCCGGGTTGTGGACACCCACAAAGCTCCCATATAATCGAATGTCTTCGAAACCGAGCGCGACATGACTGCTGCCATTGAAATCTACACCCGTCCGGGCTGCGGCTATTGCAACGCCGCCAAATCGCTGCTGACGCGCAAGAACGCTGAATTCACCGAATTCGACGTCGCGACCGACCCGGCGCTGCGCGAAAAGATGTGGGACCGCGCCGGCGCCGGCTCGACCTTTCCGCAGATCTTCATCGGCGACACCCATGTCGGCGGCTGCAACGAGCTCTATGCGCTGGACCGCGAAGGCAAGCTCGATTCCCTGCTGGCGGGCGAAAGGGCCGACACATGAACACTGACCGGACGTTCACCGCCGCCATGGTGCAGATGCGCACCTCACTGTCGCCTGAAGCGAGCTTCAGGCAGGCCGAGAGCCTTATTCGCGAGGCAGCTTCCCAAGGCGCCGACTACGTGCAGACACCCGAAGTCAGCAACCTCATTCAGAAAAACCGCAAGGCGCTGTTCGAACTGCTGGCTCAGGAAGACGAAGACCTTTCGCTGAAGGCCTATCGGGAACTGGCGCGCGAGTTGAAAATCCACCTCCACATCGGTTCGCTGGCGCTGCGGGCGACGCCGGAGCGCGCGGTCAATCGCTCGTTCCTGATCGCGCCGGATGGCGGCATCCTTGCCAGCTACGACAAGATCCACATGTTCGACATCGAGCTGGACGGCGGCGAGAGCTATCGCGAATCCGCAAATTACCAGCCCGGTGAAACCGCGGTCATTTCCGATTTGCCGTGGGGCCGCATCGGTCTCACCATTTGCTACGATGTGCGGTTTCCGGCGCTGTATCGCGCGCTGGCCGAAGCCGGCGCGTCGTTCATTGCGGTGCCGTCCGCATTCACGGTAAGGACCGGCGAGGCGCACTGGCATATGCTGCTGCGCGCCCGCGCCATCGAGAACGGATGCTATATTTTTGCCGCCGCGCAAGCCGGAAAGCATGAGAGCGGGCGCGAATGCTACGGCCATTCGCTGATCGTCGATCCCTGGGGCGTGGTGCTGGCCGAAGGCGATGTCGAGCCCGGCATCGTCATGGCGAAAATCGATCCCGCCAAGGTCGAGAGCGCCCGTAAATCCATCCCGTCATTACAGCATGGCCGCCGCTTCTCCATCGCCGATCCCAAGGCCAATCCGGAGCATCTGCATCTGGTGCGGGGTTCGGCATGATCCGGTACAATTTGCGCTGCGAGCGCGGCCACGGCTTTGAGAGCTGGTTCCAGAGTTCGTCTGCCTACGAATCCCAGGAGAAGCGCAAGCTGGTGAGCTGCCCGGCCTGCGGCTCGACAAAGGTCGAGCGCGCCATCATGGCCCCGCAGATCGTCAGCAAGAAAAAGGATCGTGCGGAGCCGGCACCTGCCGCAGCCTCCACGGAAGTCGCCGCGCCCGCTTCGACGCCGCTGATGATGGCGCACGAGCGCGAACTGCGCGCCAAGATCAAGGAATTGCGCGATCATATCGTCAAGAACGCCGACAATGTCGGCGAGCGCTTCCCGAACGAAGCCCGCAAGATGCACTACGGCGATATCGAGCACCGCCCGATTTACGGCGAGGCTTCGCCGGAGGAAGCGCGCTCGCTGATCGACGAAGGCGTCGAAGTCTCGCCGCTGCCGGTGCTGCCGAACGACAGGAACTAGACCTCCCGTCGTTCCGGGATGCGCGCGCTTGCGCGCAGACCCGGAATGACGGACTAAACCGCCACCAGCACCGCGACGCCGATCACGATCAGCGCGATGCCGCCGAGTTCGCGCGCCGACAGCGGCTGCTTGAACGAATAATACGCCACGCCTTGCGCGAACAGCACCTCGACCAGCGCCAGCGTGCGCACATTGGCGGCGGCGGTGAGCGCGAATGCCAGGAACCAGAACTGCGACGCGAACGCGCCCATGAAGCCGGCGAACATCGAGGGCTTCCACAAGCCCAGAATTTTTCTGAGCACATCGGGGGCGCGCGCCAAAAGGTAAATCGTCAGCACCAGCGTCTGCACGAACAGCCCGAATACCAGCGTGTAGGACGCCGCCGTCACGAACGATACGCCGGGCACAGTGATGATGGCGCCGCGAAAACCGATCGCCGACAACGCGAACGCCGCGGCCGCGACCAGCCCGATGATGGTCGGCTTTACTTCCGCAAAACCCTTTTCGCCGCCCGGCCGCAACGCGGTGATGACCACGCCGGCGGTCGCAATCAGGATCGCGATCACCTTCAGCGCGGTGAGGTGATCGCCGAGGAATATGAAGCCGAAAATCGCGGTCTGGATCGCCTCGGTCTTCAGGTAAGCCGTTGTCACCACGAACGAGCGGTCGTTCATCGCCAGCAGCATCAGTGCGGTGGCGACAATCTGCGACAGCGCGCCGAGCAGCAGCCACGGCCAGAACGCCTGGGTCGGCCATGGTACAGCGTCGCCGGTGGCGGCGATCACGACGGCGAAGAAGACCAGCGAGAACGGAAAGCCGAACAAAAAGCGGATATTGGTGGCGCCCCAGGTCCCCAGTGGACCGGTCAATTGCCGCTGCATGGCGTTGCGCGCGACCTGCCCCAGCGCGGCAGTTATCGTGAAGGGAATCCAGAGCGAGACGAGCGTGAACATGGGGACAGGCTTAGAATAGCGAAAGCGCTGCGGTCAACCGAAGCAGCGTCATAGCGGCGATGCGCGTGACTGGCGTGCCCCGGACGCAGCGCAGCGTGTAGGCCCTTGCGAAGCAGCGCTGAAGAAGCGCTGCATCGCGCCGGGACACGGTCGCTCTACACCCCCTCCGCCACCACCATGTAGTTCACGTCCATGTCGGAGGACAGGCTCCATTTGTCGGCGAACGGGCTGTAGACCACGCCGGCCTGCTCGGTGATGGCGAGCTTGTTGGCCTGCAGATGATGCGCGAGTTCGTCGGGGGTGACGAACTTGTCCCATTGATGGGTGCCGCGCGGCAGCCAGCGCAGCACATATTCCGCGCCGACGATGGCCAGCGCAAAGCTCTTCCAGTTGCGGTTCAGCGTCGAGACCACCATCAACCCGCCCGGTTTCAGCATCGCCGCGCAGCGGCCGAGGAACAGGCCGACATCGGTGACGTGCTCGACCACTTCCATCGCCAGCACGATGTCGAAGCGCTCGCGGACGTCCATCTGCTCCACCGTAGTGCAGCGGTAGTCGATCGACAGATGCGACTTGTCGGCGTGCAGTTTCGCCGCGGCGATGTTGGTCGCGGAGGGATCGACGCCGATCACCTGCGCGCCGAGCCGGGTGAACGGCTCGCACAACAGCCCGGCGCCGCAGCCGATATCGAGGATGCGCAGGCCCCCGAGGCAGTTCAGGCTTTTGACGTTACGCTCGAACTTGCGGCAGGCGGCGTCGCGGATATAGGTCAGGCGCAGCGGATTGATCTTGTGCAGCGGCGCCATCTTGCCGTAGGGATCCCACCATTCGTCGGACAGTTTCGAGAATTTTGCGATCTCGGCGGGATCGACCGTCGATGCCGGCTCGCTGCGAATGTTCGACTGAATGACCATGTCTGCGCGTTGCTCCTATCGCGCGGTGATGTGGTTGCGGAATTCGAGCGGCGAGGCGATAGTCTTGATTTCTTCCAAGCCTTCGCCGACGCCGCGAACCGTCACATTGCCGTAGTTCAGGAGGCGGCCGAGGATGCTTTGATTGACGTCGACGCTCTCGACCTTGTCCAGGCTCATCTCAAAGGTGCGGCGTTTGATGAAGCCGGTTTTATGCACCACCCGCAAATTGGTGACGTTGGTCTCGGTAGTCCAGACATGGAACCAGGCCTTCGCCGTCGCGATCGCCGCGACCAGTGCGGCCGCCGCTGCCAGCACCAGCCACATCGTCTCCAATCCCGGGGCTACCGTGCCGCGCGAGAAGATATAGAGCGCGAGCGCCACGATCCATGCCGCGATCGCGGGTACGTAGAATACCCAGTGCGCGTTGGTCGAATACAGCACCTTCTCGCCGGGCTGCAGGATATCGTCAATATAACGCCCCATTTAGCCGCCTCGAATGCCTTTTGTTGAGCCGTTCCACGCGCTTCCGCGGCGTGATGGAACCCGGTTGCTTGCCCCCAACCGCGCCGCTATGTATACGCGCCTTTTGGCCCGCGCGTCCCACCTTTATGCGCGGTACAATACCCGTCCTGTTGAGGGAATGCACACGCGTCATGGGCCGCCTTGTGATGAAATTCGGCGGCACTTCCGTCGCCACCATCGACCGCATCCGCAACGTCGCGCGCCACGTCAAGCGCGAGGTCGATGCCGGCCATGACGTGGCCGTGGTGGTCTCGGCGATGGCCGGCAAGACCAACGAACTGATCGAATGGTGCCGCGAGGCGTCGCCGATGCATGACGCCCGCGAATACGACGCCGTGGTGGCATCGGGCGAGCAGGTTACCGCCGGGCTGCTGGCGATCGTGCTGCAGGGCTTGGGCATTCAGGCGCGCTCCTGGCAGGGCTGGCAGATACCGATCAAAACCAGCGACGCCCACGCTTCGGCGCGCATTCTCGAGATCGACGGCGCGAGGCTGATCGGCCGTTTCAGCGACCGCAAGGAAGTTGCCGTCATCGCCGGCTTCCAGGGCATCAACCCGCAGACTGGCCGCATCACCACGCTGGGACGCGGCGGTTCCGACACCTCGGCCGTTGCGATTGCCGCCGCCATTCACGCCGACCGCTGCGATGTCTACACCGATGTCGACGGCGTCTACACCACCGATCCGCGCGTGGTCCCGAAGGCGCGCCGGCTCGACAAGATCGCGTTCGAGGACATGCTGGAGCTGGCCTCCCAGGGCGCCAAGGTGCTGCAGGTGCGCTCGGTGGAACTCGGAATGGTGCACAACATGCCGGTGTTCGTCCGTTCAAGTTTCGACAAGCCGGAAGATATCGATCCCTTTGGCACGCCGCCGGGTACGCTGATCTGCAGCGAGGAGGAAATCATGGAAAGCCACGTCGTTACCGGAATCGCCTTTTCCAAGGACGAAGCCCAGATTTCCGTCCGCCAGATCCAGGACAAGCCCGGCGTCGCCGCGGCGATCTTCGGCCCGCTCGCGGAGGCCAATATCAATGTCGACATGATCGTGCAGAACGTCTCCGAGGATGGCGCGACCACCGACCTGACCTTCACCGTTCCGGCCTCGGATTATGTCCGCGCGCGAGACACCATCTCCGGCGCCAAGGATAGAATCGGCTACGCCCGGCTCGACAGCGCTACCGATGTCGCAAAAGTCTCGGTGATCGGCAGCGGCATGCGCAGCCACGCCGGCGTCGCCGCCAAGGCCTTCAAGGCGCTGTCCGAGCGCAACATCAACATCCGCGCCATCACCACCTCCGAGATCAAGTTTTCGGTGCTGATCGACGCTGCCTATACCGAACTCGCGGTGCGCACGCTGCATACGCTCTACGGGCTGGATCAGGTGTAGGACAACGCACCGGTGTCATCGCCCGGCTTGACCGGGCGACCCAGTAATCCAAAGTGCCAGTGATAAATCGCGACGCTCTGGAATACTGGGTACCCCGCTTTCGCGGGGTATGACGATCACGTGCCGCTGGCAGGCGTTTTGCTTGGCAAAACAAGCCTTGATTGGCTATACGGCCTGATGAGAAGGCCGCCGCAAACTGTGCCACAGTTTTGCACACGCTGATTCGGCCGAGTCCCGCGCCGGCGACGTTGCGGAAATGATAAAATCGTTGTTTTTCTTGAGGTTAGCGCTGGCGCCGCCGGTGGAGGCGCGCCGGTTTTGGTCAGGGAAGGTGTCGGCACATGCGGAGCGCGTCGGGAGGACCCCGCGTCTTGTTGAGACGGCTCCGCGAAGTCATGGCGGAGCAGGTCAGCGCTCAGGAACGCCTCGACAAGATCGTGGTGCTGATCGCCGCCAACATGGTGGCGGAGGTCTGCTCGACCTATGTGCTGCGCGTCGATAACACGCTGGAGCTCTACGCCACCGAAGGCCTGAACCGCGATGCGGTCCACCAGACCGTGCTGAGCGCGCATGAAGGCCTCGTCGGCCTCGTCTCGAGCGAGGCGACGCCGCTCAATCTCTCGGACGCGCAGAGCCATCCGGCGTTCTCATTCCGCCCGGAAACTGGCGAAGAAATCTATCACTCCTTCCTCGGCGTGCCGATCCTGCGCGCCGGCAACACGCTCGGCGTGCTGGTGGTGCAGAACCGCGCCAAGCGCACCTATGTCGAGGAGGAGGTCGAGGCGCTGCAGACCACCGCAATGGTGGTGGCCGAGATGATCGCCTCGGGCGAATTGTCGGCGCTGGCGCAACCCGGCGCGGAGCCCGCCGCGCGGCACTCGGTGCACAAGACCGGCGCGATCCTGTCCGACGGCATCGCGCTCGGCCATGTGGTGCTGCACGAGCCGCGCGTCGTCATCACCAACTACATCGCCGAAGACCTGCCGAAGGAAATCAAGCGGCTCGATACTGCGCTGGCAAAACTGCGCGCCGATCTCGACCGCATGCTGGAGCGCGGCGACGTCGCCGAAGGCGGCGAGCACCGCGACGTGCTGGAAGCCTACCGGATGTTCGCCAACGATCACGGCTGGTCGCACCGCCTGCACGAGGCGGTCGCCACCGGCCTCACCGCCGAAGCCGCCGTCGAGCGCGTGCAGTCCGACACCCGCGCGCGCATGCTGCGTTCGACCGATCCTTATCTGCGCGACCGCCTGCACGACCTTGAAGACCTCGGCCACCGGCTGATGCGGCAGCTGGTCGGACAGGATCACGCGCCCTCGCGCGAACAATTGCCCGACAACGCCATCCTGATCGCGCGCGCGATGGGCCCGGCCGCCTTGCTGGACTACGACCGCAAGCGGCTGCGTGGCCTCGTGCTGGAGGAAGGCACCGCCAATTCCCACGTCTCCATCGTGGCGCGGGCGCTGGGCATTCCCGCGGTCGGCGAGGTTCCGAACGCGCCCGGTATCGCCGATCCCGGCGATGCCATCATCGTCGACGGCACTTCCGGCTCGATCTACATCCGCCCATCGGCCGAAATCGAATCGGCCTATGCGGAGCGGGTGCGGTTTCGCGCCCGGCGCCAGGCGCAGTATTCGGCGCTGCGCGACAAGCCCTGCGTGACCAAGGACGGCCAGCCCGTCGAACTCATGATCAACGCCGGCCTCGTAATCGACCTGCCGCATATCGACGACACCGGCAGCGCCGGCATCGGCCTGTTCCGCACCGAGCTGCAATTCATGGTGGGCACCAGCCTGCCGCGGTCGACCGACCAGTTGCAGCTCTATCGCGCGGTGCTCGATGCCGCTGGCCAGAAGCCGGTAACCTTCCGCACGCTGGATATCGGCGGCGACAAGGCGCTGCCCTATATGGAGACCGTCACGGAAGAAAATCCGGCGCTGGGCTGGCGCGCGATCCGGCTCGGCCTCGACCGGCCCGGCCTCCTGCGCGGCCAGATCCGCGCGCTGCTGCGCGCCGGCGGCGGTCGTGCGCTGCGGATCATGTTCCCGATGATTTCGGAAGTGGCCGAATTCGATGCCGCCAAGGCCATCATCGAGCGCGAGCTGACCTATCTGCGGCAACATGGCCATGCGCTGCCGGAGCGCATAGACGTCGGCACCATGGTCGAAGTGCCGGCGCTGCTGTATCAGCTCGACGAACTCCTGAAGAAGGTCGATTTCGTTTCGGTCGGATCGAACGACCTGTTTCAGTTCCTGTTCGCGGTCGATCGCGGCAACGCCAAGGTTTCCGAGCGCTTCGACACCATGTCCGCGCCGATCCTGCGGGCGTTGCGCGAGATTGTGCGCAAGGCCGACGCCGCCAAAAAGTCCGCGTCGCTGTGCGGCGAGATGGCGTCGCAGCCGCTTGGCGCGCTGGCGCTGATTGCGCTGGGCTATCGTTCGCTGTCGCTGTCGGCCACCGCGCATGGTCCGGTCAAGGCCATGGTCCTCGACCTGGACGCCAAGAAAGCCGCCGCCGTGATGGCGCCGCTGCTCGACGCGCCGTCCGGCAGCGTGTCGATCCGCGAGAAATTAACGAAATTCGCCGAAGCCGAGGGGCTTTCGTTGTAGCGAGGCTTTGTCCGCATTGCTCCGCCCTTCGCATTCCGTGATTTTCGAGACATCCCATGTCGATTTTACCTGAAGCCAAACTTGACATCCTGCTGGCCCACCACGCCTCCCTCGAAGCCCAGATTGTCGGGCAGTTGAGTTCCGAAGACTATGTGCGGATCTCGCGCGAGCTTGCCGAACTCAATCCGCTGATCGAGGCGGTGAAGGCGTATCGCGCCGCCAATGCCGAGATCGCCGGCATCGATGCCATGATCGCCGATCCTTCTACCGACGCCGACATGCGCGGTATGGCGGAAGCCGAACGCGCGACGCTGCAGGCGCGCAGCCTCGATCTGGCGCAGCAGATCAGGGTGGCGCTGCTGCCCAAGGATGCCATGGACGAGCGCAACGTGGTGCTCGAAATCCGCGCCGGCACCGGCGGCGACGAGGCCGCATTGTTCGCGGGCGACCTGTTCCGGATGTATGAGCGCTTCGCAGGTCTGCAGGGCTGGAAGGTCGAGGTGATCTCGGCCAGCGAAGGCACTATGGGGGGATTTAAGGAAATCATCGCCGAAGTGCGGGGCCGCGGCGCCTTCGCCAAGCTGAAATTTGAATCCGGCGTGCACCGGGTGCAGCGGGTGCCCGACACCGAAACGCAAGGGCGCATCCATACCTCGGCAGCGACGGTCGCGGTGTTGCCCGAGGTCGAGGAGGTCGACGTCGACATCAAGAGCGACGATCTGCGCATCGAGACCATGCGCGCGCAGGGCGCCGGCGGTCAGCACGTCAACAAGACCGAATCGGCGATCCGCATCACCCATATTCCGACCGGCATTGTCGTCATGATGCAGGACAGCCGTTCGCAGCACAAAAACCGTGCCAGCGCGATGAACATCCTGCGTTCCCGCATTTACGACGCCGAGCGGCAGCGTATCGATGCCGCGCGCTCCGCCGACCGCCGCGGCCAGGTCGGCTCGGGCGACCGTTCCGAGCGCATCCGCACCTATAATTTTCCGCAAGGCCGCGTGACCGATCACCGCATCAACCTCACGCTCTACAAATTGCCGCAGGTGATCGCGGGCGAAGCGCTGGGCGAGTTAGTCGACGCGCTGACGACGGAACATCAGGCGGCGCAACTTGCCGCCGAAAGCAGCGCGGCGTGAGCGAAGGCTCACCGTTCGCTGGACAAACCATCGAGACCGCGCGCCGCGCGCTGGCGGCGCGGTTCAGGAGCGCGGGCATCGACTCCGCCGAACTCGATGCGCGGATTCTGGCAGGCGCCGTGCTCGGTCTGGGTCTGACCGGCGTAATCGCCGCCGCCGCGCGAATCCTCACCGCTGTCGAAGCGGCCCGCCTCGAGGAGTATGCGCGGCGGCGCATGGCGGGCGAGCCGGTGGCGCGGATTATCGGCATCAAGGAATTCTGGGGACTGCCGCTGCGGCTTTCAGCGGCGACGCTGGTTCCAAGACCTGATACCGAAACCTTGGTCGAGGCGGCGCTGGAAATTCTGCGCGCCAAATCGAAGGGCGGCCGTCCGCTCCGCATCGCCGATCTCGGCACCGGCTCCGGCGCGATTTTGCTGGCGTTGTTGTCGGAGCTGCCGAACGCGTTCGGCGTCGGCACCGACATCAGCGTCGCGGCACTGCAGACCGCCCGCGGCAATGCCGCCGATTTGGGATATGCGGCGCGCGCGGCATTCGTCGCCTGCGGCTATGCCGCAGCGCTATCCGGACGTTTCGACCTGATGGTGTCGAACCCGCCCTATATCCGCTCGGCCGATATCGGCACGCTCGGTATCGAGGTGCGCGATCACGATCCGCATCGTGCGCTGGACGGCGGCGCCGATGGCCTCGACGCCTACCGCCTGATCGTTCCCGAAGCGGTGCGGCTGCTCACGCCCGGCGGCGCCCTCATCGTCGAGGTCGGTCACGGCCAAAGCCGCGAGGTGGGGGAGTTGATATCGGCGGCAGGGTTAACGCCGGAAGCCCCGAAAACCGATCTGGCCGGCATCGGCCGGACCGTCACGGGCCGCCTTTTGCCCCGATAAAGTCCTATTGGAACGCAAAAAAACCGCTTGGAATATTCCTTGGGAGAGACTACGTTCCGCCCCACAACGTCGGTCCAGGGTTGCTGGCCCCGTAGATGCTACGGGTGGATGCCAGAGTTCTCTTGAAAACAAGAGAGCCCGCCCCGAGTGAAAGGTTCCAAAAGCGAGGTCCTATTGAGCGCGATGGCTGAGAGAGCTGCGCTGCTCGTGACCGCAAAGCGAACGAAAGCCTGATATTGCGCTTGAAACTCACGTGAGAAACCTTGTTCTGGCAGGCTGAATGATTTGATCCGGCCAGCGGCGTTTCGCTGGCGGTTGGGGAACGCGTCTTTGTTGAACGCGACATACGGCAAAATTCGATGCTGACTTGAACTGCACGGCGATTCGGTGCGCGTCACGCGTGCCGCATCAGAAGACTATGACAACGGTAAATAACTCCAGGGCTGGTAACAAAGGCAAGACATGAGAAACGGTCAGAACAACAACAAGCGGATGCGCAACCGGAATAACAACAACAATAATAACAATAATAACAACCGGCGCGGCCAAAACCCGATGACCCGGGTTTTCGAATCCAACGGACCCGATATCAAGATTCGCGGCACCGCTTCGCACGTGGCCGAAAAATACGTGCAGCTGGCGCGCGATGCGCGCAGTTCGGGCGACCCGGTAGCGGCGGAGAACTACTACCAGCACGCCGAGCATTATTTCCGGCTGATCGCAGCCGCCCAGGAGCAGTTCCGCCAGAACCAGCCGCAGCCTCGCACCGAAAACGAAATGCCGTCGGAAGACGGCGACGACGAGAGCGAGAATTTCTCGCATTTCGGCCAGGAGCCCGGCTTCGTCCCGGCGCAACCGCAGCCGTTCGTGCCGCGCGACAATCAGCGGGATCATCAGCGCGACGGCCAGCCCTACCAGCCGCGCGAACATCAGCATCAGTCCCGCGAATACAACAACAATCGGGACCACCGCCCGCAACCCCAGTATCAACCGCAGCCCCAGCCGCAGCCTGTTCCGGTTGCAGAGAGCGGCAGCGTCGACCGGCTGCCGTCGTTCATCACCGGGCCACAGCCGCAGATCAATGGCGGCCCCGGGTTTGAAGGCAATGGCGGTGAGCGCTTCCAGCCGCGCCGCCGCCGCCGTCCGCACGGCCCGCGCCCCGAAGGCATGGCGCCGGCGGCGCCAGGCGACGATTTCAATCCGGGGAATGAGTAATTCTCGTCGTCATGCGCGGGCTTGACCCGCGCATCCATCATTCTTGAAAAAGATAGATTGCCGGATCGAGTCCGGCAATGACAATCTAACCATCATCCCGCTGCAGTGACGACGGCACCAGCACCGGCTCCAGCGCCGGAATGAGGCGCGTGCGTTCGCGATGCGCGGGGATCGCGCGATAGACCTGCTTGGTCGCCTCCACGATATGCACGCCCGCAAACGGCAGCGACAGCGCGGCGCCAACGCGCTCCCATGCCATCGCCGAGCGCAGGAACCAGCCGCCGCCGACCGGCGGCATGAACAGCGCCTCGCCCCACGACGTCGGGGTGAACCAGGTCTGCCGCAGCAATTGGGTGATCTGCAGGCGCGAATAGGGCCGGCCGTGGCCGAACGGCGTGTTATCGGTGCGGGTCCACACCCCGCGCCGATTGGGGATTACGGCCATTACCCGGCCTGACGGCGCCAGCACCCGCCACACCTCGCGCAGCAGCCCTTCGGGATCGTCGGACATTTCCAGTGCGTGCACCAAGAGGATGCGGTCGACCGCGGCGTCCGGCAGCGGCAGCGAGAATTCATCGACCAGGGTCGCCAGCGTCGGGCGCGCGGTCGGCCATTTCAGCACGCCCTGCGCCGCCGGCATGAAGGCGATGCAGCGCTCGCAATTCTCGCGGAACAGGCCGAGATAGGGGGTGGGATAGCCGATCCCCAGCACCCGCTGGCCCTGCGCATGCGGCCAGCATGCCTGAATGCCGCGATTGATCAGCCGCCGCGCCACAATGCCGAGGCGCCGGGAATAGAAATCCCTGAGATCGATGACGTTGATGGTCATGGCTGCAATTCTATCACGCCGGCGCGCTGGAAAGAGTCCCGATTATCGCATTGCCCGGCGAACGTTAACGCCATATGTCATGCCGACGCACGGCCCGAACGCTCATTTGGGATGACGGAGACATCATGGTTGCTGAGATTCGCCTGTTCCCCTGCCTCGCCGACAATTTCGGCTATCTGATCCACGACCCCGCGACCGGGGCTGTGGCCGCGATCGACGCGCCGGAGGCGGGTCCGATCATCAAGGCGCTGGAGCGCGAGGGATGGACGCTGACGGACATTCTGGTGACCCACCATCACGGCGACCATGTCGGCGGCGTTGCCGAACTGAAAAAGAAATACAATTGCCGCGTGGTGGCGCCGCACGACAAGACCGCGAAAATTCCGCTGGTCGATGTACGGGTCAAGCAGGGCGACATCGTGAAGGTCGGCAACCTGCTGGTGCGGGTGCTGGAAACCCCCGGCCATACGCTCGATCACATCTCCTACGTGTTCGACGACGACAAGGCGCTGTTCGCCGCCGACACGCTGTTCTCGATCGGCTGCGGGCGGGTGTTCGAGGGCACCTATCCGATGATGTGGGAGTTGCTGCTCAAGCTGCGCGCACTGACCGACGATTTCAGGCTCTATTGCGGCCACGAATATACCGCCGCCAACGTCAAGTTCGCGCTGACCATCGAGCCCGGCAATGCCGCGCTGAAGGCGCGCGCCGAGGAAGTGGCGCGGCTGCGCGCTGCGGGCAAGCCGACGATCCCGACCCTGCTCGGCGACGAAAAGAAGGCCAATGTGTTCCTGCGCGCCGATGAGCCTGCGGTCGCAGCCAGCGTGCATCTGAAGGGCGCGAACGCGGCGGACGTATTCGGCGAATTGCGCGAACGCAAAAACAAGTCCTGAGTTTGACAGTCGCGTCAGCGCAACCCTCACCGTCATCCTGAGGAGCGCGCACCTGCGCGCGTCTCGAAGGATGGGCCGTGTGCGCTTGTCTCCGCATCCTTCGAGGCGCGCCAAAGATGGCGCGCACCTCAGGATGACGGCGCCCGCTGTCGAATCATATCCTTCGCCGCGATCTGGCCGCCGCCGGCGATCAGTACCGCTGCAACCGCAATCGCAGCGCTCGGCCTCGCATAGCCCGCCATGATCAGAAACGCCGTCGAAAGTAGCGGCGTCGCATAGGAAGCCGCCCCGAGCACGCGGATGTCGCCGCGCTTCATCCCGATATCCCAGGCGTAGAACGCCGCACCCACCGGACCGACGCCGAGCGCGACGATGGCCAGCCATTGCGCTGATGTCTCGGGCCAGACCGTGACCTCGACCGCCAGATGAACCAGGGCGGCCAGCAGCGCGGTTGCGAAACAGAAGCCGGCCACCGCATCGGTCGGCACTGCCTTGAGCTTGCGCGACATCACCGAATACGCCGCCCATACAAAAGCGGCGACGAACGCCGCGATCAGGCCGGCGATCTGCCCCTGCTCGAACTGCGCCGATGTATTGCCGGCAAACAACAGCACCGTTCCGGCCAGCCCGAGCAGCGCGCCGACGATGTGATGCGGCTTCAGCCGCTCGCCGGGCAAGAGCGACGACAACAGCACGATCAGAAGCGGCCAGAGATAGTTCAACAGCCCCGCTTCCGCGGGAGGCGCCAGCCGCAGCGCCAGGAAATACAGCGCGTGGTAGCCGAACAATCCGCCGACGCCGACGATCCAGGCGATGCGCGGCTGGCGCAGTGCACGAAACGCGCCGGGCGGCGCGATCCAGCCCGTGGACGCAGCGAATGCCCCGATCGCGAACGTCATTGCCGCCAGCTGGAAGGCGGGAATGCGGCCGGTCGCCAGCGTCAGCACCGCCAGCAGCGACCACATCAGGATCGCGGTGAGGCCGATCAGCGTGGCGGTGCGGGAGGTCATCATCGCTTCGTCATGCGCGGGCTTGACTCGCGCATCCATCCATTTTCAAAAGAATCTTGCGAAGAGGATGGATTGCCGGGTCAAGCCCGGCAACGATGAAGTGAGCGAAAGCTACACCATATACTGCCCGCCATTGATCGACAGCGTCGAGCCGGTGATGGCGCCGGCTTCGTCGGCAGCGAGGAACACCACGGCGCGGGCGATTTCCTCGGGCTCGCCGAGACGATTGACCGGGATCAGCGGCAGGATGCTTTTCTCCAGCACGTCCTTCGGCACCGCCTGCACCATCTCGGTGTTGATATAGCCCGGACAAATCGCGTTCACGGTGATGCCGCCCCTGGCATTCTCCAGCGCCAGCGCCTTGGTGAAGCCGATGTCGCCGGCCTTGGCGGCGGAATAATTGACCTGGCCGAACTGGCCCTTCTGGCCGTTGATCGAGGAGATGTTGATGACGCGGCCGAATTTTCGGGCGCGCATGCCTTCGATCACCTGGCGCGTCATGTTGAACAGCGAGCCGAGATTGGTGTTGATCACGGCATTCCACTGCTCCAGCGTCATCTTGTGGAAGGCGCCGTCCTTGGTGATGCCGGCGTTGTTGATCAGGACATCGATCGGGCCGAGTTCCGTCTCGACCTTCTTGACGCCCGCCGCGCAGGCGTCGAACGAACTGACATCCCATTTGTAGACGGGGATGCCGGTCTCGGATTTGAATTTTTCCGCAGCAGCGTCGTTGCCGGCATAACTTGCCGCGACCGTGTAGCCGGCCGCCTTCAGCGCCTTGCTGATCGCAGCGCCGATACCTCGCGTTCCCCCCGTCACCAATGCAACACGTGCCATGTCGAATTCCTCCCCGGAATTTTTTTCTATGGACCGGAATTATTCCGGCCATGCCGCGAACTTCAAGAACAAAATGCCCGGCGCGAGGCCGGGCATTTCAGTTTAGCAAGGTGAAGTACGATTAGCTGACGGTTTTTTCATCACTCAACGCACTCCGCTACCATTCGTTCAATCGCGCGCTATGCACATGGCGATGCCCATGCCGCCGCCGATGCACAGCGTGGCGAGGCCCTTCTTGGCGTCGCGCTTCTGCATCTCATGCAGCAGGGTCACCAGCACGCGCGCGCCGGAGGCGCCGACGGGATGGCCGATCGCGATCGCCCCGCCGTTGACGTTGACCTTGGACGTATCCCAGCCGAGGTCCTTGTTGACCGCGCAGGCCTGCGCCGCGAAGGCTTCGTTGGCCTCGATCAGATCGAGGTCGCCGATGCTCCAGCCGGCCTTCTTGAGTGCTGCGCGGGAAGCCGGGATCGGCCCGGTGCCCATGATCTTCGGGTCGACGCCGGCCTGGCCCCACGATACGATGCGGGCGAGCACGGTTTTGCCTTCCTTGGCCGCCTGCTTCGCCGTCATCAGCACCACAGCCGCTGCGCCGTCATTGATGCCGGAGGCTGAGCCAGCGGTAACCGTGCCATCCTTCTCGAACGCGGGCCTGAGCTTGCCCATCGCCTCGATGGTGGCGCCGTGGCGCGGGTACTCGTCGTCGCTGACGATGATGTCGCCCTTGCGCGACTTGATGGTGACCGGAACGATCTCGTCCTTGAACTTGCCAGCCTTCTGCGCGGCCTCGGCCTTGTTCTGCGAAGCTACCGCGAACTCGTCCTGTTGCTGCCGCGTGATCTGGTATTGCTTTGCCACGTTCTCGGCGGTGTTGCCCATGTGGTAGCCGTTGAAGGCATCCCACAGCCCGTCCTTGATCATGGTGTCGACGAACTCGATCGGACCCATCTTGGTGCCGCCGCGCAGATACTGCGCGTGCGGGGCCATGCTCATGGATTCCTGGCCGCCGGCGACCACGATTTCGGAGTCGCCGTTGAGCAGCGCCTGATAGCCCAGCGCCACCGTGCGCAGGCCGGAGCCGCAGAGTTGATTGACACCCCAGGCCGGGCTTTCCACCGGAATGCCGGCGGCGATCGAGGCCTGGCGGGCAGGGTTCTGGCCCTGCGCTGCGGTCAGGATCTGGCCCATGATGACCTCGGAGACCCGCGCCGGCTCGATGCCGCCGCGCTCCAGGGCTGCCTTGATGGCGATCGCGCCGAGATCGTGGGCGGGCATGGTGGCGAACGCGCCGTTGAAACTACCGACCGGGGTGCGGGCGGCGCTGACGATGACGACATCGTCTGACATGGACATCTCCTGATTTTGAGTTCTTTGGGCTTGAGGCCTTGGACGGCGGGCCGCCGGGGTGGGGCCTGTCTCGTTCTATCCTGTTAACCTAGTGCTGGCGTGTCAATCTGCCAGAGGACGAAAATACGTCGCGCCGCACCCAAATGCGCCCTCTTGGCAGTTTCCTCAGCGATACCTATGCTTTGGAATTAACCGTGGTGCACAAAACGGTAGCCGAACTCCTTTGAAAATGCTTACTTTGCTGCGATGCGCTGCCCGTCAACCCTTCGGCGACGCCGTCGGGTTCCCTTGTCCCCGGTATGTTGTGTGAGCTCATGGCGAAATCAGAAACACCGACGACGATCAAGAAATACGCGAACCGGCGGCTCTATAATACCGGCACCAGCACCTATGTGACGCTCGAAGACCTCGCAGCGATGGTGAAAGACGGCGAGGACTTCCTCGTCTACGACGCCAAGACCGGCGACGACATTACCCGCTCGGTGCTGGCGCAGATCATCTTCGAACAGGAAAACAAGGCCGGGCAAAATCTGCTGCCGACCACCTTCCTGCGCCAGCTGATCCGGTTTTACGGCGATAGCATGCAGATGGTGGTGCCGAAATATCTCGAACAATCCATCGACACGCTGACGCGCGAGCAGGAAAAATTCCGCAAGCAGCTCACCAACACGTTCAGCGGGACGCCGTTTGCGCCGCTGGAGGAGCACGTTCGCCGCAACATGGAGTTGTTTCAGCAGACGTTCTCGATGTTCAAGCCGTTCGCGCCGCCGCGCGGGGGGGATTCCACTCCGCCCGAGCCGGAGAAGGTCCTCGAGCCGCCTGCCGAAGACAACATCGACGATCTGCGCCGTCAGATGAAGGACATGCAGGACCGCCTCGAACGGATGTCGAAAGAGCCAAAGAGCGAATGAACTCCCGTTCCCCGGACGCTGCGCAGCACGAAGTGGTGCGCTGCAGAGCCAGGGCCGTAACGAACTCTGGCGTCTGCTACGGTCCCGGCTCTGCGGAGCAGCGTGAAGAACGCTGAACCGTGTCCGGGACACGGATCATCCCGCCGCCGGAAGCACCGCCGCAGCCTGCGACTGCCACGGCCGATCCGATGAGGCGAGGCCGATCAGCCGGCCCTGGATGTAATCGCAGCCCCAGTCGCGCAGCATCGACGCGGATTCCTCGTCCTGCACCCATTCGGCGACGGTCTTGATGCCGAGCCGCCGCGCCAGGTCGATCAGTGTCTGCACGAAGGCGCGGTCGTCGGCCGAGCGCGCGATGTTCTGCACGAACGCGCCGTCGATTTTCACGATGTCGACGCCGAGCTTGCGTAAATTCCGGAACGAGGTGTAGCCGGCGCCGAAATCGTCGATCGCAATTCTGCTGCCGAAATTCTTCAACCGGGTGACGAAGCCGCGGACGTCATCGATGTCCTGGATCGCAACGGTTTCGGTGATCTCCACGATCAGCCGCTCGGCGACGCCGGGATGCGCGCGCATCAGCGATTCGATGGAGGCCCACCAGTCCGGATCCATGGTGGTGTCCGGCGAAATGTTGAGGCTGAGCTGCACGCCGGGCGCCGCCGCGAGTTCGGCGACCACCAGTTCGAGCACGCGGTGATCGACGAGGCGGATCAGGCCAAGCTTTTCCGCCACCGGCACGATGTCCGGCGCCAGCAGGAATTGCCCGTCGTCCTGCTGCATGCGGACCAGGCATTCATGAAACGCCGGCGCGCGCGTGCGCGCATCGACCACGGGCTCGAACGCCATCACGATCCGGCGCTCGTTGAGCGCGGTGACGATCTCGTCGGTGACGCGGATATTGACGCGGCGCTGCGCGTCGCGCTCGACGTTCGGCCGCCATGTCAAAAATGAACCGGCGCGGCGGCGCTTCGCCATCTCCAGCGTTTCCTGGGCGCGGTTGATCGCCTCGTCGGCGTTGCGGGCGTAGCGCGGCACGCTGACCGCGCCGATCGAAGCGGTGACACACACCGGCCCGGATTTGGTCGGCACCACGTCGTCGCGGATGCCCGCCAGAAACCGCTCGGCGGCTACATTCATGTCGTCCACGGTGCAGTTCTTCAGAACCAGTCCGAACTTGTTGCCGGAGAACCGTCCGAGCACGTCGCCGCCGCGCAAGCGCACGCGGATGCGTTTGGCGACATCGGAGATCACCTGGTCGGCGACATCGAAGCCGAAGGCGTCGTTGACGCGCGCCAGATGATCGATGCCGATCAGCATGAAGGCAAAGGACGAGCGAAACCGGGTGGCTTCCTCGATCGATTCGGCCAAGGAGGCGATCAGATGGGTGCGGTTGAGTTCGCCGGTCAACGGATCGTGCCGCGACAGTTTCAGGAGTTGCTCTTCGCGGGCGTGGCGTTCGTTATCGACGCGGACGATGCCCTGGACACGCGCGGGCTTGCCGTCGGCGCCGGCAAACCAGCAGCCGGTTTCCTCGATCCACAGCACCGGGTGCGACGTGCTTGCCCGCACGCCATATTCGATTCGGTAGGGCGCGCCGCTGCCGCGATCCGCCGGCGCTGAAGCCGCCAGCGCATCGGTTCGAATCGAGCGCACCGGCTCGATCAATTTCGCGAATTCGCTGCCGCTCGAAAGCGACGCCTTCGGGATATCGGGAAAAACCGCGGCGAGATGCTCGGTCCAGGCGATTTCATCGCTTCCGAGTTCCCAGACAAAGGCGGCCTGGCCGAGACAGCCGAGGATGGTCGATGCCTGGGGAGCGGATGTCAAAGTCGCCTCGTTTCGGGACGCGTGAAGTGATTCCCTGCGAAAGGATACGGCCTGGCCGGCCGCGCACGCTAGGCAAAATCCCTAAACAATTCGAAAACCGGCTGCCAGCCCCCGAAAGCGCGATCCGGCCGACGCTGGCAGGTCCGGCATGGAGCTTGCGACGATGGGATTGCGAGGGCACGCCATGTCCCGAAACGAGACACAGAATCGGATTTTCGATGATCATTGCCGATGTCAGCCGGGCAACCAGCGGTGCGAAACATGGGGCAGAAGACGCCGCTGAAGCTCCTGCAGCGGCCGCCAGCGTCGCACTGGTGCCGGTCGCGGCCATCCCGCGGCGGCTCGCGCCGGCCGCCGATGGCCCGACCCGGCCCGACCCGTCTTTTGTCGCGCATCTGATCGCGATGGCGCAGTCGAGCCCGCAGACGCGGATGTTGCGGCGCGCGGCGCCCGAGGATGTACTTGCGGCGTATCGGTCGGCGGCCGACCAGAACCGGAGCATGCCGGGCGTCCGGATGCGGCAGGTTGCCTGAACGTTTCAGCGCTATTGATTCTACTCAAACTGCGGCTGACGCGACTGGGTAGCCAGCAATGAAAATCGGCGGCTTGGAAACGCTCGCGCTCAGTGTCTTTGTTCTGGCTCTCGTCGTTGTCGCCACATCGGCCTGCGAGCCAGCAGGCTGAATTCAGCCCCCGCCATGACTGGTCCCAAGCGCCGTGATCGCCAACGCATGGACGGGACCTGCGAGTTCCGCCGCCAGCGCCGTATTAATCATGCGGTGGCGCTCGACCCGGCTCTTCCCTTCGAAGGCATCAGATACAATATAGACCCTGAAATGCGTCTCGCCGCCCGGTCTGTGGCCGGAATGGCCTTCATGAAGATGTGATTCATCCGTGACGTTGAGGCTTTCCGGCGAGAAAGCTTCGCGCAACTTGTTTGTGATAGCATCTTTGACGGTCATGACGGCGGCAATACGGCCCGGGCCGCGGTTCGTCAATGGCATCAAGGGTGAGAGTTTCGCAATGTCAAGACTTGAAGCTTTTCGTTGGCCGTTGTCATAGTCAGCCATGCCGATCGATTCATCGAAGTTCTTCGACAGCATCCGCATCAAGCCCAACAAGCTGAGCGCGAAGCAGCAGGCGCGCGCGCGCGAAGATGCGGTGATGTGCGAATGGCCGGACTGCAAGAACAAGGGCCCGCACCGCGCGCCGAAGGGTCGCGCCAATGACAAGGAATACTGGCACTTCTGTCTCAACCACGTGCGCGAATACAACCAATCCTATAATTTCTTCTCCGGCATGAATGCCGACGCGGTCGCGCGCTACCAGAAGGACGCGCTGACCGGCCACCGTCCGACCTGGAAGATGGGCGCCAACACCAGCGCCAAGAAGGGCAAGGGCAGCGTCGAGGACGATTTCGCAGGCGCGACCGATCCGTTCAACGTGTTCAGCGAATTGAACGGCCGCGGGCGCTGGCGGCCGGGTCCGGGCTCAGGCGCGGAAGCCAAGGTGGAAACCCGGAAAGTCTTCAACGCCGAGCGCAAGGCGTTGCAGGTGATGGGGCTCGGCCCCGAGGCGACGCTCGATGTCGTCAAGGCGAAGTACAAGGCGCTGGTGAAGCAGCATCACCCCGACGCCAATGGCGGCGACCGCTCCACCGAAGATCGTCTGATCGAGGTCATCAAGGCGTATAATTATCTGAAGACCGTGGTGCGCGGCGCCTGACGTCAGCCCTCATTGCGAGGAGCGAAGCGACGAAGCAATGAGGGCTGACGGTCATCCATTTCTCCGCACGCGTACCTTCGCAGGCTCGATCGCGGTGCCGCCATGGCGGCGGCGGATCGCCCAAATTGTCAGCGCGACGACCAGCGCGCCGCCGATCACCAGCGGTATCCAGTAGTGTTTCGCACTGCCTTCGAGCCCGGCCATTCCACCGGCCCGGTCAAGTGCCGATACCGCGAGTACGCCCGGCAGGATATGCGCCGGCGCCCACAGCAGGATCGCCGCGATATTGACGGCGTAGAAGCGCAGCGGCGGCATTCCCAGCGCGCCCGCGGTAATCGGCACGAAGGCGCGGATCGGCGGTACGAAGCGCGCGAAGAATACTGCGAGCGCGCCCCAGCGGTGAAAGAATGCTTCGCTCTGCGCGGTCACGCGCGGATAGCGCGACATCGGCCACGCGCTGAGGATCTCGCGCTGCGAACGATGCCCGGTCCAGAACGCCGTTCCGTCGCCCAGTGCCGCGCCCGCGATTGCCGCGGCGAACACGCCGGCAAGATCCAGTTCGCCGGGCACCAGCGCGCTAAGCGCCAGGATGATGGTCGAGCCCGGAATCACCGAGCCAATGATGGGCACGGCTTCCAGCAGGGCGGCGAGGAAGATCGTGAGATAGCCGAGCCACGCATGCGCCGAGACGAACGAAGTCAGATGGTCGATGAATGCAGTCACGAATGTCCCTTGAATCGTTGATCTCGTCATGGCCGGGCTCGTCCCGGCCTTCCACGTCTTTGACGCGGACAAGCACTAAAGATGTGGATGCCCGGCACAAGGCCGGGCATGACGATTTACTCGGTTCCGGTCTTTGGCACGTCCGGTTCGACAAAACCACGGTCAGCCCGGCTGATTCGCAGAGCAGCCTTCCAAAAATCGCCGCAAGCACCTATCTTGATGATATTTCAACGGAACTTTGATCGCGCCGCGGGCTTCTGCCGGCCGCCGCTCTCTGATAGGTTCCTGATAGCACCCATCCGCAGCCAACATGCAAATCTGGTTTCGGGAGCGTCCGAGACCTCGGAGGATTGATGACGACCGCCGCCGCCATGACCAAAACACCCGAGCCCGCCGGTTTGCCCGACATGAAGGTGTCGGTCCGGCAGGTGTTCGGCATCGACAGCGACCTTGAAGTGCCGGCCTATTCCGAAGTCGACCCGCATGTGCCGGATGTCGATTCGGATTACCGGTTCGATCGCGCAACGACGCTTGCCATTCTCGCCGGCTTTTCGAAAAATCGCCGCGTCATGGTCACCGGCTATCACGGCACCGGCAAGTCGACCCATATCGAACAGGTCGCGGCACGGCTGAACTGGCCCTGTGTGCGCGTCAACCTCGACAGCCACATCAGCCGCATCGATCTGGTCGGCAAGGATTCCATCGTCATCAAGGACGGCAAGCAGGTCACGGAATTCCGCGACGGCATTTTGCCGTGGGCCTTGCAGCACAATATCGCGCTGGTGTTCGACGAATACGACGCCGGCCGTCCCGACGTGATGTTCGTGATCCAGCGTGTGCTGGAAGTCTCCGGCCGACTGACGCTGCTCGACCAGAACAAGGTGATCAAGCCGCATCCGGCGTTCCGGCTGTTCTCGACCGCCAACACGGTCGGTCTCGGCGATACCTCCGGGCTCTATCACGGCACCCAGCAGATCAACCAGGGCCAGATGGACCGCTGGTCGATCGTCACCACGCTGAATTATCTGGCGCATGACGAGGAAGTGGAAATCGTGCTCGCCAAGGTGCACAGCTATCGCACCAGCGAGGGCCGCGACATCGTCAACAAGATGGTCCGGCTCGCCGACCTCACCCGCAACGCCTTCGCCAACGGCGACCTGTCTACGGTGATGAGCCCGCGCACCGTGATCATGTGGGCGGAGAACGCGGAAATTTTCGGCGACATCGGCTTCGCGTTCCGCGTCACCTTCCTCAACAAGTGCGACGAACTGGAACGGCCGTTGGTCGCGGAATTCTATCAGCGTTGCTTCAATGCCGAGCTGGCGGAGAGTTCGGTGAACGTGGCGTTGAGCTGATCGGGACAACAAACGCGGTGTCGTCCCCGCGAAGGCGGGGACTCATACGCACGGTGCTTCAAGCAGAAGTCGGAGTTGAAATCTGGGTCAACAACTAGCGCCGGTGGTTATGGGTCGCCGCCTTCGCGGGGACGACCCGCGGTGAGGCAGCGATGACAACTCCGTCCAACTCGAAATTCCGCACCGGCTCCAAGGAGGCGCCGACCGAGCCGTTCAAGCGCGCGGTGACGTTGTGCCTGCGTGCGATCGCGAAAACGCCGGAGCTCGAGGTCACGTTCGCCTCCGAGCGCCCCGGCCTCGCGCCCGGCAAGGCGCGGCTGCCGGAGCCCGCGCGCAAGATGACGCGGCGGGATGCGGCCATCGTGCGCGGCCACGCGGATTCCATCGCGCTGAAACTCGCCTGCCACGATCCCAAGGTGCATCGCAAGCTGATGCCGGGCAATCCGCAGGCGCGCGGCGTGTTCGAAGCCGTCGAACAGGCCCGGGTCGAGGCGCTCGGTTCGCGCCGCATGGCGGGGGTCGCCAAAAACCTCACCGCCATGCTCGACGATCATTTCCACCGCGGCAAGTTCGACGAGATCACCGACCGCGCCGACGCGCCGCTGTCGGACGCGCTGGCAATGCTGGTGCGCGAGCGCCTCACCGGCCTCGCGCCCCCCGCTGCTGCGCGAAAGATGGTCGACCTGTGGCGGCCGGTGCTGGAAGACAAGATCGGCACGCGGCTCGACCGGCTGGACCGCCTCGCCGAGGACCAGGCGAGGTTCGGCGACGCGGTACATGACCTGTTGACCGCGCTGGAGCTCGGCGACGACCGCAACGCCGATGCCGACGACGACGAGAACCAGGACGACAACCGCGACGGCGAGAACGACCAGTCCGGCGCCGAAGGCTCGCCGGATTCCGACGCCGCCCAGGAGATGAGCGCCGACCAGGCGCAGGCCTCCACCGACGAGATGTCGGAGAGCGCCATGGAAAGCGCGCAGGCCTCCACGTCGGACACCTTCGACGACGGCGACCTCGGCGACGACGAGACGCCGGGGGAGGCGACGCGGCCGAATTCGCGCGGGCAGAACGAGCATCGCGGCCCGGAATATCACGCCTTCGCGCCGAAATTCGACGAAGTCGTCGCCGCCGAAGACCTCTGCGATCACGACGAGCTGGAGCGGCTGCGCAGTTATCTCGACAAGCAGCTCGCGCATCTGCAGGGCATCGTGGCGCGGCTCGCCAACCGCCTGCAAAGGCGCCTGATGGCGCAGCAGAACCGCGCCTGGGAGTTCGATCTCGAAGAGGGCATCCTCGATCCGGCGCGGCTGTCGCGCGTGGTCACCGATCCCTATCATCCGCTGTCGTTCATGCACGAGAAGGAAGCGACGTTTCGCGACACGGTCGTCACGCTGCTGCTGGACAATTCCGGCTCGATGCGCGGACGCCCCATCACGGTGGCGGCGACCTGCGCCGACATCCTGGCGCGGACGCTGGAGCGCTGCGGCGTCAAGGTCGAGATTCTCGGCTTCACCACCCGCGCCTGGAAGGGCGGTCAATCCCGGGAAGCGTGGCTTGCCGCCGGCAAGCCGCCCAATCCGGGCCGCCTCAACGACCTCCGCCACATCATCTACAAATCCGCCGACGCGCCGTGGCGGCGTGCGCGAAAAAATCTCGGGCTGATGATGCGCGAGGGGCTTTTGAAGGAAAACATCGACGGCGAGGCGCTGGACTGGGCGCACAAGCGGCTGCTCGGGCGCAGCGAACAGCGCAAGATCCTGATGATGATTTCCGACGGTGCCCCGGTCGACGATTCCACGCTGTCGGTCAATCCCGGCAATTATCTCGAGCGGCATCTGCGCTACATCATCGAGGAAATCGAGACCCGCTCGCCGGTCGAGCTGATCGCGATCGGCATCGGCCACGACGTGACGCGCTACTACCGCCGTGCGGTGACCATCGTCGATGCCGAAGAACTCGGCGGCGCCATCACCGAGAAACTCGCCGAACTGTTCAGCGAAACCCATGGCGCGGCGCCATTGCCGACGCGGCGGCGAAGGCTGCATTCGTAGAGTTATGCCGTCATTGCGAGCGAAGCGAAGCAATCCAGAAGTCACGAGGAAGAACTGGATTGCTTCGTCGCTTCGCTCCTCGCAATGACGAAGCATTCGATGTCTCCACATCTCACCCGACGCCGCTTCCTCATCTCCGCAGCAGCGGGACTTGTCCCCGTCGTCGCGCATGCGCAAGTGGCAACACAGCCGTCGCCAAAACAACCCGCGCCGGATGAATTTTCGGCCGCGGCACCCGTCGGGATCGAAGTCAACGCCCGCCCCATTCCGTCATTCGACACCCGCGACCGCGCGCGCACGCGTTTCGGCGCGCTGGAGTATCGCAGCGGGCTGATCCTGACCTCTTCGTTTCGCGGCTTCGGCGGATTGTCCGGGTGGCGGCTCGATACCCAAGGCGAGCAGTTCATTTCCATGAGCGACAAGGGCAGCTGGTTCACCGGCCGCATCGTCTACCGGGGACGCGAGATGACCGGGCTCGCCGATGTCGAGGCGGCGCCGATGCTCGGCGCCGACGGCCGGCCGATCACCGCGCGCGGCTGGTTCGACACCGAATCGATCGCGCTCGATGGGTCGCTGGTCTATATCGGGCTGGAGCGGGTCAACCAGATCCTGCGCTTCGATTTTGCCAAGGGCGGCACGCGGTCGCGAGGCGAACCGATCCCGCTGCCGCCGGCGATGCGCAAGCTTCCCTATAACAAGGGGCTGGAATCGCTGGTGATGGTGCCGAAGGGGCTGCCGCTCGCGGGCACCTTGATCGCGATTTCCGAGCGCGGCCTCGACAGCGACGGCAACATTATCGGCTTTCTGATCGGCGGCCCCAGGCCCGGCGATTTCGCGGTTCGCCGCACCAATAATTTCGACATCAGCGACGCCGTGCTGCTGCGCTCCGGCGATCTGCTGGTGTTGGAGCGCAAATTCTCGCTGTTGACCGGGGTCGGCATCCGCATCCGGCGCATCGCGCTGAAATCCATCGATCGCGGCGCCACCGTCGATGGCCCCGGCATTTTCGAAGCCGACCTCGGTGACGAGGTCGACAACATGGAAGGGATCGACGCCCACGTGACCCCCGAAGGTGACACCGTGCTGACCATGATCTCCGACGACAATTTCTCGATGGTCCAGCGCACGCTGCTGTTGCAGTTCACGCTGATCGATCCGTGATCTGGCCCGGATCGAGATGACCGGAACCCGCATGTGGGCGGATTAATCCCCTCCATACCAACCGCGGTTGTGCGGTCTTGTCAGATCGCCAAAACCGGGGCAGCATTTTACCGCAACCTGCAACGCCGGTGCCGGAGGCCGCTTCCGTCCGGAAAAAGTCTTTTGGGTTTCGCAATTGCCGGAAATGACAGACAGCGTCGGGTTTGAACGCGGCGGATTCTGGCGCCGCGCGCTGGCCATGTGCATCGACCTGGTTGCGGTCTGCGTCGTCCTCGAGATCGCGGCACTGGCGCTGTTTCCGCTGTCGGACGGACGGATACAGCTTGCTTCCGGATTTGCCTTCCAGAGCTGTCAGAAGCTTTCCGCTCCGCCCGATGGCGTGTCGCTGCCTGTCGGGTTCGCCGCGACGTCGATTATCGATTGCCAGCGCACCGTATTCGGCCTGCCGGTCTCGCGCACACTGCTGGCGGTCAAGGTCGCGGGCGGCGGCGCCCTCAGCACAACCAGCCAGTTCGCTTTTGCGCTCGACCGCCAGGGCAAGCCTGTCCATGGCTGGCCGCTGGATATCCTGATCCTGCCGTTGCTGATCGCGCTTCGGCTCTGGCTCGATTGCGGGCAAGGAAGCCCCGGCCGCCGGATCTGCGGCGTCCGTCTGTTGAGTTCATCCGGCGCGGAAATGCCGTACGCGGCAATGATGAAGCGCTATGCCGCACAGTCGCTGCCGCTGCTGCCGATCTGGTTATGGTCGGTCCATGGCGTGACCGTGTTTCCGGTTTCGCAACTGTCGGACACGCCATGGCTGCTGGTCGGCCTGATCGTCGCGGGAGTGCCTTCGCTGATCGCGGTGCTCGAAGCCCTGACGTTCGATCGCCGGCCGCAAGGACGCCTATTACGACCGCGTCGCCGGCACGTGCGTGCTGCGGCTCGACAAGAACAAGGCCGTCATAGCGGTGCAAATCCAGCGGAACGGTCCGGACCAAAGCAATCCGTTGTTGCCGCAACTCGTGCCCGGACCGGCCGCCGCCGTCATGCCGCCGCCGTTGCCCACGCAGGCCGCCGGATCGCGCAATTACTTCCTCCGGCACTGGCGCGGCGAGCTTTCGCTGCCGGTATCGTACTGGCTTAACGGATTTCTCATCGGCGTGGTGGTCGGCGTCGGCTTTTTGCTCGTCAAACAGCTCTCATCCGGGTCGGATGAAGCACGGCCGTTGCTTTGGCTTGTCTCCCTGATCGCGGCGTGGGTCCTTGCCGTGCTGCTGACGATCTGGCAGGCGGTTGGCGTCTGGCGCTCGGCCACCCGTTACCAGCAAGGGGGAAAATCCTTCTGGGGCGGGGCTGCGAAAGTGTTGACGACACTCGGTATCGTTCGTCTGGCATTCACCTTCGCGACGGTGGGTGCGCCGCAACTGGCCGGCATTTATGAAATCGTGGCCGGCGACGCCCGCGTCGGCACCCATGAATTCCATATTCTGGCCAACGGACGAACGCTGGATTTTTCCGGCGGCATCACCTTCGGCGTCGCGCAGGAGTTCGAGCGCTTCCTGAATGCGATGACGGGGGTCAAGGTGGTGCGGCTCAATTCGATCGGCGGCCGCATCCTCGAAGCGCAGCGGATGTCCGACATGACTAAAAGCCGGGGCCTCGCGACCTTTGTCGTGAAGGACTGTCTTTCGGCGTGCACGATCGTATTTCTCGGCGGCAAGGAGCGGGTCATCGCGCCGAATGCACGATTGGGGTTTCACCAGCCGAGCTTTCGCGGAATGACCGCGGAAGACCGCAGCGAGGCGATCGCGGTCGAACTGCGGCGGCTGCAAGGGCTGGGGTTGAGCAGGGAATTTGCGGAGCGTGCCAACAGCGCCGCGCCGGACGCGATGTGGTACCCGGACCAGGCCGAGTTGATCCGCGAGCGGGTGGTGACGCGCGTGCTCCAGCCTCCCAAGCCGGCGCCGCCCAAAGCGGCGCCATCGCCGCCGGCATCCGCGGATGCGACCGTGGGCGAAAAGCCGGTCGCCACTTCGCCAGCCGGTGACGCGACGCCCCCGGCCAATGTCTTGAGTACCGACGATGCAGTGACGTCGTCCCCGCCTAGGCGGCCTGAAACCGGTCAGGCGCTTATCCCGGCGGACCTGATGAAGCGGCTTGCCACCCAACCGCGCAAGCCGGCGCCGATTCCGCCGCTGGCCGGGCAATCCGGTGTCAGCGGAATCAAGCCTGCGCCGCCGCAGTGAGGCGGTGAAGCCTGCGGCTTTCTCCTCGCACTCGTCATTCCGGGGCGCGCGCAGCGCGAACCCGGAATCCAGCATCATCACAGGTGTCTGGAATCCGGCTCCGCGCAAAGTCGCGCGTCCCGGAATGACGGATATGTTTTGGGTGAGCTTCGCAAGCGACCATCTATGCTCTATTGGAGCTTCACCCACATATCTGTTCTGACCGGACATCCCCGCATGAGCGCCTTGTTTTCCCCGATCACGCTGCGTGGCCTTGACCTTGCCAACCGCATCATGGTCGCGCCGATGTGCCAGTATTCCGCCGGCAACGGCGAGGCCAATGACTGGCATTTTACGCACATCAACAGTCTGGCGTTGTCGGGCGCCGCGATGTTCTGCATCGAGGCGACCGCTGTCGAAGCCATCGGCCGCATCACGCCGGGTTGCCTCGGGCTATGGAACGACGCCACCGAAGCCGCGCTAAAACCGATCCTGGCCTCGGTGCGCAAACATTCGAAAGCGGCGGTGGCGATGCAGCTCGCGCATGCCGGACGCAAGGGGTCGAGTCACACGCCATGGGATGGCGGGCAGCAAATCCCGATTTCGCAAGGCGGCTGGCAGGCCGAAGGGCCATCCGCGTTGCCGCATAAGGAGGGCGAAGCGCCGCCGCTGGCGCTCGATGCCGCGGGACTGAAGCGTATTCGGGATGCCTTCGCGGCAACGGCACAACGCGCCGAGCGGCTCGGCATCGACGCGCTGGAAGTGCATTGCGCGCACGGCTACCTCCTGCATCAGTTCCTGTCGCCGATCTCCAACCGGCGCACCGATCAGTATGGCGGGTCGCTGGAGAATCGCTTGCGGTTTCCGCTGGAAGTATTCGACGCGGTGCGCGCCGCCTTTCCTACGCAGAAACCCGTTGGCATCAAAGTCTCGGCAACCGATTGGGTCGATGGCGGCTGGGACATCGAACAGACCGTCGCGCTGGCGCGAGAATTGAAAAAGCGCGGCGTCGACTGGATCGACGCGTCCTCCGGCGGCGTCTCGCCGCTGCAGAAGATTCCGCTCGGGCCGGGCTATCAGGTGCAATTCGCGCAAAGACTGAAACAGGCCGCCGGCGTCAACACCATCGCGGTAGGCCTGATCACCGAGGCGAAGCAGGCCGAGGACATCGTCGCATCCGGCAAGGCCGACATGGTCGCGCTGGCGCGCGGCATGCTCTACGATCCGCGCTGGGGCTGGCACGCCGCAGCTTCACTCGGCGGCCACGTCGCGGCACCTCCGGCGTACTGGCGCGCCCCGCCGCACGAGCAGAAGGATTTGTTCGGCGCGACCACGTTCGGGACGCGGTGACGGATCACATCGCTGCGCTCGCTATTCTCCCCGGCAGTCCCGCGCGTGCGAGGCCGCCGTAGAGCGCCTCGCCCGGCATCTCGTCGCGCAAGATCGAGCGCACCCCGACAAGCTTCTCCACATCGATGCCAGTGGCAAAACCCTTGCTCTCGCACAGGAACACCAGGTCCTCGAACACTACATTGCCGGTGGCGCCAGGGGCGAACGGGCAGCCGCCGAGGCCGCCCAGGGAGCCATCGAGAATCCGCGCGCCGGCATCGAGCGCCGCCGACGCATTCGCAATTCCCATGCCACGCGTATCGTGCAGGTGTACGCACACCGGATGCTTGCCCGCGATTCTGACCACCGCGGCGGTCAGTTCGCCGACCTGCTTCGGGCCGGCGTAGCCGACGGTGTCGGCGACCGCGACGACGTTGGCGCCGCCCGCGTAGCATTTTTCGGCCAACCGGATCACTTCCTTCGGGTCCACAGGTCCCACGATCGAACATCCCAGCGCCATTGAAATGGCCACCGAAACGATCGGCCGGTGTGGGCTTGCATCGCGCAGGTCGCAAAGCCGCCGGACATTGTCGATGGCTTGGTCGCGCGAGCGGTTGGCGTTGGCGCGGCTGTGTTCCTCGGTGGCGGAGACCACCGAGGCGATCTCGGCGACGCCGGACGCGAGCGCCCCGTTGACGCCGCGCTCGTTCAGCGCCAGCGCGATGCCATGCGCGCCGGGCAGTGCTGCGACCGTGCCGACGATTTCAAGCACATCGGCGAATTGCGGAAAGGTCTTCGCCGAGAGGAACGAGCCGACCTCGAAATGCCGCACGCCGGCATCGTATTCGCGCTCAATCCATTTCCGCTTCGCCGCGGTGGAGGGAAACGTCTTTACGAGTTGCAGGCCGTCGCGCAGGCCCACCTCGCGCAGGACGATCCGGTCGTCGGGATAGATGTCGTGGACGTTGCTCATGGTGTCCTCGCTTAAGCCTTGCCGGCGGCGCGCTTCGCCGCGGGCTCGAGTTCGGAAAGTATCGCTGCGGTATCGGCGCCGAGCGCCGGAACCTTGAGGCCGTCGCCGATGCTCGCACCGTTCCATTCCACCGGCAACGCCGGAACGCGGAACGCCGCGCCATTGGCATTGATCGCGCCGACCAGCCCGCCTTGGCGCAGCACATGCGGATCGTCGAACAGATCCTCCGGCCGGTTGATCGGCGAGAAGCAGATATTGAGCCGGTCCAGCGTCGCGGACAATTTTGCGATGTCCCGGCGCTTGATCACCTCGGCGACAAGCGGAATGATGCGCGCGCGTGCCAGGATGCGGTCGGTGGTGGTCGCAAGCGCCGGATCGTCCAGCAGCTCCTTCAGGCCAAACTCCTTGCAGAAGCTCTGCCAATGCCCTTCGGTGACTACGCCGATGAAAATCCGGCCATCCGCGGCGTCGAAAATATCGTAGATCGGCCACGCATGTTCGCGCTCCGGCATCGAGCGTGGCCGGTTGCCGGTCATCTCGTATTCGACCATGTGCTGGGCGACCAGAAACAGGCAATTCTCGAACAGTCCGATGCGGATATCGGCTCCATCACCGGCGCCGCCGCGTTTCTGGTAGAGGGCGGCGAGAATCGCGATCGCGCCGAACATGCCGCCCATGATGTCGTTGGCGGAGGAGCCGACCCGCTGCGGTTTTTGTTTGGTGCCGGTCATGACCGCAAGCCCCGACATCATCTGCACGACTTCGTCGAGCGCGGGACGGTGCTCGTAGGGACCGGACAGGAAACCCTTGTGCCCGGCCACGATCAGATGCGGATGTCTTTGTTTCAACTCGTCGGCGCCGAGCCCCTGCCTGTCGAGCAGGCCATCGCGAAAATTCTCCAGGAACACATCGGCGCTGGCGAGCAGCCGGTGCATGGTCTCCCGGTCCGCTGGGCTAGCGAGGTCGAGCACGACGCTGCGCTTGCCGCGGTTGAACAGCGGGAAGAACGACGTTCCCATGCCGCCGAGGCTCCGGGTTTTGTCGCCGCCGGGCGGTTCCACCTTGATCACCTCGGCGCCAAGCTGGGCCAAAATCATGCCGCAGGTCGGACCCATCACCATGTGGGTCATTTCGACGACCCGCACGCCCGTCAGCGGCAAATCCTGCGTGGTCATGGGCGTCTCCGTTTGGTCCCGAACTCTCTTTTGGCGGAGGAATTAGGCTTACCTGCGCTAGCGGTTAAATATATGCATGGCAAGCGATGAGAAAAGCGCGCACGGCAACGCAGCAATGCGTCCGGGCTTAAAAAATTTCGGGAGAACATGATGAGCGCAGTCGACCTTGATGCGGGGCGCGATCTCGCCGCGACACCCAGCGGCGCCGACGAGATATCGCGCCGGCTCGAAAGCCTGCCGGCGTCGTCCACGCTGTGGCGGCTGGTGATCCTGCTGTCGCTCGGCGGCTGGTTCGAGGTCTACGACCTGTTCTTCACCGGCTATATCGCGCCGGGCCTCAACCGCAGCGGACTGCTCACCACCACCACGCAGGCCTTCTTCGGCTTTTCCGGCATCGGCGCGTTCGTCGCGGCCACCTTCGCCGGGCTGTTTGTCGGCACGTTCTTTCTGGGCTTTCTGGCCGACCGGTTCGGGCGGCGGATCATCTTCACCTGGGCGCTGCTGTTCTATACCGCGGCCTCGGTGACGATGGCGTGCCAGACCACGTCGGAAGGCGTGCTGCTGTGGCGCTTCATCGCCGGCATCGGCATCGGCGTCGAGATCATCACCATCGATGCCTACATCACCGAACTGGTGCCGAGCTGGATGCGCGGCCGCGCCTTTGCGGTCAACCAGGCGGTGATGTTCACCGCGGTGCCCGTGGTCGCCGCATTGGCGTGGTGGCTGGTGCCGCTGTCGCCCTACGGCATCGACGGCTGGCGCTGGGTGGTGCTGATCGGCGCCGCCGGCAGCATGGCGATCTGGATCCTCAGGCTGTTCGTGCCGGAGAGCCCGCTTTGGCTCGCGCGCAACGGCAGGATGGAAGAGGCCAATAAAATTCTCAGGACCATCGAAGCCTCCGCGGGCGCGGCGCCTGCGCGCCCGCCATCGCGCGCCGCCGTCGTGCCGCCGCGCGCGGCGGCGAAAGCCGGTTTTGCCGAACTGTTCCGGCCGCCTTACCTGTCGCTGGTCGTGCTGTTCATGGTGTTCAATCTCTGCCAGGCCTTCGGCGTCTACGGTTTTGCCAACTGGGTGCCGGCGCTACTGGTGGAAAAAGGCATCACCGTCACCAAGAGCCTGCAATATTCCTTCATCATCGCGTTCGCCTATCCGATAGCACCCCTGCTGGCCGCGAGTTTTGCCGACACCTTCGAGCGCAAATGGATCATCTGCGGCGCCGCCGTGGCGATCGGCATATTCGGCATGGCGTTTTCGCAATTCGCCGAGCCCGCGCTGCTGATCGCATGCGGCGTGCTGATCACCGCCTCCAACATGACCATGTCCTATGCCTATCATGCCTATCAGACCGAGGTGTTTCCGACCGCGGTGCGGGCGCGGGCGGCGGGACTGGTGTATTCGATGAGCCGGGTCTCCGCGACATTTTCGGGCTTCATCGTCGCCTGGATGCTGCGCGAGGCCGGCGTCGGCGGCGTGTTCGGCCTGATCACCGCGGCCATGGTCGTCGTCATCGTCGCGATTGCGGTATGGGGCCCGAACGTGCGCGGCAAGCCGCTGGATGCGGGGTAGGGGGCGCGACACCGATTTGTCTTGTCCCGCTAATGCGGGTTTGATGCCCCCGGCGCCCATCAAGGGCGCAGTCAGGGGGAAACATGACATATCGACCTGCGACGATTTTGACACTGATTGCCGGTGCGACATTGGCCTTCTCCGCTCCTGCCTTGGCGGCGACGCCGAAGGGCCCGGGCCCGGTATTTCTCATGGGCTGTCCCTATAAAGGCGTGCCCGATTTCTGTGTCATGATGAAGTCGCCCAACGGCACGGTCTACAACATTACCTCCGCGGGCCCGCTGGTGCCGATCGGCACCGTCGCCATTGTTCTGAAGGGCACCCCGGGCGGCTTCAGCCCCTGTGGCGGGACCGTGCTGCAGGATATTGTGTGGATCCCGACCCCACGGAGTTGCGGCAAGCCCAAGTAAGGAGCGGCGCGTAACGGCATTCCCGGATCGGCGCCAAACGCCGTCCGGATAAGTTTGCCGCGCCTGCTGCGAAGTGCCTCACCTTGCCTCGTCCAGGATCATCCGCGACGCCTTCTCGGCGATCATGATGACGGCGGCGTTGGTGTTTCCGGAAACCAGGTCCGGCATGACCGAGGCGTCGATCACGCGCAGGCCCTCGATGCCGCGCAGGCGCAGGCTTTGGTCGACCACCGCGAGCGGATCGTTACCCATCCGGCAGGTCGAGGTCGGGTGATAGACCGTGCTGCCGCGTTGCCGGCAGAAATTCAGCAGATCCTCATCGCTGGTGACCTTCGGCCCGGGTTCGACCTCCTCGACCGTGTAGGCGCGCAGCGCCGGCGCCGCCAAAATCCTGCGCAGTATTTTCAGGCCTTCGACATTGGCGGTGCGGTCGGTCTCGGTGGCGAGATAGTTGATGCGGATTTCCGGCGGCGCCGACGGGTCGGCGCTCCTGATGCGCAGCGAGCCGCGGCTTTCCGGGCGCAACTGGCACACCGACGCCGAAAATCCGGAATAGGCATGCAGCGCCTCGCCCATCTTGTCGGTCGAGAACGGCAGGAAGTGAATCTGCACATCCGGCGTCGCCAGCCGCGGGTCGGTTTTGAAGAACGCGCCCGAGGTGCCGGCGGCAATGGTCAACGGTCCCCTGCGGAATGCGGCATATTGCAGTCCCGTCATCATCTTGCGCCAGGGGCTGCCCACGACGTTGTTGAGCGTGATGGGTTGGGTGCAGCGGGTGACGATGCGGACCTGCATGTGATCCTGCAGATCGCGGCCGACCCCGGGCGCATCCAGCACGACGTTGATACCGTGGCTCTTCAGCAGATCGGCGGGACCGACGCCGGAAAGCTGCAGCAGTTGCGGCGAGTTGTAGGCGCCGCCCGAAACCAGAATCTCTTTTCGCCCGCGTGCGAATTTGACGGCGCCGCCCTGCTTGTAGTCGACGCCGACCGCGCGGCGTCCCTCGAACACGATGCGCTGCGCCAGCGCCGCCGTCTCCACCCGCAGATTGGCGCGCCGCCGCGCCGGGCGCAGATAGGATCGCGCGGTGCTGGCTCGCCGCCCGCGCCGCGTCGTGGTCTGAAACCAGCCGGCGCCTTCCTGCGCGGCACCGTTGAAGTCGGGATTTTTCGGAATGCCGCTCTCGGCCGCAGCCTCGATAAAGGCTTGCGACAACGGATCGGGATGCCGCGAATCCGACACCGGCAGCGGCCCGCCGCTGCCGTGAAACGCGTCGGCGCCGCGGCTCTGATCCTCCGCCGCCTTGAAATACGGCAGCACGTCGTCAAAACCCCATCCCTGATTGCCGAGCTGCCGCCAGCGGTCGTAATCCTCGTGCTGGCCGCGCACATAGAGCAGCCCGTTGATCGAACTCGACCCGCCCAGCACTTTGCCGCGCGGCTGAAACACTTGGCGCCCATTCAGGCCCGGCTCCGGCTCGGTCTGGTACATCCAGTTGACGTTTGTAGCCTTGAACAGTTTGCCGTAGCCGAGCGGCACGTGAATCCAGATGTTGCGGTCGCGCGGGCCGGCTTCCAGCAGCAGCACGCTGTGCTTGCCCGACGCCGAGAGACGGTTGGCGAGCACGCAGCCGGCCGAGCCCGCGCCGACGATGATGTAGTCGTATTCCTGCGGGGTCGGGTGTTTATCGGTCATGGGTTTCTCAGGGGGTGGCGGCGAAGCGCAATCGATAGCAAGGTGGAGGGTGCTAAGCAAAACGGCCCGTCTCGTGCCCCGGACGCAACGCAGCGCGTAGCTCTTCACGGAGCGGTGCACCGCTGAAGAAGCGCTGCACCCGCGTCCGGGACACGAGCGCTCGTCATTGCCGGCTTGACCCGGCAATCCATCTTCTTCGCAAAAATGTTGTTCGAAGATGGATGGATATACGCGGGCCTTCGCCTCGCCGAAGGGGCTTCGGCCGCGCAGGCAAGTCGAGCCTCCGCGTGACGCGGTGTTTATGGTGCGCCGGCGCATTTCAAATTGCTCCTTCATCACGGCCAAGCGTCATCGCTGCCCGCAAATTCCTTCACGTGAGTGGGAGGTTCAGGGGACCTCGCTCTCGATGAGAAGAGAGGGAGGCGGAACGCCAGAAGGCGCGCCTTGGGTCACAGTGACCGCAGCTTGATTCCCGGATTGCCGGGAATCAGAGGCCACGGCAACGCCTTCCAGCGTCCCGCCGCGGCGATTTCTGTCCCTGGGACCGGTTCTTCCGAGCGCAGGCGCGAGCAAGCTCGCCATCCAGGCAGGTTTCCCCACCCTTCACCCGTCTCGTCCAGCCATTGAAGGCAGAGCCCCGTAGTGGGCCCGGACGGCTACCCAGGGCCTCCCGAGTGCGTGAGGCACGACCCCCACGCCCGCAGGCGCCGCATCCCGCCCCGCGCTACAAGCCTCCCGGCAACGCCCCTTTAACAGGGACGGGATAGGAAAGAATTTAGTCCAGTAGGAAAATATGTCAAGCGGCAAAACATTAAATTTTTGCCTGGATCCCCCGGGGTGTCATTGCGAGGAGCGCAAGCAACGAAGCGATCCGGCTCCTTGCACGGGTCTGAATTGCTTCGCTTCGCAATGACGTTCCAACCATGTCCGGACGCGGCGCGGCATTCTTCCGCCCCCGTTCCGTTGCCGCAAAAAAACAGCCGGGTCTTTCGACCCGGCCATCAAAACTTCACCGCCAATTCAGCCTCGCGCCAACCGCGCGCTCCGCCTTCGCTTCAGCCCGCCTTCTTCTCCGGCTCCGCCGCCGCCTTTTTCTTCTCGATCGCCCGCTTCAGTTCCAGCGCCTTCGGCGACAGTTCGCTTCCCTTCGCCTTGAGCAAAAACGCATCGAGCCCGCCGCGGTGATCGACGCTCTTGATCGCGTTGGTGGAGACGCGCAGGCGCACGTTGCGGCCGAGCGTGTCGGAAATGAAGGTGACGTTGCACAGGTTGGGCAGAAACCTGCGCTTGGTCTTGATGTTGGAATGGCTCACCGTGTGGCCCACCAGCGGGCCCTTGGCCGTCAGTTCGCAGCGCCGCGACATCCTGGAAAAATCCTCTCGCATCCCCGCTCTCCGGCGCCTCAAAGGCGCAGCGCAGGGGTTCAAAATCTTGGTCCATTTCAGGAACCGCGGACGTATAGGGGCAGAGCCGCGGGGCGTCAAGACAGGACGAGCGTCCGGGGGCCAGCGAAAAAGCCGATTTTGCAGGCAAACCAACCATATAAACGGCGCATTCGCTGCCGACATCATGCGGTTCCAACGCATCGAGGGGCGGCATCCGGATTTTGCCGGGAAAACCCGCGGCCCTACGCGTTGTTTGCCGGATGTTTTTGCTTAAATGACTGATCGACGGCCAGATTTGGCAAACAACGAACCGCAGGACCGCTTTTTCGTGAAACCGCCCGCCATGATCCGGTCCCGGCCGAACGTCGCATCGGCGCCAAAACTGTTCGGCGGCTTGCTCGCAGGCCTAGCCGTGCTGGTGCTGCCGGCTGCGCCGGTATCGGCGCAAGGCAAGCTCGATGCGCGCTATGAGGTGACGCTGGCCGGCATTCCCGTCGGCAAGGGCGCCTGGGTGGTCGATATCGCCGACGACCAGTATTCGGCCTCCGCCTCCGGCGCCACCGCCGGGCTGCTCAAGGCGTTCGCAAGCGGCTCCGGCACCGGCGGCTCGCAGGGCCGCATCGTCAACGGCGCGCTCTCGCCGCAGGCCTATTCCGCGACGGTGCATTCATCGAAAAAATCCGAGACCATCCGGATGTCGCTTGCCGCCGGCAACGTCAAGGAATTCGCGATTGAACCGGAGCCGCCGGTCGATCCCGACCGTATCCCCGTGACCGACGCGCATCGCCGTGGCGTCTCGGATCCGATGACCGGGTCGCTGTTGCGCGTGCCCGGGTCCGCCGATCCGGTCAGCCCCGAAGCCTGCCGCACCGGAGGCGCGATCTTCGACGGCCGCATGCGCTACGAAATCAAGCTCGACTACAAGCGCATGGAGCATGTGAAGGCCGAGAAGGGCTATTCCGGTCCGGTGGTGGTGTGCGCGGTGTATTTCACGCCGGTCGCGGGCTACATCCCCGATCGCGCCGCGATCAAATACCTCGCCGCCCAGCGCAACATCGAAGCCTGGTTCGCGCCGATCGCGGGGACCCGCGTCCTGGTCCCGTTCCGGATGATGATTCCGACCCCGCTCGGCATGGGCATGTTGGAGGCGACCCAGTTCGTCACGCAAGCGACCCCGCCGCGCGTGGCAAAGACGCAATGAGACCGTCATTCCGGGATGCGCCCTCTTGGGCGCAGGCCCGGAATCCATACTCACGATGGTGGTTATGGATTCCGGGCTCGCGCCAAGGCGCGCGCCCCGGAATGACGAATGAAGGCTTGACTCTCGCCCGCTTCTGATTCAACTCCTGCGATTAACAAATAGACGCTGATTCACGCCCTTAGGCCTCGGAGTCCAACTTGATCTAGTGCGCCTTCGTGACTATCAACGCTGCATGTTGCGGTCTTAAGGAGCGCGAGAATCGGAGTCAGCGATTCGGGCGCGTTTCGTTCCGGACTCGTTCCAAGGCTTAAGCCGCGACCGTGAAGGCGTCGCATTGTGAAACAACCCCAAGCGGCAGCGACGCAGAAATCCCAGTAAATATGGCCTTTTCGTCTTCAGCGTCCCCACTCGCAAATGGCAGGGCACCCGGCGCCGGCGTTACCGCGGTGCTCGGCCCCACCAACACCGGCAAGACCCATCTTGCGATCGAGCGGATGCTCGCGCATTCCTCCGGCGTCATCGGGCTGCCGCTGCGGCTGCTCGCGCGCGAGGTCTACAACAAGATCGCCGATCGCGCCGGCGTGGATTCGGTGGCGCTGATCACCGGCGAGGAAAAGATAAAACCGCCGAAGGCGCGGTTCTGGGTCTCCACCGTGGAAGCGATGCCGAGGGATCTCGACGTGTCGTTTCTCGCGGTCGATGAAATCCAGATCGCGGCCGATCTCGAACGCGGCCACGTCTTCACCGACCGTATCCTGCATCGGCGGGGCCGCGACGAGACACTGCTGTTGGGCGCGGCCACCATGCGCCCGATCATCGAGCGCTTGCTGCCCGGCGCCAGCATCGTCACGCGGCCGCGATTGTCGCAGCTTGAATTCGCCGGCGACCGCAAGATCACGCGGCAGCCGCGCCGCACCGCAATCGTCGCGTTCTCCGCCGATGAAGTCTACGCCATCGCCGAACTGATCCGCAGGCAGCATGGCGGCGCCGCGGTGGTGCTGGGATCGCTTAGCCCACGCACCCGCAATGCGCAGGTGGCGATGTTCCAGTCCGGCGACGTCGATTATCTCGTCGCCACCGACGCGGTCGGCATGGGGCTCAATCTCGACGTCGATCACGTCGCCTTCGCCTCCGACCGCAAATATGACGGCTATCAATTCCGCCGCCTCAATCCATCCGAATTCGCGCAGATCGCCGGGCGTGCCGGCCGCGCCACCCGCGACGGTACCTTCGGCACCACCGGGCGCTGCGCGCCGTTCGAACCTGAACTGGTCAACGCGCTGCAGAACCACACCTTCGATAGCGTGAAAATGCTGCAATGGCGCAATTCGAAGCTGGACTTCTCTTCGCTGGGCGCGCTGCAGGTATCGCTGGCGCTCACCCCATCGCATGAGGCGCTGACGCGCGCGCCGATCGCGGAAGACTTGCGCGTGCTCGACCACGCCGCCCGCGATTCCGAGGTGCGCGACATGGCGCATGGCGCAGCCGCGGTCGAGCGGCTCTGGGATGCCTGCCAGATCCCGGATTACCGCAAGATCGCGCCGGCCGCGCATGCCGAACTGGTCACCACGCTGTTCGGCTTTTTGATGCGATCCGGCAAGATCCCGGACGCCTGGTTTGCCGCCCAGGTCGATCAGGCCGACCGCACCGACGGCGATATCGACACCTTGTCGCACCGGATCGCGCAAATCCGCACCTGGACCTTCGTGGCGAACCGGCCGGACTGGCTCGCCGACCCCGAACATTGGCAGGGCATCGCACGCGAGGTCGAAAATAAATTGTCCGATGCACTGCACGAAAGGCTCACGGAGCGTTTCGTTGACCGCCGGACCAGTGTATTGATGCGCCGCCTGCGGGAAAACACGATGTTGAATACGGAAATCGGCAAGACCGGCGAAGTGACTGTGGAGGGCCATGTGATCGGCCGTCTCGACGGTTTTACATTCGCGCCGGATGCGGCGGAAGCCGGCTCCGATGCCAAGGCGTTGCAGGCCACCGCATCGAA
The DNA here is from genome assembly GCA_963784755.1 of uncultured Alphaproteobacteria bacterium. Lineage (GTDB taxonomy): Bacteria > Pseudomonadota > Alphaproteobacteria > Rhizobiales > Xanthobacteraceae > Bradyrhizobium. The sequence continues at coordinate 1,085,733 of CAWASS010000004.1, read as the reverse complement.
AGCGCTGGCCGGCGAGATCGACGCCCGCGCCGAGAAATTGTCGGCGGCGAAAGACGATGCGTTCGTGCTGACATCGGACGGCACCATCCGCTGGACCGGCGACGCCGTGGCAAAACTGGTTGCGGCCGACGATGTCTTGCATCCGCGCATCCGCATCATCTCCGACGAGCGATTGGCCGGCGCGCCGCGCGAAGCCGTGCAGACCCGGCTCGACCTGTGGCTGAAGACGCATATCGAGAAACTGCTGGGCCCGCTGTTCGATCTTGCCAAGGCCGAGGATGTCACCGGCATCGCCCGCGGCATCGCATTCCAGTTGATCGAGGCGCTCGGCGTGCTGGAGCGCACCAAGATCGCCGCCGAGATGAAGGATCTCGACCAGCCCTCGCGCGCGAGCTTGCGCAAATACGGCGTCCGCTTCGGCGCCTATCACATCTATGTCCCGGCGCTGCTGAAGCCCGCGGCGCGCGCGCTGGCGTCGCTGCTGTGGGCGCAAAAGCAGGACACTGTCGACCTGTCGGCGCTATCAGGCGCGCAGCATCTTGCCGGCTCTGGCCGCACCTCGTTCCCGGTCGACAAGTCGCTCGATCGCGACGCCTACCGCGTGCTCGGCTACAAGCAATGCGGCGAGCGCGCGGTCCGCGTCGACATCCTGGAGCGTCTCGCCGATCTCATTCGCCCGGCGCTGTCGTGGCGCGCGGGCTCGCCCGGCGAAAAGCCCGCGGGCACGTTCGATGGCCGCGGCTTCGTGGTGACGCAGGCGATGACGTCGCTCACCGGTTCGGCCGGCGAGGATTTTGCATCGGTCCTGCGCGCGCTCGGCTACCGCATGGAAAAACGGCTGCCGTTGCCTCCGGCGCCGGTTGAAGCCGCTCCGGCGGAAGCGGCGGCAGTCGAAGCCGTCGCGGCGGAAGCCGGCGCTGAAGCGGCGCTTTCTGAAACACCTGTGGAAGCGAGCGCCGCGACCGCCGATGCCGATGTCGCGGAGCCGATCGCTGCTGTCGAGACCGGCGATCTCGCCGACATCGCCGAGGACGTCCCGCAGGCTTCCGAACAAGCCGCGGCGTCCGCGACGTTGCTGCCCGATATCGCATTCTCGCCGACCGCAAGCGAAAGCGAGCCGGCTCCGGTCGAAGCTCGGCCCGATCCGGCGGTTTCGGGAGAGACCGAAGCGGTCGCAGCGGAAACGCCGCAGCCGCAAGCGACGGAAGCGCCGCGGGATACCGCTGCCGTCGATGCAACGGCCCCCGCCACGGATTCCGCATCAACGGACGCAAACGCTGCTGCTGCAGCCGCGCCGGATGTCATCGCTGCTCCGGAGATGGTCGAGGTCTGGCGGCCGGGCGGGCGCTCGGAAGAACGCCGGCCGCGTCACGATCGCAACCGCCATCGCAATCAGAATAAACCCCAGGAAGGCGCACAGCCGGCCGCCGCCGAGGGCGAGGCGGGCGAGGGCGCCAAACGCGAACGTCAGGGCCGCGGACGGCGCGAGCGCAACAAGGATTTTCGCAAACCGCGGACAGATGCTCCGGCCGAGGCCGCAAGCGCGGCCGTTGTTGCCGAAGGCGCGCCGGCAGTGCCGCGCGAGGAAAAAGGCCGCCCGCCGCGCGAGCGCTTCCAGGGCAAGGGCAGGGACAGCAAGGACAAGGGCAAGTTCGCAGGCAAGCCGAAGGGCGATCGCGACGGCCGTTCGAGCGGTGGCCCGTCGCACCGGCAGTATGCGTCGAGCGCCCCGCCGCGCGAGCGCGAACGTCCGGTCGATCCCAACTCGCCCTTCGCCAAACTGGCGGCGCTCAAGGAGCAACTCACCGCCGGCCGCAAGGATCAGCGCTGACGCGCGGGGTTGAACCGGCGGCGACGTTTTCTTGCCTCGCCCCGCTTGCGGGGAAAGGGAGAAGAGGAGCGGTGTTGCTTGGAGCGCCAGCGTCTCGATAAATGGTTATGGCATGCGCGGGTGGTCCGGGCGCGCGCCAGCGCCGCGGCGCTGATCGAGGCCGGCCATGTCCGCATCAATGGCGTGCGCGAGAAGGCGCCGGGGCATTCGGTCAAGGCCGGCGACGTCGTCACCATCGGCCTCGATCGCACCGTGCGTATTCTCAAGGTGGTCGGATTTGTCGAGCGGCGCGGCGACGCATCCGCCGCGCGCGTGCTGTATGACGATTTGCAAGAGCGGCCGGAATAACTATCTGTGTACGGGCGAATTCAGCGAAAGTGGGATCGTTTTTAACGCTTTGGCAGGCCGCGCGCTTCCCTTGCGGCTGCGGGGTTCCTGCGCTACGCAACCCACTCAAAATTGACCCGTTTCGGAGCCTTGGATGACTTACGTCGTCACTGAAGCCTGCATCAAGTGCAAATACACCGATTGCGTCGAAGTCTGTCCGGTGGACTGCTTTTACGAGGGCGACAACATGCTGGTCATCCATCCGGACGAATGCATCGATTGCGGCGTGTGCGAGCCGGAGTGCCCGGCCGATGCGATCAAGCCCGACACCGAGCCCGGGTTGGAAAAATGGCTTGAAGTGAACACCGAATATGCCAAGAGCTGGCCGAATATCACCCAGAAGAAGGAACCCCCGCCCGACGCGAAAGAGCACGAGGGCGAGGAGGGCAAGTTCGAAAAATATTTTTCTCCTAAAGCGGGGGACGGCGACTGATCGGCGCCAAGTTTGAGTCGGCGCTCCCGATTTCAGGCCGCCGACTTAACCCTAACCGGTGTTTTGAGCCTGTGGTGGCCGATAATCGGCCGGAATCGGGCATAAACCATTGATTTTTACGGAAAATGTGCTATTATAGGCACATTCAACAACTGAATCCTGCTGTGCCGGCTTGAGGCCCCCAGGGGTTCCCGTGAAACATCGAACAGGGGCGCGGCGGTTCCGCGCGCAGGCTGTGTCACAGAAAACGCGTAAAACGAGTGCTTCCAAGAACTCCAAGAAAGCCGCTGCGGCCAGCCGCAGTGCAACCAAAGGCCGTGCCAAGACTTCCCTTAAGAGTCCGGCTTCTCTCAAGGATCCCCGGAAGGCCCCCAAGGCTTCGGCTGCAAAATCCTCAAAAAACAAAAGAAGCGCAATGCCCAGCAAGACTGCCAAAACTTCCGCGAAAGCGGCCGGTTCGAAGGCCACTGCTTCGAAGGCCGCCGCCAAGAACTCCAGGACTGCCCCCAAAACCGCAGCGAAGACTGCCACCAGGCCGGCGACCAAGCCGGTTGCAAGCAAGGCGGCCGTCGCCAGCAAGCCGGCGGTAAAGCCGGTGGCCGTGCTGGCCAAAGTCGAGGAGCCGAAGAAGGTGCTGACGCAGCGCCAGGGCTTCAAGACCAACGAATTCGTGGTCTATCCGGCGCACGGCGTCGGCCAGATCCTGGCGATCGAGGACCAGGAGATCGCGGGCGCGAGACTCGAGCTGTTCGTGATCAATTTCATGAGGGACAAGATGACGCTGCGGGTGCCGACCGCCAAGGTCGCCAATGTCGGCATGCGCAAGCTGTCGGAGCCGGCGCTGGTCAAGCGCGCGCTGGAAACGCTGAAGGGCCGTGCGCGCATCAAGCGCACCATGTGGTCGCGCCGGGCGCAGGAATACGAAGCCAAGATCAATTCCGGCGACATCGTCGCCATCGCCGAAGTGGTGCGCGACCTCTACCGAAGCGAATCGCAGCCCGAACAGTCCTACAGCGAACGCCAGCTCTATGAAGCCGCCCTCGACCGCCTGTCGCGCGAGATCGCGGTGGTGCAGCATGTGACCGAGACGGAAGCGGTCAAGGAGATCGAAGGCCAGCTCGCCAAGAGCCCGCGGCGCGGGGCGAAGACGGAGACCGAGGCTGGAGCCGAGGGCGATGTTGACGCGGATGCCGATGTCGAGGGGGACGATGCGGCGGTGGCGGACGAGGCGGCGTAGGGGCTGGTTCGGAGCTTCAAACAAATCGAAAGCCCGGTCCAGATCGCCGGGCTTTTTGCTGCTCGTCATTCCGGGGCGCGCGAAGCGCGAGCCCGGAATCCATAACCGCCATCGTGAAGATGGATTCCGGGTTCGACGCTTCGCGCGCCCCGGAATGACGACGGTTGAAATCAATCCACCACGATCTTCACCCGGTCGCGCACCCGCACCTGCGCGTGCGGCTCCAGTCCGTTGAGCACGCGAAAGCGTTCGGCCGGGCGGTCGACGCCGGCCATGCGGTGCGAGAGCGATTCCACGGTGTCGCCGGGCTGCACGGTGATGACTTTTATGCGCAGCGGCCGCGCGGCCTGGATCTCCTCCAGCGTCAGGCGGCGGAACGAGGCTACGGTTTCGCGGGCGTTGCGTTCGCTCTCGGTGGTTTTCTGTTTGGTGGCGAAGATGAAGCGGTAGACGTCGCTGCCGAAGCGCAGCGCATAGACGCGGAATTGCCACTGGTCGCCGTGGGCGAGCGCGGTCGCGGCCGGAAAGCCGTTGACGGTGATGTCCTCGGTGGTGGCCTTATCGACATTCTCCATCCAGCCCGAATTGAGATAGTCGCCAAGCGTCTGCTCGGCCGGCACCCGCACCACGTCGAAGCGCATGGCCTGGCTGCCGCCGTCGCGCACGCCGATCACCGCCTGCGCGGTGTTGTCCAGCGTGAAGGCTTCCGGCGCCTGGAAGGTGAAGCCGAGCTTTGGATGCAGGAAGCGCCGGCCGCGCACGAAGCCTTCGCTGGGGTCTTCGCCGTAGACGATATTGTCGATCGCGGCGAGGTAGGTTTCGCGGTCGCGGTCGCCTCCCTCCGGCGAGGTGTACTGCCGGGCATTGGCCTGCGCGTTCTGCACCCGCTCAGGCGTCGCCGGATGCGACGACAGAAAATCCTGCGAGCGCGGATCGAGCGAGGTCTTGCCGGCTTTCATCGCGGCGTTGCGTTCCATCGCGGTCAAAAAGCGCGAGGCGCCGTAGGGATCGAAATGCGCGCGCGCCGAAATGCCGACGCCGATGCCGTCGGCCTCGAATTCCTGCGCCCGGGAAAAGCTCGCCATCGTCAGCTTGGACTTTGCCAGCGCCAGTGCGGTCAGGTCGGGATCGTTGCCCATGTCGGTGACCACGCGGGTGACGATGGCGGCCTGCCGTGCCTGGTCCTCGCGGATCGAGGCGTGTTTTGCCAGCACATGCGCCATTTCGTGGGACAGCACCGAGGACAATTCCGAGGTATCGCTCGCCAGCGCGACCAGGCCGCGCGTCACGTAAAGCTGTCCGGTCGGCAGCGCGAAGGCGTTCACCGCGCCGGAATTGAGGATCGTCACCTTGTAGGCGAGATCGGGACGGTCGGACGCGGCCACCAGCCGGTCGACCGTCCCGGTGATCAACGCCTCCAGCCTTGGGTCGTCATAGGCGCCGCCATAGGAGGACAGGATTCGCTCGTGCTCGCGCTCGGCGGCGGGGGTCTGTGCGACCGTCCGGGCCGGCTTTGCGGCGGGCGCGGTGGCCGGGGACGAGGTCTGGAAGCGGCTGATATCGCCGCAGCCGGCAAGCATGAGGGCCATGCACAGCAGGACGGGCGCAGCCAGGCCGCGGCGGCTGATCCTCATCCCGCGCCGTTGCAAACGCCGTCTCACGGTCGTCATCTGCCTCTGCCCAGCCGGCTAATTCTCGCCGGCCACTTCAATTTGCCCCACCCGGAGCGCTTCCATCCGCGGTCCCCCGCGCGCCTCGACAAAGCCGCGGACGCGAATTCGCTTGTTTTCGAGGGATTTTGGGGAGATTCCCGCAGCCTCGAAAGCCGGCGCCATGCGCCTTGAAATAGTCACAGCGAAGTCGCGTGTCCAGCGCCGGCCGAAATTGATGTAAGTTGTCGCCCCGGCCTGCCGCACCGACAGAACCTTCCCCTCGATCACGGTAAATTGCCCGATCCTGGCCAGAAGTTCGCCCGGACTTTCCGCGTTTTTTATGACCGACGATCCGGCCCAAACCCCGCGGCGGGGTTGCCGGGCCGTTACCTCGGCGGCGGCGAGTTCCGCCGCGCAGGCCTTGTCGGCGACGGTGCCAGAGGCCAGCGCGTCGCCCTGTGCGAGCAATTGGTTCTGCACCGATGCTGCGTCTTGCTCGACAAACACGAAAGCCGGCTGGCGGCCGTAACGGTCCGGCGCATCGGTCTCTCCGCGCAACGTGACGCTGCGGCCGGCAACAAGCGCGCCGAGCGCAGCGGCGCCGTCCGTCACCGTTTCGATCCCCGCAAGACGCACCTCGCGGCCGTCGTCCATGCGAAAGGTGCGGGCGTCGACGATGGCGCTGACACGGCCTTCGCCTTGCGGCTCGAAACTGCACGCCGACGCAAGCGCGAAATTTGTTGCTACGAATGCGAGTATCATTCCGCATGGCAAGATTCTGGCGAGCAGTCGCCTGCGAATCCCTGCCGTTTTGATCATCGTTTTCATGGCGTCGCCGTGCCCGGCCCAATTGCTGTATGCTGAGGCTTCGTCATTGCCGGGCTTGACCCGGCAATCCATCGCCTTCGAACAATTCTTTTCGAAGAAGGATGGATGCGCGGGTCAAGCCCGCGCGTGACGCAGGATACGACGAAAGGGGAAGTCGATGGAAGTCAACGGCATTGCCCATATTTTCCTGACCGCGTCGAATTTCGAACGCTCGCGCGAGTTCTACCGCAAGCTGCTGCCGTTTCTGGGCATGAAGCCGATGATCGACAGCGCCGAAATCTATTACTGCGTCGGCGGCCGCACCGCCGTGGCGATCCGCGCGCCGGCGCTCGAGCACGCGGGTGCCGCGTTCGATCAAAATCGCATCGGCCTGCATCACCTGTGCTTTCGCGCCCGCGAGCGCGCCGACATCGACCAACTGCACGATTTCCTTTGCTCGATCGGCACGACCATCGTTCGTCCGCCACGCGAGGACGGCTGGGCGCCGGGATATTACTCGGTGCTGTTCGAGGATCCCGACGGGATAAGGTTGGAACTCAACCACGTTCCGGGCAAGGGCCTGCTGGCTTCAGCGGAGGCGAAAATTCAATGGTGACGCACGCAGCCCATTCCGTTTTGCGGAAATAGCCGGCGGCTTGCCGCTGGGTGAGGGTTGCGGCATGATCGCATCAACAATGAAAACGCCGCGCAACAACGACGCGGCATGGTTATGGGAGGTTGCGATGAAGAAAATTGCGCTTGGGTTACTGGCATCGGTGATGGTCATCGCCGCCCCCGCGGCGATGGCACAGTCAAAACCACCGCTGAAACTCGGCGGTATCCTCGACATGTCCGGCCTCTACGCCGATATTACCGGGGCCGGCAGCGAGACCGCCGCGAAGATGGCGGCGGAGGATTTCGGCGGCGAGGTGCTGGGCCGCAAAATCGAAATCATCGCCGCCGATCATCTCAACAAGGCCGACCTTGCCGCCAACATTGCCCGCGACATGCTCGACAATCAGGGCGTCGAGATGATCTTCGATGTCGCGGCCTCGGCGACCGCGCTGGCGGCGCTGGAGATCGCCAAGGCCCGCAACAAGATCATGATGTTCAACGGCCCCGGCTCGATCCGCCTGACCAACGAGGCCTGCGGTCCCTATAGCGTGCACTATGTGTTCGACACCTTCGCGCAGGCCAACACCACCGGCTACGCCGCGGTCAAGCAGGGGCTCGACACCTGGTTCTTCCTGACCGCCGACTATGCGTTCGGGCAGGATCTGGAAAAGGACACCACCAATGTCGTGCTGAAGTCCGGCGGCAAGATACTGGGCAGCGTCCGGCATCCGCTCAACACCTCGGATTTCTCGTCATACCTGCTGCAGGCGCAAAGCTCGAAAGCCAAAGTCATCGGGCTCGCCAACGCCGGCGGCGACACCATCAACGCCATCAAGCAGGCTTCCGAATTCGGCCTGACCAGAGGCGGCCAGAAACTGTCGCCGCTACTCGCGTTCGTTACCGATATCGACAGCGTCGGGCTTGAGACCGCGCAGGGGCTGTTGCTGGCAGAGGCGTTTTACTGGGATCTCAACGACGACACCCGCGCCTTCTCCAAGCGCTTCATGGAACGCGTGAAGCGCGTGCCGACCTCGGCGCAGGCCGGCGTGTATTCATCGGTCATGCATTATCTGAAAGCCGTGAAGGCCGCGGGCACCACCAACTCGGCGGCGGTGATGAAGATCATGAAGGATACCCCGATCAACGACTTCTTCGCCAAAAACGGCCGCATCCGCGAGGACGGCCGCATGGTGCACGACATGTATCTGTTCGAGGTCAAGAAGCCGTCGGAATCCAAGGGCCGCTGGGACGATTACAAGCTCGTGGCGACGGTACCGGGCAACGAGGCGTTCCAGTCGCTGGAATTGTCGCGCTGCCCGCTGGTGAAGAAATAGCTTCCTCCGCGTCATTGCCGGGCTTGACCCGGCAATCCATCCTTTCGAAGAAGATGGATGCCCGGGTCAAGCCCGGGCATGACGAAGTAGAACTGGATTGCTTCGTCGCTTCGCTCCTCGCAATGACGGCTCAGAACAATGAATAACAAAGGTAACAACATGAACGACATGGTCCTGCAATCGCTCGACAACGGCCTGCTCACCATCACCATGAACCGGCCGGACCGGCGCAACGCGCTCAATCCGGACATGACGCGCGGGCTGGTCGAGGCGGCAAGGCGCGCGGCGGAGGATCATGAGGTGCGCGCGGTGCTCTTGAAGGGCGCGGGCGGCACCTTCTGCGTCGGCGGCGATGTGAAGTCGATGGCGGAGGGGCGCGCGCCGCTGCCGTTCGAGGCGAAGAAATCAAACCTGCGGCGCGGCATGGAGGTCTCGCGCATCCTGCACGAGATGCCGAAACCGGTGGTGGCGCAGATCGATGGCGCCGCGGCCGGCGCCGGCCTTTCGATTGCGCTGTCCTGCGACCTGCGCGTCGCCGGCGCATCCGCAAAAATCACCACGGCGTTTGCCAAGGTCGGCCTGTCCGGCGACTACGGCGGCACGTATTTCCTGACGCGAATGCTCGGCAGCGCCAAGGCGCGCGAACTGTATCTGATGTCGCCGGTGCTCACCGCGCAGGAAGCGCTGGCGCTGGGAATGGTCACGAAAGTCGTTCCGGATGCGGAGGTTGAAGCCGCCGCCCACGAGCTTGCGATGTCGCTGGCGCAAGGCCCGACGGTGACGCTGGGCTACATCAAAACCAACATCAACAACGCCGAACATCTGTCGCTGGAAGCCTGCTTCGACGCCGAGGCCATGCATCACTCGCGATCCGGCGACACCGCCGATCACAAGGAAGCCGCCAAGGCCTTTGTCGAAAAACGCAAGCCCGCCTTCGTGGGTCATTGAGATGGCGCCCTATATCCGCCTGCGGCAAATCTGTCTGGTCGCGCCAACGCTCGAGCCGGTAATCTCCGACATCAGCGCGATCATGGGCCTCGATGTCTGCTACCGCGACGGCAACGTGGCGAAGTACGGGCTGGAGAACGCGCTGCTTCCGGTCGACACCATCCTGCTGGAAGTCGTGGCGCCGTTGCAGCCCGGCACCGCGGCGGGACGGTTCATGGACAAGACCCTGGGCCGTGGCGGCTATATGGCGATTTTCTGCTGCGACGATCCGGATGCACGCGGACGCGCCGCCAATGCGATGGGCGTGCGCACCGCCAATGTGATCGATCATCCGCCCTATCATGGCGTGCAGTTGCATCCGCGCGATTGCCGTGCGGCGTTTATAGAATTCAATCACACCGACGGCAGCGACGACGTTCTCGGACCCTATCCGCCTGCCGGACCGGACTGGCAAAAATCGATCCGCAAGGATGTGACGCAAGCGCTGGTCGGCGTGGAGATGGAAAGCCCGGAGCCGGAGGATCTGGCTCAGCACTGGGGGCGGATCATCGGAATTCCCGCCGGCAAAAGCGACGAGGGCGAAGTTCAAATAGTTCTGCCCAATTGCACCTTCAGTTTTGTCAAAGGTTTCCGCGAGATCATGAGTGCCCTGACGTTTCGCGTCGGCGATGTCGCCAAGGTGGGCGATGCCGCCAGGGCCAAAGGCCATACTGTCGTCGGCGACACCTTCTACCTCGGCGGCGTCACTTTCGCGCTTGTGGCCTGAATATTGACACCGCGCCGCACGGACGTTCAAAACAATAAGAACAACAAGGACCGTTTTGAATGCCCGCCGCGACCAAGCCTGCCCCGCATCCCCTCGATAGCTTCTTCTCCCCATCCAGCATCGCTTTGATCGGCGCCTCGCGCGATCTCGACAAGATTCCGGGGCGGTTGCTGTCGATGCTGCGCAAGAATCAATATCCGGGCAGGATTTATCCGATCAATCCGAACTACGGCGAACTCGACGGGCTGAGATGCTATCCGTCGATATCAGATGTCGGAGCGCCGATCGATCTCGCGATCGTCATCATCCCGGCCCGCGCGGTGCTTGGCGCGCTCGAGCAATGCGCCGCCGCAGGAGTCAAGAACGCGGTGATCATCTCCTCGGGATTTGCCGAGGAGGGCGGCGACAGCACGGCGATGCAGGACGCCATCGTGGCGCTGGCCAAGAAAACCGGCATGCGGATTTCCGGCCCCAATGCCGAGGGTTTTTACAGCGAAGCCCAGCATGTCGCGGCGACCTTCAGCCCCACGGTGGACGTCAAGCCCGGCGTTGCGGACCTCGTCGCGACCAGGCGCCGCGCCGCCATCGTCGCGCAGAGCGGCGGCATCGGCTTTGCGATAAAACATCGCGCCAAGGCGCTGGGCGTTGCGATCAGCTATTGCGTCAGCGCCGGCAACGAAGCCGATCTCGGCGCCGGCGAATTCCTCGACTACATGGTGCAGGATGCCTCGACCGATGTGATCCTGCTGTTCATCGAGGGCATCCGCGATACCGAAAAATTTCTCGCCGCCGCGAGGCGCGCGGCCGAAATCGGCAAGCCCATTATCGTCACCAAGGTCGGCCGCTCCGGCGCCGGCGAGCGCGCCGCGGCCTCGCACACCGCCAGCATGGCCGGCTGGTCTGCGGCTTATGATGCGGTGTTCGCAAAGTACGGTTTTATCGTTTCCAACGATCTCGATGAAGCCGTGACCATCGCGGCGGTGCTGACCACGTCGCCGCTGCCGAAGGGCGATCGGGTGGGCGTGGTCACCGTCTCCGGCGGCGCCGGCATCTGGGGCGCGGACACGGTGTCGATGCAGGGCCTGCAGGTGCCGGAATTGCCGGCGCCGATGCAGGCGGAAATCAGAAAACTGCTGCCGTCCTATGGTGCTGCGCGCAACCCGATCAACGTCACCGCGCAGGGCGTGCACAGCGGCGGCCTGCAGAAGAGCATCGACCTGCTCGACGCATCCGACGACATCGACGCCATCCTGGTGGTGCTGTCGATGTCGAGCGACACCAGGATGCCGTTCAAGCGTGACGAGTTGAAGCCGGTGATCGACGCGCAGCGCAAGCCGATCGTGTTTTACTCCTACACGCTCCCGTCCAACTTCGCCCGTACCGCGCTGGCGGAATCGGGAGTCATCCTGCTTTCGGGCTTGACCCACGCCGGCGTCGCACTGCGCCGGATCGCGGACTACGCGAAGTTCAAGCTGGCGTCGCCGGTTGAGACCTCCGCGACGCCGCTACGCAACGTCTCGGCATATTTGAGATCGGCAACGCTGTCCGAACACGACAGCAAGTCGCTGCTGCGCGAAGCAGGCGTCGCGCTGCCCGATGAAATATTGGTGACGGAGAAAGCCGCGCTGGACGAGGCGATCGCGCGCGCAAATTTTCCGCTGGTGATGAAAATCCAGTCCCGCGAAATTCCGCACAAGAGCGAAGTCGGCGGCGTCCGTGTCAACATCGCCAGCAAGGGCGAGGCCTGGGCCGCCTATGCCGCCTTGCTGGACAGCGCGCGGCAGCATCGGCCGGACGCGGTTATTCAAGGCGTCCTGGTCAGCCCGATGGCCAAGAGGGGCGTCGAAATCATCGTCGGCACCATGCTGGATGCCACCTTCGGGCCGATGGTCATGGTCGGCCTCGGCGGCATCACCACGGAGCTGTTCAAGGACGTGGTCTACCGTCCCGCGCCGGTAAGCGCTGAGGAAGCAGCCGCGATGTTGGGCGAACTCAAGGCGGCGCCGCTGCTGAATGGTTTCCGAGGAGCGGCGAAGGCGGACATATCAGCACTGGCGCAATTGATTTCGCAAATCTCCCAGCTTGCTGCGCGCTTCAAGACCGAGATTTCCGAGATCGAACTCAATCCGGTGCTGGTGCATCCGGAAGGCAACGGCGTCACCATCGTCGATGCGCTGGTGGTGCCGAAAACACCGTAGCCGTCGAGCGCATTCCGCTGTCGTCCCCGCGAAGGCGGAACGATCCCCTCGGCATTGCCGGGCTTGACCCGGCAATCCATCATCTTTGAAAAAGATGCATCTTGCGAAGTGGATGGATACGCGGGTCAAGCCCGCGTATGACGCGGTGGTTGAGGTGCGACGCGGGGACGACGAGGGGTCACCGTCCCTTGAAATTCGCCACCCGCCGCTCCGCGGTTGCCTTGACGCCTTCCTTGAAATCCTCGGTCGCGCGCAGCCGGGTTTGTTCGGCGAGTTCGTGGTTGGTGGCGGCCATGACGCGGTCGGCGAGGCCGGCGCGCATGGTGGCGCGGGTCGAGAGCAGGCCGAGCGGCGAGCACTCGGCGATTTCGGACGCAAGCTTCATCGCTTCCGCGCGAACCTGATCCTGCGGCACGCAGAGGTTGGCAAGGCCCATGCGGGTGGCCTCTTCGCCGCCGACGCGGCGGCTGGTGTAGAAAATCAGCTCGGCGTTGTTCTTTCCGACCAGTTCGGGAAGCGTCGCCGTCAGCCCGAAACCGGGATGAAATCCGAGTTTTGTAAAATTGGCGGCGAAGCGTGCCTCGGGGCAGGTGACGCGGAAATCCGCGGAGACCGCGAGGCCCAATCCGCCGCCGATCGCGGCGCCGTGCACGGCGGCGACGATCGGCTTCTTGTTGCGGAAGATGCGCACCGCCTGGATGTAGAGATGATTGATCTGGCCGAGGCTCGAGGCAGGATCGGATTTTTCGCGGGCCTCGGCTTCCTGCCGCGCCGGTTCGCTGAAATTGGCGCCGGCGCAGAACGCCTTGCCCTGGGCTGCGAGCACCGAAGCGCGGATTTCGATGTCGCGGTCGAAATCTTCCAGCGCATCCGCGATCTGGTTGATCAGCGAGATGTCGAAGAAGTTCAGCGGCGGCCGCTGGATTTCGATCAATCCGACGTGCCCGTGCATCTCGATGCCGATGTCCTTGTACTTGCTCATAGTATCCTCCGAGGGTGTCCGAATCTCTATCCCGTCATGCCCGGGCCAAAGCGCGAAGACGCGCTTCGCGCTTTAGCCCGGCCATGATGCGACGTGGAACGTCTCGCCGTCAAAATCAGCGTAGCCCAAGCCCGCGCGCGATGATGCCGCGCAGCACTTCCGTGGTGCCGCCCTGGATCGTCAGTTTCGGCGCGGTTTTGGTGGCGAAGGCCAGTTGCTCGTCGAGCGTCGCGTGGTTCGAGACATTGTCGTCGACGAAGGCTGCGAGTTCGCGCACGCGGTGCGGCAGTTGCTGCTCCCAGATCGTGCCGATGTCCTTGACAATCGCAGCCTCCACCACCGGCTCCTTGCCGGCCTGCAGCATGCCGGCGACCGAGACCGACATCCGCCGCATGGTATGCAACTGCGCCACCAGCTTGCCGATGCCCTCGGCGCCGCGCGCGTCCGGCTTCGGGCCCACCGCGCGCACCAGTTCGGTCAGCACATAATAGGTTTCGAGGAATCGCTCCGGCCCGCTGCGTTCATAGGCAAGCTCGGAAGTGGCCTGCTTCCAGGCGCCGTCGATTTCGCCGAGCACATGATCGTCTGGCATGAAGGCGTCGGTGAACACCACCTCGTTGAATTCGAACTGGCCGGTGATCTGGCCGATCGGGTTGACCTTGATGCCGGGCGTCTTCATGTCGACCAGGAACTGGGTGAGGCCATGGCGGCGGTTTTCCTTGGTCGGCGGCGAGGTACGGAAGATCGCGATCATGTAATCGGCGATATGCGCCGACGAGGTCCAGATCTTGGTGCCGTTGATCAGCCAGCCGCCGTCGGTCCTGGTGGCCTTGGTTTTCGCCGCAAACAGGTCGGAGCCGGAATTCGGCTCGCTCATGCCGATCGAGAAACAGACCTCGCCGCGGCAGATGCGCGGCAGGATATCCATCTTGATATGCTCGGGCGCGTATTTCAAGAGCACCGGGCCGCTCTGCCGGTCGGCGACGAAGAAGCGGCGGGTCGGCGCGTTGGCGACGCGCATTTCTTCCGTCACCACATAGCGCTCCAGAAAACTGCGCTCGTGGCCGCCGTATTTCTTCGGCCAGGTCATGCCGAGCCAGCCGCGTTCGCCGACCCGGCGGGAAAATTCCGGCGCATCGGTGTCTTCGCGGTTGGGCTTGTGCGGATCGAAGGTGCCGGCGGCGATTTCGTCGGCAAGGAAGGCGCGCACTTGTCTGCGCAGTACCTCGCATTCCGGCGGCAGGCGGATCGGATCGAAACGAAGGGCTGCGGTCATGTTGAATCTCGTTTCAGTTTGAAGTTCAGCGCGACGCCACCAGCGGCCACAGCTCATCGGCGCCGCGCGCGGCGACCATCTTGCCGAGCTCCACCGCCCACCAGCTCTCATGGCCGAAATCGTCGCGCCACGCCAGCGCGCGTAGCGTATAGCGATGCAGGATATGCTCGATGGTGAAACCGATCGCGCCATGCACCTGGTGCGCGATGGCGGCGCCCTTTTCGGCTGCCTCCGAGCAGCGGATTTTTGCCGAGGCCGCTTCGAGAAACACCGCCTCGTCGAAGGACGCGCAATTGGCGATGGTGTCCGCGGCCGAGCTTGCGGCGGCAAGGGCGGCCGCGGCCTCGCCGGCGAGTTTCGCCAGATTATGCTGCACCGCCTGGAATTTCGAAATCTTCTTCTCGAACGCGACGCGCTCGTTGGAATAGCGCACGCTGATGTCGAGCATGGATTCCAGCGTGCCCGCGATCTGCAGGCTTCGCGCCACCGCGCCCATCAGCATCAGCGAGGTCTGGTCGAAGCTTTTCGGGGCCGGCTTGATGGCGATGGGGCGGACGTTGTTGAACGTCACGATGTCGCTGGCGTCGCTGGCGAGGTTGAGCCCTTGCTCGATCCGGCAGGACGCCGCGTCGACCAGCGCGATCGAAACGCCGTTCGCGCCAGTTGCCAGCACCGCGATGTGCTTGGCGGCCTTGGCGAAGGCAATGCCGCGCGCGCGCCCGGATAGGGTGCCGTCCGCATTCAGCGTAATGCGATCCTTCGGGCTTGCGGGTACTACCGTCATCGCGCCGTCGGGCGAGGCGATCTTCGCCTGCGCCAGCAACCACCCCGCCAGCATGGTTTCGGCCAGCGGCACCGCCACCGCAAAACGCCCGGCCGAGCTCAGCACGCTAAAACCTTCGGCGAGGCTTGCGCCGGAGCCGCCAAATTCTTCCGGCACCCATGACAGTGGCAAGCCGGCTTCGGTGAGCGCCCGCCACAGCGGCGCTTTCCAGCGGCCCTCCTTGTCGTTGTTTACGGTCTGGGCGTCGGCGAGGTCGGCGAAAATCCGCTCCGCGGTCTCGGCAACAATGTTCTCACTCTCCACAGCGTTCCCCTTTTCTTAATCGCCATGATGGGGAAAAGCGCCAGCGATGACAAGCACCGATGTCCGCGGGGCGACCTGCGGCGGCGTCATGATCGGGCTTTCGGAGCAGTTATTCCGCGCAACGGAGAAACCCAACTTGTTCCCAATTCGCCAGCCGCTATGGTAGATCGCGGGTTGCCAGACCCATAATCAAGAAAAGGAACGCCGATGTCCAAGGACGGTATGTGTGTCGTGATTACGGGGTCGGCATCGGGGCTCGGTTCGGCGACGGCTATGAGCCTTGCCAAGGGCGGCGCGCGCATCGTCATCAACTATGCGTCGAGCCACAAGGAGGCCGAGCAGACCGCCGATCTGTGCCGCACGGCAGGCGCCGAGGTCGTCGTGGTCCAGGGCGATGTGTCGCGCGACGAGGACTGCAAGAAGATCGTTGCGGCGGCCGCTCCCTGGGGACGGCTCGATGCCCTGATCAACAACGCCGGCACCACAAAACACATGGCGCATGGCAATCTGGACGGATTGTCGGCGGAAGATTTTCGGCGGCTGTTCGGAGTGAATACCATCGGTCCGTTCCAGATGATCCGGGCGGCGCGCTCGCTGCTGGAAGCGGGCGCCAACGCCTCGGGCCGTCCGTCGGCGGTGGTCAACGTATCGTCGGTCGCCGGCATCAGCGGCGTCGGCTCGTCGGTCGCTTATGCCGCGAGCAAGGGAGCGCTGAACACCATCACGTTCTCGCTGGCGCGGGCACTTGCGCCGCTGATCCGCGTCAACACGGTATGCCCCGGCTATATCGATACGCCGTGGTTCACCAAGGGCCGCGGCGAGGCGGGCGCCAAGCAGGTGCGCGACATGGTGGTAGGAAAAGTGCCGCTCAAGGTGGCGTCGACCGCTGAAGACGTTGCGGCAGTCGTATGCTTTCTCGCCACATCCGCCTCGAGCAACATGACCGGCGAACTGGTGCGGATTGATGCCGGATTGCATCTGGTGAATTAGCCGTAGGGTGGGTTAGCGCCGAAGGCGCGTAACCCACCAACCGAATTCGTGGCGTCCAATGGTGGGTTACGGCGCTTCGCGCCTAACCCACCCTACGCCTTACCCGTTGCCGGGATCCGAAATCACGCCGTGGTGCACCAGCCTGTTCCAGATGAACAGCACCAGCAGCGCGCCGATGGTCGCCATGATGAATCCTGCGCCCTGACCGGGGCCGTAGTGGCCGATGGCCTGACCGATCCACGTCGCGAGAAAGGCGCCGGCGATGCCGAGCACGGTGGTCAGGATGAATCCGGTGGGATTGTTCGGACCTGGCGAAAGCATCCGCGCGAGAATGCCGGCGACGAAGCCGACAACGATGATCCAGATAATTCCGCCCATGGCACTCGTCCTTTTCGCAAAAAGAGAAACTTAGATCGACACTTCGTTCGGATTCGGCAGCCGCCCGTGCGGGGTCAACTGGTTGATGACGTTCGGGCAGATGCTGACTGAGGCCCGCGAGCAGTTCATCACGCGGCAGTCCCGTCTGCGACGACAGCGTGTCGATCTGATCGGCGCCCAGGGCGCTGGCCAGATCGCCCGGCGAAATCTGCTTGTTCGCTCCGGAGCTCACCCACGAATTGGCGGTGTCGCCATGGCCGCTCTGTTGAAACTGGTTCAGGAGGTCGCCGAGGCCGCCGCTGATCACACTGCCCGCTGCGCCGCCTGCGAGCAGGCCGCCGAGGCCGCCCTTGAGCAGATCGCCGAGCCCGCCGCCGCCAAGTGCACCGCCGAGTCCACCGGGCAGGCCGGCATTCACCGGCGATGGCGCGGGCGCCGGATTGCTGCCGGGTTGACTGCCGCCGTAATGCTTGACCGCCTTGTATGCAAGCAGGGCCAGGATCGCCATGGTCATCGGCGACATGCCGCCCTTGGCATTGGGGTCGCTTGGAGCACTCGGACCGCGCGGGCCGTTCTGCATGCCGTTGAGTATGTCGAGCAAACCCATGGTTCTCTCCTGTCGCGTGCCAGCCCGCGGCAACCATAACGTTGCGACATGACGGTTGCAAGGCGCGGCGGCGCAACGTGCCGCAACGCCGATAGGCAGCGGAGGTGTGCTCTGCTATCGAATTGAAGGACGTTCACCGGGATGCCAACATGATCGCGACGAAGTCCATCAGTGTCGCCGGCGCCGGCAGCATCGGCTGCTTTGTCGGAGGTGTTCTTGCCGATGCCGGCCGCCGCGTCTCGCTGCTCGCGCGCCCGCGATTGATCGAGGAGATCAGCAGCAACGGGTTGAGGGTAACGAGTTTTGAGGGGTTTGACCGGCGGGTGGCGTCGAACCGGCTCTTGCTCTCGGATGATCCCTCGATCTTCAACGATGCTGGCGCCGTGCTGGTGACCGTGAAAAGCACCGACACCGCCGACATCGCCGATCTGATCGCGCGGCACGCTCCATCGGATGCGGTGATTGTCAGTTTGCAAAACGGCGTCGGCAATGTCGCGGTGTTGCGCGAGCGCCTGGGCGGTCGGCGCGTGCTGGCCGGGATGGTGCCGTTCAATGTGATCGCTTTAGGCGAGGGGCGATTTCATCGCGCCACCTCAGGCGATATTGTCATCGAGCAGGATGAAGCCGGGACCGCGGCGCAGCTTTCGACGCCGCATTTGACGATGCGGGCGACCGGCAACATCGCAGGCGTGCAATGGGGCAAACTGCTGCTTAATCTCAACAACGCGCTCAACGCGTTGTCCGGCCTGCCGTTGCGAGAGCAACTGGCACAGCGACCGTGGCGCGTGCTGTTTGCCGACCAGATGGCGGAAGGGCTGGCGGCCATGAAAGCCGAAGGCATCAAGCCGGTCGCATCGACGCCGGTGCCGCCGGCATTGACGCCATACCTGCTGCGGTTGCCGGATGCCGTGTTTCGATTGCTGCTGGGCCGGACCATGAAGATCGATCCGGAGGCGCGGTCATCGATGTGGGAGGATCTGCAGCGCGGCAGACGCACCGAAATCGATTATCTGCAGGGCGTCATCGCACAAATCGCCGAACGGCGCGGGCTGCAAGTCCCGCTCTCCGCGCGCATCGTGGCCTTGATCAAGCGCGCCGAGGCCGACGGCAAGGGCTCGCCCGGGCTGACGCCGGAGCAGATTCGGATCTAGCCGTTCGGGACAAGCGTCTCTTCACCTCTCCCCTGCGGGGAGAGGGCAACAGCGTCGGCCCCTTCCGCCAAATCAGTTGGTAATATGGGCGGTGATCAGCGCCTGATTGAACATGGCGTTCAGCGCGGTGGTAATGTCCGCGGGCGTATTTGCCGTGAAGAAGAATTTCGGCGACGCGCAGGCCTGAAGACTGGCCGGTATATCGGCGATGTTGCTGTTCGCGTAACCGTCTTCATTGCCGGCAAACGAGGCGTTTGGATTCTGTATCGGCTGGTAGGGAACATAAAGCACGGAAATGATAATGCCGCGGTCCTTGAGCGGCTTGCACTGTACCGTGGGGTCCAGCACGGTGGCATGGTTGCTTCCCGACCAACCGCCTCCGTTAAGCGCTTTGACCTGGGGGTTTTGTGCGCCGTCGGTGATGAGGAAGACGTAAGGCAGCGTATTATTCCAGGCGCTGCCGTCGCCGACACTGGTGATGGTGGTGTTCATGCTTGGAAAAGCATTTTCAAAATGCGTCCCGCCGGAGCCGAGGTTCGAATTTACATTTGTATCGAGCTGCGAGGCGAGATTTGCGGCTGCGTAGTTGATCGTGCTGGGGTTGGTCGGAGAACCGTTGATGCTGCTGGTCAGCGCAAAATAGGTATAGAGGTATCGAATGAACGGGTAGAGTCCGATCCGGAATTGATTGGCAACCGTCTCGGTGGCGTTCGCGGTAGCGAACAATTGGGTGACGGCATAGCCGACCGCATCGGCGCGCAACTGGATGCAGGAGTTGGTGCCGTCGGTCGAGCAGGATGAAACCGGCGCCAGGGTCGAATACAGCGAATCCGGCAAGCCGGAAATCATCGAATTCGGCAGGTGGCCGGAATTATTCTGCAGCAGTTGTTTGTATCCGCTGTAGCTGACGCGCGATATCGGATAGCCCATGCAATAATTGTTGGTCGGGTATTTCTGACCGGAATTACCGCACACGTCTTGCGTCGCAAAATGGCAGGCGAGGGTGCAGCCCGTGGGGTAATTCGCATAGTTGTCCGGATTGACCGCGGCCAGCCGCGTCTGTTCGTTGTCGGTCGACGGCAGGCCCATCGAGCCCGAGACGTCCAGCATCAGATAGAAATCGAGATACAGCGGCAGCGAGGCGCTCGATTTTGAAGAACCCGTAACCGTCAGGTAGTTGTATCCGACGACTTTCATGAAGACGACGGGCACGTTGGCGCTGAACTGGACGTTCGACGTCAGCTGGGTGCCGGTTTTGGTGACGGTGCTGGTCACGGCCAGGTTCGTGTAGCCGGTGACCGCGCTCATATTGCCGTTGAAGACGTTATTGGCATCGGTGACCGCGGCGGAAACCGACCCATTACCCGTCATGGCCGCAGCGGCGGTATAACCGGGCGATTTCTGGGCAATCGAGGCGACGCTCGCGGCATCGGCCGCGGCTTGCAGCTTGGCCCTCATCCGGGTCGCGAGCGAGTAATCGACGGCGGAGCCGATTGCGGTCAGGATCGGCAGCAGCGCGATCGTGAAAATCACCGCGATATTGCCGCGCCGGTCCTTCCGGAAACGGCCAATCAGGCTGAAGAGATTGCGCATGGGGATGCCTATGCCGGTTTAGATTCCGTAAACCATACCGGCAAGGGATTAAAATATGACTTATCGCGCAGCCGACGACGCAGAGGCCCGGGATCAGCCTCGGCGTGCCGAGGCCGACGGCAAGTGGGTCGCCCGGGCTGACGCCGGACCACGTTCGCAATTTAGGCTGAGATTTCTCGTCATGGCCGGCACAAGGCCGGGCATGACGATTTCCGCTAACTGCTGATGCGGGCGTCGGCGACCGCTTTTTGAAACAGCGTGTTCATTGCCTGCGCAATGCCCTGGGTCGGGCTGACCTCGAAATAAAGTCCGGCAGATGCGCAGTTCTGCATGTTCTGCGCGATTTCGCTGTTCGGAGAAGGACCGTAGGGCCCGGCGTTGAACGGCGCGATCCAGCTATTGTACCAGTCGTTGGTCGGCAAGGCGAGATAGGTGGTGTACAGCACCGCGACCTTGATCCCGCGGTTCTTGATGGTCGTGCACAAAGCGGGATTGATCGGTGACTGGCATCGTCCGCCGGTTGTCGGCTTGAGGCAGCCGGTATTGTATTCATCGGCAACGCCGTCGGAGACAAAGAGCAGATACTTTAGCGGAGCGGAGGAGGTGCCTGCTCCGGGAGCGCCGATCGCGCTGTTGATCGCGGGAAGAATGGCGGTGTAGCCGGTGTCCTGATCGTTGAGCTGACCCTGACCGTTGACAGTCATCAGATCGATGTTGCCCGCGGCCGTTTTGGCGCTCGTCAGGCTGGACGACAGCGTAAACAGGGCTCGCAGTCCCTGGGAGCTTGCCGAGCCGCCGAAGTCGTAGATCGCCATCCGGAACTGGTTCGAATAGGTCTGGGTCGAGGCGGCGGTATCCATCAACTGCTGGGTCGCGGAGCGCAGCACATCGATCCGGGTTGTCACCCCGAGGCTTTTCGCAAGCTTGTAGTAGTTGTTGGAGTCGTTGAGGTCATGACACGCAAACGCGCAACTGTCCGGCGTGTTGCTGACCATGGCGGCGACATCGGTCGGCGTGGCTCCGACGCCCATCGACGGGGTATTGTCCAGGAGCAGGTAGAAATCGATGTAAAGCGGCATGTTGGCGGTCGAGGTCGACGTGCCGGTGACGGTCATGGCGCTCTTGCCCATCACTCCCAGAAACATCGTCGGGACCTGGGCCGAGAACTGGGTTGTCGAGGTGACGGCGCTTCCGGACTTCACCACCGTGGCGGTCATGCTGTTGAGCGTGTAACCGCTGACGCCCGACATGTTTCCATCGAAGATGTTCTTCGCGTCGGTCACCCCGGCCGGGATCGGCCCGTCGGACGTCATGGAGCCGGCGGCGATAAAAGCCGGCGACGTTTTCGAAATCGACCCGACGCTGGCGGCATCGATCGCGGCCTGCAGTTTGGCGCGGAACTGGGCCGCCCGGCTGTAGTCGACCGCGCAGCCGAGACCGGAGAGAACCGGCACGAGGCTAAGCGCAAACATAATGGCAATATTGCCGCGCTGATCGCGACGAAACCGGCTGATTTGTCCTGCGATGGGTAACACGCCGTGCGCCTGCTGCTTCCGCTACCGGTTCCCGACAGCTACCTGAAGCCCGCTAAATAAGCCTTAAACTGTCGCTGTGGATTCCGCGGCTTGCCTTGAAATGGCGATGATCGCGCGCAAATCTCGGTAAATTCGCGGTAAACAACGCAGCGGCGGACACCCCGGAGGGATCGCATGAAGCAATTTTGCGGAGCAATCGTTTTGGGTGCCGCGCTCATCGCAGTTATCTTCACCGGGCCGGCGCTGGCCGCGCCGCCGACCGTCGTGCCTTCGCCCGGCTATGACGCGCGGCTGCAGGAGCAACGGGCGGCCTCGCACGCGGTCGAATCGCCAAAGCCGATTCACGATACAGCGCCCCGGCGAAAGCCGAGGCGGCATCGCAACGTGCCGCGTTGACGGCGGCGGCCGAGCTACGCGCATGAAAACATGGCTTGCGGCGCTGGCTGTTGTGCTCGGCATTTCGGCGCCGGCATTCGCCGGCGATTATGCCAGCCAGATCAGCGCCTATCGCCGCGCGCACGGATTGTCGCCGGTACGGATGGACAGCCGGCTCAGCGCGGTGGCGTTGAAGCAGGCGCAGGCGATGGCCGCGAGCGGGACCATCAGCCACTCCGCCGCAGGCAGTTTTTCGTCGCGCGTGGCGGCTTTGCGCAAAGCCAGGGCGGCTGAAAATATCGCGGCTGGATTCCTGAGTTTTGCCGAGACGCTGAAGCAATGGGAAAACTCGGCCGGACACCGCGAAAATCTGTTGATGCCTGGCGCGCGGAAGGTCGGCGTGGCCTCGGTCGCCAATGCGCGCTCGCCCTACCGGATGTTCTGGGCGATGGTGATCACCGATTAGACGTTGCAAGATCGGTCGAAGGCCGGCTGCGTCTGGCCTTGTCCGATGAAGAGGCGAAAAGTTTTTTGATGTCCTTGATGCCTTCGGCAAGCCGCGGCCAGTTGCAAGAAAAAGAGTCGCTGGCGCAGTTCGGAGTTTTGGGCCGGGATACGGCATAGCCCACCGTGGTCGCGCGGGGCCTGTTCACCGGCAGTGGGACCGCGGATTTCTTCTCGCCTTCCGGCGCCGCGCGCTGCAACTGCTGCTGCTTCTGGGTGAATGCCGCGGTGATCGCGCTGCGCCGCTCCCGGCTGAGGTAGTCGGCATATTGCTCGTCGATGGTTTTCTGTTCTTCCGGCGTCGGATTGGGACCGGCGATATCGAAATGCCGGTTCTGCATGAAATCGAAATAGCTATAGCCGCCGCCCGCCTTGCGCCGCGCGGCAAATTTCACGCCGCATTCGGCAAGCTGCGTCGCCTTCGCCTCCTTGGTCGCGGCCTTCTCCGCACTCTCCGCACATTCCTCGTAATCGGCCGGCGCATGCGGGCCCCACCACTGCGCGTGCGACCGCGCCGGGATCAGCACGGCGCAGCAGACGATGGCGGCAACCAGCAGCGCGGATTTGCGTGGCACGTTCACGGACGATCTTCCCGGGATACAGGGCGGCAAAGTACCGCCATTGGGACGCCGCTGTCAGCCCGGAACCGGGCGTTTCCTGCGATTTTCGCAAACTGTCCGGGGTAGCGATCACGCAGGCGCTCTGGTATGGAACCAGGCAAGACCCGCGCCTTGTCGAAGGTCTTCGGTCCCGTAGCTCAGCCGGATAGAGCGGCGGTTTCCTAAACCGTAGGTCGGATGTTCGAGTCATCCCGGGATCGCCAATCTTTCAGCCCGTGCTCCGGGCCTTATGGAGAACCATGTGCGCATCGCCGTGATCGGCGGAGGCCCCGGCGGTCTCTATTTTGCTTATCTGTGGAAGAAGCGTCATCCGGACGCGCACATCGACCTGTTCGAGCAGAATGCCGCCGGCGCGACCTGGGGGTTCGGGGTGGTGTTCTCTGAACAGGCGCTCGAATTTTTGCGCGCCGACGATCCGGAAACGGTCGATGCCATCGCGCCGCGGATGCAGAGCTGGAACAACATTACTATCAACCTGCGCGGCGAGAGTGTCGAGATCGACGGCGTCGGCTTTTCGTCGATCGGCCGGCTCGAGCTGCTCGCCATTCTACAGCAGCGCGTTCGCGCCGTGGGCGTCACGCCGCGATACGACACGCTGATCCAATCGGTCGATGACCTGAAGGGCCATGACCTGATCGTCGCGGCGGACGGTCTGAACTCGCTGGTGCGCCGCTCCTTCGAGGGTGATTTCGGCACATCGGTGACGTACTCCGCCAACAAATTCGCCTGGTACGGCACGGCTAAGCGGTTCGAGACGTTGTCGCAGACTTTTATCGAGACCGATCGCGGCGCCTTCAACGCGCATCACTACAGGTACGCGCCTGACATGAGCACGTTTCTGGTCGAGTGCGATCCGGAGACGTGGCAGCGCTATGGTTTTGCCGACAAGACGGTCGAGGAATCCAAGGCCATTTGTGAACAGGTGTTCGCGGACACGCTCGACGGACATCCATTGGTGTCGAACAAATCGGTGTGGCGCAATTTTCCGTGGATCTGGAACGAGCGCTGGTCGTTCAAAAACATGGTGCTGGTCGGCGACGCCCTGCATTCGGCGCATTTCTCGATCGGCTCGGGCACGCGGCTTGCGATCGAGGACGTCATCGCGCTGGTCAAGGCGCTGGAAGCGGAACGCGAACTTGCCGGCGCGTTCGCGCGCTATCAGGCCGACCGCAAGCCGGTGCTGAAGAAGCTGGTCACGGCCGCGCGCGCCAGTGCCGATTGGTATGAAAAATTCCCCGCGCATATGAAGCTCGGCCTGATGGATTTCGCCTATGGCTACATCACCCGTTCGGGGCGGATCGACGATGCCCGCCTGCGCGCGATGTCGCCGCTGTTCATGGTGCGGTATGAAGCCTCGCGCGGGGAAAAGGCATGAGCGCGCCAGACCCGGACCAGACTCGCGCGATCGCCGACAAGGTGCCTGCCGACAGCCCCGGCGCTCTGGAGATCGGCTTTACGATTCCGCAAACTTATAACGCCAGCCGTATCCTGTTCGACAATCTGTCCAGCGGCCGCGGCGAGCGGCTTGCGCTCATCGGGCCTGCCGGAACGCGCAGCTACGCCGAACTCTGCGCCGACGCATCGCGATGGGGACATGGGTTTCAATCGCTCGGGCTGCGGCGCGGCGACCGCATCCTGATGTTTCTCGACGATACGCCGGCCTATCCCGCCGCTTTCTTCGGCGCGGTGCGCGCCGGCTTCGTGCCGCTGTTCATCAATACGCTGACGCCGCCCGACCTGCTGCAGTTTTACCTCGCGGATTCCGGTGCTTCGGTTGCGGTCGCCGACGCGGAGTTCTGCGCGCGGTTCGATGCCATGGCTTGCCGGGATACGCAGTTGCGCACGCTGGTCGTCGTCAACGGCGATGTGGGCGACCATGCCGTTCCGGATGCACTGGCAGCGGAGCAATGGCTGCGGCGCTTTCCCGGCGACCTTGCCGAAGCCGACACCCATCGCAACGAGATGGCGTTCTGGATGTATTCGTCCGGCTCGACCGGCCGGCCCAAGGGCATCGTCCATCTGCAGCACGACATGGCCTACAGCGAAGCCGCGTTCGCGCGCAATGTGCTGAAGCTGAAGCCGCACGACATCTGCTTTTCAGTGCCGAAGATTTTCTTCGCCTATGGTTTCGGCAACTCCATCACCTTCCCGGCCTCAGTAGGTGCGGCGACGCTGCTGTTGCCGGGCCAGCCGAAGCCGGCGGCGATTTTCGAGACGATCGAGCGCTTTCGCCCGACGGTGTTCTTCGGATTGCCGACGCTCTATACGTCGCTGACAAAGGCCGAAGGCGCGGCTGCGATCGATTTTTCGTCGCTGCGAATGGCGCTCTCCGCCGCCGAAGTGCTTTCGGCCGACGTGTTTAACGGCTGGAAGAAACTCACCGGCATCGAGATCGTCGAAGGGTTGGGCTCGACCGAGGCGCTGCACATCTATCTCTCCAACCGCCCGGAGAAGAAAAAACTCGGCGCCGCGGGCTTGCGCGTTCCCGGCTATGAGGTGGCGCTGAAGGACAGTGACGGCCGCGACGTTGGCGACAACGAGGAGGGCATTTTGTGGGTGCGCGGCGATTCCAATACGCCGCTGTACTGGAACAGGCCTGACAAGACCGCCGAGACCATCCGCGACGAGGGGTGGATCTACACCGGCGACCGCTTCGTGCGCGACAGCGAAGGCTTTCATTTCTTCCGCGGCCGCGCCGACGATCTTATAAAAATCTCCGGCCAATGGGTCTATCCGCTCGAAGTCGAGCTTTGTCTCGCCGAGCATCCCGACGTGCGCGAATGCGCGGTATTCGCGGTCGAACTGCCGGACCGGCGCATGACCTTGAAGGCGGCGGTGGTGATGAACGGCATGTTTGATGCAGTCGACGCGACCAGACTACTGCAGGACTACGTCAAGGCAAAGCTGTTGCCTTACAAATATCCGCGCGAGATCAGATTTCTCGACGAGTTGCCGAAGACCGGAACCGGCAAGATCGACCGCCAGGCGCTGATGAAGGTTTAACGTCATTCCGGGACGCGCCCGTGTCCCGGACGCATTCTTGATGCCGCTCCGCAGAGCCGGGACCGTACCGAGCGCTGGTGTTCGTTATGGCCCCGGCTCTGCAGCGCACCACGCCGTGAAGAGCGGCGCGCTGCGCTGCGTCCGGGGTACGAACGATCTTGATGCGCTTAGCTCGCCAGCCCCGTCCCGCCGTAAAGCCAGGCGAGATCGTCGTAATAATCCTCCGACGTTTTCGCGCTCATGATGGCGTTGCGGATGCGGGCGTGTTCGCCGGCGGGATGGTAGATGTGCTCGCCGATGGCGCGGGACAGCAGTTGCACCCGGGCGGTGCGCGCAAAGCGTTGTGTGCGATAGCGCTCGAGCGCTGCGGCGTGGTCGCCGGGATGAGCCTCCATCATGTGCGACAGGCACACCGCGTCTTCCAGCGCCATGCAGGCGCCTTGCGCGAAATACTGCATCATCGGATGCGCGGCATCGCCGAGCAGCGCCACCCGGCCATCGATCCATCGCTCATTCGGATCGCGGTCGCACAGCACCCACAGCTTCCAGTTCCTGCCATGGCGGATGATGCTTTGTGCCAGCGCGTGGATATGCCCAAAACCCTGCATGACCTCGTCGTCGGACACCGGTTGGCCTGCGACCGGCTCCGGCGCGTCGTTGTGATAGGTGACGACGAGGTTGAACACCTTCCAGCCCGACAACGGGTAATGCACGATATGGCACTTCGGGCCGGCCCATAGCGTGGCCGCGTTCCAGCGCAGGTTTTCCGGCATCTCCTCGGTCGGAATCACCGAACGATAGGTGGTATGGCCGGAAACGCGCGGCGGTCCGTCGCCGATCACCTGCTTGCGGATATTCGACCACAGGCCGTCCGCGCCGATCAGCAGCGATCCCGTGACGCGCTCACCGGAAGCGAGGCGGGCGGTCACGGAGACGCCGTCCTGATCGTAGCCGATGACTTCGCTGTTGACACGCAATTCGATCAACGCGTGGTTCCGGCAGGCGTTGAGCAACACGCCGTGCAGGTCGCCGCGATGAACCACAGCATAGGGATTGCCGAAGCGGCTGCGGAAGGCATCGCGCAGATCGACGTGGGTGATTTCATCGGCGCTCAGCGCATCCATCAGCCGGAGCTGGTCGATATAGACCGCCATGCCGCGGGCGGCTTCGCCGACGCCGAGATAGTCGAAGGCATGGAACGCGTTGGGCCCGAGC
This sequence comes from uncultured Alphaproteobacteria bacterium, assembly GCA_963784755.1. Taxonomy (GTDB): domain Bacteria; phylum Pseudomonadota; class Alphaproteobacteria; order Rhizobiales; family Xanthobacteraceae; genus Bradyrhizobium. Next base: position 1,058,209 of record CAWASS010000004.1, on the reverse strand, counting down.
TGGATCCCCGCGCCGATCTCGCCGAGAGCCGCGGCCTTCTCCAGCAGGACGGAGCGGATGCCCTTTTGCGCGAGGCCGAGTGCTGCGGCAAGGCCGCCGATGCCGCCGCCTGCGATCAGCACGGGCCGTGTGCTCGTGGCCTGCGCCATCAGCCGGATTTCCTGAAATGTTCGAGCGCATCCTCCGCCCGCAGCGGAACCCGCGACGCTTCGTTGTTGAGATCGACCAGTTGCGTCATCAGCGCCAGCAGCGCCTTGCGATCCGCGGGCTTCAGCGGCTGCAGCATCCGCGCCTGGGCGCGATCGACCGACGGCATGATGTCGCGCAGCAGCGCCTCGCCGGCCTTGGTCAGATAAAGCAGTTTTATGCGCTTGTCCTCGCGCGACGGCTTGCGCGCGACCCAGGCCTTGCTCTGCAGCCGCTCGATCACATTGCCCAGGGTGGAGCGGTCGAAGGCGATCACCGCGGACAGCCGCGTCGCGTCGATGCCGGGATGGGTGCGGATCGCGACCAGCGCTGCGTATTGCACCGGCGTGAGATCGGTTGCCTTGCACTCTTCGACGAAGATCGCCACCGCGATCTGCTGCATCCGGCGAAACAGATAGCCCGGCTTGGTGTAGACGGCGTCCATCGTGACATCAGCGGCTTTATTCGGCATCGGGCTGCCGGTCCGGGGCTGCGTCCGCGAACGCCTTGATCGCCTTTGCCGCGGTCTCCGCCTGCAGCAGTCGCGGAAACGCTTCCAACGCAACGCCAAAGCGCCGCGCATTGGCGAGCTGCGGCACCAGGCAAAGGTCGGCGATGGTCGGCATCGCGCCGAAGCAGAACGGGCCGGGCTCATCCGCGATCAGCGTCTCGCACGCCGCGAGGCCTTCGCGGTTGGCCCACGCCGCCCACTCGGTCACCTGCTCCTCGGGCAGGCCGAGTTGCCTCAAGCGCGCCAGCACCTTGAGATTCTGCACCGGATGGGTGTCGCAGGCCAGCGCCATCGCAAACGCGCGCACTTTTGCGCGGCGCCACGGATCTTGCGGCAGCAGCGGCGGCTCGGGATGGGTCTCGTCGAGCCATTCGATGATGGCGAGCGATTGGGTCAGGATCGCACCGGCGTCGTCCTGCAGCGTCGGAACCAATCCCTGCGGATTGATCTTGAGATATTCCGGGTCGCGCTGTTCGCCCTTGCGAAGGTGGTGCGGCAGATGCTCCGTGCTCAAGCCCTTCAGGTTGAGCGCGATCCTGACCCGATAGGACGCACTGCTGCGGAAATAGCCGTGCAGCTTCATCGGAACCTCCCGGATTTTTGTTCTTGAGGCGTTGGCCGTCCGCATTGACGCTACCCAATTTGTAAGTATGCTGTCAATCAATCGGAGCAACAAGAACCGGGAGGCTGACCATGGAAGCCGTACAGAAGACGCCGGAGCGCGAGGCGTTCTACCGCAAGATCGACGGCGAAAATCTCTCCGCCTTGTGGAACGTGATGGGCGACCTGATCACGCCGGAGCCGAAGAGCGCCTGCCGGCCGCATCTGTGGCGCTTCGACGCCATCCGCGACTACATGACCGAGGCAGGCAAACTGATCACCGCCAAGGAAGCCGAGCGGCGGGTGCTGGTGCTGGAAAATCCCGGGCTGCGCGGCCAGTCGAAGATCACCACCTCGCTGTTTGCCGGCGTTCAAATGGTGATACCGGGCGACGTAGCACCCGCGCACCGGCACAGCCAGTCGGCGTTGCGCTTCATTCTCGAGGGCAAGGGCGCGCATACCGCGGTCGACGGCGAGCGCACCGCGATGGAGCCTGGCGACTTCGTGATCACGCCGTCGATGACCTGGCACGACCATTCCAACGAGACTTCGGAGCCGATGTTCTGGCTCGACGGACTCGACATTCCGCTGGTGCAGTTCCTCGATGCGTCATTCGCGGAAGGGTCGGACGAGGACCAGCAAAAAATCACCCGTCCCGCCGGCGACAGTTTTGCGCGCTACGGCCGCAACCTGCTGCCGGTCGATCTCAAGCGCGCTTCAAAAACCTCGCCGATCTTCAACTATCCTTACAACTACACCCGCGAAGCGCTGGAACAGGCGAAACTGCGCGACGAGTGGGATGCCTGCCACGGGCTGAAGCTGAAGTTTTCCAATCCCGCCACCGGCGATTTCGCAATGCCGACTATCGGCACCTTCATCCAGTTATTGCCGAAGGGCTTCAAGACCGTGCGCTACCGGGCGACCGACGCCACCGTATTCGCCGCGATCGAAGGCCGCGGCCGCTCGCGGATCGGCGAGCAGACGTTTGAGTGGGGTCCACGCGACCTGTTCGTGGTGCCGAGCTGGCAGTGGGTCACCCACGAGGCCGACGAGGACTCGGTGCTGTTCAGCTTCTCGGATCGCCCGGTGCAGCAGAAGCTCGACCTGTTCCGCGAGGATCGCGGTAACGCGTGATCAGCGCCGCATCGGCGCGTGAAAACGCCAAAAGAGGGTTTGGAATGGATATCGGCTTTCGCCCTATCGAGGGCCGTTTCGTGCGGATGGAGCCGCTCACGCCTCAGCACAAGGAAGAAATCCGGGCAGCGATCGATTGCGACCCCGCGTCGTGGTCGATCATGCTGGTTAATCCGGTGGACCCGGGCTTCGACGAATATTGGTCGGCTACCTGCGGCGCGCCGCTGACAGAGCGGTTGCCCTACGCTATTCGTCGCCTGTCGGACAGCCGAGTGGTTGGAACGTCGACTTACTTCATGGCGTCGGCAAAGCACGGTGGCGTGGAGATCGGAGCGACATTCCTGCGTCCCGATGTGCGTGAGAGCGTGGTCAACCCTGAAGCAAAAATTCTGATGCTGAGCCACGCCTTCGACTCCGGTGCGGTACGCGTGCAGTTCAAGGTCGACATGCGAAACGAGCGTAGCCAGGCCGCTGTCGCAAAGCTGGGCGCAGTCAGGGAGGGCGTACTCCGGCGCGACATGCGAACATGGACCGGACATATCCGTGACACCGTCGTTTTTTCGATCCTGGACAGTGAATGGCCGGCCGTCAGGCTTCGGTTGGAGCAACGCCTTGCAAAACTGACGGGGCAGCCTGTAGGGCGGATGAGCGAAGCGTAATCCGCCATTCTGCGGCGTGGGGTCAGGCGGCGCAATACGCTTCGCTATTGCGCCCTACGCGCTCACGCGTGGCGCTCATGTTCCGACGCGAAGCGATGCGCGCAGCTTGCGCAGGCAGGCGATGACGGAGAGCGCGGTGATGAGGCCCGTCTTCGGGTTTTCCGACGGGATATTTTCGATTCCCATGGAAAAGCGGGCAGAATTGGAATCCACCTCGATCCGATGCACGTTGCGCGTCAGTGCGGGATCGGCCCAGATCTCGATTTTCGTTCGATCGGGACCTATCCCTGCAAGCGACAGTGCGGCGGCGACATTCACATTGGCAGGAAAGCCTTTGGCCGCCTCGCGTGCGCTGCCGTCGAAAATCTTGAGCGGTTCGGTAATGTGTTCGATGGCGATGTTGTTTTCGACGATATAGGGCGCGCCGGCGAGCCCCCGGACCGGCTTGCGGGTTACCATCCGGACCGAATGGATTTTGCCGACCGCCGCGGCGGTCACGGCGTCGAGGCCGATCAGCGCGCCAGTGGGCACCACGATCTGACCGCCATTTTGCTTGGCAAGTTCAAGTAGATCTTCGTGGTCGAGAAGCGCGCCTGCGCTGAGCACGACCGCGGTCTTGCCACAGCCTACAAACGGCGCAACGATTGACCTGACGAGCGTGCTCGGGGCGCATTCGATGACGATGTCGGCAAGGTCGACCAGCCCCTCGATCGGCAGAATGGCGGGCGGTCTTGTCAAACTGGCCAGCCGGCTTTGGTGTTTTTCCGGATTTTGTACTGACACGGCGGTCAGCACCAATCCGTCTATTCCGCGGTCCAGCGCTTCCACGATTCTGGTTCCGATTGCGCCCAGCCCGGCAACCGCGATTTGCAATTCAGGTCGTGAGTGTTTATCGAGATTTGCCATTTGGGTGCTCGATCACACCGCGCCGCGCAAAACTTCCGAGCGCTGCTTCGCGCCCGCCAGCAGATAGGTGTGGTCCGAGCCCGACAGCACCATGCGGGCGCCCATCTTGATGTAGCGGCTCGCGGTCTCCTTGTCGTAGACGCCGCCCATTCCCAACGCCTTGCCGCAGGCTCTGCAGGCGGCGGCGACTTGTCCATAAGCCTCGACGACCCGCGGGTGGTCGATCTGGTCCGGGATGCCCATTTCGGCCGTGAGGTCGGAGGTGCCGATCAGCAGGCAATCGATCCCGTCGACGGCGGCGATCGCCGCTGCGTTGCCGACCGCTTGCGGGCTTTCGATCATCGCGACCACCAGCACCGCCGCGTTGAGCGCAGCCTGCGCCTCGGCGTTGCCGGGCGCGCGGAAACCGTACGGCGCCGGCGGCCCGCCCCATGAACGCGTGCCAAGCGGTGGATAGCGGAACGCGCGGGCGATTTCCTTGGCCCGCTCCGCGGTGTCGACATGCGGCACGATCACGCCGAGCGCGCCGTTGTCGAGGCAGCGCGTGCCTTCATCGAGCGCGCCGGCGCAAATGCGCACGATCGGCGTGACGCCGGTCGGCAGCGCGGCGATGCAGAGCTGCGCCGCCTCGTGCACCGAATGCGCGCCGTGCTCCATGTCGATGAACAGCCAGTCGTGATCGGCGGCCGCCGCAAGCATCGCAGTCGCGCTGGTGCGCAGATGATGCACGCCAAAGCCGAGCGCCAGCTCGTTGTTCTTCAGCTTGAGTTTGGTTTTGTTCTCGACAAGCGGCATGGTGCCCTCCCTCGGCCAGGCACATGATTGACGGGCGCATCGGGCGGGTCAAGTCGCGCGTCTCAGCGCCAATGCAGCAGGCGGGTCTCCAGCAGATTGATCAGGCGTCCGACCGCCAGCCCGAACAGCGAGAGAATGACGACGCCCGCGAGCAACTGATCGGTCTGCATCAAATTGCCGGCCTGCAGCACGAAGGCGCCGATGCCGAATTCGGCGCCGATCATCTCGGCGCTGACCACCAGCAGCAGCGCGACCGAGGCGGTGATGCGGAAGCCGGCGAGGATCGAGGGCAGCGCGCCCGGCCAGATCACGCGGCGTACGATGGTTTCGAACGGCACGTTGAAACTTTGCGCCATGCGGATCAAATTGCGCGGCACCTGGTCGACGCCGCTGTAGACCGAAATCGCGGTGGAGAAGAACACGCCGAGCGCGATGGTGGCGATCTTCGGCTCCTCGCCGATGCCGAGCCACAGGATCAACAGCGGCAGCAGCGCGATTTTCGGAATCGGAAACAGCGCCGAGATGAAGGTGATGCCGACGCCGCGCGCTATGCTCGAAAGCCCGATGGCGAAGCCGACGATGACGCCGGTGATCGTTCCGAGAGTCCACCCCGCGACGATTCGCATCACCGAAACCGACACATGGAGCCAAAGTGCGCCTGACATGGCGAGCTTGTAGATCGCCAGTGCAATCGCGGACGGCGCGGGCAGGAATAATGGATTGACCCAGCCCATGCTGCCGGCGAGTTGCCAAAGCCCGAGTACCAATGCGAGCGCGATCCAGCCCGCGTAACGGCCGGATTTCGGGGCAAAACCCGCGCCTCTGAATGTTACCGGGCGCTTATCGGCCTTGCGATCGTCTTGCGGCAAACCGGTGACGGTTTTGGGGCGCTCAAGCATGCTGCACCTCGCGCTCGGCGTCGATCGCCTCCTCGCGGATCAGCGACCAGAGCTCGCTCTGCAGCGCGAGCAGTCGGCCGCGGGCATTGAGTTCCCCGCGCTCGGCGCGGGTGAGGGGGATACTGACGACCTCGCGGACCCTTCCGGGGCGGCGGGACAGCACGACGATGCGGTCGGCGAGACGAACGGCTTCCTCCAGATTGTGGGTCACATAGGCGGCGCCCATGCCGCCGTCGGCGAGCAGGCGGATAAAATCTTCCATCAGCAATTCGCGGGTCTGCGAATCCAGCGCCGACAGCGGTTCGTCCATCAGCAGGATCGCCGGCCGCACCGCCAGCGCACGCGCGATGCCGACGCGCTGGCGCATGCCGCCCGAAAGCTGTTTCGGCCAGGCGCCGCGAAAATCGGTGAGGCCGGTGCGGCGCAAGGCATCGCCGACGATCGCAGTGCGCTCGGCCGGGGACAGCCCGGTATGGAGTAAAACGAATTCGACGTTCTCCTCGACCGTGCACCATGGCAGCAGCGCAAAATCCTGGAACACGAATGTCAGCGGGTTGAGGCTGTCAGGCGGCGGCGCGCCGCGCAGTTCGGCTTGTCCGCCGCTTGGTTGCAGCAACCCGCCGAGGATCGACAGCAACGTGCTCTTGCCGCACCCGGAGGGGCCCACGATCGCGACCACTTCGCCGGAGCTCACGGTGAACGACACGTCGTCGAGCACCTCGAGCGCGTCGAAGCGGTGACTGATATGGTCCGCGATCAGATCCATGGGTGCATCAGTCCGGCTTCACATATTCATTTGCAATGATCGCGCTGGCATCAAATCCCTTGTCGACAAAACCCTGCTCCTGCAGCCAGGCGATCTGGTTGCCGACGTTCCTGACGTTGAGTTTTCCGTCGGGATCGATATAGGCGCAATTGCCGACCACCTGCTCGACCGGCAAATTGGTGTATTTCGCGATGATCTCCAGCAGCGGTTTTGTCTTGTCGTTGATCGGCGCCTTGCCGTCCACGACTGCTGCCAGGATCACATCGTGATATTCGCGGTCCGCGCGCGCCAGCACGCCGAGAAATTTTGTAACCAATGACTTGTCCGCCAGCGTTTTCGGCGACGCGAACACAGCACCAAGCTGCCACGGCGTCTCGTCGCCGACCCAGCCCAGCAGTTTTGCGCCGTCGGCATCCATCAGCGTGCGCGCGGTGGAGACCGGCAGCAGCGCGGCGTCGACGGTCTCGCCTTTCAGGGCCGCGGCTGCGTTGGACAGCGATTGCAGCGGCAGCACCTTTACGTCGCTTAGCTTGAACCCGTACTTGTCGGCGAGCAGGCCAAGCGAATAGTGAAAGCTCGATCCGACCTGCGTCACGGCAATGCGTTTGCCGGCGAGATCCTTTGGCGTCTTCAGCCCGGCGGCCCAGGCGTTGTTGCTGGCGAAATATCCGATCAAGGGATAACCGGCCTTCTCGCGGCTCATGCCGCCGATCACCTTCAGCACCCCCTTGCCCGCGAGGTTATAGAGCCCGGCGGTAAACGCGGTGACGCCGAAATCGACGTCGCCCGAGGTGACGGCCACCGCGATCGGCTGCGCCGCATCGAAGAACTTCAGTTCGATGTCGAGGCCGGCGTCTTTGAAATAGCCCTTGTCCTGTGCGATGAATACCGGCGCGGAGGACGACAACCTGAGCACGCCGACTTTGGCCTTGAGTACGGTTTGGGCGCTGGCGTTACCCAGCGACACCGTCACCGCCACCAGCGCCATTGCTGCAAGGTTGCGAACAGTCTTGGCGATCATCGTCATCAACCTCGTTCCTCTCCAACGGTTTCGTTGTAACGCACTCTTGTCACAAAATCGCCCGTCATTCCGGGCCTGCGCCATCCAAGTCGGCTGTTGCCGACTTGGACATTTTGTTGCCGAAGTCGGGTAGACCCGACTTCGGTCGGCGCATCCCGAAATGACGAAGCGGGATTATCTATAGCCCCTCCGGAACCTTCTGATCCTGTCCGATAAAGGCTCCCTGTTGTTTCAATTGCGTTTGCAGCCTGTCAACGGCGACCTCGCGCGGAATCGTGTTGCCCGATAGCGCCAGCGCCGCGGCGGTGCCGGCGGCTTCCCCCATGGCGAAGCAGGCGCCGGAGACGCGCGCCGCGGACTGGCCGTCATGGGTCATGGAGGCGCAGCGCCCGGCCACCAGCAGATTGTCGATACCCTCCGGCGTCAGCATTCGATAGGGCAGTTCGTTGAAGCCGCGCGATTCCGGGATCGGCGGAAACTTGAAGATCACATCGCCGGCGATATGCTGCTCCATCGGCCAGCCGTTGACGCCGATCGAATCCTCGAGCGAGGCGCAGCCGAGCACGTCCTCGCCACTGAGCATATAGCCGCCGATCACGCGGCGGGTTTCGCGGATGCCGAGTTGCGGCGGCAGATCGACGATGTAGGATTTTTCGAACCCCGGCACGGTGCGCAAGAAATTGAAGGCGCTGACGGCCTGCCTGCGGCCGTCGATCTCGCCGCGGGTGAGGTCGTCCGGCTCCAGCCCATTGATCGCGTTGCCGTCCTCGCGCGAAACTTGCGTGAAATTCACCCGCCATTCGATCTGCGAGCGCTGCGGCCGCACGATCGCCGCCTTGCGCGGAAAATGATGGGTGCCGGCGGCCTCGGCCGCTTCCATCAGCGCCGGAATGGTCCGCCACGCCTCGCCGGCCTTTTCCGGATCGATGCCGTTGAGGCGGAACATCATCGACGGGTACAGCATGCTTCCCTTGTTGTCGCCGACCTCATAGCGCGCGCCCGCCCATGCCGCGAGATCGCCGTCGCCGGAGCAATCGATGAAAATCTCCGCGCGCACCGCCTGCCGGCCGGCCTTGGTTTCGACCATCAGCGCATTGATGCGGCGCTCGTCATGCATCGCAACGCCGGCGCCGAGCGCGTGGAACAGGATGTCCACCCTGTGATGCCCGAGCAGATCGTCGGCGGCGATCTTGTAGGCCGCGGTGTCGTAGGCCTGCGCCAGGATCTTGCCGAAGATGAGATGAGGCGCGTTGAGCCCGCCGAGCCTATCGATACGATCCAGCAGCTCGGACGCAACGCCCTGCACCACGCGGCGCATCTCGCCATAGACGTTGGCATGCAGCCCGCAGAAATTGGTCACCCCCGCCGCGGTGCCCATGCCGCCGAGGAAGCCGTAACGCTCGATCAGCAGCGTGCGGCGGCCCGCGCGCGCGGCCGCTACTGCCGCAGCGATGCCGGCGGGGCCGCCGCCGAGCACGGCGACTTCATATTCGCCGTAGAGCGGAATTTGGCGTGCGGGTTCGGTGATGGTTTTTGGCGGCACGTGCGGGTTCCTGATTGTCGGCAGGCCGATCATGCCCCGGGTCAGAGATTTTAGCTATCACGTCATCTGTCATTGCCGGACTTGATCCGGCAATCCATCTTCTCGAAAGTGGATGGATACGCGGGTCAAGCCCGCGTATGACGTCGTGACCTCTCCATCAGGGCATCGTAATGCGAATCTGCATCTTCGGCGCGGGCGCGGTCGGCAGTCATTTTGCGGTGCGGCTTGCGCTCGCCGGGCATGATGTATCCTGCGTGATGCGTGGGCCGCATCTTGAGGCGGTGAAGGCGAGGGGCTTGACGCTTCGCGTCGCCGACGCCGAGTTTTCCGCGCGGGTTAACGCGTCCGACGATCCGGCCGCGCTTGGTCCGCAGGATTTTGTCATCAGCACGCTGAAGGCTACCGGCCTGGGCAGTCTGATCACCGGCCTGCCGCCATTGCTGCGCGACGACACCGCGATCGTGTTTGCGCAGAACGGCATTCCCTGGTGGTACGACATCGGGCTTGCGTCCGATCATCCGCCGGCTCCCGACCTCGCATTCCTGGATCCGGGCGGCCGGTTGCGGGCGGCGATCCCGAAGCAGCGGATCATCGGTGGCGTGATTTTTTCGGCGAACGAGATTGTCGCACCGGGAATTGTCGCCAATAAGTCCACCGATCGAAACATGCTGCTATTAGGCGAATGCGACGACCGCGCCAGCGAGCGGATCGAGCGGCTTCGCGCTGCGCTCAGTGAGGCTTCGATACAGTCGCCGCCGGAATCGCGGATTCGGGAAGCGATCTGGACCAAGCTGATCGGCAACATGTCGATCTCGGTGCTTTGCCTGCTCAGCGGGCAAACGGTAAAGACGGCGGTTCAGGACCCCGCGTTGCGGGATGTGGTGCCGCGCCTGCTCGAAGAGGCGCAGGCAATCGGCCGCAGTTGTTATCCCGACACCAGGCGCAACACCCGAGGCGGTGCGCCGGCCGACCACAAGCCTTCGCTGCTGCAGGACTACGAGCGCGGCCGCGCGATGGAAATCGATGCGCTGGTGCGGGCGCCGGCGGCATTCGCCAGGGCCGCGGGACTGTCGACGCCGATGCTCGACCTGTTGACAGGCCTGGCCGTCCGCCAGGCGCGGGACAAGGGGCTTTACCGGCAGGTTTGATCGAAAACCGGTTCGGTGGCAGAACGGACAGCTTGCTGCAGCGCTACCCGTCGATCCGAGGAATTTCCGATGAAAAAACTATTGCTGGCCCTTGCGATGCTGTTGGGCCTTCAAACCCTGGCCTTCGCGCAACTGTCCGCTCCCTCGACATGGACCAGTCAGCAGGGGTCGGTGCTCAAGGTGACCTGGCTCGGCGGCGGCGGCAGGTATTTTCGTAGGACATTCGTCAACACCAATCCGGATTGGGGATGCGCCGGGATTCCATATCCGGTGACGGGATTCAACTTCGGGGGGGACATCCAGTTCAGCGTGTATTTCGTCAAGTGCAGGGTAACCGCATCTTGGCGAGGCGCCGTAACGGGAGCCGCCTTGTCGGCGTTCTGGGAAATGCGGCGCAACGGCGTGACCACGACGGGGCTTGATAATTTCAGGCAGTGAGCGCCGGTAAATTCTTGGCGTGCCCCGGATGCGACGAGGGGCTTTACGCCGACGGGTTTGGCAGGGCGACGTTTCGGGGTTCGGAATGTCGACGCCGTGGCTGATGCGGCGCAATGGGGCGACGACGTGGGGTTTCCATTTCTTCGGGGGCAGCTGACAACTCAGCTCTTGTTCCGCTTGAACAGCGAGTGGATGTTCTGTCCCAGCCGGACCACGGCGTTGGCCCGCATGGTCTTGTCGCTTTCGCCGTTCAGATATTTTGCCGCAGCCTTCACGATCTCCATGGTGAGGCCGGTTTTGCTTGAAGGCTGGAACAGCGGGAGGTCGTCGAGCTCGTCGTCCTCGTCATCGATCACCGCGTATCGCGTCACCCGGGGATGCGCGGAAAGCCAGGCGAGCAGCTCGGTGCGGCGCGGGCTCCTCGGCTTGTCGGGACATACGTCGATGAACGGCACGCCGAAATGTTTTGCGGCGAACAGCCCGACAGGGCCGCACCGCCACGACGAAGAGAGCACGACTTTTGCGCCGGTCCTGTCGAGAAGTTTTTTCAGCCGCGCCAGCAGCTTCTTGTCGACAATGTAGGGGAATTTGCGCGGGTTCGGCGTGCTGTCGCAATTCAAGACGCCGTCGATATCGAGGAATATGATTTTCATGCAGGGGAACGGCAGGCAGGGGTCTCTGGTTCCCCGGACGCAGCGCAGCGTGTAGCTCTTGCGGAGCGGTGCGCCGCAGAGCCGGGGCCGTAACGAACGCCGGTGTATGGGACGGTCCCGGTTCTGCGAAGCAGCGCGAAGAGCGCCGCATCGCGCCCGGGACACGAGGGCCCGTCATTGCCGGGCTTGACCCGGCAATCCATCTTCTTCGAAAGACTCTTGTGAAGAGCGATGGATACGCGGGTCGAGCCCGCGTATGACGAAGGGTGTCGCGGCTTACACCTTCACCATCCGCTTGCCGCGGTTCTCCCCGGCGAGCAGGCCGATCAGCGCTTGCGGGGTGTTCTCCAGCCCGTCGATGACGTCTTCCTGCACCTTCAGTTTGCCGGCCTTCACCCATGATTGAAGATCGGCCAGCGCCTTGTCGCGCTGGTCCATGTAATCCATCACGATGAAACCCTGCATGACCAGGCGCTTCACCACGATCAGGCCGGGCACGCCGCGCGGGCCGTGCGCCGACGGAACGCCGTCATATTGCGAGATCGCGCCGCAGCAGGCGATACGGCCGCGATTGTTCATCTGCGAGAGACACGCTTCGAGAATGTCGCCGCCGACATTGTCGAAATAGACGTTGATACCCTTGGGCGCCGCGGCCTTCAGAGCCTTGAACGTGGCGCCATCCTTGTAGTCGACCGCGGCATCGAAGCCGAGTTCGCTGGTCAGCCAGTGGCATTTGTCCGCACCGCCGGCGATGCCGACGACATGGCAGCCCTTGATCTTGGCGATCTGGCCGACGATCGATCCGACCGAACCGGCCGCCGCCGAAACCACCACGGTCTCGCCGGCTTTCGGTTTTCCCACATCGAGCAGCCCGAAATAGGCGGTGAGGCCGGCGATGCCGTAGACGCTGAGCAGATGCGTCATCGGCTCCATGCGCGGCATCTTGCTGAGATGTTTTGCCGGCACCGCCGCATATTCCTGCCAGCCGGTGTCGCCGAACACGATATCGCCCGGGCTAAGACCGGGCGCCTTCGACGACACCACCTCGGCGAGGCCGCCGCCGGCCATCACGGTATTGGCCTCGACCGCGGCGCGGTAGGTGGCGCCGTGCATCCAGGCGCGGTTGGCGGCGTCGAGCGAAATATAGCGCACGCGCAGCAGCGCCTCGCCATCCTTCGGCTCGGGAATACCGCCCTTCGACAGTTTGAAATGTTCGGGACCGAGTTTTCCGGTTGGCTTCTCGACCAGCAGGATCTGGCGGTTGATCGCGTCGCTCATGGTGTTTCCCTCCCGGATCGTTCGTCATAGCGAGCGAAGCGAAGCAATCCAGAGACAGCAAAGCAAGAACTGGATTGCTTCGTCGCTGCGCTCCTCGCAATGACGAAAAGGGCAAGCTCCCGCCCTCGCCGGACGCTAGTCCGCCGACGTTCGTTGCACAACGGGAACATTTGCAGGCGAACTGGCATGCCAGCGAAACACAGATGCGTTTGACGATTTTATGAAGCTGGTTGCGCCTGCGTCAAAATGTGCCACACTCCTCCCCGTCGGGAACACGGGGGTTAAAAATGTCCAACAGGTTTACGCAATATATTCTGATCGCAATGGCGCTCGGCATTGTGATGGGCACGCTGGTTTTCAATTATCTTCCCGATCAACGGGTGGAAATCGCGGCCGATGTAAACCTGATCGCGATGCTGTTCCTGCGTCTGATCAAGATGATCATCGCACCGCTGGTGTTCGCGACCCTGGTCGGCGGCATCGCCCATATGGGCAGCGGCGCCAAGCTGGGGCGGATTTTCGCAAAAACCATGGGCTGGTTTGTCAGCGCCTCCTTCATCTCGCTGCTGCTCGGCCTGGTCATGGTCAACCTGCTGCAGCCCGGTGCGAATTTCCCCGGCACGCTGCCCGCGGCCGGCCAGTCGACCGGCCTGCCGGTGTCGGCGTTCTCGATCGAGAAATTCCTGACCCATTTGATCCCGACCTCGATCGCGGATGCGATGGCGCAGAACGAGATTCTGCAGATCGTGATCTTCGCGGTGTTTTTCTCGGTCGCCATGGGCGCGATGCCGGAACGCTCCAAGCCGATGCTGGCGCTGATCGATGACCTCGGCCACATCATGCTCAAGGTCACCGGTTACGTCATGCTGTTCGCGCCGCTCGCGGTGTGGGCCGCGATCACGGCGACGGTGGCCAAGAACGGCCTTGGCGTGCTGTGGAAGCTGATCCAGTTCATGGGCGGCTTCTATCTGTCGCTGATGATCCTGTGGAGTATCCTCGTTGTCGTCGGCTTCATCGTCATCGGGCCCAGATACAGCCATCTGCTGCGGCTGATCCGCGAGCCCTTGATGATCGCGTTCTCGACCGCGAGTTCGGAAGCCGCGTATCCGAAGACGCTGGAGGGGCTCAACCGCTTCGGCGCGTCATCGCGGATCTCGAGCTTCGTGCTGCCGCTCGGCTATTCCTTCAATCTCGACGGCACCATGATGTATTGTACGTTTGCGAGCATCTTCATCGCGCAGACCTACCAGATCCCGATGTCGCTCGGCACCCAGCTGGCGATGCTGGCCACTCTGATGATCACCTCCAAGGGCGTCGCCGGCGTGCCGCGCGCTTCGCTGGTGGTGATCGCCTCGACGCTCTCCCAGTTCGGCATTCCGGAGGCCGGGCTCCTGATGATCATGGGCATCGACACCTTCCTCGACATGGGACGCAGCGCCACCAATGTGATCGGCAACTCGCTCGCCACCGCCGTGGTGGCGAAGTGGGAAGGCGAACTCGCGCCCGAGCACGCGCTCGGACCCGACGACGTGGTGCCGCCGGACATGATCCCCGGCGAGGTGCCGGGAATGCAGACCGGCCACGCATAGGAGGTGAGCCATGCGCTACCTTCCGAAGAGGTGCATGCAGGCGGCAAGCCTGCTGCTCGCGGGGTTTTTGCTGACGACAGCAGCAGTTGCCCAGACCGGCGGCGAGGGGCTCAGCCCTACCTTGGCCGCCATCAAGCAGAACCACGCGGTGCGGATCGGCTACCGCGAAAGCTCGCCGCCATTCTCGTTCATGGACCCGTCCAACCGGCCGATCGGCTACAGCCTCGAATTGTGCGAGGCCATTGTCGACGAGATCGGCATCGAGGTCGATGACGCCAATTTGAGGATCGAATACGTCAAGGTCACCTCCGATGACCGCATTCCGGCGGTGGTGCAGAACAAGATCGACCTTGAATGCGGATCGACCACGGCCAACGCCGAGCGCGCCAAGCAGGTGGCGTTCTCGCCGCTGATGTTCGTGGCCGGCACCAAGCTGATGGTGCCCAAGGCCTCCACCATCTCGGCGCCGAAGGACCTGCAGGGCAAGACCGTGGTGGTGACAAAAGGCACCACCAACGAGCAGGCCATGCACGCCGTCGACAAGAAGTTTGCGCTTCAGCTCAACATCGTTGCGTCGCCCGATCACGAGCAGTCGTACCAGACGCTGGTCGACGGCAAGGCCGATGCCTTCGCCACCGACGACATCCTGCTCTATGGCCTGATCGCGCGGCACAAGGCGCAGGACAAGTTCAAGGTCGTCGGCGACTATTTGTCCTACGATCCCTACGGCATCATGTTCCGCAAGGGCGAACCGCAGCTTGCCGCGGTGGTGGAGCGCGCATTCCGCAAGCTCGGCTCCAATCGCGATTTGATTCCGCTCTACAACAAATGGTTCGTCTCGCGCCTGCCGACCGGCGAGAAACTCAACGTCGCGATCTCGCCGCAACTGGAGGAGAGTTTCAGGGTGCTCGACGACTCCCCGAGCGCGAATAACTAGCTCTCCGTCATTCCGGGTTCGCGACTTCGTCGCGCCCCGGAATGACGGATTAGAGAAACTCCAGCGCCCGCGGCTGTCCGCCCTTCGCCCCAGTGGCGTATTCGACGGCCAGGAACAATCCGCCGGCCACGAAGATTTTCCGGCCCGATGATTCGGCGAGCACCCGGCTGATTTGCAGAGACCGCTCGATGGTTGCTGCGACGTGGACGGTCGCATTCGGATTGGCCGTCCGCGCCGCGGCGGCGATTTGCTCTGCGTCCGCGCCTTTGTGATAAGCCGCCGTGCACACGATGGTATCGAACGACGGCGCCAATAGCGCGACGATCTCGCCAATCTTCTTGTCGCGCGAAACGCCCGCGACGAGAATCCATCCCTCGGCGCCATGGATGGCATGGAGGCTTGCGAGCGATTGGCGGATGCCGTCGGGGGTATGGCCGACGTTGATAACGGTGAGCGGCTGCCGCGCAATGACCTCGAGCCGGCCGGGCCAGCGCGTGGCGGAGAGGCCCGATCTCACCGCGGCTTCGATCTCGGCGATGTCTTCGCCCGGTCGCGCCTGTCCCAGCCAGAGCAAAAACAGCGCTGTGGCGATAGCGGCGTTGTTGAATTGAAACCCGCCGAGCAGGCTTATCTCAAGCGACCGAAAATCATGATTTCCGAGTTGGAAATCGAAATGCTGCGTCGTCGTCGAAGCGTTTTCGTTGCCGATCCTGATGTCGTCGCGGACGAACAGATTCGTCACGTCGCGGTTGCGATTGTATTCGGCGAGATGCCCGCGCAAGCTGCGGCAGCTCTCGCCATAGACGATGGCGCCGCCGGCGGCGCAGGCGTCGCTCTTGTCGGAGACGATCAATTCGAGCGAATCGCCCAGCAAGTCCGTGTGTTCGTAATCGACCGACGTCACGCAGGTCACGCGCGTGCCAACCAGCCGCACCGGATCGTAACGGCCGCCGATACCCGCCTCGAACACCGCGAAGTCGCATTCCGCTTCCTGAAAATACAGGCAGGCGAGCGCGAACAGCGCTTCGAACGCACCGTACCTTTCGTTTCGCCGCTGTGACAGTTCGGCGATCGTGGCTTCGATCCGTGTCACCAGCCGCGCCAGCGCCGCGTCGTCGATCGGCATGCCATCGACCTGGAATCGCTCGTTGAAGCGAAACAGATGCGGTGAGGTGAACAATCCCGTGCGCAATCCGGATGCCCGGCCGATGCTGGCGCAGAACGCCGCGGTGCTGCCCTTGCCGTTGGAGCCGGTGATGGCGACGCCGGTACGCTGCAGCCTTGCGCGATCGACCGAAACGGCATCGAGCAAGGCCGCCAGCCGCGCCAGGCAGACGCCTTCGCCGTATTTCGGCAGATCGAACACTAAAGCAGTCCCATCGCGGAGAAGGTGTGACGCCAGATTTTCAGGATCAGGTCGCCCCGCGCGCAATCCTCCAGTAATCGGATCGACGGGTTTGAATTCACCTCGATGACCCGCGTTGCTTCCGCATCGCCTGCGATCCCCGTGAACAGGTCTACCGCGGCGGCCCGCAGTCCCAGCGCGCCGGCAGCGCGCCTTGCCAACGCCGCCACGGCGGTTTCGGAGTGCGGAGATTCGAGGACCATGGTGCCGCCGGCGCTCAGGTTCATGCGGCCGGGAATCGCGAATAGCCGGCCTTTGGGCAATACGACATCAAGCGAGGCGTCGCCGCCTGCGGCCGACACGGTCGAAAGTCCGCGCGATTGCAGCGCCGCATTATGTTGCGCCAACAGATCGCGGATCGTGCTGCTGCCGTCGCCCGCAAGCGACGGCGGAAGTTTTCGCGCGGCATAGACGACCTCGTCGTCGAGCAGAAAAATCCGGTATTCGTGGCCCGAGATAACAGGCTGAAGCAAAACCGAATCGTAATAGCGCGCGACCTCATCGAGATAGCCGGAAAGCGACGCCTCGCCATGGATGGCCCGGGCAAAATCGCCGCGCGATCCCGTCAGCGGCTTGGCAAATGCAACAGCCCCCAATTCCCTGAAATACGCCAGCGCATCGCCGCGTTCGTGACCCGGCGGGCGGTGCGCCCGATGGCGGTCATGCAGGAAGAAATAGCGGCCGCCGAGGGTGGGGACGCCGGCGCGTTCCAGAACAGCATTGGCAAAATACTTGTCGGTCGCCAGCGCCGCCGCGGTCGCACTGTTCTGCGGATACCATGAGCATCGTCCGGCGCCGAACGCGATGCTTTTGCCGGGGGAAGAGACGATAAAGACCAGCCCGGTGCCGCCGTCGATCTCCTGAAAGGTCAGGCCGAATTCGGCGCAGGCATATTCGGCATAGATCGACTGATCCGGAGTGTAGCCCGGCTTTCCCGACCGAAAATCCTGCAGGCTGGGCATGGGAGAACCGGGGGCTAGCGTTTGAATGGAAAAATCGACCTTTTCGAAACCGCAATCGACAGCGTAGCGGATGCGAAAGCGACGATCCAGATTGAATGCAATCCGGACCGCTTATTCCGTCCAGTTGCAAAATATTTTGACGCGGGCGCCGTACGTGACGCTGCGATTATTTTCGTGTTAGCTAGCGTCTTGCGAATCAGGATCGGCAGTTTTTCGTTCGCGCCGTCCTTCTCTACCACCTTCGTCGCTTCCACCCATTCGTGCGGCAGGATCGATCGGCTCGATGCAATTTCAAAGAGCTCATGTCAGCATTATCAGGTCGATCCGGCATGTCAGCCTGGTGCGGGACTGGCACCGCGCGCGGGGAACCCGTGAATTGCCCGAATTCGCAGATTTCGTCCCCAACGAGCGCGCCGGAGATTTGGCCGACCTCTCGATCAGCGACATCGTGCGTGACGATGGCAAGCTGTCCTATCTCTGCCGGCAGGCGGGCCCGCGGGTCGAGCAGGTTCACGAGGCCAGGATGCCGTCGCGGCATTTAAGCGATTGTCTCGATCCGGGCATGGCTAAAGCGGCGAAGCCGATCTGGGACGGCTGCGTTCTCAACAAATTGCCGGTCTATTCGATCATCCCGCTGGCCGATCGCGACGGCTGCCCGGTTACCGTCGAGCAGATTTTCCTGCCCTATGCGCGTCACGGCGGCAGCGCCGAGGTGATGGTGGCCGCACTTCATGCCTGCAGTACCGAAGGCCGCTTCGTCCATCATGGATTGCTGCGCAACCTTGCAAAGGTGCCGCTGCACTGGGCCGTCATCATCGACCCCGCCATCGCCGCCGCGCCGCGGCCGGCTCATGACTCCGTCACCGAAATCGACGACGGCGTGCTCGACGACGGGATTTCGTCCGCGACCCGCTGATGCCGGCGGTGCGTCCAGGCAATGAATCGCCGTAACGCGACTGCTTTCAGCAAGTTAATTTCGCCGCGCTGGCATCGCCCGGATGATGCGATGAACCATCCTGCGAAATAAATCGACTGCCATGCTCAGCACGCAATTGCGCTTCAACGCTGCTTGACTAGGTCTGGTGTGCGCGTGCATGAAAAGCTGAAATCCTCAGGCGTACCAAGGGTTTTCGACACGTGCGGACATCGTACAGGTGAGTTGTTTCACAAAAGAAGCAAACGGAAAAACAAAAACATATGAGCGCATTCCACAGAGAGAAAGTTCTTTCCGTCCGGCACTGGACCGACACGCTGTTCAGCTTCAGAGCCACCCGCAATTCCGGCTTTCGTTTTCAAAACGGACAATTCGCGATGATCGGCCTCGAGGTCGATGGCCGTCCGCTGCTGCGCGCCTACAGCATGGCGAGCGCCAACCACGAGGAAGAACTGGAATTCTTCTCGATCAAGGTCGCCGACGGGCCGCTGACCTCGCGGCTGCAGCGGATCCGGGAAGGCGACACCATCCTGGTCGGGCGCAAGGCGACGGGAACGCTGATTTCGGACAATCTGATTTCGGGCGAACGGCTGCTGCTGCTGTCGACCGGAACGGGCCTCGCGCCATTCGCGAGCCTGATCAAGGACCCGGACGTGTACGAGCGGTTCGAGACCATCGTTCTGGTTCATGGCTGCCGGCAGGTGTCGGAGTTGGCGTATGGTGAGCAGCTGGTCGCAAAACTGCGCGACGATGAATTGTTTGGACCGCTGCTGGCGGAGAAGCTCAAATATTATCCGACCGTGACGCGCGAGCCGTTCCGCAATCGCGGCCGCATCACCGACCTCATTACCTCGGAACAGTTGTTCGACGACATCGGCCTGCCGCCGCTGGACATCGAAACCGATCGCATCATGATGTGCGGAAGTCCGGCCATGCTGGAAGAGTTGCGTTCGATGTTCGAAGCACGCGGCTTCCTCGAAGGCAGCCACAGCGAACCCGGCCACTTCGTGATCGAAAAGGCCTTCGTCGAGCGCTGAGGGCGAACCTCCAAGCTCGTCATTCCGGGGCGCGCGAAGCGCGAGCCCGGAATCCATAACCACCATCGTGAGTATGGATACCGGGCCTGCGCCGCAAGTGCGGCGCATCCCGGAATGACGACAGATTGATTCCCGCTACCCGGCGGCCGGCTGCTATAACGCGGCCGAACTTCGCACAGCGAGCGGGAGCCAATACACCTTGTCCATAGCCGACAGCGGCCTGAAGAAAACCGCCTTCGTGCTGGCCGGCGGCGGCAGCTTCGGCGCCATTCAGGTCGGCATGATGCACTCGCTCGCCGCGCATGGAATTTCAGCCGACATGGTGGTCGGCTCCAGCGTCGGCGCGCTCAACGGCGCCTACTATGCCGGCGATCCCACCTTGAAGGGCGTCCTGCAGCTTGAAACCATCTGGCGCGGGCTGCGGCGTCACGATGTTTTCCCGCTCTCGGCGCGGGCGCTTATCAGCTTCCTGTGGCGGCGGGATTTCCTGATTCCGCACGACGGCATCCAGAAACTGATCGACGATCACATCCCCTATCGCAATCTCGAGGATGCGAAGCTGCCGCTCCACATCGTCACCACCGATATCGTGTCCGGCGACAGCATTGTTCTTTCCGAGGGGCCGGCCGCGCAGGCGATCATCGCCTCTACCGCGATCCCCGGCGCTTTTGCGCCGATCCGGTACAAGGATTTCTATCTGTGCGACGGGGCCATCTCGAGCAATACCCCGATCCGGGTCGCGGTCGCGAAGGGTGCAAAACGCCTGATCATTCTGCCGACCGGCTATGCCTGCGCGACCCATGCCCCGCCGGTAGGCGCGGTCGCCAATGCGCTGCATGCGCTGACGCTGCTGATCGCCCGGCAACTCGTCATCGAACTGGAAGGGCTCGATCCGCGTATCGAGTATTTCGTGGTGCCGCCATTGTGCCCGCTGGTCGGATCGCCCTATGATTTTTCCCGGACCGACGATCATATCGCGCGGGCGATCCGGAGCACCGACGCCTGGCTGGCGCAGGGCGGTATAGAGCAGGGCGGAATTCCCGACGAGATGCGTCCGCACAGCCATTGAGTCGCTTTCGCTGCACTGCGAAAGATATGACGTTGCGTAACAGTTGTCGTCGTTTGGGCGTACGATTAGAACCAATGGTGTAAACTGCGTTGAACAAAAATAACGCGGCACAGCCACCCCCGAGGGCTCCCATGGAAACGCTGATGACTCCGTTCTCGCCGCGCTTCATCGTTCTGACGATTTGTTGCGTGGTGACGGTGCTGCTGATCGGCATCGGGATCGTGGACCACAAGGTGATCAATATCGTGGTGATCCCGATCCTGATTTTCGGGGGGCTGTCGCTGCTCGGCTTCCGCGACCTGCTGCAGGAAAACCACGCGGTCTTGCGAAACTATCCGATCTCGGCCCACATTCGCTTCCTGCTCGAAGAGATCAGGCCGGAGATGCGGCAGTATTTCTTCGAGAGCGAGAAGGACGGCATGCCGTTCAGCCGCGACACCCGCGCGGTGATCTACCAGCGCGCCAAGATGGTGCTCGACAAGCGGCCGTTCGGCACCCAGGAGAACATCTACGCCGACGGCTACGAATGGATGCATCATTCGATGGCGCCGAAGCCGCATGCATCGGAGAAATTCCGCATCACCATCGGCGGTCCCGACTGCGCCAAACCCTATTCGGCATCGGTCTTCAACATCTCGGCGATGAGTTTCGGCGCGCTCAGTCCCAACGCGGTGCGGGCCCTGAACGCCGGGGCGAAGAAGGGCGGCTTCGCCCACGATACCGGCGAGGGCGGGGTCAGCCCCTATCATCGCGAGAATGGTGGCGACATCATCTGGGAGGTCGGATCGGGTTATTTCGGGTGCCGCAACCGCGCCGACGGCACCTTCAACCCGGAGGAATTCGCCCGCGTTGCGTCCGACGACCAGATCAAGATGGTCGAGCTCAAGATCAGCCAGGGCGCCAAGCCCGGCCATGGCGGCGTGCTGCCGGCGGCCAAGGTGTCGGAAGAGATTTCAAGGATCCGCGGCGTCGGCATGGGCGAGGACTGCATCTCGCCCGCCTATCACAAGGCGTTCTCGACGCCGCTGCAAATGATGGCCTTCATCGGCGAGATGCGGCGGCTGTCCGGCGGCAAGCCGGCCGGCTTCAAGCTCTGCGTCGGCCACAAATGGGAATTCCTGGCGATCTGCAAGGCGATGATCCAGACCGGAATCTATCCCGACTTCATCGTGGTCGACGGCAATGAAGGCGGCACCGGTGCGGCGCCGCTGGAATTCATGGATCATCTGGGCATGCCGATGCGGGAGGGCGTCAATTTCGTCCATAACGCGTTGATCGGCATCAACGCCCGCGACCGCATCCGTATCGGCGCGTCCGGAAAGATCGCCACCGCCTTCGATATCGCGCGCGCGATGGCGCTGGGCGCGGACTGGTGCAATTCGGCGCGGGGCTTCATGTTCGCGCTGGGTTGCATCCAGTCGCTGAGCTGCCATACCGACCGCTGCCCGACCGGGGTCACCACGCAGGATCCGTCGCGCAACCGCGCGCTGGTGGTGCCGCATAAGACCGAGCGGGTCTACAACTATCATCACGCCACGCTACACGCGCTGGCCGAACTGATCGCGGCCGCCGGCCTCGGCCATCCGCAGGACATCCGGCCGATCCATTTCTCGCAGCGCGTCGCCAGCAACGAAGTGGCGTCGCTGGCGCAGCTTTATCCCTCGCTGCGGCCGGGCGAACTGCTCGACGGCACCGAGGATGCGCGGTTCAAGGACGCCTGGGCGATGGCGCGCGCGGAATCGTTCTCGCCGGCGTCGTAATTCGTCATTCCGGGCTCGCTCTGCGCTCACACCCCGGAATGACGGAAGTTCAAAACTCGCCGTGGAATCGCCCCGAGAAAACCGACACCGGGCCGCGGTCGGCATTATAGGCGGGATTGGTGATGAGCTGGTAGTCGGCGGTCAGCGTGATCTGCTTGTTGAGCGACGGACCTTGATGCGATCTAGCGTCACACCAATTCCATCCGCAAATTGCGTCCTACCGCCTGCGCGGCGCGCGTGAGCGTGCCAAGAGTCACGGACTCGTTCTCGGGATCGAGCAGCCGGTCAAGCTGGGCGCGGCTGGTTTTCATGCTCTTGGCAAGTTCGGTTTTGGAGATGCCTTGCTCTTGCATGAGCGCATCAAGCTGACGGGCGATCACGCGCTTGATGGCGCGTGCGGTCACAGCCTCGTAGACGCCTTCTTCCTTCAGGAAGTCGTCGAACGACGATCCGATCCGGCCCTTTTGTTTCTTGGTCATGTGATCTCCTTCTTTCGCTTCAACGCCAAATTCAAATCGCTTTGCGGTGTCTTCTGCGTCTTCTTGATGAAGCCATGCAACAAGACCATCCGCCCCCCGCTGATGCAGAACAACACGCGGGCGATGCGGCCTTGCGTCAAGCTGCTGCGGACCTCCCAGAGGCTTGCCCCCAGCGATCGTACCAAGGGCATGCCGATAGGCCATGAGAACTCCACATCCTTGATGTCCTCGCCAACGATCTTTCGGTCGGCGGCATCAAGGCTCCTGATCCATTCGCGGACCGGAACATGCCCTGACGGCAATTCGTAAAAGAAAGCGGGAAGGCGCTTCACGATCCCCTCACGTCACCAATCGTACCAAAAATGGTACGAAATTGCAAGCGAGAAAATGCGCCGCGCGGCGCCGACGACAAAATACTCAAAACTCGCCGTGGAAACGCCCCGAGAAAACCGACACCGGGCCGCGGTCGGCATTATAGGCGGGATTGGTGATGAGCTGGTAGTCGGCGGTCAGCGTGATCTGCTTGTTGAGCGCGTAGGCGTAGTAGCTTTCCAGAATCCGCTCGCGCCGGTAGTTGAGCGCGCCGTCGCCAATGAGAATGCCGAGCCCGCCGGCCGCGATGAAATCGCGATGATCTTTTGAAAGCGCGTTGATCGCGCCGCCGATCCCGATCACGTCGTCGGGCCGTCCCCAGCGATTGCCCTTGATCGAGAGGCCGGTGGCAAGGCTGGCGTCGATATCGGTGAAGGCCATGATTTCGGTCTTGCCGTCGTTCCAGCTCCAGCGGCCGAACAGGCCGATGTCGTCGCTCAGCGCCTGCTCGACGTTGAAGACGTAGCCGTATTTGATGCGGCCCTCGCGGGTTTGCGAGATGTCCAGGTTGAGCGCGGGGTTGTTCAGCGTGTCCCGATAGCTTCCGGAATAGGCGCTGTTCAGCCAGGCGATGGTGCGCAGCTTGCCGGGCTGCGAGAACAGCGAATAGCGTGTCTCCAGTTCGAGCACGTATTCGCCGCGCTGAAACACCCGCATGTCGAAATTGTTCGAGTTCGACGTGCCGTCGATCAGGAAATAGCCTGCGCGCAGCGCCCACTGCTTCTGGTTGAACTCCGCGGTGGCGCCATAGGTGAGGCCGACCTTGTCGGCGGAATAGTCGAAGGCGCCCGGTGCCCACATCGACCAGTTCAAAAAGTCCTTGCGGGTGTCCTTGGCGTAGGCGTTGCCGTCGAAAATATCGATCACCGCGAACTTGCCGGCCTGCACCGTCAAACGCGAGACGTTGACCTTGCTTGCCAGTTGATTCGGCGCGCTGGCGAGTTCCTCCTGCTCGCCGCCGAACCCGAACGTCTGCCGCAGGACCAGCCGCGAGGTGTTGTAACGCGGGTAGGGGAAGTTGGATTTTTGCGCCTCGCCGTTGGGAAAACCTGCCACACCGCTGGTGTCGTTGAGCCCGAATCCCTGCAGCAGTTCGGGGTTGTAATAGAGCTCGCCGCCCTCCCACAGCCTCATGTTCAAAAACAAGCTGTTGCTCCAGGTCGCCTGCGTCTGCGGCGCCGGCGTCAGGCTGTTGACGCCGCTATAGGGCGCACGAAAGCCGGGGTAGCCTTGCGGCAGGTAAGTGGTCTGGCCATGGATTTCCCAACGGCTGGATTCGGGATCCACCAGTGAGGCGAGCTGCACCGGGCTGCCGTTCGCGGGCCAATCGATCTTGCGGTTGAGGCCGACCCGCAGCGTCTGGAAATTCAATGTCGATGCGGTGGCAGCACCCGAGGCAAACTGGACGCCGGCGTTCTGGAACTGGCTGTAGAGATATTCCAGCTTGAGGCTCCAGTGCGGCGCGAACGCGTATTCGACGCCGCCGCCCGCGGCCCAGCCGAGCCGCATGTTCAGTTTCTTTTCGTCGTTGCCGACGGCAGGTGTGTTAAGAAAACGTTCGCCGGTCCAGGCGAGTCCGCCGGTAGCGTAGAACAGCCAGGGGCCCGCGGCATAGCCGAGCCGGCCACGCGCGCTGCCTGTAAAATCCATCTGCTCGATGACGTAGGATTTTGCGGTGGCCAGCGTCGAAATCACGGAGTTGCCGTCGATGTAATTCGGAAACGAGAACGTTGGCCTCGAATCCAAGCACGATCCGCGACGGCAGCTGAACATTGTAGCCGGCCTGCAGCCCGCCGATCGGGCCGCCGAAAAAATTGCGCGTCGTGGCGACGGACGGATCGGCCAGCGTTGCATTGGAAAAGCCGCGGCCGAAACCGGCATGGGCGCCGAAGTAGAGTCCAGTCCAGTCATAGACTTGCTGGATGCGCGGGGCCTTAATCGGGATGTCGGCCGCAGCCGCGCCATCCAGCGACAGCACGCCGAGCGCCAGCCCCGCGAGGACCCGCTTCATGGCTCTGTTCGCGATTTGCGGTCGCGTCCCATCCCAGAGGCTCCCCGCCTCGATCCGCTGCGTCCGGCGCTATAGCCACCGAACTAACCCTCGGAAGTGCTCTGAAACAACCGATTTGGGCGGCTCGTTCGCACAACCGGACCGAAGGCGTCCCATTTGCAACTATAATTGCAACTAATTCGCAATTGCAAGAGAGATTGTCGAAGCGCGCAACATTGAATGGCATCGGGGGATGACGGGCGTGTAACGGCGCTCAACCACCGTCATTCCGGGATGCGCCTCTTGGCGCAGACCCGGAATCCATACCCACAATGGTGATTATGGATTCCGGGCTCGCGCTTCGCACGCCCCGGAATGACGGAATGAAAAAAAGTTGACCCGCCCGGGGGGACGACCGGGCGGGTCGGGGTGCGACACGGGGTGGATGAGGCGCCCGTGCCGGACGCGTATCCACGATCAGTCGATCAAATCATTCATCAGTAACCGCAGGTGCGGACGCGGCCCATGTAATTGCCGTAAGCGTCGAACTGGCGAACCCAGCCGCAGCGGCGATAGCCGTATCCGTAGTAGCCGTCATTGCTGGCGGCGATCGCGCTGCCGACAATGGCGGCGCCGACGATGCCGGCTCCGACGCCCCAGCCGAGGCCGAACGGTTTTGCGTCGGCCTGATGCGTCGAGGAAGCGAGCGTGCCGGTGGCAACGAGCGCGGTAAGGGCGACAGCGGCGATTTTGGTCTTGATCGACATGGGAAACTCCATCCTGTTGAAGGCGGCCCGTTGTGGTCCGCATGCCAGTTGGACGGAGGCTGTTTGATTCCGGTTCGAATGCTCCGCGATGGATTGCGAGCGAGTCGAAATTGGCAATGATTTCAGCCTGTTGGCGCGGCTATCCGGGACCTTCTGCCAGCGTCATCACGTCGAAGTTATCGACGTCGGCAAGCAGTTCGCAGAACGCACGCGCGCCGTGGTCGAGCAGGTGCTCGCCTTTTTCCGCGGAGGCCTGCGTCGCGTCGCCGGCCGCGCCGCTCGGATGCAGATCCTGCGCCTGCCACGCCAATGGTGCCGGGCGATGCGTCGAGAGCCAGCGATATCTTTTTTCCATCGCGATGCTCGACGGCTCAAAATTCGCGATGGCTTGCTTGCGCACTTCGTTTGGATAGCGTGCCAGCATGATCGAGGTTTCGACCGCGCCGCCATGGATGCCATGGCGCAATTCTTCGCTACTGAACAACCCCTCCGGCGCACTGAGGCGCGACCATGCCGTTGTCACCGCGAGCAGGCCGTATTGCGCGCGCAAATCCTGCGCAACGATGGTCATCGCCGCACTGTTGCCGCCATGGCTGGTGACCATGACAAGCTTCCTGATGCCGGCGCGTGCGGCGCCTTCGCCAAGCGCCATCCATTTTTTTAGCGCGGCCTCGGCTGATAGCGTCAGCGTGCCCGGATAATCGGTATGCTCGGTCGAAATACCGATTTCTTCCACCGGCAGGAACGTTGCTGGAATATTCGCAGGCAGCAATTCGCGCACCCGCTCAAGATACGCCTCGGCGATCAGCACGTCGGTGCGCAGCGGCAGATGCGGGCCGTGCTGCTCGGTCGCCGCCAGCGGCAATACCGCGATCCAGCGCGCGGCATCCGCTTTGGCGACATCCGGCCAGTGGACCGCGGCCCAGTCGCGGGGAGGGATCATCAAGCGCAGCATTTCTTTGCAACTGTTTGCAGGGTACAAGGCCCGCGTCGCCCTATCATGGGCCAGAACGATCGACGGAGTCCAATCATGAGCGCAGGCGTTTTGCTGCGAGCGTTAACGGCCGGGCTTGCACTTGCCGCCGCATTGCCGGCCGCGGCCCAGACGCTGGACAAGGTCTCGTTCGGCACCAACTGGGTCGCCGAGGCCGAGCATGGCGGGTTTTTCCAGGCCGCGGCCGACGGCACCTACAAGGCTTACGGCCTCGACGTCAGCATCGTGCCGGGCGGCCCCAATGTTAACAACCGCGCGCTGCTGATTGCCGGCAAGCTGGATTTCTTCATGAGCGCGAACACGCTGCAGTCGTTCGACGCGGTCGCCAACAACGTGCCGGTGGTAGCGATCGCCGCGATATTCCAGAAGGACCCCCAGGTTTTCCTGGCGCATCCGGAATCCAAGGTGACAAAACTGGAGGACCTGAAGCCGCT
Organism: uncultured Alphaproteobacteria bacterium; assembly: GCA_963784755.1. Lineage (GTDB taxonomy): Bacteria > Pseudomonadota > Alphaproteobacteria > Rhizobiales > Xanthobacteraceae > Bradyrhizobium. The sequence continues at coordinate 1,030,943 of CAWASS010000004.1, read as the reverse complement.
GACGCTGTTCGTGTCCAAGGAAGGCGTCGCCGGCTATTTCCAGTGGCTGAAATCCGAATACGGTTTTGCCGAGGAAAAAATCAAACCCTATACCTTCAACGCACAGCCGTTTCTCGCCGACCCAAAAAGCGCGATGCAGGGCTATGTCACCTCGGAGCCATTCGCGGTCGAGAAACAGGCCGGCTTAAAGCCGACCGTTATCCTGCTCGCCGATTATGGTTTCAACACCTACTCGACCCTGATCGAGACGCGGCGCGACTTCACCGAAAAAAAGCCCGACCTGGTGCAGCGCTTCGTCGATGCCTCCGTGATCGGCTGGTACAACTATCTCTACGGCGACAACAAGCCCGCCAACGCCATGATCAAGAAGCTCAATCCGGAAATGACCGACGATCTGCTCAGCTATTCGGTAGCCAAGATGAAGGAGAACGGCATCGTCGATTCCGGCGACTCGCTGAAAAACGGCATCGGCGCCATGACCGACGAGCGGATGGCCAGCTTCTTCGACAAGATGGTGCGGGCCGGCGTCGTCAAGCGCGATATCGACTTCCACAAGGCCTACACCCTGCGCTTCATCAACAAAGGCGTCGGCCTCAATCTGCGGCCGAAGAACTGATGGCCGATCCCGCAGCAGCTTTGTCCGATCGCGGCGCCAGTTCTTCGGCCGGCGCCGCGGTGAGCCTGCGCGGCGTCACCAAAACCTACGACAGCGGCGTCGCCGCGCTGGGGCCGCTCGATCTCGACATACCCAGGGGCGAGTTCGTGTCGCTGCTGGGACCGTCCGGTTGCGGGAAATCGACGGCGTTACGGCTGATCGCGGGCTTGAGCGCCGCGACATCCGGCTCGGTGCGGGTCGCACATCGCGCCGCCCGGACGAAACATTCCATCGGCTTTGTGTTTCAGGAGCCGACGCTGATGCCATGGACCAGCGTCCGCGAGAACGTGCGTCTGCCCTTGATGCTCGCGCATGCGCCGCGCGGCGAGGCCGATGCACGTGTCGGCGGGGCGCTGGCGCAGGTGGGTCTCGCGGAATTCGCCGACGCTTATCCGCGTGAGCTGTCCGGCGGCATGAAGATGCGGGTGTCGCTGGCGCGCGCGCTGGTCACCGATCCCGACATCCTGCTGATGGACGAGCCGTTCGCCGCACTCGACGAAATCACGCGTTTTCGGCTCAACAACGACCTGCTGGCGCTGTGGCGCAGCTTAAGCAAGACCGTCGTCTTCGTCACCCATTCGGTATTCGAGTCGGTGTACCTGTCGCAGCGGGTGATCGTGATGACGCCGCGGCCGGGGCGCATCGCTGCGGAGTTTCGCATCGACGCAGCCGAGCCGCGCACGGAGGATTTTCGTACCTCGGTCGAATATGCCGGGTATTGCCGCGAAGTCTCGATCGCGCTGGCCCACGCAGGCGGCGAGAAGTTCGCGTCATGAGTTCACTGGAAACGCCGCCGCCTGCCGCGATGCCGATCAGACCGGGTAATGGCACTGCGCGCCTTGTGCGGATCCTGTTGCCCATCGTCGTGCTGGCGGCCGGCATCGCGGCGTGGGATCTGGTGGTGCGTATCGGCGACATTCCACCCTATGTGCTGCCGGGACCGGGTGCCGTGTTATCAACGCTGATTGCAGACTGGAGCATTCTGTCGCAATCGCTTTTGACGACGCTGTGGACCACCCTTGAGGGGTTTGTCGCGGCGGCCGTGGGCGGCATCGCGCTGGCGCTGCTGTTCAACCAATCGAAATGGCTGGAATATTCGCTGCTGCCTTACGCGATCATATTGCAGGTGACGCCGGTGATCGCGATCGCGCCGCTGCTCTTGATCTACCTGCCGCAGCAGACCGCGGTGATCGTCTGCGCCTGGATCGTGGCGTTCTTTCCGGTGCTCTCGAACACCACGCTGGGGCTGAATTCGGTGGACCGCAACCTGGCCGGGCTGTTTCAGCTCTATGGCGCCTCGCGGGCACAGACGCTGCGCTATTTGAAACTGCCCGCCGCGTTGCCCTACATCCTCGGCGGACTGCGCATCGCCGGCGGCCTGTCGCTGATCGGCGCGGTGGTTGCCGAGATCGCGGCGGGCTCGGCCGGGGCCGGTTCCGGGCTGGCTTACCGAATCGCGGAATCCAGCTATCGCCTCAACATTCCCCGAATGTTCGCCGCGTTGCTGTTGCTCTCCGCCGCGGGGATTGTCATTTATATGCTGCTTGCGCTGACCTCCTATCTGGTGTTGCGGCGCTGGCACGAAAGTGCGCTCGGAAAGGAAAACTGATGGCTGCCGCGATTTCTTCGGAGAAGATCGATCTTCTGGTGTACGGACCGCACAAGCCCATTGTCGATAACGGCTTTTCCGACCAGTTCGTGCTGCACAAGTTCGAAACCCGCGGCGACCTCGACCGCCTGCCCCCGGCCGTCGCCGAAAAGGTGCGCGGGATGGCGGTGACCTACAATACGGTGCGCGGCGACAGGGCCACGCTGTCGCAGTTTCCAAAACTCGAAATCGTCGCCAGTTTCGGGGTCGGCTACGATCACATCGACGCGGCTTACGCGGCTGAACACAATATCATGGTCACCAACACGCCCGACGTCCTCACCGAGGAAGTCGCCGACATCGCGCTCGGCCTCCTGATCTCCACCTTGCGTGAATTCGTCAAGGCTGATCGTTACCTGCGCTCCGGATTATGGACCACGCAGCAATTTCCCCTGAGCGTCGGTTCGTTGCGCGACCGTAAAGTGGGCATGGTCGGCATGGGCCGGATCGGCCAGGCGATCGGACGCCGGCTGGAAGCGTGCCGCGTGCCCGTGGTCTATCATTCGCGCAATCCGGCCGAGGGTGTGTCCTATAAGCATTATCCCGACCTGATCGAGATGGCGAAGGCGGTCGATACGCTGGTGCTGATCGTCCCCGGCGGGGCTTCCACCGCGAAGATGGTCAACGCCGATGTCCTGAAGGCATTGGGGCCGCGCGGCGTCGTCATCAACGTCGCGCGCGGCTCGGTGGTGGATGAGCCGGCCCTGATCGCGGCGCTGAAATCCGGGACCATTTTGAGCGCTGGTCTCGACGTGTTCGCCAATGAGCCGACGGTGCCGGATGAACTCAAGGCGATGCAGAACGTGGTGCTGCTGCCGCATATCGGCTCGGCCTCGGTGGTGACGCGCAACGCCATGGACCAACTGGTGGTGGACAACCTGAAAGCCTGGTTCGCCGGCAAGCCGCCGCTGACCCCGGTTGCGGAAACGCCGGCGAAAGGCCGCTGATGATGGTGGGCCCGTTCGTCATTGCGAGCGAAGCGAAGCAATCCAGTGCATCCGCGCAAAGACTGGATTGCTTCGTCGCTGCGCTCCTCGCAATGACGGTGCTGGTCTTCGTCGGCCCCGCGCACGCGCAGGATGCCGCCGCGGCGCTGAAAAAAGACATGATCGGGCAGTGGGAGCTTTCCACCACCGAGCGCAGCAAGACCTGCGTGGTGACCCTGAAGGGCGATACGTCGCCGCAGGGACTGAAACTCGAACTGGAGCCGGGCTGCGCCGGCGCGCTGCCTTTTACAAAAGACATCGCCGCCTGGAGCATCAAGGGGCTCGGCGACATCGTGCGGCTGCAGGATGCCGCCGGACAGCCGGTAATCGACTTCACCGAAGTCGAGAGCGGGATTTTCGAGGGGCTGCGCACCGGCGAAGGCGTCTATATTCTGCAGAATCTCGCTGCGGCCCGTTCATTGGCAAAGTCGATGGATCAGATGATCGGCGACTGGGCGATGGTGCGCGGCAGCGGCCAGACGGTCTGCGGCCTGACATTGACCAACACCGAAGCGACGCCGGATAATTTCCAGGTGTTTCTCAAGCCAAAATGCGATCCGGCAGTCGCCGCATTCGCGCCGACGCAATGGCGGCTCGAACGCGGACAAATGCTGCTGATGAATGCCCGCGGCGACATCTGGCAGTTCGAGGCCGACGACAATGCGCAGTGGCGCCGCGTGCCCGATACCGCCGATCCGCTGATCCTGGTGCGGCAATAGGAGACATCACGCCGTCACCCCTGGAGGTGGGCGCCGCTCTTGCGGCGAGTCTCGAAGGATGGCCGCGAGTCGTGGCCCTTTCTTCGAGACGCCGCGCAAGTGCGCGGCTCTCAGGAATGACGGCGGTGTGTAGGCAGGTGCGTCATGCGCGGGCTTGACCCGCGCATCCATCAACTTCGCAAGATTCTTCTGAGAAGATGGATGGCCGGGTCAAGCCCGGCCACGACGCTTCAATCCGTCGCGGTCCCGGTTCTGCGGAGCGGCATGAAGAATGCCGTGCCGCGTCCGGACACGGTGTCGTCCCTCACGAAATCTGCGTCATCGGGCCGCTGAGCTTCCCGAACGAGGGATTTTTCGGGTCGTTGGTGGGGCTGGTGATGTTGGTGATGATGGTGTTGTTCTTGTAGTCTTCCAGATGCACCACCGTGGTGCCGAACTGCTCCTTCCACGTTACCAGAAACAGCATGTCCCGGATCGGTTCGACGGTGATGTCGACGGTTTCGGGCAGGCCGACCAGGGTGCCGTCGGCCTTGGCCTGGGTATACGTCATCGACGTCAGCGAATGAAAATCGAGCTGGACCCTGAACTCGCCACCCGCGTCCGAGGTGAAGTGGACGAGGTATTTGTGGCCCACCGCCGGAAATACGTCTGCCATGACCGCTCTCTCCTGAAGTTCAAAGAGGACATTTGTAGCCCGGATGGAGCGAAGCGCAATCCGGGGCCGGGCGCCGGAGATCGGTTCCCGGATTTCGCTTCGCTCCATCCGGGCTACGAGCCTGTCAGCTCTCAAATCAGCTTCAGCCCCTTCATGCTGGCATGGCCGTTCTTGCCGACGATGATGTGGTCGTGCACGGCGATGCCGAGCGGATCGGCGATGTCGACGATCGCGCGCGTCATCTGCACGTCCGCCTGCGAGGGCGTCGGATCGCCGGAGGGGTGGTTGTGCACCAGGATGATCGCGGTGGCCGACAATTCGAGCGCGCGCTTGATCACCTCGCGCGGATAGACCGGGGTGTGATCGACGGTGCCGACCTGCTGCAGTTCGTCAGAGATCAGCCGGTTGCGCTTGTCGAGAAACAGCACGCGGAGCTGCTCCTTGTCGGCGAACGCCATCGCGGTCCGGCAATAGCCGATCAGGTCGGCCCATGACGACAGCATGGTGCGCGCCTTCAATTGGCCCCGGGCGACGCGGCTTGCGGCCGCTGCGATCAGCTTGATTTCGGTGATGGCGGCGTCGCCGAGGCCGCTGATTTCGCGCAAGCGCGTGTCCGGGGCGTGCACAACTTCCGCGAACGAACCGAACTTGCCGATCAGCGATTTCGCCAGCGGTTTTACGTCGCGGCGCGGAAGCGCGCGGAACAGCACCATCTCCAGCAGTTCGTAGTCGCTCAGCGCATCGGCGCCGGCGCCGCGGAAACGCATCCGCAGCCGCTCGCGATGGCCATGATAATGCGGCTCGTCGTCGAGTCCGGGCTGGTCTGATTTGTTGCTGGTCTCTGCGGGCATCGGTCGCCAACCCACTCGTGGAGGGTTGGTACCATGCCGCGCCGCGCGGGTTTTGCAACCGCCGCTAGGTTGTAGCCGTGCCGATCAAGTCGTGAACGTCATGCCGGCGACAGCGGCTTCTCCTGCCGGCGCTGCGACAGCGTGAAGATCTCGACGCCGTTCTGGGTCACCCCGACCGAATGCTCGAATTGCGCCGACAGCGAGCGGTCGCGTGTCACCGCGGTCCAGCCGTCCGACAGGATTTTGACGTGCGGCTTGCCGAGGTTGATCATCGGCTCGATGGTGAAGAACATGCCGGGCTTCAGCTTGACGCCTTCGCCGGGGCGGCCGATGTGGATGATGTTGGGCTCGTCGTGGAACATGCGCCCGAGGCCGTGGCCGCAGAAATCGCGCACCACGCTCATGCCCTGCGGCTCGACAAAACTCTGGATGGCGTGGCCGATATCGCCGGTGGTGGCGCCCGGCTTTACCGCCGCGATGCCGCGCATCATCGCCTCGTAGGTGACCTCGATCAGCCGCTCGGCCTTGCGCGCGAGCGCGCCAAGCGCATACATCCGGCTGGAATCGCCGTACCAGCCCTCGACGATGAAGGTGACGTTGATGTTGACGATGTCGCCGTCCTTCAGCACGCGGTCGCCCGGCATGCCGTGGCAGACCACGTGGTTGATCGAGGTGCAGGTTGAATACCGATAGCCGCGATACATCAGCGTCGCCGGGTAGGCGCCGTGGCCGAAGGCGAAGTCGCGGACGAAATCGTCGATTCGCGAGGTCAGCACGCCCGGCTTGACGAGATCGGTGAGCTCATCGAGGCATTTCGACACCAGCGCGCCGGCCTTGCGCATGCCGGCAAAGCCGGAAGGCCCGTGCAGCTTGATCTGCCCGGTCTTGCGCTGGGAGGTTTCGGAGGCTTCGACGTAGCTCATCGGGTGATCATGGTTCGGAGAGATGAGGGAATTGAGGCCCTAATTTAGTGATCGGGGCGGGCAGTGCAAGCGGCCGATAGCTCCCTGTCCCGGACGCGGTGCGGCATTCTTCATGCCGCTCCGCAGAGCCGGGACCGTACCAAGCGTCATTGCCGGGCTTGACCCGGCAATCCATCCTCTTCGCAAGATTCTTTTGAAGATGGCTGGATGCGCGGGTCAAGTCCGCGCATGACGAAATCGGCACATCACCCCGGCACTTCCACCGTGGTCTCCACCGGCAGCGCGCTGCCGCGGATGCGGATTTCGCGCACCGGGTAGGGCACGCGGATGTCGTCGTGCTTGAAGGCGTCCCACAGCGACAGCATCACGTCGCTCTTCACCTTGTCCATGCCGTCAGGATCGGAAATCCAGAACGTCAGCGTGAACTTCATGCCGGCCTCGGCGAATTCGGTGATCAGGCAGTTCGGCGGCTTGCCCTTGGTGGCACGGGGCGAGGCTTCGGCCGCCTCGATCGCTAGTCTGCAGACCAGCCGCGGATCGGCGTCGTAATTGGTGCTGAAATTGACTTTCACCAGGGTGTTCTTGTCGGTGTAGGTCCAGTTCACCACCTTCTGGGTAATCAGGTCCTCGTTCGGAATCAGGAATTCGCGGCCGTCGCCGGCGGCGACCGAGATATAGCGCGTGTTCATCGCGCTGATGCGCCCGGAACTGTCGCCGATGGTGACGAGATCACCCGGCTTTACCGACTTGTCCGCGAGCAGGATGACGCCGGAGATGAAATTGGCGACGATCTTCTGCAGGCCAAAACCGATGCCGACGCCGACCGCGCCGGAAAAGATCGCCAGCGCCGACAGATTAATGCCGACCGCGCTCATCACGATGGCGACCGCGAGAACCATCAACGCCAGCCGCATCATCTTGACCAGCAGCACCTGGATCGATGGCGTGAGATCGTGGGATTGCGTGATGCGGACTTCCAGGAAATTGCTGGCGATGTTGGCGAGCCACAGCGCCACCGCCAGCAGCACGCCGAGCTTGATCAGCAACAGCGGCGTCAGCCGCAAGCCGCCGAGCACGATCGCCACCGAATCCAGCGCGTCGAGGGCAGAATCGAGCTGCCCGATGATGCTGAGTGCCGCCACCAGCCACGCCGCCAGCGATATCACGCGGACGAAGAACTCGTTGCGGATCACGCTGGTGACGAGGCGGATGATCAGCCAGGCGACGGCGAGCTTGGCGGAGACCTCGAGCAGATAGCTGCGGCTCGGCCAGGTCGATGCCAGCATCACCCCGCGCGCCACGATCATCAGCACCGCGAATGCCGCGGTCGACGCGCTGCCGATCAGCACCCGCAGGAACAGCCGCAGCGGCGCCGGCCAGCCCATGGCGAATGAGGTCAAGTCGAAGCGGGAGCGAACCGCGGCGCCAATGCCGAACGCGATCCCGGCGGCGGCGAGGATCAGGCCGAGCTGCAGATAGAACCAGGGCGAGGTGACCTCGGCGCCGACCGAGCGCGCCGCGTTCTGCAACATTTCGTAGAATTCGCCCGGATCCAAATCCATCATCGTCAAAATCTCGTCTCGAACGGAAGCGCCGCCACGCCGTCACCGTGATTCGAATCTGCGGTAGATTCCCACAGACGCGGGGTTCGCGCCATCGCGGCAACACATCGGCGTGGCATTTACGCACCATCTCGCCGTCATCCTGAGGAGCCGCGCATCTTGCGCGGCGTCTCGAAGGATGCGTCACGAGCGCTGCGGCCATCCTTCGAGGCTCGCCCAAGAGGGCGAGCACCTCGGGATGACGGGAGTATGCTGCCGCAGGCAGAAATGGGTTGGCGTCGAAGTGTGGCGACGATAAGGATGCAATCGCAAGGTTTTGCGCTCGTTTGCGGAGGTTCATGGCTTCTCTCGATTCGGTCAGCATAGCCATTCTTCTAGGCTCGGTTCTGGTGATGGCCGGCATTCTGTCGAGCCTCCTGGCGCTGCGTTTCGGCGCGCCGCTGCTGCTGGTGTTTCTGCTGATCGGCATGCTGGCCGGCGATGCCGGGCCGGGCGGGCTGCGTTTTGACGATGTGCGCACCACCTACCTCGTGGGATCGGTGGCGCTGGCACTGATCCTGTTCGACGGCGGCTTGAGGACGCGCTTTCAAAGCATCCGCACGGTGCTGGCGCCGTCGATGGTGCTTGCGACAATTGGCGTGCTGCTGACGGCGCTGGTCACCGCGCCGGTCGCCAAATACGCGCTCGACCTGAACTGGACCGAGGCGCTATTGGCCGGCGCCGTGGTGGCGTCGACCGACGCCGCTGCGGTGTTCCTGCTGGTGCATGCCCAGGGACTGCGGCTGCGTCCGCGCGTCGGGGCGACCCTGGAGGTCGAATCCGGCACCAACGACCCCTTTGCGGTGTTTCTGACGCTGATGCTGGTCGAGTTGATTTCGAGCGGCGAAAGCTCGGTCTGGCACGTCGCGCTGGAATTCGCCCGCGAGGCCATGCTCGGCGCCGTCGTCGGCGTGATCGGGGGAAGGCTGGTGGTGCTGGCGCTGAACCGCGTCGCGCTGCCGCAGGGCCTGCACGCCCCGTTCGTCACCACCGCGGCGCTGGTGATTTTCGGCGCCGCGCAGATCGCGCATGCCTCGGGCTTCCTCGCGGTGTATCTCGCCGGCATCATCATCGGCAACCGGCCGACTCGCGCGCACAATTCGGTGGTGGCGTTTCTCGACGCCGCGACCTGGCTGGCGCAGATCGTGATGTTCGTGCTGCTCGGCCTTTTGGTGTCGCCGCAGCGGCTGGTGGGCAGCATCGGTTCGGCGGTCGTGATCGCCTTCGTGCTGATGCTGGTGGCGCGGCCGGTCGCGGTTTTTCTCTGTCTGGCGCCGTTCAAGTTCAACTGGCGCGAGAAGACTTTTATCGCCTGGACCGGCTTGCGCGGCGCGGTCGCGATCTTTCTCGCCTCGATTCCGATGCTGGTCGGGTTGTCGAAGGCCTATCTTTATTTCGACGTGGCCTTCGTGGTTGTCATCATCTCGCTGCTGCTGCAGGGCTGGACGCTGGCTGCCGCCGCCCGTCGGCTCCACGTCGCGCTGCCGCGCTCGGACCGCGGCCCGCGCCGGGTCGAACTGGATCTGCCCGGCCAGCTCGAGCAGCAACTGGTCGGCTATGCCGTCCGTCCCAAGAGCCTGTATCTGCGCCGCGGCCTCATTCCGTCGTGGTCGAAGCCGACGCTGGTGATCCGCGACGAGAAGATATTGTCGCCCGCCGAGGCCGAGCCGGTTAAGGCCGGCGATCACATTTATCTGCTCGCGCCGCCGGAAAAGGCCGAGGCGCTCGACCGCTTCTTTGTCGACATGGCGCCCAGCACGGCGCCGGACCCGCATCTGCTCGGCGATTTTACGGTATCCGGCGAACACACGCTTGCCGAGCTTGCGGAAGTTTACGGCGTGGCGGTGGATGAAGAGCAGGCGAAACTGACGCTGGCGGATTACTTCGACATTCATCTCGATCGCGCGCCGAAGGAAGGCGCGGAGCTTGCTCTCGATCCCATCGTGCTGGTCGCCCGCAGCATCGGCGGCGGCAGGGTCAATGTGGTTGGATTGCGGTTGCCGGAGGATGAGGAGGACGCGGTGCCGGAGACGCGGATGGCCTCGATGAAGGGCAAGTTGAAGCGGATGTGGGCGTCGGTGGCGGGGATATGAGACCACCGCGTCCGGGACACGTTGGTGACTATCCGGACAATACCTTGACCCCGCCGAGCGTGGTTACGCGTCCGTGCCGGAGCATCACGATCTGCGTCGCCAACTGGCGCAATTCGGCCGCGTCGTGGCTGACATAGACCATTGGCACATTGGCCTCGTCGCGCAGCCGCATGAGATAGGGCAGAATCTCCGCCTTGCGCTCGTCGTCCAGCGATCCCAGCGGCTCGTCCAGCAGCAGCAGCCGCGGCTGTGCCAATAGCGCGCGGCCAAGCGCCACGCGCTGGCGTTCGCCGCCGGAGAGTTTGCCCGGACGACGATTGAGCAGCTTGCCGATGTCGAGCAGGTCGACGACGCGGGCTTGGTTGGCCGGATCGCGCGCAAGCCCGTTCATCCGCCGCCCATAGTCGAGATTTTGCGTCACATCGAGATGCGGAAACAGCCGCGCATCCTGAAACACATAACCGATGCGGCGGCGGTGCGCAGGGACGTGGACGCGTGCCGCAGTGTCGTCGAGCGTCTCATTGTCGATGGCGATGAACCCGCGATCGGGCTTCAGCAGTCCGGCGATCATGTTGATCAGCGAGGTTTTCCCGGCGCCGGAAGCGCCGAACAGGCCGGTGACGCGGCCTTCGCTGGCGAACGCGGCTTCGATGACAAATTCGCCGAGCTTTTTGGAAATATCAACGCGCAGCATGGTCAATTCCCGTGCAGGCGTTGCGTGGCGCGCCGCGCGAAGAATTCCGACGCGATCAGCGCGCCCATCGCGATCACGATGGAGACGATCACCAGCCGCAGCGCCGCGGTGTCGCCGTCCGGGGTCTGGATCAGCGAATAGATCGCCGAGGAAATGGTCTGGGTCTCGCCGGGAATGTTGGACACGAACGTAATGGTCGCGCCGAATTCGCCGATCGCCTTGGCAAAGCCGAGCACCATGCCGGCCAGCACGCCCGGCAGCGCCAGCGGCAGCGTCACGCTGGTAAACACCCGCCAGGGTGCCGCACCCAGCGTGCCCGCTGCCTGCTCCAGCCTGCGGTCGATGGCCTCGATGGACAACCGAATGGGGCGCACCAGCAGCGGAAACGACATGATGCCGCAGGCCAGCGCCGCCCCGGTCCAGCGGAACGCGAACACAATGCCGAGGTGATCGGCGAGCCATGCGCCGACCATGCCGCGCCGTCCGAACGTCAGCAGCAAGAGATAGCCGGTCACCACCGGCGGCAGCACCAGCGGCAGATGGATTAAAGCATCGACCACCGACTTGCCCCAGAATTCGCGCCGCGCCAGCAGCCACGCCGCCGCGATGCCGATCGGCGTCGCCACCAGGGTGGCGACCACGGCGACCCGCAGCGACAGCAGGATCGCCGTCCATTCCGTTGGTGAGATTTCGGACACGCTCAGGTCGTCGGACTGACCAGGAATGCGAACCCGTATTTCTCGAAGATCGCCTTCGCTGCCGACGAGCGCAGGAACACGAGATAGTCGGCGGCCTCCGGCTTTGCGCTGGCCGTCGCGGCCACCGGGTAGATGATCGCGGGATGTGAATCGGCCGGAAAGGTGCCGACGATCTTTACGCCGCGATCGACCTTCGCATCGGTCGAATAGACGATTCCAAGCACGGCCTCGCCGCGCGACACCAGCAGCAGCGCCGCGCGTACATTCTCCGCCATCGCGAATTTGGGTTCTGCCGCGGTCCAGGCGCCGAGCTTTTCCAGCGCCGCCTTGGCGTATTTGCCGACCGGCACCGCCTTCACGTCCCCGGTCGCGATCTTGCCGTCGCCGGCGAGTTTTGCCAGATCGAAGCCCGGTCCGATCGCGACGTTGTCGACCTTGGAATCCTTTGGCGCGATCAGCACGATTGCGTTGCCGAGCAAATTGACCCGCGTCGACTCGTTGATGTTCTTTTTACCGGCGGCATAATCCATCCAGTCGGTGTCGGCGGACACAAAGACATCGGCGGGCGCACCTTGTCCGATCTGCTTGGCCAATGCCGAGCTCGCGGCATAGCTGGCCACGATCTTGACCCCGGTTTTTGCGGTGTAGGCGGCATCGATATCGTCGAGGGCGTTCTTCATCGACGCTGCGGCGAATACCGTGAGAGTCTTGTCCTGCGCCAGCGCGGGCGAATGGGCTGTTCCGGACAGAATCGCGAAGGCAATAAGAAAACCGGCAAGACGATGCATGATGGCGCTCCGTGCATGGTCGCGGGCGCACTTCGCGCACGCAACTCAGGCGTTGGTTGTCGATGAAAGCGACAGGCGGAAGCGCCGTTCCGAGCGTCCCGAGCGTGCTTACGGCAAGCCCGGGAGATCGCAACAGTCAGCTTACAACATCATCGACTTGAGAGCAAAGGCGTAGCGCCGCAGCTATGGCTTCGCATCCGGCGCGGCCAAGACCTGCCGGCACGCCGCCGGTAATTGCGCCAGGGTCATCGGCGGCTTCGGCTTGGGCGGGATTTTCGGCGGTTTCGGGTGCAGCACCGAATCCTTGAACCAGTAGGCGAGGTCAGCGGCGCTGCAGCCCTCGCTCTCGGCGGGCGGCGGCTGCGATTCGCATTCGCCGCTGCCCGGCGGGCACTTGATACGGATGTGGAAGTGATAGTCGTGGCCATACATCGGCCGCACCTTGGAAAGCCAGCCGCGGTCGCCCTTGGCCTCGCGGCACAGCGCCTTCTTGATCGCGGCGTTGACGAAGATGCGTTCCACGGTGGGCTCCTGCGCGGCGTCACGGATCACGGAAAGATGGGTCGGGGTCCAGACGTGCGGATCGATGTCGCGCCGGTCCTCGCGCACCATCATCACCGCCGACATTTCCTCACGCTCTTCGCGCGACAATCGCCGGTTCGGCATCGGCGTCAGCCAGATGTCGGCATCGAGCCCGACCTGGTGGCTGGCATGGCCTGTAATCATCGGTCCGCCGCGCGGCTGCGACATGTCGCCGACCAGAATTCCGGGCCAGCCGGCATCCTTGTGCGCCTTGACCGATAGCCGCTTCAGCAGCGCGACCAGATTGGGATGCGCCCAGTTGCGGTCGCGCGACAGCCGCATCACCTGCCAGGTGTCGCCATCGATCGGCAGCGCCTCGGCGCCGGCGATGCAGCCCTTGGCATAGAAACCGACCACGCGGGTCGGCATCGCCGCCGGCAATATCTTGCGGCCGAACAATTCCCTGGCGGCGATCTTGGGATCGTTGGGATTGGCCAGCGGCGGCAGCAACCTCGGATCGATGCCTTTGTCCTGCGCCAGCGCGGCGGAGGCAACGAACAACAGCACGAGGGTGAGAATCAGGCGGGAAATCATCGACTCACTCTATAACCCAGGCCCGGCGCGAAATCAGCAGCCGGGACAAGCGCACCAATCGCAATCGCTTGATCTCCAATGCCGTCTTCGCAAACAAGGCGAGTTGCGGCGGATTAAGCTTAACCGCAGCTGCACGCCGCCCCGATCTTTACAACCTGCATTGCAAAACCGCATCATGCCCTCAACAAAAATCGAATGCAGGGGGCGCGATCATGAAACGGCTGTCGGGCCGATGGCTCGCAGGGCTGATAGTTGCCGGTGCTGTGATGTCGGGGTTGGCGCCGGCACGTGCCGGGGTCACGGTGCAAATCGACAAGTATTCGCAGCGCATGACGGTGAACGTCGATGGCTACGCGCGCTACAACTGGCCGGTCTCGACCGGCCGCGACGGCTACGGCACGCCGAGCGGCGTGTTTCATCCGCAGCTGATGGCGCGGCGCTGGTTCTCGCGGAAATATTACAATTCGCCGATGCCGCACGCGATCTTCTTCTACCACGGCTTTGCCATTCACGGCACCTATGAGCTGTCGCGGCTCGGCGGTCCCGCCTCGCATGGCTGCGTGCGGCTGCATCCCTCCCACGCCGCCGCGCTGTTCTCGCTAATCGAGCGCGACGGCCGCGGCAATACGCGGATCGTGATCAACTAGCGTTGAGCGCGGGATTTGCGCTTGTTCAGATGATAGGTCAGCGCCAGGCCGAGGCAATGGCGCAGCGCGGCTTTGGGGATGTCATCGTTCGCATCGAAGATGATCGCCCGGTTGCCGGCGTAAGTCAGTTGCTTCGGGTACAGCTCCCGGAACGTCGCGACCAGATCGGTCTGGCAATGGAAATAGAGCGCGTATCGATCGGCTGACGATTTCACCCGGTCGATCCGAATCGTGCTGCCGCTTTTCGTTTCCGCGGTGAGATAACTCGGCTGACCCCATTTCAGGGTTTCCTCCAGCGCGCCCACGCCTTCGGTCGCCGCCGCCGTGTCGAAGATCAGGCGGCGGAGCGCCAGCAGCCTTGCCTTGAGCGGCGGCGGATAGGCGGCGAAAATCCCCTCGACCGCCGGATCCGAAAAGCCGGTGTGTTTCGCCGGCCTGTTCTTGCCCATGTTTTTCATCGCGCCGCGCTCCAGCAGCCGTCCCGAGAAACAGGAATAAAGCCAACCTGCAACCGCCGCAACTTTCTGCTAGACTAGCCGTATCTCACGCCGTCACCTGGAGGCAGAGACTTGGCGCAAAAAGGCTTTCTCCTCATTGCCGACCTCACCGGCTATACGATGTTCTTGACCTCTTCAGAGCTCGAACATGCGCAAGGCGTGCTCGACGCGCTGTTCAAGAGCATCTTTGCCGAGATCAAGGCGCCGATCACCCTGTCCAATCTGCAGGGCGACGCGGCGCTGGCCTATCTGCCCGACATCAGCGTGCCGCAGCGGCAGTTTCCGCTCGACGCCATCGAGCGCATCTATTGCAGTTTTGCCAATACGCTTGCCGCGATGCGGCTGAACACCACCTGCAGCTGCAACGCCTGCCGCAACATGGGCAGCCTCGATCTGAAATTCTTCCTGCATTATGGCGAGTATGCGACCCAGACGCTGGCGGGACGCAGCGAGCTGCAGGGACCGGAGGTCATTCGCCTGCACCGGCTGATGAAAAATTCCGTCACCAGGGCGACCGGCATCAAGGCCTATGCGCTGGTGACGCAGCCCGCCGCCGACGCGATCGGTCTGCCGGATTTTTTCTCAAGCGCGATCCGTCATGTCGAGCACAGTGACGATTTCGGCGATACCGTTTGCTATGTCTACGATCTCGCGCCGGTGTTTGCGACATGGCGCGCGTCGCGCCGCGTTTTCGTCGAGCGCGATGAGCCGCTGGCTTTCGAATCGATGGAAGTCGACCTGCCGGTGCCGGCGGCCATCGCCTGGGCCTATGTCACCGACGTCGAAAAGAAGATCCGTTGGCAGCAGGGGCTCGACGGCATGACCATGACGGGGCTCGCCGACGGACGCGTCGCTTCCGGCGCGGTCCAGCATTGCGCGCACGGCACCGGCAAGACGGTGCACGAGATCGTGGACTGGCGGCCGTTCGATTACGTCACCTACCATATCGGCACGCCGCTCGGCACCGTGGCCCGGCAAACCGCGGAGTTCACCCCGCTTCCGAACGGCGGCACCCATCTGTCGCTGCGCAGCGCGCAGGCGCAAAGCGCAAACCCGTTGGCGCAGGGCGTGGTGCGCCTGATGATGCCGCTGGTCGCGGCCAAACAATTGGTGAGCAACCAGCGCGCCTCGAAGATCGCGCTGGAGAAGCTCGTGGCCGAGGATGTCGCGGCCTCACCGGTGACGGGCGGGCAGACCGCGGCCTAAATGTCAGAAATCCGCTGCGATGTCGTGCGCGGTGCGTCGGCGCCGCCGCTCAGGAGCGCCTTGCCCACGTCTTCATAGTGGGTGTCGCGGGCCTGGATCTGCTGCGCGATGGCGTGCATGTCGCGAAAACGGCGCTCGAACGGGTTGGCGCTGAACACCGCGGTGGCGCCCGCCATGCGATAGGCGGCATCCACCACCTTGGCCGCCCGGTGAATGGTCCAGGTCGACGCGAGCCGAAGCGCGGTGCGGTGATCGTTGGTCAGTTCGCCCGTGCGCGTCAAATCGCGCCACACGCCGCCGGCCGTGGCGTAGAGATAGGCGTGCGCCGCGCGCAGATCGCCCTCGGTGCGGCCGATCACGCCCTGCACGGCGTTGTTCTCGCGCATCGCCTTGATCCCGAACGACGCCTTGCCGCGCGCCAGATCGATGGCGGCGTCGAGCGTGGCGCGCGCCACGCCGAGCGAGATCGCAGCGAAGCCGAGGCCAAAAGCTGAATACGTGGTCAGCTTGTAGAGCGGCCCCTGCTCGCGCAACGCCGCGGGGTCGTCGCGCAGCGCTGCGAATTTCTCGGGGATGAACAGGTTGTCGACGGAATAAGAGTTGGTGCCGGTGCCGCTGAGGCCGATCACGTCCCAGACGTCGTACATCACAGCACTCGCCGCCGGAAACAGGATGGTGCGCACTTCCGGCGCGCCGTCGGGCTTTTTTCGCCGGCTGCCGTCGGCTTCGACGATCGGAACGTGGGCGCCGAGCCAGCTCGCCTGGCGCGAGCCGCTGGCAAAATCCCAGCGCCCGGTGACGCGATAGCCGCCGGGCACGGCGTGCGCCTCGTGCGCGATCGCGCCCCAGGCGAGGATGCCGTCGGCGGGGCCAAAAATCTCGCGCGCCGCGTCGACATCGAGATAGGCCGCGGTCATGGCGCAGACGCAGCACTGGCCGAGGCACCACGCCGTGGAGGCATCGGCCTTTGCTATTTCTTCGAGCATCTGCATGAAGATCTCGGGCGCGACTTCGCCGCCGCCCGTGCTTTTCGGCAGCAGCGCGCGGTAAAGCCCGTTCTCGATCAGCGCTGCGACCACCGGCGGCGTCAGCCGCCGCGTCCGCTCGATCTCGTCCGCCTCGCGCGCGATCAGCGGCTTAAGCGCCCGCGCACGCTCGACGAGGTCGAAACCGGGCGGCTTGTTCATGGGTTTCCTGCGCGTCTTTTGGTTTTCTGGTCGGCGGCGATGCAGGGGTAAGGCATCTATCGCCATCGATCAAGACGGGGACCTTGCCGTCATTCCAGGATGCGCGATTTGTCGCGCGAACCGGAATCCAGAAAATCTATGGGGGTCACCGCGTCAAGCCGAGCACGACAAACAGGGCGCCACTAAGCCTTTCGGTGCTCTCGGCATCGAGTGAGCCGATCACCCGTCGAATGCGATCCCGGGGCAACGGGCTCATTTTGTCGGTCATGACCTGCGAGCGCAGGCGAAGGCCGTTGGCGGCCGAAGGCTCGATCACGGGACGAGAACGACGGAAATCGCTCAAGTCCGATGACATTGGGCAAACGAGAACAGATGTCGTCGTGTCGCCGAGTTCGTCAGCCTGAACGATGACGCCCGGACGCGGCTTGCCGATGTCGCCTGACACGACGACGAGGACGACATCGCCGCGATTCACCTCCAGGCGTCCCAGTCAACAACCTGGTCGATCCAGTCGTCGATCGCATCGTTTTCCGGATGCTTCGCCATCATGGCACCCTCGCGGCGGATTTCCGCCAGCACCTTGGGGTCGCGCAAGTCCGGTACCCAATGTTGCACCGGGCGCAGCCCCTGCGCGCGCAACCGCTCGCGGCGCGCGGACATGCGCTGCTGCGGGGTACGGGGCTTTGCTTTTTTCGGAGTGGTGGCCATGAGGAGAGCGTAACATGTTACGCTCGAAAGTCAATCCCCGACAAGACTGCGAAGCGCAGTCGTGGCGCAACCGTCAAGAAATTTGACTGGCTGTTCTACAATAGGTTGCATGTGGACATTGCAGTATTAATGGCTTCCCGTTTAGTAGTTAGGGATACCTCCTTTGGAGTGATGATATCAGGACGCTGCGAACTTTGTTCAAGGCTAACGGCTTCCAGCGGCCGTTCTCAGGGACGATCATTGCTATGACTGTCTTTACAGCCGCGGGGGTAATCGTTCTGCTTTGGAAAGGAGGTACTCGGAAAACCAACCGAGCGAGACTGATAGAACGCCGCGTACGAAAGTATTTTTGAACCTTAGCTATCCACCTTCAGCGCCGCGATAAAAGCCTCCTGCGGGATGTCGACCTTGCCGAACTGCCGCATCTTTTTTTTGCCTTCCTTCTGCTTCTCCAGAAGTTTGCGCTTTCGCGTGATGTCGCCGCCGTAGCATTTAGCGGTGACGTCCTTGCGCAGCGCGCGCACGGTTTCGCGGGCGATGATCTTGCCGCCGATCGCGGCCTGGATCGGGATCACGAACATATGCGGCGGGATCAGCTCCTTCATCTTCTCGACCATGGCGCGGCCTCGGCCTTCCGCGCGCTGGCGATGCACCAGCATCGACAGCGCGTCGACCGGCTCGTTGTTGACCAGGATCTGCATCTTGACCAGGTCGGCCGGCTTGTAGTCGGTGAGATGATAGTCGAACGAGGCATAGCCCTTGGAGACCGACTTCAGCCGATCGTAGAAATCGAACACCACCTCGTTGAGCGGCAGGTCGTATTTCACCATTGCGCGGGAGCCGACGTAGGTGAGCTCCTTCTGCGAGCCGCGGCGGTCCTGGCAAAGCTTCAGCACGCTGCCGAGATATTCATCCGGCGTGAGGATCGTCGCCTCGATCCACGGCTCTTCCATCTCGGCGATCTTCACCACGTCGGGCATGTCGATCGGATTGTGAATCTCGATCTCGCTGCCGTCGGTCAGATGCATCTTGTAGATCACGCTCGGCGCGGTCGCGATCAGATTGAGATCGAATTCGCGATGCAGCCGCTCCTGGATGATTTCCAGATGCAACAGGCCGAGAAAACCGCAGCGGAAGCCGAAGCCGAGCGCGGCGGAGGTTTCCATCTCGAACGAAAAGCTGGCGTCGTTGAGGCGCAGCTTGCCCATCGCCGCGCGCAACACTTCGAAGTCATTGGCATCGACCGGAAACAAGCCGCAGAACACCACGGGGATCGCCGGCTTGAAGCCCGGCAGCATCTGGGTGACCGGCTTGCGGTCGTCGGTGATGGTGTCGCCGACGCGGGTGTCCGCCACTTCCTTGATCGCCGCGGTAATAAAACCGATCTCGCCGGGGCCAAGTTCGTCCGATGGCGTCAGTTTTGGCGTGAAGAAACCGACGCGCTCGACATCGTAAGCCGCATTGGTGCCCATCATGCGGATGCGCTGGCCCTTTTTCATCACGCCATCGACAATGCGCACCAGCACCACCACGCCGAGATAGACGTTGTACCAGCTATCCACCAGCAGCGCCTTCAGCGAGGCGTTGCGGTCGCCCTTCGGCGGCGGCAGCCGGTGCACGATGGCTTCCAGCACCTCGTCGATGCCGCGCCCGGTCTTGGCCGAGATCATCACCGCGTCCGAGGCGTCGATGCCGATCACGTCCTCGATCTGCTGCCTGACCTGGCCGGGTTCCGCGGCCGGCAGGTCGATCTTGTTCAGCACCGGCACGATCTCAAGCCCGGCATCGAGCGCGTGATAGACATTGGCGAGCGTCTGCGCCTCGACGCCCTGGCTGGCGTCGACCACCAGCAGCGCGCCTTCGCAGGCGGCGAGCGAGCGCGAGACTTCGTAGGCGAAGTCGACATGGCCCGGCGTGTCCATCAGGTTGAAGATGTAATCCTGGCCGTCCTTGGCGTGATAATTTAGGCGCACCGTCTGCGCCTTGATGGTGATGCCGCGCTCGCGCTCGATATCCATCGAGTCCAGCACCTGTTCCTTCATCTCGCGCGCCTCCAGCCCGCCGGTGGTCTGGATCAGGCGGTCGGCGAGCGTGGATTTGCCATGGTCGATATGCGCAACGATGGCGAAGTTGCGGATGTTGGAGAGGGGGCCTGTGGTCATGGGCGCGGGATAGCATTCGCGCCCCGGTCCAGCAACCTTATTGGGGCGGTTTGGCGGTCTCATCATCACGCCAAGCTGATTCCACTCGGGCGCAAAACGCGCTACGCGTGAGGCATGACGACTGCTTCATTTTTGCCCGCGGCATCGCGCGCGCGGCGGCCGAACCTAAGGCGGCTGGCGGCGTGGGTTGCGGCGGCGGCCAGCGATCCCGACGCCGGCCTGCGGCTGGTGATCGGCTTTGCCGCCGCGCATGCGGCGCTGTGGACGCTGGTGCTGGCGAACCTCAAGGCGGCGCAGGACGTCCACATGGACGTCGCGGAAGCCTTCGCCTGGGGCCAGAAATTCCAGTTCGGCTATGGCAAGCACCCGCCGCTGGCGGGCTGGATCGCCGGCCTCTGGTTCAAGGTTTTCCCGGTCGCGGACTGGTCGACATACGCGCTGGCGATGGTCACGCTCGGCTGCGGGTTGGTGATCTCGTGGTTCATCGCGCTGCGCGTGGTCGATCGCCGCCGCGCGTTTTTTGTTGTGGTGATGCTGGCGCTCTATCCGATCTTCAATTTCAAGGGATTCAAATACAATCCGGATCTGCTGCAACTGGTGACATTGCCGCTGCTGGTGCTGGCCTATCTCGATGCCTTCGAGAAACGTAACCTGCGCGCCGGGTTGTGGCTGGGGCTCGCCGGCGCACTGGCGCTGATGACGAAATACTGGGTGCTGACCATGATCGGCGCGGTCGGATTGGCGGCGCTGATTCATCCCGATCGCCTCAAATTCCTGTGCTCGCCGGCGCCGTGGGTCGCGATCGCCGTGCTTGTGCTCGCGATGATTCCGCATCTGCTGTGGTTGCGCGAAGTCGATTTCGTGCCGCTCACTTACGCCGGCGACGTCTATGGGCTGGAGAGCCGCGCGCAGAACATCCAGCTGGTGCTGGGCTACATCGGACACAATCTCGCGCTGCTCGCAGCCCCCGTGGTGATCGCAGCGGCCGTGCTGGCGTGGACGCCGCGGTGGTGGGCGCGACTGGCGCGAAAGCCGCTGGATTTCATCGCCCGCCCGTGGTCGCGCGCCGCGAATGCGGGCGTGAACGGTTCGCAGGCGCTCAACGTCTGGATCATCCAGATCGTGGTCGCGGTCGGCCCGCCGCTTGGCGCGTTGATATTCGAAGTCTATATGAAGACCGATTGGGGCATCTCGCTGTTCTTCCTGGTGCCGTTGGCGCTGGTCGCCATACCCGCGTTGCGCGTGCAGAAGATCGCGCTGTTTCATATTGCCGCGATCTGGCTGGTGATCACGCTGGCGGCGCTCGGCGCGTCGCCGCTGATCGCGGCCTACGAAATGGAGCGCAATCCCAACGCCGCCAACACCTACGCCTCGCGCTCCGGATTGGCGCGCGAACTGACCGAAGCCTGGCACGCGCGCTTCGGGTCGCGATGGGCGGTGGTCGCCGGAACCACCGAAGTCGGCGAGCCCATGACGTTCTACAGCCCCGATCATCCGGCGCCCTTCACGCCCGGTGAAGTCTGGTCATCCGGATTGACCTCGCTCGAGGAAGCCAAACGGCTCGGCTTCATCGGCATCTGCGACACCACCGATTATCGGCTGCCGACCTGCGAGGCGTGGATGGATGCGAATGCTGCCGGCGCCGAGCGCCTGGCGATCACCACGCAGCGATTCTTCCATGGCGCCGCGGGACCGGCCATAGGGTGGAAGATCTGGATCGCGCCGCCGGGGAAATAACGCCGTGCCCCGGAGCAGCGCAGCGGCATGAAGAATGCCGCACCGCGTCCGGGACACGGCGACTACTCCTCCTCGTTGAATTTCTTGCCGACCAGTTCGGCAAGCGCTGCAACGGCGGCTTCGGCTTGCGCACCGGTGGCGGAGATGACGATGGTGGTGCCCGGTCCGGCCTGAAGCATCATCAGCCCCATGATCGAATTGCCGCCGACGGTTTCGCCGCCGCGGGTGACCGTCACGTCGGCATCGAAGTCTTCGACCATTTTCACGAATTTTGCAGAGGCGCGCGCGTGAAGGCCGCGTTTATTGATGATGGGGATTTCTCTGACCACCGCGTTCGATGGCGATGGCGGGGCTTCGGCATTGTCGCCGGACGAAGCCGCGTCGTCGGTCATTTTCCGGCGAGAACCCGGCTGGCGATGGTGACGTATTTGCGGCCGGCTTCCTGCGCCATGGCGATGGCGTCGGGGAGGGGGCGCTCCTCGCGCACCTTGGCAAGCTTGACCAGCATCGGCAGATTGATGCCTGCGAGCACCTCGACCTTGGGCCGGCTCATGCAGGAGATCGCAAGGTTGGATGGCGTGCCGCCGAACATGTCGGTGAGGATGGCGACCCCGTCGCCGCTATCGACGCGATTGACCGCTTCAATGATGTCGCTTCGGCATAGATCGGCATCGTCCTCGGCGCCGATCGTGACTGCTTCGATTTGCTTTTGCGGACCCATTACGTGTTCGAGCGCCGCCTTGAACTCGTCGGCAAGGCGCCCATGGGTCACAAGTACCAGACCAATCATCGGAAACTCCTCGCGGGTGCTTTTGGTGCACCGCACGAACGGGCCACTTTGACCATCCCGAGCCCCTACGCAAGAGGGGATCGTCGCGATTCTCCCTGATTTATTGGTAGTGCGGGGGGGAGCCGGCGCCAGTCTACTGGGTGGCGATAGTGGGGCTTATATGGTTACCAATTCCCTTCGAGCAATCATCAGAAGGTCTGGTGGATAGCGCTGCCACCACCAAGGGAAGTGGCTGGAAAGCTAAATCCACGGGAATTCGTGGTATCGAAATACCGGATATGGTGGCAAACAATGCATCCGGTCCCGGCAGGCGTTCGGCGTCTGCGGCGGACAGGTCCACCACCAGCCCCACGGTCGCCTGTTCGGCAAAATCACAGCGGCGGATGCCGAGCCCGCGAATCTCGATCAGTCCCGCCAATTCGCGCGCCGGCCTCACCACCAGCCGGCCCTGCACGGCCTCCAGATGGACGCGATCGTCGCCGACCAGGATTGCCGCCGGGATTTGTCCGGCCCGTCCGGCAAGGATCAGGTCGAACGCCAGCCGCGATTTGCCCGATCCCGACGGACCGCGGATCAGTACCGCACACTCCCCCACAAGCACGGCGGAGGCGTGGACGCTGCTGCCGGCCGATGCCGTCATGGCGCGGGCAGCCGCACCACGAAGCGTGCGCCGGCCACGGTGGCCTCGCCGTCGGCGTTGACGGGCCCGGTGCGATTTTCCGCCCAGATGCGGCCGCGGTGGGCTTCGATGATCTGCTTCGAGATCGACAGCCCCAGCCCGGAGTTCTGGCCGAAACCCTGATGCGGCCGGTCGGTGTAAAACCGCTCGAAGATTTTCTCGAGCGCGTCCTCGCGGATGCCGGGGCCGTCGTCATCGATCACGATCTCGATTTCGGAGCGCACCCGGCGGCAGACGATGCGGACCTTGCCGCCGGATAAAGAAAACGATTGCGCGTTGACCAGGAGATTGGAGATCACCTGTCCCAGCCGCGAATCGTGGCCCGGGATCGAGAAAGTATCGCGCGGGCTGCCTTCGAAGCGCGCTTCGACCGCGACGTCGTGGCCGAGCCGGGTTTCGTTGGCGACGGAGGTGAGGGTGTTGAGCAGACGCCGCAGATCGACCGGCGCCACGTCATGCCGCTGCAGCTCGGCATCGAGGCGGCTGGCGTCGGAAATGTCGGAGATCAGGCGGTCGAGCCGCTTGACGTCGTGTTCGATCACCGCCAGCAGCCGGGAGCGGCTGTTCTCGTTCCGCGCCAGCGGCAGCGTTTCCACCGCCGAGCGTAGCGAGGTCAGCGGATTCTTCAGTTCATGGGCGACATCGGCGGCGAAGGTTTCGATGGCCTCGATGCGGTTATACAGCGCGTCGGTCATGTCGCGCAGCGCGCCGGAGAGATGCCCGATCTCGTCGCGGCGGCCCGTGAAGTCGGGGATTTCCACGCGCGTCCGGATGCGGCGGCGAACCCGCTCGGCGCTGTCGGCCAGCCGCCGCACCGGACCTGCGATGGTGCTTGCGAGCAGCAACGACAGCACGATCATCACCACGGCCGCGACGGCGAAGATCTTCAGGATCGCAAGCCGCTCCGCGGTCACCATCTGGTCGATATCGCCGCCCTGCGTCGACAGCAGCAGCACGCCGTTGACCGCACGAAAATGCTGCACCGGCACCGCCACGGAGACGATCACTTCACCGCGGTCGTTGACGCGCACCATGGAGCCCTTGACGCCGTCGAGCGCCCGGGAAACTTCATTGTAGCCCTTGCCGTTCTCCGGCCCGAGTTCGCGATAAAGCGGAAGATCGCCGCGATTGAGCCAGGTGCGAATGGCGATCGTGGCGCGGTCGACGATCCCGGGCGTACCGGCCGAAGGCGGAGCCAGCTCGAAACGCATGACGTCGCCGCGGCCGTACAGGCTGCGGCTGTCGAGGATCAGCACGCCATCGCGGTCGTAAATCCGGGCGCGGGTCTTGGTCGGCGAGATCAGCCCGCGCAGCACCGGCGCGATGCGTTCCGGATTGATCGGAAAATCGAGACCGGACAGGGCATCGTCTGATGGCCCGAAGGTTTCGCCGGGTTTCAGATCGAGCAGGCGGTCGGGGTCGATGGTGAGACCGTTGTTTTCGGTGGTGCCGGTCGCGGCGATGGCGCGGGCGATGACTTCGCCGGTCGACAGCAGATTTTCGGCGCGCGCATCGATCAGGCCGGCGCGGAACTGCGAGAGATAGAGAATGCTCGCCACCAGCGCGATCAGCCCCGCCAGATTCAGCGAAACGATGCGGCGGGTCAGGCTCGAGAACGAGAGCGCAAAGAAAAACCGCCCGGTCCGGCGCAGCCAGCCGAGCACGCGCTGCCAGCCTCGGGCCTGGACCTGCGCGTCATCGATGGCGGCAGCATCGTCCAGCGCGAGGGACGACGATGCGCCCTCGGCATTCACACCTGGATCAGGCTGGGTTCGATCTAGCAATGGCCAAAACTGCCGGTTGTTTCCAGTGAGCCCCGCGAGGCGCGCTGCGTTGCCGCATCCTACCCCAGACGGGCGGGCCCGTCAGTTAACAAACGGGGTTGGGAACGCCTTCCGATCAGGTTTCCTTGAAGCGGTAGCCGACGCCATAGAGGGTTTCGATCATCTCGAAATCGTCGTCGACCACCTTGAACTTCTTGCGCAGCCGCTTGATGTGGCTGTCGATGGTGCGATCGTCGACATAGACCTGATCGTCATAGGCCGCGTCCATCAGGGCGTTGCGGCTTTTCACCACACCGGGGCGCGTCGCCAGCGCCTGCAGGATCAGAAATTCGGTGACGGTCAGCGTGACCGGCTCGTTCTTCCAGGTGCAGGTGTGGCGTTCCGGATCCATCCGCAGCAACCCGCGATCCAGCGCCTTGGCGTCGGTTTCCTTCGGCACCGCGCCGGGTTCTTTCGGTGCGGCACGGCGCAGCACGGCTTTGACGCGTTCGACCAGCAGTCGTTGCGAGAACGGCTTGCGGATGAAATCGTCGGCGCCCATTTTGAGACCGAACAATTCGTCGATCTCTTCATCCTTGGAGGTGAGAAAAATCACCGGCAGGTCGGACTTCTGCCGCAGCCGGCGCAGCGTCTCCATGCCGTCCATGCGCGGCATCTTGATGTCGAGGATCGCTAGGTCCGGCGGACTGGTGCGGAAGCCGTCCAGCGCCGACGCGCCATCCGTGTAGGTCATGATGCGGTAGCCTTCGGCTTCCAGCGCGATCGAGACCGATGTGAGAATGTTGCGGTCGTCGTCGACCAAAGCGATTGTGGGCATGAGCCTGCTTTCCGAAAGTGGCTTAGGAGACCGGCGATCCGGTGATGTGCCGTATAAGTGGGCGTCGAACTCGATCAACGAGCAATGCAAGCTGGGCTGAAGTGTGACCGAGTTCCCAAAAACGCATGAATGGTCAGCGGGTTCTTGCCCCCATATAGGCACCGCTTTAGCGCAAATAAGGCTCTTTTTGCAATGAGATGCTGGATTTGACCGATGCCGGAAACCGCCAATTTCAGTGCCGCTGACCTCACCCGGTCGCTGCTGCGGCGCAGCCGGCAAGGGGCCCTCGCCACCCTGATGCGCGGCAGTGGCGACCCCTATTGCTCGCTGGTCAATGTCGCAAGTGCCTCGGATGGCTCGCCAATCCTGCTGATTTCGCGCCTCGCACTGCATACCCAGAACATCCTCGATGACCCCAGGGTTTCGCTGATGCTGGACGAGCGGGCCGAAGGCGATCCGCTGGAGGGCGCACGGATCATGCTGGCGGGCCGGGCCGAGCAGGCCAGCGCCATTGACGAGTTGGTTTTTCGCCGGCGTTATCTCAATGCCCATCCTTCGGCCGAAGTCTTTGTAAATTTTGAGGATTTTTCGTTTTTTAGGATCAGGCCGGCGGCCGCGCATCTGGTGGCGGGTTTTGGCCGGATCGTCGACCTCAGCCCCGAGCAGTTTCTGACCGATATTTCGGGTGCCGATGCGCTGCTGGAGGCCGAGCAGGGCGCTATCGAGCACATGAATGCCGATCATCTCGAGGCGATGAATCTTTACGCCACCAGGCTGCTCGGCGCCGAACGATCGGACTGGCGCTGCAGCGGCTGCGACCCCGATGGAATGGACATGCAGGCCGGTTCGAAAATGCTGCGGCTGAAATTTCCGCGGCGGATTGTCACTCCTGCCGCACTGCGACAGGTCTTGAAAGAACTGGCCGATCAGGCCCGCACTGCAGCGAGCGCATGAGCCCATTCCAGGCGCCTTCGAATAAACCAAATTTGACGGGATCGGCTTGGCAAGCCCGGCGTTCACCAGTATTAGGTCGCCGGACCGGGGCCGGAAGGCTATATTGACGGTCACCGCGACGTGAAGCGCGTTTTGCGGCAAGCGCGCTGGAGAACCGCGGGTTCGAGGAGGAAGCTTCCGTGCAAGAGACGGGCATACGCAACGGTGCTTTCGGCGCCGACAAATTCGGCTTAAAAAATCTTGGTGCCGTGAACTGGAACTTCGGCGCGCCGCAGCTTTACGAGCATTCGCTCAGCGCTGGCGAAGCTGTGTTGTCGTCGGACGGCGCGCTGTGCGCGGACACCGGCGAGTTCACCGGCCGCAGCCCCAAGGACAAGTTCACCGTTCGCGACGCCGCCACCGACAAGAACATGTGGTGGGCCGGCAACCAGTCGATCACCGCGGAGCAGTTCGAAGCGCTCTACACCGATTTCATCAAGCACGCCGAGGGCATGACGCTGTTCGCGCAGGATCTCTATGGCGGCGCCGACCCGAACTTGCGCATCAAGACCCGGGTGTTTACCGAACTCGCGTGGCATTCGCTGTTCATCCGCACGCTGCTGATTCGCCCCGAAGCTGAAGAGCTTTCGAGCTTCGTGCCTGAACTCACTATCATCGACCTGCCGAGCTTCAAGGCCGACCCCAAACGCCATGGCGTGCGCTCGGAGAATGTCGTTGCCATCGACTTCGCCCGCAAGATCGTATTGATCGGCGGGTCTTATTATGCCGGCGAGATGAAGAAGAGCGTGTTCACCACGCTGAACTACTACCTGCCGGAAAAGGGCGTGATGCCGATGCATTGTTCGGCCAATGTAGGGCCCGACGGCGATGCTGCGATCTTCTTCGGCCTGTCCGGCACCGGCAAGACCACGCTGTCCGCCGACCCGAAACGCACGCTGATCGGCGACGACGAACACGGCTGGGGCGCGGACGGGATTTTCAATTTCGAAGGCGGCTGCTACGCCAAATGCATCAAGCTCTCGGAAGAAGCCGAGCCCGAGATCTATGCCGCGAGCAAGCGTTTTGGCGCGGTGCTGGAAAACGTCGTGCTGGATGAGAACAGCCGCGTGCCGGATTTCGACGACGGCTCGAAAACCGAAAACACCCGTTCCGCCTATCCGCTCGACTTCATCCCCAATGCCTCGCGCAGCGGCCGCGCCGGCCATCCGAAGAACCTGGTGATGCTGGCCGCCGACGCCTTCGGCGTGATGCCGCCGATCGCAAAGCTGACACCGGCGCAGGCGATGTATCATTTCCTCTCCGGCTACACCGCGAAGGTCGCGGGCACCGAGCGCGGCTTGGGCTCCGATCCCGAGCCGGAATTCTCCACCTGCTTCGGCTCACCGTTCCTGCCGCGCGATCCCTCCGTCTACGGCAATCTGCTGCGCGACCTGATCGCGAAGCATGGCGTGGATTGCTGGCTGGTCAATACCGGCTGGACCGGCGGCAAATACGGCACCGGGCGGCGCATGCCGATCAAGGTCACACGCGCGCTCTTGACCGCGGCGCTGAACGGTTCGCTGCGCAACGCGGATTTCCGCACCGACAAGTATTTCGGCTTCGCGGTGCCGACCTCGCTGCCCGGCGTCGAACCGCACATCCTCGATCCGATCAAGACCTGGGCCGACAAGGTCGAGTTCGACAAGACCGCGCGCAAGCTGGTCGGCATGTTCCAGAAGAACTTTGCCAAGTTCGAAGCCCAGGTCGACGCCGACGTGCGTGCGGCGGCGCCGGACCTCAAGCTCGCGGCGGAGTAAGTACTCGTCATTCCGGGGAGACGCGAAGCGTTGAACCCGGAATCCAGCCACGCCATCCGGACTTCTGAACTCCAGGTTCGCGCGAAGACGTGCGAACCCGGAATGGCGAGCGCCCTACGCCTTGAAATACGCAATCTGCGTCGTGGTCGCGAGCAGGCGTCCGTTCGGCGACCACAATTCGCCGCTCTGGTCGCCATAACTCTTGTGAAAGACTTTGGCGTCGGCCACCGCAAGGACGTGACTGATGTCCTCGGCCGCGAGATCGTCGGCGTCGGCGTGAAAATACGTCGTCAGCGACACCGTGCCGAACGGCACGAATTCATTGCGGACGTGGAAGATGCGTCCGAAGAATGCGTCCGACATCGACATCAGCGACAGCACGTCGATGGGCCGCGGTTTGGTGTCGCCGATCCACAACCGCGATAATGCGCTGGCCGGCTCAAGGTGAGGCGCGCCGCCGAGCTGCGGTTCACCCTCGACAAAGCGGAAATCGTACTGCCGCACCCACGACATCTTCAGGCTGCTTTTTGGATAAGGCCGCGTCTGCTCGAATGGCGGGGCCTGCGGCGACGGCATCGGCTTGTGCGACCATGACGGACGGCGTACTGCAAACACGACAGTCGCAAACGTCGCGACATCCTCGCCCCCCTGGGTGAGTTCGACCGACCAGTGCTGCGTCGAGCGGTTGGCCTTGATCAGGCGGACATCGAGATCGAATGGCCCTTGCGCGATCGGCGCGCAAAAATTCACGGTGAGTGCCAGCGGATCGCCCGAACGTTGTGGATGCTCCATGATCGCCCGCAGCATGGTCGCCGCGGTGACGCCGCCGAACGGGCCGACGAAGGCCCAGTAGTCCTCGCTGGTATGGCCGCTCCACCGGCTGTCGCCGGCGGCAACCCGCGTCGCGTCGTCGAACAGGTGCGGTGCTTTGGTGAGCATGGGATTCCTGTCAGGCGCCTCTCAACCTCTCCCCGCAAAAGAGCGGGGAGGGGTGACCATCTACCCCTTGGCCTGTCGCGCCGGCGAAAGCTGCGCGGCGGGTTTCACCGGGACGTTCCAGATATCCTCGGCGTATTCGCGGATGGTACGGTCGGAGGAGAACCACGGCATCCGCGCGACATTGAGAATGCTGGCGCGGGTCCAGGCCGGGACCACCTGCCAGCGCGCGTCGATGCCGCGCTGGGCATCGAAATAGGCGTGGAAATCGGCGCTGACCATGTAGTGGTCGAGATGTCGCAGCGCGTGCGCGACCGATTCGAACCGGCTCGGATCGTCGGGCGAAAAGTCGCCGCGCTCGATCGCGGCGATCGCGCGCGCCAGATTCGGCGACTTCGAGATCACGTCGGTGGCGTCGAGCCCCTGCTTGCGCCGCACCACCACTTCAAGCGCTTCCATGCCGAAGATCGCGATGTTTTCGGCGCCGACATGGTCGCGGATCTCGAGATTGGCGCCGTCGAGCGTGCCGATGGTCAGCGCGCCGTTAAGCGCGAGCTTCATGTTGCCGGTGCCGGAGGCTTCCATGCCCGCGGTCGAGATCTGCTCGGAGAGATCGGCGGCGGGAATGATGACTTCCGCGAGGCTGACATTGTAGTCGGCGAGGAAGGCGACCTTGAGCCGTCCGCCGACGGCGGCATCGTTGTTGACGACCTCGGCGACATCATTGATCAGCTTGATGATCAATTTTGCGTAGCGATAGCTCGCCGCCGCCTTGCCGGCGAAGATTTTTACCCGCGGCACCCAGTCGCGCTGCGGATTGTCCTTGATGGCGTGATACAGCGCCACCGTCTCGAGCAGGTTGAGCAACTGCCGCTTGTATTCGTGGATGCGCTTGATCTGGACGTTGAACAGCGCGCCGGGATCGATCTGGACGCCGAGCCGCTCGCCGATCAGCCGCGCCAGCGCGATCTTGTTGTGATGCTTGACGGCGCGGAACTGCTGCTGGAACGCGTTGTCGCTGGCGCAGGCCTCGAGCTTCCCCAGATACGAGGGATCGTCGAGCACGGCTTCGCCGCATACCTCGCGCAGCAGACCGGTCAATCCGGGGTTTGCCAGCATCAGCCAGCGGCGGAAGGTGATGCCGTTGGTCTTGTTGGTGATGCGGCCGGGATAGAGATGATTGAGATCGTGGAACACGGTCTCCTTCATCAGGTCGGAATGCATCGCCGAGACGCCGTTGATGCGGTGCGAGCCCACGAACGCCAACTGCCCCATGCGCACGCGCCGTCCCGATTTCTCGTCGATCAGCGAGACCGAGGCGCGAAAATCGACGTCGCCGGGACAGCGCGCGTCCGCCAGCTTCAGATGCGCATCATTGATGCGGTAGACGATCTCGAGATGGCGCGGCAGCATGCGCTCGAACAGTTCGAGCGGCCAGGTTTCCAGCGCCTCGGGCAGCAGCGTGTGGTTGGTGTAGGACAAGACCGCAGTGGTGATCTGCCACGCCTCGTCCCAGCGGAAGTTGTGCAGGTCGACCAGGATGCGCATCAGCTCGGTGACGGCGAGGCTGGGGTGGGTGTCGTTGAGCTGCACCGCGGCCTTCTGCGCCAGCCCGCGCAACTGGCCTTCCGAGGCGAGATGCCGCTTGATCAGATCCTGCAGCGACGCCGAGACGAAGAAATATTCCTGGCGCAACCGCAACTCGCGCCCGGCCGCGCTCTCGTCGTTCGGATACAGGAACTTGCAGATCGACTCGGCGCGGGCCTGCTCGGCGCTGGCGCCGAGATAGTCGCCGGTATTGAAAACGTCGAGTTTCAGCGGATCGGGTGCGCGCGCGGACCACAGCCTGAGCGCGTTGACGTGCTGACCGCGCCAGCCGACGATCGGGGTATCGTAGGCCACCGCCTGCACCGTTTCCGCCGGATGCCAGACCGATCGAGTGCGGCCGTTCGCGTCGGTGATCGGCTCGACGTGGCCGCCGAAGTGGACGTGGTAGACCACCTCCGGGCGCTGGAATTCCCAGGGGTTGCCGAAGCCGAGCCATTCGTCGGGATATTCCTGTTGCCAGCCATGCGAAATGATCTGGCGGAACAGGCCGAAATCGTAGCGGATGCCGTAGCCGATGGCGGGGATTGCCAGCGTCGCCATGCTTTCCATGAAGCAGGCGGCGAGGCGTCCGAGGCCGCCATTGCCGAGTGCGGCATCCGGTTCGCATTTGCGCAGTTCGGAAAGGCCGGCGCCGAGATCGCCGAGCGCCGCATCGAACACCGGCAGCAGCCCCATATTGTTCAACGCGTCGGTGAACAGCCGGCCGATCAGAAACTCCAGGCTAAGATAATAGACCCGCTTGCGGCCCTCGTCGTAGCTCTGCTTGTCGCTCAGCAGCCAGCGGTGCACGATGCGGTCGCGCAGCGTCAGCGCCGCCGCCTTGTACCAGTCGTGGCGCGTGGCCATCGCCGCGTCCTTGCCGATCGTAAGCGTGAGCTTGGCGAGAATCGCGCTCTTGATCTCGGCCAGCGCCAGTTCATCGACCGGGGCGTTGAGCTGAGGATATTTCGCTATGTGAAATTGATCTGGCAAACCCGAATCCTGGAATTACGCCCTGATGGAATCATACGCGGATTAAGCCTGGACCGAAACCCGCCCCAATGCCGCGCTTGTGCGCTGCAATGCATGGCTTTTATGCAAGGACCGGGCCGATTCTGGTCGCCTGCGGGGCACAGCCATTGCTGCTATGATGGATTCTGGAGACGGACAACCCCCTAGGAGCGCGCCATGAGATTGACCATCGAGATATTAGCCGCGGCCTTACTGATGTTCTGCATCAGCGCCACTAGCGCAGCCTTCGCCGCCGGCAAGGCGGGCCGCAGCGCCGACGGCCTCGGCTGCTCCTTCAGCGTCGCAAAAAACGCTTCCCCCGCCGCGCGCTGCGCGGCGATCCGCAGGCAATGCGGTGGAAAATTCTACGCCAATTACTGCGGCGACAAGATGCTGTCGGCAATGTGAAAAGAGATGAAAAGGCCGCCAGGCGGCCTACCAGGTCTGAATTGAGGGGGTCTCGACGGCTGGTCGCCGCGCGACCAACTCCATGCTAAGGCAGAATTGGGACCGTGCATCATGGATGCCATCGCCTTGGTCGTTTTTATCGCTTCGATCTATCCTGCCGGTCGAATTGCTGAGCGCCGAGGCCGCAGCTTCAAAGTGTGGGCATGGATTGCCGTATTTATCGGCCCGCTCGCGCTGCCGCTGGTGTTCTTGTTCCCGAACTTGCGTAGCGAAAACATTAGTCCCGCCTGAAGCACGAATCAGGACATCGCTTGTCACCGGGCTCAATATGGACTGCCAAAATGGACGGAACAAATTAAGAACACTTTAGCAAGTCTTTGATATATCATAGTGATTCGGCACATTGCCGACACAACATCTATGGTCTGTCCAAGCTTGCGAGGACTACATGTCCACCATCGCCTTTGATCAATTCGCGCTCACCCGCATCGCCGACTTCGCCCGCTCGCTGTCGCGGCTGCATGTCCTCTCGCGCCGGCGGCCGGTCGATGACGACCAGTTCGACCGCGAGTTCAACGCCGTGTGCCTGTCGGTGTGGGGCTACACCATCGACGATTTCAGCGACGACCTGTTCTCATCGGCCGATCACGCCTTTCTCGATTCGCTCGACGAGGCGCAGGCGCGGATCTTCGCGACGGGGCAGGGTTATGACCTTATCGACGACAACGGTATGCTGACGGACTGGTGGGGTTTCTGCTGGATGATGCTGGCCGAAAAACGCGGCTTGCTGACGCCGGAAAACCGCGCCGCCGCCCGCGCCGCGATCGAGGACAAGTACCTCGCGGCGCCGAATGTGATCGGCGTCATCGTCGGGCGTTAGTCGGCGCCGTCATTGCGAGGAGCGCAGCGACGAAGCAATCCAGTCTTCGCTTGTGGCCTCTGGATTGCTTCGCTTTGCTCGCAATGACGAAAGCTACAGCGCGCGGGCGGTGCTGCGGACCTGGTTCGCCAGGGTCTGGATCAGAAAAATCGCAAAACTCGGTAATTCGTGCAGCATGAACTGATATTTCTTGCGGTCGATCACGGCCAGTTGCGCGTCTTCCGACACAAGCGCCGTCGCTGTCCTCGGCAGCGCATCGATCAGCGACATCATGCCGAAGGCTTGCTGTGCGCCCAGGCTCTCGATCACCCTGTCGCCGTTCATCATGTCGGATCGGCCAGAGAGGATCACATACATGGTGGCGCCGGGCTCGCCCAGTTGAAACACCGTATTGCCGGCCTGGATATCGATGACCCGGACAGGCTTCACGCGCGAAAACGCGAAAATCCAGCTCCCGGTTCTGCATGTGATGCTCTGTGTTCTAACGTGCCGACGCACCCAGCGTCGCCCGAAAACGCGCCGATATCAATTGACTTCCGCGCGTTTCGCTTTCGGCGACGTGGCTTTCGGCACGACGGTCACGGGCAGCACGTCGCGACCGACTTCTGCCAGCGGCGCGTCGCTGGCGACCGTCTCGGCAATAACCGGCGCCACCTTCATCTCGCCGAGCCGGGCGCGGACATCAGCGGTCAGGCCGGGATAGGAAGTGACCGGCGTGAAATCCGCGGTCTGGCTGGCGCCGACGCGGATACCGGTATAGGCCACGAGGCCGTTGGTGGTGGCGATGATGTCGCCAGGGCGCAGCGAGGTGTCGAGCGTGACGTTAACCGGGGCAAGGCCGGCGGGATCGCGGCCGTTGCAGGTGCAGTCCGCGCGCAAGGCCCTGCGATAGGCGAAGGCGTTTTCACTGTCGGCATAGCGCTCGCCGGTGCTGGACGACGCGCCGTCGATATTGCTGCCGAAGAAGACCTTGGTTGAGCTTGCCGGACAAAACGCCTGGCACATCTGCGCCGGGCTCGCCCCGCCGCGCGCTGCAATCGGAAAATACCTGCCGTCGCAACTGCGCACGCAGAATGCAGGCCCGGAGCCGGCGGTTGCGACGGGCTTGGGTGGCGCCGCCTGCTGGTTGATGCCGAATGGATCGGCAAAGAAATTGGCTTGTGCGGGGGCCTGGCGCTGCTGTTGCTTTTGCGCGCCGCCGAAAAAGAAATCGAACAGCCCTTCGGCGGACGCCACGCGCGGCCCGAGCGCGACAGGCCCCGAGACGACCATGGCAACAAGCATCATGCGGCGCCGCATGCGCTGAACACGCAACTCTTTACGCAACGCGAACTCCACCCCAACGCAACACAACGGGGCTGCAGCGAACCGCGCTTCAGCCCGGATTTACCATAAGCGCGGATAGTAAACGAGCGGTGACCGCGCGCCGGATTGCCGAAAAGAAATGCAACGCCGTTAGAGTTGCGTGCCCCGGAGGCAGCGCAGCGCGTAGCCCTTCGCGAAGCGGTGCGCTGCTGAGCCGTGGCCGTACCAAGCGCCGGCGTTCGGTACGGTCCCGGCTCTGCGGAGCGGCATGAAGAATGCCGCACCGCGTCCGCGACACGAACCTATCCGCGCAAAAATTCGCTCGCCTTGTAGAGCGAGCGAAATACAAGGCCGGCCTGCGCGAAATTTTCCGTGGCACCTTCCTCGCGGTCGACCATGGTGAACACCAGCACGATCTCGCCGCCGGCGTCGCGCACCGCATCGGCCGCCTTGATGGCGGAGCCGCCGGTGGTGGTGACGTCCTCGACAATGACCACGCGTTTGCCCTGCAAGGTCTCGCCCTTGGCCAATCCCTCGACCGCAAGGCGGGCGCCGTGCTCCTTCGGCTTCTTGCGCACAAAAAAGGCTGCGATGGGATGGCCCTTCAGCCATGAAAGCTGTGCGATCGAACCCGCGATCGGCACCGCGCCCATTTCCAGCCCGCCGATATAGTCCAGATTGTCGTCCTTCAGTGCCTCGAAGCTCAATTCCGCCAGCAATGCCGCGCCTTCGGGATCAAGCATGGTCGGCTTGAGGTTGAAGTAGAAATCGCTCTTGCGGCCCGAGGCGAGGGTGATTTCGCCGCGTCCGAACGAGCGCTTGCGGATGATCTCGGCGAGGCGGGCGCGGGAGGCTGATTTGGACAAAGGCTGATTTCTCGTGTGGGGGCGGGCGGCAATCTATCGGCCCGCGCCCGCGCATTCCAGAGCCTATCTCGCGCCATCAACAGTGAGTCGTCCCCGCGAAGGCGCTAGGGCATGCACACATCTGGTGCGACGGATTGACTTGGGTGTGGCCAGGGGGATTCCAGAATTGGGAATTCGTGTGATTTGTATTGCGGCACTTCGGCTTTAGCGGAGGTGTCGACATGCTGGCGCAAATTGACTGGTCATTGGGTCGGTTCGGGGATCGTCGCCTCGATAAAGGGGGGCAGCGCTCGTCGAATGCATGGTCGCGGGCAAAAGTGTCTGCCTGCGGCGATTGGCGAAAGGGGTCAGAAGCCGGGAGGTGCGGTTCAACCGCTTTCTCGGCAACAACAAGGTGACGACCGAACGCGTGATCGAAAGCTGGAGCGAGGGTACGGCGGCGGCGGCGGAAGGCCGCCATGTGCTGGCGATCCAGGACACCAGCGAGATCAACTTCACCACTACGGCGGACCGCCGGCGCGGGCTCGGGGAAATCGGCCATGGCAACGGTCGCGGGGTGTTGCTGCATCCGATGCTGGCGGTGGACGCCGAGAACGGCAGCTGCCTTGGCCTGGTGAGTGGCCAGGTATGGACCCGCAAGGGCCGTCGCACCGTCTCGCACGACCTGCGCGACTTGTCGGACAAGGAATCGCAACGCTGGATCGCCACGGCGCTGGCGGCCAAGCCATTGCTCGCCAAGGCCGCCATGGTGACCATGCTGGGCGACCGCGAGAGCGACATCTTCGCGCTTTATGCCGGCGCGGCTGCGGAACGCTTCCATGTGATCGCCCGCAGCATGCATGATCGCAGCCTCGCTGACGGTACCGGCTTGTATGCGGCAAGCGAAGCCATGGCCGTGGTGGACCAGCGCGCCATCGTACTGCCTGCGCGGGCGCAGCGGGCCGAACGTACCGCGCAACTCGAACTGCGCTTCGGCGCGGTGAACCTGGCCCGGCCGCAAACCAGGTTCCTGCGCCATCTGCCTGAAAGCCTGGCGTTGAACTATGTCGATGTGCGTGAACCGGATCCCCGTGCCGGCACAAAACCACTGCACTGGCGGCTTCTCACCACTCACGCGGTGGCGACTGCGGAACAGGCCTGGCGCATCGTCGAATGGTACAAGCGGCGCTGGCTGATCGAGCAGTTCTTCCGCGTTCTCAAGACGCAAGGCTTCAGGCTCGAAGACAGCCAGATTGCGACCGCCGACCGGCTTCTCAAACTGGTCGCGATCGCGGCCAAGGCAGCGGTCATCACCATCCAGCTCCTGCAAGCGCGCGATGGCCGTGGTCACCAGCCCGCCCGGCTTGCCTTCGACACCAACGGTTTAGCAACGCTCGTCGCTCTCAACCGAAATCTTGAGGCTCAAAGCAAACGGCTAAGAAACCCGCATCCGCCAGACAGTCTCGCCTGGGCCACCTGGATTATTAGCCGTCTCGGCGGTTGGGACGGCTATTCCTCGTCCAAACCGCCAGGCCCTATCACCATCAAAAACGGCCTCAAATACTTCCACGCCGTCGCCGTAGGGTGGAGCCTCAAAGATGTGTGCATGCCCTAGCGCGAAGGCGGGGACGACGGTGGGTTGTAACGCCGTAACGTTCCGGGTTACTGGATACCCCGTTTTCGCGGGGGTTGACGATAATGATCATCGAACTGCACACTTGGAACACGCCGAACGGCCGCAAGATCAGCGTCGCGCTGGAGGAGATGGGACTGCCCTACAAGGTCTACCCCGTCGACATCACCAAGGGCGAGCAGATGAAGCCGGAATTTCTGGCCATCAGCCCGAACAACAAGATTCCGGCGATCGTCGATCCGGATGGCCCCGGCGGCCAACGCGTCAGCGTGTTCGAGTCCGGCGCGATCCTGCTCTATCTCGGCGAGAAGACCGGAAAGTTCCTGCCCGGCTCGCTGATCGAGCGCATCCCGGTGCTGGAATGGCTGATGTGGCAGATGGGCGGCTTTGGCCCGATGCCGGGTCAGGTGCATCATTTCCTGACCGTGCAGAACGAGGCGGACCGCGCCTATGGCCTGAAACGCTATTCGGCGGAGACGCGGCGGCTCTATGGCGTGCTGGATCGCCGCCTGGCGACCCGCGAATTCGTCGCCGATGCGCTGTCGGTCGCCGATTTTGCGATTCTGGGCTGGGCCTGGCGGCACGAGCGGCACAAGGTGGCGTTTTCGGATTTCCCCAATGTCGGGCGCTGGTACGACGCACTGATGGCGCGCCCCGGCGTCAAGCGCGGCATGGAGGCGAAGCTGGATTAGTTCAGTTCGTGTCGCGGACGCGGTGGGGCATTCTTCATGCCGCTCCGCAGAGCCGGGACCATACCAAACGCCAGTGCTCGTGACGGCCCCGGCTCTGCAGCGCACCGCTTCGCGAAGAGCTACGCGCTACGCTGCGTCCGGGGCACGCGGGCGCGAATCTGCTAGCACTGCGGCATGACCGGCGTTCCCGATGCCTCACTAACACCGAAACCGCGCGCCGCGCCGCCAGCCTCCTGGCGCGACGGCTGGGCGGTGTACCTGCAGCGCCGCGTGCTGATCGTGCTGCTGCTCGGCTTTTCCTCCGGGCTGCCGCTGGCGCTGTCGGGATCGACGCTGCTGGTATGGATGCGCGAATCCGGCGTCGATCTCGGCACCATCGGCCTGTTCGCGCTGGTCGGCACGCCCTATACGCTGAAATTCATCTGGGCGCCGCTGGTCGATGCGCTGCATGTGCCGTTCTTCACGCGCGCCTTCGGCCGCCGCCGCGGCTGGCTGGTGTTCTCGCAACTGCTGCTGATCGTGGCAATCCTGCTGCTGGCGCTGACCGATCCGGCGCGCTCGCCGCTGTTCGTGGCGCTCGGCGCGCTATTGGTGGCGGCGATGTCCTCGACCCAGGACATCGTGGTCGACGCGTTTCGCGTGGAAAGCCTGCCCGAGAGCGAGCAGGCCGCCGGCATGGCGTCCTATGTCGCGGCCTACCGCATCGGCATGCTGGTTTCGACCGCCGGCGCGCTGTTTCTGGTCAGCGCCTTCGAGGGCACGGGGATCGCGCGCTCCTCGGCCTGGATGTGGGGCTATGTGGTGATGGCGGCCATGGTGTTGATCGGCACCGTCACCGCACTTGCCGCCACCGAGCCCGAGCAATCGGCGCGCGCCGAGGCTGCCACCCGCGCCGAGACGGCGTTCACGCGAGTGATGCATGCGGCGATCGGCGCATTCTCGGAATTCCTTGCGCGCAGGGATGCGTGGGCGGCGCTGGCCTTCGTGGTGCTGTACAAATTCACCGACGCGTTTTCCGGCACCATGACCGCGCCGTTCGTGATCGACCTCGGCTTCACCCGCAATGACTATGCCGCCATCGTCAAGGGCGTGGGGCTCGCTGCGACCTTGATCGGCGGCTTTGCCGGCGGATACGTGGCGCGGCGCTATTCGCTGGCCGCGAGCCTCTGGATCGGCGGCGTGTTGCAGGCCGTCGCCAATCTCTCGTTCTCGTGGCTGGCACTGGTCGGCGTCAATCAATGGGCGCTGGCGTTCGCGATCACGGCGGAGAATTTCACCAGCGCCATCGGCACCGTGATCTTCGTCGCCTATTTGTCGGCGCTGTGCCGAAACCCGCTGCACACCGCCACGCAATACGCGCTGCTGACGGCGCTGGCGGCGGTCGGCCGCACCTATCTGTCCTCGGGCGCAGGCTATGTGGCGAAAGCCACGGGCTGGCCGCTGTTCTTCGCGATCTGCGTCGTGGTCGCGGTGCCCAGCCTGATCCTGCTGGCGTGGCTGCAGCGGCGCGGGCATTTCGAGGGGTTGGGGACGGTGCGGGCGTAACTCCTGGCGTCACCACCCGCGAAAGCGGATGGCCCACTCTGCAATACTGGGTCGCCCGGTCAAGCCGAGCGCGGGCGGCAACTTAATGCTTCGTCACCACGCTCCATTTCGTGACGATCGCTTCGCTCATCTGCCCGGCGTCCTGCGCGCAGGCGACCTCGTCGACTTTCACCGAGATTTCCTTGCCGATAAAACCCTTCAGCTGCGCGGTCTGGGCATCGTTGCTGGTCACGATCTGGAACGTCTCCGGCCCGGTCTCCAGATTGCAGAGCCCGTTTGGCGGCGGCAGCCGGCGCGGCTCGCTGACCAGCTGATAGGTGTTGATGCGTTTGCCCTTCTTGGCCCCGCGCATGCGCATGGCGTTGAGTTGCCCCGACAGGATATCGCCGGCATTGATCGGCTTGCCCGCCTTTGCCGGCGGCTCGGCCTGCTGCGCCGGCGCCTCACACGCGGCCGCGAGCACGATGGCCGCCGCCAGGGCAAAGCATCTACCGAAGTCATTTCCAGTCATAGTTCCTCTGATTCAATTTCAAAATAACGTGCGCTGCCGCATCGCTGCCGACAGCGTGCCTTCATCGAGATAGTCGAGTTCGCCGCCGACCGGCACGCCATGCGCCAGCCG
Organism: uncultured Alphaproteobacteria bacterium; assembly: GCA_963784755.1. GTDB lineage: Bacteria > Pseudomonadota > Alphaproteobacteria > Rhizobiales > Xanthobacteraceae > Bradyrhizobium. The sequence continues at coordinate 991,088 of CAWASS010000004.1, read as the reverse complement.
CGTCACCTTCACATTCGCATCCTGCAACAGGTCGGTGATGTAATGCGCGGTGGTCTGGCCATCGACGGTGGCGTTCAATGCCAGGATGATCTCGGTCACGCGCGGATCATGCGCACGCGCCACCAGCGCGTCGATGGTGAGATCCTGCGGCCCGACGCCATCGAGCGGCGACAGCGTCGCGCCAAGCACGTGATAGAATCCATTGGTAGCATGCGCGCGTTCAAGCGCCCAGAGATCGGCGACGTTGGCGACCACGACGATGATCGCAGGATCGCGCCGGAGATCGGTGCAGACCGTACAGGGATTCTGGGTGTCGATATTGCCGCAGGTTTTGCAGACCTCGATCTTGTCGATCGCCACCTGCAGCGCGCCGGCGAGCGGCGTCATCAGCGCCTCGCGCTTCTTGATCAGGTGCAACGCGGCGCGCCGCGCCGAGCGCGGGCCGAGGCCGGGCAGCCGCGCCAGCAGCTGGATCAGACGTTCGATTTCAGGGCCGGCAACGGCAGCGGGCATGTCAGCCGAGACCCAGCCCCGGCGGCAGCGCGAGACCGCCGGTCAGCGCCTGCATTTTCTCCTGCATCGCGGCTTCCGCCTTGCGGCGCGCGTCGTTATGCGCGGTGACCAGCAGATCCTCGAGGATTTCGCGTTCATCCGTCTTGATCAGCGACGGATCGATCTTGACGGCCTTCACTTCCATCTTCGCGGTCATGCGCACGGTGACGAGGCCGCCGCCCGACATGCCCTCGACCTCGACGTGGTCGAGTTCTTCCTGCATGGCCTGCATCTTCGATTGCAGCTGCGCTGCCTGTTTCATCATGCCGAGAAAATCAGCCATGAACCGTTCCTTTGAAGGTTGTCATTGATCGTCGCTGTCTGAAAACTCGGCGGGGTCGTCACCCGTGACATCGGATTCCAGCGGTTCGGGGGCAAGCTTGCGCACCTCCACGACTTTTGCGCCGGGAAACCGCGCCAGCACCTCTTTCACCCGCGGATCGGATTCCGCCGATCGCTCGCGCTCGGATTGTTTCAACAGCGCCTGCGAGCGCAGCGTCGGCTGTCCCAGTTCGTTGGAAACGATCACGGTCCAGCGCCGGCCGGTCCATTGTTCGAGTTTGCGGGAGAGGTCGTTGACCAGCATGCGCGCGGCGCTGTGTTCAAGTGCCACTTCAAGCCGTCCGTCCTCCATGCGCACGAGGCGGATATCGGCTTCCAGCGCGGCCTTGGTCAGGAGATCGCGCTTTTCTGCCGCCAGCGCGACAAGCTCGTCGAAGCTGTTCAGCTTCAGCACCGGAGCCGACTGCGCGGCGGCCGTCGGCTCGGTCATCTGAGGGCGCGGCGAGGGTTCGGCGCCCGCGCGCGGAACCGCACGCTGCGGCGACGATTGAACGGATGATGACGACGTTGCGGCCGGTGCGCTGCGCGGCGCAGCGCTGCCGACCACCTGTGACGCGCTGCCATTCTGCTCGATCATCCGGATCGCTTCGTCCGGCGTTGGCATGTCGGCGACATAGGCGATGCGCACCAGCACCATTTCCGCGGCCGCGGCGGGCCGGGTCGCGGCCTGCACCTCGATGATGCCCTTGAGCAGCATCTGCCACATCCGCGACAACACCCGCATCGACAGCTTTGCGGCAAAATCGCGGGCGCGCACCCGCTCGGTTTCGCCAAAGGCAATGTTGTCCGCCGTCGGCGGCACGATCTTGACGCGGGTGACGAAATTGACGAATTCGGCGAGATCGCTCAGCACCACGATCGGGTCGGCGCCGGTATCGTATTGCTCTCGGAATTCCCCAAACGCGCTGGCGATATCGCCGCGCGCCAGAGAATCGAACAGGTCGATCACTCTTGTGCGGTCGGCTAGCCCAAGCATCTGCCGTACCGCGTCGGCGCGCACGGCGCCCGCGGCATGCGCGATCGCCTGATCGAACAGCGACAGCGAATCGCGCACCGAGCCCTCCGCGGCGCGCGCAATGATGCCGAGCGCCTCCGGTTCCGCCTCGACGTTTTCTCTGGCCGCGATATTGGCGAGATGCGCCATCAGCACGTCGGCGTCGACCCGGCGCAGATCGAAGCGCTGGCAGCGCGACAACACCGTCACCGGCACTTTTCGAATTTCGGTGGTGGCGAACACGAATTTGGCGTGCTCGGGCGGCTCTTCCAGCGTCTTCAGGAAGGCGTTGAACGCCGCGGTCGAGAGCATGTGGACTTCGTCGATGATGTAGACCTTGTAGCGGGCGCTGGCCGGCGCATAGCGCACACTGTCATTGATCTGGCGCACGTCGTCGACGCCGGTATGGGACGCCGCGTCCATTTCCAGCACGTCCATGTGCCGGCTTTCCATGATGGCCTGGCAGTGCACGCCGAGTACGGGCATGTGGATGGTCGGGGCCTTGATCGAGCCGTCCGGCAGTTCGTAGTTCAACGCGCGTGCGAGAATCCGCGCGGTGGTGGTCTTGCCGACCCCGCGCACGCCGGTCAGGATCCAGGCCTGCGGAATGCGGCCGGTTTCGAACGCGTTGGAGACGGTGCGGACCACGGCCTCCTGGCCGATCAGGTCGTCGAAGCTGGCGGGGCGGTATTTACGCGCCAGCACGCGGTAGGGCGTACCCGCGCCGGCACGGGGCGCCTGATTGCCGCCGAGGTCGAAGCCGCCCTGGTGGGCGTCCTGATCGCTTGGGCGGGTTACGGGCATGTCAGCGTCGGTCATCGATCGATCCGCAATTGATTGTCTCTCAGGCCTGATTGCGGAACAACGGGAGCGGCATCGAGCGCAAGGCTGGTATCTGCCCCGCGCGATTCGCCCGAAAAAACAGGTAGGAGACTGACGAGCGACCCGATCCGGACCTCGTTAGGGCTGCTTCCTTCCGGACCTGACCCGGTTGGCGAGTGGCTCGTCCACCGCCAATCTCCCGGTGCTTATTTGGGGCCAAAAGCGCCGGAAAGCAAGCGTGGCGAGATGGCTTTGCGGGGCTTGTGCGGAAACGCGGAAAGGCATTAGTTGCCGTCATGCCCTCCGACTGGTCGCTCCACTCACAGCTCAAAAAAGACACCATCGACATCGGCGATCTGCCGCTGTGCCGCGTGCTGGTCATCAAGGACGCGCATTACCCGTGGCTGCTGCTGGTGCCGCGCCGGCCTGACGTGGCGGAAATCATCGACCTCGACGAAGTCGCGCAGGCGCAACTGATGACCGAGATCAGCCGCGTCGGCCGTGCGCTGAAAGACATCACCAAATGCGACAAGCTGAATATCGCCGCACTCGGAAATCTGGTGCCGCAACTGCACGTGCATGTCATCGCCCGCCGCTCGAGCGACGTGGCTTGGCCGCGCCCGGTTTGGGGCGTGATGCCGCCGCTCGCGCATGACGCGGAGGAAGTCCAAAATTTCATCAGCGCGCTTCGCCGCAAGATCTGGCTCGGTTAGGACATGAGTGCATTCGATTCGTTTCCACTGGGGCAGCCGGCCTTCATCACCCATATCCTCGACCGCGCCGCGCATCTGCGCAGCGATGACGAAAAGCTGCTCGCGCTGGAGGGTCATCGCGACGCCCGCGCCTATGTGGTGTATCGCGACTCGCTGGTGGTGAAGCAGGAGCCGCAGGGTCCGCGCGCGCTGCTGAGCATCGATGAGGCGCTGACATTCGGCGCCAATCCCGGCACGATTTTCTTAGGCCTGCGCGCAGGCGCCCCGGTGTTCGGCATGGGCATCAAGGCCGAGGCCGTGGAAAAATTGCTGACGCGGAACGACGTCGCGGTCACCGAACTGCGCGGCATGGCCATGCAGGGCGCCGTTCCGCCCGAAGAACTCTCCGCGATTGCGATGGCGAAATCGATGGTGAGCTGGCATCAGCGCCACGGCTTCTGCGCCAATTGCGGAACGCGCTCGGCGATGAAGGAAGGCGGCTGGAAGCGCGATTGTCCGAGCTGCAAGACCGAGCATTTTCCGCGCACCGATCCCGTGGTGATCATGCTGGTGACATCGGGTGACAAATGCCTGCTGGGGCGGCAGAAGCATTTTCCGACCGGGATGTGGTCGTGTCTTGCCGGATTCGTCGAGGTCGCCGAAACCATCGAGGACGCGGTCCGGCGCGAAATCTTCGAGGAATCCGGCATCCGCTGCGCCGATGTGGCCTATTACATGACCCAGCCTTGGCCCTATCCTTCGTCGCTGATGATTGGATGCTCGGCGCGCGCCACCAATGAGGAAATCGTCGTCGATCGGACGGAACTCGAAGATGCCCGCTGGTTCGACCGCGCCGAGGCCATGCTGATGCTGAAACGGGAACATCCCGACGGCTTGGCTGGCCCACATCCCTTTGCGATCGCTCACCATTTGCTTGGCCGCTGGCTGCAGGCGGTCCCCTGACTTGCTCGTGCGACGGGAACTTGTCCGTGACTCAATCGATTATTCCAGGAGGTCCGGATTCATCAGACGGCCGGGCCGATACGATGGACGCGCCGATGAATTTCCACGTCGCAGCTCCGAAAATTCCTCCGCGCATTTTATGCATCGGCATGCCCGTGCGCGACCTGACGTTTCGTATCCAGGAACTGCCGGAGCGCGGCCTCAAGGTCAACGCCAGCCACTTCGATGAAATAGCCGGCGGCAACGCCCTCAATGCCGCCATTGGAATCGTGCGCCTTGGCGGCCGCGCCTCGATCTGCGGCCCAATGGGCGATTCCCGCGAGACATCGGCCAAGTATATTTTCGAGAAGCTGGCGCATGAGGGCATCGACACCAAGCACCTCGTGCATATGCCGGGGTTGGTGACGCCGATCTCCAACATCATGATCGACCCCAGCGGCGAGCGCACCATCGTCACCTTCCGCGATCCGGAATTGTGGAGGGTTCACCTGCCCGATACCGACACGTTGCTGCGCGATTGCGACGCCATCCTGACCGAAAACCGCTGCGCGGAGTTTTGCACCGATCTCTGCGCCGAGGCGCGCAAGCGCGGCATTCCGGTGGTCGTCGATGTCGACCGCGCGATGTCGATGCGCGAGGGCCTGCTGACCGCGTCGTCGCATCTGATCTTTTCCAGCGAGGCGTTGCAGGCCACCGCCGGCATTGCCGACGATGCCGACGCGCTGATGAAAATGGCGAGGCTAACGCACTCTTTTCTGGCCGGCACCCGCGGGCCGCGCGGCACCCTCTGGCTCGACGAGCAGAAGCAGCTTCGCGAAACCCCGGCGTTCCCGGTGCACACCGTCGATACGCTGGGCGCCGGCGACATATTCCATGGCGCGTTTGCGCTCGCCATTACCGAAAAACAGGACGTGCCAAGCGCGCTGCGCTTCGCGTCCGCCGCGGCAGCGTTGAAATGCACCCGTTTCGGCGGCGCTTTCGCCTGCCCGCAACGTCCTGAAGTGGAAGCACTTTTAAGCGGCGAGCCAGCCGGCTGCGGGGCTCAGACCATGTAATTTGGGCTTGATATAGAAGAATTTTCTCTATATGAGGTTTGCCAGCCTCATAAATGGAATGTTCTTCTCATGACCGATCTCGCCGTTCACGTTCTCGAGCCCAACCGGCGCCTCGACGCCATCGACCGCAAGATTCTGACTGTATTGCAGGAGGACGCCTCGCTGTCGGTGGCCGAGATCGGCGACCGCGTCGGGTTGTCCTCGACGCCATGCTGGAAGCGGATTCAGCGGCTGGAGGCTGACGGCGTGATCCTGCGCCGGGTAGCGTTGGTCGACCAGAACAAGATCGGCTTAGGCATTTCCGTGTTCGTCTCGGTGGAAAGCTCGGACCATTCCGAAACCTGGCTGAAAAAATTCGCCGAGGCCGTCAGCGCCATGCCCGAGGTGATGGAATTCTATCGCATGGCCGGCGACGTTGATTACATGCTGCGCGTCGTCGTCGCCGACATGCAGAGCTACGACGTGTTTTACAAGAAGCTGATCGGCGCGGTGTCGCTGAAGAACGTCACCTCGCGTTTTGCGATGGAGAAGATCAAGTCGGTCACGGCGCTGCCGATCCCGGCCATGCCCGCGGGGTGAGATTCCGGCAGTCCGGCCGCTGGAGCACCTTCGGCGTGCCACTGCCGATGTGGCTGTGCCCGCGCTCGAACTCGCACGAAGCGAACGGGAGCGGCCGGTTCCGTTTCCATGTCGAGACAGGGCATCCGTTCACGGACCTGATCGTCCGTTATAAAGGCTGGCTGGAACGGGATCAGTAACCTATTCCGCCCCGGCAGGCGTCGCGGACTTCTTCGGGTCGATGCACTCGAACAGAGTGACGCCGGCGGGACGCATCAGCGCAAACAGCACGACGCCGGCGACAAGCCCGCCGCCATGCGCCACATGGGCCACGCCGTCCTTTTCGTTCGCCAGCAGCGATATGACCTGCAGCACGATCCAGCCGCCGATCACCCAATAGGCCCGCACGCGCACGGGGAAGCGCAGCACCAGCGCTGTCACCTTCGCGCAGGGGCGCAACAGCAGATAGGCTGCGAGGATGGCGGAGATAGCGCCTGATGCGCCGATCAGCGTCACGTCCGAATGCACGTTGATCGCGAAATAAACCAGCGTCGAGAGCACGCCGCTTGCGAGATAGAAGACGACGAAGCGCAGCCTTCCCAGCACTTCCTCGATGTCGTCTCCGAAAATGAAAAGATAAAGCATGTTGCCGAGCAGGTGTCCCAAGCCGCCATGTATGAACATGCTGGTCAGCAGCGTCAGCACTGAGGGCAGTGGACCGATCTGCGGCGCATCATGTGCAAACGCCGCCGGCGTAAATCCGAACGACATCGTCATCCATTCGACAGCCTCGTCCGGGGCGCCCGCCTGAAACAGGAAAACGAGGACGTTGACGGCGATAAGACCCCAGGTCACCACCGGCATCGTCGGCCTGGTGAATGGATTGTCGTCGTAGAGCGGCATTACCATGATGCGGCGGCCCCATCGGTCGGCGGCGCCGAAGCGGCACCGTCAGATCTTCTGGTTATACTCGCCGACCTCGGGATGGGTGCGCAAGACCCCGTCCATCGCCTCGAACATGTCGCGCATCCGTTGCTCGGACACCGGACTTTCCACCACCACCACCAGTTCGGGCTTGTTGGATGACGCCCGCACCAGGCCCCAGCTGCCGTCCTCGACGGTAACGCGCACGCCGTTGACGGTGACGAGATCGCGGATCGGCTGGCCCGCGACCTTCTCGCCCTTCTTCTGCATCGCCTCGAAGTGCTCCACCACGCTGTCGACGATGCCGTATTTTGTCTCGTCCGAGCAATGCGGTGACATGGTCGGCGACGACCAGGTTTTCGGCAGCGCATTTTTCAGGTCCGCCATCGATTTGTCGGGCGCGCGGTCGAGCATCTCGCAGATCGCGATCGCCGAGATCAGGCCGTCGTCATAGCCGCGGCCGAACGGCTTGTTGAAGAAGAAGTGGCCGGATTTCTCGAACCCGGCGAGCGCGCCGAGTTCGTTGGTGCGCCGCTTCATATAGGAATGGCCGGTTTTCCAGTAGGTGGCCGTCGCGCCCTGCTTTTGCAGCACTGGGTCGGTCACGAACAATCCGGTCGATTTCACGTCGACCACGAACTGCGCGTTCTTGGTGATGGCCGACATATCCCGCGCGAGCATGACGCCGACCTTGTCGGCGAAAATCTCCTCGCCGGTATTGTCGACCACGCCGCAGCGGTCGCCGTCGCCGTCGAAGCCGAGACCGACATCGGCCTTGTGCTCCAGCACCGCGTCGCGGATGGCGTGCAGCATCTTCAGGTCTTCGGGATTCGGATTGTATTTCGGAAACGTATAATCGAGCTCGGTGTCGAGCGGCACCACTTCGCAGCCGATGGCTTGCATCACCTGCGGTGCGAACGCGCCGGCGGTGCCGTTGCCGCAGGCGACCACGACTTTCAGCTTGCGCTTCAGCTTGTGGCGTTTGGTCAGATCGGCGATGTAGCGCGCCGGGAAATTCTCGTGAAACTCGTAGGAGCCGCCGGGTTTGTTCTTGAAGTCGGCTGACAGCACGATCTCTTTCAGCCGGTTCATCTCGTCCGGCCCGAATGTCAGCGGACGGTTGGCGCCCATCTTGACGCCGGTCCAGCCATTGTCGTTGTGTGAGGCCGTCACCATGGCGACGCAGGGCACGTCGAGTTCGAACTGGGCGAAGTAGGACATCGGCGTCACCGCGAGCCCGATGTCGTGCACCTTGCAGCCCGACGCCAGCAGGCCGGAAATCAACGCGTATTTGATCGACGCCGAATAGCTGCGGAAATCGTGACCGGTGACGATCTCCTGGCGCTGGCCGAGTTCCGCGATCAGCACGCCCAGCCCCATGCCCAGCGCCTGAATCCCCATCAGGTTGATTTCCTTGCCGAACAGCCAGCGCGCGTCGTATTCGCGAAAGCCGGTCGCCTTCACCATCGGTTCGGATTCAAAGGCGTAGGTATTCGGCACCAGGACGGATTGCGGCTTTGGGAACATTTGGATGGCCTTGGCTAGAGGGGTGCGGCGACGCACCGGCGTCATGCCCGGACTTGATCCGGGCATCCATCTTCTTGAAAAGGATGGATTGCCGGGTCAAGCCCGGCAATGACGGTTTGAGAAAATTTAGGCAGCGTACCGCCCGTTTCAGGCGTTGATTTACTGCTCCAGCACCAGCTTGCCGCCCGAATATTCGAACCGCTTCAGCTTCGACAGGAACGACAGGCCGAGCAGGTTTTCCGACAATGCCTCGTCGGGGAGCACCATGGCCTCGACGTCGCGCACCACGAGACCGCCGAGTTCGACCATGGCGAGCCGCGTGCGCGCGGCCTTGATGGTGCCGTTGGCGGTGGTGACCGTGGCGTTGTAATCGCCGCGGGCTGGCCGCAGGCCGAACCGCGCTGCGGACTTTTCGTTGAGCGCGATCACCGACGCGCCGGTATCGACCATGAAGTCGATGCGCTGGCCGTCGATGCGGCCCTCGGTCTGGAAGTGACCGCGGGCATCGCGCGGGATGCTGAGGCTGCGGATGCCGGCCGGCGGCGCGTCCGCTGTGGCGGCCTTCCGGGCAGCGGTATTGGCGAGCGCGGGCGTCGCGGTCATCTTATCCGCCATCTGCGCCATGATGGTGCCGAGGCCGACCATGAACGCCGCGAAAATCATGATGTTACGCATGACGCATACTCACTTGGGGAATTCGCGATCTCAGCACATCCGCCGGCAAACTGCTGCTAACGGCGGCGGCGAAGGGTGCTATTTCAGCGAAAAGGATGAGCGAAGCGTTAACGGGGATCTCGCGCCTCGGCTCTGCGGTGCATCGTGAAGAACGCTGCACCGCGTCCGGGGACACGAGACCTCCGCCTTACGTCCCCCTTGGCTTAACCCGCCGCGTCGGCATGGCGTTTGCGGGATCCTCGGGCCAGGGATGCCGCGGATAGCGTCCGCGCAGGTCGGAGCGCACCGCCGCGTAACTGCCGCGCCAGAAACCCGGCAGATCGCGCGTCACCTGCACCGGGCGATGCGCCGGCGACAGTAATTCCAGCACCAGCGGCACCGCGCCCTTCGCGATCGATGGGTGGGCGTTGAGCCCAAACAATTCCTGCAGCCGAACCGCGATGGTCGGTCCCTGTTCGGCCTCATAGTCGATCGGAAGCTTGGTGCCGGTCGGCGCCTCGAAATGCGTCGGCGCCTCGCGCTCCAGCCGCGCGCGCAGCTCCCACGGCAACAGCGTCATCAGCACGTCCGACAGATCGCCGGATGAAAACTCCTTCAGCGAGGTCTTGTCGAACAGTGACGGTACCAACCAGTCCTCACGCCGTGCCGCGAGCGCATCGTCCGACAGATCCGGCCAGGCATCGGCTTCGGCCTTGCGCAAGAACATCACGCGGTCGCGCCATTGCTTGAGGGGTTTCGACCATGGCAGCCGGTCCAATCCCGCGGCCACCAGGCCGTCGGCCAGCACCCGCGCGGTCTCCGCCGACGGCGATAGCGTCAACGGGGCCTCCGACAGCGTGATCGCGTGCAAGGTTCGCTTGCGCCGCGCCCGCAGCGCCATGGCATCGCGGTCGAACGTGACTTCATCTGCGCTCTCGATCTGATCGGCGAAGCGCAATTCGATGTCGGATCGCAGGATCGGCGCGGCCAGCAGGATGCGTCCGCTCGCGGCCGTGCCGGTCAATTCGGCGACCGCGATGTAAGGCGCGCGGGCGAGAGCGGAGGCTTGATCGACGGCGGCGCCACGCCCATTGGCGAGCACGAAGGTTCCGTTGCCGCGATTGCGCGCGACCCGATCGGGAAACGCCAACGCCAGCATTACGCCGGTGGATAGCACATCATCTGAAGAATGTGCTCCCTCGGTGGCGGCCACCTGCGACGCCCAGCGTTGTGCGAGCTGTCTCGCGCTGCTGGCGCGCTGCGAACGGTCGCGGCGAAACTGGTCGAGCCGCGCGTCGAGATCGGCGCTGTCGCCGCCGAGGCCACGCTCGGTCAGCACCGCCGCGATCTCTGCGGCTTCCTCGCCGGCGCCGAGCCGGTGCGAATCCACGATCATGCGCGCCAGCCGCGGCGTCAGCGCCAGCGCGCGCAGGCTTTTGCCTTCCGCGGTGATCCGGCCGTCGGCATCGAGCGCGCCGAGTTCGTGCAACAGGCTGCGGGCTTCGTTGAGGGCAGGGGCGGGCGGCGAATCCAGAAACGCCAGCGATGCGGGGTCGCTGACCCCCCATTGCGCGAGATCGAGCACCAGCGACGACAGGTCGGCGCTGAGAATTTCCGGCTGGGTATAGGCCGCGAGCGACGCGGTCTGCGGCTCGTCCCACAGCCGATAGCAGACGCCGGGCTCGGTGCGGCCGGCACGACCGCGGCGCTGGTCGACCGCGGCGCGCGAGGCGCGCACGGTCTCGAGACGCGTGAGGCCGATGTCGGGTTCATAGCGTGGGACCCGGGCGACGCCGGAATCGACCACGATGCGCACACCCTCGATGGTCAACGAGGTCTCGGCGATCGACGTCGCCAGCACCACCTTGCGCTGCCCTTTCGGGGCAGGCGCGATGGCGCGGTCCTGCACGGCGGCGTCGAGCGCGCCGAACAACGGTACGATCTCGATAGAAGCATCGTGGATGCGCTCGCCAAGGAAATTCTGGGTGCGGCGGATTTCGGCCGCACCCGGCAGAAACGCCAGCACCGAACCGGGATCGGCGCGCAGCGCCATCGCGATCGCATCCGCCATCTGCCGCTCAAGCTGCACGTCCGGCTTGCGGCCGAGATAGCGCGTCTCGACCGGATAGGCACGGCCCTCGCTGGCGATGACCGGCGCATTGCCCAGCAGTTTTGCGATTCGCGCCCCGTCCAGTGTCGCCGACATCACCAGGATGCGCAGATCCTCGCGCAGGCCGGTTTGTGCATCCCGCGCCAGCGCCAGGCCAAGATCGGCATCGAGCGAACGCTCATGGAATTCGTCGAACAGCACCGCGGCGACGCCGGTCAGTTCGGGATCGTCAAGGATCTGCCGCGAGAAAATTCCCTCGGTGACCACCTCGATGCGGGTCGCGCGCGACACCTTGGAGCCGAACCGGACGCGGTAGCCGACGGTGTCGCCGACGCGTTCGCCCAGCGTTCGCGCCATCCGCTCGGCACTGGCGCGCGCCGCGATCCGCCGCGGCTCCAGCACGATGATTTTCTTGGACCCAACCCACGGCGCGTCGAGCAGCACCAGCGGCGCCCGCGTGGTCTTGCCGGCGCCCGGCGGCGCCACCAGCACGGCTGCGTTGTTTTCCGCAAGCGCGCGCGACAGATCGTCGAGCACGGCGTCGATGGGGAGAGGGGTGTCGAAGCTGCGCACTATTTATCGCTCTATCGCCCCCTCGCCCCGCTCTTCGCGGGGAGAGGGTTGGGGTGAGGGGCTGTCACCCCAAACTCTGACATCTCGAATACGGAGCCTCCCCCTCACCCGGATTGCTTCGCAATCCGACCTCTCCCCGCGAGCGGGAAGAGGTAAGGAAGCATCACCCCCGCGGCTCGGCCGGCCGCCCTACGCTCTCATAAATAAAGCCCAGCGCCGCCATGTCCTCGGGCCGATAGATGTTGCGCAAATCGACGACCACCGGCTGCGCCATTTCGCGCTTCAGCCGCGTCAGGTCGAGCGTACGGTATTGCACCCATTCGGTAACCACCACCATGGCATCGGCGCCGCGCGCGCAGGCGTAAGCGTCGTCGCAGTATTCGATATCGGGCAGTTCGCGCCGCGCCTGCTCCATGCCGACGGGATCATGCGCGCGCACTTTGGCGCCCATGTCGAGTAGCCCGGTCACCAGCGGAATCGACGGCGCCTCGCGCATGTCGTCGGTATCGGGCTTGAAGGTGAGGCCGAGCACCGCGATGGTCTTGCCGCGCAACGACCCGCCGATCGCGCCCGCGACCTTACGCGCCATCGCCCGCTTGCGGTTGTCGTTGACTGCCACGGTGGCCTCGACGATCCGCAGCGGCACGTCATGATCCAGCGCGATCTTCACCAGCGCGCGGGTGTCCTTTGGAAAGCACGAGCCGCCATAGCCCGGCCCGGCGTGCAGGAATTTCGAACCGATGCGGTTGTCGAGCCCGATGCCGCGCGCCACTTCCTGCACGTCGGCTCCGACCTTTTCGGCGAGATCGGCGATTTCGTTGATAAAGGTGATCTTGGTGGCGAGAAATGCATTGGCGGCGTATTTGATCAGCTCCGCCGTGCGCCGCGCCGTGAACATCAGCGGCGCCTGGTTCAACGACAACGGCCGGTAGATGTCGCCGAGCACTTTCCGCGCACGCTCATCCGACGTGCCGATGACGATGCGGTCGGGAAACTTGAAATCGCGGATCGCGGCACCCTCGCGCAGGAATTCCGGATTGGACGCAACCGCGAACTCAGCTTCAGGGTTGGTCTCCCGGATCAGCCGCTCCACCTCGTCGCCGGTGCCGACCGGCACGGTCGATTTGGTGACGACCACGGTGAAGCCCCTCAGCGCCGCGGCGATCTCGCGCGCGGCGGCGTGGACGTAGCTCAGGTCGGCATGGCCGTCGCCGCGCCGCGACGGCGTACCGACCGCAATGAAGACAGCGTCGGCTTCAGCCACGGGCGCGGCGAGATCGGTCGCAAAATCCAGCCGCCCGGTTTTCGCATTGGCGGCGACCAGCGCGTCGAGCCCCGGCTCGAAGATCGGAATCTCGCCACGGCGCAGGCTTGCGATCTTGTCGCCGTCCTTGTCCACGCAGGTGACCTGATGGCCGAAATCGGCGAAGCAGGCGCCGGACACCAGCCCTACATAGCCCGTGCCAATCATGGCAATTCGCATGAAACAGCCTGTCGATGATGGTTAACGCGATTGGTCGATTGTGAGCGGGTCTTAGCGCATGATCCGTCAAAGTGGTAGCGCTTTGGCGAGGAGAAATCCCCGGAAACCGGCACATGATTTGTATGAATAAACGAGAATGAAACCGATTCCGCCGATGATGCGGCCAAGACACGATCAGTCCGCGCCGAAAAGAGACACCGATGACCGTAAACGGCACATTTGCCGCCAAGCATTCTCCGCGAATCGACTGGGTCGATTACGCCAAGGGCATCTGCATCGTCATGGTGGTGATGATGCATTCGGTGCTGGGGGTCGAGGCCGCCGCCGGCCAGACCGGTTTCATGCATCACCTGGTCGCATTCGCCAAACCGTTCCGGATGCCGGATTTCTTCCTGATCTCCGGCCTGTTCCTGTCGGTGGTGATCGAGCGCGACTGGCGCACTTATCTCGATCGCAAGGTGGTGCATTTCGCCTACTTCTACCTGCTGTGGGTGACGGTCCAGTTCGGCTTCAAGGCGCCCGCGTTCGCGGCTGAAACGAATTGGACCCATGTCGGCGCTCTCTATCTCGAATCCTTCGTCGAGCCGTTCGGCACGCTGTGGTTCATCTATCTGCTGCCGGTGTTCTTCGTCGTCACCAAGGCGACGCTGCGGGTTCCGCCGCTGGCGATCTGGACCGTGGCCGCGGCGCTGGAAACGATGCATGTCGCCACCGGCTGGACTGTGATCGACGAGTTTTGCGCGCGATTTGTCTATTTCTACTCCGGCTATTTGTTCGCCGCGCACGTGTTCGCCCTGTCGGATCGCGCGCGGGCGCGGCCTTCTTTCGCAATGGCCGGGCTGGCGCTGTGGGCGCTGGTCAATGGTGGCCTGGTGGTTCTCGGTTTCAGCGAATGGCCGCTGATTTCGCTGGCGCTGGGCCTTGCCGGCGCATGCGCCATCGTCGTGGCGGGTACGCTATTGGCGCGGGTGCATTGGCTGGATGTCCTGCGCTATTGCGGTGAGCATTCCATCGTCATCTATCTCGCGTTTTTCCTGCCGATGGCGGCGACGCGGACGTTGTTGCTGCGTCTGGGTCCGATTCATGACATTGGAACGGTCTCGCTGATCGTTACCATCACCGGGGTGGTCGGCGCGCTGGCGATCTGGTGGACCGCGCGCGGAACCCGGATGAATTTCCTGTTCGAACGTCCCGCCGCGTTCTGGATCGCGCCGAAAAAGCCGCGTCCCGAACTGCAGGCGGCGGAGTGATCACGCGTCTTCGATAATCACGCCCTGCTTCATCTGCTCCACGCGCTCGCGATAGCCTTCGGCGTCGCCGAAATCCGCGAACCCCTGATAGTGCGGATGCGGGCCGAGTACGCGGCGCGCATGCTTGATCGGGCACCAATAGACTTCCGTTCTTGCCGCAACCTCGCGCGCAAACGCGATTGCACCATTGGCGTAGGAGCAATACGCGCAGTTTATCTTCTCGACGATGTTGAGATAGGCGAGATGGTGGCGGTCGAAGACCAGATAGTCGCGGCGGCGGACTTTCGGGATATTGTAGATCGGAAAGCAGATCGCCTGATAGACCATGACGAAAATATCGAGTAGCAGCACCGGGATCAGCAATGAGTAGATCACCGGCGCGGTCAGCACGACCAGCGGATTGGCATCGATGAAATAGCGCGACGCCCGGGTCTTGATCTCATGATGGATTCGAAGCGCCCCCTGCTCGAACACGATCCGGCGATTTTCGAAGCGGAAGCGCATTTCCTCGCGCTTTTTTGCCAGTTCGATCTCGATCTCGGCCTCAACCGCTCGCAGCTTCTCCATCAGGACGGCGAGTTGGGTGATCATCGGCTGTTCCTTTCGGCGGGTGGCATGGCTAGGGGGACATGGAACGGGCGGCGATGCAACCGATTCGGGGGCGGCTTCGGAACAGAAAAATCCCGGCACATCCGGCCGGACAGGGTGTCAATCACCGCAAAAATCCCTAAGTTGCGGCCATGCCGAAACCATCAGAAAAGCCCGCCGCGAAGCCCGCCGCCGTCAAGGCCCCTGCCAAAATTCCAGGCCGGGGCGACCATGTCTTCCTGGTCGACGGTTCCTCCTATATTTTCCGCGCCTATCACGCGCTGCCGCCGCTCAACCGCAAATCCGACGGGCTGCAGGTCAACGCCGTGCTCGGCTTCTGCAACATGCTGTGGAAGCTGTTGCGCGACATGCCTGAGGACAACCGGCCGACCCATCTCGCCATCATCTTCGACAAGTCCGAAGTCACCTTCCGCAACAAGCTCTATCCGGCCTACAAGGCGCACCGGCCGCCCGCGCCGGACGACCTGATCCCGCAATTCCCGCTGATCCGCGAGGCGGTGCGGGCATTCGACCTGCCCTGCCTGGAGCAGGCCGGCTTCGAGGCCGACGATTTGATCGCGACCTATGTGCGGATCGCGTGCGAACGCGGCGCCACCGCCACCATCGTGTCCTCGGACAAGGACCTGATGCAGCTCGTAACCGACTGCGTCACCATGTACGACACCATGAAGGACCGCCGCCTCGGCATTGCCGAGGTGATCGAAAAATTCGGCGTACCGCCGGAAAAGGTGGTCGAGGTACAGGCGCTGGCGGGCGACTCGACCGACAACGTGCCGGGCGTGCCCGGCATCGGGGTGAAGACCGCGGCGCAGTTGATCGTCGAATACGGCGACCTGGAAACGCTGCTAAAGCGCGCGGGCGAGATCAAGCAGCCGAAGCGGCGCGAGGCGCTGATCGAACACGCCGAGAAGGCGCGCATCTCCAGGCAGTTGGTGCTGCTCGACGACAAGGTCACGCTCGACGTGCCGCTCGACGAGCTTGCGGTGCACGAGCCCGACGCGCGCAAGCTGATCGCGTTTTTGAAGGCGATGGAGTTTTCCACGCTGACGCGGCGTGTCGCGGAATATGCGCAGGTCGATCCGTCGGATATCGACGCAGCGACGGATTTGAAAAGCCCGTTTGCGTCGAGGGGGATGCCACAGGATTCGCCGTCCACGGCGTCGTTGGGTGGCGAACCGGATGCCGCTGCGAAGGGGACCAATTTTTCGCCGCGTGCGGGCGAACTTCCACTGGAAGGCGGCAATCAGAAGCGGTCGCCGGGCCTGCCGAAAGCAGACCGCGGCGCGATCGCGCTGACGCCGCAAGCCCTCGCCGCCGCGCGTGCCGAGGCCGCACGCAAGACGAAAATCGACCGCGACAAATACCAGACCGTCCGCACGCTCGCTGAATTGAATGCCTGGATCGCGCGTATTCACGACACCGGGCATTTCGCCATCGATGCCAAGGCGACCTCGATCGATCCGATGCAGGCGGAGATGTGCGGCGTAGCGCTGGCGCTCGGGCCCAACGATGCCTGCTACATTCCGCTCGGCCACAAGCAGTCCGGCGATGGCGCCGGCCTGTTCGCCTCCGGCCTTGCGCCGGACCAGATCGAGGCGTCGAATGCGCTTGACGCGCTGCGCCCGCTGCTGGAATCGGCGGGGTTGTTGAAGATCGGCTTCAACATCAAATTCTCCGCCGTAATGCTGGCGCAGCACGGCATCGTGCTTCGCAACCATGACGACGTGCAACTGATGTCCTATGCGCTCGATGCCGGCCGCAACGCGCATGGGCTCGATTCGCTGGCGGAAAGCCGGCTCGGCCACGCCACGCTGAGTCACGGCGAGATCACCGGCAGCGGCAAGAACAAGCTCACCTTCGATCAGGTCGCGATCGACAGGGCTACCGGGTATTCGGCCGAGGACGCCGATGTTATCCTGCGCCTATGGCGGGTGCTGAAACCGCGGCTAGCCGCCGAGCGCATGACCGCCGTCTATGAGACGCTGGAGCGGCCGCTGGTCGGCGTGCTCGGTCGGATGGAGCGGCGCGGCATCTCGATCGATCGCCAGGTGCTGTCGCGGCTGTCGGCCGATTTCGCGCAGACCGCGGCGCGGGTCGAGGCGGAGATCCAGGAGATCGCCGGCGAGCCGGTCAATGTCGGCAGCCCGAAGCAGATCGGCGACATCATCTTCGGCAAGATGGGAATGCCCGGCGGCAGCAAGACCAAGACCGGCGCGTGGTCCACCACCGCGCAGGTGCTTGATGAGCTTGCCGAGCAGGGCCATGAGTTTCCGAAAAAGATTCTGGAATGGCGGCAGGTCTCGAAACTGAAATCGACCTACACCGACGCGCTGCCGACCTATGTGCATCCGCAGACCCACCGCGTCCACACCACCTACGCGCTGGCGGCGACCACCACCGGGCGGCTGTCGTCGAACGAGCCCAACCTGCAGAATATTCCGGTGCGTACCGAGGACGGCCGGAAAATCCGCCGCGCCTTCATCGCAACCCCGGGCCACAAGCTGGTGTCCGCAGATTATTCGCAGATCGAGTTGCGGCTGCTGGCGGAGATCGCCGATATTCCGGTGCTGAAGCAGGCGTTCCAGGACAAGCTCGACATCCATGCCATGACCGCGTCGGAAATGTTCGGCGTACCGATCAAGGATATGCCGGGCGAGGTGCGCCGCCGGGCGAAAGCGATCAATTTCGGTATCATCTACGGCATTTCGGCGTTCGGGCTTGCCAATCAACTCGGGATTCCGCGCGAGGAAGCCTCTGCCTATATCAAGAAATATTTCGAGCGCTTTCCCGGCATCCGCGCCTACATGGACGCTACGCGCGATTTCTGCCGCGCCCACGGCTATGTCGAGACGCTGTTCGGCCGCAAATGTCATTATCCCGACATCAAGGCCAGCAACGCCTCGGTCCGTTCCTTCAACGAACGCGCCGCCATCAATGCCCGGCTGCAGGGCACTGCTGCCGATATCATCCGCCGCGCCATGATCCGGATGGAAGACGCGCTGGCGGAAAAGAAATTATCCGCGCAGATGCTGCTGCAGGTGCATGACGAACTGATCTTCGAGGTGCCCGACGACGAAGTGGCGGCGACGCTGCCGGTGGTGCAGCACACCATGCAGGACGCGCCGTTTCCCGCGGTGCTGCTCTCGGTGCCGCTGCAGGTCGATGCGAGGGCGGCGAATAATTGGGACGAGGCGCATTGACCGTTTGTCATTCCGGGACGCGCATTTTCGCGCGAGCCCGGAATGATGCGTTATTTCGGCGCAGTTACTTGCTCATGCCGTCTTTCTTCATGCCGTCTTTGGCCATCGAATCTTTCGACATGCCGTCCTTGGCCATGCCATCCTTCGACATGCCCTTGGTCTCCTTCTTCATGCCGTCCTTGCCCATTTTATCCTTGGCCATGGTGTCTTGAGCAGCGGGCGCGGTGGTCTGAGCCGACGCATCAAACGCGGTCACGATGGAAAGGGCCGCAACGCTGGCGGCGATCAGAATAGCTTTAATCATTGGTAGCTCCCGTTGAGTTCGCTTGAGCAATGGGAGCTTAGGATCAGGCTTTCCGAAACTCTATGTTCGGCCGGCAATTATATTTTTGCAAACGAACGTAACAATCGTCGAGGGCGGCCTTTCTATTCGCCCGCCTGCAGCTTGCGCGGCAGCGGCGAAAACAGCTCTGGACGATCCGACTTGACAATGCGCGGCGCGTCCGCGTCGGTCTTGCTGAAATCCAGTTCCTCGATCCGGCCCGCGCGCTTTTCGATCTTGTCGGCGGAAATCAGGATCTGGCGAACGTCCTCGTTGGCCTGCCCGAAATGGTTCTGCAGCTTCAGCACGCGTTCGCGCAAGCGGCCGAGGTCGTCACCGAGATGCATGACCTCGGTACGAATCTGGTCGGCGGCGTCGCGCATCCGCGCGTCCTTGAGGATTTGCTGCATCACCTGGATCGCCAGCATCAACAGCGATGGCGACACCAGCACGACGCGGGCGCGATAGGCCTTCTGGATCACGTCGTCGAAACCGTCGTGGATTTCGGCATAGACCGATTCCGACGGCACGAACATCAGCGCGGTGTCCTGGGTTTCGCCGGGGATCAGATATTTCTCGGCAATGTCGGTGACGTGCTTCGTCACGTCCGTGCGCAGCCGCTGGGTCGCGAATTTCTTCTCATCATCCGATCGCGCGTCATGCAGCGCGGTCATCGCCTCCAGCGGAAACTTGGCGTCGATGCAGAGCGGACGCTGATCCGGCAGGAACACCACGCAATCCGGCCGCTTGTTGTTGGAGAGTGTGTGCTGGAACGCGTAGGAATCCTTCGGCATGCCATCCTGGACGATGGCTTCCATCCGTGCCTGACCGAACGCGCCGCGCGACTGCTTGTTGGCGAGCACGTCGCGCAGCGTCGTCACCTGCGAGGTGAGGTCGGTGAGGTTCTTGTGAGCGTTGTCGATGATGCCGAGCCGCTCGTGCAGCACGCTCAGGCTTTCCATGGTGTTGCGGGTGGTCTGCTCCATCGACTGGCCGACCCGGTGGGTCACCGAATCCAGCCGCTCATTGACGGCCCGCGCCATCTCCGCCTGCCTGCCGGCGAGCGCCTGTCCCATGGCATCGACGCGGCCGGTGGCTTCGGACTGCGCCCGCATCATTTCGCTCAGGCGCTCCTCCAGTTCATCGGCGCGGATTGCCTGCGCCATCGCAAGTGCTGCGCCACGGCTGCCGGAGCGCGCGATCACGACCGCGATGGTCAAGAGCAGGATCAGCGCCAGCGCGCCGAAACCGATCAGTGCCGCACCGGCACGGATCGGCTCATCGCCGATCATGAAAAGAATCTCGTTCATTCCGCTCTTGTAGCCGATTCGCGGGTCGACGCGAACGAAGAGGGAACATTTATGATGAATGGAAGGCTAATTTTTATGGTTAATGCGAGATTGATTTCGATGGTTACCGACAGCCTAATTTTCATGGTTAAGGCCGGATTAAGCAGGCCGTCCGGGGCGCATTGACCCCGCCAAATCAGCAGATTAAATCGCCCGCCATGGCTATCAGAGAAATTATCATCCTTCCGGACAAGCAGTTGCGGCTCGTTTCCAAGCCCGTCGAGAAGGTCACGGCGGAGCTGCGCAAGCTTGCCGACGACATGTTCGAGACCATGTATGCCGCCCCCGGGATCGGGCTCGCGGCGATCCAGGTTGCGCAGCCGATCCGGCTGATCACCATGGACCTTGCCAAGAAGGAAGACGACGGCGAGAGCAAACCGCGGCCGCGCGTCTTCATTAATCCGGAGATATTGTCGTCGTCGGAAGAGCTGTCTGTTTATGAGGAAGGCTGCCTGTCGATCCCCGAATATTACGAGGAGGTGGAACGGCCGGCACGGGTGCGGGTGCGTTTCACCGATCTTGACGGCAAGGTGCACGAAGAAGATGCCGAAGGCCTGTTCGCCACCTGCATCCAGCACGAGATCGACCATCTCAACGGCGTGTTGTTCGTGGATTATCTCTCGAAGCTGAAGCGCGACCGCGTGCTGAAGAAATTTATCAAGGCCGCGAAGCGGGCGGCGGAGTAGATCACCGCGCATTGACCGTCAAACGCAGTATCGATATCATCGATATCAAGTGGAGCTGCTATGACAGATCTTCTCATTCGCAATATTGATCCGGAACTCAAACGCCTGCTCGAAGAGCGCGCGCGAACTCACAAACAAAATCTTTCTGAAGAAGCCAAATCGCTGATCCGCAAAGGTCTTACCCTCCCTGAAGAGGGTGTGAAACTGGGCACCTGGCTGTTTAATCTCGTGCCTTCCGAGTTTCGCACGGACGATTTGACGTTCGAATATGAAGGTCCGGAATCGCCGCCGCCTGATTTCGAATGATAGTTCTGGACACCAACGTCATCGCCGAAGCCTGGCGACTAAATCCTGATCCGGCCGTTATGGCGTGGCTCAATGCTCAGGCGATCCAGAACCAATTCATTTGCACGCCGGCGATCGCGGAATTGCGCTACGGTATCGAACGCCTGGAGACGAGTTTGCGTAAGCAGTATTTGAACGCCGCCGTCGATCGATTGATTGAAGGCTATCGCGGCCGAGTGCTGAACTTTGACGTGGCTGCCGCCATGCAGTTTGGCCGCATCACTGCAACGCGCGCGGGGATGGGACGGCGATTGGAGCCAATGGACGCAATGATCGCGGCCATTGCTCTGGGTAATCGAATGGCTTTGGCCACGAGAGATACCGAGGATTTTCTCGACATCGGCCTCGAATTGATTGATCCCTTTGCGATCGGCACCGTCCCGTAACCATAATCGAGACCTTCATGCCGCTTCGCCTGATTTTCATGGGCACGCCGGAATTTGCGGTGCCGACGTTGCGTGCGCTGCGGGACGCCGGCCATGAGATCGTGGCGGTCTATACCCGCGCGGCCAAGCCGGCGAAGCGGGGCCTAAAGCTACAACCGTCTCCGGTAGAACTGGCGGCGCAAGCGCGCGATATTCCCGTGCTGACGCCGACAACGTTGAAAACGCCGGGGGCGGTAGCCGAATTTCGCGCATACCACGCCGACGCCGCTGTGGTCGTCGCCTATGGCATGATCCTGCCGCAAGCCGTTCTCGATACGCCAAAACTCGGCTGCTTCAATTTACACGCATCGTTGCTACCGCGCTGGCGCGGGGCGGCGCCGATCAACCGCGCTATCATGGCGGGCGATGCCGAAAGCGGGGTGATGGTGATGAAGATGGATGCCGGCCTCGATACCGGCGATATCGCCATGGCCGAATGCATCGCCATCACAGACGAGATGACCGCGGCCGATCTGCATGATGCGCTGGCGTCGCTCGGCGCCAATCTGATGGCGCGCGCGATGGGTGCATTGGAACGCGGCGAACTGCAACTCACGAAGCAACCCGAAGTTGGCACCACCTACGCCACCAAAATCGAGAAGGCCGAGGCGCGGATCGACTGGAGCCAGCCCGCACGGGTCGTGCTTCGTCATATTCACGGACTGTCTCCGTTTCCAGGCGCCTGGTGCGAGATGCCGATCGAGGGCGAGACGCGGGTGAAAATCCTGCGCTGCGAATTCGCCGAAGGTTCGGGTGCGCCTGGCCAATTGCTCGATCATCGCCTGACGATTGCGTGCAAGGAAGGCGCGATCCGGATTCTCCAACTGCAGCGCGCCGGCAAGGTGCCGATGAAGGCGGAAGATTTTCTGCGTGGCGCGCCGCTAAAACCTCCCGCGCGGCTGAGCTGATGCCCCGCTACAAGCTCACCATCGAATATGATGGCGCGCCGTTCTCCGGCTGGCAGATTCAGGAGAACGGCCCGTCGATACAGGGCGCGCTGGAAACTGCGATCAAGGCGATCTGCGGCGAGCACGTCCGAGTCCACGGCGCCGGCCGTACCGACGCCGGGGTGCATGCGCTGGGGCAAGTCGCGCATTGCGATATTGCCAAGCACTTTGCGCCGGGCCGACTGCGCGATGGCTTGAACGCGCATTTAAGGCCGCATCCGATTGGCGTGCTCAGTGCGGAGATCGTGCCGGAAACCTTCGAGGCGCGGTTCTCCGCGATCCGGCGGCATTATCTCTATCGCATCGTCAATCGCCGCGCCAATCTCGCGGTCGACGCCGGCCACGTCTGGCGCGTGCCAAAACTGCTCGATGCGGCGGCCATGCATCAGGCCGCACAAAAACTGATCGGCAAGCATGATTTCACCACGTTCCGCGATGCCGAATGCCAGGCGAAGTCGCCGGAGAAAACCCTCGACCAGCTCGATGTCGTGCGCGATGGCGACAACGTGAACATCGCGACCTCGGCGCGCTCGTTCCTGCACAGCCAGGTGCGCTCCATGGTCGGCTCCCTGGTGTGGGTCGGCGAGGGGCGCTGGAGCGCCGACGATCTTGCGGGCGCGCTCGAAGCGCGCAGCCGCGCCGCTTGCGGCCCGGTCGCGCCGCCGGATGGGCTGTATCTGGTGCGGGTGGATTATTGATCTCCACTCGTCATCGCCCGGCTTGACCGGGCGACCCAGTATGCTGCTCGGCTCTAGCGCGGACGGCTCGGGAATACTGGGTCACCCGCTTTCGCGGGTGATGACGGCCGGAGATCTCACGCGAAATACCGGTCCAGCACGCCGCGATAGATTTTCGTCAGCCTCTCCAGGTCGGCGACCGGTGTGCGCTCGTCGATCTGGTGCATGGTCTGGCCGACCAGCCCGAACTCGATCACCGGACAATAGCGGGTAATGAATCGCGCGTCCGAGGTGCCGCCGCCGGTGTTGAGATCCGGCCTGCGTTCGGTAACTTCCTCGATCGCCGCCACCACCAGATCGGTGAAGGCGCCGGGTTTGATGACGAACGCGTCGGCGTTTGACGGCTCCCACGCGATCCGCGCGCGAATCCGGTTGCCGGTGGCCTTCGTCATGCGCGCCTCGATCAGCGCGCGCAACGATTCCTGGGTGTGACAATCATTGTAGCGGATGTTGAACTTCGCGCGCGCCTGCGCCGGGATCACGTTGCTCGCCGGATTGCCGACATCGACCGAGGTGAATTCCAGATTGGACGGCTGGAACTGCACGCTGCCGCGATCGAGCGGTTCGTTGCTGAGTGCGAGGATCAGCGCCGATATATCCGGCACCGGGTTCGACGCGCGCTGCGGATAGGCGACGTGGCCCTGAATGCCGTCGACGGTGAGCGTCCCCGACAGCGAACCGCGACGGCCGACCTTGAGGCAGTCGCCGAGCTCCTCGATGTTGCTTGGCTCGCCCAGGACGCAGTGATCGAATTCTTCGCCGCGCGCGGCCGCCCATTGCAGCAGCTTGACGGTGCCGTTGACGGCGATGTCTTCCTCGTCGCCGGTGATCAGGAACGAGATCGAGCCTTTCGGCTTGCCGCCATTCGCAGCCAGGTATTCGAGCGCCGCCGCGATGCTGCAGGCGATCCCGCCCTTCATGTCGACGGCGCCGCGGCCGTATAAAAAGCCGTCCTTCACATCGCCGGCGAACGCGCCGTGGGTCCACGCGCCCTCATCGCCGGGCGGCACCACGTCGGTATGTCCGGCGAAGGTGATGTGCGGCGCGCCGTCGCCGATGCGGGCATAGAGATTGTCGATATCGACAGCTCCGGGCTCGCTGAAGGTCATGCGATGCACCTCGAACCCGGCGGCCCTCAGGATATTTTCGACCACGCCGAGCGCACCGGCGTCCGCCGGAGTTACCGATCGGCAGCGCAAGAGGTCGCGGGCAATGGCAAGCGCGTCCATCGACATCAGATGTGGGATGCGGGCTGGCCCAGCGGATCGGGACCATATTGGTTCGGACCCGGAGTGCCGGGCAGGCAGCCGAGTTCGACAAAGGCCCAGATCGCAATGGCCGCAGCGGCGAGCGACGTGATGAAGCCGCCGCCGAGGTCGGGCGTCGCCGTTTGTGCGCTGCCGAGGAAGCTTGGGCCAAGCCAGAACAGCAAGATCCACCAGCCGCTCTTGTCGCGGTCATGCAGCCGCTTGACGCCCAACGCGAGGCCGGACCACGTCCCGGCCACGAGCAGGATGAATCCGATAAGCCAGATCATGAGGCCGGCGCCGGCGAAACTCAGGAGGTTATCGAATCCGCCGAGCCAAACCAGGCTGCCGGCGATGAAGGTGGTCCAGACTGCCATATAGATCAAAGCCGCGAGCCAGTATTTGCCGCGGTTGATGCGGCCGTTGAAGCTGAAAAGCAGCGTCGTCCAGTCCATGATTGGCCCCTCCGGTTTTTATTCGCGATAGCGACTATGCCACGAGAATCGCGCCAAGGCGCAACCTCAATCCCGCAACAACTCGTTGATGCTGGTCTTGGCGCGGGTGCGCTCATCGACGCGCTTGACGATCACGGCGCAGGCGGTGGAGGGACCCGGTTGGCCGTTTTTCAGCGGCCGGCCCGGCAGCGCCCCCGGCACCACCACGGCATATTCCGGCACTTCGCCGATAAAAATTTCGCCGCTGTCGCGGTCGATGATCTTGGTGGAGGCGCCGAGAAACACCCCCATCGCCAGCACCGCGCCCTTGCGCACGATCACGCCCTCCGCCACTTCCGAACGCGCGCCGATGAAGCAATCGTCCTCGACGATGACGGGCTCGGCCTGCAGCGGCTCCAGCACGCCGCCGATGCCGACGCCGCCGGAGATGTGCACGCGCTTGCCGATCTGCGCGCAGGAGCCGACCGTGGACCAGGTGTCGATCATGGTGCTCTCATCGACATAGGCGCCGAGATTGACAAAGGACGGCATCAGCACGACATTTTTTGCAATGAACGCCGAGCGGCGCACGATGGCGCCCGGCACCGCGCGAAAACCGGCATCGCGAAACCGGTTCTCGCCCCAGCCGTCGAATTTCGACGGCACCTTGTCCCACCAGGACGCTTTGCCGGGGCCGCCCGAAATCGCGCTCATGTCGTTGAGGCGAAACGACAGCAGCACCGCCTTCTTCAGCCACTGATTGACGTTCCACTTTCCCCCGGCCTCGCGTTCGGCGACGCGGACCTCACCCTTATCGAGCAGGTCGAGCGCGTGATCCACGGCCTCGCGAACCTCGCCTCCGGTTGCGGTGCTGATGCCATCGCGCGCATCGAAGGCGGAGTCGATGGTGGATTCGAGAGCGGATAGAGACATCGGGATTTCCTTGGGATGCCGACGGCGGTTACGAGGCTTTTGTCGGGATTTGGGGAGGGAGAGTCAAGGTGGGATGCGCGCCCCCGACGCAGCGCAGCGCGTAGCTCTTCGCGAAGCTCTGCGGAGCGGCATGAAGAATGCCGCACCGCGTCCGGGACACGCTAGCCTGCTGACAAGCTCTGCAAAAACCCCGTCAGATCATCGGTGACATGATCGACATGATCGGCGTCGCGGCCTTCCAGTTCCCAGTCCTCGCGGACGACATTCTTGGTGCCGTCAGGCACCACCAGCACCGTGGTCATGCCGAGTTGGTGCGGCACCACGAGGTTGCGCGCCAGGTCCTCGAACATCGCGGATTTCAGGGGATCGACGCCGTGGAGTTTCAGGAATTTCTGATAGGTCTGCGGCGCCGGCTTCGGCTCGAGTTCGGCGGCGATGATGTCGAACACCGCCTCGAAATGCGCGCCGATGCCGAGCCGCTCCAGCACCTTGGCGGCGTGATCGGTCGAGCCGTTGGTCAGGATCAGTTTGCGTCCCGGCAGTTTCGCGATTGCCGCGCCCATCGCCGGATTGGGCTCAAGCGGCGAATGATCGATCCGATGCACGTAGGCTAGATAGTCGTCGGCGTTCACACCGTGCTCGGTCATCATGCCACGCATGCTGGTGCCGTAACGGCGATAATAGTCCTTCTGAACCCGCCGCGCCTCATCCGCCGGCACCTTCAGATAATTCGCGATGAATTCGCCGATCCGCGCGTCGACCTGATGCCACAGATTGACATGATGCGGATACAGCGTGTTGTCGAGATCGAACACCCAGGTGTCGATGTGAGTGAAGGGACGTTCTGATTTCATGGCATCGCAAAGCGCAGCGTCTTGCCGCCGCCACTCATGTCGACGGTCGCAAATCCGGTGGCGGCGAGGCCGCGCGTGCCGCAGTCGCCCTGTTCGTTGATTTCAAACTTGCTCTCGCGGGTGCAGAGCGGCGTCCCGCCACCCCAGTTCAGCGGCCGGTCCTTGAATTTGATGGCGCGGCCGTCGCCGTCGATCGCCTCGGCAAAACTGAAGATCTGCCTGGGCTGTCCGATGACATCGGGATGCAGGCATTTGCCGGGTTCGATGCGATACCAGCCGCGGCTCGTCACGGCCTTGCCGTCGTCGGTGCCGACCGCCGCCATGATCTTGTGCGGCGTATCGTTGCACCAGGTCAGCCCGGCGGAGGAGGGCGACTGCACCGCGTCGATCATGACCGTGAAGAAATTCGGCGCCTGCACGATATCGGGCGTCAGTCCGCGATTTTTCAAAAACGCCGCCAGCGCTCCTTGCGTCTTCGGACCGTCGACGCCGTCGATCGGGGCTGCGTCGTAGCCCGCGATCACCAATAGCCGCTGGATGCCGGCGAGCCGCGCCTGCTCGTCGTCATACTCGCTGTCCTCGGCGAGATAGGCCACCAGATTGCCGTCATCGGCCGTCGTCGGCTTGATCTCGGTAAAGGGCGCCGGCGTTTGCCCGGCGCGGCACTGGCGCGCCGCCGCGATCACGAAATTGTCCGGCGCGATGCACAGCGCGTCGGCGCCGTTCTGCGGAATTGGCGACGATCCGTAGACGCCGAGCGCGCGTGCGTTCAGCAGGATGCGGTCGGCGGTGAGCGTGCCCTGGGCTACGACGCGGCATGCCGCGGGATCGATGCGAAACCAGCCGCGGGTGGCGGTCGCCGCCTTGTCGTCGATGCCGATCGCGGCCTCGATCACATAGCTCATGCGGTTGCAGAGTTTGAGGTCTGCATAAGCCGGCATGGCGCTCGCAAGCAGCGCGATCAAGGCAGGGATCAACGCGGACGACAGGGATCGCACGAAACGTAGATCTTTATGCGTCATCACTTGTGTATCAGCGTGCCGGTGCCTTGATTGGTAAACAGTTCGAGCAGAACCGCGTGCGGAATCTTGCCGTCGATAATGACCACGCCCTGAACGCCCTGCTCGAGCGAATAGATGCAGGTTTCGACCTTGGGGATCATGCCGCCGGAAATGGTGCCGTCGGCGATCAGTTTCCGCGCTTCTTTCACCGACAGCTCAGGAATGAGAATTCTTCGACTTGTCGAGCACGCCGGGTACGTCGGTCAGCAGCAGCAGCCGCTTGGCTTTCAGCGCGCCCGCGACCGCGCCGGCAAAGGTGTCGGCGTTGACGTTGAAGGTCTGACCGCTCTCCGAGGTCGCCAGCGGCGCCAGCACCGGAATGAGGTCATGGCCGATCAACTGGTTCAGCAGGGTCAGGTCGACTTTTTCGGGTTCGCCGACGAAACCGAGGTCGACCACCTTCTCGATATTCGAACTCGGGTCGACCATGGTGCGGGTCGCCTTCGACGCCTTCACCATGTTGCCGTCCTTGCCGCAGAGGCCGACCGCCTTGCCGCCGGCTTCGTTGATGTAACTCACGATCTGCTTGTTGATCGATCCCGCCAGCACCATCTCGACAATTTCGATGGTGGCGGCGTCGGTGATGCGCAGGCCGGCGGAAAATTCCGACTTGATGCCGAGCCGCTGCAGCATCGCCGCGATCTGCGGACCGCCGCCATGCACCACCACCGGATTGATGGCGGTCTGCTCCAGGAGCACGATGTCGCGCGCAAATGCCCTGGCGAGGTCTTCCGCGCCCATGGCGTGGCCGCCGTATTTGATGACGATGGTTTCCTCGTCATATTGCTGCATGTGAGGCAGCGCCTCGGACAGGATGCGGGCCTGATCGAGGGCACTGATATCGGGCGCGTCGGTCATGAAGCGGGTCTCGTTACCGGCAGGATGGGGCGGGTTCTATCTGATTGGCGGGCACGGCGCAAAGCTTGGCTCCGTGCCCCGGACGCAGCGCAGCGCGTAGCTCTTGCGAAGCGGTGCGCTGCAGAGCCGGGGCCCTAACGAGCGCCGGTATTTGGTACGGTCCCGGCTCTGCGGAGCGGCATGAAGAATGCCGCACCGCGTCCGGGACACGAATCGGCTTAGCCGCGCCGCGGCCAGACCGCCGCCACCGCGAGCATCAGCCAGCTAAGGATTAAAAGCGTGCCGCCGGTGGGCGCGGCCATCGCAAACAGGCTATGCCCGGCAAATTGCCGCAGTGTCAGGTCGCCGGCGAACAAAGCCGAGGCAACGGCGAAACCGGACGCCGCGGCGAGCCCAAGCCGGTGATGGATGACGCGGCGCTCGGCGAGCAAGACCGCCGCCAGAACCGCGCTGGCGTGGAACAGCAGCATCGACGATGCCGAGGCCACCCGTGTGGCATCGGGCTGATGTGCGGACGCTGCCGCCAGAGCGACGCCGGCCGCACCCATCAGGCCGGCCAGAACAACCAGCACCCGGAACAATCCGTCTTGGGTCATCGGCTGCGTTCCCCGAGCAGCCGAATCATTGCCGCGCGCAATTCCGGCACGCCGGCGCCGGTGCGCGACGACGTCACCAGCAGTTCCGGGAATGCCGCGGGATGCTTTGCCAGCGCCGCCGCGGTGGCCTCGGTGCACTGCTCGAGTTCGGCAGGCTTGACCTGATCGGCCTTGGTCAGCACGACCTGGTAGCTCACGGCGGCCTTGTCCAATGTCTTCAGCACGTCGAGATCGACCTCCTTGAAACCGTGGCGGGCATCGATCAGCACATAGACCCGCGCCAGGCTGCTGCGGCCTTGCAGGAATTTGTGGATCAGCGTGGTCCAGGATGCGACCCTGGCCTTCGGCGCGGATGCGTAGCCGTAGCCGGGCATATCGACCAGCCGGAAGCCGGCGTCTTTGGGGCCTTCGAAGAAGATCAACTCCTGGGTGCGGCCCGGCGTGTGCGAGGTTCGCGCCAGCGCATTGCGGCCGGTCAGCGCGTTGATCAGGCTGGATTTGCCGACATTGGAGCGGCCGGCGAACGCCACCTCCATGCCTTGCATCGGCGGCAGCGTTTCGATTGAGGGCGACGCCCAGATGAATTGCCACTCGCCTGCAAACAGCTTGCGGCCCTGCTCGATCAGCTTCGCATCGGGTTCCGTGGTCATGCGAAGGGCTTTCAAATGTCGTCATTCCGGGGCCCGCTTCTTGGCGCAAACCCGGAATCCAGAGGTGTTGGACCGCCGAACTTAACGTCTGGATTCCGGGTTCGCTCGCTGCGCGAGCGCCCCGGAATGACGAAGGGTTACGTCGTCTTGTTCGCGGGCTTCTCGACCGCCGGCTTCTTGGCGAAGGTGGCCTTGAGATTGTCGAACAGTTCGACCTTCACGCCGTTCTTGCGCATGATAAAACTCTGCTGCAGCACCGAGAGCAGGTTGTTCCACGCCCAGTAGATCACCAGCCCCGCCGGAAAGCCCGCCAGCATGAAGGTGAAGATCAGCGGCATCCAGTCGAAGATCATCTTCTGGGTTGGATCCGGCGGGGTCGGATTGAGCTTCATCTGGAACCACATCGTGATGCCCATGATGATCGGCCATACGCCGAGCACGAGGTAGTGCCCGAACAACGGCACCGTCGTCGGATCGAAATGCAACAGACCGAACAGGTTGAACAGATTGGTCGGATCGGGCGCCGACAGATCCTTGATCCAGCCATAGAACGGCGCGTGGCGCATTTCGATGGTGACGAACAGCACCTTGTAGAGCGAGAAGAACACCGGAATCTGCAATGCGACGGGAAGACAACCGGCGATCGGATTGATCTTCTCCTTCTTGTAGATTTCCATCATCTCCTGTTGCTGCTTCACCTTGTCGTCGGGATAGCGCTCCTTCAGCGCGGCCAGTTGCGGCTGCACCGATTTCATCTTCGCCATCGAGGCGTAGGATTTGTTGGCGAGCGGGAAGAACAGGGTCTTGACCAGCACCGTCACCAGCAGGATGGCGACGCCGAAATTGCCGACCAGGTGATAGAACCAGTCGAGCGCCAGGAACATCGGCTTGGTGATGAAGTAGAACCAGCCCCAGTCGATCAAAAGATCGAAGTGGTTGAGGTTAAGCTGCTTGTTGTAGCCGCCGAGACCAAAACCCGGAAAATTAATGCCGACCACGCTGGCTTCCTTGGCGCCGGCGAACAGCCGCGCATTCGCGCTTCCGGTGCCGCCGATGGCAATAGTTTGTGGGTCGAGCAGGTAATCGGTCTGGTAGGTCCTGACGGTGCCCACCAGATTGGACGAGAACCGCGCCTGCAGCTGCGCATTGGTGTCCGGCAGCAGCGCCGAGGCCCAGTATTTGTCGGTGATGCCGAGCCAGCCATTGGTGACCTTGAAGTTGACAGCCTTGGCCTCGTCGATTTTCTTGTAGCCGTATTCCTGCAAGCCCTGGTCGCCGAGATATCCGACCAGGCCTTCGTGCAGGATGTAATAGCCCGAAACCGGCGGCGCGCCATGGCGCGAAATCAATGCGAACGGATACAGTGTGACCGGTGCGTTGCCGACATTGCTGACGTCGTCCTTGAGCGTGAACAGGTAGCGTTCGTCGATCGAAATCGTGCGGCGGAAAGTGAGGCCGTCGCCATTGTCGTATTTCAGCGTGATCGGGTGAGTGTCCGTGAGGTCGCCCGATCCTTCCTGCTGCCAAAGCGTGTCGCGGTCGGGGAGGCGTACGGTCGATCCGCTGGCCGGAACCCAGCCGAATTCGGCGTAATAGGGTTCGGCAGTGCCCGAGGGTGAGAACAGGATGATCGGTGGTGAGGCTGGATCGACGGTCTCGCGGAATTGGACCAGCGCCAGATCGTCGATGCGTGCGCCCTTCAAGGAAATGCTGCCGCTGAGGCGGGGCGTGCTGATCTTGATGCGGGGCCCACCGGCAATGGCGGTATCGCGCGCAACGACGGAAGCCGCGGAGGCCGGCTGATTTGCCGCAGGCGCATTGGCCGACGGTGTCGGCGTGTTGGCTTGCGGCGTCGCGCCGCCGGGCGTCGCCTGCGGCGTCGGCTTCACCAGTTCGGCCTGAGTCTGCTGGAGCGCGCGTTGCCGCTCCATCTGCGGGACATTGTAGAAATATTGCCAGGCGATCAGCACGAGGCCGGACAGAATGACGGCGAGTATGGTGTTGCGGTTATCGGTCATCGTTCAAGGTCTCGTCATTCAAGTCGGGTTGCGGCTTTCGCCGCGAACGTTCAGGGGCTGCCGGTCGAGGCGATGCAGCGCCGAGCGGAGGTCGTCGAGCATGGTGGCGAAGTCGCGGGTTAGCGCCGCACGACGGCCGACTAGCACATAATCACTGTGCGGTCGCATCGATATGGCATCCAGCCGCTTCACCAATTCGCGAAGCCGGCGGCGGACCCGGTTCCGTTCGGTCGCGGTCCCGACCTTCCTGGTCACGGTGAAACCGACCCGGATCGGACCCTCATCGCCGCGAGCGCGGCTTTGCACCACGAAGGCAGCGCTGTTCATCCGCGGCCCATTGGCAACGGCGAGGAAGTCCGCCCGCTGCCTTAACCGATCCATGATGAGATCTCGTAAAGAGGCCCGTTCAGGCGCTCAGACGCTTGCGGCCGCGCGCGCGGCGCGCTGCGAGAACCTTGCGGCCACCGGTCGTCGCCAGACGGGCGCGAAAGCCGTGACGGCGCTTGCGCACCAGTTTGCTGGGTTGATAAGTCCGCTTCACGGGTCGTTCTCCGCTGACCGGGCAATTCGCCTGATAATGAGATTAGCCCGCAGATGCTGGCCCCAAACATGAGCCGTTTCCGGCCCAAATGAGCCGCCCCGGTCGGACCGGGCCATCGCGGACAGTTGGCGCGGCTTATACGGGAGCGACCCGTTTTCGTCAATTGCACGCCGGGCCGCTTTCGGGATTCTCTGGAGCGGCGCAATTGTCGCGAATATAGCGGATTTTGCGGTGTTTTCAGGGATATGGCGATGCCGGCCCCGTTTCAGCCTTGGCGGGCGCAAGCGCGCTTCCTAGATGCGGATATGACAGACATTAGCGATCCGTAATTTGACCGGTTCCGGAGCAGGACGCATCCTGAAAGACGTGAGATCAGAGGCAGATATCGTGTCAGGCGCCGCGCAACAGCCGAAGGTCGACCTGTCGCGGCGGCTCGGGCTGTCCGGCAAGCTGCTGTTGCTCACCATTCCGCTGGTCATGATCGCGGAAGTCCTGATCTATGTGCCGGCGATCGCGAATTTCCGGGTCAACCGACTGAACGACCGGCTGGCGGCGGCGAATACCGCCGCCCTGGTGCTGGACGCCGCGCCCTCGGGCATGGTCCCGGATTCGCTGGCCCGGCAAATCCTCGGCAGCATCGATGCGCGCGCCGTGGCCATCAAGATGGGCCAGCAGCGCCGCCTGCTCGCCAGCGCGGACCTGCCGCCGGCGATCGATCACGACGTCGACATGCGTTCCATGACGGTATGGTCGGCGATCGTCGACGCATTCGAGGTGATGCTGGAGAGCGGCAACCAGTCGATCCGCATTGTCGGGCCGGCACCCGGCGGCGCGCAATTCATCGAGGTCGTCGTCGACGAACTTCCATTGCGTCAGGCAATGTACCGGTTTTCAGGCAATCTTTTGCTGGTATCGCTGGGGATTGCGATTCTCACGACGGCGCTGGTGTATCTGGCCCTGCATTATCTGTTCGTGCGCCCGATGCGGCGATTGACGGCCAATCTCGTCGGCTTCCATCAGGATCCCGAAAGCTCCGCGCGCATCATCGTGCCCAGTCAGCGCGGCGACGAGATTGGCGTCGCCGAGCGCGAATTGTCCGACATGCAGCGCGACCTCGTGTCGATGCTGCATCAGAAGAGCCGGCTCGCCGCACTCGGGCTCGCGGTGTCCAAGATCAATCACGATCTGCGCAATCTGCTGGCGTCCTCGCAACTGCTGTCAGATCAGCTCGCCAGCGTGCCCGATCCGCGGGTGCAGCGCTTCGCGCCGAAACTGATGCGCTCGCTGGAGCGCGCCATCGCGTTCTGCCAGTCGACGCTGTCCTATGGCCGTGCGCAGGAGGCAGCACCGGACCGGCGCATGATCGCGGTCGAGACCGTGGTCAACGAGGTGCGCGAATCCGCAGGCCTCGCGTCGGATGCGTCGATCACCTGGGTCAGTGCGATCGAGCGCGGGCTCACCATCGATGCCGATCCCGACCAGCTGTTCCGCATCCTGCTCAATCTGGTGCGCAACGCGGCGCAGGCGCTTGAAGGCCGGCCCCGCAGCGACGCCGCGACCCAGCAGATTCGCATCACCGGGCGCCGCGAAGGCGCGGTCGCCATCATCGAGGTGTCCGATACCGGCCCCGGCGTTCCCGCCAAGGCGCGCGATCACCTGTTCGAGGCGTTCCAGGCCTCTGGAACGTCCTGGCGGCAGCGGCCTTGGCCTTGCGATTGCCGCGGAACTGGTGCGCGCCCATGGCGGCGACATCCATCTGGTGGAAGGCACCATCGGGGCGACGTTCCGGATCGCGATCCCGGACCGGCCGGTGGAATTGCAGAGCGTGCGCAGCGAGCGCGCGCGGGCGTAGGCGCTGATTCGTCATTCCGGGGCGATGCGGAGCACCGAACCCGGAATCCGGCCGAAATTGCACTAGATTTCGGGTTCGCGCTCGCGCGCGCCCCGGAATGACCGAGAAAGTTACCGCCGGCGTGTGACCGCTGGATGCCGTCCCCCGGACCTTGCCAAGGCCTGCCGGAGCCGGTAGCTATGGCCCGCTTTCGCAAGGCACATTCCATGTCTGCGAATGCATGCGGCATCGGGGCTCGCGCCCCACAATACAAGCCAACAAACGCGCCCGTAGCTCAGCTGGATAGAGCACTAGACTACGAATTTAGGGGTCAGGAGTTCGAATCTCTTCGGGCGCGCCATGACCGTATCAACCGTCACCCCCTCGCAAGTCCGCCGCGCGCTGCTGCTGCGCGAGGAGATCGCGTTGCTCGATGTGCGGCACGAGGCCGCCTTTGCCACCGGCCATCCGCTGTTCGCGGCCAATGTGGCGGCCGGCAGGATCGAGCTCGAAGCCGAAACGCGGCTGCCCCGCAAGGACGTGCCGATCGTGGTTTACGACGCCGGCGAGGGCCTTGTTGCCCAGGCTGCGGATCGTCTCAGGGCATTGGGATACACCGGCGTCCGCGAGCTCGAGGGAGGACTGCAGGCCTGGCAGATGGCGGGCTATGAGCTTTTCCGGGACGTGAATTCCTACGCCAAGGCCTTTGGCGAACTGGTGGAGCAGCGCCGGCACACGCCTTCGCTAGCCGCGGACGACGTTGCCGCGCTGATTGCGGGCAAAGCCAATATCAGGATTCTCGATGTCCGCCGGTTCGACGAATATGCGACCATGAACATCCCGGGCTCCGTCAGCGTGCCCGGCGCAGAGCTGGTGCTCCGCGCGGGCCACATCGCGCCGGATCCGGAGACGACCATCATCGTCAATTGCGCCGGCCGTACCCGGTCGATCATCGGCGCGCAGTCGCTGATCAATGCCGGCGTCGCCAACAAGGTGCTGGCGCTGCGAAACGGAACGATCGGCTGGACTCTCGCAAGGCAGCAGCTCGAGCACGGCGCGGACCGGCGCGGCGGGATCGGCCTGTTCGAGGGCGCGGCAAGCAATGCCCGCGACGTTGCCTATCGCGCCGGCGTTCGGCGTCTCAGCCCGGAAGACGCGATGGCGCTTCAGACCGAGAGGCGCCGCACGCTTTATCGCTTCGACGTCCGTTCCGCGGACGATTATGCGGCCGGTCACATCCCGGGCTTTCGCTACTGTCCGGGAGGGCAACTGGTCCAGGAGATCGATATGGCCGCACCCGTGCGCGGCGCGCGCATCCTCTTGACCGACGACAGGGGGGTGCGCGCCGATATGACCGCGTCCTGGCTCGCGCAAATGGGGTGGGAGACCTATGTGCTCGACGGCGGCTACGACCGCGCGCTGGAAGTGGGGCCGCCGGCGGTTTTGCCAAAACCCGATCCGTCCCGGCGCTACCGGCGTCCCTATGAGGGCACCGACGTTGATGCGAACGCGATGCAGGCCTATCTCGACTGGGAATACGGCCTCGTCGAGCAGTTGCGGCGCGACGCAACCCATGGGTTCTTTGTGATCTGATGACAAACCGGCGGCGATTTCCGCTTCGCGGCGGTATTTCGCCGGTCCGTTTCCCATGATACGGGAGTGATAGTTTGGGCGGGAAGGAAATCGAAATGGCATCGACGGCAGATCTCGCGGCGCTGAAAATCGACGATTTCACGCCGCATGTCGATGTGGTCTTCGACATGCAGACCGCGGGCGGCGCCGTGCCGCTGAAGCTCGCGAAGGTCGAGCCGGCCGGCAATAGCGGGCGCGCGGGCGGCGCGTTCTCGCTGATCTTCGTTGCGCCCAAGGGGCCGTGGCTGCGGCAGGGGATCTATCCGGTCCAGCATCCGGTTCTCGGCACCATGGAGATATTCCTGGTGCCGGTCGGGCCGGCATTCGGCGGCAACAGCTATCAGGCGATATTCACCTGATTCTTGTCCCCGGGCATGGAAACTACGGTTTTCCAGCGCATCAGGTCGTAGACGCCCTTATCCTCTTCGGTGACGAATCCGAGGCGCCGGTACAGCCGCATCGCCGGATTGAGTTTTTCGACGTGGATCGAGACGTCCTTGGCTGCCGCCGCGGCCTCGTCCATCAAATCGCGCAGCAGCGGCTCGCCATAGCCCTTGCCGCGGTGCTCGGGGAGGAAGGCGATGTCGATGATGCGGTGCTGGCTCGGCCAGCGCTCGATATAGAGCCGGCCGATGTCCCCGCCGCCGCGCATCGTCAACAGCCAGTCGGCTTGCGGATAGTATTTCTGGTAATGCGCATGCTGCAGATTGAATTGCGCGGCGAGAAACGCCGCCTTCTGCGCCTCCGTCATGGTGGTGACCACGGCCATCTCCTCGGCGCGGGTCGAGGCATAGACCCGGGCGAGGAACGGCAGGTCGGCCTCGGCGATGCGGCGAAAGCTGAGGCCGAGGCCGGCCGCGCGGACCCAGCCGAACGGGACCGGCGCGGCGGCGTTCATTCGCGGGCCACGCTCAGGTCCGGGGCGGGAACACGCCCTGCAGAGCGATATTGTAATACAGCGTCAGGTACGGCTGCATGTTGTTGTGCGGCTGGTCGCCGCCGGCGGGCGCCAGCGCATTGTTGGCCATTGGGACCAGGGGATTGCTGGCGGTAGCATAGAGGTTGACGCCAACACCGATGCCGAGCAGTTGGTTCAGCGGGGTGTTTTGCAGAGCTTGGGCGCCCGAAATATTCGTAGAGTGCGAATGCGCCGGCATTTCGCTTTGCAGCAGCGTGACCGTCTCCGACCCGCCGGTTTCGCCGAGGAAGTGAGTGGAGAGTCCGGGTCCCGGCTGATTCCCTCCGATATGCATCGGAGCATTGCCCTGCAGATCCGGCAGCGCGAAGTTGCTCTTGCCGTCGCCGCCATAGGTGGTGCCGAGCAGCGAGAACAGCGCGGTGTTCTGCGACAGCGGCAGAAGCTGGCCATCGCACCACGCCCACCCCCTGGGCGCGAAGTTGAACGGGAAAATGCGGATTTCGGCGACGAACGGATCCATGATGTCCTCTCAGGTCGGCGACGGGAAGATCCCGAACAGCGAAATGATGAAATTGATACCGAGGTAGGGCTGAAAATTATTATGCGGCTGGCTGCCGCCGGTGTTTCCTCCGCTCAATGGATTGATCGGTCCTGTCGGATCGTCGGTTCCATAAGCGAATGTCGCAGCTATTGTAATCCTGCTGAATACATTGCCTGACGGCGAGTTGCTGCTAGCCGTACCGGACGAGCCCAGCATCGTGTGAGTATGCGAGGGAATCTGCTGGACGTTCAGCGTGACCGTCTCCACACCGCCATTCTCGGCGAGGGTGAAGCCGTTGCCTTGATGGATCGGGATACGCCCGCGCAGGTCCGGCAGGGCGAACGTCGACTGGCCGTCGCCGCCATAGGTGGTGCCGATCAGGTTGAACAGGGTTTCGAACTCGGAGATCGGCAGCAGCGCGCCGTCGCAGAACATCCAGCCGGCGGGGTTGAAGTTGCCGCCGAACATGCGAATTTCGCCAACATAAGGTTGTGCCATGGGTGCGTTTCCTTAATTGGGCGAGGGGAAGATGCCCTGCAGGGCGATGCACATGCTGAGGGTCAGGAACGGCATCATGTTGAGATGCGCTTGGCTGCCGCCGGTGTTACCGATAACCCGTGGGTCCATCGCTACGGGAGCAGACAGCGCTCCATATGCCTGCTGCGGGTTTGTCACCCCAAAGAAGCTGGTACCGGTCGGCGTGTTAACAGCGGTGTTGGATGAACCCATCTCTTGATGGGTGTGCTGCGGCAATTGCGCAATCGACAGCGTAACCGACTGCGTGCCGCCATTCTCGCCAAGGGTATGGCCATTGCCGACGTGGATCGGCACAATACCCTGCAGATTGGGAAGCGCGAAATTGACGCGGCCGTCGCCGCCGAAGGTGGTGCCGAGCAGCGAGAACAGCGGCTGGTTCTGGTTGATCGGAAGCAACTGGCCGTTGCACAGCGCCCACCCCTTGGGCGGAAACACGAACGACATTATCCTGATTTCCGAAATGAACGGCTCGGCCATGTGCCCCCCTTAGTATCGACGGCTATATACCCGCCGTCGATACTAAGACGAACTACACCAATAAGTCGACATGAATCTGCGCGAGGTGCACGGCGGAGTGGCTGTCGATCAAAACGTTGACGGCATCGCCGGCATGAGCGCCGTCGAGTTGTGCGACGTTGACCCAGTTCGGCGCGGACGGCAGCCCCATCGGGTCGATATGATCGACCTGCAGCGTCGCGAACTTGCCGCTGGCATCCTCCACCGCGCGCACCACCAGCGCATCGCTCGCGCTGGAGTTGTGGAATGCCGGAGTGATCGCGGAGAAGTCGAACGTGTCGCCCTCTTCCGCGTGATAATCGGCGACGTGGGTGACCTGCGCGGGCGCCGGCGCGTCGAGCGGGGTGGCCGGACCGAACACGAAATTATCCGCGCCGGCGCCGCCGAACAGGATGCTGCCGCCGTGGCCGGCGTCGATGGTGTCGTTGGCGGCGGTGCCGACGACGACGGACGTTCCCGTCGCCGCCTGCGCTGACAGCGGCAATGCTGCTTCGATGGACTGCGCGACGGTGGCGTCATTGACCTGGCCGACATCAGAGTCGCTGACGAGCCTGCGTTCGCCGTCCATGAGGTTGATGTACATCAGACCGTTGGCGTCGGCTGCATCCATGCCGTCTTCCAATCCGAGCACGTGTCCCAATTCGTGGGTTACGGTGGTCAACAGGTCGAGATGGCCCGCCGCGGCGCTCGACGGATCGGTCAACAAATCGGTCGTAGAGCCGTTCACGGCGTGGGTGAATTCCGAGTTGTCGTTCGGCGTTGGGTCGACGAACCAGCCATGGCCCGCGGCGTCGCTGTCGATGACGATGAGACCTGCTTTCTCCGTGCCGACAATATTGGCGTCTAAAGTCCCGACCTTGACGACGGTGGCATTCAACGCCGCCAAATCGGCGGCCGACGCGCCGTGCGCGGCCCATTGGGCGATCGCCGCCGCTACGACGGAGTTGAGTTCGGCCTGGCTCAGGTTCATGTCGCCTGACGTTGGAGTAGAGGCCTGCACGCCACCGGCTACCGCAAGAAGCGGCTGGTCGGGTACGTTTACTGCAGTAAAGTTTCCGGTGCCGTTCGAGCCGTGGATGATCAGCGTGCCGTTGCCTAACGGATTCTGGCCGTTGACGTAGGTGACAGCCTGGGCGTTAGTTGCCGGCGTTGGGCTCAATCCCTCAATGCCGAAAACGGAATTATCGTTCTGGCGAAGGCCAATGCCGAACGGCGATCCAAAGACAGGATGGCCGCCCGCAGTGGTGTTGCCGTGGATTTCCAGATTGATGGTCGGGCCGGCGCTGTTCTCCGAGGCGCGAATTCCGAAGGTGCCGGCCTCGAAAGGAACGCTGCTCACCGTGTTATTGATGATCCGGACATTCATCGTTCCGGCATTGTTGAGTGCGAAAGCAGCGATACCGTCGCCGTCCTCGTTGCTCACGGTGTTGTTTGAAATCGTGAAGCTGGAGTTGGTCACGTCCGAGGTCGAGGTACCATTATCCGATTGAACGGCGATGCCTGCCACGTTGGCCCTGACCGTTTCGGCGGTGCCGTTAACGGTGTTGCTATCGACCAGTCCGCTGAACGTGCCGTTGCCGCCAAAGAACTCCGAGATGCCCAGACCCTCGGTGTGGGAGATATTGTTGTTGGTGACCGCAATTCCGCTGGTGCCGTTCTGACCCGAGAAGCTTGTGGCGATACCGTTGCTTCCGGTATTCGAAATCGTGTTGCCGTGGATCGTGATCGGGGTGGTGAACGCCGTCCCGATGGTCGAGAAGGTGCTCGCCGCGGTATTGCCGCCGGCGAGCCGAATGCCGTTGCCGCCAATGTTGACGGCGCCCGACAAGAACTCAAATCCGGAGATGGTGTTGCTGTTGATGGTGCCGGTCGTAATGTTGGCCGTGGTCGTCGCCGAGCCTTGCGCGAAGACGTGAATGCCGTCCTGGATGCTGGATGTGGTTGCGATCGTCGAGTTGTGCAGCGCGCTGGTGTTAGTGGCACCCATCAGGTTGTTGTTGGAAATGTTCAGATTGCTGATCGTCCCGTTCCAGGTTTCGATGTCGACCGCGTTCTGACGGGCGCCGGAAATCAGGTTGCCGGTAATGGCGACGTTGCCGCTCACCGTGTTGTCCGTAAACGGAGTCACGCTATCGACGAAGGCGATGCCGTTTTCGTCGTACTGCCCTGCCGCCGCCGTGCCCGTATTGGTGATCTGGCCGTTGGCGAAGGTGAAGTTGGTCACCGCCGTTCCGTCGATGCCGTTCTTGGCGATATCGTGGATCGACATGTTGGTGAACGATGGGCTCAAGGTATTCGTGAGCGAGATGCCGGCGTCGGTCGTGTTCTGAATGATGCCGCCGGAGCTGTCGCCTCCCACCGCCGCGCTGCCGGAACCGGTCACCGTCAGATGACCGGTGGCGCCGGTGTTGTTCAATACGATGCCATTTACGGCGCCGTTCGCGGAGATGTCATGGAAGATAAGATTGCTTGAGCCGATCGTGGTGTTGGCGACGTTGAGCGCGGTGCCGGTCGATGTGTTGATGCTGTTGTTGGCATTGTTGGCGCTGACGGTGCCGCCGTTGGTGGCGTTGAAGCCGGTATGGGTCGTCGAATCGATGTTGAGCGCGCCGGTGAAATTGATCTTCGCGCCGTTGGTGTTCTGGTCGTTGTTGTCGAGATTGATGCCGAGGCCCGGATCGGTGACCCCGCCGCTGAAGGTGATGGTGTTGCCGCCGGCCGCGCTGGAGCCGGAACCCGTCACCTGGACCGAGTGCCCGGCCGACGTCGAGGCAATCGACGACGCGATCGTGATGTTGTCCTGGGCGGCATTGATGTTGACGCCGTTCGAGGTCGCACCGGCGATCGAACCGCCGTTGACGTTAATGGCCCCGCCGGTGACGGTGTCGATCACGATGCCGGTGGCGGCGCTGGTGGTGGCCGCGCTGTCAAAGGTGACGCCATTGCTGCCGACCGTGAGGTTGGACAGGTTGAGCGCCGTGCCACTGGTGGTGTTGATGGTGTTGCCGAGGCCGGTGACGGTGACGGTGCCGGTGTTGGCGCTGAAGCCGGTGCCGGAGGTGGTGTCGATGTTCAACCCGCCACCGGTGAAGTCGATGGTCGCGCCGGTGTTGCTGGACATCGCGACGGCGTTGCCCGTGGTGGTATTCAGGGTCTTGGTGCCGCCGGTGAAGTCGATGGTGCCGCCGCTGTTGCCGGAGACCGTGATGCCGCCGCCGGCGTCGGCGCCGTCATTGATGTTGCCGGACAGCGTGACCGTGCCTGCGGTGCGGCCGGAGACCGAGGCCGACAGGCCGCTGCCGTCGCCGATGGTGCCGCCATAGCTGACGGTGGCGGAGCCGCCGCTGATGGCGACTTCCGAGGTGGAGTGGCCGGACAGCGCGCCGTTGGCGGCGGTGAAGCTGGTGGCGAGCGTGCCGCCGAGCGCGATGCCGCTGGCGCCGCCGGCCGAATTGACGGTGCCGAACGTCATGCTGCCGGCGGTGCCGCCATGGGTGATGCTGATCGCCTGGCCGAGATTTCCCGATAGCGCGCCGGCGCCATCCGGATCGACGCCGACGTCCATGTTGGAGATATTCAGCGTGCCCACCGTCCCGCCGTTATCGACGATGCCGGTCGCGGCGGCGTTTTCCGTGGCGACGTTGAAGCCGTGGATGGTGTTGTCCTGCGCGAGGTGGATCGCGTCGTTGCCCGCGCCGCCGGTGACGTCGATCACCGGCCGGGTGCCGGCGGTCTCGAGCGTAATCGTGTTGGCGTTGTTCAGCGGATCCGTGAAGCTCAGGGCATCGCCGCCGCCGACCAGCTGTTGCCCGTTCAGCAGGTGGATGCCGTCGGTTTCCGAATAGATGCCGGTGCCGGTCTTCAGATAGATATAATCGCCGGTCTGCGCGTGATTGGCGGCGCCGTCATTGATGGCATTGAAGGCCGCGATCGACTGGAACGGATGCGCCTGCGAGCCGTCTTGCGCGCCCGTCGCGCTATTGTCGATGAACCAGACCTTGGGGATGACCCCGATGTTTACCGTGCCGACGCTGCTGTTGAGCGGGCCGCCGGTGCCGGTGTGCCCAAGGTCGTTGGTCTGCACCGTGAGCGCGTCGGCGCCGGTGAAGCCGGCATCGCCGTGATAAATGAGGCTGGAAAGCGCGGCATTCACCTGCGTCAGCGTGC
Organism: uncultured Alphaproteobacteria bacterium; assembly: GCA_963784755.1. GTDB lineage: Bacteria > Pseudomonadota > Alphaproteobacteria > Rhizobiales > Xanthobacteraceae > Bradyrhizobium. Next base: position 948,634 of record CAWASS010000004.1, on the reverse strand, counting down.
CGGTGATGTGAACGCTATGCGACCCGTTGGTGGTGGCGTCGGCGAGCGTGGCGCCGCCGGAAAGGTCGAGCGTGACGTTGCCGTGGGTTGTCGCGAGCGACACCTTCACCGCCAGCGAGCCGGCGTCGACGTCGTTTGTCGATATCCCGGTGATCGCAGTGTCGGTGTGGGCCGAAACCCCGTCCTGGGCTCCCGGAACGGTGACCGTCGGCGCGTCGTCGACCGAGGCCACGGTGATGGAGTGGTTCGACCCGGCGCTGAGGTGATTGGCGGACTGGCCGTCGTCGGCGCTGAAGGTCACGGTGCGCGCCGATGTCGACGGATTCTGGCTGGTGTCGGTGTAGGTCACCGACTCCAGCGCGGTCTGGTAATTCGCGACGCTTGACACGCCGCTCAGGCTGAGCGTGCCGGTAGCGGCGTTGAACGAGCCGGTGATGCCGTTCTGGTCGGTGAAGGCGAGTACGTCCTCGCCGTTGACGTAGTTGGCGCTGATCACCACCGAAGCCGAGGCCAGCGTGGTGTTGTCGGCGTCGGTCACGGTCAGCGCAGGCGCGATCGCGGCCGGTCCCTGGTCCTCGGTATAGGCCAGCGTGCCGGTGGCGGTGACGACGGGGGCGTCGTTGACCGGCGTGACGTTAACGGTCGCGGTCGAGGTGTTGCTGTTCGCCGCGCCGTCGTTGACGGTGTAATTGATGGTGCGCGCCGCCCCGGACGGGTTGTCGCTGCTGTTGAAATAGGTGACGGAATCCAGCACTTGCTGGTAATGCGCCTTGGTGTCGCTGTTCGACAGCGTCAGCACGCCGGTGGCGGCGTTGTAAGACTTGCTGATCAAGGTGCCGGTGACGTTGGCGTCCAGCACGTCCTGCCCGGTCGCAAAGCCGGTGCCGATCGCCACGGTGGCGGAGGCCATGTTGGCGTTGTCGACGTTGGTCACGGTGACGGACGAATCGATCACGGTGGCGGCCTGGTTCTCGGTATAGTTCAGCGTGCCGCCGGCGGTGGTGACCGGGGCGTCGTTGACCGGGGTAACATTGATGGTGTCGGTCTTGGCCACGCTGTTGGCGGCGCCGTCATTGGTGATGATGGTGACGGTGCGGGCAAGGCCGGACGGATTGTCGCTGGTATTGTTATAGGTAACCGAGGCCAAGGCGGTCTGGTAGTTGGCGACGCTGGAGGAGCCGGTGAGCGTCAGCGTGCCGGAGCCGGCGTTGAACGAGCCGGTGATGCCGTTCTGGTCGGTGAAGCCCAGCACATCCTGGCCGCTGACGTAATTGTTAGTGATCTGCACCGTCGCGGAGGCGAGATTGGCGCTGTCGACGTCGGTGACGGTGATCGCCGGATCGATGGCAGTAGCGGGATCGTTCTCGGTGTAGGCCAGCGTATGGCCGGCGGTGACCACGGGCGCGTCGTTGACCGGGGTGACATTGATGGTGTCGGTCACCGGCGTTGAGTTGATCAGGCCGTCATTGGCGGTGATGGTGACGGTACGCGGCGCGCCGGACGGATTGTCGCTGGTGTTGACATAGGTGATGGAAGCGAGCGCCGTCTGGTAGTTCGCGACGCTGGAGGAACCGGTCAGGGTCATCGTGCCGGTCGAGGCATCGAACGAACCGGTAATGCCGTTCTGGGTGCTGAAGGCCAGCACATCCTCGCCATTGACGTAACCGCTGGTGATCTGCACCGTCGCGGAGGCGAGATTGGCATTGTCCGCGTCGGTGACGGTGATCGCCGAATCGAACGCGGTGGCGGGCTGGTTCTCGGTGTAGTTCAAAGTGTGGCCGGCGGTGACCACCGGCGCCTGGTCGAAGATCACCGTGGAGGTGATGTTGAGCACCGTGGTATCGACGCCGGGCGAGGTGCCGCCGGTGTCGTGCAGCTGGGTGATCGTCACCACGCGCGCCGGATCGCCCGGATTGACGTTGGTGTCGGTGTAGCTGAGGCCGTCGACCAGCGCCGCCATCGCGGCATTGGAGAGGCCCGGGGTGCTGTCGATGGTCACGGTCGCGGTGCTGCCGGAGACCGCCACCGTGGCGGTCACGCCGGCCGTCGATGTGGAGACGACATTGCCATTGGTCAGCGCGACGGACGTGCCGTCGATGGTCAGGCTGTCGGCCGCGGTACCGGAAATGTTGGTCACCGTCAGCTTGAGCTGATCGAGCAACTGCCCGGCCTCGATGGTCGAGGCGGTTACGCCGTGGAACAGATCGACGCCGTTGGAATAGTTCGGGTTGTTGCCGGTCGCCGTCAGCGTCGGCGCATCGTTCACCGGCTGTACCGTGATGGTGTCGGTGGTGGCCACGCTGTTGGCGGCGCCGTCATTGGTGATGATGGTGACGGTGCGGCTCGCGCCCGATGGATCGTCGCTGGTGTTGGAATACTTCACCGAGTCCAGCGCGGTCTGGTAATTCGCGACGCTGGACGAGCCGGTCAGGGTCAGCTTGCCGGTGGCGGCGTCGAACGAACCGGTGATGCCGTTCTGGTTGGTGAACGACAGCACGTCCTCGCCGTTGACGTAATTGCCGGTGATCTGCACCGTGGCGGATGCGAGATTGGCGCTGTCGACGTCGGACACGGTGATCAACGAATCGATCACGGTAGCGGGATCGTTCTCGGTGTAGGCCAGTGTATGGCCGGCCGTCGTCACCGGCGCATCATTGACCGGGGTGACGTTGATGGTGTCGGTCGCAGCGACGCTGTTGAGCGTGCCGTCATTGGTGACGATGGTGAGGGTGCGGGCGAGACCCGACGGGTTGTCGCTGGTGTTGACATAGGTGACGGAAGCAAGCGCGGCCTGGTAGTTCGCCACGCTGGACGAGCCGGTCAGCGTCAGCGTGCCGGTGCCGGCATTGAACGAGCCGGTGATGCCGTTCTGGTTGGTGAAGCCCAGCACATCCTCGCCGCTGGCGTAATTGCCGGTGATCTGCACCGTGGCGGAGACGAGATTGGCGCTGTCGACATCGGACACGGCAATCGCCGGGTCGATCGCGGTGGCGGCCTGATTCTCGGTGTAGTTCAGCGTATGACCCGCGGTGACCACGGGCGCATCGTTGACGGGAGTCACATTGATGGTGTCGGTCGCGGCGATGCTGTTGTCGGTGCCGTCGTTGGCGGTGACGGTGACGGTGCGGGCCAGATCCGACGGGTTGTCGCTGGTGTTGACATAGGTGACGGAAGCGAGCGCCGTCTGGTAGTTCGCGACGCTGGAGGAACCGGTCAGGGTCAGCGTGCCGGTCGCGGCGTTGAACGAGCCGGTGATGCCGTTCTGGTTGGTGAAGCCGAGCACGTCCTCGCCGTTGACGTAATTGCCGGTGATCTGCACCGTGGCGGAAGCGAGATTGGCGTTGTCGACGTCGGACACGGTGATCGCCGGGTCAATCGCGGTCGCGGCCTGGTTCTCGGTGTAGTTCAGCGTATGACCCGCGGTCACCACCGGCGCGTCGTTCACCGCGCTCACATGGATAGTGACACTGTCGGTATCGGACAGCGCGCCGCCGGAGCCGGTGTTGCCGTTGTCGTTGGTGGTGATGTTCAGCGTGTCGGTACCGTTGAAGTTCAGGTTGCCCTGATAGCTGAGCCCGTTGAGCGCGGTATTGATCGCCGCGACCGTGCCCGAGAAGGTCATGGTGGAATCGGCGGTACCGTCGCCTACGGTGAAGGCAAGGCCGGCCGTGCCGTTCAGCGTCAGCGCGCCGCTTCCAACCGACAGGGTCACGGTCTCGCTGCCTGCGCCGGCGTCGACATCCGATATCGAGATCGCGTTGCCGCCGGTGAACACCAGCGGAGTATCTTCGTTCACGGTCTGCGCGGCCGGCACATTGTTCACCGGCGCGTCGTTGACCGCCGCCACATTGATGGCGACGCTGTCGGTATCGATCTTCGGGCCGCCGGCGCCGGTGTTGCCGTTGTCGTTGGTCGAGACGAGAAGCGAATCCGCGCCGTTGAAGTTCAGGTTGCCGTGATAGGTCAGCCCGTTCATCGCCGCGTTGACGTTGGCCACGGTGCCGGTCAGCGTGATCGATGCTGCGTTGTTGGTGAAGGAGGCGAGACCCGCGGTCGAGCCCAGCGCCAGGACGCCGCTGGTAACCGACAGCGTTACCGTCTCATTGCCCGAGCCTACGTCGATATCCGAGATCGTGATGGCATTGCCGTTGCCGGTGCTGAACGTCAGGGTCGCGTCTTCGTTCACGCTCTGCGGACCGGGGACCGAATTGACCGGGGCGTCATTGACCGCGTTGACATTGATGGTGACGGTGTTGGGCGACTGATCGAGATCGACGCCGCCATTGGCGGTGCCGCCATTGTCCTGCACCTGGAAGGTGAAGCTGGCCTCCGGGGCGCCGTTGCTGTGCGCCGTCGGGGTAAACACCAGATGACCGGCGGCGATGTCGGTTGCCGAAACGAAGTCGTTCGCATTCACCGTGACGCCGTTGTTGGTGAACGTTCCGGTGCCGGCACCCGGCACGGTCGTCATCTTCACGGCCAGCAGGGAATTCGGGTTAACGCTATCGCTGGGGTCGGAGAATCCAAAGTCGGCGACGGTGAAAGTATAGCTGTCGCCCTCCAGCATCGTGACGGTCTTGTCGGTGCCCGCCGGCGCTTCGTTGACGTTGCCGACTGCGATCGAAAAATTCTGCGTGGTGCTGAGCGCGCCCGCGGTGGACTGCACCGTGATGCCGTAGGAGTGCCCGGGTCCGGGTGCGGTCTCGAAATCGATCGCTGCGCCGTTGGCAACGGTGACCACGCCGGTCGAGGAATTGATGGCAAACCTGCCGCCGGCGCTGTCGGTCAGCGAGAAGGTCGGCGTCGGGCCGGCGCCCGGATCGGAGGACGCCGCGGTGATGCCGACGGCGGTGCCGTTGGCGGTGCCTTCGAACACGCTGTTCGCCGCCGCGTTGCTGTCGGTGGGCGTCGAGGGCGCCACATCGGTGACGCCGATCGTGAATGTCTGCGTCGTGTTTTGCGCACCGGCAGTCGCCTTCACGGTGATGCTATAGGCATGTCCCGCGGAACTCTCGTAATCGACCTTGGTAGGATCGGCGACGGTGACGACGCCGGTCGCAGCGTTGATGGTGAAGCCGCCACCGGAGGTATCGCCGATCAGCGAATAGGTGGTTGCCGGTCCGTTCGGGTCCATTGCGGAAGCAGTGATGCCAACCTGTGTGCCGGCGGCGGCGCCTTCCGCCACGCTGTTGGCGGACGCATTGGCGTCGACAGGCGTCGAGAGCGCGACGTCGGTGACATTGATCGTGAAGGTCTGCGAACTGGTGAGGGTGCCGTCGCTGGCCGTCGCGGTGACGGTGTAGGCATGTCCCGGTGAACTCTCGTAGTCGATCTTGGTGCCATCCGCGACAGTGATCACGCCGGTCGTGGCGTTGATGGTGAAGCCGCCGCCGGAGGTGTCGCCAGTCAGCGACCATGTCACCGCCGGTCCGTTGACGTCGGTCGAGGATGCGGTGATGCCGACGGCGGTGCCGGTTGCAGCGCCTTCCGCCACGGTGTTGGCGGCCGCATTGGAATCGACCGGCGTCGAGGGCGCCACGTCGCTGACGCTGATCGTGAAGGTCTGCTCGTTGCTGAAGTTATTATTTTTGGTAGCGAGCACGGTGATGGTGTAGACGTGACCTGGCGCGCTCTCGAAGTCGATCTTGCTGGGGTCGGCGACCGTCACTACACCCGTGTTCGGGTCGATCTTGAAACCGCCGCCGGAACTGTCGGCGCTCAGCGAATAGTCAAGCGACGCGTTGCCGTTGGCAAACGTCGAGTGCGCTGTAATACCGACCGGCGTGTTGACCGCCGCACCTTCCGCAATGACGTTCGGAGAGTTGTCGGTGTCCTCCGGCACGGAGACTTTGCCCAACACTGCTGCTGCGATTGTGTCACCGAAAGCCATAACGATCTCCCTGCAAGATCTCCCTCGATCACGTTGCGTCTTGCCAGGTCAAACAAACCGGTGTGCAATAAATTCCGGAACCTGGTCGAGCTCGGTGTGCGGAAATTTCTCCGCAACTTCTGATATTTGGCATCCCCATCTGAGTCAATATTACATTAATGCCGCACACGGAATTGCGATGCCCGTCACACGGTAACCTTGACAGGCGACGGCGCGGTGACACCGGTGTGGTGTTTTGTGCACATCTGTTGCTTTTTGGCGGGCGGAGATGAACGTGCAGGAGTTAACGCGCGCGATCCGCCGCGTCGCGGCGCACTTCATTTATGCGGATTGTCCGGATTTGGGTCGCAGCGCTTATTTCTCGCCGCCGGCGAGCGGCTGGAACTTGGCCGGGGTCTCCTGCGACAGTCGTCTTGCAACGCGTAGCGCTTCCGCAAAGTCCTCGGCGTCAAACCAGGCGAGTTCCCGCATCGGTTCGTCGGTGCTTTCTTCCCAGATGCGGGATGCCTCAACGTTGAACTGCATGTTGAGCTTCTTGTTGACGGCCTGAATGCCATGGCCGGTGACGGCCCATTGGCGTCCGAGCCAGTAGATGTCGCGATGCAAGGTCATTTCACTTCCGCGCCGGCCGCTTGGTTAATTGGTTAATGGCGGCGGCGTTCTAACCGCGCGTGCCGAATTCGGTTCCATATCCTGCCGGTTGAAACGGCCGGTCGAAAACCGATTGACAGCTTCATTCATCTCCGCTCGGGACTGATCTTCCATGTCGCCAGCAGTACCCCCGCGGTCATCAGTCCGGTCACGATCGCGACGAAAGGCAAGGAAAGCGCCAGCGCTGCGGTCGCGGCCCATCCGATCGACGAAAACGCTTCAGCAAATGTGGCAAGCCGCGAGGAGGTCTGGCGGCGACGGAATTGGCTGCGCCGCGCCTGCACCCTAAACCAAAGTTGAATCGCGGTCGCCGATGCCGCGGCAATGGCAATGCCAAGCGCCGTCACCGCCGCCTGCAGGGGCGACGCGAACATCAGCGCAACGATCAGCGGCGCGAAAATGACGCCGATGACGATCAGAACCACTTCGATCTTGGCGCGGGTGACGCGCGCAGCCGGCAACGGCGCCGTCGTAACCAGGTCGGCGGCGTCCTCGCCCGAAATTGTCAGCCATGCGAGGCCGCCGGCAAGCTGGCCCGCCGCCATAACAAGAACGGGCGTTATCAGCAGGATAGCGGCGGACCGGTCGGCAAAGCTGCGCCACAGCATCAATGCGGGTGGCACCAGATACAGCAGTTGCATCAGCGTCTGCGACACCAGCCAGGGATCGCGGCGCAGCAACATCAATTCCTTCCACCGCAGCGCCTGTTGCCTTGAGCCCGCGCGGAACGGTTTTGCGCCGTGACCGCGATGGATCTGCGCCGCCGTGGCCGCGACGCCGATCACATAATCGGCAAATCGCGGCGAGTAGATCGCCATGACGGCGCCGAGCATCACCAGGCCGGCGGCCAGCATGCACAACAGCGCTTCGCCGTCGCCGAGCATCGCGCGCGCTGGCCACCACAGCAGGCTGTCGAGGTCGGGGGCGACCGCCGCGGCGGCATCGGAGGTCAACACCGCGAACCGCGACAGCGTGCCATAGGACAGGATCGCGGCGATCTGCAGCGCGATGACAAAACCCGCACCGATGACGGCTGCGACAATCTGTGCCACGAGGCGCGTCCGGCTCGGTCCGATCGCGCGAAACAGCGCGACGGTCACCGCGATCGCGACCGCGGCCGCGGAAAGGCCGATGGCGATCACCACGCCATAGGCCGCGAGCCATCTGATCCCGCCGCCAAGCACGAGGACGTTCACGAACGGCGTCGAGAGCAGCAGCGCCATCATGATGACGGTCAGCGCGATCGCCGCGATGCGCACCGAAAACACGTTCGACAACGCCACCGGCGACGACATGATCAGGTCGAGATCGGCGCGGGCGTAAAACACCCGCGTCACCGATTCGATGGCTTGCGACAGCATCAAGGCCCATGCCAGAAATATGCATGCGGTGATGACGATCAGCGTCGGTTTATCCAGCGGTCCCTCGAGATCCGCGAAGCGGCCGATCACGGCGTAGGCCGGCAGATGCATGATCGCGACAAAGACGACCAGCCCGATCGCGGTGCTGCGCTTGCGAAAGCGCTGGCCCGCGGTCATCATGGCCATCCATTCGCGCCATGCCAGCCGGATTTCGTGCCGGGCAAACCACGTCAGGGCCGCGGACGACGTCATGCCGCCTCGGTCGCGACGTCGACCAGCGCGATGAACATGTCTTCGAGGCTGGTGTCGTTGTGCCCGTTCTGCTGACGCAACTCCGCCAGCGTTCCCTCGGCGACGAGCCGTCCCGACGCGATCACGCCGATGCGGTCGGCCATCCGCTCCGCCACTTCTAGAATATGCGTGGTCATGATCACGGTGCAGCCGGTGCGCACGCGCTCCTGCAGCAATCCCTTGACGTGGCGCGCGGAAACCGCGTCCAGCCCGGTCAGGGGCTCGTCGAGGATGATGAGCCGCGGCTCGTGCACCAGCGCGCCGGCCAGCGCCACCTTCTGGCGCATGCCCTTGGAGAATCCCTCGCAGCGTTCGTGCAGATGCGGCTCGAGCCCGAGCGAGCCCAGAAGTTCGCGCGCAGACGGCTCCGATATCGCGGGATCGATGCCCCACAGGACGGCGACGAATTCGAGATATTCCAGCGGCGTCAGCTTGTCGTAGATCATCGGCTCGTCCGAGAGCCATGCCGTGATCTGCTTGGCCGCGACGGGATCGCGCAGCGCGTCGATGCCGAGCACCGACACCGAACCCGCATCCGGCCGCAGCAGGCCGGCCACCATGCGCAGCGTCGTGGTCTTGCCGGCGCCGTTGGGGCCGAGCAGCGCGTAGAATTCGCCGATGCGGATGGTGAGGTCGAGCGCATCGACCGCCGGGCGGTCAAAACGCTTTGTTAACCCTCGCAGTTCGAGGGCCGACGGCTGCTGCACATGTTTCATGACGCCGGGGCAGTCCACGGTTGGCATTTCCGGCGACCATGGACCCAAGATGTTTCGGCGCGGTGAATCGTCCGCCGCAAATGACCCGGATTTGACCGGTTCGCAAGCGTGTTTGTGTTGGTTATACTGTCGGCGCGCGTAAATGCGATGGCGAATGCGCGCGAGAGGAAGAGAACAGCATGCCAGCGAACAAATTATGCGTCGCTGCAGCGCCTGGCGATCGGAAAACGGGTGTTCGATTTCGGGCGGCCGCGCCGACACCCGTTATCCCGTTGTCCGATACCGAATTCTATGTCGATGGCCGCTTCAACACGCGCATCCATTTCACCATGGACGCTGCAGGCAAGGCGTCCGGCGCGGTTCTCAATCCCGGCCGCTGGCAGCAACAAGGCCTGAAGGTCGACTAGCTGCAAGCTACTGCGCGGAAAGGGCTTCCTACCACGGGGTGGTGTCACATCGGCGACGATCCGGCATCCAGTTGACTTACCGCCTGCGAAACAAGGCCGCGGTCGTCGAGCGAAGGCAGCGGCGCGTCTTCGTAGCGTTTGACGCCGTCGCGATCGATCACAAAAGTGGGCCGGTAATTCCTCAGCTGCGCGTCCTCGACCATGGCCATGCGGCGATTGTCCAGCGTGAGCCAGTGTCCGTCCAGCCGCGCCGCGGCGACGGCGTGGTCCTCGCCGCGGAGCGTGTCGTGCAGGATCAGGAGTTTTACGTCTTCGGCCGGGATGCCGGCCTGACGCAGCGCGACGAATTTGGCGATGGCATAATCCTCGCAATCGCCCGCGCCCCGGGCGAACGTCGCCAGCGGCGAACTCCACACATCGATGGCGCCGTATTGTGCGAGGTCGCTGACCGGCCGAACCGCTAAATTGATCGCCCGATTGATCTCGCCGAAACGGGCCCGTCCGTCCCGTGCTTTCGCCGCGTCGACGATGGCGAGAAATTGAAGCGCTGCCGGCGACGCGCAGCCGCTGCGGTTCTCCTCGCACAGCGCCAGCACCAGCAATTCGTCGTCGAGTTCGCGCTCGACGCCCAGCCATTTGTCGCGCAGGCCGCCGCCGGAAAGCGTCGAGGTGAGAAGCCCGAAAGGCTCGGCCGATTCACCGATCGGCGCCGCCGGTTCGATTGAATTCAGCGTGCCGGCGGCAAGATCCGCCGCCGGACCGAACCAGGTCATGCCCAGCGCAAGCACCGCGGCGCGCAATGCATGGCAGTGACCGAAAATCCCCATCTGACGCCCCATGTCCGGGCATCGGCGAGCTGTTTAGCCAGCACGTGACCGGATCGTTTCGTGGCGATGGTGGGGCGGGGTGACTTGTATTTCGCTTAAAACGGGTCAGGCCAGCCAGGTAAAGCTCCGAACAGGCTGAAGGCCTTCTCGACAAAATTGCTAAAAATTTTAGATATCGGTCGAGCTGGCCGGCGTTTCCCCCAACGAGGATATTTTCGAGTTCCGCCGATGGCTAATTGGTGCGGGATTTAGCGGATTTACTCTGGCACTGCAGTAACGTCATGAATATTCATTAACAATGTCAGGAATTATACGTGCAACATGCTAATCCGGAATGCTGATCCAAGTAATTGATGGCGCATCTATACTTCTGGTTCCGTGGTCAAAGGTTGACCACAATTAGGCGGAATAGTTCCCCTCTCGCAGTGGTTGAAAGAAGTACTTCGCTGCGATCATTTGTTAAAACCAACACCTCCTGTTCGGTCTGCAGATAATTTTTGTATGGGGAACCAAATGCTTTCGCATTGCACTCCCTTGGTGGTATGCAGGCTCTACTACCGAATATTATATAACTATTAACCTTTTGCGGTGGGCATTTGAATTTTGCCGGCAAGATTGGACCGACTTCGACTGGCTCGCCGATGGGCGGCCATGCCGGCGCCGATGAATCTTCACATCACGGCCACGCCGACGCCATCACGGTCTCCGATCCCTATTTGCTTTTCTCCGGCGATTACAAGCGTTCCGGCCCCGACCTGATCCTGTCCAAGGACGGCCGGGAACACGTTGTCGAGAATTATTTCAGCGGCGAGAAGCGCGCCGCGCTGTCGTCGCCGGACGGCGCCCGTCTCTCCGGCGACATTGTCGAAGCGCTCACCGGTCACGTCCAGTACGCCCAGGCGGCCGGCATCACCGCGGATGCCGGCAAGGTCATCGGCCACGTGACCAAGCTCGCCGGCAATGCGACCGTGATCCGCAATGGCGTCGCGATCACGCTGAACATGGGCGACAATGTCCACAAGGGCGACGTGGTCCAGTCCGGCTCCAATTCGTCGCTCGGCATCACCTTCATCGACGGCACCGTGTTCGGCCTCGCCTCGAATGCGCGAATGGTGCTGAACGACATGGTTTACGATCCCAACGGATCGTCGAACTCCTCGTTTCTTACGCTGGTGCAGGGGACCATTACCTTCGTCGCGGGCCAGACCGCCAAGCACGGCGACATGAAGGTCGATACGCCGGTCGCGACTATGGGCATTCGCGGCACCGCGTGTCTGGTCGAAGTCGGCTTTGACGTTCCGGTTTTCGATCCCGCGGTTCCCACGGTGACGTCGATTCCAGTCAGATTCCAGGTTCTACAGGAGGCGGATGGCAGCGTCGGTTCGTATGTGCTGTACGCCAAGACCGACCTGACGTTTTCGAACCCGATCGCGACCATCAATCGGCTGGGCGAGGTCACCAGTTACAACGGTATCGGCCAGATCACGGTCGCTCAGGTGACGCAGATTGCGCCCGAGGTGAAGGCGATCATCGATCAAACCCTCAAGCTTTATTATCCGAACTACAATCCCAATCCGCAGAGCAACCCGACCCCGGGATCGACGCCGGCCAATCCCGTCACCCCGGATCAGCCGGACAAGAAACCGATCAATCTTCAGCTCGACAAGCCAAATATCCTACAGGTCCCGATTACCGTTCCCGATCCAGATCACCCGGGACAGACCATCCAGAAATTTGTCGACGTCACCGTCACCCCGCACAACACGGCGCCGACCATTGTCGTCACGCCGGTTGTCGACAAGCCAGGCTTCCTGATCGGGGATCAGGTGGTCATCACCGATCCCGACAACCCCGCGATCAATCCTGCGTCCACTTTCAACGACGCTCCCCATCCCTACGTCGCCGGGAGCGGCAAGGTCCTGTCGGCGACGGGCCCGGACTACACGCCGGCGGGGCTCGATCTCACCACGCTGGTCAATGTGGATGCGGCAACCGGCGCGGTCAGCTACGATCCCGCTAGTTTCGCGTTCCTGAAATCGGGCGACAAGGTCATCGTCACCATCGGGTTCAACGCCAACTCCGGACCCGATACCGTCCCCGAACAGTTGACCGTCACCATCGACGGCGCCAACGACGCGCCGGTCATCGACAAGGCAACCTTCGCCGTGTCGGAAGGCGGCACGGTGGTGCTGACCGCGGCGAATATCGGCGTCATCGATCCTGACAATTCGAGCGCGACGTTTACGGTCTCCAACGTCACCCACGGCAAATTCCAGACCACCGCGAATGGCAGCACTTGGACTGACGCCACGACGTTCACGACGGCCGATCTGACTGCGGGCCATGTCCGCTTCGTGCACGATGGTGGCGAGGCCGCGCCGACCTTCTCGATCCAGGCCGATGACGGCGAGCCGTCGAATCACCTGAGCGCAACGGTCGCGGGCGCGGTCGACTTCACCAATGTCGACGACGCGCCGGCGATCACCCAGGCGTCCATGACGGTTTCGCAAGGCCACACCGTCACGCTCACGACCGCCGACATCGACTTCGCCGATCCGGACAGCGCGGTCGTCACCTACACCGTCTCCAATCTCAGCCATGGACATTTTGAGATCGGCTTCGGGAACGAGGCCCAGGCGGCGACGACATTCACGTCGGCGGACGTCGCGGCCGGCCTGGTCAGCTTCGTCGATGACGGCAGTTCGGGAGTGCCGACATTTTCGCTGACGCCGAATGACGGGTTTATGGATGGCGCGACCGTAAACGGCTTCGTCACCTTCTCTGCCGCGGCCTATACGTTGACATCGGACGAAGGCGTCATCATCAACGTCACGCCCGACGGCGCGACCAGCGGCTTCGTTTTCCCGGGCGCCGGCAACGTCACCACGCCGGGCATCGCCGAAGATCGCATCGCCATCGGCTACGATGTCGGCGGCAGCCATGTCGTGCTCGACAATGCGCCGCTGTTGGGCGTGCAACAGATGACGCCGGTCAGCTCGGAGACCCATTCCTCCGGCGGCACCACGTTCGTTTCCACAACGCTGGACGCCGGCCACGGCGTCACCCTGGTGCAGACCCTTGCGCTTGGAAGCGATGCCAATTTCTTCACGACCACCATCGACATCACCAACGGCGGCGCCTCGGATATCTCGAACCTCCGCTTCCTGCGGAATTTCGATCCCGATCAGGACGTCCAGGCGCACAACGCCTACCGGACCTTCAACGACGTCGTTCAGAATCCGGACGGCGCGGAAACATTCGCGATCGTGTCGGCCACCGGCCACGAGTCGGGAACCAAAGTGGCGATGGTCGGCCTCGGCACAGAATGGCGCGCCTCGGTGTTCGGCTTCACCAACACCGATCCCTACGCGGCCCACGCTTTCGACGCGCCCATCGATCCCAATGGCGCGCTGGCCGACCTGTCGCTGTCGCTCACCAGCAGTCTCGGCACGCTCTCGGTCGGAAGCCATGTGCAGGTCAGCTATATCACGACGAATAACGTCGCTACCGAAGGCAGTAACGCCCTGTACGGCACCGCCGGCGACGACAACATCGAAGGTCTTGGCGGCGCCGATCTCTTGATCGGCCTCGGCGGCGCCGACACTTTCGTGTTCTCGCCCGGTTCCGGCAACGACACCATCGAGGATTTCACACCCGGCACCGACAAGCTTCAGATCAACTACTTCGCCATCATCCCGGAAGCGAGTTCGTTCACCGAAGCCGATCTCGATGCCTGGAAAGCAACGCCCGGCGCATTCGAAAGCATCGGCAACGATACGCGGATCAATCTCACCCCGACCGATTCCATTCTTTTGAAGAACGTGTCGATCGGCGATCTGCACGCGGTTGATTTTGGCGGGCATGCCAATAACACCGCGCCGGTAGCGCTTGACGATTCGAACGCGGTCGCCGCCGGCGGCGCGACGATCCTGGGCAACGTGCTGGGCAACGACAGCGATGCGGACGGCGACAAGCTGTCGGTGTCGAACGTTCAGTCCGGGACGACGGTGGGTGGCAACATTGTCGTGGAGGGTACCTACGGCGAACTCTCGATCTCCAAATCGACCGGGACCTACTTCTACACGCTCGGCGCAAATCTCAATCAGGCCGATCCGGTTCATGCCGCCCAGGCCAATGCCGTGATAGCGCTGGCCGCCGGCGTTCACGCCACCGAGGCGTTTACATATACCGCTTCCGACGGCACGCTCGGCGACGATGCGGTATTGAGGATCGAGGTGACCGGCGCCGACCACGCACCCGTGTTCACGACCGGCGCCACAGTCACCCAGCTCTCGGTGCCCGCCGATGGAGTGCCCTTCGGCCGCGGCGAAACTTTTGCGTTTGGACCGGCGCTAAGCTCCGACGGGCGCTTTACCGTGTTCGGCGCCAGCAACCAGATTCCCGGACAGGACGACAACGCGCATCTGGGCGATGTCTATCTCTACGACCGGCTGACCGGCACCTACAAATGGATCAGCGATCCCGACAACTTTACCAATTCAGGCATCGCGCTGCATTCCGGCGAAACCTTCGACGGGCTGGCAACCATCAGCCTCGACGGGCAAACCGTCGCGTTCAAGGGGCAATTCCAGACCACACAGACTATCGGCGACCAGACGTTCACGTTCGACCAATCGGAAGTCTTCCTTTACAACACCAGCACCGCCGTCACCACGCTCGTTCCCGGGCTGATGGGCGACGAGCCGAGCATCAACGGCAATGGCAGCCTGATCGCTTCGACCGGCCAATCGCTGACGATTACTTTCGGCAATACCCCGATCTACAACGACGTCCTGGTGACCGACCGCGCCGGCCATGTCCTCACCCGGATTTCCGGCGACACCAACACATCGCCTGTCAACGCCGCCGATATCAGCGCGGACGGGCGATACGTCACGTTCTGGACCACGGCGTCGGAGATTGAAGTCAAAAACATCAAACCCACCGGCGGTCCGTTGGACAATCTAACGTTCAACGTCGGCGCAACCTATCCGGCGGATCCGTCGGCGCCCTCAGGTCCCATTGCCCAGGTCTATGTTTTCGACCGGCAGACCGAAACCATCAATCTCGTCTCCGTCTCCCCCGACGGAAAGATGGGCAATGGCGACAGCAGCGCGCAGTCGATCCAGACCACCAACGGCTTCCTCGACGTGGGCGATGACTGGAAGTCCGCGATCGGCGTCGACGATCGCTTCATCCTGTTCCAAAGCAACGCCTCGAACCTGGTTGCCGGCGACACCAACGGCGCTACCGACGTTTTCCTCTACGATCTGCAGACGCATCAGGTGCAGCTCGTTTCAGCCGCAGCCGACGGATCGGCCGCGAACGGGAGCAGCTACCGGGCGGCGATCAGTCCCGACGGAAACTTTATCACCTTCGCGAGCGATGCGACCAACCTGCTCGGCGCGAGCGCCACGCCGGCCGGCACCAACGGATTCCAGACCTACATCCGCGAGATCGATCCGGCGACCGGCCTCGTTTCCACCGGGTTCGCCGGATTCCACAACGGCGACAACCAATATGGCGATTCCATCGACCGGGACGGAGGCCTCGTTGCCTTCGGCGGGTCGGCGCTCGCTTTCAACCCGAACCAGGGCCACGCCGAGCTGATTTCGGTAGCGGTCGGCACCGTCAAGTTTTCGGGCGGGTCGATATCCGACTACAACCCTGCCGCCGATACGCTGACGATTACCGTGAGGGTCGGGCACGGCACGCTGACACCGGTTTCGCCCCTCACTCCGGGCAGCGGTCTGACGATCGTTGGCGGGCTCGACGGCACCTTGGGAACGCTGGAGTTCACCGGGTCGATCGACGCCATCAATCATGCGCTGCAGAGCGGCGTCACCTATGCGCCGACGGCCGGCGGCGCCGACGCGATGACCATGACGCTCACCGACGGGCAGGGCGGCATTGCAACGCATACGACCCAATTCGACCCGCACGCCCCGCAGATCACAGGCAGTTTCTCGACAAACGGGAATGATTTTATCGCCTTCGGCAACGATCAGCCGGAGGCGCTGCTGCAGGCTCAGGGCCAGGTGAAGTTCTCCGGCGAATCGATTTCCGATTTCAACCCGGGCTTCAATTCGGATGAGGACCATCTGACGGTGGTGGTCAGCGTCGGGCACGGAACGCTCGCGCCGGTCTCGCTGGGCGATGTGTCGATCGTCGGTGACCTCGACGGCAGCCATGGAGTCCTGGCGTTCACCGGCTCGATCGACGCGGTCAACCAGGTCATGCAAAGCGGCGCCATCTATACGGAGCCGTCCGGCGATCCCGACACCATTACCGTCATCGTCGATGACGGGCGCGGCGGCACAGCGACGCTGTCGACGCAGTTCGATCCGCAGGCTCCCGCGATGGACGGCGGATCGGTTACCGGACAATACAACGTCTTCCTCGTCGACCAGTCCGGCGGCACCCAGGGCGTCGTCATCGAAGACTCCTCGTTCTCGGCGCCCAATTCCGGCACGCTGTTCACCAAGGGCGCTTTCGGTTTCACCGACGCGGACCTGACCGACACCCACACCGCGACCGTGATCGGCTCGCCGGTCGTGGACACGTCGCACGCGCCGGGTTTTGTGGTCCCGAATGGCGGCCTCGGCACCTTCACGCCGCTCGCGGTCACCGAGAGTGCCGGCAGCGGCCAGGTACCGTGGACCTTCAGCGTCGACAACGCGCTGGTTCAGAGCCTCGGCAAGGGCCAATACATTACCGAAACCTACGCCGTTCAGCTCGACGACCACAACGGCGGTCACTCGACGCAGAACGTCACCATCATGATCGGCGGCGTCAACGACGCGCCGGTGATCGCGACGGACAATCTGACCGTCACGCAGGATGGTCCCGACGCCACCATATTCGGCCTGTCCGTGTCGGATCGCGACTCTTCCGATAACCATTTCACAGTGACGGCTACAGCCGGTTCCGGCGTTGTAAGCCCTGCCAATAACTCCGGCAGCCTGACGGCTATCAATTCGGATTTCGCAAACAACGGCATCGTCTACAGTCCGGCCGGGCCTGCGCCCCTCATCGACAAAGTGTCGGTCACGGTCGCCGACGACGCCGGTGCGACCGACACAGTCAACCTCATCTTCAATGTCGCGGGCTCCGGGCCAAACGTCACGCTGCAGGGGACGCCCGGCAAGGACGTCATTTTCGCGACCGGCTATCAGGATACGCTGACGGGTGGCGCAGGCGCCGACCAGTTCGTATTCGCGTCCCACACAGGCAACGACACCATCACCGACTTCATACCCGGGCAGGACAGGATCGATCTCCACGACTTCGATCTGTTCAATCCGGGTTCTCCCGGCTCGTTCACTACCTGGATCAACAGCGCCGCCGTTGTCCAGCAAGGCGCCGATACCCTCATTCACCTCGATGTCAGCGACTCGATCCTGCTCTCGCACGTCGCCAAGGCGAATCTTTCCGCCGGCGATTTCATCCTCCATACCGGCCCCTGACAGCGAGATGGCTTGCGCGTCATCGCTGAGTGAAGTCGGGCCGCGCTTTTCGAAAGTCCCCGCGTGATCCATCCGCGCGAGCGTGATACCTAGCCAGCATGAAGCGACTGCGGATATTGCGACGATGGTTCAAGCGCCGGTTCGGCTATGCGAGGCTGTTGTGCGTCGGACTGCTGATCGGACTAGCCGCGCTTCGTGTTGCCGATCCCCCGCCGATCGAGGAATTCCGGGTCCGCACCTTCGATACCTTCCAGGTCATCGATCCCCGTGTGAAGACCGAAAAGCCGGTCCGCATCGTCAACATCGATGAAAAGAGTCTTGCGAAATTCGGCCAGTGGCCGTGGCCGCGGACGCGCGTCGCGGATCTCGTCACCAACCTGACCCGGCTCGGCGCCGCCGCGATCGCTTTCGACATCATGTTCGCGGAGCCCGACCGGCTCAATCCCGGGGTCGCCGCCGACACCCTGCGCAATCTCGACGAGGAGACGCGGACCAAACTGCGCGCGCTGCCGAGCAATGATGAAACGCTGGCGGACACGATGCGACAGTCTCGCGTGGTGCTCGGCGAAACCGGGCTGCCTTATGTCGTAGCCGAGCTCGACAAGGAATTGCCGCTGACGGGTCTGGCGATGCTGGGTGAGAATCCGCAGCGGTTCATGCTCAGGTTTCCAGGCCTGCTGCGCAGCACGCCGGTACTGGAAGCAGCCGCCGGAGGGCGCGGCCTGCTTACGATCTGGACCGAGCGCGACGGCATCGTTCGCCGGGTGCCGGTGATCATGCAGGCGCAGGGTGTGACCATGCCTTCGCTGAGTTTTGAGATGCTGCGGGTGGCCACAGGCTCCGATACGATCCTCATCAAATCCAATGAGGCCGGTATCGTCAGCGTCGCGGTCAGGGGCTTCGCAGTCCCGACCGACCGCAACGGTCAGCTCTGGGTTCATTTCGCGCATTACGATCCATCGATTTATATTTCGGCGGCCGATGTGCTGGACGGGAAGCTTGCGCCAGATGCCGTTGCGGGCAAGCTGGTGTTGATCGGGACATCGGCCGCCGGCCTGCTCGACGTCAAGACCACGCCGATTTCTCCGGTCATGCCGGGCGTCGAAATCCATGCGCAGGTGCTCGAAGCCGCGCTGACCCAGCAGTTGCTGTCGCGGCCGACCTGGGGGGTTGTCGTCGAGCTTGTTGCGGCCATGCTGCTCGGCATCGCGGTGATCTGGTTTGCGCCGAAGTTCGGGCCGGTGACCCTCGTCGCCGTCGGCGCCTTGTTCGCGACGCTGCTGATCGGAACGTCCTGGTACTTCTACACGCGGCACCGGCTTCTGATCGATGCCACCTATCCGTTGCTGTCGACCACCGCGATCTATCTCACGCTGATCTTCTCGGGCTTCGCGAGAGAGCAGGCGCAGCGGCGGCAGATACGCTCCGCCTTCGGCCAGTATCTGTCGCCGGCGCTGGTCGAGCAACTCGCGCAGGCGCCGGAGCGGCTGGTGCTCGGCGGCGAGGAGCGCGAGATGACCATCATGTTCAGCGACATGAGGGGGTTCACCTCGATCTCCGAGACCTACAAGCAGGATCCGCAAGGCCTGACCGAGCTGATGAACCGGTTCCTGACTCCGCTGACCAACGCGATCCTCAGCCGCAAGGGCACCATCGACAAATACATGGGTGACGCCATCATGGCGTTCTGGAATGCGCCGCTCGACGACGAGACACACGAGATCAACGCCTGCGAAGCCGCACTCGATATGCTGGAGCAGGTCGACGCGCTCAACAGGGAGCGCGAGCAGGAAGCGCAGGACGAAGGCCGCCCGTTCATTCCCCTGAACGTCGGCGTCGGATTGAACACCGGAACCTGCGTGGTCGGCAACATGGGCTCCGACCTGCGTTTCAATTACTCGGTGTTCGGCGACAGCGTGAATCTCGCCTCGCGGCTGGAAGGACAATCCAAGGAGTACGGATTTCCGATCATCGTCGGCTCCACTACCGCGCTCGCCGCCAAGGACAGGTTCGCCATCCTCGAGCTCGACTTCATCATCGTGAAGGGCAAGACCGAGCCGGAAGTGATCTATGCCATCGCCGGCCGCGAGGATACCGCGCAATCCGGCCGCTTCCAGCGCTTGCGCAACCTGACCATCGAGATGCTGGCGTGTTACCGCAACCGCGACTGGGACGGCGCGCTGGCGGCGATCGAGCGCGGCCGCCGCACCGACGACGCCCATTCGCTGGATATGCTTTACAATCTCTACGACGCCCGGATTCGCAACTATCAGAAGAATCCGCCGCCGGACGACTGGAACGGCGCCTTCGCACTGCTGACGAAGTAGCTGGCCCGGTGCTGATGTCACCTCGCCCCGCAAGCGGGGCGAGGGAGAAGTGTCAGAACGAAATCTTGAGACCGCCGTTGCCGTAGAAGTCGTTGCCGCCTGTGCGCGCAAAGGTTTGCGACACATTCGCCGTCAGTGCGACGTTGTTCCAGACCGGCGCCACCACGCCGGCGGCCACGCGGCCGTAGACGTTGTGCGAATTGGTATTCGCAATATTCCAGTTGTTGATGATCAGCGGGGCCGACGTTGCGCCGAACTGGATAATGCGTCCGTTTCCGATCAAGTCGTCATCCGCGGTCAAGTTCACATAGGGGCTGATCAGCTTTCCGCTGACCCAGAACGGAAACCGGAATTGCGCGCCGGCGCTGCCGATCAAGGTCTCGGCGGTCTGCGGGCCGACATTAAGCGTCAGCACCGGATCGCCGGCTTCGGTATAGCCGTTCACCCTGGCGCGGGCGTAGAGCAGGCTGGCGATCGGGCCGGCCTGGATCTTGTCAGGCGTGCCGAACAGATAGCCGGCCTTGCCGGCCGCCACGACGCTCGTGCCATCGGGATTCGAGGTGATCATGTCGACGACGCCCGGGCGGATGTTGCGATAGTTCTGCCAGCCGACGGTGGCCAAGCCCTGCAGAAACAAGTTGGCGTTGGCCCATTCGCCATAGGCGCCGATCTGATAGGCGTTGGCTTCGGTGGTACCCTGATTGTTGAACAGTCGCGCCTTCGGATTGGAGTAGTCAAATGCACCGCCGACAAAGGCGTTGGCGTTGATGCGATATTCGGTGCCGATGGTGCCGCCGACGCTGTCGAGATTGAAGCCTCTCGAAGCTACGGTGGCCTCGCGGTCGCTGACCGCGCCATTGGCCAGCATGTAGAACGACCACGGATTGTAGGCGACCGGACGCGGCGGCGCCTTGGTATAGGGCACCCTCAGATCGGCCGCATAGGAATTCATGGTCGACGCGAACCCGCTGGTCTCGCGGAACGTATCGAGCCTGCCGAACAGGGTCGATGCAAAGCCCATCGCCGACGACAGGCCGACGTCGCCCTGCGGTCCGATGGTCAGCGGCGCGTTGAGCCGGTTGACGATGTATTCGCCGACAATCGCGAAGCCCAGCGACGTCAGATGCACGCCGTCGAAGTAGAACAGGAACTGGTTCTGCAACGCCGTATTTCCGATGCAGGCCACCGGGCAGGCGCCGACATTGGCGACGCCGTAGCGCGCCGGATCGGCCTTGATCTGGGCTCCGATCAGCGAGATGTCGACCATTTCCACGCGCACGCCGGAGCGGGCGATCGCCGCCAGCGCCGCCTGCATCTGGGCGTTATAGTTCTGGCTGAAAGCCGTGCCGATCGGCGCGGCCGGATTGCCGGTCGCTTCGGGCAATTGGCCGACGTTGCCGGTGGTGAAAACGAGGTTGCGGGCGCCTGCGCCGATCAGCGCATTGATGCCGGCCAGCGCCTGGTTGGCGCTCACGGTCGCGGCCGCGTTCACGCCGGCCAGCGATCCGCCGCCCTGGTAATAGGCGCGGGCATCGTTGCCGCCGATGCTCATCTCGACCAGGTCGGACGGCGCGATCGTCTTCCCCGCCGCGACAAACCCCTGCCACTCCTGCTGGAAGCCCGGAATGCCCGGGCCGACGACGTTGGTTGGGCCTGTTGTCGCGCCGCCGATGGCAAAATTGTTTTGCGGAATTCCCAGCAGCGAGGAGGTGGTATCGACGAAATTGGTGCCGCCGCTGAACCGCCCGGTGGGATACTGCACGGGGTTCGGCACGCCCAGGATCTTGAACAGGTTTCCGATGTCCGCGTAACTGTCGCCGAACGCCTGAATGGTGCCGAAAGTCGTCTGCGCCCTGGCCTCGCCGATCGGCAAAAGGACTGCGCTGGCAGCCAATATGGACGCGTAAACAAGTCCGGTGTTCCGTGTTGAAATCATTGCCCCGTCCCCCGAGTTGAGGCGACGCTTCCATGTCTCCGCGCACGTCACAAGCGGGCACGACGTTTGGATGGGCGGACTTTGGACGTTTTTTGGGCACTGTGCTTTTGAGACATCAGTTTGCGCCGCACAAAGCCGGTGGCGCGCTTGCAACGCTTCGCCTGCACGAATTTCTTCACCTTGGGCAACCCCGAAGCTCGCCGATCTCGATACAATGGGCCATCGGCCGCGTGATTCCGGGCTCGGGCCACAGCCGTGCGCGGGCAACAGGAGCAATCCCAGATGACCAGACCCACGACCAGGGAAGTCAAGGCGATGGCCGCAGCCGCCGGTCTTCCCGTGAGCGACGACGTCGCGGCCCGGATTGCCAATTCCATCGGTCCTGCGTTCGAGGGGCTTGCGCCGGTCGCGGGCACGCTGCCGTTCGATCTTGAGCCGGCGACATTCATTGTCGTCCAGAACGAGGCCGCGAGATGAGCGCGACCGAGCCGGCACAGTTGTCGCTGACGGAAGTCGCGCAGGCGATTGCGCAGAAGCGCGTGTCGTCGCGTGAGGTGACGCAGTCCTGCCTCGACCGCATCGCGCGATGGCAGCCGCGCCTCAATGCGTTCATGGCGATCGAAGCGGCGGAAGCGCTGGCTGCAGCGGATGCCGCCGATGCGGCGCTGGCGAAAGGCCACAATCGCGGCGCGCTGCACGGCGTGCCGCTGGCGCACAAGGACATGTATTACGACGCCGGCAAGGTCGTCACCTGTGGTTCCAAAATCCGCCGCGACTGGGTCGCGACCACGACGGCTACGTCGCTGCAGCGGCTGAAGGATGCCGGCACGATTCGCCTTGGCTCCCTGCAGATGGTCGAGTTTGCTTACGGGCCGACTGGCCATAACCCGCATTACGGTCCGGTGCATAACCCCTGGAATGTCGATCACATCACCGGCGGCTCGTCGTCGGGCTCAGGCGCCGCGGTCGCCGCACGCCTGACCTTCGCAGCGCTCGGCTCGGACACCGGCGGCTCGATCCGGATGCCCGCG
This sequence comes from uncultured Alphaproteobacteria bacterium, assembly GCA_963784755.1. Classification (GTDB taxonomy): domain Bacteria; phylum Pseudomonadota; class Alphaproteobacteria; order Rhizobiales; family Xanthobacteraceae; genus Bradyrhizobium. Next base: position 925,731 of record CAWASS010000004.1, on the reverse strand, counting down.
CATTTCTGCGGCGTCACCGGCTTGAAGACGACGGTCGGCCGCATCAGCCGCGCCGGCGCGATGCCGCTGTCGCAATCGCTGGATACCGTCGGGCTGCTGGCGCGCACGGTCGAGGACTGCGCCTTGCTGCTCGGCCTGATGGCGGGTGCCGATCCCAACGATCCCACCGCCGTCGGCGGCGCGGTGCCGGACTACATGGCGGCAACGCGCGCGTCGCTCAAAGGCCTTACCATCGGCGTGCCGGCCGCGTTCTATGTCGACGATCTCGATGCGGACACCGCGCGCATTCTGGATGAGACGGTCGCAGCATTGAAGCGCGGGGGCGCGCGCATTGTGCAGGTCGAATTGCCGGATCAGCGCCAGCTCACCGCGGCGTGCCAGTTCGTGCTCGCGGTGGAAGCCGCGGCCTTTCACAAGCGATGGATGATCGAGCGGCCGCAGGATTACGGCCCGCAGGTCTTGATGCGGTTGCAGAACGGGTTGGCGATATCAGGCGTGTCGTATCTGGAAGCGATGCGCTGGCGCGGTCCGGCATTGGCGGCGCATCTCGCCGCGACCGCCGATGTCGACGCCGTGCTCGCACCGGTCGCTCCGGTCGCGGCACCCACCATCGCCGAGAGCGACGTCGGCAACAGCCCCGACGCGGAAGCGGTGATCCAGCGACTGACGCGTTTCACCCGGCCGGTCAACTATCTCGGCCTGCCCTCGCTGGCGGTTCCGGCGGGATTCACCGACGCGGGCTTGCCGGTTGGGATGCAGCTGATCGGCCGTCCGTTCGGCGAGACGACGCTGCTCCGCGCCGGCGCCGCGTTGCAGCGCGCCACCGATTTTCATGCCCGCTGCCCGGAGATGGAAATGGCATGAGCAATCTGGTCACCCGCCAAGGCCGGGATCGGCCCAGCGTTCGATCTGCGCGGAGCCCACGATCTGCTTGGGCTGATGCGGGTTGAGCGTGCCTGCGGTGGCCGACCAGCCTTTCGCCAGGATTTGCATGGCGAACAGTTTGGCGTCGACTTCCGACTTGAAGGTTCTGGTGGACCGGACCATGCCGGTCGCGCTGTCGTCCGTCTTCACGGCTTTGTCCGGCCCGAAGGCCACGTACCAGGTGTCAGGTTGTGTCATTCCGCCATAACGCTCACAGCGGCTAAAAAGTTTCATCTCAAGCCGCGCCACGCCGTCATTCCGGGATGCGCCACTTGGCGCAGACCCGGAATCCAGACACTGGGCCGCGTTTCCGGATTCCGGGGTCGCGCTTCGCGCGCCCCGGAATGACGGCGTCGTACGGCACGCGGCGCAGATTGGAGTCGTCACCTCCTGCGATTATGGATAGGCTTCAGCCCGGCGCTGACAATATGTGCGACCAGGGGGATTCTCATGCAGATGTCCAATGAAGGCATTCTTGTTATCTTGTTCGTCGGCCTTGTTGCGGGATGGCTGGCCGGAAAAATCGTGCGCGGGACCGGCTTTGGGATCATCGGCGATATCCTTGTCGGCATCGCCGGCGCGCTGGTGGCGAGCTATCTGTTTCCCAAGCTCGGCATCCATCTCGGGACGGGGTTGCTGTCGGAAATCATCTATTCCGCGATCGGCGCCATCGTGTTGTTGCTGATCGTGCGGCTTATTCGTACCGGCGGCCGGTTCTGAACCGGCGGTTCGATCCAGCGCGCGAAAAAAACCTTCCCGAAGGACGGCGCTCCCTTGCAGAGGGCGTTTCGTTTGGCGGCACCCGACCTGGGTATCCAGGGTGAAAACCCAACAGGTCGTTCAATGGGTCAATTGAATTGGGCACAAAGGCTTGTCTAAGTGCGGGCAGTAGGGCCCATCTGTTACGCCGTGACAAGCGCAGGACAGGTCATTTCAGATGCAGGCAGCGCCAGCCGACTGAGACCACGCTACGGCCATAACGATCGCAAACAAAAGTTTATTCATGGGCGCGATCCTCACTTTGAAATTTTGAAAGACGCACGCCCGCAATCAGGCGGGCATGCGCTCGCCCATTGCGGGCAGTCGGCTGGTCCGTGCCTTGACATCCCGCTTTTGTGAAGAGTACCCGCTCCCAAATAAGGAAAAGCCCCGGCTCTTTGCAGAGCCGGGGCGCGGTGTGGGAGGCTTAAAGCTATGCTCTAGCAAGAGCCGGGGCTTTGTGCGGAGCCTTCCAGCTGGGCGAGGGCTGGGGCTTAAAGCTATGCCCTAGTAAGAGCCGGGGCTTGGTGAAGCCTTCCAGCTTGATCAGGGCTGGGGCTTAAAAACTCTGATTAAGAGCGCCTAATCAGCTGCGCTCCGAGTGTGTGATTGCCAAGGCCGAAGGTGGTGTCGTTTTCGGCATGCTGGTCGTAGGGTTGGGTGTAGCAAGTGTGAAAAAGGCAGAAAGCGCGGCGGTGAGGATAGCAACGATCAAGAGAGCAATTATCTCGGCGGTTCCTTTCACTGCAATTTGCCGCCATAGAGGTTCTTCCTTGGGATGATAGTGGTGGTGTTCGACGATGACTTGATCGAACCCAGCTTCGCGTTTTTCATCGAGTATTGCTGGATTCACAACAACCCGGCTGCCCGGGGTGATAGTTGGGTGCGAGCTCATTGCACGCGCTCCGTAGCCCGTTGTTGAGGGACATTCCGAGCAGTGGGCTGACTGCGCCGGAAATGAAACGAGTGGGAAGATGGCCACTCGAATTCTGAGCTGATGTCATGTGTCTCTCTCTCTTCGGAATGGGTCGGGCAGATCGCCAGACCTGGGGTGGAGCCGATATGATTGCATCGGCGTAGCGAATAACTTGCACAATATTGGAATCGATTGTGGCAAATTTAAGCTTAATATTTTTGTATTTTGCGTGAGCGATATGCCTTGACTAAAATAATTTATCTGTTACCTTGCTGCAGCATTGATACATCGACGTTGACCGAGGTCCGTCCTATGCACCCCGCACAGAGATCACCCAACACAGAGATTAAGATGACCGGAAAAGCTGCTGTAAGTGACCAATCGAAGCCCGGGCGAGGGCGTCCTCCAAAAGCGCAAGACGAGGGAAAGCGCACGCATATTTCCGTGCCAGAATCCATGGCTGCGCGTATGGAAGACATCCGGAAGCAGACGCACGCAAGCACGCTAACGGAAGTGGTGAAGAACGCCTTGGCGTTTTATTCTGCAGTCGTTGCGGAGCATCAGGCCGGCGGTCAAGTCTATTTTAAACGCACGTTGGATGGCACCGAGCGCCAACTAGCATTGTTCATTTAGGCTAGAGCTGCCGGTAAACAAGCAAGGCCCTTCTCACGAGGGGGTTTTCAGATCGCTGACAAACCCCGTCAAATTTTTTCGGCGGGGTTTGGTTTTGGGATTAGGGAAGCGGATTGTGAGGCGCGCTCAGGCCGCGATGGCCTGAGGCGCAGAGCGCGATCTTCTTGATGTTCTGAGCTGCGGTCGCGGGCAGGCACTGGCCAGTAACGGCGAGCAGGCCTCGAAAACTGCGCGTAACGATGGCCGTGGAGCTGCTTGGCATCAGCGAAGGAGCGTTCGACAGTCTCTTTCCGGTGCTTGTAGATTCGCTTGTCCCGAGACTCTCAGCGGCGGTTTAAGGCCGTCCCGAAGGACGGCCTTTTGTCGTAACTCCATAACGTCGAAGATTACTCGACGATTTCGACAATCCGATGCGTGCGCGGTTCGACCAGAACCGTGCGGCCATTGACGACCGTATAGCGGTAATCCCGGACACCATATTCCGGCGGCACCTCGTAATAGGTCACACCCTCTTCCGGCAGCACGGCGCCGACCCGGACGTCCTCGCGATATTGATAGGACGGGCGCCGTTGTTCGACCACATAGCTGCGGAAGCGCGGGCGCTGATCGACGCCCAGCACGCCGGCAACGCCGCCCACGACGCCACCAATGGTGCCGCCGACGACGGCGCCCACGGGTCCAGCCGCGCGCTCACCCTCCCGGGCGCCGCGTTCGATACCGCCGGGCACGCCTTGCGCATGGGCTATGGCGGGCAGTGCGACGGCGGCAACAATGGCTGCAACTCCGATGAAGCGACGGATCATGATAGCTCCTAAAAGATGATTGATGGATGACAAGCCGCGGCCGATGAATAGGTTCCCCGCATCGCCCGCGGTTTTGGTTCCGTCTCAAGCCGTTCCCGCCGCGCCGCTGTCGATCACGTTCAGGTTAACGCAACTTAAATGGACGCTGGGTACAAACATCGGTAAAGAGTACCCTCCCGCGTCCAATTGAAGAGATCAGGCTTAATGGCAGCCGTTCCCGGCGTCCGGCGTTCCGAACTCGGTGAAGCGCTGCGTGCCTGCCGCAGCGCGTTCATTGGCGTCGGCGTCATGAGCTGCATGATCAATCTGTTGTACCTGACCGGCTCCATCTTCATGCTGGAGATCTACGACCGCGTGCTTCCGAGCCGCAGCGTGCCGACCCTCGTCGGCCTGGTCATCCTCGCCGGCGGATTGTACATCGCCCAGGGCGTTCTCGACCTGATCCGCGGACGTATCCTGGCCCGCATCGGCACCTCGCTCGACGAGGCCCTCAGCGGCCGGGTGTTCGAGACCGTGGTGCGGCTGCCGCTGATAGCGGGCGGCCGCAACGAGGGTCTTCAGCCGCTGCGCGACCTCGACAACATCAGGTCGTTCCTTGGCAGCATGGGACCGAGCGCGTTCTTCGATCTGCCGTGGCTGCCATTCTATCTTGCGATCTGCTTCGCGTTCCATATCCTGATCGGCCTGACCGCGCTGGTCGGCGCCCTCATCCTGGTCACCCTGACCGTGCTCACCGAATTCATGACGCGCCGGCCCGCGCGCGAGGCCATGGGTCTGGCGGCGCGCCGCAACGATCTTGCCGCCGCCAGCCGTCGCAACGCGGAAGTGCTGGTCGCGATGGGAATGTCGGGGCGCCTGACCAGGCGCTGGAGCGTCGCCAACGAGAACTATCTGGCGGGCAACCAGCGCACCAGCGACGTCGCCGGCGGGCTCGGTGCGACCGCCAAGGTCATGCGCATGACCCTGCAGTCGGCGGTGCTCGCGGTCGGCGCTTATCTGGTGATCCATCAGGAGGCGACCGCGGGCGTCATCATCGCGGGCTCGATCCTGAGCGCGCGGGCGCTGGCGCCGGTCGATCTCGCGATCGCGCACTGGAAGGGCTTTGTCGCCGCGCGCCAGAGCTGGCACCGCCTCAACGGACTGCTCGGATCGTTGCCGGCGCAAACCGCGCCGACGCTGCTTCAGAGTCCCTCCAAACGGCTGTCGGTCGAGAATATCAGCATCGTCCCGCCCGGCGATCAGAAGATCATCGTCCAGGACGTGACCTTCATGCTCGAAGCCGGCAACGGACTGGGCGTGATCGGGCCGAGCGGATCGGGCAAGTCGTCGCTGGTGCGGGCGCTGGTCGGCGTATGGCAGCCGGTTCGCGGCAAGGTCCGGCTCGATGCCGCGGCGCTGGATCAGTGGTCGTCCGATGTGCTGGGCCGCCATGTCGGATATCTGCCGCAGGACGTTGAGCTGTTCGGCGGCACGGTCGCGCAGAATATTTGCCGTTTCGATCCCGACGCCAAATCCGAATCGATCATCGCGGCCGCGAAGGACGCGGGCGTTCATGAGATGATCGTCAAGATGCGCGACGGCTACGACACTCAAGTCGGCGAGCAGGGCGTCTCGCTTTCGGCAGGTCAGGCGCAGCGCGTCGCACTGGCGCGCGCGCTGTATGGCGAGCCGTTCCTCATTGTCCTCGACGAGCCGAATTCCAATCTCGACACCGAGGGCGACGAGGCCTTGACGCGGGCGGTCCGCGCCGCGCGCGAACGCGGCGCCATCGTGGTGGTGGTCGCGCATCGCCCGATCGGCATCGAGGCGGTCGACATGCTCCTTGTCCTGAAGGACGGACGCGTGCAGGCCTTCGGTCCCAAGGAAACCGTGCTGGGACAAGTTCTGCAGCGGGTCGCGCCGCCGCCGTCTCCGATCAAGATCGTCTCCGAAGCGGGAGCAAAATCATGAGCGGCGTTGAGGCAAAAGGCGCGAAGCGCTCGATAAGGCTGCATCTGATCATCGGGCTGGCGGTGGTCATCATTCTTGCCGGCGGGCTCGGAGGCTGGGGATCGACGGCGCAGATTTCCGGCGCGCTGATCGCGCCGGGAGCCGTCGTGGTCGATTCCAATGTGAAAAAGGTCCAGCATCCGACCGGCGGCGTGGTCGGCGAGGTGCGCGTGCGCGACGGCGATGTGGTCAAGGCCGGCGACATCGTGGTGCGGCTCGACGATACCGTGACCAAGGCGAGCCTTGCCATCGTGGTCAAGACGCTCAACGGCCTGTATGCGCGCGCGGCGCGGCTCGAGGCCGAACAGCGCGGAGAGGACAAGCTCACCTTCCCGCCGCAGCTGACGGACCGGGCTGACGATCCCGATGTCAAGAACGTCATGATCAGCGAAAGCAAGCTGTTCGATGTGCGGGTTACCGGACGAACCGGACAAAAGGCTCAGTTGCGCGAGCGTGTTGCGCAGTTGAACGAGGAAATTTCCGGCCTGACCGCGCAGGAGCAGGCCAAGGACAAGGAAATCGCGCTGATCGAGAAAGAACTGGTCGGCGTCCGCCAGCTTTACGAGCAGCACCTTGTTCAGTTGACGCGGTTGACCACGCTTGAACGCGACGCCGCCCGGCTCAACGGCGAACGGGCGCAATACATCGCGTCGCGCGCCCAGGCCAAGGGCAAGATCACCGAGACCGAACTGCAGATCATCCAGGTCGACAAGGATATGGTCAGCGAGGTCTCCAAGGATCTGCGTGAGACCAACGACAAGATCGGCGAGTTCGTCGAACGCAAGGTGACCGCCGAAGACCAGTTGCGGCGGGTCGATATCCGTGCGCCGCAGGACGGCGTGGTGCTGCAGAACAACGTCCACACCGTCGGCGGGGTGATCACCGCCGGCGACGCCATGATGCTGATCGTGCCGCAGGCCGACGATCTGTCGGTCGAGGCGAAGGTCGACCCCAAGGACATCGACAAGCTGCAGATCGGCCAAAAAACCCTGCTGCGGCTGTCGGCCTTCAACCAGCGCACCACGCCGGAACTGAACGGCCTGGTCACCCGGGTTTCGCCCAACGTCACCACCGACCAGCGCACCGGGGCGAGCTACTACACCATCCGCGTCTCGATGCCGCCGGAAGAGGTTGCGCGACTTGGCGATGTCAAACTGATCCCGGGCATGCCGGTCGAAGCGTTCGTGCAGACCGGGGACCGCACCATGCTGTCTTATCTGATCAAGCCGCTGAACGATCAGCTGATGCGGGCGTTCCGGGAGCGGTGACGCCATCTTCACCTCGCCCGGCAAGCGGGGAGAGGGAGGTCAACTCTGGCGCGACAGATTCTGCAACAAGAAATTCAGCGCGGTGCTGGCAAACATCTGCATGTTGGCGAGCCGGTCGGCGCTGCCGGTCTCCAGCGTCATCGCCAGTTGTTGCGACGATCCGGCGATTGCCATGCAGCTATGGCCGGCGGCATCGCCGTAGCGGTTGCCGGTCGGGCCCGTGGCGCCGGTTTCCGACAGTCCCCAGTCGCAGGAAAAGCGGTTTCGAATCTGGCTCGCGAGCAATTTCGCATAGGGCTCCGAGGCCGACCGAATTCCTTTCATGGCGTCGTCCGGAATCTCCATCAGGATTCGCCGCGCGTCCCGCGTATAGACCACGGCCGAGCCGAGAAAATAAGCTGACGCGCCGGGCACCGCCAGCAGCGCCGCCGAAATCAACCCGCCGGTCGAGGATTCCGCGACCGCGATGGTCTGACGGCGTTCGACCAGTCTGGCGGCAATCTCTTTCGCGATCGGGACGAGGTCTTGCATCGGCTCTCAACTTCTGCGGAAGATTCGCTTTAACAAATGGGGTTTCGGTTCGGGCTTGTCAGCCAACGAGCGATAGACCACGCGGATAAAATTTTTGCTGGCAAGTTCGGTCGGCGCCCACTTCGCATCGAGATCGGCGAAGGGTTTTGCCGCGATCACCTCGTCTTCGCTGTTGCCGTCCTTGACCAGCCCGGCCATGCGGTCGCGCGCGGTGGTCAGCATGGTCCGGTACTCCGTGAGCGCCGCCTTGTCGGCTAGCGGCCCGTGGCCCGGCACGATCTTGGTCTTCGCATTCGCCAGCTTGAGATAGGCGTCCGTCGCGGCGATCATGCCCCTGATGTTGCCGCCATTGGCGAAATCGATATTGGGATAGCGGCCGTTGGTGAAGGTATCGCCGGTGGACAGTACGTTGGCGGTCTTGAACCAGACGTAAGTGTCGCCGTCGGTATGCGCATTGGCGATGTGCTTCAAGTCGGCGACGCGGCCGCTGAGCCGGATCTTGGAGACGTTGGTGTAGGTCTTCGACGGCAGTGCGTCCTGCGGCGCCGGCGGCGTCTTCACGCCGGTCAGGCCGTTGCTGGTACCGGCGGCGAGCCGATTCCTGACGTTGATTTGGGAGACGATGGTGACGCCGTCTTTGGCGAACGGTTCGTTTCCGCCGGTGTGATCGCCGTGATAGTGGGTGTCGATCAGGTATTTGATCGGCTGGCTCGAGATCGCCGCGACCGCGGCCTTGATCTTGTCATGCAGCGGCGCAAACTGGCCGTCCACCATGATGATGCCGTCCTTCGCTGTGGCCACCGTGATGTTTCCGCCCTGGCCCTCGAGCATTGAGAGGCCGTTGCCGAGATCGGTGGTTTTGATCTCGACTTTTGAAAAGTCCGGCGGAGGGGGAGGCGCGGGGGGCTGTTGTTGTGCGAATGCAGGGACGGACAACACCATGATGGCCGCAGTCGCGGCTATTGCCATTCGATACATAATAGCTCCCGACGCGTGTTTTTCTAATGTCCTAGCACCGCGTCGCAGGGTTGCCGAGGCTCCACGCGTCATGGCGGGGTCAAGCCCGGGTATGACGCTGCGTTCCCCGGACGCAGCGCGGCGCCATAAGCGCGTTTACGCGCGGCTTCGACGCGCTATGCTCTTTGCGCAGCGGTGCGCTGCAGAGCCGCGGCCGTAACGAACGCCGGTGTTTGGTACGGTCCCGGTTCTGCGAAACAGCACTGCGTGCTGCATCGCGCCCGGGACACGAGAATGCGAATTCCGAATTCAAATTTCAAACAGCCAAGCGCTTGCGTTCCCGCGCCGCCGCGCGAGGTGGGCTTTCAGTTGATCTCCCCCTCCTTGAGGGGAGACGGAACGCCGAAAGGCGCGCCTTGGTAGTAGTGGCCGCAGCATGTTTCCCGCCTTAGGAAAACAGAGGCCACGGAAACGCCTCTCAGCGTCCCGCCGCGGCGACTTCTTCGACCCTGGGACCGGTTCTTCCGAGCGCGGGCGCGAGCTTTTCTCGCCATCCAGGCAGGTTTCCCCACCCTTCACCCGTCTCGTCCAGCCATTGAAGGCAGCGCCCCGTAGTGGGCACGGACGGTTACCCAAGGCCCCCCGGGTCCACGCTTGCGAAACACAGCCGCGGGCGCCGCATCGACCTTCGGGTTGCCCCTCCGGCCAGCTCTCGCTCTGTCCCACTTCAGGATCGCCTCTAGAAGCGCCCCTCACTGGACAGGACAATTCCGTAGTATATCATCCTAGGAATATCGTCAATAGGAATTTTAGGGTTCCGGCAAAAAATTCTTTCGCCGTCCCCGCGACGGGAACCCGTAACCGCCGCTGCCGATGTGGTTGCCGTCGGATGCCTCGGGCGGCAGCCTCGTTCAAACTGAAAAGTCGGAGGCTATCGGTCCCCGCCTGCGCGGGGACGACAGTGACAGAGTGGCGCGCCTTCGCGGGGACGACATTGAGCATGCGGCTCCGCTTTCGCGGGAACGACTCGGGTAATGCGGCATGCAATGTGGTATTCTCACGCAAATGCGGAAATCAATCCGCGCAGGCTTTTGAGGAAACCTGATGACGCAACCGATCGCAGGCGGGGTGGATTGCGATCTGCATCCGGCCGTGCCCCATCTGATCAGCCTGCTGCCGTATCTGAACGACTACTGGCGCGACCAGGTGACGACGCGCGGCATGACCGACCTGATCTCGCAATCCTACCCGCAAAATTCCCCGATCACGTCGCGGCCGGACTGGCGGCCGTCGCAGGGCAAGCCCGGCTCCAGCCTCGACGACATGAAGGCGCAGGCGCTCGATCCTTATCGCGTGAGTTACGGCATCTGCAACCCGCTCTACGGCGTGCAGATGGTGTTCAGCGAGGACATGGCGGACGCGTTCTGCCGCGCGCTGAACGACTGGCTGGCGAAGGAGTGGCTCGACAAGGATGCGCGGCTGCGCGGCTCGATCGTGATTCCCGTGCAAAGCATCGAGAAATCGGTGGCGGAGATCGAACGCTGCGCCAAGGACAAGCGCTTCGTCCAGGTGCTGATGCTTGTGATGGGCGACATGCCGCTGGGCAAGCGCGCCTACTGGCCGATCTATGCCGCGGCGGAACGGCTGGGCCTGCCGATCGGGGTTCACGCCGGCAGCAATTATCACAATCCGCCGACTTCGGTCGGCTGGGGCTCCTACCACATCGAGGATTACATCGCGCAGGCGCAGGCGTTCCAGACCCAGATGACCAGCCTGATCGTGGAGGGCGTGTTTGCGCGGCATCCGAACCTGAAAATGGTGATGCTGGAATCCGGCTTCACCTGGCTGCCGTCCTATCTGTGGCGGCTGCATAAATTCTGGCGCGGGATACGGATGGAAACGCCGTGGGTGGATCGCGCGCCGATGGAGATTGTGCGCAGCAATATCCGGTTCTCGCTGCAGCCGGTCGATGCGCCGCCGGATCCCCAGACATTAAATCGCCTGTTTGACCATATGCAGTCGGACGAATTGCTTCTATTCTCGACCGATTATCCGCACTGGCAGTTCGACGGCGATACCGTGCTGCCGGAGGGACTATCGCCCGATCTGGTGCGCAAGATCATGATCGACAATCCGCATGCGACCTATACGCGGCTGAAGAGTGCGGCGACGCAGGAGATGACGCCATGAACATGCAGTTCCGCGCCGGTAGCGAGCGGGCGGCCTCCGCCGCCGTCAAGACCGCGATCGCCGATTGCGACATCCATCCAGCGCGCAAGAGCCTGAAAGATCTCTATCCCTACATGGCGAAGCGCTGGCATTCGCATCTCGAAACCTATGGCAAGCATCCCTATCAGGGCATGATGGAAGGCCCGCCCTACCCCAAGGCGCAACCCAACGCCTCGCGCCGCGACGCCTATCCGCCGGAAGGCGGCCAGCAGGGCTCATCGCTGGCATTCATGCAGCAGCAGCATCTCGATCCCAACAATGTCGCGCTCGGCGTGCTGTGCCCGCTGCAGACCGGACAGGGCATCCGCAACCACGACCTCAGCGCGGCACTCGCCGCCGCCGTCAACGACTGGCAGATCGCGGAATGGACCGGCAAAGATTCGCGCCTCAAGGGCTCCGTCGTGGTCGCCAACGAGGATGGTCCGGCGGCTGCGGCCGAAATCCGCAAGCGCGCGGGCGACAAGAATTTCGTGCAGGTGCTGCTGCTCAGCCGCAATGTCGAGCCCTTGGGACAGCGCCGCTACTGGCCGATCTACGAGGCGGCGGAAGAGGCCGGTTTGCCGATTGGCGTGCATGCGTTCGGCTTCGGCGGCAATCCGATCACCGCGTCGGGCTGGCCGAGTTTTTACATCGAGGAGATGGTCGGCCATTCGCAGTGCCAGCAGACTGCACTCGCCAGCATCGTGCTGGAGGGCGTGTTCGAGCGGCACCCTTCCTTAAAGATGATCATGATCGAGGCGGGGTTCGGCTGGGCGCCGTCGCTGTCATGGCGGCTCGACAAGCACTGGCACAAGCTGCGCAGCGAAGTGCCGCATGTGAAGCGCCCGCCGTCCGAAACCATCCGCGATCACATCTTCTGGACCACGCAGCCGATGGAAAACCCGGAACGGCGCGACCATCTGCTCGACGTGATCGACTGGGTCGGCTGGGACAAGCTGCTGTTCGCCACCGACTATCCGCACTGGGATTACGACGATCCGTCGCGGGTGCTGCCGGCAGGCGTGAGCGACGCCAACCGCGAGGCGTTTTATCTCGGCAATGCCAAAAGGCTGTACGGCATATCCTGATGGCTCGTCACGTCATCGCGCCGGTGGATGAATTGCCGCCGGGCACGCGCAAATTTCTCACCATCGGCGAGCGCCCGATCGCGGTGTTCAACATCAAGGGCGAGTTCTTCGGCCTCTTGAACCGCTGCCCGCATCAGGGTGCCGCCTTGTGCGAGGGACCGCTGATCGGCCTCGCGCAATCCTGCGATCCCGGCGCGATCGAATATACCCGGCTGGGTGAGATCATCCGCTGTCCGTGGCACGGCTGGGAATTCGATATCCGCACCGGGCAATCCTATTGCGACCCGAAACGGTTTCGCGCCCGGGCCTATCCGGCCCACGTCGAATCCGGCGCCAGCGTCGTGAAGGGACCCTACATCGCCGAGACGCTCGCGGTGTCGGTGGAGAACGACTACGTGGTGGTGGATTTGTAGAGGCTCGTGTCCCGGACGCGGTGCGGCATTCTTCATGCCGCTCCGCAGAGCCGGGACCGTACCAAACGCCGGCGTTCGTGACGGCCCCGGCTCCGCAGCGCACCGCCTCGCCAAGAGCTACGCGCTGCGCTGCGTCCGGGGAACGGCAACCTCAGATCGCCCGCCGCTCCTGCGCATATCTCACCAGCGCGACGTAGCGATAGATGCCGTGCACGAATTTGCCGTAGGGCATGGTGAGGAACAGCGCGAACACCACGCCGAGATGCAGCGCCAGCAGCGGTCCCATCGCGGCGGTGTCGCGCAGCAGCAGCAGCGCCATGCCGGTGAGGCTGGTCATGAACAGCATCGCGATGAACGCGACATCCATCCCGGTGCGTTGCCGATCGACCAGATCGGGATCGCGCTTCCATTTTTCGGCGAGCAGGCCGGCCGGCCCGATCAGGAGGCCGATGCCGCCGAGCGTGCCCAGCACTACAGGCAGGTCCCACCACGGATACGGCGCCTCGCGCGCGATCAGATAGTGGTACAGCGTCGCGACACAGGTCGCCGCGAAGCAAAGGGCAAAACCGTAAAACGTAAAATGGTGAAAGATCTTGCGGCGGTCGTTGGGGCGCTCGTCCTCGTTGACGCAGCCGACGCCGCCGCCGTCGAGATAGCGCAACTGTCCGGCGTCCTCGATCGCCTGCCACAGCGAGCGCGGTTCGGCGAGCAGGCCAACGGGCTCGCCGATATCGCGCCAGAATGCGCGGACGCCCATGATAAGCGCGACAATCGCGTAGAGAAACACCGCACCGAACAGCGCCGCCATCGCGTTATGCGGCATCAATTTGTAAAACGCGCCCGGCCCGGTATGGACGCCGAACAGCACTTGGCGATCGATGAATGTGGCGAAGCCGAAGATGAACAGCGCCACGCTCAGCGCCGCGATGATGCTGATGGCAAGGCCATTGCGCGCGAACACGCCGGAGAACGCCGCCGGCCAGGCATAGGCGGCATAAGATTCGGCGCGCGCGATCGCCAGCACCTTGGGCACATTGACGTTGAATTCATGCGGCGGCGAGAACTGGCAGTCGGTGTAGCAGGCGCCGCAGCCGTGGCATAGATTGGCGAGATAGTTGAGGTCGCCGTCGGAAAACGCACGGCGCATTTCCATCGCCGGAAATACCGCGCACAGGCCCTCGCAATAGCGGCACGAATTGCAGACCGTCATCAGGCGGTCGGCTTCTTCGAGAATCCTGGTTCCGTGCATATTGCGCTTTCCGTCAGGGCTTCGTCAGCCCTTTGCCTTCCAGCCACGTCTGGATCAGCGCGGCCACCTCGGCATTGTTCCTGTCCATCATCATCATGTGCGAATTGCCCTTGATGCCGGCCTTGGGCAGATCGACCACGTCGGCAACGCCGCCCGCGCTGCGGATGCCGTCGGCGAAGGCAAGCCCGGTGGCGCGGATTTTCGGCCAGCGCGAATCCTGCTCGATGAAATCGCCGTAGATCAATAATGACGGGATGCCTTTCAGCACATCGACCCTGGCGGGATCGCCGACACCGGCCGGCTCGACCGCGATCAGCGCCTTGATTTTGTCGGGACGGGCTTGCGCCGCTTTAAAACCGAACGCACCGGCCTGGCTGTGAAACAGGATCACGCAGGGGCAGATGCGATCGATCTCGGCGATGTATGCCGCGAGCGTGGCGTCGTCGTTGGTGGTCCAGCGCGGCACGTTCTGCTTGGTGAAATTATCATAGCCCTCGTTCGGGAACTGGCTGCCCGGCATCAGTTTCCGTTTTCCGGGATCGGGGTCGTAGGAGCCGGGGCCGGCGCCGATGCGAAAGCGCTCGAACGGGTTGGCGGTGGTGAGAAACACCGGTTCGCTCTTGAAGATATCGGGATATTGCGCCCATCCGGCGCGGCCGCGCTCGACCGCGTCGGAATTGTAGACGCTCCAGCCCTTGCGCAAAAAATAGTTCAGCCAGCCTTCGCGGCCGTCCGGCGTGGTTTCATAGGTGGCGCCGGTGAGGCCGCCGCCATGCCACATCAGCAGCGGCCAGGCGCCCTTCTCGTTGGCGGGCAGAAAATACTGAACATACATTTGCTCGACCTGGTAGGTGCCGTTGGGATCGATCTTCGCGGGCACGCCGCCTTGCGTGAACACGACTTCCTTCACCGGCTTGCCTGATATTTCGACCAGGCGGCCGCCGACATGGAACGAACCCATGTCGCGCAGGGCAATCGGCTCCGCTGCCAACACCGGTGTTGCAGCCGACAACGTCAGCAAAACGATCAGACCGCGAATGCGCGACATCTGCTGCCTCCTTTAGTTGCATGCATTTTGCGCCGCTTCCCGGCCGGCCACGCGGCCGAACACGCTGCCGATGGTCATGCCGATTCCGGCCGCGTAGCCCTTGCCCAGCACGTTGCCGGCCATGATCTCGCCGGCGGCGAACATGTTGGCGGCCGGCTTACCGCTTTTCATCAGCATGCGCGCCTCTCTGTTCACGCGAGTGCCGAGATAGGTGAAGGTGATGCCAGGCCGCACCGGGTAGGCATAATAAGGCGGCGTCTCGATTCTGCGCGCCCAATGCGTCTTCGGCGGCGTCAGGCCGTCGGTGCGGCAGTCGTCGAGGATGGTGTGATCGAAGGTGCCGGGCCGCACTGCCGCGTTAAAATCCGCGACGGTCTTTTCCAGCGCGGCCGGGTCGAGGTCGAACTTTCCGGCAAGCTCCGCGATGCTGCCGGCTTCGATCGGCGGAAACAGCGTCGGCATGAACGCGTTGCGCGAGGTCACGTCGAAGATGATGTAGGCGATCTGGTCGGGCTGCGCCGCCACCAGCCGGCCCCAGATCGCGTAGCGTTTCGGCCAGATGTCCTCGCCCTCGTCGTAGAACCGCAGTGCGTGCTTGTTGACGACGATGGCGAACACGACCGAGTCATGCCGCGTGATGATGCCGCCGTCGAATTTCGGCGCGCGGGCGTCGATCGCCACCGCATGGCATTGCGTGGGGTCGCCGACGTCCTGCACGCCCTTGGCCAGCAGCATTTTCAGGATCGAGCCGCGATTATAGGGCGTGCCGCGGATCAGGAAATTGTCGGCGGCGTCGCCCCAGTATTGTTTCAGCCATTCGATGTTGGCCTCGAAGCCGCCGGCGGCGGCGACCAGCGTCGAAGCGCGCACGCTGACGCGGCCGTCGCCCTGCTTCAGCGATGCCGACAAAAACATGCCGTCGTCGATGTCGAGATCGAGCACCTCGGCGTCATAGAGGATATCGACGCCGAGCTTTTCCGCGGTGAGATAGAGCGCATTGAGCATCGCCCGCCCGCCGCCGAGGAAAAACGAATTGGTCCGCCCGAGGCTGAGCGTGCCGCCAAGCGAGGGCTGCCAGCGCACGCCCTGTTCGACGATCCAGCCCAAAATGTCCTTGGACTCCGCGATCATGAAGCGCGCCAGTTCCTCGTCGGTCTGGCCGCCGGTGACGCGCAGCAGATCCTCCCAGAACTCCTGCTCCGGATAGGGGCCGGTGAGGATGTCCGTCGCCGCATCATGGGCGCAGCGCATGTTGCGGGTATGGCGGGTGTTGCCGCCGCGATAGAACTTTGGCGCGCCCTCCAGCACCAGCACCGACGCGCCCGCCCGCCGCGCACTGATCGCGGCGCAAAGCGCTGCATTGCCGCCGCCGATCACCAGCACGTCGAATTTTCGGGAGAGGTCGGCCATGCCTGTTGTTAGCTGGTTTGCATGGAAAGCAAAACCGTCGATGCCGGCCAAAGCGGTTGCTTGGCCGGCATTGCGATCAGGCGGCGGCGGCCTCCCGTATCTCGATGGCCTTGCCGCCGCGGTAGATTGCGAGCGCCGCGATGATGCCGCTCGCCGCCGCGCACATCAGCCAGTATGCGGGGGCTGCCCGGCTGCCGGTATGCTCGATCAGCCAGGTCGCGGCGAATGGCGTGAAGGTGCCGAACACCCCGGCGGCCAGCGCGAAGGCCAGCGAGAAGCAGGTGGTGCGGACGTGCGGCGGCACCACCTCGACCAGTGCACCGAGCATGGTGCCGCTGTAGACGCCGAAATAGAATGAAAATACCAGCTCGACCAGCATCATCTTGCCGAAACTCGGATCGGCAACCAGCCACGACAACATCGGATACGCCGTCACCAGCGAAAGCCCGGCGATCGTCAGCAGCACCGGCTTTCGTCCGATCCGGTCCGACAATGCGCCTCCCACCGGATTCCAGAAGAAGTTGGTGAACGCCACCATCAGCGTGACCAGCAAGCTGTCCTGCGTCGACAGTTTCAGCACGTTCTTGCCGAAGGTCGGGGTATAGACCGTGACGAAATAGAACGTCACCGTCGTCATCACCGCCAGCATCATGCCGAGCACGACGATCCGCCAGTTGGCGACCGCGGACGCGAACACTTCCGATGCGGTCGGATGTTTTTTCATCGCGAGGAATTCCGGGGTTTCCTCGAGCGTCCGCCGCAGGAAGAAAATGAAGGGGATGATGAGGCAGCCGATGAAGAACGGAATGCGCCAGCCCCAATCCGCGACGACAGCCGGCGGCATGGCCTCGCTGAGAAAATATCCGATCAGGGCCGCTACGAAGATCGCGACCTGCTGGCTCGAGGATTGAAACGAGGTGTAGAACCCCTTGTTGCCGGGCGTCGATATCTCGGACAGATAGACCGAAACGCCGCCGAGTTCGACGCCGGCGGAAAAGCCCTGCAACAGCCGCCCGAGCAGCACGATGGCTGGCGCGGCGACGCCGATGCTTGCATAGGTCGGACACACCGCGATGGTCACGGTCCCTGCGGCCATGATCGCCAGCGTCACGATCAGTCCCTTGCGGCGTCCGATCTCGTCGATATAAGCGCCGAGCACGATGGCGCCCACCGGGCGCATCAAGGCGCCGAGCCAGAACACGCCGAAAGTATTCAGAAGCGCCGCGGTTTCGTTCTCGGAAGGAAAAAACGCCTTGGCGATGGCGCTGGCGTAAAAGCCGAACAGGAAGAAGTCGAACTGTTCGAGAAAATTGCCGCTGGTGGCGCGCAGGATGGCGCCGATGCGGGATTTGATCTGCGGGACTTCCGGCGCGGCCGCTGACGACATGACTGGTTTCTCCCTGATGGTTGTTGTGTGACAATCTGCCACGCTCGGACGCCGCGACCAACCGGAAAAGATGCCGGGCAGATGATTTCAACGCGCTTCGGCCTTTTGCGTCGAGGCGATCAGCCATTGGCGGAATGCCGCCAGTTTTGGCGTGTCGGCGGTTCCGGCTGGAGAAACCAGATAGAATCCCGCATCCGCCGGTAATGTGATGTTGAACGGGACCACCAGGCGGCCCTTGGCGATATCGTCCTGGACATAGGAGGTGCGGCCGATGGCGACGCCGATGCCGTCGATCGCGGCCTGCACCACCATCAGGATGAGATCGAAGCTGACGCCGTGCTGTTTCGAGATGTCGGTCGGCAGGCCGGCGGCGGTAAGCCATAGCCGCCAGTCGTCGTCATTGTTGGTCGAGTGCAGCAGCACGTGGTTGGCGAGATCTTCCGGGCTTCGCAGCGGCTTGTTCCCGGCGAGCAGCGCTGGACTGCAGACCGGGAATAGCTGATCCGCCATCAGCCAGTCCGCGCGCAAGCCCGGCCATTGGCCGCGGCCATAGCGGATCGCGGCATCAACGTCGCCGCTCCTGAAATCGACAAGACCGGTTGACGTGGTGATGCGGACATCGATGCCGGGATGCGCTTCCTGGAACGCGGAGAGCCGCGGCAGCAGCCACTTCGCCGCCAGCGATGCCAGCGTCGACACCGTCAGCACGTGATCATTGTCCCTGCGCAGCAGCCGGTCGGTGGCCAGCCGCAAATCGTTGAACGCGGCGCGGATGCCGGGCAGGTATTCCCTGGCCTCCGGCGTCAGCGCCAGCGCTCGGTTCTGCCGGACGAACAGGCGAATCCCGAGTTCCTCCTCCAACCGCTTGATCTGATGGCTGATCGCGGTCTGCGTGACGTTCAGCTCGGAGGCGGCATTGGTGAAGCTCAAGTGCCGGGCGGCGGCCTCGAACGCGCGCAATCCGTTGAGCGAGGGCAATCGGGCGGTCATCTGGGTATCAATACATGAGTTTGTGTCATGTGAAGCGGAACACAATGTCGTTTGTGGGTAGGCCTCTAGAGGCAGATATTGGACGGCAGAGATTAACTTTAGGAGGCGACCATGTCCACCTGCACCCACGAATCGATGACAAAACATCATGGTTCCGGCCTCTGGGCCCAGATCAGCGAAACGCTCCACACCTGGCGGGATCGCCAGCATCAGCGGCGCGAACTGGCGCACTGGACCGAGCGTGACCTGCACGATGTCGGCTTGTCCTGGAGCGATGTCGTCTACGAAGCCGAAAAGCCGTTCTGGCGGGCTTAAAGCAGCCGGAGCGCGATCGGCAAAAGTGGCATCCGGTTTTGCGTCCGATCGCGCTCTATCTTGGCGCATGATCCGATCGCCAAACCACTCACACTTTGGCGGATCATGCGCGCCGGCGTTGCCTCCGAAGAGGGACGCCGGCCGAAACTTTTCAAGTCGACGGGAGCGCGCCATGATTGCAATCCGACTGGACGACCTGAAGCAATATTCCGACGTATTGCTGTCACGCAGCGGCAAATCGTTCACGGTCCGCTTTGTCGAGCCGCGCGACGGCGAAGCGCTGCAACGCTATTTCCGCGCGCTCTCGGTCCGCTCCCGCTACAACCGTTTTCTCGGCGCCATGAGCGAGCTTCCCAAAACCGAGCTCGATCATTTCACCCATGCCGGCGAGGACGATCGCTTCAGCGTCGTCGCGATGATGAAGGTCGATGGCGTCGACACCATCATTGGCGAAGCCCGTTATGCCTTCAACACGGACACCGCCAGCTTTGAACTGGGACTCTCGGTCGACGACCGCTACCAGGGCCAGGGCATCGGCCCGGCGCTGCTCTCCAACCTGGAATGCCGCGCCGCCGCCCTCGGCGCCGAACACATCTTTGGCGATACGCTGCGCTCCAACGACGCCATGATCGGCGTGGCCCGCAAGTCGGGTTACGCGTTGGTGCCGACGCCCGGCGACTGGAAACTGGTGCGCTTCGAAAAACATATCGATGTCGCGCCAAAGGATATTCCTTGCGCCAGTTGGCGGCTCGCGGCGGAGCAGATGACGCAGCAGGCTGCGGTTTGAGGTAAACGCCGTCATTCCGGGACGCGCCCCCTTGGCGCGGGCCCGGAATCCATACACTCCGTCGTGGTTATGGCTTCCGGGCTCGCTCGCTTCGCTCTCGCCCCGGAATGACGGCTAGTTTCCCTTGAACACCGCCTTGCGTTTCTCGATAAAAGCCTGCACCGCCTCCTTGTGATCCGCGGTCATGGTGGTGCGGATCAGACGTTCGGCTTCATGGTCGCGCGCGGTGGAGAAATCGAACAGCAGGGCTTCGTCGAGATTGTCCTTCATGTAGCGGAGCGCAATGGTCGGTCCTTGCGCCATCGACCTCGCCAGTGCGAGGGCTTCGTCCTGAAGCCTGGCGTCGGGCACCACGCGGTTGACGAGGCCGATCCTCTCGCATCGGGCGGCATCGACCTTCTCGGCGGTGAACATCAATTCGCGCGCCCGCGCGGTGCCGACCAGCCGCGTCAGCAGCCAGGCGATGCCGTAATCGCCGCTCAGGCCGACGCGCAGATAGCCGGTGGAGACGAACGCCGATTCCGCCGCGATACGGATATCGCAGGCCATGGCGATGGCGAGGCCCGCGCCGGCGGCCGCGCCGGGCAGGGCTGCGATGGTCGGCTTGCGCACCGACACCAGCGCGCCGGTCAGGAGGCGCTGCCGCTCCTGCAGGTCCGCGACCTTCTCGTCATAGGACATCGCCAGCTTCTTCGGGTCGCGGTGTGCGCCCATGCCCTTGACGTTGCCGCCCGAACAGAACGCGGTGCCGGCGCCGGTGATCAGCAGCGCGCCGACGTCAGGATTTTCACCACAAGTTTTGATCATGGTGCGCAACGCCGGGGTGAGACGATCGGACAGCGCGTTGCGCACCTCCGGCCGGTTCAGCGTGACCACCGCGACGCGGTCGCGGATCGCGCAGAGCAGTTCGTCGGTACCGGTGTCGATTCTGGTTTCGGACATATCTTTTCCTTCACTTCTTTTCGTTCCGAGAAAGGCCGTCATTGCCGGGCTTGACCCGGCAATCCATCTTCTTCGAAAAATTCTTTGCGAAGCTTGATGGATGCCCGGGTCAAGCCCCGGCATGACGAGTGGATCAAAACTTCTCCACCCACGGCCGCAATTCCAGCTCCCAGCTCCAGGCGCTGCGCGGTTGTTGCAATACGTTCCAGTAATTCAATGCAATCGCATCGGGATCGAGCATCGAGTTCGGGCCTGTCCGGCGCTTCCATGCGCGCTGAGCTGCGGATGCCGCCGTCGATCACGAAATGCGCGACGTGGATGCCTTGCGGCGATAATTCGCGCGCCATGCTTTGCGCAAGACCGCGCAACGCGAACTTGCCCATCGCAAAGGGTGCCGATTGCGGATAGCCCTTGACGCTGGCCGACGCCCCCGTGAACAGGATCGCGCCGTGCCGGTTGGGCAGCATGCGCTTTACCGCCTGCTGCGCCACCAGGAATCCGCCGAACGCGCTGACGGCGATGGCCTGCGCCACATCCGCCGGCGCCAGATCGACGAACGCGCCGCGCGCCCGCGCGCTGGCGTTATAGACCACCACATCGGGTGCTGCGAGTGCACGCTCGACCGCGCCGAACAAGCGTTCGACCTCGTCCGCGTCGGCGGCGTTGCAGGCAAAGGCGCGCGCGCCGGTCTCGGCGCAGAGCGCGCCGAGCTTTTCGATGTGGCGCGCGGCCAGTGCGACGCGAAGGCCCTCTTTGGCAAACAGCCGCGCCAATGATGCGCTGGTGCCTTCGCCGGCGCCGACGATCAGCGCGGTCTTGTAGGTTGGGATGTCCATGGCGGCTTCCTCTATCGATTGATTTTCAGCTGCGCAGGCCGGCAAGGCAACCGGCGGCCTCCAGAACGGGATCGAGCGCGGTCTTGTCGGGCACCGCGGCATATTTTGCGCGCAGCATGCCCAACGACCGCGCGTGATATTTTTGCGGCCTTTGGGTCCAGACGTGATCGCCGAGCGTTACGCTGAATTCTTCTTTTCCGGCGGCAACGGCTGTTTCATTCGCCGCCGTCCACGGCATGAACAGCCTCCCCACTTGTTGTGTCAGGATCGGCATCATGGTCGGCTGCAGCGTCGCCCAGGGCTCGAACGCACCCTCATTCCTCGGCCACAGCATGCGATGCACCCAGTCCAGCACATGCGCCGCGCCGCCGCCGATCAGCGCGCCCGCGGTCGGGTCGGTCCACATCTCGTAGATCTGTCCCCACAGTCCGAAATCGCCGAACGCCGGCTTGCCGCCGAACAGATATGGCCGCGAGCCAAGATGCGTGTCGAGCAGGGCCAGCATTTCGAGGAAGCCCGCCTCGATCCGCGGCGCATTGGCAGCGTTGGAGCCGACGAACCAGACCCGGTCCACCATGCGCGCGCGAACCTGCGCGGCGAAAGCCGCATGCTTGTCTTCATCGGCGGTCGGCCCGCGCATGCGCGCAATACGCCCGGCCGAACTGATCTGGTCGACGTCGCGCGCCCAGCGGTAATGAAACATCCATTTGTTGCCCCACTCGTCGCCGAATTCCTCGATCAGCGCCGAGATAAAGCGCGCGACGGGATCATCGGGATGGATCGACGGCTCGGGATGAAGCTTCTCGATTCGATCGATGATCGGCGTGGAGTCCTGGATGCCGCTGCCCTCCGGCTTCACGACCAGGGGAATGATCGGCATTTTGGCATGTTGTTCGAATTCCGCCTGGCTTGCGGTGTTGCGCAGGACCCATTGATGCGGAATACCCTTGTAGCGAAAATAGGAGCGCACCTTGACCGAGTAAGGCGACATCTCCGCGCCGATAATGCGATAGCCGTCTGCCATGATGCTCCTCCCGGGATATTTGACGGCTTTATCGTCCGCTCTATCTGTAGCATGATCTACAGCATTCAATGCGGCCTGTCGAAGAAGTCGCGACGCTGGGCGGAACGAACGAGAGCAGCCAATGCACGCACTGGACCAACATGCCGAGACAGCTATGCCGGCCGATCGGCCCGGCCTGATCGCGCCGGATACCTCCGGCATGAACTTTTACCGCGCCGATCCGGCGCTGACCGATCTGTTGCGCATCCATCTTGCCGATGAACTGTTCCGCCACATCGAACCGCATCTCGACCGGCTCGGCGCTCTCGCCGGCGGCCATCTCGACGAATGCGCGCGGCTCGCCGACCGCCACGTTCCGGTGCTGCACCAGCGCGACCGCTTTGGCCGCGACGCGCAGTGGATCGAATATCACCCGGCCTATCGCGAGTTGGAGAAGGCCGCGTTCGGCGAGTTCGGCATCCACGCGCTGTCGCTGCGCAAGGGTATCATGGGCTGGCCGCAGACCTATCCGGCAGTTGCAAAACACGCTTTTACGTTCCTGTTCAACCAGGCCGAGTTCGGGCTGGGCTGTCCGATCAACGTCACCGATGGCTGCGCCAAACTGCTGTCGAACTTCGGCGACGCCGCGCTGAAGGCCAGATATCTCGACGGCCTCACGCAAACCGACATGGAGAAACTGACCCAGGGCGGCCAGTTCATGACCGAAAAGGAAGGCGGCTCCGACGTCGGCAAGCTGACGACGACGGCGGTGCAGGAGGGCGACCACTGGCGGCTGTCGGGCGAGAAATGGTTTTGCTCCAACGCCGACGCCAAGATCGTCATGCTGCTGGCGCGGCCGGAAGGCGCAGTGGGCGGTACCCGTGGCGTCGGCCTGTTCCTGATGCCGCGAACGCTCGATGACGGCTCGCCCAATCGTTACCGGATCGTGCGGCTGAAGGACAAGCTCGGCACCCGCTCGATGGCGTCGGGCGAGATCAAGCTCGAGGGCGCGATCGCCTATGCGGTAGGGCGGCTCGATCGCGGCTTTGTGCAGATGGCCGAAATGGTGAATTCGTCGCGGCTGTCCAACGGCGTCAAATCCACCGCGCTGATGCGCCGCGCCTGGCATGACGCAATGACGGTAGCGAAGAACCGCGTGGTGTTCGGAAACCGCATTATCGATCTGCCGCTGGCGCGGCGGCAATTGATGAAGATCATGCTTGCGACCGAGCAGGCGCTGTCGATGAGTTTTATCACCGCGGACGCGCTCGACCGCGCCGAGGCCGGCAGCCAGGATGCCGCGGCGCTGTTGCGGATTCTGACGCCGACCCTGAAATTCCGCGCCACCCGCGACGCCCGCAAGGTCTGCGGCGACGCCCTGGAGATGCGCGGCGGCATCGGCTACATCGAGGAATTCGCGCCCGCGCGGTTGTTGCGCGACGCGCATCTGGGATCCATCTGGGAGGGCACCGGCAATATCGTCGCGCTCGATGCGCTGAGGCGCGCGGTGGGCCGCCATGGCGCCGACGCGGCGCTGGCCGCCGGTCTGCACGCCCGCCTCGACGACTCAACGGACGTGCCGCAGGCCTGGCGCCACCGACTGCGCGGTCTCAGCGACCGCGCCATCGGCTTTGCCCGTGAAGTGGCAAGCCGAGCCGACAACGAAGCCGACGCGCGGCGCGCCACCAGCCTTTTGTATCATGTCGCCAGCGCGGTGGCGCTGGCGTGGGAGGGCGGACGCATTCATGCGATGCGCGGCGACGCACGCCGGCTGCTGCTGTCGCGCCTGGCGATCGATCATCGCGTGGCGGCGGGCGATCCGTTCCGGCTCACGGAAAATGCAACGCAGCGCGCGATATCAGGCCATCTGCTCGGCGACCACGCCGTCGGCATGGCCGAGGTTGGCGAATTGCTTTTGGCCGCGTAGGGTAGGCCGTCATTCCGGGACGCGACGAAGTCGCGAACCCGGAATGACGAAGAGAACAACAAACGAGGAAACACCGATGAAGGCCGCCGTCCTGTATGAGGTCAACAAGCCGCTGGCGATCGAGGAAGTCAGCCTGCAAAAGCCGGGTCCGCGCGAAGTGTTGATCCGCACCACGGTCGCCGGACTCTGCCACTCCGACCTGCATTTCATGGAAGGGCTGTATCCGCATCCGCTGCCCGCAGTGCTCGGTCATGAGTCCGCGGGGGTCGTCGAGCAGGTCGGCTCCGATGTCACCTACGCAAAACCCGGCGATCATGTGGTGACGTGCCTGTCGGTGTTTTGTGGCACCTGCGACAACTGCACCACCGGCCGCACCGTGCTGTGCACCGACACCACGGTGAAAATGCTGCCGGGCGCATCCAACCGGCTGTCATGGGCGCGCTCGGAAAAGTTGAACCAGTTTCTCAACCTGTCGTCGTTCGCCGAGCAGATGCTGGTGCACGAGAACGCCATCGTGAAAATCCGCAAGGACATGCCGCTGGAGCTGGCGGCGCTGATCGGCTGCGGCGTCATCACCGGCTATGGCGCGGTGGTGAATACGGCAAAAGTCACCGCGGGCGAAACCGTTGTGGTGATCGGCTGCGGCGGCGTCGGCCTGGCCGCCATCAACGGCGCTGCCATCGCCGGCGCCGGCCGTATCATCGCGGTCGATACCAATCCCGCCAAGCTGCAGCTTGTAACGAAGCTCGGCGCCACCGACATCGTCGATCCCCGCAACGGCGACGTGGTGCAGCAGGTGCGCGACCTGACCGGCGGCGGCGTGCATCACTCCTTCGAGGTGCTCGGCCGCAAGGAAACCGCGGAGCAGGCGTTCGCGATGCTGGCGCCCGGCGGCACCGCGACCATTGTCGGCATGATTCCGTTCGGGCAGAAGATCGAGCTGCACGGCTTTGACTTTTTGCGCGAGCGGAAAATCCAGGGTTCGTCGATGGGATCGAACCATTTTCGCGTCGACATGCCGCGGCTGGTCGAGTTCTACATGCGCGGCAAGCTGCATCTCGACGACTGGATTTCGGCGAAGCTGAAACTGTCGGAGATCAACGAAGGGTTTGCCGCGATGAAGGCCGGCAAGACCGTGCGCAGCGTCATCATGTTCGATGCGTGATGTAATTCGTCATGCGCGGGCTTGACCCGCGCATCCATCATCTTCGCAAGAGTCTTTCGAAAGAGATGGATTGCCGGGTCAAGCCCGGCAATGACGGTGTATTACCTCGACACATGCGCCGACACTGCGAGCCAGCGCCCCTTCTGCCTGGCCCAGCAATCGGTGTAGCGGCCTGCGGCCGGCTTGCCGTCCGCCGTGGTGTAGCCGGTGGCGCCGTGGATGATGGCGAAGTCGCCCATGATCCTGATCTTGACGTTGGTGGCGACGAGACCCGTGATGGTCACGGGGAGCGCGGTCTGCTTCAGGAAACCGGCGCGGTCGACCAATGATTTGTCCGGATTGCTGCAGTAGAAATCCTGCGCCAGGATTTCGTCGAAGCGCTTCACGTCGCAATTCTGCACCGAGGCGACATAGTCGCGGTTGAGAGACGTCAGTTCGTCGAGATCGCTCATGGTCCGTCCTTTCCTTGTCATTCCGGGTTCGTTTCGCTTCGCTCACGCCCCGGAATGACGAAACCTAATCGTCGAACATCGGCGGCGGAACAAATCCGCCGAATTCGCGCTCGATCAGTTCGGCGAGCTTTAATGGCGTGCGGTCTTCCAGCCACGGCCCCACGATCTGCACGCCGATCGGCAGTCCTTCCGGCGACAGTGCGATGGGAATTGCGGTTGCCGGCAGCCCGGGCAACGTCGCGATGCCCGGCCATGCCAATTGATCGACATAGGGATAATTGCGGCCGTCGATGTCGATATGCCGCTTCTCCTGCTCCGGCGAATGATCGTGCGGATAGGCCGGCGTCGGCATGATCGGGCAAATCACCGCATCGAAGCTGTTGAACAACTCGCGCCATTGCGCTCTTAAGCGCGCGCGGCCGCCATTGGCGAATACCCAGTCGCGATGGCTGAGCACGATGCCGCGCAGGCGTTCCGCTGCCAGGCTCTTGTCGTCGCGCGCCAGCCTTGCGGCGCCGGCCTGTGCGCCGGTGATGATCTCCGGCGGAAACGAGGCTCCCAGAAACGACAGCAACAACCGCATATAGAGCCGCGAGGAGGCCGCGAAGTCGGGCAGCAGCGGACTTTCGCGGGTGACGGTCGCGCCGGACTTGCCGAGATTGCCGGCGAGTTGTTCGATCGCCGTGTGCACGCTCACCGAGGTCGGCATCATCCGGTCGGTGTCGATCAAAAGCACGCGAAAATCCTTGAGCGCGCTGTGGCGCGGCGGCGGCAGCGCCAGCTTGTAGCCGACGCCGGCTTCCAGCGGATCGGGCCCCGCGATGACGTTGAGCAGCAGCGTCAGATCGGCAGCACTGCGCGCCATCGGGCCGATCACCGCGAGGTCGCTTTCGAACGGCAGCGGCGGAAACGGCGGCGGGGTGTGGCCGCGCGACGCCGCCAGCGCGAGGGTCGGCTTGTGCGCATAGACGCCGCAATGAAACGCCGGCACGCGCAACGAGCCGCCGATGTCGGAACCGAGCGAGAGCGGGCCGTAGCCTGCCGCCAGCGCCGCTGCCGATCCGCCGGAGGAGCCGCCGGGTGTGCGGCCGAGATCGAACGGGTTGTTGGTGGTGCCGTAAATGTCGTTGTAGCTCTGCCAGTCGCCGAGTGCGACCGGCACGTTGGTCTTGCCGAGGATGACGCCGCCGGCTTGCTTCACCCGCGCGATCGCCAGTGCGTCCTCCGGCGGCTTGAAATCCTTCTGCGCCGGAAAGCCCCAGGTGGTCGGCAGCCCCGCGACATTGTAGGATTCCTTCACGGTCATGGGCAGGCCGAGCAGCGGTTTGGTCTCGCCGCGCGCAAGGGCGGCGTCGGCGGCGCGGGCGGCATCGAGGCCGCGCCCGAAATCGCGCACGCAGACGGCGTTGATTTTTGCATCGTGGCGCTCGATGCGGCCGATGGCATCCTGCGCTAGCTCGACCGCGGAGACTTTCTTCGCCTTCAGCGCCGCCGAACATTCGATCGCCGTTCTAAAACTCCATTCCGACTTGGCCAAGGCGCGCTCCCGATCTGGTCTCTGGTGGTGCCGGATGATGCTCAGTTCCGGCGCGGACTGCAAGAGCAATGGCTGTACAACGGGCCGGCCGTCGTCAGGAACACGCTATTGGCCAATACGCGGTTCGCCGTGTAATCTCTCAATTTCATAAAACAAAAACACGACTACGGGGAACGGAGATGAAGTCAGTAGCTGCAGGCGCGATCATTGCATTTGCGATCGGTATTGGCGCGACATCGGCGACAGCAGCCGAGATCAGGTTGGCCGAACAGTTCTCGATGGGCTACCTGCAGTTCAATGTCATGAAGCGGGACAAGCTCATCGAAAAATATGCCGGGCAGCGCGGCCTGAAGGATTTCAAGGTGTCCTGGCAGCGCTTCAACGGCCCGGCAGCGATGAACGATGCACTGGTGTCGGGCTCCACCGACATCGTCAGCGGCGGCGTGCCCGGCCTGATCACGCTGTGGGCGAGAACGCAGGGTACGCCGCAGGAGGTCAAGGGTATTTGCGCGCTGAGTTCGCAGCCCTTCCTGCTCAACACAAGCAATCCGGACATCAAGTCCATCAAGGATTTCAGTGACCGCGACCGCATCGCCATGCCATCGGTCAAGGTGT
The DNA here is from genome assembly GCA_963784755.1 of uncultured Alphaproteobacteria bacterium. Lineage (GTDB taxonomy): Bacteria > Pseudomonadota > Alphaproteobacteria > Rhizobiales > Xanthobacteraceae > Bradyrhizobium. The sequence continues at coordinate 897,579 of CAWASS010000004.1, read as the reverse complement.
CGGTTCAGGCGGTGGTGTTGCAGATGGCGGTGGCCGCGGCCTTTGGCGAGGAGAGTTACGCGAAGCTCGATCCGCTCACGGTGTCGATGTCGCCGCCCGACGCGACCATCGCGCTGCTCGCCGGCTCCGGCGGTATCACCACGGTGTTCAGCGTGCCGCCGTTCCAGTTCCAGCAGCTGGAGCAAAAGAACATCCACACCGTGCTGTCGTCGTTCGAGGTGCTGGGGCCGCACACGTTTACCGTGGCCTGGACCTCGGCGCGGTTTCGCAAGGACAATCCCGAACTCTACGCGGCGTTCCTCGACGCGAAAGGAGGCAACCGCGATCGTTTCGGCCGAACCGCAGCGGACCGCGCAAAGCTGGATCGACGACAGCAACTCCAAACTGCCGCTGGAGATGGTAACGAAGGTCGTGTCGGGCGCCGATGTCACCTGGACCATGACGCCTTCGGCAACGATGAAGTTCGCAAAATTCATGTACAAGGTCGGCACCATCAAGCGCGAGCCTGCATCGTGGAAGGACATGTTCTTTCCGGAGATCGGCGATCTGAAGGGAAGCTGAAGGCGCGCCGTCATTCCGGGGCGCGCGGAGCGCGAGCCCGGAATCCATAACCACGATCGCGAGTATGGATTCCGGGCCTGCGCCAAGAGGCGCATCTAGTTGGTAGCGGCGGTCTGTTGCAAAAACTCCAGCAGCAAACGGCTCACCTGTTCCGGCTGTTCCTGCTGCACCCAATGCCCGGCGCCGTCGATCAGATGGCAGCCGAGCATGCGCGTGCACGCCTTGGTCTGCATCGCTTCGAATACGCCCGGCCGCTGGTAAGTGCCCCAGTCCTGCCTGCCCGAGATGAAACAACTGGGCACGTCGATGCTGCGGCCGGAAAAGGTTTGGAGTTCGGCGGTGAACGCGCCCGAGGTGCCGCAGCGGTACCATTGCAGTCCGCCCTGGAATCCGGTGCGCGAATATTCGGCGCTGTAGAAGCCGAGTTCGCGGTCGGGCAGCCATTGGTTCGCGGCGATCCGATCTGCCGACGGCATTTCCTCCGCCACCGTCTCCGCCATGTCCTTGGCGAGATCCATCACATAATAGGTCGGCAGCTTTGCCAGTTCGCCCGCGGTCCACGCCTGCAGCGGATACGGCTGGTTGTCCTTCCAGTCCGCGCTCTTGTGATGATAATAGGCGCGCAGGAAGTCATGCACGCCCTGGCGCGCGCGGTGCATGTCGGCGTTGGCCTCGCGCGTCGAATAATACCATTGATAGTGCTTGCGCGGCCGCGGCAGGGCGGCAAGCTCGCGGTGCACGGGATCGCCGCGCTGTGCCGGCGGCGGCGCATCCGCGGTGTTGAACGGCAGCGCCGGGGCCCCCGCGAATGGCGCGCTCATCAGCGTCACCGCGCGAAACACATCGGGCCGAACCAGCGCGCACCATGCCGCGACCGAGGAACCGAAATCGTGGCCGACTACCGCCTCGACGCTGCGATAGCCGAATGCCGACACCAGCCCCAGCGCATCGCGCACCAGGTTGAGCAGGCGAAACGAGCCGAGGTCGCCATCGTAATCGGCGTCCCAGCCGGTGGTGCGGCCATAGCCGCGCTGGTCCGGCGCGATCACGTGATAGCCCGCCGCCGCCAGAAGCGGCATCACCTTGCGCCAGCTGTAGGCCAGTTCCGGAAAACCGTGCAGCAACAGCACGCAGGGCCGGCCGCGCGTCTCGTGGCCGGCCTCCAGCACATGCATGGAAAGGCCGTTGATGCCCTCGACCAAACGCGAACGGATGCCGGGCGGAAGGGGGATTTCCGCAAGGGATGTCATCGCATTCATACAACCGGCCTATCCTCGTCATGGCCGGCACAAGGCCGGGCATGACGAACTTAGCGTCATGCGCTCCGTTCTACGCCTTCACCGCGACCTTCGGCCAATAGCGGTCGCGCAGATGCCGCTTCACCAGCTTGCCGGTCGGCGTGCGCGGCAGTTCGGCCTCGAAGTCGATGCTGCGCGGGCACTTGATCGGCGACAGATGCTTGCGGCAGAACACGATCAGCTCGGCCTCGAAATCCTTTCCGGCGCGCGCCATGTCGTGCGGCTGCACCACCGCCTTGACCTCTTCGCCCATTTCCTCGTTGGGTACGCCGAACACCGCGACATCTGCGATATCGGGGTGCGTGATCAGCACGTCCTCGGTCTCCTGCGGATAGATGTTCACGCCGCCGGAGATGATCATGTAGGACTTGCGGTCGGTCAGATACAGAAAGCCGTCGTCGTCAACATAGCCGACATCGCCGAGCGTCGACCAGCCCCTGGCGTTGAAGGCGCGCTTGGTCTTGTCGGTATCGTTGTGATACGAAAACAGCGGCGCGTCGGAGAAATACACGGTGCCGATCTGTCCCGCCGGCAGCTCCTCGTCATTTTCGTCCAGAATCCTGATCTTGCCGACGACGGCGCGGCCGACGGTGCCGCGATGATCGAGCCATTGCTGCGAATTCGACACGGTGACGCCGTTGCCCTCGGAGCCCGCATAATATTCGATCAGGATCGGTCCCCACCAGTCGATCATCCGCGCCTTGACGTCGACCGGGCAGGGTGCTGCGGCGTGGATCGCACCCTTCAGCGAGGACACGTCGTAACGCAGCCGCACTTGTTCCGGCAGCTTCAGCATGCGCACGAACATGGTCGGCACCAGTTGCGACTGCGTGATCCCGTGCTTCTCGACCAGTTTCAGGAATTCCTCGGCGTCGAAGGATTCCATGATCACGGAAGTGCCGCCGAGCGTGACCGCCATCATGTTGAAGCGCAAGGGAGCGGCGTGATACAGCGGCGCCGGCGAGAGGTAAATGCTGTCGGCCGTCATGCCGCACATATCGGCGCACAGCAGTTTCAGAAACGGATTGGGGACGTTGATCGAATTGTTCTCGTTTTTGCGCTTGATGCCCTTGGGCCGTCCGGTGGTGCCCGACGAATACAGCATGTCGATGCCGGCGGCTTCATCCGGGATCGGCGTGACCGGCTGCTTCGCAAGTTCCCGGTCCCATGAACGGAAGCCCGGCATCGGCTCGTCGATCATGAAGAACAGCGGCGCATCGGGCGCGTCGCCGACCAGGCCCTTGATCGCGTCGGCGCATTTCGGCGAGGTGATGACCACCTTCGCGCCGCAGTCCTTGACGATGTAGGCGATCTCGTCCTGCGTCAGATAGCGGCTGATCGCGGTGTAATAAAGTCCGCTGCGCTGCGCCGCCCAGCAAACCTCCATAAACGCCAGCCGGTTCTCGATCAGGAATGCGATGTGATCGCCGGCCTTGAGTCCGAGCGCGCGGAACAGATGCGCGCCCTGGTTCGAGAGTTCGTCGAGTTCGCGATAGGTGATGGCCTTGCCGCTGCCCGCCATCTGGTAGGCGATCTTGTCGGGCTGGGTGCGCGCGTGCACCGACGGATGGGTCATGCCGGATCCTTAACGGGGAAACTGATTCAGGCCGTCGCCGCGAACGCGGGGACCCATAACCCCTGACGGCAAAAATGTGGCACGGAGTTCGCTCCGTGCCAAATCATTTTCACCGGTGGTTGTGGTCCCGGCTGCGCTCGCGTTTGCTCGCTGCCGGGGCGGCCATTTTTTTGCAGTCCTTAGAGCCTTTCCACAATCGTCACATTGGCCATGCCGCCGCCTTCGCACATGGTCTGCAGGCCGTAGCGCTTGTTGTTCTGGTGCAGCGCATGCACCAGCGTGGTCATCAGCTTGGTGCCGGAGCCCCCCAAGGGATGGCCGAGCGCGATGGCGCCGCCATTGACGTTGAGCCGCGACGGATCGGCGCAGGTGGTCTTCAGCCAGGCGGTCGGCACCGAGGCGAAGGCTTCGTTGACCTCGAACAGGTCGATGTCGTCGATCGACATCCCGGCCTTCTGCAGCGCGCGCTGCGTCGCCGGCAACGGCGCCTCCAGCATGATCACGGGATCGCCGCCCATCATGGTCATGTGATGAATCCGCGCCATCGGCTTGACGCCGAGCGACTTCAGGCCCTTTTCGTTGACCACCATGACGCCGGAGGCGCCGTCGCAGATCTGGCTGGCGCTGGCGGCGGTAAGTTTTCCGCCGTTCTCGTTGATCAGTTTTACCCCTTTGATGCCGGCCAGCGTCGCATCGAAGCGGATACCCTCGTCGATGGTGTGGGTGTCGGTCGATCCGTCGGCGCGGGTGATTTTCAGCGGGATGATCTCGTCCTTGAACTTGCCGGCTTGCGTCGCGGCGATGGCGCGCTGGTGGCTTTCATAGGCATATTGGTCGAGATCATCCTTCGAGAGACCGTATTTCTCCGCCATCATTTCCGCGCCGGTGAACTGGCTGAACACGATATTCGGATAGCGCGCCTCGATGTTCGGGCTCTTGTAATGGCCAAAACCGTTCTTCGCCGGCAACGACGACGCAAGCCCCATCGGCACCCGCGTCATCGCCTCGACGCCGGCGGCGATCACCACGTCCATGGCGCCGGACATCACGGCTTGGGCTGCGAAATGCAGCGCCTGCTGCGACGAGCCGCATTGCCGGTCGACCGAGGTGCCGGGAACGCTCTCCGGCAGCTTCGATGCCATGATGGCGTTGCGTGCGATATTGTTGGACTGTTCGCCGGCCTGCATCACGCAGCCCATGATGACGTCTTCGATCTGATCGGGATTTGCGCCCGAGCGCTCCACCAACGCATCCAGCACGGAGGCGGCGAGATCGGCCGGATGCCAGCCCGCGAGGCGTCCTCCCTTGCGTCCGCCGGCGGTGCGTGCGGCGGCGACGATATAGGCCTCGGCCATGTGCGATCTCCCTGATGATGGATTGTTTGAAGGATGCGCGCGATTTACGAGACGGGCGAGATTTAGTCAATCAATCAATTAACTCTTGAGTGCAGCCGTATCATGCGCTAACTGCGGGCCAGTTCTAGTGGGACCATGATGGCACCGCATCTGAATACCAGCGCCGCGGCCAAGCTGCAGCCAGCGAAAAATACCACCGCCGACAGGCTGCTGGTCGCCGCGAGCGAACTGATGATCGAGCGCAACTCGATCGATGTATCGCTCAGCGACATCGCCCAGAAGTCCGGCATCAATGCCGCACTGGTGAAATATCATTTCGGCAACAAGGACGGGCTGTTGCTGGCGCTGTTGGCGCGCGACGCCGCCACCGAGGTCGCGCATCTCGAATATCTGCTGGCGCAGCCGATCAAGCCTACCGCGAAGCTGAAGCTGCACATCGCCGGCATCATCAAGGCGTATTACCGGTTTCCCTATATGAACCGGCTGATCCACTATCTGCTGCACGAGAGCAGCACCGAAGCCGCCGACGAAGTGTCGAAGTTTTTCGTCGGACCGCTCCTGGATTTCCAGCGCCGCCTGCTCGCCGAAGGCGTCAAAGCCGGCGAATTCCGCAAAGTCGATCCGGTGCTGTTTTATACCAGCCTGATCGGCGCCTGCGATCACCTGTTCTTCGGCCGCCACGCGATGACCCGCGCCACCGGCGTCGGTCCGGTCACCGACAAGGTGTGCCGCGACTACACCGCGCATATGGAAGCGCTGATTCTCGGCGGAATGTTGATTAAGACGCGAATGGCGAATGGCGAGTAGCGAATAGGGAAGAAAGAACGTCGTTTTTCTATTCGCTACTCGCCATTCGCTATTCGCCAACACCCCAAGGAAAGGTTTTGTCATGCAGTTGAAAGACGTCTCGGTTCTCATCACCGGCGGCGGTTCCGGCCTCGGCGCCGCCACCGCGCGCGCCATGGCCGCGAAAGGCGCCAAGATCGCCGTGCTCGATCAGAGCAAGGAGAATGCCGAGAAGGTCGCCGCCGAAGTGAAGGGCGTGGCTTTGGTCGGTGACGTCACCAGCGAGGACGACGTCAAGGCGGCGATCGCCAAGGGTGAAGCCGCCAATGGCACCGCGCGCATCCTGGTCAATTGCGCGGGGATCGGCGGTTCGGCGCGCATCGTCGGCAAGCAGGGCGTCTATCCGCTCGACAAGTTCACCCGCGTGGTCATGGTCAATCTGGTCGGCACCTTCAACGTGCTGCGGCTGTTCACCGAAGCGTTGCTGAAAGAGCCGCCGGTCGGCGAGGAGCGCGGCGTCATCATCAACACCGCCAGCGTCGCGGCCTATGAAGGCCAGATCGGGCAGGTCGCCTATTCGGCCTCGAAGGGCGGCGTGGTCGGCATGACCATTCCGGTGGCGCGCGATCTCGCGCAGCATCTGATCCGCGTCAACACCATCGCGCCCGGCCTGTTCCTGACGCCGCTGTTGATGGGATTGAACGAGGAAGCGCGCAAGAGTCTGGGCGCGCAGGTGCCGCACCCGGCGCGGCTTGGGGACGCCTCCGAATATGGCGCGCTCGCGGTGCACATCGTGGAAAATCCGATGATCAACGGCGAAACCATCCGCCTCGACGGCGCAATCCGGATGGCGCCAAGGTAGTCACAGGACCCGTAGGATGGGTAGAGCGCAGCGAAACCCATCGACCACCCTCAATGGCTTGTGATGGGTATCGCTGCGCTCCACCCATCCTACAGCAGAGTATGCATCATGAATTTCGATTTCTCCGACGACCAGAAGCAACTGCGCGACGAGGCGCGGAAATATCTTGCCGAAAAATGCTCGCCGAAGGCGGTGCGTGAAGTGCTCGACGGCAAGGCCAGCTACGACAAGGCGCTGTGGAAAGGCCTCGCCGAGATGGGTTTCCTGGGCGTCGCGATTCCGGAAAGCTACGGCGGCGCGGGTGCGGGGCATCTCGAGCTCTGCGTGATCGCCGAGGAAATGGGCCGCGCGCTGGCTCCGGTGCCGTTCTCCTCGACGGTGTATCTTGCCGCCGAAGCCTTGATGCTGGCCGGCAGCGAGGCGCAGAAGCAGAAGTGGCTGCCGAAAATCGCGGCGGGCGACGCCATCGGCACGCTGGCGCTGTTCGAAGGCAAGGGCAATCCGTCGCCGCAGGCGATCAAGCTCACCGCGTCCGGAGGTTCGCTGACCGGCGTCAAGAAGCCGGTGCCCGACGGCGCCATCGCCGATTTCGCCATCGTTGCCGCGCGGACCGGATCGAGCGGACGCGAGACCGATATCTCGCTGTTCATCGTCGACATGAAGAGCGAGGGCATCGAGGCCAGGGCGCTTACCAATGTCGATCCGTCGCGCGGCCAGGCTGAGCTTACCTTCAGGAATTGCAAGGCGGAGCCGCTCGGGCCCGCCAATGAAGGCTGGAGCATCATCACGCGCGTACTCGACCGCGCCGCGGTGCTGCTGGCGTTCGAGCAGGTCGGCGGCGCCGACCGCGCGCTGGAGATGGGCCGCGACTATGCGCTGGACCGCATCGCCTTCGGCCGGCCGATCGGCTCGTTCCAGGCGGTCAAGCACATGCTGGCCGACATGTATGTCTCGGCGACGTTGGCGCGCTCCAACTGCTATTACGGCGCCTGGGCGCTTTCCACCAACGCCTCGGAATTGCCGGAGGCCGCGGCCTCGGCGCGGATCAGCGCGACCCAGGCGTTCCAGCATTGCGCCAAGAACAACATCCAGGTGCATGGCGGCATGGGATTCACCTGGGAGTTCGACTGCCACATGTACTACCGCCGCGCCAACGCGCTGGCGCTGGGATTAGGCAGCCCGTCGTATTGGGAAGACGCGCTGATCGACCGCATGCGCAAGCGCAATGCGGCTTAACCTGTGTCCCGGACGCGCTGCGGCATTCTTCATGCCGCTGCGCAGAGCCGGGACCGTACCAAACACCGGTGCCCGTAACGGCCCCGGCTCTGCAGCGCACCACGCCGTGAAGAACGGCGCGCTGCGCTGCGTCCGGGGAACAAGAGATGAGGATTGAATGAACTTCGACGATACGCCACAGGAAGCCGCGTTCCGCGCCGAAGCAAAGGCGTGGATCGCCGCGAATGCGCCGAAGCAATATGAGGACGAGCTGAAGAAAGCCTCGCTCGGCCGCACCCAGCTGAAGGGCGCCAATATCCTGGAAGTCGCAAAAGCCTGGCAGAAGAAAAAGGCCGACGCCGGCTGGGCCTGCCTGCACTGGCCCAGGGAATATGGCGGCCGCGGCGCCACCCCGATCGAGCGGGTGATCTGGCAGCAGGAGGAGGGCGCGTTCGGCAAGCTAAGCGGCATGTTCATCATCGGCCACGGCATGTGCGGGCCGACCATGATGGCGTTCGCCGGCGAGGAGCAGAAACGCAAATATTTGCCGCCGCTGGCGGCCGGCGAAAAGGTCTGGTGCCAGTTGTTTTCCGAGCCCGCCGGCGGCTCTGATGTCGCCGGACTACGCACCCGCGCCGAAAAGAACGGCGACGACTGGATCGTCAACGGCCAGAAGATCTGGACCTCCGGCGCGCACTATTCCGACTACGGCATCCTGCTCACCCGTACCGACCCGAATGTGCCCAAGCACAAGGGCCTCACCATGTTCTTCCTCGACATGAAGAGCCCCGGCGTCGAGATCAAGCCGATCAAGCAGGCCAACGGACAATCGGAATTCAACGAGGTGTATTTCACCGACGTGAAAATTCCTGACGCGCAGCGGCTGGGGGCCGTCAATGACGGCTGGAACGTGTCGCTGACCACGCTGATGAACGAGCGCATGTCGATCGGCGCCGGGGTTTCGACCGGCTTTCCGGAATTGTTCGAGTTCTGCAACAATCTGATGCTCGAAGACGGCCCCGCGATCGACGACCGCGGTGTGCGCTCAAAACTTGCCAACTGGGCGGTAAAGGCCAGCGGACTGAAGTACACCAGCTTTCGTGCGATCTCCGCGCTGTCGAAGGGGGAGCGCCCGGGACCGGAAAATTCCATCGGCAAACTGGTGGCGGGCGCGATGATCCAGGATGTCGCGGCCTACGCGCTGGATCTGCAGGGCGCTGCCGGCGTGCTGAGCGGGCCTGAAGACGCGGAGGCGGCCGGAAAATTCCAGGCCATGCTGCTGCGCGCGCCCGGCACCCGGGTCGAGGGCGGTACCGACGAGATCATGCGCAACATCATCGCCGAGCGCGTGCTCGGTCTGCCCGGCGATATCAGGGTGGACAAGGACGTGCCGTTCAACAAGATACCGACCAAGGGAAGATGAAGATAGTGTGTCCCGGACGCGGTGCGGCATTCTTCATGCCGCTCCGCAGAGCCGGGACCGTACCAAGCACTGGCGTTCGTTACGGCCCCGGCTCTGCAGCGCACCGCTTCGCAAGGGCTACGCGCTGCACTGCGTCCGGGGCACGAGACATGGAGGATTAACATGAATTTCGACGACACCCCGCAGGAAGCAGCCTTCCGCGCCGAGGCTCGCCAATGGGTCGACGCCAACGCGCCGAAGCAATACGAAGCCGAACTGTCGAAGGCCTCGCTCGGCCGCATCCGGCTTGCCAAGGAAGAGATCGTCGATGTCGGCAGGGCGTGGCAGAAGAAGAAGGCCGAGGCCAGCTGGGCCTGCCTGCACTGGCCGAAGGAATATGGTGGCCGCGGCGCCACCCCGATCGAGCGCGTGATCTGGCAGCAGGAAGAGGGCGTCTATGGCAAGCTGACCCAGCCGTTCCAGATCGGCGAGGGTATGTGCGGGCCGACGGTGATGGCCTATGGCAGCGAGGAGCATAAGCGGCACTATCTGCCGAAACTCGCGTCGGGCGAACAAATCTGGTGCCAGTTGTTTTCCGAACCCGCGGGCGGATCCGACGTCGCCGGCTTGCGTACCCGCGCGGAGAAGCAGGGCGACGACTGGATCGTCAACGGCCAGAAGATCTGGACCTCCGGCGCGCATTACTCCGACTACGGCCTCTTGATCACCCGCACCGATCCCAATGTGCCCAAGCACAAGGGGCTGACCATGTTCTTCCTCGACATGAAGAGCCCGGGCGTCGAGATAAAACCGATCAAGCAGGCCAACGGCATGCAGGAATTCAACGAGGTGTTCTTCACCGATGTGAAGATTCCGGATAGCCAGCGGTTAGGCGCGGTCGGCGACGGTTGGAACGTGTCGTTGACCACGTTGATGAACGAGCGGATGTCGATCGGCTCGCGGCTCGCCACCGGCTTTCCCGAGATGTTCGAGTTCTGCTCCAACCTGATGACCGACGAGGGCCCAGCGATCGACGACCGCGCCACGCGCTCCAAGCTCGCAAGCTGGGCGGTGAAGGCGAGCGGCTTGAAGTACACCAGCTATCGCGCGATCTCGGCGCTGTCCAAGGGCGATCGTCCGGGCCCTGAAAATTCCATCGGCAAGCTGGTGGCGGGCTCGATGCTGCAGGACATTGCGACCTACGCGATGGACCTGGAGGGCGCCGCGGGCGTGCTCGCCGGCGCCGACGAGCCGGAGGCGCGCGGCCAGTTCCAGCAGATGCTGCTGAGCTCGCCCTCGATGCGCATCGCCGGCGGCACCGACGAGATCCTGCGCAACATCATCGCCGAGCGCGTGCTCGGCCTGCCCGGCGACATCCGCGTCGACAAGGACGTGCCGTTCAACAAGATTCCCACAAAAGGGCGGTAAAGCCTTTCGTGCCCCGGACGCAGCGCAGCGCGTAGCACTTGCGTAGCGGTGCGCTGCAGAGCCGGGGCCGTAACGAACGCCGGTGTCTGGTACGGTCCCGGCTCTGCGGAGCGGCATGAAGGATGCCGCACCGCGTCCGGGACACGAGTCCAAGTTTTGAGGAATCAATGACACAACAACAACCCCCCATCGACGTCCTCGAAACCCTGCTCCGCGAGCGCTATTCCGTCCGCGCGTTCAAACCGGAGCCGGTGCCGCGCGAAACCATCGATCGCGTATTGACGGCGGCGCAGCGCACGGCGTCATGGTGCAACAGCCAGCCGTGGCAGTTGGTGATCGCAAGCGGCGAGGCCAAGGAAAAATTCCGCAAGGCGATTTATGCCGAGGCCTCGTCCGGCGCGCCGCAGGACGGCGACTTCGAATTTCCGCGCGAATATCTCGGGGTCTATCTGGAACGCCGCCGCGAAAGCGGCTTTCAGCTTTACAACACGCTCGGTATCGTCAGAGGCGACAAGGCGGCCTATGCCAGGCAAGCGCTGGAGAATTACAATTTCTTCGGCGCGCCGCATGTCGCCGTCATCCATACCGACGAGGCGTTGGGCATTTACGGTGCGATCGATTGCGGCGCCTATGTCGGCAATTTCATGCTGGCGGCGCAGGCGCTCGGGCTCGGCACCATCCCGCAGGCGGCGCTGGCGCGCCATTCCGGCATGATCCGCCGGCATTTCGGGATTGCCGACGACCGCCGGGTGGTGTGCGGCATCTCCTTCGGCTTTGCCGACCATGCCCACAAGATCAACAGCTACCGCACCTCGCGCGCCGGCATTGCCGACACGGTGACGTTCGTCGAGGCGTAGCAACAAAACGCCGTCATTCCGGGATGCGCCACTTGGCGCGGACCCGGAATCCCTAGTTCCGATGGTGGTTATGGATTCCGGGGTCGCGACTTCGTCGTGCCCGGAATGACAGCGTGGTTTGGCGATCAGTACGAGCTGTAGGCGCAGACGTTGACCGTGCGCAGCCGCAGTCCTTTGCGGGTCTGAACCATGCGCTGTTGCAGGCAGTCGTCGGTCACGGTGTTGATGTACAGGCCCGGGCCGGCGTAGAAGCCATGGCCCCAGCCGCCGTGACCCCAGCCCCATCCGCCATGGAAGCCATGCGCGGAAGCGGAAACAGGTGCGAGAGCAGCGGCGGCGAGCGAAGCGGCGGCGATCAGTCCGAGAGTTACTTTGCGAAACATTGTCGTTCTCCAGTGTTGGCGCGTGGCGCCGTTGTTGCGTCCCTGCCCGTGTGTCGTAGCGCTTGCGCCGCGCGTTCACGCGCGAAAAGCGGAATCGTGTTTCCGGAATGTTTCGTGGGGGAAGCAGGGACGACATGCGCAGACGGTCGAGCCGCCGCGTCATAGCCGGCCATGATGGCATGGCCGTATCGCCCGCCGACCGGGATCCGGTGAGCGGGCGATCCGGCAGTGCTGCTTGTAACGAGCCGCTAGTCCGACAGCACCCCAAGGTGCTGGAACAGTTCGAGGCTCAGATAACCCGCACGGCCCAACGCGATAACTCCGGCCGTGCAAGCGAGCGCGATTTTCCCGAGCTGGCGCAAATCCCGCCGACGCTCCAACGACTCCTTGCATTGCCGCAGCCTGCGATAGCTTTCCCAGACCGCCCACAACACAGAGAGTATCAGGAGGACCAAGATCACCCGTTCGGCAGAGTTTGGTGCGAGAATGTGAAGGACATCAGACAACCTGGACATTGTCTTTCTCCATTTACACGGACTGAGTGAGGACGTCTTCGGAGAAACGGGAAGCCCACATTACGATCCGCGCGAGCAGCGAGCCGGCGCAGATGAATATGAATGGCCACTCCCAGCCCGTTCTCCCCCGACGAAAGGGAATTGGGGTCTCTTCAGGCGTGCAGTAGCTCCTCTTAAGCTCTTGGCGAGTTTCATGGATTCTTCCCCTTGGACTCAGGCAACTTCGAGAAGTTGTAGGCTCGCATTTTCAATACCGCTGCTTAAAAGGGCGGGTATTTTTGCCGGAGCGGGCATGTTTCCAAGCTAGGGATGGGCATTTTCTCGCCCGCGCGGGCGTTTTTCCTGTAGGAAGTTGCAGATTGTTGTAGAAACAACCGCATTTTTGGTGAGAATGCCCGCGGAATTCATTTGACTCAAAATAATTGGTAAAGGAATGCCGCAAAATTTTGATAAGTGGTTTGCTTGTACCCCCGATAATCAGATTGCCCTTCGTCAGCGCGCCAAAAAGTACTGCGACGAAGGTCCCGCCAAAGCCGAAGACTCACTCGGTGGCGAGCTTGGAATTCCGAGTTTGCGCCGATGGATAGCGGGAGAGGCGCGTTATGACACCCTCAAGCCGGAGCAATATTTGCGCCTTGTCATGCACGGGCTGACGAGAGGCTGGCTCGAAATAGACGACGATAGCCTCTATCGAAGTTTCTGTGCATTCCTCGATCAGCGACCGCACGTTCTGCCGGGAATCAGCGATTCCGCGGTAAAGCGAAAGCAGCCTTATGTGCTGCACTACCGGTTCTACCGCTTCAGCTTTCTCGCAAGGGGTCTTGTGATGCGCGGTAATCTTACGCTCACCCAAAATCCTGACTCGCTCGCAGTGACGACGGACGAGGTATCGGCGATTCCCGAAGGTACGCCGGGAACCCCCGATTACGATCCGGCCGGCATTGTTTTCAGGAGGACGGGCAAGCTCTTCCCCAGAGGCGGCAACGCGTACTTCATGATTGCAAGAAAGGACGGCGAGGAACGCGAAATTCAGACCGCCTATTTGGCGCATGTGGGGACATACCACTTGCTGCACGGCCGATTAAGCGATTGGCACGGCGACAATTATTATACCACCCGGCTGGTGGCCCAGTGGATCAGGGAGCCCTTGAAAAGCAACGAGATTGGCTGCATCCAGCCGGAGGAGCTCGATTCCAGGGTGCGGGATTACTTGACCGGCGAGATAGATCTTGCAAAGTGGGTAGCTTCGTTGAAGAACTGAGGGGCCTATGAGTGTCGAGGATGAGCATTGGGGTACGGTTTACTCCATCAACTACAATCACAGCGGAGTGTTTGGCCCGACAAATAACGAGGTCGGCAAGTTCCGTGTTCAGCCCGATGGCGATATCAAGGTAGAGCTTTTTAGCGTGCCAGGCTCCGGGCAAATGCTTCTTCGCCGCACGGCGGTCAAGGGGTCGGAATCCCGCTAGGCCGGAACGCGTTGCGCCGCTCCCAAGGGATGAGCGCGCGAAGAAAATCGGCAATTGTGAAATTCACCCGTCAAAACTTCGGCGGCCGCTTTTCCGCGAACGCGGCGATGCCTTCCCTGATCTCGGCGCCGCGCATGCTGTCGCGGGCGCGCTGGTCGGTGGCGGCCTCGTCGAGCTGGCCGCGGGAAAATTCGTTGATGGCGCGCTTCATGCCACGCATCGCCACCGGCGCATTGCCGGCGAGGATGTTCGCGAGTTTGTCGACCTCCTGATCGAGCGCCTCGAACGGCGCGATGCAGGTGAGATAGCCGATCCGCAGCATCTCCTGCGCGTCGATCTTCTGCGCGGTCAGAAACAGTTTCCGCGCGTTGTCGGCGCCGAGCCGCGAGACGTAGCGCTTGATGCCGCTCTTGTAATAATGCAGCCCGAGCCGCGCCGCCGGCATGAACATCTCGGCAGTGTCGACGCCGATGCGGAAGTCGCAGGCCAGCGCCAGGTCGGTCGAGCCGCCGTAAACGCCGCCGTTGAGCCGGCAGATGGTCGGCACGCCGATATCCTCGAGCCGGTTGACCACGACCTCGAACGCCGAACCCGCGGTCTGCTGCTCGCCCGCGCCGCTCGCGCGCTCGGCGACCGAATTGAGATCGTAGCCGGCGCTGAAGGCGCGGCCGGTACCGGTCAGCACCAGCACCCGGATCGCGGCATCGGCCTCGATCCGGTCGAACAGTTTCAACAGCGCCTCGAGGTCTTCGGGCTGCAGACGGTTCAGATGCTTCGGCCGGTTGAGGCGGACGGTGGCGCGTGCGCCGTCGATCTGAAGCACCGGCGTGCTCGCCGCCTCGGCCGCGTCGGGCATATCGTTCTCCGCTATTTATTTTCCTGCGCGCGCCGTTTGGCCTCGGTGTCGATGGTCTCGGCGAGGTCGGGATGCCGCGCCATCAGCACGTGGAAGTCCACGAGATCGAGCACCAGCAGCCGCGATATCCGCGTTGTCGTGATATTGGCGGAGCGCAGATTGTTTCCGAGCAGCGCCATTTCGCCGAAGAAATCGCCTTCGCCAAGCCTGATTTTCTTGCCGGGCAAATCGACCTCGACCTCACCGGTGGCGAGAAAATACATGCAGTCGCCGACCGCGCCCTTGCGGATGATCATGGTGCGCGCCGGCAAATCCATGGTGCGCAGCACATGGGTGACATCGGCAATGGCCGCGGGACCGAGAGCCGCGAAAAACGGCACCTTGCTCACGGAGTCCCAGGTTTTCAGGAAATTGTCGCGGCGGGTTTCGGCGGCGAAGCCGGTTGCGAGGATACCGGTCCACAGACCGAATACGCCGAGGCCGCAGATCATCACCATTGCCGCCACCAGCCGTCCAAGCGGCGTTATCGGCACCACGTCGCCATATCCGACGGTGGTCAGGGTGACGACGGCCCACCACAGCGTCGCCGGCAGGCTGCCGAACACCGCCGGCTGCACGCCGCGCTCCAGCACATACATGGCCACCGAGGCGAACATCAGGACCATCAGGAACAGCACCAGCACGCTCAGCAGCGATCCGGATTCCAGCACCAGCACCCGGCGCAGCCGCCGCAATCCCGGAATCCCCGGCACCAGCTTGAACAGCCAGAATACGCCGAGCAGCCACGCCGACCTGACGTCGGCGCCACAGGCGATGGCAATGGGCACCGCGACGGCGGCGGTGGCGTCTACCAGCCCGCGGCCGGAGAGGACATAGGCCCACCCGCGTTGCACACGAATGGCCTGGGCCAGGCGCGCCAGCCATTCGCACGCGAAAAAGGCGAGGCAGGCCCAAAGTGCTGCTTCCACCCAGCGATGCGCGGCCTCGTAGGCCGGATCGACCGTGAGAATGACCAGCGCAACCAGGCCGGCTGCGACGATGAGGTAGGAAGCCACGGCCATGCGGCGGCCCGCGGCTGCCGCCGCCAATTGCGCCAGATAGGGGAAAATGAGCGGCCTCGCCATATGCGCAAATTGCCCGCGCGGCGCCGGGCCGTCAACGAGGGTTGCGAAATACCAACGCACCGGGGGACACGTGTATCCCGTGCCAGTCCCCCGGAACGGCGTCTCTCGGCCGCTATATCAAAGGCCTCCCAAGGACTTTATATTTGTGCCGCCGGGCCGCCGCGCGCCTCGCGATCCGGCGAACGATACTTGCGAAACGATTCACTCCCTCGAAAATCGGTTGGCTTTCCATGGATATGTCTCATCTGGCAGAACACGCGGGAACCGCGGGCAGCTTTTTCGCATCGATCTTCCTGGTCGCCACGCTATCGATGCGGACCATGATCCCGCTGCGGTTGTTCGCGATCCTGACCAATATCGTTCTGATCGCTACCTCGATCCCGAGCCACAATTATCCGACGCTGGCGCTGCACGCGGTGCTGCTGCCGCTCAATGCCTACCGGCTGCATCAGATGCTGCAGCTCGTCCGCGACGTGAAAAAATCCGTCAACAGCGACCTGTCGATGGAGTGGCTGAAGCCGTTCATGACCGAGCGCAAATGCGCCACCGGCGAGGTGCTGTTCTACAAGGACGAGAAGGCCGATTACATGCTCTACATTGTCAGCGGACGTTTCAGGCTGGTCGAATTGGGGATCGAATATCCGATCGGCGCCATTGTCGGCGAACTCGGCATGCTGTCGCCCTCGAACATGCGAACCCAGACGCTGGAATGCATCGAAGCCGGCCTGATCCTGAGCGTGACCTACACCCAGGTCGAGGAACTCTACGTGCAGAATCCCGCGTTCGGCTTTTACTTCCTGCGTCTCGCCAGCGCCCGGCTGTTTCAGAACATCGGCAAGCTTGAACAGCGGCTGGCGCAATACACGGCACCGGCCGCCGCCGCGCCAGGACCGGCTTAAGGACTGGGGAGCACCAGGAGTGACAGGCGTCTGGTCCTCGATCCGCTACCTGCTCGCCGATTTCATCGGCGACGACGAAGCCGCGCCGCCATTTCTCCCCGATGGCCTGCCCGATGCGGTGGTGCCTGTCGCCAGTGACGGCATCGAGCGGCTGATCGACTATCAGGACGCCGGTTACGCCCAGCTTTACGTCGATCGTCTCAAACGGTTCATCGGCCGCCGCGGCGTCGACGACGCGTTGTTCGAGGAAATCGCGCGGCTGATGGCGCGGCGCATGAGCTACGACGATCCGATCCGGATTGCGCAGACCAAACTGGCCGGGCTAGGCGCCGGCCCCGCCGCCGATGACATCAGGAAATTTCGTTGGGACGAACTGGTGGAAGCGCTTCCCGCCGCAATCGCCGATCCAGTGCTCGGCGTGCTCGAATGGATGGGATGGCTGCACCGGCCGGTCTCGATCCGCTTCAGCATGGCGAGCCGCTGGGGTATCCGGCGGCTCAAGATCGAGGCGGCGCTGCGGCGCTGGCGTCGTTTTTCCGTGCGCTATGGTAAGGAACGGGTCTGGGTCGAGCGATGGCTGCACATGATCGACCGCAGCTTGACCAAGCAGCCGGGCGCCGCATCGGAAATCGTGCAGACCGCAACCATGATCGAAGGCTATGGCGACCTGTACCGCCAGGGCATCGCGGACTGGCACCTGATCATCGACGGTCTTGCGAAACCGACCTTCGACGGCGCGCTCGCACTGTCCGATCTCGCCGGCGCAGTCAGGGAAGCCCGCGCCGCAGCGATGCCCGATCCGCGCCAGGTCGCGCTGAAACGCAAGATCGCGGAGATCAGGGCGCGGGCGACGTTCCGATGCTCAACAGCCCGTCGTCCCCACGAAAGCGGGCACCCATAACCCCTGACGGTTATTGTTTGGCAAGGTGCTGCCGCATGTCGCCGACATTTCCGCATTATTGACGACGAAGTGTATGGGTCCGCGCTTTCGCAGGGACGACGAAAATTACGCGCTTTGCGCGCTCTTGACGCTCACCACATTGTCGTCGTGCGGGGCGTGGCGCTTAAGGTGATCGCGGCGCTCATGGCTCATACCCGGACCGCCGCAGCGCTTCATCGGTCCTGCAATATGATCCGACGGACGCCCGAGCGAGATCGTAAATATCTAAAAAGAAACGACAATTCCAATCGCGCCAATGATATCCCGCCGCCGGCCGATTGCAATCGCGACGGCGGGATAACCTTAACCCGCGGCGCCCCGGCCGGTTGTATCGCGGATTGTCACACCCTGTGTTTTTCGGGTTTCCCGCAGGTGCAATCCGGCGCGGGAGGTGTCATAAATGAGCAAAACGGGTCGAATTGTCCGCTGAACGCCTGAATTCTGGTCTTACGTTTCTTGTCAGTTTTAGCGAAGGGCGTCAGCTTGTCGTTTCCATCCATGTCGTCATCGGTTGTCCTGGCCCCGCTGGTCGGATGGATGCTTGTCCTCACCTTCAAGCACATCATCGCGGATTTCGTCCTGCAAAACTCCTGGATGGCGCTCGGCAAGGACCAGAAGACCGGCTGGGCGCTGCCGCTGTTGGCGCACTGCCTCGTGCATCTCGCGGTCGCGACGGTGCTGATCCTGATCATCGCGCCAAAGTTCTGGTTCGTCGCTATTATCGATTTTGTGATTCACCTCGTGGTCGACCGCGCCAAGGGTCTTTGCGCCTCCACCTTTGACGTGACGACGGAGCATCCCTGGTTCTGGACGCTGATCGGGGTCGACCAGGCGCTGCACCATCTCACGGGCTTCGGGCTGTCGATCTTCATGGCGGCGAACTGATCCAGCTCTTCAGCCCGCGCGCGAGGCGGGATCAATCCCTTGAAAGAGCCGCTATGACCGAACAACCGCTCGCAAAAAACACCGTCGAAATCCTGGGCCGCCGCATGGCGTATCACGAGCGCGGCGAGGGCCCGCCGGTGCTGTTCCTGCACGGCAATCCGACCTCGTCCTATCTCTGGCGCGACGTGATCCCCGAACTGGAAGGATATGGCCGGCTGATCGCGCCTGACCTGATCGGCATGGGGGATTCGGAAAAACTGCCCGATCCGGGTCCCGATACTTACACCTTCGCCACCCACCGAAACCACCTCGACGCTTTCATCGAGGCGGTAATCGGCCCTGCGCAATCGATCGTGTTCGTGGTGCACGACTGGGGATCGGCGCTGGGCTTCGACTGGGCCAACCGGCATCGCGACCGCGTCCGCGGCATCGCCTATATGGAGGGAATTGTGCGGCCGATCGCGGGCTGGGACGAATGGAGCGCGGCGGCGACGCCGATCTTCCAGGGCTTTCGTTCCGACAAGGGCGAGGCGATGATTCTCGACCGCAACGTGTTTGTGGAACGGGTGCTGCCGGGGTCGGTGTTGCGAAAGCCGTCCGAGGCCGAGATGACCGAATATCGCAAGCCGTTCCTCGAGCGCGGGGATCGCTGGCCGACGCTGACCTGGCCGCGCCAGATCCCGATCGCGGGCGAGCCGGCGGACGTGGTGCAGATCGCGGAAGATTATTCGCAATGGATGGCGCAAAACCGCATCCCGAAACTGTTCGTCAATGCCGATCCCGGCGCGATTCTGATCGGCGCGCCCCGCGCGTTCTGCCGGAGCTGGGCCAACCAGACCGAAGTCACGGTGCCGGGCTCGCATTTCATCCAGGAGGATTCCGGACCGGCCATCGGCCGGGCGGTGGCGGCCTGGATGAAGGCGAATTCGCTCTGACGCGATGCCGCGCAGTGCGCCGTTCCGATTCGCCGCCAATGTTCAAGTGCGGCCCGCGGCTGTGGTTAACCTTCCGTTAGCAAATTGCATTGCATCCTGCGCAGGGGGAGATTGGCCATGTTTTCCAGCCGCGATGCTTTCGAGAACGATTTCTGCCCGGTTCGGGACGATTTGCTCGGCGCCATGTACCGCGCCAACGAAAATGGCCTGCCGCAACTGGTGGAGAGCGTCTCCGCCGATGTGCGGGCCATGCTGGCATTGTTCTGCTACAAACGGAGCCATCTGCATTCGCTGGCGCTGGCGATTGCCGCAAGTTGCAACGAACGCGATCTGATTCAACTGGGCGGGCGGGTCGGCTCCACGCTCTACGCGCTGTCGCGCGAAGCGCCGGCCGCGCGCGCAGCACCTTCCTCATCCTACGGCAACCGCAAGCCGATCACGCTCTCGACCAAGCCGCTCAGCACCTTCGCGCCGCTCGACGACGGGCCGGATGACGAAGACCTGGCGCAAGCCGCGACGGCGTAATCGCTCGCGTCTCTAGGCGGCAACAAGCGCCGGCAGCCCATGCCTGCGCCGCGCCATGGCGCATTCGGGATCGCCGGGCATGCAGGTCCGGCACACCTCCGGCCGCACCGCATAAATACCGCACGATGTGGCCACGCCTATCTTGCCCGACAGCGCCGAGCAGCGCTCGCCATCGCAGCGCATACCCGACAGTCTGTCATTGACGAATTTTGCCGGGATCAAATCCAGCGCAGCGTCGTCCTCGGTGGTGAAGCGCGGCCAGTTCCTTGAATAGGCGCAGCACGCGCCGCAGGCCTGGCAGGGAGTGGTGTCGCCGATGATCTCCATCGCGACGGTTTAGCGCTATACGGTAACCGCCGATACCATGCTTTCCGATTTTTTGAGTTCGGCCACCTCCGCCTCCAGCTCCACGATCCGCGCGTCGCGCAAAGCCAGCGCCGCGGCGACATCGGCCGCATCGAACTTTTGCGGGATGTGCTGCGGGCAGTTGGTATCCCACGCCGCGACCTTGAACACGATCACCTGTTCCGGCCGCGCCTTGTAGCCTTTGGGCATCAGCGATTGCAGCAGCGCGGGATCGTCATCGACCACCCGCGCCTCGCCCCAGATCTTGACGCGGTGGCGTTGGGCGTAATCCATCACGAAAATATGCGCCTTCGGATTTTCGCTGAGATTGCCTTGGGTGATGAACTGCCGGTTACCGCTGTAATCGGCGAACGCAATCGTGTCGTTGTCGAGAATCCGGACAAAACCTTTGGGCCCGCCGCGGTGCTGGATGTAGGGCTGGCCGTCGGCACTGGCGGTGGCGAGATACAGGCTGTTGGTATCTGCCAGGAACGCCGCGAGATTGTCGTCGATCCCGGTGCGCCAGCCGCCTTTCTGCTCGACATGCGCGTAGGCATCGCGCGAGCCCTTGCGGGCCTGGATCGCCTTTACGGCGGGGGTGAAGGCGACGTCGCTTGAGTAGATGTGGGTGTCCGACATCGCAGGCCTCCTGATGAGTCCGACGAGCGAACCCCGTCCGCCACAAAGTAGCCTGCTCCGTAATTTGAGCAATCCTGAGGATTGACACTTCATCATTGCAAGATATGAAATAATTATGGATCGCATCGACGCCATGCAAGCCTTTGTCGCGGTCGCAGACCTCCATGGGTTTGCGCCGGCGGCGCGCAAGCTGGGGCATTCGCCCTCCGGCGTGACCCGGCTGATCGCGGCGCTGGAGGATCGGCTCGGGGCGCGGCTGTTGCAGCGGACCACGCGCTCGGTGACGCTGACCGACGTCGGCGCACGCTATCTGGAGCGCGCGCGCCGCATCCTCGCCGATGTCGAGGAAGCCGAAATCTCGGCGCAGGCGGAGCGCACCGCGCCGAGCGGGCGTCTGGTGGTCTCGGCACCGATCGGCTTCGGACGCATCCATGTCAGCCCGGTGATGTCGGCGTATCTGAAACGCTATCCCGAGGTGAACGGCGAATTGCGGCTGGCGGACCGCATGATCAATCTGGTCGAGGACGGCGTCGATCTCGCGGTGCGAATCGGCCATCTCGCCGATTCCAGCCTGGTCGCGCGCGGTGTCGGCGACATGCGGCGGATCGTGGTCGCCTCGCCCGATTATCTCAAACAGCGTGGCGAGCCGAAGAATCCGGCGGCGGTCGCTTCACACGATACCATCCAGTTCGGCGCGTCCGATTGGGATTTCGTCGAGGATGGGCGCGAGGTTCGCGTGCCATGCACGCCGCGCTTCATCACCAACAGCGCCGACGCCGCGATCTGGCACGCCGAGCAGGGCGGCGGCCTGACGCGGGTGATGGCCTATCAGGCCGCCGACGCCATCGAGGCCGGCCGGCTCAAGGTGGTGCTGGCGAAATTCGAGCAGCCGCCGCTGCCGATCCACATCGTCTACCCGACCTCGCGGCTGCTGTCGGCCAAGGTGCGGACCTTTGTCGATCTGGTAATGGAGATCAGCGACTGGAGGTTCGGAAAACGATGACGTTCCCCGGACGCGGCGCAGCGCGTAGCACTTTCGAAGCGGTGCGCTGCAGAGCCGGGGCCGTAACGGAACGCGGTATTTGGTACGGTCCCGGTTCTGCGAAGCGGCACTTCGCGCCGCATCGCGCCCGGACACGACGCGGCTACTTCTTCTTCACCACCCGGAACGTGCCGTTGGCGCGCGCGATCACGGCGCCGTCGGCTTTGACAAGACATTGCGCAAAGCAGATCGTGCTGCCGGTCCTGATCACATCGGTCTCCACCGTGAGCCATTGCCCTGTCTGCGCGCTGCTGATGAAATCGATGGCCATGCTGACCGTCACCAGCGAAACCGCGCCGCGCAATTGATGGCCACAGCTATGCCCCATCGCCTTGTCGGTCAGCGCCGCGATCAGCCCGCCATGAACGAAGCCGCGCGCGTTGGTGTGGGGTTTTGCGAGCCACAGCCCGAGAATAATCGCATCAGCCGTTTTCTTTTGATAGATCGGCTCCCATGGGTCGGTCAGCGGACTGCCGCGGGACTGGCGCTCAAAGCCTTCGGGAACGGTTCGATCGGTCATGACAGTTCAACCTTGTCTGAGCCGCTATTGAACGCGATCTTGCCGCAAAATACAGCGCAACAAAGTTTAAAACAGAAGTTGTTTTTCGTGCCCCGGACGCAGCGCAGCGCGCCGCACTTCGCGGCGTGGTGTGCTGCAGAGCCGGGGCCGTCGCGAAGACGGTGTTTGTGACGGTCCCGGCTCTGCGGTGCTCCGCAAGCGCGCTGCACCGGGTCCGGGACACGAGAACGCGGCTTACGGCGCCGCTTCGTCACGCCGGCAGTTCATACCCGATCGCCGCTTCGATCGCGATGGTTCGCTGTACCGCGGGCCGCGCCATCATGCGTTGATAATGCGCGGTGAGGTTGGGAAATGTTTCGGGCTCTGGCTTTAAAGAATTGGCGAGCCGCCAGTACGGCCGGAACAGATGGATGTCGGCGATCGAATAGCGCCCCAGCGCCCAGCCGCCGCCCAGCCTGCGATCGGCGATACCGTAAACTGCTTTTGCATAATCCAGCCCGCGCTGCCGCGCAGGATGCAATGTGGATGCAATGAACGACATCCATGACAGCGCCTGCGCCTCGGCATCGATGTCGCCGCGCGGCAGCAACTCCGCCTCGGGAAAGCGTTTTGCCAGGTAGAACAGAATCGCCGCGACCTCTGTGAGCGGGCGTCCGTCGATGAGCAGCACCGGCACCTTGCCTTCGGGATTGAAAGCGATGAATTCTGGCGCGCGCAGGTCTTGCTTCTTGAACGACAGCGGCCGGGCTTCGAACGGCACACCGATCTCATGCAGCGCGATATGCACTGCCATCGAGCTTGAGCCGGGGGCGAAGTACAGCGTGAGCATGGTGTCCGCTCTGGTTTTAACGCAAGCGTGAGGCTACTCTCTGCTATCGTCCCTGCCGCGTCCATCGGGAATTTCAGATGAAATGATTCACGAAACATGGAGAAGAAAATGTCGGATGAAAGTCACCGGTTTTATCTTCGCATCGCGCTGATCGCTGTTGGGTTGATCGCGATCTTCGGGCTTTATCCGTTGCTTATCCTGTGGCCGTCGGGCTGGAGTTGGGGGCACGGCCACTCGCACTATGCAATGATGATTGTCGGCGTCTATGCGACGCTTGGCGTGTTTCTCCTCATCGCATCGCAAAACCCCGAAGCGCACCGAAGCCTGATCTGGTTCACCATCTGGTCAAGCGTCGTGCATGGCGGGATCATGGCCGTTCAGGCCATTCAGGATCCGGCGGAGCGCGGTCATCTCGTGGGTGACGTTCCCGCGCTCTTTCTTATCGCGATCGTGCTGGCATTGCTGATGCCGCGAACCGCGCGGGACTAGCAAGCTGTAGCAAGCTGTAGGATGGGTTGAGCGAAGTGAAACCCATCACAACAGTCGCAGCTAATGATGGGTATCGCTTCGCTCCACCCAGCCTACAATTCCTAAAACGGCAGCCCGACGTAGTTCTCCGACAGCGACGTGGCCGCCGCCTGCGAACTCACCAGATAATCCAGTTCAGCCAGCTGAATCCGCGCGCCGAATTCTCCGGTGTCGGGGAATTTGTGCAGCATCGAGGTCATCCACCACGAAAACCGCACCGCCTTCCACACCCGCGCCAGCGCCTTTGCGGAATAAGCGTCGATGCCGGCGTTTGACTTTTCGCCGTAGAATTCGCGCAAGGCCTGCGACAGATAATGCACGTCGCTGGCGGCGAGATTCAGTCCCTTGGCGCCGGTCGGCGGCACGATGTGGGCGGCATCGCCGGCCAGAAACATTTTTCCGAACCGCATCGGCTCGGCGACAAAGCTGCGTAACGGCGCGATGCTCTTTTCGATCGAGGGGCCGGTGACGAGATGGTCGACGGCCTTGCGGTCGAGCCGCCGCTTCAACTCGTCCCAGAATTTGTCGTCCGGCCATCGGTCGATGTGGTCGTCGAGCGGGCATTGCAGGTAATAGCGGCTGCGGTGCATCGAGCGCATCGTGCACAGCGCAAAACCGCGCTCGTGATTGTTGTAGATCAGTTCGTGCGAAACCGGCGGGGTCTCCGACAAAATTCCAAGCCAGCCGAACGGATACTCCCGTCCGAAGGTCTGGATCGCCGAAGCAGGCACACTCTGCCGGCTGACGCCGTGAAAGCCATCGCAACCGGCGATGAAGTCGCAGGCGATCTCGCGGGTGACACCATCCTTGACATAACTGACGCGCGGCTGGCCGGACGCAAAATCATGCGGCGTGACGTTGGCCGCCTCGTAGACCGTGGTCAGGCCGGCGTCGGCGCGGGCTGCCATGAGATCGCGCGTCACCTCGGTCTGGCCGTAGATCATCACGGTCTTGCCGGTTGCGGCATGCATGTCGATGCGATGCCGCGCGCCGCCGAAGGCCAGTTCGACGCCATGGTGGACCAGGCCCTCGCGGTGCGCGCGCGCGCCGGCGCCGACCTCATCGAGCAGCGCCACCGTCCCTTCTTCCAGCAGGCCGGCGCGGATGCGGCCGAGTACATAGTCCGGCGTCTGCCGCTCGAGAATGACGTTGTCGATGCCGCCAGTGTGCAGCAATTGCCCGAGCAGCAACCCTGCCGGCCCCGCGCCGATGATTGCGACTTTTGTCCGCAATACTTGCTCCCCCGATTATTGTAGGCTTGATCCCGCGCAGAGTTGTGCCGGTTCTTGCAATGATAATTATATCATATAACAATATCCGCAAAGGGCATTAAAGCCCGGATTCACCAGGGAGAGATGTCGATGAGGAAAGCGTTTTTGGCGGCGCTGCTGGCCGCCAGTGTGTCGCCTGCGCTGGCGCAGGAAAAAACCTTCGAGCTGAAACTGTCGCACTGGGTACCGGCATCGCATCCGCTGCAAAAGGCGCTGGAAGACTGGGGCGCCGCGGTTGAGAAAGAATCCGGCGGCACCATCAAATACAAGGTTTATCCGGCGCAGCAGCTCGGCAAGGCGTTCGACCATTACGACATGGCGCGCGATGGCATCGCCGATGTCACCTACATCAATCCGGGCTATCAGCCCGGCCGTTTTCCGATCATCGGCGCCGGCGAGCTTCCATTCCTGATGTCGGACGCCAAGGGCGGCTCGATGGCGCTCGACGCCTGGTACCGGAAATATGCCGAGAAGGAGATGAAGGACGTCAAGTTCTGCCTGGGCTTCATCCATTCGCCCTCGTCGTTCCACTCGCGCACCAAAAAGATCGTGGTGCCGGATGACGTCAAGGGCATGAAGGTCCGGCCGGCGCACGCCACCATGGCGAATTACGTGACGCTGCTCGGCGGCACCAATGTGCAGTCCTCGGCACCTGAAGTCCGCGACATCATCGAGCGCGGCGTCGCCGACGCCGTCACCTTCCCGTGGGGGTCGCTGGTGCTGTTCGGGATCGACAAGGTGACGAAATACGATATGGACGCACCGCTCTATGTCACCACCTTTGCCTTTGTGATGAACAAGGACAAATACAACCAGATGTCCGACCGGCAGAAAAAGGCGATCGACGACAATTGCAATACCGAGGCCGCCGGCCGCGTAGGCGAACCCTGGGGCAAGTTCGAGGACGCCGGTCTCGACAAGGTAAAGGCGGAGAGCGGTCACGAAGTCTATAAGCTGACGGCGGAGCAGACGGCGCTGTGGAAGAAGGCGTCCGAGCCGCTGATCAAGACCTGGGCCGAGGGCGTCAGGAAGGCCGGCACCGACCCCGATGCGGCGATGGCCGAACTTCGCGCCGCGCTCGCCAAGTACAACGCCTTGGCGCAGTAAGGACGTAACGCCCACCCGGTGCGGCGGCGGGATTTTCCTGCCGCCGTCTTTCCATGCAATCGCCAGCCGTTCGGAGCGGACATGAATCGCGCGTCTATGGATCGTTTCATCGACACGATCGAATGGATCGCGGCCGGCTTTGTCGGCATCGTTGCGCTGAACATCTTCATCTCGGTGATCCTGCGCAACACCTACAATTATGCGATCCCGGACTTGTTCGATCTTGGCCGCATGCTGCTGGGCATCCTGATCTTCTGGGGCATCGCCGCCACTAGCTACCGGGGCGGCCACATCACCGTCGATCTGATCTGGGCCAATGTCAGCCCGAAATACCAGCGCTGGATCGACGTATTCGCGACGCTGGTGCTGCTGTTCGTGGTGACGGTGCAGACCTGGACGCTGTTCGACAAGGTGCGCGGCACTTACAACGACAACGTCCTGACGTTTGAAATGCACATGCCGACCTGGCCGTTCTTCGCCATCGCGTGGGCCGGCGACGTCTCCGCGGTGCTGCTGATCGCGATCCGCACCTACCGGCTGATTTTCTATCCGGATCTGATGCGCGATCCCGAAATCAAGCCCGTGGAGTAGGCGGCATGAGCACCGATGCCGTCGCCGTCCTCGGATTCATCGCGCTGTTCGCGCTGATGCTGCTGCGCGTGCCGGTCGGCATGGCGATGGGCCTGGTCGGCGTCACCGGCTTCGGTTATCTGGTCGGTTTCTCGCCTGCGCTCAAGCTGGTCGGCCAGACCTCGATGCGCACGGTGACCGACTATACCTTCGGCGTGATTCCGATGTTCCTGCTGATGGGGACATTCGTCAGCAATTCCGGCATGAGCCGCGAGCTGTTCCGCGCCGCCAACGGCTTTGTCGGACATCTGCGCGGGGGCTTGGGGATTGCGACGGTCGCGGCGTGCGGCGGCTTTGCCGCCATCTGCGGCTCGTCGGTGGCGACGGCCGCGACGTTTTCGGCGGTGGCCTATCCGGAAATGCGGCGGTTCGGCTATCCGCAATCCTTCGCCACCGGCGTGATCGCCGCCGGCGGCACGCTCGGCGCCATGCTGCCGCCCTCCACGGTGCTCGCGGTATACGGCATCATCACCGAGCAGGACATCGGCAAGCTGTTCATCGCCGGTATCATTCCCGGCCTGCTCGCCATGACCATGTACATGATCACCATCGCGCTGATCGGCTATTTCAGGCCGGGCTTCCTGCCGACCGGTCCGCAGACCACCTGGCGCGAGCGCTTTGCCGGCCTGAAGAATATCTGGGCGCCGGTGCTGCTGTTTGTCTTCGTCATCGGCGGGCTTTACGGCCTGCCATTCCTGCCGCGCTTTACGCCTACCGAAGCCGGCGGCGTCGGTGCGACCGGCGCGTTCCTGATCGGCGTGCTCACCGGACGGCTGGACAAGGACAAGATCCTCGCCTCGTTGCTGCAGGCGACCCGCACCGCCGCCGCTGTCTTCACGGTGCTGATCGGCGCGTTGATCTTCGGATATTTCCTCACGGTGACGCAGACCCCGCAAAAGGTCACGGAGTTTCTGACCGGCCTCGGCCTCGGCAGCTACGGCGTGCTTGCCCTCATCATGGTGATGTATCTGGTGCTGGGTTGCCTGATGGACGCGATGGCCATGATCATCCTGACGGTGCCGATCATCTTTCCGGTGATCGTCCATCTCGGCTTCGATCCGATCTGGTTCGGCGTCATCATCGTGATGACCGTGGAGCTCGGCCTGATCCATCCGCCGGTTGGAATGAACGTCTTCGTGATCAAGAGCGTGGTCAAGGACGTGTCCTTTGCTACGATTTTCAGGGGCGTGATCCCGTTCGTGGCGACCGACCTCGTTCGGCTGGTGATCCTGATTCTGTTTCCGATATTGGCGCTGTGGCTGCCGCAACGGATGGCGGGGTAGGCCGATGACGCCGCAACTTGCGACCAGATACGTCTTCAGCCTCGCCATCAAGGTCGGCACACCGATCGTCGCCGGCGATCTCGGCCACGGCACGCGGCGCATCATTCCGATTCTCGGCGGCGAAGTGCGTGGGCCAGGCATGCGCGGCACCATCTTTCCATGCGGCGCGGATTTCCAGGTCATCCGCCCTAACGGCTTTACCGAGCTGGAAGCGAAATACGCGTTTCAGATGGACGATGGCGCGATCATTTACATCGAGAACATCGGCATCCGCTTCGGCCCGAACGAGGCGCTCGACCGCATCGCGCGTGGCGAGGTCGTCGATCCCGCGCTGATCTATTTTCGCTCGGTGCCGAAATTCGAGACCGGCAGCGAAAAGTACCGCTGGCTGATGGAGAACCTGTTCATCGGCGTCGGCGCCCGGCATCCCGACCGCGTCGAGCTAGAGGTGCATCAGGTGATGTAA
Organism: uncultured Alphaproteobacteria bacterium; assembly: GCA_963784755.1. Taxonomy (GTDB): domain Bacteria; phylum Pseudomonadota; class Alphaproteobacteria; order Rhizobiales; family Xanthobacteraceae; genus Bradyrhizobium. The sequence goes on along the minus strand of CAWASS010000004.1, from coordinate 869,048 downwards.
GGGAGGCGCGCAACTCTCCCCACACGTCGTCCCGGCGTTCACCCTAGGGCATGCACACATCTTTGAGGCTCCACCCTACGGCGACGGCGTGGAAGTATTTGAGGCCGTTTTTGATGGTGATAGGGCCTGGCGGTTTGGACGAGGAATAGCCGTCCCAACCGCCGAGACGGCTAATAATCCAGGTGGCCCAGGCGAGACTGTCTGGCGGATGCGGGTTTCTTAGCCGTTTGCTTTGAGCCTCAAGATTTCGGTTGAGAGCGACGAGCGTTGCTAAACCGTTGGTGTCGAAGGCAAGCCGGGCGGGCTGGTGACCACGGCCATCGCGCGCTTGCAGGAGCTGGATGGTGATGACCGCTGCCTTGGCCGCGATCGCGACCAGTTTGAGAAGCCGGTCGGCGGTCGCAATCTGGCTGTCTTCGAGCCTGAAGCCTTGCGTCTTGAGAACGCGGAAGAACTGCTCGATCAGCCAGCGCCGCTTGTACCATTCGACGATGCGCCAGGCCTGTTCCGCAGTCGCCACCGCGTGAGTGGTGAGAAGCCGCCAGTGCAGTGGTTTTGTGCCGGCACGGGGATCCGGTTCACGCACATCGACATAGTTCAACGCCAGGCTTTCAGGCAGATGGCGCAGGAACCTGGTTTGCGGCCGGGCCAGGTTCACCGCGCCGAAGCGCAGTTCGAGTTGCGCGGTACGTTCGGCCCGCTGCGCCCGCGCAGGCAGTACGATGGCGCGCTGGTCCACCACGGCCATGGCTTCGCTTGCCGCATACAAGCCGGTACCGTCAGCGAGGCTGCGATCATGCATGCTGCGGGCGATCACATGGAAGCGTTCCGCAGCCGCGCCGGCATAAAGCGCGAAGATGTCGCTCTCGCGGTCGCCCAGCATGGTCACCATGGCGGCCTTGGCGAGCAATGGCTTGGCCGCCAGCGCCGTGGCGATCCAGCGTTGCGATTCCTTGTCCGACAAGTCGCGCAGGTCGTGCGAGACGGTGCGACGGCCCTTGCGGGTCCATACCTGGCCGCTCACCAGGCCAAGGCAGCTGCCGTTCTCGGCGTCCACCGCCAGCATCGGATGCAGCAACACCCCGCGACCGTTGCCATGGCCGATTTCCCCGAGCCCGCGCCGGCGGTCCGCCGTAGTGGTGAAGTTGATCTCGCTGGTGTCCTGGATCGCCAGCACATGGCGGCCTTCCGCCGCCGCCGCCGTACCCTCGCTCCAGCTTTCGATCACGCGTTCGGTCGTCACCTTGTTGTTGCCGAGAAAGCGGTTGAACCGCACCTCCCGGCTTCTGACCCCTTTCGCCAATCGCCGCAGGCAGACACTTTTGCCCGCGACCATGCATTCGACGAGCGCTGCCCCCCTTTATCGAGGCGACGATCCCCGAACCGACCCAATGACCAGTCAATTTGCGCCAGCATGTCGACACCTCCGCTAAAGCCGAAGTGCCGCAATACAAATCACACGAATTCCCGATTCTGGAATCCCCCTGGCCACACCCGAGTCAATCCGTCGCACCAGATGTGTGCATGCCCTAGGGCGTTCACCGGGACGACGCAGAGGTTGACTCCTCCCAAATTCGTTATAAAACATAACTATTCTATCCGGGAACCAATAGCCGCCATGGGAAACGCCGCCTCCGCCGCACCTGCGGGCCCGCTGCTCACCGTCGAGCAGACGGGTAAGGTGCTGACCGTCGGCCTCAATCGCCCGGCCAAGCGCAACGCGCTGAATGACGGCATTATCCTGGCGATTCAGGACTGCTTCTCGAATCTCCCCGACGGCATCGGCGCGGTGGTGATCCATGGCGTCGGCGCGCATTTTTCCTCCGGACTCGACCTGTCCGAACTGACGGAGCAGGACGCCACCGACGGCCTGATCCATTCGCAGATGTGGCACCGGGTATTCGACCGCATCCAATACAGCCGCGTCCCGGTGATCGCGGCGCTGAAGGGCGCGGTGATCGGCGGCGGGCTGGAGCTCGCCTGCGCCGCGCATATCCGGGTCGCGGAGCCATCAGCGTATTATGCGCTGCCGGAGGGCCAGCGCGGCATCTTTGTCGGCGGCGGCGGATCGGTACGGCTGCCGCGCCTGATCGGCGTCGCGAGGATGACCGACATGATGCTGACGGGGCGGGTCTATTCCGCGGCCGAGGGTGCGGCGTACGGTTTTTCGCAGTACCTCACCGAAGAGGGTAACGCGCTTGCCAAAGCGATGGAATTGGCCGAGCGGGTGGCGGCCAATGCGCCGTTGACCAATTTCGCGGTGCTGCAGGCGCTGCCTATGATCGCCGAGGCCAATCCGCAAACCGGGTTGCTGATGGAATCGCTGATGGCGACGGTGGCGCAAAGCGACAAGGAAGCAAAACGCCGGATTCGCGATTTCCTCGACCGCAAGACCGCCAAGGTGAAACCTGCCTGACATGAGCGCGAAGACGAAAACGCTTCCGGCCGGAGAGCGCGACACGCCGACGCGTACGGCTCATCCGCTGCGCGCGATCTCGTTCGGCAACCCCGCAGTCACCATCGACCGCCGCGGCGACGGCACCATCTATCTGCGCCCAAAAATCGCGCTTGGCGATTATCCGGTTCGCATCACCGACCGGCTGCATCACTGGGCCGAGGCGGAGCCGAACCGCGTCTTCATGTCGGAGCGCGACGGCGGCGGTGGATGGCGCATCATCACCTACGCGCAATTACTGGCATCGGCCCGGCGCATCGCCTCAGGCTTGCTCGCGCGCGATCTGTCCGCGGAGAAGCCGATTGTCATTCTCTCCGGCAATTCCATCGATCATGCGCTGGTCGCGTTCGGTGCGCTTTATGCGGGCATTCCGTTCTGCCCGGTATCGCCGGCCTATTCGCTGATCTCGAAAGACTACGGAAAGCTCGCATATCTCATAAAACTGCTGACGCCGGGCCTGGTATTTGCCGACGATGCGACCAAATTCGCCGATGCGCTGCGCGCCAATGTTCCGGCCGCGACGGAGATCGTCACTTCACGCGGCGAAGTATCCGGCCGCGGCGTGACCGTGCTCGCGGAGTTGCTGGCAACACCGGAGCATCCGCGTCTCGATGCCGCGCACGACACCATCGGCCCCGACACGATCGCAAAATTCCTGCTCACTTCAGGTTCGACCGGCAACCCGAAAGCCGTCATCAACACCCAGCGCATGATTTGCGCCAATCAAGTGATGCTGCGCGAGACGCTGGCGTTTTTGAAGGATGAGCCACCGGTGATCGTCGACTGGCTGCCGTGGAATCACACTTTTGGCGGCAATCACAACATCGGCCTGACGCTGTTCAACGGCGGCTCGATGTATCTGGACGAGGGCAAGCCGATGCCCGGCGGCATCGAGGAAACCGTGCGCAATCTGCGCGAGATTTCGCCGACGGTGTATTTCAACGTGCCGAAGGGTTACGAATCGCTGCTGCCGTATCTGCGGGACGACAAGGCGTTGCGGCAGAAATTCTTCGCGCGCCTGCATGCGATGTTTTTTTCCGGCGCAGCGCTGTCGCCCTACGTCTGGAATTCGCTCGACGAATTGGCGGTGCAGGAAACAGGGTATCGGGTGCCGATGCTCACCGGCCTCGGCGCCACGGAAACATCGCCGTTCTTCATGTCGGTCACTCCCTTAACCAGCCGCTCCGGGCATGTCGGCCTGCCGGTGTCGGGCAACGACGCGAAACTGATCCCGAACAACGGCAAGCTGGAGGTCCGCGCCAAGGGGCCGAACGTGACGCCGGGTTATTGGCGGCAGCCTGAATTGACCGCGAAAGCCTTTGATGACGAGGGTTTCTACATCTTCGGCGATGCGCTGAAACCGGTCGATCCCGACGATTTCGACAAAGGTTTTGATTTCGACGGCCGCATCTCCGAGGACTTCAAGCTCGGCAGCGGCACCTGGGTCAGCGTCGGCCCGTTGCGCGCCCGCTTTGTCGCGGCCTGCGCGCCGCTGGCGCGCGACGTGGTGATCGCCGGCATCAACCGCGACGAATTGTCGGCGCTGGTGGTGCTCGATCTCGATGGATGCCGCGTCATCAATCCGGCACTGCCATCCGGCGATCTTGCGGCCGCGGCATCCGATCCGGCCATCCGGCAGGCCTTTGCCGAGCGGCTGAAGAAATTCGCGGCCGAGGCAACCGGCTCGTCGACGCGTATCACGCGCGCGGTGCTGCTCGATACGCCGTTGTCGATCGATCGCGGCGAAGTCACGGACAAGGGTTCGATCAACCAGCGCGCGGTGCTGGAACATCGCGCCGCACTGATCGACGCGCTTTATGCACCGGCGCCAGGTTCGCACGTCATCTCGCTGAAATAGAAATTCGCATTCGGAGGAAACCATGCAATTAAAGGACCAAGCCGCCATCGTCACCGGAGGCGCGTCGGGATTAGGCGCCGCCACCGCGCGAAAACTTGCTGCCCAAGGCGCCAAGGTCGCGGTCTGTGACCTCAACATAAAACTGGCCGAGGAACTCGCAAAAGAGATCGGCGGGGTTGCGGTGGCCTGCGACGTTGCCGATGCCGCGTCCGGCGAGGCGGCCGTGGTTGCGGCGTCGAAGGCGCATGGGCCGGCGCGCGTGCTGGTGAACTGCGCCGGGATCGGCGTCGCCAAGCGTGTGGTCGGCCGCGAGGGGCCGCATGCCTTAACGGATTTCGACCGCGTGATCCGCGTCAACCTGATCGGCTCGTTCAACATGCTGCGGCTTGCGGCGGCGGAAATGACAAAGCTCGAGCCGCTCGATGGCGGTGAGCGCGGCGTCATCATTTCAACCGCATCGGTTGCAGCTTACGACGGGCAGATCGGACAGGCGGCTTACTCGGCATCGAAGGGCGGCATCGTCGGAATGACGCTGCCGATCGCGCGCGAGTTGGCGCAGTTCGGTATCCGCGTGCTGACCATCGCACCCGGCCTGTTCCTGACGCCGTTGCTCGGCGCGTTGCCGCAGGCGGCGCAGGACAGCCTTGCCTCGGCAATTCCGTTTCCGCATCGGCTCGGCTCGCCGGATGAATACGCCTCGCTGGCGCTGCACATGATCGACAACCCGTACCTGAACGGCGAAGTCGTGCGGCTCGACGCCTCACTGCGCATGGCGCCGAAATAGGCTAGGGACAGCATCGATGTTCGTTCACCGCCGCGATGTACAGATCCAGTGGGGCGACTGCGACCCCGCCAACATCGTGTATTACCCGCGCTATTTCGAGATGTTCGACGATTCCACCTCGATCATGTTCGAGGCCGCAGGCTTCTCCAAGCAGGACATTGTCAAAAAATATGGCTTGGTCGGTATTCCCATGGTCGATACGCGGGCGAAATTCCACATCGCCTCCACCCATGGCGACTGGATATCAATCGAGAGCCGGGTCGAAGCCTGGCGCCGCTCGAGTTTTGATGTGATCCACCGGGTGTTCAAGGGCGAGGCGCTGGCGATCGAGGCGTTCGAGACCCGGGTGCTGGTCGGCCGCCATCCCGACGATCCCGGCAGGCTGAAATCGGCGGCGGTGCCGGAAGAGATCATTGCAAGGTTCAAGCAGGGCTGACTTAAGGTCAGGCATAACCTAAAGAAGGGACTGATCCGGAAACGGAATTCGACTACCAGAACAACAACACCCAACGGGAGGAATGAATGAGGAAGTCTTATCTGTCCGCCGCGGCGTTCGCAGCGGCATTGGCGCTGCCGGGATCGCCGGTTTTGGCGCAATCCAATGAAATCGTGATCGGCATCACCGTGACCACGACAGGGCCCGCGGCGGCGCTCGGCATTCCCGAACGCAATGCGCTGGATTTCGTGGTGAAGGAAATCGGCGGCGTGCCGCTGAAGGTCATCGTCCTCGACGACGGCGGCGATCCCACCGCGGCTACCACCAATGCGCGGCGTTTCGTCACCGAGTCCAAGGCCGACATCATCATGGGCTCTTCGACGACGCCGCCGACTGTCGCGGTGTCGACGGTCGCCAACGAGGCCGGCGTTCCGCATCTCAGCCTCGCGCCGTTCCCGATCACGCCGGAGCGCGCCAAATGGTCGGTGGCGATGCCGCAGCCGGTGCCGCTCATGGGCAAGGGCTTGTACCAGCATATGAAGGCGCACAACGTCAAGACCGTCGGCTATATCGGTTACTCCGATTCCTACGGCGACCTCTGGTTCAACGATCTCAAGACCCAGGGCGTGCCGCTGGGCCTGACGATTGTTGCTGAGGAGCGCTATGCGCGCCCGGATACGTCGGTCACGGGTCAGGTACTGAAGCTGATCGCCGCCAATCCGGACGCGATCCTGGTCGGGGGGTCAGGCACGGCTGCGGCGTTGCCGCAGATTGAACTGCGCGATAAGGGCTACAAGGGATTGATCTACCACAACCACGGTGCCGCCAGCATGGACTTCATCCGCATCGCGGGTCGCGCTGCTGAGGGCGTCATCATGGCGTCCGGTCCGGTGATGAATCCGGAAGGCCAGCCCGACAGCGCGCTCACCAAGAAGCCGGGCCTTGCCCTCAACACCGCCTATGAAGCCAAGTACGGCGCCAACAGCCGCAGCCAGTTCGCGGGCCACTCCTACGATGCTTTCAAGATCCTCGAACGCGTCGTGCCGGTGGCGTTGAAGACAGCCAAGCCCGGAACGCCGGAATTCCGCGAAGCGATCCGTCAGGCTCTGATGAGCGAGAAGGAACTGGCGGCCAGCCAGGGCGTCTACAACTTCACCGAAAAGGATCGCTACGGCCTCGACGACCGCGCCCGCATCCTCCTGACGGTGAAGGACGGGAAATACGTTCCGGCGCAGTAGGGCTGGAATGTCGTCGCCACATCGTCATGGCCGGGCTTGTCCCGGCCATCCACGTCTTTGGCCCCACGACAAGTAAGACGTGGATCGCCGGGACAAGCCCGGTGACGCCGAGTATGTGGCCGGCGTCCCTAAATCCCGCTCTTTCCCTCGTGCTGGAATCCCAGATAGCTCGCGACCACGCGCTGGTTGCTGGCGATATCTTTCGCCGGCCCGCTCAAGATAAATTCGCCGAGCTCCATCACATAGGCGCGATCGGCGATCTGCAAGGCGGCCTGTGCGTTCTGCTCGACCAGCAGCACCGAGACGCCGGCGGCGCGCAACTCGCCGATGGTGCGGAAAATGTCCGCGACGATGATCGGCGCGAGCCCAAGGCTCGGCTCGTCCAGCATCAAGAGTTTCGGCGCGCCCATCAGCGCGCGGCCCATCGCCAGCATCTGCTGCTCGCCGCCGGATAGCGTTCCCGCCAGTTGCTTGCGCCGCTCCTTCAATCGCGGAAACAGCGTGTAGACCCGTTCGAACGAATTTGCCGCAATCGCCTTGGCGATCCGGAACGCGCCGAGCTGCAGATTGTCCTCCACGTTCATGGTGGAAAACAGTTCGCGATGCTCCGGCACCAGGCTGAGACCGGCGGCAACACGGTCCTCGATCTCGAATTGTGCCATGTCCTCACCGGCGAATGCGGCATCCCCCTTCAGCGGCAGGATGCCCATGATGGCATTGAGCAGCGTGGTCTTGCCGGCGCCGTTGGCGCCGATGATGGTGACGATCTCGTTGTCGCGCACCTCCAGCGATACCGCGCGCACCGCCTCAACCTTGCCATAGGCGACGTGGGCGTCGGAGACCGACAGCAACGCGGTCATGCGGCGGCTCCGAGATAGGCCTTGATGACATCGGGATTGCGCTTGATCGCCTCGGGCGTGCCCTCGGCGATCCTGGTGCCGAAATCCAGCACCACGATGCGGTCGGCCAGATCCATCACAAAGCCCATGTCGTGCTCCACCAGCAGCACCGACATGCCGCCGTCGCGCAATTGCCGCAGCAGCGCTGCGAGCCGCTGCTTCTCCATGTGGCGCAATCCGGCGGCCGGCTCGTCGAGCAGCAGCAGGATCGGATCGACGCACAGTGCGCGCGCGATTTCGACGATGCGCTGCTGGCCCAGCGACAGCGAGCCCGCGAGCTGGTTCATATGCTCGTTCAAACCCACGCGCTCGATCTGCCGCGCGGCTTCGGCGAGCAATCCGGCCTCGTCGGCGCGGTCGAGCCGCAACATGCTGGCGAGCGCGCCGGCATGGCCGCGCAGATGCGCGCCGATCGCGACGTTTTCCAGCACGGTCATGTCGGGCACCAGTTTCACGTGCTGGAAGGTTCTGGCGACGCCGAGTTTTACTACCTCCTGCGGCGGCGCATTGTCGATGTTCTTGCCCGATAGCGAGATGGTGCCGCCGGACGAGGTCAGCACGCCCGTGATCAGGTTGAAGGTCGTGCTCTTGCCGGCGCCGTTGGGGCCGATCAGCGCTACGATCTCGCGGGCTTGGACATCGAAAGAAACGTTGTTGACGGCAATGACGCCGCCGAACGCTTTTCGCGCATTGTCGATCCTGAGCAGCACGCCAGGTTCCAGCGCGGGCCGCGCATGCGCGAGCGGCGCAACCGAAATATCCGGCCGCTTGCGATTGAACTCGAGGGGTAACAGCGACATCAGCCAGGGCCACACCCCGGTCGGCGCCAGTTGCAGCAGCACAACCAGCATGATGCCGAACACGATGATTTCGAGCTGGCCCTGGCCGCCGAAAACAAGCGGCAGATAGCTTTGCAGGATTTCCTTCAGCACCACGACGATGGCCGCGCCGAGCACGGCGCCCCAGACATAGCCGGCGCCGCCGACCACGGCGATGAACAGATATTCGATGCCTGCCTGCGCGCCGAATGGCGTCGGGTTGGCTGCGCGCTGGAAATGCGCATAGAGCCAGCCGGAGAGTCCCGCCAGCACCGCGGCATAGATGAAGACCAGCAATTTTGCGCGCGGGGTCTGCACGCCGAACGCTTCGGCGGCGACGTGGCCGCGCCGCAGCGCGCGGATGGCGCGGCCGGTGCGCGAGTCCAGCAGGTTCATCGAGAGCACTGCGCAAACAATCACCGCGATCCAGATCACAAAATAGATCGTGCCGGGATCGAGCATTTTTAAGGGCCCGATCGCCAGCGGTGGAATCGCCGAGATGCCGTCGTTGCGGCCCAAAAATTCCAGCTTGCTGAACAGATAGAACAGCGCGATGCCCCAGGCGATGGTGCCGAGCGGCAGATAATGGCCGGACAGCCGCACGGTGATGATGCCGAGCAGCACCGCGGCGGCGCCGCTCACCAGCAGCGCCAGCGGCAATGTCAGCCACGGCGACACGCCGTAGGCGGTGGTCAGCACCGCCGTGGTGTAGGCGCCAAACCCGCAAAACGCCGCCTGCCCGAACGAGGTAAGGCCGCCGACGCCGGTGAGCAGCACCAGCCCCATCGCCACCAGCGCGGCAAGGCCGATGTTATCCAGCAACACGATCCAGAACGGCGGTATGCCCGGGATGAACGGGATCGCCGCCATCACCGCTGCGAAGATCAGGACCGGAAGGCGCTGCGGCATCGCTCAGTCCTTTTCCTCTTCGACTGCGGGCGCCGCCAGCGACCGCAGCACGAGCACGGGAAGGATCAGGGTGAAGACGATGACCTCCTTGTAGTTGCTGGCATAGAACGACGAGAACGCTTCGACCGTGCCGACCACCAATGCGGCGACCGCGGTTAAGGGGTAACTCACGAGGCCGCCGATGATGGCGGCGATGAAACCCTTCAGGCCGATCAGGAATCCGGTGTCGTAATACAGCGTGGTGATCGGCACGATCAGGATTCCGGAAATCGCGCCGATCACCGAGGCGAGCAGAAACGCCAGCTGTCCCGACAGCGAGGTCCGGATGCCGACCAGCCGCGCGCCCAGCCGATTGACGGCGGTGGCGCGCAGCGCCTTGCCATACAGTGTGTGACCGAAGAACAGCCATAGCCCGACAATGAAAGTGACGGTGATGGCATAGACGGCGATGTTCTGGCCGGTGAAGCGCAACTGCCCGACGGTGAAGGCCACATTGGAAATCGTCGGGCCGCGTTGCCCTTCGGCGCCGAAGAACACAAGGCCCATTCCCTGCAGCGCGAGGTGGCAGCCGACCGATGCGATCAGCAGCACCAGCACCGAGGTGTGCGCGATCGGCTGGAACGCGATGCGATAGAGAAACAGCCCGATCGCCGCGACGATCACCAGTGACAACGCGATGTTGATGGCGATAGGGGTCTGGTGGCCGGCCAGCCAGACCGTCAACGCGAGAATGACAAGGGGCAGGATGATATTGACCGCCAGCGCGCGCAGCATGCGCCGCAGGTTCAGCGATCTTCGCGCAACAAACAGATCGAGCGCAAACGCCACGACGCCCATGGCTACCGCGAGTTTCGCGGTGCCCGGCACGTTGCCGGCCGACAGCGTCGCATAGGTCAGCGCGCCATAGGTGACGAACTCGCCCTGCGGGATCAGGATCACGCGGGTGACCGCGAATACCAGCACCAGCGCCAGCCCGAGCAGGGCATAGATCGCGCCGTTGGTGATGCCGTCCTGCAGCAGGAACAGCAGAATCGTGGTGTTCAAGCGCTTCCCCCTCGCGTCGGGCTTTTGGCTCCCGATGGAAAATAACGGCAGTTGAATCCGCTCGGCTTGTTTGATATACTTTATAACAGTTATCAAGTATAATCAAGAGCCCGGTCCTCTGCCGGGTTATTTCAACCTACCGGGATTGCGGGTGCCGAGCGATGACTGTTTCCAAAACCGCCGCTGCCGATGTGGCGAAGCCGTCGCGCAAGGACGCGCCCGCGGACGGCGCCGATAACGATGCGATGCTGATGGGCGAATTGTCCGAACATCTCGGCTATGCGCTGAAGCGCGCGCAGTTGAAAATCTTCGAGGATTTCCTGCGCTGCGTTGCGCCGCTGCAACTGACGCCGGCGCAGTTCTCGGTGCTGCTGCTGCTCGACAAGAACCCCGGACGCAACCAGACCGAGATCGCCAATACCCTCGGCATTCTCAGGCCGAATTTTGTGGCGATGCTCGATGGCCTGGAAAGCCGCGAGTTGTGCGTGCGGATGCGTTCGACCAACGATCGCCGCTCCCACATCCTGGTCCTGACCGACAAGGGCCGGGCGGTGCTGGCGCGCGCCAAGAAGCTGGTCGCCACCAAGCACGAAGCGAGACTCAACGAATTGCTGGGCTCTTCGAACCGCGCCGCGCTGCTGACCATGCTGGCGAAGATCGCCGCGGAGTTTTGAAGGTTTGTAGGATGGGTTGAGCGCAGCGATACCCATCATGCGCGTCTGATGAGGTGATGGGTATCGCTGCGCTCTACCCATCCTAAGAGATGGACGTTACAGCCGGTCCACCAAAATCACCCTGACGTCATTGACGTTAGTGAGCGTCGGACCGGTCAGCAACAGATCGCCGGTCGCTTCAAAGAAGGCCGTTGCATCGTTGTTATCGAGATACTTCTGCGCATCGAGCCCGAGCGATTTCATTTTCGCGAAGGTGCGCTCATCGATCATAGCGCCTGCAGGATCACTGGCACTCCCGGCGCCGCCGTCGGCGCCGTCGGTATCGCCGGCCAGCGCCGAAATGCCTGTCGTGTCCGCGAGCAGGCCGGCCAGTGCCAGTGCGTATTCCTGATTGGGGCCGCCGCGCCCCTGGCCGCGCACCGTCACGGTGAGTTCGCCGCCGGATAATATCGCGAGCTGTTTGCCCTGCGCGCGCGCTTGCAGCGCGAGCCGCGCATGATCGGCGGCGACGCTGCGCGCCTCGCCTTCGAGGTCGGCGCCGAGATCGACGATGTCGTAACCGGCGTCCTTCGCCAGTTTTATCGCGGCATCGAGCGAATTGCGCGGGCGGGCGATCAGTTCGAACTGCGCGCGCGCGAACGCGGCATCGCCCGGCTTGCAGCTTTCGTTGGCCGGATCGTTCAGCGCACGGCTGATCGCATCATCGAGTTTCAGGTCGTATTTCGCAACTAGTGCGCGGGCGTCCGCAAGCGTGGTCGAATCCGGCACCGTCGGTCCCGATGCGATCGCGGAGGCGTCGTCGCGCGGCACGTCGGAGATTGCGAGCGTCACGATCTCGGCAGCCTGGCCGGCGCGGGCGAGACGGCCGCCCTTGATCCGCGACAGATGTTTTCGGACGGTGTTGATCTCGCCGATCGGCGCGCCGGAGCGCAGCAAGGCGCGGGTCACCTGCTGTTTCTGCGCGAAGGTGATGCCGTCGGCCGGCGCGATCCAGTTGGCGGAGCCGCCGCCGGACAGCAGCACCAGCAGCAGATCGCCGGATCTCGCTTGCGCCGCCAGCCGCAGCGTGTCGTCAGCGCCTTTCAACCCAGCTTCGTCGGGCACCGGATGTCCGGCCTCGATCACCCTGATCCGCCTTGTCGGAACGCCGTGACCATGGCGGGTGGTGGCGATGCCGGTCAGCCGCGATGGCTCCAGTTCGAGCGCGTCGAGATAGTGGCGCTCCGCAGCGGCAGCCATCGCGGCCGCGCCCTTGCCGGCGGCAAGACAGATCACCTTACCCTTCGGCACCGGGCGCAAATGCGATGCGAGCACGACATCGGGATGCGCGGCGGCGATGGCGGCATCGTAGATCGAGCGCAGGAGAGGGCGTCGGTCGGTCATGCGATGATGTTATCCATCCAATTGGCGCAAAAGAAAACCCCCGCAAGGTGCGGGGGCTTCGATCGTGTCGCTGACGCGGTGCAGTTTGCTGCGTCATGCGCGGGCTTGACCCGCACATCCATCGATCTTCGCAAACTGTCTTCCGAAGAAGATGGATGGCCGGGTCAAGCCCGGCCATGACGAATTTAATGTTCAGCCCGCCACGTCGGCGTTGATGACGTCGCCGAACAGCTCCCACTTCTCGCCCTTGAACCTCATCAACTGAAGCGAGGAAATCGGAGCGAAGTCGGTCGGGCCGGTGTTGATCTTGATGCCGGGCAGCAGAACTTCGGTGCGGAAATCCTTCAGGCTTGCCGCCTGCTTCATGACGTTCTCGCGGGTGAGATTGTCGCCGCACTGCTTCAGCACCTGGACCACGGTTTGCGATACGCCGTATCCGACGACGGTTCCGCCGTCGAGCACGTCGCCTTCCGGAAAATCCTTCTTCATGAACGCGTAGAAATCCTTCATGCCGGGATCGCTGTTCCACTGCGGATCGGAAGCGTCCTTCAGATACGCGGCGGAGATGATATCCTGCGAATTCTCGTAACCGGCGGGCTTGATCACGCTGCCGACCGAGGCCGACACGTTGTTGAGGAAGTGCAGCGGTTTCCATTGAATCTCGGCCATTTTCTTGATGGCCTGCGCCGCGAATTTCGGCGTCGAGATGTTGATGAAGATATCGGCATTGGTCGATTTCAGCTTGACGATGTGGTTGTCGACGCTCGGTTCGGATGTCTCGAAGCTCTCCTCGGCAACGATCATCGAGGCCGCCTTGGCGCCGAGACCGTCCTTCAATCCCTTCAGATAGTCCTTGCCGTAATCGTCGTTCTGATAAAGCACGGCGATCTTGGCGTCCGGCTTGTTCTTCAGGATATATTTGGCGTAGATCTGCGTTTCGCTCTGGTAGTTCGGCTGCCAGCCCATGGTCCAGGGGAAGTCCTTGGGGTCGTTCCACTTGGTGGCGCCGGTGGCGACGAACAGCTGCGGCACCTTCTTCGAATTCATGTATTTGTGGATCGCCGAGTTCGGCGGCGTGCCCAGCGAATTGAAGATGAACAGGACTTCGTCGCTTTCGACCAGCTTGCGGGCCTGCTCCACCGTCTTCGGCGGGCTGTAGGCGTCGTCGTAAGAGATGAAATTGATCTTGCGGCCGTTGATGCCGCCGGCATCGTTGATCTTCTTGAAATACGCCGCTTCGGTCTTGCCGATCACGCCATAGGCGGAGGCGGGGCCGCTATAGGGCATGATGTTGCCGATCTTGATTTCCGTGTCGGTGGCGCCGGTGTCGTATTTCTTTTGCGCCAGCGCGCCGCTCGAGGATGCGGCGAGCACCGCGAACGCGGCCGATACAATGGCAAATCTGTTCGAGAGTACAGGCATTCCGGGTCTCCCTGATTGATGATCTTTGCGTGCGATCCGAGCGTCATGGCTTTTCTTGAGTGAAAGCCTTTCGACCTGGCGGCATTGAATACCATTTGATGGCGGCCTTCAACAAAAAGCCCCCCGCGTGGCGCGCGAGGGGCTGCTTCTTTAGTAGTCAGTTAACGCGCCTGCGTCAGCCGCCGACATCGGCGCTGATGATGTCGCCGAAGCGATCCTGCTTTCGACCAGCTTGCGCGCCTGCTCGACCGTCTTCGGCGGACTGTAGCCGTCGTCGTAAGTGATGAAATTGATCTTGCGGCCGTTGATGCCGCCCTCGGCGCTGATTTTCCTGAAGGAGGCGGCCTCGGTCGAGCCGATCACGTCATAGGCGGATGCGGGTCCGCTGTAGGGCATGATATTGCCGATCTTGATTTCGGTGTCGGTGGCGCCGATGTCGTATTTCTTTTGCGCCAGTGCGCCACTGCTGGACGCGGCGAGCACGACCGCGGCAGCCGAAAAGGCCAACAGCCGCGATTGGATAGCGGGCATCGCAGATCTCCCTGATCGCTGTGAATGTGTCACGGTTTTTGGCTGGGAAGCGCTTTGCGGCTCCTGCCGGCATTGAATACCTTTCAAAAGCGGCCATCAACAAAAAGCCCCCCGCGACAGTGTCGCAGGGGGCTCATTATTTAGTCGCGAGGGTCCGTTTCAGGATCCGCTTGTCACAACGTTCAGTTGCTGAGTTCGCCGCTGATGATGTCGCCGAACAGGTCCCACTTCTCGCCCTTGAACCGCATCATCTGAAGCTGTTCGATCGGGGCGAAATCGGTGGCGCTGGTGTTGATCTTCACGCCGGGCAAAAGCGTGTCGGGCGTAAAATCCTTCAGGCTCGCCGCCTGCTTCATGATGTTGGCGCGGGTGAGATCGTCGCCGGCCATCTCGAGCACCTTCACCATGGTCTGGGCGACGCCGTAGCCGAACACCACGGAGCCGTCGAGCTTGTTGGCTTCGGGATAGTACTTCTCCAGGAACGCGAAGAATTTCATCATCCCGGGATCCTTGTCCCACTGCGGGTCGGCGCCGTCCTTGGCGTAAGCCGCCGAGAGAATGCCTTGCGCGTTTTCGAAGCCGGCCGGCTTGATCACGCCGCCGACCGACGCCGCGACGTTGGAGACGATGTGCAGCGGCTTCCACTCGATTTCGGCGATTTTCTTGATCGCCTGGGCGGCGAATTTCGGCGTGGAGATATTGATGAAGACGTTGGCGCCGGTGGATTTCAACTTGACGATATGATTGTCGATCGTCGGCTCGGTGGTCTCGTAGCTTTCCTCGGCGATGATCATCGACGCCTTGGCGCCGAGGCCGTCCTTGAGGCCCTTGAGATAGTCCTTGCCGAAGTCGTCATTCTGATAAAGGATCGCGATCTTGGCGGCGGGCTTTTCCTTCAGCAGATATTTGGCGTAGATGCGCGCTTCGCTCTGGTAGCTCGGCTGCCAGCCCATGGTCCACGGAAAATCCTTCGGATCGTTCCACTTGGTGGCGCCGGTGGCGACGAACAGCTGCGGCACCTTCTTGGCGTTCAGATATTTCTGGATCGCCGAATTGGACGGCGTGCCCAGCGGATTGAACACCAGCAGAACCTCGTCGCTCTCGACCAGCTTGCGGGCCTGCTCGACGGCCTTCGGCGGGCTGTAGCCGTCGTCATAGGTGATGAAGTTGATCTTGCGGCCCTTGATGCCGCCCTCGGCATTGATCTTCTTGAAATAGGCCTCTTCGGTCTTGCCGATCACGCCATATGCGGAAGCGGGACCGCTGTAGGGCATGATGTTGCCGATCTTGATCTCGGTATCAGTGGCGCCGGTGTCGTATTTCTTCTGGGCGAGGGCGCTGCCGCTCATGGCCGCGAAAGCGACGACCGCCGTCGAGAATGCGGCGATTCGTAGTCGTTGTCTGGGAAGCATGATTTCTCCTTTTAGTTTTTCTTGAGTTTGCCGATCAGATGCGCGGCGACGAATGCCACCTGCCTTGCGCCATGAGGAACAAGGAAGATGACGAGGAACAGCAGGACACCGAACACCGCGCCGGAGAGGCCTTTCGAGATGCCTTCCGCCACGTTCGGAACGAACACGATGAACGCCGCGCCGATGATCGATCCCGGCAGCCACCCGACGCCACCCACCACCATGCCCAGGAACAGGTTGATCGCGAGCTGGATGGTGTAGCTGTCGGGCGCGACGAACTGCACCGCGATGGCGCCGAGGCCGCCGGCGACGCCGGTGATCCCCGCGCTGACGCCGAAGGCCAGCGTCTTGTACAGGGCAACATCGACGCCCATGGCGGAAGCCGCGATCTCATTGTCGCGGATCGCCATCAGGGCGCGTCCGGAACGCGATCTCAGCAGATTGACCGATGCGACATAGATACCGATCGCGATCACCAGCGTGAAATAATACAACCACACATCCTGCGATATCGGCAGCCCGAACGGTGCGTCCGGCTTGGTGACGACCAGACCCTGCACGCCACCGGTCCAGTGCTCGATGAAGCCGAGTTTTAACAGTTGCGGCATCGCGGTCGCCAGCGCGAAGGTCGCCAGCGCCAGATAGACACCGCTCAAGCGCAGCGCCGGCAGTCCGAACAGAAACCCGAAGGCAAAGCAGACCAGTCCGGCGATCGGCAGCGTCAGCGCATAGTTCATGTCGCCATGCTCGATCAGGATCGCCGACGTATAGGCACCGAGCGCGTAGAACGCGCTCTGGCCGAGCGAGAACTGACCGCTGCCGCCGGTCAAGATGTTGAGCGCAAGAACGGCGATGCCATAGATCAGCACGGTGGTCAGCTGAAAGATGATGAAGTTCTTGACGAACAGGGGAACGACGAGAAGGGCCAGCAGCACGATCAACGACGCGCCGAGGCTGAGCGTCATGGCCTTCTTGGGAACGGCATCGATCGCCGGCGCTTCGGTGACGACTTCCTGAACGGCGCTCATGATCAAACTCGCTTTACGATGGGCCGGCCGAACAGGCCGGCGGGTTTGACGACCAGTACGGTGATGATCAGCGCCAGCGCGATCGGCAGCTTCAGTTCATTGCCGACCCCGGGGATATAAGTGCCGGCCAGATTCTCGAACACGCCGACCAGGAAACCGCCGACCACAGCGCCGAGCGGACTGGTCAGTCCGCCAAGGACGGCGGCGGCAAATCCATAGATCAGCACGCCGCCCATCATGTTCGGCTCGAGAAACACCACCGGCGCGATCAGGATGCCGGCGATGGAGCCGATGGCGGCGGCCATGCCCCAGCCCAGTGCGATCATCCAGGAGGTGTTGATGCCGACCAGCCGCGCCGATTCCGGCAAAGACGCCGCGGCGCGCATGGCGAGGCCCATCCGGGTGAACTGAAAGAAGAAATAGAGCAGGATCAGCAGCATCACGGTGACGCCGATCATGCCGGCCTGGTGGGTCGAGATCAGCTGGCTGCCGAGAAAGGGTGAGGATCCGAACGGGGTCGGATACTGCTTGATGGTGAAGTCCCAGATCAGCCCGGCGACGCTGTTGATGATCGCGAACAGCGCGATGAAGCCGGCGACGTTGGTCAGGATCGGCGCCTTCGCCAGCGGCTTGAACAGCAGCCGCTCGATGATAATGCCGCCGGCAAAGGAAAATACCAGCGTGAGCAGGAACGCCCACCAATAGGGCACGCCCCATTGCATCAACTGCCAGGAAATGAAGGTCGAGAACATCGCCATTTCGCCCTGGGCGAAATTGAGATGGTCGATGGCCTGGTAGATCATCACCACCGCGAGCGCCATGCAGGCATAGATCGCGCCGGTGGCGATGCCGGCCAGGACTTGATTGGTAAACAGTTCCATGGCCGGTCTCCTCAATATCCCAGATAGGATTTACGGACGTCTTCGTTATTCGCAATGTCGCCCGCTTTTCCCGACATCACGATACGCCCGGTCTCGATCACATAGGCGGTGTCGGCGAGCTCCAGCGCCAGTTGCGCGTTCTGCTCGACCACCAGAATGGTGACCTTGTCGTCGCGGTTGATCTTGCCGAGGATCTTGAACAGGTCGCGCACGATCAAGGGTGCAAGGCCGAACGAGGGCTCGTCCAGCAGCATCAGCCGCGGCCGCAGCATCAGCGCGCGCGCAACCGCGAGCATCTGCTGTTCGCCGCCCGACAGCGTTCCGGCCTGCTGGGTATGGCGCTGCTTCAGGACCGGGAAGTGGTCGTACATCCGCTCGATGTCGGCGACGACGCCTTTACTGTCCTTTCGCGTAATGGCGCCGAGCTGGAGATTTTCCTCCACCGTCATGGTGGTGAAGGTGCCGCGGCCCTGCGGCACGTGCGCGATGCCGAGCCGGACGATATTCTCGGTCGAGCGGTTGCCCAGCGGCGCGCCGTCGAATTCGATCGAACCGGTGGAGCGCACCATGTTGCAGATCGCGCGCAATGTGGTGGTCTTGCCGGCGCCGTTAGCGCCGAGCAGCGTGGTGACGCTGCCTTCGTTGAGCGCGAATTCGAGGCCGTGAAGCGCCTGGACCTGGCCGTAATAGGCCCTGAGATCCCTGATGTTGAGCATCGCCGTCATTGGTCCTTGCTCCCCAGATAGGCTTTGATGACATCGGGGTCGGACTGCACGGCGGCCGGCGTGCCTTCCGCGAGCTTCTTGCCAAAATTCAGCGCAACCACGTGGTCGGCGATCGACATCACCAGGCCCATGTGATGCTCGACCAGCAGCACGGTGACATTGCGGTCGTCGCGAATCCGCCGGATCAGGTCGCCGAGGACGTGGACTTCCTCGTGGTTGAGGCCGCCGGCGGGCTCGTCGAGCAGCAATATCTTCGGCTGCGAAGCCAGCGCGCGCGCCAGCTCGACGCGCTTTTGCGTGCCGAACGGCAGGCCGGCCACCGTGACATGCGCGACGTCTTCGAGATGGAGATAACCGAGAATTTCCTGGACGCGCTCGTTGAGTTCGGCTTCACCGCGGCGGACCCATCCCAATCGCAGGCTGTCGCTGATGATGTCGCTGTTGGTGCGGGCATGGGTGCCGACCCGGACGTTGTCGAGCACCGAGAGGTTGGGAAAAAGTGCGACGTTCTGGAAGGTGCGGCCGATGCCGATCTCGGCGATCTTATGCGCCGGGCGGGTCAGGATGCTCTCGCCCTCCAGCAGAATGTCGCCCTTGCTCGGCTGATAAAGCCTGGAGAGGCAATTGAACAGCGTGGTCTTGCCGGCGCCGTTCGGTCCGATCAGGCCGAGGATCTTGCCCTTGTGCATGTCGAAGGACACGCCATTCAACGCGACGATGCCGCCGAACACGACGCTCACGTCGCAAACCGCAAGCAGGGGAGCAGCCGAATCGGCCGGTCCCTGCGCGAGCTGTGCCTGCATCATATCGTCCGGCCCAGATGACTTGTCGGGTTACGGCCGTCGCGATGGAGGCTACCTGATCCCCTCGACCACACGTGCAACTTTCCCTCCTGCTTTCAATTTTTTGCTTTCTTGTTTTTTTGATTGTGTCGCCGCGCCGCCAAGCGCGGCTTCGATGTTCCTTACCATCGCCACGAGACGAGGTCCAATGTCGTTGCGCAGCCGATCTTCCGTGAAACGGAATGCGGGCGCGCCGCAATTGAACGCGTAGGGGCCGGTTCCATCGCCCAGCGTCAATGAAACACCGGCGGCATGAATGTCGTCGTGCCACTCGCCCGCTGAAATTGCAAAGCCGTGCTTCGCTACTATCTCGCCGGATCGTTCGAGGCCATCGCGTATCTTGGGCCACCGGTGGCCGTAATGCTCGCGAAGCTCCCGCTGCAGGTTGCCGCGCTCATCCTCGGGCAAGGACCAAAAATAGGCACGGCCCATTGCGGTAGTTGCAATCGGCACTCTTGATCCGACGTCCAGTTGAACTCCTACCGTCAACTCACTCCGGCTTTGGCCGAAATAGATCATGCTGAGCCGGTCGCGCGCACCGACCGCGCACGCGCCGCCGGTCTGTCGCATCAATTCATTGCGAAACTGTTCGGACAAATGCCGAACGCCGAGATTTGCAAGGGCGGCATACCCCAGCGCCATGGCAGACGGCGCGAGTTGATATTTCTCGAACCGCGGAACCTGTGTAAGGTAGCCGAGCTTGGTCAAAGTATAGGTCAGCCGCGAAATGGTCGGCTTGGGCAAGTTCGTACGGGCCGCGATCTCCTGATTGCCAAGAAGCCCGTCGTTGGGATGAAATGCGCGCAACACATCAAGGCCGCGAGACAACGCGACGACGAAGCTGCGATCGGTCGCCGCTTTCTTGGCTGGACGCTTCATTCCCTGCTGCTGTGCTGATCTCGTTGACAAGGGACGTGCTTCAAAATAACCCTCCCTGTCAAGATGTGGAATTAAATTCCGCAGTGCGAAATCAATCAAGAGCGCGATGTATTCAAGGAGAGTGCCGTGAGTGAAGTGGTCAAACTCGAACGTCATGACGTGATCGCGATTGTCACGGTCAACAGTCCGCCGGTGAACGCGCTGAGCGCGGCAGTTCGTCGCGGCATCTTCGAATCGGTCAAGAGCGCCGCCGCCGATCCGGAAGTAAAGGCCATCGTCCTTACCTGCGCCGGCCGCACCTTCATCGCCGGCGCCGACATCACCGAATTCGGCAAGCCGCCGCAGCCGCCTGGCCTGGCCGAGGTGATTTCCGAACTGGAGAATTGCTCCAAGCCGACCATCGCCGCGATTCACGGCACCGCGCTTGGCGGCGGCCTCGAAGTCGCGCTCGGCTGCCACTTTCGTGTTGCGACTAAAGACGCAAGGCTCGGCCTGCCCGAGGTGAAACTCGGCCTGCTGCCGGGCGCCGGCGGCACCCAGCGCCTGCCGCGCGCGGTCGGTCCGGAACTCGCGGTCAAGATGATCGTCGGCGGCGATCCCATCAGCGCCGCGGAAGCGCTCAAACAGGGACTGATCGACGAAATCGTCGAAGGTCCGGCCTCGGGCGGCGAAGCCTTTGCGCGCAAGGTGCTGGCGGAGAAGCGTTCGCTGCGCAAATTGCGCGACGACGACTCCAAGCTTGCGGCTGCGAAAGCCGACCGCTCGATCTTCACCAATGCGGTGGCGGCCCTGACCAAAAAGGCGCGTGGCCTGGAAGCGCCGTTCGCCGCCGCCGATGCGGTTGGCGCGGCAATCGATTTTCCGTTCGACGAGGGACTGAAGAAGGAACGCGAGGGTTTTCTCAAACTGATGAACGGCGATCAGTCCAAGGCGCAGCGTTACGCCTTCTTCTCCGAGCGCGAGGCGGCAAAGGTCGCGGGCGTTCCTGAGGGGACAAAACCGCGCAATGTCGAGCGCGTCGCCATCATCGGCGCCGGCACCATGGGCGGCGGCATCGCGATGTCGTTCGCCAACGCCGGGATTCCGGTGACGCTGATCGAGACCGGCGACGAGCAGCTCAAGCGCGGAATGGGCGTGATGCAGAAGAACTACGAGGCGACCGCGGCGCGCGGCGGTATTCCCGCCGACGCGCCGGCCAAGCGCATGGGTCTGATCGACGGCAAGGTCGGGCTGGAGAACGTCAGGGATGCCGACTTGATCATCGAGGCGGTGTTCGAGACCATGGCGATCAAGAAGGAAGTTTTTACCGCGCTTGATAAATACGCCAAGCCGGGCGCGGTTCTCGCCAGCAACACCTCCTATCTCAACATCGACGAGATCGCCAAGGTGACCAGCCGTCCGCAGGACGTGCTGGGGATGCACTTCTTCTCGCCGGCCAATGTGATGAAGCTGTGCGAGATCGTGCGCGCGGAAAAGACCGCGCCGGATGCGCTGACCACGGCGGTCGCGGTCGCGCGTAAAATCGCAAAAGTGCCGGCGGTGGTCGGCGTCTGCGATGGCTTTGTCGGTAACCGCATGCTGGCGCAGCGCGGCAAGCAGGCCGAGAAGCTTTTGTTCGAAGGCGCGCTGCCGCAGCAGGTCGATGCCGTGGTGACGAAGTTCGGCATGCCGATGGGCCCGTTCGCAATGGGCGATCTCGCCGGCCTCGATATCGGCTGGCGTTCGCGCAAGGACCGCGGCATCAAGTCGGAAATCGCGGATGCGCTGTGCGAAGCCGGCCGTTTTGGACAGAAGACCGGCAAGGGCTACTACAAGTATGAAGCAGGCTCGCGCGCGGCGATGCCCGATCCCGAAGTGGAAAAACTGATCGACGAGACGCTGCAGCGGCTCGGCCGCAAGCGCCGCAATGTCAGTGACGACGAGATCCTCGAGCGCATGATGTATCCGATGATCAACGAGGGTGCGCGGATCCTGGAGGAGAAAGTCGCGGCGCGGCCGAGCGACATCGACGTGATCTGGCTCTATGGCTACGGCTGGCCGATCTATCGCGGCGGTCCGATGTTCTATGCCGACCAGGTCGGCCTCAAACACATCGCCGACCGGCTCTCGTATTACGCCAAGGAAACCAACGACCCCTCGCTGGAGCCGGCACCGCTGCTCAAGCGCCTCGCCGCGGAGGGCAAGACGTTTGCGTCGCTGGCCCAGTCGGCAAAGGCCGCGGCGTGATGATGCGTTTGCCGTATGCATCACGAGTGGCGCGTTCTTGCCTCTCCCCGCTTGCGGGGAGAGGTCGGATCGCATCGTCAGATGCGATCCGGGTGAGGGGGACTCTCCGCGAGTCCGAGTGCGTGGAGAGTCCCCCTCACCCCAACCCTCTCCCCGCAAGCGGGGCGAGGGGGCTCACCGCGCTTGCGGCGCAGCCTGTGCAAGAGACGCGGGCAACTGCATGACTCATCCCGGCGAGAAATTCTATCCGGAAGGCGTGCATTGGGACGATCCGATCGCGCGCGGCATGCTGCCGGACCTGATGGCGAAGGCGGCTGCCGATTTCGGCGCGCGCACCGCGATCGAATTCCGCGACCGGCCGATCAGCTACGCCGAGCTGGAAGATCGGGTCGAGGTTGCGGCATCGGCCTTCCTGCGCGCGGGTTATGGCAAGGACGCTTCCGTCGCGCTGTTCCTCGGCAATTCGCCGGACCACCCGGTGAATTTCTTCGGCGCGCTGAAGGCCGGCGCGCGGGTGGTGCACCTAAGTCCGCTCGATGGCGAGATCGCGCTGTCGCACAAACTCAGCGATTCCGGCGCGCGCATTCTGGTCACCAGCGATCTTGCCGCATTGTTGCCGATGGCGCTGAAATTCCTGGCCAAGAGCCTGTTCGATAGATTGATCGTCTGTGAAGACGACGACTGGGGCGCGGTCGGCAATCCGCACATTCCGATTCCGGACGATCCGAGGATCGTTACCTTCAAGAAATTTGTCGAAGGCGCGACCAAGCGCTCGCAATGGCCGGTCATCAGCGCTGACGATGTCGCGCTATTGCAATATACCGGCGGCACCACCGGCCTGCCCAAGGGCGCGATGCTCAGCCACGGCAACCTGACTTCGGCGGTGTCGATCTACGACGTTCTGGAGCAAGAACGCGCGCGCCGAACGCAACGTCATCGAGCGCGTGATCTGCGTGCTGCCGTTATTCCATATCTTCGCGCTGACCGTGATCCTGCTGCGCTCCTTGCAGCGCGGCGACCTGATCTCGCTGCATCAGCGTTTTGAGGTCGAAGCGGTGATGCGCGACATCGAGATCAAGCGCGCCACTGCGTTTCCCGGCGTCCCTACCATGTGGATCGCGATCGCAAGCCTTCCCGATCTCGACAGCCGCGATCTGTCGTCGCTGACCTTTTGCGGGTCGGGCGGGGCGCCGCTGCCGGTCGAGGTGGCAAAGATTTTCGAGCGCAAGACCAGCATGAAGTTGAAGAGCGGCTGGGGCATGACCGAGACCTGCTCGCCCGGCACCGGCCATCCCAAGGAAGGCCCGGACAAGCCCGGCTCGATCGGGCTGATGCTGCCGGGAATCGAGTTGGATGTGGTCGCGCTCGACGATCCAAAGAAAGTTCTCACGCCTGGCGAGGTCGGCGAAATCCGCATCCGCGGTCCGAACGTCACCAAAGGCTACTGGAACCGGCCGCAGGAAACCGCCGAAGCCTTCGTCGGCGACCGCTTCCTCACCGGCGATATCGGCTATATGGACGAGGACGGCTATTTCTACCTGGTCGACCGCAAGAAGGACATGATCATCTCCGGCGGCTTCAACGTCTATCCGCAGATGATCGAGCAGGCGATCTACACCCATCCTGCGGTGCAGGAAGTGATCGTGATCGGCATTGTCGATGATTATCGCGGCGAGGCGGCAAAGGCCTTCGTCAAGCTGCGCGCCGGCGCCGAGCCGTTCAGCCTCGAGGACCTGCGCGCGTTCCTCACCGGCAAGCTCGGCAAGCATGAACTGCCCGCAGCTCTCGACTTCGTCGACGAATTGCCGCGTACCCCGGTCGGAAAACTCTCGCGCCACGAATTGCGGGTGCTGCAGCCCGCGCAACAACCGCAACCCAAACAACAACTCGCAACAGGAGGTCGTTCATGACCGACGCAGTTATCGTCTCCACCGCCCGTACCCCGATCGGCAAGGCCTATCGCGGCGCGCTCAACGCCACCGAGGGCGCAACCCTGCTCGGCCACGCCATCGGCGAAGCGGTCGCTCGGGCAAAGGTCGATCCGAAAGAGGTCGAGGACGTGGTGATGGGCGCGGCGTTGCAGCAGGGCTCTACCGGCGGCAACATCGCCCGCAAGGCGCTGCTTCGCGCCGGCCTTCCCGTCACCGTCGGCGGCACCACCATCGACCGGCAATGCGCCTCCGGCCTGCAGGCGATTGCGCTCGCCGCGCGCTCGGTGATCTTCGACGGCGTCGAGATCGCGGTCGGCGGCGGCGGCGAATTCGATCAGCCTGGTGCAGAACGAGCACGCCAACAAGTTTCACACCCAGGATCCCGCGCTCTTGAAGATCAAGGGCGAGGTTTACATGCCGATGATCGACACCGCCGAGGTGGTGGCGAAGCGCTACGGCATTTCGCGCGAACGCCAGGACGAATATTCGCTGGAGAGCCAGCGCCGCACCGCCGCCGCCCAGCAGGGCGGCAAGTTCAACGACGAACTGGCGCCGATCACCACCAAGATGGGGGTGGCCGACAAGGCCACCGGCGAAATCTCCTTCAAGGACGTGACGCTGTCGAAGGACGAGGGTCCGCGTCCCGACACCTCGGCCGAAGGCCTCGCCGCCCTGAAGCCGGTGCGCGGCGAAGGCTTTACCATCACCGCCGGCAACGCCAGCCAACTCTCGGACGGCGCCAGCGCCTCCGTGATCATGAGCGACAAGGAAGCTTCGCGGCGCGGTCTGAAGCCGCTCGGGATTTTTCGCGGCTTCGTTGCCGCCGGCTGCGAGCCGGATGAGATGGGCATCGGCCCGGTCTTCGCGGTGCCGCGCCTGCTCAAGCGCCATGGCCTGACCGTCGACGACATCGACCTCTGGGAATTGAACGAGGCATTCGCGGTACAGGTGATCTATTGCCGCGACAAGCTCGGCATCGATCCGGACAAGATCAATGTCGACGGCGGCGCGATCTCGGTCGGCCATCCCTATGGCATGTCCGGCGCGCGCCTCACCGGCCACGCTCTGATCGAAGGCCGCCGCCGCAAGGCGAAATACGCGGTGGTGACGATGTGCGTTGGCGGCGGCATGGGCGCCGCGGGTCTGTTCGAGGTGCTGCAGTAAGTAAAACACCGCCGTCATTCCGGGATGCGCCACTTGGCGCAGGCCCGGAATCCATACACGCCGATCGTGGTTATGGATTCCGGGCTCGCTCGCTTCGCTCCCGCCCCGGAATGACGATCATTTTAGCTTCGCTCACAGGAGGATCCGATGGATCTCAGCTTCAGCAAGGAAGAACAAGCGTTCCGCGACGAAGTGCGGACCTTCTTCAAGGAGAACGTGCCGCCGGCGGCGCGGCAGAAACTGCAGGAGGGCCGCCATGTCAGCAAGGACGAGATGGTGCAGTGGTGGCGCATCCTGAACAAGAAGGGCTGGCACGTTTCGCACTGGCCGAAGGAATATGGCGGCACCGGCTGGAGTTCGGTGCAGCATTACATCTTCAACGAGGAACTGCAGATGGCGCCGGCGCCGGCGCCGCTCGCCTTCGGCGTCAGCATGGTCGGCCCCGTCATCTACACCTTCGGCAACGAGGCGCAGAAGAAGCAATACCTGCCGCGCATCGCCAATGTCGACGACTGGTGGTGCCAGGGATTTTCGGAGCCCGGCTCCGGCTCGGACCTCGCCTCGCTCAAGACCAAGGCCGAGCGCCGCGGCGACAAGTACATCGTCAACGGCCAGAAGACCTGGACGACGCTTGCGCAATACGCCGACTGGATTTTCTGCCTGTGCCGCACCGACCCCGGCGCCAAGAAGCAGTCCGGCATCTCCTTCATCCTGATCGACATGAAGACCAAGGGCATCACCGTGCGCCCAATCCAGACCATCGACGGTGCCCACGAAGTCAACGAAGTATTCTTCGACGACGTCGAGGTGCCCGTTGAAAACCTGGTCGGCGAGGAGAACAAGGGTTGGGACTACGCCAAATTCCTGCTCGGCAACGAGCGCACCGGCATCGCCCGCGTCGGCGTCTCCAAGGAGCGGATCCGCCGCATCAAGGAGCTGGCGTCAAAGGTCGAGTCCGGCGGCCGGCCGGTGATGGAGGATACAAAATTTCGCGAAAAACTCGCCGAGGTCGAGATCGAACTGAAGGCGCTGGAGTTGACCCAGCTCCGCGTGGTCGCCGACGAAGGCAAGCACGGCAAGGGCAAGCCCAATCCGGCGTCCTCGGTCTTGAAGATCAAAGGCTCGGAAATCCAGCAGGCCACCACCGAACTCCTGATGGAAGTGATCGGCCCGTTCGCGGCTCCCTATGACGAGCACGGCGACGATGGCAGCAACGAGGCGATGGACTGGACCGCGCAGATCGCGCCGAGCTATTTCAACAACCGCAAGGTCTCGATCTACGGCGGCTCCAACGAGATCCAGCGCAACATCATCACCAAGGCGGTGCTGGGGTTGTAGAATTCGTAGGGTGGGTAGAGCGAAGCGAAACCCACCATCACCATCGGCGCGGCGTGATGGGTTTCGCTGCGCTCTACCCATCCTACAAGGAAGAAAAATGGATTTTGATCTATCCGAGGAGCAGCGGCTTCTCAAAGACAGCGTCGACGGGCTGCTGAACGACTCTTATGACTTCGAGAGCCGCAAGAAATACGGCGCCGAAAAAGGCGGCTGGAGCAGGAGCGTTTGGGCAAAACTCGCCGAGCAGGGCCTGCTCGGGCTGCCGTTCTCCGAGGACGATGGCGGGTTCGGCGCCGGCGCGGTCGAGACCATGATCGTGATGGAAGCGCTGGGCAAGGCGCTGCTGCTGGAGCCGTATCTGGCGACCGTGGTGCTCGGCGGCGGCTTTATCCGCCGCGGCGGTTCGGCCGAACAGAAGGCTGCGCATATTCCCGGCATCATCGACGGCAGCAAGACCTTTGGGTTCGCGCAGCTCGAGAAGAATTCGCGTTACGACCTCAATGACGTCTCGACCTCGGCCAAGAAAAAAGGCGAGGGTTGGATGATCGACGGCGAGAAATTCGTCGTGCTCAACGGCGAGACCGCCGACACGCTGGTGGTGACCGCGCGCACCAAGGGCGGCCAGCGCGACTTAACCGGCATCGGCGTGTTCCTGGTGCCCGGCAACGCCAAGGGCGTCTCCAAAAAGGGTTATCCGACCCAGGACGGCCTGCACGCCGCCGACGTCACCTTCACCGGCGTCGAGGTCGGCGCGGACGCTGCGATCGGCGACCCCGAGAACGGCCTGCCGCTGATCGAGCAGGTGGTCGACGACGCACGCATCGCGATGTGCGCCGAAGCCGTCGGCGCCATGGATGAATCGCTGAAGTCGACCGTGGAATATCTGAAGACCCGCACTCAGTTCGGCGTGCCGATCGGCTCGTTCCAGGTCTTGCAGCATCGCGCCGCCGACATGTTCGTCGCCGTGGAACAGGCGCGCAGCATGTCGATGTTCGCCACCATGGCGGCGGATTTCGACGATCCGAAGGAGCGCGCCAACGCGGTAGCGGCGGCGAAAGTGCAGATCGGCAGGTCGGCGAAATTCGTCGGCCAGCAGGCGATCCAGCTGCATGGCGGCATCGGCATGACCATGGAGGCCAAGATCGGCCACTACTTCAAGCGCCTTACCATGATCGAGAACACCTTCGGCGACAGCGACTATCATTTGCGCCGCGTCAGCGAGCAGGGCGGATTGCTTTAGTCCCCGTCATTCCGGGGCGCGCCTTTTGGCGCGAGCCCGGAATCCATAACCACCATCGTGCGTACGGATTCCGGGCCTGCGCCCAAGAGGGCGCATCCCGGAATGACGAAGTTCAAGGAGTGAAAATGCAATCCACCCCGTTCGATCTCACCGGCAAGGTCGCCGTCATCACCGGCTCGAGCCGCGGCATCGGCCGTTCCTCTGCGGAGCTGCTCGCAAAACTCGGCGCCAAGGTGGTGATCTCCAGCCGCAAGGCCGATGCCTGCGAGGCCGTCGCGGATGGCATTCGCAAGGATGGCGGCGACGCCCATGTGATTGCCTGCAACATCGCGCGCAGAAACGAGGTCGAGGCGCTGATCGCGGGCAGCATCAAGCATTACGGCAAGATCGACATCCTGGTCTGCAACGCCGCGGTCAATCCCTATTACGGCCCGCTGCTCGACATATCAGACGAAGCCTTCGACAAGATCATGGGCTCCAACGTCAAGAGCAACATCTGGCTCTGCAGCCTCGCGATTCCGCAAATGGCGGAGCGCGGAGGCGGCTCGGTGGTGATCATCTCCTCGATCGGCGGCCTGCGCGGGTCCACGGTGATCGGCGCCTACGGGATTTCCAAGGCGGCGGATTTCGCGCTGTGCCGAAGCCTCGCCGGCGAATGGGGTCCGAAGGGCGTGCGCGTCAATTGTGTCGCACCCGGGCTGGTCAAAACCGATTTCGCCCGCGCGCTGTGGGAAGACGAGGAACGCCTGAAGCGCCGCTGCGCCACGACGCCGCTGCGCCGGATCGGCGAGCCCGACGAGATCGCCGGCGCGGTGGCGTATCTCGGCTCCGATGCGGCGAGCTTCATGACCGGGCAGACTATCGTGGTCGACGGCGGCGTGACCACGGCGGCGGTATAGGTCCCCGTGTCCCGGACGCGGTGAGGCATTCTTCATGCCGCTCCGCAGAGCCGGGACCGTACCAAGCACCGGCATTCGTTACGGCCCCGGCTCTGCAGCGCACCGCTTCGCGAAGTGCTACGCGCTGCGCTGCGTCCGGGGCACGATTGCGGCGTATTGACGAACCATTTCCAATCCGCTTGCCTTGCCGCAAACACGCATCTAGGAAAAACGCCGCCATGTCCACCATCCTCGCCATCGATCAGGGCACCACCTCCTCGCGCGCGATTGTGTTCCGGCAGGACATTTCCATCGCCGCGCAAGCCCAGCAGGAATTCCCGCAGCATTTTCCAGCATCCGGCTGGGTCGAACACGAGCCGGAGGACATCTGGACCTCGACCATCGCCACCTGCCGCGATGCTTTGAAAAAGGCCGGCCTCACGGCAAAAGAGATCGCCGCCATCGGCATCACCAACCAGCGCGAGACCACCGTGGTGTGGGACCGTGCCACGGGGCAGGCGATCCACCGCGCCATCGTCTGGCAGGACCGCCGCACCGCCGACATCTGCGCGCGACTGAAGGCCGACGGCCACGAGCCCACGATCAGCGCGAAGACCGGGCTGATTATCGATCCGTATTTTTCCGGCACCAAGGTCGCGTGGATCCTCGATCACGTCCCCGGCGCGCGCGAGCGTGCAATGCGCGGCGAACTGATGTTCGGCACCGTCGACTGCTATCTGCTGTGGCGGCTGACCGGCGCCAAGGTCCACGCCACTGACGCCACCAACGCCTCGCGCACGCTGCTGTTCAACATCCACAGCGGCGAATGGGACGACGAACTGCTGAAAATCCTGCGCGTGCCGCGCTCGATGCTTCCCGACGTGAAGGATTCCTCCGCTGAGTTCGGCGACAGTGTGCCCGACCTGTTCGGAGGATCAATCGCGATCCGTGGCATCGCCGGCGACCAGCAGGCCGCCACCATCGGGCAGGCCTGCTTCTCGCCGGGCATGATGAAATCCACCTACGGCACAGGCTGTTTTGCCCTCCTCAACACCGGCGCGACGCCGGTCGCTTCCTCCAACAAGCTGCTCACCACCATCGCCTATCAGCTCGCGGGCAAACGCACCTACGCGCTGGAAGGCTCGATTTTCGTTGCCGGCTCTTCGGTGCAGTGGCTGCGCGACGGCCTCGGCATCATCACACAGGCCTCCGACACCGGCCCGCTCGCCGACAGATCGGATCCTTCGCAAAGCGTCTACCTGGTACCGGCCTTCGTCGGCCTCGGCGCGCCCTACTGGAATCCCCGCGTGCGCGGCGCGCTGTTCGGCCTGACCCGCAACACCACGCCCGCCGAACTCGCGCATGCAGCCCTGGAGAGCGTCTGCTACCAGACTTTCGACCTGTGGGCCGCGATGCGCGCCGACTGGCCCGAGGCGAAAACCGCCAACACCGTGCTCCGCGTCGACGGCGGCATGACGGCGTCGGACTGGACCATGCAGCGCCTTGCCGACCTGCTCGACGCGCCGGTCGATCGCCCGATGATCCAGGAGACCACGGCGCTGGGCGCGGCCTATCTTGCGGGGCTGGCGGCGGGCGTCTATCCGGAGCCGGCAAAATTCGCCGATAACTGGCGGCTGGAGCGCAGGTTCAAACCGGCGATGAGCGCGGCGACGCGGGAGCGGAAACTTAAGGGGTGGAGGAGGGCGGTGAAGGGGTTGCTGGCGAGCGATGAGGAAGGGTAGAGATGTAATTGATATTTGAGTTAAGTCGAACCAAGCCAGTCGGCAACAAGGTCGAGTCGACCAATGGCAGTCCATGATGATTTCGCTAGTTCTCGATATTTCCGAACTTCAGCGGCATCAACAGAGGTCAAGGCAAGGCGCATAGCTTGCCACCCGGTGAGGGCCTGATCTCTCGAATCACAATTTTTGAAGTAGAGGGCGAAGCCAGCTTCGATATCACGAATCGCCTCTGCGGCCTCCGTTTCAGAACGTACTTGACCAAGTCGAATTGTCGTTTCGGCTTCGCCGTCCGTTTCGCCGACGCGTCGATAGAGGGCGAGTGCGCTCGTATAGCGTAAGCGGGCTAGTTCGTGATTAGAATGTAAAGACGCAATATTACCGAGCTCCTTCAGGCAACCAGCCTCGCCTAAGAGGCTGCCGATTTTCTGCCACAACGCGAGCGATTCCTCGTAGTGCGCCCGCGCGAGTTCATGGTTGGATCGTGCTTTTGCGAGCTGACCGAGGCCGGCTATGCAGTTCGCTTCGCCGCCGATGTTGCCTATAAGCCGGTAGATCGCGAGTGCTTCCTCACAAAGTTTCTGCGCTGTATCGAGTTCGGAACGCGCAATCGCGACATCCATAAGACGTGCCGTGCAATTCGCCTCTCCTAACAAGTCGTCGATGCGTCGATACAGAACAAGGGCCTGCTCGTAGTATCTGTGCGCCGCTTTGTGATCGGATAAACCAGCTGCGGCGTTTCCAAGATAAAGGATACAATTGGCCTCCCCTACTACGTTGCCGATTCGGCGATAAAGGGTGAGCGCTTCTTCGTAGCGCACTTGCGCTGTTTTGATGTCGGAGCCCGCCCCGGCGAATTTTCCAAGAGCAAGGATGGAATTTGCCTCGCACAACACCCCACCAACACGCTGAGCAAGAGCAATTGCTTCCTTGTAGAATGATTGTGCCGTTTCATATTCATACCGCGACGTCGCTATCCCGCCAAGACGGAAGTTGCTATTCGCCTCGCCGATCACGTCGCCAATGCGCCGATAGAGCGGAAGTGCTTCCAGGTGGTGCGTCTGCGCTGTCTCATAGTCAGAGCGCGCGGACGCGAGGCCGCCAAGCTCTGAGATGCAGTTGGCCTGACACAATGCGTCGCCTATGCGACGAGACAGAGCAAGCGCTTCCTCAAAACGCAGTTGTGCCGTCTCACGGTCTGACCCGGCTTTCGCGATATTCCCGAGCGCGTGGATGCAATTGGCTTCACCCAAGACGTCACCGCCCCGCTTAAATAGCGCCAGTGCTTGCTCATACTGAGCCCGAGCGGCCTTATAGTCAGAACATGCATCTGCAACCAGCCCAAGGCTGAAGATACAACTCGCCTCGCCCTTAGAGTTTCCGATGCGCTTAAATAAGGACAATGCCTCCTCATATCGCGCTCGTGCTGAAACGGAGTCAGAATGCGCAGTCGCTATATCACCGAGAATTTGAACACATTCGGCTGCGAGTTGCGATATCTGTCCTCTAAGCCGCATCGCTGCCCGGTTGACACTTGCAGTTCCACCTCGCCCAGAAAAAGTATGAAATTCTTTTAACCCATGCAGAGCCCCTATTAGGCGGCTATGGGAAATATCCGTTGCGACAGCGAGGCCACAAATTGCGTCCAAATTATCGGCTTCTGCCTCAACGTCTTCCCGATATTTCTCCCAATCCCGACTCCCTATCGTGTAAGCCTTGGTGGCTAGCGATAGATAGCGTTCGACAATTCTTGTTCGGTCACTAGCCAGAGGAGGCAAGTCAGTTTTTACACATTCTCGTAGAGGGGTGAGCATCCTGAGGCGACGGTCTGGGCGCCGCTCAACTAGCCGCAACTGATGAAGACAACTCACTGCCTCGTTCGCCCTTACCTTGGTAATGATTCCACGGTCGCCCAGCAGGCGCGGCACGTCACGTTCAGCAAGTCCACCGGGTAGGTACGCAATCAAAGCCATCAGGCGTCGGGCTAACGGCGTTGATTTCATTCGACGGCTATTTACCGAAAGCGAAAGAGAAGCGCGGACGCTGGTCAGGCGACCCTCCTGTTCGCCCAATACACGAAGAATTTCCGCATGTACTTCGTCCCAGCTCTCCCGAAGACCGGTAAGCGAAGGTAACCCGGTTGCTTGCGCTGCGACGAGACGAATAGAAAGAGCGTGTCCATCCAAGGCGTCCAAAAGCGGAGGCAAATCTGGATCGTCTCTAACTGAATCGCCAGCGACGGCTAGGAATGCGTCGCGCGCGGCTTCTGCATTGAGTTTCGCTAGATCATCAATTTCTAGGGAGCCTGGAATGTGGGGCGCCACCCCTCTTATTGTTACAGCAAGCGACAGTCCAGGAAGTTGCGCAAGAAGTCGCAAAAGTCGTTCCGCCGCAGGCCGGTCAGTATCGAACACTGTCTCAGCGTTATCTAGGATGGCGGCGAGCGGCTTTTCTGCCGCAGAGGCTTCAACGATACGGAGCAGCGAGACTTCGTCGCCCGTCGGCGGCGATCCAAGTGTTTCGACTAGCTTCGCAAGTAGTGCACGTGACTCAGTCGCTGTTTCCAGCGATGCAAAAACGCGGCGGCGACCGAAATGCGAAACTACACGTGAGTTGTACAAAGCAGCAGTGGCAACAGCGGTCTTGCCCATGCCGGGGCCGCCCGCCACTAGTGTCGTCCTTCCGCCGAGCAAAGCGTCGACAATAGCCTTGATTTCTTGATCGCGGCCAAAGATTTCGGGTTTGGGCTCGTGATCGTTGATGCAGGAAATGCTGGGGTTGAGATCGATGGTAGGCAATGTAGTTGCTTGAGCGCCAAGCTCTTTTTCATTTGCCTTGGGAGGAAAAACTGGAGGTGTGGCTCCGAGCGGCTCGCCGCCTTCTATAAAAGTTGGGTTCGATATTGGTGCGAGACTGCCGCCCGGAAAAGCTGGCTTCTCTAGCGGAGCCTGTCGAGGCTCAAAGAAAAGAGTTAAACGCTTTGCTGCTTCTAGTTCGTCAAGATTAACGAGAGATAATCGATTGAGCGGCTCTACGAATATAGGCCATTTCGTGACGTTACTAACCTCGACGGGGACGAGAAAACCATTTCGTCCTCCCGGGTCTTGCCAAAAGGCGGCCCAACGTTCGCTCTGCGAATACAGAGCTTTGCAATACGTGTCGGAGAAAACACCTATGAGCAGGTCGGCTTGGCCGAGGCGCTCTTCCATCCACCGAGCGATATTCTCACCCGGACCAATCTCCCATTCATGCACGATAGGTAAGTGGCCCGCCTTCCGCAGTTGCCACGCTATCCAATGGGCCCAACCTCGGTCGGTGCTGGTGTAGCTGACGAAAATCTTCACGATGATCGAAATCCTGCCAGTAAGCTCTTGAGTAACGGTGTAGGATTAGAGCCGTACACGCAAGGGTGCGACCGCGCCGTTCCCAGTAATTTAGTGCTCTGACCAGTGATAATAGCCTTACAGTATCGGATGTCCTGTCCCACAAAGGAGTGCTCCCGAAGATCACGGACGCGGAGCAGTGCGAAGTGGACGCGGCAGGCGGAGAGTTGCTGGCGAGCGATGAAGGGGAGGATGCTTAAGCGATGATTCTCCCTGATGGCTATTCCGACGTTCCCGCCGGCAATATCGCCGCCGTCGTCACGCATCTGGAGATGACCGAACGTCCCGCGCTTCGCCGCGATCCCGAGGGCGCGTGGACGTTGCGCAGGGTGCCGTCTCCGGATCTGGACTGGTTTCGCGATCTCTATCGCCGCGTCGGCGAGGAATGGCTGTGGTTTTCGCGGTTGCAGATGGCGACGCGGAATTGGCCGCGATCATTCGCTCGCCGATGGTCGACGTCCATGCGCTGGTGCATGAGGGCCGCGACAAGGGCCTGCTCGAACTGGATTTTCGCGAGGCCGGTCAATGCGAACTCGCCTTCTTCGGCGTGACCGCTGACCTGATCGGCAGCGGCGCCGGGCGCTGGCTGATGAATCGCGCGCTGGAGCTGGCGTGGTCGCGGCCGGTCTCGCGGGTCTGGGCGCACACCTGCACGCTCGATCATCCGTCGGCGCTGGCGTTTTATCAGCGCTCGGGTTTTCGCCCGTTCCGGCGGCAGATCGAGATCGCCGACGATCCGCGCCTTGACGGAATAGCGCCGCGGGATGCTGCAAAGCACGTTCCGATTATCGAATGAGCTTCGTGTCCCGGGCGCGATGCGGCGCGTAGCACTTCGCGAAGCGCTGCTTCGCAGAACCGGGCCATACCGAACACCGGCGTCCGTTACGGCCCCGGCTCTGCAGCGCACCGCTCCGCGAAGTGCTACGCGCTGCGCTGCGTCCGGGGCACGAAAGTCTGTCGGTCACGAACTTGCGAATGTATACCTATCCCCGCACTTGCCGAAGGTTTTATAGTTCGCCCGTTCTGTCAGTGAGGGCGCTTCATGAGGGTTCTGAAGTGGGGCAGAGCGAGAGCTGGCTGATGGGGAAACCCGGACTGGTCGATGCGGCGCCCGCGGCTGTGTTTCGCAAACGCATACTCGATGCGGGGGAGGGGATGCAATGAAGAGACCGCCCTTGCGGGCGGCCTCTTTCTGTTGGCCTGATTGTGTCGGTCGCCGGCTTTTTAGCGGTGTCCGCGATGATGTCCGCGGCCGCGCGACCAGCCGTAGTGATGGCCTCTGCCGCCGCGGCCCATGTGGCCGTGACCGTGGCCGTGGCCGCCCCTGACCTGGATCACGCCGTTG
Organism: uncultured Alphaproteobacteria bacterium; assembly: GCA_963784755.1. Lineage (GTDB taxonomy): Bacteria > Pseudomonadota > Alphaproteobacteria > Rhizobiales > Xanthobacteraceae > Bradyrhizobium. The sequence continues at coordinate 833,586 of CAWASS010000004.1, read as the reverse complement.
TCGGACGCGGCCGGAGCCAGCTTGCCCATGGGCATCGCGGCGGCGGAAAATGTCAAACCTAAACCAAGCAGGCCGGCGGCCGCGAGGGTAATGAGCGAACGTTTCATGTGTTTTGTTCCTCCAAGCGCCTGAAGGCGCAGGCGACAAGCCGTGGCGGCCGACAAAGTTCCGTCGCCGGGCGGAAACATTCCGGAGTGAGATTCAGGCCGGCCACTTGCTGCGTCAGCTATCCCGCCCTTACCGTCTTCTTGCGGTAGGCGAGATGCACCGCGCAATTGCAGCCGGGCGGATGCGAAGCCACATCGTTGGCCGGTACGGGCAGCGCGGCAGCCACCGTCGGCATTGCCTCTTTGACCAGGCGATCCTGCGCCGACCGGTCCTGTGCCGGAATGTAGTTCAACACCGGCGCCAGCCAGCGCTCGGCCTCGGCCGTGCTCCAGCCCTTGCGCGCGGCGTAGTCCTCGACCTGGTCGCGCTCGATCTTGCCGACGCCGAAATAGAAACTCTCAGGGTTCGAGAAATACAGCCCGGACACCGACGAGCCCGGCCACATCGCAAAACTCTCGGTCAGAACCACGCCGGCGGTGGCTTCCGCATCGAGCAGGCGGAACAGCGTGGCCTTCTCGGTGTGATCGGGCTGCGCGGGATAGCCGGGTGCCGGGCGGATGCCGGCATATTGTTCGAGAATGAGCGCATCGGGCTTAAGCGTCTCGTCCGGCGCGTAACCCCAGAACTCCCGGCGCACGCGCGCATGCATCCGCTCGGCAAAGGCTTCCGCGAGGCGATCCGCCAGCGCCTTGCACAGGATCGACGAATAATCGTCATTGGCGTTCTTGAAGCGGTCGGCGATCACGTCCTCGCCGATTCCCGCCGTGACCACAAACGCGCCGATGTAGTCCGGCACGCCGCTCGCAACAGGTGCGATGAAATCCGACAATGCCGCGTTGAACCGGCCTTCGCGCTTCTCCAACTGCTGGCGCAGGGTATGGAAGGTCGCGATCTTGTCTTTGCGGGCGTCGTCGGCGTAGACGGCGATGTCGTCGCCGTCGCTGTTCGCGGGCCAGAAGCCGATGGTGGCTTGCGCCCTGAACCAGTTCTCCTTGACGATGAGGTCGAGCATCGCTCGCGCGTCGTCATAGAGCGAGCGCGCGACTTCGCCGACCTTGGGGTCGTCCAGTATCGCTGGATACCGCCCGGTCAGCTCCCAGGTCTGGAAGAACGGCGTCCAGTCGATGTAGTCGGCGAGTTCGGCGAGATCGTAGTCGCGAAAACTCTTGATGCCGAGGAAGGAAGGCTTCGCCGGCGGATTTTTTGCGAAATCGATCGAGACGGCATTGGCGCGCGCATCCGCCAGCTTCAGCCGCTTCTTGTCAGCCTGCGCGCGGAAATGCGCCGCGGAAATTTTTGCGTAATCGGCGCGCACCTCGGCGGCATAGGTCTCCCGTTTTTCCGGCGACAGCAGCGCGGAGACGACGCCGACGGCGCGGCTGGCGTCGTTGACATGAACCACCGGGCCGCCGCGATAGTTCGGATCGATCTTGACCGCGGTATGGACGCGGCTGGTGGTGGCGCCGCCGATCAGCAACGGCACATTCAGGCCCTGGCGTTCAAGCTCGCCGGCGAGGAAGCTCATCTCGTCCAGCGACGGCGTGATCAGGCCGGACAGGCCGATGATGTCGGCTCCCTCAGCCTTCGCGGTCTCGATGATCTTCGCCGCCGGCACCATGACGCCGAGGTCGATCACCTCGAAATTGTTGCACTGGAGCACGATGCCGACGATGTTCTTGCCGATATCGTGGACGTCGCCCTTCACGGTGGCGAGCACGATCTTGCCGGCGGAGTTGCGGCCGTCGCCGACGATGCCCGCGGCTAGGTTGCGCGCCTTTTCCTCTTCCATGAACGGCATCAGATACGCCACCGCCTGCTTCATCACCCGCGCGGATTTCACCACCTGCGGCAAAAACATCTTGCCGTCGCCGAAGAGGTCGCCGACCACGTTCATGCCGGCCATCAGCGGGCCTTCGATGACGTTGAGAGGACGCTCCGCCACCTTGCGCGCGTCCTCGGTATCGGCCTCGATGAATTCGGTGATGCCGTGCACCAGCGCGTGGGACAGCCGCTTGTCGACCGGCCATTCGCGCCAGGCCAGATCCTGCTCTCTGGTCTGCTTCTCCTTGCCGCGGAATTTTTCCGCCAGCGCCAGCAATCGTTCCGACGCGCCGGGATCGCGGTTGAGAATGACGTCCTCGCACACTTGCCGCAGTTCCGGGTCGATGTCGTCATAGACGATCATCTGCCCGGCATTGACGATACCCATATCCATGCCGGCCTTGATGGCATGGTAGAGAAACACCGAATGCATCGCTTCGCGCACCGGCTCGTTGCCGCGGAACGAGAACGACAGGTTGGAGACGCCGCCGGAAATATGCGCATGCGGCAGGTTCTGCCGGATCCAGCGCGTCGCCTCGATGAAGTCGACGCCGTAATTATTGTGCTCTTCCAGTCCGGTGGCGATCGCGAAAATGTTGGGATCGAAGATGATATCCTCGGGCGGAAAATTGAGCTGACCGACCAGGATGTCATAAGCGCGCTTGCAGATTTCGGTCTTGCGCGCAAACGTGTCGGCTTGTCCCGCTTCGTCAAACGCCATCACCACCACGGCGGCGCCGTGACGCCGCGCGATGGTGGCTTCGTGGATGAATTTCTCCTCGCCTTCCTTCATCGAGATCGAGTTCACCACCGGCTTGCCCTGCACGCATTTCAGGCCGGCCTCGATCACCGCGAATTTCGAGGAGTCCACCATGACCGGCACGCGGGCGATATCCGGCTCGGCGGCGACCAGATTGAGAAACGTCACCATCGCGGCTTCGGAATCCAGCAGCCCCTCGTCCATATTGACGTCGATGATCTGCGCGCCGTTCTCGACCTGGTCGCGCGCCACCGCCAACGCCGCGGTGTAATCGCCCGCGGTGATCAGCTTGCGGAATTTGGCCGATCCGGTGACGTTGGTGCGCTCGCCGACATTGACAAAGGGAATCGCCGGCGTCAGTTCGAACGGCTCGAGGCCGGACAGCCGCAAGCGAGGTTCGATCGCGGGGATGATGCGGGGCTTGTGCGGCGCGACGGCGGCGGCAATCGCCGCGACGTGATCGGGCGTGGTACCGCAGCAGCCGCCGACGATGTTGACCAGGCCGCTGACGGCGAATTCGCCGATCAGCCCGGCCATGAATTCCGGGCTCTCGTCATATCCGCCGAATTCGTTGGGCAGGCCGGCATTGGGATAGGCGCACACCAGCGTATCGGCGACGCGGCCGATGTCGGCGATATGCGCGCGCAGGTCCTCGGCGCCGAGCGCGCAGTTGAAGCCGACGGTGATCGGTTTGGCATGGCGCACCGAGTTCCAGAACGCCTCGGGCAACTGGCCCGACAGCAGGCGGCCGGATTTGTCGGTAATGGTGCCGGAGATCATCACGGGCACGTCGAGCCCGCGGGCTTCCGCGATTTCCGCGATGGCGTACAGCGCGGCCTTGGCGTTCAGCGTGTCGAAGATGGTTTCCACCAGCAGCAGGTCGGCGCCGCCGTCCAGGAGGCCGTTGACCTGCTCGCCATAGGCGGTGCGCAGGTCGTCGAAGGTGACGGCGCGGAAGCCGGGGCTGGAAACATCGGGTGAGATCGAGGCGGTGCGGTTGGTCGGGCCGATGGCGCCGGCGACGAAGCGCGGTCTGCCGTCCTCGGCAGTCACGCGCGCGGCGGCGGCGCGGGCAAGTTTTGCGCCTTCGCGGTTCATCTCATAGGCGATGCCGGAGAGGTCGTAGTCGGCCTGCGCGATCGAGGTCGAGGAGAACGTATTGGTGGCGACGATATCGGCACCGGCGCGCAGATAGTCGGCGTGAATGTCCTCGATCGCCTTCGGCTGGGTCAGGATCAACAGGTCGTTGTTGCCGCGGAGGTCGCGGTGGAAATCCCTGAAACGTTCGCCGCGAAACGCGGCTTCGTCATATTCCAGCGCCTGGATCATGGTGCCCATGGCGCCGTCGAGCACCAGGATACGCTCGCGCGCCAGCGCAATCAGTTCGGTTCGTTTCGGGGAAACGGGAACAGTCATCGTCTCACGCGGCTTTCTGCGCGCCGGCGGGACGGATGCCGAGCAGATGGCTGATCGCGAATACGAGGTCGGCGCGGTTCATGGTGTAGAAATGGAAAGTGTCGACGCCGTGCTTGGCGAGCTTTTGCACCTGACCGGCTGCGACGGTCGCAGCCACCAGCTTGCGCGTCTCCGGATCGTCATCGAGGCCTTCGAACTTCTGCGCCAGCCAGTCCGGCATGCTGGCGCCGGTGCGCTTGGCGAAATTGGCGGCCTGCTTGAAATTCTGTACCGGCAGAATGCCCGGAACGATCGGGATATCGATGCCGCGTGCACGCACGCGGTCGAGATAACGGAAATACAGATCGTTATCGAAGAAGAACTGGGTGATGGCGCGGGTGGCGCCGGCGTCGATCTTGGCCTTGAGCATGTCGATGTCGGCATGGTAGCTCGGGCTTTCCGGATGCCGCTCCGGATAGGCCGACACCGTCACCTCGATGTCGCCATGGCGGCGCTTGATCGAGGCGACCAGATCGGCCGAGCTGCTATAGCCTTGCGGATGCGGCGCATAGGCGCCGCCAAGGCCGCCCGCGGGATCGCCGCGCAACGCCACGATGTGGCGGACGCCGACCCGATGATATTGCGCTACCACGTCATCGACGTTGGCGCAGGGCGCATCGACGCAGGTAAGATGGGCTGCGGGAGTGAGAGTGGTCTCGGTGAGGATACGGGCGATGGTCGAGTGAGTGCGCTCGCGGGTCGAACCGCCGGCGCCGTAGGTCACCGAGACGAAGTTCGGTGTCAACGGCGCAAGGCGGGTGATGGTGTCCCAGAGATTGCGCTCCATCTCCTCGGTCTTGGGCGGAAAGAACTCGAAGGAAATCGCCGGGCGTTTCGGCGCGGCATGGTGGCCGGGTGGCGAGGTCTCACTCATGGCACTTCAACACTCCCTCGGGCTGGGCGGGCGCTTCACGTCTAGCCGCAAGCCCCTAAAATAAGCCAAACCGGAATACACAAATAGCCCATCATTGGTGGGAAATTGCCCAATTCATGAGAAAATCGGCAATTTTAGATATGAAATTACGGATGATGGGCCAAGGAAGCGGAAACGAAAATCAAGAAGGTAAACTCTTGTAATTATTTGTAATATATAGGTATTATTCCGATTTCCTAATCTTTATCCCGAAATAGTTTGTTGGAATGATGAAGTGGGCAGCGCTTCATTTACGCTTTCCATCGATAGTCCATCCCAAGCATCGTGGAAATGACCGTCGACCGGTGCCGGTCGACGTGTCCCCGATCTCTGCGATCAAGTCCTTTGTCCGCGGGGCCCGACGCACTAGCTTAACACCATGATCCCTCTCTCCATTCTCGACCTGTCTGTCGTCACCACCGGCACCAGGCCGGCTGCGGCGCTGCGCAACAGCATCGACCTCGCCAAACATGCCGATCAGCTCGGTTATGTCCGCTACTGGCTGGCCGAACATCACAATCTCTCGTCGGTAGCGAGCCCTTCGCCCGATCTCATGATTGGGCAGATCGCCGCCGTGACCAGCCGCATCCACGTCGGCTCCGGCGGCGTGATGCTGCCGAACCATGCGCCGCTGGTGGTCGCCGAGCGGTTCAAGATGCTGGAAGCGCTGTTTCCCGGAAGGATCGACCTGGGCCTGGGGCGCGCGCCGGGCACCGATGGCGCCACCGCGCATGCGCTGCGCAGCCGCCTCGACCGCCGCGAGGGCGACGATTTTCTCGAGCGGCTGCATGAACTGACATTATGGGAGACCCGCGAGTTTCCGCCCGGTCATCCCTACAACAATGTGGTGGCAATGCCCGATGACACACCGCTGCCGCCGATCTGGCTCTTGGGATCGAGCGACTACAGCTCGGAACTGGCAGCGCAAGTCGGAATGGGATTTGCGTTCGCGCACCACTTTGCCTCGCATGACGCGGTCGACGCGCTGACGCATTATCGTGCGCGCTTCAAGCCGTCGCGCTGGCGGGCGAAGCCGCACGGCATTCTCGCGGTAGCGGTGGTTGCCGCCGAAACCGATGCCGAGGCCGAGCAATTGGCGTCGTCGATGGATCTCAATCGATTGCGCCGCGACCGCGGTCAGTATTTGCCGCTGCCGAGCGTCGAGGAAGCACAGGGCTATCCCTACACGGACAGCGAACGCACCTCGATCGCCCGCAACCGCTCGCGGCTGTTCGTCGGCAGTCCCCCCACGGTGATGCACAAACTGCAGCCGATGGTTTCGGCAAGCCAGGCGGATGAATTGATGATCATCACCGCGGTCTACGATCACGACGCGCGCAAGAAATCCTACAGCCTGCTGGCGGACGCGTTCGGGCTGGGCAAGCAGGCGGCGGCTTAGGGTTAGCGTGCCCCGGACGCAGTGCAGCGCGTAGCACTTGCGAAGCGGTGCGCTGCAGAGCCGAGGCCGTACCAGGCGCCGGTGTTCGTTACGGTCCCGGCTCTGCGGAGCGGCATGAAGAATGCCGCACCGCGTCCGGGACATGCGGCTGCACTATTACTCTGCCTTCTCCGCGAACGTCGCGCGGAAAGGGTGAGCCGGGTAAACGCCGACAATGCGGAATTCGCGCGAGAAGAATTTCAATTCCTCCAGTGCGAAGGCCAGATTCCGGTCCTCCGGATGGCCGTCGACATCGGCATAGAACTGCGTGGCAAAGAAATTGCCGTCGACCATGTAGCTTTCCAATTTCGTCATGTTGACGCCGTTGGTGGCGAAACCGCCCATCGCCTTGTAGAGCGCGGCGGGCAGATTGCGCACCCGGAAGACAAAAGTGGTGACCAGCGGCCCCGATCCCTGCGCGGCCCAGTTCTCCTGGCGCGCGAGCACCACGAAGCGCGTGGTATTGTGGGTTTCGTCCTCGACATCGTCCGCCAATATATCGAGGTCATAAATGTCGGCGGCGAGGCGCGAGGCGATCGCAGCGGCGGTCTTGTCACCGCGTTCGGCGACGATGCGCGCGCTTCCCGCGGTATCGGCGGCGACGACCGGCTTGATGCCGAGCTTGCGGATGATGCGGCGGCACTGCCCGAGCGCATGGACGTGGCTCTCGACCGTCTTGATATCGGCCAGTTTGGCGCCGCGCGGCGCCATCAGTTGATGCCGGATCGGCAGAAACCATTCGCCGACGATGAACAGGCCGGATGCCGGCAACAGATGATGAATGTCGGCGACGCGGCCGGCGACCGAATTCTCGATCGGGATCATGCCGAGTTCGGCCTCTCCGGACGAAATCGCGGCCAGCGCATCCTCGAAGGTGGCGCAGGGCAAGGGCTCGGCGTCGGGATAGGCCTCGGCGATGGCGAGATGCGAGTTCGCGCCCGGCTCGCCCTGGAATGCTATTTTCATGGGTTTGGTCATGGCGCCTTCTAACAGCCGTTCAATTTTTCGCCAGTATCAGGCGCGTGGTTTCGAGGTCCGCGGGGGTATCGACGCCGCGCGGCACCGTGTCGGCGATGGCTACGTCGATCCGCATCCCGGCCTCGAGCGCCCGGAGCTGTTCCAGCTTCTCCTGGAGCTCCAGCGGTGAGGGCGGCAACGCCACGAAACGCTCCAGCGCCTTGCGGCGATAGGCATACAGTCCGACATGGTGATAGCGCGGCCCGTCGCCCCAGGGGGCGGTGGCGCGGGAAAAGTACAGTGCGCGCAGCCGCCGTTCGCTCAACCGCGAGCCGATCGCCTTTACGACGTTGGGATTGCTGCTTTCCTCCTCGGTGTGGATTTCCGCCGCCAGCGTGGCGATATCGACCGCAGGATCGCCGAGCAGTCCCAGCACCTCGCGGATATCGCCGGGTCGGATGGTCGGAAAATCGCCCTGCAGATTGATCACGATTTCGGCTTGCCCCAAGGGATCGAGCTTGCCGAGCGCTTCAAAAATCCGGTCCGACCCGGAGGGATGATCGGCCGATGTCATCACCGCCTCGCCGCCGTGGGATTCTACGGCCGCGGCGATTTCCGGCGTGTCGGTGGCAACGGCGACCCGGCCGACATTGGCGGCTTCGGCCCGGCGCAGCACATGGACGATCATCGGCAAACCCCCGATATCAAGCAATGGTTTGCCGGGCAGCCGGGTGGCGGCCATGCGGGCGGGAATCAACACCAAAGTGCGGGTCTCGGTCATCGGCTGGAGGGTCTGGACCCGGCTAAAATGCTCAGGAATTGATGGGGATTGGCCGCAAGTTCGGGCGTTTATACGGGTTGCCAGAGCGCGGGCAAACCGATATCTCATCGCTGCTGAAGGTGCAGTGCGAAAGCCTGATTCCTGCCCCTCATCCCTTGGCTTGCCCCTGGCCGTTCAGCCGGCCTCAGCGACGACATTCCGGCCCGGAGCCTGATCGACAATGGACTCCTTCGAACTCAATAAAATTCTCGGCGCCGTTCTGGCTACCTGCCTCGTTCTGCTGGTGTCGAGCTTTACCGCGGGCGCGATTTTCGCGCCGACCAAGCTGGAGAAGCCGGGTTACGACATCGCGGTGAAGGAAGAAGAGGGCGCCGGCGCGCCCAAGGAAGCCGCCGCACCGTCGGAACCGATCGAAAAACTGCTGCAAACCGCCTCGGCCGAGAAGGGCGCGGCAGCCGCGAAGAAATGCGCGGCCTGCCATACCTTCGAGAAGGGCGGCCCCAACCGTGTCGGCCCGAACCTCTACGACACCGTCAATGAAAAGAAGGGCGAAGGCAAAGGCGGGTTCAACTTCTCGGCCGCCATGAAGGGCAAGGGCGGCACCTGGACCTTCGACGATTTGAACAAATTCCTAGCCAGTCCGAAGGGCTTCGTCCCCGGCACGGCAATGGGCTTCGCCGGCATCCAGAGGGATAGCGAGCGCGCCGACGTGATCGCCTACCTCGCAACCCTGGCTGACAAGCCGGTGCCGCTGCCGACCGCGGCGAAGTAAACGACGTTCGCTTTACCCATGAAATTGTCGTCACAAACGGCCAGGCTCTGCCTGGCCGCTTTTGTTTTGCCGGCAACCAGTGCCTCATATGCGCGTTATCGAGACGTTTCGCCGCACCGGCCTCGGTCACGGGCTGGTATCATGAGCAAAAAGCAACATATTCGGTCGAAAGCTTGCCTTATATTGCGTCTCTAACCGTAGTTTGACAGCTACAGGAATCCCTCATTTGGCAATTACCCGACGACGTCTTCTTCAGAGCGGCGCTTTCGCCGCGGTCGCCCCGACATTGGGCATCACAGCCGGTATTCCGGCGATTGATGCCGCCCGCGCACAGACCGCGGCAGGCGAACCGGTCTGGCGCCACGGCGTATCGCCGTTCGGCGACATCAAATACCCGGCGGACTTCAAGCGTCTGGATTACGTCAATCCGGATGCGCCCAAGGGCGGTGTCGCCCGCACCATAACGATCGGCACCTTCGATAATTTCAATATAGCTGTATCGGGCGTGAAAGGCTCGATCGCGCCGGCGGCGGGGCTGCTCTACGAAACGCTGATCGGACCCGCGCAGGACGAGCCCGTTAGCTATTATGGATTGCTGGCGGAAGCTGCCGCATACCCCGACGATTTTTCATGGGCGAAGTATCGGCTGCGCAAGGAGGCGCGCTGGCACGACGGCAACCCGGTCACCCCGGACGACGTGGTCTTCTCGTTCGATACCTTAAAAAAACTGAGCCCGATGTACTCGTCTTACTACAGGCATGTGGTCAAGGCCGAAAAGACCGGCGAGCGCGAGGTCACATTCACCTTCGATGCGCCCGGAAACCGCGAACTGCCGATGATCATTGGCGAGATCACGGTATTGCCGAAGCATTGGTGGGAGGGCACCGACAGCGAGGGCCGCAAGCGCGACATCTCCGCGACCACGCTGGAGAAGCCGCTGGGCTCCGGCCCCTATCGGATCAAGGAATTCGTCCCCGGCCGGACGGTCGTGGCGGAACGGGTCAAGGATTATTGGGGTGCGAACGTGCCGATACAGGTCGGCACCAATAATTTCGATGAACTCCGTTTCGAATTCTTCCGCGACAATCTGGTCGCGCTGGAAGCTTTCAAGGCCGATCAGGCGGACTGGATCTTGGAGAACTCGGCGAAGCAATGGGCGACGGCCTATGATTTTCCGGCCGTCACTGAGAAGCGCGTTGTCTTGGAAGAATTCCCGGTCAACAGCGTCGGCCGGATGCAGGGCTTTGCCTTCAACCTGCGCCGCGATCTGTTCAAGGACGTGCGGCTGCGCCGTGCCTTCAACTATGTGTTCGATTTCGAGGAAATGAACAAGCAGCTGTTCTACAATCAGTACCGTCGCAACAACAGTTACTTCGACGGCCTCGACCTTGCGTCCTCGGGCCTGCCGCAAGGCGAAGAACTGCGCATTCTCGAAAGCGTGCGCGACAAGGTGCCGGCCGAGGTTTTTACAACGCCTTATACCAATCCGGTAAATGGCACCCCGGAAGCGGTCCGCAACAATTTGAGGGAGGCGACGCGGCTACTCAAGGAGGCCGGCTTCGACATCAGGGATCGCAAGCTGGTCGATCCGTCGGGCAAGCCGGTCAACGTCGAGTTTCTGTCGGACAGTCCGTCGATGGAGCGGCTGATCCTGTTCTACAAATCGTCACTGGAGCGACTCGGCGTCACGGTGTCGGTCCGCACGGTCGACGACGCGCAGTACGAGAACCGCCTGCGCTCGTTCGATTTCGATATGACGGCCAAGGTGTGGGCCCAGTCGGTTTCGCCGGGCAATGAGCAGCGCGAATTCTGGGGGTCGCAGGCGGCCAACCGCCCCGGAGCGCAGAACCTTTGCGGCATCCAGAATCCCGCCGTGGATGCGCTGGTCGACCAGGTGATTTTCGCCAAGGACCGCCCGACCCAGATCGCCGCGACCAAGGCGCTCGATCGCGTGCTGCTGTGGAATTTCTACGTGGTGCCGCACTACATCTCCAACAATCTGCGTTACGCAAGGTGGGATCGTTTCAGCCACGCCGAGCCGCTGCCGAAATACGGGATTTCCGGTTTCCCCACGACGTGGTGGTATGATGCCGACAAAGCCGCCAGGATCGGCAAACGGTCTTGAGGGATTTTACGCGCATGGCGCAGTTCTCCCGCCGGCACGTGCTTGGTCTCGGCATTAGCGCCGCCGGCGCGACGTTGCTGCGGCCGGCGATGGCAGCCGACGCCGGCACCGAGGCGCACGGCCTTTCGGTATTCGGCGATCTGAAATATCCGCCGGATTTTCACCACTTCGACTATGTCAATCCGGCGGCGCCGAAGGGCGGAATGTTTTCGACCGTTCCGTCGATAAGAATCTACAATCAGTCCTATTACACCTTCAGTTCGCTCAATGCCTTTATCCTGAAAGGCGAGGGCGCGCAGAGCATGGACCTGACCTTCGCGACGCTGATGGCGCGCGCGGCCGATGAGCCGGATGCGGTGTACGGCCTGGTGGCGAAGTCGGTAAAGATTTCACCGGACCGGCTGGTCTATCGCTTTACGCTGCGGCCCGAGGCGAAATTTCACGACGGCACGAGGCTCACCGCGGAGGATACCGCCTTTTCGCTGATGACGCTCAAGGCAAAAGGACATCCGCTGATCCTGCAGCAGATGCGCGATATGGTGAAGGCCGAGGCACTGGACGACGCGACGCTGGTCGTCACCTTCGCCGAAAAGCGCGCGCGGGACGTGCCGCTTTACGTGGTGACTTTGCCGATTTTCTCGAAGGCCTATTACGCGACGCGGCCGTTCGACGAATCCACGCTCGATATCCCGCTCGGTAGCGGACCCTACAAGGTGGGAAAGTTCGAGGCCAACCGCTATATCGAATTCGACCGTGTCAAGGATTGGTGGGGCGCCGATCTTCCGGTCTCGCGCGGCCTCTATAATTTCGACACCGTGCGTTACGAGTTCTATCGCGACCGCGACGTCCAGTTCGAAGGCTTCACCGCGAAGAACTACCTGTACCGCGAGGAATTCACGGCGCGGGTGTGGGCGACGCGCTACGATTTTCCCGCCATCAAGGACGGGCGGGTGAAGCGCGAGATCCTGCCCGACGAAACGCCGTCAGGCGCGCAGGGCTGGTTCATCAACACCCGCCGCGACAAATTCAGGGATCCGCGCGTGCGCGAGGCGCTGATCCAGGCGTTCGATTTCGAGTGGACCAACAAGACCATCATGTACGGCGCTTACGCGCGCACCCATTCGCCATTCCAGAATTCGGACATGATGGCCAACGGCCCGCCATCGCCGGAAGAACTCAAATTGCTCGAGCCGTTCCGGGGCCAGGTACCGGATGAGGTATTCGGCGCGCCGTTCGTGCCTCCGGTAACCGACGGATCGGGGCAGGACCGGGCGTTGCTGCGCAAGGCTTCGCAACTGCTCACCGATGCGGGTCTTGTCATCAAGGACGGCAAGCGGCTGCTGCCGAACGGCGAGGCTTTCAAAATCGAGTTTCTCCTCGACGAACCGTCGATGCAGCCGCATCATGCGCCTTACATCAAGAATCTCGGCACGCTCGGTATCGAGGCGGGTTTGCGCGTCGTCGATGCGGTGCAGTACCGCGCCCGGCTGGAGGATTTCGATTTCGACATGACCATCGAGCGTTTCAGCCTGTCGGCGACGCCGGGCGACGGCATGCGGCCGTTCTTTTCGTCGCAGGCAGCCAGGACAAAAGGGTCCTACAACCTTGCCGGCATCGAAAATCCGGCTATCGACGCGTTGATCGAGAAGATCGTCGGCGCCGACAATCGCGCCGATTTGACCACGGCGTGCCGCGCAATCGATCGCGTATTCCGGGCCGGGCGCTATTGGGTGCCGCAATGGTACCGGACCAATCACCCCGTCGCCTATTGGGATGTGTTCGAGCATCCGAAAATCCTGCCGCGCTACCAGATCGACAATTATTCGTCCAGCGTCGGCGAGCGCATCCTGTGGTGGTTCGTTCCCGACAAGGCGGCCAGGCTCGAGCAGGCGAAGCCCGAGCAGGCGAAATAGCCATGAGCGCATATATCGCCCGCCGTATCTTTCTGATGATTCCCACGCTGCTGGGAATCCTGTTCGTATCATTCGTGGTCGTGCAATTTGCTCCGGGCGGGCCGGTGGAGCGCGTGATCGCGCAGTTGAGCGGCGCCGACACCGGCGGCAGTTCGCGGATTTCGGGTTCAGCCGGCGGCGATTTCGGCGCGCGGGCGCAGATGGGTTCACCCGGAGACGCCGTCAATTCGAAATATCGCGGCGCCCAGGGGCTCGATCCGGATTTCGTCAAGAGCCTAGAAAAGCAGTTCGGCTTCGACAAGCCGGCGCCGGAACGTTTCGCGCTGATGCTTTGGAATTTCTCGCGGTTCGATTTCGGCAAGAGCTACTTCCGCGATGTCAGCGTGCTGCAGCTGATCAAGGAGAAGCTGCCGGTCTCGATGTCGCTCGGCATCTGGATGACGCTCCTGACCTACCTGATCTCGATCCCGCTCGGCATCCGCAAGGCGGTGATGGACGGCTCGGAGTTCGATACCTGGACCTCGGCGGTGATCATTGTCGGCTTCGCGATTCCTGGATTCCTGTTCGCGATCCTGCTGATCATCCTGTTCGCCGGCGGCTCGTTTCTCAGCATTTTTCCGCTGCGGGGACTTACCTCGGAGGGCTGGGACCAGTTTCCGTGGTACTGGAAAATCCTGGATTATTTCTGGCACATCACGCTGCCGCTGATCTCGATGGCGCTTGGCGCCTTCGCCACCATGACGCTGCTGACCAAGAATTCCTTTCTCGATGAAATCCGCAAGCAATATGTGATGACCGCGCGCGCCAAGGGCTGCAGCGAACGGCAGGTGCTCTACAATCACATCTTCCGCAACGCGATGCTGATCGTCATCGCCGGATTCCCCGGCGCGTTCATCCACGCGTTTTTTTCCGGCTCGCTATTGATCGAAACCATCTTTTCGCTGGATGGCCTCGGCCTGCTCGGGTTCGAGAGCGTGCTCAACCGCGACTATCCGGTGGTGTTCGGCACGCTGTTCATCTTTTCCCTGGTCGGCCTCGTGGTCAATCTTATCTCCGATCTCGCTTACATGTGGATCGATCCGCGGATCGATTTCGAGGCGCGGGAAGTCTGATGACCCTCATCGCGCCGCCGCCGGTCGAGACCACGACGCTGTCGCCGCTCGGCGAGGCGGTGCCGCCGTCGCGCCGTCCGCTTGGCCTGTCGCCGCTCAACCGCCGCCGCTGGCAGAATTTCAGGTCCAACCGCCGGGGTTACTGGTCGTTCTGGATTTTCCTGATCCTGTTCGTGGTCTCGCTGTTCGCCGAACTGATCGCCAACGACCGCCCGTTCTTCATCAAGTTCGACGGGCATCTGTACTGGCCGGCTTTCGTCAGCTATTCCGAGACTACGTTCGGCGGCGATTTCGAGACCGCGGCGGATTATCGCGATCCTTATCTGCAGAAGCTGATCGCGGCCAAGGGCGGCACCATCATCTGGCCGCTGATCCGCTATTCCTACGATACGCACAACCTCGATCTGCCGACGCCGGCGCCGTCGAAGCCGACCTGGATGCTGACCGAAGCGCAGTGCAAGGAAGTGGTCGAGCGCAAGGGCCTGAAGAGCTGCCGCGACCTCGAATACAACTGGCTCGGCACCGACGATCAGGGCCGCGACGTGGTGGCGCGGCTCATCTACGGCTTCCGTATCTCGGTGTTGTTCGGCCTGGCGCTGACCATCATCTCCTCGGTGATCGGCGTCGCGGCGGGCGGCGTGCAGGGCTATTTCGGCGGCTGGGTCGATCTCGGATTCCAGCGTTTTATTGAAATCTGGAGCTCGATACCCTCGCTGTATCTGCTGCTGATATTATCGTCGGTGCTGGTGCCCGGCTTCTTTGTTCTCCTCGGCATCCTGCTTCTGTTCTCCTGGGTGTCGCTGGTCGGGCTGGTGCGCGCCGAATTCCTGCGCGGGCGCAATTTCGAATACATCATGGCGGCGCGCGCGCTCGGCGTGTCCAACGCGGTCATCATGTTCCGGCATCTCCTGCCGAACGCCATGGTGGCGACCATGACATTCCTGCCTTTCATCGTGTCGTCGTCGGTAATGACGCTGACGGCGCTGGATTTTCTCGGCTTCGGCCTGCCGCCAGGCTCGCCGTCGCTCGGCGAACTCCTGTCGCAGGGCAAGGCCAACGTCCAGGCGCCGTGGCTCGGCTTCTGCGGGTTTTTCGCGGTCGCGATCATGCTGTCGCTGTTGATCTTCATCGGCGAAGGCGTGCGCGACGCCTTCGATCCGCGCAAGACGTTCAGGTAAAGGGCCGCCATGGACGCCGTCAACCAGCCCTTGCTCGATGTCCGCGATCTGTCGGTGGCATTCCATCAGCCTAGCGGTATGTCGCTCGCGGTCGATCGCATTTCGTTCGAGATCAAGCGCGGCGAATGCGTGGCGCTGGTCGGTGAATCCGGCTCCGGAAAATCGGTCAGCGCGCTGTCGATCCTGAAACTCTTGCCCTATCCGACCGCGTCGCATCCCTCCGGCGCCATCCGCTTCAAGGGCCGCGAATTGCTCAATCTCACGGAACGCGAGATCCGCAGCATCCGCGGCAACGACATCTCGATCATCTTCCAGGAGCCGATGACCTCGCTCAATCCGCTGCACACCATCGAGTCGCAGATCGGCGAGATTTTGCAGCTGCACAGCGGTATCAGCGGCGCGATGGCGCGGGCGCGGACACTGGAGCTGTTGAACCAGGTCGGCATTCCCGAGCCGGAAACCCGGCTGGCCAGCTATCCGCATCAGTTGTCCGGCGGCCAGCGCCAGCGCGTGATGATCGCGATGGCGCTCGCCAACGAGCCGGATCTCTTGATCGCGGACGAGCCGACCACCGCGCTGGATGTGACGGTGCAGGCGCAAATCCTGGCCCTGCTCGCGGAGATTCGCGCCCGGCTCGGCATGAGCCTGCTGTTCATCACCCACGATCTCGGCATCGTCCGCCGCATCGCCGACGTCGTCTGCGTCATGAACAATGGCAAGATCGTCGAGCAGGGACCGGTCGAGCAGGTTTTTACGGCGCCGAAACATCCCTACACCAGGGCGCTGCTTGCCGCAGAGCCCAAGCCGGATCCCGCGCCGCCGCGGCCGAATTCGCCGGTGGTGATGTCGGCCAACGACCTGAAAGTCTGGTTTCCAGTCAAGCGCGGCCTGCTTCGCTCCACGGTCGGACACATCAAGGCGGTCGACGGCGTCAGCCTCTCCGTGCGCAAGGGCGAGACGCTTGGTGTGGTCGGCGAATCCGGCTCCGGCAAGACCACGCTGGGGCTGGCACTGCTGCGGCTGATTTCGTCCGACGGGACGATCATGTTCCTGGGCAAGGACATTCAGGGCCTGCGCTTCAAGGCGATGCGGCCGTTCCGCCGCGACATGCAGATCGTGTTTCAGGATCCGTTCGGCGCGCTCAGTCCGCGCATGTCGATCGGCGATATCGTCGCCGAGGGTCTTTCCGTGCATCAGCCCGGGCTCTCGCACCAGAAGCGCGAAACCCGCGTGATCAAGGCGCTCACCGACGTCGGCATGGACCCGGCGACGCGGTTTCGTTATCCGCATGAATTCTCCGGCGGCCAGCGCCAGCGCATCTCGATCGCGCGCGCGGTGGTGCTGGAGCCGAATTTCGTGGTGCTGGATGAGCCTACATCCGCGCTCGACATGCTGTTCCAGGCGCAGATGGTCGATCTGTTGCGCGAATTGCAGCGCAAGCGGGATCTCACCTACATGTTCATCTCGCACGACCTGCGCGTGGTCGCATCGTTGGCAAGCCATCTGATCGTGATGCGTCTTGGCAAGGTGGTCGAGGAAGGGCCGGCGGTGGAACTGTTCAAAAATCCGAAGACTGACTATACCCGCGCGCTGTTCGCCGCCGCGTTCCGGATCGAGGCCGCGCCTGGCGCTGTGGTTGCGGAGTAGTCGTCATTGCGAGGAGCTCTTGCGACGAAGCAATCCAGTCTTTGCACGGAGCTCTGGATTGCTTCGCTTCGCTCGCAATGACGAGTTCGTCACAGCCGCCTGATACTTGTGACCTCACTGCCCGCGGACTTGATGCGGACTATCGCATCGCGGGTGTTCTCGACCGCGGTCGCCATGTGATGGGCGTTGGCGTGAACAATGCTGCCGGCATCGCGCACGATCGCGACATGGCCGTTCCAGAATATCAAGTCGCCGCGCTGCAGTTTTTTCGATTCTGCTTCCGACAACGCCCGTCCCAGCCCGTCTTGCTGCATATCGCTGTCGCGCGGGCAGCCGATACCCGCTGCGTTAAGCGCGATCTGCACCAGCCCGGAGCAATCGATGCCAAGGCTGGTCTTGCCGCCCCACAGATAGGGCGTGCCGACAAATCGTTCCGCAACGCCAACGAAATCAGGCTCGACGAAATCGATCGCGCCGAGATGCTGTTGCGGCAGATACAAACCGTCATGGGTGACGGCGAAGGCGCCGTCATTGCGCAAAACCGCCACCCTCGCGCCAAACGGCAGCGCGGCCGCCGGCGGCAGTTTGATCGATGGACCGGTGAACGCGATCGTCGACAGTGCGGTGACCTTGTGCGTCGGCGCGGCACCCGGCTTTGCCAGCGTCGCGCGATCGGGAAGCCAGCCGACATGGCCGTCGCTGTTGAGCTGACCCCAGGCCCAGCCTTCGCCGTTGCGGTCGTAGATGGTGACGCGCTCGCCTTTCAGCGCCTGCGTCAGCATCATGGCATTGGAGGAGGGATGCTCACGCAGCGGCGCGATACCATCGACGATTTCAAGCTCCTCGCCGGCGACGAAGCGCGCGGCCTTGACCTTGCCTTCCAGATATTTCGCGGCGAGGTCGGGCCGCGCCGGCGTCAGGCGCGGGTCATCCATAGCGTTGGCTCAGCAATTTGTAGATCGCGCGCGCGGCCTGGCATTCGCCGCCCTCGGGCCGCGCCGGTTTCGCCGACGGGGTCCAGCCGTAGATATCGACATGCAGCCAGCTTTTCGCCCCCTCGACAAAACGCTGCAGGAACAGCGCGCAGACGATCGAGCCGGCGAACGTTCCCGATGGCGCGTTGTTGATGTTGGCGATCTTGGAATCCAGCCAGCTATCGTAGGGCGGCCACAGCGGCAGTCGCCACAACGGATCGTTCTCCCGTTTTGCGTGAGCCGCGACATCCAGCGCCAGCGTCTCATCGTCGGTGTAAAAAGGCGGCAGGTCCGGACCCAGCGCCACCCGCGCAGCGCCGGTCAGGGTGCCCATATCGATCAAGAGATCCGGCTTTTCCTCGTCGGCCAGCGCCAGCGCGTCGGCGAGCACCAGCCGGCCTTCGGCGTCGGTATTGCCGATCTCCACCGTAATGCCCTTGCGCGAGGTGAAAACGTCGAGCGGCCGGAATGAATTGCCGGCCACCGCATTCTCCACCGCCGGGATCAGGACCCGCAGCCGAACTTTCAGCTTCGCGTCCATCACCATCGAGGCCAGCGCCAGCACATTGGCGGCGCCGCCCATGTCCTTCTTCATGATCAGCATGCCGGCGGACGGTTTGAGGTCGAGCCCGCCGGTATCGAAGCAGACGCCCTTGCCGACCAGCGTGGCCCTGGGGTGCGCCGGATCGCCCCAGCTAAAATCGATCAGCCGCGGCGCGCGGGGCGATGCCATTCCTACCGCATGAATCAGCGGAAAGTTCTGCCGCACAAGATCGTCGCCGACGATGCAGGCGAAATTCGCGCCGTATCGGCTTGCCAATTGCTGCGCCGCAGCCGCGAGCTGCTCCGGTCCCATGTCGTTGGAAGGCGTGTTGATGAGGTCGCGCGCCAGCGCCGCCGCCTCGGCCATCCGCGTGATGTCGGCGAGGTCGATGCCTTCAGGTGGCACCAGCCTGACGTCAGGCGCATCCGCCTTGCGGTAACGGCTGAAGCGATAGCTGCCGAGCGCGAAGGCCAGCGCCGCAAGCCGCGTATCATGCGGGGCATTGGCGAAACGGTAGAGGCCCGGCGGCAGCAGGCCGGGCAACTGGCCGGGCCGAAACAGGTCGCGCCATTTGGTGGCTTCATCCTCGAGGCCGAACAGGACGTGTGCGATCGCGCCGTCCGCCGCGGGCAGTGTCAGGCATTCACCGGGCCTCGCCGCAAAGCCGTTGGCTGCTGCGAACCGCCGCGCCTGCGCCGGCAAGGCCGCGCCGATTGCGTCCCAGGTCGCTTTGGTCGCGAAGGTGATCGGAATGGCGGAGGTGGCAGGATTGGTTTCGAAGGCGGAATGCATGCGTTTCTCGGTCTCGCCGGAATGGAGCAGGGCGCTTGCCGGCCCGGCCAATTAACCAGACGTTAGGGTTAACAGTCTATTGCTGGGCGCATTCGGCTCGATCGATGCGCCGGTCATCATGAGTTAAAGTGCCATGCGTCAGCAGTCCAGCCTTGCCCGGCTTCTCGCCTCCGCAGCGGTGACGGCGATTTTGGCTGCCAGCCTTGGCGGTTGCCAGACCATGTCCGACATCACGGGATCGATCACGTCGAAGGCCGAAGCACGCCCCGAGGCCGACCCGCGCCGCGCGGTCGAAGTCTATGGCGAGCGTTATCGCGCCAACCCCAAGGATGCCGACGCGGCGCTGGCCTATGGTCAGGCGCTGCGCGCCACCGGACAGCGATCCCAGGCGGTCGCCGTGCTGGAGCAGGCCAATCTCGCCCATCCCGGCAACAAGGCGCTGCTGGCCGGCTACGGCCGCGCGCTGGTCGACAATGGCAACTTCAAGCAGGGGATCGATGTTCTCAGCCGTGCGCATTCACCGGAAAATCCGGATTGGCGGATTCTGTCGGTGCAGGGAACCGCGTTCGATCAGCTCGGCCGCCACGACGAAGCCCGCCGCTATTACGCCAGCGCGCTGAAAATCGTGCCGGACGAGCCTTCGGTGCTGTCCAATCTCGGCATGTCCTATGTGTTGTCGAAGGATCTGCCGAAGGCGGAGGAAAACCTGCGCCGCGCCTATGCCAGCGGCAAGGCCGACACGCGGGTGCGGCAGAATCTCGGACTGGTGGTCGGCCTGCAGGGGCGCTTTGCCGAGGCCGAAACCATCGTGAAGGCCGACCTGCCGGCGGAAGAGGCGGCTGCGAACGTCGCCTATCTCAAGGAGATGCTGAGCCGCAAGGACGGCCCGCGCGGCGGGACGGGCGCCATCCCGGTGGCGTCGCTCAATCGTCCGGACTGATCCAATTCTGATCGCTAAATGATTCTTGTTGTCGTCATCGCCGGGCTTGTCCCGGCCATCCACGTCTTTATTGCTGCAATGCCGTTTGGATGCCCGGCACAAGGCCGGGCATGACGGATTTGGCTATTAAGCGGCAGTCTGACGTTGATGATGTGAGCGCGTTCTTCGACGCCACTATTCCATCCGCTCAAACTCTCACTGCATCGCCGCGACCTTGATGCCGGTCGGCCCGAGGATGACCACAAACAACACCGGCAGAAAGAACAGGATCATCGGCACCGTCAGTTTCGGCGGCAGTGCCGCGGCCTTCTTCTCGGCCTCGTTCATGCGCATGTCGCGGTTTTCCTGCGCCATCACCCGCAGGCTCTGGCCGAGCGGGGTGCCGTAGCGCTCCGACTGCTGCAACGCGAGACAGACCGATTTCACGCCCTCGAGGCCGGTGCGCTTCGCCAGGTTTTCATACGCGACCTTGCGGTCCTGCAGATAGGACAACTCCGCCGTGGTCAGCGTGAATTCCTCCGCGAGCGCGGGCGATTGCGATCCGATCTCCATGCTCACCTTGCGGAACGCCACTTCGATCGACATGCCGGATTCGATGCAGATCAGCAGCAGGTCGAGCGCGTCAGGAAACGCCCGCTTGATCGAGAGCTGGCGCTTCGAGATGGCGTTTTTCAGGAAGATCATCGGCGCCTGCAAACCGAGATAGGCCGCGCCGATGCACATGCCGATCTTAACCGGGGTCGATTTCTCCATGTGCGAGATCACGAAGACATAGAGCACCGAGCCGATCAGGAACAGGATCGGCGTCACCATGCGGAAGAACAGGAACGTGATGTAGGGCGCCTGGCCGCGATAGCCTGCCATGATCAGTTTTTCGCGCGCGGCTTCCTGCGCAACCCATTTCCCGAGGTTGAAGTCTTCCACCACCTTGGAGACCAGCTGCTTCGGCGCCTGGCGTAGCGAGACCTTTTCGGTCTTGGAGAGGCGGTCGCGCTCGCGCGCGCGCAGCCGCTCGCGCTCGCTGGCGACGGCCTTCATGCGTTTCGCCAGGCCCTCGCCCGCGAATAGCGGCATGATCAGCGTATAGGCGGTGGCGCTGGCGGCAATGGCGGCGAGCAGCATGGTCATGAACCGCGCGTCGTGAAGTTTTTCGACCAGGAAATCAATCATGCTGCACCGTCAGAAATCGAAATTGATCATTCTCTTCATCACGAAGATGCCGATGGACATCCATAGGACGCAGCCGCACAGCATCAACTGACCGGTCGGATGCGTCCACAGCAGCGAGATATAGTCGGGGGTCGAGAGGTAGACGAGCAGCATGACGATGGGCGGCAGTGAGCCGATAATGCCCGCCGACGCCTTGGCTTCCATCGACATCGCCTGAATCTTCTCGGCCATCTTCTTGCGGTCGCGCAGCACCTTGGACAGGTTGCCCAGCGCTTCCGACAGGTTGCCGCCGGACTTTTGCTGGATCGCGATCACGATGCCGAAGAAGTTGGCTTCCGGGACCGGCATCCGGTCGAACAGCCGCGCACAGGCTTCGCCGAGCGGCATGCCGATCGCCTGGGTCTCGATGATCGCCAGGAATTCGCCCTTGAGCGGTTCGGGCGCATCGGCGGCGACCACCTTGATCGACTCGAACAGCGGCAGGCCGGCCTTGATGCCGCGAACGATGACGTTGACGGCATCCGGCAGGGCTTTGAGGAAATTCTTTTCCCGGCGCTTCTTGAGATAGCCCAGGATCCAGCGCGGCAAGCCAAATCCCGCCGCGAACGCCAGGCCGAGCGCCCCGAGCAGGCCGCCGCCCATCAAAAACGCGATCGCAAAGCATGCCATTCCGAGAATGCCGGAGACGATCATGAATTTCCGTGGCGACCACTCAAGTCCGGCCTGGGTGAGGCGAACGCCGAGCGAGACCTTCTTGTCCTTCTGGCGGCGAGCCTCGACTTCCTTCAGCGATCCCTCGACCTGCTCGCGGCGCGACCGCAAGGCCTTGTCGGTCTGACGCGCGGCCGGCTCGGACTTTGCGACCGACGCGCGGCGCTGTTCGGCTTTCTTCTCTCCCGACAGCTGCGGATAGAGAAATACCCATGCGAGGCCGCCGACGGCGGTGGCGGCCATAAAACCCAATGCGAGCATCTGCATGTTCATGGCGTGGCCCTTTAGACCTCGACTACGACTTCGGCGGCGTCGATCGCGGCGGCGAGCCGCTTTTCCTCGCCGTAATAGCGCGCGCGATCCCAGAACCGGGGCCGCCCGATACCGGTGGAACGATGGCGGCCGATGATGTTGCCGTTGGCGTCCTCGCCGATCATGTCGTAGAGGAACAGATCCTGGGTAATGATGGTGTCGCCTTCCATTCCCATCACCTCGGTGATGTGGGTGATGCGGCGTGAGCCGTCGCGCAGGCGGGCGGCCTGGATGATGACGTTGATCGAGGCGCAGATCATTTCGCGGATGGTGCGCGAGGGCAGCGAAAAGCCGCCCATCGTGATCATCGATTCGCAGCGCGACAGCGCTTCGCGCGGATTGTTGGCGTGCAGCGTTCCCATCGATCCGTCGTGACCGGTATTCATGGCCTGCAGCAGGTCGAACGCTTCCGGGCCGCGGACTTCGCCGACGATGATGCGTTCGGGCCGCATGCGCAGGCAGTTGCGGACCAGCTCGCGCATGGTCACCTGGCCCTCGCCCTCGATATTGGGCGGCCGGGTTTCCAGACGGACCACATGCGGCTGCTGCAATTGAAGTTCGGCGGCGTCCTCGCAGGTAATGACCCGCTCATCGTGGTCGATATAGTTGGTCAGGCAGTTCAGAAGCGTGGTTTTGCCGGAGCCGGTGCCGCCGGAGATCAGCACGTTGCAGCGGACGCGCCCGATGATTTGCAGGATGTCCGCGCCTTCCGGCGTGATCGCGCCGAATTTGACCAGCTGATCCAGCGTCAGCTTGTCCTTCTTGAATTTGCGGATGGTAAGCGCGGGGCCGTCGATTGCCAGCGGCGGCACGATGGCGTTGACGCGCGAGCCGTCGGCGAGACGGGCGTCGCAGATCGGCGAGGATTTGTCGACGCGCCGGCCGACCTGGCTGACGATGCGCTGGCAGATATTCAGCAGCTGCTGATTGTCGCGGAACCGGATGCCGGTGCGCTGGATGCGGCCGGCGACTTCGATGAAGACCGTGCCGGCGCCATTGACCATGATGTCGGAAATATCGTCGCGCGACAGCAGCGGCTCCAGCGGACCGTAGCCGAGAACGTCGTTGCAGATATCGTCGAGCAGTTCCTCCTGCTCGGCGATCGACATCACGATGTTCTTGATCGCGATGATTTCGTTGACGATGTCGCGGATTTCCTCGCGCGCGGATTCGCCGTCGAGCTTGGCGAGCTGGGCGAGGTCGATGGCCTCGATCAGGGCGCCGAAGATCGTCGCCTTGACTTGGTAATAAGTGTCCGAGCGCCGCGCTTCCATCGAGGGCGCGGCTGGTGCTTTTGCCGGTGCGAGCGGCGGCGAGGCGACCGTGGGCGCGCTGTCGCGCGAAATCGCGGCGCTGGAAGCCGGTTCCAGCGCGGCGGCGGGCTTCACGGCCCTTGGTTCGGTCTCTGATCCGCTACGCTTACCAAACACGACGGCACTCCAGGCGATGACTTATTTCGACCGCAACTTGTCCAGCAGCGGCGACAGGAACGAGCTCCGCGGCTTCTTTGTTTCTCCGCGTCCCGTCAACCGCTGCGCGATCTGCAGGAACATCTCGCTGGTACGATGCCCGGCGGCGATTTCCGCGATCATCTGGCCGTTATTGGCGGCCGAGCCGAACATCATCGGATCGAACGGGATCGACACGATCGGCTGGCTTTCGATCGCCTTGGCGAATTCGCTCGAATTGATTTCCGGCCGCTTCGGCACCCCGACCTGGTTGAGACAGTACAAGGGCGTGCGGTCGTTCGGCCGCGACGCCTTGAGCAGGTCGAATATGTTCTTGGTGTTGCGCAGATTGGCAAGGTCGGGTGCGGCAACGATCAGGATATCGTCGGCGCCGACCAGCGCGCGCCTGGTCCATCCCGACCATTGGTGCGGCACGTCGAGCACGATGCAGGGCATGGTCGAGCGCAAGGTATCGAAGATCGAATTGAAGGCTTCGGCGCCGAAATCGTACACCCGGTCGAGCGTCGCCGGCGCCGCCAGCAGGCTGAGATGGTCGGTGCATTTCGACAGCAGGCGGTCGACGAACGCGGTATCGACGCGGTCGGGCGAGAATACCGCATCCGCAATGCCCTGCGGAGGGTCCTGATTGTAGTCGAGGCCGGCGGTGCCGAAGGCGAGATCGAGATCGGCGACCACGGAGTCCAGCGCAAGGTCGCGCGCGATCGCCCAGGCGACGTTATGCGCGACGGTGGATGCGCCGACGCCGCCCTTGGCGCCGACGATGGCGATGATGCGGCCGACCGCTTTGGCCTCCGGCGCCGAAAACAGCCCGCAAATCGAGCGCACCACGTCCAGCGCATTGACCGGCGCGATGACGTAGTCGCTGACGCCGCGGCGGACCAGTTCACGATAAAGCGTGACGTTGTTGATGCGGCCGATCACGACGACGCGGGTGCCGGCGTCGCAAACCGTTGCAAGCTGGTCGAGGCCGGTGAGAATATCGTTGCGGCCTTCGGTTTCCAGGATGATGACGTTCGGCGTGGGCGCGGTGCGGTAGGCCTCGATCGCGGCCGCCATGCCGCCCATCTGAATCTTGAGATGGGCCTTGCCGAGGCGGCGATCCTCGCCGGCCGATTGCACGGCGGATGCGGTTTCCACCGTCTCGCAAAAAGCCTGCACCGACACCCGCGGCGCCGGCGCGATGTGGTCGTCCGCGGACGGCGGCGTCACCGCCGGCGGTTGTTCGGGAGCTTGGCGCGCGTAACTGATCATTTGCCTGTATCGCTGAGTTTGGCCTTATCGGCTTCCGGATAGGAGGTCGTGGTCGCAGTGCCCTTCTTGTATTTCTCGTAGGCGGCAAGGCGGCGCGCCGTATAGGGCGGCGTTTCGGGCCGCGGCTGTACCAGGTCCGCCGGATTGTCGACCATCGCCGCCATGTTGCGCTGATAGGAGCAGCCGAAATTGTAGTAAGGCTTGTTGTCGACATAACTCGGGTTCTTGACCGAAGGTCCGAGATCCTCAGGCCACAGGCCGCAGGGACCGGCGACCGCCGCTATCTTCGGATAGTTCAGCCGGATCGTGGCCAACTGGCGCGGATCGTCGGGGTGATATTTGTTCACCGTGATTCCGCGCGGAGGCACGCCGGCCGCGGCGAGCAGGGCCTGGACTTCCCGGAATGAATCCGCCGCGGCGCGGGCGTTCGGCGTGCCGGTCGGCACGTCGGCGACGATCGCGCCGGTTCCTTCGTGCAGCCAGGTTTGCGCCAGCCCCATGACGTCGGCGCGCTGCGACGCCGACAGGCCGCCGCGCGAATTGCCGATGAAGAGTTCGACCGAGCGGTTGGCTTCCTGGATCGCGATGGGATGGCGCTGGCGATAATCGTTGGGAATGCCCGCCGTCAAATCGCCGGAGGTGCCGGTAATGGTGTTGCAGGCGCCGAGCGCGATCGAAAGGCCGGCGAGCGCGCTCCCCAGGCGGAGAGCGCGAGTGAGATTGACGGGTGCTCTGGTGGTCATCGTTTAAGTCCTCGTCCGCCTCAGTCGGTGATAAAGCCGTAGGTGCCGCGATAATTGCGGGCCGGTTCGGTGCGGCCCGGCACCCCGTAAATGCGGTTGATGCTGCCCAAGAGATCCGCCTGCGGATCGGATGCATCGGCAAACCCGTCGTCGGGACGCGACAGATCCTTTTGCGCGACGGCGCGCACGATATAAGGCGTCACGATCACCATCAGTTCGGTCTGGCTGTTGACAAAGTCGCGGCTGCGGAACAGCGTTCCCAGTACCGGCAGTTGCGACAGGCCGGGCAAGCCGTTGATCGCCTGCTTGGTCTGCTCCTGGATCAGGCCGGCCATCGCCATCGCGCCGCCCGACGGAATCTCCAGCGTGGTTTCCGCGCGCCGGGTCCTGATCGAAGGAACGGTCAGCGCATTGCCGGCCGACTGCACCAGCGTAAAGGAATTGTCGTTCGACAGTTCCGACACTTCGGTCATCACCCGCAGGCTGATCCGGCCTTCGGCCAGCACCACCGGCGTGAAGTTGAGCGAAATGCCGAACTTCTTGAAGCTGATCTGGGTGTTGCAGACGTGGGTGATGGGATCGCAGGAATATCCGGCAGGGACCGGAAATTCGCCGCCGGCGATGAACGTCGCCGATTCTCCGGAAATCGCCGTCAGGTTCGGCTCCGCCAGGGTGCGGATCACGCCTGCGCTCTCCATCGCGCGGATGGTGGCCGACACCGACGGCACCGTGGTCGGGACGCCGTTGACCAGGCGCGTCGCCACGCCGGCCGACAGCGCCGTCGAGTTGCCGGCAAGCGAACGGCCAAGCGCGGTGAACGGATTGCTGTTGTCGAAGGCCACTGCGGCCATGCCGTAGTTCAGCGTGGCAGAGAGATCGATGCCCAACTGCTTGATGAGGGTGCGCGCCACTTCGGCGACGGTGACCTTCAGCATCACCTGATCGCGGCCGCGGATCGCGATGCTGTTGACGACCTTGTCGGCGCCGCCGGCCAGCCGCGCGGCGAGATCCCCGGCCTGCTGAACCTCGACCGGGCTCGACACCGAGCCGGACAGCACCACGCCGTCGCCGAGACCTTCGATCTGGATATCGGCGTTTGGCAGCGCCTGCTTCAGCGCGGCGCGCACGCCGTTGAGATCGCGCTTGACCGCGATGTCATAGGCGGCGATCTGCTGGCCCGCGGAATCGAAGAAAACGATATTGGTCTGGCCGACCGCGGCGCCGATGATGTAGGCGCGCTGCGCCGACCGCACCACCGCGTTGGCGATCTTGGGATCCGCGACCAGCACGTCCTTGATGTCGCGCGGCAGGTCGATCACGATGGATTTGCCGATGCCGAGGGCAAGAAAGCGGGCATTCATCTGGCCGTCGGCAGCGACCGGCACGGGCGCGCGATAGTCGCCGGCCACCACCGGAGTGAGGACGGGATTGATCGTGAAGGCCGTGATGGCCGAGAACGACAGGGCGCGGACCATGAAGGTCCGCATCGATCGTTGAACTCCCCTGCGCTTCATTTCCTCAAGTCCTTTCGGTCACTTCTGCGTCGTCGTGGGGCTGGAAACGCCGTAGCGGACGACGTTGATGCTGTCGCTGCGCTTGGCGTTTTCGGCAACCCGGTCGGGCGCGTTGACGTCGGCGATGCTGCGCAGCGCCAGCGACAGCGTGCCGCTCTGCCGCGCGCGCGCCAGCGTTTCGGTCTGCTCCGGCTTCAATTCGAGCGTCACGGTCTTGCCGACCACGCTGTTCTGGCCGTCCTTTTCCTTCGGCGCCTGGTCGATCGCGAGCACGCGGACATTGCTGAGGATGACTTCCGAGTTGACGACATCAGGCCCGTTTTTCTGGTCGGGATCCTTGGCGCGCTTGGAAAGAATCACGTCGACCCGGTCGTTCGGCAGGATGAAGCCGCCGGCGCCGGTCTCCGGCGAAATTTCGGTTGAAATGGCGCGCATGCCGGTCGGCAGGATGGCGGCCATGAAGCCGGACCCGTCGGCCCGGACCAGTTTCGGCTCGCGGATCGGCTCGCCGGCGATGAATGGCGCGCGGGCGATCGAGCCGATGACCTCTTTGGTCGCTTCGGGGCGCTCGTTGCGGCGAATGAAATTGTTGCTTGCGGTCGCAGCGGGCCAGGTCTGCCATTGCAGATCTTCCGCGGTCACCGATTTGCCGAGGCCGATGTCGGATTTCGCGACCAGCACGTCCACGGTCTGCAGCTGAGCCACCGGCTCGGCCACGGGCTTGGGGTCGGAGCCACTCGCAAGATAAGCGGCAACGCCGCCGGCACCGACAGCGATGGTCAGGACGACAATGCGTGCGGTATTCATACGCTTTCAACTTTCCACATTACGCCGCGACGCTTCCGCCGCTGTGATGGGAGTTGACCAGCTATTCGTCAAAGCATGGTTAATGAGGCGTATCTAAATCGAGTTAACGAGAAGTTTCGCGCACTCGATCACTGCATGGCGAAACGCGTCAGATCGACCGCCTTGATCCAGTCGGTCTCGGGATAGATCATGAGCGCGCCGATGGCGAGCGCGATGCCGTAGGGTATCCCGCTGTCCTTGGCGTGCAGCTTGAGCAGCCAAGCCTGGCCACCGAGCGAGTAGGGTAGCGGCCATTGCCGGAATTGCAGCAGCAGCAGCGTCAACGCGCCGCCGAACAGCGAGGCGTAGACCAGATAGTCCAGCAGATGCGCAAAGCCGAACCAGAGCGCGGCCCCGGCCGCCACCTTGGCATCGCCGCCGCCGACCCAGCCAAACGCAAAGCAGGCGAAGGCGATGGCGAGAACGGCGGCGCCGGCGCCCATATGCAGGAGAATGTCGTGAAGTCCCATCCCGCTCAGCACGGCAAGGCCGAGGAAGCCGCCGAGCAGCGCCAGCGATACCCGGTTTGAGATCGTCATGGTGAAAAGGTCGCTGGCGGCCGCGAACGCCATCAGGGCCGGAAACAGCAACAGGCGCGCGATGTCGAGGATCATGGGGCTATCGGCCGTGCAGGCATGATTTCGGGGCTGCCGCCTCCCAAGTCTAGCCCGGGAGACGTAAACAATCGGAAAACGGCCGCGCCTTTACCAGATCGCGGCGATCCGAAGCGCCAGAACGAGAAGCGCCAGCGTCAGCGCCGTGCAGACGATCGTGGCGGCGGTGCCACGATCGTCCGCGGTCAGGGACCGCGCTCGCGCACCATGGCGGACCGGAATTCGGCTCATGTCGGCAGCAACAAAAAAGGCCCCGGGATCACCGAGGCCTTTGATGCCCGTGGACCAGTCGCTTACTTCAGCGAGTTGTTGATCGAGGTGAACTTGTTGTTGAGGTTGGTGCCGAGGCCGTTGACCACGGCAATGATCGCAAGCGAAATGCCGGCGGCGATCAGGCCGTATTCGATGGCGGTGGCGCCCGACTCGTCCTTCACGAAACGCGCAATGAGATTCTTCATAGGTAACTCCATGTGTACACGTGGCTGTCGAACTTAAGGTTGGTCTCGCCGGCGTTCTCAGCACCGTGACCATGACGCCACCCTAGAAGCGGAGAATTGCAGCGCAGTTAATTCGATTGCGTAAAACCCGCTGTAAACAGCTCTTCTTGAGCACAGTAAATTTAGCCTTAAGGCGTCATTTAAAACATGACAGTGCTTAACGGGCCGCGTCGCCGGTCGAGATCCGGAAAAGCGCGGTTTTCGGTTTCACGGCTCCTTAAGCATGACGCGGTAACTCTGGAATCCCCGACGCTTGTGAGGCCGCGATGTCGAATTTACCCCTGGAAGTCGTCGAAATGTTCGGCCAGACAATCGCCAAGGTTGTGCCCATTACTATTGCGCTGGCGCTGATATTCTCGGTGATGACGCACTTCTGGGCCTGCAATCCCGGCAAGCCGTGGTGGCGCAAGCGCGAACTGGTCACCGACATCTGCTACTGGTTTTTCGTGCCCTTGCTGGGACGCGTGGTGCGGATCGGCCTGCTGGTGATCGGCGCCGGCGTGATCTTCAAGATCCATGACGCCGACGAGCTGATCGCCTTCTACGACAACGGTCATGGGCCGATGTCCGAATTGCCGTTGTGGCTGCAGGCCATACTGTTTCTGGTGCTGTCCGATTTCATGTTGTACTGGATTCACCGCATGTTCCACGGCGGCGGTTTCTGGAAATACCACGCCATCCATCATTCGTCCGAGGATCTCGACTGGATCTCGGCGGCACGTTTCCATCCCGTCAACCTGTTTCTGGGAACCATCGCGGTCGATGTCATCCTGCTGCTGGCCGGCATCTCGCCCAACGTCATGCTGTGGGTCGGCCCTTTCAACACCTTCCATTCGGCGTTCGTCCACGCCAATCTGAACTGGACGCTCGGGCCGTTCAAATACGTGCTGGCGACCCCGGTGTTCCACCGCTGGCACCACACCTCCCCGGATCAGGGCGGCGATACCAATTTTGCCGGGACGTTTCCGCTCTGGGACATCCTGTTCGGAACGTTCCGGATGCCGGAAGGCGCGCTGCCGGACAATTACGGTGTCAACGACCAGAAAATCCCGTCCGAAATCGGCGGACAACTGGCCTATCCGTTCCGGGTATAGGGCGTGCATTGAGCGATATCTCATGCCCTGTTTGCAGTTCGTTCATCTATTGACGGCAGATTTGCCAGGTCGGGCGCCGGTTCCGCTGCGTATCGCTTAGCTGGCTTGTACACGCCCCGGAGTAGAGTATGTCGGTCAGGTCCCTGCGCATTGCGGTGCGCGCGCTTTTCCTGTTCCAGTCGCTGGCGATTGGAATCCTCCTTGTTCCGGCAACCGCCTTCGCCGCCGCCACCGGCGATACCATCGCGGTCAATGTCGACCAGGCCAAGCTGGTCCGGCTGCCCGACCGCGTCGCCACCATTGTGGTCGGAAACCCCTTGATTGCAGACGTAACCCTGCAGACCGGCGGCATCATCGTCGTCACCGGCAAGGGCTACGGCGCCACCAATTTCATCGCGATGGACCGCAGCGGCGAGGTCCTGGTGGACCGCATCATCCAGGTCGAAGGCCCGACCGACCAGCTCGTCACCGTCTATCGCGGCATCGAGCGCGAATCCTACAGCTGCATGCCGATTTGCCAGCGCCGGGTGACGCTGGGCGATGGCGAGGGATACTTCAAGGCGGCCATCGACCAGGCCGGCACGCTGAGCAATCAGGCCAGCGGCAGCGCCACCGCGGCGGCCGCCAAGCCGCAGAACTGACGATGGTCCGGCCCGACGCGGCCGGGCACGGTTCTCGCGAATCGCTCACCGCACCTGACGGCGTTTCCGAAAAAGGTTAACGCGCGGTTAACGCTCCGGTGCATTCTGCTTCTATTGCGCGAAACACTTCGACAATCAGTTTCAGGTAATCGTTGCGGAGGTTGTTTCCCGCCGCAAGGATTGATCGATGTCATCGCCCGCTGGTTCAACGGCTCTCAAGAAAGCATTGCGCCGGTTTCGCCGCAACCGCCGCGGCTCCGCCGCGGTCGAGTTTGCGCTGGTGGCGCCGGTATTCTTTGCGCTGCTGTTCGCGATCATCGAAACCGCGATGGTGTTCTTCGCAAGTCAGGTGCTGGAGACCGTGACGCAGGATTCCGCGCGCATGATCATGACCGGACAGGCGCAGACCGCTGCTTACACCCAGGCACAATTCAAGACCTACGTCTGCGGAAAGATCAGCGTGCTGTTCGATTGCACCAACGGGATCTATATCGACGTGCAAAGCTATTCGTCATTCACCAGCGTGAAGATCGTCGACCCGATCGATTCCGGCAAGAACTTCGTCAACAACATGCAATACAGCGCCGGCGGCCCCGGCGACATCGTCGTGGTGCGGCTGTTTTATCAATGGCCGCTGTTCGTGACCGGGCTCGGTTACAACATCTCGAATTTGACCGGCAGCAAGCGGTTGTTGAGCGCGACGGCTGCGTTCCGCAACGAGCCTTACAACTAGGCGGCGCGATGAAAACGATAGCACGGATTTGGAATCGCGCGCGGGTTACCGCCGGCGCCCTGTCGAAAGACTGCAGCGGAATTGCCGCGACCGAGTTCGCCGTGATCGTCCCGATCATGCTGGTGATGTTCTTCGGGATGGTCGAGTTTTCATCGGGGGTTGCGGTCGACCGCAAGGTGACGCTGGTGGCGCGCACGCTTTCAGATCTCACGTCTCAATCGATTTCGGTTACCGATACCGACCTCAGCAATTTCTTCGCGGCAAGCGCCGGAATCCTGACCCCGTATTCGGCGACGCCGACCAAATCGACGATCACCCAACTGTATGTCAATCCCGCGACGCTCAAAGCAACGGTGCAATGGAGCAGGGCCTCGACAATCGACTCGTCGGGCAACGTGGTGCTGGGAACGTCGACCCACAATGCGAGCAACGTCGTGACCATCCCGGCCGCGCTCGCGGTCGCGGGAACCTATTTGATCTGGAGCGAAGTCAGTTATCAATATGTGCCGGCGGTCGGCTATGTCATGGCGAAAACCGGCGTCAATCTCAGCGACCTCACCTATACCCGTCCGCGACAGTCCAGTTGCGTCATGTACAAGACGACGGTCTGCACCACGCTGTAAATTCAAGAGCCGTTGTCGGCGGGCGCCGTCCCGATCGAATAAAAAAGGCCGCGCAGCGCGCGGCCTTTCATTTTTATTTTCTGCAAGATCCCGCAAGCCTGGAGCCGAAGCGGAATTCTGTTTAGCCGGCGGCGCGCAGATTGTCGGCCGAAGACTTGCCAGAGCGGCGGTCGGCGACGATCTCGTAAGAGATCTTCTGGCCTTCACGCAGCGTTCCAAGCCCGGCGCGCTCGACGGCGCTGATGTGCACGAACACGTCGTTGCCGCCGTCATCCGGCTGAATGAAGCCGAAGCCCTTGGTCGCGTTAAACCACTTCACGGTTCCCATGCTCACGGGGATAGTCCCTTCTCAATAGATATAGTCGAAGCCCACTTGCGATGGGCTGGTGAGATCGAATTTTTGGAAGGGTCGTCAGCGTCTAAACCGGCTGTACCGGTGGATAGCTAATGTCGTCCGGCCGAAAATCGATTTGTCCATATTAAGCGAAGCCGACCCCCAAAACAATCCTGACGGGCGCGATTTTTGAAAAGCGTCCGCCAAGAGGTTGAAAGCCGCGCAACTGACATGATTTTGTCACGCGGCCTCGCATTGTTGGAAGATTGGCCTATCTGCGGCGGAACTGGCCGCGCGGCGGTGCCCCCCGCGGCCCGCCGCCGCCACCCGGCCGCTCGTCCTTGTGACGGAAGATCAGCCGGCCCTTCTCCAGATCGTAGGGCGACATTTCGATCGTCACCCGATCGCCCGCCAGCGTCTTGATCCGGTTCTTCTTCATCTTGCCGGCGGTATAGGCGACGATTTCGTGCCCGGCATCGAGTTGCACGCGGTAGCGCGCATCGGGGAGGATTTCGGTCACCAGTCCTTCGAACTGGATCAGCTCTTCTTTAGCCATGGTGTTCTCCAGATCGAACGGCGGTTAGCGTGGCCGGTGGGTGCGGTTGGGTTGGGTGTTCGGGCGGCTTTCGCGATGCAAAAAGGCGACGCCTTGCATCCCTTCGGCCTTTGCGGCAGGCGCCGCACGTGACGGCTCCTGCCGGTTGGTCTCGTGCCTGTGCGGTTGCGGCGCACCGCC
This sequence comes from uncultured Alphaproteobacteria bacterium, assembly GCA_963784755.1. Classification (GTDB taxonomy): domain Bacteria; phylum Pseudomonadota; class Alphaproteobacteria; order Rhizobiales; family Xanthobacteraceae; genus Bradyrhizobium. The sequence goes on along the minus strand of CAWASS010000004.1, from coordinate 800,068 downwards.
ACCGGGACGGCGGCGGCGAGGCCCCTTCGAGCCCGGCGCTGCTTCATTGGTTCTGCCGCCCCGGCCATGCGGTGCGGATCGCGCCCCGCGATGCTGCGAGGGCGCAGGTGCTGCGTCACGATGACCCGGCGTGCGGCGGTCTTCCCGGGGCAGCGCGATGCGGATCAGCTTTTCGATATCGCGCAAGTAAGCCATTTCCTCACCGTCCGCGACCAGCGAGATGGCGACGCCGTCGGCGCCGGCCCGCGCGGTGCGGCCGATGCGATGCACATAGGTTTCGGGAACATTGGGAAGATCGAAATTGACCACATGGCTGATGCCGTCGACGTTGATGCCGCGGGCGGCAATGTCGGTGGCAACCAGGGTGCGGATCTCTCCGGTTCGGAATGCCGCCAGCACGCGCTCGCGGTGGTTCTGCGACTTGTTGCCGTGAATGGCGTCGGCGGTGATGCCGGCCCGTTGGAGGCCCTTCACTACCTTGTCGGCGCCATGCTTGGTGCGGGTAAAGATCAACGCGCGATCGACCGGCTCCTGCTTCAGCAGTTGAGCCAGCAGCGCGGGCTTGGCCGAATGATCGACCTGAATAATCCGCTGGGTAACACGTTCGACCGTCGAGGCCACCGGCGTAACCGCGACGCGGGCCGGATCGCGCAGCATCTGCTCGGCGAGTTCGGCGATATCCTTCGGCATCGTCGCCGAGAAGAACAGCGTCTGCCGCTTGACCGGGGTTTTCGCGACGATTTTACGGATGTCGTTGATGAAGCCCATGTCGAGCATGCGGTCGGCTTCGTCGAGCACGAGAAACTCGACCTGGCCCAGCTTCAAACCGTTGCTCTGCACGAGATCAAGCAGGCGGCCGGGGGTGGCCACCATCACCTCGACGCCCTGCAGGATGGAGCGAACCTGGCGTCCCATCGGAACGCCGCCGATCGCCAGCGCCGACGTGAGCCGCATGTGGCGGCCATAGGCGTTGAAGCTCTCGAGGATCTGTCCCGACAATTCGCGGGTCGGGCTCAGCACCAGCACGCGGCAGGCTTTCGGCTGCGGCTTGATGCGGTTCTGCAGAATGCGATGCAGGATTGGGAGGGCGAAGGCCGCGGTCTTGCCGGTACCGGTCTGGGCGATGCCGACGACGTCACGGCCGGCAAGGGCGAGAGGAATGGTCTGGGCCTGGATGGGCGTGGGCGTGAGATAGTTCTCTTCCTTGAGCGCACGCGAAATGGGATCGGCGAGGCCGAAATCCTGAAAGGAGGTCAAAAGTCTGGTTCTTTCCATATGTGAAGGCAGGCGCCCGGCGGTTTCAGCCAGGAGCGCGCGAGGGTGTCTTAAGACACCCGCGTGTTTGGGGCGTCGGTTTTGGTTAGCTGAAGGGGCAAGCCAGAAACCGTTGGACGGGCTCAGAACACGCGGCTCGCAATGACCTGATGATTGTCAAGGATATGATTCTCAAGGTCTTGGCGCTGATATGGAACACGAACGCGGCGCTTTCAAGGTGAATCGTCAGAAGTCGCGTCGATCGAGTTAATTTTGGACCGCAAACCCGTTTTCTACCCATGCTAGAAATTTAGACAGTCTCGCTCATTTGCTCAACAAATAGGCATATTGCCGACTAAGCATACATTTTTCCGGTCTAAAATTTAGGCAGCGGTGCCCTGAAAACCCGTTTCGATTCCGGATTCCCCAGCAAACCCATTCAGTTAAGCCGTTTGTGCACCGTGGCATGCTTCTTGCGATTCCGTTAACGCAGGCGGCCGTGGGGCCGTTTCGCAGCGTCTTTACGTCTGCGTCAGGGAGATGACAGCACATGATCAACGATTTGACTTACGCCACAGCGAAACCGATGAGCCGGCGCCGTTGGCTGGCGGCAACTGCCGGCCTGGTTTTGGGCTTGGCCACGTTCACTCCCGCGAAGGCGGCGGACGACACCATCAAGGTCGGCGTCCTTCACTCCCTCTCGGGCACCATGGCCATCAGCGAGACCACGCTGAAGGATACGGTCCTGTTCCTGATCGACGAGCAGAACAAGAAGGGCGGCGTTCTCGGCAAGAAGCTCGAGGCCGTGGTGGTCGACCCCGCGTCGAACTGGCCGCTGTTTGCGGAAAAGGCCCGTGAGTTGATCACCAAGGACAAGGTCGCCGTCGTGTTCGGCTGCTGGACCTCGGTGTCGCGCAAATCCGTGCTGCCGGTGTTCAAGGAACTGAACAACATCCTGTTCTATCCGGTGCAGTACGAAGGCGAAGAGAGCGAGCGCAACGTGTTCTACACCGGTGCCGCGCCGAACCAGCAGGCAATCCCTGCGGTCGATTATCTCGCCAAGGAAGAAAAGGTGAAGCGCTGGGTGCTGGCCGGCACCGACTACGTCTATCCGCGCACCACCAACAAGATCCTCGAAGCCTACTTGAAGTCGAAAGGCGTCAAGGAGGAAGACATCATGATCAACTACACGCCGTTCGGTCACTCGGACTGGCAGACCATCGTCGCCGACATCAAGAAGTTCGGCTCGGCGGGCAAGAAGACCGCGGTGGTCTCGACCATCAACGGCGACGCCAACGTTCCCTTCTACAAGGAGCTCGGCAACCAGGGCATCAAGGCAACCGACATCCCGGTGGTCGCGTTCTCGGTGGGTGAGGAAGAACTGGCCGGCATCGACACCAAGCCGCTGCTCGGCCATCTCGCCGCTTGGAACTACTTCCAGTCGATCAAGGATCCGGCCAACGAGAAGTTCATCAAGGCGTGGCAGGCCTACACCAAGAATCCGAAGCGCGTGACCAACGATCCGATGGAAGCTCACGTCATCGGTTTCGACATGTGGGTCAAGGCGGTCGAGAAGGTGAAGTCGACCGACGCCGACAAGGTGATCGACGCGCTGCCCGGCATCGAAGCCAAGAACCTGACCGGCGGCACCTCGAAGATGCTTCCGAACCATCACATCACCAAGCCGGTGTTCATTGGCGAAATCAAAGCCAACGGCCAGTTCGACGTGGTGTGGAAGACCCCGGGCCTGGTGGCCGGCGATGCATGGTCGAAGGAGCTCGAGGGCTCCAAGGACCTGATCGGCGACTGGGTCGGCAAGAAGTGCGGCAACTACAACACCAAGACCAACAAGTGCGGCGGTCAGGGCTCCTGATCCGCGCGTAGTCAAGAAACGACAAAGAGAAGGCGGCGATGCCGCCGCCTTCTTCCACCTTGCCGGGGTCGTCCAGTGCTTAACTACGCCGTTGATCGTCTGCGAGCGATCGCACTTGCCGTCTTGTTGCTTGCGGCCCTCGTACATCCGGCTCTCGCGGGTCCGTTTGAGGACGCGGTCGCCAAATTCGCCAATGACGAATATTCCGACACCGAAGAGGCCATAGGCGCGCTCGCGACCTCGGGCAATGCGCTGGCGTATCCGATCATCAGCGCGCTGCAGGACGGCCGGCTGGCGGCCGATCCCGATACCAAGAAGGTTTATCTCACCCAGCCCGACGGCAAGATCATCGATGCCGTGACCGGCGCCGCCGTCGCCGGCGTTCCCGACGCTGCGGCCGCGGTGCGTCTCAACAACAAGCTGCGCCGCGTCGTCGAGGCAGCACTTGGCGGACTGACCCTGCTGTCGCCCGATCCCGCCAAGCGCATCCAGGCCGCGCAATCGGTGTTCAAGACCCATGACGAGACCATGCTGCCGGTGATCGACGGCGCATTGGCGAAGGAAACCAACAAGGCCGTGAAGGCGGCATTTGGCGAAGCGCGCGCCGCGATCCTGCTCTACAAGCCCGACGCGTCAGAGGTCGAGAAGCTCGAATCTGTTCCCGTCATCAAGGCAAGAGGCGATCAGGAAGCGCTGGCGCTGTTGACGGGCATTCCTGCCGATCAGCCGCTCGCCGTCGCCAGCGCCATCAAGAGCGCGATCGCGGCGATCCAGAGCAATCTTGCGCTGTGGTCCACCGTGCAGAATGCCTGGTACGGGCTTTCGCTGGGCTCGGTGCTGCTGCTGGCCGCGATCGGGCTTGCCATCACCTTCGGCGTGATGGGCGTCATCAACATGGCGCATGGCGAGATGGTGATGATCGGGGCCTACACCACCTTCGTGGTGCAGGAAACCATCCGCACCCGCTATCCCGGCCTGTTCGACTATTCGCTGCTGATGGCGGTGCCGCTGGCCTTCATCGTCGCCGGCGCGATCGGCATCCTGATCGAACGCAGCATCATCCGGTTTCTCTACGGCCGCCCGCTGGAAACCCTGCTGGCGACCTGGGGGCTGTCGCTGGTGCTGCAGCAGGCCGTGCGCACCGTGTTCGGCCCGACCAACCGCGAGGTCGGCAATCCCTCCTGGATGAGCGGCGCGTTCGAGATCGGGCAGATCACCATCACCTATAACCGTCTATGGATTCTCTGCTTCACGCTGGCGGTGTTCGCGATCCTGCTCGCCATGCTGCGCTACACCAGCCTCGGGCTGGAGATGCGCGCGGTGACGCAGAACCGGCGGATGGCGGCGTCGATGGGGATCGCGACCTCGCGCGTCGACGCGCTGACCTTCGGGCTTGGCTCCGGCATCGCCGGCATTGCCGGGGTGGCGCTGTCGCAGATCGACAATGTCAGCCCCAATCTCGGCCAGAGCTACATCATCGACAGTTTCATGGTGGTGGTGTTCGGCGGTGTCGGTAATCTCTGGGGCACGCTGGTCGGCGCGTTCACGCTCGGCATCGCCAACAAGTTCCTCGAGCCGGTCGCGGGCGCGGTGCTCGGCAAGATCGCTATCCTCGTCCTCATCATCCTGTTCATCCAGAAACGCCCGCGCGGCCTGTTCGCGCTGAAGGGGCGGGCGGTGGAAGCATGATGGCGATTTCGAACGATGGAGCGGTGTTTTTCTTCTCCCCTGCCCCTTGCGGGGGAGGGTCGGGGAGGGGGGTAGCCACGAGTCACGGCGCTTGTGACCCTCACCCCCGACCCCTCCCCGCAAGGGGCAGGGGAGTAGTTAGCGGGTGGCGAGCATGACCCCGCACATCCTCACGCGTTCGCTGGACCGCAGTGCGGCGGTGTTTCTGGTTATCGTCGCCGCGGTCGGCGTGTTGCTGCCGCTGTCGAACCTTTTGCTGCCGGCGGGCTCGATGTTTCAGGTGCCGACCTACCTGGTGGCGTTGTTCGGCAAATATGTCTGCTACGCGGTTCTCGCGCTGTCGATCGACCTGATCTGGGGCTACTGCGGCATTCTCTCGCTCGGCCACGGCGCGTTCTTCGCGCTTGGCGGTTACGCCATGGGCATGTACCTGATGCGCCAGATCGGCAGCCGCGGCGTCTATGGCAATCCGGTCCTGCCCGATTTCATGGTGTTCCTGAACTATCCGAAATTGCCATGGTACTGGAACGGTTTTGACATGTTCTGGTTCGCGGCGCTGATGGTGATCCTGGTGCCGGGATTGCTGGCCTTCGTGTTCGGATGGTTCGCGTTCCGCTCCCGCGTCACCGGCGTCTATCTCTCCATCATCACGCAGGCGATGACCTATGCGCTGCTGCTCGGCTTCTTTCGCAACGATTTCGGCTTCGGCGGCAATAACGGCCTGACCGATTTCAAGGACATTCTCGGCTTCAACGTTCAGGCTGACGGCACCCGCGCCGCATTGTTCGCGCTGAGCTGTCTGGCGCTGATCGTCGGATTTTTTATCTGCCGCGCGGTGGTGACCTCGAAACTCGGCAAGGTCTTGATCGCGGTGCGCGACGCCGAATCGCGCACCCGGTTTCTCGGCTACCGCGTGGAATCCTACAAGCTGTTCGTCTTTACGCTGTCCGCCTGTATGGCCGGCGTCGCCGGCGCGCTCTATGTGCCGCAGGTCGGCATCATCAATCCCGGCGAATTCGCGCCGGGCAATTCCATCGAGGCGGTGATCTGGGTCGCGGTCGGCGGCCGCGGCACCCTGATCGGAGCTGCGCTCGGCGCCGTCGTCGTCAATTACGCAAAAACCGTGTTCACCTCGGGTCCGCTGGCGCCGTACTGGCTGTTCATGCTGGGCGCGCTGTTCATCCTGGTCACGCTGCTGTTGCCGAAGGGCATCATCGGCACCTTCAACGCCTGGTGGGAACCGTGGAACGCGCAACGCGTCACGGCAGCCGCCGAGAGCGCCGCGCTCGAAGACGGCGTCAGCGAACCCCACGCGGCGGAGTGAGCACATGAACGTCATGGATTCCCGCGCCACTTCCGCCATGCTGTATCTCGACGGCGTGCACGTCTCGTTCGACGGCTTCCACGCCATCAACAATCTGTCGCTGACGCTGGCGCCGGGCGAAATGCGCGCCATCATCGGCCCCAACGGCGCCGGCAAGACCACGATGATGGATATCATCACCGGCAAGACCAAGCCCGACGAGGGCGACGTGCTGTTCGACGGCACCACCGACCTGACCCGGCTCGACGAGACGCGGATCGCCGAACTCGGTATCGGCCGCAAATTCCAGAAGCCGACGGTGTTCGAGAGCCAGACCATCCAGGACAATCTGCTGTTGGCGCTCAACGTCGACCACAGCGTCAGGGGCACGCTGTTCTGGCGCGAAACCAGAGACGAGTCCGAGCGCATCGAGCGCGTGCTCGAAACCATCCGCCTGACCGGCGCGCGCAACCGGTTGGCCGGAAGCCTGTCGCATGGCCAGAAGCAGTGGCTCGAAATCGGCATGCTGCTGGCGCAGGATCCGAAATTGCTGCTGGTCGACGAGCCCGTTGCGGGCATGACCAACGTCGAAACCCATCAGACTGCCGAGCTGCTGAAGCAAATCAACAAGGAAAAGACCGTGATGGTGGTCGAGCACGACATGACTTTCGTGCGCGAACTCGGCGTCAAGGTGACGTGCCTGCACGAAGGTTCGGTGCTGGCGGAGGGCACCATCGACCAGGTGTCGTCGAACGAGCGGGTGATCGAAGTGTATCTGGGAAGGTAAGGCGAATGGCGTGTGGCGAATAGCGAATGGAATTTTTGCTCTAAACTATTCGCTACTCGCCATTCGCCGCTACGAGGACATGCCACATGCTCAATGTCGACAACATCAGCCTCTACTACGGCGCGGCGCAGGCGCTGCGCGGGGTCTCGATCAAGGCCGAGCCTGGCAAGGTGATGTGCGTGCTCGGGCGCAACGGTGTCGGCAAAACCAGCCTGCTGCGCGCCATGGTAGGGCAGTATCCGATCGCCTCCGGCTCGATCACCTTCGACGGCGCCGATATCACGGGGCTGCGGCCCTACGAGCGGGCGCGGCGCGGCATCGGCTTCGTGCCGCAGGGCCGCGAGATCTTTCCGCTGCTGACGGTGGAGGAAAACCTCAAGACCGGGTTCGGCCCGCTGAAGCGCCACGACCGCAATATCCCGGACGACGTGTTTTCGCTGTTTCCGGTGCTGCAATCGATGCTGGGGCGGCGCGGCGGCGATCTCTCCGGCGGCCAGCAGCAGCAGCTCGCGATCGGCCGCGCGCTGGTGATGCGGCCAAAACTGCTGCTGCTGGACGAGCCTACCGAAGGCATCCAGCCGTCGATCATCAAGGACATTGCGCGGGCGATCTCGTATCTGCGCAGCCTCGGCAACATCGCCATCGTGCTGGTCGAGCAATATCTCGATTTCGCCTGCGAACTCGGCGACCAGTTCGCGGTGATGGATCGCGGCGCGGTCAAATACAGCTGCGACCGCAGCAATCTGGACCCTGCCGAGATCAGCCGGGCGATGGCGCTGTAGAATTAATTGCCGTCATTCCGGAAGCCGCGTAGCGGCTATCCGGAATCCATGCTTCCTTATGGCCGTGAGAGGGAATTATGGAGTCCGGGTTTGCGCGTTGCGCGCCCCGGAATGACGAGAGGGGAGCGGGCGGAAATGATGACGGCCACCGAGGTCTTCGCCGCCAACCGCGCCGTGGGCGCGGTGACGTTCGACGTAGCTTTGGTCGGTGGCGTCACGCGGCGCCGGCGCTTGCACGAATCCGGCTCGCTGCGGGTGCGGTTTCCGTCGCCGGAGGCGCAGGGCCTTTCGGCGGTATTCGTCAACACCGCGGGCGGCATCGCCGGCGGCGACCGTTTCGATATCGACATCGCGGCGGGCGCGGGCGCGCGGCTTACGGTGACCACGGCGGCGGCGGAGAAAATCTATCGCGCGCAGGGACCGGCGGCAGAACTCAACATCGCCTTGAAGGCCGCGGCGGGGTCGCATCTGGTATGGCTGCCGCAGGAAACCATCCTGTTCGATCGGGCGCGGCTGAACCGGCGCATCGACATCGATCTCGCCGAGAGCGCCTCGCTGCTGCTGGGCGAAATCGTGGTGTTCGGACGTGCGGCGATGGGCGAAAAAATGCTGGCCGGGAATTTTACCGATCGCTGGCGGGTGAAGCGCGGCGGTAAACTCGTGTTCGCGGAAACCGTGCGGTTGGACGGGGACATCGGCGAAAAGCTCGCCCGCCCGGCGGTCGCGAAAGGCGGTGCCGCGATCGGCACCGCGCTGATCGTGCCGGGCGACGAGGCGCTGGTGGAGCGGATTCGCGAGGCCTCGGATTCGCTCAGTGGCGATGTCGGCATCTCCGCCTGGAACGGCTTTGCAATGGCGCGCTTCTGTGCACAAGATGCAGCCAGCCTCCGCGCCGACATGATCGCGGTGCTCGGCGGCATCGGCGGCTTGGCGCTGCCGCGGCTGTGGCTCAACTAGGTCTTTGAATACGAATAGAGTGCCCGCATGAATCTCTCACCCCGCGAAAAGGACAAGCTTCTGATCTCGATGGCAGCGTTAGTGGCGCGCCGCCGGCTGGAGCGCGGCGTCAAGCTCAACCACCCCGAGGCCATCGCCATCATTTCCGATTTCATCGTCGAAGGCGCGCGCGACGGCCGCACCGTTGCCGAACTGATGAAAGCCGGCGCCGAGGTCATCACCCGGGCGCAGTGCATGGACGGGATTCCTGAGATGATTCACGACATCCAGGTCGAAGCGACGTTTCCGGATGGGACGAAGCTGGTGACCGTGCACGAGCCGATACGATGATCTTCTTTCCGAACCACACACTCAACCGTCATCCTGAGGAGCCGCGCGCTTGCGCGGCGTCTCGAAGGATCGCCACGGGTGCTTGTGGCCATCCTGCGAGGCTCGCCGTGAAGGGACGGCGAGCACCTCAGGATGACGGTGGTGTACTTTGCGAGGTAATTTCACATGATCCCCGGTGAACGCTTCATCAAGGACGGCGAGATCGAACTCAACGCCGGCCGCAGGACGGTGACGCTCAACGTCGCCAACACCGGCGACCGTCCGATCCAGGTCGGCTCGCATTATCATTTCTTCGAAACCAACCCCGCGCTGAAGTTCGACCGCAAAAAAGCCCGCGGCATGCGGCTCGACATCGCCGCCGGCACCGCGGTGCGGTTTGAGCCCGGCCAGACCCGCGACGTGCAACTGGTGGCGCTCGCCGGCAAGCGCGTGGTCTACGGTTTTCGCGGCGACGTGATGGGGAAGCTGTAATGTCCGTGAAAATAAAACGTTCCGTCTATGCCGACATGTTCGGCCCGACCACCGGCGACCGGGTGCGGCTGGCCGACACCGATCTCATCATCGAGGTGGAAAAAGATTTCACCGTCTATGGCGAGGAGGTGAAATTCGGCGGTGGCAAGGTGATCCGCGACGGCATGGGGCAGTCGCAAGTGACCAACAGGCAGGGCGCGGCCGATACCGTCATCACCAATGCGCTGATCGTCGATACCTGGGGCATCGTCAAGGCGGACGTCGCGATCAAGGAAGGTTATATCAGCGCCATCGGCAAGGCCGGCAATCCCGATATCCAGCCCGGCGTCACCATCGTGATCGGCCCCGGTACCGACGTGATCGCGGGCGAGGGAAAGATCCTTACCGCCGGAGGTTTCGACAGCCACATTCATTTCATCTGCCCGCAGCAGATCGAGCACGCGCTGATGAGCGGCGTCACCTCGATGCTCGGCGGCGGCACCGGGCCGTCGCATGGCACCTTTGCGACCACCTGCACGCCCGGTCCCTGGCATATCGGACGGATGATTCAGTCGTTCGACGCGTTCCCGGTCAATCTTGGCATTTCCGGCAAGGGCAACGCGTCGCGCCCCGCCGCTTTGGTGGAGATGATCAAGGCCGGCGCCTGCGCGCTGAAACTGCACGAGGACTGGGGCACCACGCCGGCGGCCATCGACAATTGCCTGTCGGTCGCCGACGATTACGACGTCCAGGTGATGATCCATTCCGACACGCTGAACGAATCCGGCTTTGTCGAGGATACCGTAAAGGCCTTCAAGGGCCGCACCATCCATGCCTTCCACACCGAAGGCGCCGGCGGCGGCCACGCGCCTGATATCATCAAGATCGCCGGCCTGAAGAACGTGCTGCCGTCGTCGACCAATCCGACCCGGCCATTCACCCGCAACACCATCGACGAGCATCTCGACATGCTGATGGTGTGCCATCACCTCGATCCGTCGATCGCGGAAGATCTGGCGTTCGCCGAAAGCCGCATCCGCAAGGAAACCATCGCCGCGGAAGACATTCTGCATGACCTCGGCGCGCTGTCGATGATGTCGTCGGACAGCCAGGCCATGGGCCGGCTCGGCGAGGTCATCATCCGGACCTGGCAGACCGCGGACAAGATGAAGAAGCAGCGCGGCTCGTTGCCGCAGGACAAGGGCAAGGACAACGACAACTTTCGCGTCAAACGCTACATCGCCAAATACACCATCAACCCCGCGATCGCGCACGGCGTCTCAAAGCTGATCGGCTCGGTGGAAAAGGGAAAACTCGCCGACCTCGTGCTGTGGTCACCGCCCTTCTTCGGCGTCAAGCCGGATTGCATCATCAAGGGCGGCTCGATCGTGGCCGCTCCCATGGGCGATCCCAACGCGTCGATCCCGACGCCGCAGCCCGTGCATTACCAGCCGATGTTCGCGGCCTACGGCAAATCGCTCACCGCATCCTCGGTGGTGTTCTCGTCGAACGCGGCGATTGCCTCGGGGCTGGCGAAAAAGCTTGGCATCGAGAAAACGCTGTATCCGGTGCAAAACACCCGCGGAAAGATCTCCAAGAAGAGCATGATCCACAACGACGCCACGCCGAATATCGAGGTCGATCCCGAAACCTACGAGGTCCATGCCGACGGCGAACTCCTGACCTGCCCGCCCGCCGAAGTGCTGCCGATGGCGCAGCGCTATTTCATGTTTTGAACCCAAGCCACGCCATCATGGCCGGGCTTGTCCCGGCCATCCACGTCTTCTACGCTGCGGTCGCGCAAAGACGTGGATGCCCGGCACAAGGCCGGGCATGACGACTTGGGTTGTCGTAACAAGCACAACAAGACCACCGGGAGGATTTCGTGATTTACGTCGTCGCCACACTGACCATCAAGCCGGAAACGCGCGCAGAGCTGATTGCCGCGGCCAAGACCTGCATCGGAATTACCCGCAAGGAGAAGGGATGCATCCTGTACGACCTGCACGAAAGCACGACCGATCCGGCGCGCTTCGTGTTCGTCGAACAGTGGGAGACGATGGAAGACCTGATGGCGCATGGCGGCAACGAGCACATGAGGCCGTGGCGCAAGGTCGTGAAGGAATGCGCGACCGCGCCGACCAGGATCGAGATCATCACGCCGGAAAAGGTCGACGTGCGATGACGGGCGGCGGCACGGTGCGCGCATGATCCGCGCCACGCGGGTGCAGGGCCAGCATCCCTGGAAGGTGGCGGCGGCCGATACCGTCGTGCTCGATTTCGACGACCGGCACCGGCGGCGGATGGCGATGACCGGCACCCGCGGGCTGGAATTCCTGCTCGATCTGGAAAACGCGGTGGCGCTGCGCGGCGGCGACGCGCTGGTGCTGGAAGACGGCCGCCTGATCGAGGTGGTGGCAGCACCCGAGCCGCTGGCGGAAATCCGCGTCGCCGATCCGCAGCATCTGGTCCGCGTCGCCTGGCATCTCGGCAACCGCCATCTACCGGTGCAGATCATGCCCAAAGGCCTGCGCATCCGCCGCGATCACGTGATCGAAGCCATGGTGAGAGGCCTCGGCGCCCGCGTCATCGAGATCGAGGCGCCATTCGATCCGGAAGGCGGCGCCTATGCCGGCGGCCACGCGCCGGGGCCTGGGGCGCACGACCATGCCGGGCACGCCGAGCACGATCATCTCCACCGTCATCACCACGATGAGCATTGCGATCACGAGCATCACCACGGCCATTCCCATGCTCATGACCACAAATAAGCCAGCGGGTTTCACGCCGCTTGGAGAACCGGCGACTGAACTATCCGCCGATGAAGCCGCGGCGCTGTACCGGCTGATGACCTGGCTGTCGCCGGCGTTTCCGGTCGGCGCGTTCTCCTGGTCCAGCGGCATCGAGTGGGCGGTGGAAACCGGCGATATCTGCGATGGTGCGACGCTGCAGCAGTGGCTGGCGTCAATGCTCCAAGACGGCCCCGGATTTTGCGACGGCGTGTTTCTGGCGCATGCGCATCGGGCGGCTGCGCGCGCCGACGATGCCGGGTTGCGCGAAGTGGCGGCGCTTGCCGCAGCCGTCGCGCCCTCGCGCGAGCGTCATCTCGAAACCGCGGCGCAAGGCCGGGCCTTTATCGAGATCGCGCGCGCGGCATGGAATTGCGACGGCCTCGGCCGCCTGGTCACCGCCTGCGATGGCATGGTCGTTTATCCCGTCGCGGTCGGCATCGTCAGCTCAGCGCATGCGATCCCGCTGGCGCCGACGCTGCATGCGTTTTTGCACGCGATAACCTCGAACTGGATTTCCGCAGGCTCCCGGCTGGTTCCATTGGGGCAGACCGACAGCCAGCGCGCGCTGGCGGCGCTGGAGCCAGTCGTGGTCGCAGTCGGAAAACGCGCCGTCAACGCGACGCTCGACGGTCTCGGCAGCGCGACCTTCCGCGCCGATCTCGCCAGCATGCGCCACGAGACGCAATACACGAGGCTGTTTCGCTCATGAAGAACGACCACGCCACATCCGTGTCGTCCCCGCGAAAGCGGGGACCCATACACTCCGTCCTCAATGAGGCGGAAGGCGGTAGCAATCTTTTTTGGAAACGCCTGATCTTAACAACAGCCTCCGGTGGTTATGGGTTCCCGCTTTCGCGGGGACGACACGGCGATAGTGGAAAGCACCCCTGACATGCCCAATCCTCACGGCCCGCTTCGCGTCGGCATCGGTGGCCCCGTCGGATCGGGCAAGACCGCGCTGATGGATCTGCTATGCAAGACCATGCGCGAGCGCTACGACATCGCCGCCATCACCAACGACATCTATACCAAATGGGACGCCGAATTCCTGGTGCGCTCGGGATCGCTGACGCCGGACCGCATTGCCGGGGTCGAGACCGGCGGCTGCCCGCATACCGCGATCCGCGAGGACGCCTCGATGAATCTCGCGGCGGTCGCCGACATGCGCGCGAAATTTCCCGATCTCGACATGGTGCTGATCGAATCCGGCGGCGACAATCTCGCGGCCACCTTTTCGCCCGAACTGGCCGATCTCACGATCTATGTGATCGACGTTGCCGCCGGCGACAAGATTCCGTCAAAGGGGGGCCCCGGCATCACGCGCTCCGATCTTCTGGTCATCAACAAGATCGATCTCGCGCCGCATGTCGGCGCGTCCCTGGAAAAAATGGATGTCGATGCGAGACGGATGCGCGGCGAGCGGCCCTTTGTCATGACCAACCTCAAGCAAAGCGAGGGCCTCGACCGCATTATCCGGTTTATCGAGACCAGGGGCGGGCTCAGCCCGCAGGCGCGGGCGAAAGCAATCTAAAGGCATTCTAAACGGCGTTAACGATTTTGCCGGAACCAAATCGAAGCGGCGCAATTAGCGTCCTTCATGCCTGGTCCGGCAATGCCGAGTGCCGGCGCTTATCGCCAACCGCAGTTGCGTAATGATGCCCGCTTCTCCATTATCCCGCACGACTTGTCGTGGTCGTATTTCAGTCCGAAGTTCATGCCGCGAAACGACAAATATTTTCCTCACATTTGAGTAAGCGCGTGGTTCGGCTGGGTTTCATCATCGGTCTGGTAGCGCTTGTCGGGGTTTTGCTCTCCGGTCTTGCGGCCTGGCGCGTCCACGATCAGGAATTGGCCATCGACCGGATCGCGCTGGCGCGCGCGATCGACGTTCACGGCAGCCTGGTTCAGGACCGGCTGACCGAACGCGAACTGCTGGCGCGGGTTGCCTCGGGGCTGTTCCGTGCGCCCGGGGTGATGAAGGCGAACATGCTGCAGCCGCTGCGGTCCTCGATCTACGCATTCAAGACCGATTTCGTCGTCGCCAGCTGGATCGCGCGGCTGCTACCCAATGAAGTGGATTCGGCGCGCGCCGAGCTCACAAGCGCCGGCTTCTTGAATCCCGTCATCCGCGACGTTGACGACAAACCGCTGGATACGCGTTCGCTCGACAGGCCGATCGACGTTGTGATGGACGTCGAACCGCGCAGTGCGGAGACGGCGGCCTTTCCCGGCCGCTCCCTGGACCGGCATCCCGTGCTGGGACCGATGCTGGCGCGCGCGATGGACGACGGCAAGCCGGTGGCGTCCGATCCGATTCCGCTGCTGCGTCCGGACGGCTCGATCGGCCTGGTGCTGGCAGCACCGGTGTTGCAGGACGGCAGCGCGCAGCCTGCGGGGTTCGTGACGTTTTCATACGAGCTGGCGCCGCTGATGCTGACCAACGACGATCTGTCGCTGTTCTCCGTGGTGCTGAAGGATCCGCGCAGCGATAATGGCGAGCTGATTGCCGACGATCGCGGCAATATCGCCTCGAGGACCACAACCGACGACAGTCCGCCGCCTTCGGTAGTTCGAACGGTGACCTTCGGCGGCCGCGACTGGTCGCTCGGCTACTACGCCAAGACCAGCGCGGTGAAGCACGCGCAGCAGACCGCCGCGATCGTGGCGGCGATCGGCGTCGCCTTGACCAGCATCGTCTGCGGGCTGTTCGGCTATGTCGCCTACAGCAATCTGCGGCTTCGCCGCGAGATCGAAGTCAGAATCGGCTTCGAGCGCCGCCTGACCGCCGTCATCGACGAGCTCAATCATCGCGTGAAGAACATTCTCGCGGTGATTTAATCGATCGTGACGCGCACGCTGCGCCACGGCTCCGATATCGACGTTGCCCGCGAATTGTTGATCGGCCGCATCCACGCCATGTCGAACGTGGTCTCGCTGCTGAGCGAGAGCCAGTGGCAGGGCGTCAAGCTGAAAGGATTGTTCGAGGCCCGCGCGATACCCCACGCCGACCGCATCGCGGTCACCGGCCCCGATATCGCGGTCAGCGCCCGCGCGGCGCAAAGCCTGTCGCTGTTGTTTTTCGAACTGGCGTCGCATTCCGACGAAGGGCTGTCGCTGGTCGGCAAGCATCCGAACATCAAGGCGCATTGGGAAGTGACGGGAGAGGGACCGGAGGCGGTGTTTCATTTTCGCTGGGAGGAATCCAATACCAGCGCCGCGACCCGTCGTGCCGACAGCGATTTCGGCATCATCCTGCTCGATCGGGTCGCGCCGGAAGCGCTCGGCGGCACCTCGAAGCGATACTTCACCGATGCGAGCTACGTCTATGAACTGAGCGCGCCGATGGAAACCGTCATCGACATGACCGAACGCGACCGCACCGAAGCGCTGTCGGCGCCGGTGCGGCGGCTGTCTTAGGCGGGGAGAGGTAAGGAATTCTCGTCGTCGAAAATTTCTCGCAACAAAAAGCGGCCACCGAAGGCGGCCGCTTTTGGCATCGCTGACGTCGGCGACCCTAGCCGCTGCCGCCGATCACGGCGCGGACGGTGTCGTCGGGCCCGAAATCTTCCGCGCCATCGACATAGAGCAGCGCCGAGAGTTTCGAGCGCGCGCGGTTGACGCGGCTCTTGATGGTGCCGACCGCGCAGCCGCAGATGGCGGCGGCGTCCTCATAGGAGAAGCCGGAGGCGCCGACCAGGATCAGCGCCTCGCGCTGGTCCTGCGGAAGCTTGTCCAGCGCCGCGCGAAACTCCTCAAATTCCAGATGCGCGTTCTGCGCCGGCTGGGTCTTCAGGGTCTTGGCGTAGCTGCCATCGGCATCTTCCACCTCGCGCCGCCGCTTGCGATAGTCGGAGCGGAACAGGTTGCGCAGGATGGTGAACAGCCACGCCGGCAGGTTCGAGCCGGGCTGGAACGAGTCGATATTGGCGAGCGCACGCAGCAGGGTTTCCTGCACGAGGTCGTCGGCGCGGTCGCCATTGCCGCTGAGCGAGATCGCGAACGCGCGCAGGCTAGGTACTGACGCCAGGATGTCGTCGCGCAATTGATCTGTGAGAGGCATTACTCCCTCCCGTCGTTTTTGGCTGTTGGGTCGCCCCCTGAGCCGCCCTCCGGCGTATCGAGCTTGCGGATCAGGTCCGCAAAGCGGTCCGGCACGCCCTGGCGCACGACATCGTCATACATCGCGCGCAGCTGGTGGCCGATCCGGGATTGAATTTCGGCGTTCAGGCCACCCTGCTTGCCGGGCCCGGCCGTCTTGCTCATTTGAGACTTCACATCTTTCATGACCCTGTTCCACGTTCCCCAAGAGGTTAAGTCCCTAGAAATTCAAGAAATTTGCTTGATTTTCGAAGTCCTGGCAGCATCTGTAGGGGTGCTAATGCCAAGGGGAGCGTAAAGTTCCGGTAAAAGGGAACTTTTGTCCGGCTGAGGCGTAGATAGCCACTTGGGGGAACCCGGCCACCCCTTAACTCGATAGTTTTGGCCCTAGACAGATGGAGTGGGGATGTCCCGATCACAGCTGGTTGCTGAACATTTACCGTTATTGCGGCGCTATGCCCGGGCTTTGACGGGAAATCAGGCGTCGGGCGACGCCTATGTCGGAGCCATGCTGGAGGCCCTGCTGCAGGACCAGTCCCTGCTCGACGAGCGGCACGGACCCCGAGCGGGCCTGTTCCGGCTGTTTACCCAGATCTGGAACTCGGTCTCGATCAATGACGACGCCGAGGTGATCCCGCTGTCGAGCCCGTCGGAACGCCGACTGTCGAATATCACCCCGCTGCCGCGCCAGGCGTTCCTGCTGCTGTCGCTGGAAGGCTTTTCGGAAGAGGAAGTCGGCTTCATCCTCGACAAGGATGTCGCCGAGACCCGCAAGCTGGCGGATACGGCGGGGCGCGAAATGGCGGCCGAAATCGCCACCGACGTGCTGATCATCGAGGACGAGACTTTTATTGCGATGGACCTCGAGAGCCTCGTGAAGAATCTCGGTCACAACGTCATAGGCGTGGCGCGCACCCATTCCGACGCCATCGCCCTGGCGAAGAACAAGAAGCCGGGATTGATCCTGGCCGACATCCAGCTTGCCGACGGCAGTTCCGGCCTCGACGCCGTCAACGAATTGCTGAAGGTATTCGAGGTGCCGGTGGTTTTCATCACTGCCTATCCCGAACGCTTCCTGACCGGCGAGCGCCCCGAGCCGGCGTTCCTGATCTCAAAACCGTTCCAGCCCGCGATGGTCTCCGCGGTCGCCAGCCAGGCACTGTTCTTCCAGCGCAACTCCCGCAACCGCGCGCCGAGGGCGGCGGCGAGCTGACAGGACACTGTTTTTCCAAAACAAAATCGCGCCGCAACGACATCACGTTGCGGCGTTGTCTTTGGCGGTTGGCTTGAGCGCAAAAAGCAGGGCGCGGCTGGCATCACCACAGCCGCGCCCCACGTCGCCGGTCAGTTGGGGCAGGGGGATAACCGGCTGCCGTGACTACGCGCCGGCCCCAAAGTCGTTCCCGGCCGCCGTAAAATTTTTTCGCACACAGTCGCACACAGTTATGTGATGACGCGGTTCCGAACCCGCCCGATCAGCCCGCGTTGTGAACCTGTTCGCCCTTGCGGTGACAGATGATAAAGGCGGGCAGGCCATGTCGAAGCTCTTTTCGGGAATTCTCGGGGCGGTCGCGGTTTTGCTGAGCTTCGGCGCGGCGCAATTCGCATCCGGCAGCGACCTCGTCGGACTGGCGCGGCAATCGACCGCTGCCTCCGAAGCCGCGGTCAACCGCGAAGCCAAGGCCGACCGCGCCGGCGCGCCGGCCACCTCGTTGAAAACCCAGACCATCTCGGTGCGGGTCGATGGCCTCTCCGACACCTCGATTCTGGTGCGGGTGCCGGTCGCCCGCAAGGAAGCGCGCAGTGCGCCGCCGGCCCCGATGGTGACCAGACAGCCGGTATCCCGCACCGTGGCCTGCGAGGCCGTCGTCAGCGTATTGACCGAAGTCGCAAAACAGCTGCAGCCCGGCCGCTGCATCACCTGAGCCAATAAAAACCTGAAAAATTATTCTGCCGGTGTTTCGTCGCTGCCCTCGCGGCGGCTTGCGAGAAATCCCAGCGCCAGCCCGCCGACCGCCAGAATCGGAATCAGTTTTTTAAATCCGATCGCGCGTGCGATCTGGATTCCGGCGGCGACCATCATGGGATCGACCAGCGGGCTGTTGGCGGCGGCTTTTGCCGCCTCCACCGCTTGCGCCTTGATCTGCCGCTTCCGCGCCATATAGCAGCCGGCGGCGATCAGCGTCACCACCAGGAAGATGGCGGCGCCGGTCAGGCACGCTTCGATCGGTCCATATTTCTGCAGCACGGCGATGAAAGCCGCCGCGCACAGGAACGAGGTCGTGACCAGCAGCGCCAGTGCCGCCGCGGCGGCCCAGGTCGTCAGCCGCAGCGCGCTGCCGGTACTGTCCTTGAAATTATCGATCATTCGCTGAAACATCGAATATTCCGATCCGATCAAACCGTTGGTCTTGAAATGAAAGTGACGGCGCACCGCCGTCACTTGAATCCATCAATCGCGCCCTTTCGAGATCGCCATCGCAGCGCCTAGCGGCGCCATGTCACGCCGATCAGAAAGCCGAGTCCGATCGCGAGGCCAACGGTGGCGAGCGGACGCTGGGTAATGACGTCCTCCAGCGTTTCCTCGATCGAATAGGCGGCGTCTTGCGCTGCGTCCATCATGGCGCCGCCTCGCTCGGAGGCATCGGACACCGCCTGGTCGACATTGTCGCGCGCCTGCTTGTAGCCGCGGCGGGCCTGCTTCTTCGCGCTGCCGGCGAAGCTGTTGAGGGCGTCGGTGATCTGGTCGGTCAGGGCTGCGATATCGTTTTTCACGGCTGCTACATCCTTTTCGAGGCGTTCCTGGGTGGCTTTATCCGTCATGTTGCGCATTCCACTCTCACCATCGGTGCTCGACATCAAAAGCTCCCAAAACTGAATACTTAACGGCACAAACGCCCCGCCCAAGGGTAAGTTCCCCGAAACGAAACCGGTTTAGTCCGGCGGCAATTGCGGCGAATCCTCGGGCATCAAATGTTCCTTGAGAATGAGGCCGACAATCAGTAGCGGCGACGACAGGAAGCCGCCCATCGGCCCCCACAGCCAGGTCCAGAATGCCAGCGCGATCAGCACCGCCAGTGCGTTCAGCTCGAGCCTGCGGCCGATGATGGTCGGCGTGACAAAATGTCCTTCCAGAAATGTCAGCCCGACAAAGGCCAGCGGCGCCAGCATGCCGCCACTCAAGGTCGGGAACGACATGATTCCGACCGCGGTGAGAATGGCGAAGGTTGCGACCGGACCGATGATGGGGAAGAAGTTCAGGGCTGCCGCCAGCGCGCCGAGCCCCGCGGGATTCGGCATCCCGGTCGCCGCGCAGATGATCCCGGTCGCAGTGCCGACGCCGAGATTGATCGCGGTCACCATCAGCAGATAACCGCCGAGGCTGCCCTCGATCTCATTGAGGATCCGAAGGGTACGCAGCCGGGAGTTGTGGTCGGTGAAGGTCATGATCAGCGCCCGGCGCAGGTCGCGCCAGCTTGCGATGAACAGGATCAGGGTCGCTGCGAACAACAGGAATTCGGTGAAGGTCGGCGACAGGAATTCGAAGGTGGGCTGCACCCATTCGAATTTCGGCATTTGAAACGGCGAACCGGGCAGCGTCTCGGAGCCGCCGAGCATGCCCTGCAGCTGCTGCCACAGCGCCAGCGGCCGGTCGAACATATGCATCTTTTCCCGGAGCAGCGCGCCGAGCTCCGGCAGCCGCGTGCTCCACTCCATCAGCGGCGAGGCGATCAGCCCGACCACGAAGGCGACGCCGACGCAGGCCGCGGCCACGATCAGGACCGCCGACACCGATCGGGGGATGTGACGCCGCTCGAGATAGCTCGCCGCCGGCGACAGCATGGTGCCGACGATGAACGCGGTCGCAACGGGCAGGAAGAATGCCTTTGCGAAATAGAGCACGGTGACAATGGCGATGACGAGCAGCGCCACCAGCGCGAAGGCGACGACTTCGGCGCGGCGAATGACCGGCGGCTGATCGACCTTGCTGTCCGGCATGGGCGTGCCCGCCGCTTCCACGGGAAGCGCGCGCAGGGGACTTGCCGCGGAGTTACGCCGCTCTTTCGGAAGGTCGTTGCTCAAATCCGTCCCAACAGCGCTAGGACGAGCACGATGACCAGGATGGTGCCGACGATGCCCGAAGGGCCATAGCCCCAGGAATTGCTGTAGCCCCAGCGCGGGAAAACGCCGAGCAGCACAAGGATCAGAAGGATGACGAGTATGGTGCCGAGCGACATGAGCGTAACCCATTGCCGGGATCGCTGTGAACCGGGCTTCCGCCGCCCTAACGAGGCCGGGGCCGAAAAGTTCCATCGCGCGAACGTGAATGGAGCCGAGGTTGACAGTCCGATCGACGCAGCTGCGCCGACGGAACTGCGGAGGGTCGGTCGCGTTGGTTGTGCAGTCGCATCATCGATGCACATCGGACGGGGGCAGGTCATGGCACGAATTTTTTCCGGAAATCGCAGACAGGCATCGCGCGCAACCAATGCGCTGATTTTCGCCGCGGCGCTGGTATTGGCGCCCGCATTCGCCGCAACCTCCGCCTCGGCGCAGGTTCTCGGTTACGCAGCGGCTTCACCGGCTGCGTTTCCTTCCGAGGACGCCGCAGTTGCTTTGCCGGAGGATGATTCGAGCGCGGTGCCGGAGCGGCTGCGACGCGCGATTGTCGCGTACGATACCCGCGAGGCGCCGGGCACCGTCATCATCGATACCGGCCACACCACGCTGTATTACGTGCTCGGCCAGGGCCGCGCGGTCCGCTACGGCGTCGGCGTCGGCCGCGAGGGCTTTACCTGGTCGGGCGTGCAGACCATCCGCCGCAAGGCGGAGTGGCCGGATTGGCATCCGCCGACCGAGATGATCGCCCGCCAGCCTTATCTGCCGCGCTTCATGGCCGGCGGCCCCGGCAATCCCCTGGGCGCGCGCGCGATGTATCTCGGCACCAGCGAATACCGCATCCACGGCACCAACGATCCCACAACGATCGGGAAATTCGTTTCCTCGGGCTGCATCCGTCTCACCAATGAAGACGTGACCGACCTGTTCAGCCGCGTCGATGTCGGCACCAAAGTCGTGGTGCTGCCGAAGACCTCGCAGCGTTTCGAGGCGCAGCGCCCGGAGACAAAAGGCACGATCACGGTTCGTCCGACCGCGGCCGCGGCCCCGCGTCCGATCGCGGTGCGATCGGATCGGCAGGCGATGAACCTTCCGACCTCGGCGCTGTACTGAAAACCGGGAGTCCCCGCGGGAACACTGATATGAGTGGGACATCAGGCAACCGGTGGGGCATCTGTGCGATAGTGGCGGTGTGCGCGTTAAGCGCCGCGCCGGCGGCGCAGGCCCGCGACTTTCTATCGGCGCTGTTTGGCGCGTTTTCGGACAATCCATCGCTGGCGCCATCGCAACCGTCGGCGCCGCTTCCATTCGCAAGCGAAGGCAGTTTTTTCGGAAGCCCGGTCGAGCCGGCGCGTCCGCGTGTCTCGGTTGGCGGCGGCCAGGCCTATTGCGTGCGTACCTGCGACGGGCGCTATTTCCCGATCACAGCGGGCGACGGCCAGAGCCGCGCCGCATCCTGCAACAGTTTTTGTCCCGCCAGCGAAACCAGGATCGTTTACGGCAGCAGCATCGACCATGCCGCCACCGAGAACGGCAAGCCCTATTCCGAATTGCCGAACGCGTTCCGCTATCGCAACGAGATGGTCGCGGGCTGCACCTGCAACGGAAAGGACCAGCTCGGCCTGGCGCCGGTCAAGATCGAGGACGACCCGACGCTGCGCAAGGGCGACATCGTCGCGGGCAGCAGCGGGTTGATGGTTGCCGCCGGCGGCGCCGACAGGCGCGGCGCATCGCTGAGCCTGTCTCCTGCCCCGCGCTCGCTGCGATCGCGCTACCAGCGCATGCCGGTGGTGGCGTCGGAGTGACCTGATGTTCCCCGGAAGGAACTCTCAGGTTCCCTGCGCGTTGGGATGACGTCGCGCGGAACGGCCGCAGCGTCGCTCAAACCGATGAGGAAATCGACATGCTGATCGGCGCCTTGATCACGTTTCTCGTGGTCATTCTCATTCTGTATTTGATCAATCTGCTGCCGCTCGACGGCCGTGCCAAGCAGATCGCGCGCGTGGTGGTGATCGTCCTCGGCATCATTTCGCTGTTGAAATACATCGCGGTGTTTTAGGCGGCAACACTCGTCATTGCCGGGCTTGACCCGCGTATCCATCGACCTTCATAAAAATGCATCTTTCGAAACGGATGGATTGCCGGATCAAGCCCGGCAATGACGAAGCGCGGAGGCGCCGCACCGCGTCCGGGACACGAGCAATCACCCCGCGGCCTTGGCCTCTCTGCGCCGCGCCGTCAAAATATATTCGGTGTAGCCGTTGGGCTGCTCGCGGCCCTTGAACACGAGGTCGCAGGCGGCCTTGAAGGCGACGCCGTCGAACTTCGGTGCCATCGGCCGGTACAGCGGATCGCCGGCGTTCTGCTTGTCGACGACAACAGCCATGCGCTTCAGCGACTCCATCACCTGCTCTTTGGTGACGACGCCATGCTGCAGCCAGTTCGCCAGATGCTGGCTGGAGATGCGCAAGGTCGCGCGGTCTTCCATCAGGCCTACGTCGTGAATATCAGGCACTTTCGAGCAGCCGACGCCCTGGTCGATCCAGCGCACCACATAGCCCAGAATGCCCTGGCAGTTGTTGTCGATCTCCTGCTTCACGTCATCGGGCGCCCAGTTCGACTGCGACACCGGGATGGTGAGGATGTCCGTGAGCTTTGCGCGCGGGCCGGCCTTCTTCAGTTCCTCCTGGCGCGCCAGTACATTGACCTGGTGATAATGCAGCGCATGCAGCGTCGCCGCGGTGGGCGAGGGCACCCACGCGGTGGTGGCGCCGGCCTGCGGATGCCCGATCTTCTGCGCCAGCATGTCCGCCATCTTGTCCGGCGCTGCCCACATGCCCTTGCCGATCTGGGCGTGTCCCGGCAGGCCGTCGATCAGGCCGATATCGACATTCCAGTCCTCATAGGCCTTGATCCAGGGTTGCGACTTCATGTCGTTCTTGCGGATCATCGGGCCCGCTTCCATCGAGGTGTGAATCTCGTCGCCGGTACGGTCGAGGAAGCCGGTGTTGATGAAGCAGATACGCTTGGCGGCATTCTGGATGCAGGCGTTGAGGTTGACCGTGGTGCGGCGCTCCTCGTCCATGATGCCGACCTTCATGGCGTTGTCGGGCAGCGCCAGCATCTGCTCGACGCGCTGGAACAGCGCGCAGGTCAGCGCCACTTCGTCGGGCCCATGCATCTTCGGCTTGACGATATAGATCGAGCCGGTACGGCTGTTGCGGGTCTTCGAGTTGCCCTTGAGGTCGTGGATTGCGAGCAGGCCGGCGACCGCGGCATCGAGAATGCCTTCGGGAATCTCTTCGCCGCTGGAATCCAGCACGGCGTCGGTGAACATGTGGTGGCCGACATTGCGCATCAGCAGCAGGCTGCGTCCGTGCAGCCTGAGCTCGCCGCCATCCGGCGTCTTGTAGACGCGGTCGGGATTGAGCGCGCGCTTTACGGTCTTGCCGCCCTTTTCGAAATCCGCCGACAGCGTGCCGTTCATCAGGCCGAGCGTGTTGCGGTAGATCAGCACCTTGTCGTCGGCATCGACCGCCGCGACGCTGTCTTCCATGTCGAGGATGGTGGAGACCGCCGATTCCAGGATCACGTCGGCGACCCCTGCCGGATCGTCCTTGCCGATGAGGTGGCCGCGGTCGATCCGAAGCTCGATATGCATGCCGTTGTTGACCAGCAGGACCGCGGTCGGCGCCGCGGCGTCGCCCTGGAAGCCCGCGAACTGCGCAGCGGATTTCAGCGCGGTGGCGTTGCCGCTCTTCAGTTTCACCGCAAGCTGGCCGGCGATGACGCTGTAGGCGGTGACGCCGCTGTGGCTTCCGGTCGCCAGCGGCACGGCGGAATCGAGAAACAGTTTCGCCTTCGCGATCACCTTGTCGCCGCGGATCTTGTTGTAGCCCTTGCCGCCTTCGCCGGGCTCGTGCGGCAGTGCGTCGGTACCGTAAAGCGCGTCGTACAGGCTGCCCCAGCGCGCATTGGCCGCGTTCAGCGCGTAACGCGCGTTGGTGAGCGGCACCACCAGTTGCGGCCCGCAGATTTTTCCGATTTCGTCGTCGATGTTGGCGGTCTCGACTTCGTGCGTCGGCGGCTCCGGCAGCAGATAGCCGATCTCCTTCAGAAATGCGGTATAGGCGCTCATGTCGAACGGCTTGCCCTTGTGGGCGCGATGCCAGCCGTCGATCTTTGCCTGCAGCGCATCGCGCACCTTGAGCAGGTCGCGGTTCTTCGGCGCGAGGTCGCGGATGATGGCGGCAAGCCCGGCCCAGAACGCGTCCGGCGCAATCCCGGTCTTGGGGGCCGCTTCCCTGGCAATGAAATCAAACAGAACGGGAGCGATCTTCAATCCGTGGGCGTCGATGCGATTCATGATGGGATTTTCTCACAGAAACGGCAATTAGAGCCGTTTTGCCTACAACAATGGCTGGTGGCAAGCCTAGATATTGGCGGCGAGGTCGACCAGTTCATCGAATAAAATCCCGGTTTTGGCCAGCATCCGCTCGATCTCGTCGGTCGCGTCGGAAACCGGGCGCACCGAGGTATCGATGCGCAATTCGGCGGCGGCGGGGGCCTGATAATCCTTGCCGATGCCGGTGAAATTGTTGAGCCCGCCGGCGCGCGCCTTGGCGTAATGGCCCTTGGGATCGCGGCTCTCGCACACCTCGGCCGGCGTTGCGACATAAATCTCGCGAAACGCGGTATCGGCGATACGGCGCGCCGCGGCGCGGTCTTCCGCCGAGGGCGAGACCGCAGCCACAATCGCGATGTGGCCGTTGCGCGCGAGGTGGGTGGCGACTTCGGCGAGGCGGCGGATATTTTCGGCGCGGTCGGCGGCCGAGAATCCGAGATCGCCGTTGAGGCCGGCGCGCAGCGTGTCGCCGTCGAGCAGCACCGGCGAGCCGCCCTGGCCGAACAGCCTGCGCTCCAGCGCGCGCGCCAGCGTGGATTTCCCCGAGCCCGGCAGACCGGTCAGCCAGACCACCGCGCCGGCATGACGATAACGCGCCGAGCGCTCGTCGGGGCGCAGCGCGGATTCCACCGGCACGATATCGACCGGAATGGCGCGCTGCCCGGCATCGACCGAGAGCACGAGGCCGCCGCCGGCGATGCGTCCCTGGACCTCGATCACCAGCCGGCCGGTGCGCGGATTGTCGGTATAGGGATCGGCGGCCAGCGCCTGCGCCAGCGAAATGTCGATCTCGCCGACATGATTGCGCGCGATCGATCTGGTTTCCCGGCTTGCGAGTTCGCCGGGATCGACCGCCTTTTCGATCGCAACCACGGTGGCGCGTGTTTCCTTGGTGCCGAGCCGGACCAGGATCGACGCGCCCGAAACCAGCGGCTTGTCGTGCAGCCAGAAAATGCGCGCGCGAATCCGGCGCGTGTCGCGTGGTGCCGAGGCGGTATGCGCGATGACATCGCCGCGTTCGATGAAGAGCTCGCGGTCGAGCGTGATGCCTACCGAGCGCCCGGCGCTCTGGCGCCCCCTGACTGGCGTCAGTGGCCAGCTCTCGACCGTCTTGATCCTGGCGATCTTGGCCGAGGGCATGATGACGATTTCGTCGCCGGCGCTTAAAGACCCGGACTCGATGCGGCCGGCGACAATGCGGCGGTCGTCGAATTTATAGACCGCCTGCACCGGCAGCCGCAGCGCAAGCGCTTCCAGCGGACGCGCCGGCTCCAGCGCGTCGAGCGCCTCGACCACGGTCGGCCCATTGTACCAGCCGGCCCGCGCCGTGCGTGCGGCGACGCCGTCGCCATCGCGCGCGGAAATCGGGATCACCGCCGATGGCGTGACGCCGAGGCCGGTCAGATGCGCGGTGATTTCATTGCTGATGTCGCTGAATCGCGCCGCGCTGAAATCGACCCGGTCCATCTTGTTGACGACGACCGCGACCTGTTTGACCCCGAGCAGATGCAGCAGATAGCCGTGCCGCCTCGTCTGGTCGCGCACGCCTTCCAGCGCGTCGATGATCAGCACCGCGCCGTCGGCCTGCGACGCCCCGGTGATCATGTTGCGCAAGAATTCGGCGTGGCCGGGCGCGTCGATCAGCACCACGTCGCGCGAGCGGGTGCGGAAGCGGATCTGGGTGGTGTCGATGGTGATGCCCTGGTCGCGCTCGGTCTGCAGCGCGTCGAGCAGGAACGACCATTCGAACGGCATGCCGCGCCGCGCGCTCACGGCTTTCAGCATTTCGAGCTTGCCCTCGGGCAAGCTGCCGGTCTCGTGCAGCAATCGGCCGACCAGTGTCGACTTGCCGTGGTCGACATGGCCGACAATGACGATGCGGACCTGCGCGCGCGTGGTGCCGTTCGGGGTGGAGGTCGTCTTGGGAAGCATCATGTTCATCGCGGCACTCAATTCCGTAGCGTCTTAGAGATAGCCGGCGACGCGCAGCCGTTCGAACGCATCCTCGGTCTCATGATCCAGCGCGCGCCCGGAGCGCTCCGGCACCTTGGTGCTGTTCAGTTCCTGGAGGATTTCGTCGATGTTCGATGCATTGGACACCACGGGATTGGTGATGTCCTGATCGCCGAGCGAGCGGTAGCGCTTGCCGTCCTTGGTAAGATACAGCGGAATGATCGGGATGTTTTCCCGCGCCGTATAGGCCCAGATATCGGCTTCGGTCCAGTGCAGGATCGGGTGGATGCGCAGATGCGCGCCAGGCGGCGGCGAGGCGTTGAACTGGTCCCAGAATTCCGGCGGCTGGTCGCGCACGTCCCATCCGCCCTCGGTGCCGCGCGGCGAGAACACCCGCTCCTTGGCGCGCGTCGCTTCCTCGTCGCGGCGGATGCCGGCGATCAGTCCATCGAACCCGTATTTCGTCAGCGCGAGTTTCAAGCCTTCGGTCTTGCGCGCGGCGGAGCGCGCCGCCGGCGGCAAGGTCGGATCGACGGCGTCGATCGGCGGGCAGGGCTCGATCTTCAGGTCAAGCTCCCATTCCTTGCCGTAGCGGTCGCGGAACGCGTACATCTCGGGAAATTTCTTGCCGGTGTCGACATGCAGCGCCGGAAACGGCACCCGGCCGAAGAACGCCTTGCGCGCCAGCCAGATCATCACATTGGAATCCTTGCCGAGCGACCATAGCAGCGCCAGCTTCTTCAGCCGCGCAAAGGCTTCCCTGAAAATGTAGATGCTTTGCGCTTCCAGCGCGTCGAGGTGGTCCATGGCCGCACCGTTTGCCGGTCCGGCGTCCGGAGCGGTCAGGCCGGGCGGAGGGTGGGTTTCGGGCTTGCCGCGCAACGCATGAATTCGGCCGCTGTTATCAAGAAGGGACATCTCTGGCGCTTGGTGTTTGAGGACAAAAATTCTATAGTTGCACTGCAATAGAGAAGGAATAATTTTCTCTTTGCTAGGCTTGCAAGAGACATAGATAGAAAATAATTCTAGTCAACCCCGGAAGTTGGGGAGCGGAGTATCGCATGCGATTCCTGCCCGTGTTTCTCGATATGCAGACCGGCCCCATCCTGCTCGTTGGCGGTGGTGAGCTCGCGCGGGCGAAGCTGCGCCTGCTGCTGTCGGCTGGCGCGCGCGTCCGCTGGGTTGCGACCGACGGCCGTCACGAAATGAACGGGATCGATGCGGCCGATGCCGCGCGGGTCGAACCGGTGCAAGGCGATCCGCTGCAGGCCGATCTTTCGGGGGTGATCGCAATTCTCTGCGCCGGCGCCGGCGACATTGGGCCGGCGATGTCGGCGCGGGCCAGGGCAGTCGGCCTGCCCGTCAACGTGATGGATGATCTCGCGCATTCCACGTTTATCTTTCCCGCCATCGTCGACCGCGGCGACGTTGTGGTTGCCGTCGGCACCGGTGGCGCGTCGCCGGTGGTGGCGCGGCGGGTGCGCGAGCGCATCGAGGCGGTGCTGCCGGCACGGATCGGCGATCTCGCCAGCTTCATCGGCCGCTGGCGCAAATCCATTCACGGCCGCATTGCCGAGTTTCCGCTGCGCCGCCGGTTCTGGGAGCGCGTGGTCGACGGCCCGATCGGCGCGCTCGTGCTCGCCGGCCGCAACGATGAAGCCGAAGCGGCGCTGAAAGATATCGCCGATCCCGCAGCCTTTGCAGGCAGCCAAGCGGGCAAGGCCGTGGGCAGGGTGACGCTGGTCGGCGCCGGTCCCGGCGATCCGGATCTGCTCACCGTCAAGGCGTTGCGCGCGCTGCAGGACGCCGACATCATTTTTTACGACGAACTGGTCTCGCCGGAAATTCTCGATCGCGCCCGCCGCGACGCCACGCGCGTACCGGTGGGACGTTGCGTCGGCAAACCCGGCATCGGCCAGGATGCCATCAACAGACTGCTGATCGGTGCGGCAAAATCCGGCCAGCGCGCGGTGCGCCTCAAAGGCGGCGACCCGTTCGTATTCGGACGCGGTGGCGAGGAAGTCGAGGCGCTGCGCGAGGCCGGTATCGCCTATTCGGTGATTCCCGGAATCACCGCAGGCCTTGGCGCCGCCGCCGAATCCGAAGTGCCGCTGACGTTCCGCGGCGAAGCGCTGCGCATCACCTTCCTTACCGCGCATAAAGCAAAAGACGCCGAAACCGTCGACTGGAGCACGCTGACCGATCAGAAGATGACGGTGGTGGTCTATATGGGCATGACCGCGGCGCCCGCGATCCGCGCAGGGTTGCTGGCCGCCGGGCGTTCGCCGCAAACGCCGGTCGGCGTGTTTGCCCGCGCAACGCGGCCGGATTCGCAGGCGATAGTCGGCGCACTCGACAATCTCCCGGCGCTGGTTCGCGCCACCGGCGGCGGCCCCGCCATCCTCATCATCGGCGACGTGGTCGCGCATTCGGCAGCCTGGCGCCAAGCCAATCTTGATCCCCTCATCTCGAACTTTCAGGTTGCGGCCGAATGACCTCCCCGCTCGAACAGAAGAAAATCAGGATCGCCGGCCCGTCGGTGGTGACCGCCAACCGCACCTGGGACGGCGCCGTGATCTATCGCACGGCACAGCATGGCTGGTCGGCCGAGCTGTCGGATGCCGCGATCGTCCGCACCTCGGATGAAGCCCGGGCGCTGCTCGCCGAATCCATCGCCGACGATGTCGGCGCGATCGGCGCCTACATCGCGCCGGTGGACGTCGCCGATGACGGCGGAATCGAGCCCGGCAATTTGCGCGAACATATCCGCTCCGAAGGCCTCACCATCGGTCTTCCGGTGCCGGCGTAAAGGCAAGTCATGTACGCTTACGACGAAATCGACCGCACGCTGATCAACGAACGGGTTTCCGAATTCCGCGACCAGGTGAAGCGTCGTCTGTCCGGCGAACTCACCGAGGACGAGTTCAAGATGCTGCGGCTGCAGAATGGCGTCTATCTGCAGCTGCACGCCTATATGTTCCGCATTGCGATCCCCTACGGCACGCTGTCGTCGAAGCAGTTGCGCCGGCTGGCGCATGTGGCGCGGCGCTACGACCGCGGCTACGGCCACTTCACCACACGGCAGAACATCCAGTTCAACTGGATCAAGCTCGCCGAATTGCCGGATGCGCTGGCCGATCTCGCCGAGGTCGGCATCCACGCCATGCAGACCTCGGGCAATAACACCCGCAACGTCACCTCGGATCAATGGGCCGGCGTCGCGCCCGGCGAGATCGAGGACCCCCGCATCTGGTCCGAGCTGCTGCGACAATACACCACGCTGCATCCGGAATTCTCGTTCCTGCCGCGCAAGTTCAAATTCGCCATCATGGCGTCCGCGCACGATCGCGCCGCGATCAAGGTGCATGACGTTGGCCTGCGGCTGCACAAGAACGCCGCCGGCGAAACCGGCTTCGAGGTGCTGGTCGGCGGCGGGCTCGGCCGCACCCCGTTCATCGGCAAGACCATCAAGCCGTTCGTGCACGGCCACGACCTCCTGAGCTATGTCGAGGCGATCCTGCGGGTCTATAACCAGTACGGCCGCCGCGACAACATCTACAAGGCGCGGATCAAGATCCTGGTCCACGAGCTCGGTGCGGAGAAATTCGCGAGAGAGGTCGAGGACGAATGGCAGCAGATGGACCGGAGCGCCCTGACGCTCGACGACGCCGCGATCGAGGAAATCCGTTCGCGCTTTTCCTATCCGGCCTACGAAAAGCTGGCGCATATGCCGGACGAATTGAAGAAGGCGGCGCATGATCTGCAGTTCGAGACCTGGCGCAAGAATTCGGTGTTCCCGCACAAGGTGCCGGGCTATGCGATCGTCACGCTGTCGCTAAAACCGGTCGGCGGACCGCCTGGCGATGCCACCGCGGAGCAGATGGATGCGATCGCCGATCTCGCCGACAAATATTCGTTCGGCGAGATCCGCGTCGGCCACGAGCAGAACCTGGCGCTGCCCCATGTCGCCAGGCGCGATCTGCCGGCGCTGTGGAAGGCGCTGGATGCGATCGGCGTCGCCACGCCGAACGTCAACCTGATCACCGACATCATCGCCTGCCCGGGGCTGGACTACTGCTCGCTTGCCAATGCGCGCTCGATCCCGATCGCGCAGGAACTGACCCGCCGCTTTGCCAATCACGGCACCGCCAACCTGATCGGCAGACTGCATGTCAACATCTCCGGCTGCATCAATGCCTGCGGGCATCACCATGTCGGCCATATCGGCATCCTCGGCGTCGAGAAGAACGGCGAGGAATTTTACCAGATCACCATCGGCGGCCGCGCCGACGAACACGCCGAACTCGGCCACCTGATCGGGCCGTCGGTGCCCTATGCCGATGTCGCCGACGTGGTCGAGGATATCGTTGAAGCTTACCTTGCGCTGCGCGCGCGGCCCGACGAATTGTTCGTCGATACCGTGAAGCGGCTCGGCGTCGAACCTTTCAGGGAGCGCGTCTATGCCACTCGTTAAAAATGGAAAAATATCGGGCGACGCGTTTGTCCATGTCGCCGACGATGCCGAGCTTCCCACCGGCGGCGCGGTGCTGATTTCAGCGGCACGGTTTCTGGCCGATCCCGAAACGCTGTCGCGCCGGCTCGGAAAGCTAGGGGTGATCTGGCCGAACAACCGCGACGTTGACGACCTCGTGCCGTATCTGGACCGGCTCGCGGCGGTGGCACTTGTGTTTCCGACCTTCAGGGATGGCCGGGCCTACAGCCAGGCGCGGCTATTGCGCGAGCGTTATCATTATCGCGGCGAGCTGCGCGCTACCGGACAGATCCTGCGCGACCAGTTCGTGTTCATGCTGCGCGCCGGCTTCGACGCGTTCGAGGTCAGGAAAGACAGCGACGCCGAGGCCTTCGCCGCCACCGCGAAACGCTACTCGGTGTTTTATCAGCCGACCGGCGATGGCCGCGTCACCGCGCTGCATCGGCGGATGCAGCAGCGTCATTCGGAAAGTGCGGCCCAGTGAGCAGTCTCGCCCATCGATTATTGCCGGAGCGGACGCCGCTCGCGGATGAATTTCCGTCAGCGGAAGAGCTTGACCGCGCGCTGCGCGGCGCCCCGCCGGAGGAAATCATTGCCGCGGCATTGCGCGCGGTCGGCCGCGACCGCCTTGCCGTGGTCTCGTCGTTCGGCACCGAATCCGCGGCATTGCTGAAAGTGATGGCGGATGTCGATCCCGCCATCCCCGTGATCTTTCTCGATACCGGGTGGCTGTTCGAGGAAACGCTTGCTTATCGCGACAGGTTGATCGCGACACTGGGGCTGCGCGATGTGCGTTCGATAAAACCCTCGGAAACGACGCTCGACCGCGCCGATCCCGATCGCGATCTGTGGTTCTCCGATCCGGATGCGTGCTGCCGGATCCGGAAAGTCGAGCCGCTGGCGCGCGCGCTTGCGCCCTTCGATGCCTGGATCAACGGACGCAAGCGCTTTCAGGGCCGCACGCGGGCGGCGATTCCCGTCGTGGAAGCGGACGGCGTACGGCTGAAATTCAATCCGTTCGCGAATGTTTCGCGCGAGGACATCGCGGCGATCTATGCCAACGCAAAACTGCCGCCGCACCCGCTCGCGGCGTCCGGGTACCTCTCGGTCGGATGCATGCCCTGCACCAGCCGCACCGAGCCGGATGAAGACGCCCGCGCCGGCCGCTGGCGCGGCAGGCCGAAGACGGAATGCGGCATCCACACCGTGAAGACATCGTAGGATATTGACCCTGCAACGCTACGA
Source organism: uncultured Alphaproteobacteria bacterium (assembly GCA_963784755.1). Classification (GTDB taxonomy): domain Bacteria; phylum Pseudomonadota; class Alphaproteobacteria; order Rhizobiales; family Xanthobacteraceae; genus Bradyrhizobium. Next base: position 767,539 of record CAWASS010000004.1, on the reverse strand, counting down.
ACAATGAAACGTGGTTTCGTTGACTTGAGCGCGCTTTGTCACGAGTTATGTCACTCCCTCGTGACGATCATGTCATCAGGCCGAATGGAGATAAGATGATCCGCCGCATTCTTCCCGTCATCGCCGCGCTGCTCTGGACGGGTTCCGCGTTCGCCTCCGACGTGTCGCTGCTCAACGTCTCCTACGATCCGACCCGCGAGCTCTATGCCGATTTCAACAAGGCGTTTGCCGCGGCGTACCGGAAAGAAACCGGCAAGACCGTCGAGATCAAGCAATCGCATGGCGGCTCCGGCTCGCAGGCGCGCGCCGTGATCGACGGGCTGAAGGCCGACGTCGTCACGCTGGCGCTCGCCTATGACATCGACGCCATCGCCGCCAAGGGCCTGCTCGCCGCGGACTGGCAACAGCGCCTGCCGCTAAATGCCTCACCCTACACCTCGACCATTGTTTTTCTGGTACGCAAGGGTAATCCGAAGGGCATCCGGGATTGGGACGATCTGATCAAATCCGGCGTCAGCGTGATCACGCCGAATCCGAAAACTTCCGGCGGCGCGCGCTGGAATTATCTGGCGGCATGGGGATACGCGCTGAAGAAATATGGCTCGGCGGACAAGGCCAGGAAGTTCGTCGCCGACCTCTATCAGAATGTGCCGGTGCTCGACGCCGGCGCGCGCGGCTCCACCGTCACCTTCGTCGAGCGCGGCGTCGGCGACGTGCTGCTGGCCTGGGAGAACGAGGCGTTCCTGGCGCAGCGCGAATTCGGCAAGGACAAGTTCGAGATCGTGTCGCCGCCGTTGTCGATTCTCGCCGAGCCTCCGATCGCCGTGGTCGATGCAGTTGCCGATAAAAAAGGCACGCGCGCCGTCGCGGAGGCATATCTGAGATACTGGTATACAAAGGAAGGACAGGAAATTGCCGCACGCAACTCCTATCGTCCGCGCGATCCGGAGATCGCCAGGGAATACGAGTCGTCGTTCGCAAAGGTCGAACTGTTCACCATCGACGACGTCTTTGGCGGCTGGACCAGGGCGCAGAAGGAACATTTCGGCGAAGGCGGCGTGTTCGACCAGATCTACAGGAACTGAACCAAGCGAGTTTTTTCAGGGGACGTTGTGAACGGAGCGGCATCAAGGCGCAGCACCTTGCCGGGGTTTGGTCTCACCATGGGACTGACCCTGACGTGGCTGTCGATCATCGTGCTGATCCCGCTCGCGGGCCTGTTCCTGAAAACATTCGAGCTGAGTTTCGATCAGTTCTGGACGATCGTCACCAGCCGCCGCACCCTCAACGCGCTAAGATTGTCGTTCGGCCTCGCCTTCCTCGCCGCGCTGGTCAATCTCGCGATGGGGATGATCATCGTCTGGGCGCTGGTGCGCTACCGTTTTCCCGGGCGCCGGTTGTTCGACGCCATTGTCGACATTCCCTTTGCGCTGCCGACCGCGGTAGCCGGCGTCGCGCTGACCTCTTTGTTCGCGCAGAAAGGCTGGCTCGGTGCGCCGCTGGCCGAACTCGGCATCAAGGTCGCGTTCACGCCGGTCGGGATCTTCGTCGCGATGGTCTTCATCGGCATTCCCTTTGTGGTGCGCACGGTGCAGCCGGTGCTGCTCGATCTCGACGCCGAGATCGAGGAAGCTGCCGCCAGCCTCGGCGCCAACCGCTGGCACACAATATCCAAGGTGATCCTGCCGAGCCTGATGCCGGCGATGCTGACTGGCTTCGCGCTGGCGTTTGCGCGCGCCGTCGGCGAATACGGCTCGGTCATCTTCATCGCCGGCAACCTGCCCAACGTCTCGGAGATCGCGCCGCTGCTGATCGTGATCCGGCTCTCCGAATTCCGCTACGCCGATGCGACCGCGATCGCGGTGGTCATGCTGGTCGCCGCGTTCCTGATCATCTTCGCGGTCAACCGCATCCAGCGCTGGGCGCAGACGCGCATCCCGGCGCATTAGAGATTGGCGCAATGAGTCAAATTCAAACAGCGACAATGTCAGCACGCGCGGACACCCGCACCGAGCCCTGGCTGGTCCGCTTCGTCATCATCGCGATCGCGGTGACGTTCCTCACGGTGTTCGTGGTGTTGCCGCTGGTCGTGGTGTTCGCGCAGGCGTTCTCGAAGGGCATCGGCGCGTATTTTTCCGCGCTCAGCGATCCCGAGGCGCTCTCCGCGATCCGGTTGACGCTCGCCGTTGCCGCGATTTCGGTCAGCCTCAATCTGGTGTTCGGGGTGATCGCGGCCTGGGCCATCACCAAGTTCGAGTTCCCTGGCAAGACCTTCCTGATTTCGCTGATCGACCTGCCGTTTTCGGTAAGCCCGGTGATCTCGGGCCTCGTGTTCGCGCTGCTGTTCGGCGCGCAGGGGTTTTTCGGACCATGGATGCAGGCGCATAACGTCCAGGTGCTGTTCGCGGTGCCCGGCATTGCGCTCGCGACCGCCTTCGTGACCTTTCCGTTCGTGGCCCGCGCGCTGATTCCGCTGATGCACGAGCAGGGCACGCAGGAAGAGGAGGCCGCGATCTCGCTCGGCGCCTCCGGCCTGCAGACCTTCTTCCGCGTCACTTTGCCCAATATCAAATGGGGCGTGCTGTATGGCGTACTGCTGTGCAACGCGCGCGCGATGGGCGAGTTCGGCGCGGTGTCGGTGGTATCCGGGCACATTCGCGGCGAGACCAACACCATGCCGCTGCTGGTTGAAATTCTCTACAACGAATACCAGTTCGTTTCCTCGTTCGCGATCGCGTCGCTGCTGGCGATGCTGGCGCTGATCACGCTGGTGGCAAAAACCATTCTCGAACGGCATCTGGACGAAGGACAATTTTCGCGTGGCGATTGAAGTCAAAAATATCGTGAAAAAGTTCGGCGCGTTTGCGGCACTCGACGGCGTCGACCTCAAGGTCGCCAATGGCGAGTTACTGGCGCTGCTCGGGCCGTCCGGCTCCGGCAAGACCACGCTGCTGCGGATCATCGCCGGGCTGGACTGGCCGGATTCCGGCGCGGTCGCGTTCGATGGCGAGGACGCGTTGGCGCGCGGCGCCAGCGAACGCCAGGTCGGATTCGTGTTCCAGCATTACGCGCTGTTCCGGCACATGACGGTGTTCGAGAACGTGGCGTTCGGACTGCGGGTGCAGCCGCGCGCCATCCGCAAGAGCGAGGCCGACATCCGCGCGCGGGTCAAGGAATTGCTCGACCTGGTGCAACTCGACTGGCTGTCCAGCCGCTATCCGAGCCAACTGTCCGGCGGCCAGCGCCAGCGCATTGCGCTGGCGCGCGCGTTGGCGATCGAGCCGCGCATCCTGCTGCTGGATGAGCCGTTCGGCGCGCTCGACGCCAAGGTGCGCAAGGAATTGCGGCAGTGGTTGCGCACGCTGCATGAGGAAATCAACGTCACCTCGATCTTCGTCACCCACGACCAGGAAGAGGCGCTGGAAGTCGCCAACCGCGTGGTGGTGATGGACAAGGGCCGCATCGAACAGATCGGCACGCCCGGCGAGGTCTACGACCAGCCCGCGACCGCCTTCGTGCACGGTTTCATCGGCGAATCGATCGTGCTGCCGGTGCATGTCGACGACGGCCGCGTGCGGCTCGACGGCAGGGTGCTGAACATCGCAACCGACGGCGTCGCCTGCGGCCCGTCGCACCTGTTCGTTCGCCGCCATGACATGCAGGTCGGGCCGGTCGGCAGCGGCGTGCTGGAGGGCGCGGTGAAGCGGGTGCGCACCTTCGGCCCGACCCAGCGCGCCGAAGTGGCACTCTCGTCCGACAACGGCGGCACGCTGATCGAGATCGACGCGCCGCGCGACCGCGAGCTTCGAACCGGCGACATGATCGGCCTGCACCCGAGACGATACCGGATTTTCGCGGCGTAGGACTGAGGCGCCACCACAAGGTACCGTCATGCCCGGCACTCGGGTCCGGCTTCGCCGGCCCGGGCACGTGCCACTGTGCCGGGCATTCATGTCTTGCTTTCTTGAGCACAAGAAAAGACGTGGATGGCCGGGACAAGCCCGGCCATGGCGAAACAATCGTTGCGCCGTTCACCTTTCAGCCACTGTTGGTATGCAACAACTGCCCTCAACCTTGGGGGAATTCCGAATCATGCGGATGGCGATCGCCATACTGGGCCTGTTGGCGCTCGGCGGCTGCGCTGCGGATGCCCCGATGCTCGAGCAGCCGAGCATGTATGTGAGCATGGCCAATGCCGGCGCCAGGCTCGATCCGGTGGCCGCGGCATCGATGATCTCGCTCTACCGCCAGAACAACGGCCTCGGCGGCGTCGCCGTCGACCCTGCGCTGATGACATTGGCGGAAGCCCAGTCGCAGGCGATGGCCAGCCGCAACAAGCTCGACCACGATGTCACCGCACCCCTGGCAAAGCGCCTGAACGCGTCCGGATATCCGGCGACACTGGCGGTGGAAAACGTGTCCGCCGGCTACCACACGCTGGCGGAAGCGTTTTCCGGCTGGCGCGATTCGCCGCCGCACCGGGCCAACATGCTGAAAAACGGTGTCACAAAATTAGGCATCGCGGCAAGCTATGCGCCGAATACCAAATACAAGGTGTTCTGGACGCTGATCATGGCGTCGACCGAACAGCGCTGATCCCATAGCGGAAACTTGATCAGGTTGACGGCGGCGTTATCTGCCGTCACGGTGCTATTTTGCACTGCGGTATGACAGCGATGAACGACGAATCGACCTCGGCAACGTCCAAACCCGGCATGCCGGCCGACGCCCAGCCCGTGCTGGTGTTGCAGGGTGGCGGCGCGCTCGGCTCCTATCAGGTCGGCGCGTTCGAGGCGCTGTGCGATTGCAAATTTGCCCCGCAATGGGTGGCCGGCATTTCGATCGGCGCGATCAACGCCGCGCTGATCGCCGGCAACACGCCGGACCAGCGCCACCGGCGCCTGGACGATTTCTGGAACAAGGTATCTTCGCAGGCAACATGGCCCGCGATTCCCTGGCTCGCCGGCGACGGCTCGCGCACGACCGTCAATGAATGGAACGCCGGCGTCATCATGCTGGCCGGCGTGCCCGGCTTCTTCAAGCCGCGCTTTCCGCCATTGCCGTTTCAATCGCCGGACGATCTCACCGCCTTAAGTTTCTACGACACCTCGCCGCTGCGGGAGACGCTGCGCGAGATGGTCGATTTCGACCTCATCAACAGCAAGCAGGGTGTGCGGATCAGCGTCGGCGCGGTCAACGTCGCGACCGGCGCGCAGATGTATTTCGACAACAAGGGCGACATGCCTACCGTGATCGGCCCCGAACACATAATGGCGTCGGCAGCCCTGCCGCCGGGGTTTCCGGCGATCAGGATCGGCGACGATTATTTCTGGGACGGCGGCCTGATCTCGAATACGCCGCTGGACCATGTGCTGAAACACAAGGGACAGGACAATCTTCTGATCTTCCAGCTCGATCTGTTCAGCGCCGCCGGCGTATTGCCGACCTCGCTCGGCGAAATCGCGGAACGCGAAAAGGACATTCGCTTCGCCAGCCGCACCGAGATCAATACCAAAAAGAACAGGAATCTCTATAACGCGGGGCAACGCCCTCCTTCGACCCGCAGACTTGCCGGAAACGGAACGCCCGGCGCACCGGCTGAAGGCAGCGTCACGGTGATCCATCTGACCTACCACAGCGCGTTGCCCGAGGTTGCCTCGCGCGACTACAATTTTTCGCCGACGGTGATCGCCGAGCATCGCAGCGCCGGCCGCCGCGACATCGAGCGCATCATGGCTTACCGGGACCGGATGCAGCCGCCGCAGAACAACGAGACCATGGTGGTGTATGAATTGACGCAAGACGACAAAGACCCCCTGAAGCGGGCATAGCGAAAGCAGGAGCAAGAATAATGGGTATCTTGACAGGCAAGACCGCGGTGGTGACCGGATCGACCAGCGGCATCGGATTGGCTTATGCGCGCGCCTTCGCCGGCGCCGGCGCCAGCATCGTGCTCAACGGCATGGGCACGCCCGCCGACATCGAGAAAGAACGCGCCGCGATCGAAAGCGATTTCAAGGTCAAGGCGGTGCATTCGCCCGCCGACATGACAAAACCGGCGGAGATCGCCGGCATGATCGCGCTCGGCGAAAGCACGTTCGGCTCGGTCGATGTGCTGGTCAACAATGCCGGCATCCAGTTCGTGTCTCCGGTCGAGGAATTTCCGGTCGACAAATGGGACGCCATCATCGCCATCAACCTGTCCTCGGCGTTTCACGGCATCCGCGCCGCGGTGCCTGGCATGAAGAAGCGCGGCTGGGGCCGCATCATCAACACCGCCTCGGCGCATTCGCTGGTGGCCTCGCCGTTCAAGTCGGCCTATGTCTCGGCCAAGCACGGCATCGCCGGCCTCACCAAGACGGTGGCGCTGGAGCTTGCCACCTTCAAGATCACCTGCAACTGCATCTCGCCGGGTTATGTCTGGACCCCGCTGGTCGAAAAGCAGATCCCCGACACCATGAAGGCGCGCAATCTCACCAAGGAACAGGTCATCAAGGACGTCCTGCTGGCGGCACAGCCGACCAAGGAGTTCGTCACCTCCGAGCAGGTCGCCGCCCTCGCGCTGTTCTTGTGCGGCGACGACGCCGCCCAGATCACCGGCGCCAACCTCTCGATCGACGGCGGCTGGACCGCGGAGTAGGGGCCGCTTAACCTCTCCCCGCCCTTTGCGGGGAGAGGTTAAGAAGCCTGCTTCCCGAACGCCAGCACGTGCAGGCCCAGACGCCGGCGCACGATCCAGAACAGCAGCGCGGTTTCGAACACCAGCGCCATCGAGGTGGCGGCCGCCGCGCCATGGCCGCCGAAGCGCGGGATCAGCACGACGCACAGCACCACGTTCATCACAAAAGCCGACGCATAGGCCAGCGCGCAGACGTGCTGATGGCCGAGCATGTTGAGCAGCCGCTCCACCGGGCCGATCGCCGCGCGCACCACAAGCCCGATGGCGGCGATGAACATGATGTCGTAGCCGGCCGTGAATTGCGGCCCGAACAGCCACAGCAGCGGCTTGCCGAACGCCAGCAGAGCCGCGGTCGCCGCCACCGACGGCCAGAACGTCCATTGAATCGCATGTGCGACATAGGCCGACAATCGTGCCTTGTCGCCGGTGGCGTGATATTCGGCAAAACGATGCGCCGTGGTCGCCGACATCGCGTAGTGGATGAACGACACCAGCGCCAGCGTCTTCACCACCGCGAAATAGATGCCGACCTCCTCGGAGGAACGGAATTGCTGCAGCAACAGCACGTCGGTGTAGGACAGCAGCAGGTAAAAACCTTCCACCATCAGGATCGGCAGCGACACCGCGAGCCAGCCGCGGAAATCGTAGGCCTTCGGCCCGGCCTCGACGGTAGCAGCGAGGCGGCGGTTGAGCACGATCGTCTGGCCGATCATGGCGATCCAGACTGCGGCTGCACTTGCCATCATCGCGGCGGTAGCGCCGAGATTGAAACCCAGGGCAACCGCGCCGGCGGTAAAACCGATGATCAGCGACTGCCGCACCACGAATTGCGGCATCAGTCCGAGCCGCATCCAGTCGTGCGAGCGCGCAATGCCGTCCTGGGTGTTGGCGACCACGAAGGCCGGCAGCGTCAGGCAGCCGATGTAGAGCGGCACCACGGCGCCCGGCTCGATCCAGGGCGATGCGAGTTTCACAATGCCGGCGAGCAGCAGCGAGACGATGGAGGAGACGATCAACGTCATCCAGCGGCTGCCGGAGAGGAAGCCGCGCAGCAGCGCGTGCTCGCCTTTGGTGCGGTATTCCGGAATAAGCTTTTGCGCCGACACCGAGATGCCGAAATCCATCATGCTGCCGAGCAGCAGCACCCAGGTCCAGACATAGACGTAGACGCCGTAGTCCGATCCGCCCATCCAGCGCGCCAGCAGGATCTGCGACAGATACGCAAGCATCGCGCTGACGACGCGGATGATGAAGACGGTGCCGGCGAGCCGCCGGGTCAGCGACGCCTCGTTGGAGCCACCAAGCATCGCGCGCAGCCGCGCGATCGCGCCCGCGGGGTGTGCTGGTGTGGAGTGCGCGTCCGTTACGGCCACGGAGAAACCCTCATTGCCGCATAGCCGCGGCGACGATCCGGATTATCAACGAATCGTTAAGATTCGGTTGGGTCTAACTTCGTCATTCCGGGATGCGCCTCTTGGCGCAGGCCCGGAATCCATAAACGCCGATCGTGGTCATGGATTCCGGGCTCGCGCTTCGCGCGCCCCGGAATGACAGCTAGTTCAAATTCACATTGAACTCATACGCCCGCTCGCCGCCGACCAAAGTCAGCTTCAGCGCCGCGCCATCGGCGCTGGCGCCCGGCGGCAGGCCGTCGAGGTCGAACGCAAAACGCTTCACCCCGGGCGGGCTGTGCTCGAGCAGTTTCGGCACCGGCAGCGCCCAGTCCGGGGTCGGCCCTTCGGCAAACAGGTTGACCTCAGCAGCGGCGGGCGCGACCACGTCGACCAGCACGCCATTCTTGCCGTCGCGCTTGACGTCGCGGATGGTGAGCGGATTGGGATCGCCGATCGTGGCCGGTTTCGGCACGGTATCGAGCGCCGCCGACAGCGCGCCGTCCTCGGTGCTGGCCACGCTGGTGAAGGCCAACTCCGCGCTGGCCTCGACCGGGATGCAGAGTTTCTCGCACACCGCGTAATTGATATCGGCGCGCAGCGTCACCGGCTTGTCGGCATTTTTTGCGACGATGCGCAGCGGCAGCACCACCTGTTTCTGATACCCCAGCGAGGTGCCGCCGGAGCCATCTTCAAACTTTATCGGCGCCGGCCACAGGATGGTCACGGCTTCGATGTTGTCCGATTTCGAAAAATCGATTCGCGGCGGCACGCCGGAATCGCCGGGATTGCGCCAGTAGGTGTGCCAGCCCGGCTGCAGTTGAAACGCGATGCCGCCCAAGAGCACCGCGCCGCTGCGCGACCCCGCCAGCAGCCGCACCGCGGAGTGGCCGTCCTTGAGCCATGGCGAGGAGTCCTGCGCCCGCGCTTGCGGCAGCAGCAACGACGCAACAATTGCGGCGGCGACGCCGGCGCGAACGGGAACCGTGACGATCATGACACGTCTTTACAGCCAGGCGCCGCGGTAAACCATTGAATTGCTTGTGATCCGGTTCGCGATCGGGTTGAAGCTTGATTGACAGCGCGAGCACCCGATATCAGGATATGGGGCAACGAGAGAGCCCGGCGCCGATGGACCTGGTACGCAAGAAAACGGCTGGCGATCGCGGCAAAACGGCCGGCGCTGATAACGATGAGTCCGGCTATCTCGATGGCCAGCTCTTGATCGCGATGCCTGTGATGGAAGACCCGCGCTTCGCGCATTCGGTGATCTACCTCTGCGCGCATTCGTCCGAAGGCGCGATGGGAATCATTGTCAATCACCCCGCCGGCAGCATCGACTTTCCCGAATTGCTGGTGCAGCTCGACATCATCCAGAAGGCCGACCAGATCAGGCTGCCGGAAAACGCCGGCAGCATGAAGGTGCTGAAGGGCGGCCCGCTGGAGACCGGCCGCGGCTTCGTGCTGCACTCGAGCGACTTCTTCATCGAGGACGCGACGCTGCCGATCGACAACGAGATCTGCCTGACCGCGACCGTGGATATTCTCAAAGCCATCGCCAAGGGCGCGGGGCCGAAACACGCGATTCTCGCGCTCGGCTATGCCGGCTGGGCGCCGGGGCAACTGGAAAACGAAATCCAGGGCAATGGCTGGCTGCATTGCGACGCCGATCCCGAGCTGGTCTTCGGCCGCGACGTAGAGGAAAAATATTTGCGCGCGCTGCGCAAGATCGGCATCGATCCCGGCATGCTGTCGAACGAGGCGGGACACGCGTAGGTCTCGTGTCCCGGACGCGGTGCAGCGTCACTTGACGGTGCACCGCAGAGCCGGGACCGTCACAAACACTGAGCCTCGCACGGCCCCGGCTCTGCAGCGCACCGCTACGCGCTGCGCTGCGTCCGGGGAACGCGAATATTTCCGCGTCATACGCGGGCTTGACCCCGCGTATCCATCACTTCACAAAATGCTTTTTTCGAAGTGGATGGATTGCAGGGTCAAGCCCGGCAATGACGACGAGGTCGTCAGCTCGCCGCTTCCAGCCGCTCTTCGGTGAGCAGCCGCATCGCGGCATCGGCGTCCATCGGTTCGCCGAACGCGAAGCCTTGGGCGTATTCGCAGCCCAATTGATACAGCTCCACCGCGTCCGAATCGGTCTCGGCGCCCTCGGCGACCACGTCCATGCCGAGATCGTGGGCGAGCGCGATGATCGATTTCAGGATCACCGGCCTTGTACCGCGGCTGGTGGTGCGCACAAAGGACTGGTCGATCTTGATGGTGTCGAACGGAAAGCGCTGCAGATAGGCCAGCGAGGAATGGCCGGTGCCGAAATCGTCCAGCGACAATCCGGTGCCGAGTTCGCGGATCCGGTGCAGCATTTGGGCGGCGTGTTCCGGGTTCTCCATCACAAGCGATTCCGTCAATTCCAGCTTCAGCGTGCCGCGCGCCACCGAGGAGCGCGACAGCACGGTGCGGATGTCGTGGATCAAATCGTGCCGCAGCAACTGCCGCGACGAGACGTTGACGCTGGCGAAGATCGGCTCGCGCGAGCGCATCGCGCGCTGCCAGATCGAGAGCTGCCGCGCGGTCTGGTCCATCACGAACATGCCGAGATCGACGATCAGGCCGATCTCCTCGGCGATGGTGATGAATTCCTGCGGCGCCATCCGCCCGAGTTTGGGATGGTCCCAGCGCGCCAGCGCCTCGAAGCCGGCGATGGAACGGTCCTCCAGCCGCACGATCGGCTGATACAGGATGGTGATCTCCTCGCGCTCGATGGCGCGGCGAAGCTCGGATTCCAGCGTCAGCCGGTCGGTCTTGCGCGCGCGCATCGCCGGCTTGTAAACGTCGATGCGGTCGCCGCCGATGCGCTTGGAGTGATACATCGCAAGCTCGGCGTCCTTGATGATCTCTTCCGACAATTGCGTCTGCGGATCGCTGAGCGCGAGCCCGATCGAGGCGGTGAGGAAAATCTCGCGGTCGTTGAAGGCAATCGGCGCGCGGATGGTCTTGCGGATGGTTTCGGCGAAGGCGGTGATGCGCGCGGTATCCTGCTCGGACATCAGGATCAGCCCGAACTGGTCGCCGGCCAGCCGCGCCAGCGTGTCCTGCGGCTTGAGGATGCGGGTCAGCCGCCGCGCCAGCGTCAGCAGGATGGAATCGCCGACCGCGATGCCGACGGAATCGTTGACCTGCTTGAAGCGGTCGAGATCGATCACCATCAAGGTCGGCCGCAGGTTCGGCAGGGTTTTTGCGAAATTCGCCACCGCGCTGAGGCGGTCGATGAACAATTTGCGGTTGGGCAGGCCGGTGAGATTGTCGTGCACGGAATCGTGCAGCAGCCGTTCTTCGGCGTTCTTGGATTCGGTGACGTCGGTGAGCGTGCCGACCACGCGCGAAACTTCGCCGTCGGAGCCGACCACGGGACGCGCCTTCAGCGCGAACCACATGAAGTGGCCGTCGGGCGTGCGCAGGCGGAAATCCTGCACCAGCCGGCCGCGGCGCTGGTCCAGCACGCTGTCGAGTGCTGCGCGAAACCGGTCCTGATCGAGCGGATGCAGCACTTCCAGCCATTTCGCCGCCGGGCCTTCCAGCGTGCCGCGTTTCAACCCGAGCAGGGCCTCGGTCTCGGGGCTGGTGAAAACCTTGTCGGCGGCGACGTCCCAGTCCCAGATCAAATCGCCGGAGCCGGTCAGCGCCAGCGCGCGGCGTTCGATATCGGACACCACGCCGGTGGTCATGCCGCCGCCGGCGAAGGCGTGCTGCATCACCGTAAATCCGATCAGCATCACGATCAGCACCAACCCGCCGAGTAGCGCGGGACCGACGATGTCGTTGGTGACGCTACCCGCCACCGTCATGCCGGCCGCGATCACCCAGACTACCAGCAGGAACCAGGTCGGGATCAAGAGCACGGCGCGGTCGAAACCATGGGTGGAGAGATAGACGATCAGCGCAAAGCCGGCGAAGGCGATCAGCACCAGCGACATCCGCGCGATGCCGGAGGCCACCGCGGGATCGAACAGCGCCAGCGCCACCAGGCTCCCCAGGAACGCCAGCCAGCCGACAGTGATGTGAGAATAGCGCACATGCCAGCGGCTCAAATTGAGATAGGCGAACAGGAACACCAGCAGTGTCGCGGCCAGGATCGCCTCGCCGCCGGCGCGCCATACCCGCTCGGCATTGTTCGACATGTCGAGCACCTTGCCCCAGAAGCCGAAGTCGACGCCGATATAGACCAGCACCGCCCATGCCAATGCCGCGGCGGCGGGAAACATGATGCTGCCCTTGACCACGAACAGGATGGTCAGCACCAGCGCCAGGAGGCCGGAGATGCCGATCACGATGCCCTGATAGAGCGTGAACGAGTTGACCTTATCCTTGTAGGCGTCGGGCTCCCACAGATAGAGCTGCGGCAGCCTGTCGGTGTTGAGCTCCGCGACATAGGTGACGACCGCGCCGGGATCGAGCGTGATGCGGAAGATGTCGGCGGTCGGGCTGTCCTGCCGTTCCGGACGGTCGCCGGCCGACGGCGTGATGGTCTCGATGCGCGACAACCCGAGATCGGGCCACAGCAGTCCCGACGACACGATGCGGTAATGCGGCGCCACGATCAGGCGGTCGAGCTGGTCGTCGGTGTTGTTGGCGAGCGCGAACACCACCCAGTTCTGGCCGCCCTTGCGCGCGCGCACCTCGATGCGGCGGATGATGCCGTCGGTGCCCGGTGCGGTCGAAACCTGGATGCGGTCGGTGTCGCTGTGCTGATGATCGAGGATCGCGGTGAGATCGATTGCAGGCGCGTCGCTGCGGACGCTGACGGCGTCGATGGCGCGCGCCGGCGGCGCGGCGAAAAAAATCATGAGGCCCAGCGCGAGCGACGCAAGGCACCTGATCGGACGCAAAGTCGGTTCTCCGCAATCAACGGCACGCCGGAGCGAGGAACGCCCGGGTGCCGCGATAAATGACATGAATGTGAGGGAAATCAAAGGGTTTCCGGTCCGCCATCCGCTCGCGCGGGGTTAAACCGTCAACACAATTTTGCCAATATGTTCGCTGGTTTCCATGCGCCGGTGCGCGTCCGCCGCCTTTTGCAGCGGGAATGTGCTGTCCATCAAGGGCTTTATGCGCCCCTCGCGCAGCAGCGGCATCACCCTGGCCTCGATCGCGGCAACCATCGCCGCCTTATCGGCATTGGAACGGGGCCGCAGCGTGGAGCCGGTGTGGTGCAGGCGTTTCACCATCAGCTTCGCAAAATTAACGTTTGCCTTGGGTCCGCCGAGAAACGCGATCTGGACGATCCGGCCGTCGATCGCCGCGGCATCGTAATTGCGCTCGATGTAGTCGCCGCCGACCATGTCGAGGATGACAGCGGCGCCGACGTCGTTGGTCGCCTTGCGTGTCTCGGCGACGAAGTCTTCGGTCTTGTAGTTAATGGCGCGGTCGGCGCCGAGCTTCAGGCAGGCATCGGCCTTGGACTGCGAGCCGACGGTGACGATCACTTTTGAGCCGAACGCTTTGGCCAGCTGGATCGCCATGGTGCCGATTCCCGACGAGCCGCCATGGATCAGCAGCGTTTCGCCGGGCTGCAGCGCGCCGCGCTCGAACACATTGTGCCACACCGTCATCAGCGTTTCCGGGATGGCACCGGCTTCATTCATCGACAAGGCCTGCGGCACCGCCATCGCCTGCGGACCTTGCGCGATGCAATATTGCGCGTAGCCGCCGCCGGCGACCAGCGACATCACCTTGTCGCCGAGCTTGTGCTTGGTGACGCCTTCGCCGAGCGCCACCACTTCACCCGCGACCTCGAGGCCGGGCAGGTCGCCGGCGCCCGGCGGCGGCGGATAGCTGCCGGAGCGCTGCGCGACATCGGGACGGTTGACGCCGGCGGCATGGACCTTGATCAGGATTTCGTCAGGCCCGGGTGCCGGAACGCTGCGGGACTCGGGGATCAGCACTTCCGGTCCGCCGGGCTTGCTGATGCCGACAACGGTCATTTGCGCGGGCAGCTTTTCCATGATTTTTTCCTATGACGAAGAGCACCTGATTAGCCAGACTAACGTTTGGGAGCAAGGCTGATGGCCGCCGAGGACGACGACAAACCACGAAAGAAGATCACCCACGAGATCGGGCAGGATCTGTATCTGCTGTCGGTCGAGGAACTGGCCGAGCGCATTGCGCTGCTGGCATCCGAGATCGAGCGGCTCAAGGAAGCGATGACGAAAAAGCGCGCCTCAAAGGATGCGGCGAGCAGTTTTTTCAAATCGTGAGGTGCGTTCCCCGGATGCTGCGCAGCGTGCCGCACTTCGCGGCGTGGTGCGCTGCTAAGCCGGGGTCGTACCGAAGCGCAGTGTCCGTGACGGTCCCGGTTCGGCGGTGCATCGTGAAGGACGCTGCGCCGGCCCGGGACACGATCCACTCGGCCAATGGCCGACATGGCAAACGAAGTTTGAAAAAAATCGTTCGTTTACGATCGATTAAGCTTTCTCGAATATGACTTAAATCGTCCTCGTTTGGACACCGAGTGGCTCCTGTCACTCTGTTTGACGCCTCCCTGTTATCAACTTCAAAAGCCGCCGGAAACGGCGGCTCTTTTTTGCCGCGTTCCTCACGCATTTTCTTGCGCCGTCATTCCCGACGCGCAATTGCGCGTCTGTGGACACGCGCCTTCGCGCGGACCCGGAATCCGGACGCCACCGCACCGTGTCTGGATTTCCGGGTTCGCTCGCTTTGCTCGCGCCGCGGAATGACGAGAGGCTGGAAACCATATTCAGTGTTGCGGCTGGACTCCGCGCCGCCGCCGCGCAATGATTTGTTCATCATAAGCCGGACCGAAGCCGGCGGCGTAAACAGTGGCGTGAGGCGTTAACCATGTCGGATCGGACAAGTGAAAGCGGTCTCGTTCAGTTCAGCGAGCGGCTGACCAATTCGGCGGCGTTCGGCACCCTGTTCCGGGAAGGCATGGACCTGGTCGAGGAGACCGCCGCCTATCTCGACGGCGTCGGCCGCACCGAGGCCAAGGCGCTCGACCGCGCCGTCAGTCTCACCTACGCCACCGAAAGCATGCGGCTGACCACGCGGCTGATGCAGCTCGCGTCATGGCTCCTGCTGCACCGCGCGGTCAAGGAAGGCGAGATGACGCTGACCCAGGCCAACCGCGAAAAGACCAAGGTCAAACTGTCCGCCGCCGATCCCGGCGCCCCCGACATGATCGCCAAACTGCCGCAGCAATTGCGGGACCTGATCGCGCGCTCCATGACTCTGCAGGCCAAGGTCCGCCGCCTCGACACCACCATCCACGCGCCGTCGACCGAACGCGCCCCGATCGGCAATCCCCTGGTGCCGCAGCTCAACCGGCTCAAGGCCGCGTTCGAGCGGTAGCTCCTCAACGTCATTGCGAGGAGTGAAGCGACGAAGCAATCCAGCTTTCGTCACGCGCGGGCTTGACCCGCGCATCCATCAATCTTCACAAGAATCTCTCGAAGTGGATGGATTGCCCGGTCAAGCCCGGCAATGACAGCAATGGATTGCTTGGCTACGCTCGCAATGACGGTATGAGCCGATAATGCTGACCCCCTTCTCCATCATCCTCGTCCTGCTCGCCGCATTCATGCATGCGAGCTGGAATGCGCTGTTGCGCGGCGGCGCTGACCGTGCGCAGTCGATGGCGATGATGAATGCGACGCTCGGCATTGTCGGTCTGGTGCTGCTCGCGATCGCCGGATTGCCCGCGCCGGCAAGCTGGGCCTATGCGGTCGCGTCGGGCGTGCTGCACTGGATCTATGTGGCGCTGCTGGTGGTGACCTATCGCAGCGGCGACCTCGGCGAGACCTATCCGGTGGCGCGCGGCTCCTCGCCGGCGCTGGTGGCGCTCGGCGGCAGTATCTTTGCCGGCGAATGGATGAACCTGCTCGGCATTGCCGGCGTCGGCCTCGTCTGCGGCGGCATCTTCATGCTCGCCGCGGCGAAAGGGCGGTTACGCCAGATGAATTTGCCGTGGGCGCTGGCGACCGGCGTCAGCATCGCCGCCTACACCGTGGTCGACGGCATCGGCGTGCGCGCCTCCGGCAACTGGCTCGGCTACACCGCGGCGATCTTCGCGTTCTTCATCGCGGTGCCGCTGTGGTTTCTGGCGAAAGCGGGCACGGCGTTTTTCAGGGCGCCCGCCAACGAAGCCGGCAAGGCGGTCGGCGGCGGCCTGATCTCGATTGCGGCCTATGGCACCATCATCTGGGCGATGCAGGCAAGTCCGATGGGCGCGGTGTCGGCGTTGCGCGAAACCAGCGTGGTGTTCGCCGCGCTGTTAGGGGCGGCGTTCCTGGGCGAGCGGCTGACGGCGCAGCGGATCCTCGCCTGCTGCATCATCGCGGCGGGAGCGGTGTGCGTGGGCTGGCACTAAAGCGTTTTCGAGCGAAGTGGACACCGGTTCGCGTCAAGAAAACGCGTCAGATCAAGAATCTAGAGCCCCGTTTCGATTCAATCGAAACGGAAAAGGCACCAGACCGCGTTCGTTTCAGATGAATCGTAGCGGGCGAGGGGCGCACCTCCGTTGCGGATGCATCGCGGCAAACAAAAACGCCCCGGCGCGGGCAGGGGCGTTTCAATTCGGAAGGGATCGAGAAGCCTCACTCCTTCTTCAAAAATCCCGAAAACTTCTTCTGGAACCGGGACACGCGGCCGCCGCGGTCGAGCAGCTGCTGGGCGCCGCCGGTCCAGGCCGGGTGCGACTTGGAGTCGATATCGAGATTCAGCTTGTCGCCTTCCTTGCCCCAGGTGGAGCGGGTCTGGTATTCGGTGCCGTCGGTCATCACCACCGTAATGGTATGATAATTCGGGTGAATTTCGGGTTTCATGGCTTATCCTTCGGCGCGCCTGCGCCCGCATATAATGGCAATGGATGGATTTGGGCACTCTATAACGTAAGCCGGCCGGGGAGACAAGGTCCGGGCCGCATTTGCCAGCGGGGCCGTCGCGGCCTATCTGAGGCTGACAAAGCGGGTCTGATCTCATGAGTGCAGCGGAACGGCTTGAAGACCCGCGCGAGGAAAAGCCGCCGCCGCAGGCCGTGCATGCCGAGCCATCCCCGATCGAAGCGCAACTGACGCAAGTGCCGGCCGAAGGCCGCGCCAAACTGCGTCCGCTGTTGAAGCTCGCGCCCTATGTCGCGCGCTATCGCGGCCGCGCCTTTCTCGCACTTGTCGCACTGACCGTCGCAGCGCTGACCACGCTGATCGTGCCGGTCGCGGTGCGACGCATGATCGACTTCGGATTCAGTCCCGAAGGCATCGCCATGATCAACAGCTATTTCAGCGTGATGATCGCGGTGGTGGCGGTGCTGGCCTTTGCCAGCGCGGCGCGGTTCTATCTGGTGATGACCATCGGCGAGCGCATCGTCGCCGACTTGCGCCGCGACGTGTTCGCGCACCTGATCTCGCTGTCGCCGGCATTCTTCGATTCGGCGCGCAGCGGCGAGTTGATCTCGCGGCTCACCGCCGACACCACCCAGATCAAATCCGCGGTCGGCGCCTCGGTCTCGATCGCGCTGCGCAATCTGATGCTGTTCATCGGCGCTACCGCGATGATGGTGATCACCAGCCCGCGGCTGTCGGGTTTTGTCCTTCTGGCGATACCGCTGATCGTGATTCCGCTGGTCGCGTTCGGGCGCTGGGTGCGGCGGCTGTCGCGCAACGCCCAGGACACGCTGGCGGAAGCCACCGCCTACGCCTCCGAACTGGTCGGCGCCATCAGGACCGTGCAGGCCTATACCGCCGAGAAATTGGCCAATGCGCGGTTCGGCGGCGAGGTCGAACAGGCCTATGAGGCTGCGCGCAGCTCGACCAAGGCGCGCGCGGTGCTGACCGCGATCATCATCTTCATCGTGTTCTCAAGCGTGGTGATGATCCTGTGGGTCGGTTCGCACGACGTCGCGATAGGTGCGATGACGCAGGGCCGGCTCGGCCAGTTCATCTTGTACGCGGCCTTCGCGGCGGCGGGCCTCGGCCAGCTCAGCGAAGTCTGGGGCGAGGTGTCGGCGGCTTCCGGCGCGGCGGAGCGGCTGTTCGAAATCCTCGACGTGAAGTCATCGATCACCGCACCGGTATCGCCACGGGTGTTGCCCAAGCCCGCGCGCGGCGACGTTGTGATCGACACGATCAGTTTTGCTTATCCGACCCGGCCGGATACGCTGGCGGTCGACGGTGTGTCGCTGTCGGTGCGCGCCGGCGAGAGGGTCGCGATTGTCGGTCCCTCCGGTGCGGGCAAGAGCACGCTGTTCCATCTGCTGCTGCGGTTCTACGATCCCTCAAGCGGGACCATCTCGTTCGACGGCGTTGCGATCCGCGATGCCGACCCGCGCGAGGTGCGCGCGCGCGTCGCGCTGGTGCCGCAGGATTCGGTGGCGTTCGCAGCATCCGCGCGTGAAAATATCCGGTTCGGCCGGCCCGACGCCAGCGACGCCGAGGTCGAGCGCGCCGCGCAGCTCGCCCATGCCACCGAATTCATCCGCCGCCTGCCACGAGGTTTCGAGGCGCAGCTCGGCGAGCGCGGCGTCACGCTGTCCGGCGGCCAGCGCCAGCGCATCGCCATCGCGCGCGCGATCCTGCGCGATGCGCCGCTGTTGCTGCTGGACGAGGCGACCTCGTCGCTCGACGCGGAGAGCGAGACGCTGGTGCAGACCGCGCTGGAAGAACTGATGCGCCACCGCACCACGCTTGTCATCGCCCATCGCCTCGCCACCGTGCTGTCCTGCGACCGCATCATGGTGATGGACCAGGGCCGCATCGTCGAGCAGGGCACCCACGCCTCGCTGGTGGCGGCGAACGGCCTCTATGCGCGGCTGGCGCGGCTGCAGTTCGAGGGGGTGTGAGTCATTTACTGCGTCATGCCCGGACTTGATCCGGGCATCCATCTTATTCGCAAAGATTCTTTCAAGACGATGGATTGCCGGGTCAAGCCCGGCAATGACGGCTTATCGTACCCCGGACGCAGCGCCATAAGCGCGCACCTCCACATTCCATTTGGTTCACATATTGCAACTCCATGAAATGGGTATACAACCATACAGTGCAGGAACCGTCGCGGTAAGGAGGCAGCCATGAGCCGCCGAATCCTCCCTTTGGCCTTGTTTTTCCTCACCGTGGCCGTCTTCCCGGCGGCTGCCCAGACCGTCTACATGAAGGACACTCCCGCCGATACGGGAGTTGAGCCGAATCCCGACACCGGTCCGATGTGGGTGTCTCAGGACATCTGGGTACGAAACGCGCCCGATCCCGGCTACCAGCCGTATCCGTTCACCGCAGGCTCCCCGCCGTGGACATTGCCGGCTCACCAGAATCCGATCCATCGCGATCCATTGAAGAGTACGCCGAACTACGTCTACGTGCAGGTGCGCAATGACAGCACGGTGGCTTCCACCGGCGCCGAACAGCTGCGGGTTTACTGGGCAAAAGCGTCCACCGGACTGTCCTGGCCCACGCAATGGGTGGACTATCAGCCGGGTGGCCCACTGACGCTGCTGTATGGCACAGAGATTACGAAGCCGAGAAAGAATGCGGCGTCGGCCACCGCGACCGAGCGCACCGCTTATGTGAACGCCATTCTGGCGATCGGGACCAACCCCGCTTACGTTTTTCCCATGGGGATGGACTACTGGCACATCCAGCAGGAAATCCACGACAATATGGGTTCGTTCAGCAACATTCACGAGACGCTGGCTTTCCTGCCGTGGCATCGTGAGTACGTCAATCGATACGAAGTTCTGCTGCAGCAGTACGACCCGACCGTGAAACTGCTGTATTGGGACTGGACCACGAATCCGAGCACCACCCTGTCCTTCATGGGCAGCTTCTCAGGGTCCATCGGCGCGCCATTCAACCCGTCGAGCGGGCCGACGCTGGTGCCGCCATCCGTTACACGCAACATCTTCGGATCGCCTCCAGCCGAATTGGACAGCGCCGTGCTGGCCCGCAGCCCCTATGACCCGTTCAATTCCTTTTCTTGTACTCCTCCTGCCAGTGCGCCTTTCATGGCGGCCCTGGAAGATTGCTCCCACAACTATTCGCATGGGTATATCGGCGGCGACATGGGCTCTCCAGCCACTTCCGCACGGGATCCGTTCTTCTTCATGCTGCACGGAAACGTCGATCGGCTCTGGGCGCAATGGCAGCGCGATCCGTCGGAGCTGGCGCGTCTCGACCCGGCGCAGACATACGGGGCCTCGCTGGGCTCCGACACCAACCTCTCTTTGACCATGTCGCCATGGGACGGCTCCCCGGGCGGCTCCAGCAGCGCCAGCAGCTTTCAGATCGAGCCCTGGAAGACCACCAACCCCGCTAACTACGTTGTCGCAAAGTCTCCCGACGATGCCTCCGTGGTCTCGCCGCCGATCTACGATGCAGCACCGCTCACCGTCCCCATCCTGCAGCCCGGCCAGGCCGTCATAATCCAGGTTCCCTGGTATCCGCCGAATCCCAACGACTTTGCCAGCTTCGGTGCCGATCAGGGCCATTTCTGTTTGCTCGCGCGCATCGAAACGTCCGCCACAACGCCTTTTGGAATGACCTTTGCCGAGACCACCGACATCAACTTGAACACCAAAAACAACAACAAGATCGTCTGGAAAAACGTGACTGTTATCGATGACGTTCCGGGTCCCAAGAAGATCAAGTCCGTTCTGGTGAGGAATGTCTTCGACGAGCCGGTGCAGGTGGGCTTGCGTTTCGCCGAAACTCAAACCGCCGCAGGTTCGTTTTTCAAACAAGGCCGCATCTTTGTCGATTTGACGCCGCAGTTGTTCGAACGATGGCGGAAAAGCGGAGCCGCCGGCCGCGGGATGAAGGCAGCGGCGGAAGAAGATAAGACCGGCCGCGTCGAAATCCTTTCTCCCGACGCGGCGATCCGGAATATCAGGCTCAATCCCAACGAGACGTTTTCCGTGAACGTCGAATTTGTGCTCTCCAAGGACTACTCGCCGCGAGCGGGATCTCCAGCCCAGATCGACCTGATACAAACCGGCGCGCCTGACGACCCCGACAGGATCGTGGGAGGACAGCGTTTTACGCTGGATCTCAGCAGACTGGTCCTGATCAAGTCCGGCGACCAGTGGCGGTATTGGGACAATGGAAAGGATCCCGGACGCGCGTGGACGTCTCTGGACTACGACGATTCCGGATGGAAGCGCGGCGCAGGGCCGTTGGGGTCCGCAAACCGTTCGGCTACCAGGGTCGACATCGGGCCTGCCGATCGCCGCACCACGACGACGTATTTCCGCCGTGCGTTCGACGTCGCAGATCCGGGCTTCTACAAAAGTGCCACGCTTCGATTGATGCGCGCTGACGGCGCCGTCGTCTACCTGAACGGCAAGGAAGTCTATCGCGCCAATCTGCCTGCTCGTACAGTCAGTATGGACACAATGGCGACGCGACAGCTTGCAGGACTGGAAAGGGACGTTTTCGTTCCGGTCAAGATCGATCCCGCAAAGCTGAGACAAGGCAACAACGTCATCGCCGTCGAAATTCACGCCAATTCGCCAAAAACCAACGAAATCAGAATTCGACCTGGAGCTGATCGCAAACGACGCCGGGGCCGGTTTCCCGCCTGACGTCGCCTTCGCCGCGCCGCGGGGCGCAGCAGTGTTTCAGACCGGCGAAACCGTTCCGGTCCGGCTCGAGGCGTTGTCCGGCGACGGAAAGATCGCGTCGGTGTCGCTCTATGCCGACGGAAAGCTCGTAGGCACCGCGGAACGGCCGCCTTACACATTCAACTGGCCGGTGGGATCGAATGGACCGCATCGGCTGCGCGCCGTGGCCGTCGACAACCGCAAGAACCAGTCAAACTCCTTCCAAACGGTTACGGTGGTGGAAAACATATTGCCCCGGGTAGAACTCGTCGAGCCGCGTACGACCGCCGCCGCTGAAGGTGAAGCGATTTCCGTCAGCGCCGCGGCATCCAATCGCAACGGGAAGATCGCGCGGGTGGAGTTCTGGGTGCGGGACATGGCGACCTTCACGTCCCCGAGCATCCTTGTCGCCACCGTGACCGCGCCGCCGTATACGGCGTCGATCAAAAACCTGAAGCCCGGTCACTACATGTTGTGGGCGATCGCGGCCAACGATCACGGCGGGACCACACAGTCGGTGCCTTCGCACTTCATGATTCACGCTAGATAGCAGGCTGGCGGCCTTAAGCCGCAAGCGTTGCGGTTGCAGTTCGAGGGGAGTGTGAACCGCGGTTATTGCGTCATGCCCGGACTGGATCCGGGCATCCATCCTCTTCGCAAGACGCTTTCAAGATGATGGATTGCCGGGTCGAGCCCGGCAATGACGGCTGAAGTTATCGTGCCCCCGGATGCAGCTCAGCCCGCTTGCGGTGCGCTGCAGGGCCGCGGCGGTACCGCGACCTGCGATACCGCACTATCTGAAATGGATCGACGGGTGGGTGCATCCGGTTTCGGACGAATCCAGATCCTTCAAGTCCGGACAGATCAGTTTGTTCGACCCGGCCAGCCGGACCGGCATCGTCTCTTTCGATTTTCGCAAGGAGACGATGACGTACTGCCCCTTTCGCGGCGTCACGTAAAGCGTGCCGCGCTTGATCGAAGCGGCTTCGAGTCCGATCAGAAAAACGATCGGATAATCCTTCCTGCCGCAAACCCACTGCTTCAGCACCTTCTCGTTGGCCTCGCTCAGTCCGCTCAGCCCCTGGATATCGAACCAGCCCGATGCCGCCACCTCCGGATGATAGAGGATCTGGTACTCGACATAATTGTCGCCCGCGGAGCGGCCGTCCTTGAAAAACTGCTCGGCCAATTCGGGACCGTAGCGCGTATTGGCCGCAAGCCAGGTGCGATGCTGCTCGAACGACGGCATCGTGACCCTGGCCTGACCGCAGATTTTCACGCTGGAATCCGCAGCCGCGACAGCGGGCGGAAACATCAAACCCAATGTCACTGCCGCGCGCAGCGCGCAGACGATCGGAAGGCTCTGCAATGACGTCCTCCTTATCCGGCTGGCTCGCGTTATTCGGCGTTGCGAGTGGAGCACAACAGCGAGGCTGGAACAACTATCGACAACGAAACAATACCTCGTCATGCGCGGGCTTGACCCGCGCATCCATCCATCTTCGCAAGACTCGTCCAAAGAAGCTGGATGGCCGGGTCAAGCCCGGCCATGACGCCCGCTTTGTGGTGGCCCCGGCTCTGCGCAGCGGCATCAGGAGTGCCGCACCGCGGCCGGGGCACGGCAACGCTACGGCGCGCATTTCGGCGACAGCATCGGCACGTTGGCCCACACCCAGTTCTTCCATGATCCATCCGCATCGACGCAGGCGCCCCGGGTGGTCCCCGGTGCTTCGGGTTTGTCATTCGATGCGAGGTTTCTGGCGGCTTCGGCCTTCGTGAAATACCGATCGACGTAATGTTCCGACAGCGAGCCCGCGGCGATCACCGCGATAAATGTCAGCGAGCCCATCGCGAATTCGGTTCGGGTCATGCGTCGCCTCCGCTCTTGCGCGGGGGATGGGAAGCGTTCCACGCCATCCTCAGCACCGGCTTTCCCGAGGTCGGATTGACGTCGCCCCCTGCCTGCACGAATCCGTTGCGCTCGTAGAAGCGGATGGCGCGGGCGTTGTCGGTATTGACCAATAGCGTGATGCCGTCGGGCGACAATCGTTTTGCTTCATCGACCAGCGCGGTGCCGAGGGCGGAGCCCCAGTGCGCCGGGGCGACCACCAGCTGGTCGAGATAGCCCGATGTATCGACGGTGACGAAACCGGTCAGCGCGCCGGCCTGTTCGGCGACGACGATGTTGGCGTTGGGCACCAGCTCCTTGCGCCAGCGCTCGCGCCACCAGTTGACGCGCGCGGAAAAATCGATTCCGGGATAGGCCTGCTGCCAGGTGTCGCGCCACAGCGCGATCGCGGCGTTCTCGTCCGATGCCGCGTAGGGGCGGAGGGTGAAGGAAGCGTTCATCCGACCGGCTGCGTCATGCGCGCCTCCTGCGTGCTCCGGACGCAGCGCAACGCGCCGCACTTCGCGGCGTGGTGCGCTGCAGAGCCGGGGCCGTAACGAACTCCGGCGTTTGGTACGGTCCCCCGGCTCTGCGGAGCGGCATGAAGAATGCCGCACCGCGTCCGGGACACCGGACCGGGGACGCCACGTCACCGTTCCGTCAGCTTCAGCTCGATGCGGCGGTTGCGCTTGTAGGCTTCTTCGGTGGCCGCGGTGTCGAGCGGCTGGAATTCGGCAAAACCGGCCGCGACCAGGCGCTGCGCCGGCACGCCGAGCGAGATCAAATACTGCACCACCGAGATCGCGCGCGCCGAGGACAACTCCCAGTTCGACTTGAACACCGGGCTGTTGAGGATCGGCCGCACGTCGGTATGGCCGTCGACCCGAAGCACCCAGGCGATTTCGGCAGGGATCTGCTTGTCGAGTTCGGTCAGCGCGGATGCGAGTTTATCGAGTTCGGCGCGGCCCTCGGGCAGCAGCGTCGCCTGTCCGGTATCGAAGAACACTTCGGACTGGAACACGAAGCGGTCGCCGACGATGCGGATGTCGGGCCGGTTGCCGAGAATGGTGCGCAGCCGTCCGAAGAACTCGGAGCGGTAGCGCGACAATTCCTGCACCCGCTGCGCCAGCGCCACGTTCAGGCGCTGGCCGAGATCGACGATCCTGCCTTGGCTTTCCTTGTCGCGCTTTTCCGAGGCATCGAGCGCCTCCTCGAGCGCCGCAAGCTGGCGGCGCAGCGCCGATATCTGCTGGTTCAGCACCTCGACCTGTGCCAGCGCCCGCGCCGATAGCTGCTTCTCGGAATCCAGCGCCTTGTTGAGTTCGCTTGCGCGGCCGGCGGCGTCGCTGCCGGCGCCGGAAAGACCTTCATAGAGTCCCTTGACCCGGTCGCGCTCGGCTTCGGCGGAGGCGAGACCGGCGCGCACCTGCGAAAGCTGGTCGTTGAGATTGAGGCTGCCGAGTTTTTCCAGCGACAACAGGTCGTTCAACTGCGCGATCTTGGCGTTGAGCTGCTCCAGCGCCTTGTCCTTGCCGGTGACCTCCTGCGACAGGAAGAACTGCACCACCAGGAATACCGACAGCAAAAACACGATCGACAGCACCAGCGTCGAGAGCGCATCGACGAATCCGGGCCAGTAGTTGAAGCCGGTGTCGTTGCGGCGGCTGCGGGCAAGGGCCATTCAGATGTCTCCACTGTCTCGTGTCCCGGACGCGGTGCGGCGCAAAGTGCCGCTCCGCAGAGCCGGGACCGTCACGAACTCGAAGCGTCATTGCCGGGCTTGACCCGGCAATCCATCTTCTTCGCACGAATCTTCCGAAGATGGATGGATGCGCGGGTCAAGCCCGCGCATGACGAAGTGTCGTTTGTTCGGCCCCGGCTCAGCAGCGCACCGCAAGAGCGCCGCGCTGCGTCCGGGGCACGGTACTTTTATTGACGCGTTTTCTTCACGCGAACCGGTAGCCACTTCGCTCGAAAACGCTCTCTCAATTCTTCTCCGGCTGGCGCGCGATGCGCTCCAGCAGTTTCTTGATCTCGCGGTTCTGCTCGCCCTGGCCGTCGGCCCATTCGCGGATCATCTGCTGCTCGGTGCGCATATGCGCGACCAGGCCCTGAATGGCTTCGGCGAGATTGGCCATCGCAGCCGTAGTGCCGCGGTTGTTGCCGCCTTCCTCCATCGCCGCGCGCAAGCGCTCGATCGCCTGCTGCAGATCGCCGCTGGCGCCCGCCGCGCTCTCGCCGGAATATTCCTTGACCGTGGAGGCGAGCCAGTCTTCCAGGTCGGTATAGAACCGGTTCTGCGCCTGGCTCGACTGCAAATCGAGAAAGCCGAGGATCAAGGATCCCGCGAGGCCGAACAGCGAGGACGAGAACGAAATGCCCATGCCGCCGAGCGGTGCTGCCAGGCCCTCCTTCAGCGTATCGAACAGCGCGCCGGCGTCGCCGCCGACTTTCAGGCCGTCGATCACCTTGCCGACCGAGCCCACGGTTTCGATCAGACCCCAGAAGGTGCCGAGCAGGCCGAGGAACACCAAGAGGCCGGTCATGTAGCGCGAGATGTCGCGGGCCTCGTCCAGCCTTGTTGCGATGGAGTCCAGCAGATGCCGCATGGTCTGCTGCGAGATCGTCATCCGCCCCGAACGCTCGCCGCCGAGGATCGCCGCCATCGGCGCCAGCAGCGTCGGCCGGCGGTCGATGGCAAGGCCGGGATCGGCGATGCGGAAATTGTTGACCCAGGACACCTCGGGATAAAGCCGGATCACCTGCCGGAACGACAGGATGATGCCGATCAAGAGCACCGCGCCGATCAGCGCGTTCAGTCCGGGATTGGCGAAGAAGGCGACGATGATCTGCTTGTACAGCACCACCAGCAGCAGCGCGCACAGCACCAAAAACACCAGCATCCGCACCAGGAAGATCCGGGGCGACGACAGTTTTGTCAGTTCGATCTCCATCGCGGAGCGGGTGGTGGACGCCATATGGCATGAGTCCGGTTGGGGAGGGACCGTTTCGGGCCTCAATATGGCACAGCGGCGGCGGGAGAACAGAGTGGGGGCGGTTGTTTTATATCGCGCGGTTCGCAGCAGCTGCGATAGGAGCGGTCTCACGTCCGGATTGTACTGGTCCGAAATGTCCTATCGGGGTGTTGATGTCCGATAACGGCTTCTAATTGTTGCGGATTTTCCTTAGCACACGTCGACGACTAAAGCTCTAACTTATTGTCATCATTGATTTTTTCAACGAAGCAGCATAGCTTGTTGTGGTTGTCATCATTGCGACGGAACGGATTAAATGACTGCCATCGTCATCAGGGCCGACTATGACGAAGAGGCGCATGTCTGGGTAGCCCAAAGCGATGAAATCCCTCTCATCACCGAGGCAGCGACCTTCGAAATTCTCTGCCAGAAACTCCCATCCCTGATCCAGGATGTTTTGGGTGAGAATGGCGATGCGCGCGTTGGTCAGGACGTTCCCTTCGAACTCGTTACTCAGTCTCACTCGCTGCCGCGGACCAAAGTCGCCTGATGGGCGATTTCGCTCCTGAAGTTAAGAAGACTCTTCGGGAACACGGTTGCTACTTTGTGCGACAGGGAAGGGCGACCACGAGATGTGGAAAAGCCCGATCAACGGTAAAAGCTTTCCTGTGGATCACAAAATCAAGTCCCGGCACACCGCCAACGGAATATTGAAGCAGGCGGGTCTGCCGAAGGCATTCAACTAGCCAGCGTTTGCCCTTGGCCTAGGGAACTTCCGTGCGAAACCGGGCTTAACTCCCTGCGTATTTCATAAATAGCTTGGCGTTTGAAGCTGTTAGCGGGATTTTGCATGGTCGTTTTCTACCTGGAGGCGCTGGCCGCCATCGCGGTCGCCCTGTCGCTGCTGATGGCGGGCGCCTGGGCGGTGCAGCAGCGCACCGGCAATTCCGGCTGGGTCGATACCATCTGGACGTTCTCGCTCGGGCTTGTCGGCGCCGGCAGCGCGCTGTGGCCGGTCGGGGGTGCTGCGCCCAATGCGCGGCAATGGCTGGTGGCGGCGCTGGTGGCGATCTGGTCGCTGCGGCTCGGCTCGCACATCGCCGCGCGCACCGCACAGATCACCGACGACCCCCGTTACGCAGCGTTCGCGAAAGAATGGGGCGTCGACTCCCCGCGCAAGATGTTCGTGTTTCTGCAGAACCAGGGTTTCGGATCGATCCCGCTGGTGTTTGCGATTTTTGTCGCGGCGCGGGCTCCGTCGGATGCGTTGCGCCCGCAGGATTATCTGGGCGCGTTGATCCTGTCGATCGGCATATCAGGCGAAGCACTGGCCGATATGCAGCTGAAGTGCTTCCGCGAAAATCCCGCCAACAAGGGCCGCGTCTGCGACGCCGGGCTGTGGCGCTGGTCGCGGCATCCGAATTATTTCTTCGAATGGTTCGGCTGGCTCGCCTATCCGGTGATCGCGATTTCCCCTGACTATCCCTGGGGCTGGGCCACGCTGCTGGCGCCGCTGTTCATGTACTGGATCCTGGTGCATGTCACCGGCATCCCGCCGCTGGAGGCGCAGATGCTGCGCTCGCGCGGCGAGCGCTACCGCGATTACCAATCGCGTACCAGCACGTTCTTTCCATTGCCGCAGAAAGGAGCGATCTCATGAGTTTCGTTTCCTCGATTATCGGCACCGCCGAACGCGTGCCGCTGCCCGACATCGTGATCCGCGCCGCGATCCAGCGATTGTGCTCGCGCACCGCCACGCGGCTCGCCAGCGGCAATGCCGAGAGCGATGCTTCCTTCGCCGACGAGATGGCGGCGCGTCATATCGCCGAATATACCGACGAGGCCAACGCCCAGCATTACGAGGTGCCGTGCGCATTCTTTGCAAAGGTGCTCGGTCCCAACCGGAAATATTCGTCGTGCTTCTACAAGGAGCCGGAATCGACGCTGCGGGAGGCCGAAGAGGAATCCTTGCGGCAGACCGTCGAGCATGCCGACCTGCATGACGGCCAGTCGATCCTCGAACTCGGCTGCGGCTGGGGCGCGCTGTCGCTGTGGATGGCGCGGCAGTTTCCGCATTCGCGAATCACGGCGGTGTCGAACTCGCATTCGCAGCGGGTCCATGTCGAAGCCGAAGCCGCCGCGCGCGGATTGCAAAACCTGCGCGTCATCACCCGGGACATGAACGTGTTCGACCCGAAGCAGCAATTCGACCGCATCGTCTCGGTGGAGATGTTCGAGCACATGATGAACTGGCGCGAATTGATGACGCGGCTGCGGTCGTGGCTGAAGCCAGATGGGCGCTTCTTCATGCACATCTTCACCCACCGCGCCGGCGCCTACCTGTTCGATCCCGCCGACCGCGAGGACTGGATCGCGCAGCATTTCTTCAGCGGCGGGGTGATGCCGAGCCATCATCTGATCCGGCAATATGCCGACCTGTTCGAGGTCGAAAAGGAATGGCGCTGGAGCGGCGTGCATTACCAGCGCACCGCACTGGACTGGCTCGGCCATTTCGATGCGCATCGCGACGAGATCGACGACGTGCTGCGCCCGGTCTACGGCAGCGACACCAGCCTGTGGATGCGTCGCTGGCGCTGGTTCTTTCTCGCCACCGCCGGCCTGTTCGGCTACGCCGACGGCAGCGAGTGGGGGGTCAGTCATTACCGGATGCGGGCGGCGTAACGCGTTCCCCGGACGCAGCGCAGCGCTTCGCGAGAGCTACGCGCTGCATCGCGCCCGACACGGGAAGAGCGGTCCTACCGCAGTTGCCTCTTTTTCAATTCCTCGGCGATGGCCTTCAAAAGCAGCACCCCGTCCTCGTCATTGATCGGACCCGTGAGCGCATCAGGCCGCCCGAGCCTGGCCTTCGCCCTGGGGATCGCATGGCGCAGGAATGCCGCGGCGTCCCCCTGCGTTTTTATTTCCATGGTGGCCGAGTAATGCGCCGAGTCTATCTTGCCCCACAGATCCTGGATCAGCTTGATAATTGTCTTTGCCAAAGCGGTCATCAATGCTTTCGAATAGTCGGTGTTATCCTGCGGAACCCGCGGCTTGGCCAATACCGGCATGTCCGACATGCGTTTACGCTGCAGCGTGGGCCACAAAAGTCCGGAATTGTGAAAACAGAAAGAGGCATCCTCGCGGGTGGAGAGTGAGGAGAGCCCCCATTTTTCCCCCCATTTTTCATGCACGGTCTTGAGAAACGAGGTGTGGGACAGCCGCGTGTTGATGATGGTGTTCTTTTTTATATAGGGGGAGACCATGACCATCGGCACACGCAGGCCAAGACGGCTGAAATCGAAATCGTCCCATGGTGTGTAGTCGCGAAGGTCCGGCGGCGCAGCGATTTCGGCCGGCGCGACCGCACAGTTTCCGTAATGGCCGGGTGGTTTCACATGGTCATGGCAGCCGCCATGCTCGTCAAAGGTAATGACAAGCAAGGTGTTGTCCCAAAGCTGCGGCGAGGTGAAGATCGCATTATAGATCTCCCACACCAGGGCTTCGCCCAATAGCACCGAACTTACTTTCTGTGGCCCATCGACGAGCTCCTCCGGAGTTGACGGATGCATGTCGTTATGCGGGTTGAAAAAGTTCGGCTCGATGAATGAATACGCCTGCAACTGTCCAGCGGCGCAATCGCTTTTGAAGTCCTCCAGCGTGTTCAGCAGATTGGAACGGTCGAATTCAAATAGCGGGGTGAAGTTCAACAAATGCAGCAGCGGAGTAACCGGAAGCGGCAGATTATACGTGGCGGAGAGCGGGACCCTGTTGTCGCTGTATATCTTCCAGGCGCTACCCGGTAGCTGGGTGAAAAGCGTCGCGCCAACGGTGTTCCACACCCACGCATCCGTGTTTGGCTGGTTATCCTTATCGCCTTTATCGTCCTTCGGCCCGGGGTTGATGACATGGCCCCAGGACGTGCCGGCATGCCAAAAGTTACGGTTGCAGATGGTCTCGCTCGGCACCGAGCAAAACCAGTGATCGAACACCGCAAATTCCCGCGCCAGGCCGGAAAGCACGGAAAGGTCCGCCGGGTCGTAGCATTCCATGATGCATTTGTAATAATTATAGAACCCTTCAGGGGAAGGGGTGGGCCTGTTGGGAAATTCGGTGTGGGTGTAATTCAGAATGTAATCGGCGACAAAGCCGTTCATCGTGGGCTCGGAAACGGGTGAAGGCAGATTATAAGGCGGCTGGTTAAAGGGTTGGGGTTTTGGAATGCCGGGGTAGAAGAGCTGGGTATTGACGTGCGGATAGTCCTCGCCGGGATCGGGATAAGGCGGGCTGATTGCCGTGAGGTCCACACCGCTGATCGGCGCAACAGGCACCTCGGTCACAAGTGTCCCATGCCTGTCCGTGAACTGCCAGTCGGGGGGAATCCGATTGGAAAGCTTCCTGCCATCCACGCCCTCAAATTTCTGTTCGGGCGGGACCGCATATTTCTGCGAATAGAGATATCCCAATAAATTATCGAACGACCGGTTCTCCAGCATCAGCACCACGACATGGTCGAATGTATCGAGCAGGTTGGTGAATTGCTTTTCGCTCTGGTTCATGGCGTTGCAAATCCCTTCGGAAAAACAGACCGATTGCAATCGATGCCAACGCGATCACCGAAATGGTGGATGATCGCGTTGAGGCGCATGATCTGTAGTGACGCAAAGTCCGGAAAACGGCGGGCTTATATTGAAGGGAAAGTCCAGCACACGCAATAGTAGTGTATAGCCGGCTTGTCGCTGCACCGCGTCCCGCCACCATGGCCTCGTCGTACTCTGCCCTCGTCCTGGGGAGCGCCGTCTTCGCCGCGTCTCGAAGCGTGGCCGCGAGCACCGCGCCGGTTGCCATCGTTCGAGACGCGCGAAGGATGCGCTCCTCAGGATGACGGCGGATGTGTTCCCCCGGATGCTTTCAGGGCATGCTGCACCGCGCCGGGACGAAACGCGTTTACTTTCGGCGGATTAACCTTGATGCGAAACCACCGCAATCAACCCTAATCCGAGTTACATCGCGCTGCTTTCAACAAGAACGTTGCTTCCTGCCGTTACTAGCCACTAGCATGAATTCCAATGTGGTTGAGTAAGGGGCGTAACATGTCGAAATTTGCTACTGCGCTGTCTGCTGCGCTGATTATCGGGTGGGCTTTGGTCGGCTCTGCGGCCACCGCAAGCGCCGGCCACCACCGTCATCACGGGTGTTGCGGGCCGCTGCCGCCCTCCTACACCTACAGTACCAGGAATGTGTACAAGAACGTCACGCACCATCACAACGTCTACCGCACCCGATACGTGCCGCGCACCAAGCGTTACGTGCATGTGACCCGGATCCAGCCGATCGTCCACGTTCACAACGTGACGCGCGTCCACACCAACCTCGTCGGCGTGGTGCACCCGGTCCATGAGCGGGTGACGCAGTGGCTGCCGGCCAGGACCTACGTGACCAACAGCGTCGTCCATCTCCGGCCGGAATGCGGTTGCTCCTACGGTTATTGACGGGCAGGATTCGCCGCGGGCTTGGCGCGCAAACTGCCGGTCGGCATCGTGTCCACCGGCGGTTGGCTCCCGAGCGCAGCGACCGGCGTCGACTTCAGGCACGCAGCCGGGCAGACCGGCGCCCGCCCGAGGATTTTTTGCAAAGCCGCCTGCGGCCCGCTCTGGCAGAACTGCCGGATCAGGGTCTTGTCCTCGGTGCCGAAATCCGGGATGCCGCAGGAGGACGCCATCACCTGTTCGGCGCGTCCCCACAGCTCCGACACGGTTTTTGCGACGCGCGGCTGCCGCAGGCCGTTCCACGTCGCAGGCTCGCTTTGCTCCGCCCGCTCGACATAAAGTGCCACGAACGCCATCAGCGCCGCGAGCCCGTCGCGATGATCGACCTGGCCCTGGCCCGCTTCGACGCCGCCGCGCCAACGGCTCAGATTGACCGCGGTGTCGAGATCGTGGGTGTAGGCATTGAGCTCATCGAGCAGATAGAGGAAATCGGTCGACGAGCTGGCGCTGCCCGGCCGCAAATAGGTCGCCACGAAATCGTTGGCCTTGAATTTTGCTGCGATCAGCTGCGGCGCAAAGAACGCGGACGCTTCATGCGGCCGCTTTACCTGGCCGCCATGAGCAAGCGGAAACGCATCGAGCTCGGCGGCGATGTAGTGCACGGATTCGTGCACCGCCGTCGGCAGGCCGAGCTCCGCCTCGTCGCAGCTGATCCAGCCGAGAAAGAACGTCTTGTCCTCGATCGCCTGGTAGATGGCGAACCCCCCGGGCGCTGCGGCGCGCAATCGCTCGATCGCGCCCGGCCGGCAATCGCCGGCCGCCGCGGAATTGAGGCCGGCAGCAACCGCCACGCACGCAAGCGCGGCAAACGAGATGGACCGTAACAGCCGACGCATGATCGCCACTCACCTTTGGGCAGGTGACGATAGAATGGGCGCGAAGGGTTAAGTCCCGGTTGCCGGCAAGGCAGGCCGACCGCCCCCGATGCGAGTCACCGTCTCACGGCCACGAACTCGGATCGAAACGTGCTTCGGGCCACCGAGGCAGCCGATCCGACGCCCAGCATGGCCGCGGACACGCTGAGCTCGGGCTCCACCCACGATCCGAGAACGCTGCGCAGGCGGTTGCGGCGGCTCCATCGCCAGGAATGTTTGGCAAGCATGTGCCGTTGCCACTCGCCCGATATGTCGCGTGCCGCAATCACCGTAAACCCCGCGGCCTCCAGGGCAGACGACCAGGCACGGTCGATGTCCTGCCGGGTATGCGGCATCGTGATCACCAGCGCAGCACCAGGCGCCATGATCCGGAACATCTCGTTCAGGATGATCGAGCGGTCATCGGTCAGGTGAAAGGTGTCTATCGCAAGCACGGCGCCGGCAAAGCAACACGGCAATCCGGTGTTTCCGGCGTCCCGGCAGACGAATTCGGTGTCCACCGTCGCCAATCCCTGCGCCGTTGCAATGGCGACGGCGGATGAATCGATGCCGATCGCAGCGACGTTGAGATGCCTTGAAATATACCGGGTATATCCGCCGGTACCGCAGCCGACCTCGACCACAAACCGATCGCGATGCCCGATCCGGGCTAGGGTTCTTCGAATGATCTGACAATGCCGTTCGGCGTCTTTTCGGCTGATGTAGGAGATCGAACCGGAAATCGAGCCGATATCGTCATCGCTGAATCGATCGAGCGCGAAGGACAACGGCCGTGCGGCACGCCTGGCGAAAACACCATCGTAGTCCGCCGCCGTGACAACCCGGTTCAAGGAAGTCTCATTCGTACGAGCCCGGATCGACGTCGCGTATGCCGATTTCGCTCAACGTCAGCGCGTTGAAATCACGAACCCGGCGCTCCATCAAGCCATACGCCAATCGGGGATTTTTTTTGGCCGCGGCGTTGATCAGCTTTGCGGTGTATCCGATGTGGATGCGTTCGTCGCGTCCGAGGCCATCCATAAGTGCCTGCATGCGGCGCCGGCAATTCGGCGGACTGTGCAGCACGATGACAGGCGCCATCAGCATCTGGTGGATCAAGGTCCTGACTTCGCCGATGTTCATCTGGATGAGTTCGTCCAGCACCTGTTCCTCAGGCGAGGATTCGGCCGGCTCCGGGTGGTCGCGAATGGTGTAGCCGGGCGACAGACTCGAAAAATTCCTGGTCTGTATCTCCTCGACCAGCGTCGGGAACGTAAGCTTCAGCAGTGAAATATAGAAGCGGGCATGCCGCGATTCATCGATTGCATGCCGGCGAACCAGCTCGGCGACTTCCTCGTTCTTGATCCGTGCCGAAAGGCTCCACAGGCTCGACGAACCCTCGCCCTCCTTGGCGGCGTTGCCGACCAGAGAGTTCGCGAACCACGACGGGTCGGACGCATAGTACCGGTACCTGTCGCCATACCAGGCGAGACCGAATGGCGGGGGCGAGGCCGCGCAAGCCGCGCGCAGCGCGCGGCCGTACTCGTCAAGGCCTTCGATGCCAAACTGCTGCAAGGCTCGAAGTGCCGTGTCAGGCACCACTTCCGACACGAGCTGGCTCCCGCTGGCGCGCGCTCACTTGCCTTTTACGAAGGGCGCATTGCACGCAACGAATGCGGTGTTGCAGGCTACAAAAGCCGCGTTGCAGGCAACAAAGTCCACGTTGAATTTGTTACCTTGAACTTTTCCCATGAGCCGGACTTGCCTGTCGCCGGACAGCTTCTTGATAGCTTCCGCGTGCTCTTTCGGGACTTCAAATGACAATGCCTTTTCGTTTGCCATGACGTTTTACTCCGCATGTGGCAGCAAAGTCGATGAACGTAGTAGTTCCGGGGCGGATGTCAATCCTAGATTGCAAAAGCGCTTCCTGGCCCGCAGCCGCAATTCGTGCCCCGGACGCAGCGCAGCGGAGCCGGGGCCCATGTATTGGGCGGCAGTGGGTTCCGGCTCTACGGAGTGGCATGATCGGCGCTTCGCGTCGCCGCGTCCGGGACACGCAGGCGGGGACGACGGCTACTTCCCCAGCGGCTTCAGAATCTTCACCAGCTCGGCGTGGACGAATTCATTGCCGCACACCACGTTGCCGGTCTTCAAGGGATCGCTGTCGCCGTCGATGCAACTGACGATGCCGCCGGCTTCGCGGACGATGATCGCGCCGGCCGCCATGTCCCATTGCGACAGGTTGCGCTCCCAGTAGCCGTCGAGCCGCCCCGCCGCGACGAAGGCCATGTCGAGGGAGGCTGCGCCGAAGCGGCGCAGCCCTGCCACCTTGGACTGGATGCCGAACATCTCGTCGCGCGACAATTCGAGGTCGCCGCGGCCGATATGCGGCAGGCCGCAGGCGATCACGCATTCGCCGAGCTGGCGCCGTCCGGCGACGCGCAGCCGCTGGTCGTTGAGGAACGCGCCCTTGCCGCGCTCGGCGATGTAGAGGTCGTCATTGGCGGGATTGTAGATCAGGCCGGCGATGACGACGCCCTCGCGCTGCAGCCCGATCGAGATCGCGAATTGCGGAATGCCGTGCAGGAAATTGGTGGTGCCGTCCAGGGGATCGACGATCCAGGTGTGGCTCTTGTCGGCGCCCTCGCGGCTGCCGCCCTCCTCGCCGATGAAACCGTAGCCCGGCCGCGCCTTGCTGAGGTCGGAGTACAGCATCTCCTCGGCGCGCTTGTCGGCGGCGGTGACGAAATTGGCCGGGCCCTTCAACGACACCTGAAGATGCTCGACCTCGCCGAGGTCGCGCTTGAGGCTGCGGCCGGCGCGGCGCGCGGCCTTGACCATGACGTTGATGAGGGCTGAATGCAGCATGATCTCTCGGCTTGTTGTTGAATGCGGTTTTGCAGCGCTAGCATTGTCGTCCCCGCCAAGGCGGGGACCCATAACCACAGGCCGTTGTGACAGGCGATGTGGCTGCCTCCGGATGCTTCTACGAGCTACGGTGTTTATGGGTCCCCGCCTGCGCGGGGACGACGGTGGATTGCGTGCCCTGCCGCGATGGCGGCGTCAAGCCGGATCATTTGGTGCCGAGCCATTTGCGCGCGGCGGCTTCAGCCTTGGTGCGATCCTCCGGGCTCGCCTGCGCCAGCACTTCGTCGAGTTTGAGGTCGCCCTTGCCCGCGGTTTTGGCGACGATGTGCCATTTCAGGCCTTCGATCCGGTCTTCCGGCGACTCGCGCCTCACCAGCACGTTGGCCAGGCGGTTTTGCGCGATCGGGCTGTTTTGTTTCGCCGCCTTGCGCAGCAGCGCGACCGCTGCGGCTTCGTTCTTCGGCGTGCCGGTGCCGTTGTAGAGCGCGATGGCGTATTCGACTTCGGCGTCGACATTGTCGGCCAGCGAAGCCGCCTGCAGCAGCCGCACCGCCTTGTCGATGTCCTTCTCGACCCCGGTGCCCTCCTTGTAGAAGGTGGCGAGCGCGTATTGCGCTTCCGGGTTGCCGGCGTCCGCTGCGATGCGCAGCAGTTCGGCGGCGCGCTTTAAGTCCTGCGGCAAGGTCTGGCCGTCGAGATAGAGCAGCGCCAGATTATAGGCCGCCTTCGGGCTGCCGAGTTTTGCCGAGGACGCCAGCAGTTTGGCGCTGTCCTCGCGGTTGACCGGGCCGCCGCGGCCGGAGATGCGCAGCATCGCCAGCGCGAACATCGCCTCGCGGTCGCCGATATCGGCGGCGCGCTTGTACCAGTCGGCGGCCTTCGCGTAGTCGCGCTTGACAC
Source organism: uncultured Alphaproteobacteria bacterium (assembly GCA_963784755.1). Taxonomy (GTDB): domain Bacteria; phylum Pseudomonadota; class Alphaproteobacteria; order Rhizobiales; family Xanthobacteraceae; genus Bradyrhizobium. The sequence continues at coordinate 730,826 of CAWASS010000004.1, read as the reverse complement.
CGAGCCCGCCGGCATAGAGTTCGCCGAGCATCGCCATCGCCTTCGGATCGTTGTTCTGCGCGCGGCTGGTCGCCAGATCGAACGCGGTTTTGTATTGGCCGCGCTGATAGGCGCCGAACACGACGTTGGCGTTGGGATCGTCGGCAGTGGGAGCCGCCGCGGAAGAAGGGAGCTGTGGCGCAGCCGCCGGCGCTGGCTGCTTTTTGGCCACCGGTTTTATGATCTTGGCCTTTGCGGGCTTGACGGCTTTGCTCGCTTTCGGCGCGGGCGCCGCCGGCTGTGGCGTCAGCTGGATCTGCGCCAGCGCGGGTACCGCCGACAGGCCCAGGCAGACCACGATCGATATCGGACGCAGGACTTTCATGCCGGCGTCATCCCTGGGTGGCCCGCGCGGTTCCGGTCATGGCGCGACTCTGCCCGATCGCTTCGCCAGCGTCCATCAGCGCCGCCGCGGCCCCGCGCGGATCGGCCCAGATGAAATCGCCGACCAGAACGAAATCGGCGCCCGCGCCCGCGAAGTCGTTCGCCTCCTCGACCGTCGCCGCAAAGCCGACACAGGGCGGCTCGAACAGTTCGGCCCACCATTGCAGCCGCTCGGCGATCGCGTCCGCCGACGGCCGCTGTCCGCGTCCATCCGGTTCGCCGAACAGCACGTAATCGGCGCCGGCTTCCCCCGCACTCATCGAATCGTGACGGGTGACGAGCCCGCCGACGCCGGCGATGCGGTCGGGTTTCAAGGTCGGCAGCGCTTCCCGCATCGCCTCGATGCCGGTCAGATGCGCGCCGTCGGCGCCGGAACGGGCGACCAGTTCGGCATTGCCTTCGATCAGCAAGGCCGCGCCGCCGTTCTGGACCGCCGGCGCCAGCGCCTTGATCCGCGAGATCATGCTGCGCGGATCTGATGGCGCAAGCCGCAGCAGCACCGCTGCGATATCGGCGCCTGCGAGCAACGCCGGCAGGCTTGCGGCCAGCACTGAAGGATCGTCCACGATCGGCGTCGCGAGATAGAGCCGCGGCAGCGGGCGCGGGGAAGCAGGTTTTGTGGCCAAGCTCAGGCCGCCTTTTTCTGTTCCAGATCGGCCTTCCACGCGCCTTGGCTGGCGAGCGAATTCATCTGCGCGCGATGGGTGAAGGCCTGCTGGCCGGCGGCGGTGTTCTCGGCCTTGCCCGACCACGCCTTCTGCGGTGCCGCCTGCAGCGCGCGGCCGTAGGAGAAGGTCAGCTTCCACGGCAGCCCGCCGATCCGGTTCATGGCGTCGAGATGGGCGGTGGCTTCCTCGTCGGACTGCCCGCCCGACAGAAACGCGATGCCGGGCACCGCCGCCGGCACGCAGCTCTTGAGCAGGCGGATGGTTTTTTCCGCGACCTCGTCGACACCGACGCGGGTCTTTGCCTTCTTGCCGGAGATCGCCATGTTCGGTTTCAGGATCATGCCCTCCAGCGCCACGCGCTGCACCCGCAATTCCTGGAAGGTCTTGTTGAGCACGCGCTGCGTCACCTCATAGCAGCGGTCGATGTCGTGGTCGCCATCCATCAGCACCTCGGGCTCGACGATCGGCACAATCTGCGCCTGCTGGCACAGCGCCGCATAGCGCGCCAGCGCATGCGCATTGACGCTGATCGCAGTCATGGTCGGAATCCCCGCGCCGATATCGATCACCGCCCGCCATTTTGCGAAGCGCGCGCCCTGGTCGTAATATTTCTTCAGCCGCTCGGCCAGCTTGTCGAGGCCGACGGTGACCAGCTCGCCGGGGCAGTTCGGCAAGGCTTGCGTGCCCTCGTCGACCTTGATGCCGGGGATGCAACCCGCCTGCTCGATCAGCTTTACCAGCGGCGTGCCGTCTTTCGCCTCCTGCCAGATGGTCTCGTCATAGAGGATGACGCCGGAGATATATTTCGACATCGCCTCCTTCGAGCGGAACAGCATCTCGCGATAGTCGCGGCGGGAATCCTCCGTCGATTCCACCTTGATCGCATCGAACCGCTTCTTGATGGTGCCGGAGGATTCGTCGGCGGCGAGAATGCCCTTGCCCGGCGTGACCATGGCGTTGGCGATTGTGTTGAGGTCGGCGAGATTCATGGATAGTTCCTCCGGCGATAGTTTCTTAAGGTTCGAAATAGACGGTTCTCAGGCAAAGCCGAGGTAGACGGCAAGAGCGCGATGAACGGCACTCATATCATCATCGTCTAGTCTGCCGAACACGGCGCCGACCTTTGCCAGTGGTAACGTGCTGCACTTGTCCGCCATGACCTGGGATTGTGCCTGCAGACCGTTAACGGCGGTCGGGGACACGGTCACGCGAAATACTTGTTTGGGAAGAATCTCACCGGTCAATGGCAGGAAGGTGATCGATTCCATTTCCTCGACGGCATTGGATTGAACGACAACTGCAGGGCGGGGCTTTCCATAGGCTCCGGGGAGCACCACCGTCACCAGATCGCCACGCTTCATTTCCAGCCTTCGATATCTACGTCCGAAAGCTCTTCGAGGATGGCTTTTTCGCCGGCGCTGTTATTGATGATCTCAATTGCGCGGGCGATTTCTTCCTTGAATCCCGGCGCGTTAACGTCCGGAACCCAGATCGTGACCGGCTTCAGCCCGGCCGCCTTCATCTTCTCCCGGTGCTTGCGCACCCGCTTTGCGCCGTCGGTCATGGTGACCTCCATTTGTTACATGTAACATATTGGTGGCAGGCCGCCCATTCAAGGGTTCACGCCACCTTTGGCGTCAGTTCCCCTGCGGCATAACGCTTCGCCATCTCGGCGGTGGTCAGCACCTTCTTGATCTTGCCGGCTTGCCCCGCGGTGTTGAATTCCTGCAGGCGCTGCTTGCACAGTTTGGCCATCGCCTCCATCGCGGGCTTGAGATATTTGCGCGGATCGAATTCGCCGGGGTTTTGGCTCAGCACTTTGCGGATCTGCCCGGTCATCGCCATGCGGTTGTCGGTGTCGATGTTGATCTTGCGCACGCCGTTCTTGATGCCGCGCTGGATTTCCGACACCGGCACGCCCCAGGTCGGCTTCATCTTGCCGCCATGGGCGTTGATGATGTCCTGCAGATCCTGCGGCACCGAGGACGAGCCGTGCATCACCAGATGCGTGTTCGGCAGCTTGCGGTGGATTTCCTCGATCACGTTCATGGCGAGGATGTCGCCGTCCGGCTTGCGGGTGAACTTGTAGGCGCCGTGCGAGGTGCCCATCGCGATCGCCAGCGCGTCGACCTCGGTCTCCTGCACGAACTTCACCGCCTCGTCCGGATTGGTCAGCAACTGGTCGTGGCTGAGTTTGCCTTCGGCGCCGTGGCCGTCCTCCTTGTCGCCCATGCCGGTCTCGAGCGAGCCGAGCACGCCGAGTTCGCCCTCCACCGAGATGCCGCCGAGATGCGCCATGTCGGTGACCACCTTGGTGACGCCGACATTGTACTCCCAGTCAGCCGCGGTTTTGCCGTCCGATTTCAGCGAACCGTCCATCATCACGGAAGTGAAGCCGGCCTGGATCGCGGTCATGCAGGTGTCCGGGCCGTTGCCGTGATCGAGATGCACGCAGACCGGAATCTGCGGATAGATCTCGGTCACCGCGTCCATCATGTGCCGCAGCATGATGTCGTTGGCGTAGGACCGTGCGCCGCGCGAGGCCTGGATGATGACGGGCGCATCGAGCGAGGAGGCGGCGTCCATGATCGCCAGCGCCTGCTCCATGTTGTTGATGTTGAAGGCCGGCACGCCGTAGTCGTTTTCGGCGGCGTGATCGAGCAGTTGGCGCAGGGTAATGCGGGGCATGGCTGAATCCTTTTACGAAGGCGCGGGAAGGCGGTAGCCGCCGAAAATGCTGCACCGCTCATAACGCGGCAGGCCATGAAATCCAAGGCTATGAATCGCGCAGGTTGCGCACCGGCAAAACGTGATGTTCGAGATTGCCGGTGGATCAGCTTTTGTTGGTTTCCAGCACCGATACTCGCCCTTCAAGAGCGCTAAAGCGCTGCTCGAAGTGGCTGACGGTCGCCCGCATCATCACCATCATCGCGGCCGCATCGTGCCGGTACTTGCGGCTATCTTTCTCAAGCCGGTCGAGCCGTCCCTCGACGGAGGCTCGAAACGACGAGATATCCTCGCGGATCGCGATCAGGATATCCGTCGTGATGCTGGTCGGTTCATCGGCCATGATCAGAACATACCATAAACGCCGGGTTGCAACAACCGACTCATAGTTGCAAACCCTTACACCTTCAGCACTTCCACGCCCGGCAGCGGCTTGCCTTCCATCCACTCCAGGAACGCGCCACCGGCAGTCGAGACATAGCTGAAATCGCCGGCGACGCCGGCCTGGTTCAGCGCCGCCACGGTGTCGCCGCCGCCGGCGACCGAAATCAGTTTGCCTGCCTTGGTGCGTTCGGCGGCATGCCTGGCCGCAATCATGGTGCCGCGGTCGAACGGCGCCATCTCGAAGGCGCCGAGCGGGCCGTTCCAGACCAGCGTGGCGGCGTCGTCGATCGCGGCATGGATGCGCGCGATCGATTGCGGGCCGACGTTGAGGATCATGCCGTCGGACGGGATCGCATCGAGGCCGTAGGCATGCGACGGCGAATTGGCGGCGAAGTGGAACGCCACCACGGCGTCGACGGGCAGGATGATCGCGCAGTTTGCGGCCTCGGCCTTGTCGAAGATCCGCAGCGCGGTGGCGGCGAGGTCCTTCTCCGCCAGCGACTTGCCGATGCCGACGCCCTGCGCGTGCAGAAACGTGTTGGCCATGCCGCCGCCGATCACCAGCGCATCGACCTTGCCGACCAGGTTTTGCAGCAGGTCGATCTTGGTGGAAACCTTGGCGCCGCCGATGATGGCGATGACGGGTTTCTTTGGCGCTTCCAGCGCCTTGGTGAGCGCGTCGAGTTCGGCCTGCATGGTGCGGCCGGCATAGGCGGGGAGTTTGTGGCCGAGGCCTTCGGTGGAGGCGTGCGCCCGGTGCGCCGCGGAGAAGGCGTCGTTGACCCAGAGGTCGCCGAGTTTTGCCAGTTCCGCGACGAAAACGGGATCGTTCTTCTCTTCGCCGGGATGGAAGCGGGTGTTTTCCAGGCAGAGGATGTCGCCGTCCTTCATCGCGGCGACGGCTTTTGCGGCGACCTCGCCGATGCAGTCGTCCGCGAATGCCACCGGACGTTCGATGACCTCCGCCAGCGCCGCGGCGACCGGCTTCAGCGAATCCTTCGGCTCGCGTCCCTTGGGCCGACCGAAATGCGCGAGCAATATTACCTTGCCGCCCTTGTCGGAAAGCTCAAGGATGGTCGGCGCCACACGTTGCAGCCGGGTGGCGTCGGTGACGCGGCCGCCTTCCATCGGCACGTTGAGGTCGACGCGCAGCAGCACGCGCTTGTTCTTCACGTCGACGTCATCGAGGGTACGGAAATTGGGCATGGGTTCGTGTCCCGGACGCGGTGCAGCGTTTCCTTAAGCGGTGCACCGCAGAGCCGGGACCGCCATTATCGAAGCGTCATTGCCGGGCTTGACCCCGGCAATCCATCCTCTTCGAAAGACTCTTGTGAAGAAGGATGGATGCGCGGGTCAAGCCCGCGCATGACGAAGTATCGTTTCGTTACGGCCCCGGCGCTGCAGCGCACCGCTTCGCGAAGTGCTGCGCGGCTCGCGCTGCGTCCGGGGCACGAGATGTTACAGCAGTTTCCCCATCGCCACCGCGGTGTCGGCCATGCGGTTGGAAAAACCCCATTCATTGTCGTACCACGACATCACCCGCACCAGCGTGCCATTGAGCACCTTGGTCTGGTCCATGTGGAAGGTGGACGAATGCGGGTCGTGGTTGAAGTCGATCGAGACGTTGGGCGCGGTGGTGTAGCCGAGCACGCCCTTGAGCTGCTGCTCGCTGGCGCGCTTCATCGCGTCGTTGATTTCCTTCACGTCGGTCTTGCGGGAGGCGACGATCTTGAGATCGATCACCGAGACGTTCGGGGTGGGCACGCGGATCGCGACGCCGTCGAGCTTGCCCTGCAGTTCCGGCAACACGAGACCGATCGCCTTGGCCGCGCCGGTCGAGGTCGGGATCATCGACATCGCCGCCGCGCGGCCGCGATAGAGATCGCTGTGCAGCGTGTCCAGCGTCGGCTGGTCGCCGGTATAGGCATGGATGGTGGTCATGAAGCCGGTCTCGATGCCGACGGTGTCGTTCAGCACTTTTGCGACCGGCGCGAGACAGTTGGTGGTGCAGGAGCCGTTGGAGACCACCAGGTGATCTTTGGTCAGCTTGTCGTGGTTGACGCCGAACACGATGGTCATGTCCGCGCCATCGGATGGCGCCGACACCAGCACGCGTTTGGCGCCGGCGGTGAGATGTGCTGCGGCCTTGGCCTTGGCGCTGAAAATGCCGGTGCATTCCAGCGCGATGTCGACGCCAAGTTCCTTCCACGGCAGTTTGGTCGGATCGCGTTCCGCCGAAACCTTGATCTTGCCGTTGCCGACGCTGATCGTATCGCCGTCGACCGTCACCGTGCCGGGAAAGCGGCCATGCACCGAATTGTAGCGCAGCAGATGCGCGTTGGTCTCGACCGGGCCGAGATCGTTGATGCCGACCACCTCGATGTCGTTGCGGCCGGACTCGGCGATGGCGCGCAGGATGTTGCGGCCGATGCGGCCAAACCCGTTGATCGCGACCCGGACTGCCATTTGTTTCTCCTTTAATAGCTGGCGTCATCCCCGCGACGTCATCTGCGAGGCTGCTTGCTGCGTACGCCCGGTTCGGCCGGGCGGAAACGGACCATATGAGCGTTAGGTAGTCCTTTTTCCCGGCAATCTCAACCGTCAGGAAATGCGTTTCAGCGCAGCGTTAACCGCAGCCTCGGCGGTAATGCCGAAATGCTTGAACAGATCCTTGGCCGGGGCGCTGGCGCCGAAACCGTGCATGCCGATGAAGATGCCGTCATGCCCGATCACGGCGTCCCAGCCCCAGCGCACCGCGGCTTCGATCGCGATCTTGACCGGTGCGTTGCCGATGACGGCGCGCTGCTTTGCCTCATCCTGCGCCAGCAGCAGTTCCAGCGACGGCACCGACACCACGCGCGCCGCGATGCCCTTCTCCGCGAGCTGTTTTTGCGCGGCCACGGCGATCTCGACTTCGGAGCCCGAGGCGAACAGCGACACCTTTGCCTCGCCCTGCGCCGGCACCAGCTCATAGGCGCCCTGGCTGCACGGATTGTCGTTGCGCGCAACGATCCGCAGTTGCGGCACGTTCTGCCGCGTCAGCGCCAGCACGGTCGGGCCGTCGATGCGGTTCAGCGCCAGCTCCCAGCATTCGGTGACTTCCATCGCGTCGCAGGGCCGGAACACCCGCATGTTCGGGATCGCGCGCAGCGCCGAGAGGTGCTCGACCGGCTGGTGCGTCGGGCCGTCTTCGCCGAGCCCGATCGAATCATGCGTCATCACGTAAGTAACGCCGGTGCCCATCAGCGCCGCAAGCCGCATCGCCGGCCGCGCATAGTCGGTGAACACCAGGAAGGTCGCGCCGTTGGGCGCAAACCCGCCATGCAGGAAGATGCCGTTCATGGCGGCGCACATGCCGTGCTCGCGGACGCCGTAATGGATGAAGCGGCCTTTCGGCGTCTTGGCCGAGAAGTTGACCGCGGATTTTGCCTTGTTGTTGTTGGAGCCGGTGAGATCCGCCGAGCCTGCGAGGAATTCCATCGGCATCGCCGGCACGATGGCGTCGATGACGGATTCGGACGATTTGCGGGTAGCGATATTCTGCGGCGTTTCGATCAGCGCCTTCTTGTGCGCCTTCAACGCTTTCGCCAGCGCCGCCGGCCGCTCGTGCCGCAGCCGGCGTTCGAACTCGGCGCGCTTGCGGTTGCCGAGTTCCGAAAAACGCGCCTCCCACTCTTTTCGCGCGGCAGCACCGCGGCTGCCGGCCTCACGCCATGCCTTCAGCACGTCGTCGGGCACCGAGAACGGCTCCAGCGAGATGCCGAGCTTTTCCTTGGCGCCCTTCAGCTCATCGGCGCCGAGCGCCTCGCCATGCGCCTTCGCGGTGCCGGCCTTGGTCGGCGCGCCGTAACCGATCGTGGTCTTGCAGGCGATCAGCGACGGCTTGTTGGACTTTTGTGCGCGCGAGATCGCAGCCGCGATTGCCGACTGGTCCTGGCCGTCGATCAGCTCGGCGGCCCAGCCGGCGGACTTGAAGCGTTTCACCTGGTCGACAGAATCGGCGAGCGAGGTCGGGCCGTCGATGGAAATGCCGTTGTCGTCATAAAGCACGATCAGCTTGTTCAGCTTCCAGACCCCGGCCAGCGCGATCGCTTCCTGCGACACGCCCTCCATCAGGTCGCCGTCGGAGCAAAGCACATAGGTGTGATGGCCGACGATCTTCTTGCCGAATTCGGCGGCGAGCATTCTTTCCGCCAGCGCAAAGCCTACCGAGGTGGCAATGCCCTGGCCGAGCGGGCCGGTGGTGGTCTCGATGCCCTTGGTGTGGAAATTCTCGGGGTGACCCGGGGTCAGCGATCCCAACTGCCGGAACTGCTTGAGCTGGTCCAGCGTCATGTCCTTGTTGCCGGTGAGGTACAGCAGCGCATAGAGCAGCATCGAGCCGTGCCCGGCGGAGAGAATGAAGCGGTCGCGGTCGGGCCATTTCGGGTCCGCGGCGTCGAATTTCAGGAACTGGGTGAACAGCACGGTGGCGGCGTCGGCGGCGCCCATCGGCAGGCCGGGATGGCCGGATTTGGCCTTTTCCACCGCATCCATGGCGAGGCCGCGAATCGCATTGGCCATACGGGTGTGATCGACGTTCGCCATGAGGAAAGTCCGTGTGAGAGGGTGTGCTTGTGAACGCTCCGCGCCGGGATTGGATGCGGTCCACATGCGGAAAAGGGCAAGAAAACGAGCATGGGTGGATAGCATCTGCGTCATGGGAGTCCAAGGCCGGGAACCGGCATTGCGCGCCCTTGATACGGCTTTGCGGTGCATAGCTTGCAAGCGGCGTTGCGCTGGGCTCGCTTGCCACGTAAATTTCGCAGCCTAAACGCTTGCCGAGCCGTGGCTTTTGCTTGTCCGGCAGCCGCATGAAGGTCCGCGCCGCCCCGATGAATGATCGCCCCGCCACCGGTTCCGAGCCCGCCGCCGATATCGAGGCGGCGACGCGGCGGCTGCTGAGCGCGCTGGATGCGCTGGAGAGCGCGGTGGAACGGCGGCGCGAGGCCGACCGCGACGAGAACGAGTTGGCGACGCGGATCCAGGCGCTGGGCGCGGACCGCTCGCGGCTCGCGGACGAACTCGACGGCTCGCTGGTGAAGACGCGCAAGCTGGAGCGCGCCAACCGCGAGATCGCCGAACGGCTCGATGCCGCGATCGGCACCATCCGTTCCGTGCTCGACGCCGGAGAGGCTTCATGAGTTCACATCAATGTCACCATCAACGGCCGCCAGTACCGCATGGCCTGCGAGGAGGGCCAGGAAGCGCGGCTCTTGAAACTCGCCGAGAACCTGGAAACGCGGATCGGCAGCCTGCGCGGCAAATTCGGCGAAATCGGCGACGCGCGCCTGACCGTGATGGCGGCGCTGACGGTGTGCGACGAACTGCTCGATGCCAGCGCGCGCATCCGCACCCTGGAGGAAGAACTCGGCGCGTTGCGTGACGTCCGCGTCGCCGCCGCCGATCGCGCCCGCGCCACGCAGACCGCGGTCGCCGCGGCGCTGAACTCCGCCGCCGACCGGATCGAAAAGACGACGCAGGTGCTCAACCGCACCATCGGGGGCGGCGTCGCGATCGGGTAGCCTTCGTGCCCCGGACGCAGCGCAGCGCGCCGCTCTTCGCGCCCGGGACCCGCAATGACCCGCATGTGGATCAGGCCTGCGCGTGATGATTTGGGCTGACCCCTTGCCCAATAACACATTGAAAAACTTACAAAATTTACGCCCTTGGGCTCGATTGTCCCGCAGATTGCAGGATGTAATTGATCGATAACATTTTTCAGTGTCAGCGATCGTTGACATATGTTACTGTCAGCGATCGATAACATTTGAGATACTTCATGCTCATACGCACACCCGCCGACCTCGGAGCCATCATTCGCGACAGGCGAAAGCAGCTCGGACTCGACCAATCGACTTTCGCCAAGCGCATTGGCGTCAGCCGTCAATGGGTGATCGGGGTTGAGCGCGGTCATGCCCGCGCGGCAATGGGTCTCGTACTTCGCGCCATCGATGCTCTGGGTGTTCGCCTCGATGCAAGCATCGAGTTCAACGAGCCGTCAGAATCCGGCTGCATCCGCCGTCGATATCAACGCGATCGTGGACAAGGCAAAGAAGTTCAGGCCATGAGGCGCGAACTCGTCGCGCTGCTGGACGGCAAGGAAATCGGCCGTGTGCATTACGATGCCCGCGGGCGGCTGACATTCGTCTATGACGACAAATGGCGCAAAGCGCCGAACGCGTATCCGCTATCGCTCTCCGCGCCGCTGGCTGCCGGCGAGCACGGCCCTTCAGTGGTCCAGGCATTTTTATGGGGCCTGTTGCCCGATAATGAGCTCGTGCTTGGTCGCTGGGCGGCGAAATTCCAGGTATCGGCCCGCAACGTCTTTGCCCTCATTTCCCATGTCGGGCAGGATTGTGCGGGAGCCGTTCAATTCGTAACGCCCGAACGCCTGAACGCCATGAGAAGCGGCAAGGAAGACAAGGTCGAATGGCTCGGCGAACCAGATATTGCAAAACGCCTTCGGATGTTGCGCGACGATCATGCTGCTTGGCGGTTGCCGCGTGACACGGGCCAATTCAGCCTCGCCGGCGCCCAGCCGAAAACCGCATTGCTCTTGCAGAACAAGCGCTGGGGCATTCCGTCCGGCCGCATACCAACGACGCATATTTTGAAGCCGCCGACCGGACATCTCGACGGCCATTCAGAGAACGAACATTTCTGCCTCATGCTCGCGCGCAACCTTGGCCTACCCGCCGCGCAATCGCGAGTGATGCGGTTCGAAAAGGAAATCGCCATCGTCATCGAACGTTATGACCGGCAACACAAGGGAAACCAGATCGCCCGCATCCACCAGGAAGACGTTCTGCCAGGCACTCGGAATAATGCCAACAAGGAAATATCAGAACGAAGGCGGTCCGAGTGCAGCCGACATCGTCGATCTGCTGCGTACAGCCTCCACTGACCGCGAGGCGGATGTCGATACTTTCGTCGACGCACTCGGCTTTAGTTGGCTGATCGCCGGTACCGATGCGCATGCCAAGAACTACTCGCTCCTGCTCGGCGGCGGTCCGCAAGTTCGCCTCGCTCCCCTCTATGACGTTGCGAGCGTTCTGCCCTACGACGAATTCGACATGCAAAAGCTCAAGCTGGCGATGAAGGTCGGCGGCGAATACAAGCTTAGCCGGATTGGTCTGCGTCAGTGGCAAAAGTTTGCGCGGGAAACGCGCCTTGATGCTGATGAATTGATCGCCCGGCTGGGATCGATGGCGAAGCAGCTTCCAGACCAAGCGGCCGATGCGCGCATGCGCGCTGAAGCAGAAGGGCTGGACAAGGCGATTGTCGATCGCTTGACAACGCGGTTGATCGAGCGGGCCGGTGAATGCGAGAGGGCGTTAGCCGGGAAGCGATAGGCAGGCCGTCACGCACGCCGGCGTCTTGTACGTTCCTTGTCCTGCGAAGCAGCGCTTCGCAAGAGCTACGCGCCGCATCGCGCCCGGGACACGAATGCCTAGCCCGTCTTGATCCACACCGCCTTGACGTTGAGATATTCCTCGACGTGCTGCTTGCCGGACTCGCGGCCGTAGCCGCTCATCTTGTAGCCGCCGAACGGCACCGCGGGATCCATCGCCTGATAGCAGTTGACCCAGACCGAGCCGGCGCGAAGCGCCTTTGCGATCCGGTGCGCCTTGCTGACGTCGCGGGTCCAGACGCCGCTGCCAAGGCCGAACGTGGTCGCGTTGGCGCGCTGGATCAGCTCGTCGGTGTCGGTGAACGAGATCGCCGAAATCACCGGCCCGAAAATTTCCTCCTGCGCGATCCGCATATTGTCCTGGACATTGGCGAACACCGTCGGCGGCACGAAATAGCCTTTCGACAGCGCGCCCTCGGTCAGCCGCGCGCCGCCGGCCAGCGCCTTGGCGCCTTCGCGCGTGCCGACGTTGAGATAGCTGGTGACGCGGTCGAGCTGCTGTTCGGAAACCAGCGGCCCGATCTGGGTGTTGGGATCGAGGCCGTTGCCGACCTTCAGCTTCTTGCCGTATTCGGCGACGCGGCCGACGAACTCGTCATAGACCTTGTGCTCGACGAACAGCCGCGTGCCCGCGCTGCAGATCTGGCCGGAGTTGGCGAACACCGCCATCGCAGCCCCCGGCACGGCCTGGTCGAGGTCCGCGTCGGCGAACACGATGTCGGGCGACTTGCCACCGAGTTCGAGCGACACGCGCTTCAGGTTGCCGGCCGATGCGCGAATGATGGATTGGCCGGTCACATGCGAGCCGGTGAACGCCACCTTGTCGACGCCGGGATGCGAGGCGAGTGCGGCGCCCGCGGTCTCGCCATAGCCCGGCACCACATTGACGACGCCGGGCGGAATGCCGGCTTCCAGGCACAGCTCGGCAAGCCGCAGCGAGGTCAGCGGCGCCTCCTCGGCGGGTTTGAGGATCACCGTGCAGCCGGTCGCAATCGCAGGGCCGATTTTCCAGACGCTGGCGCCAAGCGGGCCGTTCCACGGGATGATGGCGCCGACGACGCCGATCGGCTCCTTCAGCGTGTAGGAGAAGATATCGCCGGGAAGCGAGTTCTCGATGGTTTCGCCGTGCAGCGCGGTGGCTTGCCCGGCATAGTATCTGAGCATGCCGAGCACGCGCAGCTTGTTGCCGCGGGTGCGGCTGATCGGCGCGCCCATGTCGAGCGTGTCCAGTTGCGATAATTCTTCGAAATTTTTCTCCACCAGGTCGGCGAGCCTGAGCAGAAGGTTCTGCCGCTCGAACGGTTTTACCTTGCTCCACGGTCCTTCGAAGGCGCGACGCGCCGCCGCAACCGCGCGGTTGATGTCTTCGGCGTCGCCTTCCGCGACGCTGGCGAGCAGTTCGCCGGTCGCGGGATTATGGGTGTCGAAGCGCTTGCCGGATGCCGCGTCTTCCCACTTGCCGTCGATCAGCATCTTCTTGTAGGAGCCGTCCGCATAGGGGTGACGGGCGATTGAAATCGGCTGCGCTATACTCATGACATCATGCTCCCTTTGCCATCGATCGCTGCTTCGACCGTTATGTTCGAAAATCTATATCGCGAGCGTGGAGGCGTAAAGCCGGCTGATGGTCGCCGGGGCCTTGCAAGAGCGAAGTCTCCCATGCGGTATTGTGGATGCTGACGGGGTGTGTCGACATGGATTGTTTTGCCGGCGGCAGCGGCTAATCTGTCATATAGTGGTCTCGAACCCCGACACCGCGGCCGGGTGAAGGCTTCGCCTTCGACTGACGGACCTTTCTACCAGCGGCGGCTCGCAAGAGCATCATCATCATCATCATCATTAGCGAATTGCATAACTTCCTTGAGATCGTCGCACTCTCGATCGGCGTCAGCCTGGCGGCGACGGCTGCCGCGACCGCTATCAGCCTGCCGATCGGGACGGCGCTTGCGATTTTTCCGTTTCGCGGGCGGCGAGCGGTGGTCGTCTTGATCAATGCGTTCTTCGGATTGCCGCCGGTCGTGGTCGGCCTCGTGCTCTATCTGGCGCTGTCGCGTTCGGGGCCGCTCGGCTCGCTGGCGCTGCTGTTCACGCCGGCCGCGATGGTGATCGCGCAGACCATCCTCGCAATTCCGATCATCACCGCGCTGGTGCATCGCGCCAGCGAGAGGGCCTGGGCGCGCTACGGCGACGAACTTGTCACGGACGGTGCGACGCGATTGCAGGCGGTTCCGCAAATTCTGATGATCATTCGCGCCGACCTTGTGACCGCCGTTCTGGCGGGCTTCGGCCGTACCGTTTCGGAAGTCGGCGCGGTGATCCTTGTCGGCGGCAACATTCGCGGCTTGACGAGAACGATGACCACAACCATTGCATTGCAAACGAGCCAGGGCGACCTGTCGCTGGCTTTGGCGCTTGGCGCGGTGTTGGTCGGGGTCAGCATTTCGATCAGCGCCACGGTCTTCGCATTGGCGGGCCGGGCGCGAACGGCAGGAAGCGACGAAGTATGATGACGTTGCGCAATATCCTGGCCGTTGTCACTACCCTGGCTGCGATCAATGCAAGTTCTGCCGCCGAGCAATCCATCATTCTGGCCTCGACAACGTCGGTCGAAGCCTCCGGACTATTGGCGAACATTCTTCCGCAGTTCACGGCCAGGACCGGCATTACGGTCAACGTGGTCGCGCAGGGCACGGGCAAGGCTTTGGACACGGCGCGGCGCGGCGATGCCGATCTCCTGCTGGTCCACGATCCGGAGGCCGAACAAGCGTTCATGGATGAAGGCCACGGCTCGACCCGGCGGCAAATCGCATGGAATGACTTCATCATCGTTGGGCCGTCGGCCGACCCGGCGCATGTGAAGGGCGGCAGCGACAGTGCGGCGGCCTTGAAGGCGATTGCCGCGTCGCAAGCGCCGTTCGTATCGCGCGGCGACAGCAGCGGCACCAACGCGGCCGAGCTGCGGCTCTGGAAAACCGCCGGTCGGACGCCGGACCTGCTCGGCAAAGCGAAATGGTATCGCGACATCGGCGGCGGCATGGGCCAGGCCCTCAATGCCGCGAGCGCGATGGACGCATATACGCTGTCCGACCGCGGCACCTGGCTCAGCTTTGGCAACAAGGGATCGCTGGTCATTGCGATCGAGGGCGATCCGCGCCTGATCAATCGATACGACGTGATCGAATTAAATCCGCAGAAACACGCGGGCGCGAAGCTCGCCGCCGCGAAGGCGTTCGCGGATTGGCTGGTTTCATCCGATGGGCAGCAAGCGATCGGCGCGTATCAAGTGAACGGCCAAAAACTGTTCAACCCTTCCGCCGGCGCTCCGAAGTAGCGCGCTTCCCGTCCGCGGCATGTCCGGTATGGGCAATCGCGGCAATGCTGTGTGCCCGGTTGTCGGTTGGAGGCATCGGTTGACGGGATTCAACTGGCGCGGCACTCCGATAGCGCCTACATTAGCCCCGCGAAGCTGCGTCGCGCGTCAGGAGCCATATATCCCCGGGGCCTTATCGATCCTTCCGGGAACTGTCCCTGGCCAGGTCCGTGGATCTGGCTACATGGTGCCCACCTACTTTCGTAGGGAACTCCGGGATCGAGCGCTCCAACGGCCATCGCGGCTTCGCACTTTTGTTTTCCTGTTCTCGTCATGGCCGGGCTTGTCCCGGCCATCCACGTCTTGAGCCTGCGCGAGAAGAAGACATGGATGGCCGGGACAAGGCCGGGCATGACGGTTTGTGCTATAAAGCTGCATGTCGTCCTCCCCGTCAAAAGGCGATCTCCGCGCCGCCGCGCTCGCGCGGCGCGACGCGTTGAGCAGCGAACAGCGCGCCGCTGCGGCGCAGGCGCTCGCCGCGCGCGGATTGCCCGTTGAAATCAAACCCGGCGCCGTCGTCGCCGGCTACTCGCCGATCCGCAGCGAGATCGATCCCGCGCCGTTGATGCGGGCGCTGGCAGCCCGGGGCGTGCAGCTGGCGCTGCCGGCGGTGACCGCGCGCGGCAAGTCGCTGATCTTTCGCGCCTGGTCCCCCGGCGACAGATTGATGCTCGGATCGCTCGGCATCCTGGAGCCGTCGCCCGCCGCCGCCGAACTCGTTCCCGACGTCATGCTGGTGCCGCTGGCGGCGTTCGACCGCGCCGGCCACCGCATCGGCTACGGCGCCGGGCATTACGACGTCACGCTGGCGCATTTGCGCAAGGCGAAGACAATCGCCGCCATCGGGCTCGCCTTTGCGACACAGAAAGTGAAAACCGTGCCGGCGCAGCCGCACGACGTGGCGCTGGATTATGTGCTAACGGAAGATCGAAGTTTCGATTTTCGGAGTTCGTGATTTTGCGCATCCTTTTCATCGGCGACGTTGTCGGCAAGACCGGGCGCACCGCGATATCGGAATACCTGCCCGGCCTGATCCGCGACTGGGCGCTCGACCTCGTCGTGGTCAATGGCGAGAACGCCGCCGGCGGCTTCGGCATCACCGAGGCGATCTACAACGATTTCATCGATGCCGGGGCCGATGCGGTCACGCTCGGCAACCACGCCTGGAACCAGAAGGAGGCGCTGGTGTTCATCGAGCGCGCCCCGCGCCTGGTCCGCCCGCTGAATTTTCCGCGCCATACGCCGGGCCGCGGAGCCGCCCTGGTCGAGACCAAGCGCGGCGCGCGCGCGCTCGTCATCAACGCGATGTGCCGGGTGTTCATGGAGCCGCTCAACGATCCCTTCAGCGCGGTCAACCGCGAGCTCGACGCCTGCCCGTTGCGGCAGGCGTGCGACGCCATCGTGGTGGATTTCCACGGCGAGGCGTCGAGCGAAAAGCAGGGCATGGGTTTTTTCTGCGACGGCCGCGTCAGCCTCGTGGTCGGCACCCATACCCATGTGCCGACCGCGGATCATCAGATTTTGCCGGGCGGCACCGCCTACATGACCGACGCCGGCATGACCGGCGATTACGATTCCATCATCGGCATGCAGAAGGAGGAGCCGCTGCATCGCTTCACTACCGGCATTTCCTCCGGCCGGTTCGAGCCGGCCGGCGGGGCGGCGACGCTGAGCGGCGTCGCGGTCGAGACCGACGATGCCACCGGATTGGCGCGGCGCATCGCGCCGGTGCGGATCGGGGGACGGCTGGAGCCGGCAGCGCCGGGGTTTTGGGTCACGTAGCCGCATCGTGTCCCGGACGCCGGCGCAGCGCCTCTTAGCGGTGCACCGCAGAGCCGGGACCGTCCCGGATGCCGGTGTTCGTTACGGTCCCGGTTCTGCGAAGCGGCATGAAGAATGCCGCATCGCGCCCGGGACACGGAGAGCCTCACTCCGCCCTGATATTGGCCGCTTTCACGATCGGCCACCATTTCGCGATCTCTTCGGTCTGGTGCGCCTTCAGCGCCGCCGGGGTTTGCTTCTCCGGCGGCGGCGTTTCCTGGCCGAGTTCGAGGAAGCGCGCCTGCACGGCGGGATCGGCCAGCGCCACCCGCACCGCCGCGTTCAGGATCGCGACGACGTCGCCCGGCGTGTTCTTCGGCGCCCAGATCGCGTGCCAGTAGGCGATGTAAAGTCCGGGCAATCCCGCTTCATCCACGGTCGGAATCTCCGGCGCCGAGGCGAGGCGCGTGCGCGACGTCACCGCATACGCCTTCACATTGCCGCCGCGCACCTGCGGCAGCGAATTGGTGGCCTGGTCGAACATCACGTCGATATGCCCGGCCATCAGATCGTTGAGCGCAGGCCCGGCGCCGCGATAGGGCACAAAGGAAAAGCTGGTCCCGGTCAGGTTCTGGAAGAACACGCCGGCGACATGCGAGCCGGAGCCCGGCCCTGCGGTGCCGGCGGTGGCCTTGTTCGGATTTTCCTTGAGCCAGCCGGTCAGCTCCTTCAGATCCTTCGCCGGCATCGTCGGCTTGGCGATGATGAGCTGCGGGCCGTTGCCGACCAGCGCCACCGGCTCGAAATCGCCGAGCACGTCGTATTGCAGCGTGTAGACCGCGCCGGCCAGCACATGGGTGCCCCAGTGCCCGATGGTGATGGTGTAGCCGTCCGGCGCAGCGCGCGCGGCGCGCAGGCCGGCGATGGCGCCGGAGGCGCCGGTGACGTTCTCGATCACCACGGTCTGCCCCAGCGTCTGCCGCATATGCTCGGCGAGAATGCGGCTGAGCACGTCGGTCGGCCCGCCCGCCGCGAACGGCACGATCAGCGTGATCGGCCGCGACGGAAAGGTCTGCGCGCGAACTGCGGCCGGCCACGCCGCCGCCGCGCCAACCGCCGCCTTGATGAAATCGCGCCGTTTCATGGAATGCTCCCCGGAAGTTTTTTGGGAGCGTAGCGCCTGTTTTTCACAATGGCGAGCGCGCCGAAAGTCTCGTACCCCGGACGCAGCGCAGAATGCGTAGGATGGGTTGAGCGAAGCGATACCCATCATCCCGCGCCGAGTTCCGGCAATGGGTTTCGCTGCGCTCAACCCATCCTACGAAGCCGCCCTACAGCTTGTACGCCGTCCTGAAATCCGCCCCAGTGCCGGCCCTGGACCCGGATCGGCACGTCGATCTCGCGCATCATGATGGTTTTGCCGTTGCCCATGTCGCGGGCGTAGCTCTGGATCAAATAGGAACGCGTGTTCTGGCCCGCGGCCAATCCCGCCTTGTCGTTGAAGATGCGGCGGTTGCGGCTGTTGGCGGTGTTCCAGGTGATGTCGCCGGGGCGCTGCGGGTGCGAATAGATCCTGTTGTGCACGGGAAGGTAGCCGTTGCGGTCGATCATGGCGCAGAACACCATGCGCGAATCCTTGGCCAGAAACGCTTCCTGGAATTCGGGCAGCGCGCGGTCGGCCCAGTTCAATATGCGGGTGCGATGCTGCACCGGATTGCTGCCGGGAATCGCGACATAGTCGGTGTCGAACATGTCCTCGATCGAGATCGCGCCGCTTGCAATCGCGTGCTCGAAGATTTTGGTCAGCGCGGTGCCGGCATCCATGGCGCGGGTGACGAATTCGGTGTTCTCGTCATGGATCGACCACCGCTTGTCCTCGATGGTTTCGCGCAATTCCGCATCGGGTGCCTCGAACCGCGCCCACGCGCCCGCGGCCGAGCGCTCGACAATGCGGATTTTGCAGGCGCCGACGTCCTGCAGCGTCGCGGCAAACGTCTCGTTGAGCGGCAGCTTCTCGGCCTCGGGGCCGCAGACCAGGATGCCCTCCATCGCGATTTCATAGACCGCGGCGTCGACCTTGGCCCCGCGCGCCGCGATCTCGATTCGGAGATTGCAGGGCAGCCGCTCGCGCTTGCGCTGGTCCTCGCGCTCGCCCTGGCGCAGCAGCACCGCGCAGCGCGACTTCAGCTTCTCGGCGAACATGGTGACGGCCTTGCCGGCTTCCGCGACGCTGGTGCCGTGGGCCTCGGCTTCCTTGGTGGCGAGGTCGATCTCGGCGGCGCTGTCGCCGACGGAGACGATGAAGTGCGAGGCCGACGCCGCATTCTGCGACATGTCGCTGGTGGTTTCGTTCTGCTCGGCCACGGCACTATTGACGTTTTCGAACACCGGGCGGATCGCCTCGATCGCCCGGGAGATGCGATGCACGGCGTCGACCGAGCCCGCGGCGTCCTTCTGCAGCGCGTCGATCTTCTGCTTGATTTCCTCGGTGGCGTTCTGGGTCTGCACCGCCAAGGCCTTCACTTCGGAGGCGACCACCGCAAAGCCGCGGCCGGCGACGCCCGCGCGCGCGGCCTCGATGGTGGAATTCAGCGCCAGCAGCGTGGTCTGTTTGGCGATCTGCGCGATCAGGTTGACGACATTGCCGATCGCCGCGGAGGACTCCCGCAGGCGGTCCACATTGAGGCTCGCTTCATGCGCCGCAGCGCTGGCCTGGTCGGCGAGTTTCGAGGCGTCGCGCACCTGCGCGCCGATGCCCTCGGCCGAATGGGTGAATTTTTCCGCGGCTTGCGAAAACGTGGTGGCGGTGGATTGCGCGGCGCTGGTGCGCCCGGTCAGCGCGTCGGTGCGGGCGCGGATATTGGACAGCGTGGCGGCGGTCGACTGCGCGCCGCCGGCGACCGAATTGGCGGCGCGTTCGAGCTGGCGGATCATGGCGCCGAGTTCGAGTTCCAGCAGTTCGAGGATTTCCCTGGCCGAATCGTGGTGCGGGACATCGGCCACCGCCGGGACGGCCACGGGGACATCCGCCGCGGCAGGCTGTGCTTCGGGTTTTCGGAACAGGCCAAACGCCATCGGCAGCTCTCTGGGTCAGGGAATCCGTCCGGCATCCTCGCATCCCCCGGTGAAGTCATGGTTAACGATTGCCTGACGCAACTCTGCGCAACCGCTAGTCTGTGGACAGCCCGCCGGTCGGTACGCGATATTCGACCGGCATTTGACAGGCTAGGCCGTAATTTTTTTGAAATCGCTAGCGAAAACAGGCGCTTGACAGGTGCGAGAAGTCCGTAACGAACAGAGGAAATTGCTCGCGGCGTGGTGTAATAATGTGGGCACCGGCATTATATCCGTCGGAACTGTAACTCCTCTCGCAGCTCTGAGCTTGGGCGTGAGTTCTTTTGCATCGCTCGAAACTTTCCTGCTGGTGGTTGCCTCGTCAATCTTGGCGGGCATCGGATTTCATCTGTTCGGAGCGCTGTTCTTGCTAGGATACGAACCATGATTTCCATCGATACGCTTGCTATTGGCGCCCCGCTCGCGGCGTTGTTGGCTGTCGGTCTTGCCGGCTTTGTCGAATATCGCTGGATCGAGCGCGCCAAACGGCGCGAGCAGTTGGCGGCGGCAGCGGGCGAGAAAATTTCCGGGCACAGTTCTTCAATCGTTGCGGTCAATACGCAGGCGGCGGCCGAATAATTCAAGTTCCATATCTTTGATCTCGATGATTTTGCGGCCTATAACGCCGCACGCCTTCGCTCAATTCGCATCCTGAACCACCCAAGAGACCCGCATGGCCGGACATTCCCAATTCAAGAACATCATGCACCGCAAGGGCCGGCAGGATGCCCAGAAGTCGAAACTGTTCTCCAAGCTGGCGCGGGAAATCACCGTCGCCGCCAAGATGGGCCAGCCGGATCCGTCGATGAACGCGCGGCTGCGCGCCGCCATCATCTCGGCCCGGCAGGAGAACATGTCGAAGGATTCCATCGAGCGCGCGGTCAAGAAGGCGATCGGCAGCGAGGCTGAGAATTACGACGAGATCCGCTACGAGGGCTACGGCCCCGGCGGCGTCGCCGTGATCGTCGAGGCGCTCACCGACAACCGCAACCGCGCCGCCTCCGACATCCGCTCCTATTTCACCAAGTCTGGCGGCAATCTCGGCGAAACCGGTTCGGTATCGTTCATGTTCGACCGCACCGGCATCATCGAATACGACGCCAAGGTGGCGTCCGACGACGCCATGCTGGATGCGGCGATCGACGCCGGCGCCGACGACGTGGTGTCGTCCGAGGCCGGCCACGAGGTCTACGCCTCGCAGGAAACCTTTCGCGAGGTGGCAAAGGCGCTGGAGGCAAAATTCGGCGAAGCGCGAAAAGCCCAGCTTACCTGGAAGCCGCAAAACACCGTGCCGGTCGATGACGAGACCGGCGAGAAGCTCTTGAAGCTGATCGACCTCTTGAACGAGCACGACGACGTGCAGAACGTTTACGCGAATTTCGAGGCGTCCGACGCGCTGGTCGCGAAGATGGGCGGGTAGCCCCGTGTCCCGGGCGCGATGCAGCGTGTAGCTCTTGCGAAACGCTGCTTCGCAGAACCGGGACCGTACCAAGCACCGGCGTCTGGGACGGCCCCGGCTTAGCAGCGCACCACGCCGCGAAGTGCGGCGCGCTGCGCTGCATCCGGGGCACGTAGTAGCCTCGTGTCCCGGGCGCGATGCAGCGCGCAGCGCTGCTTCGCAGAACCCGGATCGTATCGAACACCGGCGTCCGGTACGGCCCCGGCTCAGCAGCGCACCGCTCCGCGCTGCGCTGCGTCCGGGGCACGTAGTAGCCTCGTGTCCCGGGCGCGATGCAGCGTGTAGCTCTTGCGAAACGCTGCTTCGCAGAACCGGGACCGTACCAAGCACCGGCGTCTGGGACGGCCCCGGCTTAGCAGCGCACCACGCCGCGAAGTGCGGCGCGCTGCGCTGCATCCGGGGCACGTAGTAGCCTCGTGTCCCGGGCGCGATGCAGCGCGCAGCGCTGCTTCGCAGAACCCGGATCGTATCGAACACCGGCGTCCGGTACGGCCCCGGCTCAGCAGCGCACCGCTCCGCGCTGCACTGCGTCCGGGGCACGCACGCTTTCCCGGGCGATGCCCGCCCCGTTGCTATTTCGTTCTTGCCGCTCCGGCGGTATCACTAGCCCATGACACCACTCCCGATTCGCATCCTCGGCATCGATCCGGGCCTCCGCCGCACCGGCTGGGGCGTGATCGAGACCTGCGGCAACCGGCTGGCGTTTGTCGCTTGCGGTTCGGTCGAGCCGCCGGACCGCCTGCCGCTGGCAAGCCGGCTGCTGGCGATCCATCAGGGGCTGGCAAAGGTGCTCAGCGAGTTCGCGCCCGCCGAGGCCGCGGTCGAGCAGACCTTTGTCAACAAGGACGGCGTCGCGACGCTGAAACTCGGGCAGGCGCGGGGGGTGGCGATGCTGGCGCCGGCGATGTTCGGGATCGCGGTCGCGGAATATGCGCCGAACCAGGTGAAGAAGACCGTGGTCGGCGCCGGCCACGCCGACAAGAACCAGATCCTGGTGATGCTGAAGCTTCTGCTGCCCAAGGCCGATCCGAAATCGCCCGACGCCGCCGACGCGCTGGCCATCGCCATTACGCACGCGCACCACCGCGCCGGCGCCGCGCTGCGGCTAAGGGTGGTAGGCGCATGATCGGCAAGCTCAAGGGCCTGATCGACTCCTACGGCGAGGACTACGTCATCCTCGACGTCGGCGGCGTCGGCTATCAGGTGCATTGCGCAGGGCGCACGCTGCAGGCGCTGCCGGCGCCGGGCGAGGCCGCGGTGCTGTCGATCGAGACCTACGTCCGCGAGGACCAGATAAAGCTGTTCGGCTTTCGCAGCGACGTTGAGCGCGAATGGTTTCGCCTGCTGCAGACCGTGCAGGGCGTCGGCGCCAAGGTGGCGCTGGCGGTGCTCGGCACCCTGCCGCCGTCCGATCTCGCCAACGCGATCGCGCTGCGCGACAAAACCGCGGTGGCGCGCACGCCCGGCGTCGGCCCGAAAGTCGCCGAGCGCATCGTCACCGAATTGAAGGACAAGGCGCCGGCGTTTTCGAACGTCGATCCGGCGCTGGTGCATCTGGCAGGCAGCCTCGACGACCACCGCGCGCCGCGCCCGGTCACCGACGCCATTTCCGCGCTGGTCAATCTCGGCTACGGCCAGCCGCAGGCCGCCGCCGCCATCGCCGGCGCCTCGCGCATCGCAGGCGAGGGCGCGGAAACGGCGCAGCTGATCCGGCTTGGATTGAAGGAATTGGCGCGATGACCACATCGCCCCGCATCGTCACCCCCGAGCGCCGCGCCGATGATGCCGACACCGCGCTGCGCCCGCAGCTGCTGTCCGAATTCGTCGGCCAGCAGCAGGCGCGCGCCAATCTGCAGGTGTTCATCGACGCCGCGCGAAAGCGCGGCGAGGCGCTGGATCATGTGCTGTTCGTCGGTCCCCCCGGGCTCGGCAAGACCACGCTGGCGCAGATCGTGGCGCGCGAGCTTGGCGTCGGCTTCCGCGCCACCTCCGGGCCCGTCATCGCCAAGGCCGGCGATCTCGCCGCACTTCTCACCAATCTCGAAGAGCGCGACGTGCTGTTCATCGACGAGATCCATCGCCTCAGCCCGGCGGTGGAGGAAGTGCTGTATCCGGCGATGGAGGATTTTCAGCTCGACCTCATCATCGGCGAGGGGCCGGCGGCGCGCTCGGTAAAAATCGAGCTGGCGAAATTCACCCTTGTCGGCGCCACCACCCGCGCCGGCCTCTTGACCAATCCGCTGCGCGACCGCTTCGGGATTCCGGTTCGCTTGAATTTCTATACCGAGGCCGAGCTGGAGCAGATCGTCACCCGCGGCGCCCGCGTGCTCAAGATCGGCATGACAAAAGACGGCGCCAACGAGATCGCGCGCCGCGCCCGCGGCACCCCGCGCATCGCCGGACGGCTGTTGCGCCGGGTGCGCGATTTTGCTTCCGCTGCCGACGCCGCCTCGATCGACCGCGCCATTGCCGACCACGCGCTGATCGCCCTCGAAGTCGATGCCGCCGGGCTCGACGCGATGGACCGGCGCTACCTCACCACCATCGCGGTCAATTACGGCGGCGGCCCGGTCGGCGTCGAAACCATGGCGGCGGCATTGTCGGAGCCGCGCGACGCCATCGAGGACATCATCGAGCCGTTCCTGATCCAGTGCGGCTACCTGCAGCGCACCCCGCGCGGCCGCCTCCTCACCTCGCACGCGTTCCGCCATCTCGGGCTCAGTGAGCCCGCGCGCGACCCGGCGCAGTTCGGGTTGTTCGGCAATGGGGAAGAGGAGTGATCTCGTGTCCCGGGCGCGACGCAGCACGAAGTGCTGCTTCGCAGAACCGGGACCGAGCACCGTCTCCGGTACGGCCCCGGCTCAGCAGCGCACCGCTCCGCGCTGCGCCGCGTCCGGGGGCACGTAGCAGCCACATTGAACGTCATGCGCGGGCTTGACCCGCGCATCCATCATCTTCGCAAGAGTCTCTCGAAGAATGATGGCTTGCCGGGTCAAGCCCGGCAATGACGGCTGATCTCGTGTCCCGGGCGCGACGCAGCACGAAGTGCTGCTTCGCAGAACCGGGACCGTACCAGACGCCGGCGCTCGTTACGGCCCCGGCTCTGCGGCGCACCACGCCGTGAAGAAACGGCGCGCTGCGCAGCGTCCGGGGCACGAAACCGGCGAGACGCACCGCAATTCCGCTTCAATCCCGCGGCATCAATGCGCGATGCATCACCGATTAACCATTCATGTTTTCACGGCGGCAGTTCTTTAAGGCGATCGGCGGATTGGGGGCGCTCAGCGCCTCGACCGCGGCGTATGGATTCGGCGAGCCGGTATTGCGGCTTCGGGTCGCGCGCTACGACATTACCCCAAAACAATGGCCCGCGGATTTCCCGCTGAAGATCGCCGTCATTGCCGACCTGCATGCCTGCGATCCCTGGATGCCGCTGCAGCGGATCGAGGCGATCGTGGCGCGCACCAACGCGCTCGATGCCGACATCATCGTCATGCTCGGCGACTATGTCGCCGGCCACCGCCATGTCACGCGCTTCATTCCGGCCAATGAATGGGCGCCGGTGCTCGCCGGGCTCAAGGCTCCGCTCGGCGTGCATGCGATCCTCGGCAATCACGACTGGTGGGAAGACAAGACCGTGCAGCGCGACGGCGAGGGGCTTACCCACGCCCGGCGCGCGCTCGAAGCCGCGGGCATCCCGGTTTACGAAAACGACGCGCAGCGGCTGACCAGGGGCGGACGCGCGTTCTGGCTGGCCGGGCTCGGCGATCAACTGGCGTATCTTCCGGCGCGGCGCTTCCGCCCGGTGCGGCGCATCGGCGTCGACGATCTCGCCGCGACCCTGGCGAAAGTCACCGACGACGCGCCGGTGATTCTGCTGGCGCACGAGCCCGACGTTGCGATGCGGGTGCCGGCAAGGGTGGCGCTGCAGCTCTCCGGCCATACCCATGGCGGCCAGGTCCGGCTGTTCGGCTGGTCGCCGGTGGTGCCGACGCGTTACGAGAAATTCGCCTATGGCCATTCCAGCGAAAACTGCGACGTCATCGTCTCCGGCGGGCTCGGCTGCAGCATCATGCCGTTCCGGCTCGGCGTGCCGCCGGAAATCGTGCTGGTCACGCTGGGCGAGGCGAAGCCAATGATCGCGCTGCGTCATGCGCGGACTTGATCCGCGCATCCATCGACCTTCATGAGAATCTTTCGAAGTGGATGGATCACCGGGTCAAGCCCGGTGATGACGAGCCCTCACTTCGGCGGCTTGTAGGCCGTCACCCAGGCGACGAATTGCGGGTTCGCCAACGCGAGCTGTTTAGTCGCGAAATCCACCGCCTCCTTGTTGCTGTAGCCGTAATAGGTGATCAGCATCGCCGCGAAACCGGCCGAGGCGCGGTCGCCCGACGAGCAATGGATCAGGATCGGACCTTTCCATTCATGCATTGTCCGCGCGGCGTGGAATGCCTGTTGATCGAACAGCGCCTGCGACATCGCAATATGCGGCAACGGGATATTGCTGTAGGCGACGCTGCTCAGAATGAGCTGGTCGGTCTCGGTGAGATCGAACGGATTGAATGGAATGGTATATTCGGATGAATCGCGCACCGACACCAGCGCGGTGATGCCGGCCTGCGCGATGGTCTGGTACGGGCTGGTGCCGGGCCACAGATAGACCGGCTGCGAGGTGACGTAGAAAGTCCGCTTGTCGCCGGTCACCTTGAAGCAGACATTCTCGATCACCGGCAGCGGCGGCGACAATTTGGTGGACGTAAATTTGATGGCCATGGGCGCATCCTTTGGACGAAAAAAATTGAAGGGCCAGCGCGATGTTACTCGCAGTTGCAATGCGATTCCAGTCCGATGAGTTGGTCATATGGGGCATGGAAATGCGCACCGAATGATGCTATCTTGCGTGCCTATGGAGAAGTCCGATGCGTACGACCGTGACCCTCGATGACGAAATGCTCGCGATTGCCCAAGAGCTGACGAACATCGATGAGAAATCGACTTTGATCAGGGAAGCGCTCAGAGCCTTGATCGAGCGTGAGAGCGCGAAACGCCTCGCACGGTTGGGTGGAACCTCGCCGCGGCTGAAAGCGCCGCCGCGCCGCCGCTTCGGCAAATGATCCTGCCGGACACCTCGGTCTGGGTCGATCATTTGCGGCGCAAGGACCAAGCGCTGCAAGCACAGCTCGATGATCGCAGCGTACTTGTCCATCCCTTCGTGATTGGCGAGGTAGCGCTCGGTCATGTGGCGCACCGCGCCGAAGTGTTGCTGAGGCTGCATTGGCTGCGCGGGCGATGGTTGCGGATACCAGTGAAGTTCTTCGGTTTATCGATCGTCACAAATTGATCGGGACAGGCATCGGCTATGTCGACGCTCATCTGCTCGTTTCTTGCCGGCTGACGGCAGATACCTTGCTTTGGACGCGCGACAAGCGGCTGCTCGCTGTTGCGGCGCGGCTTTCATTAGCTGCCGAACTATAATGGGAGCTTCCTGAAATGACCTCCCATCTCGACGGCGCGATCCGCGACGGCAAGCACCATATGCAGATCCGGGTCTATTACGAGGACACCGATTTCTCCGGCATCGTCTATCATGCCAATTATCTGCGCTTCATGGAGCGCGGGCGGACCAATCACTTGCGGCTGATGGGCGCCGAGCAGCACGCGCTGTTCGCCGAGGCGCTGGCGGAGACGCCGGGCTTTGCCTTCGTGGTGCGCTCGATGCAGATCGACTATCTCAAGCCCGCGCGGATGGACGAGGTGCTCGACGTGATCACCTGGCCGCTCGAGGTGAAGGGCGCCTCGATCACGCTGGCGCAGGAAGTGCGCCGCGGCGGCGATGTCCTGGTCAAGGCGAAGGTGCGCGTGGCCTTCATCAGCGACGGCCGCGCGCAGCCGATTCCCCGAGCGCTGCGGGCGTTGATGAAGGCGGATGTGGGTGAACATCCTCGTGCCCCGGACGCAGCGCCATAAGCGCGTTTACGCGCGTCTTCGACGCGCTATGGCGTAGCACTTGCGAAGCGGTGCGCTGCAGAGCGGGGGCCGTAACGAACATGATCCCTTCGTCATGCGCGGGCCTGACCCGCGCATCCATCCCTCTTCAGGCAGGATCTTGCGACGAAGATGGATGGCGGGGTCAAGTGCGCGAAGACGCGCTTCGCGCTTTAGCCCGGCCATGACGGTTCGGCGTTTGATACGGTCCCGTCTCTGCGGAGCGGCATGAAGAATGCCGCACCGCGTCCGGGACACGCCTGTTATGCCGCCGCCTTGTGCCGCGCCAGTTCCGCCTTGTACAACGCGAACTCCTCAGCCAAAGCCCTGGCGATGCTCGGCCGCGCGCGGGTGCGCTCGTAATAGGTTTTGATCGCCGGCCACTTGGCAAGCTCGATCGGCGGCGTCGCCATGGTCCAGTTGATCACCGTCACCAGATAGGCGTCGGCGACGCTGAAATGGTCGAGCAGGAATTCGCGGCCCTCGAGATAGCGGTTGAGATAATCCAGCCGCGACAGGCCCCGCTCCAGCGTATAGGTCTTCACCTCGGCCGGCGCGGTTTTGGACAATAGCGGCACGAACAGCCCCTTGTGCAGCTCGGTGCCGATGAAGCACAGCCATTGCTGCAGTTTGGCGCGGTCGATGCCGGGCCCGGCGCCGATCCGCGAGTTGGGGAAGCGCTCGGCGACGTATTGAAGGATCGCGGCGTTCTCGGTGAGGATGACGCCGTCGTCGGTGCGCAGCGTCGGCACCAGGCCCAGCGGGTTGACGCCGTAAAAATCCGAGCCGTCGGTCTGCACCCGCTTGGTCGCGGGATCGACCTCGAGATAATTGGCTTGGTGGCCTGCCTCATACAGCGCGATGCGGGTCGCCATCGAGCAGGCGAGCGGGGAGAAATACAGGTCCATGGCAGTCTCCTTGGGTTTCGATTTCCTTCGTCACCGGGGCGTTCGCCTCTTCGGCGAGCGAACCAGCAACGTGCTCTGCTTCCGGATTCCGGGTTCGCGCGAAGAGCGCGTCCCGGAATGACGGCTGCTTGATTTTTATACTGTTCCGCATAATATAGACGGCGTCAAGGAGTTTTTTGCGAAGTGGTACAAAAACGAGCTAAAGCGGCCGCCGCGGCGAAATCCGAGCCGAAACGCCGCGGCCGCCCGCGCGCGTACGAGCCGGAGGTGGCGCTGGGACGCGCGCTCGACCTGTTCCGCAAGGACGGATTCGCCGCCACCTCGCTCGACGATCTCTCGGCCGCCACCGGCATGAACCGGCCGAGCCTGTACGGCGCGTTCGGCGACAAGCGCGAGCTTTATATCAAGAGCCATCAGCGCTACCGCGCCGACGCCCGCGCGGCGATGGCCGATATTTTCCGTATCGAACTGCCGATCAAGAAACGGCTGCAACGCATCTTCGCCGTCGCCCTGGACATCTATCTCTCCGGCGACGACGGCCCGCGCGGCTGCTTCACGGTGATGACGGCGGCCTCCGAAGCGATCGCCGATCCGCAGATTCGCAGCCTGGTGCTGGAAGGATTTACCGAACTCGACAGGGCGTTCGCGGCCTGTTTCCGGATCGCCAGGGAGAACGGCGAATTGCCGGCCTCGGCCGATCCGCATGTGCTGGCGCAACTGGCCTCCGCCACCATCCACACCATCGCGCTCCGCGCCCGCGCCCAGGTGCCGCGCCGGGAACTGGAGGGAATCGTGAAAGGCGCGATCGAGGTGATGGTGCGTTGATGATGTCGTCCCGGCGAGCGCGCCGGGACGACATTGCCCTCACTGCCGGTCCGGCGGGCCTTCGAGCAGGTCGCCAAGTTCGGGACGCGCGGTGAAGTTGCGGATCGCGTCCATGACGCCGCCGGCGCATTGCTGCAGGTTTCCCATGCCCCGCACCAGTTTGCAGACCCGAGGTGCGGTGCCGGAGAGATCGCCGGCGGCGCAGGCGGCGCATTGATGCTCGAACGCGTTCATGAGCTGAAGCGAATAGTCCAGCGGCAGGGCATTGGCCACCGGGTCTTCCAGCGCGCCCGACGCTATGTTCTGAAAGTACTTGTCGAGGTGCGCCTTCACCTTGGCGGAATCGTTGAGATTAGGCAGTTTTCCCGCGAGGCCGCCGCCGGCGCGCGGCAGCTGCGCCCGCGAATGGCAGGACAGGCATGCCGAGGAGAGATTGTCGGCGGGTCCGTTGATGCGCCCGAGAAATCCCATGAACGGCCGCGCGGTCCAGCCGAAGGTCTTGCCCTGCAGGTCGGGGTTCACCATGCCTTCTTTGAAATCGGCGGTCTTGCCGGGATCGTTGCCCCATTGCAGGCCGACCAGCTGCAGGCTGTCCCACACCCCGTCGCCGGTCGCCGGCGCGATCCATGCGAAGGTACCGAACACCCAGCCGGTCGGCAGCGATCGCTTGTCCTTGACCGCGAAGTCGACCTGCAGCAGCCGCACCGTGCCGGCCACGCGCGCTGCCGGCCCGCCGCCACCCGGCACCCGATCGATCGCGGCCTGTATTTCCGGCGATCCCTGCAGGTTGGGCACGGTAGTGGCGTCGGCGGTCGTGAACAGCATCTTCACCGTCATCGTCCCCTCCGGCAGCAGCCGCGCCTGGGACTCATCGGGTTGACAGAGGTCGCGCCAGACTTGTCCGAACTGGAAGGCGCCGACCGGGTTGTACCAGCCGACCGCCCACACCTGGTCGGTGGCCACAGAGGTGGGGGCGAGATCGCCGGCATCCGGCGAGCGCTCGCGCGTCAGTCCGTTGAAGTACTCGCGCCCGTTGTTGGTATAATTCATGAACGGAACCGTCCACCACAGGTTCTTGTCGATCGAAACCTTGCCCGACTGAATCTGAATCGAGGCCTTCGCGATCGCCCGGATCGCGTCGGCATATTGCCGGGGATTGGCGATGAAATCGATCGACGGCGCGTTGCTGGCCGCAAGCGTGGTCGGAAAATTCTCGTTGATGGATTGCGCCGGCGACGGCGCGCTGCCCTGCGGCGGCGACGCGTCGGAGGCGTGCAGCAACGAGCAGGCGGCGTGGGCTGTTACCGGGCTAAGCAGGGCGAATGAAGCGATCAGCAGGTGGAGCGAACGCATGTTTCCTCCAAAAAAGATAAATTGAAAACAATGCAACTATAGCAGGAATTGGACGGGACGTGCACCGCAGAGCCGGGACCGTATCAATCGAAACGTCATGGCCGGGCTTGACGGATGTGGGAGATATGTGTCCCGGACGCGGTGCGGCATTCTTCATGCCGCTCCGCAGAGCCGGGACCGTCACGAACACCGTGCTCTGGTACGGCCCCGGCTTGGCAGCGCACCACGCCGCCATAGCGCGTCGAAGACGCGCGTAAACGTGCTTGGAGCGGCGCGCTGCGCAGCATCCGGGGAACGAAGCCGCCAAAAAATATCTCCATGCCCCTGTCGGCTCCGGCTAATCTCGTTCGTCTTCCACCAAACGGGAACCCGCACGCATGCTCTACGCCATCCTCTGCTATCACGATGAAGACCACGTCGGCTCCTGGTCCAAGGAGCAGGACGCCGCGGTCATGGCGAAACTCATGGTGGTGCAGGACAAGTTGACGCAGCAGGGCCGGCTCGGCCCGGTGGCGCGGCTGTTGCCGACCACCTCCGCGACCACGCTGCGCAAGGACGATCCGCCGCTGGTGATCGACGGTCCGTTCGCCGAGACCAAGGAGCAGTTGCTCGGCTTCTATGTGATCGATTGCAGGAATCTCGACGATGCGCTCGAGGTCGCGCGCGATCTCGGCAAGGCCAATCCCGGGGGTTCCTACGAAATCCGCCCGGTCGGCTATTTCACGCCGGGGGGTAGCTGAGGTGGGCGACGTTGCCTGGATCGATGCGGCGCTGAGCTCGGCGCGGCCCCAGGCGCTCGGCGCGCTGCTGCGCTATTTCCGCAATCTCGACACCGCCGAGGAAGCATTTCAAAATGCTTGCCTGCGCGCGTTGAAGAGCTGGCCGCAGAACGGGCCGCCGCGCGATGCCGCGGCGTGGCTGATCATGGTCGGGCGCAATGTCGCGATCGACGAACTCAGGCGCGGCAAGAAGCAGGAACCACTGCCGGCGGACGAGGCGATCTCCGATCTCGGCGACGCCGAGGACGCGCTGGCCGAGCGGCTCGACGGCTCGCATTACCGCGACGACATTTTGCGGCTGCTGTTCATCTGCTGCCATCCGGGGCTGCCCGCGACGCAGCAGATCGCGCTCGCACTGCGCATCGTCTCGGGGCTGAGCGTCAAGCAGATTGCGCGCGCGTTTCTTGTGAGCGAAGCCGCGATGGAGCAGCGCATCACCCGCGCAAAGGCGCGCGTCGCGGAGGCCGGCGTGCCCTTCGAGACCCCGGGCGCGGTGGAGCGCAGCGAACGGCTGGCCGCCGTCGCCGCCATGATCTACCTGATCTTCAACGAGGGCTATTCGGCCGGCGGCGACACCGCGGAGATTCGCAGCACGCTCTGCGAAGAGGCGATTTGGCTGGCGCGGTTGCTGCTGCGGCTGTTCCAGAGCGAGCCCGAAATCATGGGGCTGACCGCGCTGCTGTTGCTGCAGCATGCGCGGTCGGCGGCGCGCTTCGATGCCGACGGCGCGCTGGTGCTGCTCGACGACCAGGACCGCGCTTTGTGGAATCAAAAGCTGATCGCGGAGGGCCTCGCGCTGATCGACAAGGCGATGCGGCATCGCGCCAGCGGGCCGTATCAGATCCAGGCCGCGATCGCCGCCCTTCACGCCCGCGCCGCCACGCCCGAGGATACCGACTGGGTGCAGATCGATCTGCTCTATGGCGCGCTGGAGGCGATGCAGCCGTCGCCGGTGGTGACGCTCAACCGCGCAGTCGCGGTGTCCAAGGTGCGGGGGCCCGCCGCGGCGCTCGCGATGATCGAGCCGTTGGGTGCGCGCTTGCAAAATTATTTTCATTTCTTCGGCGTCAAGGGCGCGTTCCTGATGCAGCTCGGCCGCAATGAGGAAGCCCATGTCGCCTTCGACCGCGCCATCGCGCTTGCCAACACCTCCGCCGAAGCCGCCCACATCCGCATGCATCTGGATCGGCTGATGCGCGACAGTAAACGTAGGATGGGTTGAGCGAAGCGAAACCCATCACATCAACCGGACCGAATGATCGGTATCGCTTCGCTCAACCCATCCTACAAGATAAAAATTTTCACGCCGCTGTCCGATATTCGCCACACCGTTCGTCCTAAAGTCAAATCAACGGAGCCGCCCATGTTCGAGGTCATTGCCGTCATCGCCGTGCTGCTCGCGCTCGCCATCGCCGCGGTGCTGATCCTGGCGGCGCGGAAGCCGGATACCTTCCAGGTCCGGCGCGCCGCCTCGATTCATGCGCCGCCGGAAAAAATCTTCCCGCTGATCAGCGATTTTCATCAATGGAGGGCGTGGTCGCCCTACGAAGACAGGGACCCCGATTTGCAGCGCAGCTTCAGCGGCGCCGCCAGCGGCAAGGGAGCGATATATGAATGGAACGGCAACAGACAAGTCGGCTCCGGCCGCATGGAAATCCTGGACGCGCCGCAGCCTGTCAAGGTCGTCATCAAACTGGATTTCCTGAAACCCTTCGAGGCCCACAACACCGCCGAATTCACGTTGCTGCCGCAGGGCGATACCACAAATGTCACATGGCTGATGCATGGTCCGGCACCCTTCATGGCGAAGCTGATGCATGTGTTCATCAACATGGACAACATGGTCGGCAAGGATTTCGCGACCGGCCTCGCCAATTTGAAACGCATCGCGGAGACATGAAGATGGTGTCCCGGGCGCGATGCGGCATTCTTCATGCCGCTTCGCAGAACCGGGACCGTACCAAACACCGGCGTTCGTTACGGCCCCGGCTCTGCAGCGCACCACGCCGTGAAGAACCGCGCGTTGCGCTGCGTCCGGGGCACGCAAGAAGAGAGATCGCGTATCACCCCCAGAAAGGAGCCCATCATGCAGGTCAATCCCTACCTCTATTACGACGGCGACTGCGAAGCCGCGTTCAAATTCTACGAGAAGGCGGTCGGCGCCAAGATCGAGGTGCTGATGACGCATGAGTCGGCACCGCCGGACATGCCGACGCCGCCGGAATGGAAGAAGAAGATCATGCACGGCCGCATCAGCATCGACGGCGAGCTGATCATGGCCTCCGACGCGCCGCCCGGCCACTTCCACAAGCCGCAGGGATTTTCGGTGACGCTGACGGTGGAAAATCTCGCCGACGCCGAGCAGAAGTTCAAGGCGCTGGCCGAGGGCGGCGCGGTCAACATGGCATTCGCGCCGACCTTCTTCGCCAAGGGCTTCGGCATGTGCGTCGACCGGTTCGGGATTCCCTGGATGGTGATCTGCCCGGCGCAGACGTAGCGGCGCTGTGTCCCGGGCGCGACGCGGCGCGAAGTGCCGCTTCGCAGAACCGGGACCGCCACAACACAAGCGTCATTGCCGGGCTTGACCCGGCAATCCATCACTCTTCGCAGGAGTTTCTGCGAAGACGATGGATGCGCGGGTCAAGCCCGCGCATGACGAGTTTATCGTCACCGGCACACCGGGTAGATCGCCGCGAGCTCCCGGCCGCGCAGCAGCAGCACCCGCGAGGTGAGGCCGCCGTGGCGGCGGATCCAGCTTCGCACCGGAGAGGGATAGGCGTCGAGCACGGCGGCGGAGGCCTCCGGCTCGGCATAGAGCCGCCCGCGCGCATCCATCGAGCGTGCGGCGTGAAACCCGAGTATGGCGCGGCGGGTCACGCAGATGCGGTCGTTCGGCACCGCCGACAGCACCAGCGTGCAGGCCGACAGGCACGGCCCGTCGATCACCACGCGTTCGCCGGAGGCGCGCACTTGCGCGAACAGGTCGAGAAACGGCCCCACTTCGCCGCCGGGGCTGGCGAGAATGCGCACCTCGGCGGAGGCGGGGGAGGCGAGGGTGCAAAGGGCCAGAGCGAGAAACAGATTTTTTGCAAAGCTTGTTCGCATGCCGGGCGTTCCGTTAAAACTCAGCCGTCATTCCGGGACACGCCTCTTGGCGTGGGCCCGGAATCCATAACCCCGATTCGTGGTTATGGATTCCGGGCTCGCCGCTTCGCGGCGCCCCGGAATGACGAATGCATTTAATCGGGGCAATCGTGGGGTGGCGCTACGAATTCCGCCGCTCCCCCCGCAGCGTCGGCAATCCGATCCCCGCCGCATCGAATCCGCCGTCGACCGCCAGCACCTGCCCGGTGATGTAGCTCGCGCGCTCGCTGCACAAAAAGTACACCGCCTCCGCCAGTTCCTCCTCGAGGCCGTAGCGGTTGAGCGGTATGGCGTCGTGATAGTCGGCGCGGATTTCCGGCGTATGCACCTGCCTGGCCATCGCGGTCTCCACCGGCCCCGGCGCCACCGCGTTGACGCGGATGCCGAGCGCGGCCAGTTCGACCGCGAACTGTTTTGTCAGATGCGCCAGCCCCGCCTTGCTGGTGCCGTAGGCGGTGCGCAGCGCCGAGGCGCGTAACCCCGAGATCGAGGTGATGTTGACAATGGCGCCGCCGCCATGCTCGCGCATCACCGGCGCGGCGGCCTTGGTGCAGAGGAACGGCCCGGTGAGATTGACCGCCAGCACCCGGCTCCAGTCCTCGTCGCTGGTTTCCAGCAGCGGCGCGAACACCGCGACCCCGGCATTGTTGACCAGCGCGTCGAGCCGGCCGAAGCGCCGTTCGGTTTCGGCGAGCGCCGATGCCACCGCCTGCGCGTCCGCCACATCGGCATGCAGCGCCAGCGTATTGTCCGCATCGTCGAGCGCCGCCACCGCATTGCGCAGCGTTTCGCCGTCGATGTCGAGCAGCGCCACCCGCCAGCCCTCGGCGAGAAACTTTTTCGCAACGCCAAGTCCGATGCCGCGCGCGGCCCCGGTTACCAGGGCGATTTTCTTGATTTCCGTGGTCATACCGATCCGTTTCTATATGCGTTCGAATGGATGTTATAGCATCGCTGTGAATTGTGTCCCGGACGCGGTGCAGCGTTCTTCACGCTGCTCCGCGAGAAGCCGGGACCGTACCGAACACCGCGCTTTGTCACGGCCCCGGCTCTGCAGCGCACCGCTACGCAAGGGCTACGCGCTGCGCTGCGTCCGGGGAACGAGAGCAACTGAAAGGACGTGTCCATGCAAATCATCGACCCCCGCGACACGCCGCCGGAACAGTGGCGGCCGGGCGTGGAAACAAGCATGCGCATCTCCGCCGCCAACGGCGCCGCGCAGCTCTGCATCTTCGAGCAATGGATCGCGCCGGGAAACGGCGCGCCGACCCACAGCCATCCGGTCGAGGAAGTGCTGACCGTGCTCGCCGGCGAAGCCGAAATGTGGCTGGACGAGGCGCGCACCACCGTCTCCGCCGGCCAGTCGCTGATCGTCCCCGCGCACCGCAGCCATGGCTTCCGCAATTCCGGCACCGTGACGCTGCACATCCACGCGGTGCTGGCATCCGGGGTGTTCGAGCAGATGCTCGAGGGGGAGACGGAGATGGTGCGGCGGTGGATTGCGCCGCCGTCGTCCTGACTGTGCTCACCGTCCTATTTTTTCCACGATCATACCAACCAGTTGCGAAACGCAACCAATCAAGAGGACGCAAATGTCG
Source organism: uncultured Alphaproteobacteria bacterium (assembly GCA_963784755.1). Lineage (GTDB taxonomy): Bacteria > Pseudomonadota > Alphaproteobacteria > Rhizobiales > Xanthobacteraceae > Bradyrhizobium. The sequence goes on along the minus strand of CAWASS010000004.1, from coordinate 694,872 downwards.
CTCACACTATACTATCACCCGCTCTCCTCGTTCTGCTGGAAGGCGCTGATCGCGCTGTATGAGAACGATACGCCGTTCACGCCTGAGATGGTCGACCTCAGCAATCCGGACCAGCGCGCGGCGCTCTTGAAAATCTGGCCGATCGGCAAATTCCCGGTGCTGCGCGATAGCGCGAAGGACCGCATCGTGCCGGAATCGACCATCATCATCGAATATCTCAACACCCATTATCCCGGCGCCACGCGCTTTCTGCCCGCGGATGCCGATGCCGCGCGGCAGGTGCGGCTGCGCGACCGGTTCTACGATCTCTATGTGCACCTGCCGATGCAGAAGATCGTGGGCGACCGGCTGCGGCCGGCCGATGCCAGAGATCCTTACGGCGTCGAGGAAGCCAAGGCGCGGCTACGATCGTGCTACGGCATGATCGACAAGGAACTGGCAGCGCGTACCTGGGCGATGGGCGAGACGTTCGGGCTCGCCGACTGCGCCGCGGCGCCGGCGCTGTTCTACGGCAACATGGCGGTGCCGCTCGGCGCCGACCACAGCAACGTCGCCGGCTATCTCGAACGCGTCAAGGCGCGGCCGAGCTTTGCGCGCGTGCTCAAGGAGGCGGAGCCGTATTTTGGCATGGTGCCGAAGGAAGCGTGAGCGATGGGCGTGAGCAAATCCGATCGCGCTGCGATATCTGCGGCTGCGCGGCCAAATCTCCACATGTCGTCCCCGCCTTCGCGGGGACGACAGCGAGTTTTTGGTGGCGCAATTACCTCCGAAATAATTTCCGGAAAAATGTCGGCGCCATAAAACCCCGCTCGTCTTCATGATAGAGCCGCGGTTCGCCGGTGTGGTTCGCCAGAGCGCGGCCAGATGAAACAGCAACGGAGCAAGACGAATGCGATTTATGATGCTGATGATCCCGAAGGGCTACGAGAGCGCCGCACCCGGCACCATGCCGCCCGCGGATGCTGTGGCCGCGATGATGAAATACAACGAGGCGCTGAAGCAGGCCGGCGTGCTGATCACGCTCGACGGGTTGCATCCGCCGTCGATGGGCGCGCGGGTGTCGTTCGAAGGCCACAAGCCGCTGGTCACCGACGGTCCGTTCGCCGAAGCCAAGGAAGTGCTCGGCGGCTACTGGATGATCGACGTCGCCTCGCGCGAGGAGGCGATCGCATGGGCGTGCAAGTGTCCGGCCGGGCCGAACGAGGTGATCGAGATCCGCCAGGTGCAGGAAATGGCCGATTTTCCTGAGGATGTGCAACAGGCCGCCGCGGGATTTGCGGAAATGCAAAGGAAATCCAGAGCTTAAGCAGGATGACGGAGTTTCGGCCGGCGGCGGATGACGAGTCACGATTCCGCCGCCGGTTTGCCGCAACATAATCACAGGAAATGGGGCGTTGGGCCGAACTGGCGGTAACGCATTGATCGATCGTCAAAATCGCGCCGGAACGCGTTGCGCCGGATGCGGCCATTTCTCGTGACCTTTTGACGCGGCTCATGTAAAAGTCTTTCACATGAGCTGGCGCAAGGAATCGCGCCGCGCCGAGCGCGGCTATCACCACGGCAACCTGAAGGAAGCGCTGCTGCAGGCAGCACTCGGGCTGATCGCGGAGAAGGGCCCTGCGGGTTTTACCTTTGCGGATGCCGCGCGTTCGGCTGGCGTCAGCCCGGCAGCACCCTACCGGCATTTTCGCGACCGCGACGAATTGCTCTCTTCGATCGCGCAGCGCGGCTTCGAGATGTTCGAATCGACGCTGAACGCGGCGTGGGACGACGGCCGACCCGACACCGTCACCGCGTTCGAACGTGTCGGCAAGGCCTACCTCAAATTCGCGCGCGAAGAGCCGGCGTTCTATTCGGCGATGTTCGAATCCGGGCTTCCGGTCGATCTTAACCCTGCGCTACAGGCGGCGGGCGAGCGCGCCTTCGGCATCATCCGCGCCGCCGCCGAGCGGCTCGCTGCATTGGCGCCGCCCGGCGTGATGCGTCCGCCGGCGCTGATGATGGCGCTGCATATCTGGTCGATGTCGCACGGCGTCGCTTCCCTGTTCGCCCGCGGCGACGGCGCGCGGCGCAAGCTGCCGATGTCGGCGGAGGATCTGCTGGAAGCGGAAGTTTTGATCTATCTGCGCGGGCTTGGTTTTTCGACCGACCGGCGAAAACCGCGGGAAGATCAGAAGCCCGCCGGCGTTCCATCCGGTCCTTGGGGCAGCCGCTCAACATAATGTGAGCGGACTTTTTTGGCCCCCGCTTGACAAAATTGCGGATTGGTTTAGCTATGTAAATGTTATTTACATTCACAACGGCGTAAGCCGTCATGGAGAGGAACATGGCCTACACCGCAGATGTCAATCAATGGCGCGGCCCGGTTGAACAGCCTTACCGCCCGCATCTCTTTGAAAATCCTTGGCATCCCGGCTGGATCGCGCTGACGGTGCTGGGCTTCATCTTCTGGTGGCCGGTCGGCCTCGCACTTCTCTTCTACACCATCGGGAGCAGGAAAATGGGTTGCTGGACTCACTCGGACCGTTTCGAAAACAAGATGGCGCGCATGCAGGACAAGATGGAGCGGATGCGCGGCCGCATGGAGCGCCGCGGCTTTCCGTTCGGCCCGCCGTCATCAGGCAACCGCGCCTTCGACGACTACCGCGCCGACACGCTGCGCCGGCTGGAAGAAGAGCAGGTCGAATTCCGCGACTTCCTCGACCGCCTGCGCCACGCCAAGGACAAGGAAGAGTTCGATGCCTTCATGGCGCAGCACCGCCCGCGTCCGACCCCGCCGAACGACGCGCCGCAGAGTTGAGCTTGAAGAAGTAGCCTTCAGGCGCAAGCGCCCCCTTCACCTGACGGCGACACCGCCGCCCACCTTGCGAAAGCAGGTGGGCGGTTTTGTCTGCTCGTCGCGTGGATCGTGTCCCGGGCGCGCTGCGGCGCTCTTCGCGCTGCTTCGCAGGACCGGGATCGTACCAAACGCCGGTGTTCGGTACGGTCCCGGCTCTGCGGAGCGGCATGAAGAATGCCGCACCGTGTCCGGGACACGAGGCCGCTGGATACGCGGGTCAAGCCCGCGTATGACGCGTCAGGAGAATGCCATGCCTGTCGCCTTGCTCACCTGTTTCGCTGTTCCCGTGCGCGGCCTCGCATGGCTCGGCCGCCAGGGCACCCGCGCCATCGCAGCATTGGTGCTGATCGGCATCGCGCTGCCGCCGCTCGGCGAACTGCTGAAACCCTACGTCGCCGAGGCGATCTTCCTGCTGCTGTGCATCTCGTTCATGCGCGTCGAGATCGCCGCGTTGCGCGATCATCTGCGGCGCCCCGGAATCGTGCTGGCGGCCTCAGTATGGACCATGATCGCCGTGCCGGCGCTGATCGGCCTCGGCTGCCTCGCCGCCGGCGTCGACAAATCCTCGCCGGATCTGTTCCTGGCATTGATGCTGCAGGCAGTGGCCTCGCCGATGATGGCAGCACCGGCGCTAGCGGCGCTGATGGGCCTCGACTCGACGCTGGCGCTGATCACGCTGGTGACCGGCACCGCGCTGGTGCCGCTGACCGCGCCGCTGTTCGCCTGGATGTTTTTCGGCAGCGCGCTGACGCTGTCGCCGCTGGCGTTGGGGCTCAAGCTCGCCTTCATGCTGGCGGGCTCGCTCGGCGTCGCGATGACGATCCGCTGGATGTTCGGCATCGCCGCGATCCGCCGCCACCGCGAGCCGATCGACGGCATCAACATCGTGATCCTCCTGGTGTTCGTCGGCGCGGTGATGGGCTCGGTCGCCGGCGACCTCTGGTCCGACCCGCTGCAGGTCGCGGGCCTGACGCTGCTGGCATTCGCGATCTTCTTCGCCCTGGTCGGCGCCACCATGCTGGTGTTCCGCCGCCTGGGCTACGAGCGCGCGCTCGCGCTCGGCCTCCTGGTCTCCCAGCGCAACATGGGCCTGATGGTCGCCGCCACCGGCGGCGCATTGCCCGGCCTGACCTGGCTCTATTTCGCGCTGTCGCAGTTTCCGATTTATCTCTCGCCGCAGTTGCTGAAGCCGATGGTGGGGAGGTTGGGAACGAGGAAAGTAAGCTCGTGTGGTCCGCGCGAAAGCGGCGACACATGATCGCCGGCGCTTGTTGTGATGTGCGGCAGCCCAACACGGAAACCCACGGGTACAAACCCCATTTCGGGAACATGGGGCCTCTCGCTCGATCGTGCGTTATTTAAACGGCGCGCGAAATGACGCCTTGCAAATGACATCTTTGTTTTCTAACCAAGACAAAATGTCATCTACGGGTGTCGAAAATGTCAAAAGAACCAAATTAGCGAGCATTTGAACGCTCTAAATGTTTCTCGCGCAGAGATCGCGCAGATGCTCGGAGTAACAAAACGAACAGTCATTCGGTGGGCAGAGGGTGAAGACATTCCGGGGCCTGCTCAGGCCGCCCTTCGTGCATGGCGAAGCCTCAATGAGCGTCATTTGGCCTGGAAGCCTGATAGCATTTCGGTTCTGGAAAACGACGTGGATCAAATTGAGCGTCAGCGACAATATTCAATTCGCTTCGAAGAATTGCTCAAGCGGGTGGAGTCGAGAGGAGGACCAACTCACCTTTGGAAAATTGACTTCGACCACTCGACAGCAAAGTTTGGCTCCTCGGAAATTACATTTTACAAACTCGCCAATGGGGGATTTTCAATTGGATCATACTGGCGTTCAGATCGTCATCCGGATCTAACAACAGACATGCCAATAGTCGAAGACGCCGCTTATTGCATTGCAAAGGAGTATGCAAAGCTTGGCGCTCAGATGATTGCGCTCACTGAAGTTGCAAATTACGCACGCACGAATGCAGCTTCATTTGCACGCGATGGTCAGTCGCTACTAACACCCAGACAGGCGGCAGAGCACAAAAAACAAATTGAACGGCTAGCCGATGAATTAGCTGAACTGGCCGACTGGGCTCGTATGGGCATTGCGTCGTATCGACGGTACGAAGAAATTCAAGACAAACTTCACGCTGCCGGCTTTTTCCCGAAAGATTCACTGGTTGCGGCTGTTGCCCGCGCGTTCGTCTAAAGGAAAACAGACAGCGATATCTGATGTTACGTGGCAGACTGCGGTTGTGTTGCAACCCTATCCGCCCGCTCGCCGCCTCGCAGCCTTCGTCGGAAGCGCCGCCACCTCGCGGCCGATCGCATCCGTCGCAACGCGCAGATCATAGGCCGATTGCAGGTTGAGCCAGAATTGCGCGCTGGTCTGGAACCAGTGGCCGAGGCGCAGCGCGGTGTCGCCGGTGATGGCGCGCTTGCCCTGGATGATTTGCGAGATGCGGTTTGGCGGAACGGAGAGTTGGCGCGACAGTTCGGTCGGCGTGATTTTCAGTTCGGTCAGTTCGTCGGCGAGAATTTCGCCGGGGTGGATTGGGAGGCGGGGCATCGGCTTTCTTTCTCAATGATAGTCCACGATCTCTACGTTTAGCGGGCCTGGGGACCAAGGCGGCCATTCAAAACATATCCGCCATTGCTGGTTGATACGGATCGAGTGCTGCCCCGCTCTGTCTCCCTTCAGGGCTTCAAGGCGATTGCTTGGGAGTCCTGCGAGATCGGCAAGTGCGGCCGCCGCATCGAGTATTTCGAGCCGCTTCCAGCCCTGTCGATCAAAACCCTGGAACGCCCGCACGAACTCGCCTTTGGCGAAAAGCTCGGTACGCTTGTCCTTGAAGCCCAAGATCATGCTGGATGACCTTAATAATCTGGACGATGTACGTCAAACGTAAATATCGATCGGGACATTTGGCCTCCCCATTTCCCGCCGCACCCTCCCCCTTTGGTAACCTCCCCTTAACCATGATTAGCGTCTGCTAACCGGGGCAAAAGGCGCGCCGGCAGCCCTCGTTTTGACATGTTGGCAGGGGATGCAGGACCCGGCTTTGGACGGGCCCCCCATGCGACAGATTGGAACCTTGGCGTTGGCGCCTTTAGCCGTGCGTGGCGCGTGGTTTTTTGGAACCGGAAGCCGCCCGGGCAAAAAGGGGAACTTGCGTTGAGAGGAATCCGCTTATGAAACCCGCTGGATTGGCGACCCTCTCTATCGCCGCGGTGCTATTGGCCGCCACCGGCAGCGCCGCATTCGCGCAGGCCGATGTGGCGCAGTCCGCCCTGCCGCTCGCCTCTTCCGATGTCTCGCTGATCGCGCTGTTCCTGCAGGCCCACTGGGTCGTGAAAGCGGTGATGCTGGGTCTATTAGCCTGCTCGGTCTGGGTCTGGGCGATCGCGATCGACAAGATGTTCCTGTATGCGCGCACCAAGCGCGCGATGGACCGGTTCGAGCAGGCGTTCTGGTCGGGCCAGTCGATCGAGGAGCTTTACCGCGCGCTGTCGGCCAAGCCGACGCAATCGATGGCGGCCTGTTTCGTCGCGGCGATGCGGGAGTGGAAACGCTCGTTCGAGAGCCAGGCGCGCTCCTTTGCCGGCCTGCAGATGCGGATCGAGAAGGTGATGAACGTCTCCATCGCCCGCGAGATCGAGCGGCTGGAGCGGCGGTTGTTGGTGCTGGCGACCGTCGGCTCGGCCGGCCCCTTTGTCGGCCTGTTCGGCACGGTCTGGGGCATCATGTCGAGCTTCCAGTCGATCGCGGCCTCCAAAAACACCTCGCTGGCGGTGGTCGCCCCCGGCATTGCGGAGGCGCTTTTTGCCACCGCAATCGGCCTGATCGCCGCAATTCCGGCGACAATTTTCTACAATAAGTTCACTTCCGAGGTAAACCGGCAGGCCCAGCGGCTGGAAGGGTTCGCCGACGAGTTCTCCGCGATCCTGTCGCGGCAGATCGACGAGCGGGCGTGAGAGCCCGCAAGATGAGGGTATTTTGGGTTTAAGATCATGGCGATGAGCGGGGCAGGCGCTTCCAGCGGCGGCGGACGCCGGGGCCGGCGCAAGGCGGTGATGGCGGAGATCAACGTCACGCCGATGGTGGACGTGATGCTGGTGCTGCTGATCATCTTCATGGTGTCGGCGCCGCTGCTGACGGTCGGCGTGCCGCTCGATCTGCCGCAGACCCAGGCCAAGAGCCTCGACCAGGACAAGAACCCGCTGACGCTGTCGGTCAATCTGAAAGGCCAGGTGTTCCTCAACGATACCGAGATCGGCATCGACGAGCTGGTGCCGAAATTAAAGGCGATTACCGAGGCGCGCGGCGGGCTGGATGAGCGTATCTTCGTCCGCGGCGACAAGAAGGTGGACTACGGCACCGTCATGAAAGTGATGGGGCGGCTGTCGCAGGCGGGTTTCCGCCGCGTGGCGCTGGTGACCGAAGTGGAGCAGGGATAGGGCCTTGAATCTGAAGGTCGACAAGACACTGGCGGCGTCGATTGCCCTGCACGTCCTCGTGATCGGGTGGGGGCTGGTGTCGTTTTCGGCGCGCTCGCTCGAGGCGCCGCCGCCGGAATCGATGCCGGTCGATATCATCTCCGCCGATCAGCTCTCCAAAATCACCGCCGGCAACAAGACCGGAGAAAAGGACAAGTCGAAACCGCTGGCCGAGAAGGTCGCCGACGCCAAGCCGGTCGACGACCTCGTCGGCAAGATCACCGAGAAGGCCCCGATCGAAACCGAAGCCGCGCTGCCAAAGCCGCCGGTGGAAAAGCCGGTCGAGAAAAAGCCCGATCCGCCAAAACCCGTCGCCGAGCAAAAACCCAAGGACGAGCCGAAGCCGATCGAGAAGAAACCCGATCCGCCCAAGGTCGATCCGATCGCCGAAGCGCTCAAGCACGACGATGCCAAGAAGCCGGTGCCCAAGGCCGAGGCCAAGGCTGCACCGCCGCAGAAGCCGAAGGAGCGGGTGTTCGATCCGACCAAGACCGCCGCATTGCTGGACAAGCGCGATCCGACCCGGCAGGCCGCCACCGGCGCGCAGTTGAACTCGCAGGCGTCGCTCGGCGCGGCGAAGGGCACCGCGGCGACCTTGTCGCAGTCCGAGCTCGATGCGTTGCGCGCGCGCCTGACCAAGCTGTGGAATGTGCAGGCCGGTACCGAGCGGCCGGAAGAACTGATCGTCGACATCCGGATCCGGCTGACGCCGGACCGGCGGCTGGCGGCGCCGCCGGAGATCGTGTCGCAGGGATCGTCGCCGCGCTATCAGGCAGCCGCCGACGCTGCGATGCGCGCGGTGTTGCAGGGCCAACCCTTCGACATGCTGCAGGCCGCGACTTACGATTCATGGAAGGACATGATCGTGACCTTCGATCCGCGCCAGATGTTTCGTAGCTGATGTTTTTTGAAATGAGTTTACAATGTCCGTGACGTTGTTCCGTCTGCCTCCCCAGTCCCTGAGCCGCCGCCACGCCTTGATCGGCGGTGCCGCCGCGGGCTTGCTGCTGCCGTCACTGGCGCGGGCGCAGACGCGTCTGCAGATCACCGAAGGCAATGTCGCGCCGCTGCCGATCGCGATCCCGAATTTCGTGGCGGGAACGCCTGCGGATAGCGAAGTCGGCGTCGGCGTGGCGCAGGTCATCACCAACAACCTCAAGCGCTCAGGATTGTTCGCGCCGATCGATCCGGCCGCCTTCATCGAAAAAATTTCCAACATCGACCAGGAGCCGCAATTCCAGAGCTGGAAAACCATCAACGCGCAGGCGCTGGTCACCGGCCGCATGACCCGTCAGCCCGATGGGCGCCTGCAGGCGGAATTCCGGCTGTGGGACGTAGCCGCTGGCCAGCAGCTCACCGGCAAGCAGTACGTCACCTCGCCGGAATACTGGCGGCGGATCGCGCACATCATTTCCGACCAGATCTATGAACGGCTGACCGGCGAGAAGGGCTATTTCGACAGCCGCGTGGTCTTTGTCGATGAGACCGGCCCGAAGGAGCGGCGCGTCAAGCGGCTGGCGCTGATGGACCAGGACGGCGCCAATGTGCGCTATCTCACGCGCGGCGCCGATCTCGTGCTGACGCCGCGGTTCTCGCCGTCGACCCAGGAAATCACCTATATGGAGTTCGGCCAGGGCGACCCCAGGGTCTATCTGTTCAATGTCGAAACCGGACAGCGCGAAATCGTCGGCAATTTCCCCGGCATGTCGTTCTCGCCGCGGTTTTCCCCGGACGGCCAGCGCGTGATCATGAGCCTGCAGCAGGGCGGCAACTCGAACCTGTTCGTGATGGATCTGCGCTCGAAGTCGACCACGCGTCTCACCGATACCCCCGCCATCGACACCTCGCCGTCCTACTCGCCCGACGGCAGCCGCATCTGTTTCGAATCCGACCGCGGCGGAAAGCCGCAGATCTACGTGATGCCGGCGGCCGGCGGACCGGCACAACGTATCTCGTTCGACAAGTCCGCGGAGGGCGGCGGCGGCAGCTATTCGACCCCGGTATGGTCGCCGCGCGGCGACTACATCGCCTTCACCAAGCAGGGCGGCGGACAGTTTTCGATCGGCATCATGAAGACAGATGGGTCGGGCGAGCGGATTCTCACCTCGGGCTTCCACAATGAAGGCCCGACCTTCGCGCCGAACGGCCGCGTGCTGATGTTCTTCCGCGATCCCGGCGGCAATGGCGGTCCTTCGCTGTTCACCGTGGATATTTCCGGACGCAACGAGCAGCGGGTTCCAACGCCCGGCTTCGCGTCCGATCCGGCATGGTCGCCGCTGTTATCGTGACATGGTTATCGTGAAATGGCAGTGCCGGGCCGCCGGCGCCGTGCCGCGGCCGGCAAAGCTTGCCTAGCCTGCTGATATTCCGGGCGGATTTGTTGCTCCCCTGCGCCGGAGGCAACGACTCGGTAACGATGTTCCCTCAGAAAGACTTCATCTGCGGCAGGTAACACTGCGCGTCTAAAAAGGACGTGCGCGCGCCCGATGCAACTGGCTGGCCGAAATACCGACCCCGAACAGAAGATATCGCCGTCGATTTACACGGCGCTGGTCGATTCGCTGTTCCAGAATCCCGGGCCGATGTTTGCGGGCGCCGTGTTCGCCGCCATCGCGGCCGTGATGACGGCTTTGAAGTCGGGCGACGACTGGTTGTGGCCGTGCGCCGGACTTCTGATCGTGACCGGCGCGTTCCGCGCCTTCGACATGCACCGCTACAAGGCGCGCAAGGCGGCGCTCACCGCCGATGAGGCCACGCACTGGGAGATACGCTACCAGATCGGGGCGATGCTCTACGCGATCGCGCTGGGAATATGGTGCGTGGTCGCCTTGCTGAGCAGCGACGACGCGGTCGCGCACATGATTTGCCTGACCGTCACCACCGGCTACATGGCCGCGGGCGCGGGCCGGACCTATGGACGTCCCTGGATTTTCCACCTGCAGATCCTGTTCGCCTGCGGGCCGATGTCGCTGGCGCTGGCGCTGCACGGCAGTCCTTATTACGTCGGCATGGCTGTGCTGAGCGCGCTGTTCTTTATCGCGCTGAAGCAGATCACCACCGGCCTGCAGAAGATTTTCGTCCGCGCCCTGGTCGCGCGCGAACGCGAGGCCGCACTTGCGATCCAGTTCGACACCGCCTTGAACAATATGCCGCACGGCCTGTGCATGTTCGGCACCGACGGCCGTCTTGCGGTGATGAACCACCGTTTCAGCGAGATGATGCGCCTGTCCGAGGATCTCGTGCATCACGGCGCGGGCGCGCCCGCCATCGTCGCGGCCTGCGTCGGCGCCGGCACGATCTCGGCCGCGAGCGGCAGGCTGATCGTGGCGGAAGTCGACAGTTCGCAGGCCGGCTACATCACCACCGCCGATCCGGACATGGCGAACGGCCGCGCGCTGTCATGGACGTTCCAGCCGATGGCGGGCGGAGGCACCGTCGTGCTGGTGGAAGACATCACCGAACGGCGCAACGCGGAAGCCAGAATCAGCCATCTTGCGCGTTACGACGAACTGACGGCGCTGCCGAACCGGGTCAACTTCCGCGATGAGATGGAACGGCTGCTGGCGATCTCGCACGGCGCGGCGCGATTGTCCGCATTGCTGTTCATCGATCTCGATCAGTTCAAGCAGGTCAACGACACGCTGGGCCACCCCTGCGGCGATGAACTTTTGTGCGCGGTGGCCGACCGGCTGCGCGAGATGCTGCGGCCCGAGGATTTCGTGGCGCGCTTTGGCGGCGACGAATTCGTCGTATTCCAGCAGAACATCAAATCCGAGGAAGACGCCGCGGGCCTTGCCCGCCGCATCGTCGATCGCCTCAGCGAGCGCTATGAAATCGACAATCATCTGGTGGAAATCGGCGCCAGCGTCGGCATCGCGATGACACAGCCGCCGGGCATCAGCGCCGACACCCTGATGAAAAACGCGGACATGGCGCTGTACCGCGCCAAGGCCGACGGCCGCGGCACCTTCTGCTTCTTCCGCGACGAGATGGCACTGACGGTCGAAGCCCGCCGCATCCTGGAGCTGGATCTGCGCAAGGCGCTCGCCAACGAGGAATTCGAGCTGTTCTATCAGCCGCTGGTCAATCTCAAGACCGGGCGGATTTCGACATGCGAAGCGCTGCTGCGCTGGAACCATCCGGAGCGCGGCACGGTCTCCCCGGTCGATATCATTCCGGTCGCCGAGGACATGGGCCTGATCGTTGATCTCGGCCGCTGGATTCTGCGCAAGGCCTGCATGGAATGCATGAAGTGGCCGGAGGGCGTCAGCGTCGCGGTCAATTTCTCGCCGCAGCAGTTCCATCAGCGCGACGTGCTGAGCGAGGTTCGCTATGCGCTCGAGGTGTCCGGGCTTCCGGCATACCGCCTCGAAATCGAGATCACCGAGTCTTCGCTGTTGCGCAACACGCAATGGACCCACGACGCGCTGTCGCAATTGCATGCAGCCGGCGTGCGCATCTCGCTGGATGATTTCGGCACCGGCTATTCGAGCCTGAGCTACCTGCACAATTTCCCGCTGCAGAAGGTCAAGATCGACCGCTCCTTCCTCGAGGGCATCGATTCCGACCGTCCGCTGACGCTGCTGCGCGGCATTGCACGGCTGAGCGCCGATCTCGGGATGTCGGTCGTGGTCGAGGGCATCGAGACCAACGAGCAGCTGGAACTGATCAGCGCCGACGGCACCGTGACCGAGGCGCAGGGCTACCTGTTCAGCCGTCCGGTTCCTCCGGCGCGGGTACGCCAGCTCCTGAACGCGTCGCATGGCCGCCGGCTGCCGGACGAACTACCGCAGGCGCTGCCATCGCGGTCGATCGCCTGAGAATTGTTTTCTAATCCGCAGTTCCACACCGTTTTTTCAGCTTTCCCGACGACAAAGTCCCGGGGGACCGATTAACCCTAACGCGTCGATCCCTTTGCATTGAAGTTAAGAACGGGTTAACCTTTTACCGTACGCGTTGTAGTTGTTGGGTGCTGGGGAAGCGTTTAAATGAGGTCTACGGCCGAGGTCACCACAATAGCGCCCGGGCGTAGCTTGGATCTCCTTGATAACGTCGATTATCGGCTTGCGGAGACGCCCGAGGACAGGGAAGAGATTTATCGTCTGCGCTACCGGGCCTATCTTCGCGAGGAAGCGATCCTGCCGTCGGACGATGAGCGCGTCACCGACGCTTTCGATGACTCGCCCTGGTCCTTTATTTTCGGGGTCTACATTCACGGCGAGCTTTGCAGCTCGATTCGCGTCAGCGTGGCCACGCCCGAACATCCGACCTCTCCCTCGGTCGAGGTTTTCCCGGATATTCTGCAGCCCGAACTGGCGCGAGGCAGGACCCTGGTCGATCCCACCCGCTTTGTTGCCGACCCTGAACGGGCCAAGCGCTTTCCCGAACTTCCCTATGCGACGGTCAGGCTGGGCTATGTCGCGGGCGTGCATTTCAACGCCGATATCGGGCTTGCGACCGTGCGCGCCGAGCATCGGGCGTTCTACCGCCGCGTCTTCCTTCAGGAACCCCTGTGCGAGCCGCGGTTATTCCCGGGGCTGCTGAAGCCGGTCGGGTTGATGGCGGCGCACTATCCGACGCTGCGGGAAAAGGTGTTTGCGCGTTATCCCTATCTGCATTCCAGCGCGTTCGAGCGGCGGATGCTGTTCGATCGCGCTGGCGAGCGCAACCTGGCGCCGCCGAATGTGCGCGAGTTCCCGTGCGAACGGGCGTCGATCATGCCGGGGGCCTGATAGCGCGCGGCTGCGACGGATTCCCGTGATTGGACTGCGTCTGAGACCGGTTTCCGGCCGGAATGCGCCCGGTTCCGGCCGGCGCGAATAGCGTTCGGGCCGCAAGTCCGCTCGCCTTCACCTTGGCGCCACATTTCCAAATCATTAACTATCGCGATTGCTTTTCGCCAATTGCCGGCATTTGATGCGGTTCGGCAACACCTCATCAAGGTTGACGGAACGTTCGCTTAACCATCGCCCTGTAGACCGGATAACAGTTGGAAAAACGTGAGCGTGGAGGCTCCGGAATGAAACATCAGATGCGTATCCTCCAGGGATTGAAACTGGCCGCGGTGCTGGCAGTGGCGCTGTCGATGGGCGCCTGCGCCAACAAGAACCCGCTCGGCGCCGACGGCGCGATGGCGAGTGCGGCGACGCCGGGCAGCCAGCAGGACTTCGTGGTCAATGTCGGCGACCGCGTATTCTTCGAGAGCGACCAGACAGATTTGTCGCCGCAGGCGATCGCGACCCTGGAAAAGCAGGCGCGCTGGCTGCAGAGCTACAACCGCTATTCCTTTACCATCGAAGGCCACGCCGACGAGCGCGGCACCCGCGAGTACAACATCGCACTTGGCGCGCGCCGTGCGCAGTCGGTTCGCACCTTCCTGGCGTCCCGCGGCATCGATGCCAGCCGGATGCGGACGATCTCCTACGGCAAGGAACGCCCGGTCGCGGTGTGCAACGACATCTCGTGCTGGTCGCAGAACCGCCGCGCGGTCACGGTGCTGAACGCCAATTCCTGAGGCGACCGTTCTTGCAAGTTATCGCCGGCGCCCCTCGGGCGCCGGTTTTGTTTTGCGCCAGCGCCGCTGGATAAAGTCCCGGATCACCGCCATGGCGCGCTCGGGCGCGTCGGGGACCACGGCGTGCCTGCAATCCGCAAACCGTTCGAACCGGACGAGATGCGCCGGTAGCGCGGCGGCGAGTTCCGCCTGGCTTTCGATCGGATGGATCGGATCGTCCTCGCCTCCCATCACCAGGGTCGGACAGCGGATGCGGTGTAGATCCGGGAACATGTCGAAGGTCTGGCTCTCGCCGCCCGGTTTCGTGAACCACTGCAGCACCTCCGGCCGGCTCACTGCGCGGCGCGCCACCTCGGGATGACGGGGATTGCGGAAATAGTGCGGAAGCGCCAATCGCCGCCACGCTTCGAGCGAGGCTGCGTCGTGGCCCCCGGCTTCGAAGAACCGGCGGCGCGCCAGCGCGCCTGCTTCCGGGCCGCCGAAGCGTTCGAACAGCGCCACGCGGCGCTCTCGATGCGAGCCTCCGGCGGCCTCGGTGCTGATCAGGATCAGCTTGGAAGGATGGGCCGGATGGCGGGTGGCGTAGGCGAGCGCGACCATCCCGCCGAACGACGCGCCCAGCACGATCGGATGTGCGATGCCCAGGGCGTCGCAGAACGCGCGCACGTCGTCGCCCCATTGCGCCAGCGTCCATGCCTCTTTCGGACCATCCTCGCTGCGGCCATTGCCCCGATGGTCGAGATAGATAATTTGCACGATATCGGCCAGCGCCGAATAGTCCGGCCTGTAGATCGAGTGGTCGGCGCCGGGGCCGCCATGGAGCATCAGCAAGGTCGGCTTTTCCCGCATCGCGGGGCCGTCGGGGACGAGGTTCGCGCCCTCGACATCGAAGAACAGCCGCACCCCGTTCACGAGCACATGCATGGGCCGCTCTCCCGCAGCTGCACGAGCCGCTGATTGGCGTAGGTTAGGCGCTTGACGACTTGATAAGGATACCAGACGCAGGCTGGCACCAGTCACATTTTTGGCGTACTCCGTCCCTCAATGTATTGCATCCCTGTGACGCCAATTTCATTCGTCAGGCCAACATGTCTTCCAGATTTTTAATGCTCGCGCGCGCGGCCTTGACGGCCGCGATGCTTGCGACTGCTTCGCAGGCGGTCGCGCAGTCCGGTGATGCCGATCTGGAAATGCGGATCCAGCAGCTTGAGAACCAGTTGCGCCAGCTCACCGGCCAGAACGAGGAACTGCAATACCGCAATCGGCAGCTTGAAGATCGCCTGAGGCAGCTCGGAGCGGCGCCCGGCGGTCAGGCGGCCGGCGCTCAGCCCAATGTTGCGGCGATCCCGGCGCAGCCGGGTCCGATCTCCCGGCAGCCGCAGGTGCAGCAGGCGCCCACCGAGCAGCAGATCGCGGCGCCGGCCCCGATCGTCCAGGAGCCGCCGGCGCCGCAACCGCAAACCCGCCGCCGCGGCGATGCCTTCGATCCCAGTCAAAATCCCAATGCGCCGGGCGCGCCGCGCGCGCTCGGTGGCGGGCAACTGCCCGTCACGAGCGAAGCGCCGGTCGGCGCTCCCGGCGGACGCGGGCCGGGTGAGCCGCTTGATCTTGCGAACACCGGTCCGCGCGACCCCGCAGGTCCATTGCCGCCACCGCGCGGCCCAGGCGCCACTGCGGCGCTGACCACCTTGCCGCCGTCGGCGACACCCAGGGACGAATTCGATCTCGGCATCGGCTACATGCAGCGCAAGGACTATGCGCTGGCCGAGGAAACCATGCGCAACTTCGCGCAGAAATATCCGGCCGATCCGTTGTTTGCGGATTCGCAATATTGGCTCGGCGAAAGTTTCTTCCAGCGCCAGAAATATCGCGATGCCGCGGAAGCATTTCTCGGCGTGACGACCAGGTTCGACAAATCCGCGAAAGCGCCCGACGCCCTGCTGCGGCTGGGGCAATCGCTGGCGGCGCTGAACGAGAAGGAAGCCGCCTGCGCCGCGCTCGGCGAGGTATCCCGGAAATATCCCCGCGCCTCGAACGGGGTCAAGCAGGCCGTGGATCGCGAGCAGAAGCGCGTTAAGTGCTGATCTGTCATTGCCGGGCTTGACCCGGCTGCGGGGCCGAAGCCCCTTCGGCGCGGCGAAGGCCCGGCAATCCATCTGCTTCGAAAGAACTCTTGTGAAGAGCGATGGATACGCGGGTCAAGCCCGCGTATGACGCTGTGCTTGAGGCAGCGACGATGCATGACGACGACCATTCGCCGATTTCGGCATCCGATGCAAAGCGCCTGTTCGCGGACTGGAAGACCGCGCCCGCGCTGGTTCTCGCGGTTTCCGGCGGGCCGGACTCGATCGCGATGATGTGGCTGGCGGCGCGCTGGCGCCGCGCGCTCAGGCATGGGCCGGATCTGGTCGCCGTCACCGTCGACCACGGCTTGCGCGCCGAGGCCGCACGCGAGGCGCGCAAGGTCAAGCATCTCGCCAAAACCCTCGATCTGCCGCACCGCACCCTGCGCTGGAGCGGCGCAAAACCCGCAACGGGACTGCCGGCGGCAGCCCGGGACGCGCGCTATCGCCTGCTGGCAAAGGCCGCGCGCGCGGCCGGCGCGACGCATGTCCTGACCGCGCATACAAGAGACGATCAGGCCGAGACACTCTTGATGCGAATGTCGCGCGGCAGCGGCATCGCCGGGCTTGCTGGAATCGCGCGGCAATCGCAGCGCGACGGCGTGGTGCTGGTGCGCCCGTTGCTTCACGTCTCAAAGGCGCGGCTGCTGGCGACGCTGAAGAAAGCCGGGATCGGCTTCGCCGACGATCCGACCAATCGCGATGTCAGCTTCACCCGTCCGCGCCTGCGCGCGATGATGCCGGCGCTCGCCGCCGAGGGTTTCGATGCACGCAACCTGACGCGGCTGGCCTCGCGCCTTGCGCGCGCCAATGCGGCGCTGGAGATTCTGGTGGACGGGGCCGAGCGCTATCTCGCGCTGGGCGAGCGCGATCTGAGCCATGCCGGGTTTGACGCCAACGCCTTTGCCGCCCTTTCGGAGGAGATCAAGGTTCGCCTGCTGCTGCGCCGGATCGACCGGGTCGGCCATGAAGGCCCGGCGGAGCTCGGCAAGGTCGAGGCACTGCTGGCGGCGCTTGACCGGGCCTTTGCGGAAACGGGGCAAGCCAGGGGGCGAATCAGGCTGAAACAGACGCTCGCGGGCGCGCTGGTCAGCCTTGTCGGCGATCGCATTCGCATCGAGCCGGCGCCGCCGCGGCGCAGGCGAACCGATTGAGTTCGCGCGCAAATGGGCATCGGGTCTTAACCACCCCGGGAAAACAGCCGTTCCGCCGCCATTATTTGAACGGGAATGCCGCTAATATGCGTTAAATAGTCCCGCGCTGTTCCCTTGGCATCGATGGGGGCGGCACCTAGATTACAAACCAGCAGACCGCGATGGATTCCTTGATGGATTCCGTCCCAGCCGACCCAAGGACATAAGGCCGCGATCCGCGCGGCCACGAAGGAAGTTCGATGAACGCCAATCTGCGCAATTTCGCCCTCTGGGTCATCATTGTCTTGCTGCTGTTGGCTTTGTTCACGCTTTTCCAGAATCCGGGTCAGCGGACGTCGTCGCAGGATATCTCGTTCTCGCAGCTCCTGACCGAAGTCGACCAGAATCACGTCCGCGACGTGGTGATCCAGGGCCCGGAGATTCACGGCACCTTCACCAACGGCTCCAGCTTCCAGACCTATGCGCCGAACGATCCGACGCTGGTCTCGCGGCTGTATAACGGCAAGGTTTCCATCACCGCGAAGCCGCCGGGCGACAACGTGCCGTGGTTCGTGTCGCTCCTGGTCTCATGGTTGCCGTTCATCGCGCTGATCGGGGTGTGGATTTTCCTGTCGCGGCAGATGCAGGGCGGCGCCGGCAAGGCGATGGGCTTTGGCAAATCGCGCGCCAAGATGCTGACCGAGGCGCATGGCCGCGTCACCTTCGAGGACGTGGCCGGCGTCGACGAGGCCAAGCAGGATTTGCAGGAGATCGTCGAATTCCTGCGCGACCCCGGAAAATATCAGCGGCTCGGCGGGCGGATTCCGCGCGGCGTGCTGCTGGTCGGTCCTCCCGGCACCGGCAAAACCCTGATCGCGCGCGCGGTCGCCGGCGAAGCCAACGTTCCGTTCTTCACCATCTCGGGCTCCGACTTCGTCGAAATGTTCGTCGGCGTCGGTGCGTCGCGCGTGCGCGACATGTTCGAGCAGGCCAAGAAGAACGCGCCCTGCATCATCTTCATCGACGAAATCGACGCGGTCGGCCGCCATCGCGGCGCCGGCCTCGGCGGCGGCAATGATGAGCGCGAGCAGACGCTGAACCAGTTGCTGGTCGAGATGGACGGTTTTGAAGCCAATGAAGGCGTGATCCTGATCGCGGCCACCAACCGGCCTGACGTGCTGGATCCCGCGTTGCTGCGCCCCGGCCGGTTCGACCGCCAGGTGGTGGTGCCGAACCCGGACGTCGTCGGCCGCGAACAGATCTTGAAGGTTCATGTCCGCAAGGTGCCGCTGGCGCCGGACATCAACCTGAAAACCATCGCGCGCGGCACGCCCGGCTTCTCCGGCGCCGACCTGATGAATCTCGTCAACGAGGCGGCGCTGACCGCGGCGCGGCGCAACAAGCGCATGGTGACGCAGGCCGAGTTCGAAGAAGCAAAAGACAAGGTGATGATGGGCGCCGAGCGCAAGTCGCTGGTCATGACCGAGGAAGAGAAGATGCTGACGGCCTATCACGAGGGCGGCCACGCCATCGTCGGCCTCAACGTCATCGCCACCGATCCGATCCACAAGGCGACCATCATTCCGCGCGGCCGCGCGCTCGGCATGGTGATGCAGTTGCCCGAGCGCGACAAGCTGTCGATGTCGCTGGAGCAGATGACGTCGCGGCTGGCGATCATGATGGGCGGCCGCGTCGCCGAAGAGCTGGTGTTCGGCAAGGAGAAGGTCACCTCCGGCGCTTCCTCCGATATCGAGCAGGCGACCCGGCTGGCACGCATGATGGTGACGCGCTGGGGCCTGTCGGAAGAGCTCGGCACCGTGTCCTATGGCGAGAACCAGGACGAGGTGTTCCTGGGCATGTCGGTGTCGCGCACGCAGAATGCATCGGAAGCAACCGTGCAGAAGATCGACAAGGAAATCCGCCGCTTCGTCGAGGAGGGCTACAACGAAGCCACGCGCATCCTCACGGAGAAGCGCGCCGACCTCGAGGCGCTGGCCAAGGGCCTGCTGGAGTTCGAGACGCTGAGCGGCGATGAAATCATCGACCTCCTGGCCGGCAAGAAGCCGAACCGCGAGTCGGTGCTGGAGCCGACGGGACCACGCACCTCGGCGGTGCCGCCGGCCGGCAAGCCGCGCCCGCGGCCCGATCCCGACGCGGGGCTGGAGCCGCAGCCGCAGGCGTGAGCGGCGCAAAGATATCTGAACGGCAAACGGGCGCTTCGGCGCCCGTTTCTTATCTCGCGATTTGCGGTATTCGGAGTTTGGCATGCGCGTCATTGAATGCGATGTCCCATCGAGCAGCGTGCTGAACCGGGATTTGATCGATAGCTCCTATTTTCACGATTCCTACCAGGTGCCGCTGACCCGTGCGGACCTTGGAATCGTAGACATCTTCTTTGCCGTGTTCGGACATGCGCCGTTGTGGGCGAAGGTGCTGCTGATAGTCCGCAACGCGATAGCCGGGCTGGCCGGTCTGGAAGCCCCGACTGTCGCTCAAATCATGAAGCCTGACATGAGAAACGACTACCGCGTCGGCGACAAGATCGGCCCGTGGCCGATTTTCTTCGTTGGCGGCAATGAAATTGTCGCCGGACGAAACAACAAGCATCTGGACTTCAGGGTGTCGGTGCTGAAGACGATCGACGGCGAGACGATGAGCGTGGTCGTCTCTACGATCTGCACGGTCCATAACCTGTTCGGGAAAATTTATCTGTTCGTCATCGTTCCGTTTCACCGGAACGGCGTCAGGTCGCTGATGTCGAACGCTGTTGTGGCGAAGCGGTTGTGAATTTCCCGATGTTTTCGGCGGTCGTCCGAGTCTCCGCGCGCGAAGGGCCTTTTTGCGTCTGCACTATAACGATTATGAATAGCGCGCATTCCCCCGCCGTGGCATGATTTCGACCGCGATATGAGTGCGGTCGACCGTACCGGTCGGCCCGCGTTTTCTGGGAACGCGCAAAACAAGGATGGGGAGGAACCGATGCGTCTCGTCACCGGATTTGGCGCGCTCTGCGCAATCGCATTGGCGATGGGGCCGGCGGTCTCAACGGCCGCCGAGATGCGCGGCGTCACCGCGACCGAGATCAGGATCGGCCAGACCATGCCGTATAGCGGCCCGGTGTCGGCCTTCGGCGCGCTCGGCAAGGGCGAGGTCGGCTACTTCAGGATGGTCAACGAGCGCGGCGGCATCAACGGCCGCAAGGTCAACCTGATTTCGCTCGACGACGGCTATGCGCCGCCGAAAACCGTGGAGCAGACACGCCGGCTGGTGGAGAGCGACGAGGTCGCGTTGATCTTCTCCTCGATCGGCACCGCCCATAACACCGCGATCGCCAAATACCTGCAGAGCAAGAACATCCCGCAACTGTTCCTGGCGTCGGGCGCGTCGAAATTCGCCGACATCGCGCAATTTCCGCAGGCCACGGTGGGCGTGCAGGCGCCGTTCCGTTACGAGGCGCGGCTTTATGCGAAATATGCGCTGGCGAAAAATCCCGACGCCAAATTCGCGGTGATCTCGCAGAACGACGATTTCGGCCGCGACTATCTGCTGGGCCTGAAGGACGTGCTCGGCGAAAAATATGAGCAGATCGTCACCGCTGCGACCTATGAAATCCAGGACCCGACCATCGATTCCCAGATCGTCAAGCTGAAGGCCTCCGGCGCCGACGTATTGGTGATCGCGGCGACCCCGAAATTCGCCGCGCAATCGATCCGCAAGGTTTTCGAGATCGGCTGGAAGCCGATGACGTTTCTCTCCAACGTCGCGGTCTGGGTTTCCACGGTGATGCAGCCGGCGGGGCTGGAGGCCGGGATCGGCATTCTGTCGACGGCCTATGTCAAGGACCCCGACGATCCCGCCTGGAAGGACGACGCCGGCGTCAAGGGGTGGCGGGAATTCATGATCAAATACCTGCCTGACGCCGACCTGCACGACACCAACTACGTCAACTCCTACAACAGCGCGATGGCGCTGGAACACGTGCTGAAAGCCTGCGGCGACGATCTCAGTACGGAGAACATTCTGAAGCAGGCCTATTCGATCAAGGATCTGGAACTGCCGATGCTGCTGCCGGGCATCAAGGTCAACACCAGCCCGACCGATCACGTTCCGGTCGATCAGATGCAGTTCATGCAATTCAACGGCAAGACCTGGGAGCGGTTCGGCGAACTGCTGACGGGGAATTAAAGTTTCGTCATTCCGGGGCAACGCGAAGCGTTGAGCCCGAAATCCAGCTCCTTCGCACCGGTCTGGATTCCGGGTTCGCGCGAAGGCGCGCGCCCCGGAATGACGAAGGTTAGGCTGCCGTTCCGGTCGATCCCAGCTTCCCGGCCTCGGCCGTGCCCTTTGCCGTGCAAATCGCGGCGCGCCGACGTTCAATCCTTAAGATTTCTTCAATTCTGTTGGTCCTATTCATAGAGGGGCGCGCCTCGGCGCGCGTGACAAGGACAGCCCATGGCCACCCCGGTTTCCATATCCGCCGCCCCCGAGCAGAACGCCGTTCCGATAGCGCTGTTCAACGCCTGCTTTGTGCTGTTCGTCATCAACGCCTCGTTTTTTCCTGCGGCGTATTTCTCCCATTGGTGGATCTACGACCCCAACGGCCTGGGCATTCCGACCGACTTCGTCAACGTCTGGTCGGCGGGCAGGCTGGTGCTCGACGGCCATCCGGCGCTGGCCTACGACTGGGACATCCAGAAGCAGATCCAGGTCGATCTGCTCGGCCAGACCTTCATCGGCAATTTTGCCTGGCACTATCCGCCGCCGTTTCTGTTCGTCGCGGCATTCCTGGCGCAGTTTCCCTATGCGGTGGCGTTCATCGGCTGGGTCGCGGTCAGTTTCGTGCCGTATCTGGCGATGATGCGCGCGATCGTCGGACGGCCGTTCGGATGGCTGCTCGCCGCCGCGTTTCCGCTTGTGATCAATAACGTGATGGCCGGCCAGAACGGCTTCCTCACGGC
Organism: uncultured Alphaproteobacteria bacterium; assembly: GCA_963784755.1. Classification (GTDB taxonomy): domain Bacteria; phylum Pseudomonadota; class Alphaproteobacteria; order Rhizobiales; family Xanthobacteraceae; genus Bradyrhizobium. Next base: position 672,805 of record CAWASS010000004.1, on the reverse strand, counting down.
GTCGCTGATCGGCGGCACGCTCTATTTGATGCCGAAGCGTCCGGTGCTCGCGGGTATCTGTCTCGGCCTGCTCAGCTACAAGCCGCAATACGGCCTGCTGTTTCCGCTGGTGCTGATCGCGGCGTCGCAGTGGACGGTGTTTTTCACCGCCGCGGTCGTGGCGGTGGCGATGGCGTTGGTGTCGTGGCTCGCCTTCGGCACCGAGAGCTGGCACCAGTTCTTTCACTGGATGCCGATGTTTTCCCAGGCCTTCCTCACCGAGGGCAGGGCGACCTGGGGCAAGATGCAGAGCATCTTCGCGCTGGTTCGCTTCTTCGGCGGCACCGAGCAACTGGCCTGGATCTTCCAGTGGATCATGAGCGGCACGGTGGCGATCGTGCTGGCGCTGCTGTGGCGCAGCCGGGTGCGCTATTCGCTGAAGGCCGCAGCGCTTGCGACGGGGACGTTGCTGATCACGCCCTATCTGTTCATGTACGACCTGATGGTGCTGGCGGTACCGGTGGCGCTGCTGGTCCGGATGGGCGTTGCTTCCGGTTTTCGCGAGTATGAGCTGCCGGCGTTGGCATGCGCGTTGGTGCTGCTGCTGAGTTTCATTCCCCTGGTCGCACCGGTCGGCCTCGGCGCCTCCCTGATCGTAGCCGCCCTGATCGCGCGCCGCGCCGGTCCCTGGTGGCGCCGCCATCCCACACCGCCGCTGATGGCCGCCGCCAGCGCATAGCGTCGCTTCCGGCGTGGGCTGCGCCGGCGCGCCCGCAACACCCTTGTCAGTCGCCCTGAATTGGTGTTCAGTTCTTTCAGCGAATCTTGCAATATTTCTTGCAGCGTTCGCTCAAAAACGCCGAAGCCGCGCACGTTGTTCACCGGCGACAGTAGCCGGGAACGCGGCTGGGACGAGAAACGCGGCATGGTTTACCGGCGCACTCATCAGGTCGTGAAGCGGCTGGCGGCGCGGCGCAGCGCTATCCTGGCGGCGGCGCGGGATGCCGCCGCCGACGGCGGCATGGCCGCGGTGCAGATTGCGCCGATCGCGGCCCGCGCCAACGTCGCCGCCGGCACCGTCTACCGTTATTTCCCCTCCAAATCGGATTTGATTTCCGAACTCATCGCCAACGTTCTCACGCGACGAACTGGCCGCGATCCGCCGCGCCGCGGACGCCGCGCCTGGACCCTCCTCGGCGCTGGCCGCCGCCGTCACCACCGTCGCCGTGCATGTGCTGTCGCATCGCAAGCTGGCATGGGGCATCCTGGCCGAGCCGGTCGATGTCGATGTCACGGCGTCACGGCTGGCCAGCCGCCGCGAGATATCGGGCGAAATCGAATTGCGGATCGCAGCGGCAGTGCGCGCCGGTCATCTGCCGGCGCAGGACACCGCATTGGCTGCGACCGCGCTGCTCGGCGCGTTGCACGAAGCGCTGGTCGGCCCGCTGGCGCCCGACAATCTCGGCGATCCCGCGAAACTGCGCGACGCCGTGCAGACCGTCACGTTATTGGCGCTGCGCGCGGTCGGCGTGATGGACGCCCGCGCCCGCGGCCTCGTGGTGCAGGCGGTGCTGCCGGCCAAGATGCTGGTGGGGGCGTAAGAAGAAGCCTCCGTTGCAAGTTTCAACTACTTAAGGAGGTCTTGCCGGCGGCGACATCCTGCGCCGGCGCGGCGGACGACGCCACGGCGGATGCGATGACGATCAGCGTGCCGAATGTGAGGTTTTTCATGGAATGCTCTTGATGCGTCGCAAGATGTTCCGCGACCGGTTTGTCGCATAAGCGGGTTGCGATGGACGAGCGGCAGGGCGGCCGGCGTCACCCATTAGTGACCTACCCAAACGCATCGGGACGTGCTTGTTTCCATGCCATAAAAAACGGTGCGCATGCGCCCGCCGGAGAGCCCGAGATGACCATCATGATGCCCGCTTCGGATTCCGCGGTTCTCGGCCGCCGCGACGCCATCGTCGCGGATTTGCGCGCGATCGTGCCGGGCGAGGGCGTCATTGACTCAGCCGCCGAGATGATCCCTTACGAATCCGATGGCCTGATGGCCTATCGCCAGCCGCCGATGGTGGTGGTGCTGCCGGACACCACCGAACAGGTCTCGCGAGTGCTGAAATACTGCTTCGAACAGGGCATCAAGGTGGTGCCGCGCGGCTCCGGCACCTCGCTGTCCGGCGGCGCGCTGCCGCTCGCGGATGCCGTGCTGCTGGGTCTCGGCAAGTTCAAGCGCATCCGCGAGATCGATTTCGACAACCGCGTGGTGGTGACCGAGCCCGGCGTGACCAATCTCGCCATCAGCCAGGCGGTCGCCCATGCCGGGTTCTATTACGCGCCGGATCCGTCGTCGCAGATCGCCTGCTCGATCGGCGGCAATGTCGCGGAAAATTCCGGCGGCGTGCACTGCCTGAAATACGGCATGACCACCAACAACGTGCTGGGCTGCGAGATCGTGCTGATCACGGGCGAGATCATCAAGGTCGGCGGCAAATCCGCCGAGACCTCCGGCTACGACGTGATGGGTATCATCACCGGTTCCGAAGGCCTGCTTGGCGTCATCACCGAGATTACGGTACGCATCCTGCAAAAGCCGGAGACGGCGCGGGCGCTGATGGTCGGGTTTGCGCAAGTCGAAGCCGCGGGCCAATGCGTGGCCGAAATCATCGGCGCCGGCATCATTCCCGGCGGCATGGAGATGATGGACAGACCGGCGATCCACGCCGCCGAAGCCTTCGTCCATGCCGGCTATCCGCTCGACGTCGAGGCGCTGCTGATCATCGAACTCGACGGCCCCGGCGTCGAGGTCGACGAGTTGATCAGGCGGGTCGAGGCGATCGCGCTTGGTTGCGGCTCGACCACGTGCCAGATCTCCAATTCGGAAACCGAGCGGAACCTGTTCTGGGCCGGCCGCAAGGCGGCGTTTCCGGCCGTAGGGCGCATCTCGCCGGATTATCTTTGCATGGACGGCACCATTCCGCGCGGCGCGCTGCCGCAGGCGCTGGCGCGAATCCGCGACCTCTCCGAGCAATACGGCCTGCGCGTCGCCAATGTGTTTCATGCCGGCGACGGCAACCTGCACCCGCTGATCCTGTACGATGCCAACAAGCCCGGCGAGATGGACAAGGCCGAGGCCTTTGGCGCCGACATCCTGCGCGCCTGCGTCGAGCTTGGCGGCGTGCTCACAGGCGAACATGGTGTCGGCATCGAGAAGCGCGACCTGATGCCGGAAATGTTCAGCGAGATCGACCTCAATCAGCAGCAGCGGCTGAAATGCGCCTTCGACGCGCAGGGGCTGCTCAATCCGGGAAAAGTGTTTCCGACCCTGCACCGCTGCGCCGAACTCGGCCGCGTGCATGTCCACGGTGGCAGACTGGCGTTTCCGGAACTTCCGAGGTTTTGAGCAGCGTGGACACCCTGAAAGTACGTGACGCCAAGGACGTTGAGCAGGTGGTGCGTGCAGCGCTTGCGAGCGAGCAGCCGCTGGAAATCATAGGTGGCGGCAGCAAGCGCGGGATCGGCCAGCCGATGGCGACCAATGCGCTGCTCGATCTCTCGGCGCTCAACGCGGTGACGTCCTACGAGCCGAACGAACTGATCATCACGGTGCAGGCGGGCGCGCCGCTGGCCGACGTAAAGTCGCTGATCGATTCGAAGAACCAGCAATTCGCCTTCGAGCCGATGAATACCTCGCAATTGCTCGGCACGCCTGACATCGGAACCATCGGCGGCATGATCGGCGCGGGTCTGGCCGGCCCCCGGCGCATCAAGGCCGGCGGCGCGCGGGACCATCTGCTCGGCGCGCACGCGGTGTCTGGCTTCGGCGACAGTTTCAAGGCCGGCGGGCGGGTGGTGAAAAACGTCACCGGCTACGATCTCTGCAAGCTGCTGGCGGGGTCGTGGGGCACGCTCGCGGTCATGACCGAGGTGACGCTGAAGGTGATGCCGCGCGCCGAAAGCGAGCGTACGCTGGTGCTGCGCGGGCTCGATGACGTAACCGCGAACCGGGCGATGACCGCGGCCCTGGGCTCGCCGTTCGATGTCTCGGGTGCTGCCCATGTGCCGAATTCCGCGTTTCGCGCAGGCTCGGGCGCATTGGCCGACCTCGGGTCGCCGCGGCAAGCCGTCACCTTGCTGCGGCTTGAGGGTATCACGGCCTCCGCCGCGCACCGCGCGGCGTCCCTCGGCGGGGCGCTCGGCAGCTTCGGGGCCGCGGAGATCGTCGAGGATGCGGCTTCGGCGGCGATCTGGGGTTCGGTCCGCGACTGTGGACCGTTTGCGGCCAACGGCGCGCTGGGAGCCTGGCCGGTGTGGCGGATTGTTTGCCCGCCGGCGTCGGGCGGAGCGCTCGGCCAGGCCCTGGCGCGCGATACCGGCGGCGACGTGCTCTACGATTGGGGCGGCGGGCTGATCTGGGCGGCCTTGCCTCCGTCGGCCGATGCGCGTGCGGGGATGCTGCGTTCGCGCGTCAATGCGGCTGGCGGCCATGCCATGCTGGTCCGGGCGTCCGAACCGGTGCGGCGCAGTGTCGATGTGTTTCATCCGCAAGAGGACGGGCTTGCGCGCTTAAGCGAGCGCGTCCGGCTCAGCTTCGATCCGAAAAACGTTCTCAATCGCGGCCGAATGACGCGGGGGTCCGCGGCATGAAGACCGAATTCAGCCTCGCCCAGCTTGCCGATCCCGATATCGCCGAAGCCGACAAGATCCTGCGGGCCTGCGTGCATTGCGGGTTCTGCACCGCGACCTGTCCGACCTATGTGCTGCTTGGGGACGAACTCGATAGCCCGCGCGGCCGGATTTATCTGATCAAGGAGATGCTGGAGAAGGACAAGCCGCCGACGGCGGAGGTGGTCAAGCACATCGACCGCTGCCTCTCCTGCCTTGCCTGCATGACCACCTGCCCCTCCGGCGTGAACTACATGCACCTGGTCGATCAGGCGCGGGTCAGAATCGAGAAGGATTATTCCCGGCCACTGACGGAGCGGGCGTTGCGCGCGCTGCTGGCCTGGGTGCTGCCGCGGCCAGACCTGTTTCGCGCCAGCATGATGCTGGCGCGGCTGGGCCGGCCGCTGGCGGCCTTGCTGCCGGGGTCTGCGCCGGGAGCGGTGACGCCCACTTTGTCTCGACGAATCAAGGCGATGCTGGCGCTGGCGCCACCCGGCCTGCCGCCCCCCGGACCAGGTGGCGGAAGCGTATTTCCGCCGGTGGGTCCGAAGTGCGGACGCGTCGCGCTGCTGCAGGGTTGCGCCCAGCAGGTGCTGGCGCCGCGCATCAACCAGGCCGCCATCCGCCTGCTGACGCGGCACGGCATCGAAGTCGTGCTGGTCGAGGACGAGCAGTGCTGCGGCGCGCTGACCCATCACCTCGGCCGCGACGGCGATGCCCTGGGCCGCGCCCGCGCCAACATCACGGCATGGCTTGGTGAGGCGGAGCGCGACGGCCTCGACGCCATCCTGGTGACGACGTTGGGGTGCGGCACGGTGATCAAGGACTATGGGTTCATGCTGCGCGAGGACCGTGACTTCGCGGAATTGGCCGCACGGGTTTCGGCGCTGGCCAAGGACATCAGCGAATACGTCGACGGCTTGGATCTGCCTGCGCCGCAGCGGCGCAGCGATCTCGTCGTCGCCTATCACTCGGCGTGTTCGCTGCAGCATGGACAGAAAATCGCGCAGCTTCCGAAAGAATTGCTTTCCAAGAATGGATTCGTGGTGAAAGATGTGCCCGAGAGTCATTTGTGTTGCGGCTCGGCGGGCACGTACAACATTCTCCAGCCTGAACTTGCGGACAGGTTGCGCGATCGCAAGGTCGCCAACATCGCAAGCGTCAAGCCGGACATGATCGCTGCGGGCAATATCGGATGCATGGTGCAGATTGCCGGTGGAACGTCGGTCCCTGTGGTTCACACGATTGAGCTTCTCGACTGGGCGACAGGCGGTCCGCGGCCAGGATTGAATTGATCGGTTCGAGGCCCGCGCTGAAACGGAAGACTTGAAACGCTGGATCGATAGGGATCGGCGGCAACAGGAGGATCACGATGGCTAAAGCCAAAAAGGCGAAGAAGGCAAAAGGCAGGAAGAGCAAGACAAAGGCCGCAGCGGCCAAGAAAAAAACCGCGAAGAAATTGGCCAAGAAGGGGCTGAAAAAGTCTACCAAGAAGACGGCCAAGAAAGTGGCCAAGCGGCCGGCAAAGAAAGCGACCAAAAAGGTCGCGTCGAAGAAGGCCGCGAAGAAAGCCGCGAAGAAAGCCGCTACGAAGCGCGCTGCTCCAAGACCCGCTGCGGCGGCGCAAGCGTCATCGTCCGATTTGAATCCGCAGCCATTGCCGCCAGTGGCGCCATCCTCCGGTGCTCACGAGGATACGCAGTAAGTCACGGCGGTTCCGGCCCCGCGCGGGCCGGCCAAACATCGGTATCGTATCAAAGGCCGCAGCATCAGCTGCGGCCTTTGCTTTTTGGGAGAGTTGCGCAGCCGAATCGCCAAGGCGGCATCGGCCCCGCTAGCCAGCCACCCGTTCTATGGTTCCAATCCAAACCGTTGCCCGAATGCCTCTTGCGGCCTGCTGGAGCGGCTCTGGATGGAGGAATCCATCCAAAAATTGTTGTCAGAATGCAACACACGCCGACAACATCTTTCAGAAAGGCGAGAACGCCTAAAAAGGCGGCAGTTGCTTGTCTTTTTAGCTTCCCGCAAAGGATGCGGCACCGCAGATTGGCCCATGGAAATTGGTTGCAGTCGATTGTCGCTGTGCTTGGGGCCTTCGAAGTCGGACTGATCTTACAACGATGGGGATCGTCATGAAGAAAATGGTTTTGTTAGCAACGGCGCTGGCATTGCTTTCGGGTTCGGCTCTCGCGGCGGATATGGCCGTCAAAGCGGTCAAGGCGCCTGCGCCGGCTCCGTTCGATCCCTGGGATGTCGCCTTCGGCAGCGCGATCATGAACGACTACATTTTCCGCGGTGTCACCCAGTCGAACCATAAGCCCTCGGTCGCGGCTTATTTCGAGCCCCGCTACAACATCAACAAGGACGTGCAGCTCTACGTCGGCACCTCGTTCGAAAGCATTTCCTTCCCGAACCGCGCGGCGGCTGAAGTCGATATCTACGGCGGTATCCGCCCGACCATCGGCATGTTCGCCTTCGACTTCGGTGTTTGGGGTTATCTCTATCCGGGCGGCACCTGCTACAACGCGTTCGCGTTTCCCGGTTCGGGTCTTCCCGGTTCGTCCGCGGGTTGCGTAGCTAACGCCGACCCCGTTACCCTGGGTCTGCCGATCAATGGCAACTTCGCCAAGAAGGACGCCAGTTTCTTTGAAGGCTATGCCAAGGTCAATGTGACCCTGAACGACATGTTCCAGATCGGCGCCACCGAATACTATTCGCCGAACTTCCTGAACCTCGGCGCCTGGGGCAACTACGCATCGATCACCGGCAAGTTCACCGCACCGAGCTCGACTTTCGGCACCAGCGGCGTCGGCATGTATGTCTCCGGCGAGTTCGGCCGGCAGTGGCTCGGAACCTCCGACCGCTTCTATGGAACGCAGATCGTCGGACAGGTTTTCCAGTTCGGAATTCCCGAGCCGAGCTATAACACCTGGAATATCGGCGTCGGCTTTACCTACAAGGTGTTCACGCTGGACCTGCGCTACTCCGACACCAACCTGTCCAAGGGCCAGTGCAACGCCTTCACCAGCGACTACACCGCCAGCATCGCAAGCCCGGCCAACGTGTCGCTCATCAATCCGGGTGGTTTCGGTTCCAACTGGTGCGGCGCGTCCGGCATCGTCAAGCTCTCGGCCGACCTGACCGCGGCGACCAACCTGAAGTAAGTCATTCTCTCGAGACCGGCGGGGGCGGCAGAGCGATCTGCCGCCCTTTTGTTTTGCGGCGGTCAGGACGCCGGCTTTGCATCCCGGTCCTGCAGCGCGAACCGGTCGCCGGCGCGCGCAAGGACGACGCCGCGCTGATGGAACGCCTCAAGCGTGCTGCGGTGACCGATAGAGACGATCGTCGTCGCCGGCAACCGGTTCTTGAGCAGATCGTAGAGCGCCGCTTCCGAAGGCTCATCGAGGGATGCAGTGGCCTCATCGAGAAACAAATATTGCGGCGCGTGCAGCAGCGCGCGCACGATACCGAGCCGCTGCTGTTCGCCGAGCGAGAGCGTCCGATTCCAGTGCGCGTCTTCGTCAAGCCTCGAAGCGAGGTTCGGCAGTCCGACCGCACTCAGGGCGTCGCCGACCTGTTCCGGACTGAACGCGCCTTGTTCCGACGGGTATGTAATCGCGGCGCGCAGCGGGCCGACCGGAAAGTAGGGACGCTGTGGCAGCATCATCAGCGTGGCCTGCGCGGGGATATCGATCGAACCGGTCCCGAACGGCCAGATCCCGGCGATGGCGCGGAATAGCGTCGATTTGCCCGACCCCGACGGGCCCGTCAGCAGCGTGCGGTCGCCGCTGCGGATGGTGAAGCCGTCCGCCGTCACCAGCGGGGCGCCATTGGGCAGACTGACCACAAGCTTCTTGAGGTCGATCGCCGCCTTGTCGCCGGATGCGACATGAATGATGTCTTCTTTGGTGGTCAGGGCTTCGGCATTTTCGATGGATGTCTCGAAACCGGCGAGGCGGACCACCACGGACTGCCATTCGGCGAGTGTCCGGTAGAACGTAATGAAGAACGACAGCGCGTCCTGGACGCTGCCGAAGGCGGATAAGGTCTGCATGACGCCGCCGAGCTGAACCTTTTCGGCGAAATAGGCCGGTGCGATCAGCAGATAGGGAAAGATGACGGAAGCCTGCGAATAGGTTGCGGTAAACGCGGTCAGCTTCTTGGTGCGCTGCATGATGTCGATCCAGTTTCCGACCACGAGGGCGAAACGCGACAGCAATCGCGAGCGCTCGGCCGGCTCACCGCGCAGCAACGCGATCTGTTCGGCATTTTCTCGCGCGCGAACCAGATTGAAGCGAAAATCGGCTTCATAGCGCTGTTGCTGGAAATTGAGCCCGACCAGCGGCCAGCCGATCAGATGGGTCAATACCGTCCCGAGCAACGCATAGATCAATGCGGCCCACACCATATAACCGGGGATCGCGATGTCCTTGCCGAACAGATGCAGCGGCGCTTCGCTGGACAGGCCCCATAGAATAAGAATGAACGACACCAGGGTCACGACCGAACTCAGCAAACCGACGCCGAGCGAGAGAGTGAGGTCCACAAAACGCTGGGTGTCTTCCGCGATGCGCTGGTCCGGATTGTCGGCGGCGTCGCCAAGCAGCTGCATCCGGTAGTGATTGGCGTCATGCAACCAGCCGCCGAGATATCGCGCCGTCATCCAGCGCCGCCAGCGGATCTGGAGCCACTGGTTGAGATAGAGCTGATACACCTTCAGCGCGACCCAGAACGTCGCCAAAACCGCGAAGTAGCCGAGCTGGTAGGTGAAAACGTCCCAGTTGCGCTCCTGCAGCGCATTGTAAAAGACATTGTTCCAGCGATTGAACAGCACTGTCAGGAAGACGGACGCAAGCTCGATGGCGATCACTGCGGCCAGCAGGCCGCGGCCGGCCCATTTGTCCTCGGAGTGAAAATAGGGGACTGCGGTGCGCCATGCGGCCGCGAGCGTCGAGCGAATATTGTTCACAGATTGATGTCTCCGGGAGAGGGCTCAACGCCCTGAGAAAAAAGAAGAATTGGGCTCTACTAGACTAAAGTAGTAGAATTCTGGATCAGCATCGACTTGTCCCGACCTGCCAGTCAACCCTAGCATGGCGGTAATGGCGTGGGGCGGGGGGCCTTCCGAGTTCGCGAGGTTGTGAGAGGATTCTGGCACCGCCAGACCCGTGGCTCACTTCGCATATTGCAACGAAACTCCCTGCGACTGCGTCAGGCACGCTCGACCGTCCACGCTGGTCCGCGCGCCGAAAATTGGCGTGGGGGGAGACCTCTAATGTGGAATCAAGTCTACAACCCGTTCAACAATACCGTGCTGTCGACGATCGCCGCCGCGATTCCTGTAGTCACGCTGCTGGTTCTGATCGCAAGCGGCAAGGTCAAGGCGCACATCGCGGCGATCGTTGCGCTCGTGCTGGCCAACCTGGTGGCTATTTTCTTCTTCACGATGCCGGCGAACCTGTCGATCCGCGCCTCATTGCTGGGGGTGGTAGCTGGCTTCTTCCCGATCGGCTGGATCGTTCTCAATGTCATCTTCATGTACCAACTGACGGTGAGTGCCGGCCGGTTTGAGGCGCTCAAGCGCGCGGTGGGCGGTGTGACGCCGGATCGCCGATTGCAGCTATTGCTGATCGCATTTTCGTTCGGCGCGTTCTTCGAGGGCGCGTCCGGCTTCGGCACACCGGTGGCGATCACCGGTGCGATCCTGATTGGGCTTGGTTTCTCGCCGCTCGCGGCATCCGGGCTGTCGCTGATCGCCAATACCGCTCCGGTCGCCTATGGCGCACTGGGTACCCCGATCCAGGGGCTCGCTTCGGTAACCGGGCTCGATCCCTATATTCTCGGCGCAATGGTCGGACGGCAATTGCCGCTTTTCTCGCTTATCGTTCCGTTCTGGGTGGTGTGGGCGTTCGCCGGCTGGAAGGGCATGAAGGAGGTCTGGCCGGCTATCCTTGTCACCGGCGTGTCGTTCGCGATCCCGCAATTCCTGATTTCGAACTATATCAACCCGTGGATTGTCGACATCGGCGCATCGCTGATTTCGATGGCCTGCCTCATCCTGTTCCTGAAAGTCTGGCAACCGAAGGTGCTCTGGCTATCGCCGGCGTTGCGCGGCAACGATGAATCCGCCAGCACGATGCCGCCAGCCAAGCTGATCGATCCAACACCGCTGACGACGGCGGAACTGGTCACCGCACTGCTGCCGTGGATCATTCTCTGTGCGATTCTGCTGGTCTGGGGCACAGGTTGGTTCAAGGCCGCGGTGAATCCGATCTTTACCTGGAATTATGCGGTGCCCGAACTGCACAACATGATCAACAAGGTGCCTCCGGTCGCGGCAAAGCCCACGCCCGAGGGCGCGATCTTCTCGTTCACTTACCTGTCGTTCACCGGCACGGGCATGCTGATTGCCGCAATCATCGCGGGCTTGATCATGGGGCTGTCGCCGGGCAAGATCGTCTCCGAATACGGACGCACCATAAAATTGTGCGCGTATTCGCTGATCACGATCTCGGCGATGCTGGCGATCGGGACCCTGACCCGCCTCTCCGGAGTTGACGCCACGCTCGGTCTCGCATTCGCAGCGACGGGCGTGCTCTATCCCTTCTTCGGCACCTTGCTCGGTTGGTTGGGTGTCGCGCTGACGGGATCGGATACGGCCTCGAATATCCTGTTCGGTAATCTGCAGAAGATCACGTCAGAACAGTTGAATATCTCGCCGATCCTGATGAGCGCGGCGAATTCCTCCGGCGGCGTCATGGGCAAGATGATCGACGCGCAGTCGATCGTCGTCGCCTCGACGGCGACCAACTGGGTTGGACATGAAGGCACGATCCTGCGCTTCGTGTTCAAACACTCGATCGCGCTGGCATGCCTCGTCGGCCTGTTCGTGATGCTGCAGGCCTACGTCTATCCGTTCACCGAAATGGTCTTGAAGTAAGACGTCGCTTCCGGCGAACCAAGAGAAAATCCCCGCGGCGGCTGCCGCGGGGATTTTTCCATGAGGGCACAGATGAAATCCGCGATCACGGTTCTGAGGCAGGCAGGTGCCGCGCTGGTTTTGGTCACGGCGTTGCAAGCCGCACCGGCGCAGGCCGATGACGGATTCCCGTTCGGGCTCGAGATGACGCTGGACGTCGCGCGTCAGCCCGGCTCGAAGCGGCTGCCGACCCTGGAAATCGGCGACAACGGCGAAGTCATCCTTGAACTGTGGTGCAAGGGCGGCAAGGGCCAGTTCTCGGTCGCCGGCAACACCGTCATTTTTGTCGCGGGTCCCTTGGAGGACCGCGGCTGTCCGCCGGCGCGCGCGCAGGCCGACGACGATCTGGTGGCGGGCTTAAGCGAAGCCGCGACCTGGAAGCGGCAGGGCGATTTCGTTTCCTTCATCGGGACCAGATCGCTGCGGTTCCGCATCAATACCAACTAGATACGTCATTGCGGGATGCGCCCCTTGGCGCAGACCCGGAATCCAGCAGCCTGGTCTGGATTCCGGGTTCGCTCGTTTCACTCGCGCCCCGGAATGACGATCAAGTCTCGTCCAGGATCATGTCGGCGCAGGCGCCGGCCGACTGGATCACTCCGGTGTATCCGCCGAATCCGGCATAGGCCGAAGAAAGATAGACTCCCGGCACTGCCGTTCGCGGCGAGCGGGAGGGCGCAGCGCCGGTCGATCTGTGCGGCGCCGGCGCGAATCCATAGACCGCACCCTCGGGCGCATTGAGATATTGCCGCACCGACAACGCGGTATTGAACGACGCTGTGGTGACCGCGGCTGCGATCCCCGGATAATGCCGGTCGAGATGGCCGGCAATCGCGTCCTGCCAGCGCGCGCGTTTATCGCGATAGAAGTCGATGTCCGAACTGTCCCAGTTCGACAGCCGGTCGGGCCCGAAGATCGAAAGCACATAGGGCGGCGCGGGCACGCCGGAATCGATGGCCGCGTAATCGACGACGGCAAAAGGCGGCATCCGGTCCGCCGGCTCGCCCGCCATCAGCGCCGCGCCTTGTGCGTAGTCGTCGAGCCGCGTCATCCAGGGAGGCAGTAGCTGCGTCGAATAACTGGCTACCCCAAATTCGCGCGGCGGCTTCGACAGGCCGAGGGTGAGGGCGAACAGCGAGATCGACGGCCTTTGCTGCGCGTAAGCGTCGTTCAGTTTGCGCGCTGCATCCGCGGGCATCAGCGATGCCAGAATTTCCGGCGCGGCGTTGCTGACAACGGCCGGGCTCTCGATCGTCTGGGGATCGCCGCCGTCTTTCGCCGCATGCGTCACGTTGCCGGGCTGGCCTTGCGCATTCAAGGCGATGGCCGTGACCACGCGACGGATCATCACCTCGCCGCCCGCGGCCCGGATCGCGCGGGCCAGCGCACTCGACAACCGCTGCGAGCCGCCCTGCACATAGCGTCCCCCGCTCAAGAGATAACCTCCCTGCGACATCGCAAAGAACGGCCACGACAGCGCCGCGGGATCGTCGTGATAATAAGAGAGGTTTGCCGCCAGCGCGCATTTGACCGCTTCGTTGTTGCCGAAAACATTCTCGAATTTCTGCGACAGCGATAGCGATCGATCGCTCTCTGGAATGAGATCGACGCTCGCCGCCGATGCGAGCCGCTCCATGTCATCAAGCACGTTGTTTATGCCGCCTCGCGCTTCCGGAAAGCGTTCCGCCAGCGCGCGCCGCGCCGCGTCGAAATTGTCCGGCATCGCAAAGGGCTTGCCGAGCGGGCCGCCGCGCGCTTCATAGAACGCGCCGCCGGGAATCCACTTCACCGCGTCCAGCACGCCCGCGCGTGTCAATACGCTGTGTTTGGGATCGCGGGGGTCGTTGGGATCGCTGGTTTCGTGAAGCGAGCCCTCGACGAACAGGTCGCCGGATTTGTAGCTCGACGCGGCACCTCCCACCGAGTTGCTGCGCTCGATCACCAGAACCTTGCGTCCGGCGCGCGCGAGGATCGCGCCCGCCGTCAAGCCGCCGAGGCCCGCGCCAATCACCACTACGTCATAGCGCGCCATCAGCCGTGAAATCCCGCGACGTTTCTGCTCAGATTGAGGCTGTTCATTGCCGCTAAGCGGCGGCATGTCAAATCGCGTCCCGGACGCGGTGCAGCGCTCTTCGCGCTGCTCCGCAGAGCCGGGACCGTACCAAACACCGGCGCTCGGTACGGCCCCGGCTCTGCAGCGCATCACGCCGTGAAGAACGGCGTGCTGCGCTGCGTCCGGGGCACGGCTATTTCCAGACCGATTTGTCGGCGTCCCAGCGCTGGCCCTTGAATTCTTTTGCGAGCGCCTCGACCGATCCGTTGTCGTCGGTCTGCTCGCCCTCCTCGTCGGCGCCGGAGGCGTCGGCCAGATTGAGCTTGGCCCCCGGCGCCTCGTCCGTGGTCGTGACCGAAGGGTTGCCGACCCAGAGCATCAGCCGGTCGGATGCGCCGGGCCTGTCGGAAGAGACCAGCGCGTCCACCTCGATGATGTCGGTGAGTTCGAGCGCGGGATAGATATGGCTCGGCCGTTTCAGCGTCAGTTTCAGCTTGCCGGTGTTCTCGCTCCATTGCGACGACGACAGTTTTGCCGACATCGTCTTTGCGATCACGGCGGCGATGGCCGATGCGATCTTGTCCCGGTTCAGCCGGTCGCCGTCCCGCCATTCCGCTGCGGGCAGGCGGATCGCGCGTTCCATATCGACGACGCCGGCGGTCCAGCCGGCGGCGACCACGCCCGGCGAGGACTTCGCTTTCGCGATCAGCGCTGCGGCGCGATCGGGATCGACGCTGATGTTGATGGTCTGCTCGCCGGCGCGCAGCGCATCGCAGGAGACGGTCAAGCTGCTGAGGGATACTTCGACCTGCTGCCCCTTCAAACTTTTAAGAAAATCCGGCGCGGCGTCCAGTTTCACCCGCACCGCGACCGATTCCGGAGAAACTTCGGTAAAATCCTTTGGCGCAACAGCGATGCTATCGTCGGTCGACTGGTTGTCCTTGAATTCCTGTTCGCTGAGGTCGGAATTGTCGCTCGATGAGACCTCGGTCACGGTCTGGCCGACGCTGATCTGCCCCTTGAACTCGAAGGTGTCGCCGGCGGCTTTGCGCACCAGCCTTACCGTCACCGGCAATTTGTCGCCCATGCTTTGGGTGGCGCCGGTCAGGGTTTGTCCGCTCACGGCAAGATTGGCGACAAAGCGGTCCTTGCGGTCGGACCCCTTCTCGGCGGGATAGCAGACGTTGAGCACCGCCGCGGTCACGGTCTTGCCCTGGCGGGTTTCTTTCAGGATGACGTTGGCGTTGCCGTCCATCAGGCCATCGATCGCGGTGAAATATCGCGTCTCGTTGCCGCCGGGCACGGCCTTTGGCGAGAGCTTCATTTGAGCGGCGGCCGGACTTAGCGAGGCGGTCAGGCCGATCAGACAAATCAGAAGCGCGCGCATTTGAATTTCCTCGAAAGAGAATCGGGACCTTCTATCAAAGCCCGCACAAATGACCAAAAAGAAGGCCGCCCGGAGGCGGCCTTCGACGTCGGATAATGCCAGCACGGGCGTCGGATCAGAAGCCCATTCCGCCCATGCCGCCCATTCCGCCGCCACCGCCGGGTATCGGGGCGGCCGGTTCCTTCGGCAGTTCGGCGACCATGGCTTCCGTCGTCACCAAGAGGCCCGCGACGGAGGAGGCATCCTGCAGGGCGGTGCGCACAACCTTGGCGGGGTCGATGATGCCCTTGGCGACCATGTCGACATACTCTTCGGTCTGCGCGTCGAAGCCGAAGGTCTCGGACTTGTTCTCGAGGATCTTACCGACCACGATCGAGCCTTCGACGCCGGCATTTTCCGCGATCTGGCGGATCGGGGCTTCCAGCGCCTTCAGCACGATATTGATGCCGGCCTGCACGTCGGAATTGTCGTTGGCGATGCGGCCGACCGCCTTCTTGGCGCGCAGCAGCGCCACGCCGCCGCCGGGCACGACACCTTCCTGCACGGCCGCACGGGTCGCGTTGAGCGCGTCCTCGACGCGGTCCTTCTTCTCCTTCACCTCCACTTCGGTCGCGCCGCCGACGCGAATGATGGCGACGCCGCCGGCGAGCTTGGCCAGGCGCTCCTGCAGCTTCTCGCGGTCGTAATCCGAGGTGGTTTCCTCGATCTGCGCCTTGATCTGGCCGACCCGGGCCTCGATGTCTTTCTTCTTGCCGGCGCCGCTGACGATGGTGGTGTTCTCCTTGTCGATCACCACCTTCTTGGCGCGGCCGAGCATGTTGACCGTGACGCTCTCGAGCTTCATGCCGAGTTCATCGGAAATCAGCTGGCCGCCGGTCAGGATCGCGATGTCTTCCAGCATCGCCTTGCGGCGATCGCCGAAGCCGGGCGCCTTGACGGCGGCAACCTTGAGGCCGCCGCGCAGGCGGTTGACTACCAGCGTCGCCAGCGCCTCGCCCTCGACGTCTTCGGCGATGATCAGCAGCGGCTTGCCCGATTGCACCACGGCCTCGAGCACCGGCAGCATCGCCTGCAGGCCGGACAGTTTTTTCTCGTGCAGCAGGACATAGACGTCCTCGAGCTCGGCGGTCATCTTCTCGGCGTTGGTGATGAAGTAGGGCGACAGATAGCCGCGGTCGAACTTCATGCCCTCGACGATGTCGACTTCGGTTTCCAGCGACTTGTTTTCCTCGACCGTGATGACGCCTTCGTTGCCGACTTTCTGCATCGCTTGCGCGATCATCTTGCCGATGGCGGTATCCCCGTTCGACGAGATGGTGCCGATCTGCGCGACTTCGGCCGAAGAAGCCACCGGTTTGGCGCGCTTTTCGATGTCCTTGACCACGGCGGCAACGGCAATGTCGATGCCGCGCTTCAGATCCATCGGGTTCATGCCGGCGGCGACCGACTTTCCGCCCTCGCGGACGATGGCCTGGGCCAGCACGGTGGCGGTGGTGGTGCCGTCGCCTGCACTGTCGTTGGTCTTGGAGGCGACCTCGCGCAGCATCTGCGCGCCCATGTTCTCGAACTTGTCCTCGAGCTCGATTTCCTTGGCGACGGTGACGCCGTCCTTGGTGATGCGCGGCGCACCAAAACTTTTTTCGATCACGACATTGCGGCCCTTGGGGCCGAGCGTGACCTTCACCGCATTGGCGAGAATATCGACGCCGCGCAGCATGCGTTCGCGCGCGTCTCCGGAAAATTTAACGTCCTTGGCAGCCATGTGAGATTTGCTCCGTAAGTTTGTTTCGTCATTCCGGGATGCGCCCTCTTGGGCGCAGACCCGAAATCTCGAGCAAATACTGCTCTGGATTCCGGGTTCGCGCCGAAGAGGCGCGCCCCGGAATGACGGTTTCAGGATGGATGCGCGGGTCAAGCCCGCGCATGACGCTTGAGAGAGGCGTGGCTATTCGGCTCAGTTTAGCTCAGCACGCCCATGATGTCGGACTCCTTCATGATCAGGAGTTCCTCGCCGTCGAGCTTGATCTCGGTACCCGACCATTTGCCGAACAACACCCGGTCGCCGGTCTTGATGTCGATCGGGATCAGCTTGCCGGCCTCGTCGCGCCCGCCGGGGCCGACCGCGACTACCTGCCCCTCCTGGGGCTTCTCCTTGGCGCTGTCGGGAATGATGATGCCGCCCTTGGTCTTTTCTTCGGCGTCGATGCGCTTGACGACGACACGGTCATGCAGCGGTCGAAATTTGGTTTTAGCCATGCGGGTTCCTTCAGGGTTTTCACTTTGGGCCGGAATTGCCATCGAGACCGGATTGGAACGAGGGCGGCCTCGATGCGCTGGGCGGAGCCGCCTGCCTTAGCAATCGTGCCTCCGGAGTGCCAATCGTGCGCCCGGAAATATGGCTTGGCGGCAATCCTGTCAAGCAAGGCCTTAAGTCCTTGGTGAGACCGATATAGGATGCTTTCGGAAACCAAATCGGAGCGCCGGCGTAATTTGCTGGACCTCATTGCTCCGACAGGAGTTTTGCGCTTGGCTGCGGAACGGATGCGGTCAACGATTTTCGCTGGGGGGATGCCATGATCAGGTCAAGCAGCGCGCGCGGGGTAGTCAATCTCGGGATCGCCTCGGCGCTGGCCGTGTTCCTTGGGGCGTGCGGGAGCATGAGCCTGCCCTCCTTTTCGTCAGGGCCATCTGCGCCCCCGGAGCCCGCGGTCGCGCCAGACATGCCGGCGACGATCCGCGCCGATGAAATCGCCGGCCGCTGGGGCCTTGCCTCCTACCAGAATCCGAACGACCGGGCGCGCACCGAAAAGGCGGCGCAGGGGCAATGCAAGCAGCCCTATGTCATCACCGTGGGGCCGACGGGCGGCGTTGTCATGCATTTGGCCGACCAGGCGACCCCGCAGGAATTGCGGCTGAAGGGCAGCCCGAGCGGCAAGAACTATATCGGCCCTCCCGGCCCGGTGCCCGGCGAACAGGATCGTGAAATCGTTTCCTTCGATGGTCGTGTCCTGGTGACGCGGTTTGTCGACAAGGATGCCGCGACCCGCTACGGCAACATGGTCTATGTCCGCTGCGCTCCTCGCGCCTGATCCGCGCAGCCATTCATCCTGCCCGTAAAGCCGTGAGCTGATGCATAAACTGCGCGACCTTGTTTTCGGACCGGGCCGCGCCGTTTCCGTTCTGTCGCTGACGCAAATCCTGGCCTGGGGCATCCTGATCTATCCGCCGGTTTTGATCATGCCGCATTTGGCGGCCGATCATGGCTGGTCGCTTGCATTCGGCATGGCCGGTTTCTCGATCGGCCTCGTTACCTCCGGAATGCTGTCACCCACGGTCGGCCATCTGATCGATCGGAACGGCGGCAATATCGTGATGTCGCTGGGGGCGCTGGCGGGCGCGCTCGGCCTGGTATTGCTGACGTTCGCGGACCAGCGCCCGGCCTATCTCGCATGCTGGCTGTTGATCGGCGCCGCGATGGCGTCAACGCTGTACGATCCCGCATTCGCGACGCTGACGCGGATTTTCGGCAGCTCCGCACGCCGGCAAATCACCTTCGTGACCTTCGCCGGCGGCTTCGCCTCTACGGTCGGCTGGCCGGCGACGCATTTTCTGCTGGAATATTTGGATTGGCGCGGCACCTACCTGACCTTTGCCGCCGTACTGGCATGTGTGGTCGCCCCGCTGAATGCCTTCGCATTGCCCCGCACGGTGGCCGTGGCACCGTTGCCAGCCGTATCGAGCGCAACGGCCTTGCCGGTGGCGCCGGTGCGCCCCGAGGGCTGGCCGTTCATCCTGCTGGTTGCGGCGTTCGCGCTGCACTTTTTCATTCTTTCGGGCGTGACGTCGAACCTGCTGGCGATGCTGCAGCGTGGCGGAATGGATGCGGCCACCGTTGTCACGGTGGGGGCGCTGTTCGGGCCGGCGCAGGTGGTGGCGCGGCTGGCCGATTTCTTGACGGCAGGGCGGACCCATCCGCTCTGGATTGCGCGCAGCGCGGTGACGCTGACGGCTTTCGCCTTCGCCATGCTGTCGTTCGTCGGCGCCTCGCCATTGGCGGCGGCCCTGTTTGCCATCGCATTCGGCGCGGCCAATGGCGTCATGACCGTCGCCCGCGGCGCGCTGCCGCTCTTGATGTTCGGCCCGACCGGCTATGGCCGGGTGATCGGCCGCATCGCACGGCCGGGGTTGTTCGTGCAGGCCCTGGCGCCGTTCGTGGTGGCGTCGGCCGTCGAGCGGTTCTCCGACCGCACCGTGCTGGAAATGGGGATCGTCGGCTCGCTGATGGCGCTTGGATGCTTCCTCGCGATCCGCGTGCCCCGGACGCAGCGCAGCGCGTAGCCCTTGCGAAGCAGTGCGCTGCAGAGCCGGGGCCGTAACGGACGCCGGTGTTTCATGCGGTCCCGGCTCTGCGGAGCGGCATGAAGAATGCCGCACCGCGTCCGGGACACAAAGACGACTCAGCCGAACATTGCGTCGATATCGTCCTGCGAGGCGTGGCCGGTATCGCCCGCGAGTTTTGGGCCGTTAAGCAGGCGGGCATCGCCGACGCGGTCGTCGACGGCGCCCGGCGCATGCGCCTTGATGGCATCGACGCCGCCCCAGATATCCATCATGACGGTGATGTGATGCTCGATGAACTTCATCGTCGCCATCACCTTGCTGATGCGTTGGCCGGTGAGGTCCTGAAAATTGCAGGCTTCGAAGATCGAAACCACCCGCTCCTGGATTTCCTCGCTGAGCAGCCGCTGCTGGTCCGGTGAAGTGACCTTGGCGAGCGCAGTCGCGGCCTGGTCGATCGCCTCGGTGGCCTCCAGAATCTGCTGAGTCGCTTCTTCGGTGCCGCCGACCACGGCGCCGAGTTCGCCGGTCATCCTGGCCATTTCCGCGCCGTCGAAACTCTTGCCATGCAGCGCCGCGATTTCCTGCTTGGTGCGGGTGATGGCGTCGTGAATGAGATCGAGCTCCACTTTAAGCTTTTCACACTGCTCGATCTGGGCGCGGTAGGTCTGCAGCAGGATCTGCGCGTCGCTCGCCTGCTGCGGCGTCGGGTCGATGCCGCCGTCGATGGCGGCGCCGCCGCGATGCGGGCTCGCCATCTGCTCGCGAATGGCGCGCAACTCGTTCATGATTTCGCGATGCATGGGGAACATATCGTCGTCGCCGTCGGGCGCCGGCGGCGTGGCGCCGAAAAAAGACTCTTCGATACGGAAGCGCTTGCGGTGGACCGGCATCGGAAATCCCCAACCCTCGATGCAAGCGTTGTAGACCGAGGTGTTTTAACGCCGGGTTCACACGTCAAGGGCGTGTAACGCCGGCGATGCCGGACACACCAACGGTTAACCATGAACGCCGCGCGTTCACGGATTATCAACGTTAACAACGAGAACAGTGCGGCCGCGGGACATGGTGAATCAAAACGCGGGTTTTGTTTACCAAACCGATTAGGTTTTGATTTTACTTAATGGCGTGTAACCGCCGCGCTCCTCTCGGGCGCATCCGCGACGAAACAGTGCAGAGTACGTCGATGTCCAAGAAAATCTCTCTCGTCATCCTTGCCGGCGCGTCCTGCCTGGGCGCCGGACTTCACCCCGCCGCGGCGATCGAAGCTTCGCCTGCCACTGAGCCCACCGTGATCTACGCCGGCCAGACGCCGCCGCAGCCCGCACCGGTGCGCGTCGCCTCCGCCGAACGCCCTACCATGGGCGGCGGCTTCATCGAGTTCCTGTTCAGCGACGGCCAGTCGAGCCGGCGCTATCAGCCGCAACCTTCCTACGAGCCGCGCCGTTCGCTGTTTGCGCCGATCGATCCGCAACAGTCGATGCGTCAGCAGGAAGACGCGAACGAACCGGCACGTCCTTCCTTCGATCCGAAATATGCCAAGCAAATGGTGGACTATCACGGCCGCGAAGGCGCCGGCACCATCGTGATCGACACGCCCAACAAGTTCCTGTTCCTGGTGCAGGGAGACGGCAAGGCGCTGCGCTACGGCATCGGCGTCGGCCGCCCGGGATTCACCTGGTCGGGCGTCAAAACGATTTCCGCCAAGAAGGAATGGCCGGACTGGACGCCGCCGCCGGAAATGCTGGCGCGCCGTCCCGACCTGCCGCGGCACATGGAAGGCGGCCCGCAAAATCCGCTCGGCGCCCGCGCCATGTATCTCGGCTCCTCGCTCTATCGCATTCACGGCTCCAACGAACCGTGGACCATCGGCACCAACGTATCGTCGGGCTGCATCCGGATGCGCAATGAGGACGTGATCGACCTGTATGGCCGCGTCAATGTCGGCGCCAAGGTCGTCGTGCTCTGATCGGAGTTTCCTGAAAACGGAAACGGCCGCTCGTCGAGCGGCCGTTTTGTTTTTATGCGTGCCGAGGTTCTTCAGGCGAAATCGCTGTCGCCGCCACCGCCGCCGCCATCGAAATCGTCGGAATCCAGATCCATGTCGTCGTGATCGTCGTCGTCGTTCGACGCCTGGTCGAAGAAACCGGCGCGCGAACTGTCGTCGGCGCGGTGACCGCCGCCCGAGCCGATATCGTTGATGCCGGCGTCGCGTGCGAGATCGCTGCCGGACTGATCCGAACTCCACGGCGTGCGGCTGCCGCCGCCAAGGCCCGCGGAGTCGCCGAAGCCGCTTTGGTGGCCACCGCCCATCATCGAACGAATGCTGCTCATCAACAGGCCGCCGCCGACCACGCCGGCCGCCGCCGCTGCCGCGGTTCCAAGGAACGAGCCGCCGCCACCGACCGGCGCCTGCGGTGCGCCGTAGGGCTGGCCGTATTGACCCTGCTGGTTGTACTGGCCCGGACCTTGCCCCTGCTGCAACACCTGGCCGGTGTTCCAGGCCGGGCGGCTGCCCACCTCGGGCGGACGAACATTCGGCACCGAGCCGCGCGACTGGTTTGGTCCGAAGATGGCGTCGCGCATCGAATCGAGGAATCCACCGGACTGGCTCTGTTCGGGGGCGCCGCCTTCCAGTTCCTGAATGCGCTCATGGGCCCGCTTGAGCGCCTCGTCCTGCAGCAGCGTCGTTTGCACCAGCGCATAGACGGCGTTCGGCGCCCGGCGCAGGCCTTGCGAAATGGCGGCGGCCGCATCCGGATCGCGCGGAGCGGTCTCCAGCTTCGAGAGCCGATCGAAAAGGTCATCAACCAGTTGACGTTCTTGCGGGGTCATGACGGTCTCCATCGCGCTCATGGCGAGCGCGCACGGGATGTATTGACGCTTCGCGTCGCAAGTAGTGCCGCCCGGAATTAATTGTATGGGTGCGGCAAAACGACCGGCAAGCGGATTACGTCAACGTAACATTGTTCATCGCCAGCAATCGCGGAAAGTCATCGCCCGCGAGAAACGCATGTTCATGTTCACGCCGGTCGGTCAGCGGGTCGAGGCTGATCAGGGTGTCATCGACAAAGCCGGGATGGCACATCACAAGGCCGCCTTCGGGCAGGCCATCGAGAAACTGCTTCATCAGTTCCCCGAAATCGGGGTTTTGCGAAAAATCGTAGGCGCCGGCAAACCCCGGATTGAATGCGATGTTCGCGCGCGACGCGCTGCGCCGGAACTGGATGCTCAACAAGTCGATCAACAACGCCTTCGGCGTGCCGAGCCGCTGCGCCAGCGCTTGATTGCGTCCGCCCTGGCGCACCCAGGCTTTGGGCGCCGCATCTTTCACCGCCGCGAGGAACGCGTCGCGCACCTTGGGAAACAGCTGCACATGTTGATGGCCGTCGACGAAATCCGGGTCGCGGCCGAACAGTTCCTTGAAGGCGGCGAGTTGCGCGATCAATTCCGCATGAATGATTTCGGGATCGAGCCGCCGCAGCAAGCCGGCGCGCAACATCCTCATAAACGGCAAAAACATGCCGCCATGGAGCGGCTTGAAATGCATCGTCAGCGGATGGAACGGCGCGGTCAGCGTGGCATGCAGGCCGATGGCGAAGCGCGGGCGGTTTGCCGTTGCATCCTTGAGCGCGCTGACCTCATCGCGGCCGATCGCAGGCCCGACCATCATTGCCGAGGTCGCGTTGAGAACGTCCGCGCCCGATCAGATCGCGGATCGCGCGGTTGACCCCGGGACTGAGGCCGTAATCGTCGGCGCAGAGCCAGATGCGGCGCGGCGGGGCGTCGCCATTCATTCGGCGGCGGTCCGTTCGCGCTCGGCGGCGGTCGCCTCGACGCCGGCGCGCTTCTCGCTGTGCTCGGCCACGAAATAGATCGGACGCGCTTTCAATTCGGAGAGAATCTTGCCGATATATTCGCCGACAATGCCGATCATGATCAGCTGCACGCCGCCGATGGTCATCAGACCGACCACCAGCGAGGGATAGCCGGGCACGGATTTGCCGCTGACCCAGGTTTCCCACAGGATCGAAAGGCCGAACAGAAACGCGCCCGACGCCAGCAGTACGCCGAGCAGGCTGGCAAATCGCAGCGGCGCCACCGAAAACGAGGTCAGCCCCTCGATCGAGAGGCCGACCAGCCGGCCGGGGCTGAAGGTGGTGATGCCGTGCGCGCGCGGTGCGGGTTCGTAGTCGACCCGGATCTGGCGAAAGCCGATCCAGCTTGCGAGGCCCTTGAAGAAACGGTTGCGCTCGGGGAGCTGCCGCAATGCCGCGGCGGCCCGCGGCGACAGCAGCCGGAAGTCGCCGGCGTCTTCGGGAATTTTCTGCCGCGCGCCCCAGTTGATCAGCGCGTAGAAGCCGCGCACCGCAATGCGCCGCAACGCCGACTCGTTGTCGCGATGCGCCTTCGCGGTATAGACCACGTCGTAGCCGTCGTCGATCCAGTGTGCGACCAGCTTCTCGACCAGGTCGGGCGGATGCTGGCCGTCGCCATCCATGAACAGAATGGCGCCGCGCCGGGCGTGGTCGAGCCCCGCCATCAGGGCTGCTTCCTTGCCGAAATTGCGCGATAGCGAGACCACCTGGACGTTGAGCGCGCCCGCGGCAAGGCCGCGCGCGATGCCGAGCGTAGCGTCGGCGCTGCCGTCGTCGACATAGACCACCTCGCAGCCGAGGCCGTAACGCTGCCGCAGCGTGGTCGCCAACGCGCCGAGCCGCCCGTGCAGCAATTCGAGCCCGGCCGCCTCGTTGTAGAGGGGAACGACGATCGACAGACCCTCCGCGGCCGCAGTGGCCGCGGTGGTGGTCAGGCGAGATACGTCACTACCCAGCGTCATCGATCAGGTTCCAAGCCAGAACAGCATATGATACTTGCCCGTTGCTGTCGCTACGATGAACGGCGGTTGCCATGTGCCTCACTGCCGCAGGAAGCTTTCGAGCCTGGCAAACAGCGGATTGTCGCGGTCGAGCACGTAGTCGAGCGATGCCACCGACACCGTGTCGGCGCCGTGCGCGCGCAGAAAGCTGCCGAGCGCATAGAGCTGCGCCGGCGGGCAGTGCAGGGTGACCATCCCGGACGATGTCGGCCCGCCGAACGGCGAAACCACGCCGAAGCGATTGTGCGCCTCGGCCAGCAGTGCTGCGTCGCAGCCGGAAAAACGGGTCCGCACTTCGCGGTACTTGCTGGCGCGGGCGCGGGCGGCGATGTGGTCGAGAATGATGCGCGCGGTTTCGCGGGCCTCGTCGGACCAGTCGGCGTCGCGCGAGGCCACCAGATTGGCCTGGCTGCGCAGGATCACTCCGTCATCGAGTACCTTGAGCCCGTTGGCGGCGAGCGTGGCGCCGGTCGTGGTGATGTCGACGATCATCTCGGCGGTGCCCACCGCCGGCGCCCCTTCGGTCGCACCGGCGCTTTCGACGATGCGGTAATCGACCACGCCGTGCGCCGCGAAGAAGCTCCGCGTCAGGTTGATGTATTTGGTCGCGACCCGCATCCGGCGATTGTGCTGGGCGCGGAATCCGGTGGTGACGTTGTCGAGATCGGCCATGGTGCGGACGTTGATCCACGCCTGCGGCACCGCGACCACCACATTGGCGCTGCCGAAGCCGAGCGGCTCGATCAGCGCCACGCGCTTGTCGGCATCCGCAATGCTTTCGCGCACCAGATCTTCACCGGTGACGCCGAGATGTAGCGCGCCGCGCGCCAGCTGCGCGGCAATTTCGCTGGCCGACAGATAAGCGATCTCGATATTGTCGAGGCCTGCGATGGTGCCGCGGTAATCGCGCGCGCCGCGCGGCTTGACCAGTGCAAGGCCGGCGCGGGTGAAGAAGCCTTCCGCGTTTTCCTGCAGGCGCCCTTTCGACGGCACGGCGAGAACGAACGGCGCGGTCATGGCGCGCTCCCCGAGCCGGTGGCAGGCCTGCTGCCGAGCTGTGTCAAGGCCTCGACCCAGATCGAGAATCCGACCGCCGGAATGGGCGTTCGCGCGCCGAGCTGGGTCATCAGTCCGTCGTAGCGTCCGCCCGCTACCAGGGGCTCTGTGCCATTGCCCTTGCTGTGCAGTTCGAATTCGAAGCCGGTGTAATAATCGAGGCCGCGTCCGAACGCGGCGGAGAACCTTACTTTTGCGGTGTCGATGCCGCGCGCGGCCATGAAGCCGATGCGGCTTTCGAACTGATCGATCGCGGCGGTAATGTCGAGTTTGGCGTCGGCGGCCAATATGCGCAGTTGCGCCAGGGCATCGTCCGGATCGCCCGTTATGGCGAGAAACCGCTTGATCGATTCCCGCTTCTCGCGCGGCAGTCCGCCGCCTTTCAGTGTCGATTGTTCGAGAAAGCGGTCGGCGATTTCCGAAACCGAGCGGCCGCCGACATTGCTCGCCCCCGCAATCGACATCAGGTCGGTCACCAGCGCCAGTGCCGCCTTGCGGTCCGAACCGGCAAGTGCGGCCAGCACGCCCTGATATTCATTGCGCGCCGAGCCGGTCGCCACCATGAGATGCTCGATGTCCTGCTCCAGGCTGATGTTGCGGTTGAAATCCTTGATCAGCCGCCGCCGCCACACCGGAAAAAGGTCAAGCGCGTCGAGCAGCGTATTGAACAGGGCGACGTCGCCGGTGCGGATTTCGACATCGGTCAGGCCGAAAGCCGCGACCGCCTCAAGGCCGAGCGCGAGCATCTCGGCATCGGCCGCGGCGCGGTCCTGCCGGCCGAAGGATTCGATGCCGGCCTGCAGGAATTCGCTTGGGCGCCCGCCGCGATAGCGGAACACCGGCCCGAGATAGCAGAACCCGGCCGGCTGGCCGGCGCGGGGAGAGGCGAGATAATCCCGTGCCACCGGAATGGTGAGGTCCGGCCGCAGGCACAGCTCTTCGCCGGTAGGGTCGGTGGTCAGATAGAGGCTTTTGCGGATGTCCTCGCCGGACAGGTCGAGGAACGGCTCGGCCGGCTGCAGGATCGCCGGCTCGGCCTGGACGTAACCGGCCTGCGCGAACGACAACAGCAGCGCGTCCGCCCATGCGGCGGATCCGGTCGCACTGGGGGCGGCGGTCTCGTTCATCTCGAAGGTCTCAGAATCCAGAAATTCCGGCGTTCAGCCGGATTTGGCGCAGCCCTTAGCATGGCTGCCGGCTGGTTTCGACCAAGATCGGCCAAAGGGCTTAATGGCCGGGAGGCTATTTGCGCGGTCCGGGGCCGGTCCAATCGCCCAAAACGGCCTGTATCAGCGCCAAAGCGGCCACTCCGGCGGTGTCGGCCCGCAGGATCCGTGGGCCCAGCGAAAGCCGCAAGGTCTGCGGCTGCCGCAGCAGCTGGGCCCGCTCGTCCTCGGCAAACCCGCCTTCGGGGCCGATCAGGGCATCGATTCCATGCGGTGCGGCTTCGGCCTGCAGCGCCGCCACCGGATTTGCCGTCCCGGCGGCCTCATCGCAAAAGACCAGCAGGCGGTGGCCGTCACGCTGGCCGAGCCAGCGCTCCAGCGGCGCTGGTTCGGCGACGGTGGCGATGCCCAGGATGCCGCATTGCTCGGCCGCCTCGATGACATTGGCGCGCATCCGCTCGCCATTGACCCGCGCGACTTGGGTGAACCGGGTCAGGACCGGCTGCAGCCTCGAGGCGCCCATTTCGACCGCCTTTTGCACCATGTAATCGAGCCGGGCGTGTTTGAGCGGTGCGAACACGTAAGTCAGGTCGGGCAGGCGGTCTTGCGGCCGGGTCCGGGCAACGACTTCCAGATGGTCGGGGCGCTTGCGGCCGGAGATGGCGGCCTGCCATTCGCCGTCGTGCCCGTTGAACACCAGGATGGTGCCGCCAGCCGAAAGGCGCAGCACATTGCCGAGATAATTGCTCTGGTTGCGGTCGAGCGCGACGCGGTTGCCCGCCGCAAGGTCGGCGTCGACGAACAGCCGGGGGCTGCGAAAATCGGCAGGAGGCATGATCAAGTTCCGTTCAGGCGCCGTCTTTTAGCCTAAAGAGGCGCAATTATCAGCCGATGGAGCGGCCATGCGCCGCGCTGTCGCCCAATTCGACGGGTTGTTAAGGACTGGCAGCAATCGTAAAATGCCCTGAATCGGAAATCGCCTTCTACTTTTTCACGAAGGATCTTTGGGGACCATTGGGCCTTGCCGGAGGGATGCCGTTGATCGACCGTCGTTTGATCGTACCGCTTACCGTGGCGGCTATTGCCGCCTTCACGGCGCCGGCCAACGCCCAAGGTGCGTTTCCGGCGCCGTTGCCCGGTCAGGCCGCTCCGAGCAACGCGTCGCCATTCCCGCCCGTGAACGGGGCCGCCCCCGCCGCCTCGTTCGGGACACCAACAGCATTTCCCTCCAACGGCGCCGCGCCGATCACCGGCGCAGGGGCGTCGGCGCAGCCGATGGGTCCGCCGCCGCAAGGAGGGGCTCCCAATGAAGCGTGCATGAAGGAGTTCGTTCCGCTGCGCGAGGAAACCGAAAAGCGCGGCCTCCTCGTCAAGGCGGCCAGCGAAAAACATGCAGGCCCGGATGAAGCCTGCAAGCTGCTCGGCGCTTATTCGAAAGCCGAAACCAAGATGATGGAATACATCCAGCTCAACTCGAAGAAGTGCGGGATCCCGCCGCAGGTGAACGAGCAGATCAAGAAGAGCCACATCTTTACCGAGAAGTCGCTCAAGAACGTTTGCGCCGCGGCTCAGGCAGGGGCGCGCGGACCGGCCGGGCCCTCCTTGAGCGAAGTGCTGGGCTCGTCGGCAACGCTTCCCGAGGCCAGCACCACCGCGAAGAAAAACGGCGGCACCACGTTCGACACGCTGAACGGCAACGTCCTCGCGCGATGATA
The DNA here is from genome assembly GCA_963784755.1 of uncultured Alphaproteobacteria bacterium. Taxonomy (GTDB): domain Bacteria; phylum Pseudomonadota; class Alphaproteobacteria; order Rhizobiales; family Xanthobacteraceae; genus Bradyrhizobium. Next base: position 644,588 of record CAWASS010000004.1, on the reverse strand, counting down.
TTGCTCTGATGAGCGGTGCCGCGGCCCGCGTCTCCGATGCGACCGACAACTGGGTCGATAGCCGCGCGCCGCTGTGGTCGCGGCCTTACCTGAGGCTCTCCCGTCTCGACCGCCCGATCGGATCATGGCTGCTGTTGATGCCGTGCTGGTGGTCGGCGGCGCTGGCCGCGGGCATAGCCCACGATGTCAGCCGGCTGCCCCTGATCCTCGCGCTGTTCTTCATCGGCGCGTTCGCGATGCGCGGCGCCGGCTGCACCTGGAACGACATCACCGACCGCGATCTCGATGCGCAAGTGGAGCGGACGCGGTCGCGGCCGATCCCGGCCGGGCAGGTAAGCGTAGCGCAGGCGGCGGTCTTCCTGGTGCTGCAGGCGCTGGTGGGATTGGCGGTGCTGCTGCAGTTCAACCGCTTTGCGGTGGGATGCGGGATCGCCTCGCTGATCATCGTCGCGATCTACCCCTTCATGAAACGGATCACGTACTGGCCGCAGATCGTGCTCGGGCTGGCGTTCTCGTGGGGCGCGTTGATGGGATTCGCGGTGACGTTCGCCCGGATCGATGCGACGGCGCTCGTTCTGTATGCCGGTTCGATCGCCTGGGTGATCGGCTACGACACCATCTACGCGCATCAGGATACCGAGGATGACGCGCTGATCGGGATCAAATCCACCGCACTTCTGTTCGGCGCGCGCACGCGGCCGGCGCTGATGGTGTTTTACGGTCTGGCGGTCGTGCTGATCGGCGCGGCGCTGGCGCTGGCCGGCGTGCGCTGGATGGCGTGGGTTGGGCTGGCGGCATTTGCCTTGCATCTGGTCTGGCAAATCGCAAAACTCGAGATCGGCGATCCCGCGCTGTGCCTGCACATTTTCAAATCCAACCGCGACGCTGGATTGCTGCTGTTTGCGGGATTGCTGGCGGATGCAATACTGCGCGCGGCGGGCTAGAACCGGTTGCGTGCCCCGGACGCAGCGCAGCGCCTAGCACTTGCGAAGCGGTGCGCTGCAGAGCCGGGGTCGTAACGGACGCCGGTGCTTGGTACGGTCCCGGCTCTGCGGAGCGGCATGAAGAACGCCGCGCCGCATCCGGGACATGGTCACAATGAAAAGCGACACGAGGATGCGCCGATGAAAAATACAAAATTATCCCGCCGCGGCATGCTCGCGGGAACGGGCGCGTTGCTGGCGGGTGCTGCGTTCTCGACCCGCGTGGTTGCCGCCGCACCGCCGCCGGAGCCGGTGACGCCGGCGCTGATCGAAGCCGCAAGGAAGGAAGGTCAGGTGATCTACTATACCTCGACCGACCTGCCGGTGGCGGAGAAGCTCGCCAAGGCGTTCGAGGCGAAATATTCAGGCATTGCGGTGCGGGTCGAGCGCACCGGCGCCGAGCGCGTGTTCCAGCGCATCGGCCAGGAATACGCCAGCAACATCCATGCGGTCGACGTGGTGAATTCGTCCGACGCCGCGCACTTCATCGTCTGGAAGCGCGACGGCATTCTGGCGGCTTACGTGCCGGAGGACGTGGCGAAATTCTATCCGGTCGAGCACCGGGACGTGGACGGCCAGTTCGCGAGCTGGCGCATCTGGCTCAGCATCATCGCCTACAACACCAACATGGTGAAACCGGAGGAGGCGCCGAAGAGCTTTGCCGACCTGCTCGATCCCAGATGGAAAGGCAAGATCGTCAAGGCGCATCCCGGCTATAGCGGCACCATCATGACCGCGACCTATCAGATGCAGCGCGATCTCGGCTGGAGCTGGTTCGAACAGCTCGCCAAACAGAACATCATGCAGGTGCAATCCTCGGCCGATCCGCCGAAGAAGCTCGAGATCGGCGAACGGGCTGTGATGGCCGACGGCAACGAATACAATATTTTCCAGATGAAGGAAGCGGGCCGCCCGGTCGAGCCGGTCTACGCCACCGAGGGATCGCCGCTGATTATCGGGCCGAACGGCATCTTCAAGTCCTCGCCCAATCCGAACGCGGCAAAGCTGTTCCAGTCGTTCTGTTTCAGCCGCGACGCCCAGCAGCTCATCATCGACGTCGGCGGCCTGCGCTCGGCGCATCCGCAAACAATGGAAAAGGCCGGGCGCAAGCCGTTCAAGGACATCAAGACCATGAAGGACGACGCCGCGGCGGTAGAAAGAGAGAGCGACGCCATCAAGGCGCGCTATACCAAAATCTTCCGCATCTGATCCGTCAGCACCTGAGCCGTCATGACCTCCGAACTGCCAAGAACTTCCGTCGCCGAAACGCTTGCCGGCAAGATCGCGGCGATAAAACCCGGCGGCCTGCCGGCGTCGACTACGCGCAAATGCGAGGACCTGCTGATCGACGTGACCGGACTGTGCGTCACCGCGCGCAACGAGGACTACATCAAAAGTGCGCTGGCCGGCTGGGACGACGACGGCCCCTGCACGGCGATTGGCCACAAGCGCACGCTGACCGCCTCCGGTGCCGCCTTCGTCAATGGCACCGCGGCGCATGGCGAGGATTTCGACGACACCTTTGAGGGCGGCCCGGTGCATGCCGGCGCCGTGGTGGTGCCGGCGGTGCTGGCCGCCTGCGAGCGGCACAATCCGGATGGCAGGATGGCGCTGATCGGGATCGCCGTCGGCTGCGAGGTGCTGTGCCGGCTGAGCGTGGTGGTGCCGAAGGCGGTGCACAAGGCGGGGTTTCACCCCACCGCGATCTTCGGCGCGATGGGCGCGGCGGCGGGCGTCGGCGCGGCGCTCGGGCTCAATGCCAGACAGATCGTCGACGGGCTCGGCATCGCAGGCAGCATGGCCGGCGGCATCATCGAATATCTCGCCGAGGGCGCTTGGACCAAGCGGCTGCATGCTGGCTGGGCAGCGCAGTCCGGCATCCGAGCGGCACTGCTGGCGCGGCAGGGCTTTGTCGGGCCGCGCACGGTGTTCGAAGGCGTGCACGGGCTGTTCCAGGGTTTCGCGCATACCGCCAAGGGCGACTACGACGCGCTGACGAAAGATTTCGGTGACCGCTGGGTGATCGATACGCTGGCGTTCAAGCCCTATCCCTGCGGGACGATGGCGCAGCCTTATATCGATTGCGCCAGGCGGCTGGCCGTGCGGGGCATCAAAGCCGACGACATCAAGGAAATCGTCTGCGAAGTGGCGGAGGGCACGGTGCACCGGCTATGGGAGCCGCTCGCCGACAAGCAGCGTCCGCGCAACGGCTATGCCGCCAAATTCGCGGTGCCGTACCTGCTGGCAGCCGGCTTTGTGCATGGCGGCGTCGGGCTCGGCGCGTTCACCGAAACGGCGATCCGCGACGCAGACGTGCTGGCGCTGGCGGCAAAAGTGAAATTCGTGATCGATCCGGACAATCCCTATCCGAACAATTATACCGGCCATATCCGCGCGGCCATGAACGACGGCAGCGCGATCGAGGAGCGGCAACCCTATTTGCGCGGCGGCGCGCAGGAACCGCTGACGCGGCAGGACGTGACGGACAAATTCGCGCTCAATGCGCAGCACGGCGGCTGGGACAAGACACAAAGCGACGCGGCGCTGCGGCTGATGGCGGGATTGTATGAAAGTCGAATCGATCTGAGCGCGTTACGAAACTAGTTGCCGTCATGGCCGGGCTTGTCCCGGCCATCCACGTCTTGAGCGCCGCAAAAGAAAGGCGTGGATGCCCGGCATAAAGCCGGGCATGACGAGGAGAGGGTGGGGAATGGCCGACAAGGAACTCAGCGGCAAGGTTGCGATCGTCACCGGGGCGGGCCGCAACATCGGCCGCGCCATCGCGCTGGCGCTGGCGCAGGGCGGCGCATCCATCGTGGTGAATGCGCGTCGTAACCGCGCCGAGGCGGACGCCGTCGCGCATGAAATAGAGGCCATGGGCGGCAAGGCGCTGGTGCAGATCGGCGATGTCGCCGACGCCGCGGCTGACCAGGCGATGGCGGATGCGGCGCTAAAACATTTCGGCCGGATCGATATCCTGGTCAATAACGCAGCACTGCGGCGGGAAAAACCGTTCGCCGAGATGAGCCACGCCGACTGGCGCGAGATCATGGACGTGACGCTCGACGGCGCGTTTCACTGCGTCAAAGCCTGCCTGCCGGCGCTGAAAAAAAGCGGCGCGGGGGCCGTGATCAATATCGGCGGCTTGAGCGCGCACACCGGCTCGAAGCATCGCGCCCATGTGGTGACGGCGAAGGCGGGACTGATCGGCTTCACCCGCGCGCTGGCGTACGACCTCGCCGACGACGGCATCACCGTGAATTGCGTGGTTCCCGGAGTGATCGGCACGCCACGTCCGAAGGACAAGCCGGAGCCTGCGCATCATTTGACCCACGGGACGATCACCGGCGCGCGCGGCAAACCGGAAGATGTCGCGGCGTCCGTGCGATTCCTGTGCGGCCCCGGTGCGCGTTACGTCACCGGACAGGCGATTCATGTGAACGGCGGGGCATATCTGGGGGCGTAACTTCGGCGTCGTCTCCGCGAAACTCGCCACATCTCCGCCGTCATCCTGAGGAGCCGCGCGCTTGCGCGGCGTCTCGAAGGATGGAGCAGGCGCGTGTGGCCCATCCTTCGAGGCTCGCCCAAGAGGCGAGCACCTCAGGATGACGGAGAATTTTTGGCGGCCGCCGTTCATCAACATTAAATTTTTCAAATTCGCAGGGATAGTTATCCCCGTCCCCAGAACCTCGCTTATCCTGCTCGCGTCCTGTCCGATGAGGGGCCGCTTTCTAGAAGCGATCCCTCAGCGGACGGAGCGAAAGCCGGCCGGACCGGGGCGCCCCGGAACGGTCGATGGCCTGATGGCCGGTGGAGCGCCGGGAGGCGCTGCGCCTTGCCTTGGGCGCGCGCGGTCGCCTTGCCGCGCGAGGTGGGTACGTTATTCCCGCCTCAAGGGTGCTACGTCACTGCACCCTGGCGCCTCCCGCCGCTCCACCCCCCTCGCGCGGTTGGCGAGGGACTGGCAAACCTCGGACGCACTGCGCCGCGAGAACGCATGGCGCTGCGCTGCGCCCCGGGGAACGGAAGCGAGGACGACGCTAAGCGTGTATGGCGATCTCAATTCCGCGCGATGATTTCGCGTTCGCCGCGATAGTTGCCGGCCGCGTTCAGCAAACCACCCGCCCGCCGCCGCAACAGGAATTTCGGACGCCGCGCCCGGATCGCGTTGCGGCGCCGGCGCCGTGGCGCGGGGTCGCGCTGGTCATCGGGCAATTGCGGAAGCGCGAAGATGTCGCTCCAGGTCTGCCATGCCGACGCGATCTCGTCGCGCTCGGTGCTGACGCACAAGGGAATCGACAGTGAGGGGTCGCGATGCACCAGCACGAGCATGTGTCCGTCGCCGGTTTCGCGCATCGCCACGCCGAGGAAGTCGCTGACGCGGACGTTGACCGCCATCCGCATGCCGTGCACGGCGCGGCGCAATATGACGCGTTCGCGATGAAGCTCGATCTGCCGCACGCCGCCATCGGCACGGATGTCGTGCGCGGCGAAGCTGACCGGCAGTGAGAGAGGGTCGAGCCGCAATGCGCGGCTCGACCCGGCGGGATGGGTCCCGCTTGCTAAAGTTTGACGCCTCACGGCTTTTATCTCCCCGCCGGGATTATGTTCCCGGTCGATACGCGAGACCTTAGCCGAGCCGGGTCCGGATCGGCTTAAAAAGGCTGGTTAATCGAAGGTACTCCGCCATCCATTCGCCCGCATGATTGACAAGACCTTGGCCCGCATGATTGACGAGACCTTGCGCCGTTGCCGAAATTCTTTGGTATCCGGCCTACGAAAATGCTTGAAGTCCGCATGAATCAGGCACATCTCATGGGTCACCTGATTTGCATTCAAGCTGTGTTCAACCTTCGGGAATTTGTTCGTGATCTCTTCACCATCCCCCGCCCCAAAGCATCTTTCGAAATCCGCTAACTCCGATCTGCTCGACCAAACCGCGCTCTCGACGCTGGCGCAGCGTCTGGTCGAGGCTGCCCGGCGCGCCGGCGCCGACGCAGCCGACGCGATCGCGGTGCGCGGGGTGTCGCAAGGCGTCGAGGTCCGTGACGGACGCGTCGAGGAATCCGAGCGTTCGGAAGGCGACGATGTCGGCTTGCGCGTGCTGGTCGGGCGCCGCCAGGCGGTGGTTTCGACCAACGACATCAGCGGCGATGGTGTTGCGAAACTCGCCGAGCGCGCGGTGGCGATGGCGCGGGTCGCGCCGGACGACCAATATGTCGGCCTCGCCGATCCGTCATTGCTGGCGCATGGTTTTCCCGATCTCGATATGCTCGATCCCGTGACACCCACGGTCGCCGAACTCGAGCGCCGCGCCGTCGAGGCCGAAGCGGCCGGTCTCGCCGTCAAGGGCGTGAGCAAATCCGGCGGCGCCTCGGCCTCGGCCGGCATCGGCGGCATGGTGCTGGTCACCAGCACGGGCTTTCACGGCGCGTATTTGCGTTCGAGCCACGGCATCTCCATGACCGCGATCGTCGGCGACGGCACCGGCATGGAGCGCGACCACGACTACACCTCCGCGCAGCATGCCTCCGACCTCGCGTCGCCCACAAGCGTCGGCCGCAAGGCCGGCGAACGCGCGGTGGCGCGTGCCAATCCCCGCAAGGTCGAAACCTGCAAGGTGCCTGTCGTGTTCGACCCGCGGGTGTCGAACTCGCTGGTCGGCCATGTCGCAGGTGCCGTGAACGGCGCCTCGATCGCGCGCAAGACCAGTTTTTTGAAGGACCGCCTCGGCCAGCAGCTGTTCAGCAAGAACATCCGCATCATTGACGACCCGTTGCGGGTGCGCGGTTTGCGGTCGCAGCCGTTCGACGCCGAGGGGGTCGCGGTGAAAAAGCTCGCGATCATCGACGAAGGCGTGCTGACGTTGTGGCTCCTGGATTCGGCGACCGCGCGCGAACTGGGACTGGTCACCACCGGTCATGCCCAGCGCGGCGTGTCGTCGTCGCCCTCGCCTGGATCGTACAATCTTCATCTCGAGGCCGGTGAACCCACGCCGGCCGAATTGATCTCCGACATCAAGCAGGGTTTTTATGTCACCGATCTGATCGGCTCCGGCGTCAACGGCGTCACCGGCGATTACAGCCGCGGCGCATCCGGGTTCTGGATCGAGAATGGCGAGATCGCCTATGCGGTGAGCGAAGTGACCATCGCCGGACATCTGATCGAGATGTTCAGGTCGCTGACGCCCGCCAACGATCTGGAATTCCGGTACGGCGTCAATGCGCCGACGCTGCGCATCGAGGGGCTGACGGTTGGCGGACGCTAGCGCCGACGCGGCAGGCGACGAGGTCCTGGCGCGCGCCGGGACGCTGAATCGTGACGCCACGTTGCTGGTGGACACCGTGCGGAAAGCCGGCGCGTTGGCGCTGTCGCTGTTCCGCACCGAACTGAAGAACTGGACCAAGGGCGCATCGTCGCCGGTGTCCGAAGCCGATATCGCGGTCAACGACCTGCTCGAGAACCGACTGCGGTCCGCCACGCCGGATTATGGCTGGCTGTCGGAAGAAAGCGCCGACGATTCCTCGCGTCTCGGCAAGCGGTTGCTCTGGATCGTCGATCCGATCGACGGCACCCGCGGCTATCTTGCCGGCAAGGAAGACTGGTGCGTCAGCGTGGCGCTGGTCGAGAACGCATCGCCGCTGCTAGCGGCGGTATTCGCGCCGGCCACCGATGAATTCTTTTTTGGCGCGCGCGGGCAGGGCGCCTCCTGCAACGGCGTCGCGCTGCGCGCGGCCTCCGGCACCGGACTGGATTTCTCCCGCGTCGCGGGCCCGAAACCGCTGGTCGAGCGGCTGAGGCCGTCTTCCGATGAGATTGTCCTGCATCCGCGAATTGGCTCGCTGGCGCTGCGGTTGTGCAGGGTCGCCGACGGCCGGCTCGACGCCGCCTTCGCGGGCGGCAATAGCCGGGACTGGGACCTTGCCGCGGCCGATTTGATCGTGCACGAAGCGGATGGTAACATGACGGCACTCTCGGGGGATGCGATCGCATACAATCGTTCCGAGGTGACGCACGGGGTGCTGGTGGCGGCGGGGCGCGATCGTCATGCCGGAATCATTGAGCATTTCCGCACTCGCCCGTTGCCTTGAGCGCTTTCAAGGTTCGTCTAAAATCTGCTCGCCGGGTCAGCGATAGGAAAAACAGTCATGCCAGACAGCGCCCCGCAACAACTGCTTCATCTCGTGATCGGCGGCGAACTGACCGATCTCGAACACACCACCTTCAAGGATCTCGATCAGGTGGAAATCGTCGGCGTATTCCCGAATTACGCAACCGCCTATGCGGCGTGGAAGGCGAAGGCGCAGCAGACCGTGGACAATGCCCACATGCGCTACTTCGTCGTGCATCTCCACCGGCTGCTCGATCCCGGCCAAGACACGAAGCCTGCCCGTTGAAAAAACTGCTTCGCAGCCTGCTGCGCGCCCGCTGGTTCCAGCTGGCGGTTGGCTTCCTCGTCGCGGAATATCTGCGGCTGGTCTGGCGCACCAACAAATTCAGCTTCGATCCTGCCGACGTCTACGAGCGCGCCGAGCCGCATCAACCGCTGATCTTCGCGTTCTGGCACGGCCAGCATTTCCTCACTTCCTTCATCAAGACCAGGGACGATCACCGCGCCAAGGTGCTGGTGTCGCGGCATCGCGACGGTGAATTCAACGCGATCGTCGCCGAACGGCTGGGCGTCGAGACCGTGCGCGGTTCCGGCGATCACGGATCGGCGTTCAACCGCAAGGGCGGCGTCGGCGCATTCAAGGAAATGGTGCGTTCGCTCGAAGCCGGCTACAACATCGCGCTGACCGCCGACGTGCCGAAGCGCTCGCGCGTCGCCGGCCTCGGCATCATCATGCTGGCGCGGGAGTCCGGACGGCCGATCCTGCCATTCGCGATGGTGACCAGCCGCTTCATCCGCCTCAACAATTGGGACCGCACCACCATCAATTTGCCGTTTGGGCGGGGTGCAGTGGTGGGCATCGACGCGATTGTCGTGCCACGCGATGCCGACGCCGAGACCATGGAAGCGCTGCGCCTGCAACTGGAAGAGTATCTGAACGAATCGACCCGCCGCGCCTATGCGCAGGTCGGGCGTCCGGAGGCAGGCTGATGGCAAGCTCGCTGCCGATGACGCTGCGCCTCTATCAGAAACTGTCCGCCGCCGCGGTGCCGCTGACGCCGGTATTGTTCAAGCGGCGGTTGAAACAGGGCAAAGAGGATCCCGCGCGCATCAACGAGCGGCGCGGCATGACCAGGGATGTCCGGCCGCTCGGTCCATTGGTGTGGATTCACGGCGCCAGCGTCGGCGAGGTGCTGGCGGCGGCGGCTTTGATCGAACAGTTGCGCGCGCTGAATCTTCGCATCCTGCTGACCTCGGGCACGGTGACTTCGGCGGCCGTCGTCGCCAAGCGGTTTCCGCCGGATATTATCCATCAATACGTGCCCTACGATTCGCCGCGCTATGTCGCGCGCTTTCTCGACCACTGGCAGCCGAGCCTGGCGCTGTTCATCGAGTCCGACCTGTGGCCCAATCTGATCCTGGCGGGCGCTGCGCGCCGGCTGCCGATGGTTTTGATCAACGGCCGGATGTCGCATCGCTCGTTTCCGCGCTGGCGCCGGATGTCGGGAACCATCGAGGCGCTGCTGGGCACCTTTGAGGTCTGCCTCGCGCAGTCCGATACCGATGCCGAGCGCTTCGCCGCGCTCGGCAGCCGCAATGTCGTCACCACGGGCAATCTGAAACTGGATGTGCAGGCGCCGCCCGCCGATAGCGCCAAACTGGAGCGGCTGATGGCGGTGACGCGCGGCCGTCCGGTAATCGTGGCGGCGTCGACCCATCCCGGCGAAGAGGAAATCCTGCTCGACGTGCATCGCGAACTGGCGGGCTATTTTCCGGCATTGTTGACGGTGATCGTACCGCGTCATCCCAATCGCGGCGAAGCCATCGCCCGCGTGATCGCTGCCTCCGGCCTCCACGCCGCATTGCGCTCGCGCGAGGAACTGCCGACCGCGACCACCGACATCTATATCGCGGACACCATGGGCGAGTTGGGACTGTTCTATCGGCTGGCGCCGATCGTGTTCATGGGCGGCTCGCTGGTCGCGCATGGCGGACAAAATCCGATCGAGCCGATCAAGCTTGGTGCTGCGATCGTGCACGGGCCGCACGTGTTCAATTTCACCGACGTCTACGATGCGCTCGATGCCGCCGGCGGTGCGAAACAGGCCGACGCAAGGGAAGCGCTGGTGAAGCAGCTCGGGCAATGGCTGGCCGACCCGGCGGCGCGGCAGGTGTCGGCCGAGGCCGGCGCGCGCGTGGTCGATCAACTCGGCGGCGCGCTGGAACGCACGCTCATGGCGCTCGAGCCGTATCTGCTGCAGTTGCGGCTCGAGATGGGAGCCGCGAATGCATGAGCCGGCTTTCTGGCATCGGCCATCATCGCTGCTATCTCGCTTGCTGATGCCGCTCGGCGCCATCTATGGCGCGGTCGCGGCGCGGCGGCTGGCGCGCCAGGAACTCGACGCCGGCATTCCCGTGCTTTGCATCGGGAATTATCACGTCGGCGGCGCCGGCAAGACCCCGACGGTGCTGGCGCTGGTCAACCTGCTGCGCGATGCCGGCGAGGCGCCGATCGTGCTCAGCCGCGGCTATGGCGGAAAATTGCGGGGCCCGGTCAAGGTCGATCCCGGGCGCCACGCCGCAGCCGACGTCGGTGACGAGCCGCTGATGATGGCGCCGAGCGTGCCTGTCGTGGTTGCGCGGGATCGTGCCGATGGCGTCGCGCTGGCGCGCTCGCAGGGCGCCAGCGTCATTTTGATGGACGACGGCTTCCAGAATCCGGCGATTGCCAAGGATGCCGCGCTGATCGTCATCGACGGCGGCCGCGGTCTCGGCAACGGGTGCGTATTTCCGGCGGGTCCATTGCGCGCGCCGCTGCCGCCGCAGCTCGCCCGCACCGACGTCCTCATTATCGTCGGCGAAGGCACAGCCGCCGACGGGATCGCGGTTGCCGTTACGGCACAGGGCGGACTGATGCTGCGCGCACACCTTGTGCCGAACGCGGCTTCGGTCGCGGCATTGCGCGGCAAACGGGTGCTGGCCTTTGCGGGCATCGGCGATCCCGCCAGGTTTTTCCGGACATTGCGTGCCAGCGGGGTCGAGGTGGTCGCGGAGAAAGCGTTCGCCGATCACCACCCGTTTTCGGAAAACGAGATCGACGTTTTGACCGCGGCGGCGAAACGCGATGGACTGGCGCTGGTAACGACGGAGAAGGATCTGGCCCGGCTGCGCAGCGGCGGTGAGCTCATGCCGGCGGCCCAAGACATCGTGCCGTTCGCCGTGACGCTGAAATTCGATAACGAACCGAAATTGCTGAGGTTCGTGACCGACCGGCTGTTTCAGGCCCGGGCGAAGAAATTCAGATCGTAGGATGGGTAGAGCGAAGCGAAACCCATCGTGAGCGCCGGCACAGAACGATGGCTATCGCTTCGCTCAACCCATCCTACGAATTCGGAGTTTTGCGCCTGGCTCTACGCCTTCACCGCGCCGGGAAAATGCCGCTGCAGCACCGCCGACGGAACCGCGTAGGCTTCCTGCAGGTCGACGCTCCAGTATTTCAGTTCATCGAGCGGAATCTGCACGCCGGTGACGGCGCAGCGCACATAGGTCCCCGGCGAGAGCACGCGGAAATCGCCGTCCAGATATTGCACCTGCGCCTCGCCATGGCCCGAGGGACCGAATTTATTCAGCACGGCTAAAGTCCTCGAATTGTCCGGATATTGCCTAACATAAATAAGGCTTGCGGTCGTCCCGTCAAACCCACCGATTTGTGATGAATTGCGGCCTCTGGCGCGTGATAGATTCGGGCGATGAGGCGGTGTTTCCCGGCGCCACATATCAGGCGAAACGCAATGCGCCTTGTTTCAACGCTCACATCGCTGGTTTTTCTCGCAACGACGATTGTCGCCGGGGCGGAACCAGCTGCGCCGCAGCAAGTCGATATTCCCCTCGGCAATGGCGTGCTGCACGCGCAGCTGTTCAAGCCTGAGGGCGCCGGTCCGTTTCCCACCGTGATCGCGCTGCATGGCTGCGGCGGATTGGGCGGACCGTCCGAGCCGATTCAGCCGCGCTATCGCGACTGGGCCGAGCAACTGCTGAAAGACGGCAACGCGGTGCTGCTGCCGGACAGCTATGGCTCGCGCGAACTCGGCCCGCAATGCCGGGTCAAGGAGCGCCGCGTGCTGGCCCGCCGCGAACGCGTCGTCGATATCATGGCGTCGCGGCAATGGCTGCTGCAGCAGCCATGGGTGTCGCAGCACCGCATCAGCCTGATCGGCTGGGCCAACGGCGCCAGCGCGCTCTTGTGGGCGGTGCGGCCGCAACTGGCGCAGCACAAGGTCGAGCCGGATTTTCGCTCCGCGGTGGCGTTCTATCCGGATTGCCGGATCTCGTCCGGTCTCGGCTGGAGTGCGCGGGTGCCGACGCTGGTGCTGATCGGCGGCAGCGACGACGTCAGTTCTCCCACAGCCTGCCGGCAGATGGTCGATGGCGCGCGCGGGCGCAGCGCGCTGGCGCGGATCGTGGTCTATCCGAATGCGGTTCACGATTTCGACCGCGCGAATTTTCCGCTTCACTCCATTGCCGGAACCGACGCCAGCGTGCCGGAACGCGGCCATCTCGGCGGCGATCCCGACGCGCGCACCGATTCGCAAAAACGCGTCGCGGAGTGGCTGGGACGCTAGAACAGGCTGCCCTGATCGACCGGCTTGGCGACGCGCCTGGGCGCGGCGGATTTTGGTTCGCTCGCCGCCGTTTTCGGTTGGCTGGCCCGCGTTGACGCCACCGCGGGCCGATCGGCGTCGGCGGTGGCGCCGACGCGGCCATCGGCAAATTCCAGATTGAGCCGTGCGCCCGGTCCGATGCTTGCCGCCGCGTGCACCGCGACGCCTTGCGCGTCGCGCACCAGTGCGAAGCCGCGGGTCAGCACGCTGCGGTAGGACAGCGCCGCAAGCAACTGGCCCGCATGCCCGATGCGGGCGTGCTGACGCTGCATCGCCGTTGCCAGCGCACGTCGCGCGCGCTCGGCAAGCCGCGTCGCGCGCTCGCGATCGCGCGCGATTATCTGGCGCTGCGCCTGCGCGTTGGCGAGCTTCGAGGCCTTCAGGCGGATCTCAAGCCCGGCGAAGCGGTCGCGGCGGCGGCGCAGCAGCGCGCGCGCCGACAGCGTCATGCGTTCGCCGCTCGCGGTCAGCCGCTGCGCGGCATGCGCCACCTGCGCGCGCAGCACCCGCAGCGTCAGCCGCGCGCTCACTTGTGCAAAACGGCGGAAATGGGCGTGGGTATTGGCCTTTAACGCACGGGGCAGGGAGGCTGTGGCGCCATCGAGCCGCTGCCGCGGGATCGCCAGCAACTCGCTCGCGGCCGGCAAGGCGCGGACCGCGGCGCGCAACTCGTTGCGGCGGCTTTCCTGGCCGCGCTGCCAGCATATCATGGTGCGCCTTGCGAAGGTCGCGACCTCCACGAACAGTTCGGCGCGCACCGGCACCGCCATTTCCGCGGCCGCCGTCGGCGTCGGCGCACGCTTGTCGGCGGCGAAATCGATCAGCGTGATGTCGGTCTCGTGGCCGACCGCCGAGATCAGCGGAATCATGCTTTCCGCCGCGGCGCGGACCACGCTCTCCTCGTTGAACGACCACAGATCCTCCAGCGAGCCGCCGCCTCGCGCGACGATCAGCAGATCCGGCCGCGGAATCCGCCCTGCCTCCGGCAGCGCGTTGAAGCCGCGGATCGCAGCGGCAATCTGGTCGGCCGAGCCTTCGCCCTGCACCTTGACCGGCCACACCAGCACGCGGCGGGGAAAGCGATCCTCGAGCCGATGCAGGATATCGCGAATGACAGCGCCGGTCGGCGACGTCACCACGCCGATCACTTCCGGCAGCCAAGGCAATAATTGCTTGCGCGCTTCGTCGAACAGGCCCTCGGCCGCCAGTTTGCGCTTGCGCTCTTCCATCAGCGCCATCAGCGCGCCGATGCCGGCCGGCTCCAGCGCTTCGATCACGATCTGGTATTTCGACGAGCCGGGATAGGTGGTGAGCCTGCCGGTGGCGATGACCTCGAGGCCCTCCTGCGGCTTGAACCGCATCCGCGCGTGCGCGGTCTTCCAGATCACCGCCTCGATCTTGGCGCTCTCGTCCTTCAGCGCGAAATAGCAATGCCCGGACGAATGGGCCCCGCGAAAACCGGAGATTTCGCCGCGGACCCGGACATGACCATAGGCGTCCTCCACCGTCCGCTTCAGCGCGGAGGACAGTTCGGACACGGTGAATTCGGTCTGATTGCCAAGGGTTGCGGTTGCCATCGGACAATCGAATCGGACTTTTCGCCCTCGCGCGCAAGGGGCGGGATTTCAACCGCCCCGCTAAATGAGGCCTTGCAAACCCCTATACTCTGTTATACAGAGTTCTCTGTATCGACCTGAACAGGTCGGCTTGCAGGGAGATCGGGTGATGGTCATGACGATGATTTCAGGAGGGCTGCGGACCGTTCTGTGGAGCCTTGCCACTTTTGGTGTCGCGACCTTGCTGCTGGGCGGGCTGATCGCCTGGCCGGTCCGGCAGCCGCCGGAACTGACCTCCATTTCCGACTCGCGCAAATTGATCGACTTCAAAACCTTGCCGGCGATCGAGCGATTTCAAGCCCGCGACGGGACGGACCTCGGATACCGGCACTATCCGCCGCGCGAGCCTGCGGCCGACCGGATCGCCATTGTGGTGCACGGGTCGTCCGGCTCCAGCCGGAGCGCGATCCATGCGTTGTCCATTGCTCTGGCCGCGCGCGGCGTGGAAAGCTATGCCGTGGATATTCGCGGCCATGGCGCCTCCGGCACCAGGGGCGACATCCGCTACCCCGGCCAGCTCGAAGATGATCTCGCCGATCTGGTCGGCGAAATCCGCAAAGCCCATCCGGCAACACCATTGACGCTGATCGGTCATTCCTCCGGCGGCGGCTTTGCGCTGCGGGTGGCCGGCTCACCGATCCAGAACCTGTTTGCGCGCACCGTGTTGCTCGCGCCCTATCTCGGCTACGACGCGCCAAGCACCCGCGCCGACGCCGGCGGCTGGGCCAGCCCGGATATCCCGCGCTTCATCGCGCTGTCGGTGCTGCGCCGGCTCGGCCTCCCCTGGGCTGAATCGCTGCCGACGGTTGGGTTCGCGGTGCCGCCGGATTCAGCCAGGGTGCTGAACGCGAGCTATTCGTACCGGCTGATGCTCAATTTCGCCGCCTCCAGGGATTTTCGGCAGGATCTCGCGGCGGCCACCAGGCCCATTGCGATTTTCGCGGGCGGCGCCGACGAACTGATGCTGCCCGGAAAATATCAGGAAGCTGTCGGGAATCGCGCCACCGTCAGGATCATTGATGGCGTCAACCATATGGGTATCGTCGGCGATTCCGCAGCGGTGTCGGTCATTGCCGACGATGTTGCGAAAACAGGTCTGAGCTCATGATCCAGAACCTGACACTGCCCGGCGCCATTCACATGGTGCTTGCTGCCGGGGGCATCCTTGTCGGGTTGATTCAGCTTTTGCGCACCAAAGGCGGCTCGATTCATCGCGCGCTCGGTTACGCCTTTGTCTATGCCATGCTGATCGCGGATGGCACGGTGATGCTGCTTTTTCAATTCACGGGCCGGTTCAATATTCTTCACATTGGAGCGATCGCGAATATGCTTTGCATCATTCTCGCGATGGTCCCGGTGTTGCGAAGCCCACGTCCGTCAAACTGGAAACTTCAGCACTACACCTGGATGTCCTGGGCCTATGTGGGACTGCTGTCGGGGGGTGCGACTCAACTCGTGGTACGAACCAGTCATTTGACGACAAGGGAACAGGCCTGGACGGTGACCGCTGCGGCGACAATGGTTGTAACCGCCGTCGGTTATGTCCTCATCAATCGATACCGGCCGGTTTCGCGGTCGCGCCCGGCTCCGGGCGATGCGGTAATTCAGCAAGACGGTGTCCGATCATGATCGACAGCAAACAAGCCACCGAAGCGCTCACCGACATCGATGGCATCGTTCGCCGCGTCCGTCAGTCGCGAATCTACAATTTCTCCAGCCTGATGCTGATCATGTGGGGTGCGCTGGTCTTCGCAGGCTACGTCACGTCGTATATCTGGCCGCGCACAGGCGGCCTTCACTGGATCGTGTTGGACGTGATCGGGCTCGCAGGCTCGCTGGCCATTGGCGCCTCGACGCGCCAGCGTGACGGCGTGAACACGTTCGACACCCGTTTCCTCATCGCGTCCGTTCTGCTCATCGTCTTCGGCTGCATCCTTTCGATAGGGGTGGGGCACCTGAGGCCACGGCAAATGGATGCGTTCTGGCCGATCTATTTCATGATGGTCTACGCCATCGTCGGGCTCTGGTTCGGTTACGCCTTTGTCGCGATCGGCGTCGGCATCACCGCGCTGACCTTGATCGGCTATTTCTTCGCCGGCGACTGGTTCAATCTGTGGATGGCGGTGGTGGACGGCGGCGGGCTGATGCTGGGCGGCCTCTGGATGCGCCGGAGCTGACCGATGGCTGATCTCGACGACATCATCCATCAGCCGCTGCGCCTTCGGATCATGGCCGCGCTGAACGCGCTGCCGGCGGCAAACGGGCTGGAATTCGCAAAACTGAAAAAACTGACCGGCGCCACCGACGGCAATCTTGGCGCCCATATCGAGACGCTTTCCAAGGCCGGCTATGTCGGGGTGGAGAAAGCGTTCGTCGGCAAGAAGCCGCAGACCACGGTGACCGCGACCGCGGCCGGGCGCGGCGCATTCGCCCGCCATGTCGCTTACCTCAAGGAAATTATCGAAACGGGGGCGGATCGCCGACCTTAGCTGCGTTTGTGCTGGTCGAAAACACGGCAGTGATGGTATGGGTTTATCGATCGCACTGGCCAGATGGCGACCGGGATTCAGCACAAGAACGAACCATGGCATCACCGCCGCGAACTGGAAACACCATCACGGCGGCGCTCGGCGGCGCATTGCTGTTCCTGCTCGGCGCTTTGGCATCTGCCGAGGACGCCGGCAACTATCCGACCAGGCCGGTCATGATGATCGTGCCGTTCGCGCCCGGCGGCGCTTCCGATTTCGTGGCCCGCACCATCCAGACCGGCGTCAGTGAGATTCTCGGCCAGCAGATCGTGGTCGACAACCGGCCCGGTGCGGCCGGCATCATCGGCACCGAGGTCGCGGCCCGCGCGGCGCCGGACGGCTACACCACGTTTCTCGGCAATATCGGTACGCTCTCGATCAACCCCGGTGTCTATTCCAACATGCGCATCAAGCCGGACATGGATCTGGCCCCGGTTTCGATGTGCGCCGACACGCCGAGCATCCTGATCACCCGGCTGGACTTTCCGGCCAACACCGTGCGCGAGTTGATCGCCTATGTGAAAGCGAACCAGGGCAAGGTCACCTTCGCCTCGCCTGGCAGCAGCACGCTGAACCGGCTGGAGATGGAGGTGTTCAAAAAGGACGCCGGGCTCGAGATGGTGCATGTGCCCTACAAGGGCGGCGCGGGTCCGGCGGTGACCGACGTGCTCGGCGGCCACGTCGACCTGATGTTCACCACCATCTCGTCGGCGATGGAGTTCGTGAAGGGCAACAAGGTCAGGGCGCTCGCCGTCACCACCCGGGAGCGGATGGCCGAGCTGCCGGACATACCGACCATGCACGAGCTCGGATACACGAACCTCGTGACCTCGTCGTGGCAGGGCGTGCTGGTGCCATCCGCCACGCCGCGCCCCATTGTCGAAAGACTGCACGCCGCGATCGTCAAGGTATTGGCGGACCCCGCGATCCAGGCCCGCATGCGCAACGTCGGCGCGGTTGCGGTGGCCAGCAAGTCGCCGGAAGAGTTCAGGGCTTACATGGATACCGAAACCGCCAAGTGGACCAAAGTGATCCAGGAGAGCGGCGTGCGCGCGGATTGACTCTAGCCGTTCCCCGGACGCAGCGCAGCGCTCTTGCGGTGCGCTGCAGAGCCGGGGCCCAGCTTGCTTTGTTTAACCGGAGTCCCGGCTCTGCGGAGCGGCATGAAGAATACCGCACCGCGTGCGGGACACAAGGAAGATGGGTACGCGGGTCAAGCCCGCGTACGACAAATTCGCCAAGAACGAACAAAAGGAAGACGCGCGCGTGCAACAGGTCGAAGTCGCGGTGATCGGAACCGGCTGGTGCGGAGGGATACGGGCGGAAACGCTGGCGCGGTCCTCGATCGTCGACAAGCTGCACATCTGTGAAATCAGGCCCGACCGCCTCGCCGAGGTGAAGGCGCTGACCAACCCGGCGACCGCGACGCTTGATTATCAGGACATCGTCGGGAACGACCGCATCACGGTGGTCTATATCTCGACCACGCCGGAATCCACTCACTATCCGATCGCGCGCGATTGCCTCAAGGCCGGCAAGCACGTGCTGTTGGAAAAGCCGATCGCGCTCGAACTGTTCGAGGCCGACGAACTGATCGAGATCGCAAAGCGCGGCAATCTGAAATTCACCATCGGCTACTCGCAGCGCTTCAACACCCGCCTCGCCTACGCCAAGAAGAAGCTCAGTGACGGCACGCTCGGAAAACCGGTGTCGGTGATGGTGAGCCGGCATCTCTCCCGCGGCCTCGGCAAGAAAATCGCAAGCCGTGGCCGGCTGTCGCCGGCGGCGATGGAGTCGACCCATGACCTCGATTTCGTGTACTGGCTGCTGGAGCCGGCAAAGCCGGTGCGCGTCTATTCGCAGGGCGCCTATGGCTATATGAAAGACGTCAACGGCTCCTATGACATCATGTGGAGCACGGTGACCATGGACAATGGCGTGCTGGTGTCGATCGGCGGCGGCTGGAATCTGCCGCCGAGCTATCCGAACTACTGCGCCACGACGGTCGAGATCACCGGCACCGAAGGCTCGCTGTTCCTCGACGACACACAGCGATCCAACTGGCTCAATACGGTGAAAGACGGCACGCAATATCCGATGTCGACCATGCCCGGCGAGTGGGTCGATCACGTCTATGCCGGGCAGATGGCGCCTGAGACCATGCACTTCCTCGAATGCGTGTTGCGCGACGCCCCGCCGATGGTGTCGCCGGAAAGCGCGCGGGCAGTGATGGAGACCTATCTCGCCGCGGATCTGTCCGCCGAATCCGGCGAGCCCGTCAGCCTGCCGCTCAACAACCAGGCGCTCGCGGCGGTGCAGGAGCTGTACAAGAAATTCCGCACGCCGGTGTAGCTGGTCGCGCCGTTACCTCGCCCCGACCTTCTCCCGCAAGCGGGGAGAGGGAGTAGCGGCCTGCGACACGGCGCCTCGATTGCCTGGGCCCGGCCGGTCAGGCAGACTACCCGATCATGGAGGAAAGCCATGTCCTCGCCCCCAGCTATGAACCGCCGCACATTGCTGACCCTTCTCGGCTCCTCGATCGCCGCGCCGGTGCTGGGACCGCGCATTGCTTGCTCGCAAGAGACCTGGCCGGCCCGGGCGGTGCGCTATGTCAATGGCTTTCCGGCGGGGGGAGCCACCGATACGCTGTCGCGCATTCTCTGCCAGAAGATGAGCGAGCTTTCCGGACAGTCGTTCGTGGTGGAGAACAAGGGCGGGGCTGGCGGCGTGCTGGGCGCGGATGCGGTGGCGAAAGCGCCGCCGGACGGCTACACCGTCGGTCTTGGCGGCATCGCCCAGAACGTGCTTGCGATCGGAAGCTACGCAAAACTTCCCTATGACCCGCGCGGCGATTTCACCTTCATCGGCGGCATGTGGCAGCTGCCGAACATTCTCACGGCGAGAAAGGACCTGTTCTCCTCCGATCTGAGGGAATTGCTGGCCGCTTTCAAGAAGGAGCCCCGCAAATACACCTACGCTTCCGCCGGCTTCGGCACCACGCTGCATCTGTCGGGCGAGATATGAACAGCATGGCCGGCGTGGAAGTGATCCACATTCCATACAAGGGTGCCGGCCCGGCGCTGACCGATCTGCTCGGCGGCCGCGTCGATCTCTTGTTCGACAATCTGCCGGGCTCGCTGCCGAGCGTGCGCGCCGGGCAGGTCAAGCCGGTTGCCGTCACCGCGAGGACGCGCATTGCCGAGCTTCCGGACGTGCCGGCTTTTGCCGAGGTGCTGCCTGGATACGAGATCACCTCATGGACCGCCATGATCGGACCGGCGAACATGAAGCCCGAGCTTGTGGCGCAAATAAATGCGCTCACCGCCAGGGCGCTCGCCGATCCCGGTTGAAAGCGCGCTATGCCGACCTCGGCGCAACGCCGTGGCCGGCCTCGCCGGCCGAGATCAAGGCATTCCGCGATGCTGAGGAAGCGCGATTGTTACCGGTCCTGAAGATGGCGGGCATCAAGCCGGAGTGAACCGTTTGCGGTCACGGGGAAGGCCGCGTATCCGCGCCGCAGAACAGGCTTTCGAAATCTGCAGCGCGACGGAATCGCTCCGCTCTCTTGTATCTCGCGCGCCGACCCGCTAACCGACAGGCATGAACATTCTCTTGCTCGGTTCCGGCGGCCGCGAACACGCGCTGGCGTGGAAGATCGCGGCGTCCCCGCTGGTGACGAAACTGTGGTGCGCGCCGGGCAATGCCGGGATCGCGCGGGAGGCCGAATGCGTTGCGCTCGACATCGCCGACCATGCCGCGGTGATTGGCTTCTGCCGCAACAACGCGGTCGATTTCGTCGTGGTCGGTCCGGAGACGCCGCTGGTGGCCGGGATCGTCGACGATCTCGCCGGCGCCGGCATCAAGGCATTCGGCCCGGGCAAGGCGGCGGCTCAGTTGGAAGGCTCCAAGGGATTCACCAAGGACCTCTGCAAGGCCAACAATATTCCGACCGCGGGCTATGAGCGCTTCGGCGACCCGGCGGCCGCGAAAGCCTATATCCGCGCGCAGGGCGCACCGATCGTGATCAAGGCCGATGGGCTCGCGGCGGGCAAGGGCGTGGTCGTCGCGATGACGCCGGAGGAGGCGCTCGACGCCGTCGACGTGATGTTCGAGGGCGGCCTCGGCGGCGGCGGCGCCGAAGTCGTGGTCGAGGAATTCATGACCGGCGAAGAAGCCTCGTTCTTCGCGCTGTGCGACGGCGAACACGCACTTCCGCTTGCTACCGCGCAGGATCACAAGCGCGTCTTCGATGGCGACAAGGGACCGAACACCGGCGGCATGGGCGCCTATTCGCCGGCGCCGGTCATGACCGACGCGGTCTGCGCGCGCGTGATGAACGAGATCATTCATCCGACGCTGCGCGCGATGAAAGCCAACGGCATGCCGTTCAAGGGCGTGCTGTTCGCAGGCCTGATGATTACGGATTCCGGTCCGAAACTGATCGAATACAATGTCCGGTTCGGCGATCCGGAATGCCAGGTGCTGATGCTGCGAATGATGTCGGATGTCCTGCCGGCACTGCTGGCATGCGCCGACGGACAGTTGAAGAATTTCGACCTGCGCTGGTTCGACGATGCCGCGCTGGCGGTGACCATGGCGACCAGGGGTTATCCCGGCGATTACAACAAAGGCTCTGTGATCCGGGGCCTCGACGAGGCTGCGAAGGTCGAAGGCGTCGAGATCTTCCATGCCGGCACGATGGTGAAGGACGGACAAATTCTCGCCAATGGCGGCCGCGTGCTCAACGTCTGCGCCTCCGGCAAAACCGTCGCCGAGGCGCAGAACCATGCTTACGAGGCGGTGGATCGCATCAAGTGGCCGGAAGGCTTCTGCCGCCGCGACATCGGCTGGCAGGCGGTCAAGCGGGAGAAAGGCTAGCAGCGTTCTCCCCCGTCATTGCGAGGAGCGAAGCGACGAAGCAATCCAGTCTTCGACTCGGGGACTCTCTGGATTGCTTCGCTTCGCTCGCAATGACGACGCTCATACCGTCGTTCCTCGCCGCTGTTCTTGCCGCCAGCGCGTCCCATGGCATAAGACCGGCCGCAACTTCCCAAACCCGTGTGCACATGATCCGTCTCGACAATATCTCCAAACAGAACGGCCACCAGCTCCTCTTCATCGAGGCCTCCGCGGCGCTGCAGCGGGGCGAGAAGGTCGGCCTGGTCGGCCCCAACGGGTCCGGCAAGACGACGCTGTTCCGGATGATCACGGGCGAGGAGCAGCCCGACGAGGGCCAGGTCGCGGTCGATCGCGGCGTCAGCATCGGCTATTTCAGCCAGGACGTTGGCGAGATGAGCGGCCGCAGTGCGGTGGCCGAGGTGATGGACGGCGCCGGCCCCGTCGCCGAGGTCGCGGTCGAGTTGAAGGAGCTCGAGCATGCGATGGCCGATCCGGATCGTGCCGACGAGATGGAGGACATCATCGCGCGCTATGGCGAGGTGCAGCACCGCTTCGAGGAACTGGACGGCTACGCGCTGGAGGGCCGGGCGCGCGAGGTGCTGAGTGGCCTCAGCTTCAGCCAGGAGATGATGGACGGCGACGTTGGCGCGCTGTCGGGCGGCTGGAAGATGCGCGTGGCGCTGGCGCGCATTCTTTTGATGCGGCCCGACGCCATGCTGCTGGACGAGCCGAGCAACCATCTGGATCTGGAAAGCCTGATCTG
The DNA here is from genome assembly GCA_963784755.1 of uncultured Alphaproteobacteria bacterium. Taxonomy (GTDB): domain Bacteria; phylum Pseudomonadota; class Alphaproteobacteria; order Rhizobiales; family Xanthobacteraceae; genus Bradyrhizobium. The sequence continues at coordinate 622,027 of CAWASS010000004.1, read as the reverse complement.
GCTGGAACAGTTTTTGAAAGGTTATGAGGGCCTGCTGTTCATGACCTCGCATGACCGCGAATTCATGAACCGCATCGTCACCAGGATCGTGGAGATCGATGGCGGTACGCTTACGACCTATTCGGGCAATTACGAGTTCTACGAGCAGCAGCGCGCGCTCGCCGAAAAGCAGCAGCAGGCGCAGTTCGAGCGTCAGCAGGCGATGCTCGCCAAGGAAATCAGTTTTATAGAGCGCTTCAAGGCGCGCGCTTCGCATGCCGCCCAAGTGCAGAGCCGGGTGAAGAAGCTGGAGAAGATCGAACGGGTGGAGCCGCCGCGGCGCCGCCAGACGGTGTCATTTGATTTCCTTCCCGCGCCGCGCTCCGGCGAGGACGTCGTCAGCCTGAAGAACGTGCACAAGGGTTACGGCAGGCGCAGCATCTACGAAGGGCTGGACTTCATGGTGAGTCGCCGGGAGCGCTGGTGCGTCATGGGCATCAACGGCGCCGGAAAATCCACGCTGCTGAAGCTCGTAGCTGGCGCCGCCGCGCCGGACGACGGCACGGTCGCGGTCGGCGGCAGCGTGAAGATGGGCTACTTCGCGCAGCACGCCATGGACCTGCTCGACGGCGAGCGCACCGTATTCCAGTCGCTCGAGGACTCGTTTCCGCAGGCCGGCCAGGGCTCGTTGCGCGCACTGGCCGGCTGCTTTGGATTTTCCGGCGACGACATCGAGAAGAGATGCCGGGTACTGTCGGGCGGTGAGAAGGCCCGGCTGGTGATGGCCAAGATGCTCTACGATCCCCCGAACTTTCTGGTGCTCGACGAGCCTACCAACCATCTCGACATGGCGACCAAGGAGATGCTGATCGCGGCGCTGTCCGACTACGAAGGCACCATGCTGTTCGTCTCGCACGACCGGCATTTTCTGGCAGCACTGTCCAACCGCGTGCTGGAACTGACGCCCGAAGGCATCCATCAGTACGGCGGCGGTTACACGGAGTATGTGGCGCGCACAGGGCATGAGGCGCCGGGGTTGCGGAGTTGAGGCGGCGGCTTCCGTGTCCCGGACGCGGTGCGGCGTTCTTCACGCTGCTCCGCAGAGCCGGGATCGTACCAAGCACCGGCGTCCGCTACGGCCCCGGCTCTGCAGCGCACCGCCATAGCGCGTCGAAGACGCGCGTAAACGCGCTTACGGCGAAGAGCTACGCGCTGCGCTGCGTCCGGGGCACGAAACCTTTAAATCAAATCCCCGCCCGCCGCCGACGCCGTGGTGCCGTGCTGCTTGTAGGCCTTGATCACGTTGCGGCCGACCCGCCACTTGTGCACTTCGTCGGGGCCGTCGACCAGCCGCTGCGAGCGGATCTGGGTGTACCACTTCGCCAGAATCGTATCCTGGCTGTAGCCGAGCGCGCCGTGCAGCTGGATCGCGGTGTCGACCACCTTGTGCACCATATGCGCCAGGAACACCTTTGCGATGGAATTTTCCTGCGTCAGGTCCAAGCCCTTCTCCGCCTTGTAGGCGATATGCAGCAGCATCAGGCGCGCCATGTAGAGTTCGCTGGCGCAATCGGCCAGCATGAACTGCACCGCCTGGCGGTCCGACAGCATCACCCCAAACGTCGAGCGCTGGGTGACATGCGCGGTCGCCATGTCCAGCGCGCGCTGGGCTTTCGCGATATTGTGCATGCCGTGGCGCAGCCGGCCATAGGCGAGGCGGTGCTGGCCCATATTGAACCCGTTGCCTTCGCCGCCGAGCAGGTTGTCGGCCGGCACTTTCAAATCCCTGATCTCGATCTCGGAATGGCCGCCGTGGATTTCGTCGTAATGCGGGCCCTCGATCGCCATGTTCTTGACGTTGCGCTTGATGTTGTAGCCGGGGTTCGGCAGCTCGACGATGAAGGTGGAAAACTGCTTGTGACGCGGCGCGTCCGGATCGGTTTTCGCCATCACCAGCGCGATGTCGGCGACGGAAGCGGAGGAGGAAAACCATTTCTCGCCGTTGAGCACGTAGTTGGCGTTGCCGTCCTTGAACGCGCGGGTCTGCATCCCGGTGGCGTCGGCGCCCGAGGCCTTTTCCGTCATCGAGAAGCAGATGCGCTTGTCGCCGTTGAGCAGCGGTTTTAAGAATTTTTCCTTCTGATACTCGGTGCCATGCGCCAGAATCGTCAGCATCGAGGCGTCGTCGGGGCCTTGCGTGTTCATCGACAGCGCGCCGAGCGAGCTTTCGCCGAGCTCCATCTGCACCAGCGCGTTGGCAAGCGGGCCGAGCCCCATGCCGCCATATTCCGTCGGGATAAACGGGCACCACAGGCCCTGCGCGCGGGCCTTCTTGCGCAAGGGATCGAGCACCTCCTTGAGCGGCCTGTCGTCCAGCGCCTTTTCGGCCGGGATGCATTCGTCATGCACCCACTGCCTCACCTTTTCGCGGATCGCTTTGGCTTCCGGGGGAATTTCGAAATCGATCGCCATGACGTGTCCTCGTTTCTCGTTTGTTGGTGGTTGAGGAATGGCATATAGCTGCAGCGCGGCAGCGGCAACGGCAAACAAAGTTTAAAGATGTTTTGTGCCCCGGACCCAGCGCAGTGCGCCGTTCTTTACGGCCTAGTACGCTGCAGAGCCGGGGCCGTACCGAGCACCGGTGTTCGGTACGCTCCCGGCTCTGCGGAGCGGCATGAAGAATGCCGCACCGCGTCCGGGACACGATACTTAAGCCCGGCCATGACGAAGGAAAATGCCCATGCCCGATCTTGCCGACCTGTTCCCCGGCTACGCCTCCGAATGGATTAACACCAAATCGGGCCGCATCTTCGCCCGGGTAGGCGGCAAGGGACCGCCGCTGCTGCTGCTGCACGGTTTTTCCGAGACCCATGTGATGTGGCACCGTGTCGCGCCGCAGCTCGCGGACAAGTTCACCGTCATCATCGCGGACCTCCCGGGCTACGGCTGGTCCGACATGCCGCGCAGCGACGACAGCCACACGCCGTACACCAAGCGCGCGATGGCGGACGCGATGATCGAGGCGATGGAGCAACTCGGCCATGTGCATTTTGCCTTGGCCGGGCACGACCGCGGCGGTCGGGTGTCGTACCGGCTGGCGCTCGATCATCCCGGCCGGCTGTCGCGGCTGGCGGTGCTCGATATATTGCCGACCTACGATTACTGGATGAAGATGGACTGGCGCTACGCGCTGAAAATCTATCACTGGACCTTTCTGGCGCAGCCTTATCCGCTGCCGGAAACCCTGATCGGCGGCGCGCCGGACTTCTTCCTCAGGCAGAAGATGGCGAGCCAGACCAAATCCAAGACGCTGGACGCGATCGATCCGCGCGCGCTGCAGCATTATCTCGCCGCGTTCCGCGATCCGTCGCGTGTGCACGCGATGTGCGAGGACTATCGCGCCGGGGCGTCCGCCGATTTCGACATCGACAAGGCGGACCATGACGCGGCTAAGAAAATAACCATCCCGATGCTGGCGCTATGGGGCGACACCGGCGTCGCCCAGGCCGCGGCGACCCCGCTCGACACCTGGAAGATGTGGGCGACCGATGTGCGCGGCGCGCCGATCGATTCCGGACATTTTTTGACCGAGGAAAATCCGGATGCGACGGCGAGGGCATTGAGGGAGTTTTTCAACGCCGCGCCTTGAAAAATTCGCGCAACAACATCGCCGCCTCGCTCTCGCCAACGGACGAATAGACCTCCGGCACATGATGACAGGTCGGTGAGGCAAAGAACCGCACGCCGGAATCCACGGCCCCCCCTTTGGGATCGGCGGCGCCGTAATACAGCCGCCTCACCCGCGCAAAGGAAATCGCCGCCGCGCACATCGCGCAGGGCTCCAGCGTGACATAGAGGTCGCAATCGGTCAGCCGTTCGCTGCCGAGCTTGCGCGCGGCCTCGCGGATCGCGAGAATTTCGGCATGCGCGGTCGGGTCGCGGTCGGCGAGCGTGCGGTTGGCGGTGGACGCGATCACGGCGCCGTCGCGGACGATCACGCATCCGATCGGAACTTCGCCGGATTTTCCGGCATTTTCGGCCGCTTTCAGCGCCAAATCCATGAAAGATGGTGCGGTCATGCCTCGTCTTGCCGGGAAAACTCTGCTAGGAACAGCTCATTCAGCAAAAGTGGATGCCGGTTTTGCGTGACAATGCGCCTTGAACAAAGCGCGCGCGTTGCTGTCATGGGAATCGTCCGCACCGTCTGATCATCATTTCATCACTTCGCAGCGAGACCATTCATGCCCCGCGACAACGATAAAAACAACGATTCCCCGCGCGGCCAGCGTGATCGCCCCACTGGCGGCAAGGGCCGCTCGGGCGCTGCCCGTGGCCCGGACAAGAAATTTGCCAAGCGCGGCTTTGCCGGCAAAAGCGATGGCGACAAGCGGCCATATACGCCGAGGCCCGATGGCGAGAAGCGTCCTTACGCCGGCAAGTCCGACGGTCCCAAATCCTATGGCAAGAAGCCTTATTCCGGCCCGGGCAAACCCTATGCCGGCAAGCGCGAAGGCCCGCCGCCGCGCCGGGATTTTACCGACAAACCGCGACGTGACTTTGCCGACCGGCCGAGGCGCGAGGAGGGCGATGCGCCGCGTCCGCCCCGTTTCAATCGCGACGATCGCGGCCCGCGCAAGGATTTTCGGCCGCGCGACGATCGCGGTGGCGAGAAGCGGCCTTACACGCCGCGCGGCGATCGCAGCGACGCGCGTCCCGCAGCGCGATTTGCCGACAAGAAATTCGGCGACAAGCGTCCGTATACGCCGCGCGGCGAGGGCGGTGAGAAGCGGCCCTATACGCCGCGTGGAGAGGGATTCCGCAAGGATGGCGATCGTCCGCGCGGCGACCGTCCGGAACGGAAATTCGGCGGCGACAAGAAGTTTTCACGCGGCGCGCCGGATCGCGGACCGCGCAAGGATTTCGGCAGCCGCCCGGATCGCGGCGACTCCAAGCCCTGGCAGAAGCGCGACGCAAGTTCGCCGGATCGTGCCGGACGCAACTCGAGCCCGCCCCGCGATGGCGCAAGAAAGTTTGATAGGCCGAATTTCGATAAGCCGCGCTTCGACAAACCCAGCGCCGACAGGCCGCGCGACGAGCGCGGCCGCGATGACCGCCCTCGGTTTTCGCGCCCCCGCGAAGATCGTCCGAAATTCGACCGTCCGCGCGTGGATCGCCCGGTTCGTAACGCCTGGCAGGAACATCCGCGCTCCGAGGCGCGCGACGAGCGTCCGCGCCGCGACAATGAGGACGACAGCAAGGTGTTCGCCAGGCGTCCGGCATTCGGCGGCCGCGGCGAATACCGCGAGCGCAAGCCCGATGAACGGCGTCCGCCGCGTCCTCCGCGTGAAAAGAAATCCGGCGAGCGCATCGCCAAGGTGGTGTCGCGCGCCGGCCTCGCCTCGCGCCGCGACGCCGAGCAATGGATCGTGCAGGGCCGCGTCACCGTCAATGGCCGGGTGATCAACTCGCCGGCGCTCGATGTCACCGCCAACGATGTCATCACCGTCGACGGCAAGCCGTTGCCGCCGCGCGAGCGCACTCGGCTGTTCATGTTTCACAAGCCGCGCGGGCTGATGACCACCCATGCCGATCCGGAAGGCCGTCCCACAGTGTTCGACAATTTGCCCGAAGGCCTGCCGCGGCTGATCAGCATCGGCCGGCTCGATTTCAACACCGAGGGCCTGCTGCTGCTGACCAATGACGGTGGCCTCGCGCGGGTGCTGGAATTGCCCGACACCGGCTGGCTGCGGCGTTATAGGGTGCGCGCCCATGGCGAGGTGACGCAGGATCAGCTCGATGCTTTGAAGAAGGGCGTCGAGGTCGACGGCGTCAAATACGGCTCGATCGATGCTGTGCTGGAGCGCGATCAGGGCGCCAATGTCTGGCTGGTGTTCGCGATCCGCGAAGGCAAGAACCGCGAGGTCCGCAATGTGATGGCGCATCTCGGCCTCGAGGTGAACCGCCTGATCAGGGTGTCCTACGGGCCGTTCCAGCTCGGCGAACTCGCCGAAGGCCAGGTCGAGGAAGTCAAGACCCGCGTGTTGCGCGAGCAACTCGGGGAAAGGGTAGCGGTGCTGGCAGGCGCGGATTTTGCGCGGCCGGTGCATGGCGAGGCGGCCGTCGATGCGCCGAACGCAAAAAAGCCGTTCAAGCCAGCCGGCAAGAACGGCCTGATCGCCGATCGCAAAGGCCGCCGCGTGCTGGTGCAGCGCACCGGCAGCGAGGAGGCCCGCGCGCGCAACGAGCTTGAGGCCAACGGCTACGGCCCGCCGCGCCGTCCGCAACGCGGCTATCACGGCAAGCGCGACCTGAGGCCCAAAGACGAATCCGCGAGCGACTGATGCGCGTCGTCGGCGGACGATTGAAGGGCCGCAACCTCGCGTCGCCGGCCTCGCGCGACATCCGCCCCACAGCGGACCGCCTGCGTGAGTCGCTGTTCAACATCCTGGTCCATGCTTATGGCGATCCGATTCAAGACGCGCGGGTGCTCGACCTGTTCGCCGGCACCGGCGCGCTCGGCATCGAGGCGATTTCGCGTGGGGCGGCGTTCGCGCTGTTCGTCGACAACGGGACCGAGGCCCGCGCGCTACTTCGAAATAATATCGAGGCGCTGGGGCTTGGCGGAGTGACAAAAGTGTTCCGCCGCGATGCCGGCGATCTCGGCCCCGCGCATCCGGTCGAGCCGTTCTCGCTTGTGTTTCTCGATCCGCCGTACGGCAAGAAGCTCGCGGAGAAGGCGCTGGCGTCGTTGCGCGACGGCGGCTGGCTGACGCCGGGCGCGATGCTGGTGGTCGAGGAAGCCAAGGCTGCGGAGTTTGCCGCGCCGGAAGGTTTCGAGGAGCTTGAGCGGCGCGCGTATGACGATACGGAGTTCGTGTTTTTGCGCGCCCAGTAGGATTCGTCATGCGCGGGCTTGAGCGCATCCATCCATCTTCGCAAGGGTCTTTCGAAGTGGATGGATTGCCGGGTCAAGCCCGGCAATGACGGCATCGCGGAGCTCATCTTCTCCCGAACAGCTTCTCGATATCGCTGAGCTTCAATTCCACATAAGTCGGCCGGCCGTGATTGCACTGGCCGGAATTCGGCGTGTCTTCCATTTCACGCAACAGCGCGTTCATTTCCTCGGGCTTGAGGATTCGGCCGGCGCGGACCGAGCCGTGGCAGGCCATGGTGGCGGCGACATGCATCAGCCGGCGTTCCAGCGGCAGCGCCTCGTCCCATTCCGCCATGTGCTCGGCGAGGTCGCGCAGCAAGCCTGCGGCGTTGGCCTTGCCGAGCAGCGACGGCGTCTCGCGCACCGCGACAGCCCCGGGGCCGAAGGACTCGATCGCGAGCCCGAAGGTCGCGAGTTCTTCCGCGCGGTCGATCAGTTTTTCAACCATGGCCTCGTCCAGTTCGACGATTTCCGGAATCAGCAGGATCTGCCGCTGCACGCCGTTGCGCGTCAGCGACGCCTTCAATCTCTCATAGACGATGCGTTCATGCGCGGCGTGCTGGTCCACCACGACCAGCCCGTCACGGGTCTGCGACACAATATAGGTTTCATGAATCTGCGTCCGCGCGGCGCCGAGCGGGCGGTCGAGCAGGTCGGATGCGGGCTCGAAACGGACATCGGCTGAGGGCGTGCCGACATCGAACGCGGCCTGTCCCGGCTCGGCCAAGGCGGTGGCGGCCGCTGCGCCCGCCACGGGATAGGCCGGCGAACGCCGCCAGTCCCAATCGGCGCGCGGCGTAAACGCCGGGCGGAACGACGCCAGCACCGCGCCGTCGCCGTTGGCGGCGGTGCGCTTGCCCTCGCGCGCAAGGCCGTCCTTCAGCGCATGCACGATCAGCGCGCGGACGAGGCCGGCATTGCGGAAGCGCACCTCGGTCTTGGCCGGATGCACATTGGCATCGACCTCCTGGGCGTCGAGCGTGACGAACAGCGCCACCACCGGATGCCGGTCGCGCGGCAGATAATCCGCATAGGCCGCGCGCACCGCGCCGATGATCAGCTTGTCGCGCACCGGGCGGCCGTTGACGAACAGATATTGCCCGAGCGCATTGGCGCGAGTCAGCGACGGTGCGGCGGCAAAGCCTTCGACCACCACGCCTTCGCGCTCGCTGCGCACCTCGATGGCGGAAGAGCGAAACTCCGCGCCGAGGATATCGCCGAGACGTGTCAACCGTCCGGCGGCGCCGGGCAGCGCCGCAGCCCAGGTCACGGGGCTGCGCTCCTCGCCGGCCAGCGTGAACGCCATGTCGGGCCGCGCCATCGCGAGCCGCCGCACCACCTCGCGGATCGCCTCGGCCTCGGTGCGGTCGGTCTTGAGGAATTTCAGCCGGGCGGGCGTGGCGTAGAAGAGATCGCTGACCTCGACACGGGTGCCTTGCGAGAGCGCCGCCGGCATGATCGCCGACTTCTCGCCGCCCTCGACGGAGAGCGACGACGCATGCGGCTCGGAGGCGTGGCGGGTGGTGATGCCGAGCTTGGCGACCGCGCCGATCGAGGGCAGCGCCTCGCCGCGAAACCCGAGGGTGCGGATCCGCAGCAGGTCCTCATCGTCGAGCTTGGAGGTGGCGTGGCGGTCCACCGCGATTGCGAGGTCGGCGCGGGTCATGCCACAGCCATCGTCGGTGATGCCGATCCGCCGCCGGCCGCCGCCGTCGGTAAAGATGTCGATGCGGCTTGCGCCGGCGTCGATGGCGTTTTCCACCAGTTCCTTGACCACGCTGGCCGGCCGCTCCACCACTTCGCCGGCGGCGATGCGGTTGACGATGGCTTCTGGTAGCTGGCGGATCGGCATGGGGGCGACTCGTGGACTAGAGAGCCAATTTAGGGGCTTTTGCGGCTCGGGGGGAGAGTGCGTCCTTATCTCTCCCCGCTCTTCGCGCTGCACCGCGTCCGGGAACCTCAATCCTCGATTCCGCCGGAGCCGCGCCTGGCCTTGATATCGCCGCGGCGCTTCTTGCCGTCGAGTTGGCGCTGTTTCGATCCGAGCGTGGGCCTGGTCGGGCGCCGCGGCTTCGGCCGCACCGCGGCCTCGCGCAGCAGTTCGAGCAGCCGGTCGATCGCGTCAGCGCGGTTGCGCTCCTGGGTGCGGAAGCGCTGGGCCTGGATCACGATCACGCCGTCCTTGGTCATGCGGCTGCCTGCGAGCCGGTTGAGCCGGGCCACGGCATCCGGCGCCAGCGCGATGCGCCTGACATCGAAGCGCAGTTGCGCTGCGGTCGAGAGCTTGTTGACGTTCTGCCCACCCGGGCCGGAGGCGCGGACGAAGCCGATCTCGATGTCGTTCTCGTCGATTGCAAGGTCGCGGTTAATCCGCAGCATGGCGTCACCGGTGGAATCAGGACGACGCAGGATAGCTTAGTTCCCGCAAGACTGCGTCCGGGGCCGTACAAGCACGGTGTTCGTAACGGTCCCGGCTCTGCGGAGCGGCATGAAGAATGCCGCACCGCGTCCGGGACACGAGCGCCGTCAGTTCGCCGCGGGCGGCGTCGCGGCGGCGGGCTGGGCCACGGCCTGCGGGGCGCGGCCGACGATCACCGTATTCAGCCCGTCGCCCCACAACCGCTTCGCGGCCTGTTTTGCGTCATCCAGCGTCACGGCATCGACGATGGCGTTGCGGCGTTCGATGTAATCGATGCCGAGCTTGTCGAGCTGATATTGCAGCAATGCAGCCGCGAGCTTCGAGGAGGTGTCGAGCGCCAGCATTTGCGAGCCCTTGAGATAGGACTTGGCCTCGTCCAGTTCCTGCTGGGTCGGACCGTCCTCGGCCATGCGGCGCACTTCCCTGTTGATGGCGTCGACGGTTTCTCCGGCGCGGTCGCCGCGGGTCCCGGTGTTGCCCACGAACAGCGCGGAGTGATCCATCCACAGCAGATATTCGGAAACCGAATAGGCGAGACCGCGCTTCTCGCGGACTTCGCGATAGAGCCGCGACGACATCCCGCCGCCGCCGAGAATGTAGTTCACGACATAACCGGCCATGAACTTCGGATCGTCGCGGCGGATGCCGGGGCCGCCGAACGTCACCACGGTCTGCGGCACGTCGAGCGGGATGAAGAAACGCTGCGGCGGCTTGCTGGCTTCGATATCGGCAACCGGCGCGAGGTTGCTCTTCGCCGGCAACCCGCCAAAGGTCTGGTCGAGCAGTTTGCCCAGCGTAGCCGCGTCGATATCGCCGACCACGGCGACCTTCAGCGTATCCTTTGCCAGCACGCGGCGGACATAGTCCTTGAGGTCGGCGATCTGGATGTCAGGCACGCTTTCCAGCGTGCCGTTGGCGGGCCTGGCATAGGGATGGCCGGCAAAGGTGACTTCGAGGAACTTGCGGTTGGCAAGCGAGCTCGGATTGGACGTTTCGCGCCGCAAGCCCGACTGCACCTGGGCGCGAATCCGCTCGACATCGACATGATCGAAATGCGGCGACGTCAGCGCCATCCGCAAGAGGTCGAAGGCCTCGTCGCGGGTATCCTTGAGCATGCGCAGCGAGCCGCGAAAGGTGTCGCGGGTCGAGTTGAAGCTCAGTTCGATGGCGCGGCGGTCGAGGCGCTCGTGGAACGTCTTGGAGTCCAGATCACCCGAGCCTTCATCGAGCAGATCGGCGACCATGTTGCCGACGCCGGGCTTGTCGGCGGGATCCTGCGACGCGCCGCCGCCGAACGCATATTCCATCGCGATCAGTGGCACCGTCGCATCCTGCACGAACCAGGCCTTGATGCCGCCGGGCGAGGTCAAATGCTGGATCTTGGCCGCCGCGCGCGACGGTGTCGACGCCATTGCCAGTGCGGCGCAGGCAACGAAAACAAACGCGAACCGCCGCGTGAAGTTCGGGGCAAATATCACGAACGCTTCTCCTCGCGCTTTTGCGTGGTGTCCTTGATCAAATAGCCGGTCACCGAACGCTTCTTGTCGAGCCATTTTTGCGCGGCGGCGCGCACCTGCTCGGCGGTAACGGCGCGGATCCGGTCCGGCCAGCTTCTGATGTCATCGACGGAGAGGCCGGTGGTGATGGCCGCGCCATACCAGCGCGCCAGCGTGGCCTGATTGTCCTGGGCGTAGATCGCGCCGGCGATCAACTGCGTCTTGACGCGCTCGAGGTCTTCGGCGCGAACCGCGTTTTGCCCGACATCGGCGATGACGCCGTCGATCGCCTGCTCGATGGCTGCGAACTCGACCCCCGGCTTCGGCGAAACCGAGATGCTGAACTGGGTGTCGTCGAGCGCGGTGCCCTGATAGCTCGCGTCGGCGCTGATCGCGAGCGGCCGGTCGAGCACCAGCGCGCGATAGAGATAGGAGTTGCTGCCGCCACCCATCAGTTGCGCCAGCACGTCGAGCGCCGGGCTTTCGCCTGCCGCCGCGGTGGTGGCTGAAGGAACCAGATAACAGCGCCGCAGGCCGGTCTGTTCGACGCGCGGGTCCGCCAGCGTCACGGTGCGGGGTGCCGCGGGCACAGGCTCCTGCGGGCGCATGCGGCGCGCAGCGATGGCCGGCTGCGGCGCGATCTGGCCAAAGGTCCGCTCCGCCATCGGCCGGACATCCGCGGCATCGACGTCACCGGCGATCACCAGCGTGGCGTTGTTCGGCGCATAGAAGCGCCGGTAGAACGCCAGCGCATCCTCGCGGTCGAGTTTCTCGATTTCCTGGCGCCAGCCGATCACCGGGCGGCCATAGGGATGATTGAGATAAAGCGCTGCCATGATCTGCTCGGACAGCCGCGCATCCGGATTGTTGGCGACGCGCATGTTGAACTCCTCGAGCACGACATCGCGTTCGGGCAGCACGTTTTCGTCCTTCAACACCAGACCGGTCATGCGGTCGGCCTCGAATTCCATCATTCTGGGGAGCTGGTCGCGCGGCACGCGCTGGAAGTAGCCGGTGTAATCGGTGGAGGTGAAGGCGTTCTCGTTGCCGCCGATCCGCAGCACGGTCTTGGAGAATTCGCCGGCCGGATGCGCGGCTGTGCCCTTGAACATCAGATGTTCGAGGAAGTGCGCGAGGCCGGATTTGCCTGGCGTTTCGTCGGCGGAGCCGACCTTGTACCAGATCATCTGGGTGACCACGGGGGTGCGATGATCCGGGATCACCACGACCTGCATGCCGTTGCCGAGCGTAAAGGTAGCCGGGCGCTCCGATGTGACGGTGGTCTGGGCGCGAACGCCTGCGCCTGAGAAGGCGAGCGTCAGGGCGAGCGCAACGAAGAGGCAAGCGAAGCGGTGTGAGGACATCATGACCTGTGTGCCGGCGCGAACGGAAACGTTCGGGGTGAGTGGCGGCTTCATACACCGCGCGGCTGCCGGTGACCCGTTACAAAACAGAAAGACAGGCGCGACTATTCGCCGTATTTGCCGGCGGCCGGATCGTAAACCTTGTTGACCAGCGATTCCTTCGGCCCGCCGGTGCCATAAGCGTAATTCGGCGACGGTGTCTGGTATCCCGGCGGCGGCATGGTCAGGGTGTCACGCGTCGGCTCGCCCGTGAACGGCGCGCTTTCCGTCTTGCTGCCGCCGAACAGGCCTTTGAGGCCGCCCTCATATCCGAGCGCCGACGGGCTGAGTATCGCGTTGGCGCCGGGGTTGCCGGGCAGATCGGGTCCGGCCGAGCCCTTGCCCGCGGCAGTCTTGCCAACCGCGAGTTCGCTCGGCGTCAGCAGGCGGCTCGCCTCGCGCGGATCCTTGTTGTCCTTTTTCCGGGCGGCGATGGCCTCCTTGCGCCGCTTCACGTCGGGATCCTTTGGCCAGTTCGGCACCGGAGCTTCGGCCGCAGCGGACGCCGGCGGCGGCAGCTCGGTTTTGGGCGGGATCACCAGCGGCGAACGCTCGCGATAATCGATCCCGGTGTTCTCCATATTGGTGCCGCCGATCCCGGTCATGATCTGCTTGATGATTTTTTCCTCGAAGGTGGAATCATCTTCGTCGTCGTCTCCGGCGCGGGCGGCGTTGGCCGACATCACAAGACCGACGCCCAGCACAATGGCGGCTAGGCGGAGCGCGCGCATCGTCGCTCGCGACGAGCTTTGTACCATCCAACCGCCGGCTTTGATGTTACGCATCGCGTCAATCCTGCTCGAACTTTTGCGCGGACCGCCGATTTCGGCGCCCCTGTTGACCGTCATCGACCTGTCCGTCGTATCAGCCGCGATCAGGGCGCTTTTACGGCGGGTTCCCCGAACAATGAATCATACAGCAGGGCCGCGACGCCAGCAACAATCGCGGTATCGGCAAGGTTAAACACGTACCAATTGAAGGTTTTTTCGCCGATCTGGACGTGGAACAGGGCGAAATCGACCACCGCGCCATAGGCGAGACTGTCGATGCCGTTGCCGAGGGCGCCGCCGATGATGAGGCCGAGCGCGATAACGGCGGTGCGGGTCTGCGACCGCGCCATCCAGATCGCCAGAACGATCACCGCGATTGCCTTGATTGCGAGCAGGACCGTCTGGCCGGCCGCGCTGTCGGTCTGAAACCAGCCGTAGCTGATGCCGGTATTCCAGGTCAGCACCACATCGAAAAACGGAGTGACCTTCACCGCACCGCGACGGGCGATATCGAACACGAACAGCAGCCAGAGTTTTGTCGCCTGATCGAGGACGAGCACGGCGATCGCCGCGATAATTCCGGGGCGGAGGCGGGGGATCATGGGGCGAACCAAAAGCTCGTCATGCCCGGGCTCGTCCCGGGCATCCACGTCTTCCTTCGTGAGGCAGAGTAAGACGTGGATGGCCGGGACGAGCCCATGACGGAGGTAATGTATGCGCCCAAATCAACTTTCCGTCTCCAGCGCCTTCCATTCGCGCAGCGCCTGGGCGTCGCGCGGCGACACGTCGGGATAGTCGGGGTCGTCGCCGACGGTGGTAAGAATCTTCCACGACCTCGCGCATTTGGTGCCCACGGCTTTTTCGACCACGACGGCGACACCGGGAACGTCGTTCAAGCGGAACGCGTCCGCGGGGGCATCGGCTTCCCTGACTTCATAATTCGAGGTGATGCAGACTTCGGCCAGATCGACGTCGAACAGCGTGGCGAGCAGCGCCCTGTCGGAGATGTAGACGATCGGCGAGGCTTCCAGCGACGAGCCGATGCGCTTGGCGGCGCGCTCGAGTTCCAGCGCGCCGGTGACGACGCGCCGGACGTTGCGGATGGTTTCCCATTTCGCGGCCAGCGCGTCGTCGCGGAACGGCAGCAGTCCGTCGGGAAACAGCGTCAGATGCACCGACGGCTCGGCGTCGGGCCTGACCATCCGCCAGGCTTCCTCGGTCGTGAACGACAGCACCGGGGCCAGCCATTTCAGGATCGCATCGCAGATGACGTTGATGGTGGTGAGCGCGGCCTTGCGCGCCAGCGACGATGGCGGATCGCAATACAACGTATCTTTTCTGATGTCGAAATAAAACGCCGACAGTTCGGAGTTCATGAACGCGGCGAGGGAAGCCACCACGGTCTTGTAGTCGAACTCCGCATAGGCCCTGCGCACGATGGCGTCCTGCCCGGCCAGCTGATGCAGCATCAGCCGCTCGAGCTCCGGCATCTCGGCATGGGCTACTTCATCGCCCAGCCTGAAATGATGCAGCGTGCCCAGCATCCAGCGGATGGTGTTGCGCAGCTTGCGATAACTCTCGACGGTGTTTTTCAGGATTTCCGGACCGAGGCGCTGATCGTCGGCATAATCGGTGGCGCAGACCCAGAGCCTCAGGATATCGGCGCCGGAATCCTTGATGACCTTCTGCGGCTCGACGGTGTTGCCGAGCGACTTCGACATCTTGCGGCCGTGCTCGTCGAGCGTGAAGCCGTGGGTCAGCACCACGTCATAGGGCGCGCGGCCGCGGGTGCCGGAGCTTTCCAGCAGCGAGGAGTGGAACCAGCCGCGATGCTGGTCGCTGCCTTCGAGATACATCACGGTGTCGGCCCCGCCGTCGATCTTGCGCACGATGTGGCCAAGGCCGGGAAAATTCTGGCGGTCTTCCAGCACAAAGGCGTGGGTCGAGCCGGAATCGAACCGAGACGTTGAGAATGTCGTCGACCTTCTGCCAGCCTTCCGTGGCGAGTTTTGCACCCAGAAAGCGTTCGCGTGCGCCGGTGGCATACCAGGCGTCCGCGCCTTCCTGCATGAAGGCTTCGACGATGCGCTGGTTGACGGTCTCGTCCTGCAGGATTTTCACCGAGCCGTCGCCGACCTCCTGCACGAACACGGCGATCGGCACGCCCCAGGCGCGCTGGCGCGAGATCACCCAGTCCGGCCGGTTGACGATCATGCCGTTCAGGCGGTTTTGTCCCGACGGCGGCACCCAGCGCGTCACCGAGATCGCATGCAGGGCGCGGGCGCGCAGGGTGTCGCCGGGCTTTGCCTTGCCGTCGTCTTCGATCGGCTTGTCCATGGCGATGAACCATTGCGGCGTGTTGCGGAAGATCACCGGCTTCTTGGAGCGCCACGAATGCGGATACTGATGCTTCAGCCGCCCGCGCGCCAGCAGCATGCCGGCCTCGACCAGCGCCTTGATCACGGCTTCGTTGGCGTCGCCCTTTTCGCCCTTGTCGTTGATGACGCGTTTTCCGGTAAAACCCGGCGCCTGATCGGTGAAGGCGCCGTTCTCGTCGACGGTGTAGGGAATCGTGGTGTTGATGCCGCGCGCTTCCAGCGCCCGCGCATTCGCGGTCCAGATATCGAAGTCCTCGCGGCCGTGGCCGGGTGCGGTGTGCACGAAGCCGGTGCCGGTGTCGTCGGTGACGTGATCGCCTTCGAGGAGGGGGACGCGGAATTCGTAACCATCGGCCATACCCTTCAAAGGATGCGCGCACGCCATCAGATCTAAAATACTTCGTTGAATGCCGCCAAGGCGTTTAAAGCTGATAACGCGCGCTTGCTTGAAGACGTCTTCGGCAAGCTTGTCAGCGATAATCAGTTTTTCACCGACCTTTGCCCAGTTGTCTGCGGCAGCGTCCGTGACTTCATACAATCCGTATTCAATCTTGGAGGAGTAACTTATGGCGCGGTTACCCGGAAGGGTCCAAGGCGTCGTGGTCCAGATCACAACCGAAGCTTCACCTGCTTCAGAACTCAAAACGTCTTTGTTGCTGGCACCTACCGTTGCTCCTGTCCATTCGACCGGAAACTTCACCCACACCGTATCGCTGGTGTAATCCTCGTACTCGACCTCGGCCTCCGCCAGCGCGGTCTTTTCCACCACGCTCCACATCACCGGCTTGGAGCCGCGATACAGCGTGCCGTTCGCAGCGAATTTCATCAGCTCGCGCGCGATCGCCGCCTCCGCGGCACAATCCATCGTGGCGTAGGGATGATCCCAGTCGCCGATGATGCCGAGCCGCTTGAATTCCTCGCGCTGCACGCCGAGCCAGTGCGTGGCGTAAGCGCGGCACTCCTTGCGGAACGCGATCATCGCCGCCGAGTCCCGGAAATCGGGCTTCGGCCTGCCCCTGGAGCGGTAATTTTCCTCCTCGATCTTCCATTCGATCGGCAGGCCGTGACAGTCCCAGCCCGGCACGTAGTTGGAATCGTAGCCGAGCATCTGCTGGCTCTTGGTCACCACGTCTTTCAGGATCTTGTTGAGCGCATGGCCGATATGGATGTTGCCGTTGGCGTAGGGCGGGCCGTCATGCAGCACGAATTTGGCGCGGCCGGCCGCGGCCTGCCGCAGCTTGCCATAGAGGCCGATCTCGTTCCAGGATTTGAGGATTTCCGGCTCGCGCTGCGGCAATCCTGCGCGCATCGGGAATTCCGTCTGCGGCAGATAGAGGGTTTTGGAATAGTCGTTGCCGTCGGATTTCTGGGATTTTTGCGGTTTATCGGTCATGGCGGGCTGGATAGCGCGTTTTGAGGGCAAGGGGAAACCCCCAGTCTGCCTACTGTTTCCGTCATTGCCGGGCTTGACCCGGCAATCCATCAAAAAAGATACTTTTCAAAGCGTGATGGATGCGCGGGTCAAGCCCGCGCATGACGCGTGGAGGCGTCACCCGATCTCCCCCAGTTTCGGGAACGCACCGGGCACAGCCGCGAGCGCCGCCCGCGCCCTCGCGCTGTCATCGTCCATCTGGCGCACCAGCGCCTCGACGCCGTCAAACTTCACCTCGTCGCGGATGAAAGCAATGAAGGCGACATCCAGCGTCGCGCCGTAGAGGTCGCCCTTGAAATCGAACAAAAACACTTCCAGCAGCGCCGCGCCGTTGTCGAAGGTGGGGCGGCGGCCGAAACTGGCGACGCCGTCGAGCAGCTTGCCATCATGGCCAACCCGCACCGCATAGATGCCGTGCTTGAGGCCGCAATTTTTGTCGAGTTTCATGTTGGCGGTGGGATAGCCGAGGTCGCGGCCGCGTTTCTCGCCGTGGATCACCTCGCCGGTGACAAACCACGGGCCGCCGAGCATCGCAGTGGCGTCGGCGATCTGGCCCTCAGCCAGCGCCATCCGGATCGCGCTTGAAGACACCGGCCGCTCCTCGATGTCGACATGGGGCTGCACGTCGACCTCGAAGCCGAGGCGAGGGGCCTCGGTCACCAAAAGACCGGGCGAGCCGACCCGGCCCTTGCCGAAATGAAAGTCGTAGCCGACTGCGATGCCGCTGATGCCGAGCCGGTCGATCAGATCATGGTGAATGAAATCCTGCGCCGTGGTGCCGGCGCGAGCCTTGTCGAAGGTCATCACCACGGCGCCGGCAAGACCCGCGCCGGCCAACAGCCGCAGCTTGTTGGTTTCGCTGGTCAGGCGGAACTGCGGGGTATTGGGGCTGAAAAAGCTGCGCGGATGCGGCTCGAACGTCACGGCAAAAGCCGGCCGGCCGTGCGCGCGCGCCATCTCCAGCGCAGCCGTTATGACGGCGCGGTGGCCGAGATGGACGCCGTCGAAATTGCCCATCGCCACCACCGCTCCCCTGGGGATCTCGGCCACGGGCGTGGTGTCGCGGATAACGGCAAAACGGGGCGTCATTGCTGGGTTCTAAGGCTCGATCCGGGGTGGGCGCGGGACCGTGACGCGGAGGCGCCGGCGAAGTCAAGCGGGCCCGGAACTGTACTCCGGCACTCCCCGGGTTAACGGGCTGTTTAAGGCGGGGTGCTACTCAATGGGGAGGTTTGCGGCGGCAACCGGGTTGATCCGGCGGGCACCCGCAACAGGCGTCGCGCGGTTGGGGAGCTTGAAGATGGCGGTTGATTTGTCGATGTCGGTTCTGGTGGTGGATGACTACAACACCATGATCCGCATCATACGCAACCTTCTCAAGCAGCTCGGCTTCCAGAACATCGACGATGCCAGCGACGGCTCGGCGGCGCTGAACAAGATGCGGGCCAAGAAATACGGCCTCATCATCTCCGACTGGAACATGGAGCCGATGACCGGCTACGACCTGCTCCGGGAAGTGCGCGCCGATCCCAATCTCGCCACCACGCCGTTCATCATGATCACGGCGGAATCCAAGACCGAGAACGTGATCGCCGCCAAGAAGGCCGGCGTGAACAACTACATCGTCAAACCCTTCAACGCCGCCACGCTGAAGACCAAGATCGAGGCGGTATTCCCGGACATGGCGACGGCTTGATTCATCGTCATTGCCGGGCTTGACCCGGCAATCCATCCACTTCGATAGACTCTTGTGAAGAGCGATGGATGCGCGGGTCAAGCCCGCGCATGACGGGAAGAGTTTACCACCTTAGCTCCCGTATCAGCGCCAGCGGCGGGTGGCCGAACAATTCCTTCACCGAAGCCGGATCGAGCTGATCGATACCCTCGAAATCGCCGGCATGGATGCCGCGCGTGACAAACAGGCAGTTGATGCCGAAACCATGAGCGCCCGCCAAATCGGTGCGCACGGAGTCGCCGATCGCGAGTACGCGGCCGAGCGGCGTCGCCTGGTTGCGGCGCTCGGCCGCGATCGCCACGGCGCGCTCATAGATCGGCCGGTGCGGCTTGCCGTAGAAGATCACGTCGCCGCCGAGTTCGCGATAGAGTTCGGCAATGGCGCCGGCGCAATAGACGAGGCGATCGCCGCGCTCGACCACAATGTCCGGATTGGCGCAGATGAGCTGAAGGTTGCGTTCGCGCGCGAGCAGCATCATGCCGCGATAATCCTCGGCGGATTCGGTTTCGTCGTCGAACAGCCCGGTGCAGACGATGTAGTCGGCCTGGTCCAGCGGCGTCAGCACCGGATCAAGGCCGCGATAGATCGAGTTGTCGCGCTCCGGCCCGAGCCAGTACACTTTCTTGGCCAGATGATCGGCGACAAAATGACGGGTCAGGTCGCCGGAACTGACGATGGCGTCGTAGGCCGCGTCGGGAACGTGAAGCTTGCGCAATTGCCGCTGCACCGAATCCGCCGGCCGTGGCGCGTTGGTGATCAGGATCACCGTGCCGCCCCGCTCGCGAAACGTATGCAGCGCCGCGCAGGATTCCGGAAATGCCTCGAGCCCGTTGTGCACCACGCCCCAGATGTCGCTGAGCACGACATCGACTTCGCTTACGAGGTCGCGCAGGTTCTCGACGAAGCGAAGCGACGTCATTGCGTGAGTTGCCGTTCAGCCCGGCCCGATGGCGCGGCGCGCCAGCGCGGCATTGCCTGATGTGCGCGGCGGCTCGGCCTTGAGCGCATCGATGGAAGACGGTCTGGCTGCGGCATCGGGAACCTGTGCTTTGTCTGCGGAGGCCCCGCCGGTAGCAGACGCGGTCTCCGGCCGCAACGGCCGCGGCGCTGCGAACAGAAATCCCTGCCCGAACCGCACGTCGTAGTCGAGCAGGTCGACCACGGCGCGCTCGCCCTCGATCCGCTCGGCGACGAGGTCGATGCCGAAGCGGCCGAGCAGATCCGACAGGTCGGAGGGATGAATGTCGGAGGCCGAGGTCTGCCGCTGGTCGAGCAGCAGCGCGGCGGGCACCTTGATGAAGCGCACGCCGCGGTCGGCGAGTTCGCGCGGCTCGATCCGCAAGTCGGTGACGTGATCGATGGAAAAGCGGTAGCCGCGCTGCGCCAGTGCGGCGAGATGCTCGGCCTCGGTGGGCCCGAGATTGCGAAACGTGCTCTGCTTGAATTCAAGCACGAAGGATGCCGCCAGCGCGCGGTTGGCTTCGAGGAAATCCAGGCACGGCGCAAAGGTCGCGGGATTGCCCAGGGTCACGGCGGCGACGTTGCAGAATACCCCGACCTCCTTGTTGCGCACCATCAGCCGGCGCAGCACCTGCACGCATCGCAGCATCACCATGTGGTCGATGCGCCCCATCAGCCCCGCGGCTTCCGCGGTGCCGATGAAATCGTCGGCGGTGAGGATCTGGTCGTTGTCGTCGCGCAGCCGCGTCACCGCTTCGTAGAACCGCACCTTGCGCTGCGGCAGCGTCACCATCGGCTGCAGATAGATGTCGATGCGGTTGGCTTCGACGGCGTTCTTCACCGCGGCAAGGATTTGACTGTTGCTGCGGGCCGCCGGCGCATCCGGAGCGGCGGTCGGCGGCTCGGCCACAACGGCGCCGGCGGCTTGCGTGACATCGGCGGCGAACGGCAATTGCCTTTGCCGATGGTCGGGCGGGTCGTTCACCGGCGCGGGCGCCGGCACGCCCGACGACAGCATGTCGTCGTGGCTGGCGACCGACACCGCCAGTTGCTGCACCAGCACGCCGAGTTCGGCGATCTCGCCGGCCACCGTTTGCACGCGGTCGGCATTGGCGGAATTCGCCGACACCACGCGGCCTTCGACCAGGGCGAGGCGGCGGCCGAATTCGGCGACCTGGCGCGCGAGGTCGGCGGTGCCGCGCGACAAATCCGCGATCTGGCCGCCGACGTCGCTGCGATCTCGCAGCCGCATCGACACCGCGTTGTAGAGGATCAGGAAGGTCAGCGCGGTCAGCGCCACGATCGCGGATTCCGATCCGGAGATGCCGGCCGTCGAATACAGCACGAGGCCCAGGGAGGCCGCGACCAGCACCATGCAGATGGCGACGAAAATCGTGGAAATGCGAATCACGCGCGCAAGGTCCTCAAAGCCCCAAAGCTCCGGGCTCGCCCGGCTGGGCAGACCTTAGCATTATTGTTGATTCGAAAAGCAGGGGGTTGTTGAGAACTAGCGGGTGATGGCCTTGTTGATTGGCGCTGAAGTCGCCTCTCCCTGCAAGCGGGGAGAGGGAGCAGGGTCCGATTCGCCTCGACCTAAACTCATCACGCTTTAATTTTGGGCCGCGCCCAACGTATCGGCCATGACCGCGCCGCGGGCGCCCAGCGGTTTCGGGCGCCCCACGGTGGTGTCGACGGCGGTCTGGTGCTCGATTTCGGAGTTCAATTCGGCGCCGCACAGCACGATGATGGCCGACATCCACATCCACATCATCAAACCAATGGCCGCGCCCAGCGAGCCGTAGGTGGCGTCGTAATTTCCGAAATTGGAGAGATACCACGACAATAGCGCCGAGCCCGCGATCCAGAGCAGGGCGGCGGCCAGCGTGCCGATACCGAGCCATTCCCAGCGCGCGGCGCGCCGGCTCGGCCCGAACCGGTAGAGGATGCCCAGCGCCAGTACCAGCATCGCAAACAGCAGCGGCCAGCGCACCAGGCTGACGATCAGTTTGCTCTGGCTGCGGAGCCAGAGGTGATCCAGCACGAGCGGCAGCGCCACGACCGCGCCGACCATCAACAGCAACGCTGCGATCCCGCCGGCGGTGAATGCCAAGGAAAGCAGGTTCAGCCTGACAAAACTGCGTTTCTCGCGCTCCTCATAGACGATGTTGAGGGCGTCGATCGCGGCCTTGACCCCGGCATTGGCGCTCCACAGCGCCAGCGCAAGGCCGAACAGGAAGGTAAAGCCCAGCGCGGTATTGCCCTTGGCCAGCACGCGCGCGATCTGGTCCTGCACGATCGTAAACGAGCCCTCAGGCAGCATCAGCGACAGCGTTTGCAGGTTGTCGCCGATGGTCGAGGGATTGGCGAACAGGCCGTAGCACGACACCAGCGCCGTAATCGCCGGGAATACCGCGAGCAGGCCGAAGAACACCACGCCTGCGGCAATCGCGAGCAGCCGGTCCTCGCCGGTGCGCTCATAGGTCCGCCACAGGATGTCCTTCCAGCCCTTCCACGGGATTTGCAGCGGGCTTCCGGACCACCGCCCGCGGCCGAGTTGCGCGAGCTCGCGGGCGAATGCGCCGGGCGGCGGAGGCGCTTGCGCCGGCCCAATTTGTGGAGAGGCCGAAACCGGCGGTTTATCGGCCTGCCAATAACGCTGCGCTGCCAACACAAACAAAGCCGTGGCGGCCATGAGCACCAGGCTGCCTGCATGCTCTGACCGCCGACCGGCCATCACACCCTGGCTTTCCTCGCATTGGTGTGCCGCCGCGCCATCGCCCAGCCCAGCAAGGTCGCCACCACGATCAGCGCGGCGCGGCCGTCGTGCGATCCCCGCGTGACGCGCCGCGAATAGCGGGGATTGTAGCTGTTGGCGGCGGCAGGCTCCGCCGGCGACGACAGGATCGCCGCGGCGGTATCCCGGGCCGACTCGATCCGATCGGGTTTTACCGGGCTGGCCGTGATCGGATTGGCCTTGATGGCGACGCGAAGCCGGCTGGTCAGGCTCGGAAACGGCTTTGCCGGACGGGCGAGCTTGCCGGCCGCGAGGCCCGCGCAAATGATCGCGATCAAGAACAACAGGCCGCCGATCGCGCCGAACGCCTGAAACATTCCGTAGTTGATTTCAATCCATCGGAACAACGCGATGATGCCGACCAGAACCGCCGCGATCAGGAAAATTCCCGCGGCGGCGTAAAGCCCGGCGGCAACCGCATAGGACGCGACGATGCCCTGGCCCTGTTCGGCGCGGTCGCGCGCATAAGAGGTGGCCGCGCGCTTGACCTGGTTGAGTTTGAGCGCCAGTCCGGTACGCAGCAACCCGCTCGCCAGCCCGTTCATCGTTCGATTCCTCCACGCAGCAGCAGCGAACGGCCCCTGCGGTGGAGGAACGTGGATGCGTTTCGAAGGTTCCGCCCCGTGTCCCGGACGCAGCGCGCAGCAGAGCCGGAGCGCCACAAATCGAGGTGTCATGGCCGGGCTTGACCGGCCGTCCATCCTTCTGAAAAAGCGTTTTTGTGAAAGATTGATGGATGCGCGGGTCAAGCCCGCGCATGACGAAAGCCAAACTCGTGACGGCCCCGGCTCTGCGGAGCGGCATGAAGAATGCCGCACCGCGTCCGGGACACGGGGAGCTTACGCCACCGCGCGGATCACCTTCGCCACCTTGTCGACGATCTCGCCGATCTGGTCCTCGGTGACGATCAAAGGCGGCGTCAGCGCCAGGGTGTCGCCGGCGACGCGCAGCATCAAATCGTTGTCGTGGAAGGCGCTGTTGAGGCCGTTAAAACCGCGCTTGCCCGGCGCGTCTGCCAACGGCGCGAGGTCGATGCCGGCGGTAAGACCTACCGTGCGGATGTCCACCACATTGGGTTCCTTGCGCAGGCCCATCACCGCGTCGGCGAATTTCGGCTCGAGCTTGTTGGCGCGCTCGAACAGCTTTTCGTCGCGGTATATGTCGAGCGTGGCGAGGCCCGCGGCGCAGGCCAAAGGATGCGCCGAATAGGTATAGCCGTGGGTCAGCTCCACCATGTGCTCGGGGCCGCTCATGAAGGCGTCATGGATCGTGTCGCGCACCAGCACGCCGCCCATGGGGGCTGCGCCATTGGTCACGCCCTTGGCAAAGGTCAGCATGTCCGGCAGCACGCCGTAGCGCTCGGCGGCGAAGGCAAAGCCGAGCCTGCCGAAGCCGGTGATGACCTCGTCGAAGATCAGCAGGATGCCGTGTTTGGCGGTGATCTCGCGCAGCCGCTTCAGGTAGCCCTTCGGCGCCGGCAGCACCCCGGTCGATCCCGCCATCGGCTCGACGATCACCGCGGCGATGGTGGAGGCGCCATGCAGATTGACCAGCCGCTCCAGCTCGTCGGCGAAATGCGCGCCGTAGTCCGGCTCGCCCTTGCTGAAGGCCTGCTTCTCCCGGTCGTAGGTCGCCGGCAGATGATCGACGCCCGCGAGTAGCGTGCCGAACATCTTTCGGTTGTTGACAATGCCGCCGACCGACGTGCCGCCAAAGCCGACGCCATGATAGCCGCGCTCGCGGCCGATCAGGCGGGTGCGGGTGCCCTGGCCGTTGATCTGGTGATACGCCAGCGCGATCTTCAGCGCGGTATCGGCGGCTTCCGATCCGGAATTGCAGAAGAACACATGGTCGAGTCCGTCCGGCGCGAGATCGGCGATGCGGCTGGCGAGCTCGAACGCCTGCGGAATGCCGAACTGGAACGGCGGCGCGTAATCCAGCGCCGCGGCCTGTTTGCCGATCGCTTCGGAGATTTGGGTGCGGCCATGGCCGGCATTGCAGCACCACATGCCGGCGGCGGCGTCGATCAGCTTGCGGCCGTCGACGGTGAAATAATGCATGTCCCTGGCGCCGGCGAGCAGCCGCGGCGCCCTCTTGAAGGCGCGGTTGGCGGTGAACGGCATCCAGTGCGCGGCAAGATCGTTCGGCACGTTGACGGCGGGGCGGGCGGGGCTTTTGTCGAGCATCGGGGCCTCTTCTCAAGGTCGGGCTTGCGGATTTGCGCGGCACGCTATCAGCTTCGCTCGCTCGCGGAAACGGACAACTGCCGCGGCAAAAGCAGGTCAGGCCGGCGGTTTCAGGGCGCTCAGCGGCACGTCCAGGGTGTAGACGAACCCCGCCGGCGAATAGGACAGGTCAACCTCGCCGCTGAGCTGTTTGCCGAGGGTTTCGATCAGCCGGGTGCCAAAGCTGCGGCGGGCCGGCGCATGCACCGGCGGGCCGTCCCGTTCGGTCCAGCTCAGCCGCAGCCGCCCGCTCGCCTCATCGATGGTCCAGGCGATCTCGATGCGCCCCGCCGGCACCGACAGCGCGCCGAATTTCGTGGTGTTGGTGCAGAGTTCGTTCAGCGTCATCGCCAGCGCGATTACGGCGCCGGACGAAATCTGGAAATCCGGTCCTTTGATCGCGAATTTTCCGGCGCTCTGGCTGTCATAGGGCTCGGTGGCGCCCTGCACGATGTGGGCGAGGCTGGCGCTGGCCCAGCGCACCTGCAGCAACAGGTCGTGGGCGCGGCCGAGCGCCAGGAGGCGGCTCTCGATCGCCTGCTGGCCGTGTTCGATGCTGGTGGCGGTACGCAGGCTCTGCGAAGCGATGGCGCTCACGGTCGCCAGCGTGTTCTTGATGCGGTGGTGCAATTCCTCAAGAATCAGCTTTTGCAGTCTGTCGGCGGCCTCGCGCTGCTCGGCGTCGATCCCGGCCTGCGCCAGCAGCGCCCTCGCGTCGATGCCGGCCTGTTCGAGCAGCATGCGCAGGCCGACATTTTCGGCCTTGAGAAATTCCTCGGGGATCGTCGGGCCGGCCATCGCTTGCATAGCCCCGGAGGACTTCCTTATGGGTTGTTGGAGCCTTGGTATCACGTTGTTTCGGCGCTGTACGGGCTATCTCCGGTTCCGGACATTGCAAAACCGCGGCAAAAAGCGTGTCCCGGACGCGGTGCGGCACTCTTATGCCGCTCCGCAGAGCCGGGACCGTACCAAGCACCGGCGTTCGTTACGGCCCCGGCTCTGCAGCGCACCGCTTCGCGAAGAGCTACGCACTGCGCTGCGTCCGGGGCACGAGGGCGGCTTGCCGCGTCCCGGATCGGCTGGTACCAACCCGGCGCATGACCGAAAAACCCAAAAAACCGCAAAAACTCCGCGCCCGGCTGCCGCGCGGGCTCGCCGACCGCACTGCTGCCGAGATCGCGGCGACCCGGCGCATGCTTGAGACCATCCGCGAGGTGTTCGAGCGCTACGGTTTCGAGCCGGTGGAGACCCCGGCTTTTGAATACACCGACGCGCTGGGCAAATTCCTGCCCGACCAGGACCGCCCCAACGAGGGCGTGTTCTCGTTCCAGGACGACGACGAGCAGTGGATCAGCTTGCGCTACGACCTGACCGCGCCGCTGGCGCGCTACGTCGCCGAGAATTTCGACGCTTTGCCGAAGCCGTATCGCAGCTACCGCGCCGGCTACGTCTACCGCAACGAAAAACCCGGCCCCGGCCGCTTCCGCCAATTCATGCAATTCGACGCCGACACGGTGGGCAGCGCGTCACCGGCGGCGGACGCGGAGATGTGCATGATGGCGGCGGATACGATGGAAGAGTTGGGCATTCCGCGCGGCAGCTATGTGGTGAAGGTGAATAACCGCAAGGTGCTCGATGGGGTGATGGATTCTTGCCGAAATCCTTTCGGAAAAACGCCTTACCGTACTGCGCGCGATCGACAAATTGGACCGCTTAGAACCGGATGACATATTTTTACTGCTTACAACGGGACGCAAGGATGCGTCCGGCGATTTTACAAAGGGTGCGGACCTCACAATCCAGCAGACGGAAAAGATTCTCCGCTTCCTCGATATATTGCCGCTACATCCGCCAACCCCGACTGGACAGAGATACTCGCACACTTCGCCCGCACATGAATTCGGTAAGGACGAAAGCTATTTCCGTTGGCTTGCCGATCTATTTCGAGAAAATCTGATCGGCTCCGAGGGGATCGCTGAGCTGAAAGAGATTTCGCGTCTGGCAAAGGCAGCTGGATATGAGGAGGTTCAAATCAAAATCGATCCCTCCGTCGTCCGTGGCCTCGAATACTACACCGGTCCGGTCTACGAAGTTGAACTCCTGCTCGACACCAAAGACGAAAAAGGCCGCCCTGTGCGCTTCGGCTCCGTCGGTGGCGGCGGGCGTTATGATGGCCTCGTGTCGCGGTTTCGCGGCGAGCCGGTGCCGGCGACGGGATTTTCCATCGGCGTGTCGCGGCTGCAGGCGGCGCTTACGATGCTCGGCAATATCGATACCAAGCCGGAGTTCGGCCCGGTCGTCGTGACCGTGTTCGGGGGCGAGATCGCCGGCTACCAGAAAATGGTCGCGGCCTTGCGCAACGCCAACATCCGCGCCGAGCTTTATCTTGGAAATCCGAAGCACAGCCTCGGCCAGCAGATGAAATACGCCGACAGGCGGAATTCGCCCTGCGCGATTATTCAAGGTTCGGACGAGAAGGCGAATGGCAAAATCCAGATCAAGGATCTTATCCTTGGCGCCGGCCTCGCCGAGATAAAAGACCGCGAGGAGTATTTGAAGAAGCAGGCCGAGGCGCAGTACGAAGTCGACGAGGACAGGATCGTCGAGGCCGTGCGCGAAGTGCTGGCGCGGCATGGAGTGAAGTGGGGATAACGGGAGTCGAAGTTTGAATTCAAACGTGCCAGACTAACAACATCGTCATTCCGGGACGCGAGCGAAGCGAGCGAGCCCGGAATCCATAACCACGAATGGGGGTTATGGATTCCGGGCCTGCGCCAAGGGGCGCATCCCGGAATGACGGTGGAAAATTTGGCGAAATCACCGATCAACCAGAAAAAGCAAAGGGAGCAACCAATGCCTGAGATCACCATTAGCATGGCCGCCGGCCGCACCGACGAGCAGAAGGCCGGGATGATGCGCGACATCACGCAAGCGCTGGTGAAAAACCTCGGCGTCGACGCCGACGCCGTCGTGATCCAGATCAACGAGGCGCCGCTGGCGCACAAGATGAAGGGCGGCAAAACCTTCGTCGAGCGCAGGGCCGCGCAGAGCAAGTAGGAGCGCCTGTGCCCCGGACGCAGCGCAGCGCGTAGCCCTTGCGGAGCGGTGCGCTGCAGAGCCGGGGCCGTCACGAACGCCGGTGCTTGATGCGGTTCCGGTTCTGCGAAGCATCACGCCGCGAAGAGCGGCGCGCTGCATCGCGCCCGGGACACGATACCTGGAAAAACCCATGGACGCCCGCGAATTCATCGCCGTCGGCATCAGCGCCCAGCGCACCATCACCGTGAGGCCTGACCTCACCGTAAAACACTTCGTGCCGAAAATGCCGGCGGTGTTTGCCACCCCGATGATGATCATGGAAATGGAGATGGCGTCCGCCGACGCCATCGCGCCGCATCTTCTGGCCGGCTGGGTCACGGTCGGCACCGAGGTCGATATCCGCCATCTCGGAGCCAGTGCGGTCGGGGCGAAGGTGCGGACCACGGCGCGGGTGATCGCGGTGGAGCGCCGGGTGATCCGGTTCGAGGTCGAAGCATACGAGGGCGACCGCAAGATCGGCGACGGCCGCCACGCCCGCGGCCTCGTCAACGTCGCCAGTTTCGAGAAACGGCTGGGGGCTTTGTAGGGTGGTTGAGCGCAGCGAAACCCATCGTAACAATGGCGGCACTTGATGGGTTTCGCTGCGCTCAACCGATCCTACGGCCGAAAGCCGCCTACTTCGCCGGCATCAGGCCCTTCAGCTTTTCCATGTCGGTGATGTTCATCCGGAAGCCGCCGGGCATCACGATATCGCCGGGCCGCTGGTCCGCAGCGCAGGCGCCGAGCCACTTGGCTTCCAGCGTCATGTTGGTGTCGCGCGGCGCGCCGGCCGGAGCACCTTCATTGTGCGAGGTGACCTTGACCGAATAGGCGGAGTTGAAGTCGCCGGTCACTTCCGAATGTGAGGTCATGGTGGTGCCGCCAAAGCTGCACACCGAATCGGTGACGAAGCCGGTCGCGGTCTTCTGGGTGTCGTTCTTCGTGCAGTTTTGCTTTGCCAGCGGCGAGAACGATGTGGTCATCTTCTTGTCGGTGGTCTCGTCGGTGCAGTGCTGCATCGTCATTTCGGGCATTGGCGAGCCGGTACGCAGCATCTTCAATTCCCACAGCCCGGCCTTGCGGGTCGGCAGTTCGACGGCATAGGCGTTGAGCGCGGGCGCGATGCACAACAGCAGCGCTGCCGCGAAGCGAAATGAAAAAAGCTGTCGCGTCATGTTCCGCTCTCCAGCTGCTGGATAGAATGGATGGGTCGGCTCAGTAACGGGCGCTCAGCGGCCGCTCGGCGGCGCCATATGGCACCCAGCGGCAGGCGAAAGAGACGTAGCCGCCATACTGGGCATCCGCGGCGAGGAATTTCACCACCTTGCCGAAGCGCGCGCAGTGTTCGACCGCGAGCAGCTTGACGTCGGCCTGGGTGGCGAATTCGTAGGCGATGATGCCGCCGGTGTCGTTGCCCTGGAACGGCCGTACGGTATCGGCCCGCGCCGGTCCGCACCCCAGCATTGCACACGCCGCCACCAGCATCGCCGGCCCAATCATTCGCATTGTCGACTCCATCTTTGCGCCCACTGTAAAGCGCATCGTTGGCCATGAAAAGAACGGTCGGCGCTTCGACATGGAGTTCTCGCCGAGGTGTTGCCGCGCTGCACTTGACCTCGCCGGGGCTTTCGCGGCACCGTCCGCCACCTGCATCATCCCGGCGGACTGTCCATGCGCGACCTCATCACGTCCATCAGAAAACGCGGCCTCGGGACCATCGCCGGCGCGATGTTGGGTCTGCTGGCGTTTGGGCAAGCCGCGGAAGCGGCCAGCCTGTTCGAGCTGAATTTCTGGCTGCGCGGCCCGCGCTATGACGGCAACCTGCCGCCCTGCGAGTCCGGGCTCGGCTCGGTGTCTTCGCAATTCGCCGAAAAAGAGAGCACGTTCTGGAATTCCACGCTGCAGATCACCGGTTACGCCCATGTGCAGGAAGTCGCCTTCCGGCCGTGGCAATCGGACAATATCCCGCGGCGCTACTGCTCGGCGACCGCAATGATCAGCGACGGCAAGCCGCGCCCGGTGTATTTTTCGATCATCGAAGACGGCGGGTTTGCCGGCTTCGGCCACGGCGTCGAGTTCTGCGTGGTCGGGCTCGACCGCAACTGGGCCTATAACCCGGCCTGCAAGGCGGCGCGGCCCTGATTCCCCACAATCGCGCGGCGGTTGTGCTCAGCGGCACCTTCTCCAAATGTGTTCTTGAAATGTTCTGGACGCGTGCCTAGGATTTGACGGGTTCAGGCAGGGGGCGTCGTCATGTTGGGTTTTTCAAGGTTGTCGGTTGCGGCAATGCTGGTTGGCCTGGTCGCGGCGGGCGGCGCGTCGGCGCAGGACCGGCGGCAGAATGCGCCCGGCGAATTCGATTTCTACGTGCTGTCGCTGTCGTGGTCGCCGTCGTTCTGCGAGGCGGCGTCCGAACGGGGCGGCGGCGGGCATTCGCAGCAGGCGCAATGCGGCGGCCGGCCATTCTCCTTTGTAGTGCACGGGCTGTGGCCGCAATACGAACATGGCTTTCCCGATTATTGCCAGCGGCCGGCGCCGCGGCTCGACCGCAACATCATGACCTCGATGCTGGACCTGATGCCGGCGCCGGGGCTGATCTTCAGCGAGTGGGACAAGCACGGCACCTGCTCGGGGCTCGGTGCGCGCGCGTATTTCGAAACCATCCGCAAGGCGCGCGCGGCGGTGAAAATTCCCGCCGATTTCCTGGAATTGTCCGCGCCCCGGACCATCGCGCCGGCCGAGATCGAGGCCGCCTTCATCAAGGCCAATCCCGGCCTGAGCAATTCCGCGCTCGCCGTGATTTGCGACCAGCGGCGCCTGAGCGAGGTGCGGATCTGCATGAGCAAGGATCTGCAATTCCGTTCCTGCGAAGAGATCGACCGCCGCGCCTGCCGCCGCGACGAGGTGGTAATGCCGCCGGTGCGCGGCGGCTAGCTCGTGCCCCGGACGCAGCGCAGCGCCATAAGCGCGTTTACGCGCGTCTTCGACGCGCTATGGCACTTCGCGAAGCGGTGCACCGTCGAAGAGACGCTGCACCGCGTCCGGGACACGTGTCTTTGCTCAACGTCGCCGTGTAGCGTACATGCTCCCCCATGAACTACCATCACGCCTTTCACGCCGGCGGCTTCGCCGATGTCATCAAGCATATCGTGCTGGTGCGGATTCTTAAGCATCTGCACGACAAGCAGGCTGCGTTTCGCGTCATCGACAGCCACGCCGGCGCCGGGGCCTACGATCTCACCGGCGACGAAGCGCGCCGCGGCGGCGAGTGGCTCACCGGCATCGCGCGCATCATGCAGGCGCGGTTTTCGGAAGCCGTGTTGCCGCTGGTCGCCCCCTATCTCGACATCGTCAGGGCCTTCAATCCGCAGCGCGATCTTGAGGCCTATCCGGGCTCGCCGCTGATCGCGCGGGCGCTGCTGCGGCCGCAGGACCGGCTGGTGGCGTGCGAGGTCGAGCCGAAGGCGCGCAAGCGCCTGATCGACGCGCTGCGCCGCGACACCCAGGCCCGCGTGGTCGACCTCGACGGCTGGGTGGCGCTTCCCGCGTTTGTGCCGCCGAAGGAGCGGCGCGGCCTCGTGCTGATCGACCCGCCGTTCGAGCACCGCGACGAATTCGAGCGGCTGGCCAATGGTTTTGCGCAAGCCTTTGCGAAATGGCCGACCGGCAGCTACCTGCTGTGGTATCCGGTGAAAAGCCGCCGCGCCACCGACAGCCTGGCGCGGCATGTCGCTGAGGTGGCCGCGGCAGCCAGCGTGCCCGGCAAATGCCTGCGCCTGGAGTTCAGCGCAGCGCCGCAGATGGCCGGCGCCGCGCTGACCTCGGCGGGGCTTTTGATCGTCAACCCGCCGTGGCGGCTGCCAAGCGAACTCAAGGCGATCCTGCCCGAACTGGAAAAGCCGCTGGGCCAGGGCGGCGCCGGCCGGTTCAGGCTCGAAGTGCCCAAACCCTGAGCGGCTCCGGCCGGACAGCCAGCGAAAAGTCCCGTAGGCAATTGGCCGATAACCGTATTATGCTGTTCCCGTTAGGACTGGCTTTACGTTCCGCTTCCGCGAATGGGGGCGGCGGAGTGACAAGGCCTCCAGTTTTTCAAGCGGAAACGTATCCGCAGCGATGGCCAAGCTTCCGGCCGCGAAATGTCCGGTCAAGCCGATACGCGAGATGCGCGTAGCGGTGGAGCAATGCGGGGAGAGGAGTTTTCCCGATGGCCATGACGGGGACAGTCAAGTTCTTCAACGGAGAGCGCGGCTACGGCTTCATCAAGCCCGATGACGGCGGCCGCGATGTGTTCGTGCACATCACCGCGGTGGAACGGGCGGGGCTGAAGGATCTGATCGAGGGACAGCGCATCACATTCGAGGTCGAGCCGGACAAGAAGGGCAAGGGCCCGAAGGCGGTCAATCTGGTGATTTCATCCTGAGCGCTTGCGCGGTTGGGTACGTGGAGTTGCAACTGCGTCATTGCCGGGCATGACCCGGCAATCCATCTATTTTCGGAAAATGCTTTTCACGAAGATGGATGGATACGCGGGTCAAGCCCGCGTATGAGCCATACTCGTCTCAACGCTACGGAGTCACACCGTCGCTGCGCGCAAAACGTGTGCGCCGCCGCCAGCCGATACCGGGCGGCCGGGGAAGAAACGCGCGGCGATCTCGGCCCAGCCGAAATCCTCGACATCGCCAAAACCCAGCGCCTTCAACCGGGCATGAAGCGCGCCGCTGTCGAAGTGACTGCGGATCCTTTCACCGGCTGCGGCGACCCGCGCGACCAGTGCTTCATGCGCGGCGCGCCGGGCCGGCTCGGTGACTGAGGCCGCCGGATTGACGTAATCGAATACGACGTGGGCGCCGCCCGAGACGCCGGCGATGAAACCCAGCGTCGCAAAAATCGCCTCATCGCTCAGATAAGGCACGACGCCAAGCCAGGTGAAAAACGTCTGTTGCGCCGAATCGAATCCAGCCGCGGCCAGGCCGTCCGCCAAGGTCTCGCGCTCGAAATCGACGGGCACGAAGGTGAGCGCCCCTGGCAGCGCGATATCGGCCTCGGCCAGCCGCTGCCGCTTCCATGTTTGCGTCGCAGGGTGATCGACCTCGAAGATACGCAGGGTTTGCGCGCGCGATGCGCGATAGGCATAGGTGTCGAGGCCGGCGCCTAGCACGACAAGCTGACGAACGCCGCGTTGGATCGCGGCTGCGAGCGCGTCCTCGGCAATGCGGCTGCGGATCGCAATGAACCAGCGCAAGCGTTGCCGGAACGGGTCGGCTTCGGCTTGCGCCTCGCGCACCAGATCATCGGCATCGGCGCCGAGGATGCGAAGCGCGAGGGGATCGGCAAAAATCGACGCGCCATCCAGCACCTGATGCGCGGCGCGAAGGCCGGCCGCGCCGAGCGCCGTGCGGCTTGGTTGTCCGGGTTGCATCGAACGATGGTATGGATGGGTAGTCACATTGTCCATGACGTGGCCGAGCACGGCTTCGTGTCCCGGGCGCGATGCGGCATTCTTCATGCCGCTTCGCAGAGCCGGGAGCGTACCAAACGCCGGCGTCCGTTACGGCGCCGGCTCTGCAGCGCACCGCTTCGCGCTGCGCTGCGTCCAGGGCACGAGACCAAAAAAATCCCGGCCGCGACGCGGCCGGGAGGTTGGAAACAACAATTCTTCTTGGTTGATCTAGAAGCGGTAGTTCACGCCGACGCGGACCAGGCCGAACTGATAGCCGTTGGGCAGGCCGGTGATGGTGAAGCGGCTGTCGGACAGATCGACATAGAGATATTCGATCTTGGCGGTCCAGTTCGGGGCGAAACCCATTTCGGCGCCGGCGCCGACGGTCCAGCCCGCGGTGGTGTGGGACTCCGACAGGCCGAAGGTCTCGCCGCGCAATTCGCCGAAGGCAAGGCCGCCGGTGCCGTAGAACAGTACGTTGTTGAGGGCATAGCCGACCCGGCCGCGCACGGTGCCGAACCACGGATTGGAGAATTTCCACGGCGCGAAGGTATCGTTGGCCCCAGAGGCCTGGATATCGGCTTCGAGCCCGAACACCCACGGTCCGTTTTGCCAGTTGTAGCCGCCCTGCACGCCGCCGACGAATCCGCTCGGCCTGGTCGGGTTGTTGTCGACGCTGCCCCAGCCATAGCCGATGTTGCCGCCGAGATAGGGTCCGGCCCAGCTATAGGCGTTGAGCGGCTGGTTGACGGTGTAGGGCGCGCGCGATCCGTAGGGGATGTCGGCCGCCTGCGCCGATGCCGTCAGGCCCGCGGTCATCAACGCCGCCGCGGCGAATGCGATCCTGCTCATCCCGACACTCCACAACGCGACCCGGCGCAACCGCCTCACGGTTACGAAACTGCGCCTTTTTCCGATAAGATTTATCGGGAGTTTTAAGTTAAGGGGCTGTTAAGGCCTGGGATCGCCGAGTCTTGGTCTTAACAAAGTATTACCGGCTGGCGACGACCGGCTTCAGCGCTTAAATTCGGGCTCATGAATCAAGACCCATCCGCAAAACAGCCGGATTCAGCGACGTCGCAACCCGGTTCCGGCCCGCCCCGCAGGATCCGGCTTCGCCGGACATCGATCCC
Source organism: uncultured Alphaproteobacteria bacterium (assembly GCA_963784755.1). Taxonomy (GTDB): domain Bacteria; phylum Pseudomonadota; class Alphaproteobacteria; order Rhizobiales; family Xanthobacteraceae; genus Bradyrhizobium. The sequence continues at coordinate 587,851 of CAWASS010000004.1, read as the reverse complement.
GCCACCGTCAATGCCGACGAAGACGACGAGGTGCTGCTGCCTGAAATCGTCGACGCCGGCACTGAGGCGGTCCCGGAAGGCCCGCTCGCGGTCGGCCGCGCCGCGATCGAGCACGCGGTGCGCCATGCGCCGACCTCGCCCGGCGTCTACCGCATGCTGAACGCGGCCAACGACGTGCTCTATGTCGGCAAGGCCAAGAACGTGCGCAAGCGGCTTGCCTCCTATGCGCGGCCGGCCGGCCAGGTGATGCGCATCGCCCGCATGATCGCGGCCACCGCCGCGGTGGAAATCGTCTCGACCGCGACCGAAACCGAGGCGCTGCTGCTCGAGGCCAATCTGATCAAGCAATTGCGCCCGCGCTTCAACGTGCAGCTGCGCGACGACAAGTCTTTTCCCTATATTTTGATCACCGGCGACCACTGGGCGCCGCAGATTCTAAAACATCGCGGCGCGCAGTCGCGGCCCGGGCGCTATTTCGGGCCGTTTGCATCCGCAGGTGCTGTGGGGCGCACCATCACCGCGCTGCAGCGCGCGTTTCTGGTGCGCTCCTGCACCGATTCCTTCTTCGAAAGCCGCACCCGGCCGTGCCTCTTGTATCAGATCCGGCGCTGCTCCGGCCCCTGCACCGGCGAGATCGATTTCCCCGGCTATACCGAACTGGTGCGCGAGGCGACCGAGTTTCTGTCCGGCCGCAGCCGGCTGGTGAAGCAGCAACTCGCAGGTGAAATGGAGAAAGCCTCCGCCGACCTCGAATTCGAAACCGCGGCATTGTACCGCGACCGGCTCGCGGCCTTGTCGGCGATCCAGTCGCAGCAGGGCATCAATCCGCGCACCGTCGAGGAGGCCGACGTGTTCGCCATCCACCAGGAGGGCGGCTATTCCTGCGTCGAGGTGTTCTTCTTCCGCACCGGCCAGAACTGGGGTAACCGCGCCTATTTTCCGCGCGCGGAGAAATCCTTCACGCCGGAAGAAGTGCTGGCCTCGTTCCTCGCGCAGTTCTACGACGACAAGCCGCCGCCGAAACTGATCTTGCTCTCGCACGACATCGAGGAGTGCGAATTGCTGGCCAGCGCGCTCTCGATCAAGGCCGGCTTCAAGGTCGAGGTCAACGTGCCCAGGCGCGGCGAGAAGAAGGAAATGATCGCGCATGCGCTGACCAATGCGCGCGAGGCGCTGGGGCGCAAGCTCGCCGACACCGCGACGCAGACGAGGCTGCTGCAGGGCATGGTCACCACGCTCGGCCTGCCGCAGTTGCCGAAGCGGATCGAAGTCTACGACAACAGCCACATCCAGGGCAGCAACGCGGTCGGCGCCATGATCGTCGCCGGGCCTGACGGCTTTATCAAGAACCAGTACCGCAAGTTCAACATCAGGTCCGAGGGTCTGACCCCCGGCGACGATTATGCCATGATGCGCGAAGTGCTGCAGCGGCGCTTCAAGCGGCTGCTGACGCCGCCGGCCGAAGGCGAGGCGGCAAAACCTCAAGACGACGATTCGTTTCCGCAATGGCCCGATCTCGTCATCATCGACGGCGGCCGCGGCCAGCTCAATGCGGTCCGGGAAATCTTCGATGGTTTTGGGCTGACGCAGGTATCGCTGATGGCGGTGGCCAAGGGGCCGGACCGCGACGCCGGGCGCGAAACCCTGTTCATGCCGGGCCGCGAGCCGCTCAAGCTGGAGCCGCGCGACCCCGTGCTGTATTTCATCCAGCGGCTGCGCGACGAGGCGCATCGCTTCGTGATCGGGTCGCACCGCAAGCTGCGCAAGAAGGACATCCGCGAGGCCGGCCTGCAGGAAATTCCCGGCATCGGGCCGTCACGCAAACGTGCCTTGCTGCATCACTTTGGAACGTTGAAGGAAATCGAGCGGGCGTCGATCGCCGATCTCGGCAAGGTTCCAGGCGTCAGCGCCGAAAGCGCGCGCAAGATTTTCGAGTTTTTCCACACGCAGCCGGGTTAGCGGATGAATTCTGCGTCATATTGCAGCGTCTGCCGCAGGATCACTGCGGCGCACGGTTGACCTCGGCGCCCGGGCGGTATTGGTAAGGCGGATGAACGTTGTCACCACCAGAGCGGCGCGGCACTCGTTGTCGCTGCCGAATATCCTCACCTACGCCAGGATCGCCGCGATCCCGGTGGTGGTGGGCTGTATCTATGTGCAGGCCATCATGGACGGGCCGCTATGGCTGCGCTGGGTGGCGTTGGCCGTGTTCATCGCCGCAGGCGTCACGGACTTTCTCGATGGCTACTATGCGCGAATCTGGCACCAGCATTCGGCGTTCGGCCGGATGCTCGACCCGATCGCCGACAAGTTGCTGGTGGCCTCGTGTCTGCTGATGCTGGCGGCGGACGGAATCATTCACGGCTGGACGCTGTGGGCCGCCATCGTGATCCTGTGCCGCGAGATTCTCGTGTCGGGCCTGCGCGAATATCTCGCCGCACTTCGCGTCAGCGTCCCCGTGACCAGGCTCGCGAAATGGAAGACCACGGTTCAACTGGTCGCGATCGGCTTTCTGCTGGCGGGTGAGGCCGGCGACCAGGTGATCCCGTTCACCACCCAGTTGGGCCTGCTGCTGCTCTGGATCTCGGCGATCTTCACCATCTATACCGGCTGGGATTATTTCCGCGCCGGCATCCATCACCTCATCGAGGAGGACGAGGGATGAAGGTTCTGTATTTCGCCTGGGTCCGCGAGCGCGTCGGCAAGGCTGAGGAAACCGTCGATCCGCCGGCGGACGTCCGCACCGTCGGCGAGTTGATGGGCTGGCTGGCGCGGCGCGGCGAGCAATACGCCCACGCCTTCGAGGCGCCGCGGGTGATCCGCGCCGCCATCGACCACACCCATGTCAGGCCGGACGCGGCGATATCGGGCGCGCGCGAAATCGCATTCTTTCCGCCGATGACCGGCGGCTAGTTCCGCCATGGCGATCCCCGTCACCATCCGCATCCAGCAAGCTGATTTCGAGATCGCGCAGGAAATCGCCGCGCTGACGAAGGACCGAACCGACACCGGCGCGGTCGTGACCTTCAGCGGAATCTGCCGCGGCGCCGAGGGCGGCGAGACAATCGCCGCACTGACGCTCGAACATTATCCGGGCATGGCCGAAGCGGAGATCGCCCGCCACGCCGAGACGGCGGTGTCGCGCTGGCCGCTCACGGGCCTGACCGTCATCCACCGCATCGGCCGCATCGTGCCCGGCGACAACATCGTGCTGGTGGTGACTGCGTCGGCGCATCGGCAGGCGGCGTTCGAGGCGGCCGAGTTTCTGATGGATTACCTGAAAGCCCACGCGCCGTTCTGGAAGCGCGAGGAAGGCGCCGCGGGTGCGACTTGGGTCGGCGCCCGCGATCACGACGATCTCGCCGCCGAGCGCTGGACCAAATCCTGATGGTGAAACGCGCCAAAGCGCCGGCGAAGCGTGGCCGCGCCGCGGCGAAATCTCCGAAAGCCGCGCCCGGCGAATTGCGCACCCTGCTCGATTTCGTCCGCTATGCGGCGAGCCGCTTCATCGAGGCAAAACTGGTGTTCGCGCACGGCACCACCGATCCCGTGGCCGAGGCGGCATTCCTGGTCTGCGAGGCGCTGCATCTGCATCCCGACCGGTTCGAGATGTTCGCGGCGGCGCGGGTCACCGCGGCCGAGGCCAAAACAATTCACGGCCTGGTCGAGCGCCGCGTCACCACGCGAAAACCCGCGGCCTATCTCGTCAACAAGATCTACATGCGCGGGCTGCCGTTTTATGTCGACGGGCGCGTGATCGTGCCGCGCTCCTTTATCGGCGAATTGCTGGAACAGCATTTTGGCGGCGAGGATGGCTCGCTGATCGACGATCCTGCCGCGGTAGAGAGCGTGCTCGACCTCTGCACCGGCTCCGGCTGCCTTGCGATTCTGGCGAGCCGAAGTTTTCCCGATGCGCAGATCGACGCCGTGGATATTTCGAAGGACGCGCTCGACGTCGCCGCGCGCAATATCGCCGATTACGGTCTTGAAACGCGTATCACCCTGCACGAGGGCGATCTGTTCAACCCGCTCGGCGGCAGGCGCTACGACCTGATCGTCAGCAATCCGCCCTATGTGGATGCGTCGGGAATGGCAGACTTGCCGAGCGAATGCCGGTTCGAGCCGAAGCTGGCGTTCGATGGCGGCGCCGATGGCCTCGACATTGTCAGGCGCATTCTGAATGAGGCGGGCCGGCATTTAACGCCGCAGGGCGGGCTTTTGTGCGAGATCGGCCGCGGCCGCGAATTGCTCGAACACGCCTTCCCGCAACTGCCGCTGCTCTGGCTCGACACCGAGGAGTCCGACGGCGAGGTGTTCTGGATCGGGGCGGCGGATTTGTAGGATTTGCGTGCCCCGGACGCAGCGCAGCGCCATAAGCGCGTTTACGCGCGTCTTCGACGCGCTATGGCCCTTGCGAAGCGGTGCGCTGCAGAGCCGGGGCCGTACCAAACGCCGGTGTCCGTTACGGTCCCGGCTCCGCGGAGCGGCATGAAGAATGCCGCACCGCGTCCGGGACACGAGACCTCACAGCACCTTTCTGATCCAGTTGTGCGGGTCGGCCGCGCGGCCGTACTGGATGTCGATCAGCTTCTTGCGCAGCCCCATCGCGACCGGGCCGGCCACGCCGCCGCTGATGAGGAAATCGCCGGTCGCCGAACACACCTTGCCGATCGGCGAGATGACCGCGGCCGTGCCGCAGGCGAAGGCCTCTTTCAGCTTTCCGGAGGCCGCATCCGTGCGCCACTGGTCGATGGTGTAGGGCTCCTCGCGCACAAGCGTGCCGGAATCCTTCGCGAGCGCGATGATCGAATTCGCGGGTGATGCCGGGCAGGATCGTGCCCAGTGGCGGCGTCGAGAGCGAACCGTCGTCGAACACGAAGAAGATGTTCATGCCGCCGAGTTCCTCGATGTAGCGGCGCTCGACCGCATCGAGGAAAACCACCTGATCGCAGCCATGGTCGATGGCCTCGGCCTGCGCGCGCAGGCTCGCGGCATAGTTGCCGCCGCATTTGACGGCACCGGTGCCGCCGATCGCGGCGCGCGTGTAGTTTTCCGACACCCAGATCGACACCGGCGCAGGTCCGCCCTTGAAATAGGAGCCGACCGGCGAGGCGATGACGGCGAAGATGTATTCCGCGGACGGCTTCACGCCGAGGAAGACCTCGCTCGCGATCATGAAGGGCCGCAAATAGAGACTGCCCTCGCCGCCGGGTATCCAGGCGCGGTCGATGCGCACGAGCTGCTCGACCGCTTCGATGAACACGGGCTCGGGCAGCGGGGCCATGGCCATGCGATCGGCCGAATCCCGGAAACGCCGGGCATTGGCGTCGGGGCGGAACAGATTCACGCCGCCGTCGTCACGCTTGTAGGCCTTGAGGCCTTCGAAAATCTCCTGCGCGTAGTGCAGGACGGCGCTCGCCGGATCGAGCGGGAAATTGGCGCGGGACTCGACGCGCGCGTCATGCCAGCCCTTCGCCTGATTGTAGCGGACGATCGCCATGTGATCGGTGAAAATCCGGCCGAAGCCGGGGTCCACGAGCCTTGCCGCGCGCTCCTTCTCGGAGGCCGGATTCGCCGCAGGCTGGATTTCGAAACTCGACCAAATCGTGTCGTCGATCTTGGCGAACGAAACTCCCATGGACTTCCTCCCGGATTGCAGTTCGTCGCGGCTTCACGACTGCGCTGGCTGTTCTACGTTAAGTCCAGACCGCCCGCAAAACCGGTTTCCGCCCCGGATTGTGTCCAGGGACAGGACTTTGGCAGAATGCGGAAGTCCAGTATGCTTCTCAAATCGGACCTTTCGGTCCCTAGGGCGGGCGAAGGTTCTAATATTTCGCCGTGATGCTCAGTTTTGTAATATTGAACCCAAGATATGTCAATATGCCTGACGTAAATTTTTCAGCCGCGGCGGTGGAGCGGGGGGCAGAGGCCCCGCCGGGCTCCCGTTCGGCTGCCTTGCGCTGGGATATCATCGAGCTCCTGTTCTTCGCCTATCGGGATTTTGTCGGCGACGCCGATCATGTGCTGGAGGAATTTGGCTTCGGGCGGGCGCACCACCGCGTCGTGCATTTCGTCCACCGCTATCCCGGGCTGAAGGTAGCCGATCTGCTCGACGTGCTGCGCATTACAAAACAGTCGCTGGGCCGGGTTCTCAAGCAATTGCTCGACGAAGGGTATATCGTCCAGAAAGCCGGCGCCAAGGACCGCCGCGAGCGCCTTCTTTTCGCCACCGCAAAGGGCGAGGCGCTGGTGGCCAAGCTCGCCGGCCTGCAGACCGATCGCATCAACGGCGCGATGCGTGAACTCGGCCCTGATGGGGCGGATACGGTACGGCAGTTTCTGCGCGGGATGATCGACCGTGACGATCCCGACAAGGTGCTGGAAGCGATATTCGGAACCAAGAGCGCAACCGCGAAGGAATGATCGTGGCCCAGGCTGCAACAGTCGCACGAACCCCGCCGCAACCGGCCGACGATGCCCCGCATCTGCTGCTGGTCGATGACGACCGCCGCATCCGCGATCTGTTGTCGCGCTTTCTCTGCGGCGAAGGCTATCGCGTCACCACGGCGCTGAGCGCGAACGACGCCCGCGCAAAACTGCTCGGCCTGCATTTCGACCTGTTGATCCTCGACGTGATGATGCCCGGCGAAACCGGCTTCGATCTCGCCCGCTTCATCCGCACCTCGTCCTCGGTGCCGATCATCATGCTGACGGCGCGCCACGAAGCCGAGAGCCGCATCGAGGGCCTGCAGATCGGCGCCGACGATTATGTCGCCAAACCGTTCGAGCCGCGCGAACTGATCCTGCGGATCGGCAATATCCTCAAGCGCGCGGCTCCGCCGCCGGTGGAGACCCTGGAGCAGGTCGCGTTCGGCCCTTACGTCTATCATCTCGACCGCGGCGAATTGCGCCGGGGCGACGAGGTTATCCACCTCACCGACCGCGAACGCGAGATGGTGCGCATTCTCGCGACGGCGCGGGGCGAGACCGTGCCGCGCAGCGCGCTGACCGGCGGCGGCGGCACCGTCAACGAGCGCGCCGTGGACGTGCAGATCAACCGGCTGCGGCGCAAGATCGAGCGCGATCCCGCCAATCCCCTGTTCCTGCAGGCGGTGCGCGGCATCGGCTATCGCCTGGTGGCGTCGCCGTGAACGGTTCGGCATGAGCACGCTGGACACCGGGCTGACGCTGATCCGCACCGCCGCCGGGCGGGTTTCCGCGGCCAATGGCTGGATGGGCCAGACCTTCAAGAACTGGATGCCGAAGGGACTTTATGCCCGCGCGCTGCTGATCATGATCGTGCCGATGGTGATCCTGCAGTCGGTGGTCGCCTTCGTGTTCATGGAGCGGCACTGGAACACGGTGACGCGGCGGTTGTCGCAGGCGGTGGTGCAGGATGTCGCCAGCCTGATCGATGTCTACAAGGGCTATCCCCAGGACAAGGACCGCGCGCTGTTGCGCAAGATCGCGCAGCAGCGGTTGGGACTGGTGGTCGATTTCCTTCCCGTCGGCGATATGCCGCCGCCGGGCCCAAAACCGTTCTTCTCGCTGCTCGACCAGACGCTCTCGGTGCAGCTCGGGCGGCAGATCGCCAAGCCGTTCTGGATCGATACCGTCGGCCGGTCCAATCTGGTGGAGATCCGGATCCAGCTCGACGACGCGGTGATGCGGATTTTCGCGCAGCGCAGTGCGGCCTATGCGTCGAATTCGGAAATCTTCCTGTTCTGGATGGTCGGCACCTCGTCGATCCTGCTGATTGTCGCGGTGCTGTTCCTGCGCAACCAGATCAAGCCGATCCTGCGGCTTGCGGATGCTGCGGAAAGTTTCGGCAAGGGCCGCGAAGTGCCGGACTTCCGCCCCCGCGGCGCGCGCGAGGTGCGGCGCGCGGCGGCCTCGTTCCTGGAAATGAAAACGCGCATCGAGCGCTCGATCGAGCAGCGCACCGCGATGCTGGCCGGCGTCTCGCACGACCTGCGCACCATCCTGACCCGCTTCAAGCTGGAGCTTGCCTTGATCGGCGACAGCCCGGAAGTCGACGGCATGCGCCGCGATGTCGACGAGATGGCCGGCATGCTGGAGGCCTACCTGGCATTCGCGCGCGGCGACAGCGGCGAGCAGGCGCAGCCGACCGACATGGCGCTGGCGCTGGAGGAACTGCGCGGCGACGCCGAGCGCCACGGCCACACCGCGACCGTGGTGTTTCATGGACTGCCGGTGGTGACGGTGAAGCCGGCCTCGTTCAAGCGCTGTCTCGCCAATCTGGTGTCGAACGCGGCACGGCATGCCGACACCATCGCAATCACCGGCCACCGCGATCACCGTTATCTCACGGTGACGGTGGATGACGACGGGCCCGGCATTCCCCAGGGCATGCGCGAGGAAGTGTTCAAGCCGTTCCTGCGGCTCGACGATGCCCGCAACCAGGACGAGGGCGGCACCGGTCTCGGCCTTGCTATCGCCCGCGACATCGCGCGCTCGCATGGCGGCGACATCACGCTCGGCGACAGCCCGATGGGCGGCCTGCGCGCGACGGTGAGGGTGCCGGTGTAGCTTCGTGTCCCGGGCGCGTGCAGCGCTCTTTGCGCTGCTTCGCAGAACCGGGACCGTACCGAACACCGGCGTTTGGTACGGCCCGGCTCTGCAGCGCACCGCTTCGCGAAGAGCCATAGCGCGTCGAAGACGCGCGTAAACGCGCTTATGGCGCTGCGCTGCGTCCGGGGCACCTGTGGAGTTTACTTCGCCAGTTCCTTCGACCGCCTGGTCGCCGCCGCCACCGCCCGGGTCAGCAGCGACTGCGTGCCGTCGGCTCCCATCAGCACTTCCAGCGCCGCGGCGGTGGTGCCGCCGGGCGAGGTCACGTTCTGGCGCAGCGTCGCCGAATCGAGTTCGGAGCGGTGCAGCAATTCGCCGGAGCCGGCGACGGTTTCGCGCGCGAGTTTTGTAGCAAGCTCGGCCGGCAGCCCGGCTTCGACGCCGGCGCGCGCCAGTTCTTCGGCGAGCAGGAACACATAGGCCGGGCCCGAGCCGGAGACCGCGGTCACCGCGTCCATCAGCGCCTCGTCGCCGATCCATTCCACTGAGCCCGTGGCGCGCAGCAGGGCGCCGGCGATCCCGCGCTGCGCGGCGCTGACGTTGCCGGCCGCCACCGCGACGGTGATGCCGCGGCCGATCGCGGCCGGCGTGTTCGGCATCGCGCGGACGACATGGCCGCCGCAGACTTGCGTGATCGACGCGATGGTCGCGCCCGCCATGATCGAGACCACCAGCGCGTCGGACGCCGTGAACGGTTTCAGCGCCGGACCGGCTTCGCGAAACATCTGCGGCTTCAGCGCGATCACCAGCGCGGCGATATTGCCGACCTCTTTCGGCGCCGGATTGAGCCGCACGCCGCGCGCCGCCAGCGCGCGGACGTCGTCGGACAGATACGGCTCGATCACCGCGACGCGATGAGGATCCATTCCCCGCGCGAGCCAGCCCGACAGCATCGCGCCGCCCATCTTGCCGGCGCCGGCGAGCACGAGGGTGCCTTTCAGATTGGATAGCGTGCTTGTCGATGACGTCATCGGAAATAAACACCCACGTCGTCCCCGCGCAGGCCGGGACCCATAACCACCGACGTTTGTAGTGAAACGCGAAGTACGCCACAAGCGCCGTACAAACATCGGCAATAGCGGCTATGGGTCCCTGCGTTCGCCGGGACGACATTGTGGGCGTGGAAGCGCCTGTGCGAAAAAACTACGCCTCGCCCTCGGTGTCGAACATCGCCGCCGTCATCGCCTCGGCTGCGGACTTGCCGGCCCAGACCACGAACTGGAACGCCGGATAATAGCGCTCGCAGGCATGGATGGCGCTGACCAGCATGGTCTCGCATTGCGCGGTGGTGGCCGCGATACCGTCCGGCAGCACCAGCGCCTGGCGGTACATGATCATGCCGGTGTGGGTCCAGATGTCGAAATGCCCGACCCATAATTGCTCGTTGATACCGGCGATCAGGCGCTGCACTTCGGCGCGGCGGGCTTGAGGAATCTTCATGTCGAAGGCGCAGGCCAGATGCAGCGCCTCGATCTCGGTCATCCATGTGAACGACAGCTGGTAATCGGTCCAGTCGCCCTTGGAGACGATGGTGACTTCGTCTTCGCCGGAACGTTCGAACGGCCAGTTGTTGCTGGCGGCGATGTCCTCGACCACCGCAAGCGGATTGTTCGGGGAATCGATGATGCCTTCGAGCAGGGACATGCCGTCTCGACCTTGCCTTTTGATGTGTTGATACGCACGCGAGCTGCCGGCACGCGCTTGAGGTGACGTGCTGCAGGGTGCAATTTCCGGCCGACGCCGGAGCTTGCGTGGCTCAAGTGATGTGATTTGCGGAATCCGTGCAACCGCACCCGGAGTCCGTCCACAGACAATGCGCGCGCCGTCCACAGTTGATCGCGATCGCGCCGTTAACGTTTGGAACAAACCGGAATCATCCACAGCGCGTTGCCACAATCGTTAATTTCCGGGGCCGATCGCAGCGTCATGCGCGGGCTTGACCGGGCCATCCATCCCTCTTCGCAAGACTCCCTCGAAGAATGATGGATGGCCGGGTCAAGCCCGGCCATGACGCCGGGAGTATCGATATTCCAGCAGATCGCCCTGCCGTCATGGCGGACATGCAGATTTCCCATGAGAAACGTACTTGCTGGCACGGCGGCGCTTGGGCATAGTTGCTCTCAGGCCGCTCAATCCGGGCGGCTGATGTTCTCAGGGCGGGGTGAAAGTCCCCACCGGCGGTAAGGGTGAAGTCGCCCAAGCCCGCGAGCGCCTTCTTCGCAAGGAGAAGGGTCAGCAGATTCGGTGCGATTCCGAAGCCGACGGTTAAAGTCCGGATGAAAGAGAACGGTCGCTACGCCTGCGTTTTCGCGCGGCGCGTCGATCCGTATGCCCTGATTCTGGTCCTGAAAAGAGGAAAGCCATGAATCAGATGTTGCAAGACCCGGAAATAAAGCACTCTCCAGAAGCTCCCGATCGTCCCCCGCCGCCTGCCCAGCACAGGCGATTCGCCAAGCCGCAACGAGTCGCATTCGTGCAGTCGTCCTGGCATCGCGAGGTGGTCGAGGAATGCCGTATTGCGTTCCTTGCCGAGATCGAGGCGCGCGGCATCGCGCCTGCGCAGATCGACCTGTTCGAAGTGCCGGGCAGTTACGAGATCCCGCTGCATGCGCAGATTCTCGCAAAAACCCGGCGCTACACCGCGATCGTCGCCGCCGGCCTCGTGGTCGACGGCGGCATCTACCGCCACGAATTCGTCGCCGACACCGTGATCAAGGCGCTGATGGACGTGCAGTTGCGCACCGAGGTGCCGATCTTCTCCGCGGTGCTGACGCCGCAGCAGTTCCACGAAAGTGCCGCGCATCTCGATTTCTTCCGCAAGCATTTCGCGGTGAAAGGCGTCGAGGTCGCGGAAGCCTGCGCCAATACCCTGCTCAGCCTGGAGCGCCTGCGCGGCCAGGTCGCGGCCGGGATTGTGTGAGGTAAAATTTGTAGGATGGGTAGAGCGCAGCGAAACCCATCGTTCCCAGCGAGCGTTTGCGATGGGTTTCGCTGCGCTCTACCCATCCTACGACGTTCTAGTCGAACAGGCTCGACACCGACTCTTCCGCCGCGGTGCGGCCGATCGCTTCGGCGATCAGGGAGGCGATCGACAGCGTGCGGATGTTGGTCGCGACGCGCACCGCTTCGGTGGGCTGGATCGAATCGGTGATGACCAGTTCTTTCAGCTTGGAGGTCGCGATGCGCGCGGCGGCGCCGCCGGAGAGCACGCCGTGGGTGATGTAGGCGTAGACCTCCCTGGCGCCGTTGGCGAGCAGCGCATCGGCGGCGTTCACCAGCGTGCCGCCGGAGTCGACGATGTCGTCGACCAGGATGCAGGTGTAACCGGCGACGTCGCCGATCACGTTCATGACTTCGGATTCGCCGGCACGTTCGCGGCGTTTGTCGATGATCGCCAGCGGCGCGCTGATGCGCTTGGCGAGACCGCGCGCGCGCGCCACGCCGCCGACGTCGGGCGATACCACCATGATATTGGCGAGATCGAAGCGGCTCTTGATGTCACGTACCATCACTGGCGAGGCATAGAGGTTGTCGGTCGGAATATCGAAGAAGCCCTGGATCTGTCCGGCGTGCAGGTCGAGCGTCATGACGCGGTCGACGCCGGCATTGGTAATCAAGTTCGCAACCAGTTTGGCCGATATCGGCGTGCGGCCGGAGGCGCGGCGGTCTTGCCGCGCATAGCCGAAATAAGGGATTACCGCGGTGATGCGCTTCGCCGACGAGCGCCGTAGCGCATCGGTGATGATCAGCAACTCCATCAGGTGGTCGTTGGTCGGAAACGACGTCGACTGAATGATGAAAACGTCGGAGCCGCGGACGTTCTCCTGGATTTCGACGAAGATTTCCATATCGGCAAAACGCCGGACGCTGGACTTGGTCAGCGACAATTCGAGCGCTTTTGCGATTTCCGTGGCGAGAACCGGATTGGAATTGCCGGCGACCAGCTTGATCGAGCCGTTCTTGGCCGACATCGACGCTTCTCCCCGTAACCCGGTGGATACAACATTGAGCATATCGGAACCTTGAGGAACTGGCGCGTTTCGATGGGCGAGGTGATATCAAGCAGGGGCCGGAGCGGCAACCCATCGGCTGCGGTTTTCCTGCGCAAAATCGGCGGCCTGAACGCGATTTATATCGTTAACGGGCGCTGTAGCTCAGCGCGCTGACGCGAAATGCGCCCGAAGATGGCGGTGTCTCCAACCCCGCAACCGCGGGCCCACGGCTGCCTGGCGCCGGCGCGGCGGCTGGCGCATCCGGAACCGTTCCGTTGATCATGCCGGAAAGCCCGGTCAGTCCGGCCTGGGCGATTCGCCGCAGCACCACGTCGTCAGCGGCGGCCCAAGCGTCGCGTCCGGCCTTGCCGGCGGGTTCCTCGCCGCTCAGGCGCAGCGCCCGCTGCTGGTCGCGGTCGTAGACGTCCCATACCCACGCGATCGTGGTGCGGCCGCGGCTGACCTGGGCTGCGAGATAGCTTCGGATGCGGTACGCCGCCGATCCCTCGCGCGACACGATGGCAACATTGCGCAGCTTGGATTCGCTGTCGAGCAGGTTGACCATGCGGTCGAACACTTGCGGCGGCGGACCGTCGATCGATTCGAACGCGACGGTGGCGCCGCCGCCGGCCGACGCGAAAGCATTGCTCGCGGGGCCGCCGCCGGCGCATCCGCCGAGCGCACCGCCAAATCCGCACAGCGCAGCCAGCAGCACCACGGCGCGCAAAGCGCGCGGCGCGGCTGAGCCCGCATCGCGGTTGGAAATCGGCATTCGTTCGACGTCCCTGTTGGGTCAACAGATACCGTTAAAATGGGTTAAGGTCTGTGGCAGGGCAGACACAGCCGGCTCGAAAAGGGTACTTTCGGCCGCTCGCGTCCGTTCTCAACTATCTGAATTTTTCAGCCCCCGCAGGATCGATCGATGCGCGCTTACCTTCTCACCGGCTACGGCGCCGTTTCCGACAATGTCAGACTCGCGGAGCTTCCGGATTCACGCGCTGGAGCGGAAGAAGTCGTGATCGACATCCATGCGGCCAGCCTCAATCCGATCGACTTCAAGCTGGTGCATGGCGCGCTGAAGCGGGTCTCGAAATACAATTTGCCGCGGCCGATCGGCTTCGACGCCAGTGGCATCGTGACCGCGGTGGGACCGGGCGCCACCAGGTTCAAGCCGGGAGATGCGGTCTACGTCCGCGCCGCGCGTGACGGCATCGGTACCTTCGCCGAGCAGATTGCGCTCCCAGAAAAGCTCGTCGCGGCAAAACCCGCCACGATTTCGCATGCCGAGGCGGCGTCACTGCCGCTGGTCGGCCTGACTACGCTGCAGGGTTTTGGCCGCGCCGGCGCCCGCGCCGGCCAGCGCATTCTGATTCACGCCGGCTCCGGCGGGGTCGGCACCTTCGCAGTCCAGTATGCGAGGCATCTCGGGCTTCACGTGACGTTGACGACGAGTTCGAAGAACGCAGATTTCGTCAAGTCGCTCGGCGCCGATCGGGTCATCGCCTACGACCGCGAGAACTATCTCGAGCAGGGCGGCGGCTACGACATCGTTTACGACACGCTCGGCGGCGCGTTCACCGTCGATGCCTTCAAGGTGGTGAAGCGCGGCGGCGTCGTGATCTCGCTCAGCGGGCCGCCGGATCGCGATTTTGCCAGGCGCGAAGGGGCGGGACTCCTGGTCCGCGTTGCGGTCTGGTTGATGGGACGCAAGGTCTACGCCGCCAGCGCCAGGGCCGGCGCGGCCTATGTCTGGTTCTTCACCGAATTGGACGGCGACCAGCTGCGCGACATCGCCGCATTGGTCGATCGCGGCGCGATCAAGCCGGTGATCGACCGCGAATTCGCATTCGAGAAGCTCCCGGAGGCGCTGGCCTATCTCGAGGCCGGCCGGGCACGCGGCAAGGTCGTGCTGAAGGTGCGCTAGCGCGCAGCTACTCGCGCTCCAGCACGATGGCATGCACATGCCGGCCGTAGTCCGGCTCGCCGCGATGCACCGAACGGCGGTAGCTGTAGAAGCGTTGGTCGGAATAGGTGTCGATGCCGACGTCGTCGATCATCAGCACGCCGGCGTTTTCCAGCCGCATCCGGATGAAGCCGGCGAGATCGAACATCGCATGTCCCGCGCGCTGCGATGGAATGAAGAACCGCGCATTGTCCTGGTCGGCCTGCGTGAAGCGTTCGACGAATTCGCCGCCGACTTCATAACTGTGCTGGCGGATCAACGGCCCGATGGCGGCGACGATGCCGGCGCGCTCGGCGCCGAGTTTTTCCATCGTATCGATGGTGGATTCCAGCACCCCCGTCAGCGCGCCCTTCCATCCCGCATGCGCCGCGCCGATCACCCGCGCGCGGGGATCGACCAGCAATATCGCGCCGCAATCCGCGGCGGTAACGCCGATGGCGAGGCCCTCGGTTGATGTGACGATGGCGTCGGCGCGCGGACGCGAGGCGGTATCCCAGGGCTCGGATGCGACCGCGACATCCGGCGAATGAATCTGGAACGCGGTGAGAAGGTGCGTCGGCGCAACGCTCAACAGCGCCGCCATGCGCCGGCGGTTTTCCGCGACACGGGATGCATCGTCCTTCGAGCCGATGCCGGCATTGAGGCTTTCGTAAATGCCGTCGGACACCCCGCCCTCGCGGGTGAAGAACGCATGACGCAGGCCGGGGATGGCCGAGAGCAGTGGCGATCCCGGCATCATGGCGGTTCAGCCTCGCTGTCCGGGTCGGCAAAACCCGCCAGCGTCTCCAGCGCGGGATCGGAGATCGCCAGCACCTTGAACATCGATCCCATGCCGCCGCGCCCGCCCTCGGTCAGGCGCTTCAGGGCGCCCGCGATGTCTTCGGAAACCTCCGGCGTGGTCTTGGCCATCAGGGTCGCGGCGCGCTGCTCGATGCCGAGGCGTTTGAGGAATTCGCCCTGCGGCGCCGGGCCGTGCACCTGCGCGCCCATATCCTGCGCGGCGCGCACCAGCGCCTGAAAATCGACATGGGCGGTGACGTCGGCCTGCCCCGGATTTTTCAGGGGATCGGTGAAGCTGTGCCGGGCGATAGCCTGGAAGGTGTCGCCGGCATCGCTGCGCAGATGACCGTAATCGACGATCAGCGCCGCACCGCCCTCGTCGCGGACCCGGGTGGCGATCTTCATGATCTCCGCATCCGGCCGCCACTCGAACACCGCGCCGACCGGGGCGGCGCGCACCAGCGGCGGCAGCAGCACCTCGAAACGCGGCATCGGCTCGGCCGATGCGCCGAAGGCGAGGTTGCCGTCGGCGCCGATCTCGACCGTGCGCTCGTGCCAGCCGCCCTCGCGCTTCACCATTTGATGCACCGGCAGCACGTCGAAATACTCGTTGGCGAGAATGACGGACGGTCCCGGCGGCACCTCGTCGAGGCGATCGTGCCAGGCGATGTTGCGTATGCCTGACAGCGTCGCCTTCTGTTTTTCGCGCAGCACCGGATTGATCTCGACCAGGTGGATGCTGAGTGCCTGATAGAGCGGCGGCAGCACCCGCAGCGCGCGCAACGCATCCGCCATCATGGTGCCGCGGCCGGGGCCGAGTTCGATCAGCCCCAGCGCCGGCGGCGAATCCATCGCCCGCCACACCGAAGCCGCCCACAACCCCAGCAGTTCGCCGAACATCTGGCTGACTTCGGGCGCGGTGGTGAAGTCGCCCTCGCGCCCGAGCGGATCGCGCGAGACGTAATAGCCGTATTCCGGATGGGTCAGGCACAATTCCATGTAGCGCCACACCGGCATCGGCCCGGACGAGGCGATCAGCTTCTTGAGTTCGGCCTGGAGCGGCGAGGTTTCGGTCACGGTGTTGCCTGGCCCGTGTGTTGGGTTCGCGGTCCGCGGCGCCATGCCAGCACGATAATGATCGCTCCGGCAACGATCATCGGCACCGACAGCAGCATCCCCATGGTCAGCCCGCCCCAGAGAAACCCGAGTTGCGGATCCGGCTCGCGGAAGAATTCGCCGACGATACGCGCCAACGCGTAGATCGCGATAAAGCTGCCGAGGATCAGCCCGGGCCGCTTCAGGGCGCCGGCGCGGATCATCAGCGCCAGAATCGCAAACAGCAAGATGCCTTCCAGCCCCGCCTCGTAGAGCTGGCTCGGATGCCGCGGCAGCGGCCCGCCATTTGGAAACACCATCGCCCACGGCACGCTGGCATCCGCCGGACGGCCCCACAACTCGCTGTTGATGAAATTGGCGAGCCGTCCGAGAAACAGCCCGATCGGCCCCACCGCGGTGGTGATATCGCCCAGCGACAGGATGGACAGGTTGTTCTTCCAGCAGAACAGCATCACCGCGGCGACGCAGCCGAGGAAGCCGCCGTGAAACGACATGCCGCCCTTCCACAATTCGAAAATCTCGGCGGGATGCTGGATGAAGAACGGCAGGTTGTAGAACAGCACATAGCCGGTGCGGCCGCCGAGGATGATCCCGATCGTCACCCAGAGGATGAAGTCGTCCATCTGCAGCAGCGTGATCGGCGCCGGCCCGCCCCACAGTTTTGTGCTCTTGATCAGCGCCCGCGCATAGACCCAGCCCAGCACGATGCCGCCGATATAGGCCAGCGCATACCAGCGGATCGCGATCGGCCCGATGGCGATGGCGACGGGATCGAACACCGGAAACGCGATGGCGAGAAAGGGCATCATCTATCCCCCGTCATTCCGGGTTCGCGCTTTGCGCGCCCCGGAATGACGGCCCCGTTTGATTGGCAATACCGATCAAGCTGCAGTGCCAAGGTTGCGCCGAAACAGCGCCAGCAGCCGTTCCCAATGCCGCTCGGCGGCAGCCTTGTCGTAGGCCGGCCGCTTGGGAAAGGCAAAGCCGTGGTGGGTGCCGGGATAGATCTCGACCTCGGCATGGGCGCCGTCGTCCTGCATCGACTGCTTGATTTTTTCAATGGTTTCCATCGGCGCATAGATATCGGTTTCGGCGCAGCCGAAATAGAGTTCGGCCTTGGTCTTGGTCCCGGCCAGATGCGGACTGTCCGGCTTGTCGGTGACCAGCGCGGTGCCGTAGATCGATGCCGCGGCCTTGACGCGGTCGGGAAAATGCGTCGCCGCGTTGATCGCGTATTGTCCGCTCATGCAATAGCCGACGGCGCCGATCGGCCCCTTGCTGGCCGCGGCCTGGGAAGCGGCGAAATCGAGCAGCGCCTTGGTATCGTCCATGATCAGCGGAATGGTGAGTGAGCGCATCAGCTCGAACATGCGCTTGCGTTCCGGCGCCTCGGGATCCCCAGGCAACGGCCCCAGCTCCATCACGCCCTTGCGATAATACATGTTCGGCAGCATCACGTAGTAGCCCGACGTCGCCAGCCGCCGCGCCATGTCGCGCAGTTCCTCGCGGATCGCCGGCGCATCCATGTAGAACAGGATGACGGGAAACGGCCCTCCACGCTCGGGATGGCTGACGAAGGTGGTGGTGTGGCCGTCCTTGGTCAGAATATCGATCTGCTGGTCGATCATGGCGTTGCTGTTGGTTCCGGTTTCACGGGTCGGGCCGTTCGCTACGATTGCAAGGAAACCGGGGCATGACAAGGCGCGCAGAGCCGGGACGCCCGGGCTTGAAGTGCGGCGGCGGGATCGCCATTGTCTGGGCTAGCAGTTCGCAGACGACCGGAGATTTGAGATGACCCAGACCAGCAATCGGTTTTTCGACGAGATCGGACGCCTGATGAACGACGCCGCCGGCGCCGCCCAGGGCGTCAAGCGCGAGGTCGATACCGTCGTGCGCAACCAGGCCGAAAAAATCCTGCGCGACCTCGACATCGTCAAGCGCGAGGAATTCGAGGCGGTCAAGGACATGGCGCGGCTCGCGCGCGAGGAAAACGAGGCGATGAAATCGCGTATCGCCGCGCTGGAGGCGAAGCTGAATGTTACGCCCGCCCCATGGCCGCCTGTTGAAGACTGACGGCGGCTGCACGTTTTGTGTCAAGCGCAACCTTCATTCGCGCATCCATCGGTGTTCACTGAGGTTCTTTCCAATTAAAGGATATTGGTCTGGACCCACCGGGTGAGGCTCGATCATGCCGAAAAAGCAGAAAGATTCATCACGCGCTTCGAACCGTCGTAAGCCGTGGGTCGACCCCGATGACGCTCCCGAAATAACGGCCGAGATGCTGGATCGCGCGGTACTTCGTCACGGCGACAGCATCTTCCGCCGCGGCCCGCCGGGGCTCAATCCGGGACAGGATGCCGCGCCCAAGCCGCGGAAGACATAGCTGTTATGCCCGTGCGATTAACGTCAATACATAATGATTGACGGAGGCGCATTGTGTATGTACATTTAATACCGTGAGGGTCACGTTCGACCCGGCCAAGCGTCTCATCACCCTTCAAGAACGCGGAATTGATTTCGCAATCGATGCGGCGAAGGTGTTCGCGGGCAGAGTTGCGACCGTGACCGACGATCGTTTCGACTATGGTGAGATACGGTTTTCAACCGCAGGCTGGCTGAACGGGCGAATGGTGACGGCGATCTGGACCCGGCGCGGCGATGCGCGCCACATTATTTCAATGAGGTTCTGCCATGCCCGTGAAATCAAGAAGCTCATCAAGAATTTCGACTAAGCACAAACCGTGGGTGGATCCGGATGACGCCCCGGAATGGACCGATGAGATGGTCGCTCGCGCCGAGATCAGCGAGGGCGGCAGGATCATCCGGCGTGGTCGGCCGCCGCTTGGCGAAAAAGCCAAGGGTGTGGTGACGATACGGCTCGATGCCGACGTGCTGGCGTCGTACCGCGCGCTGGGTGCGGGATGGCAGACCCAGGTCAATGCCGACCTGCGCCGTGCGCGCAAACTCAAGAAGGCATGACGACCTCTCTCAAGCCGCGGCGCTGCGTCTCTTGGTCCTGTCGCCGTGCTTGCATAATATACCAATGATTGGTATATGGCCGGAGCTCTCCTATGCCGAAAAACACCTCATTCAGTCTTGGCGAGCACTTCAATACCTTCATTGAAGGCCAGGTCGCGCAAGGTCGTTATGACAACGCGAGCGACGTGATACGGGCGGCGTTGCGGGTGCTCGAGGAACACGAAGCAAGGCTTTCTGCGCTTCGCGCCGCGCTTGTCGAAGGTGAGAACAGCGGACCTCCGACCGCATTCGATTTTGATCGTTTCATCGCCCGCAAGCGCAAGAACGGCTCCTCCGCCGCATGAACAAGGGAATCGACGTTGTTCGCGTCCTGCAAGGCAGAATGGACTTCGAACGGGATCTTTGAATTTGGTGCGCGGGCGTGTCCGGGGGCTGCAAGAAAATCCCCCGCATTTCCTTGTCATTTCCGCCCGTTGCGGCTAGAACGCCGCCACGTCCGCGGCCCCCGCACCCCTGGAGGCTTGCTGCGGCGGAAAAACGGGCCGCGATGCGGCCTTTAACTTTTACAGAACAAGGACTTAAACGATGGCGACCGTCAAGGAATTGAAGGCGACCGCGCGTCCCGTTGGCGGCAAGGGGGCCGCACGGGCAGAGCGTCGCGCCGGCAGAGTGCCCGGAGTGATCTATGGCAACAACGAGCCCCCCGTGACCATTTCGGTCGACGATACCGATCTGCGCCAGCGCATCCTGGCCGGCCGGTTCCTCACCACGATTTACGACATCGATCTGGAGGGCAAGAAGCACCGCGTGATTCCGCGCGACTTCCATCTCGATCCCGTGCGCGATTTTCCGCTGCATGTGGATTTCATGCGGCTCGGCGAGGGCGCTACCATCCGCGTCAGCGTTCCCCTGCACATCCAGAACGCGGAAGCCGCCCCCGGCGTCAAGCGCGGCGGCACCGTCAACATCGTCACCCACACCATCGATCTGGAATGCTCGGTCGATAACATTCCGCAATATGTCGAGGCCGATGTCAGCGGACTGGAAATCAACCACTCGCTGCACCTGAGCGACATCAAGCTTCCCGCCGGCGTGAAGTCGCTGGCGCGCGAGGACGTGACGCTGGTGACCATCGTGCCGCCGTCGGGCTATGCCGAAGAACAGAAGGCGGCCGCTGCGGCTGCCGCCGCTGCCGGCACGGCTGCTGCTGCGGCTGCCGTTCCCGGCGCCGCTGCGGCGGCTGGCGCGCCTGGCGCGGCCGCGGCACCTGCGGCCGGTGCGGCTCCCGCGGCGGGCGCCAAGGCGCCCGCGGCCGCCGCGAAAGCGCCCGCGGCCGGCGACAAGAAGAAGTAAAGCGCATGATCCGCCAAAGTGTGAGCGGTTTGGCGAAAGATCATGCGCCACTTAATCAGGCGCGCGATCGGACGCAAAACCGGTGTGCACTTTGGCTGATCGCGCGCTAGCGCGGGATGCCGCGTCATGCTGCTGTTTGTTGGGCTCGGCAATCCCGGCGCAAAGTACGCGCATAACCGGCATAATGTCGGGTTCATGGTCGTCGATGAAATTGCGCGGCGTCATGGTTTTCAGCCATGGCGCCGCCGCTTTCAGGGCGAGACCGCGGAAGGCACGCTGGAGCGCGAGCGCATCATCCTGCTCAAGCCCATGACTTACATGAACGACTCCGGGCAGGCGGTGCAGGAAGCCTCCGGCTTCTTCAAGCTGGCGCCGCACGAGATCACCGTGTTTCACGACGAGATCGAACTGCCGCCCGCCAAGGTGCGGGTCAAGGTCGGCGGCGGTATCGCCGGGCACAATGGCCTGCGCTCGGTCTCGGCGCATGTCGGCAACGACTATCGCCGGGTGCGGCTCGGGATCGGCCATCCCGGGATCAAGGAACTGGTGCACAGCTACGTGCTGTCGGATTTCTTCAAGGAGGAGCGGCCGTGGGTGGAGGCGCTGCGCGAAGCGGTTGCGGAAAATGCCGGACTGCTCGCAACCGGCCGCGATTCGACGTTCCAGAACAAGGTGCATCTGGCGATGCAGGACAAGGGATTTCTCGGCAAGGACGATAAGGAAGACAACGGCGGCAACTAAAGACGCCGTCATTGCCGGGCTTGACCCGGCAATCCATCCTCTTCGAAAGAGTCTTGCGAAGAAAGATGGATACGCGGGTCAGGCCCGCGGATGACGCACTAACTCTATGGCGCCGCGTGCGCCAACGATCGAAAGAACATCATGGGATTCAAATGCGGTATCGTCGGCCTGCCCAATGTCGGCAAGTCGACGCTGTTCAACGCGCTGACCGAAACGGCGGCGGCGCAGGCGGCGAACTATCCGTTCTGCACCATCGAGCCCAATGTCGGCGAGGTCGCGGTGCCCGATCCCAGGCTCGACAAGCTTGCCGCGATCGGCAAGTCGGCGCAGATCATCCCGACCCGGCTGACCTTTGTCGATATCGCAGGCCTGGTGCGCGGCGCCTCCAAGGGCGAGGGCCTCGGCAACCAGTTTCTCGCCACCATCCGCGAGGTCGATGCGGTCGCCCACGTGGTGCGCTGTTTCGAGGATTCCGACGTCACCCATGTCGAGGGCAAGATCGCACCATTGTCCGACATCGAGATCATCGAAACCGAGCTGATGCTGGCCGATCTCGACAGCCTCGAGAAGCGCGTCGATAACCTCGCCAAGAAGGCCAAGGGCAACGACAAGGACGCCAGGGAGCAGCTCGATCTCGTCAACCGCGCGCTGGCGCTGCTGCGCGAGGGCAAGCCGGCGCGGTTTCTCGAGCGCAAGCCGGAGGAGGAGCGCGCGTTCGGCATGTTGGGATTGCTGACGTTGAAACCGGTGCTGTATGTCTGCAATGTCGAGGAGGGTTCGGCGGCGGCGGGCAACGCGTTTTCGCAGCAAGTGGCTGAGCACGCGAAGAAGGAAGGCGCGGTCGCGGTGGCAATCTCCGCCAAGATCGAATCCGAGATCGCGACGCTGTCGCGCGAGGAGCGTACCGAGTTTCTCGACACGCTGGGGTTAGAGGAGGCCGGCCTCGATCGGTTGATCCGCGCCGGCTATCAGCTGCTGGACCTCATCACCTATTTCACCGTCGGCCCGAAGGAAGCCCGCGCCTGGACCATCACCCGCGGCACCAGGGCGCCGGCGGCCGCCGGCGTGATCCATACCGACTTCGAAAAAGGCTTTATCCGCGCCGAGACCATCGCCTATGCCGATTATGTCGCACTCGGCGGCGAAGCCGGCGCGCGCGACGCCGGCAAGCTGCGGCTGGAAGGCAAGGACTATGTGGTCGCCGACGGCGACGTCATGCATTTCCGGTTCAATAATTGAGCGGCTTCGTGTCCCGGACGCGCTGCGGCATTCTTCATGCCGCTGCGCAGAGCCGGGACCGTACCGAACGCCGGAGTCCGTTACGGCCCCGGCTCTGCAGCGCACCGCTGCGCGCTGCGCCGCGTCCGGGGCACGAGATCGTATCGTCGTTCCCGGATGCGCGCTCCTGCGCGCAGACCCGGAATCCAGCCCCGCGCTCTGCTCTGGATTTTCGGGTTCGTGCGAAGACGCGCGCCCCGGAATGACGGCTCAATGCATCTGGCCCTGATCCCTGATCGCACCCAAATGCTCGTTGATGCGGAACACGATCAGGACGAATTCCGCGGCGATGCGCGAGAACACGATGCCGACGACGACGCTGGCGATTGAGGACAGCACCACGATGAATCCGCCGAACGGACTGATCGCCATCGCCGCCAGCCCGGAGAAAATTCCGGAAATGCCGAACAGCATCATCAATGCAATGACCAGCCAGTAGAAGGTCTTGATGATGGTGGGCGTGATGAAGCGGTCCCACTGAAACAAATCCCGAAATTCAAACATCGGTGGTTCTCCCGGCGAATCGAAGTTGAGCCATCACGCGTAACATTGTCGCAGCAAGGGCCTAGCTCCGAACCGTGTCCCGGGCAAGATCGCAGACACCCCATGCAGGCGGATGGCTTGAGATTGCCGCAAAGTGCGGCCACAATCGGGCTTGCCTCAAGACAATCCCCATCATGATGCTCAACTTCGAAGATTTTCCGCCCGGTCACTACGGCAGCTATGGGCCGCGCCATGTCACGCACGAGGAGATGCTGGCGTTCGCGGCCGAATTCGATCCGCAGCCGATGCATCTCGATGAGGAGGCGGCGCGGCACACCATGCTGAAGGGGCTGTCGGGTTCGGGATGGCACCTGTGCTCGATCATGATGCGGATGATGTTCGACGGCTACATCGGCCGCACCGCGTCGCTGGGCTCGCCCGGCGTCAACGAATTGAAGTGGCTGGCGCCGCTGCGCCCGGGCGACGATCTCACCCTCAACGTCGAGGTGGCGGAGGCCCGGGTCTCGCGCAGCCGGCCCGAGACCGGCATCGTGACGTTCAAGTGCATCGCCCGCAACGCGGCCGGAGAGCGGCTCGCCGAAATGACCTCGCCGATCATCGTCAAGCGGCGCGATGCCGCGGCGGCGGAATAAGCGGCATGCGTTTCTTCGAAGACATCGAGATCGGGCAGCGGCGTGAGCTCGGATCGTTCACCTTCAGCGCCGAACGAATCAAGAAATTCGCCGCGCAGTTCGATCCGCAGCGCTTTCATCTCAGCGAGGAGGAGGGGCGCAAGTCGCTGTTCGGCGGGCTTGCGGCCTCCGGCTGGCATGTCGGATCGGCCTGCATGAAGCTGCTGGTGGCCGACGGCCAGCGCGAATCGGCGGAAGCCGCGGCGCGCGGCGAGAAGCTCGCGGTGTGGGGACCGTCGCCGGGCTTTCGCGACTTGCGCTGGATCAGGCCGGTGCTGGCCGGCGATACCATCCGCTTCGCCAGCGAGGTCGCATCGAAGCGGTCGTCGAAGTCGCGCCCGGAATGGGGCATCGTCCAGGCCCGCAACACCGGCACCAACCAGCGCGGCGAACTGGCGTTCTCGGTGCTGGCGACGGCGTTCGTGCCGCGGCGAAGCGGCGGGTGAGATGCTATCTCCGTCATTGCCGGGCTCGACCCGGCAATCCATCCGCTTCGCAGGATTCTCTTGAAGATCGATGGACAGGCGGGCCTTCGCCGCGCCGAACGGGCTTCGACCCCGCAGGCGGGTCAAAGCCCGCGCATGACAACGTCCATGGAACGAATTTTCCGGTAACGCATTGTGAACCTGATGCTGCTCAAGTTCGACAGAGGGCAGTGAAATACGGGGACGACGATGGCTGACCGCGTTGGACTGAAATTCGTGGGCTTTATCTTCGCAACCGTGACGCTTGCGGTGATGCTGACCGCGGCGATGGTGGTGAAGGGCCATGCCGACGGCGCTTACAGGCTCGACGGCACCTCGTTCGCGAGCCGATAAGTTACGCTTCCCTAACCATCGATTCAGAAACAGACACGCCCGTGTCCCGGACGCGGTGCGGCATTCTTCATGCCGCTCCGCAGAGCCGGGACGGTACCAAGCACCGGCGTCCGTTACGGCCCCGGCTCAGCAGCGCACCGCTACGCAAGTGCTGCGCGCTGCGCTGCGTCCGGGGCACGCAAATCACCCGTTGCGCAAACCGTCGGCGGCGCGCTTCCATTGCGCGACGTTGTCGGCGATCATGCGGGTCGATTTCATCGCCGCCTGGCTGAGTTGGGCATAGCCGGAGATTTCCCGCTGCACCCGCTGGCCTTCGGCATGCAGGAGATCGCGCAGGCTTTCCAGTTCGGACACCAGGTTTTCGATTTCGGCGAGCGAGGTTCCGGCAACGCGCTGGATCAGCGAATTGACATTGTTGACGGTGGCTTCGGCGCCGGCATCGAGCGCGGGCTCGGTGCTCAGCATGCTGGGCGAGCGCCGCAAATAAGCGACGTCGTTGCGGACGAAGTCGCGGATCCCGGCTTCGACCTCCGAGACCGCGGCAAGGTTGGAATCCTCAATGGTGGTCTCGATTTTTTCAGATGGCATGGCGTTCATCGGCTATCCCTTGTTTCGCATGGAGCGAGCGCGGATGTCCCCCGCACGACGAAAGTTGAGCAGCGCCATCCATCCAGCCGAATTTGACGACATCGCGGCCAATCTGCGGCAATGCCTGTTCTTTCCTGCGTGACGGAGTGCGTTTACCAGCTCCGCTTGAAGCCCGCGGAGATGCTCTTGTTCGCCGTCCCCTGCGGGGTTTCGCCGATCGAGCCGGAAACGCTGACGCCGCCGAACAGTTGCTGCTCGGCGCCGATCTTGCGCAGCCATTTGTCGTCGCTGGAGGACAGCGTCTGGCCGGCGATGAGGCTGGTGCCGGTATCGGCGATGCTCAGTCTCGCCGATTGATCGAGCGCATAGTTGCGCGCCGCATGCCCGGTGATGCCGGGAATCGGCGCGATCCCCTGCTGGGTGACGTTGCTGCCGTTCTGCAAAGTGAGCGAAGTCCGCTGGTCCAGCGGCACCGACTTGCTCAGCGAGGTCCCGAGCTTGCTCTGGTCCTGGGTGGGATCGACCCGCGCCTCGATCGCGGTCTTGTCCCAGATCGAACTGAGGCCGGGCGCGGTCATGGCCGCCCAGGCCGCGCCGGAGGATTGCTGTTCGCCGGTGGTGAATTTCTGCTGCAGCGCTTCGGATACGCTCGAAGGTTGCTGCCGGGCGACGGTGAGGTCGGCGCCCACCCGCGTATCCCAGAACGGAATCACCGATTGCTTCACCGACAATGCCGACGCGCCATTGGATTTGTCCTGCGCCGACCACGACGATGCCGGGCCGTCCTGCAGGGCGCGCCTGGCTTTCGGATCAGGCAGCGCCCTGGCGTCGCCGGCCGCGGCGGGTTCGAGCTGGCTCCAGTCGATATCGGGATCGTTGATGTCGACGGTTTGCGCCGGCGCGCCTTCGGCCTCGGCGTCCGGATTTTCGCCGGCGGCGTTCTCGTTGGAATAGATGTCTTTGGGCCAGACCGAGGGCTGCTCGTCGGCGATTGCCGGCGCGGCGCTTGCGCCAAACAGCAGCGCGACCGCCAGAGCGCGCCGCAATCGTCCAGCCTTGAATGTCATGATGCCAGCCCGAACCCGATGGTTCGGACGATAGGGTCATGATTGTTCAAAATTGTGGCGATCGCATCCCTCGTGTCCCGGACGCGGTGCGGCATTCTTCATGCCGCTCCGCAGAGCCGTGACCGTCACAGGCACCGTGCCTTGTACGGCCCGGCTCTGCGGCGCACCGCCTCGCGAAGGGCTGCGCGCTGCGCTGCGTCCGGGGAACGCAGTGCTATGTTTACATCGCGATCTTCGGCAGGTTGATCGGACGGCCCAGCGCCTGTTCGACCAGGTCGAAGGTGTCCATCAGCACGCGGATGCTCAAGAGCCGTCCCGCCTTGAACTGCGCGAAATGGGCGAGCCGCAGGCTGATCGGCTTGTTGGAGTCGAGTGCGGTCAGCGAATAGCGGATCATCGACGCCGCCGAATCCACGCCGAGCATGATCGATTCGCGGTCGAAGCGGTGCACCTGCACGTTGTCGGCGATCTGCCGGCAGACCTCGAGCACGGCGGCCTTGCCGCGGCGCGCGCCGAGGAATGGAAACATGTCGATCGGCCCGTAGATCGCCCATTCGACGTCCTCGTCGATCAGCGGTTCGAGGTCGTTCTGCCGGCGTTCGTTGATGGCGCTGTGCAATGCGCGCGAAAAACGCCAGAGACTGTGCTCTGTCATGATGCTCTCACCTGAAACTGGATTTGCAAGGACAGCAAACGGCCCAGAGGGCGTCATTGGCGACGCCGTGCCTTGGATGCCGCATTCCCAACTAATTTGAAGCTTCAAATAATCGGATTTCGGCAAAACGCAACCGATATTTTTGCAACGCACAAATGCCGGGCGTGAATTCGGAAGTTCGTTAATCATTCCCGATGTTTAGGGATCCTGCCGGCGGGCGGGTTCGGGCTCGATGGCGATTTCGACGTCGCGGGCCGCGATCACCCCGAACAGGATGGCGCCGCCGAGCGCGCCCAGCGCCGCCCCGACCGGCATGAAGGTGAAGAACACCAGCATGCCGCTGTAACCCTCAAAGCCGGTGGTCTTGAAGAATTCGACCCAGGCGATGCCGGCCCCGACGCCGAGCGCGCCGCCTCCCAGCGCGCCCAGGATCAGCCCCAACAGGACGAGAAGCGCGATCTTCATTCGCTATATTTCGCGTTGATATCCCAAACCCACCGGATTGGTCGCGGCAGAGCGCCGGCAGGTTCAACGCCGCCGCAACCGGTACCGGCGAAGGGAGAATTCAGGCCCGCATCGCGCCCTTGACGCTGGCGGCGAACGCGTCGGTCAGATCCTGGCCGAGCAACTGCTGGACGAGGTCGAACGAATCGAAGAACGAGCGGTATTCGACGATGCGCCCGTCGCGCAGCGTATAGAATTCCGCGACGTCGAATTTCACGATGCGGCGGTCGTTGCGCTTTTCCATCTGCACCCGCAGCATGGTCGAGGCCCTCGGCCCTTCGACGGCCATGAACTTGATTTCATATTTGCGGCTGAGATAGCGCTTCTTCTGGGTCTGGATCGCTTCCGGGATCCAGGCCTTGCCGTGCTTGTGGCCGAGATGGGGAAACAGCTCGACCGGCGCGTAAGTGATGATGTCGATCTCGTCGTCGACGTAATCCAGCGCCCGCAACACGTCGCCCGCGTAGAACGCGCCGAGATAGTCGAGCACCCGCTGGCGCGTCTTGCCGTCATCCATGGGTTGTTGTCTCCGCCGGTGTTGAGCCCCGACTCGCGTTTCCGCCGCATTGTGAACCGAATTTTGCGGGGATCAAGCACAAAGCAACCCAAGGTTGATCGTCTTTAGTGCAGGCTTCGCCGGCGTGGGGCACGCGCCCGCGCGCCGGCCGGACGCGATGTCCGGACCCGGTGACCGGTTTTGCCGCGAGCCTTACTTCCTGCTGTTGGGAGCCTCGCCCGCCGGCGTCCTGCCGGAGGCGAACGGCGAGGGCGCCACGCCGCCCTTCTTGATGTTCTTGTCGGCCTTCGGCTTTTTCTTTTCCTTGTTGCTGCGCATCTGACCCTTGGCCATGGCGAACTCCCTTTGCGCCGGGTTGAAACGGTAGGGCGCGGCGCGACGATAGCAAATCGGCAGGCGTTTGTATGCGGCGGGCCTGCGAAAATCCCGCGTGCCCCCGGACGCGGCGCGCCGCGTTGGCAGTACGAACATTCAAGCCCGCGTATGACGACAGCGGGAACCGACCCCGCCTGCCGCCGTTATGCCCGCGACATCCTCCCGGAGCCCGCCGTCATGAAAACCCTCGCCATCGTCATCGCCATCGCCGCGCTCGCCGCCGCAACCCCCGCCGCCGCAAAGGGCTGCCTGAAAGGCGCCGCAGTCGGCGGCGTCGCCGGCCACTATGCCGGCCATCACGGCGTGCTCGGCGCCATCGCCGGCTGCGCCTATGGCCGCCACCGCGCCAACGAACAGGACAAGCAGCGGCAGGGCACCGGCACAACGGCCGCGCCGGCGGGCGAGAAGCTGTAAGGCGCGGAGATTATCGGTCGTCGCGGCGAAAGCGGGGAAGTCATAACCGCCGGCCCGACTATTGCGCGAAGCCGTCCAACGACAATGCAGCGTCACGGCCGGCGGCTGTCCCCGACCCGGTCGGGGACGATCCGGCCATCCACGTTTTCTTGTCGCGTTGCCTCAGGAACCACGCCGCCACGCTCCGCGTTTTCGCTCCGTAACCGACGGAGACGACGCATGACAAAACCCCTGAGCAAAACCATCACGCCCGTTCCCGAGGACAACCGCAGCCATAAGGGCCCCGGCAGCGCCCCCGAAGTCGTGATCGACACCACCAGGGGCCACCGCGACGACGAAAAGCACAACATCCGCGAACAGGGCGACCACGGCAACCTGGTGCAGAACACGAGCAACCGCCGCAGCGGGTGAGGGGGCGTTGATCGGGCAGAGGCGCACCGGTACAGATCGTCATGGCCGTGCTTGACCCGGCCATCCATCCCTGAAGAAACTCTTGCGAAGATCGATGGATGCGCGGGCCGCCGCGCCGAACGGGCTTCGGCCCCGCAGCCGGGTCAAGCCCGCGCATGACGACGAGTTCGCTACACGCTCAATAACCGTCCGCGGCAAGAAACTCGACCGCCTCCTCCCGCGTCGGAAGGCGGCCGAGTTCGCGATAGTCCGGATCGTGCTCGGCGGTGTCCGGCGACCAGAACACCACGAACTCCTTGCGCTGCTCTTCGATCAGCGTGGTGAGCCGCTTACTGCCGAACGGCGACATATGCCGCGCGCCGCAGTGAGAAACCTCGGTTGCGAGGAACCATCCCCATAGATCCCAGCGTCGAAGCGCAATAGACTCCCTTCGGACGGGGGATTTGCTTTGGCTGCTCGCGCTCTGGAATTGATTCCAAAAGAATTACTCGAACTATACGAATTCCACGAATGGCGGAATGCCTTAGCGATTCTCAGTGCGGCATATCCTGAAGAATGGTCCGATATTCTGTCCGTGCTGTCCGAATTCCGACTGCTTCGAAGTGATATTGAAAAGGGAGAGGATGGCGAAAGATTCGGTGACCGCGGCAAGATTGTGATCCGTCTTGACGACATGGCGTTGCGACCGCGCGGATGGAAGCCGCGCGAATTTGCCACAGCGATTATTGTAGATACGGAGAGAATTGACAGCCCAACTCATGAAGTTGATTGCGTGAAGGGCAAAGTCGCACTTGAGGTCGAGTGGAACAACAAGACAGAGTTCTACGATCGAGACTTAAATAATTTTCGACGGCTCTTTGAACTTCAAGCGATTGACGTGGGAGTTATCATCACTCGATGTGATGAGCTTCAAACGATCTTTAAGGAACTCGGCCGAGCCAAGAGCTTCGGCTCTTCCACGACGATACTGTCCAAACTCAAACGCAAGATCGATGGCGGTGCAGGCGGCGGGTGCCCGGTGCTGATAGTTGGGATGAAGCAAAGTTTGTATCTAGACGACGTGGCCGATCCTAGTGTAAGTTCTCGGTTTGTTCGTATCGTGCGTCAACCAAAGAAACAGCCAAAAGCAAAGTGAATTCAATAACATGATCAACGCCGCGACTGACCTCGTCACAAGCGCCGGTGGACGCCGCTTTGCCACTATTCTTGCTGATCCGCCATGGCAATTCACGAACAAGACCGGCAAGGTCGCGCCAGAGCATAAGCGGCTTGCTCGCTACGGCACAATGAAGCTCGGCGAAATCCAGGCACTGCCTGTGCCGGAGATTGCTGCGCCAACATCCCATCTTTATCTCTGGTGTCCTAACGCGATGTTACCCGAAGGGATCGCGGTGATGAAGGCTTGGGGCTTTAATTACAAATCCAACATTGTCTGGCACAAGGTCCGCAAGGACGGCGGTTCCGATGGCCGTGGTGTCGGTTTCTACTTCCGCAACGTCACTGAGCTGATCTTGTTCGGGGTGCGCGGCAAGAATGCTCGAACACTTGCACCGGGACGGCGGCAGGTGAATCTCCTTGCCACACGGAAACGCGAGCATTCGCGTAAGCCTGACGAGCAATACGATATAATCGAAGCATGTTCGCCCGGGCCGTTTGTTGAATTGTTCGCGCGTGGAACGCGCAAGAATTGGACGGCGTGGGGCAATCAGGCAGATGACGATTATAGACCGACGTGGAAGACGTATTCCTATAACTCGCTTGTTGCGGCGGAATGAGGTTTCGCCATGACACCTAGACCCGACTTCATGGCTAGTCCCGACAAATACGAAATCGCCACCGAGGTATTGTCGTCTGCAATTAGAATTCTGAAGGCCGCAGGCCTCTACGAACGTGAAATTTTACAGCTATTTGAACAGGTCGCAAAGAAGCCTGAGCGCTTTCCTGTTTGGCTTCAGCCATTGTCGGACAAGCAAAGTGGTGCGGCTGACGGCCGGTCAATCTAGTTCGGCGCTTCACCGCTTCGTCCACCCGCCCCGATGCCCGGGCGCGCCGCCGGTGGAGCGCGGGGCGGGGCCGAATTCCGGGCCGGCTTCGCGCGAACTCTTCGGCTGGTAGATTTTGCTTTCGGAAGCCTCATCCCCGCCTTGTCCCCGTAAGCGCAGCGAGGAAGGAGAATCCGGCGCCGGTTTGCGCGCGCGGCCGGGGCGGTAGGGCAGGGATTCCGGGCCGTGCATTTCGTCGAGATGGGGTTTGTGGACTTTCGACGAGGAGGAGAGACCGGAGCGTGGGGCTGACCCCCCTCCCTGGCCCTCCCCCTCAAGGGGGGAGGGAACAGCAGCACCTGCGCGTGGAGCAGAGCCACGCTTGCCCGGCGAACGCGGCAGCGCGTTCGGCATCGATTCCGTCATGCTCTTCGGCTGGTAGATGCGGCTCTCCGTGCCCGGGCCCATCTCGTCCAGTGTCGGTTTGCGCGCGCGCGAGCCGAACTTGCCGCCACGTTTGCTCTGCGCGGCGAGCTTGTCGAGCCGCGCCGGCAGGTTGGCGGCGTCGCCGAACTGCTTGCGGCCGGCCCAGGCGCCGGCCTTGCCTTGCACCACCCGCTGCTTGGCGGTGGGATCGTCGACCACCGCGAGCTCTGTCGCGCGCAGCCGCTTCACCTCGTCGCGCAGCCTTGCTGCTTCCTCGAAATTCAAATCCGCGGCCGCCTCGCGCATCCGTGTTTCGAGATCGGCCAGCACCGCCTCGAAATTATGCCCGATGCTGATGACGTTGTCGGCCATGCCGCCGTCGCCGATTTCCACCAGCACATGGTCACGCTCGTAGACGCTGTTCATGATGTCGTGGATCGAGCGCTTGATGCTCTCCGGGGTGATGTTGTGCGCGGTGTTGTATTCGACCTGCTTTTCGCGGCGGCGGTCGGTTTCGGCGATGGCGCGCTGCATCGAGCCGGTGATCTGGTCGGCGTAGAGGATCACCCGGCCGTCGACATTGCGCGCGGCACGGCCGATGGTCTGGATCAAACTGGTCTCGCTGCGCAAAAATCCTTCCTTGTCGGCGTCCAGGATCGCCACCAGCGCGCATTCCGGAATGTCGAGGCCCTCGCGCAACAGGTTGATGCCGACCAGCGCGTCGAACGCGCCGAGCCGCAAGTCCCGGATGATCTCGATGCGCTCGATGGTGTCGATGTCAGAGTGCATGTAGCGCACGCGGATGCCCTGCTCGTGCAGATATTCGGTGAGGTCCTCCGCCATGCGTTTGGTCAGCACGGTGACCAGCGAGCGATAGCCGGCCTGCGCGGTGGCGCGGACCTCGCCGACGAGATCGTCGACCTGGGTGCGCGCCGGGCGGATGTGCACGGGCGGATCGATCAGCCCGGTGGGGCGGATCACCTGCTCGACGAACACGCCGCCGCTCTCGTTCAACTCCCACGCGCTCGGCGTCGCCGACACCGCGACCGATTGCGGGCGCATCATGTCCCATTCCTCGAACCGCAGCGGCCGGTTGTCCATGCAGGAGGGAAGGCGGAATCCGTATTCCGCCAGCGTCGCCTTGCGCCGGAAGTCGCCTTTGAACATGCCGCCGATCTGCGGCACCGTGACATGGCTTTCATCCGCAAACACCAGCGCGTTGTCGGGGACGTATTCGAACAGCGTCGGCGGCGGCTCGCCGGGGCGGCGTCCGGTGAGGTAGCGCGAATAGTTCTCGATGCCGGCGCAGCTTCCGGTGGCTTCCATCATTTCGAGGTCGAAGGTGGTGCGCTGCTCCAGCCGCTGCGCTTCCAGCAGGCGGCCCTGGTTGTTGAGCTGGTCGAGCCGCCATTTCAACTCGGACTTGATCGCCTTGATGGCCTGGATCAGCGTCGGCCGCGGCGTCACGTAATGCGAGTTGGCGTAGATCTTGATGAATTCCAGCTCGTCCTGCTTGTGGCCGGTGAGCGGATCGAACTCCTCGATATTTTCCACGACGTTGCCGAACAGGTTGACGCGCCAGGCGCGGTCTTCGTAGTGCGCCGGAAAGATGTCGATGACGTTGCCGCGAATCCGGAAGGTGCCGCGGGCAAAATCGGCTTGCGTCCGCTTGTATTGCAGCGCGACGAGGTCGGCGATCAGCGCGCGCTGGTCGATGCGCTCGCCCTTCTTCAGCGCAAAGGTCATCGCGGTGTAGGTCTCGACCGAGCCGATACCGTAGATGCACGACACCGACGCGACGATGATGACGTTGTCGCGCTCCAGCAGCGCCCGCGTCGCCGAATGGCGCATGCGGTCGATCTGCTCGTTGATCGAAGAGTCTTTCTCGATATAGGTGTCGGTGCGGGGGACGTAGGCCTCGGGCTGGTAGTAGTCGTAATACGAGACAAAATACTCCACGGCATTGTCGGGGAAAAAACTCTTGAACTCGCCATAGAGCTGCGCCGCCAGCGTCTTGTTCGGCGCCAGAATCAGCGCCGGGCGCTGCGTCGCCTCGATCACCTTGGCCATGGTGTAGGTCTTGCCCGAGCCGGTGACGCCGAGCAGAACTTGCGTGCGGTCGTTGCGCTTGATGCCCTCGACCAGTTCGGCGATCGCGGTGGGCTGGTCGCCCTTCGGCTCGTATTCGGACTTGATCTCGAAGCGCACGCCGCCTTCGGATTTCTCCGGGCGCGGCGGGCGGTGCGGCGTCCAGATCTTGATGCGGCCATCCTCGCCCTTGAACTCGGGCCGGCCTTCGCGAATCAGGTTCTCCAGCGCATCGGCGGTCGCCTGCACGCCGAGCGCTTCCATCTTGTTGCGCGGCGGCCGCGCCAATGCTGCGGCGTCCTCCTCCTCGGTGGTGAAGCCGAACTGTTTTGCCAGTTCCGGATCGAGCGTCGGAATGGTCGCGGCGGTGCCGTAATTCGCCGGCGCGAATTCCGACTGCGGGGATTCACCGAGACCGCGTGCTCCATCGCTCCCTCCCCCCTTGAGGGGGAGGGCCGGGGAGGGGGGTAGCCCTGGGGAAGGTGACAGAGACGCATCACGTTTCGCCACCTCATCGCTGGTCCCGCGCGTCGATTTGCGCGCGCGGTGCGCCGCGGCCTCGCCGCCAGAGCGGCGATCCCAGGAATTATCCGGCGGCGGCCGCAGGCCGGTGCCCGACCCGAGCCCGCTTTCGCCGCGATTGATCGCGGGATTGAGCAGTTCCGCCAGCGCCGGCCCGATCGGCTGCACGTCGGGCCTTGATGCTTTAGACCCTGGGGCCTTGGATTTCGGGGTTTTGGCCGGCTTTTTGGGACGGTCTGGATGCTTCGCCATGGCCCGAATATGGGGCGAGTCTGGCTGACATAAAAGGGCGATTGAGGAAGCCGCGCGCCGCTTCGGCTACGGTCCAACCTTGCGGAACCTCAGCCTGGGATCGCCATAATAGACGTAGGACGCCCAGGTAAAATCGTCGGGCAGGGCGGCCTTGCAGGCTTTGCGGGCCTCGCGGACGGCGTTGCCGAGCGGCTTTTCGGCGAGCAATTCCGCATAGAACGCCTCGGCGAATTTAGCCGCTCCGACGTTGCCGACCTTCCAGCGGCTTCCAAGCAGATATGCGCCGGTTTCCAGGAACGCGCGGGCCAGCCCGAAGATGTCGTAGCGGTCCTTCCATTCGGTGCCGGCGCCGCGTCCCACCGTCGATTCGCAGCCATTGATGAAAAACAATACCGGCGGCTGCTTGGAAAAATTCCGGATCTGCCCCGTCGTCATGTTGCGGTCGTCGAGAACGATGGCGCTGTTGAACGGCGTGAGGCTGTCGAAATACGCGTGCCCGCTGTAATGCACGATATGATACCGCTTGGTCTTCAGCGCGTTCGCAACGGCGGTCCAGGTGGCGTCCCTGCCCCTGAGAACCTTCACATCGGCGGTGCCGGGCCCGAGATTGGCGATAGCCAGCGCAACCTTTTCGGTCTCTTCATCGACGCCGTCGAGCGAATCGAATTTCACGTCCTCTCCCGCGGGCCCCTTGCGCGGCTGCGGCTTCGGTACGCCGATCACCAGCACGGACAGCGGTTTCACGCCGATCGCTTCGGGCCGGTCGCGGGTCGGAATGACGGCTCGGCTCACATTGACGAAACGTCCAAGCGAATGCTTCAGGCACAGGAAGTCGGTGCCGTCATGCAGCAGCTCCCAGGGATATTCGAGCAACGCCTCGTCGACTCCGATTTCCAGAAAAAGATTTTCCTCCGCGAGCTCGATTTGAACGTCATCGGGAATGATCAGGCTGAACAGCAGGCCGCCGGCGTCCTGGGCCTGGGCCAGCACCGAGGCTGCCGCGGCGTTGTCCGCCGCGGCAGCCTTGGCCGCCGCAGCGGCGGGGTCCGGCGCGCGCCGTGTATTCACCGCTTTGCCGAGCTTGTTGAGGCTTTCGATGATCGGCTCCAGCTCGCCGCGTCCGAGCTGGAGCGGCGTCGGCGTGGGGCGAATGGTTTTCCGCATCGGCGGCGAAAATTTCAGCCGGTAGTCGTGGCCGATCGTGGCCGGATCCAGTTCCGGGCTGAAGATCTCGATCTGGGCGCTGGGGCCGGCTTCCCAGGTTATGGAAAAGGCTTCGGGCATCACCATCCCCGCTTTGACAAGGACTGCGACGTGATCGACTGCACCAGGGTAGGATCCTTTGCGACCTCCTCGAAGCCATGCCCGGTCAGCTGCGATATCTCGTGCTCTTCGCCAAGCTCCCGCATCTCGTCCAGCACCGTCACCGAGTCTACGTCTCCGAACAGGAAGCAGGCCGGATTCTCGCAGCGATCGAGACCGACCTGTTCGCCGGTGACGGAAAGCGCCGCGTTACGCGTCCGGTTCTTGATCGTTAAAATCCGCTGGGGATCCTTGTCGCGCCAGTATTCGGGATCGAGCGGCGCAACGGAGATCACAGATGAATTGGTGTTTTCGTTGGTTTCCCAGATGATATAGCGCCATTCCTTCGGCGGCGTGATCGCCCGATCCGTCACGATCATCAGATGATCGCCGGATTCCTTGGGATCGACCAGCTTGCGTATGATCGCCGTGAGCTTGTCCTGATCGTAGGTCCGGCGGCGGTTGTCCGCCAGTTCGGCGGAAGGCGCGAGCGAGGAGCGGACCTGGCTGTCTTTCGGCAGTTCGAGTGCGCTTTGGACCATCCTGCCCGGAATCCACCTGCCGAGAGTTTGCGATATACTTTCAAAAAGCGACGGGTTGGGCGCAGAGGGCGCGATATAGAAACGCTGATATTTTACCTCCGCCCCGGCCGCCGCGTAGAAGCGCTCCACCTCATGAAAGGTTGCCCACAGCGCCAGCCCGTAGTCGAACGAGTTCTTCTCGTCGAACAGTGCGAGGGCCTGAATGATCTTCGCAGGTTTGAGCGTGGCCACGGCCAAAACACCTCTTCAGGTAATGCCGACCGCCGCATACGCGCCGGAAATTGCGTCGAGCTTGTCCTGCCGCTGCGGATCGCCGGCATAATAGGTGCCGGCGACATTGAGCAGGGTATTGAGCGTCTGCGTGAAGGTGGCGAGTTTGTCGAGGCGGCTGAGCGTCAGATAATACAGCACCGCGACCTCCTGCGGCGTAAACACGCCGGCGCCGGCCGCGTCCTTTGCCGTCAGGAAGTTGTAGGCGGCCTTGTTGTGAATGTTGCTGTTGGTATGCACGCCGCCATTGTCCGCGGCGGTGTTGAGGTAGGCGTTCATGTGGTCGGGATCGCCGGTGCGCGTCGGATCCTTCATGTCCCGCAACGGCAGGCCGCCGGCCTTGAGGCCCGGTCCGACCTCCCAGTTCCATGCCGCGACGTCACCTCCGGTATCGGGCTGGGTCCGGTCCCAGTTCTTGATGATGACACCGAAAATGTCGCTGAAGGATTCGTTCAACGCCCCCGACTGCCGCAGATAGGCGAGATCGGCGGTGAACTCGGTAATGCCATGCGCCAGTTCGTGCGCGATGATGTCGAGATAGCGCGAATAGCTTTTCAGCTTCCCGTTTCCATCCAGCGACTGTCCGTACCACATCCGCTGTTTCCACCACGCCGCGTTGTGCCATTCCGGCGGCGCCTGGTCTGCCGGCGAGGTGCAGTTGACGTAGGAAATAAGCTCCATTCCCTTGCCGTCGATGCCGTCGCGTTTCAACACCGATTTGAGAAAATCGCAAACGCGCGTTGCGTTGAAATGCGCCGAGACCGCGGCCCCGCAATCGTCGAACCGGTGCGCGTTCTTGGCGACCGGATCGGTCGGCGGCGTGGCGTTGTCGATATCGCCACCGCCGAAATCGATCGTCTTGATGCGCTGCAGCGTATCGATCAGCGCGAATTCGCCCGCTGCGGTCAGCTCGCCGTAAAACTTCCTGTTGACGCCGTCTTCGTCGAGGCCCTGGCAGGCGACCAGCGTCGGCGTGGAACTCCAGTAGAGCAATATCGATCCGTCATGGGCATCGACGAGATAATCGAGTTGCGGGCGGCTCTGCGCCAGCGACCTGTGGCCGCCATGGGATTTCAGACCGCTGAAATACTCCGGCGGAGCCGCCGGAATATTCCGGAAATAGTAGGCGAGATGCCAGATGCCCTTGTCTTCGTCGCGATAGAACGTGGTCTTGGGGGCGTCGGTGTTGGTCAGGCTCTCGACCGGGACCTGGGCCGCGGCGGCGATGTTTTTCAGCGCCTGCAATTCGGCAATACCGGTTATCGGCGCGACGCCTTCGACGGTTGCGAGTTCGGCGTCGACCGCCAGCAGCTCCCGCTTGCTGTCCATCTCGACGATGGCGCGCGACCCGAATACGGGAATCGAGGATTTCGTTTGCACGAACCGGACGATGGAGGTGTTGGTCAGGGGCGACCGCTGCGAGTCCCGCAGCTCGAGATCGGGAACGACCTGCGGATTGTGCGGCGCCGTCAGCCCGCGCACCCCGGAGCGCTGGTCCCGCGCGAAGATATTGCTGAGATAGAAGCGGGCCGCCGCTTCGTCGTCGTCGAACGAACTGGCGGCGGCGGCGCGCGAGGGGCCGGCGCGCAACGCCAGCGGCCGCGATCCGGCCGCCTGGATATTGTCGTCGCTTTCGCCGGCAACGTTGAAATGGATGCTTTGGAAGGTGTCCGGCATCTGCTCTCCCCAGGAGTTAGCGCCGTCGGTCAGCCAACCGACTATAGGAGAGGCCGCGCGCCTAGACAACCGTCACGCGTGCGGGCTCGGCGCCCGACCGAGGTGCCCCCGGAACTTGCGGCCGGCCTTTTGGGATTGTCTGGATTCTTCGCCATGGCCGGAATATGGGATCAGTCCGGCCAGAGAAACGGCAGGCCCGAAGGGAACGCGCGATGAAACGATTGCTCACCACGTTGACATGCTCGGCCGCGCTGGCGACGCTCGCGCTGACGGCCGCGCCGTTGTTCGCGCAATCCAGGGACGCCGAGCCCGCCACCCGCGCCGCCAACGAGGCCTTCGTCAAATCGCTGCCGTTTTCCGACCGCGCCGATTTCGACGACGCCAAACGCGGGTTCATCGCGACGCTGCCGGACGGCGCGGTCGCGGGTCCCGGGGCCAGGCCGGCGTTCGACACCAAGCCCTATGCCTTCCTGCAGAAGGACGAGGCGCCGGCGACGGTCAATCCCAGCCTGTGGCGGCAGGCGCAGCTCAATGCCGTCAACGGCCTGTTCGAGGTTACCGGGCGCGTCTACCAGGTCCGCGGCCTCGACATCGCCAACATGACCATCATCGAGGGCGACACCGGGTTGATCCTGATCGATCCGCTGCTGTCCAACGAGACCGCGAAGGCGGCGCTGGAGCTCTATCTCGCGCATCGGCCGGCAAAGCCGGTCGCGGCGGTGATCTACAGCCACAGCCACGCCGATCATTTCGGCGGCGCCAAGGGCGTGATGACCGCTGAGGATGCCGCATCGGGTAAGGTAAAAGTGATCGCGCCGGATGGCTTCATGGAG
This sequence comes from uncultured Alphaproteobacteria bacterium, assembly GCA_963784755.1. Taxonomy (GTDB): domain Bacteria; phylum Pseudomonadota; class Alphaproteobacteria; order Rhizobiales; family Xanthobacteraceae; genus Bradyrhizobium. The sequence continues at coordinate 548,639 of CAWASS010000004.1, read as the reverse complement.
CACGCGGTGGCCGAGAACGTCATCGCCGGCAACGCCATGAGCCGCCGCGCGCAATACCAGTTCGGCAGCGCGCTCCCCGTTGGCGAGCGCGCGCAGATCGATACCGGCCTCGGCAAGGCGCTGTCGAAAGGCACGATCTCGCTGATCCCGCCCAACGACGTGATCAAGCAGGTTTACGAGACCCGCACTGTCGATGGCGTCGAGATCGAATTCCATCTGGTGCCGGGCTCCGAGGCGCCAGCCGAGATGATCATGTACTTTCCGCAGTTCAAGCTCTTGAACATGGCGGAGGACGCCACCCACAACATGCACAATCTCTACACGCTGCGCGGCGCGGAAATCCGCGACGGCAGGCTGTGGTCGCGCTACATCGCCGACGCGATCGAGCGCTATGGCGGCAAAACCGACGCCGTGATCGCGCAGCATCACTGGCCGATCTGGGGCAACGAACGCATCGTCGCGTTCCTGAAAAAGCAGCGCGACCTCTACAAATTCATCCACGACCAGAGCGTGCGGCTGCTCAACCACGGCCTGACCCCGACCGAAATCGCCGAGCAACTGAAGCTGCCGCCGTCGCTCGCCGGCGACTGGGCGTCGCGCGGCTATTACGGCACGCTGAGCCACAATGCCAAGGCGGTGTATCAGTTCTATCTCGGCTGGTACGACGCCAACCCCGCCGATCTCAATCCGCTGCCGCGTGCCGAAGCCGCGAAGAAACAGGTGGAATATATGGGCGGCGCCGACGCCGTGCTGAAGCGCGCCCGCGACGATTTTGCCGCCGGGCAGTACCGCTGGGTCGCCAGCGTCATGAGTACGCTGGTGTTCGCCGATCCCGCCAACAAGGCGGCGCGCGATCTCGGCGCCGACGCGCTGGAGCAGCTCGGTTACCAGAGCGAGGCCGCGACCTGGCGCAACGCCTATCTGGTCGGCGCCGCCGAGTTGCGCAATGGCGTTGCCGCGGCGCAAGGGCCTTCGACCGCAAACGCCGAACTGCTCAAGGGCGTCTCGATCGACCTTGCCTTCGACTTCCTCGGCGTCCGGCTCAACGCGGTCAAGGCCGAGGGCAGGCACATCGTCATCAACTGGACGTTTACCGACCTCAACCAGACCTACGTCATGAATCTCGAGAACTCGGCGCTGACGCACACGTCCGGAAAACTCTCCGACAGCGCCGACGTTGGAGTAAAACTGGCCCGCGCCACCCTCGACGCCATCACGCTGAAGCAGCGCACCTTCATCGGCAGCGTCGTCACCGGCGACGTCTCGATCTCGGGCAATCCGCTGAAGCTGGCCGAGCTGTTCGGCCTGCTCGACGATTTTTCGCCGGGGTTCGAGGTGGTGGAGCCGAGGAAGGTGGCGGTGGAATAGCGGCGCGCACGTTCCCCGGATGCTGCGCAGCGCGAAGCGGTGCGCTGCTAAGCCGGAGCCCGCCTCAACGTCATTGCCGGGCTTGACCCGGCACTCCATCCTCTTCGAAAAATTCTCGTGAAGAGTGATGGATTGCCGGGTCAGGCCCGCGCGTGCCGATGTATTTGCGGGGCCCGGGCTCTGCGGTGCACCGCTGAAGAAGCGCTGCACCGCGTCCGGGACATGGGGAAGTGAAGCTCCGGCATTGACTCATTGACACGAAGTGGCACATTCATGCATCCGCATCCACTTAGCGATGCCGCTCATTCAATCGCAGCAGGAACGCGCCATGATCGACCTTCACTACTGGACCACGCCGAACGGCCACAAGATCACGATGTTTCTCGAGGAGGCCGGGCTCGCTTACAAGGTTTTCCCGGTCAACATCGGCAAGGGCGACCAGTTCAAGCCGGAGTTTCTCGCGATCGCGCCGAACAACCGCATTCCGGCGATGGTCGATCACGAGCCCAAGGGCGGCGGCAAACCGATCTCGATTTTTGAATCCGGCGCGATGCTGCTGTATCTCGCGGAGAAGACCGGCAAATTCCTGCCCGCGGATATCTACGGCCGTTACGACGCGATCCAGTGGGTGTTCTGGCAGATGGGCGGGCTCGGCCCGATGGCCGGGCAGAACCACCACTTCCGCAACTACGCCGAGGAAAAAATCAAATACGCCATCGACCGCTATGTGAACGAAACCAACCGGCTCTATGGCGTGCTCAACAAGCGGCTGCGGGACCGCGAATTCATCGCCGGCGATTACTCGATCGCGGACATGGCGAGCTATCCCTGGATCGTGCCCTACAAGAACCAGGAGCAGGACATCAACGACTTCCCGAACCTGAAGCGCTGGCTGGAAACCATCGCGGCGCGGCCCGCCACCGTGCGCGCCTATGCCAAGGCAAAAGAGGTCAATCCGAACTACGGCCAGCCCGCGATCCGCACCGAGGAAGAGCGCAAGCTGCTGTTCGGCCAGACCGCTGCGGTGGTGAAGTAGCCGCGTCATGCGCGGGCTTGACCCGTGCATCCATCGATCTTCGCAAGAAGCGTGATTGAAGAAGATGAATTGCCGGATCAAGTCCGGCAATGACGGTTGACAGTCGTGTCCGGGACGCGCTGCGGCATTCTTCATGCCGCTGCGCGGAGCCGGGACCGTACCAAGCGCCGCGCTCCGTTGCGACCCCGGCTTAGCGGCGCACCACGCCGCAAGGGCGTCGCGTCGCGCAGCATCCGGGGAACGTGGCCGAGTTTCCATTTTCACATTTTGTTGTTCGGCGTGAAACCTTCCGCCGCCTCATTATTTTGAAGTGCTTGGCAACGCAATCTCGCGGCGGAACCACGCCAGCGCCCGTGGAAAACCTGGAGCAAGGGACGGCACCATGCGAGCAACCCGATTTGTCATGATTCCCGTGATCTCGCTTGCCTGCGGCATCGCCATGCACCATGCCGCGCGGTCGCAGGAGTATCGCGGCACGCTGCAGCAGCAGCTGGCCTGCACGCCCGACGTGCTCAGCCTTTGCGGCGATCAGATCCCCGATACCAACCGCATCGTCGCGTGCCTCAGGCAAAACACGCCGCAGCTCAGCGACGCCTGCCGGGCGGTGTTCGAATCGAATGCGAGTGTGCCGCAGCAGGCTTCGCCGCAACCGCCAGCACCGGCGCCCCGCGCCGATCTGCCGCGGCGCGGCGGCGACCGGTGAAAGCCCGGTGGCCCTGCGATCACGCGACCATGTCGACCCGGCCGTCCCGGAGTCGATAGATGCCGCCGGCCACTTTCAGCTTTTTCTGTTCGACCGCGGCATTGAGAATCGGCGTCGCCGATTTGAGTTTCGCGATGGTGTCGATCACGTTCTGCCGGATGGCGTTGTCGAGCAGATTGCCCGGCTGCTGCGACACCGCATTGACTGCGGGCGCGAGGCCCGCGACCAGCGAAGGCATCTGTCCCGGCAGCGTGGTGTTGTCCTTGAGCGACTTGATCGTGGCGTCGACGGCGCCGCAGCTGTCGTGGCCGAGCACCAGGATCAGCGGCGCGCCGAGCACGGCGACGGCGTATTCGAGGCTGGCGACGCTGTCGGTGCTGGCGAAGTTTCCCGCCACCCGGCAGACGAAGAGATCGCCGCGGCCGCTGTCGAAGGCATATTCGGGCGCGATACGGGAATCGGCGCAGCTCAGGATTCCGGCATAGGGGTTCTGGCCGCCGGCCAGCGCCTCGCGCTCATGCTTGAAGTCATGACGCCGCGATACCCCATCGACATAGCGGGCGTTGCCTTTTAGCAGCAGTTCAAGTGCAGCATCCGGCGACAGCACATTTTGCGGCTTCGGTGGCGGCTTGGCGTCTTTGGCGTTGCCCGCGCTCCCCAGCGCCAGCCCGATCGCCGAGGCCGCGGCAAACCGAAGCACCGCGCGGCGCGAGGAAACGTGCGCCGGATTTTGCAGGCGGCAGTTTTCGCACATGACAATTTCCGGTTCGCGTCAGCAATTGCCGTAATAGAAGCACGAATAGGGCGTGGCATAAATCGGCGTGCCATAAGGAAAGGGCCGCCGCCACAGGTAGGCCGGATCGACCGGATCGATCACCACCGCCGCCGGAATGCCATAGCTGTTGATGTAAGGCGCATAGCCGTAACGGCCGTAGGCGTAGGGCCGCGCGTCATAGGGCACCGGCGGGCCGGAGACGATCGTGGTCCGGTAACCGTAATGCGCGCGAGGAAGACCGGCGGGCAATCCATGCCGTGCGGCTTTGCGAACCACATAGCGGTCGGCGGCGAAGGCGGCGCCGGGACCGAGCGCCGGTCCGGCTACGGCCAGCGCCAGCGCCAATAACGTGTTGCGGAGCATGCTTTGTCTCCCGGTTGCCGCCAGATGAAAGCGCGGCGGCGCCGGCGAGTCCACTCAAAAATAAGCCCGTTCGAAAACAGGGTTTACTCGAAAATCACGCCGATCCGGTTCTGCTTGGTCCAGACCATCCGGCAGTTGCGGATCACGCGGTCTTTCTCGGTCATCAATTGAAAGCGGGCGGGAATGAAAACCGGATCGGGAACGTCGATCGCCGCACCCTCGGCGGAGATGTTCACCACCTGGCAACGCGTGCTCGAGCCTGCGCTTGAAATATAGGCGGGCTCGTCGACGTCCGTGCGCGGACCTCGTCGCCGCTCTTCCGGATCGGATATCAGTTTGGCAGTGGTGCTGGACATGACGCGCGAGCTTATCCCGACAGCACTAACGATTTGTCACCCCTGCGAAGCCAACAAGGTTAACGGGGTGTTAGCCCGCGGCGGATGTTTCCGCGCGTTCCCCGCAGACATCGACCCATTCCGCCGAGGTCAGTTCGGCCATCCGCGATGGCGCGATCCGTACCGCGCTGTGGATCGAACCTGCCGCCGGCACCACCTCGTCGAACGCCTGCAGCGACAGGTCGCAATAGACCGGCAGCGGCGTTTTCAACCCGAACGGACAGACGCCGCCGACTTCATGGCCGGTGATGGCGGCGACCTCATCGGCATCGAGCATTTTCGGCTTGCCGCCGAAGCGCGCCTTGACCTTCCTGTTGTCCATCCGCGCCGTGCCGCTGGCGACGATCAGCACCACGCGCTCGCCGACCCGCAGCGACAGCGTCTTGGCGATCCGCGCCGGCTCGACGCCATAGGCCTGCGCCGCCAGCGCCACCGTCGCCGAACTCGTCGGCGACAGCATCACGGCAATGTCGGGAGCCTTTTCGGCGAAGAAGGCGCGGACGGATTCAAGGCTCATCGGTGAGGGTTTCGCATTGGCAGGAACAAAACGGCCGTCATTCCCGGGGGCGCGAGTGAAACGAGCGAGCCCGGAATCCATAGCCACCATCGTGAGTATGGATTCCGGGTCTGCGCCAGGAGGCGCATCCCGGAATGACGGGCTAATACAGCTTAATACGCGAACGTGGAAATAAATTAATTGGCGCGGAACGCTTTGCCGGCTCGGCGGTTCTATCCTCGAAGAAAACATGATCGCTCGCTGCCAAAAGCGGCGCCGGACGCGGATAGCCAATAGCGGTCAAGTCTTCAACGAGCAGGCGATTTGGGGAAACCCGAATAGCCTGCTCGTTTTTGTTTGCTCCCTCCTGTGTCCCGGGCGCGATGCGGCATTCTTCATGCTGCTTCGCAGAACCGGGACCGTACCAAGCACCGACGTTCGCAACGGCCCCGGCTCTGCAGCGCACCACGCCGCGAAGAGCGGCGCGCTGCGCTGCGTCCGGGGCACATCCCTACGCGGCCGCAACCAGCCCCGGCAACTCCGCCAGCGCGCGGATGCGATAGTCGGGCTCCAGCCCCAGTTCATCCATCTGCGTCCGGAGCGCCTTGAACATGGTCAGCGGCGGCACGAGATCGCCGTTCGCGCAGGCCTGTGCCATCGCTTCCGGAGTCACCCGCTCGATCCAGGCGACCTTGAGCCCGAACGCCTTGGCGCCGCAGGCGTCCCACGGGTTCGACGACACGAACAGCACGTCAGCGGGCGCCACGCCGAGCCTCGATTCGATCAGCGCATAGGCCTCCGGGCTCGGCTTGAAAATGCGTTTGCTGTCGATGCTGATGGTGGCGTCGAGCATACGGTCGAGCCCGCTGTTGCGCACCAGCGCGTTGAGCATATCGGCGGAGCCGTTGGATAGGATCGCCAGCCTGCGGCCTTGCAGCGCCACCAGCGTAGCCATCGCATCTGGGTAGAGATCGAGATGCAGGTATTTGTCCATGAGGCGCGCGACGGTAGCGGCGTCGGGCTTCAGCCCAAGGCCGCGCAGCGTGTAGACCAGCGAATCGCGGGTGACGACGGAAAAGTCCTGGTAGCGCCGCATCAGCGACCGCAGCCAGGTATATTCGAGCTGCTTGATGCGCCAGACCTGGGTGATGATCTCGCCATATCCCGGAAACGATCGTTCGGTGATCGCGGCCACCGACTGTATGTCGAACAGCGTGCCATAGGCATCGAACACGACGGCTTTGACGGTCACGGCGCCCCGGCTTTCTCGCCGATATGTTGCTGAAGGAATTCGCGCACGGCATCGATCGCCTGGTCCGCCGCCGCTCTGTTGAATTCGAGGCGATGCCCGAGAAACTGGATTGGCGTCTGCAGGCCCGGCGCGTCGAAGGCATGATAGGCGCCGGGATAGACGACCAGCCGGACCGGCGCGCCTTCGATCTTGTGCCGCGCTATCCCCCAATCGTCGCGGCCGTCCACCATGTTGCGGCACTCCTGCGCCGGCGCCCAGTCGTCGCGTTCGCCGATCAGGATCAGGGTGGGAACGGTCATGTTGCCCTGGAATCCAAGGCAGCGCGGATAGAACGCGATGGCGGCGCGGAACTTGTTTTTGGATACGCGCTCGACGGCGCCGCGTTCGACCGACGTCAGCGCCAGCCAGCCGCCCTGCGAAAAACCCAGCACCGCAACACGATCGGGATCGACGAACGGCTGCCGCACCAGAAAGTTCAGGGCCCGATATGCATCGAATGCGAGATCGACAGGAGCGCCGCTGTTGCAGGTATGCTTGATGCCGCGCGGCCCGAAACTGTCGACCGCGAGCGTCACATAGCCCCAGGCTACGATCCGCTTGCCCCAGCGTTGGTCCAGCCGCGCCCAGTTTCCATTGCATGAATGCAGCAGCACCACCGCGGGCGAGGGGCCCGCGCTGCTGGGCTGCCTGAGGTAACCCTGCAGCGGCTGCGGACTGGCAGTCGGGCTCTCGAACTCGACGACGGCGGGGGAGGATTCAGGTTGGGTCGCGGAGCATGCGATCGCAGTTCCGATCAGAAGGGCGGTGGCGAATGCAGCGATGCTGGAGAGGTTTGTCACAGGCAACACCTCGTGTCATTGCACTATCCATCAACCGTTGGAGTTCGCCTAGCCCAAATGGCATCGACGTTTAGCCCGATGGAACGGCGGTGCTGCTGTGCAAACAATTAACGGCTGGATCGAGCAAGGAAAGTAATCCCCAACGCAACAGGCCGGATTGTTTACTGCAAGTTGTCAAGGCGAGGCCGATACGGCAATCATTCTGTCGCATAATCGTAATGACTCCGACTCAAAGCCGGGCTTAGAATATCGTCAACCGAATCCGGGAGGTGGCGATGGAAGAGCTCGTTCACTGCCGCGCGATGGAATTCTTCTGCCGTCAAGGCGCGGCACTTCATCCCGAGGACAGCTGGAAGCTGCTCGCCGAAGCCGAGAAATGGCGCCACCGGGCGCTCGACCAGATCGCCGCCCGGTTCGAGGAATGCAACGCGGCGGGACCGGCTGGTGCCGAGGATCTCCGCCTGGGCGCATAGGCGCAAGGCGCGCGACCCGGGTCGTTCGGAAGCGCGGACCGTTGTGCTCTTGCAACCCGTCCACCGCTGCTGGAAACGCCGTTCGAAGTTTTCGACAAAGGGGTGTCACCCCCAATGCGCCGCATTTGAAGTCGCTGGACATCGACCACACGCGCGACAGCGAGGTGATGATCGCCTATGCCATGAACGGCGAACAATTGCCGGATTTATCCGGCGATCAGGAGAATCTCGCCCAACTCCGTGCCGTAACCGGCGGCGATCGTCAGCGCCGAGACGGTCAGCCCGAGCAGCGACCAGGCCCAGATAACCCGCAGATCCCCTGCAATATGTGAGCCTTGACGGTCGAAACGCTCGAATGCGCCGGTAGCGGGTAGTGCCTGCTGCGCGTTGCTCATATCCTGCTCCTCGACTTTGGAGGTTAAGTCACGGGCAAGGGATTAGAGCTTTCGCCAGGAGCAATCGTCATAGGAATGGATGAGACGGGCGTCTTTGACGAAAATAAATGTTCAGTGTATGACTATACCGCCGTGACCCGCCCGTATTGCCGGCGCTGCAAAGGCACAGCCAGCCCGATTTTTGGCTTGGGTGCCCGCGCCAATGCGGGTTTCAGCGGTGTTCGACATGTCCGAGGTGGAACGGGTTTCGGCGCTGATCGGCGACATCTACGATGCTGCGCTCGATCCCGTGTTGTGGCCCGATGTTTTCGACGGTATCTCCGCGTATCTCGGCACCGCGCTTGCGAGTCTCACGTCGCACGATAATTTTCGTCAGAGCGCGGAGCTTTATTTTGCTTCGTCGTGCGATCCGCACTATCAGGAACTGTATTTCGACAGCTATTTCAGGATCAACCCGGTTTTTCCAACCGTCGTCTTCAACGATACGGAAAAAACCCATTCATTCATGGATGTGATTCCGCGCGCGGAGCTCTGCAACTCGAAGTTCGGGCGGGAGTGGCTCGCGCCGCAGGGCCTCATCGACGGGTCTTTTTCGGTGATGGAAAAGTGGCGCACCGGATGCGTGCTGTTCAGCATGTTCCGGGACATCCGCCAGGGTACCGTGGACGAAGAGGCGAGCAGGCGGTTCTCGCTTCTCGTTCCCCATGTCCGCCGCAGCCTGCTGATCGGCCGGGTGATCGACCTTAACAAGGTCGAAGCCGCCCTGCTCGCCGATACGCTGGATACGCTGGCCGCCGCGATGTTTCTGGTCGATGCGCGCGGCCGCCTCGTCCACATCAACCTCAGCGGCCACGACATGCTGGGGGAGGCGAAGGTGCTGAAGGCGACGGGCGGCCGCCTGCATGCGCTCGATGCGCAGGCCGACCAGGCGCTGGGCGATATTTTTGCGACCGCGCCGGTCGGCGACCTCACGCTCGGCCGCAGGGGCGTGGCCCTGCCGCTGAAAGCGCGCGACGGCGAGCGTTATCTCGCCAACGTGCTGCCGTTGACCTCGGGCACAAGGCGCAAGGCAGGCATCTCCTACGAGGCGGTCGCGGTGGTCTTCGTGCGCAAGGCCGCGCTCGATCTGCCGACCGTTCCGGAGGCGGTCGCGCAGGAATTTCATCTGACGCCCGCCGAGATCCGCGTGCTGTTTTCCATCGTCGATGTCGGCGGCGTCCCCGAGGTGGCGGGAATCCTCGGCATTTCCGACAACACCGTGCGAACGCATCTTCAGCATGTGTTCGAAAAAACCGACACCAACCGCCAGGCCGAGCTGGTCAAGCTGGTCGCGGGGTATGCGTCACCGTTCGTGGCGTGAGGGGACGGCTTGCTGAACTTGAACGTCATTGCGAGGAAGCCCTTGCGACGAAGCAATCCACTCTGCGCGCTAAAGACTGGATTGCTTCGCTTCGCTCGCAATGACGGTGCTAACTTGCAGGGTGGGCAAAGGCGCGTTCGCGCCGTGCCCACCATCTTTACTCGAAGGCCAATGGAATGGCGGGCACGTTCCGGACGCGTTCGCGTCCCGGGGCTTTGTGCCCGCCTTACACCTCAAATCCCCAGCAGCTTCCTCGCATTCGCCTTCAGCACCTTCGGCCGGATCTCCTCGCGAATCTCCAGCTTGGCGAAATCGCTGAGCCAGCGGTCCGGCGTGATCACCGGCCAGTCCGAGCCGAACAGCATCTTGTCCTGCAGGATCGAGTTGATGTAGCGCACCAGGATCGGCGGGAAATATTTCGGCGACCAGCCGGAAAGGTCGATGTAGACGTTGGGCTTGTGGGTCGCGACCGACAGCGCCTCTTCCTGCCACGGGAAGGAGGGGTGCGCGAGGATGATCCTCAAATCGGGGAAGTCGGCCGCGACGTTGTCCATGTACATCGGGTTGGAATATTTCAGGCGCATCCCCATGCCGCCCGGCATGCCGCTTCCGACCCCGGTTTGCCCTGTGTGAAACAGCGCGATCGCGCCGCCGTCGTTGATCGCCTCGTACAGCGGATAGGCCATGCGGTCGTTCGGATAGAAACCCTGCATGGTGGGATGGAATTTGAATCCCTTGACGCCGTATTCCTCGATCAGCCGCTTCGCCTCGCGCACGCCGAGTTTTCCCTTGTGCGGATCGATTGAGACAAAGGGGATCAGCACGTCGGAATTTTGCGCCGCGATCTCCAGCATCTCGGTGTTGTTGTAACGGCGGAAGCCGGTCTCGCGTTCGGCATCGACCGGGAAGATCACCGCGGCGATTTTCTTGGCGCGGTAGTAGGCGGCGGTTTCCTGCACCGTCGGCGGATGCTTGTTCGGCGACTTGAAATACTCCGCCATCCGCTCCTGGAAATCGTCGTAGCCGTCATCGGCATGCAACCCGCACGGCTCCTCGGCATGGGTGTGAATGTCGATAGCGACGAAATCGTCGGGATTGAGCAGCGGCAATTTCGGCATTTTGTCATTCCTGGCAAGTATTTAGCGGCGATGAATTGCTTCGGAGTGTTTGCCCCGGTTTTGCCCAGGGTTCGTCCCATGCCTGCCGCAAGCGGCTTAACAAAAACGGCGCGGCATGAAAAGCGGCCGATGTCATTGTTTGCAAACGAAGAATGGTGTTCGCTGCAACAAAACCGCGGAGGAAATGCCACAATGCAGCCGCAAGGCTTCGAGACCGACTTCTGGAAGGACGCTAACTTACGGAAAAGCTGGGATGAAATCGTCCCCGGCGCGCCGCGCAAGACGCTGCCTTACGTGCTCACGCGCGAGGCAATCGAACTGTACTGCAAATCGGTCGGCGAAGATCATCCGATCTATTTCGACGAGGCCTATGCCAGGACCACGCGCTATCGCGGGCTGATCGCGCCGCCCTCGATCCACATCCTGCTGATGTTTTCCTGCACGCCGGCGGACGACTGGATGCGCAGCCCCGGCACCGTCAATGCCGGGCAATCCTGGAGCTACAACATTCCGGCGCGGCCGAACGACACCATCCGTCTTGAAGCGCGCGCGCTCGACAAGTTCATCAAGCGCGAGCGGCTGTTCGTGGTGCACGACAACGTGTTCTTCAACCAGCGCGGCGACGTCATCTGCTCCGGCCGCGGCTGGACCATCCGGCCGATGTGACGGAGAAATCATGACCACCGCATTCGAAAATCTCAAAGCCGGCGACAGCATCGACGGTCCGACATTCGCGGTCAGCCGCGAATTCGATCCGGCTGTTCTGCGATGCATCGCTCGACTACAACCCGCTGCATCTCGACGACGATTACATGAAGGGCAGCTTCGGCAAGACCCATTTCGGCGGCATCATCATGCACGGCATGAACAGTTTCGGGCTGATCTCGCGCATGATCACCGACTGGGCCTATCCGGCCGGCGCCATCCATCGCCGCCTCGAAACCCGCTGGGTCAAACCGGTCAAACCCGGCGATACCATCCAGCCGATCGGGATCGTCAAGTCGAAACAGACCACCGCGAATTCGCGCTGGGTGCTGATCGACGTTCTCGTGCGCAACCAGCACGACGAGAAGGTCGCGACCGGCGAGGCCATGGTCGAGTTTCCGCGGGAGGCTGCGACGTAACCGTTCACCCTTGCTGCATATTCCGCGTCATACGCGGGCTTGACCCGCGTATCCATCCCTCTTCGCAAAAGGCTTTTCTCGAAGAGAGATGGATTGCCGGGTCGAGCCCGGCAATGACGGCTGAGAGTGCGTTTGTGCCGCAAGATGCGCGCGTGGCGTCACCACATCGGTGGCCAGTCCGAGCCGTTCGAGCACGCGGATGGTGAGATACGTGTTGTCGAGTTCCCACCAGCGCAGGCCGTGGCGCGCCGAGCGCGGATCGGCGTGGTGGTTGTTGTGCCAGCCTTCGCCATTGGAGATCAGCCCGACAATGATGTTGTTGCGGCTGTCCTCGTCGGTCTCGTAGCTGCGATAGCCCCACAGATGCGTCACCGAATTAACCGCCCATGTGATGTGCCATATCAGCACTGTGCGTACGAACACGCCGAACATCAGGATGCTGAGGCCGATTTGCGCCGCAGCGTGCGGCGTTTCGCCCGACAGCCATGCCACCAAAAATCCGGCGCCGAAGAACAGCGGCATCTGGCCGAGATTGATCCAGGCCAGGCCGTGATGGCGTTCGAGCGCGACGTAAAAGCGATCGCGCAGGATGTCCCGGGCGTAGCGTTCGTAAATTCCAAGCCGCGACAGTTCCGGCTGATGCACCAGGATCCATCCCACATGGCTCCAGAAGAAACTTGCGAGCGGGCTGTGCGGGTCCGGCTGCTCGTCGGCGAATTGATGATGGCGGCGGTGGATCGCGACCCAGCGCGCGGGCGTTTCCTGCAGACAGGACATCGCGACGATCGCAAAAGCATGCTCCAGCCATTTCGGACATTTCAGGCCGCGATGGGTCAGCAGCCGGTGATAGCAAAGGTTGATGCCGAACAGCCCGCACAGATGCGTTGCGAGCAGGGCTACGACAAAACCGGTCCAGCTGAAATATCCGGGCATGAAGGCCAGCAGCGCGAGGGCATGGTAGGCGCCGATCCCGATAATGTAGGGCCAGTTGAACTGAAACGGCGTCACGCCCGCGGGCAGCCTCAGCCGCGCCTTTGCTGTGACGGGAAGGGCGTAGTCCGCGCCGGCCAGCACCGCGGTCTTCAGATGGACTGTCGTCATGCCGGGCCGGTATGCCAATCTCTGCGCAGGACGCAGTCGTCAATTTTGAGCAGCCCGATTCGTCATATGGGGACGAATCGCGAAATAGATACAAACCTTTGACTGAATTCGTTTATTTTTCGTGGACCGATCAAAATCGGCTCCGCGTGATCGGTTGACATTCCAGTGTGCCATGGCTTAGAAACCGCGGGTCTCGGGTGGCTCGGCCGCCAGCGGGATAAAGCCCATTTTGCCACTTTCGGCCTGTCGAGCACGGCCTTTCAGAAGCTTTAGGATTGTCCCATGAAGGTCCGTAACTCCTTGAAATCGCTGCGTGGCCGCCATCGCAACAACCGCCTGGTCCGCCGCAAGGGCCGGGTCTATGTGATCAACAAGGTGCAGCGCCGCTTCAAGGCGCGCCAGGGCTGATCCAGGGCTGATTCCACCTCCACGGCGGCCCTCGGCCCACGCGAAAATCTGCCTCTCTCACAGCTGTTTGACGCCGTGCTGCTTTGCAGCGCGTTTTTCTGCGTCTAGACTTTGCCGATGGCTTCGAGATTCCTGCTCAACTGCTTTGGAATTTTGCTTGGCGTCGTCATCGCCACGGCGCCCGTTCTCGCGCAGGCGCAGAACCCGAAATTCGCGCCCAGGCAACAGAAGAAGCCGCCCGAAGCTCCGGCAAAACTGCCCAATGTCGGCGCCGACCGCGCCCGCGGCCTGGATTTCCTGTTCGGCGCGCTGAAGGCCGCCCCCGATGAGGCCAGCGCCAAACACGTGGAAGCGCGGATCTGGGCGCTGTGGATGCAGACGCCGAGCGACACCGCGGCGTTGCTGATGGCGCGCGCCAAGGCCGCCATGGACGCGAAGCAGATGGACGTCGCGCTCAAACTGCTCGACGCCGTGGTCAAGCTGCGGCCCGAATACGTCGAAGCCTGGAACCGGCGCGCGACCTTGTACTACCTGCAGAACGACTACACCCATTCGCTCGAGGACATCGAGCAGGTGCTCTCGCGCGAGCCGCGCCATTTCGGCGCGCTGGCCGGACTCGGCATGATCATGCAGGATCTCGGCGACGACAAGCGCGCGCTCGATGCCTTCCGCAAGGCGCTCGCCGTCAACCCGCATCTCGAAAGGGTGCCGGAACTGGTCAAGACCCTGAGCGAGAAGGTCGAAGGCCGCGATATCTGAATCTGACTCAGTCGTCATTCCGGGGCGACGCGAAGCGTCGAGCCCGGAATCCATCACCACGACCGGGAGTATGAATTCCGGGCGTGCGCCGCGCATCCCGCAATGACGGATTAAATCAATTCCCCGACATAAAGCGCCGCCCAGGTTAACCCTAACCAGTGGCAGCGCTTTTAGCGCGGAACGATTTTCACTAACGCTGCTTACACGCCCGAACCGCGTGTGAAGGAGCGTCGCCATGAAATCATCGCTCATGAGATCATTGCTGCTGGCCGGCGTCCTCGGTTGCGCGGCCGGCACGGCATGCGTTGCGCAGGGTTTCCCCGGCTACTCCGGATATTGGGTTGTCGGCAATCACGCGACCGGCAAATGCGAGATCGTGACCAGCAATCCGGTCATCGACTACACCGTCATCTGGTTCGGAAGCGGACCCTACCAATCGCTCGACGACGCCAAGCTCGCCCGCTCCACCATCGGTGCGTGCCCGAAAGAAGATCCGACGTCGGCCATCAACCGCAAACCCGAAGGCGGCGCTTCGGACAGCCCCGGCTAGTGCAGCACGCTTGTCCCGCGTTCCGCGGCGGCGCCATGAGCGACCGCCGCATGCAATTGCTGAAGCTCGGCTTCCAACTGCTCGTTGATGAGCATGAGCGCTTTCAGCGCGCCGCGGATGTCGCCGTTGCAGGTTGCGACGATTTCGTCGATGGCGTTGTCGTTTGCTGGTAGGTCGTTTGCTGGTAAATTCATCCCCCGATCCTCCTTATATGCCATGACAAAACTGTGACGCCGGCCGTGCGTTCCTGTGGATAGTGTGGATAATACCGGCGCGATCGCCGCGGGCAGCGGCCGCTCTTGCCGCGAAACCACGTCGCCCGCGAAACGTAGCTGGTTCGTGCACAAGATCGTCCGGAAAACCTCCATGATCCTCCTCTCTGGCGTGACGGCGCTGGCTGTTCTGGCGCTGATCACGCAGGCCGGTGTGCTCGCTTTACAGCGGATCTATCCGCAGCAGGGCGAGACCATCGACGTCGCCGGCGCGCATCTCAACGTGGTCGATCTCGGGCCGCGCGACGCCGCCGGTCCACCGGTCGTGATGATCCATGGCGCGAGTTCGAATCTCGAATCGATGCGCCCGATCGGCGATCTCGTCGCCAAAAACCATCGCGTGATCCTGATCGACCGGCCGGGTCATGGCTGGAGCAGGCGCGACGATCTTCAGAATTCGACGCCCGCGCTGCAGGCGAAAATGATCGACGAGGCACTGGAGAACCTTGGGGTGAGCGGCGCGATCCTCGTGGTGCATTCGCTGGCCGGCGCGCTCGGTGCGCTGCTGGCGCTGGATTATCCGCGGCGTGTCGCCGGTCTGGTGATGCTGGCCCCGGTGGCGTATCCGTGGCCCGGCGGGGTCGGATGGTACAACAAGGTTGTCACCACGCCCGTGATCGGTCCGTTGCTCGCCTATACGATCACGCTGCCGCTTGGACTGATTCTGACCGAGCCCAGCGCCCGCCTCGTATTCCTGCCGCAGACCATGCCGGCGGGTTTTGTCAAGGACTCGGCCACGCCGTTGCTGCTGAGGCCGCGCGAGTTTCTCGCCAACGCCTGGGATCTGGTGACGTTGAAGTCGGCGGTGGCGAAGCAGGCGCCACGTTATGGACATATCCAGGTGCCGGTCGCTGTGATCACCGGCGATACCGACACCACCGTATCGCCAAACATTCATTCGCGGCCGTTCGCCGCCACCGTGCCGAATGCGAAGCTGATCGTGCTGCCCGGCGTCGGTCACATGGTGCAATATGCAGCACCTGAACCGGTGGTGCGCGAGATCGAGGCGATGATCGCGGACACCAGCGCGGCATCGAAGGCCGCCATGCGCTAACGTGTTGGCACAAACCTTGGCATCAGGTGTTACTGCGATAGAATCCAAACCTAACCAAGGAGCACAGCATGCCCACCACATCCGGATCGGCCAAATGGCAAGGCGGCATCAAGGACGGCAAGGGCGCGATCTCGACCAGGAGCGGCGCGCTGAAGGATTATCCCTACGGCTTCGCCAGCCGCTTCGAGGGCAAGCCGGGCTCGAACCCGGAAGAATTGATAGGTGCTGCGCACGCCGCCTGCTTTACCATGGCGCTGTCGCTGATATTGGGCGAGGCCAAGCTCACCGCCGAGCAGATGGAGACCAAGGCCGACGTCACGCTGGACAAGCAGGGCGACGGTTTTGCCATCACCTCCGTGCATCTCACGTTGAATGCAAAAATCCCCGGCGCCGACAAAGCGCAGTTCGACGAACTTGCCGGAAAAGCGAAAGCCGGCTGTCCGGTGTCGAAGGTTTTGAACACCAAGATCACGCTGGACGCGACGCTGCTCTAGCCTCGTGTCCCGGGCGCGATGCAGCGTTCTTCACGCTGCTTCGCAGAACCGGGACCGTACCAAGCACCGGCGTTCGTTACGGCCCCGGCTCTGCACCGCTCCGCAAGAGCTACGCGCTGCGCTGCGTCCGGGGCACACAGTCAGCCTTCACACGTCCGCGTCGGTCGGCCCGACATAGGCGATGCGCAGCATGTTGGTGGCGCCGGGGGTGCCGAGCGGAACGCCGGCGACGATGATGACGCGCTGGCCGGCCTTGGCAAAACCGTCACGGAACGCGATGCTGTTGGCGCGGTCGACCATGTCGTCCTGGTCGTGCGCGTCCTCCGCGACCACGCAGTGCACCCCCCACACCAGCGACAGTTTGCGTCCTGTGGCAAGGCTCGGCGTAATCGCGACCACCGGCGGTTTCGGCCGTTCGCGCGCGACGCGGATCGCGGTCGAGCCCGAACTGGTCCAGCAGATGATCGCCGACAGCTCCAGCGTTTCGGCGATCTGCCGCGCGGCATCCGCAATGGCATCGCCGGCGGTCGCTTCCGGCGGAAATCGTTGCGCGGTCAGCACGCCGCGATAGGTCGGATCGCGCTCCACTTCCTCGCCGATGCGGTTCATGGTCGAGACCGCTTCGACCGGAAACTTGCCGGCGGCGGATTCCGCCGAGAGCATGATGGCGTCGGCGCCTTCATAGACCGCGGTTGCGACGTCGGAGACTTCGGCGCGGGTCGGCACCGGGCTCTGGATCATCGATTCCAGCATTTGCGTCGCGACCACCACCGGCTTGCCGGCGCGCCGCGCCAGCCGCGTCATCTGCTTCTGCAGACTTGGCACCCGCTCCAGCGGCAGTTCGACGCCGAGATCGCCACGCGCCACCATCAATGCGTCGGAGGCTTCGAGAATCTCGGCGAGCCGATCGATCGCCTGCGGCTTTTCGATCTTCGCCATCACGGCGGCGCGGCCGCGGATCAGCTTCTTGGCCTCGTTGACATCCTCGGCGCGCTGCACGAACGACAGCGCCACCCAGTCGATCCCCGTCACCAGCGCCGCCTCGAGGTCGGCGCGGTCCTTCGGCGTCATGGCGGAAACCGGCAAGTCGGTGTCGGGCAGGCTGACGCCTTTGCGGTCCGACATTTTTCCGCCGATCACGACGCGGGTGACGGCGCGATCCGGCGAGGTTTCCTCGACGATCAGGCGAACCTTGCCGTCATCCAGCAGCAGCGCGTGGCCCGGCTTCAGCGCGGCAAGGATTTCCGGATGCGGGAGCTGGACCCGGGTGGCGTCGCCCGGAGCCTTGTCGGAATCGAGCACGAAGCTCGCGCCATTCTTGAGCTGGACCGAACCTTCGGCGAAGGAGCCGACGCGAAGCTTGGGTCCCTGAAGATCGACCAGGATGCCGATCGGCCGGCCATAGCTGCTCTCGACGTTGCGGATGGTCGTCACCAGCTCGCGCATCTTGTCGTGCGAGGTGTGGCTCATATTGATGCGGAACACGTCGGCACCGGCTTCGAACAGCCGGCGGATCATCGCGCTGTCGGAAGACGCGGGCCCGAGGGTGGCGAGAATCTTGATGCGGCGCAGACGTCTCGATTTCCTGGTTCCGGGCGCCGGCGGCAGGCCAGACGCGCCCGGAGGCGTGCCACCCGGCGAATTGGGCAGGCCGGGAAGTCCGCCCGGTCCGCCCGGGCCGACCGTTCCGGGAATCCCCGGCAGGCGCTGCGTGGGCTGTTCGTTGGACTCGGTCAGTTGCACGGTCCAGGCGCGCTGCTCGCCGGTATCGACTTCAAAGAAGCCGGTGCGGTCGAACCCGCGCGCCAGGCAATTCTCGGTGCCTTTGATGGTGAATTCCTTGTCGCGCGAGCACATGAACGCCTGCCCGGACCACTCGCCGCCGCGGTCGTAATCGAGCGCATAGATGTAATAGAACCGTGCGACCAGCGTGCCGCGCAGCAGCGTTTCGCAGGCCCGCGAGGACACGTTCCACCAGCCCTCGGTGGTCCAGCCTTCGGCGTCCTTGTAGCCGAGCGCGATGCCGACCCGGCTCGAGGTGTTGTTGCAAAGACGAAAATCCGCCGCCGCGGGAGCAACGCCCAGGCACGTCGCCGCGGCCGCAAGCAGCAGGCCGGCGGTCGCGCGAGGGAGCAGGTTGCGGCGATGGGAATGTTGTGGGGTCATTTAGTGAAACTATATCAATTCTTTGACGATTTCGCGCGGGCGAACGGGCGCTGTCAACGGTTGCAGCGCTTATTCGGTTAACAGGCAACCGGAGTCAGGCTCAGCCGGGCTCTCTTTGCGCTGCGATATGGCAAAATCTGTGACCAATCCCATGTTATATCAAACTCCTGCGCGAACAGCGAGATGATGGCCATGAGCAGCGACGATAAAACCAGGACGGAACTGGAAGCGGCGGTGTTCCGCCGTCTGGTCGAGCATCTGCGTTCCCGCACCAACGTCCAGAACATCGATCTGATGAACCTCGCCGGCTTCTGCCGCAATTGCCTGTCGAACTGGCTGAAGGAAGAGGCGGATGCCAAGGGCGCTGCAATGACCAAGGACGAGAGCCGCGAGGCCGTCTACGGCATGCCCTACGAGACCTGGAAGGCGACCCATCAGGGCGCGGCGAGCCCCGAGCAACTTGCCGCGATGAAAAAGGGCTCTGGCGGGCATTGATCGTTCCCATCTCTGTCGTCATCCCGAGGAGCCGTGCTTTCGCGCGGCGTCTCGAAGGATGGGGCACGACCCTCAGCTATCCTTCGAGGCTCGCTTCGCTCGCACCTCGGGATGACGGTTGAGCAATTAGTTATCCCCTGTGGGTCGCTGTGGATGAACGCGATGTTGCCTTGACGCAAGCCGCGTCACTCCCGACTGTCATTTTATGGATGCGGTGCGCGGCAAGGCGCATCCGCGCTTCTCACCATCAGTCGATTCAAGGAGTACACGATGGCAACCGCTGCCGCCGTCAAGGAAGAGCCCGCGACCAAATTCGCAAAGGACCAGCTCAAGGCCATCATCGAGCGCATCGAGCGGCTGGAAGAGGAAAAGAAGACCATCTCCGACGACATCCGCGACGTCTACGCCGAAGCCAAGGGCAACGGCTTCGACGTCAAGGCGCTGCGTACCATCGTGCGGCTGCGCAAGCAGGACGCCAACGAGCGGCAGGAACAGGAAACCATCCTGGAAACCTACATGCAGGCGCTGGGGATGCTGTGAGGCGTTGACGCGCAACCAACACAGTTGTCATGCGCGGGCTTGACCCGCGCATCCATCCATTGAAACAAATCTTTGCGAAGATGGATTGCCGGGTCAAGCCCGGCAATGACGGCGCAACTAGCGCAGCGATGCGGTGCGCATCACGAACGACTGGGTCGCAAGCGTTGCGACCGCGGGTCCGGTGAACTGATCGCTGACGAGGCCGAGCTGCGGATCGCCGGAGAAGCTCATCGCCACCGCCGCAAGCGGCTTGACGAAATAGGAACGCATCAGGGTCATGTCGGCGTCGCCCATCACGGCGACCGACATCGAGGTGCTGGCGCTCGGCGCCAGGATCATGGCGCGCATCCAGACATCGTTGCCCTTGGCCGCGGATGCCAGCCGCGTCGAGGTCGTCACGCTTCCCTGGCCCTGCGAGCTTTTGGCGACAACCGTGGTGAGGTTGTTGACCGCCATCGGATTGCGCGCGGGCGAAGCCGGCCGGACGATGCGCGGGATCGGGGCGCTGGCGGCAACGACGTTCGGCCGTTCGACCGGGGGCGTTGCCGCAGGAGCATAAGCGAGGGCCTGGAACGCGGCGGAGATGCTGGCGGTCGATTGCGGGTCGGCGCCGCCAACCGCCTGTCGTGCACGTATCGCGGCGACCTGCTCCGGCGTTGCCTGCTTCGCCGCCGCGGGCGTGTCACCCCAGAAGCCGCGCGCATTGATGATATCGGCCGGCGTCTGCGGCTTCGGTTCGGTCTTGTTCGGTTCGCTCCTGGCGCTCGCGGATCCGGTAGTCTGCTTCGCGGGCCTCCCGACCGGGACGATCTGCGCGTCAGCCGATGCCAACTGGAACGATCCGGCGGCGGCGGGCTTGGAGCGCGGCACCGGCACCGGACCGGCGGATCTGGCGGGGACGGCTGCGGCCATCAGGCCGACTGCAGAGGGCTTTTCGGCGGATGGGGCAGCGGCGGCGCCTTCGTCATCCTCGTCGTTCGATGACTTGCCCCTGAACAGCGAGGCGAACAGGCTCGATTTGCTCCTCGAAGCGGAAGTCTCGTCGCCATCGCCGCGTTTTTCGATATCCGCCTTGGCCAGTTCGTAACCGGGCAGCGGATTGCCGTCGGACGGGATGTGGACGGTGCGGCCGTTCGGGAACACGCGGGCCAGCTGATCGTGGGTCATGCGCGGCCAGTGACGGATACTGCCGGTATCGAGATGGACGAAGGGCGATCCCGATGTGGGGTAGAAGCCGACGCCGCCACGCTGCAGGCGAAGCCCGGCGAAGCGGATTTGCTCGAGCGGAACGTCCGGAATGAAGAAATCCATGGCGTGGCCGAGCATATGCTGGCTGAAGCGTGCGACGCCCGAGGAACGGCGGCGGAGCATGGCGTTGGTGGCGGGGGAACGGTAGGAGGAAATGATCTGGATCGGTTTCTTGCCGTCAACGTCGCGGTAGACTTCCCAGAGGATATCGAACAGGTGCCGATCCATCGAGGTCTGGTCCTGGCTGCGCCAGTCGCGGAGGTAGTGATTGAGCTCCTTCAACGCCTCTTCATCGTAGCGCCCGTTGCGCTTGAAGGTGACGGTGATGTCTTCGTCGGAATGGGTATGGTGGAATGAAAGGGTGCGGGTCTCGCCCAGCGCTGTCGCGTCATGCACCGACCCGGCGCCTGCCAGAAGCAAGAGCGACGTTAATCCGGCACGATAGCCAGCCTGTGACAACGACAGCAGTTTGCAGCCGCGCGCGAAACCAACCAGCACTATGAGCCCACCCAGAGGACGACCAGTCGAGGGACTCTCTCGCGACCCCTAAGAAGCGGGAGAGGATGAACGCAGTCTTAAGGCAGGAGGGTTAATCGATATTTACGGACCCCAGACCCCCGAACCTTAAGCCGTAACCTTAACCCCGAGTATGGCGAAAAAGTGCCCGGTGCCGAAATCCGGGTGGACAATGGTTAATACGGGTTAACGGCGGCGCCGCGAAAAGGGGCTTCGCCGCGGCGAAGCCCCTGAAAACGCGTTGGAATTATCAGTCCTCGTTCAGCCGCTGTTCAGCGGGGAACGGCCCGGCGCGGACGCTGTACCCGGACCGGCGGCGGAGGGGTTCGGGGTCCGAACAGCCGCTCGAAGAACGACGGTCCGGAATTGCCATAGTCATTATTGAAGGCGACGTTCGAGGGCAGGCTCGAGCCGGGCGGACGCGAATAACCGGGCTGCGAGTGCGCGACCACGTTTTCCAGGTCCTTGCCCCTTGAGTTCTTCAGGATCGACAGCATCGCGGCATCGCGGCCGTAGAACGTCCTTGCGCAATTGCAGCTTGCCACCCTCGTCCACAAACGCGGTCTGATAGGTGATGTTGACCGGGATCGGCGTCGGAAACTTGATGTCGATCTCGCTGTGCCCATACATGCCGCGGATTTTCTCCGGCGTGTAATGTTCGTTGGGCAGGGTGATGCCGAGCAGGGTTGCTGCGTATTGATCCGGATTCTGCACCCGCATGCAGCCGTGGCTGAACGCGCGCTCTTCCTTGGCGAACAGATGCTTGTCCGGCGTGTCGTGCTGATAGACCAGGAACTTGTTCGGGAAGTTGAAGCGGATGCGGCCGAGCGCATTGGCTTCGCCGGGCGGCTGCGAAATGTGGATGCTGCCGTCGCGCGCGCGTTCCAGCTTCAATCCCATGCGCTGCAGCACCGTCGGATCCTGCTGCAGGGCCGGCAGGTATTCGTTGTAGATGATCGACGGCGGTACGTTCCAGGTCGGGTTGACGGTGATGAACTTCATCGTTTCCGTGAGCAGCGGCGTCGCGTGGATACCCGGCTTGCCGGTCACCACCCTGGTGGTCCAGACCTGCGCGCCGTTCTGCATGACCTTCAGCGTGTAGTCGGGAATGTTGAGAATGACATAGGCGTTGCCGAGCGAGGGCGCGCCGAGCTGGCGCGGCAGCCAGCGCCAGCGTTCCATATTGACGATCACGGTATCGATGGCGCGGTCGCGCTTCGGGCTGTTGATCGCCTTGACGGTACGATCGTCGAGCACGCCGGTGACCTTGAGGTCGGCGCCGTCCTGGAACTTGCGCACGGCCTCGGCGACTTTGGCATCGTAGCGGGGGTCGTCGGCATTCTCGGTGATGCCGAGCTTGCCGCGCAGTTGCGGCACGCGCGGATCTTCCACCACTATTTCCGGCTGCTTCTTGCCGCGCGCCGGGGTGTATTTCAGCGCCGGGCCGTCAGCGATCTGGATCACCGGTCCATCGCCCTGGCCGCGCAATTCGGCGAGCTTCGCCTTCAATTCGCGATAGAGCTTTTGCGGCGGGTTGTAGCTTTCCAGCGCCGCGCTGGCATCCTTCGCGGTCGAGACGTTGGCGAGCACTTCGGCCGGATCGGTCGGATGATCCGGGTAGAGGATGTCGGCGCTGACCTGCGACCAGTGCATCCGGCCGCTCTGGGCCTGGCGCGCATAATCCAGCATGCTCGCGGTCAATTTCAGGTCGGCGTCGGCCAGCGCATCCGGCGACGTCGCAGCAGTGAAATCCGGCACCGGGTAATCGGCGGCATTGAGGCCGTCGGCCGCCGCATCCTTGAGGCGCGCAACCACGCCCTTGGCGCTCGCGGTGAGAGCGCCGGCCTGCGTCCACAGCGGCGCGTATTCGCGGGTGGTGTAGAATTTTTCGACCGCCGCGCGTTCGGCCTTGCGGTCGAAATATTTCGACAATTTTGCGCCCAGCATCTCGCGCAATTTGTCGGCGACCGGCTGATCCGCCGGCGCGACATTGCTCGCGGCCTTCACCGGTTCCTTGGCGGGTTCGGCGGCGGGAGTCGCCGTGACAGCCGGAGGTGCCGTGGCATCGTCTTTCTTGACGTCACCGGGCGGCGCCGCGGCTGTCTCGGCCGGCTTGGTCTCCAAAGCCTTCTCGGTGGTCTTGGCGGGGTCGGGGACGGCCGCGGTGGTTTCCATCTTGAAGTCGCTCGCCGTGGGCGGCGGAACGTTGGCTGGTTCGGGGCGCGGGATCGCGGCGTCGATTGCGAGGTCCGCAGCTGTGCTGCGGGCCGGATCGGCCTGCGCAAATGCCGCGGTCGCGGACACCGTGAGGAAGGTTGCCGCGACGGCCATCAGCACGCGGTCAAATCCAGCACGGCCATTCCAGTAGTCACGCATCGTCACACCCCTTGGGTGAAACTGCCCCGGCATGGAACAGCTCGTAGGTTCTTCTCCGTCACAGCTTTTGCTAAATGCGCCGGCTTGATCGGATCTTGAAACGTATTCAGTCAACGACCCCGCGCCTGAATGCGTTCCAAATCAGGATAGCGTCGATACGCCTGCACGCGACGATTCATACGCAGACGATACACACGCTCAATTCATGCGGCCAGTGCGACGTGGTGCACCTCACGACAAACTGACTTCAAAAGGCATTCATTGCAACGGATTGCGTGCTTTTGCCACGCGCTTTCCGGTTTGTCTGTCACCGGCCAGCAACGGTTCAATGTTTCCACATCGGGCCGCTATCGGGTTCCCAGAAGCCGCATGCGCGGCTGACACCAAAGCGCCGCAATCGAAGACGCGCTCAGCGCGTTTCGTCCGACCGCGCCACGGAATCGTCGGCAGCCTCGTCGAGCTTGCGATACAGCGTCGAACGTCCGATTTTCAGCCGCCGCGCCACCTCCGACATCTGGCCGCGATAGTGCGAGATCGCGAACCGGATGATTTCGGTCTCCATCTCTTCGAGCGGGCGCATCTCGCCGGCGCTGGTCAGCATCGCGAGGCTTCCGGCCGCCGACGCGGGGGCAATAGGTATTTCGCTACCTGTAACCATTGCGGGTGCCGTCGAGTGAAACGCCGGATCGATGGTGAGCGGTTCGGCCGGATGATCCAGCGCGTCGTGCGGCGCCGCGGCATGGGCTTGCGGAAAATCCGCCAGACCGAGTTGATCGCTCTCGCTCATCACCACGGCGCGATACACCGCGTTTTCGAGCTGCCGGATATTGCCGGGCCAGTCGAGTTGCGCCAGCCGCGCCATCGCATCGCCGCTGATGCCGGTGATCGGGCGGTTTTCCTCGGCGCAGAACCGCGCCAGAAAATGCCGCAGCAAATGCGGGATGTCCTCGCGACGCAGCCGCAACGGTGGAATCGTCAGCGGCAGCACATGAAGGCGATAGAACAGATCTTCGCGGAAGTGACCGGCCTTGACGCGGTCGAGCAGCTTGCGATTGGTGGCGGAGACGATGCGGACATCGACCTTGACCGGCTTGCGCCCGCCGACCGCTTCCACCGCACCCTCCTGCAGCGCGCGCAGCAGTTTGACCTGTGCGCTCAACGGCAATTCGCTGACCTCGTCGAGAAACAGCGTGCCGCCGGAAGCTTCGACGAATTTGCCGGTATGGCGTTCGGTGGCGCCGGTGAACGCGCCCTTCTCGTGACCGAACAGGATCGACTCCACGAGATTGTCGGGGATCGCGCCGCAATTGACCGCGACGAAAGGCTTCGCGGCGCGTTCGCCGGTGCCGTGGATCGCGCGCGCGAACAGTTCCTTGCCGACGCCGGATTCGCCTTCGATCAGAACCGGGATGGTGGAGCCCGCGGCCTTCTGCGCGGTGCGCAGCACGCTGGCCATCGCCTCGCTGCGGGTGATGATGTCAGCGAAGGTCAATTTACCTTCGCGGCTGTGCCTGATCCGCTGCAACTCGCCCTTCAACGCGCTGGCGTTGAGCGCGTTGCGTAAACTGACCTGCAGCCGCTCGATCCCGACCGGCTTGACCACGAAATCATGGGCGCCGGCGCGCATCGCCGACACCACATTGTCGATGCCGCCATGCGCGGTCTGCACGATCACCGGAATATTCAGTCCGGCTTCGTGGATTTTCGCCAGCACGCCCATGCCGTCGAGGCCGGGCATCACCAGATCGAGCACGACGGCGTCGATCGCCGTGTCCGGCGCGGTGAGCATGGCGAGCGCCGCATCGCCGCTATCGACCGCGAGCGCCTCGTAGCCGCATCGCTGCACCATGTTTTCCACCAGACGGCGTTGCACCGCGTCGTCGTCGGCGATCAAAACGATGGCAGCCATGGCATTCCCCACACGTTGCAACTATCTCTACAGATATCTGTCTCGAATTCGGGGCACTCTCGCCGATGGCGATTAACGTGCTCTTAAGAGATGTCATTTCGACGTCGTTCTTTCGCTACGATCCTCAAGCCCAAGACCCCAAACAGGTTCGAACCCTATGGCCTCGCGCTCTTCCGCTCTCCGCAAATCCTCCGCTCAACGCAAATCGACCGTCAGGAAACCACCCCCCAAAGCCAGTCTCGGCAAACTGCCGGAATGGAATCTGGCCGACCTCTATTCCGGGATCGGCGCGCAGGAAGTGGTGCGCGATCTCGACCGGATGGACGCGGAATGCATCGCGTTCGAGCAGGATTACAAAGGCAGACTGGCGGAAGCGACGGCGAAGGACGGCGGCGGCGCCTGGCTCGCGGCTGCGGTGAAACGCTACGAGGCGATCGACGATCTCGCCGGGCGCCTCGGATCCTATGCCGGACTGGTCCATGCCGGCGACAGCGTCGATCCCGCGATCTCCAAATTCTATGGCGACGTGTCCGAGCGGCTTACCGCGGCCTCGGTGCACCTGTTGTTCTTCGCGCTCGAACTCAACCGGGTCGACGACGCCGTGATCGAACGCGCGATGCAGACGCCCGAACTCGGGCATTATCGTCCGTGGATCGAGGATCTCCGCAAGGACAAGCCGTATCAGCTCGAGGATCGCGTCGAGCAGCTGTTTCACGAGAAATCCCAGAGCGGTTATTCCGCGTGGAACAGGTTGTTCGACCAGACCATTTCAAGCCTGCGTTTCAAAGTCGGCGGCAAGGAGTTGGCGATCGAGCCGACGCTCAACCTGCTGCAGGATCGCACGCCCTCGAAACGCAAGGCAGCGGGGCAGGCGCTGGCCAAAACCTTCAAGGCCAATGAGCGGACCTTCGCGCTCGTCACCAACACGCTCGCCAAGGACAAGGAAATATCCGATCGCTGGCGCAGTTTCGAGGACGTCGCGGATTCGCGGCATTTGGCCAATCGCGTCGAACGCGAGGTTGTGAATGCACTGGTGGGATCGGTGCACGCAGCCTATCCGCGGCTGTCGCATCGCTATTACGCCTTGAAGGCAAGCTGGTTCAAAAAGAAGAAGCTCGCGCATTGGGATCGCAACGCGCCGCTGCCGTTCGCAGCCACCGGCACGATCGCCTGGCCGGATGCGAAGAAGATGGTGCTATCAGCCTATGGCGCGTTCTCGCCGGAAATGGCCGGCATCGCCGAGCGGTTTTTTACCGATCGATGGATCGACGCGCCGGTGCGGCCCGGCAAGGCGCCGGGCGCCTTCTCGCACCCGACCACGCCGTCGGCGCACCCTTACGTGCTGATGAACTATCAGGGCAAGCCGCGCGACGTGATGACGCTGGCGCATGAGCTCGGCCATGGCGTGCATCAGGTGCTGGCGGCAAAGAACGGCGCGCTGATGGCGCCGACGCCGCTGACCCTGGCGGAGACCGCGAGCGTGTTCGGCGAGATGCTGACCTTCAAGCGGCTGCTGGCCCAGACCAAAAGCACGAAGCAGCGGCAGGCGCTGCTCGCCGGCAAGGTCGAGGACATGATCAACACCGTGGTGCGGCAGATCGCGTTCTATTCGTTCGAGCGCGCCGTCCATACCGAGCGCCGCAACGGTGAACTGACCGCGCAGCGGATCGGCGAAATCTGGCTCGGCGTGCAGGGCGAAAGCCTCGGGCCCGCGATCGAACTCCGGCCGGGCTACGAGAATTTCTGGATGTACATCCCGCACTTCATCCACTCGCCGTTCTACGTCTACGCCTATGCATTCGGCGATTGCCTGGTGAACTCGCTCTACGCGGTCTACGAAAATGCCCAGGACGGGTTTGCGGAACGCTATCTGGCGATGCTGTCGGCCGGCGGCACCAAACATTATTCCGAACTGCTCAAGCCGTTCGGACTCGACGCCAAAGACCCGAAATTCTGGGACGGCGGGCTGTCGGTGATTGCGGGGATGATCGATGAGCTGGAAAAGATGAGTTGAGTGATTCCACCTACGTAAAACATTTGTTGAACAACGTCACAGGGCCTGTTATACATTTGTATAACAGGCCCTGTGACGTTTTTGGTTGTGGTAGGGCTTTTAAAAACAACCGGACGACTGTGGTCACGGAGAGACGACATGAAAATCGAAATCAAGAAAATCGGTAATTCCGACGGTCTTTTGTTGCCGCGCGAATTGATGCAGCGCCTCGACCTCAAGCGTGGTCAGGAACTCCACATCACCGAATTGGCCGGTGGTGGATTTCAGGCGATGCCCTATGACCCCGACTTTGAAGAGACCATGGAAATTGCCGACCAGATCATGGACAAGTACCGGGACACGCTCGCGGCGCTTGCAAAATGATGGAAGCGTTGGAGTGAGCGAGCCGAACGAGCCGCGCTGGCTCACCTACGAGCAATCCATCGCCATCCACAGTCGCCAGTTACGGCGTTTTGGAGGAGCGCCGGGGTTGCGCGACGAGGGTATGTTGCGCTCGGCGCTGGAACGGCCGATCAATAAATGGCGGTATGAGCAATCGGAATTGGCTGAACTCGCAGCCGCATATGCGTTCGGGCTGGCAAAAAATCATGCCTTTGTCGATGGTAACAAACGCATCGCATTCATGAGCATGATGAGCTTTCTGTTAAAGAACGGCGTCCAGTTCGATCCTGATCCCGCTCAGTCCACGTCGATTATCCTCTCCCTCGCTGCCGGCGAAGTCAGTGAGGAAAGCCTCACCCGCTGGATCAGGGACAACTGGCCTGTCGAGCCGGGCAAATAGAGGACACGAGTTCACGGACAACCGTTACGCCGCCGTTGCTCTCCCAATCCGATTGGGTTAATTCCAAGGCAATTGCTGGATATCCGCTGGAGAGACTGATGGCTGAGCACAACGAAGTGGCCTACACCGCCGCTGATGGTAACGATTATCCCGCCCACGAGCAGACCTATCAAGGCTTTATCAAGCTGGTGAAGTACGGCACCGGCAGCGTCATTTTGATCGTTGCATTGATGGCGGTTTTCCTGACCTGATCTTTTCACCGATCGCGCCGCTGCCGGCGCGCTCGCTCACGCGCTGCGCCCACCGCCGCCGGAGGCCACATGAAGATTGCCGTTGCCAAGGAAATCGATCCCTCCGAGCCGCGGGTGGCGGCGTCGCCCGATACGGTGAAGAAGTTCAAGGCGCTGGGCGTCGATGTCGCCGTCGAGCCGGGCGCGGGGATCAAGTCGGGCCTGCCGGATTCGGAATTCACCGCCGCGGGCGCCACCATCAGCGCCGATGCGCTGAAAGATGCCGACATCATCATCAAGGTGAAGCGTCCGGAAGCGTCGGAGCTTGCGCAATACAAGCGCGGCGCGCTGGTGATCGCCATCATGGACCCTTACGGCAACGACGCCGCGCTGAAGGCGATGGCCGATGCCGGCGTGTCGGCGTTTGCGATGGAATTGATGCCGCGCATCACCCGCGCGCAGGTGATGGACGTGCTGTCGAGCCAGGCCAACCTCGCCGGCTACCGCGCGGTGATCGAGGCGGCGGAGGCGTTCGGTCGCGCCTTTCCGATGATGATGACGGCAGCGGGCACCATCCCCGCGGCAAAGGTGTTTGTGATGGGCGTCGGCGTTGCCGGCTTGCAGGCGATCGCGACCGCACGGCGGCTCGGCGCCGTCGTCACCGCGACCGACGTGCGCCCGGCGGTGAAAGAGCAGGTCGAAAGCCTCGGCGCCAAATTCCTCGCGGTCGAGGACGAGGAATTCAAGCAGGCCGAGACCGCGGGCGGCTACGCCAAGGAAATGTCGAAAGAGTATCAGGCCAAGCAGGCAGCACTCACCGCCGAGCACATCAAGAAGCAGGACATCATCATCACCACCGCGCTGATTCCGGGCCGTCCGGCGCCGAAGCTCGTCACCGCCGATATGGTCAGCTCGATGAAGCCGGGTTCGGTGCTGGTCGACCTCGCGGTCGAGCGCGGCGGCAACGTCGAGGGTGCGAAGGCCGGTGAGGTCGCCGACGTTGGCGGCATCAAGATCGTCGGCTACACCAATGTCGCCGGCCGCGTCGCGGCGTCGGCGTCCGGTCTCTATGCGCGTAACCTGTTCTCGTTCATCGAGACCCTGATCGACAAAACAACAAAGGCGCTCGCGGTGAACTGGGACGACGAACTGGTCAAGGCCACCGCGCTGACCAGGGACGGCGCCGTCATTCACCCGAATTTCCAGCCGAAGGCATAAGGAGCTCCGCCATGGATCATATTGCGCAGGCCGTCGACCCCTTCGTGTTCCGGCTGTCGATTTTCGTGCTCGCGGTGTTCGTCGGCTACTTCGTGGTGTGGTCGGTGACCCCCGCGCTGCATACGCCGCTGATGTCGGTGACCAACGCGATCTCCTCGGTGATCGTGGTCGGCGCGCTGCTCGCGGTCGGTGTTTCGCTGGTCGGCAGCGGCGGCGCCTGGGCGCGCGGTTTTGGTTTTGTGGCGCTGATCTTTGCGTCGGTAAATATTTTCGGCGGCTTTCTGGTGACGCAGCGCATGCTGGCGATGTACCAGAAGAAAAAGAAGTGACAACGACTATGGCTCTTTTTCGAAAAATGTCGTTGTCATTGCCGGGCTTGACCCGGCAATCCATCTCGCTTCGCAAGATTTATTTTTTTCGGATGGATGCGCGGGTCATAGGCGAGCGAAGCGACGCCGTTCTTCGAACGGCTATGCCCGCGCATGACGGAGTGGGTGCATGAACGCCAATCTCGCCGCAGTTCTCTATCTCGTAGCGGGCGTCCTGTTCATCCTGTCGCTGCGCGGGCTGTCGAGCCCGACTTCATCGCGTCAGGGCAATTTCTTCGGCATGATCGGCATGGCGATTGCGGTTGCGACCACGCTCGCCGCGCATCCGCCGGCCGACGCCATCGGCTGGCTGCTGGTCGTTCTCGGCATCGCCATCGGCGGCAGCATCGGTGCAGTGATCGCACGGCGGGTGCCGATGACGTCGATGCCGGAACTGGTCGCGGCGTTTCACTCGCTGGTCGGCATGGCCGCGGTGCTGGTTGCGGCAGGCGCATTTTATGCACCGGCGGCATTCGACATCGGCGTCCCGGGTGCGATCCACCGCGCCAGCCTCGTCGAAATGTCGCTCGGCGTCGCGATCGGTGCGCTGACGTTCACCGGCTCGGTGATCGCGTTTGCAAAACTGTCCGGCCGGATGAGCGGCGCGCCGATCATTCTGCCGGCGCGCCACATTATCAACATCGCGCTCGGCGTGTTGCTGGTCATCTGCATCGCGCTTTTGGTCAAGACCGGCCTTGCCGGCTATTTCTGGGCGGTCACCGTCATCGCGCTGGTGCTCGGCGCGCTCCTGATCATCCCGATCGGCGGCGCCGACATGCCGGTCGTGATCTCGATGCTGAATTCGTATTCAGGCTGGGCCGCGGCCGGCATCGGCTTCACCCTCGGCAATTCGGCGCTGATCATCACCGGCGCGCTGGTCGGATCAAGCGGCGCGATCCTGTCCTACATCATGTGCCACGCCATGAACCGCTCCTTCATCTCGGTGATCCTGGGCGGTTTCGGCGGCGAGACCGCGGCGGCGGGCGCCGGCGGCGGCGAGGTCAAGCCGGTAAAGCTCGGCTCTGCCGACGACGCCGCCTTCATCATGAAGAACGCGCAGAAGGTGATCATCGTGCCCGGCTACGGCATGGCGGTGGCGCAGGCGCAGCATGCGCTCCGCGAAATGGCGGACACGCTGAAGAAGGAAGGCGTCGAGGTCAAATACGCGATTCACCCCGTGGCCGGCCGCATGCCCGGCCACATGAACGTGCTGCTGGCTGAGGCCAACGTGCCCTATGACGAGGTGTTCGAACTCGAGGACATCAATTCGGAATTCGCGCAAGCCGACGTTGCCTTCGTGATCGGCGCCAACGACGTCACCAATCCCGCCGCCGAGGATGACAAGACTTCGCCGATCTACGGCATGCCGGTGCTGCAGGTCTGGAAGGCCGGCACCGTGATGTTCATCAAGCGGTCGCTGGCCTCCGGCTATGCCGGCATCGACAACCCGCTGTTCTACCGCGACAACACCATGATGCTGCTTGGCGACGCCAAGAAGATGACCGAGAACATCGTCAAGGCACTGTGAACACAACAGCAGGAGGCTGGCATGGCTGACAACAAGGCAAAGCGCGGCGGCAGCGACCGCGCCTTGATAGCGTTAGGCGAATCCTACGAAGTCCGCTATTGGTCGAAAAAGTTCGGCGTGACGCCGCTGAAACTCAAGGCCGCGGTCAAGGCGGTCGGCCATTCGGCGAAAAAGGTCGAAGCCCATATCAAGCTGCAGAAGCACAGGGCGCGCGACCGGGCGCTGATCGCGATCAGCGAACCCTACGAAGTTCGCTACTGGTCGAAGAAGTTCAAGGTGACGCCGGCAAGGTTGGGCGCGGCGGTCAAGGCGGTCGGTCACTCCTCAAAGAAAGTGGCCGCCTATCTTGCTCCGAAAAAGGCCGCGCTGAAAAAGAAGCCGGCGCCGAAGAAGAGCGCCAAGAAAACCGTCAAGAAAAGCGCCAAGAAAACCGTCCGGTAGCTAAAGCAGCTCGATGGCCGTCCTGAGGTGGCTCGTAGCGCTGGCATTGCTTGGCTATGCCGGCGGCCTCGCGCTGCTGTATTTCGCCCAGCGCTCGTTGCTTTATCCCATACCCGAAACGCAACGGACGTTGCCGCAGGCCGCGGGCTTTCCGCAGGCCGAAGAACATCTGCTGCAAACCAGCGACGGCGAGAAAATCGTCGCATGGCACGTGCCGCCGCGCGAGGGCAAACCGGTCGTCATCTTCTTTCACGGCAACGGCGATATCCTGGCCTGGCGCGCGCCGTGGTTTGCCACGCTGACCGCCGACGGCACCGGGCTCGTTGCGGTATCATTCCGCGGCTATGCCGGATCCTCGGGGTCGCCGACCGAGTCCGGTCTTATCAACGACGCCGAGGCAGCCTATGCATTCGCCGCGCAACGTTACGCGCCCGGCCGCATGGTGGTGTGGGGATACTCGCTCGGCACCGGGCCTGCGATCGCACTTGCGGCAAAGCGGCGAATAGCGAAGTTGATTCTGGAAGCTCCCTACACGTCGATCACGGATGTCGCCGCGGCGGCATTTCCATTTGCCCCGGTGCGCTGGTTCCTGCGCGACCAATTCCACTCGGACCGGTGGATCGCGAATGTGACGGCGCCGGTGTTGATCATGCACGGCGAGCGTGACCGCACCGTTCCAGTCCGCTTCGGCGAACGGCTCTATGAGCTTGCCCGCGATCCGAAGCGGATGGTACGATTTCCCGGGGGTGGCCATGACGATCTCGACAATTTCGGTGCGATGGAAGTTGCGCGCGCATTCATCGCTGAAACGTCGAGCTGACCGGCAAGGCTTGATCGCATGAGCGCACACGGTCCGATGCCGCGTTCGGCGTGGATGTTTCCCGCGCTGGCGGTCTTGTTGTTTGCCGCGGCAACCGCGCTCGGCTTCACCTTCACGCCCTCGTCCGCCGGGCTGGTGTTCGCGGTGGTGCTGCTGGTCGTCCTGTTCGGCACGGTATTCGCGGCCGTGCATCATGCCGAGGTGATCGCCGAGCGGATCGGCGAGCCCTATGGCACGTTGCTGCTGACGCTGGCGGTCACCGTGATCGAGGTCGCGTTGATCGCCACCATCATGCTCGGCGAAAAGCCGGTGCCTGCGCTGGCGCGCGATACCGTGTTCGCGGTGGTGATGATCGTCTGCAACGGGCTGGTCGGCGTCTGCATCATGGCCGGCGGGCTGCGCTACCGCGAGCAGGATTTTCAGATCTCCGGCGCCAATCTCTATCTTTCGGTGCTGATCGTGCTGGCGACCATCACGCTGATCCTGCCGAACTACACCCTGACCACGCCGGGTCCGCTTTATTCGGCGGTCCAGCTCACCTTCGTGAGTGTCGTCACCATCATCCTTTACGGGGTGTTTCTCTACACCCAGACCGTCCGCCATCGCGATTATTTCATCGTTGCAGGCGATGGCGCCGGGGCAGATACGGGACAGACCTCGAGCCGCACGCTGATGCTCAGCATGGTCCTGCTGCTGGTCTCGCTGCTGGCGGTAGTGCTGCTGGCGAAGAAATTCTCGCTGGTGGTGGACGCCGGCGCGGCCGCGATCGGCGCGCCGCCGGCCTTCGCGGGCATTCTGGTGGCCTTGCTGATCCTGCTGCCCGAAAGCGTGGCCGCCATCGCCGCCGCGCGAAAAAACGATCTGCAGAAGAGCATCAACCTGGCGCTGGGGTCGTCGCTGGCCACCATCGGGCTCACCATCCCCGCGGTCGCGGTGGTGGCTTATGCGCTCGACAAGACGCTGGTTCTCGGCCTCGAACAGCGCGAGGTAATATTGCTGGTGATGACGTTCCTTCTGAGCATGCTGACCTTCGGCACCGGCCGCACCAACATCCTGTTCGGACTGGTTCACCTGCTGGTGTTTGCGGTATTCGTATTCATGGTGTTCGTGCCGTGAAGGAGGGGCGGCCATGATCAGCGCAAAATCGGAGGTTCAGGTCGACACGGCGGAAGTCCGGGTCACCGAATGGCGGCTGGCGCCCGGCAGTGCCACCGGGCATCACATCCACGAAATGGACTATGTGATCGTGCCGTTAACCTCGGGCGAAATGACCATCGTGGCGCCGAATGGCGAGCGCTCCAAAGCCCAACTCGGCGTCGGCAAATCCTACTTCCGCAAGGCCGGCGTGGAACACGACGTGCTCAACGAGACCAATGCCGAGATCGTGTTCCTGGAAGTCGAATTGAAACCATGAGTTCAACTCGCCGCGCTGGAAGCGTTCAGACGGGCCAATTGCCACCGATCTGTCGCAGTTGATCCCTCAATGCGCCTCAAAGTTCCCGCATCAAAACGGCGCGGGGAGGCCGGCAATGCTCAAATACGTCTCGAAATTCGCTCTCGACATATTGCCGTCGGTGGTCGCAACCATCGTCGGCGCCTACATCGTTAATCATTACATCGTCAGCAAGCCGGCGGATGCGCCGGTCGCGGCGGCCGTCTCCACCCCCGATCCGAAGAAGGCCGATCCCGAGGTTGCCGGCATTCCCGAGGCCGGCGTCAAGGCCAAGGGCATTTCCGAAAAGGCCGTCTTCGACAACAAAGCGGCGGCCGAGAAGCCCGCGCAACAATCCGCCGACAAACCGGCCGAGACCGCGAGCCTGCCGGCCGAGACGCGGCGGCATCAGCCCATGCCGCGTGAAAAGACGGTCGCCAAGGCGGTACCGGCTCCCGCGCCGGTTGCCGTGCAGGCCCCGGCGCCTGCCACAGTACCGACCCCGCCGGTCGAAGCCGCGGTTGCGCCGGAAGACAAGCGCGACGCCAACGATCTCGCGCGCGCCGCGATCGAGCGCCTGCGCGGCTCGGGCGAAGCCTCGCCGCGGGTGCAGGAGGCCGTGCGAATCCCGGAAGCGCCGCGCCCGGACGCGCCGCACGCAGTACCGGCGGCGCCGGTGCAACCGCTCCCGCCTCCGATCATGGTTTCCACGCCGAGGAGCGAGGCACTTAATCCGGCGACGGGGTCGTTGCCTTACGGCTTCGCGCAGATTGCCGATCCGAGGCGGCCGACGCCGCCGGCTGACATTCCGTCGTCGCAGCCGATCGACCTTCGCGCCGAGGCGACGGTGCCCCCGCCGCCCGACCACACCACGGTTGCCGACGACGTGCTGTCGGCGGCGAAGTCGGTGTTCCACGCCGTGCTGCCGCGGTAGACCTCGTCATTCCGGGACGCGACGAAGTCGCGAACCCCCGGAATCCAGCCAAACAGTCCAATTTCCGGATTCCGGGTTCGTCGCTTCGCGACGATAATTGCATCTATCCGCCGACCCGCGCGATGCCGCTTCGCGCCGCTTCGTCCTTGGGACGAATCTCGATCGCGCGGTTGTAGGAGGCGGCCGCCTTGGCCTTGTCGCCGAGCTTTTCGTAAGCGAGGCCGCGGGTCACCCACATCTGTCCGTTCATGGGCGCTGACTGCACCGCCTCGTCAAGGTCGGACGCGGCTTCCTTGGGCTTGTCCAGCGCGAGGTAACTGACGGCGCGGCCGTACAGCGGCTCGGCCTGCTGCGGCGCGTGCCCATTCGCCGAGGTGAAATCGCCGATCGCAAGCTCGTGCTGCTTGTTGCCCTGATAAAGCAGGCCGCGATTGTAATAGGCCTCGGCATTGTCGGGGCGGAGGCTGATCGCCTTGGCGAGATCCTCCAGCGCTTCCGCCTGCTGGTTGCGCGCCTTGTAGATCATGCCGCGGCCGAGAAAAGCGGGGGCGTAGCTCGCATCCAGCGTGATCGCACGATTGTAGTCGGCCATCGCCTGATCGAGCCGCTTGGTATGGCGATAGACGGAGGCCCGATTGGCGTAGGCGTGTCCGTAACTGGGATCGAGGCTGATGGCCTTGTTGAGATCGGCCAGTGCCTCCTCGGACTTGCCGCCCTGCGCCAGCAGCAGACCGCGCGCGTTGTAGGCCTGCGGGTCGTTGGGGTTATTCCTGATGGCTTCGGTGAGCGATGAAATGGTGCCGGCCGCGCCTTGCGCCGCCTCATCCTTTTCCCCGGAGTCCAACAGCGAGCCCAGATTGATCGAGCAGCCTGCCGCGCAAATCGCGATTGAGATCAGCGCGGCGGCGCACCGGCCGAGACGCCAGCGTCCGCAAAATCGATCGGGGACCGGATGTGCCATGTGATGCAGAGATCTCGCGCGGCCTGCATATTGGTAACCCGGCTTCGCGAAAAATGCATCGGTCAAAATAATGACGCGGACCACCGGGCCCGCGTCATCGGATTCAAATCTGCAAAAACCGGGTTTAGCGCGATCCGCGCGGACCCGCCCCGGGGCCGCCGCGGCCGCCGCCCGGACCGCCACGCTCGGCGCCTGGCCCTGCGCCGAACACCGGCTTCGGCTTCATCGGCAGCAGGCCTTCGCGCTGCAGTTTCTTGCGGGCGAGCTTGCGCGCGCGGCGCACGGCTTCCGCCTTTTCCCGGGCCTTCTTCTCGGAGGGCTTTTCATAATGGCCGCGGAGCTTCATCTCGCGGAAAATCCCCTCGCGCTGCATCTTCTTTTTCAGCGCCTTGAGGGCTTGATCGACATTGTTGTCGCGAACGAGAACCTGCACCCGGCATCCTCTTCAATTGGTCGGATTGGAATTTACGAGAAAGCGGAGGGCCGACTAAGGCCATGCCCTCAACCTCAAGGGCGCGGACATATCAGATCGAAACCGGGATGTCCACCTGCGAACCGGCTGTTTTCAGGCATTTGGCCCCTTGCGATGGCGTTGCGGCAAAGCTGGGACCGAATCAAGGCAGCTATTTCCGGCTTCCAGGCGTCACTTGCGTGACATGTCCCATCTTGCGGCCCGGGCGCGGCGCGCCCTTGCCGTAGAGATGCACGGTGGCGCCGGGGACCGTCAGCCATTGTTCATAGCCAAGGATATCGTCGCCGATCAGGTTGGTCATGGTGACGGCGCCATGGCGCACCGGCTCGCCGAGCGGCCAGCCGGCGATGGCGCGGATATGCTGCTCGAATTGCGAGACCGAGGCGCCGTCCAGGGTCCAGTGCCCGGAATTATGCACTCGCGGCGCGATCTCATTGACGAGCAGCGTCGGCCCGCTATCGCCGGGCACCACGAACATCTCGACCGCGAGCACGCCGACATAGTTCAGCGCGTTGGCAATGGTTTCCGCGATGCCGCGGGCCTGCGCCGCCAGCGCGTCGGAGATCGCGGCAGGTACCCGCGAGATCTTCAGAATATGGTCGCCATGATCGTTTTCGGTGACGTTGTAGCATTCGACATGGCCGTCGGCGCCGCGCGCCGCGATCACGGAGATTTCCCGCTCGAACGGGATGAACGCCTCGAGGATCGCGGATTTGGTGGCGAGTTCGATCCAGACCCGGTCGAGGTCGTCGCCGTCGCGGATGATGGCCTGGCCCTTGCCATCATAGCCGAAACGGCGGGTCTTGATCACGGCGGGCAGCCCGATCCGCGCGATCGCGGTTCGCAATCCCTCAACCGAGGACACGTCGGCATAAGCGGCGGTTGCAATCCCCAGCCGTTTGGCAAAATCCTTTTCGACGAGGCGGTCCTGCGTGGTTTCCAGCACCTTGTATTCGGGCAGCACCGGACGGCGCGCCGCCAGGATCATCGCGGTGGCGGCCGGCACGTTCTCGAATTCGTAGGTGATGACGTTGACGTTGTTGGCAAACAGTTCCAGCGCCTCGACGTCGGCATATTCCGCGCAGCTGGCGTGCAGCACCACATCGAATGCCGGCGAATCCGGATCCGGCGAAAATACCTGGCACTTGAAGCCGAGCCGCGACGCCGCCATCGCCAGCATCCGGCCCAATTGCCCGCCGCCGAGAATTCCGATGGTGTCGCCCGGCTTCAGCTTCACCTGAGATGAAACCGTCACGCAGCGCCCTCCGGCTGCTCGCCCACCGCCTCGGTCTGTGCCTTGCGCCAGGCGACGAGCCGGCCCGACAGCGCGGAATCGTTCAGCGCCAGCACGGAGGCCGCGAGAAGGGCGGCATTGATGGCGCCGGGCTTGCCGATCGCCAGCGTTCCCACGGGTATCCCGGCCGGCATCTGCACGATCGAATACAGCGAATTTATCCCCGCCAGCGCCTTGGATTCGATCGGCACGCCGAACACCGGCAGTTCCGTCAGCGCGGCCGTCATGCCCGGCAGATGCGCCGCACCCCCCGCGCCGGCGATGATGATCTTGAAACCCGCGGCGCTGGCGCCTTTGGCGAAGGCGAACAGCCGGTCCGGGGTGCGGTGCGCCGAGACGATGTGCTTTTCGCTGGAGACGCCGAGCGCGCTCAGCGTTTCGGCGGCGTGGCGCATGGTGTCCCAGTCCGACTGGCTACCCATGATGATGGCGACGAGGGCGGTCATTCAAGTCAATTCTTTTCGGGAATCCAAAAGCATAGGCGGATTATAGGATCGGCCCAAGGATCGGTACAGGGTTCGGCGAGGCGTGGCGAGGGGTTCGGGAATGGACTATCCTGTCTTGGTGAATGCGGGCAAGTCATGAGCATGAAAAAGAAGTCGAAACCCACCGCTCCCAGGGCCGCGAAACGCCGCAAAAATGGCGATGTGCAACGCAAGACCGCTTTGCCGCGCGCCAGATCGGCAAAAGCGCGGCCGAAATCGCCGCACCGGGCTCCCGTCATGCCCGCCGACCCGAAACTGACGATTCGCCGGCTGCGGTCGCAACTCGCCAAGGCGCTGTCGCGAATCGAGGAATTGGAAGCCTCGGCGGACCAGGATTTCCTGCTGGATATTCCCAACCGGCGGGGCTTTGAGCGCGAGTTGAACCGCGCGGTCGCCTACATCAAGCGCTATCACGCGTCCGGCGCGCTGATCGTGCTCGACGTCGACCGCTTGAAGCCGATCAACGACGCCTATGGCCACGCCGCCGGCGACGAGGTGCTCAAGGCCATCGTAGCGGTGCTGCTGCGGCATGTGCGCTCGTCGGACGTGATCGGGCGGCTCGGTGGCGATGAGTTCGCGCTGCTGCTCTGGAACCTGAGCGAGACCGACGCTCACGCCAAGGCGGCGTCGCTGGAGGAAGCCGTCGACGGACTGTCATTCACGTTTCGCGGCCGCAAGATTTCGGCCGGCGCCTCCGCCGGGGTTGCGATTCTCGGGCTTCACGCGGAGGCCGGCAAGGCATTGGAAGAAGCCGACGGCGCCATGTATGTACGCAAGGCGCAACGGCGGCATGAGGGATGAACATGACGAAAACGCCAACTCCATTCATTCTCCAGATCCCCGACGCCGATATTGCCGACCTCCGCGACCGTCTGGCCCGCGCGCGCTTTCCGGATCAGGCGCCCGGCGAGGCATGGGCCTATGGCACCAATGTCGCCTATTTGCGCGAACTCACCGAATACTGGCGCACCAAATTCGATTGGCGAGCCGAGGAAGCCGCGCTGAACGCCTTTCCGCAGTTCCGCGCAGCACTTGACGATGTCGACCTGCATTACTTGCACGTGCCCGGCGTCGGCCCCGATCCGATGCCGCTATTGCTGCTGCACGGCTGGCCGGGCTCGGTGTTCGAATTTCTCGACATCATTCCGCGCCTCGCCGACCCCGCGCGCTTCGGCGGCGACGCGCGCGACGCTTTTACGGTCGTGGCGCCGTCACTGCCCGGATATGGCCTCTCGTTCCAGCCAGGTCAGAAACGTTTCGGCGTTCCCGA
The DNA here is from genome assembly GCA_963784755.1 of uncultured Alphaproteobacteria bacterium. Lineage (GTDB taxonomy): Bacteria > Pseudomonadota > Alphaproteobacteria > Rhizobiales > Xanthobacteraceae > Bradyrhizobium. The sequence continues at coordinate 508,806 of CAWASS010000004.1, read as the reverse complement.
GATGGCAGATTGCGTCGCGACGCTGATGACCGACGTGCTCGGCTATAAAAAATTCGGCGCGCAGGGCGGCGACTGGGGCGCCGCCGTCACCAGCCGGCTTGGCTATGCCCACCCGGATCGCATGACCGGCATCCACATCAATCTGATGATGGCCGCGGGCCGCGATCCCAATGCTTTTCCCGATCCGACCGAAGAGGAGCGGAATTATCTCGGCGAACTCAAGCGATGGTTGAGCGAGGAAACCGGCTACCAGTGGATCCAGGGCACCAAGCCGCAAACGCTTGCCTTTGCATTGACCGATTCGCCCACTGGGCTCGCGGCGTGGATCGCAGAGAAATTCCGTTCGTGGTCGGATTGCCGCGGTACCATCGAGAACGCGATCCCGCGCGACCGCATGCTTGCCGATATCTCGCTGTACTGGTTCACCGGGGCGATCGGCTCGTCGTTCTGGCCCTATTACGCCCGCCTGCACGGTTCGGCGATCCTGCCTCCCGGCGACAAAATCTCCGTGCCGGCCGGCTACGCGCAATTCCCGCGCGAAATGCTGAAACCGTCGCGGCGCGCCGCCGAGCGGGTGTTCACCGACATCAGGCGCTGGAGCGTCATGCCCAGGGGCGGGCATTTCGCGGCGCTGGAACAGCCGGCGCTGCTCGCGGGCGAGGTGCAGGCTTTCTTCCGGGAGTTGCGATAACGAGACCAGGCCTTATGATCCGCTGAGATCATCCGGCACGTCGCCGAATTTTTTCAGCAGCTGCGCGTCGCCGAATTCACCGGCCAGAGGATCGCCGGTGCGGCTGAATGCGACCGCGCCGACGCTGCCTGCGGCGCGCGATAAAACTTCGGCGCGGCGCACCGCGCCCGACGGGCTCTGGCATTGTTCCGCCGCACCCGCGACCGGCGCGCCGCTGTCATCCTGCAGGAATGGCAGCGCGACGTAATAGGTCACATCAGCCATCGCGGCGCTCCTGACTGCGGTCGATCACGCGGCATTGCCCTTTGCCACCGGCAATCTCGCCTGCGCGCCGTTCGAAACCTCAGCCTGCAATTCCTGCAGTTCGGTTTCCAGATATTCGTTCGCCATGATCAGCGCCTTGATGGCGCCGCGCATATTGCCGCCGCACATCATGATCGCCTGGTCGCAGGCCTGCTCGTAGTGATCGTTGGTAGCCAGCGGGACAGATTCGGCCATGGCGAGGTCCTCAAGCTTGAAGCGGAATATCATGCGGCGACGTGCCAGATGTTCCTATTTTGTTCTCATGGAGTCAAGCGCGGCGAGAGACCTTGGGACCGTTTTCCACCGCGCGGCGGTTTTGAGCGGCGGGAGGAATTCATGGCGGCGTTTCGCGCTCGCGCCTGCGTCAGCGGATGCGGCCGCCGCGCAACCGGAACTAAAACAATATCCGGCGCTTAACGCCTCTTCACAAGGAGAGAAGACGCATGGGTTTTTCGGAGCGCAAAAAACCCGTGGTGCTGATCGTGGAAGACGAGTTTCTGTTGCGCATGAATGCCGTCGACATGATCGAGGCTGCCGGCTTTGACGCCATCGAAGCCGCCAATGCCGATCAGGCCATCGACATCCTGGAAGCACGTCCGGACATCACCGTGGTGTTCACCGACATCCAGATGCCCGGTTCCATGGACGGGTTGAAACTCGCCCGCGCGGTCCGCGGCCGCTGGCCGCCGATCAAGATCGTTGCGACCTCCGGCCATGTCAGCGTGTCACAGCAGGATCTGCCGGACGGAGGCCGGTTTCTGCCGAAGCCTTACAGTCCGCATCAGGTCACCGGCGTGCTGCGCGAGCTGACTGGCGGATAAATTTAGGACCGTCATTCCGGGACGCGCGTAGCGCGAACCCGGACTCCAGAAACAGAGCGCCATGCGTCTGGATTCCGGGTCCACGCGAGACGCGGGTCCCCGGAATGACTAAGCGATAATATCCGGCGTGATCTGGTCTTCGATGAAGGCGATGCGGTCGCGCAATTGCAGCTTGCGCTTCTTCAAGCGTTGCAGCCGCAGCAGGTCCGGCGCGGGCGATTGATGCAGGGCTTCGATCGCCGCGTCGAGATCGCGGTGTTCCTGTTGCAGCCGGGCGAGCTCGGATGCGAGTTCGCGCTCATTCTCGTCGGTCATGGTCTAAACTAACTGAAACCCGATGAGATTGCGAAGGGGTTGCGGACGTCCTGGGTTGGGAGGAATATCGTCCGGAGCGCCGGCAGGCGCAAGACGGCCGCCGATGTTTACGTTCCCTGTAAAAGGTTCCTGGCGGGGCCGGAAACGCGCTCACGATTCATTTCAAGTAATACACCATGTGAACATTCAATTTTTAATACCCATCGACAGCCGCCCGGGCTGATGTACACTCTTTCATCCTGGCCGAATCTGAGGTCCACAACCGAGGAGACTTTGTATGGCAATACAGGCGCATCTCGTTGAACTGGAACGCAAACATCGGGTTCTGGAAGGCGAATTGCACGAGGCTCTAACCCACCCATCCACGGACGACTTGCTGATAGTCGAGTTGAAGCGCCGCAAATTGATGGTCAAGGACGAAATCCAGCGGTTGAAGATGACCGCGAGTGAAACGCTCCATTAGCGTTTTTTGAGGATCCGGTCCGGCTGCATCGCCCCGGACGGCCCCCTCAGGTATCTACTGTTGTGTTTATTGGGGATATCAGCCCGCAGCGGTCATGGCCGCGGCGCGATTTTCTATGTCCCGGCCAGTTCGGCGACATAATCCGCAATCGCGAGCGAGGATGTCAGCCCCGGCGATTCAATTCCGAACAGGTTGATCAGCCCGCCGACGCCGTGGTCGCGTGGGCCCTGGATCATGAAATCCTGCTTGGCCACCGCCGGCGGCACGGTTTTCGGGCGGATGCCCGAATAGCTCGGCATCAGCGCGCCATCCGGCAGATCGGGCCAATAGCGCCGGATCGCCGGATAGAACAGTTCGGCCCGCGCCGGATCGACCGCGTAATCGATCGCATCGACCCATTCCACGTCGGGGCCGAACCGGGCCTGCCCTGCGAGATCGAGCGTCAGGTGCACGCCGAGCCCGCCGGGCTCCGGCACCGGATAGATCAGGCGCGAAAACGGCGCCCGCGCGCTGCAGCTGAAATAATTGCCCTTTGCCAGATATGCCGGCGGGATCAGCTCGATCGGCATGCCGTCGATACCGCGCGCCACCGCCGTTGCGCCTAGCCCCGCGGCATTGACCAGCAGCCGGCACGCCAGCGTCATCGGCGCATCGCCGCCGACGTTGAGTTCGATCCCGTCCGCGGCCGCTTTGGCGCGCAGAAGCGGCGCGTGAAACGCGAACGCCGCACCGTCAGCCTCGGCGTCTCCGCGCAGCGCCAGCATGAAGGCGTGGCTGTCGACGATGCCGGTGGAGGGCGACAACAGCGCCGCGTCGCACTTCAGCGCCGGCTCCATTTTCCGCGCGGCCTCGCCACTGAGGACTTGCATGTCGAGCACGCCGTTGGCTTCGGCGTGGGCCTTGATCGACTGCAGCCTGTCGGTCTCTTTCGGCGTGGTTGCGACGATCAGCTTGCCGCAATTGCGGTGCGGGATGCCGTGGTCGCCGCAGTAGCGGTACAGCGCGCGCTTGCCGGCGACGCACATCCGCGCCATCAGGCTGCCGGCCGGATAATAGATGCCGGCGTGGATCACCTCGCTGTTGCGCGACGACGTCACGGTGCCGATGCCCTCGGCCGCCTCCAGAACGATGACTTCAAGCCCCGCAATTGCCAGCCGCCGCGCGATGGCAAGACCGACCACCCCGGCACCGACGACGACGCACTCAACCCTGTCCATTCGCGGCTCGGATTCCGGATCGGTTGTTCATTTTAACGTGACCGGAATCGCCGCCGGAGCGGGACCTGTGCACGCGTTATCGTTCTGTGAGCACGCGTATTTTTCCGAAACAGCCGGCCTCGATTTTTACCGGCGCATTGCCCGCAAGTTCCCGTTAGCGAAGCGTTAATCATCTGCGCCCAATTGCCGTCATTTAAGTCAGATTTTCCGGTTGCAGGGGTACGCGTTTACCCGATTCAAACACGTGAAGCCAGACACTCCGGCGGCAATCCGCGGGTGAGGTATGGCTTCCAAGAATTGGCAGGCAGGCGGCAAGATTCTGGCTTCTGCGCTGGCCGTGGCGTGCCTGCTCGCGGCGCCAACCCGCGCGGTCCGGGCGGCGGCCGGCGACTTCGCGCCTCCGAGCTACATCGGCTCGATGGATCCGCATTTCATCTGGGAGATGTTGATCGGCGGCATCGCGGTCTGCTCGTTCCTGTGTGCGATCGGGCTGTGGGTGATGTCCGCGTTGCGCAAGGCCAAACGATCGCAACTGCGGCGCAATGCATTCATCAGTTCCGCCCTGAACAATCTCAGCCAGGGCGTGGTCATGACCGATCCGCAAAAGCGCATCGTGTTCTGCAATAACCGCTATCTCGAGATCTACGGGCTGACGCGCTCGGACATTCGCAAGGATATGACCGGCCCGGATCTGTTGGCATTGCGGCGCAAGCGCGGCGTGCTGGATGTCTCTACCGACGAGTTCTATCAGGCCGCCAGCAGCGGCGAGGGCCTCGTCACCGAATTGCCCAACGGGCGCTCGATCCTGGTCAAATACTGGGGATTGCCGAACGGCGGTTCGGTGGCGACGCATGAGGATTGCAGCGAGCAGCGCCGGCTGTCCCGGCAATTGGCGACCACCACGCAATTCCTGGAATCGGTCATCGACAACGTACCCGTCTGCGTCGCCGCCAAGAGCATCGAGGACGGCCGCTACATCCTCGCCAACCGCGCGTTCGAACGGTTTTCGCGGCTGTCGCGCGAAAACATCGTCGGCAAGCGCGCCGATGAAATCTTCCAGCCGGCGACGGCGGCAGGGATCGCCATGGCGGACCGCGCCGCGCTGGAATCGCCGGACAGCCAGTTCCGCAACGAATTCCTGGTCGAACGCGGCAGCGAGAAGCGCACGCTCGCCAGCAACCGCGTGATCGCCCGCGACGACCAGAACCAGCCGAAATTCCTGATCGCGCTGTTCGACGACGTGACCGACCACAAGTCGCTGTCGATCGAGCTGGAAAACACCAAGAAGTTCCTCGAACTGATCGTCGACAACATTCCGGTCTCGCTGATCGTCGAGCGCGTCAGCGATGGCAAATACCTGCTTGCCAACCGCAGCGCCGAGACCATCCTCAACCGCCGGCGCGAGGACGCCACCGGACTCACCGCCGCCGATATTTTCAACCCGCGGGAAGCCAAGCTGATCGTCGCGCGCGACGAAGCCGCGATCAAGAAACGCGGCATGCTCTCCGAAGAGCATCCGATCAGCACCAAGGACGGGCTGCGGCTGTTCCTGACCCGCCGCGTCACGGTGCTCGACGATGCCGGGCAGCCGCAATATCTGATCAAGACCCATGAGGATGTCACCGACCGCCGCCAGACCGAATCGCGGATGGCGCACATGGCCTATCACGACGGCCTCACCGACCTGCCGAACCGGGCGGCGTTCCTGCAGGCGCTGGCGCAGATGATCGAAGCCTGCGCCGATACCGACGAGCAGTTCGCGGTGCTGTCGGTCGATCTCGACGGCTTGAAGGAAATCAACGACGTGTTCGGCCATTCGATCGGCGACAAGCTGCTGATCGAGGTCGGACACCGCATCCAGGCCGCGGCGCGGGGCGGCGTCGTCGCACGGCTCAGCGGCGACGAATTCGGCCTGCTGATCGACGGCAGGCAGCCCGAGGCCGGCGCCTTGCTGGCCGAGAAGGTCGCCGAGGCGCTGGCCAGCGAATTCCATATCGACGGCAAATCGGTTCGCACCGGCTGCACCACCGGCATTTCGATCTTTCCGCGTGACGGCGCCGACGCGGCATCGCTGCTTGCCAATGCCGGTGCCGCGCTGTTCCGCGCCAAGGCGAAATCGCGCGGCACCATCGGCATTTTCGAACCCGAAATGGACCAGCAGATTCGCGACCGCCGCGTGCTGCATCAGGATCTGTCGGTCGCGATCCGCAACGGCGAGCTTTCGCTGTATTATCAGCCGCAGGCGAGAGCCGGCCAAACCGTCGCCAGCAGCGACGTCATCGGCTTCGAGGCGCTGGCGCGCTGGTTCCATCCGGTGCGCGGCTTCGTGCCGCCCGGCGATTTCATCCCGCTGGCGGAAGAAAGCGGCCTGATCGTCGAGATGGGCGAATGGATCTTGCGCGAGGCCTGCCGTGAAGCGGCATCCTGGCCGCAACCCCTGCAGATCGCGGTCAACCTGTCGCCGGCGCAGTTCATGCACGGCGATCTCGTCAGCCTCGTGCATTCGATCCTGCTGGAGACCGGCTTGGCACCGGGCCGGCTGGAGCTGGAAATCACCGAAGGCGTGCTGATCGAGGATTTCGACCGGGGTCTCGCGCTGCTGCGGCGGTTGAAGGCGCTCGGCGTGCGCGTCTCGATGGACGATTTCGGCAGCGGTTATTCCTCGCTGAGCTATCTGCAGGCGTTCCCGTTCGACAAGATCAAGATCGACCGCGCCTTTGTCATGAACCTCGGGCGCAATCCGCAATCGGCTGCGATCGTCCGCGCGGTGATCGGCCTCGGCCACGGCCTGGAGATGTCGATCGTCGCCGAGGGCGTGGAAACCCAGGAGCAGCTCTCCTTCCTTGCCGACGAAGGCTGCAACGCCGTGCAGGGCTATTTCATCGGCAAGCCGGCGCCGATCCTGCAATATTCCGCGCTGGTCGGCCGCGCCGCCGGCAGCCCGGTGGAGCCCGCGCGCAAGGCGAGCTAGAACAAACTCCCATTCGTTGCCCGGATGCAGTGCAGCGCGCCGCCGCTTGGCGGCGTGGTGCGCTGCTAAGCCGGGGTCATAACGAAGCGCGGCGTTTGGAAAAGATCCCGGTTCTGCGAAGCAGCGCTGCGCGCTGCATCGCGCCCGGGACACCAGGAACGGGAATGGCGGACTACGACCTCGCGATCATCGGCGGCGGGCTGAACGGCGTCTCAATCGCGCGCGACGCCGCGGGCCGCGGCCTGCGCGTGATCCTGCTGGAACAGGACGACCTGGGTGCGGCTGCCTCATCCGCCTCCGCCCGGCTGGTTCATGGCGATCTCGCCGAGCTGGAGCGCCGCGGATTCCTTCGCGTCCGCGCGGCATTGGCCGAGCGCGACGTCTGGCTGCGGATCGCGCCGCATCTGGTGCGTCCGATGCGTTTTGTGGTCCCCGCGCATGTGGATGAGCGGCCGCCGGAGCTGCTGCGGGTGGGGCTGTGGCTTTACGACAAACTTGCGCGCAGCCGTCTGCCTGCATCGGAAACGCTCGATGTCAGCCATCATCCGGTTGGCAACGCGCTGAAACGTCCGTTCGGAACGGCCATGCAGTATTCCGATTGCGTGGTCGACGATTCCAGGCTGGTGGTCCTCAACGCCGTCGACGCCGCCGAGCGCGGCGCCGATATCCGCACCGGCGCGCGCTGCGTCCGCGCCGACCGCACCGATAGCTGGCGGCTGGTCGTGATCGACCGCGGCCATCGCACCGTGATCTCGGCGCGGGCGCTGGTGCATGCCACCGGCGCCTGGACCGGGCTGGTCGCGGAGAACGTGCTGCGGATGCCGCCGCCGCGCCTCGCCTTGCGCAAGGTCAGCCAGATCGTGGTGCCGAAACTGTTCGACACCGACAATGTCTATGTGTTCCAGAACAGCGACCGACGGCTGATTTTCGCCAGCCCCTATGAGCGCGGCTTCACCCTGATCGGGTCGGTGGGGCAATTGTTCAAGGGCGATCCCGCGATTGTGTCGGTGAGCGTCGGGGAGATTGCCTATCTCTGCCATGCCGCCAACCGGTATTTTCGCGAACGCGTCGAACCCGTCGATGTGGTCAGGGCCATCGCCGGCGCCAACGCGGTAATGGAGCGCGACGGCAAGCGGATGGTGGGCGACGGCGCGATGACGTTCGACTATCGCCGCGGCCAGGCGCCGCTGCTGACGGTGTTCGGCGGCGACGTCACGATGTCGCGCAAGCGCGCGGAAACCGCGGTGACCAAGCTAGTGCCGTTTTATCCGATGTCGCGGCGCTGGACCGCGAAGACCCCGTTGCCGGGCGGCGATTTTGCGCAGGCTGATTTCGACGATCAGGTCGACCGCGCGCAGGCGCGCTGGCGTTTCCTCGGCGACGACCAGGCTAAGCGGCTGGTCGCGGCCTATGGCACGCGGGTCGAGGCCGTGCTCGGCGGCGCGCAGAGCCGCGACGATCTCGGCCCGCGCTTCGGCGAGCATCTGACGGGGGCGGAAGTGCGCTATCTCATGATACGCGAATGGGCGCGCTTTCCCGATGATGTGCTATGGCGGCGCTCGAAGCTCGGCCTCACCATGCCGCCGCGGGATCGCGAGGCGCTGGCGGCGTTCATGGCGGCGGCGTGAAGGCAGCGTGGCGCGGTTCGGCGCGTTGCGCCCGGGCCCGCCCCCCGTGTATGACTGCAATCATGGCTGAGGAATTAGCGAAACCCGGACCGCCCGCCGCCGCGGCCGACATGCCGCTGCTGCGCATCGACGGCGTGGTGAAGCGCTTCGGCGGCGTTATCGCGGTCGATCGTTTGTCGCTCGACATCAGGGCCGGGGAGTTCTTCGCGCTGCTCGGACCATCGGGCTGCGGCAAGACCACGCTGTTGCGGATGCTCGCCGGATTCGAGACGCCGGACGCAGGCCGAATCCTGCTTGACGGCAAGGACATCGCGCAGGTGCTGCCGCATCAGCGCCCGGTCAACATGATGTTCCAGAGTTACGCGCTGTTTCCGCATCTTTCGGTGCGCGACAATATCGCCTTCGGGCTGAAGCGCGCCAACATGCCGCGCTCCGAGATCGACACCCGCGTCGCCGAGATGGTGGCGCTCGTCAAGCTCGAGGGACTGGAAAAGCGAAAGCCCGATCAGCTCTCGGGCGGGCAAAAGCAGCGCGTGGCGCTGGCGCGCTCGCTGGCGCGGCGTCCGCGGGTGCTGCTGCTGGACGAGCCGCTGGCGGCGCTCGACAAGAAGCTGCGCGAGAGCACGCAGCTGGAACTGATGGAGCTGCAGCGGCGGCTGGGGATGACATTCATCATCGTCACCCACGATCAGGAAGAAGCGATGACGGTGGCCGACCGCATCGGCGTGATGGATTCCGGCCGGCTCGAACAGGTGGCGACGCCACGGCAACTTTACGAGGCGCCGAATTCGCGCTGGATCGCCGAATTCGTCGGCGACATCAATATGCTCGAAGGCCAGATCGAAGCGCGCGACGCGGGCCGCATCACGGTCGCCACCCGCGATGCCGGCACGATCATCGCCGCCGAGCCGCGGCAGCCGCCGACCAAGACCACCATCTGCGTCGCGATCCGCCCCGAGAAAGTAAAACTGTCGCGCCGCGGCCCGGTATCCGACGCCGGCCATGCCAGCGCGATGAACCGGCTCGAAGGCGTGGTGACCGATGTCAGCTATCTCGGCGGCCTCACCAGCTACAAGGTCAAGCTCGACACCGGTGCAACGTTACGCGCGTCGATGGCCAACACTGCCCGGCTCGACGTCGACGCCTACAATGCGAGCCAGCGCGTGACGGCGTGGTTCACGCCCGACGATTGCGTGGTGCTGGAGCAATGAGCGCCCGCCGCATTTTCGCGCGTCCGGCGCGGTTCGCGGTGATCGCACCCTATCTGTGGATGCTGCTGTTCTTCCTGGTGCCGTTTGGCTTTGTGCTGAAGATCAGCCTGTCGCAGACCGCGATCGCGCAGCCGCCCTATGTGCCGCTATTCGACCTGACGGCGGGTGAGGCGGCGATCAAGGCGGCATTCGCGGTACTTTCGCTGGACAATTTCCGGCTGCTGATCTCGGACAATCTCTATGTGCTGTCGTACCTGCGCAGCATTGCCGTGGCATTGGTCTCGACCGCGGTGCTGCTTGTCATCGGCTATCCCATCGCCTACGGCATGGCGCGATTGCCGCAGCGCTGGCAGGGCGTGGCGATGATGCTGGTGATCGTGCCGTTCTGGACCTCGTTCCTGATCCGCATCTATGCCTGGATCAATATCCTGCAGCACGATGGCCTGCTCAACAAAACCCTGCTGGCGCTGCACATCGTCGCAGCACCGGTGGTGTGGCTTTCCACCGACCGCGCGATGTACCTCGGTATCGTCTATTCCTATCTGCCGTTCATGATCCTGCCGCTGTATGCGACGCTGGCGAAAGTGGACCCGGCGCTGCTGGAAGCGGCCAGCGATCTCGGCGCCTCGCGCGCCCGGGCGTTCTGGCTGGTGACGTTTCCGCTGTCGCTGCCGGGCGTCGGCGCCGGCGTGCTGCTGTGCTTGATCCCCATCGTCGGCGAATTCGTGATTCCGGATCTGCTGGCCGGCTCCGACAGCATGATGATCGGCCAGACCTTGTGGCTGGAATTCTTCACTAACAAGGACTGGCCGGTGGCGTCCGCGACCGCGGTGGTGCTGCTGGTCCTGCTGCTGGCGCCGCTGTTGATCTACGACCGGCTGCAACGCCGCCAACTGGGGGCGCGCTGATGGCGGCGGGTTCGCTGAAAAAACTTTCGCCGTTCAACGTGACCGCGCTCGCGCTGGGGCTGGCGTTTCTGTATCTGCCGATCGTGATTCTGGTGATCTATTCGTTCAACGCCTCGCGGCTGGTGACGGTGTGGGGCGGCTGGTCGACGCGCTGGTACAGCGAATTCTTCAACGACCGCGCGATGCTGGACGCCGCCTGGATGAGTTTCCGGGTCGGTGTGGTCTCGGCCACGGCGGCGACCATCCTCGGTACGCTGGCGGCGGTCGCGCTGTCGCGCGGCGAGGGTTTCCGCGGCCGCACGCTGTTTTCCGGCATGCTCTACGCGCCGCTGGTGATGCCGGAGGTGATTACCGGGCTGTCGCTGCTCTTGTTGTTCGTCGCGCTCAACGCCGAACGCGGGTTCTGGACCGTCACCATCGCCCACACCACGCTGACCATGTGCTTCGTCGCCACCGTGGTGCAGTCGCGCCTCGGCGCGCTCGACCGCAGCCTGGAAGAAGCCGCGATGGATCTCGGCTGCGATCCGTTGCGCGCCTTCGTCGCGGTGACGCTGCCGCTGATTCTGCCGGCGATCGCCGCGGGCTGGATGCTGGCATTCACGCTGTCGCTGGACGATCTGGTGATCGCGAGCTTCACCACCGGCCCCGGCTCGGCGACGCTGCCGATCCGCATCTATTCGGAAGTGCGGCTCGGCGTGAAGCCGGAGATCAACGCGATCTGCACGCTGATCATCGGCCTGATCGCGGTGGTGATCATCGTGGCTTCGCTGGCTTCGAAGCTGTCGAGCGCTCGCGGCGAGAGCGCGGCGCCACTTTGACCGGTTTGATTCCGCGGGATCGCCGCATGACACTTTCGCCCATCGCAGCGCCGAGTTGCCGCAAAGCCATGCTGTTGAGCGGAAATTCGAGCAGGATATGCACAAGGCTTAGCGCAAGCAGGAATGTAAAGCCGAACGTGTAGTCGTAGAAGTAGAGCGCCGTCGAGGCGGCGCTGGCGGCGGCCAGTCCCACCAGCCGCATGCGCGGAATGTCCGCCCAGCGGATCACGTCCGCTTTGATGAACCAGTTCAGGTAATGGTAGGTGTAAACGAAGGCGAGGATGCTGGTCAGCCTCGTATCGAGGCGCAGGTCCGGAATGCCGAACAGCCTGCTCAGCGCCGGCGCGACATTGCCGAAATACTCCTGGCCCACTTTCGCGAACAACGGCACCCGCACGTCGGCCGACGGCGGAACGACAAGAATCAGCACGAGTGCCGTGAGATAAAGCACGATCAGCATCATTTGAGCGCGGCTGCCGGAACGAACCGCGCCGAGCACCATGAAGACCAGCGTAAACAGCGACACATGGATCAAGGTCGGCAGCAGGATCCCGAGAACCGCGAATGACGAGCCGCTGGAGTACATCAGGGCCGACAGGCCGATGGCCGCCATGAACAGAAAGGTTCCCTGGGCGGCGCTGCTGGTCGCCGCCATCATCGCGCAAACGACGAATGCGGCCCACATCACAAAGCCGAACCAACTCGCATTGTCGATCAGCACCGCGCCGACCGCGACCGCAACCAGCGCGATGGCGACGGCGCGGTGCGGAAGAAAAAACTTGCGGTCATGCAACCAGGAAATTTCGGTGAAGTAGTGCGCCGGCCCGAGCACGACATAGGACAACAGCAATAGCTCGAATGGCACCAGGTATGCCGCGGCGAGCGCCAAAATCATCAGGCCCAAATGAAGGGCATCGTTGGTGCGCATGATCGGGGATGCCCGGTCGGCGTTGGGGCCCGAAGCTAGCGCGGCGGCGGGGCCCCGACAACCCAGCCCTGCAAAGCGGGGCAGGGTTTCCTGCTGCAGTGCCTCAATTCCCCTTCGGCGCCTCGGCGGCAGGTGCGCTGGCCGCCGCAGGGGCCGCGGCTTCCGGCGCGACTTTCTGGCCGGTGAAACGCTCGATTACCGAGCGCACCGCGTCGCGGGTCTTGCGGTCCTTCACCGCGTCGAGCAGCGGTGCGGCTCCGGGCGAGCGGCGGATCAGGCTTTCCGGTTCGGGAAAGATCAAGGGATCGTCCCACGGTCCCTGGATGATGAAGGGCAGATCGAAGCCGGGCGGCGCGTTCGGCGCGGAGGTCAGGCTGGCGACGCCCTTCAGATCATATTCGCGCGCCGGCACCGAAGCGGTGCCGGTCAGGGTGACGCGCGCCGCCGGACTTTCGACACGCACGTCTTCCGTGGTGGCGATGCCGTCGCTGAATTTCAGCGCGATGGTCAGATTATCGTAAGGCGTCGAGCCGGAGCGGAAATTGCCGCCGCCGGACAGCGGCCGCCGCTCCAGCCGCTTCAGCAATTGTTCGACGTTGAAGCCGGCGATGGCGCCGTCATGGCCGGTGAGGGTGGCGGTGCCGTCGAGCGATTGCGCGAGGCCGAACGGGCTGTTGCCGGAGGCTTCCAGCGCGACATTGAGATTGCCGCGCCCGGAAAGCTTGGTGACGCCGAACAATTCGCCGGCGCAGGATTGCAGGTCGACGTCGATGAACTGAAACTGCGCCTTGACGTCGGCGACGGCGTCGGAGCGTGCGATCGCGAGCGAGCCCTTGGCGATGCCGCCATACATCTGCGCCTCGCCGACGCTGAGCGCCAGCGCGCCGGCGCGCAGATTGGCGCCGAGCGCGGTGCGCCCGAGTTTCGACCGGCCGACCGTGACATTCGCCGCCGACAGCCGCATGTCGAGATCGGTGGAGGTCAGCGAATTGAGATCGAACAACTGCCGATTCCAGTCGCGGGCGCCGCTGGTGAGCAGGCGGATGGTGGCGACATAGGGCGTGAAGTCGAGCGCGCCGGCGGCGAGCGTCGCCTGCAGGGTCTGGCGGCCGTTGTTGGAGTAGGTCATCACGCCCTCGGCGACATTGCCGTCGAGTTCGATATTGACGTTGGTCAACGCGATCGACGGCCCCACCACATTGGCGCGCGCCTTGAGGGCGAAGCGGCCGAACCCGCCGGTGCCGGCAGGCGGCCCCTGTCCGGTCCAGCGCAACGCGTTGCGCAGCGACATGGTGTCGGCGGTCAGCGTTCCCTCCATCAGCATGCTGGTGCGGTTGGCGACCGCGCCGTCGAAGGCGATTTTCAGCGGCGCGCTGGCGATCCGCGCCTTCAGCCCGGAGCGCTCGCCGGACAAGGCCGCGATGAAGTCGCTGACGCTGATGCTGCCGTCGACGCGCTCGCCGCGCCAGTCGAATTGCCCGGTGGCGGCAAAGGAGCGCGAGATCGACGGCCACGCCAGCGACAGGTCGATATCGCCAAAGGTTTCCGAGGTGCGGTTGGCGGCGTCCTCGTAGGTGAGGACGCCGTCCTGGATTCTGATTTCGGAGAACGACAGCTGGTTTTCGGCGCCGGGTTTCATGGTGCGCGTCAACGTATCGATGAACGGCGTCCAGTTGCTCTGGCCGTCGGCTGCGCGGATGACGCGGATATGCGGACGCAGCATCATCACGTCGGCGATTTCGTATCGCCGCAGCAACAGCGGCAGCAGGCGCAAATTCGCGGTCAGCACGTCGACCCCGAGCGCGGGCTCGCCGGCGCCACCGCCCTTGAGACCGACGTCGTGAAACGAGACATAGCTGCCGGGAAACACCGAAACGTCGATGCTGCCATTGACCACCAGTTCGAGCCCGGTGACGGCGCGGATCTGCGCTTCCACCGCCTGGCGCAGGGCGTCCCGGTTGAGGAACCAGGACATCGCGATCAGGGCGATCAGCACGGCGCCGAGCAACGCCGCAATCGGCATCCCCAGGCGTTTCATTCCTTGGGCCATCGTCAAAGACATATCCGGGCTGGGTTCGAAGTCGAGTCGAGGTTGAAAAAGTCAGGCGAGGCATCCCGGCCCGCCAACCCCGGCAACTTGATGGGTTTTCTTGACGCTTTCAAGGCCGTCGTGGTGCCCGGAAACCGCTCCGCGAGCGCAAATGCCCCGTCATTGACGCGTTGCGAGGATTCCGCCTAATAGTCTTTTCCTCCACTGGATCGCATTCCCCATGAACAAGGTCTACCCCGACGCCAAATCGGCACTCGACGGCATTCTCAGGGACGGCATGATGATCATGTCCGGCGGCTTCGGCCTGTGCGGCATCGCCGAGACCTTGTCGGATGCGATCCGCGACTCCGGCGTGAAGAACCTGACCGTGATCTCCAACAATGCCGGGGTCGACGGCATCGGCCTCAGCCGCCTCCTGGAAACGCGCCAGATCAAGAAAATGATCTCGTCCTATGTCGGCGAGAACAAGCTGTTCGCGCAGCAGTACCTCGCCGGCGAGTTGGAGCTCGAATTCAATCCGCAGGGCACGCTGGCCGAGCGCATCCGCGCCGGCGGCGCCGGCATTCCGGCGTTCTACACCAAGACCGGCGTCGGCACGTTGATCGCCGAAGGCAAGGAAGTGAAGGAATTCGACGGCGAGAAATACCTGATGGAGCGCGGATTGTTCGCCGATCTCGCCATCGTCCATGCCTGGAAGGGCGATACCGCCGGCAATCTCGTGTATCGGAAGACCGCGCGGAACTTCAATCCGATGATGGCGACCGCGGCGAAGATCACCGTGGCCGAGGTCGAGCATCTGGTGCCGGCCGGCGAGATCGACCCCGACCACATCCACACCGCCGGCATTTTCGTCAAACGCATCGTCGAGGTCGGCACCGGCAACAAGCGCATCGAATTCCGCAACACCCGCCCGCGCGCGGACAAGGCGGCGGCAGCGGCAGCAACCGGAGAGGAAGTCTGATGGCCTGGACCCGCGATCAGATGGCCGCGCGCGCGGCCAGGGAATTGCGCGACGGATACTATGTCAATCTCGGCATCGGGATTCCGACGCTGGTCTCGAACTACATTCCGGACGGAATGGACGTTGTGCTGCAGAGCGAGAACGGCATGCTCGGCATGGGCCCGTTTCCCTATGAGGGCGAGGAAGACGCCGACCTCATCAATGCCGGCAAGCAGACGGTGAGCGAATTGCCGACCACCAGTTATTTTTCCTCAGCGGAATCCTTCGGCATGGTGCGCGGCGGCCATATCGACCTCTCGATACTCGGCGCGATGCAGGTGGCGCAGAACGGCGACCTCGCCAACTGGATGATCCCCGGCAAGATGGTCAAGGGCATGGGCGGGGCGATGGATCTGGTTGCCGGCGTCAAGCGCGTGGTGGTGGTGATGGAGCATTCCGCCAAGGACGGCCCGAAACTGCTAAAAAAGTGCAACCTGCCGCTGACCGGCGAGAATGTGGTCGACATGGTCGTTACCGATCTCGCAGTATTCACCATCGACAAGCACGGCAAGGACGGCATGGCGCTGATCGAACTCGCCGACGGCGTCACGCTCGATGAGGTGAAGTCGAAGACCGAGGCCGATTTTCGGGTCGCGCTGAAGAACGCGTGAGCGAGATCGCAACGTGGCGGCTGTGACAACGATCCGCCGCGCTGATCCTGAGGATGCCGACTTCATCGCCTGGACCATCCTGGCGGCGCAGCGCGGCCATCGGCCGCGCGGCTGGTTCGATATCGCGCTGGATTGGCCGGAGCCGCTGTGCCGGGCTTTCGTGCGCCGGATTGCGCTCGCACAGACGCGATCATGGTGGCACATCTCGCATTTCCTGATTGCGGAGGCTGACGGAATGCCGGCAGCCGCGCTCTGCGCCTTGCGCGCGGGCGGGTCCAGCAAAGACGCACGGTCGGCAATCGTGGAGGTCGCGAACGCGGTCGAACTGGATGCCGCCGAACAGTCCGCGATCTGGCAGCGGGGCGCCTATGCCGGGAAATGCTGGACGCCGGGCGATGACGACAACTGGCTGATCGAGCACGTCGCCGCGAAGCCCTCGCACCGCGGCGGCGAGCTGGCGCAAGCCTTGCTCGAACACGCGCGTGCGGCTGGAAAGGCCGCCGGCTACCGGCGCGCCTGCATCGTATCTTACATCGGCAATGACGCGGCCGAGCGATGTTACGCCAAGGCGGGGTTCACCTTCGCCGAAGAGAAGCGTCATCCGGAATTCGAGGCGCTCACGGGCGCGCCGGGCTTTCGCCGGTTCGAGCGCGCGCTTTGAAGGAAGGTGTCACTCTGCGCCCGCGCCAACGCCCGTAGGATGGCTTGAGCATAGCGAAACCCATCCTACGGCGGCGAGGTTTGCGATGGGTTCGCTACGCTCAACCCATCCCCCGTGCCAGCGCGTGCGAGAACGTGACCTCGATCAGCGTGCCCGAGTGCGCACCCGTTTTGATCTGGAACAGGGCGCGGTTGGCCTCCACCAGGGCCTTGGTCAGCGACAGACTGACGCCTGAATTGCTGGTCTGGTCGGACGGCGCCTGGGTGTGGAACGGCTCCATCGCGGCTGCGACCTCGTTGTCGTTCAGTCCAAAGCCGGTATCGCGGACCCGCAGCACCACCTCGCCGAAATCCGACAGCGCGGTGGAGACGATCACCTGGCCGCCGGCATTGGCGAGATGGATCGAATTGCCGATCAGGTTGAGCGCGATCTGGCGCAACGCGCTGGCGTCGGCGACGACCGGCGGCAGCGTATGCGCCAGCGAGGTACGGATGATAATGCGCTCGCGGTTGGCCTGCGGCTGCATCACCGCGACGCATTGCTCCACGAGATCGTTGAGGTTCTGGTTGGCGAAGGCAAGATCGAGCTTGCCGGTCTCGATCCGCGACAGGTCGTTGAGGTCGTTGATGATGGCGATGACGCGCTCGCCGGAGGCGCGGATGTCCTTCATGTATTCGACGTAGCGCTCGTTGCCGAGCGCGCCGAAGCGCTCGTCGATCATCACTTCGGCAAAGCCGATGATGGCGTTGAGCGGCGTGCGCACCTCGTGGCTGATGCGCGCCAGCACGTCGGCCTTGCCATTGGCGGAGCGATCCGCCAGTCGCCGCGCCTGCAGCAATTCGGCCTCGCCCTTCTTGGTCGGCGACAGGTCGCGGAACACGGCGAAGAAATTAGGGCTGTGCGCCTGCGTCCGCCCCATGGTCATCGACAGGGGAATGAGGCCGCCCTCGCGCACCCGGCCCAGCACCTCGCGGCCGTGGTCGAGCAGGCTCGCGACGCCGTCGTTCCTGATGCTTTCGAGATAGTCCTGCACCACGCGCTGGCTCTCCGGGGCGAACAGCTCTGAGAGATTGCGCTGCACGAGGTCGTCGCCGTCATAGCCGAACAGCGCTTCGGCGCTGCGGTTGCATGAATTGAGGTTGCCTTGCGCGTCGAACATCACGATGCCTTCCGCGGTGGTGTCGAGGATGGCGCCGAGTTCCTCGGCGTTGGCGTGGCCGACCGGCGACGGCTCGGCCGCGGGAATGGCGGCAACGGCTTCCGGCTCAACGCGCGGGTGCGAGCAGATCAGCGCGTGCGCGGTCTCGCCGTCCCAGGAAATCGCGTGCAGATGCGCATCCGTCGCCGACGGCGGCGCGTGTTCGGCCGAGGACTGTGTCGCGGAAATGGTGACGGGGGTGCCGGTGTCCGACGTGCTGCTGGCGCTGGAGACGCCGGGCTCGACCAGGAGAGCGTCGAGGCCGCCGGCTTCTTCCAGCGCATGCAGGCTGTCGTATCCGACGCGGGCGAGGAAGGCGCGGTTGGCGTAAAGCAAACGGTCGAGCCGGTAGATCAGTACGCCCGAGGGAATGAGATCGAGCAGTGTCTTGTCGCGCGCGGTCTCGCCGCGCGGCGGCGGCTCCGGCTGCGACAGCCAGTCGGGACGATCGTCGGCCGGTTCGGATACCTGCGGCGGCGGCGGTTCGACCGCGGCCTCCGGCGCGTCGGATGACAAAGGCGTTTCGGAAGCGGCGGCGGTCTCGCTCTCGAGCCGCGCCGACAATTGCCGCGCGAGCTCGTTGAAGGCGCTGTTTTCGACCGGCGTCAGCGATGGCGATTTCGGCTCGTTCATCGGCCGAAACGGCAGAACGTTTTTGGGGGTTTCCACGGCATGTTCCAAATCGGTTTGGTGTGAATTTTCGCTTTCAATCGACGCTGACAATTCAGGGATGCTGGACAACTCCGCGGCGCTGTCCGCGGCAGTTGGGCTTTCAGCAGGACCCGCCGTTGCGATGTCGGCGGAGAGCGGCAGCGGCGCCGGCGGATCGCTGAAGAATTCGGTGCGGCGCAGCGCGTCGAGCCGCGCCAGACCATCGAGATCGCGGCAGACGCCGAACCCGCGATAGCCGGCGAAATTGCGCGCGCGATCGAACATCGGCAGCCCCGACAATTCCACGCGCAGCCGCCCGCCGCCATCGACCGGCCAGTTCAGGGCGATGCCGCTCCAGGTGTCGCGGGTGGCGATTGCCTTGAGAACGCGGCCTTCGGGATCGAGACCGAAGACTTCGGCGATTTCGCTCCAGAGCCGGCCGAAGCCTGCGGCGGTACGCGCGCCGATCAGGCGGGTGAATTCATCCGAGCCGAGCATGAAGCGGCCCTCCGCGTCCATCTGCCACATGAAGCGCAGCGGATGCCGCCGCGGGTGCGGCGGCGACTGGTCCGGCCAGGGTGGCGCGGGAACGGCGGCGGGGCGCGGCTCGATGGTTTGCAGCGGCGGTGGCGGTTCGTCCATGGCCGGAGTTTCGGCCGCGGGCGCAGGCTCGATGGCGGAAGATGGCGTGGTTTCCGATGACGAAGCGGGCTCATCGGCGACGGCTTCGACAAAAGGAGACGGTTCGTGATCGTGAATTTCGGCGGGCGGCCCGATCGTCTCATCGGCGGCAATCTGTTCGAGCTCCGGCCCGGTCGGCGGCTCGGTGAACTCGTCGACCAAGGCAAACTCGGCCGGCGCTTCGCCGGTGGCCGCGGGTTGCTCGTAGTCGGGTGCCTGTCGGTCCATCGCCGCAACGTCCGGCTGATGCGTCGGCGCGATCTCCGCACGATCGGGTGATTCGGGCAACGGCTCGACCACGAGATGCCCGGTCGCCTCGACGGCATCGGTAGGCTTTTTCGTTGGGGGTGGATGGGGGGCCGCGGTGCGTGGCGCCGCGCGCTCGATCCGCTGCAGTTCGCCCGGCGGGAGCATCGCGACCACCAGAACGCCGGCGCCGCCGTCGGGAAAATCCAGCCGTGCGCAGGCGCAGGTTACGAGCGCGCCGAGGGCCGCACCGAAGCCGCGCAACCGCTCGAGCCGCGTGTCGCCGGTCGGCAGCAGCCGGCCCGCGAGCTGCGCTACCTGGCGGCGGTGCGGATCGGCAGGGCCGAAGGTTTTCGCGGCGAGGGAAGCGGCATCGGCCGCGCCGAACAATTTTGCGCCGGCCGGATTGGCCCACAAAATCCGCGTGCCGTCGGTCGACCACAGCCATGCCGGCAGATGGCTGGCGGCATGGACCGCGAGCCTTGGATCGTCACCACCCCGCAACTGGAATTCCGCATTGTTCATCGGCACTGCATGACAGATTGGTTGAGCCTCGGCATGGCGTCAGAACTCGACGGCCAAAGGATGGCTGCTTAACAGATCGTTAGTATCGCCCCCGGGAGACGGCAGGTCCACGCCCCGACGCGGGCCGCACGGTTCTAAGCGGCAATAACCTTAATTCGCAGGCGAACCTTCGCGCCCGCTCTCGCGTTGGGGTGTTGCAAAGAAAGTGAGGAGTTCACGATAGTGGAACCGGCCGAGAACATCGCATCGCGCCACATCCGCGACGCCATTGCTCGCTAAATTTGGGCCGACAGATGGGCGGACGGGGAACCGGGCCGAAGGGCCTGCGAATGAAAAAGGAGTGGACCATGATGGGTGACGGCAGCGAACGTTTCGAAATTCCGAAGGAAATGCGATCGATGGCGGAGGCGAGCTTCGATCAGGCCCGCAAGGCATTCGAGAATTTTCTCTCCAGCGCGCAGCAGACCGCTGCCAAGTTCGAGGGCCAGGGCGCCACGGCTCGCGCCAGCGCCAAGGACATCAGCACCAAGGCGATCTCCTACGCCGAAAAGAACGTCGCGGCCTCGCTGGATTACGCCCAGCAGCTGCTCCATGCCAAGGATCTGGCCGAAGTGATGCGGCTGCATAGCGAATATGTGCAGAACCAGATGCGCGCGCTGGCCGAACAGGCCAATGAAATGGGCCAGATCGTCAGCCGCGCGGCGATGGATGCCGCCAAGCCGAAAAACTGAGCCAGCTGCTTCCAAAAGCTGATTGGTCGGGGTTCCCAGGCCGGAACGTGCGTTCGGCCGGGGCCTGCCATGCGGCATTGCAACCTATTTTGCGTTGCGTTGCACAAAATTGACATGATAATGGCGTTAAGTGCGGTGGTCCCCGAGGAGGGGCATCCCCCGTGATCCTTTTCGACGATGCAGCCCTGATTGAGGGGCTGCCGCCGTTTTCAGGGGTCACAGCCAGTTCACCCCGATGCACAAGGATTTTTGCATGACAAGTTCGACCGACCCGTTTTCCGCTTCCGTCATCCCGTTCCAGGCGCCCGAGCAGATGCGCGCCTTCGCCGAGAAGGGCCTGTCGCAGGCCCGCGACAGCTACGCGAAGTTCAAGGACGTCGCCGAAAGCCATAACGGCACCATCGAGGCGGTGTTCGGCTCCGCCGGCAAGGGCGCCAGCGAATACTCGGCCAAGCTGCTTGAATTCATGCAGGCCAACACCACCGCGACGTTCGATTTCGCGCAGGAATTGCTCGGCGTGAAGTCGCTGCCGCAGGCCGGCGAAATCTGGACCGGCTACACCCGCAAGCAGTTCGAGGCCCTGACCGCGCAGGCCAAGGAGCTTGCCGAACTGACCAAGAAGATCGCGACCGAAACCGCCGAGCCGATCAAGGCCAGCGCGTCGAAGCTGTTCACGCCCGCCGCCTGAGCGCGCTGCGTTGCAAGTTTTCGAAAAAGCCCGGGCCGGTTGCCCGGGCTTTTTGTTCTCACGCCGTCCTCGCGAAAGCGGGGACCGGCCGCTCGTGTGGATATCCGCAGGCTGCCACGTGTTGCCCTACCATAATGGTCGGTGTTTATGGGCCCCGCTTTCGCGGGGACGACGTTGAACTCAGCCTCGCCAAGCCTTGCCAAAGCGAAGCGTTGCACCTAGTTTCCCGCGGTTCGCGACCCCTTTTCGGGCCGATCAAGGATGCAGTTGTAGCTCAGTTGGTTAGAGCGCCTGTCTGTGGAACAGGAGGTCGGTGGTTCGAGCCCACCCAACTGTACCAGCGCAGCATTCCGCCGCATCCGCCGCGCTTCGGTGCCGGCTCCTGCCCGAAGATTCGAGGCAAACGTAACAACGGCAATCCCGTCCTTGCCAATTTCCCGCCGTTCACCCACAATCTCACGATCGAGCAGGTCGTCATCGATCGCACGATTTCAATTCGGGTCTTTTGGGGGGCGCATGATTCTTGTCCGATCCGGGCAGCCCGGTTTGCTGCTGGCAATCGCGCTCTCCACTGCGCTGCTGTCGGGCACGGCGCGCGCCTATACCCCCGAGCAGCAGCAGGCGTGTACGCCAGATGCATTTCGCCTTTGCGGTGACGCTATTCCGGATGTCGATCGCGTCACCGTCTGCATGATCAGGAACCAAGCCCAACTCAGTCCGGCGTGCCGGGCGTTTTTCAGGGCGCCCGAACCCGAACGGGCGCCGGTGGTGACGCCGGTCACCGCTCGAAAGCCGGTTCGCCTCACGCCGGTGACGGCGCGAAGGCCCGTTAGCGTTAAGCCGAAAAAATCGAAAAAATCCCGTCAAGCCCGCTAGCGGGACCTGACCGCGATCTGGCACACTAGGCCGGTTTAAAGCGCCGTCCGTTCGGATGGCGCGACGACACTTTTTATATTGTAACGCCGAATTTTTGCTGGAGATTTCAATGACGGAGCTTTTGAAAGGCCGGTTCGGCATTCAGGCCGGAACAGCCAACGGAAACCACGCGCCGTCATCGGCACAGGAATTTTCCGCGGAGCGTTATCACATCGACGACAACGGGCGGCGCGTGCTGGCCGGACTGACGACGGCGGAAACCCGCGAGTTTGAAACACTGGATGCGCTGACCCCCTCGGACGGCAGCGGCGATCGCGTGGCCTGGACCTTCGGCGGCGAGCCGACGACGGGCCGTGAAAAACGCTGGCTCGAGCTCTATACCAAGCACGACCAGGCCCTGAAAAAACTGAAGGCGAACGGCGGCCGCTAGAGGCCGGTCCGGCGTTCGCTGCGCGGGACCCGTTGTCGACCGGCGATGCCGCTATTCGCGCCTAGAGTTTGCGCAGGAAGGATCGCTGCTTGATCCGCCGCAGTACCTGAAGCGGCGACGTGATGGCGTCGGCGATGTCAAGGTGCCGGTATTTCCGGTTTTCGTTCTGCCCCCACAGCAGATAGTGCTTTCGCAGATCCATATTTATGCCTGCGAGATCGGGATTGAGCTCCAGGTACAGCGCTTCGTCGAAGTCCCTCGGTACCCGCAAATTGTCCTTGATCACAGGCCAATCCAGTAATTCATACGCCTCGAACCTGACGGGCAGATACTCCGGCTCGAAATTCTCGAACCAGCATGCCGGCAGCATTGAAAGCTGGTCGCGCCGGGAGTGACAAAAAATCTGCTCTTGCCAGAAGTTCATGACCCGCTGCAACGCCGGGTCGTGGTGCCGCCGAAGCAGAAGCGTGCTTTTGGCAAGCCCGTTCTTCGCGGGATAGCCGAGATACCGATAGAGCGCCATTTGCGTGTTCACCCGCTCCGGCGTGTCGAAGCCGAGCGAAAGAACGATTTTCGCTTCGTCATAGACGCAGTCGCGCTCATGATGCCTAAAGCACACCAGCGGCGATTGCGCCGGCGCAAGGTATTCCTCGAAAACCCGGTTCGGCGCGGCCTTCAGCCGCACGGTATTGTCGATGTATAGGCTCCAGTCGTATTGCGCGAGATAGATGTGCGGCAGCGCCTTGATCTTTTTCGCGGCGCGCGCGGGGTCGAGGACCTTTCGCGGCAACAGTTCGATCTTCCAGAAATCCGAACGCAGTTCCGGATCGTCGGTGAAGCAGACGAAGTCGATTCCGTCCCGTTCATATTTGAAGTCGTTGAAAAGCTCGGAGTGCCCGAACAGGCAGGTGTAGACGACGCGTCTCATCTAGTCGGGCGCTCCGTGGCGGACGTGCTTCAGTTGATACTAACGCCCGCGGCCCGACTAGGGAAATCCGCGTCAATGCCGTACGCTTCCACACCCTGCCATCGCCGGCCGTTTCTCGTCATGGCCAGGCGCCCGCGCATGGCGCGACGGATGTAGAGGGACTGCGATTTCAAGTCCCGCTCGCGCGACAAGCTGTCGCGTGGCGCCGGCGCCGGCGATCGACATCTCCTCGTGCAAGGAGAATACGCGTGAGTGCACACCACAAGGCCGAACTCGACCGGCATTTTGCCTGGTTTGAGGCCAAGCTGTCGCCGCGGCCGGCGGGTTTCGTGCGCTGGCTGCGCAGGCCGTCGTCGCGGCTGGTGCGGATTCCGCTCGCCATTCTGCTGGTGGTCGGCGGCATCCTCAGCTTTTTGCCGATCCTCGGACTCTGGATGCTGCCGCTCGGTCTGCTCTTGATCGCGCAGGACGTGCCGTTCCTGCAGAAGCCGCTGGCGCGGATGCTCGGATGGATCGAGCGCAAATGGATCGAGCGTCAGCGCGCCAAAGACGCGCAATGAGTCATTTTCGAGTCATTCGCCCGCTAATTGAATCGCTTTTCCGGTTCGCTGCGGCGCATGATGTGACTCAAATGCCAACCCCGCAGCCAAATCAGATACTTCGCCACAATTGGCCGTAAATTTTGCTTTCGCGAATCAGCAACCTGATTCATTTTCGCCTCTTAGCGTCAATCTGGAGGCAGAGGTATGAACGTCATTGTTTTCGCATCGCGTAAAGGCGGCTCGGGAAAGAGTACGCTGGCCGCGCATCTCGCTGCGCAAGTCCACAAACCGTCGAGACCGTGTCTGCTGGTCGATGCGGATCCGCAGGGGTCGCTGACGCTCTGGCACAAGCTGCGCGGCACCAACGAGCCGCCGATCAAGAGCGCCGTCAATTCCGTGAGCGGCATTGTCGCCGCGGCCAAGCGCGACGGCATCGAATGGGTGTTCATCGACACGCCGCCGAACATGTCGGCCGTGGTCGAGGATGCCATCAGGAACGCCACCATGGTGATCATCCCGGCGCGGCCCGGCGTGTTCGACGTCAACGCGGTGCAGGAAACCATCCAGACCTGCCGCTCCAACCGCAAGCCCTATGCCGTCGTCATCAACGGCGCCCCGGCGGCGAGGGACGGCGTCGAAAGCCGCATCGTCACCATCGCCCGCGAAGCGCTGGCGAAATTCCGTGCGCCGGTGTGGGGCGGCCAGATCACCAACCGCGCCGATCTGTTGATGGCGCTCGGCCATGGCGAAGGCGCGCGCGAATACTATTCCGAAGGCCGCGCCGCCTCCGAGATCGGCAAGCTGTGGGGCGCGATCGAACGTTCGATCAAGGCGATCCGCGGCCAGGCGTCGGCGTCGGGCGCGATGCACAAGCAGGCCGCGTAAGCGGCCATATTGCCGGGCCGACAAGAGCGCGCGGGTTTTTCCGCGCGTTTTCTGTTGCGCGCGGCCGTCATTGCGAGCGAAGCGAAGCAATCCAGAGCCGCGCCCGCGGTCGGACTGGATTGCTTCGTCGCTTCGCTCCTCGCAATGACGAGTTAGTTCACCATCAGCAGGTAGAAAACGATCACCGGCGATAACGCCAGGATCACCGACCACACCCCGAGCGCCCACAGAATGTCCTCGGTGCTGAACACCGGCTCTTCGAAAAACTGATTGTCCTGGCTGCTCACGACGCCCCCGCGTTTCTTGTTGTTGCGGCAGACGATACGCGTCGAATTTTAAAAACCCGGCCGCAAACTCGCTTGCATTTGAACACAGGTGCTACCGCGAATTAACCATGGCCCCGACGGCAGCGGCCGAGCCGGGTGTCAGGCGACCTTCATCCCGGCGGCGGGGCGATCTTCGCCTTTCTCCGGCGCCGCCTCATTGTGCGTGAGGTTTCGGAACTGGCCGATCTCGGCCGGGCGCCCGAGCAGGTAGCCTTGCGCGATATCGCAAGATTCTTGCTGCAGGAAATCCAGCTCTGCGTCGGTTTCGACGCCTTCCGCCAGCACCGGTAAACCGAGCCCGCGACCAAGCCCAAGCACCGCCCTGACAATGGTCGCGGCCTGCTCGTTGGTATTGACCGACTTGATGAACGAACCGTCGATCTTGATCTTGTCGAACGGAAACGCGCGCAGGTTCGAGAGCGACGAATAGCCGGTGCCGAAATCGTCCATGGCGATGCGAATACCGAGCGCCTTGACCAGCCGCAGGGTCATCAGCGCACGGTCGAAGTCGCGTACCAGTGCGGTTTCGGTGATTTCGATCTCCAGACGGCTCGGCGGCAACCCAGTTTCCAGCAGGATCTGATGCAATTCCTTGACAAAATCCGGGTTGTAAAGCTGCACCGCCGAAACGTTGACGGCGACGCTCAACGGTTGCGTCCATGTCGCGGCCTCGCGGCAGGCCGACTTCATCACCCAGTCGCCGATTTCCAGGATGCTGCCGGTCTCCTCGGCGATCGGGATGAATAGCACCGGGGAAATCTCGCCCCTTGTCGAGTGCTTCCAGCGCAACAGCGCTTCAAAGCCGGTGATCGCCTTGCTCTGAATGTCCGCTTGCGGCTGATACACCAGCCGCAGCTCCCCGCGCGCGATTGCGAGCCGCAGGTCGTGTTCGAGAAGTCGCCGCTCGCGCACTTGCGCCCCCATTCCGGCTTCGAAAAACCGGTAGGTGTTACGGCCCTCGGTCTTGGCTCGGTAGAGCGCCGTGTCAGCCTGGGTAAGAAGCGTTTCACGGTTAGTAGCGTCGTCGGGACAGATGGCGATGCCGATGCTGGCCGAAATGCTGTTGACTTCCGGTGCGTCGCCTCTGGCGCGCAAGGCTTCCAGGATGGTCTCGGCGAGGCGGCTTGCCGCAGCGGGGTTAGCAATTCCCGGCGTCAGAATCGCGAATTCGTCGCCACCAAGGCGGGCTATCACCTCGTGTGCGCGCAGCACGTCCGTGACGCGCGATGCCACGGTCTGCAGTACGCTGTCGCCCGCGGCATGCCCGAACAAATCGTTGACTTCCTTGAAGCGGTCGAGGTCGAGACAAAGCACGGCAAGCCTTTCGCCCTTGCCCAGGGCGGCGATTTCCTGGTCGAGCCGGGCATGGAAATGGCTGCGGTTGGGCAGTGAGGTCAAGGCGTCGTGATGCGCAAGATAGCGAATATGCTGCTCGGCTTCCTTGCGCGCCTGCAGATCGCGAACCGCGACGACGTGATGCGGCCGTCCGGCATATACGATCGGCCGCAGGATCAATTCCGCCGAACTCGTCGATCCATCGATATGGCGCAAGCTTGTTTCAACGGGCTGGGTCGAACCGGCAAGCAGTTTTGCACACGCGGCGCGATCGGGAAAACAGCTGTCAAGCCGCGCACCGACAAGACTTGCAGCGGACAAACCGGTCAGCGCGGCGAAACTGGTGTTGACGGAGACGATGGTTTCTCCATCGCAAACCAGCAGCCCCTCGACCGACGCATTGGCGAGATCGCGCATGCGGTCGAGCTCGAGTTCGGAGCGCCGGCGGTCGCGGATATCAAGTACCGCGCCCGCCAGCGCCATCCCGATAATTGCAAACCCTGCCATCGCCACGCCGATTGCAAGCCAGCCCGCCGGCAACGCCGACTGCGGCACCGTGATCGTGGGATCGGGGATGATCCCGACCGCGGCCATCGCGGTGAAGTGATGGCTGCAAATCGCCAGCGTCAACAACGTAGCGCCGGCAAGATTCCATTTCGCGTTTAGGCCATGCAGGCCGACGGGGAGCGCGATCGCGCCGAGCACCGCACCAATCACAATCGACGCCGCGACCAGAACCGGATCCCAGAGAATGACGCCCTCGATTTCGAAGGCGGCCATGCCGGTATAGTGCATCGCCGCGATGCCGCCGGAGACGACGGCGCCGCCAATCCAGGGCCCATGGCGCCAGTTCGGAACAATCGATGTCGCCAGCCCCGCCCCGGTGAGCAAGATCGCTGCGACCAGCGACAAGGCCGTCAAGGCGATGTTGTAGGCGCTCGGAATCCCCGGCGTGAATGCCAGCATCGCGATGAAATGCGTGGCCCAGATGCCGAAGCCGGTGGAGATCGCGGACACCGCGAGCCAGATGCTGCGCATGCGGCCGGTCGATCCGCGCGCGTGGCGAAGCAGATTGATGGCCGCGAACGAGGCCAGCGCACAGACGATGGCGGCCAGGACGACCAGCCTCAGGTCGTGGGCGACGGCGATGCAATTGTAGATTTTGAACATGACGAGTACCGCAACGCGCGGAGGACACCGCGATCGCTGCGAAGCTAACGGTAATTATGTAACGGTAGGTGAACGCGGGCCATGTTCGTGTTGCTGAACCGGCGGTGCCGTCATCTGTCGGCGCGGCCGACCACGTCCATCAATTCCGCGATCTTGCGGCGCTGGTCGGCCTTGTCGCCGGACGAGATCGCGTGCTCGACGCAATGGGCCACGTGATCGCGCAGGATTTCCTCCTCGACCCGGCGCAGCGCCGCGCGCGCCGCCCCGATCTGGGTGACGATGTCGATGCAGTAGCGATCGTCCTCGACCATGGCGGCGAGGCCGCGAACCTGTCCCTCGACCCGGTTCAGCCGTTTCAGAACCGAGCTCTTGATCTCTGTGCGCATGACCCTAATATACCCCCATAGGGTATATGCTTCAAGCCCGGGGATGGTGGTTGTGGCGGTTAAAGCGGTCGATCCGGTCTGCGGGATGAGCGTCGATCCGCGTACCGCGAGGCATCGCTTTGCGTACGGGGGTCAGGACTATCTGTTCTGCTCCGGCCGCTGCCGCGAACGTTTTGAGGCCGAGCCCGGGAAGTTCTTGCGGCCGAAAGCGCCGGAGCCCGCCGCGCCTGCCGGCGCCATCTACACCTGCCCGATGCACCCGGAGGTCAAGCAGGCCGGCTCAGGTAGCTGTCCGATCTGCGGCATGGCGCTGGAGCCCGAGCAAATCTCGCTCGACGACAAACCGGATCCTGAACTGATCGACATGACCGGGCGATTCCGGATCGCGCTGGCGCTGACGTTGCCGGTTTTCGCGATCGAGATGGGCGGCCATCTCGGCCTGCATCTGCTGCCGCCGGCACGGTCGAACTGGATCTCGTTCGCGCTGGCGACGCCGGTGGTGCTTTGGGCCGGCGCGCCGTTCTTTGCGCGGGGCTGGCGTTCGGTCCTTACGCGAAACCTTAACATGTTCACGCTGATCGCGATGGGCACCGGCGTGGCCTGGGCCTACAGCGTGGCGGCGACTTTTGTGCCGCAGACGTTTCCGCCCGCGTTCCATGACATGCACGGTGCGGTCGCGGTGTATTTCGAAGCCGCGGCGGTGATCACGGTGCTGGTGCTGCTCGGGCAAGTTCTTGAGTTGCGCGCGCGCGAAAAAACCTCCGGCGCGATCCGTTCGCTGCTGGGGCTGGCGCCGAAAACCGCGCGGCGAATAACGGCCAACGCAGACGAGGATGTCGCCATCGACGCCATAGCGGTCGGCGATCTCCTGCGGGTGCGTCCCGGCGAAAAGATTCCGGTTGATGGCGCGGTCGCGCAGGGCCGCTCGTCGGTCGACGAGTCCATGGTCACCGGCGAATCGATGCCGGTAAGCAAGACCGCAGGCGATCGCGTGATCGGCGGCACCGTCAATCAGAATGGCGGGCTGGTGCTGCGCGCGGAAAAAGTCGGCCGCGACACCATGCTGGCGCGCATCGTCGACATGGTGGCGCGGGCGCAGCGCTCGCGCGCGCCGATCCAGCGCCTCGCCGATCAGGTCGCCGGCTGGTTCGTGCCGGCTGTGATCGCGGCGGCGCTCGCGGCCTTCGCGGCGTGGGCGATGCTGGGGCCGGAGCCGCGCTTTACCTTCGGCCTGGTCGCGGCGGTGACGGTGCTGATCATCGCGTGCCCTTGTGCGCTGGGGCTCGCCACTCCGATGTCGATCATGGTCGGTATCGGCCGCGGCGCGCATGCGGGAATCCTGATCCGCGACGCGCAGGCGCTGGAGCAACTGGAGGGCATCGACACGCTGGTGATCGACAAGACCGGTACGCTGACCGAAGGAAAGCCCAAGGTGATTGCCGTCGTTCCGGTCGCCAGTGTCGATGAAAATGAATTATTGTGCCTCGCCGCCAGCGTCGAGCGCGGCAGCGAACATCCGCTGGCGCAGGCGATCCTCAACGCTGCAACGGAACGCGGGCTGGCTTTGAGCGAAGTCAGCGATTTCGCCTCGCCGTCCGGCAAGGGCGCGACCGGGACGGTCGATGGCAAGGCGGTCGCGCTCGGCAACGCAATGCTGATGCGCGGGTTGAATGTCGCCACGCAGGACCTCGACAGCGCCGCCGAGCGCGCGCGCCAAGATGGCGCCACCGCGATCTATGTTGCCATTGATGGCCGCGTCGCCGGCGTAATTGCGATTGCCGATCCCATCAAGCCGTCGGCGCAAGCTGCGTTGCGGGCGCTGCGCGGCGACGGGCTGCGCATTGTCATGCTGACCGGCGACAATCTCACCACCGCGAACGCGGTGGCGAAGACCCTCGGCATCGATGATGTCGAGGCGGGGGTGTTGCCGGAGCGCAAGAGCGAGGTGGTGCAGCGGCTGCGCGGCGAAGGCCGCCGCGTCGCCATGGCCGGCGACGGCGTCAACGACGCGCCGGCGCTTGCGGCGGCAGACGTCGGCATCGCCATGGGCGGCGGCACCGATGTCGCGATCGAAAGCGCCGGCATTACGCTGTTGACCGGCGATCTGATGGGGCTGGTGCGGGCGCGGCAATTGTCGAAGGCGACGATGCGCAACATCCGCCAGAATCTCGTCTTCGCGTTCCTCTACAACGCCGCCGGCGTGCCGATCGCCGCCGGCGCGCTGTATCCGCTGTTCGGCCTCCTGCTGTCGCCGATGGTGGGTGCCGCGGCAATGGCGCTGTCGTCGGTCAGCGTGATCGCCAACGCGCTGCGGCTGGCGCGGGTGCGGCTGGATTAGAAGCGTTTTTGCGGCAAAGCGGAATCCAGCCTGGCCCAAGAAAAATGTCCCGTTTGAATATTTGTGCGTATTCTGAGCGCAGAACCGGTGCACGAAGGCCGGTGGCAGAGCAGGGAGCGCGCCGGAATGCGTCTGTGCTTTTTGCAGCCGATCTCTTCAACGGGAGCGGCAATAGGATCCGGTTTACGCGCGATGCACAGGGTGAGATAACGGGTGCGTTGCTCAATACCTCCAGAGTGTACAACTTCCGTTTTGAGCGATCGCCGTGACAATTGTGGCTCTCATACCAACTGGCGGCAGCCCGGGTCGGTGCTGGATGCCGCCGCTCTTCGCTCGATCTCCCGATCGAGCCGCGCGGCAAGCCCGGCGCTGATCTCCGTCATCGGCAACCGCACCTCGGCGCTGTCGATCAGGCCGGTACGCCACAGCCAGTACTTGATCGGCGCCGGGCTCGGTTCGCAGAACAGCAATTGGGTGAGGTCCGCGACGGAGCGCCAGCGCGCCAGCGCCGCGTCGCGATTTCCCGCGGCCAGCAGCTTTCCGATCGACGCGAATGTTTCGGTCTCGATATGCGCCGATGCGAGGATGGCGCCGTCGGCGCCGTCGGTCAGCGCCTCCCAGGCTTGCGCGTCCTCGCCGGTGAGAACGGCGAAGCCCGCGGGCCGCCGGCGCAGCAGCTCGATGGATTGGGCGCGGATCGCGCAGCAATCCTTCAGCCCGACGATGTTCGGATGGAGCGCCAGTTGCAGCATCGCCTCGTTGCCGAGATTGACGCCGGTCCGGTAGGGAATGTTGTAGATCAGGACCGGGTGCGCGGCACGGTCGGCAAGCGCGCTGAAATGCCCGGTCATTCCGTTCTGCGACGGCCGCGAATAGTACGGACACGAGATCAGGTAGCCGTCGACCGGCCATGCTGCCGTTTCATCCAGTGTGTCCAGCATGGCCCGCGTGTTGCTGCCGGACAAGCCGAGCAGAATCGGAAGATGGTGGCCGCCGCCGATAATCTCGTCGCGGACGATGGCAACCAGCCGTCCGGTCTCGTGCCGGTCGAGGGTGAGGCTTTCGCCGGTCGTCGCAGCGAGGACAAAGCCATTGATCGCGTAGGTTGTGTAATACCGCAGCAGCCGCCGCAGCGAGGTTTCGTCGAATTGTCCGTCCCGAAACGGCGTGACCAGCGGCAGCCACAGGCCCCGCAGGCGTGATTGAAGGTCGGTCATTGGTCCATCTCCTCAGGGGTTTGAGCCGGAGACGGGACAAACAAAAACCCCATCCTCGCGGCGGGGTGTTGGGATCGGCGTAGGCTTAAGACAATTAGCGCGCGCGTCGATCTCCAGTCCCCGGGAAGGGGCCTTTTTTCGACGAGGCGGGAACGCACGAAATCGTGATCATGCGGCGATGATGATCGGGTGGCGCGACGTTGTCAACGCGCGGCCGTCTGCGAGTCGACCGGGCCGGCACGACGCGCCGCCGAATGACGGGCTCCGCAATGCAACCTGGAGGTGATCAAGCAAATATCCGAAAAGTTTTTGCTGCTGTACCTGCCGCAATGACGGCAGTTTTATTCTCCAAATGGCGCTCGCCACGAAAAAAAGCCGGGCTCGTAAGAGCCCGGCTTGAGGTATTGGCCACGTGAGGCCGACACAATCACCTTCCAAGAGGGATAACTGAGTTTCCGCGCCACTGGAGGAGGGGGACAATGCGCAACGCGAACTCTCAGCGTGCAAACAGTATGATCCTCGTTTTCGCCATGCATCAACCGCCCGCTCCGCATGTCAGACATGCGGAGACGGAGGGAGAAACTTCGAACCAGCCTGCATTCGCTACTGCGCAGCTTCGGCGCGCCCCCGCGTCTCCAACGCTTCGTCGCAGTTCGCCCGCGCCGAAGCGTTAGCGAAGGCGAGGTGCGGAGATCGGGGGATAAATCAGGACGGCCAGCGCTGCGCCTTGCTGACCACGAAATCGCGGAAAACCTGCACCCGCGCCACCGTCTTCAATTCTTCGGGATAGACGAAATAGGTGTCGACCTGGATCGAGTCGGTTTCGCCGAACAGTTGCACCAAGCGGTTGTTTTCCTCGACCAGATAGTCCGGCAGCGCGGCGATGCCGAGTCCCTGCTGGCACGCGCGCACCAGGCCGAGGATGTTGTTGACCTTGAAATAGGCCTCGCGCGGCCCGGAGCCATTGCGGCCGGCCTCGATCAGCCAGTTGCGGTTCTGCAAATGCGGTTGAACCTGGGAATCGCCGAGCATG
Organism: uncultured Alphaproteobacteria bacterium; assembly: GCA_963784755.1. Lineage (GTDB taxonomy): Bacteria > Pseudomonadota > Alphaproteobacteria > Rhizobiales > Xanthobacteraceae > Bradyrhizobium. The sequence continues at coordinate 476,024 of CAWASS010000004.1, read as the reverse complement.
ATGATGCGATGCGAGTCGAGATCGTCCAGCGTGCGCGGCGTGCCGAAGCGCTTGATGTATTCCGGCGAGCAATAGGCGTGGAAGCCGATCGAGAACAGCTTGCGCTGGATCAGATCGGGCTGGGTCGGCTTGCGGGTGCGGATCGCGACGTCGGCCTCGCGCATCGACAGGTCGAGATCCTCGTCGGTGACGATCAGGGAGATGCGGATATCGGGATAGAGTGCTGTGAATTCGCCGAGCCGCGGAATCAGCCAATTGATGCCGAGCGCCGGCGGCGTCGTGATCTTGAGATCGCCGCTCGGCCGCTCGCGGCTGTCGGTGAGCTTGGCGCGGGCCGCCTGCAATTGCATGAACACGTCATGCGCGGTGCGAAACAGCAAATCGCCCTGCTCGGTCAGAATGAGACCGCGCGCATGGCGATGGAACAGCGACACCGAGAGCTCCTGCTCCAGCGCGCTGACCTGACGCGACACCGCGGATTGCGACAGACCCAGCTGTTCGCCGGCATGCGTGAAGCTGCCCGCTTCCGCCGCCGCGTGAAACACCTTCAGCTTGTCCCAGTCCATGTCGGTAAACCCGTCCCGGTGTCGTGCCATGATTATTCCGCCGCCGCGCGGTCGTGAGCGTGTGCCGCGAGATAACGCTCGGCCTCGAGTGCTGCCATGCAGCCAAGGCCCGCAGCGGTGACGGCCTGCCGCCAGGTCTCATCCGCGACATCGCCGGCGGCGAACACGCCGGGCACCGAGGTCGCGGTCGAGTTCGGCGCCACCTCGACATAGCCCGACGGCTTCAGCCTGAGCTGGCCGACGACGAGTTCGGTCGCCGGCGCATGGCCGATCGCGATGAACACGCCATCGGCGGGAATCTCGGTCAGCGTGCCGGACTTGACGTTCTTGAGGCGGACATGGGTGACCTTGCCCGGATTCTCGGTGCCGCAGATTTCGTCGATCGCCGAATCCCAGATCACCCTGATCTTGGGATTCTTGAACAGCCGCTCCTGCAGAATACGCTCGGCCCGGAAATGGTCGCGGCGATGCACGATGGTGACCTGCGACGCGAAGTTGGTCAGGAACATTGCTTCCTCGACCGCGGTGTTGCCGCCGCCGACCACCATGACCTCCTTGCCGCGATAGAAGAATCCATCGCAGGTGGCGCAGGCCGAGACGCCAAAACCCTTGAATTTTTCTTCCGACGGGGTGCCGAGCCAGCGCGCCTGCGCGCCGGTGGCGAGGACCACGGTTTCGGCGAGATAGACGTCGCCTGAGTCGCAGGTCAGCCGGAACGGCCGCTGCGACAATTCGAGCTTGGTGACGAGGTCGGTGACGATCCTGGTGCCGACATGCGCGGCCTGCTTCTCCATCTGTTCCATCAGCCACGGGCCCTGGATCACGTCGGCAAAGCCCGGATAGTTTTCGACGTCGGTGGTGATGGTAAGCTGGCCGCCGGGCTGGATGCCCTGGATCAGCACCGGTTCCAGCATCGCCCGCGCGGCATAGATCGCAGCGGTGTAGCCGGCCGGCCCGGAACCAATGATCACGACTTTGGCGTGGATGGGGGCGGCCATGGGTCCGGTGCCTCTTTCCTAAGGGAATTTGGTCAGCGTTGAGGCGAAATGTGCCCGCGAAGGCATCGCTGCGGCGTCTAAAGTGTCAAAACCAACTTAAGTGTTCTGACGAGCTATGCAAGATTTGCAATCCGTATCCGCAGATTTTCCCCGGAAGTCGAATAATGGCGCACTGCACGCGCAATAAAATTGCGCAAGGCATGGGAGCGCGCTAAGACTGTTGCCGTCATTAACGGCGAAATCTGCTGCCTTAGGATTTGGACCCGCGTGTCGAAGAGCCTTGACGAAATCGACCTCAAAATTCTCAGCGAAATCCAGGCCGACGGCCGAATCACCAATGTCGAACTGGCCAGGCGCGTCGGCATCTCGCCGCCGCCATGCCTGCGCCGGGTGCGGACGCTGGAGGAGGCCGGCTATATCCAGGGCTATCGCGGTCTGCTGGATCCGCGGCTGCTCGGCTTCGACGTCACGGTATTCGCCTCGGTGCACCTGTCGAGCCAGGCCGATGCCGATTTGCGCGCGTTCGAGGATTTCGTGCGCGCCGAGCCGCTGGTGCGCGAGTGCTGGATGCTGTCGGGCGAAGTGGACTTCATCCTGAAGTGCGTGGCGCCCGACATGGCGACGTTCCAGGATTTCGTCACCCACCTGACCGCGGCGCCGCATGTCCGCAACGTCCGCACCTCGCTGGTGCTGCATAATTCGAAATACGCCGCCGCGGTGCCGCTGGAATTGAAGGGGGCGGAGTGACGCCACGCGTCATTCCGGACACGTGACGCGCGAGCCCGGAATGACATGGCTCGTAGGATGGGTTGAGCGCAGCGAAACCCATCAATGTATCGTCCGGGGCGACCGTGTGATGGGTATCGCTGCGCTCAACCCATCCTACGGCATCTATCAGCGCTTCCGTATCATCGCGTCGACGCTCCAGGCGCCGCCGCCCGCGCAGGCAAGATAGAGGCAGGCAAAGCAGAACAGGATCGCTGCGTTGCCGCCGTTGAGCAGCGGGATCAACACCGGCGCATCCATGCCGCTCTTGAACATGTGTCCAATGAAATAGGCGAACGCCATTTCTCCGGACAGGATGAACGCAACGAGGCGCGTGAACAGGCCGAGGACGAGCAGCCCGCCCAGGATCAATTCGATCGCGCCTGCGGTGGTGATCAGCGGCGGAATATTGGCGAAATAGGGCAGCACCGGAAATTTCAGAAGCTTGGCGACGCCGTATTGAAACAGCAGCAGCCCCACCATGATGCGGAAGATGCTGAGAACCATCGGCTCGCAGCGTGCAAGCATTCGATTGAACTGATCCATTGTCGCCCCCTCAAGCCTTCTTCATCGAAGCATCGACGCTCCACGGACCCGCACCCGCCGTCGAAAGATAAAGACAGGCGAAGCAGTACAGCGCCGCCAGCGTGCCGCCGTTGATCAGCGGATGATAGCCTTTCGGGAAGTGCGCGATGAAATAGGCGAACGCCATCTCGCCCGACAGAATGAACGCCACCGGCTGCGTCCACAGGCCGAGGATCAACAGCGCGCCGCCGATCAGTTCGATGAAGCCGGCGGCGCCGATCAGCGACAGCGGCTGGACGTTGGCATAGGCCGGGAAGGCCGGGAAGCCGATGAGCTTGCCCATTCCGTGCTGGATGATCAGCAGCCCGGTGACGATGCGCAGCACGCTCAGGGCGCGCGGCGTCCATGCCGCCAGTGTTTCGTTCATGGCAAATCCCCCCGTTTGAAGTAATGCCTTATTGGTATCGCGTTGTGGCTTTCAGGGAAAGCACGCCGCTGCCAAGAATTGCTTCCGTTATCGCAAAGCAGCATGGAATAAGCGGAGCGGCGCAGGGTTGTGGCGGCGTCTTGTCCTTCGCGCTCAGCGCCCCAGCGCACCGGCCACCGGGCCCACAAGTTCTTCAGCCAGCATGCGATAGCCTTCGGGGATCAGGTGTTGTCCGTCCGGTTGATGCGGCTTTCCGCCGAGCATGCCGTTAGGCAGAAGAACAACCTTGATTCCCATCGCAGCCAGACGGGCCTCAATCTCGGAAGTCCTGTCCGGCGCCAATTTGCGTCTGTCGTTCCCGCCGGGCTGCAGGATGACAACGCTCGTGCCTTTCGGCACGACCCGATCCAGTCGCGCCAATATTCCGCCAGTGGTGTCGCCGTTGATGCCGGCATTGATGACGCGAGCGCTCAAGCCCCTGCTGTGTAAAAGTGCTTCAAGCTGGGCCGGGTACGCTTGAGCGCGGGAGACGCCCTTGCCGAAAGTGTTGCTCGCCCCGAGCGCGACGACCGTGGCAGCCTGTGCCGCGCTGACGAAGAGCAGGCCGAATGCCGCCAGCAGTCCCAGCCATATCCTTGGCTTCATTTTTCATCTCCGGCGCGGCCTGGCGAACGCTTCTGCGATAGTCGCAACGCGTCCGAGATGACGCATTGAGTTTATCGGCCGGCGGTCGCCTCGCCCCGCAAGCGGAGCGAGGAAAAGAGCTACCGCCACTCCACCTTGGTGATCTCGTAGGCCTTGGCGCCGCCCGGTGCCACCACTTCGACCGAGGTGCCCTTCTTCTTTCCGATCAGCGCACGCGCCAGCGGCGAGGTGATGGAGATGCGGCCCTTCTTGGCGTCGGCCTCGGGCTCGCCGACGATCTGCCACACCGCCTTCTTGTCGGTATCCTCGTCGATCAGCGTCACCGTGGCGCCGAACTTGACGGTGTCGCCGGAGAGCTTGGAGATGTCGATGATATCGGCGCGCGCCAGCTTGTCCTCGAGCTCGGCGATGCGGCCTTCGTTGTGCGACTGCTCTTCCTTGGCGGCGTGATATTCGGCGTTTTCCGACAGGTCGCCATGCGAGCGCGCCTCGGCGATATGCTCGATGATGCGCGGACGCTCCACCGACTGGCGCTGCTTCAACTCGACCTCCAGGGCGGCATAGCCGCCCGCGGTCATCGGAACCTTTTCCATCATCTCACTTCGTCCTTCAACTTCATGCGGGACCGGTTCGCCGGCCCCGCATAAACGCCGAAACAGAACATCCCCATGACTGGCGAGTTCCAGTCATGCCGGCTTTATTGCCAATCAGTTAGCGGGCGCGCAGCCCGGTATTGATCAGGTTTCGGAAAAATAACTCTGCAGCGTGCGGACCTCAAGGTCTCCGCCCAGATAGGCCCGGATGCCCTGCGCGGCCGCCACGGCACCCGAAAGAGTGGTGTAATATGGCACTTTATGCAAGAGGGCAGCGCGCCGCAGCGACCGGCTGTCGGCCAGCGCCTGCGGGCCTTCGGTGGTATTGAAGACCAGCTGGATGTCGCCGTTCATGATGGCGTCGACGATATGCGGGCGGCCTTCCAGCACCTTGTTGACCTTTTCGGTCGGCACGCCGTTGTCGGCGAGATAACGCTGCGTGCCCGAGGTGGCCATGACCTTGAAGCCCAGCGAGAACAACAGCCGGACCGCATCCAGGATGCGGGTCTTGTCGCCCTCGCGGACCGAGACGAACACCGTGCCCTTGCGCGGCACGCGGGTGCCGCCGCCGAGCTGGCTCTTGGCGAAGGCCACCTCGAACGAACGGTCGATACCCATGACCTCGCCGGTGGAGCGCATCTCGGGGCCGAGCACGGTATCGACGCCGGGGAAGCGCGCGAACGGAAATACCGATTCCTTGACGCCGACATGGCCGAGCTGCCGCTTTTTCAGGTCGAAGTCCTTTAGCTTCTCGCCGGCCATGATCCGGGCGGCGATTTTCGCCACCGGCATGCCCATCACCTTGGCCACGAACGGCACCGTGCGCGACGCCCGCGGATTGACTTCGAGCACGTGGATCTCGCCGTCCTTGATGGCGTATTGCACGTTCATCAGCCCGACCACGTCGAGCCCGAGCGCGAGTTCGCGGGTCTGCCGCTCCAGCTCGTCAATGGTGGCGGCGTCGAGCGAATGCGGCGGCAGCGAGCAGGCGGAATCGCCGGAGTGGATGCCGGCCTCCTCGATATGCTCCATGATGCCGACGATGAAAGTGTCCTTGCCGTCGCAGAGGCAATCGACGTCGATCTCGGTGGCGTCGGAGAGGTAGCGGTCGAACAGCAGCGGGTTGGTGCCCAGCACCGTGTTGATCTGGCCGGTCTTGTCGTTGGGATAGCGCGCCTTGACGTCACCCGGCACCAGTTCGGGCAGGGTGCCGAGCAGATAATCGCCGAGCTGGGATTCCTCGCGGATGATCTGCATGGCGCGGCCGCCGAGCACATAGGAGGGACGCACCACCAGCGGCAGGCCGAGGTCGGCGGCGACCAGCCGCGCCTGCTCGACCGAATAGGCGATACCGTTTTTCGGCTGCTTCAACCGCAGCTTGTCGAGCACGCGCTTGAAGCGGTCGCGGTCTTCGGCGAGATCGATGGCGTCGGGCGAGGTGCCGAGGATCGGCACGTCGGCCGCTTCCAGCGCGCGCGCGAGTTTTAGCGGCGTCTGGCCGCCGAACTGCACGATCACCCCGTGCAGCGTGCCGTTCTGACGTTCGACATCGATGATCTCCAGCACGTCTTCCGATGTCAGCGGCTCGAAATACAGCCGGTCGGCGGTGTCGTAGTCGGTCGACACCGTCTCCGGGTTGCAGTTGATCATGATGGTCTCGAAGCCCGCGTCATGCAGCGCGAAGCAGGCGTGGCAGCAGCAGTAGTCGAACTCGATGCCCTGGCCGATCCGGTTCGGTCCGCCGCCGAGGATGATCACCTTGTCCTTGGCCGACGGCGCGCTTTCGTCGGCGAAGGTGCCCGCGAACGGCGCCTCATAGGTGGAATACATGTAGGCGGTGGGCGAGGCGAATTCGGCCGCACAGGTGTCGATGCGCTTGAACACCGGACGCACGTTCAGCGCGTGTCGCCGGGCCTTGACTTCGGCTTCGGTGGTTTCGGTCAGCACCGCGAGCCGCGCGTCCGAAAATCCCATGCCCTTCAGCGTGCGTATGCCGAACGCGTGTTGCGGCAGGCCGTTGGCCTTGATCCTGGCTTCCATCTCGACGATGCCGCGCATTTCCGCGAGGAACCACGGATCGATCTTGCAGGAGGTGAATATCTCCTCGTTCGACCAGCCGAGCCGCATCGCCTGCGCGACCTGCAGCAACCGGTCCGGCGTCGGCGTGCCCAGGGCGGCGCGGATTGCGTTCTTGTCGTCGCTGCGGCCGAGCCCCTCGATCTCGATCTCGTCGAGGCCGGTGAGGCCGGTCTCCAGCCCGCGCAACGCCTTCTGCAGGCTCTCCTGGAACGTGCGGCCGATCGCCATCACTTCGCCGACCGATTTCATCGACGTGGTCAGCGTGGTCGAGGCGCCCGGAAATTTCTCGAATGCGAATCTCGGAATTTTTACGACGACGTAGTCGATGGTGGGCTCGAACGAGGCCGGCGTCGCGCCCCCGGTGATATCGTTGGCGATCTCGTCCAGGGTGTAGCCGACCGCAAGTTTGGCCGCGACCTTGGCGATCGGAAAGCCGGTCGCCTTCGAGGCCAGCGCCGAGGAGCGCGACACCCGCGGATTCATCTCGATCACCACCATGCGGCCGTCGGCCGGATTGACGCCGAACTGCACGTTGGAGCCGCCGGTCTCCACCCCGATCTCGCGCAGCACCGCCAGCGAGGCGTCGCGCATGATCTGGTATTCCTTGTCGGTCAAGGTCAGCGCCGGCGCCACGGTGATGGAATCGCCGGTATGCACGCCCATCGGATCGAGGTTCTCGATCGAGCAGATGATGATGCAGTTATCCTTCTTGTCGCGCACCACCTCCATCTCGAACTCTTTCCAGCCGAGCACGCTCTCCTCGATCAGGACCTCGTCGGTGGGGGAAGCGTCGATGCCGCGCTCGACGATCTCGATGAACTCCGCCTTGGTGTAGGCGATGCCGCCGCCGGTGCCGCCCATGGTGAAGGAGGGGCGGATGATCGCGGGCAGGCCGATATCGTCGAGCGCGCGCAGCGCGTCCGGCAGGTTCTTGGTCTGGATCGAGCGCGGGGTCTCCAGCCCAATACGGGTCATGGCCTCGCGGAAGCGGCCGCGATCCTCGGCCTTGTCGATGGCGTCGGCGGTGGCGCCGATCATCTCGACGTCGAGTTTCTTCAGCGTGCCCTGCTTGCGCAGGGAAAGCGCGCAGTTCAGCGCGGTCTGGCCGCCCATGGTGGGCAGCAGCGCAAACCCGCCCGGTATGACATAGCGTTCCTTTTCGATGATTTTTGCCACGATCTCGGGTGTGATCGGCTCGATATAGGTCGCATCCGCCAGTTCCGGATCGGTCATGATCGTCGCCGGATTGGAATTGACCAGGACGATGCGGTAGCCCTCGTCCTTCAGCGTTTTAACTGCCTGCGTCCCGGAATAGTCGAATTCGCAGGCCTGGCCGATCACGATGGGGCCGGCGCCGATGATCAGGATGGTGGAGATGTCGGTTCGTTTGGGCATCGAGTCTCACGGGCCACGAAATCGGGCACAAAAAAAGGGCGCGCATGCCGCGCGTCCCTCAAAACCTGCGCTGGGTTCGACCTTGCGCGCGCGTGTCTTTAGACCAGATTCCGCAGTTGCGAAAGGGTTTTAGAAGCCCAATCAACCGGCATTTTTTGGGGGTGGTCGCTCTGTCCGGGCTTCGGCGCTGTTCCAGTCCGTCTTCGCCCTTCGGGCTACGCCGGACACGCTTCGCTTTCGGCTATCACGTGGCTGCGCCACGCGTAGCCGAAGGCGAAGCGTGGAGGCCCGGCCTGGATTTGAACCAGGATAAAGAGCGATGCACTGCTCTCGCGTCGACGCTTTCCGCCACCGGGCCGCGGCGATCATCGCCGATCACACCGCGGTGAGCCACGTCTACCCTTGGTTAACCCTAATTGCGGCCTTCCCGTCATTGCGAGGAGCGCAGCGACGAAGCAATCCAGCCTTTTTCGCGGCTCTGGATTGCTTCGCTTCGCTCGCAATGACGGCAGAATCAGAACGCGTGCCGCGCCACGAACGTCATCCGCCACGGATTGTGGCCGATGTTCTGATGCGCGCGCGAGGCGGTAAATCCGCACGCCGAGAGTTTGGCCACCATCTCGGCCTCGCTGTAGCGCTGCAGCCCGATGCGGGTGCGTAACTGCCGGTAATCCGACAGCGCCGTAGAAGCCAGTCCGTAAAAAGCGTCCTTGAGAAAGCCGTGCCTTGCCGCAAAGCGCAGCAGCGCAAGGACATCCCGGCCCATGCCGACCTCAGGGCGCAAAATGTCGCCGAGCACCAGCCGGCCGCCCGGTTTCAACAGCCGGCGGATCACCGCGAACGTGGCATCGAGCTCGCCCGGCGTCATGTACTGCGCCACCGAATTCATCACGGCCAGATCGACGGATTTTTCTTCCATATGCCGGAGGTCGTCCAGTGAACGCACCCGGATTTTGGTGTTGGGCGCAAAACGCGCGATCAGCCGGCCGCGCACGCCGGGTGCCGGCTCCGCCAGGATCAGCTTGGCACACGCGTCCGCCACACGGCCCGCGGACAGCGCCTCGCCGCAGGAATAGTCCAGCACCACCGCGTCCGGGGACGAGATGTAGCCGACGATATCCCTGGCGATCACCTGAAAGTGCAGGTCGCGATGCAGCTTGCTCGCATAGATCGTATGCGTGGAATCGTAATAGTCGATCCAGTCGTCCATGGTCCTGAAAGTCCGGCAAAACAGGGTTCCGGTCATGGAACCGGAGGCGTATATGGGGCGTTAGAGGGTCCGGCGGCCAAAGTCCATGGCCGGTGTCTTCGCGTCCTAACAGGAAGGTGCATCGTGAGCAAAGCCAAGTCCGACAAGGTATCCCCCGATCTCGATACGCCCAACGATCTGCCGCAGGCCGCGGTGGACAAGATTTCGGCGTCGCTCAATGTGTTGCTGGCCGACGCCTTCGCGCTGTATCTGAAAACCAAGAATTTTCACTGGCACGTCAGCGGCCGGCATTTCCGCGATTACCACCTGATGATGGACGAGCAGTCGGACGCGATCTTCGCCACCACCGATCAACTGGCCGAACGCGTCCGCAAGCTCGGCGGCACCACGCTGCGCTCGATCGGGCAGGTTTCGAAGTTGCAGACCATCAAGGACAACAACGAGAAATATGTGCCGCCGCGCCAAATGCTGCGCGAATTGATGGAAGACAACAAGCACATGGCGGCTGCGATGCGCAAAGCCCACAAGCTCGCCGACGATCACGAGGATTCCGGCACCGCGGGGCTGCTTGAACTGTTCATCGACGAAACCGAGCGCCGCACCTGGTTCCTGTTCGAGGCGAGCAGGCAGGAGGGCGGCAACGAGGCGTAAGAGCCGCCGCCGTCATTGCGAGGAGCACTTGCGACGAAGCAAAGTCTGAGCCGGGGGCTCTGGATTGCTTCGCGGAGCCTGTCATCGGGCGGCGCTTTGCGCCTACCCGTTGGCTCGCGATGACGCAGGTGGGCACGCTTCGCTTTGCCCACCTTGCGATCACCGTTTCCACAACCTCGCCAGCGGCCCGTCTTCACCCATCACGGGATCAGTTTTCGGCAGCTTCACGGCCGGAATCGTCTTCAGCGCCTTGGCGTGATTCTCCGGCGTCGGCAGCGTGACGTGCATCTGTGGCCCCGGTGGGTAGGCGCCGACCACGCAAAAATCCGGGCTGTGGGACATGCACTGATGCCCGGTGCCGGCGGGCAGGATCGCGACATCGCCGGCGGCGATCTCGATCTCCTTGCCGCTGTCACCGCCGAATTGCACCCGCGCATGGCCGCGCGCGACCCCAAGCGCTTCATGCACGGTTGCATGATAATGCAAATAGTCGAACACGCCGTTGCGCCACATCTCGCCCCAGCCATTGGCGCCGAACAGGCCCTCGATGGTTTTTTCAGGGTGGGCGTTATCGACGTCGACGGCTTGCTTGTAGACGAGGAACGGCAGGGCGTTGTTGGGCACGAGGCCGTCGTCTTCGAACACAAAGGTAAGCGGTTTTATCTCGCCGCTGACAACCGACATGGCAATGCTCCTGCGTGCAGGCGCTGACTCAACCACTGTGCGCGAGTCACGTTCCCTTTGGAATTTCGAAAATCAGGCAGGTGGTGGTGGCGTGCGCGAGCAGCCGGCCCTTGGAATCGGTAATCCGCGCTTCGGCGGTAGCGGCTCTACGGCCGACATTGAGCACGCGGCCCTCGGTGCGGACGGCGCCGGTGTCCTTGGTCATGCCGCGAATAAAACTGATCTTGAATTCCAGCGTGGTATAGCCGGTGCCCGGCGGCAGCGTCGAATGCACCGCCAGCCCCATCGCGGAATCCAGCAGGATCGCGGCGTAACCGCCATGCACCGAGCCGATCGGATTGTAGTGCCGGAATCCCGGGATGCTGTGCATTACCACCACACCGGGCTCGGCGGTGGAGTCGAACGGCTCGACGTTTTGCATGATCGGCGGCGCCGGAAGCTTGCCGGAAAAGATGGCGCGGACGAAATCAAGACCGGACATCGAGGCCATGACCTCGGGCGGCGTGACGCCGTATTCGACGTGAGGGGCGGGTTGGTCGTCCATGGGGCGGGGTCCGGTTTATGATGACGGTCATCATACTAAACGATGTCGGTGCCGGCAACATGCTGGCATCGTGTCCCGGACGCGAAGCGGCATTCTTCATGCCGCTCCGCAGAGCCGGGACCGTTGCCAACGCCGTCATACGCGGGCTTGACCGCGTATCCATCGTTCTTGGCAAGAAGCATTTTCCGAAGACGATGGATTGCCGGGTCAAGCCCGGCAATGACGGATGTGCGCTACCCGCCCTTCTTCGCCCGCATCAGATCCGCGAATCGCTTGAACAGGTAATGCGAGTCGCGCGGGCCAGGCGACGCCTCGGGGTGGTACTGCACCGAGAAGACCGGCTTGCCGTCGAGCTGGATGCCGCAATTGGAGCCGTCGAACAGCGAGACGTGGGTCTGGGTCGCGCCATCAGGCAATGTGGCCTGGTCCACGGCAAAACCGTGGTTCATCGAGGTGATCTCCACCTTGCCGGTGGTCTCGTCCTTGACCGGGTGATTGGCGCCGTGGTGGCCCTGATGCATCTTCCTGGTTTTGGCGCCGACCGCGATGCCCAGCATCTGATGCCCCAGGCAGATCCCAAATGTCGGCGTGCCCGACTCGATCACCTTCTGAATTACCGGCACCGCGTATTTGCCGGTCTCGGCGGGATCACCCGGGCCGTTGGACAAAAAAACGCCGTCCGGCTTCATCGCCAAAATGTCTTCGGCGGACGTTGTGGCCGGCACCACCGTGATCCTGCAGCCTTCGCCGGCGAGCAGCCGCAGGATGTTGCGCTTGATGCCGTAGTCGATGGCGACCACGTTGAACTTAGGCTCAGCGAGCCGGCCAAAACCCTCGCCCCACGCCCATGGCGTCTCGTCCCAGTCAAAACGCTGGCTGGAGGTGACCATCGGCACGAGGTCCATGCCCTCGAGACCCGGCCATTCCCGCGCCTCTTCCTTCAGCCCGTGCAGATCGAACGCGCCGTCCTTGGCATAGGCAATCACCGCGTTCGGCATGCCCTTGCTGCGGATCAGCGCGGTCAGCGCGCGGGTATCGATGCCGGAGATGCCGATGATGCCGCGGCGCTTGAGCCATTCGTCGAGATGCCGCGCCGAGCGATAATTCGAGGGATCGGTGATCGCGGAGCGCAGAATGACGCCGCGCGCGCCCGGCGTCGCCGCCATGTTCACCGTCTCGATATCTTCGTCGTTGGTGCCGACATTGCCGATATGCGGAAAGGTGAAGGTGATGAGCTGCCCGGCATAGGAGGGATCGGTGAGGATCTCCTCATAGCCTGTCATCGCGGTGTTGAAGCAGACCTCGCCGACCGCCTGGCCTTCGGCGCCGAGCCCAAAACCTTCCAGCACGGTGCCGTCGGCGAGCACGAGCAGCGCGGTCGGCTTGTGGTCCGGCCATGCGGCAGAGTTTTCAGTCTGGGTCATGAGCGCATGTCATAGTCGCCGCGCGCGCCGGCGTCAAAGCCGGATCGCGTTGATTCACATGCATTCCGCGCATATTTGGTAGGCTTGGCGGCCCCCGTAAGCTATGGAAAGTTCCTGCCGCACCCGGCGCGCGGCAAGTGCCGGCCGCGAGAATGAAAAAAGGCGAGGAATGTCCGATCTCATCCCCATCGTTTTCATTCCCGGGCTTGTCAGTTCGCTCCGCAGTCAGCTGTCGGCTCTGCCTGATCTGTGGCGGCACGGGTCGGTCACCGTCGTCAACCAGACCCGGGACGACAGCATCGCGGCAATGGCGGCGCGGGTTTTAAGCGAAGCGCCGCCGCGTTTCGCGCTGATCGGACATTCCCTTGGCGGCTACATCGCGCTGGAAATCATGCGGCGGGCGCCGGACCGCGTGGTGCGGCTGGCCCTGATCAACACGCAGGCGCGGACCGATCCGCCTGAAGTGACCGAACGGCGCAAGAGCCAGCTCGCCGCGGCGGCGGTTGGAAATTTCGAAGAGACCATGAGTGCGTTTTTCGCGTTGCTGGTGCATCCATCGCGCGTCGGCGATGCAGCCTTGCGCGAACAGCTAAGACTGGCGTGTCTGGACGCCGGACCCGAAACATTCCGCCGCCAGCAGACCGCCGCCATGGGGCGGATCGATTCGCGCCCGCATCTGCCGGACATCCGCGTGCCGACGCTGGTGCTCTCCGGCGACCAGGATCGCCTGATCTCAAACGAATTTTCGCATGAAATGGCCGGGCTCATTCCCAATGCAACCCTTGTCATCGTGCCGCAATGCGGGCACACGGCTCCCCTGGAGCAGCCGCAGGCGGTGAATGCCGCGCTCGACCGATGGTTTGCGGCATAGCGCCGGGGAGAACAGACATGCTGCGCGACGACATCAACAATGCGGTCAAGGACGCGATGCGGGCCAAGGACGAGCGCAAGCTCTCGACGCTGCGCATGGTCAATTCGACCATCAAGAACGCCGACATCGCCGCGCGCGGCGAAGGCAAACCGCCACTGTCGGATGGCGACCTGCTGAGTGTGTTCCAGAAAATGATAAAACAGCGCCAGGAATCCGTTGAACTCTACGACAAGGGCGGCCGCGCCGAACTCGCAGCCCAGGAGCGCGAGGAAATCGCGATCATTCAGGCCTATTTGCCGAAGCAGATGTCGGAGGACGACGTCAAGGCGGCGATCTCCGCCGCGATCGCCGAGACAGGCGCCGCCGGCATGAAGGACATGGGCAAGGTGATCGGGGCATTGAAGGCGAAATACGCAGGCCAAATGGATTTCGGCAAGGCCAGCGGCATGGTGAAGGCGGCGCTGGCGGGATAGCACGCGTGCCCCGGACGCAGCGCAGCGCGAAGAACGCTGCACCGCGTCCGGGACACGATTGTTGCGGGGGTTGGTACGATCGCGGCCTTGGTCTAGTCTCCTTTCATGCTCACCGAAACCGCCGACTACGACATTCTCGCTCGCGACTTCCGCTGGAACATTCCGGCGCGCTTCAACATGGCCAGCGCGTGCTGCGACCGTCATGCCGATGGCGGCGGACGTATCGCGCTGATCTATGTCGACGAGGACGGCGGCACGGCGCGCACCTCGTTCGACGAACTGCGCGCGATGTCCTGCCGCTTCGCCAATGTGCTGACGGCGGATGGTCTTGTGCGCGGCGACCGCGTCGCGGTGTTCCTGTCGCAATCGCTGGAACTGCCGGTCGCGCATCTGGCGGCGTTCCGTGCAGGGCTCGTCTCGGTGCCGCTGTTCACGCTGTTCGGTGAGGACGCACTGGAGTTTCGCCTCGCCAATTCCGGCGCCAAAGCCGTCGTCACCGACGAGACCGGGTGGGAGAAGCTTGCGAAAATCCGCGACCGCTTGCCGTATCTGCAGGACATCTACGTTACATCGGGCGCGATCCACGCCGGCGCCAAATCGTTCTGGGCCGCGATCGAAGACGCCTCTGAAGATTTCGTCACCGTCGATACATCGGCTGACGATCCCGCCATCATCATCTACACCTCCGGCACTACGGGAAACCCCAAGGGCGCGCTGCACGCGCATCGCGCGCTGCTCGGCCATCTGCCCTGTGTCGAGATGGTGCATGATTTCCTGCCAAAACCCGGCGACGTGATGTGGACGCCGGCGGACTGGGCCTGGATCGGCGGCCTCTACAATACGCTGTTTGCATCCTGGTATCACGGCGTGCCGGTGGTCGGGCATCGCGCCAAAAAATTCGAGCCGCAGGCGGCGATGCAGTTGATGGCCGACCACGGCGTGCGGAATGTGTTCCTGCCGCCGACCGCGATCAAGCTGATGCGGCAAGCCGATGTTAGCCCAGCGGGCGTCAAACTGCGCAGCATGCTCACCGGGGGCGAATCGCTCGGCGCCGAATTGCTGGACTGGGTGCGCTCGACCTTTGGAATCGACGCGCACGAGGTCTACGGCCAGACCGAGTGCAATCTGGTGGTCGGCAGCAATTCAAGACTGTTTCCGATCCGGCCGGGGTCGATGGGCAAGGCGACGCCGGGCTTCGACGTCCGCATTGTCAACGAGCAAGGCGAGGAACTGCCGCGCGGCGAGCGCGGCATCATCGGCGTGCGCCAGCCCAACCCCGTCACCATGATCGAATACTGGCGCAATCCGGAAGCCACGGCGAAGAAGGTCGCCGGCGAGTTCCTGCTGACCGGCGATCTCGGCATCCAGGATAAGGACGGCTATTTCTGGTACGTCAGCCGCGAGGACGACGTCATCACCTCGGCCGGCTATCGCATCGGGCCGTCGGAGATCGAGCACACGCTGCTGAAACATCCCGCGGTGGCGCTATCGGCGGTAGTCGGGATTCCCGATCCGATCCGCACCGAGGCGATCAAGGCCTGGATCGTGCTGCGGCCGGGCTTTGCGGCGAGCGATGCGCTGGCGCGCGAGATCCAGGATTTCGTCAAGGTGCAACTGGCCGCGCACGAATATCCGCGGTTTGTGCAGTTCGCGGAGAGCCTGCCGATGACGGCCACGGGAAAGGTGCTGCGGCGGGAGTTGAGGGCGAAGGGATGACGGCTGCGTTCCCCGGACGCAGCGCAGCGCCATAAGCGCGTTTACGCGCGTCTTCGACGCGCTGTGGCTCTTCGCGAAGCGGTGCGCTGCAGAGCCGGGGCCGTAACGAACGGCGGTGCTTGGCACGGTCCCGGCTCTGCGGAGCGGCATGAAGAATGCCGCACCGGGTCGGGGACACGGCCGCTACGGCGTCTCAACCCCCATCTCCCTCAGCGCCGCCAGCATTTTCAGCGGCGGCTCCATCTTCACCGCCAGCGGTTTGCCGGTTTCCAGCACGCTCTTGAGGCTGGAAAGAATCGCGGGCCAGCCCGTCCGTCCGCCGGAAAGAATGTCCTGCGAAAGCTCGCGTTCGTGTGACTCGGTCATCGTCAGCCGCACCGCATCGCCCGCCTGCGCAATCTCCCAGGTCACGACGGTCTGGCCGAGCTTTTCCACCAGCCCCGGCCAGTTGACGTTCCATGTCACGCTCAATCGCGACGGCGGGTCGCATGCGAGCACTTCGCCGTCGATATGGGTCGAACCATCAGGCGAGCGCACGATGAACGAACCGCCGACTCTGGTTTCCATCTCGAAGGCGAAGCCGAAGAAATATTGCCGGCTGAACTCGGCCGTCGTCAGGGCCTGCCACACCTTCTCGCGCGTGGCGGCGATGTAGATGGTGTAGACGGTGTCGGGCTTGAAATTGTCGGCGTTCATCGATCAGTCCATCCCGAGTGCGGCGTAGGGAATTTCCAAGGGCTGCCCGGTTTCCAGGATGCTCTTGAGGCTGGACAGGATCGCGGGCCAGCCCTTCGAGATCGCCGGCAGCATCTTGCTGTCCGCGCCAAAACCCTCATGCGTCAGCGTCAGTTTGACGAGCTTGCCGTGGGGCTCAAGGACGAACGTCGCAAGCGCCGGAAATTCGTTTCGGTATTTGTCCGACAGGTTCACGAAGCTGTAGGCCAGCCGCCGCGGTGGATCGTACTCGACGACCTTGCCGGCATCGGAGACCGTGCCGTCGCTTCGCACCATCTCGAAAGCCGAGCCGACCTTCCAGTCGGACCTCAGCCGCGCGCCGAACCAGTAGCGTTCGGTGAAGTCGCCGTCGGTCAGTGCGTGCCAGAGTTTTTCCGGCGTGGTCTCGATATAGGTAACGTACACAAACTCGGGCTTACTCATCACGCTTCTCCAGTTGCCGTTTCAACTCGCTGAGTGCGGCAAGCTTGCCGCGCTCGAATTTCCTGATCCATCGCTCGCCGATCTGATGGATCGGGACCGGGTTGAGGTAGTGCAGCTTCTCGCGGCCGTGCCGCAGCGTGGAGACGAGGTTGGCCGCCTCCAGGATCGCAAGGTGCTTTGTGACGGCCTGCCTTGTCATGGCGAGGCCGGCGCAGAGGTCGGCCAGGGTCTGGCCGTTCTTGGCGTGAAGCCGGTCCAGCAGCGACCGCCGTGACGCATCCGCCAGCGCCTTGAAGACCTCATCCATGGCGGTCATAATAGGCAACCAAATGGTTGCATGTCAACAGCGTGTTTTCGCGCGCGCTTTTGCCGTGGTATCGTCGCCGTCAGGCCAACGAAGATTGGTTCGGACAGGCGGGGTGGAAAATCATGACTAGGCGTTTCGAGCTGGCGGCGTGTTTCGGGATTTCGTTGATCGCGTGCTGCACCGGCGCCCATGCGCAAGGCCAGGTGATCGGTGCTGCGCCCGAAGCCTTGAACATGAAACTCGCAGGATTCAGCGATCTGCAGGCGCGCAGCGCCTATCAGCCGACCATCCATCATCAGGGCGACCGCTGGATCGCCTATATCGGCCACCACGGCGGCACCGACGAGATTCCGGCGCCGATCAATCCGCAGACCGGCAAGGCCGAGCCCAACGGCACCTCCATCGTCGATGTCACCGATCCCACCCAGCCGAAACATCTGCGGCATATCCCGGGGCAGGAAGGAAAATATGAGGCCGGCGGAGCGCAGATGGTGCGCATCTGCGACGGCAAGGCGCTGCCCAAGGGCGATCGCAATGCGGTTTACATGCTGCGCAGTTTTGGCGGTGAGGCGCACGAAATCTGGAATGTCGCCGATCCCGCCAATCCCGTTCTCATCACCCGGCTCGGCGGTCTCAAGGACACCCACAAGAACTGGTGGGAATGCGACACCGGTATCGCCTATCTCGTCTCCGGCGCGCCGGACTGGCGCACCCGGCGCATGACGCAAGTGTATGACCTCAGCGATCCCGCGCATCCCGTCAAAATCCGCGACTTCGGCCTTCCCGGCCAGGAGCCGGGCTCCACCGGTGCGGTGCCGACCGAGTTGCACGGGCCGATCTCGACCGGCCCCGAAGGCAACCGCGTCTATTTCGGATACGGCACCAACAAGGGCGGTTTTTTGCAGATCGTCGATCGCGACAAGCTGCTCAACGGACCGAAGGAGCCGACGCCGGACAATTTGCGTCTTCCCGAAATCTCGCGGCTGGCGATGTCGGCCTTCAACGGCGCCCACACCGTGTTTCCGATGAAGGGCATGCCGATCGCCGAATTCGCAAAGGACAAGGACGGCGGCACCCGCGACATCGTGATGATCGTCGACGAGGCGATCCTGAACGAATGCAACGAGCCGCGGCAGATGGTGTGGTTCGCCGATGTCACGGTCGAAAACCGCCCGATGATGATTTCGAGCTTTACGGTGCCGGAAGCCAGCGGCGCGTTCTGCGAACGCGGCGGGCGCTTCGGTTCGCATTCGTCCAACGAAAGCATGGCGCCGGTCTATTACAAGAAGATGGCCTTCATCGCCTTTTTCAATGCCGGCGTGCGCGCGCTCGACATCCGCGATCCCTATCATCCCAAAGAGGTCGGCTATTTCATTCCCTCGATTACGCATGCGACCGACAAGCGCTGCGTCACCATCGACGGCAAGGACCGCTGCAAGGTTGCGATCCAGACCAACAATGTCGAGACCGACGAACGCGGCTACATCTACATCGTCGATCGCGCCAACACCGGGATGCATATCCTGGAGCTGACCGGGTCCGCGCGCGCGGTGGCTGGGTTGCCATGAGAAGCTGCATTGCGAGCCACCGGGTCGGCGCGAAGCGCCGCCCGATGACAGGCTCCGCGAAGCAATCCAGAAAGCCGCGCAGAAAGACCGGATTGCTTGGTCGCTTCGCTCCTCGCGATGACGACGTGAGGTGACATGCGTAGATCGCTACTAACTGCGCTCGTTGTCGCGGTTTGCATGCTGTCCGGCATTGCCGCCTGGGTCAGCGCGCGGCCCGCCGCTGCCGGCTGGCGCGAGATCGCGTGGCCGTTTCCGCGCGACGGCTGGCCGGTCGGACGCGCGTTTCGCTGTGAGGTGGCGCTGTGCGGCGGCGAGGTCGAGCTGTATGTGCGGCCGAAGATCGGTTTCTGCAATTGCGACGCCGGCGTCGCCGATGACGACGAGGTCGACCGCGTCGCCGATGTCGATCTGCTGAGCGAGCGGTTTGTTGCGCTCGAACCGGGCAGGGCGGTCCAGGTCGCAGACATGTCCGGAAGGATCAGAAATTATCATCTTCCGATGCAAGACGGTTCGGCGCATGCGGCCGTCGGCATAGCCCTGTCCCGGCGCTGCGACCTTCTGGTGGTTGCTGCACAGGGCAAAGTTCTGGGCTCAGGACTTCAACACCTTGCGCTCGACTTTCTCGCAAAAGAAGACGTGACCCGATGGATGACAGCCGCGCTGGATGGCCGCTGATATCTCTTCCCCCGGACGCAGCGCGTAGCCCTTCGAAGCGGTGCGCTGCAGAGCCGGGGCCGTCAAGAGCGCCGGTGCTTGGTACGGTCCCGGCTCTGCGGAGCGGCATGAAGAATGCCGCACCGCGTCCGCGACACGCAGGCGATATCGTGCATAATAGAGTTGTATTCTCACTTGATGCGAGCCTGCCATGTCCCTTCAACTCTATCTCGCCTTCGTCGCCGCCTGCATCGCGCTGGCGCTGCTGCCGGGGCCCGTGGTCACGCTGATCATCGCCAACGGCCTGCGTCATGGCACCCGCGCAGCGCTGACTAATATCGCAGGCGTCCAGGCCGGGCTTGCGATCGTGATCGGCATCATCGCGGTAGGACTTACCTCGCTGATGGCGACCATGGGATATTGGTTCGACTGGGTGCGCTTTGCCGGTGCCGCCTATCTGGTGTGGCTCGGCGTCAAATTGATTCGTTCGCCGGTCGAGGGCGTCAACACCGATGCGCCGCCGCCTCCGCCGCGCGGCGGGTTTTTCCTGCAGGGATTTTTGGTGCTGCTCTCCAATCCGAAGGTGCTGGTGTTCTTCGGCGCCTTCATTCCTCAGTTCATGGACATGGAGAAGGACCACATCTCGCAGGTGGTGCTGCTCGGCGTCACCTTCATGGTCACCGGCGCGATCACCGATACCGTCTACGCCGTGCTTGCAGGCCGCGCGCGATTGTTCTTCTCGGGCCCGCGCACCCGGCTGGTCTCGCGCATCTCCGGCGGCTTCATGGTCGGCGGCGGCATCTGGCTGGCGCTGACGCGGGCGCGATAAACCTCCCTCTCCCCGCTTGCGGGGAGCGGTGAAGCAAGCGGCGCTACAGATGCGACGCTCTTGGCGTGATCAGCGTCGCCTCGATCTCGCGAAAAATCCGCGCCAGCCGGTCCGCCCATTGCCTCTCGCCGGCCTGATCCGCGATCAGGTCCTGGCGGATTTCGATGCCTGAATTCATCAGGCCGCGCGCCTCGGCATGGACGGGGATGGTGTAGTCGGTCGCGTCGCTGACGGCATAGGGCTCGTTGTCGCCGACCACAAGATCGCCTTCCGCGCGCAACAGCCTCAACAGCAGCGGCGGCAGTCTTGTATCGCGATGGTAGAGCGTGCCGATATGCCAGGGCCTGATGACCCCGGCATAAACCGGCGTGAAACTGTGCAGCGCCACCAGTACAGTCGGCGTGCCCTCGCGCAAGCGCCGATCGAGAACGTCGGCGATGCGGCGATGATAGGGATCGAAAATCGCCTGCCGCCGCGCCTGCGCCGCCGCGCGCGTCAACCCTTCATTGTCCGGTATCGCGGTGGCCTCGCTGAGAACCGGAATTGAACTCGCCGCGCAGGGCGGACGATTGCAGTCGATCACCAGCCGCGAATAGCGCTGCGCGATCAGATGCGCGTCGAGCTGCTTTGCCAGTTGCCCGGCGACGCCGGCGATTCCGATATCCCAGGCGATGTGCCGCATGAGTTCGCCCGCCGGCAATCCGAGATCGCCGAGCGCGTGAGGAATCAGCCGTCCATAGTGATCGCAGGTCAGCAGAAAGGGTGAGGTGCCCGCGGTATTTTCTTCCAATACCGGCGGAACATCTGTGGTTCCCAGGAGTAATGAGGTGTCCGCGGCGCTATTCAAATTCATCCCTTTGATTGTTGCCTAACGAAACAGCATGCCGACCTGGGAATAGGCACGGATCGGTATAGATATGAATGCCCAAAATCACCATATGATTGCTTCGACGATGCCGCTCCTGACCATCCATCACAAGACTGAATATCGCTACACCCACCCGGTGGCGTTCGGCGAACACCGCATTATGCTGCGCCCGCGCGACGGCCATGATCTGCGCGTGCTGGCGGGCGGGCTCGAGATCAGGCCGGAGCCGATGTCGCTGCGCTGGATCCACGACGTGTTCGGCAACAGCGTCGCGATCGCTACCTTCGACGAGCGCGCGAAAACACTGTCGTTCTCCAGCACGGCGACCATCGAGCACATGCCGGTGGACACCTTCGCGCTGACCGCGGACGATCCGGCGTATTTCTATCCGTTCCTCTACGACAGCGAGGAAATTCTCGACCTTCGCGAATTCATCGCGCCGCAATACGGCGATCCCGATGGTGAACTCTCGGCATGGGCGCGGAATTTTCTCGATCCGGAAGGGCCAACGCCGACGTTCAACATTTTGAGCGGCATGACCCACGGCATCCGCGAAGCCTTCACCTACCGCAAGCGGCACGCGCATGGCACCCAGCATCCGCTCGACACATTGCAGACCAGATCCGGCACCTGCCGCGACTACGCGCTGTTCATGATCGAGGCGCTGCGGCGGCTCGGCATCGCCGCGCGCTTCGTGTCGGGATACCTGTTCATTCATGGCGACCGCGCACACGGCTATGTCGGCGGCGGCTCGACCCATGCCTGGGTGCAGGTGTACCTGCCGAGCGCGGGCTGGATCGAGTTCGATCCCACCAATGGCATCGTCGGCAGCCGCGATCTGATCCGCGTCGCGGTCGCGCGCGATCCGCGCCAGGCGATCCCGCTGCACGGTACTTATTTGGGTTCAGCCGACGCCTTCCTCGGCATGGACGTCAGCATCAACGTGGTTTCGGCCGGTGAAGAGGCAAGGGCATAAGGCGTCATGGAGATCAAGGTAGGATTCGAGCTCAGCTACTACGCCGTCAATCCGACGCCGATGGTGACCATGCTCAACATTCACCCGTCGCGTTTTGCCGATATCGTCGGCACCGAGACCGTGGTCGCCGCCTCGAACATGCCGGGCGCGGAGCCCAGCGTGCCGATCGGATTCTATCGCGACAGTTTTGGCAATGTCTGCGGCCGGCTGACCGCGCCGGCCGGCGGCGTCACCTTCCGCGGCAGCGCGCTGGTGCGCGACTCCGGCCTGCCCGACGTGGTCAACCCGGCCGCGCAGCAGGTTGCGGTCGATCAACTGCCGGACGAGTTGCTGCTGTACCTGATGCCGAGCCGCTATTGCGAGACCGACAAGCTGGCCGACATCGCGTGGTCGCTGTTCGGCAATACAAGGCCGGGCTGGGATCGGGTGGCCGCGATCTGCACCTTCGTGCACAACCACGTCACCTTTGGATACGAGCATGCGCATCACATGAAGTCGGCGCACGACGTCTACGAGCAGGGCGCCGGCGTCTGCCGCGATTTCGCGCACCTGGCGCTGACGTTTTGCCGCTGCATGAACATCCCGGCGCGCTACTGCACCGGCTACATGGGCGACATCGGCATTCCGCCGGATCCGGCGCCGATGGATTTCTCCGGCTGGTTCCAGGTCTATCTGTCGGGCCAGTGGTACACTTTCGACGCGCGCCACAACCATCCGCGCATCGGCCGCATCCTGATGGGCACCGGCCGCGACGCCGCCGACGTGGCGCTGACCACAAGCTTCGGGCGGATGGACCTGGTGAAGTTCGTCGTCATCAGCGACGAAGTGGTGCCGGCCTGAGCCGGCCGTGCCCCGGACGCAGCGCAGCGCTCTTGCGGTGCGCTGCTGAGCCGGGGCCGTAACGAACGCCGGCGTCTGGTAAGGTCCCGGTTCTGCGAAGCAGCGTGAAGAACGCTGCATCGCGCCCGGGACACGAGGATGCAGTGGGGAAACTCTCGACTATGCAGGACCGTCTCTTCGTCTACGGCACCCTGATGCGCGGCTTCGATCACCCGATGGCGAAGCTGCTCGCGCGCAGCGCCGAATTCATCGGCGAGGCGCGCTGCCGGGGCCGGCTCTATCTGGTGAAGCGCTATCCCGGGCTGGTGTTGTCGGACGACACTGAGGACATAGTGTTCGGCGAGGTTTATCGCATGCAAATGCCGGATCAACTGCTTGCGACGCTGGACCAGTATGAAGGCTGCGGGCCGGGCGCCGTCCCGCCCACTTTATATACGCGGCAGATGCTGCCGGTGACGCTCGAGGGCGGAACGGCCGGCGAGGCCTGGACCTATGTCTACAACCGGCCGGTCGGGAAACTGACGCGGATTATGTCGGGGCGGTTTCTGGAGGGGTAGCCCCGTGTCCCGGACGCGACACGGGATTGCTACGCTCATCGCGGCTAGAAGGGATGGAAGATTGCGATCGCGCCTCGCGGCGGCGTACCTTCGATGATAGCGGGAAGGTACACTTGGTGATCTGTCCCCGGAAGGCTCTCGAAAGATAGCGCGAACCGGTTCCACGCCTGTGTATATCCGGCATAACGCCGTCAATCCGGATATTTCCCCCCACCATCCCTATATCGCTAGTCGGTTGGCACCCGCCCGCGACTCACCGCACACTGACCCATGCGCTTCACGCCCCAATTCCTCGATGAACTGCGCGCCCGGCTTCCGGTTTCGGAAGTCGTCGGCCGGCGCGTGAAGTTGAAGAAAGCGGGGCGGGAGTGGAAGGGGCTGTCGCCGTTCCAGCAGGAGAAGTCGCCGTCGTTCACCGTCAACGACCAGAAGGGATTTTACCACGACTTCTCCAGCGGCAAGCATGGCGACATCATCAGTTTCCTGATGGAAACCGAGGGCGTCGGCTTCACCGAGGCGGTGGAGCGGCTGGCATCGATGGCGGGGATGGCGCTGCCGGCGGTCACGCCCGACGCCGCGCGGCACGAGCAGCGCCGCAAGACGCTGTACGACGTGATGGAACTCGCCGCGAAATTCTTCAGTGACACGCTGGCCTCGCGCAACGGCGCCAAGGCGCGCGGCTATCTCGGCGACCGCGCGATTTCGCCGGCCACCCAGTTGCAGTTTCGCATCGGCTATGCGCCGGGCGAACGTTTCGCGCTGAAGGAGCATCTCGGCAATGCCGGCATTCCCGTCGAGGACATGATCGAGGCCGGCTTGCTGGTCACCGGCGACGACATCCCGGTGCCCTATGATCGCTTTCGCGATCGCGTGATGTTTCCGATTTCCGATCTGCGCGGGCGCGTGATCGCGTTCGGCGGCCGCGCGCTGGAAAAGGATGTCGCCGCGAAATATCTGAATTCGCCGGAAACGCCGCTGTTTCACAAGGGCGACAATCTCTACAACCTCGCGCCCGCGCGGCTTGCGACCCATAACGGCGCGCCGCTGGTGGTGGTGGAAGGCTATGTCGACGTGATCGCCATGGTCGGCGCGGGCTTTGCCGCGAGCGTCGCTCCGCTCGGCACTGCGCTCACCGAAAACCAGCTCGCGCTGCTGTGGAAGATGGCGGACGAGCCGATCCTCTGTTTCGACGGCGACAAGGCCGGCCAGAAGGCGGCATGGCGCGCCGCCGATCTCGCGCTGCCGCATCTGAAACCCGGAAAGAGTCTGCGTTTCGCGCTGCTGCCGGAAGGACAGGACCCCGACGATCTCGCGCGCTCCGGCGGCCGCGGCGCGATCGAGGAAGTCATTGGCGCCGCGCGCGGGCTTGCGGATGTGATCTGGTCGCGCGAGGTCGAGGGCGGCAGCTTTGCGACGCCGGAACGCCGTGCCGCGCTGGAAGCGCGCATCAACGAACTCTCGGGCGGCATCCGCGATGAAGTGGTGCGGCGCCATTATCGCCAGGATCTGGCGGAGCGGCTGCAGCGGACCTTTGCGCCGGAGGGCTCGCGCGGCGGCTACGGTCGCGGCAATTTCCGCGGCGGCGCCGGCAGTTTCGGCGGCGAATCAGGCCGGCGATTTCAACCCCGCGGCTCCTTCACCCCAGGGGCGGCGGGCCGATTCGAGCCGCGCGGCGGCCGTTCGCAGGCCTCGGCGGGGAGCCAGACCATCAACCGCGGACCGTATCAGGTGGCCAGTCCGCAGCTCAGCTTGAGCCCGATCATGCGCGGCCAGCGCAGCGCCATGTCCCGCCGCGAGGCGCTGATCCTGCAATCCCTGATCAATCATCCCTGGCTGCTGCACGACCATCTGGAGGAGGTGGCGGCGCTGGAATTGGCCCATCCCGAAGCGCACAAATTGCGCGCCGGGATCATCGCGGCGTACCAGAATTACTCCCACACCGACGATCCCGTCGCGGAGGCGGCGCGGTTCCGGGCTTCGCTCGAAAAATCAGAATATACCAAGCAAATTCAAATGGTTGAGCGCGCGCTCACGACCAAGGATGTGTGGGGTGCGCAGCCCGGAGCAGCGGCAGAGGATGTTCTTTCCACCTGGCATCAGCTGGTTGCCTTGCATCACAAGGCGCACGCCTTACTTAGAGAGAAGAAAGATGCGGAATTAGCGCTCAGCCAGGAGCCTACCGATGCAAATTTTACCTGGCTCAAGGATGTGAGCACCCGGCTGGAATCCATGGACGGCACCGAGGCGCTGATCGAGGGGTTTGGCGAGTCCTCAGGCCGGTTCCAGCGGAGCATGTGAAATAAATCATGCGGACGGCGGCCATCGGGGCCGCGAAAAGACTCGCCAAACCCATGGTTTGGCTGCAAAAACAGGGTTAATCGAAAGTTAGCGGCCGCAAGGCCGGGTTGCGGCAAAATCAGCGAGACACATTCGGGGTGGCGATCTTTTGCGCCGCCCTTTCCGCGTCGATGACATCAGATCAAAAGCGGGCGCGCACTTAACGCCTCGCGTGAGCGCGTTTCAGGAGCAATGAATGGCCAGCAAGGCAAAGACGCTGCAGGTGAAGGACAAGGAAAAGGACGACAAGGCTCAGGACGCGCCCGAGAAGGATTCGCCGGACGCGCCGTCGCCGTTGCTCGATCTGTCCGACGCCGCCGTCAAGAAGATGATCAAGCAGGCCAAGAAGCGCGGCTTCGTGACCTTCGATCAGCTCAACGAAGTGCTCCCCTCCGACACCACCTCGCCGGAACAGATCGAGGACATCATGTCGATGCTGTCCGACATGGGCATCAACGTCTCCGAGGCCGAGGAAGCCGATACCGAGGAAGAAACCAAGGAAGAGGCCGAGGACGAGACCGACAATGAACTGGTCGAGGTCACGCAGAAGGCCGTCACCGAAGTCAAGAAGTCCGAGCCCGGCGAGCGCACCGACGATCCCGTGCGGATGTATTTGCGCGAAATGGGCACCGTCGAGCTGTTGTCGCGCGAAGGCGAAATCGCCATTGCCAAGCGCATCGAGGCCGGCCGCGAGGCGATGATCGCGGGGCTCTGCGAAAGCCCGCTGACGTTCCAGGCCATCATCATCTGGCGCGATGAGCTCAACGAAGGAAAGATCTTTCTGCGCGACATCATCGATCTCGAAGCGACCTATGCCGGCCCCGACGCCAAGAACAACATGAACCCGGCGATGCTGGCCGCGCCCCTCGGCCCCGACGGCCAGCCGCTCGCGGCCGCCAACGGCAATGGCGCCACCGTCATGCCCGCCGCCAGCGGCAGCGATGTGAAAATGTCGGCGCCGTCGCATATCGCGCCGCCGGCCGCACCGCCGTCGCCGACCCCGTTCCGCGCAACACCCGCCGATGCGGTCGAGACCGAGGAAAAGGATCCGGCCGAGGCTGCGGCCGAATCCGACATGGACGACGACGAGTTCGAAAACCAGATGTCGCTCGCCGCCATCGAAGCCGAGTTGAAGCCGAAGGTGGTGGAGACCTTCGACAAGATCGCCGACAACTACAAGAAGCTGCGCCGCCTGCAGGAACAGGACATTTCCAACCAGCTGCAGAACGAGACGCTGTCGCCGGCGCAGGAGCGCAAATACAAGAAGCTGAAGGACGAAATCATCGTCGAGGTGAAGTCGCTGCGGCTGAACCAGGCCCGCATCGACAGCCTGGTCGAGCAGCTTTACGACATCAACAAGAAGCTGGTGTCGTTCGAGGGCCGCCTGCTTCGTCTCGGCGACAGCCACGGCGTCGCGCGCGAAGACTTTCTGAAGAACTACCAGGGCTCGGAGCTCGATCCGCGCTGGCTCAACCGCGTCTCGAAACTCTCGGCCAAAGGCTGGAAGAATTTCGTCAGCCACGAGAAGGAGCGCATCAAGGAACTGCGCCACGAGATCCAGTCGCTGGCGGCACTCACGGGCCTCGAGATCGGCGAATTCCGCAAGATCGTGCACGGCGTGCAGAAGGGCGAGCGCGAGGCGCGCCAGGCCAAGAAGGAAATGGTCGAGGCCAATTTGCGTCTCGTCATTTCGATCGCCAAGAAATACACCAACCGCGGCCTGCAGTTTCTCGACCTGATCCAGGAAGGCAACATCGGGCTGATGAAGGCGGTGGATAAATTCGAATACCGCCGCGGCTACAAATTCTCCACCTATGCGACCTGGTGGATCCGCCAGGCGATCACGCGCTCGATCGCCGACCAGGCCCGCACCATCCGCATTCCCGTGCACATGATCGAGACCATCAACAAGATCGTGCGCACCTCGCGGCAGATGCTCAACGAGATCGGCCGCGAGCCGACCCCGGAAGAACTCGCCGAAAAGCTCGGCATGCCGCTGGAGAAGGTGCGCAAGGTTCTCAAGATCGCCAAGGAGCCGCTGTCGCTGGAAACCCCTGTCGGCGACGAAGAGGATTCGCACCTCGGCGATTTCATCGAGGACAAGAACGCGATCCTGCCCATCGATGCTGCGATCCAGAGCAATCTGCGCGAAACCACCACGCGGGTCTTGGCCTCGCTGACCCCGCGCGAAGAGCGCGTGCTGCGCATGCGCTTCGGCATCGGCATGAACACCGACCACACGCTGGAAGAAGTCGGCCAGCAGTTTTCCGTGACGCGCGAGCGCATCCGGCAGATCGAGGCCAAGGCGCTGCGCAAGCTGAAGCATCCGTCGCGGTCAAGGAAGCTGCGGAGTTTTCTGGATAACTAGCACCCCCGGACCTCATCCTGAGGAGCCGTGCTCTTGCGCGGCGTCTCGAAGGATGGCAACGGGCAGCAGTGCTTGCGGCCATCCTTGGAGACGCCGCTGCGCGGCTCCTCAGGATGAGGGTGGTGTCCGTGGCGGGCAGGGACCATGGCCGAGCATCGCTTCATCGTCTGGTGCGCCGGTTGGAACGCCGCCGTAAAACCGAGGAACTTCCTTGATGACCCAGAGCAAGAAACTTTTAACGGCCGCTCTCGCGACGCTGGCCATGCTCGCATGTTCGATCCCGCAAGCCGACGCCGCGCAATGCGGCAGTTCGGCCGGCGGCTTTCCCGCCTGGAAGCAGGAATTCGCAGGCGAGGCGCGGGCAAAAGGCATCAGCGCCTCGACCGTCCAGGCCTTGATGGCGACCAGCTACGCGCAAGCGACCATCAACGCCGACCGCGGCCAGCGCAGTTTCAACCTGTCGCTCGATGCGTTTCTCGCCAAGCGGGGCGGGCCGGCCATCGTCTCGCGCGGGCGGTCGCTAAAGGCATCGCAAGGCGCGCTGTTTGCTTCCATCCAGAGCCGCACCGGCGTGCCGCCTGGCCCGCTGCTCGCGATCTGGGGCATGGAGACCGGGTTCGGCAGCCAGCGCGGCAACCAGAACATGCTCTCCTCGATCGCCACGCTTGCCTATGACTGCCGGCGCTCGGCCTATTTCACCGAGCACCTCTACGCGGCGCTGCAGCTGATCGACCGCGGCGCGCTGTCGCCTTCGCAGCGCGGCTCCATGCATGGCGAAGTCGGCCAGACCCAGTTCATGCCCAAGGCGATCCTCGCCTACGGCACCGGCAACCTCGAAGTCGCGGCCAACGCGCTGAACTCGACCGCGAATTTCCTGAAAGCCCACGGCTGGCGCGCCGGCGCCGGCTACCAGCCGGGCCAGCCCAACTTCGCCGCCATCCAGCAATGGAATGCCGCCGGCGTCTACCAGAAGGCGATTGCGCTGATGGGGCGGCAGATCGACGGCGGGGAGTGAGGGGGGCTCGCCAAGCGTTCATTCGCGCCACAACTGAAACCGTCATCCTGAGGAGCCGCGCTCTCGCGCGGCGTCTCGAAGGATGGCCACAGACGCGCGTGCAGCCATCCTTCGAGACGCCGCTTTGCGGCTTCTCAGGATGAGGGCGAGGTGATTGCGCGGAGGTCGCTGCGCGCGTCGTTGCCGGGCTTGACCCGGCAACCCATCTTCTTCGAGAGAGAAGGGCGAAGATGGATGGATGCGCGGGTCAAGCCCGCGCATGACGACGAAACGCGCGGGGACAAATCTTGGGAAAAACACTCGGATCGAGACGCCACAAGGCCCTGATCGGCCTCCTGATCGAGCGCCGCGAAGCCGCCGGCATGACGCAGACGCAACTGGCCGACAAGCTCGGAGAATATCAGTCGTTCGTCGCGCGGCTGGAAAGCGGCCAGCGCAGGGTGGATGTGGTGGAGTTTCTGGAATTGGCGGAAGTGCTGGGGTTCGATGCGGGGAAGGCGCTGGGGGCGGTGAGGAAGGTGGGGTGAAGGCGAAGGCGGCCGCGGCTCAGCTTTTGTGTCGGGTGCTTATGCAGCTCGTGATTTTCCGACCTCTCTCAAAAGTGAGCTTCGAATTTTTTCGCGGACGAGCAGTCGGCACATTGCAACGGCGGTTAGGGATTTTGGAGATAGCGCGTTTTCCACGTCATCTCGTAGCCAAGTACCCTGATTTCTGAGGGCACGCACCGAAAGAATCGCTTCGACTAACTGCGTCGCGTACCAATCTTTGACATGTTCGAGGGTCTTTGACTGCAATTTCGGATCGTTCGCTGGATTAAACTCTTTTTGAATTTGGCCAACAAGGTCGCGAAAACCACGGAAGTCTGCGTTGATCTTCAATTTCCGACCGGTGACCATATCTCCCACAAGTTCTGCCGCCGTGTCTCTCATTTCGTCTTCAGCGCGAGTCCCGGTTGCTCGAGAAACCCAGTCAAACTCAAAATCCGGCATTTTTTCTTGCACTGGAACAACTAGAGTGCTGTCGTCACCGTGTTCCGCTATGTCAGAAAAAACAGGCGTCTTTTTGCGAGGTCGGCGGAGCTTTGCGTGTATTTCATCGTCATCCGAAGTTAAAAGCTCAACGGTATCTTCGCCTTCATCTACATCATCGGAGACAGTTGAATCCAAGCGATGTCTACGACTTTTGATTTCTGCCTCAGTAAGCCCCGTGCCGAATACAACGCCTTCGGGATCAGGACGGTATCGCGTAGGGTTTAGTAGCTGGCCTAGACTGTTTATTCGCTCAAGAACACGCCTCCGGGCATCTTCGCTATTATCGGCCCCAAGCTTGGAAATATACGCAGCCTGAAGATCAGCTATAGGTTTCGGAAGTTTTTGCTTGAACTCGCTACCCCACCGTTGAAGCCAATCGCCTGAATCAACATCCTCATCGTTTAGCAAAACTCGCGAACGACCTGTGTCGGCTCGAATTGATAACCCTGAATCGGGACGAGGCACGACGTAAAGACAGACATGATCTACTCCATACACAATGCCAAAATATACCATAGCTCTTCGAGCTGCGTCAGATCTCTTTTCTAAATAAACTTCATTCTGGAAGACTACACCTAGCCGACCAGTTGAAGCAGATCGTGTTGAGAGTCTTTTTGTAACGTCATCGGCATCTTTAAAAACCCACCAATAGATATCGGCATTCGACATGCGCTCGATCACGCGACTCCGGTGCGGCATAAGTGTCAAATAGTTCGCGTAGCGGGGTTACTTTTTGGATGTTGAATGTTTTCTCGCTAGAGACCGGTTCAGTTTTCGGCCATTTATTCGTATCGCGCGTAATGACACGGACACCGATTTCAACGTTTCCAGGAAGCTCAAAATACCTTGAGTGCAAGAAAGCCAAAACCCAATTGGCGTTGCGGCCAGTCGGAAGCATCGTATTTGCCTCCAAAGAATCTCCAAGCAAAGTTACCTTGGTACCTGATTGCTGAATGAGGTCTGGCTTCGCAACAGCTGTAAGCAGCGGATGGTAAGTTAGGGCACCGTCGGGTAGTTGGAACGCTCGCAAGCCATATTCGCCTTGGTCATCGTCGCGATGCAATTGAACCATCGCGCCGTGGCCGGAACGCCATGAGCGATACACCAATCCAAATGGGTTGCGAGCCAAAGCTGTAATCTTTGCACCAACTCCAAAGTTAGCAGTTAGTCCCTGATTTCCGCCTGCACCTTGAACAGAGAGATTATTGAGATAACGGACCATATCGTCCGGCGACATGCCGTCGCCATTGTCCGTGACCGATAACTTATAGACCCCGTTGCTTCCAAAGAACGGCCAATCGATATCCCACATGATGCGACCGGGTGTGGAATCGCCGTTGCGAAAACGACGAAGTATCGCTTCAAGGGAATTCTGGTTCAGCTCGCGCAATTGCTGATCGATAGGCGTATCCGCCGCCAACCTCTCGAGTAAGAAGCCCATGCGTTCCACTTCGAGGCGTTTCGTCATACTTACGTTGCCAGAAGCGAGAGCGTTAGCCATTTAGAACCTCTAATTTTTAGGCCAACGTCGCGAACGGCGAAATTTGTCACTAACGTCAGATATTTCCCGCGACAGTCGACGTAGTCCTTCAACAATTTCTTTTGCCTGCCAGTCGTATGCGGACGTTGAGAGGTTCCCCAACCGGCGGATCGAGCTTGAAGCTTTTTCAATTCGGGCCGGCCACAGGGCTTCGAACCTCTCTCTTTTCGTAGGTTGGTCAGGCTTTGCCTGGCTTTTCTTCTTATTGTCAGTCAAATGCCGCTCCTATTAGTCAACATATTATCGATATGTCATCAACATATCGCTTGTCAAGAGTGTATAGAGCGATATCCGCTGTTAATATCGCGAAGGATAGCGAGGACGTGGTACGATTTGGCTGGGATCCAAAGGTTCATTTTAGGAAAGAACTGCTGAATATGCCCACCCTCCGCCTCTCGTTCCTCCTCCCCCTCCTCCTCCTCGCCACCCCCACCCACGCCGCCCAATGCGGCGGTGACTTCAACGCCTTCGTCGCCTCGATCTCCCGCGAAGCCGCCGCCAAGGGCATCTCGCAATCCGTGATCTCCCAGGCGCTCGGCGGCGTCACCCAGGATCAGGCGGTGCTGTCCTTCGACCGCCGCCAGCGCGGCACCTTCCACAAATCGTTCGAGCAATATGCCGCGACCCGGGTCGGGCCGGGACGCATCAGAGACCGGGCAGGCGATGCTGCAGCGGCATGCGGCGCTGCTCGCGCGGATCGAGCGGCAGTTCGGGGTGCCGCCGCAGATCCTGGTGGCGATCTGGGGGCTGGAGACCGATTTCGGCGCCGGCGACATGGGCAAGCTGCCGGTGTTCCGCGTGCTCGCGACCATGGCGCATGATTGCCGCCGTACCGAACTGTTCCAGCGCGAATTGCTGGCGGCGCTGCAGATCGTGCAGCGCGGCGACCTCCGTCTCAACGACATGATCGGCGCCTATGCCGGCGAGCTCGGCCAGACCCAGTTCTTGCCGTCGTCCTATATCAAATACGGCGTCGACTATGACGGCAACGGCCATGTCGATCTGCGCCACTCGACGCCCGACGTGCTTGCCTCCACCGCCAACCTGCTCAAGACCAACGGCTGGAGCGCCGGCGGCGGCTACGGTCCGGGCTCGGCGAATTTCGAGGCGATGCGGGAGTGGAATCACTCCGAAGTCTATCGCAAGACCATCGGCTATTTCGCCGACCGGCTGGTCGGGCGGTGAGCGCTGCGTTGCTCCGCTGCGCGCTCGCAGCGCTGGCGCTGATGGCCGGCGCGGCTGCCGCGCAGGATGCGGCGCCGGACGCGCCGGACAAACGGGCGCTGCAGACGGTGCATTTCGCCTCCCTCGACGGAAGGACGAATCTGACCGCCTATCTCGGCCGCCACCAGGGCGATGCGCCGCGCCCGGCGGTGGTGCTGATGCACGGCTGCTCCGGCCTGCTCAATCCCAAGGGCGCGATCTTTCCAATCTATCGGGCCTGGATGCGCGCGCTGTTTGCCAAGGGCTACGACGTGCTCACCGTCGACAGCGCCGCGTCGCGCGGCTTCGGGCAGACCTGCACCGCGGGCCCCGGCCGCATCACCATGCACCGCGACCGGCCCAAGGATGCCTACGCCGCCCTGGGCTATCTGCAGGCGCAGCCGTCGGTGCAGGCCGTCGCGCTGATGGGCTGGTCGCAGGGCGGCGGTATCGTGCTGCTCAGCATCAACGACAGGAGCATCGGCCGCCCGGCCGGGCTGGCGCGCGATTTCAAGGCCGCGGTTGCGTTCTATCCCGGTGCCTGCAGCGAGCGGCTGCAGTCAAAACCATTCACCGAAGTCGCGCCGCAAAGCTGGACCACGGCGGTGCCGCTGCTGGTGCTGTTC
The DNA here is from genome assembly GCA_963784755.1 of uncultured Alphaproteobacteria bacterium. Lineage (GTDB taxonomy): Bacteria > Pseudomonadota > Alphaproteobacteria > Rhizobiales > Xanthobacteraceae > Bradyrhizobium. The sequence goes on along the minus strand of CAWASS010000004.1, from coordinate 442,581 downwards.
GGCGAGGCCGACGTGTGGACGCCGCTGGCGCCGTGCCAGGCCTTCATCGCCGGCGCCAAGGCGCGCGGCAATCCGGTCGAGCTGAAGAGCTATCCGTCCGCCGTGCATGCCTTCGACGCGCCGAACCTGCCGCGCACCGAATTGCCGGCCTACCGCAGCGGCGACGGCCCGGTGCCGGTGATCGGCACCGACAACGAAGCCCGCGCCGACGCTTTTGCGCGGGTGCTGGAATTCCTGAAACTCCGCCTGGAATCCAATTGAGCCCATGATGTCGCTGTCGTTCCTGCTCACCTCGCTGATCGTAATCGTCTCGCCCGGCACCGGCGTGCTCTACACGCTGGCGGCGGCGCTGAGCCGGGGATCGCGCGCCGGCGTGGCGGCGGCGTTCGGCTGCACCCTCGGCATCCTCCCGCATATCGCCGCCGCCATGCTGGGGCTCGCCGCCGTGCTGCACACCAGCGCGCTGGCGTTCGCGGCGCTGAAGTGGCTGGGCGTGATCTACCTGCTCTACATGGCGTGGCAGGCGCTGCGCGAACGCGGCGCGCTCGCCGTCGACGGCCGGGTCGACGCGCGCTCGGCGACAAAAGTGATCGTCACCGGATTCCTGATCAACATCCTCAATCCCAAGCTGTCGATCTTCTTCCTGGCGTTCCTGCCGCAGTTCATCGCCGCCGACGAGGGCCATCCGCCGATGCGGATGCTGGAGCTAAGCGCGGCCTTCATGGCGATGACGTTCGCGGTGTTCGTGGTTTACGGCCTGTTCGCGGCCTCGGTGCGCGACCGCATCGTCACCCGGCTTGGGGTCATGACCTGGCTGCGGCGCGCCTTCGCCGGCGGTTTTGCCGCGCTGGGCCTGAGGCTGGCGCTGGCGGATCGGTGACACCGTCATTCCGGGGCGCCGCGTCGCGGCGAACCCGGAATCCAGGGACACGGAACGCTTTGCTGGATTCCGGGTTCGCTCGCTCCGCTCGCGTCCCGGAATGACGGGGCGTTGAGCAGTACCATTTCCGCTCGCAACACCCGCGAATTGAAAGGCGGGCGCAAGGCCCGCCGTTTGCCGGAAACGTCTCGATGCTGCCGCGGCGGCTGTGTTCTCGACAGCCGCCGGGCTGTCCGGACGGAGCGACGCCCCGTCCGGGCCTGCAAAACTAGGCCTTCTTCTTGGCTTTTGCCTTCTTCGTCTTTGCGGTCTTCTTCTTCGCTTTCTTAGCCATAGCATCCTCATTTGGGTTTAATGGATGGAAACGCGACTTCGAGGCATGCTCGGCGGAGAGCCGACCGCGCACTATCCTCGGGTACCGATCCCAACAGATTCGCGGCACGCTGCCTTGCAGTGTCACGCTACTGTCATTGCGTTATCCACAGCTGTTATGGGTTTTTCCGCCCAACGCCGCAAATTCCCGCGATGGCGCGGGCTCAAGCCCGATCGCGACTCCGGTCAGGGTTAACGATCGGCAAACGCGGCGCGGCCGCGGAAATTTGCCGCGACGTTTAGCAATTCAAAACCACGCCGTGGATTAGCGGATCGCGGTGACCAACCGTTAAGCCCCGCAGCCGCATCTTGCGCGACAGAACGATGGGGATCGTCATGGGCGGGCTGATTGAGAACAGGGGAGGCGGGGCCATGGTTGTCCTGGACCTGCGATGCTGAGCGTTCCGACGCTGTGGCTGGTATTCGTCGTCAATTTCGTGGCGCTGGGCCTGATCTGGACCTATGTGGCGCGCAGCTATCCGAATTTCGCCGCCGCCCCCTACTGGGCCGGATCGGCCTTTGTCGCAGCCCTCGGCGCCGCGGTGTCGATGCTGCGCGGCGTCGTCGATTCGATCCTGCCGCTGTTGGCGGGCGGCACCATGCTGATCCTTGCCTGCTGCCTTGCCGCCACCGGCATCCGCCGCTTCTACGGCCAGGACATGTCGTGGCGGACCACCGCCGCCATCACCTCCCTGAGCTTGGCCGGCCTCGCCTTCTTCGTCGCCGTGGTCGACCACATGCCGATGCGGATCTTCATCTATTCGCTGGGCATGTCGATTCCGATGGCGATGACGCTGAAGCTGCTGCTGTCGCCGAGCCACGGCCGGATCAATCCCGGCGCCCGCCTTGCCGGCATCATCGCCATCCTGATCCTCGCCATCAACGCCATCCGCGGCGGCGGCGCGGTGCTGCATATCGGCGGCGAAGTCTCGATGGTGCGCTTCAACGAATTCCAGGCGGCGCTGATCCTGCTGCTGGTGTTCCTGTCGATGGCGTGGAATTTCGGTTTTGTGCTGATGGCGATCGACCGATTGCGCGCCGAGGTCGCCGACCTCGCGCTGCTGGACGATCTCACCGGCGTCGCCAACCGCCGCCAGCTGCTGCGCCGGCTCGATGAGGAATGCGCGATCGCGCAGCGCACCGGCGAGCCGTTTGCGCTATTGGTGATCGATCTCGACGGTTTCAAGGAAATCAACGACACCAACGGCCATGCCGCCGGCGACGCCTGCCTGCAGCATTTCACCCTGATGGCGCAGACGCGGCTGCGGCCCGGCGATCTCTTGGCGCGCACCGGCGGCGACGAGTTCTGCATCGTGCTGCCGGTCACCACGCTGCGCGAGGGCGCCATGATCGCGCGCCGCGTGCTGGAGGCGTGCCGGGAGGATGCCGCCGGATGCGTCGGCGCGGAGATTCCGATCGCGGCCTCGATCGGCGTCGCGCAATGGACCAAAGCGATCGGCCTGCATGCCGACCGGCTGATCGCCGCCGCCGACCAGGCGCTCTACAGCGCCAAGAAGGACGGCAAGAACCGTTTTGCGGCGTATGACCATGCGCCCAGAAAAGCGGAAATCGAGCCGGCGCCGCCGCTGGCGCCCGCGATCGATGCCGCGGCGATGCCGGAACTGCGCCAGAGCGCGTGAGACGTTCTGTCACCCTGTGAAATTCGTCATTCCGGGACACGCATTGGCCAATGTCTGGTGATGCTGCGGGTTTTTCACGGCCGCGAAGCGCGAGAATGAAGTACGCCGCCCTCAAACCGGCTGCGCCATCCAGCGAAAGAAACGGCTGAACAGGCTGGCGCGCTTGCGCGGCGCGGGCTCATCGGGCGCGAGGATGCGGTCCATGAAATACTCCAGGAACCGGATGTCGTTGGGCTCGGTGACGGTGAAATTCTCGTGGCCTATGAATACCGTGTAGTCGTAGAAGAACGGACCCAGCGGGCGCGCGTTGGCGGATGCCGCGCTGTCCTTGGAGATGATGAACGACGACGGATCGAGCCCATGCGCGGTCATGGCCTGCTCGACCTCCGGCAGCTTTTCAATGAACTCGGCGGAAAACCCGCCCGTGGTGCCTTGCAGCGTGATCGGCACGTTGGTCCTCGCGTGGATGCTCGCGGCAGGGTGCGACGCGATGAATGTAAGGGTTGGTCGATGACGAAAGGCGGGAGGTTCAAGTCCTTCCCTGTCATGCGGGCGGATCGAGCCCGGCAATGACGCTACGCCTTTGCGCCTACGGTGGCTGTAGGAATGTATTCACGATTTGTTGATCGCGGGGCGTTTGACAGGCTTGCGCAGTGGTGTATATTCCTAGGCATCTCATCCCAAGCTGAGGGAGCGTTACTTAAGGACGCTTTGCAACGTGGGGGTGGGAGCGGCGCCCGCGGGCAGGAGCAAACGTAGCTCCGCGCACACGGGAGGCCTTGGGTTTCCGTCCGGCCCGCAAGGGCCCGCCACTGAAGTTGGCTGGACGGGGACAGGCGAGCGGCGCGAAATCGCCGTGCTCAGGCTTCGGCCGCCAAGTCCCCGGAAGCGCGGACCGAGGCTAAAAGATCGCCGCGGTGGAACGTCGGAAGGCGTTTCCGTGGCCTCTGATTCTCGGCGATCCGGGAATCAAGCTGCGGCTCTGCTACCAAGGTGCGCCTTTCGGCGTTCCGCCTCCCTCTTTTCTCTTCGGGGGAGGTTCTCTGAAAACCCCAACTCACGCAAAGGCATTTGCGGGCGGCGATGACGCTTGCGCGGAGGAAACTTTCCTCCCGTCGTCCCCGCCTGCGCGCTAGGGCATGCACACATCTTTGAGGCTCCACCCTACGGCGACGGCGTGGAAGTATTTGAGGCCGTTTTTGATGGTGATAGGGCCTGGCGGTTTGGACGAGGAATAGCCGTCCCAACCGCCGAGACGGCTAATAATCCAGGTGGCCCAGGCGAGACTGTCTGGCGGATGCGGGTTTCTTAGCCGTTTGCTTTGAGCCTCAAGATTTCGGTTGAGAGCGACGAGCGTTGCTAAACCGTTGGTGTCGAAGGCAAGCCGGGCGGGCTGGTGACCACGGCCATCGCGCGCTTGCAGGAGCTGGATGGTGATGACCGCTGCCTTGGCCGCGATCGCGACCAGTTTGAGAAGCCGGTCGGCGGTCGCAATCTGGCTGTCTTCGAGCCTGAAGCCTTGCGTCTTGAGAACGCGGAAGAACTGCTCGATCAGCCAGCGCCGCTTGTACCATTCGACGATGCGCCAGGCCTGTTCCGCAGTCGCCACCGCGTGAGTGGTGAGAAGCCGCCAGTGCAGTGGTTTTGTGCCGGCACGGGGATCCGGTTCACGCACATCGACATAGTTCAACGCCAGGCTTTCAGGCAGATGGCGCAGGAACCTGGTTTGCGGCCGGGCCAGGTTCACCGCGCCGAAGCGCAGTTCGAGTTGCGCGGTACGTTCGGCCCGCTGCGCCCGCGCAGGCAGTACGATGGCGCGCTGGTCCACCACGGCCATGGCTTCGCTTGCCGCATACAAGCCGGTACCGTCAGCGAGGCTGCGATCATGCATGCTGCGGGCGATCACATGGAAGCGTTCCGCAGCCGCGCCGGCATAAAGCGCGAAGATGTCGCTCTCGCGGTCGCCCAGCATGGTCACCATGGCGGCCTTGGCGAGCAATGGCTTGGCCGCCAGCGCCGTGGCGATCCAGCGTTGCGATTCCTTGTCCGACAAGTCGCGCAGGTCGTGCGAGACGGTGCGACGGCCCTTGCGGGTCCATACCTGGCCGCTCACCAGGCCAAGGCAGCTGCCGTTCTCGGCGTCCACCGCCAGCATCGGATGCAGCAACACCCCGCGACCGTTGCCATGGCCGATTTCCCCGAGCCCGCGCCGGCGGTCCGCCGTAGTGGTGAAGTTGATCTCGCTGGTGTCCTGGATCGCCAGCACATGGCGGCCTTCCGCCGCCGCCGCCGTACCCTCGCTCCAGCTTTCGATCACGCGTTCGGTCGTCACCTTGTTGTTGCCGAGAAAGCGGTTGAACCGCACCTCCCGGCTTCTGACCCCTTTCGCCAATCGCCGCAGGCAGACACTTTTGCCCGCGACCATGCATTCGACGAGCGCTGCCCCCCTTTATCGAGGCGACGATCCCCGAACCGACCCAATGACCAGTCAATTTGCGCCAGCATGTCGACACCTCCGCTAAAGCCGAAGTGCCGCAATACAAATCACACGAATTCCCGATTCTGGAATCCCCCTGGCCACACCCGAGTCAATCCGTCGCACCAGATGTGTGCATGCCCTAGCGCCTGCGCGGGGACGACATCGAGTTTGCGGCCAAGCCGGCGGGAAAAATTTCGTCAACGCGATGTTTACCACCTTCATGCGCGTGCGGTTTACCAACGTTTTCGATGTGACCGCGGCAATTCAAGCCAGTCCTTGCGTGTGGCGCGCCTGCATCGCCGATTAACTCCCTCGCAACCTAAATTCGATACTACCGGAAACGGTCGAATTGCACCGAATGTGCGGATTCGATCGCGTGTGTGTAGCGTTGCGTTGCGTGCGTGAGTTTGTCGATGTCAGTATTGCGTAACCGGCCGAAGGGCGCGCGTTTCGCGTCCTTCGGCTTCGGTCTCTGCGTCTTCGCATTGATCCCGACCGAAACCGGCTATCAGGACATCGCCGCACTGCTGGCCCGGCAGCCCGGCGTCGCCGAACGCTGGCAGAAACGGGTGTTCGCCTCCGCCGTCAGTTCCATTCAGGTCGCCACCTTCAGCTTCGGCCGGCCGATCGGGACATCGTCTCCGGCCAGCGCAACCTTTCAACTGGCAAGCCTCGACAACCAGGGCATCGACATCACCGGCTCGGTGACGCGCAATCCGTTGATGCAGCCGCCGCCGCGCTATCGGGCGTCGGACTTCCCCAAGGTCGACCGCACATTGAAGGGCGATCGCCTCGCCACTGCGAGGCCGCCGGAAGCAACGCCGCCTGCGGACGCCACACCTTCGAACGAGGATCCGTCGACCTCCAACGCGTCGGTGATGGGCGCGAAAACCGCCGCCATGCCCGCGGTCGGACCGCTCGATCCGGAACTGGCGGAAGCATTGAAGGCTCCGCCGCTGCCGCAATTCGATGTGTCGCTGTCGCTCGAGGCACAACCGCTCAACGATTCGAAAGATGCGCCCGACGCCGCCGTCATCGCGGTCGAGCCCGGATCTCCGCGCGACGGTTTCTCGGTCAAGACCGCCAGCCTGTTTTTCGGCAGCTCTTCGCTCGGCGCTTCCCTCGACGGCATGGAGCGCTGGCAGCCCGGCGAGGAGCCCACGATCGTGACGCCGGGTCCCGATCCCGACATGAAAGCGGTGGCGTCGCTGCCGGTCACATCGGACGACCCGTCAAAAGCCGGCGAAAGCATCGCCAGCAAGGGCGAGGTCAACAGCGACAACCAGCGCGTCAAGACGCCGGCCGAACGGCTCGGGCTGTTCGACGAAAAGGCGCGGGGCAAGTCGGAAAAATGCCTCGCCGAAGCGGTGTATTTCGAGGCCCGCGGCGAAGCCGTGCGCGGCCAGATCGCGGTGGCGCAGGTGGTGATGAACCGCGCGTTCTCTGGCTTCTATCCGAACACTGTGTGCGGCGTGGTCTACCAGAACAAGCACCGCCATCTCGCCTGCCAGTTCACCTTCGCCTGCGACAACGTCGCCGACGTCGTGCGCGAACCCGACATGTGGGACCGCGCCAAGAAGATCGCCAAGGCGATGCTGGACGGCCAGCTCTGGCTGCCGGAAGTGGCGAAGTCCACGCACTACCATGCCTATTGGGTGCATCCGTCGTGGGTCCACGAGATGAAGAAGATGTACAAATTCGGCGTGCACACCTTCTATCGCCCGCGGGCTTGGGGCGACGGCAGCGAGGCGCCGAGCTGGGGCACGCAGGCGCAGACCGCGGAAATTTCCGCAAAGCTGGCCGAGGCCGGGCGCAGTTCCGCCGAACTGTCCGAGGCGAGCCTCCGCCGTTAGATGCGAGCCGACCTCTCCCCGCAAGCGGGGCGAGGTGAAGATGCCCCACTGCCGCGCGATTCATCTTAAATCCTGCAAGCTTGAGTCCGCGCTGATTTGCATCGCTGCATTGCGGCGGGCATTTTCCGGAATATCGCGGTTGGCGTTTTCATGCAAACGCATTAACTTGCCCGATCAGGCTGAGGAAGTTTTGCATGGCCGCGACCGCAGGCAATCACACGATCCCCGCTCCCGGCTGGCGCACGCCGCTGGTGATCGTGATATGCGGCTGCCTGATCGGCATGCTGACCTTCGGGCCGCGCTCGACCTTCGGCTTTTTCATGCAGCCGATGAGCCGGGATTTTTCCTGGGGCCGCGATGTCTTCGGTCTCGCTCTGGCGATCCAGAACCTGTTGTGGGGGATGGGCCAGCCCTTTGCCGGCGCCATCGCCGACCGGTTCGGCACCCTGCGGGTGATCGGCGTCGGGGCATTGATGTATGCCGTGGGCCTGTTCGTGATGCGTTACGCCGAGACGCCGTTGTCGCTCGATCTCAGCGCCGGGGTCTTGATCGGCTTCGGTCTGTCCGGCTGCTCGTTCAATCTGGTGCTGTCGGCGTTCGGAAAGCTGATGCCGCCGCAATGGCGCGGGGTGGCGCTGGGTGCGGGCACCGCCGCCGGCTCGTTCGGGCAATTCGTGTTCGCGCCGTTCGGCGTAGCACTGATCGACAAATTCGGCTGGCAGCCGGCCTTGACGGTGTTCGCCTTCCTGATGCTGCTGGTGATTCCGCTGTCGCTGGCGCTGGCGACGCCGGGCGTCGCGTCCGGTGACGTGCCCGCCGCGCAGCAGCAAACCTTCAAGCACGCGCTGGCCGAAGCGTTCGGTCACCGCTCCTATGTGCTGCTGGTGCTGGGCTTCTTCACCTGCGGTTTTCAACTCGCCTTCATCACCGTGCATCTTCCGGCCTATCTGGTCGACCGCGGCATACCCGCTCAAACCGGCGGCTGGGTGATCGCCGTGATCGGACTGTTCAACATCATCGGCTCGCTGAGCGTCGGATGGCTGCAGAACAAGTTGCCGAAACGCTACATTCTGTCGGCGATCTACTTCGTCCGCGCGGTGTCGATCGTCGCCTTCATCTCGTTCCCGATCACGACATTCTCGGCGATCGCGTTCGGCGTCGTCACCGGTGTGACCTGGCTGTCGACGGTGCCGCCGACCTCGAGTTTGGTGGCGCTGATGTTCGGCACGCGCTGGCTGGCGACGCTGTACGGCTTCGCGTTCTTCAGCCATCAGGTCGGCGGCTTTCTCGGCGTGCTGCTCGGCGGCATCGTGTTCGAGAGGTTCGGCTCCTACACGCCGATCTGGTGGCTGTCGGTGCTGTTCGGCGTGCTGTCGGCGCTGATCAACCTGCCGATCGTCGAAGCGCCGGTGGCCCGCCCGGTTGCGCAGCCCGCGTGATCGGCTAAACCTGGCTCCAACCGAAAAGAGTTTTAAGGAGTTGGCGTTGGCAACGTTCAAGGCGATCCGGATCGACAAGGCGGACAAGGGCACCACTGCGGCGCTGACGCAATTCGACGAAGCCGATTTGATGGACGGCGACGTCACCGTCCGCGTCGAATGGTCGACATTGAACTACAAGGACGGCCTCGCCGTCACCGGCAAGGCGCCGGTGGTGCGGCGCTTTCCGATGATCGCCGGCATCGATCTTGCCGGCACCGTCGAGGCGTCGTCGCACCCGGCCTGGAAAGCCGGCGACAAGGTGATCTGCAACGGCTGGGGCATGGGCGAGACCCATCTCGGCGCCTATGCCGAAAAGGCCCGCGTCAAGGGCGACTGGCTGGTTCGCCTGCCCGAGGGCATGTCGGCCCGCGACGCGATGGCGGTCGGTACTGCCGGCTACACCGCGATGCTCTCGGTGCTGGCGCTGGAGAAGCATGGTCTTGCGCCCAAGGATGGTCCCATCGTTGTCACCGGCGCCGCCGGCGGCGTCGGCTCGGTGGCGACAGCGGTGCTGTCAAAACTCGGCTATCACGTCATCGCCTCGACCGGCCGGCCAGCGGAATCCGGCTATCTCAGGGATCTCGGCGCCACCGAGGTGATCGACCGCGACGAACTGTCGGGCCCGCCCAAGCCCTTGGCGAAGGAGCGCTGGGCCGGCGGCATCGACAGCGTCGGGTCGACCACGCTCGCCAATCTGTTGTCGATGACGAAATATGGCGGCGCGATCGCCGCCTGCGGTCTGGCGGCGGGCATGGATCTGCCGTCCTCGGTGGCGCCGTTTATTTTGCGCGGAGTGTCGCTTCTCGGCATCGATTCCGTGATGTGCCCGATAAATTTGCGAAAAGCCGCCTGGGCACGGCTGGCCAGCGATCTCGACCGGGCAAAACTTGCTGAAATTACTCACGAAATCGGTCTGGACCAGGTCATCGCCGCGGGTGCCAAAATCCTTGCCGGCGAGGTCCGCGGTCGAATCGTGGTAAAAATTCTCTGACGGCGTTCAGACTTTACCAACCAACCTGCTCCAATGTTGCCACGGTTGGTATGGTAAGCAGCGGGTAAAGATGTGAACCCGCCCAGTAGGTTGGAGTTAGGCATGCTTGCGCGTTTTGTAGTGGGGACTGTTTTCGCCGCGGCAATGGTTGCACCGGCCCTGGCCGGCCAGATGACTGCCGATGAAGCCCGCAGGTTCGTGTCCGGCAAGGTGTTCGCATTCACCTGCTTCGATGGCACGCGTGGCGCAGGCCGGATTCTCGATGACGGTGGCGCCGCCGGCTCCGTGCAATTCGCCGGCGCCGGTCCGATGCGCCACGTAAGGCTTCCCGGCAATACGCTGCAGGTTCGCGGTCAGGCGGTCTGCGCATCGCTGAAGGGCATCCCGTTCGAGCCGTGCTTCAATCTGGTCAAGAACACCGAACGCAGCTTTCGCGGATCGGTGTCGGGCATGGGATTCGCCTATTGCGATTTCCGGCATCAGGGCGTCGGCCACATGCTGATGGCGCGCGCGATATCGCGTCCGCGCTCGCTGGCTGCGCCGGAGCAGACCCGGTCGGCCGATGCATCGCATACGGAAGTGTCGGCGCGCGTCGAGACGCCGCACGTCGAGAGCGCCAGGATGGAGCCGATCAAACCGGAAGCGAGGTCCGAGCCGGCGAAGACTGAGGCCTCATCCGAACTGCGCCGCTCGACGGATTGATTTCCCGCGGAATGTGTCCCGGACGCGGTGCGGCAGCAAGCAAGCTGGCCGCCGGCTTGGCAGCGCACCACGCCGCAGGAGGCGGCACGCTGCGCAGCATCCGGGGAACGCGCACTACCCCTCAGCTTGGACACCCTGCAATGCCGGGCGGCGGAACAGGATTCGCTGGTACAGCCAGCCGATCGGCAGCAGCACCAGTCCCAGGCAGATAAACGACAGCGCGCGATAGACGTCCGTGAGGGTCGATATATCGATCACGAACACTTTTGCGATCGTCAGCGCGATCACCACCGCGGACGCCAGCCGCGCACGCTGCGAGTTGAAGACGATACCGGCGCCGAGCAGCAATACGCCGAACGCCAGCCACGCAACCGAGTAGGTGTATTGCTCCGCGCCCGTGGTCGGACCGCTGGTGAGAACCGGACCGTGATAGAGCCGGCGGACTTCAAACGTCACATAGGTCAGCGCGAGCATGAGCGCACCCGCCGCGATGGTGTTGGCATAGGCGGCGCGCCGGCGGCCCGCTACCGCGTAGGACAGCAGCAGCGCAAGCACCGCCGGCAGCGCGTAGCCAAGCAGGAGCAGGTTGAAAAATACGCCGCCGACATTGGTTGGCCAGAATATCGGCGTCTCCAGCAGCATCAGGCCAAACACCGTGGCCAGCCCGGCAAACACCGTGAGCAGGATGGCACCGATGTTGTGGACGATACTGCCGGTTCGAATGCGCAGCCGCTCCAGCCCGATCGCCATCGCCAGCGTGACGCAGACCTCGAGCGCGATCTCGGTCAGGCTTGAGGTGCCGTAGATATTGCCTCCGTACACCGCGTGGCGGATTTCCATGAACGCCAGCAGCACCGTGAACAGGATCGCCGCCGCTTCCACCATGCGCAGCGGCGCGTCGTCGCCGCGGCGGCGCAGGAAGATGCTGGCGATCCAGAACGACAGCGCCGGAATGCCATAACCCCACAATAGCCAGTTGAAGATCGGCGTGGTACCGACGGCGTCGCCGGCGATGCGCGGCTCGTAGCCGATGCGCGCCACCACGATGCCGGCGAGGATCGCCGCGAGCCAGCGCAGGAACGGAATCGGGCGCTGCATCGAAATCCAGGCGGTGCCCAGCGACATCAGCGCCAGCGCAATCGTCAGCCAGCCTTCTTCCAGCGCAAAGGTCAGCGCCAGCGCGATCGCGGCCAGCGTCCCGGTGGCGAACAGCGCGATCGAGATCGGCAACCCAGGCCGGTTGTCGCGCTTGCTCAGGCTTTCGGTCGCGGCGCCAAGCGCCGCGGCGAGGATCACGGCGAGAATCGCAAACGGAATCGAGCGGTCGAGATGCGCAATGCGCCCATATAGCGTGATCACCAGCGCCAGCGGCGTGAATACGGCGCAAGCCGACCACATCACCGGCACCATGGCGCTGACGGAACGGCCTTGTGCCAGAAATCCCGCGGCGCCGAAGACGACCGCGAAAATCGCCGCCGATATCAGATGCAGCGAGACCGAGCCGTCGGTGGCGTTCGGCCCGATGCCGGGCAAGGGACCGCCGGGCAGCACCAGCATGTCCGGATTGCCGCGCACCGCCCATTCGGCAAACACAATGAAGACCAACACCGCGGCTGCGGCGATCGCGCCGGCGGCGGCGTCCGCGTTCCACGCGACGAACAAGGTGCCGGCCACCAGCAACGCGAATACGATCATGGCAGTGTCGGCATGAAAGCTGCCGAGCACGATCAGGGTGGCGCCGAGCAGAGGGGCCGCGAGCGCGCCCGACGAGATCGGCTCGATGCGGCCTTGCTCCGCCGGCGGTCCGAACATGAAGCCGCATACCACCAGCAACGCCGCCAGGATAAATCCGGCAATGACGTGGAAGGCGTGCGGGGCGACCATCGACGGCCCGCATTGCAGGCAGGGGAAGGTCCACAGCGTCGCGAGCACGATGGTGGTGACTGCAAGCCAGCGCCACAGCCGGATGCGCGCGAGGCCGAAGGCAGCGGCGGTGACGACGGCGAGATAAAGATACAGCGCCCAGTAATCCGGCTTCTCTGCGGAAACCAGGATCGGCGTGGCGAAGGCCGCGGCAATGCCAAGGCCTGCCAGCGCCGGCCCGTGCAGCAGCGCCGCGGCCAAGGTGCCCAGCGCCACCATTCCCAGCAGAATGAACGCGGTTGCCGGCACCAGGAAATCATACAGCGCATAAGCCGCATAGACCGTGGCGAACGCCACCGCCGTGCCGGCGGCGGTGAGAACGGCCGGAATATTGGCGATCGGCAGCGGCCCGATCGCGCCTAAGCTTTCCTTGCGCCGGGTCCATTCTCCGGCGGCAAGCAGCGCCAGCGCGAACACACCGCCGAGCAGGACGCGCACGCCCGGTCCGAGCAGGCCTTGTTCGATCGAATAGCGCACCAGGAAGAAACCGCCGAGCGCCAGCGTCAGGCCGCCGACCCAGACCACCCAGCGGGTGCCGATACGTTCCTCAAAGCCGGGACCGGATTGCGGCGCCGGCGCGGGAATGTCGGGTATCGGGGGCGGCGATGCCGGCGGAATCGTCGCCGTTTCTTCAGCGGTTTCAGCGCTGACCTCGTCGGCGGCGAGCGGCGCGATCGGGGTTTCGTAGGCCGGTACCGGCGGCGGCGCGACCGGCGCTGCTGCGACCCGAGGCGCCGCCGCTTCCAGCGCGTCAAGCCGCGCGCGCAGCGCGTCGAGCTGGTTGAACGCCTTGCGCGCGAAAATAAACGCCACGATGGCAATCACGAGCGCAAAAAATTCGAACATCGGACGCTAAATCCTTTTTGCTCCCCACAGGCAGAGAGGGAAACGCGCGCCAACAGCGCCGCGGAATCGCTTCCACGGACCTGACACCTGTGTCTGTGTCAACGCAGACGGTTTAAGTTCAAGCGGTAGCGGGATATTTTGATTTGTCAGTCGAGATCGACGCGGAACGGCCGGCCTTCGATCATCATGTTGCCCGGGCCCATTTCGTCGAGCGCGCGCAGCATGCGTCCCTCGCGCCCCAAAGCCTTGTCGGCGAGACTCACGATCAACCGGTTCGGCTGGGCGATCGGAGAGGCGGCGCGGATTTGCCGCGCGATCGAGATTTCGTCGCGATGCGGATTGAGCGCGCAGGCCGCGGCAAAGGCGCTCGCGGTGGAGCGGCTGATGCCGGCGTAGCAATGCACCACCAGCGGCGCGCTGCGATCCCAGCCGCGCACGAAGTCCAGCACCTGCGTGATATGCGTATCGTTCGGCGCGACGAACCCGTCCATGTGTTCGGTGATGTCGTCCATCGCGACCCTGAGATGATTGGCCTCCAGCACCGATACGGGCCGCTGCACCTGGTCGACGTTGGCCATGACGGTGAGAATATGGCTCGCGCCCGTGGCTTTGACGGTCTCGGGAAGGGCGGCGAGCGAACAAACGTGAATCATGATAACCCTTTTGTTGGCCCGATTATAAGCCGCGGCGCCGGTGGGCGGAAGCGCGTATCAGCCGTGCAAGGTCTTGAACCGCGCAAGGAACCGCTTCTCGGCCTTGGCGGCGGTCCAGGACGTCAGGTAGTCCTGTCGTGCGGCGGCGCTAAGGCCGGGATCGCGGCCGAACAGACGCTTGGCCTCGGCTTCCGCAAAGCCGGCCAATTGCGTCGCCTCGAGATACGCAGCACCCCTGTCGGCGGCCTTGATCTGTTGCGTGACCTCGTCGGCCAGTACGGGCGGCAAACCGAAGCGAATGTGGACCGCGGACAATAGCCGCTTTTCCACGGCCTTATAGGCGCCGTCGAGCACCGCCTTGAACGGCGAGATCATGTCGCCGATGACATATTCCGGCGCGTCGTGCAGCAGTGCTGCGAGCCGCACACTGACGTTGACTCGCGGCGTATGCTCGCGCATCACGGCCTCGACCAGCAGCGTATGCTGCGCCACCGAAAAAATATGCGCGCCGTCGGTCTGCCCGTTCCAGCGCGCCACCCGCGCCAGCCCATGGGCGATATCGGCGATCTCGATATCGAGCGGTGAGGGGTCGAGCAGGTCGAGCCGCCGTCCCGACAGCATGCGCTGCCAGGCGCGGGTCGAGATATCCGGGGAAAATCTGACCCTCGCCATTATTTCACTTTGAGGCGGGGCGCGCGTTTCCTGCCGGCGCAGCGGTCGTGGCAATAGCAGCTCACCAGATGATCGTTGACCATCCCGGTGGCCTGCATGAAGGCATAGACGATGGTCGGGCCGACGAACTTGAATCCGCGCGCGGCCAGTTCCTTCGAGATCTTGATCGACAGCGGCGTGGAGGCCGGTACGCTGGCGGTGGTCTTGAAATTGTTTACCTTCGGCCTGCCGTCGACGAAGTCCCACAGGAATTTCGAGAAGCCGGAGCCTTCCTCCATGATCTTGAGATACGCCTTGGCGCTGCTGACTGCGCCTTCGATCTTGGCGAGGTTGCGGACGATGCCGGCGTCGTTCATCAGCGCGTGAATCCTCTTCGGTGTATAGCGCGCGATCTTTGCCGGCTCGAAATCGTCGAAGGCGCGGCGGAAATTATCGCGCTTGCGCAGGATCGTGATCCACGACAGCCCGGCCTGAAAGCCGTCGAGGATCAGCTTTTCGTACAGCGCGCGGTCGTCGTATTCCGGCACGCCCCATTCGGTGTCGTGATAGGCCACATAGAGCGGATCTTCGCCGGGCCAGGGGCAGCGCATCAGGCCATCGGCATGCAGGCGCGCGGATCTCGTCATGCGACGGTCTTGTTCGGCGCTGGCCGGATGTCGTTCGGCTCCGCGAGACGGACCGCGATGCCGCCGGCCGTCAGCGGCACCCCGGCGTCGAGCGCGTCGGCGGCGCGGTCGATCCGCAGCAGACCGAGACCCATGCCAGCGGCCGACGAGCCCATGGTGCCCACCGGCTTGTCGCCCGCGACGATGGCAACGCCAGCCTCCGGCGGCGAGCTTTCGAGGATCAGGCGCACCGTGCGGGTGCGCGCGGTGCCGCGATGCTGCATCCGCGACACCACTTCCTGTCCGACATAGCAGCCCTTGTCGAAATCGACGCCGTGCAGCCGGTCCATATTGGTCTCGTGCGGAAACGCGTCGCCATAGATGAAGTCGATGCCGCCGCGCGGCACGCCGCAGGCGATGCGATGGGCGTCGTAGACCACGCTATCGACGAGGTCGGCGCCGATCAGGCCCGCCACCTTGGGCGCAAGGTCCGCAGGCACCAGGATGCGCCAGCCCAGTTTCTCGCTGCGCGGATCGGCAAATGTCAGGTCGGGCTTCATCGCGGGCTCGCCGTCCCACACCGCGAGCACGCCAAGACTGTCGGACAGATTCTCGACGCTGACCTTGGCGCGCAGCTTGTAAAAGCCGAGCTTGTCCGCAAGCGACTGTGCCAGCGCGCGCGGGCAGTCGACCAGAAAGCCGCCGCCATGGCCGCTGGGGGCTTCGGTGATGAGAAAATCCGCCGTTATCTTGCCCTGCGGCGTCAGCAGCGCCCCGAACCGGCCGAGGCCCGGCTGGATCTGGCCGACATCGGTGGTGACGAGGCCGTTGAGAAAATCGCGGGCGTCCTCGCCGCTGATCTTGACCACACCCCGGTCGGGAAGAAACGTTGCTTTCATAGGAAGTTCTCTGGGGAAACGCTCGCGCTGGATATCACACCGCAACGTAAGCCGCTAAAGTGCCGGTAACAAGGGTTCCAATGCGGGCTTCAAGGAAACGATGACAGGCACATTTGACACGATTCTAAAATCCGGCACCGTGGTCAATCAGGACGGCGAGGGCATCCGCGACATCGGCATCGCGGGTGGGCGAATCGCCGAAATCGGTACGCTCGGTTCGGCCTCGGCGTCCGAGGTGATCGACTGCAAGGGCCTGCACATCCTGCCCGGCGTGATCGACACCCAGGTGCATTTCCGTGAGCCGGGCCAGACCCACAAGGAAGATCTGGAAACCGGATCGCGCAGCGCCGTGATGGGCGGCGTCACCGCGGTATTCGAGATGCCGAACACCGATCCGCTCACCATCAACGAGCAGAATTTTACCGGCAAGATCAGGCGCGGCCGCCATCGCATGCACTGCGATTTCGCGTTCTTCATCGGCGGCACCCGCGAAAACGTGCAGGATCTGCCGGAGCTGGAGCGGGCGCCGGGCTGTGCCGGCGTCAAAGTGTTCATCGGCTCCTCCACTGGCGCGCTGCTGGTCGAGGACGACGAAAGCCTGCGCCGCATCTTCAAGGTGATCCGCCGCCGCGCTGCGTTTCACGCCGAGGACGAGTACCGCCTGAACGCGCGCAAGCACCTGCGCATCGAGGGCGATCCGCGCTCGCATCCGGTGTGGCGCGACGAGACTGCGGCGCTGATGGCGACGCAGCGTCTGGTCAGCCTTGCGCATGAAACCGGCAAACGCATTCACGTGCTGCATATCTCGACGAAAGAGGAGATCGAGTTTCTCCGAGATCACAAGGACGTCGCTTCCTGCGAGGCGACGCCGCATCATCTGACCATGGCCGCGCCGGAATGCTACGAGCGGCTCGGTACCCGCGCGCAGATGAATCCGCCGGTGCGCGATGCCAGCCATCGCGCCGGCATCTGGCGCGGCATCGAGCAGGGCATCATCGACGTGCTCGGCTCCGATCACGCGCCGCATACGCTGGAGGAGAAGGCCAAAACCTATCCGGCCTCGCCGTCGGGCATGACCGGGGTGCAGACGCTGGTGCCGCTGATGCTTGATCACGTCAATGCCGGAAAATTGTCGCTGGCGCGCTTTGTCGATCTAAGCAGCGCCGGTCCGGCACGGCTGTTCAACGTCGCGATGAAAGGCCGGATCGCCGCGGGCTACGACGCGGATTTCACCATCGTCGATCTCAAGCGCGTCGAGACCATCACCAACAACTGGGTCGCCTCGCGCGCCGGCTGGACGCCCTATGACGGCGTGAAGGTAACGGGCTGGCCGGTCGGCACCTTTGTGCGCGGGCGGCGGGTAATGTGGCAGGGCGAGTTGCTCACGCCATCATCAGGCGAACCGGTGCGGTTTCTGGAGACGCTGAAGCCGTAGAGAGCAGAACAGCGCCGAGCCGTGCGCGAGCAAATCAATGCAGATTCGCACCGACGATCTCACAGGACAGGATGTGGCCGATCTTCTGCAGGCTCATCTCGAATATTGCAGGACGTGGTCGCCTCCCGAGAGCGTTCATGCGCTGGATTTGGATGTTCTGCGAGCGGCCGGGATTACGTTCTGGGCGGCATGGGATGCCGGCAATCTGTTGGGATGCGGCGCCCTGAAGCAGATCGAACTCATCTCATGGCGAGATAAAATCAATGCACGTCGCGGCAAGGCACCGCGGCCGCGGAGTCGCGGCTGCACTGGTTAGACACATCATCGCCGAGGCGAGGGCCCGTTCCTATCGGCGCCTCAGTCTGGAAACCGGTTCAATGAAGGCATTTGCACCGGCCCGCGCGCTCTACGCGCGCTTCGGATTTATCGGCACCGGACCGTTCGGCGATTACGTCCCTGATCCGAACAGCGTGTTCATGACCCTCGACCTTACCGCGCTGCCGACGTCCTGAACCTCGCGACGGTTCGGGCTGCGCATGTTTACTGCCGCGCGCTGAGCACCGAAAATTCGCCGTTGCGGACGCGGACCGGAAAACCTTCCACGAATTTCGCCACCGCGTCTTCGCCATAGGTGCCGACCAGCTCGGCGAATGCCGCAAACAGGCTGGCCTGCGCCAGGCAATCGCCGTCGACGCCGTCGTGCCGGGCTTCCGCCCAGGCTTCGTTGAGATAGCCGAGCGCGGCCTGCTTCTGTTCGTGATCGGGCAAGGGGTCGCGGTCGGTCGTGAACGATGGATGGCTCATGAAACTCAACAAAGTTTACCTGCGCGCTCCACTGCGGAGCGCGTCGAACCAGCGAGGTTTAGCATGCGGCGCGACCCGGGATAGCCAGTTCTTTAGGAAAGGTTAACGGCGGTTTCCGCATTTAGCGGGGATTTCGAGGCATCCGCCAACCCGTCACATCCTGTTCCCGGCGGCGCGGATTTCCTCAATACTTCCCGTGAAATAAAACGCTTCGGCAGGTAAATCGTCATGCCGGCCATCGAGGATTTCGCGGCAGCCACGCAAGGCATCGGCGCGGCCGACATGCGAGCCCGGCCGCTTGGTAAAGGGCTCCGCGACGTAATAGGGCTGCGAGAAAAACGCCTGCAGTTTGCGCGCCCGTTCCAGCAAGACAGGATCGGCGCTGGAGTCCGCGGCCTCCTCGGCGCGCCGCCGTTCGGCGATCGCTTCGCGAACGCGCCGCGCGAGGTCGATGTCATCCGCCCCAATCAGATTCTCGTCCAGCAGGCGCGAGCGCGCCGTCAGCACATCCACGCCGGGATAGTTCTTTGCGAGGATCATCTTGCGAGAGAGTTGAATGACGGTGTCGATCGGCGCGAGGCCGGCCAGTTTCTCCGCGGTCCATGGCACAGCTTCGCCGCCGACAAAGAATGTCCGGACGCAGCCAACGGTGCCTTCGCTGTAACCTTCCTCCTTCAATGCCGCGGAAATCGAATAATTTTCATCCAGCGACGGTGGCCAGATTTTCGAGGGCGGCGGAAAGAACAGGAACAGGGTAACGGGATCGCTGCCGCCGCTGATGCGCCTGACCAGCTCTTCCATGTTGACGGTATTGCCGGCGCCGTATTCGCCGGCGATGGCGACGCTGCCGCCGGCGCGGATCGGACACATCACGTCGATCACCTTGATGCCAGTCTCGACAACCCGGTTCGACCGGCCGTCGGCCGCAGCAGTCGTCAGCAGCGGTACGAGGCGATCGAGCTGTGTCCGATCGATCGGCGCTGTGGATCGTCGGCGCGCGTTCAGAACGGTGGCGCCCCTCGGTATCCCCGTGACTTGCGAGGTCGCGATGCCGCGCACGACGCCGTCGTTGGATCGCTGCATCACCTGCACCGTCACGCTGCGCTTGCGCGCTTCGTCGCTGACGGCTAATTCAGTCATGAGATCGGGCAGCGAGGCCGGATCGAACAGCGCCTCCACCAACTCGCCGCGCGCCTCGATCAGGCGGCCGATCCGGTTGGCGAAATCGTCGGGCAATCCATTGGAGTGCAGCGTGTCAGTCACCATGGTCAGCATCCTCTGTTTGAGGTGGGAACGGGCTTCATGCAGCCGGTTGTTGACGGTCGGCAGCGACAGTCCGAGGAAGGTTGCTACGTCCTGATGCGAACATTCATGGACGAAGAACAGCGTGGCCGGCTCGCGCAATTTGTTCGGCAGTTCTGAAATCGCGGCGAGTGCGGCGGCGGCCTGGCGGCGCTGTTCGAGAATGTGGTCGGCGAGCGGTTCGTCGCTCTCGGTATTTTCAGCTTCCGCCAACGGCACCACGTGCAGCCGTTTCCGTCGCAATACCCGAAAGGCTTGATGCCGGACGATGCCCCGCAGCCAGCCGGGAAATGCCGCAGGCTCGGCGAGCGCCGGCAAACCCGTCCAGGCCGCGACGAAGGCTTCCTGAACGATATCTTCCGCCTGCTGAAAATCGCGGACCTGGGCAAGCGCCGAGCCGAAGGCGAAATGCTGGAAGCGCCGCGTCAGGTCGACAAAGGCCAGGACGTTGCCTTCGCTTGCCCTGCGCACCAGCTGTTCGTGATCCATCGCCATGCCCTCTCACCCCAAGGTGCCGGGAAAGCCCGCGCGCCTTTAGCGAAAAATGCAATAATTGCTGGCGAGACGTTTCTTGCCCGGTCTAGTTCGCGTAACGGGCGGTCAAATCCCGCGAAATGCGCGAGCCTTCCTCGATATAGCGGCGGATCGCGACGGAGGCCGCGGGGGTACAGGTCCGGTAGGTCTGCTGGAACCCATTATAGCCGCGGTTGAAGCCTGCGATCATGCGCGCACGGCGATTGCCGGAGGGGGTCTCGGCGTCGATCAGCGCCTGCATTTCATTGCGCCATTTCGGGCCTTCATTGGTGCCGCAAATGCCGCGCAGGTAATGCAGGGCACCCAGGATCTCGGCCAGCCGCTGCAGATCGCCATCGAACGGCGCAGCCGCGTCCTGGGCCCGCGCCGGGCCAAGATTGCACGCCGAAATCGCGATCAGAACAGCCAGAAAGTGCTTGCGCATGAAGAGGGTCCGGGACCGCGTCGGTATGCCTCCTCAACGGGCTGGAAGCAAGGCGCGCAGCTCCCAGCAAAAGGAACCGGTTAATGCCGGTCAGGCCCCGACCAGGCGGCTGGCGGACTGGATGACCTCCCGCAGCCCGCCGGTCAATGTGAGATCGCTCAGCGCATCCGGCTGCAGCCAGCGGAAATCGTCGAGTTCATCGTTCAGGACCGGCTCGTTTGCCATCCAGCGCGCCGCGAACGACATGATCAAATAGTGCCCGCCGCCACCCGTCGAAGGAAGCACCTCGCGCCATCCCGCGAGGCCCACGATTTCGATCTTCAACGCGGTTTCCTCATCGACCTCGCGATGCAAGGCCTTGTGCAGCGATTCTCCGAATTCGACGCGTCCGCCCGGGAGCGAATAAAAGCCCTTGGCGGGAGATCGGGCGCGGCGCACCAGCAGGACCCTGCCGTCGCGGAAGATGGCGGCGCTGACGGCGATCTGAGGGCGGAGCGGCGGTATTTCGGAGGGCGCGGCCGGCATCAGTGGGTCATGATGTAATCGACATCGGCCCCATCGTCCTTGCCGTTGATGATGCCGCCGGCCAGCGCCACCAGCGGCTTGACCCAGCCGGTGGCCTGTTCCGCCAGCGTGGCGCGGGTCTTGTCCTGGCGGGCTTCGCGCATCGCCGCGCCCACCGCGGTCAGAATGGAGGTCATGGCATAGGTGAGGCTGTCGAACTCGCCGCGAATCGCGGGGTCTGCTGAATCATAGGCCGCTATCGCGAGCTCGCGCGCCTTGAAATTGGAGGCGGCGAAATGCTCGCGATAGGACAGGGGCTGCCAGCCGAGAAAGTCCTCGGCGCAATCGGGCATGTCCGGGATCATCTCCAGCAGCATGATGGCTTCGTTGAAATGATTCAGGTAATCGGTGGCGAGACCGGTGCGGGGGTTGATGTTGGCGGCGCGTAATTCGGCGGCCCGCGCAGCGGAACTGGGTCCCGCCTTGCGCGATGGCTCGCGATTGCTTTGCGCTGACTTGAGAACCGCTGATGTCATCTGCCGCAGTGTTAACGTTCGGGGTTAAAAGGACCTGAATGCGTCACCACCTATGCCCTTTCTGGACCAGAAAATGTGCGGACGCTTTGTGATCACTTCGTCGCCGGAGGCCTTGCGCCGGCTATTCGGCTATCCGGAACAGCCGAATATGCCGCCGCGGCACAATATCGCGCCGACCCAGCCTATTCCGGTGGTTATCATCGAGCACGGCGCGAGGCATTTCCGGCTGATGCGCTGGGGCTTTATACCGGCCTGGGTCAGGGATCCCCGCGGCTTCGCGCTGCTGATCAACGCCCGCGCCGAGACGGTACTGGACAAGCCGGCGTTCAAGAACGCGTTTCGGCGGCGGCGCTGCCTGATCCCGGCGGACGGCTATTATGAATGGCCGCCGTCGCAGGCGCGCAAGCGGCCGTATTTCATCCATGCGCGAGATGGCCAGCCGTTCGGCTTCGCGGGGCTTGCGGAAACCTGGATCGGCCCGAATGGCGAGGAACTCGACACCGTCGCGATCGTCACCACCGCGGCTGGCGCCGATCTCGCCGTGCTGCATCCGCGCGTGCCCGTGACCGTCGGCGCCGATGATTTCGAGCGCTGGCTGGATTGTTCGAATGACGATGTCGAACGCGCGCTGCCGCTGCTCGCCGCGCCCGCCGAAGGCGAATTCGTCTGGCATGAGGTTTCGACCAGGGTCAACCGTGTCGCCAACGACGATGCGCAACTGATCCTGCCGATCACGGCGGAACAGGCCGCGGCTGACGAGGAGAGGTCGGTGAAAAGCGCGCGAAAGAACTCGGAACCGACGTCAACCGATGACGGGCAGGGCTCGTTATTTTAGAATCTCTGAAATCGTAGGATGGGTTGAGCGAAGCGAAACCCATCAAATCGCTGATGTCGGTGATGGATATCGCTGCGCTCAACCCATCCTGCAAATATCACGCAAAAACATTCAGCGCCGCGTATTGCAGCAGCATGATGGTCTTGGCATCGGCGATGCGGCCATCGGCGATCATGGCAAGCGCCCGATCAATCGACAGCTCCAGCACCTCGATGTCTTCGCCTTCCGAGAGGATGCCTCCGCCGCTGCCGACCCGCATGCCCGGCTCGTATTCCGCGATGAAGAAGTGGATTTTTTCGGTGATCGAACCGGGGCTCATGAAGGCCTCGAACACTTTTCGGATTTCGCCGAGCCGGTAACCGGTTTCCTCCTCGGCCTCGGCGCGAATCCGCACCTCCGGCGATTCATCGTCGAGCTTTCCGGCCACGGCTTCGATCAGCAGGTCGTCGTGGCCGTTGACATAGGCCGGGTAGCGGAATTGCCGCACCAGCACCACCGTGTGCTGCGCAAGGTTGTAGGGCAGCAGCGCGGCGGCGTCGCCGGGATCATAGGTTTCGCGATGCTGCGTCTGCCACTCGCCATTGGCGCGCCGCCACTCGAAGGTGGTGGTTTTCAGCACATAGGGATTGTCCGACAAGACGCGGATGTCCTTGATGCGGATGCGGTTGGAGACTGTCATGGATCGCCTTTGATCAGGGCGTCGGTTCCCGCCCATCGAGCCACTTTGCATAGACGACGCGCTTCTGCTCGACATAATCGAGCGACTCATAAAATGCCTGCACCTGCGTATTGTCGGACCGTACCATCAGTTGCAGTTTTTCGATGCCGAGCGCCCGCAGCCAGTCTTCCGCGGCATTCACGATGACGCGGCCGTATCCCTTGTGACGACAATCGGGATCGACCGCGACATAATAGACCCAGCCGCGATGGCCGTCGTGGCCGACCAGCACTGATGCCACGATCTTGCTGCTGCCGTCACGGCCTGCAAGTATTGCGGCGTTCGGCACCGTGCGTGCCCGCGCTATGTCGGCGGCGGGATCGTTCCAGGGCCGCGTCAATCCACAGCACCGCCACAGCGCAATGACGGCGGCGACATCGGCGTCCTCGATCGGTGCAATCGACAACGCGGGAGTTGTCAACGGAACTCTCACAACACCTTGCCGGGATTCATGATGCCCAAGGGATCGAGCATCGCCTTGATGCCGCGCATCAGTTCGATCGCGGTCTTGTCTTTCACTTGCGGAAGCTCGTCGCGCTTCAAGACGCCGATGCCGTGTTCGGCGGAAATCGAGCCGCCCATCCGCAGCACGATTTCAAATACGACGGCGTTGACGTCGTGCCATCGCGCGAGGAAATCCGCAGATTCCGCGCCGATCGGCTGGCTGACATTATAGTGGATGTTACCGTCGCCGAGATGGCCGAACGGCACCGGCCGCGCACCCGGAATCAACTTTACGACGGCCGCGTCGGCCTCGGCGATGAAATCGGGCACCGCGGCCACCGGCACCGAGATATCATGCTTGATCGAGCCGCCCTCCGGCTTTTGCGCCGCGGACATCTCATCCCGCAGCTTCCAGAAGGCCGCGCGCTGGCTGAGGTTGGCCGCGATCACGGCGTCATCGACGATGCCGTCTTCCATGCCGCGCGCCAGAATCGCTTCCAGCGCGGCGCGGGCGTCATCGCGCGACGACGACAGCTCCATCAGCACATACCACGGATGCTTGCGCGACAGCGGATGGCGCACGTCGATGCCATGGCGGACGCTGAAATCGACGGCGATATCGGCAAGCAGCTCGAAGCTGGTAAGGCTGCCCGCCGCTTCGTCTCGCGAAATCTCCAGCAGTCTTAAAGCATCGGCAGGCGATTTGAGGCCGACGAATGCGGTTTCCACTGCCCGCGGCTTTGGGAACAGTTTTAGCGTCGCCGCAGTGATGATGCCGAGCGTACCTTCCGCGCCGATGAACAGGTTGCGCAAATCGTAGCCGGTGTTGTCCTTTTTCAGCTTGGACAGGCTGTTGAGGATGCGGCCGTCGGCCAGCACTACTTCGAGGCCGAGCGCCATCTCGCGCGCCACGCCGTAGGCCAGCGCCGTGGTGCCGCCGGCATTGGTGGAGAGATTGCCGCCGATGGTGCAACTGCCTTCCGCGCCGAGCGAGAGCGGGAACAGCCGGTCTACTTCGGTTGCGCGTTGCTGCGCGATCTGCAGGATGACGCCGGCCTCGCACGTCATGGTGTTGGACGCGGTGTCGATGTCGCGGATCTTGTCCATCCGCCGCAGAGAGATGACCACCTCGCCATTGTGCGGGGTCTGGCCGCCGACCAGGCCGGTGTTGCCGCCCTGCGGCACCAGCGCGATTCTGTGTTCGGTCGCGAGCTTGCAGATCGCGGAGACTTCCGCGGTCGAGCCCGGGCGCAAAACGAGAGGAGATCGCCCGTGAAACAGGTTGCGCTCCTCGGTGACATAGGGCGCGATATCGGCGGCATCCGTCACCGCATATTTGTCGCCAACGATGGATCTGAAACGCGCGATCAGTTCGGGCGGGAGTGGCGATGGCTGGACGATGTTCATCTCTGTCTCTTACGTTTATTCCCGCCCCATGGCGGCGCGGCGGAGCCGGTCGTTGATGGCCTCGCCAAGCCCGTGATGCGGCACCGGCATCACCGCGATGGCGCGTGCGCCCTTGGCATCGAGCGCGCGAAGATAGCCGAAAAGATTGGCGGCGGCCTCATTGAGATCGCCGCGCGCGGACAAATTCATCACTGCGGAGGCCGCATCGGTTCGGGGTAGGGCCAGCGGGCCGAACGACAGCAACGCCTCGCCGTCCTCGAGCCCGACGGCATTGAGCCGTATCGGCGTGCGCGGCGCGTAATGCGACGCCAGCATGCCCGGCGCCAGCGGCTGCGCGGTGTCGCCATCCGTATCCTGGGGCGGCTGCAGCAGCGCCCGGCCCAGCACGCGCTCGATCTCGCCGCGCGGCACGCCGCCGGGGCGCAGCAGCATCGGCGCCTCGAAGCACCCGACGATGGTGGATTCGACGCCGACATCGACCGCGCCGCCGTCGACGATCAGGTCGATTCTCCCCGCGAGATCGCTTTGCACATGCGCGGCCGCGGTCGGCGAGACGTGGCCGGAAAGATTGGCCGAGGGCGCCACCACCGGTCCGCCAAAGGCGTGCAGGATCTGCCGCGCTATCGGATGCGCGGGCACGCGCACCGCAATGGTATCGAGCCCGGCGGTGGCGAGATCGGCGACGGCGCAGCCGGTCGCCTTCGGCAGCACCAGCGTCAGCGGCCCCGGCCAGAACGCTTTCGTAAGCAGGATGGCTTGCGCGTCAAAACGGGCGATCTGCTGCGCCGCCGGGAGATCGGCGACATGCGCAATCAGCGGGTTGAAGGAGGGCCGGCCCTTGGCCTGATAGAGCCGCGCAATCGCCGCCGCGTTGGTGGCGTCGGCGCCGAGGCCGTAGACCGTCTCGGTCGGGAACGCGACCAGCCCGCCGTCCCGCAGGCAACGCGCCGCTATGGCTGCGGCGGCCTCGTTTGCGGTCAAAATCTGCGTTGTCAGGCCCACGGACATGGGATTTGCGTCCTCAATTCATCGTCTTGCGGTGTGCGAAACCCAAGGCTATAAGCCGCGTTCTTGTCGGAGTGTGGCTCAGCCCGGTAGAGCACTGCGTTCGGGACGCAGGGGTCGCAGGTTCAAATCCTGCCACTCCGACCATTATATCAATGACTTAGCATTTTTGTCGATCCTGAGCGCATGAAATGCGCGATGAAATGCTTCGAGTTATTTAAGGGCTGGCCGCATGGCCGACGCGGGCGTTAGCGATCTCGACGAGTTTTATGGGATTTGCACGAAGGGCCAGCGCAAACAATCCGAAATCGATGTCGAGAAGGTCGCGTGGCATGACCTTGATGGGGCCTCTGCGGCAGCGCTCGACAGCATTCGCTCCACGGCCGAGCAGAATCCGCTGCTACAGAAGCTCCTGACGAATATTACATTCCTATGGATTGTCACAGAGGCCGGAACAATTCGATTCTGCATCGAACAAAGCTACGAGGTCACGTCGCCGTCGCGAAGATTTGCAAGACCAGGAGAGACAGACGACAACTCAAGACTTTTGCCTCTTGGACATCCTGTGCTGACCGACGATGACAGTGCTCGGATCGCCGGCGAGCTATATCTTGAGCAATCAGGACCAAACATGATCCGGGTGTTGTCGAACAAATCCGCCAGATATGGAGTTGGCCGAAGTGCAGGACAACTCGGCAACGTTGTCAACCGCTTTGCTTCGTTTGATGTTCTCGTGGATATGTACTTCTTAGAATAGTGGAGCCTCCCTTGGATCTCTCAAGGATTGATCTTTTTAGGATTCGCCGAAGCCAAGCGGACACGCTGTCTCGCTGGTTAAACGACGAGCGCGCGCTTTCTGAGTTCGAAATAGCGATACTCTCACGGCTCGCCAATTATCGGTTGTGGCAATCCGATATGGTTGCACCAATTTATTTATTAGGTCGCGAAATGCGACAGGTGTTCGAAAACCGCGCGAATCGAAGCCTTCAGTTCAAGATCAACGCCGAAGAACTACAGAGAGCCATGCCTATCTAGTTTTTCTCGCTGGATTTTTCCGACGTGATATCGAATTGGCTTCGGAAATCGGCCGCGTCCCTAAAGCTCGATTTCCCAAGTTGATAGAGCGTCTGATGAGTGGGCAGACAGATTAGCGCCTTCCGCCGACCGTCCGGCTCCTTCCTGATCCGGATGGTAATGGCTGTAGTTGGCCTGAACTGCTCAATCGGGCGTCATCGCGAAGCCGGCCAAACTGTTAATTCCAATCCCTAGGTGTTTCAGGAGCTATCGGCGCGTCTGAGGCGATGCGCTTATGTCAGTCGCCGCCGCCTTCGCTTCCGATCGATTGGTTGGCCCCGGTCGAGAAGACGTCCAGATACATGGGCGAAGAGGTCGATCGTTGGCGGGCCGTGATCAAGGCGGCCAATATCGAGATTCAGTGAGGTTTCCGCGCCCCGACCAGCCGGATCAATCCTGCATTTTGACCGCGGGCAAACCTGCCTCGACGTGTCCGATAATGCGCGCGGACGGGTAGCCGTCATCGACAATCCCTCGCGCGATTGTTTCCGCATTGGCCGCGTCGCACGCGATCAGCAGGCCGCCCGAGGTTTGCGGGTCGGTATAGAGATGGCGCCGCCACTCCGGAAAATCCGGAGCGAGTATGATGCCGTCGCCATAGCTCGTCCAGTTGCGCACCGATGCGCCGGTGAAGAAACCCTGCCGCACCAGCTCTTGAGCCTCCGGCAGCAGCGGGACGTCAGCGCCCTTCAAAACAATGGTTGCGTTCGATCCGCGCGCCATCTCCATGGCGTGTCCGAACAGGCCGAATCCGGTCACGTCGGTCATCGCATGGACTGCCGCGTCCCTGGCAAGCCTGGTCCCGACCCGATTGAGCAGCGTCATCGACGCAATCATGTCGGCATAGGCGCTCTCCGGCAGCGCGCCCTTCTTGAACGCCGCGGCATAGATTCCAACGCCAAGCGGCTTGGTCAGGATGATGGCGTCGCCGGTCCGCGCGTCGGCGTTGCGGCGGATATCGTTCTCCTTGCAGGTGCCGATCACCGCAAGACCGTAGATCGGTTCGGGAGAGTCGATCGAATGTCCGCCGGCTACGGGAATGCCGGCCGCGGTGCAGACCGCCGATCCGCCGGCGAGGATTTTTGCCGCCATCTCGGTCGGCAATTTGCCGATGGGAATCCCCAGGATCGCCAGCGCCATGATCGGCGTGCCGCCCATCGCGTAGACGTCCGAGATCGCGTTGGTCGCGGCGATGCGTCCGAATTCGAAGGGATCGTCGACCATGGGCATGAAAAAGTCGGTGGTTGCGATCACGCAGGTGCCGTCGTCCAGTTTCCATACCGCCGCGTCATCGCCAGTCTCGGTGCCGACCAAGAGTTGCGCGAAAGGCTGCGCCGCAGGCTGACTGGCGAGCAACTGCTGCAGGACGGAGGGCGCTAATTTGCAGCCGCAGCCGCCGCCATGTGCAAGACTGGTGAGACGCAAGTCCTGAACATTCAAATCATGGACATTCATGTGCTCAACTCACGGGATGCCGGCGCAAGGTTTTTATCGCACGCCGGCGCGATCGATGCGTCGGCGCTGGCAAGCGCGCGCCACGCGGCAATCAGATGGGCGGCGGCGGTCTCAATATCGGAGCGCGAGGTATGACGGCCGAGCGACAACCGAACCGATCCGAGCGCTTCGCGCGGGGGAATACCAAGCGCGGTCAGGATCGCCGAAGGCTCTTCGCTGTCGGCGTGACAGGCAGAGCCATTCGACGCGAAAACTCCGGGACAGCATTCCAGCAGCCTTCGGCCGGAAACCTCCGGAAATAAAACGTTCAGCGTATTCGGCAGGCGCTGCGCGCGATGGCCCACGAGTTTGAGGCCGGGTATCTCCCGCTTCAGCCGCGCGTAGAGGTCATCGGCAAGATTCCGGAGTTCGTGCAGTCCTTTTTGCAAATGGACTTTTGCGATTTTGCAGGCTTCACCGAGCGCGACCATGAAGGCTACGTTTTCGGTGCCGGGGCGGCGGCCGCGTTCCTGACCGGCGCCCAGCAACAGCGGAGGCAGATCGATACCGTGCCGGATGTAGAGCGCGCCGATGCCTTTCGGCGCGTAGAGCTTGTGTCCGGCGATCGAGAGCAGATCGATGCCCAGCTCGTCTACATTGACCGCGATCTTTCCGACCGATTGCGCGGCGTCGGCGTGAACAGATGCGCCGCGCGTTTTTGCGGCGGCGCCGATTTCGGCCACCGGCTGCAGCGCCCCGGTCTCGTTCTGGGCATGGATGATGGTCGCAAGCGCGGTCCGCGCGTCGATTGCCGCGATGAATTTTTCCGGATCCACAATCGCGTCCGCGTTCGGTGTAATCCGCGTCACTTTCTTGCCGCTCGATTCGAGGAACGCGCAGCAGGCCTCGGTCGCGGGATGCTCGATTGCCGTGGTCACGATGGCGTTGCGCACCCGATTGGCGGAAACCGTTCCACGGATCGCGATGTTGTTGGCCTCGGTGCCGCCGCTGGTGAAGAGAATTTCATTTGGGCTGGCGCCGATCGGGCTTGCCACTTCAGCGCGCGCGGCCTCGACGGCGTCCCGCGCGCGCTGTCCAAGCGCATGAGCCGACGACGGATTGCCGAACTCATCGCCGAGGTAGGGCAACATTGCCTTCAGTACGGCGGGATCGATCGGCGTGGTGGCGTTGTAGTCGAGATAAACCGGTTTCGGAACGATCGACGTCATGGCGTCAGCGCCGTTTCACGATTTTGAAGACATAGATTTCGCCGTCGCGGGTCTGCGCACTGAGCGCGTGCCCGGTTTGATTGACGAAATGCGGCACGTCGATCACCGTCAGCGGATCGGTGCATTCCATCACCAGCGTGCCGCCGATGGGCACGTTGCGCAGCGCTTTCTTGGCGCGCAGCACCGGTTGCGGGCAGCGCAGGCCGCGAAGGTCGAGGACAAGTTCGTCAGGTTGCGGAGGCAAAGTCATCGCTGAGGCGAACATCGCGCGGCTGCCGCGCGAACGCAATGGATGCCCGTCGGGAGTCGGTCCCGAGGACGTGGCCATGCTTAACGAAAACCGGTGCTGACGCGTTATTCCGGTGTCTTGTTGGCGGGGAATTGCTTCGGCGGACCCTTCAGGTCCTCGCCGGTTGCCATCGCCGGCTGATCCTTCGCGGCTTCCGTATCCTGCGCGCCGCTGCCTTGCCCGGTGGTCGTTACGGAATTGTGGGTTTGGCCGCGCGAGCCGCCGTTCCAGCCCGTCGCGCCCATGTTCTCCGGCGAGGTACCCGTTCCGCTGCCGTGCTGCGGCGTGGTGGCGGGGTCCTCCACCGAATTGGCGGGCGGGGTGTTGTTCTGCGCAAACGAAACTGGCGCCGAGACCATGATGGTGACGGCGATCATTGGCATCAGGCCGAGTTTTCTCATCATCGCCTCCGGTCGGGGACAACATGAGAAATGGCTTGGCCGGCCAAAAGGTTCCCTGCCGGGCGGTTCGGCAAGTAAAATCACCAGTAAACGGGCGCCGGTCGTCAGGCACCCGCCTGTCCTGTTGGCCGGTCCGCATCACGCCGCGGTCAACTCTTTGGACGTAATGGCATATCTAAAACTGTCGGGGTCGAGACAATCGAGCCGAATGTTCGCGGTCTCGGCCTGCGGATACATCAGGAAGCCCAGCTTGGGCCCGTTTGATCCCGGCAACGCGACATCGTGGGCAAAGTTGTAGGCCAGCCAGTTGGTTTCCCACGATCCAAACAACGCCGCGCGCGCCGCGATAACCCTGGGATCGCCGATAGCGAGGTTGGCGGGCGGTTCCTCGAGCGCGACCTTGCGCACGTCGGCGGGATCGACCGGTACCCAGCCGAAACCGGCGAGATAGACTTCCGAGCGGCAGTGTTGCGCCTGCGATATCACGGCGGAGCCGGTGCCGAGACTCTTGTAGCCGAATTTCGACGGTGCCACCCGCAGGCCATAGACATCGCGGGCAGGCAGGCCCGCGGCACGCGCAAGGCCGACATAGAGCGCGTTGATGTCCGCGCACTTGCCGCCCATGTTGCCGGTCTTGAGCATCGCGGCGATGTCGCCGATGCCGCAACAGCGCACCTTGGCGTCGCGGAAGGTGTTTTCGACCACCCATTCGTAGATGGCGCGGGCTTTCTCGAGCTCGGTCGCGGCGCCCCTTACGATCCGGTCCGAGGTTTCCTTGACGATCCCGCCGGTCGGGATCAGGTCGCTGGCGCCGAGATAAAGCTTGCGCTCGGCAGCGGACAGCGCTTCCACCTTGGCGGACTTCGACAGATCGACCGCGCGGTCGCGGACCTTGATGTTGCTGGTGACTTCGACCGCCGGCGCGGCCAAGCCGTCGGCCCATTCGACATGAAGCATGCCGGCCCCGTATTTCTGATCGCGCCTGAGACCGCCCTTGCCGTTGGTGGTCCATTGACTGGCTGACGATTTGAACCAGTCCTTTTCATTCACCGAAGGGACGGGAATCCAGGCTTGGGTCTTGCCCCTGGCGTTTGCGATCTCCAGGCGGGTGACGATCTGGAATTCGCGCCATGCGCCCGGCTGCGGGGCGAATGCTCCCTGAGCCATTGCGCGGCGTGGAAATCCCGCCACCAAAGAGACCGCGGCGCCCGCTTTCAAAAGTTCGCGTCGATCAAAGTTCATGGCCGTTTCCCCCGTTTTTCAGATTTGATGATCGTTCGGATACGGTTTTGATTGCGTCGGTTCTGCTGTTGATGAGCTTCCCGGTCGCAGGCTCTAGGTCGACCGTATCCCAGGCGAAATCGGCTTCGACCGCGAGCATGGGCTTCATGTTTGCGTCGAGCACACAGGTCGTCGGAAGCGTGCTGATTTTCCAGGATTTCGCGATTGCACGGTCGCGGTCAAGCAGCACGGGAAAGTCGACCCGCGCCTGTTCAAGAAAGCGCTTCACCCGCGGATCGACCTCGGCGACGGATATCGCGACCACCGATGCGTTGGGTCCTGAACGGCTGAGAAACCGGTTCAGCGCCGGCAATTCCTCGCGGCAGTGTTCGCACCAGGTTGCGAAAAAATGCACGAGGACCGTGCGGCCCTTGAATGCCTTCAAGGCCACCCTCTCGCCGTTCAAATCGCTCAGGGAAAAATCGGGTTTTGCGGGTCCGTCGACCGGCGTCAGTTCGGCGGCGCGAGCGGCGGAATGCAGCCAAAAGAAAAACGCTAGCGCGATTGTCAGGGATACAAACCTGAACGAACCCGCCATTGGGCCGAATTGTGCGCCCCGAGACTCGGGAGCCGGTCGATAAACCACCGAATGATTAGAGGATTACCGCGCGATGGCGTCAATTCAAATCGAAGGGTGTGACGAGGGCAATTCAGCGCGGGTCCACCGAAGCCAGAGCGTGGTCTTAGATGCTGCGGTGCCGCAGACATTTCACCGCATCCATAAAAATCAGGTGCAAGTTGACTTTAATCGGGGCCGGGCCGTACTTTATCGAATCCTAGAGCGGTTCTTAGACCGCTTTTCGGATTTGTTGCTGCGCGTCGATGGACGCGCCTGGCAAGGCGTCCCCCGTCGGGGGCTAGGTCTCGAAGGAGAACCTTAAGATGAATATGGAGCTCTCGCGGCGTGCTTTTATGAAAGGCACCGGCGCGGGTCTTGCGGCCACCACAATCGGTGCGCTCGGTTTCGGAGACATTGAACAGGCTTATGCGGCGTCGATACGTCCCTACAAGCTGGCCGGTCTGACCGAAACCCGCAACACCTGCACATATTGCTCGGTCGCCTGCGGCATCATCATGTATTCCAAGGGCGACCTTGCGAAGGGTGAGAAGGCCGACATCGTCCACATCGAAGGTGATCCGGATCATCCGACCAATCGCGGCACGCTCTGCCCCAAGGGTGCCGCGCTGCTCGACATGGTTCATTCCGAGACCCGCACGCTGTATCCGCAGATGCGCAAGGCGGGCTCCGACAAGTTCGAGCGTGTGACCTGGGAGTTCGCGCTCGATCGCATCGCACGGCTGATGAAAGACGACCGCGACAAGAATTTTATCGCCAGGAACAATGATGGCGTCACTGTCAACCGCTGGCTTACCACCGGGTTCCTTGCGGCCTCCGCAACCACCAACGAAACGGCGTGGGCGACCTACAAGGTCGTCCGCAGCGCCGGGATGCTGGCCTTCGACAATCAAGCCCGCGTTTGACACGGCCCCACGGTAGCCAGTCTGGCTCCAACATTCGGCCGCGGCGCAATGACCAATTCGTGGACCGATATCCGGAACACGGATCTGGTCGTGATCATGGGTGGCAACGCCGCTGAGGCGCATCCATGCGGATTCAAGTGGGTTACGGAGGCGAAAGCCAACCGTGGCGCCAAATTGATCGTCGTCGATCCGCGCTACACGCGCTCGGCATCGGTTGCGGATTTCTATGCGCCGATCCGGCAGGGCACCGACATCGCGTTCCTGCTCGGCGTCATCAACTACTGCATCCTGAACGACAAGATCCAGTGGGATTACACCAAGGCCTTCACCAACGCGTCCTATATCGTCAAGGACGGCTTCGCCTATCAGGACGGGTTGTTCACCGGCTATGACGAAGCCAAGCGCGACTACAATCGCTCGACCTGGGAATACGAACTCGGACCGGACGGTTTTGTCACCGCCGACGACACTCTGCAGAATCCGCGCTGCGTGTGGAATCTGCTGAAGCAGCACGTCTCGATCTACACCCCCGAGATGGTCTCGCGCATTTGCGGCACGCCGAAGGACAAGTTCCTCAAAGTGGCGCAGATGATCTCCGAGTGCTCGTCGCCGACCAAGACGATGACCTCGATGTATGCGCTGGGCTGGACCCAGCATTCCAAGGGTTCGCAGAACATCCGCGCCATGGCGATGCTGCAGCTGATCCTCGGCAATATCGGCGTGCGCGGCGGCGGCATGAATGCCTTGCGCGGCCATTCCAATATTCAGGGGCTGACCGACATCGGGCTGATGTCGAACCTGATCCCGGGATATCTGACGATACCGAACGAAAAGGAACCGACCCTCGATACCTACATGGCGACCCGCGGCTTCAAACCGCTGCGGCCGAACCAGATGAGCTACTGGCAGAATTACAAGAAGTTCTTCGTCAGTTTCCAGAAATCGATGTGGGGCGACGCCGCAACTGCGGAGAACAACTTCGCCTACGACTGGCTGCCCAAGCTCGACGTGCCGTCCTACGACGTGCTGCGCGCGTTCGAACTGATGCACGAAGGCAAGATGAACGGCTACTTCTGCCAGGGCTTCAACCCCCTGCTGTCGTTCCCGAACCGCAAGAAGATCACCGCGGCGCTGTCCAAGCTGAAATTCCTCGTCGTCATGGATCCGCTGCAAACCGAGACGGCGCGGTTCTGGCAGAACCATGGCGAGCACAACGACGTTGATACCGCGAAAATCCAGACCGAGGTGATCGAGCTTCCGACCACCTGCTTTGCGGAAGACACCGGCTCGCTGGTGAATTCGGGCCGCTGGCTGCAGTGGCACTGGGCCGGTGGCACGCCTCCGGGCGAGGCCAAACACGATGCCTGGATCATGGCGCAGATCTACCTGCGGCTGAAGGCGCTGTACCAGAAGGAGGGCGGCCCGGTTCCCGAGCCGATCGTCAATCTGGACTGGCGCTACAAGGAACCGGGCGAACCCTCGCCCGATGAACTGGCGAAGGAGCTGAACGGCGCCGCGTTGGAAGACATCACGGACCCCAACGATCCGACCAAAATCATGATCGCCAAGGGCAAGCAGCTCCCGGGCTTCGCGGCGCTGCGCGACGACGGCAAGACCAATGGCGCGTGCTGGATCTATTCCGGAAGCTATACCGAGGCCGGCAACCAGATGGCCCGCCGCGACACCAGCGATCCGGACGAGACCGGCGCCTATTCCAAATGGTCGTGGTCGTGGCCGGCCAACCGCCGCATTCTCTACAATCGCGCCTCGGCGGACATCAACGGCAAGGCCTGGGACCCGAGCCGCAAGCTGATCGAATGGGACGGCTCGAAATGGGCCGGTTACGACGTGCCGGACATCGGGCCCACCATGAAACCCGACGTTGTCGGTCCCTTCATCATGAACCCGGAAGGCAGCGCACGGCTGTTTACCCGCGGCATGATGCGCGAGGGACCGTTCCCGACCCACTACGAGCCCTTCGAGTCTCCGGTTGTAAACGTGATCGCGCCGAAGATTCGCGGCAATCCGGCGGCCCGCGTGTTCAGGGGAGACATGGAGCAGTTCGGCGACGCCAAGGAGTTTCCCTACGCGGCGACTTCCTATCGTCTCACCGAGCACTTCCATTTCTGGACCAAGCACGTCCAGGTCAACGCGTCGCTGCAGCCGGAATTCTTCGTGGAGATTTCAGAGCAACTGGCGGAGGAGAAAAAAATCAAGTCCGGAGGCTGGGTCCGCGTGTGGTCCAAGCGCGGATCGGTCAAGGCCAAGGCGGTGGTCACCAAGCGGATCGTTCCGCTGATCTGCGACGGCAAGCCGGTGCACATTGTCGGCATTCCCCTGCACTGGGGCTTCATGGGCGCGGCGAGGAAAGGGTTCGGCCCCAATTCGCTCACGCCCTATGTCGGCGACGCCAACATCGAGACGCCGGAATACAAGGCGTTTCTGGTCGATATCGAGCCCATCACCGGGCCGGTAGCATAGGGGAGCGGGATCATGGCCATTCACACACTTCCTCCGCCGCCGACCCAGAACGTCAAGGTCGACCTCTCCGAGGCCGATCTGGTTCGCCGTTCGGCATCGAGTGTCCCGGCACCGGCGCGCAAGCTCACGTCGGTGGCGAAACTGATCGACACCTCCAAATGCATCGGCTGCAAGGCATGCGAATCCGCGTGTCTTGAATGGAATGATCTGCGCGAAGAGGTCGGGTTCAATCACGGCGTCTACGACAACCCGCTCGATCTCACCCCGGCGAGCCTCACGGTGATGCGGTTCAGCGAGTGGATCAATCCCGAGACGCAGAACCTGGAATGGCTGATCCGCAAGGACGGCTGCATGCATTGCGAGGATCCGGGTTGCCTCAAGGCCTGTCCTGCGCCCGGCGCGATCGTTCAATATTCCAACGGCATCGTCGATTTCGATCACGACAAGTGCATCGGCTGCGGATACTGCATCAAGGGATGCCCCTTCAACATCCCGCGCATCTCCAAGGTCGACAACAAGGCCTACAAGTGCACGCTTTGCTCGGACCGCGTTGCGGTCGGCCAGGGCCCGGCCTGCGCCAAGGCCTGCCCGACGCAGGCCATCGTGTTCGGGACCAAGGACGAAATGAAGGCGCATGCCGAGGCCCGCATCAAGGATCTGAAATCGCGCGGCTACAAGAATGCCGGGCTGTATGATCCGCCCGGGGTCGGCGGCACCCATGTGATGTATGTGCTTCACCACGCCGACAAGCCCGAAATCTACGCCAACCTTCCCAACAATCCGAAGATCAGTCCGATCGTCGAGGTCTGGAAGGGCGTCACCAAATATGCGGGCATGGCGGCGATCGGCGCCTTTGCGGCGGTCGGCTTCCTGCATCACATGGTGTCGGGAGCAAACCGGGTCTCGCCTGAGGACGAAGAAAACGCCAAGCGTCTGGCCGGAGGAGAAAGATGACCGCGTACGACCTGGAGCCGGGAGATCAGGTTCACCCCGGAGATCCGGTCACAGTGGACCGCTACACGACGGGCGCCCGGATCAACCACTGGATCACGGCCACCAGCCTGGTGCTGCTGGCGCTGTCCGGACTCGCCTTGTTTCACCCGAGCCTGTTCTTCCTGACCGGATTGTTTGGCGGCGGGCAGTGGACCCGCGCCATTCATCCCTGGATCGGCGTGCTGTTGTTTTTCAGTTTCGCCGGCCTGTTCATCCGGTTCTGGCGGGCGAACCTGTGGCGAGGCGAGGACGGGACCTGGCTGGCGCGGCTGCGCGACGTTCTCGCCGGCAACGATGAAAAACTGCCCGAAGTCGGCAAATACAACGCCGGCCAGAAAGTCGTGTTCTGGGGCATGTCGCTGCTGATCATCATCCTGATCACCAGCGGCTTTGTGATCTGGGATCAGTATTTCTCCGAATACACCACGATCGATCAGAAGCGGGTCGCCGTGCTTATCCACGCGCTCGCAGCCGTGGTCATCATCTGCATCTGGATCGTGCATGTCTATGCCGCGATCTGGGTCCGCGGCACCATCGGCGCCATGACGCGGGGGCGTGTCACCGGCGGATGGGCGTGGCGCCATCATCGCAAATGGCTCCGCGAACTGGTCGGGGGCAGGCAAAATCCGCTTTGACCGGTTGTTTTGTTGAAGTAGTCTGACCAGGTTCCGCAAACTGCACGTAGCCCGGCGGGTTCGTGAGGTCATTTGATGAGTAAGGTGGGGACGCCCCGGCACGACGCTGTGCCGATCGGCGAGATTGCTGAGCCGCCGTTCGCACGGCTCCCCGATCCGTCGACATTGTTCCAGGCCCGGGCGGAGCGCTTTCAGGAACTGGCCGCGCAGCACGAACTCGCCCCCTTCTTGCGGTTTCTGTCGGGTCTCTCCTCGTGTCAGCACCGGTTGCAGGACCGACTTCCGGACCCCGAGCTTCCAGCGAACAGCGAACTCGAGCGCGCCCGCGAGCACGCCATGCCGCCGCTCGACCGCGGCCGCTTCACCGCCGATGCCGCATTCGATGCAACGCTCGGGCGCCTGCTGCAACTGGCTGACGGCATCGATATGCCGGACACCGCGCGGTCTGCGCTGGCCCGCGTGACCGCAGCGGATGCTGCGCCGCGAGCCGCCATGGCGCGCGCGGTTCTCGCCAACGAAATTCCGGTCGAGGATTTTGCCGATCACGTCTTCATGGCGGCGGCGCTGCAGGTTCACTATGCGCGGATGGCCTCACGGCTCAATGCGAAAAGGCTGGTGCCGGTCGGTGACGGCGCATGCCCGGCTTGCGGCGGCGCTCCGGTCTCTTCCATGGTGGTCGGATGGCAGGGCGCGCACAATTCGCGGTTTTGCGTCTGCTCGTTATGTGCGACGCAGTGGAATTACGTGCGGATCAAATGCACGCTGTGCAGCTCCACCAAAGGCATTGCCTATCGCGAGGTCGAAGGCGGCAACGGCACGATCTGGGCCGAGACCTGCGAATCCTGCCGCGGCTATGTGAAGATTCTGCATCAACACAAGAATTCCGCGCTCGATCCGGTCGCCGACGACGTCGCCAGCCTCGGTCTCGATCTGCTGCTGCGGGAAGGCGAATACCGGCGGGGCAGCGTCAATCCTTATCTGCTCGGCTATTGAGGCCGGCGATGGCGAAAACCGCAAGCGCCGCCCTACGCAAACTTCCCTCCGTGGACGAGGTGCTGCGGACCGCCACTGCCGC
Source organism: uncultured Alphaproteobacteria bacterium (assembly GCA_963784755.1). Lineage (GTDB taxonomy): Bacteria > Pseudomonadota > Alphaproteobacteria > Rhizobiales > Xanthobacteraceae > Bradyrhizobium. The sequence continues at coordinate 404,263 of CAWASS010000004.1, read as the reverse complement.
CGCGGCGATCGAACGTTTCGGGCGATCCGCCATCGTCGGTGCCATCAGGCGCGCCATCGCGGACGCCCGCGCGCGGGGAGTTGTCGCGGGCGGCGCGGAAGAATTGATTGGCGAGGCGCTGGTCCTGCTGGAAATTCAGGACAGACCAAGCCTCCGGCCCGTGTTCAATCTGACCGGAACCGTCCTGCACACCAATCTCGGCCGCGCGCTTCTCGCCGAGCCGGCGATCGAGGCCGCGGCCGCGGCAATGCGGTTCGCCGTTGCGCTCGAATTCGATCTCGGGGATGGCCGGCGCGGCGAGCGCGATGATCACCTCCGCGGCCTGCTGTGCGAACTCACCGGCGCCGAGGATGCCACCGTCGTCAACAACAACGCGGCGGCGGTTCTGCTGGTGCTCAACACGCTGGCCTATCGGCGCGAGGCGATCGTTTCCCGCGGCGAGCTGATCGAGATCGGCGGCTCGTTCCGCATGCCGGAAATCATGTCGCGCGCGGGTGCAAAGCTGGTCGAGGTTGGGACCACCAACCGCACCCACAGGAAGGATTATGTCGGCGCGATCGGCTCCAAGACCGGCATCGTCTTCAAGGTTCACACCTCGAACTACCGGATCGAAGGATTTACCAAGGAGGTCAGCGCCCGCGACCTGGCGGCACTAGCCGTGGAGCGCAAAATTCCTTTTGTGCACGATCTCGGTTCCGGAACGCTGGTCGATCTGGCGAAGCTGGGGCTGGCGCACGAGCCGACGGTTGCCGAGGCGATTGCCGACGGCGCCGGCCTGGTCACGTTCTCCGGCGACAAGCTGCTCGGTGGGCCGCAAGCGGGATTTATTGTCGGCCGTAGAGATCTGATCGCGGCCGTTAACCGCAATCCGATGAAGCGGGCGTTGCGTCTCGACAAGATGCGCATCGCCGCACTTGAGGCGACCCTGAAACTCTATCGCAACCCCGACAGGCTTGCGCAACAGCTGCCGACCTTCCGACTGCTCGCGCTGCCGAAATCGGAAATCGAGGCGCGGGCGCGCCGGATGCTGCGAAGCGTGCGGGGTTCGGTCGGCTCCTCATTTTCGGTCGAGGTCGCGGCCTGCACGAGTCAGATCGGCTCCGGCGCGCTGCCGCTGGTCACCTTGCCGAGCGCCGGGCTTGCCATCCGTCCGTCGGCGCCGCGCGGAGCCGGGCGTCGCTTGAAGCAGCTCGCCGATGCGCTTCGCAGGCTGGCCATCCCGGTGATCGGCAGGATCGAGGATCAGGCGCTGGTGCTCGACCTGCGATGCCTCGAAGATGAAAGTGCTTTTGCTAAAAACCTCGCCTCGCTCGACCTTTCGGAGCATCGCCATGAGCGGGCTTAAGTCTGCGCAGCAAGTTGACGCGCGTTCGGTGCCGGATCAGCTGAATGCTGCTTCCGACGCGTTCGCGGGCGGGGACTATCCTACCGCGCTCGAGATCTGGGGTCCGCTTGCCCATGCCGGCGTAACGCGGGCGCAGGCCTATGTCGGCGTATGCTTCGCGGAAGGCTGGGGTGTCGAGCCGGATCTCGAACTCGCGGTACGCTGGCTGACGCTGGCCGCCGATGCCGGCGACGCGGAAGGGCAACGCAATCTGGCGGCGCTTTATTTCCGCGGCGAAGGCGTCAAGGAGGATTTCAGGCGTGCCGCCAAACTCTACCGCTCCGCTGCGGAAGCCGGCGACGGGCCGGCGCAGGACATGCTGAGCTGGATGCTGCTCGAAGGCGAAGTCATCGTGCACGACTACGCCGACGCGCGAAAATGGGCGACGGCCGCGGCCGAGCAGGGCATCGCCTCCTCGATGACGCGCCTTGGCATGCTCTATCACAACGCGCTTGGCGTCGAGCGCGATCCAAAGCTGTCGGTGCACTGGTGGCGCCGCGGTGCCGAACGCGGCGATGCCGACGGCCAGGCGATGTTAGGGGCGGCCTATTATCTCGGCGCCGGCGTCGAGCGCGATCCGCGCCAGGCGCTGGTCTGGCTGTTGCGCGCCACCGCCGGCAACAGCCAGCTCGCGGCCCGATTTCTCACCGCGGCGCGTGCGGTTCTTAACCCCGATGAAATCGCCGACGCAGAAGCGCGCGCGGCGCTGCCGTTGCCCGAGCCATCGCCATGATCGTCGGAACCGCAGGCCATATCGACCACGGCAAAACCTCGCTGGTGCGCGCGCTCACCGGGGTTGAAACCGACCGCCTCAGGGAAGAAAAGGCGCGCGGTATTTCCATCGATCTCGGCTTTGCCTACCTGCCGGCCGCGGACGGATCGGTGCTCGGGTTTGTCGATGTGCCCGGTCACGAGAAATTCGTTCACAACATGCTGGCCGGGGCCACCGGCATCGACTTTGTGATTCTGGTGGTGGCAGCCGATGACGGCATCAAGCCTCAGACTTCGGAACATCTGGCCATCGTCGATCTGCTTGGAATAGAACGCGGCATCGTTGTGCTGACCAAGACCGATCTCGTTCTGCCGTCGCGCCAGGCGGAAGTCTCGGCCGACGTCGCGCGGCTGCTGAAGCCGACGCAATTGGCGGATGCCCGGATTTTCCCGGTCTCGACCGTCACCGGAGAGGGTATCACCGAATTGCGCGACCATCTGTTCGAGGCCGCCCGCACTGTGCGCACGCGCGCCGAATCCGGCCGTTTCCGCCTCGCGGTCGACCGCTCGTTCACCCTGACCGGCGCGGGAACCGTTGTAACCGGCACGGTCCTGTCCGGCGCGGTGTCTAACGGCGACCGCGTGATGATTTCGCCTACAGGTCTCGCGGCCCGCGTGCGGTCAATCCATGCCCAGAATCAGCCGAGTCCTCGCGGCATCGCCGGGCAGCGATGCGCCCTTAATCTCGCAGGCGAAAGCATCGCCAAGGATGCGATCTCGCGCGGCGACATGGTTCTCGATCCCGACCTGCACGCGCCGACCAATAGGATCGACGTGGAGCTGCGGCTGCTCGCCTCGGAAACAAAATCCGTAACCCAATGGATGCCGGTCCGCCTGTTTCACGCGTCCGCCGAAATCGGCGCACGCCTGGTGCTGCTCGACGATGCTCCACCGGCGCCGGGTCAGTCCGGCCGGGTGCAGATGGTGCTGGACCGGCCGATTGCCGCGGCGGCCGGAGATCGTTTCGTGATTCGCGATACCACCAGCCAGCGCACCATCGGCGGCGGGACGTTCCTCGACCTGCGTGCGCCGGCCCGCAAGCGCCGGACGCCGGAGCGGCTTGCCCAGTTGCGTGCGCACCGGCTCAGTGATCCGGAAGCGGCGCTGGCTATGATGCTTGAGATCGCGCCGCGTTTTGTCGAACTGACGGTGTTTGCGCGCGACCGCGCGCTCGCAGGCAACCAGCTTCAGGACATTATCGCGCGGCTATCCATCGTCGCGTCGCAAACGGCGGATGGCGTGTTCGCGATGTCTGCGCCGGGTTGGCTGGAGCTGAAACGAACGCTGCTTTCGAAATTGCAGGCGTTCCATGCGGACAATCCCGATCTGCCGGGTATCGGCCTCGAACGGTTGCGGCTGCAGCTCGAGCCGCGGCTGCCGGCGCCGGCGCTGCTGTCGATTCTTCACGGGCTGGTTCGCAGCAAGGACATCGCCCTGGACGGCGCATGGGTGCGTCTCGCCAGTCACGAGGTGCGCCTCACGGATGACGATGAGAAGCTCTGGACCAGGATCGCGCCGTTGCTTTCCGGACCGGAGCGATTTCGTCCGCCACGGGTACGCGACATCGCGGCGATGCTGGGGTTACGCGAAACTGAAGTGCGGCGCCTGCTGAAATTGCTCGGGCGCATGGGTCGGGTCGATGAAGTGGCGCTCGACCATTTTTTTCTGCGCGCGACGGTAGCGGAAATGGTCGGAATCATCATCGATTTGAGCAAAACCGAGCCGCCCGGACAGTTCATCGCCGCGCAGTTCCGCGACCGGGTGGACAACGGCCGCAAGGTTGCGATCCAGATCCTGGAATTTTTCGATCGTCACGGCCTGACGCTGCGCCGCGGCGATCTGCGCCGCATCAACCGGCATCGAATCGATTTGTTCGGCCCGCCGGTCGAAGGCAAAATGGACAAGGCAGGAATTCAGGAGGAGAATCGTCCCCGGTGGGGCGTCCGGACTTCAAATCCGGGAGGGGCCGCGAGCCGGTCCTTGGTGGGTTCGACTCCCTCTCTCTTCCGCCACGATAATAAGGAGATCATGATGGGTCCCGCGGCATCCTATCTCGATGCGTTGAAGCTTTCCGCGGACGCCAGCGCCGCGGCGGAGAACGAGTTTCGCAGCCAGATCGCCGGCCGGATCAAGGAGCTGGAAAAGCAGCGCTCCTTCGCGTTCCGGCGATTGAACCTGATGAAGGAAGTTGCAGGTGTGATTGCGAGCGCCGAAAGCGAGGAAATCGCCGTCGCGGTCGCGACCGCGGTGCTGCGCGCGAAGCTCGGATGGGGCAGCGACAGCGAGGCCCGCATGGCGGTGGTGTCCGGTTTCGCCCCGGTGGCGCAAGCAATGTTTTTAAGCCTCGCGCCCACCGAGAGCGACGACGAGGAGAAACCTGACGTGATCAAGGCGCTGGCGGAATTCGAAGCCTGGTACGCGCAGACCCACCCAAACCCGTTCTGGGTGCTGTTCGAGAACTACATGCCGGAGACACCCGTTGTCGATTTCTGAAGATCATGCAGCCGCCACCGATTTTGATCGCTGGATCGCTATCGAGTTCGGCAAATCCGGCCCCTTCACGGCGTTCGCGGTGCTGGTCGAGATTGCCGGCAGTAGCGTCACGCCGTTGTGCTCGACCTACTTCAACGTGATCGGCGACGAAGTCGACTGGGCTGAAATCACGTTGCTGTTCGCCGGCGCGGGGCGGGAGTGGGACGGCGCGGCGTTTTTCCCGAACACCGACCAAGACGGCGGGCCGCTGGACAACCCGAATGCCCGCACCCGGCTGCGCGAACTCGAGGAGCGTGTCGACGACGACCGGTTGGTGCTGAACGAGGGCCATTTCTTCGACAAATGGGGCCGCCGGATGAAAATCGAGGAAGTCGAACAGCAATGAGTGCGGCCACATGACCCAGCGGCTGCTCATCCTTCTTGTCAACACCGATCCTCGCAACGTGGAAGAACTCGGCGCGCCGTTCTATTACGCGGCGGTCGCCGCCGCCATGGACTACGAGGTCGACGTGCTCTGCACCGCCACCGCCGGCAAGCTGATGTTCGCGGGCGTTGCCGAGAAACTGACCATCAAGCCGGGCGATCCGATGACGGTCTATGGCTGGATCAAGGAAGCCCATGGCCAGGGCGCGCGCTTCTGGGCCTGTCCCGCCAATCTCGAACTGTTCGACAAGACCGAAGCGGTCCTTATCCCCGAATGCAGCGGCGTCATGGGGGCTGCTGCGATGATTCAGGGCGTCATGGACGGCACTTGCCGTGTTCTGACCTTCTAGCGAGGCGCATCTGTGACATCTAGCGACGACGCCGAATTTCCCGAGCATCTGCTCTACGACATCGAAAACCAGATCTGGTACGAGCCGCTCGACGACGGAACGGTTCGCGCGGGCTTCACGAAATGGGCGGCAAATCTGATGGGCGAGATTCTCGTCTTCACCCCCAAGCGGCTGAAATTTCCTTTCGAGAAGGGCAGGTCGTTCGCCGTCGTCGAAGGCGGCAAATGGGTCGGCTCGGCCCGCGCCGCCTTCGACGGCGTTGTCGTCAGCCACAATGAACTGCTCGATCGCACCCCGGAACTGCTGAATCAGGATCCTTTCGGCCGCGGCTGGATGGTGGTGGTGCGCCCGCGCGATACGGACTGGCGCGACAAGCTTGTCGGCGGGGCATCGATCCGGCCGGCATTCGATGCCTGGATCGAGACCGGCTCATATAAGGACCGTAGCGGCTGATCGGTGGAACCAGGCCGCTGCAATCTCGCAATTCCTGCCTAAATAAGGGCTGTGGGTTCGATTGCCCCGATGTTCAGGAGGCGTCTCATGGTCCTGAAAGGTATTTTTGCAGCGGTCGTTTGCGCGGCGTTGCTCGCGGGGAGCGGTGCGTCGGCGGACGGCTATAAGCCTGACGAGTTTCTGGGTCTCGACCTCTCAAAAGCCGCGCTCTCGCCGAAGCCACTTGGGCCACCCTCGCAATTCGAGCCGGTTCCGGTCGAGGCCAGGGCCAATTCACGGAACAAAGTTGCGCATGTAAACGCAGAGCCGAAAGCCGTGCCCAAGATCAGGGTTGCACACGCGCGCGCGGAAACGCGCCACACCGCGGTGCGAACGAAGCTTGTTCGCAGGCACACCAATCCGCTGGACGCGCAGGCCTTCGATACGCGGATTCAGGTCTGGCCATGCCGGTCGGGCGGCATCTGCAACTGGCAGCGGCCCGCCAAAGGCGAGTGAAGCGGCCGCTATTGCTCGATCTTGATATTGCCGGCCCTGGCGACTTTGCCCCACCGGGCGATATCGGCGGCGAGAATCCGCGCAAACTCGTCCGACGAATTGCCGACCGGCAGGATGCCCAGCGGTTTCAGCCGGGCGACTACTTCCGGCAATCGCGCGATCCGGATGATTTCGCCCTCGAGTTTTTTCACGATCTCAGGCGGCGTATCCTTTGGCGCGAACAGGCCGCTCCACAACACCGCATCGACATCGGCACCGGCCTCCTTCAGGGTCGGCACCTCAGGCAGTTCTTCCAGGCGCTTCGGCGTGGCGACCGCAAGCGCGCGGGCCTGGCCTCCCAGCACCTGGCTCAATGCTGGCCCCGCGTCCGCGATGGTCGCCGTCACTTGACCCGAAATCACCGCCAGCACCGAATCGTTGGCGCCCTTGTATGGAATGACCTGCATCGGCGCGCCGGTCTTCTGCTTGAACAATTCGGTCACCAGCTGGAAGGAGGCGGATGAGCTGGAATAATTGGTCTTGTCCGGATTGGCTTTGGCGTAGGCGACGAGTTCGGCGACCGATTTGATCGGCGAGGACGGATTGACGATCAGGATCAGCGGAAAAGACGCGAGTTCGGAGATCGCGACGAAATCGCGCACCGAATCGTAAGGAAGCTTGGCATAGACGGCGGGGTTGATGGCCATGCCGCTGGCGCCGACCAGCAGCGTGTAGCCGTCGGGTGCGGATTTGGCGACATATTCGGTGGCGACGATGGCGCCGCCGCCCGGCTTGTTCTCGACGATGACGGGCTGGCCGAGGCTTTCAGACAGTTTTTGTCCGTACACCCGCGCGATGATGTCGTTGCCGCCGCCGGCCGAGAAGCCGACGATGATGTGGATCGGCCGTGTCGGATATTTTGCCGGGTCCTCCTGGGCGAAGGCGGGTTGGCAGGCCGCGGCCGCAACAAGTGCGAGGCAAAAACGTCTGCGAAGACCATTCATGGATTTGCTTCCCTCAGAGCGGCGTGATGTGAACATGCAGCACCGCGGCCTTGCCGTCATCGAGTGCGGCGAGGCAGCGGTCGATCGCGGCGGCGAGGTCCTCCGGCTCGGTGACGCATTCGCCATGCGCGCCGAACGCCCGCGCTACCGCTGAAAAATCCCGCTGCTCGCCCTGACGGCCCGATCTCAGCCGCGACTGAAACTCGTCAGTCTCGGCGGCGACGCCTTTGGGATAGACGCGCTGCACCGCCGATTTAACCGCCTGCCAGCCGCCATTGTCCAGCACCACAGTGAAAATCGGCATCTGATATTGCTGCGCCACCGCGTAGACGCTGTCCGGCGAAGAGAAATGATAGCCGCCGTCGCCGATGATCTGCACTACACGGCGCTCCGGCCGCGCCAGTTTCAAGCCCAGCGCCATGCCACCGCTGAAGCCGAGGCCACCGCCGGCGAGGCCGACATAGCTCTGCGGTTTTGTCCGCGTAAGATGCTGCTGCAGGATCGGCCCGTTGCGGATGGCTTCGTTGATGACGATGTCGTGCTGCGAGAGTTTTGCGTCCAGCGTCGCGAACACAAAGGCCGGACCGAGCGCACCCGACACGCCCCTGTTTGCGCTCGCGGCGGCGCGGCGCTTCGCCCGTGTCTCGTTCGCGCCGCTCCAGCCTGCGATGCGCGCGGCAACGCGCCGGCGATAGCTGTCATCGGCGCGTGCTTCGACGACATCGAGCACCTGCCGCAACACGAGCGCGCAATCGCCCTGGATTCGCATGTCGGTGGCAAATCCCCACATCGGAAAGTCCGCCTTCAAGGGATCGATGTCGATCTGAATCCACTTGATCGCCTCTGCGCGTTTGGCGGTTTGCGGAATGAACGGCACGTCGGTGTCGAGCAGCAGGCCGAGATCGGCGGCCTCAAGCAAGGGCAGCGGATCGATACCGGCGAAGCACGGCGAGTCCTGCGGGATATTGAGATCGATCGAGTTGAACTCCGCGACCCGGATGCCGCAGGCCCGCGCCAGTCGGTCCAGTGCATCGACCGCCTGCGGCTTGCGGCCGAGATAGGCGGTGAACGCAACCGGATCTTCCGCCGCCATCAATCGTTCGGCAATCGCATCGACCCGCGCCGGATCGATGCCGCCGGCCTGAACGCTGCCGTAGCGAGCTGCCGGATACGCCGGCATCGCCGCGTCATCCCATTGCTCCGCCAGCGTCTCGCGCGGCAGCATCATGTAGACAGGGCCGGGCGGGTCGCTCTGCATGAAGGCGCTGGCGCGCGCCAGCGCCTCTTTCACCACGACGCCGGACGGCAGCGAGTATTCCCATTTGACGTAAGGACGCACGATGCTGGCGATATCGAACGGGTCCTGCACGAAATGCACATAGGAATCGCGCGAGCCTGTGAGTTCGCCATGCAGCGTATAGGGCGCGCGCCCGGCGAACAGCATCACCGGCAGGCGATAGCGGAACAGGTTCTGGATCGCCATGCAGGCATTCGCGGTGCCGGCATCGACATGGACGAACACCGCTTGCCCCCGTCCGGTCGCCAGCGCATAGCCGCCGGCCATGTGCACGGCGACGACCTCGTGCGGGCACAGGATCATCTCGGGATGTTTGCGGCCTTCGCTGTCCCAGCGCGCCATCTCCTCGATCAGCGAGACATGGTCGGTGCCGAGATTGGCGAAGATGTAGTCCACCCCGAGATCGACCAGACCTTCGAGGAAGTAATGCGCGGTGGTGTGGCGGCTCATGCCGTCTCCGCGACGAACTTGTTGCGAAGCGTGCCGATGCCGGTGATCTCGATCTCCACAATATCGCCGGCCTTGATATCGGGAGAGGCGCCGTCGGTGCCCATCCAGATCACGTCACCCGGCCACAGCGTGAAATATTTTGTCAGCTCGACGATGAACGGCTTGATCCCAAAAATCATGTCGTTGGTGCGGAAGCGGCCGGTCTCCTTGCCGTTCACTTTTATAATGGTTTCCATGGCGTCGAGGTCGACCTCGGTTTCGATCCATGGCCCCATCGGCTTAAAAGTGTCGGCATTCTTGGCGCGCCATAGCCCGCGGTCGGCCTTCTGCCAGGTCCGCTCACTCACATCGTTGCCGATGGTATAGCCAAACACGCAGGACATCGCGTCGGCTTCAGAAAGATGCTTTGCTTTCTTGCCGATCACGACGACGAGTTCGCCCTCGTAGTGAATTTTCTCGGTCGCGGTGGCCGGGATCACCACATTTTCGTCATGCGCGATCAGCGCGTTCTGCGCGCGATAGCCGATCTCGGGCCGATCCGGTACATTGGGCACTTCGCCGCGCTTGTTGGCGGCCTCGGTCAGATGCTTGAGATAGTTCAGCCCGACGCAGTAGAAGGTGCGCGGCATCACCGGCAGTTCGATCTTCACCTCCGCAAGCGGGTGCGAACGTGGGGTGCGCCGCCATTCGCCGAACGGATCGCCGCTGATGGCGACCACCTTATCGCCCTCGACGATGCCCCACGACGTCTGTTTATCCGCGGTGAATTTGAGCCAACGCATTTCTATTCCTTTATTCGGCCGCGGCTTGCGGCTGGGTTTTCCAGGCGCCCGCGGTGGGGCGCTTCAAGCCGAGATTTTCCCGCAAGGTCTTGCCGGCATAGTCCTTGTGAAACAACCCGCGCCGCTGCAATTCCGGAACGACGTGGCGGACGAAATCGGCATAAGAGCCGGGCACATAGGTGGCTGCGATCACAAAACCGTCGCAGCCGCGCCCCTCGAACATCTCTTCCAGACGGTCGGCGACTTCCTTCGGACCGCCGACGATGGCGTCCTGGGTCTGGCCGCGGCCGGAGAATTTGATGAAATCGCGCGTACTCGGATTGGGCTTGCCCGACGTTCGCAGCACGCCGTCGCGGATGCCGAGCATGCCCTGCATGCCCTGAAGCTCTTCCGTGGTCAGCGGCTCGTCGATGCCCTTCGAAGCAAAATCGAAATTCAGGCCTTCCGCCAGCAGCGACAGCGCGTCGATTTCCAGCGGCAGCTTTTCGATCAGCGCCATCCTGTCTTCGGCCTCAGTCTTGGTCGCGCCCGGAACCGGCGTGACCAGATTGCACAAAAACATCTGGTCCGGATCGCGGCCCGCCTTCGCGGCCTCGGTCCGGATCGCGTCGTACCCCTGCTTGGCATTGACCAAATTGCGTGCCGCCGTGAAGATCACTTCGCCCCATCGCCCGGCAAAACGCTGGCCGCGCCCACTGGCGCCGGCCTGGATGACCACCGGATGGCCTTGCGGCGAGCGCGGCACCGTGAACGGTCCGCGCGACTTGAAGAATTTTCCCTTGTGATCGAGACGCTTGACCTTGGTCGGATCGGCGAAGCGTCCGCTTTTTTTGTCGATCAGCAGCGAGCCATCTTCCCAGGAATCCCAGTGACCCAGCACCACCTCCATGAATTCGTCGGCGCGATCGTAGCGCAGGTCATGCTCGAGATGCGCATCCTTGCCCATGTTGTGGGCTTCGCCGTCATTCACCGAGGTGACCACGTTCCATGCAGCGCGGCCGCCGGTCATCAAATCGAGGGTGGCGAAGCGGCGGGCGACGTTGAACGGCTCGTAATAGGTGGTCGAGCAGGTCGAGGCGAGGCCGAGTTTTTCGGTCGCGGCGCCCATCATGGTCAGCACCACGATTGGGTCCATCTTGACGCAGCGGATGCCGTATTCGACGGTGTGGGCGTGGTCGCTGCCGTAGCGGTCCGGCATCGCCAGCCGATCGTCGAAAAACGCCATGTGGAATTTTCCGAATTCCAGGATCCGGCCGATCTCCTGATAGTAATCCGCCGACATCGAATCGTCGCGCGATTCCGGATGCCGCCACGAGCTCGGCAAATTGGTGCAGTTCTGCGCCTGCAGGAATCCGACCAGTGCCATTTGCCGTGTCATGTTGCTCTCCGTCACGCTAGATCAAGTTCGCCGGCCAGTTTGTATTCGCCAGCTAGCGCGCGCAATTTTTCCCAAGTAGCGTTCTCGACATCAATGCCCGAAACTCTGCGCTGCTGCTCGCGGATGTATTCGACCTCGCCGGGATAGAACACGCCGGTTGACCCCTCTGACGGCGGCGTCGCTTTCAAATAGCGCGCGAACTCGGCGACTTCCTGCTTGAAATCCTTTAAGGGTCGAAACGCCGCGACATTGAACACCGCCATGAAGCAGCCGTCATTGTGCCGTCCGGTTGGCTCGACGCCAAAGCCGAGGCCGGTCAGGAGTCCGCACAATACCTCGACCATGGCGGCGAGGCCGCTACCCTTGTAACCTTCGCTGCCGCCGAGCGGCAGCAGCGCGCCGCCCTTGCGGAACTGCTGGGGGTCGGTGGTCTGCCGTCCCTCGCTGTCGACGATCCAGCCGGTCGGAATCTCCTCGCCGCGCGAGACCGCGAGCTGGATCTTTCCCGCGGCCACCGCCGAGGTCGCCATGTCCAGATAAAACGGAGCCTCGAGGTCGGAGGGCACCGCAATCGAAATCGGATTGGTGCCGAGCCGCGCCTCGCGGCCGCCGAACGGTGCTACATGTTTTGGCGAGCGGCCGGAATCCGCGGTCGCAAGCCCGATCATGCCTTCCCGCATCGCCATCATCGGGTAGGCGGCGAGCCGTCCGACATGGCTCTGGCGAAACACCGTGCAGGCCGCGACATTGACGGTCTTGGCCTTCTCGATGGTCAGCGCCATCGCCTTGGCGTTGACGTGAAAACCAAAACCCCAATGGCCGTCGATGACAGTCGTGGTCGGCGATTCCTGCACGATGGTCCATTTCGCGCCGGGAACGATATGGCCGGCCTTGATGCGGTCGATGTAGGTCGGGATTGCAATGATGCCGTGGGAATCATGGCCGGCCAGATTGGCATTGACGCAGCCGACCGCGACGGCATCGGCTTCCTCGTTCGACGCGCCGGCCGCCTTCAGCAGGGCAGCACCGATGCGCGTGAGACGGTCGGCCTGGACGATCGGCATGAGATTTCCCTGGGCTGCCCGCGCAAGGAGCGGGTCTTGGTTCTTGCTATTGGCTCATGGTCTCAAAGCGATGCGCCGATAGCAATGACCCTGCGTCAGAAATCTTTGTGCTCTGCAATATTCCGCCGCTGGAAATAATTAGGCCGGAAACGCGGCCGTTCCGGGGTCGCTTCCGGCGTTGAGGTATGCGAATTAACGGGGAATGACCGAATAGAAGATGTTGGGACGACCTCAATGAAAAGCCTTCAAGGCCTCCGGGTTCTCGATTTTTCCACCACCATCGCCGGTCCGCACTGCACCCGGATGCTGTCGGACATGGGCGCGGACGTGATCAAGATCGAGAGTGCCGGCGGCGAAACCATGCGGACGCGCCCACCGGTGCGCAGCAATTGCAGCGCCGTATTCGGCGGACTCAATGTCGGCAAGAAAAGCGTCGTGCTCGACCTGAAGTCCGCGAAAGGCGTCGACGCCATACGCAAGCTGGTCGCGCAGGCGGACATAGTGGTCGAGAATTTCCGTCCCGGCGTAATGCGGCGGTTGAAGCTCGACTACGGCTCGCTGCACGAACTCAATCCGAAACTGATCTATTGCTCGATCTCGGGTTACGGCCAGACCGGGCCGTCGGCGGAATTGCCGGCCTACGCGCCGGTAATTCATGCGGCGTCCGGTTACGATATGGCGCACCTCGCCTATCAGCCCGGGCGGGAGCGGCCGGATTATTGCGGCATCTATCATGCCGACATTCTTACCGGGGTCTATGCCTTCGGCGCGATTTCCGCCGCACTCTACCAGCGTCATCAAACCGGGCAGGGCCAGCACATCGATGTGTCGATGCTGGAATTGATGCTCAGCCTCACGCTGAACGAAGTGCAGGGTGCGCAGTTTGCGATCAAGCCGCCGCAGCGGCCGATGTTCGGTCCGCTTGCGACCGCCGATGGCTATGTGATGGTCGCGATTGCCAGCGAGAAGACCTTTCAGAATCTGGTGACGGTGGCCGGTCATCCCGAGTGGGCCCTGGATCCGCGCTTCGCCGGCTATGCCGACCGGCGCGATCACTGGGGCGACCTGATGGACGGCGTCGAGATCTGGTCGCGTACGCTGAACTCGCTGCAGTGCCTCGCCGCGTTGAACAAGGCGGGCGTGCCCTGTTCAGCCTATCGCAGCGTCGCAGAGGCGATGGCCGATCCGCAAGTAGCGCATCGCGGCGCGCTGGCGCAGGTGGCGGACGATGGCGGCACCTTCAATGTGCTGAACATGCCGTTCCGGATGTCCGGCGCCGAGGTCGGTCCGGGCCCGCGCGTCGCGGCGGTGGGCGAACACACCGAGGAAGTGCTGAAGGAGATCGGCATGTCGGACGCCGCTGTCGCAAGCGCCGCGGCGAAGTAAGGTTCGTGTCCCGGACGCGATGCAGCGCTCGTCGCGCTGCTTCGCAGAACCGGGACCGCACCAAACACCGGTTCCGGCTTAGCAGCGCACCACGCCGCGAAGGGCGGCGCGCTGCGCAGCATCCGGGGAACGAGAGCCCGTTACTTCGGATGCAGCGTCAGCTTCTGCACCCGCCAGTTCAACAGCTCCGCCACATACAACGTGTTCTCCGACGGACATGCCATCGCGTGGATCCAGCCGAACTGTTTCAGCTGCTTGCCGGACTGCCCGAGCATGCCGAGCAGCTTGCCGTCGAGACTGAGCTTGTAGATGCGGCCGGGCCAGGCGTCCGAACTGTACAGCACCTGGTTTGGCGGCGGCGTGATGCAGAGCGACCATGGCGAGCCCGGCGCAAAGGTGCCGCCCGCCATCATCGCCTCGTCCGGAATCTTGCCGATCGCGGGTTTTGCGCCGGGCGGCACCGGTACATCGATGACGAACTGGCGCAGGAATTTGCCGTCGCCGTCGAACACCTGGATGCGGTGGTTGCCGCGGTCGGCGACGTAGACATTGCCCTTGGCGTCGGCGGCGATGGAGTGCGGGGTGTTGAACTGACCGGGCTCCTTGCCACGGTCGCCCCACGACTTTATCCAGTTGCCGTCCTTGTCGACCTTGGCGACGCGCGAATTGATGTAGCCATCGCTGATGAAGGTGTTGCCTTGCGGGTCCCACGCCACGTCAGTGACCTGGCGGAAGCGGCCGTCCTCGGCGGGCAGCGGCGGCTTCGGGTGCTTCAGAGGGGCTGTGTCCTCGTCGGAGGCTTCCTGCTTGCGGCCGAACACCATCAGCACGCGGCCCTCCTGGTCGAACTTGATCACCATGTCCGAGCCTTTGTCGGTGACCCAGATATTGTCCTGGGGATCGACCTTGACGGTATGGCCGAACGACCAGGCGTAAAGGTTTTTGCCGATCTCGCGCAGGAACTTGCCGTCCTTGTCGAATTCGAGCAGCTGCGTCGCGGCTGCCGCATAGGCGGGACCGGTGGAGTTGCCGCGCGACAGCGCGAACACATGGCCTTTGGAATTGACGGAGACGCCCGAAACCTCGCCGAAATACATGTTGGGTGGCAGCCGTAGCGGATTGGGCGCGGAATCGAAGGGAATGACGGGCGGGGCCTGTTGCGCCGACGCCGGGCCGATCAACAGCAGCAGTCCGGCTAGCCAATACTTCATGATGTCCTCCCAGGACGTTTGTTTTTGTCGTTGCAAGCGATGCTAGTCGATGAAAAGTGCTGGCGTCCAGCTTTCGCTGTGCGGATCGGTCCATCGCCGGGCGCATGACATTGCCATTGGAACGCGCGGTTTCCTGGTGCAGTGTAGGGCTCTCTCATGGCCGGTACGCGAATGGTCCTCCGTCTGAATCTCAAGGAAGCTTCGTTCGCGCTTGCAGCATTGTTGTTGATGCCGGCGCTGCCGATCGGCGACGCCGTCGCAGCCTATCCCGAAAAAATCATCAAGCTCGTGGTGCCGTTTCCGCCGGGAGGCGGCACCGACGTGATCGCCCGAACGCTGGCGCAGGAGATGGCGAAAAACCTTAACGCCACCATCGTGATCGAGAACAAGCCCGGCGCAGGGACTACCATCGGCACGCTGGCCGCAGCGTCCAGCGAGCCCGATGGCTATACGCTGCTGATGGGGACATTCGCCAATGCGGTGAACGTCAGTCTGTATCCGAAGCTGTCCTACAGTCTGCACAAGGATTTCGCGGCGGTCGCGCTGGTGGCGCGGTCCTTTAATTTCGTCGTGGTTAATCCGGCGTCGCCGATCAAATCGATTGCCGACCTCATCGCCGTCGCAAAGGCCGATCCGGACAAACTGCTGTACGGCACGTTCGGTATCGGTACGTCGGCCCATCTGGCGGGTGAGTTGTTCAAGAGCATGGCCAAGGTCAATTTGACCACGGTGCACTACAGGGGCGCGGCGCCGGCTATCACCGATCTGCTCGGCGGCGAGATCCAGGTGATGTTCACGACGGTCACAAGCGGCGCGTCGCTGATCGCGGCCGGGCAGTTGCGCGCGCTCGCGGTGACTTCCGCACAGCGTTCGCCGGCATTTCCGGACGTCCCGACCGTCGCAGAAGCCGGCGTTCCCGGCTATGCCGCGGAAAGCTGGTACGGCCTGTATGCGCCGGCCAAAACGCCGGCCGATGTTATCGATCGCCTCAACAAATCCGCCGCGATCGCGGTTCAATCCGAGCCGTTCAAGAAGCTTTCGGTGAACGAAGGCCTGGCCATGGTCGCGCAGCCGCCTGCGGAACTGGACCGCTACGTGCGCAGCGAAGAAGAACGCTGGCGTAAGGTGATCCAGGACGCAAACATCAGGATGGAATGAGCAGCAGCTTTGCTGCAGCGCGATGCGATCTGGGAATCTGCCGCCGGATTGCTGTTCCGGAATAATCGCGCTCAAAGGGTGTTGCAGAGGGAACGTTTCCAGGAAATCGGGGAGGTCATGATGCATCGAATGACACAGTGCGCGCTGGTAGTCGCCGGCTTTGCCTTGATCGGCGCCGTTACACCTGCGTTATCGCAAGAAAACGTGCGGCTGCGCGCCACTATCGAAAAGGTCGACGGCCCCGTCTACACGGTCAAAAACCGTGACGGCACCGAATGGAAGCTGACCGTGAGCGACCCGCCGCTATATGTTGCGATCGCGCCGGCGACCATGGCCGACATCAAGCCCGGCATGTTCGTCGGTTCGGCCGGGATGATGCGGGAAGACGGGACCCAGAAGGCGATCGAGGTTCACATTTTCCCGGAAGCCATGCGCGGCACCGGCGAGGGCCATTACGACTGGGACCTGCTGCCGAAGAGCAAAATGACCAATGCCAATGTCGAGCAGGTGGTTACAAGTTCGGACGCGCAGGTGCTGTCGGTCAAATACAAGGACGGCGAGAAGAAACTGCTGGTGACGCCGGAAACCGTCGTTGTTACCTATGTCCCCGGCAGCAAGGATGACCTGAAGCCAGGCACCAAGATTTTCGTGGCCGCGGCCAAAAAGCAGCCGGACGGGACGTTGCAAACCCCGCGCATCACCTACGGCAGAAATGGAGCAGGACCGGCATTCTAGTTTCGTCAAATCATCATCACAAGAAAATCAACCGGAGGATACTCATGCGAACACTCGTTTCAATGACATTGGCGGCCTGCGCCGTCATGGCAATCGGCTCTTCGGCCATCGCGCAAACACCCGCGCCGGCACCGCCGCCTTCAGCAGGCGGAACGCCGGATGCGATGCCGTTCGATATTCCCTATGGCGTATCGATCGGGCTGGAGAAAGCCAAGCAGGTGATGGCCGCGGCCGAAGCCGAGGCGAAACGGCGAAACTGGAAGATGAACATTGCCGTGGTCGACACCAATGGCGAGCTCGTGCATTTCTCGCGGATGGAGGGCGCGCAGATCGCGTCGGTATCGATCTCGATCGGCAAGGCCCGCACCGCCGCGCGTTTCCGCCGTGAATCCCGCGCGTTCTATAATGCGTATGAAACCGGCCATTCCTATGTCGGAACGCTCGACCCTACCCTGGTCGCCAGCCCCGGCGGATTCCCGCTGGTCGAAGCCGGCAAGCTGATCGGCGCCGTCGGCTGCAGCGGCGGCACCGGCGATCAGGACGCCCTGATTTGCAAGATGGGCGCCGATTTGATGAAGTAAGACGCTGTGCCCCGGACGCAGCGCAGCGCGCCGCTCTTCGCGGCGTGGTGCGCTGCAGAGCCGGGGCCGTAACGCACTCCGGCGTTTGGTACGGTCCCGGCTCTGCGGAGCGGCATGAAGAACCGCGTCCGGGACACGTGTTCTGCTTCCGAGCAGAATTCGCTGGACGGCGCAACGATCCGATCCTTTAATCGTTGCGATAGTAGAAGCCGGTGGCGCGCGCCGGCCAAGCCGGAGCCCGCTGATGTGGATCCTGTTGCTGCTGCCGTTCATTGGCCTGTTGTGGGTGCCGTTCTACAATTTCCAGGAACCGGCGCTGTTCGGCTTTCCCTTCTTCTACTGGTATCAGCTGGCGTGGGTGCCGATCAGTTCAGTGCTGATCTGGCTGGTCTATCGATCCCAGAAACCTGACGAAACCTCATAAGCGCAGGGCATCGTCATGGCCGGTCAGATCGAATGGGTTTCGCTTTCAGTCTTCATTTTCTTTTTCGCGCTCGTGACCGTGATGGGCTTCTTCGCCGCGCGCTGGAAAGCGGGCCCCGTCAGCGAGCATCTTGACGAATGGGGCCTGGGGGGCCGCCAGTTCGGCACCTGGATCACCTGGTTCCTGGTCGGCGGCGACTTCTACACCGCCTACACCGTGATCGCGGTGCCGGCGCTGGTCTATGCGGTCGGCGCCTACGGCTTCTTCGCGCTGCCCTACACCGTCATCGTCTATCCCTTCGTGTTCGCGGTGATGCCGGTGCTGTGGAAGGTGGCGCATGCCAACGGCCATGTCACCGCAGCCGACGTTGTGCATGGCACCTACCATTCGCGCGGGCTCGAGCTTGCCGTTGCCATCACCGGCATGGTCGCGACCATGCCCTACATCGCGTTGCAATTGATCGGCATGGGCGTGGTGATCAAGGCGATGGGGCTGACCGGCGAGTTGCCGATCATCGCCGCCTTCATCATCCTGGCGCTGTACACCTATAGCTCGGGCCTGCGGGCGCCGGCGCTGATCGCCTTCGTCAAGGACATCATGATCTACATCGTGGTGCTGGTGGCGGTGGTGGTGGTGCCGATGAAACTCGGCGGTTATGGCGCGGTGTTCGCGGCTGCCGGCGACGACTTCACCGCCAAGGGCGGCGCCACCGGCCTCACCCTGAAACCGGCGCAGATGCTGCCCTATGCGACATTGGCGCTGGGCTCGGCGCTTGCCGCCTTCATGTATCCGCACACCCTGACCGGCATTTTCGCGTCGAAATCGGCCGACACCATCCGCAAGAACGCGATCCTGCTGCCGGCCTATACGCTGCTGCTCGGCCTGATCGCGCTGCTCGGCTATATGGCCTATGCCGCCCATATCAAGGTGGACACGCCCAACGACGTGGTGCCGGCCCTGTTCAAGGCGCTGTTCCCGTCGTGGTTTGCCGGCTTTGCGTTTTCGGCGATCGCGATCGGCGCGCTGGTGCCGGCGGCGGTGATGAGCATCGGCGCCGCCAATCTGTTCACCCGCAATGTCTGGAAGTCCTATGTCAATCCGGACATCAGCCACGCCGGCGAGGCGGCGGTCGCCAAGATCGCCTCGCTGGTGGTCAAGGTCGGCGCGCTCGCCTTCATCCTGTTCCTGCCGACGCAATACGCCCTCGACCTGCAATTGCTCGGCGGCTTGTGGATCCTGCAGACCTTTCCGGCGCTGGTGTTCGGGCTGTTCACGCGCTGGTTCCGTGCCGAGGGATTGCTGCTGGGCTGGGCCGCCGGAATTATCTGGGGATCGTGGACGGCGTGGAGCAACGGCTTGAAACCGCTCGCGACCATCGACCTCGGCGGCGCCAGTTATGTGTTCTATGTCGGGCTCGGCGCGCTGATCCTCAATGTCGCGATCGCGGCCGTGGTCACGCTCATTGTCGCGCGGATCTCGCCCGCGCGTCGGGCGGTCTAGCGCGTTACAAACAGATAGCCGCCCATCACCAGGAGCATGGACAGCACCACGAGCGTGCCGACGACGGCGGTGACGATGGCGAACAGTTCATTGGCTTCCAGCCATCTTCGTAACGCTTTGACCATGGTGGATTGCCACCTCAACTTGTTTTGAACGCCTTGCCGCGAACAGACTATCAAACAGTCGGTCCGCCGTCTCGCCAATCGTTGCGATGACACCTATAAGCATCCGGCGCCGCGGGTGCGGGTTCGCGTCTTCAGGAGGCTTCAAGTTGGAAAATCTGCAAACACAGGGCGTTGGCCTGCCGGGGCTGGGGCTTGGCACCTTTCGCATGCAGGGCGATGTCTGCCGCGCCGCGGTCGAGAGCGCGCTCGGGCTCGGCTATCGGCACATCGACACCGCGGAAATGTATGGCAACGAGGACGCCATCGGCGCTGCCATCACGTCGTCGAAAGTCGCGCGTGGGGATCTGCACATCACCACCAAAGTCTGGAACGAAAACCTCGCCCCAGACGCAATCCGCAGGGCATTCGACACCAGCTTGAAGAAGCTGCGGCTCGATCATGTCGATCTCTATCTGGTACACTGGCCGGCCAAAAACATGAACCTGCCGGCGATGTTCGAGACGCTGGTCAGGCTGAAGGAGGAAGGCCGCACCCGCGCCATCGGTGTCGCCAATTTCAACATCGCGCTCTTAAAAACCGTGGTCGAGCAAGTCAAGGCGCCGATCGCCTGCAATCAGGTCGAGTATCATGTCTTTCTCGACCAAACCCCGCTGCGCGGATATCTGGCGGCGAAATCGATTCCGCTGGTGGCTTATTGCCCGCTGGCGCAGGGCAGGGCCGCGGACGACAAGACGCTGATGGCGATCGGCCGCAAGCATGGCGCCAGTGCTGCCCAGGTCGCATTGAAATGGCTGCTCGATCAGGACGGCGTCGCCGCGATCCCGAAGGCATCGCGGCCTGAGAGCCAGAAAGCCAATCTTGGCGCGCTGCATATCGGGCTTGACGATGAGGACCGCGCCGCGATTGCCGGGTTGCCGAAGAACAAGCGCTTTGTGAATCCCGGCTTCGCGCCGGCGTGGGATGAGGGTACCCGCGGTGGATGAGACCCGTCATCCTGAAGTGCTCGTCTTCGGCGAGCCTCCAAGAATGGGCCACGAGCGGCCCGCGGCCATCCTTCGGGACGCGCGCGAGTGCGTTCCTCCGGATGACGGTGTATCCGTGGCGACGACAAAAGGAAATGGCCCCTTTCGGGGCCATTTCCGCACTCACGCCAATCAATAACGGTGATCGTGTCCGCGCTTGATGATGACGACCTTCCTGTCATGGCCGCGGTGCCAGCCGTGATCGCGATGTTCGCGAAACTCGGCGCGGGCGCCGTAGTGATGATCGCCGCCACGCTTGATGACGATCTTCTCGGCACTGGCGACCGACGGGGCCGCAATGGCAATCGCGGCAACGGCCGCGGCAATGATTCCAAGCTTCTTCATGATGTCGCCTCTCCTCCAGTTAGGTAAGGAGAACATCAAATGTCCGGCATCGTTCCGATGGAACCCGGGAAAAATTTCTGAACGGACGTTCAGACACCGTCATTCCGGGGCGCGAGTGAAACGAGCGAACCCGGAATCCAGAGCCTGTTGCTAGATTCCGGGTCTGCGTGCTTCGCACGCATCCCGGAACGGCGGTAGGTGGATTCGTCGCGCTATTCCATGATCGCCTGATACACCAGCGCGTTGATCTTCTGCCGGTAATGCCAGCGGATCGGGCCGGGCGCCGCCGAGAGATAGACCACCGCGAGTTCTTCCTTCGGGTCGGCCCACCAGTCGGTGCCGCTGGCGCCGGGCCATGAGAATTGACCAACCGATCCCATCATCTTGACCACGCCCGGCGTGGTCCGCACCGCAAGGCCGAGCCCAAAACCGTAATCGGCGCGGGTGGGGTCGGCATTGCCGACCAGATTCTTGATATTCGGCCCGAGCTGGTCGGACAGCATGTAGTCGACGGTCTTGCGGCCGAGCAGCCGCGCCTCGCCGGAGCGGCCGCCGTTCATCAGCATCATCGCAAAGCGCAGGTAATCCGACGCGGTGGAGGCGGCGCACCCGCCGCCGCATTCGAATTTGAGCGGCTGCGTCAGTTCGGGGCTGCGGGTTTGCGCTTTTCCTGTTTCGGGATCGGCGGGCAGCGGCTTGGCGTAGCGCGCGGCCTTGTCCGGCGAAATCGAGAAACCGGTGTCGGTCATGCCGAGTGGCGTCCACAGATTGGCCTGCAGATATTGCCCGAGCGACTGGCCGCTGATTTTTTCGATGGTGAGGCCGAGCACGTCGAGTCCAAAACCGTAGTCCCATACCGTGCCGGGCTGATACAGCAGCGGCAGCGACGCCAGCTTGTCCATGAAGGCGGCGCCGTCGTAGTCGCGCGACGCGTCGCCGCTGCCGCCCGGATACATCTTGTGCACCAGGGTGTTGCCGCGCCCGCCATAGACGATGCCGGAGGTGTGCCGCATCAGATCCTGAATGGTGATCTTGCGGTTGGCCGGCACGGTTTCCTCGACCGGCTCACCGGCGTCGCGCACGGCCACGCGCATGTCGGCGAATTTCGGAAAATATTTCGCAAGCGGATCGTCGATCAGGAGCTTGCCCCGTTCATACAGCATCAGCGCGCCGACCGCCGTCATCGGCTTGGTCATCGAGGCGATGTTGAAGATGGTGTCGGTGGTCATGGCGACCCCGGCCTCCTTGTCGCTCCAGCCATAGGCGTCCAGCGCCACCAGCTTGCCGCGCCGCGCAATTGCGATCACAGCACCTGGAATCCGCCCGGCCTCGATATCGGCCTTCAGGGTCTCGCCGATCAGCGCCAGCCGCTCGCTGGAGAGGCCCACGTCCTCCGGTTTGGCGCGGGGCAGGGGATCGTCGGCGAAGGCCGCGCTGGAAGCGAGCAGGCATAGAGCGGATGCGAGAATGCGGATAGCGGCCATGGACATCTCCCGTTGGGCTCTGAAGGCCTTTGAGTTGCGGGGGCGAGACTAGGGCAAACCCTTTATGGGTGCCAGCCGTCAGGACGCAGCGCAGCACGAAATCCGGCCGTCATTGCGAGGAGCGAAGCGACGAAGCAATCCAGTCTTCGGTAGCCACTGGATTGCTTCGCTTCGCTCGCAATGACACAGGAATGCTTGCGCAACTCCGGTGTTAGCTTCATCATCGTTGCCACAAAAATAATCCTTCGGGGGGAGACGCCAGCATGTCCGCATTGTCACGCCGCAATTTCCTTGCGCTTTCGGCCTCGGCCGCCGCAGCGACCATGTCGGGACGCTTTGCCAGTGCGGCGATGGGCCCGAACGACAAGTTCGATCTCGTCATCAAGGGCGGCGATGTGCTCGACCCCAGTCAGTCGCTGCGCGGCAAGCGCGATATCGGCATCCGCTGGGGCGCGATCGAGGCGATCGAGACGGAAATCCCCGCGGCGCGGGCGCTGAAGACCATCGACGCGACAGGAAAATTGGTGACGCCGGGCCTGATCGACCTGCATTCGCATGTCTACCCCTACGGCTCCGCGATCGGGATTGCCGCCGACGAACTGGCGCAGTTTCAATGCACGACCACGATGGTTTCGGCTGGAGACGCCGGCGTCAACAATCTCGCGGCACTTCGCCGCTACATCGTGGCGCAGTCGCGGACGCGGATTTACGCCTTCGTCCACATCGCCAATAACGGGTTGTCGGCATTCCCGGTCGCCGAGCTCTACAATATCGACAACGCGCAGGTCGAAGCCTGCGCCATGGCGCTCGCTGAAAATCAGGATTTCCTGATCGGCGTCAAGGTGCGGATGTCCGAGAATGTGATCTACAAACACGGCCTCGAGCCGCTGAAACGCGGCATCCAGGCCTGCGAGATGTGCGGCTGGCCGGCCAAGATGATGGTGCATATCGGCGGCGTCGAGACCGGCCAGCTGATGTCGGACATCCTGAACCTGCTGCGGCCGGGCGACGTGCTGACGCATGCCTATTCCGGCGCGCCCAACAACGCCGGCGCCTTCACCAATATCGTGCAGGAGGGCAAGCTGTTGCCGGCGGCGCTCGCCGCCAAGCAGCGCGGCGTGATCTTCGACGTCGGCCATGGCGGCGGCAGCTTCGATTTCACCGTGGCGGAAGTGGCGATCCCCGGCGGCTGCACGCCCGATACGATCTCCTCCGACATCCACGTATTTTCAGGCAATTCGCCGGGCATGCCCTATCTGCCGAATGTGATGAGCAAGTTCATGCTGCTCGGTTTTTCGCTGGAGCAGGTGGTGGCGATGGCAACGACCGCGCCGGCCAAGATCATCAACCGCGCGCCGAAGATCGGCACGCTGCAGGTCGGCGCGCCCGGCGACGTGGCGATCATGGAGCTGGTGGAAGGCCCGGTAACCTTCGTCGATACCCGCAACAACAAGCGCGACGGCAAGGCGATCCTGAAGCCGGTGCAGACGGTGATCAACGGCGTGCCGTTCGGCCGGCCCTATCAGGCGCCGTTCGCCGTGAGGTAGTTCAGCGTTCTTCCAGAAGCCCGAGCCAGCGCCCCAGCCACTTCGTGGTCGGGGCCTGGATCAGGATCGTCATCAGGATGGCGATGAAGGTGACGGAGGCGATCATTTGCGCGCCCGGCGCCTTGATGCCGAGCAGCAGGCCAGCCAGCGCCGCCGGAATGACGCCGGTCTCGCGGGTCCAGCACATGAACAGCATCTCGCCAAAACTCCATCGCGCGCGCCGGTCCGGCAACGCGCAGGCGAACACGGTGATGGGCCGGGCCACCAGCATCAGGATGACAACCACGACGACGCCGCCGGCCCAGTATTGCTTCATCAACCCGAAATCGACCTGGGCGCCGAGCAGGATGAAGATGAACAGCCGCATGATGAACGCGGTGGTCAGGACGAATTCGTCGAGTTTCTGCGTCTCGCCGGCTTGCATCGCAAAGCCGAAGGATTCCTTGTTGCCGAGCACGATGCCGAACACGAACACCGCCATGAAGCCCGAAGCCTGCATGCCGTCGGCCGCGAAATAGGCGCCGATCACGGCAACCAGCGTCACCACGGGCGCATATTCCGCAAGGAATGCCCATCGCTCATGGGCGATCAGCAGCACGGCCAGATAGCCAAGTGCTGCGCCGGCGGCGATGCCGATGGCCGATTGCTTGATCAGATCGAGCAATGATGTGGCAAACGAAAATTCGCCGGTGCCCATCGCCACCGCGAGCACGCCGAAGGTGACGATCGCGCCCATGGCGTCGTTGAACGCCGACTCGCTCATGACAGTCTGCGCGACGCGGTCGCGAATGTGGACCTGCCGGAAGATCGGCACCAGCGTCGCAGGATCCGTCGAGGCCAGCGTCGCGCCCAGCAGCAGCGCCACGATCATGGGAACGCCGAGAACGAAGTGGGCGGCGAGGCCGGTGACGGCGGCGGTGATCAACACGCCGGCGGTGGCGATCACCACGATCGTGATCCAGACCTGCTTTAGCACCTTGAACCGCAGCGACGCGCCGCCGTCGAACAGGATGTAGCTCGCGCCGAACAACAGGATGATCTGGTTCAGCGCCGAATCCGCTTTGATCTCGATCAGCCCCAGCGCCGCCGGGCCGATCAGGATGCCGGCAACGAGAAATACCGCGACGTCGGGAATGCTGGCCTTGCGGGCGGCCAAGGCGGTGAGCGTGCCGATGGCCAGAATGAGTCCGCAGGACAGCAACGTATGTTTTGCGATCTCGATCGAGGCCGAGGCTTCCATGTTCTTTCCCCTTCGCGTCGTCATGGCCGGGCTTGTCTCGGCCATGACGAATTAGGCTCTGGCCTTCTCCACATTGGCAATGCGCGCCGGCACGCCGAATTCCCGGCGGCACACTTCGGCCAGTGCGGCGATGCCCTCGCGGATTTGCTCCGTCGATGGGCTGGCGAAACACAGCCGCATCCGGCTCTTGCCATAAGCCTTGTCGGTCGACCATTCCGGCCCCGGATTGATGGCGACGCCGGCGGCAAGGGCTGCCTGATACAGTTTCAGCGTATCGACATTGTCGGGCAGTTTCACCCACAGGAAGATGCCGCCCTTGGGATCCTCGAATTCCGCCGCGGTGCCGAACTGCTCGTTGAGTGCTTCCATCAGCGTGTCGAGTTTTGCACGTAATCCCCTGGTGAGTTTTGGCACATGGTCGGAGAAATGCGGCGCGCAATATTCCGCCAGCACCATCTGTTCCAGCGCGCCGGAGCCGGCGTCGGTTTTCAGCGCCAGCATGCGCGACATCAGGTCCCAGGGCGCGACGATGAATCCGACCCGCAGCGCCGGCGCGATCGATTTGGAAAATGAGCCGATATGGATCACGCCGCCGGACTTGCTCATGGCGTAGAGCGCGGGCGGACGCTCGCCATCCCAGATCAGGTCGGCGTAGCAGTCGTCCTCGAAAATCGGCACGCCATAGGCTTGCGACAATCTCAAGAGTTCGAGCCGGCGCGCCTCCGGCATGATGGTGCCGGTCGGATTCTGCACGGTTGGGATGGTGTAGATATATTTCGGCTGGACGTTCCTACGCTTGAGGTCTTCCAGCGCCGCCGCCAGCGCATCCATGCGCATACCCTCGCCGTCGAGCGGGATGCCGACCATGTTGACGCCCGATCGTGTCAGCCGGTTCAGCGCACCCTGATAGCTGTCCTGCTCGATGATGACGGTGTCGCCCTTCGCCAGCAGCGTGTGATTGACCAGATCGAGCGCCTGCAGCGAGCCGGAGACGATCAGTATGTCGTCGGCAGTACAGGCGATGCCGGCGTCGCGCTTCAGCTTTAGGGTAAGAAATTCGCGCAGGGGGCGGTAGCCCTGCGGGCCGCTGGCGAGGCCGTAAGTGGCGAGCGTCCTGCCCTCGCGCCTCAGCACGGCATTGACGGCCTCGACCAGCCCCTCCACCGGCACCTGATCCGGATCGTTGTTGCCGCCGACGAAGGAGTATTTCGCCAAGCCCGTCCATCGCGCCGAGGCCGGTGGCAATCCCGCCGGCAGCAACGGTGCGAAGTCGAACGATCCGGTGGCCATGAACGTAGTCTCCCTTTTCTTTTTTTCTCGTCATTCCAGGATGCGCCGTCCGGCGCAGAGCCGGAATCCAGCCACATCTCCGGATTCCGGATTTGCGCTTTGCGCGCCCCGGAATGATAACGTATCACGAATGTTGCGCGTTACTTCAAGGCCTGAACTGCAATTCCCGCCGACCGCTTTCACCGGCCAGCCCCGGCCTGCGGCAGATAGCGCATTGGACATTCCGAATTAGCCCTTTGACCGTCCGGCGCGCGCCTTTAGGCTGCGGCGCGAGGGCGCCGCCGCCGGCTGGTTTGGGATCATGCACGAGCTTATTCGCGACATCACGCTATGCATCTTGTTCGCATGGGGGCTTGGGCTTCTCGCCCATTTCTTCCGGCAGCCGTTGATCCTGGCCTACCTTGTCGGCGGCTTCATCATCGGTCCGTTCGGGACGGGGTGGGTGGAATCGAAGGAATCGATCGCAACCATCTCCGAACTCGGCCTGATCTTCATGCTGTTCATGATCGGGCTCGAAATCGACCTCAAGAAGATCGTGCGCGCCGGCCGCGTCATCCTGTTCGCCGCCGGCGGCCAGTTGGCCGGCGGCTGCCTCCTCGGCGTGCTGTTCTTCATGGGTATCGGCCGCGCGCTGGGAGGCGGGGGCTTCGACGGGCTGTATCTGGCTATTGCATGCACGCTGTCGAGCACGGTCATCATCGTCAAAGTGCTCTACGAAAAGCGCGAGCTCGACACGCTGCCGGGCCGCATCACGCTCGGCGTGCTGGTGCTGCAGGATATCTTCGCCATCCTGTTCCTCGCGGTGCAGCCGAGCCTTGCCGATCTGCAGTTAAGCGTCATCCTGCTGTCGATCGCGCGGGTGCTGGCGCTGGTGGTCACCGCGCTGGCGCTCAGCCGCTACGTGCTGCCGCCGCTGTTCCACCAGATCGCGCGCCGTCCGGAACTGGTGTTGCTGGGCGCGCTGGCGTGGTGTTTCCTGATCGGCGAGATCGCCGAACGATTGCATCTGTCGCGCGAAATGGGATCGCTGGTCGCCGGCGTATCGCTGTCGACCTTCCCCTATGCGCTGGATGTGACCGCGAAAGTCACGACGCTGCGCGACTTCTTCATCACGCTGTTTTTCGTGGCACTGGGCATGACCATCCCGATTCCCAATCTGTCGGTGATCGGGCTTGCGCTGATCATCGCCGCCTTCACCGTGGTGAGCCGCGTGGTCACCACCTTCACGCCGCTATATTTTTTGAAGCAGGGCCTGCGCGCCAGCCTGCTGCCGGCGATCAATCTGGCGCAGATCAGCGAATTCTCGCTGGTGGTGATCCAGACCGGCATCACGGCGGGGCATATCAAGACCCAGACCGCCAGTGCCGCGTCGTTCGCATTCGTGGTGCTAGCGGTGCTCAGCACGTTTGCGATCGGGCGCAGCGACCAGATCACGCGTGCGTCGATCAAGCTGCTGAAGCGGATTGGACTGCGCGATCTCGATCACAGCCATGCGGACGAGGGCGATCACGAGGGCGGCCACGGTGGCCGCCGCATCCTGATCCTCGGTTTCTTCCGCGCCGCCAGCGCGCTGCTCAGCGAAATCGAGCGCCAGAACCCGGGACTGCTGGACCAGATCGGCGTGGTCGATTTCAATCCCGTGGTATTCCAGAACCTTGCAAGCCGCGGCGTGCATGTGACCTATGGCGACATTAGCAATGTCGACACCCTGGTCCACGCCGGCGTCGGCAACGCCGAGATCATCATCCTCAGCGTGCCGGACTCGCTCTTGAAGGGCGCCAACAACGAAAAACTGGTCCGCCATGTCCGCTCGCTGAATACGACGGCGAAAATCGTCTCCACCGCCGATCTGCTCGCCGATGTCGAGGACCAGTACGCCGCCGGCGCCGACTATGTGGTGGTGACGCGGCTCAGCGACGCCCACGAACTGTTCAACGTGATCGAGGCGGCCGACAAGGGATTGCTGGAAGACAAGCGCGCCGAGATCGACGCGCGCCTGAGCGAGCGCCGCGAGGTGCTGCCGTAGCTACCCGTGTCCCGGACGCGGTGCGGCATCCTTCATGCCGCTCCGCAGAGCCGGGACCTTAACGAACGCCATGTTTCGCAACGGCCCCGGCTCTGCAGCGCACCACGCCGCGAAGTGCGGCGTGCTGCGCAGCGTCCGGGGAACGCCGGCTGGGGCGTGCAGACGACCAATCTGAAACTGGCTGTTGCGCCGCCGGATGCTCTGGGCCATATCCTCCTCGAAAGAAACCGAGCACAACCCATGGCCCACCCGATCCCCGAAGTCCTGCAGGCGTTTGCCAATGGCGAAATCGTCGTCGTCACCGATGATGACGACCGCGAAGGCGAGGGCGACCTGATCGTGGCGGCTTCGCTCTGCACCGCCGAAAAGATGGCGTTCATCATCCGCCACACCTCCGGTATCGTCTGTGCGCCGGTCACCACAGAGGACGCGCGGCGGCTGCGGCTCGACCCGATGGTGGCGAACAATGAATCCAACCACACCACCGCCTTCACGGTCTCGATCGACTACAAGCCCGACGGCGGCACCGGAATCTCGGCGGACGAACGCGCGTCGTGCTGCCGCGCGCTGGCCAACCCGAACGCCGGCGCCAGCGATTTCGCGCGGCCCGGCCACGTGTTTCCGCTGATCGCGCGCGACGGCGGTGTGCTGTTGCGCTCCGGCCATACCGAAGCCGCAGTCGATCTCTGCAAGCTCTGCAACCTGCCGCCGGTCGGCGTCATCAGCGAGTTGATGAATGACGACGGCACGGTGATGAAGGGCGCGCAGGTGGCGCGGTTCGCAGCGACGCATAAGCTCAAGCATGTCACCATCGCCGACATGATCGCCTATCGCCAGGCGCGCGAGAAACTGATCGAGCGGGTCTCGACCTTTACGACAGAAAGCCCGATCGGGCCGCTGCAGGGCTATGCCTACCGCTCGCCGTTCGATCCGATCCACCACGCCGCCTTCGTCTATAACGGCATCGGCGACGGCCGGAACGTGCTGACGCGATTTCACAAGCCCAACATCGTCAAGGATATTTTTACCGGATCGAAGAAATTGCAGGCCGTACTCGAGCACTTCAAAAAGGCCGGCGGCGGCGTGCTGGTATATTTGCGCGACGGCGCCGCCGGCGTTCCCGTGGCGCCGCTGGCCGAGCCGAAATCCGCCGAAGCCGACCGCAACCGGCAATGGCGCGAGGTCGGCGTCGGCGCGCAGATCCTGCGCGACCTCGGCGTCACCTCGATCCGGCATCTGACCTCGTCGGTGCACGACTACAAGGGACTGTCCGGTTTCGGGATCGAGATCGTCTCCAACGAGCACCTTGAGGGCTGAACGGCATTCGTCATTCCGGGATGCGTGCGAAGCACGCAGACCCGGAATCCAGAGATTAGAGCAATTGGCTGGATTCCGGGTTCGCGCTTCGCGCGCCCCGGAATGACGTAGTTATGTAATTGCGCTCGCGCTCGCGAGCATTTAACTTATCGGTCAGAGTTCGTGTGACCACGAAGAAAGGACTTTCCATGAGCGTGCGCCCCCAAACCAAGGACAAGCCGGCCCCGGTGAATTTCCAGTGGGACGATCCGTTCATGCTCGATGAGCAGCTCACCGAAGACGAGCGCATGATTCGCGACACCGCGCGCGCCTATGCGCAGGACAAGCTGTTGCCGCGCATCACCAAGGCGTATCTCGAGGAGACCACCGACCGCGAGATTTTCAACGAGATGGGCGAACTCGGCCTGATCGGCATCACGCTGCCGGAGGAATATGGCTGCGCCAATGCGAGCTACGTCGCCTATGGTCTGGTGGCGCGCGAGATCGAGCGGGTCGATTCCGGCTACCGTTCGATGAACTCGGTGCAGTCGTCGCTGGTGATGCACCCGATCTATGCCTATGGCGACGAGAACCAGCGCAAGAAATATCTGCCGAAACTTGCGACCGGCGAATGGGTCGGCTGCTTCGGCCTGACCGAGCCCGATGCCGGCTCCGATCCCGGCGGCATGAAGACCCGTGCCGAGAAAGTGTCGGACGGCTACCGCCTCACCGGCTCGAAAATGTGGATTTCCAATGCGCCGATCGCCGATGTGTTCGTGGTGTGGGCGAAGTCGGCCGAGCACAACAACCAGATCCGCGGATTCATCCTGGAAAAGGGCATGAAGGGCCTCTCGGCGCCGAAGATCGGCGGCAAGCTGTCGTTGCGCGCATCGATCACCGGCGAGATCGTAATGGAAGGCGTGGTGGTGCCGGAGAGCGCGCTGTTGCCCAACGTTTCCGGCCTGAAAGGTCCGTTCGGCTGCCTCAACCGCGCCCGCTACGGCATCTCCTGGGGCGCGATGGGCGCTGCGGAAGACTGCATGCACCGCGCGCGGCAATACACGCTGGACCGCAAGCAGTTCAACCGGCCGCTGGCGGCGACGCAACTGGTGCAGAAGAAGCTCGCGGACATGCAGACCGACATCGCGCTCGGCCTGCAGGCGAGCTTGCGGGTGGGGCGGCTGATGGACGAGGGCAAGATGGCGCCGGAGATGATCTCCATCGTCAAGCGCAACAATTGCGGCAAGGCGCTCGACATCGCCCGCGTCGCCCGCGACATGCACGGCGGCAACGGCATCCAGATCGAGTATCACGTGATGCGCCACACCGCGAATCTGGAGACTGTGAACACCTACGAGGGCACCCACGACGTCCACGCGCTGATTTTGGGCCGCGCGATCACCGGTATCCAGGCGTTTTCGTAAAGCCCTCCGTGTCGCGGACGCGATGCAGCACGCTTGTGCTGCTTCGCAGAGCCGGGACCGCACCAAACACCGCGTTTTGCTACGACCCCGGCTCTGCGGCGCACCGCTTCGCGCTGCACTGCGTCCGGGGAACGCCCTCCACTTGCGAGCTCCCCCATGTCCGACAATGACGACATCCCGTTCAACCGCGATTTTGCCCTGAAACCCGCCGTCGCCGAGGAGGTGCGTCCCGGCGTGCGCCGGGTTCTCTGCAATAATCCGTCGCCATTCACCTTCACCGGCACGGTGAGCTACATCGTAGGCCAGGGCAATGTCGCGATCATCGATCCCGGCCCCGACAGCGAGGCCCATGCATCGGCGCTGCTCGATGCCGTCAAGGGCGAAACCGTCACGCATATCCTCGTCACCCACACCCACCGCGACCATTCGCCGAACACCGCGCGCATCAAGGCGGCCACCGGCGCCACCGTCTACGCCGAGGGACCGCATCGCGCCTCGCGGCCCTATTACGAGAGCGAGAAGATCTCCACCGAGTCCGGCGCCGACCGCGATTTTCGCCCTGACGTGCAGGTGCGCGACGGCGAGATCATTTCCGGCGACGGCTGGGCGCTGCAGGCGGTGGCGACGCCGGGCCATACCGCCAATCACATGGCGTTCGCGTGGGTAGCGCGCAAAACCCTGTTTGTCGGCGATCACGTGATGGGCTGGTCGACCTCGATCGTGGCGCCTCCGGACGGATCGATGATCGACTACATGGCCTCGCTGCACAAACTGACGCAGCGCAACGAGGACCTGTATTTCTCCGGCCACGGCCCGGAAATCCCGGACGCACAGCGCTACCTGCGTTTCCTGATCCGCCACCGCGAAGCGCGCGAGGCCTCGATCCTGCATCGCCTGGCAAAAGGCGAGGCCGACATTCCGAGTATGGTGCGAGCGATCTATATCGGCATCGACCCGCGGCTGACCGCCGCCGCCGGTTACTCGGTGCTGGCGCATCTGGAAGATCTGGTCCGGCGCGGCATCGTGGCGACCGATGGCGACCCCGTGATCGGCGGCAGCTATCGGCTGGCGGGGTAGACTCGTGTCCCGGACGCGGTGCGGCATTCTTCATGCCGCTCCGCAAGAGCTACGCGCTGCGCTGCGTCCGGGGCACAACCTACTTCTTCGCCACGCCTTTCGCCGGCGCCTTGACCGGAGCGACCGGTTTCTTCGGCGCCGGAGTTCTGTCCACGGCGGTGTTGATATCGTCGATCAGCCTGGTGATGCGCGAGGCGTTGCTGCCGAGGTCGCTTTCGAAATAACGCGACGACGAGCGGATATCGACGCGCGATCCCTCGCCGTCGGGGGTGACGCGGATCGAAACGTCCTCGCGAAATCCCATGATCGGCGTCCGCGCCACTGCCTCGATGCGGCCGACGCGGCGCGGCGGCTGCGGCGCGCGCTCGTCGATCACCAGCCATTTGCGCTTGGTGACCAGCGCCAGCGTCACCTCATAGGCGCGCTGCACGGGAACGTCGAGGTCGACCGGCTCGATGTCGGGATAGGCGGCGCGCTGCAGTTCGGCGGAATACAGGCCCGCATAAACCGCGGTGTTGGCGCCGTCGCTGGCGCGCAGCCGCGCCAGCGCGTCGAACCGCGGCGGATCGATCGGATCGGTGGTGATGTCGTGGATCGCCGGCAGCTTGCGGTATTGCAGGCCGAGATAGGCGGGATAGGCCAGCACCGCCACATCGATCAGCATCGCCAGCAGGATGCGGCTCATGCCGCGCGAGCCGTTCTGCCAGATCGCGACGAAGGCGGCGAGACCGACCAGGATGGAAAGTCCGGCACAAGCCAGCGCACCGAAAAACGTCGCCAGCGCCGGGCGCATTTCGAGGAACCCGAAGCGGACGATGATGATCGAGACCACGGCGGCTACGGCCGAAAATACCGCGAGGCGGCGCGCCCACGACGCGAGGCTGGACACGGGCTCCGTCTGGTAGGGAGCGGAAAACCTGCGGGCCATCGGTCCGTCCGTCGATCCTGAAGAGTGAGCCGTGTGAAAACACGGGCTTGCGGAGAATACAAGGCAAAGATCGGGATGTTCTTAACCTCTCCCCGTTTCTACGGGGAGAGGTCGGATCGCATCGTCAGATGCGATCCGGGTGAGATCCCGCGCTTCGTCACGGGCCGATTCTGCGTGCTGTCCACCATCGGCTTCGATAACGATAAGTTTTTCTCGGCAAACGAAGTCACGAATGTAGCGGCCAATCGGCTCCTGCCGGACGAACTTGTGCCCACTGATCTGCCGATTGCGAATGCGATTCCAGAGCGTCGTTTCTGCGTCAGTCTGGTTGGCGCGTGGCTTGCGCGATATGAGGGTGTTGCCAAGTTTGCCACGCATTGTGCCTTGTCCCTCACCCGGAGACCGCGCTGCGCGCGGTCTCCGACCTCTCCCCGCGCAGAACGGGGAGAGGTTAAGAACTCACGCCGCCGCGGTCGGGAAGCTGTAGCTCTTGAACTGATCGCGCAGCGCGGTCTTCAGGATCTTCCCCGTCGCGGTGTGCGGGATGCCGTCGACGAACACGACGTCATCGGGCATCCACCATTTTGCGATTTTCCCGTCCATGTATTTCAGGATGTCCTCGCGGGTCGCGGTCTGGCCCGGCTTGAGCTGCACGATCAGCAGCGGGCGCTCGTCCCACTTCGGATGATGCACGCCGATCACGGCGGCCTCCGCCACCTTGGGGTGGCCGACCGCGAGGTTTTCCAGGTCGATCGAGGAAATCCATTCGCCGCCGGACTTGATCACGTCCTTGGAGCGGTCGGTGATGCGCATGTAGCCGTGCTTGTCGATGGTGGCGACGTCGCCGGTGTCGAAATAGCCATTCTCGTCGAGGATCGGCGCATCGACACGGAAATAGGCGCCGGCGACCGCAGGGCCGCGCACCTTGAGCCGGCCAAAGGTCTTGCCGTCCCACGGCAGGTCCCGGCCCGCATCGTCGGTGATTTTCATCTCGACCATGAAGGGCGGATAACCCTGCGTCTGCAGCACGTCGAGTTTTTCATCGCCGGTCAGATGCGCGTACTGGCCCTGCAATCCGCCGACGGTGCCGAGCGGCGACATCTCGGTCATGCCCCAGGCGTGGCGGACGTTGATGCCCATATCGACGAAGGCCTTGATCATCGAGCGCGGCATCGCCGAGCCGCCGCATATCACCACCTTCAGATGCGGCAGGGTGAGGTGATTTTTCTCCATGTGCTGCAGCAGCATCAGCCACACCGTCGGCACGCCGGCGGTAAACGTGACCTTCTCGGTGTCGAGCAGTTCATAGACCGACGCGCCGTCGAGCTTGGCGCCGGGCATCACCAGCTTGGTGCCCATCGAGGGCGCGGAGAATGCGATGCCCCAGCTGTTGGCATGGAACAGCGGCACCACCGGCAGCATCACGTCCTTCGACGTGGCGCCGAGCGCGTCGCCATTGTTGGCCATCATCGAATGCAGCACGTTGGAGCGGTGCGAATACAGCACGCCCTTCGGATCGCCTGTCGTGCCCGAGGTGTAGCACATCGCCGCTGCGGTATTCTCGTCGAACATCTTCCATTTGAAATTGCCGTCGGCTTCCGCAATCCAGTCCTCATAGGCGACCGCGTTCTTCAACGTGGTCTCGGGCATGTGCGCCTTGTCGGTGAAGACGATGAAGCGCTCCACGGTCGGCAGCTTGTCTGCGATCTTCTCCAGGATCGGCACGAAGGTGATGTCGGTCATCACGATGCGGTCGTCGGCATGATTGATGATCCAGGCGATCTGGTCCGGGAACAGCCGCGGATTGACGGTATGGCAGATCGCGCCGATGCCCATGATGCCGTACCAGGCCTCGAGATGGCGCCAGGTGTTCCAGGCGATGGTGGCGACGCGGTCGCCGAGCTTGATGCCCTCGCGGTCGAGACGCTGCGCCACTTTCAGCGCGCGGGCGCGAATTTCGGCGTAATTGGTGCGATGAATGGGGCCTTCGACCGATCGCGTGACCACCTCGCGTTCGCCATGGACCATCGCCGCATGGTCGATAATCCGGTGGCACAGCATAGGCCAGTCTTGCATCAATCCGCGCATACGAACGTCCCTCCGATTGTGTTAGCTCTTTGTCATGAAGTTTAGCGCGGCAAAAGCAAGCCGAAAATGGCCTTGTCGCGGCCCCGGCTGCGACAAACGGCCAATGGTTACCGCCGCCGTTGTCCTGTTGCTGGCGCTGGCTGCCGACCCCGCGCCGGCGCGCCCGCTGGCGCTGCGGGGAGGGTTCTGGCCGGAGCCGCGGCCCCGCCCGCATCGTGCCGCCGTCCCGCTGCCGAAACCTCGTCCGGCCGAGGCACCGGCCGCGGACGATCGGGCCGATCATGGCAAGCCGGCCGAGGCTGAAAA
Organism: uncultured Alphaproteobacteria bacterium; assembly: GCA_963784755.1. Taxonomy (GTDB): domain Bacteria; phylum Pseudomonadota; class Alphaproteobacteria; order Rhizobiales; family Xanthobacteraceae; genus Bradyrhizobium. The sequence goes on along the minus strand of CAWASS010000004.1, from coordinate 368,747 downwards.
GCCCGCCGCGGAACAGCCCGTGCCGCCCTCCGCCTGCCGGCTGGCGCTGACCGAAGCGATTGCGATTGCGCCCAGCATTCCCGCCATCAGCGGGCCCGGCGGCTGCGGCGGCGATGACCTGGTTCGGCTGGAAGCGGTGGTGCTTGCCGACAACAGGCTTGTCGCGGTGAAGCCGGCGGCGATCCTCCGCTGCACCATGGCGGCGGCGGTCGCGGACTGGGTCCGGCTGGACATGGCGCCGTTCGCGCAGGGCCTCGGCACGTCGCTCGCCGATCTCGACAATTTCGACTCGTTCGAATGCCGCGGCCGCAACCGCGTGCTCGGCGCCAAATTGTCCGAGCACGGCCGCGCCAATGCGCTCGACGTCCGGGCCCTGAAATTCGCCAACGGCCAGTCGCTGTCGCTGACCGACCGCACCGTCCCGCGCGAGCAGCGCGAAGCCGTGCTGCATTCGGTGTGCGCGCGGTTCTCCACAGTGCTGGGGCCGGGCTCGGACTGGTATCACGAGGATCACATTCATCTCGACCTCGCCGAGCGGCGCGGCGGCTATCGCATCTGCCAGTGGAATGTCTACGATTCCCTGCCAACGGTTGCGCCGTTGCTGCCGGTCGAGCGCCCGGAGGAGGCGCCGCCACGCGAGGTCGCTGCGAAATCCGATGCTGCGAAGCCGCAGGCGGTCAGATCCGGCTCGGCTGAACCGGAAGCCGCCGTGCCCGAGCCAAAACCACGGCCAACAAAAAAGCGCCGGTAAAACCGGCGCTTTTTGATTTCAAAAGAGCGAACGTTACTGCAGCGTGTTGCCGCCGCCCTGCAGCGCCATTGCCGAATTGAATGGCGAGTCGCCATGTTTCGGCTCCAGCACCACGACGATGGTGCCCATCTTCACCCGGTTATACAGATCGATCACGTCCTCGTTGGTCATCCGGATGCAGCCGGAGGAGATCGACGCGCCGATATATTCCGGCTGGTTGGTGCCGTGGATCCGGAACAGCGTGTCCTTGCCGCCGGAGTAGAGATACAGCGCGCGCGAACCCATCGGATTGTCCGGACCGGGTGCGACGAAGGTCGGAACGCCGAGCCGCGAGATCTCGCTCTTGGTCGGATGCCACGGCGGCCACTCGGTCATGCTGCCGATCTTGGCGATGCCGGACCAAGCCATTGCTTCTTCGCCGACGGTGATGCCGTAGCGGATCGCCTTGCCGCCATCCATCACGTAGTAGAGGTAGTGATTGTCGGAATCGACCACGATCGAGCCGGGCGCTTCCTTGCGGTGATACTCGACGATGGCGCGGCGGAAGGCTTCGGGCACCGGGGTCTTGACGTAGGACACCTTGGCCAGCAGCTCCTTGTCGCGCGGCTTGAAGCTGGTCTCCTTGGTGGCTTCATAGGTCGTCGCCTGCATGCAGCCCGACAGCATCAGGCCGGCAGCCAGAAGTCCGAGTTTTGTTTTCACAGACGACATTTTCTTATTCCAGTCGAAGGACCCTGCGTTCCGCGCCAATGCTGCGCCCCAAACGCGACGATTCTGTTAAGGCGGATTATCGCCGAAATCAGCGATAATTCCAGTAGTTAGTGCCCTGTCGCGTGCTGCGGCGCGCTTCCTGTGGCATTTATGCCGCAACTTTTGGGGGTTTGGGCTAGTTTCTGGGCAGGCCGGTACGGCCCGCCGAATCGTCGCCATACCGCTGCCACCGGGCCGCCGCAAATGTGGTTAGCGGCGCGTCAGGAGGCGGCGAAGCGCTTGCCAGAATCGAGGGAATTGGCGCACCTGCAGCTGTCATGTGCCGCTTATCGCCTCGTGTTTCGGTCCCCGGAGTTACCGCATGCTTTCGATCTTCGCTCCATCCGCTTTTGCGCTGAAGAAAGTCGAGCCGGTCAGCCTCGCCGCGTTGCCGGAGGCCGCGGTGTGGATCGATCTGGTCAAGCCGACCGCGGAGGAAGACCACGCGGTGGAACGGCTGGCCGGCATTGCGGTCCCAACCCGGGAGGACATGCAGGAGATCGAGATATCGAGCCGGCTCTATGTCGAGAACGCCGCGCGCTACATGACCGCCACCCTGATGTGCCATGCCGACACCGACAACCCCAGGACCACGGCGGTGACGTTCATCCTGGCCAACCATCGCCTGGTGACGGTGCGCTACGACGTGCCGAAGCCGTTCACACTGGTGGAAAACAAGCTGGCGCGCGCGTGCGCGCCCGGCATCACCGGGGAGATGATCCTGATGGAATTGATCGATGCGGTGATCGACCGCAACGCCGACATCCTGGAGCGCGCCGGCGGCGACATGGATATCATCAGCCACGATATTTTCGAGCCGGAGGGCGCGGCGCGCACCGGCCACGCCAAGCGCTATTCCGACATCCTGATCGCGATCGGCCGCAAGGGCGATCTCACCTCGAAAGTGCGCGAAAGTCTGGTCTCGATCGGCCGCCTCGTCGCCTTCCTGTCGGCATCGGTGGAGGGCGTCAAGTGGTCGAAGGAAATGCGCGAGCAGCTCAAGACCATGCAGCGCGACGTGGCCTCGCTGTCCGACCACGCCTCCTATCTCTCCAACAAGATCACCTTCACGCTCGACGCCATGCTCGGCGTGGTCAACCTCGAGCAGAACAACATCATCAAACTGTTTTCGGTGATGGCGGTGGTCTCTGATGCCGCCGACCCTGATCGCCTCGATCTACGGCATGAACTTCAAGCTGATGCCGGAACTGGAATGGACCCACGGCTATCCGATGGCGCTGATCATGATGCTGCTCGCCGCGGTCGGGCCGTATGTGTTTTTCAAATGGAAGAAGTGGTTGTAAGGGCGTAGCGCCGTCGAGAGGAGCCACATCCTCTGCCGTCATCCTGAGGAGCCGCGCGTTGCGTGCGTCTCGAACCATCTATCCTGTCGTCCCGGCAACGCCGGCACGACGAAGAATTTTCATTCATCAACATTAAATCTGCGGGGATAGTTATCCCCGTCCCCAACACCTCGCTTATCCTGCTCGTGTCCTGTCCAGTGAGGGGCGCTTCTAGAGGCGATCCTGAAGTGGGACAGAGCGAGAGCTGGCCGGAGGGGGGCAACCCGAAGGCTGATGCGGCGCCCGCGGCTGTGTTTCGCAAACGCAGACCCGGGGGGCCTTGGGTAACCGTCCGTGCCCACTACGGGGCGCTGCCTTCAATGGCTGGACGAGACGGGTGAAGGGTGGGAAAACCTGCCTGGATGGCGAGAAAAGCTCGCGCCCGCGCTCGGAAGAACCGGTCCCAGGGTCGAAGAAGTCGCCGCGGCGGGACGCTGAGAGGCGTTGCCGTGTGCCTCTGTTTCCCGGCAATCCGGGAAATAAGCCGCGGCCGTTGACCTAAGGTGCGCCTTTCGGCGTCCCGTCTCCCCTCAAAAAGGGGAGATAAACTAAAAGCCCAACTCGCGCGGCGGCGCGGGAACGCAAGCGCTTGGCTGTTTGAAATTTGAATTCGGAATTCGCATTCTCGTGTCCCGGGCGCGATACAGCGCTCTTCGCGCTGCTTCGCAGAACCGGGACCGTACCAAACACCGGCGCTCTGTTAACCTCGCCCGCTCGGCCGTCGCCCGCCACAATTTCTCCCGTAAAATTTGAGCGGTGCGCTGAACGTGTTGGCGAAACTTGTCTGCCATAACGTTGGTCCACGCCGTGAGGACAGCAATGGTTGAGAAAATCCTAATGCCCGGCCGCAACGTCGTTGATTTCGTGAAGTATCAACAGGGACGTAAATCCAGCGCCGCCAAGGCTCTAAAGGCGTCCGCGCGGACCTGCCGGCATTGCGGGGCGATGCTTGGCGACGGCGAATCCGAGGACGAGTGCTCCAGCGCCGGGTTTAATTTTGAGGCGCCGGGCTTGCGCGAAAGCCCGCGCAAGTTTTACGCGGAGTAAATTCAAAGGTTGTCGTTCGGGGCGCGCGGAGCGCGAGCCCGGAATCCATAACCACCACCGGGAGTAAGGATTCCGGGTCTGCGCCAAGAGGCGCATTCCGGAACGACGACGCAGTTGATTGCAGCCCTACACATGCTGCCCGCCGTTGATGTGAATCTCAGCACCGTTCACATACGAACTCGTCTCCGTGCACAGCACGTAGATGATCTTCGCCACCTCGTCGGGGGTGCCGAGCCGATGCAGCGGAATCTGCTGGTCGACGATCTTCTCGGTGCCCGGCGACAGGATCGAGGTGTCGATCTCGCCTGGCGCGATCGAATTGACGCGGACGCCGAAGCGGCCGAAATCCGACGCCATCTCGCGCGTCAGTGACGCCAGCGCCGCCTTCGAGGTGGCGTAGGCCGCGCCGGCGAACGGATGCACCCGGGAGCCCGCGATCGAGGTGACGTTGACCACCGAGCCCTTTGCGGCCTTCAATTCCTCCAGCAGCCCGCGCGCCATCATGATCGGCGCGAAGAAATTGACCCGGAACACATGGCTCCAGGTGTCGACGTCGGTATCGATCGAGCCCATGCGCTTGCCGCCCTCGGCCTTCGGCGAAATCGCGGCGTTGTTGACCAGCGCATGCAGCTCGCCGCCTTCGAGCCGCTCGCGGATTTCGGCGATGGCGCGCGCGGTGTCGTCGTGGTCGGCGAGGTCGACCTGGATGTGATCCTCAGGACCTGCGCCCCACGGGCATTGTTCGGGAAAGGGATGCCGCGAACAGGTCAGCACGCGCCAGCCCGCGCTCGAAAAGCGGATCACCGTGGCATGGCCGATGCCGCGGCTGGCGCCGGTCAGCAGCAGCGTGCGCCGCGGCGCGTTGGGATCGGCGGCGGCTTTCGCCCGGTCGGGGCTCATGGATAGAGCCTCGTCCTGGTCCACGCGCTTGTCGGCGGGTCGCGGCGGAATTCGATGCGGTCGTGCAAACGAAACGGCCGGTCGTGCCAGAATTCGAATTGCGATGGGCTGATGCGCCAGCCACTCCAGCCGGAGGGCCGCGGCACCTCACCGACGATGTGCCTGGCCGCGACCAGAGCAATCGCCTGCTCGAACGCGAAACGGCTTTCCAGCGGCTGCGACTGCTTGCTGGCCCAGGCGCCGATCTGGGCCTGCTTCGGCCGGGTGGCAAAATAGGCGTCGGCCTCGGCTTCGGTCACGGGCGTCACATTGCCGCGGATGCGGACCTGCCGGCGCAGCGATTTCCAGTGAAACAGTAACGCCGCCTTAGGATTTGCGGCGAGTTCGCCGCCCTTGGCGCTGGCGATATGGCTGTAAAACACGAAACCCTCGGCGTCATAGCCCTTCATCAACACCATCCGCACATCGGGAAGCCCCGACGCATCGACGGTGGCCAGCGACATGGCGTTGGGATCGCTGGGCTCGGACCTGCAGGCGTCGGCAAACCATTCGGCGAACAGCGCAAACGGCTCCTCCGCGTCGGTGAAATCACCGGGCGTTAACTGAGTTGGGTGTTTGATATCGGTGGTGTCGGTCATTTGCCGGAGTTCCGAGTTGCGTCCCGCGGTTCAGAGCGCGTTGTGGTCAATTTGCTGTCCAAGCCTATATAGGGCATGGGCGCGCGTTGGCCTATCGGCGATCGGCCCTGCCGGGACCGTGCTCACATTGATTCTAGTCGGCTCCGGTTCCGGCGGCTGCAGCCTGTCGCGGACCGACGGCGCCTTCGCCAAAATGGAAGACAACGAGGTGACCGGCTCGCTCAGTGCCGAAAAGGCGCCGACCGACAGCGATCTCGCCTTTGCCCGCAACGCCGCCTCCGACGTGCTCACCAGGGGCGGCAAGGATTTCAGCCAGCCCTGGGAAAATCCCGAGACCGGCGCGCGCGGCTCGGTGACGCCGATCGCCGCGGCCTATTCGTCGGATGGACGCACCTGCCGCGACTTTCTGGCGAGCTATGTCAACGGCCGGTCGGAAGCCTGGATGCAGGGCGGAGCCTGCAAATCCGAGCACGGCCAATGGGAAATTCACACCTTGAAGCCGTGGAAGCGGGGTTGAACTCCCGCCGCCATCGTGGATCATGTGCGGCCCGTTGCAAAAATGCCACTGGCACCCCAGATGAAGCCAAGGTGGGCTGAACGGCCTGACAATTGAATTCCCTTGAAGGAGACGTGACGGATGCGCGACCCCTATGAGGTCTTGGGGGTGCCGCGGGGCGCCAGCGCTGCGGCGATCAAGAGCGCCTATCGCAAGCTCGCCAAGAAGCATCACCCCGACGCCAACAAGAACGATCCGAAATCCGCGGCGCGTTTTTCGGAAGTGAACTCGGCCAACGAGATCATCGGCGACGAGGCCAAGCGCAAGCAGTTCGACCGCGGCGAGATCGACGCCGAAGGCAAGCCGCGCTTCCAGGGATTTCCGGGCGGCGATCCGCGCGGGCGCGGCGCGTCGCCGCCCGGCGGCGGCTTCAGCTTCCGCACCGCCGGCCCTGGGGCGCAGGAGTTCGGCGGCGCCGGTTTCGAAGACATTCTGAAGAGCATGTTCGGCGGCGCGCGCGGCGGCACCCAGACCTTCGAGGAGAGCCCGTTCGGCGTCGATCTCGATCTCAGCGTCGCCATGACGGTGTCGCTGGAGGAGTTGGTCAAGGGCGGCGAGAAGCGGGTCCGGCTGCCTACCGGCAAAGAACTCAACGTGAAGATTCCGGCGGGCGTTGTCGCCGGTCAGCAGATCCGGCTCAAGGGGCAGGGCGAGACCGCGCCCGGCCATCCCCCCGGCGATCTCCTGATCACCATCAGCATCGCACCGCATGCATTCTTCAAGGTGGACGGCAGCGACCTGCGGGTCGACCTGCCGGTCACGTTGTATGAGGCGGTGCTCGGCGCCAAGGTCCGCGTCCCGACGCTGAACGGCGCGGTCGAACTCTCGATCCCGAAAAACACCTCGAGCGGGCGCACCTTTCGCCTGAAGGGCAAGGGCCTGCCGAAAGCGGGCGGCGCCGGTGATTTGTATTTCATTACCCGCATCATGCTGCCCGACGGCAACGACGCCGAACTCGAAGCCCTGATGCAGAAATGGCGCGACGGCCATCCGTACAATCCGCGCAGCGATCTGGGGTAATTATTTCGTCATTGCCGGGCCTTGACCCGGCAATCCCTCCTCTTTTGAAAGCGTTTTTACGAAGATGGATGGATGCGCGGGTCAAGCCCGCGCATGACACCTGTTTTTTCACCCGCCGGTCTTCTCGGTCTGGTCATAGACCAGCCGCGCGACCTGGTTTAGCCGGTCCTTGTCGGTCGGACCGCTCAGCACATAGCCGACGCCGTCTTCGGACCAGTACATCGCGCCGCTGTTCTCGGCGGCGGTGTAGCGCATCTGCGCGGTTTCGGTCTTTGCGCGCGAGGTGTAGAGCGTGAAGCGTTCGCCGGTCGGGCTTTCATACATCAGGAACGATGCAGGTCCGGTGGGTCCGGGCAGCAGCCGCCCGCCGACGAGTTTCAATCCCGTCGCGCCCAGCTCCGGCGCGCGGACTTCCCAGCCGCAGCGTTTTGTCAGCCATTGCTGCAGATGCGCGCGCTCGCTGCCCGGCACCTCGACGGGGTGACGGACCTCGACCACATAGAGCTTGTGCGCATCGAGCGCGTCGAGCGTCAGATTCTGGAACGCCGAGGGCGAAGCCGCTGCGCCGTGCGCCATCCAGCCGACGCCGCCGCCGGCAATGAACGCCAGCAGCGTTGCCGCGATCGCGCCAACCATCCATTTGCGCGGCTGCCGCACCAGCCGCTCGATCTCGAGCCGCCTCGGCACCGCCTCGTCGGCGACCGAGTCATAGCGCGCATGCAGCATTTCCGCCATCGCGCGCCACGATTGCACCCGTTCGGCATCCTCCGCATGCGTCGACAGCCATGCCTCGACATCGCCGCGCCGCTCCGCCGGCAACTCGTTGTCGATATAGGCGTGCAATTCGTCTTCGGTGACGGGAATATTTTTGTCGGTCATTGTCTCAGTCTCTGTCCAATCTCGATCGATCTTGATCAATTCACATGATAACGCTAGCCGTCACTTCACCCGCCGCAGCGCCGGGCGTTCGCCTTCGAGACACGCCTTGACATGGGCGCGGGCGCGGGCGAGGCGCGACATCACAGTGCCGATCGGTACGCCCTGGATATCGGCGACCTCGCGGTAGCTCAATCCCTCCAGCATCACCAGCAGCAGCACCGAGCGCTGATCCTCTACCAGCGTCGCCAGCGCCCGCGTAATGTCGCGGCCTTCCGCCTCGGTGCCGCTGGCGTCCGGGTTGTTTTCCAACAGCGGCGTGAACTGCGGACGCCGCGCCAGCGAGCGGCGGCGGTTGCGGTTCAGGTTGGTCAGGATGGTATAGAGCCAGCTCCTGATATCGCCGCCGAGAAACAGCCGCTCCGAACGCAGCGCCCGCACCAGCGTGTCCTGCACCAGATCGTCGGCGATATCGGCGTCGCGCGCCAGCGCCCGCGCGTAGCGGCGCAGCGCCGGAATCATGGCTTCGACACTCTGGCGAAACGCGGTCATTACAGCCTTGCCCTGAAGCTCGTTCTGCGAACACCGGGTTGATCGGCCCAACGTCGCCTGCACAACATAACACCGAAATAACAGGACTATTCCGTTAACATTGGGTCGCGAACGACTCGCGGGAGCACACTTTTGGGGTGTACCAATGTGAGGTGCTGGTGTACCCCGGCAAGGGGCGAATTCGAGTCGATGGATAACGGAATGGCTGATCATTCAGGCCTGATGCAGGGCAAGCGCGGGGTTATACTTGGCGTCGCCAACAACCGCTCGATCGCGTGGGGCATCGCCAAGGCCTGCCGCGCGGCGGGCGCGGAGGTCGCGTTGACCTGGCAGGGCGATGCTTTGAAAAAGCGCGTCGAGCCGCTGGCCAAAGAGCTCGGCGGCCTGCTGCTAGGCCATTGCGACGTTACCGATCCCGCGACCATCGACGCGGCCTTCGATGTGCTGAAGGAGAAATGGGGCAGGATCGATTTCGTGGTGCACGCCATCGCATTCTCGGACAAGGACCAGCTCGACGGCCGCTATCTCGAGACGACGGCTGATAATTTTTCCAAAACCATGCTGATCAGCTGCTATTCGCTGACGGCGATTGCGCAGCGCGCCGAAAAACTGATGACCGGCGGCGGCTCGATCCTGACGCTGACCTATTATGGCGCCGAAAAATGGATGCCGCATTACAACGTGATGGGCGTTGCGAAGGCAGCGCTGGAAGCCAGCGTGCGTTATCTCGCGGCCGACATGGGTTCGAACAACATCCGCGTCAACGCGATCTCGGCGGGGCCGATCAAGACGCTGGCGGCATCCGGGATCGGCGACTTCCGCTATATCCTGAAGTGGAACGAATACAACGCGCCGATGCGGCGTACCGTCACCATCGAGGAAGTCGGCGATAGCGCGCTGTATCTGCTGTCGGATCTGTCGCGCGGCGTCACCGGCGAGGTGCATCACGTCGATTCCGGCTATCACGTCGTCGGCATGAAGCGGCCGGACGCGCCGGATATCTCGCTCAGCAATTCGCTGAGCAAGGAATAGTTGCTGCCGTCATGCGCGGGCTTGACCCGCGCATCCATCATCTTGAAAAACTTTTTTCGGAGATGGATTGCCGGGTCAAGCCTGGCAATGACGCGGAGGAGAGTATGCCGACCATCTATTACATCCGCCACGGCGAGACCGACTGGAACGTCGAAGGCCGCCTGCAGGGCGGCATCGACACGCCGCTCAACGAACTCGGGCGAAGGCAGGGCGCGCATGCCGGCGGTGTTCTCGCCGGCCTGTTTGTGCGCGACGGCCAGGCCGCCTCGAGCCTCGCCTTCGTCGCAAGCCCGCTGCAGCGTGCGCGCCATACCATGGACCTGGTGCGCGCCGAATTGAAGCTGCCGTCCGGCGGTTACGCGCTCGACGATCGCTTGCGCGAAATCGGCTACGGCCATTGGGAAGGCTCGACGCTGGCGCAGGCGCAGGTCTCGCATCCCGAACTTTACGCAAGCCGCGAGCTCGACAAATGGGGCGCGCTGCCGCCGGGAGGCGAGAGTTATGCCTCGGTCGAGCTGCGGATGCGCGACTGGTACGAACTCGTTGCAGGCGGATACGGTCGCGGTGGCCCACGGCGGCACCGCGCGGGCGCTGATGGTGGTGCTGGGCGCCGAAACGCCCACCAGCGCGTCCGGTTTGTATGTCGAGCAGGGCGTTGTTTATGTCTTCGGCAATGGCGGCGTGACCAAGTATGGTTAAGGCGCGATCCAATTGACCCGCTGGGTGCTCCGCGTTACCACAACCGCGCGATCCATCATCCGAGCCCGCAATGTCCTTCAACACCTTCGGCCACATGTTCCGGGTCACGACCTTTGGCGAGAGCCACGGGGTCGCGATCGGCTGCGTGGTCGACGGCTGTCCGCCGCTGCTCGCCCTGACGGCGGAGGACATCCAGCACGATCTCGACCGTCGCCGTCCCGGGCAGTCGCGCTTCACCACCCAGCGCCAGGAAGCCGACGCGGTGAAAATCCTGTCCGGCGTGATGGCGCATCCCGACACCGGCGTACAGGTGACGACGGGAACGCCGATTGCTTTGTTGATCGAGAACACCGACCAGCGCTCCAAGGATTATTCCGACATCAAGGACAAGTTTCGCCCCGGTCATGCCGACTTCACCTATGAAGCGAAATACGGCCTGCGCGACTATCGCGGCGGCGGCCGTTCCTCCGCGCGCGAGACTGCGACGCGGGTGGCGGCGGGCGCGATCGCCCGCAGAATCGTGCCCGGCATGACCGTGCGCGCAGCACTGGTGCAGATGGGGCCGCACAAGATCGACCGCGACAAGTGGGACTGGGACGAAGTCGCAAACAATCCGTTCTTCTGTCCCGACAAGGACAAGGCCGCGTTCTTCGAGGGTTACCTCGACGAGATCCGCAAGCGCGGCTCGTCGATCGGTGCGGTGATCGAGGTGATCGCGGAAGGCGTGCCGGCGGGGTTGGGCGCGCCGATCTATGCCAAACTCGATGGCGATCTCGCCGCGGCGATGATGAGCATCAATGCGGTGAAGGGCGTCGAGATCGGCGCCGGTTTTGGCGTCGCGGAATTGCCCGGCGAGGAAAACGCCGACGAGATGCGGATGACCAATCACGGGCCGAGTTTTTTGAGCAATCATGCCGGCGGCATTCTGGGCGGCATCTCGACCGGCCAGCCGGTGGTGGCGCGCTTTGCGGTAAAGCCGACCTCGTCGATCCTCTCGCCGCGCCGCACCGTGGACCGCAGCGGCGCCGACACCGATATCATGACCAAGGGGCGCCACGACCCCTGCGTCGGCATTCGCGCGGTGCCGGTCGGCGAAGCCATGATGGCGTGCGTGCTGGCGGATCATTTTCTCCGGCACCGCGGCCAGGTCGGATAGCGTGCAGGCCCTCGAGCTCCAAGAAATCACCGACTGGCTGATCGACGGCGCGCGCTCGGCGCCGAATCCGGTCGCGCTGCTGGCGCAGACCTGCGAGCGGCTGGTTGCGGCCGGCGTGCCGCTGTGGCGAGTCGGCGCCTTCGTGCGCACGCTGCACCCCGATGTTCTCGGCCGCAATTTCATCTGGCGGCCCGGCGCCGAGGTGGTGGTCGGCACCGCCGATTACGATCTGCTGGATTCGCCGGAGTTCACCAACAGCCCGCTGGCGATCGTGTTTCGCGATGGTATCGAGGTTGCGTATCGGATGGACGATCCGGAAAGCCGGCGCTTTCCCTTCTTCGACGATATGCGCGCCGAAGGCGTCACCGGCTACATCGCGCTGCCGCTTCGCTTTACCGACGGCACAGTCCACGCCTCGAGCTGGAGCACGAAGCAGCCGGGCGGCTTCACCGAAGTGCAGCTTGCGGCGCTAAGAACCCTGATTGTGCCGTTCGCGCGCCTCGGCGAGATTTTTGCGCTGCGGCGCACCGCGACCACCCTGCTGGAAACCTATGTCGGGCATCGGCCGGGCGAACGCATCCTGGCCGGGCAGATCAGGCGCGGCCACACCGAGACGATGAATGCGGCGATCTGGCTGTCGGACCTGCGCGGATTCACGCGGTTGTCCGATCGTCTGCCGTCGGAGATCGTGGTCGATATTCTCAACCGCTATTTCGATTGCCAGGTCGAGGCGATCACACGGCGCGGCGGTGAAGTGTTGAAATTCATGGGTGATGGCCTGCTGGCGGTGTTTCCGGTGGCGGGAGACAACGGCAACGCCGCGACTATCTGCGATCAGGTTCTCGAGGCGGTGCAGGAATGCCGCGCCAGCGTCGCGGAATTAACCTATTCCGAAGGCGGCCACACCGTCGAAAAATTTCGCTTCGGCCTGGCACTCCATATCGGCACCGTGCTTTACGGCAATATCGGCGGTGGCAACCGGCTCGACTTCACCTGCATCGGACCCGCGGTCAACCTCGCCGCCCGGCTGGAAAAGATCGCGGGCAGCCTGCACCGCACGGTGGTTGCTTCGGCGAGCTTTACGGAGATTTGCAGCAGTGGAAGCTGGTGTGACCTCGGCGAGTTTCCGATCGCAGGCTTTTCCAGGGCGGAACGGGTGTATGGGCTGGCCGATGAAACTCCGGCGCCGTCATCCTGAGGTGCGAGCTGTTGCCAGCCTCGAAGGATGGCTGTGAGTCACGGCCATCCTTCGAGACGCCGCGCGAGGGCGCGCAGCTCCTCAGGATGACGGCTTTTCCTGTTGCTATTCTTCCGGCTCCGTCGTGAACAATAGCGGATAACCCTTGGCGCGCCCGGCATCGGTCGCGCGGGTCGCCTTGGTCTCGGCAACGTCCTTGGTGAAAACTGCGACGACGCAGACGCCGAGGCGATGCGCTGTGATCATCACCTTGTGGGCCTGGTCCCCGGTCATGCGGAATTCCGCTTTCAGTACGGTGACGACAAATTCGCGCGGCGTGAAGTCATCGTTGACTAGGATGACCTTGTGCAGCCTCGGCCGTTCGGTTTTCGTCTTGACCCTGCTACGGGGCTTTACGACGGTATCGATCATTCCAGCGGCGCCTCCTGACGTTGCGGACCGTTCCGGCGACTTTACAGCCTCCCGGCCCGTCGCGAAACAGGTTGGTCTGCGGCGCCTGAAGGCGCCGACGATCTAACCTGAATGTGAAGGACAACCCATGTTCGTGCTTTTCGTTGGCCGCGTTGCGTGTCACCATCCGCCTCGGATGACCGGAGGGCCGCTATGCGCTGGTGTGTCTCGATCGGGGCCGTGCTCGTCGCGGGGGTGATGGCTGGGGGCGGTAACGCCGCGCCGAATCCGGGAACTCGATTGGCCGACAAGGAGAGCGTGGCGTCGGTCGACGTCGAACTGGTCCTTGCCGTCGACGTCTCCTATTCGATGGACATGGACGAACTCGCGATCCAGCGCGAGGGTTATGCGCAGGCCATCGTCTCCAAGGAATTCCTGCAGGCGCTCAAGACCGGCCCGAACGGCAAGATTTCCGTGACTTATTTCGAGTGGGCGGCCTCGAGCGACCAGAAGATCATCATTCCCTGGCGGGTGATTGACGGACCCGAGACGGCGGATGCCGTTGCCAATGAAATCATGAAAACGCCGATCCGCCGGGCGTCGCGCACCTCGATCTCGGGCGCGATCAATTTCGCGATGCCGCTGTTCGACGAGAATCCGTATCGAGGATTGCGCCGCGTCATCGACATTTCCGGCGACGGCCCCAACAACAACGGCGCTCCCGTCACCGGCGCGCGGGATGCTGCGATCGAGAAAGGCATCACCATCAACGGCCTGCCGATCATGGTGAAGGAGCCATCCTATTCGACCATGGATATCGACAACCTGGATTTCTATTACGAGGACTGCGTGATCGGCGGACCGGGCGCCTTCGTGGTGACGATCAAGGACCGCGAGAAATTCAAGGAAGCGATCCGCACCAAGCTGGTGCTCGAAGTCGCCGGCCGCACGCCGGAGCGACGCGTCGTTCCCGTCGCCGAGAAAGAGCCGCGGGTACCCTGTCTGATCGGCGAGAAAATCTGGCAGGACAGGTGGGGCAGGTGATCTCCTCGTCATTGCCGGACTTGATCCGGCAATCCATCTTCTTCAAGAAGGATGGACACGCGGGTCAAGCCCGCGTGTGACGCCAAACCTTACTTCCGCGCCTCCAGAATCAGATTGAACGGCGTCTCCGTCGCGCGGCGGAAGCGCGTCAGTCTGCCTTGGCGCGCTACTTCGCGCAGCCGCGCTTCGCCGGCCTGCGCGCCGAGCGCGAGGCCGACCTCCTGCGCCATCGAGGCCGGCGTGCAAATCATGGTGGAAGCCGCGTAGAAAAGACTTCCCACGGGATTGAGGTTTTGTTCGAGCCGGTCGTTGGCGAACGGCTCGACCAGCATGCAGATGCCATCCTCCGCCATGGTGGAGGCGACATGCTTCAGGGCGCCGACCGGATCGCCCATGTCGTGCAGACAATCGAAGAAGCAGACGAGATCGTAGTTGTGGGATGGAAACGTCTTGGCGGTCGCGACCGCGAATGACAGGCGCTCGCCGAGCCCATCTTCCTTGGCCGCTGCGCGCGCGGCGTCGATCGAGCCCGGATGCGCGTCGAAGCCGAAGAAGCGCGAGTTCGGAAATGCCCTGGCCATCAGACGGGTGGAGATGCCGTGGCCGCAGCCGATGTCGGCGACGTTGGCGCCGCGCTTGAGCTTGTCGACCGCGCCGTCCAGCGCCGGCAGCCATTCCTGCACCAGATGATGCTTGTAGGAGGCGCGGAAGAAACGCGCGGTGCCGCAGAACAGGCATTCGGCGCGATCGTTCCAGCCAACGCCCTTGCCGGTCTTGAAGGCTTCCGAAATCTTCGGCTCATCGAGCACGATCGCCGACATCACGTCGCCGATCGCGCCTACAAAAAACGGGCTGTATTCCTCCGCGAGCGCCATTTGCTGTTCGGGCTGCATATGGAATTTGCCGGAAGCAGCGTCGTAGTCGACATAGCCGGCCGCCGCCTGCGCCGACAGCCACTCGCGGATACAGCGTTCGGCCGTGCCGCTGGCTTTCGCAAGCTCCGCCGGCGTCATCGGACCCTTGGCCGCCAGGGCCTTGTAAAGCCCGAGACGGTCGCCGACCTTGATCAGGGCCGCGTTGGCGGCCGCGCCCATGTCGCCCAGCATCTTGCCCATGAATGCATTCAGCCTGTCGGGATCGACGTCCATGCGGGTCTCCCTGGAGTGCTTCACTCGGGGTATGTCCGGCAGGCGTAAGGGAGGTTCAACGCCTTCTTGCGAATCGCGCCACCAGTTCGACATGCGGCGTGTGGCGGAACTGGTCGACCGGCGTCACACCCTCGATGCGGTAGCCGCCATCGATCAGGATGCGGGCGTCACGCGCGAAAGTCGCCGCGTTGCACGACACCGCAACGATGACGGGAATCCCGCTTTTCGCGAGCCGTTCGACCTGTGCCTGCGCGCCCTGCCGCGGCGGATCGAATACGACCGCGTCGAAGTCGCGCAATTCCTGCGGCATCAACGGTCTTCGAAACAGGTCGCGCGCCTCGGCCTTGACCGGTTTCAGTCCCGGTGTCGCCATCGCCGCTTTCTGCAGCGCGGTCACCGCTCCGGCGTCGCTGTCGAACGCCGCGACGCCCGCGCGCTTCGCAAGGTGCAGCGCGAACGGTCCGACACCGCAAAACAGATCGGCGATGTGTCTTGCGCCCTTGCAATGTTTTGTCACCAGCGCCGCCAGCGCTTCCTCGCCGGCCGCTGTGGCCTGCAGGAACGACCCCGGCGGCAATGTCACTTGCGCCGTACCGATGCTCATCACCGGCGGCGCGCGCATCAGCACCAGTTCGCCATGCCGCGTCAGCCGCGCCAGCCGGTGCCGTTCGGCCACGCGTGAGAGCGTAGCGATTGTCGCGGCCGGCAGCGGACCGGAGCCTCTGACGTCGACATCGAGCCCGCTGCTGACGGCGGTGACCTGGATATCCAGCGGTTTTGCCGTGGGCTTCAAGACCTCGGTCAGCGCGCGGGCGGCGTCGAGCGCGCCGTGCAGGCCCGGGTCGAGGATCGGGCAATCGTCGATATCGACGATAGCGTGGCTGTTGGCGGCGGCGAAGCCGACATGCACTTCGCCATCATCACCGCGGCGCGCATGGGCGGTGATGCGGCGCCGACCGGCACCATGGGCGTCGATGAGATCGTCGACCGGACATTCGATGCCCGCGTGAGCAAGCGTATCGACCACGATCTGGCGCTTCCAGACGCGATAAGCTTCCGGCTGCCAGTGCTGGATGGCGCAGCCGCCGCAGGCGCCGAAATACCGGCAGAACGGCGCGATCCGCTCCGGGCTTGCCGCCTCCACACGCAGCAGAAGCCTGCGGTCGGGATGGCCGTCGACCGCACCGGCCTCGACGGTCTCGCAGCCGAGTGCGTAGGGCACGAACACGGCCTGTCCACCGGTGAAAGCGACGCCGTCGCCGCGATGGCCGACATGGTCGATGGCAAGCCGTTCAGCCACGGCGCGCGCCGAGGAAGAATTCGATGTTGCCGTCGCCGCCTTTGATCGATGACGGAAATACCTGGATGTCCGTGCATCCGAGCGAAGCCGCGAATCCTGCGATGCCGTCGCAGACCTGCTGATGCACCATCGCATTGCGGATGATGCCGCGCCTGGCGTGTTTGCGCGGCGCTTCGAATTGCGGCTTGATCAGCGCCAGCAGATGCATCGGCGCCGCCGCCAGCGACAGCGCCACCGGCAGCACGATTTTTAGCGAAATGAAGCTGACGTCGATCACCACGACATCCGGCCGCATCGGCAGCCGCTTGCCCTCGAACTCGCGAATATCGGTTTCTTCCATCGAGACGATTTTGGGATGACCGTGCAGCGACCGATGCAACTGGCCGTGCCCGACATCGATTGCGAATACCAGGCTGGCGCCGTTCGCGAGCAGCACCTCGGTAAAGCCGCCGGTGGACGCGCCGACATCGAGACAGACGTGGTTCTCGATCTCGATCGGATATTGCTCCAGCGCGCCCGAGAGCTTGACGCCGCCGCGCGAGACGAAGGGATGTGCCGGCTGCGCCTGCAATACGGCATCGGCTGCGATGCCTTCGGAGGGTTTCGTGACCTGCTTGCCGTCGGCGGTCACAAACCCGGCTTCGATCGCGGCCTGCGCGCGGGCGCGGCTTTCGAACAGACCGCGCTCGACCAGCAACAGGTCGGCGCGCTTGCGGGGAGGGGGTTGGCTGTCTCGTTTCGGCAAGGTCAATTCGATACAGGAGTTCTAGCCGTCATTGCGAGCGCAGCGAAGCAATCCAGCGCCGCAAGCAAGGCTGCATTGCTTCGTCGCAAGGGCTCCTCGCAATGACGAACGTAATCGCAGTCAGCGAGACTTCAGGCCAGCTTCACCGTTTCGGCCTTGAAGTCCTTGCCCAGGGTTTCGAACACCTTCTTGACGATGCCCTTGGCGTCGAGGCCGGCGCGCGCGTACATCGCGTTCGGCGAATCGTGGTCGAGGAACACGTCCGGCAGCACCATGGACCGCACCCGCAAGCCGTTATCGAGCATGCCGTGTTCGGCCAGGGTCTGCATCACATGCGAACCGAAGCCGCCGATCGCACCTTCCTCGATGGTGAGCAGGATGTCGTGCTCGCGCGCGAGCTTGAGCACCAGATCGAGATCGAGCGGTTTCATGAAGCGGGCGTCGGCGATGGTGGTGGAGAGCCCGTGCGCGGCGAGCTCATCGGCGGCCTTCTCGCATTCGCCGAGACGGGTGCCGAACGACAACAGCGCGACCTTGCTGCCTTCGCGGATGATGCGGCCCTTGCCGATCTCGAGGGGAACGCCGAATTCCGGCATCTCGACGCCACGGCCTTCGCCACGGGGATAACGCAGCGCGCTGGGGCGGTCGTTGATCCCTACCTGGGTCGCGACCATGTGCACCAGTTCGGCCTCATCCGACGCCGCCATGATGACGAAGCCGGGCAGGCAGCCGAGATAGGCATTATCGAACGAACCGGCATGGGTGGCGCCGTCGGCGCCCACCAGGCCGGCACGGTCGATGGCAAAGCGCACCGGCAGGCCCTGGATCGCCACGTCGTGGACGATCTGGTCGTAGCCGCGCTGCAGGAAGGTCGAATAGATCGCGCAGAACGGCTTGAAGCCTTCGGTCGCAAGACCCGCGGCGAAGGTCACCGCGTGCTGTTCGGCGATGCCGACGTTGAAGGTGCGCTCGGGGAAGGATTTTGCGAAGATATCGATGCCCGTGCCGGACGGCATCGCCGCGGTGATGCCGATGATCTTGTCGTCCTTCGCGGCCTCCTTGACGAGCGCTGCGCCGAACACGTTCTGATAGGACGGCGCATTGGGCTTGGATTTCGACTGCGCGCCGGTGGCGACGTTGAATTTGACCACGGCGTGAAACTTGTCGGCGGCGGCTTCGGCCGGACCGTAGCCTTTGCCCTTTTGCGTGACGACATGAACCAGGATCGGGCCG
This sequence comes from uncultured Alphaproteobacteria bacterium, assembly GCA_963784755.1. GTDB lineage: Bacteria > Pseudomonadota > Alphaproteobacteria > Rhizobiales > Xanthobacteraceae > Bradyrhizobium. The sequence goes on along the minus strand of CAWASS010000004.1, from coordinate 350,369 downwards.
GTCTCCATGTCGCGGACGTTCTTCAGCACCGGCAGCAGATGGTCGAGATTATGGCCGTCGATCGGGCCGACATAATAGAAGCCGAGTTCCTCGAACAGGGTGCCGCCACCGACCATGAAGCCGCGGGAATATTCCTCGACGCGGCCGGCGCGGTCGGCGATCAGCTTCGGCAGATGCTTGCCTAGTTGCTTGGCGGCTTCGCGCAGCGAGCGGTAGGTTTTGCCGGAATACAGCCGCGATAGATAAGCCGACATCGCGCCGACCGGCGGCGCGATCGACATGTCGTTGTCGTTGAGAATGACGATCAGCCGCGAGTTCATCGCGCCGGCGTTGTTCATGGCCTCATAGGCCATGCCTGCGGACATCGCGCCGTCGCCGATCACGGCGATGACGTTGTTCTTGCCGCCGGAGAGGTCGCGCGCCACCGCCATGCCCAGCGCCGCGGAGATCGAGGTCGAGGAATGAGCTGCGCCGAACGGGTCGTAGTCGCTCTCGGTGCGCTTGGTGAAGCCGGACAGTCCGCCGCCGGTGCGCAAGGTGCGGATGCGGTCGCGGCGGCCGGTAAGGATCTTGTGCGGATAGGCCTGATGGCCGACGTCCCAGATCAGCCGGTCGCGCGGGGTGTCGAAGATGTAGTGGATGGCGGTGGTCAATTCGACGACACCGAGGCCGGCGCCGAAATGGCCGCCGGTGACGGAAACCGCGTCGATGGTTTCCATCCGCAGTTCGTCGGCGACTTGCCGGACCTGCTCCACCTTGAGCCGGCGCAGATCTGCCGGGGTGCGGATGGTATCGAGAAGCGGCGTTTTACTGAATTCGGTCACGGCGATATTCCAATTTTGCATGTCGAGCGGGCTGTCTCTTATGAGATGAGCTGCGCATTTTCAGGGCAGCGGGTGCCCGATAGCCCCCTGAAGCCGGGGGTCCCTGATTGTGAAGCCTGGAGTGCGCTCCGGTTGATAACTGCGACACATATCACTTTTGGCGGCACCGTCCGGCAGAAGCATTTCGATAGTTAATTGAAGCGCTTACCGCGATCCGAAAATTTGCGGCAGCGCCCCGTCGCGAGCCCACAACCTCAAACCTTTACACCAAACCGGCGGCCAAAGCCACCGCCGAGGCTGGTGCTGTTCCAGAGCGCTGGTTTAACCGCTCCGGGCGGCCGTGGGTTCCATTCTACCGGTCGCGGCGGCATCCGGGCTGCCATTTGCCGTGGTTTCCAGCCTTTTCCATGCCATTTCCCGCGCTTCGCCATCGCCAATGCCAATAGCGAGCGCGGACGCCTGGTCGGCCATGCGTTCCTTCAAGGGAACGGGGCCGCAAACGATCATGAAAAAATCGTAGGCATGGGGCTGCTCATTGGCCATGACGAACTGGAAATGGACCCGGAAGAACTTCCAGCGAAAGCGGTTATAGTGCTCCGGTTTGATGATTTCCCGGAACCGGACCGGGACGATGGTGGGATTGCGCCTGACGACGCCGGCATCGATGCCGTGACCGGCCAAGGGATCGAACGGATAGAAATTCATCACGTCCTTGCGTGACTGACAGTCGATCCAGTCGATCGAGGGCTCGACCGCGAGCTGGCGCAGATGATCCCGGAAATCGCTCGAAACGGCATGAAAACCGACAATCGGGAAGTTGCCGCCGAGGGTCAGCAGTACCACGCGCGGGCCGTGCCGCCCGAGATCGGGATCGAGTTCCAGCGCGCGCGCCAGAATCTCGACCCCCAGGAACGATCCCGAACTGTGACCGACGATCACGATTTCCTGGGCATCGCTGGAGCTTGCGACATTGACGAGATGCTGCGCGAAGCGGTCGATACGCCGGTCCCATTCCGGCCGCTGGCGGTGGGAAAACTCCCAGGTCCAGATCGTATCGGACAGCAGATAGAGCAGGTAGGTCCGCTCTTCCGTGTATTTCAGCAGCGCGCCGAGCATCGCGATAAACAGCCCCGCCGCCGCTGCGATGCTGAGAAAAGCGGGAATCCCGAGGGCTTCGAGGCCCCATCCGAACACCAGCGCGATCCCTGCCGACCACAGGGCTTCGTTGAGCAGTAAAAAGTGCGGATAGGTGATGAAGGTGGCAAATCGCCAGTTCGCCTTCCAGAACCTGGCAATGGTGCCGCCGAATACCAACCGCCAGTAGATGACCACGGCATGGAAAACCGTGCGCCAGATCGGCCAGGCCAGATCGTCTTGAATGAAGTCTTCGGTCCGGAGGAAATCGTAGTGGGTGCGGGTTTGCCAGTCCTCGCCCCTGGTCTCGATGGTCCAGGACGCGGTCTCGCCATCGGGCGCGCTCTGCGGCCGGCTGATGGTGGCGGTGAGCGGGTATAGCCTGCCGAACTTCCGCAGTTCGGTCCTGAACATGCGGTAGTACTGCGCAAGTCCGCGCGGATCGTATCCCTGCACATAGATGATATGGCGGTGCTGAACGCGCACTTACTCATGATCCCCGGACTGACAGCCGACTATAGCAGGCCGCGCCACGCGCCAAGAGCTAATTCAGCCGCAATCCGTCGCCGCGGCCCTCCCTATTGAACGTCCAGCGGCTCGGTGCCGGTCACCCGGCCGTCGGCATCGGTGGTGATCTTGTCGACCCGCGCCTCGGCCTGCCGCAGCAATTCCTCGCAGCGGCGCTTCAAGGCCTCGCCGCGCTCGTAGATGGCCACGGATTCCTCCAGCGGCACCTTGCCGTCCTCAAGACGCTTGACGATCGACTCCAGTTCTTCGATCGCACGCTCGAAGCTCAGCGTCTTGACGTCCACATGGGTGTTTTCGGCCATATTGGGTGTCCCGGATGCGCCCTCTAGCGGCGCGAACTCAAAGATATTTTTGCGGGCGTATTGTGGCGGGAATTCACCCACCCATCAATGCGGTGACGTGGGCCGCGACCGACTCTTTCAGACCCTGCAGATCGTAGCCGCCTTCGAGCACCGAGACAATCCGGCCGCCCGCGCTTGAGGCGGCGACATCCATCAGCTTGCGCGTGGCCCAGCCGAAATCTTCCGCGTCGAGATTGATGTTGGCCAGGGGATCGCGGCGATGCGCGTCGAAGCCGGCGGAAATGACGATCAACTCGGGGACGAATTTCTGCAACTGCGGCAAAATCAGATTTTCAAAGGCGGCGCGGAATTTGGCGGCGCCGTCGTTCGGCGCCAGCGGCGCGTTGACGATGGTGTCGTGTTCGCCGCGCTCGCCGCTGGCTCCGGTGCCGGGAAACAGCGGCATCTGGTGGGTCGAGCAATACATCATGGTCGGATCGGCCCAGAAGATCTCCTGGGTGCCGTTGCCGTGATGTACGTCGAAATCGACCACGGCGGCGCGGGCGATGCCGTATTTGCGCTGGGCGTGGCGCGCCGCGATCGCCGCATGATCGAAAAAGCAAAAGCCCATCGGCCTGTTGGTCTCGGCGTGATGACCGGGAGGGCGCATCGCGACAAAGGCGTTGTCGGCGTTACCCGACATCACCGCGTCGGTCGCGGCCACCGCGCCGCCGACGCCGCGCATCACCGCTTCCCACGTCCCCGGCGACATCGAGGTGTCGCCGTCGAGATAGATCAGGCCGTTTTCGGGCGCGATGCGCCGCAGTTCCTCGACATAGTGCTCGTCGTGGCAAAGCCGCACCAGATCGAGCGTGCCTTCCGGCGCCTCTTCGCGCACCAGTCTGTCGAATTGGCTTTCACCGAGCACCTGGTCGATCGCGCGAATTCGATCCGGCCGCTCCGGGTGTCCCGGCGGCGTCAGATGATCGAGGCTCGCGGGATGGCTGAAAAGAAGCGTCGTCATGCAATAGTCCGGCGCGAACAGCGCTGCTGAGGGGAAACGATAACCTAGTTGTTTGCCGCGCGCTCCGAAAGATCGGCCGTTGAAAGCACGGGCCGGCGCTCGGGTCAATTCAACCGGATAATCCGATCGGGCGCCGCTGGCGAGATCGGGCTGTTGGTCTGGAAATAGGCGTAGAGCGCATCGACGTCATAAGCGCCGAACCGTGGCGCGGTACCGTCCTTCAGCACAGTAAAGCCGTCGCCGCCGACGGAGAGGAAATTGTTCACGGTGACGCGATAGGCCGCGGCGAGGTCGATGCGCTGCCCATTCAGCGACATGCGGTCGGGTATCACGCGCTCGCCATATGGCTTGGCGTTGTCCCAGGCGTAGCTGAACCCCCTCGAGACCTGCAAAATGCGCGGACGCGCGGGATCCGCCCACTGCTGTTCCAGCGCATTCCTGATCTGCGTCCCCGTGAGCGTCAGCGTGACCAGTTGATTGCGGAACGGCTGGCTCGCGAACACGTCGGCATAGCTGACCGCGCCATCGGGCTTCCCGGCGATGTCGCTGCGGATGCCGCCGGGATTGGTGAATGCGATCACCGCTCCGCCATTGTCGTCCGTACGGGTCGCGTCCAGTTGCGCGTCGGCGATGAGCTCGCCGAGCACGCTCTCGCCGGCGTCGTTGGCTGCGCGCGAAAGCGATGCCGTGATCGAACCGGCGATGCGGTTGGCAATCGGCCCCGCCACCTTGTCATAGGCCTCCAGCAGCGCGGTCTGCCCGGGATCGGCGGCATAGACGCCGGTGCGGACGATGACATTGTCGGCTTTGGCGCTGATGACGTTGCGCGTCCCGCGGTCGAGCTTGAGGTCGATCGTGGTGACGATGGTGCCGTATTTGTCGCCTGACGTGACCAGCCGCCCGTCGATCTCGCAGGTATACGCCTGATGGGTGTGGCCGCTGACGACCACATCGACGGCCTTGTCGAACTTTTTCACGAGCTCGACGATGGGGCCGGAAATCCCCGGACACTCATTATAGTCGCCGGTCGGGAAGCCGCCTTCGTGAATCAGCACGACGATGGCCTCGACGCCGCGTGCCCTGAGTTCGGGCACCAGCGCATTCACCGTTGCTGCCTCGTCGCTGAATTCAAGTCCCGCGACGCTTACGGGTGAGACGATGCTGGGCGTGCCCTTCAGCGTCAGGCCGATGAAGGCGACGGGGATGCCCTCGAATTGCTTGATCTCGTAGGACGGGAAGATGGTCTTGCCGGTGCTTTTGTCGATGGTGGAGGCGGCGAGGTAATGAAATGCCGCGCCGGCAAACGGATGCGGTCCCTGGCATTTATCGATTGGATGGCAGCCGCCGTTCTGCATCCGCAGCAGTTCGTCCTTGCCCTCGTCGAATTCGTGATTGCCGACCGAGGCGACCTCGAGCCCCATCATCGACAGCGATTCGACGGTGGGCTCGTCGTGAAACATCGCCGACAGCAACGGGCTCGCGCCGATCAGGTCGCCCGCCGCCACGAAAACGGTATTTGTCCTGCCGATGCGCAGGTGCTTGACCAGCGTCGCCATGTACTCGGCGCCGCCCGCGGGTACGGCGATCTTTTTGGTCCTGTCGCCGGGATATGCGATCCTGATGCCGCCCGGCGGCGGCCGCAGGTTGCCGTGAAAATCGTTGATCGCGAGAATTCGCAATTCGACCGCTGCTGTGGTTTCGGCGGTCGCATGCGTTACCGCGCACGTCAACGTCAGCGCCGCGGCGGCGAAAACAGGCGAAAGCGGATGTCTCATGACCGCATAATAGCGGGTCACACCGGCGATTTCACGCAGGCTTTGGCGTCACGCCTTCTTGCGCGCAAAAAACGCCTTGAAGGCGGCAACCGCTTCCTTGGAGCGCATCCGCTCGCCGAATAAATGACCCTCCTGGTCGATTCTGCGGGTCATGTCCTCCGGCGGCAGTTTCAGGAGCTTTCGCGAGATCGCGACGGCTTCCGCCGGCAACGCGCAAATCTCGCGCGCCACCTTGCGCGCCTCGGCCTCGGTATGACCGGGTGCGACCACGGTATTGACGAAGCCGGCCACCCGCGCGTCATCGGCAGTTACCGTGCGCCCCATCACCAGCGCGGCGAAGGCGCGCTGGTGCCCCATGGTGCGCGGCATCAACAGGCTGGAAGCGCCTTCCGGCACCAGGCCGAGATGGATGAAGGGCGTGGAGAATGTCGCGGTCTTGCTGGCCAGCACATAATCGCAGTGGAACAGCATGGTGGTGCCGATGCCGATCGCGATGCCGTCGACCGCGGCGATGATCGGCTTCACATTGTGCGCCAGCGAATAGAGAAATTTTGTGGCGTTGGAGGCGCGCGGCGCGTCGGTGTTGGAGGTGCCGTCCTTGAGAAAGTCCTCGAGGTCGTTGCCGGCCGTGAACACGCCGGAGCCGCCGGTGATGATGAGACAGCGGATATCGGGATTGTTTTGCGCAGTGTCGATCGCGTCGCTCATGGCACGATACATGTCCTGGGTGATGGCGTTCTTCTTTTCAGGCCGCCGCAGCGTGATCACGCGGGTCGCGTCTTCGTCGGTGACTATGAGGTGCCCGGTCATGATCGTATCCTCGAAACAGGCGGCAAGGGTGCGGCTGGCGAGTTTTCGGGTTGCATCCTACATGATCGGCAACGAGGCCAAAGTGGTCACGCCGATTTTCCCCGGGAAGTGGCCTAAAGGATAATGCGATGCAGTTGACCGGAATTCATCATCTGACCGCGATTTCCGCAAAACCCCGCAAAAACCTTGAGTTTTATACCGGCGTGCTGGGCATGCGGCTGGTGAAGAAGACAGTCAATCAGGACGATGTCAGCGCCTACCATCTGTTTTACGCCGATGGAAAGGCCAATCCCGGAACCGACCTGACCTTCTTCGATTTCCCCGCCGCACCCGAGCAGCGCGGCAGCAACAGCATCTCGCGCACGGGCTTGCGGGTTTTAGGGGAGAAAAGCCTGGGATACTGGAGAGATCGTCTGGGCAAGGGCCGCACCGGAGATGTCACCGAAGTCGACGGCCGGCTGACGCTGCCGTTCGAGGACGGCGAGGGCCAGCGGCTAGTGCTGGTCGATGACGGCGGCGCGGGCCCGGCGTCGCCATGGGAGAAGAGCAACGTGCCCGCCGAGCACCAGATTCGCGGGCTCGGACCGATCATGCTCAGTGTCCACGATCTTGCTCCCACCGCCGCGGTCCTCACCGACGTCATGAACATGACGCGCGTCCGCGACTATGCCTATCAAGATGTGCCGGTCCATGTGTTTGCGATGGGCGAGGGCGGTGTCGCCGCCGAACTCCATGTGATCGAGCAGAAGGGACCGGCGGCGCGGCAGGGCGCCGGCGGCGTGCATCACGTCGCGTTTCGCACGCCCGATGACGCGCAGTACGACGCATGGGCGCAGCGGCTCAACGAACTCGGCGTGCCCAACAGCGGCGCCGTCGACCGGTTTTATTTCCGCAGCCTGTATTTTCGCGAGCCGAACGGCATCCTGTTCGAGATCGCCACCGACGGGCCGGGCTTTGCCACCGACGAGCCGATGGCAACGCTCGGCGAAAAACTGGCGCTGCCGCCGTTCCTGGAGCCGCGCCGCGCCGAAATTGAGGCCGGGCTGAAGCCGCTGAGGTAGGCATGTGTAGGGTTCGTGTCCCGGACGCAGCGCGTAGCCCTTGCGAAGCGGTGCGCTGCAGAGCCGGGGCCGTAACGAACGCCGGTGTTTGGTACGGTCCCGGTTCTGCGAAGCAGCACTGCGTGCTGCATCGCGCCCGGGACACGCAATCATCAAATTCAAACAGCCAAGTGCTCTCATCCTCGCGCCGCCGCGCGAGTTGGGCTTTCAGTTTCTCCCCTCGACATTGAGGGGAGACGGAACGCCGAAAGGCGCGCCTTGGTAGTAGTGGCCGCAGCATGTTTCCCGCCTTAGGAAAACAGAGGCCACGGAAACGCCTCTCAGCGTCCCGCCGCGGCGACTTCTTCGACCCTGGGACCGGTTCTTCCGAGCGCGGGTGCGAGCTTTTCTCGCCATCCAGGCAGGTTTCCCCACCCTTCACCCGTCTCGTCCAGCCATTGAAGGCAGCGCCCCGTAGTGGGCACGGACGGTTACCCAAGGCCCCCCGGGTCTGCGTTTGCGAAACACAGCCGCGGGCGCCGCATCAGCCTTCGGGTTGCCCCTCCGGCCAGCTCTCGCTCTGCCCCACTTCAGTAACGCCTCTAGAAAGCGCCCCTCACTGGACAGGACGCGAGCAGGATAAGCGAGGTCTCAAGGACGGGGATAGGTATACATTCACAAGTTCGTGAGCGACCGACTTTCGTGCCCCGGACGCAGCGCAGCGCGTAGCTCTTCGCGGAGCGGTGCGCTGCAGAGCGGGGGCCGTTACGAACGCCGGTGTTTGATACGATCCCGGTTCTGCGAGGCAGCGCGAAGGGCGCTGCGTCGCACCCGGGACACGAGGCAGACCTTTACGCCAGCAAGACCGCGTCCGCGCCGTTCACCGCCTCGGCGCCGTCCATCACCGTGCGCTCCAGCGATCCCGCCTGCACCGAGATGTTTTCGGCGAAGAAACGCGCCAGCGTGACATAGCGCTGCGGATCGCCAAGCCCTTCGCCCGGCGTCCGCGCCGCCAGCGCTTCCTCGGCGAGCTTGCAGCCCCCGAGCGTCGATCCGAACAGCCTTAGGTATGGCGTTGCGCCCGCGAGCGCGTCGTTCGGCGCAGACGCAATACGCTCCAGCAGCCACCGGCTGCTGCGCTCGAGCGATCCCAGCGCATCGCGCAGTTTTGGTCCCGTGGTGCCGAAGGCGGGATCGTTCGACGCCTCGACCCGCTTGACGATGTCGGCGAGTTCGTCGAGCAGCGCCCACACCGACGCGCCGTCTTGCGCCGCGAGCTTGCGCGTCACCAGGTCGATCGACTGGATGCCGTTGGTGCCTTCGTAGATCGCGGTGATGCGTGCGTCGCGATAGTGCTGCGCGGCGCCGGTCTCCTCGATAAAGCCCATGCCGCCGTGGACCTGCACGCCGAGCGAGGTGACCTCGTTGCCGATGTCGGTGGAGAACGCTTTTGCGATCGGCGTCAGCAGCGCGCCGCGCGCCGCGGCGTCGGCGCGGACCTTGGCGTCGGTGGCGCGCACTGAAACATCGAGCGCGACCGCGGTGGCATAGCAGATGGTGCGGGCGGCGGCGGTAAGCGCGCGCATCTGCATCAGCATCCGCTTCACGTCGGGGTGCACGATGATGGCATCCATGCCATCGCCCTTTTTGCCGATGGCGCGGCCCTGCCGGCGCTCCTGCGCGAATGCCAATGCCTGCTGATAGGCGCGGTCCGCGATGCCGACGCCTTCAAGCCCGACGCCGAGCCGCGCCTGGTTCATCATGGTGAACATGCAGAGCATACCGCGATTTTCCTCGCCGATCAGGTAGCCGATGGCGCCGCCCTTGTCGCCCATGGTCATGGTGCAGGTCGGCGAGGCATGCATGCCGAGCTTGTGCTCGACGCCGCTCGGGTAAATGTCGTTGCGGACGCCGAGCGAGCCGTCGGCGTTGACGAGGAATTTCGGGATCAGGAACAGCGAAATGCCCCTGGTGCCGGCGGGCGCATCGGGCAATCGCGCCAGCACGAAATGCACGATGTTGTCGGTCATGTCGTGATCGCCGTAGGTGATGAAGATCTTGCTGCCGGTGATGCGATAGCTGCCGTCGGCGGCGCGTTCGGCGCGGGTGCGCAATGCGCCGACGTCGGAGCCGGCCTGCGGCTCGGTCAATTGCATGGTGCCGGTCCATTCGCCCGACACCAGTTTTTCGAGATAGATTTTTTTCAAGTTTTCGCTGCCGTGCGCGTCAAGCGCTTCGATGGCGCTCAGCGTCAGCAGCGGGCAGAGCCCGAAGGCGATGTTCGAGGCGCTCCAGATTTCGGTGCAGGCCGCGTTGATCGCCAGCGGCAGGCCTTGGCCGCCAAAGGCCTCCGGTCCCGACACCGCATTCCACCCGGCGGCGGTCCAGCGCCGATACGCGTCGGGCCAGCCCGGCGCCGTCGTCACCTTGTCGTTGTCGAGCTTGATGCCGTTCTCATCGCCGATGCGGTTGAGCGGCGCCAGCACATCGGTCGCAAATCGGCCGGCTTCTTCCAGCACCGGCGCGGTGATGTCGCCGTCGAAGTCGCCATAATGGCCGGCGCTCACCGCCGCCTGCAGGCCGGCGCCGTGATTGAGAGCGAGCAGCATGTCGTTGATCGGCGCGCGGTAGGTCATGGTCCTGGTCTCGCCTGATATGGTGGGGCCGCAGCTTGCCGTCTTCCCACGAAACCGTGCGGCTCTCAACTCTCATGAGAGTGAAAATCGCGGCCGGAACATCGGCTTTAGGCGGTTGAAATAGCTCAACTCTCTCTATAGACCGGCGTTGCCAGAAGGAGCCTGCGGTTATCCGCCGCTCGTCCTGTCAGGTCATTGGGGCGTCGCCAAGTGGTAAGGCAGGGGATTTTGATTCCCCCATGCGGAGGTTCGAATCCTCCCGCCCCAGCCAGGCAGTCGGGCCTACCCCGGTTTAACCTCAACCGATTGCAGAAAAGCCCGCCAATCGCGGGCTTTTGCAATTCGGTAGGCGGTCTCCAGACTCCCAATTTCCGGACTTGCCGGCCGAAAATGCCGAAAGTCTCTGGCCATTCATTGAATAATTCCCGTTTTCTGAAGACTCCGGCCGGAGATCGGTTCGATCTGCACTGGGGCCTCGGCTTATAGTGCAAACTCGCCAAATCTCCAGCATTGCACTGAAAAATGGGAATCCCAGCCGGCACCCGCCGAGGACGGCAATTTCAAATACTCAGCAGGCTAAGGATAGGAGCACGGCTTTCATTCGCACACATGGAAACCTTGCCGCAGAGGACTTAGGGCTGGCGGGCGCACCACCTTTGCGCGATGATCTTGTCTTTCATATCCTCGCCTAGGATTGTTTGGCAGAGATTGGACTACGACTACGCTGGAAATTTCTAAAGGCGCTGATTTATCCTACAGGACACATTCAGTGAACAGTTTAGGGTCAGAGTAATGAAGGCGTTCGAGTTTGATAATCGTCTTATCGATTCCTATGCAAATGTTCGAAAAGCTGCTGTGGTACAATGCTTTCTTGCTAAGATCGAATCCGCAGCTTGTGCCAAAAACGGTCGACACAATCAGGATGAGGGAAACGAAAAAGCTTCGTCAGGCCGCAGCCATGTCGCCTCTACCAGTCGCGCTTTGGTTTTGATTAGCTGCACATAAACCGATATGTCGCCAAGAATAAGCCTGCGGGGTAGCGCGAAGTCCGGAGCGGCCCACTACTGGAGGCTGTGCGGTCGCATGCGTGCATGCCGATGTGATGGCCGCTGGCGCTCATTTACCCTTCGGCGTTCGACTTTTTACCGAGGAACCAAAGGGCGATGCCGTGCGTTTCCGCGACATTGGACGACGTCATGATGCACCGTCGCAAATTCCTCGTTTCCGCCGCGGTCTGGTTCGCGGGGACAACCTCGCTGACGCGTGCCTCGGTCATTCACGATCACGCCCCTTGGGCTCCTTATCCATCGTCGCGCCCTGATTTTGAGCGGCCCGGGCCGTGGCGGTTCTTCACGGCTGACGAGGCCAATGCCATCGAAGCCATTGTGGATCGGATCATTCCTCCCGATCCCGAAACGCCGGGCGGCAAAGACGCCGGCTGCGCCGTTTTCATCGATCGCCAGTTGAAGGGACCGTATGGGTCCGGAACCGGACTTTACAGCCTCGGACCGCACATGAAAGGCACCAAAGAGCAGGGGCCGCAGTCCGCGATGACTCCGGCGGAGCTATATCGGAAGAGCCTTGCTGCTCTCGACAAACATTGCAGGGATAACAGCGGCGGCAAAACCTTCGCGCAGTTGGGCGCCGATCAGCAGGATGAGGTTCTCAAGAACATCGAGGCCGGCAAGATCAAATTCGACGGCGTCGACGCGCAACGCTTCTTTGATGCGCTGCTGAAGGATGTGCCGGAGGGGTTTTTCTCCGACCCGATCCACGGCGGAAACCGAAACATGGCGGGCTGGTCGATGATCGGTTTTCCCGGAATTCGATACGACTATCGCGATTGGGTTCACCGCCATAACGAGCGCTATCCTCATCCGCCGGTCGGCATCAGCGGACGAGCGGACTGGACTCCGCATAAATCCTGAGGCCTTCAAGCATGGCGCGCAAGCTACCGGCAAAGGACGTGGTGATCGTCGGTCTCGGCTGGACCGGGTCGATCATGGCTTATGAGCTTGCCGAAGCCGGCCTGGATGTCATCGCGATCGAGCGAGGTCCGTGGCGCAATACCAGCATCGAGTATCCGCCGAACATCGCACCCGACGAACTGAGATACCGCATTCGTCACGAACTATTTCTTCAGCCGCAGCAAACCACCTTCACCTTCCGCAACAAGATGAGCCAGACCGCGCTTCCGATCCGGTCTTGGGGAGCGTTCATGCCGCCCAATGGCGTTGGCGGCGGCGGGGTTCACTGGAACGCTGAGACGTGGCGTTTTCTGCCCTCCGACTTCGTCTTGCGGACCCATCTGACCGAACGATATGGCGCAAGTTTTCTGCCCGAGGACATGACGATCCAGGACTGGGGTGTGACCTACGACGATCTCGAGCCGCACTATGATCGATTCGAATATCTCTGCGGCACATCGGGCCAGGCCGGCAACGTCAAGGGGCAGATCATCGAAGGTGGCAATCCGTTCGAAGGCGCGCGTTCGCGGCATTATCCCAATCCGCCGCAGGATCAGCCGTTCAGCCATACCCTGTTCGCAAAGGCCGCACGTGAACTCGGTTACAAGCCGTTTCCTCAACCGTCGGGCAACATGTCCCGCGCTTACCAGAATCCGCTTGGGGTTCGGCTGGGGCCCTGCACCTATTGCGGTTTCTGCGAATGGTTCGGATGCGGCAACTATTCAAAGGCAACTCCGCAAACCACGATTCTGCCGGCGTTGTTGCGCAAGAAGAATTTTTCCGCGCGCGACAACAGCGAGGTGACGCGGATCAATGTGGACGGATCGGGCAAGCGTGCCACCGGCGTAACGTTCGTCGATACCGAAGGCAATGAATGGGAGCAGCCGGCGGAGCTCGTTATTCTCTCGGCCTATACCGTTTTCAACGTTCAGCTGCTGCTGCTGTCGCAAATTGGCAAGCCCTACGATCCCGTCGCCAATGCAGGCGTAATAGGCCGCAATTTCAGCCATCAGACGATCTCCAGCGTCACCAGCTTCTTCGACCCGGCGAAGTTTGTCTTCAATCCGTTCATCGCTTCTGGCGCGATTGGCATGTGCATCGACGAGTTCAATGGCGACAATTTCGATCACGGTCCGCACGGCTTTGTCGGCGGCGGATATATGGGGCAGGTGCAAACCAACGGCCGGCCGATCGAAACAACCCCGGTGCCGCCCGGCACCCCGCGCTGGGGCGTGCAGTGGAAGAAGGCGGTCAAGGAGAATTATCAGAGCGCGATAAAACCGGGCACCGGCGTGCACGGCAGCATGTACAGCTATCGCGATGTCTATATGGATCTCGACCCCACCTACAAGGATCGGTTCGGCCGGCCGCTCGCGCGAATGACGATCGACTTCCACGACAATGAGATCAAGCAGAACGCGTTCCTGACCGACAAATTCGCCGAAATCTTTCAGGCCATGGGCGCGAAACAGGTCGTCAAGGAATATCGCAAGGGGCCGTACGACGTCACGAAGTACCAGACCACACATCTGTGCGGCGGCGCGATCATGGGCACCGATCCGGCTACCAGCGCCCTCAATCGCTATCTGCAGAGCTGGGACGTGCCGAACCTGTTCGTCACCGGCGCAAGCGCGTTTCCGCAGAATCCGGGCTACAATCCGACCGGCACGGTCGCCGCGCTCGCTTATTGGGCGGCAGATGCGATCCGCTCGAAATATCTGAAAAATTCGGGACACCTGATCGATGCGTAGCAGGCCGGCTTTTGCCATCGCGTTGGTCGCGCTCGGCGCAAGCACTAGCGCTGTCCGCAGCGCCGGCTCGCAGGATTTTGCCGCGATCGAGCGCGGCCGCTATCTTGCCGAGGCCGCGGACTGTGGAAGTTGCCATACCAATCCGGGCAGTAAGCACCCTTTCAGTGGCGGCCGGCCGATCGAAACACCTTTCGGAATCCTGGTTTCGCCAAACATCACGCCCGACCGCGAAACCGGCATCGGCAACTGGAGCGACGAGGACTTCGATGCGGCGGTGAGGCACGGCCGCCGCCCCGACGGCGCGCGGCTCTATCCCGCGATGCCATTTCCCTATTACACCCGGATGTCGCGCGAGGACGTGACGGCGATCCGCGCTTACCTGAACACGGTCGAGCCGGTTCAAAATGCCGTTCGCGTCAACCGGCTGCCGTTCCCGCTCAGCCTTCGTGCCGCGATGGCGGTGTGGGATGCGCTGTATTTCAAGCCGGGAGAATTTCAGCAGACTTCCTCGAAATCAAATGAATGGAATCGCGGCGCCTATCTCGTTCAAGGACCGGGACACTGCGGCGCCTGCCACACGCCGAAGACTTTTCTGGGCGGAGACAAGCTGTCCAAACCATTGCAGGGCTACACATTGCAGGGCTGGGTCGCGCCGGACATTAGCAGCGGGCAGGGCGCGCTGCGGGATTGGTCGATGGCGGATATCGCCGAATATCTGAAGACCGGCCACAATCGAAACGCAGCCGCAGCCGGCTTGATGGGGGAGGTCGTGGAACTCTCGACGTCGAAAATGACCGATGAAGACACCAGAGCCACTGCGACCTATCTGAAAGACATCTCCGGTCCGGCATCGGACTTCACGGCGTCGGCCGAAAAGGATGAGTTGAGCGCGGGGCAGGCGATCTATCAGGATCTGTGCGCGTCGTGTCATCGGCCTGATGGCACGGGAAGCGCAAGCCTGTTTCCGAACCTGTCACAGGCGGCGCCCGTTTCCGCCAGGGATCCCGCGACGGTCCTGCGTGTAATCCTGCAAGGAGCCCAGAGCGTCGCGACCGATCGGGAACCAACCGGGCCGGCAATGCCCGCGTTCGGCTGGCAGCTTGACGACCGGCAAATTTCCGCCGTCGCGACCTACGTCCGCGACCGCTGGGGAAGGCACGCACCTCCTGTGGGTGAGGCAGACGTTAAGAAAGCCCGGTCCACGCTGGCGGCCAGAACGAACTGATCTTGCAGCCTATGTCCGGGTAAGAAAATCCATCAGCCCGAACCACAGCAGTATGCCGAGCCAGAACAATCCGGCCGATGCGAATATCAAGGTTCGCGCGCTTCGATGCCAAAGCTCCATGAACACCGCCGCGACGATCGCAGCTTTGATCGCACCGATACTGAGCGCCGCCACGGCGTTGAACACGCCGAACGGCAGGTAAGCCAGGGTCACCGTCAACGCGAGCAACGCCAGCAGGGCTAGCCATGATGCAACGAGCGGGAAGGGGGGGCGCCATCCGGTCATTACGCCGATCTCCCCGGCAGATAGATCAACGCAAACAGGAAAATCCAGACCACGTCAACGAAATGCCAGTATAGCGCAGCCGACCGCAACGCGGCGCGCTTTCGTGTGCTGGCGGACTTGCGCAGGAGCAGGGCAAGCGTTCCAAGGACGCCTATCCCTATTAACATATGCAGTGCATGGATCGCGGTCGATACGAAATAGAACACGAAGAATAGCTGTACTCCGTTAGCCAGCGGTCCTTCAAATACGAAATCGACGCCAGGCACGAGATGCTCATGATATTCATTTGTGTACTCGATGCTTTTCAAAACGAGGAACAGCACCCCGAGCACCATTGCGCCACTGAGCAATGCGATGGAGATTTGGCGGGCATTGGTCTGCAGGGCATTCACGGCACACGCAACGAGAAAACTGGACGTCAAGAGGATCGCAGTGTTTGCAGCACCGATTAGAATGTCGGTGTGGCGGCTTCCCGCGGCGAATGCACCGGAATAAGCGTGCCGATAAACGAAATAGCCGAGCAATAATCCACCGAACAGCAGAACTTCAGTTGCGATGAACACCCACATGCCGAGCTCCGCCGTTTCGTCGCGATGCCGCGATGAAACGAATTGTACGGCATAGGACCGGCTCTCAGGCATTCTGCGGCTCCGCCTCGAATTTTGGCGAATATTGATAAGGTCCGCGCGTCACTACGGGCTGGGTCTCGAAATTGAACTCCGGAGGCGGGGAGGGTGTCTGCCACTCAAGGCCCGGCGCGTCCCAGGGATTGGCCGGCGCGCGCTCGCCGAAAAAGAGCGAATAGCCGAGATAGAATAGCGGCAAGAGATATGCCGCTGCCAAAATCGTTGCTCCGCCGGAGGACAGCACGTTCCAGACCTGAAACTCAGGCGGATAGACATGATAGCGCCGCGGCATGCCTTCCGCGCCTAGCACGAATTGCGGAAAGAAGGTGAGATTGAACCCGAAGAATATCAGAATGGCGGCGGCACGGGCCCAGCCTTCCGAATAAAGCCGCCCGGAGATCTTCGGCCACCAGTAGTGCAGCCCGCCGAAATAAGCGGTCACCATGCCGCCCACCATGATGTAGTGGAAATGCGCCACGACGAAATAGGTGTCGGTGGCATGCACGTCGTAGGCGAGGCAGGCGAGAAACAGTCCGGTCAGCCCGCCGATGGTGAACAGCCCGATGAAGGCCAGTGCGTACAGCATCGGCGCATCGAAGCGCAACGAACCCTTGTGCAGCGTCGCGGTCCAGTTGAAGACCTTGATTGCGGAGGGCACCGCTACGATGAAACTCATGAAGGAGAATACCAGGCTTGCGAGCAGCGATTGCCCGCTGACGAACATGTGGTGCCCCCACACCAAAAAGCCCACGGCAGCAATGGCAAGACTCGCCCATGCCACGAATTTGTAACCGAAAATCGTTTTACGCGAGAAGCACGAGATCAGTTCGTTCACTACACCCATCCCCGGCAGGATCATGATGTAAACGGCCGGATGCGAGTAGAACCAGAACAGGTGCTGAAACAGCAGCGGATCGCCGCCGATTCTGGGGTCGAAGATGCCGACCCCGAAGAATCGCTCGGCGGCGAGCAACACAAGGGTAATCGCCAGCACCGGCGTCGCAAGCACCAGAATGACCGAGGTCGCATAGAGCGACCAGATGAACAGCGGTAGCCGATACCAGGTCAGGCCGGGTGCGCGCAGCTTGTGGATGGTGACGATGAAATTCAGTCCGGTCAAGATCGAGGAGAAGCCGGAGATAAAGATGCCGGTGACTGCGATGAGAACGAAGCTATTGGAATAGAGCGTCGAAAACGGCGTGTAGAGTGTCCAGCCGGTGTCGATCCCGCCTGCGAGGATCGCAAACAGCGTCACGCTGCCGCCGAGCATGAACAGGTACCAGCTTGCCAGATTGAGCCGCGGAAATGCGAGATCGCGCGCGCCGATCATCAGGGGAACGATGAAGTTGCCAAGCGTGTTGGGAATCGACGGGATCAGGAAGAACCACACCATGACGATGCCGTGCATGGTGAACAGGCGGTTGTAGGCGTCGGAGCTGACCAGATCGGCCTGCGGAGTGACAAGCTCGATCCGGATCACCGTTGCGGCTGCGCCGCCGATAAAGAAGAACACGATCAGGCTGGCAAAATACAGGATGGCAATACGCTTGTGGTCGGTCGTGAAAAACCAGGAGCGAAGCGTAGTGCCGGCTGTCAGGTAGCTATTTTCATTCATGGCGCACGTCCGGCCAGCGATTTGATGTAGAGAACAAGCCGCAGCAACTGATCTTCACTGATCTTGCCTTGGTACGAAGGCATCAGCGGCTCATATCCGGCGGCGATCTGGCTGCGCGGCAGCAGGATCGAATCGCGGATGTATTTGTCATCCGCCACCACTGTGCTTCCATCGGACAGCGGCACCGGCTTGCCATAAAGCCCCTCAAGCTGCGGCGCGCGGATTTTGCTGCCGATACCGTGGCAGCCGCTGCAGCCGAGTTCACGAAACAATGCACCGCCTTCCTGCGCCAGCGGACTGGACGGCCCCTGCTGCGTCAGCCATGCGGCGTAATCGGCCTGCTCCATCGCGACGACTTCGCCGATCATTCCGGAATGATCGGTTCCGCAATATTCGGCACAGAACAGATGATAATGCCCGGGCTTCCGGGCTTCGATTTCGAGGTCTTGAAAACGGCCTGGCACCACGTCGTGCTTCAGGCGTAGCGCCGGAATGAAAAAGCTGTGAATGACGTCCTGCGATGCCATCACAAGCCGTACCGGGCGGTCGACCGGAATATGCAGCGCGTTGATTTCAGATTGCCCGCCGGCATGCTGAACCTTCCACATCCACTGCTTGGCGACCACGAACACCGACAGTTCGCCTTGCGGCGTCTTGTAGATCTCAAAGAAGACGCTGGCGCCCCAAAGGAAGAGTCCGAGAAAACAAATCAGCGACGCAGTTGTCCAGCCGACCTCCCAGTGCCAGCTTTTGGATTCCTGATTTCCCCGGTCGACCGGGTTTCCCGCGCGATAACGAATGCAGAACAGCGCCAGAAGGAAGAACAGCAATCCCAGCACCAGCGAGCTTGTAACAAGCAGTCCGACAAACAGCAGGTCGACATCTCCACCATAGGGCGAGACGCCGGCCTGCCAGAACGGAATCCACTCACGCCACATCGGACGGTCCGATTATGTTTCTGTTTGCGGGTCGATTAAAGAATGGCCGGTGCTCGTCATGGTGATGGCCATCCCGGAAGCCCCTTTTGCAACAGGTTCTTTACAGCCCGTGCAACGGGAATTCGCACGATCTTGCGCTCCCGATCGGTCCAGCCATACGTACCGGAGAATTGAACCTCGCTGCGCCGCACTCGTTGCAGGCTCTCTGATGGCGCGATCTCCAGCGCAGGAGCGTCGGCGCTAAGCGCAGGCGTGCTCGTCGAAGCGCCCCGGTAAATGGATTGCGGGAAGGCAAGCGGCATCACAAGGGGCACGGCGAGCACAAAAACGGCGAGTCCCGCGGCGATCCAGCCGATCAGGCCGGCGTCGATATCGGACCGCTCATAGTCGGCGCCTGCTTCTTGCTTCATGGTCCGGCCCTGCACCAGTAACAATTCAGCGCCCCGGATTGGGTTCCCCAAACGGAACGATTCGCCAGTTCGTCGATTGGATGGGCCATGAACTATCCGTAAGCGGGTCAGGTCCGGATGGCCCAGATATTCTCCCCTGCCGCCGACACCTGGCTACGGCTTTTCATGGCCGGGAGCCTGTCACTTGTTGCGGGCGGTCTTGTGGGCGTCGTCGGCTTTGCGCGTTCGGCCTATGTTACCTCGACGGATTTTCGGCCCGCGCAGCCGGTGCCATTCAGCCATAAACATCATGCCGGTGAACTCGGCGTCGACTGCCGCTATTGCCACTCAAGCGCGGAGACCGGCCCGCAAGCCGGGCTGCCGCCGACAACCACCTGCATGACGTGTCATTCCCAAATCTGGACCAGTGCGGCGATGCTCGAGCCGGTGCGGCAAAGCCTGGCCGATGACAAATCGATTGTGTGGACGCGCGTCGCGAAACTGCCGGACTACGTTTACTTTCGCCACGATATTCATATCGCCAAAGGCGTCGGCTGCGAAACCTGCCACGGCCGCATCGACACGATGCCGCTGACCTATCGCGCCAAGGCCTTCACGATGGAATTCTGCCTCGACTGTCACCGCAATCCTGCGCCGAACCTACGTCCGCAAGAGCACATCACCGACATGGCGTGGACACCGCCTGCCGATCAACGATCAGCCGGAAATGCCATTGCGGCGCATGAAGGCATTCGCATCGGCGAACTTACTCATTGCTATGTGTGTCACCGATGAGACGCAGATCGCGGCACCCGCATTCGGCAACGCCGGTCCCGAACGGACCGCGGTTCTGGTCGAGTATTGAAGAGCTGTCTGACGATCCCGCATTCCAGGCCTGGGTCGACGTTGAATACCCTGCCGCCGCCGAATTCGCGCCGACTGCGCGGCGTGAATTCCTCAAGCTGATGGGGGCTTCATTCGCGCTGGCAGGCTTGACCGGCTGCGAAAAAAGTCCGTTCGTCGCGGCTCTTCCCTATGTCGACCAGCCCGAAGATGTTTCGCCCGGCGTGCCGCGCTACTATGCGACCGCGGTGACGTTCGACGGCTATGCGCAGCCGGTGATTGCCACGACATGGTCGGGCCGTCCTACCAAGCTCGACGGCAACCCAGACCATCCGGTCACGCAAGGCCGCAGTGACATCTTCATTCAGGCGGCTGTGCTGCAGCTCTACGATCCCGATCGTGCGAAGGGACCGACCCACCGTGGCGAACCGGTGACATGGGCCGATGTTGCCGAACAAGTTCTGAGTTTGCGCGGCGAATGGACACGCAGCCAAGGTGAAGGGTTGCGCCTGCTGATCGGTCCGGCCACGTCGCTGACCTTGCTTCGGCAAATCGCAGCGTTGCTGGAACAGTTTCCAAAGGCGCGGGTGCACGTTCACGAACCAATCGGAGACGTTGCACATCGGAACACTGCAGCATACGGTCAGGCGCTGGGCCTGCACTACGCGCTCGATCAGTGTGATGTTGTCGTCAGCTTCGATGACGATTTCCTGGGACCCGGTCCGGATCAAGTCTGCAACGCGCGCGGATGGTCCTCGGCCCGGCGCCGACCGGCCGATCGACCCGGAGTCCAGCTCCACATCGCCGAAAGTGTGCCGTCGGTTACGGGAGCCGTGGCGAGTGCGCGGCTAGTCGCCGACGCATCGCGGATGCCGAGGCTGGCGGAGGCGCTGGCCAACGCCTTGGGTCTGAGCGATGCGTCGGCCGGCGACCTTACTCCGAAGGAGCGCGGCTGGATCGACCAGGTGGCCGCGCGCTGTCGCGAGGCAAAAAGTCGTGCGCTCATCACCGGCGGCCGGTTCAGTGATCCCGCCGCCGCCTTCTGGGTGGCACGAAGCAACGACGCGCTGAAAAGCTCGGCGCTGCATTTCATGACGCCGGTCGCCGGCAAGATCGACGCAGCCCCGTTGGCAGATTTGGTCGCAGATATGACTGCGGGACGCGTGAACTCGCTGATTATCGTCGACAGTAATCCGGCCTACACCGCGTCGGGACCACTCGGATTCAAGGACGCCTTGAAGAAGGTCGAAACATCACTCCATCTCGGCCTGCAGCGTGATGAGACCGGCGATCTTTGCGACTGGCAACTCCCGCTCACCCACGCGCTGGAAAGCTGGAGCGATGCACGTGCCGTGGACGGAACAGCGACGATCATCCAGCCCGTTATTACACCATTCTACGATGTTCGCACTTCGCACCAGATCATCGCGATGTTGCTTGGACAGATCGGTACAGCCGCCGATGCGCTTGTGCGGGAAACCTGGAAATCGACGTTCGGCGACAACTTCGATGCGCGCTGGCGACAGGCCCTGCACGACGGTTTTGTTGAGGGCACTGCCGCTCCGCCAATCGATGCACGCCCCGTATCTGCAAGTGCGCCGGCGACAGATGTGTACGGCGACGGTCTCGATATCGTGTTCCGCCCCGACCCGACGATATGGGACGGACAGTTCGCCAATCTCGGCTGGCTGCAGGAGCTTCCGAAGCCGCTGACCACGCTGACCTGGGGCAACATCATCGCTGTCAGCCCCCTCTTGGCAAAGCGCGTCGGCGCAGCGAATGGCGATCATGTCGAAGTCACGATCCGGGACCGCCGCGTCACAGGACCGGCCTGGATCATGCCGGGGCAGGCCGACAACACCATCGCGCTTTATCTCGGTTACGGCCGAAGACGGGCGGGGCGAGTGGGCAATGAACTCGGCTACGACGCCTTTGATGTCAGACCGGCCGATCAGCCATGGCTGAGCAGGGGAACACTGCGCAAGACCGGCGGCTCTGAAGTGTTGGCGGTAACGCAGCTGCATCATCGTATGGATGGTTTTGATTTTGTGCGTGAAGTGACGCCTGACCATCCCGAGCTTCCGAAACCCGTGGTCCAGCCGAGCCTCTATCCCGCGGAAACGCCGGCCAAAAATGCCTGGGGCATGGTGATCGATCTGGATTCCTGCATCGGCTGCAACGCATGCGTTGTGGCCTGTACGGCCGAGAACAATGTTCCGGTGGTCGGCAAAGACCAGGTCAAGATCGGGCGCGAGATGCACTGGCTGCGGATCGCGCGATATTATACCGGCGATGTCGAGCAGCCGCGCAGCCATTTCCAGCCGGTGCCGTGCATGCATTGCGAGGAGGCGCCGTGCGAAATGGGGTGCCCGGTCGGCGCCACGTCGCACAGCCCGGAGGGCGTCAATCAGATGGTGTACAACCGCTGCATCGGTACCCGCACCTGCTCCAGCTATTGCCCCTACAAGGTACGGCGGTTCAACTTCTATGACTACCGCAACGCGCCGGAGTCTCCCGAACAGGCCGCGAACAATCCCGATGTCACGCTGCGTTCCCGCGGCGTGATGGAGAAGTGCACCTATTGCACCCAGCGCATCGAGGCCGCTCACGTCGCCGCGGACAAGGAAAACCGGCCGCTGCGCGACGGCGACGTGGTGACCGCCTGCCAAAGCGCTTGTCCGACCAGGGCGATCACCTTTGGAAACATCAACGATCCAGATTCCGAAGTGTCTCGGCTGCGGCGCGATGGCCGGCACTACGTGCTGCTTGAGGAGCAGGGAACGCGGCCGCGCACCACCTATCTCGCCCGCTGGAACGACGCAGCGAAGGATCATTCGGGATGACCGACCGATCTGCCGATATCCTGCCGGTCGATCAGAGCATCGGTGGCGTCACCGATCAACTCACCGGCATTCCGCTGCACTTTCCGGCGCGGCGGCGCTGGCTCGTTACCATGGGTTTTGCATGCGCCCTTCTGCTTTTGCTGGTTGTCTCGATCACCGCATTGTTTACGCGCGGCGTCGGCATCTGGGGCATCAACATCCCCGTTAATTGGGCGTTTGCGATCCACAATTACGTGTGGTGGCTCGGCATCGGCCACGCCGGCACGCTGATCTCCGCACTGTTGCTGCTGACTCAAAGCGAGTGGCGCAACTCGCTCAATCGATTCGCCGAAACGATGACGCTGTTCGCGGTGGTTTGCGCGGGAATCTATCCAGTGCTCCATCTGGGCCGGCCCTGGTATCTCTACTGGATGTTTCCCTATCCGGCGACGATGGGCGTATGGCCGCAATTTCGCAGCCCGCTGGAATGGGACATCTGGGCGGTCCTGACTTATCTCACGGTGTCGTTCGCATTCTGGTACACCGGACTCATTCCCGATCTGGCCGCCGCGCGCGACCGTGCCAAGACGCGGGGCTGGCAGATTTTCTTCGGCGTCACCGCGCTGGGTTGGCGCGGCTCGGCCGATCACTGGTTGCGCTGGTCGCAGGCCTATCGATTGACCGCAGCGCTCGCGGTGCCGCTGGTGGTATCGGTGCATAGCGAGGTCTCGCTGCTGTTTGCGGCGGGGCAAATCCCCGGCTGGCATTCCACCATCTTTCCCCCTTATTTTGTGCTCGGCGCGGCCTTCTCCGGATTTGCCGTGGTGTCAATCATCGCGATCGCCTTGCGTTCACTGTTCGGCATCGAAAACCTGGTTACCGACGATCATCTCGATCTGCTCGGCAAGGTGCTGCTCGCGACCGGCCTGATGACGGCCTACGGCTATGTATTCGAAGTGTTCGATGCGCTCTATTCTGGTGGCGCGCATGAGATACAGACGCTGACGGATCGCATGGCCGGCGCCTACGCCTGGACCTATTGGGGCGCGATGGGCTTCAATTTTATTCCGCTGCAGGCGCTGTGGTGGAGCAGCGTCCGGCGAACGGGCTGGTCGCTGGTGCTGATCTCGAGTGCGGTGGTCATCGGGATGTGGCTCGAGCGATACATGATCCTCGTCACCAGCCTGTACCGCGATTTCCTGGTGTCATCGTGGGGCAGCTTCACGCCGACCTTCTGGGACTGGTCGACCTATCTCGGCACCATCGGATTGTTCCTGGTGCCGTTCCTGATCGCCATCCGCTACATCCCGATGATTTCGATCTTCGAGACCAAAGAGCTCCTTTACGAGGAAAAGGAGGGCAAGCGTGGCTGATAAACCTTACGGATTGCTGGCGGAATTTGACAGCCCCGAGGCACTGATGGCGGCGGCACGCGACGCGCGCGAGGCGGGCTACCGTCGGCTCGATGCCTTTACGCCTTTCCCGGTCGAAGGCCTGCCGCGGATTTTGAACATTCCGCGACCGCGAATTTCGCGCGTCGGCCTGCTCGGCGGTATCGCGGGCGCGGCACTGGCGCTGCTCATGCAGTACTACGTCAATTATGACTATCCGCTCGATATTGGCGGTAGACCGGTTTACGCGATTTCTGCCTTCGCTGTCGTGACGTTCGAGCTGACCATCCTGTTTTCCGCGCTGTCTATGATAGTCGCGATGTTATGGCAGAACGGGCTGCCGCGGCTGAATTATCCCGTGTTCGCCGCAAAACGCTTTCATCTTGCGAGTAAGGATCGATTCTTTCTCTGCATCCGCGGCGGCGACGCCGAATTTGATGCGCGCGAAATCTCGGCGTTTCTCAAGAAAGCAGGCGCCCTGTCGGTGGAGCTCGTGCCGCCATGAGGGAGATATTGACGCTGGCGGCGCTGGCTCTGTTGTTGACAGCATGCGACCAAAACATGGAGGTGCAGCCGAAATACAACCAATATGCACGCGCCCCTTTGTTTCGCGGTGGCGTGTTGCGTCGGCCCCCTGCGGGCTCCGTCGCTCGTGACGATGCGGCGCGTGAAGCGGAAGCCCGGATCAAACCTTCGCTGACCGCTGAGTTATTTGCCCGCGGTCATCAGCGCTTCGACATCTTCTGCTCGCCATGCCACGGTGCCAACGGCGACGGCAACGGCATCATCGTTCAGCGCGGCATGCCGAGCCCGACCAGCTATCACGACGACCGCCTGCGGGGCGCGGACGACCAACATTTCTTCGATGTCATCACCAACGGCTATGGTGCGATGTACTCTTACGCCTCCCGCGTACCGCCACGGGACCGATGGGCGATCGTCGCCTATATCCGCGCGTTGCAGCTCAGTCGAAATGCATCACTCGAAGATCTACCGTCGAACGAGCGCGCCAAGCTGATGGCCGAGCCATGAAGAATTATTTCAATTCGAGAATTGGTGTTGCCATCGCGGCGCTGGCTCTAATCGCGGGGCTTCTCATCGATATTCGCACAACGCTGGCCGCCTATCTCGTAGTCTGGATAGCGCTTGGCGCTATCCCAATCGGCGCACTCGGTGTCTTGATGACGACATACCTGGTGCGCCGCGCCTGGACGCCGGCCTTGCATCCGATTTTGGGCTCCGCGACCGCAACGCTGCCGGTCATAGCGGCGCTGTTCATTCCCGTTCTGATCTGGATGGCCGACCTCTATCCGGCAGCGGCTGATCCCGCATCGCTGCCGCCATTCAAGGCGTTCTATCTGGCGCGATGGTTCTTTGCGCTTCGCACCGTCGCCTATTTCGCGGTCTGGTCGGTGCTGGCGCGCTGGCTACGCGACGCATGGAACGATTCCGACCGCATGATTCGGGCTGCGTCCGCGGGCCTGACAATCTACGCGCTGACGCTGTCACTGGCCGGAATCGACTGGATGGAATCGCTTGAACCGGATTTCCATTCCTCGATCTATGGCCTGCTGTTCATCAGCTTTTCGCTATTGAACGGGCTTGCCTTCGCCATCGGAGCAGGATTGTTGGTGCGCCGCCCTATCGGCGCGCTCAAGGGATACAGCGCGCTGTTATTGTCCGCCATTCTGCTGTGGGCCTATCTGCACGCGATGCAATACATCGTGATCTGGTCGGGCAATATTCCCGCCGAGGTGACTTGGTATCTGAAGCGGTCCGCATATGGCTGGCAGTTCGTCCTGATCGTTCTTGCGTTGGGACAATTCATCTTTCCGTTCTTCGCGCTGTTGAGTGAGAGGATACGGGGCGATAGGCGCTGGTTGCTGGCACTGTGCGGACTGACGTTGTTGATGCGCTGCTGCGAGGCAGCGGTTCTGATCCTGCCGGCGGTGCCGCATCTCAACGCTCTCACGACCGGCGTGATGCTTCCGGCCGCGTTGATTTTTGTCGGATGCGCGCTATGGTGGGCGTTCGAAGTGGCTTACGGAAACCGATCCCGCGCAATTACTCTCTTTGGGTTGCGCGCTCGCGCCGAAACAGGATCGAAATAAGCAGCACAAGCGCGATGACCGTCGCTGCGCCGGCGCCGGCGAGGATGCGGCCCGCCGCTGCGGTATAGACGCCGCTCGCAGGATCGAAGCCATAGCACAGCAATCTGACGTGATCCCTCCATGATCCGACGCGGCCTTGACCGGCCTCGACGAGGGCGAGCCGTATACTGGCGGGGTCCATCGCCAGTCCTGGGAGTGTCCGAGCGACGTGTCCTTCCGACGTCACCACGAATGCCGCCGCGGGATGAGCGAATTGATCATGCTCGCGATCGTAGACCGATTGGAATCCGAATGCGTTTGTGAGTTCGGCAAGGTCTTTGGCGCCGCCACGGAGGAAGAATGTATTCGCGGGAAGTTCACCGGTCGTACCAATTTGCGCAGTTTTCATCGCAGCGGCATCGGAGGCGGTGTCTTTTGGATCGAGACCGACCACGATAAGGCGAAAATCCGACCCCGGCTTCAAACCCGAACCAGCAAGCGTTTCCGACACGATACTGACCATCGGCCCGCATAGGGTCTCGCAGGTGAAGTCGGCCAATATCCATACGCTCGGACTATTTCCGAGCCATGATCGTAGCGGTTTTGCATCGCCTTGCTCGCCTTGCAACGGCAATGTGAGCGGCAATGTCGCGTCAGGCTGGGGCGCCGCCCCGACGCTGGCCAGATCCGCTCCGGAAACGCTGGCGGCCGCAGCGGTAGCCATCGATAAGGTGAGGGACACCGTTATCGCGAGTCGCCACATCGCTCAATCTTTGCCAGGCAGAATCGATTCGAGCACCTGCCGCGCCGCGCCACGGATCACGCCGGCTTCGTTCGGGTCGCCCTTGGCCAGTGCAAGCGAGAAATTGCTGGCCTGCTGCAGGGTGATGTGCGGCGGCAGCGGCGGCACCTCGGGGTCGGTCTTGACCTCCAGTACCACGGGGGTGTCGCTGGCCAGCGCCGCATCCCAAGCGGATCCGAGTTGTTCCGGATCATCGACATAGATGCCGCGCAGTCCGATCATCTCCGCGAAGCGATGATAGGCGACGTTCGGAATGCGTTGCGAGGCCTCGAACTTCGGATCGCCCTCGATGATCCGCTGCTCCCACGTCACCTGGTTGAGGTCTTCGTTGTTGAAGACGCAGACGACCCAGCGGTGATCCTGCCAGTCGCGCCAGTATTTCGCGACCGTGATCAGTTCGGCCATGTTGTTCATTTGCATGGCGCCATCGCCGACCAGCGCGATCACCGGACGATCCGGATGCGCGTATTTGGCGGCGATGGCGTAGGGCACCGCGGCGCCCATGGACGCCAGTCCGCCCGACAGTGAAGCCATCATGCCGCGGCGTATCTTCAGGTCGCGCGCGAACCAGTTGGCGCATGAACCGGAGTCGCTGGTGACGATGGCGCGTTCGGGCAGCCGGGGTGACAACTCCCATGCCACGCGTTGCGGATTGACGGGTTTTGCCGGCTGTCGTGCACGGTCCTGAAGTGTCTTCCACCAGTCCCGGACATTGCCTTCGATGGTTTTTCGCCAGTCCCCCGCGGGCTTCTGCCGGAGTTTGGGCAGCAACGCCCGTAGCGTCTCGGCGGCGTCGCCGACGAGGCCGACTTCCATCGGAAAGCGTATCGACAGCAGCCCGGGGTCGATGTCGATCTGGACGCCGCGCGCCTTTCCTTCCTTCGGCAGGAATTCCGAATAGGGGAATGCCGAGCCGACCATCAGCAGGGTGTCGCATTCCATCATCAGCTTGTAGCTCGGTTCGGTTCCCAACAGCCCGATCGAACCGGTCACCCATGCAAGCTCGTCCGGAACAGCGGCCTTGCCGAGCAGCGCCTTGGCGCAGCCGGCGGACAGCCGCTCTGCAACCGCGATCACTTCATCGGTTGCGCCCATCGCACCTGCACCGACCAGCATCGCCACTCTCTTGCCGGCATTGAGTACGTCTGCGGCGCGATCGAGATCGGCATCGTAGGGCACGGTTTTCGGAGCCGTGAAACCCACCCCCGACCGCAGTGTGCCGTGCGCGCGCGGCGGGTCCTCAAAAGTTTCGTCCTGGAGATCATTGGGCAAAATGAGGACTGTCACTGTCCGCCGTGCCAGCGCGATGCGCGCGGCGCGGTCGATCAGATGCCGGACCTGAGCGGGCGAGGACGCCTGCTGGACATAGGCGCTTGCCACGTCCTTGAACATCGACACCAGATCGAGTTCCTGTTGGTATTGGCCGCCCAGCGCATTGCGGGCCTGCTGGCCGACAATGGCGAGAACGGGCTGGTGGTCCATCAGGGCGTCGTAAAGGCCTGTGGTCAGATGCGACGCACCGGGGCCAGACGTTGCGATACAGACACCCAGATTTCCGGAGAATTTGGCGTAGGCGGACGCCATGAACGCGGCCATTTCCTCATGACGCGCCTGAATGAACTGGATTTTTCCGTCCGCGCGGTTGAGCGCGCCAAACACTCCATTGATGCCGTCGCCAGGGTACCCGAAAATGTGCTGGACGCCCCATTGATGCAGGCGCTGGACTAGAAAATCGCCGACCGTTTGTGACATTTTGGCGGCTCGTTACGTTGGGCGAGACCAGGAAGAGGTTTGAAGAACCCACGGCGGCCTCGCGAGTTCCAACGCGCGGCTCATAGCTGCCGCCGGCGTGATGTCGTTCGTCCGACACGGAACGCCGCGGCCAGTAGGGGATTGAAACCTGCGAGACGCAGGAGAAGGTCATGCCGGTCGACTACCCCAAACCGCCTTACCCCAGCCCGAAGCAGCCCATGCCGGGATCGACGGCGAAGATGGATCCCCGTCCAGACCATGGGGAGACTACCTACAAGGGCTCGGGCCGTCTGAAGGGCATGCGCGCGGTCATCACGGGCGGCGACAGCGGCATCGGGAGAGCCGTCGCGATAGCCTATGCGAGGGAAGGGGCCGACATCGTGATTGCCTACCTGAGCGAACATGACGACGCCGCCGAGGTGAAAAGTCTGATCGAGAAGGAAGGACGCAAGGCCGTCCTCATTGCCGGCGATCTTCAGAACGCGGAGCATTGCAGGGCGGTTATAAAGATGGCCGTCGACGAGTTGGGCGGCATCGACATCCTGGTGAACAACGCCGCCCATCAGGCGACCTTCAGCGACATCGGAGACATTTCCGACGAAGAATGGGAACTGACCTTCAAGGTAAACATCCACGCGATGTTCTACTTGACGAAGGCCGCGGTCCCGCACATGAAGCCCGGCAGTGCCATCGTGAATACGGCCTCCATAAATTCGGATATGCCGAACCCTATCTTGCTCGCGTACGCGACGACCAAAGGCGCAATCCAGAACTTTACCGGCGGTCTGGCGCAGATGCTCGCGGAGAACGGGATCCGCGCCAATGCGGTGGCGCCGGGACCAATCTGGACTCCGCTAATCCCGTCAACCATGCCTGAAGAGGCCGTCCGGAATTTCGGCAAGCAGGTGCCCATGAAACGCGCCGGCCAGCCCGCGGAACTCGCGAGCGCCTATGTGATGCTGGCGGATCCGGTGTCGAGCTATACGTCCGGAACGACGGTGGCTGTCACGGGCGGCAAACCGTTCATTTGATCGATGGCTGGACTGCAGCATCCGGTTACGCCAGATGGCCGTTACTTTGTGGTGCGCGGTCGACTATGGCGCATGGCTGATCCCACTCTCGATCCGGATCGGAAACTCGAGTTGGTGCGAGACCTGATGCGGGCAAAGCGCGCCGTGAAAGAAGCGAAGTCGAGCGGGGATCTTGCGGTCGAGGCCGCTGCTCACAAAGCCGTCGACGTCGCCAAACGAACCCTGGGCGAGCGCGAGCCCGTTTGGTGGCGCGATGGTGCGCCGGATTTCAACCGGCACATGGCGAAGACCAGTCCGTACTTATCCTGGCATGCTGCGCGTTTACGCGGAAGGCGCGGCCTGAAGCGGGCTTAGACGTTTGCGATCTTGTTCCGGTGGTGGCATCAGTGATCGCGTCGCTCTCCGATCGGGCAAGAGGTGAAGTCAGTCGGATTCCCTGTTAACGCAGAAAGATTCCTGTTATCCAAAATAATTTCCCTGTTAACTTGTGTAGGGAATTTGGCACAAAATCGCTGCGGCACAGGCCTGTCTTTCACGGAGATTGGCACGAAATGCCTAAAAATCGCGATTTTCCCTGTAAAAATCCCTGTTAGCAGGGAATTGCCCGGAGACAGGTGCGATCAGCACTGCGTCGCCAGCCAGGCAGTCGTTCAACCATAGGTAGCACTATAGAAGTTCCCAAAAGCGCCCGCCAAATGCGGCCTTTTGCAAGTCTTCTCTCTGTCTACATACTCCAAAATTCAACAATCTGTGAGCGAAGTCGAGGAAAGTCTCTGGCGAATACTTGAAATATTCCTGTTTTGCAGAGACGCGAGCCGGAGACCGGGCGCGATCAGCACTGCGTGGTGTGGGCGCAGTCAATCAACCTACCGAAAAGCAAACAGAAGCCGCAGTCGCTAACCGGCAGCCGCTGAACGACCGTTGTTGGCAGCAAAGCAGAAATGTCGTGAACGAGTTGCGACGTTGCTGAATGACCCAAAAGTGACATCAACGGATCGGAGGCTGGGCGTTACGACTGCGTGCCTTCGCAACTACTGCACCGCCAAAAAGATGAAATCCCCGCCTTGTCGAGTGACGTGTTATGACCTTTAATCACGTCCTGTACCCGCCGGGAGATATTCATGAACGGGCGATCACTGACGATGCAGACCGCGGCAGCTCTGACAGGGCTGATGCTATCAGCACTGGTGGCAGACGCGGCCGAGGTGAAGGTGTTTACCTCTGTCGCGCTGACGAATGCGCTCGACGAGCTTGCGCCGATCTTTGAGCAGAAGACGGGCAACAAGCTGACCATCAGTTATGACCTCGCCGCGGTCCAGAAGAAGCGCATCCTCGATGGCGAGCGGGCCGACGTGATCATCTTGACCCGGGGTATGATGGACGACCTTGCCAAGCAGAACAAGCTGGCGCCAGGCAACATCGTCAATATTGCAAGTACTCCGGTCGCCTTGGCGGTCCGCGCCGGAGCGCCGAAGCCGGATATCTCGACAGCGGACGCGTTCAAGCAAACATTGCTGTCGGCCAAGTCGATCTCCTATGCGGATCCGGCCAAGGGAGGCCTGAGCGGCGTGGTCGCCGGCCGCGCCATCGACCGGTTAGGTATCGCCGAGCAGATGAAGTCCAAGACGACGCTGGTGCCCGGTGCGCAGTCGCCGGACCTGGTGGCGAAGGGAGAGGTGGAGCTCGGCATCGCGCAGGCATCGGAGATCGTGCCGAATGCAGGGGCGCAACTGGTTGGCCCACTACCGGGCGAGCTCGGCAGCATGACGCAGTTCAGCGGCGGCATTGGTGCGGAGTTGGCATCCGCGAACGCGTCGAAAGCGTTGATCGATTTCCTCGCCGGGCAGGAGGCCGGATCGCACTTCAAGGCGAAGGGGTTTGAGCCAGGACGTTAGTTTATTTGCGCTTCGAGGATTCCTCTTTGACGCGAATCTCGGCGAGGTCGATCCATGATGGGCCGTCTGAAGAGCGACCAGAGTCAACTGTTCTACGAGTTCCACCTAAGCGACGCGATTCCTGAAGATCATCTGGTGCGGAAGATAGATACTGCGCTCGATCTCACCTGGCTTCGTGGCGGCCTTGCACCTCATTATTCGTCGATGGGTCGCCCGTCGATCGATCCGGAGCTGATGATCCGGATGCCTATCGTGGGATACGTCTTTGCGATCCGCTCAGAACGGCTGATCTGCCGCGAAGTGCGAGTGAACTTGGCTTATCGGTGGTTCTGCAAACTCGGCATCGAGGTTGGCACTATTGCCAGCCCGGCACGCCGCGCATGTCGGGCAAGTGGTGGGCGATGCCCTTGTGGCAGTCGATGCAGGTCTTCTCGCCCGGGAACAGGAAGCGCTGATGCGCGACCGATGCGCGGGGCGATTGTTTCGTAATATCCATCGACTGCGCGCTATGGCAGTTGCGGCATTCCAGCGAGTCGTTGGCCTTGAAGCGCGCCCATTCGTGCAGCGCCAGTTCGAGCCGATGATCATTGAACTTGTCCGGCGTATCGATGCTGCCGAACAGATGACCCCATACCTCCTTGGAAACTTGCATCTTGCGTGCGATCTTGTCCGTCCAATTGTGCGGGACGTGGCAGTCGGGACAACTGGCGCGGACGCCGGACCGATTGGAGAAATGGATGGTCGATTTCAGTTCACAGAACACATTGTCCCGCATCTCGTGACAGCCGGTGCAGAATTTCTCCGTGTTGGTGAGTTCGAGCGCCGTATTGAAGCCGCCCCAGAAAATTACTCCCGCGACGAAACCGGCTAGTACCGATACCCCGAGCCCGAAAACAGAACTTGGCCGGCGCAGTACGTTCCAAAGCTCGACGACAAACGTCCATGCCCGCACCAATAGTGATGGCTGCGGCCGGTCGATGTCGCTCATCGATTCCCCCCGGGCGCGGCTCGGCTGAGCAGGGTATCGATATCGACGAAATCATTGGTGACCGGCGGCTTCGCCATATTCTGGGGTACATGGCCTTCGGTGCAGAAGAAGCGCCGAGGTGATACTGACGCGAGAAATTGGCCGTCGCGGTCCATGAAATGGGTAATACTGACCATCGGGGGCCTGCGACTCCCCGGTCCGGGCGCGCGCATGACACGACAGGCACCTGTTGCCCTTGATGTCGATCTGATAGCCATCGATGGAGTGAGGGATCACAGGCGGCTGTTCCGGATAGTTGCGGGTTTCCTTCTCCGCGATATTGCGCACCGGCGTCATCGGCGTCGCCGGATTTTCCCTGTAAAATTCCCTGTTAGCAGGGAATTTGCGCGGAGACGGGTGCGATCAGCACTGCGTCGCCAGCCAGGCAGTACGTGTTTTCAGATAATGAAAAAGGCCCGCCAAACGCGGGCTTTTCTCATCGCCATTAGTCTCTGGAGACCGATGTTCGAACTTTTTTGGCCGAGAATTCCTAAAAGTCTCCGGCTGAATCCAGGAAAACTCTCTAACGCCGGCACAATCGGAATGTCTTTCCTCTGGCTAAGTAGCTAAACTACCCTTGCCCGCGAAAACTTCACCACTTTTCTCCATTTGTCGGTATTCATCCGCCAGCAGTTTGCCGGAGTTGGCGGGCGAGCCCGGCAGCAGGATTGCGCCGAGTTCGGGCGGAGCGGGTCTTCGCCGCCGGTCGGCGAGCACCGCGTGGTCGTCTTGTTCAGTGTGTCGATCAACGGCGGCGCGAAGCCGCGTCGGCAATTGACACGAACCGGAACTCGAAACCATTGGTCATAGACCGTTTGACATCACACGCGAGCCGCGGCCTGCCCGTTGACAACCTCCTCTTGCATTCCTGAACCCGGCTTGGGAAGCTGGCGCGCCGGGGGCAATCGCCGTGTCGCGAATATTCGTAAGCCATTCGAGCGAAAACAATGCCGAAGCCGTCGCACTGTGCGACTGGCTTGGGCGCGAAGGCTGGAAAGACGAGGTCTTTCTTGACCTCGACCCGACCCGCGGGATTGCGGCAGGTGAGCAATGGGAAAAAAAGCTCAATGAGGCCGCGAACCGCTGCGAGGCGGTGCTGTTTCTATTGTCCAGGGCGTGGCTGGAATCGGAGTGGTGCGGCAAGGAACTCAACCTTGCTCGCAGGCTCAACAAGCGGCTGTTCGGCATCCTGATCGAGGAGCTGCCGTTCGCCGACATACCAAGCGATCTCACCGACGAATGGCAGACCATCAGCCTCGCCTCGGGCACCGACGGGGTGGCGCTCGACGCGCTGCTGCCGACCACCCACAAGGAGATTCATGTCACCTTCTCGCAGGAGGGATTGCAGCGGCTCAAGCACGGGCTCGAGCAAGCCGGACTCGATCCCAAGTACTTTGCCTGGCCGCCTGCAAACGATCCGAACCGGCCCCCTTATCGCGGCCTTCGGCCGCTCGAGCAGGACGACGCCGGCATTTTCTTTGGACGCGATGCGCCGATCATAGAAGCCCTGGACCGGCTGCGCGGCTTGCGCGAGATGAGGCCACCGCGCCTAGTGGTCATTCTCGGAGCCTCCGGTGCAGGCAAGTCGTCGTTCCTGCGCGCCGGCCTGCTGCCGCGGCTGATGCGCGACGATCGGCACTTCCTGCCGCTGCCGGTCATTCGGCCGGAGCGCGCGGCGATCACCGGCACGAGCGGATTGCTGAATGCCCTCGACGCAGCATTCCAGGCCGCAAAGATTCCGATCAAGCGCGCCGATCTGCGTGCAGCCATCGAAGGGGAACCGGTAAAGCTCCGGACATTGCTGCAATCTCTGACCGACACGCCGGAGCCCGCCGCTTCCGATCACGGCGCCAGACCAAAGCTGCCGACGCTGATCGTTTCAATCGACCAGGGTGAGGAACTGTTCTTCGCCGAAGGGCAGGACGAGGCCGGGGCCTTCCTCGCAATATTGCGAGATCTGCTCACCCACGACGCACCTGCGGTGATCGTACTGTCCACCATCCGCTCGGACTCCTACGAGCAGTTGCAGGAAGCAAAACAGCTGGAGGGAATTCGCAAGGTTCCATTTGATCTCAGTCCGATGCCGAAGGGGTCCTATGCCGAGGTAATCAAGGGGCCGGTGCGTCGATTGATGGAGACGGATCGCAAGCTCGAGATCGAGGAGAGTCTGGTCAACGAACTGCTCACCGACATTGATACGGGCGGCGCCAAAGATGCGCTGCCGCTGCTCGCCTTCACACTGGAGCGGCTCAATGCCGAATGCGGTGGCAGCGGCCGGCTGATGCTCGCCGACTACGAGACGCTCGGCCGGATCAAAGGCTCGATTGAAGCTGCGGTGGAGTATGCCTTGGAGGCAGCGGACAACGATCCGGCGATCCCGAGGGCCCGCAATGCGCGGCTTGCACTGCTGCGGCGGGGTCTGATTCCCTGGCTTGCCGGCATCGATCCCGACACCGGCACCGCCCGTCAGCGCGTGGCGCGGCAATCGGAAATCCCTGAGGAAGTGCGTCCGCTGATCTATCACCTTGTCGATCAGCGGTTGCTGGCAACCGACGTCGCGAAGGAAACCGGCGAGCAGACAATCGAGCCGGTGCATGAAGCGTTGCTGCGGCAATGGGGGCTGCTGCAAGGCTGGCTGGCCGAGGATGCCGGCCTGCTCGGCGTGCTGGAAGGGGTCAAACGCGCGTCGCGGGATTGGGCAGCTAACAACAATGATGCCGAGTGGCTCACCCATGCGACCAGCCGCCTGCAGGCGGCGGAACGGCTGCAGGGCCGGCCGGATCTGGCGGCAAGTCTGGAGCAAACCGATCGCGACTATTTGTCGGCCTGCCGCGAACGTGAGGACGCGGTAATTGCCGAGACAAGAGCCGCCCGGATGCGCAAGCGGCGGCTGGAACTGGCCTTCATCGGGGTGCTGGTCCTCATCAGCCTCGCTGGAATCGTCCATGCGCTATGGGCAAACTTCGATTATTTGAAAGTGCGCGGGGAAGCGATCGCCGATAGCTTTTTGCCCAAAGCGCTCACGGCTGAAACGGAACGAGCGTTATCGCAGATGACCCTGCAACCCGGGGATAACATCAGCTTTCGGGAATGCGGCAGATGCCCCGAGATGGTAGTGGTGCCCAAGGGCGCCTTCATGATGGGATCGCCCGCGACTGAAAAGGACCGCAGCACGGCGGAAGGTCCCCAGCACAAGGTCACGTTTGCAAGCAACTTCGCAGTCTCCAAGTATGAAGCGACGTTCGACGAGTGGAAGGCCTGTGTGGATGCGCGTGCGTGTGAAAATGTCTCCGATCACCACTGGGGTCGCGGGACCCGGCCCGTGATCAACATCAGTTGGGACGACGCGCAGCAATATGTGAAGTGGCTTTCCGCGCGCACTGGTCGGCCGTATCGGCTGCTCTCCGAAGCCGAGTGGGAATACGCCGCACGCGCCGGCACGGCTACGGCCTATTCCT
The DNA here is from genome assembly GCA_963784755.1 of uncultured Alphaproteobacteria bacterium. Taxonomy (GTDB): domain Bacteria; phylum Pseudomonadota; class Alphaproteobacteria; order Rhizobiales; family Xanthobacteraceae; genus Bradyrhizobium. The sequence goes on along the minus strand of CAWASS010000004.1, from coordinate 314,410 downwards.
GGGGCGACTACATTGGCGAGGGCAACGCAAATTGCGACGGTTGTGGCAGCAAGTGGGACGGCAAACAAACTGCTCCGGTCGGCTCGTTCGATGCTAACGCATTCGGTCTGCACGACATGCAGGGCAACGTATATGAGTGGGTGCAGGATTGCGGGACCGCGAATTACGATGGCGCACCTGCTGACGGCTCGGCAAGAACCGGACCTTGCAGATCCCGCGTTCTGCGCGGCGGCTCCTGGAGCTACGATCCGCGGGACCTCCGCTCGGCGAATCGCCGCCCCAGCTCAGCCAGCGATCAGAGCAGCTCCCGCGGCTTCCGTGTCGGGAGGACGTTTTCTGTTGCCCCTTAGATCATGCGTCTACATTTCCCGGCTGCTTCTGAGGCTTTTCTGGACTTCACACGACCACTTGTTCACCTGTCGCGCCAGTTAGAGGTTCGAATGCAAGCGTTGGTCCACTCATGAGCTTGAATTTGGGACCGCCAGCCGTTCTGTCGGTGGCTTTGACCGGGCACCGGGAGCTAATTTCAGATTTGGGTTCAATTGAACAAAGCATTCTTACGGTTCTGAATACTCTCTACCAGGCTTTGCATCATGCCGCACAAAAAGACGCTGCATTCTTTTCCCCTGCAAAGCCGAAAATTCGTTTTGTGACAATGGCCGCCGCAGGCGCCGAGTTGAGTGGCACCAATGCAGCCATGACAGCTGGCGCTGATGTCGCTTTCATCATGCCCTTTGCCTGGGACGAATATTGCGCGGATTTTCAACCGGCAAGCCTGTCCAAGATCGGTCAGCTCTTGGCGAGCGCTTCTTCTTCATTCGAACTGCCGGGCCGGCGCGATGAAGGACCGCGGGCCTATGAACGTGCGAATGACATCATCCTGGAAAACATCGACCTGCTCATAGCGGTTTGGGACGGAGAGCGAGCCCGGGGTCGGGCAGGCACCGGAGACATGGTACAGCGCGCGGCCACCGGGGGTTTACCGATTATTGTTATCGATCCAAAAGACCCTGCCGTCCCGACAATTCTTGAGGCCCCGGACGATCAAAACCTTGCTTCCTCCGAAGTGACGGAATTGAATCGAAAAGCGGTATTGGACGATCTGACCGCTCTTGTTGAGCAAATCATGTGTCCGCCCCCCGATCGGCAAGGCCGTCAGGCGCTACGCGATCTGCTGACGGAGGAGCCGCATAAGGCCAGCCGGCGATTTGAATATCGTATCCTGATGGGTTGGCTTGCCAGGGACTCAAACAAGAAGAAAAGTCCGTCAGCGGGCGATGCTATGTCTCAAACCCTCGCAAACGCTCGGGGGGCGCATTCTATCGCAAATAATGCGGCGGAGTTTACGCTGGTCAATCGTCGCCAGCGCTTTATTGACGACCTTGCAGTCGTCTATGGCGACTTGTTTCGCTCAAGTTCAGTCAGTTCGTATTTGCTGATTGTTGCCGGCGCACTTGCATCAGGCATTGTTTGGCTGGTTTTTCCCTGGTTGGCGACACCAGCCATCGCCGTGCAGGCCATCGTCAATGTCCTCGTGCTGTTGGACACCGCAATCGGCACCAAACGGCGCTGGCAGGAGCGCTGGCTGGAATACCGCGTGGTTGCACAACGCCTGCACTGGATCCGTCTGCTTCATCCGCTCGGCCTCAGTGTTGCGAAACCGCTTCCGGGAACCGGCAAGGCTGATAAAGATTCCTGGGTGAATTGGTATGTGACCAGATTCGCGCGCAGCCTTGATCTTCCGACCGGCGCGGCCGATGCGACTTACCTGGCATCCGCAACAAGCCAGTTGCAAAAATATCTCCGGCAGCAATCGTCCTATCACCATCTGGCGCTTCGGCGATTGGGACTGCTGGAGGCGAGGCTCGCTTTGATCGCCCACGCGGCGCTGATAACGTCAATCTTCGTTGCGGCCGCGTTGGGGATCGAGGTCGTTCGTGCGGGTGGTTCGGAATCGGAGGGATGGAAGCCTGTTGCGATCCTGCTGTTGACGATCCTGCCGGCAACGACGACCGCGATGAATGGGCTGCGCGCCGAAATGGATTTCGACCGACTGATCGAGCGGTCTGCGCAGACCGCCGTACTTCTCGCTCGTATCAACCGCGCACTTTCTGCCGCGCCGGTTACGTACGATCGCCTTGCAGTCGCAGCCGCTAGGTCGGGCGCGATCATGGATAATGAAATGAGCGAATGGCGCTTCGTGCTCGAAAGCCGTCGCGTACGCGTCGGCAGAGATCACCGCTCCATTGTGTCGCGGGTCCGTCGATGGATCTCGAAGCGATAGAACAACGTTATGCCGTTGATGCTTGGGGTGTGAATTGCAGCCTAGAGAAGGCGCCATCAGCCAGGAAGCCTTTGCTCATCCCGGTTCCACGACTTTCGCGCGAAACAGCTGCATCCAACCTTGAATATCCCGCAGCATCAGCGTGGCCACGCCGTAGATTTCCGATCCCAGGACCTGCGATGCGAGGGGTTCGCCAATCTCGATTTGCTGAATGCGATCCTTTGCGGCTTCCATTTCAAGCTGCATTCTTCGCGATTGATCGGCCAGTATCGGCAATTCAGCGTAGGAACGGATGCCAACACACCCGGCTGACAAGGCGGGAAGAATGGCTGCGGCCAGGCCAAGCGCCAGAATAAGATCGTGGTGAGCATGACTGGCGACCGCGACCAGCTTTATGGCAACGAGCGCCAGTACCGCAATAAAGAACCACTCCCCCAGCTTGCCCAGACGTTCGCTCGCGCGTTGGCTCTGTATCGCGCGGATCCGGTGATAAGTCAGTTGGTCTTCGATAAGATCGCGTAGCACCCGGTCACGGGATTGTCCGACGCGGATACTATCGAACTTGCCCTCGGGCAGTGGCGCGGCTCGCTGTAGCGTTCCGAACAACCAGCCTACCCATTTTCCTTGCTCGGGAGTTGCTCCGGTTTGAAAGGGGATCGATTTTTCAGTGACCGACGGACCCTGTAACGACCAACCGAAAAGCGCCAGCATTTGCTGCTTACGGCAGAGTTCAGCGAGCAGTCTGTGCTCCAGGAACAGACGATGCCAGCGATGCCTCTCGTTGGCGAACACCATCGCGGCAATCAGGGCGAGAGCAACAAACTCGATTCCGGTTACGGTCAGCTTGATCGAAACAGCCGAGGGAATCACCAGCGCGATCGACGCGAATATGACCGCGATCGTTGCAAGCCCGAATATCCAGACATAGGTGGATCGATAGCGCCTCGCATATTGGTCCGCCCAGGCGTCAGCGGGCTGATAATTGCTGAACCAGAACCCTGCGGCCCTGTCCGTCGACGCCTGCGGCGGCGGCCGTGAGGCCGGGACCATTCCGGCCATGGCCTGAGTCAACCAACCATGAACCCGCCAGATCCATAGATCGGCCTTTGTGGATGACCCGCGGTAGAAAGAAAAAGGGCGCGGGCCGGCTCGCCGCATAAGTTTTGCTGCGCACTCGAACCAGGTGATGGCCGGAGAATCGACCGCAGCAGGCGGCACCAGCAGTCGGACAAGGTAAGAACGTAGCGCCAGTTGGCATTCAGCGAGCTGCCTCGCCGGCTTTCGTAAATCCTGTCCGTCGGCCAGCCAGGACGGATCGGTCTCATTGTCGGAGTGGATCCACCAAATGGGAGGACCGTGATTAACTGCAAATCGGACGACATCCGCCGTGCCACCCAATCCCTTGCCCGGTTTCCCGTCCCAGATGGCGACGAGAATATCGCAATTGCGGACAACATAACGCCCTACCGCTTCATATGATCTATCCTGTGCCTCGCCGCGCCCGCCATCCAGCTCGAGCACGGAAGGTTCGGCGAGGGTCAAGAAGGTTCGGAATTCGTTTTTACTCTCGTCAGACTGAAAATCCTTTTCGTATTCCGAACGCGCAAAAGGGAGCGGGCAAGTCAGCGCAAACCCCTGCTCGATGGCGAGCTTCGCCAGCAGTCGGTCCGAGCCTTCCGCGAGCGGGGAAAGCGAAACCAGCCGCGTCTGCGGTGCATCGCCGTAAACGAGTTGGGCTTCCGGAGAGACGGTAATTCGCGTCACTTCATCCTTAATGTTCCGCAGGAATACCGTAATTTGCTCGGTTATTCGTAGCAGTTGCTCCGGCGAAATATGGCGGGTGCCCGTAATCCCGATCCGCAATGCCGGGATTAGAGGCTCTTCGGTCGGCGAGATGTTCGTCATAGTTCTCACGGGGAGATGACAGGATTGATTTCGGCCTAACTTAGCTGATCATGGCAACGTTTCGCAAATTGGGCGACCATTGTCGCAGTCAGTTCGATTGTCCTATGGCCAGTCTGGTCTCCGTTGATGCCCCAGACTGTGTGACGCGTTTTTACACAGGACCCGAAGCGGACATCGGTGTCGGAATAGGAACAGGTATCGTCAACCTGCTAGACGACTAGTACAACATCTGGTCCGGGTCGTATGGTTCAACACGGCCGAGAAATAATCACTGGATATTTCGAGTGACGTCGCGCGCGAACTGCGCCGGGAGCGCGGTCTGCAGTTGCGCGACGTGCCGTGTCAAATCGCGGACTTGGCAGCCTCACGATCGCTCATTGGCGATCCTTCTCCGGCGCGTTCCAGTTCCAGCAATCGTAAAATACTTTCCAAGCCCCGTTCTCGCGTTTCCAGACCACGAGATATTTTGCCGTGTTTTTGACGTCGTCGGGTTTGGCACCTGGCGCGAAATGCACGAGGCCGAAGTCAGACGCCATATCGCGTCCGCTGCTGACCTCGATGTGCGTCGGCTCGAAATCCAGATACATGTCGGGCACGTCGCCGCAGAGTTTGTCCCAAGCGGCGCGGATGGCGGCGTGTCCTTTGGCGGGTGGATAATCCGGCCACACCAATGAACCATCCGACGCGTAGAATTTCATGACCTGATCGATTTTCTTCGCGGTGGCCGCCTTGCTCCATGCCGCATCGAGCGCCCTGATCTCCGCTTCCTCCGGGTCGTGCTTTTTAGACATCGTGATGCTCCTTGGCGGGATTAAGTTTCTTGAACGATCCTGGGATGTCTACGGGCTTCGCGCCGCGAAGTTCGGCCAGAAGCTGGGCGGCGCCCTTCAAATCTTTGGTGTCGCGGCCTTCCGTGAACCAGTCGTGGATGGGCGCCAGTTCGGTAAGCGCTTCAGCCTGATTGCCTTGGCTGGCTAACAGGCGCGCGAGCGTGGTGGCGGCGCGAAGCTCCCACGATTTAGCTTGTTGATCGCGTGATACCGCTATTGCCTTGCGCAGGCTCGCCTCGGCTTTGTCAGGTTCGCCGCGCAAGATCAGTATCCAGCCCTTGAGTCGCAGCACCTCTGCATAGTGCGACCGCTCCTCGCCGGCCTCGATCCGCGCGACACTCTCCTCGATAAGGGTCCAGGCGCCCTCAAGGTCCCCTGCAAGCGCCAGCGCCTCGGCACGTAAAGCCCTGAGATACCAAATCCAGATCCGATGTCCCGTCTGCATCAATCGCTCAATGCCTCGATCGAGCTGCGTAACGGCCTCGGCCAAACGCTGGGCCCGCAGCAACGCCACGCCGCGGCTGATCTCGGTCATGATCTCGCCAAGCAATGCGATGCCGCGCTCCCTGCCGATGCGTTCGGCCTCCTCGGCGCGGTGCAGAAGCTCATCCGAATTGCCGAGATAGTCGAACAATTGTGCGCCGAGCGTCAGTGCGAAGGCGAGGTCGAATGGATGGCCCCTGCGCCGCGCATTGGCTTCAGTGGCCTGACTTGCCGCCAGCGCCTGATCGGGGTAGCCCATCATCCAGAGGAATTGCGGGCGATAGATGCCTTCTCCGGTGAACGGATCGGTGTTGGTGAGCGCAGCCAGTCCCCAATGCCGTTCCGGTTCGTAAAGCTTGTGGACCTGATCGCCGGACAGGCGCGCAGCCGCGAATTCGCCGAGCCAGTAGTGGCAGGCGGAAGCGGCGCGATGTCCCACGATTTCGAGGCGATCGTCACGAAGTTGCTCGCCGGCCTTCAACAGTCTGTCAGCCCAGCGAAGCAACTCTGTCAATTGATCCATGCACATATAGTGCACCGCCAGCGCATTCAGGATCGGCAAGTAAGCCTCGGTATGGTTGAGCGACTGCGCAAGCCTCCAGGCCGGTTCGAGAATGTCGCTGACCTCCGCCTGTCCCCACCCTCGTTGTGCCACCAGGGCCGGTCCAAGCACGGTCCTCAACGAGATTTCCATCCGATCGCGGGTTTTGGACGGCCGGAGTTTCGACAATGCCGACATGCCGGTGCGCAAATGCGTGATCGCTTCGGGCAGCGCGAAACGCTGGATAGCGACTTCGCCGGCGCGCAGCCACAGCGGCGCGGCGACGGGGTAGCGCTCTGCCGCGGTGTGGTGAAAGGCGAGCAACTCAGGGGCCGCGTCACGCGTTTCCGGCCAGCGCTCCTCCAGCAAATGGACGATATCGCCGTGCAGCTTCTTGCGCCGGCTTTTCAAAAGCGAATCATAGGCGGCGTCCTGAACGAGTCCATGCGAGAACGTGTACACCGCGCTTGGAATTTCCCCGTGGCAGGTCGCGAGCCCGGACGAGATCAGGTGTTGCAGTCCGTTGCCCAGCGCGTCCTCGCTCATCAGTTCGAGGCCGGCGATCAGTTCGTAGCTGAACTCACGACCGATAACCGAGCCTACCTGGGCAATTTCCTTGCTCACCGCGACGCGGTCGAGACGGGCCATCAGCGAGTCGCGCAGGGTTTCAGGTATCCTGACGGTCGCCGACGAACCGGCATAGGCATAGTGGTCGCCCTCGACGACCAGATCGCCGGATTCCAGAATGGTCTTGGTGAGTTCTTCGACAAACAGCGGGACGCCGTCGGTCCTGGCGATGATCTGCGCGGCAAGTCCGGGCGGCAAGGCCTTGCCGCCGACGACCTTCGCCACCAGGGACCCGCTCTGTGCCGGGGTGAACTTGGCCAGATCCATCACCGTGACGGCGGGATGACCGATCAATGGCGAACTGAATTCAGGACGCGCGGTGATCAAAAGGAGTGCCGGAATGTCGGTAAGCAAATCCACGAACCGTCCGAGCAGGTCCAGCGTCGTCGGGTCGGCCCAGTGCGCATCCTCGAACAGAAGCAACGTCGGTTCGCCGCGCGCCTCGGCCCGAACGAATTCGATCAGGACGCGCATCGTCTCTTCTTTGGCGAGTTTGGGCGAAACCAGAATGGTGCCGTAGCGCTCCTGGTAAGGTATCGACAGTAATGCCGCGATAAAGCGCATGTCTTCTTTGGCCAGACCGAGCCGATCGACAACGAGCGCCTCCAGCCTGTCCAGCCGGGTGTCCGTGGCCGCGTTGCGCCCCGATGATAGTGCTCGCTCGAAAGACGCCCTGATCGGATAGAAAGCGCTGTTGACGAAGAACGGCGAGCATTGGAACAGCCGGGTCTGGCTGGTCTCATCGCGCAGCCGCTCACGCAGCGCGCTGGTCATCCGGCTCTTGCCGATGCCGGCTTCTCCGCGCAACAGGACCGCGCGTCCGGATCCTTTCTCACGCACTTCCAGCCAGCTATCCATCAACGTCGAGATTTCGGCGTCACGGCCGACGATCGGCGTCAGGCCGTGCTGGGTTGCCGCTTCAAATCGGCTTTCGGTCTGGCTGATGCCGACGACGCGGTAAACCTGGGTAAGTCCGCTGACGCCCTTTAGCTCCTTTTCTCCCATATCCTCGTATTCGAATCCCCCGCCGGCCAGGCGGCGCACCCTGTCGCTCACAACCACGGAGCCAGGTTTGGCTATCGTCTGAAGACGGGAGGCCAGATTCATCGTTTCGCCCACGGCATTTCTCTCGCCGGAGGCTACAACCACCATGCCTGATGCGATGCCGATGCGAACCTGCAGCCGCCCGGCGCCTGGAACATGCAGTCGCGCCATGGCCTCGACGATTTCGAGCCCGGCGCGGACGGCGCGTTCAGCCTCGGATTCGTGCGCCAGCGGGAACCCGAAGAAAGCGACGACGCCATCACCCAGTGTGGTGAAGACATAGCCTTCATAGCGATTGACGCATGCCGCGCAGGCTTCTTCATAGGCGCGAATGATGATCTGCAGCGTTTCCGGGTCGAGCTTGTAGGCGAGCTTGGTGAAGCCGACCATGTCGCAGAAAAGTACCGTAAGCTGGCGACGCTCGCCGATCACCGAGCCGGTATGAGCGCCCGCCGCGGCCGCTTTTTCGAGCGCCTTTTCCTCGTTCAGCAGATTGAGTATCCGCTTGCGGGGACCGAACGGCAGACCCAGCTCCTTCAGATCGCTTTCGGTCAGCACCCGAAGTGTCAGGAGATCAACTTCGTTTTCTTCAAAGACCTTGAAGAATTGCTCCAGATCGTGGGATTTGAGCCATGCGGAGAGCGACGAAGAATTCATAGCGGCAACCGGCTTCGGTCGGGCCGTCTGCGAGGAAAGCGTTGCCGCTCGATCAGATGGACATGATGTCCGAGTTGGGCCATTCGCGCTGCAAAGGTGCTGCCGGCTGGCCCCGCACCGATGACGCAGACATCAGCCATGAGCGTTTCCTCGCAGGTCGAGACCTGCGGTTTCCGGCTGCGACGAGAGCCTGAGATAAGCCTCAAGGCAATAATGCAGCCAGCCCCGGATGTAATCGCAAGCCGGCCGGCCGCGACGAATGACTTCGTGATGACAGCCGCCGCCGCAGAGATATCGCGCCCAGCAGGACTGGCAGGGCTTCTGGCGGTGAACATGCTTCGCGGCGAGCCAATCGGCCTGGCGAGAAAGATCGATGCCGTCGTCAAGCGAACCCATGGCGCCGTCCTCATCGCCGACAAAACGGTGGCAGGCCGCCAGTTCGCCGTCGGCGGAGACGCCGAGGTAACCGGCGCCGGCGCCGCAAGGATAGGGCCGGTGGGTGCCGCGATGGATCTCGCGCATCGCGTTGAGCATGTTGGCGAACGGATAACGTTGTCCGCGGCGCGAAGCGCGCTCGAACTCCCGCCCGCAATCGATCATTTCACCCAGCATCAGTTCGAGTTCCTCGGACTGCATTTCACCTTCACCGGTGGGCGCGCTCAACATAGGCGAAAAGCCTACGCTGTGAAAGCCGGCGGCAATGAAGGCGTCGAGCGTTCGACGCAACGAGAGATTTCTTGGCGTCACAGTTACACGTGCGGAAACCTGCATCCGTTGCTGCAGCTTCAGCACCGGCTCGACGCGCTTCATGATTGCGTCATAGCTGCCGGCTCCGCCCTTGAAGGGACGTAGTGCGTCATGGACTTCTCGCGGACCGTCGATGCTGATGGTGACAGCGAAGCCGTGCTCCTCGAAGAAATGTCCGTCGTCTTCGCTTAGCAGCGTGCCATTGGTGGTGATCGAGAAAGTGAGCTTCGCTCCGCGTCTATTCGCCAGTTCCGCGGCCCGTTGGGTCGCGGCCCGCAGCACTTTGCGGTTGATCAGCGGTTCTCCGCCGAGAAACGCCAGATTGAGGCGGGCACCCGGCTCGGCGGTTCCCACCAAAAGATCCACAGCGCGAAGTGCATCCGCCAGTTCCATGTTTTTCGCGGCGCCGCCGAACTCACCTTGCTGGGCATAACAATAGGTGCAGCCAAGATTGCACTTCTGGGCGATCGCCAGTGACAGCGCGCGGAGCGGCGGCGATGAAAGCGGCGCGTCATCGATGAAGGGCCGGCCGGCAAGTCCGGCCTGGCGCAGCAATTCGTCGATGGCTTCAGTCCCGCCCTGTTCTGCGGCTGCCCCCCAGGTTGCGAACAGGTCGGCGTCAGCCTCAAACAAGCGGCTTCCGTCCGGGACGAAAAGGTGGCCTCCGGGCGAACTCTCGATCAAATGAATTTGCGGCGTCCGCGGAGACGATATGCGCATGTAGTGACGGGCGTCTGCGACGCTCACGGCTTCTTGCCCGCCGCTTCAACCGTTAGCGGGCCGTCGTGATCCTTCCCTTCGATCTGGAATTTCAGCAAGGTTTCCCAATTGGCAAACAGATCGTCGTACATGGCCAGACGGGTGTCAGTGTAGTCGTCGGCAACGTAGGAGCCGGTGCGCTGTTTCTGCATCCAGTTGTCGCCCGCGCTGAGCCCGTTCTGGCTCAATTCGACATTGACATAGTCGGGCCGGGCGGATGCCCAGTAATAGCAGGAGCATTCGCGAAAATCGTTTTGCCAGGGCGAGCACAGTCCCTGGGTGAGTTCGCCGGCGTCGGCCAGTTCCTTCGAAATGACCGCGGTGTCGCCCTGAAAGAACGGTCGCACCTCGCACTCGAAACTCACATAATTCTCTTTTCCCGCCTCGTCGACGATGGCCAACTGCCGATCCTTGCTGGGTTCGGCGCTGAAATCGCAGCGAACGCGAGAACCCTTGCGCTGCAGCACGTGTGCCAGCGCGTTCGACCATTCCACCGGTGCCAGTCCATCCGGGTTGCTGCTGCTGGTCAGTCTTATTTTGCCCTCCGGGTCCGACGAGGCAGGTCCCCATATCGGCGTCATCATAAGAAGCTGCCGCTCCTTGTCGCCGTTGCCGGCGGGAAGCACGACGCGCAACAGGCGGTGGTCTTTCAGGTCGCTCGGTTTCACCTTGCCGTCGCGGGGGTAATCGACGACAGCATCGCAGTCTCCCTCCACATTCACCACGAGATTGTCGTGCTCGCGCAGTTCGATGCCGCGGAACAGCCGGCGCCAGACAGCGCGGAAGTCGACCTCAAGTCCCGGACAGCAATTCGCCACCGAGGTGACCGGGCGTGAACTGATCGGATTGCCCCGCGCCTCGTAAGATATCTGCGCCGACAGATTTTTGGGTATCAGCACCTTTTCCGTGGCGGTCGCGGCGTGCGGCTTGACGACGGGCGCGGAAAGCGGCGGAGCCACTGCCGCCTTCCTGATGGTGTCGATCTGCCGCCAGGTAAGGGCCAGATAATTGTTGTCGGCTCCGCACATCAGGGCCGGCATTTTGCGCCGCCCGCGGTCAGTGAAATCAGCGACCTCATCCGGACTGCGAAGCAGCCGAAGAAACCATGGTGCGGCGCCGGCGCGCAAGGCGGCATAGACCTGCTGGTGCAAGGTCATGATCGCCAGCGTATCCACCGTGCCGGCCGGCATGACCGGACGGATGGCGCGCTGGGTGCCGGCGGCTTCCTCCTCGGGCATGGAGTCGAGCCAGAGCGCGGAGCGGCCCTTGAAGTCGTTACCGTTCATGACCGCGACGTTCATGAAGCGGACGGTTTCATAGGCGCGCCGAACGATGTCCTGGGCCTTGGCGCGGATTTCTTCGGGGGCCTCCTCGGGCCCGACCTCGGGACCATTGATGACTTGCTCGAGATCGTCGACCAGGGTGCGCACGAACAGGGAGTCCGGCGCCATCGCCGGCGGCGCCGAGCAGATCCGCGTCGTCGCGCCGAGCTTGCTGCCATCCCGCAGCGTCAGTTGCACCTCGACAAAGCCGTCGCAGGCATCGTCGAGATAGCCGCGGCTGATCGCCGTGTTGTTGTTGAACCAGGAAGGAGCGGGCGGTTCGATCGCAAACAGCGAAGGAGGCACGGTCTGGTTTTCGGAATCGATTCCGTTCAGACGGGACCAGACCCCCTTCGCTTGATCGTAGATCTGGCGATCCTCGGGAATTTGATAGTATCCGGGATAATCCGCCGCGAGGGCTTCGCTGGATTGATCCGGGCCATAGATCAGACCGGCGGCCGGCGTGAAGCGCAAACGGATTTCCGGGAAACGGTCATTGGGCTTGATGAAGCGTACCGAGCCAAAATTGACAGCGTCCTCCTTTGCGACGAAGTGGTCGCATCTGCCCTTGAGCGTATGGCTCTGATGGTTGGAGAACCACTCGATCTTCGCATGGACGAGGTCGTGTTCGTCCCCGGTTCGACGGACCACCTTGCGGTTGCTGACCGTGACCTGCCATGAGATGTCTTTAAGTGTCAGATCGTGCTTTCGCAGCACGTCGAGTGTCAGCGGCACCAATTGATTGTTGTCGGTGACCGCAAAGACTTCAAGAAACGGCGCCACCGGCCGGATTTTGCCGGCTCGCTTGAATTCCAGGACCGCCGGGGTGTTCTCGCTCTCGATCTCGCCGGAGTTTTCGTCGACGATCAGCGTAGGCTGAGCCCTGATGTGACGGTAGCCCAGCGGTTTCTCGGAATTCGGGTCGATATCGAGATCGAAAGAATAATTGTCCATGGGCTCGGCGGCCGAGCCTAGCCGGCCGATCGCAAATGGAGGCAGAATTCGCAACTCCTTGATCGTCAAAGCCCCGCCCTTTCGTTCACGCCGCGCCCGCGCTGACCTTAGCAATCCACTTCTGGGTCTGGCTGTCGAGATCCATCAAGCTACGCAAATACGCGTCGGCGCCAACGCCGGTGATCTGCTGCTTCACGACCGAGAAAACGTCCGCGACGCGGAACACATCTCGGCACGTGCGGGATGAGTTGGCGAGCAGATCCTGATACAGGCGCCAGATATCGCGGTCCGCTTGCGGAAGATCCAGCGAATAGGGCATTTCGAACGGCGGTCCGGCAGAGCCGCCGCTTGCAATAGGCAATCGCACCAGGAGGCCGGCGATCGCCTTGAGATTGTACATCTCGCCAAACACGCGGTGCATCACCATCCCGCGCGTATTCGGTCGATCGATCGGCTGGTTGCGCGCCAGCCGGAATGTATGAGCGAGATGGGTCAGTAGCAGCCGGTAGCGCTGATTGAACAATTGCGCGAGATAATGCGCGGCTAGCTCGTCATCGGCGGTCCCGATGTAGCTGGTGGCGTCCGGGTGGAGTTTGTGGAAGTCCACGCGGGTGGTGGGATTCGGCTTAACATCGTGCGTTGGCTTGATGGATAGCTGGCCCTTTTCGATGTCCTTGAAGTCTTTATAAATCTGGGCGAAGCGTTCGAAATGGGACGGTTCCCCGGTTTCGTCCTCTTTTAGATGGGGCGCTTCTCCCTGAGCCGCCAACGCCTTTAGAGCCTTGACGGCCTGCGCACGGGTTGCCGCGCGGTCGATCTGAACATGGGCTGCCCGGCCGGCCAAAGGGTTCGGGAACGGGGACCGGGGCTCCCCGGAGCCGCCCTCGGCGTGGGGGTCGAGATTGCCATCAGGGGTGACAGGTCGAGGAACCGGTTTGTAGCCTCGTCCCCAGTCGTCCCAGGCGGCCTGCATGTCATAGCTCGCCTCGTTGAACGCCGAATCCGGGATCCGTTTGGGGTCTCCGATCAGATCGATGATCTCGGCATAGAGTTCGCCGATCTGGTGCATCTCGGCGCCAGGAAAAGCGTCCATGACTTCATGTATGATGGCTTTTTCTTCGTCGATGGTCGTCTGTTTGTCGACGGCTTGCGGCACGGATTTGCCAGGAGCGTCGGTTTCGGCGTTTTCGAGCCTCGGCATTTCGGCATAGATGAAGCACTGCAGCCGCTGCTTCGACAAGGCTTCGAGCGAGAACTTGAACGGATAGAACACGTGGTCCCAGGGCATCATCTCGCGGCCGAGATTGATTGGAGCTCCCAGCAGCACGAGCACGTTTTGAACCGTCAGCAGATGCCCCATCTCTTCCTTGGCGACCGTGAGAATGCTGGTGCGCCAGCCTTCGACCATCGCCCGGTGCTCTTCGGACTCCTGATCTCCGTTGATGGAATAGGCGGCAAAGAGATACTGCACCATCAGTGCATGCTCTATCTCTGCGCCTGACGTCAGCATCATCACAAGATGATCACGCCAACTCATGTCCGGTCGTTTAAAATCATGGACCGGGCCAGATTTGATCGTCACCTCGGGCTCGAGGTGCTGACTCTGCGGAATTCGTTCTGTCGGGCAAAAGCGCTCCAGTGTGAGAGGCCTGGAATCAAAAAAATTGCGTAATATCTGTGGTCTAGCCTTCTAATCAGTAAAATTGCGATTCAATTAGCTGTCAAGCGTTCGTATTCCGAAGCCGTCTCCGGGCGTCCGGACCTGCTCAGGTTCCCCCACTCCGGGCGGGCGAGCGGTTCCCTCATAGTCAACCTGCATGGGCGCCGATCACCTTGTCGATCGGGATGCACTTGGCGATGTAGAGCGCGACCGTCCAGACGTGATGCATATCGGAATGGTCAGAAACCAGCTGCGGGCGCCGGTATCCCCGACGCCATTTTTCACGGGGGACGCCGCCTTCGGCGCCGCGACCTCATCGACCGCCGTAGCTTTCTCCCGAGTTGCTGGATGAGGACTGGCCTCCGGCAATCGCAGAAAAGCCCACTAATGGCGGGCTTTTGCAACTCAGCCCGCGGTCTCCAGGCGCCTAATTTGCGGATCAGAGGCTGAAATCGTCGAAAGTCTCCGGCAGTTCTTTGAGATATTCCCGTTTTCCGGAGACTGCGGCCGGAGACCCGGTCGATCTGCGCTGCGCGGCGGGGGTGGCAGTGAATTTGCGTCCTTTCGGACCGCTCGATGACGGTGCGGTGCGCGGAAATCATTCGACAAATAGATTTAGCAAACTCGATGTTCCCTTGTCTGATGGCGCGGCAAGGTATCAAAGGGGTGAGAGTGGTTGCGATGCGGCAGCGCGTTCGCATTACAGGAGAGAAGCAATGGACCTGAAGGGCGCGGTCGCACTGGTGACGGGCGGCAATGGCGGGCTCGGGCAGCGCATCTGCCACGCGCTCGCGCAGGAGGGCGCGCATGTGGCTGTCGTGTACGCGCGCAGCCGCGACCAGGCGGAAAGCGTCGCAAGCGAACTAACGTCGCGTTATCAAATCAACGCTCACGCGTTCGCCTGCGACATAACCGACGGCGCGGCCGTGGATCGGCTGGTAGGCGAGGTAACCCAGGCCTTCGGCCGCCTTGATGTTCTGATCAATGACGCCGCTTACAACGTCTCGATCCCCTTCGGCGATCTCGACAATCTGACGCTGCAGGTATGGGACAAGATCATGGCCATCAACCTGACGGGGCCGATGCGCCTGACCAAGGCGGTAGCCCCTGTCATGAAGGCCCAGGGACGAGGCCGCATCATCAACATAGCTTCGGTAGCAGGGCTCAGCCCCACCGGCTCTTCTATCGCCTATGCCGTGTCGAAGGCGGGGCTGATTCATCTGACGCGTTGCATGGCGGTGGCGCTGGCGCCCGAGACGCTCGTCAACTGCGTGGCACCGGGTCTGCTGGACGGCACTCGCGCGACAGCCAATCTCCGGCCCGAGCAGATCGAGCGCTCCGCGTCGGGCTCGCTCCTGAAGCGGCCAGCCGACAAGGACGACTGTGCCAACATGGTCGTCGCCATGTGCCGCACCGAGACCATGACCGGCCAGACCGTCGTCATCGACGCTGGACGCATCTTCCACTAAGACGACGGGCTTTACCAGACAGCTTCGAGCGGCTCGTTCCATGGAGCGAGGTAGAATACCAGAAACGCTTGTCCTTGCGTATCCCGCGGAATAGGCAATTCCGGCGTTATGACGTTTGTCGTCAATCATACCGGCACGGTCTACCAGAAGGATCTCGGTGATTACACCGTACGGCCTGTGATGCGTACGATGTTGTTCGACCCTGACCAGACCTGGAAGAACGTGGATGTAGCGAATCCTTGGGAGCGGGAAAGGCGCAGCCGGGATCCGCATCGCGCTCGATGATTTCGGGATTCCCCCTGAGCCAGCTGCTTTCGTTTCGTCTGGACAAGATCAAGATTGATCGATCCCGAAAATCAGTCGAGCAGGCCCTCCGCGTATCCAGCCGGCCGGAGGCGGAAGTGCAATTGTTGAAAAGCTCTCGGATGCCGCAAAGCAAGCGGGTGCGAAATTTCTCTACGCAACATCCGCGACACGGTTGCGGATGGCGGAGGGACGCGTTCGCGGCCTCGACATTCAGTCCGGCAGCGGCGTCACGACACTCGATGCCGATGCAATCGTTCTCGCTAGCGGCGGATTCCAGGGCAATGCCGCGATGATGAGCGCCCGGTTCGGCTCCGCCGGCGAGACCATCAAACTTATCTCGCCCGGAACGCGCTTCGACACCGGCGACGGCATCCGCATGGCCATCGACCAGGGCGCAAGTGTTTCGGGCGACTGGGACGGCATGCATATGGAGCCGGTCGATCCGCGCAGCAAGCATTCCGCGCCGATCGTGCTTGTGTATCCATACGGCATCGTCGTCGATCAGGAGGGACGCCGTTTTTTCGACGAAGGCGGCGGCCTTGTGCATGAAACGTGGGAGGGGTTCGCCCGCGACATCCATTTCGTGAGACCGAAGGGCATCGCCTATGCGATCCTCGACAGCCGCCTGTTCGACATTCCCGGTTACAAGCGCGCAATCCGGTCGGAAGTACCACCGTATCAGGCCGCGACGCTCGCGGAGCTTGCTGCCCAGATCGCGGTCCCCGTCCGCAATCTGGAAGAAACCATCGAAGCATTCAACACCGCGGCGACAGGCGATGTCGCGCGGTTCGACGCCACACAACGCGATGGCCTCGCGGCCGCACCCGGCCTGACGCCGCCGAAATCGAACTGGGCGCGGCCGATCACCAAGCCGCCGTTCCTGGCCTGGCCGCTGGTCGGCGCGGTCGCCTATACATTCGGCGGTCTGGCCACCAACGAAAAGGCCGAGGTGCTGTCCGACCGCGGTCCGTTCTACGGTTTTTTTGCGGCCGGAGAAACCACCGGGCATTTTTACCGCACAGCGCCGAATGCCGTCGCGGTGCTGCGCGCGCTGGTTTTTGGGCAAATCGCCGGACGACAGGCTGTCGAGTTTCTGCAGGCGCGGTAACATCGCACGCGCACAACGATCTGGGAGAAACGGCCATGGCTTCAGAAAACAACGGCGCTTTCATCCGCAACATCGCCGAAGTCCCATGGCGCGAATTTCCCAACCACTTCGGCGGCGCGCTATCGAAACCGCTGGTGATGCCGGAGACGGCCAACTCCCGGCATATCGATTATCGAATTTCGATGTACCAGCCGATGGCGTACGTCGCCCGGCACAAGCACCGGGTCCAGGAACAGATCTATCACGTGCTCGAAGGCGAAGGGCTGATGGAGATTGCGGGCGAGAACCACGTCGTGCGCAAGCACGATTTCATCTTTTTGCCGCCCGGCGTGGAGCACGCCATCTCGAATTCCGGCCTGGTCGACCTGGTGTTTCTTGTGATTACATCCCCCGTGACCGATGGGGAAAAGCCGGTGTAGCAGGTCTGGCCCAAGTGGTTGAAGAGGGCGCGGCTCAGCCGGGAAATGTTCCCGCCCAAACCGTGCTGTTTTTCCATCTCTGCGCTCAGTGATAGATTTCAATCGGCGGCGCTGTGCTGCCCACCACGTAGACTTTCCCCGTCCGAGAGGTCAGTCCTCCGGACGGGTTTTTCGTTGGCACGATCGTTTGCCAAGTGTAGCGGGTCGGGAATTTTTCCCGAATTCCGGGACAATCATTCCCGCTCGGTATGGTTGTTTTTATTTGCCTGATCGGTGCCGCTCCAGCAGGCTTTGGTCAACTTGCCGAATTTCGTTGGGCGACGAAATCGTCAGGAAGGGTGGGCGCCCATGGTTCGCAGTCGAAAGCCAGCTGCAACAAATTGCCTGTCGCGTATCGCACGTGCATTCGGGGTTGTGTACCCATTGGCGATTGTTTGTATCGCGGCACTTCCCGCCACAGCCCTTGCACAGGACCAGCAACTTCCTGCAATTCAGGTCATCGCCAACACGCCGCTGCCTGGTTCCGGCATCGACGTTGACAAGGTGCCGGCCAGCGTCAACATCGTCGATGCCAACCAGATCCAACGCACGGATTCGCTGAACATCGGCGATGCCCTGCAGAAATACGTTCCCGGTATCGTCGTCAATGAAGTGGCCGGCAACCCGTTCCAGCCGAACGTGCAGTTCCGTGGCTTCGTCGCTTCTCCGGTGGCCGGGACGCCGCAGGGACTTGCGGTCTACCAGAACGGCGTGCGCATCAACGAGGCGTTCGGCGACACCGTCAATTGGGATCTGATTCCGACCGCGGCGATACGCTCGGTGACGGTGGTGACGAACAACCCCGCTTTCGGGCTGAATGCGCTGGGCGGCGCCGTCAATGTGCAGATGAAAGATGGTTTTAATTATCACGGTGCCGAGATCAACGTGATGGGAGGTTCGTTCGGGCGCCTGCAGGGTTCGGCGCAGTGGGGCAAGCAGGTCGATAATTTTGCCGTATATGGCGCCCTCGAAGGCTTGCATGACGATGGATTTCGCAATTTTTCAGTGTCCAATGTTCGCCGCTTCTACGGCGATGTCGGCCATAAGAACGAAAACGCCGAATTCCATGTCAATATGGGCGTGGCCAACAACTCTTTCGGCGCCGCCACGACCGTGCCGGTCGAGTTGCTGCAGCAATATTATGGCGCGACCTACACCACGCCGCAAACCACCGCGAACCGCGTCGGCTATGTCAATCTAACCGGAAAGGTAGAGGCCAGCCCGACCTGGACAATCGACGGCAACGCGCGCATGCGGATCTTCGACCAGAAAACGGTGGACGGCAATCCGGCCGGCACCCAGCCTTGCGGCGCCGATCCAACGCTGCTGTGCTTTGGCAACGACTCGACGCCGGCAAACGGCGTCAACGGCGCCCAGCTTGCCAATCCGTTCGACCCGAGCGCCGTACTCGGAGAAATAGATCGAACGACGACACATTCGACGACAGCAGGTGCGTCACTGCAGGCGACCAACTCCGATCAAATATTCGGGCACAACAATCGCTTTGTGGTCGGGACCAGTTTCGACTCCAGCGTCACCCGCTTCACCGCGCTTCCGGAACTGGGGACCATCGGTTCCAACTTCGTCGTGACCGGCAACGGCATATTTCTTGGACAATCCGGCGATCCGGTTTCGATCGGGCCGGTCGCGCTCCGAACCACCAACCAGTACACCGGGCTCTATGCGCTCGACACCTTCGACGTCACCAACGCGTTCTCGGTGACGGCGGGTGGCCGGTTTAACGCCGCGCGTATCACGCTTGAGGATCAGATCGGGAGCGCGTTGAACGGCAACGAGCAGTTCAACCGCTTCAACCCGATCATCGGCGGTACCTACAAGATCACGCCTGAACTGACCGCCTATGCCGGCTATTCCGAAGCCAACCGTGCGCCGACCCCGCTGGAGCTCGGTTGCGCCGATCCCGCGCATCCCTGCATCATCGCGGCATTCCTCGTCTCCGATCCGCCGTTGAAACAGGTGGTCTCCCGCACGGTGGAAGCCGGGCTGCGCGGCACCAAGGAGCTGAACATTGGCACGCTCGGATGGAAGGTTGGGGGTTTTCGCGCGCAAAACAGCGATGATATCCTCGCTATCCCGAGTCCGGTATTGCAGGGATTTGGCTATTTCCAGAACGTCGGTTCGACGCGGCGGCAAGGCATCGAGGCCGAAGTCTCGCTTAAGTCGTCGACCCTGCAAGCCTACGCCAGTTATGCCCTGATCGACGCGCGATTCCTCGATACGCTGCAGGTCGGCTCCAACAGTCCCTTTGCCGACGCCGACGGCAATGTCCAGATTGTTCCCGGCAATCGAATCCCGGCAATCCCGCGAAACCGGATCAAGGCCGGCATCGATTATGCGGTTACCGACGCGTTCAAGATCGGAGGAGATGCGTTGTTCGTCAGCGATCAATATTTTGTCGGCGACGAATCCAACCAGGCGCAGAGGCTGCCGTCCTACACGGTCTTCAATCTTCACGCCTCCTATCAGATCAACAAGACGTTCCAGGTCTACGCGCGGGCGGACAACATTTTCGATAATCGCTACGCGACCTACGGAACCTTCTTCGACACCGGCGCCATCCCAAATTTCGCCAATGGCGGCGCGCCGTTCACCGATCCGCGTTCCGTCAGCCCGGCGCGGCCGCGCGCTTTCTATGCCGGTTTAAGGGCGAGCTTTTAACGCAGTCGGCGTTGCCCAAAGAAAGCCGCACAGACTGCGTCATCTTCTGTAGAATAGAACGATGCAGCGAGCAAAAATGAACGCGAAACCCTGTTATCTGCGGAAGACCTGCGTCCTGATGGTGCTGGGCGCGGCCTTGCTGCCGGGCGCCGCGCGCGCGGCAACCGATGTCGCGCTGCTGCCGCGCAACCTGTCGCCATGGGGCATGTTCCTCAACGCCGACATCGTGGTGAAGGCAGTGATGATCGGCCTTGCGCTGGCGTCGCTGGTGACGTGGACGGTGTGGCTGGCAAAAACCATCGAGCTTCGCCGCGCCACCGCCGCGGCCAGACGCCGCCTCGGCCTGCTCGAAAGCGACACCACGCTCGCGGATGTCGCGCGTGACTGTATGGATGGGCGCGACGCCGTCGCGCAGATCGTTCAGTCCGCGGCGCGCGAGGCTGCGCTCTCCGACGGTGTGGTCGATGACGGGTTTAAGGAGCGCATCGCGCTGCGGCTGGAACGGGTCGAGGCTGCGATGTCGCGGCGGATTGCGCGCGGCACCGGCGTGCTCGCGACCATCGGCGCCATCGCGCCCTTTGTCGGATTGTTCGGCACGGTGTGGGGCATCATGAATTCCTTTATCGGCATTTCCGAGGCGCACACCACCAACCTCGCCGTGGTCGCGCCCGGAATTGCCGAAGCGCTGCTGGCGACCGCGCTCGGGCTGATCGCGGCAATCCCGGCGGTCGTGATCTACAATTATCTGGCGCGTTCGATCGCGGCGTATCGCGCGCTGCTCGGCGACGCCTCGGCGCAGGTGCTGCTGCTGATCAGCCGTCAGGGAAGTCTCGGCAGCGGGCGTCGAGCGCCGCGCGCCGCACGCGCCGCGGAGTAGCAGGTATGGGCGCCCGATTGGGAATACGCGCACGCGGCAACGATGACGATCTCGTCGAAGCCCACGAGATCAACGTCACGCCGTTTATCGACGTGATGCTGGTGCTGCTGATCATCTTCATGGTGGCGGCGCCGCTCGCCACCGTGGACCTCGGCGTCGATCTGCCCGCCAGCGCGGCGGAGCCGCAGCCGCGGCCGGACCAGCCGGTATTCGTCACCGTCAAGCCGGATCTGTCGATCGCGGTCGGCGAGGATGTCATTGTCCGCGACGCGCTCACCGCAACGCTGGACACCGCGACCAAGGGCCAGAAGGACGAGCGCATTTACCTGCGCGCCGACAAGGCGGTCAGCTATGGCGACCTGATGGAAGTCATGAATCTCCTCCGCAACGCCGGCTATCTCAAGATCGCGCTGGTCGGCCTCGATGGGCGGACCTGATAGCCGTGAATGCCTTTGTTCTGCACGAGTTCGACGATCATGCCGCAATGGCCCGGTGGAGCGGCTCGGCGACGATCATTGCCGCCGTTCATGCCGCGCTGATCGCGCTCGGCGTCGCCTGGTATACGCATTCGCCGCCTCCCGGCGTCGCACTTCCGACCATCATGATCGATCTTGCGCCGGCGTCAGCGCCCTCGGCGCCGAGCGTGCAACCATTGGATCTTCCGCCGGGACCGGAGATGCGCGAGGCCGACCCGCCGCCGCCTCCGCCCGAGCTTCCGAAGCAGGAGGCGATTCAGGAGCAGCTCCCGCCGACGCCGCAGCACAAACCGGTTGTCGAAGCGCCGCCCGAGAAGGAGCCGGCTCCGACGAAGCCCGAACCAGCCAAAATCGTTCCCGATCAACCAAAGCCCGTACCGGTGAAGCAGAAGCCGGTTCGCGCTGAATCAAAAAAACCCGCCGACGCGCCACCGGCGCCGCGCACCAGCGCCGCGCCCAAGGCCGAGCGTCAGGCATCGCTCACACCCTCGTCCGCCACCGCGGGCGCGGCTTCAGCGGCGGCGCTCGCGTCCTATAATCAGCTCGTGGCCGCGCATCTGCAACGCTTCAAGCAATATCCATCCAGCGCGAAAGCCGCCGGCGAACAGGGCACCTCTCGCCTAAGTTTTACGCTTGGCCGAAGCGGGCAGGTGCTGGGCAGCCGCCTTGCGGGGTCGTCGGGTCACCCGTCGCTCGATGGCGAGACGTTGGCAATGGTTCGCCGCGCGCAGCCGTTTCCGCCGATGCCGCCCGAGTTGAAGCAGTCGTCGATGAGTTTCAGCATTCCGGTGCAGTTCTCGATCCGGTAGCTGGCACGACATTGCTCTTCAGCGACAGGCGTTATTTCCCGCAGCGATGGTTAGAAAAGTGATCGTTGCCGGCGCGAAGGTCAGGGTGCCGGCGGGCGTCGGCAAGCCTTCGATGGGCGGAAGCTCATCCTTGCCATCGAGCGTAAGCGTTGTCCCGTTCAGCTGCACGGTTGTGCTGCGCAGGCTGGCTGCATCCAGCGTATAGCGCTCCGAAGCGCTGGAGAGCGTCAGCGATCGGGGCGCGATGCGATCCGCGTTGATAAAAAGAAGGGTCACGCCGCCCGACGCCCCGCGCTGGCAATGGGCGTAGACATGCAGGCTCTGTTCGATCGGCATGCCGGAATCGAGCACGGTGGCTCCCATCAGCCGGCGCCACACCAGCGCGGCCCAGTAATTCGGCCGCGGCGTCAGCGTGGTTTCGTCAAGCAGGCCGTAGTCGCTTGCCGCCAGCGTATTGTGCATGACGACCTGAACGCCGGCCTTGGCCAGCCGCCCAAGTTGATCGAGATAGCGAAACGTATCCAGGAAGGTTGAACTCCATCGGTTGCCGCCGCATGCCGCATCCGCGGTTTCGGTGAGCCAGATCGGCTTGTCCGGCTCGAACCGGTTTCGCAGAGCCCGATGGAAGGTGAGCGCCTGGTCGGTCTGCGCGAGCCACGCTTCGGAAAGCACCGCCTCTGGCGTGCTCGTGCCGATGCATCGTTCCGACAGCGTTGCGTAGTGATGATACGAAAACACATCCACGCCGGGGCCGGATGCGGCCAGCAGGTCCGATGCAAGCGGTGCCTCACCGGCGGCGCCGGGACCGAGCACCATCATCTCGGGAGCCGTTTGTTTTACGAAGGAACGGAAGATCTTGAAGTCGCGGCCGTACGCGGCCGCATCGTATCCGGCCGGCGCGCCACTTATCGCTGGCAGATCGGGTTCATTCATGAACTCGGCGGCGGCGATGCTTCCGCCGAGCAAACCGGTGTAGGCGAGAAGACGCTGCGCCTGAGCCGGCGTCCAGACGCCGGCGGCATCGCGAGCGCCGGGGCTGACGGCAAATGACGTTACGATTTTCGCGTCGGCAGCTTGCGAGAAATCGACCACAGCACGCCATTGCCGGCGGGTCAAAACACCGTTGAATCCCGCCGGCGGGGCAGACGCGTTATCCGTATCGGAAAAATACGTGCTGTTGGCCCACGTTCCGCTGACGCGCAGGTAGGCCGGCGCCAACGCCGCAGCGAGCTTTCGCAACTTGATATTGTTTAAATCGATCGGCGGCCGGTACGCGTACAAGTCCGTGCCTGCTGTTGGCGGCTTCGGGCCGTAGGGTTTCCAAAACCTTCCGCCGGTCACTTCCACCATTTCGACGTTGTAGGACTGGAAGCGCTCGTCGACCGTGCCAACGCGCGTCATGTTCGTGGGGTCGATTGCGGGTCCGTCGGCGCGGGCTCGGGAACAGGCCAGAGCGGCGAGCAACGCCACCAAAGTGATCTTATCCCATCGGAACATGCGGACACGCGCTCGATCGCGGCTTGGCTCCCTGTTTATCGGTCGGGACCTTGCAGTTGTCGATCCGCTGCTCGTCCATCCATTTCCTGCCCAGTCGCTCCTTTCCCGTGAGCGGATCGATCGTAGTCGGCGGGGTTTTGGGATCGACCGCGGCAGGAGACCGGTCTTGAGCGAAACCGTAGGACGCACTAAGGAACGCAAGCACCAACGCAAGGAAAGGGCTGAGCAGCCGTTTCACCGGTGGCCTAGGCCGATCCGTGGTGCAACGCGAGATCATCCACTCCGCACATAATGTCACAACTGGTCTTCCTGATGCGGAACCCGCGGTTCGTATGTTGGTTTCTCATACGCCGCGGTGTGCCGAAGGCACACCCGAAAACTGGAAACCCAGGAGAGGCAGATGTACGCGAAACAGATTATTCTCGCTGGCTGCGCCGTGATGGCCTTGAGCATCGGCGCCGCCCAGGCTGGCCCGTGCGATATGACCGGAAAATCCGCCAGCACGCACGACGCAGGCGCGGGGCCGACCCCTGGCAATACCGGCCAGACAACCGGCACCGCTACGTCGACCAGCCAGCACCCGCCGACCAGCACCATGAACCGTGCATCCGGCGATGTCGCGGCATCGTCGCAAGACACCCAGAAACAGATGCAGGGCCAGCCGACTGCGGCGCAGCAAGCCGAGGGCGCGAAATCGACCGACCGTGGCTGTTGAACGTATCGCGCAAGCAACGAGAGCCGGCTCGTGCTAGGCTTAGATCAGACCAACGCGAGTCGGGAGATGACCCAATGATATCACGCCGGACTGTGGTGCTGACGCTGGCGATCACGACCGTGGCCGGGATGATTTTGCCGGCGTGGGCGGCGCCCAATCCAGTTCGCATGCTCGATACGGATAATGACGGCACCGTCGATCTCGCGGAAGCGAAGAAGGCAGCGTCGACCTTGTTTGACAAGCTGGATCGCGATCACGATGGAACGCTCGACAAACGCGAATTGGCGGGGCGATTGAGCGCCAAGGAATTCGCCGCTGCCGATCCCGACCATGACGGAACGCTGACCAAGAATGAATACCTAGCGGTCGTCGGGCAGCGCTTCGACGCAGCCAATCCGGACAAGGATGGAACTCTGGATGCCAAGGAACTGAGTTCGGCAGCGGGAAAGGCCCTGTTGCGACTGCTGCGATAGGCCCCCGAGGCCTGACGACGCACCAGCGCAAGTTACGCTTGCGCGGCGGCTGGCGTGGTCTTAGGTTCTCGGCTGCGCGAGCTTCGCGCCACAATAAAATGAGGAGACCCCGATGGCTTGGAAAACTCCGAAAATCGTCGAAGTGCCGGTCGGCATGGAAATCAACATGTACGCCTGCGCCGCGCGCAAATAATCGCGTCGAGACGGCCTGGCGGCCCCGAGGTTTGGTGCTTTGCGCCAGCCTTGGGGCCGCGGCCGTTTTGGTCGCTCCTCAAACGTCCTTTGTATCGAAGAAATAAAGGTCGGCGCCGCCATCCGCAAAATTGGCGAGGTCGCCTGCCGTGGCTTGCCCTTCGGCGGACGCAAAGGCGGCTTTGATGGCGTCGAGCGAGTCGAAATACAGCGTCGCAACCAGATGAACGCCGCCGGCGCCGGCGGGCGATGCGACAGCCCCCTTGCTCACATCATATTTTTTCAGGCCGGGAAGTTTTTTCGCCAGCGGCACGTGAGTCGCGAAATAATACCTGTCGAAGGCATCCGCGCTCTTTGGTGTCTTGTAGAGGACGACGAGTTTGGCCATTGGGTTTCTCCTCGAACAGGGGATGCGTTGCCTACCACAGCCATGGCGCGCGTCCAATCAAGCCCGGCGATCGCGCGGATTCTTTCGCCGCTGTGGCAGCTTATGGTCGCCGTTTTGTGATAGGGTTTGGTTTCAGGTCAGCGGTGCTGTCGTTTTCATCCATGGGACGTAAATGCCTGTTCTCGCAAAAGCCATTGGGTTTGCGAGCGTTTGCATCGCAGCGCTGCTCCCGATCGGCGGGCACGCGGAGGGCATCGACACCGAGCATCTGTTCGCTTTCATGATCGGCAGCGACGTTGGCAGCGCCGGCGAACGCGAATTCCAGAGCCAGACCACGGGGCGGTTTTCGAAAGCCAGCGGCAACTACCGCGCCATCGGCCAGGAATTCGAGCTGGAATTCGTGCCCGTCCAGAACTTCAGGGTCGAGGTGGGAGGCACATTTGCGACGCATGACATCTTCGGCGTCCCCGGATTCGCCAATCGCAGCCAGTTCGAGGGGCAGGGGGTTTCGCTCGATCTGCGCTACCGGTTTCTGGATCGAGAGAAGGATCCTTTCGGTTTGACGTTAGCCGCGGAAAGCCATGCCGATCGCATCGATGAGACGACGGCGGCGCGGGTGCGGAAATACGGCACCGAATTCACGCTGGCGTTCGACCGTGAACTGATTCCGGATCTCAGCGTTGTGGCGCTCAACCTGATCTATCAGCCGGAATGGACGCGCATGCTTGCGACCGGACAGACGGAGCAGGAGTCCACCGTCGGCGCTGCGATGGCCGTGATGGCTCAAATTCGCCCCGGGTTCTTCCTCGGCGGCGAGGCGCGATATTTCCGGAAATATGAGGGGATCGGCCTGGACGATTTTGCCGGCCAGGCGCTGTTTGTCGGACCCACTGCATTTCTCAAACTGTCCGACCGTTCCCGGCTGACGGCGAACTGGAGCTTTCAGGCTTGGGGACATGCGGCCGGATCCACCGCCGGCCTCGATCTCGTCAATTTCGAGCGTCATCAGGCCCGGCTCGTGCTCGGGGTCAATTTCTAGGCTGCCGCACCATGCCGGCGTTGGGTCACTCACGCCCTGTTGAAACTTCGCCGCGTCGCATCCGTTTCTATTGTGCTACAATTGCTGCGGCGCAAGGATATAGGCATGAATCCCATCGACTTGGTCGTGACGGTGTGCGCGGTGCTTTCACCGGCGACCTGCGAAGAAACCCACCTGGTGTTTTCCTACAGCGGCTCGTTGCAACAATGTGTGATGGCGGCGCCGCCTTACATCGCGCAGTGGGTGGGCGAGCATCCCAAATGGAATGCGGTGCGCTGGCGCTGCGAATATCCGCATACCAACGACAAGGCGGATGCGGGCCGCGTAACGCCGGCAGGCTGAGCGAGAGTTTGGCTATTTGTTGCAATCCTTCAAGTCCTTGTCCGCGATCGAGAATACTGCGTCGGCCTTGATCTCGATATCGCGTACCAGGCATTGCCTGGAGTCGCGATAACCGACCTTGGCGTCGTAACGCCCGGGCTCGATACCGGTGATGCGCAGACGTTCGTCGTGGTCGACCTCCTTGTCCCGATCGTTCAGGGCCTGGTTGGGTCCCCAACTGTCCTTGCCGGCAGGAGAAAGTTGAAAATTTGAAATCGTCGCGGTGGTCAGGTTCCAGAGCCGGATGCCTTTGCCCTGCGCCAAAAGTTGGGTGGACGTTGAGAGCAGAACGGCAGTGACGGCAATCGATATGCGCACCATGTGACCTCCGGTATTTTTCGCTATAGTAGCACGGTCCGATCACATCGGGCAGGAGACCGCGATGACCATTTCCCGATGGATGCAGTTGAGTATCTGCGCGCTGGCCGCGATGGGAACGGCGGCCGTTGCCGCGCGTGGCGATGAGATCAACGATTATCCCACCAATGCGCGGGTGGAGTACGTGTTCGGCTGCATGAAGGCCAACGGCGAAACCCGGCAGACCATCGAACAATGTTCCTGCTCGATCGACGTGCTCGCGTCGCTACTGCCGTACGACCGGTACGTCACGGCCGAAACCGTGCTGAGCATGTCCCAGGTGCGCGGAAACCTTGGCGGCCAGTTTCGCTCTTCCGAGCAGGCCAATAGCGCGCTGAACGATCTGCGGCGCGCCCAGGCGGAAGCCGAAGTGAGGTGTTTCTGATCTGCGCCGCGGCTTGCGCAAGCCTCAGCTAGCGGCCCTCGCGTCAAATGCCGGAGCCCTCGACCTTCCATTCGTTCTGGAATACGTGGCCCTCGGTGTCCTTGGCCTCGACGCGGAAACGCTTTGCGCCGTTGGGGACATAGGTGAACCTGATATTGGGATCCTCGGAAATCGAGATCCCGCCTTCCATCGCCAGCACCAGACTGTCGTCCTGCCATACCCGCAATTCGTTGACAAAGAAGGCCGGAATATAGAGCTGCGTGACCTGATCCATCTGCAGACCGGAATTGTTCGGATGACCGATCATGATCTGGGCTTCGCGCGCGCCGCTTGCCGGCCCCTCGCCAGCCTTCGCGAACTGCCTGAATCGCATCTGGCCCAGCCTGCCTTGGGCCTCCTCGGCATTTTTCGCAGCCGGCGCCGAGCAGCCGCCGGAGGCTTTCACATAGGTTTTCGTCATATAGAGTTGGCCGTCGCTTAGTTCGGCGACGGCATGGACGTCGGTATAATTGTTGACGCGCACGCGGGTGGAAATTTCCGACACGGATGCGTCCGGTCCCAATTCGAACCGCGCCGCCATCGGCGCGGGGTTCTGGTCGATCACCAGCGTAATCGCCACCACGCGTCTGGTATCACCCGGAGGCAGCGTCGCGCGCAGGGTGACCGGGACGATCGCTGCGTCCTCGGCGCGGACCGGCATTTCGATGGCGATCACGCCGGCGCCGTCGTTCATCGCCCGGTTGTTGAAAATGTCCTGCGCAAGGCCGGGCCACGGATCGTACGATTCGGCTGCCGCAGCCCGCGCCATGCCGAAATGCATCGCGATCAACAGACCGGCGAACCAAGGCAGGAGGGAATGACGCCGCAACATCGTCGCGATCCTCTGAACGACCGAAGCATTGGAAGCAAATATACTCCCTTGCGCCGGTTATTCCCATTCAATTTCCGAGAATGCCGCCGTTGCATTGCGCGCGTTGTAGTCGTCGAACAGCTCCCACCGCGACCGTTCGGAGGCCGCAGCGCTATCCGCCGCAGCCGTTATTGGTTTTCCGCCGGCTATCAGCCCGCGAACATCCGCAGCCAGCCTGTCGAGATAGCGGCGTTCGTCGGTCAAGGCGGCCGGCCACTCGCTCACGACTCCGTGACCGGGAACGACCCGTTGCGCCGGGATGGCGCTGAGCTCGCCGATGACCGCGAGCCAGCCACGGATGCTACCGTCGAGGACGGGTATATGGGTGAGGAAAACAAGATCTCCGGCGAACAGCGTACCGGTTTGCTCGTCGAGCACCGTGAGGTCGTTGTCGCTGTGCGCGGCCGGCCACGCCCGAACCCGCAAGGTTCGGCCGCCGAGGTCCAGTTCGCGTTCACCGTCTACTAAAATTGTCGGCGATATGATGCGGACTTCGCCGATCAACTCGTCCCCCATGATCCGGCGAAACGCATCCAGATAGAACTGCCCGCGGGCGGCGAGTGCGCGGGGCAGGTTCTTGTGGCCGACAAAACTCGTGCCATCGTGCAAGAATGCTGCATTTCCAAAGATATGATCCGGATGACCGTGGGTGTTGATGACATAGCGGATCGGCTTCTCCGTGCGGGCGCGGACCGCGGCGAGCAATCGTCGGCCCTCGCTTACGCTGCCGCCGGTATCGACCACCGCGACGGAATCACTGCCGACGATGAAGCCGACATTGGCGATCGCTCCCTGGTTTTCGCGCGTCATCAGTTCAGTCACGCCGATGTGAACAAAAATTCCCGGCGCGACTTCGCTGACCGCCAATGGGGCTTGCTGCCCACTCGCAGGCATCGGCGCCGCCAATGCCGCGAGCAGGAGAAGTGCAGTAACGCGATGAGTCATTGGCGGGCCGTCTCATATCGATGTTGCGCGCCTTGGGCAGGTGCCCAAGCTATTGCATCGCAGCACATGCGAACGCAAAGAGTCGCAAGCTTTATTTCTGTTGCACGCTCTGGATGACGGGCATACCATTTAGTTGTTTCCGACTTCAATTGGACCTCGGTTCGCTGAAAATCGCCGACGCCTTTTTGAAAGTCGATAGCGGGTGCAAGAACTGAAAGTGTGACAACTTTCGGAGATGCTATTCGTATCAAGCGTGGACGCTGGACGCATCCGAGCCCAGCGCGCAAACAAAATAAAACTTGAAACAACGTGGGAGGTTTCGTTATGCGCAAGTTGCTACTCGCAACCTGTCTTGGCGCTGTGGCGACATTCGTCGCAGGCGCCGCCAATGCTAACGACGCGCTGAACAAGATGTCGCAAGACCCGAAGGGCTGGGTCATGCCGGCGGGCGACTACGCCAATACGCGCTACTCGAAACTCAATCAGATCACCGCAGCCAATGTCGGCAAGCTTCAGGTCGCATGGACGTTCTCTACCGGCGTGCTGCGCGGTCACGAAGGCGGACCGCTGATCGTCGGAAACGTAATGTACGTTCACACCCCGTTCCCGAACAAGGTCTATGCCCTCGATCTTAACGACGAGAACAAGATCCTCTGGAAATACGAGCCGAAGCAGGATCCGAACGTCATTCCCGTGATGTGTTGCGATACCGTCAATCGCGGCGTGGCCTATGGCGACGGCATGATCTTCCTGCATCAGGCCGACACCACGCTGGTCGCGCTCGATGCCAAGACCGGCAAGGTCGCATGGAGCGCTAAGAACGGCGATCCCAGCAAGGGTTCGACCGGAACATCGGCACCGCTGGTGGTCAAGGACAAGGTTCTGGTCGGTATTTCCGGGGGTGAATTCGGCGTGCAGTGCCACGTCACCGCCTATGACCTGAAAACCGGCAAGCAGGTTTGGCGGGCGTTCTCTGAAGGACCGGATGACCAGATCATGCTCGATCCGGAAAAAACCATGGCGCTCGGCAAACCTGTCGGCAAGGATTCAAGCCTGAAGACTTGGCAAGGCGATCAGTGGAAGATCGGCGGCGGCTGCACATGGGGCTGGATGTCCTACGATCCGGCTTTGAACCTCGTCTATTACGGGTCGGGCAATCCCTCGACCTGGAATCCGAAGCAGCGTCCGGGCGACAACAAGTGGTCGATGACCATTTTCGCGCGCGACGCCGATACCGGCATGGCCAAATGGGTCTATCAGATGACGCCCCATGACGAATGGGATTATGACGGCGTCAACGAAATGATCCTCAGCGATCAGCAGATCGGTGGTCAGGCCCGCAAGCTGCTGACCCACTTCGACCGCAACGGGCTCGGCTACACGCTCGACCGCGTCACCGGCGAATTGCTGGTGGCCGACAAGTTCGATCCGAAGGTCAACTGGACCTCTGGCGTCGACATGAAGAAGGACTCGCCGACCTACGGCCGGCCGGCGGTGCTCGACCAGTACTCGACTGACAAGCAGGGCGAGGACCACAACAACAAGGGCATCTGCCCGGCCGCGCTCGGCTCCAAGGACGAGCAGCCGGCGGCCTACTCGCCGGATACGCAGCTGTTCTACGTGCCGACTAACCACGTCTGCATGGACTACGAACCGTTCAAGGTGAGCTACACCGCGGGCCAGCCCTATGTGGGCGCAACGCTCTCGATGTATCCGCCTCCCGGCGAAACCAACATGGGCAACTTCATCGCCTGGGACGGCAAGACCGGCAAGATCGTCTGGTCCAACAAGGAGCAGTTCTCCGTGTGGTCCGGCGCGCTCGCCACCGCCGGCGGCGTGGTGTTCTACGGAACGCTTGAAGGCTACCTCAAGGCGGTCGATGCCAAGACGGGCAAGGAGCTTTACAAGTTCAAGACCCCGTCCGGCATCATCGGCAACGTCACGACCTACGAGCATGGCGGCAGGCAGTACGTCGCCATTCTGTCCGGCGTCGGCGGATGGGCAGGCATCGGCCTCGCGGCCGGCCTGACTGACCCGACCGCAGGCCTCGGTGCTGTGGGCGGGTATGCCGCGCTGAGCAACTACACCGCGCTTGGCGGAACGCTTACGGTGTTCGCGCTGCCGCAGTGACCTGACGAAAATCGAACCGGCGCGTGGAACCTTCCACGCGCCGGTTCGTCTGTCATCGAAACGTCGAGGAAATGCTCTTGCGCACAATCTGTTTGGTGGCTGCCGCGATGATCCTCGCGGCATCCGGAGGGATCGCTTTCGCCGAAGGTCCCGGCGATCCGACCGCGGTCAAGTCCGTAGAAGGTAAGTACCAGGATAAGGACGGCGATCCGACCTTCAAGGTCGCGCCCGACGGCACGGTGGACTGGTATACCTATTCCGGATATCGCCGCTATCACTCCGACTGCCACGTCTGCCACGGCCCCGATGGCGAGGGATCGACCTATGCGCCGGCGTTGAAGAATTCGGTCAAGACCATGAATTATGCCGACTTCCTTGGAGTGGTCGCGAGCGGCCGCAAGAACGTCGGCACCGCGCAGGACAACGTCATGCCGGCGTTCGGCGACAACCCGAACGTGGCTTGCTACATGGACGATCTCTACATCTATCTTCGCGCGCGCTCGGTCGACGCGGTCGGGCGCGTACGGCCCGCGAAGCATGAAGACAAGCCTCCGGCGGCGCAGCAGGCGGAAGATTCCTGCATGGGTAAGCGCTGAGCGCTTCGACTAAGGAGAAGACGGCAATGATGAATGCCGCGCCGCGCCGTTGGCTGATGATTTCACTCGTTGCGCTCGCCACAACGCTGATCGAACAGGATCGCCCGAAGGCGCAGCAGATGCCGGAAGGCACCGACCTGTCGATCGAACTGGTGGACCCGAAGGTGCTGCGCGTCTGCGCCGATCCACGCAACATGCCTTTTTCGAATGAAAAAGGCGAAGGAATCGAGAACAAGCTCGCCGAACTTTTTGCCGGGAAGCTGCAGAAGAAGCTGGATTACATGTACTTTCCGCAGGCGACCGGCTTCGTCAAGATGACGCTCGGCGCGCATCGTTGCGACGTCATCATGGGCTTCCCGCAGGGCGACGATCTGGTGCAGGGCACCAATCCCTATTACCGCACGGCCTACGCGCTGGTCACTAAAACCGGCAGCGGTCTCGATGAGGTCGCGACGCTTGAGGACGCGCGTCTCAAGGGCAAGCATATCGGCATCGTTGCCGGCACGCCGCCCGCCACCAACATGGCGGTGAACGGGTTGATGATGAACGCGAAGCCTTATCCCCTGATGATCGATACGCGCATCGACTCCTCCGCGATGGCGATGATCAACGATCTGACCTCTGGCCAGATCGACGCCGCCGTGCTGTGGGGGCCGATGGCGGGTTACTACGCCAAGCAATCCAATCCGCCACTTCGCGTCATGCCGCTGGTCAAGGAGACGACCGGGCCACGGCTGGTGTTTCGCATCGGGATGGGGGTTCGTCCCGCCGACCAGAACTGGAAGCGGCTGCTCAACCGCCTGATCCAGGAGAACCAGCCGGCCATCAACAGGATTCTGCTCGACTTCGGCGTGCCGTTACTTGATGAAAATGACCGGCCGATCACTGCGGAGGCCGTGACGAAGCAGCCATGATGGGGAAGCTTGCGCGCCTGACCATCGCCACGCTTGCTTTGACTTTGCCGGCGTATGCGCAGGAAAACGCCCTCGAGCCTGAAGGTTACCGCACGGACAATTACCGCGCGCCCGTTCCCGCAACGCTGGCCGGCGCTCGCGTGCTTAAGACCGGGCAGGCCGAAGCCATCTGGCGCGCCGGCAAGGCCGTGTTTATCGACGTGCTGCCGCGTCCGCCGAAACCGCAAAATCTTCCCGAAGGCACGATCTGGCGCGACAAGCCGCGGTCCAACATTCCCGGCAGTGTATGGCTACCCGACACCGGCTACGGCATGCTGGCCGCTGCGACCGAAGACTATCTGCGGGAGGGGCTTGCCCGCGCGACCGGCGGCGACAAGGCGAAGCTTGTGGTAGTCTACTGCCAGGCCGATTGCTGGATGTCATGGAACGCGGCAAAGCGCGCGCTGTCCTACGGCTATTCCAGTGTAGCCTGGTACCCCGACGGCACCGATGGCTGGCAGCGCGCCAACCTGCCGGTTGAGGAATCGCAGCCGGTGCCGCGATAACCTGCTTCCTCGAAGCTCGCCGCCGACGGTTTTTCACCTCGCCCGGCTTGCGGGGCGAGGAGGCAGGCTATTCCATTCCCTGCTGGATCACGCGGCCAAGCGCGAACAGCCGCTGGTCGATCGCGGTCGGGACCTCGCACACGAACCTGATCACGCGCCGGCGGTCTTCGAAAATCCGCGTCTCCCATACCAGCTGGTTGCCGAGTTCGTCGACTTTTGCCTGGTCGGGCGTCGCCACGTCCTGCAGAGCCTGCAGCGCCAGCGTGTCATCGCGGATCTTCTCGGCTGCTTCGCGCTGCTTGCGGGTGACGCGCTCGAGCCCGTTCATGACCGACGAGCGCTGCGCGTTGAGCGTGTCGAACAGGCCGGCGAACAGCAGCTTGCCGGTCTCGTTCTTCCTGGCCGCCGCAGCCGAAAGAAATTCCGCAATCATTTTTTCCGCTTCATCGAGCGGGGTACGGCGCGCAGCAAGGCGTGGCACCAGCGCGCTGACCTTGGTGTCGTCTTTCCATTTGTTCACAGCGTCGTCGAGCGCCGGACCATCCCAGACCGCGGCGAGCGAGATTTCAGGCACCTTGGCCTGGGCGCAGGGCCAGTCCGGATAGCGAGGATCGGCGGCGTAGCTGCGATCAACCGGTCCGGCGGCCGCGAGCAACAGACAGAGCGCCGCCGGCCATCTCATGTCTCGCCTCCGGCGGGGCCGCGGCGGCTCAAGCCGCGCGACGGATCGTAGGCGAAGATCGCGCCGACCATGAAGGCCGCCGTGCAGCCCCCGACGACCGCGAACGAAACCCAGTTCATCCGGCCATATAGCGCGAAACGTATCAGCTCGACCGCGTGGGTAAATGGATTGAGCTGACACACGTAGTAGAGCATCGGGCTTCCTTCCTGTACCCGCCACAGAGGGTAGAGAGCGGAAGACGCAAAGAACATCGGAAAAATGACAAAATTCATCACGCCCGCGAAATTTTCCAGTTGCTTGATGCCGGAAGAGATCAGCATGCCCAGCGATCCCAGCATCAATCCGGACAGCACCAGCGCGGGAAGTACCGTGAGATAGCCGATCGGCGGCGCCTCGATGTCCCAGAACCAGGCGATCAAAAGAAAGACGTAGACCTGCAGCACCGAGACCGCAGTGCCCGCGAGAAGTTTGCAGAACAACAGATACCAGCGCGGCAGCGGGCTCACCAGCAAGGTGCGCATGTTGCCCATCTCCCGGTCATAGACCATCGAGAGTGACGACTGCATGCCGTTGAACAGCTGGATCATCGCCATCAATCCCGGCGTGATGTAGACCTCATAGAGAATGTAGGTCTCGTATGGCGGGATGATGGAAATGCCGAGCACCTGGCGGAAGCCGGCGGCGAAGATGAACAGCCATACCAGCGGACGCACCAGCGCCGAGATGAAGCGCTCGCGCTGGTGAAGAAAGCGCAGGCCCTCGCGCCACACGATGCCGTTCATGCAGGTGAGATATTGCGCAAACGAAAATCCTGCCGGTTGGTCGTTTGCGGTCACCAAGCTCATGACGCAAAACTCACGGTTTCCGCGCCGGTTCCGGTCAATTGCGCGAATGCAGAATGCAGGTCGGAAGTCTTGGCTTCGGCGACAACGCGCTCAACCGCACCGCGTGCGAGAATTCGGCCTTGGTGCAGAACCACGAGGTTGTCGCTGGGTATGATCTCGTCGAACAGGTGCGTGGCCCACAGCACGCCGATGCCTTGCTCGGTGACCAGCCGCCGTACGTGACCGAGGATATCGGCGCGCGCCTTGACATCGAGCCCGACGGTCGCTTCGTCGAGCAGCAGGAGACGCGGCCGGTGCAGCAACGCGCGTGCGATCTCAAGCCGCCGCATCTGGCCGCCGGAGAGGTCGCGCACCTTGCTAGCCGAGCGGTCCGCAAGCCCGGTGCGCGCGAGCAGCTCGCTTGCGCGCGCCCGCGCCGCGCCGCGGTCGATGCCATGCAATGCGGCGTGATATTGAAGATTTTGCGTGACCGAGAGGTCGAGGTCGAGCGTGCGCGGCTGGAATACCACGCCCATGCGCCGCAGCGCCTCGCCGGGATCGCGCCCGATGTCGTAACCGAAGATGCCGATGTGCCCGGCCTGCACGCCGAACAGCCGCGTAATCAGTGAAAACAGCGTGCTCTTGCCGGCGCCGTTGAGGCCGAGCAGCGCGGTAAAGCTTGCCGGCGCTACCGCAAAACTGACGCCGTCGAGCGCCCGGCGGCTACCATAAAAGTGGCTGACGCCTTCGATCGTGAGCGCGGATTCACGCGGACCGGAACCGCCGTGAACGACGGCCGTCTTGTCGCCAGCGGTGGGCGTATCCATCATCGTCATTGCTTCGCGATCGTGATGCCCCAAGGCAACTCGCCGACCTGGATGGTCTTGGTCACCTTGAGGGCTGCGACGTCGATGACGGACACGTCATTCGACACGCCGTTGGTGACCAACAGGTATTTTTCATCCGGCGTAAACGCCATATGCCAGACCCGCTGTCCGACCAGCAGATATTTGTTGACCTGATGGGTCGCGGCATCGACCACGGCGACGCGGTTGGCGGGCCCGAGCGCGATGAACGCGGTCTTGGCGTCGGCGGTGATGCTGATCCCCACAGGCTGGATCGCCTCCCTGCGCATCCCCGGAATGGCGAATTCGATTTTGCCGGTGACCGCATGTTTGGCGGGATCGATCACCGAAACCGTGCCGCCGATCTCCGATGATACCCACAGTTCGGAGTTGTCGCGCTTGAATTCGGCAAAGCGCGGCCGCGCATCGACCAGGACATTGGCTACGATCTGGCGCGTCGCCGTGTCGATGAAATGCGCCATGTTGGTGGTCTCGGAGGTATTGATCAGGATTTTTCCGTCCGGGCTGATCGCCATGCCCTCCGGCTCGACACCGACCTGGACGTCGCCGACGCGCACGCGCTTCTCGATATCGATGATGGTGACGGTGTTGTCGTTCTCATTGGCGACATAGAGAATCTTGCCAGCCGCATCCTGCACGAACAGTTCGGGGTCGGGGCCGGAGGGCAGGGTGTCCACCACCTGCTGGGTCGCGGTATCGATGATCTGGATGGTATCGTCGTCGCCGACTGCGACCAGCACGAACTTGCCGTCTTTGGTGAACTCGATGCCGCGCGGCCGCTGGCCGACCTTGATGGTTTTTGCAACCGTCCACTTGTCGGTATCGATCACCGAAACCGTGTTGCTCTTTTCGTTCGACACATAGGCGACGAAGGCAAAGGCGGGCGCGGCCGCCGCAAGCCAGACGATCGTTGCGAAAAGCAGGGTACATCGCATCCGCGCGCGCTCCGTCTTCATTGCAGCTTGCACTTGGTCTCGGGCCGATCCACGCCGAGCGTATCGAGTTCCGAGACCTGATGCAGGAAACCTTCTTGCGGTGAGACCGAAACCACCATGCGGCCATCCGCCAGCAGGATCGGCTGGCGAAGCTGCAGGTTCCAATCCCGCAGTGTAAGCCGCTGGCCTTTGAAAGCCGCGATGGAAAAATCAGGTCCCTTGAGAAAATCCAGCAATTTTTGGGGATCACCCGAATTCACCCGCGACGCCGCTTCGCCGATCATGCGCGCCGCGGTCCAAGCCTGCATGTCCAGCGCCGTCATGCGCCGGGAATTCAGCTTC
Organism: uncultured Alphaproteobacteria bacterium; assembly: GCA_963784755.1. Taxonomy (GTDB): domain Bacteria; phylum Pseudomonadota; class Alphaproteobacteria; order Rhizobiales; family Xanthobacteraceae; genus Bradyrhizobium. The sequence continues at coordinate 277,299 of CAWASS010000004.1, read as the reverse complement.
AGAAAGCGGTTTTGCATCTGTACCGCGCCCCACTGATCGTGGGCCGCGTCCCAACTCTTCGGAACAAGTCCGGCGGATCCTGCGACCGGCCGCGGATCCCAGGTGCGGTAGGGAAGGTAGGGCGCGAACACCTCGCTCTCGTCGGCGGCGACAAGGACGTCGTAGGCGGGTGCTCCTTGCGTGAATACCGGCATCTGCCGCTGGATCAAGGTCACGCCGCTATCGGTGCGGCGGGCGCCACCGGTATCCTCGAACACACGTTCCTGCACGATCTTGGCGCCGAAACGTGCCGCCGAACGCCGCAGCGCCTCGGCAAAAAGCTTGTCGTCGTCATGGGAGCCTGCCACCAGCAGCCAGCGCTTCCACTGCTTCCAGACCAGATACTGGGCAAGGCCGTCCGCCAGCATCGAGCGCGTCGGCGCGGTATGGATCACGTTGGTCCTGCAATCGTGCTCGCGCAACCGGTCATCGATGGATCCCGCATTGAACAAGACCGTTCCGCGATCCCGGATCGCGTCCGCGGCCTTCAGCAGCGCCTCCGCGGGAAGATCGGCGATGATGAAGCCGATATTGCGATCGGCGAGTGCAACCGCCGCTTTTGCCGCGTCGTCACCGTCCTTGAGACGAACCTCTTCCAGGGTGAAGCGCTGATTGAGGAACTTGCCGGTGGTGTTGTTGTCCTCGATTGCGAGCCGCACACCGGCGACGCCATCGTTCTCGGCAGGCTGCTCGACTAGCGACAGCGTCGGCTTGACGCCGGCGCGGCGAAGATAGCCGATGCCGATCTCGACCGGATCGGCCGCAAACGCACTGGAGGCCAGCGTGCTCCAGCAAATCATCGCGATCAGCAGTCGAACCACAATCCCTCCCTCGCTTCTTCGAACCGATGTTAGACGGACTTCCGGCTTGAAACATGGCCGAGCGGCCATAGGTTAGCACTGAAATTCTGTGTTGCGATGCGGAGCCACGGAACCCGACCATGCGAATTCCCGTCCTCGTCGTCGCGCTGGGCCTGATTGCCGTCACGCCGGCGTGCGCCGACGACCCGCCCAGGACCGCCGTGTTCGATTTCGAATTGCTCGACACCAGTCTGCAGGGCGAAATGGATGGGCCGCGCGGCGATGAACAGCAGCGCCTGATCCGCGCCAGCGAGCAGGTGCGCAAGGGCTTGGCGGAATCCGGCAAGTTCACAATTCTCGACATTGCGCCGGTCAATGATGCGGCGCATGCGGCGAACCTCCAAGCCTGCGGCGGCTGCGACGTGGACCTCGCGCAAAAGCTCGGCGCCGATCTCGCGATTACCGGCGTGGTGCAAAAAGTCTCCAATCTCATTCTGAGCCTGAACATCTATCTGCGCGATACCCGCAGCGGACGTTCTCATCACCTCCATGAGCGCGGACTTCCGCGGCAACACCGACGAATCCTGGCAGCGCACCACGAGCTATCTGTTGCGCAACCGGCTGCTTGCGCCCGATTACGGCCGTCCGCATTAGCGTCTATACCTGCAGCCGCGCGGCATGCCAGCGCAGATGGTCGGCCATGAAGGTGGAGACAAAATAGTAGCTGTGGTCGTAGCCGCTTTGCAGGCGGAGATTGAGCCGGATGCCCGCCTGTGCACAGGTGCGTTCCAGCAATTCCGGGCGGAGCTGTTCCTTCAGGAACGGATCGGCATCGCCGACGTCGACCAAAAAGTCCGGAAATCGCGCGCCATCCTCGATCAGCGCCACCGCGTCGTGCTTGCGCCACGCCACCTTGTCGTCACCGAGATAGCCGCCCAGTGCCTTGACGCCCCATGGCGCTTGCGACGGCGCAGCGATCGGCGAAAACGCGCTGGCGGCGCGGTAGCGGCCGGGATGCGACAGCGCGATCGTCAGCGCGCCATGGCCGCCCATCGAATGCCCGAAAATCGATTGCCGTTTCAGGTCGACGGGAAAATGCTGCGAGACCAGATCGGGAAGCTCCTTCGTCACATAGCTCCACATCCGGTAATTGCGCGCGAACGGTGGTTGCGTGGCGTCAACATAGAAGCCCGCGCCCAGCCCGAAGTCATAAGCGCCGCCGGGATCGCCGGGTACGCCTTCGCCGCGCGGGCTGGTGTCCGGTGCTACGAAGATCAGGCCCAGTTCGGCGCAGGCTTTTCGGAATTCGCCCTTTTCCGTGACATTGGCGTGGGTGCAGGTCAGGCCCGACAGATACCAGACCACAGCCAGCTTCGTGCCGTCCTGATGCGGCGGGACATAGACCGATAAGGTCATGCCGGTGCTGGTCTCGCGGCTCGCATGTTTGTACACGCCCTGCATGCCGCCATGCGATCGATTGAGGGAAACGGTTTCGATCGTCATGGTCTTGCGGCTCCAGCGCGATGCCAGGATTGCGACAGGTCAACGGCAAGCGCGGCTGCGCCGATGGCGGATCACCATCAGCGAAGTTCGCGCAAACCTTGCCGGATCAGGCTGCCTTGGATTTCGCGACGTGGGTTGCGATCGCGTCCATCAGCGGCGGCGACAGGCAGTCATATGGCTCGAGCCCGAGTTCCTTCAGGCGGGCGCGAATGCCGCTCATCTCATCCGGCTTGACGCCGGACTCGATCACCGACGACACGAACGCGGCAAATCCCGGCGCGGCCCAGCCGCCTTCCTGGAACAGTTCGGGATGGATGAAGTCGAGACCATGGAACGGATGCGCCTTGTTCTCGATGCGGCCGTACATATGCGTCCCGCAGACCTTGCAGGCATAGCGCTGGATTGCCGCTGACGAATCGACGATCTGCAGCTTGTCGCCATTTTCCAGCACTTTCACGTTGTCGCGCGGCACTACCGCGACGACCGAGAAGGTCGCGCCTTCCGGCTTCCAGCATTTGGTGCAGCCGCAGGCGTGGTTGTGGGCGACGTCGCCGGTGATGGCGACCTTGACCGGCTTGTCCTTGCATTTGCAGACCAGGGTGCCGCCGGCAAAACTGCCCGAGCCTTTCTTCACTCCGTTGTCAACCGATGGGTGGATATGAGCAGCCATGGGGTCATTCCTCCTAGTGTTTGACGTTTCTGGTTTGGTTGCGGCTTGGTTCAGTACACGACGACCGACCGGATCGATTTGCCCTCGTGCATCAGATCGAATCCCTTGTTGATCTCCTCCAGCTTGAGGACGTGGGTGATCATCGGGTCGATCTCGATCTTTCCGTTCATGTACCAATCGACGATTTTCGGCACATCGGTGCGGCCGCGCGCGCCGCCGAACGCCGTGCCCTTCCAGACCCGCCCGGTCACGAGCTGAAACGGCCGGGTGGCGATTTCCTTGCCGGCCTCCGCCACCCCGATCACCACCGAGACGCCCCAGCCGCGATGGCACGCTTCGAGCGCATTGCGCATCACGGTGGTGTTGCCGGTGCAGTCGAAGGTGAAGTCGGCGCCGCCGTCGGTCAGCGCCACCAGATGCTGGACGATGTCGCCGTCGACCTTCTTCGGATTGACGAAATGCGTCATGCCGAAGCGGCGCCCCCATTCCTCTTTGGAATCGTTGATGTCGACGCCGATGATCTTGTCGGCACCTACCATCCTCGCGCCCTGGATCACGTTAAGCCCAATGCCGCCAAGCCCGAACACGACCACGTTGGCGCCCGGCGTGACCTTGGCGGTGTTGACTACGGCGCCGACGCCGGTGGTGACCCCGCAGCCGATGTAGCAGCTTTTGTCGAACGGCGCGTCTTCGCGGATCTTTGCGACCGCGATTTCCGGCAGCACGGTGAAATTCGAAAAGGTCGAACAGCCCATGTAGTGGAAGACGGTCTTGCCCTTGTGGCTGAAACGCGAGGTGCCGTCCGGCATCAGCCCCTTGCCCTGGGTTGCCCGGATCGCGGTGCAGAGGTTGGTTTTCTGGCTGAGGCAGCTTTTGCACTGCCGGCATTCCGGCGTGTAGAGCGGAATCACATGATCGCCCGGTTTCACGGAGGTGACCCCCGGGCCGACCTCCCGCACTATGCCCGCACCCTCATGGCCGAGCACCGACGGAAAAATTCCCTCACTGTCGAGGCCGTCGAGGGTATAGGCGTCGGTGTGGCAAATGCCGGTGGCCTTGATTTCGACGAGGACTTCGCCCGCTTTCGGGCCGTCCAGATCAAGCTCGACGATTTCAAGGGGTTTTTTTGCTTCGAACGCGACGGCGGCGCGTGTCTTCATGTGTTTCTCCCAAACATCTTGCTTGAGCCGGTCGGTCCGGGAACAAATCCCGCAAAATCCCGGAACATCTTCTTGCCGGAAGCATTGCACGCTGACGCTACAGGTCAAGGCTGCTGGTTTCCGCCTCTCCATTTTTTTATCTGCGGATTGCTGCGCCGCTGCGAACAGGATGTGCTGCAATGCAGCGTGACGCTGCCTCGATTTGCGGGAAAAACCACACAACCAATTTGCCCAGCATGTTATTGCGTTGGGACGGCGCAAATGCGCCGCCCGATCTACACGGAAAAAGAAACAAACCGGAAGGAATGTGAGATGCGAGGCGTGATATTTGCCGCGGTGCTGGTGATGACGGCGACAAGCGGGGCTCGGGCGCAGGACGCCGCGGCGGGGGAAAAGGTCTTTGCGGTGTGCAGGGCTTGTCATCAGATCGGCGAGACCGCGAAAAACGCCGTCGGTCCGGTGCTGAACGGCGTCATCGGCCGCAAGGCCGGCACCTATGCGGGCTATTCCTATTCGGACGCCAACAAGAATTCGGGCCTCACATGGGACGAGGCGACGTTCCGGGACTACATCAAGGATCCGCGGGCGAAGATTCCGGGCACCAAGATGATCTATCCCGGCCTGAAGGACGAGCAGAAGACCAGCGACCTGCTGGCCTTTCTCAAACAGTTCGATGCGGACGGCAAAAAGAAATAGCCCCGCTCTCAGGTCAGGCTGCTTTCGATCGCGAGCCGCACCAGCTCGGCGGAGGTACGAACGCCGAGCTTCTGACGCATGATCGACGACGTATTGGCAATCGTCTTGTAGGAAACGTGAACCTGCCATGCGATCTCGGTGAGGCTTTTACCCATACTGAGCAGGCGCAATATCTCGATCTCGCGCGATGTCAGTTTCGCCAACGGGCTCCGGGCGAAGGCAGGGCCGGCGAACGCGATGTTTCGGGCGAGGGCGGGCGGGAGGTATGTCCCGCCCTTACTGACCTCGTGAATGGCGTCGACCAGGTGGGATGGGTCTCCGGACTTGGAAACATAGCCTTTGACGCCGGCTTCGATCGCCCGCGCCGCGAATATCGGATCGTCGTTCATGCTGAACATGATGATGCGGGCCGACGCATCGCGCGCAAGAATCCGTCGCGCCAGTTCAAACCCCGACACGCCCGGCAGATTGATATCGAGAACGCAGACGTCGGGCTGTTGGTCGATAAAGGCGCGCTCGCCACTCTCGGCGTCCGACGCTTCCAGTATGTCGACCTCGGGATCCTCCGCGAACAGCGCCCGGCAGCCGGAGGCCACGATGAGGTGATCGTCTACAATAAGAACACGCATTGGGATTGACCCCAAACCTATGCCATGGCGCGATCGTATCACATCGGCTCCGGACAAGTCGAACGCGCAGAAAATCCATATTGCGGTTGCTCAGTCCGGTGCGATGCGCCGCAGCCAGGAATACGATAAGGTTCAACCGGGTAGGTCATTGCCTGTCGGCGCGGGACGCACGTTCCGCATCGGCAGGCGAGGGAATGGGCTATGTGGCAAAAGCTGTCCTTGCGGGCGCGGCTCAATACGATTCTGGCGATCGTTCTGATGCTCGGTCTGGCGATCAACATCGCGCGGCTGCTGCTGGAGGCGGGACCCCGCGTGCAGGCTGAGGATCAAAGCGTCATCAGGCTGGCGCGCGGATTTGTCGAGACGCTGGTCGCCGGCCTGAACGAGACGCCGGACCCGGACGCAAGGCTGAACCGGATTATCGAGGATTTCAACCGGCTGCGTCATGTCAGCATCACGCGTGAAAACCAGGCGGTCGAGGCCAAGCCCCCCTCCGATGACGGGCCCAACGGGCCACCCGCGTGGTTCGTTGCGCTGGTACATCCCGAGCGCACGGCGGTCAGCGTTCCCGTGACCATCAATGGAAAACCGGGATCGCTCGTCATCACCTCGCATCCGAATGACGAGATGAATGAAATCTGGGACGGAATCGTCACGCAGGTGCAGGTCGGCTCAGCCATCGCCGCAGCCCTTCTTCTCATTACCATGACGGTCGTCGGCCGCGCGCTTGCGCCGATTCAGGCGCTGACCGATGCGATGACAAAAATCGAATTCGGTGACTATGACACGCGCGTGAAACCGGATGGCCCGCCCGAACTCGCCGCCATAGGCAACAAGCTCAACCATCTTGCGGCCGCATTGGGAGACGCGGTAGAGGACAAGCGGCGGCTGGCCGAGCGCGTGGTGTCGTTGCAGGACGTCGAGCGCAAGGAGATTGCGCGCGAGCTGCACGATGAGTTCGGGCCTCATCTTTTCGCGTTGCGCGCACACATCAGTTCGCTGGTGCGGGTCGCGGAAAGCCCTGAGCCGGACGTCACATCCCTGCGCAAGCACGGCAGCGCGATCTGGGAACAGGTCAATGCCTTGCAGCAATTCAACCGGCGCGTTCTCGAAAAGCTGCGTCCTGTCGGCCTGGCGGAGCTCGGACTGCGCGAGGCGCTCAATGCGCTGTTGCGGCTGTGGCGCGAGGCGCATCCCGAGGTCGTCATCGAAACCACGATTTCTCCATCGCTCGGCGAGCCCGGAGAGACCGCCGACCTGACGATCTACCGTATCATCCAGGAAGCCCTGACCAATGTGTTCCGCCACGCAGACGCCACGCGCATCGACGTGACCATAGAGCCGATGGATATGCCCTTGGGAACAATGCGCGGCCTTCGCGGGTCGGTTCTGGTGCGCGTGCGCGACAACGGCAGCGGCCTGCTGCGCGATCACAAGCTTGGTCATGGCCTCGTCGGCATGCGCGAACGGGTGATGGCCTTGGGTGGCGCGGCGACCGTGACGTCCGCAGATGGCGGCGTGACGGTGGAGGCCGTCGTCCCCTATGATGAGCGTGTCTGGTCAGACGCGCCAGTGGATGAACGCGATCCAGCCCAGCATCGCAGCGCCTGAAATCCACAGCGCAACGATGACAATCGCTGCGGCTTTGCTGACCGGACGCTGCACCGCCGCGTTCGCCTTGGCGCGGTACTCGCGCATGACCTCTTCCGGGATCAGGGCGATCACGAGCCAGATGCCGAGCGGCACGATGATCAGATCGTCAAGATAGCCGAGCACGGGAATGAAGTCTGGAATGAGGTCGATCGGCGACAACGCGTAACCCGCGATGGCTAACGCGAGAAGCTTGACGGCCCACGGCACCCGCGGATCGCGCGAGGCGAGAAAGATGGCGTGGGCGTCGCGCCGGAGCGCACGCGCCCAGTTTTTTATGCGGGACATCGGCCCGGCGGCAAGGCGTTGTCCGGCGGCCCCCATCGCCAGGGGTTCTCCGTCTGGTTCGCGCTGGCGTCGTTCATCCATGCGAATGACCCGGCTGCAACACTTTCGACTGATTGACGATCGAGTCCCATGCATCATAGGGCCCGATCGGGCACGTGCCTCGTACCGGAAAGATACAGCCGCACGCCGGCTGTTTCGAGGCTCGTGTTCGGTCTCTAGATTAAGAGGTCGCCCCTCAGAACAGTCACACAATCGCCGCCAAGCCAAAGCCTGATCCCGTCGGACTGACTCTCGGCTTCGACCTCGACGAGGCCGGGACGTTGCAACTCGTGACCTTGTTGCATCAGCATAGAAATTCGCTCACCGCGTCCAAGCGTCGGCTCCTCGAGTACGGTTAGAAGGTAAGCCGCGGTCGCGCCATGGCAGGATCCACAGACAGGATCTTCATAGATTCCTTCGGCCGGTGCAAAAGAGCGCAAACGGGCGGTGACTCCTTCCGAACATGCTCTGGTAAACACCGATATGCCCACGGCCCCGATACCGCGCGTCACCCGAGACACACGAGCAAAATCAATGTCCAAGAGCGATAGGTCCCCGACCGAACGAACTTCTGCGAGCAGCCACGGAACTCCCGTTGCAACTATCGGGAATGCCGAAGAGACGACGTGCCGTGCCGGCAGCCCCAGCATCTCACCAATCTCCTGGCGGCTCAGCGCTGTTGTGCGGACGGAAATCGCTGGAAGCGCCACGCGGAGTCTTTGAGATTTGCTGCGCTCGATATGTATAATTCCTGCTCCGCATTCTTGCCGTAGGCGCCCGGATTTGTTGATCGCGTCATTACGATGCGTCCCGGCCGTCTCCTTTCCGGCATTACGCCAGAACACCGCGTGCGCCGCGGCCAAAGTCGGATGGCCGGCAAAAGGTATCTCCCGACGGGTGGTAAAGGTTCGAGCACGATAATCCGCTTGGGTACCGGTTGTGGGCAGTACGAAAATGGTCTCAGAAAGATTGGTTTCCCGCGCGACAGCTTGCATCGTGGAGTCTGCTAGCTCCTCGCCGCCGAAGATAACGGCCGCGGGGTTTCCCGAAAGCGGGCAGCTGGTAAATACGTCTACCTGCCAAAGTTCCAGTGTTCTGGATCCCGTCACTTCTGCCACGGCCTGACCTCATGTGCGAATGTTGAGGCCCCAACAAACCTGAAAATATCGATCATTCGTGCGCCGACCTTCAAGGTGAGAAATACCGCGTAGCAGCCGAATGACAAACCCCATCATAAATATATCGCTCAATATATTTCTGCCGGCCGATTGAGAGGATTAAAATTGCAAACGGCGTTGTGAAGATATGAAGCCAATGCGGTCGCTTCACCAGAAAAATTTGCATTGCGGGCACATCGCGCGATACGGCGATACGTTTCTTGCCGAGCGGAATATCAGGCTGACGGGCTGGTCGGTTGGCGAGTGGCCGCCGAAAGCCGAAAGCGACGCCGATTCTTCATCGAATAATCCGACCCAATTTGAACTCTGCAGCCAGTTCATCGATTTCCTGATTGATCGGGCGATGGCGCGCGCCGGCTTCCACGGCGCTGCCCGGCATACTGCCTACCGCCAATTCAACGCGGCACTGGCATGGTGGCTCTGGAAGGCTCAGCGGACCGGTCCGCTGCGTATCAGCGATGTTCCAGAGACGATCCTCGCAGACTGCAGCGCGGACATACGTCAGTTCGGGGACAAATGGGCGTCAATAAAGCATCAGCTAATCGCCGACTGCTACAGGCAGAGAACCGACGGCGCTATCGAGTTCAGGCAGCCTGATTTAGGCGCCTTTCTGTTGGTCGAACATCTTATCCAAAGCGCGGCGTTGCTCCACCAGGGCAGTGCGGGAGCAAAAATCGAGCGGTCAATGATCGCCGACGAGAGGGTTGCCGGCTTTGTACAGGATTGGATTAGCCGGGCAGATCGTGTCGGCGGTCCGGATCTCACATGCGGTATTGCCGGCAGGGCCTTCAACCTCGTCGTGCACGTGCTGACCTCCGATCCTCTACAGGTCGATTGTTCGGCGCTGGCCTTCGCGAGATCCGTTCTGCGTCATGGACTGACGCTCAGCGTCGAAACACAGGCCTGGATGGTTTTGGCATGGGCCGTCAGCGTTCTGCGGCGCGACAGCTGCCAGATGTTTCTCGGAGGCGTGTTGGCGGCCGAACTGATCTCAGGCGCCTCCGCGATCGAGGAGCCTGACTTTGAAAGAAGCAGCTTTGTCCGAATCGGCAAAGCGTCCAATTTTCCGCTGTGGCTTTTTCTCCGCTGCTTCGAAATAGGCAATGCTCATTCCGAATATGGGCAGATATCTTTCGATCTTGGCCGCTTGATCATGCTGTGCGAAGCGGAGGTCTGGCAAAGAACCGGGATGAGACTTATTCCAAATGAAGTGAGTTATCTTCACGGAATTCGTCTGCATTACGCGCCGGCGGATATCTATCAGCAAATCAGGGGTTCGGACGTGTGGCTTAAATATCTCTTACGCGGCGCGGCTCCCGCGGTCTCGCTTTCGATAGAGCTGGAGTAGCTTCAAGGGAAGTTCGACGCGGATGAAGCACCAGCTCTAGAGCCATTTCTGCGGCAATCGATGGCTGAGCCAACGTTCGCGCGTTGCGAACGCGCTTGCGCTCGTTCCGCCTCGGACCGATCGATCGCGCTCATGTTTCGATTAGTATTACTCTTTTCACCCATCCTCCAAGACGCGGTACGATCTCCCGGCAGCGAACGCCCACGGGTCTGCTGCAAGCGAAGTGCCGCAACTCGATGTCGATTTGCCGGAGCTGACGATGAAGATAGCGCGCTCTGATGATGCCACGACACAATACGAATATGGCTGCGATCTTCGCCGGCTGTACCCCTGGCCCGGAGTGGCTGATCCATTGTGGGGCAGCGCGATCGCCTCGGTTCGCGGAGGCGAGGCAACCACCCTGCATTCTCATGATGAAGAAGAAACCTTCATCATCTTGCGTGGCAAAGGGAAAATCTCCGTAGACGGCGAGACGCAGAGCGTCGGCCCGGGGGACGTCATCTATCTGCCGCGAAACAGCAAACATCGCGTTCTCAACGCGTCGCCGGACGAGCGCCTGGAATTCCTGTCCATATTCTGGGGAAGTCCGGAAGCACATGCCCGAATGAAAGACCTCGTTCGCCTGGAATTAGCCGGTGCCGGGGACGATGGCCATGAATGAGCAAGCAGCGCGCCGGCTCAAGGCCGCAGACGAGATACCGAGTGTGGCAATTATCGCTCCACCGCCCACGCCGAATGGCGATCTTCACCTTGGTCACTTGTCCGGTCCCTATCTGTGGGCGGATGTGGTGCAGCGGCATCTCAGATTGCGCGGCCGAAAGTGCGTGAGCGCTTTGAGCGTTGACCTCAATCAGACCTATGTCGTGACCACGGCCGAGCGGCTTCGGGTCGCCCCGACCGAGCTTGCACAGCGAAGCTATGCCGACATCCAAAGTACCCTCGGCGCCGCGGACATATTGTTCGACGTTGTGGGCATGCCCGATGCCGATTATACGGCTTATGTGAACGATTGGTTTGTGCGTTTGGACAAGGCGGGCGTATTTGACCGGCGCGAAACCGCCATTCCCTATCATGTCAACAGCGGCCGCTTTCTTTTTGAGGCCTACGCCTCGGGCTGGTGCCCGACGTGCTTATCGGAGACCAAGGCGAACATTTGCGAGACATGCGGGCACCCCAACGATGCCGCCAAGCTCTTTAATTTGCATGCGACCGGCGGGCGCGTAGGGGATACGCTGGAGACACGAAACCAGCGCGGCTACGTGTTCGAACTGGAAAGGTGGCGGCGGCCTCTTGAGCATCATCTTCTGAAGACCGTCCCTCATGTCAGGCCGGCGCTGCTTCGCCTGGTGAAAGAGCTGCTTGAAGCGCCGCTGCCGGCGTTTCCAGTAACATTTCCGTCGCAATGGGGTATTCCCGCGCCGTTCGCCGACAGCGAGGGGCTTGTCCTGAACGTGTGGGCGGAAATGATGCCGGGTCACTATTACTGGCTCGAACGGGCTCACGCGGCAAACGGTGGAACGTCGCCGTTAATCTCCGGAGCGGCGCCGGTTTCCTATCTGCAATTTTTCGGCTTTGACAACTCGTTTTTCTACGCAGTCGCGCATCTGGCGCTTGCGTTCGCAGCCCGAGACGCCGGTTTAGACGCGCTAATTCCGGAAACATTCATCGTGAACGAGTTCTATCAGCTCGATAGCTTCAAGTTCTCCACGAGCCAGGGCCATGCCATTTGGGGACGGGAGTTCCTGGCGTCGCAATCGGTCGACGAGACGCGCTTCTATTTCGCGTGGTCAAATCCCGAGTTGCAACAGTCGAACTTCACCCGAACGGAGTTCGAGGCCGTCGTTGCGAAGAAATTGCGTGAGCCGCTGCGCAAATTGCAGCAACGTCTCCCAAGTTTAAAGGCCTCACCGACAAGATCACATGACCGCGACCCGTTGGCCGATGCGCTACTGGCGCGTTTCGATGCGGCTTACACGCCGAAGAACCCCAGCTTGCGCTTGGCCGCCCTCACGCTTGCCAACGGACTCGACGTTGCCGTTTCACGGGCAGAATCGGCGACCGATCTGGCCGATCTAAGGGAATATCTCGCGGCGCTCGCGATCGGCGCGGCGCCGTTGATCCCGCGCACGGCGGAGACCCTGTGGCGATCAGCAGGCCACGATCTTCCAATGTTCTGGCCTACTGCAATGCGTTCGTCCCAGTCCAAACGGGTGGATGCACTGGTATCTTAGCGGGGATCCGATGAAGCCATATAGCAATCGAGTGCCGCACTATAACGTGCTCGGGATCGGATTTGGTCCCTCGAATCTCGCCTTGGCAATTGCGTTGGAAGAGGCAGGGACGATGTTTTCCGCCCATTTCATCGAGGCGGCAGCCAGCGCAATATGGCAACCGGGTATGTTGCTGAGTTCGTCCGACATTCAGAACAATCCGATGCGCGACCTGGTCACGCCGAGGAATCCGAAGAGCCACTATACGTTCACCAACTATCTCTTCGAGAGCGGGCGGCTTTACGATTTTCTCAATCTCGGAATTCTCTATCCGCTGCGAAAAGACTATTCGAAATACATTCAGTGGGTCGCCTCCCATTTCGACCATCTGGTTACATACCAGACTCATGCGCACAGAATATTTCATGATCGAAGCGGTGAGTTCTGGCGCGTGGTTACCGATAAAGGGGAATATACGGCTGACGCCCTCGTCATAGGAATCGGGCGAAGCCGAAATATACCGAAGGTCTTTTCCGGTCATCTCGGGCCGCGCGTGTTTCATTTTTGCGACTACATGTTCCGGATCCAGGAGCTCGCGCCCTCGCTGGCGTCGGTTGCCGTGATTGGATCGAGTTCAAAGCGCGGTAGAGATCAATCTCGACCTGATCAAACGGTTTCCGAGCGCACAAATTCACGTGGTTCATCGCAGCTTCAGCATGCGACAGAAGGATACCAGTCCGTTCAGCGACCACGTGTACTTCCCGGAGTTTGTCAACTATTTCCACGGCGCGAACCGCGAAGCCCGCGAGGAGCTGCAAAGGCAATTGCGCCCCACGAATTATAACTCGGCGGACATCGATGTGCTCCATCAACTCTACCTCTCGATTTACGAGGAACGGCTGGATGGTCAGCACCGCATTCTGTTGCACAACAACACGATCGTCGATGGGGTCGATGCAGGCGAACACGAGGTATCGCTGAAGCTTCGCGAGCGGTTCTCTGGTCGATGCGACGCGATCGCTGTCGATGCCGTCGTATTGGCCACGGGTTTCCTTGATCTCGGGCAGGGAGAAGGCAAGGAACCGTTTCCATCGTTGCTTTCCGAGGTGGCGTCGCAACTCGCGCGCACCGACCGCGGCGATCTTCTGGTGGATCGAGACTATCAGGTGAAATCGAGCTCCGGGCTGCCGCTGTTTCTGAATGGCTTGTGCGAGAACAGCCACGGCCTCGGCGATGCAGGGTCGTTCAGCCTGCTATCCGCGCGCTCGAGTGAAATTCTGTCGAGCCTTAAGACGCTTCTTGCGCCGCATTCGGCGACCGTCATTCGCTACGTGGATGCCGCGCGCGGAAAAGCGACTCATCACACCTGAGGAGGACCAGATGCTTGAGCAAACCGACATCTTTACTCGACTCGAGTCCAATGTTCGCTCCTACTGCCGGCGATTTCCGGCGGTTTTCGCCGGGGCAAAAGGAGCGTGGCTGACGGCAAGCGACGGTCGCAGATATTTGGACCTGCTGTCGGGAGCCGGCAGTCTCAATTACGGGCACAACGATCCGGTAATCGTGGGCAAGGTCATCGAATATATGCAGCAAGACGGCGTTGTGCACTCCCTGGATCTGCATACGTGGGCCAAGGCGAATTTTCTGAAAGTCTTGCAGGAGAAAATCCTGGCACCGCGCGGCTATGACTACAAGGTGCAGTTCCCCGGTCCGACGGGGACGAATGCAATCGAGGCATCGCTCAAGCTCGCACGGAAAGTCACCGGGCGTTCGGGCATTGCAGCCTTTACTCACGGCTATCATGGCATGTCGCTGGGCTCGCTCGCGGCAACGACAAATCCGAATGCGCGGATGGGAGCCGGCTTGCCGCTGGGGCATGTGAATTTTCTGCCCTATGACGGCTACCTCGGTGCACAGGTGGATACCATGGACTACATCGAAGCGATGCTTACCCGGCCGGGATCCGGGGTCGAGCGTCCCGCTGCTGTTCTGATTGAATTGGTTCAGGGAGAGGGCGGCTTGTCCGTCGCTTCCGGCGTGTGGCTCAATCGCCTCGCCCGTCTGTGCAAGGAAATCGGGACATTGCTGATCGTCGACGACATCCAGGCGGGCTGCGGCCGTACCGGGCGTTTCTTCAGCTTTGAAGCGTTCAATTTCGTTCCCGACATTGTGGTGTTGTCGAAATCACTGAGCGGATTTGGATCGCCATTCTCGCTCGTGTTGATGCGGCCGGAGCTGGATATTTGGCGACCGGGAGAGCACAACGGCACGTTCCGCGGCAACAACCTCGCATTTGTTGGCGCGACCGCGGCATTGGAAACCTATTGGGCTGACGCGGCGTTTGCGGAGGGCGTTACACAGCGCGCCGACTTGATCCGAGACCGTCTGTCCAGTGTCGTTTCCGAACTGGCGAAAGGCACGGCAAAGGTCAAAGGTCGAGGTTTGATGATCGGGCTGGAGTTTTCCGATGCCGGCATGGCCCGCCAGATATCGAGCAGCCTGTTCGAGAATGGCTTGATCGTTGAGACCTGTGGCGTTGACGACCAGGTGCTCAAGTTGCTCCCGCCTCTCAACATCGAGATCGCAGATCTCAAGCTCGGCCTGGATGCGATCCGGCGCGCGGTCCTCAATACGTCGGTGATTGAGCGCGCACTGGCATCGTAGCGGCGAACCATCGCCGTCGCTATGCCGAAAAACTCACGAAAGCGGGAGGATGCGCCATGAACCAGTTGCCTCATAGCGGTATGTCGGACAGAGAGGGTGCGTTGCGTCTGGCGAACTGGCGCTTCGATGCGCGTGCGGATTGCCATCCTCGATCGTTTGTTTCGTTGGCGCAGTTGAGCGCCTCTGAAGCGGCACGCATTGTGAACGACGGGCTACGCATCAAGGCGAATCCCGCCATCGTGGAGACGCGGTTGCGCGGGCGCGCAATCGCACTACTCTTCGAGAAACCGTCGACGCGTACACGGAGTTCGTTCGATGCGGCGGCACGGCAAATGGGAGGTGGCGCCACCTATATCGAGTGGCGAACGTCCAACTTTACTCGAGGCGACATATGTGACGAAGCTCGCGTTCTTTCGCGGTTTTATGATTTTATCGTCGCACGGGTGAATCGTCACGAAACGATCCGAGTCCTTAGCTCGGAGTCTGAAGTTCCGGTCATTAACGGTCTGTGCGATCAGTTGCACCCATGCCAGGCCCTCACGGACTACCTCACGATGAAGGAATATTTCGGCGACATCCGAGGGCTGAAGCTCGCCTACATCGGAGACAACAATAATGTTTGCCGCTCCCTTGCACACGGAGTGAATCTGTTCGGGATTCGCATGCGCATTGCGGCGCCGCCGGATTTTCGGCAGGAAGCCGAGCTGATGGAAATCGGCGGGAACTCAATAGAATTTTTTGACGAGCCGGAACAGGCCGTGGTCGATGCTGACGTGGTTTACACCGATACCTGGATTTCGATGGGGGACGAAGCCGACGCGCAACGTCGCATCTCCGCTTTTGCCGGGTATCAGGTAAACGAAGAGCTGTTGGCCCACGCGCCGGAACGCTGCCTGGTGATGCATTGTTTGCCGGCGCTGCCCGGTCGGGAGATCAGTCCCACATGTCTTCGTTTCAACCGATCGATTGTCTTCGATCAGGCTGAGAATAGATTGCATACTCAAAAGGCAATTCTGTCCTGGCTTCTCAACGTCAATCGCAGGTAACCCGCAAGGGAGTTCGGAGGCCATGCTTCGCCCGTGAGATCAGGGCCGGGTGGACCTATCCGGCTCGAGAGCCGTCCGGCACCGGCCCTTCGGGAATTGCCAGTCTCGGCGGGATACCATCTGAAAACCCGATATCGAACATCATGCCCTCGGATGTCTCGCCGGCCATTTTCCGAATGGGCAAGTTGACAACGAAAAGTGCCTGCCTCCCCTCGACTTGGGATCTGGCATCCAGACGCTCCTTTTTCATCCCGACCAAGATCGTACGTTTATGATCGCCAAAGTTGACCCTCATTCGCACAAGCTTTCCAGAAGTTGGAACATCCTCGACCAACTCGATGGTTCCCACCCGGATATCGAGCTTGTCCAGGTCTTCAAGCGACACGGTTGGTTTGACCGCCGTCGGTTTGAAATCGTTCAATCCAGCCATGGTTTCTCCTCGAGAGGATCTCGCTGCCCGCAAGCCTAGCCACGCACGCGTAGCGGCAAGCATCCTCTCCATGATACATCGTCATTATTTGGTCAGCAAAGCACCACTTTCGGTTGCAAATCATGGTATGAATAAGGTCTCGGGGTTCGCCTGTCATGCAACCGTGCTTGTGAGCTGTGATGTTACAGGATCGCGCCAACATCGAAGTCATTCGCTACGGAAATGACGTGCCCGAAACACGCAGAGACTTCCTGCTCGATCGGATCAACGCCATCATAAGCGAACACTGGACAACGACACGACTCGTGTGGTCACGGTCGATATCGCCTTTCTACCATCATTTCGGTATCGCTCTCTTATACCACGGTGCGCAAATCGTAGGCTACGCGATTTACCGCAGGCTGCTCGTCGGCGCCACATTGGTCATCTACCGGGCCGGCGCGGGTGTCTCGGCTTCGTGTGAGCGGCAGGGCGTCTATCATTCGATGACTCGGGCGATCTTTGCCGCCGAATGGCCGAGCGACGACGAGATCTACTATTCGTGGCGAACACGGAACCCGGCGATTTGGATCGCCAATACGAAATTCTGCCGCGCGGTTACGCCGACGCCTGTGCGGGATGATGCCGAACACCATCGATTGCTGCAGGACGTGGCGAGGGAGCTGGTGAAGGAAATGTATCCAGACACTCCCCTTGAACTCCCGTCAATGGTGATGCGTCACGTGTACGATCACATGACCTATCGCAAATCGCCGCGACATTCCACACGAGCAGACGTTAACCAGTGGTTCGATTGCGTCATTCCCGATCCTGCCGACGCAATTCTCAGTGTGGGCATCGTCACACGATCGGCCGCGCTGGGGGATTGATATGGTTACGTCACAGCCGTCAGTTCGCGTGGACGTTAAATCGCCAGGAACTGCGAGGCGCTATGGCGCTTGGGCGCTGATCGCTGCAGCCTATGCAATCGCGTTTTTTCAGCGGGTTTCACCTCAAACGGTGATGGATGTACTTCAACGGGATCTTCAGACGGATGTGCGCGGAGCAGGAATATTGGCGTCCGGATATTTCTGCGGCTATATGGCCATGCAGATACCGGCCGGAGTTTTGGTCGATACCTTTGGCGTTCGCGGTGTGATCATAGCCAGCCTTGCAGTGTCAAGTCTGGGGTCGGTGCTGTTTTCATTTTCCAGCGACCTCTCCGCTGCATTTGCTGCACGATTGCTCATCGCCGTCGGTGACGCACTGGTTTTTACAGCATTGATCAAACTCGTCGCCGAGCAATTTGCGGATAGCCGGTTCGGGCTGTTCTCTGGAATATCGCAAGTTTCCGGCTATATCGGCGGCATGATAGCAACGACGCCGTTGGCTTTTGCAGTCTCGACGATCGGATGGCGGCAAGCTTTCCTGGGAGTTGCCGCGCTGACATTGATTAATCTGGTCGCCTTGTCGTTCATTCTGCCGCCCGCCGCGAAGCGCGTTGATCGCTACAAGATCAGAAAGCTGGTCGATGCGGTTTTGCAGACCTTGAAAAGGGTGTGGTCGGCAATGGGGTCGACCGAATCGTGGGGCTGCGCGATAACGTTCTGCTCGCATTTCGTGGTGGCGACGAGCCTCTCGGGCGTGTGGGGTATTCCGATGCTCATGAACGCGTACGGCTTTGATCGCACCGAAGCAAGCAAGCCAATGTTGTTGTTTATGGTGGGAACGATCATCGGATCGGTTGGATTGAGCATCATCTCCGACCGGACGAAATCATTGCTACGCTGGCTTATCATCGCTTGCGTGACCAGAATTATGCTTCTGGTGCTGATCGCTCCATCGGTCGGCAACGCACTTGGACCTCAGAGCGTGTTCATTTCGTTTTTTGTTCTTGGGTTGATCGGAGGCGGTTCGATGCCGCTCATGCTAAAGACCACTAAACGCGTTTATTCCACGGCATTTATCGGCGTCGGAAGTTCGTTCAACACTACGATTGCCGTAGTTATGACGGCCCTGATGCAACCCGTCATCGGATGGCTGCTTAACGCGAGTGGCCAAGTTAGCCCTGAAGCGTCACTGGCACGGTGGTCAGGTTACGATACGGTGATCATACTGTTTCTTGGGACATCGCTGCTTGGGATTGTGGGTCCGTTTATGATGCGCAGGGCAATAGCGCCATAGGATCGGCTGTGGAGCTGCAAATCTCGTCATCATAAAAGCTGCGGACAAGAGCGTCTGCTCGCGCGATTATCCAATCTTGAAATAGTCGCACACTCGGCTCCTTAATGAGGTTCTCGGCGCAAGCGAAATGATACGAGGCGCCGGCGCGATTGCGATACGATAGAGAACTGACGAGCCGGCCGCTGATAAGGTGAGGGATCGCCGGTAGGCTCGGAGCCAGCGCGATTCCTTGTCCTGCGAGCGCCGCCTCCAGAGCGAGAGCTCTGCTGTTGAGATATACGTGTTTTTCAATCGAAAGCCGTGAACGGTCGGGGGCTGAGATCGACGATTCCCAGTCGGACTCAAGCTCGTCGAAATTCGTGTTGCGGACAACCAGAAGCCGGTGATGGCTAAGATCGTCCACGGTAGAAATCGGATGGCGCGATAACACGCTTGGAGCACAAACTGCCAGAAACTCAGACGGAGCGATGCTGCGGCAATGGATCGAGCGATCATGGATCGCCCGGCCGAGATATATGGAGATCGAACCGTTTTCCAGCAAATGTGACGGGTCTTGGTCGCAGGTCAGAAACTCGATAGTCAGTTCAGGAATGACCGTCAGCACGTCGGATAGCACCGGAAGCAATCCGGAGAAAAGCAAGGCGTCCTCCACGCGGACAACGAGCCGGCTATGTTTGTGACTCCCGCAAATCGCAGCAACGGCCGATTCCAGCTGCTCGAGCAGAGGTGACACCGAACAAAGAAAACGAAAGCCTGCGTCAGACAGGGCAATTCCTCGCCTATGCCTGACGAACAGCGAAACGCCTAGATGGTCCTCAAGCTGCTTGATTTGATGACTGACGGCGCTCTGGGTCAAACAGAGTTCCTCGGAAGCTGCCGAGAAACTGAGCGCCGTAGCCGCTCTTTGAAAAACTCTGAGCGTTTGCGTCGACGGAATACGATTCATCCGGAGGTTCCGCTTCATCTGCTGCCGAGGGCCAGACCGAATTCTTTGGCAGCCACAGCGAAGATCGTCTTGCAGCGTACGCATCGTCTGCATGTCGCATCGCTCGTATCGTTTCGAGCATCCAAGGTTAGATGACGCTTGCGGACTTGGACAAGCCGCGGCGCCGATATTTAGAAAAATATATTGCTCGACCTCTCGATCGTGTCACCACGTACGGGTTCGCGCACCGTGATCGAGGGCCCCGGAGGTTGCCTGGAAACGCCTTAGGTCGAATGACGGCCACTCAGCCATCTAACGAGGGCTTGCGCGTCACCCGACTCAACCGCGTCGGCAACCCTCCGGCCCACAGCCGCGCCGAATTTATAGCCGTGGCCCGAGCAAGCCGAAACGATTATGAAACGCCCCATAGTTGTCGCAAAAAAACGCTCGTCACTGGTGAACGTGTAGGAGCATGAAGCAACCCTGGCGATTTTGTATTCCGAGATATCGGCAATCACCGGCTCGAACAAATTCCGAAGCTGTTCACCGTCTTCGGTGCCCAAAGCTGGCATTCTTTCGGGAGTACTGATCGGCCGTCGCCGCGACCCCGCCGCCACCTTGAGACCCGTGCCTGCCCTGGGCGGTACGACGTACCCGTCCGTTGTGCCTCCTATGTCCACAACCACCGGAGCCTTTTGCCATGCCTCCAGCAGGTGCTTGGGCGGCTCGAGGTAGGCGACGCCGGTACCGAATATACGGAGAAATTTCGACAAATGCGGGAAAAGGGTCAACGTCCACGCGCCGGCCGCCACGATGACCCTGTCTGCCGAGATCGTATTGCCATCCGATGTTTCTACGGCGCCGGCATCCGTGTCGGCCGCAACAACAGTTTGATTTAGCCTTAGATCTGCTTGATGTGAGACAAGCCAGTCTGTAAGCCGTCTTGCAATGTGCCGGCAATACAGGATGCCTCCACGCTCGCTTAGAAATGCGTAGCGAAACGTTTGTGGATTCAGGAACGGATAACGCAACCCTGCTTCGTCCGGCGAAAGTAACGTATAGCGCTTGCCCAGGCGGTCCAGCCCTTCCTTCAGCACTTCTGCATTATCGTGCGGTTGACGCGAAATGCCGAGCACCCCTGTGGCGCAATAGTCAATGGCGCCAAGGTCCCGCCATAATTCCTCCCAGGCATCGAAAGCTTCATCAATCGCATGCGCGTAATAGTCGGCTAAACCGTAGGCCTCGCGAATCACCCGATGTTCATCGCCGGAGGCCGCGTTCGGGTTAGGAACCGACCCAGCTTGTTCCACGACGATTGCCTCGTGACCTCTCTTTGTGAGAGCCCACGCCGTGGCAAGGCCTGTAATTCCAGCTCCAACAATCAACACGCGCATACGCGATCTTACCTTGAACACTCGTGCTCACGCTTCAAAGAAACCGAATTGCTTAAAACGATGGCCGAGTTGGCTGGCGCGTAATGGAAAATAATTCTTCGCACGCGGCACCAGTAGAACGTTTGCTCCCCCTCAAAATAGCCTGACAGGAACAATCATCACAGCGATGTTTATCTCGCTCAAAAGTAGATTCGCCACATGAAGTTCACATTTTGGTTGTAGAGGATTCGTAGCAAGATAACGGGCGCTCCGAGGGGGAGGATTAAGCGTGACTGTTGACGCTCGCCGCAAGAATGGCGCCCAACATGTTTATGCTCAATTGAAAGACATTTTGGTCAACTACCAGGTTGCTCCTGGTATGCATCTTCACCCCAACGATCTTGTCGATCTGATGAGGGTCAGCAGCACTCCCATTCGGGATGCGATGCACCGGTTGAGTGGCGAGCACCTTTTGGTCTTTGTTCCGAACAAGGGCTTTTTTTCCAAGGTTCTCGATCTCGTCGAAATGCGAGAACTTTGCGTGCTTAAGTTCGTTCTGCTGCAGCATTCCATCGTTGCGGCGGAAACTGGTCGTGAGGACTCCCTTGTTGCCAAAAGCGAAAGGCTTGGAACGGTTCACCGCTCCGCGGAACTCTGTTCCGCCTTCGCCGAAGAGTTGTTTGAGCTTATGGCAGCGCTGTCTCAGAACGAATCCATGACAATGCTGCTCAGAAATTTGATCGATCGGACGCACTACATTCGTATGTTGGATTTGGAGGAACTGAATCGCCGGGAAGAATTAGCAATGCAAATGAATAGTCTTGTCGAAAGCCTGGCGGCGCGCAAAATCCCGGCGGCTATCCAGATCTTGCGCGTGCAGTTGCAAAGGGAGCTGGCACGTTTGCCAGTTGTTGTAAAAGAAGGGCTGGCGCGCAGTCACGCGTCGCGATCTCTTGCCATGTTTTCCGATCTGAAAGCTGGTTGATCGATCGGCGTCTTCGATCAAAACATTCGTCATGAAAAAACCGTTGAAACATCGATAGCCGGGATAAGTTCGAATCGGAAGGGCCGCGGTTCATGATTGTCGCCGGTTCAACGATTGGCTGGCCGAACTGCGTGGATTGCCGGCAGTTCGCGCCGCGCCTCCGTATCCGGTAAGCAATCGGAGTCCGCGTTCGAGCAAAGCCCCCACCGCAAAACCCGCTGCAACATCGCTGACCCAGTGTGCCAGCAGGATGATACGGGTGACCACCAACACCGCGCCTGCGCCCCAGACCGCATTGCGCTGCCTCGGCGGGAGCACCGTGGCGGCCGAAGCAAGCGCGCCGACATGCACCGCATGCCCTGAGGGAAATGCGTCGTATTTCTTTCCGGAAATCGGAACGCCGCGCAAATGCCCGCGCGCGATGAGCCGGTCCGGTCGTTCCTGGTTAAACACTCGCTTCAAAATGTGGGGAAGTGCCGAGGCTGCCACAGTTGTCAGCAGGATATGATCGCTGGCGCGCCGCGAACTCGCGGATTTGTTGCGGCAGTACAGCCACCAGCCGGCGGCAAGCAGACAAAGAACGTGTTCGTCGGCTCCCCAGGTGATCGCTTCGGCGGCGCGCTCGGCAGGCGCGTTCGTGTTGCGGGCCACCTCGTTTGCCACCCAGCGGTCGGCATTGGTGGGGCGAACAGTCATTAAAGCCATCGGTCGCTAATCCCCTTCTGTCCCGCGATGCTCAACACCGGGCTATCCCGGGCGTGTCGTTCTTGCGGCGGCGCGCGCTTTTCGCCGAGTTGCGCAGGGCGAGCGGGAGCGCGTACCAGCAGCCTGCAAGAAGAACGAATGTCGATCCCGCGCCGCAGACGCTCCACACTTCCGCATTCATCACCTTTTGAAGCACGACGTAGCTTTCCACGGCTATTCCTGCCGCCAGGAAAAGCGGCGCGGCGATGACGAGCGCGGAACCTATCCGCAGGAACCGGGAAGAGTCTTTGCCGCCGAATGACAGCCGGTGCAAGGCGGCCGGCGTCATGAGGAGCACCACATTGAGTGCGATAAGGCCGAGCGCCACCGCGTGCATGTTTTTGGACGATTGCGGCAGGCGATCGAAACCGTTCGTCAGCATGGCGACGAACTGGAAGCCGAACAATGCCTGCGCTCCCGGGATAATGACCCGTGCCTCGGTCAGGAGCTGCTCGATTTTCGTGGCAAGCGGCGTCCGTGATACGCCCATCTCATTGTTCTCCGTTGTACGGCCGACGAGGAATGCAAGGCCGAACCAGGCAAAGGCCGCGATGCCGCCGAGGGCGCAGCTTGCAAGGATGCCCGCAGGATTTCCGAAGTGGCGGGCGATCACCACATAGGCGGCCACCGCGAGACTCGCCGCCAGCGGCGCAAGCCCAAGCCCCGTGTAAAAACTGGTCGCGCGCACAAGCCGGCCCGTGGCACGCCCTTGCTCGATCAGCCTGTGCTCCATCGAAGGGATGACAAGCAACGTAACCGCCGCGAGGACGAATGCGAGGCCGGCCAGGCAAAGATATTGCGACGCAGCGGGAAGCTCTGAGAAGCCGTCCTGAAAAAACGCCTGATACTGGAAACCCAATAGTACCTGCCCGCCGAGAATGAGCAGGCGGGTTTCGTTGAGGCCGGTCTTTATTCTGGTGTCGAGATCGTTCGCCATACATGTCCTCGCGGCATGGCGTGAACCCGTTAGGGGGCGCTGGGTTCCCATCAACGGGGCATCGATGAACGTCGTGTGGACGTCCCGCGGGCATCTGCCGACGGCGGATTGAATCGCGATCGAGGTCATGCGCGCAGTAGCCGCACTGGAACGCGTCCTGATTCTAGCCCAAGGCCGCTCTCGACACAGACGATCGCTGTGGACACCCTGCCGCGGGGGTACACCTTGACATTGTGCCACTGCCCAACCCTATAATGTGGCGAGCACTGCCGCCGAACTGTCGGATCAGACGCCCGACCGAATAAGGGGCTAGCGCGTTGGCAAGCTTGTCGAACCCGTTTCAGTGCACGACGTTGACCGAACTGCTGCGGCGCAGGGCGGAATTGCAGCCCGCATGCCTTGCCTACACGTTCGTGGACGAACGCGGGACAGAAACCGGGCATCTTACATACGCGGAGCTGGATTTTCGCGCCCGCGCCATCGCCGCCGGAATACAGCAGGCCGGCGGCGCCGGGCAGCGGATATTGCTGCTGTTCCAGCCGGGGCTGGATTTCGTCGCAGCGTTCTTCGCCTGTCTTTATGCGGGCAGCCTGCCGGTGGTGGTCTATCCGCCGCGCCGCAATCAATCGATGAACCGGCTTTCGGCCATCGTGGCGGACGCGGAGCCCTCGATCGCGCTCACCACGGCGGGCAGCCTCGCCCACACGCGGGAAATGTTCGCGCAGTTGAATGGTGCGGAGAAGCTGACCTGGCTCACGACCGGCGCCGTCAGCGATGACATGGCGAACCGCTGGCGCGATCCGCAATCCACCGGCGATGACATCGCCTTTCTGCAATACACCTCCGGGTCCACCTCGGAACCGAAAGGCGTGGCGGTAAGTCACCGCAATATCATGCTGAATGAAAAAATGATTCAGCGGGCGTTCCAGCACGACGAGCAAACCGTCGTCGTCGGTTGGTTGCCGCCGTATCACGACATGGGTCTGATCGGGAACGTGCTGCAGCCGCTCTATGTCGGCTGCCGATGCGTTCTGATGTCTCCGATGGCGTTCCTGTTGCGCCCGGTGCGCTGGCTCGAAGCGATTTCACGTTATCGGGGGACCACCAGCGGCGCGCCCAACTTCGCCTACGATATGTGCGTGCGCAAGATCGCCGCCGCGCAGCGCGAGGGTCTCGACCTCTCGAGTTGGAAGGTGGCGTACAACGGTTCGGAGCCGGTGCAGCAGCACACCATGCAGCGCTTCACCGAGGCGTTCGGACCCTGCGGTTTCCGGGCGGAGGCGTTTTTTCCTTGCTACGGCCTTGCCGAAGCGACGCTGTTCGTGACCGGCGGCCTGGTTCAGGCACGGCCTGCGCCCTATGCGGCGGACGCGGACATGCTTGCGGAAAACCAGATACGACCCGCCGTCCCGGGCGCCGGCGAGGTTCGCTGGCTGGTTCCCTGCGGTCATGGCTGGGAGGGTCAGCGCATCGTCATCGTCGATCCAAAAACCGCGACCCGGTGCGCGGAGGGCGTCATCGGGGAAATCTGGATTGCAGGCGACAACGTGGCCCAGGGCTACTGGCGGCGGCCGGTGGAATCCGCGGCGTTGTTTCAGGCGCGTCTTGGCGATACCGGCGAAGGGCCGTTCCTGCGCACCGGCGACCTCGGATTCGTGCAGCATGACGAACTCTTCGTCACCGGCCGCCTGCACGATCTGCTGATCATCCGCGGCCGCAATTATTATCCGCAGGACATCGAGCTCACCGTCGAGCGATCGCATCCGGCGCTGCGTCCCGGTTGCGGCGCAGCCTTCACCATCGACCATACCGGAGACCCCCGATTGGTCGTCGCCCACGAGGTCGAGCGCCATGCCGGCGCGCTGGACCCGGAAAAGATCGCAGCCGACGTTCGCCAGGCGGTGGCCGCGGAGCACGACCTGAACGTCGCCGTGGTGCTGCTGCTGAAGACCGGAACGATACCGCGCACCTCGAGCGGCAAGGTCCGCCGCAGCGCGTGCAGGACCGGATTTTTACGGGAAGAGCTGAGCCTGACCGCGGTCGACGATCCCGGAGCGCTGGCCGTGCGCATAAGCGGGGTGCAGCGCGCCGCTTTCGCGGACGTGCGGGCGTAGTTGGCAGCGGTTGTTGCCGAGATGATCGAGGAGGAGACAATGGCGGATGAGGGCACGGTTTTCGAACAGGTCGAGTACCAGATCATCACCCCCGCGACCGACCCTGCGATTGCCTTCGCCGAGGCGCGGCAACGGCGACTCAGCATGCTGGCGGCGCTGGACCGGCGCTTTGCGTGGATCGTAACGTGCTTGCCCACGGCCGGCTTTATCGTCGCGGTGAGCCTGGCGATCGCCGGGTTCGCGCCGACTCCGGCCATCCTCGCGATCTGGTTCGGCATGCACATGGCAATCCTGATCGGGGTGGAGGTCGGATTTCACCGGCACTTCTCCCATCGCAGCTTCAAGACCACGCAGCCGATGCGTGTCGGGCTGGCCATATTAGGCTCGATGGCTTTTCAGGGACCGGTGATCTGGTGGGCGGCCACGCACCGGCGGCATCATCAGTACAGCGACCGCCCCGGCGATCCGCATTCGCCGTCGCTCGGCCGGCACGGATTTCGCGAATCGCTGCAAGGCCTGTTTCACGCGCATATTGGCTGGCTGTTCGTCGCGGACAGCACGCGGGCGCCGGGCTGGGACCGCTACGTGCGCGACCTGTACCGGGACCCGGCGATCTTGCGCGTGCATGTCAATTATTTTCTCTGGCTGTTCCTCGGCTTCCTGATACCGGCGGCGCTGGGGGGCATACTGACCTGGTCGTGGCAGGGGGCGTTACTGGGTTTCCTGTGGGGCGGTCTGGTGCGGGTGTTCGTGATGAATCACGTGATCTACTGGTGCATTAACTCGGTGACGCACACATTCGGCACGCGTCCCTTCAAGACCCCGGACAGCAGCACCAACAACGTCTGGCTCGCGATCCCGACGCTCGGACAGGCGTGGCACAACAATCACCATGCCTTTCCCGGCTCGGCGACCATGTCGCTGCGCTGGTGGGAACTCGATCCCGGTGCCTGGGTGGTGCGGGGGCTGCAAGGCCTCGGCCTCGCCTGGGATGTGCGCCGCCCGACCCGCGAGATGATCGACATCAAGCGCAAAGCCAACACAGCGCGGCCCGGAGTGGAAGCAGGTTCAGTCTAGAATATGATGGCATTTCTTCGAACCGGCACGAGCCTTCAGAACACCTCGCTCTGCGAGCGGGGAGAGGTGAACCGGGTTCGCGCACCGATTCAACTCCAAATCATCACGCGCTAGTTGTCGCCAAAAAGGGATCGCCACATGCCAGTTATCAGTCTACCGCAAGATGTCACGGACCAGACCACGCAGGCTGCCGAATCGGGAGTGAATGCATTGTCCCGCTTGCCCACGGCCGCGGAGATACAGGCCCGCCTGGTGCAGGAGGTCGCCCGGTTGCTCGAGGTCGAGCCGCGCGCAATCGATGTGACACAGCCGTTCGAGCGCTACGGCCTCGACTCCATGATGGCGGTCGACCTCACCGCGGTGCTCGAGGATTGGCTGGGCCGGGATTTGTCGCCGACATTGCCGTATGACTTCCCGACCATACAGTCGTTATCGCAGCATCTCGCCGATCAGCTTGGCACGGCGCGCTAGTAAAAGGGGAGGGCGGCACCGTGAGCATCGACACGACGACGGCCAGACCCGGCGCGACATTGCAGGCGATCCAGCATCACTACGACGTGGGCAACGAGTTCTATCGTTTGTGGCTCGACAGCTCGCTGAGCTACTCCGGCGCGATGTGGCACCCCGGGGACTCGCTGGAGTCGGCGCAACTGCGCAAGGTCGATTACCATATCGCGGCCGCGCAGGCCGCCAATGCCGGAAGGGTTCTGGACATAGGTTGCGGCTGGGGCACCGTGCTGCGCCGGCTGGTGCAACAGGCCGGAGTACGCCAGGCGGTCGGGATCACGCTGAGCCAGGCGCAGGCCGACTGGATCGCGCAGCAGCAGTGGCCGCACATCGAGGCTCGCGTCGAGAACTGGCTCGATCATGTGCCGGCGCAACCGTATGACGCCATCATCTCGATCGGCGCGTTCGAGCATTTTGCCCGCGTGGAAGACAGCGACGAAAAGCGGATCGAGGGCTATCGCGCGTTTTTCCGCAAATCCCGGAGCTGGCTGCGTCGTGACGGCCGGATGTCGCTGCAGACGTTCGCCTATGGCAATTTGCGTTCGCGGGAAGAAGCCCATCGTTCGGCCGGCACCCGCTTCCTGGCGAGCGAGATCTTCCCGGAAACCGACCCGCCGCGGCTGTCCGACATCGCGGTTGCGATCGACGGCGCGTTCGAAATCGAACTGCTGCGCAACGATCGCAAGGATTATGCGCGTACCTGCATGGCCTGGCTGAAACGCCTGCGCGCCGCCCGTTCGCAAGCGGTGGATCTGGTCGGCGCCGACGTTGTTTCGCGCTACGAACGGTATCTGCAGCTCTCGACCCTTGGCTTTGAAACCGGCAACCTGTTGCTGTTGCGGATAACGCTGCGGCGGATCGACTAGGCGCGTCCCGTCTTTCGTATGGGCGCCGGTGCGGCCAGGGATGGGGGACACGCAAGCATGGAATCCGTCGCCATTGTCGGCATGGCGTGCCGCTTTCCGGCGGCCGGTAACCTCGACGAATACTGGAGCGTGTTGCGCGACGGCGTGGATGCCGTCACGGAGGTGCCGGCCGCGCGCTGGGATGCCGCCGCATATTACGATCCGCGCCCCGGCGTGCCCGGCAGAATGAACAGCCGCTGGGGCGGCTTCCTCGCCGACGTGGACAGGTTCGACGCGGACTTCTTCGGCATCAGCGCCCGCGAAGCGCGGTTCATGGACCCGCAGCAGCGGCTGCTGATGGAGCTCGCGTGGCAGGCCATCGAAACTGCCGGCCGGCCGCCGGCGGATCTTGCTGGCACGCGCACCGGCGTCTTCATCGGCATCGGCAACTACGACTACAATCGGCTGGTCTGCCGCAACGAAGCGACGCTGGATGCCTTCAGCGGCACGGGCACGATACTGGCGATCGCGGCAAACCGGCTGTCGCATTTTTTTGGCCTGCGCGGGCCGAGCATGGCGATCGACACCGCGTGCTCGTCCTCGCTGGTCGCGTTGCATCTTGCCTGTCAAAGTCTCGCGCGGCGGGAAACCGACATGGCAATCGTGGGCGGCGTCAATCTGATCCTGTCGCCCGAAGTCAGCATCATTCTGTCGCAAAGCGGCATGCTGTCGCCGGCCGGTCGATGCAAGGTGTTCGACGCCGCGGCCGATGGCTACGTGCGCAGCGAAGGCTGCGCCGTGGTGATGCTCAAGCGCCTCCATGAAGCGCTGGCCGACGGCGACAATGTGCTCGCGGTGGTGCGCGGCACGGCGGTCAACCAGGATGGCCGCACCCACGCCCTGACGGTCACCAGCGCGGCGGCGCAGCAGGCGGTGATGGAGGAAGCCCTCGATTGCGCCGATGTGGCGGCGGCGGAGATAGGTTACGTCGAAATGCACACGCCGGGCACGCCATTGATGGACATCCTCGAGAGCCGCGCGCTCAAGGCCGTACTGCTCCGCGGCCGGCCCGCCGGATTCCGCTGCGCGCTGGGTTCGGTCAAAACCAACATCGGCAATACCGAGGCAGCATCGGGCATCGCTGGCCTGGTCAAGGTGATCCTGTCGCTGCAACAGCAATGGATTCCGGCGCACTTGCATGTGAACCGGCCCAACCCGCGCTTGCGGCTGGACGGCACGCCGCTCTACATCGCCACCGCCGGCGATGCCTGGCCCCGCGGCGAACGCCGCCGCTATGCCGGCGTGAGCGCGTTCGGTCTCGGCGGCACCAACGCCCATGTCGTCCTGGAGGAGGCCCCGTCCGCTCCGTTGCAGCGCCGCTTGCCGTTGCCGGGCACTCCGTTCCAGCGGCGGCGCTACTGGTTCGATGAGCCGGAGAGCGCGTGAGCGCGGCAGGACGGCGGGCGTTGCGCCGCGGCTGAGGATTCCAGGACCGGCCGGTTCGTTGGCTGCAGAAATTGCCGATCTCAATGGCCTGCACTGCCGCCAGCTTTTGCTATGCGCGTTTCCTGATTATCGCGTTGACCTTGCATCGCGACAGGTGTTGCCGGCAAAATCGCGTAGTCCTTTAGCTGGACGGCTCCGTCACTTCGCTCCAGGCATTTGCCGCCGTATGAACGCCCAGGGGCTGGTTTCGGAATCCCTGGGCACTTCGATGACGACAAGGTAAGGACCGCCGTCGGCCAGCGCCTTTTCCAGTGCGGGACGGAACGCGTCTGGCGATGACACGCGAACGGCGCCGACGCCAAACGATTCCGCGAGCTTGACGAAATCCGGATTGACCAGATCGGATGCGACAACGCGGCCATCGAATGCCTGGATTTGATCGCGCCGCACATTGCCATAGGAATTATTGTTGAAGACCAGCGTCACCACGCCGATATTGAACTGAACTGCGGTTGCGAGCTCCTGCACGCCGAACATGAAGCCGCCGTCGCCGGTGATGGCGACTACGGGGCGGTCCGGATTTGCGACCTTCACCCCGAGCGCGGTCGGGAAACCCGATCCCAGCGTGCCCTGGTAGCCGGATGTGATGAATGTGCGCGGCTCGTATACGGGAAAGCCGTACCAGGATGCGAAGCCGACCTGGGACAATTCGTCGGTGACGATGGCATTGGCCGGCAGCACGTCGCGCAGAATATTCAGGTAGGCCATCTGCGGCTGGATCGATTGAATCTGCTTGTGCGTTAAAGCCGATGCGTCGCGGATTTCCGTACGCCGGCCCTTCCGCTTGGTATATCCACGCCGCTGCACCGCAGCCAGCAGGTCGCGGGTACCATCCTGTGCGTCCGCCACGATCGGGACATCCGGAGCAAATCGCCGCATCTCCGAAGGATCGATATCGATACGAATCGATTTCTGTCCCGGCGGCCGGTACGGCCATCGCCATGTCGGCAGTTCCAGCCGCGTTCCGATGCCGATGATGAGATCGGTCTGCGGCCACAATTCGTAGGCCGAGGCCATTGTCAGGCCGAGCTCATGCGCGTTGCTGACGATGCCGCGTCCGCTGCGAAACGCGACTACCGGCGCGTCGATCAATTCCGCAAGCTCGAGGATCTCATCGGCAGCGTGAATGGCGCCGCTGCCCACGAAAATCATCGGCGCCTTGCTGCCGTCGATCAGGCTCGCTGCGGATTTTACGCGTTCGCTATCGGGCTGTGGCGCGGGCAGAATGTCGAACGGCTTCGAAGGCCCGGCGTCCGCGCGCTGGGTAAACACGTCCCACGGCATTTCGAGTGCGACAGGGCCGCGCCGGCCCGACAGCATTTCCTGGAATGCACGGGAGACCAGCGCCGGCGCCGCGCCGGGATACTCGATCCGGTCGGCCCATTTCACGAATGTCCGCAGCGTCGCAAGCTGATCCGGCATCTCATGGAGGTGTCCGCGGCCTTTGCCGAGAAATTGCGTCGGCACCTGGCCGGTCAGGCAAAGCACCGGCTCGTTGCCGCCCAACGCTGTGAGCAACGCCGCGCCCGCATTGAGGACGCCGGGTCCCGGCACGACGCTGAACACGCCGGGCTTGCCGGTGGAACGCGCATACCCATAAGCCATGTAGCCGCAGGCCTGCTCGTGCCGGGCGCCGATGACTTTCAATTGGGCCTGCTGGAATGCATCGAACAGCCCATAGATCTGCGCGCCCGGCAGGCCGAATACCGTATCGACGCCGTGCGCCACGAGCCCGTTGACGATAGCTTCGCCGCCTGAAGTTGAGGCCATCAGATCTTCCAAACGTCCGCCAACACACTCATGTCATTGTCGGCGCAAATTGCGGGAGCAGGGAAAAATTCTGCGTCGAACCTTGCTATCAAATGGATCACGGGATGCAAGTAGCCGATTCTTGAATGTCTGGTTTTTGTCAGCGTCAACTTTAAGTCCTGCGACCGCCGGAAGGCGCGTCATGAATGCTGGGCTGCTTCCGCGACAACGCGCTGACCCGCCAGGAATTCCTCGGTATGGCGACCTGATATAGAGCGGCGCGTCGGGTGGTGGCGGAGCGGCGGGGACAGATCTCCGCACGGACCGGTAGCGTTTCGAGGCGCGCCGCGCTCGCGGGACCACGCCCATCCAACTGTGCCTATTGCTATCACCGCTGTTCTCGCGGGATATTGAGCGGTATTGGCACGATCATCCAGGGGAGGGGAATATGCCGGTTGCTGCTACGCCAGTCTCGACTTCAATGACCCAGGCCACGTCGTCTACGCGCTGGATCCAGCTTGTGCTGGGCTTGATCGCGATGATGTCGATCTCGAGCCCGCAATACGTCTGGACGCTATTCACCAAGTCGTTTCAGGATAACCTGCATACCAATCTTCCAGCGATCCAGATCACATTCTCCATCGTGATTGTACTGCAGACCTGGCTGTCGCCGCTACAGGGTTATCTGGTCGACAAATTCGGCGCACGGCTGCTGATTGCAATCGGCTGCCTGCTGTCCGGTCTTGGCTGGGTGACATCGGCATATGTTTCGAGCCTGGCCGGTCTCTATTTCACCTATGGACTGTTCTGCGGCGTCGGGACGGGTATCGTCTATATCGGCATCATCGGACTGATGGTGCGCTGGTTTCCCGACCGGCGCGGCTTCGCCACCGGCATGGTGGCGGCCGGCTACGGTTTCGGCGCCATCGCCACCACATTCCCCATCGACACGATGCTCAAGAGTCGAAGGCTATCAGCACACGCTGGTGGTGTTCGGCATCATTCTGGGCATTGTCGGTGCTGCCGCGGCTCTTTTCCTGCGCATGCCGGGTCCGGCAGATGCCCTTCCGCCGGCGCCGGTCATGGCCAGTTCCGTGGACGTTGCCCCGAAAGCGATGCTGCGTAGCAGGGTGTTCTGGCTGCTGTTCGTCATGATGACCATGATGTCGACCGGCGGACTGATGATCATTTCGCAATTTGCCGCCTTCTCGCGGGATTTTGGCGTGGCGTCGGTGATGGTGTTCGGGCTCGCCGCATTGCCGTTGGCGCTGACGGTGGATCGCATCACCAACGGCCTGACGCGGCCGTTCTTCGGCTGGGTATCCGACCGGATCGGACGTGAAAACACCATGGCGATCGCGTTCCTGATGGAGGCGGCGGCCGTCACCGTCATGATCCTGTTCCGCGATAACGCGCTGGTCTTTGTGATCCTGTCGGCCGTGGTGTTTTTCGGTTGGGGCGAGATCTTCTCACTGTTCCCCTCGACGCTGACCGACACCTTCGGCACCAAATACGCCACCACCAACTATGGATTCTTGTATATGGCGCAGGGAATCGGCTCCGTGCTCGGCGGTCCGCTTGCCGCGCTTCTGCATGACGGGACCGGAAGCTGGCTGCCGGTGTTCGGCATCATCATTGCGATGGACGTCCTGACCGGCGTCCTCGCGTTGGCGGTTCTGAAACCAATGCGGAGGGCATATTCAGCGCGGGCATAGTCTCGAGCCGCGGCCGACTGATTGAGGTCAAAGTCAGGCTAAAAGCCGCGTCGTCGTTCGCAAAAGCGTCTCTGCCTCGGAGACAATCCGGGTAACGATGTCACTTGCGGGTTCGTCGCCGTGAACGAAATCGACGGCCTCCCCGACAATGACCGCGGCGATGTCGGTATCGCCTGCCTCGCGCGCCTTGGCGTATTTCGGTTGCTCGACTGAAGCGTTGCGACGAAGTCCGTCGAGGTCACGGCTCCATCGTTCGGTGAAACCGTTCTTCAACGTTCTGATCGTCCATTGCGCCGGCCAGTCGATGGCCCTGGCAATATCGACGGCCGAACTGCGCACGGTGTCATCCCCTGATGCTGTAAAAGTCGCCCGCTTCATGTTTGGGTGCGAGAGAGCTTCCCTGCTTGCAAAGAACGCCGTTCCGCACAGCACGCCGGCCGCGCCCAGCATTAGAGCCGCCGCGAGACCACGACCGTCGGCGATGCCGCCGGCGGCAATGACCGGTACGTTTCCGACCGCGTCAGCGACGGCAGGGACGAGTGGAAATGTGGACCGGGTTCCACCATGGCCGCCGGCTTCCGTTCCCTGCGCGACAATGAAGTCCGCACCCTCGCTTACGGCCGCCTTTGCCTGCGCGACAGTTTGAATCTGGGCAATTAGCGGGATGCCGGCCTGCTTGATCCGGGGAGCGAACGAACCGATTTCGCCGAAGGACAGAAAGATGGCCTTTGGATCGCGCGCCAGCGCAACATTCAGCAGATCGGGACATTTTTGCAGCGCCCAGCTGATAAATCCGATTCCCACCGGAGCGTTTCCAGCCGCAACAATCTCGCGCTCCAGCCATTCTCGATCGCCGTAACCGCCGCCGATCACGCCAAGCCCGCCGGCGTTGGTGACAGCAGCCGCAAGCGCTCCGCCGCTCACCCCGGCCATCGGCGCCAGCAGAATCGGATGCTGGATGTTCAGTTCGGTGGTGATCTGCGTTTTAAGAGACATCGCGGTTTCCGATAGTAACGAGACGGCACATGCAATCCTGAACCGGGCTCGATGCGGCTAACGCAACTGAGAGCGCTGAAACGACTTCAATATCCTGGCCAACGCCGGACTTGCGGACCGTAGCTTCTCAAAATGAATTTTCGCAAGCGGCTGCAATTTCTGTTCGCCTTTTCTCGTCAATCTCACCAGGACACGTCGGCCGTCCTCGGCATCGACAATTCTGCTCAATAGTCCGAGTTTTGTCATTCGGTCCATCAGTTCGACCGCTGTGTGGTGCCGGATAAGAAGGAACCGCGCCAGATCTCCCACCGAAATCGGCTCGGGGCTTGAGAAGCCTTTGATGGCGAGCAGCGCCTGGTATTGTTGTGGCGTCAGCCCCGCTTTACCGGCGGCCGCCTCGCTGAATGCCAGGAATTTTCGAAGTTGATAGCGAAATTCGGCAAGAGCTCCGTAGTCGACGGTACGCGATGCAGCACGCTTCGGTGATCGTTTGCTCACAACCGCTTTACGTTGCTGTCGCTGCACTCCGTGCCCTCCGAATACGCTCGGCTGCTCTGTATCAAATCCGCCCGATTGTCGGCGAGTCGCGACGCTGCCGGGGAAACAATGAGTTATCCTGTGCCCAGCGTTCTAGCACAGCTCGCGTTGCGCGCGCCATCGTACGGGGTCCGCGCGTGAGCAGTGCCCGGCATCGACAGAAATGGGGGCTACTCGCGAGCGGAGCTGAGTATCTTCGAGAGAATGTTCTGAAATGCGACGGGAATTCGCGTGTTCTTCCGGCGGGCCGATTTTTCGAGTGCTTCCGCGATTTCAGCTTTGGTAAATTCTCCCTTTGAACATTTTGCGATCAGGTCCCGCCACGTCGCCGACAAGGATTTGCCGGCGTGAAACGGCGGTTGGATGACCACGCCGCGTGATTCGGCCCATCTGACGATTTCATCGGTGGTTTGCGGACCGCAGTTGCGGGCGGTCAGGAGATGCCTGAAGGTCAGCCTTCGCAGCAGCTTGTGGGGCGGAATCCACCGCCCTTTCGGCGGGGTTTCTCCGGTCAATTCCACCGCCAGTTCCTTCAGGACGTTTTCCGCCCGAATGCTCAGTTCGGCCGGCTTGAGAGCCGGGGCAGCAGCCGAAGCGCCGTTCACGACCGGAGAACCGCTTTCCGGTCTTGCAAGCCTCCTTCCGCGCACGGCAATCGCATCGTGCGTGGCAAGGCCGATGTCGGCGTTGCCGGCATCGATCTCGGCCGTTTCCTGCCAGGAAGGTTGCTGTCTTGCGTTCACGGCTTTCGAGATCCGGACCATTTTGGCGCCCTGCAGACAGGGCATACATCCCCAAATTCGATCATATATCGTAAAACGATACAAATATATCGTAAACCGATATGAAATCAGCGTGTTATTCGACGAAAGTGACATTGACAGAGTTGGCACGAAGGGAATTCTAGGCAGAGGAACCGCGCATCGCGGTTGTTGCCTTGGCAACCTTGCCGCTGCCTGAACTCAGCGGCGAGTTTGGTCGTGCGCCATAATAAAATTTCTTTGGGAGGAACGTGAGCGATGAAAAGCAGGATTTTTGAACAAGGATTGGACATGGGCGTGTCGCGCCGCGCGCTGCTGCAGGGCGGCGCCGTTCTTGTCGGCGGAACTCTGCTGTCGGGCGGCTTTGCCATGCCGGCGTTCGCCGAAGATCATCCCGCTATCGGCACCTACCCGGCCGGCTCGTCAGGCAGTTCGGTATTCGTCGGCGCCTCGGTCCCGCGCACCGGTACTTATGCGGTGCAAGGCGAGGATGAGCTCAAGGGCTACCAGCTTGCCGTCGAGCACATCAATGAAGGCAACGAACTGCTCAAGAAGATTTCTCCCAAGACCACGAAAGGCGTGCTCGGCAAGGAAGTGAAGCTGGGCGTCGCCGACTCCGCCGCCAAGCCGAACGAAGCGGTACAGGCGCAGCAACGTTTCATCAGCGAGAACAAGGCGGTGATGATCACCGGCGGCACCTCGAGCGCGGTCGCGGTCGCGCTCAACAAGCTGGCGCAGCGCGAAAAGGTGCTGTTCGTGTGCGGCATCTCCGGATCGAACGACACCACCGGCAAGGATTGCGTGCGCTACGGTTTCCGCCAGAATTTCTTCGGTCAGACCGCCGCCGCCGCGATTGCGCCGGTGCTGGTCAAGCAGTTCGGCAAGAACAAAAAAGTGGCGTACATGACGCCGGACTACACCTACGGCCACACCGTCACCAAGTCGATGCAGGATATGACCGCGGGCGCCGGCTGGACCACCGTCACCAACCAGGTCTCGCCGCTGGGAGCGCCGGACT
This sequence comes from uncultured Alphaproteobacteria bacterium, assembly GCA_963784755.1. Taxonomy (GTDB): domain Bacteria; phylum Pseudomonadota; class Alphaproteobacteria; order Rhizobiales; family Xanthobacteraceae; genus Bradyrhizobium. Next base: position 240,997 of record CAWASS010000004.1, on the reverse strand, counting down.
TCTCGTCTTATCTGCTGAACGTCGCCAATTCCGGCGCGGACGTCCTCATCAACGTCAACTGGGGCCACGATGCGGTGCTGTCGATCCAGCAGGCCAAGCAGTTCGGCGTGCTCGACAAGATGAAACTCGTGGTGCCTTACCAGGTGCCGTTCCTGGCGCGCGAGACCGGCGGTCTGATGCAGGGCGTCTACGCCGCTACCGACTACTGGTGGACAATCGAGGACAAGTATCCGCTCGCCAAGATGTTCAACGCGGCGTTCGAGAAGAAGTTCGGCTACAAGCCGGAATGGGGCGCGAACAACGCCTACAACAGTTTCGCAACGTGGGCGCGGATGGTCGAAGAGGCCGGCAGCTTCTATCCGCCGGATGTCATCAAGGCCTATGAGAAGGGTGAGACGCTCCCGTCCACGGTCGGCGACGTACATTATCGCGCCGAGGACCACCAGTGCATCCGCCCTGTCATCATCGTCAAGGGCAAGATGGAAAAGGACATGAAGGGCAAGGAAGACTACTACGATGTGGTCGAGATCGTTCCGGGCGAAGGTTTGATGCAGAAGCCGGATGCGTTCGGCTGCAACCTTGGCAATTCCACCTGAGCCGAATAGGAACCTCGGCGTCGCGGGGCGTACATAGCCCGCGGCGCCATTTTTTCTCGAATGGGCAATAGTCGGGTCTGCCTTTTCAATAAGCCGTATGATTGCCCCTCATGGTCAACTGGCCCAATTTCATCTCGCAGGTGTTCAATGGGTTGGCGCTGGGTGCGTTGCTGGCGCTGATCAGTTCGGGACTGACCATCATTTATGGCACGCTTGGCGTGCTCAACCTCGCGCACGGCGCTATGTTCATGCTCGGCGGTTACGCCGGCTATGTCGCCTTCGAATACACCGGTTCGTATATCGTCGCCGTGATCGCGGGTTCGGTGTTTGTCATGCTCCTGGGCGTGGTGATGGAGCGCGTCATCATCCGTCATTTTTACAATCGTCCGCATGAAGATCAGCTTCTCGTCACCTTCGGGCTGAGCATCTGCTTTGTCGAGATCGTGCGTTTCTTCTTCTCGAGTCAGTCGAAACTGGTGCCACCGCCGCCGCTGTTCCAGGGCATCACCCCGCTCGGTTTCATGTACTACCCGACCTATCGTCTCGCGGTGGTCGGCATTGTCGCGGTCGCGCTCGGTGCGCTGTTCGTCGTGCTCTATCGCACACGGCTGGGCATGATCGTGCGCGCCGGAATCGAAGATTCCGTGATGGTGGATTCACTCGGCATCAACGTCTACCGCGTCTTCATGATCGTGTTTGGCATCGGCGCGATGGCGGCCGGCTTTGCCGGTATCGTCAATGCGCCGGTCGTGTCGCTGACGCCGGGCATCGGCGACGACATTCTGGTTCAGACATTCGTGGTGGTCGTCATCGGCGGGGTCGGATCGTTCCCGGGCGCCATTCTCGGCGGCCTGATCGCCGGAGAAATCATCAGCATCACCTCGATGTTCAACCCCGGCTACGCCTACGTCATGCTGTTCGCGGCGATGACGCTGGTGCTGGTGGTACGCCCGCATGGCCTGCTCGGTACGCAGGGCCGCGAATGAGCGTGGTGGCCTGATGCTCAAGCAACGTCCTTTTCTGATTGAAACCCTGACGGCGATCGGCCTGATCGCAGCGCCGCTGGTCTTGCCATATCTCGGATTCGCACCCAATACCGTGAACCGTATCCTGGTCTGGGGCTTGTTCGGTCTCGGCTTCGACATCCTGTTCGGCTTTACCGGACTGCTGTCGTTCGGCCAATCCGCCTTCTATGGCACCGGCGGTTTCGTCGCGGCCTATCTTCTAACCCGCGCGGGTTTTCCGAACGTCGTGCTGGCATTGATCATCGGCATGGTCGCGGCCGCGGCGGTCGGCTATCTGGTCGGGTTGATCGCCTTGCGGCGCACCGGCATCTACTTTGCGATGATTACGGTGGCGATCGCGGAAGTCTTCTTTTTCGTCGAGTTCAATCCGCTGTCGGAATGGACCGGCGGAGAGAACGGACTGCCGGGCGTCCCGACGCCCAGCTTCAATCTTGGCTTCACCACCATCAATTTCACTACCGGCTGGTCGCTCTACCAGTTCCTCGCTCTTTGCTATTTCATCGGCGTCGTGATTGCGCTTCGAATCGTACGTTCGCCGGTCGGTGCGATCCTGAGCGCGATCCGGGATAACCCGCTGCGCGCCACCGCCGTCGGCCATAACATTCACGGCTACAAGCTCACCGCGTTCGTGATCGCTGCCGCCTATGCCGGATTCGCCGGGGGGCTGCTCGGCGTGCTTCAGGCCTTCATGCCTCCCGACGCCTTCACGTTCGATACCTCCGGCCAGCTCGTGATGCAGACGGCGATCGGAGGGCGCGGCACCCTGTTCGGCCCGCTGGTCGGCGCCGCAGTCTGGCTGTTCCTGCAGGATTTTCTGCAGGCGGCGCTCGGGCTCGGTGCGGCCTGGAAGCTGGTGCTCGGAATCGTCTTCGTACTGCTGGTCTGCTTCCTGCGCCGCGGCATTATCGGCGGCCTCGCAGATCTTTACGGCTGGATGTCCGGCAAGCGCGCAAAGCATCCCGAACCGGACGAGCCGGCGATTCCAGCTAACTTCGCTGCTGCCGACGAATCGAGAATCGCGAAAGCCGTGCACGTCACGGAGCCGGCGGCGCCGATGCCGGCGCGCCACCGTGACGGTGACGGCTATTCCGGCCCGATCCTCCAGGCCAGCGGGCTGACCAAGCGCTATGGCGGCCTGCTCGCCAACAGCGCTATCGATTTCACGGTCAATCGCGGCGAACTGCGCGGCATCATCGGCCCCAACGGCGCCGGCAAGTCGACCTTCTTCAAGATGCTGACCTGCGAAATCCCTCCGACCTCCGGCAGGATCGTGTTTGAGGGACGCGATATCACCGGCATGAATGTCACCGACGTATGCCAGCTCGGCCTGACCAAGAGCTATCAGGTCAACCAGCTCTTCACCGGGCTCACGATCCGTGAAAATGTCGTGATCGCAGCGCTTGCCGAATTGCGGGGAAAATTCCGGCTCGATTTGTTTCGCAGCATCGACAAAATTCCGGGATTGCACGAGCAAGTAGAACGCACGCTCGAACTCGTCAATCTCGCCGCGCGGCCCGACACGCCGGTGTCGGAACTCGCCTATGGCGAAAAGCGGCGGCTGGAAATCGGATTGGCGCTCGCCACTTCGCCGAGCCTGCTGCTTCTCGATGAACCGCTTGCCGGCATGAGTCCGCGCGAGCGCATCGAGACCGTCAAGCTGCTGAAGTCGATCAGCCGGGGCCGTACCATGATCATTATCGATCACGACATGGATGCGCTGTTTGAACTCGCCGAACGCGTCACCGTCCTGCAGGAGGGCCGGGTGCTGGTCGAAGGAACGCCGGAAGACATCAAAAACAACGCCATGGTGCAGGAAGCCTATCTCGGCGGCTTGCACGGAGTGCTCGCGGCATGAGCCTGCTCGAGGTCAACGGCCTGAACAGCTATTACGGGGATTCCCATATCCTGTTCGACGTTGCGCTGCGCGTGGAGCGCAACGAAGTCGTGGCGCTGCTCGGACGCAACGGTGCCGGCAAAAGCACGACCTTGAAAAGCCTGATGGGCGTCCTCGCACCACGCACCGGTACGGTGATGTTCAACGGCGCCAATATCGCTGGACGCAAGAGCCACGCCATCGCACAGGCGGGCATGCAACTCGTGCACGAAGAGCGCAGGATCTTTGGCAGCCTTAATGTTGAGGAAAATCTGGTTCTTGCCGGACTGACTGCGTCAGGCCGCTGGCCGCTCGACCGCGTCTATGAAATGTTTCCGCGGCTCAAGGATCGGCGCGGCAGCCGGGGCACGGATTTGTCCGGCGGCGAACAGCAGATGCTGGCGATTGCGCGTGCGCTGGTACGCGACCCCAAGATCATCCTGCTGGATGAACCGTTCGAGGGCCTCGCGCCGGTCATCGTTCGCGACCTGATGGCGGCGTGCCGCGACCTTGCTTCGGCCGGCCAGACCATCGTGCTGGTAGAGCAAAATCTGGCGGCGACGCTGGCGCTGGCGCAGCGCGTCTATATCATCAATAACGGCCATATCGCTCATGAAGGCTCGGCGCAGGAGATCAAGGCGAAACCGGATATTCTGCAGCGCTATCTCGGCGTATGACTTGGTCCATACACCCGCCCGGAATGGCATGCGCGCCGGTCAGCTTCACAGCGCGGCGATCATTTTTGCCGCGTGAATTTCCAGAACTTTCTTGTCCTCGTTTCGGGTTTGCGCCGGCAGCAAATCCACGCCTGCCCTCATTGGCATCACATGCATGTGCAAGTGAAACACGACTTGCCCGCTGGCGGCTTCGCTGAACTGCTGGACAATAATCCCTTCCGCACCAAACGCCTTGACTGCTGCGATCGCGACCTTCTGCGCGGTCCGCGCGACCTCCGCGAAATCATCCGCCGCGATATCGAGGATGCCGCGTGCCGGAGCTTTCGGTATCACCAGCGTATGACCTGGCGAGCGGGGCATGATGTCCAGAAACGCGAACGTGTGCCGGTTTTCATAGACCTTGTAGCAAGGAATCTCTCCGCGAAGAATTTTAGCGAAGATATTTTGATTATCGTATGTCGCCATGACGCTTCTCACAAAAAGCGAACGTAATTAGTCGACTGGAAGTCTGCCGAGCTTGCTTGTGCAACAGACGCTGCATCTCGAGCAAGAGTATTACTCCGACCCGGCCGGCAATATCGTTCCTTACCATCCGCTTCCGGCTTCGAAGGTGGCCTCATGCATCGGCTGAGCGGATATCGAGCGCCGATGTCTAGCGATTGTCAAAATTTTGTATCCGAATACGGCTCGTGATACCGATGCAGGGCTTTCAACGACCGGGCCCGGCGTCCACCGACCGTACGGCCCGTGCAGCGGGACCACTCTCGGCAATTGCGTGTTGATAAGGCTCGGATTCGGCCGCAGCAAAATGTCCGTTCAAGGGGACCGAGAGTCGACAGATGAGCCCCTCCAAGCGCCAGTCGAAATCGGCCTGTCCTCCGAGTTGCGACTCGATGCTGGCTATCACGCTTCTCGTTCCAAATCCCCGCGCGGCCGGTTTTTGCACCGGCGGTCCGCCGTTCTCTTCCCACGCCAGCGTCAGCGTATCGGCTTCGAGCGCCCACTTGATCGAGAGCCGTCCGGCCAGCGTCGAAAGGGCGCCATATTTTGCCGAATTGGTGACCAGTTCGTGCAGCGCCAGAGCCAGCGTTTGCGCCGTTGCGGGCTGCAACTGAATCTGCGAGCCGTAGAGCGCGATTTGATGGCCGGTGGAATACGGCGCGAGTTCCTCGTCGACCAGTTTTCCGATTTCCGCACCCTGCCAACTCGACAGCGAGAGAATGGTATGGACGCGCGCAAGCGCATTGATCCTGCCTTCCACCGCATGAATGTACGCCTTAACGCTCTCGCCTCGTGTCAGTCGGACAATGGATTGCGCGAGCGCCAATGCATTTTTCGCACGGTGATCGACTTCCCGCGCCAGCAGATTTTGGCGCTCTTCGGCTTGCTTGCGTTCGGTGATATCGACGGTAACCCCGCTGACGCGCACGACACGGCCGCCTTTGTCGACAGTGGCGGCGGCCGTCCCGACGCACCAGCAAATCCTGCCGTCCGGTCTGAGGATTCGAAATTCTGCCTCATACGATTTCACGCCCTTGGCGAACTGGGCTATCGCCCTGCGCAGTTCGTCGATGTCTTCCGGGTGAAGCAAGGCCTGAACGTTTGCGGGTGTGACTTCGAATGTCTGGGGATCGACTCCGAGGATGTGGTACTGACCCTCATCCCACATCCAGTCTCCGTTGACCCAGTCCCAATCCCAGGACCCCATCCTGCCGGCTGCGATCGCCAGACTGCGGCGCTGCTCGCTTTCGAGCAGCCTTCCGTTTGATTCCTCGAGCTCCGCGGTGCGGGCGCGAACGCGATCTTCGAGCTCGGCGTTGAAACGCTCCAGCTGCCGGGTCTTGCGATACAGCTCCGCGAAAACCTTGACCTTTGCGCGCAGCACCTCGGGAATGACCGGCACCGGCACGTAGTCGACCGCGCCCATCTCGTAACCGCGCAGCCGGTCGAGGTCGCTGACCTGGATGGCGGAGATGAAGATCATCGCCGTCTTCTGGAACCGCGGATGCTCGCGGATCATGCCGGCGAGTTCGAACCCGTCCAGCTCCGGCATGCAAACGTCGACCAGAATCACCGCGACTTCGTTCTTGAGCAGATATTCCAGCGCCTCCCGCCCCGAAGTCGCGACCACGAGATTTTCGCCGAGCTCCTTCAGGATGACCTCATAGGCAAGGAGCTTCGCCGGTTGATCGTCGACCAGCAGAATGTTGACTTTCTCGTGGTCTGTCATGTTGTCCACGCCGATCAGCGGTGTAGCCACATACGGATGGCGAGCAGCAACTGTTCGGTGTTGACCGGCTTGGCCAGATAGTCCGACGCTCCGGCCTCAAGACACTTCTCCCGATCGCCTTTCATCGCCTTGGCGGTGAGCGCGATGATGGGAAGCCGGCGGAACGCCGGGTTCTCGCGAATGACGCCGATGGTCTGATAGCCATCCATCTGCGGCATCATGATATCCATCAGGACGATGGCGATCTCGGGATGGGACCCGACCAGGGCTACGGCCTCGCTGCCTGTGGTGGCGGTCAGAACCTTCATGCCGCGGCGTTCCAGCACGCTGCTCAGCGCGAAGATGTTTCGGGCGTCATCATCCACCAGCAACGCGGTTTGACCGACGAGGTCTTCGTCGGATGAGTTGAGTTTCTCCAGCATGCGCTGCTTTTCGATCGGCAACTCCGTTATCACGCGGTGCAGGAACAGCGAGGTTTCGTCCAGCAGGCGCTCGGGCGATTCCACCCCCTTCACCACGATGCTTCGCGCCATGGTGTGCAATTCGGCGTCTTCCTCCACCGAGAGTTCGCGCCCGGTGAACACCACCACCGGCACGTTGGACAACGAGTTGTCCTTGCGGATGGTGTCGAGCACCTCGAAGCCGCTCATGTCGGGCAGGCGCAAATCGAGCACGACGCAATCGCAGGGACTGTCGCGCAACGCCGACAGCGCGCCTGCGCCGGTACCCGTGGTGACGATCTCGATATCGTCATAGTCGAGCAGTTCCCTGATGCTCATCTGCTCGGCGGCATTGTCCTCCACGATCAGCAGGCGTTTGCGGCGCGGCTTGGCGTATTCCTTGATTTGGGACAACGCCGCGCTGACGCCTTCGGTGGTGGTCGGCTTGTTGACAAAGGAGAACGCGCCGCGCGCCAGCGCGTGCTGGCGATCCTCGTCCAGCGTGATGATCTGGACCGGAATGTGCCGCGTAAGAGGATTGTGCTTCAACTGGCTGAGCACGGTCCAGCCGAGCATGTCGGGCAGGAACACGTCGAGCGACACCGCCGTCGGCTGGAACTGCTTGGCAAGATCCAATGCTTCGGCGCCGCGGGCTGCGCTCAGGACCTTGAAACCCTTGTCGCGCGCCAGATCGATCAGCACGCGCGCATAGTGCGGATCGTCCTCGACGATCAGCAGGATCGCGTCTCCCGGTTCAAGGTTTAACCGGTCATCCGGCAGCTGTTCGATGACGCGCTCCTGGCTTGCGGCCTGCAGCGCCGGTGCGGCGGTATAGGGAACGGGTATCTGGGCGCGCGGCGCGACCGTCGGCCCGGAATATTTCAGCGGCAAATAGAGCACGAAGGTGCTGCCCTTGCCGGGCGTGCTTCGCAGATGAATTTCGCCACCGAGCAGGCTTGCAAGCTCGCGGCTGATGGCGAGTCCCAGGCCGGTGCCGCCATATTTTCGGCTGGTGCCTGCGTCCGCCTGCTGGAAGGCTTCGAAAATCAGCTTCTGCTTTTCCAGGGGAATGCCGATGCCGGTGTCGGAGACCTCGAAAGCGACCACCGCAGGCGAATGGTTCAGGACCGGATGTTCGGCGCTCCAGCCGCCCACCGCGGCGGAAACATTGAGCCTGACCCCGCCTTCCGCCGTGAACTTGAACGCGTTCGACAGCAGGTTCTTCAGCACCTGCTGCAATCGCTTGGAATCGGTGACGATGCTCCGTCCCAGATTGGGATCGACTTCGATATTGAAGGACAGTTGCCGGTTTTCCGCTTCGTGCCGGAACGGACGGCCGACTGTGTCCAGCAGATTGCCGGTAAGAATCTCCTCCGCGTCCACCGTCACGGTTCCGGATTCGATCTTGGACAGATCGAGAATGTCGCTGATCAGGTTGAGCAGGTCGGTGCCGGCGCCATGGATCGTTCTAGCGAATTCGACCTGCTTGGCTGACAGGTTGCCATCCGGATTTTCCGTCAATTGCTGGCCCAGAATCAATATGCTGTTGAGCGGCGTGCGCAGCTCGTGCGACATGTTGGCGAGGAATTCGGACTTGTATTTCAACGTCAGCGAAAGCTCGGTCGCCTTTTCTTCGAGCGCGCGCCGGGCCTGTTCGATCTCCTGGTTCTTGCGTTCGACTTCGACGTTGCGTTCGGCAAGCTGCTGCGCCTTTTGCTCGAGCTGTTCGTTGGTCTGCTGCAGTTCTTTTTGTTGCGTCTGCAGCTCTCCGGCGAGCTGCTGGGACTGTTTCAGCAGGCCTTCGGTCTGCATCGTCGCCTCGATGCTGTTGAGCACGATGCCGATGCTGTCGGTGAGCTGCTCGAGGAAGGTCATTTGCGACGTCGTGAACGAGCTGACGGAGGCGAGTTCGATGACGGCCTTGACCTGGTTTTCGAACAGCACCGGCAGCACGACGAGATTTTTCGGCACCACGCGCAACAGCACGGAATTGATCGGGACGGCGTCGGCCGGAATGTCCGATACCAGCCGTTGGCGCTTGTCCATCGCGCATTGCCCGACCAGGCCCTCGCCGAATTGCACGTACTGTTGATGGGGGATCGCTCCGTCGCCCGCATAGGCCGAGAGCAGCCGCAGTTGCGGATTGTCTTCGTTCTCGACCTGATAGATGACGCCCATATGGGCATTCACCAGCGGCGTCAGTTCGGTCAGCAGCAACCGGCCGACGGTGGCGAGATCGCGCTGGCCCTGCAGCATGTTGGTGAATTTTGCGAGGTTGGTCTTCAGCCAGTCCTGTTCGGTGTTGACGTCGGTCGTGAGGCGGAGATTACCGATCATCGTGTTGATGTTGTCCTTGAGTTCCGCCACTTCGCCGCGTGCATCCACCTGAATCGAACGGGTCAGGTCGCCCTTGGTGACGGCGGTTGCGACTTCGGCAATGGCGCGCACCTGCGATGTCAGGTTGGCCGCAAGCAGGTTGACGTTGCCGGTCAAGTCCTTCCACGTTCCGGCCGCACCGGGCACGTTGGCCTGGCCGCCGAGCCGGCCTTCGACGCCGACTTCGCGCGCGACGCTGGTCACCTGATCGGCGAAGATCGCGAGCGTATCGGTCATGTTGTTGATGGTTTCGGCGAGTGCGGCGACCTCGCCCTTGGACTTCACCGTCAGGTTCTGCTTGAGGTCGCCGTTGGCGACGGCAGTCACGACCTTGACGATGCCGCGGACCTGCTCGGTCAGGTTGGCGGCCATGAAATTCACGGTGTCGGTCAAATCCTTCCAGGTGCCGGCGACGCCGGGGACCTCGGCCTGGCCGCCGAGCTTGCCTTCGGTGCCGACCTCGCGCGCGACGCGGGTGACTTCGCCGGCGAAGGCGTTGAGCTGGTCCACCATGGTGTTGATGGTGTTCTTCAGTTCGAGGATTTCGCCCTTCACATCGACGGTGATCTTGCGCGACAGGTCGCCGCGCGCGACCGCCGTGGTCACCTCGGCGATGTTGCGCACTTGCGTGGTGAGGTTGGCGGCGAGCAGGTTGACGTTGTCCGTCAGGTCCTTCCAGGTGCCGCCGACGCCGGGCACCACCGCCTGGCCGCCGAGGCGGCCTTCGGTGCCGACCTCGCGCGCCACGCGCGTGACTTCGGCCGCGAACGAGCGAAGCTGCTCGACCATGGTGTTCAAGGTGTCCTTCAGCAGCAGGATTTCGCCGCGCACGTCGACCGTGATCTTCTTCGACAGGTCGCCGCCGGCGATCGCGGTTGCGACCTCGGCGATGTTGCGCACTTGCGCGGTCAGGTTGGACGCCATGAAGTTGACGTTATCGGTGAGATCCTTCCAGGTGCCGGCCACCTCAGGCACTTCGGCCTGGCCGCCGAGCTTGCCTTCGGTGCCGACTTCGCGGGCGACGCGGGTCACTTCCGAGGCGAACGAGTTGAGCTGGTCCACCATGGTGTTGATGGTGTTTTTCAGCTCGAGGATTTCGCCCTTCACGTCCACCGTGATCTTGCGCGACAAGTCGCCGCGCGCGACGGCGGTAGTGACTTCGGCGATGTTGCGGACTTGCGCGGTGAGATTGCCCGCCATCGAGTTCACCGAGTCGGTCAGGTCTTTCCAGGTGCCGGCCACGCCCGGCACGTTGGCCTGGCCGCCGAGCCTGCCTTCGGTGCCGACCTCGCGCGCCACGCGCGTCACCTCGCCGGCGAAGCGGTTGAGCTGATCGACCATGGTGTTGAGGGTTTCCTTGAGCTGAAGGATTTCGCCGCGCACGTCGACGGTGATCTTGCGCGACAGGTCGCCGCCGGCGATCGCAGTCGCGACTTCGGCGATGTTGCGGACCTGGCCGGTCAGGTTGCCGGCCATCGAGTTGACGGAGTCGGTCAAATCCTTCCAGGTGCCGGCGACGCCGGGCACGGCGGCCTGACCGCCGAGCCGTCCTTCGGTGCCGACTTCGCGCGCCACGCGGGTCACTTCCGAGGCGAACGAGTTGAGCTGGTCCACCATGGTGTTGAGCGTTTCCTTTAACTGAAGGATTTCGCCCGACACGTTCACGGTGATCTTCTTCGACAAGTCGCCCTGCGCCACCGCGGTCGCGACCTCGGCGATATTGCGGACCTGGCCGGTCAGGTTCGAGGCCATCGAGTTCACGGAGTCGGTCAGATCCTTCCACGTGCCGGCCACGCCGCGCACCAGCGCCTGACCGCCCAACTTGCCTTCGGTGCCGACCTCGCGCGCGACGCGCGTCACTTCACCGGCAAAACCGTTGAGCTGGTCCACCATGGTATTGATGGTGTCCTTCAATTCCAGAATTTCGCCGCGGACGTCGACGGTGATCTTTTTCGACAGGTCGCCATTGGCAACGGCGGTCGTCACCTCGGCGATGTTGCGGACCTGGCCGGTCAAGTTGCCGGCCATCGAGTTGACCGAGTCGGTGAGAATCCTTCCAGGTGCCGGCGACGCCAAGCACGTTGGCCTGTCCGCCGAGCCTGCCTTCGGTGCCGACCTCGCGCGCCACGCGCGTCACTTCGCCGGCAAAGGCATTGAGCTGGTCCACCATCGTGTTGACGGTTTCCTTGAGCTGCAGGATTTCGCCCGAGACGTTCACCGTGATCTTCTTGGACAGGTCGCCGCCGGCGATGGCGGTGGCGACCTCGGCGATGTTGCGGACCTGCAACGTCAGGTTGCCGGCCATGGAGTTCACGCTGTCGGTCAGATCCTTCCAGGTGCCGGCGACGCCCGGCACCGCCGCCTGGCCGCCAAGCTTGCCTTCGGTGCCGACCTCGCGCGCCACGCGGGTGACTTCCGAGGCAAACGCATTGAGCTGGTCCACCATGGTATTGATGGTGTCCTTGAGCTCCAGAACCTCGCCCTTCACGTCCACCGTGATTTTGCGCGACAGGTCGCCGCGCGCGACGGCGGTCGTCACTTGCGCGATGTTGCGCACCTGGGTGGTCAGGTTGCCCGCCAGCAGGTTGACGTTGTCGGTGAGATCCTTCCAGGTGCCGGCGACGCCGGGCACGATGGCCTGACCGCCAAGCTTGCCTTCGGTGCCGACCTCGCGGGCGACGCGCGTCACTTCGGACGCGAACGAACGCAACTGGTCCACCATGGTGTTGATGGCTTCCTTCAGCTGTAGAATCTCGCCGCGCACGTCCACGGTGATCTTCTTGGACAAGTCGCCATTGGCCACCGCGATGGTGACTTCGGCGATGTTGCGAACCTGGCCGGTCAGGTTGTTGGCCATCGAGTTCACGCTTTCGGTGAGGTCTTTCCAGACGCCGGTGACCTCCGGAACCTGCGCCTGACCGCCGAGCTTGCCCTCGGTTCCCACCTCGCGCGCCACGCGCGTCACCTCCGAGGTGAACACGCTGAGCTGCTTGATCATGGTGTTGACGATGTTGGCCGATTGTAAAAATTCGCCGCCCAGCGGGCGGCCATCGACATCGAGTTGCACGGTCTGAAGCAGGTCGCCCTGCGCGACGGCGGCGACCGCCCGGGTCACTTCGCGCGTCGGCCACAGCAGATCGTCGATCAGCGTGTTGACGGAGCCTTCCATGTCGGCCCAGGAGCCGCTGGCCAGCCCGAACTTGACACGCTGCCGGGTTTTTCCTTCCCGGCCGACCACCTGTCCGACGTGCTCCAGCTGCTGCGCCATGCGCTGGTTGGCGGCCACGATCTCATTGAAGGTATCGGCGATCTTGCCCTCGATGCCGAGGTGGTTGCCCGTCATCCTCACCGAGAAGTCACCGCTTCGCATCGCCTGCAGCGCATGAAGCAGGTCCTCGGAGGGGTTGAACTTTCCATTTGTGGAAGGCTTGTTTTTTGCAGCGCGGCGAGTGTTCGGTGTCGCGGCAGGACCGAGATCGCTCATAGATTCCCCCTAAAGGCAACGCTCGAATCCGAGCGTTTGTGTCATAGAAACGGCTGCGGACTCTCAGATCAAGTAGGGAAAACCGGCAAAGGATCAGCACCGGGTTCCCCAGATTCAGGCCGATAACAACAAGTTCCGAACGGACCCTTTGTTCCCTGCGACAAAAAAGAATCCCGGCGTTTGACTCGCGGGCTTGGCGCCAGCGGGATAGCGTCGTTTTTTGAAGGGCATGGCCCTGGGGCTCACCGGTAGCGCCATCGTCAGGTTCACCCATTCGTCAGGCGTTTTCCTCGATTTGATTGGTGTGAGCCTCGAGTTCCGCCTGCATTCTCAAACCAACGCGCATCGTCGACCGTGAGAAATGCTCCAGCAGCGGCACGACCAGGCGAACGACGTGGAGTGGTCCTTCGGCTGGGGTGTAGATTATCCGGTAAATCGGCCGGTCAACGACGCGCCGCAGGCAGGCGACCGCCGCGGCCCATTGTGCGGCCAGTGCGGTGGCGACAGGCTGCTCCGGAACGTCCTCGAACCGGATCGACGGTGTCTTGCTCGAGACGGCCCCGATTTGCTGTTCCACGCGGTCGGCTTCCGCAAGCGGACCGTCCCATCTTTCCGGTTTGCGTCCGCCGTGCAGGAAGGCGAGGCGGCTTTGCGCGGCTTCCGTGGCCGCGCGCGTCAGCGCGATCCGGCGGTCGTGATGGCATCCCCAACCGCCATTGAAAAACCGGCTCTGAAGGTTATTCGGGTCGAACAGGAATGCAGCGAAGAACGGAATGCCGTAGTCGTTGGGGATGTAGCGGATCACCAGCCGCAACCCGTTGCGGGCGGCGGTCTCGACGATGTTGTGGACCTGATCCGGCAAGCCGTCGCCGGCGACACGCGCCGAGCGGTTGCGGACGAACTCGATCGACCAGATGTCGCGCTCGATCAATTCGTAGAGCGCGTGAATGCTGGCTTCCAGCACGGTGTTGCCGGACGCGAGGCCGTTGCTCGACGAGCCGTAGAGGGGTGTGCCGACATCGGGCGCCGGATTGAGCGCCAGTTCGGCCGGGATCCAGCCCTCGGCGCCGCTTTCCACATCCTGTGCGCGCGCGAGCAATATGGCCTGATCGGGATCGGCGCGACGCTCGAACTTCGGTGCGAATTCAAGGATCGGGTCGCGGCCCTCGCCAACGCCTGACAGCTCCGACGGCCGACCCCATCTTGTCTCTATCTGTGCGACGCCTGGTTCCGAGAAGTAGGACTCGATCGCTTCCATATAGGCGCCCACCTCCGATTCGATCGGAACGCAGCCCTTGCCGAAAGCGTAAGCGCCGGTTGCCGACCGCAGCCGTTCGCTGACGAAAACCGGAACGCCGAGACGATCCATCGCGGTGATGTCGCTGACCGCATGGATCCCGACCAGTTTCGCCCAGGCCTTGGCGTGGCGAAGGGTCGTATGCGGCGGAACGACGCGGGTGCTGGTGTGCAAGCTTTCCACGCCATCTGGTTCCGAACGTGAAATTGCCGCGCCCTGCACGATAACCGTCGATAGTCTCAACGCACGATCGCATTCACAAGCGGCCACCGCGACGGCTGCGCTGAGCGTACCAAAGGAAGGCCGATCGCGGTGCGATCGGCCTTCCGATGGCCGCCTCGTCATTCTCAGAGAAAGCGGATCGTTTTATCGTCCTTGTCATCAGGATCATCCGACGGGTCATCAGGATCATAGGGGCCAGGTGGTGTCGGTGTCGGTGTCGGCGGCGGTACGGTGTTGCAGTGAACGCCGGCCGCGTCGATGCGGGAAGCGAGGAGTTCCAGCAGTAGTTCGTTTGCTTTGTTCGACATTGTATTCTCCATCATAAGAAGATGCGATGGCGGCCTCGTAATTCTCAGAACAAGCGGATCGTTTTATCGTCCTTGTCGTCCGGATCGCCCGGGGGCTCATCGGGATCGCAGGGTTCATCGGGCTCTTCATCCGGTGAACCACCGCAGTGTGCGCCGGCCGCGTCGATGCGGGAGGCGAGGAGTTCCAGCAGTAATTCGTTTGCTTCCTTCGACATTGTATCCTCCATCATGAGAAAGATGCACGATTCGACTTCCGGCGAGCACTGCTCATATCAATCCGTCAGTGTTCACCTCTATGGCCGAAGCAAAATCGGTGCCTTTGAAGATCAAGTGCAGCTTACAGGGCATGCAGGGATCGAAGCTCTGAATTGCCCGCACAAGATCTATTCCGTGAAAACTGGACGGACCGGTCCAGTTGGATTCGATGATCGGTGTATTCAGCACGGCCCGCTCGCACGGGCCCAATTCTCCCCAGGGCGTTCGCGGACCGCCATTGATGCGCGATGGCACCGAGACCTGGTAGTTGCTGATCTTCGCGCCGGTGAGAACCGCCCAATGCGCCAGGAAACCGCGACCCGCTCCCCCAAAACCCACGCCGAAGCGCCTTCCGGTTGCCGGGATCTCGAAGGGGGTCGCCATGTCCTGTTCGCCGCGCAACAACAGCTTCTTGGCGCGCTGGTAGTTTTCAAGCGTCACCATCAGGTTGAATGCAACCGCGTAGGCGCGGGCCCGGTTGCGCTCGAAGGCGTTCCATATCTGGGGGATCTGCCATTGCAGGCATTCGCCCGGAAGCTTGCCTGCGGGAACGTGGAGCACCACGCTGCGGCCGGTGGATTTCACGAACTCGCTGAACGGAATCTTTCGGGCCAGCGCAGTGATATAGAGCCGGGCATAGGCGCCGACCTCGAAGGTGTTGCGGTTCCACACCGTGGCCGTGGCCCAGCTATACGGCCGCGAGCCTGAATTTTTCGCGGGGTTGCGGTGGATGGCCTTGTTCCACGGGTGATGCTGGCTCAACGGGTTGCCCGCAGGATCCTGGCGGTGCGGGTGGCCGTGCCATGGATCGTAGAAAGAGCGATCGACGAATTCCTCGACGCCGCTGTTCAGCCGGGTCAGATCGGTCGTGATCAGCTTGCCATCGATGACCGCGCCCGGTGTCGACCAGCGCTTCTCGCCCCAGCGGTCGCAATTCTCATAGGTCCCGTCGTAATATTCCTCGTGATCCCACTGGCCGAAGTCGATCATGTTCGCCGGGGCGCGGCCAAGCTCGCGATAGGCCGGATCGCAGGCATAGAAGAAGTCGAAAACGTCGTCCCAAATCCGCGCGCAGCGCTTGGCATAATCGATGAAGGGTTCGAGCTTTCGCACGAAGGCATCGAGTTGTTCCGTGCTAAGCGTGAGCGAGACGCCGCCCGGGCAGATCGATTCGGAATGCGGATATTTCCCGCCCAGCAGCACATAGGCCGCCCGCGCCGTCCGCATCATGTCCAGCGCTTCGACAAACAGCTTGCCGGAACCCCGGTTCAGATCCGCCATGATCGCGCTGATGGTCGGATAGCCGTGAACCGCGGCATGAGCGGCCGGCGCGCATTGCGCCCTGGTCCAGATCTCGGGATTGGTGGCCTTCACCACATCTTCGGAATAGTCCGGTCCGCACAGGACAAACAGATGCATCGGGTTGTCGTTGAGGTACTGGCAACTCAAGAGCAGGTTGCGCGCGACGATGGCCAGTGGCGGCGGTCTGATCCCGAGCGCCATCTCCAGGCATTGCGCGGAGGTCGCCGCATGAACGCCGCCGCAAATCCCCGACGCCGTCGAACTGATCAGGCCGGCATCTTGCAGGTCGCGGTTGCGCAGCAGGGATTCATAGCCGCGATACGTCGTGGCCATGGACGCGACATCCGACACCTTGCGCCCGGCAAGATCGATGCTGCAATGAAGTGCAAGGCCGCCGCCAATCCGCCGGAACGGATCCGAGCCGTCGGCGGCCTGCGCGGTGTTCATGTGTTCGATTTGGGTCAACAGCGTCTCGCCCGGACCGTCGCGGCCGGGCGGACGAGAAGAGATGGTTCCAGGGGCGATTGGCCGTTCGCTCTGCCGACTGGCGCCAGCCGTTTCGCGGGAAGTCGGGAGCGTCAGGCCTGTCATTCTCGGCGTCCCCGTCAGAATCGCTAAGCAAATGTCTTGCCGTCAAACGTTCTCGTGAAAACGGTAAACACGTCGGGAGGTGCGTGGAATAAATGCCCCATATACGCTAATCACCCTAGCATTGCACCAGTTCGTGTGCAACAACTTGCAATCAGACGGTGGTTCTCATCATTTTTTAGATCGCGAAGTTCTCGATGCCGATGAGCAGGCCGTGTCGCCTTTGAATATCAAATTGAGGGCAAGGGTACATGTACGAAGGCGTTGTCGGCACTGTGGCGATGGGGCTGCCGCACGGCGTCGAGACGGTAGAGATTCGCGTCCGCGGCACGGTGCAGGGTGTGGGCTTCAGGCCCGCGGTGTGGCGTCTGGCGAGAGAAAACGATCTGGTCGGGCACGTTCTGAACGACAGTTGTGGTGTCCTCATCAGGGCGACGGGCGAACAGGCGCGCATCGCCTGCTTTTTGAGGCGCCTGGAGTCGGATCCTCCGCCGCTGTCCCGCATCGAAAGTCTCGATATCCATCATCTCGATGAGGTCGTGACATTCGAAGGCTTTCATATTGCCGGCAGCATTGGCGGCGAAACCCGTACCAATGTCACTGCCGATGCCGCTACCTGCCCGGCCTGCTGGGCCGAGGTGCTCGATCCCCGCGAACGGCGTCACGGCTACCCCTTCACAAATTGTACACATTGCGGTCCGCGGCTTTCGATCGTGACCGGCATCCCCTATGACAGGGCGCGCACGACCATGGCCGCATTTGCGATGTGCCCGGCGTGTGCCGCCGAGTATCGCGATCCATCGGACCGGCGGTTCCATGCCCAACCGATCGCCTGTCCGGAATGCGGGCCGAAGCTATGGCTCGAACCGCTTGGCGGGGCGGTGCCTGCCGATGACCTCGGTCTCACACCGCTCGATGCGGCCGTGCGTCAGATCAGGGACGGCAAGATCCTCGCCATCCGCGGTCTCGGCGGCTTCCATCTTGCGTGCGACGCGGCCAATGCGAGCGCGGTAGACCGGCTGCGCGACCGGAAGCGGCGGTTTGGAAAGCCATTTGCGCTGATGGCGCGGGACAAAAATGTCATCCGGCGCTTCGCATCGATTTCGCCGCTGGAACTGGAACTTTTGCAAGGCCCGGCTGCGCCGATCGTCCTGCTGCGCGCGGACGGGCCTGAACGCCTGCCCGAGAGCGTTGCGCCAGGGCTGGCTACGCTGGGCTTCATGCTGGCCTACACGCCGTTGCACAGGCTGATCCTGGAAAAATTCGACGTGCCCCTGGTCATGACCAGCGGGAACATCTCCGATGAACCCCAGGTTACCGACAATGCGGAGGCTCGCGCCAGGCTCGGCGGTATTGCCGATAGCGTGCTGCTCCATAACCGCGACATCGCCAGCCGGATCGACGATTCCGTCGTTCGGGTCATGAGCGGCCGGGCGAGGACTCTGCGGCGTGCGCGCGGTTTTGCGCCGGGTCCGATCGCGCTACCGAAGAGCTTTGCGGAAGCGCCGGACGTCCTGGCCTTCGGTGGTGAGTTGAAGTCCACCTTCTGTTTGATCAAGGACGGAACGGCCATTCCGTCCCAGCATCAGGGGGATTTGGAGGACGCCGCGACATTCGACGACTACCGGAAGAACCTGCAGCTTTACCGCGAACTCTACAGCCACCGGGCGGGTGTGTTCGCAGCCGACATGCATCCCGAATATCTGTCGAGCAAACTGGCCAGGGCGCGCGCCTCGGGCGACGGCGTGCTGCACGACGTCCAGCATCATCATGCCCATATTGCCAGCGCGCTGGCCGAGAACGGCCGGGAGCTGGAGGCGGGGCCGGTACTCGGCGTGGTCCTGGACGGGTTGGGATTTGGCGCCGACGCCACGCTTTGGGGCGGAGAGTTTCTGCGCGCGGATTATCACGGGTTCCAGCGGCTCGCGGCGTTCAAGCCGGTGGCGATGATCGGCGGTGCGCAGGCTATTCGCGAACCCTGGCGCAACACCTATGCCCATCTGGTCGCGGCATTCGGCTGGGAGCAATTCCAGCGCGATTTCGGCGGCCTGGAACTGGCGCGCTATCTCGCCGGCAAGCCGCGCGCGACCATCGATCGCATGCTGGCGAATGGCATCAATGTGCCTGCGGCCAGTTCCTGCGGGCGGCTGTTTGACGCGGTGGCTGCGGCGGCAGGGCTTTGTCCAGAGACGGCGATGTTCGAAGGTCAGGCCGCGATGCAATTCGAAGACCTGATCGATGATGACGCCTGCGCCGCTGCGAGATCGCGCGGACTGTATCCGTTCGGCTGCGAGACGCTGCCGGAGACCGGTCTGGAAATCCTCGAGCCGCGCCCGATGTGGCGCGCCTTGCTGGAAGACCTGCGGTCGGGAACGCCGGTGCCTGTCATTTCGGCCCGGTTTCATCTCGGCCTTGCCATGTCAGTCGCGGCTATGGCGGTACGTCTCGCGACAAAATCAGGTGCGGAGCCGATCGATACCGTCGTACTCTCCGGCGGATGTTTCCAGAACAAGACGCTGTTCGAAGCATGCGTAAGCCATATCGAGGAGTGCGGGCTGAGCTGTCTTACCCAGTCGCACGTCCCCATGAATGACGGAGGGCTGGCGCTGGGCCAGGCGGCTATCGCTGCAGCCCGCGAGATCGCCATACGAGCCACCAGCTGAAGCCGCAACAGCGGAATGGGAGCAACGCCATGTGTTTGGGAATTCCGGGCCGGATCGTCAGAATTACGGACGCCGGGCGCAAACTCGCGATGGTCGATGTGAGCGGGGTACAGCGCGAGGTCAATGTGGCCTGCGTGGTGGAGGATGGACGGCCCGTCGAGGACTGCATCGGCTACTGGGTTCTGGTCCATGTCGGGTTCGCCATGAGCCGCATCGATGAAGATGAGGCCGCCGCGACGCTACGCGTGCTCAGCGAGCTCGGCGAACTGCAGCAGGAGTTGGCCGCAATGGCCGCCACGGCGTGAAGTGGATCTTCTGATGGCAAACGACGATACGCTGAAGTCCCTTTATCCCTTCCTTCACGGTCAGGCGCAGGCGCCGGCCAAGCTCGATGCGGCGCTGCTGCATTCGGTGGAGGAGAAGGCGCGCGATTCCCGCGAGACCAATGCGCGGTTTTTCGGCGAACACGCGCCGATCCTGGTCGCAGCGGCCAAGGCGCTGGCCGAGGTCTACCGGGGCGGCGGGCGGATGTTCTCGATGGGCAATGGCGGCTCGAGCTGCGATGCCTCCCATGTCGCGGTGGAATTCGTGCACCCGATCACGGCGGGCCGTCCGGCGCTGGCCGCCACCAATCTGGTCGCGGACCTCGCGATGATCTCCGCGGTCGGCAACGATCTCGGCTTCGAGCACGTGTTCGTGCGGCAGTTGCTGGCGCAGGGCAAAAAGGGCGACGCCTTGATCGGCATCTCCACCAGCGGCAATTCGGCGAACCTGATGGCGGCGTTCGCCAAGGCCAAGGAGCTCGGCATCGTCACCATCGGGCTGGCCGGGGGCGACGGCGGCAAGATGCAG
The DNA here is from genome assembly GCA_963784755.1 of uncultured Alphaproteobacteria bacterium. Lineage (GTDB taxonomy): Bacteria > Pseudomonadota > Alphaproteobacteria > Rhizobiales > Xanthobacteraceae > Bradyrhizobium. The sequence continues at coordinate 220,809 of CAWASS010000004.1, read as the reverse complement.
TCGTCGGGCGCGGTGGATTTCTGCCTGGTGGTGCCGACGTCGTCGATCCACCGCACCCAGGAATGCCACGTCGCCGCCTATCACATCCTGTGGGACCTCGTTCACACGCTGCTCGCCGACGATCGGGGATCGGCGACGACCAAGGGAGCCGCGGCATGAAATATGTCGACGAATTCCGCGACGGCAACAAAGCCCGCGTCCTGATCAAGGAGATCGAGGCGCTGGTCGCGACCATGACCATCCCGGCGGATCGCCCGCTCTACATCATGGAGGTCTGCGGCGGCCACACCCATTCGATCTTCCGCTACGGCCTGGAAGGCATGCTGCCGAAGGAGATCGAACTGATCCACGGACCGGGCTGCCCGGTCTGCGTACTGCCGATGGGGCGGGTCGACGACTGCGTGTCGATCGCCGAAAATCCCAATGTGATCTTCACCACCTTCGGCGACGCGATGCGGGTGCCCGGCTCGAAGAAAAGCTTGCTGCAGGCCAAGGCCGAGGGCGCCGATGTCAGGATGGTGTATTCGCCGATGGATGCGCTGGCCCTGGCGCGCAAGAATCCGGACCGCGAGGTTGTGTTCTTCGGGCTCGGCTTCGAGACCACGATGCCCTCGACCGCGCTGACCATCCTGCAGGCGGAGGCTGAAGGCATCCGCAATTTCTCGGTGTTCTGCAACCACATCACCATCGTGCCGACCATCAAGGCGATCCTCGACAGCCCCGGGCTGCAGCTCGACGGCTTTCTCGGGCCCGGCCATGTCTCGATGGTGATCGGCACCGCGCCCTACGAGTTCATCGCGGGCTTCTACAAGAAGCCGATGGTGGTCGCGGGCTTCGAGCCGCTGGATATCCTGCAGTCGATCTGGATGGTGCTGAAGCAGATCCAGGAGGGCCGCGCCGACATCGAGAACCAGTATGCGCGGATCGTGCCGGACGGAGGCAATGCGCCGGCGCTGCAGGCGGTGTCGCGGGTCTATGAGCTGCGCGAGTTCTTCGAGTGGCGCGGGTTAGGCTCGATCGACCATTCCGGGGTCAAGCTGCGCGACGAATATGTGCATTACGACGCCGAACGGAAGTTCGCGATTCCGAACCTGAAGATCGCCGACCCGAAATCCTGCCAGTGCGGCGAGGTGCTCAAGGGCGTGATCAAACCGTGGCAATGCAAGGTGTTCGGCTCGGCCTGCACGCCCGAAACCCCGCTCGGTGCGCTGATGGTGTCGTCCGAGGGCGCCTGTGCTGCCTATTACCAGTATGGCGGCGTCAAGCGCTACAAGGAGGCGGTATGAACGTCGCGCCCTTCATCCGCACCCGCAAGCTCGGCAAGGTCAGTGTCGGCACGGTGACGCTGGCCCACGGCGGCGGCGGCAAGGCGATGAAGGACCTGATCGACGACGTGTTCGTCGCGGTATTCGACAATCACGCGCTGGCGCCGCTGGAGGACCAGGCACGGTTCGATCTTGTCGAACTTGCCGCCCATGGCGACCGGCTGGCGTTCACCACCGATTCCTTCGTGGTCGATCCCTTGTTCTTCCCCGGCGGCGACATCGGGGAACTCGCGGTATGCGGCACCGTCAACGATCTTGCGGTCGGCGGCGCCACCCCGCTGTATCTGTCCTGCGCCGTCATCATCGAGGAGGGCATGAGCGTCGAGCTGCTGCGCAAGATCGCGCATTCGATGGCGAAAACCGCCAAGGACGCCGGCGTGTATATCGTCACCGGCGACACCAAAGTGGTGCAGCGCGGCGCCTGCGACAAGCTGTTCATCACCACCACCGGCATCGGCGTGATCCGCAAGGGGCTCGCCCTCGGCGTCGATACCGCGCGGCCGGGCGATGTGGTGCTGGTCAACGGCCTGCTCGGCGATCACGGCGCGGCGATCCTGTGCGCGCGCGGCGACATGGCGCTGGACACCCCGATCGAGAGCGATTGCGCCTGCCTGCATGGCCTGATCGAGGCGCTGCTGACGGCGGCGCCCGGGGTCCGCTTCGTGCGCGACGCCACCCGCGGCGGGCTCGCCACGGTGCTGAACGAGATCGCCGATGCGTCGCAAGTCGCAATCGAGATCGACGAGGCCGCCACCCCGATCCGCGAGGAGGTCAAGGCGTTCTGCGAAATCCTCGGGCTCGATCCGCTCTATCTCGCCAATGAAGGCAAGATCGTCGCGGTCGTTCCGCCCGAACAGGCCGAGGCGGCGCTGGCGGCGATGCGCGCGCATCCGCTCGGGCAGGGCGCCGGCATCATCGGACGGGTCAATCAGGGCGAGGCCGGGCGCGTCACCATGCGCACGGTGTTCGGCGGCCGCCGCATCGTCGACATGCTGGTCGGCGAGCAACTGCCGAGGATTTGCTAGCGCAGGAAGCCGCAACACCAGGTACCGGAACGATGCAGAAAGGGAACTCCCATGCAGAGCAATGACGCCGACGCCATCACGCCCGTCGATGCGACTGTCGTCCGCATCAAGGATCGCGGCGAGATCAAGGAGGTCGATTACAACGGCGCCATGACCAAGCATATCGGGTCGTTGTGGTGGGGCACGGCCGTCGGCTATCGCGCGATGCAGGCCGCGGCCGAAGCCTTGTCGAAGGACGGGCTCTGGAGTCGTGACGACCTCTACGTCGTCGGCGCTCACCCCGGGCCGGGCGTGCGCGACGCCATCGACTATGTGACCGGCGTCGTCGGGCGCGACCGCTACAAGGTGGTACTCGAACCGGACTGCGGCATGAAGTGCAACAGCTCGATGAAGTTCGAATGGTGGGTGAGCGATGGCCGCAGGACGGTGTTCGTCAAGCTCCGCGAGGATTTCGTGCCGCGCGCGTTCTACGAGCTTTCCGACCGGCTCGGCACCGACGCAGAGACCAAGCAGGACAAGCGGATGTTCGAGATTTCCAAGGTCACGCTGTCGACGCGGATCTGGGCGGCGCCGCTGAGCCGTAATTTCACCGTCGAGGTGACGGACCGCCCGCTGGCCCCCGGCGAACTGCCCGCGGAGGTGCTGCGCGACGATTACTGGAGCGACCTCAAGACCAAACAACCCGAAGGCGTCGGCGCCTAGATCTAATAATAAGTGACAGAGGAGCGAGTTATGAAGATCGATACGAAATCCCGCAAACCGGTCCTGATGCCGCTGCTGACCGCGGCCGGGATCGGTGCAGTCGCGTCTTGGGGGGCGCTCTATGCCGACGCCGCGACCAGCAATGCCGCGGCGCAGACGAACGCGGTCAACTTTCCCGCGATAAGCTCGCAACTGCCGTCCAACATCCCGGTCAATGCGACCATCACCGAAGCCGCGGTGTTCGCATGGCAGGAGTTCATCGCGCTCAATTGGCCGGCCGCGAAGCAGACCGGCGCATCGGGTTCCAACACGCGCGGCGCGCCGGACAACAGCAAGAAGTTCGGCGAGGACAGCAGCGGCCCCGATCAAGCCAACCAGCCGGTCGTCTGGGAAACCTACCGCGGCAAGGTCGAGACTTTCCCCGGCGTCGGCAACCCTCCGGGCTACAGCAACGGCCCGTCGCAGGACTACGGCTTCGATGTCGCGCCGCAATATGTCTATGGGACCCGGACCACGACCAAGACGGTTCCTCCGCTGCAGAACAACCCCGGCGGCTCGCCGCTGGTGGTGCCGCCCTGCCAGAGTCCGGCGCAACCGATCGTGACGACGCCGGCCTTTGTAAATCTGGATGAGATCACCCAGATCGGTCTGGACTCGATGTTCGCCGGCGTATTGCCGCCGTCGGTCTCGAACCCGACCGCCCAGAACGCCAATGCCGGGCCGCAACTGATCCGGTTCCTGGCCAAGGGCAATCGGACCTTCTACGACTACGTGGCGGCCAACCAGTTCTGGTACAAGGGCGCGGCCTACACGACGGCGAGGATGAATTTCAACAACGCCGCCGTGAAAAATTCATATCCTCCGCCGATGCCTACCATGCAGTTGCCGGCCGGCACCGTTCTGGTGAAGGCGGCGTGGCGGCCGCTGGCGCAGGGTGAAAAAGCTCCCGACTTCCATACCAAGACGGTCCGCTTCTACGATCAAAACGGCACCGCATCGTCGGCCTGCTATCGCGAGCAGACCTGGGCGCTGGTCGCGCTTCACATCATTCAGAAGACGCCGAACGCGCCCAATTTCATCTTCGCCACCTTCGAATACACCAACAATATCCTGACGGCGGGCGGCAAGCCGGTCGAGGACAACACCGGCGCCGAAGTCAACGCGCCGGCAGGCGACGCCATGGATCCGCGGCTGAACTACTTCGACACCAACAGCACGTATTACAGCCCGGACTATCCCAAGGGCATCAAGGTTCCGCCGCAGCCGCCGGTGCCGACACCTCCGCCGCCGTCACCGCCGCCCGGCGCATCGCTGCCGCTGGTCCAGACCGACGGGTCTTATTGCAACGTCACGCCGGCGAACCAGAGGCTTTACTTCCAGGACCTGTACTTGAACGGCAGTCCCGTTCCTCCGAAGAATACCGGCATTTGCGTGAACAAGCGCTACTTCTCGATCCCGTCGCAAATCCAGCAGGTGAATGCGGCGGCGCATACCGCGCTTCAGAACTATGGCGCGCCGGCGCTATGGCAGAACTACAAGCTGGTCAACGTCCAGTGGGAGCCATTCAACATTGGCGACATCGACACCAGCGGAACCAATACCAGCCGGCTCGCGTCGACCTTCAGCCTCGCCAATATCGTGGTGGAGACGGACAATACGCTGCAGGAGTTCTTTGGCGGGTTGTTCTTTTATCCGGATAATCTGAAGACCGGCGTGTTCTTCAAATCGGCGTTCGAGATCGATCCAAAAACGGATAAGCAGATGGGCCCCGCCTTCAACATCTATGGACCGCCCAGCGGCAACGTTCCGCCCAACCAGTTCACCCGAACCAATATGGGCGGTTGCATGGGTTGCCATGGACGGACCCAGCGCGCGGGGACCGATTTCAGCTTTACGCTGGCGGGCGGTCCGGTGGATCAGCCGGAATTTGCGGTGCCTGCGACCGCCAAGAACACGGCCGCTGTGTCGAACTTCAGGCTGGGCTTTGACAGGCGCCGTCTGGACGCGCTGCACAAGGCTCTTTCCGGACAATGACCTGCCGGCCTGTGTGTTCCGCGCCGACCGCGCGGAGCACACAGGGCCCGTCCCGTTTCCCAACCGCGGCCCGCCTGGAAAGGCCGGCGCTTGAGGATAGAGTGGCTATCGCGTGCTCTCGGCCCTGCACACCATCAGCAGCTATCCGTTTGATCCGGGGGCCCCGGTGTTCGCGCATTACCCGGCCATGAAATTCGGCCATCGCCAGAGCGTCGACTACTTTGCCGGGTTGCTGGCGCCGATGGCGTTCAAGGCGATCGTCGAAGCGCCTTCGAAACATCGGGATTGGGTGCTGACATCGCCGCCGCTGCAGGGCCTGCCATGCGGCGCCAATCTGGTGTGCCGTGCGATCCGCGGCATACTCGCCGGATCATTGCCGGCTGGGCTGGCTCCGCGCCTTGACACGCTGGACGTTCATGGTCCGAGGACGCCAATCGGCAACCAAAAAGGCTATAACGACTACAGCAAGCAAGACCTGAAGACGCGCCAGCGTTTCCACCTGGCGCGCGATGAGAGCGCGACCTACGATCTTGCAGGGTTCGAAGGCCGGCGCGCCATCTTCGTGAACGACATCAATGTCACCGGCACGCAGCTCGCGTCGATCACGAAACTTCTGCGCGGGGCAGGGGTAGAGAGCCTCGACGTGCTTCTGATTGTGAATGTCGATCCGGCGACCGGATGCGCGTTTCCCGAGCTCGAGCACGAGGTCAACACCTCAAAAATCGCGACGCTTGCGGAATTCACCGCCTTCCTGCGCGATTGCGAATTCGAAGCCACGGGAAAATTGGTCGCGCGGCTGATGTCCCACGCTTCCGATAAGCTCGCAGCTATCTTCGAGACGCTTCCGCCTCCGAGGCGGCAGATGCTTCACCGTGCGATTCTCAAGGAGGGCCTCTATGGAGGCGCGCCCTTCAAGGACAAGATGCGGACCGTGGAGCGTGCTGTTCTCAGCGGATGAGCGGTCGGACGATTTTTGGGGGCTGGAGGGAGTTTGGCGATGCCGATGTCTGTTTTCGATCTTGCCTATGAAGTGCCGATCATAGAGCGGAAGGTCTATGCCGGGCGCTACAGCCGGCTGCCCTTCGACCTGACCGACCCGCGCCGCGACGAGCCTTTGGTCAGGCTGGAAACCGTCGGTGTCGCCTATGAGGCCCATCACGCCCGTACCGACGGGGGAAACTGGCCGTATTTCGGGCCGGTGCCCGGCGCGCGCAAGGATGTTTGGCTGCGCAAGACCGTTGCCGGAATGCTGGCGGAGGTCAACGGCCGGCTCAAGCCGTTCGGCGTCGAACTGATCGTTTGGGATGGATATCGCACGCTGGCGTGCCAGCGGGGGATGTGGGACTTCTTTTACCGCGACGCGGTTCGCACGATACCCGATGGAACGCCGGCGATTTGGCGCGCGCAGGCACTCAAGCATGCCGTCGATCCCAGCGATTTTAACGAGAACGATCCGGCGACCTGGCCGACCCATGCCACCGGCGCGGCGGTGGACCTGACGCTGCGCCATCTCCAGTCCGGCGAATACTGCGACCTGGGCGGCCGTTTCGAGGACATCAACGACATCGCCGCCACCGACTATTTCGAACGAAAACTCGCGGCCGGAGAGATCGCGCCCGACGACGCGCGGCTAAAATATCGGCGCCTGCTGCATTGGGCGATGAGCAGCGAAGGCTTCGAGAACGACCCGTTCACGTTCTGGCATTACGACTGGGGCAGCCAACTATATGTGAAGATGATGCGTGCGCTGCGTCCCAATCCGGCAAAAGCCGCCTGGTACGGCTATATTTCGCCTCCGTAAGCGGCAGCCTGTGACCGGCGAAATCCCGCATGTTGACGGCGGACAAAGCGCCGATCGTTGAATAAAATACAGGCGCCGGAGCAGCCGCGATTGCAGAGCAAGGTCAGAAAAATTGACACCGAGAGTCCTGACCATCATCGGTTGTCTCATCGCCGCGCCGGCGGTCGCGCAGGACGACCTCAGGACGGCGCCGGCCGAGCTTACCCTGCAGATCGTGACCGATCCCGCCGCGGAGCGATGCCGCCGCATCGAAACTTCGGATCTCACGTCCTTGATGCCGGTGTCCTTGCACCGGACCTTCCACGATGATTTCGTCGAGCATCCCCTGCTGAAGGGAACGTGGGTATCGCACTACGCCGGGGGCGCCGCCTGGCCGGCAGCGCGCTACTTCGGCGGAGACGGCTCCGACTTCAAGCGGAAAACCGCGTACAACGGCGAACAGCAGATATATGTCGATCCGCAATACGGCGGACGCGAAACCACTCCGCTCGGGCTCGACCCGTTCAAGATCCGCGATGGGGTTCTCTCGATCGTTGCATCCCGCACGCCTTCAGCCCTGAAGCCGGTGCTCTTCGACAATGAATATGTATCGGGGATCCTGACCACCCAAAGTTCATTTTCGCAAAAGTACGGATATTTCGAGATCCGTTCGAAGATACCGGTCGGGACCGGCGTATGGCCGGCCTTCTGGATGCTCGCCGATGACGGCGGCTGGCCTCCCGAAATCGACGTGATGGAAGGACGCGGGCAACGGCCCGGCGACCTCGTGATGACGACACATTGGCGGATTCCGGCAACCGGCCGCGTGGAATCCTGCGGGTTTGACTTCTCATTGCCCGGTGCTGCGGCCGAGTTCCACGACTATGGCGTGCTATGGATGCCGGATCGCATTGTCTATTTCATCGACCGCAAGCCGGTGTCGGATATCAAGGTCCCGACCGGCTTCCACGATCCGATGTACATGATCGTGAATCTCGCGATGGGCTCCAAGAACTTCGAGGGCGTGGGATTCGTCGATGCGGAATCTCCCGTTGCGGTCGAATTCGAGATCGACAGGATTTCCGCCTATCAAATCGATCTGTACCGGGACGTGCCCATGAAATGAAAGGACATGTGCTGCAGGGCGTGGCGCACCGCAGGTCAATGAAGGCGGTCGGGCCTCGGCACAGGCGCAGTTGCGGAGACCGCGCCGGGATCAGGGCCGGCTGTCGGCGCCGATTCCTGGATTGCCTCAGGTGCCTGAGACACAAGAGGTGTCGCGGCCCGAGCTGGAGCACGAGGCGCCGCCATCGGTGTGAGCCCGGGTGCCTGCGCCGGTGCGGGCACCGGGCCAGGTATCAGCGCCAATTGCTGGACTACCTTGCTTCCGGAAGCAGACCGGCGGCCCGCCCGCCCGATAACAAGAACGCGAGACATACGCGGTTCGCTGGCGCTGAGGTCGTACATCACCACAAAATCGGTCGGTGCAAGCAGTTGACGGGATACGCTGGCAAACGTTCCATTGAAGGTCCCGGTGATGGGTTCGTCGCCGACCGCGGCATCTCGCCATTCGATCGTGATGCCTCGGTCCGAAATCAACCGGTCCAGAACTTCCCGGCGGGCGACGTTGCGTATGTCGAACTGGATGCGTGTCCCGTCCGGACTGGTTGAGAACCGGCTGTCTTGAGCCGCGGCGATCGCCGGACTGCCCCAGCACATAGCAGCAACGCAGAGCACCTCAAAAGCGCTCCGCCCGATCGCGAACAGTAGTTTCATTGCCGCCTCTCGCAGATGCCGCTTGCCGGCCGGTCATCGGTGGCAATGGCCCTGCGCCGTCGCTGGAGTACAACGCCTTGACACGATGGCGCAACTCTCGACGACGACGGAATACCGCGCTGAAACGCCTTCGTGTTTTTCATGGACCTGCGGTCAAATCCAAACCCTGTACGGATAGGTGCATGCCCTGGCGCGAAGGCAGGAGCTGTGTTTGTCCCTGAAAGCGCTGGCATTTTCGATGGGGGACTTCACTGCGGCCGACTTGCCGCTGTGAACATCTACTTCCTTGCTCCGATTTTGCTTGCAATTCCTGACTGGTAAATTGCACACTCCTCCGAAAGTCGTAAATTTAATAGATACAACTTTGTTCCGCGGCCCGTCGAATTTTCAGTTTGTGGCACCGGGGGCCACCGGTCGACATCGAAGTCATACGCTTTGCCGTTTCGGGGCAGGGCAAATTCGTTTTGAAAAGCGCACCAACGCGCAGGGGACAGCCAGATGTTTGCATCGCGTCGTTTAGTCGCCTTCGCATGGCGAGCCGGAACTGTGCGGCTATTTCCGTTCTTCTTCTGGTTGGCCGCAATCGCGTTGCTGCCGGCCGTGCTGGCCGGCGTTGCAACTCCGGCACAAGCCACGATTGCAAACATGACGAGCCCCGCGCCAGGCTCGACGCTGTCAGGTGCAACCGTATCGTTTAGCTGGGACGCGGGCAGCGGGGTCAGCCAGTACTGGCTCTGGGTTGGCACCTCGGCAGGCAACAACGACCTTTATACGCAGTCGCAGGGCACCAGTCGCTCAGGCACGGTGAACGGTCTGCCGACCGACGGGCGCACCCTGTATGTGCGGCTTTGGTCATTGGTCGCGGGCGCCTGGCAGTTCAACGACTACACATATGGCGCGGCGGGTGCCGCGCAGAAGGCGGCGATGACGGCCCCCGTGCCGGGATCGACCCTGCCGGGCGCCTCGGTGACCTTCGGCTGGAGTTCGGGCAGCGGCGTCAGCCAGTACTGGCTCTATGTCGGCACATCGGCCGGCGGCAATGATCTGTACGGGCAGTCACAAGGCACCAGTCACGCGATCACCGTGAACGGGCTGCCAACGGACGGGCGTACCCTGTATGTGCGGCTTTGGTCATTGATCGCGGGCGCCTGGCAGTTCAACGACTACACTTACACGGCGGCGGGTACTTCGCAGAAGGCGGCGATGACGGCGCCGGCGCCAACATCGACGTTGCCGGGCGCCATGGTGACCTTCGCCTGGAGTTCGGGCAGTGGCGTCAGCCAGTACTGGCTCTGGGTCGGCACGTCGGCGAACAACAGTGACGTTTATACCCAGTCGCAGGGCAGCAGCCTGTCGGGGACAGTGAGCGGCCTGCCAACCGACGGGCGTACCCTGTACGTGCGGCTTTGGTCATTGATCGCAGGCGCCTGGCAGTTCAACGACTATATCTATACCGCCGCGACCACGGCCGGACTGAAGGCGGCGATCTCGACCCCGGCGCCAGGCTCGACGCTGTCCGGAGCAACGGTGTCGTTTGGCTGGGACGCCGGCAGCGGTGTCAGCCAGTACTGGCTCTGGGTCGGCACGTCGGCAGCCGGCAATGACCTTTACACGCAGTCGCAGGGCACCGGTCACGCCGGGACGGTGAGCGGCCTGCCCACGGATGGCCGCACGCTGTATGTGCGGCTGTGGTCATTGATCGCAGGCGCCTGGCAGTTCAACGACTATGTCTACCACGCGGCGGGCCTGTCGCAGAAGTCCGCGATGACGTCCCCGGTGCCGGGATCAACTTTACCGGGCTCCTCGGTGGCCTTCGCGTGGAGTTCGGGCAGCGGTGTCAGCCAGTACTGGCTCTATGTTGGCACGGCGGCCGGCGGCAACGACCTGTACGGACTGTCGCAAGGCAGCAGTCTCTCGGTCACCGTGAACGGGCTGCCGACGGACGGGCGCACGCTGTATGTGCGGCTTTGGTCGTTGCTCGCAGGCGCCTGGCAGTTCAGCGACTATACCTACACGGCTGCGCGCAGCAGTGCCCAAGGCTTCCTCGCATCGCCGCTTGCATGCGGAGATCCGAACTGCGCCTTCCAGTACTCGCAAGGCGCATATACGCCAGGCATCATGAACAGTGTTGTCGATCACCATCTCATACAAAACGCCAACAAACTTTGGCAATTTGGAAAAACGACTGACAAACCGCAAGGTGGCGACGGTATAGTAGTCGCTTTCAATGGAGACATGGCCAACGGCGCCCAGAATGACGATCCGACTTGTATCTCTATATCCAAGCCATTCTTGGCCCCACTGTTTAATTCGCGCGGTTGCGGGCCAGGATTTGCATCGTACGATGAACATCCTGGCTACGATTATCTTGCCGCGATGAACACCAAGGTCTTCGCCGCGGCAGGCGGTGTCGTTGTCAACAACGTCGCTCTTGGTGAACCGTGCGTTCGCACGAATATCCCCAGCTGCGCCACCTTCAACTACGTAGGCATCGATCATGGTAACGGATACATCACGCAGTATGGCCATCTCGCCGTGGGGACCGTGTTAGTAACACCGGGGCAGACGGTGGTGCAGGGTCAGCAAATTGGCTTGTCCGGGCATACAGGGCTCGCATGCAAGACAACGACAACATGCCCCGATCATCTTCATTTCGAAGTGATCAAGCTCATCGGCAGTACCAAAGACTATAACAACCCTCTGATCTACGCCGTCGTTGATCCATACGGCTGGGTCGGCACCGGTACCGATCCGCTCTATAGCGTCGGGCTCGGGATTCCGCCCGCAAAACTCTGGCAGTAAATATTCGCCGGCAACAGGTGACATCGCGGCCACTCCGGTTTGCGGTGGTGATCTGCGCGCAACGTCGAATTCAGCATCCGGATTTTAGCGGCGCGGGTCAGGGCAACCCTGGCGCGGCCCGGCAATTGCGATGCGGGCTACGCTGCTATCGGGCCTTTGACCTGTTCAGGGCTATAGCGGCGCGTATCAGCGTCTTGAAGGCAACCTCATTTATTTCATCGTCCTCATGCAGATCGATAGCGCGCCTGACATTGCCTTCAAGGCTGGAGTTGAACAGTCCTGCGGGATCCTTCAGCGAAGCGCCCTTGGCGAAAGTCAGCTTCACCACGCTCTTGTAGGTCTCGCCGGTGCAGATTATTCCATCGTGCTCCCACACCGGAACACCTCTCCATTTCCACTCCTCGACCACCTCGGGGTCGGCCTGTTTGATGAGAGTGCGGACACGGGCGAGCGTCTTGCCCCTCCAGTCGCCCAGCTCCTTGATCCGCGCGTCGATCAGCCGGGAAGGGGATTCGGCTTCGGTCTTTGTATTCTTTTTCATATTGTTTGCACCTCGTTCGGCTGTTTTTCCGTCTTGCGAAGGTACCAATCGCCACTCGTCCGCGCCAGCCTGGATGAAGCCTGTGCTATGCAACTCTGTGACAGGGCCCGGACATTGAGGTCCGGTGAAAGCAAAACCTGACGGAGAAGTCGATGTTCGGAAAATTCTCGCGCCGGCATTTTGCAAAGCTTGCCGGTTTTTCCGCGCTCGGGATGGCAGCGTCGCCGGCGAGGCCGGAGGACGGAGAGGCCGTGCGCGACCGCCACGCTGCTGCCAGTTTCCCCGACGGTTTTACATGGGGCACCGCTACTTCAGCGTATCAGATCGAAGGCGCCGTACACGAAGACGGCCGGGGCCGTTCGATCTGGGACAGCTTTGCGCATACCCCCGGCAAGATCGGGGATCGCAGCAACGCCGACCGTGCCAACGACCACTATCACCGCTACAAGGACGACGTGCGGCTGATCGGGGAGTTGGGGGCAAAGGCCTACCGCTTTTCGATTGCATGGCCGCGGGTGTTTCCCGACGGAACAGGCGCGCCGAATCCCAAAGGCCTCGATTTCTACGACCGTCTGGTGGACGAACTTCTTAAAGCTGGCATCGAGCCGTTCGCGACGCTGTATCACTGGGATCTGCCGCAATCGTTGCAGGACAGGCTGGGCGGATGGCAGTCCACCGAGACCTCCAAGGCGTTCGCAAATTATGCGGGCCATGTGGCGGAGCGCTTGAGCGACCGCGTCAAATCCTTCTTCACCGTCAACGAAGCCGGAAGATTCGTGAATTTCGGTTATGGCTGGGGCATCGATGCGCCTGGCCTCCAGCTGCCGCCGGCAAAGCTGAACCAGGTCCGTCACAACGTCGCGCTGGCCCACGGTCTCGCAGTGCAGGCGATCCGCGCAAAGGGGCGCGCGGGGACCAGGGTCGGCCCGGCGGAGAACATCGCGGCCTGCCTGCCGGCGATCGATACGCCCGAAAATATTCGCGCAGCCGAGATCGCCACGCGCGAATTGAATGCGGGCTTTCTTGGCGTGATCCTGGAGGGCAAATACACCGACGGCTTTCTCGCATATGCCGGCAAGGCTGCGCCCAGATTTACCGCCGACGAGTTGAGGATAATTTCCTCTCCGAACGATTTCGTCGGCCTCAACATCTACGCGCCGCAATATTACGTGGCCGCTTCCGGCCGTGCGCCGGGTTTCAAGGTGCTGCCTTTTCCAACCTCGTTCCCGCATATGAACGTCGACTGGCTCAGGATCGGCCCGGAGACGGCCTACTGGGTACCGCGGCTGGCGGCGAAGGTCTGGAACATCGAGACCATCTATATCAGCGAGAACGGTACGTCAGCCGACGACAAGATCGCTGCCGACGGCAACATCTACGATCTCGACCGCATCATGTATCTGCGCAATTACCTCGCGCAATTGCAGCGTGCGGTTTCCGAGGGCGTGCCGGTGCGCGGCTATTTCCTGTGGAGCCTGATGGATAATTTCGAATGGATCTATGGATACCAGAAGCGCTTCGGGCTGTACCGCGTCGACTTCGACACGCTACATCGGACGCCGAAACTCAGCGCGTCGTTCTATCGCAATGTCATTGCGCGAAACGCGGTGGGCGTCTAGCGCGAGTTTGCGAATGCGCCGCTCAGCTTTGAGCGACAATGTCGATGACGGCTTCGGCGAAGGCGTGCGGGGCTTCCTGAGGCAGATTGTGCCCAATGCCGCCCTTGATGGTCCGGTGCGAATATTTGCCCGAGAACATTTTGGCGTAGGAACCCGACTCCGGGTGGGGTGCGCCATTGGCATCGCCTTCGAGGGTGATGGTGGGCACCGTGATGACCGGAGTTGCGGCAAGCTGCTTGTCCAGATCGCCGTATTTCGGCTCGCCTTCGGCAAGACCCAGCCGCCAGCGATAATTATGAATTACGATCGCGACATGATCCGGATTGTTGAAGGCGGCGGCAGAGCGATCGAAGGTGGCGTCATCGAAACTCCACTTCGGCGAGGCGAGCTGCCAGATCAGTTTTGCAAAATCGTGCCGGTATTTGTCGTAGCCGGCCCGGCCGCGTTCGGTGGCAAAATAGAACTGGTACCACCATTGCAGTTCGGCCTTCGGCGGCAACGGCATCTTGCCGGATTCCTGGCTGCCGATCAGGTAACCGCTCACCGACACCATGGCCCTGCAGCGCTGCGGCCACAGCGCCGCCACGATGTTGGCGGTCCGCGCGCCCCAATCGAACCCGGCGAGAGTTGCCTTCTCGATTCCGAGCGCATCCATCAAGGCGATGATATCGGCGGCGACCGCCGACGGCTGGCCATTGCGGAACGTCTCGCTGGAGAGAAAACGCGTGGTACCATAGCCGCGCAGATACGGGACGATCACCCGGTAGCCGGCCGACGCAAGCAGGGGCGCTACATCGACAAAACTGTAAATGTCGTAGGGCCAGCCGTGCAGAAGAATGACGGCCGGACCGTCGGCGGGACCCGATTCAGCGTAGCCGACATTGAGAAGGCCGGCATCGATCTGCTTCAGCGGGCCGAACGAGGCATTCGCTCCCGGCTTGACCGCGCGCATACCCGGCGATTTTGTCTTGTTGGGTTGCGCCTCGGCGGAGCCGTTCAGCGCCAGCTGGGCGGCGGCAATGGTCCCGGCCGCAGTGCCAAAAAAGCGGCGGCGCTCACGATTGACTTTGTCTGACATGGTTTCTCTCCCGTTGGAGCATTCTCGAGTCGGCCGCCGCGGTTTTTCGCTCAGCCGGAGCGAGCCAAGGGTAAAAAAGCCGTGATCGGCGCAATTCCCCGCATCGGTATCGCTATAGCGGCTGCGATCGTTCCTGCCGTTTTTAAACAAGCACGGCGCTGCGGACGCGGCCGGCGTTGCCGAATACGCGCAGATAGCGCTCGACTTCGGCGGGACTGCCGGTTGCCTTTTCCGGATTGTCCGAGAGCTTTACCGCCGGCCGTCCGTTGACGGCCGTCACCTTGCAGACGATCGAGATCGGATCGAGATCGGCGGAGCCGTCCGGCGCGCATCCGACAAAATCGTTGGTGAGGTTGGTGCCCCAGCCGAAGCTGATCCGGACCCGGCCGGCGAAATGACGATAGGTGTCCTCGATCGACCCGACATCCATGCCGTCGGAAAACACCAGCAGTTTTTCTTTGGGGTCGCGGCCCTTCTGCTTCCACCATTTGATGATCTCTTCGCCGGCCGTGATCGGCGGCGCGCTGTCGGGGCGAAAGCCGGTCCAGTCCGCCACCCATTCCGGCGCGTCGCGCAGGAACGCCTTGGTGCCGAACGCATCGGGCAGCGCGATCAAGAGATTGCCGCCATAGGTGTGCCGCCACTGATCGAGGATGCGATACGGCGCCCAGCGCAGTTCGGTGTCGTCGCCGGCGAGTGCCGCTGCGACCATCGGCAGTTCGTGCGCGTTGGTGCCGATGGCTTCGAGATCCGAGTCCATCGCCAGCAGCACATTGGACGTTCCGGTGAAGGCGGGACCGAGCCCTTCCTTCACCGCCTCGACGCACCAGCGCTGCCACAGAAAACCGTGACGCCGCCGCGTCCCGAAGTCGGAAAGACGCAGGCCGTCCAGTTGCCGCAGGCGTTCCACCTTGGTCCAGAGCTTGGCCTTGGCGCGGGCATAGAGCACGTCGAGGGCAAATCGCCCCTGTCCCTTGGTCACCTGGCGCGAGCGCAGCTCGTTGAGGATGGCGAGCGCCGGAATTTCCCACATGGTGGTATGCGTCCACGGCCCGTGGAAATGCAGTTCGTATTGACCGTCCACCTTGTGCAGCTCGTATTCGGGAAGACGGAAATTCGCCAGCCAGTTGATGAAGTCAGGCGAGAACATCTGGGTCTTGCCGTAGAACGTGTTACCGGCGAGCCAGATCAGTTCCTTCTTGGCGAAGCGGATCGAGCGGGCATGGTCGAGCTGGGCGCGCAGCTCGCCCTCGTCGATCACTTCCGCGAGACGGACATTGCGGCTGCGATTGATGACCGAGAAGGTCACGTGCTCGTCCGGATAGAATTCCCGGATCATCTGCAGCATCAACAGCTTGTAGAAATCGGTATCGAGCAGGCTGCGCACGATCGGGTCGAGCCGCCAGCCGTGATTGTAGGTCCGCGTCGCGATGTCTGTGACTGCCATGGCCGGAACCTTATCGTGCCGGCGTCCCGGCAGCCAGTGCTAGGTGCGGCAGTTCTGGGCTGCGATTCAGCGTGCTTGTGCCTGCCTCAGCCGGCCGACCGCGGCATCGATGCCGGTCCAGGGCGGCTTGTCCGGCGCAAATTGCCGCCTGAGCCAGGAGACCAGTTCCGCAACCTGCCGGTCGTTAAAACTGTCCTTGAAGCCCGGCATATAGCCGAGATCGCTGGAAGCCGGCGCACCGATGCCGTGCAGGACGACCTGGATCAGATTGTCCGGCACGGCGCTGTGCAGGTTGCTGTTGAGCGCCAGCGATGGTCTTGCGCCGAACAGCGGCGCGCCGCCGACCTTGTGGCAAACCGCGCAGGCGCCCTCATAAAGCCGCGCGCCCGGCGAAGATGTCGTCTGCGTGCCGGTCGAGCTTTCGAGTCTGGCCGCCAGCGCTTGCTGTTCCGCCTTGCCGGCGGGCTTGCCGTTGAACGAGCCGAGATAGACGGCCATGGCGCGGATGTCGTCGTCGGGCAGCGCGGCCAGTTCTTTCACCACCGGCGCCATCGGGCCCGCGGCGACGCCGTGAAAGCGTGACTCGCCGCTGCGCAAGTATGCGAACAGCTCATCCTCGCTCCATGGGATCGGCGCCTGCGACAGCGAGGTCAGCGGCGGCGCTTCCCACCCTTCCGCAAAACCGCCGGCGAGATAGGCTTCGTTCTTTTCCGCGCCGAGCGCGTTGCGCGGCGAATGGCAGGCGCCGCAATGGCCGAGGCCTTCGACCAGATAGGCGCCGCGATTCCAGGCCGCCGATTGGGTCGCGTCCGGCGCAAACGTCGCGCCATCATGAAACAGCGCGTTCCACCCCGCCATCAGCGGACGCAAGTTGAACGGAAAGGTGAGTTTGTTTTCAGGGGAGACCGACTTCACCGCCGGCTGCGCCATCAGGTATGCATAGAGCGCCTGCAGGTCGGCATCGCCGGTCTTCGCAAAGTGATTGTAGGGAAACGCCGGATAAAGATGCTTGCCGTCGCGATGAATGCCCTCGCGCATCGCGCGCTCGAAGGCGGGATACGACCACGCGCCGATGCCGGTCTCGGGATCGGGCGTGATGTTGGTTGCGTAGATAATGCCGAACGGCGTCTCTATGGCGCGGCCGCCGGCGTTGATCGCGCCACCCGCTTGCGTGTGGCAGACCGCGCAGTCGCCGAGCGCGGCGAGCTGTTGGCCGCGCGCGATCGTCGCGGCCGAATACGCCGATGGATCCGGCCGCGCGATCGGGGCGATCGACCGCCACGGCAGCGCCAGCGCGGCAATGCTGACCACCGCGGCAGCCATTGCCGCCGCGCTGGCAAATGCGCCGTGCGGTTTGGCAAACGGATTTTGATGCGTGCGTAGGGCCGGCTTCGGAGGCGCCGTTCCCGGCAGCGCTTGCGGCGCCGGTTGTCCGCCGCGCAATCCCGCCAGAATGCGTTCCGGCGTGAACGGCAGTTCGCGAAAGCGCACCCCGGTGGCATCGAAGATCGCATTGGCGATGGCCGCGGCGCTCGGCACCGAGGTGGATTCGCCGACGCCCAGCGGCGGCTGGTCCTGTCGCGGCAGCATCAACACGTCGATCTTGGGGATGTCCGGGAATTTGATGATGGGGTAGGCGCCCCATTCGCGGCTCGCCACCGAGGCGCGGTCGAACGAAATCTCTTCCATCAGCGCGCGGCTGGTCGACTGGATGACGTTGCCGTGAATCTGGTGGCGGACGCCGTCCGGATTGATCATCAGCCCGGCATCCTGCCCCGCAACCGCGCGCGTCACGCTGACGTCGCCGGTCGCCTTGTTGACGGCGACGTCGGTAATCCACGCCGACCACGCCGCTGGCTTGCCGGGGAACGGTCCGTGGACATAGAGCGCATAGGCAAAGCCGCGGCCTCTCGCGATGTCACCTTCCGCGACCGGCTCCTTCCAGACCGGTCGAGGCGTCCATTTGGCGCGTTGCGCGACTGCTTTTATCAGATCGACCGCGCGCGGGTCATTCAGGTAACGCAGCCGGTATTCAATCGGATCGACGCCGGCTTCGGTCGCGAGTTCATCGATGTAGGATTCATGCGCAAAGGTGTTGGGCAGCGCCGAGACGCCGCGCAGCCATGACGCGCGAACGATCGGCGGCATGTCATGCGCGACCACGCGCATCGCGTCGTAATCGTAAGGCGGAATCGCCGTGCGATCGCCCATCTGGAAGATGTCGGGCACCGCAGGGATCATGCCGGTCAGCAAGAGCGCCAGCGTCGGCGCGCCATTGGACGGATAGCGTGTCGCAAAATCGTAAGCCGCCACGCTGCCGTCGGCGTTGAGCCCGCCATTGACGTCCATCAACTGCGCGGTACCCTTGGGCTCCCACGCGTGCTCCTGCTCGCGCGTCAATTGCACGCGGACGGGACGGCCGACCGCGCGCGACAACAGCACCGCGTCGGCCGAAACATCGTCGGCGCAGTTGCGGCCGTAGCAGCCGGCGGCTTCCATCCGGATCACATCGATCTCGGTCTCCGGCCGCTGCAGCAAGATCGCGAGATCGGCGCGCAAGGGATGCGGATTCTGCGTGCCGGACCACACGCGCACGCCATCGTCCCGAACGTCGGCGACCGCGCAGGACGGGCCGATCGAGCCGTGCATCTGGTACGGCCAGACATAGGTCCGCCGCATCGGCCTGTCGGCGGCCGCAATCGCTAAGTCGACGTCGCCCTTGTCGATCAGCACGCGCGGCGTCGATGGGTTGGCGCGCAGCGCGGTCTCGATGTTCTTCAGGTCCGGCAAGGTCGGCGTCGGCTTCCAGCTCACCTTGAGCTGCGCCGCGGCCTTCACCGCGTTTTCCTCGCGCTCTGCGACGACGCCGATGAAATCGCCGATCCGCACCACCGACACCAATCCCGGAATATCGCGGACGGAGCTTTCATCGACCGCGATCAGGCTGGTGCCGACAAAATCGCCGGCATCGACGCCGGCATAGGGCGGGCGCACCACGCGGCCGTGCAGCATGCCGGGCACGCGCATATCATGCACATAGACAAGTTCGCCGGTCGCCTTGGCCGGTAGATCGACGCGCGGCACCGATTGTCCGACGATGGTGTAGGCATCGACGGCCTTCACCAGCACATCGTCGGTGAGTTCGAGGCGGACGGTTTCGCCCGCAATCAATTCGCCATAGCTGACGCTGCGGTTGTCGCGGCCGCGGACCAGGCCGTCCTCGACCGACAAATCGGCTAATGGCAGTTCGAGCTTCTTCGCGGCGCGCGCCAGCAAAAAATGTCGCGCCTGCGCCGCGGCCTTGCGCAACGGCACCGCCGTGATCTGGATGGTCTCGCTGGCGATGGTCGCGCCCTGGTTCGGCGCGCGCGAGGTATCGCCGAGCGCCACGGCCACCCGCGCAAAGGACACGTCGAGCTCTTCCGCGACGATCTGTCCGAGCGCGGTGCGGATGCCGGTGCCGAGATCGACATGACCGTTGAAGGCGGTGACCGTGCCGTCAGCGGCGATCTCGATAAAAGCTTCGAAAGCGCCTTCACGAGACGCGTCCGGACGAACGACGGACAACGATCCAGGCAGGATTTCCGCCATCAGTCCTGCGCCTCTGCGAGATGACCCGCCGCGCGCATCGCCGCGCGCATGATCTCGATATGCGCGCCGCACCGGCACAGATTGTATCGCAACGCTTCGACCACTTCCTGCTCCGATGGTTTTGCATTGCGCAGCAGCAGCGCCTTGGTGCTCATGATCATGCCGTTGAGGCAGTAACCGCATTGCGCGGCCTGTTCCTCGATGAAAGCAGCCTGCACCGGATCGGGATGTTCGCGCGAGCCGAGCCCTTCCAGCGTCAGGATATCGCGCCCGGCGCATCCCTCGATCGGGACCACGCACGAGCGCGCCGCGACGCCGTCGATCAGGACGGTGCAGGTCCCGCACTCGCCGAGCCCGCAGCCATATTTCGGCCCGTTCAGTTCGAGGTCGTTGCGCAACACGTAAAGCAGCGCGGTGTCGGGCGCGGCGTCGAACGTCATGCACCCTGCCGTTGACGTTAAGGCGGATCATGATCGGAGGATACCGTTTGCATACAAACGTGCAAGCGCTCCCGTCATTCCGGGCCCACGCCAAGAGGCGTGTCCCGGAATGACGAACCATGAGGCAATTTGCGCTTTTTACCGGCAGCCGCGTTTTTCGCACGCAACGGCGCTTGACAGCTTTCGGGCGCCAGCGCAGGATCGTTCGTACACGAACAAACGCCGCCGGCTGTGAGCTCGTTTATGCTGACCGACGCGACCAGTGCCGACAAGATCCGCTGCGATGCCTGCCCGGTGATGTGCTACATCAAGCCCGGTGCGGCCGGCGCGTGCGACCGCTACGCCAATCATAATGGCGAATTGGTGCGGGTCGATCCGCATGTGGTGCTGGAACGAACGGTATCCCATGGCGGCCGGCTGGTGCCGTTTCAGGCCGGCGGCGACTGGGACGGCAAGATCGTGCACGAACCCAACGTGTTCGTCACCGCGATCGGCGCCGGCACCACCTATCCCGACTACAAGCCGGCGCCCTTCATCGTCTCATCCGAGATCGACGGCGTCGACATGGTCACGGTGGTGACCGAGGGCATTTTCAGCTATTGCGGCGTCAAGGTGAAGATCGACACCGACCGCTATCTCGGCCCGGAGACCGCGACGGTTCGCGTGCAGGGCGAGGCGGTCGGCCATGTCACCACGGGCGAATACGGCTCGCAGATGCTGTCGCTCGGCGGCGTGCATCATCTGACCGGCGGCTCGAAGAAGGAAGGCCGCGTCACCTGCGACACGCTGATGGATTTGTCCAACTGCAAGCCGGTCGAACTCACCATCGATGGCGGCGCCACCGTCGTGGTGCAGGCCGGCTATCCGCCCATCGTCAACGGCGTGCCCGAGGAGCGGATGCGGGTCGGCTGCGGCTCGGCGACCATCGGCATGTTCGCCAAGCAATGGCATGGCAAGGTCGACGAGGTGGTGGTGGTGGACGATCACATCACCGGCGTGCTGTCCGAGCACCAAGCCGGAAAACTGCTCGATATTCCCGACACCGGCATCAAGATGAAGGGCCGCCGCTCCACGCCCGGGCGCTATTTCCAGGTCGCCGAGCCCGGCACCGGCTGGGGCGGCACCAAAATTTCCGATCCGCTGTCGGTGCTGGGGCCATTCAATCCGAAAGAGGCGCGACCGGGCCTGCGCATGCTGATGGTGAGCACCACCGGCGAGCACGCTGCGTATTTCGAACTCGACGAAGCGCTGAAGCCGGTGGAGAAGGAAATGCCGGCCGACCTGAAATTCTCGGTCGAGCGCATCAAGGAGAATTGCGAGCCGGCGCTGTGCACGGTGCTGTTCATGGGCGGCGCCGGCGGCTCGCTGCGGTCCGGGGTCACGGAAAACCCGGTGCGGTTGACGCGTTCGGTGAAGGACGCGCTGACGCGCGTGACCTCCGGCGGCGCACCGGTATATGTCTGGCCGGGCGGCGGCATTACCTTCATGGTCAACGTCACGCGCTTGCCGGCCGGCGCGTTCGGCTACGTGCCGACCCCGGCGCTGGTGGCGCCGATCGAGTTCACCTTAAAACTGTCGGATTATGCGGCGCTGGGCGGCCACATGGACCATGTGCGGCCGTTGGCGTCATTGAAGGACAGCGCGGAACTCCGTCAAATGACGCCGCAGCAACTCCAACCGAACTCAGGCGCATGACGAGACTTCCGCAAATCGGTTTTCTGGCGGCCGGCAGGCGGTTGCATCTGCAGGACGGGCCGATCGACCTGATCGTGGAAGCATGGGGGAGTGAGGCGAACGTCCGCGCGGCCTATGAGGCCGCGGCGCGGCGGTTTACCGGGCTGCTCGATACGCTGTGCGAAGAACTGGTCGAATTGCGCAAGCCGGCAAATCCATTCAGGTGCGTGTTGCAAGGCAAAGTCGCGCGTCGCATGCACGCCGCGGTAGCGCCGTATGCATCAGATCATTTCATCACGCCGATGGCGGCGGTCGCCGGCGCCGTCGCGGAGGAAATTCTGGGCGCCATGGTCGGGGCGGCACGCCTCGAGCGCGCCTATGTCAACAACGGCGGCGACATCGCGCTCCACCTCGGCGAAGGCGAACACTTCACCGTCGGGTTGGTAGATCGGCCGGACCGGCGCGGTTTGATGCAAACCACCGTCATCGAAGCCGACGATCCAACGCGCGGTGTCGCCACCAGCGGACGCCACGGACGTAGTTTTTCGCTCGGCATTGCTGACGCGGTCACCGTTCTCGCGCGGACGGCGGCGCAGGCCGACGCCGCCGCCACCATCGTCGCCAATGCCGTCGATTTGCCCGGGCATCCGGCTATTCTCCGCTGTCCGGCACACGACCTGCAGCCCGACAGCGATCTCGGCGCGCGCCTTGTCACACGCGACGTCGGCGATTTGCCGCACGATGAGATTGCGGAAGCGCTGGAAGCCGGCGCCCGCAAGGCACGCGCGCTGCTCGCGCGAGGACTGATCGAAAGCGCGGCATTGCGATTGCATGGGGAAACCCGCATCGTTGCCCCGCGGGCAATGCCTGCGGCGGTGCTACGCCAAATGGCAAGGGAAAGTGTGATGCAATGAGCGCCGTCATTCGCAAGATCGTCACGGTAGTGGAAGAGACGCTGACCGAAATGGGGCGGCCGGTCACGCCGCCCACGCGACGCGCCGCGGCCATCGCGGTGATCGAGAATCCGTTCGCCGGCCGATATGTCGAGGATCTCACCCCGCTGATCGCGATCGGCGAGGAACTCGGCGAATTGCTCTCCAGGAAGGCCGTGGCCGCGCTGGGCATCGATGGTGCGAAAGCACAGAGCTACGGCAAGGCGGCCGCGGTCGGCGAAAACGGCGAACTCGAACATGCCGCCGCCATCCTGCATCCAAAAATGGGCGCGCCGGTGCGCAAGGTGCTGGGCAAGGGCGCGGCGCTGATCCCGTCATCGAAGAAGCGCAGCGGCCCCGGTACCACGCTGGATATTCCGCTCGGCCACAAGGACGCGGCCTTCGTGCGCAGCCATTTTGACGGCATGGAAGTGCAGATCAACGACGCACCGCGCGCCAACGAGATCATGGTGGCGGTGGCGGTCACCGACAGCGGCCGGCCATTGCCGCGGGTTGGAGGCCTGACGATTGCCGAAGTCAAGGGCGAGGACGGCTTGCGATAATTTTCTCTTCAACAGTGGAGGTTTTGGGATGAAACGAAGCAAATTGTTGGGCGCGGCGCTGGGCGTCATCCTCGGCGGCATGGCGCAGTCCGTCTTCGCGCAGAGCGAAATAAAGATCGGCGAGATCAACAGCTACTCGCTGCTGCCCGCCTTCACCGAGCCCTATCGCAAGGGCTGGCAGCTCGCGGTCGAGGAGATCAACGCCGCCGGCGGCATCAACGGCAAGAAGCTGGTGGTCGTCTCCAAGGACGACGGGGGCAAGCCGGCCGACGCGCAGACCGCCGCCAATGAACTGGTGTCGAGCGAGAACGTGGCGATGCTGACCGGCACCTTCCTGTCCAACATCGGGCTGGCGGTCAGCGACTTCGCCAACCAGAAAAAAGTCTTCTTCCTCGCCGCCGAGCCGCTGACCGACGCCATCACCTGGGCCAAGGGCAACCGCTACACTTTCCGCCTGCGCCCGTCGAATTACATGCAGGCGGCGATGCTGGTGGAAGAAGCCGCAAAACTGCCGGCAAAACGCTGGGCCACCATCGCGCCGAACTACGAATACGGCCAGTCGGCGGTATCCGTGTTCAAGAAGCTGATGTCGGAAAAACGCCCCGACATCCAGTGGGTCGACGAGCAGTGGCCGCCGCAGGGCAAGATCGACGCCGGCCCGGTGGTGCAGGCCGTCGCCGCCGCCAATCCGGAAGCCATCCTCAACGTCACCTTCGGCGCCGATCTGGTAAAACTGGTCCGCGAAGGCAACACCCGCGGCCTCTTCAAGGACCGCGCGGTGGTGAGCTTCCTCACCGGCGAACCGGAATATCTCGACCCTCTCAAGGAAGAGACGCCGGCGGGCTGGATCGTCACCGGCTATCCCTGGTACTCCATCAAGACGCCAGAGCACGACGCGTTCCTGAAAGCCTATCAGGGCAAATACAACGACTATCCGCGGCTGGGCTCGGTCGTCGGCTACCAGACCATCAAGGCTGCGGCGGCGATCCTGGCCAAAGCCAACTCGACCGACCCGGAAAAGCTGATTGCGGCCACCGAAGGCTTGTCGATGCCGTCGCCATTCGGCGAGATCACCTTCCGCAAGATCGATCACCAGTCGACGCTCGGCGCCTTCGTCGGCAAAACCGCGCTGAAGGACGGCAAGGGCGTGATGGTGGATTCGGTCTATCGCAAGGGCAGCGACTATCTGCCGAGCGATGCCGAAGTCGACAAGCTGCGGCCGAAGGACTGAGGTTGATGGACTCGCGATACTTCAGCATCGTCATTCCGGGATGCGCCTCTTGGCGCAGGCCCGGAATCCATACTCACGATGGTGGTTATGGATTCCGGGCTCACGACTTCGTCGCGCCCCGGAATGACGGCGTTGTTGGCGGCGCGGACCATTGATGGCTTTCTACTTCGTCCAGTTCCTGACCGGCCTTGCCAGCGCGGCGTCGCTGTTCCTGGTGGCGTCGGGGCTGTCGATCATTTTCGGCGTGACGCGGATCGTCAATTTCGCCCACGGCGCGTTCTACATGCTCGGCGCTTACGTCGCATTCACGCTGACCGAACGATTTTCCGGCGCGCTGGGATTCTGGGGCGGCATCGTGTTTGCTGCGTTGATTGTCGCGGCGGTCGGTGTACTGGTCGAGATGGTGCTGCTGCGGCGGATTTATCATTCGCCCGAATTGTTTCAGTTGCTGGCGACCTTCGGTCTTACCCTGATGGTCGAGGATCTGGTGGTGCTGATCTGGGGACCGAGCGATCTGCTCGGCCGCCGGGCGCCGGGATTTCGCGGCGCGGTCGATTTCTTCGGCCAGAATATTCCGACCTACGACCTGTTCCTGATCGCGCTCAGCCCAGTCGTGCTCGGAATCCTGTGGCTGTTGTTCCAGCGCACGCGCTGGGGCGTGCTGGTCCGCGCCGCGACGCAGGACCGCGACATGGTAGCCGCACTCGGCGTCAATCAGAAATGGCTGTTCACCAGCGTGTTCGCGGTCGGCGTTTTCCTCGCGGCGCTTGGCGGCGCGCTGCAGATCCCGCGCGATGCCGTGCATCACGCGCTGGACCTGCGCATCATCGTCGACGTGTTCGTCGTGGTGGTGATCGGCGGCTTGGGGAGCATCATCGGTGCCTTTGTCGCCGCGGTGCTGGTGTCGGAACTCAATGCCTTCGGCATCCTGATCTTTCCAAAAATCTCCATCATCCTGGTATTCCTGGTGATGGCCGCGGTGCTGATCGTGCGGCCGTGGGGCCTGTTCGGCAGGCCGGAAGCGCCCGCGCGCCGCACGCCGGGATTGACCGTCAACCCCTGGGCGCCGCTAACCGCGAATGAGCGCCTTGCGGCAATCGCTGCGCTGGTATTGGCGGCGGCGCTGCCGTTGGTCGGCGGCAATTACGCGCTGACGGTCGGCTCGGAAATCGCGATCTACGTGATCTTCGCCGCCAGCCTGCATTTCCTGATGTCGGTCGGTGGGCTCGCCTCGTTCGGCCACGCGGCGTATTTCGGGCTCGGCGCCTATGGTGTCGCGTTCCTGGCAAAAATGGCCGGCCTGCCGATGCTCGCCTGCCTGCTGCTCGGTCCGCTGCTCGGGCTGTTCGGCGCCGCGGTGTTCGGATTCTTCGCCGTGCAATTGTCGGGCGTCTATTTCGCGATGCTGACGCTGGCGTTTGCGCAGATCGTGTGGTCGATCGCATTCCAGTGGGTCGGGGTGACCGGCGGCGACAACGGCATTTTGGGGGTGTGGCCGGAGAAATGGGCGGCGGGGCCTGCGAGTTTTTACTGGCTGTCGCTGGGCGTGGCAGCACTCGCGGTTACCGCACTTCGCATCATCGTATTCTCGCCGTTCGGCTATGCATTGCGCGCCACGCGCGATTCCGTGCTGCGTAGTGAGGCGATTGGTATCGACGGCAAGCGCATCCAGTGGACCGCGTTCGTGATCGCAGGCACCGTCGCCGGCGTCGCCGGCGCGCTGTTCGCGTATCTCAAGGGCAGCGTGTTTCCCGACAGTCTCGGGATCTCGCTGTCGGTCGACGCGCTGGTGATGGTGCTGCTCGGCGGAGTCGAGACCGTGTCGGGCGCGGTGGTCGGCGCCATCGTCTACAAGGCGCTCAACATCTGGCTGGTGAGCCAGACCGACCTCTCAAAACTCGTGCTCGGCGGCGTAATCGTGCTGATCGTGGTCGCTTTCCCCAAGGGCATCGTCGGCATGCTGCAGACCATCCGCAATCGCCGCCGCCCGCAATCGAAGTCCACGCTGCTCGCATCCCGGATCGAGACCGCAGAATGAGCATGGCGCCCACATTGCTTGATGTCGAAGGCCTGAGCAAATCCTATGGCGGCGTGCATGCCGTGCGTGGCGTGTCATTCGCGCTTCGCGCCGGCGAAATCCTGGCGCTGATCGGCCCCAACGGCGCCGGAAAAAGCACCTGCTTTGACATGCTCAACGGCCAGAACATTCCCGACAACGGCCGCGTCAGCCTGCTCGGCGAAGACATCACCGGCCAGAAGCCGCGCGCGATCTGGCGGCTCGGCGTCGGGCGTACCTTCCAGATCACCGCGACATTCCCGACCATGACGGTGCGCGAAAACGTCCAGGTCGCATTGGTGTCGCATCGCCGTGCGCTGTTCGACATGTGGCATTCGACGCCGCGCTTCGCCCGCGACGAAGCTGGCCGCCTGCTCGAACTGGTCGGCATGAGCGGCTATGCCGAACGCCCGTGCGGCGAGCTCGCCTATGGCGACCTCAAGCGGCTCGAGCTTGCGATCGCGCTCGCCAACCAGCCAAAATTGCTGCTGATGGACGAGCCCACCGCCGGCATGGCGCCGCGCGAGCGCATCGAACTGATGCGGCTGACCGCGCGCATCGCCCGCGAGCAGTCGATCGGGGTGCTCTTCACCGAGCACGACATGGACGTGGTGTTCGAGCACGCCGACCGCATCCTGGTGCTCAACCGCGGTACATTGATCGCGGAAGGCCCGCCCGAGGAAGTGCGGCGCAACCCGCAGGTCCGCGCCATCTATCTCGGCGAGGGCCTCGTCTACGATGCGCGCCACCGCGAGGGGACGCCGGCATGAAGCTCGCGGTCACCGATCTCAACAGCCACTATGGCCCGGCGCATATCCTGTTCGACATCGCACTCGAGGTCGGCGATGGCGAGGTGGTCGCGCTGCTCGGGCGCAACGGCGCCGGAAAATCCACCACCTTCCGCTCCATCGTCGGCCTGGTCGAGCAACGAACGGGCCGCATCGTATTCGAGGGCAGGGACGTGTCGGACCAGCCGACCCACGCGATCGTTCGCGGCGGCCTCGGCTACGTGCCGGAAGAGCGCCGCATCTTCACCGATCTCACGGTCGAGGAAAACCTTGAGGTCGGCCGTCAGCCGGTACGGCCCGGTGCGCCGCACTGGACGCGCGAAAAACTGTTCACGCTGTTTCCGAACCTTGCCGAAATGCGCAACCGGGCGGGCGGGCGCATGAGCGGTGGCGAGCAGCAGATGCTGACGATTGCACGCACCCTGATGGGCAACCCGTCGCTGGTGCTGCTGGACGAGCCGTCGGAAGGACTGTCGCCGAAAATCGTCGAGCAGATGGTCGGCGCCATCCTGACCATGAAGCAGGAAGGCGTCAGCATCGTCGTTTCCGAACAGAATTTTCACTTCGCAAAGCTGATTTGCGACCGCGCCTATATCGTCGAGCGCGGCCGCATCTGTTTTTCCGGCACCATGGCCGAACTCGAGGCGCGGCCGGACATCCGCGACGCGCATCTGGCGCTGTGAGGGCTGGGGCATGACCAGGAACGTCCAGGCGAAACGGAACGCAAAATCCTCGCGGCACCCTTACGTGCTCGAGGAGCAGATCGGCTTCATCCTGCGCCAGGTCTGGCAGCGCCACGCCACCATCTTCGCCAAAGAGATCGGAATCAACCTGACGCCGACGCAATGGGCGGCGCTGGCGAAGCTCACCGAGACCGGGCCGTGCTCGCAGAACCAGCTCGGGCGGCTGACCGCGATGGACGTCGCCACCATCAAGGGCGTAATCGACCGCCTCACCGCGCGCGGCCTCACCGAGACCAGCGCCGACCCCGAAGACGGCCGCCGCCTTCTCGTTAGTCTGACCCGTGCGGGCCAGCAACTGGCCGAGAAGGCCGCGCCCAACGCGCTCGCCATCACGCGGGAAACGCTGGCGCCGCTCGATGCCAAGGAGCGCGAGATATTGGTGGCGCTGCTGAGCAAGCTAAGGTGATTTATCGTGTCCCGGACGCGGTGCGGCATTCTTCATGCCGCTCCGCAGAGCCGGGACCGTACCAAACACCGGCGCTCGTTACGGCCCCGGCTCTGCAGTGCACCGTTTCGCAAGTGCTACGCGCTGCGCTGCGTCCGGGGAACGAGACCTGCTACACCCCGTGCTCCAGCATCGCCCTGAAATCGGCGCGGGCGCGTTGCGCTTCGCGCCGCGCGGTTTGCGCCGCTTCGCCAAGGCCGAAATAGCCATGGATCAGACCGAGGCCATCATGATATTTCGTCGCGACACCGGCGGCGGCAAGTGCGTCGGCATAGGCCTTGCCCTCGTCACGCAGCGGATCGAACCACGCCGTGCACACCACCGCGGGCGCAAGTCCTGCCAGGGTTTTCGCGCGCAGCGGCGATACGCGCCAGTCGGTGCCGTGGCTGGTGTCATCGAGATAATGTCCGGCGAACCACTGCATCACCGCGCGCGACAGGAAATAGCCTTCCGCGTTTTCCGCGCGGGAGGGGTAGCGCGCGTTCTCGCTCTCGTCGGCGTATCCCCCGGTGACGTCCGTCACCGGATAGACCAATAGCTGCGCGGCGAGCTCGAACCCGGCGTCGCGGCAGGCGATCGCTGTCGTGGCGGCGAGGTTGCCGCCGGCGCTGTCGCCGGCGACGCCGACGCGGGTGCTGTCGCCGCCGAATTCGGCGATGCGCGCGATCACGTCGCGCAGCGCTGCGAAACCGTCCTCGAACGCGCCGGGAAAGCGCGTTTCCGGCGGACGGCGGTAGTCGACCGAGATGACGGCGGCGCCGGTCTCGATCGCGAGCAGGCGCGCCTGCCGGTCGTGGGTTTCGAGGTCGCCGGCGACCCAGCCGCCGCCATGGAAGAACACCACGGTCGGCGATTGCTGGTCCGACACGCGATATACCCGCGCGGCCAGCGGCCCGGCCGCACCTTGCACCTCGATATCGATGGCGCTGGCAACCGGCGGCGGCGGTATGGCCGCACGCGACGCAGCGAGCCCGCGCAACGCGTCGCGCGCGCTCCGCGGCGTCATGATGGCGGGATCGCGCAGCGGCAGCAGCGGAATGATCTGGGCGACGACGGGATCGAGCGGCACGGTCATGTAGGGCCTCATCTGAATTAATTCCTTCGTCATTCCGGGACACGCCAACCGAACTCGGGTTTACCCGAGTTCGGCATTATCAATGTCCAAGTCGGCAAGAGCCGACTTGGATGCGTGGGCCCGGAATCCATAACCCCCAATCGTGGTTATGGATTCCGGGCTCGCCGCTTCGCGGCGCCCCGGAATGACGGTGTTTCAATGCCCGGCGATCTCCGGCACCCTGGTCGCCGGCGGGGTGTTGCGGCTGCGCTGGGTGCGGACCATGCCATCGATGATGGTCATGCCGATGCCGGGGAGGTCGCCGAGCTGCACGCTGTCGAGGATGTTCTTGCCGGCGGAATGCTGCGCCTTGTCCATGATGACGAAATCCGCCGCGCGGCCGACCTCGACAATGCCGCAGTCCAGCGCGCGCATCCGCGCGGTGTTGCCGGTGGCAAAGCAGAACGCGATTTCCGCGGGCACCTCGCCGAGCGAGGACAACAGCGACACCATGCGCAGGATGCCGAGCGGCTGCACGCCGGAGCCGGCCGGCGCGTCGGTGCCGAGGATGACGCGGGAAAGATCGCCCATCTCGCGCGCGATCCTCAAGGTATAGAGTGCTGCGCGCTCGTTGCCGTTGTGCACCAGCTCGAGCCCGCGCTTGCAGCCCTCGCAGATGCAGCGGATCTGGCCGTCGGGAAGGGCGGTATGGCCGCCATTGATATGGCCGACCACGTCGGTGTCGGCTTCCAGCACCACCTCCGCATCGATAAGCCCGGAGCCGGGAATCGACGGCCCGCCGGTGTGGATGGTGCTGTTCATGCCGTACTTGCGCGCCCATGCCACCATTTTCCGCGCGGTAGGGCCATCCTTGACGCCGCCGAGGCCGACTTCGCCGAGCCAGCGCACGCCGGCCGCCGCCATCTCCGCAAAATCTTCCTCGACCATGCCGGGCTCGATCACCGGCGCGCCCGCCATCACCTTGACGCCGCCGGGGCGAAAATTGTCGAAGGCGCGCTGCGCGAAAATCGCCATCGCCTTGACGCCGACCACGTCGCGCGGCCGGCCGGGCATGTGCACTTCGCCGGCCGAGATCATGGTGGTGACGCCGCCGTTGAGGAAACTGTCGATCCAGCCGATCTGGTTCTGCCGCGGCGTCCAGTCGCCGGCGACGGGATGGACGTGGCTGTCGATCAGGCCGGGCGTCACCGTGGTGCCGTTGGCGTCGACGACGGTGGTCGCGCCCGCGGTGTCGATGTCCTTGGCGCGGCCGATTCCCGTGATCCTGCCGTTCTCGGCGACGATGGTGTCGGCATCGAGAATCGGCGCCTCCAGCATGCCCGAGAGCAGCAGCCCGATATTGCGGATCACCAGTTTGCCCGGGCCGGTGCTTACGGGCGCGTCGTGGGCCATGGATTTTGTCCTTTTTGCTCAATCCCTTCGCAGGCGCATCTTGCCCGCGGCTTGACGCCGGGATCAAGAAGGATTATTCATTTGTGTACGAATGAATGTATACAAATGAGTTGAGCGCCCTCTCAGGTCGCCTCGCCCCGCTTGCGGGGAGAGCGAGAAAAAAGGAGCCCGCGAGATGAGCAACTTCAACCAGGAAAGCGTGCTCAGCGTCCATCACTGGACCGACACGCTGTTCTCCTTCACCACCACCCGCGATCCCTCGTTCCGTTTCCGCAACGGCGAGTTCACCATGATCGGCCTGAAGATCGGCGACAAGCCGCTGCTGCGCGCCTACAGCGTCGCCAGCGCCAATTACGAGGACCGGCTGGAATTCTTTTCCATCAAGGTGCCGGACGGCCCGCTGACCTCGCGGCTCCAGCACCTGAAACAGGGCGACGAGGTCATCGTCAGCCGCAAGGCCACCGGCACGCTGGTGATCGACAATCTCGACGACGGCCGCAATTTGTATTTGATCGGCACCGGCACCGGCCTCGCCCCGTTCCTCAGCGTGATCAAGGATCCGGAAACCTACGCGCGTTTCGAGAAGGTAGTGCTGCTGCACGGCTGCCGCCGCGTCGCCGAGCTCGCCTATGGCGAGATGATCACGGAGCAACTGCCCAGGGATGAGCTGATCGGCGGCCTCGTGCGCAACCAGTTGATCTATTATCCGACCGTGACCCGCGATCCCTTCAAGAACCGCGGCCGCATCACCGACCTGATCGCCTCAGGCAAACTGTTCGCCGACGCCGGCCTCGCCCCGCTCGAACCCGCCCACGACCGCGTCATGATCTGCGGCAGCCCGGCGCTGGTGAGCGATACGCGGGCGCTGCTGGCGGGGAGGGGGTTTGCCGAGGGCAACCATGGGGAGACGGGGCAGTTCGTGGTGGAGCGGGCGTTCGCGGAGAGGTAGGGGGCGCCTCTCACCGACGCCTTTGTGGCGTTGTGCGAGTGGGAACTCTTTTCTTTCGCTTCTTCGGGGCGATCTTTTTCGTTAGCATTTTCGTTAAACGTCCGTCGTCCTTGGTCTGGCATTCCCAGATCACTTCCACGCGCCATCCCTGACGGCGGAGTTCGGAAGCCACCCGAACGTCTCTCGCGACGTTGATGGCGAATTTTTCTGCCCAATAATCTGAAGATGGGGCCGATGCTTTTGGGCATCCGGGATGTCGATGCCAAAAACATCCGTGAACGAACAGCGCAAGATTCCGTTTCGGAAAAATAAGATCGGGCTTGCCGGGCAAATCGCTGCGATGCAATCTGAAACGAAAGCCCAGCGAGTGCGCGACTTTCCGGACTCTTATCTCGGGAGAAGTATTTTTTCCCTTGACGCGCGACATCAGCCAAGAACGGCGCGAACGCGTTAAACGATCTACCACGACGCTATTCCGCAGCGGCGAGGAATCGCTTTCCCGGCTCGAACTTCCCTGCGATCGCCTTGAAAATGGCACGCGAGATGATTGGGGACACGCTGTTGCCGATCATTCTGAAGCTGTGCCAAATCGTCGGATGAAATTTGAAGCTGTCGGGGAAGCCCTGAAGACGTGCAGCTTCGCGAACCGTAATCACTCTATCTTCCTCGGGATGTATGGGCCGCACCGACTGATAAGAGCCTCGTTCGCTTCCGGTTCCGGCACGAAGCGTCGGGCATTGCCCGTTCCAATTCAATCGAGGATGCCGTCCTACCGCATCGACGCTGCCGGGCTTAACCTTCGCAAAACGTTTTCTGACTTCCGACGTATGTTGAGTAGCAAGATGCCCTGTAAATTGACCGTCCATGGAGCGCAAGCGCTTAGCATACTTGCTTGGTCGTCCTGGGCTAGCGATCTTCCAAACGTCGAAGCCGTTGTCGTCGTCATGCAGATAACGAACATCCTGCAAATCGGCGATCGCCGATTTTACCGTTGCCGATGATCGCTCTTCTTTCACGATGTCTTTTAGAGCAAGCGGGTTGCATCGTGTCGGATCAATCCCAATCACAAACATCCGCAAACGCTTCGTGGCTGCACCGAAATCCGCGGCATCTAAAATTATGGGTCCAAGAATGTTATATTTATCCGAAACTAGATTAAGTGCGCCATCCAAGAGATTTCTGGCTTCTCCATAGCCAAGTCCTGGAACATTCTCCATTATGAAAAAGGCTGGACTTAATTTCGAAACCAGTCGGAAAAAATCCACTAGAAGGTCGCGGCGTGGATCGTCCAATCTTCTATGACCAATATTACTGAAAGCTTGACATGGCGGTCCGCCGAAGATGCCGTCGATACTCCCGATTTTCCTCTCGATGTCCGAGGCGTGCAGCAGAGAAATATCGGCGATCAGGACATCCGATTTCGGAAAGTTAGCTTTGTAAGACGAGGCTAGTATTGGATCAGCGTCGATTGCTAAGGCGACGTCTATTCCTGCTTGATGAGCTCCAAGCGCGAAGCCGCCACAACCACTGAAAAAATCGACGATGTTCACTAAAGCGCCTTCCTCGTAGCTACGTCGAAATCTGCGCGAAGATTGGATAATATCGATAGAATCGTTCGAATGATCGCAGCTGATCCTCTTCTAGATCAAATCCAAGACGCTGTATCGCTCTACGCGTCAAGCGTCTTGTGGCAGGCAATTGAGATTGAAGAACAGCAGCCTCCTTTAGCGTCAACGGAGGCGTAACAATGGGGTAATCCGTTATTGCTGGCCAATTTGGGGACGAGACTGTGACCTTCGAGGCCCCGATGGCCCCTTTCGATGGCAAAATCCCGCCCACAGTGATCATAGGTGTGCCGTCCCGATATGCTAAACGAAACGCGCGGATAAAGCCGCCGGGACGTGCCGCCGTCGCCGCTACAGAGGACATATAATCAGCGATTAGATTCAGTAGCGTTTCCGAAAGTGCCTCGTCTTTGCATGCATCGCGCGTAAGGTCGTTGGGTACAACGTTACCCAGAATTTTGCGAATGCGATCAGGTCTGTTTGCCGGCTTTCCGAATGCGCGTCCGACCGCGGGTAGGGTGACTAGCAAAATGCTATCGGAAGGAGCCTTCTCTATAACCTGACGAATGTCATCGACCTTAGCCTCTTCAAGTGCATCATCATAATCGAGCCAAATGAGCCAAGGGCGCTTCGACAGCAGATTGTCAGTAAATAACTCGGGCAAGATGTCGTGGGAAAGGCCATTTTTTATAGTAATCGTTTTGAACGGCTGGTTGAACTTTGCTCGCCTAAATCCAATCTCGTTAGATTCAAAAGAAATCATGTCCTTCACGTGAAGAAACTTGTGCGCGAGTTGGAAGTCAGTAAACCAAATTGACCCGAGTCCTATATAAACCATCTCCTCCAAATTTAGGTGAGCCTGTAAAATTTTTACTCCTTCAAATACAAGGCTACGTTGGATAGCTTTGTTAGGACGAAGGCTGTAGTTGACCACATTGAAGGAAGGCATCAGTCGTCCTCTGCAAGATCAGCATAGGCATACTCAAAAGAACTGATGCCCACATCCCGATTGCTCATGTTAATGTCGCCGAACCCGTTAGCTAGGACCTTCACTCTTTTCGGTGGCATAGAATACGAGATCGTCGTCACCTTCTTTTTGGGCTTCGGAGACAAGGTCGGTAAAGCGACCGTTTCGCGCATCTTTACTTCATAAATTAAAACTGGTTTAGCCGCCGCCTCCATGGTTTTTGCTATCTTCGATAGTTTGCTTGCGAACATTTGTGTATCCAATCCATTCTTTCGAAACTTCTCTCATGCGAGGCATCGCCCGGCGATAGACTGAGGACGAGCTATCTACGCTTCGCTTTGTCGTGGTGAGCGGTAGCAATTTCGCGCTCTCCGAAGAAAAGAAAACGAAGCCTAGAAATCCCTCATACTGAGGATGCCACTTCGGCCATTGGTCGGTGGCCCAACCCGAAATGGAAGATTTATCTGCAGCAAGTACGATTCTGCCGTTGCAGACGACATACCAGCCTGAACGAGATTCTTTTTCGTCTCCTTCGTCCGGTTCTATGCTTTCCGGTGGTGGAGCAGCCATCCCAGCTAGAATTTCGACATTCACCGTCCCATCGGAAGTTTTATCCTTATACTCAATCCTCATTGGAGCGAACTTCTGACCTGTTCGCATCTCGATGGCCCATCCTTCAATTAAGTTGCCATTTAGAAAAATCTTTAATCCGTTGTGAAGATGAATTGCGTAGTCGCGTGAAATCGTACGTCTCAATTTCTGGATGAAACCTGGGTCACCGAATGAAATCGATGTGCCTTCTGTGAGGTGCGTTACGTCAATTTCCACCCCTGGAGCGGCGAGGGCTTTATCTGGCTCAATGTCGAAATCCCAACTAGATTTTTCATCATCGTCGAGCCATTTCAATACATCGATCGGTACCGCAAAAGATTCGCTTTTACCGTTTTTGCCTGGATAGGTGCTTCGGACGCGGATGCTGGTACCCATCTTGAACACAGCCCGTTTCATACCAATCCCGTAAACACCTATGCTGTATTTTTCATGCGGATCGCTATCTTTGCGACCAAACGTGAAAGCGTATTCGGCGGCTTCATCGAGCGTGATGCCACCGCAATTGTCGCTAATTTTGAAGCGATCCGCGGCGACCTCCAATACGATTTTATATTTTGCTAGATTGGCCTTGCTTGACAAGCTCATCGGGCGAGCACCCTCAAGTTGCCATGCGCCATCGATGCTGTTGTCGATCAAATCTAGAATGCAATCCTCCAAAGATATGTCACGTGTAATCATCCGCACAAAGAACGCCTTTGTTGGATTCGCGCTCGCCTTTCGAGGTGCCGGCATGGAGTGTTCCCATCTGATTCTGCGGCTGATTAAAGCGGGCTAGTTCCATATTCACAACAATAAGTTGTTTCCCACTTGACAAACTTTCGTTTTTGGACTAAATTCCTTCCCATCCCGTCCCACTTGAGGGGCGTTGCCGGGACGCTTGTAGCGCGGGGCGGGATGCGGCGCCTGCGGGCGTGGGGGTCGTGCCTCACGCACCCGGGAGGCCCTGGGTAGCCGTCCGTGCCCGCTACGGGGCGCTGCCTTCAATGGCTGGACGAGACAGGTGAAGGGTGGGGAAACCTGCCTGGATGGCGAGCTTGCTCGCGCCTGCGCTCGGAAGAACCGGTCCCAGGGACAGAAATCGCTGCGGTGGAGCGCTGGAAGGCGTTTCCGCGGCCGCTGATTCCCGGCAATCCGGGAATCAAGCTGCGGCACTACTAAAAAGGCGCGCCTTCTGGCGTTCCGCCTCCCTCTCTTCTCATCGAGAGCGAGGTCCCCTGAAACTCCCACTCACGTGAAGGAATTTGCGGGCAGCGATGACGCTTGGCCTGAAGAAAGGACAACGCGGGTGGCATCGACGGCGAAACCGAAACCGCAGGGTCCCGCGGGACGACAGCGAGCGGAGAGGCAGCGAGCTCAATTTGCGGACTGGACGCTCGATGCCGGATGCCATTGAGGGCCGGCAACGCTGCGATCTCCCGCGATGCCGTCGCGAATACCGCTGCGCCACCAACCTGAAAAGATGCACGAATTCGAACTTGTCTTGCACGCCAGCGGCTGATTTGATCGCGTTCGCGGGTTTGCAAGAAAAAATAAAAGTTCCGGAGGATGCCGATGCAGAAATTGCTGAGCGAGGATCAGGTCGCGGCCTATCGCGAGCGCGGCTACCACTTTCCGGTCGATGCGCTCAGCGCCGGCGAAGTGGCCGCCTTTCGCGGCAGGCTGGAGCAATATGAAGCCGAGAGCGGCGGCCCGATCAAGGGCGAGATGCGCCATCGCAGCCACGTGCTCTTTACCTGGATCAACGAGATGATCCGCCATCCCAAGATCCTGGATGCGATGGAGGACCTGCTCGGTCCGGACATCCTGTGCTGGAACACCAGCTTCTTCATCAAGGAAGCCCGCGATCCCGGCTTCGTCTCCTGGCATCAGGACGCCACCTATTGGGGCCTCAGTTCCTCCGACGTTGCGACCGCCTGGATCGCGATGTCGCCGGCGAACAAGGTGTCCGGCTGCATGAAGTTCATCCCGGGAACCCATCGCAGCCAGGTCCGGCACGAGGACACCTTCGACCGGAACAACCTGCTTACCCGCGGCCAGGAGATCGCGGTCGATGTCGACGAGGCAAAGGCGGTCCATGTCGAGCTGAAGCCCGGCCAGGCTTCGCTTCACCACGTGCTGCTGTTCCACGGGTCGGAGCCGAACCGTTCCGATGACCGGCGCATCGGTCTGGCGATCCGCTACATCCCGACCCACCTGAAGCAGGCGGTCGGCACGCGGGATTGGGCGACGCTGGTGCGCGGCAAGGATGCCTTCGGCCACTTCCAGCCTGAACACGTCCCCAAGCGCGACCTCGAGCCGGAAGCTCTGGCCTTTCACAAGGCGGTGACGGAAGAACAGGTGCGCGTGCTCTATCGCGGCACCGGCAAAACCGCTTACCGCGCGTGACGCCGGTGGTCCCCGCTTACGTCAGCGTCCATTCCTCGGCGCTGGCGCCGGCCAGCGCCCGCACCCGCGCCTCGTCGGCGGCGAGCTCCCGGGCCGGCCCGGAATAGACCACGATGCCGTCATCCAGCACATAGGCGTCGTCGGCGATTTCCAGGCTCATCCGCGCATTCTGTTCGACCAGCAGCACGGAAATGCCCTCGGCCTTCATTTGCTGGACGATGCGAAACACCTCGCGCACGATCAGCGGCGCCAGCCCCTGCGACGGCTCGTCGAGAATAAGCAGCCTCGGATTGAGCAGCAGCGCGCGGCCGATCGACAACATCTCCTGCTCGCCGCCGGACAATTGCCGGCCGCGGTTGAGCTTGCGGTCCGCGAGGCGAGGAAACAGTTCGTAGATCCGCTGGATCGTCCATGGCCCGCTGCGTTCGAGCGGAACCTTGAGATTTTCCTCGACGCTGAGATTGGCGAAGATGCGCCGGCCTTCCGGCACATAGCCCACGCCCTGGGCTGCGATGCGGAACGTAGGCCAGTGCGTGGTATCCTTGCCGAAGATGGTGACGCGGCCTTCGCGCGCGGGCGTAAGTCCCATCAGGCTGCGCAATGTCGTGGTCTTTCCCGCGCCGTTGCGCCCAAGCAGCGCGGTGATTTTACCCTCGGCAACCTCGAGGCCGACGCCATGCAGGATGTGGCTCTTGCCGTAATAGGTATGAAGGCCTTCGGCGGTGAGGGCGGCGGTCATGCGGCATTTCCCAGATAGGCCGCCTGCACGGTCTCGTTGGCGGCTATTTCCTGGGGGGTGCCTTCGGCCAGCATTTTGCCCTGATCGAGTACGCTGATGCGGTCGGCAAGATGGAATACGACGCGCATGTCGTGCTCGATCAGCACAATGGTGTAATTGCTGTCGCGATGCAGCCGGCGGATCAGCTGGGTGATCTGATAGGTCTCCTGGTCGCCCATGCCGGCGGTCGGCTCGTCCAGCAGCAGCAGATGCGGCTTCAATGCCAGCGCCATGGCGATCTCGGCGGCGCGCTGGTCGCCGTGCGCGAGTTCGCCGACCAGCCTGTCGGTTTTGGTTTCCAGCGATACCAGTTGCAGCGTCGCCTCGACGCGCTGATGGATTTGCGCCTTTTCCGAAGCGTTGATCCAGGGCCGCAGCCGATAGCCGCCGGCGACTTCGGCGGCGATGCGGACATTTTCGAACACCGTAAGTTCCGGAAAGATTTCGGTGATCTGGAAGGTCCTGGCCATGCCGAGGGTGACGCGCTGATGCGTGGCGAGCCTGGTGATGTCGCGGCCGTCGAAGGTGATGGCGCCGGACGTCGGCGGAAAAAACCCGCTGATCAGGTTGAAGAACGTGGTCTTGCCCGCGCCGTTCGGCCCGATGATCGCGCGCAATTCTCCCTTCGCCACGTTCATCGAGACATCGCGCACGGCCACCAGATTGCCGAATCGCTTGGTGACGCCCCGGATTTCGAGAACGTTCATGTCTTGCTCCGCTGAATGAAGCCGAGCAATCCACGCGGAAAGAACAGAACCACCAGCACGAAAAGCAGTCCGACGAACGACATCCAGTTGACCGTGATGCTGGAGAGGTAATCCTGCAGGACCACGAACACGGCGGCGCCGAGCAGCGGGCCCCAGAAGCTCCGCATGCCGCCCATCACCGCCATCATGACGAAATCGCCGGACTGGCTGTAATGCAGCCCCCTCGGATCGGCGAAGTTGTTGACCAGCGCATAGAGCGCGCCGGCAAATCCCATGAAAAAGCAGGACAGCGTGAACGCGATCCAGATATGCCGCTCCACCGGGATACCGAGAAAGCGGGAGCGGCGCTCGTTCTCGCGGATCGCGATCATGGTGCGGCCGAAGGGCGAGCGCAGAATGAATCCCATGGCGGCGACGACCAGGGCGAAGCAGAACAACACAAAGAAATAGAAGTTGTTGGCATCGGAGAGAATGTCGAGCTTGAACAGGCCGAAGTCGATCGGCTGGCGCGAGAAGCCGCGCAGCCCGTCGTCGCCGCCGGTCAGCGAGCTCCACTGAAATGCGATGTAGTAAAACACCTGGCCGAAGGCGATCGTCACCATGGCGAAATAGACGCCGCGCCGCCGCACGATCAGCGTGCCGAGGATGGCGCCGCAAACACCGCCCAGCAGCATCCCCGCGATCAGCGCCAGCGGCGTGCTCGGTGCAAGATATTTCAATGTCAGCCCCGCCCCGTAGGCGCCAAGGCCGAAATAGGCGGCATGGCCGAACGACAGCACGCCGGTGAACCCGAGCAGGAAATTCACCGACATTGCCGCGAGGCCAAGCACGAGCACGCGGGTGGCAAGCGCGGTGTAGCCGCCGAGCGGCACCATCCAGTAGGGCGCGAGCAGCAAGGTTATCCAGATCGCCGCGAGGACGATGAGCTTGCGGGTCTGCTCGGCGCTCAACTCAGCATTCCTTCTTCGCCCAGTAGTCCGCGCGGACGGATCAGCAGCACCACCGCCATCATCACATAGATGACCGCTTCGCTGGCGGCGGGGAGAAACACCGCGGTCATTCCCGAGGCCACGCCGATCAGCAGGCCGCCCAGCAACGTCCCCGGCAGGCTGCCGATGCCGCCGACGATGATGGCGATGAAGCTCGGCATCAGCAGGCCGGTCCCCATGGTCGGCTCGAGCCCCAATTGCCCGGCGGCGAGCACGCCGCTGAGGCCTGCGAGAAAAATACCGACCGCGAAATTAAGCGAGCGCAGCATTTGCACGTTGATCCCGAGCGCCGCCACGGTTTCGAGGTCGAGCGTGCCGGCGCGGATGCGAATCCCCAGCCGGGTGTACCGCAGAAGCACGAACAGCGACGCGACGGCGACCATCACCACGGCCACCATGAACAGCCGGTAGCCCGTGATGAAAAAGAAATCATTGCTGAGCGGCTGCGCCAGGAACGGCGGAATGGTGACCGGCTTGCCCTGCGGGCCGAAGATGAAGCGGGTGCCATCCTCGATGATGAAGGCGAGACCGAAGGTCAGCAGCAGGCTGTAAAGCGGATCGCGCCCGTAGAGCGGCCGGATCAATACCCGTTCGACTGCAAGCCCAATGAGCGCGGTCAACGGCGGCGCGATCAAAAGCGCGCCCCAGAAGCCGATATAGGGCGTGATCGCGTAAGCAATGTAGCCGCCGATGACCAGAAATCCGCCATGGGCGAAATTGATGGTGTTGCTCAGGTTCAGAATGAGCGAGAGGCCGAGCGCCATCAGCACGTAGAACGCGCCGATGATGAGCCCGTTGGTGATATTGAACAGGAGAAGCTGCGTCATAATTCACCGGAAAGGAAACACAGATGCGATCCGGCGAAGCGCCATCCCCGGATCGCGAAAACGATGGTCTCTATACTACGCCGGCCACTGAATTTTGCAGCCGGTCTCTTCGACCGCGGGAGCGGTCTTGTCGCCCGGCACGACCTCGTCGACGCGATAGAGGTTTTCCGGATCGTCCTTGCCCTTCGCTTGCGCCTCGCCGACAAAGGCCGACGTCATCAGCTGATGGTCGCCCTTGCGGTAATAGCACTTGTTCGGCTGCAGCTTGACATCGTCCGGCAGTTCGAAATTCTCCAGTGCGGCGGCGAGCTTGACCGCTTCGAGTGTTTTCTCCCGGTTGGCAACCAGCGCAAAGGACATCGCCGAGGCATAGCCGAACCAGTGCCGCGCGGTCGGCACGTTGCCGCCGTTCACTTTTCGAATATCGGCGACGAACTTGTCGACGCCGGGAACGCCCGGCTGCTTCCAGTACCATTCGAACATCCAGACGCCGATGCGCGCTTCCGGCGGCAGCGCCGCCAGCGATTCCAGCTCCTGCTGCGTGCCTGCGACATGGATCTGCTTGTTGAGGCCGAACTGCACGACCTGCTTCAGGCAGTTGATCATGTCGGAGCCCTGCACCAGCAATATCATGACATCCGGATTTGCCGCGCGGGCCTTGATCAGATAGGCGGAGAAATCCGTGGTGCCGAGCGGGGTGAGCTCATTGCCGGTGACGGTGCCGCCCAGCTTCTTGAGGTCGTCGGTGCAGGCGTCATAAAGCGTGTGGCCGAAAGCGTAATCGGGCGTGATGAAGTGCCATTTCTTGCCGTATTTCTTGAACAGCACGCTCGATACCGAGTTCGCCTCCATCCGCGTGGTGTTGCAGACGCGGAACACATTCCACTTGCAATCCTTGCCGGTGATCGAGTCGGTGTGGCCGCCGGAAACGATGTGCAGGATTTTCTTTTCGCTGGTGACCTGGGCGATCGCGGCGGCGATACCGGAATTGACGTTGCCGATCATGAAGTTGACCTGATCGCGCTCGATCAGCTTGCGCGCCTTCTGCACGCCGGTGCCGACGTTGTTGGCGGAATCCTCCACCAGCAATTCGACCTGGCGTCCGAGAATGCCGCCCTTGGCGTTCATCTGCTCGACGGCGAGCTTGGCGCCCATCACCTCGTTGCCGGCCGGCGCGGCGTAGACGCCGGTCAAGGGGTCGACCATGCCGATCCGCACCGCCGTTTCGCCTCGCGCCTCGATAATGAAGGGTGACGCCGCCTGGAAAGCGCCGAGCGCGGCTGCGCCCTTGATCAGCGTGCGGCGATTGAATTTCGCGGTGAAAGCCGGCGATGTCATAAGTTCTCCTTCCCGGGGGATTTTGTGGTTTCTTCTTTGGCATTCCGCTTCGCCTGGCGCGCCCAGGCGCCAGGCTTCATATCGTCGTATGTCAGGCCGGCCACTGGATCTTGCAGCCGGTGGCTTCCACCGGTCCGGCGGCCTTTTCGCCGGGCACGGGAGTGCGCACCGTGAACATCTTGTCCGGATCGCCTTGCGGCGGATGCGCTTCGCCCACGAAGACGGTGCTCATCAATTCATGGTCACCGGCGCGATATTCCGGCGCACCCGGCTGCAGCGCGATCTCTGGCGGCAGCTTGAAGCCGGAAAGCGCGTGCGCCAGCTTTGGCGCGTCGAGCGTCTTTTCCTGGTTGGCAATCACCGCCAGCGTCTGCACCGACGCATAGCCGAACCAGTTGCGCGCCGTGGCGGCAGCCCCTGTAATCTTCTTGATCGAGGCATTGAATTCCGCGACGTGCGGCACGCCCGGCTGATCCCACCACCATTCCATGGTCCACCACCCGACCCGTGCGCCGTCCGGCACGGCGCGCAAGCTTTCAAGCTCGAACAGCGTGCCGCCGACGGCCATCTGCTTGTCCAGACCGAATTGAACGAACTGCTTGAGACTCGAGACCTGGTCGCCGCCGCCCATCACATTGATGAGCACCTGCGGACCGAACGCCTTTGCCTGAATGAGGTAGGCCGAATAGTCCGGCGTGCCGATGGGGACAAGGGACCCGGAGGAGGTGCCGCCCGCGGCTTTCAGAAGCTTCTCGAAACCGGCCTGGACCGAGTGTCCGTAGGCATAATCGGGCGTCAGGAAGTACCACTTCTTGCCGAATTTCTCCATCAGGGTAGAGGCGATGGCATTGGCATCCATTGTGGTAGAATTGCAGACCCGGAACACGTTCCACGAGCAGTTCGCACCCGTAATGGGATCAGTGTGCCCGCCCGAGACGATATGGAGCACTTTCTTTTCGCTGGTGACCTGCGCCATCGCGATCGCAATGCCGGAATTGACGTTGCCGATAATGAAACTCACCTGATCGCGCTCAATCAGTTTCCGCGTCTTCTGCACGCCGGTGCCGACGTTGTTCGCGGAGTCTTCGACCAAAAGCTCGACCGGCCGGCCCAGAATGCCGCCCTTCTTGTTGATTT
The DNA here is from genome assembly GCA_963784755.1 of uncultured Alphaproteobacteria bacterium. GTDB lineage: Bacteria > Pseudomonadota > Alphaproteobacteria > Rhizobiales > Xanthobacteraceae > Bradyrhizobium. Next base: position 177,496 of record CAWASS010000004.1, on the reverse strand, counting down.
CCTCGACGGCGAATTTTGCTCCCACCACCTCGTTTTGTGCGATCGCGGCATAGACCCCCGTCAAGGGATCGACCAGTCCGATCCGCACCGGCGTTTCGCCGCGCGCCTTGATGATGAAGGGTGAGGTGAGTTGCACCGCAGCAATGGCGGCGCCTGTTTTTAGAATGGTCCTGCGATCGAGCGGCCAGGACCGTTGCGAGCTACCCATGCTGTCCTCCCCAGACAATGTGACATAACCTGATGACGGCATTCTTCGGTGCCTTGACGTTCGCCATCAGCGTAACTCTTTCGAATTCGTTTTGCCAATAATAACCCGGTGAAACCCTGCAACCTTCGGCCTAGTCGCCATCGCATGGTGGCGACGCACGCCGCCTCTGAAAATTACGCGCCGCAAGGCGTGGCTTGTATCGACAGCAGTGACAACAGGACCAGCAACATGCGCATCTTCCTCACCGGCGCCAACGGTTTTATCGGCGGCGCGGTCGCCTCCGCCCTGATCGCGGACGGCCACAGGGTTCGCGGCCTCGTGCGTGACAAGGCCAAGGCCGATGCGGTCGCAGCTTACGGCGTCGACGCGGTCATCGGCTCGCTCGACGATACGGCGCTGCTGGAGGCGGAAGCGCTGGCGTCCGACGGCGTCGTCAACGCGGCCAACAGCGGCCACCGCGGCGCCGCCGAAGCGTTGATCGCGGGCCTTGCCGGTTCCGGCAAACCTTTTATCCATAGCAGCGGCAGCAGCATCGTGGCGGACCGGGCCATGGGCGAGCCTTCGGACCGGATTTTCCATGAGGACACGCCGATCGCGCCCGAGCCGGAACGCGCCGAACGCGTCGCGATCGACCGGCGTGTGCTCGATGCATCGGGCATTCGCTCCGTCGTGCTCTGCAACACCATGATCTACGGCAATGCGCTCGGAGTCCGGGCGCAAAGCGTGCAGGTTCCGGCGCTGGCGCAGCAGGCCAGGGAATCCGGCGTCGCGCGTTACATCGGCCGCGGCCTGAACCGCTGGTCGAACGTGCACATCGCCGACGTCGCCGCACTTTATGCGCTGGCCATCGCGAATGCGCCGGCCGGCAGCTTCATGTATGTCGAGAGCGGCGAGGAGGCGCTGGGCGAGGTGGCGCGCGCCATCGCGGCGCGGCTCGGTCTCGGTGCTGCGCAATCCTGGCCCGCCGAGCAGGCGATCGCGGCCTGGGGCAGGGAGAAGGCGATGTTCTCGCTCGGCTCCAACAGCCGGGTGCGCGGCAGCGCAACCGAAGGTCTGGGCTGGGCGCCCCGGCATCGTTCGATCACGGACTGGATCGCCCGCGAACTCGCCTAGCGCCATCGGCAGACAGCGGCCATCGCGCGTTCATTCGTTGGATTTTACCGAAGCACGTGCCGCGGCAGCCACAGCGAAATTTCGGGAATATAGGTGACGGCCATCAGCACCAGAAACATCACGCCATAGAACGGCCAGATCTTGCGCATCACCTGCTCGATCGTGACCTTGCCGACCGCGCAACCGACAAAGAGGATCGCGCCAACCGGCGGATGGCATAATCCGATGCCGAGATTGAGCAGCATGATCATGCCGAAATGAACGGGATCGACGCCGAAATTCTGCATCACCGGCAGCAGGATCGGCGTCGCGATCAGAATCGACGGCGCCATGTCGAGCAGGGTGCCGAGCACCAGCAGCAGGATATTGAGCAGGAACAGGATGACGTATTTGTTATCCGAGATCGACAGGAAGAATGCCGTCATCCTGGCCGGCATCTGCGTCAGCGCCATCACGTAGCCGACGCTGGAGGCGCATGCGATCAGGGTCAGCACCATCGCCACGGTGCGCAGCGTTCGATGCAGGAGAACGGGCAGGTCGCGCCAGCGATAGTCGCGGTAGATGAACATGGTCACGAAGAAGGCCCAGATGCAGGCCACCGCGCCGGCTTCGATGGCGGTGAAGATTCCGCCCAAAATGCCGCCGATGATGATGACCAGCGTTATCAGCCCCCATGCCGCGTCGATGCTGATCCGGATCGCGTCCCTGGCCGGCACGGTGTGGCCGTGCGGATGGTGATCGCGATAGGCGATCACCAGGCAAAGCATGATCAGCGAGAAACCGAGCAGCAGGCCCGGAAACACCCCCGCCATGAACAGCGCGCTGATGGAAATCGTGCCGCCCGTCGCCAGCGAATACAGTACGGCGTTGTGGCTCGGCGGCACCAGCAGCGCCTGCACCGACGAGGTGATGGTCAGGTTGGTGGCGAACACCCTGGGATATCCGGCCTTTTCCATCTGCGGAATCATCACCGAGCCGATCGCCGAGGTATCGGCGACGGCGGAGCCGGAGATGCCGCTCAGGAAAGTCGTTGCCAGCACGTTGACGATCGACAGCCCGCCGCGCAGCCGGGTAAATCCGACCAGCACGTCCGCAAACGCCACCAGGCGGCGCGCCATTCCGCCCTCGGCCATGATCGCACCCGCCAGCACGAAGAACGGAATCGTCAGCATCGCCACCTTGCTGACCCCGTCGGAAATCTTCAGCATCACCGCTTCCAGCGGAATCCCGATGAACCAGGCGCCGACAATCGCGGCAAGCGCCAGCGAATAGGCGATCGGCATGCCGATCAGGAAGCAGACCAGCATCGTCGCAAGCAGGATGAAAATTTCCATGATCGGCTCCGCCCGGATCAGTCGATCGGCACAGTTTCGGGCGAGCGAGAAATCGGATCGGGCGGGGCGCCAAGAAAGATGCGTTCGGCCACGAACAGCAGAAGGCAGATTCCGCCGATCGGAATCGGCAAATAGGTGACACCCACCGACAGGAACGGAAAATCCGCGATGGTGTTGTGCCAGGTCACTTCGACCAGCCGGCTGCCCCAGACGATCATGAAAACCGCGATCAGCGCCATCAGCAGTTGAACGGCGACATCGAGCCATCGCCGCGGCCGGGGCGGCAGCATATCGGCGAAATACGAAACGTTCATATGCAGGTTGAGGCGATATCCTGCGGCCGCGCCGATGAAGGTCAGCACGATGGTCAGCAGCACCGCCATCGGCTCGGGCCACGATGCCGCACTGTTGAGGACATAGCGGGTGAACACCGCCCAGGGAATGATCGCCGAGATCAGCACCAGCGCCATGCAGCCGACGATGACGCAGGCGAGATACAGCGCGTCCATGGTTCTGCGGTATGCGGCGGCCACGGCGCGCATGTGTCTAAGCGATCGCCTGGATGCGCTTGATCATGTCAGAATATTTCGGCCCGTATTTGTCCCACACCGGCTTGACCGCATCCTGGAACGGTTTCTTGTCGGCGATCTCGACGATCTGGCTGCCGGCCGCGCTGGCTTTCTCCATCGCCTGCTGCTGATACTTGTTCCAGAGGCCGCGCTCTTCCTGCTGCGCCTCGGCGGCGAACTTTTTGACCAGGCTTTGATCGTCGCCGGACAAGGTGCTCCAACTTCGCTTCGAGAACACCAGCATTTCCGGAATGATCAAGTGCTCGGTGAGCGAGAAATACTTCGCCGCGGTATAGTGATTGCTGAAGACATAGCTCGGCGGGTTGTTTTCGGCGCCGTCGATCACGCCGGTCTGCAGCGCGCTGAACACCTGGTCGTAACCCATTGCCACGCCGTTGCCGCCCAGCGCATTCATCATGTCGATGAAGATCGGGTTGCCGATGACGCGGAATTTCAGGCCCTTGACGTCCTCGATGGTCTTGATCGGCCGCTTGGTGTTGTAGAGGCTGCGGGCGCCGGCATCCATCCAGCACAGCGCCACCAGCCCGGCATTGGGGCTGGCCGTGATCTTGTCGAGCAGTTCCTGCCCGATCGGCCCATCCATCATTTTTTCGGCATGCGCGGTATTGTGGAACAGGAACGGCATGTTGACGACGTTGATGTCGTCGACGATCGGGCCCAGTGACCCCACGCTGACCCGCAGCATCTGGATCGCGCCGATCTGGGTCTGTTCGATGGTTTCCTTCTCGCCGCCGAGCTGCATCGACGCGAACATCTGCACCGAGAGCCGCCCGTTGGTGGCGGCCGCGAGTTTCTTGCCCAGGTTTTCGGTCGCGGCCACCGTCGGGTAGCCCGCGGGCTGAACGTCGGACGCCTTGAAAACCTGTTTTGCCTGCGCGCGGGCGGGAGAGACCGGCGTCAGGCTGGTGGCGAGACCTGCCGTCCCGAGTTCCGCGCTCAACTTCATAAAGTCGCGGCGTTTCATCAGATTCCTCCCGGCGCTGTCTTCGTTCAATCGGACGTCCGCCGCAGAATATGCCAGCCGGGCGCCGCTTTGTCTTTATTCATATCCGCGGCCGGAGCGAGCGCTGCATGTCCATCGCATAGATATAGCGTCCCTCCGGATGGGTGGTGACGGTAACCTCGAACAGTTCTTCCCGCAGTCCGTAGTAGCGGCGCACCATGGTCAGGGCCGGCGAACCCGGCTTCACCTGCAGGGGTTTTGCGAATTTCGCGGGCATGCCGCGCGCCAGCACTTCCAGTTGCGCATATTCGATGGTCTCGCCGAACATCCTTGCGATCTGCTCATGCACGGGTGTACGGCCGTGATCCCGCCGCTTCACCACCCCGGCGAATTTCCGCAGCACGTAGATTTCGGTCCAGCCCAGGGGGGCTGCGAATTCATCGGAGCGGCGGATGGCCTCGATCAGAAACCAGTGCTTGCCGGGCTCGCATTTCAGCAGCGCCGCGAGCTTGCGGTCGGCGACGATCTCGCTGCTGCGGACCACCTCGCGGTAAGTCTCGTTGGAATATCTCAGCCACTCACTGAGCGATTTGACGCTGTGGGTGAACAGCACCGGCGGTTCGGCTGCGATCACCACCGAGCCGAGCCCCGCCCGCCGCACGATCAGCCCTTGTTCGGTGATGATCCGCAGGGCTTCGCGCACGGTCTGGCGGCTCGCGGAAAAGCGCGCCATCAACCCGGTTTCGGTCGGCAGCAGCTTGCCGACGGGATAGCTGCCCAGCCGGATTTCCTTCTGCAGCTTCGCAGCGATATCGCGGTACCGCGGTGATTTGCGATGTGCTTTGTTAGCTGTCATCGCACCCAACCGGATTTCCCGATGTCATCGACCGCAGGGCAGCCTCGAATGCCGACAGCGTCGCCAGCACCTCCCCCTCCGGTACCGGAAACGGGCGTTTGCCTTCGATGGCGTCGGCAAAGGCGTCCAGTTCGGCGCGCAGGACATTGGTCGCGAGACAGGTTGTCGGCCGCGGTTCGACGCCGGATTTGCGCAGGATCAGCGTAACTTCATCCAGCACCTCGGCGGAACCCTTGGTTCCGAACACATGAATGCGCCAGTACAGCGGCGTCGCCCTTACCGTCGCCAACGTGCCGGTGGCGCCATTGGCGAAATCGAGCGCGAGCACCGCGGTATCGAGCGGAGGAGGTCCGCTGTCACGCGAATGGAGCCGGGCATAAACCCGGCGGACCGGCCCCAGCAGGCTGACGAATGCGTCTAGCACGTGCAGTCCCGCCCCGGTCAGCCCGCCGCCCGGCGATTCCTCCGGAGACAGCCGCCAGCCCGCGGTGATATTTTGCGAGTTCTCGTTGCTGTTGTGGCCCTCGATATGAAGGATGGCGCCGAGCTCGCCGCGCGCGACGGTGTCGCGCAACGCGCGCATCGACGGCCAGAAACGGCGGTTGTGCCCGACGGCAAGGGTGACGCCGGCTTTGCGGCAGGCGTCGAACATCCGCGCGGCATCGGAGCGGCGCAGCGCCAGCGGTTTTTCACAGAACACGTGTTTGCGCGCGGCGGCGCAGGCGATCACCTGCGCGGCATGCAGCGAATGCGGCGTCGCCAGCAACACCGCGTCGATGACGGGGTCGGCGAGGGCGGCGTCCAGGCTGCCGGTCAGATCGAGATGATGGTCGGCGCAATAATTGCGCGCGCGGTCGATGTCAGGCTCGACGGCGCGGACGATTTTCAGCCGGTCGTGGCCGCGCGAGGCCTCGACCAGGTTGCGGCCCCAGCGGCCGAGACCGGCGATTGCCGCAGGGATCAGCGGCGCGTTCGGGTGCATGAGCGATCGCCTTTCCGCTGTCGCGGCTATTTCGCTTCGATGCCGGCGGCCTTCGCATCCGCCGTCCACCGCACGATCTCGCTGCGGATGAAGGCGCCGAATTCGGCCGGCGGCATGGTCGAGACGATCACGCCGACGCTGGCGAGCTTCTGCCGCGTCGCGGGCATGGTCAGGAATTTCTCGCTCTCGGCATAGAGCTTGTCGACGATCGGCTCCGGCGTACCTGCCGGCGCTAGTAGCCCGTACCAGATGGTGGCCTCAAAGCCCGGCATGGTCTCGGCCAGTGAAGGAAGTTCCGGCGTCAGTTCGTTTCGCTTCGGCGACGTCACGCCGATGCCGCGCAGCGTGCCGCCCTGCATTTGCGGGATCGCCAGCGAGAAATCCGCGAACGCGAGGTCGATCACGCCGCCGATCACGTCGGTGACGGCCTGCGGCACCCCGCGGTAGGACGCCGCGATCACAGACATGCCGCCGCGGGTCTGCAACTGCCCGATCGATATCTGCGACGCCCCGGAGCCGTAGCCTGCGGTCATGTTGGGGTGGGCGTGCGCATATTGCATGAATTGCGCGAGGTCTTTGGCCGGAAACTCCGGCTTCACCACCAGCACCATCGCGGTGGTTATGGTTCGTATGATCGGCGCAAAATCCCTGGCCGGATCGTAGGGAAGGTTTTTCAGCATCGCGACATTGGCGGCCTGGGTGGTGTTGGTCCCCATCAGCAGCGTGTAGCCATCGGGCGCGCTGCGCGCGACCTCCGTTGCGCCGATGCTGCCGAGCGCGCCGGTCCGGTTTTCGATCACCACGGTCTGCCCGAGAGCGTCCTGCAAATATTGGCCGAGCATGCGCGCGACCTGATCCGGTCCGGCGCCGGCCGGAAACGGCACGATGATCTTGATCTGCCGTTTCGGATAATCGTCGGCGGCCGCGGCGGCCTGCGGCGCCGCAAGTCCGAGCAGGACCAGAGCGGCGAAAAAGCCCGATCGCAGCATCATCTCCGTCCTCCGGATGTCCGGGAAATCTCTGCCAGGATTCCTGGCTGAAGATTTATACGGACAAACCGACCCGATGCAAGATATTGTCGGCTGCGAACGCGATCTACGCCGATTGAGCCGGTCGGGATTTGACCGTATAAATCAGCAACGATGATGCGAGGGAGCGGACAACGTGGACACCAGCGAATTATACGCGCGCGGTCTGCGCCGGCGCAAAAAGATGTTCGGCGAGGCCGACGTCGAAAACCGGATGGCGGTATCCGGCGAATTCGGCGCGCCGCTGCAGAACATCATCAACGCCTATGTCTACGGGGATATCTGGGAGCGGTCCGGCCTCTCCGACCAGATCCGCAGCCTGGTGATGCTGGGCATCACCGCCGCCGGCAACAAGCCCGCCGAGTTTCGCGTTCACGCCAAGGGCGCGCTGGCAAACGGCTGTACCAAGGCGCAGGTGCAGGACGTGCTGCTGCTGGTCGCGATGTATTGCGGCGTGCCGGCGGCGATCGAGACCACCCGCATCGCCGCGGAAATTTTTGGCGAAGCCGATCCGGCGGCGAAGCCGTAACGCGGGCAACGCCGGAAACATTGGTATAGTCGATTGATCGCAATCGCCGCCGGCACGCTCAAGCTGGCAGTCTGAAGAGGAACGCCAATGAAAATCGTCAAGATCGAGGATTTGCACTGCGACGCCGGCTGGCGCGACTTTTCATTTCTCAAGATCACCACCGACGACGGCGTCGTTGGCTGGTCCGAATACAACGAAAGTTATGGCAGTGCAGGCCTTACCGCCGTGATCCGCCGCCTGGCGGAGAGATTGATCGGCCAGGATCCGCGGCCGATCGAACGGATCACCTCGACCTTTTACGCGGTGACGCGCCAGGCGCCGGGCGGCATCAACCAGCAGGCGATGGCGGCGATCGAGAACGCGCTGCTCGACGTCAAGGCGAAGGCGCTGGGCGTGCCTGTTTATGCGCTGTTCGGCGGCCCGGTGCGCGTTTCGCTGCCGCTGTACTGGTCGCATTGCGGCAGTTATCGCCTCCGCAACGCTGATATGATGGGTGTCGAGCCGGTGCGGTCGCTCGACGACGTGGTCAAGCTCGGCAAGCAGGTGAAGGACAGCGGTTTCAAGGCGCTCAAAACCAACATCTTTCGCTTCGACCTCGATCCCCCAAGCATGCATCAACCGGGTTTTGCGCGCGGCCCGGGCCATCCCGAGCTCAACGCCGACCGCGCGACGCTTGCCGCCATTGCCGATGGCCTCGCGGCCTTCCGGCAGGGCGCCGGCCCGGACATGGGCATCCATCTCGACACCAATTTCAACTTCAAGACCGAAGGCTACATCAAGGTCGCGCGCGCCTGCGAGCCTTACGATCTGTCGTGGCTGGAAATCGACAGCTACGACCCGGAAGGTCTACGCCTCATTCGTGACCGGGCGCCGATGCCTGTTGCCTCCTGCGAGTTGTTGTTCGGCCGCCGCCAGTTCCGGCCGTTCTTTGAGAACCGTTCGGTTGATGTCGCGATCATCGACGTTCCCTGGAATGGTCTGCTTGAGTCGCTCAAGATCGCTGCCATGGCGGAAGCCTATGAGATCAACTGTGCGCCGCACAATTTCTATGGCCACATGTCGACACTGATGAGCGCCCATCTCTGCGCGGTCATGCCCAATTTTTCCATCATGGAAATCGACATCGACGACGTGCCGTGGAAAGACGATCTGGTCACGCATCCGCCGACTATTCAAAATGGCGAACTGATCGTGCCTACGCGGCCGGGTTGGGGTGCCGACGTCAACGAGGACGTGATCAAGGCGCATCCGCCGCGGAATCCGCATCCATAGAGCATGATACGTTCAGGTTGAGGCGAAGTGGGCGATTAAGAGGATGTAGTGCGCACCGAGTTCAACGCGCTGTCCCCGGCGCGGACCCTCTCCCTTTAGTGAAACCGGCGCGGCGGGTTCCGTGTTATGGTTGCGCCGGCCCTGAGCGGCCCAAACGGTTACGGATCTGAATGGCATCTCGTCGGATTATCGCCAGCGTCATCGTCCTGATCTTGCTCGCTGCCGCGGCGGCGGCGTTCGCGGTGATCTGGCGGCCGGCGATTGCCGCGATCGATCCGCCGGCACCGCAATCGTTCGACGCAGCCCTGGTCAGGCGCGGCGGCGCGCTCGCCGCGATCGGCAATTGCAGCGATTGCCATACCGTGCGTGGGGCCAAGGCCTTTGCCGGCGGCCTGCCGGTGCCGACGCCGTTCGGCACCATCTATTCCTCGAACATCACGCCGGACCCGGAGACCGGAATCGGCCGCTGGCCCGAGACCGCGTTCCGCCGCGCGATGCGTACAGGCGTCGACCGCGACGGCCGTCACCTCTATCCGACCTTTCCCTACGATCACTTCACCAACGTCTCCGACGAAGACGATTCGGCGCTCTATGCCTATCTGATGACGCGGCGGCCGGTTTACGCGCCGGCGCGCGCCAACGAGTTGCCGTTTCCGCTCGATCGGCGCTTTGTGATCGCGGGTTGGAAATTGCTGTTCCTTCGTCGCGAGACTTTCCAGCCGGACAATACCAAGAGCGCGGAATGGAATCGCGGCGCCTATCTGGTTGAAGGTCTGGCGCATTGCGGCGCATGCCACACCCCGCGCAATGCGCTGGGCGCGGAACGCGCGAGTTCGCCGTTTGCCGGCGGCGACGTTGATAACTGGCATGCCTACGCGATCAACGCCCAGTCGCCATCGCCGGTGCCGTGGGACGCCGATGCATTATTCATGTATCTGCGCGACGGCTGGCATCCCGATCACGGCGTCGCGCGCGGGCCGATGGCGCAGGTCGTCAGCAACCTGTCGTCGGCGCTGGAAAGCGATGTCCGGGCGATTGCAACCTATATGGCCGGCCAGTTCGGCGCGCCGACGCCGGACCGCAAGCGCAGGGGCGACGCGGTGCTGGCGCATGCGAAGTCGCCCGCGCCACAGCCTCTCGAAACCAGCGCGGGCGCAGCGATCTACGGCGCGGCGTGCGCCGGTTGCCATGAGACCGCGAGGCCGCTGCCATATAGCGGCGTCAATCTCGGCCTTTCCACCGCGATCGGCGACCGGGATGCGCGCAACGCCGCCAACATCGTGCTGTCGGGCGTGCGGCCGGTCGAGGGCGAGCGCAGTCCGATCATGCCCGGATTCGCCGCGAGCATGAATGACGGCCAGATCGCGGCGCTGCTGAATTATCTGCGCGCGCGGTTCAGCGATCAGCCGGCATGGACCGGCGTCGAAAAGACCGTAGCGGACGCCCGAAACACCCAGACCGTATTTCTTAAGACCTCGCCCGGGCCGCGCAACGCGCCCGCCGAGGCAACGCAGCGAGACAAGCCATGATGACATTGAAGGTCAACGGCCGCGACCGCCAGATCGACGCCGATCCGGACACGCCGCTGCTCTATGTGCTGCGCGACGAACTCGAACTCAACGCCGCCAAGTTCGGCTGCGGGCTCGGCCAATGCGGCTCGTGCACGGTGATCGTCGACGGCAAGGCGGTGCTGTCCTGCGTCACGCCGCTGCTGCTGCTTGAGGGCAAGCAGGTAACGACGCTGGAAGGCCTCGGCACCGTCGAGGCGCCGGCGCCGATCCAGCGCGCGTTCATGGAGGAGCAGGCGGCGCAATGCGGCTACTGCATCGCCGGAATGATGATGCGGGCGCAGGCGCTGCTGCAGAAAAACGCCAGGCCGACCGACGAGCAGATCCGCAGTGAGCTGGAGCCGAATCTGTGCCGCTGCGGCACCCATATGCGCATCCTGCGCGCGGTGCATCGCGCCGCGGCGCTGATGCAAACCGCCGACGCCTCGGCCAGCCAAGGGAGCGCACGATGAACGCCCCCGTGATCCTCGACCGCCGCCGCGTGCTCGCGGGCGGCGGCGCGCTGATCGTCAGCTTCTCGCTCGGCGATGCCTTCGCGCAAGCGCAAATCCCTCCTGCTGCCGCGCCGCCGCCAAACCTTCCCGGCAGCCTGAAGGGCGCGCCGTTCCTCGACTCCTGGATTCGCATCGACGCCGATGGCGGCATCACCGCCTTCACCGGCAAGGCCGAACTCGGCCAGGGTTTTAAGACCGCGTTTCAGCAGATCGCCGCGGAAGAACTGGATGTTCCCTTCGAATCCGTAAAAATCGTCACCGCTGACACCCAGCTCACGGCGAACGAAGGCTACACCTCCGGCAGCCAGTCCATGCAAAACAGCGGCACCGCGATCCAGAACGCGGCAGCGCAGGTGCGCGCGATATTGGTGGCAGAGGCGGCGCGGCGTCTCGAACAGCCTGCGGAAAATTTCCGCACCGAAAACGGCGCGGTGATTTCGCCCGATGGCCGGCGCTTGGCTTACGGCGATCTGGTCGCGGCCGACATGCTGCATGTGCAGGCGCAGCCGAAGTCGATGCTGAAAGACCCTTCGACGTTCAAGGTGATGGGCCAGCCGGTGCCGCGCGTCGATATCCCGGCAAAAGTCACCGGAGGTGCCGCCTATGTGCAGGACATGCGGCTGCGCGGCATGGTGCACGCCCGCATCGTGCGGCCGCCGAGCTACGGCGCGCAACTGACGGACCTCGACACCTCGGCGGTGGAAAAACTGCCCGGGGTGGTCAAGGTAGTTCGCGACGGCAACTTTCTCGCCGTCGTCGCCGCGAAGGAGTTTCAGGCGATCAAGGCGATGGCGGCGTTGTCATCCGCTGCGAAATGGAAGGAGACCGCGAGCTTACCGAAAGAGGACGATCTGGCGGGCGTGCTGACCGGCCTGCCGTCGCAGGATTCGACCATCTTCGAGAAAAGCGATCCTTCCGCTACGGGCCAGAAAACCATCGAGGCGACTTACACGCGGCCCTATCAGGCGCATGGATCGATCGGGCCGTCCTGCGCTGTTGCGCAATTCGCCGAAGGCGCGATGACGGTCTGGACCCACACCCAGGGCGTCTATCCAGACCGTCAGGGCATCGCGGAAATGCTGCGGATGCCGCCGGCGAATGTGCGCTGCATCCATGTCGAGGGCTCCGGATGCTACGGCCACAATGGCGCGGACGATGCGGCGGCGGATGCGGCCCTGATCGCGCGCGCATTGCCCGGCGTGCCAGTCCGGGTGCAATGGACCCGCGAGCAGGAGCATGCCTGGGAGCCGTTCGGGCCGGCGATGGTGACGAAGTTGAAGGCGTCGCTGGATAGTCAGGGGACGATATCGGACTGGAATTTCGAGGTCTGGAGCAACACCCATTCGATGCGGCCGGGTGGTGCTGGATCGATGCTGGCGGCGCAGCACATGGCGCAACCATTCGCTCCGCCGGCGCCGCGACCGCTGCCATTGCCGGAAGGCGGCGGCGACCGCAACGCCATCCCGATCTATAAATTCCCCAACGCCCATGTGGTGCATCACTTCATCCCGGCGATGCCGCTGCGGATTTCGGCGATGCGCGCGCTCGGCGCCTACCACAATGTATTCTCCATCGAGAGTTTCATGGACGAACTCGCCGCTGCGGCCGGCGCCGATCCCGTCGAGTTCAGGCTGAAGCATCTTGAGGACCCGCGCGGGCGCGACGTCATCGCCAAGGCGGCGCAGGCGTTCGGATGGCGGAAGGGCCAGCAAGCGCCGCAGGACCGCGGTTTTGGGTTTGCCTTTGCGCGCTACAAGAATCTCGCGGCCTATTGCGCCATCGCCACCGAGGTCGAGGTGAACCGGGAGACCGGGCGGCCGCGGCTGGTGCGCGCGGTCGCCGCCGTCGACAGCGGCCAGGTGGTCAATCCGGACGGGCTGATCAACCAGATCGAGGGCGCCATCCTGCAGTCGATGAGCTGGACGCTGTATGAAAGCGTTGGTTTCGACCACACCAGGATCACCAGCATCGACTGGCAGACCTATCCGGTTCTGCGCTTCAACGCGGTGCCCGACAGCGTCGAGGTCCACATCGTCAACCGGCCCGGCCAGCCTTTCCTCGGCAGCGGCGAAACCGGGCAGGGGCCTGCCGCGGCGTCGATCGCGAACGCGATTGCCGATGCCACCGGCAAACGCCTGCGCCATTTGCCGCTGACGCGGAAGCGGATCAAGGACGCGATGGATGCGTGAAGCGTCATTGCGAGCCAACGGGTCGGAGCGCAGCCCCGCCCGATGACAGGCTCCGCGAAGCAATCCAGAAGCCAAGAACTGGATTGCTTCGTCGCTTCGCTCCTCGCAATGACGTTAATCTTCAGCCGACAAGCCGCTTGCAGCCAATTGATACCAGGTGCAAATTGGTGACGGTCGGTTGGCGTTAACGGAGTTGCGTGATGAAAGCGATCATCGTCGGCGGCGGCATCGGCGGCCTCACCACCGCGCTGATGCTGCGGGCGCGGGGCATCGACAGCGAATTGTTCGAGCAGTCCGACACCATCCGCGAACTCGGCGTCGGCATCAACACGCTGCCGCATGCGATCCGCGAACTCGCCGGCCTCGGCCTGCTCGACGCGCTCGACGCCATCGCGGTCCGCACCGATCAGTTGTATTACCTCAACCGCCACGGCCAGGAAGTCTGGCGCGAGGCGCGTGGGCTCGACGCCGGCCACGACGTGCCGCAATTCTCGATTCATCGCGGCCGGCTGCAAAGCGTGATCCACCGCGCCGTCGAAGAGCGGCTCGGCGCGGACGCAATCCACACCGGCTGCCGGCTCGGCGCCTTCAGCCAGGACGAGGGCGGCGTTACCGCCTATTTCTTCGACCGCGCAGGCTGCCATGTCAAAACCGCGCGCGGCGATATCCTTGTCGGCGCCGACGGCATCCATTCGCGGGTGCGCGAGACGCTGTTTCCGGACGAAGGTCCGCCATGCTGGAACGGGCTGATGCTGTGGCGCGGCGCGCGCGACTGGCCGGCCTTTCTGACCGGAAAATCGATGATCGTCGCCGGCGGGCTCCACGCCAAGGTCGTGGTCTATCCGATCGCGGAAGGATCGAGCCCGGCCAGCCGGCTCACCAACTGGGCGGTGCTGGTGAAGGTCGGTGACGGCAATGCCGCCCCGCCGCGCCGCGAAGACTGGTCGCGGCCGGGCAAGCGCGACGAGTTGATGCCGCATGTGGCGCGGTTCAACGTGCCGTACATTCACGTGCCCAGCCTGATCGCGGCGACGTCGGAGTTTTACGAATATCCGACCTGCGACCGCGATCCCCTGCCGTACTGGTCGAGCGGCCGGGTCACGCTGCTCGGCGACGCCGCGCATCCGATGTATCCGGTGGGTTCGAACGGCGCGTCGCAGGCGATCCTGGACGCGCGCGCGCTGGCCGACGCGCTGGCGCGATCCGAACATCCGCGCCAGGCGCTCGTCGCCTACGAGCAGAAGCGGCTGCCGATGACCGCCGAGGTCGTGCGCTCGAACCGTCGCGGCGGCCCCGAAGGCGTGATCGACGCGGTCGAGCAGCTTGCGCCGGACGGATTCGACAATATCGAAAACGTGCTGAGCTATTCGCAGCGCGAAGCGATCGTGCGCGGCTACGCCAGCAAGGCCGGTTTCGCCGCGACCGGACCCGCGCTAGCCGCGGTGCGGGGGTAGGCGAACCGTCATCGCGGGCGAAGCGAAGCGATCCAGAAGGTAGCGAAGCGCAGACTGGATTGCCTCGTCGCAAGTGCTCCTCGCAATGAAAGAAAAAATCTGGGCTACGCCTGTTTACGCCCCCGGCGGCGGCGGCAGGAAGTGGATGTTGTGTTCGGCGGCGAGCGCCACCACTTCCTCGGGCTTCTGTTCCTTCATGTTGTGGATGCTCCAGAACAGGTCGTAGAGCCGGCGCGTCGGCGAGACCCAGAACAGCGTTTTCGCGGTCTGGCCCGACTTGTTGAAGATGCCGTGCGGGATGCCCATCGGCAGCCGCACCAGGTCGCCCGGCGTCGCCGAGGTATCGGCGCCGGCCAGCATGAAATCCAGTTTTCCTTCCAGGATGTAGAGATACTCGTCCTGGTCGGGATGGATGTGCGGCGGCACGAAGGTGTCGGGCGGAAAGGTGGCGTGCCATGAAAACGAATGTTCGGTGCAGTGTTTCGGCACATAGGTCTGCCCCAGGATATTCCAGGCGATCCCCTGCATGCCTTCATTGGCCCGGGTGATGCCGGCGATTTCAGTTTTCATGCTTTTTTCCCTTCTTCTGCGTGCCGCGTCATTCCGCGGCGTGAGTGAAACGAAACGAACCCGGAATCCAGACCAGCCTACTGGATTCCGGGTCCACGCGAAGAGGCGTGTCCCGGAATGACGGGACGAATGGGCCCGTCATTATACATGGAGAAACCGGTCTTTCACGCTCCGATCGCGTTTCAGTTCAAGGCTGGTCCCGGTCCAGACCACCCGGCCTTTTTCGATGATGACGTGGCGGTCGGCAAAGGCCGAGAGCGCATCGACGTTCTTGTCGATGACGAGAATGGATTGATGCTGCGCTTTAAGCCGCTTCAGGCAGTTCCAGATCTCGATCCGGATCAGGGGCGCGAGGCCCTCGGTCGCTTCATCCAGGATCAGGAGTTTCGGGTTGGTCATCAGCGCCCGCCCGATCGCCAGCATCTGCTGCTCGCCGCCGGACAACTGGCTGCCGAAATGACCGCGCCGTGCGTCGAGCGCCGGAAACAGCCGGTAAATATCCCCGAGCGTCCAGCGCGCCGGCGGTTCGCGCACCGCGGCGGTGGCGATCAGGTTTTCCTGCACCGTCAGCGTCGGAAAGATCTGCCGTCCCTCCGGCACGAGGCCGATGCCGCATTGCGCGATGCGATAAGGCGGCAGGCCGGTCAGAAGCTTGTCATCGAAGGACACGGAGCCGCCGGTCGAGGTGAGCAATCCCATGATCGCATGGACCGTCGTGGTCTTGCCCATGCCGTTGCGGCCGAGCAGGGTCACGACTTCGCCGCTGCGAATCGAGAAGGAAATGTCGAACAGCACTTTGGCGGCATCATAGGAGGCCTGCAGGTTGGCGACTGACAGCATCAAACCTCCTCGCCGAGATAGGCTTCGCGGACCCGGGCGTTGTCGCGCACGCTTTGCGGCGTGCCGCTGGCGATGATGCGGCCATAGACCAGCACCGAGACGCGGTCGGCCAATGCGAATACCGCCTCCATGTCGTGCTCGACCAGCACGATCGGCAGTTCGCGCCGCAGTTCCTGCAGGGTCGCGATCAACGCCTGCGACTCGTCATGACTGGTGCCGGCCAAGGGCTCGTCGAGCAGCAGCAGCTTCGGTTCGGATGCCAGCGCAATGGCGAGTTCGAGCTGCCGCTTCTCGCCGTGCGACATCAGGCCCGCCGCGACGTCGGCGCGGGCGGCAAGGCCGAAGCGGGTGAGAAAATTCATCGCGGCATCGTTCAGGGATTTTTCGCGGCTTGCATTGCCGAAAAAACGAAAGCTCGATCCGTTGCGGGCCTGAATCGCCAGCGCGACATTCTCCAGCGCCGAAAACCGCGGCAGGATCGAGCTGATCTGGAACGAGCGCACCAGGCCGAGCCGGGCGCGCTCGTGCATCGGCAGCGCCGTCACGTCCTGTCCCCTGAAGACGATGCGGCCCGCATCCGGCGTAGCGAGTCCGGAGATCTGATGGATCAGCGTGGTCTTGCCGGCGCCGTTCGGTCCGATGATGGCGTGAAGTTCGCCCGCGTCGAACGCGAGAGAGACGTCGTCGGTGACGGCAAGCGCGCCAAAGCTCTTGCGCACATGCTCGAGCCGAAGGAGCGGCGCAGTCATGACGCCCTCCCGAACAGGCGGGCGACGCCGCCGCGCGCGAACAGCACCGCAAGGATCAGGATCGGGCCGAAAATCATCGCCCAGTGTTCGGTGAAGCCGGACAGCAATTCCGCAAGCAGGCTGAAGATCGCGGCACCGATGATGGCGCCGTGCAGCGTGCCGAGACCGCCGAGCACGATCGCGAAGATCAGGTCGCCGGAGCGCTGCCAGGTGGCATAGGCCGGGCTGACGAACTCGGCCTGGTTGGCAAGCAGGCAGCCGGCGATGCCGGCGATGATGCCGGCGATGACATAGGCGGCGAGTTGATAGCGGTAGGACGCAAAGCCGATCGCCTGCATCCGCACCGGGTTTTCGCGGATGCCGCGCAGCACCCGTCCGAACCTCGAGGCGACCACTGCGCGCAGGAGGACATAGGTGCCGGCCATGACGCCGAACACAGCATAGTAAAGCACGGTATCGTTCTTCAGCAGCTTCGAGCCGAACACCAGGCTGCGCGAGGCCAGCGTCAGCCCGTCATCGCCGCCATAGGCCGCGAGCGAGGTCGCAAGGAAGAACAGCATCTGCCCGAACGCCAGCGTGATCATGATGAAATACACGCCCTCGGTCCGCAGCGAGATCGCGCCGGTGAACAGGGCGAACAGGCAGCAGATCATTATCGCGACGCCGAGATGGACGAAAACGTCGGTGATGCCGTGGCTGGAGAGGATCGCGACGCTGTAGGCGCCGATGCCGACATAGGCGGCGTGGCCGAAGCTGATCATCGCGCCATAGCCGATCAACAGGTCGAGCGACATCGCGGCAAGCCCGAGGATCATGATCCGCGTCACCAGCGCGAGGATGAAGGTTCTGGGGCCGTAGGTAGCGGCAACCGGCAGCAGCGCGAACAGCGCGAACAGAATCAGCGGCAGCAACAGCGCGCGGCGGGCAGTCGAGGCCGTGTCGATGTCGAGGGGATCGGTCACGGCCCGCTACCGCTTCGACGGGAACAGGCCGGTGGGGCGGAAGAACAGCACCGCGGCCATCAGGATATAGATCAGCATCGGCGCCAACGCGCGGCCGGTCTGGCTCGCGGTTGCCGGATCGAGCGCCGCCCGCAGCAGCGTCGGCGCCAGAAAACGGCCGAGCGTATCGACGAGGCCGATCAGCAAGGCCGCGACGAACGCGCCGCGGATCGAGCCGATGCCGCCGATCACGATCACCACGAAGGCGAGGATCAGCACATTGTCGCCCATGCCGGGTTCGACCGACAGGATCGGCGCCACCATGGCGCCGGCAAAACCGGCCAGCATGGCGCCGACGCCGAACACGATGGTGAAGAGAAAGCGGATGTTGACGCCGAGCGCCGACACCATCCGCGCATTGCTGGCGCCCGCGCGCACCAGCATGCCGAGGCGCGTGTGATTGACGACCCGGTACAGCGCAAGCCCGACGGCGAGTCCGACGGCGATGATGACGAGGCGGTAGACCGGATACAGCATGCCGTCGGCGATCTCGATTCCGCCACTCAATGCGTCGGGGATCGGCACGCTGAGCGGTGCTGCGCCCCAGATGAATTTCACCGCCTGATTGAGAAAGATGATGACGCCGAAGGTCGCCAGCACCTGGTCGAGATGGCTGCGGTCGTACAGATGCCGGAAGATCAGGATTTCCAGCAGCAGCCCGAACGCAAGTGCGGCCGGCAACGCCAGCGCGAGGCCGCCAAGGAAACTGCCGGTCATGGCCGCGAAGGCGGCGGCGAGATAGGCGCCGACCATGTACTGCACGCCGTGGGCGAGATTGATGAAATCCATCACGCCGAACACCAGCGTCAGCCCGGCAGCGATCAGGAACAGGATCAATCCGAACTGCAGTCCGTTCAGGATCTGGACGAGCGCGAGGGTGAGGGTCATGTGGCGTTCTTTACCTCGCCCCGCACCAGGGCGTGGACTCATAAACGTTGCTAGGCATGTCCGCTATCGGACGCAAGGCGGAAACACATACCCATAGCAAGCTTTCAGCTTTTGACCCAAAGCGGACCTTCGCTTTTCTTCGCGCCTCGTCAATCGATCCGCCGGCCCGTGATCTGCCAAGGCCCCGGATTGAGCACCAGGCGCATCGGGGCGTCGGCCGCGTCGCGCAGGAAGGCAAGGCGGGTGTGGTCGCCGCCATCCACAAAGAACTCGTTGCTCGACATCGGGACGACCGGGATTGGCGTACTGTTCTCGAAGTCGAGGATCGGCAGCGCTCCGCTGGCTTCGATCTGCAGCTTGCCATTTTTGACGGCGACTTGAAGATCGGCCCCTGTCCCTGCCCTGCGGATTGCAGCGCGGACGATCTCGAGCTCGATCGGCGCATCCCGCCCCTTGCGTGCGATCTTGAGACGAATCGTCGTGTTGACGAGCCCGCGCATTTTCCCGACTGCCTGGTTCAGGCTCATGCCTTGTGTTGGCTCGTCATCGAGATGCGTGATCACGTCGCCGCTCAAAACTCCCGCCTTGGCGGCAGGCATGTCGCGAAACGGAGACACCACGCTGAGGACACCAGCCTTCATTGCGACATCGATGCCGAGGCCGCCGAATTCAGGGTACTCTTGCCTGTCTCGCGCGCTGGACGATGCGAACCTGTATGTTCCGCCGTAGGCAGCAAGCCCATCCGCGTCGATCCTCAAAGCGCCCGCAGCAGCGTCCGGAATGCCCTGATCGGTAACGCGGAAGGCCCCGTAGGCGAGGTTGCGAAGCGCGCGCTGGAAAAGATCGCTCCCGCCGGACACATGGATCATCTGCACGACAACAAGCTGCTCTGCCGGGTCGACCCAGAAATAGGTACCGGATGCGCCCATCCAGCTAAAGCTGCCAACCGATCCTGGCACCACACTCCACGCGGCATCGCTGCGCACGGCAAAGCCGAGGCCCCAGGTCGAGCCCCCCAGCGGGCCGACGAGACCGCTGGCATAGCCGGCAAAGCGGATGCCGGATGGCAGCGCGTTGGTCGTCATTCGCCTGATAGTTGCAGGCGAAAGGATGCGGACTCCGTCGAGCTCGCCGCCGCCCAGCAGCATCTGGCAGAACCGAAGATAATCGGTGGCCGTCGACACGAGGCCTCCGCCACCCGAGAACAGTTTGGTGGGCTTGGTGACATCCGCCATTACGCTGTCCGGCGGACCGATCCAGTTGTCTGCGGGCGGATCGACCAGGCGGGACAGCTTGGCTTCAGGCACGTAAAAGCCGGTATCGATCATGCCCAGCGGCTTGAACAGACGTGCATCGAGAAATTGATCGAACGGTTGACCGGAAGCAACTTCTATGACGCGCGCGAGCACATCGACCGAGTGCCCGTAGTCCCAGACCTCGCCCGGTTGATGAGCAAGTGGGATCTTGGCCAGTTCGGAAACGACGTCGGCAAGAGTCCTGTCGCGGTGAAAGACGCCGGCTTTGTCGTAGAGGAGCTTGCCGTACAGTTGGTCCACCTTCGCGTTGCCGACACCATGGATCAGCCCGGCGGTATGGCGCAGCAGGTCCTCGACGATCATCGGACGCTTCTGAGGCTCGTATGCGATGTCGGTCTTGCCGGTTGCCGCGTCCCTGGTCTCGACGGCAACTGTCGTTCCCTTGAACTCGGGAAGATATTGGGAGACCGGGGCTGCGAGATCGAGCTTACCCTCCTCGACCAGCATCATCGCGGCCACGCTGGTGACCGGCTTGGTCATCGAGGCGATCCAGAAGATCGCATCAGGCCGTAACGGGTCGGTCCTGGCGCGGTCGCGAAAGCCGACCGCGCGCAGATAGGCGACCTTGCCGTTGCGGGCAATCGCCGCAACTGCGCCCGAGAAAGCACCGGCATCGACCTTGCTCTGCTGCCAAGCGGCAATACGCGCCAGACGCGACGACGAAAAGCCGAGCGTTTCGGGATCGGCCGTCGGCACGACATCGTACGCGTGGGCCGCGTTCGCAAGGCAGAGCAGCAACAACGTCAATGGGCGATGCAGGCGCTTCATTAGGCGTCCCCTTATGGATGCGTGAGCGCAAGAGGCGGCAATCCTGCGCCGCTCGCCATATGACGGCCGCACTCACTTCGCCGCGCAATCCTTGGCGTAGTGGTCGGCATAATTCTCGAACACCTTTTGCGAGATCTCGGTCTGGAATTTGCCGTCCGGCCGCTTCGCCACCTTGGTCAGGTAAAAATCCTGGATCGGATAGCCGTTGGTGTTGAACTTGAAGCCGCCGCGCAGCGAGGTGAAGTCGGCTTTCTTCAGCGCCGCCGCCACCGCCTCCTTGTTCGACAAGTCGCCCTTGACCGCCCTGACTGCGCTGTCGATCAGCATCGCCGCGTCATAGGCCTGGAAGGCGTAGGTGCCGGGCACCGAGTTGTAGGCGGCTTCATAGGCGGCGACGAATTTCCTGTTCGGGGGATTGTCGAGATTGGGAGCCCAGTTCGAGCCGCCGAACATGCCGATCGCCGCATCCTGCTGCGCCGGCAGCGTGGATTCATCGACCGTGAAGGCCGACAGGAAGGGAATGCGGTCGGCAAGCCCGGCCTGCTTGTATTGCTTGACCAGATTCACGCCCATGCCGCCGGGCATGAAGGTGAACACCGCGTCCGGTTTCAGCGCGGCGATCTTGGAGAGCTCGGCCTGGAAATCCAGCGTGCCCAGCGGCATGTAGGATTCCTCGACGATCTCGCCCTTGTAGTCGAGCTTGAATCCGGCCGCCGAATCCTTGCCGGCCTGATAGTTCGGCACCAAGAGATAGACGCGCTTGTAGCCGCGGTCCTGCGCGACCTTGCCGAGGACCTCGTGGACCTGATCGTTCTGATAGGAGGTCACATAGAAGAACGGGCTGCACTCCTTGCCGGCATAGACCGACGGGCCGGCGTTCGGGCTGATCAGGAAGGTCTTCGACTCCACCACCGGCTTGTGAATCGCCTGCAGGATGTTGGAGAAGATCGGCCCGACCACGAAATCGACCTTGTCGCGTTCGAGCAGGCCCTTGACCTTGGTCGAGGCGATATCGGGCTTGAGCTCGTCATCGGCGACCACGACCTCGACCTCGCGGCCGGCCATCTTGCCGCCGAGCTCCCTGACCGCGAGATTGAAACCGTCGCGGGCCTGCTGGCCGAGCACCGCGGCCGGGCCGGACAGGGTCACGATCACGCCGATCCTGAGTTTTTCCTGCGCGAGGGCTTGGCCGGCCACAAAACTCAACAGGATTGCCAGGCCGGCCCATCGAAGGTGTCTCATCGAATTCTCTCCACAAGCGAGGTTGTTTGAACTTTAGAGGGCAGGTTTGCGCGGCGCAAGTTATCGGAGCGGTGTTTTGACTTGCCGGGGATCGCCAACTGCTTCTAGATCGGGCGGCGAAAACACACGAAGCAGGCGGCAGGCCGTGACGGCGGACATCGACTACGAGGCAGAATACAACAATCGGGCGCGCGTCCCCGAGCATCCGCCGATCATCGCCGGCTGGGCGCGCGACGCGCAGGCCTGGCGCGAATCCCAACACAGTTCTTATCGCTCGATTTCCTATGGTCCCGGCGCGCGCAACAGCATCGATGTGTTTCCCTCGCGTGGCGAAGGCAACGTCGTCGTGTTCATCCACGGCGGCTACTGGCAGGCGTTCGATGGCTCGTTCTTCAGCCACCTCGCGGCCGGCCTCAACGCGCACGGCGTGACCGTCGCGATCCCCAGCTACGATCTCTGTCCGCAGGTTTCGGTCGACGACATCATTGCGCAGATGCGCGATGCGGCGCGCGAACTGGCGCGGCTCGGGCGGCGCCTCGTGATAACAGGACATTCCGCCGGCGGACACCTCGCGGCCTGTCTGCTGGCAACCGACTGGCGCGCGATCGATCCGGCGCTGCCGCCTGATCTGGTGAAAGCGGCATACACGATTTCGGGATTGTTCGATCTGGTTCCGCTGGTGAAAACGTCGGTCAACACCGCATTGCGCCTCGATGACGCGGCGGCGCGGCAGGCCAGCCCGTTGTTCTGGCCGGCGCCGTCGCACGGCAGTCTCGACGCCGTGGTCGGCGGCGATGAGAGTGCCGAATATTTTCGGCAAAGCAGAGCGATCGTGGACGCCTGGAGCCGCGCCGGCATCGCGACCCGCTTTGCGGCAATCCCCGGCGCCAATCATTTCACCGTCATCGTGCCGCTGGCCGATCCGCGCTCGCCGATGACGTTGCGGTTGCGCGATCTCGCCTTTCGCCGATAGCGCGGCGGCGTCTTTTAAGGCACGTATCTGTATCGCGGCCCGGCAAACTGCCCGGCGCTCGTCCCGGCGGTCAATTGTTGCTGCAGCAATTCCCCGACGATGGTCTTGAATTCGAACATGGCGCCGACGGCATCGCTGACCTTGTCGGGTTTTCCGTTGAATCCCTGATGCAGCGCGTTGAGAATCCGCGAATACGCGGCGTCGGCCTCGACCGAGAGCTGCTCGGCCCGCCAGTCGGCAGTCTCGTAGGTGACGAGGGGAGGGTCGTCGACCATCTGGATCACGTCGGCGCTGTCGTCGATGGTCAATGGCTTTCCTGGATCGAAGCTGAACTGCAGCGGCGAGGCCGGATCCCGCACGATCTCCATGCCCTTCGAGAACTGCTGAAAGCGATAATAATGGGCGATCTCGTTCTGCAGGTCGGTCGGCGATTTCGGCGTGCCCTCGCCCTGTTCGACGATGGTCTGGATCGCGAGCAGCGCCGATTTGACGTCGGTCACCGCGATGTTCTCGCCGGGGACCGAGAAGAAGCCGGTAACCTGGCGCGCCGGAATGCCGGCGGTGAAAAGCTCGGGGTGCGCGGCGAGCTGATCGCGGATCTGCGCATAGAACTGCCCGATGGTGATCGGCGGAAACGCCGCGCGGGCAAAGGCGGTCTTTCTGGTCGGAATATCGAGCTTGATCTCGGGCTCCTCGATACGCATGAAGGTATTCTCGACCAGCGGCTTGGAGTAGCGCTTCAGGTGCACCACCAGATCTCCGGCGACCCCCATCGGCAATTCGTGCGGATATTTCGGGACGAAGTCCGTGCCGGCAATGCCGGGCTCGCCGCCGATCGCGTTGAGGACGTTGCAGACCAGGGTCATGTGCAGCATTTCCTCGGTCACGACGTCGCGAATGACCTGCCGCGCATACTGCACCGACGGCGAACTCCCCGACAGCGTTGCAAGTGCTGTGAGATACGGCGGAATGGTCGAGTGTTCGAGCCGGATGGCGTTCTGGAGCGCGTTGTGGAGGTCGGCGACGCTCGACAACGGTTGGGCCATGATCCTCAGCATGATCGATATTCCTTCTGGGCTGCGCGCTTCAGGCCTTGTCCGATGGCTTGTGCCGGATCAGGTCGATCCGGACCGGGAACGCGGCGGCGGCGTATCGCGGGGCCGGCGCGGAGGCTCTCGCCGCCACGGCCGCCGCGGCCAGCATCGGCCGCGCCGCCGCGAGCGTCATGCTCCGCCGCGGCTTGCCGTCGGCGCCGACGTCGCGCAGCCATTTCAGCAGCATCGCGCGCTTGGCTTCGGACAGATCGCGGGTCACCGGCATGTGGCTGGGATGACCGATCGGCAGGTCGAGCGCCCAGATGATGTGCTGCGCAAAGCCGGTGATGCTGTCGTAGTCGTTGAGATTGACGACGGGATGCGACGGCGGCCGGCCGCTGAACGGCGCATAGGGGTTGGGCCCGTGCGGCCGCGGGTAGAGGTGGCCGTATTGCTCGAAGATCGGCTGCACGTCGCTCCAGTCCGGCCGCGCCGGCGCCGTCAAGGCGTTGAACATCAGCAGGCTGATGAAGTTCGAGCCGTCGAAGCTGGAGGGCTGCACCGTGGATTCCTGCAGCGCGAATGAAATGCCGTAGACCTGGCCGTCGATGAACCCGCGGGGATTGCCGGCATCGACGGCGGTGATGGTCAGTTTCGCCCGGCCCTTTGCGTTGGTCTTGGGATCGGTGGTGACCTGCGGCAGCGGCGATTTGGCGGGAAGTGAAAACGCCCCGCTCTGGATTTGCGGCGTCGCGCCCGCCAGCGGCGCGCCGAATTTGGTCGCGATCAGGTCGGTGGATTGGCTCAAGCCCGCGTCGATGCGAAACACGAACTGCTCCGCCCGGACGTAAATCCCGTCGTCGCTTTCCGACGCGATGACCTGGTTGGCGGCATTCTGCGGCTGCGCCATCAGGTGCAGCGGTTGCTGCGCGATCGCCGCCAGTTCGGCGTCGGTGAGCGTGCGTCCCGCGGGTAGCGCGTAAACGCCGGCCGTGCTCACGTAACCGCCCTTGTCGCGGTAATTCAGCGATCCCAGAACCAGCGCCGCTGGCCCGGAACCGGCCACCAGCGTGATGTCTCCCTGATCGGAGAAACCGCCGGAGGCGTCGGTCGGCAGTGAATTGCCGATGTCGACGAATACCTTCCGGCTGTCGGTATCGACGCTGCAATCGATCGGCGCGTAGGGATCGCCCGACGGGGCCAGATGCCGCCCCCGCACGAAGGTGCGCGGTTCCTCGGCGAGATAGGGCCCGATCGTCCCGGTGATCCGGCCATAGCCGCGCTGCTGGCCGCCCATCCGGTAACCGTCGGTCATGAATCGGATCGAGAGCATGCCGGCGACGGTTTTCTGCTGCATCTGGGTGAGGCAGGCCGAAGCCGTGACGTCGCCCCATTCGACGTTCTGCAGCACCGACTGGAAATACGCGCAGGCGCCGAAATCGCCGCCGCCCGCGCCACGGTTGGACTGCAGGTCGAAAAAGGCCGCCGGCTCGAAATCGCCCTGCATCAGGAATTTCCCCTGAGCGTCCGCCAGACGGACGGTGAGGCCGAAGATCATCGATACGCCCTGCTGATCCGGATCGAGATCGACGATCTTGGCGCTCGAGCGGTCGCCGAACTCGCGAACCGCAGAACCGACCGCGGCATCGGCCGCCGGCGTCACCGCGTCGGTGCCGTCGGCGCGGCAGGCGCGCGTCACCTGGCAATCGAGCAGACGCCACGCCCCGGTGCCGGCGGGTTGCCAGTTGCTGCCGTCCTGCTGCGGGCCGCTGAACGGCACCTGGAACTGGTCCTGGAATGTCGCATTGTCGAACCGGCTGGTGATGTTGTTGACGGTCGAAACGTCGGCCCTGAAGCCGCCGGAAAAATGCAGACGGACGGGATGCAAATAGCTCACGGAATAGCCCTCCACTCGAATTCGATCATCGCACCACCTCGGCCTGCCCGAGTTGCTCGATCCGCGGCATCTGTCCGCCGCGCAGCACCGAATTGCCTTCGTAGAGCGTGCGCTGGTCGATCGCCGACGGCGCCAGCCAATGCGCTTCCTGCATCTCGGTGTTGAGGCCGTAGACCGCGAGCGCGTTGGCATAGACCACTTGGTGAATGGCTTCCGCGGCCACGCCGCGCTGCGCCATCAGGCCGGCGGTTTTGGCGACCGCAAGCGGGTCCGATACGCCCCAGTCGCAGGCGGAATCCACGATCAGCCGTTCCGGGCCGTAGCTTTTGACGAGCGCCGCCATGCGTTCGCTGCCCATCTTGGTATTGGGATAGATCGAAAACGCGCACCAGTATCCGCGGTCCAGCACCTCGCGGATGGTCTCCTCGTTGTTGTGGTCGATGACGCAGCGCGCCGGATCGAAGCCAAGCTCTTTCAGCACATCCATGGTCCGCAACGTTCCCTGCCGCTTGTCGCGATGCGGGGTGTGGATCATGATCGGGAGATCGAACTCTTTGGCGAGTTTGATCTGGGCCCGCAGCGCCTTGTCTTCGGCCGCGGTCTGCTCGTCGTAGCCGAGCTCGCCCATGGCGACGACGCCTTCCCGCGCCAGAAACCGCGGCAGGGCATCGATGACCGCTTCCGCCAGCGCTTCGTTGTTGGCTTCCTTCGGGTTGAGGCCGATGGTGCAGTAGTGCCGGATGCCGAACTGGCCGGCGCGGAAGCGTTCGAAGCCGGAGATCAGCGAAAAATAATCGACGAAGCTGCCGACATTGGTGCGGGGCTGCCCGAGCCAGAACGCGGGCTCGATCACCGCGACCACGCCCGCTCCGGCCATCGCCTCATAGTCGTCGGTGGTGCGGGAGATCATGTGCGCATGCGGGTCGATGATCATGCCGGAATAATGTCCGGCGCCGTTGGATTGCCTCGCGCCGGTAACGACGCGGCCCCGGGCCAGCCGCTGCACGTCGTCGAACAGCGCAGCGAGTTTTTCCGCCGTCAGCGGCCCGTTGCAGCAGGGACAGGACAATGACGCGCCGCCGAGCAGTTCTTCGAGCGAACCGGAATCGCAGGCGAATGCGCCAGAGAGCGGGGAGTCGGTTGCGGTCATCGGTCGGGCGTCCCTGTCGTCATGCAAGATCGTACCAGCCTGTCTTTTCCGCGACCAGTCTCGCCCGAACGGCTGCAACTTCCTCCGCCGGCAGGCTGGCCTGGAGGTGCGGTGCGCGCTGCAGCGCCAGCGCGATCGCAAGTCTCTCCCGATCCGTGCCGGCATTCCAGCCTTTTTGCAGCGCTGCGACGCCTTCGCCGTCGGCATGCGGCGCCACGCATCGCCATATTTCGCCGCTGACGGGACGCTGCGCCGCCCAGCGTTCCTGCGCGAGGCCAACCAGCATGCGCGCCAGCCGCGGGTTGGCGCACTGGTCCAGTCCCTGGATCGGCCACAGCGCCGAGCCCATGAAGAACGCCTTCACCACCATCTGATTCCAGGCATCCTCGGCGAAGGTTTCGCGGGGGTATGGATTGCGGTGGGCCACTGCCTCGAATACCGGCTTCATCCCGGAACGCACCGCCTCGCGCGCCCGCGGTTCCAGCAGCGCCGGGTTCGGATAAAGCGGCAGGCCACGGCAGAGCGCGATCAGCTCGTTGATTTCGGCGGTGGCGCAAAAGCCGTCGAACCGCGCCGCGAAGGCGGCGTCGTCGCCGGCATGGCTGGCGGCCATCAATGCGACCCGGGCCAGTTGATCGACGCTCCAGTTGCCGGGGTCGAAGCCGGGACGCAGCGCCGCCGCGCGCGCGAGTTCGGTCGCGCCGAGCGCGAGGTCGGCCTTGCCGAGCCGCCGCGGCACCAGGCCGATCGCGACGCCGAGCGCCCGCTCGTTCGGCGCATTGGCGATTTGAGCGAGGGCGCCGCGAAACCAGGCGTTTCCGGGTTCGTCGGTCCGTTGCGACAGCCACTCGCCGGCCAGTTCGAGAAATCCGTGCAAAACAGCGCTGCCGCTGCGGCCGCTATTTGCGCTGACGGCATCGGGCATGGGGTTGCTCATGTCCCGGGAATTGATTTCTGCAACAGCCGCGTCAGCGCATAGCCTAGCGCAGAGATCGCCACCAGCACCACGCCGCCGCCCGCCAGCGCAATCGCCAGCGCATCCACCAGGCAGATCGCGGCGATCAGTCCGGATACTGCCGAGGGTACCGCGCCCGGCACCGGCCGCTTCACCAGCAACCGGACCGCAACCGCATCGGCCGCCAGCAGCAGCACAAAAGCCGGAATCACGCCCGATCCGCCGAACAGCGCGGGCAGGGCTAAGAGCAACGGCGCGGCGAGCAGCGCCAGCGGCCAGAGATGTCCGACCCGGTCGAGGCTTTCCTGCTTGGCGGCGTAGGTGATGCCCGCGACATGGCTCGCCAGCGCGACGGCACCGAGGATGATTGCAAGCGAGGTGCTTCCGGCAAGCGCCGCGCCGGTGCCGATGTAGACCAGCGCGCGGCACGACCCCATCACCACCGGGCTCAGCGCATTGCCCTTGTGCCAGACGTCGTAGAGCACGATGACGCCCGCCAGCAGCATGCCCCAGAGCGCCGCGACAAGGCCGAATGGAATCGTCAGTGCGATACCCGCCGTGAGCAGGCCGAAGCCGATCGACGAGACGGTGCCGGCGCGGATGTCGCCGGCGCCGATCGGGCGGCCCGGGCGGTCACGCGCATCGACGGCGCGATCGAAGAAATCGTTGAGGTACATGCCGCCGACATAGAAGGCGGTCATCGCGGTCATGATCAGCGCGATCCGGTCCGGATTCCGGCCGCCGGCAATCACCGAACCGGCAAGCACATTGGTCCACACCGTCGGCAGGTTTGAGATCCGGCCGAGCCGCAGCAGCGTCGACAGGCTGGGCATCTGGACGGCGGTTGCGCTCATCCGGCAAGTTCTTTCACGTCGACGGCGATTTCGCGCGCTGTTTTTTTCCATCGGCAGGGTGCCACTTCGTTCGCGGGTTTGGCAAGCCGGTTTGCGCTGGCGGCGAAACCTGCAACAATGTTCCGGCAACTTCAGCGAGGAACCATTGAAACCGGTGCTGGCGATGATCGTGGTCGGGCTTGCGCCGCGCCATCTCGGTCCGCTGACGCCGCGTCTGTCGGCGCTTGCCCGCGACGGCGCGGTGGCGCCGCTCAAAACCATCGCGCCGGCGGTCACGTGCAGCGTTCAGGCCAGCTTCATGACCGGGCTGACGCCGCGCCAGCACGGCATCGTCGGCAACGGCTGGCTGTTTCGCGACCAGATGGAAGTGATGCTGTGGCGGCAATCCAACCGGCTGGTCGACGGCGAGAAGGTCTGGGAAGCCGGAAAGAAGCGCGATCCTGCGTTCACCTGCGCCAACATGTTCTGGTGGTACAACATGGCGTCGAGTCACGATTTCGGTGCGACGCCGCGGCCGATCTACAAGGCGGACGGGCGCAAGCTGCCGGATTGCTACACCGTGCCTGCAGGCTTGCGCGATCGCCTGACCGAGCGGCTCGGGCCGTTTCCGCTGTTTCAATTCTGGGGACCGGCAACGACCATCGCATCGACGCGCTGGATTGCCGACGCCACCAAGCTGGTGATGGCCGAACATGATCCGACCCTCACCTTGGCCTATCTGCCACATCTCGACTACGACCTGCAGCGCTTCGGTCCGGACGCGACCCATCCAATGGTGAAAAAATCCCTGTCCGAGATCGACGCGGTCGCTGGCGATCTCGTGGACGCGGCGCGCGCCGGCGGACGTTCCGTCGTGGTGTTGTCCGAATACGGCATCACCGCAGTCGACCGTCCGATCCACGTCAATCGCGGGCTTCGCGACGCCGGACTGTTGGCGGTGCGCGAAGAGGACGGCGGCGAGTTGCTGGATCCCGCGGCCTCGCAGGCGTTTGCGGTCGCCGATCACCAGATCGCGCATGTCTATGTGTCCGATTCCGGATTGCAGCCCAAGGTGCGGGAGGTGCTGCAGGGCTTGCCCGGAATCGAGCGCGTCTATGGCGCGGACGACAAGCACCTTCTCGATCTCGACCATCCGCGCTCGGGCGAACTCGTGGCGATGGCGGACGCGCATTCGTGGTTCACTTACTACTACTGGAACGACGACCGCCGCGCCCCGGACTTTGCGCGCACCGTCGAGATTCACCGCAAGCCCGGATACGATCCGGTCGAGCTGTTTCTCGATCCCGGCCTGGCGTCGCCGAAGCTGGCGATCGCCAGGCGCCTGCTGCTGCGCAAACTGGGCTTCCGTGCATTGATGGATGTGATTGCGCTCGATGCGTCGCTGGTCAGGGGATCGCACGGCCGTCTCGCCGATGACATCCGTGACGGGCCGCTCGTCATCTCCGACCGGGCAGACCTGCTTGAGGGCAAAAATCCGGCGGCCACCGATGTGAAGGCAATGCTGCTGCAGGCGGTCTTTGCCTGACGGAATCGCAGGCGCTCACTTTACCTCCAGCTTCGCCTGCTCGGCCACGTCCTTCCAGATCGCGATGTCCTGCCTGATGAAATCGGCGAAGGCCGCCGGCGAATTGCCCACGGTCTGCATCGCCTGTTTTTCCAGCAGTGCTGCGGTTTCCGGATCCTTCAATGCCTTGACGATCTCCGCATTGAGCTTGCCGATGATCGCAGGCGGCGTGCCGGCCGGGGCCAGGATGCCGTGCCAGGCGATGGCGTCGAAACCGGGATAGCCGCTCTCGGACACCGTCGGCACCTCGGGCGCGACCGGCGAGCGGTCCTTGCTGGTCAGCGCCAGCGCCAGCAGCGTGCCGGCGTTGATGTGCGGCAGCGCCGAGATCGGATCGGCGAACACCACCTGCACCAGCCCGGCCAGCAGATCGGCAACCGCAAGTGCGGTGCCGCGATAGGGAATATGCGTCATCCCGATCCCGGCTCTGAAGTCGAACAGTTCGGTGACCAGATGGTTGGCGGCGCCGACGCCGGTGCTGCCGTAGTTCAATTCGCCCGGCTTGCTCCTGGCGAGCGCGACAAACTCCTTCAGGGTTTTGACGCCGAGCGCCGGATTGACCAGCATGATGTAGGGATAGGCCGTGGTCATGGCGATCGGCGCGAAATCCTTCTGCGGGTCGTAAGGAAGTTTTTTGTAGATCGCCGGATTGATCGAGATCGGCCCGGACTGGCCGAGCAGCAGCGTATAGCCGTCCGGATCGGAATTCTTTACGAGCTCGGTGCCGATGATCGAGCCGCCGCCGCCGCGGTTCTCGATCACGATCGGTTGTCCGATGGTCTCGCTCACGCGTTTGGCGACGATGCGCGCCACCGAGTCGGCGCCGCCGCCGGCGGCATAGGGTACGATCAGCCGGATCGGACGGGAGGGATAGTCGTCGCCGCGGGCGGCGCCCGCGGCCAGGGTTGCCAACCCAAGGGCCAGCGCAACACACCTCGAATTTATTTGCACGGGTTGCGCCTTCCGGAATTGTTCAAGTGACCGCGCTGGCGGCGGGCTGCTCATCGCCTTCGGCAGCATAGTGCAAAATTTCCTGCCGGGTCCACCGAACGCGCTGTTGCACTTTTGCGCGGGTCGGCCAATGCTCCCCGCCAAATCCGGGGAGGCCAATGATGCTGCAGCAATCCGGCATGACGCAGCGGCTTGCCCGCCACATTGTCGCGGCCCGGTGGAACGACATTCCATCGCCGGTGCGGCACCAGGCCAAGCGCTCCCTGATCAATTTCTTTGCGGTGGCGCTGGCGGGCTGCCGCAGCGCGCCGGTGGAGACCGCGCTGCGCTCGCTGGCCGAATTCTCCGGCGGCAGGCAGGCCACATTGATCGGGCGCGCCGAGCGCACCGATGCGCTGAGCGCGGCCTTCCTCAACGCCGCCGCCGCCAACGTCCATGATTTCTGCGACACCCATCTGCGCACGGTGATCCACCCGACCGCGCCGGTGGCGCCGGCGCTGCTGGCGCTTGCCGAGTTGCGAAGGGTGAGCGGGCCCGACCTGCTGCTCGCCTTCATCCTCGGCAACGAGGTGCAGGCCCGCATCGGTCTCGCGATCTCGCCCAGCCATTACGGCAGGGGCTGGCACATCACCTCGACCTGCGGCGTATTCGGCGCCGCTGCCGGAAGCGGCAGACTGCTTGGACTCGATGAGCGGCAGATGGTGTGGGCGCTCGGCACCGCCTCGACGCAATCGTCGGGGCTGTGCGAGTGTCTCGGCACCCCGGCAAAAAGCGTCAGCGTCGGCAACGCCGCGCGCAACGGGCTGTGGTCGGCGCTGCTGGCGGAAAACGGATTCGACGGGCCGCCGGAGCCGCTCGCCGGCGTGCAGGGATTCTACCATGCCATGGGCGAGACGCCGGATTTGTCTTTAGTCACCGACGGCCTCGGCGAAAGCTGGGAGATCATGGCCACCTCCTACAAGCCGTATCCCTGCGGCTTTGTGATTCATCCCGTGCTGGATTGCGTGCTGGACTGGCGGCGCGATCATCCGGCGGCGGAAGTGGCGCGCGTCGTGGTGCGCGGCAACCCGCTGCTCAGCGACCGCACCGACCGGCCGGACATTTCGACCGGGCGCGAGTCGCAGGTCAGCGTGCAGCACGCGGTCGCAGCCGCCCTGGTCACCGGCAAGGCCGGGCTCGACCAGTTCAGCGATGCCTGCGCGCGCGATCCCAATGTGCTGGCGCTGCGAAGCAAGGTCGAGGTGCGCCGCGATTCCGCGTTCTCCACCATCGCCGCCGCGGTCGAGATCACCACCGCCGATGGCGTCACCCACAGCCTGTCGCAGCCGGCGGCGCGCGGCAGCGACGTCAATCCGCTTGGCGATACCGATCTCGAGCAGAAACTGCGCAGCGCCGCCGCCGGCTGGAATTCGCGCCACGATGTCGCGCCGCTGATCGATGCGATCTGGGCGCTGGAGCGAAGCGCCGACGTTTCCGGGCTGGCGTCGCTGGCGGTGCCGCGGAATTGAGCGTGAGAATTGCAACGCCGCCGATGCGCCCCTATGCTGGGTTCTATAGAGTTGACCAGGACACGCGACGGTGAGGAGTAACCCGATGACGCACGCGATTCGCTTTCACAAGGCCGGCGGCCCCGAAGTCCTGGTCTGGGAGGAGGTCACGCTCGGCAAGCCCGGTCCGGGCGAGGCGCGCATCCGCCATACCGCGGTCGGCCTGAATTTCGTCGACATCTACAACCGCGCCGGACTCTATCCGGTGCAACTGCCGAGCGGTCTCGGCGGCGAAGCGGCCGGCGTGGTCGAGGAAGTCGGAGCCGGCGTCACCGACCTCAAACCCGGCGACCGCGTCGCTTATGGCAGCGCGCCGCTCGGCGCCTATGCCGAAGCGCGATTGATTCCGGCCGACCGCCTGCTCAAGCTGCCCGACGGCATCGACGACAGGACCGCCGCGGCGATGATGCTGAAGGGCCTGACCGTGCAATATCTGATCCGCCAGACCTATCGCGTCAAGTCCGGCGACACCATCCTGCTGCACGCCGCGGCCGGCGGCGTCGGGCTCATCCTCGGCCAATGGGCGAAGCACCTCGGCGCCACCGTGATCGGCACCGTCGGCAGCGACGACAAGGCGAAGCTCGCCCAGGCACATGGCTGCGCCCATACCATCGTCTATTCGCGCGAGGATTTCGCAAAACGGGTGGACGAGATCACCGCGGGCAAGAAAGTGCCGGTGGTCTACGATTCCGTCGGCAAGGATACTTTTTTGAAATCGCTGGACTGCCTGGCGCCGCTCGGTCTGGTGGCGCTGTTCGGGCAGTCCTCCGGCAGCGTCGAACCGCTCAACCTCGGCCTGCTGGCGCAGAAGGGATCGCTGTACGTCACCCGCCCGACCCTCAATACCTACGCCGCCAGGCGCGAGAACCTGGTCGCGATGGCGAAGGAATTGTTCGAGGTCGTCGGCTCCGGCGCGGTCAAGATCGAGGTGCACCAGACCTATCCGCTCAAGGACGCGGCCAAGGCCCACGCCGACCTCGCCGCGCGCAAGACCACGGGATCCACGGTGCTGCTGGTGTGAGAGGTCAGGCCGGCCGCGCTTCGCGCCGTCAGTTCACCAGATTCGCGCCGCGCTCGATGGTGAATTCGACGTCGATCAGGCTGCGCGAATGGTTCATGTCGGACTGCGACATCAATAGCGTCAGGTCCTTGCCCTTCAGCGAGGCAAGCAGTTCCGACAGCCGCTCGGCCAGCGCCGGCGCGATGCCCTCGAACGGCTCGTCCAGCAGCAGGCATCTGGTGCCGATGCCGAGCGCGCGGCCGAGCGCGACCAGTTTTTGCTGGCCGCCGCTCAGCAGTTGCGCCTTGCGGCCGCGCATGCCCGCGAGTTCGCCGATCACCTCGTAGACGAAATCGAGCCGCGCCTTGCGGTCGAGGCGCGGCGTGACCCACAGCGGCAGCAGGATGTTTTCCTCCACCGTCAATTGCGGCACCAGGCAACGGTCCTCCGGCATGTAGCCGATGCCGAGGCCGGCGCGGGCGTGGCGCGGAAGCGCGGCGAGATCGGCGCCGTCGAAGCGGACCGCGCCCTGCGCGGGCTTGAGGTGCCCCATGATCGAGCGCATCAGGGTGGTCTTGCCGGCGCCGTTGCGCCCGACCAGGCTCACCATCGCGCCTCTCGCCACCTCCATCGAGAAGCCGCGCAGCGCCGGCATCGATTGAATCTCGACCACCAGATTATCGATCGCAAGCAACGGCGTGGCGCCGGTCATCGCGCGCCTCCGGTGACATAGCGGCGCACTTCCGGATCTTTCAGCACCTCGTTCGGGGCGCCATCGGCAAGAATGCGGCCGCTGTAGAACGCCACCACGCGGTCGGCATAGCGGCTGACGATGTCCATGTCGTGCTCGACGAAGACGATGGTCGCGGCATCCGGCGCCACCGCATGGATCACCCGGTCCATGGTGGCGAATTTCTCTTCCGCCGAAACCCCCGAGGTCGGCTCGTCCAGCAGCAGCAGCTTTGGGCGGCGCACCAGCGCCATCGCGATATCGATCAGCTTGCGCACGCCGCCGGCCAGTTCCGAGATCGGCCGGTCGGCAACGTCGGCGAGACCGAACCGCGCCAGCAGTTCGACCGCGGTGTCGCGGCGGCCCTGCGCTTCCGCGGGCGCACGAAACGACAGCGCGCGGTTTCGCGCCCCCGAGATCGCGACACCGAGGTTTTCGCAGGCCGTGAGCTCGATGAACAATTGCGGAATCTGGAACGACCTGGAAATGCCGAGCCGGGCCACCTCTCTTGGCGAGCGGCCTGCGATGACCGTTCCGTCGAGCGCGATCTCGCCGCGGTCGGGCGCGAGATACCCAGTGACCATGTTGACGAAGGTGGTCTTGCCGGCGCCGTTGGCGCCGATCAGGCTGACGCGCTGGCCGGCCGCGAGTTCGAGCGTCAAGGCGTCGGCGGCGACCACCGCGCCGAAACGCTTGTCGAGCCCGCGCACGGACAGGGCAGGGTTCACCGCGCCGCTCCATCTTCGGCCATGACGGAGGTCCGCGCCGCGGATTTGGTCTGGCCGCGGCGGTCTCCGATCCAGAGCGAGCCGATGCCGCGCGGCAGAAACAGGATGACGGCGAGCAGGAAGGTGCCGAGCACGAGCTGCCAGGTGTTGGGCAGATACAGGTTCGAGAACGAGCGCACCAGCTCAAGCGCCAGCGAGGCCACGAACACCGCGGCCACGCTCTGGTATCCGGCCAGCACCGCCACGAACACGAATTCGCCCGACGTGGTCCAGTAGGCGAATTGCGGATCGATGTGGCGTTGCGCCATCAGCGCCAGCGCGCCGCTGGCGCCGGCGAACACCGCCGCGATCACGAAATTGATGGTGATAACCCGGCTCGCCGAGAGGCCGAGATACTCGACCCGCAGATTGTTGCCGCGAACCGCGAGGCTGACGAGCCCGAGCTCGGAGCGGAACAGGACCGTCGCGGCGATGCCGGCAAGCCCCGTGGTAATCACGGATACCGCATACAGCATGAAGTCGGCCTCACGCGTGTCGGCGAAGACCATGCCGAACAGGCTGGGACGGCCGACATTGAAGCCGTCGGAGCCGCCGAGCGCTACCGATTTGAGCAGCGCGCCGTACAGCACCATCGACAGCGCCAGCGTCAGCATGCCGAAGAAGATGCCGCTGTAGCGCGCGATCAGGGGCCCGATCACCAGGCCAAGCAGGCCGCCGCAGACGGCACCGATGACGACCTGCAGAACCGCGTCGGTGATGCCAAAGGCATTGGCGATCAGCGCCACGCCGTAGCCGCCGGCGGCGAAGAACAACCCTTGCCCGAACGACACATTGCCGGTGCGCGCCAGCACCACGATGCCGAGCGCGATCAGGGCGTTGGAGGCGGCCACCGTCGCCAGCGACAGCGTCCAGGTCGGCAGCACGCGGCCGAACAGCGCTGCCGCAATCATCAGGGCGATCATGACGGCGGGATGCATTTTCATCAGATCCGCCTTGCCGTCTCGCGCTGGAACAGCCCCTCCGGGCGGAACATCAGCACCCCCGCCATGATCAGATAGATCATGAACAGTTCGGCCTGCGGCAGCAGGTGCACCGAGGCCGCGCGCGCGAGCCCGACCAGGATCGCGCCGACCGCCGCCCCCTCGACGCTGCCGAGCCCGCCGATCACCACGATGGCAAAACTGAGGATGATGACGTTGGAGCTCAGTCCCGGCTGCACCGATATCTTCGGCGCGGTGAGCGCGCCCGCGAACGCCGCCAGCAGCACGCCGAAGGCAAAGGCCAAGGCATAGACGCGCTTCACCTTCACGCCCATGCTGGCGCTCATCTCCTCATTGTGGATGACGGCCGAGACGATCTTGCCGGTGATGGTGCGGTTCAGCCCGAACCACACCGCGACGCCGCTGAGGATGGAGATCGGGATCAGCACCAGATCATAGCCGACATAATACAGCCTGCCGAAGGCGACGTTGCCGAACAGGTCGTAGGGCTGCGTCGCATAGATCGGGTTCACGCCCCAGATCAGTTTTGTCAGGTCCTCCAGCAGCAGGAACACGGCGTAGGTCACCAGCAGCAGCACCACTTCGTCGCGGCCATAGAACATCTTCAAGAGGCCGCGCTCCAGCAGCAGCCCGACCGCGGCCGCGACGAAGGCGGCCGCGAGCAGCATGGCGACGAAGCCCAGCGCAGGCGGCAGCCCCTTCGCCGCCGCCATGGTCACCGCGGTCGCCGCGACATAGGCGCCCAGCGCATAGAAACTGCCATGCGCGATGTTGAGAATCTTGAGCACGCCGAACACCAGCGTCAGTCCGAGCGCCACGATGAACAGCCACGACGCCTCGATCAGGCCGTCGACGACGATGGTGAGGAGGAGATTCATCGGCGCGAAATCCTCTGCCTCCTCCCCCCTTGAGGGGGAGGGCCGGGGAGGGGGTTAGCCCCAAGCGCCGGCGTTCGTGGCTTACCCCTCTCCCTAACCCTCCCCCTCAAGGGGGGAGGGAACGCATTTGCGTGCGGGGTTGGTTGTGTCGCTCGAAGCTGGAGATTCATTGGCGAGGCATACGCAGTCTGCTCCCTCCCCCCGTGAGGGGGAGGGCCGGGGAGGGGGGTTCTCTCCGCGAGCGCCGGAGCTTGCGGAGAGAACCCCTCTGCCGCCGCGCTGCGCGCGCCGACCTCCCCCTCAAGGGCGGAGGTGAAGAGAACCGCTAGTTGCACTTCGCGCCGGGCATGCCGGCCTTGATCCAGTCCAGCGCCTTGACACCCGCGGGCGGGTTGACGCATTCGGCGGCAAAATACTGGATGTCGACCAGGTCGACGCGCTTGGCATCCGGATTGTACTTGGTGCGGCTGAACGCGATCGGCTGGATCGCCTGATGGCCGTCGGCGAGTTTCATCTGGATCAGGCCGCCCGGCGATTGCCATTCCAGCCCCGTCATCGCCGCGACCAGTTCATCGGTGGATGGTTTCTTGCCGCCGTTCGCCGCCATCGCCTTTTCCACCGCGGTCTTCAGCCCGAGGATCGCCTGGCTCATGCGATAGGCGGCCTGCACCGGATAGACGTTGTTGGCGGCCTCGTAACCCCTGAAGAACCAGTCGTTGACCGGCGATTTCTGCGACATCAAGCCGTAGGCGCCGCGCGCGCCGATGATGACGCCGTCGGGCATCTTGTCGCCGAGCGGCGGCAGCACGTGATCGGCGGCGCTGAACACCAACTGGCTGCGCTTGGCGAGGCCGCGCGGCACCGACTGCAGGATGAAGGCCTGCAGATCGCCGCCCCACAGGCTGGAATAGACCACGTCCGAGCCGGCGCCGACCAGTGCGGAGATTTCGGTGCCGTATTGCCCTGCGCCGAATTTCGGCAGCAGGTCGGTCTCGAGTTTGGCGTTGGGATAAAGCTGTCCGGCGGCGGCGACGAAGTCGGCGCGGCTGTCCTGGCCCCAGGCGTAGTCCTGGTTGATGGCCGACAGCGTGTCCATCTTGATGTTCTTCGCCTTCATGTAGCGGATGAGGCCGACATTATCCATGGTGGCATGCGCAGCGGTGCGGAACACGTAATTGTATTTGGCTTCCTCGAAGATGCGCGGCGTGCCGCAATCCATGAGCACCAGAAATTTCTTCAACTCTTCGGCGATCGGCGCCACCGCGAGGCAGTCGCCGGAGCCGATATAGCCGAGCACGACGTTGACATTGTCGCGCTGATAGAGGTTGCGCAGCTCCTGCACCTGCTTGGTGGCGCCGCCGTTCTCGTCGATGATGACGGGCTCGATCTTCATGCCGCCGAACCCGACCTTCTGGTAAGGCGCGGGGGCAGCGCCCTTGTTCAACTGGTCGATGACATATTGGCCGCCGTTGCGCGCCGGCACGCCAAAACTGTCCGCCGCGGGGCCGGACAGGAAGGTGACGATGCCGAGCTTGAAGGTTTCCTGCGCGGAAACTGGACTCGTCCACGCCAGCGCCGCTACCGCAGACAGCAGCGCGGCATGACGTCGGCCTCTAAAAAAATTCTTCATGGTTTCCTCCCCTGGATCGCCGGCGTTGCAGCCGGACCGTTTGTTCCGCGCCGGTTTGTCCGGGCGTCGGCATGTTGACGGCAGTTTAGGCGGGCTTTTCCGGCCCGTCTATGGCGGCCGGCGCTCGCGATGCGCCAATTGCCGCGGCCGGTGACGATGCGGCCGCCGTTCTGAACCGTTCAGCTAACGCTTGGCCTTGCCGGCAAGACGCGCGTTGAACGAGGCAAGATCGATCACCATCCTCCGATGCGTCCCGATGCCGATCTCTTCCGTCTCGTCGCGCGCCGACACCCTGAATGCGATTCGCTTTCCCTCGACCTTGACCACCTCGGCGTCGGCACGGACATCGTGACCGACCGGGGTGGCGGCAAGATGCCGGACGTCGATGGCGGTGCCGACCGCGCTCTCGCCTGCATCCAGATAGGGCCGGATCGCATCGAGCGCGGCGTTTTCCATGATCAGGATCATGACCGGGGTCGCCAGCACCTGCGGCAGCATGGCATCCTTGAACCGGTTGGCGAGATGTTCGGGCAGCACGCGCAGCGTCGACGTTCCTGTCGCTCCCAGCGGTATTTGACGCATCCGTTGCCCTCCGTCCGTTATGCGCGGGCTTGACCCGCGCATCCATCGCTCTTCACAAGAGTCATTCGAACAGGATGGTTTGCCGGGTCAAGCCCGGCAATGACGCATGGGGAGGTGCCGTGTCCCGGGCGCGAAGCGCTGCTTCGCAGAACCGGGACCCCGGTTTCTTCGAGTCGCAAGCAAGCCGGGCCCCGGCTCTGCAGCGCACCGCCATAGCGCGTCGAAGACGCGCGTAAACGCGCTTATGGCAAGGGCTACGCGCTGCGCTGCGTCCGGGGCGCGGAGCGCCGCGACTTTCTGCTAGCTTTGCGGCGGCCGGTCGATCCACTAGGCTTGCCCCGCAGTGCGGCACAGCAAGAAAAATGCCGCCGCCGAGGGGAAACGTTTTGCACGGACAAGCGGCTGGGCGCACCGAGGTCATGCGCAACGGCGTCGACGGCATGCGCCGCGCCGCCGCCGGCCTGTGGGTTGCGCTGCTGCTGGCGATCCTCGGCTTCCTCGTGGTCTATCCCGTGCTGATGCTGCTGCTCGGCGCGCTCACCGACACCAATCCGGTGATCGACGGGTTCGGCGTATTCCGGCTGTCGATTCACAATTTCGTCGCGGTGCTGTCCAATCCGAATGTCGGCGAGGCGCTGCTCAACACGCTGATCGCCTGCGGCGGCGGCACCGCGGTCGCGGTCGCAATCGGTCTCACCTTTTCCTGGATCGTGGTGCGCACCAATACGCCGTGCAAGCGATTCATCGCAGCGGTGAGCATGCTGCCGCTGTTCGCGCCGCCGCTGGTCGCCGGCATCGCCTGGGTGATCCTGGGCTCGCCGAAAACCGGGCTGATCAACACCATGTTCAAGTGGATCGGTCTCGACTGGCGCGTCGATTTCTACACTTTGAGCGGGCTGGTCTTCGTGTTCGGCGTCTATTACGCGCCCTATGTCTACATGTTCACGGCGTCCGCCCTGCGCAACATGGACCCGAGCCTGGAGGAAGCCGCGGAAGTGGCCGGCGCCAGCGCCTTTGCCACGCTGTTCTCGGTGACGTTTCCGCTGATCATGCCGGCGATCATCTCGGGCATGCTGCTGTCCTTCATCGTCATGCTCGGCATCTACGGCATCCCGGCGGTGCTGGGCGCGCCGACCAATATCAGCGTGCTCACCACCTACATCTTCCGGCTCACCAACTGGTCGCCGCCGCTCTACAATACTGCGGCCGCGGTCGCGATCCTGCTGATGGCGGTGACGGGGATTCTCGTCTACTTCCAGCAGAAGATGCTGACCGGGCGCAGCTACACCACCGTCGCCGGCAAGGCGTTCCGGCCGCGCAGTCTCGACCTCGGGCCGTGGCGCTGGTTCACCCTCGGACTCGCCATGGTCTACCTGTTCGTCGTGGTGGTGCTGCCGCTGGCGGCATTGATCGTGGCAGCGTTCCGCAAATTCATGTTCATCCGCGACGCCGCCAGCCTGTTCGACATGCGGCAATATTCTTTTGTGCATTTCAACAGCATCTTCGACAACCCGCTGACGCTGCGCTCGATCTACAACGCGGTGGAGGTCGGCATCACCACCGCGCTCGCCGGCGGCGTACTGGCGTTCGCGATCGGCTACACCATCCACCGCACCCAGGTGCCCGGGCGCCGCTCCATCGACCTGCTGTCGACGCTGCCGGTCGCGATTCCCGGCCTGGTGATCGGCGTCGCCTATCTGTGGGCGTGGATCGGGCTGCCCGGCGGACTCTACGGCACCATCTGGATCCTGGCGCTCGCCTTCATCGCCCGCTTCATGCCGGATACGGTGAAAGTGTTGTCGACCTCGTTCCTGCAGATCCATCGCGAGCTGGAGGAGGCGGCGTGGATCTGCGGCAAGGGCATGCTCGGCAGCATCCGCACCATCATCCTGCCGCTGGCGCGGCCCGGCGTGATCGCGGCGATGACGCTGCTGTTCGTGCTGGCGATCCGCGAGCTCGGCTCCTCGCTGTTTCTCTACACCAGCAACACCATGGTGATGTCGGTGCTGCTGCTCGACTATTACGAGGGCGGCAATATCGGCAAGACCGCGGCGTTCAGCCTGGTGCAGACCTTGCTGCTGGGGGTGCTGATCGGGTTCGCCAACTGGCTATCGAGGGGCGCGTCGCAAACCAGCGTCGGCCGTACCGGATAAACGAGGGAGGATTTTTTGCGATGACTAGAGCACGATGGCTTTCAGTTGAATCGGCGGCGGCGTTCTTTCACCTCTCCCCGCTTGCGCGGAGAGGTCGGATCGCATCGTCGGATGCGATCCGGGTGCGGGGGACTCTCCGCGAGTCCGAGTGCGTGGAGAGTTCCCCTCACCCCGACCCTCTCCCCGCAAGCGGGGAGAGGGGGAAAACGACTTGCATCGTTCTAGGTCTTGCGCTGGCGCTCGCCGCATCGCCGGCCGTGGCGCAAAATTTCGGCTCGCCGGAACTGATCGCCGCCGCCAACAAGGAGGGCAAGCTGGTCTATTACACCGCGAACTTCGCGGAAGTGGAACAGCAGGTCATCAACGCCTTCAACAAGCGTTTCCCCGACATCAAGGTCGAGATGGTGCGCGCGCCCGGCGGCCAGCTCATCACGCGGGTGAAGACCGAGGCGGCCGCCGGCAAACTTTCCGCCGACGTGGTCGATCATTCCGACCGCGCACTGATGGCCGACCTGGTCGACCTGTTCCAGGACTACGCGCCGCCGAACGCCGCCGACTATCTGCCGGAGGCGCAGATCTCGCCAAAGCTGTGGCCGCGCGCGACGCTGGTGTGGTCGATCGCCTACAATACCGAACTGATGAAAAATCCGCCGAAGACCTGGATGGACCTGACCAAGCCGGAATATGCCAACAAGCAGATCGGCCAGGTGTTCGCCGCCTCCGGCGGCACCACCTGGACCCGGATCATGTTCGAGCGCCAGGTGCTGGGCGAGGATTACTGGAAGAAGCAGGCGGCCACCAACCCCGTGCTCTATCCCTCGGGCGCGCCGACCTCGGACGCGCTGGTGCGCGGCGAAATCTCGATCGCGCCGCTGCTCTACAACGCGATCTATCCGAAACAGAAGGAAGGCGCGCCGATCAAGATCTTCTTTCCGCCCGAGGGCGCCCCGGTCAATCCCTACGCCACCGGAATCCCGAAGACCGCGTCGCATCCCAACGCCGCAAAGCTGTTCCTGAACTGGTGCCTGTCGCTGGAAGGCCAGACCTTCATGATCAAGGAGCTGGGCAATCTCACCTCGCTGAAAGTGCCGCCGGTGTATCCCGAGGGTTTTGACCCCAAGGTGGTAAAAGTCTGGCTGCCGAAATTCGACGAGTATGTGAAGCTGCATTCCGCCTGGGTCGAGGAATGGAACAAGACCTACGGCTACCGGCAGTGAGCGGGGCCTTGGACCCGACCGCGTGCGCAACTGCGTTCCCTCCCCCCTTGAGGGGGAGGGTTAGGGAGAGGGGTAAGCCCGAGGCTCCGGCGCGTGGCGCTACCCCCCAAACGCGGTGCGCTTCCTCGCACCGGTTGCGATTCATTATGGAAACGACAAGGCTCTGATGTCCGGCACGCTCGAAGTCAGCGACCTGCACAAGCAGTTTGCGATCGGCCGGCCCGCGGTCGACGGCGTCAGTTTTGCCGTGCCGGCCGGCGAGATCGTGGTGCTGCTCGGCCCCTCCGGCTGCGGCAAGACCACGACGCTACGCTGCGTCGCCGGGCTCGAGCATCCGACCGCAGGCTCCATCAGCATAGCGGGGCGCGTGGTGTCGCAGCCCTCGCGCGGCATCCAGGTTGCGCCGAGGCATCGCGACCTCGGCATGGTGTTCCAGTCCTACGCGGTGTGGCCGCACATGACGGTGCGGCAGAACGTGGTGTATCCCTTGAAACACCGCAAGCTCGGACGCGTGGACGCCAACGCCAAGGTGGACGAGGTGCTGGCGCTGGTCGGCCTCACCGAATATGCCGAGCGGCCGGTCACGGCATTGTCGGGCGGCCAGATGCAGCGCGTGGCGCTGGCGCGCAGCATCGTCTACCGCCCAAAGCTGCTGCTGCTCGACGAGCCGCTGTCCAACCTCGACGCCAAGCTGCGGCTGCGCCTGCGCGACGACCTCCGCCGCATCCTCAAGGCCGCCGGGATGACCGCGCTCTATGTCACCCACGACCAGGCCGAAGCCGTCGTGCTCGGCGACCGCATCGGCGTGATGCGCGACGGCAAGCTGTTGCAGATGGGCACGCCGGACCAGATCTATAACCGCCCGGCGGATTTGTTCGTCGCCAATTTCACCGGCGCCACCAACGAACTTGTGGGCACGTTGATCGAGCGCAACGGCGCTTTCGGCACGGTCGATTTCGGCGGCGGCCGGCGCGGCGAGGCGACGCTGCTGCACGCGCTCGGTGTCGGCGACAAGGTCCGCATCGCGCTCCGCCCCGAAACCATCCGCATCGGCGGCAATGGCGCCAACACCTTTCCCGCGCGCGTCACCGACCGCCGCTACCAGGGCACCCAGACCGTCTACGACATCGATCTGTTCGGGAGACGGCTGGAAGCGCTCGAGCTCGGCACCGCCGCGCGGCACGAGGTCGGCGTCGAGACGACAGTCGTGCTGGCGCGCGAGGGCTGCTGGGCCTATCGCGACGAGGGGAAGGCGGGGGAGGAGTAGGGGCGTCATTGTGAGGAGCGTGAGCGACGAAGCAATCCAGTTCTTTTACGCCCGGCACCGGATTGCTTCGCAGAGCCTGTCATCGGGCGGCGCTCCGCGCCGACCCGTTGGCGCGGCGAAGGCCCGCGCATCCGTCCTCTTCGCAAGGATTTTTTCGAGGCGATGGATTGCCGGGTCGAGCCCGGCAATGACGCGGCGATAGGGAAACGTAGGGTGGGCAAAGCCAACGGGTCGCGCGAATGCGCGCCCGATGAT
This sequence comes from uncultured Alphaproteobacteria bacterium, assembly GCA_963784755.1. GTDB lineage: Bacteria > Pseudomonadota > Alphaproteobacteria > Rhizobiales > Xanthobacteraceae > Bradyrhizobium. The sequence continues at coordinate 133,196 of CAWASS010000004.1, read as the reverse complement.
AGACTCCGCGTGCCCACCATCGCCTCCAACACCGGTTCGCTCGATCATGGCGGGCACGGCGCAAGCGCGCCTTTGCCCTACGGTGGCTGTAGGAATGTATTCACGATTTGTTGATCGGATCGGGTTTGACAGGCTTGCGTAGTGGTGTATATTCCTAGGCATCTCATCCCAAGCTGAGGGAGCGTTACTTAAGGACGCTTTGCAACGTGGGGGTGGGAGCGGCGCCCGCGGGCAGGAGCGAACGTAGCTCCGCGCACACGGGAGGCCTTGGGTTTCCGTCCGGCCCGCAAGGGCCCGCCACTGAAGTTGGCTGGACGGGGACAGGCGAGCGGCGCGAAATCGCCGTGCTCAGGCTTCGGCCGCCAAGTCCCCGGAAGCGCGGACCGAGGCTAAAAGATCGCCGCGGTGGAACGTCGGAAGGCGTTTCCGTGGCCTCTGATTCTCGGCGATCCGGGAATCAAGCTGCGGCTCTGCTGCCAAGGTGCGCCTTTCGGCGTTCCGCCTCCCTCTTTTCTCTTCGAGGGAGGTTCTCTGAAACCCCAACTCACGCGAAGGCATTTGCGGGCGGCGATGACGCTTGCCCGGAGGAAGGATGATCATGACGGCTATCTGGGATGAAGCATTTCTGAAGCAGCACGCACGCGACGCGCGCGAGATGGCGCTAGCTGCGCAGTCCGATGACGACTGCGAGACCGCGGAAATGCTGCTGGAGCGGGCGATGTCGGACTCGGTCGGCGGCTGTATCGATTGTCCGTTGCCGGCCTGCCGCCGCGAGGTCCGTTGCGTCGGCAACCGGCCAATCTGCATGCCGCGATGCGCGATCGAGTTTGAACCCGGTGTGGAGCAGGAATTGTTTGAACAGTTTTATGCCGAGATCCAGCAGGAACGCCGCGACGCGGCCGCGCAACATCGCGCGCCGAACGTGGAGCGCGTCATGACGCATCGCGTGCACAGGGAGGAGGAGGTCGTGGATGAACCTGCACCGGCGCCGGTCCGCGACCAAGGCGAGAGAAACGTTTCCGTTCCCGAAGCGCCGCGCAATGTGGCATCGAAACCTGCACCGCCGCCGCAACTCCGCAAGCCGGAACCACCGGCCGCCCGGCCCGCCCAGCCTGCACCGTCCGCCGCGGCTGCTCCGCCTGCCGCGCCTGCGCGGCCCGCGCCGCCCGAGCCTCCGCCACGGTCGCCGCCGGATGTCGAGGAGCAGGTCAACCGCATCTGGGCCGAGTACGTCGCCTCGCCCGCGGAGTTCTCGGCCCGCCGGCGCGGGCCGCGCATCAGGTTGCTGTGATGACAACCCCGCTTTCGCGGGGACGACGGATGAGTGCGGGGACGACAGATGAGGTTCGGTCACATAGACTGCACCCGCGAAAGGAAATCCTCATGCACATCGTCGCGCTTCCGGGTGACGGCATCGGGCCGGAGATTACGGCCGCGACGCTGGGCGTGCTGCGCGCCGCGTCGGAGCGCTTTGGCCTGAACATCGAAATCGAACAGCACGCGGTCGGTCACGACAGCCTGCGGCAGTCCGGCACCACGGTGCGGCCGGAGCTGCTGGAGATCGTGCGATCGGCCGATGGGCTGATGCTCGGGCCCACCGCGACGTTCGATTTCATCGACGAGAGCAGGGGCGAGATCAATCCGTCGAAATATTTCCGCAAGAATCTCGATCTGTTCGCCAACATCCGCCCGGCCAAAACCTATCCCGGCCTGCGCAACGCGTTCGGCGCGTTCGACCTGATCGTGGTGCGGGAGAACACCGAGGGGTTTTACGCCGACCGCAACATGGCGCAGGGCTCCGGCGAAATGCTGGTGACGCCGGATGTCGCGATCTCGCTGCGCCGCATCACGCGCGCCTGCTGCGAACGGATCGCGCATGCGGCCTGCAGGCTGGCCGCTCGCCGGCGCAGGCATCTCACCATCGTGCACAAGGCCAATGTGCTCAAGCTCGGCGACGGCATGTTTCTCGAGGTCTGCCGCGAGGTCGCGCGCGGCTATGCCGGCATTGCCGTGGACGATCTGCTTGTCGACGCCATGATGGCGCATGCGGTGCGCCAGCCCGACCGCTTCGACGTCATCGTCACCACCAACATGTTCGGCGACATTCTCTCCGACCTCACCGCCGAGCTGTCGGGCAGCCTCGGCCTCGGCGGCTCGCTCAATGCCGGCAGCGGCCATGCCATGGCGCAGGCCGTTCACGGTTCCGCGCCCGACATCGCCGGGCGCGATCTTGCAAATCCGTTGTCGCTCATTCTGTCGGCAGCGTTGCTGCTCGGCTGGCATGGCGAACGCCGTGGCGAGGCGAGCTATGCGCGCGCCGCCGGCGCGATCGAAGCCGCGGTTGCGCGCGCAATAGGGGAGCGCCGCGTCACGCCGGATATCGGCGGCAGTTTGGGAACCGCGGCGGCCGGTCGGGCTGTCGCAGCCCTGATCAAATCGGAGGCAACGGGGCCGTAATGTCCGCGCCGATTAAGCCGTTGCAATTTTTCGTTGTTCATACATTATTATCGGACCACTGCGTGCATCGATGGCGGCCATCGCCACGGGCCGCGGTCGAGATACCGCGATCTGGGGCTGTCGATGCGTAGCCGCGTATTAGATCAAATCAACGGAATTTTGCAGGAGCCGCCTCCGCGTCTCCATCTGTTCGCGAAAACCCTGGGAAAAACCGCGCCGGCCGCGCCCGAACCTGTGAAGATTCCGCTCGGGTTCTCGGCTCACGACTACGCGGTGTTTTTGCTGCACATTGCCGCCGAGATCGAACATGGATTGCTGGTGCAGTATCTGTTCGCGGCCTATTCGCTGGGCGGCCCTCAGGTGCCCGAGGAACATCAACCCAACGTCCGGAAATGGCAAACCGTCCTGTTCGGGATTGCCAAGGAAGAGATGGGTCACTTTGTCACGGTCCAGAACGTCCTGAAACTTCTCGGCGGCGCGCTGAACCTGGAGCGCAACGATTATCCCTGGGATGTTCCGTTCGCGCCGTTCCAGTTTTCGCTGCAGCCGCTCAGCCGCCGCCTGCTGGCGCGGTACGTCTATATCGAGAGTCCGAGTCCGGAAAACTGGCCGGAGAAAGACGCGGACCTGAAAAAGGAAATCATCGACCTTGCGTTCGGGGGAGACCCTTCGTCCTCGCATCGCGTCGGCGAGTTATATGACCGCATCGTGGCCGTGATCGGCGACAAGAACCTGATCCCGGACTGCCTGTTCCACGAGGACACGCTTCCGTTCCAGGCGTCGTGGGCCGAATGGGGCCGCGGTTACCGCGATGGCTCCAAGGGCTCCATCGCGCCTGACGCCGAGACGCCGGATGTGCTCGTGCTGACCGCCTATTCCCGGCAGACCGCGATCGACGCGCTGAAGGCGGTGGCGGAACAGGGCGAGGCCGCCAGCGGCGACGCAAAGACGATAGAACTGTCGCACTTCCAGCGGTTCCTGGAAATCTATCGGGCCTTTCCCGGCGAGAAGGAGTGGCAGCCGTGCCGCAAGATCGCCTGCAACCCAAGGGCGGTCGGCAACGAACACGGCGATCCCGACACCACCTTTATCGCCAACGAGGTGTCGCGGCAGTGGGCGGAATTGCTCAATCTCCGCTACCGGATGCTGCTGAGCTATCTCACCCACAGCTTCCGTCTTTCCGGCGAGCCGGGCTCGGGAGACATCAGGGCGCGCGGTGCGGTTCTGAACCGCACCTTCGGCGAGATGTATAATCTGCGCGCAATATCCGGCATTCTGGTCGGACTGCCCTGCGGCGGAAAAGATCCGGAGCTGCGGGCGGGCCCGACCTTCGAGCTTCCGTATACGCTGACATTGCCGGTCCTGGAGCGCGACGTTCTGGCGCCTTCACCTCGATTTGCTCGAGGCATCGAACGCGCTTATCGCCTCGCTTCGCAAGGAGGGTGCGGCCGACGCTTACCTGCAATCATTGGCGGCGCTTGACGACACCGCGGCCGAAGCCTTCCAGGCCATTCTGGAAGGTACACCTGTCGCTCACCGACATGCCGGAGGACGCACGTGAGCCTGCTCGAGCTTCGGATTCTTCCCGCTCTCGCCATCGCCCGGCTCGGCGCGTCCGAAACGCCGCTGGAAAATTATGACGTGGTGGTCGATAGCGGCGCGCCGCTGGGTTACCGCAGCATCAAGCCCGAAGAAACCCTGGTGTTGAATACCGAAACCGGGGAAATCACCGACGCCTACACGCCGGAGCGGATACGGTTTCGCGACGGCGACAAGATCCGGCCGGTCGCGCCGTTCCTTGAAGTGTTTGCACGGACCAGCCGCGACGTCCTCGAACCGCTCACGGTGGATATTCTGGCCGATCACGGCCTGAAGCCCGAGCATGTCCGCTGGACCGTACAGCTCGCCAACCTGAAACTGGCGCGCCGCACCTTCGATGCAGCCGACCGCATCGAGGCCGAACTGAAGTTTTCCGATCATCGGCGTCACGCCGTCGAGGCCGGTTGCACCAACTTCCTGCCTGGAAAGGTGCTGCCGCTGGGATGGGTGCAGTATGTGTGCCCGAATGCCAGGTTTCCCGAAATTCGGCTGCGCTATACGCCCGCCGGCGGCTACGTGTACGGATCGAGTCGTACCGGCAAGAAACCCGATCCGGCAAAAAAGCCGCCGGATCCGGACGACGACAACGTCATTCCGGAACGGCTGATCTACGATCCTTCAAAGGGGTGGCTGGGTTACAACGAGGACCTCGTTCATATTCCGCTCCGCACCCAGCCGGGGCTGATCTTCACCACCTACAGCGATGGCGACAAGACGCTGAGCCGGGGTTACCTCGATGACGAATGCGACGGCGTCGTGACGGCAGAACTCGATGTCGATGGAAAAACGCTGCGCGCCTTCGCGCGCATCGGCGCCGGCCCGCCGGCTTTCGCTCCCGATACGATACCGATACGCACCGTGGCCGACGACCTCGCCCAGTGGGCCTTTGGAACTAGCCATGAGCCGGGAGCGACGATCGAGGAAGCCGAGGAAATCCTGCGCCGGGCGCTGGAAACGGTGCGCCTGCTGAATACGATGGCGCTGAACGGCAACACCGTCGAGGGCCGGACCAATCAAACCAGCACCATGGCCCGGCAGGACACCAACGATTTTGCCCGCTATTTCGAGCCGATCATGGCGCCCGGCATCGTCGACAACCACGCCATCCTGGCGCTGCATCAAAACATCCTGGCGGCGCTGCGCAGCGGCACCGGCACCTGGTTCGCCGACACGCTGCGCAAGCCGGAGGAAATCGGCGACCTGACGGATCGGGGCCGCCGTAAAATGCCGGCGATGATGCGGGGGGCCGACGGGCGCTATCTGGTCCTCACCCGCAGGCAGATCGACGCCGTGGTCCGTGCCGCCGTCGGCACGCTGTTCGAGGGGGCGGACGTCCAGTCATGACCAAGATTCTTCCGAGCAATCTGGCCGCGCAACTGACTTACAAGGGCCGCGGCAACCCGTTCAACAGCCAGCCGGTGACCGCGATCTCGAATTGCTTTCCGGGGCTGGAATTCGACTTCCGCGTGATCTGGCGGCGGATGTTTCTCGGGATCACCCTGTCCGAAAATACCAACTATGTGGTTGAAGCCGAGGAACCCTTCAAGGATCTGTGCCACCACCGGCTGCTGGCTATCGAAGACCCTCAGGAGAAGGACGACGGTCGGCAGAACGACGGCAAGGAGAAGGTCCACGTCACCGTCGTAAAAACCACGGGCACCTTGCTGCCGGGATTTCCCCCGTACGATCTGGGGACGCCGCTGACCCCGAACGGTGTCTCGTTCATGGAGTGGTCGAACAGCCTGGCGCGGATTTTTTCGGCGCAGGGCAAAACGCTGACCTGCTACTTCACCCCCGGCAAGTCCGACCCGGAAGTCCTCCTTCCCAAGGACATCTCGGAGCTGAAGCCGGTGCGGCTGACGGTGCGGAGCATCTTCGAAAAAAGCGGGGTCGACGGTCAGCCGATGGCGACCCTGGCTCGGGAACTGGTGCAGCCCGGTGAATTGACCCAAGGCCTGTGTTCGCCATGGCAGAACGACTACCGCGAATGCGCCTGCTATTACTGGGCGGCGAGCCGGCCCGATTACGTGAACGTCGAGGACGGCCCCGACGGTGTGACCCGCGGCAACAACTGGATGGCGATCGACCGGCCCGAGGCGAAATCCTATCTGCTCGATGACCGCGTCGATCCCCGGCTGTGGAGCTACGATCAGCTTTTCCAGGACTGGCAGGCCCATCTCAAATTCGTGGTCGGAGGCTCGGAAGAACAGGACGCGCGGGACCGCTCCGAAGACGCCGGGTAACGCGATGGCAGCCGGTTCGATGGCGGAATCCCTGTTCCTGGCATCCGCGCCCCGTTCTCCCGATGCGCATCTGCTCGATGGAGGCCATGGCGGGCAGCTGTTGATCCCCGAGGGCAGCCTGCTGTTCGACATCGATCAGGAGCTGAAGGAAACGCTGCGGCAGGCGCTGGCCTCGCCGGACCGCACCGCAGTGAAGCGCCTGCTCGGCGAGCTTGGCTTCGATCCCGCCGCCGTCTGCGAGGAAAGGCTTGTCGAACCGAAGGTACGCGCGCTCTCGCTGGCGGTGGCGCAGAAGTGCAATCTCGGATGCGGTTACTGCTATGCGCAAGGCGGCGAGTTCGGGGGACCGGCGAAAAGCATGGGTCTCGAAACCGCCCTGGCGTCGATCGACCTGCTTCTTGAGGAAACCGGGCCGGGACAACGCGCCAATCTCGCCTATCTCGGCGGCGAGCCGCTGATCGCCCGCGCCGTGGTTCATTCCTCGGCGAAATATGCGGCGGCGAGGGCAGCGGAGCGGAATATCAGACTGGGATTTTCCATCACCACCAACGGAACGCTGATAACCGCGCCCGACATCGCGCTTTTCGAAGAGCTCGGCTTTGCAGTCACCATAAGCCTGGACGGGGTCGGCGATCGTCACGACCGCACCCGTCCGTTCAAGGGCCGCCGCGGAAGCTACGGCCACATTCTGGCGCGGATCCAACCGCTGTTGTCGCGCCAGGCCAGATGCCAGGTATCGGCACGGGTCACCGTCACGCCCGGCAACCTTCATCTTCGCGATACCCTGGATTCCTTCATCGGCCTGGGTTTCCACAATGTCGGCTTTTCGCCGATGCTGAGTTCGCCCGACTCCCGGCATGAAATGCAGTCGGACGATCTTGCGGCGATGCTGGACGGCATGGTGGAATGCGGCGAGGAATTCGAGCGCCGCACCGTTGCGGGCGAGCGTTATCCGTTCGCGAACCTTCTCAATGCGCTTCGGGAAATACACAGGGGCACGCATCGTCCTTATCCCTGCGGCGCGGGCGCCGGCTATTTCGGCGTCTCGGCCGACGGCGAGTTGAGCGCTTGCCACCGGTTTGTCGGCGAGGAAATCGGGACGATGGGAGACGTGAGCCGCGGAGTCGACCGGGCGAGGCAGGCGCAATGGCTGTCGGATCGTCACGTCCATCGGCAATCGCCGTGCAAAAGCTGCTGGGCGCGCTATTTGTGCGCCGGCGGCTGCCACCACGAGACCATTCACCGTGGCCGGCCGGCCTGCGACTTCATCCGTGGATGGCTGCATTATTGTTTGGGGGCTTACGGGCGGCTGTCGAAGCTGCAGCCCGCAATGTTCGCCTGACTGCCAAAAAAACCGGATAAGGTCTTCCGATGAGCATAACAGTCTATGGTTTCTGGCGGTCGATCGCCTCGTTCCGCGTCCGCGTCGCGCTGAAACTCAAGGGGCTGCCGTTCGAGGAAATTCCGGTCGACATCCTCTCAGGCGAGCAGTTCAAGCCGGACTACGCGTCGGTGAATGCGGAGCGCGTGGTGCCGACCTTCATCCACGACGGCCATTCGATCTTCCAGTCGCTGGCGATCATCGAATACATAGACCAACTGCAGCCCGAGCCGCGGCTGATCCCGCAAGACGTCAAGGAGCGGGCCTACGCGAAATCGCTGGCGCTGATGACGGTGGCCGACGCACATCCCCTGGTGACGCCGCGCGTGCGCAATCACCTCGCCAGGACCTTCGGCGCCGACGCCAGAGCGATCGAGGACTGGGGCAGGCACTGGACCACGGAGGGACTTGCGACCTATGAGCGGCTGCTCGCGCAGCGTCCGGCAACGCCATTCGCGCTTGGCGCCGAGCCGGGGCTGGCGGATATCTGCATCGCAGGGCAAGTGGTGACGGCGCAGTACGTAAAACTCGGGCTGGACGATTTTCCGGCGGTGGCGAAGTTGGCCGAGCAGTGCTTCAAGCTGCCGGCGTTTGCGACCTCGCATCCGTTCGAGCAGCCGGGGTACAAGGCGGCAAAAGCGGCGCGCTGAGTGCGCCCACCTCTCCCCGCAGGGGAGAGGTCGAAGCGGTCCTGACCGGCTACATAGGTAACACAATAGACCGGGAACATAGGTAACAGGTCAACTGATCGGCGAGGAGGACCTTGCCGATGGGATGGACGGAGACCTGTGCCGTGGATGAACGGATGCGATTTGTGATTGCGGCGAAGAAGCATGAGGAGTCGTTTGCCGCGCTGTGCCGGAGCTTCGGCGTGAGCCGGAGGGTGGGGTACAAGTGGCTTGCGCGTTATCAGGAGGCGGGCGTTGACGGCCTGCTCGATCGTTCGCGGGCGCCGCTGCATCATCGGCATGCGGTTGCGGATGATGTCGCCGAACACTGCCTTGCGGTGCGACGCGAACACCCGAGCTGGGGGCCGCTGAAGGTGCGAGCCTGGCTTGAGCGCAAGGCGCCCGCCAGCGAGTGGCCAGCGGCGAGCACGATCGGCGCGCTGTTCGATTGCGCAGGGCTGACGGTGAAGCGCAAGCTGCGCCGGCGCAGTCCGCCGTCGAGCGCGCCCTTTGCCGATTGCACGGCCGCCAACGAGGTGTGGTGCATCGACTTCAAGGGCTGGTTTGTGACCGGGGACGGCAAGCGTTGCGAGCCGCTGACGGTCACGGATGCGCATAGCCGCTATCTGCTGCGCTGTCAGGCGCTGACGCGCACCGACACCGATCATGTGTGGCCGGTGCTGGATGCGGCATTCCGCGAGTTCGGGCTTCCGCATTACATGCGCTCCGACAACGGATCGCCGTTTGCCTCGTGCGGCGCCGGCGGATTGTCGAGGCTGTCGGTCCGGCTGATCAAGGCCGGGGTGGTTCCACAGCGCATCAAGCCCGGCAAGCCGCAGCAGAACGGCCGGCATGAGCGCATGCACCTGACGCTGTTGCAGGATGCCGCCACGCCGCCATCGCGCACCTTGCGCGAGCAACTCAGGCGGCTGCAGGACTTCCAGCACGTCTACAACGAGGAGCGTCCGCATCAATCGCTCGGCCACGCTACGCCGGCTGATCTCTACACACCCTCGCCGCGCCGCTTCGACGGCATCCTGCGCAAGCCTGAATATAACGCCGGACTGGAAGTGCGGCAGGTTCGCCACAACGGCGAGATCCGCTGGCGCAACGAGACGATCTACCTCAACCAGGCGCTGGCCGGCGAACCCGTCGCGCTTGAGGAAGACGCTACCGGCTGGACCGTCAGCTACGGGCCGGTCTTGCTCGGCACTATCGCTCACAACGACAGCCGGCTTCGCAAACCCAAACCAAAAAAACAGAAGTCCTGTGGACATGTGGACAACGCAAGCGCGTTGCCCACAAGCCCACAGGACCAACAACAACAGACCTGAACGAAACGAGAATTGTGTTACCTATGTCGTCGGTCAGAAGTGTTACCTATGTCGCCGGTTGCTCAAAGCCACGGCGGCCCGCGGCAACAGCCTCGATCAAACTCTACACATCCAGCCCAAGCACCCGTGCCGCATTGCCGCCGGCGATCTGCGCCAGCGTGGCTTCGTCCATTCCGTTCACGCCGGCGATATGCCCGACCGGATTGTACTCCGCCATGTCGAAGGGATAATCGGTGCCCATCACGATGCGGTCGGGGCCGAACACGTCGATCAGATAGGCGAGCTGGTGATAGGTGAAGACCACGGTGTCGAGATAGACCTGCCTCAGATAAGTGGTCGGCGGCAGCGCCAGATCGCCATGCGAATCCTGACGCGCGCCCCAGGCGTGATCGATGCGGCCGGAATAGCCGGGCAGATAGCCGCCGCCATGCACCGCCATCAATTTCAGATCGGGGAAGCGCGCCAGCGTGCCCGAGAAGATCAGGTTGTGCAGCGCCAGCGTGGTGTCGAGCGGATTTCCCAGCACGTTGTTGAAATAGAAGTGGGTCAGCCGTTCGCCATGGGTAAAGCCGTTCGGATGCATCATGATGAAGGCGCCGAGCTGTTCGGCCTTGGCGAAGAAGGCGCGGAATTTCGGATCGGACAATTCCTGGCCGTCGACATTGGTCAGGATCTCGACGCCCTTCATCTTCAGATCGTTCATGATGTAGTCGAGTTCGCGCACCGCGATCTCCGGCTCCTGCAGAGTGACGACGCCGAGGCCGACAAACCGGTCCGGTTTGCGCGCGCAATATTCGGCGACGCCGTCATTGGCGAGCCGGTGCGCCGCTTCGGCATTTTTCGCGTCGATGGTGTAATAGCATTGGCCCGGCGCGGGCGCGACGACCTGGATGTCGATGCCCATGGAATCGAGATCGCGCAGCCGGCGATCGATGGTGGTCATGACTTCGCCGACGTCCTTCTCCTGCTGCGCGTTGATTTCCCGGCTGGCGGTATCGGCGAAATGCGCCAGCGGAATCCGGCTGATGTCGACATGCGGCTGCGCCAGCTTGGCGGCCTGCGGCACCACGATATGGGCGTGAATGTCGATCGTCACCGACGACGGACGCCGCGCGCGGCCGTCGGCGTCATGGTGCCGCGCGGCGGTGCGGCCGTAGCGATTCCTGCGGTCGAGCATTGTAAGTTGTCCGTCGGTTGAGATGATCATGTGATGGCCCCTTAGGCGTTGTTGTTTCGTCTGGTCCAGTGCACGGGCACCGCGGTTGCGTCGGCGTCGCCAAGGCCCGCGGCCTCGGCTTCTTCAAAACACGCGAGCGCGCTCGCGGTGACCGGAAGCGAGGCGTGGATCGACTGGCCGAACGCAAGCGCGGTGGCGAGGTCCTTTTTCGCGGCGCTGACGGCGAAGGCGGTCTCGCCCATCGGCTGGCCGCCCAACACCTTGGCGATACTGGCGCCGCGGCCTTTCATGGCGGTCGGCGTGCCCGCGGTGTCGGACAGAATGTCGATCAGCCGGTCGGCCGGAAGGTTGAGCGGCTTGCAGATCGCGAGCGCCTCGCCCAACGCCTGCCAGTACACCAGGAGCGGCAGATTGACCGCGAGCTTCATGGTTGCACCCGCGCCCAACTCGCCAACATGCTCGATGCGGCGGCAGAGTTGTTCGAGCAGCGGCATCGCCCGCGCGACGTCTACCTTCGCGCCGCTGGCAAGACCGAACAGTTTTCCCTCTTTCGCCGGCGCCGTGCTGCCGCCGACCGGACATTCGACGAAGGCGGCGCCCTGGGTCGCAACCGCCGCGCCGATCGAAATCATCGTGTCCGGGCGCACCGTGCTCATGTCGATTACAAGCTTGCCGGCGAGCTTTGCTTTCAGAATGCCGTTCGGTCCGCGGTAGACCGCCTCGCTCGCCGCGTCGTTCAACAGCATCACCACCACAGCGTCGCAACTTCCCGCGAGCTCCGCCGGCGACGAAAACCGTTTTGCGCCGGCTTCGGTCAGCGGCTTTGTCTTTGCCGCATCGCGATTCCAGACCCCGACCTCGTGTCCAACCGCCATCAATCGCTGCGCGATCGACGATCCCATTCGCCCGGTGCCGCATACGCCGATTTTCATGTGTCTGACCTCAACTGTTTGAACTAGGGAGCATGGAAGACGCCGAGATTTTGCGCGACCAGCGCTTCGTTGTTGAGAACGTCCGCGGCGCTGCCCGCGAACACGCAGCGTCCGGTATTGAGGATCACGGCCTGATCGGCAACCTCCAGCGCGAGATGGCGGTTCTGCTCCACCAGCACGATGGACTGCCCTTCGTCCTTCAGCCGCCGGATCGTGCGGCCGACTTCGGCGACGATCAGCGGCGCGAGGCCTTCCGACGGTTCGTCGAGCAGCAGCACCTTTGGGTTACCCATCAGCGCCCGCCCGATCGCCAGCATCTGCTGCTCGCCGCCTGACAGGGTGCCGGCGAATTGCGCGTGGCGCTCGCGCAGCCGCGGAAACAACTCAAAAATCCGCTCGACCTTCCACGGCTTTGCGGTGCTGCCGACGCGCTGCTGCGCCACCTGCAGGTTTTCCTTGACCGTGAGCGAGGGAAAGATCCGGCGGCCTTGCGGCACCAGGCCGATGCCGAGCTGCGAGATGCGTTCGGGGCTGAGGCCGCCGATCGGCTCGCCGAACAGTCTTATCTCGCCTTCCGCGGGTTTGAGGAAGCCGATAATGGTCGAGATGCAGGTGGTCTTGCCGGCGCCGTTGCGTCCGAGCAGCGCCAGCACGCCGCCCGGCCGCAACGCAAAACTGACGCCATGCAGGACATGGCTGTCGCCATAAAAGGTATGCAGGTTGGTGATGCCAAGCGCGTCAGGGGCCAAGATACACCTCCCGCGTCCGCTCGTCCGCGATCACCGCATCGCGCGCGCCGTCGACGATGACGCGGCCGTAATTCAATAGCGTCACCGTCTCGGCAAGATCGAGCGCGGTATCCATGTCGTGTTCGATCATGACCATGGTGGTTTCGCGCGGGATCGAGGCGATCAGTGCCTTGACCGTAGAGCGTTCTGTGTTCGAAAGTCCCGCCAGCGGCTCGTCCAGCAACAGCACGCGCGGCTTTTGCGCTAGCGCCATCGCCAGTTCGACGCGGCGTTTTTCGCCATAGGCGATGTCGGATACGGGATGCGCGGCGAGATGCAGCAGTCCGACGCTGTCGAGCGTCCGCTTCGCCTCGGTCGCAAGCTCGCCGTAAAACGACAACGGCCGCCACATCTGCCAGCGCGCAGGACGCAATCCGAGCAAACCTAGCGTGACATTGTGTTCGAGCGTATCCTGCGCGAACAGCGTGATGATCTGGTAGGTCCGCGACAGCCCGAAATGCGCGCGCCTGTGAGGCGCCAGTTGCGTGATATCGGCGCCGAACAGTTTTATCTGTCCGGAATTCGGCCTGAGGTCGCCGGTGATCTGGTTGAACAAAGTCGTCTTGCCGGCGCCATTCGGGCCGATGATCAGGCGGCGTTCGCCGGGGCGTATCGACAACGAAACGTCCTGCGTCACCGGCAGGCCGCCGAACGCTTTCTGCAAATGGACGATCTCGAGCGCGTACGGCGATGCGGTCATCGCGGTCCCCCGCGCAGTCTCAACGCGAGCCTGGAGAGGCCGGGAACGATCCCGGTCGGCATCACCAGCACGATGAACAGGAACACGAGACCAAGCAGCATGTTCCAGCGCTCGACATAGGCGGAAGCGTAATTCTTCAGGAGCAGCACCAGCGTCGCGCCGACCACGGGTCCGCCGAGCGTTCCTGAACCGCCGGCGATGACGCCGAGCAAGGCTTCGGCGGAACTGGTGGTCGAAAGCGAGGTCGGGTGGATGTATTTATGATAGTAGACGTAGAGCAATCCGGATACGCCGCCCCAGAAACCGGCATAGACAAAGGTGATCCACCGGATCATCCAGGGATTGAAGCCGAGCGCGGCCATGCGGCGCGGTTGGTCGCGCACGCCCTTCAGCGAGGATCCGAACGAGGAGGATACGAAGATCGCCATCATCACGAAGGCGACGCTCGCAACGATCAGCACGAACCAGTAAAACGACGCCGCGCTGTCGAGCGCAATGCCCAGAGGCATCGGCCGGGTCAGGCCGGCGATGCCATTGTCGCCGTTGGTGACATTGGACATGCGGTAGGCGAGCCCCCACAACACCTGCGACAGCGCCAGCGTGATCATGAGAAAGCCGAGGCCCGTGGCGCGTAGCGCGATGACGCCGAAGAATGCCGCGGTCAAGGTGGTGCCCGCGATCGAGAGCAGCGCGGCAAGCCCGTGTCCGAGGCCGTACCGCGTTGTCAGCAGCGCGGAAATATAGGCGGCGACGCCGAGAAACGACGCATGCCCGAGCGAGGTCATGCCGCCATAGCCGACCAAGAGATTGAGACTCAGCGCGAAGATCGCCGCGATCAGGATCTGGCTGGCGAGATTGACGTAGAAATCGCCGGCGAAGAACGGAAACGTCGCCAGCAGCGCGGCGAGTATGGCGAACGCGATCCTCGTCATGCACCGACGCGCCCGAACAGACCCTGGGGCCGGAATGCGATCACAAAAATCATCGGCAGGAACAGGATGATATAGGCGAGCTCGGGAAACAACGCGGTGCCGAAGGTGTAGATGAAGCCGATAATAAAACTGCCGATGAAGGCGCCGAGCAGGCTGCCGATGCCGCCAAGGATGACCACGATCAGTGCCAGCGGCAGCATGTCGGCATCGAGCCCGGGATAGGCCGACAGGATCGGCCCGCCCAAAACGCCGCCGGCGCCGGCGATTCCCGCGCCCAGGCAAAACACCGTGGTGAACAGGTTCGAAACGGGAATCCCGACGGCACGCGCCATCTGCCGGTCATCGACACCGGCGCGGATCATCGCACCGAGCCGGGTGCGCTCGATCAGGAAATACAGCACGATCGCAGCCCCGATCGCGCATCCGACCAGCACCAGCCGGTAGGTCGGAAACACGAAACCGAACACCCGCGTCGGCGCCTGCAGGTTCTGCGGCGTCGGCACCGGAATCGAATCGCCGCCCCACAGCGCGAGGCACGCGTCCGAAATGATGAAGGCCATGCCCAGCGTGACCAGCACCTGGCCGAGCGGATTGGTCTTCAGCCGCGTCAGCACCAGCCGCTCGAACAGCCCGCCAAGCGCTGCGACCGCAACTCCGGCGCCGAGCGCCGTCACCCAGAGATTGAGGCCATCGAAGGAACGCATCGCCACCGCCGCGAAATACGTGCCCAGCATGAAGAACGCGCCGTGGGTCAAATTGGCCAGTCGCATCAGGCCGAAGATCAGCGAGAAGCCGGACGACAGCAGGAACAACAGACCGCCAAGCGACAGGCTGTTGAGACCCTGGATGATCCAAAACTGCATCGTCTGCCGATCTGTTCGGAAGGCTTGCGCGATCGTCGCCCCGCAACGGGAGCAGATTACTGTTCCAGGTTTTTCGCCGGCGGATAGTCCCGCGTATAGACCGGGTTCTTCAGGAACGCGGCCTTGTCATAGGTCCAGAACTGGCTGACGTCCGGGTACGTCTTGATCACCGAATTGACCAGCCGTCCGTCGGTTCTCGTCACCTTGCGAATGTAGACGTTGCCAATGACGTTGCCGTAGTCGTCGAATTTGACCAGCCCGCGCACCGTGTCGACGTTGCCGCCGCGGAGCGCCGCCATGAAAGCTTTCTTGTCCTCCACGTTTCCCTTGGTGGTTTTCAGCGCGGCTTCCAAAACTTCGCAGGAAACGTAGGTACCCCCGGCATAAAAGCCGGGATCGTATTTGAACTGCTTGCGGAACGCCGCCGCGAACGCCCTGTTGAGTGGATTGTCGAGTTCGGCGGAATACCAGCTCGTGGTCAGGATCCCCAGCGCCTCGTCGCCCATATTGCGCAGCACGGATTCGTCGAGCGCGGTCATGCCGCCGATCACAGCCATCTTGTCCTTCAGGCCGTATTCGATGAACTGGCGCAGAAAACGGAATCCGTTGGAGCCGGCGGTGCCGAGGAAGATGGCGTCCGCGCCCTTCACCTGCGCGACGTAGCTGCCGTAGTCCGGCGTCGCCAGCGGCGTGAAGATTTTCTGGATGATCTTGCCGCCATTGTCCTCGAACGCGCGCTGGAAGCCGGCGCACATTTCATGTCCGTAGGCGAAGTCGTCGGCGATGGTGACAATCTTCTTGTACTTCAGTTCCTTCGCCGCATAGTCCGCGAGCGGGTAGGCGCATTGCGCCGAGGTCGAGGTCGCGCGCACGAACCACGGGCTTGGGTGGCGCTGGGTCATGTCTTCAGCGGCGGCGACGCCGATCGTGGGGATTTCCTTTTCGGTGAGATAGTCGGCGATCGCCAGCGCCTCGAAGGCGGCGAGCGGGCCGATGATGCAGTGGATGTTGTTCTTTTCGACCAACTCCTGGGCCTTGGTGCGCGCGGTCGCGGGAACGCCGGCGGTGTCGGCGACGATCAATTCGACCTTGCGGCCCGCCAGCGTGTTGTCGCGCTCCTTCATGAACATCGTGATGGCGAGATCCATGTCGATGCCGCCGGAGGCCAGCGGCCCGTTCTTGGCCGCCAGCAGCCCGACGCGGATCGGTCCGCTGTTCTGGGCAAGGACGAGATTGGGCGCCGCGAAACTGGCGATGCCCGCGCCGGCCACGCTGCCGACAAATTGCCGCCGCGATATCGTCATTCGATCCTCCCCAAAACTGTTCTGTTATTTTTATCAGCGGCCGTTGCCGGCCTTCGATGGTGTCGATCGCAAATATCGGCTGGATGCCGTAAATGATCAAGCGATAACCATGGGCTTCGGCGTTTGCCGACCCAGCCTCGGGCGGCGATTTTGTTGATGTCCTCAATGGATAGGGACGGGCCATCCTTTCTCTTCAGGAAACCGAAAGCATCTGAAATCTTCCCTGCAGGTCGGGTGGCGCTCATCTCGATCCGGCCATGAGGCAGCTCGGCCACGGTAATTTTCTCGCCGGGTCGAACCCTCCAGATGCTTCAGGAGGTGCTTGGACAGGGTAACCTGTCCTTTGGCGGTCACGGTAAGGGTGTTCATGCACCTCATTTCCCGGAGGAAATGTAAAGCGAAAAGCCCTAACAACCAAGCGTTCACGAACTCACCTTATCGCGCTCACCGGATTTGGGTTCCGCGACGATGGTCTTCTTCATCACTTCGAACACCGCGGCGGTGTCCTGGTCGCCCAGTCCCATCGCCATCGCTTGGGTGTAGACCGGCTGCGTCAATGTAAACAGCGGGGTGGCGCAGCCGACGTCGTCGGCGAATTCGGCGATGATCGCCATGTCCTTTTTCCAGGTCGAGACTTTCATGGTCGCGGGCTCGTAGACGCCGTCGACCATCATCGGCGCCCGCATCTGAAACATCCGCGAGCCGCCGGCGCCGGGGCCGACCATGTCGACCACCATTTTCGGATCGAGTCCGGCGCGCTGTGCCAGCACCATCGCCTCAGCCGTGGCGACATTGTGAATCGCGACCAGATGATTGGCGACGAATTTCATCCGGCTGCCGTTGCCGAACGCGCCGAGATCGGCGCTTTGCCGCGCGAAGTCGGCAAACAGCCCCGCGCATTGGGCAATCGCCGCGCTGTCACCGCTGGCGTAGACCACGAGATCGCGGGTCCTTGCCTGCGCGCCGGTTCCGCTCAAGGGACAGTCCAACGCGATGTGCCCCGCCTTCCGCAGAATGCTTTCGAAGCGAAGCTTGTCGGCGATGGCGAGCGTGCTGAGTTCGACCACGATCCGCGGCGGCTGACTGGAATCGGCGATTTGCTGCGCGACGGCCTCGGCTGCGGCGGGCGAGGGAAGGCTGGTCATGACGATCGGCGCGTCGCGCGCGACCTCGCTTGCATCGGCAACGATTGTGACGCCGGCGGACGCCAGTTCGGCGCACCGCGCGGCGTCGATATCGCAACCGATCACCTTCCAGCCGCGCTCGACAAGGTTGCGGGCGATCGCGCTGCCCATGATGCCGAGCCCGACGATTCCAACGGTCTTGTTCATGCGGATGCGTTCCTGCCGATCGAATTCGATTGCGGGCTGTTGTGCCGCGCCTTGAATAACTAGTGATCAGGCGATAAACAATCCTCAAGAAGTTTTGGGCGGTCAAGCAGGTTTCTCGCTGTATCCCGATCGTCTCAGGACTGCCCGGCGCGCGGGATAACGAGGAGCGACAAATGGCCGGCATCGTTCGCAAACCGACGGCGAATTTGTCGTCACAGGCCGGCGCCGACGGCGACGCCTATGCGGCCATGCTTGCCCGCGCCACGGCGCTGGTTCCGCAACTGCGCGAGCGCGCGGCCCGGACCGAGGAGTTGCGCCGCCTGCCGCCGGAGACCGAACGCGATCTGCATGACGCCGGTTTGTTCAGAATCGTGCAGCCGAAACGGGTGGGCGGCGCCGAGTTCGATTATGTCTCGCTGGTCGACAGCGCCGATGCGATCGGGCGGGCGGACGCGTCGGTGGCCTGGAATCTTGCCAATCTCGCGAGCCACCACTGGATGCTCGCGATGTTCGACAGGCGCGCTCAGGATCTGGTCTGGAACCAGGACCCCAACGCGCTGATTGCATCCTCCTTCATCTTTCCCGCCGGCCGCGCCAGGAAAGCCGATGGCGGATACGTGCTGCGCGGCCGCTGGCCGTTCTCCTCAGGGGTGGATTCCAGCGAATGGAACATGCTCGCCAGCGTCGTCTCGTCGGACGATGAGGCCGACGGAATCGAATACCGGATTTTTCTGGTGCACAAGAGCGACTACAGGATTATCGATTCCTGGAGCGCGAGCGGCCTCAAGGGCACCGGATCGAACGACGTTGAAGTCGACGATGCCTTCGTCGCCGCGCCGATGACGCTGGCGGTCGCGGATCTCGCGGGCGGGCTGACGCCCGGCAGTGTCGTCAATCCGAACGCGCTCTATGCGTTGCCGGTATTCTCGTTGTTTCCCTATGTGCTGTCCGGCGTGGCGCTGGGAAACGCCCAGGCCTGTCTGGACGACTACATTGAGGTGGCGCGCCATCGCGCCTCCACCTACAATCGCGCCAAGCTCGGCGACCTCCAATCGACCCAGATCAAGATTGCCGAGGCTTCCGCCAAGATCGACGCGGCCCGTCTGATCATGCGCTCGGCCTGCATCGAGGCGATGGCTGACGCCAGGGCCGGCCACATTCCGGATATCGCGGCCAAGACCAAATCGCGCCGCGACGGGGCCTATTCGGTCAATCTCTGCACCGAGGCGGTGTCGCTGCTTTTCTCGGCGAGCGGCGCGCGCGGATTGTACACCACCGGCGTGTTGCAGCGGCAATTTCGCGATGCTCACGCCATCAACTCCCACATTGCGTTCAATTTCGACGCGCAAGGAACCAACTTCGGCCGCGTTGCGCTGGGCTTGCCCTCCGAAAACCTGACGCTTTGAGGTCGCGGGATGACCGATCAATCAAAGCCTCCAATCGCGCCGGACCCGGCCAACGAGCTCGCAAGCGGCAACTCGCCGATCGATCCCAGGGATTTTCGCAACGCGCTCGGCACCTATGCCACCGGCGTTACCATCATCACCGCGGCCGCGGCGGACGGAAAGCCGTACGGGCTCACCTGCAATTCGTTCGCGTCGGTGTCGCTCAATCCGCCGCTGGTGCTCTGGAGTCTGGGGATGTTCTCGCAAGGGCTGAGTATTTTCCAGAACGCCAGCCATTTCGCGGTCAATGTGCTCGGCGTATCGCAGCACGCGCTGGCGATAAAATTCGCAACCTCCTCGGAGGACCGCTTCGCCGGGGTTGAATGGACGCCCGGCCTCGGCAACGCGCCGATTCTTGGCGACAGCGTCGCAAATTTTCAATGCCGCGCCGCCAGCCGCTACTATGGCGGCGACCACATTATTTTCCTGGGCGCGGTCGAGGCCTACACCTACACCCGGCAAGAGCCGCTGCTGTTTGCCCGCGGCGGTTACGGCCGGTTCATCGGGAGTGACGATATTTCAGCCGTCAAAAGGCCGTCATGAGAAAGAAAGCGTCGCCCAAACCCGCTCACGCCAAGCAAAAGCGGCTGTCTCCGGACGATCGCCGCAAGGAGTTCGTCGCCAAGGCCACCGAATTCTTCTCGGAACAGGGATTTGGCGGCGGCACCCGCGATCTTGCGCGCCGGTTAGGGGTAACCCAGCCGTTGCTGTATCGCTATTTTCCAAGCAAGGACGATCTGATCAAGGAGGTCTACCGCACCGTCTATCTGGAGCCGCTCGACACCGGCTGGGAGAAGCTGCTTGCCGACCGCTCGCGGCCGATCCGCGACCGCCTCAGGGAATTCTACAACGCCTATACCAAGGTGATTTTCACCCGCAAATGGCTGCGAATCTACTTGTATTCGGGATTGAAAGGGCTCGACATCAACCGCTGGTACGTCGGCGTGGTGCGCGACAAGATCCTGACGCGGATCATCCGGGAATGCCGCCATGAAGCGGGGCTGCCGGTGCAGAGCAAGCCGACCGCGTCCGAGCTTGAAATGGCCTGGGTGTTTCACAGCGGAATCTTTTATTACGGCGTCCGCAAATACATCTACGAATCTCCGGTGCTCGAGGACAAGGAGCAGATGATCGCTGACGCGCTGGATGTCTTTCTCGCCGGCTTCGAGCGTGTATTCGGATCCGCCGTCGGCGCAAGACGCCCGCCGGTAAAGGCGGTGGGATAGGCGGCCGAAATCAGATTATCTCGATCGTCCCGCTCCGCACCGATCGCTGGATCGCCTCAAAACTGCGGACGTTCGCCAGCATCTCGTCCGGCGTGACCGGGTAGGGCGCTTGCCCAAGTGCTGCGCGGCCGAAGGCCTCCAGATTGTCGCGCACTGCCGGATGCGGCGGATAGAACACGGTTGCCGGCATCTGGTCGCGGTGCAGGCTGACGACATCCCATCCCGTCGAATTCTCCGGATGGCTGCGGTCGCGGATTTCCATCCAGCCTTTGGAGCCGAGCAGCGCAAGACGCCCCATGAATGGCGTCGCCAGCACCGCGCCCAGCATCGCGGTCGCGCCGCTCTCGAACCCGATCGTCATTGACAGCGTATCGCCATTGGCAAAATCGCTGCCCAGGGTTGTCAGCCGCGCCCAGACGCTGACGGGACGGCCAAGCAGCGCGATCGACAGGTCGACCATGTGGATGCCGGTGGCGGACAGCGGGCCCGCAGGATTTATCGTGTTCGACAGCCGCCAGTTTTCACGTGGCAATTTTAGAAATTTATCCTGGCTGAAATTGCCTTCCAGCAGCAGCGGATGGCCGAACTCGCCTGACGCAAATCGCCTGCGCATGTCGACGACGGCGGGCTCAAAACGGCGCTCATGTCCGATGCCGAGCTGCACACCCGCTTTCCGCACGGCGGCGATAGCGTCCGCCGCGTCGGCGGCGGTGGTGCACAACGGTTTTTCGGAAAACACGTGACGACCCGACCGCGCCGCTGCGACGATCTGCTCGGCATGATGTTGCTGCGGCGTACAGAGAATGACCGCCTTGACGTTAGGATTCGCCAATGCGTCCTCAAAACACGATGCGGTCTCGACGCCGAGCGCGGCCGCGCTCGCCCGCGCGGAATCCAGCGGATCGACCCCCAGCACCGGCGTGATGACGGTGCTGTTCGACAGGGTTTTAAGAAAGTTTGCCCCCACCAGCCAAGACCGATGATCGCGGCCTTGATCATGTCTTTGCCCGGGCCGACGCCGTCGCCAGTTCGGAGCGATACCAGTCGCCGATCTCGCTCGCGGTCATCAGGGCGACGCCGTCATGGCCGATGACATAGTCGAGCAGCGCTTCCAGGTATTTGATGCGATGAGGAACGCCGGTGATGTAGGGATGAATCGAGATCGCCATCACCCGCGCATTGGTCGCGCCCTCAAGATACAACCGATCGAACTGGTCGGTGCAGCGTTTCAGGAATTGCTCGGCGGAAAGATGCTGCAGCGCGTGGATAACGATATCGTTGGTTTCCACCGAATATGGGATCGTCGTGATGGTGCCGTGCGGCGTCGCGATATCCTGCGGCAGGTCGTCGATCACCCAGTCGGCGACATATTCGATGCCGTTGAGGCGCAGCAGGTCGAGTGTTTCCTCCGTCTCCGTCAGCCCCGGACTTTCCCACGATCGCGGCGCCTTGCCGGTGAATTTGGCGATCGTTTCGACCGCCCGCTTGATCGCGTCGGCCTGATTGTCGAGCCGATGCATCGGACCCTGAAGGAATCCATGCCCCATGAATTCAAAACCGGCTTCGAGCGCGGCTGACGCGACCCGCGGATAGGAACTGCAAACGCTGGCATTCAACGCCAGCGTCACCGGCATATTGCGTTCGGTCAGCGCCTTGAACTGGCGCCAGAAACCCGCGCGCATGCCGTATTCATGCCATGACCAGTTCGGCACGTCGGGTAACAGCGGCTGCCCCATCGGCGGGCTCAGCACGGTGCGCGGCATTGCACCCTCGATCCGCCATTCCTCGACGTTGAGGATGACCCACACCGCGAGCTTCTTGCCGCCCGGCAGAATGAGTTTCGGCCGGTCGACAAGTGCCTGATAGGGGATGCGGTCGGTGAGGGCCACGGCGCTTCTCTTTTTGATGTGGGATTATTCCGCGGCGTTGCTCTGTTTCGAAAGTGCCGCATTGATCCGCGGCATCACCTTTTCCGCCATCAGGATCATGGACTGGCGGCCAAGCTCGCGGTCCTTCCAGTCCTTGCCGGCGTACAGCAGCGTGCCGAACTGGCCGACCTCGTCCTGGAACGCAAGCAGCTGATCCGCGACGCTGTCCGGCGTGCCGTGGATGATCAGTCTGTCGCAGATCATCTCCAGCGTCACTTCATCGTCGGGCTGGTCGCGGCGGGTCTTGAACAGCTCGATGCGGCCGTTCCGCTTCAGTTTGGTGAACAGCGACCGATAGTAGTAGACATAAGGCCCGTCCGGATCGGTGGCGTAGGCCTTTGCCGTCGCCGCGTCCTTTGCGACGAACACGCTCTTCGCCACCCGCCAGTTCGCGGGATCGGCGGCGCGGCCGCCGCGCTCGCAGCCCTCGACATATCTGGGCCAATGGCTTTTCACCCAGGCCGGCATCAAAAAGTTCGCCGAAATCGGATCCCATCCGCGCGCGGCGGCCTCGGTGACGCCCTTCGAGAACGGCGCCACCGCGGTCACGACGATCGGCGGATGCGGCCGCTGCAGCGGTTTTGCGATGAACCCCTGGCCGATATCCTCGATCAGGGTTTTCTGCGTCGAGATGTTCCAGTATTTTCCCTTGAGATTATAAGGCGGCTCGCCGGCCCAGATTTCCAGCACCTGCTCGATGGCCTCGAGAAACATCTCGTTGCGGTTGGCGTCGAGATTGCCGAACAATTCCGCGTCCGACAACAGCCCGCCGGGGCTGATGCCGAAAATCAAACGGCCATCGAGCATGTGATCGAGCATTGCCAGCGAGGCGGCAAGTGCTGCGGGATGGGTGTTTGGCATGTTGATGGTGCCGGTTCCCAACCGGATTTGTTTTGTCGCAGCCGCGACCCACGCCATGAAGGCGATGCAGGAGGTGATGTTCTCGGCCTTGTCGGTGACGTGCTCGCCGACATAGGCTTCGGTAAATCCCAACTCGTCGGCCAGCAGGAAGGCTTCGCGGTCTTGGTTCAGCGACAGCCGCCAATCCTTGTCGAGAGGATGAATTGGCATGGTGAAGAATCCCAAATTCATCGCCTGCTCCTTCCCCGGGGCTGATTTGGTGCAGTGGAAACGTGCGTCGTTCATGCCATCATGACAAGTCCAAAAGTCGAATGGGCGGAAATAATCGGTCGATAAACAAACTTGACGTTTGAGGGTTGCCACCGTCTAATCCCGGCAAAACGCGCCAAAATCCGGCCGGGGAGGTCGCCATCGATGAAAGCCTCGGCTTTCAATTACGCGCGCGCAACCAGCGTTTCGAACGCACTGGAACTGTTGGCCGCGCACGGCGACCGGGCAAAAGTGCTGTCGGGCGGCCAGAGCCTGATGCCTGCGATGAACCTGCGGCTGATCTCTCCCGAACTCATTGTCGACATCGGTGAACTCGCCGAGTTGCGCGGCATCGCGATGACCGGCGGCATTGTCAGGATCGGCGCGCTGACGCGCCATGTCGAACTGGCGCGATCGCCCGACATTGCCGCGCATGCGCCGTTGCTTGCGGACGCGATCGCGCATGTCGCCCATCCCGCGATCCGCAACCGGGGCACGCTCGGCGGCAGCCTTGCGCACGCCGATCCCGCTTCCGAACTGCCGGCCTGCATGCTGGCGCTGAACGCGACCATCGTCGTTCGCGGCGAGAGTGGCGAGCGGCGAATTGCGGCTGAGGATTTCTTCACCGGCATCTATGCGACGGCATTGTCGCCGGAAGAATTGCTGGTGGCCATCGAACTGCCGGCCGCGCGCAAAAATGCCGCGCATTTCTTCAGCGAATTCGCGCGGCGGCACGGCGACTACGCCATTCTTGGTCTGGCGGCGCAGGCGATTTTGGAGGGCGATGTCTTCGCCGGTCTGCGCCTGGCCTTCTTCGCGGTCGGCGACCGGGCTGTGCTCGCGAAGACCGCGAAGAAACTTGTCGGCGTCGCAGTGACGCCGGCACTGTTGGCTGATGCATGCACCGTCTTGAGAGAAGAGCTTGATCCGCAGGACGACCAGCAGGCGTCCGCTGCGATGCGCCGGCATCTCGCAAAAGTGTTGCTGGGCCGCAGTGTGGCAGCACTTCTCGGCCGTCCCGATCTCGATTCCGGGGGACCTGTGTGACGGCGCACGTGCCACTCTCGCTCGATGTCAACGGCGAGCGCGTCGATGCGCAGGTACTGCCGCGGCTCAATCTCGCGGACTTTTTGCGCGAACATCTGCAATTGACGGGCACCCATGTCGGCTGCGAGCACGGGGTCTGCGGCGCCTGCACGGTGCGCGTCAACGGCGATATCGTCCGCTCCTGCCTGATGCTGGCGTTGCAGACGCAGAATGCTTCCGTCGAGACCATCGAGGGACTGTCCGATTCCGGTGAGATCGCCGATTTGCAGGCCGCCTTTCGCGAACGCAATGCGCTGCAGTGCGGATTCTGTACGCCGGGCATGCTGATGGCGGCGCAGGATCTGTTGCAGCGCGAGGCCGAGCCGGACCGCGACCGCATCCGCGAGCACCTCTCCGGCAATTACTGCCGCTGTACCGGCTATCAGTCCATCATCGACGCCATCGAATCCACGGCTCGCTCGCGCATGGGGCGCGCGCCATGACCGAAGCAAATCCTGAAGGCCTGTCGGTGCTGGACCGGCCGAACTCCTATATCGGCAAATCGGTGCCCCGGCCCAATCTGGAGCGGCTGATGCAGGGCCGCGGACTCTATGTCAGCGACATGGTGCTGCCGCGCATGGGCCACGTCGTGTTCCTGCGCTCGCCGCATGCGCACGCGAAAATCATCAAGATCGATGCTGATGCGGCGAAGCGCTTGCCAGGCGTCATCGCGATCGTGGCCGGTCAGGAGCTTGCGACCGTCATCACGCCATGGATCGGCGTGCTGTCGCACCTCAAGGGTCTCAAGTCCGCGCCGCAACACGCCATCGCGATCGACCGCGCGTGCTGGCAGGGCGAAGCGGTCGCCGCCATCGTGGCGACGAGCCGCGCCATCGCGGAAGACGCCGCGGAGATCGTCTCGGTCGAATACGAAGAACTTGACGCCGTGACGGACATGCGCACCGCGCTCGACCCGGCAACGCCGGTGATTCATCCCTCGCTCGGCGACAACCTCGCCTTCGAGCGCAATTTCGAGGCCGGCGCCGTCGATCAGGCGTTTGCCGATTCCGACGCCGTGGCGGAAGCGGATTTTGTCTTCGGACGCCACACCGGCGTGACGCTGGAGCCGCGCGCGGTGGTCGCCGACTGGAACGCCGCCGAGGCGAGGCTGACGATCTATCAGGGCACCCAGGCGCCGCACATGGTGCAGAATCTCGCCGCACTTCACCTCGGCCTCGAGGAAGCGCAGGTGCGCGTGGTCTGCAAGGATGTCGGCGGCTCCTTCGGCATCAAGGTCCACATTTACGCCGACGAGATGGCGACCTATGCGCTGGCAAAACTGCTGCGCCGGCCGATCAAGTTCGTTGCCGACCGGGTCGAGAGTTTTAATACCGACATCCATGCCCGCGATCATCGTTGCAAGGGCAAGATCGGCGTCAACAAGGACGGCGCCATCACCGCGTTCGAGATCGACGATCTCACCGGGATCGGTCCCTATTCGATGTATCCGCGCACCAGCGCGATCGAGGCCAATCAGGTCGTCAATCTGATCGGCGGGCCCTACACCTCGAAGAATTATCGCGCCCGCGCCCGCGTCGTGTTCCAGAACAAGAACGTCATGTGCCAGTATCGCGCCGTCGGTCACCCCATCGCGTGCTCGGTGACGGAAGGGCTGGTCGATCTCGCGGCCATGAAGATCGGCATGGACCCGGTCGAGATTCGCCGCCGCAATCTCATTGCCGATGACGGCTATCCCTGCGCTGCACCTTCCGGGCTGCGCTTTGAGCTGCTGTCGCACCACGCTTCGCTGAACAAGCTGATGGCGATGATGGACTACGACACGCTGCGCGCCGAACAGGCGGCATTGCGCGTCAAGAACATCCATCGCGGCATCGGCATCGCCAGTTTCATCGAGGTGACGAATCCGAGCGCCGCGTTCTACGGCGTCGGCGGCGCGAAAATCTCGTCGCAGGATGGCGTCGCAGTGCGGATGGATGCCACGGGCTCAATCATCTGCCAGACCAGCATCACCGAGCAGGGCCAGGGCTCGGAATCCCTGACGGCGCAAATCGTCGGCAGCGTGCTCGGGGTGTCGATGGCGCGCGTCCGCGTCATCCTCGGCGATACCGACAACACGCCCTATGGCGGCGGCACCTGGGCGTCGCGCGGCGCCGGCATCGGCGGCGAGGCCGCGCTTCAGGCCGCGAAAATCCTGCGCCAGAACATCCTGGATGTCGCCGCAGCCATTCTGCAGTCGTCGCCCGACGAACTCGACATATCGGACAACGCCATCGTCAACGCCAGCGATGGCACATCGCGCATGGAACTGAAAGAGCTGGCGCGGATCGTGTATTTCCGCCCGGACACGCTGCCGCCGGGGATCCAGCCCGAAATGATGGCGACGCGGCATTTCGTGCCGCGCGAATACCCGTTTGCTTTCACCAATGGGGTCCAGGCCTCGTGGCTGGAGGTCGACCCCGATACGGGTTTCATAAAGCTGCTGAAACACTGGGTGGTCGAAGATTGCGGCACCGTCATCAATCCGCAACTGGTCGACGAGCAGATCCGCGGCGGGGTGGTGCAGGGCCTCGGCGCCGCGCTGTTCGAAAAGTGCATTTATGATGAGCGCGGGCAGCTCACCAATGCCAATATGGCCGATTATCTGGTGCCGATGTCCGGCGAAATGCCGGATATCGATGTCGGCCATGTGGTGTCGCCGACCTCGGAGACGGAACTGGGCGCCAAGGGCGCCGGCGAAGCCGGCACGGCTGGGGCGGCCGCGGCGGTGGCGAATGCAGTGAATGATGCGCTGCGGCCGTTTGGCGCAATAATCACGGAAATCCCGCTGACGCCACAAGTCGTACTGACAGCGCTCGGGCGAATTTGATAAGAAGAGCCAAAGCCAGGACAAGAACCAAAGCCAAAACAATCCATCGGAGGCAGCCCATGACCAAGAAGACCACCACATCCGGATCGATTTCCCGCCGCCGTTTGCTGGCGACCGCAAGCGCTGGCGCGGCGATCGCCGTCGCCATGCCCGGGCTGACCACACGCGTTAGCGCTCAACAGCCGCCGATCAAGATCGGCATGAGCATGCCGCAGACCGGCGGTCTCGCCGGCGGCGGCAAGGCGTCGCTGCTCGGCATCGAGATCTGGCGGGACGACGTCAACGCCAAGGGCGGCCTGCTCGGCCGCAAGGTCGAACTTGTCGTCTATGACGATAAATCGAGCGCGTCTGAAACTCCGGCGATCTACTCGAAGCTGCTGGATGTCGACAAGGTCGACCTGCTGTTCGCGCCTTATGCGACCGTGCCGACGGCGCCGATCATGCCGCTGGTCAAGCAGCGCGGCCTGTTGCTGATGGGCAATTTCTCGTTTCAGGTCAACAGCAAGGTCCAGCACGACATGTGGTTCAACAATGCGCCGTGGGGCCCGCCCGACAGCTGGCCGGATTCGTTCCTCGAAATCGCCCAGAAGGCCGGCGCCAAGAGTGTTGCGTTTCTGTCGGCCGACCAAGAATTCGCTCAGAATCTGGTGGTGACCGCGCGCGAGGTCGCAAAAAGGCGCAACATGCCGATCGTGTTCGACCAGGCCTATCCGCCCAACACGGTGGAATTCTCCAGCATCATCCGCGCGCTGAAGGCGGCAAAGCCTGACGTGGTTTATGTTTCGTCGTACCCGCCGGATTCGGCCGGCATCCTGCGCGCCGTCAACGAGATCGGGATCGGAGACAACGTCAAGGTTTTCGGCGGCGGCATGGTCGGCCTGCAATTCGGCGCGGTGATGGAGAATATGGGCTCGCTGCTCAACGGCGTCGTCAACTACAACTCATGGCTCCCGGAACCGAAAATGTATTACGAGGGGACCAAGGAGTTCTTCGACAAATATACAAAGCGCGCGATTGAAGCCAAGGTCGATCCGCTCGGCTACTATCTCGCGCCGTTCGGCTACGCCAGCGGTCAGCTTGTCGAGGCGGCGATCAAGGCGATTGGGTCGCTCGACCAGAAGGCGATCGCTAAATATCTGCATGAGCATGAGATGCAGACCATCGTCGGCCCGATGACTTTTGGGCCCGATGGCGAGCGCAAGGAAAACGCGGTGCTGCAGGCCCAGTTCCGCGGCATCGTGGACAAGAACATCGAGCAGTTCCGCTCTCCGGGCAAGCAGGTGATTCTGTTCCCGGAGAAATTGAAATCCGGCGATCTCGTCAGTCCGTTTGAGGCCGCCCGGAAGTAGCCGTACACCCAGCCGTCATCCTGAGGAGCCGCGCCTTGCGCGGCGTCTCGAAGGATGGCCACGGACACCGGCGCTTGCGGCTCATCCTTCGAGGCTCGCCCAAGGGCGAGCACCTCAGGATGACGGCGGTGCTGGTTTCAGCAAGCTGGTAGCCGATGTGTGATTCTAATACAGCATGTGCGAACATGCCGATGCGAGCTTCAGGCGGGTCAAGGGGGACCTCACTTGTTTTCATTTGACCTGCTGCTCGATGCGCTGACGATCGGTGTGCTGCTCGGCTGCTTCTATGCGGCGGTCAGTCTCGGGCTGTCGGTCGCATTCGGCCTGCTTGATGTCCCCCATGTCGCGCATCCGGCCTTTCTGGTGCTTGCGTCTTACGCGGTGTTCTTCCTCAACGAGAATTACGGGATCGATCCGCTGCTGGCGGGGCTGCTGATCACGCCGCTGTTCTTTCTGTTCGGTCTTGCCGCCTACCGTCTGTACTATGAAACGTTCGAGAAGCGCGGTGGCAGCGACGCCGGCGTGCGCGGCATCGCGTTCTTCTTCGGCATCGCATTCATCGTCGAAGTGCTGATCATCCTGCAATTCGGTGTGGACCAGCGCTCGGTCACCGCGGACTATATCGGCAAGGCCTGGCGGATCGGCGATATGCGGATTCCGTTCCGGCTGGTGGTCGCATTCGTGGTCGCCGCCGCGCTGACCATCCTGCTGACGCTGTATCTGTCGCGAACCTTCATGGGGCGCGCGATCCGCGCGGTCGCGCAGGACCAGGAGGCGCTGCGGTTGATGGGCGCCAACCCGATCCGGATCAAGCAATGGGCGTTCGGCATTGCCACCGCCGTGCTCGGAATCGCGGGCGCCCTGCTTATCATTGTCGCTCCCGTCGAGCCGACGCTCGACCGCACCTATATCGGGCGGACATTCTGCGTCGTGGTGATGGCGGGACTCGGCAGCATGACCGGCACGCTGGTCGCCGGCATCATTCTCGGCGTCGCCGAAACCATCGTCCTGACCCTGTTCGGCGCTTCCTGGGCGCCGGCCATTTCCTTCGGGATGCTGCTCGCCGTACTCGCGGTCCGGCCGCAGGGCCTGTTCGGCAGGCGATCATGACGCGGAACGGCATCTTTTTCTGGATCGGCGCAGCGCTGTTCCTCGGCGCCGCGCTAGTGATGACGCAGGTCGTCGGTAACCAGTATCCGTTCTTTGCCGGCTACGTGATTCTGCAGTTCATGGTGCTCGCGGTCGCCTGGAGCATCCTCGGCGGCTATGCCGGTTACGTGAACTTCGGCACCAGCGCGTTTTTCGGCGTCGGTGTCTACACCGCCGTGTTCCTGTTCAAGGCGTTCGGCGTGCCGCTCGCGGTGCAGATCTCGGCCGCGGCCGCCGTTGGCGCCCTCATGGGATTCGCGCTCGGCCTTTTGACCTTGCGCATGCAGGGCATCTTCTTCTCGATCGCGACCATCGCGCTGACCATCGTCATCGAGACCTCGGTGACGAACTGGCGATATGTCGGCGGCGCGGCCGGCATCCAGCTGCAGCGGCCGCTGGTGACGGAACCGTTCGACAACTATGTGCAAATGCTGTTTTTTGTGCAGGCGCTGCTGGTGGTGCTGGCGGTTGCGATCTCGCGCTACATCCAGAACTCATGGATCGGCCGCGGCTTGCAGGCGCTCAGGGACGACGAACTTGCCGCGGAATGCACGGGTGTGCCGACCCTGCGACTGAAGCTTACGGCCTGCGTCATCTCGGGAGCGCTGATGTGCGCGGCCGGTGCGCCCGCCGCGATGTACCTGCAATACGCGGACCCCTCGTCCGCGTTCAATCTCAACTACTCCGTGTCGGTGCTGGCGATGTCGCTGATCGGGGGGACCGCGCATTGGGCGGGCCCGATCGTCGGTGCGATCCTGTTGGCCACGACGCAACAATTGCTGACCGTCACCATCTCGTCGGAGGTGAACGTGCTGGTGCTCGGCGTCATGCTGGTGGTGTTCGTGGTGGCAGCACCGGAAGGCATTATCGGCCTGGTCCGAAAGGTGCGCCGCCGATGACGACCCCCGAACTCCAGTCCCCCCTGCTGCGGATATCCGCGCTGACAAAACGTTTCGGGGGCTTCACCGCGCTCGACAATGTCAGCGTCGACATTCGTCCGGGAGAGCGTTTTGGGCTGATCGGCCCGAACGGCTCGGGAAAGACCACGCTGATCAACTGTATTTCCGGCGCGTTCCGCACCGAACCCGGGACCGTCAAGTTCCGCGATCAGGACATCACGCGGTTGCAGCCGCATATGCGCACGCGCCGCGGCATTGCGCGCAGCTTCCAGATCCCGCGGCCGTTCAAAAGCATGACGGTCGCGGAAAACCTCATGGTCGCGCTCGATTTCGCGGCGGACGAGCTCGCTTCGGAGGCGCACCGGCGCGACACCATGATGTCGATCCTGACCCGGATGGGTCTCGCGGCGAAGGCGAATGTGCCGGCGACAAAACTGAGCCAGGTGGAACTGCGCAAGATGGAGCTTGCGCGTGCGATGGCGACGCACCCGAAACTCCTGATCTCCGACGAGGCCATGGCCGGCCTTTCTTCCTCGGAAGTCGACGAGGTGCTCGATCTGCTCATGAGTTCTGGCGGATCAAGACATCACCATCATCATGATCGAGCACATCATGCAGGCGGTGATGCGTTTTTCGGACCGCGTGATGTGTCTCGACGCCGGCAAGATCATCGCGATCGGCACGCCGGCCGAAGTCATGGCCAACCGGCGCGTGCAGGAGGCCTATCTTGGCGCTTAGCCTTGCCATCAACAGCGTCGATGCGGGTTACGGCGCCGTAAAGGCGCTGCGCGGCGTCTCGCTCCACGTCGAGGCTGGCGAGACCGTCGCCTTGCTCGGCACCAACGGCAACGGCAAGAGCACGCTGATGAAGTGCGTCGCCGGCCTGGTCCGGCCAACGCGCGGCAGCATGTCGCTGACCATCGACGGCGTGGCGCACGATCTGACCAGGCTGTCGACAGAGGCCATCGTCGATCTCGGCGTGGCGATGGTGCCCGAGGGGCGCCGGCTGTTTCCGAGGCTGACCGTCAGGGAAAACCTGATGCTCGGGGCCTTCCGCAAGGCCGCCCGGCGCAATATCGATCGCAATCTTGCGCTCGCCTTCGAAACATTCCCGGCGTTGAAGGGGCTGCAGGGCCAGCTCGCCGGCACCATGTCGGGCGGCCAGCAACAAATGCTGGCGATCGCGCGCGCGCTGATGTCCTCGCCGCGCCTGCTGCTGATCGACGAGCCTTCGGTCGGCCTGTCGCCGCTCCTGGTCTCGCAGACCATCGCCAAGATCGGCGAGCTCAACCAGCACCTCGGCCTCACCGTGCTGATGGCGGAGCAGAATTTTAACCAGGCGATCCGGATCGCGAACCGCGGTTACATCATCGTCCATGGCGAGATCGTCGTCGCGGCGGATTCGGTGGATGAGTTGCGCGGCAACGACATCGTCAAGCGGCTGTATCTTGGTGGGACCGCATGATTGTTCGGTGTTGCCTCGGCTCGCAAACTTGCACAGCCGCGAACTAAAATTTATCGTATGATAACTTAATGAAGCAGAGGACGGCCATGAAGGTTGACAGAGCAGCGATCGATGAAGCCGCAAAAAAGCTTTCGAACTGGGGACGCTGGGGCGCGGACGACCAGATCGGCACGCTCAACAATGTGACGCCGCAGGACGTGATCAACGCCGGCCGCCTGATCAAGCGCGGCAAGATATTTTCGCTGGGGTTGTCGCTGAAGGAGCCGATCCAGTCCGGGCTGTTCGGCGGCCGCTGGAATCCGATCCACACCATGCTGGCGACCGGAACCGACGCTGCCGCGGGCAATCAGGACAAACCGTTCCCGTATCTGCGCTATGCCGACGATGCCATCAACATGCCGTGCCAGGCCTCGACGCAATGGGACGCGCTGTGCCACATCTTCCTCGACGACAAGATGTATAACGGCCATGACGCCACGCTGGTCGATGCGCGCGGCGCCAAGAAGAACGGCATCGAGCATGTCCGGGACAAGATGGTCGGCCGCGGCGTGCTGCTCGACATGGCTCGCCACAAGGGCGTCAACTCGCTGGACGACGGCTACGCCATATCAAATGCCGATCTCGACGCCTGCGCCAAAAAGCAGGGCGTCGCAATCCGCAAGGGCGATTTCGTCATCGTGCGCACCGGCCATCAGGAGCGCTGCCTGAAAAGCGGGGATTGGCGGGGCTATGCCGGTGGCGATGCGCCGGGGTTCGCGTTCGAGACCTGCTACTGGATCCGTGAAAAGGACATCGCGGCGATCTGCACCGACACCTGGGGCTGCGAAGTGCGCCCCAACGAGACCAAGGACGCCAATCAGCCCTGGCATTGGGTAGTGATCCCCGCGATCGGCATTTCCATGGGCGAGATTTTCTATCTGAAGGAACTGGCCGAGGATTGTGCCAACGACCGCGTCTACGAATTCTTCTTCACCGCGCCGCCGCTGCATCTGCCGGGCGGCGCCGGCTCGCCGATCAATCCGCAGGCCATTAAATAATCGCGAAGGAGACGCCGATGGCCAAAATTCTCAAGCGCGGCCGCGATGCCGCCCAGCGCGCCGAGGACGACTCAAAAGTCCGCGCCACGGTGGAAGGGATTCTGGCCGATATCGAAAAGCGCGGCGATGCGGCGATCCGCGAATTGTCGATCAGGTTCGACCAGTGGGACCGCGGGGATTTTCGGCTGACCGACGCCGAGATCAGGGATTGCCTGTCGCAACTGTCCAAGCGCAACATTGACGACATCAAGTTCGCGCAGCAACAGGTGCGCAACTTCGCGCAGCATCAGCGCGAGTCGATGCACGACATCGAGGTCGAGACGCTGCCGGGTGTGGTGCTCGGCCACAAGCATATCCCGGTTAATTCGGTCGGCTGCTACGTGCCCGGCGGCAAATACCCGTTGCTCGCCTCGGCGCATATGTCGGTGATAACAGCCAAGGTCGCCGGCGTGGACCGCATCGTGACCTGCGCGCCGCCCTATCAGGGCAAGCCGGCGCCGGCGATCGTCGCGGCCCAGCATCTGGCGGGCGCCGACGTGATCTATTGTCTCGGCGGCATCCAGGCGGTCGGCGCCATGGCGCTCGGCACCGAGAGTTTCGAAAAGGTAGACATGCTGGTTGGCCCCGGCAATGCGTTCGTGGCCGAAGCGAAGCGGCAGTTGTTCGGTCGCGTCGGCATCGACCTGTTCGCAGGGCCGACCGAGACGCTGGTCATCGCCGACGAATCGGTCGACGGCGAGATGTGCGCCACCGATCTGTTGGGACAGGCCGAGCACGGGCCGAACTCGCCGGCGATTTTACTTACCAATTCCGAGCGGCTCGCGCGCGATACCATGGCCGAGATCGAGCGCCTGCTGAAGATTCTTCCCACCGCCGCGATCGCGGCCAAGGCATGGCAAGACTACGGCGAGGTGATCGTCTGCGACGACGAGGACGAGATGGTGCGGGAGGCCGATCGCATCGCGTCGGAGCATGTGCAGGTGATGACGCGCGATCCCGATGTTTTTCTGAACAAGATGACCAATTACGGTGCGCTGTTCCTGGGGCCGCGAACCAATGTCGCCTATGGCGACAAGGTGATCGGCACCAATCACACGCTGCCGACCATGAAGGCCGCGCGCTACACCGGCGGTCTCTGGGTCGGAAAATTCCTGAAAACAGTCACCTATCAGCGCGTGCTGACCGACCAGGCCTCGGCCATGGTCGGCGAATATTGCTCGCGGCTGTGCATGCTGGAAGGATTTGCCGGGCACGCCGAGCAGGCGAACATCCGGGTGCGCCGCTATGGCGGCCGCAACATCCCATATGCAAGTGCCGCAGAATGACCGCGGCGATCCCAAAGACGCCGTCGTTCCGCCTCGATGGCCGCCGCGCGCTGGTGACCGGGGCGGGGCGCGGCATCGGTGCTGCGGTCGCAGCAGCCCTGGCGGAGGCCGGCGCCCATGTCACGTTGTGCGCCCGCACGGCAAGTGAAATCGAGCAGGGCGCGGCCGCGTTGCGTGACGCCGGTTACGCCGCGGACTGGCTGGCGCTCGATGTCACCGATATCGCGGGCGTTGCGGAGGCGATGGCCGCCGCCGAGCCCTTCAGCATCTTCGTCAACAATGCCGGCACCAACCGGCCCAATCCGTTCACCGAAATTCCGCTTGGGGATTTCGACCATGTGATGGGCCTCAACGTGCGCGCGGCCTTCTTCACAGCGCAAGCGGTCACGCGCCGCATGATCGCAGCGGGCGTCAAGGGCTCCATTATCAACATGTCGTCGCAGATGGGTCATGTCGGCGGCGCCAACCGCTCGCTGTATTGCGCGTCGAAATGGGCGATGGAAGGATTTTCCAGGGCGATGGCGATCGAACTCGCGCCGCATGGCATCCGCGTCAACACACTCGCGCCGACCTTCATCGAGACGCCGATGACAAAACCGTTTTTCGAGAACACGGCATTTCGGGACAGCGTGCTGTCCAAGATAAAACTCGGCCGCCTCGGCACCGTCGAGGACCTGATGGGCGCGGTGGTATTTCTGGCAAGCGACGCGTCGGCGCTGATGACGGGCTCATCGCTGATCGTCGATGGCGGCTGGACCGCCGATTGAGCGCCGCTAAATGCCGAGATAGGCCGCCTGCACCTGCTTGTTATTGGCAAGTTCCGCGCTGGTGCCGTGCATGATGACGTTGCCGCTTTCCAGCACATAGGCGCGCGCCACCAGCGTCAGCGCGCGGCTGACATTCTGCTCCACCAGCAGGATGGCGGTGCCCATCTTGTGGATTTCCGCGATCTTCTCGAAGGTGACGTCGGTCATCACGGGGGCGAGGCCCAGCGACGGCTCGTCGAGCATCAACAGCCGCGGCTTCAGCATCAGTCCGCGGCCGACCGCGAGCATCTGCTGTTCGCCGCCGCTCATGGTGCCGGCGAACTGCCTCTTGCGGTCGGCGAGGCGAGGGAAGATGCTGTAGACGAGGTCGAGAGAACTGGCGCGTTCGGCTTTCGCCTTCGGCACATAGGCGCCGATCTCGAGATTCTCCTGCACGGTCATCTCGGGAAACACCTGGCGGCCCTCCGGCACATGGGCAATTCCCAGTTCCGGGATTTTGTGCGGCGGCAAGGATGCGAGGTCGGCGCCGGCGAAGGTGATGGTGCCGGATGTCAGCTTCACCAGCCGCGAGATCGCGCGCAGCGTCGTGCTTTTTCCAGCGCCATTGGCGCCGAGCAGCCCGACGGCTTCGCCTTCGCCGATTTCGATGCTGACGTCCTGGATCGCAGGCACCGATCCGTAACTGGCGCTCACGCCGGCTAACTTAAGCACTAGGTTTCTCCGGCGGGTGCACGTAGGAGCCGAGATAGGCGCGAATCACTTCCGGATTTTCCACGATCTCCTTCGGCGTGCCCTCGGCGATCTTCTGGCCGTGATCGAGCACCACGATGTGGCACGCCACCGCCATGATGGCGCGCATCACATGCTCGACGATGACGATGGTAAGGCCGCGCTTGGACAATTTTCCGACCAGCGCCACCGCCTGATCGATTTCGGTCGGGTTCAGTCCAGCCATCACCTCGTCGAGCAGCAACAGTCGCGGCTGCGTCGCCAGCGCGCGCGCCATCTCCAGCCGGCGCTGGTCGATGGTGGTCAGATCCCGCGCCGGCGTCTGCTCGCGCGCCGACAGGCCTACGAAGTCGATGGCCTCGCGCGCCTTTTTGCGCGCGACATCGGCATGCTTGTCGCGCAGGAACGCACCGGTCATGACATTGGCCAGCACGGTCATCGCGCCGAAGGGTTTTGCGACCTGGAAGGTACGCGCCAGCCCCAGCGCGCAGACGTCGTGCGGCTTCAGGCCGGTGATCTCGCGGCCGAAGGCCGATACGGAGCCGGAATCGGGCCGGTGAAATCCGGTGATCAGGTTGAAGCTCGTGGTCTTGCCGGCGCCGTTCGGGCCGATCAATGCCACGGTCTCGTTTTCGCGCACGGTAAAACTCACGTCCTGCACGGCACGCAAGCCGCCGAACCGCTTGCTGAGACCTTTGATGACCAGCGCATCGGTCATGGCGCCGCCTTCGCTGGCTGGATCGGTGACCGCGCCGTACGGCGTGCGGCGAGTTCGGAGAGAAAACCCATGATCCCGGTCGGCCGCCACAGGATCACCGCCATCAGGATCAGCGCGTAAACCGTGAGCTGGACGCCGCCGATCGAACTGCCGAGCCAGCTCTGCAGCAGCGTAGAAGTGGTCTCCAGCAGCACGGTGCCGATCACCGGTCCCCACAGCGTGCCGATGCCCCCGACGATCGACACCAGCGCTGCCTCGATCGACACGTTGAAGCTGAACGCAGTGGCGGGGTCGATGAAGTAGATGTATTGGGTGTAGAAGGTGCCGGCCAGTGCGGTGAGGAACGAACTGATCAGGTAGATGTCGCGCTTGATCCTCGGCGCGTTGACGCCGATCGCTTCGGCGGCGTCCTCATCCTCGCCGATGGCGACGAGGTAATATCCCATCCACGACTTTTCGATTTTGTACGTGATCACGAGCCCAAGCGCGAGCAGGCCAAGCGCGACGTAGTAGTAGGCAGCCTTGGCTTCGAACTGCATCATCAGCGGCGCGTTGCCGAGGTTCGGAATCGTGGTGCCCTCGGCGCCCCAGGCGAAATCGCGAAACTTCAAGAAGATCAGCATCAAGGCTTGCGCCGTCGCGATGGTGGCGATGGTGAAATACGGGCCGCGCAGGCGAAAACACAGCCAGCCGATCGGCAGGCTCGCCAGCATCGCGACAATGCCGCCGGCGACCATCCCGATCCAGGGCGAGATGCCGAAATCGATCTGCAGGATGGTCGAGGTGTAGGCGCCGAGCCCGAAATAGGCGGCGTGCCCGAGCGAGAGTTGCTTGGCGTAGCCGCCCATCAGGTTCCAGGCAACGCCGATGAAGGCGAACAGCAGGATCCGGATGAAGATGTCGATGGCGAACGAGCTTTTGACGACCAGCGGCAATGCGATCAGGACCGCCGTGCCGAGGACCAGCAGAAGCAAATTTTTCGCGCGCGTTCCCGCCATCATCGCGCCTTCCCGCCGAGCCCGGTCGGCTTGAACGCCAGCGTTAGCAGCAGCATGGCGAACACCACGATCAATCCGGAGTCGGCGCCGACGAATTGAACACCCAGCGATTCCGCGACCCCCATCATCAGGCTCGCCACCAGCGCGCCGATCACGTTGCCGAGCGAGCCCAGCACCACCGCGACAAAGGCCATCAGCACGAACACCTGCCCGACAAAGGGATAGGCCGAATAGAACGGCATCAGCAGCGATCCGGCGGCACCGGCCAGCGCCAGCGCCACGCCAAGCGCCACGCAAAATACCCGGTTGGGATTGATGCCCATCAATTGCGCGACCTCCGGTTTCTGCGACGCCGCGCGCATCGCCTTGCCGAGGTCGGTAAAGTGCAGGAACACCCACAGCGCGCCGCTCAGCAGCATCGCGACCACGAAGGCGATCAATTTCGCCACCGGGATATAGAGCCCGCCGAGGTGAAAGGCCTCATCCGAATACCAGGTGTGGACGGTGCGGTAATTCGCGGTGAACAGCATCAGCGCCAGGTTCAAGAGCAGCAGCGACAGCGCGAAGGTAAGAAAGATCTGCGGCATGTCGTTGGGGCCGAGTACCCTGCGGATCAAAAAATGCTGGATCAGCACGCCAATCACGAACAATACCGGCATCGAAACGAACAGCGACAGCAAGGGATCGATGCCGAACTGGTTGGCGAGGAAGAAGCTGATATACATCCCGACCATCACGAATTCGCCCTGGGCGAAATTGACGATCTTGACCACGCCGAAGATCAGCGTCACGCCGATCG
The DNA here is from genome assembly GCA_963784755.1 of uncultured Alphaproteobacteria bacterium. Taxonomy (GTDB): domain Bacteria; phylum Pseudomonadota; class Alphaproteobacteria; order Rhizobiales; family Xanthobacteraceae; genus Bradyrhizobium. The sequence continues at coordinate 94,630 of CAWASS010000004.1, read as the reverse complement.
AGACCAGCGCGTAGATGCCGCCGATGAGCAGGCCGTTGATGACGGCCTGGGCCACTGTCTCCAGCATTGCTTCAGGCCGCGATCAGGTTTTCAGCAGCGGGGCGCGGGCGTCGTCCTTGGGAAAGACGCTGGCGAGATCGCCGTTCTGCCACTGTACTCCGACCGGACGGCCGTAGACGTTCTTGCCGTCGGGCCCGAATTTTACTTTTCCGCCCGGCGCCATCGCCGCGTATCCCTTCGACACGTCGAGCGCCGATAATGCTTCGCGTACCTTCTGCGGATCGGTGGAAGCCGCCCGTTCCAGCGCGTCCGCCAGCATGAAGGTCTGCGCCACCAATCCGCCGGCATATTCGAACAGGAATTCGCCGGTGCGCTTCTTGTATTCGGCGTTCACCTTCTGGGCGTCCTCGTTCATGTCGTGGTTCCAGTGCGCCACGCCCTGCAAGCCCTCGGCGAGCTTGCCGACATTCTTGTAAAAATCCGGAATCACAAAACCGCCGGAACCGCCATTGATCGCGATATTGAGGCCGACCTGCTTGACGGTGCGCACGATCAGGATGAGGTCGTTCAGGTACGACACCGAGAACAGCGCATTGGCGCCCGAGGATTTCACCTTGTTGATCAGCGGACTGGCGTCGGTGAACCCCGCCGAATAGGGTTCGAACATCACGATCTCCACGCCTTCGCCGGGCGCCAGTTCCTTCAGCCCGTTCGAGGTCGAGGTGCCGAACGCGGTGTTCTCGAAGATCACTGCGACCTTCGGCTTGTCGCCGACCAGCTTCGACATCTGCAACTGCGCCTGCGCGAACTGCGAGGCGCGCGCGAACGGCGTGAAGGTGTAGCTGCGGCCCTTGTTGAGCTGGTCGGAACTGGAGCCGGTGATGATCGGCACTTTGGCGCGCTCGCAGACTTCGCTGGCGATCAGCGTCAGCGCTGAGGCGAAGCAGCCATGGATCGCGGACAGCTTGTTGCCGGTAATGAGGCGGTCGGTCTCGGTGCGCGTCACCGTGGTGTCGCTCTGCACGTCGGAGATGATGAGATTGAGCTTGGCGCCGCCGAGCGACTTGATACCGCCGGCATCGTTGACCATTTCGACCGCGAGTTTTGCGGCGGCGACGCAGCCGACGCCGATCTGCGCCATGCTGCCGGTGGTCGGATAGAGCGCACCGATATTGATCGCGTCGGCGGCCCAGCCACGCAGCGGCACCGCGCCGAAGGCGCCGGCCGCAAGCACGCCGCCGGTCTTGATGAGGAATTTGCGGCGGCTTTGCCCCTTGCGCGATGTCTGACTTGTTTCGGCCGTGCTTGCGACAGCAGTCCCACGATTCTTTTTCATGCCGTTTTCTCCCCATGCGCGGTCACGGTATCGTCTTGGGTCCGTGCGCTTGTTGATTATTGGGCGCACTATTGCAATTCGGATGCTCGGCGGCTAGTGCAACATTGAGGGTGCGCCGCAACATCGGTGCATCGGTTTTCGCAACCGAAACGTGAGGGAGCGCCACCGTGCAGGGTCTCAGGATTGCGGGATTGGCGTTCGTATTTCTCGCGCCGGCTATTCCCGCGCACGCCGCCCAGACCATCAATCTCATTCTGAACTGGACGCCGGCCGCGGACCATTCGCCGTTTTATTACGCCAAGGCGCAGGGCTGGTATGAGAAGGCGGGCATCGATTTGAACATCGAGGTCGGCAAGGGCTCCGGCGTCTCGTCGCTCAAGGTCGGATCGGGCGGTGCGCCGTTCGGGATCGCGGATCTCGCGACGATGCTGGTGGCGCGCAGCAAGGGCGCCGACACGGTCGCGCTGATGAGCATCTATGCCAACACCGGGCAAACCTTCTACTGGCTCAAGAGCGCCGGCATCAATGGCCCGAAGGATTTCGCCGGCCGCAGAATAGGTAACCCGCCCGGCGACGCCTCGCGCGTGATGTGGCCTGCGTTCGCCAAGGCGGTGGGGATAGCACCGGAGGCGGTTACCTTCGTCAATGTCGGCCCGACCGCCAAGACGGCGGCATTGAAAAGCCGCACCGTCGATATCGTCAGCGACTTCTACAACTCGCACGATGTGAAGCTGAAAGAATTCGGCAGCGACCTTGGCTCGCTGAACTGGAAGGACATCGGGCTCAATGCTTACGGCAACTCCTTGATCGTCAACGGCGCGTTTCTGAACAGGAATCCAGAACTCGCCGGGGATTTCGTGAAAATAACCCAGAAAGCCTATGCCGCATGCGTCGCCGACTTCGGGCCCTGCCTGACAGCGCTGTTCGACCAGGTCACCGGTCTCGACAAGAAAGAACAGGAGGACCAGTGGGAACGCATCAAATATCTGATGGCCGACGAGTTCACCACGACCAAAGCGCTGGGCTGGATCGACAAGGCGCGGATGCAGCAGGACTACGACCTGGTGCAGACCTATCTCGGCACGGAAAAGCCGTTTGCGGTGGAAAGCGCGTTTTCGACCAAGCTGCTGGATTCATCGATCAAGATGGATGCGAGCAAGGTCAGGAAGTAAGATGATCTTCGCGGGGCCGGGATCGAGGCGCCGGAAGAGTTCAGACTCTCAGGAAATTTCAAGAAACCCCGCTCGCTGGCGCAGATCGCGAGCATGCTCGCCGGTCAACAGATCGATCAGCGCTTGAGCATGTCCGGCATCGGCGGCCCGTGCCGCGACGGCGGCGGTATAGACGGTCCTGAGTTCGCAACCCCGCGGCAACGGTCCCGACAGGGTCACGCCCGATGTGCCGATGATTTCGGTCGATTGGGTGCAGCCGATCGGCTTGATCGCGGTGGAAGCGGCGAGATTGCGCATGGCGGTCGCGCCATTGGGGAAGATTTTCAGCCGCGCTGCGACTGCATCGGCGATGCCGAGCTGCGTCAGCACCTTCGCCACATGAATGCCGGCGGTCGATGCCGCGGTGTCGGGCACGAAGATCGCATCGGCGGCGAGCAGCGCCTCGCGCAGCGCCGCGGCATCATGGACCGATACCGATGGATCGCCGGCGCGAATCGCGATCGCGGTTTCGACACGGCCGATGTCGGCGATCGATCCGGCGGCGACCAGATTCTCCCTGGCCAAATCCGCGATCATCGCCGCCGTCAGCACCACGATGTCGGCCGGCGTACCGCCGCGCAATTTGTCGGCCATGGCGCCGACCGCGCCGAACTCGCCCTCGATATCGAGGCCGGTCGTCGCCCTGAATTTTGGCGCGAGGCTCGCGACCAGACCCTGCGCGGCGCCGCCGCTGAGAATTTTCAGGCTACTCATGAACTCAATTCCATCGCGGCGATCAGGCTGTCGCGCGTGATCGGCAGGTTGCGGACGCGCACGCCGAGAGCATCGAACACTGCATTGGCAATCGCTGCCGTGGTTGGGCCATGAGCGGCCTCTCCAGCGCCGACGGGATCAACGTCAGGCCGCGCGATGATCTCGACCTGAACCTCCGGCACCTCGCTGAAGCGCAGGATCGGATATGACGACCAGCTATTGCTGGTGATCCGCTCGTGGTCGAAGCGGACCTGTTCCTTCAACACCCAGCTGGTGGCCTGGATCGCGCCGCCCTCGATCTGGTTGATCACGCCGTCCGGATTGATGGCTTCGCCGACATCGACGGCGATGGTCAATCGCCTGACGCGGATCTCTTCCGCGCCCTCGACCTCGGCGACCACGGCGCAATAGGCGCCGGTGTTCTTGTATCTGGAATAGCCGATGCCGTAACCGATACCGGCCTGTTTGCCCGGCTTCCAGTCGGCGCGCCTGACGACCGACTGGATCACGTCGCGGGCGCGCGGGTCGGTCAGATGGCGCAGCCGGAACGCAACCGGATCTTCATCCCGCTCGGCGGCGAGTTCGTCGAGAAAGGATTCGATAGCGAACACATTGCCCTGCGCGCCCAGCGTCCGCAGCGCGGAGGTCCGTACCGGCATGGTGAGCAGGCGATGGCACTCCACCGTCCACGACGGAAAATCATACAGCGGAACGGAATTGCGGTCGGCGCCGCCGCCATTGGCCTGCGGCGGATTGGTCGAGATCATGCGCGGGAAGGGGTTTTGCAATTCGGTCGCGGCAAGCAGCGCCGGCGTCGGCGCGCGGCCCGGCCGCGCCGCATGGCCGTTGCTCCAGATGCGGTGGCGCCAATCGACGATCTCGCTTTGCGCGCCGAAATCGACCTCGATCTCGATCGCCATCGCCGCGCCGAATGGCGCATGGGTCATCTCGTCCTGGCGCGACCATTGTACGCGCACCGGCTGGCCCGAGGCCTCCTTCGCCAGCAGCACCGCGTCGAGCGCGACATCGTCGGCGCCGTTATGGCCGTAGCAGCCGGCGCCTTCCATGTGTTCGACCGTGATGTTCTCGACCGGGACTTTGAGAACCAGCGCGAGATCGGCGCGCAGCAGATAGACGCCCTGGCTGTGGGTCCAGACATGGACGCGATCGCCGCTCCATTGCGCCATGGCGCAGCACGGCGCGATCGACGCATGCGCGATATAGGGACGGGTATATTGCCGCCGCATGGTGCGGCTTTTTGGCCCGATGTCAGGCGTTGTTTTTTTGTCGATGACGGTCGATTCCACGGGCTGGCTTTTCAGCCATTCCGCCAGCCTGTTTTCATCCGGCAGCTTGTCCTGCGCCGACCACGCCGCGCTTTTGCGCAGCGCGTTGAGCGCGGCTTCAGCGCCATCCTCGGTCTCGCTCACCACGCCGGCAAAATTTCCGTCGCGAACGATGGTGACAAGGCCGGCCGTGCCGCGCGCGACATCCTCTCGCAGCTCTACCAGCCTCGCCGCCGGGATTTCCGGGCGCAGCACCCGGCCGTGCAGCATTCCCGGCAACGCCTGATCATGAATAAACCGGACCTGCGCAAACACCTTGTCGGGAATGTCCACGCGCTGAACCGAGCTTCCCGCGAGTGCGCGCCGCGCCGATAATTTCCCCGTTGCGCCTGGTGTTGCCTGACGGGCCAGCGAGACCTCATTGGCGAGCTCCCAATAGCTGGTCCGCACATTGCCCGGTCCCGAGATCTCGCCGTCGCTGATATCGAGCGCGTCGATGCCGACACCGAGGCGCTCGGCGGCGGCGGCCAGAAAGATCTGCCGCGCCTCGGCGCAGACATGGCGAACCGCGCGGCCGGATTGCTGCACCGACAGGCTGCCTGAGGTGACGCCCTCGTTGGGGCTGCCCGCGGTGGTGGCGCGGATCATCCGCACCCGGCCGATATCGATGTCGAGTTCGTCGGCGGCGATCTGCGCCAGTGCGGTGACGATGCCTTGTCCGATCTCCACTTTTCCGGGAGAGAGGATCACGTGTCCTTCCGCGGAAACTCGCACCCATGACGACAACACCGGATTCGCGGCGAGGCTTGGCGGCAGTTTTTGGGGAGCCGGGACGGGCGAGGTGTTGGTCATCGGGCTGCTGCCATCTCGGCTGCCGCGCGCAACACGGCCTTGACGATGCGGTTATGCGAGCCGCAGCGGCAGAGATTGCGGTCAAGTGCCACCCTGACGTTCTCGGTCCGAAGGATCAGGATTCTTCTTCAGCAGCGCCGCCGCGCTGATCAGGATGCCGGGGATGCAGTAGCCGCATTGCAACGCCTGTTCGGCGATGAAGGCGGTCTGCAGCGGATGCGGCGCTTGCGGGGTGCCCAGGCCTTCGACCGTGGTGACGTCCTTGTCGGCGACCGACCACAGCGGCGTGTCGCAGGAGGTCATGGCGTGACCGTCGACCATGACATTGCAGGCGCCGCATTCACCCGCGCCGCAGCCAAAATGCGCCCCGGTCATGCCCAGCGGTCCGCGCAAAATATCCAGCAGCGGCCGGTCGGGATCGGCATCGAGTGAAGTCTCGATGCCATTGAGGCGGAATCGGACGTTCGGCATGTCGGCGACCTATTGCGGCCTGTCGCCGAATTTCTTGACGACCTCGGCCCATTTCACGATGTCGCCGCGCAGATAGGCGTCGAACTCCTCCGGGGTCATCGACATCGGGACCGCGCCCTGCGAGGTCCACAGCTTGACGATATCCGGCCGCTTGATCGCGGCGTTGACGGCGGCATTCAGCTTGTCGATGACCGGCTTCGGCGTTCCCGCGGGCGCCATCAATCCGAGCCAGATGGTGGCGTCATATCCGGCGATGCCGGCCTCGGTGACCGTCGGCACATTGGGCAGCACGCTCGATCGGGTCTTGCCGGTGGTGGCGAGCGCCCGCACCTGACCTTCGCCGACATTGGGAGCCATTGCAGTGACCGCGTCGATCATCATCTGGACCTGCCCGCCGATCACGCCGCTGCGCGCTTCGCCGCTGTTGCGATAGGGAACATGCACGACGTTGATGCCGGCCATGGTTTTGAACAGTTCGCCGGCCATGTGATAGGGCGTGCCTTGCCCCGACGAGGCGTAGTTCAGTTTGCCCGGCTGCGATTTGGCGAGAGCGACGAATTCGGCCAGCGTCTTCGCCGGCACCGAGGGATGCACGACAATGACGAGATCGGAGGAATTGATCGGCGCGATCGGCGCGAGGTCCTTCATCAATTCATACTTGCGCTGTGACGCCGCTACCAACGACTCATTCGCGGTCTGGGTGTTCGACATCATCAGCAGCGTATAGCCGTCGGACGCTGATTTGCTCACCTCGAAGGTGCCGATCACGCCGCCGGCGCCGGTGCGGTTCTCGATCACGAAGGGCTGGCCGAAATTCTCCTGCAGGATGCTGCCGATCTGACGCGCAGTCACATCGGCGGGACCGCCGGCGCCGAACGGCACGATGATCTTGACCGGCCGGGCCGGATAGTCCTGCGCCAGACATGGCGTCGCAAGAACAAGTGCCATTAGTGCTATGGCAAGCCGCATTCCCGTCATCCTGATTCCTCCCGAAGCTGACCGTACGTGATTGCCGCGATCCAATCCAGATGGCTGTGCGCCTACGGCCGCACCGCCGGTGTCTCGACCGGCATGCCGCGCGCGCGCGACATCAGGTAAAGTTCGAGCTCCACCAGTTCCGGCGCGCCGTAATCGTAAGCCTGCGCGCGAATGCCGCCGATGCAGCTGCGTAAGCGGCGCTGCAGCGACCCCAGCGACTGCCATTCCAGCCGGTAAATCGGATAGCCGGTCGGATGTCCCTGCGTCACCGCCGAGCCCGCGAGGCGCTTGTCCCAATTGTCGTCGTGGCAATTGGCGCAACCGAGATTGAGCTGGCCCTGCCGCTGCATGAACAACTCGCGGCCTTTGGCGACAAACGGCTCCAGTTTCGGATCGGCGCCGGCCTCGATCGGCATGCCCCGCGATTGCTCGGCGACAAAGGCGGTGAGCGCGAGCAGCTCGCGGCTTTCGTAAGCAAATGCCGTCGCCTGCTGGTTTCGGGTGCGGCACAAATTGATGCGCTGCTCCAGATCGACCGGACGCCCCAGCGTCGGGTCGAACGCGGGATAGCGCGCCGCCACCCCGCGCATGTTCGCGCCGGCGTCGTTGTGGCAGTCGGCGCAGGATTTATCCGCCGTGCCCGCCCTGGCTTTCCACAGCGCTTTGCCGTCGAGCACCCACAGCATGCCGGGATTGGCGGTGTCGTCATTCTGGATCGCCTGGGTATCCGGGGTCATGAAGCTGAAGCCGGAGCGGCGCTCGGCTTGCGGAATTTCGGCCGATGCGATACCGGCGGCGATCAGCAGCACCGTCGCAGCTATCGTGCGCGCCAACCTCATTCGACCGTAATGGCGGCCGATGCGGTTTCGGCAAAGCCGCGGTCGCCGATCCAGGAGAATTCGAACGTGCCGCTTTCGGTCGCAGTCGTGAAAAACGAGATGAAGGGATTGGCCGAGATCGCCGGGAACAAATCGGCGCGGAAAATCTCCTCGCCATTATAACGGCAAGTGAAGCTGGTGATGATGTCGCGCGGGACCAGTTCGCCTGACGCAAGATGGCGGAAACCGGTCTCCATGATATGCGACATCAGCGTCTTGATCTCGACGATGTCGCCGCGTCTGGCTTTCTTCGGGACGTTGATCAGAACTGAGCCCATCAGATCACTTCCTCGGTGCAGGCGGCGAGCGTGACTACGACATCGACGCTGGCCGACCAGAACGAGCCGTCGGACAATCTGGCGATGGCGACGACCTTCTGGCTGTCGGCAAGCCGGATCCGGGTCGAAACCTGGGCGCGGCCCGCGCGCGCCCCGAGAACGAAGTTGCCGACGTTCGGCTGCGGGTTCTTCTCAACGAACACATGGATGCTCTTGACGTGCTCGTCCGCCGTCATTGGGCTGGCGACGCTGACGGTCAACGGAACGGTGTTGCCGTTCTCGACCAGCGGCGGCACGTCGAGCTTGACCCTGCCGGTGCGTACCACGGCCGTGCCGACGACGTCCCGGATCGCGCTGGCCAGCATCGCCGGCGTGGCTTCGGCGGGCCGCAGCGTTGCGATCGGCGCCGCGCCAAGCACCGCAGCACTGCCGGTTAGGGCCAGGAACTGCCGGCGTGTGGATTGATCGGGCTTGCGCATCGTCTCCTCTTATCAGCTATTCGCGCAAGCTCGCGAGATACGCCACGATATCCTCGATCTGCTCCGCCGACAGGATCGGCTTGCCGCGCCAAGCCACGCCCACGCGCTCCAGCCCATCCACGCGATAATAGGACGGCATGATCGTCGCAGGATTGAGGCGGGACGCGTCCACCAGCCGGAGCCGAAGCTGGCCCGCGGACCAACGGCTGCCGCTTCCCGCCAGGTCGGGCGCGAGATCGCCCTGGAATTTCTCTTCCGGAAACGGCCCGTTGTGGCAGAGGATGCACGTGCTGGTGCGGTTGAGCACCAGCGCGCGGCCTCGCGCGGCGTCGCCCACGGCACCGGCGAGCGATGCCGGAATGGCGTCGCCGGCGACGACATACGGCTGCAGCGCCTGTGCGCGGGCCGGGCCGGGCAGGGCGAGCACTGCAACCGCGAGCCACGCGCCGAACAACTGCATTGCGAGACTAGCCAAAGGCGTCCGCCGTAATCGTCGTGAACCATGTCAACGCCGTCTCCGCCTCACGGGCGCGGACCTCGCGCGGCGCGTCGACCGGGCTGGTTCCGCCACCTTCGATCTCGTTGAACAAGCCGTCCTTCGGCGCGTAAATGCCGGACAGCGAGAAGGCGTAGTCCGGTGCCACCGTGTTGTAGCAGGCGCCGGTCAGCCTCGGCGGTCCCGGCGGCTTGCCCGCAAGCAAAGTCGCGATCGCGTTCGCGCACGCTTTGGCCTCCGCGTTCGCCGCCGATGCCGATTTCGGAATAGCGCCGGCGATGCAGGCGTCGCCGATCACGTGAATGTTCGGCGCCAGCTTCGATTCGAAGGTGACGGGATCGATCGGGCACCAGCCGGTCTGGTCGGCGGCGCCCGACAGCTCTGCGATGCGGCCGGCCTTCTGCGGCGGAATCACATTGGCGACGTTGGCGATGTAGTTGCCGAAATCGGTGACGATGGTGTTGGTGGCCGGATCGACCGAGGTCACGCGGCCGCCTTGCGACAGCGCGACCCGCTCGATCATGCCGGGATAAAGTTCCTGCCAGGCCCGCTCGAACAACCGCTGCTGGGAAAACCCGTCCTTGGCGTCGAGAACGAGCACTTTCGAGCGCGGCTTTTTGGCTTTCAGATAATGCGCGATCAGGCTGGCGCGCTCGTAGGGCGCCGGCGGACAGCGCAGCGGCGCCGCCGGCACCGCGAGGATGACGGTGCCGCCGTCGTCCATGGCTTCGAGCTGCCGGCGCAGCAGCAGCGTCTGTTCGCCGGCGATCCAGGCATGCGGCATCCTTGTCGCCGCGGCCTCGTCGTAGCCGGGTAATGCGTCGAAACGCAGGCCGATGCCGGGCGACAGCACCAGCCGGTCGTAGCCGAGCGACGTGCCGTCGGCTAACCCCACCGTGCGCGCCTGCGCATCCACTTTCACCGCCGTCTGCGGGACAACCGTCACGGCATCGGCGGCGATCCGGTCGTAGGTGAATTGCTGCGCCTCGCTGTCGCGCAGGCCTGCGATCACCTCGTTGCTGAACGGGCAGGCGAAATAGAAGGTTTTCGGTTCGATCAGCGTCACCTGCAGTTTCGGATCGGCCTGCCGCAGCGCGCGCGCGCAACTGGCGCCGCCGAACCCGCCGCCGACCACGATCACCCGCGCCGCCGATTGCGCGAAAGAGGGACACGGCAACGCCAGCGCCGCTGACGCGGCAAGCCCGCGAGCAACATCTCTGCGCGTCGGCAGCCGCAGCGCATTCATGAGCCGTATCCGCTAAGTGGGCGGCGGCCCGAGGGCCGCCGCTTCGTTGTCAGGCGAAGGTGATATTCTGGTCGCGCAGCGGTACCGAGCGGATGCGTTTTCCGGTCGCCGCGAAATAGGCGTTCAGCACCGCAGGTCCGGCGACGCAGATGGTGGGCTCGCCGACCCCGCCCCAGAAGCCGCCGCTCGGCATCACGATGGATTCCACCTTCGGCATTTCGGCGATCCGCATCGAATTGTAGGTATCGAAGTTGCTCTGCTCGATGCGGCCGTCCTTGACCGTGCAGCCGCCATAGAACAGTCCCGACAATCCGTAGACGAAGGAGCCGGCGATCTGCCGTTCGATCTGCGCCGGATTGACGGCGTAGCCGGGATCGGTGGCGGCGACGATGCGGTGCACCTTGATCTTGTTGCCGTCGGTGACGGAGATTTCCGCGGCACCCGCCACATAGCTGCCGTAACCCATGTGCTGGGCGATGCCGCGATAGACGCCCTTCGGCGGCGGCGTACCCCAGCCGATCTTCTCCGCAACCGCATTGAGCACGCCGAGATGCTTTGGATGTTTCGCCATCAGCTTGCGGCGGAACTCGACGGGATCCTGGCCCACGGCATTTGCGAGTTCATCCATGAAGCATTCGAGATAGATCGCGTTGTGATTAACGTTGACGCCGCGCCAGAAGCCCGGAGGCACATGCGGATTGCGCATCGAATGCTCGATCAGCAGGTTCGGCACGGTGTAGCCGATCGCGGCCTCGCCGCTTGCAGCCAGGCCCTGGAATGCTGCGGGGTCCATGCCGTTGACCAACGCCGCCGGGCGCAGGGCGAACAGAATGGATTGTCCCGACAGCCGCACATGCAGGCCGGTCAGATTGTTGTCGGCATCGAAGGCGCCGGTCAGCTTGCACTGCGTGACCGGATGATAGGTGCCGTGCTGCATGTCGTCTTCGCGCGACCACAGCAGCTTGATCGGCGTGCCCGGCATCTGCTTGGCGATGGCAACCGCCTGCCGGACATAGTCGGTCTGGCCGCGGCGGCCGAAACCGCCGCCCAGCATCTGCTTGTGCACTTCGCATTTGTCGGCCGGCAGGCCGGAGGTTTCCAGCACCGCGGCGAATGCCGCTTCGCCGTTCTGCGTGCCGGTCCAGACCTCGCATTTGTCCGGCGTGTAGAGCGCGGTGGCGTTGAGCGGCTCCATCGCCGCATGGTTCTGGTAGGGATAGTTGTAGACCGCTTCGACTTTCTTGGCAGCACCCGCGATGGCCGCCTTGGCATCGCCGTTCTGGCTGCCGACGAAGGCCGGCTGCGCGTTATCGAGGCCTTCCTTCAGCCACGCGGCGATCGATTCGCTGGAGACCTTGGCGTTGTCGCCTTCGTCCCAGACGATCGGCAGCGCGTCGAGCGCGGTCTTGGCGTGCCACCAGGTATCGGCGATGACGGCGACGGTGGTGTCGTTGACGCGCACCACCTTCTTGACGCCCTTCATCCCCATCACCTTGGCTTCGTCATAGCTTTTGAGCTTGCCGCCGAACACCGGGCAATCCTTGAGCGCGGCGTTGAGCATGCCCGGCAGCCTGACGTCGATGCCATAGGTCATCTTGCCGGTGGTCTTGTCGGCGGTGTCGAGCCGCTTGATCGGCTTGCCGGCGATCTTCCAGTCCTTGGGATCCTTCAGCTTGACCTCGGCGTCGGCGGGGGGCTCGAGCTTTGCCGCGGCTTCCACCACCTTGCCGTAGGTCGTGGTTTTTCCCGATGGGGTATGGGTAATGACGCTGTTGGCGGCGGTGCATTCGGCGACCGGCACCTTCCATTCATTGGCGGCGGCCTGCACCAGCATCATGCGCGCGGTGGCGCCGCCCTTGCGGACATAGTCCTGCGAGGTGCGGATGCCGCGGCTGCCGCCGGTGGAGAAATCGCCCCAGGCGCGCTTGCGTGCGACACTTTGACCCGGCGTCGGATATTCGGTGGTGACCTTGGACCAGTCGCATTCCAGTTCTTCGGCGACGAGCTGGGCAAGGCCGGTGAGCGTGCCCTGACCCATCTCGGAGCGGGCGATGCGGATCACCACGGTATCGTCAGGGCGGATCACGACCCAGGCGTTGACCTCGGGCGAGCCATCGGCGGCGCGCACTACGGTAGGACCGCCGAAGGGAAGATCCAGGCCAAGCGTGAGGCCGGCGCCGACGGCGGCGGTGCCGATGACAAAGGCGCGGCGGTTGAGGCGAGGCGTAACGTGCTTGTTCATGGCGGGCCCCTTACGCGTTCGCGGCAGCGTGAATGGCTTCACGCGCCTGCTGGAAGGTGCCGCAGCGGCAGATATTGGTGATGGCCTCGTCGATATCGGCGTCGGTCGGTTTCGGCTTCTCCTTCAGCAGCGCCGCCACCGCCATGATCATGCCGCTCTGGCAATAGCCGCATTGCGGAACGTCGTTGGCGATCCAGGCCTGCTGCACCTTGTGCAGGGCACCATTCGCCGCCAGTCCCTCAATGGTGGTGATCTGCTTGCCGACGGCTTCCGAGACCGGCACGCCGCAGGAGCGCGTCGCGACGCCATCGATATGGACGGTGCAGGCGCCGCATTGTGCAATGCCGCAACCGTATTTGGTGCCGGTCAGGCCGACATTCTCCCTGATAGCCCAGAGCAGCGGCGTATCCGGCTCGACATCGACTTCAAATGTATTGCCATTGATCGTGAGGTTTGCCATCGCGTTTCCCCTGATTAGCTCAATCCATCGAGAGAGCTTTCGCGACATGCTGGCCTGAAAACTGGAACAGTTCAAATCAAGAATATGCGCTCGCAGTGCGGAATAAATTGAATGGCGGCCGCTTAAGCGCCGGCACCGAGCCCGAGGCTTGCATAAATGCGCCGGGCGTATGCGCCGAACTCATCGGTGGTCTTGATCGGCAACGCGCGCGGAAACGGCAGGTGAATCGGAAAATAGTCGGCCATCCGCGCCGGGCCGGCGGTCAGAACTGCGCAATGCGAGCCGAGGAATACGGCTTCTTGAATGCTGTGGGTCACGAAAATGATGGTCTTGCCGCTTTCACGCCAGATTCGCAGCATTTCCAGATTCATCTGCTCCCGGGTCAGCGCGTCCAGCGCCCCGAACGGCTCATCCATCAGGATCAGCCGGGGATCGTGGATGAAAGCTCGCGCGATCGCGGTGCGCTGCTGCATGCCGCCGGAGAGCTGTTGCGGATATTTGTCTTCATAGCCGGAAAGCCCAACGAGGTTGAGCAGGTCGCGTGCCCGCGACCGCGCCGCCTTGATCGGCAGGCCAACGATTTCCGCGGGCAACAGCACATTGTCGAGGATAGTCCGCCATTTCAGCAGCAGCGCCTGCTGGAACACCATGCCGATGTCGCGCGCGGGATTAAAGGGCGTCTTCGCATTGCCGATCTGGATGGTGCCGCCGTCGGCCTGGTGAAGGCCGGCGAGAATCTTCAGCACCGTGGTCTTGCCGCAGCCGGACGGCCCGACCAGCGAGATCAATTCGCCTTCCCTTACGTCCATGGTGACGTCGGATACCGCCAGAAATTCCTGGCCGTGCGCGCGATAGACCTTGCGAACGCCGCGCAGGCGGATGAAGGGCTCATCCGTCATGAAAGCCATTTTTGCAAATTGGCCGCGACGAAAGCGTCGTCACTGAGGTCGGCATGTTCGCGGCAGACCCGGTCGATCTCTTTCATCTGGCCGGGGCTGAGACCTTCGGCGGGATCGAGACACCAGATGCCCCGCATCAGCCCCTGCCGCCGCAGCAGTTCGTGGCAGCCGGCGATGCAGCCGTGAAAATTGTTAGCGACGTCGAAAAACGCGCTGTTGCAGTCGGTGACGCGGGCGTCGAGCGCCAGCAGATCGGCGGGCAGGTTGTCCTTGCCGCGCGCCGCGCGGCACATCTCGAACTGTTTTATTGCTGTCGTAGTCCACACCGACCAGTGCCCGAGCAGCCCGCCCCTGATCTGCACGCGGGTGGTGACGCCCCGGTCGCGCAGGTCGAACGGCAGCACAAGATCGAGCAGGATGTGATCGTCATTGCCGGTGTAAAGCGTGACGCGGTCGAGCGCACCGGCGGCGCACACGCCGCGCAGCACGTCGAGGGTGCGATAACGGTTGAACGGCGCGATCTTGATGGCGATGACATTGTCGATTCCCGCAAAGCGCCGCCAGAAATCCGCGCTGAGATTCACGCCGCCGACCGCCGGCTGCAGATAGAAGCCGACCAGCGGAATTTCCCGCGCCACCGCATCGCAATGCGAGACGATCTCGTCCTCGGAAGCGGATTTCATCGCGGCAAGGCTGAGCAGTCCGGCGTGATAGCCGATGCCGCGCGCGATTTTTGCCTCGACAATTGCCTGCTGCGTCGGCCCGACCAGACCGGCGACCATCGCCAGTGGCCGCTTCGTCCATGACGCCGCCGTTTCGGCGGCGAGTTCGAGCACGGGCTGGTACAGTCCGACATCGCGGATCGCGAATTGCGTGGTGTGGACGCCGACCGCGAGTCCGCCGGCGCCGGCGTCGATATAATAGCGGGTCAACGCGCGTTGATGGGTTTTGTCGAGCTTGCGATCGGCGTCGAGCGCCAGCGGATGCGCGGGAAGTACCGTGCCTTGCGCGATCAGGCGCCGCACTTCGGGATTGATCTCGCTATGGTGCATGGCGTGTCCTTAGCCGTATTCCGGGCCGGCGACGGCGAACGGCGGCTGCAAAGCCTTGGCCGCGAGACCGAAGCGCATGCGTTGAAACGGCCGCTCGATGGTCCAGCCCGAACCGGTGAGATTTTTCAGAAAGTCGCGATGTTCGCTGACGGCATCGATCAGGATCGGGTTGCTGTCCGAACGTGCGATCGCGTCGACCAGTGCCGCGGCGGCGGCGGTGTCCTCGGCGAATAGCGGCCCGATCTGGCGGGCGGTGCGGCCGCCGCGGATCAGGGCCATTGCGCCGCCGTGTGAGACACGTTGCGAACCGGGACGTCCGCCAAGTTCGCGCAGCAGGGCGCTGCGATCAAAACCCATCGCGCCGGTATCGCGCGCAAGAAACTCATCATGATTTCCATTCGACTCCAGCCTGGGCGTCACCGCCGCGGAGCCCGCAAAACGCAAGCGCCGCAATTGCAGCGTCGGCGTAAAGCCGAGCGGAGTATAGACGGCGGCACCTGCAGGCGTGGCATCGAGCCAGGTCGTGAGCCCTTGCTTCGACGCGCTATCAAGACACGTATCGAGCAACCTCGTCGCGAGGCCGCGGCGGCGCCAGTTTTGCGTGACCAGCACCATGCTGATCCATGCGTTGCCTGACGTGTAGGGCAACAGTGCGGCGGTCGCGATCAATTGGCCGTCGCCGTCACGAATGCCGAACACCGTTCCTTCGCCTAAGAAGAACCGCCAGTCCGCCTCGTTCTGATTCCAGTGCGCTT
Source organism: uncultured Alphaproteobacteria bacterium (assembly GCA_963784755.1). Classification (GTDB taxonomy): domain Bacteria; phylum Pseudomonadota; class Alphaproteobacteria; order Rhizobiales; family Xanthobacteraceae; genus Bradyrhizobium. The sequence goes on along the minus strand of CAWASS010000004.1, from coordinate 78,997 downwards.
CTGTGGACAGCGCGAGGCCCGCGCGCGCATCGTCCAGGCCGAGCGTTACGATGGCGAGATGGTCAATAGCGCCCATCGCGCACCTCATATTTGGTCGGCTTGCCCAAACTCGGCATCGCACGCGCGACCCAGTCGGCGGTCCAGCCGATCAGGCTTTCGGTATCGACAATCGGCAATCCAAACAATTTCACCGCTTGTGAGGTGTCGGTCAGCCACGCTGTCGGCTGCTCGGTCCCGACGAGTACCGGCTCACGTTCGAGCAGCGCGCCGAGCTTCGCCGCGAGGTCGCGCACCGCTAAAATCTGGTGGCCGCTGACATTGATCGGCGAGGTCGGCGTCTTGCAATGCGCGAGGCAGCGTAGCGCCTGCGCCGCGGCATCGCCCTGCCAGATGAAATTGACATGGCCGAGGCTGACGTTGATCGGCGTGCCCTGCAAAATCTTGCTCGCGATGTCGTGTAGCACGCCGTAGCGCATGTCGATGGCGTAATTCAGCCGAAACAACCGGCCCGGGGTCAAATATTTCTTCGAAAAATATTCAAACATGCGCTCGCGGCCGACGCAGGATTGCGCGTATTCGCCGGGCGGATTCGGCGCCACGTCTTCCGTCGCGCCCTTTCCACCCACGGGTACAAAGGGATAGACGCAGCCGGTCGAGAACGCCACAATCCGCGAGTGCGGGAACGCCTCCGCCACCAGTGCCGGCACATGCACATTCATTGCCCAGGTCAGCGACAGGTCGCCCTCGGCGCCGAATTTGCGCCCGGCCATGAAGATGATGTTCGATGCTTGCGGCAGCGCGCGAAGCGCCGCCTCGTCGAGCAGGTCGCAGTTGATGGTCTCGATGCCGCGCGCGTGCAGCCAGTCCTTCACGCCCGGGTCGCTGAAGCGCGCGACGCCGATGATACGGCGGCCGGGCAGCGCAGCTTTGGCAAGGCCCGCCAGCGTAGGCCCCATCTTGCCGGCGACGCCGAGGATCATGATGTCGCCGTCGACCTTGGCGAGATCGTCGATCAGCGGCTGACTCGGCCGGCACAGCAGATCGTCAAGGGCTGCGATATCGGCAATGCTGTCCGGCAGGGTGTCGCGCGTCAGCAGCATGTCGCTTCCCCGATCATGGTTGCAGCCGCACGTCGCGAACCACGAACAGCCGTTCGAGGCCGAGCACCATGCCATACAACGTAACGCCCAGCAGCGTCAGCAGCACCACCGCCATCACCATCGCCGGTGTGTCGAGCGAGGACTGCACCTGGATCATGAGATAGCCGAGCCCGCGCTCGGAGGCGATGAACTCGCCGACGATGGCGCCGGCGACCGCGAGAATGGCGCCGACCTTCATGCCGGAAAACACGTAGGGCAGCGAACCCGGCAGCTGGATCTTGCGGAACAGGGTCCAGCGCGAACCGCGCAGCGATTTGACGAGGTCGAGCAGGTCGGGCTCGACCTCGCTGAGGCCCCGCGCTGTCGTTAGCAGGATCGGGAAAAAGCAGATCGAGAACGCAATCAGGATGTTCGGAAAGATGCCGTAGGAGAACCAGACGATGAACAGCGGGCCCAGCGCCACCTTGGGGATCATGTTCAGGGTGACGAACAGCGGCAGCAGCAGCAGGCTCACAAGCGGCGACCAGCAGAACAGCACCGCCAGCGTTACGCCGACGAAGGCGCCGAGCGCGAAACCACCGATGATTTCCGCGGCGGTGACGGCAAGATTCGAAAGCCATGCGTATTTCGCCGATGTCAGCGTGGCGAGCGTCGCCAGCGGCGACGGCAGGATGAATTTGGGCACATGAAAGGCGTCGACCAGAACCTGCCACAGCACGATCACGGCGAGATGCACGACCAGGATGATCGCAAAGGTTTTGGCGGAGCGCATTCCGTCACCGGGCATCGCGCGCTTCCCCCCTTACACTCCGTTGGACGGTTGACAATTCGGTTGTCGCTTGTTGCATTGGTAAACGCAGGGACAGACGGCGACAAGCACCGTCGTATCAACCACCTGTCGTAAACAAGGAGAGCGCCATGAAGGTCTCTAGAATTGCGGCATTGACGCTCGCCTTGATAGTGCCCGCGTTTCCTGTGCACGCTGCAGAATCCGTCAATCTCATCCTGAACTGGACGCCGACCGCGGATCATTCGCCGTTCTATTACGCCAAGGCCCAGGGCTGGTACGAGAAGGCCGGCATCGACCTCACCATCGAGGTCGGCAAGGGCTCCGGCGTGTCCTCGCTGAAGGTCGGCTCCGGCGGCTCGCCGTTCGGCATCGCCGATCTCGCCACCATGCTGGTGGCGCGCAGCAAGGGCGCTGACGTGGTGGCGCTGATGAGCATCTACGCCAATACCGGGCAAACCTTCTACTGGCTGAAGAGCTACGGCGTCGATGGCGCCAAAACCTTTCCCGGCCACAAGATCGGCAATCCGCCCGGCGACGCCTCGCGGGTGATGTGGCCGGCCTTTGCGAAAGCCGCGGGCATCGCGCCGGATTCGGTGAATTTCGTCAACGTCGGGCCGACCGCAAAGATCGCGGCGCTCAAAAGCCACACCGTCGATATCATCAGCGACTTCTATAACGAGCATGATCTCAAGGTGATCGAGTTCGGGCCCGATCTCGGCTACGTGAACTGGAAGGACATCGGCCTCAACCCCTACGGCAACTCGCTGATTGTCAACGGCGCCTACCTGGAGAAGAACCCGAAACTGGCGGAGGATTTTGTGCGCATCAGCCAGAAGGCGTTCGCCGCCTGCGTCGCCGATGTCACCCCGTGCCTGAAGGCGCTGCTCGATCAGGTCTCCGGGCTGGATAAGGAAAACCAGGAGCGCCAGTGGGAACGCATCAAGTTTTTGATGACCGACGAGTTCACCACCAGAAAGGCGCTGGGCTGGATCGATCCCGGCCGGATGCAAAAGGACTACGAACTGGTGCAGACCTATCTCGGCATGGAGAAACCCTTCGCGGTGGAAAGCGCATTCACGACCAAACTGCTCGATCCCTCGATCAAGATGGACGCTAGCAAGGTCAAAAAGTGAAACAAGCCTGTCGCAAACTGCGTTAGGCTGGTCGCGAATTCACGGCGGTGCAGTCGAGTGTGGAAGAACGATGACTGACGAACCTGCAAGCGCACCAAGCCGGCGCGACCTGCTGTCGCTGATCGGCGCGGTGGCCGGCAGTGCCGCGATGTACCACGCCATGACCGCGCTCGGCTTTGCGTCGGAGTCCGGATACAAGGGCCCGATAAGACTCGAGGGCGATCCGAAGGGCGCGTCGGTTCTGATCCTCGGCGCCGGGCTTGCCGGCATGACCGCCGCGCTGGAATTGCGCAAGGCCGGCTACAAGGTCCAGATGTTGGAATTCAACAGCCGGCCGGGCGGCCGCAACTGGACCCTGCGCGGCGGCGACAGCTTTACCGAACTCGGCGGCGCGGCGCAGACCTGCGAATTTGAGCGGGGCCTCTACATCAATCCGGGTCCGTGGCGGATTCCCTACCACCATCGCGCCCTGCTGGATTACTGCAAGCGCTTCGGTGTCGCGCTGGAGCCGTTCATCCAGCTCAATCACAATGCGATGCTGCATGGGTCGAGAGCGTTCGGCGGCAAGCCGCAGCGCATCCGCGAGATCAAGACCGATTTTCAGGGATCGGTTTCGGAATTGCTGGCGAAGGCCGCCAACCAGGGCAAGCTCGACGATGCCGTCTCCAAAGAGGACAAGGAGATTCTGCTGCAGGCGCTGAAATCATGGGGCGCGCTGGACGACACCTACGCCTACAAGGCCAACCTGATTTCCGCCGACGTCCGCGGCTATGCCAAGGATCCCGGCGGCGGGCTCGGCGCAGCACCCGTGCCCGGCGAGCCGATCGCGCTGTCGGATATCCTGAAATCGCGGATATGGCGTTATTTGCAGAATTTCGCGCTGCATGAATTCCAGACCACGATGTTCCAGCCGGTCGGCGGCATGGACATGATCGGCAAGGCGTTTGCGCGTGAAGTCCGCGGCCTCATCCGCTATGACGCCAAGGTGACGCGGATCCAGCAGGATGGCGGCGGCGTCACTGTCACCTTTACGGACGCGAAAGACCCGGCGATGCCGCTTCAGGCCAAGGCCGACTGGTGCGTCTGCACCATTCCGCTCTCGATCCTGAGCCAACTTCAGATTGACGTCGGCCCGCGCATGAAGGCTGCGATCGACGCCGTGCCCTATGCGTCGGCGGTCAAGGTCGGCCTGCAGTTCAAGCGCCGCTTCTGGGAAGAGGACGAGGCAATCTATGGCGGTATCAGCTACACCGACCTGCCGATCCGCCAGATCGCCTATCCCAACACCGGCTTCAACGCTGGCGGACGCGGTGTGCTGCTCGGCGCTTATCTTTATGAAGGCGCCAATGCCTATGAATTCACCTCGCTGGCGCCGGCCGAGCGGGTCGCGCGCGCGGTCGAATTCGGCGCTCAACTTCATCGGCAATACCGGGCCGAATTCGAGAACGGCGTTTCGGTGGCGTGGCATCGGATGCCCTTCACGCTGGGCTGCGCCGGCAACTGGACCGACAAGGCGAGGGCGGAGCATTACGACAATCTCTGCCGGATCGACGGCCGCATCGTGCTCGCCGGCGAACACGCGTCTTACATCCCCGCATGGCAGGAGGGCGCGATCCTGTCGTCGCTCGACGCCATCACCCGGCTGCACCAGCGCGTGGTGAAGACATGAGGATTCCGGCGAATCCAGAAGCTGGGGCCGCCGCGCTGGCGATCGCGCTATTGCTGTCGGCGTCAGCGGCGCAGGCGCAGAGTGGAGCGCATTTCAGTCCGTTCTTCCGATTCACCGAGCAAAGCGGCGAAGAGTTGTTCGCCAATGCCTGCCAGGGCTGCCATATGCCCGACGCCAAGGGCGCAGTCGGCGCCGGCACCTATCCGTCGCTGGCCGGCAACAAGAATCTCGAAGCCGGCGGGTATCCGCTTTACGTGGTGGTCAGGGGCCAGCGCGCGATGCCGCCGTTCGGTGCCATGATGAGCGACGACCAGGTCGCCGCGCTGGTGAATTATTTGCGTACCCATTTCGGCAACGACTACAAGGATGCGGTGACGGCTGCGGATGTGAAGGCGGTGCGGCCGTAGTGTCATTCCGGGGCGCGCGAAGCGCGAGTCCCAGACGCGTGGTATGTTGCTGGATTCCGGGTCCACGCGAAGACGCGTGTCCCGGAATGACGGCGATTAACTTGGAGAAAAACATGAAGCCCGGAATAGTCCTCGCCGTCGCCGCTGTTCTCGCAACCACGCTCACCGCCCGCGCCGATGTAGTGCGCCATCCCATCCCCAATTCGACCTTCCCGATTGCGCTCGCCGTGCAGGTCCCGGCCACCGCCACGACCACGTATGTCAGCGGCCAGGTGCCGCCGGTCGTCAACAAGGACGCGGAACCCACGAGCCCGCAAGCCTATGGCGACGTCAAGACCCAGACCGTCGGCGTGCTCAACCGGATCAAGGGCATCCTCGAAGGTCTTGGGCTCGGCATGGGCGACGTGGTCAAGATGCAGGTGTTCATGGTTCACACCGCGCAAACGCCGATGGATTTCAAGGCATTCATGGAAGGCTACACCCAGTTCTTCGGCGGCGCGCAGCCCAACCTGCCGGCGCGCTCCGTGGTCGGTATCGCCTCATTGGCCAATCCCGGATTCCTGGTCGAGATCGAAGTCACCGCCGTCAAGGATGCCAAATAAGGAGAGCGAAATGTTCCTGGAATTTTGCCGTCGCGCAACCTGCGCCGCCTTCATCGCGGCATCGATCGCGGCCGCGCCGACATCATCGCGCGCGGAAGCGCTGAGCCCGCAACAGCAGCTCGCCTTCGACATCTACAAGGAGCTGCTCGAGATCAATACCACAACCGCGACCGGCGACACCAAGCAGGCCGCGGAGGCGATGGCAGCCCGGCTTCGCGCCGCCGGTTATGCGGAAGCCGACGTGCAGGTGTTCTCGCCGGCGCCGCGCAAGGGCAACCTGGTGGCGCGGCTGCGCGGCAGCGGTGCGCGCAAGCCGATCCTGCTGGTGGCGCATCTCGACGTGGTGCCGGCCAACCGCGCGGACTGGTCGGTCGATCCGTTCAAGCTGACCGAGCAGGACGGATATTATTATGCGCGCGGCAGCAGCGACGACAAGTTCATGGCGGCGGCGTTCGTCACCAACATGATCCGCTACAAGCAGGAAGGCTACAAGCCCGACCGCGACATCATCCTGGCGCTGGAAACCGACGAGGAGATTCTCGACGCCAACGCGCTGGGTATTCAGTGGCTGCTGAAAAACCATCGCGACCTGATCGACGCCGAATTCGCTTTGAACGAGGGTGGCGGCGTCGGGATGAAAAACGGCAAGGCGATCCGCAACCACGTCCAGACCACCGAGAAAGTCAGCGTGAGCTATCGGCTCGATGTGAAAAACCGCGGCGGCCACAGCTCGATTCCGGTCAGGGATAACGCGATCTACCGTCTGGCCGAGGGGCTGGTGCGGCTTTCGAAATTCAGTTTTCCGCAAAAATTCAATGAGACCACGCGGGCCTATTTCGAACGCATCGCGCAGTTCGAAACTGAACAGACCGCCGCCGACATCCGTGCCATGCTGTCGGACAAGCCGGATCCCTCGGCGATGTCGTTCACCCGGCTCGCCGCCAATCCGGGTTACAACGCGCAAATGCACACCACCTGCGTCGCCACCATGCTGGAGGGCGGGCATGCCGTTAACGCATTGCCGCAACTGGCCAGCGCCAAGGTCAATTGCCGGATAATGCCCGGCGAACCGGCCGAGGAAGTCAAGGCGACGCTGGAGCGCGTACTCGCCGACGATCAGATCGCGGTGACGCAGATCGACAAGCCGGTGCTCAGCGCGCCCTCGGCACTGCACGAGGAGATCATGGGGTCGATCGAGAAGCTGTCGCAACAGTTCTGGCCCGGCGCGACGGTGTTGCCGGTCATGAGCGCCGGCGCCACCGACGGCAGCTATTTGCGCAACGCCGGCATCCCCACCTATGGTCATTCGGGTCTGGCAGGAGAGATGAGCGACTTCCGCGCCCACGGCAAGGACGAGCGGGTGTTGGTGAAATCGTTCTACGAGGGCGATGAGTATCTGTACCGGCTGGTCAGGATGCTGTCGGGCGGCGGGTGAGGCTCTCGTGTCCCTGGCGCGATGCAGCGCGCAGCTGTGGCGAAGCGCGGCTTCGCAGAACCGGGACCCCGGTTGCAGTTGAAAAAAGGCTGGGCCCCGGCTCTGCAGCGCACCGCTCCGCGCGGCGCTGCGTCCGGGGAACGCAGGTGCAAATGAGCGGTCAGGAAACCTGCGCCGCCCCCGCAGCCTTTCGCGTTTTCCGTTCGGCAAGCCAGTTCTCGAACCGTTGCACCACGACAAAGAACGTCGGCACGAACAACACGGCGAGGCAGGTCGAGGCGAGCATGCCCGAAAATACCGTGATGCCGATCGACTTGCGGGCGTTGGCGCCGGCGCCGGTGGCGAGCACCAATGGCGCCACGCCGAGGATGAAGGCGAACGACGTCATCAGGATCGGGCGAAACCGTGCCCGCGCGGCTTCAACCGCCGATTCCAGCAGCGGTTTGCGGTCGCGCACGTGCAGCTCAAGTGCCACTTCCACAATGAGGATCGCGTTTTTCGCCGACAGCGCGATCAACAGGATCAACCCGATCTGGGTGTAGAGATTGTTCTCGATTCGAAGGCCCGTCAGCACCGCCATCGGGCCAAGCAGCGACAGCGGCACCGCCAATATCACCGACATCGGCGCGTACCAGCTCTCATACTGGCCGGCCAGCACCAGATAGACCAGCAGCATGGCAAGGGCGAACACCAGATAGATCTGCCCGCCGACCGCCTTCTCCTGATACGACATCGCCGTCCACTCATAGCCGGTGCCGGACGGCAGCGTTTTGGCGGCGATCTCTTCCATCAGCACCATCGACTGGCCGGAGCTGTAGCCTTTCGCCGGCAATCCGATGACCGTCGATGACGGATAGAGGTTGTACAGGCTGATCAGCGACGGCCCCACCGCAGGCGTGATCTTAGCTACGGTGCCGAGCGGGATCATGTCGCCGGTGCTGTTGCGCACCATCATGTTCTCGATGTCGCGCAAGGTCAGGCGGTATTGCGCGTCGGCCTGGGTGTAGACCTGGAAGGTGCGGCCGAATTTGTTGAACTGGTTGACGAAGGAAGCGCCGAGATACGAGGACAGCGTCTGGAACACCTGGTCGGTGGTGACATGCAGGGTCTGAGTCTTGATCCGGTCGATCTCGACGTTGAACTGCGGCACCATCGAACGAAACGACGAGCTGACGCGCTGCAGCGCGCTTTGCGTCTGCCCGTTCGCCACAATGGCATTGGTGACGGCCTGCAGCTTGCCGTAGTCGGCATTGCCGTCGCGCAGTTCGACCTGCATGGCAAAGCCGGCGGCGTTGCCGATGCCCTGGATCGGCGGCGGCGGCACCACCAGGATCCGCGCTTCGGGGATCACGGACAGGCGCTGGTTGAGCCCGTTGAACAGCGACAGCAGATCCTCGCCGGGACCGCGCTCGCTCCATTCCTTGAGCACGAGATAGGCCACCCCGGCGCTGGCGAGACTCGAACTTGAGTCCAGCGCGGAAATACCGGCGATGGTCATGATCTGCTCGATACCCGGCGTCTTGCTGGCGATCTCCTGGACCTGATCCATCACGCGCTGGGTACGATCCAGCGCCGCGCCATCGGGCAGTTGCACGGCCGCGAGCAGATAGCCCTGATCCTCGATCGGGATGAAGCCGGTCGGCACCCGCGACAGGCCGTAACCACCGATGGCGATCAGGATCAACGCGGCGGTAACTGACAAGCCGGCATGCCGCACCAGGCCGCCGACGATCCCGGCATAACCGCGCTCCGTCCGGTCATAGACCCGATTAAAACCGCGGTAGAAAAAATTGCGCTGCTCCGGCGGGACCGGCCGGCGCAGCCACAGTGCGCATTGCGTCGGTTTCAGCGTCGCGGCGTTGATGGCGGAAAGCAGCGCGGTTGCGGCGATCACCAGCGCGAACTGCGCATACATGCGCCCCGTCAATCCCGGCAGGAACGACGCGGGGAGGAACACCGAGATCAGCACCAGCGTGATGCCGACGATCGGCGCGAATAGCACGTCCATCGCCTTGATCGCCGCGTCATGGCCGGACATGCCCTGCTCGATGTTATGCGCCGCGCCCTCGACAACGACGATGGCGTCATCGACCACGATGCCGATCGCCAGCACGATCGCGAACAAGGTCGACAGGTTGACGGTGAATCCGAGCGCCGCCATCGCGGCAAACGCGCCGATGATGGTGACGGGCACCGTGGTCGCCGGCACCAGCATCGCGCGCCAGTCCTGCAGGAACACCAGGATCACGACCAGCACCAGAAGCCCGGCCTCGATCAGCGTCTTGTAGACCTCGGCGATCGAAGCCGAGACGAATTTGGTGGTGTCGAACGGCGTGTCGTATTTGATGTCCAAAGGAAACGCGCGGGCGAGTTCCGCCATCTTCTTCTCGACCGCCTTTTCGACTTCCAGCGCGTTTGCGCCCGGAGTCTGAAACACGCCGATGCCGGCGGCCGGCCGCTTGTTGAGCGAGAACACCTGGCTGTAGGTTTGCGCGCCAAGCTCGACCCAGCCGACATCGCGCACCCGCGTGACGTTGCCGCTGTTGCCGGTCTTGACGATGATGTCCTCGAACTCCGCCTTGTCATCGAGCCGGCCGTTGACGTTCAACGTGTACTGGAACGCCTGGCCCGGCGGGGTCGGCGGCGCGCCGACCTGGCCCGCGGTGACCTGCTGGCTCTGCTGCTGGATCGCCTGGATGACGTCCTGCGGCATCAGCCCGCGCACCTGCAGCTTGTTCGGGTCGAGCCACACCCGCATCGAATATTGCCCGGCGCCGAACACCGTGACGTTGCCGACCCCCGGCAATCGCGACAGCTCGTCGCGAATGCTGATGGTGGCGTAGTTGGACAGGAACAGGCTGTCATAGGTCGCCTTCGGCGAGGTCAGGGTCACGAACAGCAGGATCGAGGTGGACCGCTTCTGCACGGTGACGCCCTGGTTCTGCACCGAGGTCGGCAGCTGCGACAGCGCGCTCGACACCCGGTTCTGCACCAGCACCTGCGCGAAGTTGAGGTCGGTGCCGATCTTGAAGGTCACCGTCAGCGTATAGGTGCCGTCGGCGCCGCTGTAGGACTGCATGTAGAGCATGCCCTCGACACCGTTGACCTGCTGTTCGATCGGCAGCGCCACGGTATCGACCACGGTTTTGGCGCTGGCGCCGGGATAGCGCGTCGTGACCTGGACGGTCGGCGGCACCACGTCGGGATATTGCGCGACGGCAAGATTGAACAGGCAGACGCCGCCGATCAGGATCATCAGGATCGCGATGACATTGGAGAGAACCGGCCGCTCGATGAAGAATTTCGAAATCATGGCAAGCCTGTCTGTCCCAACCTATTTGGCCGGCGCCGGCGGCGTTTCGATCTTTTGCAGTTGCGGATCGACCTTCTGCCCGGGGATCGCGCGCAATAATCCGGCGACGACAACCTTGTCGTCGCCCTTCAAGCCGCTTTCGACGACGCGCAGTCCGCCCTCGATCGGTCCGGTCTGCACCTTGCGCTGTTCGACGACGTTGTCAGCGTTGACGACCAGAACATACCGCCCGGCCTGATCGCTGCCCAATGTCGAATCAGGAACGAGCAGCGCGTCGTTCTGTTCGTCGAAAGGCACCCGGATGCGAACGAAAAAGCCCGGCAGCAACACGCGATCGGCGTTAGGCAGTATCCCGCGCACCGCGAGCGTGCCGGTGGACGCGTTGATGCTCGGCGAGACATAGTCGAGCTTGCCCTTGTGGGGATAGCCGGTCTCGGTCTGCAAGCCGATCTCGATCGGCAACTGCCTGATCTCGTTGACCGTCATGCCGCGCTTGCGCAAGTCTTCCCTGATCCGCAGCACGTCCTGCTCATTGACGTTGAAGTTCACATAGATCGGATCGAGCGCCACGATGGTGGCAAGCTGGGTCGGCGAAGCGACACCGACGAGTTCGCCGACCGAGACCAGATGCGCGCTGACGATACCGTCGAAGGGTGCCGTGACATTGGTGTAGCCGTAATTGACTTGAGCGATCCTGGTGTTGACATGGGCCTGTTGCAGATTGGCCTGCGCGTTGTCGCGAGTCGAGGTGGAGGTATCGAGCGTTGCCTGCGAGACCGCCTGACGCTGCACCAGATCGGATTGCCGCTTGAAATCGGCCTCGGCCTGTTTCACCGACGCCTGCGCGCCGGTCTCGGCGGCCTGCGCCTGTTCGAGCTTGAGCTTGTAGGTCTCGGGCTCGATGGTGAACAGCGTGGTGCCTTCCTTCACGAAGGTGCCGTCCTGATAATTGATCGCCTGCAGGAATCCCTGCACGCGCGCGACCAGGTCGACATTCCTGATCGCCGCGGTATTGCCGGTTGCGTCGAGATAGCGGGTAATCGATTTCCGGGCGGGTACCGCAACCTCGACCTTCGGCGGCGGCGGCGGTACGAAAGTATTCTGTTCGCAGGCGGTGAGCAGGACCAGCGACACCAGAGCGAAGGGAATAAGGAGCGGCGGATGCCTAGGCTTCATTTCCTTTGCCTCAGATTTATTTCAACGCAAAGCGGACCGCACCTGCAAACTCATATCACAATCCGCTTGCGGTGGAACCCGGAAGCAGAAAAGATACGGGCCGCAAAGTTCTTTCCGCAAAGCACTTCTGCAACATCCCCGGCAAAACAATAAAGGAATATTCGAATGATCAAGGCGTTGGGACGGGTGTCGATTATGGCGGTCATGACGATCGTGGCAACGCCGGCGTTCTCGCAAGCGCCGACCGACGCACAGCGTGAAGCCATCCGCTCCGCCTGCCGTTCGGATTACCTGGCGCATTGCTCCAGCGTCGCGCCGGGAGGTCTGGAATTGCTGCAGTGCCTGCAGAAGAACATGTCGAGTCTGTCGGGAGCCTGCAAGAGTGCGGTGAATGCGGTAGAAACACCATCCGCACCGGCCGCTAAATCCGAGACACCCGCAGCCGCGCCGAAGGCCGAGACTCCTGCGGCCGCCGAACCGGCGAAGCCAACCACGGCGCCAGCGGTTGCCGCTCCCAAGGCAGCAGTGGATACGGCGGCGAAAAAACCGAGCGATGCGCAAATTGCCGCGATCCGCAGCGCCTGCCGGTCGGACTATCCAAAAGAATGCGCGGGGGTGCCGACCGGCGGCGCGCCGGCGCTGCAATGTCTGGAGAAAAATAAGTCGAAGGTCTCGCCGGGCTGCGCGCAGGCCGTCGGCGCCGCCGGCGGCGGCGCCGCGCCCGCAGCGGCGGCAGGCTCAACCGGCGGTGCGCCGACCGGTTCGGCAGCCGCACCCGCCGCGGCGGCGCCGGCGGTAATTGTGCTGCGGCCGATGCGGCCGCGCGAAGAACTGTTCGTGTTGCGGTCGGCATGCGGCGGCGACGTGCACGCGCTGTGCGCAGGCATTCCACCCGGCGGCGGCCGCATCGTGCAGTGCCTGGCCGCGCATGCGGCGTCGCTGTCGCCGGCTTGCAAGGATGTGCTGAGCCAGTTCAGCGCGGCACAATAAGGTCTCAAATACGCGGTCGACTTATGGTTTCGCCGATCAACAGGGGATGAATGTCATGTTGCGCGCGAGTTTGATTGCGGCATCGATGTTGGTTTCGATGCCGGCTGTGGCCCAGGAGCTGACCCCCGAACAACGCAGCGCCTGCATGGGCGATTATGAAAAATATTGCAAAGGCACGGTGCCGGGCGGCGGGCGGATCATCGCCTGCCTTGCCAAATCGAGCGACAAGCTCACCGATGCCTGCAAGAAGGTGCTGGCAGCCGCCGAAAAGAAATAGGCGTCATAAGGGTGTGTCGGAAGCGGAAGAGCGCGAGGAAATCGCCAACGCGGTCCGCGTCCACACCTAGGTCGCGGACACTGTCGGGTGATTCCCTCTGCTTTTCATGATCCGGCAACCGCGGATGAGTTCAATCGGCCTGCGGTCAGTGCACATCTGTTGCAAAATTGTGACGGCTCAACTCAAATCGAAACTTTCATCGCGGGCCTGCCGTGAAGTTGAGCAGCATCATCTCTTCGTGCGGTAAGCGCGAAAAGCGCGACCTTGCGCGATCCAAGCCTTGCGATTTTGCTGTGTCAGATCGCGCAAAAAATCAATTAGAACGGGCATTAGTGTATCGCCGGCTCTCATCCAGCGGTTGAATTTTTCCAAGGTTTGATTCCCGCCGACTGGCAGGAAACGCGGTACAGCGCGGGCGCTCTTGATGAAACTGGCATCAGGCCACGGGGAAAGTTGAGGCTTCTCAGGCTAAAAGAACAGCGCAAGTGTCCGCTCAAGGGTCTCGATCGGTTGATCGTCAAACTTGGGGGTAATCCAATGTCCTACCGTCGCCTCGCAATTGCAGCCGCCGCGCTGTCACTCGCCACTCTGGCGCCGGCCAGCTTCGCCAGCGCCGCCGATATGCCGGTCAAGGCCAAGCCGATCGCCGATGTCCCGTTCTTCTTCGTCATCGACGACCGGGTGACCTATTCCTACATCTTCACCGGGGCTCAGCCCGGCATGTTCACGGTCAATCCGAATGGCACGATCGACTCCAAGACTGCGAAGCAGGTCTATTCGTTCACTCACTTCGACGCATGGCAATACGGCACCAACTTCTTCACCATCTCGCTCTTCAAGTCGGATCACAACGACCCGGCCGCGCCGTGCATCAACGCCGGCGTCGGCGTCACCTTCGCTCCGGCCAACTGCGCGGGCGCGAGCGAAATCTACGGGCTGTTTCGCTCCACCTTCGGCTTCAACCAGATTTTCAATACCAAGGCCTTCAGCATCGGGCCGCTGCATGATGTGTCGTTTGAAGTCGGCATGGACGCCAACACCGAGAATCGGTTCTTTGGCGCCGCCAAGCGCGACGTTGTTGCCGGTCTGCAGTTCGCCTTCGATCTTCCCTACAAGGGCTACTTCAACGTCGCGCCATTGGTGTATTGGGAGTTCTTCAACCACAACTCATTCGCCCAGTGCAACAGCGGCTTTACTGGCCCGACGCCTGGCCTGACCTGCCTGACCGACGGCAACACCTCCTTCAAGCCGACTTGGGCGGTGGAGACCAACTACTACATGGATCTCGGCTTCCTGCCGCCGGAGTACCAGTTCTTCTCGATCAGCGGCCGCGCGGGTTGGTATGGCAAGAAGGGCACGGACACCGAACCGCTGCCGTTCAATCCGGCGAATAACGTTTTCAACACCGCGGTCGAGTTCAACTCGGAGCCGATCCGTCTGACCTTCGACGCCTCCAAAGCCTTCTGGGGCCCGAAATACACCCACTTCGTCGACGTTCGGGTCGCCTATCGCTACTGGCAGAACAAGTTCGGCCTCGATCATAATCGCGCCTTTGCCTGCACTGCCGTTGTGGGCGGCGCCACCGTGACCAACGGTTCCTGCACGGAAAGCTCGCTCTACTCCGGCATCACGGTGAAGTTCTGATCGCTTCACCTCTTCGCGCGCTATCCCTGCTTCTCCCCGCAGAAGGGCGGAGGGAAGGTTAGGCCGGCATGCGCCGCCTCGGCCTCATCTTCCACAGCATCTGCGGCCATTTGCCGCTCGTTCAGGTCAGTATAGGTTGATGCTGGTCGGATGTCATGGATTGGGCCGCAGCATGAGCGAAACGTTGACCGGAATCGTTGTGAATTCCCGCGCACCGCGGCAACAAACGTGCCAGACCGGTATCGCGGCTCTCCGGACGCCGCTCGCCGATCGCATTCCTGGATTCAGGCGTGCGCGGCTATTTTCCGGAAGGACCGGAAGCTATTGATTTAATTCAACTTGAAATCGGAGTTTGCCACACCGCGGCCTTGCATCTAGACAGTCGTTGACCCAGGCACGGAGGGATCGTGATGAGAGCGTTTGTCCGGGCGGCGTGCGTCGGTTTGGCATGTTTGTTTATCCCCATTGAAATCGCCGCGCGCAGCCCGCAAACATGGGATGCTCGACGGAGAGCCCCGCCAACGCGCCGCAAACCCTGCGGTGCGAAGGCGGCGTAACCATCGTCGCCGAAAATGGCGCCCGGTTTACGCTTCAGGACCGCGATGGAAATGGCCGCGTGGATTCGGCCGAACTCAGCAGCAAGGCCTTGCTGCTCGAAGTCCCCAGGAAGCAGGGTGGAAATCATTTCCAGGTCATCACCCCGCAGGCGATCGCGGCGGTGCGCCGTACCAAATGGGCCGTGGATGCGGCGGAAGGCAAAACGTCCGTCTTCGTCGTCAACGGGCGGGTCGCCGTCGGCCGCCGAACTGGCAGTCATAGCGTTACCCTTGGGCCCGGCGAAGGCGTCGATGTCGAGGCGGCCGGACCTCTGACCGTGAAACGCTGGCCTCCGGCCCGCGTTTCCGCATTGATGGCGCGGCTCGGGCAGTAAAACAGCGTATGCGCGGCCGGCATCTCCAGACCCTGATCGCGCTGGTGCTGTCGGGGCTTGGGGGTTCGGCGTGTATTTCGCGCACAACCGCGGCCACCTGCAGTTTCTCGATCTCGTCGAATCGACGATGACCGATCTTCGAACGCTCGTCCGTGGCGTGAGAACTCCGCCGGATCTGGTGACCATCGTCGCGATCGACGACGCGCTGGTGAAACAAGGCGGCAGCTATCCCGTCGCGAGAGGCGATCTCGCCAGGATTGTCGACGCGATCGCGCAATCGGGGCCGAAAGTCATCGCAGTCGATCTGTTGCTTGTCGACCGCGGGACCGACGAAGGCGACGACGCGCTGGCAAAATCGCTCGCCGGCCGTCCCACCGCGATCGCGGCGGCCGCGGTCTTTCCGGAAACCAGCCAGGCGATCGCCGCGGAGAACGGCGGGCCGGTCGCGCGTCTGCCGAGGGCTGAGAAGTTTGTACTGCCGTTGCAGAAATTCGCCGATCACGCGGAAATCGGCATCGTCAACGTCGCGACCGATCGAAGCGGTACCCCGCGCTCCATCCCCATGTTGTTTCGAACCAGCGACAGAATCGAAATGTCGTTTCCGCTCCGCGTTGCGGCGCTTGCGATCGGAACAGAGCCCACGATCGAGCCGAACCGTCTGGTGCTTGGTGAGCGGCCCATCGCCACCGACGTCGACCATGCCCTCCCGATCTCGTTTTTACGGCCGCGCCGGACCATCCGGACCATCGGCGCCGCTTCGCTGCTTTCAGGCGAGATTGCGTCCGATACCATTCAAAATCGGATTGTCGTCGTCGGAGCCACCGTCACCGGCGGCGGCGATTTTTTCCCGACGCCGTTCGATCCGGTGAAGCCGGGCGTGGAAGTCATCTCGACGGCCATCACCCACGGCCTAGTGCGGGATCGATCCGTGCGTATCGCCGATGGCGTGATTGCCGTCATGCTCCCGATGATCCTCGTCGGATTGCTGGCGTGGCGTCGAAGCGCGGCAGGGCTTGTCGCGACCGCCGCCGTCGTTCTGATCCGGGCTGGCGCAAACCTCTTCGCGTTCTCGCAAGAGATATGGCTGAACGCGGCCGTGCCGGTCGCCGCGGCGGCGCCGCCCGCGATTTTATTTGCAGCCGTTCAGCTCTGGTCGGGCCGGCGGCGGGCGTAGTATTTCGCCATGCGGAGCGAACTGCTCGAACAGTTTCAGGCGCCAGGCGTCCAGCAATGGCTGACCAAGGATCCGAATTTCCTTAACGAGCCGGTCCGCCAGAACGCAGCGATCGTCTTCATCGATCTGTCCGGATTTACGTCACTCAGCGAGCGGCTTGGACCGGACAGGATTCGAGAACTGCTGAAGGATTTTCATGCCCTGGTCGACGGCGAAGCGGTCGTATGCGGAGGAATGATCACCAGCTTCCTGGGCGACGGTGCGATGATCCCGTTCGGTCTGCCGGAAGCGGCGGCGGATGATGCTTTCAGGGTGGCCGAATGCTCGGTCGGACTCTGCGTCAGCGCGGAACGATGGCTGATCGCATTGCCGCCATCGATCACGTCAAAACTCGGCTTCAAGGTCGGCGCGCATTTTGGGACGATCGTTGCCTCCCGGCTCGGCGGCGGCAGCTATCACCACATCACGGCGACCGGCGACACCGTCAACGTCGCGAGCCGGCTGATGGAAGTGGCGGCCAATCATGGCGTTGAGCTCGCGGCGAGCAACGAATTGCTGCGCGCAGCAGGGCGCGATTGCGCTCTCTACAAATCGGGTGTCCTCACCGGGCCCAGAGACGCGCGGATTCGCGGCCGCTCCGGCTCGCTCGCCATCTGGCTCTGGCGCAGCGACCTGGCGGCGCAGGGTGGTGAGGGATTGTCAAGCTGGTAGCGTCACTCAACCGCGATATGCGAGACCTTGACGATGTCAGTCAACCGTTCGAAATCGGTTTTCATCAGCTTCGCCAGTCCCTCGAGCGGCATCGGCTGCCCCGGAATATCGGCATGGGAAAGCCGTTCGATCACTTCAGGAGACTGCAGCGCCTTGTTGATGGCTTCGTGAATGCGGCCGACGAGTTCGTCGGGCGTCGCAGCCGGCACGTAAATTCCGTACCACGGCAGATAGGCGGCATCCGGATAGCCCGCCTCCGCAATGGTCGGCACGTCAGGCAATTCCTTCACCCGCTCCTTGGTGAAAACCGCGAGCGGCCTGAGCTTGCCGTCCCTGATATGCGGCAAGGCAAGCGCAAGCGAAGCTACAGTGAACTCGATCCGGTCGGTGATGAGGTCGATCAGCGCCGGCGGTTGGCCCTTGTAGCCGATATCCGCGATGTCGATTCCTGCGATCCTGAACAGGTTTTTCGCGGTCAGATCGATGGACGAGCCGATGCCGGGATTGCCGAAGTTCAGTTTGCCGGGCTTGCTCTTCGCCAGCGCCACGAAATCCTTCAGCGTCGTGACCGGCAGATTGACGGACACTACCGCGGCGCTTTGATTCCAGACCACAAGGCCGACGCATTTGAAGTCCCGCATCGCGTTCCAGCCAGCATCCTTGTAGATCGAAGGATTGACCAGCACCGCGGGGCCGGTCACGAGCCAGGTGTAGCCGTCGGGCGCGCTACGCGCGGCTTCGGCGGTACCGATGTTGCTGTTGGCGCCGGGCCTGGCCTCGACGAGCATCGTCTGCCTGAAATTCTTGCTGACCGTGTCGGTGACGCTGCGGGCGACGATGTCGACGATGCCGCCGGCAGGATAGGGCACGATGACGCGGATCGGCCGGGTCGGATAAGCGGCTTGCGCGAAGGCCGATGCGCCGGCCGCGAGCAGCGCCAGTCCCGCGGCGAAGCAACTCAATCCCCTGTTCATGAAGTCCCTCCGCAGGCAGAATTGCCGCTATATGATCGGTTACCGGAACTGGAGTTGTCAATGGAGTTCGATCTTTCACAAGCTTCGCTGCAGTGGCGGGACCGGCTGCGGGCCTTCTTCGACAAGGAGGTGCTGCCCCGCCATCGCGGCTGGGCAGTCGAGGTCGCTGCCCGCGGCGAGGCGTCCTTCATGCCGGAGCTGCAACGCAAGGCGCGTGCAGCGGGCCTATGGAATCTGGCGCTGCCCGAACTTGCGGACGACGAGCCCGGCACGCGGCTGTCGAACCTCGATTACGCGCCATGTGCGGAAATCATGGGCCGCCTGTTCTGGGCGCCCGAGGTCTTCAACTGCCAGGCCCCCGACGTACCCAACATGATCGCACTGCAGAATTGCGCGAATGACGAGCAAAAACGCCGCTGGCTGCATCCGTTGCTGGAAGGTCGGACGCGCTCGGCCTTCGGCATGACCGAGCCGGACGTTGCATCGTCAGATGCCACCAATATCGCGACGACCATCACCCGCCAGGGCGACGACTACGTCATTCGCGGCCGCAAATGGTTCATCACCGGCGCCGCGCATCCCCAATGCAGTTTCCTGATCGTGATGGGAGTGAGCCATCCCGACGCCTCGCGCACCAGCCGCCATTCATGCGTCATCGTCCCGATAGACGCCAAGGGCTTACGCCTGGTGCGTCCGTTGCGCTGGATGGGCTGCATGGACCACGTCGCGCCAATCGGCGAAATCGATTTCGAAAATGTGCGCGTTCCCGTCGAAAATCTGCTCGGCAGGGAAGGTGACGGCTTTCGGGTGGCCCAGGTCCGCCTCGGGCCGGCGCGGATACATCACTGCATGCGCTCGATCGGCTTGTGCGAGGTGTTGATCGAATTGATGCTGGCGCGGGCCGCCGAGCGCACGGCCTTCGGCCGCGCCATCATCGAATACGACACCGTGCAGCGCTGGATTGCCGAATCGCGTGTCGAGCTCGAACAGGCGCGGCTCTTGACCTATCGCTGCGCGTGGCTGCTCGACCGCGCCGGTCATCAGGGCGCCTGGCGCGACGTATCGCTGATCAAGGTGGTGGTGCCGGCGATGCTGCAGCGCATTGCCGACCGCGCCATGCAGGTGTTCGGCGCCATGGGCGGCTCGGACGACACCCCGATCCACCAGGCGCTCGCGTGGGGGCGCCTGCTGCGGATCGGCGACGGACCGGACGAGGTCCATCTGCGCCAGATCTTCAAGATGGAAACGCCGCCGCCGTGGACCATCGCCAACTCGCCCTATCTGTTGCCGCGCCCCGTTTGATCGGATAGCTGGATGGGAATGACAAAAACAGTTGAGGCAACTGCGCTGCGGTTGAATGCAAAGGCGGCGGATGCCGCCGCGCTCGCGCCCGCAATCGAACAGCGCGCGCTGGCGCGCGGGCCAAGCGACGTGGTCGTCGAAATCAAGGCGGCCGGGATCAATCCTTCCGACGTCAAGGCCGCGACCGGTCTGATGTCCTATGCGGTTTTCCCGCGCACGCCGGGGCGCGATTTCGCTGGCGTCGTTATCGATGGCCCGCCGCAATGGCTGGGCCACGACGTTTTCGGCTCATCAGGCGACCTCGGCATCCGCCGCGATGGTACCCACGCCACGCATCTTGTCATCGAGACGGCAGCGCTGGTGGAAAAACCCGCATCTATTTCGATGGAAGAAGCCGCCGGAATTGGCGTGCCGTTCGTGACCGCGATCGAGGGATTTCGCCGCGCCGGCATGCCGAGACCGCAGGAAACCGTGCTGATCATGGGGTTGAACGGCAAAGTCGGCCAGGCCGCGGCGCAGCTCGCGACCTGGCGCGGCGCAAAGGTGATCGGCGTCGTCCGCAAGGGCGAGGCTTACGAGGGCCATGCCAACGAGCCGGTAGAAGTCATCAACTCGGCCACCACCGACGTCGCCGCGCGGGTACGCGAACTGACCGGCGGCAAGGGCGTCGACATCGTGTTCAACACGGTGGGCGATCCGTATTTCCAGGCGGCGCACAAGTCGCTGGCGCTGGCCGGCCGGCAAATCCTGATCGCCGCGGTCCATCCGGTGGTCGAATTCAACATCCTGGAGTTCTATCGCGGCCGTCACACCTATGTCGGCGTCGACACGCTGGCATTTTCTTCGGTTGCAAGCGGCGATCTGTTGCGCGGGGTGCTTCCGGGTTTTGCCAGCGGTCATCTCAAGCCATACCCGATTTCGTATCATGCGATCTATTCGCTTTCCGATGCCAAAGCGGCCTATCTTGCCGTGATCGGCTCCTCGCGGGATCGCGTCATCTTCAGGCCGTCGGCATAGGGCGCGTTCGCGCTACCAGAAAAATAAAACGGGGAGAAAAACAATGACACAACAACAACTCAGCAGCGAAGCGCCGAAGGATGCCTCGGCGTCCGTCGTAAAACAGCACGCCGCGACCCGCGCTGCGCTGCCGTTTTCGGACACGCGCGATTTCGACGACGCCTCCCGTGGATTTCTCGGCACCCGCGAGAATGCGAAGATTACGTCCGAAGCGGGCCGTACGGTCTGGAGCCTCGAGCCGTATGGATTCCTGTCCGACGAGGAGGCGCCGCCGACGGTAGACCCGAGCCTGTGGCGGCAGTCGCGGCTCAACATGAATCACGGACTGTTCGAGGTGGTGCCCGGCGTCTATCAGGTGCGCGGGCTCGATATCGCCAACATGACGCTGATCGAAGGCGACAAGGGTGTGATCGTGGTCGACACGCTGACCTCGATCGAGGGCGCGCGAGCCGCGATAGAGCTCTATTTCGAACACCGCGGGCGGCGTCCGGTCGCCGCGGTGATCTTCACCCATACGCATACCGACCACTGGGGCGGCGCGCGCGGCGTGATCGACGACGCGATGCTGGCGAGTGGCGTTCCGATCATCGCGCCCGATCTGTTCATGGAACACGCGGTGTCGGAAAACATCATCGCGGGACCCGCGATGCTGCGGCGCGCGCAATATCAGTTCGGGCCGTTCCTGAAAAAAGGCCCGCACGGCCAGGTCGATTGCGGCCTCGGCAAGTCGATGGCGGCGGGTTCGGTGGCGCTGCTGCGGCCGACCGATCTGATCAAGGCGACCGGCGACCGCCGGACCATCGACGGGGTGGAATTCGAATTCCAGATGGCGCCCAACAGCGAGGCGCCGGCGGAAATGCATTTTTACATCCCGCGCTACAGGTTGTTGAACCTTGCGGAAAACTGCACCCACAATTTCCACAATCTGCTGCCGTTCCGTGGCGCCGATGTGCGCGATGCGCTGGCGTGGTCGAGGTATCTCAATGAAGCGCTGCAACTATGGGGTGGCAAGGCGGAGGCGATGTGCGGCCAGCATCATTGGCCGGTGTGGGGCACCGAGCGCGTCGACACCATGATCCGTCAGCAGCGCGATCTCTACAAATTCGCGCATGACCAGACGCTGCGGCTGCTGAATCACGGACTCACCGCGACCGAAATCGCCGAGACCATAAGACTTCCGAAAAGTCTCGACGGTGCGTGGCACGCGCGTGGCTACTACGGTCACATCCGCCATAATGTGAAGGCGATCCACCAGAAATATCTCGGCTGGTATGACGCCAACCCCGCCAATCTCGATCCGCTGCCGCCAGTGGAGGCCGGAAAGAAATTCGTGGAATATATGGGCGGCGCGGACGCCATTCTCGGCCGCGCGCGCAAGGATCTGGAGAAGGGCGAGTTTCGCTTCGTGGCGCAGGCGTTGAGCCATCTGGTTTTCGCCGAGCCCGGCAACGCCGCGGCGCGTGCGATGCTGGCCGATACGTTTGAGCAGCTTGGCTATCTCGCCGAAAGCTCCACCTGGCGCAATGCCTATCTGTTTGGTGCGCAAGAGTTGCGCGAGGGCATCCCGAATGCACCGCCGCGACCGCCGATGCCGCGCGAAACGCTGGCAGCACTTCGCACCGAACAATTGTGGGACGTGTTGGGCGTGCGGCTGAACGGTCCGAAGGCGGAGGGCAAGACCATCGTGCTCAACTGGAGCTTTACCGATACCAATGAGACCCACGTGCTGACGCTGGAAAATTCGGCGCTGACCTATATTGCGGGCGTGCAATCTCCGAACGCGGATGCCAGCTTTACCTTGCCGCGCTCGCTGCTCGATGAAGTCATTGCCAAGAAGGCGACATTCCCGGAGGCCATGGCCGCGGGCAAGATAAAATTCACCGGCAATCCCATGAAGCTCGGCGAGTTGATGGCGTTGATGGACGAGTTCCCACGCATGTTCGAGATCGTCGAACCGAAACGGACGGTGGTCACATGAACAAGGAACTCAGGCCTGCGGTGAACCGCATCACCGGGCGATCGGCGTTTCTCGCTTTGCTCAAGGACGAGGGCATCACGCATCTGTTCGGTAATCCCGGAACCACCGAACTGCCGATCATGCATGCGCTGAAGGAACATCCCGATCTCACTTATGTAATGGCGATGCAGGAAAGCCTTGTGGTTGCCATCGCGGACGGATTCAGCCGTGCTTCCGGCCGTCTCGTCGCCTGCAACGTCCACGTCGCGCCCGGGCTCGGCAACGCCATGGGCTCGCTGTACAACGCAAAATTCACCGGCACGCCGATGATCCTGACCGCCGGCCAGCAGGAGCAAGGTCACGGCCTGATGGAGCCGGTACTGTACGATCCGCTTGTTAGGATCGCCGAGCCGCTGGTGAAGTGGGCGGTCGAGGTTACGCGGCTGGAAGATCTGCCGCGGATCGTGCGCCGCGCGGCCAAAGTCGCGATGACGCCGCCGACTGGGCCGGTTTTCATCTCGCTGCCGGGAGATATTCTGAATTCCGAGGCCGGCCTCGAGCTTGGGTGCTCGACCCGCATCGATACGCGCGTAAAACCGTCGGATGAGGCGTTGCAAGTACTGGCCCAGCGCATCCTCAAGGCCGAACGTCCTGTCATTATCGTTGGCGACGAGATCGTAAAAAGCGACGCGCTCCATGAAGCCGCGGAGTTTGCGGCGGCGCTCGGTTGCCCGGCATATCAGCAGACCGCACCATACGGCGCGCATTTCCTGTCGGAAAGTCCGTGCTTCATGGGCTCGCTGCCGCGCGTACAGCCGCAGGTCCGCGAAATTCTTGGCCCCTACGATCTGATGATCGTGCTTGGCTCCGATCCTCTGCGGATGTCGGTGTACAGCGAGGTCGACCCGCTGCCGAACGGACTATCGATCGTGCAAATCGGCCTGGTCGATTGGGATCTGGCAAAAAATTATTCGGCCGAGGTCGCATTGAAGGCCGATGTGAAGGAAACGTTGCGGGCGTTGATCCCCGCGCTGAAAACCGCCGGCGGTGCGGCGCTCGATACGCGAGCCCGTCACGGCATCGCTGCTTTGGTCTCGAAAAACTGGACCGCGCGGCGGGCAAAGCTGGTCGATCAGATCGCGATGAAGAAGGATGCTTCGCCGATCGACCCGGACTGGCTGACGCTGCAGGTGGTCGAGGCGATGCCGCAAAATGCCATCCTCGTCGATGAGGGATTGACGGCGTCGCGCTACATGTCGGCGCTGCGCCCGCATCGTGATCGCTACGGCTATCACGGGCTTGCCTCGGGCGGGATCGGCTGGGGACTGCCGGCGTCGGTCGGCGTCAGCTTGGCCAATCCCGACCGGCCGGTGGTGTGCTACTCCGGCGATGGCAGCGCGATGTATTCGATCCAGGCCTTGTGGACGGCGGCGCATCACAAACTGCCGCTAACGGTGGTGATCGTGAACAATGGCGGCTACCGGATTATCAAGCAGCGGCTGCTGGCCTTTCATAAAGACGATCATTTCGTCGGTATGGATTTTGTCGACCCGCCGGTTGATTTCTCCGGCCTCGCAAAAGCGCTCGGGCTTGAGGCGATCCAAGTCACGAAGGCAGAGGAGGTGGCTTCCACGCTGAAGTCGGCGTTCGCCCGGCCGGGAGCCAAACTGATCGAAGTGTTTGTGGATGGCTCAGTGAAGTGAGGTCGCTGGCCGCGACGGAAAAGCGGATTACAATTTCGTATCGTGGGAAGCGCTCGCTGTACCTGCCAGCGTCGAGTGCGTTGCAGACTGCGCCGTAGCCGGCTGAATCCTGCTCGGGTCCAGGAAGACGATCCGGGCGGCAATAATGCAGGCAACAACGATCCAGAACACGATTGCGCCGTACCACAGCCCTCGCGTGTTGCGCGCCGAACCAATGGCGATTTGCTCGGCCCACGCCGCAAGATCGGGCTCCGTCAACGAAATGGGCGCGCCTTGGTGGCAGCTCTGATTGCTGGTCGATCTCATGTTGTAGAAATGCCGCAAATATCAGGTAGTTCAAGGAGGCAACTCTCCATATTGCGCAGGCTTCATAGCCGTTCCTGTTACGGCGCCGTCACCCGAGAGTATCTTTTTCCAAGGCGCGCGATTTCCCGCTAGACCCCGGCCGGAATCCAAGTCTTATATAAGACATAGAACTCGCGGGCCGAGCGCAACAGTCGCTGATGCAAGACCGACAAAAACCGGAGACCGAAACGTCCGCCAGAACCGGTTGGCGCGACCATCTCACGTCGGCGCCAGCCGAGTTCACTGGCATCGTGCCGGGCCTGATGCTCTGCATCGTTATCACCGTGATCGCGATAGTCGCGCAGAATTGGGAGGAAGCGGCGTTCGGGCATCCCTATGTCGAGGCGCTGGTGATTGCCATTCTTCTCGGCATCGCCATTCGCAGCCTGTGGCAACCTCAGGACATCTGGAACGCGGGCATTTCGTTCAGCGCCAAAACGCTGCTCGAAATCGCGGTGGTGCTGCTCGGCGCCTCCATCAGCCTCGCCGCGATCGTAGCCTCCGGCCCCGCGCTGCTGTCCGGCATCGTCGTGACCGTCGTTGCAGCACTCGCTGCGAGCTACGCCACCAGCCGCGTGCTGGGCTTGCCGCGGCGCGTATCCATTCTGATCGCGTGCGGCAATTCGATCTGCGGCAATTCGGCGATCGCCGCGGTTGCGCCGGTGATCGGCGCCGATAGCGACGACATCGCTTCCTCAATCGCATTCACAGCCATTCTCGGCGTCGTCGTCGTGCTCGGTCTGCCGCTTTTCATTCCGTTGCTGGCGCTGTCGGAAACGCAGTATGGCGTGCTGGCGGGGTTGACCGTCTATGCCGTGCCTCAGGTGCTGGCCGCGACGGTGCCGATCAGCGCCGTCAGCGCGCAACTGGGGACCTTGGTCAAACTGGTGCGGGTGCTAATGCTGGGACCCGTCGTGGTGCTGTTGTCGCTATTCCGGTCAAGGCTCGGTGTCTCCGGTCCCGCGCCGCGGCCCGGTCTGCTTTATCTTATTCCGTGGTTCATCATCGGCTTTCTCGTCCTTGCGACCGCGCGAAGCGTCGGACTGATTCCCACGCCGCTGCTGGGGCCGATCTTGCTCGCGGCAAAATTGCTGACAGTCGTGTCGATGGCGGCGCTCGGGCTCGGCGTCGACGTGCGGGTGGTCGGACGCGTCGGCGGCCGCGTCACCATCGCGGTCGTGGTCTCGCTGCTTGTCCTCATCGCCATCAGTATCGCCCTCATTCGGCTGCTTCACATCGCCTGATCGGGTTAGCTCTTATATTAGACATATGACTCCTTTACTCGATCATGGCGCCGTGCCACTTTTTGGATGACATCGAAATCGGCCGCAGCGCCGAAAGCGTTGGGAGATCGCATGTTGAGGGGTGCTGACATCGTCGCCCGGATGCTGGAAGATCTGGGCGTCACGCGCATCTTCACGCTGTCTGGCAACCACATCATGCCGATTTTCGACGCTCTGCTGTCGACCAAAATCCAATTGATCCACACTCGCCACGAAGCGGCATGCGTGCACATGGCCGATGCGTGGGGACGATTGACCGGCGAGCCCGGGATTGCGCTGGTGACCGGAGGTCAGGGCCACAGCAACGCGGCGGCGGCGCTGTACACGGCGCTGGCGTCGGAGTCCCCGTTGGTGCTGCTGTCCGGACATGCGCCCTTGAGCGAGCTCGGCCAGGGCGCTTTCCAGGAGATGGCGCAGGCCGACCTCGCGCGACCGGTGACGAAAGCGTCATGGACTGCGACCGCAGTGGAGACACTGAGTTCAGATATCACCAAGGCAGCAGAACTCGCTACTTCGGGTCGTCCCGGCCCTGTTCATGTCAGCCTCCCCGTGGATTTGCTGGAACAGACGATCCCGGACGATAGCGTGACATGGATGACTAGAGCAGGCATCCGGCCTCGTTCCCCGCCATTGCCGCCGGACATGGCGGACAAACTGATCTTTCACCTCCGCGCCGCCACAAAACCTCTGGTGATTTGCGGCCCGGCCATGTGCACCGAGCGCGGCCGGGTCATTATGCGGGACGCGGCAGATGCGCTCGATGTGCCCGTGATCGGAATGGAAAGTCCGCGGGGCATCAACGATCCCGGCCTCGGCGCTTTCGCCGAAATCCTGGCAGAAGCCGATCTCATCGTGCTCGTTGGCAAGCCGCTCGATTTCACGTTGCGCTTCGGTGAAGCGCCTGCTTTGTCGCCGTCCTGCAAGTGGATCGCGATCGATCCCGACGCGGCGCTCGTTTCCCGCGCACGGAATGCAATGGGAGAGCGGGTGCTTCTATCTGACGTCGCCGACGCGCTGGTGGTGATCACGACTCTGACCGAGAGGAGTCCAAAGACAGCCAATTCGCCATCGGCATGGCACGAGCATGTACGTGCGGCGCTCGCCTACGAGCCACCACAATGGAAATCGATTCGTGCCAAAAATGCCGGCCGAGTTCATCCGGTCGAGATGTGCAGGGCCGTCAACAGTTTCATTGAAAAACATCGGGGCGCGACGTTGGTGTCCGATGGCGGCGAGATCGGGCAATGGGCGCAAGCGCTGGTGAAGACCGATCGACGAATTATCAATGGCGCCGCCGGAACAATCGGCGTTTCACTTCCATTCGCGGTTGCCGCAAAGCTCGCTTATCCGGACCATCCCGTGGTGGCCGTCATGGGCGATGGTACGTTTGGGTTCCACATGGCTGAATTCGACACTGCCATACGTTACGGCCTTCCGGTCATCGTCGTCGTCGGCAACGACGCGCGCTGGAACGCTGAATATCAGATACAGCTGCGTCAATACGGCGCCGAGCGCGCAAAAAATTGCGATCTTTTGCCGTCCCGCTATGATCGCGTAGTGGAAGCCCTCGGAGGTTTCGGAGCGCTTGTCTCGACCGCAGACGATCTCCCGGATGCACTCGATCGCGCCTATCTAAGCCGCAAGCCGGCCTGTATCAACGTCATGATCGAGAGCCAGGCTGCTCCGATCATTCGCCGATGAGAATCGCATGAACATGACCGCTCCATTGCTCGAGGTGAAAGGCGTCACGCTCCAGTACAAGACGCCGGATCATCTCGTGACCGCGACCTATCGGATCGACTTCGAGGTTTTTCAGGCGGAAAGGTTCATTCTGCTCGGCCCGTCGGGTTGCGGAAAGTCGACACTGCTCAAGGCCGTCGGCGGCTACATGATTCCGACCGAGGGCGAAATCCGGCTCAAGGGAAACCTGATCAAGCATCCGGGGCCGGATCGCATGATGGTGTTTCAGGAGTTCGACCAACTGCTGCCGTGGAAAACGGTGCGGCAGAACGTGATGTTTCCGCTCGAATCCTCCAGCCGCATGTCGGGGCGCGAAGTGGAGGAGCGGGCGATGCACTATATCAACAAGGTCAATCTCGCGGGTTTCGCCGACAGCTTTCCGCACACGCTGTCGGGCGGCATGAAGCAGCGCGTGGCGATCGCGCGCGGCATGGCGATGGAGCCGGATATCCTGCTGATGGATGAGCCGTTCGCAGCCCTCGATGCGCTCACCCGCCGCAAAATGCAGGACGAACTGCTGGCGCTGTGGGACGAGACGCGTTTTACGGTGTTGTTCGTGACGCATTCGATTCCGGAAGCCATCAAGATCGGAACGCGAATTCTGTTGCTGTCTCCCCACCCGGGGCAAGTGAAGGCCGAGTTGAACAGCGCCGCGCACCAGGATGCTATCGCGCTGGAGAAGCGCATCCAGCATATGCTGTTCGCCGACCAGATCGAGGAGGCGGAGAATGTCTGAGGCTCGGATGGCCAAGACCGGCGATAATGTTGCACCGTTGCGGCCTGAGATCGTCCGCGATCAGACCGCGCAGTTCGCCGTGGTGCAAAAGCCGCTGTCGGGGCTGGAGCGGGTCTATAATCAGGTCTGGCTGCGCAAGCTGCTGATCCTTGTGGTGCTGGCGTTGATCTGGGAGGCATATGGCCGCTATTTGAACAACGACCTGCTGTTTCCGACCTTCAGCGCGACCGTGGAAGCCTTTACCAAGAGCATATTCAATGGAGTCCTGCCGGCGCGCGCCTGGGCATCGATAAAAGTGCTGTTGATGGGCTATGCCTGCGGCGTCGTGCTCGCGGCGCTGCTGACCGCGCTGGCGATCATGTCGCGCATCGGCACGGATTTTCTGGAAACCATGACCTCGATGTTCAATCCGCTGCCGGCGATCGCGCTGCTGCCGCTGGCGCTGATCTGGTTCGGGCTCGGCAACGGCAGTCTCATCTTCGTGCTGGTGCATTCGGTGACCTGGGCGATTGCGCTGAACACGCATTCGGGTTTCCTGTCCGTCAGCAATACGCTGAAGATGGTGGGCCGGAACTACGGCCTCACCGGGCCGCGCTATATCTGGAAAATCCTGATCCCCGCGGCGTTTCCCAGCATCCTGACCGGATTGAAGATCGGCTGGGCTTTTGCGTGGCGCACGCTGATCGCCGCGGAACTTGTGTTCGGGGTCAGTTCCGGCTCGGGTGGATTGGGATGGTTCATTTTCGAGAACAAGAACACACTGGATATTCCGAACGTGTTCGCGGGCTTGCTGACGGTGATCATCATCGGTCTCGTGATCGAGAACGTGATCTTCCGCACCATCGAGAAACAGACCATCGGCCGCTGGGGCATGCAGTCGTGACGAGGAGAACAGGATGAGACTTCAAAGGGTAGGGCGGCTGATCGCAGCGATCGGGCTTCTGAGTGCCGGCCTCGGCGGCGTGGCGTATGCCGAGGCAGATACCGTCCGGATCGCAAAGCAGTTCGGACTGGGCTATCTGCCGCTGACGCTGATGGAAGAAGAAAAACTATTCGAGCAGCATGCGAAGAAGCAGGGGCTCGACATCAAGGTCGAATGGACCCAGCTATCGGCCGGTGCTCCGATGAACGACGCGATCCTGTCGGGCAATCTCGATTTCGCGTCCGGCGGCGTCGGGCCGCTGCTGACGATCTGGGGCAAGACCCAGACCAATGTGAAGGTAAAGGGCGTGGCGGCGCTCAATTCAATGCCGCTCTATCTGGTCACGACCAATCCGAACATAAAGACGATCAGGGACTTTACCGAGAAAGACAAGATCGCGCTTCCCGGCGTCAAGACGTCAATCCAGGCGGTCACGCTGCAGATAGCCGCGGAAAAAGTTTTCGGCAAAGGCCAGCAGGACAAACTCGATTTACTTACCGTCCAGAGGCCGCATCCCGATGCGATGATTGCAATGCTCAGCGGGCTCTCTGAAATCAATTCTCATTTCGGTTCGGCACCGTTTCAGGAGCAGGAACTGAAAGACCCGCGGGTGCATAAAGTGCTCGACAGCTACGAGGTTCTCGGCGGGCCGCACACCTTCAACACGGTCTGGACTAGTTCGAAATTTGTGACGGCCAATCCCAAACTCATGAAGGCGTTTTTGGATGCGCTCGAGGAGAGTATGACCCGTATCAAGTCAGATCCGGCTGCGGCGGCAGCGCTCTGGATCAAGGCCGAGAATTCCAAATTATCGGCGGCGGACGCTGAAAAGATCATTCGGAACCCGCAGAATGAATGGACCACCACGCCGAAAAAGATCCTGACCTATCTCGATTACATGAATTGGGCAGGCCTTGTGACAGCGAAGACGAACGACTGGAAAGACGTTTTCTTCAGCGGCATCCACGGCGCGCCCGGCAGCTAGCCGGCGAGCAAAACCAAGCAAGTGACGACATGAACGTTCACGCCAGCGTTAAAACACCCGGATCGCGTCCAACCGATGCGATGACGGTCAAGGTATGGCGCGGCGACCGGGTCGGGGAATTTCAAACCTTCGAGGTGCCGCGCCGCGAGAACCAGACCGTGCTGGACGTGGTGACGGAGATACAGCGCAGTCAGGATGCGACGCTGTCCTACAGGTTCGCCTGTCGGGTCGGCATGTGCGGCTCCTGCGCGATGATCGTCAATGGCCGGCCGCGCTGGACCTGCCGGACCCGGGTCGATCAATTGGAAGCGGGGACGATCAAGCTAGAGCCGCTGCGCAACCTGCCGATTGTAAAGGATCTCGCGGTCGACATGGCGCCGTTCTTCGACAAATGGCGCGATGCGCATGGATATTTTGAACCCGGCGACAACCCGCCGGAAGATTTTGCTGTTGTCGTGCCCGATTTACCTGACCGTCAGGCAGCCGACGCCGGTATCGAATGCATCAATTGCGGCATCTGCTATTCGGCCTGCGACGTTGTGTCATGGAACGAGGACTATCTCGGCCCCGCCGCGCTCAACCGCGCCTGGACACTGGTCAACGACGTGCGCGACCGCGGCCAAGACGCGCGCCTTGAGGCTGTGTCGGGCGATGCCGGCTGTCATTCCTGCCACAGCCATATGAGCTGCACCGAATTCTGTCCGAAGGCGATCTCGCCGACCTTTTCGATTGCGGGGTTGAAGCGCGCGACCTCGGCGCGCGCATGGAAACGTCGGCGATGAACCCGGTCCTTTATCTCGCGCAGCGTGGCACCGCCTTCGTCCTGGCCTTCGCGGTGACGGTTCATCTGGTCACGATTATCTACGCTATCCGGGGCGGGCTGACCGCCGGCGAAATTCTGGCGCGTACGCACGGCAACCGCTGGTTTTTGGGCTTTTATCTGGTCTTCGTGATTGCCGCGGCGATCCACGCGCCGATCGGACTGCGCTCGGTCCTTCGCGAATGGGCAAAGTGGCGATCGCGATCGCTCGATGTTGCGATGCTGGCTTTCTCAGCGCTGCTGCTGGTTCTTGGTGTGAGGGCCGCGCTTGCGGTCTACATCGCATGATCCGCAATCCGCACCTCAAGCCTGGATTCCTGGCGGCGATGCTGCACCGCCTGTCGGGCATCGCGCTGGCGATCTTCCTGCCGATGCACTTTGTCGCGCTTGGAATGGCTCTCGGCGGCGCTGACTCGTTTCAGAGCTTTCTCGGCGTCACCCACAACGGCTTTGTCCGCGCCGCGGAGTGGGGGCTGGTCACGGCGCTGGGCCTGCACATGGCTTTGGGCCTTCGCGTACTGGCGATCGAATTTTTCGCCG
Organism: uncultured Alphaproteobacteria bacterium; assembly: GCA_963784755.1. Lineage (GTDB taxonomy): Bacteria > Pseudomonadota > Alphaproteobacteria > Rhizobiales > Xanthobacteraceae > Bradyrhizobium. The sequence goes on along the minus strand of CAWASS010000004.1, from coordinate 47,321 downwards.
TACACGAACGCGGCGCCATCGTGGTGTCCGCCTGCGTCGCCTGTTCGGTGACGGTCGGACTATTGTTTCTTCTGAACGGGATGGTGTGATGGTCGCGCTCTTGATGCAGACACTGTCGATCGTATGGGCGGGCGCGTTTCTCGGCGCGCTGGCGGCGGGCGGTGCCGGGTTTGCGTTTGCACTGGTGGCGTCGTCGATCTGGTTGCATGGGCTGGAGCCGTTGCAGACCACCGCGCTGGTGGTCGCCTGCGGCAGTCTGCTGCATCTAACGTTGGTGTGGCCGATCCGGGGGTCGATCGAACCAGCGCGGCTGTTTCCGTTTATCATCGGTGCGGTCGTCGGTATCCCCATTGGCGTTCTGGCGCTGACGCAATTCAACAGCAGCACCCTGAAGATCTCGCTCGGCGTTTTCCTCACGATCTATGGCTGTTACGCTCTGTTCGCGCCGCGGCTACCGCGAGTAACGTTCGGAGGCCGGACGGCGGATGGTGCGATCGGATTCATCGGGGGCATCCTTGGGGGCATCGGTGGTTACTCCGGCGTGATCCCGACGGTGTGGACACAGCTGCGCGGCTGGTCCAAGAACACGGCGAGAGGCGTCTATCAGCCTTTCATCCTGTTCGCGCATGTGGTCACGCTGCTTCTGGTCGGGGCCGCCTCGTTCAATCGCGGCGGGATCACGCTGTTCATTTGCGCGCTTCCCGCGCTCGCGGCCGGCGCATGGCTCGGACTTCATATTTACGGCCGGCTCAACGAAAACAGGTTCAAGCAGGTTCTGTCCGCGCTACTGATCGCGTCCGGCCTGTCACTCGTGGTCTAGGAGGAAGTCATGCAGCTCGATCTGCGAGAAGTCGAAGAAATCTGCAAAACGCTCTATGTGCAGGCGCTGAAAGTTCTCCCCGCGGATATCAAGGCCGGGTTCAAGGAGCTGGTGCGCACCGAAACTGACGCGACCGGGCGCAGCATCCTCGACACCATGATCGAGAATATCGCCGTCGCCGAACGGACCAAGAATATCCTTTGCCAGGACACCGGCATTCCCATCTACAACGTGGTGGTCGGACGCGACGTTGACTTCGATGGCGCCGGATTGAAGCGTGCGATCCGGACCGGCTGCGAGCGCGCCACGCATGAATATTCGCTTCGCTCGTCCGTCGTGCATCCCATTACGCGGAAAAACAACCAGACCTCCAGCGGTATTCGGGTGCCGATCATTCATGTCGATTTCGACGAGCAGCCGGAGACGGTATCGATCGAGATGATTCCGAAGGGATCGGGATCGGAGAACGGCTCGTTCCTGCAGATGCTGCTGCCGTCCGATGGCATCAATGCGGTAAAGCGATTTGTGATCGACAGGGTGATCGAATCCGGTGGACGCGTGTGCCCCCCGACCATCGTCGGCGTCGGCATTGGCGGCACGTCGGACCTCTGCATGCACCTCGCCAAGATCGCCGCAACGCGTCCCTTAGGCTCGGCCTGCTCCGATGAAGAAGGCGCCAGAATCGAAAAAGAGCTGTCGGGTGCGGTGAATGAGCTGGGAATCGGCCCGCAGGGTCTCGGCGGCCGCTCTACCAGCTTTGCCGTCCACGTCGAGGTCGCAGCGACCCACATCACGCAAAATCCGGTCGCCGTGAATATCCAGTGCCATTCGGCGCGCCGCGCGCGGGCGACGATCACGCCCGGCGGCATCAGCTTTTCTGCTTAGAGGACTCTGGTCATGGCACATCACACCCTCGAAATGCCGATCACTCCGGACCAGGCGCGCACGCTGAAGGTCGGCGATACCGTCACGCTGGAAAAGACGCTGTATGGCATCCGCGACGCCACCCTGATTCACATGTTTGACCGCGATCGCCGCACTAGACTTGACCTGCAGGGCCATGCCGTGATCCACACCGCGCCGAACGTGCACAAGGTGCCGGTCTCGCCGGAAGCGCCGGTCGGCTACACCCCGTTCTGCATCGGCACCACCACGTCACAACGCATGGAGCGTTTTACGCGGCCGCTGATGCTGCGCGAAGGCGTACGGATTATCATCGGCAAGGGCGGCATGGGACCGGAGACATCGGCGGCGTTCAAGGAACTGGGTGGCGCTTATCTTGCCATCGTCGGGGGTGCCGCGGCGCTGGAGACCACCTGGATCGAGCGGATCGAGGATGTTGATCTCGATGACCTGCATCCCGAAAGCTTGTGGCGATTCCGCATCAAGCATTTCGGCCCGCTGCTGGTCAGCATGGATTCGCACGGCGGCTCGCTTTTCGCGGACAATCAGAAGGAGGTGGCGAGCCGGCGCGACGCAATTCTCAAGAGCATCGGGGCGGCCTGACAGTATGCCACTCCGCCGGATCGAAACCGATATCCTGATCCTCGGCGCCGGCGGCGCCGGGCTGTTCGCGGCCTTGCATGCGAAGAAGACCGCGCCTTCGCTCGATGTGACCGTCGCTGTGAAGGGATTGCTCGGCAAGTGCGGCTGCACGCGCATGGTGCAGGGCGGTTACAACGTCGCTCTCGCCCCCGGCGATTCCGTCGAGCGCCATTTCATGGATACGATCGAGGGTGGCAAGTGGCTCAACGACCAGGATTTGGCGTGGAAACTGGTTACCGAGGCGCAGGTCAGAATCCGCGAGCTGGAAAATGAACTCGGCTGCTTCTTCGATCGCAATCCTGACGGCAGCGTTCACCAGAAGGCCTTTGCCGGGCAGACCTTCGATCGCACCGTGCACAAGGGCGATCTCACCGGCATCGAAATCATCAACCGGCTGTCCGAACAGGTCTGGCGGCGCGACGTCAGGCGGATGGAAGACTATCGCGCGCTCGATTTCATTCCGGCCGCCGACGGATCGGGCCTGGCCGGGGTGTTGATGCTCGACATGCGGACCGGCGAGCCCAGTCTGGTGCGTGCCAAGGCGACGCTGCTTGCGACCGGCGGCGGGCCGACGATGTACAAGTATCACACGCCTTCGGGCGACAAGACCTGCGACGGCCTTGCCATGGCGCTGCGCGTCGGGCTTGCACTGCGCGACATGGAGATGGTGCAGTTTCATCCCACCGGCCTGCTCGCCGGCGCGGGCACGCGGATGACCGGAACGGTGCTGGAAGAAGGTCTTCGCGGGGCAGGGGGGCGCTTGCTGGATTCCAGCGGCGCGCGCTTCATGTTCGACTATGACGAGCGCGGCGAGCGCGCGACCCGCGATGTCGTGAGCCGCTCGATCATGTATCAGATCCGAAAAGGTCTCGCGACGAAGAACGGCGGCGTGCACATCCAGATGAGCCACTTGGGCCCTGCGAACGTGACAAAACTGTTCAAGGGCATGGTGGAGCGCTGCGCCGATTGCGGCTTCGATCTCGCGGGCGGCCTGGTCGAGGTGGTGCCGACGGCGCATTACATGATGGGCGGCGTGGTGTTCGATCTGGAATGCCGGACCTCGATGCCGCGGCTCTATGCGGCCGGCGAGGATACCGGCGGCGTCCATGGCGCCAATCGTCTCGGCGGCAACGGCGTCGCCAATTCGACGGTATTCGGCGGTATCGCCGGCGCCTCGATGGCGCGTACGGTGCTGCGTGAGGGCAGCCTTGCCGATCCCGATCCCGCCGCGGTCGAACGCTCGCTCGACCGCGCGTTCTCTCCCCTCGGCCGTCCGTCCGGCGATCTCAATGAAATCCGCGAAGGCCTGATGGAGACGATGTGGGACGACGTCGGAGTCCTGCGTAGCGGCGAGGGGCTGTCGCGCGGCGCCGCGGCGCTCGACGATTTGCAGGCCGCGGTTGCCCGCTGTGGCGTGCCGGATGCCGACCGGCGTTACAACCTGACCTGGACCGATCGGCTGAATCTGGAGAATCTCATTCAGGTCAGTCGCACCATTTGCGCGGCGGCACAGGCCCGTACCGACAGCCGCGGCGCGCATTTCCGCGAGGATCATCCAACGGCCTCGGACCTCGCGACCTCGCGCTATACCGTCGTGCGAATGCACGACCACGATATCGAAGTCACGACCGAGCCGGTCTATTTCACGCGCATCGAGCCTGGTCAGACCTTGCTCGATGAAATCGCGGACGCTTTGCCTCCCGTTCTTGCAGCACATTCGTGATGCAAATTTACCCCAGCACGAGACACCAGAGATGAGCAGCGCAAAGGGAAGCAGTAAGCGGTCGGAGGCGGGGCCAGCGCCGCTTGCTGGAAGTGCTGCGCACGCGTCACTCGGGTATCGGCCGCTTTATCGCCAGGTCAAGGAGCTGCTGATGAAGCGGCTCGGCGACGGCAGCTGGTCGCCCGGTCAGTTGCTGCCGAGCGAGCCAGAAATCGCGGCGGGGCTCGGCGTCAGCCCCGGCACCGTGCGCAAGGCGCTGGACGAAATGAGTTCGGAAAGCCTGCTGGTGCGCCGGCAAGGCCGCGGCACGTTTGTGGCCTCTCACGACGAAGAGCGCATCCTGTTTCAGTTCTTCAGGATGGTTTCCGATGCAGGCGAACGTCGTTTCCCGGAAAGCCACACGATCTCGGTGTCGGTCGCCAAGGCCGATGAACTGGCCGCCGCGCGGCTCGGAATTAGCCTGAAGGAATCCGTTGTAGTCATTGAGCGCGTGCGCTCGCTTGATGGGCGTCCCTGCATCCATGAAAAGATCGTGCTGCCGCGCGCGCTGTTTCCCGGGATCGAGCGGATCAAGGATCTGCCGAACAATCTCTATGCGCTGTATTCCACGAAATATGGCGTGACCATTGCGCGTGGCTCAGAGAGCCTGAAGGCTGTCGCGGCCGGCGCGCGACAGGTCGAACTGCTGGAGACCGCAATGGGCGAGCCGATCCTGCTGATCGACCGCGTTGCGCTCGGCGTCGACGGAACACCGGCGGAATGGCGGCGATCGCTGTGCCGCACCGACCAGTCGCATTACCTCAGCGACCTCAAATAGGCCCGTGTGGCGCTTGCCGGGCAAGATTTGCTATCTTATACAAGACTCGAAAAATATGAGCGGAGACAGGAATGAGTTCTCAAGCAAGCGCGGCTCAACCCGCAGGTCAGAAATCCAACATTCCCCAGGTTCTGGCGCACAGCCCGAAGGACAATGTTGCAGTCGTGGTGGTTGAAGGTCTCAAAGCCGGCACCAAAGCGTTCGGCGTGGTGACCGAGGACAATTCGACCTTCTCCGTCAACGTCAAGGACGACATCCCGATCGGGCACAAGGTTGCGCTGATCGACCTCGCCGACAAGGACACCGTGATCAAATACGGACAGGACGTTGGCCGCATGGTCGCATCCGCCGGCAAGGGTCACCACGTCCATACCCAGAACATGAAAACCAAGCGTTGGTGAGGAGCGATACGATGACAACAACAATCGCGCATGAAATGTCGTCGCCGTTTATCGGCGGCGCGACCGATCAGCTGATGACCAAATCGCTCGACGCCAAGCGCGCCTCGGCGGATTTCAAGAACGCGATCTTCCGCGGCTGGAAGCGCGAGAATGGCCGCGTCGGCGTCCGCAACCACGTGGTCATCCTGCCGCTCGACGATCTCTCAAATTCGGCCTGCGAAGCCGTCGCGAACAACGTCAAGGGCACGATGGCGATTCCGCACGCCTATGGCCGGCTGCAATTCGGCGAGGACCTCGATCTGTTCTTCCGCACCTTGATCGGCATCGGCTCGAATCCGAACGTCGCAGCCGTAGTCGTCATCGGCATCGAAGACGGCTGGACCGGACGCGTGGTCGACGGCATCGCCAAGACCGGCAAACCGGTGGTCGGTTTCGGCATCGAAGGCCACGGCGATATCGCGACCATCGCCAAGGCGAGCTATCAGGCCAAGCGTTTCGTGCAGTGGGCATCCGAACTGAAGCGCGAGGAGTGCCCGATCTCGGATTTTTGGGTCTCCACCAAATGCGGGGAGTCCGATACCACGACGGGCCTCTCGTCCTGCCCGACGGTCGGCAACATGTACGACAAGCTGATCCCGCATGGCATCTATGGCGTATTCGGCGAGACCTCGGAGATCACCGGTGCCGAGCATCTGTGCCGCGAGCGCGCGGCCAGTCCCGAGATCGCCGAGAAATGGTACAAGATGTGGAAGGCGTACCAGGACGACGTGATCGAGGCGCACAAGACCAACGATCTTTCGGACTCGCAGCCCACCAAGGGCAACATCGCTGGCGGCCTCACCACCATCGAGGAGAAGGCGCTCGGCAATCTCGAAAAAATCGGCCGCAAGTGCCGCTACATTGACGCGCTCGAGCCTGCCGAGGCGCCGGCCAAAGGTCCGGGTCTCTATTACATGGATTCTTCGTCGGCTGCCGCCGAATGCGTGACCCTGATGGCGGCGGGAGGCTATGTGGTTCACACCTTCCCGACCGGCCAGGGCAACGTGATCGGCAATCCGATCGTGCCGGTGATCAAGATCAGCGGCAATCCGAAGACGCTGCGGACCATGGGCGAACACATCGATGTCGACGTCACCGGCGTGCTTCGCCGCGAGATGACGCTGGATCAGGCCGGCGACGCGCTGATCGACATGATCGTTCGCACCTGCAACGGGCGCCTGACGGCGGCGGAGTTGCTTGGCCATCGCGAATTCTCGCTGACGAAACTCTATCGAAGCGCGTGAGCACGCTTTCGATCAGCGACGCCATCGCATGGGTTGCTGCAATCTTCGTGCGCAACGGATGCAGCGCCGAGTGCGCGCAATCGGTCGCGCGCGCCCTCGTCGCTGCCGAAGCCGACGGCCTCAAGGGCCACGGCCTGTCGCGGATCCCGACCTATCTGCAGATGGTGCGAAGCGGCAAGATCGACGGCACGGCGCGGCCCTCGTCGACACGACCGCGCGCAGGCGTGCTCGCCATCGATGCCGCGCATGGCTTCGCCTATCCCGCGATCGATCTCGCCGTCGCCGAATTGCCGGCGCTTGCGGCCGGGCAAGGCATCGCGACTGCATCGATCATGCGCTCCAATCATTGCGGCGAGACCGGTCTGCCATGCGAAGCGCTCGCCCGCAAAGGCCTAGTGGCGTTGCTGTTCGCCAATACGCCCGGCGCGATGGCGCCGTGGGGCGGACGGCAGCCGGTATTCGGGACCAACCCGATTGCATTTGCCGCGCCGCTCGAGGGCCGTGAACCGGCCGTTGTCGACCTTGCGCTGTCGAGGGTCGCTCGCGGTCCGATTGCCGCGGCGAAGCAGCGTGGCGAGAGCATTCCGGAAGGATGGGCGCTCGACGCCGACGGCAATGCCACAACCGACCCGGAGAAAGCGCTGCAAGGCAGCATGATTCCGCTCGGCGACGCCAAGGGTGCGGCGCTCGCCTTCATGGTGGAGGTGCTGGCCGCCTGCCTGCCCGGTGCAAATCTCGCCTTCGAGGCGTCCTCATTTCTCGACGGCAACGGACCGCCGCCTGCGACCGGTCAGTTGCTGCTTGCGATCGACCCCAAAGCTTTCGGCCACGCACAATTCGGCGAGCGCATGGCAGCCCTGGTGGGTGCGATCGAGCGGCAGCCGGGTGCGCGGCTGCCGGGGATGCGCCGACTCGCGAACCGCGCTCGCGCGGCGCGTGACGGCATTGCCATTACGCCGGAGATAGAGGCCGCGGCAAACGGTTAGAGATAACCGGTACCGGCTTCTTCAGCAAAGCGGCCGGGATCACCCTCCCAGACGATACGCGCATGTTCGAGCACATAGACCCGGTCGGCATGCGGTAGCGCGAAGGTGACGTTCTGCTCGCCGAGCAGCACGGTGATCGGCGTGGTCTGCCGCAGCTTTTCCAGCGCCTTCGACAGTTGCTCGAGAATGACTGGCGCGAGCCCCAGCGTCGGCTCGTCGAGAATCAAAATCTTCGGCTGCATCATCAGCGCCCGGCCGATCGCCAGCATCTGCTGCTCGCCGCCGGACAGCGTCTGGGCCATCTGCCCCTGGCGCTCCTTCAGGATCGGAAACAGCTCAAACAGCCACGCCATCTGTTTGTCCTTGTCCGCGTCCGGCAAATGCTGGCCGCCCAGATCGAGATTTTCGCGGACGCTCATCTCGCCGAACAGTTCGCGCGACTCCGGGCATTGCACGATGCCGCTTCGCGCGATTTTGGCCGGGCTGATCCCGCGCAGTTTCTCGCCGTCGCGGACAATCTCGCCGGTATAGGGCAGAAAACCCGAGATCGTGTTGAACAGCGTGGTCTTGCCGGCGCCGTTGAGGCCGACGACGGAGACGAACTCGCCCTGGTGCACATGGATCGAGACGTTCTCCAGCGCCTGCGCCTTGCCGTAATGCACGCTGATGTTCTCGACCTGGAGCAGCGGCACCTTGTCCTTGAAGCTGGTTTCCGGACGGGCCGAGGTTTCGATCGCACCGCCGAGATAGACCCGGCGCACGGTTTCGTTGCGCATTACCTCGTCGGCGCGGCCGGTGACGATTTCCTCGCCGAGATACATTGCAAGCACGCGATCGACCAGCGCCGCAACGCTCTTGACGTTATGGTCCACCAGCAGCACCGCGCGGCCTTCGTCACGAAAACTGCGGATCAGTTCGGAAAAGGTGCCGACTTCCGCCAGCGTCAATCCGGCGAAGGGCTCATCGACCAGTACTACCTTGGGATCGCGGGCAATCGCCTTGGCGAGCTCAAGACGGCGCAGATCGGCGAAGGGCAGGGTCGGCGGCCGGCGATCCATCACCGATCCCAAGCCGACGCGTTCGGCGATCCATCTGGCGCGCTCGGTCAGCGCCTTGTCGGCGAACAGCATGAAAAGGCTGTCGGGCAGCAGCGCGACCATGATGTTCTCCAGCACGGTCTGCCGGTTCAGCGGCCGCGAGTGCTGGAACACCATGCCAAAACCTTTGCGCGCGATCTTGTGCGCCGGCAGGCCCGCGATAGTTTCGCCCTCGAACGTCACATCGCCTGAGGTCGGGCGTTCGATGCCCATGATCGCCTTCATCGCGGTGGACTTGCCGGAGCCGTTCGGGCCGATCAGCCCGAAAATTTCGCCGGCACGCAAATCGAGGTTGAGATTCTTGACCGCGGTGAGCCCGCCGAAACGTTTGGTCAGGCCGCGGACCTCGAGCACTGGCGGGTTGTTGGTGGCGTCCATCACGAGCGAGCCTCGCGGGACAGGGCGGCGCCAAGGAAGCCGCCCGGGAAGAACAGCACGACAAGCAGTGCAACGGCAGATACGATGAACGTCGCCAGTTCACCAGTCGGACGCAGGAATTCGCCGGCCACGATCAGGAAGATCGCGCCGAGTGCGGCGCCAAGCACGGTCCGCCGCCCGCCCAGCACGGCCGCGACAATGACGTTCACGCCGACGGCGACGTTGACCACGGTGCCGACCGACGCCGTGCCGAAATAGAACACGAGCAGCGCGCCCGAAAGCCCTGAGAAAAATGCACTGACGACGAAGGCGGCGAGCTTGTGTTTGACGATATTGAAGCCGAGCGCACCCGCCTGCACGGGATCCTGTCCGCTGGCCTGCAGCACGAGCCCGATCGGCGACTGCGACAGCCCATACAGGATGATCGCGCTGATGGTCATGAACCCCAGCGCGATCCAGTAATTCGCGTTGGCATTGATGGTGATTACGTCGGGAATGGTCAGGCCGATCTCGCCGCCGGTGAGATCGGCGAATACCACGATGAAATTCTGCAACATCAGCACCGCGACGAGGGTGGTCAGCCCGAAATAGGGCCCGCGAACGCGCAAGGCCGGAAGCGCCAGTACAACTCCGGCGACCACCGACGCGGCGGCACCCAGCACGATGCACAGATACACCGACCAGCCATACTGGTTGTTGAGAATGCCGGCGGTGTAGGCGCCGACGCCGATCAGGAAGGTCGGCCCGAAATTCACTTCGCCTGCAAAGCCGAACAGCAGGTCCCACGCCATCGCGAACACGCCGAAGTAATAGGCGACTGTCAGCAGGCCGAGAATATAGCCGGAGACGTAGAGCGGCAACGTCGAGGCGATGATCACCACCGCCAGTGAAATGAAGAACAGCCGCGATTTGAAGAAGCCGCCCATGCTCAGCGCCTCCCCAAGAGGCCCTGCGGCCGGACATACATCACGATGACCAGCAGCAGCAGCGCAGGAATGGTCCGGTAGGCCGGAGAGACCAGATAGGCGGTGAGGGTTTCAAGATAACCGACCACGAACGCCGCGATCAGCGAGCCGGACACGCTGCCAAGCCCGCCCAGCACCACGATCGAGAACGCGCTCGCCGTCAGCGGTCCCACGCTGTAGGAGCTGACGCCGAGAAACATCCCGAGCAGCACGCCGGCGATGCCGGCAAGAACGCCGTAGATCGCCCACACCACGATATAGATATTGGTGAGTTCAAGCCCGAGCAGCGTGACGCCGCGCGGATTCATCGACGCCGCCAGTACCGCCTTGCCGGTACGGGTGCGGTTGACCAGCAGCCAGAGCAGGGCGATCACCAGACAGCAAACCAGCGCCGTGAAAATTTCATTTTGCGGAGTGCGCACGCCGAGAATATTGACGACGCCCTCGATGATCGGAAGCACGGTCTTGGCGTTATTGGTGAAGAAATACGCGATGATTTCCTGGATCATGATTCCCCACAGCAGCGTGCCGGTGAGCACGAAGATCTCCTTCTCCTCGTTGGGAATGCGATTCGATTTCTGGATCGGCTGCACCACCGCGAAGTAGGTGACGAGGGCAGCGACCAGCGCGGTTGCGACGCCGATGGCGGCGCCCGCATAGGTGCCGACCTGCAGCAGACTGGCCGCGGCCCACGCCGCCACCGCCGCCAGCACCATGATGGCGCCGTGCGACAGGTTGAGGACACCGGAGACGCCGAAGATCAGGGTAAAGCCGGTCGCGCCCAGCGCATAAAGCGCGCTGATGGCGAAGCCGTCGATCAGGATTTGCAAGGCAAGCATTCAGAATGCCACAACTGTCGATGTTAGGGGATCTGCCGATGCGTCGCTTCCGTCATTGCGAGCGAAGCGAAGCATTCCAGTTGCCGAAAGCAGGGCTGGATTGCTTCGTCGCAAGTGCTCCTCGCAATGACGAATGCCGCTATCGGCTTCAGTTCGCGGTGACCTTGATGAAGTTCGGGAACTTGATCTTGGCCTTCGCGATTTCCGGCGGCCAGACACTGACCTGCGCGCCGTCCTGCCATTGCAGCATCAAGCCGGTGATCAGGCCCTTGCCGTATTTCAGGCCGTGGGTGAACTGGTCATCCTTGCCGTAGAACTGGATGCGGCCGATGGTGCCTTCCCAGTCGGTCTTTTCCAACGCCTCGACCAGTTTGTCGGCGTCGGTCGAACCGGCCCGCTTGATGGCGTCGGCGATGAAGTAGACCTCGTCATACGAAGTATATCCGCAATAGGACGGGTAGTTGCCGAATTTCTTCTTGAAGGCTTCGGCGAACGGAATCGACTTCGGCGTGACGGCTACGCCCGGCCCCGACACGCCCTGATAGAGCACGCCGTCGGAGGCGTTATTGGTGTCCTTGCCGAAGGTTTCGTTGGTAGCCTGCGACGAGATGCCGAGCATCGGGATCGGCACCTGCTGGTTCTTCCATTGCACCGTGGGCTGCACGCCAACGTGGGAAATGCCGGTGATGATCACATCCGGCTTGGCGCCCTCGATCTTGTTGAAGATCGGCGTGAAGTCGGTGGTGTCGGGCGAGAATCGGATGTGATCGAGCACCTTTAGCCCGATCTTCGGCAGGCATTCCTCATAGCCGATGTCGAGTGGCTTGGTCCAGGCCGCGTCCTCGCTCATGATCACGGCGGTCTTCATCTTTTTGCCGTCGACCAGCAGGTTCTTGGCGGCGTCGCACACCGACAGCGCCAGCGCGGCCGACGTTAGATAGCCATGGAAGGTGTATTTGTTCTTGTCGTAGTCCTTGTTGATGGCCTTGGTGATCTCGTTGGACGCGGCACCAGGCGTGATGAACGGCGTTTTCAGCCGCGACGCCCAGGGCATCAGCGCCAGCACCACCTCACTGATATAGCTGGAGATGACGGCGTGGACCTTGTCCTCATTGACCGCGCGCTGGAATGCCCGGACCGAGTCGGCCGACGAACTGTGATTGTCGTAAGGCACGATCTCGATCATCCGGCCGTCGACGCCGCCCTTGGCGTTGATCTCGTCGGCGGCCAACTGCGCTGCTTGCGGAATCGATGCGCCGGCGATGGCCTGGGCCTCGGCGATCACGCCTATTTTGATGGGATCGGCGGCAAGGGCCGCGCTGGTTCCAAGTCCGAGGGCGGTTGCCGCGAAAAGGGCCGCTAATGACCAGGAATTGCGGTGCGATGTTCTTATCGTCATGATTGATTCCTCTGTTTTTCGTCCGCCCCGACGGGCCGGGCCTTGTTGATCAGCCTCGAATTGATTGTATCGTGGTGGACGAACTCGGCAAGCGAAGCGGCGTCAGCATAAAGAAGGGTCGCCATTGCAGTGCAATGCGGGCTGCCCTTCCTCGGCCCTGCCGCGCGCAGTTGCGGTGACCCCGCACTTTCCTCATTGGAACCAGCACCCTCGACGCTGCGTGGCAAGACGTGGCAATGTCGGACCAAGAGCAAGAACCGCCGATGGGAGAGATGCCATGAAGAGTTTTCAGGTCACCGATTTCAACGCCCCCCTGAAAGAGGTGGACCAACCGACCCCACAGCCGTCCGGCACGCAGGTGCTGATCAAGGTCAAGGCGGCCGGCGTCTGCCACAGCGACCTGCATATCTGGGAAGGCGGCTACGATCTCGGCCACGGCCGCAAGCCGCTCTCGCTGAAAGACCGCGGCGTGTCGCTGCCGCGAACGATGGGGCATGAGACGGTCGGCGAGGTGCTGGCATTCGGGCCGGATGCCAAGGCCGACTATAAGGGCGATCTCAAGGTCGGCGATATCGCGCTGGTGTATCCCTGGCTTGGTTGCGGCAAATGCCAGGCGTGCCTGGCCGGCGAAGAGAACATGTGCCTGAAGCCGTATTCGCTCGGCGTGCACTGCGACGGCGGCTACGCCGACCACATGACCGTGCCGCATCCAAAATATCTTCTGAATCTTGGAGGCCTCGATCCCGTCACCGCGGCGCCCTATGCCTGCTCCGGCGTCACCACCTACAGCGCGCTCAAGAAAGTCGAAAACGCGTTCGACAGCCCGATCGTGATTTTCGGCGCCGGCGGTCTCGGCCTGATGGCGCTGTCGCTGCTCAAGGCGATGGGCGGCAAGGGTGCGATCGTGGTCGATATCGACGCGCGCAAGCGCGAAGCCGCGGAGAAAGCCGGCGCGCTCGCCACCGTCGATGGCGCGGCGCCCGATGCGCTGGAGCAGCTCGCCAAAAAAGCCGGCGGTCCGATCAAGGCGGTGATCGATCTGGTCGGCAATGCCGCGACCACGCAACTCGGTTTCGACTGCCTGACCAAGGGCGGCAAGCTTGTCATCGTTGGACTGTTCGGCGGGGGTGCTACCTGGGCACTGCCGCTGATTCCGATCAAGGCCGTCACCATCCAGGGCAGTTACGTCGGCAATTTGCGCGAAACCCAGGAGTTGCTCGATCTGGTGCGCTCAAAAAAAATCCCGCCGATCCCGGTGACGCCGATGCCGCTTGCCCAAGCAAATCGGGCGCTCACCGATCTTCAGAAAGGCAAACTCGTCGGCCGCGCGGTACTGACGCCGTAGGCGGCTGTTTGGCGTTTCCGGTCAAGGGCTTGCGCCCGATACCCGGCCTAATGCCGCAGCGGTCGGGGCAAAAAATCGCCGATCGCGTCCAAAAACACTGATGGCGCCTGCAGTTGCGGGACGTGGGCGCAGCCCGGAATGATCTTGAGATGGGCTTGCGGCAAACCTGCGGCCATTTCGTGGGACATCGGCGGGGGCGTCGCCTCGTCATGTTCGCCGACCAGGACGAGGACGGGGACCTTGACCTGGCCGAGTTGCGGCCGGAGGTCGAGTTCCGCCAGCGCCTCGCAGGCGGCGCGGAACACTTCCGGGTCGGTGCGCAGGAACGCCGCGCGCCGGTCGCGCATCAAATCCGGATTCGCCGCCTGAAATTCCGGCGCGAACAGCCGGCGCATCGCGACGTCGGTGATCGCCGCCAGCCCCTTGGCCCTGGAGGCCGCCGCCATGTTGCGGAAGGCTTCGCGGCCGGGATCGGAAAACGCCGCACCGCAATCGGCGAGGATGAGTTTCGCGGCGATATTCGGATGGCGTATCGCCATCTGCAGCGTAACGAAGCCGCCATAACCGTTGCCGAGCACGATGACATCCTCGCCGTCGGCGCAATCATTCACGGCCCCGGTCATCCTGTCCGCTACCGCGGTGATGCCTCCGGCAACGGCCTCGGATTCGCCAAAGCCCGGCAATTCCGGAACGATCACCCGGAATGATTCCGAGAGTTTTGGAACGATCCTGTCAAAACTCGCGCGATCCGACAGCAGGGAATGCAGGAGAACGAGCGGCGGACCGTTGCCGGACTGCGAGGCGTTAACGGTGCCGTGGGCGAAACGCCTGTCCATTCGATGTCTTTCCCTGATGCGCTGACCGACGCGAAAACTGCCGTATACGCGCCGATTGATAAATCAAAGCTTGGGCTTTTCAAGCCTTTTCACTTGACGTGATATTTCACGGCTGCGAGATTGTTAATTCCCAATAGGGCGTAAGCAATGCTTTTGCGCGATAATGTCTATGAAAATTTGCGCGCTGATATTCTGACCTGTCGCCTGGCGCCGGGCGATGATATGCGCGAGCAGGAGCTGGCCGAGCGCTATGCGGTCAGCCGCCAGCCGGTGCGCGAGGCATTGCTGCGGCTTGAGCGCGAGCATCTCGTCACTGTGCAGCCGCGCCAAGGCTATCGCGTCAATCCGATCTCGCTTTCGGATGCGCGCGATCTCCTGCGGTTTCGGCTCGCGCTGGAGCCGGCCTGCGTTGCCGAAGCGATCGAGAATGCGCCGCAGGATGTGCTGAAAGCGCTGGATGATTTCAGGCGCTTCGCCGGCGATCGCGAGGACTTCATCGCCTACAACCGCACCTTCCATTCCGCGCTGGCGCATGCGTCGGGCAACCGCCGCATGGCGGCGGCGCTGTGCGACCTGATCGGCCAAGCCGACCGTCTGGTGCGCGTCAGCGTCGCCAATGTCACGGGACATGACCCGACGCAGCTCGTCGCCGAGCACGTCGCCCTGATCGAGGCGATGCAACGCCGCGACGCCCGCAGCGCGAAGCGCATCATCAAGGCGCACATTACGCAAACCGAGAAGCGCGTGCTGCCAGCGCTCAAGCGCAACGCGGTGATCGTCGAAGGGAGAGACGCTTGAATATTCCCGCCAGGCGCGACGCGGTCGACGTTGAAATCCACGGCAATTTTGTCGACGGCCGCGAGATCGAGGCCGGCAACGGCGAGATGCTGGACGTGCGCAATCCCGCAACCGGCGATGTCATCGCGCGGATTCCGAATTCGACATCAGGCGATATCGACCGCGCGATGAAGAGCGCGCGCGCCGCGTTCGAAGGCCGCACCTGGGGCAGCATGGACATTCGTTCCCGCGCGCGTCTGGTCAACCGGCTCGCCGACGCGTTTGAGGCTAATCTGGAGCAGCTGTACCGGCTGGAGACGCTGAACAACGGCCGCCCGGTCAACGAGACCCGCGCGCAGCTCGCAAGGCTGCCTGATTTCTTCCGCTACTTCGCAGGCGTCGCGCTGGCGCGCCGCGATTCGGTGATCCCGGTCGAAGGCTCGTATCTGAACTACACGCTGCGCACGCCGATCGGCGTGGTCGCCAACTGCACACCGTTCAATCATCCCTTGATGATCCTGTGCAAGTCGCTGGCCGCGGTGCTGGCGACCGGATGCGTCACCGTGATCAAACCGTCGGAATACACGCCGCTGACCACGCTGAAGCTGGCGCAGATCTTTACCGAGGCGGGACTGCCGCCCGGCGTGTTCAATGTCGTGCTCGGTCTCGGCCAGAGCGCCGGCCGGGTGCTCGCCGAGCATCCCGACATCGACAAGCTGGTGCTGACCGGTGGCACCGAAGCCGGGCGGATCGCCGGCGGGGCTGCGGCAAAAGTGTTCGCGCACCAGACCATGGAGCTTGGCGGCAAAACGCCGGTGATGGTGTTCGGCGATTACAACGTCGACCAGGCCGTCAACTACGCCGCGTTCGGCGCCTTCATCGGGGCCGGGCAGACCTGCGTCTGCGCCTCCAGGCATATCGTGCAGGCCTCGGTGTACGACGAGTTCGTGGAAAAGCTGAAGGCCAAGACCAAAACGATCCGGATCGGCGATCCCTTCGATCCCGCCACGCAACTCGGCCCGGTGATCTCGGCGCGGCAGCGCGACCGGGTGTTGAGCTATTCGCGTTTCGGCGTCGAGGATGGGGCGCGGCTGGTCACCGGCGGCGTCGCCGCAACAGTGCCGGGCCATGAAAACGGCTACTTTGTCGAGCCGACCGTGTTCGCTGACGTAAAATCCGACATGCGCATCTTCCAGGAAGAGGTGTTCGGTCCCTTCACCTCGGTAACGCGATTTACCGACGAGGCCGACGCCTTGCGCCTCGCCAACGATTTGCCGTTCGGGCTTGCGGCCGCGATCCGCACCCGCGACATCGGCCGCGCCCATCGCGTGGCGTCGGCGGTGAAGGCCGGTATCGTCTGGATCAACGATCACCATCGGCTCGATCCGGCTTCGCCCTGGGGCGGCGTCGATGACTCCGGCATCGGCCGCGAATGCGGCAGCGAAAGTTTCGACGATCATTTCAATATCAAGAGCGTGATGGTGGCGACGCATGACCAGCCGTTCGACTGGTACCGCGAAACCGCGAGCCAGAAACGATTGAACTAGGCACAACCGACGCCGACACCGCGTCCAGAGAAGATTGGCGGCTGAATTACAGGGGGAGAAACTTCATGGCTACCGCAGTAAACGCCGGCGCGCGTCTCGACCGGCTGCCGATCTCGTCGTTTCACTACCGGATTTTCTGGCTGGTCGGCGCCGGCATGTTTTTCGACGGCTACGATCTCTATATCGCCGGCGGCGTGCTGGCGTCGACGGTGCAAACCAAATTCTCGACCGTTCCGCAAAACCTGCAATTCATTTCGCTGACCTTTGTCGGCATGACGCTGGGTGCGCTGATCACCGGATTTGTCGGCGACAGGATGGGGCGGCGCTTCACCTATCAGATCAATCTGTTGATCTTCGGGCTGGCGTCGCTGGCGGCAGCCTTCGCGCAGGACATGAATCAGCTGATCGCCTGCCGCTTCCTGCAGGGCCTCGGCCTTGGCGCCGAAATCGTGGTCGGCTATTCGACGCTGACCGAATTCGTGCCGCCCAGGACGCGCGGGCGCTGGCTGTCGATGATGGCGTTTTTGGTGGTCGCCGGATTCCCGGTCACCGCCTTGCTCGGCTATCTGATCATCCCGACTTTCGGCTGGCGTCCGATGTTCGTCATTGCCGGCATCGGCTCGCTGGTTGTCTGGTATCTGCGCAAGAATCTCGCGGAATCGCCGCGCTGGCTTGAATCGCAGGGCCGCACCGCGGAAGCCGAAGCCTTGATGCAAAGTATCGAGACGGAATCCGCCGGCGGCGGTACGCTGCCGCCGGTGGTGGTGCCGGCTCCGGTGCCGCAGGTCGCGGCGATGGACATGCTCAAGCCGCCGCTGCTGCAACGCCTGCTGGTCGGCTGCTGGGTCCTGATCACGATCAACACCTTGATCTTCGGCTTTGTGATTTTCCTGCCGCAGTTCTTCCTGCGTCAGGGGCTGACCATCGCCAATTCTCTTGCCTACACGCTGGTGCTGTCAGCCGGATCGCTGGTCGGCTGCGCGCTCGGCGCATATCTGTCGGATAAGGTCGGACGGCGCTGGAGCATCATCGGCGCCTCGATCGTCACCATCGTCTCAGGCTACATCTATGCCCGCTTCAACGCGGCCTCCGATCCGGAGTTGGTGCTGAGCGTCGGGTTCGTGCTGATCGTGGCGATCTATGTGCAGACCGCGATCCTGTTCGGCGTCTATACCCCGGAGCTGTTCCCGACCGAGATCAGGCTGCGGGCCAACGGCATCTGCAACACGCTCGGCCGGGGTGCGACCGTGGTCTCGCCCTTCATCGTCGGCAGCCTGATGACGTCATACCAGTTGCCCGGCGTGGTCTGGCTGATGATCGGCCTCGTGCTCATCCAGATCGTGGTGGTGTGGGCCTGGGGCGTCGAGCCACGCAATCGCGGGCTGGAGGAGGTCGCGGCGGCGACGGCGTGATGGCGGCTCACCTCTTCCCGCCCTCCGTCGTCGCAATCCATATCCCCGCAAACACCGCGACCAGTCCGGCGATCAGGTTGGGCGTAATCGGCTCGCCGACCAGTTGCGTCGCGAGCAATCCCGCGGCGATCGGGTTGACGGTCATGGTGTTGGCGACGCGGGTCGGCGTGGCGCGTTCCAGCGCCAGCACCCATAATATGAACGCGAGCGCGCCGCCGCCGACGCCGAGATAGACGCCGGCGATCCATTGCGGGGCGCCAAAACTGCCCAGGACTTCGACGCGGCCGGTCAATACGCCGACCAGGACAAGCGCCGCGGCGCCCGCGCCCATGCCGACGGTGAGGAAGCCGAGCGCGCTGGAGCGTTGGATGAAGGGGCGGGACCAGACGTTGTAGAACGACATGCACAGCACGGCGGCGACCATGATCAGCTCGCCGCGCCACGCACCCGCCGGCGCAGCCGATAGCCCGGACACCAGCGCGGCGGCGACGCCGAGCACCGCGATGCCGACGCCTATCGTTTTGCGTCGCGTTAACGGCTCGATGCCGAGCAGGGCGCCGACGACCATGGTCTGCAGCGGCAGCGTCGACAGCGCGAGGCTGGCGCGGGCCGCGGTCGTATAACTCACTGCGATATTGTAGAGCACGAAAAACAACCCGAAGAAGCAAAGCCCGAGTGCGGCGACGGCAAGCCAGTCGTTACGCTGCGGCCATCGCACCCGCAGCAGCAGTGCTGCCGGCAGCACGCACAGAAAACCGATTCCCCAGCGCAGGATGGCCAGCGTGATCGGGTCGGCATTGCCGACGAGATAGCGGGTAACGGCGGCCGCAGTCCCGCCGAGGCAGCTTGAGACGAGTGCGAGTAACACCCCGAGCCATTCACCCACTTGTGTCTCCTGTCGCTTCGGGGGTTAGGAGCGTGATCAATTTAGGTTGAAGCGGCTCCTCTTTACCTCGCCCCGCCTGCGGGGAGAGGTCGGATCGCATCGCCAGATGCGATCCGGGTGAGGGGGACTTTCCGCGAGTCCGAGCGCTTGGAGAGTCCCCTCCCCCGAAGCCATCGCTGCGCTCAGGCTTCGACCTCTCCCCGCAAGCGGCGAGAGGTGACCTGCTCAATACCGATAAGGCTCGATGTCGAGAAGCGGAAACGCGCTGAAAACACTGGGCGGATTGGTCGGCGCCGCCGCGTGCAGATAGCTCTTGTCGAGTTCGGCGAAGGAGTTGACGCCGAGCAGCCCCATGCATCGCTGCACCTCGTCCTCGAGCAGCTCCAGCATGCGCACGATGCCGGCTTCGCCTCCGGCGGCGAGCGCCCAGCATTGCAGGCGGCCGAGGCCGACCAGGTCGGCGCCCGCGGCAAGCGCCTTGACGATGTCGGTGCCGCGGCAGAACGAGCCGTCGACCATGAGCTTCGCGCGGCCTTTGACGGCGGCGGCGATCTCGGGCAGCACATGCATCGCGCCGCGGCCGTGGTCGAGCTGACGTCCGCCGTGATTGGACACGTAGATCCACTCCACCCCGTGATCGACGGCGATCGCCGCATCCTCCGCGGTGGCGATGCCCTTGATCACCAGCGGGATCCTGTAGTTGTCCTTGATGCGCTTGACGCTGCGCCAGTCCAGCGCCATCTGGAATTCGCGCCCGCTGACGTTGCGGCGGTTGGCGCGGACGTAACGCTTGGCGAGATCGCGTTCGCGCCGGCTGTAATGCGCGGTATCCACCGTCAGACAGAACGCGGCGTAGCCGTTGGCGATGGCGCGCTCGATGCGGTCGTCGACGAAGGCATCGTCGCCGCGGACGTAGAGCTGATAAATCCGCAACGCATCGGGCGCCGCCTCGGCGACCTTCTCGAGGCCGGGCTCGGACACCGAGCTCAGCATATGGGCGGCGCCGAAGCTGCCTGCTCCGCGCACGACGGCGGCGCCGCCGCCGGGATCGAACGTCTCGAGCGCGCCGACCGGCGCCAGCAGCACCGGCAGGCGCAGCTTGCGGCCCATCACCTCGACGGACGCGTCGACCCGGCTGACGTTGCGCAGCACCCGCGGCCGGAACGCGATCTCGTCGAGCGCCATGCGATTGCGATGCAGGGTGGTTTCGGTTTCGGTGCCGCCGACGATGTAGTCCCAGGCATTCTGGTTGAGGTTGGCCCGCGCCTTGGCGACGAGTTCGTGAAGGTTCTGGAATTCGCCGGCACCGACGCCGAGCTGAGCCGTTGCCGCCGGCTGGCTGATGGTCCCGTCAGTCATGGTGTTCTCCCCATTTCAATTCATTATACCCCGAAAGGCCTGGCGCCGCGCGCCGTACGTTGCCGGGCGGCTCAGAAAGCGGCCGGCTGGATCTGGCGAAATCCGGCCGGGATGCCGCGCCTGGCGAACAGGATTTGCCAGTTCTGGTAGGTGCGCGCCGCGAATGCGCCGGCGCAGCTCAGGAGATAGAACACCCACATGCGATAGAACCGCTCGCCATGCCGGGCGACCACCCAATCCTTGCGCGCCGCGAGGTTTTCGTGCCAGGCGCGCAGCGTCGGCGCATAATCGGCGCCGAAATTGTGCCAGTCCTCCATCACAAACCGGTTCTCGGCGGCGGCCGCGATCTCCTTGATCGAAGGGAACATCGATGTCGGCGCCGAGAAGATGTATTTCTGGAACCACGGATTGCACTCGGAATTCGAGACATTGTCGCCGATGGTCTCCAGCAGCAAGCGTCCGTCTTCGGTCAGGCAGTCGTGGGCGATCCTGAAATAGGCGTCGTAATTCTGCCGGCCGACATGCTCGAACATGCCGAACGAGGCGACGCGGTCGAACTGGCCCTCGATCTCGCGATAGTCCTGCAGCCGGATCTCGACCGGCAGGCCTTGGCACCGCTCCACCGCGAGATCGCGCTGCTCGGCGCTGATGGTGACGCCGACCACCGAGACGCCGTAGTTCTCGGCGGCGTATTTGGCAAATCCGCCCCAGCCGCAGCCGATTTCGAGCACGCGCTGGCCGGGCGCGAGCGCTAGTTTGCGGCACGACATTTCGAGCTTGGCGTTCTCGGATTGGTCCAGCGTCGTGGCGCTGCCCCAGTAGGTGCAACTGTAGAGCATGTGCTTGCCAAGCAGCATGCGGTAGAAATCGTTGCCGAGCTCGTAATGCGTCTCCGCGGTCGCCTCATAGGTCTTGAAGCGCGACAGGAACGGCCTCAGCCCGGGCCACACATAGGGCAGGTTGGGGAGGTGCTCGGCGACCGCATCGGCGAGCATGAACGGCGCGATTTTGAGCTTGCCGCGCAGGTCGGCACCGAGCATGCGCGCGATCGCCTGGTCGAGGGCGGGGGTGTCCCACCATCCATCCATGAAGGATTCGCCGAGTCCGATCGCGCCGCCGGCGAGCGCACGCTTGTAAAAGCGCGGATCGCGCACCGTGATGTCCCACGGCCGCGGCCCGTTGACGCGGATGTCGGCATGCGCAAGCAGGTCAGCTACAACAGCCGCGTAACGGTCCGGCACCTGTGAGGCCCTACGCCGGCTCCAGCGCCGGGGTCCGCAGTGTCTTGGCGGCTTCGGTGGCTGCGTAATGATGGTGGCGGGTCAGCGGGGCGCCGTTGTCGAACCCGTGCGAGAGCAGCACCTGATAGACCAGGGTGCCGGCGCCATGCGCGAAGTCCGCGAGCCCGCCATTGAGATAGAGGCGGAAGGTGCGAACGACTTCCTCTCCCCATTGCGCGCGGATCCTGTCGGCATTGCGCTCGAACCGTTCCAGCCAGTGCTGAAGCGTCAGCGCATAGTGGTAACGCATGTTCTCGACGTCGACGAGATGCAGCTCGCGGTGCCTCGCTTCGAGCGGCTTGATGACCTCGCCCAGCGAGGGATTGTAGTAGCCGGGAAACACGTACTTCTCCAGCCACGGATTGGAGATCGGCGACGGGTTGGTGCGGCTGATGAACTGCAGCATCGCCAGCCCCGGCTTGCGCAGCACCTTGCCGATCAGCTGGTGAAAGGCGGTGTAGCTCTCGCGCCCGACATGCTCCAGCATGCAGATCGATGCGAACTTGTCGCAGGATTTTACGTAGTTCGGGATGTTGCGGTAGTCGTCATGCACATATTCGATGCGGTCGGTGCCGATGCCGAGCCGCTCCGCACGCTCGCGGGCAAAGGCGATCTGCTCCTTGGAGATGTTGAACGACTTGACCCGGACGCCGTAGTTGCGGGCCATGTGCAAGGCGAGCCCGCCCCAGCCGCATCCGGCCTCGACCACGAGTTCGTCCGGCTGCAGCCGGAGCTTGCGGCACACCAGGTCCATCTTCTGGGTTTGCGCATCCTCCAGCGTGTCGGTCGGCCGGTTGAAATACGCGCAGGTGTACTGCATCTCGGTGTCGAGCCAGAGCTGGTAGAAGCTGTTGGCGAGGTCGTAATGCGCCGAGATGTTCTTCTTCGATCCGGCCAGCGTGTTGCGCCGCGACAGGAAGCCGAGCACGTAGCGAGCGCGCTGCCAGAGCGAGCCTTTGAGCTGGCGCTCCTGCAGTTCGTAGCTGAGCAGCGCGACGGCTTGCAGGTCGCCTTCGACGTTGACCTCGCCGCGGGTATAGGCCTCGCCGAAGCCGAGCGAGGACTTCATGATGATGTCGCGCACCGCGCGGTTGGTCTTGATATGGATCGTAAAGACCGGCGCGCCCTCGCCATGCGTCGCCACGCCGCCGTCCGGGAGAATGACCCGGAACGGCTGGTCAAATTGCAATGCGTCAAAAGCAGCCTGAAGCCGGTCTCGATACATGGTCGCCCCCCAACTCGTACCTGTCCGTCATAGTCATAATAGTGAGACAATATCAAAGGATTGGCCGACTGACTATCGGGAAACAATCGTTCGAGGGGGGTAGCGGCGGCAGGTCGCGGCCGCTTATTCGGGCAGACCCGCGAGCCGTAAACCCTCCAGTAAAAGTTCGATATCCTGGGGCCTGCGAAACGGAACCCGTTCCTTGAACCGGGACACGCGGTAGGAGGGGCTCAATTGGAGTATCTGCGGAACCGGCCGCCGTGCCTCCTCGAGCCGCCCCATATGCGCCGCGCTGGCGGCAAGAATCAGAAGCGGGGTCAGCAGATGGGGCTGTTCTCGAACCGCGTTTTCCGCCCATCGCGAGGCTTCTTCGAACCGCCCGCAGCAGAAATGAGCCAAAGCGACGCTGGCCATGAATTGGGGCTGGGTGGGGTCGAGCGGGCTCAGCCGCTGGCAGCGCGACACGTGCACGATCCCTACCTCGTGGTCGCCCGACAGTATTTTCACCGCGCCGCTGAGAAGCCATGCCAGCGCGTTATTGGCGTTGAGCGACAGCGAGCGGGCAATATAGACCGCCCCGCTGTCGAGATCGTGGCCGAGAAAGGCGAGCGCGTATCCGCATACGGCGAGCACGAGCGGGTCGTCCCTTCCAAGCTCGAGGGCGCGGCGCGCGAGCCGCAGTCCTTCGGCAATTTCCTGCCTGGGATTTGTCAGCCAGCCGTTTTGCGCTTTCAGCGTAACGCACCGCGTCGCCATCGCGAGGGCCGAGGCGTATTCCGGGTCGAGATTGATCGCATTGCCGAAGAACCGCAACGCCTCGATGTTGGTCGGTTTCGTATATTGGGAGATCATCGCCATGCCGCGGAGATAATAGTCGTAGGCGTCGAGCATCTCGGTCGGCTTGCGGTGAGCCCGCTCGATCTCCGCTTCCTCGAGCTTGGGAGCGACCGCGCCGACGACGCTGGCCGTCACCTGGTCCTGCAGCTCGAAAATATCTTCAAGCGATCCGTCGAATCGGTCCGCCCACAGATGCGCGCCGGTCGCGGCATCGATCAATTGCCCGGTGATGCGGACCTTGCCCGCCGCCTTGCGCACGCTGCCTTCGAGCACGTAGCGGACGCCCAGCTCACGCCCAACCTGCTTGATGTCGACGGCCTTGCCCTTGTAGGTGAAACTCGAATTCCTGGCGATGACGAACAGCGACTTGAACCGCGACAGCGCGGTGATGATGTCTTCCGCGATGCCGTCGGCAAAATACTCCTGCTCGGTATCGCCGCTCATGTTCTGGAACGGCAACACCGCGATCGAAGGTTTATCGGGAAGGGTCAGAGCCTGAACCGGCGTCGCGGCAGAACTCACTGGAAATGAAGCCGCGTCGTTTCCGAGCCGCATGCGCCAGACATGCATCGGTTCGGCGATGTTCTTCAGGGTCTGGAGGCCCATATCGCTGTAGAAGAAATCCACCTTGCCGCGGATTTGCCGGTGCGCGTCGTCCGAGATGCAGACGCCGCCCGGTTCTGCGATTCCCTCGAGCCGCGCTGCGATGTTGACGCCGTCGCCGAAGATGTCGTCGTCGTCGAAAATGATATCGCCGACGTGGATGCCGATGCGAAATTCGATCCGGCTGTCCCGCGGTATGTCGGTGTTTTGTCCGGCCATGTCGCGCTGAACCTCGACCGCGCATCGCGCGGCATCCACGGCGCTGGCGAACTCGACCAGCATGCCGTCACCGGTGGTCTTGACGATGCGGCCGCGGTGCTCGGTGATCTTGGGATCGATCAGCGCCTTTCGCAACGCCTTCAGCTTGGCCAGCGTGCCCTCTTCATCGCCGCCCATGAGTCGGCTATAGCCGGCGATATCCGCCGCCAATACAGCCGCCAACCGCCTGTCCACCCGGTCGCCGATCAAAAGTTCCTCGAATAGTAATATCGCCCCACCATCAAAGCATGGAGGCCCGCTCCCGGGCTAGGGCCAATGTCTATTTCGGATCAGATTCAGACGCGTCGAGGCCCGGCATCGATGCTCCGATGAGCAGGCATCGCCAGCCAATATAAATAACAGGTCTGTTTGTGCCAGTAACGGACACCTGGGTGCGGAGGCCGTATTCCCGCATCGATCGCGCCGCGAGCTCGCACCCGATCACACGCCAAAAAGCTTGGTGTAGCGCGCCTTGATGGCTTCGCTCTGCGCCAGCACTTCCGCGGGGTCCGCCTTCAGTAATTTTATCGTCGACAGCGGGACGTGGCCGGATTTTTCCCGGACCAACCCATGGAACGAGCGGTGTGCAAAAACATCAACCAGTAATTGCTGCGTCTCGGCGCTGAAAAAGAAACTCTGGAACAGCCGCGCGGCATTTGGATTGGGCGCGTTGCGGAATACGCCGGAGGGCACGATGATCAGCGGCGAGCCTTCGCTGGCATAGACCGCCTGCACCGGCTTGCCGTCGTCCTTGAGCAGCACCAGATTGTAGTCATTGCCGTCGGCCATGACCGCGCGCTCGCCGAGCAGGATCTTTTTCGGCGGATCGGCCGCCGACTGCATCTGCAGCACCTTCTGCTGCGCGAGCTTCTCCAGGTAAGGCCAGCCGAGATCGCGCGCCAGCACGAAGGTCGCGGTCAGGATCGCGCCGCTGTAGCCGGGATGGCCCTTGACGATCTTGCCCTGCCATTTCGGATCGAGCAGATCGGCATAGCTCTTTGGCGCATCTTTGGGCTTCACAAGGTTGGTGTTGTAGCCGATCGCCTCCAGCCAGGCGCAGGAGGTGGCGTACATGCCGTCGGCGTCGATCTGATCCGCCGGGAAATGTTTTGCGACGTCGTCCGGAAGATAGGGCGCAAGCCAGCCGTTCTTTTTCCAGTCGAGATAGTGCGCAGGATCGGTCGAGTTGGCGACGTTGACGGCGTTGATGCGGCTCGCCTGCTCCTGTGCGATGCGCTGGAAAATCCGTTCGGCGCCGGAGCGCTCGACCCGCACCGCGATGCCCGGATATTTGGCCTCAAAGGTCTTGCCCAGCCTTTCCGCGACATTGAGCTCGAGCGCGCTGTAGAACGAAACCTTGCCTTCTCGGCGCGCGGCTTCAATCAATGCCGGCGTGACCTCGCTCGAGGGCGGGGCGGCCTTGAGCGGCCCGGCGAACAACGCGCCCGCCGCCAGCGCCGTCGACGCCCCCAGCACCTCGCGCCTCGACCATTTCCGGCTTCGCATTGGTATCCTCCTCGTAGCCGCGCGGCCGGCGCGGTGATTGTCCGAGACGAGTATAGATGATCTCGGCGGGTTCCAAATAGTGGTCAATTCTATACAGACGCGCGCTCCGCATTGAGCCTTGGCTGCCCGGCGTTCTCGGCGTCTCCGCGGTGATTCTTTTGGCGGTAGTCGCCGCGAATTCCCCGACGCAGACCAATCCAAAGCCGGTTGAGTCTCCGCCATCGCAATCCGCGGCATCGGCAACCGAAAACACTCCGATTCCTTCTCAGCCGGCTGTACCTAAAACACCGGCGATCGCGGACAAGGCCCCGAAAGGTGTTACAGTTCCGACTCCCACCGTCACCACGGGGAAGCTGCCAAGCCGGCGCTGACGCACGATCACGCCATGGTCAAAGCTGAGGACGGTATTCAGACCGTCACGGTGGCGCCGGGTGGCGCGGTCATCACCGAGTTCAAGCTTCATGTGCCAGGAAATTACACCATCGTCGATCACGCGCTGGCCCGCCTGGAGCGGGGACTGGCCGGCCTGCTGATCGTCGAGGGCGCGCCTAATTCCGAGATTTACAACGGCACGGTAATGAAGGGCATGGGGCACTGAGCAAACCTCGCGGCGTCGTCCCCGAGCGGCGAACAGCCCTAGCGCTTCGGGATGCTGCCGGTCGTCACGTCGGCGTCGCAGGCGGCCTTGCCGCGCGCCTCGGCCCGGCACTTGTAGACATTGCCGGTGAGCCGATCGACCAGCCAGGCGACTTCTTCGTTTGAGGTCTCGACCGCGCTATAGCGGCTGCCGATGGTTGCAATCAGCGTCGACAGCAAAAGCGCCGCGGCAATGACGACCGCGCCGATGATCGAAGGAAACCGCGGGTAGGAACTTTCGAGGTTCCTGCTTCTGAGGTTTTCGCTTGGCCTTCTTTGATGATCGAACACTGGATTCTTCACAGTCTTTTTCGTTTTCGTCGTGTTTATCTTTCGCAGCCTTGTTCGCCGATTTTGTGGCGAGCTTG
Organism: uncultured Alphaproteobacteria bacterium; assembly: GCA_963784755.1. Classification (GTDB taxonomy): domain Bacteria; phylum Pseudomonadota; class Alphaproteobacteria; order Rhizobiales; family Xanthobacteraceae; genus Bradyrhizobium. The sequence goes on along the minus strand of CAWASS010000004.1, from coordinate 20,193 downwards.
GGCCACGAGCTTCTCCTTTGGTAAGAGCACGCCAACGGTCCGCGCAAAGCGCGTTCCGATGACAGCCTCCGCACGCGTCTCGAACCACGGACCTTGTCGTCCCCGCGTTCGCGGGGACGACACTGATGTTATGATGCAGTGCATGATTGCGATGATTGGCATCGAGGCTACAATGGCCATAGGGCTGCGCAATCGAATGACGCGGCCGTATCCGGGAGAGGCGCAGATGGCAAAATGGATCCGTTACGAGCAGGGCGGCAAGACCGGCTTTGGCACGCTGGAAGGCGATGCAATCGCGGTTCACACCGGCGATATTTTTGCAGGCGCAAAGCCGAGCGGCGAAAAGCTGAAGCTCTCGGAGGTTCAGGTCAAGACGCCCTGCGACCCGTCGAAGATGATCTGCCTGTGGAATAATTTTCACCAGCTCGCGGCCAAGAACGATTTTACCCGGCCGAAGGAGCCGCTGTGGTTCCTGAAAGCGCCGAATGCCTATTGGCCGGCGGGCAAGCCGATCGAGCGTCCCGCCACCTATGCCGGCAAGATCATCTACGAGGGCGAGCTCGGCGTCGTCATCGGCAAGAAATGCTTCAACATCTCAGAAGCCGAGGCCGGCGACTATATCTTCGGCTACACCTGCGTGAACGACGTCACCGCCGTCGATCTCTTGCGCAAGGACAAGTCGTTCGAGCAATGGGCGCGCGCCAAGAGTTTTGACACCTTTGGCGTATTCGGCCCGGTGATCGAAACCGGCGTCGATCCGATGAAGCTGTCGGTCAAGACCGTGCTGAACGGCAAGGAGCGCCAGAACTATCCGGTCGCCGACATGTTCTTCCCGCCGCACAAGCTGGTCGCCGCCATCTCCAAGGACGTGACGCTGATGCCCGGCGACATCATCGCCTGCGGCACTTCGCTCGGGGCCGGTACCATGGGCGATGCGCACAATTTGGTCGATATCGTGATCGACGGCGTCGGCAGCCTCTCCAACGTGTTCGATCAGGTACTGCCGAGCCCGTATCTGACGGGCGCGCCGCCGAAGCAGAAGAAGATCTGCGTGGTCGGCGCCGGCGCGATCGGCGGGCTTCTCGCGGCCAAGTTCGCACTCGCGGGCGAGGACGTCACCGTGATCGATCAGGGCGCGCATCTCGCCGCGATCCAGAAGAACGGCCTCAAGCTCGAATGGCACGACGGCAAGGTGCAGACCGCGCGGATGAAAGCCGTCAACAAGCCGGCCGACGCCGGCAAGCAGGATATCGTGGTGCTGGCGGTGAAGGCGCATTTCCTCGACCAGGTGGTGCGCGATATCGATTCGCTGCTCGGCCCCGACACCATCGTGCTGACGGTGCAGAACGGCCTGCCGTGGTGGTATTTCCAAAGACTCGGCGGCCAGTATGACAACCACAAGCTGGAAAGCCTCGATCCGTCGGGCGTGCTGACCAAATATATCGATCCGAAGCGCCTGATCGGCTGCGTGGTTTACCCGGCGGCGGCAGCGACCGCCCCGGGCGTGATCCATCACGTCGAGGGCGATCGCTTCCCGATCGGCGAACTCGACGGCAAGGAGACCGAGCGCGTCAAGGAATTGCACGACGTCTTCATCAAGGCCGGGTTGAAATCGCTGGTGCTGCCGGATATCCGTTCGGAAATCTGGCTGAAGGCGTGGGGCAATCTCTCCTTCAACCCGATCTCGGCGCTGACTCACGCCACGCTTGTGGATATCTGCCAGTTCGCCGAAACCCGCGCGCTTGCAGCCAGCATGATGAAGGAGGCGCAGGACATCGCGCAAAAACTCGGCGTCACCTTCCGCGTCTCCATCGACAAGCGCATCGCCGGCGCGGAGGCCGTCGGCGCGCACAAGACCTCGATGCTGCAGGACGTCGAAGCCGGCCGGTCGCTGGAAACCGAGGCGCTGATCGGCTCGATCCTGGAAATGGCGAAGCTGACCAATACGCCCGCGCCCGCAATCGAATCGGTCTATGCGCTGGTGAAGCTGCTCAACAAGGTGATGCTGCTGGAGGGCGGCGGCGTGAAGGTGGAGAAGAGCAAGGCGGCCTAACCGTCATTCCGCGGCGCGCGAAGCGAACGAACCCGGAATCCAGCCGCGTTGCCAGGTATCCGGATTCCGGGTCTGCGCATCCAAGTCGGCTGTTGCCGACTTGGACAATGATAATGCCGAACTCGGGTAAACCCGAGTTCGGGTGGCGCATCCCGGAATGACGAGTCACCCCGGCGCGACCAGCGAAGCCATCGGCACGTCCAGCGCGTAGACGAAGCCGCTCGCGTCGTAGGAAAGCTGAACTTCCCCCTTCAATTGCTGGCCGAGCGACCCGATCAGCCGCGTTCCGAAACTTCGCCGCGACGGCGCGTGGACCGATGGGCCGTCCTTCTCCGTCCAGGTCAGTTGCAGCCGCTGTTTGTCCGCATCGATCTTCCAGCCGATCTCGATGCGGCCCGCCGGCACCGACAACGCTCCGAATTTAGTGGTATTGGTGCAGAGCTCATTGAGGGTCATGGCAAGGGCAATCACCGCCCCGGACGTGATCCTGATGTCCGGTCCCTGAATCGAAAATCTGCCCGCACTCTCGCTGTCATAAGGCTCGGTTGCGCCGCGGATGGTATTCGCCAGACTGGCGTTGGCCCATCTCGCCTGCAACAGCAGGTCATGCGCCCGTCCGAGCGCAACCAGCCGGCCTTCGATCGCGTGCTGGCCGTGTTCAAGGCTGGTCGCCGTCCTCAGGCTCTGGGACGCAATGGCGCTCACGGTCGCCAGCGTGTTCTTGATGCGGTGGTGCAGCTCTTCCAAAATAAGTTTCTGCAATTTGTCCGCGGCTTCGCGCTCCTTGGCGTCGATGCCCGCTTGCGCCAGCAGCGCCTTGGCATCGATACCGGCCTGTTCCAGCAGCAGGCGAAGGCTGTCGTTTTCCGCAGTCAGAAATTCCTGCGACGCCGAACCGGCCGGTCCCGATCGGACCGCTTTGCCATTCGCCGCTTTCGTAATCAGCGCGGCGATATCGCCCGGATTGATTTCGAGCGAGCCCTTACCCATCATATCCTGCATTTGTGCAACCATGTGCTTCACGTCGAGCGGCTTGCCAAAGAAGCGGCTGTCGGCGGGTTTGTCGGCGTCGGTCAATTTCAGCTGGCCGGACACGATCATGATCCTGATCAACGGCCAGCGCTCATGGACCGCATGCGCCAGCTTGAGGCCGTCGATGCTGCCCGGCATCTGGATATCGGTAAACAGCAGTTCGATGTCGGAGCGGGATTCCAGGATCGCGAGCGCGTCGTCGGCATTGACGGCTTCGAGCGGCGTAAAACCGGCGCCTTCGACGATGTCGACCGCGCGCATGCGCAGCATCATTTCGTCTTCGACAACAAGAACGGTGGGGAGAGCGGCGGTGACGCCTGGAGCCATGATTGCCCGGACACTTTCATCTGGAGCCAGTGAAATCAACCCGGGCCAGTTGCTCAGCTATGGCTTCGAGCGTTCGCGGGCCTGTGAGGGCCAGGAGGATCAGCGGCGCGCGGTCACCAGGCGGGCTTCGCGAACCATCGTTTCGCCCTTGCGCAGGCAGGACGCATCGAAGTTGGGCCAGACCTGTTGCGAACAATTGGGGGCATTGGAGCGGACATCGAGCCGGTCTGCCTTGGCCAGGGCAGCCGTTTCGCTTGCCTCGACCTGGGGCGCAAAACCGGGCAAGGCAATCACGGACGCGCCCAGGACGGCGAAAATCGCCAGAGCTGTAAGGGATTTGATCATTTTGGGCTGCTGACTGTGGGTCGTCGCCGATCCCGCCGCGCTCGGGGATCAGTTCACAACGGCCGCGAAGACCAGGAGTTCCGTCGAACCAGTCTATATTTCAAAAGCGTCGAGATGCCGGTCAACTGGCCTTGCCACGCCTGGTTCGCCCGTATCTTCGCTCCATCTCCGCCGCCACGGCTTTCTCCGGCCGGCCTTTGCCGCCCGCAAACCAGACTTCAGTGACCTTGCCGGCCTTGTTGCGGGTGAGGCGCACGGCTTCGCCATAGCTTCCGTGACCGGTGGCCACCGAGATGCGGCCGGTGTCGCGGCCGGTGACCCCGATCTCACTCGCATCCAGAAACGGGTTGAAGGCATATGGGTTGCCGGTCAGCACGACGTTTCCCATCGGAACGAGATCGAATGCACCCCACGAGCTCCACCAGCGTCCGGTCCAGTGGCGGACGCGCGGTTTGGGCGCACCGCGCGCTGCAAAGCTGTGCAGGATGCGCATGGCGCCATCGGTCCAGAATCCGGCCCAGCCATCGGTGGCATTGGTCAAAACGCTGACGGTCATCTCGCATGCGGGGATGACGCGGGTCTGCGAGATGTAGCCCTGCAGTCCGCCGCCGTGGCCGAACCAGTCCCAGCCGGCCGCACTGCCGCTTGCGATTCCGAGGCCGTAGTAACTCTCGATGCTCGATTGCGGACGCCAGTGCCTGCGCGTCATCTCGCGGCGGCTGGCGACGGAAAGCACGCTGCGTTTTGCGTTGGGTGCCAGTTGCGCGAAGTAGCGGGCCGTATCCGCGGCCGTGCTGATGAAACCGCCCGCCGGCGTGATCGCGTTTTGGATATTGTCGCCGGGAATGACGAGGCGGCGGCCGACTGGAATCCGCGGGCTGTGGCCGCGCGCGAACGGCGTGCCTTTGGGCAGCGGCATGCCGGACTGGGTTTCGTGCAGGCCCGCGGCATCGACGATCTCGCGCTCGATCCAGGCGCGATAAGGCTCCTTGGCGATCGCCTCGATTACAAGGCCGATCAACGCATAGCCGTGATTGGAATATTTAAAGCGTGTGTTGGGATCGATGGCCGGCGGCGATTGGAGGTCGGCGATCAGTTCCTCGACGCTGAGGAACGGCCGGCTGTCGGAAAACTGCCCGACGGCGGTGCCATCGCGGACGAGGCCGGCGCTATGGGAGAGAACTTGCGCGATCGTGGTTTCCGCGACGCGTGGGTGCAGGCCCTTGACATATTGCCCGACCGGATCGTCGAGCCGCAATTTGCGTTGCTCACGCAGCTTCATGATCCCGGCCGCGGTGAAGCTCTTGGAATGCGATGCGATCCGGAAGCGGTGGCGTGGGGTCAGCTTTTCGCCGGTTGAGAGATTGGCATGGCCGAACGCCTGCTCAGCCACGACCTTGCCGCGATGCGCGATCGCGAAGATGCAGCCGGGCTGCTGCGAAACCCGCACCTGAAATTCGATCCAACTGCGGATATAATCGATCGCGGGTTGCTGCCAGGTTTCCATGTGCGCCGTTCCCCGTTGATTTTGGGGAGTGTAGCGGCCAGGGTCCGCCTTGTAAAAAGTCTGCGGCAATCGTTTCCAATTGCCGTCGGTGCTCCGATCAGAAATTACGTTGCGCGCGCAGCTGCAGCTGCACCGCGTTCTGATCCTTGAATTCGTAGACCGCCGTTGGCTTCGGCGCGGCTGCCGCAAGGGTCGCGGTCCCCGTGAATTTCTGATCGAGATGGAACCACTGCACTTCAGCCGAGAACGTCAGGTTCTTGACCGGCACCCAGCGGGTGACGATGCCGAGCTGCGAGACGTTGTAGTCGGGATTGCAGCTGTAGTCCGCACTGACCGCCTTGGCCGGCGTCGTATAGTTGGCGCAGATGTAGGCCTTCGCGGTGCCGTCGTAACGGACGGCGGAATAGCTTCCATAGAGACTCGTGCTCCAGTGCGCGTCCCAATTGTGGTTGAACGCGCCGCGAATGCCGTAAGACTCGGTCAGATGCAGCGAACCATCGCCGCCTGCGAATGCTGGAAGGTATACCGCGTCGGTGGTCGCCCCGAAGCCGACGCTCTGGTAGCCGATGCTGCTGCCGCCGTACATCGCAAAGCTCGGCGAGGCCGCCGCGGTGGCGATCACGTTCTTGGTGATACCCTTGGCATAGCTCACGTCCATCTTGAGGTCGTCGCCGCTGCCGGTCGGGAGATTCTTGATCTGGAGGGCCGCCATCACCGAACCGCCCCACTTGGCATCGGGGTGGCCCGAGATTTCCGACAAGCCGGTCGACAATCCGCCGGCAGGACCGATCGCGCCGGCCGGAACGGCCGTGGTGTTGAGGACGTTGTAGGAGCCGCTGACTTCGTGCGCGTCCGCGGAAATCTGGAACAGACCCCAGGCCTGGTCGACCCGGATGTTACCGACGACGTCGGGTGCACGGGCGCCGGCATAGACATTGCTCCCACCCAGCGTGGCATTGAGCGCGAGCGACAGGTTGTAGACGTTGGTGCGGTCCCAGACCACGGGATCGTCGAGACCGATGGCGCCGGACACGCCATTGCCGAACTGCGCGGTGTACTGGATGTTGTTGACGCCGGTATCGGTGTTTTGCCCGCCGAGCAGGAACGACGAGATGTTGCCGGGGAAACCCTGCCAGGGCGAGGCGTAGGCGGACGCGGATTTACCGAAGGTGAAGCCTGCGAACTGGAGGAAGATATACTCCATGGCTGCATAGCCGTCACCGGGCTGGCCCAGCAGGTTGGACTGTGTGCCGGTGGTCGGCGAACCCGTGAACGAGGCCGGATTGACCGTGTTGCTGGCTTGGGTGCTGAACTGGAAATTGGCTTGAGCGAAGGTGCGGACCACGCCGTATTCGCTGGCGGTGCGGGTGTCGAAGGTCAGCGCCATGCGAGCGCGGTCCGTGAAGTAATCGCGATAGCGATTCTGCTCGCCGAGATCGCCGGACCATGCCGGCTGACCATGGATGCTGCCGTTAAACGTGACGTCGGCGCGAAAATAGCCGCCAATCTTCATGCAGGTGTCGGTGCCGGGAATGTACCAGAAGCCGGCGCCGTAAACCGAACAGATCCTGACATATTCGACCGCCTTGGCCTTGACCGGAAGATCGGCGGCCTCCGCCCCCCCTATGGCAAGAAGGCCCGCTGCTGAGCCGAGGATAAGGCGCTTGATAGTCCTCATGGGTGCCTCCGGCCGGGCGCAAACGCTTGGATACCCGTTGGCTGCTTTTATAGCACCGGAGCGATTCCCACGGGCGGTGCCGGACCGTTATCCGGCCAGCACGACTGCTTTTCCGGGAAGATGTTTCACAAAAGCCACATCTGGCGGCCGTCTTCACTCCCTGGGGTCAGTTGGCCGGAGGAAACATCTGCTGGATCCGGATGATGACGAATTCGGCCGGCTTGACCGGCGCGATCCCGATCACGACGTTCATGACGCCATTGTCGACGTCGGCCTGCGTGGTGGTGGTGCTGTCGCAGTTCACGAAATAGCTTTCCGAGGGCTTTGCGCCCTGGAGCGCGCCTTGCATGAACAGCGTCTGCATGAAGGCGCTGACAGCACGCGTGATTTGCGCCCATAGCGGCGCGGCATTCGGTTCGAATACGGACCACCGTATGCCGCGCAAAACGCTTTCCTCGATGTAATAGCCGAACCGGCGGATCGGGACGTATTTCCAGTCCGAAGCCAGCGCGTCCGCCCCTTTCAGGGTACGCGCGCCCCACACCACATTGCCGTAGACCGGAAAGTGCCTGAGGCTGTTGATGCCGGCAGGATTGAGTTTTCCGCTATCGGCGTCGGTGAGCACGCCGGCGCTGCCGCCAAGCGAAAACGCCAACACGCCCTGCATGACGGCATTGATTCCGGCCGGCGCCTTCCAGACGCCGGCCGTCATATCGATCTGGGCGAAGATGCCGGCGATGGTGCCGCCTGGCGCGAAACTGTCCGCCGCCTGCGTCAGGGGATCGTCGACAAGAATGCGCGGAAAATAGATCGCGGCGTTGTCCGCAGGTGTCACGATGCTCGCGATCCCGGCAAGAACATCGTTTGCCGTCGCCCAACGTTCGGCGGGGTCGACGATGACGAAGGCGCGCCGCGATCCCGCGTAGGCAATGGCGGCATCCCAGGTCTGCTTGCCGACGTCACCGCCGCTGCGCTTCAGCGGGGGAATGCAGAGCAGGTTGAACAGGTCGGCTTGTTCGAGCGTCCACAGGCCGGCGTTGTGCGGCTGCAAGGCCGAATCGGAAATCTGCGCGTCGGTGATATCGCCGCCGTCGCCGCCGCCGCTAAATGCCGTGGCGGTGGGATCGGAATAAGGATCGGCGCCGGCGGCCGGCGCGGCACTGGGCTGCGGTGCATTGGCAGGCGCGGGACCATCGATGCGCACCAACTGCGATTGTGCCGCCAGCACCGAACCAACGAAGGACTGATGGTTGGGATCGGTCGACAGGTTTTCGAACACCTCGGTCGTTCCGGTGCCGAGATCCTTGATACTTAGATTGAACAGGCCGTCGGACGGACTGGCCGATCCCGGAGAGCGCATCGGCAGTTCCACGCGCGCACGCAGGCTGTTGCCCCAGCTGCCTTCATTGGCGGCGATCAACTGGATGCCGCCGGCGGGCACCGTGGCCGTGGCCGCGGCAGCGCCATTGTGCACCCGGACAATCAGCGCCTGGCTGCCGCCATTGAGGAAAAACTGATTTACGGCATAGCCGAGCGTGCTCGGCGCCCACAGCCCGCCATAGAGACGCTGGAGATCGGCAAAGGAGTTCAGCGAGCCCGGCGCATCGGTCGGGCCGCGCAGAGCGCGCCCGATGAAAGCCGTGATCGAGGTCGTGACGCCCGCGATCGTGTGCACGCCGCCGGGCACTTCTTCGATGAAGACGCCGGGAAATCTCGGTTGCGTGGCCATCGATGCGTCCTCACTTGCGTTTATATCGCTACGCGCCGGCGTTCTCCTGCTGCAGAAATTTCTGCCGCAGCGTCGGCTTGTGCACCTTGCCGGTGGCGTTGCGGGGCAGGGCGTCGATGAACACAACGCGCTGCGGGCATTTGAACCGCGCCAGCCGTTCGCGGCAATGGCCGATCACCTCAACTTCGGTGAGGTCGTGGCCCTTCTTCACCGCGATTACGGCCATACCGGTCTCGCCCCAGGTCACGTCCGGCGCGCCGATCACCGCGGCTTCGGCGATCGCAGGGATCTGATACAGCACGTCCTCGACCTCGGCCGGATAGACGTTCTCGCCGCCGGAAATGTACATGTCCTTGGTGCGGTCGACGATGTAGTAGAAACCATCCTCGTCGACCCGCGCGGCGTCGCCGGTGTGCAGCCAGCCGTCGGTGAACGAGGTTTTGTTGGCTTCCGGCCGGTTCCAGTAGCCGGGCGTGATATTCGGGCCCTTCACCCACAATTCGCCGACCTCGCCGGGTGCAACGGGATTGCCATCGACGTCGACAATCTTCAGGTCGCCATGCAGCACCGGCTTGCCGGCCGAGCCCGCCTTGCGCGCGGCGTCCTCCGGGTTGAGCATCATCACCGCCGGGCTGGTCTCGGTCATGCCGTACCCCTGCACCAGCGCGCAGCCGCGCTCCTGCCAGATCTTCAAGAGCGGCACCGGCATCGGCGCGCCGCCGACGCCTGCGACCCGCAGCCGCGACAGGTCGGTGTCGGCGAAGGCCGGATGCTGGCACATGAACTGATAGATCGAGGGGACGCCGAAGAAATGCGTCAGCCCGACCGTCTTGTCGCCGATGATCCTGAGCGACTCGCCGGGATCGAAGGCGCGCATGATGATGGCGGTGCCGCCGGCGTGCAGCACCGGATTGGTGTAGCAGTTCAGTCCCCCGGTGTGGAACAGCGGCAGCACGCAGAGAAAGATGGTTTTTTGCGAAATGAAGGTGGGAATGCCGAGATTGACCGCGTTGACGAAGGTCATGCCATGCGTGATCGTGGCGCCCTTCGGTTTGCCCGTGGTGCCCGAGGTGTACATGATGGTCGAGATATCGTCGAGACCGACGGCTTCGTGCCTGGTCAGCCGCTTTGAGCCGGCGAGCGCCTTCTCGTAAGCCGCGCCGAACTCGAGCAGGTGCGCGATGCCGCAGAGTTGTTGCAGTTCGTGCGCGATTGGCTCGAATTCATGGTCATGCACCAGCGCCGCCGGCGCGGCATCGCCGAGGATGAACCGAAGTTCGTGCACGGTAAGCCGTGTATTCAGCGGCACGAAAATCGCAGCGAGCCGGAAACAGGCGAACTGGACTTCCAGCATGTCGGTGGTGTTCGGCGCCAGCACGGCGACGCGCTCGCCGCGCTTGACGCCCAGTGCAGCCAGATGCGTCGCCAGCCGGTCGATCCGCTCGTCCAGCGCGCGATAGGTCAGGCGCCGCTGCGTCGCCAGATCGATTACCGCGGTCTTGTCGCCGCGCACCTCGGCGTGGTGGGCGATCCAGTCGAAATAGGCGAAGCTCATGGGTGTTCTCCCGGCCCGTGCAACTCGTTCGCGGTTGCTTCGGGTGGAGCGATCCAAACCGGCGGAACGGGCGAAGTCAATCTGTGGCGTATCAGTAAAAGTACGTCATTGCCGGGCTTGACCCGGCAATCCATCTTCCTTCACAAGATACTTTCTCGCGAAAGCGGGATGGATGCGCGGGTCAAGCCCGCGCATGACGAGAAAGAAGGAAACTCCATGTCCGCCAACGACGCGTTCCATGTCGCCGTACTGGCCGGCGACGGCATCGGCCCTGAAGTGATGGCCCCAGCGCTGGAAGTGCTGCGCAAGATTGAGGCGACCTCGTCGCTGAAATTCCGCTTCACCGAGGCAGCCGCAGGCGCCAACAATTATCGCGAAACCGGCAAATCGATGCCGGACTCCACGGTGCGGCTGTGCGACGAGGCCGACGCGATCCTGCTCGGCGCCTGCGGGCTGCCGGCGGTACGCTACCCTGATAATACCGAGATCATGCCGCAGGTCGAACTGCGCTTTCACTTCGACCTTTATGCCGGCGTGCGCCCGGCGCGCCTGATTCCCGGAGTGCCCAGCCCGATCGTCGGCGCGGACAAGCGCGGCATCGACCTCATTGTGATCCGTGAATCCACTGAAGGCCTGTTCGCGTCGATGGGGAAGGGCGTCGTTACCCACGACGATGCGCGCGAAACGTTAGTCATCACGCGGAAAACCTCGGAGCGGTTGTTCGAATTTTCGTTTCGGCTCGCGGAGCGGCGCAAGGCGCGGGGCAGGCCGGGCGCGCTGACCTGTGTCGACAAGGCGAATGTGTTCAAGGCGTTTGCGTTTTTCCGCGAGATGTTCGATGCCGCCGCGGCGCGCCATCCCGGTGTCAAGGCCGACCGGCTTTATGTCGATGCCTGCTCGGCGCTGCTGGTCAAGCGTCCCTGGGATTTCGACGTGATGGTGATGGAGAACATGTTCGGCGACATCCTCTCCGACATGACGGCCGGGCTGATCGGCGGCATGGGCATGGCGCCCTCGGCCGATATCGGCGACCGCCACGCGGTGTTCCAGCCCTGCCATGGCACCGCGCCTGATATCATGGGGCAGGGCAAGGCCAATCCGACCGGGATGATCCTGTCCGCGGCGATGATGCTGGACTGGCTCGCCGACAAGCACGGCCTTGAGGGCGCCGCGGAGGCCGGTGAGCGCATCGAGCGCGCGGTCGACAAGGTCTATGCCGGAGGCATCAAGCCGATGGAATTCGGCGGCAGCAACGGGACGGCGGATATCGCGAAGGCGGTGCTGGCGGCGCTGTAACCGTGAACACCGCCGTCATCCTGAGGTGCGAGCCCTTGCGAGCCTCGAAGGATGGCCATAGGCGCAGGTGCGTGCGGCCGTCCTTCGGGACGCCGCGCAAAAACGCGGCTCCTCAGGATGACGGTGGTGTGTGTTGCGCCGCTCGGCTCTACTTCCCCTTGAACACTGGTTTGCGCTTTTCCATGAAGGCGCGGCGGCCCTCGCGAAAGTCTTCGCTGTCCATGCAGGCCGTGCCGATGTCCTTGATGGCGTCGAAGTCGCGCGCGTCGGGGTCTTTCAGCACCTGCGCGATGGTGATTTTTGCGGCCTTGATGGCCAGCGGCGCGTTGCCGGAAATGCTGCGGGCGATTTCCAGTGTGGCGTTCCACAGTTCGGCATCGGGCAGCACGCGGTCGATCAGCCCGATCCGCTGCGCCTCGGACGAGCCGATCCGCATCCCCGTATACATGATCAGCCGCGCCCAGGACGGGCCGACCAGCGACACCAGATTGCGCAGGCCGTCATAACCATAGGCGATGCCGAGTTTTGCCGCGGGAATGCCGAACTGGCTGTTCTCGGCGGCAAAACGGATATCTGCCAACATCGCCACCTGCATGCCGCCGCCGAGACAAAAGCCGCGGATGCAGGCGATGGTGGGCTTCGGATAATCCGCCAGCAGCGCGCGTTGGGCGGCGCTGCGTCTGGAATATTCCTCCGAGGCCTCGGCATTGTGCCGGGTTTTTTCGAACTGGCTGATGTCGGCACCGGACACGAATGCCTTGTCGCCGGCGCCGGTCATGATCACCACACGGACGTTGGGATCGTCGCGCAGTTCGACCAGCGCCTGCCCAAGCCCTTCCCACATGTCCAATGACATGGCGTTGTGCTTTTCGGGATTGTTGAAGGTGACGATGCCGATGCCGTCGCCCACACTTTGCAGGATCTTGCCGTCGGCAAAGGATTTTTCGACCTGGTTCTTGGGGACATCGAGCATCGGAGCGGCTTTCGGCGATGGAAGGAGGTGGGCTGCGGCTTTCAGGAATTCAGAAACGGCCCGAACTTCGCACGCGCAAAGGCGGGCCTGGCCTGGATGTTAGTCCACCAATCGGTGACGCGGGGATGTTTTTTCGCCGTCACTTCATCGGGAGCTATCTCTTCGTCGATGCGCTTGACGAAGGGCACCGCGGCGATATCGGCGATCGAATAGGCTTCTGCGACCAGCCAGCCGGAGGATTTTAGCGCGTCCTCCATCTTGTCGAGCAGCAGCACCAGCTTTGCACGGGCGGCGTCGCGCTCCTCCTCGGTGTAAGGCCTGCGCGCGACCCGCAGCCAGGCTTCCTGCCGCTCCTTGCTCGGAATGTTTTTGAGCTTATCGGCGAGTTCCTCGTCCGACCATTGCGACGCCACCTTCTGCAGATGGTGACGCCAGTTGAAGATGATGAGATTGCCGATCAGCCCGTCGATATGCCTGATCCAGTTGCGCATCAGCGCGCGTTCGTAAGATGCGTCGGGGCGCAGTGGCGGATCGGGAAAGGTTTCGTCAAGATATTCGCAGATGGTGCCGCTCTCGTGCAGCGGCCGGCCATCATGGATCAGCGTCGGGATCACGCCGTTCGGGTTGATCTTCAGGTATTCCGGCGAATGATGCTCCAGCCTGGCCATGTCGACGACATGGCTTTCGTAAGCGAGGCCCTTTTCTTCAAGACAAAGCCGCACCCGGCGCGATGCGCTGGAGCGCCAGCCGTGATGGAGGATCATCATGTCTGGCGCTTACTGTGCGAGATGCGCGGTGAGCGGATGATTGCTCGCCTGGTTGAAGAACGCCGCCTCTTCGGCGGTCGCTTCCAGCAGTTGCGTGTCCTGGTCGTAAATGTCGTTGCGGAACTGGATAACCTGGTCCTTGGTCATCCACGCCGTCAGATAAATCCAGGCCACCGGCATCTTCTTCGTCAGATGGACATCCTCGCGCACGCCGCTGGCGATCACCAGGTCGATCTCGGCGCGGCTCCATTTCGGCTGGTCCTTGAGCAGCCACGCCGCGAGGTCGCGGACGTTGTCGACGCGCGTGCAGCCATGGGAGTCGAAGCGGTAGTCGTCCGCGAACAGGTTGCGCTGGTTGGTGTCGTGCATGTAGACCGAATAGGGATTCGGCATGTCGATCTTCACCGCGCCGAGCGCGTTCCAGGTGCCGGATTGCTGGCGCACGGTGAAATTCGGGGTGCGGCCGCCGGACCAGTCCACCGCATGCGGATCGATCGGGGTGTCGTTGGCGCCGAGCACCTCCATGTGCATGCGCTGGAGATAGCCGGGGTCCTTGCGCATATGCGCCGATATTTCGGTCTTCGAAATCGAGGATGGAACGGTCCAGGTCGGGTTGAGATTGACGCTGGTAATCTCGGCGGTCAGCGTCGGCGACGGCTTTTCGGTCTTGCCGACGATCACCCGATAACGCCGTACCACTCTGTCGTTTTCGATGGCTTCCGCATAGGTGGCGGGGAGATTGACCACGACATAGCGCTCGCCGAACTTGAACTCCATATTGGCGAGGCGTTCGAGCGAGGCTTCCAGCTGCTGCAGGCGCTTTTGCGCGGAGATATTGAGGGCGGCCAGCGTGCGCGGCGTCATGGTGCCGGTGGCGGCGAGGCCGTGGCGCGCCTGAAACCGCTTCACCGCTTCCGCGAGCGTGTCGTCGTAAGCGCCGGTGGATTTATCGGCGGCGAGGTCCTCGGTGATGATCAGGCGTTTGCGCAAGAGATCGTCGTGCGGTCCGGACACGCCGGGCGCGAATTTGGCCTCGGCCGGAATTACCGGCCATCCGCCGCGCACGGCAAGATCTGAATAGCTCAATGCGGCTTCCTTGATCCGCTTCGCGGTGCCCTCGTCGAAGGTCGGTTCGTGCGACAGCGCCAGCGCCGCCGCGGAGCGCGATTCTGCGGTTGAGGCGGCGGGCTTTGCCGGTGTCGCATGCACGGCAGGATTGACCGCGCCCACCGGCGCCGCCGATGTCGCAGGCTTTGGCGGCAGCGGTGCCACGGCGGAGCGCTGGGAAAACCCGGGCGCGGTTCCGAGCAGGACGGCGGCGGCGGCAAATAAGACTTTTCGCATGTCGGGAGCCTTCGGATGCGCCGCAAATCGGCGCGCGGGTTCAAATCAATGGGACGAGAGCTACATCCGCGGATGTATTTTAGCAACGCTTAGCCAACAGAAGTTGCGTTACGATTAAGCTGCCATTGTGCCTATCGCAGTGCCGCATGCGTAAGTGCGTCAGGCGCGGGCTTGACCCGCGCATCCATCACGCTTCACAAGATTCGTTCAAAGAAGATAGATGGCCGGGTCATCTGGCGCGGAGACGCGCTTCGCGCTTTTGCCCGGCCATGACGAGATGCAGGGAGAACGCCATGCTGTTGACGCGCCGCAAGGCATTGGCCGAATGTGCCGGAGGTTTGGCGACGTTGCTGATATCGCCGGCCGTTGCCCAGGCGTCCTATCCAACCCGGACCATCAAGCTGATCGTGCCGTATCCTGCCGGCGGCACCACCGACCTGCTCGGGCGGCTGGTCGCGGATCAATTGAAGACCGGCCTCAACGCCACCTGCATTGTCGAGAACAAGCCGGGAGCCGGCACGGTGCTGGGCGCCGAGCAGGTCGCACGCTCCGAACCCGACGGCTATACGCTGCTGATGGCGACCTCGACCACGCTTGCCATCAACAAGACGCTGCACAAGAAGCTGCCCTACGACCCAGTGAAGGATTTTACGCCGATCGCGCTGGTGGCGGGCGTGCCGTTCGCGCTGATCATCAATCCGACGCTGCCGGCCAAAACATTGGCCGAATTCATTGCCTATGCCAAATCGAACCCGGAACTCGCCTACGGCTCGGCGGGCAACGGCAGCCCGCAGCATCTCGGCGCGGAGATGCTGAAATCGGCGGCCGCGATCGACATCAGGCACGTGCCATATCGCGGCAGCGTGCCGGCCATGCTCGACGTGATCGCGGGACACATTCCATTCATGATCGTCGACCTGCAGCCGGCGCTGCAGCAGATCCGCGAAGGCAAGGTCAGGGTGCTCGGCGTCACCACGTCAAAACGAGTCGCCGCCGCACCGGATATTCCAACGCTGGCCGAAGCAGGGTTGCCGGGCTTTGAACTGGTGGCGTGGCAGGGCGTGGTCGCGCCCGCCGGGCTGCCGCGGCCGATCGTCGATCAACTGGCGGAGCAGATTGCAAAGCTGGTGGCCGATCCGGCGACGCGTGACAAGCTGACAGCGCTGTCGCTGGAGCCGTTGACCGGATCGACGCCGGACAGTTTTGCAGCTTATGTCAAGAGCGAGGTCGATCGCTGGGCCGTGGTGGTGAAGAATTCAGGCGCCGAGGCGGAGTAGGCGCGGGCCCATGCCAAAAACCAGTGAAGCTGATGTCCTGATATCAGGCGCGGGGCCGGTCGGGCTGACGCTCGCGATCGATCTCGCATCGCGCGGCATCGACGTCACCGTGGTCGAGACGCGGGCCCGGGCGGCTCCGCCGGAGCCGAAGTGCAATCACGTCGCCGCCCGCACCATGGAGATATTCCGCCGTTTGGGCATCGCCGGGAAAGTGCGCGATGCCGGATTGCCCGCGGACTATCCGCATGACATCAGCTACCGCACGACCTTCACGGGGCCGGAACTGACCCGGATCGTCATTCCCTGCCGCCGCGACCGTTTTACGATGACCGATGGCCCCGATTGCAACTGGCCGACGCCGGAGCCGCCGCATCGCATCAACCAGATCTTCCTCGAACCGATCCTGTTCGAGCACGCCGCGGCCCAGCCGCGCATCCGCATCGTCAACCGGACATCGGTCGAAGACGTAGTGGTCGGCGACAGCTCGGCAAGTGCTACGCTTCGCGATCTCGACAGCGGCGCCCTGATGCGAATGAACAGCCGGTTTCTCATCGGGTGCGACGGCGCACGTTCGATCGTCCGCAAGGCCATCGGCGCAAAACTGTCCGGCGACGAGGTGGTGCAGCGGGTGCAGTCGACCTACATCCGCGCGCCCGATCTGGTCGATCGCCAGCGCTGCGAGCGCGCCTGGGGCACCGGCTCGATCAATCCCCGGCGCGCCGGCATGGTCTATGCGATCGATGGCGTCGAGCGATGGCTGGTGCACAATTACATGAGGCCGGACGAGCCGGATTTCGATTCCGTCGACCGCGATGCCTGTATCCGCACCATCCTCGGCGTAAACGGCGATTTCCGCTACGACATCATCTCCAGGGAGGATTGGGTCGGACGCCGGCTGATCGCGGATAAATTCCGTGATCGCTGCGCCTTCATTGCCGGCGACGCCGCGCATATCTGGGTGCCCTATGCGGGCTATGGCATGAATGCCGGCATTGCCGACGCCATGAACCTGTCATGGCTGCTCGCCGCCCATCTCAACGGCTGGGCGCCATCCTCCATTCTGGACGCATATGAGGCGGAGCGCTGGCCGATCACCAACCAGGTCTCGCGGTTCGCGATGTCGCATGCCGAGGCCGAAATCCGCCGCCGCGGCGCGGTGCCCGGCGAGATCGAGGAGACGGGGCCACAGGGCGAACTGGCGCGGCGCGAGGTCGGCCGGCTCGCCTACGAGATCAACGTCCAGCAATACGCCTGCGCCGGTCTCAACTTTGGCACCTATTACGATCGCTCGCCGATCATCGCCTATGATGGCGCCGAACATCCGGCCTATACGATGGACAGCTATACGCCGTCGACCGTGCCGGGCTGCCGCACGCCACATCTATGGCGCGATGATGGCAGTTCGCTCTACGACGCGATGGGGCCCGAATTCACGCTGCTGAACTCGATCCGTCGGTGGACGTCGCGCCACTGCAGGCCGCGGCCGGGCGCAGAAACTTGCCGCTTGCGGTGCTCGATGTAGAGACATCGGACGACGCCCGCGGCCTGTTCGGACGCCACGGGCTTTACGGCTACAGGCTGGTGTTATCGCGGCCCGACCAGCACGTTGCCTGGCGCGGCGACGCGCTACCGTCCGATTCGCTGGTGCTGATTGATCGCGTGCGCGGGGCGGGTTGAACTCGCTACCGCGGTCAACCCGGCTCGCATGTTTTAGTCTTCGGCGGCGATCGATTCCATCAAGGAGACCAGTTGGCGCTGCACGGTCTGATCCTTGATCTTGCTGTAGGCCCGCAGCAACCGGAGGCTGAACGCGCTGTCGAGGAACAGCAGGCTTTCGACTTCCCGCGATTTGCCGTCGCCGTCATAAAAGAATGTCACGGGCACATCGAGCGCGGTGGCGATTTGCTGAAGCCTCGCCGCGCCGACCCGATTGACGCCCTTCTCGTATTTCTGAACCTGCTGAAAGCTGACCCCCAACTTCCCGCCGAGTTCCGCCTGCGAAATTCGCTGTTCAACGCGGCGGAGACGGATTCTTTTTCCCATCTCAATGTCGGGTTTACCGGCACTGCGCTGCTTCATTCTCTTCACCGCTAGTTGTTTCATTCGAATGCTGCCGTCCTTCGGTCGAGAAACTCTCGAGCATGTTTATCAGATAATCTTTCTTATATACCGCCTAAGGTCGTTTGAACCGATGAATTCGCCTTAAACACCGAAATTTTGCCATAGTCAGGTATGCCGCCAAGGCCGATCTTTCGACCTTCCGGTGTTCACCCTCATGAACACCCCTATCCAGCTTCAGTTGCATACGCCAAGGCTTTCGTCCGTTAACTTTGACGAAATATCGAAATCCATCGTTTGGGCGGCCATGAAAGGCGATATTCCGAAATATTCTCCGGTTACCCATTCCGATCGGGCATCCTGCCTGCCGCGAGAATTTTTCTGCATGCCGTGTAGTGTTCCTCTTGCGGTCCACCCCGTCACTCTGAAACAATTACGGTTGCGGCCGGTAGCGCGCCCGTCCGCTTGAGGGGAGCCGCGTGACTACAGCCGTCAGCCTGCGGGTTTTATTGCGATCGGACGACCGGATCGGCCCAACTCAATGACGCAGGCTTGGCAAAGGGGGAACAATGCCGGGGGTTAATTCAGACAATCGGTTGCGTTTGGTTTCTGATTCTGACGAGCGGTTGCGTTCGATTATTGCAAATCTCGAGGAAACCCGAGCCGAGCTCGCCGAAAGCGGCAATCCGGACGCGGCTCAAATTCTGGCCGTGGCAATTCTTCAGTTGCGGATGCGGCTTCATGGCGTCGCGGATTCCGAATTGAAGGCGTTGTGCCATGTCGTATTGCTTCGAGAGGCCGAAAAGTCAAAAAAGCCGGATGAGCCGGGTTCGAAAGAAGGGCATTTTTCGAGGCGTAGTTCGCGCTGGCCGAATTTGGCGAGATAGCAGGACGGCGCGATGCCGATCGTGCGGATCCGGTAAAAAATGTCCTCGATCCGGCGGCGGATGCCGGTTTTGAATTTCAGGCTATGCGCAACTAAAATCCGAGGTCGCTGAGTGACGGATGGTCGTCGGGCCGCCGGCCGAGCGGCCAGTGATACCTGCGGTCGCCGGCCTTGATCGGCAGGTCGTTGATGCTGGCGATGCGAAGCCGCATCAGCCCGTGCTCGTCGAATTCCCAGTTCTCGTTGCCGTAGCTTCGGAACCAGCTGCCGCTGTCGTCGTGCCATTCATAGGCGAAGCGCACCGCGATGCGGTTGGTGTGGAAGGCCCATACTTCCTTGATCAGGCGGTAATCGAGTTCGCGGTTCCATTTGCGGGTGAGGAACGCCTCGATGGCCTCGCGCCCCTGCAGAAATTCCGACCGATTGCGCCAGCGGCTGTCGGCGGTGTAGGCGAGCGCAACCTTCGCGGGATCGCGGCTGTTCCAGGCGTCCTCCGCCATCCGCGCCTTTTGCGCTGCGGTCTCGGCGGTAAACGGCGGAAGTGGCGGACGGTTCACGGGCTTGCTCCATGTTTTCGCGCGGCTTGATCATATGTGCACAGCGGGGCCTCGCAAAGGATCAACCCGCCGCTATCGGCCCTACGGCCGGACCGCTGATCTCGCCGCCGCCGTCCAGCCCGCCGGCTGGGTCGAGCGAACAGTTCACGGTGTAAACGACGCCGCGCGGGAGAAAATCAACCGTCGCGTCGCCGCCCAATTGGTCGCGGGCGCTGCTTTCGATCAACCGCGAGCCGAAGCCGCGCTGCACCGGTGCGCCGACATGGGGACCGCCGGTCTCGGTCCACGTCAGTTTCAATCGTCGTACGGGATCGCCGGCGACCAGGGTCCAGTCCAGCGTGACGGTGCCCAACTCATTCGACAGCGCGCCATATTTTGCGGCGTTGGTGGCGATCTCATGAACGATCATCGACATCACGACGGCCTGCCGCGGCGAGAGCGGGACCTCCGGCCCGGACATGCGGATGCGGCCGGGATTGTTCAACGCATAAGGCTGCAACACCCGGCCGGTGACATCGCTGAGCTCGGAGCCCTGCCACTTTTCCTTGCTCAAGAGATTGTGGGCGTCGGCGAGCGCACCGAGCCGGCCCTCGAACTTTTCGCGTTCAAACCGGCTGGCGCTGCGAAACGTCTGCGCCGCGATCGACTGCAGGATCGCCAGCGTACTCTTGACGCGATGATTGAGCTCCTCGATCAAGAGATTATGCAGCATCTCGCCGCGCGCGATCGCGGTCGCCATCCGCACCGCAATGTCCCCGGTCTAAACATCAAGCCCGTCAATGACGGATGCCTCTAGAGATTGTTGTCTG
>CAWASS010000003.1:15000-724704 GCA_963784755.1 uncultured Alphaproteobacteria bacterium | reverse complement strand
GCATCACCGCGATCGACGCGCAGGGCCGCAATTTCATCGACGACGTCGGCGTCGGCGATCTGTGGTATTTTCCCGGCGGCATTCCGCATTCGATCCAGGGCCTCGGGCCCGATGGCTGCGAGTTCCTGCTGGTCTTCGACGACGGCGGCTTTGACGAGGACAGCACGTTCCTGCTGAGCGACTGGTTCAAGCACACGCCGAACGAGGTGCTGGGCAAGAATTTCGGCGTGCCCGCCTCGTTGTTCGGCCATACGCCCGATCCCAGCGAACTCTATATCTTCAAGGCCCCAGTCCCCGGCCCGCTCGAGCCCCGACAAGATTTCAGGCGCAGAGCCGGTCCGCAGACATTCAGTCACCGGATGCTGGCGCAGGAGCCGATCCGGACCAAAAGCGGGACCGTGCGGATCACCGACTCCAGCATACTTTCCCGCCTCGAAGACAATCGCCGCCGCGCTGGTCGAGATCGCTCCCGGCGGAATGCGGGAACTGCACTGGCATCCCAACACCGACGAATGGCAATACTACATCGGCGGCCAGGGCCGCATGGGCGTGTTCGCATCCGCGGGCCAGGCGCGCACCTTCGATTTCCAGGCCGGCGACGTCGGCTATGTACCTTTCGCCATGGGCCATTATGTCGAGAACACCGGCTACACGCCGTTCGATTTCTGGAGATGTTCAAGAGCAGCTATTATGCGGACCTGTCGCTGAACCAATGGCTGGCGCTGACGCCGGCCCGACTGCTGCAGGCCCATCTGAAACTCGATCAGCACAGTGATGAGCGCATTGCAAAAGGAAAAGCACCCGATCGTGCCGTTCTAATCCGTCATTCCGGCTCGCCTCTTGGCGCGAACCCGGAATCCAGCACCGTCTCTGATTTCTGGATTTCGGGTTCGTCACCATCGCCGCGCTTTCGCGGACCCGCTGGCGACGCCCCGGAATGACGGGCTTCAAATTCCGGCTACTTTCGCCACCAGATCGGCCAGCCGTTCGGCGGCGTCCAGCTTGCCGACGGTGCGCGCGCCCGCGGCCATCGCGGTCAGCCGCGCGGGCTCGGCGGCAAGCGCGGAGATTTCCGCCGCCAGCCGGTCGGGCGTGAAATCCGCCTGCGCGATCCGGATCGCGCCGTCCGCCTGCGCCAGCACGCCGGCATTGGCGAACTGGTCCTGATCGATCGAGCCCGGCAGCGGCACCAGGATCGAGGGCCGGCCGACGGCGCCGAGTTCGGCCACCGTGCCGGCGCCGGAGCGCGAGATGATGAGATGGCTCGAGGCCAGCCGCGCCGGCAGATCGGAAAAGAACGGCGCCAGTTCGGCGTCGATCTTGAGCCGGTCATAGACCGCGCGCACCCGCGCCATGTCTTCCTCGCGCACCTGCTGCACCAGAACCAGCCTGCTCCACAGCGCCGGCTCCAGCCGTTCGATCGCGCCGCGGCACGATGTCCGACATCACCCGCGCGCCCTGGCTGCCGCCGACCACCAGCAGGCGCAACGGACCTGTCGGTTCGGGCGATACGAATTTCACCGCGGCGGCGGCGAGGATCGCCGGACGCATCGGCGTGCCGGTGGTGGTGGTCTTCGCCGCCAGCGCCGGATCGCTGATCGAGCACGCCCGGCAGCGAGGTCGCAATCGCGCTGACGCGGCTCGACAGAAAACGGTTGGCGCGGCCCAGCACCGCATTGGAATCGTGGATCGACGGTGGGAATGCCGAACAGCCGCGCGGCCAGCAGCGGCGGCAGCGTCGGATAGCCGCCGAAGCCGACCACGGCCGCGGGCTTCAGCCGGCGCATCAGATTGAGCGCCACCGCGGTGCCGGCGGCGAGCATCGCGCCGGTGCGCGCCAGCGACCATGGCGAGCGGCCGCGCACGGTTTCGCTCGGCACCACGTCGATCAGGTCCTTGGTGAACAATCCGCTGTAGCGCAGCGCGCGGGAGTCGGTGACCAGCCGCACCCGCATGCCGCGCTTGATCAGCTCGACGCCGAGCGCCTCGGCGGGAAACAGATGGCCGCCGGTGCCGCCGGCGGCGAGCAGAATCAGGGGCGCTGTGTTCATGGTCATTGTCGCAAACTTGCCGTCATTGCGAGCAGCGATCACGGCGACGAAGCAATCCGGTCACGGCAGAGAAGACTGGATTGCTTCGCTCGCTCGCAATGACGGCGA
Organism: uncultured Alphaproteobacteria bacterium; assembly: GCA_963784755.1. GTDB lineage: Bacteria > Pseudomonadota > Alphaproteobacteria > Rhizobiales > Xanthobacteraceae > Bradyrhizobium. The sequence continues at coordinate 722,545 of CAWASS010000003.1, read as the reverse complement.
CGTCAGGCGTAGCCGCCGACCGCGTTGGCGTCGCCGATCGATTCCATCTCGGTGCGCGGCCGCAGCCGCGTCAGCGCCAGCATCATGCCGACGCCGTAAGCCAGCGAGATCATCGACGAGCCGCCATAGGAAATGAACGGCAGCGTCATGCCCTTGGCCGGGAATGAGTTGCAGGTTGACCGCCATGTTGATCGCGGCCTGCACGCCGAACAGGATGGCGAGGCCGGAGGCGGCAAAGCGCGCGAACATGTCCTCGGTCGCATAGGCGCGCGACAGCGCGCGGATCACGATGAAGGCGAACAGCGCCAGCAGCGCCAGGCACAGGATGATTCCGAATTCCTCCGCGCCGACCGCGAACACGAAGTCGGTGTGGCTGTCCGGCAGGCTGCGCTTGGCGATGCCTTCGCCGGGCCCAAGCCCGAACCAGCCGCCATTGGAAAAGGCCTCCATGGCGGTATCGACCTGAAAGGTATCGCCCGACGCAGGATCGATGAAGCGCTTGATGCGGCCGGCGACATGCGGCACCAGCAGATAGGCGCTGAACAGGCCCGGCGCCGGCGGCGCCCGCAAGCCCGAACACCCAGACGATCCGCATCCCGGCGATGAAGAACAGCGCGCCCCACACCATCAGGATCAGCATGGTCTGGCCGAAATCCGGCTCCATCACCAGCAGCGACACCAGCATCATCAGCACCGCCAGCGCCATCGAGGTCGCCGGCATTTCCGGCCGCCGCGCCGATTCCGCAAACAGCCACGCCGCCAGCACCACGAAGGCGGGTTTTGCGGATTCCGAGGCCTGGATGTTGAGGCCGAGCAGCGTGATCCAGCGCCGCGAGCCCTTGACCTCGGGCCGAACAGCAGCGTCGCCACGATCAGGATGATGCTGATCGCGAACACGATCAGCGCGGCGCGGCGGATTTGCCGCGGCGACAGGAACGACACGCCGATCAGCACGATGAAGGACGGCAGCAGGAACAGCACATGGCGGTTGAAGAAGTGAAACGGATCGAGCCCGATCCGGGTCGCCACCGGCGGGCTTGCCGCCAGCGACAGGATGATGCCGCCCAGCATCAGCGCCATGATCGCCGCCAGCAGCAGGCGATCCACGGTCCACCACCATTCGCTGAAGGGGGTGCGTTGTTCACGGGAGATCATGGGCGGTTCCTGAGCGCAGAGGTTTGCCCATTGGTGCGCCATCATGGTTTACCGGAGGGTTAATGAAGATGGAATCCGTCATTCCGGCTTGACGGCATCGATTCGAAGACTCGCGCAGTCATCGATGCACGGGTCGCGCGCATGCGCGACGGCCTCGTACGCGGGCACGCGTGCCGCGAGCGGTGCGCTTCAGAGCCGGGTCCGGCGCACGCAGAGACGTCGTCCCGGCTCTGCGGACGGCATGAAGACTGCCGCACCGCGCCGGGACGTGCTCACACCACCGGCTTCACGCCCGGCAGCGCCATCACCAGGTCGCGAAAACGGTCGCCGCGGATTTCGAAATTGCGGTACTGGTCGAACGACGCGCAGGCCGGCGACAGCAGCACCACCGGATCGGCGATGCCGGACGCCTCCGCGTCGCGCGCGGCGTGCGGCACCGCGACCTCCAGCGTTTCGCTGATCTCGTACGGCACCCTGCCCTCGAGCGTCGCGGCAAATTCCTTCGCCGCCTCGCCGATCAGATAGGCTTTGCGGATGCGCGGGAAATATTCGGCGAGGCCGGTGATGCCGCCGGTTTTCGGCTTGCCGCCGGCGATCCAGAAAATATCGGCGAAGGACGACAGCGCATGCGCCGCCGCGTCGGCGTTGGTGCCCTTGGAATCGTTGACGAACAACACCTGGCCGCGCCGGCCGACCTGCTCCATGCGATGCGCCAGCCCCGGAAAACTGCGCAGGCCTTTTTGCAGGACATCCTTGGCCGACGCCGAGCGCCAGCGCGCAGGCCGACGGCGCAGGCGGCATTCTGCGCGTTGTGCAGCCCGCGCAGCGAGCCGATGCCGCCGATATCGGCGATCTCTCTCGCGCGCCCCGCCGGCGGCGCGCACGATCATCTCGCGCTCGACGGTGATGCCGTCCGCCAGCGGGCGTTTCACCGAAACCCGCACGACGCGCTTGCCGGACTGCTCGATCCGGTCGGCGATCGCCGCGGCACCAGCCGTCATCGACGCCGACGATCGCGGTGCCTTGCGGCTGCACGCCGGCGACCAGCCGCTCCTTCACCGCGGCATAATGTTCGAGCGTGCCGTGGCGGTCGATATGGTCTTCGCTGATATTGAGCAGGATGCCGACGCTCGGATCGAGCGATGGCGCAAGATCGATCTGGTACGACGACATCTCGATGACGTGGACGCGGCCGGCGCGCGGCGGCTCAAGCGACAGGATCGCGGTGCCGATATTGCCGCCCATCTGCACGTCGTAGCCGGCCTCCTGCATCAGATGCGCGACCAGCGCCGTGGTGGTCGATTTGCCGTTGGTGCCGGTGATGGCGACGAACGGCGCATCCGGCGCGTGGCGGCGGCGCTCGCGGCAGAACAGTTCGATGTCGCCGATCACCTCGACGCCGGCCTCGCGCGCCGCCAGCACCGACCAGTGCGGCGCCGGATGGGTCAGCGGCGCGCCGGGCGTCAGCACCAGCGCGGCGAAATTCGCCCATGACACCTTGCGCAAATCAGCGGTGATGAAGCCGGCCTGCGCCGCCTTCGCCAGATTGTCCGCGCTGTCGTCGCCGGCGATCACCTCCGCGCCGCCGGCCTTCAGCGCATGACAGCTCGCAAGCCCCGAGCCGCCGAGGCCGAACACCGCAACGGTCTTGCCGGCGAAAGAGGTGACGGGGATCATGATCTTCATCAACGCCGTCCATCTCCCCTGGAGGCGCGCGCGGTCGTCGACGCGAGCCGTCGAAGATCGGGCGCGGCAAGCGCGCCTCAGCCGTCCTGCGATACGCTCGCGTGGTTCTCGGCTCCTCGCCATGCGGCGAGGCGCACCCGGAATGACGATGGTGATATCGGCCATCAACATCCTCACCGCAGCTTCAGCGTGGAGAGGCCGGCCAGCGCCAGCATCACCGAGATGATCCAGAACCGGATCACGATCTGCGGCTCGGTCCAGCCCTTCTGCTCGAAATGATGATGCAGCGGCGCCATCCGGAACACGCGCTTGCCGGTGAGCTTGAACGACACCACCTGCACGATGACCGACACCGCTTCGAGCACGAACAGCCCGCCGATCGATGGCCAGCACGATCTCGTGCTTGGTCGCGACCGCGATCGAGCCGAGCATGCCGCCGAGCGCCAGCGAGCCGGTATCGCCCATGAAGATCGACGCCGGCGGCGCGTTGAACCACAGAAAGCCCAGGCCCGCGCCGAGCACCGCGCCGCACAGCACCGCGAGTTCGCCGGTGCCGGCGACGTAGTTGATCTGCAGATAGTCGGAGAACACCGCGTTGCCGGCGAGATAGGCGATGATGCCGAAGCTCGCCGCCGCGATCATCACCGGCACGATGGCGAGGCCGTCGAGACCGTCGGTGAGATTGACGGCGTTGCCGGCGCCGACGATGATGAACGCGCCGAAGATGACGAAGAACCAGCCGAAATTGAGCATCACGTCCTTGAAGAACGGAATCACCAGCGCGTTGGACAGCGGATCGCGGCCGAGCCGGACCAGCGCGTAGCAGGCGGCGACCGCGATCAGCGCTTCGATCGCCAGCCGGATGCGGCCGGCGAAGCCGCTATGGGTCTGCTGCGTCACCTTCAGGTAATCGTCGTAGAAGCCGACGAAGCCGAAGCCGAGCGTCACCGCCAGCACGATCCAGACATAGGGATTGGGCGGATTGGCCCACAGCAGCGTCGAGACCAGCAGGCCCGACAGGATCATCAGCCCGCCCATGGTGGGCGTGCCCTTCTTGGTGACGAGATGCGATTGCGGACCGTCGGTGCGGATCGGCTGGCCCTTGCCCTGGCGCAGGCGAAGGTTGTCGATGATCCAGGGGCCGAACAGGAACACGAACAGCCCGCCGGTGAACATCGCGCCGCCGGTGCGGAAGGTGATGTAGCGAAACACGTTCAGGAACGTGCGAAACGGAAACAGAAAAGGCACGGTGTTGGAAAGGTCGATCAGCCAGTAAAACATTCAATCCGCCTTATACCGCGCATCGTCGAGCGCGGTCTTGCCGGGAAAGCGCTTTTCCAGCGCGGTGACAATCGGTTTCATCTTCGAGCCCAGCGATCCCTTGACCATGATCGCGTCGCCGGCGCGGATCGCCGCGACCACCTGCGATTCCAGCGCGGCGGCGCTCTCGGCATAGCCGCCCCGCTTGCCCGAGGAAAGGGCATCCCACAGATTGCGCATCAGCGGGCCACAACAATATACCAGATCGATATGATTGGCCCTGACCGCCTCGATCAGGCCGCGATGCAGTTGCGCGGCCGGTCGGCCCGAGTTCGAGCATGTCGCCGAGCACCGCGATGCGCCGGCCGTGCGGGCCGACCGCGGCCTGCGCCGAGCACGTTCAGCGCCGCGGCCATCGACGCCGGATTGGCGTTGTAGCTCTCGTCGATCAGCGTGGCCTCGCCGTGGCCTACCTCCAGCACATGCCGGACGCCGCGGCCCGCCGCGGGCTGCGCCTGCGACAGCGCGAGGCCCGCGAGCGCGAGATCGGCGCCGGCCAGCGACGCCGCCGCCAGCACGGCCAGCGAATTCATCGCCATGTGGCGGCCGGGCATGCCGAGCTTGTAGGTGACGTCATGGCCGAGAATGTCGGCATGAACCGCCGAACAGGCCGCATGCAGCGACACGTCGATCAGCCGCGCGTCGGATTTCTTGTCGGCGCCGAACGAGACGATGCGCGAGATGCCGAGTTTTTTGGCGCGCCGCTGCAGCCGCGCGAATTGCGGATTGTCGCGGTTGAGCACCGCGGCGCCGCCGGGCTCGAGGCCTTCGAAGATTTCCGCCTTGGCATCGGCAATCGCCTCGATGCCGGAGAAGAATTCCAGATGCACCGGCTCGACGGTGGTGATGACGGCGACATGCGGCCGCACCATCTTGACCAGCGGCTCGATTTCGCCGGCGTGATTCATGCCGATCTCGAAGATCGCAAACCGCGACGAGGCCGGGCAGCGCGCCAGCGACAGCGGCACGCCCCAGTGATTGTTGAACGAGGCCGCCGAGGCATGGGTCTCGCCTTGCGCGGAGAGCACGCGGCGCAGCGCTTCCTTGGTCGAGGTCTTGCCGACCGAGCCGGTGACCGCGATGACCTGCGCGCTCAAGCCGCGCCCGCGAGGCGCGCGCCAGATCGACCAGACCGGCGAGCACGTCGTCCACCACCAGCAACGGCGCGTCGGCGGGAAATTTTTCGCGCTGCGCGGCTTCGACAACCGCCAGCGCCGCGCCGGCCTTCAATGCCGCCGCGACAAAATCATGGCCGTCATGCACGTCGCCCTTGATCGCGAAATAGGCTTCGCCGGGCGAGATGGTGCGGCTGTCGATGGAAAGGCCGGATGATCGCCTCGCGGCAACGCGCCGCTGACGGTGGCGCGCATCGCCTCCGCCATGTCGGACGATGTCCACAGCGGCGCGCTCATGCCACCCTCGACGCCAGCGCCGCCGCCGCGGCCTCGTGATCGCTGAACGGCAGCGTGCGGTCGCCGACGATCTGTCCGGTTTCGTGGCCCTTGCCGGCGATCAGCAGCGCATCGCCGGGCTGCAGGCCCGATATCGCGGTCCGGATCGCCTCGGCGCGGTCGCCGATCTCCTTGGCGCCCTTCGCGGCGCTCAGGATCGCCGATCGGATCGCGGCCGGATTTTCGCTGCGCGGATTGTCGTCGGTGACGATGACGCTGTCGGCATTCTCGGCTGGCGATCTCGCCCATCAGCGGACGTTTGCCGGCGTCGCGGTCGCCGCCGGCGCCGAACACCACCACCAGCTTGCGTTTGGCGTAAGGCCGCAACGCCTGCAGCGCCTTCGCCAGCGCATCGGGCTTGTGCGCGTAATCGACAAAGATCGGCGCGCCGTTGCGTTCGCCGACCCGCTCCAGCCGGCCCTTGGCGCCTTCGAGATGCTCGAGCGCGGCAAACACCTGATCCGGATCGCTGCCGGTGCCGATGGCGAGGCCGGCGGCGACCAGCGCGTTCTCGATCTGGAATTCGCCGACCAGCGGCAATCGCAGATCGCGCGCTTGCGGCCGGCATGTTCGAGAACGAGTTTCTGCGCAAAGCCGTCGATCGATGCGTCCGACGAGCTCGAATGCCCGTCGCCCTTGCGTCCGACCGTCATCACGCGCAGCTTGCGCGCCGCGCGCGGCATCGATCACGGCCTGCGATGCAATCATGATCGGCCGATATCACCGCAGCGCCATCGGCCGCGACCAGATCGCGGAACAGCCGCAGCTTTGCGTTGAGGTAATGCGCGACGTCGGGATGATAATCCATGTGATCGCGCGAAAGATTGGTGAAGCCGCCGGCGCCGATGCGGATGCCGTCGAGCCGGTACTGATCGAGGCCGTGCGACGAGGCCTCGAGCGCGAGATGCGTGACGCCCTCGCCCGCGATTTCGTCGAGCTGGCGATGCAGCGCGATCGGATCGGGCGTGGTCAGCGAGCCGTAGACGGTGCGCTTCGGCGACACCAGTCCGATGGTGCCGATGCTGGCGGAGGCATGCCCGAGCCGCTGCCAGATCTGCCGGGTGAAGGCGGCGACCGAGGTCTTGCCGCTGGTGCCGGTCACGGCCGCGATAACCGCCGGCTGGCGCGGATAAAATCTCGCCGCGGCCAGCGCCAGCGCGCGGCGCGGATTCGGCGTCGCCACGAACGGCACGCGCAGATCGCCTGCGGCAGATGCTCGCCGGCGACGGCAACCGCGCCGGAGGCGATGGCCTGGTCGATGAAACGCGCGCCGTCGGTTTTCGTGCCCGCCAGCGCGAAGAACAGGTCGCCCGGCTTGACGGCGCGGCTGTCCACGGCAAGGCCGGTGACGGCGATCTCGCCGGCCCGCGCATCGATCACAACATCATCGCTGAACAGGTCGCGAAGTCTCATGGTCTTCCAGATCTCGCCGCGAAGGCGGGACCCATACGCTCCGTATCGCGGCTTACTCATGACTGTTGCAACGCTCATCGGATCGCAAATCCGGGCGTATGGGCCCCGCCTTCGCGGGGACGACGCTGTAGCTCGAGCGTCTACTGGCTTGCCTTCGATGTCGCAAGAATAAGGCGGTCGGACGGCGGCAGGTCGAACCGCGGCTCGATCCCCAGCAGCGGCGCAATCCGCGCAATCACCTTGCCGCCGGTCGGCACCGCATTCCAGCCCGAGGTGATGAAACCGTGGGTTTCCGGCAGCGCCTTGCGGCTCGTCCAGCATGATCAGCAACTGAAATTGCGGATTGTCCGCCGGCAGGATCGCGGTGAACGAGTTCAGCACCTGCTTTTTGGAATAGCGGCCGTTGACGACCTTTTCCGCGGTGCCGGTCTTGCCGCCGATGTAATAGCCCTTGACGTCGGCCTGCTTGGCGGTGCCGATTTCGGCGTTGAGCCGCATCAGATAGCGGATCTTGTCGCTGGTTTCCTTTTTCACCACGCGCTTGGCGACCGCCATCGCTTCCTCCTCGCTGCGCTTCAGGAAGGTCGGCGGAATCAGATAGCCGCCATTGATCATGGCGTTGATGCCCATCACCGCCTGCAGCGGCGCCACCGCGATGCCGTGGCCGAACGCGATGGTGATGGTGTTGAGTTCGCCCCAGCGCTTCGGCACGATCGGCGAGGCGCTTTCCGGCAATTCGGTGCGCAGCCGGTCGAGCTGGCCGACTTTCTTCAGGAACGCCCGGTGCGCCTCGACGCCTTGCGACAGCGCGACGCGCGCCGCGCCGACGTTCGACGAGAAGGTGAACACTTCCGACAGCGTGATGGAGCGGCCGAGCGGATGGGTGTCGTGAATGGCGAACTTGCCGTAGTGCAGCGCGCCGCGGGCATCGAACAGCGAATTGAGACTGGACTTGCCGGAATCCAGCGCCATCGCCAGCGTCAGGGTCTTGAAGGTCGAACCCATCTCGTAGACGCCGGTGGTGAGGCGGTTGATGCGGTCGGGATCGTGCGCCTCTTTCGGATTGTTCGGATCGAAATCCGGCACCGACACCATGGCGACGATCTCGCCGGTCCTGACGTTGGAGACGAGGCCGGAGGCGGCCTTGGCCTTGAATTTTTCCTTGGCCTTGAGCAGTTCGTCGCGCAGCGCGTGCTCGACGCGCAGGTCGATCGACAGCTCCACCGGCTTCTGCAGCCGGTCGGTGGCGAAGCCGGCGCGATGCAGGTCGGCGAGACCGTTGCTGTCGAGCCATTTCTCCATCCCGGCGATGCCCTGGTTGTCGATGTTGACGAGGCCGATCAGATGCGCGACTTCGGCGCCGGTCGGATAGACGCGCTTGTTCTCGCGCAGGAAGCCGATGCCGGGAATGCCGAGGCGGTGGATTTCCTGCTGCTGCTTCGGCGTGATTTCGCGCTTCAGCCAGACAAAACCTTTCTTGCCCGACAGCCGCTCGCGCACTTCGCCGGTGTCGAGATCGGGCAGCGTCGCGGTCAGAAGTTCGATCGCCTCGTCCTTGTCGATGATGCGGCGCGGCTCGCCGAACAGCTGACGGCGCCTTGACGTCGGTGGCGAGCACCTCGCCGTTGCGGTCGACGATATCGGGCCGCGCGGTGGCGATGGCGTCCTGCGACGCGGTGCGGCGCGCGCCGTGATTGTCGCCGACCACGGCGAACATGATCAGCCGCGCCGCGATCACCGCATAGATCGCCGCGAACGCCACCATGGCGAAGCCGACGCGGGCGCGCGCCTTGGCGGCGCGATCGACGTTGCGCCCGTACAGCAGGCTGCGGATCAGCCGCTGCCGCCAGGGCTCCTTGGGTTTCGGGCTTGACGATGGCGAGCGCCTGATCGGTCATCGCTGAGCCTCCGGCGCCGGCACCGAGCCGGTCACGGTTTCCGGCTCGATGGTCTGCATCATCGCGCCGATCGGATCGGGATCGCCCTTCCGGAAGAAGCTCGGCGGACGGTCGGGCAGGTTCTTCAACTGATCGTATTGGGTGGCGGTGATCGGCTTCAGCGTCAGATGCCGCTCGGCGAGGCCCTGCAGCCGCAGCGGCGCATCGAGCTTCGCCCATTCCGCGCGCAGCGCCGCGATGGCGTCGCGCTGCTCGCGCACTTCGGCATGCAGCCGCAGCACCCGCTCGGTGCGGGAGGTGGATTCCATCTTGATGCGGTAGACATAGGCCGCGGCGAACACCAGCATGCCGATGACGAGGAGATGGATGATCCGCATGATCAGCCTCCCCTCATGACGTCGGCGAGCGACGGCCATTCCGGCAGGCGTCGGCGGCGAATGCGCGGCGCATCGGTGCGCTCGGCGGCGCGCAGTTTCGCCGAGCGCGCGCGCGGATTGGCGCGCACTTCGTCGTCGCCGGCGGTGACCGGACGCTTGGTCAAGATGCGGAAACTCGGCGCGGACTGCGCGAGTTCGGGCAGATGCCGCGAGCCGCCGCCGGTCTTGCCGCGTTCGGCAAAGAAAATTCTTGACGATGCGGTCTTCCAGCGAATGGAACGACACCACCACCAGCCGGCCGCCCGGTTTCAGCACGCGCTCCGCGGCCGACAGCGCCAGATGCAATTCATCGAGCTCCTCGTTGACGAAAATCCGCAACGCCTGAAACGTCCGCGTCGCCGGATGAATTTCGCCCGGCTTCGCCCACACCACCTTGGAGACGATCTCGGCCAGCGCGCGCGTGGTCGCGATCGGCGCTTCCTTGCGCGCCGCGACGATGGCGCGCGCGACGGCGCGGGAATGACGCTCCTCGCCGAAGATATAGATGATGTTGGCGAGATCGGCCTCGGAGGCCCTGGCGACGACATCCGCCGCGGTCGGGCCGTCATGGCCCATCCGCATGTCGAGCGGGCCGTCGAGGCGGAACGAAAAGCCGCGGCCGGCCTCGTCGAGCTGCATCGAGGACACCCCGACATCCATCACCACGCCGTCGACGGCGGCTGACGCCCTGCGCGGCGCAGACCTCGGCCAGATTGGAGAAGCGGTCCTCGACCAGGGTCAGCCGGCCGTTCGACCGGTCGACCAGGTCGAACCCGCCGGCGATGGCGGTGCGGTCGCGGTCGATGCCGATCACGCGTGTATCGGCCGCATCGAGAATGGCCCGGCTGTAGCCGCCCGCGCCGAAGGTGGCATCGACATAGATGCCGCCGTCGCGCGGGCCGAGCATCGCGACTGCCTCGGCGGCCAGCACGGGGATATGTCGGGCCGCGGACGGAGTCATTGCTGCGCCCCGGCGTGAAAGGTAAAATTGGACGCCGACAGGCCCATTTCGCCCCAGATATCCCTGATTCGCGTCGCCGGCTCGATCCGCAACAAGCGCCCCGCCCGCGAATATTAGCCGGCAAACCCTGATGTCCACATGGGATTTGATGGGCTGCCATGGGATTTGAGCGTCAATGGAACCTTGGCCGCCCCCGCCGGTTCGGCTCTTCACCACTCAGTAACGTCATTTAGGCTTAAGAAAGCGTTGACGAAATCGCGTCATTCCGGGGCGTCCCCGTCATTTCGAGCGCGCCTTCCTTGATCCCCGTCAACCCGCGTTCCGGATTCCGGCTGCGCCAAGAGGCGCATCCGGGAATGACGGAAGTGATGCAGCGCGCCCACACCTGGTTAAAAAAGGCTTAACGGTGTCAGAGTTATGATTGCGCGGGGACGCCGGGTCCGGATAGTGAAAAGCTGGTCTGCAGTTTCACTGAAAAGAGAATTGCCGCCGTTCTCCTGCCCGGTTTGAGTTGTCTGATGCTGCAAGGTTCGTTCGCGTCTGTTGGTTCCGATTCGAAGCGTCGACGCGCCCTCCCGCTTCCAAAGGGCAACGCGGACATGCAGACATTCACTCCGGATTCCTCGGTCGTTTCCGACGTCATCCCGTCCGCCAATTACGGCGACCGGGCCAAGGACCGCGCGCCCGACATGATCCTGCTGCACTACACCGGCATGCCCGACGTCGAGGGCGCGCTGGCGCGGCTGTGCACCGCCGGCACCGACGTGTCGGCGCATTACGTGGTGCTGGAAGACGGCCGCATCGTGCAATGCGTGCCCGAAGCCAAGCGCGCCTGGCACGCCGGCGTCTCGTCATGGGCGGGCGAAGAAGACATCAATTCCTGCTCGATCGGCGTCGAGATCGTCAATCGCGGCCATGACTGGGGCTATCCGGAATTTCCGCTGCGCCAGGTCGCAGCTGTGATCGCGCTGTGCCGCGGCATCATGCTTCGGCGCAACGTGCCGTCGCACCGCGTGCTCGCGCATTCCGACGTGGCACCGGCGCGCAAGAAAGACCCCGGCGAAAAATTTCCCTGGCATTCCCTCGCCAATTCCGGCGTCGGCCACTGGGTGCATCCCGCGCCGATGGTGCGCGGCGAAACCCTGAAACTCGGCACCGTCGGCGACGACGTGCGCGGCATGCAGGAAGCGCTGAAGCGATACGGCTATGGTATCGAGACCCACGGCAAATATGACGGCCCGACCATGGAAGTGGTCACCGCCTTCCAGCGCCACTTCCGCCCCGCCCGGGTCGACGGCGTCGCCGACCATTCGACATTGACCACGCTGCAATCGCTGCTCGCGGGTTTGCTGAGCGAGACCGCGGCCGTTGCACGGTAGAAGACTCCGTGTCCCGGACGCGGTGCGGCATTCTTCCGCTGCGCAGAGTCGGGACCGTATCAAGCACCGCACCGTCATGGCCGGGCTAAAGCGCGAAGCGCGTCTTCGCGCACTTGACCCGACCATCAATCTTCTTCGCAAGACTCTTCTGAAGAGGGATGGATGCGCGGGTCAAGCCCGCGCATGACGAGAGGATTGTGCTCGTGACAGCCCCGGCTCTGCAGCGCACCGCTTCGCGAAGAGCTACGCCATAGCGCGTCGAAGACGCGCGTAAACGCGCTTGTGGCGCTGCGTCCGGGGCACGAGCTCATTCCAATTCCGCCAGCCTGCGCGCATACAGCCGCCGCAACGGCTCCAGTTTCGTTGCCGCCGTGGCGGCCAGATAGGCATCGCGCGCGGCGTCCCGCCGGCCGAGCCGGCGCAACAGGTCGGCGCGCACCGCCGGCAGCAGCTCGTAGCCGTTGAGCCCGCCGCGGGCCTGCAGCGCATCGATCAGATCGAGCGCCCGTGCCGGGCCGTCGACCATCGATATCGCAGCAGCGTGATTGAGTTCGACCACCGGCGACGGGCTGATCCGCAGCAGCACTTCGTAGAGCCCCGCGATCTGCGGCCAGTCGGTATCGCTATAGCTGGGCGCGCGCGCATGCAGCGCGGCGATCGCCGCCTGTACCGCGTAGGATTCCGGCCGGCCGGGTGCGCGCAATGTGTCTTCCACCAGCGCAAGGCCCTCGGCGATCTGCTGCCGGTGCCACAGCGCGCGGTCCTGCTCCTCCAGCAACACGATATCGCCGCCCGCGGTCTCGCGGCCGGCGCGGCGCGCGTCGTGCAGCAGCATCAAGGCCAGCAATCCCCTGATCTCGCCCCGCTGCGGCATCAAGGCGTCGAGCAGGCGGCCAAGCCGGATCGCTTCCTGCGCCAGATCGGGCCGCATCAGATCGTCGCCCGAGGTTGCGGCATAGCCTTCCGTGAACACCAGATAGATCACCGCGAGCACGCCGCGCAGCCGCGCCTGGAGCGCGTCGCGGTCCGGCACCTCATAGGGGATTCCGGCCAGCCGGATTTTCTGTTTGGCGCGGACCAGCCGGCGCGCCATGGCGTCCTCACCGAGCAGAAACGCGCGGGCCACCTGCAGCGTGGTCAGGCCGCACACCGTCCGCAGCGTCAGCGCGACCTGGACCTCGATGGCGAAGGCCGGATGACAACAGGTGAAAATCAGCCGCAGCATGTCGTCATCCAGCGTCGCGTTATCGCCGGAATCACCGGCGTCGGGCGCGGCCAGTCCGATTTCCCGCAAAAACTCCTGCTGCTTGCCGCGAAACGCGGTTTGCCGGCGGATGCGGTCGACCGCCTTGTTGCGCCCGACATTGACCAGCCACGCGCGGGGATTGGACGGCGGTTCGCCCGCGGGCCAGCGCTCCAGCGCTGCGGCGAACGCATCTTGCAAGGCGTCCTCGGCGAGATCGAAATCGCCAACGAGGCGGATCAGCGTCGCCAGCGCACGACCCGCCTCGTTGCGAAATATGGTTTCGATGTCGGTGGGTGTCATGCGTTCACTTTACTCCGTCATTCCGGGCGTCTCAGCGGGCCGCGCAACGCGCGGCCTGATGGGACGAGCCCGGAATCCATAACCACGATTGGGGGTTATGGATTCCGGGCCTGCGCCAAGAGGCGCATCCCGGAATGACGAAATTGAAAGTATCATCCGTAGACCATGATCGGCCTGACTTCGATCGAACCAACCTTCGCGCCCGGAATCCGGGCGGCAATCTCCAGCGCCGTGTCGAGATCCTTGGCCTCGACCAGGTAATAACCGCCGAGTTGTTCGCGCGTTTCGGCAAACGGCCCGTCGATGGTCAAGGTCTTGCCGTCACGGACGCGCACGGTGGTCGCCGTGGTGGACGGCTGCAGCGCGTCGCCGGCCTTGAAATTGCCGCTCTGGATAATGGATTGCGTAAATGCACCATAGTCCTGCATCATGTTCTGGCGCGCCGCGGCGTCCATCTTCGCCTGCTCGGCTTCGTTCCGGTAAATCAGCAACAGGTATTGCATCTCAGTAACTCCTCTTGATCGGCGCTATTTGCCGACGCTCAGTCGAACCGGCCAGTCACAAAACGACATCTTCAGAATAAATATTTTTAGCCACCGCCGTGCGCCTTATCGACTTGACCTGACCGCGTTCAGCCCCCATGGCTAAAGCGTCAGTCGGCCGGACGGCCGCTCCCGCTACGGTCGAAAGGCTGCGGGGGAGGAAAGTCCGGGCTCCATCGACATACGGTGCCGGATAACGTCCGGCGGGGGCAACCCCAGGGACAGTGCCACAGAGAACGAACCGCCTTCCCCCACCCTACCCTCCCCCGCTTGCGGGGAGGGATATGGGAGGGGGCGAGGTAAGGGTGAAAAGGTGCGGTAAGAGCGCACCGCGGCTCCGGCAACGGGGGCGGCATGGCAAACCACACCGGGAGCAAAACCGAATAGGGACGGCAACGCGGGCTCGTTCGTGAAAACGAAAACACCGTGCGGTCGATGTCAGGCTCGCCGTCCGGGTAGGTTGCTCGAGGCAACGTGCGAACGTTGTCCCAGAGGAATGGCCGTCACGTATCGTCCGCGCAAGCGGCGGTGCCCTACAAAACCCGGCTTACAGGCCGGCTGATATCTGAAAATGAGGGGTCCGGCGCAACACGCCGGACCCCTCGCCAGTTTTTCTCGTGCCTCGGACACAGCGCAGCGCGTAGCCCTTCGCGGAGCGGTGCGCTGCAGAGCCGGGGCCGTACCGGGCGACGTCGTTTGTGACGGTCCCGGCTCTGCGCAGCAGCGTGAAGAACGCTGCAGCGCGTCCGGGACACGACCGCCCTCACCCCGCCGCCGAGATGCGATCGAACTCCAGCACCTGGCGTTCGAACAGGCCGCGATAGATTCCGCCCGCGCGTTTCGCGAGCGCGGCGTGACTGCCCTGCTCGACAACCCTGCCGCGGTCGAACACCAGGATGCGGTCGAGGCTGCGCACCGTCGACAGCCGGTGCGCGATCACGATCGAGGTGCGGCCTTTCATCAGCCGCTCCATCGCCTGCTGGATCAGCGCCTCGGACTCCGAATCCAGGCTGGACGTCGCCTCGTCCAGGATCAGCACCGGCGCGTCGGCGACGAACGCGCGCGCCAGCGCAACGCGCTGCCGCTCGCCGCCGGACAGTTTGACGCCGCGCTCGCCGACCAGCGTGCCGTAGCCCTTCGGCAGCCGCAGGATGAACTCATGCGCATTGGCAAGCCGCGCGGCCTGTTCGATCGCAGCCATGCTGGCGCCGGGCCGGCCATAGCCGATGTTCTCGGCCAGCGAGCGGTGAAACAGGATCGGGTCCTGCTGCACGATCGCGATCTGGCCGCGCAGCGATTGCTGCGTCGCTAAAGCGATGTCCTGGCCGTCGATCAGGATGCGCCCGCCGCTGACGTCGTGGAGCCGCTGCACCAGCTTGACGAAGGTGGTCTTGCCGGAGCCGGAGCGGCCGACCAGCCCGATCCGTTCGCCGGCGCGGATATCCACCGACAATCCGTCATACAACGGCGTGTGATGACCGCCGTAATGGAATGTCACGTCGTCGAACACGATGCGTCCGCCCTGCACCCTGATCGGCACGGCGTCGCGCGCATCGGCAATACCGATGGCGACGTCGTGGATCGCGACCAGCTCCTCCATGTCGTTCACCGAACGCTGCAGGTTATTGAGGTGGAAGCCGAGGTCGCGCAGATAAGCGTGGATGATGTAGTAGCTGGTCAGCACATAGGTGACGTCGCCCGGCGAGGCACGGCCCGCCAGCCACAGCAGCAACGCGCCGCCGATCACGGACGCGCGCAGGCACAGCAGCACCGAGAGCTGCGCCAACGCAGTGGTGTTGTAGCGCATCCAGGTCCGCCGCACCCGCCTGCGCCAGCGGCCGATGACGCGCGCCAGCCGCGCGTCCTCGCGGTCCTCGGCGCCGAACGATTTTACCACCGCGTTGCAGGTCAATGCATCCGCCAGCGTGCCGCCGACTTTTGTGTCCCAGGCGTTGGAGACGCGGGCGGCCGGCGCGATGTAGCGCGTCGAAAAAAACACCATCATCGGCAGGTAGATCAGCGCACCGACGCCGATCACGGCACCGAGCGACGGCCAGTGCAGCCCGAGCAGGATCATCGATCCCAGCAGCACCATCAGCGACGGCAGCAGCGCCATCAGGATGGTGTCGTTGAGCAGGTCGAGCGCCCACATGCCGCGGGTGATCTTGCGCACCGTCGAGCCGGCAAAGCTGTTGGCGTGCCAGTCGGTCGAAAAACGCTGCACGCGCATGAAGGCCTCGCGCGACACGTCGGACATGGTCCGCAGCGTGAACGGCACGATGGCCTTGAGCCCGATCAGGCGCAGGATCACCGACATCAGGCCCAGCGCCACGATGCCGGCAAACGCGATGAATGCGGCACGGCGCGCGGCCGCGTCCGATGCACCCGTCGTCATCGCGTCGACGAGGTGCCCGGAGAACACCGGCATGAACAGGTCGGCGACGGTCGCGCCGAGCAGGCTGCCGGTGACAACAGCGGCAGCGGCCGGCTGGTTGCGCCAGTGGCGAAACAAAAACGGCAAGGCCACGCGAATCGCGGCGGGGCGCTGGTTCAATTGAGCGGTCATGGCGTCATCCGGCTGCGCTCGCACGCACGCCGGCTCCATCTGCTTGACGCCGCGCGACGGCAAAAGCCGAACGCAAGCGTCGTTGAAAAACGTCTGTAAGAACTGGGAGTTAGAAGGACCGGGGCATCAGACCCGATCGGTACCGGCGGAGGTGGCCCTCAGCGGGCCAGACAGGCGTCCAGCATGAGCTTCGGACGCGAGGGCTCGATCTGCGAATATACAATAGTCATGCAAATCTCCCCGGTTCGAGCGATGAAGGCCGGCCTTATAGCTGCGTCGCGGGGGTTTTGCAAGATGGGCCTCCGTGCCCCGGACGCAGCGCAGCGCGCCGTTCTTCACGACGTGGTGCGCTGCAGAGCCGGGCCCGTACCAAACACCATTCTTGTCGTGCGCGGGCTCGACCCGCGCATCCATCCCTCTTCACAACACTCGTTCCAAAAAAGATGGATGGCCGGGTCAAGCCCGGCCATGACGGGTCTGTGTTTGGTACGGTCCCGGTTCTGCGAAGCAGCGCGAAGAGCGCTCGATCGCGCCCGGGACACAGTGGCGCTCAGAACTGAAAATACAAGAACTCCAGCCGCTGCCACATCCCGAACAGCGAAATCGCAAACGCAAGCGCGGCGAACAGCGCCCAGGCGCCGTTCGGCCGCCAGCGCACGAAGCCGCCCTGCTCCGGCGCGCGGCGGTATTCACGGTAGCGGAACAGTTGCGGCACGCTGGGCAGGCTGAGCGCGATGGCCAGCGCCAGTGCGACGACGCAGCCGCCGATCAGCAGCAGCGATTGCTCGCCGACCAGAATGGGCAGATCCATCACGCGCAGGATTCCGGGCGAGGCATAGGCGGAGCTGCCGGCCTCGAAGCCGAACAGGCTGCCGAGCATCTGCCACGCACCCGCGGCGGTTTTGGCGCGGAAGAATACCCAGGCGATGACGACGGCGAAAAACGTGACGGCCCAGCAAAGACCTTTCGCCAGCATCGATGCCTGCCCGCCGTCGCCGCGCCACGCGCGCCACAGATGATTGATGCAGAGATAGATTCCGTGCAGGCCGCCCCAGATGACAAAATTCCAGGCAGCACCATGCCAGAGTCCGCCGAGCAGCATCGTCACCGCCAGATTGACATAGCGCCGCTGTTCGCCGAGCCGGTTGCCGCCGAGAGGTATGTAGAGATAGTCGCGCAAAAAGCGCGACAGCGTGATGTGCCAGCGCCGCCAGAACTCGATGATCGAGGTCGCCTTGTAAGGAGAGCGGAAATTCACCGGCAGCCGGATGCCGAACAACAGTGCCAGGCCCACCGCCATGTCGGAATAGCCGGAAAAATCGAAATAGATCTGCAGCGTATAGGCCAGCGTCGAGAGCCACGCCCATGGCATGGTGACGCCGCCGCCGGCGTCGAGATGCGCGAACACCGGTGTCACGAATTGCGCGAGATTGTCGGCGATCACGACTTTCTTGAACAGGCCGGCGGCGAAGATCGCAAGGCCCCGCGCCGCCAGCACCGCAGAGCGACCGGAGCGCGCGCGCTTGAATTGCGGGATCATCTCGGCGTGATGCACCAGCGGCCCCGCGATCAGATGCGGGAAGAACGACACGAACAGCGTGTAGCTGACGATGTCGCGCTCGACCTTGGCGCCGCGCATCACGTCGACCAGATAGGCGATCTGCTGAAAGGTGAAGAAGGAAATGCCGAGCGGCAGGATGACGTTGACGAACGGCAGCGGCGTGCCGGTCAGCGTCGTCAGACTGTCGAAAAGAAAATTGGTGTATTTGAAATAGCACAGCAGCGCGAGATTGAGCGCCACGCCGAGCGTGCCGATGCCGCGGCGGCGAGCCAAGTCCTCCATCTTCAGCCCGAGCCAGAAGTTGACCCCGATCGAGCCGAGCAGCAGCAACAGATAGACCGGCTTCCAGGCGCCGTAAAAGATCAGCGACGCGAACGCCAATGCCCATATCCCGCAGCGGGGCGAAACGCGTCGCGCCACCGCAAACGCCAGCGCCACCGCGGGGAGGAACTGAAACAGAAACGCGTAAGAGGAGAACAACATCGGAAGCTGCTAACGCTTCAGCTTCGAGACGAGATAGCGCGTGTAGATCGGAACGCCGGAGCCATTGACATGCATCTCGTCGGCGTAATTGGCCTGCTCCAGTCCCGGCACCAACGGAATGTTCAGCACCTCGAAACCGCAGCGGCGGCCGGCGTCGGTGAGCAGCGCAACAACCTGATCCTCCTTCTCGCGCCACGACGGATCGGCCGCGCGGTCGTAACGCGGCGCCCATGGCGGCACCACGACGGTGAGTTTTCGCGACAGCGCCACCATATCGCACAGCGCGCCGATCTCGAACCGCGCTTTGGGCCCCGACAAATTCCAGTTGGCGTAATGCGGATGGCTGCCGATCTCGGCCGCCCATTGATCGTTGCGCTGGTTTCGCGGGATGACGGTCAGGCCATAGCCCGCGGGCTGCGTCCCGTCGGCGACATGCTGATCGGCGGAAAGCCGCGCATTGAACGCTTCGCGAATAAAACGGATCAGCGTGCCGACCCGCAGCGGCAGGAACGAACTCATCTGCCCGAACACGCCGAGCCGAACTGCAACGTCCTGCGGATACACCGCGGCCGACCGCACGCCCTCATTGAACAGGAAGGGTGCGACGCTGACCACGACTTCCGCATTCCTGAACCGCTCGGGCTCGCGCCGCATCGCGGCCAGCAGCGCCAGCGGCTCGCCGGCGTCATAGGCGATGTTGACCGCGGCGCCCGCCGGCTTGCCGATCAACTGAGCGGCGAGCCCGGCGTCGACCTGGTAGACGGTGCGGCTCTCGCCGCCGAAGATGAGTTCGGGCTTCGACTGCAGCAGCGGCAGTTTTATCGCGAGCAGCGACGGCACGTCGTCATGCACGCGATTGGCCACCGCGAGCAATCCCGCCAGCGCCGCGAGCCACGCCAGTAAGGTCAGCGCCAGCGCACCGGCGATCCAGCGCGCCGACGCGAACTGCACGTGCTGGAGCGATCCTCCGGAATTGATGAAAAACCAGCGCATCATGGCGCTGGTTCAAGCATGAACCTGGAGGGCAGACAATATGAGCGGGTGAGGTCGCGAACTCATTCACAGATTCAAAGCCGGTTGGGAGGCAGCGGATCGATCCCCCGTTTGCAGCCTGGTCGTAGGCTCGAGACACGCTCGCGCAGGGGGCGCTCGATGCGCCGCGCATATTCCTTGACAACTATCAGAAGTAGTCAACAAATAGCGATACTGACCAGACAGCTTTTGCTGTCGACACAGTATTAAGATGGCCAAGCAGACAACAGGGAGTAGGCGCAATGCGAGCTTTCTCAATTGTCGGACTGCTGTTTGCAGCAGTGGTGTTGGCGACGATTCCGGTGTCGCCGCAGATGACGTCGCGCGGCGTGGAGGTAAGCGTTGATCAGGCGCAGGCCGTCACGTACCGGCGCGCCCGCGTGACTGCGCGTCGTGTCGACCGTCGCGTGTACCGTCATACGCGTCGCGCTGTGCGGCGTCATGTTTATTGACGAAGCGCCATCGGCAAGGGTGACGGCGCGGGCAGAGTAAGCCAGAACCGGTTCCGGTCGCCGCCGTGCGGCTCGACGCGGTCGCAGAAGCACGCTGCCGTCACTTGACTGCGCGCCAATCAAACTGAACGACCGTAGCCCGGGTGAGCGTAGCGGCACCCGGGCGCGCATTCGCGCGATCCATCCGGGCTACGACGATCGGCTTAGAGCTGCTCACCGATCCACCACCCTCGCTGCGGAGATACCAAAATCGTCGTGAATGACCCAATTCGGAACACGTTCCGAAAATCCTTATCGCTGTCAATTCCGTGTGGTCTACTGTCGCGCAATGCTCTCTCCGCGCGCTCGCTTTCTCCACACCCTTAGGTCGGCCATGACTTTTATGGTCGCGCCCAGGACCAGCGCGCAAAGCGCCGCCTTCGACACCGTCTCCATGGTCCCCTCGACCAGCATGGCATGGACCGCACCCGCTACGACGATCACCACCGCAAGCGACATATGGGCGATGCGCCACCTTCGCAGTCCCAATCGCCGGCGCAGTGCAGCCAACAGCGCGACGGCAAAGATGGCCCACATGGCGATCACGCCGAAGGGGGAGAACGGCGTCGGCGATGTGAAGAGAAGGGCGTCGATCATGTCCGGCGGACTGGTAATCCAGAGGCCCGCGACGTGGACCACCACCGCCACCACCAGCGCGCCTCCAATCCAGTGATGCACGCGCCGCCCACGATAGGCCGACAGTCCCGGTAAATATCCGCCCGCCAGCAACGGCTGAACGAGCATGAGACCCAGTGCGAGTATGCCTGCAAATCCGGCCAGTATGTAGACCGCGCCGCGCCATGCAAGCAGCGGGCTCGCCGCCGCAGCGGCGATCGGCACGCAAATGACGGCTGCAAGGGCGGCCCAGATCAGGGGGCCCAATCTCATCCCGTTGTTCCCAACTCGGTCAGGCCCTACTACACATCTCATCATGCGCGGGCTTGACCCGCGTATCCATCATGTCTGGAAGACTCTTCCAGAGGATGGATTGTCGGGTCAAGCCCGGCAATGACGACGAGATCTGTGCATGCAGCAGGTTCAGGCCGGCTGAAGCACGAAGTGCGCCTCGAGACTGGTCTCTTTTGCGCTCCGCATCACCGGACGCAGAAACACGGTTTTGAATTCGCCGCTGTCATAGGCGAGGTGACCGTGCGGCTGGCCGAAGATGGGAATGATCTGCGGCATCTCAAGACGGAACGCCCCGTCCTTGTCGGTGAGCGTGGCGCCATGACTCTGCGGCTCGTGCTCCTGCCCTTCGGTCGTGTGCGCCCAGATCTGGATGCGCTGCCCGACAAGCGGGGCCCCGTCGCCGGCGCGGCGTACGGTGCCACTCATCCAGAAGCCACCCTTGCCGATCCGATCCACGATCGGCGCGCCCTTGCGGTAGTTGTTCGATCCGCCCGACATCGAATTGGTGGGTAGAAGGCCTTCCGCGCGGGCGGGCAACAGCAGCCCGGAAAGCCCGGCTGCCAGGACGGAGCCGCCAGCGGCGAGGAGGTAGCGGCGGTTGAGTACGACGGCGGTCATGGTAAATTCCTGCTGGCGACCGAGCAGTTACTCCGCGAAGACTACCACAACAAGCGCGAGAGGCCCAGTTGACGGCGGCGAAGCGCGCGTGAGGCCGCAATAACAGTGTTGTGAACGGGTGTGCCGGCCGCTTAACCAGCGTCGTGTCCCGGGCGCGATGCAGCGCTCTTCGCGCTGCTTCGCAACCGGGATCGTGCCGGACTCCGGCGTGCGTTACGGCCCCGGCTCTGCAGCGCACCACGCCGCCGAAGAGGCGGCGCGCTGCGCTGCGTCCGGGGAACGCGAGCTGTGTCCTGGGCGCGACATCGTCACCCACTTCTTCAGTCGGCCCACCGCTCCTGATCGCCGATGGATGCCAGGCGATCGATGGTATCCGCTTCATTTCCGGTCCACCCGCGGCTAGTCTCGGCCCATCTGTTCAGGCGATCCTACCTCCCGCCGCGAGGTGGGAAATCGATGCGGAAGGACGACAGGATGCGGGCGGTGGTTGTCGGTGCGGGAATGGGCGGGTTGATGACGGCGTTGGCGCTGCGACAGTCCGGCGTCTTCGCATCAGTCGAACTCTATGAGCAGACGAAGGTGCCCAGCACTGCAGGCGCCGGGTTGAACATCCCGCCCAACGGGGCGCGGATATGTCGTTGGCTGGGTGTCGACCTCGATGGCGGGGATCCCAAGGGCCCCGATGGGGCGATCGACGGTGGCCGGGCGGCAATTCTGGAGGCGACGCGGCAGTTCAACGCGGATGGGAGCGTGACAAAGAGGCCGTTCGATCATGTCACCGCCGCGGGCGACGGCGCCGGGTTTCATCACATGCACAGGCTGGACCTGTTGATGTGCCTGTACAAGCGGGTGTTCGAGTTCGGTCCTGACAGCGGGGCGCCGTGCCCGATCACCGTGCACATGGACTGCAGGCTGACACGGTTGCGTCAGACCGCCGGCGAGGTGACGGCGAGCTTTTCGAATGGCCGAACCGCTACGGGAGAGGTTCTCGTGGGTGCCGACGGGATCAACTCTGCCACGTTGCAACTGGCGTGGCCGAACCCGCGTCCCAAGCGCTGGACCGAGGTGACCTGCTTTCGTGGGCTCATTCCGCGCAACGTGGTCGCCTCGCTCCGCAAGGCTGACGGCCGCCCGCTGGACCATAATCCCGTCAACTCCTTCAGCATGGACCGCCATCGCAACGACAGGAGCGGGGCGACGACGTACTGGGTGCGCGGCGGCGAGTTGTTGAACGTGTGGATCGCCCGTTATGAGCCCAACTCTGCCGCGTTCGAGCAGGAGGAGGGCGACTGGTTTCCCGTCGGTCAGGAGGAGATCCTTCGCGACGTAAGTGAGGCATTCACGGGGAGCTCCAGCCGAGACGACCTGCTCGCTCTGGCGGGGGCGATCGTTCGTCCCACGAAGTGGGGTCTTTACGATCGTGACGCGCTCGAAACCTGGGTGCAGGGCCGTATCTGTCTGCTCGGGGACGCGGCGCACCCGATGCTTCCCACGTTCGGCCAAGGCGCCGCGCAGTCCTTTGAAGACGCCGCCGCGCTCGCGAGCGCCTTCGCCCTGCACGGCCGCGATGTGGCTGCAGCGACCTTGCACTACGAACGCGTGCGGCATTACCGCGCCACCCGCTTCCAGCTCGGCTCCAAATTCGCCTTCGATCACTTGCGGGCCAAGGACACCGCCGCGCAAAAGGCGCTGCTCGAGACGCTCGACGAACGGGTCAGCCCGGCCTTTGCCCACGACAAGCGCGGCGGCGAGGACGACTCCTGGATCTACGCCTACGACGCCCGCAATATCGGCGCCGAATTGCCCGCCAAGAGATTAGGACCGTGGGACTTCCGCCGCGCCGCCAGGGCCGACTACGCCGCGATCACCCGCAAGCTCTGGATGCCGGCTGCTCCCGCCAAGGGGTCACGCCCCGTCACGCGCGAAGAGGTCGCCCGGCACAACACCCGCGACGACTGCTGGATCGTCGTCTCGGGAAAAGTTTACGACATCACGGAGTGGGCGCCCCATCACCCCGGTGGCGCTGGAATCGCCCGAATGTACGCCGGCAAGGAAGCCACTGCCGAATTCGGCGACTACCACAGTGCCGAAGCTGTCGCGCACATGGCTCATTTCCGCATCGGCGATCTGGTCGAGACTCAAGCCGCGTTGCCGTGACTGGCCACGCCGACCGGCCGGCATTTCCAGCGCGCCGCATCGCGCGGCGCCGACTACGCCCGCTGCTGGTGCGTCGCTATTGAGCCTGGATACGCGTGCGCTACCTGTTTCGATTCTCTGCGGTGACCCGAAATTTCCCCCCAGCCAGCATGCCGGTGCAATACCACCAGGATCGTTGACGGTCCCAGCCCAGGAACATTTTGGTTTCTACGCATTGCCCGTAGTCCCTGTGAGTGAGTGTGTCTTTGCAGGTTGCCGAGAAGACTGAGTAGTACCCCGCCGATTCGCTGCATCCAACCCAAGGATCCTTGCCGTGTCTGAAGCTTGACTCGCAACCATCGTTGCAACTGCTGGCCTCTCGCTCGAGCCGGGCAAGCTTCGCCATGACAGGACCCCGCGCAGCCGACGGCGTCCCGGTCGCCGTTTGAGTGGATCCCGATGTCCGGCCCGCTCGGCGTGCCACCCGACCGGACCCTTGTGACGGCGTTACCTCCGGCCGTTGCGGCCGTGTCACTTGCTTCGGCGCTTCGACCGTGATGTTGGGAAGCTGGGTGCCGGAGCCCGTTGCGGTTTGTGACATTGCCGTACCGCTCAGGCTCAGCAATGCGGCTGACAGGATAGCGATAACTGAGGGCGCGACGGAGCCGGATGACAATCTCATGATCATATCCTCCCAAATCCGGGACGGCCTCATCCCAATCTGTGCACGACACCGTGCAAAGCTAGCCCGAATTTCCGAATTGCGCCACCGCGGTCCGCAATGTAATTGCCGGCGTCCCGCCGTCCTGCCGCTGCTCAGACCGCTCGAACTTGGGCAAGCCGCTTGATTGCGTACGTGTCGTCCCAGCAGACGGCGGCTTCCGATGCGGCCGATGCTTGCGCGGCGATGTCATGCGCGCCGCCATCGACGGTTAGCGATATGGCGGCGGACGTCCTGCGTCGTTTGCGTCCGCAAATAGCGGTCGAGCGGCGCACCGCATGCGACCTACGACGCTTGTCAAGCCCAGGCGAAGCCGACGACGCATTCGCCATCGTCATCCCTGGTCGACCCGGTCAATCGTTTCCGGTTCCTGGTGCGGGCTTCGCGCCGGTGCCGCAAATCCTGAACTCTCTTAAGCAGGCTGCTTGCCAGTCCGGTTACGCGCGCGCTGGCCTGCCTGACGATGAACACGACAGTCGCGATGCGGCTGAGAACGCCAAGCAGGAACAGCACCGAGAAGATGTCGATATAGGCCAAGAGATCGCCGACCAGCATCAATTCGGGGGGCAGCGGGATGTGATGCGTGTAAGCCCAGACAAGAATGACGACCGGGATGAAGGCGATGATGTCTCTCACCGTCACCCTGTCCAGCAGGGCAGCCAGTTGCACCACCAGAACGTCCCATAGCAAGTCGCCGAAAGCCGCCGGCTTATCGATGGTCCACTTGCGCCAAAACGCTTTCCACATCGGTTCAGTCCGAATCCGCCGCAAGCTGCATGGTACCTGCAACCGCCATCGCCGGCAAAGGAAGCGTATCGCAGCGCGTTCGCCGAAATTTCTCAACGCACGGATCGACTGACTCGAGAAGAACGATACTCGCTGTAATTGTATGCACGCGTTCTGCAGCAAAAGTTTTGCGATTCCGGCTTGCGCCGGTTTTGCCGCAAGACTTTTTGCGCAAAAGCCGCTTGCCTCCAGTTTGCCGCAAAACTCGTCGCGCGTGTTAATGTTCGACCCATGCGCAAAACACAACCCGGCCGCAAGTGCTTCGCTGCATTCGAATTTAGCGACGCTCCGCGAACGGCGCATCGACCACGCACGCTGCCGAACCTGCCGTAACCGCCTCATGCGGCGATTGAATCCGTCGCGTACGGACCGTCGTTCGATACATTTCGCGCCTAAACCTTTCGACCCGCTGGTTTTTCTGACTGCAACGAAGCGCTAAAAACCTGCGAAGCGGCGTCGATCGCCACGATTCCGCCGCAACGCGCCTGAGGTTTGCCGCAAGACTCGCGGCTGCAGGCGGAGCTCGCGCCGCCTAAAATGTGACGCGACCTAAATCCTTGAACTTGCGTCCCGTTTCGACAGCTACGGTTGCCCTAATGCGCAGGCGCAGGCGACGAAAGTGCTGCGGGCTTCTTCAGCAGCAAGACCATCAGGCTGAGGCCGAAATAGAACATGGTCAGGATAAAGAACGCGTCGCCATAGCCCATCACCACCGCCTGGCGGTGCACGATCTGCGACAATTGCTTCATCGCCATCAGCGGCGCGTCGCCGAGCCCCTGGAATTTCTGGGAGAACATGTTGAGGGTTTCGGTGGCGGTGGTGTTTCCCCACGTCACCCTGTCGTGCAGCCGCGAAATGTGCAGGTCGGTGCGTTCGTTCAGGACCTGATTGATGACCGCGAGCCCGACCGCGCCGCCGAGATTTCGGGTCAGGTTGAACAGGCCCGAGGCGTTCTTCACCCGTTCCGGCGGCAGCGTCCCCAGCGCGATGTTGTTGGTCGGCACCATCGCGAACATCATGCCGATGCCGCGCAGGATTTGCGGTACCAGCAGCTCGTAGAAATCGTAGTCGCGGGTGATCCATGTCATCTGCCAGGAACCGAGCGCGAAGATGATGATGCCGGCCGCGATGATCAGGCGCATGTCTACCTTCTGCATCAGCCGTCCCACGATCGGCGCGGTCAGGAACATGGTGATGCCGGAGACGAACATGGTCTCGCCGATCATCAGCGCGCTGTAGCCGCGCACTTCGGCGAGGTAGCGCGGATACATGTAGGTCAGGCCGTAAAGTCCGATGCCGACGCAGAACGAGATCAGGCAGCCGATCCCGAAATTGCGGTTGGTGAAGGTTCTGATATCGACGATCGGCTCGTCCGCCGTCAGCACCCGGTAGAAGAAGGCGATCGCGGAGACCACGCATACCGCGGCGCAGGTGGCGACCGAAGTATCCTGCAGCCATTCATATTGCGGCCCTTCCTCCAGCACATATTCCAGCGAGCCGAGAAAGCCCGCCATGGTGATGAGGCCCCACCAGTCGAAGCGATCGAGCAGCGCAAAATTGGGCTGGTCGAAATCGACCAGCGCCAGCACGCCGATGGTGATGCCGATGCCGGGGACGATGTTGATGAAAAACAGCCAGTGCCACGACATCGCATCGGTGATGATCCCGCCCACGGTAGGTCCAATGGTCGGCGCCAGCGTCGCGACGAGGCCGATGATCGGGCCGACGATATGGAATTTCGTGCGCGGGAATACCGTGTAGGCCGAGGCGAACACGGTCGGGATCATGCCGGCGCCAAGGAATCCCTGGATCGCGCGCCACAGGATCATCTGCTCGATGGTCGAGGCGAAGCCGCACAGGAAACTCGCGATGGTGAAGCCGGATGCGGAAATCGCGAATAGCAGCCGGGTGCCGAGCGCCCGCGACATGAATCCGGAGAGCGGGATCGCGATCACCTCGGCGATCAGATACGAGGTCTGGACCCACGACACCTCGCTCGAACTCGCCGACAATCCCGCCTGGATTTCCGAGAGCGATGCCGAGACGATCTGGATGTCCAGGATCGACATGAACATCCCGAACACCATGATCAGGAATGCGAACAGCCGCCGCGGCGAAATCCGCTCCGACGGCGCAGCAGCAGCGTTCATCATCGACGGCGTTGCGGTGGTAGCATCAGCCATATCAAGCTCAAATCAGGGCAGGCTTCGGACGCGGCGTCCGATGCCCATTCTATTGCGGATGAACCATCTGTGGCGCGTCGAGATCGGCATCGCTGTCCGCATCTCTGGCGCCCTCGCGGGTATCGACCGTGGTGTAGACCGACATGCCCGCGCGCAGCAGGTTCTGTTTCGCGACGTCCTTCGGCACGCGGATGCGAACCGGAAGCCGCTGTACGATCTTGGTGAAATTGCCGGTGGCGTTATCCGGCGGCAGCAGCGTGAACACCGAGCCGGCCGCGGGCGAAATGCTGTCGACAAACCCCGCGAACTTGCGATGGCCATAGGCATCCACCGAAATCGTCACCGGCTGGCCGGGACGGATACGCTTGAGCTGGGTTTCCTTGTAGTTGGCGTCGATATAGACGTCGTTGAGCGGCACCACATTGGCGAGCCGCTGGCCGGCCTGGATAAAGTCGCCGGTGTTGACGAGACGGTTGGAAAACGTGCCGTCGACCGGGGCGCGCACCGCGGTAAAATCGAGATCGCGCTCGGCCTTGGCGAGGGACGTCTGCAGTTCCGCGAGTTGTGCGCGGGCCTCGCCCTGTTGCGCCCTGGTCACCTCGACGCTGTCGCGTGCCGCGTCATAGGCCGCCTGCGCCGACTTCACCGCCGCCACGCCCTGATCGCGGCCGGCTTCGGACACCTCAAAGGTCGCGCGCGAGGCAAATCCCTTGGTGCTGAGCGCCTGCTGACGATCGAAGTCGAGACCGGCACGCTTCAAGGCCGCGTCGGCGGAGGCGAGCTGCGCCTTGGCCTGTTCGGCCGCGCTTTCCATCGCCGTGATCTGACGGCCGATGCGGTCGATGGTCGCCTGCTGCGTCGCGATCCTGGTGCGCGCTGCGTCGACCGCGATGCGATAATCGCCATCGTCAATTCTAAAAACCACGTCGCCGGCACGAACCAGGACATTGTCGCCTGGAAGAATTGCCGCGATGTGGCCGGACACCCGCGCGCCGAGCGTGGTGTTGTTGGCGCGGACATAGGCATCGTCGGTCGAGACGTAGAAACGTCCGACCAGGGTGTAATAGGCGCCATAGCTGACGGCGGCGAGCGCGAGCAGCGCGACGATTCCCATCAGCACGAATTTGCGCTTGCCGGATTTTGGCGCGGCGGCCGCCGGCGCAGTCGCTGGCGTAGTTGCGGGCCTGTCGGTATCTGGCGCGTCCGGTGCGTGGCGTGCAACGGGTTCATCCGGCGACGCCGCACGACGTAGCTCCGCAGCGGCGCGGGCCAACTCACTTTCATCCCCGTCCGGCCCGGCGCGGATGATACGGGCGGCCTGGTCTCTCGCTGCGGCCATTAAGGCCTCCTGACTACGAATCTCATAGCGGATGGGCATCGGCCAACCGGCCGAGCCATGCCGCTATTTCCATGAATTATCATTGACCGAACGGTTCGGTCAAGATATATCATAGAACGAAATATAGATGGCAGCCCCTTCCAAACCGTTTCGCCCGGGGCTTTTCGAAAAAAGCTGAACCAATGGCAGCATCCACACGCGCAACGCTCTCGCTGGTCGCGGACGAAGACAGTTCGAAGCGGCGGCAAATCCTCGACGGTGCGCGCAAGCTGTTCCTGGATATGGGCTTCGACGGCGCCAGCATGGGCGAGATCGCCCGCGCGGCGGGCGTCTCCAAGGGCACGCTCTACGTCTATTTCGCCGACAAGAACCGGCTGTTCGAGGCCATCGTCGAGGAGGAAGTGCTCGACCAGCAGAAGGTGGCGTTCAATTTCGATCCAGCGCGCGACGTTGCGATCACACTGCGGGAATTCGGACGGGCCTACATCGAACTGCTGTGCCGGCCCGGCGGCGGATCGGCGATCCGGACCGTGATGGCGATCGCCGAACGGATGCCGGAGGTCGGCGGCCGCTTCTATGAAAACGTGGTGGCGCATACCATCGCCCGGCTTGCCGCCTATCTCGACGCGCATGTGACGGCCGGCGAGCTTGCGATCGAGGACTGCAAACTGGCGGCGTCGCAATTCATGATGGCCTGCCAGGCGTCGCTGTTCCTGCCATTCGTTTTCCAGGCCTCGCCGGCGCCCTCGGCCGAGCGCATCGGCCAAGTGGTGGAAAGCGCGACGCGGATGTTTCTCGCGGCGTATCAGGTTAGGCCCGCCTGACGGCTTTCCCGTCATTTTCCGCGCACCCTTAGTCGTCTTCGAACTTGTCTTCTTCGTTGACCTTGGACCGGCGCGACGATACGTGCCGTCCGCCCAGCGATCCCGTGACCGTGAGTTCGCGGCTGGCGTAAGGGTTGCGCTGCGAGGCGCGCGAAGCAACCTCTTCGCCCGATATCGCGGCGGGCTGGCAAATGATGCGGCGGCTGGCGCGGCGCATCAGATCGACGTGGATGTGATCGTAGTGATAGACGTTGGATCCCGGCGCCAGCACGGTGTTGAACTGCTGGCATGCCGCGCCCTGCACGTCGCGCAGAAAGCCCTGCTCTTCCGGCATGCCCTTCCAGCCGTCCTTGACGGTGATGCGCCGGCCGTCGGCCAGCGTGAACGCCGCGATATCGAGCGCATTGCCGAAGGCGTGTTCGGAAATATGCGCGCGCGAATTGCCGTTCATGCCGCGGCAGGAGTAAGCGGAAATCTGCTTGATCTCGACCACCCGCGCGCCGAACCACCGCATCGCCGAAGGCTGCACGGAATCGGCGAGCCAGCGATCCAGCGCCGAGACAATCGGGCATGCGAGCGTCGCCGTCGGCGTCACCGCGACCGGGCCGAAGGCGGCGACCGGATTGCCCTGCGCGGGTCCGAGCTGCGGCAGCGGCGAAACCTCTTGCGATCCGCCTGCGGCAGACCCGCGGCCAAACGAAGGCGGCGCGGAAGTGCGCTCGTTCCAGGGATAGGTCCCCACGCGGCCGACCGGCCCGCGATACCGCGGCGCGTTCATCGGTCCCATCTCCGCCGATAGGGTGCCCTCGGGCGGCAGTTCGATCTCATCTTCCTCGGGCGCGACGCCGGGCGCGGTCAGCGAGATCGGACCGTTGGAGCCGGCGCCATAGCCGGGCTGGCGGACGGCGGTTTCAGGATAGCTGGATAGCGGTGCGGCGGGCTGCGGTTGCGACACCGGCCAGCGCGGCTGGTTGCCGCCGATGCCAGCCGGAGGCCGCAACTCGTCGGCAAAACCGAAGCTGCCGTTGCTTTCGCCCAGCGCCGCGACCTTCAGTGGGAATTCGGCACCGCAAACGCCGGGACCTGAAATCGGATTGATCCGGACCAGATCGGCATTTTCCTTGACCGCGCCGGATTTCAGGCACGCGGCCTCGGCCTCGGCCCGCCACGGTTCGCGCTCCGCACCTTGAAAAAAGCCGCGGCCGCAACCTGCCAACGAGACGAGGACGAAGGAGCCGACGAGATACAAACGAACTCCGCGCGTCATCCGCGCAGGTTGGTCGAATTTATTTAAGGACTCTTCAACGTCTTGATTTTACGAAGTTTTAACCACGGTTCCGGCTGTGGGAAAACGGCAATAGACAGCAGGGCTGACTTTTCTGCCGGGGAACGATCCGCTATTGTCGCGGTTATCGGGCAGCTGCGTTAACCAGGGAGCATTCCCATGACTATCGTCAGCAGACTGAGTGTTGTTACCGCCTATGTCGCTTTCGCCTTTGTCGGCGCGATCGTGCTGGGCGTGATCTAGCCTTCAGCCCTTACTTATTGCATTGAGCCCGGCGACCGGACCCATCCCGACCGCCGGGCTTTTCATGCGCGATTCTCACCAGGTGTAGCGCGCCACGCCCTTCCCGGCATAAGAGCGGGTGACGCCGGAGAATTCGCCTTCGAAGGTGGCGGCGAGCGCAAAGCCGTTCAGCCATTTCATTTCGGCGGAGCCGGTGACGAGCGCTGCGTCGCTGGCCTGCATCGCGCCGTTGACGACGAAGCTCGCGCCCGGCAGCGCCTGGAACGTCGCGCCGATCGCACGGTCGGGATTGAAGTCGTGCGCCCATGCGGCGCGGCCGCGCAGCGTGAAGATACCATCCGGCATCGCGAAGGATTTGTCAGTGCGGATGCCGAGTTCGCTGCGGGTATCGGTCACGCTCTTCGCACCGTAGGTCAGCGCAAAGGTATTGGCGCCGGCGAGCGCCTGCTCGGCATAGGCGGGAAGATCGAAGGTGGTGAACTGTCCGGCGGCGTAGGGCGTGATGCCTATTCCGCCCGTCCACGGAGCAACAAAACGATAGCCGCCTTCGACGCGGCCCGACCAGGCATTGGCGTTGAAGTTGGCGTGCAGCAGATCGGTGCCGGCGATGGTCACAATACGATCGGTGGTAATGTCCTGCCAGCCAAAGGCCAGCGCCGCGGTGAGATAGGCCGCGCCGACATTGTGCCGCACGAAGGCGCCAGCCTGGAACAGGTCGGAGCGGCCGCTCCCGCTATTGGCGACGCTGAAATTGGTGCCGCCGCCGGCGACCGCAAAGCCCGCCAGCGTATAGGGCGAGAAGCGATAGTCGGCGCCGACAGCTACGCCGCCGATGCTGCTCCTCGTGTTGTTGGAGCCCAACGCCGTATTGCCATCGGTAGTCTGCGAGCCGCCATAGCCCGCGGCCCACACACTCCAGCGCTGGTTGAATGTGTCCGAGGCGACCGGCGCCTTGCGATAGACCGCGGCATAGGCGTCGCGCTCGCTCTTCGAGCGTGCCTTGCCGTTTGCGGCATAGGCGCTCGCGTCGTCGTTCTCCTCGGCAAATGACGGCGGGACCGCGCCGGCGGTCACGCCATCGCCGCGCCCGGCCACGAAGGGATCGGTGAGCAGGCTCATGAACAGCTTCATGGCGTCAAAGGTGGTCTGCTGCGATCCGGTCGCGAGTTCGCCCGAAGCCTGCGTCAGGCCCGCCGGCGTCAGCGTACCGAAGACCGCCGGAATACCGCCGGTGGTGTTGAAAAAATTGACCAGCGCGTTGGCGGCGTTCTGCTGATTGACGTTGAGGCCGCTGTATTTTGCAAGCCCGAGGTCGAGATTGAGAAAGACGTCATGGGCGTCATAGCTCAGGGTGGCCGTGAAGCTTGCGGGAACGCCCAGCGTGTCGAACGAACTGAAGCTGCCGCTGACGCCGCCCGCCGCGGTCAGGATGGTGTATTGCTTCGCCACATAACTGCCCGCCAGGAACGCCGCGCCGGCGCCGCCATTCAATGCCGCGGTGCCGGTCACGCTGGCGAAGGTCGATGTAGCGGGGTTGAGCCCAACCAGATACAGCGCGCCAGACTGGAACGCGAGATTGCCGGCCACGGTCATGAACGAGCCCGGCGTGCCGCTGCCGGGCGCGAACGCGCCGCCGTTGGCGATCGTGGTATTGCCCACGCTGCCGGTGCCGGTCAGAAGGCCGCCGCTGACGAAGGCGCCGCCACTCAGCGAGCCGTTGTTGGTGGTGATGCCGGCGGTGTTGGTCAGAAGCCCGGAGACCGTCGCACCCGCATTGTTGACGAACGTGCCGGCGTTCGCGACCGCGCCGGTCCAGCTGCCGGAATTGTTGAGCATCCCGCCCGCGTTGTTGGCGGCGTTGCCGGTCCAGATCGCGCCGGCCTGGTTGGTGATGACCCCGGTGTTGGCCGCGACATTGGCGATATAGGCACCGCCATTGGTCACCATGCCCGCATTGTTGAGGTCGTCCTGCACGGTGCCGCCGGCGGCGACCATGATGGTTCCGCCGGTATTGTTGGTGATGCCGCCAGCGGTGGCGATCAACTGGCCGCCGCCGGCCACGGTCACCGCGCCGCTGTTGTTGAGCATTCCTTGCAGTGTGTAGGCGCCGGCGCCGCCGATCACCAGCATCGCGCTTGCAGCATTCGTGAAGCTGCTGTCGCCACTGAGCGTGCCCGTCACCGTGAACGTGCCGGCATTGTTCGCGATCGCACCATTTACGACACCCGCCGCATTGACTGTCCCGGTGTTGGTCAGACCATTGGTGATGGTGCCGGTATTGTTTGCGGTGCCGGTATTGGTCAGCGAACCCGTGACCGTGCCGGCGTTGGTGAACGCCGCATTGTTGGTCACATCGGACGTGATGCTGCCGGTTGCAGAAATGATCAGCGTGCCGGCGGTGACCGTCGTCGGCCCCGTATAGGTGTTGATGTTGGTGAGGGTGGTGGCGCCGGCGCCGATCTGCTGGAATTCACCGGAACCCGAGATCACCCCGTTAAATGCAAAGCCGTCGGAACGGTTGATCGCGAAAATGCCGTTGTTGACGACGTTGCCGAGAATGGATCCGCTGGCGCCGCCGTTACCCAGTTGCAGCGTTCCCGAAGTGATGGTGGTGCCGCCGGTATAGGTGTTGGCGCCCGACAGGATCATCGTGCCGAGGCCGACCTTCTCCAGCGCGCCGGGCCCGGTCGTGCAGCCGCACGGATTGTTATCGGCGATGACGCCGCTCACCTCGGTCGAGCGGTCGTTGCCGCCAACGACCAGCGTATTGCCGCCGCCAATGTAGTAGTTGCCGGCACCGGCGATGGAGCCCGCGTTGATCCGTCCGTCATTGTTGACGCCGCGGCTGCCGGAGAAATCGACGAGGCTGCCGGCCTCGGTCTCAAAACGCGCGGTGCCGCCGTCGCTGCGGTCGAAGAAGTAGGTCGCGCTATTGTTGTTGGCGGTGATGAAGGCATTGCCGGCGGTGCTCTGGTTCAGGAACGCCATGCCGATCGCGCTGCTGTTTATGATCGTGGCATTGTCCGCGGAGCTGTGGTTGTTGAAATCCAGCACGCCGAAATCGGTGTTGGTGATGGTGGTGCTGCCGGCCGTGCTCTTGTTGTAGAAATGAACCTGGCCCTGGTCGTTATTCGTGATCGATGACGCGGCGTTTCCGGCGCCGCTCTGGGAATAGAAAAACACCAGGCCGGCGTCCTTGTTGACGATTTGCGCGCCCGCGAGCGTCGATTGATCGTTGAACACGACATAGCTAAAGCCCGCATTGTTGATGGTCGCGGAGCCCGCGGAACTGGTCTTGTTGAATTCGACCACGCCAATCCCGAATCCGCCGATGTTGTTGATGGTGGCGTTACCGGCCGAGGCGTTATTGAACGTCGTGCTGGCGAACACATGGTTGTCGATCGTCATCGGGCCGGCGTCGGTCGAATTGCGGAACGTGATGAATGCGCCGGACTGGTTGGTAACCGTCGTGATACCGGAGGTGTTGGCATTGACGATGTTGAAAGCGCCCTCATTGGTGACGGCGCCGATGATGCTGCCGGAGTTCGCAGCCGTGCCCAGTTGCAGCGTCGCGCAATTGCAGATCGTGGTGCCGCCGGTGTAGGTATTGTTGCCGGTCATAATCACACGGCCGCTGCCGGCCGACGAATCCAGGATCGTGAGCGGGCCCGCCCCGGCGCCGTCGCTGATGTTGCCGGAGAGCGTCAACGCCACGCCGTTGGCATCGATCGCGCCGCCGGCCGTGTTGATCTTGAACTTGTTGTTGAACTTCAGATCGCTCAATCCATCGGCCTGGAACAGGCCACCGTTGAGGACAACGTTGCCGGTGCCGACCGAACTGTTGTTGGTGACCTGCAGCGTGCCGGCGCTGATCGTGGTGTTGCCCGAATAAGTGTTGGCGCCGGACAGGATCAGCGTGCTGTTGCCGGTCTGCTGGACCCGGACTCCGGCCAGCGTTTCGCCGATATTGTTGTTGATCGTGATGGTCTGGCCGGAATTGGCCTTGTTGATGATGCCGCCGTTCGCCCCCGCCATGCTGAAATTCACGTCGGCGCCGCCGATGGTGAAAGATTTTGCATTGGCATTGAACGTCCAGGAATCCGGCGAGATCGGACCGGCGGTCACGTTGACGTTTATTTTTCCGTTATTTTTGAAAACCGCGGACTGGCCGGGGACGACCGGCGATGCGGCCGGACCCCAGTTGGTGTTGAGATTATAGTCGGTGGTGTTGGTCGCGCCCGCGCCCCACACCGACTGCGCCTGGGCAGCGGCAGGAATCATCAGGCTCGCGGCGACCGCCATCGCGCCAGCCAGCGGCGCAACGCCGATCGCAGCGCCCAGGTCCGCTCGCATTTGACGGTGACGACGCAACACCTCAACCACCCGAACTTGCCGCCACAAGACGCGTGGCGCTCCCCGCCGGGAACTTTCGCAAATCGGCAACCCGGAGTCATCACGCCGGACGCAACCCACGATAGATTCAGCGCAAAATCGGCTTGCCGCTGACGCGGAATTTCGCCAGCTGTGGCGAAAAAGCTACGCTTTATCTCCCGGTCGAGCACGCACTGGCGTGGATGCCAATGACGCGCGCGGTGACCAATGATTGCAATAGCTGCAGCTCTCCCGCACATTCAGCCGCCGTTCAGCCGGCCCGGCTTTCAATCTTCCCAGTTCATTCGCGCGCCCAATCAGGTTCTTCCGTGACAAGGCATCAGGTTTCATCCGCGGCGTGGCTGGTATGCTGCCTCATGATGTCGGGCGTCGCCGGGGCTTTCGCGATGCCGTCGCCGGTAGAGGCGAAGCGGACAGCAGTCGCCGCCGGAATCGCAGCCGGTTCGATCAAACTAGCGCAGGCAGCTCAGGCGCAGCCTGCGCCTGCGCCGCAAAACGCTTCCCCTTCCACGCCTGCCGACGCGCAGCCGGCGGACGACGACCCGATCGGAAACGTCGCGACGCTCACCGGCAGCGCCACCGTCACCCGCAACAACGCCGCAACGCCGCTCAAGCCAAAGGACGACATCTTCCTCAACGACATCTTGCAGACCTCGGCGAATTCGACGCTCGGCGTCACCTTCAACGATGCGACGACCTTCAATCTCACCGCAAATGCGCGGATCGCGGTCGATAAATTCGTATACGAGGACGGCGGAAAACAAAACGCCGCGCTGTTCAATGTCGCAAAGGGCACCGTGGCTTTTGTCGCCGCCGCGGTGGCCAAGTCGGGCGACATGACCATATCGACGCCGACGGCGACGCTCGGCATCCGCGGCACCACCGGCCTGGTCGAGGTGCCGGAAGGCGCGAGCGCCAGCACCGCGAACAACGTTGCGATCAAGCTCTATCCCGACCCGGACGGCAAGGTCGGACGGATCGAGATCAATGACCGCGCCGGGGCGCGGCTCGGTTTTCTGACCCAAGGCGCCAGCGGCTTCACCATCAGGCCTACCATGGGAGGCGGGCGCTTTGCCGCGGTGCCGCTCGTGATCTCGCCGCAGCAGGCGCTGCGCGACCAGGGGTTTGTACGCCAGGTCCACGCCGCGCAAGCCGCCGGCCGGCAGATTGTGACCCAGCAGCGCGCATTGCGGCAGGCCAACCCGAACCGCGCCAATCCGGCGCGCCAGCCCGGCCTGCAGCGGCAGAACGGGCGTCCGCAACAGCCGGGTCTGCAGCGACAGCCGGGCCTGCAACCGGGTTCGCCGCCGCGACCGGGGCAGCCCGGCTCGCAGCAGCCGGGCCTGCCGCGGCAGCCGGGACAACCCGGATTGCGGCAGCCGCCCGGCGCGCCGGGATTGCAACGGCCGGCGGGACAAATCCGGCCAGGCCTGCCGAGGCGGCAGGCTCCCGCGTTGCGGCAAAAGCCGCCGCCACAGCGGCCATAGCTCGCATCCTGTGCCCCGGACGCAGCGCAGCGCGTAGCCCTTGCGAAGC
This sequence comes from uncultured Alphaproteobacteria bacterium, assembly GCA_963784755.1. Taxonomy (GTDB): domain Bacteria; phylum Pseudomonadota; class Alphaproteobacteria; order Rhizobiales; family Xanthobacteraceae; genus Bradyrhizobium. Next base: position 685,673 of record CAWASS010000003.1, on the reverse strand, counting down.
GGTGCGCTGCAGAGCCGGGGCCGTACCGAGCGCCGGTATTTGGTATGATCCCGGCTCTGCGGTGCACCGCTGAAGAAGCGCTGCACCGCGTCCGGGACAAGCCGATTGTGTTGTCCGCAACGTCGGCGACGAAACAATTCTCCGCGCGACGAAACCATTTTGCCCCCTCGAAGCAAACGTCCGGAAACCGGCGCCGCGTACTCAATTCGTTAACGACGCGCCGCAAAGGCGCATTGAGTTGGCGCTCAAACAGACTGAAACAGGGGACTACGATGCTCAATCTGTTCAAGGGGAATCCACGCCGTGCCGCCGTCGCGCTCAGCGCGCTGGCCATTGGTGTCGTTGCGTTTTCTGCCGCCGCGGGCGCCGCCCCGGTGCAGCTGTTTCCGTTCATCCTGACCCCGCCGGTGCGGACCGCGCCGCAGGTTCAGGCTCCGCCGCAAGCCGATGAAGACGGCGTCGCGATCGAGATGCCGGCGCGCCTGAAGCGCCAGATGGTCAGCTACTCGACCCGCGAAGCGCCGGGCACCATCATCATCGACACGCCCAACACCTATCTCTACCTCGTGCTCGGAGGCGGCCAGGCGATGCGTTACGGCATCGGCGTCGGCCGCGACGGCTTCACCTGGTCGGGCACCCAGTCGATCACCAAGAAGGCGGAATGGCCGGATTGGACCCCGCCGGCGGAAATGATCGCGCGCCAGCCCTATCTGCCGCGTTATATGGCCGGCGGCCCCGGCAATCCGCTCGGCGCCCGCGCCATGTATCTCGGTGGCACCATCTACCGCATCCACGGCACCAACGCGCCGGGTACCATCGGCACCCATGTCTCGTCGGGCTGCATCCGCCTCACCAACGAGGACGTGGCCGACCTCTATTCGCGGGTCAATGTCGGCACCAAGGTGATCGTGCTGCCGATGGACCGCCGCGCCGATCTGGGTAACGCCGTCCGCTGAAATCCGGGGATTATGTATTGAGACGGCTCCGGCATCCGCCGGGGCCGTTTTCAGTTCTGTAGCCGGATGGAGCGCAGCATAATCCGGGACGACTACTGACGGGTTCGCTGCCCCGGATTTCGCTTCGCTTCATCCACGCTACGTTCTCCCCCGCTCTGGCCTCTCCCTCCCCCGCCCTGTAGACTTGTCCCGGGGCACTCAACCGGGGGGACGATGCGTCTCAAAACGATCCTGCTCGCGGTCGCGGTGGTTGCGGTCTCGTTTTTCATCAGCCTCAAGGCCATGGACTGGTTGTCGCCGGGTGGCGGCAACGCGCCAAAGCTGGTCGAACTGCCGCCGCTGCCGCAGGTCCCCCGCACCTCCACCATCATCGCGCCGGTCGCGATCGCGCTGAACGCGATCCGCGATGCCGCCGACCGCGCCGCGCCGCGGAATTTCGCAGGGAAGGCCGACAATCCGGTGACGCAAATCCTGCAGAACGCCGATATCGGCTGGACCGCAGCGCGCGGGCCGATCTCGGCCAGCGGCGGGCAGGATGCGCTGACGCTGGCGACACCGCTCGCCGGGACCCTGAACATCACGGGATCGCTGTCCTCGAAGGTGACGGGCGCGGTCGGCGACGCGCTCGGCGGTCTGCTCGGCGGCAACGCCGCCAAGCAGATCGGCAGCATCAATATCAAGAACGTCAATGCCAGCGCCGAGATCAAAGGCAACGTTGCGATGACGGCGCGGCCGCAGCTAACCGCGAACTGGCGCGTCGAGCCCAATCTGGCCGCGCAGGTGAGCCTGAACGACACCAGCCTGTCGGTGGCGGGGGTGCGCGTCAGCGTGCCCGCGCAGATGAAGCCCGTCATCGACAAGGCCGTCAACGATCAGCTTGCGGCAGCGCAGGCGCGCTTCCGCAATGATCCGGCGTTCGAGAAGAATGCGCGGGCGCAATGGAGCAAACTGTGCCGCTCGATTCCGCTGCAGGGCACGTCGTCGTCGCTGCCGCCGCTGTGGCTGGAAATGCGGCCGACCAGGGCGGTGGCGGCACAGCCGCGTATCGACGCCGGCGCCGTTACAGTGATGCTCGGACTCGAGGCCGAGACCCGCATCACCCCGGCGCAGACCCAGCCCGATTGCCCGTTTCCTGCGACGCTTGCCATCGTGCCGCCGGCGCCGGGGCGGGTCAGTATCGGCGTGCCGATCGACATGCCCTTCACCGAACTCAGCAAGATCGTGGAAGCGCAATTCGCCGGCAAGACCTTTCCGGAAGACGGCTCGGGCTCGGTCGACGTCACCGTGAAGCGCGCCGGCATCGCGGCGTCCGGCGACCGGCTGCTGATTTCGCTGCTGGTCAACGCCAGGGAGAAGAAAAGCTTTCTCGGATTCGGCGGCGAAGCCACTGTGCATATCTGGGGCAGGCCCGCGCTCGATCAGACCCAGCAAATCCTGCGGCTGACCGACGTCGAGCTCGCAGTGGAATCGGAGGCCGCGTTCGGCCTGCTCGGCACCGCCGCGCGCGCGGCGATGCCTTACCTGCAGAAAGCGCTGGCGGACAAGGCCGTGGTCGATTTGAAGCCGTTTGCGTCGAACGCGCAGAAGCGGATCGCCGCGGTGATCTCGGATTTCCAGAAGAACGAGGACGGCGTGCGCGTCGCCGCCGAGATCACCACGCTGCGGCTGGCCGGCATTGCCTTCGATTCCAAAACGCTGCGCGTGATCGCCGAAGCCGGCGGCGCGATCAACGTGTCGGTGACGGCGCTGCCGGGGCTGTGACTACACTCGACACTGGTGGCTATTGTGGTAATACTACCTGGCATTGCATAAGGCCGGCGAATGATCGGCCGACAATTTCCAACCTCGCGCACGTCAGCGTTTGCCCCTGACCAGATGCATTCCGAACCAGGTCACAGTTTTCATCAAGGGAATTGAGATGAAGCATTTATTATCGATTGCTGCCGCGTTCCTCTTTTTCGTCGGCGGCTTCGGGAACGAGACCAGGGCCAGCGACCAGATCGAATGGGAAGTCGTTCATCCTTTCCGCTTCTTCAAACACGATTCCGATTTTGAGATACATCGGCTTGCGCATGAAGACCTCAAGAGCCACGGACTGGCGGCGCCGCCGACCATTCTCGATATGGATCATCTGCTGAACGATGCGCGCTGGTGGGACACGGATCTCAAGCCGGAAATTATCGCCCGATACGAAAATCCCGCCCTGAATACGCCTCGCAGGATCCTGACGGCCTTGCGTGGTGTCGAAATCGACAAGCAACGCCGTTCCAAGGGAGCTCCGGAGCTCGCCCGTCAGAATCTGGGCGACAGTTTCGTGGAATATGACTTCCAAAGGATGGGCTGGGCCAGCCTGCTTTTCCCGTTCCATCAGTCCGAACGGGAAATAGGGAAAGGCGACCTGATCGATGCCGGGAAGACCGGCTTCTGCTGGAATCGCGCCGCGCAGCGCCACGACAACTGTGCGGATTACATCAAGCCGGCAAACCATACTGTAAGTCTCAGGCTGCCGGCGGGGCAGGCAGATGCCGGCGCTACATGCGCGTGGAGCATCGACCAGGGTAACGGCGCCGAATTTGTCGGACCGCCAGCCGGCACCACATTTTCAGCGCCATGTCAGCGCGACGTTCGACTGCGCGTCCCCTTCGAGCAGGAGGCCACTATCAAGGTAGAGGTTGCCGGCTCAACCCATCGGCAGGCCGTAAAAGTGCACGACGTGCTCGTGGTTAGTATCGGGGATTCGTTTTCTTCCGGTGAAGGCAATCCAGACGTGCCCGCGAAAATGCGATGGACCTCATCGACCGCGAAAGATCCGATTACAATTCCGGATCAGGACGAATTTGCGGTGCCGGGGTTCATTCCGATGCGCAAGCGCGATGGCGATTATTTCGCCGCGCAATGGATCGACCGGGCCTGTCACCGCTCCGCCTACAGTTACCCGGTGAGATCGGCTATTCAGATCGCGTTGAATGACAAGCATAGATCGGTGACTTTCCTCGGCTATGCATGTAGCGGTGCCGAGGTGAATGCAGGCCTGTTCAATCCATTCATGGGACCGGAGCATGTAGACAACAAGGAAGAGATGGAGCCGTACAGGCAGGCTCAAATTCCGCTGATGCTGTCCGAGTTGTGCGAGCGGTACGTCCCCAGCGGCGTACGCGAGGACCCTATTTCCGATGAAGAGGAAAATCGCCTGATCAAAGCCGGTCTCTACAAGTTCGGCAAACCGCGGGGAAAAACTGCAGCATTCGACCCCGCTTATCGCTGCGCCGAGCTTCCCGGAAAACCGGCATTCAAGCGTCCGATCGACGTGATGATGTTGAGCATCGGCGGCAACGACGTGGGATTTGCGAAATGGATCAGAGCCGCAATCACCGAATATAAAGGCGGAACGGCCGACGCATTCCTGCCGATTCTGGAGGGGGACGCAGAATGTGCGCCGAACTCCGGTAGCTGCTCCGCCATGACGGGCCGCTCGCGGCGATTGGAGGCTCGCTTTGCCCTGTTACGGGAATTCCTGAGCGAGCGTGTTTCCTTTCGCCAAAACTGGTCTATACCTATCCAAGCCCTATTACCGACAAGGACAACGTGCCCTGCGTGTCCGGCAATTCGGGAATGACGGTGCTGGACCTTCCGAGCATTTGCCTGATGCCGAGGCAGAAGAAGATCGACATGTTGCCGTTCATCGCGGAATTCGTGACGACGAAGCTAAACCCGCGAATCGCCAGCTTTGCCAAGGCCGGCGATGCGGCCAAACACTGGGTGGTCGTGAACGAGGCAGACAACTATATTTCGGATTTCAAGGCACGCAGCTTCTGTGCGACCGACGTGAATCAGCATCTGCCGCACGGCGCCCAGGACGAACCGCAAAACAAGTGCTTTTCCCGCAAAGATATTCTAACGCTGCATAAAACCGGAAAAATTCCTGTCTTCGACGCGAAGGGAGAGCACGAAACGCTGCATGTTCCGCGCAACATGGGCACATGGCAGCCGTTCAACCCCGTGATCGATTTCTCACCCTATCATCCGCGCCGCCGCTGGCTGAGGACGATCAATGACGTTTATGTCCTGATCAATCAACAGAGCGCCGAGACGCGCAATACCGACGTTGTCACTTTGCTCGGATTTGCGCAATCTGCCGTATACGGATCATTCCATCCTACTGCCGAAGCACACGCCCGCATCGCCGGTGCCTTTACAATAGGCGCCGAGAGCATGCTCAAGGAGCCATAAGCGCCGCCGCGAAATCAACCGAAGTTGCCGCTGTTTGCAACAAACACGATGTGATCTGCGGCGCGATTAATGTCTCGGTGACGGCGCTGCCGGGGCTTGTAAGTGTCCCGGGCGGGCCGCTGCTCGACAGACCAGGCTCCGTCATTGCGAGCGAAAGCGAAGCAATCCAGCCTAACCGCGCGAAGACTGGATTGCTTCGTCGCAAGGGCTCCTCGCAATGACGAGGAGCATCAGGGCACGATGTAAATCAGCTTCCCTCGAATTTGAACGAGACCTTGATCTTGGCGCGATAGGCTTCGACCCTGCCCTTGGCATCCAGCTGCATGTCGAGTTGCACGACTTCGGCGACGCGCAGTTCGCGCAGCGATTTGCTGGCGCGGTCGACCGCCGTCTTGGCCGCTTTTTCCCAGGAATCCTTGCTGGTGCCGATCAGTTCGATGACCTTGTAAACGCTGTCAGCCATAACGTCCTCCCGTCGTTGTCAGGCAGGACGCTTGCTGCCCCTGCCGCCCGGGGAGCCTAACATCGCGGTTCCACCGCTGAAAGCCGCAATCCGCCGGCGACGCTGCGGCCGAATTGCCTAAAAGTCGGCTTTGCCGGCCCGCAGGAAGATGGCTAGAACAGAACTCCAGCAAATCCGTTCAAGAAAATTCCCAAGGGAGAAGCTTCAATGAAAACACTCGCAGCCACGCTTGTGGCCGGCTTCGCGCTCGCCGCGTCCGGCACTGTGCATGCGCAGATTTCCGACGACGTTGTCAAGATCGGCGTGCTTACCGACATGTCCAGTCTCTACGCAGATGCGACCGGCGAGGGCTCGCTCGCCGCCACGGAGAGTATGGCGGCAAGGTCAAGGGCAAGCCGGTGGTGGTGATTTCCGCCGACCACCAGAACAAGCCCGACGTCGGCGTCAATATCGCGCGCAACTGGTATGACAATGAAAAGGTCGATGCGATTTTCGACCTCCCGACTTCGTCCGTGGCACTTCCGGTCGCGGCGCTGACGCGGGAGAAGACAAGATCCTGATGAATTCCGGGGCCGGCAGTTCGGACCTCACCGGTGTCGCCTGCTCGCCCAACACCGTGCACTGGACCTACGACACCTACGCGCTGTCCAACGTGGCGGGGCGCGCCATGGTGAAACGCGGCGAGGACACCTGGTTCTTCATCACCGCCGATTATGCGTTCGGCATGGCGCTGGAGCGCGACGCCGCGGAGATCGTGAAGGAAACCGGCGGCAAGGTGCTCGGCGATGTCCGCCATCCGCTCAACTCGTCGGATTTCTCGTCCTTCCTGCTGCAGGCGCAGGCCTCCAAAGCCAAGGTGGTGGCGCTGGCGAATGCCGGCGGTGACACCACCAACGCGTTGAAGCAGGCTAGCGAATTCGGCATCACCAAAGGCGGTCAGAAGATGATCGCGCTGCTGCAGGAAATTACCGACACCCACGCCCTCGGCGCCAAGGAAACCCAGGGCCTGATCGTAACCGACGCATTCTACTGGCACATGAACGACGAGACCCGCGCGTTCTCGAAACGTTTCAACGAAAAGGTCGGCCACATGCCGACCATGATCCAGGCCGGGATGTACTCGGCGACCATGCACTACCTGAAAGCTATCGAAGCTATCGGTACCGATGAAGCACCGAAGGTGATGGCGCAGATGAAGGCGACGCCGATCAACGATTTCTTCGCCAAGGGCGGCAAGATCCGCGAGGACGGCCGCATGGTCCATGACATGTATCTGTTCGAGGTCAAGAAGCCCGAGGAATCGAAAGGGAGATGGGATCTCTACAAGCTGCTCGCCACCGTGCCCGGCGACGAAGCGTTCCGTCCGCTCGACAAGGGCGGCTGCCCGCTGGTGAAGACGCATTGATCAAGTCGTCATTGCGAGGAGCGGAGCGACGAAGCAATCCAGTCCGGTGTTCGTGGCTCTGGATTGCTTCGCTTCGCTCGCAATGACCCCGAACAAAAAAGCGCGCCCGGCAAAGCCGGAGCGCTTTTTCACAGGTACTACGTCGCCGCCCTTACGTCGAATACTTGAACTCGGGCATCGCCTTCAACTCATCCTTGGTCGCGCTGAACACGGCGTGGTCCGGATACCAGGGATTGGGCTTCGAGGCCGCCACCGGCGCGGTGGTCGCCGCACCCGTGGTCGTGCTGGTTGCCGGCCTTGTACCCGTCGCACCGGAGGCAGGTGCGCCCGCGCCCGCATAAACCACGGGTTCGTTGACGAATTTGATCTTGTCCAGGGGCACCGCGACCAGATGCTCGCCGACGCCGAGGAAGCCGCCGACGCCGATCACCACGGCCTTGATGTTCCCGCTCTTGTCGGTCAACAAGTCGTTGATCGAGCCGAGGCTCTCATTCTTGTCGTTATAGACGTTGAGGCCGACCAGTTTCGATGCCCGCCAGCTACCTTGGTACGAGGTCGAATCGCTGGCCGCGGCCGGCGTCATGGTGGCGCGATCGGTGGTGGCAGTTGGGGTCTGCGCGAACGCCGCAGTCGCAAGCAACGCGGTGCCCATCAAACCAGCCGTGATATATTTCCTAATCATGAGTCGCTCCCTTGCGAATAATTCGATAGGGAGAAACTCGGCAACGCAGTGACTGTTCCGCCGCGGATCGACAATTTGCCCCGGGTTCCAGCCGGAACATCACGTCTTCCCCAGGCCTTCAGAAACCGCCCCAATAAGGCGGTATGTCGTAATAGCGATGCAGCGCTTCTTCCTGGGAACGATCGCCCCAATCGAAATCCTTGTCGGCACGGAACGACGGCGCGCGCTTCAACTCCTCATCGTCGATATCGAGCTGATAGGCTTCGAACTTCCGGTTGTAGATCAGCCGCGCCCACGGCAACGGCAACAGGCTGGTTCCCATGCCGAGGAATCCGCCGAAACTTAAGATCGCATAGGACACTTTGCCGCTGATCTTGTCGATCATTAGCCGCTCGATGTGGCCGATCTTGTCGCCGTTCGGCCGGCGCACCGCGGTGCCCTCGACGCGGTCGCTCGCAATCAGATTGTGCGGTTTTGTCATGGTGTTGGTAACCATCACACCCTCCTTCAGGTTGATGCAGGTACCGAGAGACAACGCTTCGGCCGCGGGCCGGTTCCATCAGGCCGCGATGGCGTGGTGCTGATCAAAAAAGGCCACCGCTTCAAATCGATAGCCGCAGGCCTCGCATTTCCAAAGATAGGACGTACGGTGCGGGCCGTTCTCGAACCATTCCGGCACAGCGATCGGCTTGCCGCATTGGGCGCAGGGATTTTCGTGCGGCAGGTTTTCGTTGAGCAAATAACGCGAACGGACAGCGACCATGACGCATCTCGCTTCTGCTATTTTGGCGCGAAATAGACTCCTCGAACGAGTCGCTGTCAAGGCGGTCATCGAGTCGAGCCGCGCGGCAACAACCTCAATGTCGTCTCCGAAGGCGGGGATCCATATGCCCAGGATTTTCAATTGGAATGAGACGCTGCAACGCGGTTATTGAACCGCAAGCACGGTGGCTATAGGTCCCCTCGCGGGGCGACGAAAGAGTTTTACTTCGCCACCGGGCTCACCGGTGGCTCCGCCGCATGCACCGCGCCCGATTTGCGGACATGGATGGTCGCGATGTCATCGGCGTAGACCTTCTGCCAGCCGTCCATGTGATCGAGCAGTTTGGTGGCCGCACTCTGCGTCCGTATCAGCGTCGCCTCGATCCGGTATTGCTCCAGCAGGCGGAACAGATTCTCCGGCTCCTGCAGCCCGCTGGCATTGTTGTGATCGACCATGAATTTCTCACCGAACAATTCGGTGCGCCCGTCGATGAAGGTTGCGACGCCGCTGGCGATCAAATAGCCGCCGAAATCGTAATCGTTGAACACGCGGGTGAAATTCATTTTCTTCAGCGCCGCGACTGCCGCCACCGGCGATTGCCGGACATTGGGTTCGAAGCGATGCACCGATGCGAATACAAGCGTTCCCGCGACCAGCAGCAGCGCCAGTCCCGCGAACAGCAGGCCATGCGGCGGCGTTCCGCCGGACCGCGCATCGCCGCCGGGACCGCCGATCTGCCGTCCCAGGGGTGCTGCGAGAACCATCGGCGCCAGCAACGCCAGGACTTCCCCGTTGCGCACATGACTGAGCGCCATCAGCACGAATCCAACGACAAGCGCGATCCGGATCGGCGGCAGCGTTATACCCCGCCACAGCACCAGAACGAATCCCAGCGATACCGCGGCTTCCAGCGGCCCCGGATGCGCGAAGTTGGCCGCCCGCCACTCGCCGATCAATTCCAGCGCCTGGCCGAGATTGAGAATCCGCCGCGCCGCGAACAGCGCATCCCAGCCGTAGGGGGTGATCCAGCTCGCGATCAGCGCCGCGGCCGCGAACAATGCCCAGCGCAGTGCCAGCGATTTGCGCAAGGGCGCATCCGCATTCCACACCGCATCCAGCGCCATCGGCGCCATCAGCGCCAGCCCAAGCACGAAACCGCCGTGCAGATTGGCCCAAAGCGTCATCAGCGGCAGCAGCCAGAACGACGGCGCGTCGCGGCGGTCCATCGCCGCCACGAGGCCGCCGACCCAGGCCACCATCACCGGCAACGCCAGCACATGTGGCCGCGCCAGCAGATGCCCCACCACCAGCGCCACCGCGGTGGCCATGAATGCGAGCGACGCGCTTTCGCTCAGGCGCCGGCTCAGAAACCGGACCTGCAGCGCGAACGTCACCGCGATCGACGCCGCGCCGAGCACCACCGGCCCGGTCCAGCCGGCGACCGAATAGGAAGCCGCCAGCAACACCTGCGCCAGCCATTGCGTCGAGATCCAGGGCTGGCCGTACATGGTAAAGGAATAGATATCGGTCTGGGGGACGGCGCGGTGATCGAGAATCCACTGGCCGACCGCGATCTGCCAATATGTATCGGCATCGTTGAGCAATTGATCGCCGGCAAGCAGAAACACCGTGTAGATGCCGATGCCGACCCACAGCGGCAACAACCCGCGCATCGGACTGGCATTCTCGGCAGTGTGGGCAACGGACATCGTCATCGGCGCGGCCTGATCTTGCGAATTTCCGCCGATCGAAGCACGCCAGGGCATAATTCTTGGTAAATCCGGCCGCCCAGACAGCGGAATAAACGCCCGAGAATGCCGGGATTTAGCCACATCGATGCCCGGCGCTTGCAACAATTCGGGTGCGTAGACGTTGCAACCACTGCGTCACCCACTCACGAGACCTGCTTTCATGAAATCCACGATCTCCTTTGCATGGCTGATTGCCATCGCGGCATTGCCGTTTTCGCTCGATGCGCAGGCCCGCGACGCGCAATACGACGCGCTGGTCGCGACCCACGCCAGGGCCAACAACGTGCCGGAAGTGCTGGTGCATCGGGTGATCGTGCGCGAAAGCGGCTACCGGCCGGGCCTGGTCAGCCGCGGCAATATCGGGCTGATGCAGATCAAGCTCGGCACCGCGCGCAGCCTCGGCTACACCGGCACCGCCGAAGGGCTGCGCGATCCAGAAACCAACCTGACCTGGGCCGTAAAATATCTCGCCGGCGCCTACCGCGCCGCAAACGGCGATCACAGCCGCGCCATGCATTATTACGCCAGCGGCTACTATGCCGCCGCCAAGCGGCAGCATCGGCATCCATCCCAGCGCCGGCCAGAAGAACTGACCAACGCCAACGCGCAGGTGGCGAAGTAGCTCGTGTCCCGGGCACGATGCGGCATTCTTCATGCCGCTTCGCGTCCGGGACACGGCAGTGGAGTTCCGCTTATGCCGCGTTGACACTTCCCCGCATCGGCCTACATTAGGCCTGTTCCGAGGGGAGCTCCGATGAGGAGCTGAGATACCGCACGCTCAAACCTGTTTCAGGCGCGAGACCGCGGTGACCCTTTGAACCTGATCCGGGTCATGCCGGCGAAGGGACAGGGATGTATCAGAGTTTACACGCACAACGCGGGGAATTTCCCGTTACGGTCATCGGCGCAGGCATTGCCGGCGCATGGCAGGCGTTGCTATTTGCGCGCGCCGGCCGCGAAGTCACGCTGCACGAGCGCGGCGGCGCGGACCTGACGCAGGCCACCAGTCACTGGGCCGGCGGCATGCTCGCGCCCTATTGCGAACGCGAGGCGTCGGAGCCCGTCATCACGCGGCTCGGTATCCGTTCGCTCGATCTGTGGCGCGAGCAATTTCCCGACACGCCGTTCAACGGCTCGCTGGTTGTATCGCATCCGCGCGACCGCGCCGACTATGAGCGCTTCGCGCGGATGACCTCAGGTCATCGCCGCCTCGGCGCCGAAGCCGTGATCGAGCTTGAACCGTCGCTCGACGGCCGCTTTCGCGACGCGCTATTTTTCCCGGATGAAGGCCATGTCGAACCGCGCATTGTGCTGCCGGAACTGCGTGCCCGCATCGCGGAGGCCGGCGGAAGCGTAAAATTCAACAGCGAGCAGCGGCCCGACGATATCGACGGCATCGTAATCGATTGTCGCGGATTGTTCGCACGCGACACCCAGCCAAATCTCCGCGGCGTCAAGGGCGAGATGGTCATTGTCGAGACCGATGAGATCGTGCTGTCGCGCCCGGTGCGGCTGATCCATCCGCGCTGGCCGCTCTATATCGTCCCGCGCGCGCACAACCAGTTCATGATCGGCGCCACCTCGATCGAGCGCGAGGACGACGGCGTCAGCGTGCGCTCGGCGCTGGAACTGCTCAGCGCCGCCTATGCGGTGCATCCGGCGTTCGGCGAGGCGCGCATTGTCGAGATCGGCTCCGGCTTGCGGCCGGCATTCCCGGACAACCTGCCGCGCATCGCCATCGACAATCGGCGTATCGCGGTCAACGGACTCTATCGCCACGGTTTCCTGCTGGCGCCGGCGCTGGCGGAACTTGTGCTCGGCTATGTGGAGCGCGGCGTGATCGACAATGAGGTGATGCAATGCGCGTGACCGTCAACGGCGAGCAGCGGGAGATATCGGCTGATCATGTCGATGCACTGCTGAACGAACTCGAATACCAAGGCATGCATTTCGCGATCGCGCTTAATTTCGACGTGCTGCCGCGCAGCCGCTGGGCGGAGACGCGGCTTGAGCCGGGCGACCAGATCGAAATCATCACGCCGCGGCAGGGAGGGTAATTTGGTTTCATTCTACAACAAACCCTTCGCCTCCCGCCTCCTCGTCGGGAGCGCGCTGTATCCGTCGCCGAAGATCATGCAGGACGCGATCCGCGCGTCCGGCGCCGGGATCGTCACGGTGTCGCTGCGGCGGGAATCGGCGGGCGGCAAGACCGGTGACGCATTCTGGTCGCTGATCCGCGAACTCGATGTCACCGTGCTGCCGAACACCGCCGGCTGCCGCAGCGTGCGCGAGGCCGTCACCACCGCCAAACTGGCGCGCGAATTATTCGGCACCTCCTGGATCAAGCTCGAAGTGATCGCCGACAACGACACGCTGCAGCCCGACGTGGTCGGCCTGGTCGAAGCTGCCGACATCCTGATCAAGGACGGTTTTGAGGTGTTTCCCTATTGCACCGAGGACCTCAGTGTCGCGATGCGGCTGGTCGATTCCGGCTGCAGGGTGGTGATGCCATGGGCCGCGCCGATCGGCTCGGCCCGCGGGATCATCAATCGCGATGCACTGAAATTGCTGCGCGACCGGCTGCCCGACATCACGCTGGTGGTCGACGCTGGCCTCGGCGCGCCCTCCCATGCCGCGGAAGCGCTGGAACTCGGCTACGATGCCGTGCTGCTCAACACCGCAATCGCTAAAGCCGCCGATCCCGTCGCGATGGCGGGCGCGTTCAAGCTCGCGGCCGAGGCCGGCCGCGCCGCATTCGAGGCGGGGCTGATGCAAGCTCGCGATTTCGCCTCTCCTTCCACTCCAGTGATCGGGACCCCGTTCTGGCATGCCGTATCCTGACCGCTTCTATCCCGTGGTCGACAGCGTCGCCTGGGTCGCGCGCCTGGCGAAGCTCGGCGTCGGCACGGTGCAACTGCGCGCCAAGGACCTCGACGATGGCGCGGCGCTGCAGCTCGTCACCGGCGCGCTCGCCGTGACAAACGGCACGCCGACAAAACTCGTGGTCAACGACTACTGGCGTGCGGCGATTGTCGCCGGCGCGGAACATCTGCATCTCGGCCAGGAAGATCTGGCGGAAGCCGACCTCGGTGCGATCCGCGAGGCTAGTCTTACACTGGGCATCTCGACCCATGACGACGACGAACTTGCGACCGCGCTGCGCGTCAAACCCGATTACATCGCGCTGGGGCCAATCTTTCCGACCACGCTGAAATCGATGCGGTTTGCGCCGCAGGGCATCGCAAAAATCAGCGAATGGAAAAAGCGCATCGGCAACATTCCGCTGGTGGCGATCGGCGGCATCAAGCTTGAGCAGGCGCCTGCGATCTTTGCCGCCGGCGCCGATTCGATCGCCGTGGTCAGCGATGTCACCCAGAATGCCGATCCCGATTCACGCGTGCGCGACTGGCTTGGCGATTCCGCCAAAGCCGCCTGAACTAGAAGAAGACAACGGAGGATATCATGAACATCCGCTCCAACCCGGACACCACGCTTCCCGCAGTGACCACCGGCCCGCTGCCGTCGTCGCGCAAGATCTTTGTCACGCCCGATGAGGCATCCGATATCCGGGTGCCGTTACGCGAGATCATGCTGAGCGAAGGCGCCGGCGAGCCGAACCTGCCGGTGTATGACACTTCCGGTCCCTACACCGATACGTCCGTCACCATCGACGTCAACGCCGGCCTCTCCCGTGCGCGCATCCAATGGGTGAAGGAGCGCGGCGGCGTCGAGGAATATCAGGGCCGCGATGTAAAACCGGTCGATAACGGCAACGTCTCCGACGACAAGGCGGCGGCCGCCTTCAAGGCGCATCACAAGCCGCTGCGCGGCACGGGCGACCACATGATCACCCAGCTCGAATTCGCCCGCGCCGGCATCGTCACCAAGGAGATGATCTACGTCGCCACCCGCGAAAATCTCGGCCGCAAGGTTCAGCTGGAGCGCGCGGAAGCCGCATTGGCCGACGGCGAAAGCTTTGGCGCCGCCCTGCCCGCCTTCATCACCCCGGAATTCGTGCGCAGCGAGATCGCGCGCGGCCGCGCCATCATCCCCTGCAACATCAACCATGGCGAACTCGAGCCGATGATCATCGGCCGCAACTTTTTGACCAAGATCAATGCCAATATCGGCAACTCCGCGGTCACCTCGTCGGTCGAGGAGGAAGTCGACAAGATGGTGTGGGCGATCCGCTGGGGCGCCGATACCGTGATGGACCTCTTCGACGGGCCGCAACATCCACACCACCCGCGAATGGATTTTGCGCAATGCGCCGATCCCGATCGGCACCGTGCCGATCTATCAGGCGCTGGAGAAGGTCAACGGCGATCCGGTCAAGCTCGACTGGGAGGTCTACAAGGACACGCTGATCGAGCAGTGCGAACAGGGCGTCGATTATTTCACCATCCACGCCGGCGTGCGGCTGCCCTACATCCACCTCACCGCCAACCGCGTCACCGGCATCGTCTCAAGGGGCGGCTCGATCATGGCGAAGTGGTGCCTGGCGCATCACAAGGAGAGTTTCCTCTACACCCGCTTCGACGAGATTTGCGACCTGATGCGCAAATATGACGTGTCGTTCTCGCTCGGCGATGGCCTGCGCCCCGGCTCGATCGCGGACGCCAACGACCGCGCGCAGTTCGCAGAGCTGGAGACGCTTGGTGAATTGACAAAAGTGGCGTGGGCAAAAGGCTGCCAGGTGATGATCGAAGGCCCCGGCCACGTGCCGATGCACAAGATCAAGATCAACATGGACAAGCAGCTGAAGGAATGCGGCGAGGCGCCGTTCTACACCTTGGGCCCGCTGACCACCGACATCGCGCCGGGCTACGACCACATCACCAGCGGCATTGGTGCTGCCATGATCGGCTGGTTCGGCTGCGCCATGCTGTGCTACGTCACGCCAAAGGAGCATCTCGGCCTGCCCGACCGCAACGACGTCAAGGTCGGCGTCATCACCTACAAGATCGCAGCCCACGCCAGCGACCTCGCCAAGGGCCACCCCGCCGCACAACTACGCGACGATGCGTTGTCGCGCGCGCGCTTCGACTTCCGCTGGATGGATCAGTTCAACCTCGGCCTCGATCCCGACACCGCCAAACTCTACCACGACGAGACGCTGCCGAAAGACGCCCACAAGGTCGCGCATTTCTGCTCGATGTGCGGGCCGAAGTTCTGCTCGATGAAGATCACGCAGGATGTGCGGGACTATGCCGCGACGCTGAATGATCCGACGGGGATCGGGATGTCGGTGTCGGGTGTGATTGAAGATGGAATGGCGCAGATGAGCGCCAAGTTCAGAGAGATGGGCGAACAGGTGTATGTGAAGGCGGAGAAGGTGAAGGAGAGCAATCGGGTGCTGTGATTGTCGTTCTGAAGCGTTGATGAGAACACCCATGAACGACGCGCACTTAGGCAAAGATCTAGTTACGCTTGATCGGCTCCCAAAAGAGCTTGCCGAGATCAATGGCTATTTTAGGGAAACTGAGGGGAGTCGGCATCTCAAGGAGAAAATACGACTGGCAGGACACTCCCTCCGGATAGACTACGACAAATATGCAATGGAATTCAACAATGCATATTTTGTGAGGAATTATGTGAAGTGCTTTCTCTATCTTGGATCGCTGCCGTCAACTTTTCTTCTTGATACAAACTCCGTGGTCGATCTCGGGGGAGGAGCAGGACCGTTTTCACTAGCTGCTAAATATTTCAATCCACAACTTAATACATTGGTGGTGGATCGGAGTGGAGCTCAAATAGCTTATGCTCGTATGCTTTCAGCTGTTTGGGGTCTCAAACATGTTAGCAATACAGAGATTGCCGATGCGCTTAGTTTAAATCTCGATCCAGCTACAATGAGAATTCTTTCATATTGGGTGTGCGAAAATAACATTGAACTAACTTGTAACGCTGGCCTGAGATCGAAGATTTTTGGCAATCGTTGCATCATTGTTGACTATCCTCATATTGTCAGACAAACAACGAAGCTGGCTTCATCGTTTGGTGGATACGTGAGCAATGTCGTCGTAGCGCAGCACAACGTTTGTTCCCAGTTGTTCAAAATTTTAGGTCAGCGCACAATAACCTTTGGGGGGGCATGCATTGAATTTCGTGATTGAACAAGACCCCTATGAGAAATACCTGAGAGCATGGCGGGACCACGACACGGGTTTGGTTCGTGAATTATTTGACACCTCCGCAGTGTACGACATTGCGGGCAAGGAGCCGCTACGTGGCATCGAGGCAATATGTCGGTACTGGGAAAGAAACAAAAAACGACAATACAATCTGAAGATACTTCCGCCTCTAAAATTGCTCGATACTCTTAACACCTGCTCATTTGTGTTTTGCGCAAACTTTGTAGATACGGAAGAACGAGAGCATCAAACTGTATACGGGACAATTACACTCGAGCACCAAGACGGAAAAATATTAAGCCTTGCAGAAAGCTACTTGCTCGAAAGATGCAGGTTTGTTGAAACGAAAACTAAAACTTTCCTTCCAACGATCAAGCCTGTTGCCGGATTTTTCCGGCGTGCATATTGGCAAGTAAAGAATTTAGCAAAGGTAATAGCGGAATTTCTTTTAGCGCGCGGCGCTACGTTTTTTATTTTTTTAATGGCCGTTCTTTTGGGTTTCTCAGCCTTTACGTTGAGCGATCTACCCGACTGGCTACTCAAGGTCTGGTCCCTGTCATTCTTTGACTTTACCCCATTAACAAACGAAGGAAGAAGCCTCCTTACCACTCGCGCATACCATAACTTGAGTGGATTTGCGTCTCTATTTGTTTTCCTCGTCTTATTCATAAACTGGCTGCGATACCAAATTCGACAGCCCATAGAAATCACAAACCTTCAGGGTCCCGACCACGATCTCAGTGTCATGAAGCGCCGTTTCAAACACGCTCGGCATTTGGTGGTGTTTGCAGGCGACTTTGACTTTGTCGGCCGAGATCAAGAGCTTCGTCGGAGGTTTCAGTACCTTCACGCGCAGAATGGCTTAATCTTGGTCAGCGATAGAACCGAGGCCGATGTTCGTCGAGGCTTTGGGAGCCAACCTGATGCAATTTATCTCTTTGAGGGGCTGAAGCACAACCAAAGAATTCTATTCTCTAACGATCAATCAATCCGATGCTCGATAGTTCGCGGCTCGCTGGGCTCGGAGATCATTTATCGATACGAGGGAGGAGGAGCAGACAGCTTAAGCAATCTTCATCTCTGCATAATGAAAGGGCGACGAGAAGCGAAACCACTTATGGAATTGTTGGAGAAACTAGTTAAACCGTCGCTGTGTTGACAGATGGAGGGAAAAAAATGGGGAACGCGCTTTTCGTCGTTGGCAGAAGTGGCAGCGGTAAAACGACTGTCTGCAAGAAATTGGAAGAGTTCGGTTTTTCGCTAACTTCTGCTAGTGCACACCTAAAAAACCTCTATTTGATCGAATTTAGATTGACGCCATCAAGAGTTGAGCTGGCTGACTATGGTAAAATGCTTCTTCATGAGGACCGACTCAAGAAATTTCACTTGAGTTTAGAAACTGAAATTGTGAGTCAGAATGCCGTCTGCGTCGATGGCTTGCGCTTCAAGCTCAGTGTGGAGGAGCTTTCAAAAGTCGCGCGGCGATCTTTATTGATCTTCCTTTCGTGTCCATCTGACGTTAGAAAGTCCCGGTCAGGCGCTCAGGCTAACGAGAGTGAATTTGAGATTCTTTGTTCGCACGAGACGGAAGTTTCTGTTGACGCAATGCGCGGTAGTGCTGATTTGATACTTGATACTTCAAGACCGATTTCGGTCGTATTACCGGAATTAGAAAAAGAATTGCGTAGACTAAAATTTATCTGATGGTCTATCCTAGCGGCCGGTCGATCCTAGGCCCTGAGTAGATCTTACTGTTTCTTGCAGATTTTCTGTCTGAACCAGAACAACGCGAGTGAATGGTGCAAAACTCATCAGAGCTATTGGAGTTCCCCTCTCGATTGTTATCTCTTTTTCTCCCAAATTTATCAGAATAACCATTACTTCTCCGCGATAATCAGGATCAATCGTCCCCGGGCTGTTGAGAACAGTAACGCCATACTCCATCGCCATCGACGGAAGAGGGTGAATTTGCGCTTCCCATTCTGGCGGAATCTCTAGTGCTAGCCCCGTGGGTATTACCGCGCGCGCTCTGGGTCGTAGAACGATTGAATCTTGAACAGCAGCAACAAGCTGAATGCGATGAGACGCACTTTGTATCTCGCCGCTCGGGTAGGTATTCGCAAGGCGTAATATCTTTATACCGGGCACGATTGCTTCCATCCCTTAGTTCGAGTGGCATGAATACCCTCCACGCCTGCCCATTTTAGCTCACCGTTGCTCCTCTCACCAGCTCTACCGAGCCGTTAGGGCCGGGTGAACAGTGGATTACCCTGCTCTAGTCCATCATGCAGGCTTCCACCGGGCAGTTGACGTGCCAGCCTTGGCTCAATGAACCTAACGCAGACGACATCGGCTACAGATCGTTAATCCCCCTTCCGCCCCGCCGCCTTCTCATCGAACAACCGCGCCGGCTCGATCCCCAGCGCCTTGGCGATGCGCTCGAGTATCGCCACAGTCGGAGAATTCTCCTGCCGCTCGATCATGCCGACGTAATTGCGGGTGATGCGGATGCGTACCGCAAGTTCTTCCTGCGTCAGGCCGCGTTCCTGGCGCAGACGCCTGATGTTTCGCGCAACATTCCCGCCCAAGGTCATGGCGAGAGACAAAAGCATTGCGCGTCGATAATCTACCAAGTATACTTGGTATTTGCAACCACCTCAAACCCGTCGACTGGCACGATCATGCCCGGGAAACGCACACCCAGAGGCCCACTGCGGGACGTTCTGGCCAAAAACATGCGCACGCTGCGCAGGGCGCGCGGCCTGAGCCAGGAGGCGCTCGCGGACGAAATCGGGATCGACCGGACTTATTGCGGTTCGGTCGAACGCGCCGAACGCAACGTGTCCATCGACAACGTCGCCCGCATCGCAAAGGCGCTCGCGGTCGAGCCGTGGAAGCTGTTTAAGGATGGGTGAGGCGCCAGCAAGAAGCGTAGGGTGGGCAAAGGCGCGTCTTCGCGCCGTGCCCACCGAACTTATGCCGTGCTGGTGATGGTGGGCACGCTTCGCTTTGCCCACCTTACGGCTTAACTGGAACGCTTAATGGACACAGTTCTCGACGTTCAAGAAGTGCAGCAACAGCTTGACAGAGCTGCTCGCGACGCAAAGGACGGTCCCCCGGATATTCGCGCCGGACGTTTCACGCACGGAAATGCTACGACGGTTACTTCTGAACCGGGTACCCGCATATCGCGGCGCTCATGCGGGCTACGAACGAACAAGCCCCCTACTTCAGCGTAATCGCCAGCCCGCTCAGGTCCGCATTCGCCATCAGCCCGACCTGCCGGCCGCTCAATTCGAGCACCGCGCCTTTCTGGTTGGTCAGCACGATCGCGCGCGCGCCGCCGCCGATGGCGAGCCCGGCGCCGGCCGCGCCGTAGACGCCGGCGACGTCGGAGGGCCGTTCGATATTGCTGACCCTGCCGCGCAGCACCGTCTTCGATCCGCCGAACACGAAGCCGTAGTCCAGTCCGCCGGCGGACAGTCCGTAAGTCCGGCCGCGGAAGTTCAGCGTGCCGCCGCCGCCGGAGCCGCCGATCACCCATCCCGCCTTGTAGATCGTGAGCGACACGGTGCCGCTGTCGGCAACCGAGGCGGATGGCAGGCCGGCGGCGGCGACGGCCGTCAGCGCAAGCAGCGCGGCACGAATGGCGGATGGCACCTTCATGGAGTTGTTCCTTTTAGGATTTGCGCATGCCCTGCGGGGCAGGGTGAGTCGCGTCCTGCAGAGTGTAGCCGATCGGCGGGAGGCGCAAAGCCCATTCGCAGCCTGCCGACGCGTGTCGATAAAGGTGGATGATCCATCATCCGCCTTTATCATTGAGCGGCTCCGTGCGATCCTCCAGACATTGCGTGCTTGAATTTCATCGAAGCATTTGGTGGTGGGCATGAACTCAACGCGAACGACGCCGATCGTAATGATCGCGCTGAGCATCTTCCTTGCTCCGGCACCCCCGGCGTCCGCCCAATCTCCGGCCGCGCCGAAGACCGCCCCGTCGAAGCCCGCCATGCCGCCCTCCTACACCCTGATCTCGCCGATCTTCGGCCAGCTGGTGCGGTTTTCGATGCCGTCGACCTTCGCTCCGGCTTCTTTCGAGAAAACCAATGGCCCCAGCTATATCCGCGAAGCCGTGCTGAAGGGCGAAACCGTCAGTGCGTGGACGCAGATGATCACGGTCACCGGCGCGAAAGACGTCGCCGGCAATCCGCAAGTGACGCCGCAGAGTTTTGCAGTCTCGATGGCGGCCGGGTTCAAGAAAGCCTGCCCCGACACCTTCGCGGTAAAACCGTTCGGCGCCGTCAAATTCGGCGATCAGGACGGTTTTGTCGCCGTGGTCGGCTGCGGAAGGATCGAGACCACTCCGGACAAGCATGGCGAGACCGCGCTGATCATCGCGGTGAAGGGCAGCGCCGACTACTACACGATCCAGTGGGCGGAGCGCGCGCCGTCGTCCACGGACAAGCCCGCGGTCGACGAGGCGAAATGGAAGGAGCGGCTGGACAAGCTGAAGCCGATTCGCTTCTGCCCGATCGTGCCGGGTGAAGCGATGCCCTATCGGAGCTGCGTCGGTAAAAACTAGCCGGGCGGGTTGGCCGACCTGTCCGCCGGAGCCTTGGCGAATGCGGAAGGCGTAACCCGCCTCTTTATCGCGGGCGGGCGGCGGATTACGCTGCGCTATCCGCCCTACAATTGAAAAACCGAAAATCACAGGAAACCACCATGCCCCTCCTCACTTCCCAGATCGCGGTCATCACCGGCGCGGGCTCCGGCATCGGCCGCGCGATTGCGCTCGGTTACGCGCGCGAAGGCGCGCGGGTGGTCGCGCTCGACGTCGACGCGGCAAGCGCTGCGGAAACCGCCAAACTGGTCAGCGACGCCGGCGGCACCGTCGACAGTTTTGCACTCAACGTCACCGACCACGCCGCCTGCGTCGCCGCGGCGAAGAAAATCGCCGACACCATCGGCCCGGTCTCGATCCTGGTAAACAACGCCGGCATCGCGCGCCGCAACGGCATGACCGGCGCCGCGGACGCCGTGATCAAGGACTGGGAAGACATCATCGCGATCAACCTCACCGGCGTGTTCAACGTCACGCATGCGTTTCTTGGCTCGCTGCGCGCTAACAAGGGCCGCATCGTCAATATCGGCTCGATCCAGTCCTTCGTGCATATCCGCCAGCCGAGTTCGCCGGCCTATACCGCGTCGAAGCACGGCGTGCTCGGCTTCACCCGCGCGCTCGCCGTCGAACTCGGCAAGGACGGCGTGCGCGTCAACGCGATCGGCCCGGGTTTTATCGAGACCCCGTTGAACGCAGGCACGCGCGCCAACAATCCGGACGCGGTGCGATTGTTCATGGAGCACACCCCGCTCGGTCGCGCCGGCAAACCCGAGGACATCGTCGGTCCCGCGATCTTTCTCGCCTCCGATCTGTCCGCCTACGTCACCGGATCGATCGTGATGGCGGACGGCGGCTACCGGGCGGTTTAGGCAAGCGGTGCGCTTATTTTGGGCGGCGCGCCGTCCATAAGGGAGGCGGCGTCGGATCGAATTTGGTAAGCGCTATGGCGGCGGCGGTACGTTCGTAGACCGCATTGTTATACGAGTCGAAAAGCCAAAACATTCCGAGCCAACCCCAAGGCTTCCCATACTCCTTCTGCTCGCGATCGTACCAGGCCATTCGCCGAAACACCTGCCCGCCGCTCAGATCCTCCCAGAAAAATTCGACCGCCCTGGCGTCACCGTCGGGCACTTCGAAGTTATCTGTCCGGTCTTCCCTAAAATCCACCTTGCCCCAAAGGGTAATCGATTTTGGATTGTTCTCCGGTGGGACATTTGGGTCATAATAAATCAGACAGCTGACGTTATACTTGATGAATTCCGCCGGATGCTCGGGCGTGACGCCCGGATCAAGTTCCCAGTGCGGATGATGATTGATCGTCGAGATAGAGATACTCCCCGTTTGCCGGCTCCAAGCCAATTCGATTTACAGTCGTCTGCCTTCACTCATCCGAACCACGATCGTAATGATTTCTCACCCCGCGAACAACCTCAAGCTTAAGCCGCCTAACATCGGCATAGTGTCGCAAGCTCTGCAAGCCGATTGGGAGCCGGCGCCGTACCATTCCGTTGCGAACGTCTTAGCGAGAATTTGACAGGCCGGCTTCGCTCGACCACCCTACCCATCGCCCTCTTCGGAAGCCCCAATGTCCAGCGCCCCGCATTTCGACATCGACGTGCCAGCATTCTGGGCCGATCCCTATCCGGATCTGGCGAAGATGCGCCGCGACGCGCCGATCGCGTTCGTGCCGCAACTCGGCTCCACGATTTTCACCCGGCGTGACGACATCTTCACCCAGGAAAAGCGCATCGACGTGTTCTCGTCGCACCAGCCGGCGGGATTGATGAACACGCTGATGGGCCACAACATGATGCGCAAGGATGGCGACGCGCATATGTCGGAACGCGCAATGATGTTTCCAGCGGTGTCGCCGCGCACGGTGCGCGATACCTGGAGCAAGGCATTCCAAGCTCATGCCGACCGCATCCTCGGCGAACTCGCCCCTCGCGGGCGCGCCGACCTCTGCAAGGCGTTCGCGCTGCCGCTGTCGGCCGAGTGCCTGAAGGACATCATCGGCCTCACCAATATGCGCTTTGAGGATATGGATGCATGGTCGCAGGCGATGATCGACGGCATCGCCAACTACACCGGCAACAAGGAGGTGGAGGCGCGCTGCCACGCCGCCACCGCAGGGATCGACGCGGCGATCGACGACATGATTCCGGTGCTGAGGAAACATCCGAACGCCTCGATCCTCAGCGTGCTGCTCGCAGCCGGCATGCCCATGCAGAGCGTGCGCGCTAACATCAAGCTCGCGATCTCGGGCGGCCAGAACGAGCCGCGCGACGCCATCTCCGGCACGATCTGGGCGCTGCTGACGCATCCGGCGCAACTGGCGCTGGTTCGCGGCGGAAAAGCAAAGTGGCTCGACGTGTTCGAGGAATATGCGCGCTGGATCGCGCCGATCGGGATGTCACCGCGCCGGGTCGCAAAACCCTGGTCTTACGGCGGCGTCGATTTCAAGCCCGAGGATCGCGTGTTCTTCATGTTCGGCTCCGCCAACCGCGACGAAGCCTGCTTCAGCGATCCCGACAGCTTCGATATCACGCGCGACACCTCGAAAAGCATCGCGTTCGGCGCAGGGCCGCATTATTGCGCCGGTGCCTGGGCCTCGCGCGCGATGGTTGCCGACGTGGCGCTGCCCAGCATTGTTGCGCGGTTGAAAGGCTTGCGGCTCGACGAGTCAGAGCCGGTGCGGATCGGCGGCTGGGCGTTCCGCGGGTTGTTGAATCTACCGGTTGAGTGGGAGGCGGAGTAGGGAGTAGCAATGGAAAATAAACTCCCCCACTACAGGACTACGCGGATCCTCCTTCGAAGGATCGCTTCACCATCAATCCGGTTCTTATCGCCCTGATTTTGTTAGCAACGCTTTTTTCTGCAGCGTACGCTTCCAACAATTTCGAACGCTATCCGGGCTCAACATTTCTCGCCATGCTCGGCGGACTTGTAATCGCGGTCGTGGACACTGTGATCTTGATATTCCATCTCGTGAAAAGGCGATGGCGGAACTCAATTTCCATTGCTGCCGCACTCGGCATTTTGGTCGTCTGTTCCGCTTCCAGATACGAAATCCTCTTCGGAATAGACTGGGCTCGATTCCAAATCTTTCGAAACCACTACATCACAGCGTTAGGAAGCGACGCCGATCCTGCGAGCACGAAGGGGCCGAGAATTTTGAGTTGGGGCTTCTATGGATATTTTATGACCGGAGAATTTTACAGAAAGCTCGTCTACGATGGGACCGACGAAATTGGGACCCCAAATGGGTTGGATTCAACGCGGGTGCAGCAGGTAATTCAAGGGACAATGGAGAACACGCTATCCAACTGTAGGACTTTCGTCCGCCAGATCGAGGGCCACTACTATCTTGTCGATATTGCGTGCACCTAGAGCAAGCGAACACTACCAGTTGCGCAAACCGATCAACACTTCTCGCCCTCAACCAAACCTTGCCCTGCTCCGTTCCCGCGCCTTCTCCGCTTCGGTCTCGCGATCGCGCGCGGGCGCATGGGTGTGCAGCGACGCCAGCAGCCGGCGGGCGGAATCGGACACTTCGGAGACGGCCCGATTGAATGCTTCGGCATTCGCCTGCGAAGGTGAATTGAATCCGGAAAGCTTGCGCACGAACTGCAGGGCCGAGGCGTGGATTTCAGCGTGGGTCGCAGGCGGTTCGAAATTGAACAGCGTCTTGATGTTACGGCACATCGTCATCTCCCTTTGCTCGCGCGGCGCATGATCCGGCGATCGCGGTTTCCTCTTATGGAAGACGACCCGCCGGCATAAATCCCGACATTTGCGGTACATTTTGGCATAGAATAGGCATTATGTTCAGGCGCCACATCGTGCCGGCAAACCAGCGAGTTCCCGATGTCCCATGTCACCTACAAAATCGTCGAGCATGACGGCGGCTGGGCCTACACCGTCGACGGCGTATTTTCGGAACCCTTCCCCACCCACGCCCGCGCGCTCGCAGCCGCCAAACACGCAGCCGCGGAACAGCGCGTGCCCGGGCGTACGGAAACCATCGAATATGAGACGGCCGACGGCAAGTGGCACACCGAGACCGCCGCCGGCAGCGATCGTCCCGAGACCGACATCGAGGACACGCCGTAATATTCCCTCCGCACACCACGCATTCCGCAAAATTTTGACGGGCCGCTGCGACGCAAAGCTCTCGATCCCGGCGCGTGGCATGATATTCTTACCTCCAAGCGGTCCACCTAGGCGGCCGCGCCCGGGGAGAATCGTCCATGAAATTGTTGCGCGCAGCGCTATCGGCCGTCTTTGCATTCACCTCATTCGCCGCGCTCGCGGCCGATTACCCGGCGCCGAAACAAGGCGATTGGATCGCCAAGGACTTCAAATTCCATACCGGCGAAGCGATGCCGGAATTGCGTCTGCATTACACCACGGTCGGCGAGCCGACCGGCCAGCCGGTGCTGGTGCTGCACGGCTCCGGCGGATCGGCGGCGAGCATGTTGACGCCGGCCTTTGCCGGCGAGCTGTTCGGGCCCGGCCAGCCGCTCGATGCCTCGAAATATTACATTGTCATTCCCGACGGCATCGGCCACGGCAAATCCTCAAAGCCGTCCGACGGCATGAAGACCGCGTTCCCGAAATACGATTACGAGGACATGGTCGACGCGCACTACCGCCTTCTCAAGGAAGGTCTCGGCATCCAGCACCTGCGGCTCATCATCGGCAATTCGATGGGCGGCATGCACACCTGGATCTGGGGCGGCAAATATCCGGCCTATATGGACGCGCTGGTGCCGATGGCATCGCAGCCGACCGAGATGGCGGCGCGCAACTGGATGCTGCGGCGGATGATGCTGGAGACCATCCGCAATGATCCCGATTACAATGGCGGCAATTACACCACGCAGCCGCGCATGATGAAATACGCCATCAACGCCTACGGCATCGCCACCGGCGGCGGCACCCTCGCCTGGCAGATGCAGGCGCCGACGGCGGCGAAGGCGGACAAGATGGTGGACGAGCGGCTGGCCGTGCCGGTCACTGCCGACGCCAACGACTTTATCTACCAGTGGGAAGCCTCGCACGACTACAACCCGTCTGCCGGACTGGACAAAATCGAGGCCACGCTGCTCGCGATCAATGCCGCCGACGACGAACGCAATCCGCCGGAAACCGGCGTTACCGATGCCGCGATGAAGCGGGTGAAGAACGGCCGGCTCTATCTGATTCCCGCGAGCACCGAGACGCGCGGACATCTCACCACCGGCGGCGCAAAACTCTACAAGCAGCAACTGCAGGAGCTGCTGCAAACTGCCCCGCAAAGGACGATGTAAGGCAGACGCGGTGCCACCCGAGGGGCGATGAGGATTGTATGCGGCGAAGCCGGCAGATCGTCACGATCGCGCTGGTCGTCGCGCTCGCGGGCGCGGCGCATGCGTTCGACAACGGGCAGTACGATATCCGCGCCTGGTTCAAAGGCGTGGTCAGCCCGAGCGGCGTGCCCTGTTGCGACATTTCCGACGGGCATCGCACCGCATATGATCAGCGCGGCGGCGCTTATTGGGTGCCGATCGACGGGTTGTGGTGGCAAGTGCCGGAGCGCGCCATCATCCGCAACCAGGGCAATCGGTCGGCGAAGCCGTGGTCTGGTATGTCAATCAGCGCGGCAGCATCGTGATCAACTGCTTCGTGCCTGCGGATGCGGTGTAACCGGCAAGATCGGTATCGGCTGGATCGCTATCTTTTCGAATACGTTGCATGGTGATACTTTCTCCCCGAATGAGTCCCTCGGAGAAGTCCATTGACCGACATCGCAGCCCGCGACCTTCCCACCATTTACCCCGCGCCCTCGCCGCGCGTGGTCGCCAAGGCGCGGCCCGAGATCGACGCGCACGCGGCAAAATTCATCGGCCTGTCGCCGTTCTGCGTGCTCGCTACCTCCGGTCCCGACGGCAGCGTCGATGCGTCGCCGCGCGGCGGCAATCCGGGCTTTATCCACGTGGTATCGCCGACGCAACTCCTTATGCCCGATCGCTCCGGCAATAACCGGATCGACAGTTTCAAAAATATCCTGGAAGGCAGCGGCCAGCTGCAGCTGATTTTCTTCGTGCCGGGCATCGACGAAACCCTGCGCGTCGGCGGCACCGGAAAAATATCGGCGGAGCCGGATCTGCTGGCGTCGATGGAGGAATTCGGCAAGCTGCCGCGCGCGGTGCTGAGCATCGCGGTGCGCGAAGCGTATTTTCACTGCGGCAAAGCGCTGATGCGCTCGAAATTGTGGGCGCCCGAGGTGAAAGTGGAGCGCGCCGTCATGCCCAGCATCAGCCAGATGATTCACGATCAAACCCGCCTCGGCGAACCGGAGCCGCAAGCCGAAGTCGAGGCGCGCTACAAGGCGCAGCTTTAAGCGCTCACCGCTCGCGCAGTCGCAGCTCCGCCTCAACGTCATTGCGAGCGAAGCGAAGCAATCCAGAAAGCGGCAAGGTGTAAACTGGATTGCTTCGTCGCTACGCTCCCCGCAATGACAGCAACTGAGGTTGCCCCTACTCGCATTCCGCGCATCTCTTCGCCTTTCCACTTTTTCAACGTCTTGTCCCCTTCGCTCACGGGTTGCAAAATAATCCTGGCTTGGGGAGATGTGCCGTGCGTTGGATAACGTTTGCCGGGGTGGCGTTGTTGCTGGGGGCGTGTGCAGACCCCTACGTCTCGACGACCGCCAATACGGTTTCATCCGGCGAATGGAAGATCGAACGCCAGGCCGATCGCGTTACGGGAAACGCAATCGCCAGCGCGCTGTTGAGGACCCGCAACAGCTCGCACTCCGGAGAAGATTATGCAAAGCCCGCACAGCTGCAGTTGACCTGTTTCGAGCGCAATCCGGTGGTGCGGTTTTCATTCGAGTTCAAGGTGGGCTCCGACGAGAATTCGGCGCTTGGCTATCGCTTCGACGACAAGCCGGGACGCGACAATGTCGCGTCCCGAATCCTTCTCGGCTATACGGTCCTCGTTATCGAGGACAAGGCCGCGGTGGCGCAGTTCGTCGACGAACTCGTGAATTCGAACACGCTGTACCTGCGGATACGGTCGCTCAATGCCGGGCGCACCACCGCGGAATTCCGTGTCGCTGGCGCCGCGGCCGCCGTGCAGGCGGCGCTCGCCGAATGTCCGGTGGCAACGCCGCAGAAGCGTACGTCCTGAGCCGCGCGCTACTTCGGCTCGAACTCGCTCTCGAGGCCGCCGACATGCTTCTGGGTGTAGAGATCGAGGCCGATCCGATCGATCAGGTGCAGCTGGGTCTCGAGGAAGTCGATGTGGTGCTCCTCGTCCTTCATCAGGCTCTCGAACAGGTCGCGCGATACGTAGTCCTTGACGCTGTGGCAGTAAGTTGCGCCTTCCTCGTACAGCGCGCGGGCGCCTAGCTCGGCGGCGAGATCGCACTCGATGATTTCCTTGACGTTCTGGCCGATCCGCAAGGGATCCAGCACCTGCATGTTGGGGAAGCCGTCGAGGAACAGGATGCGGTCGGTAAAGCGGTCGGCGTGATGCATCTCCTCGATGGATTCCTTGCGCCAGGTCTTGGCCATTTCCAGCAGGCCCCAGTGATTGAGCAGCCGAAAATGCAGCCAATACTGGTTGATCGCGGTGAGTTCGCTGCGCAGGCCCTTGTTGAGATATTCGATAACCCTGAGGTCGCCCTGCATGGAGGCACTCCCGTGAGAAGCCCGACAACGGGCCCAAGCTAATTTAGAATCCTTCTAAATCAGATATCGGGCAAGAGCAACCCCTCGCTGCTCGAACAGCGAGCGACAGGAATCAGCAATATTTCGAGCTATCAGGACGCGGCGAGGGAAAACTCGTGAACCTGCGGTTCGGCATGGGCCTGGCTGTGCGGGCATCCCGAGCAGCACGCCTTGGCGCAGGCGCCGAGCGCCTCGTCCATGATCTTCTTGATGGTGCGTGCGCATCGGCCGCATTGGGCGCTGCAGCCCAGACATCCATAGACCTGCCCCGGCGTACGCGGCGGCATCTGCGCCACGCTCACGGCGTTGCGCACGTCGTGGTCGGTGAAGACGTTGCAGGAACAAACGATCATGGGATGAAAGCGGCTCGCAGGACAGGTTCGCCTTCTGGATATTGAAGACCGGCGCCGGATGCAAAAGAAAAAACCATCTTTTCAAGCAATTCCAAACTACAGCGTTAGCGGTCTGGCAAACTGGAATGAATCTAAAGAAGTGCCTGTAGAACAAGGCCTGCAGTGACACTGGCCTGTGCAGCTTCTCCGGCGACCGGGGTCCGTCGGTACGGTTAATCGCCATCGCCACTATCGCGGCGATCTCGCAACCTGGGCGCAATTTCCCTGCCAAAATGTTGCGTCGCAATAGAGCGCTGTTAATACAATCCTGGCCGGGATACGGCGGCCCCGTTCATTGAACATTCAAGCAAAATATGAAACTTTGGGCTTGGCAGACCGTATTCCCTGTCCTGAGCTTTCATGAAAAGAGGTGAAGCCATGAAGAGAACATTGATGGCCATCGCGGCCGCCGCCACACTGGCGCTTTCGACCCTGGCAGCGCCTGCTCCGGCTCATGCGCAACGTGGCGTCGCCGCGGGCGTCGCGGCCGGACTGATCGGCGGCGCAATCGTCGGCGGCGCGATCGCGTCGCAGAACGGCTACTATGGGCCGGGTTACTATGGTGGCCCCGCCTACGTCGCAGGCCCCGGTTACGGTGGCTGCTACTGGCAGCGTCAGCGGTTCTGGGATGGTTACGGCTGGCGGATACGCCGCGTCCAGGTTTGTCCCTAAGTTTGCGGCTGACCTGACGGCATCTTCGATCAACCTGATAGACGTTCCGGAAGCACCCGTTTCCGGAACGTTTTTGCGATTCGGCCCGAAAAAACCGTTTTTTCCATCCACTGACTGCTGACGTTTACTTCAAGTTGACGGTTGTGCGCTTTCTGACGAGACGGTCAGTTTCGAATACGGCGTGAGTAGACCTTAAACCCGGCGCCTGATCCAAGGTGCCATCTCCAGGAGAGACCAAGAAATGACGAAGACATTTTCTGCCTTCCTCGCGGTCGCGACGGTTGCCGGCGCACTCGCCAGCACTCCGGCGAGCGCCCAGCGCGGCGTGGCCGCGGGCGTGGCGGCGGGACTCATCGGCGGTGCGATCGTTGGCGGCGCCATCGCTTCCAGCCGTCCGGCCTATGGCGGTCCGGTCTATGTCGAGGAAGCTCCTCCGCCGGCCTGCCGCATGGTTCGCGAACGGTTCTGGGATGGCTACGGCTGGCGCTTCCGCCGCGTCGAGGTCTGCAACTGATCTGACAGCCCCGCGCATTCTCGCACGGTTCGAATTTAAAACCCGGCCGATATTTCGGCCGGGTTTTGTTTGAACTCTTCGTCATTCCGGGGCGCGAGCAAAGCGAGCGAGCCCGGAATCCATAACCACCCCGGAAGTATGGATTCCGGGTTGGCGCTACGCGCGTCCCGGAATGATGATTGAGTATTTTATCGTGCCGCGCTCATCGAGCGCAGCACCGCTTCGCTCGGCCAGCAATCCACCTTGAGCCCCGCCGATTTCTGATAAGCACCGAGTGCGGCGCGCGTCTGCATCCCGGCCTTGCCGTCGAGCTTATCGTGATAGAGCCCGATCCGGGTGAGATGACGCTGCATGGCTTCGACACTGGCGGTACGCAATTGCGTCGACGCCGACCACGGCGTCGCGAACGGCTGCGGACTGGTCATGCGGTCGCTGAGATGGCCGACGAACAGCACATACAAATCCGAGAAATTGTATTCCTTGATTACGAAGTAGTTCTTCGTGGTGAGAAACGCCGGACCGTAAATCCCCTCCGGCTGCAGCAGCGACGCCAGCTGCGCCTGCTCGGCCGTGCTCAGTTTTTGACCGCGGACCGGCACAAAGCCTGCACGCATCCAGTCGCCGATCGGTTTTGTCACTTCAGGCACGCCCTGCGTGCAGTCGGCATTAGCCGGCGCGCGCACCTCGTAGGCCCAGCGTACACCCGGCTGCCAGCCCTTGTTGACGAGTTGTTGCGCGGCCGAGGCCAGCGCGTCCGGCACCGAATTCCAGATATCGACGCGGCCGTCGCCGTCGAAATCGACGCCGTGCTTGTAAAATTCCGACGGCAGGAATTGCGTCAGCCCGGTCGCCCCCGCCCATGATGAGCGCATGTCCTTGCGCGCGACATTGCCATCGCCGAGGATTTTCAAGGCGAGAATGAACTCGGTGCGATACTGCTCCTTGCGCCGGCCGACATAAGCCTGCGTCGCCAGCACGCGCACGAGATCGTAAGGCAGCGTGTAGCGGCCGTAGTCGGTTTCGCGGCCCCAGATCGCCAGCACGACGGTGGCCGGCACACCAAACCGTCGCTCGATCGCGGTGAGCGCGGAGTTATATTTCTGCATCAGCCGCTGTCCCTCGCCGGCCAGCCGCGCGATGCTCGCTTCCTTCACGTAATCGGCCGGCACCTGCACGAATTCGGCCTGCGACGGCGCGCCGGTCGCGGGACGCCCGGGCAATATCAGATCCGGCAATTTGTAATCCGGCTCAAGCCCGCGCGTCTCCCGCTCGAACGTCGCGCGCGACACGCCCTCCTTCTGCGCATCGGGCCAGAGTGAGGCGATGAATTGGGTGAAGCCGGCGTCGGCGGCGAAGGCGCGAAGCGGAAACATTAGCGCCAAGAGAAGCAAGCCAAAGGCTGAGGCGCGACGGATATCCAACAGGGGCGATTTGCTCACGCGTCAGTCAGATCGAGACGCAGCTCGATACGCTCGATGCGGAAATCCATCCGATCCAGCCGATTCGACATGGTGGCATATTGGTTCTCAAGACTACCGACGCGCTGCTTTATCTTGCGAACATCGTCGCGCATATTATAGATCGCGCTACGGATATGGCGCAAATGCTCCAGGATAATGTTGTCCGGTTCGACCATAAGGCGAAGATATCATGAGACCCGGGCGCTGTGAACCGTGACCCTTTCGCCTGCAAACTGCTTAAAAGCCATCAAGCGTCGGCCGGCTCGAGACGTTTCTCCACCCGCTCCAATCGGTCAGATAGCCGATCAACGCGCTCGGAAAGCTCTGCGACTTTCACGTGAACCTGCGCAAGTTCGACATGAACGTGTGCGGTTTCACGCTCGACCGAGCCAACACGGTTCTTCAGTTCGCGTATGTCGTCGCGCGTACCGTCGACACGCCACCGATATGGCGAAGACGCTCAAGAACATTGTTGTCGGGCTCAACCATCGTCTAAAGCTATCGCAAAAGTCGATTGCTGTGAACAGCGACCGTTAGTTGTAGCCTGTCACCGCGTCAGCTTCTTGTACTTCACCCGATGCGGAATGATACTGTCCTGGCCGAGCCTTCGCATCTTATCCTTCTCGTAGTCCTGGAAATTGCCTTCGAACCATTCGACGTGGCTTTCGCCTTCGAAGGCGAGGATATGCGTGGCGATGCGGTCGAGGAACCAGCGGTCGTGGCTGATAATGACGGCACAGCCGGCGAAATCCTCCAGTGCCTCTTCCAGCGCGCGCAGCGTATCGACGTTGAGGTCGTTGGTCGGCTCGTCCAGCAGCAGCACGTTGGCGCCGGATTTCAGCATCTTGGCCAGATGCACGCGGTTGCGCTCGCCGCCGGAGAGCGCGCCGACCTTCTTTTGCTGGTCGGCGCCCTTGAAATTGAACGACGATACATACCCGCGCGAATTGACCTCGCGCTTGCCGAGCAGGATCTGTTCGTTGCCGCCGGAAATCTCCTCCCACACGTTTTTCGAGCCGTCGAGCGAGTTGCGCGACTGATCGACATAGCCGAGATGCACGGACTCGCCGATGGTGATGCTGCCCTTGTCCGGCGTCTCCTGCTTGGTGATCATCCGGAACAGCGTGGTCTTGCCGGCGCCGTTGGGGCCGATCACGCCGACGATGCCGCCGGGCGGCAGCTTGAAGGTGAGGTCGTCGATCAGGAGCCGGTCGGCAAAGCCTTTACTTAACCCCTCGAAGTCGACCACGTTCTGACCGAGACGCTCGGCCACCGGAATGGTGATCTGCGCGGTCTGGGTCTGCTTTTCATTCGCCTGCTTCAGCAGTTCCTCATAGCGCTGATAGCGCGCCTTGGATTTGGCCTGACGCGCCTTCGGCGAAGCGGCGATCCATTGCTGCTCACGCTCCAGCGTGCGCTGATGCGCGGCCTCCTCGCGGCCTTCCTGGGCGAGGCGCTTCTGCTTCTGCGATAGCCATGCGGTGTAGTTGCCCTCATAGGGGATGCCCTTGCCGCGATCGAGTTCGAGGATCCACCCCGTCACATTGTCGAGGAAGTAGCGGTCATGGGTCACGATCAGGATCGCGCCGGGATAGTTGCGCAGGTGTCCTTCCAGCCACGATACCGACTCGGCATCGAGATGGTTGGTGGGCTCGTCCAGCAGCAAAAGGTCAGGCTGGTCGAGCAGCAGCTTGCATAGTGCGACGCGGCGGCGCTCGCCGCCGGACAGTTTTGCCACATCGGAATCGTCCGGCGGGCAGCGTAACGCATCCATCGCCTGGTCGACCTTGCTGTCGAGATCCCACAGCCCTGCGGCTTCGATCTCGTCCTGCAGCTTGGTCATTTCGTCGGCGGTCTCGTCGGAATAGTTCATCGCCAGCTCGTTGTAGCGATCGAGGATCGCCTTCTGCTTGGCGACGCCTTCCATGACGTTCTCGCGCACCGTCTTGTTGGGGTCGAGCTGCGGCTCCTGCTCGAGATAGCCGACGCGCGCGCCCTGCGCGACCCAGGCCTCGCCGTTATACTCCTTGTCGATGCCGGCCATGATCCGCAGCAATGTCGATTTGCCGGAGCCGTTGACGCCGAGCACGCCGATCTTGGCGTCGGGATAAAACGACAAATGGACGTTATCGAGCACCTTGCGGTTGCCGGGATAGGTCTTGGACAGACCCTGCATGAAATAGACGAACTGGCGCGCCATCGTGTTCCCTAAAAACCCGTGATGTGTGGGGATTTGCTGGCGCTGATGTAGCGGCGCTGTTGCAAAAGGGCAACCGGCCTTAACAATTTAGCAAGCCTAACAACGGCTGCCGGGCCAGTCCGGACAATAAAAACAGCTTTTTAATCAATCCCGCCAAGACTGCCCATGCAACGATTTAGGGCGATTTTCTTAATCGCCGGGCAAGCAGCAGAACCGCCATGGCAACCATCGCATCATCATCTACGCCGTCGGCCGAGCACCACGACCGCCAGCCCGGACTGATCGGCGAAATCCGCGCTTTCTGGCATCAATTCATCGTCGCGGCGTTCCATCCCTACCGGCCGGAACAGCATTACATGCGCGGTCCGGGTCCTGCCTGGCGCGCCAAGCACGTGCCCTCCTCGCACCTGCATTCGACCTGATCTCACGACTTATTCAGCCCGCCGTCTTGCGCGCCTGACAATTGCGCGCGACCATGGCCCATCCCAGCGGCAATTTTCAAGCCGCCTCACCTCCCCGGATGGAAACTCCAATGACGCGGCTGCGCTGTGCAATTACCGACGACTATCTCGAGATTTCCCAGAAAGTAGCCGACTGGTCGCCGCTCAAGGACCGCGTCGATGTCACGGTGTTCAACGAACCCTTCGCCTCCACCGAGGCTGCTGCGAGCGCGCTGAAGGATTTCGAGATCATCTGCGCGATGCGCGAGCGCACGCCATTCCCCCGCGCGCTGTTTGCGGCACTGCCCAAACTGAAGCTCTTGATCACCTCGGGTATGCGCAACGCCGCGATCGATCTGGAGGCGGCCAAAGAGCATCAGGTGGTGCTGTGCGGGACGCAATGGGGCCGCGATCCCACAGCACCGCTCACCATGGGTCTCATCCTTGAGCTGACCCGCAATATCGGCCGCGAAAGCGCGCGCATGCATGCCGGCGAGCGGCTGCAGAAATTCGTCGGCATGGAGATCGAGGGCCGGACGCTCGGCGTGATCGGCCTCGGCAAGCTCGGCAGCAAGGTTTCCAAGCTGGCGCAGGCGTTCGGCATGAACGTCATCGCGTGGAGCCCGAATTTGACGCCGGAGCGCTGCAAGGACGTCGGGGTCGGCTACGTTTCCAAGGAGGAATTGTTCGCGACCGCCGACATCGTCACCGTCCATGTCGTGCTGAGCCAGCGTTCGCGCGGGCTGGTCGGCCGCGACGACCTGGCGCGCATGAAGCCGACCGCGTATCTGGTCAACACCGCGCGGGGCCCGATCGTCGATGAAGCGGCACTGCTGGAAACCCTGCAGCAGCGCAGAATCGCCGGCGCCGGGATCGACGTGTTCTCGGTCGAGCCGCTGCCGGTCGATCATCCCTTCCGCAAACTCGACAACATGGTGCTGACGCCACACCTCGGCTATGTCACCGAGGACAGCTTCCGCAATCATTACGCCCAGATGGTCGAGGGCATCGGCGCCTGGCTCAAGGGCGAACCGGTAAAGCGGTTGGCGTAACCTCGCCGCTTATGCCGCGGATTCTCGTTCGAACGATTGCTTCAGGATTTCCGCAAATCCTTCGCGCCATGACGGATGAGCCGGCTGCCAGTCGAGTTCTTTCCTGGCTTTGGCATTCGACCCTGCCCGTCCTTGCGTCATCATCGAGACAATGTGTTCGCCTGCTACAAGTCGAGCGATCCAGGCCGGCAGATGCAGCGGCGGCTTTGCGCCGAGCATCTGTGCGAGCGCGGGAAGCCACTCTCTGACCTCAGCAGGTTCATCGTCCACGATATTGTAGACGTTGCCGGTCTTGCCGCGATCGATCGCTTTGACCGTCGCCGAGGCTGCATCGTCGACATGCAGAAACGACCACCAGCCGGCCCCGCCGCCGATCAATGGCATGCGGCGATGGCGAATCTGCTCCAGCGTGGAGCGATTAAGCATCCCGGTATCGAATCCGTAGAACGTTCCATATCGCAGAACCACGCCTTCCGGACCGGACGAGCCCGTGACGGTTCGCTCCAAATATCGGATCGCGTCGAGCGTGCGGCGGAATTCCTCTGGTGGGTTGGGATCAAGCTCATCCGTTTCCGTTTTGATGGCGCCACCTACGCGCGCGTAGGGCCAGCCACAGTAGCTCTGGGCAATGAAGCGCTTGACGCCCGCTTCGCGCGCCGCCGCAAGAAGGATATCGGTTCCATGCGTCCTCAATTCGTTGCTGTTCGCGAATGTGCGGTCAAAATGCTTCAGATCCGTGGCGGCACCCAGATCGGTCATTTCATGAATGATGACGTTGGGCTTGGTGGAACCGACGCTGGCGCGAATGGCCGTGATATCGAGGCCGTCGGCTACGACGGGTTTCGCGCCCATCCTTTTGATTGCCGGGGCTTTCGCTGCTGAACGGGTCAGTCCGATGACCGAGTGGCCCGCCGAGATCAGTGCGGGAACCAGTTGACGGCCCACGGCGCCGGTGGCGCCTGCAACAAAGATTCGCATGTCGATATCCTCATATTCGTTGCACTACCGCGCAGGTAGTCCGACCGAATGTGAAATCAAGCGTGCGAAAATGACGAAGTGCGGGGAAGTCGCTACGACGATCGGCGTAAGTCGGGTTCGTCCGTTTTTGTTCCCCGGAGGGGAACGGCCAACGGCTTCGGTCCGAAGTGAGGCTCGCTTAGCGCACCGTTATCGGCGCCGGCAGCGGCGGCACCACCGTCGGCAATGTGCCGGGAACGCCGGACATCGGCGGCATCGGCGCGGCGTTCGGTCCGGGCATCGGCTGTGCCGAGGCGGTCGCCGTGGACGGCGGCGGGGCACCGCCCGGCAGCACCACCACGCGGGTACCGACCTTGACGCGGTCGAACAGGTCCGAGACGTCCTCATTCAGCATACCGATGCAGCCCGAGGACACGAACTTGCCGATGGTCGACGGCTGGTTGGTGCCGTGAATGCGATAGACGGTCGAGCCGAGATACATCGCGCGGGCGCCGAGCGGATTGCCGGGGCCGCCGGCCATGAAGCGCGGCAGATAGGGCTGGCGCTCGATCATTTCGGTCGGCGGATGCCAATCCGGCCATTCCGCCTTGCGCGAAATCTTCTGCGTACCGGTCCAGGTGAAACCGTCGCGGCCGACGCGCACGCCGTAGCGGATCGCACGCCCGCCGCCGAGTACATAATAGAGATAGGTGTTCGGAGTATCGACGATCAGCGTTCCCGCCGGCTCCTTGGTGGCGAAATTCACTTCCTGCCGGCGCAGGTTCGGCGGCAGTTGCGCAGGGCCCACTTCGGGCTGTTCGTCCGGCGGCAGCGCGGACAGCACCATCGGCCGGCCATCCGCTCCCTGCGGCGGCTGCACCGATCCGGTGACGGCGCCGGGTTGGCCGATTGCCTCGGGCGGCCGCAGCGTGCCATCGCCGCGATCTGAATACGCCGGCTGCGGGGCGCCCGGCCGGTCCGAATAGATCACCGGCGGCGGTCCATCGGGACGGCCATAACGCGGATCGTCCGGAGACAGGATCGGACCCTGCGGCACGGCGGAATAAACCGGGGGAGCGCCGGCGGGACGGCCATAACGCGGATCGTCCGGAGACAGGATTGGGCCGGGCGGCGACAGCGCCACGGAACCCTGGCCGCGCGGGGCCTGATCGTCTTCCAGCGCGTCGAAATCCGGCGCCGCTTCGCGCGTGTCGCGATAATCGGCCGGATAGCCGCCGGGCGGATAATTGGGATCGCGGGAATAGGTGGATCCGGGAGCTTGCGGGTAGCTCTGCGCTAGCGCAAGCGAGGTTCCCGCCGCGCCAGCCGCCACGGTCGCCAAAACAGCCAGAATATGTTTGATCATCATCGCCCTTGTATAACCCCAAGCCGACACCGGATCGTTAACGGCCAGATGGCGGAGGATAGCGGCGCATTCAAGACAAATCTGCGAAATCGCGCCAGATTCCGACATAATATCATAAACCCGGGCCTGCGTGGCCGGGATGCCGCATCGGTTCGGAAGCGTCATAAGCGGATGCACCGGCCGCGCAAGCCGCTCATTTTTAACAATCGCGCCCGAGGCGTTGCGGGTATTCTCGAATCGGCCTGATTCGCGGCACCTTCGGATGCGCGACGCCGGGCCGACCAGTCGTCACCGCGTTCCCCGATGGCTCGAAGACCTTCGCAAACACCGCCAGCGAAGGCGGAACATCCAATTCATGCTTCCCGGCTTCCGTTTCCTGTTCGGCGCGATCGTACTGTCGATGTCGCTGCTGATCTTCGGTCTTGGCGCTGCGGCGCTGTTGCGCGCGGCGCATGAAGAATTCGCCAGCATCCCGGCGCGGCGCGCGCCGCCCGAAATAATGTTTGCGCAGCAAAGCGACGCGAGGCCGACGCTGGCGATCCTGCGGGTCGAACCATCGGAGACGGATCGCAAAATCCTGAATCCGCCCGCGGCGGACGACGTAGCGATCGCCGCGCCGGCAATCGAGCAACCGGCGACCGCTTCGGCTGCGCTGGAGCAGCCGGCAGCCGAAGCCGACAAGATCGCCGCGCCGGCAGACGGCGCAACCCCGGCGGAAATATCGCCGCGATCCGAACCGGCAAAACCGGACGTTTCAACCGCCGACATCCCCGCTCAAGCGGAGACGGCCGCCGCCGCGCCCTCTCGCGCCGTCGACACCAAAGTCGCTGCGATTGCAGAGGTGACGCCGGCCGCCGCAGCTGCGCCGGAGCAAGCGAGCGCACCAATCGACGACAGCACCAGGATTGCCGAGACCAAAATTGCCACGCTCGGCGGGCCGCCCGTGACCATCGAGACGCAGGCGCTCCCGAAAATCGCGCCAGCCGTGGTCAAGAAACAGGTCAAACACACCTTCAAGCGGCGCAGGATCGTGCGGCGTGCGCCTGTGACATTGCAGGCGTCGCAAAAACCGGCCGACCCGTTCGCCCAACCGATTGGCCGCTGATCGAAGCCATCGTCATTTTGTCGATCAGGCCGGTCCGGTCGCGACCGGAGGCCCATCGGGCAGCCCCCATTCGGCCCACGAGCCGTCATACAGCGCGGTGCCACGCA
Source organism: uncultured Alphaproteobacteria bacterium (assembly GCA_963784755.1). Taxonomy (GTDB): domain Bacteria; phylum Pseudomonadota; class Alphaproteobacteria; order Rhizobiales; family Xanthobacteraceae; genus Bradyrhizobium. Next base: position 646,688 of record CAWASS010000003.1, on the reverse strand, counting down.
CGCCCAGCCGATACAGCGCCAGCGTCAGCACCAGCGCGGAAACACCGGAGCCGCAGGTGGTCACGATCGGTTTTTTCATGTCGACGCCGGCGCCGCTGAAAATCTGCCTGAGATCGTCCAGCGATTTCATCGCGCCGGTTTTGGCATCGAACAGCCCGGCATAGGGAACGCTGCGGCTGCCGGGGATGTGGCCGCCGCGCAGACCCGGCCGCGGTTCGGCCACCGTGCCCTCAAAGCGCGCCCGCGGACGCGCGTCGACGAGCTGTTCGGCCTGCGTGTCGAGGTTGGCGATCAACTGCTGCCTGCTGCGGACAAACCCGGGATCGAATTTCGCCTGGAATTTCCCGGGCTTTGGCGTCACCTTGCCGGCATGGGTCGGGCGGCCTTCGGCTTCCCACTTCTTCAACCCGCCATCCAGAACCTTCACGTTGCGATGGCCGAACGACAGAAACATCCACCATGCCCGCGGGGCTGCGACCCACCCGCCGGAATCGTAGGCCACCACCGTGTCGCCGCTGGAGATACCGAGCGCGCCGGCGTCGCGCGCGAACTGCAGGGCGTCGGGATACATATGCGGCAATGACGCCGAATGATCGGAGATCGCATCGACGTTGAAAAACACCGCGTCCGGAATATGCGCGGCGAGATAATCGTCGATCGGCAGCGGCAGCACGCCCGGCAGCTTGAACGATGCGTCGATGATGCGAACTTTTGGATCGTCGATATGGGCGGCTAGCCAGTCGGTCGAGACCAGCGGATCGTCGGCGGATGATGTCATAATGCAAGCTCCCCACATTCCCGTCATTGCCGGGCTTGACCCGGCAATCCATCGTCTTCGAAAGAGTCTTTTCGAAGAGTGATGGATACGCGGCTCAAGCCCGCGTACGACGAAACTAACTCTTCGCCTTCTTCGGCTCCCACTTCTCCACCGGGCCGCCGGCATCGCGCCATGCGGCGAACCCGCCGCCCAGATGCGCCACCGGCTTCAGGCCCATGTCCTGCGCGGTTTTCGCGGCGAGCGCCGAGCGCAACCCGCCGGCGCAATGAAAAATGAACTTCTTGTCGCCCTGGAAGATCGGCTTGGCATAGGGGCTTTGCGGATCGATCCAGAATTCCAGCATGCCGCGGGTGCAGGAGAATGCGCCGGGGATCTTGCCGTCGCGCTCGATCTCCCGGGGATCGCGGATATCGACGATCACCACGTCGCTTTCCGCGCCGGCGCGCCAGGCCGCGATCGCGTCCGCCGCGCTTAACGTTTCGATCTCGGCATTGGCCTCGTCGATCATCGCCTTGATGCCGCGGGTAATGATCTGGGGCATTGACCCTCCCTGTTGTCCCGGACGCGGTGCGGCATTCTTCATGCCGCTCCGCGGAGCCGGGACCGTTACGAACCCTGTCGTTTGGTACGGCCCCGGCTCTGCAGCGCACCGCTTCGCAAGAGCTACGCGCTGCGCTGCGTCCGTGGCACGAAAACCCTCTTACCGCACCAGTTCCTTCATCGCGCTTTCAAGCCCCTCGATCGTGATCGGGTACATGCGCTGCGAAAACAGCCGGCGGATGATGGTGGTGGATTCCGAATAATCCCAGTGCCGCTGCGCCACCGGATTGAGCCAGACCGCGTGCGGATAGGTGCGGGTGATGCGCTCGAGCCAGACCGAGCCGGCTTCCTCGTTGACGTGCTCGACCGAGCCGCCGGGCACCATCACCTCGTAAGGCGACATCGAGGCGTCGCCGACGAACACCACCTTGTAGTCGTGCGGATATTTGTGCAGCACGTCCCAGGTCGGCGTGCGGTCGGTGAAACGGCGGCGGTTCTGTTTCCACACGCCCTCATAGAGGCAGTTGTGGAAATAGAAATATTCCATGTGCTTGAATTCGGTCTTGGCCGCCGAGAACAGTTCCTCGACCTGTTCGATGTGCGAATCCATCGAGCCGCCGATATCGAAGAACACCAGCACCTTGGCCGCGTTGCGCCGCTCGGGGCGCATATGCACGTCGAGATAGCCGTGATTGGCGGTTTCCTTGATGGTGGTGTCGAGATCGAGTTCGTCCGGCGCGCCGGTGCGGGCGAATTTGCGTAAGCGCCGCAGCGCGATCTTGATGTTGCGGATGCCGAGCTCGACATTGCCGTCGAGATCCTTGAACTCGCGGCGGTCCCATACCTTCACCGCGCGAAAGTTGCGGTTCTTTTCCTGGCCGATGCGGATGCCTTCGGGATTGTAGCCCTCGGCGCCGAACGGCGAGGTGCCGGCGGTGCCGATCCACTTGTTGCCGCCCTGATGGCGGCCCTTCTGCTCCTTCAGCCGCTGGCGCAGGGTTTCCATGAGCTTGTCCCAGCCCATCGCCTCGATCTGTTTCTTCTCTTCCTCGGTGAGATATTTCTCGGCGAGCTTCTTCAGCCATTCGGCGGGGATGTCGGCCTTTTCCATGGCGTCGAGCAGGCTTTCCAGCCCCTTGAATACCGTGCCGAACACGCGGTCGAACTTGTCGAGATTGCGCTCGTCCTTCACCAGCGAGGCGCGGGACAAATAGTAGAAATTCTCCACGGTCTGCTCGGCGAGGTCGGCGTTAAGTGCCTCCATCAGCGTCAGATATTCGCGCAGGGTCACCGGGACCTGGGCGTCGCGCAACGATGTGAAGAATTGCAGGAACATGGGTGGCACTTTGCCCCTGACAGGGCTTCCGTCAAGGGCTTGTCGCAGTGCGGCAGCGCTTGGGCGGCGCGGAGCCGTCATGCATTGCGTAAAGTCCGACCCTACGGCTGGAACCGGGATGCTATTTCAACTAAAGTCGGATTGTTGCCGTCTCAAACCGGGGGAAATTCCATGGGCATCGACTCCATTATCGTTTGGCTTGTTGTAGGCGCCATCGCCGGCTGGCTTGCCGGCCTGATCGTCAAGGGCGGCGGCTTTGGCCTGCTCGGAAACATCGTCATCGGCATCATCGGCGCGGTTGTGGCAGGATGGCTGTTGCCGACGCTCGGCATCCATCTCGGCACGGGTATCATCGCCGCGATTATTGACTCCGCCATCGGCGGCGTGATTGTTCTGGTCATTATCTCGCTGATCAAACGCGTCTGACCACCGGCTTCATCCTGGAAACGACCGCCGCCAAGGCGGTCGTTTCATGTTTAACATCTCTTTTCGCCTGAGAAGAAACAGCAAGGCAGACTTTCCGATGAAATTTACCGGCACGAAAGACTACGTCGCCACCGACGACCTCAAGATCGCCGTCAATGCCTCGATCGTGCTGGAGCGCCCGCTGCTGATCAAGGGCGAGCCCGGCACCGGCAAGACCGTGCTGGCCGAGGAGGTCGCAAAAGCGATCGGCGCGCCGCTTTTGACCTGGCACATCAAATCCACTACCAAGGCGCAGCAGGGCCTCTACGAATACGACGCGGTGTCGCGGTTGCGCGACAGCCAGCTCGGCGATGCGCGGGTGTCGGACATCTCCAACTACATCAAGCGCGGCAAATTATGGGACGCCTTCACCCACGACAAGCGGCCGGTGCTGCTGATCGACGAAATCGACAAGGCCGACATCGAATTTCCCAACGATCTGCTGCTCGAACTCGACCGCATGGAGTTCTTCGTCTACGAAACCGGCGAGAACATCAAAGCAAAACTGCGCCCGATCGTGATGATCACTTCCAACAACGAGAAGGAATTGCCGGACGCGTTCCTGCGCCGCTGCTTCTTCCACTACATCAAGTTTCCCGACCATGAGACCATGAACCGGATCGTCGACGTGCATTTTCCCAACATCAAGCAGCGGCTGGTGCAGGAAGCGCTGCGGATCTTCTTCGAGGTGCGCGAGGTGCCGGGCCTGAAGAAGAAACCGTCGACCTCGGAATTGCTGGACTGGCTGAAGCTGCTGCTCAACGAGGACATGACGCCGGAAATGCTGCGCGAGCGCGATCCCCGGAAACTGATCCCGCCGCTGCACGGCGCGCTCCTGAAGAACGAGCAGGACGTGCACCTGTTCGAGCGGCTGGCGTTCTTGAGCCGGCGCGAGGTGTGAGCGCTACGTTCCCCGGACGCAGCGCAGCGCCATAAGCGCGGCTTCGACGCGCTATGGCCCTTCGCGCAGCGGCACGCTGCAGAGCCGGGGCCGTAACGAACGCCGGTGTTTGGTACGGTCCCGGTTCTGCGAAGCAGCGTGAAGAACGCTGCATCGCGCCCGGGACACGAGACTGTTGTCGCGCGCTCATCATTGCCGGGCTTGACCCGGCAATCCATCTTCTTTGGGAGACTCTTGCGATGATGATGGATACGCGGGTCTCCTCGCCGAAGGGGCTTCGGCCCCGCACGCGGGTCAAGCCCGCCTATGACGCTGCGTTCCCCGGACGCAGCGCAGCGCGCAGCGGTGCGCTGCAGAGCCGGGGCCGTACAAAGCGCCGGTGTTTGGTGCGGTCCCGGTTCTGCGAAACAGCACTGCGTGCTGCATCGCGCCCGGGACACGAGAATGCGAATTCCGAATTCAAATTTCAAACAGCCAAGCGTCCACGTCCTCGCACCGCCGCGCGAGGTGGGCTTTCAGTTGATCTCCCCTCCTTGAGGGGAGACGGAACGCCGAAAGGCGCACCTTAGGTCAACGGCCGCGGCTTGTTTCCCGGATTGCCGGGAAACAGAGGCACACGGCAACGCCTCTCAGCGTCCCGCCGCGGCGACTTCTTCGACCCTGGGACCGGTTCTTCCGAGCGCGGGCGCGAGCTTTTCTCGCCATCCAGGCAGGTTTCCCCACCCTTCACCCGTCTCGTCCAGCCATTGAAGGCAGCGCCCCGTAGTGGGCACGGACGGTTACCCAAGGCCCCCCGGGTCCACGCTTGCGAGGCATGGCCGCGGGCGCCGCATCGACCTTCGGGTTGCCCCTCCGGCCAGCTCTCGCTCTGTCCCACTTCAGGATCGCCTCTAGAAGCGCCCCTCACTGGACAGGACGCGAGCAGGATAAGCGAGGTGTTGGAGACGGGGATAGGTATACATTCACAAGTTCGTGATGAGCGCCCTGCACAGACTTTCGTGCCCCGGACGCAGCGCAGCGCGTAGCTCTTCGCGGAGCGGTGCGCTGCAGAGCGGGGGCCGTTACGAACGCCGGTGTTTGATACGATCCCGGTTCTGCCGAAGCAGCGCTTCGCGAAGAGCCATAGCGCGTCGAAGACGCGCGTAAACGCGCTTATGGCGCTGCATCGCGCCCGGGACACAAGGGCCGTTAGTTGCTCGACAACGCCGCCGCCTCCAGCGGCTTGCGGCCGCGGATCAGGTCCGACGCCTTGTCGGCGATCATCAGGGTCGAGGCGTTGAGATTGGCCGAGATCATCCGCGGCATGATCGAGGCATCGACCACCCGCAAGTTCTGCAGCCCGTGCACGCGGAGCTGATCGTCGACCACCGCCCATGAACCGTCCGCCGGCCCCATCCGGCAGGTGCAGCCCGGATGGAACGTGGTGGTGCCGCGCTGGGTGGCGGCGGCGAGAAATTCGTCGTCGGTCTGCACGCCGGGCCCGGGAAAGTCCTCGTGGTCGTAATAGGGCGCGAGCGGCGCGGACGACAGCAGCCGCCGCGCCAGTTTCATGCCGGCGACGACGGTGCGGCGATCGAGCTCTTCGGCCAGATAATTGGTCTGGATGATCGGCGGCTCGAACGGATCGGCCGAACGGGCGCGGACATAACCGCGGCTTTCCGGCCGCTGCTGCCAGGACGCCACCGTCATGCCCGGCTTGTCTTCCAGCTGCCCCTGCACGCCCTCCTTGTAGCTCGCGGGCGTAAACGTCAGTTGCAGGTCGGAGCTCTCGGTGGTCTCGCCGGAGTGCCAGAAGCAATAGACCATGGTCGGCGACAGCGACAGCAACCCGCGCCGCGTCGTCGCCCATTTGATCGCTTCCAATGCGAGGCCGAGGCCGCGCCGGCGCTCGTTGATGGTCTTGATGTTCTTGACGCGGGCGACCGAACGCGGCGCGTAATGGTCCTGCAATCCCTCGCCGACGCCCGGCAGTCCGTGGCGCACCTCGATGCCGAGCGAGCGCAGCAGTTCCGGCGATCCGACCCCTGACAATTGCAGCAGTTGCGGCGAGTTGTAGGTGCCGCCGGCGAGGATCACTTCTTTTGCCGCGCGCACCTCGACGGGACGGCCGCCCTTGCCGCCCCTGGCGTAGCGGACACCGACCGCACGCTTGCCCTCGAACAAAATCTCGGTCGCGTGCGCATGGGTGCGCACATGCACATTCGGCCGCTTGCGCGCCGGATGCAGGAACGCGGTCGCGGCACTGACGCGCAGGCCGTTTTTAATGGTGCGCTGGGCGTAGGATACGCCCTCCTGGATCGCGCCGTTGTAATCGGGGTTGCGCGGAATCCCGAGACTCATCGCACCGGCCATGAACGCCTCGCAGAGCGGGTCCCGCCAGTCCATGGTGGTGACGGTCAGATTGCCGTCGCGCCCGCGATAGGTATCCTCGCCCTCGCCGATGCGCCGCTCCAGCCGCTTGAAATACGGCAGCACGTCCGGATAGCCCCAGCCGCGGTTGCCGAGCTGCGCCCAGGTGTCGAAATCCTGGCGCTGGCCACGATTGTAGATATGGCCGTTGATCGAGGAGGAGCCGCCGAGCGTTTTTCCACGCGGCGCGTAGATGCTGCGGCCTCCGGTCCAGGGACCGGGCTCCTGCTGGTAGGCCCAGTTGATGCCTTTCATGTGAAAGGTCTTGATGAAGCCGGCCGGCAGATGGATGTAGGGATGCCAGTCGCGGGGACCGGCTTCGAGCACGCAGATGCTGGTGCCGGCATCTTCGCTCAAGCGGTTGGTGAGCACGCAGCCGGCGGAGCCGGCGCCCACGATTACATAATCGAATGTATCCATGTTGGTTCCGGCTATCGTGCTTTCTCGTTCAATTGATAGTCGAGATGTGCCTTCACCGTCGGCCATTCGCCGGCGATGATGCTGTAGACCACCGTGTCGCGCAGCGTGCCGTTGGCCTGAACCATATGGCTGCGCAGGATGCCGTCCTGTTTTGCACCAAGCCGCTCGATGCCGCGCCGGCTCTGATGATTGAAGAAATGCGTGCGGAATTCAACCGCGATGCAATCGAGTTTTTCGAATGCGTGCGTCAGCAGCAATAATTTGCACTGGGTGTTGAGCGCGCTGCGCTGGACGCGCCTGGCATACCAGGTCGAACCGATCTCGACGCGCCGGTTCGGCGCATCGACATTCATGTAGGTGGTCATGCCGGCGATTTTGCCGGCGGCATCGAACACTGTCCACGGCAGCATCAAGCCCGCCTTCTGCAGGCCGAGCCGGCGGTCGATTTCCTTGCGCATGTTCTCCGGCCTCGGGACGAAGGTGTACCACAGCTTCCACAACTCGCCGTCCTTCACGGCCTCGACCAGCCCGTCATGGTGATCCTGCGACAGCGGTTCGAGCCGCGCATGCGGGCCGCTGAGAGAAACCGGTTCAAGCCATGCCATTGAAACTTCCAGTCACTTGTTGAGAAAATTCAGCGGCAGGCCGGGCCGCGCCCAATCCATCGCCACGAGTTCGCCCTTGCCCGACAGCGTGATGTAGGCGGTCTTCAGCTCCGGCCCGCCGAACGCGATGTTGGTGGTGACGCGGTCGCCGGTCGGCACCTGTTCGACGATGGTGCCGTCGGGCGCGATCACGGAGATGCAACCCGATATCAGCGTCGCCACGCAGATATTGCCGGAAGCCTCCACCGCCAGCGAATCGAACATCTGGTAGCCGCCGAGCCCCGCGATCGGCTTGCCGCGTTCGCCGCGATAGATCACGTCGCGCGGTTTTACTTCACCGGGGGCGGACAGGTCGAACGCCCATAGCCGCGCCGTCGGCGTCTCCGCGACATAGACGGTGTTTTCATCCGGCGACAGACCGATGCCGTTGGCCGGCAGCATGCCGAATACGGCTTCGACGATCTCCTTTCCACCAGGCTTGATGTAATAGACCGCGCCGACATCGAGGTCGCGCGCGCGGCGCTTGCCGAGGTCGGTGAACCAGAGCCCGCCCTGCCTGTCGAACACGAGATCGTTCGGTCCCTTCAAGGGATGCTCGCCGCATTTGTCGAACACGGTCTCGACCTTGCCATTCGCAAGATCGATGCGCTGGATCGAACCGCCGATGTATTCGGCCTGACTGAGCGGACCCGGCATCATGGTGCCGCGCGACGGAATCCAGCTGAATCCGCCATTGTTGCAGATGTAGCATTTGCCGTCCGGCCCGATCGCGGCGCCATTGGGGCCGCCGGGAATCTCCGCGACCGCCTCTTTGCGTCCATCCGGCCAGACCCGCGTCAGCCTCTTCCCGCGGATTTCGACCAGCACCACCGATCCGTCCGGCATTACCACCGGCCCTTCCGGGAATTCGAGATCGGTGGCGAGAACGCGAACATCGGACATCGGAACCTCCCCGGCTTTTCGCGGGCGCCGGCGGATTTCCGCGCGCGCAACAGATTTGCGCGATGTTAGATCGAACTCGAAGCCCAAGTAAATGCCGGACGCCGCATTGGCGCACGGCGTCCGGCGTAGCCACTTATTCCTTGATGGGTATCCATGTCTTCAGGGCGTTCTTCCGCTTCGCGGAAAATAGCGGCGAAGGCATTGCTGGCAACATCGAGCCAACTGTGCATACTGGCCGCTCGCATTTGATCCGACGGCTCAATAAGCGGCCCGACAGAAAATTGCCCGAGCCTCGGTCAGCACGTCAGGGAGGACGACAATGCAGGTTCGCGTTTCCGATAACGTCAAATCACTGGCGCTCGCGGGGCTTCTCGCCGCATCGGTTGTGACCGCCGCCAGCGCACAGAAGAAATACGATCCCGGCGCTACCGACACCGAAATCAAGATCGGCAATATCATGCCCTACAGCGGGCCGGCATCGGCCTACGCCACCATCGGCAAGACCGAGGAGGCCTACTTCAAGAAGATCAATTCCGAGGGCGGCATCAACGGCCGCAAGATCACCTTCATTTCCTACGACGACGCCTACAGTCCGCCGAAAACCGTCGAGCAGGCGCGCAAGCTGGTCGAGAGCGACGAAGTCCTGCTGATCTTCAATTCGCTGGGCACCGCGAACAATACCGCGATCCAGAAATACATGAACACCAAGAAGGTGCCGCAGCTGTTCGTTTCGACCGGCGCCGCCAAATGGAACGACCCGAAGAACTTTCCCTGGACCATGGGCTGGCAGCCGAATTACCAGACCGAAGCGCGCATCTACGCCGCCTACATTCTGAAAAACCATCCCGGCAAGACCATCGGCGTGCTCTATCAGAACGACGATTTCGGCAAGGACTATGTGAACGGGCTGCGCGAAGGCCTCGGCGACCAGGCGGGCAAGCTCATCGTCATGGAGACCTCGTATGAAACGAGCGCGCCGACGGTGGATTCGCAGGTGGTGCAGATCAGGTCAGCCAATCCGGATATCTTCGTCAACATCTCGACGCCGAAATTCGCAGCACAAGCGATCAAGAAGCTCGGCGAGTTGAAATGGAAGCCGGTGCATTTTCTGACCAATGTGTCGGGTTCGATCGGCGGGGTGTTGAAGCCGGCCGGCTACGAGAACGACCAGGGCATCCTCTCGACGGCGTATCTGAAGGACCCCAAGGATCCGCAATGGAAAAACGATCCCGGGCTGAACGAATGGCGGGCGTTCATGACCAAGTGGTATCCCGAAGGCGATCAGGAAGACTCCGCCACCGTGTTCGGCTACGGCGTTGCCCAGGGACTCGAGCAGGTCTTGAGGCAGTGCAAGGACGACCTCACCCGCGACAATATCATGAAGCAGGCGGCCAACCTGAATTTCGAACTCGGCGTGTATCTGCCGGGCACCAGGATTAAGACCAGCCCGACCGACTACGCGCCGCTGGAGCAGTTGCAGATGATGCGGTTCAAGGACGAGAGCTGGGAGCTGTTCGGACCGATCATGTCGGGCGAGAAGAGCTGAGCGAGTAAACTCCCTCTCCCCGCTTGCGGGGAGAGGTAAAAAAAGTTCTCATCTTTATCTTAAACGCCCGATCGACGTACGTCTTCACCTCGCGCCATCCTTGGCCGGCGGCTCGGTTTTCTTCTTCTGGTCCTCGACCATCTTCTTCTGCGCCGCCTGCAATTCCTCAACCGTCTTCTGCAAACCGGCGACGCTGCTCTTCAGGCTCTCGATCTGCGCTTTCGCGGCGTCGAGCTTTTGCCGATGGTCGACGCTGAGCTTCGTGACGGTCTTTTGCAGGAAATCCACGTTGCTCTGCAGGCAACTGGTTCGCCGCTCCATGGTTTTTTCGACCGTGCAGATTTCGATGCCGGGCACGTCCTGTGCATCGGCGCCGCCGGACCGCAACGCGCCGGGCACCAGCAATAGCGACGCCACCAAAATCATTCGGCTGATCATCGAGGCCCTCGTCGATTTCGACATCACAGCCAAGCGGCGCTTTCCGCGCCGTGTCAACAGGCCGAACATACTGCAACCGCATTCGGGCGCCGAGATTCGCGAGCTTAAGTGTCTCACACGGCTGTGATTACAGGGGGGTGGCGGAACCGCGCCGATGCGAGCACGTTCGATCCACGGAGAACATGACATGGCAACGCGCGAACGACGTTCTGGCTGAATTCGACGGCAACGGCGAACCGCCACCGGACCAGCCGGTGCAGGTGCTGTGCGAGGATCACAGCGGCACCTATCAGCTGCCGTTCGCGTGCCGCTGGGTCGACGGCGAATGGCGCAACAGCGAATCCGGCGGCACGGTTCAGGCGACCGTGGTCGGCTGGCGCCTGCCGCGCCATTGAAGCGCGTCCATGCGCCCAACTGTGCCACAATGCGACTGAACGCGGCGGCTTCTTAAGGTTTGGAACGCGTCCGGAACGAAACGCGCCCGAATCGGCCGCGACCGCCCACTCCGCTTCGCTCGGTCCCAGATATCGGGAAAGCCGCCGAAGGCCGCACAACATGCAGCACGATCCCTGCGGTCCGCTCCAGCGGTCATGCCTGGAGCGTTAACCAATCAGTCGTCGGCGTCACAACATGCGCATCAATTCGTGACCGGACTAGCGTCGTCATTGCGAGGCGCGAAGCGACGAAGCAATCCAGTCCGAGGGCCGGGCTCTGGATGCTTCGCTTCGCTCGCAATGACGGCAAGCCTCCGCATCATTTGATCTAGGCCGCCCCCCATTTGCAGCGTAACATCGCAGCAAGCGATCAAGGATGGCCAAACAAGAGCCGCTCATCAGGGAGAGTGCTCATGAAATCGATTTCGACTGGCTTTCGCACATTCGTATTCGGCCTCTTCAGCGTCCTGTTGCTGGCGGGCGTGGCAAGCGCCGCCGAGGTCCGGGTGATGATCTCGGGCGGGCTGACCGCGGCCTACAAGGAACTGGTGCCGGAATTCGAGCGCCTGACCGGCAACAAGGTGTTGACCGCCTATGGGCCGTCGATGGGCACCACGGTGAACGCAATTCCGATCCGGCTGGGGCGCGGCGAACCCGCCGACGTGCTGATCATGGTCGGTTACGCGCTCGGAGATCTGGTCAAGCAGGGCAAGGTCACGGCCGACAGCCGCGTCGACCTCGTGAAATCGCCGATCGGGATGGCGGTTCGCGCCGGCGCGCCGAAGCCGGACATCTCCTCGGTCGATGCGCTGAAGCGCACGCTGCTGGCGGCAAAATCGATCGCCTACTCCGACAGCGCCAGCGGCGTCTATATCTCGACCGAGATGTTCCAGAAGCTCGGCATATCAGCCGAGATGAAAGACAAGGCGCGGGCGATCCCGGCCGAGCCGGTCGGCGGCGTGGTCGCGCGCGGCGACGCCGAACTCGGCTTTCAGCAGATCAGCGAACTGAAGCCGGTGGCGGGAATCGATATCGTCGGGCAACTGCCGCCGGAGGTGCAGAAGATCACGGTGTTTTCCGCCGGCATCGCCGGCGTGTCGAAGGAGCCCGAAGCGGGCAAGGCGCTGATCAAGTTTCTCGCTTCGCCCGCCGCGGCACCCGTGATCATCGCGAGCGGCATGAAACCGATCGCGGCAGCTTCTACCGTCGGAGCGAAGTAAGCTCGCCGTCATTGCGAGCGCACGCGAGGCAATCCAGATAGCGCAAAGAACTGGATTGCTTCGTCGCTACGCTCCTCGCAATGACGGTTACGCCGACGGCGCTTCTATTGCTTCGTCACAGTCCGGATCGGCGTATCCTTCAGCCCGTTGTTGTCGTAGACCTTGCGCAGCGTTCCGTTTGTTGTCGCATCCGTCATGAACTTGGCCGCAAACGCCAGCGCCAGCGGATGGTTCGGCGGCACCGCCACCGCGGTGACGGTCTGCTTGAAGGTCTCGTCCAGCACCCGCGTTCCCGGAATCTTCTTCGCCATCGCGTTGAGCTGATCGCGCGACAGCGCGAACGCGTCGACCTCGCCGTTTTTCAACAGATTGAATATTTCGTCGTAGGTCTGATAGCCGGTGACCTTGGCATTCTTCAGATGCGCGATGGCGCCGCGCATGGTGGTGGTGTTGTTGACCGCGGCGACTTTCGTGCCGGGCTGATCGAGCGTCTGAACGTTCGTGGCCAGCGAGCCCGCCTTGACGATATAGGTCGCATCCGCCACCTCATAGATCGGCCCGAACGACATCCGCCCCTCGCGCTCCGGGTCTTTCGGCAGGAACGTGACGTCCCAGGTCCCCTTCGACACCGCATCGACGATCTGGCCGGAATTCTGGTGCGCGACATATTCGACGGGAACGCCGAGTTGCGCCGCCATCTCCTTGCCGAGATCGACCGGCACCCCGGCATAACCCCCCGCCTCGTTTTTGGTGGACCAGAACGCACCACCGGCGGGGCTGATCGCAATCGCCACCCGCAGCTTGCCGGTCGGCGCGATCTCGTCTTTCAGGGGATCGGCGATTGCGAGGCCAGCCGTCATCATCGAGACACCCAGAATAAGGCCGCAGATGAGCGGCAAATTGCGATTGAGCATTGGATTTCCTCCCACGCCGGGTTTTTTGCCCGGTCAGTTATTTACTAGCCGTCATCCTGAGGAGCCGCGCTTCGCGGCGTCTCGAAGGATGGCCACGGGCGCATAGCTTCAATCCTTCGAGGCTCGCCGAAGACGGCGAGCACCTCAGGATGACGGCAATGTAGCTGATGGTCCGGGAGACGTACAGTTGAGCTCCAGGCTAGTTCGCCTGCGCCGCCGGCGCCTTGATCTCCCACGGCAGGATGATCGCCGCCGCGATCACCAGCAGGCACAATCCTGCGAAGGCATGCAGCATGGTGACAAAGCCGCCCTGCTCGTACAGCCATGCCACCAGGCCAACCGAGGCGCCGGCGGCGGTGAAGCCGACGAAATACCGCACGGCATAGGCGCGCGAGCGCCATTCCTCGCTGGTGTATTTTCCGACCATGGCGTCGTTGACGGTGACCTGGCCGAACGCCCCCATCACGATGCCGATCGCGGCCAGGATCAGCGGCAGGTTCGACAACGTCGCCGCCAGATACAAGAACGGCGCCAGCATGAACGACAGCGGCAGGCTGACGGCTTTCAGCGAATAGCGGTCGATCAGCTTGCCGATGGTGTATTGCGTCATCGCGCCGAACACATAGACGCAGGCGGCGATCACGCCCAGCAGCGCCGGGCTTCTGGTGAGGTCGGCCAGCCGCTCCGCGAACAGTTTTGGCAACGCCACCGTCACCGCATTGAAGGTGGTGGATACCGCGATCACCACGATCAGCAGCGCCAGGATCACCCGCCACATGTCGCTCTTGGCGACGCGCGCCTGCGCCGCCGCCTGCTTGAAGCCGGAGCGGTCTTCGTGGACTACCGTGCGCATGAACGCCACGCCGATCAGGATGGTGACGATGCCGGGTACGATGAAGGCCCAGCGCCAGCCCAGGAACTGGCCGACCACGCCGGTGACCAGCGCCGACGACGCTACGCCGAGATTGCCCCAGACGCCGTTGAGGCCCATCTCGCGGCCGAGCCGGTCGGCATAGGACACGATCATGGCGGTGCCGACGGGATGATAGATCGAGGCGAACAGGCCGATCGACAACAGCGCCGCGCCAAGCTGCAGCGGCGTCTGCACGAGGCCGACCGCGATCATCGACAATCCGATGCCGGCGAAGAAAATCGCCATCATGTGGCGGCGGCTCCAGCGATCGCCGAGCCAGCCGGTCAAGAGCGACCCCGCTCCGAAGGCGATGAAGCCGGGGGTGGCGTAGGGCAACAGCTCCGAATAGGCCATGCCCAGCGCCGGTCCCATCACGATGACCGCGGCGGCGAAGATCAGCATCGAATAATGGTCGATGAAGTGCGCGGCGTTGACGAAGCCGATCACCTTTGTGGGGCTGTTCATGAATCGAATCCTGGTATTCCCTCGAATAGATTATAGGTTTTTGTCCTGACGGGATGTCGCCAATGAGTATCGACGAAATGCCAATCGCGGCCATCCGTGGAAGCCATTCCACGACCGGCGATGGCGTTCATCTGGTCGCGAGGAATTACCGGAAAGGCGTTCGGCTGGGCACCCACATGCACCGCGAGGCGCAGCTGGTTTATGCCGCCAAGGGGACCATGCAGGTGACGACGCCGAAGGGACGCTGGCTGGTGCCGCCCGACCGCGCGGTGTGGGTGCCGGCGCGGCTGGAGCATTCCATCGACGTATTGGCCGATATCCAGATGCGCACACTGTATTTCGATCTCAAGTGGCTGGCGCGAGAGCGGCGCAGCCGGAGCCTCGATGCCGAATTCGTAGTGCAGGTGTCGCGGCTGCTGCACGAATCGATCCTGGCGCTGTTCGATGGCCGCGACGATGCCGGCCGCACCGATCTGTTGATTCGCCTCGCCATGCTCGAACTGCATCAGGCCGAGGATCCCACCACATTCATTCCATTGCCGCAGGAGCCGCGGTGCCGCCGCGCCGCCGACATCGTGCTGGCCGATCCGACGGAAACCCACGACATCGCCGATCTCGCCCGCGAGGTCGGCACCTCGGCGCGCACATTGTCGCGGCTGTTTTCGGCGGAAACGCAATTGAGCTTCAAGAGCTGGTGCCAGCGCGCCCGCATCGCGGCCGCGATCCAGCGATTGTCGATGCAGCCGAATCTGTCGGTGAAGCAGCTCGCGGCGGACCTCGGCTATGCCAGCTTCCCGGCGTTTTCGCATGCGTTCCGCCAGGTCACCGGCAAATCGCCGACGGAGTTTGCGGAAACGAGTTCAGATGGAGCCGGCAAAAACCCGTAGGATGGGTTGAGCGAAGCGATACCCATCACATCGCGGGCACGCATGATGGGGTTTCGCTGCGCTCTACCCATCCTGCCATTCGCCCTCTACCGCGGCACCACCGCGGTCGCCTCGATCTCGACCCGTGCGGCTTTCTCATCTAGCAAAAACCCGTAGGATGGGTTGAGCGAAGCGATACCCATCACATCGCGGGCACGCATGATGGGTTTCGTTGCGCTCTACCCATCCTGCCATTCGCTCTCTACCGCGGCACCACCGCGGTCGCCTCGATCTCGACCCGTGCCGCCTGCTCGACCAGCCGCACCACCTGCACCAGCGCCATCGCCGGATAATGCGCGCCGAACACATCGCGGTAGATCTGGCCCAGCGCTTTCAGGTTGGCAAGATATTCTTCCATGTCGACGACATACCAGGTCAGCCGCACCAGATGTTCCGGCTTCGCGCCGGCTTCGGCGAGAATGGCGGCAATGTTGTCGAGCGCCTGCCGCACCTGGGCCACGAAACCGTCAGCCAAACGCCCCGCCGCATCCCAGCCGATCACGCCACCGGTCACAACGAGCAGCCCGTCCGCCGCCATGCCGTTGGCATAGCCTTTCGGCGCCGGCCATCCGCCCGGCTGCAGAATCTGTGGACCGTCTGGCGTGCTGGACGCGGGACCCGGCACCACGCTGAGCGTGGGCGTTTTGGGCGGACTCACCGGCAATGCTCCTTCACAATCAGTTTCAACGAATTCATTCCGCCGCAGTTCCTGCACCGACGCCGCCTTGCGCCATCTGCCGCAACGCGAACCGCTTCAGCTTGCCGGTTTCGGTCTTCGGCAACTGGGCGACGAACTCGATTGCGCGCGGGTATTTGTAAGGCGCGATCTCGCGCTTGACATGATCCTGCAATTGAACCGTGAGCGCATCGTCGCCGTCAATTCCCGCGGCCAGCACCACATAGGCCTTGACGATCATGCCGCGGGCGGCGTCGGGCGCGCCGACCACGCCGCATTCGGCGACGGCCGGATGCGTCAGCAACGTCGCTTCGATTTCGGGACCTGCGATGTTGTAGCCGGAGGACACGATCATATCGTCGGAGCGGGCGACAAAGGACAGGCGGCCGTCCGCGCCCTGAACAAACGTATCCCCGGTCAGGTTCCAGCCCTTGCGCACGTAGTTCGACTGCCTCACATCTGCGAGATAGCGGCACCCGGTCGGCCCGCGAACCGCAAGCTTGCCCACGGTGCCCGGCGGCAACTCATTCATCTCGTCATCGACGATCCTGGCTTCATAGCCGGAAACCGGGCGTCCCGTGAATCCTGCGACGGCATCGCCGACCCGGTTCGAAATGAAGATGTGGAGCAGTTCGGTGCTGCCGATACCGTCGAGGATGGGCTTGCCGGTCTTGCGGGTCCAGCTTTCGAACACCGGCGCCGGCAAGGTCTCGCCCGCCGACACCGCGAGCCGCAGCGACGACAGGTCCGCGCCCTGGTCGATCGCGGCCATCATCGCCCGATACGCGGTCGGCGAGGTAAAGCATATCGTCGCCTTGTAGGTTTCGATGATCTTGACCATTTCCGCCGGCGCCGCGTTTTCCAGCAGCGTCGCGGTGGCACCGAACCGCAGCGGAAAGATCGCCAGTCCCCCGAGCCCGAAGGTGAAGGCCAGCGGCGGGGAGCCGACGAAGACATCGTCCGGCGTGACGTTGAGTATTTCCTTGGCATAGCCATCCGCGACGATCATGAGGTCGCGATGAAAATGCATCGTCGCCTTCGGTTCGCCGGTGGTGCCCGAGGTGAAGCCCAGCAGGGCCACATCGTCCCGGCCGGTTTTGACCGCATCGAACCTGACCGGTTTGTTCAGCGCGATCCGATCGAGTTCGGCGTCGTGGTTCGAGGTGCCGTCGAAGTTGACGGCCTGCTTGAGAAACCGGTTGGTCTTCGCACATGCGACCAGTTCGTCGGCGATGCGGCTGTCGGTGAGCGCGAGCGCGATTTCGGCCTTGTCGATGATCTTGGTCAATTCGCCGGCACGAAGCATCGGCATGGTGTTGACGACCACGGCTCCGGCTTTCGTGGCCGCCAGCCATGCGGCGACCAGCGCCGGATTGTTGCCTGAACGGATCAGGACGCGGTTGCCCGGCTTGACGCCGTAATTTTCGACCAGCGCATGCGCCAGCCGGTTCGACCAATCCGCCAGTTCCTTGTAGGTGCGCTGACGGCCGTTGCCGATCAGCGCGATATTGTCGCCGAGCCCCTTCTCGACAAGTCGGTCGGTCAGTTCGACCGCGGCATTGAGATATTCGGGATACTGGAATTCGGGACGGTCGAGGATCAATTCCGGCCATTGGGCGAACGGCGGAAGATTCCGCCGCGCAAAATCATCGACATGGCCCGATGGGCCGAGAGTTGGAGCAGGACTACCTGACATTTCCATCGCTCCCGCTTTTTGCCGCCTTCCGCGCCGACAATTTGGTCTTCGCCAAGAGCCGCATCAGGTCGCGGATGTCCTTTTCGGCGAGATCGGAAAACATGTCCGCGATCCAGATCTCGTGCTCGGCGGCCATCTTGCGGAACTCGGCGCGGCCGGCCTTGGTGAGCCGGATCACCTGCACGCGGCGGTCCTGGTCCGAGGTGCGGCGGTCGAGATGGCCGGATTCGCGGAGCCGTTCGACCAGGCCGGTGACGTTGCCGTTCGACACCATCATGCGCTTGGAGACATCCGACAGCGTCATGCCGTCCGGCGCCTTGTCGAGCTGCGCCATCAGGTCGAAGCGCGGCAGCGTCACGTCGAAGCGCTCGCGCAACCGGCTGCGCACCTCGCCCTCGATCAGCGTGGTGCAGGTCAGGAGCCTAAGCCACAGCCGCAGTTCGTCGCCATGATCCTCGGGCGTTTCGCCGGCCTTGGTTTCGGAATCGAGAATCGTCATCGTCCTACCTTCATTCCGCCGCCAGCGGCTTGCTCGCCGCCCGCAACTCGGCCCGCGTCTTCGGCTTGCCCTTGATCTTCAGCTCGTCGAAATCCTGGCGGTCGCGCACGCTGTTGCGGAAAATCTGCTCCTTGCCCGGCAGATATTGCGGCGGACAGGCAACATCCGCGCCGTACCAGGCGGCGGCACGCAGCGTGAACGACGGATCGACCAGATGCGGCCTTCCCAGCGCAACCAGATCGGCGCGGCCGGCGGCGAGGATCGTATTGACCTGGTCCGCGGTGGTGATGTTGCCGACGCACATGGTCGCCACCCGGGCCTCATTGCGGACCTGATCGGCGAACGGCGTCTGGAACATGCGGCCGTAGATCGGCTGCGCGTCGCGCACGGTCTGTCCGGTCGAGACGTTGACCAGATCGACTCCCGCTTCCCCGAAGGCACGCGCAATCTTAACCGCGTCGTCGCCGGCGATGCCGCCCTCGGCCCAGTCGGTGGCGGAAATCCGCACCGACATCGGCTTGTGCGCCGGCCATACCGCGCGCATCGCGGAAAAAATCTCCAGCGGATAGCGCAGCCGGTTTTCCAGCGCGCCGCCGTACTCGTCGCTGCGCTGGTTGGTCAGCGGCGAGATAAAGCTCGCCAGCAGATAGCCATGGGCGCAATGCAGCTCCAGCATGTCGAAGCCGCAGGCGGCGCCGCGCTGCCCCGCAGCCACGAACTCGGCCTTGACGCGGTCCATCGCGGCGCGGTCCATTTCGCGCGGCACCTGGCTGTCGGGAAAGTATGGGATCGGCGAGGCCGACAGCACGTCCCATCCGCCTTGTTCCAGCGGCCTATCCATGCCGTCCCACATCAATTTCGTCGCGCCCTTGCGGCCGGCATGGCCGAGCTGCAGGCAGATCTTCGCCGCCGAATTGGCGTGGACGAAATCGACGATGCGCCGCCACGCGGCCTGCTGCTCGTCGTTCCATAGCCCGGCGCAGCCGGGCGTGATACGGGCGTCGCGGCCGACGCAGGTCATCTCGGTGAAGATCAGCCCTGCGCCGCCGATGGCGCGCGATCCGTAGTGCACGAAATGGAAATCGCCGGGCACGCCTTCCTTCGCCGAATACATGCACATCGGCGACACCACGGCACGGTTCGCCAATTCTATCTCGCGCAGCCGCAGCGGCTGGAACATCGGCGCCGCCGGATTTTCCACGTCGACATCCAGGCCCTTGGCGCGAACCTGCCGCGCGAAGGCGCGATCGACCTCGGCGACGAAGTCCGGCGCGCGCAGCGTGAGATTGTCGTAAGTGATGGCCTTGGCGCGGGTCATGACGCCGAACGCGAACTGAACGGGATCGAAATCCCAGAAGCGGTCGACGTGTTCGAACCACACCAGCGACACATCGGCGGCGTGCTGGGTCTTCTCGACCTCCTCGCGGCGGCCTTCCTCATAAAGCTGCAGCGCCGCATCGACCGTCGGCGCGGCATGCATCGCGTCCGCCAGCGCGATGGCGTCTTCCATCGCGAGCTTGGTGCCGGAGCCGATCGAGAAATGCGCGGTAGCCTTGGCGTCGCCGAGCAGCACCATGTTGTCCTTGACCCAGCGCTTGCTGCGGATCATCGGGAAATTGCGCCACATCGAGCGGTTGGTCAGCAGCGGATAGCTGCCGAGGAACCAGCCGAAAATCTCGTGCATCCGATCAGCGGATTGCTGCTCGCTCAGGCCCTCGAGGCCGGCGCGCTTGAAGGTGTCCGGATCGGTCTCAAAAATCCAGGTCGAGCGGCCGACCTCGTACTGATAGGCGTGGGCGATGAACGGGCCCCACTCGGTCTCCTGGAAGATGAAGGTGAAGGCGTCGAGCGGTTTTGTGGAGCCCATCCAGGCGAACTTGTTGGAGCGCAGATCGAGCTCGGGCTCGAAATGACCGGCGAATCTTTCGCGGAAGCGGCTGTTGATGCCATCGGCCAGCACGACAAGGTCGGCGTCGGCGAGACCGCCGATTTCGTCGATGTCGGATTCGAACATCAAATGAACGCCGAGCTCGCGCGCGCGCTCCTGCAGGATCGTCAGCAGCATGCGCCGCGAGCAGCCGCAAAAGCCGTTGCCGCCGACGCGATGCACCGTGCCGCGGAAATGCACGGCGATATCGTCCCAATAAGCGAATTCCTCGGTGATGCGGCGGTAGCTTGCGGGATCGTATTTCTCGAAATTGTCCAGGGTGGCGTCCGAGAAGACCACGCCGAAGCCGAAGGTGTCGTCGGCGCGATTGCGCTCATAGACCGTGATGTCGGCCTGCGGCCGCTGCTTCCTGAGCAGGATCGCCGAATACAAGCCGGCCGGTCCGCCGCCGATGATCGCGATCTTCATGGTCGCCTCCGTCAAAAAAGCTACCAGCAATGAAAATAGTTTAAGCCTAAAGTAATTCTTCCGCAAGTCCCGATTTATTTAATCAATTGCCGTGAAACACCGGCTTCACCTTCTTCGAAAACGCCTCGAACGCCCGGGCAAAATCCACCGTGGTCATGCACAGCGCCTGCGCAATCGCCTCGGCCTCGATCGCCTCCTCCACCGACATCGCCCATTCCATCGCCAGCATGCGCTTGGTCATGGTGTTGGCAAAAGTCGGTCCTTCCGAGATCTGTTTGGCCAGATGCTGCGCCTGCGACAGCACGTGCTCGGGCGCGACGATACGGCTGAAAAAGCCCCAGCGTTCGCCCTCCTCGGCGGTCATGAAACGGCCGGTATAAAGCAGTTCCGACGCCCGCGACTGCCCGATGATGCGCGGCAGGATCGCGCAGGCGCCCATGTCGCAACCGGCCAATCCGACCTTGTTGAACAGGAATGCGACCTTGGCGCCGACCGCGGCGAGCCTGAGATCGGACGCCATCGCGACGATCGCCCCCGCGCCGGCGCAGATGCCGTCGACCGCGGCGACAATCGGCTGCGGACAGGCCCGCATCGCCTTGACCAGATCGCCGGTCATACGCGTGAACGCGGTGAGGCCTTTGGTGTCCATTTTTACCAGCGGGCCGATGATCTCGAATACATCGCCGCCGGACGAAAAATTGCCGCCGGCGCCGGAGATCGCGACGGTTTTGACCTCGTCGTCAAAAGCGCAGGCGCGGAAAAAGTCCGTGAGCTCGCGGTAGCTTTCGAAGGTCAGCGGATTCTTCCGCTCCGGCCGATTCAGCGTCACGGTGGCGACGCCGTCGACCACGGCGAGCAGAAAGTGTTTTGGCGAATAGTCCGCCAGCGGCAGCGTGACGGGATTGGCGGGCCTGCTCATGGGTTCTCCGATCTTGCGGGTACTTCGTCATGCGCGGGCTTGACCCGCGCATCCATCGATCTTCGCATGAATCTTTCGAAGAGGATGGATTGCCGGGTCAAGCCCGGCAATGACGATTGAGGTTGGTCGAGTTCACGACGACGATGCATTTCTCTATCAAATCTCTCCGCCGGCCACTGCGACGGCCTGTCCCGTGATCGCGCTTGCACCGTCGCCGCACAGCCACAGCACGGTGTCGGCGACCTCCGCCGGCGTGACCAGCCGCCCCTGCGGATTGTGCTTGGCGAGTTCGGCCACAGCCTCGTCGCGGCTGCGCCCGGTCTTGCGCATGATGGTGTCGATGCTGCCAGTCAGCAAATCGGTATCGGTGAAGCCGGGGCAGACTGCGTTGACGGTGATGCCCGTCGCCGCCAGCTCCAGCGCCAGCGAGCGCACCAGGCCGACCACCGCGTGTTTTGCCGCGGCGTAGGCGCTGACATAGGCATAGCCCTTCAGCCCCGCGGTCGAGGCGACCGCCACAATGCGGCCCCGGCCGCGCGCCTGCATTGAAGGCAGCACCGCCTGCGTGGCATGAACGACGCCAAAGAAATTGACGTCCAGCATGCGCCGGAACAGCGCCGCGTCGGATTTCGCGAACGGTGCCGACTCCGCGGCGCCGGCATTCGCCACAAGGATATCGATCGGTTGCCGCGCCGCGGCATCGGCGATGGCGGCGTGGACGGACGCCTGATCCGCCACGTCGGCCACCACGGCAAAGCGCGCCAGACCGGCGGCGACGAGCTCGTCGAGCGCGGCGCGATTGCGGCCGAGCACGGTGACCGCCGCGCCCGCGTGCGACAGCGTCGCCGCAATCTCGCGGCCGATGCCGCGTCCCCCGCCCGTCACCAGCGCATGCGACGAGGGTGACAATCCGGGCATCCGCGGCTTCCTCCAGAACGGCTCTTGATCTCCGTATATTTTAGGCTTCAAGTTTTTGCAAGAAATGTGCTTTGAGTTGCAGATGTGGGCCTGTAGGATTGCCCGCACCGACCGCAACGGAGGCCTTCGTGTCTGCATTCGCGCCCATGACGACCGGCGACGGCCGCTTCGGCTATGAGGCCGCGGGCGCGGCCGATCTGCCGCCGCTGGTGTTCCTGCATGGCATCGGCGGCGCGGCGCGCGTGTGGCGCGGACAACTCGCCGCCTTCAGCGATCGCTATCGCGCCATCGCATGGGACATGCCGGGCTACGGCGGATCGGCGCCGCTGCAAAGCGTCAGCATTGCCGCGCTGGCCGGGGCGCTGAAGGATTTCCTGCAGCAGATCGGCGCGATCAAGCCGATCCTGGTCGGGCATTCGATCGGCGGCATGATCGTACAACAATTGCTGACGCATGATCCGATCATCGCCGAATATGTCGTTCTGGCGCAGACCAGTCCCGCATTCGGCCGGCCCGACGGAGACTGGCAAAAGGAATTTCTCGATGCACGCCTCGGCCCGCTCGATCGCGGCGAGACCATGGCGTCGCTCGCGCCGAAGCTGGTGGCCGATCTCATCGGCGACGCCGCCGATCCGGCCGGCGTCGAGCTCGCATGCGCGTGCATGGCGTCGGTGCCGGAGGCGAGCTACCGTGCGGCGATGACGTTGATGCTCGGATTCGATCTGCGTAAATCCTTGGGCCAGATCAGCGTTCCCGCGCTGGTCATCGCCGGCACCAAGGACAAGAACGCGCCCGCGCCGATGGTAAAGAAGATGGCAAGCTTCATTCCGAACGCGACCTATGTCGAATTGGAAGGCGTCGGACACCTGGTCGCGCTGGAACAACCAAAAGAATTCAACGCGGTTCTCGGCGATTTCCTCCGCATGGCCTCACCCGCGACCGGATCCGACGCGTGACCGTGCAATCCCCCATTTCGCCTGCTGCTGTCGCGATGCCGGACGCGCCGATCTTCGATCCCAGGGCATTTCGCCTCGGCGATGAACAGGCCGCGATCATCGCAGCCGCCCGCCGGCTCGGCCAGACCGTATTTGCGGGACGCGCCGCGGCTTACGACCGCGACGCCAAATTTCCTACCGAGAATTACAAAGACCTACACCGTGCCGGCCTGCTCGGCATCGCGATTCCGAAAAAACATGGCGGCCTCGGCGCCGACTATCAGACCTATGCGATTGCGGCCGCCGAAATCGGCCGCTATTGCGGCGCCACCGCGCTGACCTGGAACATGCACGTCTGCTCGACGCTGTGGTCGGGTCCACTCGCAGACGATCTGGAGATGGACGCCGCGGTTCGCGCCGAACACGAGGCGCGCCGCGCGGTGCATTACCGGCGCATCGTCGAGGACGGCGCCATCTATTCGCAGCCGTTCTCTGAAGGTGGCGCTGCCGCAGCCGGCGGCGTCGCGTTCGGCACCGAAGCAAAGCCGGTCAAGGGCGGCTGGATCGTCAACGGCAAGAAGATTTTTGCCTCGCTCTCCGGCCACGCCGATTATTACGGCGTGCTCTGCACCGAGATCGCCGAGGGCGAAAAGCCCTCACGCCGAAATACGCTGTATCTCGCGATTCCAGCCAAGGCCGATGGCGTGTCCGTGGTTGGCGACTGGGATCCGCTGGGCATGCGCGGCACGGTGTCGCGCACGCTGATCTTCAAGGACGTGTTCGTAGCCGAGGATGCGGCGCTGATGCCGCGCGGCGTCTATTTCCAGGCGGCCCAGCGCTGGCCGCATATGTTCCTGACGCTGTCGCCGACCAATGTCGGCCTCGCACAGGCAGCATACGATTTCACGGTGCGCTATCTGCGCGGCGAAATGCCGGGGACGCCGCCGGTGAAGCGGCGGATGTATCCGACCAAGCAGATCGCGGTGGCGCAGATGCAGATCAAGCTGGAGCAGGTCAAGGCGATCTGGTTTCAGGCCGTGACCGAGGCCGGTCCCAATCCCAGCAAGGAGCAGGTGCTGCGCGCTTACGCCGCGCAATATTCCGCGATGGAAGGCGCCAACGAGATCGCGACGCTGGCGATCCGCACCTGCGGCGGCCAGGCGATGCTGAAGTCGTTAGGCTTGGAGCGGATCTATCGCGACAGCCGCTGCGGCTCGCTGATGCTGCCGTGGACCGCCGAGCTCTGTCTCGACCGCATCGGCCGCGAAACGCTGTACGAGAACGGCGAGACGGACGACTAGTTGCTCTTGCCCCGGACGCAGCGCAGCGCCTCTTGCGGTGCGCTGCAGAGCCGGGGCCGAGCGCGGTGTTTGTGGCGGTCCCGGCTCTGCGGAGCGGCATGAAGAATGCTGCACCGCGTCCGGGACAAGTAACTTGGACAACTGAACGTGGACCTCTCCGATCTCATCGCACGTCACGCCGCGCTCAGCCCGGACAAGCCGGCGCTGGTTTTTGAACGCGAGGTTCTGAGTTACGCGGCGCTTCACGCGCGCATCGAGCTGACGGCCCGCGCGCTGAAATCAGAATTCGGCGTCAGCCGTGGCGACCGCGTCGCGATCCTGAGCCTCAACCGGCCGGATTACCTGGTGTTGCTCTATGCCTGCGCGCGGCTTGGCGCGATGCTGGTGCCGCTGAACTGGCGGCTCGCCGCCGCCGAGCAGATGTTCATCCTGTCCGATGCAGCGGTGAAGGTGCTTCTGCTCGAACAGGCCTTCGCGGAAATCCTGCCCGCGCTCGAAAGGGATTTGCCGGACACGCGCGTGGCCGGATTCGATTTCGCGCCTGCGCAGGGCGTCTCGTTTGATGCCCTGCTGACGACGGCCGCCGGCGACAGCCGCAATCCGCAGGTCAATCTCTCCTGCCCGTTGCTGATCGTCTATACCTCCGGCACCACCGGACGGCCCAAGGGCGCGGTACTGCGGCAGGAGGCGCTGCTGTGGAACGGGGCGATGAGCCGGCACATGCACGGCCTTATCTCAGACGATCACGTGCTGACGGTGCTGCCGTTCTTCCATGTCGGCGGGCTCAACATCCAGACCACGCCGGCGCTGCATCATGGCGCCACCGTGACCATCCATTCCCGCTTCACGGCGGACGCGGCGCTCACGACAATCGCCCGCGACCGGCCGACGCTGACGGTGCTGGTGCCCGCGACCATCCAGGCGGTGACCGACCATCCGGATTGGGCCGCCACCGATCTGTCCTCGCTGAAAGCGGTCTCCACGGGATCGCAGATCGTGCCGTCGCATTTGATCGAGCGTTTTGTCGCGCGCGGCGTACCGGTGCTGCAGGTCTATGGCTCGACCGAAACCTGTCCGGTCGCGGTCTATACCCGGCTCGGCGGCGATCTCACGCGCACCGGCTCAACCGGTCTGCCCGGCCTTTGCTGCGAGGCCGCCGTGATCGATGATGCCGGCGTCGAGTTGCCGCCGGATACGCCGGGCGAGATCGCGATACGCGGCCCCAATGTCTTCAGCGAATACTGGGGCAACGAGGCGGCGACGCGGGAGGTGCTGCGCGACGGCTGGTTTCGCACCGGCGATATCGGCCGCCGCGATGCCGACGGTTATTTCTTCGTGCACGACCGCAAGAAGAACATGATCATCTCCGGCGGCGAGAATATCTATCCGGCGGAGGTCGAGCGCGTGCTGCTGGAGCATCCCGATGTCGCCGATTGCGGTGTGATCGGCCGGCCCGATCCACGATGGGACGAGGTGCCGGTGGCCTATGTGATCCCGCGCGCGGGGCGCCAGGCCGACGCCGAGGCGTTGAAGGCGCACCTGCTGGCGCAACTGGCGCGCTTCAAGGTGCCGCGCGAATTCGTCTTCGTCGACGATCTGCCGCGCACTGCGCTTGGCAAGGTTCAGCATTTCAGGCTGAAGGAAATAGCGGAGACGGCGAAATCATGACGGTGTTAACAACATTCGTCATGGCCGGGCTTGTCCCGGCTATCCACGACTGCCTTTGGGCGACCGAAGAAAGACGTGGATACCCGGCATCGCAGACAAGTTTACGCAGTCTGCGTAAAGCAGACTGCTATGGCCGGGCATGACGAAGGTGGGAGTTTCAATGCGAATCGCGGTGCTCGGCGGCGGCAACGGCTCCTTCGCGGCTGCGGGCGATTTTGCGCTAGAGGGCCATGATGTCAGGTTGTGGCGGCGCGATGCCGATGCGGTGACCGCGCATCACAGCGCCGGCTCGCGCGTATCCGTCAAGGACGCAAGCGGCCGCCACGACGCACAACTCGCGCTGGTCACATCTGATATCGCCGAGGCGGCCCGCGGTGCCGAGCTGATCCTGTGCCCGACGCCTGCGTTCGCACAAGCTGACATTGCCGCGTTGCTCGCGCCGCACCTCGTCGACGGACAGGTGGTGTTCCTGCCGCCGGCGACATTCGGGTCCGTCATCTTCGCGAAAGCCGCGCACGACGCCGGCAGCCGCGCATCGACCGCGTTCGCCGAAACCGGCACGCTGCCATGGCTGGCGCGCAAGCATGGGCCGTTCGAGGTCGCCATCACCATCCGCGCCAAGCGGCTGCCGGTTGGGGTATTTCCGTTGAAAGCCGCGGATCGGGCGCTCGACGTGATCGGGCGCGCATTTCCCGGCGTGATCGAGCCCTGCGGCGACGCGCTGTCCGGCGCGCTGATGAATGCCGGGCCGATCATCCACCCGCCGCTGATCGTGATGAATGCCGGGCCGATCGAGCATTTCGAACGCTGGGACATCCACAAGGAAGGCACGCAAACCGCGATCCGCCGCGTCACCGACGCGCTCGACGCCGAGCGCATCGCGGTGCGCGAAGGTTTTGGCTACGGCCCGCCGCATTTTCCGCTGGCGCATCATTACGCCGGCGACGGCGAGGAATGGATGTATGGCCGCGGCTCGCATGACCGCCTCACCGATTCCGGCGACTGGCGCGAGCGCATCGTGCTGGCGAAGCATCGCTACATGCGGGAAGACCTGCGCGTGGGATTGTCGTTCCTTGTCTCCGCCGCCCAACTCGCCGCCGTCGAAACGCCGCTGGCGAAATCGTTTCTCGCGATCGGCGGCGCGGTCTGCGGCGAGGATTTTTTGCAAGGAGGGCGCACGCTTGCAAGTCTCGGGCTTGGCGATCTCGACCGCCCGGGCTTGCAGGCGTTGTTGCGCGAAGGCTTTCCGCCGTGACCGCCCGCCCTGCCATTGCCTGTCTCGGTGCCGGGCGAATGGGCCGCGGTATCGCGGTGGCGTTCGCCTATGCCGGTCACTGCGTCGTTCTGATCGACGTCAAGCCGCGGTCCGCGGAGCAGTTCGCAACGCTTGAGGCCGAAGCGCTCGGCGAAATCCGCAAAACGCTGGCGAGCCTGACCCGGTTCGGCCTATTGACCGGCGATGACACCGACGCCATCGCCGCCCGCGTTTCCGTCATGCCCGCGCAACATAGCGCCACTGCGCTCGCCGGCGCCGGAATTGTGTTCGAAGGCGTGCCCGAAGTGGTCGACCTCAAGCGCGAAGTGCTGGCGGCGGCTTCGAAGCTTGTCGGGCCCGAAACTATCATCGCCTCCACCACCTCGACGATTCTGGTCGATGACATTTCGGGTGCGGTCGAGCATCCCCGGCGTTTTCTCAACGTGCACTGGCTCAACCCGGCCTATCTGATCCCGCTGGTCGAACTGTCGCCCGGCGCCGTTACCGATCCCGCGATCACCGCGCGGGTCAAGGCGTTGCTGGAAGGCATCGGCAAGGTGCCCGTCGTGTGCGCGGCGACGCCCGGCTACATCGTGCCGCGAATCCAGGCGCTGGCCATGAACGAGGCGGCGCGGATGGTGGAAGAAGGCGTCGCCAGCGCGGAGGACATCGACAAGGCGATCAAATATGGTTTTGGGTTTCGCTACGCGACCATGGGGCTCTTGGAATTCATCGACTGGGGTGGCGGCGATATTCTCTACTACGCCAGCCGCTATCTCGAGGGCGCGCTGCACAGCGACCGCTATCGCGCGCCCGAGGTGATTTCCCGCAACATGCAGGAAGGCCGCATCGGCATGCGCACCGGCGCCGGTTTCCTCGATTATGCCGGCATGGATATCGACGCCTTTCGCGAGCAGCGCCTCGCGGCGCTGGTGGAGTTGCTCCGGCATTTTGGGCTGGCGCGCCCGCCGGTGCTGGATCGCGACTAGCCGCTTTCGTCATTGCGAGCGCAGCGAAGCAATCCGTCAGCGAAGACTGGATTGCTTCGTCGCAAGCGCTCCTCGCAAGGACGGAAAATATCCTTCATCCGAAAACATCCTGCAGCACGCCGTCCCGCACCACCGCCGTGCCATCGAGTTCGATGGTGGTGCCCATCACCGGCAGATCGAAATGTCCCGCGGTATAGCGTCCTGCGAATTCATTGGCGCCGGTGGAGAACAGAAAGTTGCCGGCGACGGCGCGCAATTCGGTGCCGTTGGTGTCGCGCTGGTCGTACATCGAAAGCGCTTCGTAACGGGCGCGCGGATTCATGCCGAAGCCGACATGCGACACCGCATAGGCCTCGCGCTCGCCCCATGCCGCAAGATAGGCGCGCATCATCGCGGCGTCGGCGCCCTCGCCCGCGAGTTCGGTGACGTAATCGTCTACAAGCGTCATCGTGATCTCTGAGGCGAGATAGCGCTTGAAGGTGAGGTTGATATCGCCCGCCGCCATCACCAGCGTGCCGTTGACGGTTTTTGCCCTGGGAAAGCTAACCACCAGCCCGCCCGGCCAATGCGCCAGCGTGCCCGGTCGGTCGGTCCAGCCCCAGACGCCTACGGTCGAGGCGCCGGCCATGTCAATATCGAGATCGGTGCCTGCCTTCGAGGTCACGCGCATGCGCTTGGTCCCACGCAGCATCTTCGCCGCCGCGCGCACGCGCTGTTCGAGCGCCGTGTCAGGCACCATGCGCTCAAGCGCCTCGGGATGCTCGTTGGAGATCACCAGAATGCGTGCGCCGGCCTTGAGGATATCGGGCGTCTCCACCGCGTGCATCAGCCCTTCGATGGTGCAATCGACCACGAAGCCGGCCTGCTGCAGTGCCGTGACCACCGGCGCGAGCCGCTGGATCGCCTCGCTGGCGCCGGTGGAGCGCACCGGGACGATCTGCCGGTTGCGCGGCGTCGGCACGACGATGTGAAACGGCTTGGCGCCCATGCGCAGCAGCGCCAGTTCGGCGATATGAACGTTGAGCGCGCGCGACTGCGTCTCCGAGAGGATCGCGGCGGTGTCGCCGGGTTTTACCGCGCAACGCTCGAAAATCTCGCAGAACGCGTCGATCCACTTCGCCTCGATGCGGTCTGAAAGCATGCGGGTCTCCGGTTCACCCGCAGGGCGGGTTGAGCGTACCCATCGGCGCGCATGCCACCCCCGCGATGCCGCGCTTGAATGCGTTTGCCTTCATCCTAAATTCCCCCGTAACCGGATTGTCCCGCCGATTGTCCCGCCGCGAATTGACCGTATGCAACTCTTTCATGCCTCAAAAGCCCGCGCAATACGCTTTCCGGTGCGGTATATTGGCTTGGCGCGGTCCCGCGCCGCCTTAGGATTGTAATTCATGAGCAGCGACTTTTTCTCCGGCCTACTTGCTTCGATCTCCGAACGCGGCCGCACGCTGCTGCGCCGAACCGGACAGACAGATGCCCGGCAGGATGCGTCGGACCTGATCGAAATGTGCGAAGCGCTGCTGTCCGGCGCGGGCGAAGCCTCCGGTACTGCGATCGCGCGCGAGGTGCTGGACCGCTACCACGATCTCGATCAAGCCGGCCGCATCTCGTTCTTCCAGACGCTGGCGCGCGGCTATGGACCGGATCAGGAAAAGCTGCAGCAGGCGATCGAGGCCTGGCGCGCGCAGCCGACCGGCGACGGCGCCAGCGATCTTCACTTTGCATCGGAGCCGCGGCGGCAGGAATTGTTCCGCCGCCTCAATCGCGCGCCGGGCGGTACCGGCGAACTGGTGGCGCTGCGCGCCGACCTGCTCGACGTCAAGGACGGCCACAAGGATCTCACCGCGCTCGACCGCGACGTCGTGCATCTGCTTTCATCGTGGTTCAACAGGGGGTTTCTGGTGCTGCGCAAGATCGACTGGTCGACACCCGCCATCATCCTGGAAAAGATCATCCGCTACGAAGCGGTGCATGAAATCCGCGACTGGGACGATCTGCGGCGCCGCATCGATCCGGTCGACCGGCGCTGCTACGGATTCTTTCATCCGGCGCTGGTCGACGAGCCCCTGATCTTTGTCGAGGTAGCGCTGACGGAGCAAATTCCGGGCGCTATCGCGCCCCTGCTCGCCGAAGACCGGCAGCCGGTGCCGATCGATCGCGCCCGCACCGCGGTATTCTATTCGATCTCGAACTGCCAGCGCGGGCTCGGCGGCATCACCTTCGGCAATTTCCTGATCAAGCAGGTGGTGGAGGAATTGCGGCGCGAACTGCCGAGGCTCGACAACTTCGTGACGCTGTCGCCTGTGCCCGGGTTCATGCAATGGCTGAAAGGCGCCGACGATCTTGCGCTGTCCGAGGACGACCGGCTGCTGCTCGACAAGCTC
Organism: uncultured Alphaproteobacteria bacterium; assembly: GCA_963784755.1. Classification (GTDB taxonomy): domain Bacteria; phylum Pseudomonadota; class Alphaproteobacteria; order Rhizobiales; family Xanthobacteraceae; genus Bradyrhizobium. Next base: position 615,843 of record CAWASS010000003.1, on the reverse strand, counting down.
GAGCAACCCGGCTGGACCGACGATCCGCAACTGGCCGCGCAATTGCGTTCGCTTCTCGAGCCGCTCGCGGCATATTATTTTCTAAGGGCGCGCACGCCGAAAAGCCGGCTGATCGATTCGGTGGCGCGGTTTCACCTCGGCAACGGCGCCCGGCTGGAACGGATCGACTGGCTCGGCGATATCTCGCCGAAAGCGCTGCGCGAATCGGCCGGCATCATGGTGAACTATCTCTACCGCCTCGACGACATCGAGAAGAACCACGAGGCCTACGCCAACGACGGCGAGGTCGTCGCATCCAGCGCGGTGAAGAGGTTGCTGAAGGCCGACGGCCGGCGGTTGCTCGACATGCGGTTGCCGTAGAACCTTCTATCGCTCAAGGATGCCGCGTCCAGTGAGCGGCATTGACGGCGCCTGCGGGAACCTCGCCGCTGACGATTGCCTGAACCTGGCGAACGGTTTCCAGCGACCGGCTCTCGATCGCCGGCGGGGTCAAGCCGCCGATATGCGGGGTGGCAATGACGTTGGGAAGTTTCGCCAGTTCCGCGGTCGGCATCTGGTCGCGGGCGCGGCCGACATCCATCGCTGCACCGGCGATGCGGTTCTCGCGTAACGCGGCGGCCAGCGCGGCCTCGTCGACAAGGTTGCCGCGCGACAGATTGATAAAGAACGCGTGCGGCCGCATCCGCGCCAGCGCGGCCTCCCCGATCAAATTCTCGGTCTGTTCGTTCGCTACCGCGAGGCAGACGACGTAGTCGGACCGCTCGAGCAGATCCTCGAGCGGAACATGTTCGATGCTCGCATCGTCGGCGGCCACAAATGGATCTGCGACCAGAACCGCCATGCCCAGCGCCCTGGCGATCGGCGCAAGCGTGCGGCCGATGCTGCCATAGCCGATGATGCCGAGGCGGCTGCCGGCAAGCTGCCGCCCCATCACGACTTCCGGCTGCCGGCCGGCATGATAGTCCGCCGCCGCCCGGGAAATTCCACGCGACAGGTCGACCATGTAGCCGATCGCGAGCTCGGCAACGGAATGTATGAAGCCGGGCCCGGCGCGCGTAACCATCACGCCCGCCGCGCTTGCTGCTTCGACGTCGATGTTGCGGATATCGACCGCGCAACGCACGAATGCCCGCAGCTTTGGAAGCCGCCGAAAAATCTCGCCCGGTCCTTCCGTCAGGCGGTCGGCCACGATGAGGTCGACATCGCGCGCAGCATCGATCAGGCCTGCCGCATCCAGCGCGCCGTCGGCTTCATGCAACACGACCTGCGCCACCGCTCGCAGGCCGGCCAGGCTGCGCTCGCCGTAATACTGGCGCCGGGCTTGCGGCGTATGCGTGAGCAGGACTTTCATGGTCAGTAGCCGAAAGCGCGCGGCAGCGCGGTGCTGATGCCGGGGACGAACGCAATCACCAGCAGGCACAGGAACAGCAATCCGAGATAGCCCATGATCGGCTTGACCGTCTGTTCGATCGGCACGTTGCCGATCAGGCAGGCGCCGTAAAGGCCAAGCCCGAGCGGCGGTGCAAACAGGCCAAGCCCCATCGAAATCACCAGCACCACGCCGAAATGCAAGGGGTCGATGCCGAGCTTGACCGCAACCGGCAGCAATAGCGGCCCGAAGATGATGAGCGCCGCGGCGCCTTCGAGCACCGAGCCCATCACGATCAGCACGACGATCGACAGCAACATGAACAGCCATGTGCCATGCGTGCCCGACAACGACAGCATCATGTCGCCGACGGCATGCGGCACCTGCTGCAGCGTGAGAATGAATGCGAGCGATTGCGCCGCCGCGACGATGAACAACACCAGCCCTGAGCGCGTCGCGGCCTGCACGAAGCTCGCCGTCGCGGTCCTGAAGCTGAGCTCGCGGAACACCACGCTGCCCACCACGATCGCATAGACCACGGCGAACGCCGAGATCTCCGTAGCCGTCGCGAATCCGCTTTTGAAACCCGCGAAGATCATGAAGATCAGCCCGAACGACGCGATGGCGCCGCTCCAGAGGCCGACAATCGGAATCTGCGATTCAGTTTCGGCAGGCAAGGCCGGACGCTTGCCAAAAACGATCGACACCGCGATCAGCGCCAATGCCATCAGGCCGGCCGGCAACAATCCCGCGACGAACAAGCCGCCGATCGAGAGGTTGGCGACGAAGCCCAGGATGATCAGGTTGATGCAGGGCGGAATGGTCTCGGCCATGACAGCCGAAGCCGCCAGCAACGCGACGGCGCTGCCCGGATTTTGCCTGGAGCGGCGAGCCGCGGGGATCAGCACCGATCCAACGGCGGCGACGTCGGCCATCTTGGAGCCGGAGATGCCGGAAAACAGCACCATCGACGTCACCATCACGACGTTGAGGCCGCCACGCATGCGTCCCACCCCGCGCTGCAACAGTTCGATCAGGCGAACCGACATGCCGTTGGCTTCCATGAGATAGCCGACCAGAATGAAGAAGGGAATCGCAAGCAGCACGAAATTGTCGATGCCGCGCGCCATCTGCTGGGCGAAGATCACGCCGGGCAGCGTGCCTTCCACCCAGATGAATGTCAGCGCCGCCAGCGCCAGCGCGAAGCCGATCGGCAGCCCGCCAAACAAGGTGATGAAAAAGCCGGCCAGCATCAGCGTTCCCGACGACGGCACCGAAGCCGGCAGCAACCGATCCCAGGCGATGTAAAGCGCGACGACCAGACCGGTCGCCACCACGCCGGCAACGACGTCGCGAACCGGGCGGCGGCAGAAAAGATCGAGCGCGAAGATCGTCATCAAAAGCGCGCCGACGCCCATTGGATAAAAAGTCAGTTCCAGCGGCAGACCGGAGCCGGACGTTTGCCCGGTGGTCAGCCAGCCGAGCTTGATGGCGTTGAATGCCACATAGCCTGAAATCACGGTCACGAGCAGCGCGCCCACGGCGTCGATGACGCGCCGCGGACCGACCGGCAGCATGTCGATGAAAAACGCCACGCCCAGATTTTCGCTGCGGGCAAGCGCGCTGGCGGCGCCGAAGAAACTCGATCCGACCATCAGGCCGCGCGCGACATCGTCGGCCCACTCGACCGGCGCGTTGAACAAAAAGCGCAACAGCACCGAACCGCAGACGACCAGAAGGTCGGCGCCAAGAAGAATCGCCGCCGCCGCGTCACTGAGTGTCAGCAGCGGGACCATGATCCGGTGGCCGCCGCTTTGCGAGGGCGCGGCGCCTGACATCGTTTGCACCCTTCAGGCTTGGGTCGCGCGGATCGCGTCCACCACAGGCTTCGCCTCGGCGCGAGCCTTTACGAAATTGTCGGTTTGCGGCAGCACGCGCTTGCGGAACGCTTCCTTGTCGCATTCGACGACGGTTACGCCCTTGTCCACGAGAAGCGCGAGCGCCTCTTTCTCGACCGCGAGGCCGTGGGCGCGGGTGTCGGCGCCGGCCTTCTTCGCGGCATCTAAAAACCCCTCGCGCAGTTTCGGGTCCATGCGATTGAACGTCGCATCGCTGAAATAGGTCGCCAGCGGCGAGAAGATATGCTGCGTCAGCGCATAATGCTTCGAAGTTTCGTAGAACTTGCTGGCGAGGATGGTCGGCGGGTCATGTTCGAGCCCGTCGAGCACGCCGGCCTGCAACGCCGTATAGATTTCGCCGAACGCCAGCGGCGTCGCGGCAGCACCCATCAGGCGAAGGCACTCGGTGATGATGGGATTGGGCAGCGTCCTGATCTTGAGGCCGGCCAGATCTTCCGGGGTTTTCACCGGCCGTTTCGCCAGCACGCTGCGGGCGCCGAAATTATATGCCCATGAGATGATGCGGATGTTCGCGCCCTTCAGCAGCGCATCCTCGATCGGCCTGGAAGCGCCGGCGTCGAATGCCTTGGTCTGCTGCTGATAGCTGGAAAACAGATAGCCGAGGTCGAAGGTCCCGACCAGCGGCACGAGATTGGCTGATATCGAAGAGCCCGACACCATCAGGTCGATCACACCGAGCTTGACGGAATTGATGACGTCGATCTCCTGACCGAGCTGGTTGTCGGGAAAGAAGGTGACCTCGATCTGCTCGCTCAGTCCGTTGGCCTTCAGGTTCTTGACCAGGTTGTCGTAATAGACCCGGCCGTTGGCGTATTTGGGATCGTTGGGAAGCGACGACGAGCATTTGAATTTCGTCGTGGCGGCTTGCGCGCGCCCGACGATGGCGGGCGACAGGGCGAGCCAGGCAACCGCCGCCGTGGACGATTTAAGCAATACGCGTCGGCTGACGGGCACAGTCTTCATAGTGCTTCCTCCGGAACGCATTTTTCTTGTGCCGCTATTGATTGCGGCCGTTCGCCTGGCGTTGGCCGCAAATGTAGGACTAAACGGAAGCCCCTTGCAAATACAAAAAAGGCGGCCTCGTCGGCCACCTTTTTCTTCACCGATCAAGTTCGATCAGTTGCAGGGATACCAGCGGCCGTCCGGTCCACGATAGGTGGCGCCGTCCTGCGGCCCGCACGTACTGCGGTAGTCGTAGACTTCATCGGGGCCATCATAATAAGCGTTGGCGTCATAGGCGCCTCCACGGAATGGCGCTGCAGCGATCGCACCCGCCGTTCCCACCGCGCCCGCCACTACGCCGGCGGCAACTTCGCCGGGCCAGAAGCCGGGGCGCCGGTACCCGTAATAGTAGTCGTTTGCGTAAGGATGACTTTGCGCATATGCGCCGGGTTCCTGAGCGGCCTGCTGCGCCATCACCGGCGCAGCGAAAGCGACCGACAGAAGTGCGGCCGCGCCGAGAAGTTTTATTTTCGTCATCGGTTCTCTCCAAAGGTTATGGAAAGAGAACCGCCGGCGGCAGCGGATGTTCCGACTCGAGCGGGTGTTGGCTTCACACCCATGTGAGGTGTTGAATGCGCGAATCACACTTCCGGAAAGCCGCGCAGCAGATAGGTCCGCAAGGAGTGCAACAACCCGTTGAGGATCAATCCCAACAGCGAGATGGTGATCAGCGGCACGAACATGTCCACGGTCTGGAACGTCCGCGCGGCTGCGACCAGGAGATGACCGAGGCCGTCGGTCGAGGTGATCATCTCGGCCAGGAACACCACGATGCAGGAGATCACGAGTCCGATGCGGCAGCCGGTCAGGATCGACGGCATCGCGGCGGGCAGCACCACCTTGAACAAGATCTGGCGGCGCGGCGTTCCTGCCGCCATCGCCGACCAGATCAGCTTCTGCTCGACCATCGAGGCGCCGTAGTAGGTCGACAGCAGGATCGGAAACAATGCGTCGGCGGCGACCAGCGTGATTTTGGAGGCGTGGTCGAATCCGAGCAATAATAACAGCGCCGGATAGAGCGCCACCTTCGGCACCGGCGCCAGCACCCGCACCACGGGACGTACGACCGCATTGACAGCCGGGTTGACGGCGGCGGCCAGCCCAATGCCGACGCCGAGCGCCACCGCGATCGAGAAGCCCGCGAACAGCCGGAACAGCGTCGCGCCGATCTCATGCAGGAATCCGCTGGAGACGAGTTGCTGCGCCAGCCGCACGAATACCAGGGCGGGCGGCGGCAGCAGCGATACCGGCGCGTAGCCGAACGTCACCAGCACCTGCCATAACGCGATCACCATCGCGATCGGCGCGATGCCGAGCAGAACATCGGCGGAGAGTGCGCGGGCGTTCATGAGAAGCTCAGGGGAATGTCGAAGCGCGGCTCGGACCATTTTACCAGCGCGCCGCGCAATCTTTCAAAGGCCGCATCGAGGATGATGCCCATCGCGCCGATGATGATGATCATCGCGAACACGGTATCGTATTGCGCCATGTCGAGCGCGTTGAACAGGATGTTCCCCGCACCCGACTGCCGCGCGATCATCTCAGAGGTCACCATGGTGATCAGCGCCAGCACGAGGCCAGTGCGGCATCCCGCGAAGATTTCCGGCAGCGCCGCCGGCAGCACGATTCGCAGCATGCGCTGCGCCGCCGACATTCCCATCGCAGCACCGGACCACAGCATCTTCTCCTCGACCGCCTTGGCGCCCTGAAAGCTGTGATAAATGATCGGAAGGCTGACGCCGAGGAAGATCACCAGGGTTTTCGAGACGTCGCCGACGCCGAGCCAGAGCATGATCACCGGCATCAGCGCCGCCTTCGGTACCGGATAGATCACCATCAGCAGCGGATTGAAGAACGACGCCACGGCGCGGCTGCGTCCCATCATCAGCCCCAGCGGAATCGCGAGGATGACCGCGAGGCTGAGGCCGATCGCCATGCGGCGCAGCGAGGCGAGGATGTTGATCAGGTCGCCGCGGTCGCTCAGAATCGCCGGGATGGCGCGGATCGCTTCCAGTGCCGATGGGAAACTGTCGGTATTCAGGATCAGCGCCGCGATCTGCCAGATCGCGAGCAGGCCGAGTACGGCGAGCAGCGGCGCTGCTTTCGACAGCATTGCGCGCGCGGCGATCATGGATGCAACTCGTCGATGCCGGTGTCATCGATCAGTTTCTCGATATCGACGACGTATTTCTGGTAACGCGGATCGAGCAGCAATTCGGCGCGGCGCCGCGGGCGCGGCAGCTCGATCTCGACGATCTCCTTGATGCGGCCGGGTGCGCGGGTCATCACCACGACCTTGTCCGACAGGAATACGGCCTCGTCGACCGAATGGGTGACGAACAGCACCGTCTTGCGGTCGCGCTCCCAGATGTTGAGCAGGTCGTTCTGCAGCCGGGTGCGGGTATGCGCATCCAGCGCGCCGAACGGCTCATCCATCAGCAGCACCGCCGGCTTGTAAGCCAGCGTGCGCGCGATCGCCACGCGCTGTTTCATGCCGCCGGACAATTCCTTCGGATAGAAATTCTCAAACCCTTTCAGGCCGACCATCTCGATCAGCCGCCGGCTCTGCGCTTCCGCCTCCGCGCGCGTCGCGCCCTGCTGGCGCAGGCCGTACATCACGTTGCCGAGCACGTTCTTCCAGGGAAACAGCGCGAATTCCTGAAACACCGGACCGCGATCGGGACCGGGGCCGGTGATCGCATTGCCCTTGACCCTCGCTACCCCCTCGGTCGGGTTGACAAAACCGCCAACGATATAGAGCAGCGTCGACTTGCCGCAGCCGGACGGGCCGAGAATCGAGACAAAGGCGCCGTCCTCGATTCGCAGCGAAATATCGGAGATCGCGAGGTGGCTCTGGCGGCCGGAAGTCTGGAAGATTTGCGACACATGATCGATTTCGATCATCGCAGCCGCCGCCTTGCGCCCGGACGCGGATTCAGTCTCGACTTCAGGCCGCAGCGGCAGCACGTTCATTCAAGGGTCTCTCATCGGCGATTTGGGCCGACCATAGCCGCTCGATGCCGGCGGTACAGCAAAAATTCACGCGCCACGGCCGGGGCTTGACCCGGCCATCGATCATTCTTCGCAAGCGTCTTTCGAAGATGATGGATACGCGGGTCAAGCCCGCGTATGACGCAGCGTTCGCCGGACGCAGCGCTGCGTGCTGTAGCGCGCCGGGGACACGGGAGCGCGAACCTTACGACGCCAGCGCCCGCATCTCGGCGTAGAGATCGGATTTTCCCTCGAAACCGATCCCCGGCAGGTCCGGCATGGTGATGTGACCGCTCTCGACCCGAACGCCGTCAGGGAATCCGCCATACGGCTGGAACAGGTCGGGATAACTCTCGTTGCCGCCGAGGCCGAGCCCCGCCGCGATATTGAGCGACATCTGATGGCCGCCATGCGGCACGCAGCGGCTGGCGGACCAGCCGTGGGTGTGCAGCATCGCAAGCGTGCGCTGGTATTCGCACAACCCATACGACAACGCGCAATCGAACTGCAGCCAGTCGCGGTCCGGCCGCATCCCGCCATAGCGGATGAGGTTGCGCGCGTCCTGATGGCTGAACAGGTTTTCGCCGGTCCCCATCGGCCCCGGATAGAATTCCGCAAGCGCGGCCTGCAAAGCAAAATCCAGGGGATCGCCGGCTTCCTCGTACCAGAACAGCGGATAGTCGCACAGCATCTTTGCGTAGGCGATCGCGGTCTCCAGATCGAAGCGGCCGTTGGCATCGACCGCGAGTTGCGCCGGGCTGCCGATCTCCTTCAGCACGGCCTCGATGCGCATGCGATCCTCCTCGATCGGCGCGCCGCCGATTTTCATCTTCACGACATTGTAGCCGCGGTCGAGATAGCCGCGCATTTCGCCGCGCAGCGCCGACAGATCCTTGCCGGGATAGTAGTAGCCGCCGGCGGCATAGACGAACACGCGCGGGTTAGCAGTTCTGCCATGGCGTTCCGCCAGCAGCCGGAACAGCGGCTGGTTCGCGATCTTCGCGACCGCATCCCACACCGCCATGTCGATGGTGCCGACCGCGACCGAGCGCTCGCCATGACCACCCGGCTTTTCGTTTCCCATCAGCGTCGCCCAGATCTTGTCCGGATCGAGGTTGCCGCCGGTCGAATCGAGCAGCGTCTTCGGCTCGGCTTCCTTGAGGCGCGGCGCAAAACGCTCGCGGATCAATCCGCCCTGCCCGTAGCGGCCGTTGGAGTTGAAACCGTAACCGACCACGGGCTTGCCGTCGCGCACGGCGTCGGTGACGACGGCGACGAGGCTGGTCGTCATTTTGGTAAAGTCGATATAGGCGTTGCGGATCGGCGAGGAGATCGGCTTTGTGACTTCGCGGACGTCGACGATGCGAACCGACATTCCGCTTATCCCTTGCCGCGAAAATACGGCTCGACCGGGCCGTGGACCTTGATGGTGAGCGGATTGCCGTAGCGATCTTTTGCCGCGCCCGCGGTCACGCGCACCCATCCCTCGCTGACGCAGTATTCTTCCACATTGGTCTTCTCGATGCCCTTGAAGCGGATGCCGATATCGCGCGCAAGCAGGTCGGCGTTGTAATAGGGGCTTTTCGGATCGGTCGAGAGCCGGTCCGGCAGTTGATCGCCCATCGCCTGATTTTTCTCGTTCACAATAGCGCCTCGATTTCTCTCTTCAGGCTTTCGGGTCTTGTGGTCGGCGGATATCGCCCAGCGACCCCGCCCCGACGATCGATCAGAAATTTGGTAAAATTCCATTTGAGCGACGGGCCGAGCAATCCCGTTCTCGCGCTCTGCAGGTATTTGTACAGCGGGTGAGCACTGCTGCCGTTGACATCGATCTTCGCGAACATCGGAAACGTGATGGCATAGTTGCTCGTACAGAATTGCTCGATCTGCTTGGCATTACCGGGTTCCTGACCCCCGAACTGATTGCACGGAAATCCAAGCACCGCAAAGCCGCGCGGCGACAGTTCGTTATGAAGCGACTCCAGACCTTTGTACTGCGGCGTAAATCCGCACGCGCTCGCGGTGTTGACGATCAGCAGCACTTGTCCCTCGAACTGCTTCAAGGGAATCTCCTCGCCGGCAAGCGACTTTGCCGAGAAATCATAAATGCCAGCCATGGTCGGTTCTTTCGCTTCGGTGGAGATTCATTTAGCCGGCGGGATCGACTGGCATCGAAGGCGTTCCCGCGGCCTCGATGGCCTCGCCGGCAAGCAGGCAGAGATCCTCGCGGTAGCGGCCCGATACGACCTGAACGCCGACGGGAACGCGCCCGACCAGCCCAGTGGTGACTGTTAGGCCGGGCAGCCCCATGAAGGGAATGCCGATCTGCGGCATCTGCGCGCGCCATACCCGCGCAAACGAGGCGTCGTCGCTGACATCGAGGCCGTCGGGGAACGGCAGTTCGCCGGAGACCGGCATCAGCAGCACGGCATAGGTCTCGAAGAACAACTGCCATTCCCGCGTCAATGTGGCTCGCCGCACCAGCGTCTTCGAGAACGCGGCGGCATCGAAGGGGTGAACTTTTGCCTTGTTGCCGCGCAGACAGGCCAGCGCGCCGGGATCGCCCTCGCGCTCGGCGGCTTCGAGCTGGGCTTCATATCCGTCGCCGAGCCAGAGCTTTGTCTGCAGCTCGGCGGCCTCGCGCAGCGGCGGGGTCGTCTCGATCTGTTCGACCGTCCATCCCGCGCGCTCCAGGCGCTTGCCGGCATCGGCGACGGCCGCTTTCACTTCGGCAACGGTCTCAAGGCCGTCCGGATTGAGGCACAGCGCGGCGCGCTTCGCCCGCGCCGGCCCTTGCAGCGGCGCCGGTACCCACCAGGGATCGCGCAGGTCTTGCTGCGACATCGCCGCGAGCGCGATGCGGAGATCGCCGACGGTTCGCGCCAGCGGGCCGGACACCGCCGAGATTTGCGGACCGATCGTGCGCTCGGGCAGCGACGCGTTATAGGCGGCAACGCGGCCCATGGTCGGCCGCAAGCCATGCACGCCGCAGGCATAAGCGGGATAGCGGATCGAACCCGCGATGTCGGTGCCGTGCGCGACATGGCCGATGCCGGCGGCGACCGCCGAGCCCGCGCCGCCGGACGAGCCGCCGGGAGTGATACCGGGATCGCGGGGATTTTTGGTGTTGCCGTGCACGAGGTTGGTGGTGAACCAGCGGTAGGAAAACGCCGGGCAGTTGGTGCGGCCCAAAATCACCGCCCCCGCCTTGCGCAGATTGTCGATCACGGGACTGTTGGTTTTCGCGATCACGTCGCGCTGCAGTTTTAGGCCGTTGGTGGTGGCAAAGCCTTGCTGATCGATGTTGACCTTCACCGTCACCGGCACGCCCGCCAGCGGACCCGCATCTTCGCCACGCGCGATCGCGGCATCGATGCCGCGTGCGTGCGCCAGTACATCTTCCGGATGGTAGTCGACGACCGCGTTGATTTTCGGGTTGACCGCGTCCAGCCGGGCCAGCGCGGCGGTGGCCGCGTCCATCGCCGAAACCTTTTTCGTTCCGATCAGGGCGGCGAGTTCCTGAGCCGACAGGCGCCAGAGATCCTGCATTTACCAACTCCGTTTCGATCGTGGGGTCTTGTAGCGCCACACCGACGACAGCGCCAGCGCCGGCCGCAGGCGAAGGTTCAGCGGACGCGGGCGAGGAAATAAGCGAGATCGGCGATCTGCTCCGCCGTGACCGGCGCCATCACGTCCGCCATGCTGCCGTCATAGCCGTGACGGCTGTTGTCCTTGTACTCGGCAAGCGTTTTTTTGAGATAATCCTCGCGCTGGTTGGCGATGCGCGGGACGTTGTCCTTGCCGGAAAAGTCGGCGTTGTGGCAGGTGTTGCAGCGATGCTGCTGTATTGCCGCCTGCGCGCGCGCCATCCGCGCGGGATCGGCGGCGTCTGCCGGCGGCACCGGCTTCGGCAATTTGGCGATAAAATCGGAAAATGTGCGCAGATCGTCGTCGGTGAGCGATTTCGCCATCTCGTTCATCGGCTCGAACACGCGCAGCTTCTCGCGAAACATGAAGAGCTGGATCAGCGCATAGGGCGCCTGCTGCGCGCCGAGCGAGGGAGTGTTCTCGGTCTCCGACTGCCCCTTCTCGCCATGACAGGCAAGGCACGGCGCGATGCGGTCCTGCAACGTATCTGCATTTGCCGAGGAGGCAACGAGAACGAACGCCAGGGCCGTTATTGTTTTTCTCATGGGTCAGTCCTGGTACTCCTCGTCATTGCGAGGAGCGAAGCGACGAAGCAATCCAGTTTTTTTGACCGCTGGATTGCTTCGCTTCGCTCGCAATGACGTTAGCGGCTACTTAATGCGCCGCGACTTTCTGCTTGCCGTAGGTGACGCGGTACACCGCGCCGTTCCAGTCGTCGGACACCAGCAGCGAACCATCCTTCAGCTGCATCACGTCGACCGGCCGGCCGATGTATTTGTTGTCTTCCAGAAAGCCGGTGATGAACGGCTCCATGGATTTCATGGTGCCGTCCTTGTTCAGCTTGATGACGACGACGTCGCCGCCGGCCTTGTTGGACCGGTTCCACGAGCCATGCCGCGCCACGATGATGGCGTTCTTGTAGGCCTTCGGAAACATGCTGCCGGTGTAGAAGCGCATGCCGAGTGCCGCGGTATGCGGACCGAGCAGGCCGACCGGCGCCGTGTAATCCGCGCAGGATTTGCCCCAGCCGAATTCGGGATCGACGATATTGCCCTGCAGGCAATAGGGCGCGCCGAAATGCTCGCCGACCTTGGTGACGCGATTGAGTTCGTCCTGCGGCACGTCTTCCGACATCCAGTCGCGGCCGTTGTCGGTGAAGTAGAGCTGCTTGGTTTCCGGATTCCAGTCGAAGCCGACGGTGTTGCGGACGCCTTTCGCGACCACCTCGGCGCCGCTGCCGTCGAGATTGATCCGCCGGATCTGGCCGTGGGCGTCGTCATGCAGCACATTGTTGCCGGGCTGGCCGATCGGAACATAGAGCTTGTTGTCGGGCCCGATGGCGATGAACTTCCAGCCGTGGGCTTCGTCCTTGGGCAGGTTGTCGTAGATCATGGTCGGCTTCGGCGGACTGTCGAGATTGTCCTCGACCTTGTCGATCTTGGAGACCTTCGAGAGTTCGGCGATGTAGAGCGTGCCGTTCTTGAACGCGACCCCGTTGGGCCGATAGAGACCCGACTGCAGAACCTTGACCGATCGCTTGCCGTCCTTGTTGGCGACGGCATAGACGTTGCCGACGAGGCGGCTGCCGACGAATACCGTGCCCTTGTCGCCTTCGGCCAATGAGCGTGCATTGGCCATTCCGGCTGCGTAGACCTCGATGTTGAAGCCGGGCGGCAGCTTCAGCTTGGCGATCGGCAGCTTGTCGGCGGCGGCGGCGATCGGCGGCGGCGCGACCGGCGCGAGCTTTGCTGCAGCTTCACTGTCGGCCGGACGCCCGATCAAGGGCGAGCCGGGCGGTAACGGCGCCGCGGCGGGTGCCGCTGCCGGTGCGGGCGCCGCGGCGGGAGCCGGAGCGGCAGGCTGCTGCGCCGCAGCAGCTAACGTAAACGCACTGAGGAAAGCACCCGCGAGCAATGCGCGGCGTGCGGCCGAGTAGATCATCTTGAACCCTCCCTTAAGTGGAAGGCCTTATCCGCGCAGCGGTGGCCTTCCTGACCCGCAGTCTCCAATATTTTACCGCCGATGTGCAATGAAAACATCGCTGGTCGAAGCGGGAATGCGCGGCGCTCGAATGCTTCAGTGCCGGGTCCTGGCTTGCTCCGGCGAATCGAGCATCGCTTCGGCGAAAGGAAATTCCAGCACGATCTCGCCTTCGTCGTCGGTCACTTCCAGGATGGCGCTGAGAAGACTTGCCTGCTCGCCTTCGGTTTTCAGGATTTCCCGGATCGTCGTCCGCGCCACGCGCCAGGCATGATCGGGATCGCGCAATTCCTCACCTTCGGGATCGAGGATCAGCTCCTGGCCGATACGGGTATTGAAGAAGTATCGCGGCATGGACGGGAATCACCTCGATTGGGGTGTCGCCGGCGTTGGCCGGGCAACATGTCACAAGTTCTTTATTGGTAATTCGCCCTGTCCGTCGCAGCGAGGTCAACTCGATTTTTCGTGAGGCATGTTGGAAGCCATTGATCGGGCACTACTTTACTCCCCGGTCGATGAGAAACTCGCGATTCCGTTTTGCAGTGCAGCACGGAACCGGTCCAAATAATTTACTGGCGAACTTTCAGAACGGCATTACTTTACAACAGAGGGCGAAATCGTCCCGCTCGAGAAGGAGAATAAAATGTCCTGGAAGACGCCGAAGATCGTCGAGGTGCCGGTTGGCATGGAAATCAACATGTATGCCTGCGCGGCCCGCAAATAAGCGACTGCGATAGCTAAAGCATTTCGACGGAGGTGGACCGCACCTTGCGATGACGTTCCCGATCCGGGGACGGAGCGCAATGCCAGCGGACGCCTCCGAAATGCTTGAGGTGGCCCGGAGACGAGTCATGCTTCGCATCGTCGTTCTGGGAGCCGCGGCCGGCGGCGGCGTTCCGCAATGGAATTGCGGTTGCACGATTTGCAGAGCGGCGCGCGCTGATCGTCCCGAACTTCAAAGCACGCAAGCTTCGATTGCGATCAGCGCCGACGATGAACACTGGTTCCTGATCAACGCCTCGCCCGACTTACGTCATCAATTGATCGCGACGCCGCGGCTGCATCCGAAGTCCGGAAACCTCCGACACAGTCCAGTCGCCGGCGTGATCCTGACCAACAGCGAGGTCGATGCGGTCGCCGGACTATTGTCGATGCGCGAGGGATGGCCGTTTGCGATCTACGCCCATCCGCGCGTACTCGCGATCCTGAAGGCCAACAGCATCTTCAACGTGTTGAGCGAGAAGAATGTGCGGCGCGAACCGATCAAGATCGACGAGGCGTTCGAGCCGGCATTGTCTGACGGTGCAAAGTCGGGCATCGAGATTCTCCCCTTTGCCGTCCCCGGCAAGGGCGCCTGGTATCTGGAGGGAAAGAGCCACCCCGCGGGAGACGATGGCGCTGGCGATACGCTTGGACTTCGGATCGCCGACAAGGCCACCGGCAAATATTTCTTTTTCCTCGCTGCCTGTGCTGACGTGACCGATGACCTCAAAAAACGACTGGCCGGTGCGCCGCTGGTCTTTTTCGATGGTACGGTCTGGCGCGACGACGAATTGATCGCAGCCGGTCTCGGCAACAAGACCGGAAAGGGTATGGGACATATCTCAATGTCGGGCGAAAACGGCACGATCGCGGCCCTTGCCGATCTTGGCATCGACGATAAGATTTTTCTGCATATCAATAATTCCAATCCGGCGCTGCTGCGCGATTCCGCCGAACGCAAGACCGCCGAGCGCGCCGGTTGGCGGATTCCGGCCGATGGGATGGAGATCACACTTTGAACGCCACCACAGCCTTTTCACTTAGCGCAAGCGAACCGCTTCAGAGCGCGGAAGAGCTGGAGGCGAGGCTGCGCCAGATCGGCGCAACGCGCTATCACAATTTGCATCCATTTCACCGGCTGCTGCACGGCGGCAAGCTGAACAAGGGACAGGTGCAGGCCTGGGCGCTAAACCGCTATTATTACCAGAGCACGATCCCGATCAAGGACGCCGTGGTGATCTCGCGTTTCCGCGACCGCGGCATCCGGCTGGAATGGCGGCACCGGATCGAGGACCATGACGGCGAGCTCGGCAGCGAAGGCGGCATCGAACGCTGGCTGAAGCTGACCGAGGGGCTCGGACTCGACAATGCCTATGTGGAATCCGCCGAAGGCATCTTGCCGGCGACGCGTTTTGCGGTCGACGCCTACGTCCACTTCGTCCGCGACAAGACGCCGCTCGAGGCCATTGCCTCCTCGCTCACCGAACTGTTCGCGCCGAACCTGCACGAGGAGCGGATTTCGGGCATGCTGAAGCACTATGATTTCGTCAATCCGGACATCATGCGCTATTTCAGCCGGCGCATGGAACAGGCGCCGCGCGACGCCAATTTCGCGCTCGAATTCGTCAAGCAGCACGCGACCACCCCGGCGGAGCGCGAGGCGGTATGCAACGCGCTGATCTTCAAGACCAATGTGCTATGGGTTCAGCTCGACGCGCTGTATCATGCCTATGTCGACGGCCACGTGCCGCCGGGCGCGTTCGTGCCGGCGGCGAGTTGAGGCAAACCGATGGCGGGCCTGCGTAACCGCAACATCAGCGTCAGCGAAGCGAGCCGGCCGGTTCTGCCGCGGCACGCCAAGCTAAAGTTCGACGAGGTCAGGCAGCTCTGGGTGATCCTGGCGCCGGAACGCGTGCTCGCGCCGGACGAGACCGCGGTTGAAATCCTGCAGCTCTGCGACGGCGCACGCAGCGTCGCGCAAATGATCAATCAACTCGCCGACAAATATACCGCCGACCGCGCGGCGATCGGGTTGGATGTCATCGCCATGCTGCAGGATCTCGCCGACAAGGGATTTCTGACCGAAGCGCGGGAGAATACGTCATGAGCCCGACGCTTACCGACGCGAACCCTCTTGTTGCCGATCCGTCCGACGGGCTGGCGATCATGGAGCAGCGCGGCTCGACGGCGGAAACTTTTGGCATTCCGCTGGCGGTGCTGGCCGAGATCACGCATCGCTGTCCGTTGCAATGTCCGTATTGCTCCAATCCGGTGGAGCTGGAGCGTGGCGGCGCCGAACTCACCACCGAGGAATGGAAAAAAGTTCTGACCGAGCTCGCCGAAATCGGCGTGCTGCAGATTCATTTCTCCGGCGGCGAGCCGACCGCGCGCAAGGATCTGGTCGAACTGGTCCAGCACGCCAGCGATGTCGGGCTCTATTCCAATCTCATCACCTCGGCGGTATTTCTGACAAAAGAAAAACTCAAGGCGCTGGCCGATGCCGGGCTGTGCCACGTCCAGATCAGCTTTCAGGGCAACGAGCCCGCCGTCGCCAACCGCGTTGCCGGCCTCAAGAACTCGCACGAGAAGAAGCTGGAAGTCGCGCGCTGGACCCGCGAACTCGATCTGCCGCTCACCGTCAACGCCGTGATGCACCGGCAAAACCTGCATCAGCTTTCCGACATCATCCAGATGGCGGTCGATCTTGACGCCGACCGGCTCGAGGTTGCCAACGTTCAATATTACGGTTGGGCGCTGAAGAACCGCGCCGCACTGATGCCGACCATCGAACAGATCGAGAAGGCCAGCCGCATCGTCGAGGAAGCCGAGATCAGGCTGAAGGGTATTTTGGCGATCGACTATGTCGTGCCGGATTATTACGCGCTGCGGCCGAAGAAATGCATGGGCGGCT
This sequence comes from uncultured Alphaproteobacteria bacterium, assembly GCA_963784755.1. Classification (GTDB taxonomy): domain Bacteria; phylum Pseudomonadota; class Alphaproteobacteria; order Rhizobiales; family Xanthobacteraceae; genus Bradyrhizobium. The sequence goes on along the minus strand of CAWASS010000003.1, from coordinate 599,261 downwards.
GGGGGCGGCAGTTCTTCAACATCTCGCCGTCCGGCAAGATTCTGCCGTGCCATGCCGCCGAAACCATCACCGGCCTCGAATTCCTCTCGGTGCGCTCGAATCATTCGATCGCCTGGATCTGGCAGAATTCCGAAGCCTTCAACCGCTATCGCGGCACCGGCTGGATGCCGGAGCCGTGCCGGAGCTGCGAATTCAAGGAGATCGATTTCGGCGGCTGCCGCTGCCAGGCCTTCGCGCTGACCGGCGACGCCGGCAATACCGATCCGGCCTGTACGCTGTCGCCGATGCACGAGCGGATCTTCAAGATCGCGGAGTCCGAGGCCGCGGCCGACAACAGCCGTTTCATCTACCGCAATTTTGCCGGCGGCACGCTGGAGACGGACGGCGACCATGGCGCCTGACGCCGATGCGGGAAAAGCCTCCGGCCGCCGCTCCGATCCCTTCGCACCGCTGACGAACCAGCTGCTGCCGGTAGGCGACGTTCACAAAATTTATGTCGAAACCATCGGCCGTGCCGACGGCCTGCCCGCCGTCTATCTGCACGGCGGCCCCGGCAGCGGCTGCCAGCCGGATCACCGGCGGCTGTTCGATCCCGAGCGCTTTCATGCGGTGCTGTTCGACCAGCGCGGCGCCGGGCGGAGCTTGCCCAAAGGCCACCTGCAGGCCAATACGCTGCCTGATCTGATCGCGGACATGGAAACGATCCGTGCCAGCTTGGGATTTAAGCGCTGGATGATCGTCGGCGGCTCCTGGGGCGCCACGCTGGCGCTGGCTTACGCCGAGACATATCCCGCGCGCGTCAGCGGCATCGTGTTGCGCGCAACGTTTCTCGGCACCCGCGCCGAACTGGAAGCGGCCTTTCTGCAAAACCTCCGCCGTTTCCATCCCGGTTTGAGCGGCGATTTCCTGGGTCTGTTGCCTCCGGAAGAACTCAAGGCACCGCTCGACGCCTACTGGCGGCGCATCCTCGACCCCGATCCTGCCGTGCACGCCCCGGCCGCCCGCGCCTGGCACGACACCGAACGGATTCTTTCCGAGCATGCGCCTTCACGGGCGCGGCTCGATTTCACATCGCTGCGGTCGACGCGCCCCCTGCCCGCCACGCCCTTCATGGAAGCGCATTATTTCCACCATGATTGCTTCATGGAACCGGGTCGGCTGATGGCGGAAGCCGGAAGGCTACAGGGAATTCCCGGCGTCATCGTGCAAGGGCGCCATGACTTGCTGTGCCCGCCATCGACGTCGCATGCGCTCGCCGCTGTGTGGCCGAACGCGGAAGTTCGAGTAGTCGAGGGCGCCGGCCATTCGCTGTACGATCCCGGCATCAGGGACGCGGTGATGAAGGCGATTGCCGATCTCGCTTCCAAAGTGACCGGATAGGGGATTCGCAAAATGCCGCTGGCCGGAAAGGGAATGCTGCTGACCTCGATGGACATCGATCCCGCCGACGAGCGCGAATTCAATCTCTGGTACGATGGCGAGCATCTCCAGGAGCGCGTTGCGATCGACGGCTTTCTCGAGGCGCGGCGTTACGTCGCGCATGCAGCCAGCCCGAAATACCTCTGCCTCTATTCCACCGAAACCTTTGCGGTGCTGGACAGCCCGGCCTATCGCACCGTATTGGCGAACCCTACCGACTGGTCGAAAACGACCATGGCGCGTTTCAAAAACATGATCCGCGCCGTCGCCCATATCACCGTCAGCCGCGGACAGGGCCGCGGCGCGGCGCTGGGCATCATCCGTCTCCGCCCCTCAGCCGAAAGCAAGGACACATTGCGCGCGATGCTGACGGATCAACTCGATCCGACCGGCCTCGATGGGATCATCTCCATGCATCTGATCGAGAGCGATCCTGGGCTTTCCAGACCGATCAACGACGTGCCTTCGTCCGTCAGCCCGGGCGCCGGCGATTGGTACGTCCTGATCGACGGAACGCATGTGAGTGCCGTCTCGGCGATGGTTGCAACGCGCTTCGCCGATGCCGCCGAGGTCAACCCTGCAACCGTGATCTCAACGGGCATCTACAATCTGATGTGGGATCTGGCGAAGAGCGACATCTTGATTGGACCCCGGACGTGAAATATCAGACATATATTGCACTGCCGCATGAACAATCCCTGCATTAAATCGTTGGTACCAGACCAATTCCGAATGACAATTAAGGAAAAATGGCTTTTAACTGCGCCGCCGATCATATTGAATGGCCGCGATTTATAAGCCCATGATATGACTGGGAAACAAGAACGCCGCTTGAGCGTTTGCAGGAAACTAAAAGGCCGCCTCGGACCGTCACGTCCGCGCGGACAAGGATGGAATGAAACCGACTGATATTTCGGCGCCCGATTACTTTCATAAAGTTGTCGATTGCCAATGGGCCTGCCCGGCGCATACGCCCGTTCCTGAATACATCCGCTTGATCGCTGAAGGCCGCTATAGCGACGCCTATATGATCAACTGGAGATCGAACGTGTTTCCGGGAATTCTCGGCCGCACCTGCGACCGGCCATGCGAGCCCGCGTGCCGCCGCGGCCGTGTCGAGGAAACGCCGGTTGCGATCTGCCGCTTAAAGCGCGTCGCCGCCGATTTCAAGGACGATGTCAGGCATCGCATGCCCAGGCCGTCAGCGAAAAACGGCAAGCGCATCGCCATCGTCGGCGGCGGCCCGGCGTCGCTCGCGGTCGCGCGCGATCTCGCGCCGCTCGGCTACCACTGCACGGTGTTCGATTCCGACCCGAAAGCCGGCGGGATGATGCGGACGCAGATTCCGAAATTCCGCCTGCCGGATTCGGTGATCGACGAGGAAACCGATTACATCCTCAACCTCGGCATTGAGTTCAGGGGCGGCCAGCGCATCGACTCCTTGAAGAAACTGCTCGCCGAGAACTACGACGCGGTCTTCGTCGGCTCCGGCGCGCCGCGCGGCCGTGAGCTGGACGTTCCCGGCCGCAAGGAAGCGGCAAGCAATATTCACATCGGCATCGACTGGCTTTCCAGCGTGTCGTTCGGCCATGTCGAGAAGATCGGCAAGCGCGTCATTGTGCTCGGCGGCGGCAACACCGCGATGGACTGCTGCCGCACCGCGCGCCGCCTCGGCGGCGAGGACGTGAAGGTGATCGTCCGCTCCGGCTTCGAGGAGATGAAAGCCTCGCCCTGGGAGAAGGAGGATGCCATCCACGAGGACATCCCGATCCTCAATTTCATGGTGCCGAAAGCCTTCACCCACGACAACGGCAAGCTCACCGGCGTCACCTTTGAGAAGGTAAAAGCCGAGTATGACGCCAAAGGCCGCCGCAACCTGGTGCCATCGGGCGAGCCGGACCAGACCATTGCCTGCGACGACGTGCTGGTCGCCGTCGGACAGGAAAACGCCTTCCCGTGGATCGAGCGCGACTGCGGCGTCGAGTTCGACCAATGGAACATGCCCAAGGTCGACAAGATTACCATGGGGTCGACCAACCCAAAGGTGTTCTTCGGCGGCGATGCTGCGTTCGGGCCGAAGAATATCATCTGGGCGGTGGCGCACGGCCATGACGCAGCACTTTCGATCCACAAGCTTCTCTCCGGCGAGGACATCACCGAGCGCCCGCTTCCCGACGTGCAGATCTCGTCGCAGAAGATGGGCATCCACGAGTGGAGCTATGACAACGACATTTCCGGCGACAAGCGCTTCAAGGTGCCGCATCGCGACAAGGTCATCGCGCTGAAGGATATCCGCGCCGAAGTCGAACTCGGCTACGACGTGAAGCTCGCGCTCGGCGAGGCGCAGCGCTGCCTGAACTGCGACATCCAGACCGTATTCGCGGCACCCTTGTGCATCGAGTGCGACGCCTGCGTCGATATCTGCCCGATGGATTGCATCACTTTCACGGAGAACGGCGAGGAAGCCGATCTGCGGCAGCGGCTGAAGGCGCCCTCGCCGCATCCCGACCAGGACCTTTACGTCGCCGACGGTCTCAAGACCGGACGGGTGATGGTAAAGGACGAAGACGTCTGCCTGCATTGCGGCCTGTGCGCCGAACGCTGCCCTACCGGCGCCTGGGACATGCAGAAATATCTCATCGATATGACTTACGCGGGACAATCATGCAAGTCCAAAGCCCGATCAGCAGCGTAAACGACTTCGTCGTTCGCTTCGCCAACGTCAACGGCTCCGGTTCGGCGAGCGCCAACGAACTGTTTGCCCGTTCGATCCTGCGCCACGGCGTGCCGGTATCCCCGCGCAACGTCTTCCCGTCCAACATCCAGGGGCTGCCGACCTGGTACGAGGTGCGCGTCACCGAGGACTCCCATCTCGGCGCCCGCGGCGGCGTCGATCTGATGGTGGCGATGAACCCGCAGACCTGGGAAAAGGACGTCGCATCGATCGAGCCCGGCGGTTACCTGTTCTACGATTCCACCAAGCCGATGCCGTCCTCGAAATTCCGCGCGGATATCACGGTGATCGGGGTGCCGCTGACTGCCATCACCAACTCGACCTATACCGATCCGCGCCAGCGCCAGCTGTTCAAGAACATCATCTATGTCGGAGCGCTCTGCGCTCTGCTCGACATGGATCCGAAGCTGGTCGAGCAACTGATCGGCGAGCAATACAAGGGCAAGGAGAAGCTGCTCTCCTCCAATGTCCATGCGCTGCATCTCGGCCGCGATTGGGCGCTGCAAAACCTGAAATGCCCGATCGGAATGCGGATCAAAAAATCCGACAAGGTCGGCGACCGCATCTTCATCGAAGGCAACAGCGCGGCCGCGCTTGGCGCGGTCTATGGCGGCGCCACCGTCTGCGCCTGGTATCCGATCACGCCGTCGTCGTCGCTCGCCGACGCCTTCGGCAGCCACTGCAAGAAACTGCGGCACGATCCCGAGACCGGCAAGGCGAAATACGCGATCGTCCAGGGCGAGGATGAACTCGCCTCCATCGGCATCGTGATCGGCGCCTCATGGAACGGGGCGCGCGCCTTCACCGCGACCTCCGGCCCCGGCATCTCGCTGATGACGGAGTTCATCGGGCTGTCCTACTTCGCCGAGATTCCGGCTGTGATCATGAACGTACAGCGCGCCGGCCCCTCGACGGGCATGCCGACCCGCACCCAGCAATGCGACGTAACCGCTTGCGCCTATGCCTCGCATGGCGACACCAAGCACGTGCTGCTGTTTCCGGAAGACCCGGCCGAAGCCTTCGAATTCGCGGCGCAGTCGTTCGATCTCGCCGAACGCTTGCAGACCACGATCTTCCTGATGCTCGACCTCGACATCGGCATGAATCACCGGCTGTGTCACCCGCTGCGCTGGGACGACGCCCGGCAATACGACCGCGGCAAGGTGATGACGGCAGAGATGCTGGACGATGGCCATGACTTCGGACGCTATCTCGACGTCGATGGCGACGGCATCCCGTTCCGCACCTATCCCGGCACGCATCCGACCAAAGGCTCGTACTTCACCCGCGGCACCTCGCGCGACCGTTACGCGCGTTATTCGGAGGAAGGCGCGGTATATGCCGACAACATGCAGCGGCTCTTGCGCAAATTCGAAACCGCCCAGGACATGGTGCCGCGGCCGCTGCAGGCCAACGCGCAGAAGCCAACCAAATACGGCGTGATCTACTACGGCTCGACCGCGCCGGCCATGGATGAGGCGATCGGGCTCTTGGAGGCACGCGGACATCAACTCGACCGCTTGCGCATCCGCGCCTTCCCGTTCCATTCCAGCGTCGCCAGCTTCATCGCCGACCATGATTTCGTCTATGTAGTCGAGCAGAACCGCGACGCGCAGCTTCGCTCATTGGTCGTCAACGAGAACGGTATCGACCCGGTGCGGCTGGTGCCGATCCTGCACTATGACGGCACGCCGATCACCGCCCGCTTCATCGCCGGCGCGATCGGCGACCACCAGGATCAGCTCAAGGTGACGCCACTCCAGCGCAAGGTGGTGTCGTGATCAATAGCTCGACCTACCAGTCGTCATGCCCGGCCTTGTGCCGGCCATGACGGAGCACGGACAGCAGGTGTTTTCATGACCTATATTGCAAAACCGAAATTCCAGCATCCGGGCCTGCCGAAGAACGAGCTCGGCTATACCCACCGCGACTACGAGGGCAAGGTCTCGACGCTGTGCGCCGGCTGCGGCCACGACTCGATCACCGCGTCGATCATCGAAGCCTGTTTCCATCTCTCGATCGAGCCGCATCGCGTCGCCAAGATTTCCGGCATCGGCTGCTCCTCGAAGACGCCGGACTATTTCCTCGGCAACTCGCACGGCTTCAATTCGGTGCATGGCCGCATGCCGTCGGTGCTGACCGGCGCCAATCTCGCCAACCGCGACCTGATCTATCTCGGCGTCTCCGGCGACGGCGACAGTGCCTCGATCGGCTTCGGCCAGTTCGCGCATTCGATCCGGCGCGGCGTCAACATGACCTATATCGTCGAGAACAACGGCGTCTACGGCCTCACCAAGGGACAGTTCTCCGCCACCGCCGACCGCGGCTCGAAGTCCAAGAAAGGCGTGATGAACACCGACAACGCCATCGACCTGGTGGCGATCGCGCTGCAGCTCGGTGCCACGTTCGTGGCGCGCAGCTTTTCCGGCGACAAGACCCAGCTGGTGCCGCTGATCGAGGCCGCGATCCGGCACAAGGGCGCGGCGTTTATCGACGTGATCAGCCCCTGCGTCGCCTTCAACAACCACGCAGGTTCCACCAAGAGTTTCGACTATGTGCGCGAGCATAACGATGCCGTGAACCGGCTCGACGTCATCACCGGACGCGAGCCGATCACCGTCGACTACGCGCCGGGTTCGGTGCAGGTTGTCGAGCAGCACGACGGCACAAGGCTGGCGCTGCGCAAGCTCGATGCGGACTATGAGGCGCACGATCGCCTCGCGGCGATGGCGTTCCTGCAAAAGCACGCCGCCAAGGGCCAGGTCGTCACCGGGTTGCTCTACGTCGATCCCGAAGCGGAAGATCTGCACGCCCACCTCGACACCGTGGAGACGCCGCTCAACCAACTGGACGAGGCGGCGCTTTGTCCGGGCTCCGCGGTGCTGGACAGGTTCAACGCCAGCCTGCGCTAACGGCGTGAACAGCGGAGAACTTGCCGATGGACATTGTCCCGCTGGGTCCAGGATTCGCCGCCGAACTGCGCGGCGTTACGCTTGCGGATGTCGCCTCGGACGACGCCGCCTATGCGGCGGTGCGGGCCGCCTTCGAGGAACATTCCGTTCTGGTGTTTTGCGACCAGGACGTGACCGACGAAATTCAGCTTGGCTTTTCGCACCGCTTCGGCCCGCCGGAAGTGACCAAGGTCGGCTCGCAAGGCACCGGCTCGCATTTCGTGATCCTCAGCACCATCGGCCCTGACGGCAAGGTGGTTCCGGCCGATCACCGGCTTATCCTGCGAGCCAAGGCCAACCAGCTCTGGCATACCGACTCCTCGTTCAAGCGGGTGCCGGCGCTGGCATCGGTCCTGTCGGCGCGGATCATTCCCGCACGCGGCGGCGAGACTGAATACGTCTCCACCCGGCTTGCCTTCGCGCGGCTCGATGCGGCCCTGCGCAACAAGCTGCAAAAATCGTTCGCCTGGCATGATTACGCACATTCGCGAAAGCAGATTGCGCCTGACCTCGCGAGCCCCGAGGAGCGCGCCGCGCTGCCGCCGCAGTGCTGGCGGATGGCGTGGACCAATCCCGTGAACGGCCATGGCGCGATCTATCTCGCCTCGCATGCCTATGCGGTCGAAGGCATGGAAGCGGCGGCGGGGGAAAAGCTGATCGACCAGTTGATGGAAGCTGTGACTGCGCCGGGTACCACTTACCTGCATCAATGGCGCGAAGGCGACGTGGTGATGTGGGACAACCGCGCTACCATGCATCGCGGGCGGCCCTGGCCGGCACACGAGCCGCGCCTGATGGTGCGCACCACGATCTCCGCGACCGCAGCGGATGGCGTCGACACCATGCGTCCGCCGTCCACGCGGGCAGCGGAATAGCCGCTCCCTCAATCGCCGAACGTTGATCGACTGCGCCAATCTGCAGGGATCGAATTGCCGTGAATGGCGTTATTTTGTTCAAACACGCATATTCCACTCGTCGGCACGCCCAACCATGTGTTGACAACCCGGCTTCCCGCCAGAAATGGTGCTGGAACCCTAAAAATCGAACAGAGCGCATCATGAATCCTGTCAAAGCCCTCGAAACGCACGGCCAGTCGGTCTGGCTCGACTTTTTGGCCCGTGGTTTCGTCGCCAAAGGCGACCTCAAAAAACTGATCGACAGCGACGGCGTCAAAGGCGTCACCTCCAATCCATCAATCTTCGAGAAGGCGATCGGCAGTTCGGACGAATATGACGGCGCCATCGGCGACGCGCTGAAGAAGGGGGATCGCCCGGTCGCAGAGCTGTTCGAGCACCTTGCGATCGAGGACATCCAGCACGCCGCGGACGTGCTGCGTCCGGTGTACGACCGGCTCAAGGGCAGCGACGGATTCGTCAGCCTCGAAGTCTCGCCCTATCTCGCCATGGACACCAAGGGCACGATCGCGGAAGCCGAGCGGCTCTGGAAAGAAGTCGGCCGCAAGAACCTGATGGTGAAGGTGCCGGCGACGCCGGAAGGCCTGCCTGCTATCCGGCATCTGACCGGCGAGGGCATCAGCATCAACATCACGCTGCTGTTTTCGCAAAAGGTGTATGTGCAGGTCGCCGAGGCCTATCTCGCCGGCCTTGAAAAATACATCGGCGGCGGCGGCGATCCCTCCCATGTCGCCAGCGTCGCCAGCTTTTTCGTCAGCCGCATCGACAGCGCGGTCGACAAGCAACTCGATGAAAAAATCGCCAAGGCCAACGATCCCTCCGAGAAGACGCGGCTGGCGGCGCTGAAGGGCAAGATCGCCATCGCCAATGCCAAGCTCGCCTATCAGGACTACAAGAAACTGTTTTCCGGCCCGCGCTGGGACAAGCTCGCGGCCAAGGGAGCAAAACCGCAGCGGTTGCTGTGGGCCTCGACCGGCACCAAGAACAAGGACTACAGCGACGTGCTCTATGTCGAGGAATTGATCGGCAAGAACACCATCAATACGGTGCCGCCGGCGACGCTCGATGCGTTCCGCGGCCACGGCAAGCTGCGCGACAGTCTGGAGGAAAACATCGACGACGCCAGGCGCGGGCTCGCAGGCTTGGAGAAATCAGGCATCTCGCTCGACGCCATCACCGCCGACCTCGTCAAGGACGGCGTCAAGCTGTTTGCCGACGCCGCCGACAAGCTCTACGGCGCCGTGGCGCACAAGCGCGCGGCAGTGATCGCCGGCGGCATCGATCGGCAGAAGCTGGCGCTGGGTGCGGGTCTTTCCAAAGCGGTCGAAACCAGCACCGAGGAATGGCGCGCGTCGGGCAAGATTCGCCGGCTGTGGCAACGCGACAAGTCGATCTGGACCGGCATCGATGAAGACAAATGGCTGGGCTGGCTGGGCAGCGTTTCGACTGAAAAGAGCAAACTCGCGGATTACCGGGACTATGCAACCTGGGTAAGGCAGCAGGGTTTTAGCGACGCGGTCGTGCTCGGCATGGGCGGGTCCAGCCTTGGACCGGAAGTGATCGCACAAACCTTTGGGCAACAGCCCGGCTTCCCGAAACTGCGTGTGCTGGACTCGACCGACCCCGCGCAGGTGCGCGCGATGGGCGACGCGGTCAATATGGCGAAGACGCTGTTCATCGTCTCCAGCAAATCCGGCGGCACCACCGAACCCAACGTGATGAAGGATTATTTCTTTGCAGAGGTGAACGAGGCCATCGGCAATGGCAAGGCAGGCGGCCATTTCGTTGCGGTCACCGACCCGGGGTCATCGCTCGAAAAGGTTGCGAAGGCGCAGGGTTTTGCCCGCATCTTCCACGGCGACCCCACCATCGGCGGGCGCTATTCGGTGCTGTCGCCGTTCGGGCTGGTGCCGGCCGCAGCCGCCGGCATCGATCTCGCGAAATTTCTCGATCTCTCGCTCTCGATGGTGCGGTCCTGCGGACCCGACGTGCCGCCGCAGGAGAATCCCGGGGTGCAGCTCGGGCTCGCGATGGGCATCGCCGGCCTTGAGGGCCGCGACAAGATCACCATTCAGTCCTCCAAAAAGATCGCCGACTTCGGCGCCTGGACCGAACAACTGATCGCGGAATCCACCGGCAAGGACGGCAAGGGGCTGATTCCGATCGACGGTGAGCCGCTCGGCGACCCCGCCGCCTACGGCAGCGACCGCTTCTTCATCGACCTGCGTACCGAAGGCGAAACCGATGGCAGCCACGACGACAAGCTGGCCGCGCTGGAAAAGGCCGGGCATCCCGTCGTCCGCATCGCCATGAAATCGATCGACCATATCGGCCAGGAGTTTTTCCGGTTCGAGATCGCAACCGCGGTCGCCGGCGCTGTCCTCGGGATCAATCCGTTCAATCAGCCCGACGTCGAAGCCGCCAAGATCAAAACCCGCGAGCTGACTGCCGCTTTCGAAAAAACCGGTGCGCTCCCAAAGGAAGCACCGGTGATGTCGACCAACGAGGTTGAGCTTTTCACGGACGTGAAGAATGCGGGCGAATTGCGCAGGGCCGGCGCCGACGGCGATCTCGGCTCGTGGCTGAAGGCGCATTTTGGGCGCGCCGGTGCGGGCGACTATGTCGCGCTTCTCGCCTATATCGGACGCGACCATGCGCATATCGATACCCTGCAACACATGCGGCTTGCGGTTCGCGACAGGCGCCATGTCGCGACCTGCGCCGAATTCGGCCCGCGCTTTCTGCATTCCACGGGGCAAGCCTACAAGGGCGGCCCCGACAGCGGCGTGTTCCTGCAGATCACCGCCGACGATGCAGAGGATCTTGCGGTGCCCGGCCAGAAAGCCAGTTTCGGCGTGATCAAGGCGGCGCAGGCGCGCGGCGATTTTGACGTGCTGACCGAGCGCGGCAGGCGGGCGCTGCATGTGCATCTCAAGGGCGATGTCAAGGCGGCACTGGCGATGCTCGATGCCACAATTCTGAGCGCGTTGAACTAGGGATACGGCGATGCAGCTCGGCATGATCGGCCTCGGCCGGATGGGCGGCAATATCGTCCGCCGGTTGATGAAAAACGGTCATCACACCGTGGTCTATGACAAGGATCCCAAGGCGGTGGCGGCGCTCGCCGCCGACGGCGCGGTTGGCGCCGGCGCGCTGGAGGATTTCGTCGGCAAGCTCGACAGACCGCGCGCCGTGTGGGTGATGCTGCCGGCCGGCAGGATCACCGAGGCCACCATCGACGCGCTGTCGAAGTTGTTGCAGGCCGGCGACGTCATCATCGACGGCGGCAACACCTTCTGGCAGGACGACGTCCGCCGCGGCAAGGCGCTCAGGGAAAAAGGCATCCACTACATCGACGTCGGCACCTCGGGCGGCGTCTGGGGCATCGAGCGCGGCTATTGCATGATGATCGGCGGCGACAAGGCGGTGGTCGACCGGCTCGATCCGATCTTTGCCGCAATGGCGCCGGGCATCGGGGATATTCCGCGCACCCATGGGCGCGAGGACCGCGATCCCCGTATCGAGCAAGGCTACATCCACGCCGGCCCGGTCGGATCAGGCCATTTCGTCAAAATGGTGCACAACGGCATCGAATACGGCTTGATGCAGGCCTATGCCGAGGGTTTCGACATTTTGAAGAATGCCAACATCGACGCCCTGCCCGCCGATCATCGCTTCGATCTCGATATCGCCGACATCGCCGAAGTGTGGCGGCGCGGCAGCGTGATTCCATCCTGGCTGCTCGACCTGACATCGTCCGCGCTCGCGGAAAATCACACGCTGGATAATTATTCCGGCTTTGTCGAGGATTCCGGCGAAGGCCGCTGGACCGTCAACGCCGCCATCGACGAGGCGGTGCCGGCCGAGGTGCTGACCGCCGCTTTGTTCGCGCGATTCCGGTCGCGCAAAGAGCATACCTTTGCTGAAAAGATCCTTTCGGCGATGCGGGCCGGGTTCGGCGGCCACAGGGAGCCGCAGCAGCATCCGGATCCGGTGCGCCAGAATGCGCCCGACATCGTCAAGCCAAAGGCTTGATGCCGATGACCGAGGGTCCATCGAAGCAGAAAAAGCCCGACCCCTGCGCCTTTGTTATCTTCGGCGTCACCGGCGATCTCGCGCATCGGCTGGTGATCCCCGCGCTCTACAATCTCGCTGCGACCGACCTGCTGCCCGACAAATTCTGCGTGGTCGGGGTTGCCCGCAAGCCGATGTCGAACGACGCGCTGCGCGACAGCCTGATGAAGGGCCTGCGTGAATTCGCCACCCGCCCGGTCGACGATGTCATCGCCAAACGGCTGCTGGAATGCCTGACCTGCATCGCCGCCGATCCGAAAGACCCCGCCTCATTCGACCGTATGCGCGAGCAACTCGAGAAGCTCGAGGCAAACCGGGCGACCGGCGGCAATCGCCTGTTCTATCTGGCGACCCCGCCCGACGCATTTGCGCCGATTGCGCGCGAACTCGGGCGTACGGGACTGCTGAAAGAGGACGGTGGCGCGTGGCGGCGGCTCATCGTGGAAAAGCCGTTCGGCACCGATCTGGCATCGGCGAAAGTGCTGAACAGCGAGCTGTTGAAGATCGTGGACGAGCACCAGATTTATCGGATCGATCATTATCTCGGCAAGGAGACCGTCCAGAACATCCTGGTGCTGCGTTTTTCCAACGGAATGTTCGAGCCGATCTGGAATCGCAACCACATCGATCATGTGCAGATCACCGTCGACGAAAAGCTCGGCGTCGGCCATCGCGGCAGCTTCTACGATTCGACCGGCGCACTGCGCGACATGGTGCCGAACCATTTGTTCCAGCTATTGTCGCTGGTCGCGATGGAGCCGCCGGCGCGGTTCGACGCGCATGCGGTTCGCTCGGAGAAGGCCGAAGTGCTGGCGGCAATCCAGACCCAGAGCGAAGCCGACGCGCTGAAGAATTCCGTGCGCGGCCAGTATCAGGGCGGCAAGGTCGGCGATGCCGAGATAGAGGATTATCGCAAGACCGAAGACGTCAGACCGGACAGCACGACAGAGACCTATGCCGCGCTGAAACTGACCATCGACAACTGGCGCTGGGCCGGTATTCCCTTTTATCTGCGCACCGGCAAGGCGCTCGGCATCAAGCGCACCGAGGTCGCCATAAAATTCAAGCAGGCGCCGTTCGCGATGTTCCGCGACACGCCGGTGGACCGGCTGTCGCAGAATTACCTGGTCATCTCGATCGAGCCGACCGAGGGCATTACGCTGCAGTTCAATACCAAGGTGCCGGGACCGACAATCTCCATCGACGGCGTCGAAATGAAATTCCGCTACAAGGATTACTTCCGGGCGGAGCCGAGCACCGGCTATGAAACGCTGATCTACGACTGCATGATCGGCGACAACATCCTGTTCCAGCGCGCCGACAGCGTCGAGGCCGGCTGGCAGGCGGTGCAGCCGTTTCTGGACGCGTGGAAGAAGGCGGGCGCCAAGGGGCTGGAGCCGTACCAGGCCGGCAGCGAAGGGCCTGCCAGTGCTGAGGAACTACTGACGCGCGACGGCCGCAGCTGGCGAAAGTTCGGTTAGGCCGATGGCCCTGAATGACAATCGCAAGATCATCGCAGTGTCCGACGCGGCGGCGCTGGCGAAGGCGGCGGCGGAACGGATCATGGCGCGGATCGTGGCGAACAAGGGCGGCGTCATGATTTGCCTGACCGGCGGGTCGAGCCCGAAACGGCTCTATGAGCTGTTGGGAAACGAGCCCTGCCGAAGCCAAATCCCGTGGGATCGCATACACTGGTTCATCGGCGATGAGCGCTTTGTCCCTGCGGACGACCCCTTGAACAATATGAGCATGGCGCGGCGTATTTTTCTGGACCGATGCGCGCCCGCAAGGAATATCCACCCCGTTCCGACCGGCGCCGATAGTCCGGACGAGGCCGCGCAGCGCTACGAGGCCGAGTTGAAATCATTCTATGTTGCAGATCGGCTGGAGCCCGAGCGGCCGCTGTTCGATGTGGCGCTGATGGGCGTCGGACCCGACGGCCACACCGCGTCGCTGTTTCCGGGCTATCCGGCCCTCGATGAGACCGCGCGCTGGGTCGTCGGCGTGCCCGAAGCGCACGTCGAACCGTTCGTTCCGCGCGTCACCTTGACATTGCCGGCGCTTGGCTCCTGCCACGAGATGCTGTTCGAGGTCGGTGGCGCCGACAAGCGCGCGATCCTGACGCGGGTTCTGGCGGGCGAGGATTTGCCGGCCAACCGCGCACATTCGATCCGCCAGACCACATGGCTGGCCGACACAACCGCGCTTCCGGAATATTTCCGTGGCTGATGAACCCGGCAACACTCCGCATGCGATCGTGGTGATGGGCGTATCCGGTTCGGGCAAAAGCACGATCGCCGACAAGCTCGCCGAACGGCTGCACTGGACCTGCGAGGACGGCGACAGATTCCATCCAAAAAGCAATGTCGAGAAGATGAGCGCCGGTCATCCGCTCACCGATGAAGATCGCTGGCCGTGGCTGCAGGCGATCGCCGATGAAATCGACCGGGTTCGCAAAACCGGCGGGCACGCCGTGTTCGCCTGCTCCGCGCTGAAACGGAGTTACCGCGACATTCTGGTCCACGGCCGCGACGATGTCCGGATCGTCTATCTCAATGGCACGCAGGAATTGATCGCCAGCCGGCTCGCCGCGCGAAAAGGTCATTTCATGCCGCCGGGATTGCTCGCAAGTCAGTTCAGGACGCTTGAACCGCCCGGCCCCGACGAAAATCCCGTCACCGTTTCGATCGATGCTTCCGTCGATGCGATCGTCGATGACATCGTTGACCAGCTGCAGCTAGGCTCCGCCGGCCGGCATTCCGGGAGTAACCGATGACACGCATCGCGCTGGTCGTCTCCGATGTCGACGGCACCCTGGTGACCCATGACAAGCGATTGACCGACGGCGCGCAACGTGCGGTGCGGCGGCTGCATGACGCCGGCATCGGCTTTACCATCACCAGCAGCCGGCCCCCGGTCGGCATGCGGTTTCTGATCGAGCCGCTCGGAATCACGCTGCCGATCGGGCCGTTCAACGGCAGCTCGATCGTCGATCCGCAACTGAAACCGATCGAGCAGCATCTGATTCCTGCCGCGGCGGCCCAGTGCAGCATCGAGATGCTGGGCCAATTCGGCGTCGACGTTCTGGCTGTTCACCAACCAGCAGTGGATCATCAAGCGCGACGACGGCAAATACGTGCCGCACGAACGCAACACCATTCAATTCGACCCGACGTTCGCCGATGACTTTACGCTCTTCATGGGAAGCGCCTGCAAAATCGTCGGCGCCAGCGCCGATCCGGCGCTGCTCGAGCGTTGCGAGACCGCGATGCAGAAGGCGCTCGGCACGCAGGCCTCCGCGATCCGGTCGCAGAGCTATTATCTCGACGTCACGCCGCCCGGCCAGGACAAGGGCACCTTCGTTGAGGCGATGGCAAAGCGTCTTGGCATTTCGACCGATGCGATCGCCACCATCGGCGATATGCAGAACGATCTCGCGATGTTCAAGAAAGGCGGTCTCTCCATCGCCATGGGCAACGCCACCGACGACGTGAAGGGGCAGGCATTGCACGTCACCGGCTCCAACGAGGACGAAGGGTTCGCCGGCGCGATCGATTTCATCCTGAAACAGAATCCGCCGTCATCCTGAGGTGCGCTCTTGCGCGTCTCGAAGGATGGCCGCAAGCGCATGTTGTCGCATCCTTCGAGGCTCGCCGTGAAGAGCGGCGAGCAGCTCAGGGTGACGGATCACGTCGCGCGCTGGACCACCGGCTTTTCCACCGGCTTCTTGGCGCCGCTGAGATTGTGCGCGGTATTGATCAGCGCGATATGGGTCAGCGCCTGCGGGAAATTCCCGGTCTGGCGCCCTTCGCCTGAATCGAATTCCTCGGCCAGTAAACCGAGATCGTTCGCCACCGCCACCACGCGATCGAACAATGCCTGCGCCTTTCCGATTTCTCCCGCCAGCACCCAGGCGTCGGCGAGCCACAGGCTGCAGGCGAGAAACGCGCCCTCGATCGGCTGCCGTTCGTCGGATATTTCACGCGGATCGTGCCGCAGCACGAAACCGTCGCGCATCATATGGCGTTCGATGGCCGCCAGCGTGCCCTTCACCCGCGGGTCCGACGCGGGGAGGAAGCCGACCGATGGCAGCAGCAGGATGCTGGCGTCCAGCAGTCGCGAGCCGTAGGATTCGACGAAGGTATTGTGCTCGCGGTCGAACCCCCTGTCGCAGACATCCCGGCAAATGGTGTCGCGCAGCAGCTTCCATTGATCGAGCGGCCCCTCAAGACCGAATCTCTCGGCGCTCTTGATCGCGCGATCGAAAGCCACCCATGTCATCACCTTTGATGAAACATAGTGCTTGCCGTCACCGCGTCTCTCCCAGACGCCATGGTCCGGCTGGTCCCAGACTTCGGCGAGATGCTCCAGCACCGTGCATTCCAACGCCCATGAACTATCGTCGAGTTGGAGTTCGGCCATCCGCGACTGATGAAACGCATCGATCAATTCGCCATAGACATCGAGCTGCAACTGCGCATGCGCGGCATTGCCGGCCCGGACCGGCTGCGCGCCGCCGTAGCCGGGCAGCCAGCCGGCCTCCCATTCCAGCAGCCGGCGCTGGCCGGCGATGCCGTACATGATCTGCATGTCGGCGGGCGATCCCGCAACCGAACGCAGCAGCCAGTTGTGCCAGGCGGAGGCTTCCTCGGTGTAGCCGCTGTTCATCAGCGCCAGCAGCGTGAAGGTCGCGTCGCGCAGCCAGCAGAACCGGTAGTCCCAGTTGCGCGCGCCGCCGAGCTTTTCCGGCAATGAGGTCGTCGGTGCTGCGACAATGCCGCCGGTCGGCGCATAGGTCAGCGCCTTCAGCGTGATCAGCGACCGCATTACGAGGTCGCGATATTCGCCTTCATAGGTGCAACGGCCGGACCACTCGGACCAGAATTCCTCGGTGTCCTGCAGGGCCTGTTCAGGATCGATCGGCTCCGGCGGCGGCAGATGCGACGGGCCGTACGTCAGGACAAACGGAATGGTCTCGCCGGCGCCGACCTGGAAGTCGGCCACCGTGGTCATGTCTTCGCCGCGGGTTTCAACCGGCGTGCGCAGCACGGTCATGTCGGGACCGCAGATTGCAAGCAGCGCGCCCTCTTCGGTGCGCCTGACCCAGGGAATATCCCGGCCGAAGCCGAAACGGATGATCAACTCCATCCGCAGCTTGACGCGGCCGCTCTCGCCGCGAACCATCCTGACCACATCGGAAGCCTTGCCCCGCGGCGGCATGAAGTCGATCAGGGTGACGATCCCCGCGGCGGTCTCAAAGCGGGTTTCCAGGATCAGCGTGTCGCCGCGATACCGGCGCGAGCATTTCATGATGTCGCCAGCGGGCGCGATCTGCCATCGGCCATTCCGGTGCGTCCCCAGCAGTGCCGCGAAACACGCGTCGGAATCGAATGCCGGCCAGCACAGCCAGTCGATCGAACCGTTGCGGCCGACCAGGGCGGCGGTCTCGCAGTCGCCGATCAGGCCGTAGTCTTCAATCCTGCTGGACAAGGCTTTTCACCGAATGTCTGCGAATGTTGTTTCCCGTATCCGTTCCCCGGTCGCATCTTGCAACGCCGCGAGGTCGATCGCGTCCGCGATCGCGTCGAGCGGAACCGGCAAGCGCTGGCGCCAGTTCGGATGCTCGTTGACGGTTCCGGGGATATTGGGCTGATCGGTGACGCCGAGCAGATCTTCGAGCGATATCGCGAGCAGCCGCGACTTCGTTCGCGAGAGAAATTTCACAATCGCGTATACATGGTCATTGTCGATCGAATGATGGCGCAACACATTCAAAAGCATTGCGATCGCATGCCGCCGCGCGTCGTCGCTCTCGCCGGGATCGATGCCGAGCGAGCGCTTGAGCTGCAAGTCGCCAAAGCTGCGCCATCCGGCGAGGGTTGGCAGATCATGGGTGTTGAAGGTGACCAGCGCATTCGCCGCATAGTGATCGATACCCTGAAACAGCCCGTGATGGTCGCGCTCGAACATCATCACCAGATACGACCAGATGCCCCAGTCCGCCATTTGCTCGCGAAAGCCTTCCGGCACGGTGCCGAGATCCTCGCCGATCACCACGCAGCGATGCGCGGCACTTTCCTGTGCCGTCACCGCCAGCAGCGCCTCGAACGGCATCTGCACATAGACGCCGTTGTTGGCGGCAAAGCCGTGCGGCACCAGATAAAGCCGCTTCAGGCCGAGAACATGGTCCAGCCGGATCGCGCCGGCGTGGCGCATCGAGGCCCGAAGCATGTCGCGATAGGGCTCAAACGACTGCACTTCGAGCCCGGCGGCATTGAACCCTGCCAGGCCCCAGTTCTGGCCCGCGGTGTTCAGCGGGTCCGGCGGCGCGCCAACCGCAAGATGGCGCGAAATCGCCACCTGCTCATTCCACGCATCGAATCCGTCCGATTGCACGCCGACGGCGACGTTGAGGTAGAGCCCGACCTTCATGCCCAGCCGCGCCGCCAGATCCCGGCAGGATTGCAGTTGCCAATCGGCGCACCACTGCACAAATTCGACGAATTCAATCTCGAACGCGTCGGCGCCGCTGCGAAGCTTGGCGCATCGGGTGTCGTCCGGGTGCTGCCACTGTTCGGGCCATTCCCACCACGGCGCCTTGAACTTATGTCTGAGGACTTCGAAACAGGCGAAGCGCGACAGCAACGGCCCGCGCTCTTCATGAAATTTTGCGAATGCCGCCTGGCGTTCCGCTGTTGCGTCGGCCTTGAACGCCGCAAAGGCCGCGCGCAGCGCCTGCCATTTCAAGTGCGCGACGGCAACGTAATCGACAATGCCGCTTTGTCTTGATTGCGCGATCGCGTCATTGCCGGCGAAATCACGGAGCGAAAATTCGGGAAGTTTTTCGACATCGATATAAAGCGCGTTGAGAAACAATCGGCTGTTCGGCGAATACGGGCTGCAGTCCTCCGGGCGGTCGTCGAACAACGCGTGCAACGGATTGAGACCGACGCCGCCTGCCCCGAGGGCGGCCGCGAGCTCGATCAACCCTTCGAGATCGGTGAAATCGCCCATCCCCCAGTTGCGCCGGGATCGCACGCCATAGAGTTGGACCGCCAATAGCCAGGAGCGGTCGAAGTCCCCGCCGAAGGCCTTTGGCGGGGTGACGATGAACGGGAGTTCTTCGCTGAATAATGAGGCATCGGTCAGATGCAGGCGCCAGGTGCCGATGGGTAGATCGGAGGGCCAGTCGATAATGCGATCGCCGGTCTCGCCTTTTGCGATAACCTTAAGATCGGCAACGATTTTCCAGCGCAGCGGGAATGTGACAGTTTCGCGGAATTCGGTCCGTTCTTGCTGGCCGGCGCGGACCACGACCGGCCGCTCCAGAAATCGATGCGGGGTCCGCGCCGGCAGGGCATTAAGGATAATTTCGAGTGCGGCTGCGTCCGTCACGTGCGGGTGACCCTGACCATCGATAAATTCGGTCTGAATCCCGAGTTCGGCGGCTTTGCTGAGCAGGTCCATTCGGCACGCTGTTTGCACGCAACGGCAGGCGGTGTTGCGAAATTCGCCAGATGCAGGAAGAGGATAGCCGTGTTTAACTCAACGCCGGCCCCGCCGGTTCCCTGGGAACCAATGCTTCCGCGAGGCTTTGTATATATGTCCGGAACGTCTCCTTTCCCGCAAATGAAATGGGACGCCATTTCCATGTCAGTATCATCACCGTGAACAAAACAACCCAAGCTGTCGAGAGCGCCGCAGCTGGCGGCGCTTTCCACATTGAAGACGTTTATCCGATCATCGATGGCGGCCGCTTTCCCGTGAAGCGCATCGTCGGCGAGCGCATCGACGTCTGGGCCGATATCTACCGCGACGGACACGACGTTGTTAGCGCGGCGTTGGTTTGGCGGCGCGAGCGGGATCGCGACTGGCGGCGCGTGCCGATGACCCACCACAGCAACGACCGCTGGGGCGGATCGTTCGTTCCCGACGAGATCGGACGCTATGTCTACGCGATCGAGGCCTGGACCGATGAATTCTCAACCTGGCGGCACGGCTTCGAGCTCAAGCAGAAGGCCGGCGTCGACCTGACCCTCGATGCGATCGAGGGCGCGGGCATGCTGACGAAAGCCCAGAGCGGAAGCAAGGCTGCCGCCGCCGTGATCCTGCGCCAGTGTGAGGACTATCTCCAGACCGGAGAAGTCGCACCGCTGCTGACCCCCGAACTCAAGGAAGCGATGGCCGAGAGCCAGCTGCGCTCCGACCTGACGCGGTCAAAGCTATTTCTGCTTGTTGTGGACCGGACGCGCGCGCGCAGCGGCGCATGGTACGAGATGGTGCCGCGAAGCCAGAGCGAGACGCCCGGACAGCACGGCACGTTCAAGGATTGCATCGTCCGGCTGCCCGACGTTGCGGCAATGGGGTTCGACGTCATCTATTTCACGCCGCTTCATCCCATCGGGCAGACCAACCGCAAGGGCCGCAACAATGCGGTGACCGCCGCCGAGGGCGACCCCGGCAGTCCCTACGCTATCGGCTCGGCCGAGGGCGGCCATGATGCCGTGCATCCAGAATTGGGTACGCTGGAAGATTTTCGCGCATTGGTTTCCGCCTGCAAGTCGCTCGACATGGAAGTCGCGCTCGATTTTGCCGTGCAATGCTCGCCGGATCATCCGTGGCTGAAGCAGCATCCGCAGTGGTTCAAGCGCCGGCCCGACGGTTCGATGCGTTATGCGGAAAATCCGCCGAAGAAATATGAGGACATCGTCAACCCCGATTTCGCCTCCGAGGACGCCGGCGCGCTGTGGAATGCGCTGCGCGACGTTGTGCTGTTCTGGATCGATCAGGGCGTTCGCATTTTCCGGGTCGACAATCCCCACACCAAACCGTTCCGGTTCTGGGAGTGGCTGATCCACCAGGTTCAGTTGCAACACCCCGATGTGATCTTCCTCGCAGAGGCCTTTACCCGGCCGAAATTGATGAAGGGCCTCGCCAAGCTCGGCTTTACCCAGTCCTACACGTATTTTACCTGGCGTACCCAGAAGTGGGAGCTGGAGCAGTATCTCAATGAGCTGACGGCCTATCCCGAGCGCGATTTCTATCGCCCGAATTTCTTCGTCAATACGCCTGACATCCTGCCCTATCATCTCCAGAGCGGCGAGCCATGGATGTTCAAATCACGTGTCGCGCTCGCCGCCACGCTGTCGAGCAGCTATGGCGTCTACAACGGTTTTGAACTGCTGGAGCACGAGCCGATCCCCGGCAGGGAGGAATATCTGGATTCCGAGAAATACGAGATCAAGGTGCGCGACTGGGACAAGCCGGGAAACATCAAGCCCTATATCCGCGACCTCAATCGCGCCCGCCGGGCGAACCCGGCGCTGCAGCAGACCAGCAATTTGCGGTTCATTCCGGTCGATGACGGCAATGTCATCGGCTTTGCAAAGGAATTGGTGGACCGGACCAATACGGTCGTGGCCGCGATTGCGTTGTCGCGCGAGCCGCACGAATTCTGGTTTCCGATCGGCGATATCCAGATCGACGCGGGCGGCGAGCGCCGCCATGTCGCCGCCGTTGAGAACCTCATCACCGGCGAGCGGCATCCGGTCGAGTGGGGCGGCATCCACCTGCGAATCGATCCCGTGCGCGACCCCGCCCTTCTCTTCCGCTGCCTGGCGTGAGAAGCTCGGCCATGAACGTGATGTCATCGATCGATGCGACCGAACTGCCTGATGCCGCCGGCCATGCCGACGAGCTCTGGTACAAGGACGCCGTCATCTATCAGCTTCACGTCAAGGCCTTCGCCGACAGCAACAATGACGGGATCGGCGATTTTGCAGGGCTGACCGAAAAGCTGGACTATCTGCAGGACCTCGGCGTCACCGCGTTGTGGCTGCTGCCGTTCTATCCCTCGCCCGGCCGCGACGACGGCTACGACATCGCCGATTACGGCGCGATCAATCCCGATTTCGGGACCATGAAGGATTTCCGCCGCTTCATCGTCGAGGCCAAGCGGCGCGGCCTGCGGGTCATTACCGAACTCGTCATCAATCACACCTCGGACCAGCATGATTGGTTCAAGCGGGCGCGGCGCAGCGATCCGAAATCCTCGGCGCGCAACTGGTACGTCTGGAGCGATACCGACCAGAAGTACCAGGGCACGCGGATCATCTTCACCGACACCGAGAAGTCCAACTGGACCTGGGACCCGGAAGCCGGCGCGTTCTACTGGCACCGCTTCTTCTCGCACCAGCCGGACCTCAACTTCGACAATCCGCGCGTGGTCAGCGCCGTGGTGCAGGTGATGAAGCGCTGGCTCGACACCGGCGTCGATGGGTTTCGCCTTGATGCCATTCCCTATCTGTGCGAGCGCGACGGCACCAACAACGAAAATCTCCCCGAAACCCACGTCGTCATCAAGAAGATCCGCGCCGAACTCGATGCCTATGCCAAAGGCAAGGTGCTGCTGGCGGAAGCCAATCAATGGCCGGAGGACGTGCAGGAATATTTCGGCCAAAGCGACGAATGCCACATGGCCTATCACTTCCCGCTGATGCCGCGCATCTACATGGCGATCGCGCAGGAGGACCGCTTTCCGATTACCGACATCCTGCGGCAGACGCCGGAAATTCCGAGCGATTGTCAGTGGGCGCTGTTCCTGCGCAACCATGACGAATTGACGCTGGAAATGGTGACCGATGTCGAGCGCGACTATCTGTGGTCGACCTACGCCAACGACCCCCGCGCGCGCATCAATGTCGGCATCCGCCGCCGGCTGGCACCCTTGATGGACAACGACCGCCGCAAGATCGAGTTGATGAACTCGCTGCTGCTGTCGTTCCCGGGCACGCCGATCATCTATTACGGCGACGAAATCGGCATGGGCGACAATATCTATCTCGGCGACCGCAACGGCGTCCGCACGCCGATGCAGTGGACGCCGGACCGCAACGGCGGTTTTTCCCGCGCCGACCCGGCGCGGCTCTATGCGCCGACCATCATGGATCCGGTCTATGGCTACGAGTCCGTCAATGTCGAGGCGCAGTCGCGCAGCCTGTCGTCCTTGCTGAGCGCGACCAAGCGGCTGATCTCGGTGAGAAAATCCACGCTGGCGTTCGGCCGCGGCACCATGACCTTCATCCGCCCGATCAACCGCTCGGTGCTGTGCTATGTCAGGCAGTACAAGGACGAAGCCATTCTTTGCGTCGCCAACCTGTCACGCTCCGCGCAGGCGACCGAACTCGATTTGTCGGCCTGGAAAGACCGGGTGCCGCTGGAAATGCTGGGCCGGACGAACTTTCCGGCGATCGGCGAATTGCCTTACATGATTACGCTGGCGCCATATGGATTCTACTGGTTTCAGTTGCGTGAAAAGGAAGCGTCGGAACACGTTGCCACCACTGCCGTCCCTGAATTTGAAACTCTGGTGATCCCGGTCGGCGCCACCTGGATGTCGCTCGCACGTGCCCGCGGCGTGTTCGAACGTGACGTATTGCCACCCTATCTGGCGAGAACCCGCTGGTATCCGGAACGCTCGGCAAAAGCGATCGAGCCAATTTTGACCTCGGCGATCCCGTTTTGCGATATCGGCGACAACAGGCCCTATTTGGCCTTTTTCGAAGCGAGCCAGCGCGGAACTACCACGCGTTACGTGTTGCCGATGCGGATCGAATGGGTGCGCTTCGACCGCGAGCGTTACAATCCCCGTGCCTTCGCGGCGGTGCGGCAGGGCGCGCGGGAAGGAACGCTGCTGGACGTCGCAACCGACCAGATTTTCATCGCACTGCTGTTGCGTAATCTTCGCAACGCCCTGACCGTTGAAGACGAACAGGGCGCGGGAACGCAGCTCGAATTCAGGCCGACGGCAAAGTTTCCCGATGGAGCGGTCAAGCAGCCGGAGCACATCCGTGCGGTCGAAACCGAGCAGTCCAACAGCACCGCGCTGGTGGACAACGACTATGTCGTCAAGATCTACCGCAAACTCGAGGCCGGCATCAATCCAGAGGTTGAGGTGGGCCGTTTCCTGACCGAAATTGCAGGTTTCGCCAACTCGCCGGCGCTGCTGGGCAGTGTCGAATTTGTCGAAGGCGAGCGCAGAAGCGCGGTGGCGGTCGTGCATGCGTTCGTCCAGAATCAGGGCGACGCCTGGACCGTGACGTTGGCCTATCTCGACCGTTTCGTCGACGAACAGCGCGTGCTCGCCAGCGGCGATGCGCCGGTCGAGAGCGAGGAGCAGACGGCGTATCTGCGCTACATGTCGCAGACCGGACGGCGCGTGGCCGAGATGCACATGGCGCTGGGCAGCCGCGACGATGATCCGGCGTTCGCCCCGGAGCGGGCGATACCAGCCGACATTGAGCAATGGATAGCCGATCTCGCTGCGCGCGCCGCGCAGATGTTCGACGCATTGAAGCAGCGACGCGAAGCGGCGAAGGACTACGAGCGGCTACTGATCGACGAAATGCTCGCGCATGCGCCGACCCTGCAGGGCCGCCTCGGCGCCCTGCTTCCCGACCCGGCGCAAATTCTCAGGATTCGCCACCATGGCGATTTTCATCTCGGCCAGATGCTGATCGCCAAGGATGACATCTTCATCATCGACTTCGAGGGCGAGCCGCGCCGCGCGCTCAGGGAGCGCCGGCGCAAGGCGCCGGCCGCACGCGACGTCGCAGGCCTGATCCGCTCGATCGACTATTCGACGACTGCAGCGCTGGAGCGCGCGCTCAAGGTGACCTCGGATGACCAAGGCAAGCTCGCCGCTGCGCTTGGTTCCTGGCGTGACCGCGCAACCGAAACCTTCCTCGGCGCCTATCGGGAAACCATGGGACAGACGCGGCTTTGGCCCGGCGACGGCACCGCCGCGGGCGGCCTTCTGAATTTCTTCCTGCTCGAGAAGGCGATTTACGAAATCGAATACGAGCTCGCGCACCGGCCGGACTGGCTCCGCGTGCCGCTCACCGGCGCGCTCCGAATCCTGTCACAGCAACTGGAAGCCTCATGACGAAATTGTCCGCAGAGGCCTATGCCATCGTGGAAGGCCGCCACTCCGACCCGTTTCACTATCTCGGTCTGCACAAGGAGGGTGACAAAACCGTGGTGCGCGCGTTCCTGCCGGAAGCGTCCGATGTCGATGCCATCGACGAGCATGGCGAGGCGGCGACGCTCGCACGCATTCACGATGCCGGATTATTCGCAGGCGCGTTGCCGAACGGCTCAAAGCGCTATCAGTTGCGCGCGCGTTTCGGCGACACCACCGTCGATCTCGACGATCCCTATCGCTTTCCCCCCGTTCTGACCGACTTCGATCTGTACCTGCTCGGCGAAGGAACCCAGCAGCGCCTTTACGACAAGCTTGGCGCGCATCTGATGACGCTGGATGGCGTTCCCGGCGTCGCATTCGTCGTATTCGCGCCCAACGCCCGGCGGGTCAGCGTGGTCGGCGACTTCAATTTCTGGAACGCGCGGCGACACCCGATGCGCGTGCGCGGCAACGGCTATTGGGAGCTGTTCGTGCCCCATGCCGCAGCCGGCGATCACTACAAGTTCGATATTATCGGCCCGCAGGGACAGCATCTTCCGCTGAAGTCCGACCCGATGGCGTTTGCCGCGGAGCTGCGTCCAAGCACCGCCTCCATCGTTCTTGACGAGACCAAGCTACCGCATCCGCGCCCGGCACCGGCGAACGTCAACGCGCTGAGTGCGCCGATGTCGATCTACGAGGTCCATCTCGGTTCGTGGCGGCGCAAAAACGGCAACGAGTGGCTGAGCTATCGCGAACTGGCCGATGTGCTGCCGCGTTATGTCCGCGATCTCGGCTTTACCCATGTCGAGCTTCTGCCCATCAACGAGCACCCGTTCGACGGCTCGTGGGGTTACCAGCCGACCGGAATGTACGCGCCGACCAGCCGCTTCGGCACGCCGGAAGATTTTTCCGCGCTGGTTGACGCATGCCATCGCGAAGGCCTCGGCGTGCTGCTGGACTGGGTGCCCGGTCATTTCCCCGACGATCCGCACGGCCTCGGCAACTTCGACGGCACCGCGCTGTATGAGCACGCCAATCCGCTACAGGGCCGCCATATGGACTGGGGCACGCTGATCTACAATTACGGGCGCACCGAGGTGGTGAATTTCCTGGTCTCCAACGCGCTGTTCTGGCTGGAGCGTTACGGCGTCGACGGGCTGCGCGTCGACGCGGTGGCCTCGATGCTCTATCTCGATTACAGCCGGCCGGCGGGCGGCTGGATTCCGAACAAATACGGCGGCCGCGAAAACCTGGAAGCCATCGATTTCCTGCGCCGCTTCAACACCGAGGTGTTCGCACGCTTTCCGCAGGCCACCACCGCGGCGGAGGAATCCACCGCGTGGCCGCAAGTGTCGCGCCCGGTCGAATATGGCGGGCTGGGATTCGGCTACAAATGGAACATGGGGTGGATGCACGACACGCTGAACTACATCTCTAAGGATCCGATCCACCGCAAGCATCATCATGGCGACATCCTGTTCGGCTTGCATTATGCGTTCTCGGAGAATTTCATCCTGCCGCTGTCGCATGACGAAGTCGTTCACGGCAAGCGGTCGCTGCTCGGCCGCATGCCCGGCGATGAGTGGCAGCGCTTCGCCAATCTGCGCGCCTACTACGCATTCATGTTCGGACATCCCGGCAAGAAGCTGATGTTCATGGGTTGCGAATTCGGCCAGGAACGCGAATGGAATCATGACCGCTCGCTGGACTGGCATCTGCTGGACCAGAAAAAATACGCCGGCATCCAGTCGCTGATCCGCGATTTGAACGGGCTTTACCGTGCGCTGCCGGCGTTGCACGAGATGGATTGCGATCAATCCGGTTTTGAATGGATCGTCACCGACGACGCCAACCGCAACGTGTTTGCCTGGATGCGCAAGGGCAATGATGCCCGGGCGCGATGCCTCGTGGTCGCCAATTTCTCGCCGAACGTCTATCACAACTATCGCATCCGGGTGCCATTCGCCGGCAAGTGGCGCGAGGTGCTCAATTCCGATTCCGCGCATTATGGCGGCAGCAACGCCGGAAACGTCGGCGAAGTCAGGACGTTGGACGGCCTGGTGCCGGAGCTCAATCTGACCATTCCGCCGCTGGCCGCGATCTTTCTCGTACCGGAAAACTGAGCATGCGTCTGTCCGCTGGCACGTCCTCATGCCTCGGTGCAAGCTGGGACGGCCGGGGCACCAACTTCGCGTTATTTTCGGCTAACGCGCACAAGGTTGAGCTCTGCCTGTTCGAAAGCCAGGGCCGCAAGGAACTGGAGCGCATCGAGCTTCCGGAGCGGACCGAGGACGTCTGGCACGGCTATCTCAATGACGTGGCGCCCGGACAGCTCTATGGCTATCGCGTCCATGGCCCCTACGAGCCCGAGCACGGTCACCGCTTCAACGCCAACAAGCTGCTGCTCGACCCCTACGCCAAGCGAACCGCCGGGCGGCTGGTATGGAGCGATGCGCATTTTGCCTATCGCACCGGCAGCCCGCGAGAAGATCTCTCATTCGACCGCCGCGACAATGCGCGCGGCATGCCGAAAGCGGTGGTGGTCGATGAAACCTTCAACTGGGGCCGCCGCGAGATCGTGCGCCCGAACATCCCGTGGGACGACACCGTCATTTACGAAGCCCACGTCAAGGGCCTGACGCAGAAGCGTGAGGACGTACCGCCCGGCCTGCGCGGCACCTATGGCGGGCTTTCGTCACCGGCGATGATCGATCATTTGAAGCGGCTCGGCGTCACCACCATTGAGCTGCTGCCGGTTCATGGCCTGATCGACGACAGGACCCTGGTCGAAAAAAAGCTGTCGAATTACTGGGGCTATAACACGCTGTCGTTCTTCGCACCGGAGCCGCGCTACAGCCAGGACAATCCGCTCGACGCATTCCGGACCACGGTGGCGCGGCTGCACGATGCCGGCATCGAGGTGATGCTCGACGTGGTCTATAACCACACCGCCGAGGGCAACCATATGGGCCCGACGCTGTCGTTCCGCGGCATCGACAATGCCTCTTATTACTGGCTGATGAAGGACAATCCGCGCTTCTACGACGATTTCACCGGCTGCGGCAGCTCGGTCAATCTCACCCACCCGCGCGTGCTGCAGATGGTGATGGATTCGCTGCGCTATTGGGTCGAGGTCTGCCACGTCGACGGTTTCCGGTTCGATTTGGCCACCACGCTGGCGCGCGGGCCGGATGGCTTCGACCGCAGCAGCGCATTCCTCACCGCGATCCGGCAGGATCCGGTGCTCGCCTCCGTAAAACTGGTCGCCGAACCATGGGACCTCGGCCTCGGCGGCTACCAGGTCGGCGCCTTTCCGTCGCAATGGTCGGAATGGAACGACCGCTACCGCAGCGCGATGCGGCGCTACTGGAGCGGCGAAGGCAGCCTGATCGGCGAAGTATCGAGCCGCATGACCGGCTCGTCCGACCTGTTCCACCGCGACGGCCGCACGCTTCGCGCCGGCATCAATCATATCACCGTACACGACGGCTTCACGCTGGCCGACCTGTTCAGCTACAACGAAAAGCACAACGAGGCCAACGGCGAGGACAATCGCGACGGCTCCAGCGACAATCTCAGTAACAATTGCGGCCATGAGGGACCGACCGACGATCCGGCGATTATCGCGTTGCGCCGTCAACTCCGGAAAAACCAGCTGGCGTGCCTGTTGCTGGCGCAGGGTGTGCCGCTGATCCTGGCCGGCGACGAGGTCGGCAACAGCCAGAACGGCAACAACAATGCCTATTGCCAGGACAATGAGATCGGCTGGGTCAATTGGGATGGCCTCAACCGCGAGGGCGACGACCTCACCGACTTCGTCGGTCACATGACCTCGCTGCGCACACGGTTTCCGCAAATCCGCTCGCATCGCTGGCTTGACGGGCGGCGTGCGGACGGCTCCTACGGCGTGTTGTGGCTCACTCCCTCAGCCGATGAAATGACGGAGCCGGACTGGAATTTTCCGGAAGGCCGTTTCCTGGCGTACGTGCTCGGTCCGGTCGAACGCGGCCAGGCGCCGATTTTCGTCGTCCTGAACGCAGCACCGGAAGCGATCGCGTTCAAATTGCCCAAGATGCCCGAATACAAAAATTGGGAGCGGGTGCTCAACACGGCGGACAACGAGCAAACCGCCGCGCCCTTCGCCTCCGCAGCCGACGCCGAAGCGCCGCCCCGTTCAGTTCTTGCTTTTGCGGGCTCGGCATGAATGGGCGGCAGTTTGGGGTAAAGCTCACATCGGATGGCGCGACGTTCCGGCTGTGGGCGCCTGCGGCGAAGCGCGTGGATGTGCTACTCGACAAACCCCACGCTCTTCTGCGCGGGAATGACGGCTGGTTTTGCGCGGATATCGCCGGCATCAAGGCCGGCGCGCTTTACAAATTCCGGATCGACGACGCGGTCGATGTTCCAGATCCGGCTTCGGCATTCCAGCCGCAGGACGTTGCCGGTCCGAGCGAAGTGATCGATCACGGCACCTATCGATGGCGCGCGCAAGACTGGCGCGGGCGGCCATGGCAGGACACCGTGCTGATCGAAACCCATGTCGGCACCTTCACGCCTGACGGCACGTACCGCGCCATGATCGACCGGCTCGATCATCTGGTGGCGACTGGCATTACCGCGCTGGAATTGATGCCGCTGGCCGATTTTCCGGGCCGGCGCAACTGGGGCTATGATGGCGTGTTGTGGTATGCGCCCGACAGCATTTATGGGCGGCCCAACGATCTCAAGATGCTGATCGATGAAGCCCATCTGCGCGGCCTGATGGTGTTTCTGGACGTGGTCTACAATCACTTCGGGCCGGAGGGGAATTATCTCGGCCGCTATGCACCATCCTTCTTCACGCAAGCTCAGACGCCATGGGGCAGCGCGATCGATTACCGCGTGCCGCAGGTGCGCGCCTTCGCCATCGAGAACGCGGTGTATTGGCTGCGCGATTATCGCTTCGACGGGCTGCGGCTGGATGCGGTGCATGCCATCCCTGAACAGGGTGAGGTTTCCATGCTGCATGACCTCAGCCGCGCGGCGGGCGAGCTTGCCGCCGAAACCGGCCGTCAACTCCATCTGGTGCTGGAAAACGACGACAACACCGCACGCCTGCTCGACGCGGATGAAGACCCGCCGCAGGGCAAGTACCGGGCGCAGTGGAACGACGACTACCATCATGCCTGGCATGTGCTGCTGACCGGCGAGGGCCAGGGCTATTACGGCGACTATACGAAGGCACCGCTGCGGGACATCGCGCGTTCCCTTGGCTCCGGCTTCGTGTATCAGGGCGAAGCGTCCACGCATCGCGGCGGACGATCCCGCGGCGAACCGAGCGGCGCGCTCGCTCCGACCGCCTTTGTCAATTTCCTGCAGAACCACGACCAGATCGGCAATCGCGCGCTCGGCGACCGGCTTGAAAGCCTCGCTGCGGACAAAGCCATCGAGGCCGCACTGGCGATCACGCTGCTGGCGCCGATGATCCCGATGCTGTTCATGGGCGAAGAATGGGGATCAAAATCGCCCTTCCCGTTCTTTTGCGATTTTCAGGGCGACCTTGCGGACGCGGTACGCAAAGGGCGGCGCAAGGAATTCGCAGGAGCTTACGCCAGATACGGTAATGAGGTGCCCGATCCGCTTGACGAGGCGACTTTCCGATCCGCCATGCTGGATTGGGGCTCACGCAACGCACCGGCGGGCGCGAAACGCCTGACGCTCGTGCGCGAGCTGCTTTCGCTCCGCAGGCGGGAAATCGTCCCCCGGCTGGCCGGATCGGATTTCGGTGATGCCAACACGCGGGACGACGGCTTGATATCGGCTCGCTGGAGGATGGGCGATGGCGCGGTGCTTCATCTGCTTGCCAATCTTTCCGACCGCGACATCATCGGGGCCAGACCCCCGAACATCGGAACGAAAATCTGGGGCAGTGACTTATCCGGGGTCATTCCACCGTGGGCGGTGTATTGGCATATCGGACAGAGATAATGCCGCCTGCCATCCCCATAGCAACCTATCGCGTGCAATTAACCGCCGGTTTTAACTTCGACGCTGCCGCCACGATCGTTCCCTACCTGAAAGCGCTGGGCATCACGCATCTCTATGCATCGCCCTTCATGAAGGCGCGCAAGGGCAGCACCCACGGTTACGACATCGTCGATCACACCGTGATCAATCCGGAACTCGGCGGCGACGCCGGGTTCGAACGGTTGAGCCAGGCGCTGAAGCAGCACGATCTCGGTTTGATCCTGGATTTCGTACCCAACCACATGGGCGTGCATTTCGCCGATAATCCATGGTGGCTTGATGTGCTGGAATGGGGACCGGCTTCGCCGCACGCCGTCTCGTTCGACATCGACTGGGATACGTTGCCCTGGCGCGCCCGCGGCGGCGTGC
Organism: uncultured Alphaproteobacteria bacterium; assembly: GCA_963784755.1. GTDB lineage: Bacteria > Pseudomonadota > Alphaproteobacteria > Rhizobiales > Xanthobacteraceae > Bradyrhizobium. The sequence goes on along the minus strand of CAWASS010000003.1, from coordinate 567,830 downwards.
TGCTGCCGATCATCGGCTCGTCCTATGGCGAGGCACTGGAGAAAGGCGAGATCGAGTTGCGCTACGACGCGGGCGAGGGAAGCTTTTCAGCATGGTACTTCGAGCACCGCCTGCCGATTGCGCCGGAACGCTATGGCGAAATCCTGCGAACGATCGTGAAGGAAACGGGCACTGAAAGCGAACCGGCCGGCAAGCCACTGTTGGACCTCGCGTCACGCCACACCGGTCCGCGCCGCCCCTCGCGCGCTGATGCGCCGGCCTTCAAGGCTGAACTGAGGGGCGTTGCGGGAAGCGCGGAAATCATTGCGCGCGGCCTCGACGCCTACCGCGCCGGACCGGGCCGCCCGGCACCAACGCTGGCGCTGCATCACCTGCTGGAACGGCAGCACTACAAGCTCGGCCAGTGGCGGCTCGCTTCCAGCGAAATCAACTACCGGCGTTTTTTCGATGTCAACACCTTGGCCGGCTTGCGGGTCGAGGATGCCGGCACATTCGACGCCATTCACCGCCTGGTCAAACGCCTGATCGCGGACGACAGGCTGCAGGGGCTGCGGCTCGATCACATCGACGGCCTGCGCGATCCCGCGCAGTATTTCCAGCGGCTGCGGCGCCTGATCCGGGAGACGCAGGGCAACGCCAGCCAGCCTTTCTATATGGTGATCGAAAAAATTCTCGGCGAGAATGAAAGTCTGCATCGTTTCGCCGGCGTGCAGGGCACCACCGGCTATGAATGGCTGAACGTCATCTCGCGGGTGCTGGTCGACGGCAAAGGGCTGGAAGCACTGGACGAAATCTGGCGGCAGGTCAGCAACATGCCGCCGAAACTCGAACCGGTGCTGCTGCAAGCCAAGCGCAGGGTTCTCGAGACTCTGCTGACCAGCGAGTTCACCGTGCTGTCGCGCCTGCTCGCGCGCATCGCCGGCGGGCATTACTCGACGCGCGACTTTTCCGCTGACAGCCTGCGGCAGGCGCTCGAACTCTATGTCCTGCATTTCCCGGTCTATCGCACCTATCTCACGGCGGCGGGTCCGTCGGCGCACGACCGCGCGCTGATTTCGGAAACCATCGAGACGGCGCGGGCCAACTGGTTCGGCGCCGATGAGGGAATTTTCGATTTTCTCCGCGATACCCTGACGCTGGATTTGATTGCGCCCGGCCGCGTGCCCCACAGCAAGCCGCGCGTTCGCCGCTTTGCGCTGAAAGTGCAGCAGTTCACCGGGCCGATGATGGCAAAGTCGCTGGAAGACACCGCCTTCTATCGCTACCACCGGCTGCTGGCGCTCAACGAGGTCGGCGGCGATCCGGCGGCGCAGGCGCTTTCGGCCGACGCATTCCACAACATGATGCAGACGCGCGCCAAAGAGTGGCCGCACGGCATGACCGCAACCGCCACCCACGACACCAAGCGCGGCGAGGACGCCCGCGCGCGGCTGCTGGCGCTTGCGGAGCTTCCCGGCGAATGGGCAAGCGCAGTCGGACGATGGAAAATCCTCAACGCGCCACACCTCGTTATCGAGGGAAGCATGCGCAGTCCGTCCGCGGCCTTCGAATACATGCTGTACCAGACGCTGGTCGGCGCATGGCCGCTGGATGGGCGCGACAACACATTCCTCGCGCGGATACAGGCCTACGCGTTGAAGGCCGCGCGTGAGGGCAAGCAGGAAACGAGCTGGCTCAATCCGCACGCGGCCTATGAGGCGGGCGTGCGGACATTCCTTGAGCGGATTCTGGATCCAGTCCGATCGGCTGAATTTCTCAACTCACTGCGGTCGTTCACGCACCGCACCTCGCTGCTTGGCGCGCTGAATTCGCTGAGCCAGATCACGTTGAAGGCGGCGATGCCGGGCGTTCCCGACTTCTATCAAGGCACCGAGTTCTGGGATTTTTCGCTGGTCGATCCCGACAATCGCCGGCCGGTGGATTTTGCGGCGCGCGCGGCGGCGTTGGCTGCCCTGCAAATGCCTGACTGGACAAGTCTCGCACAAAGCTGGACCGACGGCCGCATCAAGCTCGCCTGGACCCGGCATCTTCTGAAGCTGCGAACCGAACTTGCGGCGGTTTTTGCCCATGGCGACTACCAGCCGCTGGAGGTTATCGGGCCGCATCGCGACCATGTCATTGCCTTCGCGCGGCGTTACGGCGGCGACGCCGCCATTGCAGCAGTTGGGAAATCACTCGCACCGCTCACCCAGGGCGGCCGGGTGTGGCCGGGCGCGGGTGCCTATGATGGCGCGATCGTCACGAGAGGATATTCGCTCGACGGCATCAGTGGAAATGAGTTGCCGCTTGCGGATGTCTTCAAAATTCTGCCTGCCGCGATCACGAAGGCGACAGTTGCGGGACCGCGCCGCCGGAAAAACCCTGCAGCCAACTAAAAGGCCGCCCGGGATCGATTGAAGGCCGGGCGGCCTGGCGGATATCGTGCCGACTCGAATCAGAGGTCGGTTCCCTACCCCCGCGACGCCGATCATCTCCCGAAATTCGTTAGCAGCAAGCTACCACAGCGCATATTGCAGTGCACTCATCGCGAAATATTCGCGCTGTTGCAGAGCTGCACCGCCAGTCAGTCGCGTTTCGTCAGCAGAAGATTGCCGCGGCTCTTGATTGCGGCCTGGGCGACTTCGGCGAATCGCTGCAACAGCCAGGGCAGAGTTACCTCCACCCGGACGTGATCGTCCTCCACGTCCACATGGCCCGCCGCCGCCTGTCCGAACGCGCGAACGCGGAAAATCATGCGGTCGCCCTCCCATCGCTCCTCGTCGACTTTCAACACCGGCATGCTCGAGGCCGCGCGGGTCAGGCCGGTCTTCAAACGACGGCGTGCCTCTTCGCGGCCGAGACGATGCGGAATGGAAACAACGAGCGGCGCCGACATCCTTAAAACCCTTTCCAATCCCTAAGTGCATGTAATTACATATTTTCCGGAAAAAAGAGCAGGCCCGATAACCCCGGACGAAAAGATGGAACCTTATGAGTTCCGGTTTGTTTTCACCGCTGATGGCAGAGCAATGAGTGCCGGCTGCCGGGCTGAGGAGAAATTACATGTCAATTGGAACTATCATCCTGATCATTCTCGTCATCGCGTTGCTCGGTGGCTTTAGCGGCATCGGCGGCGGACCGTTCTACGGCACCGGCTATTATGGCGGTGGCGGCCTTGGCCTCATCATCGTTATTCTCCTGATTTTGCTGCTGCTCGGAAAACTCTGACCCTGACGTCATTCCGGGCGCGAGCGAAACGAGCGAACCCGGAATCCGGAGCCAGCGCATAACGCTGGATTCCGGGTCTTCGCATCCAAGTCGGCTGTGGCCGACTTGGATAATGATTTGCCGAACTCGGGTAAACCCGAGGTCGGTGGCGCACCCCGGAATGACGATGGTTACACTTTCACGGCAAGCTTCTTGATCGCCGGCTTGATTGAAGCCGCCGCATCGTCATACCCCTCCCACGCCTTGGTTTTTGCCAGCAGCGCCGGAACGGTGCGGACCGTATAGCGCTTCGGATCGAGGTCGCCACGCACCTGCGCCCATGTCAGCGGCATGGAAACGGTCGCGCCATCGCGCGCGCGAGGCGACAATACTGCGACCGCCGTCGCCATCCGGTCGTTGCGCAAATAATCGAGAAAGATTTTTCCCCTGCGCAGTTTCTTGGCCATGTTGAGCAGATAGCGCTCAGGGTCATCCTTCGCCATCCACTGGCAAACACCTTGCGCGAACGCTTTTGCCTCTTTCCAGTCCACTTTGTCTTTCGCGCCGCACAACAGCGGCGTCACGACATGCAGTCCCTTGCCTCCCGTGGTCTTGCAAAAACTTTCGAGGCCGAGGCTGGTCAGCCGCTCCCGCATGTCCTTTGCGGCTTCGATCACCTCGCTGAATTCGACATCCGGCGCGGGATCTAGATCGAATACCAGACGCCCGGGGACGTCGGGCTGGTCCGGCGCGCAATTCCATGGGTGCAGCTCGAGCCCGCCGATCTGTGCCACGGCGGCAAAACCCTCGACGCGGTCGATCTGCAGATAGGGCTTGCGATCGCCGGATACCTTGACCAGCTCCAGCAGCTTTGACGTCCCGGTCATGGCGTGGCGCTGAAAGAAGGTCTCGCCCTTGATGCCATCGGGCGCACGAACGATGGAGCACGGTCGTCCCTTGATATGGCCGATCATCCAGCCGCCGACCGCCTCGAAATACCGGGCGAGGTCGAGCTTGGTGACCGGTTCGCCGTCGCCGCCGTCGGGCCACAGCGCCTTGTCGGGCTTGGAGATGACGACGCCCATGACCTCCGATGGTTTTCCGTCAGTCTTCGGGTGCCGGGCGCTGGAAGCCTTGGCTGCCGCTCGTCCGGAAATTGGCTTGGCTATCGCGGTCATGGCCGGTTTCTCCGCCTTCACCTCTTTTGCCGGCTTGTCCTGACGCAGCCCCTTGAAGGATGCTTGCCGCACATTTCCGTCCGTCGTCCAGCCTGCAAATTCAATCTCGGCGACGAGCTCGGGTTTCAGCCAATGCACATCGCGGGTCTTCTTCGGCGCGTTCTTGCCGCCGAACGGACTCTTGTTTGAGGCCGCGGCTTTCAACGCCGGCATGAGTTTTTTGACTTTTTCCTGCCCGAAGCCGGTGCCGACGATTCCGACATGGGCCAGATGATCGCCGCGATAGACGCCGGCCATCAGCGAGCGGAATTTTCCGTTGGTCGTTTTCCAACCTCCAAGCACGACCTCATGGCCGGCGCGGCACTTGGTCTTGGTCCAATTCTCGGAACGGCCGGATTGATACGGGGCGCTGAGTTTTTTCGATATGATGCCCTCCAGAGACATCTTGCAGGCTGTTTGCCAGACCGCCGCGCCGCCGGCCTCGACATGATCGAGATAGCGGATCAGGTTTTCCTTGCGGCCACCGCGGCTTTCCAGCATGTCCTTCAACCGCTGTTTCCGTTCGGACAATGGCGAGCGGCGAAGATCGAACTCGTCTGCGAACAAGAGATCGAAGGCGAAGAAGATCAGGTTGCCGGTCTTGCCGTCGGAAAGTGCCGCCTGCAGCGTGCCGAAATCCGGATCGCCCTCCTTGTTCAGCGCGACCACTTCGCCATCGATCAACGCGTCCGGGAGCGAGCCGGCTTCCTTGGCGATGGCGGCGAACTTTTCGGTCCAGTCCAGCCCCTTGCGGGTCTTCAGCGTTACCTCGCCGTCTTCAATGCGGAGCTGAAGGCGGTAGCCGTCCAGCTTGATTTCGTGCCCCCAGCCGTCGGCCTCGGGAGGCTTCTCGACCGAGACACAAAGCTGCGGCGCCACGAAGCCAGGAATCGCAGCGACCTGCCTCACATTCGATGATTTCGATCGGGACGGCTGTTTCGTCTCGCGGCCGGCTCGCGCGTCGGCGGCTATCCCCCGGTTTGAATTCCACACCGCGTCCGACTTGCCGCGGCCGTTCTTCGCCAGCATGAACGGCTTTGGCGCCTTGCCCTTGCCCGCGGCAATTTCACTCATGGCGCGGCCCGACGCGACCGATTTGTCCTCATCGAGAATGATGTCGCCCTTGTCTTCCCGCGAATAGTCGTCGCGATGCTTGATCAGCAGCCAGTTGGTGCGCTTGCCGCCATTGCGGTCATGCCGCATCCGTACCAGCACCCAGCCGCCGTGCAGCTTTTCACCGTCCAGCGTGAATTTGAGATCGCCCTTCTTGAATCCCTTGTCGGGATCGTCGGCTTCCCAGTAGCCGCGGTCCCAGAGCTGCACGGTGCCGCCACCGTACTGGCCCCTGGGAATGGTGCCTTCGAAATCGCCGTAATCGAGCGGATGGTCTTCCACTTCCACCGCGAGGCGCTTGTCGTGGGGGTCCAGCGACGGTCCGCGCGTGACCGCCCATGACTTGAAAACGCCGTCGAACTCCAGCCGCAGATCGTAGTGCAGCCGCGTGGCGTCGTGCTTCTGGATCACGAATCGCCGCCGCTTCGACGGTGCCACCGCACCCTCGCCGATCGGCTCCGCGGTCTTTTCGAAATCGCGCTTTTTCCGGTAAACGGAAAGATGCTTGTCAGCCACGATAATTCCTAACTGGGATGCAATGAGCGCTGACCTTAAGGCCCGGAACCAAAACCCTCAATTGCCGTTGAAGTTCCCAGATGGCTTTTGACGAATTCGCCTGAACGCCCAATGATTTGGAGAATGCGATGGCCCCCCGCGCCTATTGGAAAGGCTCCCTGAAACTGTCCCTCGTGTCATGTCCCGTGCTGCTCTATCCGGCCTCGACCAGTGTCGAGAAGACGCGCTTTCACATGATCAACAGGGAAACCGGCAACCGGCTGAAGCAGCAGATGGTCGATGCCGAGACCGGGGACGTCGTCGACAGCGACCAGAAGGGCCGCGGCTACGAGCTGAGCAAGGGCGAATATGTCGAGATCGAGAGGGAGGAGCTGGAAGCGGTCCAGCTCGAGAGCAACCACACCATCGACATCGACAGTTTTGTGCCGCGGGACGAGATCGACAAGCGTTACCTCAACCACCCCTATTATATCGCGCCGGACGGAAAGGCCGGCGCCGACGCCTTCGCCGTGATCCGCGACGCCATGAAGGACAAGGATCGCGTCGCATTGGCGCGCATCGTGCTGTCGAACCGGGAGCACGTCATCGCCATCGAGCCCTTGGGCAAGGGCTTGCTCGGCACCACGTTGCGCTACCCTTATGAATTGCGCGACGAGGACGACTATTTCGACGACATCACCAATCCGAAAATCTCCAAGGACATGATCGATCTCGCGGTGCACATCCTCGACAGCAAGGCCGCGCATTTCGATCCCACCAAGTTCAAGGATGACTACGAAAATGCGCTGAAGACGTTGGTCAAGCGCAAGGCCTCCGGCAAGCCGGTGAAGGCGGTCGAGCGCGAGGAGCGGCCGGACAATGTCATCAACCTGATGGATGCGCTTCGGCAGAGCCTCAAGGGCAAGGCGTCGGCGAAACGAGCCAGCCACGCTTCGCGCACCTCACGGCGAACGTCCCGGCCGGTCAGGAAGGCGCATCGCTCAACGGCGCGGCAGCGCAAAGCCAGCTAGATAAAAGACGGCCTCGAATGCGTTCGAGGCCGTCCTGGCATTTTCTTATTTCTTCGACGACTTACGCTTGGATTTTTTCGCGGTCTTTTTCTTCGGGACCTTCTTTCCCTCGGCTCTCGCTTCCGAAAGTCCGATCGCGATCGCCTGCTTGCGGCTCTTGACAGTCTTGCCGGAACGGCCGCTCTTCAGCTTTCCGGCCTTGCGCTTCTTCATCGCGCTCTCGACCTTGGCGGATGCTCCCTTCGAATATTTCCGTGCCATGACATTTCTCCCGGTTGCACGGAAAATAAACTTCGTGGCTCAGGAAAGTTCCATCCGGACAAAAGCCGCGCTAGAGCCTGTCTTCAGTTGAGGGATTTCCAAATCAGCGATTGAGTGATTCATGGGTGGTTGGCTTTTGGAGGGGCCGGCCGATACGACGCTATGCATTACGCGACGACCAGTGGGAGCGGATCAAGGATTTTCTGCCGGGACGCGATGGCCATGTCGGTGGCACCGCGGCCGACAATCGATTGTTCGTCGATGCGGTTTTGTACCGATACCGAGCGGGCATCCCCTGGCGCGATCTGCCGGAGCGTTTCGGGAACTGGAAGGTGGTCTATCAGCGCTTCAGCCGGTGGGCGAAGAGTGGGGTTTTCGAGCGCATTTTCAAGCTTTTGGCGAGTGACCACGACAACGAATACATGATGATTGACGCCACGATCGTGCGTGCCCTCAACACAGTGCCGGCGCGCGTAAAAAAACGGCGACCAAGCAATCGGCCGGTCACGCGGTGGACTGAGCACCAAAATTCATGCGCTCGTCGATGCGTTGGGCAATCCCGTGGAGTTGATGCTTTCGCCAGGACAAGCCAACGATCTCACCTGTGCAGAACCGCTGCTTGAGAATTTCGATCCGGCGGCTTTGATTGGCGACAAGGCCTACGACGCCGATGCCTTCATCGAAGTCCTGGCCAACCGGCGAATCACCCCGGTCATTCCTTCCCACCCCCGCCGCACAATTCCACTGCCATGCGACTTCGCTCTCTACTGCGAGTGTAACCTCGTTGAGCGCTTCTTCAACAAACTCAAGCACTTTCGAGCTATCGCAACGCGCTACGACAAGCTCGCCAGAAATTTTCTCGCTGGCGTCCACCTAGCTTCGGCTATTATCTTGCTCAACTGAAGACAGGCTCTAGTCGGGTGCGCGCAGCCGATAGCCGATTCCGGTTTCGGTCAATACGAATTGCGGGCGCTCCGGATCGGCCTCGATCTTTTGCCGGAGTTGCCGGACGTAGACCCTCAGATATTGCGCGTCGGTCAGCTCGTCCCAAAGCTCTCTAAGCAGGAATCGATGCGTCAGCACCTTGCCGGCATGCTGCACCAGGACGCGAAGCAGCTCATATTCCTTGGGCGACAGTTTTACGTCCTTGTCTCCGACCTTGACGATACGGCGCACGAGATCGATGGAGAGATCGCCGGATCGGAATATCGGGCGCTCGCCGCGAACCTGCAATTGATGCCGCAACGCCGCGCGCATGCGGGCCAGCAATTCATCCATCCCGAACGGTTTTGTCAGGTAGTCGTCGGCGCCGAGGTCGAGTGCCTGCACCTTTCCAGCCTCGTCGCCGCGGCTCGACAGCACCACGATCGGCACGCTGTCGTTACGGCCGCGGATAGCCCGCAACAGCTCGTGGCCCTGGATGTCAGGCAATCCCAGATCCAGAATGATCAGCGCCGGATTCTCCGACAATTGCTCGAGCGCGATCTTGCCATTGGAGGCTTCGAGCACGTCGTAGCCTTGCGTGCTCAATCCCATCCGCAGCAGCTTGCGAATCGGCGGTTCATCGTCGATGATAAGAACCTTGATCGGAGCGGCATTCATGCGGCGGTGTCCAGCGCTTCGCGGGCCGCCGGGACCGGCAGCCTGATCGTCAGCACCGCGCCGCTGCGATCGCCGCGGTTGGCGGCTGCAATCGTGCCGTGCATGGCCTCGACGAACCCACGGGAAATCGCAAGGCCAAGGCCGGTGCCGGCCCGCACGTGATCGCCCTTTTGCGCGCGATAGAATTTGTCGAACACGCTCTCCAACTCGGCCGGTGGAATGCCCGCGCCTTCGTCGATGATTTGCAGCACGATCGAATCCTTCTCGCGCAAACCCTTGATCGATATCGTGGTATCGACGGGGGCGTATTTCGCCGCGTTGTCGAGCAGATTGAACAGCACCTGCTCGAACAACACGGCATCGAGTTCCAACATCGGCAGATCGGCGTCCAGTTCCAGCCTGACCTTGTGATGCACCAGGATCTTGCCCGCGCGCCGCAAGGCGCTGCCGACGATTTCACCGAGATCGTGCCGTGCCGTGTTCGGGACGATGGCGCCGGATTCCAGCTTGGTCATGTCGAGCAGGTTTGCGATGAAGCGGTTGAGACGCTCGGATTCGTCGACGATGGTTGCGAGAAGGTCGGCCTTTTCCGAGTCCGACAACTGGTTCGAAAAATCCCGCATCGTGCTCGCCGCGCCTAGAATCGAGGCGAGCGGCGTCTTGAGATCGTGCGAGATCGACGTCAGCAGCGCCGCGCGCAGCCGGTCGGACTCCACGGTGCGTTTGACCCGGTCCATATCCTCGACCAGCTGCACTCGTTCGATCGCGAGCGCGCCCTGGTCCACCAGCGCGTCGAGCAGCCGGCGCTGATCCGGGGTGAGCAAGGGCCCCGACCTGTCGTCATCGATGCCGATAACGCCGATCGCGCCGCGGCCGGTCCGCATCGGCAGGAACAGGCGTTTTGCGCCGGGCAGCGTGTCCGAGCCCCGCCCCGCGGGCCGATCGTTGCCCCATGCCCAGTTCGCAGCCGCAAGGTCGGCCTTGTCGAGCTGATCCTCGGGCGGATAGCCGGCCTTCACGGTAATGATGCCCTCTTCGGGTAACAGCAGCACCACCCGCACCCGGAGCATCAATGCCGCCTGATAGGCGGTTGCCCACAACACGTCGTCCAGCGTCGCCGTGCCCGCGAGCTTGCGGCTGAAGGCATAAAGCGACTCGGTGGTCCGCACCCGTCCGATGGCGGATACGGCCTGGCGGCGCACGCGCGCGGCAAGGTTGGAAACCAGGATCGCGATCAGCATGAAGAAAAAGAACGCCGCGACGTTGGTCGGGTCGGTGATCGTGAAGGTATAGACCGGCGGCAGGAAGAAAAAATTGTAGCACAAGGAGGCCGCGACGCTGGCCAATAGCGACGGCCACAGGCCGAAGCGGACCGCCACGCTTACCACCGCGGTCAGAAACACCAGATCGACGTTCTCGATCCCGAATATCGGCCGGATCAATTCGGCGGCGCCGAGACCGATTGCGACGATGCCGAGCGCCATCAGATACGGGCGCGGATCGAACGGCTCGGACCTGTCGGCGGTGCGGACGGTCTGCTTTGGCGCGGTACCGGCCAGTTCGTCGCCGGCGATCACATTCACGCTGATATTGCCGGCGCGCCGCACCAGATCGTGCACCACCGAGCCGCGCATGATTTCGAACCACCGCGACCGCGTCGATTTTCCGATGATGATTTGCGTGACGTTATTGGCGTGGGCGAAGTTGATGACATCGTCGGCGATGCGGCGACCGACGCCGGGAATGGTCAGCGCCTCGCCCCCCAGCGATTCGGCCAGCCGCAAGGTATCGGCGAGCCGGTCGCGCTGCTCTTCGGTCAAGGCCAGGCTCCGCCTGGTCTCGATGCTGACGGCGGTCCAGGGCGCGTGCAGCCGGTCCGCCAGCCGCTTGGTGGAGCGCACCAGGCCCGCCGCGCGCGGGTCCTCACTGACGCAGACCAAGATGCGCTCCCCCGCGGCCCACGGGCCCGAAATCGCATTGGCCTGCATATGGGTGAGCAGTTGCTCGTCGACCCGCTCGGCGGTGCGCCGCAGCGCCAGCTCGCGCAGCGCGGTCAAATTGCCCGGCGAAAAATAATGCTCCAGCGCCCGCTCCGCCTGTTTGGGGACGTAAACCTTGCCTTCCTTGAGCCGCTGGATCAGGTCGTCCGGCGTGAGGTCGATCAGTTCGATGCCGTCGGCGCGGTCGAACACCGAGTCCGGCACGGTTTCGCGCACCCGCACGTGGGTGATCTGCGCCACCACGTCGTTGAGGCTTTCGATGTGCTGGATGTTGACCGCGGTATAGACGTCGATGCCATGCGACAACAGCTCCTCGACATCGAGGTAGCGCTTGGGATGGCGGCTGCCCGGCGCACTGGTGTGAGCGAGTTCGTCCACCAATGCGAGTTGCGGGTGGCGCGCGATCAGCGCGTCGAGATCCATCTCCTCGAGCACCTGATCCTTGTAGTCAAGCCGCCGGCGCGGCACGATTTCAAGGCCCTGCAGCAGCGCCTCGGTCTCGGCTCGGCCATGGGTTTCGACCACGCCGACCACGACATCGACACCGGCCCGGAGCCGGGCATGCGCGCTCTGCAGCATTTCATAGGTCTTGCCGACGCCGGGCGCGGCGCCCAGGAATATCTTGAGTCGGCCGGCCTGATTGTCCTCCCGCCGCGCGGTTTCCAAGAGCGCATCCGGCGAGGGCCGTTGATCGGGATCGCGGCGTTGATTTGCCATAAGGGCAATATAGTCCTCACGCCGGGTCTGGCCTAGGTGGCCTCACTTCGATGCGGCACGGTCCAGCGCCAGGTTCAAGACCAGCACATTGACCCTGGGCTCGCCGAGCAGTCCGGCAAACCGGCCCTCGACATGCGCGTCAACCAGCTTGCGGACGGCGTCTTCGGATAGATTGCGTGTCTTGGCGACGCGCGGCACCTGGAACAATGCGCCTTCCGGCGAGATATCGGGATCGAGACCGCTGGCCGTGGTGGTCACCAGATCGATCGGGACCGGCATCGCCGGGTTTTCGGCCTTCAGCTTGTCGACATCTTCCTTGATCCGGTCATTCAGCGCCTTGCTGGTCGGGCCGAGATTGGAGCCGCCGGAATTGGCCGCGTTGTAGGGCGCCGGCACCGTCTTGGTCGAATCGGCCGGGTCCGGCGCGGTCGTCGCCGAGGGACGGCCATGGAAGTATTTGTCGTCCTTGAATTCCTGCCCGATCAGGCCGGAGCCCACCACCTTGCCGTCCTGCTCGATCAGGCTTCCCTGCGCCTGCTTCGGGAAGATCACCCCCGCGAGCGCGGTCATGGCCAGCGGATAGGCGAGGCCGGTGATCAGCGTAAGTGCGACGAGCACGATGACGGCTGGGCGAATTTCTTTCAACATGATGGTTCTCCTCAGGCCAGATGCAGGGCGGTGACCACGAGATCGATCGCCTTGATGCCGATGAACGGAATGATGATGCCGCCGACGCCGTAGATCATCAGGTTGCGGCGCAGCAGCGCGCCCGCGCCGATCGCTCGATACGCCACGCCTTTGAGCGCCAGCGGAATCAGCGCGATGATGATCAGCGCGTTGAAAATGATCGCCGACAGGATGGCGCTCTGCGGACTCGACAGGTTCATGATGTTCAGCGCCTGCAGCTGCGGATAGAAGGCGAGGAAGATCGCCGGGATGATGGCGAAATACTTTGCCACGTCATTGGCGATCGAGAACGTGGTGAGCGCGCCGCGCGTCATCAAGAGCTGCTTGCCGATCTCGACCACCTCGATCAGCTTGGTCGGGTTGGAATCCAGATCCACCATGTTGCCGGCTTCGCGTGCCGCCTGCGTGCCGGTGTTCATGGCGACGCCGACGTTGGCCTGCGCCAGCGCCGGCGCGTCGTTGGTGCCGTCGCCGCACATCGCGACCAGTTTGCCTTTGGCCTGCTCGTCGCGAATGAGCTGCAGCTTGTCTTCCGGGGTTGCCTGCGCCAGGAAATCATCGACGCCGGCTTCGGCGGCGATCGCGGCGGCCGTCATCGGATTATCGCCGGTGATCATCACGGTGCGGATACCCATGCGACGCAGTTCGGCGAAGCGTTCGCGAATGCCGCCCTTGACGATGTCTTTCAGGTGGATCACGCCGAGCAGCTTGCCGTCGCGAGCGACTGCCAGCGGGGTACCGCCGGATTTGGCGATCTCATCGGAGATCGCTTGGATTTCCCGCGCGGTGTCGGAATACAGCGCGGGCTGCAAAGCGCGAACGGCATTGCCCGACACCGTCAGAACGCGTGTCTCTCCGCCGCTGACGTAAGTCAGGATCGCATCGACCGCGCCCTTGCGCACCGACCAGCCGCCGGCATCGACGCCGCTCATCCGGGTTTGCGCAGTGAACGGAATGAAGGTCGCGCCGAGCTCGGCCAGATCGCGGCCGCGGATGCTGTATTTTTCCTTTGCCAGCACGACGATCGAGCGCCCTTCCGGGGTTTCATCCGCCAGCGAGGCGAGCTGTGCTGCGTCGGCGAGTTCCTGCTCGGTGACGCCGCGCACCGGCTGCAACGAGGTCGCCTGCCGGTTGCCCAGCGTAATGGTGCCGGTCTTGTCGAGCAGCAGCGTATCGACGTTGCCAGCGGCCTCCACGGCGCGGCCCGACATCGCCAGCACGTTGAAGCGCACCAGCCGGTCCATGCCCGCGATGCCGATGGCCGAGAGCAGTGCGCCGATGGTGGTGGGGATCAGCGTCACGAACAGCGCCACCAGCACCACGACCGACACCGAACCGCCGGCATAGGCCGCGTAGCTCGGAATCGTGACCGTCGCAAACACGAAGATGACGGTGAGACCCGCGAGCAGGATGTTGAGCGCGATCTCGTTCGGCGTCTTCCGCCGTTCGGCGCCTTCGACGAGGCGGATCATGCGGTCGAGAAAGGTCGAGCCTTGGGCCGCGGTGATGCGCACCCGGATCCAGTCGGACAGCACTTGCGTGCCGCCGGTCACCGCCGAGCGGTCGCCGCCGGATTCACGGATCACAGGCGCGGACTCGCCGGTGATCGCGGCTTCGTTGACGGAGGCGACGCCTTCGACCACTTCGCCGTCCGACGGGATGTTGTCGCCGGCCTCGACCAGCACGAGATCGCCGACCTTCAGGCTGGCGCCGGCGACCATGCGATAGGTCTTGTCCGATCCGGTCAGCAGCTTGGCCTGGCTGTCGGTCCGGGTCTTGCGCAAGGACTCCGCCTGCGCCTTGCCGCGGCCTTCGGCGACGGCTTCGGCAAAGTTGGCGAACAGCACGGTGAACCACAGCCACAGGATGATCTGGAAGGTGAATCCGAGATCTTGTCCGCCGGTCACGAGATCGCGCAGGAAGATGATCGTGGTCAACGCCGCGACGACCTCGACCACGAACATCACCGGGCTCTTGACCATCAGCCTCGGATCGAGTTTTACGAATGACGCACGTATCGCCGGCATCACGATCTTCGGATCGAGCAGCGCCGACACCGGGGCCTGTTTTTGCAGTTTTAGGGCTTCCATGGACGTGAACTCCGAAATTGGATCGATCAGAACAGCGTGTTCGCATTCATCGCGAGATGCTCGACAATCGGTCCGAGCGCGAGCGCGGGGAAGAAGGTGAGGCCGCCGATGATCAGGATGACGCCGACGACCAGGCCGACGAACAGGCCGCCCGTCGTTGGCAGCGTGCCGGATGACGGCGGGATCGATTTCTTGCCCGCCAGCGAACCCGCGAGCGCCATCGCCGGCACGATCATGAAGAAACGGCCGACGAACATCGCGCTGGCAAGCGCCAGATTGTAAAAGAAGGTATTGCCGGAAAGACCCGCGAAAGCCGAGCCGTTGTTGCCGGTGGCCGAAGTGAAGGCATAAAGCACTTCGGTGAATTGGTGCGGTCCGGCATTGGCCATCGAGGCCACGGCCTGCGGCAGCACCACGGCAACCGCGGTCCAGCCCAGATACATCAACGGCAATACGAGGATGGCGAGCATCGCCATCTTGACCTCGCGCGCCTCGATTTTCTTGCCGACATATTCCGGCGTACGGCCGACCATAAGACCAGCGACAAAGATCGAGATGACGACAAAGATCAGCATGCCGTACAAGCCGGCGCCGACGCCGCCGACGATGATTTCGCCGAGCTGCATGTTGATCAGCGGGATCATGCCGCCGAGTGCGGTGAAGCTATCGTGCATGGCGTTGACCGCGCCGCAGGAGGCCGCTGTGGTGATGACGGCGAACAGCGAGGAGGCGACAATTCCGAAGCGCACTTCCTTGCCTTCCATGTTGCCGCCGGTCAGGCCCAGCGCATGGAGCGCGGTGGTGCCATTGGCTTCCGCCCAGTAGGTGATGGCAACGCCGGCAATGAACAGCACGCCCATCACCGCCAAGATCGCCCAGCCCTGGCGCTCGTTGCCGACCATGCGGCCGAACACATTGGTCAGCGCCGCGCCGAGCGCGAAGATGGAGATCATCTGCACGAAATTCGACAGCGCGGTCGGATTCTCGAACGGATGCGCCGCATTGGCATTGAAGAAGCCACCACCATTGGTGCCGAGCATTTTTATTGCGACCTGCGATGCGACGGGTCCGACCGCGATGGTTTGCTTGGCGCCTTCCAGCGTCGTCGCATCGACATAGGCGCCGAGTGTCTGCGGAATACCCTGCCAGATCAGAAACATCGCATAGACCACGCAGATCGGCAGCAGCACATAGAGCGTGCATCTGGTCACATCGACCCAGAAATTACCGATGGTGCGCATCGAGGATCGCGAGAAGCCGCGGATCAACGCCACCGCGAGCGCGATGCCGGTCGCGGCCGACAGGAAATTCTGGTGCGTCAGGCCGAGCATCTGCACCAGATACGACATCGTGCTTTCGCCGCCGTAGTTCTGCCAGTTGGTGTTGGTGATAAAGCTGATCGCGGTATTGAACGACAGATCCTCCGCAACCGCGGACTGTCCAGCCGGATTGAACGGGAGCACGGCCTGCAGGCGCATCACCGCATACAGAATGAGGAAGCCGCCGACATGGAACAACAGCATCGCGACCGTATAGGTCAGCCAATGCTGCTCGCGTTTTTCATTGACGCCGCCGATCCGGTACAGCCCGGCCTCGACCGGCCGCAACAGCGGCGACAGCCAGGTGCGCTCGCCGTTGAAGACGCGCGTCATGTAGCCGCCGAGCGGTTTTGCCAGCGCGACGACGATGGCGCAGTAGAGTAGAATTTGAATCCAACCGATGAAGGTCATCGCGATGTACCTTTATATTGCATATTGCGCGTGTCAGAACCGCTCAGGCCGCAGCAGCGCGTAGGTCAGGTAAAACAGCAATCCGGCCGACACGAAGCCGGCGAGCGCGTAATCGAAAATCATGGCCGTTCTCCTCAAAGCCGTTCGCAGGCATAGGCGTAGCCGACCGACAACGCGAAGAAGCCCAGACCCAGGGCCAGCATGACAACGTCCAGCATAGGATGCTCCTTTTCGCGCCTGTTTGCGTGCGCACCTTCTGCGCGTTCCGGGAAGGCGACTTGCGACAGACCAAACCGCGGATCGGACCCGCGACCCGGCCTTGCCCGTACCAGTGGCGGTGAAGTGCCACCCGGCGCATAGGTTTTCGAGACGAGAGAAGATGCGAGCTTATAGGAATCTCATAGTGACGCGGCGCGCCTCTCCGCTGTCGCCCCCGCGAACGCGGGGACGGCCCGATGCTTATGAAATCCCTATATTTCGGGCTTCCATTCCATCTCGTTTTCAAACAGCATTTTTCCCATCTTGCTGGTGCGGTCGCAGCTAGCGACCGTTCCTTGAGTGAGATGACGCCATGCCGCTGTTTTCTGAACATCGCGATCTCGGCCAACTGGACGACCGCCTTCACGAGACCCACGCCGTGACGGCGGATCTCATGTCGGAGGTCATTGGCGAGACCGGCCGGCGCCTTCCATCCATGGTGAACACCGAAAAAGGCGCGAAGGTCGAACGACTGATCAAGGCTGGCGCCTGGATGGAGGCGGCGCTGGCGCTGATCGAACTGGAGCTGCCGCAATGGCACCTTCGCCGGCTTGCCTATGACGAGGGTGAGTGGCACTGCGCATTGTCCCGCGAGCGCGAGCTCCCCGAATGGCTCGATCAGTCGATCGAGTCCCGCCACGCGGACTTGCCGCTGGCGATTCTGAGTGCGCTCGTCGATGCGCGGCGCAGCACCGCGCCGTCGCGCAGGATAATCGGCCCGGTTGTGCCGCGCCCCGCCGAAGCTTTCTATGAGCCGGTGTGTTGCGATAATTTCGCGTAGACGAACCGGCGCCGACGCGCGCGGCTACCGGCCGGCGCAACTCGTTCAGGGTTTCAGGAATCCCACTTATCGCTCAGGATCAGCGGCCGCTGCGGGAAATCTCTGACATCCAGATGCTCTTCGCGCCCGCTCGATCCTGGTTGAGACCATTCGTCGTGAGAACCGGCGCGAAACATCAGTTCGCGCTGAACCCGTCGTGTTTTCGCAGCTATGATCGCGTTGTGGACGACGTGGAGAGCCGTGCTCATCCGGTTCCCGGCCCTGCGCGCGATCACGCGCAGCCGCTTCAGCTGCATCTTGCCCGAACGAATCACGATCCGGGGCTGTCTGCGGCTGATCAGATAGGAGCGATAGGCGTCCTCGTCGCCGGGAACGCGACCGTCGTCTACACCGGAGAATAAAACACCCATCGCTGAACTCCTGACTTCGCGTCCGGCGCGGGCGCCGCACGATGATCAGAAGATGCGAACAAGTATGTAGGAAATCGAGACGGATGGCCGCCGCCGCGTAAAGGCGCAATATAAAGACCGGGCGCGGCGCCGATTGCGGCGCCCGAGTTACTCCGCCGCGGTGCGCACCTCTGCGCGTTCCGCCCGCACCGCGCAGAACTTGAATTCGGGGATTTTCCCGAACGGATCCAGCGCCGGATTGGTCAGCAGGTTCGCCGCGGCTTCCGCGTAGCAGAACGGCATGAACACCATGTTTTCCGGGACGTTGCGGTCGGAGCGGACCTTGACCTCGACCGCACCACGCCGCGTTTCCAGCCGGACGAAATCGCCGGGCCAGACCTTCATGCGCCGCATGTCCTTCGGCGACATGAACGCGACCGCCTCCGGCTCGATCTGGTCGAGCACGCTGGAGCGCCGGGTCATCGAGCCGGTGTGCCAGTGCTCGAGCACGCGGCCGGTGGACAGCACCATCGGGTATTCGTCGTCGGGCAATTCATCGGGTGGAATGACGTGAGCCGGCACGATCTTGCCGCGGCCGCTCGCGGTCGGAAAACCGGTGGTGAAAATGATCTCGTTGCCGGGCTTGTGCGGATCGTCGACCGGATAGGTCACGGCACCCTCGCGCACCAGCCGCTCCCAGGTGATATTCTTCAGCGACGGCATCACCTCGGTCATTTCGGTGAAGACGTTGGCCGGCCCGCTGTAGCGCCAGTCGAGCCCCATGCGTTTGGCGATTTCCTGGATGATCCACAAATCCTGCCGCGCATCGCCGGGCGGCTTGATCACCTCGCGCGCCAGCTGCACGCGGCGATCGGTATTGGTGAACGTGCCGGATTTTTCCGCAAAGGCGGATGCAGGCAGGATCACGTCGGCATGAAACGCGGTCTCGGTGACGAACAGGTCCTGCACCACGAGATGGTCTAGCATCGCCAGTGCTTCGCGGGCGTGCTGCAGGTCGGGATCCGACATCGCGGGGTTCTCACCCTCGATATACATGCCGGTAATCTCGCCGGCATGGATGGCGTTGATGATCTCGACCACCGTCAGCCCGCGGACGGGATCGAGGTCCTGGTGCCAGAGTTTTTCGAACGGCTCGCGCAGATCGGTACGGCCGACCGGCTGGTAGTCCGGCAGGAACATCGGGATCAGTCCCGCGTCCGACGCGCCCTGCACATTGTTCTGTCCGCGCAGCGGATGCAGCCCGGTGCCCGGCCTCCCCACCTGTCCGGTGACCAGGGCCAGCGCGATCAGGCAACGCGCATTGTCGGTGCCGTGGACGTGCTGGCTGATGCCCATGCCCCAGAAGATGATCGACGCGCGCGAGCGTGCATACATCCGCGCCACCTCGCGCAGCGTGGCGGCGTCGATGCCGCAGATCGGCGCCATCTTCTCCGGCGTGAATTCCTTGATCTTCTCCTTCAGCTCATCGAAGCCTTCGGTATAGCCGGCGATATATTGCTTGTCGGTCAAGTCCTCGGTGATGATGGTGTGGAGCATCGCGTTCAGCATGGCGACGTCGCTGCCCGCCTTGAACGCGAGATGCATATAGGCGTGGCGCGACAGCGTTTGCCCGCGCGGATCCATCACGATCAGCTTGGCGCCGCGCTTCGCCGCGTTCTTGATGTAGGTCGCGGCGACCGGATGGTTGATCGTCGGATTGGCGCCGATCACGATGATGACTTCGGCGTCCATGGCGGCCGCGAACGGCGCCGACACCGCGCCCGAATTCAGGCCTTCCATCAACGCCGCCACCGACGAGGCGTGGCACAACCGCGTGCAGTGATCGACATTGTTGGAGCCAAAACCGGTGCGCACCAGTTTCTGGAACAGATAGGCTTCCTCGTTGGAGCCCTTGGCCGAGCCGAAACCGGCGAGCGCCTTGACGCCTTTTTCGTCGCGAATTTTCACCAGCCCCTTGGCGGCGATGTCGAGCGCCTCTTCCCAGGTCGCTTCGCGGAAATGCGTGAAGGGATTGGCGGGATCGACCTGGTCGTTGGCATCCTTCCTCGCATTCGGCAGCCGCACCAGCGGTTTGGTCAGGCGATGCGGGTGATGGATGTAATCGAATCCGAAGCGGCCCTTGACGCAAAGCCGGTTGTGATTGGCCGGCCCATCGCGGCCTTCGGCATAGATCACCTTCTCGTCCTTGACCTGATAGGTCACCTGACAGCCAACGCCGCAGAACGGACACAGCGAGTCGACCTTCCTGTCGGCGTAGACGGTGCGGGTCTGGTTTTCGTCGAGCATGACGGACGGCATCAGCGCGCCGGTCGGACAGGCCTGCACGCATTCGCCGCAGGCGACGCAGGTCGATTCCCCCATCGGATCGTCGAAATCGAACACGATCTTGGAATCGTGGTTGCGATAGGCCATGCCAATGACGTCGTTGACCTGGACCTCGCGGCAGGCGCGCACGCACAACCCGCACTGAATGCAGGCGTCAAGATTGACGCGCATGGCGGGATGGCTGGCGTCGCCCTGCCAGCGCTCGGCGGCAGGGAAACGGCTTTCGGTAACCTCGACCATTTCGGCCCAGTGCCAGAATTTCGAATCGGGATCGTGCGAGGTTTCGCGCGCCGGCTGGTCGGCGAGCAAGAGTTCCATCACCATTTTCTGCGCGGCGACGGCGCGCGGGCTCGCCGACTTCACTTTCATGCCGACGCTCGGCGTGCGCTTGCAGGAGGCCGCCAGCACGCGCTCGCCCTCGACCTCGACCATGCAGGCGCGGCAATTGCCGTCGGGCCGATAGTCCGGTTCGGGCAAATAGCACAGATGCGGAATCTCGCGGCCCTGGCGTTTCGCAACCTGCCAGATAGTCTCGCCGGCTTTCGCCTCGACCTGTTTGCCGTCGAGTTCGAACTGAATGGTCTTCGGGCCGGCGCCCGCCCCGCCGACCGCGCCGATCGGCGCGGTATGGGCAACGTTGACCTTTCCATCGGGCGCCGACTGGCCGCCGGCCTTGCCTTTGGCATCATGGCCATAACCCTGCGGCTTCGGGCTGTCGTTGCTCATATCGAAACCTCGTCGATCGCCGAAGCGGACAAACGGTTGATGCTCATCATTCCGCGGCCTCCTTCGGCGCGAATTCCTCAGGGAAATACTTAATCACCGAAGTCAGCGGATTCGAGGCCGCCTGGCCCAGTCCGCAGATCGACGCGTCGCGCATCGCCTGACTCAATTCATCCAGCAATTCCCGGTTCCACGCGCCGCGTTCCATCAGAAGCGCCGCTTTCTGGGTGCCGACGCGGCAGGGCGTGCATTGACCGCAGCTCTCGTCCTCGAAGAAGCGCATCAGGTTCAGCGCCGCACCCTTCACGTCGTCCTGATCGGATAAAATAATGACCGCCGCCGATCCGATGAAGCAGCCATATTTTTCCAGCGTGCCGAAATCGAGCGGAATGTCGTCCATCGCCGCCGGCAGGATGCCGCCCGACGCGCCGCCCGGAAGGTACGCACGGAAGCTGTGACCCTCGGCCATGCCGCCGCAGAACTCGTCGATCAATTCGCGCACGGTGACACCCGCCGGCGCCAGCTTCATGCCAGGGTTTTTGACGCGCCCGGACACCGAATAGCTGCGCAAACCATGGCGGTCGTTGCGGCCATGGCTCTTCCACCAGTCCGCACCTTTTTCGACGATGTCGCGCACCCACCACAGCGTTTCGATATTGTTGATCAGGGTCGGCAATCCGAACAGGCCGACCTGGAACGGATACGGCGGCTTGTGGCGCGGCAGACCGCGCTTGCCTTCGATGCTTTCCAGCAGCGCGGATTCCTCGCCGCAGATATAGGCGCCGGCACCGCGGCGCATGTGCAGCATCGGGCCGCCCGGCGGCAGTTTTGCGATCTCGCGCTCGAGGATTTCGCGCGAGGCCGGGTATTCGTCACGGATGTAGATGTAGATTTCCGGCGCTTCCACGACGTGAGCGCCGATCAGCATCCCTTCAATGAAACGATGCGGATCCGTTTCGAGGTACCAGCGGTCCTTGAAGGTGCCGGGCTCGCCCTCGTCGCCGTTGATCGCCATCAGCCGCGGCCCGGGCTCGCCCAGTACCGCGCGCCATTTGCGCCCCGTGGGAAAGCCCGCGCCGCCGAGGCCACGCAACGACGCGTCGTCGAGCGCTTTCAGCAAATCCTCTTTCGACAATTCACCGGAGCGCAGGCGTTTGAGCAGCGCGTAACCTCCGCCCGCGACATAGGTATCGTAATCGACATAGGCAGGCAGATGCGCATGGGTATCGCCGCCCTTTGCCGCGGCGAGCACGCTCTGTGCGCTCGCATGATCGACGAAATGGTGGCCGACCTCGGCCGTAGGCGCGGTATCGCAGCGTCCGACGCAGGGCGCGCGCACGACACGGATTGCAGGGCCGGCAGCTCCCTGCAGTTCCTGCAGCAGCTTTTCGGCACCGACCATGGCGCAGGTCAGGGAATCGCAGACGCGGATGGTCAGCGGCGGGATGCCGGGCTCGCCTTCCTTCACCACGTCGAAATGCGCGTAGAAGGTCGCGGTCTCGAACACTTCCGCGAAAGCGAGCTTCATCTCGTCGGCAAGGGCCGCGAGATGGGCTGCGGAAATCTGATGCCAGGTGTCCTGGATGAGGTGCAAATGCTCGATCAGCAGGTCGCGCCGCCGCGGCCGGTCGCCGAGCAAAAGCGCAATCTCTTCAGCTGCTTGCGGGTCGATCTGGCGGCCCTTGGGCGTCGATTTGGCGCGCTTGCGCCCCTCGCCCGGATGCTCGAACGAACGGACCTGCTGCGCGTCATGACTCATTGAAATATCTCGTTGCTGCTATCAACCGCGCGACTCTAATCCGTGGCATGCCAGATGCCAAGAAGAAAGAGCCTTTCAAGATTCAAATATAGCGGGGCATGGCGGTTTCACCGTCATGCCCCGAGTCAGCATCGTTTTTGATCGTGGGCGAAAAGCGCGACCCTGCCGTCTACTGGAACAGCTTCATCGCATTGCTGATCGTCTGAATCACACCCCAAGCGAGCGGAATACCGACGAAGCCCCACGCTAAGAACAGCTTGAGCTTCATGGAAGAGTCTTGCGTCTGGTTCTGCATGTTTCTCGCTCCTTAACCGCGCGCCGCGGCGGGCACGCCGAGTGCTTCCTTGTCAGCGTTCATGTGATAGCGCGAGTTGACGGCTTTGATCAGCGAATTGCAGATAAGTCCGACGACCAGCAATCCCGCCATGATGTACATGGTAGTGTTGTAGGCCTGCGCTTTCGGAACGCCATGATTAATCTGATACTCGCGGATGTAGTTGACGAGCACCGGTCCGAAGATACCAGCAGCCGACCAGGCCGTGAGCAGCCAGCCGTGGATAGCTCCCACATAGCGTGTGCCGAACATATCCTTGAGATAGGCCGGCACGGTCGCGAAGCCACCGCCATACATGCTGATGATCACGATGAAGCATAGCACAAACAATGCGACGCTGCCGATCGAGCCCGTATAAGGCACCGTGCAGTACAGCACGATTCCGATGATGAAGAAGCAGAAGTAAGTGTTCTTGCGGCCGATAACGTCTGAGGTCGAGGCCCAGAAAAATCGTCCCATCATGTTGAACAGGCTGAGCAGCCCGACGAAGCCCGCGGCTGCGACAGGTGTGATATGGCCCGGGAACATTTCCTGGCTCATCGCGGACGCCTGACCGAGCACGCCGATGCCGGCGGTCACGTTGAGGCAGAGCACCCACCAGATCAGCCAGAACTGCGGTGTCTTGATCGCGTCATAGACATAGACGTCGTTGCGCGTGATCAGCTTTGTCGCGGCGACCGGCGCGACATACCCTTCCGGCTTCCAGTTGGCCGCAGGCACGCGCACGATCGTTGCACCGACCATCATGAAGCAGAAATAGATTGCGCCCATGATTGCGAAAGTTTCCATCACGCCGATATGCGTTGCGGTGGTGAACTTGGCCATCAGCCATACCGACAACGGCGAAGCAATGAAGGCGCCGCCGCCAAAACCCATGATCGCCATGCCGGTGGCCATGCCAGGCCGGTCGGGGAACCACTTGATCAACGTCGACACCGGCGAGATATAGCCGATACCGAGCGCGCAACCGCCGAGCACGCCGTAGCCGAAATAGACCAGCCACAGGTTATGGACCGATACGCCGAACGCAGCGACCAAGAAGCCGCCGCCCCACAGGCAGCCGGCCGTGAACATCGCGCGCCGCGGACCGCCTTCTTCCACCCAGCGGCCGAACAAGGCTGCCGATGTTCCGAGAAAGAACATCGCAATGGAGAAAATCCAGCCGAGATCGGTCAGCTTCCAGTCATCCGGCGTCGATTGCGTGATGCCGAGCAATTTCGTCATTGGCAGATTGAACACGCTCAGCGCATAGGCTTGACCGATGCACAGGTGGATACAAAGCGCCGCCGGTGGCACCATCCACCGGCTAAATCCCGGCTCGGCAATCGTATGATCGCGATCAAGAAACGATAAGACACCCATTCGTCATCCTCCCCTGCAGCTGCCCTTGCCGGGCATGTCTGCCGTCCACGATCCCGTTGTCCTTAACCGCAGCCAGCCCCGCTGCCCGCACACCATCGAGATGCGCCGGGATCGCGAAGCGCATTCGAAGCTCTAACACCTGATATGACCGATTATGCCGCTCGCCGCCGTTGCCGAGCTTCAATCGAATCTGCCCACCCAAGATGCCGTGCTTTACAGGCGCAACTCGACTTCCGCACCCCTGCGGAAAGATCGATTGGGGCAGAAGCCGGAGCCCATGTCGATAGGCCAAAGGTAGTGGATTCCGCCACTCACTTGATGATGCGCTGCACGCGTCTATCCCTGCGACGGCGTGACAACCGGCGAATGCCCGCTCGTCTTTTCGATCAGGAACACGATCCGG
Organism: uncultured Alphaproteobacteria bacterium; assembly: GCA_963784755.1. Taxonomy (GTDB): domain Bacteria; phylum Pseudomonadota; class Alphaproteobacteria; order Rhizobiales; family Xanthobacteraceae; genus Bradyrhizobium. Next base: position 543,346 of record CAWASS010000003.1, on the reverse strand, counting down.
CGCTCCGCGTGCTCCGCGATCTCGATCCGATCGCCGGTTTCCCGGATCAGATTGGGAATATCGATCACCGACAGCGGATCGGTGCAGTGCACCTCCAGCCGGTCGCCCGGCTTGAGCGACTTCAGCGCCTTGCGCGTCTTCAGCGCCGGCAGCGGACATTTCAGTCCGGTCAAATCGAGCTTTGTCTGCGTCATGAAGATGAAGATGGCGAAGGGGGTTCACGTCGTCAACCGGGCACGGCCGGCACGTCATCGCCAGGTTTCACATCAGGCTTACATAGGCGAGAAACCCGATGGCCTGGCCCGGTTCGACCCGCGTGATGTCTTCACCGAGTTCGACCAGCCCATCCGTTTCCACCAGCGACGACAACAGGCCCGCGCCTTCGCGCGGAAATTTTACGGCTTCGAGCACGCCATCCGCGCCCTTGCGCAGGTTGACTCGGACGTATTCGCGGCGCGCGATTTTCTTCTTGTACGTGAAAGCCGCGCGGACCGGCATTGGAACAAGGTCCTGTTGTAAAGCACCGGCCAGCGCCAGCACCGTCGGGCGCACGACGTGAACGAAGGTGACAAAACTGGCGACCGGGTTTCCGGGCAGGCCGATGAACGGCGTGCCGCCGATCACCCCCATCGCGACCGGGCGTCCTGGCTTGATCGCCATGCGCCAGAGCACCAGCGTGCCGACGCTTTCGACGCCGGCCTTGACGTGATCCTCCTCGCCGGTCGAAACCCCGCCGGTGGTCAGAATCAAATCGTGGGCGCTGGCGACCTTCTTCAGGGCGGCTGCGAGCGAGGCCCGGTCGTCGCGCAGGATGCCGAGATCGCTGACGTTGCAGCCAAGCCGCGCCAGCATCGCCATCAGCATGAAGCGATTGGAGTCGTAGACTTGCGCGGCCGCGCGCGGCGATCCCGGCGACACCAGTTCGTTGCCGGTCGAAAACACCGCGACGCGAATCCGCCGGCGTACCTCGATCTGCGTCAGGCCGAAGGCGGCGGCGAGCGCGATATCCTGCGGCCGCAGCCGCTGGCCTGCCGGCAGCGCGCGCGTGCCTGCGCCGATGTCTTCTCCGGCCGGGCGTACATTGGCGCCCGCCTTCAGGCCCGCGGGGAGGACAACCCTGCCGGCGCCGTCGATGCTGACATCCTCCTGCATGAAGACCGTGTCGGCGCCCTCAGGCATCGGCGCGCCGGTAAAGATGCGCATGGCGTGACCCGGCTTGACCGGCGCTGCCGCCGCGGCGCCGGCCTGAACGCGTCCGGTGACCGGAAATGCCCGCGCCTCCGACAACGGCAGATCGCCGCTGCGCACCGCATAGCCATCGACGGCGGAGTTGGTGAAAGGCGGCAGCGGCAGCGGCGCCGCGATGGCCGCCGCCAGAACGCGGCCATCGGCATTCCTCAAATCGACGGTTTCGACCTCCTGCACCGCCGTCACCCGCGCGGCGATGATCGCAACGGCTTGATCGACCGACATCATCGGTCCGCCGAAGGCAAAGCAATCGTCGGACAATTGCGCCATGGGTTCTCAGATTCCTGCCGCGGGACGCGCCAGCACGTCTTCGATGTCGACCGCGGACGCCAGCATCATAGCGGCGACGGCCGGGATGTCATCGAGATGGACAGTTGGAAGCCGCGTTTCAAGCTTGGTATCGCTTGCAATGCCCACGATGCCGGGATCGTCGGGAAATAGCGGCGGCTTGCCGTTGGCGGCGCGGTACACTTCGATCTTGCGGTGGGGCTCTCGCTTGAAGCCCTCAATCAAGGCCAGATCGACCCGCGACATCTTCGCCAGCAGCTCGGGGATTTTCGGCTCGCTTGCACCGCGCAACTCGTGCATCAGGGCCCAGCGCCGGGTCGAAGAGACCAGTACTTCGGCGGCGCCTGACTGCCGATGGACCCAGGAATCCTTGCCCGGGACATCCACGTCGAATTCATGATGGGCATGCTTGATCACCGAAACGCGCAGGCCTTCCCCGATGAAATACGGGATCAGGCGCGTCAGCAGCGTCGTCTTGCCGGCGCCGCTCCAACCCGCCAGACCAATCACCTTCATGTCATTCTCCGGGCCGCTTCGCATTGCCTGCGGATGCTTTATATCCACTCAGCCTGTATTGTCATGCTATCGAGCAGGTCATGATGAAGATAGACAAGCCGCCAGCGCCCCTGATCGTCCCGGACCCTTCGGATCTGCGGCTGACCGAACGCGTCGCCGGGACCGACCAGACGGGTGCTGCCGTCGAGATCAACGTGCCGGTGGAGCGGCCGCTGACGCTGTATCTGAACGCGCAGGAGATCGTCACCATGATGACGATTGGCGATTATCCGGAGTATCTCGCGCTCGGCTATCTGCTCAACCAGAACATGCTGAAATACGACGATATCGTCACTGAGGTGGAATATGACGACGACCTTCAGGTCGTGGTGGTGCGCACCGAGCACCACACCAACTTCGAACAGAAGCTGAAGAAACGCACCCAGACCTCCGGCTGCGCGCAGGGCACGGCGTTCGGCGATCTGCTCGAGGCCGTGGAAAGCGTCGCGCTGCCAAAAGCAGAGCTGCGCACGTCGTGGCTCTATCAGATGACGCATACAATCAACACCATGCCGTCGCTCTACCTCGAGGCCGGCGCCATCCACGGCTGCGTGCTGTGCAAGGAGGGCACGCCGGTCTGCTATACCGAAGACGTCGGCCGTCACAACGCCGTCGACAAGATCGCGGGTTGGATGTTCCGCCACAACGTCGATCCCGCCGACAAGATTCTCTACACCACCGGACGGCTCACCTCCGAGATGGTGATCAAGACCGTGCGGATGGGGATTCCGATTCTGGTGTCGCGTTCGGGTTTTACCGCGTGGGGCGTCGACCTCGCACGGCAGGTCGGGCTGACGCTGATCGGACGGACACGCGGCAAACGCTTCATCGCGCTGGCCGGCCAGGAGCGCATCGTTTACGACCAGAATCTCGAATACGTCGCAGAAGAATCCGCGCGTCATATGCGCAAGGGCGAGCGGGATGACTGAGATTCCTGGTACGCCCGGCGTGCTGCTCGCCGGCGGGCTGGCGCGGCGCATGGGCGGCGGCGACAAGCCGATGCGCCGGATCGGCGGCCGCACCATCCTCGCGCGGGTCATTGCGCGGCTCGATCCGCAATGCGACGGACTTGTTTTGAATGCCAATGGCGATCCGGTCCGGTTTGCCGCCTTCGGCCTGCCCGTCATTGCCGATACGGTGGAGGATTTTCCCGGACCGCTCGCCGGCATCCTCGCCGCGCTCGACTGGACGGCTGCAAACCGGCCGGATGTCGCGTGGGTATTGAGCGCCGCCGCGGACTGCCCGTTCCTGCCGCGCGATCTCGTGGCGCGGCTGCAGCAGGCGCGGATCGAGCAGGACGCGCAGCTTGCGGTCGCCGCGTCGGACGGACAATCGCATCCGGTGATCGGACTATGGAGCGTAGGCTTGCGCGACGAGCTTCGCCACGCGCTGGTTAAGGAAGACATCCGCAAGATCGACCGCTGGACCGCGCGCTATCGGCTTGCGACGGTGACATGGCCGGCAGAACCGCTCGATCCGTTCTTCAACGCCAACACCATGGATGATATCGCGGAGGCGGAGCGCTTGGCGGCATTGGATGGCTAACGTGCCCCGGAACGCAGCGCAGCGCGAAGCTCTTGCGTAGCGGTGCGCTGCATGAAGGATGCCGCACCGCGTCCGGGACACGAGATTTATTATGCCGGCCTGAAGCCCCCCCGCTGTAACGCCTCGCGGGTTTCCTCAGACGCCAGTGAATCAAGAAACGCCTGCACCGCAGTCCTATCCTTCCGCGCAGACACGAGCGCGAAATCATAGTGCTCTTCCGCCAGCGGAATAAAGTCGAGCCGAGCCGCATCCGCGACCGACGCGATGGTCATGCCCCAGTCGGCGCGGTGCTGCGCCACGGCGGCTGCGACGGCGTTATGCGAGCGCGGCTGATTCCAGTAGCCGTCGGGCCTTGCGGTGCCGAGCAGGCGGTCGATCAGGATGCGCGTGCCGGCGCCCTGATTGCGGTTGACCATGATGCAGGCGGGATCGGCGAGCGCGGCGCGCACCGCGTCCTGCGCACTCAGCCCTTCGAAACGCGTGTCGCCGGCGCGGAAGACAATGCCCTGCATGCGCCGATATCCCGGCACCAGTTCGAGCCCGGCCGCCATGAACGGCTCGTTGTACGTTTCCGTCGCCTCGTCGAACAGATGGATCGGCGCGAGATCGCACTCGCCGCGCCGCGCTGCCGCCAGCCCGCCGAGGCTGCCGACCGCGATCGAGCGCACCATTAGTCCCGCCCGCGCCAGCGGCGCGGTGACGAGATCGAGGCCGGTGCAATGGCTGCCGACGATGACGAGGTCGGGCACCCGCACATGTGGCGTGAACAGCGTCACTTCCGCCTCGCTGCCGGCGGGCATCTGGTCGGCGAGCGCGTCGATGCGCAAGAACCCGTCCGCCTGCGCGAATGACGTGATCGCACCGGACCCCTTGCCGGAAGGATACGCGATCAGGCCATCGTGACCCTCGACCAGTGACACCATGACGAATTCGGTACGGCCGAGTTCCGACGCGATCCGCACCGGAATTTTGGCGGTGACCTTCGCATCGGAACGCGGCGGCAATCCCGCCATGCGCCGCAGCACCGGCACGATCATGTCGTGAAAGGTGAACATCGCCGAGGTCGGAAATCCCGGCAGGATCACCACCGGCTTGCCGTCGCAGACCGCAAGGCATAGCGGCTTGCCCGGCTTCAGCGCGACGCCGTGCGCGATGATTCCGGGCTGGCCCAACCGCGCGATGATCCGATGCGAAACATCGCCGGCGCCCTTCGAGGTGCCGCCTGACAGCACCAGTATGTCGCAGCTCTCAAGCGCCTTGCGCATGACGGCTTCGAGTTCGCGCTCATTGTCAGGGATTGCGCCGAGAAAGGCCGCATCACCGCCGTTCTCGCTGATGGCGGCGGCGACAATGGCGCCGTTGGTGTCGTAGATCGCGGCGGGGCGCAGCGGCAGGCCGGGCTGCACCAGTTCGTCGCCGGTGGAGATCACGGCGACGCGCGGTTTCCGCGCCACCGCGACATCGGCGATTCCGCAAGCGGCGAGCATGCCGATTTCGCGCGAGCCGATCATGGTCCCGGCGCGCAGCAGCGCCTCGCCGCGCGCGATATCGGAGCCCGCGTAGGACACGAATTGTCCGGGCGATGCCGCGCGGCGAATCTCGATTCTGCCGTCGCCGGTAGGCTGGCTATGTTCGACCATCACGATGGCGTCGGCGCCGCGCGGCACCGGTCCGCCGGTTGCAATCGGCGTCGCCATGCCCGGCAATACCGGCCGCAATGGCGCAACGCCGCAGGCGATGACTTCGTCGTTGAGCGAAAGCCGGACCGGCGTCCCTTCGCCTGCCGATGCGAGATCGGCGGAACGGACCGCAAAGCCATCGACATTGGAGCGGTCGAACGGCGGCACGTCGATCGGCGCCACGACGTCTTCAGCCAGAGCGAGGCCGAGCGCGTCGGCCAGCGGCCGCGTCTCGCTCGGAATCGCGCGCGGAAACAACGCCGCTTCGAAACGCGCCAGCGCATCCTCGCGCGACAGGATGGTCAGGAATTGATCCTGCTCCAGGCTGTCGCGATTTTTCGGCATCGGAGAATTTTGCATATTGGAAGCGCTCATGGTCATTCCCTGAGCATATAGGCATCGACCGGCGTGCCCGCAGCATATCCCTCGCTGGCACCGGGCACGACGAGCCACGCATCGGCGCGCGCGACCGTCTCGAGCGCCAGATCGCCGGTCGCGAGCGGCGTCCAGGCGTTACCGGTCTTCCCGAGCAGAACGATCTCGGCGATGCCGACGCTTGAGGCGATCTTGCGCGCCAGCGGCAGCGTCGCCGTTTGCCGCAGCGCGATGCCGGAGAGCCGGTCCAGAACCGGCAGCACGAGCGTCCACCACACTGCGAGCGCCTGAGCGGGCGCACCGGGCAACGCGATAACGGGATTGTTCGCGATTCTGCCGACCGCCGCGGTTCGGCCCGGCTGCAGCGCGATGCCATGGGCCAGCTGCGCGCCGCGCAAGGCCAGCGCCTCGACCGTGGAATCGGTGCGGCCAACGCCGGTGCCGCCGATGCTCAGGAGCAGGTCGCTTGGTTCGGCGTCGAATGCCATTGCGATGGACCGCGCGTCGCGTCCGCCGGCTTCAGTACAAATGACGCCAGCGCCGGCTGCGCGGGCGCTCTCCGCGATGAGTTGCGTGGTCACCGCATTTCCAGTCGTCGGGATATTGATCACGCGCAGCCGCGGACGGCGAACGGCGAGTATATCCAGACCGGCCATTCGCGCGATCATCAGATCGAGCGCGCAGATACGCCGTCCGGCGACAATAGCGGAGCCTCCCTCAATATCCCCGCCGGCGCGGCGAACACCCTGTCCCGGCGTCGCCTCGGCCGAAACCTGAAACAGCGGACCGGTCCGTTCGACCAAATCGGAATCGATCACGCTGTCGCAACCCTTCGGTATGCGGTCGCCGGCTTCGACCCAGACCGGCGAGCCGGCCAAAGGCAGCGGCGAATAGGACGAGGCACCGGCGAGATCGCGTGCGCATAACGCCCAGCCATCGGCGGCAGCCGTGTCGAACGCCGGGAACGCTTTCAGTGATGGCATGTCGGCGGCGACTGAGCCCAGCGCCTCGGTGAGCGGGAGATCGCGGGGGGCGACGGGATCGAGGCCGTCGAGCAACGCCGCCAGCGCCGCATCAAGCGGCGTCAGTGCAGCGGGCATACGTTGGGGCGTGATCATGCCGCGTCAATTTACTGAATAAAGTCAGAAATATACAGCCCATTGCCATGCGCCGGATTCGACTATAGGCCGGACTGCCGTGAGTTGACGCGCGCGGATGAATAATCGAAGAAGAGAGCCGAAGCAGTACCTGCCAATCAAGATGCGGCCAATGCGCCGCGGACCCCCGGGAGGAGACGAGAATGTCGGCCAGAAAAATTTCCGCGCTCGGAGCGCTTGCGGCGCTGTTGCTGTCGTCGCCGGCGCTGGCGCAGGTGTCGGACGACGTGGTCAAGATCGGCGTGCTCACCGACATGAACGGGCCGGCGTCGACGCCGACCGGGCAAGGCTCGGTTACCGCCGCACAGATGGCGGTCGACGATTTCGGCGGCACGGTGCTGGGCAAGCCGATCACCATGATCGTCGGCGATCATCAGCTCAAGCCGGATATCGGCGCCGGCATCGCGCGGCGCTGGTACGACGTCGAGCAGGTCGACCTCATTGTCGACGTGCCGGTGTCGGCGGTCGGTCTTGCGGTCCAGAACATCGCCAACGACAAGAAGAAGCTGTTGATCACTCACTCCACCGGCGCCACGGATTTCCACGGCAAATTCTGCAGTCCCTACTCCATGCAGTGGGTGTTCGACACCCACGCGCTCGCGGTCGGTACTGCGCAGGAAGTGGTCAAGCGCGGCGGCGACAGCTGGTTCTTCATCACCGACGATTATGCCTTCGGGCATTCGCTGGAGAAAGACGCCTCCGCCATGGTGACCAAGCTCGGCGGCAAGGTGCTTGGCGCGGTGCGCCCGCCGTTTGCGACGCCCGATCTGTCGTCATTCGTGCTGCAGGCGCAGGCGTCCAAAGCCAAGATCATCGGCATCGCCGCGGGTCCGCCGAACAATATCAACGAGATCAAGACCGGCGGCGAGTTCGGCATCTTCAGGGGCGGCCAGCAGATGGCGGCGCTGCTGGCGCTGATCACCGACATCCATTCGCTCGGGCTTCCGGCGGCGCAAGGCCTGCTGCTGACCACGTCATTCTACTGGGACATGGACGACAAGACCCGCGAATGGTCGAAACGCTATTTCGCCAAGATGAACCGGATGCCGACGATGTGGCAGGCCGGCGTCTATTCCTCGGTGATGTACTACCTCAACGCCATCAAGGAGACCGGCACCGACGAGCCGCTCAAGGTCGCCGCGAAGATGCGCGAAAAACCGATCGAGGATTTCTTCGCCCGCAACGGCAAGCTGCGCGAAGACGGGTTGATGGTGCACGATCTGATGCTGGTCCAGGTCAAGACGCCGGATGAATCGAAATATCCGTGGGACTATTACAAAATCCTGGCGAAGATTTCCGGCGAGGAAGCGTTTGGGCCGCCTGACCCGGCGTGCTCGCTGGGGAAGAAGTAACTTGCACTCGTGTCCCGGACGCGGTGCGGCATTCATACCGCTCCGCAGAGCCGGGACCGTACCAAGCACCTGGCGTTCGTTACGGCCCCGGCTCTGCAGCGCACCGCTCCGCAAGGGCTGCGCGCTGCGCTGCGTCCGGGGCACGATGCCTACTTCACGACCCCGATCTCGCGGAAATATTTGAGTACGCCGGGATGGATCAGTTCGATCTTCGGCGCGGCGGCCACCGTATTCGTTGCCGTGGTCTCGCAGGCCTGTGGCAGTTTCTTGCAGAGCGGGACCTCGGCGCCGTGCAATGACTTCGCCAAGCGATACGCCACGCCGTCGGGCAGATTTTCCCGCGCCAAGATAAAACTCCACGACCCAAGCGAGTCGATCGGCGCCGACTGGTTCGAATAGCTGCCGGCCGGCACCGTCAACGGCTTGAGAAAGGTGTGTTTGGCGCGGATGCGCGCGATCTCGCCGGCATCCGGCGCGATGAACCGCGCGCCGCCCGGGCTCTCGCTCATGGTCTTGAATCCCGGCCAGCCGATGCCTGCGCCCCATAGCGCAGCCGCGCGACCATCCAGCACCATGGCGGGGCCATCGCCGGCACGGTCGAGATAGATCGACTGAAAATCCTCGTCCTGCTTCAATCCGAGGCCATCGAGCAGATAGCGCGACAGGATCGGAAGGCCCGAGCCTTTCGCGCCGAACGCAACCGGCTTGCCGACGAGATCGCGAATGGTCTTGTAGGGACTGTCGGCGCGCACCACGAACATTCCCGGGCTCGAATACATCGCGGTCAGGATCTTCAGGTGAGTAGCCGGCCGCCCAATGCCCATGAACGCTTCATACGATGGCTCTCCCGCCACCAGCGCGATATCGAGGCTGCCGGCTTCCAGCAGCGGAATGTTCTCGTTGCTGCCCTTGGTGTTGCGCGGCTCGATCGCAAGCGTCGGATCGATCTCGTTCATGACCTCGGCGAAGGCGCCGCCGTAGAGCGGGAAGCCGCCACCCGGCGTCGCGGTCCCCAGCGTGATGATCGTCTTTGGAATGACCTTTCCTCCATCTTGAGCCGCGGCGCTGCCTGCCAGCAGCAACATGGCTGCGCCCACGATACCGACGATGTTCATCACCATTCCCCAAACATGCGCAACGCTGCGATGTCATAAGATCAATGCATTGGTCGAAAAGCAATGTAGGCAAATCCAGATTTCTATGAAACCATGATGCGATCGGTTCAAGAATCCGGGATTTAAAAACGTTGCGCGTGCAGCGCACCCGTTAGGAACGGAGCGGTTTATGATTGGTTTTCTGCGCGCGGCGATGTTGGGTACGATCTGTCTTGCAAGCCTCGCGGCCGGTAGCGCGCCGGCATCCGCGGCCGATTATCCCAACCGTCCGGTGCACTGGCTGATCGGCTTTGCCGCCGGCGGTCCGGTCGATACCGTAGCGCGGATTTTGGGGCAGTGGCTGTCGGAACATCTCGGCCAGCAATTCGTCGTGGATAACCGCGCCGGCTCTGGCGGCAATATTGCAGCCGCAGCCGCGGTCAATTCGCCTCCCGACGGCTACACGCTGCTGTTTGTCGCGCCCAACAACGCCATCTCAACGTCGCTCTATAAGAAGCTGCCCTACGACTTCATCCGCGATACCGTGCCGGTCGCGGGGATCATGCGGCTCACCAACATGATGGTGGTGCCGAACGACCTGCCGGTCAAAACTGTCCAGGAGTTCATCGACTACTGCAAGGCCAATCCCGGCAAGGTCTCCTATGCCTCGTCCGGCTACGGCACCTCGGTGCATATGTCGGCCGAATTGTTCAAGGCGATGACCAAGGTCGACATGAACCACGTGCCGTATCGCGGCTCCGCGATCGCCTATCCCGACCTGATTTCCAACAAGGTGCAGACGATCTTCGATAACCTCCCCGGCGCGCTGGAGCAGGTCCGCGGCGGAACGCTGCGCGCGCTCGGCGTGACCTCGCCTGAGCGCTGGCCGGGCGTACCGGATGTTCCGGCTATCGCCGAAACAGTGCCGGGATTCTCGGCGGTCGGATTCTACGGCATCTCGGCGCCGAAGGGGACGCCGCCGGAGATCGTCGACATCCTCAACAAGGCGGTGAACGAAGCGCTGAAAGACCCGAAGCTGGTGGCGCGTCTTGCGGAAGCCGGCGGCCTGCCGATGTCGATGACCCCGGCCGAATTCGGCAAGCTCGTTGCCGACGAGACCGAGAAGTGGCGCAAGGTGGTCGAATTCGCCGGGGTGTCGGTGGATTAGGCGTACTGGATTGTCGCAATTTCAGCCGGAGAAAAATCTTTGAGTTCCGAGTTCCATCGCGTTTCGACCGTCGCAATCTCCTGTCTTGAATGTATGGTGAAGGAGTTTTTCACCGAATGAACCTCCATGAAACGATGGCGACCAACTGCAGTCTGGATTTGCGTGTGCGCCTTCATCGGCCTGTCTTCGATTTCAGCGGTTTCCCAGGAGAGCAATGAAGACCAGCCCGCCGACCCAGACACCGGCGAAAGCACGGTTGCCGAGCGCACACTCGGCCTGCTGCCGAATCCGTACGAACGTCTCGGAATAAAATTCGCCGCGACTTATATCGGCGAGGTGCTGGGAAATCCAACCGGCGGTATCGAGCAGGGCGCGACGTTCGAGGGGCGGCTCAATCTCGCCGTCGATCTCGACTTCGACAAGCTCGCGGGCTGGAAGGGGCTGACCGCCCATGCCAACATCTTCGCCATTCACGGCGACGGCCTGTCGCGCACCAATCTGCACAATTTCTTCGTCGTCAGCGGGATCGAGGCGCTTCCCACGGTCCGGCTCTACGAGGCTTATTTCGAACAGAAGTTTTTTCACGACAAGTGGTCGATCCGGGCCGGACAACTGGCCGCGGACAGCGAATTCATCGCCAGCAAATATACCGACGTCTTCACCAACGCTTCGCTGGGCTGGCCGGCCATCACGGCCGTCGACTTGCCGGCCGGCGGTCCCTCGCCGCCGCTCGCGGCGGTCGGCGCGCGCTTGAGCGGAAAACTCAGCGACAATTTCGCAATTCTGGCGGCGATTTTCGACGGCGATTCCGCAGGTCCCGGCGTCGGCGATCCGCAGCAGCGCAATCGCTACGGCCTGAATTTTCGCGTCAACGATCCGCCGCTGGTGCTTGGCGAGATGCAATTCAGCTGGAACAATATTACCGCTAATGACGGCCGCGCCGGAGCATTGAAGATCGGTGGCTGGCACCATTTCGGTTTGTTCAGCGATCAACGCTTCACAGCGGATGGCCGGTCGATCGCCGACCCCGCTGGATCAGGACTGGGCCGGGTGCTGCAGGCCGACGACGGCATCTATTCCGTGATTGAGCAAAAGATCTACAGCATCCCGAAATCCAGGGATCGGGGTATCGGCGTTTTCATGCGGACCTCGGCCAGTCCCTCGGACCGCAATCCGATCGATCTCTATACCGACGCGGGAATCGATTTCATCGGATTTTTCGACCAGCGGCAGAACGACAAATTCGGCGTCGCGGTCGGCTACGCCCACGTCTCCAAACGCGCGCAGGCGCTCGACCGGGATTTCGCTATCGTTATGGGACAACCCGACTGGCCGATCCGGTCGTCGGAAGCCCTGTTCACGGCATCATATCTGTACGAGATCAAGGCCGGCTGGAACCTGCTGCCGAACTACCAATACATTTTTCGGCCGGGCGGCGGCGCCACCGATCCCACGGGGCCGAACCCCGGCATCCGGCTCAAGGACGCGTCCGTCTTCGGCGTCCGAAGCGTCATGAAGTTCTGATCATCAGAAGTTCGGATGATGGCACGCCACGAATTGATCGGGCGCGATCGGGACGAGTTCCGGCATTTCGTCAACGCAGCGCCGGTCGGCCTTCGGACAACGGGTGCGAAAGCGGCAGCCCGACGGCGGCGAGATCGGCGACGGCGGCTCGCCGATCGGCACGCTTTCCGAGGGGCGCACGTCCGGATCGGGATGCGGAATCGCCTCGATCAACAGCGCCGTATAGGGATGTGCGGGCCGTGCGAACAATTGCTCGGACGGACCGACTTCGCATAGCCGGCCGAGATACATCACGGCGACGCGGTCGCTCACCGCTTTCACGACCGCCAGATCGTGCGCGATGAACAGCAGCGTCAGTCCGTACCGCGCCTTCATCTGCTCCAGCAGATTCAGGATTTGCGCGCGGATGGAGACGTTGAGGGCTGACACCGGCTCGTCGCAGATGATGAATTCCGGATTGAGAACCAGCGCGCGGGCAATGCTGATGCGCTGGCACTGTCCGCCCGAAAATTCGTGCGGCAGCCGTCCCATCACCAGGCCGGGGTCGAGACCGACCGCACTCAAAACCTCGTGCACGCGCCGGTCGCGCTCGGCACGATCGGTAACGCCGGCGATCACCAGCGGCTCCGCGACGATGTCGCCGATCCGCCGCCTCGGGTTCAATGAGGCGATCGGATCCTGGAAGATCAGTTGCACACGGCGGCGCATCCGCCGCAAGGTGTCGCCCTTCATCGCCACCAGGTCGTGGCCGTCGAACAGAACCTGCCCCGAAACCGGCCGGCGCAACTGCAGCACGGCGCGGCCGAGCGTCGACTTGCCGCACCCGGACTCCCCGACCAGACCGAGCGTCTCACCGCGTGCGACCTCAAGGCTGACGCCGGAGACGGCATGAACCGTCTTGCCGGCAATCGAATATTCGACAACGAGGTTGTCCACCCTGAGCAGCGGCTCGCTCGAAACGGAAGTCGGAAAATCATGCTTCATGCGCAGACGCCTGCCACGGCGTGAATCGGATGGAAGCAGGCGTATTGGTGATCCAGCGAGACGGCGTCGGCCAGCACGGGCTTTTCATGGTGGCAGCGGCCGATGGCATAACGGCAGCGCGGCGAAAACGAGCAACCCTGGATCGGCCGGGTCGGATCGGGCGGACGCCCCGAGATCGCCGGCAGCGGCGTGTGCGGCGCCGCGTCGATCTTCGGGATCGCCGCCAGCAGCGCCTCGGTGTAGGGCATCAGCATTTTCTTGAACAGCACCGGCGTCGGCGCGCGCTCGACCACGCGGCCGGCATACATCACCGCGACCTCGTCGGTGCGCCCGGCGACCACGCCGAGATCATGGGTGATGATGATCATCGCCATGTGTCGGCGGCGCTGTTCCCGCGCCAGTAGATCAAGAATCTGCGCCTGGATGGTCACATCCAGCGCGGTGGTCGGCTCGTCCGCAATCAAGAGTTTTGGTTCGCACGACAGCGCAATGGCGATGGCGACGCGCTGGCGCATACCTCCGGAAAGTTGATGCGGGTATTGATTGAGCCTCTGCTCCGGCGCGGGAATGCCGACCGCCGCCAGCAATTCTGCGCTGCGCCTTCTTGCCGTCGCGGCGTCGAATTCAAGATGCTCCTGCAGCGTCTCGATCAACTGGCTGCCGATGGTCAGCACCGGGTTGAGCGAGGTCATGGGATCCTGAAACACCACCGCGAGCGAACGGCCGCGCAGCTTGCGCAGCGACTCGGCTCCGAGCCGCGCCAGATCCTGCCCGTCGAACATTACGCGGCCGGAGAGTTTTGCCTTCTTGGGAAGAAGCTGGAGGATCGCGCGCGACAGCATGGTCTTGCCGCAGCCGGATTCGCCGACAATGCCGAGGGTTTGGCCGGGTCCGATCTTGAGGTCGACCTGATCCACTGCGCGCAAATTGCCGCGCGGCGTCGGCAGGTCGACCGAGACGCCCTCGACCGAAAGCAACGCCGACGCTTTCACAGCGCGCCCTGACGCGGATCGGTCAGCGCCCTTAAGGTGTCGCCGACCAGATTGAAGGACAGCACGGTGAGGAACATCGTCACCGCCGGAATGAAGGCGAGCCGCGGCGCGATTTCGAGACTCTCGCGGCCCTCCCCGATCATGCTGCCCCAGCTCGAGGCCGGCGGCGGAACCCCGAGCCCCAGGAAGCTCAACGCGCCCTCGACCACGATGAACACGGCAACACCGAGCAGGAAGAACGCAAGCAACGGCAGCAACACGTTCGGCAACAGTTCGTGCAGCAGGATGCGCGCGTGCGATGCGCCGAGCGCCCGGGCCGCGACGACGAATTCCCGCTCGGCGAGACTCAGCGTTGCGGCCCGGGCGACGCGCATGAACGCCGGGATTCCGAGAATGCCGAGAACGCAGGTCAGGTTGAAGATGGATTGCCCGAGATACGCCGTCACCGCCAGCGCGAACACCAGCGGCGGAAACGCCAGCAGCACGTCCATGCTGCTAACCACGATGGTTTCGAAACGGCCGCGGAAATAGCCGGCGAGAATGCCGAGCGCGCCGCCGATGGCGAGTCCGATTATCGGTGCGCAAACGCCGACGATGAGGGACATCCGGGCGCCGTAGAGAAGCCGCGACAGTTCGTCGCGCCCCAGGGCGTCGGTGCCGAGCCAATGGACGAGGCTCGGCAGCGCCCTCCGTTCCAGCATGTCCATGTCGGTTGGAGAGTATGTCAGCAAGACGCTGGCAAAAATCGACGCCATGACAATGAACGAAATCCAGCCGGCCGCGAGCCAGAACAGGTTTCCCAGCCGCCGCGTGCGCCGGACCGGACTGACGACAACCGTATCGATGCCGATATCAAGCACGGCCATGGCGGATCCTGGGATCGAGTACGGCATAGAACATATCGACAATAAAATTCATCAGCACGAAGCCGCAGGCGACGAACAGCACCACGCCCTGCAGGATGATCAGGTCGCGGGTGTAGAGCGCGCTGACCAGCAGCCGGCCGATCCCCGGCAAGGCAAAAATCGTTTCCACGATCAGCGCACCGCCGATCAGCCGGCCGATGTTGATCCCGGCGATGGTGACAAGGGTCAGCGACGAGGGTTTCAGGGCGTGCACGAACAGGATGCGCGCCGGCTTCAATCCCTTGGCCCTGGCCATCGCGATGTAATCTTCCTGCAGCGTCGCGATCATGTCGGAACGCAGCACCCGCATGATCCCCGGCCATTCGGCCAAGGCCAGCGTCAGCGCCGGCAGCACGAAGCAGCGCAGATTTCCGACCGGATCTTCCCCGAACGGAATGTATCCGGTAGCCGGCAGCCAGCGCAGCTCTACCGCGAACAGATAGATCAGCAGGATCGCAGACAGGAACGACGGCACCGACAGCATTCCGAAGGCCGTGCCGGTCATGAAGCGGTCGAAGCCGGAACCGGCGCGCACCGCGCAGGCGATGGCCAGCGGCACGCCGATGGCGAGGCCGATGATCTCGGCGAGGAGCATCAGTTCGATCGACACCGGCAGCCGTTCCATGACCGCCTGCAGCACGGTCTGGCCGGTGCGGAAGGAGCGGCCGAAGTCGCCCTGCGCGACGTGGCCGAGCCAGCTCAGATAACGCCACCAGATCGGCTGATCGAGCCCCATGTCATGACGCAGCGCCTCGACTTTTTCCGGGGTCGCCTGATCCCCGAGCACGACATAGGCGAGGTCGCCGGGCAGCAGCGATGCGATCAGGAAGGTCAGCAGCGACACCGCCAGCAGTACCGGCACGAGGTACAGAAGCCGCTGTCCGATGAAGGAGAACATGCCTCGTTACTCAAGCCAGACGTTGGAGACGTTGATCACCCCGTGATAGATTTTCGGCAAGCCCTTCAGCTTCGCGCTCGATATCGCGTAGTAGGTGTTCTGAAACGTCCAGAACCAGATCGCTTCCTTGTTGATCAGCCGGCTGACGGCGCAATAATCCTCGATCCGCTTTGTTGGATCGGCGGTGACTTGCGCGTTCTCGAGCAGCTTGTCGAGTTCGGGGTTGGAGTAGTTGGCGAGCGCCACCGGACTGCCGGTGTGGAAATTCGCGTACATCTGCGGATCGGGATCGGCGAGATCGATGATGCGCCACGGCGTCAGCTGGAACTGGCGCATGAAGGCGCGCGGCACGATGGTGGCCTGATCGACCTGCTCGATCTCCATGTTGGCGCCGGCCTGCTTCCAGAACTGCTGCAGGACCTGGCCGACGGTGCGGCCGCGCGGGGTCGCGGTCACCAGCATCTTGAACTCGACCGGCTTGCCGTAATCCTTAATCAGCGCTTTTGCTTTCTCGATATCGGTGGGTAAGGCGCCATCGTCCTTGCACTTCACCCATGAGCCCTCGCCGTAGGGATTGCTCGCCGGTCTGCTGAGGCCGTTGGTGATGGCTTGCGACATCTTCTTGCGGTCGATCGCCATCACCAGCGCCTGGCGCACCCGCACATCGTCGAAGGGTGCTACCTTGGTGTTGAAGGCGTAGACCTGCGCGCCGGATCCGACATAGGTGTGGACCGTCATCTTCGGATCTTTTTGCGCCTTCTGGATATTGTCCGGGTCGTATTCGTCGTCCCAGACGATGTCGGCTTCGCCGGATTGCAGGCTGGCGAAACGGGACTGCGCATCGGGCAGCGGTTTCAGGATAATGCGATCGAGGTAGGGATGGCCCTTGTTCCAGTAGTCGGGGTTCTTCTCGAGCACCATGCGGTCGCCGGCGGTCCATGACTTCAGGATATAGGGCCCGCTGCCGACCGGGTTGCGGTTGTAATCGTCGCCCTTGCTCTTCCATGCAGTCGGTGATTGCACGACAAAGTTGGAGCTCTGAATGGCTATGATGGCCGGAAAATTCACCGCCGGGTCGTTCAGATTGTAGACCACTGTCAATTCATCGGGCGCCTGCACGTCATGGATGGCGGCGATGTAGAAGGCACAGCGGCATTTGTTGGCCGGATCCTTTTGCCGGTCGAAATTGGCCTTCACCGCTTCGGCGTCGAGCGGCGTGCCGTCGTGGAATTTGACGCCGGGCCTGAGCTTGAAGGTCCAGGTCTTATAGTCATCGGAGTGGGTCCAGGAAGCCGCCAGCTTCGGCTGCGCGGCGCCCTTGTCGTCGAGAGTGGTCAGCGTGTCGAAAATCGCGGCGGCCGCGGTTTCCGCCGACGTGTCGAACACCCCGACCTTGAGCGGATCGAAGCCGGGGATATCGAGTTCGAGGCCGACGGTGATGCTGCCGCCCTGCTTTTGCGCCATCGCCGGGCTTGCGAACAATACGGCGCCGAGCGCCGCAGCCAGGACTGCCTGCGCGAGCGTGCGCGAGCGGATTTCCGCTTTCATGTCGTCGTCTCCCCCTAGAGGCCGTTCATCCGGTGATCCGGATGTCGAATTGGCCGGCAGATTGACCGGAATTAGCTCTTGCGGCAAGGCGGGAAAGGCTGGCCGCGTCGCAGCGCCGCAAGCTGAAGCCATCGGGTGAGCCGCCGGCTCGCCAGGACGGCCGCATTACACAGCCGCATGGCCGTCAGCCGATGCCGCGTGTTGGGAAAACCGCGGTAGACTGAGCTCGAGGTTGAATACCCGGGCGCAAACGATGACTTACAGTCCCCATGATATGTGGCTAATATATGCTTGGGATGCATCTTGCAGCGCCCGGTCCCCCGGCTTTTTGCTGACGATGATGAGGAACATTTGAAGTTAAAAGCGCCATCGAGACGCCGCGTTCGGGCAACCGCGGCAGAGGACGGCACGCTGACCGATCGCGCCTATCGCGAGCTTGAAGAGATGATTGTCACGCTGCGATTGTCCCCGGGAACGGTGTTGTCGGAACAGGCGCTTGCGGTTCGCCTGAAGATTGGCCGCACCCCGATCCGCGAAGCGTTGCAGCGGCTTGCGCGGGACGGCCTTGTCGTGATCATGCCGAGGCGCGGCATCATGGTCTCCGAGATCAATTTGCGGCTGCAACTGCGGCTGCTGGAAGTGCGGCGCGAGCTGGAACGCCTGATGGCCAGCCTGGCGGCCGAGCGCGCCACACCGGAGGAACGCCGCGAATTCGCCGAGGTGGCGGAAGCCATGCTGGCCGCCGCGGCCAAGGCCGACGATATCGCCTTCATGCGCCTCGACCAGCGCTTCAACATCCTGATCGCAACGGCAGCCCGCAACGAATTCGCCCGCCGATCCATGGGATTGATGAACGCTCTCTCGCGCCGGTTCTGGTATCAGCATTATCAGGAGGTCGCGGACCTGCCGCTTGCCGCCAAGCTGCACGCCGCGGTCGCGGACGCGGTTGCGCAGAAAAAGGTGAAGGCGGCTGCGACCGCATCGGACCAGTTGATCGATTACATCGAGGATTTCGCGCGCAAAACGCTGGATACCTGACCGCGATCAATCGAATGTAATGACGCTGCGAATGGTTTCGCCCCGCTTCAGCGCCGCGAAGCCTTCGTTGATCCCGTCAAGCGCAATGCGGCGGGAAATCAGTTCGTCCAGCAGCAACGAGCCATCGAGATAGGCGCGCGCGAGCAGCGGAAAATCCCGCCGCGGCCGCGCGTTTCCATAGCTGACGCGGCGTATGCGTTTCTCCTGCATCAGCGAGCCCCAGCGAAACGCGACGTCCTTGTTGACGTTGATCTTGCCGAGCCAGATGATCTGACCGCCGGGCCGCACCGCCTCGGAGGTCATCCGGAAAGCGGCCGCGCTGCCGGCCGCCTCGATCGCCACATCGACGCCGCGGCCGCCCGTCTCGCGTTTGCCGACGGCGATGGCGTCGTCCTTCGCGGCATCGACGCCAAGGGTCGCGCCCATTTTTGCCGCGAGCACGAGTTTCGCCGGGTCGATGTCGACCGCGATAATCGCGCCGGCGCCCGCCAGCCGCGCCCCCTGCACCGCAGCTAGGCCCACCGCGCCGCAGCCGATCACCATCACGCACTCGCCATGCGCGATGGCGCCGAGATTGAGTGCTGCGCCAACGCCGGTCATGACGCCGCAGCCGATCAGGCAGGCGCGGTCGAACGGGATATCCTTCGGAACGGGAATCGCCTGTTGATCCGAGACGACGCAGTATTCGCCGAACGCCCCCAGAAACATCAGGTGCTGCAATTGCCGGCCATCCGACAGCGTGGCGCGGCTTTCGCCGTCGAACGACACGCCCTTCGGCCCCTCGCCGAGATATTGCTCGCACAGGATCGGCGCGTCGCGGTCGCAATAAAAGCAATGCCCGCAATGCGGATTCCAGGACAGCACCACATGGTCGCCGGCCTTCACGCCGCGCGCGGCCGGACCAATCCGTTCGACGACCCCCGCCGCCTCGTGTCCGAGCACGATCGGCATGGGATAGCGCAGCGATCCCTCGATCACCTCGAGGTCGGTGTGGCACAATCCGGCGGCTCGGATTCGGACCAATACGTCGGTCGGCTTCAACTCTGCCGCGGTGACGGTCTCGATCGGCATCGGCATTTGCGCGGCATGCAGCACCGCGGCGCGATAGTGCAGCGGCATCAGGCGATCGCCTTGCCAAGAGCGGCGAGCGCCTCGTCGAGGTCCGCCGACGTCATCTCCCATTCGTTGCCGAAGTTTGCCACGACCGCCTGCATGAACGGCTCGACCGCAGCCTTGGCTCTATCCTTGTCGCCGAGATGATCGACCAGCAGCGCCAGCGCAAGCTGGCGCGGCTCCGGACCCTCATAGCTCCACTCAAAACCGTTCTTGGTGAACTCCATCACATTCACGCACGGATCGAGCGGCGCACCGTCGACGGTCACCTTGACGCCATCGATGGTTCGGTCCCCCGCATAGTGTTTCATGCTGCTCTCCTTTTCGTCACGATGCGACTTCGATCTGGCCCGCGATCACGCGCATGACATCGCGGTCCCGATACGCTTGCGACAGCGTACCCGAGAACATCATCTCCCCGCGCTCCAGGACATAGATCCGGTCGACATAATCCGGAATATGATGCACGTTGGATTCCGCGATCAGAACGCCTTTGCCCATCGCGCGGATCGAAGCGACGCCCTCCGCGATCAGGGGAATGATCGCAGGCGAAAGACCTTCGAACGGTTCGTCGAGCAGCAACAGCTTTGGATCGAGCGTCAGGGCCCGGGCGATCGACACCATCTTGCGTTCGCCGCCGGACAACTGCCCGCCGCCGCGCGCGAGATATTGCCGTAGTTTTGGAAACACCGCATAGGCCTCTTCGATGCGGACGCCGGCCGGACGGCCGGAAGGCCGCGTCCAAGTCGAAAGCTCGATGTTCTCAGCCACGGTCAGATCTGCATAGACCTCGGACTCTTCAGGCGAAAACCCGATACCGCGCTGCGCGATTTGCCAGGTCGGCAGTTTTGTCAGGTCGGCGCCGTCGAAGTCGATGCCGCCGGACCGCGCACGACGATATCCCATGATGCTGCGAAATGTCGTGGTCTTGCCGGCGCCGTTGCGTCCGACCAGACAGACGAGTTCGCCCGCGGCGACCGACAGGCTGATGCCGTTGAGGATGCGGCTACCTTCGATGTCGACTTTCAGGTTCGATAGGTTCAGCATCACGATGGCTTTCTCAGGCTTTGCGGACGTATCCCGACCACCGCCGAGATCATGGCCGGATCGGCGAAGAAAGCGTCGGGCGGCATGTCGGCCAGCACGGTGCCTTCCTGCAACGCGACAATACGATGCGAATACCGCTCGACCAGATCCATGTCGTGCTCGACCTGGACGATGGCGCGCACGCCCGCGGCCTTCGCGGCCGTGACGAGAACCTCCATGATCGCGTGCTTGTCGGCGGTCGAAACGCCGCTGGTCGGCTCGTCCAGCAGAATCACCGACGGATTGAGTGCAAAGGCGCTGGCGATATCCAGCAATTTCTTCTCGCCCTGCGACAGCGTCGAGGCCGCCGTTTCAAGCCGGGCGCGCAAGCCCAGAACTTCCGCGATCCGTTCGGCGTCGGCTTGCAGCACGTTATCGCGCCGCAGCGAGCGAAACGGATTGGCGACACGGCGCAGGCGAGACGCGATCGCCACCGCCAGCGTTTCGCGCACGGTAAGCGCCGGAAAGATGTTGACCAGTTGAAACGTGCGCGACATTCCGAGCCTTGCCAGTTCGACCGGTCCGACACCGGCGATATCGCGGCCCAGGAAGCGGACCTCTCCAGCCGTCGGCCGCAGCAGGCCGGTCACGACATTGACCAGCGTTGTCTTGCCGGCGCCGTTGGGGCCGACGATCGAGACGAACTCGCCGTCGCTGACATGAAAGGAGACATTGTTCAGCGCCCTGAACACGCCGAAGGTTTTCGAGACGTTGATGGTCTCGAACAGCGGTACGGCATCGGTGGCGCGAGCGGGCTGCATCTCATCGCACTCCACTGCGCCTGTTGGCGAGCGCTTCGATCGTGCCCGACAGGCCCTGCGGCATGAAGACCACCAGCAACACCAGCACGCCGCCCATCACAAAGCGCCAGTATTGCGTGATCGACATCACGAAATCCTGCAGCACCACGAACACCAGCGCGCCGATCGCCGGGCCCGCGAATGTTCCGCTGCCGCCAAGCACAGCCATGAACACCAGGTTGCCGGAATGGGTCCAGTACGCCAGTTCGGGGTCGGCCAATCCGGTGGTGACGGCA
The DNA here is from genome assembly GCA_963784755.1 of uncultured Alphaproteobacteria bacterium. GTDB lineage: Bacteria > Pseudomonadota > Alphaproteobacteria > Rhizobiales > Xanthobacteraceae > Bradyrhizobium. The sequence goes on along the minus strand of CAWASS010000003.1, from coordinate 521,761 downwards.
AGGATCGTTCCGCCGATACCGCCATAGATTGCGGATATCACGAAGGCCGCAAGCCGCATCCGGAATATCTGCACCCCGACATAGGCGGCCTTGCCCGCGTTCTCGCGGATCGCGCGCAGGTGCAGTCCGAACGGCGATTGCGTAATGCGCCACATCGCGAGACCGAGCAGCGCAAATAAAATGAGCACGTAATAATAGAACGGGCCGGTCAAAAAAGCGGTCTTGCCGCCGCGCCATTCCATGCCGAGCAGCAACGGGCGCAGCACGCGCATACCCTGATCGCCGCCGGTGAGATGATAGAATTTGAACAGGAAGGAGTGAAACAGCATGCCGAACGCCAGCGTCAGCATACCGAAGAATATCCTTGTGTAGCGAACGCATAGCGCGCCGACCACCAGCGATATCAATCCGGATGCCAGCGCCGCCGCAATCAGCAATATTTCAAAGCTCAACAACCCGAATTTCGACGTCAGCGCCGCGGCGGTATAGGCGCCGATGCCAAGAAACAACGCGTGGCCAAAGGACAACAGACCGGCGCTGCCAAACAGCAGATTGAACCCCAACAGCGCGATGCTGTAGCCGATAAACGGCAGCATCAGAAGTAACGCATAGGGCGAGGCAACCAAGGGCATCAGCGCCATGACGACGATCAGCCCGAGCAAAGCCCACAATCCGTTGGGCCGAGGCGCCGTTCGCCTTGCAACTTCCGGGGAAGTGACGTTGATCGACTGATTGCTCACGCGGTCGCCTTCCCGAACAGGCCGGCCGGCCTGAGGATGAGCACAACGACGACGACGAGATATACCGACAGCATTTCCAGTTCCGGCATCAGCGAAATCGCCGCCGCGCGCATCAATCCAACGATGAGCGCGCCAACCAGCGCGCCGCGCATGCTGCCAAGTCCGCCGATGACGACGACCGCGAAAAACTCTACCACGAGTTCGACCGCCATATCGAGCGAGGCCGCGCCTGATGGAACCACCAGCGCGCCTCCGACCGTACCCAGCATGCAGCCCACGGTGAATACCAGCGCGAAGATTTTCGAGGCGTTGACGCCGAGACCCTCGGCCATGTCGCGGTTTTCGGCGGTGGCGTGGACGATGCGCCCGATTTTGGTCCGCTCCAGAAACAGGCCAAGCCCCACTGCGATAGCAATGCTCGCGGCGATCACAAGCAGATTGTAGGTCGGCACCCGCACGCCCAAAACATGCGCAGTGCCGTAGGCCATATAGACGTTGTCCATCGTGCGCGGCGTAGCACCCCACAGAAAACGGAAAACGTCCTGAAACATCAGGAGAAAGCCGAACGTGATCAGCAACTGGTAGCTTTCGTCGCGGCGGTAGACCGTGCGCAGCACGCGTTCGATCGGCAGCCCGACAAGACCGACGGCCAGTCCGGCCACGATCAGGACCGGCAGGAACAACACCGGCGGCATGCCGAGCTTGAGCGCAAGGCCGACCGCGGTAATACCGAAATACGCGCCGAGAGCGTAGAACGAGCCGCAGGCCAGGTTGACGATCTTCTGCACGCCGAACACAAGCTGCAGCCCGGCGGCAACCAGGAAAAGCACTGCGGCGTGGAAGGTCCCGCCAAGGACGACATCCACAAGCTCGGTCATGCCTCAGACCGGCATTTTGGCGGTCTTGATCCACTCCCAGAAATCCGCGCCCGGCGGCTTCTGCAACTGTTCGGCGCGGAAGGTGTCGATCGAAGCCAGCGTCGGGAAATCGTACTTGTTATTGTTGGTGGACGGTCCCTGGTAGAACACCTGCTCGGCAATCTTGTCCTTGCGGAAGCGGCCTTTGCCGCCGAGGCTTTCGACCTCAAGGCCCGGCATTGCTTCGGCGACCTGCTCCTGGGTCGGCCATTTGCCACCCGCTTTCTGCGCGGCCTCGACGCCGGCCTTGTAGGTGGCAAGCGCGAAATAGGCCCGATCCGCTTCCCAATGCGGCGCCTCCTTGTAGCGGCCCATGTAATCCTGGACGAAGGCCTTCTGCAGCGCAGAGGCCTGCGGGTGATCGAAATACAGCGTGTTGTGTCCGAAGATGATGCCTTCCGGCGTGAATTCCTTCTTGAGCTGATTGATCTGCCATCCCGCCGCCGGCAACACCAGCTTGACGCCCTCGAACAGCCCTGCCGCGTGTCCCTGCTTCATGAAAACAGGCAGATCGGCAAACAGCATCGACGAGAAGATCAAATCCGGTTTGGCGGCGTTGAGGGCCGCGATGTGCGAGGTCAGATCCATGGTCCCGACCTTCGGCCATTGCTCGGCGACGAACTCCGCTTCCACGCCGTAGCGCGCCAGAATCTGCTTGAAGGCTTCCCAATTGTTGCGGCCGTAGGAATAGTCGGGATTGATGCCCGCCACCCGTTTGAATTTGCCCTTGAAATACTTGATCGCCAGCAGCGAGCCCATCACCGCTTCGCATTCATTATCGGTCGAACGGAAAACGTATTTCGGATTCGGCATCATCTCCTTGACGCCGTCCTGGGTGGTGCCGTCCCACATCACGGTCAGCGCCTGTTCCTCCTCGGCGACGGGTGCTACGCCGAGGCTGACACCGGTCGAGATCAGGCCGTGGATGGCATCGACTTTCTCCTGCAGGATCAGGCGTCGAAGCCGTTCGATCGTATCCTTCGGGTTGGTCTCTTCCTCGATCACCAGCTCGAACTTGCGCCCGGCGATGCCGCCCTCCTTGTTCATCCGCTCGGTCGCCCATTGCACCGCGCGAATGCCGCACTCCCCGGCGGTACCGGCAGCGCCGGAGCGCGGGGCGATGATGCCGATCCTGAGCGGCTTGTCCTGCGCAATGGCCGGTGCGAACAGCCGCGGGGTAGCGGCAGCCAGGACGGCGGTACCCGCAAGTTTCGAAAAATCGCGGCGCGTGACTTTCATCGATCCCTCCCGTCATGTTGCGCATCTGCCGTGCGCTGTTGGCATACCATAAATATATCAGCAACATCGCAGCAAGCGCTTTTTTCGGGCGGCCCTGGAAACCTGCCCCGGAAGCCCGTTGATGAGCTAATAGATTGGTGATATATCACCCGGAATGCCCTGAAACGGAGACGGCGATGGAATTGGCCTCGAGTTCGATGACGGAGCGGCAGCGCAACTACCGGGCAAACTACCGTTACCGTATCGCGGGTTGGTATAATGGCTGGCTCCATGTCTTCGTCATCTACGTGATCGGCTTCACCGCACTGTCGATTTATTTCGGCAACCTCAGCAATCTGCGCTGGTGGGAGCTTTTGATCGTGCCGGTGACTTTCCTGTTCGCGAATTTCTTCGAATGGTGGATTTACCGCTTCGTCATGCACCGCCCATCGCAGATCAAGGCGTTCCGTGCGATCTACAACCGGCACACGCTGATGCATCACCAGTTCTTCACCGAACAGGAGATGCGCTTCGCCGACCATCACGACTGGCGCGTGACGTTCTTTCCGCCCTATGCGCTGGTGACTTTCACCATGATGTCGATCCCGCCGGCGCTGGCGTTCGGCTGGCTGATCTCGCCCAATGTCGGCTGGCTGCTGATCTCGACCACGACCTCGATGTACCTGATCTACGAGTTCATGCACTTCTGCTGCCACGTCGATGACAACTGGTTCGTCCGCAACGCGCCCTTCGTCAACACCATCCGCCGTCATCACACCGCCCATCACAATCAATCGATCATGATGGAGCGAAACATGAACCTGACATTCCCGGTGATGGATTGGCTGTTCGGCACCTCCGACCTCGATCGCGGGCTGATCGGCCACCTGCTGAACGGTTATGACACCCGCTTCGTCAAGACCAATATGCGCAAGACATCGCGCACGCCGAAGCCCGGGATGGCTCGGCCCGTGGGCTTCGCCACGCCCGCCGAATAGCAGCGGGCGATCGTTCGCCAGCGCGGAGCAACAGCCATGGCGGTCATCGAACCAAACTGGGTTTCGCTGATCTGGTTTGCGGTGTTCGTGACCATTTGCACTGTCGCCTTGCTTGTCATTGCCGGCATGTTTCCATTGGGATCGCGGCCGACCTCGGAAAGATCGGGCATGACGACGCTGCTTGTGGTCGGCAACGGCCTGTTGCTTTCGGCCCTTGTGGTGGGCACGGGGCTTTACGGTTGCGCCGAACTCAGATGGAGCACGCTGATCGTGGTAACCGGTCTGGTCGTGCTGTTTGCGCCGGGACTGTTTGAAGCCTGGCCGCCGCCGTTACGGGATGGCAGGACTGGACTTGTCCTGCTGGTCGGCGTTCAGATATTGGCGCTTGCAGCCCTTGCAAAAATCGCCGTGCCGGCCTGGGCGAACATGTCGTGATTGTCGGGAGAATCAAACGATGCCTGTAAAAATCAAGCTCGGACTTTCGCTGGCCGTGGTGCTTGTGGCCGCCATCGCTGCTTATTATCAGCACATGCTCGGGCACGATCGCGTTCAATATGTCGTCGCGTTCCTCGGCTTCTTCATGATTTTTGCCATGTGGTTGTTTCCCGAGGTCAAGCGGGAAGAGTCGGCCGGCGGCGTCCGCCGCGACCCATCGCCCCGTTAGGGACCGATGAAACCATTCCCCCTGTCACGTTGACCTGCCTTGCGTCTCAAGGCTCCGGCTGTAGCGGGACATGGCAAAGCAGAAAGCGAAATAAATCAGCCCTACGAACAGGTAGACCTCGACGCTGAATGACTGCCAGGCGGGATCGATGATGGCAGTCTTCGCGGTCGTCAGCAGGTCGAAGATGCCGATGATCAGGACCAGGCTGGTATCCTTGAAGAACGCGATGAACGTGTTCACCAGCGGCGGAATCACATGGCGGATCGCCTGCGGCAGAACGATCAGGCCGTTTTTCTTCCAGTATGACAGGCCGAGCGCTTCCGCCGCCTCATGCTGTCCCCGCGGAACGGCCTGCAAGCCGCCGCGCACGACTTCCGCCAGATAGGCGCCGGCGTAAAGCACGAACGCGATCTGCGCCCGCAGCAGCTTGTCGATGTTGACGCCGTCAGGCATGAACAGCGGAAACATGACGCTCGCCATGAACAGCAGGCTGATCAGCGGAACGCCACGGATCAGCTCGACATAGAGCACGCAAAGCGAGCGGATCGCGGGTAGCTTGGAGCGGCGGCCGAGCGCGACCAGGATTCCGAGCGGAAAACCGAAGGCAAGCCCGAATGTTGCGAGGATCAGCGTAACCGGCAGCCCGCCCCAGCGATCCTGGGAAACATAGGAAAGCCCGAAGATGCCGCCCCACATCAACAGGCCGATCAAGACCAGCGCTGCGGCCCATACGAGAACGAGTTCCTTGCGCCAAAAGCTGCGCCGGCTCGACAGGAAGAACAGCGCAATGAAGGTCAGGGTCGCCAGCGCCGGCCGCCACTGCTGATCGAACGGATAGGTGCCGAACAGAATGAAGCGATACTTCTCGGGGATGACGGCCCAGCAGGCGCCAAGTCCCCGGATCGCCCGACAAGCGCCGGTCTGGCTGTCGGGAACGATCCAGATCGCGTTCCAGAAACCCCACTGCACGAAGCTCACACACGCCTTCGCGAGCAGGAAGATCAGAGCTAAGGAGATGATGGAAGAGGGAATCGACGAGAACAGGTTGGCGCGCAGCCATCGGATCGCGCGGCCGCTTCCGACGCTGCGCGGACGCGACCTGCCGAACGGAAGCGGATTTTCCGGCGCATCGGTCAATGACGTCATCGATCAGCGCTCCACCAGCGCGATGCGCGCATTGTACCAGTTCATGAACAGGCTGATGCCGAGACTGATGGTCAGGAACACCAGCATGATCAGCGCGATGGCTTCGATGGCCTGGCCGGTCTGGTTCAGCGAGGTATTGGCAATCGACACGATGTCCTGATAGCCGACCGCGACGGCCAGCGAGGAATTCTTGGTCAGATTCAGATATTGACTGGTCATCGGAGGAATGATGACGCGAAGCGCCTGCGGCAGCACGATATGCCGAAGCATGAAGCTCCGGCGCAAGCCTAATGCCATTCCGGCATCCCATTGACCGATGGAAACGGCCTGTATGCCGCTGCGCACGATCTCGGCGATGAAGGCGGAGGTATAGGTGACGAGCGCGACCAGCAGCGCGAAATATTCCGGCGATAACGTCAATCCGCCGACAAAATTGAAGCCGCGCAATTCGGGCATGGTGATGATCCAGGATGCACCCAGACCCCATGACACCAGCGCCGGCAGCCCGAGCACCAGAACAAGCGCATAAGGCCAGAGGCGGCGCGGCCGGCCGTCCAACAGTTGCCATGCGACCAGTCGCCGGTGCAGCACATACGCGCCAATCATCCCAGCCGCGGCCGTAGCGATCACCCAGAGGTTTGCTTCCTCGATCGGCATCGAAGGAAGCACCAGGCCTCGATTCGAGAAATACACGCCGTCGATCGGCATCCATGCCGCGCGGGCTGCCGGTAATCCCTGCATTAGCACGTACCAGAACAAAAGCTGCAGCAGCAGCGGAAGGTCACGCAGCACTTCGACATAGACCGCGGCCAGCCGTGACAGCAGCCAGTTGGCCGACAGCCGCGCGATGCCGATCATCGTCCCCAGCACGGTCGCAAGCACGATTCCGATGACGGCGACACGGAGCGTGTTGACGAGGCCAACAATGAACGCGCGCAGATAAGTATTCTTCGGGCTATAGTCGATCCACGCGTCGGCAATCGGCATCCCGGCCTCGCGGCCGAGAAAGGCAAAGCCGGTCGAGATGCGGCGCACCGACAGGTTGTGAACGGCATTCGACCAGAGCCAGGCGACGACCGCGATCGCGATTCCCACCACCACGATCTGCCAGACAAGTCCGACGAGGCGTTCGCGGGTCAGGGGACCGCGCAACCGCTTGCGGCGAGCAGGTTCGGGCGTGGATATCGTCACAGCGCAAGGATCCTTCTTAACGCAGCGATCTTCGGCCATGCGCTCACGGGGCGCGTTTCATATGTTGCATGAAAACGCATTTTCTGCAACATATGTTGCATGGCCCAGCAGCAAGCCAAGTCTTCGCCCCTCAATGAACTTTGCAGCGCCCTGCCGTCGCTGCCGATGCGGCTGCGGGAAGTCGGGCGGTTCGTTGCCGCCAATGACTATGACGCCACGACGCGATCAATGCGCGACCTGGCGGCCGCCGCGGGCGCCGATCCCGCTTCCTTTACCCGGCTGGCAAAGGCGCTGGGTTATCCGGGATGGGACGCGCTCCGAGCCGCCTTGACCGAGGCGCGCCGGCCCGCGCAATCCGCTCCGTTCTCGGGTCGAACGAAGGGACGCCGGGGTCCCAATGCCGATGTCGTGCTGGTCGCCGACAAGCTCGAGGCTGAAGCGGCTGGCCTTGCCCGCATTTCGTCGGACACTGTGGCAGGGGCAGCCAAAACCCTGCAGGCGGCGCAACGCGTCTGGATTGCCGGCTTTCGAAGCTGCCGCAGCGTCGCGGAATTGCTCAATTATCAGCTTCGATTGTTCCGGCCCGATGCGGTACAGCTGGTTGGCGGCTCGGGTCCCGACGATCTCGATTTCGGCGCATTCCGTGCCGGCGACACCGTTGTTGTGATCGGCTTTGCGCCCTATTCGACGGCAAGCGTGTTGTCCGCGCGCGCGGCGCGTCGCTGTGGTGCTGCACTAATCGCGATTGCCGACAGAGCCGACGCACCGATGGCCGAGGGCGCCGATCACCTGCTGCTGTTCGAGGCGGCCGCTTCGCCTGGATTCTTTCCGAGCCTGACCGGCGCGATTGCGATCGCGCAGTCGCTCGCGGCGGTCACGTTCGTGCTGGGTGGCGTGGGCGCGAAGCGCCGCCTTGAAGAGACCGAAGCTCGCCTCGTGGCGATGTCGCAATATGTTACCGAGAAGGGTTGACTATCATGGGTGCCAGCCACAGCCGCGTGCTGCATCGAAGCCTGCGCGAGCAACCGCCCAAGGCCGTCGGCGGCGACGGCGTCTGGCTGATTGCCGAAGATGGCCGGCGGATTCTCGATGGCTCCGGCGGCGCTGCCGTTTCCTGTCTCGGACATCAACATCCGCGCGTGATCGAAGCGATCGCAAGGCAGGCCTCAAAACTCGCTTATGCCCATACCGGCTTTTTTTCGTCGGAGCCGGCGGAGGAATTGGCCGACCGGCTGGTCGGCGACGAACCCGGCGGCCTCGCCTACGCTTATCTGGTCAGCGGCGGCTCGGAAGCGATCGAAGCCAGCATCAAGCTGGCGCGGCAGTATTTTATCGAAAGCGGGCAGCCGCAACGCCAGCGCTTCATCGCCCGCCGCCAGAGTTATCATGGCAACACGCTCGGGGCGTTGGCGGCGGGCGGAAACGCCTGGCGCCGCGAGCCCTATGCACCATTGCTGTCGTCCGCCTTCAGCCACGTCACACCTGCATTCGCGTATCACGAGAAGCGCGACGACGAATCCGAAGCCGAGTTTGTGGCGCGGCTCGCGGCCGAACTGGAGGCTGAATTCCAGCGCCTCGGTCCCGACACGGTGGCTGCATTCATTGCCGAGCCCGTCGTCGGAGCCACCTCCGGATGCGTGCCGCCGCCCGAAGGCTACTTCAAGGTCGTGCGCGACATCTGCAACCGGCACGGCGCGCTGCTCATCCTCGACGAGGTGATGTGCGGCATGGGCCGCACCGGCACGCTTCACGCGTGGGAACAGGAAGGCATCGCGCCCGACATCCAGGCCATCGCCAAGGGGCTAGGCGGCGGCTACCAGCCGATTGGCGCGATGCTCGCAAGCGCCGACATCATCGACACGATCCGGCAGGGCTCGGGGGCCTTCCAGCACGGACATACCTATCTCGCCCACCCTCTCGCCTGCGCGGCGGCACTGGAGGTGCAGCGGATTATCGATGAAGAGAAACTGCTCGAACGGGTCAGGGATCTCGGCGGCACACTCGAGCGGCGATTGACCGAGCGCTTCGGAAATCACCGGCACGTCGGCGATATCCGCGGCCGCGGCCTGTTCCAGGCCATCGAGCTGGTCGCCGATCGCGCCAGCCGCGCGCCGTTCGATCCCGGGCTCAAGCTTAACCAGCGGATCAAGGCCGCCGCGTTCGAACGCGGCCTCGCCTGTTATCCGGCCGGCGGGACGGTGGACGGCCGCAGCGGCGACCATGTCCTGCTCGCACCGCCCTATATCGCGACATCGGACGACATTGATATGATCGTCGACAGGTTAGGCGCTGCGGTAGACAGCGCATTGGAAACGGTTGGTCACTAGGAGGAGGAACGGAATGAATAAAATCATCATCGCTACAGGATTGCTCGCGGCTTCGGTTTCGGGAGCGGCGGCGGGAGCGCTCGACACGGTCAAGCAGCGCGGCATGCTGGTGTGTGGCGTCAGCACAGGCTTTGCCGGATTCTCCGCTCCGGATTCCCAAGGCAACTACAAGGGACTCGACGTTGATTACTGTCGCGCGCTGGCAGCCGGGGTTCTCGGCGACGCCAGCAAGGTGCGCTTTGTCGCGCTCACCGCGCAAAACCGGTTCACGGCGCTGCAGTCGGGCGAGGTCGACGTGCTCTATCGCAATTCGACGCAAACCTATCTGCGCGGGGTAACGCTTGGGCTGCGGCAGGGGCCGGTCAATTTTTATGACGGCCAGGGTTTTGTGGTGCGGCGCGACAGCGGCGTGAAGGATCTGAAGGGGCTGAACGGCGCCACCGTTTGCGTCGCGCAGGGAACGACGCATGAGGTGACGCTCGGCGATTACGGCCGCGCCAACGGCATCGAATGGAAGCCGCTGGTGTTCGATCGCCCCGATACGATGTTGCAGACCTTCTTCGGCGGGCGCTGCGATGCCATGACCCAGGATGCCTCGGCGCTGGCCGGGTCTGTCACAACCGCGGCGCCGAATCCGGCCGACTACACCGTTCTGCCGCAGACGATCAGCAAGGAGCCGCTCGGACCGTTCACGCGCAATGGCGACGAGGTGTGGACCGACATTATCGCCTGGCTTCACTACGGCCTCGTCGAGGCGGAGGAACTCGGGGTGACCGCGGCCAATGCCGACGAAATGGCAAAATCCACCACGCCGGCAATCCAGCGCCTGCTCGGCAGCGCCGGGGACCTCGGATCCCGGCTCGGCCTCGACAACAAGTGGATGTCGCAGGCGATCAAGGCGGTAGGGAATTACGGTGAAATATTCGAGCGCAATGTCGGCAAGGCAAGCCCGCTGAAGCTCGACCGCGGCCTGAACGCGACCTGGAGCAAGGGCGGCCTGATGTACGCTCTCCCCTTCAAGTGAGCGCCTGACGCGCGGCGCGGCGGGGACATTGACACCCGCCGCGCCGCTGCCGGGCTGAACAAGATGCGCATCGCCCTCATCCATGCCCTGAAACATTCGATTGCGCCGATCGAGGCATCGTTCGCCCGGCTTTGGCCGGACGCCCGTCTGATGAACCTGCTCGACGACAGCCTGTCGGCCGACCTGGCGCGCGATGGCCGGTTGACGGATGCAATGAGCGGACGCTTCCTGTCGCTCGGACGTTACGCGGCCGGCACCGGTGCCGATGCGATCCTTTTCACATGCTCGGCTTTCGGCCCTTGCATCGAGGCCGTCGCACGCGCGCACGCGCCGATGCCGGTGCTCAAGCCCAACGAAGCGATGATCGAGCAGGCAGCCGCAAAGGGCGGCCGGATCGGTTTGCTCGCGACGTTCGCACCGACGCTGGTTTCGATGCCGGGCGAATTTCCCCGCTCCATTGAGATCGTGCCAAAACTGGCAACCGGCGCGCTCGCAGCCCTGGATCAGGGTGACCGCGCGGAGCACGATCGCCTCGTGGCGGAGGCGTCACGGGAGCTGCGCGGCTGCGATCTGATTGCGCTGGCGCAGTACAGCATGGCGCCGGCTGCGGCCCTGGTCGCAGAGGCGTCGGGCCGGCCGGTGCTCACGACACCGGACAGCGCGGTGCAGAAGTTGCAGGAATTGCTTGCCGTTGCCGGTTGACTCCGGAACCGCCGGTAAGCAGAACCAAATCTGACCATAAATGCGTGGCCGCGTAGTCCAAATTCAGGGCCGGCGCTGGGCGGCGCAAACAGAAAAGCGGGAGCGATACTTCCTGCAAAAACAAAGCGAACCTGGAGGAAACACTGCGATGAACCTCTCCCGCCGTCATGCCCTTGCGTCCCTCGCCGCCGTTAGCTTGCTGGCGATGCCCGCGGCCTCCTACGCCGAAACGATCCGGGTCGGACTGCCGACCAAGACCTATTGGCCTACGACTGTTGCCGAGACCGCGGTGCGGCAAAAGCTGTTCGAAAAGGAAGGCATCACCGCGGAGCTGACGATCTATCGCAGCGGCGCCGAGACGTTCGAAGGCATGGCGGCGGGCGCGGCCGACATCATCCTGGATCCGCCATCGCTGGTGTCGGCCGGCCGCAAGAAAGGCGTGATGTCCAGGATCGTGGCCAACGCCGCGATGGGCAATTTCGGCTGGCAATTGATGGTGCCGGTGAAATCGACACTCGATGTCAAGGGCCTCAATGGCAAGAAGGTCGCGATCACGGCGGCCGGATCGGGCTCCGACCTGCTGGCGTTGTGGACCATCCAGGACAGGAAGATCGACTTCACCCGGGTGCCGGTCGGCGGCGGCGGCCTGGTGCCCAATCTGCTCGCCGGCAATGTCGAAGCGGCGGTGGTCTATTCGCCGCTCAGCTTCCAGATTTCGAAATCGGGCGAGGCGCGCACCATCCTCGATTATTCCAAGGAAGTGCCGCCGAACCTCACCGCCGGCTGGATCGTGCTCGACAAATTCGCCGAGGCAAAGCCGCAAACCGTCCAGAAGGCGATCAACGCGCTTTACGGCGCGGTGCAGTTCATGCGCGGCAATCGCGACGTGGCGGTAAGACTGATCGCGGATCTCTACGAGATGCCCGCCGAGATCGCCGCGCTGGAATACGAGAATACGATCATGAAACTGGAGACCGACGGCAACATGGCCGCCGCCAACGTGGCGCCGGCGGTGCAATTGTCGCTCGATCTGGCAAAACTCGGCGGACTGAAGGACATCGTGCCGGTCGAGGACGTGATTTCGACGAAGTTCGTACCGGTCCCGGCCAAACCCTAAAGACCAACATGATGGCAGGTCTCGGAATCAAGCTGGCCCGCTTCGCGATCGTTCTTGCGATCTTCGCGCTGTGGGAAATTCTATCGCGGACCGGCCTGGTCAATCCGCGGCTGCTGCCGTCCGCTTCCGACACGTTGTCGACGCTGGGCGATCTCTTGCAGCGCGGCAGCGTCCGCAACGATCTGGCGGTGACCGCCAGCGAAGTGCTGACCGCCTTCGCGCTCGCCGTCCCCGTCGGCGCCCTGATCGGATATTTGATTGCGGAGCACCGCTACTTCGCCGACGTGATGAAGCCGTTGCTGTTCTTCGCCTTCAGCATTCCGAAATCGATCTTCCTGCCGATGTTCATCCTGGTGTTCGGGGTCGGATTTTCCCAAAAGGTCGGATTCGGCTTTTTCTTCGACGATTTTCATCGTCATCATGTCGACCACGACGGCGGTCGAGTCCGTGAGGGTCGAGCATCTCAAGGTCGCCCGCTCCTACGGCGCGACCGCAACGCAGACCGCCTTCCGCGTCTATTTGCCGAGCATGCTCCCGGTGCTGCTGGAGGCGTTGCGGATTTCCATGATCTTCAATCTGACCGGCGTGATCCTGGCCGAGATGTATGCGTCGCGCGACGGGATCGGCCATCAGATCGCCAGCTGGGGCGAGAATTTCCAGATGAGGCAATTGCTGGCCGGCGTGGTGATGATCGCCGCGATCGCCATGACCTTCAACGAACTGGTGCGATGGGTGGAAATGAGATGCAGCCATTGGCGAACGTAACGCCGCTCAAGCCTGCCCCGCGCGCCGGCGCGATCGAGGTCAGGAATATCGGGCAGGTTTTCAGGACCTCGACGCAGGACGTTGTCGCGCTTTCGGACGTTCTCGATCGATGTCAGGCCGGGACGTTTCGTCGTGCTGGTGGGACCGAGCGGCTGCGGCAAGTCCACGCTGCTCATGATGATGGCGGGCCTGCTCCAGCAAACCTCCGGCACCATCACGATCAACGGCGCGCCGATCCCGCAACCCGATCCGGACCGGGTGGGCGTGGTGTTCCAGGAACCCAGCCTGTTTCCCTGGCTGACCGCGGAAGAAAACGTCGAGTTTCCGCTGGCGCTGCGCGGCGTGGCAAAGAGCGAGCGTCGCGCCAAGGCGCAGGATGCCATCACGTTGGTCGGCCTCGACGGATTCGGCAAGCGGCATCCGCACGAACTGTCAGGGGGCATGAAGCAGCGCGTCTCGATCGCGCGCGGCCTGGTGCAGGATCCTCCGGTGTTGCTGATGGACGAGCCGTTCGCAGCACTGGACGAACAGACCCGCATGACCATGGGCGACGAACTGCTTCGCATCTGGGCCGCCACCGGCAAGACCGTCGTGTTCGTCACCCACAGCCTGACCGAAGCGGTCTATCTCGCCGACGAGGTTCTGGTGATGTCGCCGCGTCCCGGCCGCATCGTCGATCTTCTGCAGGTCGCGCTGCCGCGACCCCGAACCTATGACATGCTCAGCGGCGATACCTTCGGCAGCCTGCGTGACCGCATCTGGCGGCACATCCGAAAATCGGCGTGAGGCAGAGATGACCGCAACCACGCTGCGCCGGCTGATCGTAATGGGCCTGATCGTGCTGTGGGAGGCCTTGCCGCGCAGCGGCCTGATCCCGGAACTGTTCCTGCCGGCACTGTCTTCGACGCTGATCGCCGGCTGGAACGAGGCTAGCGAATACGGCCACGCGCTGGCGGTGACGCTCTACGAGGTCGCGGTCTCGATGGCGTTCGCCTGCGGCGGCGGCATTCTGCTCGGCGCCGTCGTCGGCAGCCTGCCGCGCCCGCGCGTGCTGATCATGCCGATGATTTCCAGCCTCTATGCGGTGCCGCTTGTCATCCTCTATCCGGTTTCACGGTGTGGCTAGGCATCGGCTCCGAATCCAAGATTGCGTTCGCCGCGCTCTATGGATTTCTGCCGACCATGCTGTCCACCGCCGCCGGCATCCAGACCATCGATCCGCAATTATTGCTCGCCGCGCGCAGCATGGGCGCGACGCTGAGCCAGCGCCTTGTCCGCGTGATCATTCCCGCCGCTATTCCAACCGTGCTGTCCGGCCTGCGCGTCGGCGGCGCACTGGTCATTGTCGGCGTGGTGGTGTCGGAAATGCTGATCTCCTCCGCCGGCATCGGCTATCTGATCTCGCGTTACCGCACCATTCTCGACAGCCCGCATGTCTTCGCAGGCGTGCTGCTGGTGCTGGCGATGGCGATCGCCTTCAACGCCGCCATCAGGTGGATCGAGCGCAAGCCGCGATCTGGCATACCGGGACCCGCGGCGGCGAAAGCGCTGCTATCGAAATCGCACCCGGTGCGCTGCAGCCTGCGACGTGAGAAGTAGAACAACAAGGAGGAGGTCGTGAACCTGCCAAAACACCTGTTGCCGACGACGGTGGTCGGAAGCTACCCGCAACCTGAATGGCTGGTCGACCGCGCGATGCTGTCCAAATCGGTACCGCGCACCCGCATGCATGCGATGTGGCGGCTTCCCGCCGAACATCTGGAGGAAGCGCAGGACGACGCCACCATCGTCGCGATCAGGGACATGGAGCGCGCCGGCATCGACATCGTGACCGACGGCGAAATCCGCCGCGAGAGCTATTCCAACCGTTTTGCTACTGCGCTCGATGGCATCGATGCCGACAATCCCGCGATCATCACCGCCAGAAATGGACAGCAGACGCCGGTGCCGCGCGTGGTCGGAAAGATCAAGCGCAGCCGCCCGGTCGAACTGTGCGACATGGAGTTCCTTCGCCGCAACACCGATCGCGCCGCCAAGATTACGCTGCCCGGCCCGTTCACGATGAGCCAGCAGGCCAGCAACGAATTCTACGAGGACGACGAAGCGCTGGCGATGGCGTTTGCCGAAGCCGTCAATGCCGAGGCGCTGGACCTGCAGAAAGCCGGCGCCGACGTGATCCAGCTCGACGAACCCTGGGTGCGCAACAATCCGGAGCTGGCAAAACGCTATGCGGTGAAGGCGATCAACCGTGCGCTGCAAGGGATCACCGTGCCGACCGTGGTGCATCTGTGTTTCGGCTACGCCGCCGTTGTGCCGGGTTCGACCAAGCCCACGGGTTATTCCTTTCTCGCCGAACTCGACGACACCATCGCGGAGCAGATTTCGATCGAGGCAGCACAACCCAAACTCGATCTCGGCGTGCTCAAGAATTTGTCCTCGAAGAAGATCATGTTGGGGGTGCTCGATCTCGGCAATCCCGAGATCGAACCGGCCTCCGTCGTCGCCGACCGGATCCGCAACGGCCTCAAACATGTTTCGGCGGACAGACTTGTGGTCGCGCCGGATTGCGGCATGAAATACATGCCGCGCCATATTGCATTCGGAAAACTGAAGGCGATGTGTGATGCCGCGGCGAACCTGCGCAAGGAGATCACCGGCTGAAACCGGCGCCAGCCCGTCTTCGCTTTCGCTGCGCTCCAGCCAGGCCGGACACGCTTCGTCCTGACGCTCCCGCGTGGCGGCTTGCCGAGCCATAGCTCGCGTACACAAGCCCGCCTTCGCCCAATGGGCTTCGGCGTGGCAGCTTCACTCGCTTCGCGACGAGCGAAGGCTGGTGGGCCTGCCTGGACTCGAACCAGGAACCAGACCGTTATGAGCGGCCGGCTCTAACCATTGAGCTACAGGCCCGCGCAGCGTCGCGATAGCGACACGCGACGGTGCCGATACCCCTTACAATGACGCATGGCGCCGGGCAATGGCGCCATTCCGCGAGACGGGAACGCGGCCCGTTTGCGCCCTGCTCGATCCGCGCTAGGTTCGTCCCCACTACTCCGCGAGGACCACATGCGCGATCCACAAGCCTTGATCAGCACCGGGCAGTTGGCGGCCGTCCTCGGCCAGCCCGGTCTCAGGATCTACGACTGCACGACTTACCTCGAGCCGACGCCGCCCGGCAGCGACGACCCCTATTTGGCGGTGCCCGGCCGCCATACCTTCGAACAGGCGCATATCCCGGGCGCCGATTTCCTCGATCTGCAGGGTGAGTTCTCCGACGTTGCAACAAGACTACGCTTCATGATGCCGGCGCCGGCGCAGCTCGCCGCGGCGTTCGGCCGTCATGGGCTCGGCGACGGCAATCGGACCGTGCTCTACAGCATCGGCACCCCGATGTGGGCGACGCGGTTCTGGTGGATGCTGAAATCGCTCGGCTTCGACAACGCCGCGGTGCTCGACGGCGGCCTCGACCAATGGCGCGCCGAGGCGCGGCCGGTGGAAAGCGGGCCGCCCAAGGGCTACCCGCCGGCCAGCTT
Organism: uncultured Alphaproteobacteria bacterium; assembly: GCA_963784755.1. GTDB lineage: Bacteria > Pseudomonadota > Alphaproteobacteria > Rhizobiales > Xanthobacteraceae > Bradyrhizobium. The sequence continues at coordinate 505,422 of CAWASS010000003.1, read as the reverse complement.
CGCTGCCAAACCGCGTCCGGGATTTTTCACCGACAGTCACGCGGTAAAGGCCGCGCTCGGGCGTCCGGACACCATCATCGTCAACGCGCTCGGGCCGCAATTTCACCGGGGGCTGGAGCCCAGCCGCTACGGGCGGCCGGGGCGCATTCCCGGCAGCGTCAATGTTTCGGCGGCGGCGCTGCTGCAGCCGACCAAACAACTGATCGCGCCCAGTGAGGCCGAGGAAAAATTCGCAGCCCAAGGCATCGCCAGGGACAAGAACGTGATCGCCTATTGCGGCGGCGGGATTTCCGCGACCATCGATCTGTTCCTGCTCTACCGGCTCGGTTATGACAATCTGACGCTCTACGACGGATCGATGGGCGAATGGGCCAGGGACAATTCGTTGCCGATCGAGACGGATTGAGGTGAGCGGCGTTAAACAAAACAGGAGCATTTTCATGCGCGCTTTAGTCCTGTTCATCGCATTTTTCATCAGCCTCAGTGCGCCCGCCTGCGCCGCGGACGACGTTGCCGCAGCCCAAAGCGTGATCCGTTCGCAAGAGCAGGCTTTGAGCCGCGACGATCCCGCGGCGGCCTATTCCTATGCCGCCCCCGCCATCCAGGGCGTATTCCCGGACGCCGAAACCTTCATGGCCATGGTCCGCCGCAGCTACGCCCCGGTCTATCGCCACAAGAGTTTTGAATTCGGCGAAGCGCGCGCCGCGGACGGCAGAATTGCGCAGCGCGTTCACATCATCGACGCCGACGGCGTGCCATGGGAGGCGCTGTACACGCTGGAACAGCAGCCGGACGGCAGCGTCAAGATTAGCGGATGCGTGTTGCTGAAGGCGGGCCAGGCGGCGTAGCGTTTTCGAGCGAATACCGGTTCGCGCCACGAAACGCGTCAGGCAAAAAGAACCGCTTCACGCCATTACAAGCCGCTGCCGCTCGCGCAGCAGCAGCGCTACCATGATGGTGATGTTGAGTGCGTTCCAGCCCAGCCCGTTCATGAACGCCGCGGCGTAGGAGCCGGTGGCGTCGAAGATCACTCCTGATATCCAGCCGCCGAACGACATTCCGAACACGGAAGCGAAGATCACGATGCCGACCCGGGTCGCGGCCTCGGATGCCGGCATCGCCTCGCGCACGATGATGGCATAGCTCGGCACGATGCCGCCCTGGAACAGCCCGAACATCGCCGAGATGATGTAGAGCGAGGACAGGCTGTCGAAGAACAGATAGAAAAACAGCGCGAATCCCTGCGCTACCGAGCCGATCAATAGCGTCCTGATGCCGCCGATCCTGTCGGCGAGGAATCCGGAGCCGATGCGGCTGATGATTCCGAATCCCATCATCAGCGACAGCATTTCGGCGCCGCGCGCCACGCCGTAGCCGAGGTCGCCGCAATAGGCGACGATGTGAACCTGCGGCATCGCCATCGCCACGCAGCAGGAGATGCTGGCGATGCACAGCAACACCGTCAGGGTGTTGGTGGAGAGCCGCAGGTCGACGCGCGGCGGCGGAGCGTTGACGTGATCGCGCTGCGACGCTGCACCGATCTGCATCCGCAGCACCAACAACACGGCGGTCATTGCCAGCGCGCAAAAAATGCCGACCGCGATATGGGTGGTGCGCCAGCCGGCACTCTGGACGCCCCAATTGACCAGCGGCGGCCAGACCGCGCCGCCGACATAATTGCCGCTGGCGACGATGGTCACCGCAAGCCCGCGGTAGCGGTCGAACCAGTGCGAGGCCTCCGCCATCAGCGGCGCGAACGTCGCCGAGGATCCGAGGCCGATCAGGAAATGCACCAGGATGAATTGCCACAGCGTGGTCGACAGTCCGGCGCCGATGTAGGCGAGCGCCAGCAAGCCGATGCTGAGCGTGATCGCCATCACGATGCCGAAACGGTCGGTGATCTTGCCGGTCAAGACGCCGCCAAGGCCGAAGCCGAGCATGGTCAGGGTAAAGGCCAGCGAGACCGCGCCGCGGGTGGCGCCGAATTCGCCCTGCACCACCGGCAGCACCACCACCACCGACCACATCCCGACGCTGCCGATCGAGCCGATCAAGAGCGCAAGCGCAAGCCGCACCCACGCCTGACGCGAGTCGGGAACAAAGGCGGCCGGATCTCTGGATGGAGTTGAGGGGGCGTGCACGGGCGCAACTTCGTCGGGGGCAGCGCCGGGGTCAAGCGCTGTGATGAAATGTTGGGCATGCAAATGCGGTGGAACTCGTGTCCCGGGCGCGATGCAGCGTGCAACCCTGCTTCGCAGAACCGGGACCGCCACAGACACCGGCGCTCGTTACGGCGCCGGCTCTGCAGCGCACCGCTCCGCAAGCGCTACGCGCTGCGCTGCGTCCGGGGAACGAAGAAAGGCCCCATTAACCCTTTCCTAACCATAAACCGGGCAAATTTTGCCGAGTGAAGTCGAGTGTCGTCGGTTCGCGACGGGGGAGTACCCGTGGACGCCAATGCGGTGCCTCACTTTCGGAGCGGTGGTCCTTCGGCCGCCGCGCAGACGTTTGGCGCCCGCGAACGGCATCGGCGGGGGGAAGCAGCTTTCATGGCGGATGTGGCGGCGGGTTCGGGCGCGGAATCACCCGGATCGGGTTTTCCCAGCCTCAGCGACATCGGCACCCTGCTCAAGCGCGGCGATCTGGCGCTGGCCTTCGGCATCCTCACCATCCTGGTGGTGCTGATACTCCCCCTGCCCTCGATCGTGCTCGACCTGTTTCTGGCGATCTCGATCATCCTGTCGATCCTGATCCTGATGACCGCGCTGTTCATCCAGGCGCCGCTGGAATTCTCCTCGTTTCCGACCGTGCTGTTGATCGCCACCATGCTGCGGCTGTCGCTGAATCTCGCCTCGACGCGGCTCATCCTGTCGCGCGGACATGAAGGCACCGCGGCCGCCGGCCACGTCATCGAGGCGTTCGGCAATTTCGTGATGGGCGGCAATTTCGTGATCGGAATTATCGTTTTCGCGATTCTGGTGATCGTCAATTTCGTCGTCATCACCAAGGGTTCGGGGCGCATCGCCGAGGTGGCGGCGCGTTTCCATCTCGACGCCATGCCGGGCAAGCAGATGGCGATCGACGCCGACCTCTCCGCAGGTTTGATCGACGAGAAGACCGCGAAGGACCGCCGCAAGGCGCTGGAGGACGAAAGCGGCTTCTTCGGCGCCATGGACGGCGCCTCGAAATTCGTGCGCGGCGACGCGGTGGCGGGACTATTGGTGGTGTTCATCAATATCATCGGCGGCATCATCATCGGCGTCGCCCAGCAATCCCTGAGTTTTGGCGAGGCCGCGCGGACCTACACCCTGCTCACCGTCGGTGACGGCCTGGTCACGCAGGTGCCGGCGCTGATCGTCTCCACCGCCGCGGGCCTCTTGGTATCGAAAGCCGGCGTCAGCGGCGCTGCCGACAAGGCGCTGATGAAGCAATTGTCGGGCTATCCGCAGGCGCTCGGCATGTCCGCCGGCGTGATGCTGGTGCTGGCGCTGCTGCCGGGTATTCCGATGCTGCCGTTTTTGGCGCTGGGCGGCGGCGCCGCGGCGCTGGCGTTCTCGGCGCGCAAGCGCAAGCGCGCCACTTCTGCCGCCGAAGCGCTGGCTGCTGCAGCACCGGCAGCGGCCGCCGCCGCAACCGCCGCCGCGGAAGAGCCGATCGCGACCGCGCTGAAAATCGACGACCTCAAGATCGAACTCGGCTACGCGCTGCTGCCGCTGGTGAACGGCCCCGACGGCACCGACCGCCTGACCGAGCAGATCAAGGCGCTGCGCCGTTCGCTCGCGGTCGAGATGGGATTCGTGATGCCCGCCGTGCGCATCCTCGACAATGTTCAGTTGGAGGCCAACACCTACGTCATCAAGATCAAGGAAGTCGACGCCGGCACCGGCCGGATCTGGCCGAACCAGTACATGGTGATGGACCCCGCGGGAAATCAGGTCAACGTTCCCGGCCTGCACACCACCGAGCCGACGTTTGGACTGCCGGCCACCTGGGTCGACGCGGCGCTGAAGGAGGAAGCCTCGCTGAAGGGCTATACCGTGGTCGACGCCGCCACCGTGCTGTCGACGCATCTTACCGAACTGCTCAAGAACAACATGTCGGACCTGTTGTCCTATGGCGAAGTGCAGAAACTGTTGAAGGACCTGCCGAAGGAGCAGGGCGAACTGGTCAAGGACATCGTGCCGAGCCAGATCACGGTGTCCGGCATCCAGCGCGTGCTGCAATTGCTGCTGGCCGAACGTATCTCGATCCGCGACCTCTCCACCATTCTCGAAGGCATCGCCGATGCGCTGGCGTTCTCGCGCAATCCGGCGACCGTGGTCGAGCATGTCCGCGCCCGCCTCGCGCGGCAGATCTGCGCGCAGAACACCTCCTTGAACGGCTACCTGCCGCTGGTCGCGCTGTCGGCGAAATGGGAACAGGCCTTTGCCGAGTCGCTGATCGGCCAGGGCGAGGAGCGCACGCTGGCGATGCAGCCGTCAAAGCTTTCGGAATTCATGACGGTGGTGCGCGACCGCTTCGAACAGGCGGCGCGCGATGGCGAGGCGCCGGTACTGGTGACCTCGGCCGCGATCCGCCCCTTCGTGCGCTCGCTGGTCGAACGCTTCAGGGCGCAAACCACGGTGCTGTCGCAGGCGGAAATCCACCCGCGCGCCCGGCTCAAGACGGTGGGTAGCGTATGAAACGCAGCGACCTTTCCGCCACAGACAACTGTTTTGTCGCAGGTTGATTTTAAGCGGAGCATTTGCCGCTTTAACGCTAAAGTCAAATTAACCTATTGTCTTAACACGTGTATTTTTGATTTCGCGTAGCGTCCGGCTTCGCAGGATCGCGGGAATTCAAGAGTTTTCACCGCTTTGTGATCGCCTCTTAGGAACATAAAGGCGAATCCCCACGTTTCCTGCCATGAGTTGTTGAACCTGCCGGGGGGTGGGTGAGACTTACCCCTAAGGCAAGTTGGACGGCAGGAGGCTTGCAATGAATCATTCGATCTACAGCGCAGACCGGTCGACCCATCTCAAGATCGTGGTCGTTGCGCTTGTGGCAGGTATTGCGGTGGCCGGCTTCGGCATCTCGGCGCGGACCAGTTCCGACGACGGATACGCCCAGGCGTCAGCCTCGCGCATCATCAAGGCCGGCAAACCCGTAGCCATCACCACGTCGGGCACATCGCTCGTTCGCTAAGGAATTCACCAATTCACGCGGCTCTTTACCAGCCCCCCAAAGTCGCCACGTGAGTAACTAGAAGACCCCAAGACCCCCAAGTTGACTCAGACGACCGAAAACGCCCGCTCCCCACGGGCGTTTTCTTTTTGTGTGGTGTGCATCGTGTCCCCGACGCGGCAGCGTTCCTCACGCTGCTCCGCAGAGCCCGCTTTTTGAGCCGGCTCGCAGCGGAGCGCGCCGAGAGGAGCGGCGTGCTGCTGCGTCCGAGGTGCGAGCCATAGCGAGCGTTGCGATTGCGCGCGGCGCCCGGCGCTGGCAGTTTATCGCGGGTTGCGGCAAAGGCGGGTCTCTTCCTCGCGACGGCCGCCCCCGGGCTTGGGGATTTACGGGAAAACGACCATGCGGATCGCCAAGCGACGCGACTGGAGGAAAACGGAGGTCGACGCCATGATCCGATTCATCGAGACGCGGCGGCCCGGCTTCTGGAAACAGCTGCTCGACCTCGAGCGCGCAGGCGGCGACCTGCAAGATGGGCCCGGCGACATTCTGAGCACGCTGATCGCCCAGGCGCATCCCGAGTGCGAGCTTTCGGAACGTACCGATATGAAGGCTGAAATCAGAAACAGAATGTCGAAAGAGATTGGCACCGGCTGAACGCGGCCTTTTCGCGGAGGGGATTCGTGCACTTTCTTTATTGCGACACGTCGGCCCTCGATTATGCCTTCAAGACCGGCGGAACGGCGCTGCTCGACATTTTTGCCAATACGGCAAACGCCAAAGGCTTCACGCTGGTCGTTACCGACGTGGTGCGGGACGAAGTCCTCAACGGATCGGCCGGCGGACAGATCAACGCCTGGCTTCAGGCCAACGCCGCCATGGTCCCCACCAAGGAGGGACGCTTGCTGGCCGATCACCGGGCCGGGTTGAATGCAGCCTACAACCCCAAAAACGGCGGCGAACGCTCGATCCTGGAACTGCTGGCCTCCGACCGCAAAAACGCCGTGTCGTCCGCGATTTTCTCCGACGACGCCGGTCTGCTGAACAAGGCAGTGCTGCAGCAATATTCCAAGCAGGTCGGATTCGATGTCGAACGCATCGTTTGCACCAATGGCGACATGCTGAACAGCGCCGTCATGACCAAGCACATGTCGCGGGCGCAGTTCGAGACATACCGCAACGCGCTGAGAGCGCGGGTCATCGCTTACGACCCTGCCAACCGCAGCTACAGTGCCAAACTCGCGGCGCGGATTGCGACGGACGCGCAGCTCGATGAAATGATGGCCGGTAGAATTGTCGCCGGGCAGAGGATTCTCGGCGCCTTTGGCAAGCTGTTGGCGTTCGCGGGTACGGCGTTCGTCGTGTTCGACGGCATGACGACGGCCGCCAGGGCCGCGGGCGAAGCGCAGGCGGGGCATGGCGATGCCGCCCTGGAAACGGTCTCGGATTTCGGCGGAAGGGTCGGCGGCGCGGTTCTATTCGGCGAGGTCGGCTTCCTGGCCGGCGGCGTACCGGGCGCCGTGGTCGGCGGAATCCTCGGATCCTTCCTGGGCGAGCATGGCGCGCGCCGGCTGCTGCACATCGTCACCGGACACGCCGACAAGGATCACATCTCGCTCGGCGAACCACATCTGATCGATCCGACGCTGACCGACCATGCGATCAGGAGTTACGACAACCCGCAGGTCCACACACTTCGCGATGACATGTACGAGGCCGGATACTCGCCGGCCGAAGTGAACTTCGTCTGCCGCAAGGTCAGCGACCGACTTCAGGACAAGACCGGTGCAGCCGCGGATGGATCGGCCTACACGCCGCGCGACGTCTTCCAGAACTTCGCCGCCGAAGTCCCCGATTACGAGAAACGGTTCGAACACGATCCGATCGTCGAACTGGATACCCACGCCGAGATCATCCATCCGGATTCGGAGACGGAGCCGGGTCCGGGAAGCACGCGCGAGGGGGATGACCGGGACGACGCGTCACGATCGGAAGCCCGGGAGATATCGGGCCCATCGCAGCCCGTTCCGCCCACCGAACCATCATCCGAAACCGGCGCAGGGATCGTCCATGACGATCCCGATCCTTCCGACATGCGCGCCGCGGATGCGGCCCGGCGTCCGGAACAGCCGTCGCGATCGGACACCGAGCCGACGCCGTATGCCGCGCCCGAAGCGCCCCCGCCTGCCGCGACGGAGCCTGTCATCGAGCTGGAAACCAGGGCCGAGATCGTCCATCCCGATCCAGGTCCTGCTGACGCGCGCGACACCGTCCAGCCTCCGGAGCAGCCGTCGCGATCGGACGCCGATCAGACGCGGTCCGTTGCCGACGGAGCAGCCGAGCCCGCCGCGACGGAGCCCGCCGTCGAGGACGACACCAAGGCCGAGACCGTCCGCCCCGATCCAGATTCTGCTGATGTCCGCGACTCCGTCCAGCCGGCGGACGAACCATCGCAGCCAGACGCCGCGCAAACGGTGCAATCCGCACCCGATGACGCGCCCGCGGCTGCGAACGAGCCCGTCGTCGAGCTGGACACCAGGGCCGAGATCATCCATCCCGACCGCGATTCCGCTGATGTCAGCGACTCCGTCCGGGCTCCGGACGAGTCCTCGCAGCCGGACGCCGATCAAACGCAAGCCGTACCCGCCGACGCGCCCGCGGCTGCGAACGAGCCCGTCGTCGAGCTGGATACCAGGGCCGAGATCATCCCCGATCGCGATTCCGCCGATGTCGGCGGCTCCGTCCGGGCTCCGGACGAGCCATCGCAGCCGGACGCCGATCAGACGCAAGCGGTACCCGACGAAGCGCCCCCGTCCGCGCCGGAGCCCGTCGTCGAGCTGGATACCAAGGCCGAGATCATCCACCCCGATCTCGCTGATGTCGGCGACTCGGTCCAGCCTCCGGACGAGCCATCGCAGCCGGACGCCGATCAGACGCAAGCCGTACCCGACGAAGCGCCCCCGTCCGCGCCGGAGCCCGCCGTCGAACTGGATACCCAGGCCGAGATCATCCACCCCGATCCCGATCCTGCTGATGTGCGCGACTCCGTCCAGCCGCCGGACGGGCCATCGCAATCGGACACCGACCCGACGCCGCAGAGCGCGCCTCGCGAAGTACCCGCGCCTGCTACGCCCGAGCCGGTCGTCGAACTGAATACCCAGGCCGAGATCGTCCATCCTGACCAAGGCCTGCAAACGCCTCCCGATCAATCCGGCGATCCCGATCAGCCTGACGATCCCGATCCGGCCGACGACCCCGATCCGTCCGACGACCCCGATCCATCCGACGACCCCGATCCATCCGACGATCCCGATCCGTCCGACGACCCCGATCCGTCCGACGACCCCGATCCGTCCGACGACCTCGATCCGTCCGACGACCCCGATCCGTCCGACGACCCCGATCCGTCCGACGATCCCGATCCGGCCGACGATCCCGATCCGGCCGACGATCCCGATCCGTCTGACGATCCCGATCCGTCCGACGATCCCGATCCGTCCGACGATCCCGATCCGGCCGACGATCCCGATCCGTCCGACGATCCCGATCCGTCCGACGATCCCGATCCGTCCGACGACCCGGATCAATACGACGATGACGACGCGTAACGCGAAGCGGAGGAAGAGTGATGGCGCGAGGAATACGAGCGTGAAGCCCAGGAGCGCGAACAGCAGGAACGACGACGACTGAGCGTCACCGGGGCTGCTGCGCCGCGATCCCGCGACGAGAGGATCGCCCGATAGATGCGGCCGTTCGGAGATCGCACATGCCGGCACGGCGGCATGAGCCGGCCGAAAGCCGATATCCGCAGCAAACAAGCGTCAGACCTAGCGCGTCGCCTGCGGTACGGTCTCGATCAGCTTGCCGGCGAACACCGGCGCCGCGGTCGGCTTGCCGTCGGGCGAGCCGCCGGCCGGCTCGACCGTCACGGCGTAGGTCGCGGCCTTGACGATGTCGCCATCGTAGGACGCAAGCTTCGGACTCGCGGTGAAATCGCCATTGCCGATGACGCCGAGCGAGCGCGGCGGACCGAGCCTGTCGGAAATCAACCACAGCTCAAAGCTCTTGCCCGGCTCGGGCGCGGTATCGCCCACTTTGCGCACCGTAAAATTCCTGGTGGCGCCGTCGACGGTGAGAATGAACGCAGGCGAACCGCCATCCTTCTGCAGCACCGCGACGTATTGCGCAGGTGCCGGCGCCGGCGGCGCTTTTACCTCGACCACCTGGGTCCGCGGTTTCGGGCGAAGGCTGTCGGGCAGCAAATCCGGCCGCACCACCTGGGTCACGACGATGGCGATCAAGGCCGCCGCGATGGCGCTCACCGCCGTGGCGATGTTGCGCCAGCGCCGGGCGGGCGCGGGAAACGCGACGACGTTGCCGGCTTGCGGCGCAGCGGTGGTTTCCGCGACGGCCGGCGCCGCGGGCTGCGGCGCTTCCGGCAGCAGCAGCGGCATCTGCGCGCCGGACAATCCGGCCGCGGCCCTGATTTTTTCCCAGACCTCAGGCGCAGGTTCGACCGAGCCGACCATCTGGTTCAAGGCGCCGAGCTTATGGGCCCACGCATCGACCATCGCCGCAAAATCCTTGTCGACGGACATCATGGCTTCGGCCTGCGCCCGCTCATCGGCATCGAGAGTGCCGAGGGCGTATTCCGCGGCGAGCGCGATATGGTCTTCGCTGTAAGCCATCATTCCAATCCCAGGCACGCCCGGATATCCATCATGCTGCGCCTGAGCCAGGTCTTCACGGTGTTCACCGGCGTCTCGAATTTCGCTGCGAGCTGTTCGCGGCTCCAGCCGTTGTAATAAGCAAGCAGCACCAGCTTCTGACGATCCGGCTCCAGCCGTCCGACGCATTCCAGGAGCCGCTTCAATTCCTCCGTCATTTCCCGCCGCGCCAGCGGATCGGGGGTATCGGCGGCGACTTCCATCGCTGCCGGCTCTTCTTCGATCGAGGCTTCGGTTCGTTTGCGAACGACATCGATCGCCCGGTTCCGGGCAATGGACGCCATCCATGTGATCGGGGACGCCACGCCGGGATTGAACTGCCCGGCGCTGTTCCAGATCTTGACGTAAGCCTCCTGAATGACCTCCTCCGCGAGATCCTGACGGCGCAAGATACGCAGCACGACGCCAAAGAGTTTCGCGCGCGTGGCAGCATAAAGCCGCTCAAAAGCCGCCTCATCCCCCTTCGCGACCGCGGCAATCAGCCAGACCAGCTCAGCCGGCGTCAGCATTCGCACGTCCCCAAAACCAAGCGTTCCCCGCCGCGCAGCCCTCTAGCTGCGACGGCAGTCCAGCCGTTTCGTATCATATTTTTCAGTTTTTGCGCCGGGGCAATTGTCAAGTGAGGGGGACCCCAAAAGAAAAACCCGGGCCTCACGGCCCGGGGTTTTTCGTCATTCCGGGGCCCGCGTAGCGCGAGCCCGGAATCCATAACCACCATCGTGAGTATGGATTCCGGGCCTGCGCCAAGAGGCGCATCCCGGAATGACGGTTGTGGTTGTTTTGATAGAACGAACTCAGGCCACCGCGATGCGGGCGCGCATCAGGCCGATGCTGTCGAGGTCGGCCTGTTCGCGGGCGCTTTCCTCGGCGCGCTCGCGGGCCTGGTCGCGCTCGTCGAGCAGTTCGACCTTTTTGAGTTCCTCGAACGCCTCGGCCAACAGGCTCTTGGCGTCCTCGAGCTGGATCCGCAGCTCGTCGGCGGAGCGGGTCAGGTTCTCGCGCCGCTGGATCGCCGCCTTGGCATAGGTCGGATAGGCAAAATGGGCGGGATCGTTGATCCCGGCGCGGTCCTGCTCGGTCTGGATTTCGCGCTCGAGGTCCACCGACATGCGCTGGAAATCGGCGATCATGCCCTCGATCTGGGCGACCCTTCGGCGCTTTTCATCGACCTGAAACTTCTTCAGGCGGATCAGCGTTTCACGTGACTTCATCGACACATACTCCCCAGAAGTCCCTTTTCGAACGCGGGACAGAACCGGCCTCCCGCAAGGGCCCCACCGGCATCGTTACTCATGTGGGGCGGATGATGGCCTGACAAAGTTAGCGTTCCGTTTCCAAAGGTCCCATGATTTGCTCAAGTTGGCGGTAACCGGCATTCAGGCCGGTTACTTCTTCCTTGGCCTGGCGCAGAAAGCTCTCCAGCGGCTCGTGCAGCCGGATCGCCTCGTCGACCTCCGGGCTGGAACCGGCGCGGTAGGCGCCGAGCCGGATCAACTCCTCCATATCGGCATAGGTCGCCATCACCTGGCGCCCCCTGAGGATGATCGGCAGATAGGCCGGATCGGCCGATTTCGGCATGGTGCGGGACACCGATTTGAGGATGTTGATGGCGGGGTAGCGGCCGCGTTCGGCGATGGCGCGCTCCATCACCACATGGCCGTCCAGAATGCCCCGGACCGCGTCGGCCACCGGCTCGTTGTGGTCGTCGCCGTCTACCAGCACCGTGAATATGCCGGTGATGGTGCCCTGCCCCATGCCCGGCCCGGCCCGCTCCAGGAGCCGCGGCAATTCGGTGAATACCGTCGGCGTATAGCCCTTGGCGGTCGGCGGCTCTCCCGCGCTCAGACCGATTTCACGCTGCGCCATCGCAAAGCGCGTCACCGAATCCATCAGGCACAGCACGTCCTTGTCGTCGTCGCGGAAATATTCCGCGATCGCAAGAGTCAAGTAAGCCGCCTGCCGCCGCATCAATGCGGGTTCGTCCGAGGTCGCCACCACCACCACCGAGCGCGCCAGCCCCTCTTCGCCGAGATCGTCCTGCAGGAATTCCTGCACCTCGCGGCCGCGCTCGCCGACGAGACCGATCACGGTAATATCGGCGTCGACGTTGCGCGCCAGCATCGACAGCAGCACCGACTTGCCGACGCCACTCCCTGCGAAGATGCCGAGCCGCTGGCCGCGGCAGCAGGTGAGAAAGGTGTTGAGCGCGCGCACGCCGAGATCGAGCGGCGGGCCGACGCGCTTTCGCGAATGCGCCGGCGGCGGCAGATTGCGGAACGGCATCGGCGAGGGCCCTTGCGTCAGAGGCCCCTTGCCGTCGATCGGCTCGCCCATGGCGTTGAGCACCCGCCCCAGCCAGGACGGCGACGGCCGTACCTGGCTTGCCGCGTTGGCGATGACAGCGCGGCAGCCGCGCCGCACGCCTTCGAGGCCGGCGAACGGCATCACCACCGCATTGTTGCCGGTAAAGCCGATCACTTCGGCGGGGATGAAACGGTTGGCGCCGGTCTCGATCACGATGCGGGCGCCGACCGACATCGCATGCACGGGACCGGCGATCTCCACCATCAACCCGCGGACGCCGACGACGCGGCCGTAAATATTGACGCCGTCGAGGTCGCCGATCTGTTCCGCGAGCGCCTTCATTGCGAAAACCTTAAGTTTCGGCGCTTTTGAGGGCTGCCCTTAACTTCGTGTTTACCCGCATCGTTAATCATTACGTCACTGTCTTTGGTGACTGAAAGCGCTTGGCCGTCAGAACGAAGGTTGAGTCGCGAGAGTCGGTTAGGCCCGGTTCTTAACGTGAGACTTGAACGAGAACGGATACAAAAACCTAGCTTGTCCCAATATCTTATGGCGATTCGACAAAAATTGCACGGATAGAGCTTGCGGACGAGAATCAGATTTTGTTAACCATATGTCGTCAGGATTCGAATCAGTTGTTCAAAGGCGTTTTGAGTGCCGCAAGTGCGGCCGACCTGACGCCCGGAGCGGCGACGATAGGGGACTGGCATGCGCGTATTGCTGATAGAAGATGACAGCGCCGTCGCGCAGTCGATCGAGCTGATGCTCAAATCCGAGAGTTTCAACGTCTATACGACGGACCTCGGGGAAGAAGGCGTCGATCTCGGAAAACTCTACGACTACGACATTATCCTGCTCGACCTCAACCTGCCCGACATGTCCGGCTATGACGTGCTGAAGCAGCTCCGGGTCTCCAAAATCAAGACACCGATTCTGATCCTCTCCGGCCTCGCCGGTATCGAGGACAAGGTCAGGGGTCTCGGCGTCGGCGCCGACGACTACATGACCAAGCCCTTCCACAAGGACGAACTGGTCGCGCGCATCCACGCCATCGTGCGCCGCTCCAAGGGCCACGCCCAGAGCGTGATCCAGACCGGCGATCTCGTGGTCAATCTCGACACCAAGACCGTGGAAGTCGGCGGCCAGCGCGTGCATCTGACCGGCAAGGAATACCAGATGCTGGAGCTGCTCTCCTTGCGCAAGGGCACCACGCTCACCAAGGAAATGTTCCTCAACCATCTCTATGGCGGCATGGACGAGCCGGAACTGAAGATCATCGACGTCTTCATCTGCAAGCTGCGCAAGAAACTCGCGAACGCCTCCGACGGCCGCAACTTCATCGAAACCGTGTGGGGCCGCGGCTACGTGCTGCGCGAGCCGCACGAGGAAGAAGTCCGCATTCCCGCCTGATCGTTTTCATGGGGCCTTGTTCAGGCCCACTCCTCCCGACTTGGCCCCGCCGCGAATGGCGGGGTTTTTGTTTGTGGGGGCGGCTTACACCATCCCGCCGCACGATCATGCGCCGCTTGACCCACAATCGAAACGCGAATTAACCTGTCGGCGTTTTGGCCTCGCCGGAAGTTCGATCCGGCCTTTATCGATGGGCGCGGGCATGACTGATAGCCGCAACAGAACCTGGTTTGGTGCCGCCGCGTCGGTCGGAATTGCGGCGTTCGCCTTCATCGCTTTCACGCCGCAGGTTCGGAGCCAATCAACAGGCACGGCGCCGCAATATACCGACAGCGGCCAGTTGAAACTGCCGGTCGGCTTCGAGACCTGGGTGTTCGTCGGCTCCAACCTCGGCCTCGCCTACAAGGAAGAACTGCCGGCCAACACCAAGGTTGAGGCCGCGCGCGCCAACCAGCAGCAGTTCCACAACATCTACATCAACCCCGAGGCCTATGCGTATTTTCTCGCCAACAAGGAATTTCCGGACAGGACCGTCCTGGTGATGGACGTCTTCACCGCGCCCGACCGCGAGCCGAAGAACGTGCTGACCGCCGGCTTCTACAATGGCAAGCATATTGGAACAGGTGGCGGTGAAGAACCTGCATCGTCCCGACGGCAAGACCACGCCCTGGGCGTATTACACGCTGGAGAATCCGCTCGACCCCTCGCCGGTGCTGCACCAGTCGGCGCCCGCGCATGATGATTCCGAGTGCTACGACTGCCACAAGCTCCATGCCGGCAAGGACAATGTCTGGGTGCAGTTTTATCCGACCCTGCGCAAGCTGCTCCAGTAAGCCGGCGGCCTTCTCACCTCTCCCCGGACGGGAGCGGTAACTCGAACCCCGCCGCGAAAGGCTAAGGGTTTTTGTTGGGCATTGAACCCGCGAATCGCGTACCTCGACGAACGGATCGTGCATCGATCTGGATAAGGGCGCCGAATGATCCTTCAATCTCTTGCCGGATTGCCGGCGTTCCTGGTCTATTTCTGCACGGCCCTGGTTGCCGTCGTCGTCTATCTCTTCGTTTACACGCGCGTCACGCCGCACGACGAATTCCAGCTGATCCGCGACAACGATCCGGCGGCGGCGATCGCGCTGGGCTTGAGCCTGCTCGGCTTCGTGCTGCCGGTGGTCAGCGCCATCGCGCATTCCGCCAATGTCGTGGACTGCCTGGTCTGGAGCGCGGTCGCGCTGATCGTTCAGATCGCGGTCTATTTCATTGTCAAGATTCCGGTGCCGAATCTTTCCGCACGTATCGCGGCGGGCGAACTCGCGGCTGCGATCTGGCTTGGCCTCGCCTCGCTCGCCGCCGGCGCGCTCAACGCCGCCTCGATGATCTATTGAACATGGCCCAGAATCCGGACAAGGAATTCGGAAAGCGCAGGCCGGTTGCGGTGCAGCCACCGGCAAAACGCTCCAGCCATGTGGCGCTGCTGCTTGCCGGCACCGTTGCCGTCGGCGGCGGCGCCTACGCGCTGATGCCCGGCGAAAATTGCGCACCGAACCAGCCGGGCATGGCGGCGCCCGCCAACGCCGGATGTTCGCCGCGATCGTCTTCATCCGGCGGCGGCGGATCATCGCGCTATGGCTTCTACGGCGGCGATTCCTCGGCGAACAAATCGGCGTCCGGCACGTCGCCCTCGGGTTCTGGCACGGTCACGCGCGGAGGGTTTGGGTCGTTCGCGCACGCCTTCACGTCGCATTTTTCCGGCGGCGGCTGAATCTGTTCCGCCGCACGATGCTGTGACAGCATCGCCTTTGGCTTGCGCACTTCGGGCGACAATGTCTCAATGCGGCATCTCTTCACCCTCCGAGCCGAGGATAGACCCATGAAACGTTCGCGCCGCGTTATCCTGACGATGATGGGAACCGCGGCCGTCGGCGCCGTGTCGATGGGCTTTGTCGGGCCGGGCGACTGCGGTCCTTACGGAAGGCCGGGACCGGATGGACGGCGGCCGGAGAACTGCCGCGTGCGATATGGCGGCTTCGGCGGCGGCGGATTCCGCGCACTGGGTGGTCACGGCCATGGACATGGCGGCCACGGCGGTGGCGGCTAACGCCGCTGCCGTCGAAAAATCATGCGGCGGATCGACTGTCCCGAGCGCGATGACTGGCGTCTAACTGCGGAAGCCGCCGGATTCGATTTTCACAGCATCGACGGCGAGCGCTACTGGGACGAGCGCGCCTACTACGCTTTCACCCTGGACGAGATCGAGCGCGGCATCGAAACGCCCACCGGCGAGATCGACGCCATGTGCATCGAACTCGTCGGATCGGCCATCGACGACGAACACACGCTCCAGCGGCTGAAGATTCCGGAAGCGTTCTGGCCGCTGATCTCGGAGAGCTGGCATCGTGACGATCCCAGCCTGTACGGCCGCATCGATCTCAGTTTCGACGGCCGCAGCCCGGCAAAACTGCTGGAATACAACGCGGATACGCCGACCTCGATTTTCGAGGCGGCGGTGTTTCAATGGACCTGGCTCGAACAGGCGATCGAACGCCACATCATTCCGCAGCGCGCCGACCAGTTCAACTCGATCCACGAGCGCCTGATCGAAGCGTGGAAGAAGATCGGCGCCGGGCGTCATTTGCATCTGACCGGCATGACCGAAAATCCCGAGGACGCCGGCACGCTCGCCTATCTCGAGGACACCGCGCGCCAGGCCGGCTTTGGCACCACGATGATCGATATCGAAGATCTGGGGCTGCGCGATGACGGCAGCTTTGTCGATCTGGAGGATCGCGGAATCGAGCTGGCGTTCAAGCTCTATCCCTGGGAGTGGATGTTCCACGATGCGTTCGGGGCGAGGCTGAAAGAGGCGCCGACGCGCTGGGTCGAGCCGCCATGGAAGGCAATCCTGTCCAACAAGGGCATCCTGCCATTGCTGTGGGAGATGTTTCCAAATCATCCCAATCTGCTGCCGGCCTGGTTCGAGGATGACCCGAACGCGGCAAGCCTCGGTGCGTCCTACGTCCGCAAGCCGCTCTATTCGCGCGAGGGCGCCAATGTGACGCTGGTGAGCGCCGGCGCCACGCTGGGCGAACAGCAGGGTCCCTATGGCGCCGAAGGTTTTATCCGCCAGGCGTTCGCGCCGCTGCCGAATTTTGCGGGATCGTATCCGGTGCTGGGAAGCTGGCTGGTCGACCATGTGCCGTGCGGCTTGTCGATCCGCGAGGACGAGAACCCGATCACGGGCAATACCTCGCGCTTCCTGCCGCACGCGATTTTGTGAGGGCTTTCGTGTCCCGGGCGCGATGCAGCGCGTAGCACTTCGCGAAGCGCTGCTTCGCAGAACCGGGACCGTCACGAACACCGGAGCTTGATACGGCCCCGGCTCTGCAGCGCACCGCTTCGCAAGGGCTACGCGCTGCGCTGCGTCCGGGGCACGGAACTATCCCGCCGCCGCGGCAACCATCTTCAGCGCAGGCCGCGCCCCGCGCGCCGGATTTACCCGGTACAGTCCGCGCTTTTCCGGATAGGGCTTGAACGCGTCGGTCATGCCGACCACGGATTCCGCGGCACCGAGCGCCAGCACGCCGTCGGCTTCCAGCGACTTTGCGAGCCGGTTGAACACGCCGATCTTGGTGTCCTGGTCGAAATAGATCAGCACGTTGCGGCAGAAGATCACGTCGAAAGTGCCGAGGTGGGAAAAATCCTGCATCAGGTTCAGTTGCCGGTGCTGGACCATGGCGCGGATATCGGCATTGATCTGCCACAGCTCGCCGACCTGCCGGAAATGCTTGACCAGCATCTGGATCGGCAGTCCGCGCTGGACCTCGAACTGGCTGAAAATGCCGGCCCGGGCTTTTTCCAGCACGCCCAGCGACAGATCGGTGGCGACGATTTCGACCCGCCATCCCGAAAGCTGCGGACCCATTTCCTTCAGGCACATCGCGATCGAATAGGGCTCCTGTCCGGTGGAGGAGGCCGCGCACCAGATGCGCAAGCTGCGGCGGCTGCTCCGAGCCTGCAGCAATTCCGGAAGCACGGTCTGGCGCAGATGATCGAACGGGATCTTGTCGCGGAAAAAGAACGTCTCATTGGTCGTCATCGCCTCGATGACGTCTATCGTGAGCGGGTCGGACCCGCTTTTCATCTTCTGCACGAGTTCGCCGATGCCCATCAGGCCGGCCTTTCGCGCCAGCGGGATCAGGCGGCTCTCCACCAGATATTGCTTGTCGGCGGACAGATCGAGGCCGGAACGCTCTTTCAACAGCTTGCGCAGATATTCGTACTCCAGCGGCGTCACGACCGAACCCCCGAAAACAACTGGACCAGCTTCGGTGCGATCTGACCGAGCGGCAGAACCGCCGCGCAAATCCCGGCATGCGTCGCGGCACCGGGCATTCCCCAGACCACGCTCGAGGCTTCGTCCTGGGCAATGACGCTGCCGCCGGCGGCGACGATTTCCTTGCCGCCGCGCATGCCGTCCGAACCCATGCCGGTCAGCACCACCGCGAGGATGCCGCCCTGCCAGACATCGATGGCGGACGCGAACAACGGGTCCACGGCCGGTTTGCAGAAATTGACCGGCGGCCCGTCGTCGAGGGCGATGGCCGCATTGCCGCCGTGCCGGACCACGCGCATATGGCGGCCGCCCGGCGCCAGATAAATGCGGCCCGGCCTTACGATCTCGCCGTCGATGCCTTCATGCGCCGGCCGATGGCTGGCGCGCGCGAGATGTTCGGCGAGGATCGTAGTGAAGGTGGGCGGCATATGCTGGGTGATCAGCACCGGAAAGCGGTCGATCACCGGACCGATGTCGCTCACCAGCGCCATCAAGGCCTGCGGACCGCCGGTCGACGCGCCGATCAGGAGCGCGCGCGGCGCCTGCGTACTGAACGCGCGCCGCAGTAGCTGCGGATGCGCCACCGGCGCCAGTGCGGGACGCACGCCCGGCATCGGCGGACGGCCAAGCGTCGGCGCCAGCGGCGGACTTGGCGCGACCGGGACCGGACGGCGAACTTTCGCGCCGAGATAGCGGATCTTCTGAATCAGGTCGTGGCGAAAGGTGTCGGCGGCGGCGGGTTCGCGGGTGCTTTCGGGTTTCGGGATGTAGTCCGACGCACCCAGCGACAGCGCCTTAAAGCTGATCTCGGCATTGCGGCGGGTCAGCGTCGACGCCATGATGATGACGAGGTTGCGCTTTTTCGCCAAGAGCCGGGGCAGCGCGGAAATGCCGTCAAGATCCGGCATTTCGATATCGAGCACAGCCACGTCGGGATTGACGCGCTCGACCTGGTTGACGGCCTCGAGCCCGGTGCGCAGCGAGGCCGCGACCATCATATCCGGCTCGGCCTCGATCCAGCGGCCGATCAGCCCGCGAATGACCACGGAATCGTCGACCACCATGACCCGCAGCGGTTCATGTTGCGCCGAGTCGCGGGTCGAAGAACTAGCCAGCGCAACACTCATTACTCACCAGACGCAAAGCAACACACCTGAAACGGGAACCGGACGGCGAGCGCCGTCGGCTTAACCGGTGACGCGGCGCTAGATCAGACCGACTTCATGAAATTTCGCCGTGACGATATCCTTGTCGAACGGCTTCATGATGTATTCATTGGCGCCGGCATGCAGCGCGCGCGCGATATGCGCCACGTCGTTCTCGGTGGTGCAGAACACCACCTTGGGCACGTCGCCACCGGGCATGCGGCGCAGGTTGCGCAGGAACTCATAGCCGTCCATGACCGGCATGTTCCAGTCGAGCAGGATGGCGTCGGGCAATCCGCGCTTGCAGACCTCCAGCGCCTTTTCGCCGTCCTCGGCTTCGGCGATCTGGAAATCGAGCCCTTCCAGGATGCGCCGTGCGACTTTTCGAATGACGCTTGAATCATCGACAACCAGACATGTCTTCATTTTAGCCTCTACTCTTTCTTCGAATCCCGAACCGGCGTTTCCATTGTCAAAATCAGATTGCATCGTGCCTGTTGCCGGTCTCACGCCGCCAGCATGTCAGGCACGATTTCGAGCACGCGATCGAACGTCGAGCACCACCATGAGCTGTCCGTCGAGCCGGTAAATCCCCGACGCCATCTTCGCCATCCGCGGGTCGAGGTTGACCGGGTTCACTTCCCGACTGTCGTCCGCAAGCTTTAATACTTCGCCAACCGAATCGATCAGAAGCCCGTAAAACTCGCCGCGCAGGTCGACCCCGACCGCCATCGGCGGACGTCCTGAGTCGTTTTTCGCCAGGCCGAGCCGGGAACGCATGTCGATCGCGGTGACGATGCGGCCGCGCAGATTGAGCACGCCGGCAACGTCGCTGGACGCCAGCGGCACCCGCGTCATGCGCTCGGGGATGAACACGTCCTGCACCCGCGAGATCGGCAGCCCGAACAGTTGCCCGCCGATCATGGCGGTGACGTATTCGGTGATGGTGTCATCGGAGCTGTGCGCGGCATCGCTCATGGTCATGACTTTCATGCCGCCTGGCTGATTTCGGCGGTCTGTTCTTTCAGCGCGGCGATCAGGCCGGGCCGGTCGAACTTGGCGACGTAGTCATGAAAACCCGCCTGCCGGCCGCGCTCGATCGCGGCGGGAGAGATCATCGAGGACAGCGCGATGATCGGCATGGCGTTGAGGCGCTGATCGGCCTTGATAACTTCCGCGAATTCGAAACCGTTCATGTCGGGCATTTCGATATCGGTCAGGATGGCGTCGAACTGCTGGCCCGAGCGCAGCACGACCAGGCCTTCCTGCGCGTTGTTGGCGACCCGCACCTTGTAGCCGGCCGCCTTGAGCACCGGCGCCAGCATGTTGCGGAAGAACGCGGAATCATCGACCAGCAGCACCGACTGCGCCGACGCGGAGGGGCGCATTTCCTTGCGGCTGAACCAGTCGGCAAACGCCATCGGCAGGAAATGCCCGACGTCGATGACTTCCGTGGCCTGGCCCTTGATCACGGCGGAGCCGAGAATGCCGTCATGGGTGCTGGCAACCTCGATGTTCAGCCGCTCCTCGACAATGTCGATGATCTCGTCGACCACCAGCCCCATGGAGCGGCCATCGTCGGAGAATACCAGGATCGGCTGCGCGCCTTCGGTGGCGATGCTGACCCCGTCCATCTGCACCAGCGGCATCAACTGGTCGCGATACTGCACCATATGGCGGCCGTTCGACTTCTCGATCTTGCCGACCGCGATCTCTTCCAGCCGGGTGATCAGCGCCAATGGCACGGCCTTGGGCTGCGCGGAGCCGGCGCGGAACACCAGCAGCGAGGTCAGCTGTTCGGCGGCGATAGCCCGCATCGCGGCGTTCTCGTCGGCGATCTCGAGCTGCGCAGCACCGGTGGTGCCGAGCGCCTTTGCGATGCCGTTGGGATCGATGATCATGATCACGGCGCCATCGCCGAGGATGGTATTGCCGGAAAACATCTCGATGTGACGCAGTTTTGTGGACATCGGCTTGACCACGATTTCCTCGGTGTGAAAAACGCCGTCGACCACGATCCCGAAGGTCTGGCTGCCGACCTGGGTCACCACGATGAAGCCGTTTTCCGGATCGCTGTCGGTGCCGCCGTCGATTTTCAGAAGCTTCTGCAGATGCATCAGCGGCAGCAGCTTGTTGCGCAGCCGCAGCACCGGCGTGTCCTTGATGCGCTCGATGCGGTGTTCGGAATTGGCGCGCGCCCGCACCAGTTCGACCACGGCCAGTTGCGGTATCGCGAAACGGTCGTCGGCGGCTTCCACGATCAGCGCGGAGACGATGGCGAGCGTCAGCGGAATCTTGATGGTGACGCTGGAGCCCTCGCCGGCCACCGACTTCACGTCGATGGCGCCGCCGATCTGGTCGATATTGGTGCGCACCACGTCCATGCCGACGCCGCGCCCGGACACGCTGGTCACAGCGGAAGCGGTGGAAAAGCCCGGCGCGAAGATGAACTTGTGGATCTGCGCTTCGGTCATCTTCTCCAGCTCGGCCTCGGTGACGAGGCCGCCCGCGACCGCTTTGGCCTTGATGCGCCCGGTATTCAGCCCGCGGCCGTTGTCGGCGATGCAGATGATGATGTGGCCGCCTTCATGATAGGCGGACAGCCGAATGGTGCCCTGCTCCGGCTTGCCACAGGCCAAGCGCTCGGCGGGCGTCTCCAGCCCGTGGTCGGCCGAGTTGCGCACCATGTGCGTCAGCGGATCCTTGATCAGGTCGAGCACCTGGCGGTCGAGCTCGGTGTCGGCGCCGTGCATTTCGAGCTCGATCTGCTTGCCGAGTTCGCCGGATAGATCCCGCACGATGCGCGGCAGTTTTTGCCAGGCGTTGCCGATCGGCTGCATCCGCGTCTTCATGACGCCTTCCTGCAGCTCGGCGGTGACGTTGGAGAGCCGCTGCAGCGGCACCTTGAATTCGGTATCCTCGTGGCGGCGCGAGATCTCGAGCAGCTGGTTGCGCGTCAGCACCAGTTCCGACACCATGGTCATCAAATGTTCGAGCGTGTCGACATTGACCCGGATCGACTGGTTGGCGACGCGGTCGCTCTCGGCGGTCTCGGGCTCGGCGAAGGCTTTTTTCACGGCCGGCTTTGCGGCGGCCTTGGAAGCGGCCGCTTCCTTCGCCGGCACCGGCGGCGCAACTTCGGTCGCGGTGTCGCGAAACGCCCGCTCCAGATCGTCCAGCGAGACTTCGCCGGGCCGCAGCGCGCGCTCCAGCACCTGGAAGGTCAGCGTGCCCTGCTCGATCTGCGGCTCGGCCGGCGCTGCAGCCATAGCAGCCATCCCACGCTCGACCATCGCATGCAGCGCGTCGATCAGGTCGGCGTCGCCGCCCTCGGGCTCCGATTGCGTCGATTCAAGTCCGGACAGAATTTCCTTGATGCGGTCGATCGACGACAGGATCAGCGTCACGGCCTCGCCGGTCACCGGCATGCCATCGCGGAACTTGCCCATCAGCGTCTCGGCGGCATGCGCCAGCGCCTCCAGCCGCGGCAGGCCGAGAAAGCCGCACGTTCCCTTGATGGTGTGAACAAGCCGAAAGATGTTATCCAGGATTTTCGCGTTGTTCGGATCCTGCTCGAACCGCACCAACTGGTTATCGACGGTGTCGAGACTCTCGTTGGTCTCCGTCAGGAACTCGCGCAACAGATCGTCCATGAACACAGGCCTTACGCACCCGCGCGCGACATCGCACGCCTTTTACGGGCCGCGCCAGTTTCGCCGCAAAGCGTTTAAGTTTGGTTGAGTAAAGGGAAATGAATGCGGTGAGGAAAGAGATAATGGGGGGACGGTAAGGAGTGGTTAACCATAAATCGCGCCAGACAACACCCCGTCATCCTTCGAGACGCCGCGCAAGAGCGGGCTCCTCTGGATGACGGCTGAATGTGTGGCTTGGAATCGATGATGCGCGGGTCAAGCCCGCGCATCACACAGGTCAGTACGACGATAAGCCCGCCGTCCAGACCAACCCGTACAGCCGCTCTCTGCCTCCAGAAGTTATCACGCTTGGCGACGCCACAAGCGCTGAGACAAAAGGGTTGGTCGGAGCAAAGGTTTGATATTGACCTTGCCTCCTGCTGACGGAACGTACTGCCTTATGAGTTCGATGCACTGCTGATGCGATGAAGGCGGTCGGCTGCAAAGAAATGCGCAGGTAGCGGGAAGGAGTGGGCTGTACAGTTGGGTGGGAACTGACGTTTAAGCGCTTTAGCCTTGATAAACCTAGCTAATTTGACCGCGAGTGATTTGCATTTGTAGCAGTGTTTTGTATTGGAGCAAAGGCCCGTGGAATGGAATACAAATGGGCGCGGTAGCGGCTACGGCGGCAAGGTGCTCTGCGGTTGTCACTAAGACCAACACATGCATCAACGAGGGGGGCGGGGAGAAATCTCCTAACCCTTTTTATTTGCGACGGGACAGCAGCAGGGTGGATGCGCGCTGTGACCCGCTTAACGCCTCGTTACCAGCGACTTGCTTTTCCCACCCGTCGAGTTCGTCCGCCGTCAATTTGGCGACGTGAGCGGTCATGGCCTTGTCGTCTGTCAGGAAGAACCACGAGGGAAGCGCGAGGCCTCCCTGTCCGCTCGTGAGCGGGGGCGCGCTGTTGTCGATAAGGAACAGCACAGCGTTGCCGTTGACGACGATGGGCCGGTGCTTGGGGTCGGAGTGAAAGGGGGTCGTATCGATCAGCCTCTTGTCCGGCGCGTGCCACACCGCATGGTTCACTGCGATCAGGTATCCGGGGGTGGTCATCACCGCCACCACCCGATAATGGAACATCCACCCGTACAGTACCCCACCGCCAGCTCGCTGCGCTTTGCGCTGGGCATTGCTAAAGCATTCGGTCGGTGAGGCCGATATCTCGGGCGCGTGGAGGGCACCCGACAGGGGGCCGCTACTGATCGTCGGAGCGATTGTCCCGATGCGGTCCACTATTTCCTTGAGCTTGACCATTGGTACTCCACGCTTTTTGCATAGACCTGAGCTAACCCGTTGACCACTTCCAACAGACACCTGAAGCTATCCTGTAACGCAACTCTAGGGGACTGGGGATGTCTCACATCGAACCGCGAGGAGGGGTCTCATGGCGAAGCACATGGACGAGCATCAAGAGAAACTCTACGACAACATGGAGCGCCTTGACGGTGACGCCTTCAACATCCTGCACCACGGCGACACGACCAATGTGGGTGACGTAGGGAGGGCGCTCTATCACCAGAACCTCGGGCACGGTGCGGCCCTGCGCTTCATCGAGTCCCGACTACGGGACATCCACGAGACATCCGAGAGTCTCCAGACGCACATCTTCAATGCGGTGAAGTCCACCCAAACGATGCTTCGTGTGTTCCTCTGGGTGGCCATCATCGAAGGCGCGATCATCATTTACCTGCTGTGGCCTCGCAGATAGCCGGGGCGATATAACTTAGGAAATCATCTTGTGTAATTTCTAAATGTCGATTTGGGCTCTAGTGCCTCCTCGTGGCGTGGTTTACACGGCCGACATTTCATCGCCCTACGCCGACGGTTCATGTTGGCGGCCCCCTCAAAAATTTAATCTTCCTCCCGCTTGACATATCTTCCTACTGAGCTAAATTCCTAGGTATCCCGTCCCTGTTAAAGGGGCGTTGCCGGGACGCTTGTAGCGCGGGCGGGATGCGGCGCCTGCGGGCGTGGGGGTCGTGCCCTGCGCACCCGGGGGGCCTTGGGTAACCGTCCGTGCCCACTACGGGGCGCTGCCTTCAATGGCTGGACGGGTGCCGGCGAAGGGCGGGGAAACCTGCCTGGATGGCGAGTTCGCTCGCGCCGGTGCCCGGAAGAACCGGTCCCAGGGTCGAAGAAGTCGCCGCGGCGGGACGCTGAAAGGCGTTGCCGTGTGCCTCTGATCCTCGGCAATCCGGGGATTAAGCCGCGGCCCGTTACAAGGTGCGCCTTTCGGCGTTCCGCCTCCCTCCCCTTTGCCGGAGGGAGAAACCTGAACCCCCCACTCACGTAAAGGAATTTGCGGGCAGCGATGACGCTTGCCCCGAGCAAGGAGCATGTCATGACAGCGAAACCGAAGCCGCAGGGCGAGCCGTTCGATGCCGAACGCTTCCGCCTCGAACTCGCGCGAAAGCTCGATCGCCTGGTGGCGGAAGCCATCGAGGGCTGGCCTACTTGCGAGAACACGCTATGCCGCCGCAAGAAGCGCTGCGCCAGCCGGGGTCGTGAATGCATCGCCAAATGGCAAAAATCGCTGCCGCTGCTTTCGCCGGAAGAGATCAAAGCGGGAGTGGAGGATTTGAAGCTATCGCTCGACGTGCGACGGCGCCTCGGCGAGAACATCACGCTCGAGCAATTCGAGGAGGCCATCAGCAGGGAGCAGGCGGCGCGACGCACGGCACTGCCGCCGCAAGAGACAGACGCGACGCCGCCGGTCGTGGAGGAGACGAAGCTTGCGCCGGAGACGCAGGCGCGAATCGACCGGGCCTGGAATGAGTACGTGGCGGAGCGGGACAAAGCGCGCGAGCCTGGGCCGCGGATTACGCAGTTGTGAGGGCGATGCGCACCAACGGTCTCGTGTCCCGGACGCGGTGCGGCATTCTTCATGCCGCTGCGCAGAGCCGGGACCGTATCAAGCGCCGGCGCTCGTTACGGCCGGCTCTGCAGCGCGCCGCTTCGCAAGAGCTTCGCGCTGCGCTGCGTCCGGGGCACGCGGAATTTGTGGCTACGACGCCGTCACCACGACCGCGTCGCCGTCGGGCGCGAGCGCGACGTTCAGGCCGCAGGCTTGCGCGAGCAGCCGCGTGTAATAGGGCTGCACGGCATGGGCATCGACCGATCCGACGGGGCCGGAGCTCAACAGATCGGCGATGGCCTGCGGCATCCGCACGTTCAGTCCGGTGGCGGCGACGCGAAAGCCGCCCGCCTCGCCTTCGCCGACCGCATCGACCGTCAGCGTCCCGCCGCGCGGTATCGTCTGCTGCGCGATCACCATCATGTTCAGGAGCAGCTTGACCTTGTTCTTCGGCAAGAGCTCGCGCGGCAGATTCCAGGCGATTTTGGTCTTGTCATCTTCAAGGTGACCGCGCGCCATGGTCTGGGCGTCGCCGACATCGATTTGCGCCCCGGCAGATCCCGCGGCCCCGAACGCCAGCCGGCAGAACTGCAATCGCGCCGACGCGGTTTTGGCGCTCTTGCGGATCAAATCCAGCGCGAACTCGCGGTCGTCCGGCTTGGGATCGTCGTCCAGCACCTCGAGCCCGTTGACGATGGCGCCGACCGGACTGATGAGGTCGTGGCATACCCGCGAACACAATAGCGCCGCAAGTTCGAGGATATCGGGGGCGGGGCCGGGAGACGAAGGGCCGGACATCAAGTCTGTTCCTGGAAAGGCCATGGAGGACACGGCGAATCATGCGTGCTTTAGTGCTTGATACACTGCGGGCGCTTGTGCTGCCAACACGGAGCGCCGCCGCTGCAGTTCCCTCGCCCCGCTTGCGGGGCGAGGTGAAGATTTGTGTTCGATGCGATATGAAGGAAGCAAGCGCATGAGACCCGCCGATGCATAGGATCGACCGCGATACGGCGGCCGCGCTGATCGGGCCTTTGACGGACATCGTCGCGCGGGCCGGCGCAGCCATCCTGGGCGTCGACCGCAGCACCATGACGGCGGATGGCAAGGCCGACGGATCGCCGGTGACCGAGGCGGATCTGGCCGCCGACCGCGTCATCGCCGAAGGCCTGGCGCGGTTGATTCCGGAGGTCCTGACGTTGTCCGAGGAACGCATCCATCTGGCGAAGCTGCCCTATACCTCCAGCTTCTTCCTGATCGACCCGCTGGACGGCACCAAGGAGTTCATCGCCGGACGCAACGAATTCACCGTCAATCTCGCGCTGGTGACCGACGGCGTGCCGCTGCTGGGCATCGTCGGCGCGCCGGCGCTTGGATTGATATGGCGCGGGCTGGTCGGACGCGGGGCGGAGCGGCTGGCGATTGCAGGCACCGCGGGGGTGCGAACCGCACAGCCGATCCACACCCGCCCGATCCCGCCGCGCGGCAGCCCCTGGATCGCCGCGGTCAGCCGCTCGCATGGCGACAGCCGGACCGAGGCTTTCATCGACGGCCGGCCCGGCGCCGTCCGGCAGGTGCTGGGCTCGGCGGTTAAATTCTGCCGGGTGGCCGAGGGCGGCGCCGATATCTATCCCCGTCTCGCCCCCACCTCTGAATGGGACATCGCCGCGGGCCATGCGGTGGTGACCGCCGCGGGCGGCAGGATCACGGACGCAAAAGGGGCTGCTTTGCGCTTTGGCCGTGGGCGCAAGGACTTCATCGTGCCGGAATTCATCGCCTGGGGCGATCCGGCGGCGCCGCCCTGACTATTGTGCCAGCGTTTCCTGCAAGCCCGGCCAGCGCTGCTTCGCCTCGCGCAGAACGCGGGTCGGATCGGCCGCGAAAGCGTCGCGGCTTTCCGCCCGGCCGAACAGATAGAGCTGGCGTCCCGAGATCAGCCAGAACCGCGGGTTGCCGGCAAACGCCACGCCACGCGCCACGTCGATCGGGTCGTAGCCGCCGAATTGCGGCCCGTAGATTTCGGGATGGGCCACGAAAAAAGCCCGGTTTCCCTCATTGCGGAAGCGCCAGACGGCGCCGGCCTCGGAGACCTCAAAACCCGGCCGGCCGACCATGGGCTGGGCGTCGGTGAAATAGGCCACGGGATCGAACCCCGAGATCGCAAGGCCGGTATAGCGGTCGGCGACCACCCGCTCGGTGGTTGCGGCCTGCGCGGCGGGGCCGACGCCCGCCACCGCGACGCCCGAAAGCAGCGCAATAAAAGCCAATCCGCGGCCCCAGCCGTTTCTTTCCTGCCGCTGTGCCGTCATAGTTGATGCCGATAACATCCGAGTCGAGGGGACAATGGGCGCAGTTAAGACCATGCTGGTCAGCATCCGGTTAAAGCGGCGGCCACGATTTTAATACCCAGGGGTTTTTCATGACTGTCGCATCACGCCTTGCCGCGGCGACGCTCGCCGCAATGATGTGCTGGCTGGTCCCGGCATCCGCCCAACAGCCGGCCCCGCAACCGCCACCCCACGCCCAGCCCGGACCCAACACCTACGGGCCGGACGAATTGATGGGCGCCGGCCATAAATTCTTCGGCAATGTGTCGCGCGGCCTCGCCTCGGTGATCGAGCGTGCGGTCAGTCAATGGGGCCTGCCGAACGGCTATGTGCTGGGCGAGGAAGGCAGCGGCGCCTTTGTGGCCGGGCTGCGTTACGGCGAAGGCACGCTCTACACCAAGAACGCCGGCGACTTGCGGGTGTACTGGCAGGGCCCTTCGGTCGGGTTCGACTGGGGCGGCGACGGCGCGCGCACCATGACGCTGGTCTACAACTTGCCGTCGACGAATGCGATCTACCAGCGTTTCGCCGGGATCAACGGCTCCGCCTATATCGTCGGAGGTTTTGGGATGACCGCGCTGACCGCGAACAACATCGTGCTGGTGCCGATCCGTTCCGGCCTTGGCCTGCGGCTCGGCGCCAATATCGGCTATCTCAAATACACGCCGAACGCGACCTGGAACCCGTTCTGATTCTCCTCGTGTCCCGGACGCGATGCGGCATTCTTCATGCCGCTTCGCAGAGCCGGGACCGCACCAAGCACTGGCGCTCGTTACGGCCCCGGAGCGACCACGCCACGAAGAACGGCGTGCTGCGCAGCATCCGGGGCACGCCATTTCGGGCGCTCGGAACAAGCGTCCGAAAATGGCGTGGTTAACGGATTCACGTTAACGCGGCATTGGGCTTTTCTTTGCACCGCCCGTTAGCGTATTGGTAACCACGACAATTTCGTGTGCGGGAGTGTGTTCTATGATCGAGCCGATCATGTATCTGGCGATCGGTTTTCTGGTCTCGATGCTGTTCGGGCTGATGATCGTGCCGCTGGTGCATAACCGCGCGGTACGGTTGACGACCAAGCGGCTGGAAGCGGCGACGCCGCTGTCGATGGCGGAGATCCAGGCCGACAAGGACCAGCTGCGCGCGGAATTCGCGATGTCGGCGCGGCGGCTGGAGATGAGCGTCGACCAGCTCAAGAACAAGACCACCAGCCAGCTCGCCGAACTCGGCAAGAAATCCGACGCCATCAACCGCATGAAGATCGAGCTCGGCGAAAAGAGCGCGACGATCTTCTCGCTGGAGGCGCGCGAGAAGTCGATCAAGGATCAGCTGCGCGCCACCGAAGAGGAATTCGCCGCCAAAACCCAGATGCTGCGCGGCGCCGAAACGGCATTGATCGACAAGCAGGCGGAATTGGCAAAACTCAACAGCGACCTGTCCGACAAATCGATGATGGCCGAGAGCCGCCAGGTCGAGCTGGTTGCGGTGCGCGCGCAGATCGACGCACTGCAGACCCGCGTCGGCGACGCCGAAAAGGAATTTGCCGAGACGCAAGCGCGGCTGGAGCAGCAGCGCGGCGAATCCGACCAGGCGACGCAGGCGCTGGCCGAGGCGCGCGGCCGGGTCGAGAATCTGAGCCAGCGGGTGACCGATCTCGACCGCCAGCTTTTGCTCCAGGTCAAGGAAGCGGAGATGCTAAGCAACCGCATTACCGACCTGGAAAACCGCCTCGCCACCCAAGGCAAGCTGCTGGCCGAGCGCGAATACGAAAACAGGCAGTTGCGCGAGGCCGGCGAGGCCGCGGCACGCACCGAAAAGGAATTGCGCGACGAGATCGTAGCGCTGAACAGCGGCGGCAAATCTCCGGCCCTGGAAAAACTGCGCAGCGAGAAGGCCGCGATCGAGGAACAGCTCGGCATCGCCCGTGACGAACGCGCCAAGGCGCAGCGCGACCTCAACGCCATGCAGCAGCAGGCCGAAAGCTCGTGGGCGACCGAGCGGATGGAGAACGCGCTTCTTCGCGAGCGCATCAACGATATCGCCGCCGAAGTCGCAAAACTCGCGATGACGCTGGAGGGCCCGAATTCGGCGATCGACGCCATTCTTGCGGCAGAGCCCGTGCCGCCGAAACCATTGAAGCCCGCCAACGACGCGCCGGCCAACGGCTCGGCTGCCGACGATGTCGTGGTGCCGATGGGCGGTACGCTGGCCGACCGCATCCGCGCACTGCAGTCGCACGCCTCCCGCGCCCGGCAACAGGGCTGAACTTTCACCGCCGGGGAGGCCGCGGCGCGGATTGAATATTGGCTCGGCGCGGTGGCTCAGCGTGCTTGACAGCCCTGCCCCACACTCCCTAAATCGCGGCTTCGATTGCGTGCTTTATCCTGTCTGAGGCCGGTTTCCGACCCTTGAAACTGCACGAAAATCCCGGACGCATAGCTCAGCGGGAGAGCGTTCCCTTCACACGGGAGAGGTCCAAGGTTCGATCCCTTGTGCGTCCACCATCAGAACGTCAAATTCAGATATGAAAATGCCAGAGCACCAGCACCGTCGCGACTGCCATGGCCGCGCTGATTACCCAGCCGCCAAAATACTCCACGTCGTGGTCGCCCGCGCCCTGGATCACGTCGGCTCTGCCGACCTGAGATCGCCAATGATGCGACATCGAAACCTCCCGAGAGTTCTCAAGAGATAACCGCCGCGGCGGCAGCGGGTTCCATATCTGCAGGGCTCGCCGTTGCACCTGAGACAGCGGGCAGCGCGGTGTCAGATCGACGCTCTTCGCAGGTGCAACGAAAATCGTTGCCGCCGCCTAGATCCCGAAAATCCAGACGGCGAAGATTACGCCAAGCACGGCGAGGCCGGAAATCGACCAGCCTGTGGCGTAGATCGCGCCGTCCGATTCCGGCCTGTCGACCATGGTATCGTTCCACTGGGTCATGACCGCGTCTCCCCGGGGTTGCTCCTTTTGAATAGGTCGCGACCGATGGCTGGCGGTTCAACCGCCAACCGGAAAACCCGCAGGGCGGATCAGCCAAGGAGACCCGCGGTCCATACCGCAAACGCATCCAGAACTTCGCGCATGACCTCGGCGTCATTGCGTCCCGACCGCGCCAGCACGTGGAAAGAATGATCGGCCTCCTGCACGACATGCAGCGACGCCAGGGCCCCGAGGCCTTTCACGACGGGCTTGAGCAGCGCCAGCTCCGCGAGACCGTCGCGCGTACCCTGCAGGAACAGCATCGGGATCTTGATGTCGGAAAGGTGCCTGGCCCGTTCGATCGACGGCTTGCCAGCGGGATGCAACGGAAATCCCAGAAGAGCGAGACCGCGAACGCCGGGCAACGGCGCGAGCGCCTGCGCCTGCGAGGTCATGCGGCCGCCGAACGACCGACCGCCCGCTATCAGCGGCAATCCGGCACAGTGCCGCGCGGCTTCCTTGACCGCGGCCCGCACCGCCGCATGTGCGATGTCAGGTGCATCGGGCCGTCGGCTGCCTTTT
The DNA here is from genome assembly GCA_963784755.1 of uncultured Alphaproteobacteria bacterium. Classification (GTDB taxonomy): domain Bacteria; phylum Pseudomonadota; class Alphaproteobacteria; order Rhizobiales; family Xanthobacteraceae; genus Bradyrhizobium. Next base: position 473,971 of record CAWASS010000003.1, on the reverse strand, counting down.
TCCATGTACGGGAACTGATAGCGCAATGTCGCGATGCCGCGGATGCACAGACCGGTCGCAACCGTCTCCATCGATGGATGGGACATCCCGGCGCCAGCACCGTGAGCAAACACAAAGCAGGCGCGCGCATTGTCCGGCCGCAGCAGCAGCGCGGAGACGGCGGCTGCGTTGCCGAGATCCATCTTCAGCTGTTGTGCCGTCATAACATCGATTTCACAACGGCCGCGTCACCGCTTGTCGAATTTGCCGCGCGCCGCATCCGTCGCCGCGGACATGAACCCTCCGGTAATTTGCCGCATGTGTTCCCCGGCATTGGTAAACTGGCTTCTCAGAAACTCCGATTGAATCTGCATCGCTTGTTGGAGGTCTGTGGCGTGAACCAGTTTTCGCGCGTGGTCGAACGCGGCCTTCATGTTCTGCTCGGTGAACGACAGCGCCTGCCTGGACATCTCCGTTCCCGGACTCGGCATCGACGCCATCGACTTGCCTGCGGCGTCGAAAAACATGGCGAACGCTTTTTCCGCCTGATCAATGGTTTTTTCGGCCAGGTCGCGCAATTCGGCCGGGACTTCCAATTTCGGTTCGTTCATGTCGTTCTCCGATCTGGTCTGGAATTTATCGTATTTCCAAAAGTAGGGGGAATTAGCGGAGCGTAATCCGCCGTCCGGCGCAATACGCTTCGCTATTGCGCCCTACGGGTCTGCAACGCCGGTCTGGTCACGCCATCCAGTCCGCTGAGCACCAGTATCGTCAGCAGCACGTTTTGCGGGCCGAAATAGGCGTCGACCGGCTTGTACCATTCGTTGCGCGAATGCCAGTTGCCGCCCTCGCCGCCGCCGCCGATGGTGACGGCGGGAATGCCGCGCGACATCGCCCAGTTCGAAATCCGTGCTGGAGCCGGCAAAGGTGACGCGCGGCGCGCGGGTGACGGTAGCGACGGCGCGCTGTGTCGCCTGGACGATCGGCGAATCCATCGCAACGATCCCGGCGGGCCGGTCGCCGATCAGCTTTATTTCGACGGCGATCTTGTCGGAATTCCATCGCGCGTTCTCTTCCCGCACAGCATCCTTGACGAGATCGAGTAAGCGGGCCTCGAGTTTGAGAAGCTCCTCCGTCGAATCCGAGCGCATGTCGACCGCCATCCTGGCCTCGGCGGCGATGGCGTTGACGGAGGTGCCACCAACGACGGTGCCGACGGTAAAAGTGGTTTTCGGCTCCTTTGGCGTCTGCAGGTCCGAAATTTTCGCAATCGCCCGGCCCATGGCGTGGATGGCGCTCGGCAATCCGAACTCCTGGAAACTGTGGCCGCCGGGGCCGTGAAAAATCATTTCATAGCGGTGGCTGCCGGTGGCCTGATTGACGATGCGCGTGATGCCGAGCCCGTCGATGGAGATGAAGCCGTCGATATCGGCATGATCGCGGAACAAGGCCTTTACCCCGCGCAGATTGCCGAGTTCCTCCTCGCCGACGGTGCCGACGAACAGCACGTCGCCGACCGTGGCAATCTGGTTCGCATTCATCGCCTGTATCAGAGACAGCAGCGCCGCCAGCCCGCGCGAGTCGTCGCCGATCCCCGGCGCGAGAATGACGCCGTCTTTCTCCTTCACGGTGACGTCAGTGCCTTCGGGAAATACGGTGTCGAGATGCGCCGACACCACCAGCTTCGGCCCGGAGCCAGAGCCCTTGCGCAAGCCGATCACGTTACCCTCGGCGTCGATCGAGGCGTCCTTGAAGCCGAGTTCCCCGAACCGCTTCAGATAATATTCCGCCCTGACCTTTTCCTTGTATGGCGGCGCCGGGATTTCGGTGATGCGCTTCTGCTCGGCGAAGGCCCGCGCATCGTCGGCCTTGATATCGTCCAAGGTCTTGATGACCCTGGGGTGTGCAAGGATCGCCGCATAGGCCGCCTCGACCGCCAGTCCGGAGGCGGTCTGCGCGCCGGCGCCGCTCGCGGACAATCCCCCGACCAGCAGGAGGCCGGCAATAAGGAAGAATCGTTCATGTCTGGTTTTCATCGCGCGCTGCTCCGCCCGGTAAACGTTCAAGCAGCCGTCATCATGACCGAGACCGCCGCCGGAGCAAATGGAAAGTGCGCCCGAGTTTGCCGGCGCGGCAGCGGCTTGATGCCGTCGAGCCTATTTCAGCGACGAGTTGATCGAGGTGAACTTGGTGTTCAACCTGGTACCGAGACCATTGACCACCGCGATGATGGCCAGCGCGATGCCCGCCGCAATCAAACCGTATTCGATGGCGGTGGCGGCATTCTCATCGCGAAGAAATCGCATAATCGTTCGCATCGCAACCTCGTCCCAATCCACAAATGACGTTCTGAAATGAAAAGCGCGGGATTCTCTCGCGGGCTTGCGGTTAGTTTTAAATAAAATTTCCTGAGCAATGCCTAATCAATAAGGTAAACAAGAAGCATCCGTCGGCCGGTTCCATAGCTGGAACAGGTGCGGCCGTTCACATCTGCACCTCGATCAGCCGCGGTCCCGGCTCGGCAATTCCTGCCGCCAGCGCCTTGACGAAATCGTCCACATTGGCAACCGAACGGCCCGGCACGCCCATGCCCTTGGCGAGCGAGACCCAGTCGAGCGCCGGGCGGTCGATACTCAGCATGTCCATGGCGCGCTGCCCGGGCTCGCCGGCGCCGACGCCGTCGAATTCGCCGCGCAGGATTTGATAGATGCGGTTGGCGAATACGATGGTCAGGACGTTGAGGCCCTCGCGCGCCTGCGTCCACAGCGACTGCAGCGTGTACATCGCGCTGCCGTCGCCGACCATGCAGATCACCTTGCGGTCGGGACAGGCGACCGCGGCGCCGGTTGCGACCGGCGTCGAGAAGCCGATCGAGCCGCCCATGTTCTGCAGCCAGTCGTGCTGGTTGGCCGCCGCCGTTGGCGGAAAGAAGCCGCGGCCGGTGGTGACGGATTCGTCGACCACGATGGCGTTTTCGGGAATAGCCATCGCGATCGCCTGCGCGATCGAGGCGTGGGTCAGCGCCCCCGTCGGCTTAGAAACCTCAACCATCTGCTGTGGCTTTGCATCGCTCGGCCGGGCGCCGAGTGCGCCCGCAAGAGCTTCAAGGGCTGCGACCGAATTTTCGCCGCCGGATGTCATGCGATGAACCTCGCAGCCTTCGGGCTTCAACAGGCTCGGCTTGTTCGGATAGGCGAAGAACGCCACGGGGTCGTTGGCTTCGACCAGAACGATATGTTTGAAATCCTTCAGGATCGGCAGCGCCGCCTCGATCACATAGGGAATCCGGTCGATGGCGAACCGGCCGCGCCCGCGCGCCATCCGCGGATTGTAGGTCTGGCCCATCACCTTGCAGCCGGTCTTGCCGGCGATCTGCGCCGCCAGCGCCAGCCCGTGTTCGGTGAGCGCGCTGCCGGTGAGCAGCAGCAGCGTCTGCTCGCCGCCGCGCAACACCTTTGCCGCCTGCTCCACCGCCTGCGACGAATAGCTCGCGCGCTGGGATTCCGCGGGCACCTCGGCGATGCCGTCGGCCTCGTTCCATGCGGTATCAGCGGGCAGGATCAGGGTTGCGATCTGCGCCGGCGAACTTTTGGCGGCGGCGATGGCCGCGGCGCCATCGCGGGACACGGATTTCGCATCCGGCGAGGTGCGGACCCAGGCCGACATCGGCCGCGCCAGGCCTTCGACGTCCGAGGTCAGCGGCGCGTTGTAGCCGATGTGATAGACCGCGTGCTGGCCGACGATGTTGACAATGCCGGAGTTCGCTTTCTTGGCGTTGTGCAGATTGGCAAGCCCGTTGGCGAGGCCGGGGCCGAGATGCAGCAGCGTCGATGCCGGCGTGCCTTTCATGCGGTAGTAGCCGTCGGCGGCGCCCGTCACCACGCCTTCGAACAAGCCAAGCACACAGCGCATGCCCTCGACGCGGTCCAGCGCTGCGACAAAATGCATCTCCGAGGTGCCGGGATTGGCGAAGCAGACGTCCACGCCGCCCTTGACCAGAGTCCGCACCAGGCTTTCCGCACCGTTCATCCCTCATCTCCCGTTGGCGTTTCTTGATCGCCGGGCAGATCAACCATTGTTCACGGTTGCCGTCAAAGGGTCACGGCGCATTGCCGCTACGCGCTTTTTCAACCATGTCGGCGGGTGCAGGTCTGGCTCACGCGGCTGTGGGTTGCGAAATCGCACGATTTATGGCCTGTCTCGCAGCGAAATCGATACTTTGCGAGGATCAAGATGACCCGCGTTTTTGCTCTCCTGGTTGCGGCGGCGGCGTTGGCGGCCGGCACTACCGGCGCGTCAGCCCAGGTCGACATGCGCGACGTCATGGGCGGCGGCCCCAATTTCCGGGGCGGCGGTTCCAGTCCGATCCCGCGCACCACCGTCAACTACGCCAGCAATTATGCGCCCGGCACCGTCGTCGTGAACACGGCGGAGCGGCGGCTCTATCTCGTACTAGCGAATGGGCAGGCGCTGCGTTACGGCATCGGCGTCGGCCGCGACGGTTTCCGCTGGGGCGGCACCCACCGCATCAGCGCCAAGAAGGAATGGCCGGGCTGGACCCCGCCGTCGCAGATGCTGCGCCGCCGCCCCGACCTGCCGCGGCACATGGCCGGCGGCGTCGACAATCCGCTCGGCGCCCGCGCCATGTATCTCGGCTCGACGCTGTACCGCATTCACGGCTCCAATGAGCCGGAAACCATTGGACAAGCGGTTTCCTCAGGCTGCTTCCGCATGACCAATGACGACGTGACCGATCTCTATAACCGCGTCTCCGTCGGCACCACCGTGGTCGTGAAAAACTGACTGGACGAGCCTTGCGAAGGCGCGGCGATTGCGGCAGCGTCGCTGCGATGCACGCGCTCCCCCGGCTTCAACTGGCTTTGCTGCTCGGCCTTGGCCTGAGCGGGCTGATGCCGCACGGCGTTGCCGGACGGCAGGCTGCGGCCGCGGAAATTCCCGGGATCGTCTCGCGCCAGCGCGTCGAGAAAAAATCATTCACCGACGTCGAAATCGTCGACGGTTTTCTCAAGACCGCGTTCGGCGCCGAATATCATCTCGCAGGAAGAGTCGACCGCATCCGCAAATATGACGCACCGGTGCGCGTGTTCGCCGACGGCGTCAACCGCGCCGACCGAAAGGGACAGCTCGCCAAGATCGTCGCCGATATCGCAAGCCGCGTTCAGCATCTCGACATCGCCATGGCGCTGACCGGGGAGGCTGCCAATGTCGCCGTCCGGCTGGTGCGCGACCGCGACCTGTACCGCACCATCTCGACCTTCTACGGCAGCGAGCGCGCGCGAGAGATTCGCAGCAGCCTCGATCCGCAATGTCTGTCCGGCTTTCGCAAGAACGAGAAGTACGAGATCGAGCATTCCGACGTGATTCTCACCGTCGACAATGGCGACTTCATCTTTTTCGATTGCGCTTATGAGGAGTTGCTGCAGTCGCTGGGGCCGATCAACGATACCAATTCGATTCCCTGGACCATGTTCAACGACAGCGTCCAGATGGGGTTTTTCGACGTTTACGACCAGTACATTCTCAACATCCTGTATGACCCCCGGATCCGCGCCGGTATGGCGGTGCAGGAGGTCAAGGCGGTGTTGCCGCAGGTGCTTGCGGATGTGCGGGTGTGGGTGGCGAAGGTGAACGGGCTGCCGCTGGAATAATCGTGTCCCGGGCGCGATGCAGCGCGTAGCCCTTGCGAAGCGCTGCTTCGCAGAACCGGGACCGTACCAAACGCCGGCGTTCGTAATGGCCCCGGCTCTGCAGCGCACCACGCCGCGAAAGCGGCGCGCTGCGCTGCGTCCAGGGCACGAGCTTCGCGGCTACGCCGATTTGTCGAACAACTCCCGCCCGATCAGCATGCGCCGGATTTCGCTGGTGCCGGCGCCGATCTCGTAGAGCTTGGCATCGCGCAACAGCCGCCCGGTCGGATAGTCGTTGATATAGCCGTTGCCGCCGAGCAACTGGATCGCGTCGAGCGCGCATTGCGTCGCCTTCTCGGATGCGTAGAGAATAGCGCCGGCGGCGTCCTCGCGCGTGGTCTCCCCGCGGTCGCACGCTTTCGCCACCGCGTAAACGTAGGCCCGTGACGCATTCATGGTCGTGTACATATCGGCGATCTTGCCCTGCACCAGTTGAAAACTGCCGATTGGCTGGCCGAACTGCTTGCGCTCATGCACATAGGGCATCACCACGTCGAGGCAGGCCTGCATGATGCCCAGGGGACCCGCGGCCAGCACCGAGCGCTCATAGTCGAGGCCGGACATCAGCACGTTGACGCCACGGCCGACCTCGCCGAGCACGTTTTCTTCCGGCACTTCGCAATCCACAAACACCAGTTCACCGGTGTCGGAGCCGCGCATGCCGAGCTTGTCGAGCTTTTGCGCGGTGGAAAATCCCTTCATGCCCTTTTCGATGATGAAGGCGGTAATGCCGCGCGGTCCCGCCGACGGATCGGTCTTGGCATAGACCACCAGGGTTTCGGCGACCGGTCCGTTGGTGATCCACATCTTGCTGCCGTTGATGACATAACGGTCGCCTCTCTTGTCGGCGCGGGTCGACATCGACACCACGTCGGAGCCGGCGGACGGCTCCGACATCGCCAGCGCGCCGACATGCTCGCCGGAAATCAGCTTCGGCAGATATTTTCGCTTCTGCGCATCGTTGCCGTTGCGGCGGAGTTGATTGACGCAGAGATTGGAATGCGCGCCATAGGACAGGCCGACTGCCGCCGATGCCCGCGAAATCTCTTCCACCGCGATGCAGTGCTCAAGGTAGCCAAGTCCCGAGCCGCCATATTCCTCCTCGACCGTGATCCCGTGCAGGCCGAGGTCGCCGAGTTTCGGCCAGAGGTCGCGGGGGAACGCGTTGCTCTTGTCGATCTCGGCGGCGCGCGGCGCGATCTCATGCGTCGAGAAGTCGCGGACCGTCTCGCGAATAGCGTCGGCGGTCTCGCCGAGATCGAAATTGAACATCCGTTGCGCGTTGGGAATCATCGTCGGTTTGCCTCCGGTCGGATGGCACGGGCGCCAAGCCTTGTTCTTTGCTAATAACCATGTCACGGGGCGAAGATGCTGAGAAGAGGCATAAACTCGCCCTTGCCCTGACGCCCGCAACGGGATGTAATTCGGCCAAGTTTCGCCCTCCCGGAGCCAATCGCGGACGGGACAATCAGGAGACGTCCGATGCACGGAACAATCGATCTTGCCGGGGATGCGCAGCAAAAAGCCGCGCGGGACAAGGCCTGGTCGATCCCGCTCGAGCAGTTCGACCCCGGCGATCCCGAGCTGTTTCGCTCGGATACGTTCTGGCCGTATTTCGACCGGCTGCGCAAGGAAGAGCCGGTCCACTACTGCAGGGACAGCGTGTTCGGACCGTACTGGTCGGTAACCAAATACAACGACATCATGGAGATCGAGACCAATCATTCGGTGTTTTCGTCGGCGGCTTCGCTCGGCGGCATCACCATCCGCGACGCCCCGGTCGACCTGCGCCGCGAAAGCTTCATCGCCATGGATCAGCCGCGCCATAGCGCGCAGCGCAAGACCGTGGCGCCGATGTTCACGCCGACCCATCTCGACCAGCTCGCGATCAATATCCGCCAGCGCTCCGCCGAATGCCTCGACAATCTGCCGAAGAACGACGTGTTCGACTGGGTCGATCAGGTCTCGATCGAACTGACCACGCAGATGCTCGCCGTGCTGTTCGACTTCCCCTGGGAGGACCGCCGCAAACTGACGCGCTGGTCCGACGTTGCAACCACGCTGCCGGGTCCCGACGGAGTCGTCGCCACCGAGGACGCGCGGCAGGTCGAACTTCTGGAATGCGCGACCTATTTCGGCAAGCTCTGGAACGAGCGCATCGATCAGCCGCCCAGAAGCGATCTGCTGTCGATGATGGCGCACAGCGAAGCCACGCGCGACATGGATCCGAAGAATTTTCTCGGCAATCTGATCCTGCTGATCGTCGGCGGCAACGATACCACCCGCAACACATTGTCGGGTAGCATCTATGCCCTGAGCAAACATCCGGATCAATACAGGAAGCTGCGCGAAAACCCGGCTCTGATCGACAGTTTCGTGCCGGAAGTGATCCGCTGGCAGACGCCGCTGGCGCATATGCGGCGGACCGCGCTGGAGAATTTCGAGTTCCGCGGCAAGCAGTTCGGGAAAGGCGACAAGGTCGTGATGTGGTACGTCTCGGGGAACCGTGACGAAGAGGCGATCGATCGTCCCTACGAGTTCATCATCGACCGGGCGCGGCCGCGCACCCATATCTCCTTCGGCTTTGGCATCCATCGCTGCGTGGGAATCCGGCTCGCCGAGCTGCAGTTGAAGATCATTTGGGAAGAAATCATGAAGCGCTTCGACAATATTGAGGTGGTCGGAGAGCCGAAGCGGGTGTATTCCAGTTTCGTCAAGGGGTATGAAACGCTGCCGGTTCGTATCGCCGGCTGAGCCGCCAAACGTTGGGATCGACCAGATATGAACATCCAAACCGCCGTCAGGTCAGACAGGGAAGAGCTCCAGCGCGCGGCGCGCGAGCAGGCCTATTCCATGCCGCTGAAGGATTTTCACCCGGGCGCGCCACGGCTGTTCCAGAACGACACGCTGTGGCCGTATTTCGAACGCCTGCGCAAGGAAGAGCCGGTGCATTACTGCACCAACGCCCCGATCGAACCCTATTGGTCGGTCACCAAATACAACGACATCATGCATGTCGACACCACCCACGGCATCTTCTCGTCCGACACCAGCCTCGGCGGCATCGGGATGCGCGACGTGCCGCCGGGCTACGACTGGCCGAGCTTCATTGCGATGGATCAGCCGCGGCACAGCGCCCAGCGCAAGACCGTGTCGCCGATGTTCACGCCGACACATCTGGACGAGCTTGCCGTTCTGATCCGCCAACGCTCGGCCACGGTACTCGACGCGCTGCCGCGCAACGAGACCTTCAATTTCGTTGAACGCGTCTCGATCGAACTGACCACGCAGATGCTGGCGACGCTGTTCGATTTCCCTTGGGAGGAACGCCGCAAACTGACGCGCTGGTCCAACGTCTCGACCGCGCTGCCGAAAAGCGGCGTGGTGTCGTCGCCGGAGGAACGGCGGCGCGAGATGGACGAATGCGCCGCTTATTTCACCAAGCTCTGGAACGAACGCGTCAACGCCGAACCGCGAAACGATTTGATCTCGATGATGGCGCACAGCGACGCCACCCGGCACATTGACCCCGACAACCTGATGGGCAACATCATCCTGCTGATCGTCGGCGGCAATGACACCACCCGCAACACCATGACCGGTTCGGTGCTGGCGCTGAACGAGAACCCGGACCAGTATCAGAAGCTGCGTGAAAACCCCGATCTGATCGACACCATGGTGCCGGAGGTCATTCGCTGGCAGACGCCGCTGGCGCATATGCGGCGTACCGCGCTTGTCGACACCGAACTCTGCGGCAAGACCATCAAGAAGGGTGACCGCGTAGTGATGTGGTACGTCTCCGGCAACCGCGACGAAGAGGTGATCGAGAACCCCAACGACTTCATCATCGACCGCGCCCGGCCGCGCACGCATCTGTCGTTCGGCTTCGGCATTCACCGTTGCGTCGGCATGCGGCTGGCCGAACTGCAATTGAAGATCGTGTGGCAGGAAATGCTGAAACGCTTCGACCGCATCGAAGTTGTCGGCGAACCCAAGCGGGTGTATTCGAGCTTCGTCAAAGGCTACGAGACCTTGCCAGTGCGCATTTCCTAACGAATGTAATTTCCTGATGATGACCCAAGCCGCGGAACAGGACGAGTTCCATGACATCCGCGACGCCGTTGCAAAACTCTGCGCGCAGTTTCCCGGCGAATACTGGCGCAAGCTCGACCGCGAGATGGCCTATCCCTCAGCCTTCGTCGATGCGCTGACGGAGGCCGGCTATCTCTCGGTGCTGATTCCGGAAGAATATGGCGGCGCCGGCTTAAAGTTGTCCGCCGCCTGCGCCATCCTGGAAGAGATCCAGCGCGCCGGCTGCAATGGAGGCGGCTGCCATGCGCAGATGTACACCATGGGCACGCTGCTGCGGCACGGCAGCGACGCGCAGAAGGCAAAATGGCTGCCGAAAATCGCCAGCGGCGAATTGCGGCTGCAAGCGTTCGGCGTCACCGAGCCGACCAGCGGCACCGACACCTCGTCGCTGAAAACCTTTGCCAAGCGCGAAGGCAACGACAGCTATATCGTCAACGGCCAGAAGATCTGGACCAGCCGCGCTGAATATTCCGACCTGATGATCCTGTTGGCGCGAACCACGCCGAAGGAGCAGGCCAAAAAGCGCACCGACGGCTTGTCGGTGTTCATCGTCGACATGAAGGCGGCGAAGGGCAACGGGCTTTCGATCCAGCCGATCCGCACCATGATGAACCACTCCACCACCGAGGTGTTTTTCACCGACCTGCGGGTGCCCGCGGAAAACCTGATCGGCGAGGAAGGCCGGGGTTTCCGCTACATCCTCTCCGGCATGAACGCCGAGCGCATCCTGATCGCGGCTGAATGCATCGGCGATGCCAAATGGTTCATCGCCAAAGCCAGCGCTTATGCGAGGGAGCGCGCGGTGTTCGGCCGCCCGATCGGCCAGAACCAGGGCGTGCAGTTTCCGATCGCCAAGGCCTATGCGGCAATGCGCGCCGCCGAACTGATGGTCAGGGAAGCCACCCGCAAATACGAAGCGGGGCAGGATTGCGGTGCCGAGGCCAACATGGCCAAGATGCTCGCGGCCGACGCCTCCTGGGAAGCGGCGAATGCCTGCGTGCAGACCCATGGCGGCTTCGGCTTCGCCGAAGAATACGACGTCGAACGCAAATTCCGCGAAACCCGGCTCTACCAGGTTGCACCGATTTCCACCAATCTCATTCTGTCCTATCTGGCCGAGCATGTGCTCGGCATGCCGCGTTCTTATTAGACGGTGAACCGCATGACCTCACCCTCTCCTGCCCCGGACGCAGCGCCACAAGCGCGTTTACGCGCGTCTTCGACGCGCTATGGCGCCGCCTCTTCGCGGCGTGGTGCGCTGCAGAGCCGGGGCCGTATCGAACGCCGGTGTTTGGGACGGTCCCGGTTCTGCGAAGCAGCGCTGAAGAAGCGCTGCATCGCGCCCGGGACACGCGATCGACTGGATGACTGACATGCCGATGCTGCCGCTTGAGGGACTGACCGTCATTGCCGTCGAACAGGCGGTCGCCGCACCCTTCTGCTCATCGCGGCTGGCAGACGCCGGTGCGCATGTCATCAAGGTCGAGCGCCCTGAGGGCGACTTTGCCCGCGGCTATGATGCCGCGGCTAAGGGCCAGAGCAGCTATTTCGTCTGGCTCAACCGCGGCAAGGATTCCGTCGTCATCGACCTCGCAACCAGGGAAGGCCGCGCTGCGCTCGAAGCGCTGATCGCCGGCGCCGACGTGCTGCTGCAGAACCTGAAACCCGGCTCGATGGACAAGCTCGGTTTCTCGCTCGATCGCTTGCGCAAGGACTATCCGGCGCTGATCTGCTGCACCATCTCCGGTTATGGCGACGACGGCCCGTACGCGCATCGCAAGGCCTACGATCTCCTGATCCAGGCCGAGAGCGGCCTCGCCTCGATCACCGGCGGATCGGACGGACCTTCGCGTGTCGGCTTATCCATCGTCGATATCGCTACCGGCGCCACCGCGCATGCGGCGATTCTCGAAGCCCTGATCGCGCGCGGCCGCACCGGCGAGGGCGCGGACATGCGGATTTCGATGTTCGACGTGATGGCGGACTGGCTGACAGTGCCGCTGCTCAACGCCGAAGCCGGCAACCCGCCGCAACGCATGGGTCTCGCGCATCCCTCGATCGCGCCCTACGGCGTGTTTTATTCGAAAGACGGCAAGGGCATCCTGATTTCAATCCAGAGCGAGCGCGAATGGAAGAAACTCTGCGCTGAGGTGCTGGGCCAGCCGGCGCTGCCGGACGATCCGCGGCTTGCCAATATGGTGGAGCGCGTGCGCAATCGGCAACTCACTGACAAGACCGTCGGCGACAGCTTTGCGGCCATGACGCGCGACGAACTGCTGCAACGACTGTCCGACGCCGACATTGCGTTTGCGGAAGTCAACACCATGGCCGATCTCGCCGTGCATCCGCACCTGCGGCGCATCGACGTGGATACGCCGAACGGACCGGTCGCCTATCCTGCGCCCGCCGCGATTGTCATCGATCAGCCACGGCACTATGGCGGCGTGCCGGCGATTGGCGGTCGCCGCGACGGCGCTGCCAAACCAATTCGTACCGGGACAAAATCGCCATGACGGTCGCCACTGCCTCCACCCTCGACCTCGACCATCTACGGCAGTGGATTGGCCGCACCGAAGTGAAAACCGACGTCGTCACCGCGCATTTGGTGCGCGGCCTGCGCGCCACCTTGTTCATGGACATCGGCGAACCGAAACCGGGCGATGCCGCACCCTTCACGGCGCATTGGTGTCTGGCGCAGCCGGTCTATCCGATGTCGCAGCTCGGTCCCGACGGTCATCCAACCCGCGGCGGTTTCCTGCCGCCGGTGCCGCTGCCGCGCCGGATGTGGGCCGGCGGCGAACTGGAATTTTTCGACAGCTTGCGGGTCGGTGACGAGATGAAGCGCGGCTCGCGCATCTCGGACGTAACCATGAAAACCGGCAGCACCGGTCCGCTCTGCTTCGTGTCGGTCCAGCACGAAGTTACGACGCCGCGGGGCGTCGCGATCCGCGAGCGGCAGGACATCGTCTATCGCGACATGTCGAAGTCGGCGCCGGCATCAACCAAGCCGGCATCGGCACCGCCATCCGCAAAACTTCGCGAAAGCCACATGGCCGATGAGGTCTTGCTGTTCCGCTATTCGGCGCTGACCTTCAACGGCCACCGCATTCATTACGACCGCGATTACGTCACCAAGATCGAGGGTTATCCCGGCCTGATCTTTCACGGCCCGATGCAGGCGGCGTTTCTGGTGGAGTTCGCCGCCAAGCTGCATAGCGGCGCGGCGCCGAAAAAGTTCAGCTATCGCGGGGTGCAGCCGCTTTTCGCGGGCTCGGAGTTCAGCGTCAATGCCAACGACACCGACGCCGGCATGGAGTTGTGGACGGCGAATTCGGATGGTGCGCCGACCATGAAGGGCACCGCGACGTGGTGAGCGGCTCTGTTACCGTCAAGGACGCCACGCTTGATCTGCTGCGCGCGTTCGGCATCAAGAAAGTGTTCGGCAACCCCGGTTCGACCGAATTGCCGTTCCTGAGCGACTGGCCCGACGATATCGACTACGTGCTGGGCCTGCAGGAGGCCAGCGTGATCGGCATGGCCGATGGCTACGCACAGGCGACCCGCAATGCCGGGTTCGTCAACCTGCATTCGGCCGCCGGCGTCGGCAACGCGCTCGGCAACATTTTCACTGCGCACCGCAACCAGACGCCGCTGGTGATCACTGCCGGCCAGCAGGCGCGCAGCCTGCTGCCGCAGCAAGCCTTTCTCTATGCGGAACGCGCCTCGGAATTTCCGCGGCCCTACGTAAAATTCAGCGTCGAGCCGGCGCGCGCCGAGGACGTGCCGGCGGCAATCGCGCGCGCCTATTATGTGGCGATGCAGCCGCCCTGCGGTCCGACCTTTGTCTCGGTGCCGATCGACGACTGGACCCATCAGACGCAAGCTGTCGAGGCGCGCAGCATCAGCCGCGAGTTCGGTCCCGACTCCGACGCCATGCATGCCTTGGTCAGGGCCTTCGCCAACAGCACGCGCCCTGCTCTCGTGGTCGGTCCCGGCGTGGACCGCGCGCAGGCGGTCGACCTGATGGTTGATGTCGCCGAGAAGACCAAGGCCGCGGTCTGGGTCAGCCCGTTCTCGTCGCGTTGTTCGTTTCCGGAGCGGCACCCGCAATTCGCCGGGCATCTGCATGCCTCGCCCGGACAACTGTCCGACGCGTTGCGCGAGCATGATCTGGTGGTCGTCGTCGGCGCACCGGTGTTCACATTCCATGTCGAAGGCCATGCGCCGATCTTCGATGGCGCGACCGCGATCTTCCAGATCACCGACGACCCGGCCGCCGCGGCCGTCACGCCTTCGGGCAACAGCATCATCGCCACCATGAAGCCGGCGCTGACGGTGCTGTGGGCACTGTTGCCGGAGACCACGCGCGAGGTATTCAAGGGCCGCGCATTGCCACCGCCGCCCAAAGCCGCCGATCCGATTCCGGCAGAGTTTCTGTTGCACACGCTCTCGACGCTGATGCCTGAGAACGCCGTGCTGGTCGAGGAAGCTCCGTCGCACCGTCCGCTGATGCATAAATTCCTGCCGATGCGCGGGCAGGACAGTTTTTATACCATGGCGTCGGGCGGCCTCGGCTACGGGTTGCCGGCGTCCGTCGGTATCGCGCTCGGCCGCCAGGACGTCAGAACGGTGTGCGTCGTCGGCGACGGCTCGGCGATGTATTCGATCCAGGCGCTGTGGACCGCCGCGCAGCGCAAGCTGCCGCTGACGGTGGTGGTGATCAACAATGCCGGCTACGGCGCGATGCGTTCGTTCAGCCAGGTGATGCAGGTGCGCAACGTCCCCGGCCTCGATCTGCCCGGCATCGATTTCGTCCAGATTGCGCAGGGAATGGGTTGCGATGCGGTACGGATCAGCAAGGCGTCTGAGTTGCCGGACGCGCTGGCGCGCGGGCTTGCGTACGACGGCGTCAGCCTGATCGAGGTGATGGTGGATTGGGTGGTGCCGCTGCTGTACGGGCAGAAGAGCTGATCGTCATTCGGGGCGGCGCGAAGCATCGAACCCGGAGACGGCGCTAAAATCGCGCCGTCACTTCTCGTAGCTCTCGCGCATCTTGGCCTGGATCTTGGCCATGCCGCCGATCCAGCGGTCGTAATTCTCGGTCTTCTTGCGCATGTAATCGAGAACTTGCGGGTGCGGCAGGATCACGAAGGTTTCCTGTTCGATTCCTTTCAAGGCATCCTGCGCCACCTGCTCCGGTGTCAAGTCGCCATCGCCGGATTGCGGACCTCTCGGAATCGACCGCAGCATGTTGGTATCGACGCCTTGCGGGCACAGGATCGAAACTTTTATTCCATGCGCGCGGTGCGAAATTGCGAGATTTTCGGCAAAACCCACCGCGGCGTGTTTGGTGGTCGAATAGGCCGGACTGCCGACCTGCGACAGCAGACCCGCCGCGGAAATCGTGTTGAGGAAGTAGCCGCCACCGCGCGCCTTCATCCTGGGCACGAGATGCCGTGCCGCATAGACATGCGCCATCACGTGGATCGCCCAGCTTTTAGCCCATGGCTCGTCGGAGCTGCCGCCGGCGTTCTCGGAGAGCGGATCGAAGCCGCCGACGATGCCGGCATTGGAGCAAAACAGCGCGATCGGGCCGAACCGCGCTTCGATTTCCTCGATCAGGTGGCGGACGTCCTTTTCCTCGCCAACGTCGCATTTGAACGCCGCACCATAAATCGAGGCGGCGACGGCTTCGGCGCCGGCAGAATCTAGATCGGCAACCACGACCTTGGCGGCGCCGGCGTGGTGAAAGGCTTCGCACAGCGCCCGGCCGATGCCGCTGGCGCCCCCGGTGACCACGACGACCTTGCCGGCAACCTGCATCGTCACGTTCCGCGTTTTGTAATTTTCAGGTCAATACGAGGTCGAGCACGGCGGTGTAATGGCAGGCCGCACCCAGCAGCACAAAGGAATGCCAGATCACGTTTTGAAAGCGCAACCGCTGCCATGCATGGAAGATGATGCCAAAACTGTAGAGCAAGCCGCCCGCCGTGAGCAGCCACAGCGCCATCGCCGGCAGCGACGCCACCACGGTGTCGTAGGCCATGAAGCCGCTCCAGCCCATCGCCAGATAAAGACCGACCGAGAGCCGGTCGAACCGCCCCGGCAGCAACAGTTTGAGCACGATGCCGACGATCGCTACGCACCACACCCCGATCAGCAGCGCGAGGGCGAAAACGCTGTCCTTCATCTGCATGAAGAACGGCGTATAGGTCGCCGCGATCAGCACATAGATCGCCGAGTGATCGAAACGGCGCAGCACCCATTTGGCCCGCGACACCGGCCAGAGATTGTAGGTCGCCGACAGCACCAGCATGGTCAGCAGCCCGGCGACGTAGACGGAGACCACCGCGACTTCAAGCGGCGTGGCGTAGATGGCGGCGAGAACGATCAGCACGGTGGCCGCGACCAGCCCGCAGAATATGCCAATGCCGTGCACGACGCCGTCGGCGATCAGCTCGGCACGGTCGTAGTTCCAGCGCGCAGCGCCTCTGGCGGCGTTGGCGGAATTCGAGGCAAATTGCTTCAGTCTGAACACGGTCATTAGTCAGGTCCGGCGAGTTGCTTGAGCCCAGCGTTAAATCATACCCCATGGCAGGTCAACGAAAGCTGAACCCCCAAACCCGCCTTAAATATGAAACTTGATTTTGGCCCGATAATCGCCACTTTCCGAAAGCGCTTTCCGGCGTTTTGCCCTCTCATCGTCGAGCCCCTCATCCCAGCATGCCCAGTTTCCAGGATATCGTCGAGGAAGCGCGGCTGTCCGCGCGGGCGCTATTGGACTACGGCGATAACCTGTTCAATCCGACGGTTCGGCTCGGCGTCACCGGATTGTCGCGCGCGGGAAAAACCGTCTTTATCATCGCGCTGGTGCACGGTCTTTCGCGCGGCGGCCGCTTTCCGGTCTTCGAGTCGCTGGCGACGGGGCGAATTGCGCGCGCGCGGCTGGAGCCGCAGCCCGACGACGCGGTGCCGCGGTTCGCTTATGAAAATCACCTGCGCACCCTGATCGAGGAGCGGCGCTGGCCGAACTCGACCGTCGACATCAGCGAGCTTCGGCTGGTGATCGACTATCAGCGGCAAAATGGCGCGGATCGCACGCTCACCCTCGACATCGTCGATTATCCCGGCGAGTGGCTGCTCGATCTTCCGCTGCTCGGCAAATCCTACGAGCAATGGTCGGTGGAAAGCCTCGCGCTGTCGCGGCAAGAGCCCCGCGCGCGGCTGGCGGTGGCGTGGCATGGACATCTTGGGACGCTCGACGCGCAATCGCGCGAGAACGAGCAGGCCACCCTGGCCGCCGCAAAGCTGTTCACCGATTATCTGCGCGCCTGCCGCGACGAACGCTTCGCCATGAGCCTGCTGCCGCCCGGCCGTTTCCTGATGCCGGGCAATCTGGCTGGCTCGCCGGCGCTGACCTTTGCGCCGCTCGACGTTCCCGTCGATGGCTTCGCGCCCGAGGGTTCGCTATGGGCGATGATGGCCCGGCGCTACGAGGCCTACAAGGACGTGGTGGTCCGCCCGTTTTTCCGCGATCACTTTTCGCGGCTGGATCGGCAGGTCGTGCTGGTCGATGCGCTGGCGGCATTCAACGCCGGACCGGAAGCGCTGCACGATCTCGAAGCGGCGCTGGCGGGCATTCTCGATTGCTTTCGGATCGGCCGCAGCACGATTTTCAGCACATTGTTCCGGCCGCGGATCGACCGCATCCTGTTTGCGGCGACCAAGGCCGATCATCTGCACCATTCCAGCCATGACCGGCTGGAGGCGATCTTGCGGCGAATGCTGGACCGGGCCGCGACGCGCGCGGAGGGCGCAGGCGCGGCGGTCGATGTGGTCGCGCTGGCCGCGGTGCGCGCCACCCGCGAGGCCCAGGTGCAGCGCGGCCGTGAAAAACTGCCGTCGATCCTGGGGACACCGATCAAGGGCGAAGCCACCATCGGCGAGACCTTCGACGGCGAAACCGAGGTGGCGACCTTTCCAGGCGACCTGCCTGATAATCTCGATGCATTCTTCGGCGGCGACGGCGGGTTTCGCGGGCTGACCACCGCGAGCGCGGACAAAGCCGATTTTCGCTTCCTGCGCTTCCGCCCGCCGCTGCTTGAGCGCGGCGAGCCGGAAGGCCCCGCGCTGCCTCACATCCGCCTCGACCGCGCGCTCCAGTTCCTGATCGGAGACCGACTGCAATGAGTGAGCGAAATCGCCGTCCCGCGACCTTCAAACTCGACGATCCGCATGTGATCGTAATGGACCCGGATGGCGATCCATCCCGTCCGTCACGCGGCACGGTTCACATCACGCCGGAATCCGATCCGGCCTTGCTGCCGGTGCCGATCGACGAACCGGTTGTCCCGTCGCGACGCGGCTTTCGCTGGGGCGCCCTGTTCTGGACCGCGCTGGGTGGACTGGTGCTGCTTGGCACCGGCCTCGGCGTCGTCAATCTGGTCGAGGATCTGTTCGCGCGCAGTGAGGGTTTTGGCTTTCTCGGACTGGGCTTTGCGATTCTAGCGGCCCTCGCGCTGGTCGTTATCGTCGCGCGCGAGGCATTCAGTCTTGCGCGCCTTGCGACAATCGAAAAACTGCATCGCCGCGCCGCCGAGGCGCTGCTCAGCGACAACAGGGCCGAGAGCCGCGCCATCCTGCAGGACCTGCTCAGGATCGCACACGGCAATCCGCAACTGGCGCGAGCGCGCACCGCACTGGCTGGTCATGCCGACGACATCATCGACGGCGCGGACCTGATCCGGCTTGCGGAACGCGAATTGATGACACCGCTGGACCAGGAGGCGCGCCGTCTCGTCTCGTCAGCCGCGCAGCGCGTCTCCATCGTCACCGCGGTCAGCCCGCGCGCGCTGATCGACGTGCTGTTCGTATTCGCGGCCTCGCTGCGGCTGGTACGGCAACTGGCGCGGCTCTATGGCGGACGGCCGGGAACGCTGGGGTTGATCAAGCTGATGCGGCATGTGATCGCGCATCTCGCGATCACCGGCGGCATGGCCGCGAGCGACGGCCTGGTGCAACAGGTGCTCGGCCACGGCATCGCGGCGAAACTGTCGCAACGGCTCGGCGAAGGCGTTCTCAATGGATTGCTGACAGCGCGGCTCGGCCTCGCCGCGATCGATGTGACGCGGCCGCTGCCCTTCACCGCGCTGCCGCGGCCCGCACTCGGCGATCTGGCGAAGGACCTGCTGCGCAGGCGCGAGGCTGAAGAGTAGCCTCAAACGTCAGAAAGCCGTCCGGACGTTCGGGCGGCGTTCGTGCTTCGCAGGCCGTCAGCTCTTTTCTTCTTCCATCGTCACCGCGACATTGCCGTTCGCGGACAAGCGAACCTTCCGGCCTTCAACTTCGGCAACCAGGCCGAGGTCGATGAAGTGGTGGTGTCCCTTGTGCTTGCCCTCGCCGCTATCGGCTTTGGTCAGCTTGATCTTGCCGTTTTCAACCCGGTCGACGGTGCCGACATGCACGCCGTCGGCGCCGATCACTTCCATGTGTTCTTTGATGTTGTTCATTTCGAGTGTCCTCTGTGGACCCCCACAACGCGCGGGAACGATTTTCGTTCACCGGCTGAACCCTAATTGAACGAATGTGATCCCTCAGCGCGGCGCGACGATCTTTGTGCGCAGCGACATCAATCCTTCGAATGCAATCACCATGTCGTCGCCGGGCTTGAGATAAAGCTCCGACGCGTTCGGCTGTCCGACGGCGACGCCGCTCGGCGCGCCCATCGCGATCAGGTCGCCCGGCTCGAATACGACGTAGCGCGAAAAATGCTCCAGCACATCCGCGATCTTGTACAGATAGTCGCCCGTGTTCGAGCGCAGCCGCGGCTCCCCGTTGACGTGGCAGGTGACCCAGAGATTGTCGGTATCGGCGACTTCATCCATGGTCAGGACGTACGGCCCCACCGGCGCGAAGCCCGGCATGTTCTTCGCGGTCCAGAACCGGCTCCCGGAGGCCACCTCGCGCTGCTGGATTTCCCGCGCGCTGATGTCATTGGTGAGCATGAAGCCCGCGATATAATCCATCGCATCTGCTTTCTTCACACCATGCGCGCGCTTGCCGACGACGTAGCAAAGCTCCGGCTCGTAATCGAGCGTGGTGATGCCCTCGGGCCTGACGACCTCGTCGCCGTCGCCCGACATGGTGTCGGTGAGCTTGATGAAGCCGGTCGGCTCGTTCGGAACCTCCGTCAGCATCTTGTTGGCTTTGAGTTCCTCGCGATGCTTCCTGTTGTTCTTGCCGACGCAGAAGAATTTTGACGGATCGGGAATTGGCGGCAGGAATTTGACGTTTGAGGTCGGACGGTACAGATCGTTGCTCTCGCATAAATCTACCATTTTGCGTAGCAGGGCGAGCGTCTGCGGGCCACTTGTCAAGGCATACTTGACAGTTTTCGCTGGAGCCGGCTTTCCAAGCATGCCCGCCATGGCAACGACATCGAAAACTTTCTCACCGCGCACCACGCCAAAGCGTGGCTCCAGCGACTCATCCGTAAACGTTGCCAAACGCATCACTTTCCTCCCGGCAATTGCACGTCGTTGTCTTTCACAAGCTTGCTCCATTTGGCGACGTTGGCATTGATGTAGCGGCCGAACTCTTCCGGCGTCTGCGGCTTGGGCTCGGCGCCCAGCGTCGCCAGATGATCGCGGAATTCCTGGGTCTCCGTCGCGGCGACAATGGCTTGGTTGATCTGCTTGATGATTTCCGGCGGCGTACCGACTGGCGCCAGCAAGCCGAACCAACCCACCGATTCGTAACCGGGCACGTCGCCCTCGGCGACGGTCGGCACGTCGGGATAAAAACGGGATCGTCTGGTGTCGGTGACGCCGAGCGCCTTGAGCTGGCCCGATTGCACGAACTGTTGCACCACCGGCCCTGGCGCGAACATCAGGTCGATGCGCGCGCCGAGCAGATCGGTCACCGCGGGTCCGGTGCCCTTATAGGGAACGTGCAGCAGCTTGATTCCGGTTTCGCCAGCGAACAAACAGGCCGGACAGATGCGACGCTGCCCCCACGCCGGAGGAGCCGAACGTCAAGCCATCTGGCTTTTCTTTTGCCAGGCGGATCAGATCGGCTGTCGAGTTGACCGGCAGCTTCGGGTTGACGACGAGCAGATATGGCGGCGCCGCGCCGATCGCGATCGGCGCGAGCACCTTGCTGACGTTCGAACGGACCGTCGCCGTCCGCGCCGGACACCGCCATCAAGGCGCCGGTGGATGCCATCAGCAAGGTATAGCCGTCGGGCGGCGCCTTCATCACCGCGCGGGTGCCGATCGCGCCGGAGGCGCCCGGCTGATTTTCCACCACCACGGGCTGGCCCCATTTGCTGTTGAGGTTTTGCGCGATGATGCGCGCCAGCACGTCGGTGCCGCCGCCGGCCGCGAACGGCACGATGATCCTGATGGCGTGATCGGGGTAATCTGCCGCCGATACCGGCAGCGCCATGGCACACAGCGACAGCACCACTGCGATTGTCCTAGGGATCATCCTGTGCCACTCCTGCCGAGGGTTCTTATTTGATCGGGCCTGCGAAGGCGAATAGCCGATTTTCGTATACTGCGCTGTTTTCCGCCAGTACGCGCCAGCGATACAGCGGCGAGTCCGGCGGCGGGGAAAGTTCGGGGGTCCAGCCGGTCAATTTCTCCAGCGCATAAGTATCCATCACGGTTCCGCGCCAGCTTCGTTCGACCTGACCGAGCGGCGTGCGAACCGCCGTCGTCGCGGCCCAGACCGGATTGGTCTGGTCCGGCTCGCGCGCGACATAAAGGCCGGTATGGCCGTTGATCTGGTTCATGCCGGGATCGCGAAAGCCTGTGAAGCGGCCACGCTCGCTGATCTGGATCACCGGCACGCGATCTCCGAGATACCAGCGCAGCATCGCGTAGGTGCGGTAATCCGTGGTTGCAATCCAGCTCGCGCCGATCTTCAGCATTTCGGTCTGGGCGCGGCTTGCGACCTGCTCGTAGCCCGCCTCGCCGCCGATCGGGTCGGCCTTGCCGAACAAATTCCAGGGGATGGCGACGGAATAGAGAAAGGTCCCTACCACCAGCACGATGCCCGAGGCGACCGCAAGCTTGGCCCATGCGATGGTGGACCTGATCATCCAGCCCGGCCAGCCTTCCCGCGGCAGCATGGAGATGTTGATGGCGGCGGCGGCAAAGCCGATCGGCCACAAAAACATCGGCCAGGTGTCGCCAATGCGCAGCGTCAGCGACTTCCACAGAAAATAGAGGAACGGCACGATCACGCAGGCCGAAAGCAGAATGGAGATAGCGTCGCGTTGCCGGGTTCCGCGCCATGCCGTCAAGGTCACCGCCGACAGCAGCACCGGCAGCAGGATCGGCCCGACCAGAAAGAATTGCAGGCCGAAGAAATCCCCCACCGTGCGCAGCGACAGTTCATGAGTGGCTACCGCGCGCACCGACTGGAATCGGAACGAAGCCCAACCGTGCTGCGCGTTCCAGATCAGCACCGGCGAGAAAATCAAAACGGCAATCAGCGCAGCAAGCCATGGATACGGGCTCGTCAGCCAGCGCCGGCGCCAGCCCGGTATCAGCATGAACGCCAGCACCGCGGGAAGCAGCATCACTGCGGTGAATTTCGACAACACCGCAAGCCCCGCGAACACGCCGGCGACGAGCCACCAGCGTGCATCGTCGCTCTCGACCAGCCGCACCAGCGCCCAGACCATCGCCGCCGCGAACGGAATCAGCGCGACGTCGGGGGCGACCTTGGCCATCAGCAGCCCGTAGTACACCGCGGCCTCCGACATCAGCACCGCAAGGATGACCGCGCGAAAATCATGCGTCACGCGCCGGACGGTATCCGCCAGCAGCAGCTGCATGACCGGCATCGCCAGTATGCCCGCGAACCGCACGCCGAAACTGGTGTCGCCGAAGATCGCGGTGCCGAAGCGGATGAACCACGCGATCATCGGGGGATGATCGAGGAACGACAGCACGTTTTCCTTCGACCAGGTCCAGTAATAGGCCTCGTCGGTGCGCAGCTCGATCACGCCGGCGTAGATCATGCGCATCGCGGTGAGAGCCGCGATCAGCGCGACCACGGCCACGAGTTGGTAGCGCTGTTGCCGGTCGGCTTGCTCTGGCGGGGCTGTCGTCACGGCGCTTTCTCGCCAACTCCGGTTGGGGTGTCAACGTGTTAACGGCGCAACGTCGTCTCCGCGAAGGCGGAAACGATGAGAGAAGTGTGGTCAGTTATGGGAATAAACCGTAACATCGCGCGATATATTCGACAGGACCCCATGGCAGAATCGTCCACCGGCCAGCTTGGAAAATTCATCCGCGGCATCAGCGTCCGGCAGATTCGCCTGGCCTGCGGGCTGGTTCTGTTCGCCTATCTGGTCAGCCATTTCGTCAACCACGCACTTGGCAACGTCTCGATGGATGCCTTGGCTGCGGGCATCTACATCCACACCATGTTTTGGCAATTCCTTCCCGTCGCGATCGTGTTTTACGCCGCCGCGCTGACGCATACCGGCCTTGGCGTCTGGGCGCTGTACGAACGGCGGCAATTCCGCTGGAAGGCGATCGAGCCGCTGCAGCTGGTGCTCGGCTTGAGCATTCCCGCGCTGATCATTACCCATCTTGCCGGGGTGCGGCTTGGCCAAGCGCTGTTCGGGCACGAAAAACTCTATCCGCAGGTGTTTTATGCCTACTGGGTAGTCTGGCCTTACAAGATGTGGCTGATGTTCATCGTCCTTGTGGTCGCCTGGGTTCACGGCTGCATTGGACTGTATTTCTGGCTGCGGATGAAGGCGTTCTTCAAAAGCGGAGCACCTTTCCTGCTGGCCGCCGCGGTGCTGATTCCGACGCTGGCGATGCTCGGCCTCTATCAAGGCGGACGGACGGTGATCGAGGAAAGCAGCACCCCCGAATGGAAAGCCGAGAATCTGTCGCGGCAAAAGGTCGGCACGCCGGCCGAGCAAGGCATGCTCGACAACATCGTGGACTATTTCCTGATCGGCTATCTCGGCCTGATCGGACTGGCGCTTGGGGCGCGCGGCGTGCGCGCCCTGAACGAGCGCCGCCACGGCATGATCACCCTGTCCTATGGCAACGGCAGGACGGTTCGCGTGCCCAAGGGGCTCAGCGTGCTCGAGGCCAGCCTGCGCAATAACGTGCCGCACGCCAGCGTTTGTGGCGGCCGCGCCCGCTGCTCGACCTGCCGCATCCGCGTGATCGGCGACTGCGGCGCTTTGCCCCAACCTTCGCAGCGCGAAACCTTCGTGCTCAATCGCGTCGGCGCCGGCGCCGACCCGGCGATTCGTCTCGCCTGCCAGCTGCGGCCCGAAACCGACCTCTCCTTCTTCCAGATATTTTTGCCGCAAATCACGGCAGCGACCTTACGGACCTCGAGTCCCGCGCGCATCGGCGAAGAGCGCTACCTTGTCAGCATGTTCGTGGACATGCGCGGCTCCACAAAACTTGCGGAGAAACGGCTGCCGTTCGACACCGTCTTCATTGTCAACCGCTTCCTCGGCGCGGTCTCGAAAGCCGTGATCGATTGCGGCGGCCAGCCCAACCAGTTCGTCGGCGACGGGCAGTTGGCGCTGTTCGGGCTCGGCACCAACCCGCGAACCGCCTGCCGTCAGGCGCTCCGCGCCGCGGCGACGATCGCCGCCAATGTCGATGAGTTGAACCAGTTTCTCAGTCACGATCTGCGCGAGCCGATCCGCTTCGGCATCGGCATTCACGGCGGCGAAGTCATCATTGGCGACATCGGCTATCGCGACCACATGGTGTTCACCGCACTCGGCGACGCCGTCAACGTCGCGGCCAGGCTGCAGGACATGACCAAGGGTCTCGCCTGCGAGGTGATCTTCTCGGAAGAGGTGCACAAGACGGCAGAGTTATCGGCCGACGCATTGCCACAGCACGACGTTGACATCCGCGGACGCGCCGAGCCGATGATTGTACGCGCGGTCGCCAGCGCCAAGAGTTTGTCCGATCTTGTCGAGGACGCGAGCGTGATCGCAGCCTGACCACGTCGTCCCCGCGAAGGCGGGGAGGACCCGGTACGTGATCTGTTCCCGGCTGTTTGGTGCGGCCGGGGTTTTATTGCTGCATCGCGGTGACAGCACATTCTTTCTCCTAATTCACACTCCGAAAGCATGAATTGACTCAGTCGTTACGGATGCGACACTCATGCACAGTGAGTCCGGTGATGACCGGTTTCGACAGAAAAGCTTCGGAGGAAGCCCCATGCTCGACCGACGAGAGTTGATCAAACGTGCCGGAATAGCAGCACTTGGCGCCGCGACCGGCCTCAATTCCATCAAGGCGTTCGCGCTCGATACGGTGACGCTGCCGTTCGACAATGGCGAGCGTCCGCTGGTGAAAGTTCCGCAGAAGCGGCCGATGATCGGGCTGACCAGCCGGCCGCCGCAACTGGAAACACCGTTTTCAGTCTTCAATGAAGGCGTCATCACCCCGAACAACGCATTTTTCGTCCGCTATCATCTGGCCGACGTTCCGCTCAACATCGATCCCGACACGTTCACCCTGGAGGTCAAGGGCAAGGTCGACCGCCCGCTCAAACTGTCGCTGAAGGAGATCAAGAAGCTTCCCGCGGTCGAGATAACAGCCGTCAATCAGTGCTCCGGCAACAGCCGCGGACTCTCCAATCCGCGCGTCGCCGGCGGGCAGTCCGGCAACGGCGCCATGGGCAATGCGCGCTGGCGCGGCGTGCCGCTGAAAACCGTGCTCGAAAAAGCCGGCGTGCAGCAGGGCGCCAAACAGGTCACCTTCAACGGCATGGACGGCCCGGTCAGCGACAAGACGCCGGATTTCGTCAAGGCGCTCGATCTCGACCATGCCCGCGACGGCGAAGTGATGCTGGCCTATGGCATGAACGGCGAGGATTTGCCGGTGCTCAACGGCTTTCCGCTGCGCCTCGTGGTGCCCGGCTATTACGGCACCTACTGGGTGAAGCACCTCAACGAAATCACCGTGATCGACAGCGTGCTGGATAATTTCTGGATGAAGACCGCCTATCGCATTCCGGACAATGCATGCAACTGCGTCGAGCCCGGCACCGCACCGAAGGCGACGATTCCGATCAACCGCTTCACCGTGCGTTCCTTCATCACCAGCGTGGCCGATGGCGCAAAATTGAAGCGGGGCGGAACGACGCTCAAGGGTATCGCCTTCGACGGCGGCAAGGGCATCAAGGAAGTCGCGGTCTCCATCGACGGCGGCAAGACCTGGATGCCGGCAAAGCTCGGCAGGGATTTGGGCAAGTATTCGTTCCGGGAGTGGAAGCTGCCGGTGAAGCTTGAAGCCGGCGCGCACGAACTCAAGGTTCGCGCCACCAACAATGCCGGCGATGTGCAGCCGATGGATCCCCTGTGGAATCCGGCCGGATATCTGCGCAACGTCGTCGAAACCGTCCGCGTCACGGCAGCCTAGAGGAGAATGATCATGACGCGTTCGGTTTTCCTCGCACTCGCCACGCTTGCCGGACTAGCCGCCGGCTTCGGCCTGATCGCGGCCAGCGCCAAGCCGATCTCCTACACGCTTCCCGAGGAGACCGCGGCGTTCAAGCCCGGCGCGAATGTCGAGGTGGTCAAGAACAACTGTACCGCGTGCCACTCGGCGGATTATGTCCAGACCCAGCCGCGCGGGCCGAAATTCACCAAGGATTTCTGGCAGGCCGAAGTGACCAAGATGATCAAGGTCTATGGCGCGCCGATCGACGACGCCGACGTTGGCAAGATTGTCGATTATCTCACCGCCAACTACTGAGATCCGATCGAGCCCGATTGCGCGCGCACCGGCTTTCGCGGGCGCGCGCGACGCGTAGGCATTTCATAAAATCGTAACGAGAGACGCTTTTGCGGCTTTCTGTCGCGCCAAATGGCCGCGAAACCGGTAAAAAGCGCGATCCGGGCACCCTACGCACCGATTTCCCGGATTTTCAGGATGCTGTTTTAAGCTATCAAGCTTGGCCCATACCGCGTATCGTGCGCCCGTCGGATAAGCCGGTTTCCAGGGACCGACCGATCGTGATTGTTTTTAATCCTGCGGAGACGACGTGATGGCTAAAGGTACTGTGAAGTGGTTTAACCCGACCAAGGGTTTCGGATTTATCCAGCCCAGCAATGGCGGCAAGGACGTGTTCGTTCATATTTCGGCGGTCGAAAAGGCCGGTTTTTCGACGCTCAATGAAGGACAGACGGTGGAATACGAGGAAGTCGCCAACCGCGGCAAGACCTCGGCTGAACACCTCAAGGTTTGACGCTGACAGCGCGATCTCCTTAAAAGCAGGCCCTCGGATGCAATCCGGGGGCTAAGGCTTCCGAAGCATCATCCTCAAAAAAGATAAAACGTCTTCCGCAAGAGCGGACGCCGCTCTTGCGGGCAATTGTGCGTGGGCACTCAGTCTTCCGTGACCCACTTCTGCACGGTCATCACGTCCGGGGGCTGCAGATAGCCGCGGGGCCAGAGATCGACCACCCACTCGACCCCGGTCGCACGATCGACCAGCACCGCGGTGTTGTGCGGCGTCTGCAATACCAGTGCGTTGCCACGATAGTGCGGGTCGCCTACCCTGTGATATTTGAACAGGTCCCATTGCTGCAGCACCAGTAGCAGACTCGTGGTATTGCGGGTGACGTCCCAGCAGTCGTAATTGTGCTTGTCGTCGAAATAGCGGAAGTCGGCTTTGGCGACGCGCTTGTCGGTCCCGATGATCGGCCCCATGCGGCGATCGAACCAGATCACCGCCTTCTGCACCGCCGCCCGCTCCGCCGCGGCGGAGGCTTTTCCCGCCGCCAGGATCTGCGTCAGCGCCCTGCGGTCGCCGGACGTGAAATTGAGGATTTCCCTGCGCCGGCAAACAAAGCCGTAGCAGACCGTCATGGATGTCGCAGAAGGCGGATAAATCGAGACCGTGGAGTACAGCGCCGCGATCGGCGCGCTCAGTTCGACGGCAAGCGCGGGTCGGACGGCGGACAGCACGGCGGCAGAGATCGCGGTCAGGGCGAGTGCGCGCATACCGCTTTTTCGTATGCCGCGCCGGCCAGGGTTATCCACCGTTTTCATCGGCAATCACTATATGGGCTGGAAGCGGCGAAAACTATCGCAGCGGTTTTGCGATTCCAAGTCCGCCGGCGTGGTAAAACACGGGAACTTGAGATTCTCTCCATGGAAACATCTCCTCCGCCCTTCGAAGCGCCCTATGCGCCGGACGACACTGCCCTCGCCGCGCGGCTGCTCGCATCGGCGCGGCTCAGGCCGGAGCAGGACGCGCAAATCGATGGGAATGCGACCCGGTTGATCGCGGCGATCCGCGCTGCCGACGGCCGGCTCGGGGGTGTCGAGGATATGCTGCGCGAATTCGCGCTCTCCACCAAAGAGGGCCTCGCCTTGATGGTGTTGGCCGAAGCCCTGCTGCGCGTGCCGGACGCGCGCACCGCCGATCAATTCATCGAGGACAAGCTCGGCCAGGGCGACTTCGTGCATCACGAGACGAAGTCCAGCGCCTTCCTGGTCAACGCGTCGGCGTGGGCGCTCGGTATGTCGGCGCGGGTGATTCAGCCCGGCGAGACGCCGCAGGGCACCATCGGCCGCTTGACCAAACGCCTCGGCGTTCCCGCGGTGCGCGCCGCCACGCGGCAGGCGATGCGACTGATGGGCAGCCACTTCGTGCTCGGCGAGACCATCGAAGCAGCACTTGAACGGACGCAATCGCATTCCGCCCGCATCCCGCGTTACTCCTTCGATATGCTGGGCGAAGGCGCGCGCACCTCGGGCGATGCGCAGCGTTACCTCAAATCCTACGCCAGCGCGATCGACGCCATCGGCCGTGCCGCGGGCGATCGGCCGCTGCCCGACCGGCCCGGCATTTCCGTGAAACTGTCGGCGCTGCATCCGAGCTTTGAGGCTGTCGGTCATCGGCGGGTGATGACGGAGCTGGTTCCGCTGCTGACCGGCCTCGCGCGGCAGGCGAAAATCCACGATCTGAATTTCACCGTCGATGCCGAGGAAGCCGACCGGCTCGAATTGTCGCTCGACGTGATCTCGGCTGTCTTCAGCGACGCGTCGCTGAAAGGCTGGGACGGATTCGGCCTCGCGATCCAGGCTTACCAGAAACGCGCGGAAGACGTGATCGGCTACGCCGACGACCTCGCGCGCAGCCTGAACCGGCGCATGATGGTGCGTCTGGTCAAGGGTGCCTATTGGGACACCGAGATCAAGCGCGCGCAGCAGCGCGGTCTCGACGATTACCCGGTGTTCACCCGCAAGGCGATGACCGATCTGAATTACATCGTCTGCGCGCGCAGGCTGCTGGGCTTGAGGCCGCGCATCTTTCCGCAATTTGCCACCCATAACGCGCTGACCGTCGCGACCGTTCTGGAACTCGCGGATGGCGGTGGTTTCGAGTTCCAGCGCCTGCACGGCATGGGCGACGCGTTGTATGCCCAACTCGGAGAAGATCATCCGGAGCTGGCCTGGCGAACCTACGCGCCGGTCGGCAGCCACCGCGATCTCCTGGCTTATCTGGTGCGGCGTCTGCTGGAGAATGGCGCCAGCTCGTCCTTCGTGGCGGTTGCCGCCGACGATTCGGTGCCGGTTGAAAGGCTGCTGCGGCGCCCCGCGGAGATCATCGGCACCCCCGACAATGCGCGGCATCCAAACATTCCCCTGCCGCACGACCTCTATCAGCCGGACCGGATCAATTCGCGCGGCATCGAGTTCGGGAGTAGCGCTGCGCTCGACAGCCTGGTCGCCGCGGTTGCGGCCGATCGCCCGCCGATCGAAAACGTAACTGATGCGACTACGGCCACCGCAAGCGATGCGGTAGTCGCAGCGCTCGCCGGTTTCCGATCATGGAGCCAGACCCCTGCACAGACGCGCGCGCGCATTCTGGAACGCGCCGCCGATCTGCTGCAGCAGCGCATGGCACATTTCATCGCGCTGCTGCAACGCGAGGGCAAAAAGACGCTCGACGATTCGCTCTCCGAAGTTCGCGAGGCGATCGATTTCTGCCGCTATTACGCTGCAGAAGGCCGCAAGCTTTTTGGCGACGGGCGGGTCATGCCCGGCCCGACCGGCGAGAGCAACGTGCTTCGGCTGCGCGGCCGCGGCGTTTTCATCGCCATTTCGCCATGGAATTTTCCACTGGCGATTTTTTCAGGCCAGGTCACCGCGGCATTGATGGCGGGCAATGCCGTCGTCGCCAAGCCGGCGGAGCAAACACCCCTCGTTGCGGCGGAGGCCGTGCGCCTGCTGCATGAAGCCGGCGTGCCCGCGTCCGCGCTGCAGCTCGTGCCGGGCGACGGCAGCATCGGCGCGGCCCTGGTTGCGCATCGCGATATTGCCGGCGTGGTCTTCACCGGCTCGACCGAGGTGGCGCGCTCGATCAATCGGACGCTCGCCGCCAAGGACGGCCCGATCGTGCCGCTGATCGCGGAAACCGGCGGCATCAATGTGATGATCGTCGACGCCACCGCATTGCCGGAGCAGGTCGCCGACGATGTGGTGATGTCGGCGTTCCGCTCTGCAGGACAACGCTGCTCGGCGCTGCGGCTGCTGTTCGTGCAGGACGACGTTGCCGACCGCATGATCGAGGTGATCGCGGGCGCGGCGCGCGAATTGAACATCGGCGATGTCAGCGATCCCGCCACGCATATCGGGCCGGTGATCGACGCCGAGGCCAGGCAAAAGCTCGAAGCGCATATCGCGCGCATGAAAAAGGAGGCCCGCCTGCATTTCCAGGGCGCCGCTCCCGAGGGCAACTATGTCGCGCCTCACATCTTCGAATTGTCCGGCGCCGGGCAACTGACCGAGGAGGTGTTCGGTCCGATCCTGCATGTAGTGCGCTATCGCGCCGACCATCTCGACCGCGTGCTGCAATCGATCGAGCGCAGCGGCTACGGGCTCACCCTCGGTATCCACTCCCGCATCGACGACACCGTCGACGCCGTGATCGAACGGCTCCAGGTCGGCAATGTCTACGTCAACCGCAACATGATCGGCGCCGTGGTCGGCGTGCAGCCGTTCGGCGGCCATGGGCTGTCGGGCACCGGCCCCAAAGCCGGCGGGCCGCATTATCTGGCGCGCTTCGCGACCGAGCAGACCGTGACCGTCAACACGGCGGCGGCAGGCGGCAACGCCGCGCTGATGGCGGAGAGCGGGTAGACATCGGCCCAGATTTCGCCGCGTCATCGCCGGGCTTGACCCGCAATCCATCATCTTCGAAGAACGTTCTTCATGAAGAAGGATGGATACGCGGGTCAAGCCCGCGTATGACGGCTGTGCTTTGTGGACCGCCGCGCGCGCGGTTCCCGTTGCATCGCCCTAAAACATCGATCAAATGGCGGTTTGGAAAACCAACAGACGTCACGGGAGCGATCATGGATAACGGCATCTTCGAAGGCCTCAAGGTTCTGGACTGCGCGAGTTTCATCGCAGCCCCCGCGGCCGCCACGGTGCTGTCGGATTTCGGCGCCGACGTGGTCAAGATCGAGCCGCCGGGATCGGGCGATCCCTACCGCAGCCTGCCGAACCTCCCGGGCTATCCGGTCAGCCCGCATAATTACGCGTGGATGCTGGAATCCCGCAACAAGAAGAGTCTCGCGCTCGACCTCGGCAAACCGGAAGGACAAGCAGTGCTGCGCCGCCTCGCTGGCAGCGCCGACGTCTTCATCACCAATTTTCCGCCGATGGTGCGGGCGCGGCTTGGCATCACCTACGAAGAACTCAAGCCCCTCAACGACCGGCTGATCTATGCCTCCTTCACCGGCTACGGCGAAAAGGGCGAGGAAGCCAACAAGCCCGGCTTCGACAGCAATGCCTATTGGGCCCGCTCCGGCCTGATGGATCTGGTGCGCGCTGACCTCGACACCACGCCGGCGCGCTCGGTCGCCGGGATGGGCGACCACCCTTGCGCGATGGCGCTGTACGGCGCGATCGTCACCGCGCTCTACAGGCGCGAGCGCACCGGCAAGGGCTCTCACGTGAGCTCGAACCTGATGGCCAACGGCATCTGGGCCAGCGGCGTGCTCGCGCAGGCCAAGTTATGCGGCGCGAAATTCCAGGAGCGGCGGCCGCGCGAACGCGCGCTGAACGCCGTCACCAATCATTACAAATGCCGCGACGGCCGCTGGCTCATTCTGTCGCTGCTCAACGAGGAGCGGCAATGGCCGGCGCTGGCCCGCTGCATCGGCCACGAGGAATTCGTCAGCGATCCGCGGTTTGCCACCAAGGCCGATCGTCACGCGCGCTCGCTGGAATTGATAAAAATCTTCGACGAGATTTTTGCCGGCAAGGACCTCGCCGAATGGCGCAAGATTCTCGACGGCAACGGCCTCGTGTTCGGCGTGGTCGGTATCCTCGACGACATTCCGGGCGACCGGCAGATGCTGGACAACGACGTGCTGGTGCCGTTCGAAGGCGGCGAGTTGCTGACCATCAACAGCCCGATCTGGGTCGATGGCAGCACCAAGAAGCCACCGCGTCATCCGCCCGATATCGGCGAGCACAGCGACGAGGTGCTGCGTGAAGCCGGATACGATGAGGCGGCGATCAACCAGTTACGGACGGCAGGCGCCGTGGCTTGATGTCTTCAGCGATGCATCCATGCCCAGACGATGCCAAACACGATAAGGCCGGCAATCACCGCGGCACCAACAGCCCATGAACTGACGCGGAGGGCGCTGACGGCCTCCCGGCTGGCTTCGTTCTGAGCGATCTTGCGATCACGCTGTTTGTTCTCGCTTTCGGAGTTGCTCACGCCGATCCCCCGCCGCTTCGCTGCAACGGATTCATACGCCCAATCGCGGCGGACTGCCAGCGCCGCGGATTCGATTCAGGCGCCGGCGCGTGTTGCCGGCTGGAGGCCGGCCTTGATCGATGTTGAACGATCGGCAGCGTCCTTGCCGCCGCCCCGGATGGCCGCGACCCGGCTCAGCGAGAAGGCCGCCAGCGCCGCGCAAAGCGCCGCGCTCGCGGCCGCCATGAACACCGACCCGGTGCTCCATTTCATGGTCAATAGGGCGCCGCCGACCAAGGGCCCCACAATCGATCCGACGCGGCCGATGCCGAGCGCCCAGCCAACCCCGGTCGACCGGATCGAGGTCGGGTAAAACGTCGCCGCCAGCGCGTTGGCGGCGATCTGGCCACCGACGATGCAGAAGCCCGCGGCGAAGATCGCCATGGTGACGAAAACCACGGAGTGGCCGAGCTGGCCGATCGCGCCGACCGCGAACACGGCGATGAAATAGACCAGCGCCAGCGCGCGGAACGAAAACCGGTCGATCACGCTGCCCAGCGCAAAGGTTCCGACCACGCCACCGACCTGCAACATCGATCCGATTGCCGCCGCGGCCGAGATCGAAGCGCCGAGATCGTTGAGCACGGTCGGCAGCCAGTTCGACAGGAAATAGAGGTCGAGCAGGCTCATGAAGAACACCACCCACAGCAGCAGCGTCGCCAGCGTGCGGCCGTCGCGAAACAGATGCAGCACCGGGAGGCCGGCAAGATGCGGTTCATGCACGACGAACTGCGTTCCCGGAGCGAACGCCGCGTCCGGATTGATGCGCGCCAGCAGTTCCGCAACGCGCTCGGGCGCGCGCCCTGTGAGCGCGAGAAAGCGCACCGATTCCGGCAACCGCAGCGCCAGGATCGGGACCAGCAGCAGCGGGGCGATACCGCCGACCACAAACACCGAACGCCAACCGAATTGCGGGATCAGCGCGGCTGCGAGCAGGCCGCCGAGTGCTGCACCCACCGAGAAGCCGCAGAACATGATCATCACCATGGTGGCGCGGCGGCGGTGCGGACTGAACTCGGATGTCATCGCAAC
Source organism: uncultured Alphaproteobacteria bacterium (assembly GCA_963784755.1). Lineage (GTDB taxonomy): Bacteria > Pseudomonadota > Alphaproteobacteria > Rhizobiales > Xanthobacteraceae > Bradyrhizobium. The sequence continues at coordinate 440,363 of CAWASS010000003.1, read as the reverse complement.
CGCATTCGGCATCGCACCGCCAAGGCCAAGACCGGTCAGAAACCGGATCGCAAGCAGCGTGTTGACGTCCTGGATGAACGCGGTCGCCAGCGTGCCGATGCCGAACGCTAGGGTGGAGAAAATGATGATTTTCTTGCGCCCGACGCGGTCCGCCAGCGGGCCGAACACCAGCGCGCCGATCATCAGGCCGAACAGGCCGGCGCTGAACACCGGGCCGAGCGCGGCCTTGGTCAGGCCCCACTCTTTCGCCAGCGCCGGCGCGACATAGCCGATGGCCTGGGTGTCGAAACCGTCGAGAAACAACACCGCGGCGCAGGTCAGCAGCAACCCGATCTGAAAGCCGCCGACCGGCTGCCGGTCGATGAATTCCGCGACATCGACCGGCGTGCCGCCGGCCTGCATCTGAGACATCGCCATCGTCTTCCTCTCCCCTGAAACGTCAGCCGCGCGCCGTTGCACGCATCAAGTTCGCAAAGCTTCCTTCGAATAACCGGCAATCCGCTTGTAGCTCTCGGATAACGCAGCCAACTCGTCGCGGCTGATGACATCGTCGATTGCCTGGAACGGCCGGTCGCCGGTGCGCTCGAACACTTCGCGCAGGATCGCATCGGGCGGATTGCTGCGGTTGGTCAGCACGATCCGCGTGGTGGCTTCGAGCCGCTGCTTCTCGTAAGCCGCGAGCGCCGCGGCCGGGTCGCCGCCTGGTTTCAGCGCCGTGGTCAGCGCGCGCGCGTCGAGGATGGCTTGCCCGGCGCCGTTGGAACCGCGCGGCACCATCGGATGCGCGGCGTCGCCGAGCAGCGTTATCAACCCAAAACTCCAGCGCGGCAGCGGGTCCTGATCGACCATCGGAAATTCCAGCACGCTGTCGGCGGCGCGAATGAAGGCGGGAACATCGAGCCAGTCGAAATGCCAGTCGGCAAACGGACCGATGAAATCGTCGATCGAGCCCGGACGGTTCCAGTCGCGCTTGCGATAATTCGGCGTCTCGATTTCGGCGACCCAGTTGATAAGCTGCAAGCCGCCGGCATCGGCATGACGGATCGGATAGATCACCATCTTGCCGTGCGACAGCCATCCCGCCCGCACCATGCTGGCGCCTGACAGCATCGGCTTCCAGCGCGTCACGCCGCGCCACATGTTGACGCCGGAGTAACGCGGCTCGCCTTCGTCAGGATAAAACTGCTTGCGGATCGCGGAGTGGATACCGTCGCAGGCAACCACAGCGCGGCCGCGCACGGTGGCGCGATGGACGCCCGCCGGCCCATCGGAAAAATGCACGCTCACGCCGCCAGCGTCCTGCTCGACACCGGTGCAATGATGGCTGGTGAGAAGACGATCATGGCCGGCGCGCGTCAGGAAGGCATCCAGCAGCACCATCTGCAGATCGCCGCGATGGATCGAGAATTGCGGATGATCGTAACCCGCCGCGCGCCCCAGCGGCTCCTGATAGATCAACTGGCCGAATCGGTTGAAGAAGGTGGCATCGTGGGTCGCGATTGCGGCCCGCGCCAGCGCCTGCTCCAGCCCGAGCGCGGCAAGCTCCTTGGTCGCATGGGGCAGCAGGTTGATGCCGACGCCAACAGGCTTGATTTCGGCGGCGGACTCGAAAACCCGGCAGGGAATGCCGGCGGCATGCAGCGCGAGCCCGAGGGTCAATCCGCCGACGCCGGCGCCGACGATAATGATGTCGTCCATGTCCACTCCCGGCTCGCCTTTAACAGGCGATTGCCCGGATGAAACACGATTAGTGAGACCACTGTCAATCTCAGCGGATGCAGCTTTCCCGGCGATTCCTCAGCGGCTTTTCACAAAACACATCCCCATCCGCGAGGCAGTGCCGATGGGCTGACAGGCCAGTCCTTCCGCGCAGGTCCAGGAACGGAAACTCGCATCATTGTCGGCGGTTTTCGGCTTTTGCTGGTAACAATGCGCGCCCCAGCCATCGCCATATTCGGTGCCGGCGAGTTCGGTGCTGCCGCGCAATTGCGCCCGGCTGGAAAATCCGCGGGAGTAGTCCGGCAACGTGCCGTCGCGGATCGCGGTCAAGATATCGCGGCGGCGGATCTGGTCGCCGAAGAAATGCGGCGACGCCGGAACGACCGTCGAATTGGAAGGCTTGGCCGCCATCCAGTCGACGCCGGGAAAATGGAAGCCGCCGATGCCGCGGGTCTGGTGACAGCCCGAGCAAGTCACGTCGTTGAGCCGGCGCTCGAAGCCGGCGACCGAGCGGATGTTTTCGAAAACGACACCGCTGCCGGCGGCTTTTTTCAGCGCCGTGACGACGTCGCTGTCATTGAAGACCGCGTTGCCGTAGCCACCGGGTTCCACGAAGCCGAATGCGGGCAGCAGGTTCGACGGCGCAAAACCGACGGGAGTCGCGGCCACCGCGCCGGTGGCCAGAAATTTTTCGGGGATCAGGATGGTGCCGCGATCCAGCTCGCCGATATGCGCGGGCTCCAGCAGCCAGTTCCTGAATTCGCGCTTGAGTTTCTCGTCGGCGAAAATCCGCGCGCGGTCGATCTGGTTTTCGAGCGGCGCCTCCTCAAAGGCGCGCGACTGCGCGTTGGAACGGAACACCTTGAGCAGGTAGTCGGTACGGAAATCCCGGACCTTCGATTTCGGCGCGTGCGCGATCTGAAGATTGGTTTCGATGCGATCGATGTTCTCGGTTCCGATCAGCTTCAGCGGCCCGTCTTGCGACAGCAATTTGATCGCGAGATCGGCGCCGGTGAGTTGCAAATCGGCGGTATCGAGCCATCGCCGCGCGATGTCCGAACAAGCGATCGCTGCGCCGTCGCCCCTGGCTTTCAGCACGATGTTCAACGTCATCGGCAGCCGCGGCGAGGTTGCGCCCGCGTTTGTTTCTAGTGTGCCAGTGCGCGCAAGGCGGTAGATCAGCCTGATTTCACCGCAGCTTTCGGGTGCGACGTAGGCGCGGTCCATGCGGTTGACGATACCCGCCAGCACAAAGCGCGTCTGGGCGGAATAGAGCAGCGCACGATCGAACAGTTGAACATCGAATGACGGCCCGACGCCGATGGTCTCATTGACGTGACTGGCCTTGTGTTTCGCGATGTAGCGATCGAATTCCGCGTCGATCGCCGCGCGAACCGGCGCCATCGACGGCAGGGCGAACAGTTCGTCGTTGGCCATCGGCGTATCGACAGAGCGAGCGGGTTTGACCATGCGGCCTAGGGCGAAGCTGGTCCGGTCGAGTTCGCGCAAGGCATAGGGATCGGTGATCGCCGTTCCGCGCTCCAGCGTCGCGGCCTGCGCGGCGTGCGATGCCATGACGCCGAACAGCAGAGTTAAGAGCGAGGCGAAGCGCACGCGTGGCTTTTTCCTAAAGGGCAACGCCGGGAAAATAGCCGAAAAGCGGGCTGCTGTCATTCCGGGGCGCGCGCAGCGCGAACCCGGAATCCAGAGCTGTGTTCCGTTGCTGGATTGCCCGCGCCAAGAGGCGCGTCCCGGAATGGGGTAGTTTGCGGGAAATGACGCAGTCAGCGCCCGACGATCAGGCCGCGGCTGGTCACGACCACCCAGCGGCCGTCCTGCTTGCGGATGGCGTCGATGCGGCCAAGCCCCGGGATCGGATCGCCGGCATAGACCTCAAAGATGCCCTGCCGTCCTTCGATCAGGGCGCTGCCATTGCCGACATCGCGCAGCACCCAGCCTTCCACCGTCGGCAGCCGGGCTGCTTCCGGCTTCGGCGCGGGCAATGGCACCGGCGCTGGGGTTGCGTTGGCGGTTTGAATCGAGCCTGTGGTTTCCTTCGGCGCGGCGGCTGCGGCAACCGGCGCCGGTGCAGTGGCCGACGCGGTGCGAAGCTTGTCCACGGTCTCGCTGAGCTTGGCGAGTTTCGCGGCCGGCTCGGCCTGCGCCTTCTCGACCTTGTCGAGGCGATCGCTGGTCTTGCTGATCTGGGAAGCGCTGTGTTTCGACGCCTGCTCGAGGCTGGTGCGGAGCGCCGCGACCTCGGTGTCGATCCGCGAAATCGTATCCTCGAGCGCGCGGTTGCTCGCCACCTTGGTCTCCGCGCCGGCAAAACGCCCGAAACCCGCGGTTGCCAGCGCGCCGCCGATGGCACCTGCCACCGCCGCAAGGACGATCACCGCTGCGAGCGCAGCCACCCGGCGCTTGCCGAAGAAACCCGGCTTGCTGTCCGCGGATGCGGCTTCAGGACCGGCCTTGTCGCCATTCCAGGCGTGATCGCGCGACATGACCATGACCTTGCCGGGAGGTGTCGGCGCGTCGGCCTTCACGTCGATCTTGGGTGCGGCAGCCTTGGATGCGTCGGCCTTCGGCGCGGCAGCCTCGGGCGCGTCCTTCGCCTTGTCAGCTTCGGCCCGCTCAGGCGCAATCTTCGGAGATTCCATGTTCATGGATTCTGTTGCCGGGCCTTGTTTTGCCGGATCCTGGGCCGGCTCGCCGGGCGTTGCGTCCGGCGGATTCGGAGCGGTCGGTCCGGTATCGCTGACCCGGTCAGGCTTATGTTCGCTCACGTTGCAAATCTCCAACAAAGGTTGACCATTTGGTAACTTTTATTGCTTGCGAATTCGTTACTACCGCCCGAATTACGGAAATTTTAGGATTTGCCCGGCCCGTTTCGCCTGATGAACGGAACCCGTCCGCGCATAAACCCGCCCCGGATTTCCGGTTTTGCTGCCCTGCGGGATCGTCCACCGCCGCCACGCATCGATTGCACCAACGGATTTACCGACTAACATGGCCGCAATGAGACCAGCCAGAAGGCAGTGGACTCCATGACGATCGAAAAATGCATCAATGAATATGATGTGGGCGACGTCATATTCGAGGAAGGCTCGGCCGGGCGCGAGCTGTATGTGGTGCTCGACGGCAAGATCGACATCGTCAAGATCACCGGCGCCGGCAAGACCACCATCGTCACCCTCGGCAAGGGCGAGTTTTTCGGCGAAATGGCGGTGATCGACGGCTCCTCCCGATCCGCCTCCGCCATTGCCGCGGCACCGAAGACAAAGGTGATGCGGATCAATCATGCACGCTTCGTTTACCTGGTCAGTCAGCAGCCGGCCTTCGCGCTGATGATCATGGACGCCTTGAGCAAGCGGCTGCGCGCCTCCAACGCCGCCCAGTTCAGGGCGGCGGCGCAATGAGCGACCGCAAGCCGTCACCGTTTCCCGTTCTCCTCAACAATGACGTCTGCTCGCTGATCGAGGCGGCCGAGAACGTCTATCAAATCCGTTTCAAGAACCGCGCCGCCAACGCCTATCTGGTGCGCGGCTCGTCGCGCACCATCATGATCGACGTCGGGCTGTCCTCGAATTATCCGCATCTCGTGGAATGCCTCAACCATGTCGATTGTCCGCCCGACAGGATCGATATGCTGATTCTAAGCCATGAGCATCTCGATCACATCGGCGCGGCTTACCATTTCGCCGGGCGCACGATCATCGCCGCGCATCGACTCGCCGCCAACAAGATCATGCTGCGCGACGATTTCTCGATGCTGCGCAAGATGTTCAACGAGCCCAACGTGCCGATCAATGTCGATATCTGGCTGGAAGAAGGCAACCTGATCGATCTCGGCAATTTCCGTCTCAATGTGATGTACACGCCGGGCCACACCTCCGCCTGCATCAGCCTGTTCGATCAGGACCAGGGCCTGCTGTTCGCCGCCGACACATTGATGCCCGGCGGCGTGATGGGCGGCGTGTTCGGGTCGGGCAGCATCAGCGACTACATCCAGTCGCTGGAGCGGCTGAAGGGATTGAATTCCAAAATCCTGCTGTCCGGACACGGCCGGCTGTCCGATACGCCGCAGGACGACGTGCGGATCGCGATCCAGCGCTCGCACGCGCTATTGTCGGACACCGCGCAACTGTTCGACGCGCTGGATGCGCGCTCGAATTTCGAACCGATCATGCAATCGGTGCGCGATCTGAATAAACTGGACGACGCTTAAAGCGCGCCACCTCATATGCCGGGCGCGATGCAGCGCGCAGCGCTGCTTCGCAGAACCGGGACCGTACCAAACACCGGCGTTCGTGACGACCCCGGCTCTGCAGTGCACCGCTTTGCGCTGCACTGCGTCCGGGGAACGCAGTAGGTGCGCTACATCACCACCGGTGCGTCCGGCAGTTCGTTCCGGCCGGCACCGTGCTTCGGGAAATGTTTCGCCAGATGCCGCGACACCGCCTCAATGCCCTTCAGCACGCCAGCCTCGAAATTTCCCTTGCCGAATTCAGCTTCCATCGCCCGGCAAATCTTCTCCCATTCCTTAGCACCCACCAGCGCGTCAATGCCGCGGTCGGCCAGAATCTCGACGTCGCGGTCGGCCAGCAATAGATAGATCAGCACGCCGTTGTTGTGCGCGGTATCCCAGATCCGCAGGTGCGAAAACACGTCCAGCGCCCGCGCGCGCGCCGACTGGTTTCTCAACAGCGGCGCGCCGTCCAGCGCGCCTTCGACCACGAAGCGGATTTGCCCGGCATGGGTCGCCTCGCTGCCCTTGATGGCTTGCTCGATGGCAGCCAGCGATCGTGCCGGAAAAGCCCGCCGCACCCGCGAGCGGTTGGCGAGAAGATGTTTGCCGATGCGCTTGATGCTCATGTCCTACCAGCTCCCCGACGCGCCGCCGCCACCGAAACTGCCGCCGCCTCCGCTGAAGCCGCCGCCGCTCGAACTGCTGCCGCCCGAAAATCCGCCGCCGCCGGACCATGTCCCGCCTCTGCCGACGCCGCCCGACGACGTCATCGCGTCGGCGAACATGGTGACGATGAATGCGATGAAGCCGCTGATGGCCGACAGCGCCAGCGACGCCGCGATAAACCAGAATATCGCCGCTACCAGACCGCCGGTCGCGAGCGAACCGAACAACCGTCCGAAAATACCGCGAAAAATTCCGCCAACGATGAACACGCCGAATAGCAGAAACGGATTGAACGGATCGATGTGGTCGAGGAAGCCGGTATTCTGCCGCGGCCGCGCAGGCGCCGGCAACGGCTCGCCGTCGACGACGCGGATGATCTGATCGACGCCGTCGGAAATGCCGCCGGCGAAATCGCCGCTGCGGAATTTCGGCGTGATGACTTCATCGATGATGCGTTTCGAGGTGACATCGGTGAGCACGCCCTCGAGGCCGTAACCGACCTCGATGCGAAGCTTGCGATCATTCTTGGCGACGACGAGAATGGCGCCGTCGTCGATCTTCTTGCGCCCGATCTTCCAGGCTTCAGCGACGCGCAGCGAATATTGCTCGATGGTTTCGGGCTGCGTGGTCGGCACGATCAGCACCTGTATCTGGCTGCCTTTCCGGATGTCGAAATCCTGAAGGGTCCGCGCGAGCCTGGCAATATCCCCGTTGCTGAGCGTCCCGGTCTGATCGACGACCCGGCCCGTCAGCTGCGGCACCGCGACATCCGCTAAGGCTGCGAATGCCCAGCACAGCATCAGCGCAAGCAGGCAGGCTCTTGCAGCTTTCATCGCGGCGCCTTTTTGGGTTGCCGCGACTACTTCGCGGGCGCGGGTGTCGCCGGCGCCGGATTGAAGTCGACTTTCGGCGCGGTCGATATTTCCTTTTCGTTTTCAACCGAGAAATTCGGCTTGTCCTTGTAGCCGAACACCATCGCCGTGAAATTGGTCGGGACCGAGCGAATCGTTACATTGTATTCCTGCACCGCCTTGATGTAGCGGTTGCGCGCCACCGTGATGCGGTTCTCGGTGCCTTCCAGTTGCGCCATCAGGTCGCGGAACAGCGTATCGGATTTGAGCTGCGGATAATTCTCGGTCACCACCAGCAATCGCGACAGCGCGCTGGAAAGTTCGCCTTGCGCGGCCTGGAATTTCTGGAACGCAGCGGGGTCGTTGAGCACCTCCGGGGTCGCCTGGATGCTGCCGACCTTGGCGCGCGCGTTGGTGACGCCGAGCAGCACGTCCTTTTCCTGCTGCGCAAAACCCTTCACCGAATTGACGAGGTTGGGCACGAGATCGGCGCGGCGCTGATACTGGTTCACCACCTCGGACCAGGCCGACTTGACCTGCTCGTCCTGGCTCTGGATCGCGTTATATCCGCAATTGGTCAGGCTCAACGTCGCCAGCGCCGCCAGCACGGTCCACACTCTGCGCATTGGATCTCTCCCTCCATCGTCATTCCGGGGCGACGCGAAGCGTCGAACCCGGAATCCGGCCAAAATATTCCGTCTTTCTGGATTCCGGGTTCGCGACTTCGTCGCGCCCCGGAATGACGTCGCTTGTTGTAACAGAGGTTCGGGCTGCGACCGCAATTATTTCTGCGCCGCTTTCGCGTCCCTGATCGCCTGCCACACCTTCAGCGGCGACAGCGGCGTGGTGAGGGTCTTGATGCCGAGATCGCTCAAGGCATCCATCACGCCGTTGGTGACGCAGGGCGGACCGCCGATCGCGCCGGATTCGCCGCAGCCCTTGGCGCCCAGCGGATTGGTGCGGCAGGGCGCGGAATCATCGAGCGTCACCGCGATGGACGGCACGTCGTCGGCGCGCGGAATGCAGTAATCCTGATAGCTCGCGGTCAAGAGCTGCCCTTCGGCGTCGTAGGATACGCCCTCATACAAAGCCTGGCCGATGCCTTGTGCGACGCCGCCATGGACCTGCCCCGCCACCAGCATCGGATTCATGGCGACGCCGACATCGTCGACCGTGGTGTACTTCACCACGCGCGTGATCCCGGTTTCCGGATCGATTTCGACTTCGCAGATATGGGTGCCGTTGGGCCAGCTCGGCCCGTCGACTTCGCCTTCGCTGTCGACGCTGAGGCGCGCGCCCTTTTCGCTCTTGGCGATCTCGAACAGGCCGATGCGCTTGTCGGTACCGACCACGGTGAGGAAGCCGCCGCTGTATTCGATATCCTCGATCGAGGCTTCCAGCAGGTTCGACGCCTTCTCGCGCGCCTTTGCGACCAGATCGTTGGCGGAGACCGCAAGCGCGGTGCCGCCGACGAACAGCGAGCGCGAGCCGACGCTGCCGAAACCGGTGGCAAGATCGGTGTCGCCCTGCACGATATCGATCTTGTCCATGGCGATGCCGAGCGCCTCCGTCAGCATCTGCGTATAGGTGGTCTGCAATCCCTGCCCCATCGCTTGCGTGCCGGAGTGAAGCACGATGCGCCCCTCGGCGGTGGCGTGCAGGCTGACCTTTTCGGTGTGCGCGCGGCCGCCGGTCCATTCGATGTAGCTGGTGAGGCCGCGTCCGTAGAGCAGGCCTTTCTTCCTGGCCGCCTTCTTGCGCGCGGCAAAGCCGTCCCAGTCCGCGAGTTTCGAGGCGCGGTCGAGCATGTGCGCGAAGGCGCCGCTGTCGTAGACCTGGCCGACGGCGTTGGTGTAGGGCAATTGCGCCGGCTTGACATAATTCACCTTGCGGATGGCGCGCGGATCCATCCCGATTTGCCGGGCCGCAGCGTCCATCAGCCGCTCCACGACGAACACGCCTTCCGGCCGGCCGGCGCCGCGATAGGCGCCGACCGGTGCGGTGTTGGTCATCACGGTCTTGACCTCGTAATGCACCAGCGGCAGATCGTACACGCCGCTCTGCACGAACGGGCCCAGCACCAGCGGAATGATGTTGGAAGCACCGGTCATGTAAGCGCCGGTGCCGCCGATCGAACGCACGCGATAGGCCAGCACGCGGCCTTTGGCATCGAGCGCGAATTCGCCTGTCGAGGTCAGGTCGCGGCCATGACTGCCGCCGACGAATTCATCCGTGCGGTCGCCGCGCCAGCGCACCTTTCGCCCGAGCTTTACCGCGGCGTAGGCGGCCATGCCGTCCTCGGGATAGAGATTGGTCTTCTGCCCAAAACCGCCGCCGATATCACCGACCAGCACCCGCACGCTTTCCTTCGGCCGCTTCAGCACCGCGTCGGCGAGCACGTCGCGGGTCGAGCCAGGGGTCTGCGACTGCACATGCAGGACCAGCCGTCCGGATTTTTTGTCGATCTCGGCGATGGTGCTGCGCGGCTCCATCGCGGAGGGGACCACGCGCTGGCTGACGACGTTGAGCGAGACCACATGCTTTGCGCCGGCGAAGGCGGCTTCGACCGCGGCCGCGTCGCCATAACTCATCGCCGCCACGATATTGTCGGGCGCTTCCGGCCACACCACAGGCGCGCCGGGCTTGAGCGCTTCGAGGGGATCGACCACCGACGGCAGCATGTCGTATTCGATCGCGATCGCCTCGGCCGCGCTCTGCGCCGCGTTGCGCGATGTCGCTACCACAGCGGCGACCGGTTCGCCGGCGAAACGCACGATCTCATGCGCGAGCAGGCGGCGCGGCGGCACCGTCATCGGCGAACCGTCGGGCCGCTGGAAAACCGCCAGCGTCGGAAGCGTGCCGATATCGTCGGCGATCAAGTCGGCACCGGTGTAGACGGCTTCGACGCCGGGCATTTCCACGGCCATTTTGGTATCGATCGATTTGATCCGCGCATGCGCATGCGGCGAGCGCAGCACATGGAGCCACAGCGCGCCGTCTTCCGGTTTGTCGTCGATGAACTGTCCCTTCCCGGTCAAGAGCCGCTGGTCTTCGAGACGTTTGATCGGCTGGCCCGCGCCGAAGCGCATGTTGGCGGGCAGAATGTTCATCCGTTGGTCCTTCCTTCGAAGCCGTCATTCCGGGGTGCGCCGTCAGGCGCAGGCCTGGAATCCATATCCACGATCGGCGGTTATGGATTCCGGGCTCGCGCTTCGCGCGTCCCGGAGTGACGAAGTAATGTTTTTGCTGCAATCGACAAGTGTCAGCCGATGTCCCGCAATACCGCTTCGACGGCCTTGCGCTCGTCGGCGGTCAGCGCGGCCTGCGGCGGAACGGGATCGCCGACCTCGTAACCCTGCATCGCCAGTCCGGCCTTGATGCACGCCGCCAGATTGTAGCGCGCGAAGGCTTCGTTGAGCCGCCACAGCCGGCGCTGCAGTGTCATCGCCTCGTCCCAGCGCTGCACCTTGCAGAGATCGTAGAGCTCGACGCTCTGGCGCGGAATGACGCAGGCCGGGCCCGCCATCCAGCCGACGCCGCCGATCAGCATCACCGCGGCGGGAATGTGCGCGGACGCGGAAAACACGTCGATACTGCCGCCGCAGCGGTTCATGATCGACAGCAGCCGCCCGGTGTTGGTCGAGGCGTCCTTGATGGCGACGATGCGCGGATGCGCGGCGAGCTTTGCGATGACGTCGAGGGTGAGATCGGAACGCTGGAACTGCGGATTGGTGTAGATCACCACGGGGATGTCGACCGCGTCCGCGATGGCGCGAAAATAGGATTCGACCTGCGCATCGCCAAGCGGGAAATAGGCTTCGAGGATCGCGAGAATGCCGTCGGCGCCGAGCCGTTCATACGATTTCGCCTGCGCCACCGCGTCCGCGGTCGAGGTCGAGGCAACGCCGGCAACCACGGGCACACGGCGCTGCGCGGCGTCGATGCTCGTCCGCACCACCGCCGCGCGCTGCTCGCGGCTGAGATAAGCGAATTCGCCGGTCGAGCCGAGCGGCGTCAACCCGTGCACGCCGGACTTGACGAGGTCGTCGCAAAGCCGGCCAAGCACCTCGGTACGGATTTGTCCGGAGGCATCGACAGGCGAGACCAGATAGGGAAAGACGCCGTGGAAATCAGCCATTGTCGGAATAAGTCTCAATTCGCTTGGCACATGCTGCCTCGCAGCCGGAACTCTATAGATCACCAGCCGTTGATGAGAAAGCCCCCGGTTAAATCGATCGATTCCGCGCAAACGGTGCCCCATCAAACCCTTCGACTCCGACAACACCGAGCAAGCCGATCTGCGCGGGGGCCGTTCGCCCTGGTTTGAGCGCATCGCGCCGCGCACCCGGATCGACATCACCGATGACCTGAAATGCGACGCGCTGATCGTCGGCGGCGGCATTACCGGATCGCTGATTGCCGAGCGGCTGACGCGGCAAGGCCTCGATGTCGTGATCATCGACCGCGAATTGCCCGGCCGCGGCAGCACCGCGGCGAGCACGTCGATGCTGCTGTGGGAAATCGACCGCTCGCTGACGCAATTGACGCAAGCCTACGGTTTCGAGCGGGCGTCGCGCGCCTATCACGCCAGCCTGCAGGCGGTCAGTGGATTGAAATCGCTGGTCGCTGAACTCGGCATCGCTTGCGACATGCGCGACAAGGATTCGCTTTATCTTGCAGCCGGACCCACCAGCAAGGAGCTGCTCGAGGAGCACGCGCTTCGGCGCCACGCGGATTTGCCGGGCGCATTCCTCGACCACGCGATGCTGCTGGAGCATTTCGGCATTACGCGCGCCGGCGCGATCGTATCGCCCGATGCTGCCGACGCCGATCCGATGCAGCTGGCGCGCGGCCTGCTCGCGGCCGCGGTGTCGCGCGGCGCGCGCCTGTTCGAAGCCGATGCTATCCAATTCGACGCCGCCTCGCGGTCGGTCGGCGTGCAGTTGCAGGATGGTCACGAGATCGAAGCGCGCCATGTGGTGCTCGCCACCGGCTATGTGATGCCGAAAATCATTCATTCGACCATCCAGGCGGTGTCGTCGAGCTGGGCGATCGCGACCGCGCCGCAGCCGGACAACATCTGGAACGCCGGCGCGCTGATCTGGGAAAACAGCAAGGATTATCTTTACGCGAGGACCACGGTTTCGGGGCGGATCATCATCGGTGGCGAGGACAGCGACGAGATTATCGAGCCTGAGGCGCGCGATGCGCTGATCCCGGAAAAGTCCCGCATCCTCGCGGAAAAGCTTGGCGCGCTGTGGTCGCGCGCCAATCGCGACATCGCGTTTAGCTGGGCCGGAACGTTCGACACCACGCGCGACGGCTTGCCGCTGATCGGGCCCGTGCCCGGCAACAACGGCATCTACGCGGCCTATGGTTACGGCGGCAACGGGATCACATTCAGTTTTCTCGCCGCACAAATGATCGGCGGCCTGATCGCAGGATCGACCTCAGAGCTGGTCGACGATTTCGCGCTGGACCGGGATGGCGGTGTGAGCGTTTAGCCGCGCGGCGAAACTCGTTCAAGGCCGCCGGCCGTCACGCTCCTTGATCCAGGCGTCGATCGCCGGCAGCGCGCGGGTCTTGAGGTCGGCCGAGATCGCGATCGTTTCCAGCGCGCGCGCCGTCATCACGCGGCCGCCCGAGGTCGCCTGCGCCGGCGCAAAGCGCGCGAGTTCGGCGGCATGGGCGTCGTCGCTGAAGTTGGTCATGAAGTCGGAGATGAAGGCGTCGCGGAACGACGGACCCTGCTTCGCCGCCAGCGCATCGAAATTCTTCTGCACGAATTCCCAGGCAAGATCGGGCTGCTCGCCGGCCGAGGCGACCGTGTTGATCACGCCGCCGACGATGGTGCTCGGCAGTTCGTCGGTCAGGGTCAGCGCCAGCGTGGCGCGGGCGAGCGCCGGATCGCGCGCGCTGGCGGCCGCGTAATAATAGCGCAGGCGCTCGTTGGTCACCGTGGTTTTGCGCGCAAGCGCCAGCAGCGTGTCGTAGCTTGCGCGATCGGCGCCGATGCCGACGAGATGGGTGACTGCATCGCGCAGCGCGTTCGGCAGCGATTGCGGGTTCTGCAGGAAGCCTGCGAACCGCCGTCTGGCCTCGGCGAGGATATCGCCGTCGCCGAATTCGCCGAGCGCCGAGATCAGGCTTGAGCGCAGCAACGCGTCGTCGTCGTCGCCCGAACCACTGCCGTCCCAGCCGAGCCGGTCGAACACCGGGCGCAATCGCGCGCGTGCATAAGCCTGCAGCGCCGGGCGTTCGCTGCGGCCGCGCGCGAGACGGTCGAGCCTGATCAAGCTGCCGATCACCTGATCCCACACCGCGCGGTGATCGTCGCTGCCGAGCTGTCCGATCAGCGCGAGATAGGACGGCGGTTCGGCACGGCCGGCCTGCACCAGCGCCCAGCTGTCGGCGACGAAGTTGAGACGATCTTCCGGCGCCATCAGCGCCAGCGACTTCGCCAGCACAGCCCGGCTGTTGGGACCGTATTCGACCCGGTAATAGCCGATGTCGCCGAGATTGACCTTCATCGCCTCGCCGCAGGATCCGGCAGGGATCTCGGCGCTGGCCCCGAGCCAGCAGGATTTCCGCCGGCTGCGTTGCGCGCAACGGCCCGACCGCGAGCGGGATTTTCCAGCTTCGAGGCGGCCAGACGGTCCGTTCGCTACTGCGCGGGAGCGATCACAAACCGATCCTGCCGCAGCGTCATGCGCTGGCGTGCCGCCGCTGCAGGCGGTCTCGGCTGATGATCAGCGGCACGCCATCCTGCTCGGTAAAGGACGCCGCAACGCCGCGTCACCGGCTTGCCGGCGGCACTTTCGAGCGCCTGCCACAGATCGGCGGTGGTGGTGTTGCCATAGGCATGCGCGGCCATGTAGCTGCGGATGCCGTCGCGAAACGCCTGCTCGCCGAGATAATTTTCCAGCATGCGGATCAGCGCCTGGCCCTTGTTGTAGGTGATGCCGTCGAACGCGGCCATGGCCTCGCTCTGGTCGGCGACCGGCTGCTGGATCGGATGCGAGGTGCGCCGCGCGTCGAGCGCCATGCGCGATACTGCTTCTGGCCGTAGCCGTTGAGCCAGGTCTGCCATTGCGGATAGAAATGCTCCGCGGCCTTGACCTGCATCCAGCTGGCAAAGCCCTCATTGAGCCAGAGGTTGTCCCACCAGCCCATGGTGACGAGATCGCCGAACCATTGATGCGCCATCTCGTGCGCCAGGATGGTGAAGATGCCGCGCCGCGCGGTATCCGCATTGGTGGACGGGATCGAACAGCAGCCGGCTCTCGAAAAAGGTGATGCCGCCCCAGTTCTCCATGGCGCCGCCGAACCCGCCGGGCACCGCGATCAGATCGAGCTTGGGCAGCGGATATTTCACGCCGAAATAATCGTTGAAATAGGCGAGCAGCTTGACCGCGCTGTCGAGCGCAAAGCGGCCCTGCTCGCGCTTGCCGGCGGTGGTGACGACGCCGACCGTCACGCCATCCGCATCCGCCGTGAGCCGCTCCAGTTCGCCAGCCGTGAACACGAACAGATAGGTCGACATTTTCGGCGTCGGCGCGAACGCGACCTGCTTCAGGTTCGGCGCGACCGGCTCCTCGCGCACGACCGGCATGTTGCCGACCGCGAGGAAGGTGTCGCGGCACCGTGACCGTCAGCGCAAACGTCGCCTTGAAGGCGGGCTCGTCCCAGCACGGAAAAATCCGCCGCGCGTCGGCGGGCTCGAGTTTGCTCGAGAGCATCCGCTTCGTGCCATTGCCGGTCGGATAGTCGACGAAGAACAGCCCGGTGCCGAACTTGTTGATCCGCGCCGTGAAGCCGATGCGCAGCCGGTGCGCGCCGGCCGCGAGCGGCTGCGGAAAGGTGAGCGTCGCGGTCTCGGCCGTGGCATCGAGCGCGACGTCGGCGCGCTGCGCGTCGTCGTCGATGCTGACGGCGCCGAACGTCGTATCGACCGCATTGAGGACAAGCCGCGCGGTGGGCTCGCGCACCTCGATGTCCACGACCTCGACGCCCGGCAGCGCGAGGCTTTCGAGATCGGGCGTCAGCTCGATCGCATAGTGGACGGGAACGACCGTTTTCGGCAGCTTGCCCGGCGTGGCATCGAAGGAATAAGCCGGGCTCGGCCGCTGCATTGCCTGATATCGACACGACAAGCACGATCGCGGCGGCCAACACGGCAGCGAGGTTACGCACCGCGAATGCCATCCGATCGAATCCTTCGTGAAAAGCGAAAGCCTGGCGCTCCCTAGGGGAATCGAACCCCTGTTTCAGCCTTGAGAGGGCCGCGTCCTAACCGCTAGACGAAGGGAGCGTGGTTTTTAGGGAATAGCCTCGAAATCCGCTGGCTGCAAGACAGGCGGCAAAGGATCGTCATGCCCGGGTCAAGTCCGGCCATGACGAAATTCATCGCTCAAGGCTCAGTGGCGAATTTCAGCCGGCCGGCCGGTTTCAGCGTCCTGGCGTCGAAGGTGCGGATTTCGATCACGCCGCCTATATCCAGGGTCACCACCAGGCGGTCCCCCGCCACCCCGGTAGAGACGATGCGGGCGCCTTTCGGCAGCGTTGCCGTGGTATCGGTGGCCACGGTACTTTCCCCGGTGCGGAAAAGGCGGTAGCCGACGGCGATCAGCACGGCGGCCACCGCCAGCGCGGAGGTCAGGCCCGCGATCAGCATCATCCGCCGCACCCGCGCGAACAGTGCGGCCTGCTCGGGGGTCGGTTCGGGCGCAACGGTTTCGGTCATAGGGCTCTTCTTTGCAACACGGCGCGTCTTCGAACAGCGGTCAGAGGCTTGAGGTCATCGTCGAAGGCGACGAGGGTTTTAGCCGGCTCGACCGCGTGCTCGCGGAGCGCAGTCCAAACCTGTCGCGGTCGCGGCTGAAGGCGCTGATCCTTGCCGGACAAGTCTCGATCGGCGGCGCCCCCATCCGGGACCCCGCTTATCACGTCGCAAAAGGCGATACGATCACAATCGACGTGCCGGAGGCGGTTGCCGCCGAGCCCGAAGGCGAAGCGATCGCGCTCGATATCGTTTATGAGGACGACGACATCATCGTCATCAACAAGCCCAGAGGCCTCGTCGTGCATCCCGCCGCCGGGCACGAGACCGGCACGCTGGTCAATGCGTTGATCGCCCACTGCGGGAGTAGCCTGTCCGGCATCGGCGGGGTCAAGCGGCCGGGCATCGTGCACCGGCTCGACAAGGATACCACCGGGCTGATGGTGGCGGCGAAGAACGACCGCGCCCACCAATCGCTGACCGCGCAATTCGCCGATCACGGCCGCACCGGCGCGATGCGGCGCGGCTATCTGGCGTTTGCGTGGGGGGTGCCGAACCGGCAGCGTGGCACCGTCGATGCGCCGATCGACCGCCATCCGCATGCGCGGGAAAAGATGGCGGTGCGCGAGGGAGGCCGGCAGGCGATCACCCATTGGGAGGTGACGGAGAGTTTTAGCGGCCTCGCGGGCAAACCGATCGCCGCCTTGCTCACCTGCCAGCTCGAGACCGGCCGCACCCATCAGATCCGGGTGCATCTGGCCCATATCGGACATCCCCTGCTGGGCGACGGTGTCTATGGTCCGCATTTCAAGACCAAGGCCAATTCGCTGGGGCCGCAAGGCCAGGCGGCCTTGACCGCCTTGGGACGGCAGGCGCTCCACGCTTACTTGCTTACCATCGAGCACCCCAGGACCGGGGAAATTCTCGGCTGGGAAGCGCCGCTGCCGGAGGATTTGCTTCTTCTGCAGAGCGCGCTGCGGGCGGCGGAATGACGCAGGCCTCTCGGAAAAGCGATGCCATGCCAAGAGGTTATACCAGCCACACGATGACGTGACGGCGGAACTCCTTCCACCGAGCCACCCGTTTAGTGTATGCTGCACCTGCGTTGAATATCCAACGCGGAACATCGCAGTGCTGCCGGCTTTAACACAGCGGTCGCCTGCCGGGTCCGCCGCTATCGGGGACCTGAACCACTGGAGGGCGCTAAAATGGCCCGTACAGCTACCTTGCCGGTTCTCAATGGAGAATCCGGTCTCTCCCGTTACCTCGCCGAAATCCGCAAGTTCCCGATGCTGGAACCGCAGGAAGAATACATGTTCGCCAAGCGCTGGCGCGAACATGACGATCGGGACGCGGCGCATCACCTTGTCACCAGCCATCTCCGGCTCGTGGCCAAGATCGCCATGGGCTATCGCGGCTACGGCTTGCCGATCTCCGAGGTCGTCTCGGAAGGCAATGTCGGCCTGATGCAGGCGGTGAAGCGGTTCGAGCCCGACAAGGGATTTCGACTCGCCACCTACGCCATGTGGTGGATCAAGGCGTCGATTCAAGAGTACATCCTGCGTTCGTGGTCGCTCGTGAAGATGGGCACCACCGCGAACCAGAAGAAGCTGTTCTTCAACCTGCGCAAGGCCAAGAGCAAGATCTCGGCGCTGGACGAGGGTGACATGCACCCCGACCAGGTGAAGCTGATTGCCAAGCGGCTCGGCGTCACCGAACAGGACGTTGTCGACATGAACCGCCGTCTCGGCGGCGATGCGTCGCTCAACGCGCCGATCCGCGACGACGGCGAAGCCGGCGAATGGCAGGACTGGCTGGTCGATCACTCGCCCACCCAGGAAGCCGTCATGGCCGAGCACGAGGAGTTCGATCATCGCCGCCAGGCGCTGAACGGCGCGATCGGCGTGCTCAATCCGCGCGAGCGCCGCATCTTCGAGGCGCGGCGTCTGGCCGAGGATCCGATGACGCTGGAAGATCTCGCATCCGAATTCGGCGTGTCGCGCGAACGCGTGCGGCAGATCGAGGTCCGCGCCTTCGAGAAGGTGCAGTCGGCGGTCAAGCACACCATCGCACGGCAGGAGGAAGCCACGATGGAAGCCGCGCATTAATCGACGCGGTTTGAGATAACGAAACGAAAGCCGGCGGCAACGCCGGCTTTCTTGTTGGACGAAATGCAGCACCGCCCTCGTTCCCGCGGACTCCACTGTCGTCCCGGCGAACGCCGGGACCCATAACCACCGGCGGTCATTATTTGGCATGTTGTTTCCGCACGGCTGATACCTTCTGCATCACTGAGACGGAGGCTATGGGTCCCCGCCTGCGCGGGACGACGTGGAGAATTTCGTCTGCTGCTTCTTCCGCCCAAGCGTCATCGCCGCCCGCAAATGCCTTCGCGTGAGTGGAGGTTTCAGAGAACCTCCCTCGAAGAGAATAAGAGGGAGGCGGAACGCCGAAAGGCGCACCTTGGTAGCAGAGCCGCAGCTTGATTCCCGGATCGCCGAGAATCAGAGGCCACGGAAACGCCTTCCGACGTTCCACCGCGGCGATCTTTTAGCCTCGGTCCGCGCTTCCGGGGACTTGGCGGCCGAAGCCTGAGCACGGCGATTTCGCGCCGCTCGCCTGTCCCCGTCCAGCCAACTTCAGTGGCGGGCCCTTGCGGGCCGGACGGAAACCCAAGGCCTCCCGTGTGCGCGGAGCTACGTTTGCTCCTGCCCGCGGGCGCCGCTCCCACCCCCACGTTGCAAAGCGTCCTTAAGTAACGCTCCCTTAGCTTGGGATGAGATGCCTAGGAATATACACCAGTCCGGAACTATGTCAAACGCCCCGCGATCAACAGATCGTGAATACATTCCTACAAGGTTGAAGCTGCGGTCTGTAGGTACGATTAGCGACAGCGTAATCCGCCGCGCCGGCTCGCCGTGCCGCCGGAAATGGCGGGTTACGCTGTCGCTAACCCGCGCTACGGGTTTCAATTCGTCGGCACGACGCCCCGGAATGACGTTACGCCTGCCCCGCCGCGGTCTTGCCGAGTGCGGCTTGCGCAGCGGCGAGCCGGGCGATCGGCACGCGATAGGGCGAGCAGGAGACGTAATCGAGCCCGATCTCGTGACAGAACGTCACCGAGGCGGGATCGCCGCCATGTTCGCCGCAGATGCCGACCTTGAGGTCTGCCCTCGTCTTGCGCCCGCGCTCGACGCCAATTCTGACCAGTTCGCCGACACCGTCGCGATCGACCGAGATGAACGGATCGATCTCCAGGATTCCCTTGGCGATGTAGGTGCCGAGGAATCCGGCGGCGTCGTCGCGGCTGATGCCGTAGGTGGTCTGGGTCAGGTCGTTGGTGCCGAACGAGAAGAACTCCGCGGTCTCGGCGATGTCGCCCGCCATCAGGCACGCGCGCGGCAACTCGATCATGGTGCCGACCTGATAGTTCAGCTTGGCGCCGGTCTCCTTCATCACCGACTGCGCGGTGGCGTCGATGCGCGCCTTGACCAGGTCGAACTCCATCCTGGTCGCGATCAGCGGCACCATCACCTCGAGGCCGACGGCCTTGCCGGTACGTTTGCCCGCTTCGACCGCGGCCTCGAAAATCGCGCGCGACTGCATCTCCGCGATCTCCGGATAGGCAATCGCAAGCCGGCAGCCGCGGAAGCCGAGCATCGGGTTGAACTCGGCGAGCTCGCGGGCGCGGTCGGCCAGACGCCGCGGATCGGTGTTCATCGCACGCGCAACTTCCTCGATCTCGGCTTGCGTATGCGGCAGGAACTCATGCAGCGGCGGATCGAGCAGCCGAATGGTGACCGGCAGCCCCTTCATGATCTCGAACAGTTCGACGAAATCCGCGCGCTGCATCGGCAGCAGCTTCGACAGTGCTGCGCGGCGCGCCTGTTCGTCCTCGGCCAGAATCATCTCGCGCACGGTGCGGATGCGGGTTTCCTCGAAGAACATGTGCTCGGTGCGGCACAGCCCGATGCCCTCGCCGCCAAATTTTATCGCGGTGCGCGCGTCATCCGGCGTATCCGCGTTGACGCGCACGCCGAGCTTGCGGACCTGATCGGCCCAGTTCATCAGCGTATTGAATTCGCCCGACAGTTCCGGTTCGATCATCGGCATCCGGCCCGCCAGCACCTGCCCGAGCGATCCATCGATGGTGATGATATCGCCGGTCTTGAAGGTGCGCTTGCCGATGCTCATGGTGCCGCGGCCGTAATCGACGCGGATGGTGCCGCAGCCGGAGACGCAGGGCTTGCCCATGCCGCGCGCCACCACCGCCGCATGCGAGGTCATGCCGCCGCGCGTAGTCAGGATGCCTTCGGCGGCATGCATGCCGTGGATGTCTTCGGGGCTGGTCTCGATCCGCACCAGAATGACTTTACGCCCATCGGCCTGCAGTTTGGTGGCTTCATCGGAAGAGAAGACGATTTCGCCGGAGGCGGCGCCCGGCGAAGCCGGCAGCCCGGTGGCGATGACGTCGCGCTTGGCGCCGGGATCGATGGTCGGATGCAGCAATTGGTCCAGCGAGGCCGGATCGATCCGCGATACCGCATCCTTCCTCGAGATCACGCCTTCGTTGGCGAGTTCGACCGCGATGCGCAGCGCGGCCTTGGCGGTGCGCTTGCCGCCGCGGGTCTGCAGCATCCAGAGCTTGCCGTCCTCGACGGTGAACTCCATGTCCTGCATGTCGCGGTAGTGCTTTTCCAGCTGCGTGTAGATGCGCGTCAACTCCTTGAAGGCGTCCGGCATCGCGGTTTCCATCGACGGCTTGTCGGAACCGGAATCCTTGCGCGCGGCTTCGGTGATGTCCTGCGGCGTGCGGATCCCCGCCACCACGTCCTCGCCCTGCGCATTGATCAGGAATTCGCCGTAGAGCCTGCTCTCGCCGGTGGAGGGATTGCGGGTGAAGGCGACGCCGGTGGCCGAGGTCTCGCCCATATTGCCGAACACCATCGCCTGCACATTGACCGCGGTGCCCCAGGATTCCGGAATGTCGTGCAGCCGGCGATAGGTCACCGCGCGCGCATTCATCCAGGATGAAAACACAGCTCCAATCGCGCCCCACAATTGCTCATGTGGACTTTGCGGAAAATCCTTGCCGGTTTCGCGCGCCACCGCCTCCTTGTAACGCCCGACCAGGTCGACCCAGTCGTCGCCGGTGAGGTCGGTGTCGAGCGTATAGCCCTGGCTGTCCTTGAAGGTGTCGAGGATGTCCTCGAAATGATGATGCTCGAAGCCGAGCACCACATCCGAATACATGGTGATGAAGCGGCGGTAGCTGTCATAGGCGAAGCGGCGGTCGCCCGACATCGCGGCCAGCGCCTCGACCGCGGCGTCGTTGAGGCCGAGATTGAGCACGGTGTCCATCATGCCCGGCATCGAGGCGCGGCCGCCGGAGCGCACCGACACCAGCAGCGGATTCTTCGGAATCGCCAAAGCCCTTACCGGCGATCCTGCCGACTTGATCCAGCGCCTTTTCGACCTGCGCCTTCAATTCCTTCGGGTAGGATTTGTCGTGCGCGTAGAAATAGGTGCAGACCGAGGTCGGAATCGTAAAACCGGGCGGCACCGGCAGGCCGAGATTGGCCATCTCGGCGAGGTTGGCGCCCTTGCCGCCGAGCAGATCGCGCATGCTCGCCTTCCCCTCGGCCTTGCCGTCGCCGAAGGTGTAGACCCATTTACCGGATTTCGCAGTGTCTGCGGCGGGTTTGCTCGCCGCCGGCTTGACGGCAGCTTTGTTCAGCGCCTTGCGCGCGCCGCCCGACGCTGCGGCTTTGGCGCGCGCCGATACAGATGGCTTTGATTTCGCTGCGGTTTTCTTGGGCTTGGAAGCAACTTTTGCCATGGCTTACAGATCATCCGCGAGAGGAACGGGGTTGGCGGCCTTACACCACGTTTTGCCGGTTCCACGCAAGCTGCGGAACCCGATTCCACCGCTACATGTGAAACATCTTGAGCACGCCGAGCCCGATCAGGCCGACACAGATCAGATAGATCGCGACCACCAGATTCAGCAGCCGCGGCATGATCAAAATCAGGATACCCGCGATCAAGGCCACGATGGCCGGAATATGGGCTGCGGTGATGGTCATGGAAATTTCTCCTGGTGATGCCGGGAAACAATCGAATCGGCGCGGGATTTTATCCGCTGCGGCGGTTCCACGATAGCAGACGCTTTTGGCTTCAACGGGTTCCAGCGCGCGGCGCGGAACTGCCGAAAATTGCAGCATTGCATCGCAAATTCCGGGGGAACGATGCGCCATCGCGTGAATTGTGAGGGATTGCGCGCCGGTTCAGTGCCGGTGCGTTCCATCGAAGGAGGAGCATCATGCGGAACAGGATTCTTGCCATTGCCGCGATTGCGGGCGTCATCGGCGCGCCGATCGCGGCGCAGGCGCAGAGCGACACGGTGGGCGTGGTCCGCGGCGGCAGCGTGATCGTCGACAACGGCGACGGCATTGCCGTGGAGCATCGGCCGGCGTTCCGCGACTATGTCGTCCGCGAGCGCGTGCCGACCTACACCATCCCGGATCGGGTGATCGTCGGCGGCGTGCTGCCGGAAGCCGGCATCACCTATTACGACGTGCCGCAGACCTATGGCGCCACGCCGTATCGCTACACCGTGGTGAACGGCCAGACCGTGCTGGTCGAACCGCGCACGCGTCGCATCGTTCAGGTGATCGAGTAAACGCCTGAACGATCCGCGCTCAGGCGCGCCGCAATCGCGACTGGGCGACAAGGCCCCGCTCCGGAAATCTCCACCGGGCGGGGCTTTTGTTTGCTTCAGCTCGCCCCGCAAGCGGGGCGAGGAAGCGCAGCAACGCTCCGGATATTGATCAATCCTGTATCTTCGAAAAATCCGCCACCGCGCGGGTGGCGGCGCGGATTTCGTTGAGCAGCTTCAGGCGATTTTCGCGCACCTTCGGATCGTCGTCGTTGACCTTGACCTTGTCGAAGAAAGCATCCACCGCCGGCCGCAACTTCGCCATCGCGCTCATCGCGGCAGCAAAATCCTCCTGCGCGACAGCGGCGCTGGCCTCAACCTTCCCCTGATCGATCGCTTTCGCGAGCGCTTTTTCTTCATCGAGAGAATACAGCGCGGCATCCGGCGCGCCGTCATACGCCTTGCCGTCCTTCTTCTCCTCGATCCGCAAAATATTCGCCGCGCGCTTGGTGCCCGCCAGCAGGTTCTTGCCGTCGTCGGTGTCGAGGAATTTGCCAAGCGCCTCGATCCGGCGGACCACCATCAGGAGGTCGTCCTGGCCTTCCAGCGCAAACACCGCGTCGACCAGATCGTGGCGCGCGCCCTGCTCGCGGAGTTGGCCCTTCAGGCGGTCGGCGAAGAAAGCGAGCAAATCGCCGGAGACGAGATGATCGCCCGGCAGCGTGTGCCGCTTGCTGGTGGCGCGCAGCACATCCATGCCGGTTTCGATCATCGCGACCATTCCGACCCGCAGCGCATTGTCGAGCAGGATGCGAATGATGCCGAGCGCCGCCCTGCGCAGCGCAAACGGGTCCTTGCTCCCCGTCGGCTTTTCGTCGATCGCCCAGAAGCCGGCCAGCGTGTCGATCTTGTCCGCCAGCGCCACCGCGACCGAAACCGGATCGGTCGGCACCCGATCGGCCGGACCAAGCGGCTTGTAGTGTTCCTCGCTCGCCGCGGCGACGGAGGCGTGTTCACCTTGCGCCAGCGCGTAGTATTTGCCCATCAGGCCCTGCAGCTCGGGGAATTCGCCGACCACTTCGGTCAGCAAATCGGCCTTTGCCAGCTTCGCCGCGCGGCAGACGTTGCGGGTATATTCCTGCTCGTCCCCAAAACCATCTGCGTTCAAGAACTTGCCAGCAAAGAACGTCTCGCGCTGGTTCCACAAGATCGGCGCGATCTTTCCCGCCAGCCGCTCGATCCGCGCGATGCGCTCGCCCTGGGTGCCAAGCTTCTCGTGAAACACGATCTTCTCGAATTTCGGCAGTCGCTCCTCCAGCTTGGTCTTCAGATCGGTCTCGTAGAAAAACTTAGCATCGCTCAACCGCGCGCGGATCACGCGCTCGTTGCCGGCGACGATGGTTTTGCCGCCGTCCGAGCCTTCGATGTTGGCGGTGAGGACGAACTTGTTGGTGAGCGCCCCGGCCTTGGGGTCGCTGACGACAAAGCACTTCAGGTTATTGCGGATGGTGGCGCGGATCACTTCCGCGGGAATCGATAAAAATTCCCTTTCGAACGACCCCATCAGCACCACCGGCCATTCGACCAGGCCCGCGACCTCGTCGAGCAGCACCTGGTCCTCGACCAGTTCAAACCCTTGCGCGAACGCAAGCTGCTTCGCGTCGGCCAGGATGGTGTCTTTCCGCCGCGCCGGATCGAGCACGACCTTCGCCGCAGCGAGCTTTGTTTCGTAATCCTCGAAGCGGCGCACGGAAATCGCGGCCGGCGCCATGAAGCGGTGGCCATAGGTGGTCTGGCCGGCCTCGATACCGTCAATGGCGAATTTCACCACCTCCGGCTCCTCGGTCTCCATGCCGAAGGTGGCGACGATGGAATGCAGCGGCCGCACCCAGTTCAGCGCACCGGGTTTTGCGGAGCGTTCGCCCCAGCGCATCGACTTCGGCCACGGAAACGTGCGCACGATCACCGGCAGGAAGTCGGCCAGCACATCCAGCGTGGCGCGGCCGGGTTTTTCGATCAGCGCGATGTAGAAGTCGCCCTTCTTCGGATCGCGCTGGATCTTTGCCTCCTCCAGCGAAGCAAGGCCGGTGGCTTTCAGAAAGCCCGCGATCGCGGCGTCCGGCCCGCCGACGCGCGGGCCCTTGCGCTCTTCCTTCAGATCGGACTGCCGCGCGGGGATGCCGTGCACCGTCAGCGTCAGCCGCCGCGGCGTCGCGAAGGCTTTGGCGCCTTCATAGACGAGGCCCTCGGCGACGAGCTTGTCGGTCACCATGCGGCGCAGATCGTCGGCCGCCTTCGCCTGCATCCGCGCCGGGATTTCCTCGGAAAACAGTTCGAGCAGGAGATCGGGCATTTATTTGCGCTCTTTGCGGGGACGGCGCGGCGCACGCTGGCGCGGCTCCCCTCCCCCTTGCGTGGAGGGGTCGGGGACGGGGGGCAACGCGCGCTGAATTTCGCTGAGCACGCCTTCGAGGTTGCCAAGCACGTCGTTGTTCCAGAAACGCAAAACCCGATAGCCGCTGCTCTCGATGCGCCGCGTCCGCGCAGCATCGGCCGCGCGCTGCAGATCATGCTGGCCGCCGTCGAGTTCGATGACGAGTTTCGCCTTTCGACTCGCGAAATCGACAATGAACGGTCCGATCGAAGCCTGACGCCGGAAATGCGAGCCGGTCAAAGCGATGTCATGCCGAAGCCGCTGCCAAAGCACGCGCTCAGCATCGGTCGGTTGCGCGCGCATTCGGCGTGCAAATTGCCGCTGACTGTCAACCATCGCTTGCGATTCAATCATATTAGCCATCGCCTGTGGACCCCCACCCCCGACCCCTCCCCGCAAGGAGGAGGGGAGAAGAGGCGCCGCCGCTCTAGAACAGCTTCTGCTTCTTAGAAAACTCTTGCTTTAAGAAACGCCGAAGCAACTACCCTGACCCGCCGGCTTCGGTATGCACCCAGGCGTCGCCGCAGGCTTTGGCCAGTTCGCGCACGCGCATGATGTAGCTTTGCCGCTCGGTCACCGAGATCACGCCGCGGGCGTCGAGCAGGTTGAAGACGTGGCTGGCCTTGATGCACTGGTCATAGGCCGGCAGCGCCATCAAATGCTCCCTGCGGTTGCTGCCCTCTTTCCAGCCGGCATCGAGATATTTCCGGCAGGCTTGCTCGGCCATCCTGAATTGTTCGAACAGCATGTCGGTGTCGGCAGCTTCGAAATTGTGCCGCGAATATTCCTGCTCGGCCTGCAAAAACACGTCGCCATAGGTCACCTTGTCGGCGCCCTCGCGGCCGTTGAAATTGAGGTCGTAGACGCGGTCGACGCCCTGCACATACATCGCGAGCCGCTCCAGCCCGTAGGTGAGTTCGCCCGCCACCGGCGCGCATTCGACGCCCGCGACCTGCTGGAAGTAGGTGAACTGCGACACTTCCATGCCGTCGCACCAGCATTCCCACCCCAGCCCCCACGCGCCCAGCGTCGGGCTTTCCCAGTCGTCCTCGACAAAGCGGAGGTCGTGCAGCGCCGAGTCGATGCCGATGGCGGCGAGCGACTTCAGATACAGTTCCTGAAGGTCGGGCGGCGACGGTTTTACGATCACCTGAAACTGATAGTAGTGTTGCAGGCGATTGGGGTTTTCGCCGTAGCGGCCATCTTTGGGCCGGCGCGAGGGCTGCACGTAAGCCGCCTTCCACGGTCTCGGCCCGAGCGCGCGCAACGTCGTCGCCGGATGGAACGTGCCTGCTCCCATTTCCATATCGTAAGGCTGCAGGATCACGCAGCCCTGATCGGCCCAGAACCGCTGCAGGGCAAGGATGAAGCCCTGGAACGAGCGTTCCGGGCGCATATGCGGGGGCAGCGAGTCCATCGGTAGAATCGGTCTCGGGAAGGGGTAGTCGAGCGCGCGGGACCGTATCGGCGGCAGAGAGGGGAATCAAGGCGATGCGAACAGACGTTATTCCGGATGCGCCCAGCCGAACTCGGGTTTACCCGAGTTCGGCATTGTCATTGTCCAAGTCGGCAACAGCCGACTTGGATGCGCAGGCCCGGAATCCATAACCACGATTGGGGGTTATGGATTCCGGGCTCGCCGCTTCGCGTCGCCCCGGAATGACGACGTCAGCCCGGCCGATAGGCGCCGGTAGTGGGGTCGCGGCGCAGGGTCGGAATCTCGCTTCCCCGCGCGGCCTCGGCGAGCCGCGCGAGGCGCGCCTCTTCCAGTTCCCGATTGACCCTTTGGGCGGTCCGGTAAGCCCAGCGGACCACGGCCAGCCCACCCAGGGCGCCTGCAAGTGCGATCAGCGGCGGCATCGGTCGATCCTTGTCGTTCATCTGTCACGCGCCCCTTGATCGCCATTCTCGCGCAACCCGGGCCGGTTCGCAATCACCCTTGGCGAGGCGTAATGGCGCGGGGATCTAACGCTCAAAACCCGAATTTGGCCCAAATCGCCCGGGTCTCCAGCGCGGAAATCAGATCGTCCGGCAGGCCGGCGAGACCATCCATCGAGGTTCCCGCCCCCGCCGATTTGCGGCCCATCAGCCCCCCCAGCAGCCCGGTCGGCGGCGCGATCACCGGCGTCTGCACCTTGTCGCCATAGCGCGCCCGCAGCGTCGACCTGAGATCGCCGATGGCGTCCGCGAGCCCGAGCGAAACCGAGGTTTCCCCGGCCCAGTATTCGCCGGAGAACAGCACGTCTTCCGCGCCCTTCAACCGGGTTCCCCGGCTCTGCTTCACCAGCGCAATGAAGATGGCGTGGATCTCGTGCTGAAGCGCTTTTACCCGCGCCACGTCGTCGGGATCCTCCGGCAGGAAGGGATCGAGCATCGCCTTGTGCTCACCCGCCGTGTACAGCCGCCGCTCGACGCCGATCTTCCTGATCAGTTCCTGGAACCCAAAACTGCCGCCGACCACGCCGATCGATCCCAGGATCGACGACGGATCGCAGAAAATCTCGTCGCCGGCGCAGGCCAGCATGTAGCCGCCGGATGCCGCGACATCTTCCACGAATACCAGCACCGGCAGTTTCTTTTCCGCGGCGAGCTGGCGGATGCGCAGATAGATCTGGCGCGACTGCACCGGCGATCCGCCCGGCGAATTGATCACCAGCGCGACCGCCTTGGCGTTCCGGGTGGCGAAGGCGCGTTCCAGCATCTTGGCGACGCCGGCCAGCGACATGCCTGGCCGCAGCGGGGTCACGGCGCCGATCACGCCGGCGAGCCTGACCACCGGCACCACCGCTGCACCCCGCCGCCAGCGCACCGGGACGAGGTCCATCAACCTGTCCATCGACCAAAGCTGCTCGCGCCGGCCACCGATCTGCTCACTCATGTCGTTTCCTCAAAATTTACCAATTCTTATATTCTATCACGTCAGTGTTATTCCGGATCAGTGGAACGTCATTTGCATTGCCGCCGTTGTCAGGCTGCAATGAGGCAGCGGAGAAAGACATGAAAATCTATCTGCTGATAATGCTTATCGGCGCTCTGCTGGCCGCTGTCCACTTCACCTCGACTCCTGAAAAGCGCCCGGAAACATTGCCGCAATAACGAAAAATCGCTTCGGCCTGCAGTCTGCCGAGGCCGGCGTTCAAAGCGTGGCCAACGGCAGAGCGCCCGTCCCGGCCAATATTTCCTGAAGCTGTTTATTAGGCACGCCTGACTTATCGTTGAGCATCAGGCCTGCATAAATTTGAGTCGGCGCCCTGCCTCCTTTGATTGCACGAACCAGTATGCGAATCGCAGGTGCCGTGGCGTCGCCATGCACCGGCAGAATTGCAAGACTGCCAAAACCGCGATCGAGCGCCGCCAGCACCCCGCCGAGCGCGTCGGCGCGCCATATCAGGGTCAGTACGCCGCCGGATTTCAGGATGCGCCGCGCCGCATGAACCCAGTTCTCCAGCGTGGCCGCACCGGCGACATGGGCGCTCTCGCGGCTGCTGTCGGGAGACGATCGATGCCGCGCGGAATCGTTGAACGGCGGATTCATCAGGACAGCGTCGATACTGTCGGGCTGCAGTCCCGCAGCAGCGAAAGCATCAGCGCTGGATGCAATGTCCATCGCGACGACTTTAGCCTCGATTCCATTCGACGCGGCATTGCCGCGCGCCAGCGCCGCAAGCGCCTCGTCGATCTCGACCAGAACGATCTCTATTGCCGCGACGCGCCTTGCAACCGCTAGGCCCGCCGCACCGACGCCGGCGCCGAAATCGACCACGCGGTCGCCCGGACGCGCCGGGGTCGCCGCCGCCAGCAGCATCGCGTCGTGACCGGCGCGGTGCCCCGACTTCGGCTGGCGCAACCGCAGCCGCCCGCCGAGAAATGCGTCCTCGGTGGTCTCAAAGTGATGCTCAGTCATCGGCCCGCAATTCATGGGCGAGCCCGGCGTCGGTGAGGAGCCGGCGCGCCTGGCGATTATCGTCCTCATGGACCAGGATCCGGCGCGGCAGCACGCCGAGCGAGCCTTCGATGATGCTCATGTTCTGGTCCAGCACCAGATGATGGATGTTGGCGCCGTCGAGCAACGCGCCGATCGCCGACACCAGCACAATATCGTTGGTCCGCACCAATTCCCGCAATTGTGACTCCTTCGAACCGGCCCTGCTTCAAGGCTTCGCGGCGCGTGTCAACCGCTTCGTGCCCTTGCCGCGTCACCCCGCACTTTCTATTGTTATAGTCGAGGATTAGAGTGAATTTCCGCAAATCTGGAGACCGGCGTGGCGGTAATAGTCCCCTTCGAGAGCCCCTCGACAGCGTCGATCGATCAACTGGTCGGGCTTGTCGCCGCCGACATGGCGCGCGTCAACGCCACCATCCTGTCGCGGACCGGCTCCGAAGTCACCATGATCCCCGAGGTCGCCAACCACCTGATTTCCTCGGGCGGAAAAAGGCTGCGCCCGATGCTGACGCTGGCGATGGCGCATCTCGCCGGCTATTCGGGCGAGGGTCACATCAAGCTCGCGGCATCGGTCGAATTCATGCACACCGCGACCTTGCTGCATGACGACGTGGTCGATGAGAGCGAGCTTCGGCGCGGCAAGCTGTCGGCGCGGATGCTGTGGGGCAACGAGGCCAGCGTTCTGGTCGGCGATTTCCTGCTCGGGCAGGCGTTCCGGATGATGGTCGAGGTCGGCTCGCTGCGCGCGCTCGACATTCTCTCTTCCGCCGCCGCAACCATCGCGGAAGGCGAAGTGATGCAGTTGGCGGCGGCGAAAAACACCGCCACCACCGAGGACGAATATCTCGCGGTGATCCGCGGCAAGACCGCCGAACTGTTCGCCGCCGCCTGCGAGGTCGGCCCGGTGATCGCCAACCGCCCGAAGGCCGAGCAGACCGCATGCCGTTCGGTCGGGATGAATCTCGGCATCGCGTTCCAGCTGGTCGATGACGTGCTGGACTATGGCGGCAAGGCCGCAAAACTCGGCAAGAACGTCGGCGACGATTTTCGCGAGGGCAAGATCACGCTGCCGGTGGTGCTGGCGTTCCGCCGCGGCAACGACGTTGAGCGCGCGTTCTGGGTGCACGCGCTGGAGCGCGGCGAGATCGGCGACGGCGACCTCGATCACGCCATCGGGCTCATGACCAAGTACCGCGCGCTGGAAGACACCATCCACCGCGCCCAGCATTACGGCGCGATGGCGGTCGACGCGCTGGCGCTGTTTCCGGCTTCCCCGATGAAGACCGCGCTGGAGCAGGTGGTGGCATTCTGCCTGGCGAGATCGCATTGACTTGTAGGATGGGTAGAGCGAAGCGAAACCCATCAAAGATGTCGCCGCAGGCATGATGGGTTTCGCTTCGCTCTACCCATCCTACGAAAGCTAGCTCAGCACTCCCCCGTGCACCCACCATTGCGGGTGCTCGCGCTGGATCGCCTGCGCCGCGCGCTGCGCGTCGGCGTCATCGTTGAAGATCGCAAAACATGTCGCGCCCGAGCCCGACATCCGCGCCAGCCGCGCGCCGGCAGTGTCCCGCAACGCTGCCAACACCTCGCCGATGGCGGGTTGAAGGCGGGTCGCCGGCTGCTCCAGATCGTTGCCGATGTCGGCAAGCGCCTCGGTCCACACGTCAATCGGCGCCCCGGCTTCCGGCCAGATCGGATCAAGCAGGATCACATCGGTCGCACCGACCAGCAACTCGCCATGCCGCAGACCCAGCGCCTCGAATACATCCTTGGTCGCAACGGGAACGCGCGGATTGACCAGCACGCATGGCATTTTCGGCAAATCGAGCGGCAGCAGCGTTTCGCCGACGCCGGTCATGACGCAGGCGCGCGAGGCCAGGCAAACCGGAACGTCGGCGCCGGTCAGTTGCGCAACCTCGATCAGGCGCGGGTCGTCCAGCGCGAGCCTGTTGGCGCGGGCCAGCAACCGCAGCGCGGCCGCGGCGTCCGCCGATCCGCCGCCGATGCCGGCTGCGACCGGCAGCAGCTTTTCGAGAATGAACTCGCCCGATTTGAGACCGGGCACCCGCTCGCCAAGCAAGCGCGCCGCCTTCAGCACGAGATTGTCCGAAGGCTCGCCGCAGTCCGGCGCGCACGGTCCCGTGGTCGTGAGGGCGAGTTTGGATCCGGATTTAAGCGTCAGACGGTCGGCGCAATCGCAAAACGCCACCACGCTTTCGAGGTCGTGATAGCCGTCGACGCGGCGGCCAACCACCCGAAGCGTCAGGTTGACCTTTGCACGACCATCCTCAGTTAGCGCCGGCATCGGGACCCTTCGATCAGCCGCCCTTGCCGTCTTCTTTTTTCTTGTCCGCTGAGGCCGCCGAAGAGGTGTCCTCCGGCAGGCCGTTCTCGATCTTGGCCTCGATCTTCGGCAACTCTTCCGGCTCCGGCTTGAGGTCGCGGGCATGCGCCCACTGGAATTTCGCCTCCAGCGTGCGGCCGATGCGCCAATAGGCGTCGCCGAGATGGTCGTTGATGGTGGGGTCTTCCGGCTTGAGGTCGATGGCGCGTTCGAGATTTTTCACCGCGTCCTCGAAATTGCCGATCCGGTAATAGGCCCAGCCCAGCGAGTCCACGATGTAGCCGTCGTCGGGGCGCTGATCGACGGCGCGCTTGATCATCTTCATGGCGTCATCGAGATTGATGCCCTGGTCGATCCACGAATAGCCGAGATAATTCAGCACATGCGGCTGCTCGGGCTGCAGGTCGAGCGCCTTGCGCATGTCCGCCTCGGCCTTGCTCCACTGCTTGGAACGCTCCTCGCAGATGCCGCGGAAATAATAATAGACCCAGTTGCCCTTGTCGTTGGCGGACGGCAGCGCGTCGATGCCCAGCGTATAGGTCTGGGTGCAGTCGGCGAACTTCTTGCGTCCGCGCTCGATGTTGCCGAGCGCCATCAGCGCCTCGAGATCCTTCGGATCCTGCGCGGTCACGTCCTTCAAAATCTTGATCGCCTCGTCGCTGCGGTCGGCGCTGTCGAGATCGGTGGCCTGCTGAATCTGTGCATTGCGCTTCAGCGGCGAATTGGCCGGCACGCGCTCATAGACCTTGATCGCCATCTGCGGCTTCTTCACCGACTCATAAAGGTCTGCCAGCGACAGCAGCGCCAGCGAATGATTGGGCGCGAGATAAAGCGCCAACTGCAGATAGACCAGCGCCAGATCCTCGCCGCCGCGGCGGGTGAGCGATGCGCCGATGCCGTACAGCGCTTCGGCGGCACCGGTCTGCGGCGAATCCACCAGCGGCGGCAGCTTCTTGCCGGCCCTGGTCTCGCGAATGCCCTCAAGCACCAGCGGATGGCGCGAGAGCTTCTTGTCGAACGCTTCGTAAACCGCCAGAGCCGACGCGGCATCCTTGTTGCGCGACAGCCAGCGCGCATAGGAGTCCATCACCCGCAGCGCGGAATCGTCGAGCTTGTAGGCCCGATCGAGACGCACGCCGGCATCCTTTTCCTTGCCCGCGAGTTCGAGGATCATGCCGGAGTGCAGATCCTTGAAGATCGGATACCATTCCGGCCCGGTCAGCTTGTCGATGTTGGCAATCGCGGTCTTGGTGTCGCCGGCGCCATAGGCGGCCCAGCCCGACAGCAGCGTCGCCACCAGATCGGTGATCGGCCCGCGCACCGACTGGTTGATGTTGATCTGCGCCGCCGCATATTTCTTCTGCTTCAGGTCGCGCGCCCCGACCACGAGCCGCGCCACGCGGTTGTTCTTGTCGATGGTCAGGATGCGGTCGGCGAGCTTCACCGCCTCGTCGATATCGCCTTCGGCAAGCGAGGAGATGAAGGCGCGGTCGAGCAGCTCGTTGTTTTTCGGATCGGTGCGAAGTGCCGAGCGATAGAATGTCGCAGCCGAACTCGCATCGCGTTCCACGCTGGCATGACGCGCGGCAAGATAGCTGCCGGCGGTGGTCAGGCCCTTGAGGTCGCGGCTTGAGGGAAATTGCGCCGAGCTGTCGGCGGGGTGATCCGGGGTCTGCGCCAGCAGCCGGCCAGGCAGCGCCAGCGACGCGGCAGCGGCAACGGCGATCGCCAAGCGATTGAAACGAATGGAAAACATCAGGATTCGCCTAGCTCCAGGATTGTACGGATAGTCTCTGAGATGCGCGACCGGACCGGCAGCATCAAGCCATGTGACAATGCCGCGTTTGGCGTTCAACCGCAAGGATACGGGGTGGCGAATCGACTGGCAGCAATGCTCGCGGCCGCCGATTTTAGCCGGCCTGACGTGAAAGCGCTTTCACTGTGGCGGTATCGTGGCCGTACACCGGTAACCCGTCATTCCGGGTCCGCGCGAAGACGCGTGTCCCGGAATGACGCTTGAGATTCACGTTTGCACGGCAGAGCTCACGCAATCGTGGTCACATCGCCTCGTAGTTGGGTCCGCCGCCGCCTTCGGGTGGAACCCAGGTGATATTGCCGTTCGGATCCTTGATATCGCAGGTTTTGCAGTGAACGCAATTCTGGGCGTTGATCTGGAAGCGCGGCCCGGTCGGCTCCTCGACCCATTCATAGACGCCGGCCGGACAATAGCGATTCGACGGACCGGCATAGATATCGAGCTCCGATGTCTTCTGCAGGTTGAGGTCGGCGACCTTGAGGTGAACCGGCTGGTCCTCTTCGTGGTTGGTGTTCGACATGAATACCGACGACAGCCGGTCGAAGGTCAGCTTGCCGTCCGGCTTGGGATAGGCGATCGGCTGGTATTGCTTCGCCGGCTTCAGCGTCTCGCGATCCGGCTTTGCGTGCGACTGGGTGCCGAACAGCGAGAAGCCAAACGTGTTGCACCACATGTCGAAACCGCCGAGCGCGTTGCCGAGGATGGTGCCGAATTTCGACCACAGCGGTTTCGCGTTACGCACCGGGTACAAATCTTTACCGATGCTCGAGGAGCGCCAGCCGTTTTCATAATCGACTAACTCGTCATTGGCGCGGCCGGCGGCGAGCGCGGCCGCGATGCGCTCGGCGGCGAGCATGCCGCTGGCCATCGCATTGTGCACGCCTTTGATGCGCGGCACATTGACGAACCCTGCCGCGCAGCCGATCAGCGCGCCGCCCTTGAATGTCAGGCGCGGCACCGACTGGTAGCCGCCTTCGGTGATCGCGCGCGAGCCGTAGGCGAGGCGTTTGGCGCCCGCAAAAGTGTCGCGGATCTTCGGATGGGTCTTGAAGCGCTGAAATTCCTCGAACGGATAGATATAGGGATTGTCGTAATTGAGATGCACGACAAAACCGACGGCAACCAGATTGTCGTCGTAGTGATAGAGGAACGAGCCGCCGCCGGTGGAATTGTCGAGCGGCCAGCCGAACGAATGCTGCACCAGGCCTTTTTTGTGTTTGGCCGGATCGATCTGCCAGACTTCCTTCAGCCCGATGCCGAACTTGCCCGGCTCGCAATCCTTGTCGAGCGCGAATTTGGCGATCAGCTGCTTGGTCAGGCTGCCCCGCGCGCCTTCCGCGAACAGCGTGTATTTTCCCAGCAACTCCATGCCGCGCGTAAATGAATCCTTGTGCGATCCGTCCTTGGCGATGCCCATGTCGCCGGTGGCAATGCCGCGCACCGCGCCGTCGTCGCCGTAGAGCGTTTCGACCGCCGCAAACCCCGGATAGATTTCAACGCCGAGCGCCTCGGCCCTGGCGCCGAGCCAGCGGCACACCATGCCGAGCGAGGTGATGTAGCAGTGATGATTGTCCATCAGCGGCGGCATCATGAAATTCGGCAGCTTGAAGCCGCCCGATTTGGTCAGCAGGTAAAACCGGTCGTCCTTCACTTGCGTCTTGAGCGGGCAATCGGTGTCGTCGCGCCAGTCCGGGATCAATTTGTCCAATGACACCGGATCGATCACGGCGCCGGACAGGATATGCGCGCCGACTTCGGAGCCCTTCTCGACCACAACGATCGAAAGCTCGGCATTGAGCTGCTTCAGCCGGATCGCCGCGGCGAGACCGGACGGCCCCGCCCCGACGATGACGACGTTGAATTCCATGGACTCGCGGGGCGGCAGTTCTTCGGTGCTCATGGCATCATCTCGACCGGTTTCACGAACCTTTTAGACTGATATCCTGCGGATGAACACTGGGACTTGGAGAGTACCCGACCAGTTCGAAAACGGCTTTCCACGGCCACGGCATAGGCATGCGGCGATCCGGACGATAAGGTGCATCATCACGTACCTCTCAATCCTTCCACCACAGATTTGGCGACGATATATCTGTGTCTAGGATGAAGCAGGGACTGGTAAGCCCGATTTACGCAGGATATCAAGGCACATGCCCAAAAATAAAACCCGCGCTGAAAACTCGGCGGACCACTTTGAGAAGGCCTTTTCGGCTGTCAAAAATTTAGCTGAAACCTTCATTTCAAACAAACGTCACTACGTCGATTTAGGTTCTTATCAAGAAGCCGAAGCTCGCACCGACTTCATTGATAAGTTTTTTATCGCGCTTGGATGGGACGTCGGTCACGATCTACAACGAGACCCCTACCGTCAAGAAGTAAAAATAGAGAAATCAATTCCGACAAAAGCATCAGGCAAAGCTGACTATGCTTTTTCGCTCGCACCCTATTTCAGCCGAGTTCGCTTCCTCGTAGAGGCAAAGCGGCCGCAGGCAAGTATTTTATCTCCCGATAATTGCTTTCAAACAATCCGGTACGGATGGCCGCAAAAAATTCAAATTTCAGTTTTAACAGATTTTTACAACCTCCACATCTTAGACACAAGATTTCGACCCAAAATTGATTCAGCGGTTTCCAGGGCGGTTAAGAGTTGGAATTGTAGTGAATTCTGCGAACGGGACAAGTTCTCAGAAATATACTGGTTACTGTCGCGCGAAGCTGTTGCAGACGAGTTCGATTGAGCGTTTCGCGTCGACTTTCTTGCCGGAACAGCAAAAGGCCGTGCGCCAATATAATCTTTTCCCAAACGAGACGCGCGATTTCGATGATGATTTCCTTATCAAACTGGATGAATGGAGGGAACAGCTCGCAGTAGTGTTCAAGAAAGCGGATGCGAGTCTTAGCAGCGAAGAGTTAACCGAGGCGGTGCAACGTACTCTTGATCGAATGATATTCACGCGCTTCCTAGAGGACAAAGCAATCGAAGAGCAGCCGATCATATCGCGTTTTGGTGAGGGTAATAAGACCCAATGGGACAATTTCGTCACCGCATCAAAACGATTGGACCAAATATACAATGGCACCGTTTTTAAAGTTCATCCTGTCATAGACAGTAGTAGGTTTAGACCGGATAGCTCCGTTTTTGCGGAAATCTGCGACGAGCTGACTGACGAACATTCCCCCTACAATTTCGATTCTATACCAGTAGAGATTTTGGGACGCATCTATGAACGTTTTTTAGGAAAGATTGTTCTCGCTAACAAAAAAAGAATTTCGATCGTTGAAAAGGAAGACGTGCGCAGAGCTGGTGGCGTTTATTATACACCGGATTATATTGTTGCGTACATGATTGATAATGCCTTAGGTCCACTCACCGTCGGCAGGACCGCGAACGATATCCTTGCGCTACGCATCATCGATACCTCTTGCGGTTCAGGCTCGTTTTTGATCGGCGCATTTGGATATCTCATGAAAGCACTTGTAGCTTTCTATAGGGCAAATCCATCGCGGCGAACAAAAACTCAAGTTGAAGAGCGTGATGGAGAATTGCACCTGACCATGGTTCATAAACGAGAGATTTTATTGAGGTGCATCTATGGGGTGGACATAGATGCACAGGCAGCTGAGGTTGCACAACTATCGTTATACCTAAAGCTCATGGAGGATGAGACGACATTTAGCGCTCGACATCAACAAATTGAAATGGCTG
The DNA here is from genome assembly GCA_963784755.1 of uncultured Alphaproteobacteria bacterium. Lineage (GTDB taxonomy): Bacteria > Pseudomonadota > Alphaproteobacteria > Rhizobiales > Xanthobacteraceae > Bradyrhizobium. The sequence goes on along the minus strand of CAWASS010000003.1, from coordinate 403,195 downwards.
CGGCGCTCCTACCCTCGCTAAACGCGAATATTGTCGTCGGTAATTCGCTGGTTACCCTCGATGAAACTGGAGAACTGTTTCCCGTTGAGAGATTGACTGAAGCGAAATCGTTAAATTTTCGACGGGTATTTTCGGCAGTGTTTGCACAAGGTGGCTTCGATTTATTGATCGGAAATCCGCCTTATATCAAAGAATATGTGAACAGAGACGCGTTTAACGACGTACGCGGATCGCCTTATTACCAAGGCAAGATGGATATATGGTATTTGTTCGCATGCAGGGGCTTGGATTGGCTGAAGGCAAAAACAGGCGTGCTTGCTTTTATCGCGACTAATAATTGGGTCACTAATTTCGGCGCTAAAAAGTTGCGCGCAAAAATCGCCAGCGACGCGCGTATAGAGCAATTGATAGATTTCCGCGACTTCAAAGTATTTCGGGATGCCGCTATACAAACCATGATTTTGATTGCTCGGAAAGACTCGAAACCGGATCGGTATAAGTTCGACTACCGACGCCTCACTGCGGGCTTTCATTCGCTAAAAGATGCTCAGGCTCTCCTTTTGAAAATTGAAGGAACAGGCCGTGAATATCTTTCAGCTACGATTGAAAGGAAGGGTACTCTTGGAGCTTCTCTGACATTTTCGAAATCAGGCACTGAAGACCTGTTGCTGAAAATTTCAGCAAAGGCGAACTTTCAACTTAGCGCAGATGAGGTTGCGCAAGGCATTGTTGCTCCGCAGGACTTTCTAAATTCCGCGGGCCAGCGTATCTTGGGTGATAAGTTTCGAGTGGGAAGTGGAATCTTCATTCTGTCGGACCAAGAAGTGAAGTCCCTCAAGCTGAGCAAGGACGAACGCGCTTTATTGAAGCCCTACTTTACTACATCTGAACTGGATCGCTACTATGGATCTCCTACTAATCACTACTGGATAATTTATACCGATTCGCGCTTTAGCAGATCTGCGGAAATGCGACCGTATCCCTCGCTAAAGGCGCATCTTGATCAATTCCGAAAGGTAATCACCTCCCACAATGCCCCTTACGGACTACATCGAGCTCGGCAGGAAACGTTCTTTATTGGAGAAAAAATAATTGCTGTCCGAAAGTGCAGTGAACCTACTTTCACTTTTACGGACTTTCCTTGTTACGTCTCCCAAACCTTTAACATAATCAAAACAAATCGGGTCAACCAGCGCTATCTCACTGGGTTACTGAATTCGCGCTTGGTCCGTTTTTGGCTTAAAAACCGTGGAAAGATGCAAGGCAATAATTTTCAGCTAGATAAGGAGCCGCTCCTTGCAATACCCGTTTTCGCTCCGACGATTCCAGAACAGAGTCGAATAGCGACACTGATTAACCAGGTGATCCAATGTAGGCGTCAGCTATCGCTTTCTCGTAGCGCCGCTCAAAATGATCAACTTACTCGATTGACAATGGAATACGAGAGCCAAATTGACGATCGCGTCGAGGATTTGTACAGCCTTACGACCGAAGATAAGATCGCGTTATCTGAAACGTAGACGCGGCCGGCACGCAAATGCCTGATTTGCATGAAGAACAATCACCAAAATGCCGCCTGCGGCGTTTCGCTGCTGGCGATCTGTGCCTAGATTAGAGGGATGCCCCTGACATCGCGCCATGACGCCTGACCGCGCCCTCACCGTCCATGAATTGCTGGCCTTCTATCTGGAGGCCGGGGTTGACTGCGCGCTGATGGACGAGCCGGTCAACCGGGTGACCGACCAGAGCGCCGCCGTTGCGCAGGAGGCCGCGCAACCCTCGCCGATCCGGACAGCGCCGGCCGCGGCGCCTCCGGCACGTCCGGCGATTGCACCCGCGCCCGAAGTGGCGATCCAGTCGGCGCGGGAAGCCGCGCGCACCGCGCCCTCGCTGGAGGTGCTGCGCGCGATGCTGGAGGCATTCGACGGCTGCGCGCTGAAATCCACCGCGACGCGGCTGGTGTTTGCCGACGGCAATCCCTTAGCGCGCGTCATGTTCGTCGGCGAGGCGCCCGGCCGCGAGGAGGACATCGAGGGCCTGCCGTTCGTGGGGCGTTCGGGCCAGTTGCTGAACCGGATGATCGCTGCGATCGGGCTCGACCGCAGCAAGGTTTACATCGCCAACGTCATTCCATGGCGGCCGCCCGGCAATCGCACGCCGACGCCGCAGGAGACGCAAATCTGCCTGCCGTTCATCCAGCGCCAGATCGAACTGGTCGATCCGGATGTGCTGGTGACGCTGGGCAATCCCTCGACCCAGACCTTGCTGTCGACCCGCGACGGCATCATGAAAACCCGCGGGCGCTGGTTCGACTACGACACCGGCACCCGCAAGATCAAGGCGATGGCGACATTTCATCCGGCCTATCTGTTGCGCTCGCCATCCTACAAGCGGCTGGCGTGGCAGGATCTGCGCGCGATCGCCAAGGCGCTGGGCTAATCGTGTCCCGGACGCGGTGCGGCATTCTTCATGCCGCTCCGCAGAGCCGGGACCGTCCCGAACACCGCGCTTTGTTACGGCCCCGGCTCTGCAGCGCACCACGCCGCAAGAGGCGGCGCGCTGCGCTGCGTCCGGGGAACGCCGCCGTTTACGCGTTCGCTTTTCTCACGGCGCCTTCGGCCGCACGATGGCCCAGCCGATCCGCAGCAGTCCCTGACGCCCGGTGACCAGCCGCTCGAAGGCGCGCGGGATTTCCGGCACGATGCCGGGAAACCGTCTGGCGAGTTCGTCCGGCGGCGTGCCGGCGGTATCGGAGGCGCGCCAGACCACGACGCCGCCGAGCTCGTTGAATTTCGCGGGAGTGAGCCACGGCGTCCGCGCCGGCGTCGCGTCGAGAAACAGATGCGGGCGCGCGGAGTCCATTCCGATCAATGTTGCGATCTGCGGGTCGCCCGCCACCGCCCGCAGCGGACGGTTGGTGCGGCGCTCGAAACTGTCGCCGAAGAACCGGCCGATGGTGGCCGCGGGCAAGGAGGTCGCGACTTCCGCGGTGCCCGCCCACGGCAGGAACAGCGTCGTTGCCAGCGTTGCCAGCGCGGGGGCCACGATCGCAGCCGCCCAGACCGAACGCAGCAGGCGCTGACGCCGCAGATGAATGAGATCGCCGGTCGCGACGATCACCGCAAGCCCGGACATCAGCAGCGCGACGCCGGCTCCGCCTACCACGCGGTCGAGGTTGAACAACCCGGCGATCAGGCTTCCCGCAAATGCCGGGGCCAGCGCGAAGAAATAAACGAAATGGCGCGCCAGGGGATCGACGGGAGGGCGGAAGATGATCGGCGCCTCTTCCGGATTGCGCGTGAAGCGGCCCGAATTGAGGATCACCAGCAGCACGATGCCCGACATCGCGGCCAGCAGCAGTGCCAGCAGCACGCCCCAGTGAACCGCGCGCGCGCTCAAATCCGCAACGGCCGGCAGTTGCGGCAAAACGATGGGTTCGGCGCGGACCAGCCAGATCAGGTAAGGCAGCGCCAGCACCGCGATCACCAACAGCGCGAACAGCGGATCGAACGACGTCAGCGCGCGCCGGCCGCGCGCGGTCGCCAGTGCAAATCCGGCCACCAGCAGCAACAGCCCGGGTGCGGCGGAGGTCGTCAGCAACAACAAGCCCGCATCGATCGACAGCGCGAACCAGGCATTGCGGCGGCCCTGACCGATGATCTGCCATGAATGCAGCAACAGCAGCGCCCATAGCGGGCGCGCCAGCACCAGCGGCCCGAACTCGACGCCGGGAGAACTGAATGCCGTGACCGTCAGCGCCAGCAACACCGCGAGCACCGCCTGTTGGCCGCCGACGATGGCGCGGCCGAGCGAATACAGCGCCCAGAACGTCGCGATGAAGCAGAGCTGCGCCAGCAGATAGACACCGACGATGTGATTGCCGGCCAGGCGAAATGCGATGTCGGCGAGCCAGAACGCCAGCGGCGGGCCGAGATCGGTGCCGACCTGGTATTCCCGGCCATAGGCCAAAACCGTCGCGAGGTCGCCGGGCGGGCTGCGATACAGCAGCAGCGGCACCATCAGCCACAACGCCGCCTGGAACAGCACCACGAGCCAGACCACCAGCCGCGGACGGGCGCGGATCAGTTCGATGATCAGGGACGTGAAACGCATCAGGCCGCCGGCGGGAGGTCAGTTCCCGGCAGTGATAGAATGCACGGGCTGTTGAGGCAACTCCGTCAGCCGGCGGCGGCCGAGACCTCGACAATTTCGCTGACCTGCACGGCGCCAAGCAGGCTTTCGATACTGACGCCTTCATGCTTTGCACGCGCGGCGACCACCGGTGCGAAAAAGCGGCGGTGATGCACGGTCGGGCCTAACCGGCTCAACGCCTCCAGATGCTCCGGCACGGCGTAGCCCTTGTGCTGCTCGAAACCGTAGCCGGGGCAATCCTGCGCCAGCTTGCACATCAGGCGGTCGCGCGAGACCTTGGCGACGATCGACGCCGCCGCGATCGACATCACCAGGCCGTCGCCGCCGATCACGGCGTCGCAGTCGCACGATGTGTCGAGCTTGTCGCGGCCGTCGACGAACACATGCCGCGGCATTTCCGGCAGCGCATGGACGGCGCGCGCCAGCGCCCACAGCGACGCCCGCAGGATATTGTCGCGGTCGATCCGCGCCGGCGAGGCGAAGGCGACGGCGAACGATGCGGTGGCGCAGATTTCCTCGAACAACTCTTCGCGGCGCTCGGGCGTCAGGCGCTTTGAATCGTCGATGCCTTTGGGAATGCGCTTCGGATCGAGCACCACAGCCGCGGCCACCACCGGGCCCGCCAGCGGACCGCGTCCGGCCTCGTCGCAGCCCGCGACCGGCCAGACCCCGCGCTTGATCAGCGCGCGCTCGCGGCGAAAGCTCGGCGGCGCGATGGCGATGACGCCCTTCGGCAGCGGGCTCCCTTTGGACTTGTCCCGAATCATGCCGGGATGGTGCTGCGGCGCCCCCGGCCGCGCAACCGGGAACTCGGATCGATGCCCGTTATTCAGGGCGTCTTTCTTCCCTCTCCCCGTTGCGGAGGGTCCGTGTCCCGGGCTCAATGCAGCGTGAAACGCTGCCTCGCAGAACCGGGACCTACCGGACGCCGGCGTTCGCAACGGTCCCGGCTCTGCAGCGCACCGCAAGAGCGCTGCGCTGCGTCCGGGGCACCCGGCACTCGCCCCCTAAAACAAACTCAGCTGCTGGCCGCTGCGCTTCGGCTTCGCGAAATGATCGGTGGTCAGTTTCGAGCGCCGCTTGTTGAGGCCGAGTTTTTCGCAGGCGATCTCGAAGCGGCGGCCGATCATCCAGGCCATCGGCCCGGTGCCCTTCATCCGCGTGCCCCACTGCGAATCGTAGTCGCGTCCGCCGCGCATGTCGCGGATCAAGGTGAAGACGTGGCGATAGCGGTCGGGATAATTCGCCATCAGCCATTCGCGAAAGAGGTCGCGCACCTCCAGCGGCAGCCGCAGCAGCACGTAGCTCGCCTCCTTGACGCCGGCATGGGACGCCGCGTCGAGGATGCGCTCGATCTCGGAATCGTTCAGCGCGGGAATTACCGGCGCCACCATAACCGTGGCCGGAATTCCGGCTTGCGACAATTGCCGCAGCGCCTCCAGCCGCCTGGCCGGTGTCGAGGCCCGCGGCTCCATGGTGCGGGCGAGCTTTGCGTCGAGCGACGTTACCGACAGCGCCACCTTGGCGAGATTGCGCTTCGCCATCCGCGCGAGAATATCGATGTCGCGCACCACCAGCGCCGATTTGGTGACGATGCCGACCGGATGGCCGGCGCGCTCCAGCACTTCCAGAATGCCGCGCATGATCTTGCGCTCGCGCTCGATCGGCTGGTACGGATCGGTGTTGGTGCCGATCGCGATCATCCGCGGCTCGTAATCCGCTGCCGCCAGTTCTTTCTCCAGCAGCGCCGGCGCGTCGGGTTTTGCGAACAGTTTGGATTCGAAATCCAGCCCCGGCGACAGCCCGAGAAAAGCGTGGGTCGGCCGCGCGAAGCAGTAGACGCAGCCGTGCTCGCAGCCGCGATAGGGATTGATCGATCGGTCGAAGCCGATATCGGGCGAGTCGTTGCGGGTGATCACTTTTCGCGCGGTGTCGACCGCCACCGTGGTCTTGAACGGCGGCAGTTCGTCGAGGCTTTGCCAGCCGTCGTCGAACGCGACCCGCGCCTCGGTCTCGAAGCGGCCGCTGTCGTTGGATTGCGCGCCGCGGCCACGCCGCCGCTCGCGCTCGATCGCGACCGCCAGTTCCGGAAAAGGAGAAGGCGCACCCGCCGGCTCGGAGGGCGCCGTGACCGGCGGGTGCTTGAGGACGGCAGAGGATGCTCGAACTCATGGCCTCAACATAACACGCCATGAGAACAAATCAAGAACACGAGTTGCGATTTTCACAACCGGTTAACGGCGAGGCCGGCCTGGACGCTTGGCGTTTGCCGCAAAAAGCTGCAGTCCGGCAGGCTGATTTGAGTGTGACAAGGTGATAACAGTGCGGCGTTTTGCCGTTTGAGGTATCCAAGGGCCGTCAATGCTGAGCGTGATCATCCCCACCGAAGGCGTCGAACAGCCCGCCGTCGCCACCCTCGCAGCCCTGGTGCCGGGGGCCGCCGCCGGCGTGGTGCGCGAGGTGCTGCTGGTCGACCGCTCCGGCACCGGCGTGATCGAACGCGTCGCCGATGTCGCGGGGTGCCGTTTCCTGCCCTTCGTGGGATCGCATGCCGCGGCCCTCGCAGCCGGCGCCCGGCACGCCCGCTCGCCCTGGCTGATGTTCCTGCATGCCGGCGGCGTGCTCGATGCCGGCTGGATCGACGAGACCGCGCAGTTCATCCACGGCGTTTCGATCAGCGGCCGGCCCCGCGCCGGCATTTTCCGTTACGCCCGCTCGCCCTATGCCGAACCGAGCTGGCGCGATGGCCTCAAATTCATGAGCCGGATGATCGCGGGGCCTTCGGCGGAGCAGGGATTGGTGATCGCGCGCGACCACTACGACCGGCTCGGCGGCTATGCGCCGGACGCCCGCCGTTCCGAGGCAAAACTGTTGCGGCAGCTCGGCCGCTCCTCCCGCACCATGCTGCGCAGCCGCATCATGGTGGCGTGAAATCGGACGGGCCCGTAGGTTGGGTTGAGCCAACGGGTCGCGAATGCGCCCGATGATAAACTCCGCGAAACCCAACACATGCGCCCGCAGAAAAATGATGGGTATCGCTTCGCTCAACCCATCCTACGCCGACGCGCCCTTGGCCTTCGGGCGGCGCAGGTGTTCGTCCAGCCGCGGCATGATCTCGACGAAATTGCAGGGGCGGGTGCGGTAGTCCAACTGGTGCGCGAGGATGCCGTCCCAGCCGTCGCGGCAGGCGCCCGGCGATCCCGGCAGGCAGAAGATAAAGGTTGCACCCGATGTGCCCGCGGTGGCGCGGCTCTGGATCGTCGACGCCCCGATCTTGGCATGGCTCAACATGTGGAACGCGATGGAAAAGCCGTCCATGCGTTTGTCGAACAAGGGCTCGATCGCCTCCGGCGTCACGTCGCGTCCGGTAAAACCGGTGCCGCCGGTGGTGATGATGGCGTCGATGCCGGGGTCGGCGATCCATTCCTTCACGATGAAGCGAATCGCTTCGACATCGTCGGTGACGATCTTCCGCGCCGCGAGCCTGTGGCCGGCGGCGGTGAGCCGCTCCGCCAATGTCGCGCCGGATTTATCGTCGGCAAGCGAACGCGTGTCCGATATCGTCAGCACCGCGATATCGAGCGGGATGAATGGTTTGGATTCGTCGATGGAGGACATGGCGGTTTATTCCCCGTGTCCCGGACGCGGTGCAGCGTCCTTTACGCTGCTCCGCAGAGCCGGGACCGCCACAAACACAGGGCGCTCGTAACGACCCCGGATCAGCAGCGCACCACGCCGCAAGGACGGCGTGCTGCGCAGCATCCGGGGAACACGTCCCGTCATGGGCCGTTGGCGCCGAACGTGTTGCAGGCCTGCACGGTGCCCTGCTGATAGCCGGTCATGAACCAGCGCTTGCGCTGTTCGGCCGAGCCATGGGTGAAGGAATCCGGCACCACCCGCCCGGTCGCCTGCCGCTGCAGCGTATCGTCGCCGATCGCGGATGCCGTCGTCAGCGCGGCGTCGATGTCGCCGGCCTCGAGGAAGCCCGGGCGCTTCTTCTCCTCGCGGTTGACCCAGACGCCGGACAGGCAATCGGCCTGCAATTCGACTTTCACCTGCAGCGCGTTGGCTTCGGCCTTGCTGCCGGCCTGCTGCTGCAGCCGCGTCACCCGCGGCAGGATGCCGAGCAGGTTCTGGATATGATGTCCGGCTTCATGGGCGATGATATAGGCCGCGGTGAATTTGCAGGCGTTTCCCGAGCAGCCGTGAAACCGGGTCTCGACCTGGCGGAAGAAACCGGTGTCGAGAAAAATCTGCTTGTCCGGCGGGCAGTAGAACGGCCCCATCGCCGCCTGCGCCATGCCGCAGCGCCCGCCATTGGTGGCGTTGCGGAACAGCACGATGCGCGGTCCGGTATAGGATTGTCCGCTGTCCTTGAAGATTTCGCTCCAGCGATCGTCGATCTCGCCGAGCACGCCCGAGATCATGTTGCCCATCTCGTCGGTCGGCGCGCCGGTCTTGGCGGGCGCCGACCTGCGGTCGGACTGGTAGGTCGGCGACGAACCGCCGCCGCCGAGAATTTCCGCGCCGCCGATCAGGATGCGCGGATCGATGCCGAATGCGTAGCCGACAAGGCCGAGGATGATGATGGTGCCGATCCCGAGCCCGCCGCCGCCGCCCATCGGTATCCCGAAGCCGCCGCCGCCCATGCCACCGCCGCCATCATCGCCGCGACGGTCGTCGATGTCGTCGCTGCGGCGGAAGTCATCGTAACGCATGGTGCTTTTCCCTTATTCCGGTTCGGCGGCGGAGTTGCCGGTCACTCAACGCGGCACAGACGTAAAATTTCCATTGCGTTAATCAATAACCCGCCCGGCAAAAATTGCCTAGCGCGAACACCGCGGCAAATCCGGCTCCACGGCAATTCCGATTAAGTCGATTTTTACTTTGGCCGGTCACTGTGTGGCCAGTCGGTTGTTTAGTCCCGCGTCGCCGACTGCGTCGCCTGAGTCAGAGTAATTGAGTCATGGTTGTGTCGCGTCGCGGGGCGTCTGCAAAGGCGCCCCGCACTCAATTTGAGTCCCCCTCGAGTGCTCGTATCGTCGTTGGCGATTGCGTCGCCGAGATGTCGAAACTCCAGGCCGGTTCGGTCGATCTGGTGTTCGCGGATCCGCCTTACAACCTGCAGCTCAAGGGCGATCTCAAGCGCCCCGACGAATCCCATGTCGACGCCGTCAACAATGACTGGGACAAGTTCTCCTCCTTCGCCGCCTACGACGATTTCACCCGCGCCTGGCTCTTGGCCTGCCGCCGCCTGATGAAGCCGTCGGCGACGCTGTGGGTGATCGGCTCCTACCACAACATTTTCCGCGTCGGCGCCATCATGCAGGACCTCGGCTTCTGGGTGCTCAACGACATCGTCTGGCGCAAGACCAATCCGATGCCGAATTTCCGCGGCCGCCGCTTCACCAACGCGCACGAGACCATGATCTGGGCCGCGCGCGACGAGCATGCCAAGGGCTACACCTTCAATTACGAAGCGCTGAAAGCCGCCAACGAAGACGTGCAGGCGCGCTCCGACTGGCTGATCCCGCTGTGCACCGGCGATGAGCGGCTGAAGGGCAAGGACGGCAAGAAGGTGCATCCGACCCAGAAGCCCGAGGGCCTCTTGGCGCGGGTGCTGCTGTCGTCGTCAAAGCCGGGCGACCTCGTGATCGATCCCTTCAACGGCACCGGCACCACCGGCGCGGTGGCAAAACGGCTCGGCCGCCGCTACATCGGCTTCGAGCGCGACCAGACCTATGCGACCGCCGCGGAAGCCCGCATCGCGGCGATCGAGCCGTTGCCGGAAGCAACGCTGGCGCCGTTCATGACCGCGCGCGATGCGCCTCGTGTGGCGTTCTCCGAACTGATCGAGCGCGGCATGATCCTGCCCGGCGCCAGACTGGTGGATTCCAAGAAGCGCCACGGCGCCCTGGTGCGCGCCGACGGCGCCATCATGCTCGGCGACAAGGTCGGCTCGATCCACCGCATCGGCGCGGTGGCGCAAGGCTCCGGCGCCTGCAACGGCTGGACCTTCTGGCACGTCGAGACCAAGAAGGGCCTCAAGCTGATCGACGAATTGCGCGCCGAAATCCGCTCCGGCATGGCAGCCGTGTAGTTTTCGCAAGGCCCCGTACCCGGTTTCGCCTTGATTGCCTGCGATATCCTGTTGCGTTCATTCATTCACGCAAAAGCCGTCATTTATTGAAGCGATCGAGCCGTCCGATGCGACCCCGAACATCCGAGACATTGCTGTTGCTGCCGCTGTTGCCGATCTTCCTTGTCGGCATTTTTCCGATGCTGCTGTTCGGGCTGCTGGGATTTCTCGGCATCAGCCTGTTCGGCATTTTGCTGGTCTGCGTCGGCCTGTCCGACGGGCTCAACGCCAACAGCAACTTCAATCAGCAGATCATCGTGCATGGTTATGCCAGCCGCGCCAACCGGTCCATGCATGCGACCGATCTGCATTCGGCCGTTCGCTTCGCGCTGGTCGTGGATATGATTGGCGCCGCGCTGGTCGCCACGGGCCTATGCGGCTTTTTGTATTTCGGTTGAATAAGATCGTCCTACGCGGGCTTGACCCGCGTATCCATCCACCTTCGCAACAATCTTTCGAACAAGATGGATTGCCGGGTCAAGCCTGGCAATGACGCGGCGGAGAGCGTAGGGTGCGCAAAGGCGCTCTTGCGCCGTGCCCACCGTCATTCCACAATATGCGATGTAGATAGAGCCGGCGAAGCCTATGGTGGGCACGCTGCGCTTTGCCCACCCACCATTCCCGGAGTACCACATGCTCAAATTCTACTTCAACGGAGCGCCGAACCCGAACAAGGTGGCGCTGTTCCTGGAAGAATCCGGCCTGCCTTACGAACTGGTGCCGGTCGACACCCGCAAGGGCGATCAGTTCAAGCCGGAATTTCTCAAGGTCAACCCGAACGGCAAGGTGCCGGCGATCGACGATGACGGCGTGTTCGTGTTCGACAGCAATGCGATCCTGCTCTACCTCGCCGAGAAGACCGGCAAGTTTCTGCCGCCGAATACGCCCGCCAATCGCGCACAGATGCTGTCATGGCTGATGTTCATCGCCACCGGCATCGGCCCCTATTCGGGGCAGGCGGTGCATTTCAAGCATTTTGCGCCGAAGGATCTGGAATACGCCCACAACCGCTACCAGTTCGAAGCGAACCGCCATTACGGCATTCTCAACGATCACCTCGGCAAGAGCAAATACATGGTCGGCGACACCTACAGCATCGTCGACATGGCATTCTGGGGCTGGGCGCGGCTGGCGCCATTCGTGCTCGGCGACGACGTCTATACGAAATATCCCAACGTGAAACGGCTGGTCGATGAAATCTCGGCCAGGCCTGCCGCGGCGCGGGCGGTCGCGCTGAAGGACAAGTTCACCTTCAAGGCCGAAATGGACGACGAGGCGCGCGCCATCATGTTCCGCCATCTCAAGGTGGCGTAGGTCAACATCACTGTGTCATTCCGGGATGCGCCTCTTTGGCGCAGGCCCGGAATCCATAAACACGCATCGTGGTTATGGATTCCGGGCTCGCGACTTTGTCGCGCCCCGGAATGACGGCGGATAGATGTTACCCCGCCTTCGCCAGCGCCTCCGCCGGAAACGGCCCCAGCACCCGCTCAACCAGCGCCGAGTCGCAATATTCCCTGATCTGCTTGACCTTGCCGTTCTCGAGCCGCCACACCATGCAATAGTCGTTGTCGTAGCGGACCCCGGTTTTGGTGACGTTGTCGCCCTTGGCCTCGACCACGACGGTGTCTCCCTCCGCGATGAAATCGTGCGCAACCGTGCGCGTCCGTTCCACGAGCAACGAACGAACATGCCCCATCAGGCCGTTCAGTATCGCATCCCTTCCCCTGAACGCGCGCGACCACGAGTACTGGCCGGTCACGACCCAGCACGCGTATTCCGCGAGATTGTCGACAAACGTCGTTCCGCTGCGGTTCGCGGCGTCGGTATAGATCTGCTTTACCAGTTGCTTGTTCTCGGCTGCGCGCATGGCGGGCTCTCCATCAGATATGTGATGGGCCATCATCGCCGGGCCGCCAGCATTCTTCCAATCGATAGTCCATATGATATATATTCGCCCTATGAATTTAGCCGCGCTCGATCTCAATCTGCTGGTGGCGCTGGACGCCCTGCTGCTGGAGGCCAGCGTTAGCCGCGCCGCGGTGCGGGTCGGGCTGTCGCAGCCGGCCGCGAGCCATGCGCTGCAGCGGCTGCGCGGCGTGCTCGGCGATCCCTTGCTGGTGCGCGTTGGCGCACGGATGGAATTGACGCCGCGCGCGCAGGCGTTGCGCGGACCGCTGGCGCAGGCGCTCGATCAGGTGCGCGGGCTGTTCATCTCGGACGATTTCGACGCTGCGCGCAGCGAGCGGCATTTCCGGTTGATGATGCCCGATCTCGCCGTCGAACTGCTGGTGCCGCCGCTGATGGCGAAGGTCACTCGGGTTGCTCCCAACGTCCGGCTCGATATCGTACCCTGGCGCGGTCCGGCGATCTTCACCAACGAGTTCGCGCGCACCATCGATCTCGTGATCAGCATCGGCGACGCCTTCAAGGGATTTCACCGCCAGCTGCTCTACACCGACCGCGATGCGCTGGCGGTGCGGCGCGGCCACCCCATGGCTGCGAAACTGAAGCGGCGCGATGTTTTCCTGGATGCGCGGCACGTCGCCGTCGTCATCCGCGGCCAAAGCACAGACCTGATCGACGACTGGCTGCGAACCAGAGGCATCGAGCGGTGGATCGCGCTGGTGGTGCCCGGCTATATCGAGGCGCTGCACATCGTGGCGCGCACCGACCTCGTGGCGTTCGTCCCCAGCCGGCTGATCGCCGCGCTGGCGAAGCCGCTGTCGCTGATAGCAGTCGCACCGCCGCTCGATCCCGGCACCGACGAACAGTTCATGTTCACTCCGACGCGAGCGCAGTTCGACCCCGGCTCGATCTGGCTGCGCAAGTTGATGCTGGAAACGGGGCGCGGGCTGGACCGCACACGCAAGTCCGCCTGACCTTGCCCGGGGTCATCGTCTCATGCGATGAATCCCGGCAAATCCGGAGGAAACCCCATGACTGTTCTCATCGCCGGCGGCGGCATCGGCGGGTTGACGCTGGCGCTCAGCCTGCACCAGATCGGCGTACCCGCCAAAGTTTTCGAGAGCGTGCCGGTGCTAAAACCGCTCGGCGTCGGCATCAACGTGCTGCCGCATGCGGTGCGCGAGTTGATCGAGCTTGGCCTGCACGACAAGCTCGACGCATCGGGCGTGCGCACAAAAGAGCTCGCGTATTTTTCCAAGCACGGCAAGCCGATCTGGAGCGAGCCGCGCGGGCTGGAGGCCGGCTACAAATGGCCGCAGTTCTCGATCCATCGCGGCACGCTGCATCAGATCCTGCTCGACGCCGCGACCGAGCGCTTAGGGACCGAGAACATTCTCACCAGCCATCATCTCTCCGGCTGGTCGGAGACACCGGACGGCGTCCGCGCCGATTTCATCGACAAGGCTACCGGCAAATCCGCGGGCAGCCATGACGGCGCGCTGCTGATCGCCGCCGACGGCATCCATTCCGCGGTGCGTGAAAAACTGTATCCGCACGAAGGCCCGCCGATCTGGAACGGGCGCATCCTGTGGCGCGGCATCACCACAGCGGATGCGTTCCTGTCCGGCCGCACCATGATCATGGCCGGCCACGAAATCCTGAAATTCGTCTGCTATTGCATCTCGAAAGAGCCGGACGCGTCAGGCAAATTCCAGATCAACTGGGTCGCCGAGCGACACATGCCGCCGACCTACCAGTGGCGCCGCGAGGACTACAACCGCACCGCCAAACTCGACGAATTCCTGCCGTGGTTCAAGGACTGGAAGTTCGACTGGCTCGACGTGCCCGGCCTGATCCGCAACTGCCCGCACGCTTACGAATATCCGCTGGTCGACCGCGATCCGATTCCGCAATGGACCTTTGGCAAGGTGACGCTGATGGGCGATGCCGCGCATCCGATGTATCCGATCGGCTCCAACGGCGCGTCGCAGGCGATCCTTGACGCCCGCGTCATCACGCGGGAAATCCTGGCGCATGGCGAAACCAGCGCGGCGCTCGCGGCCTATGAGGCCGAGCGCCGTCCCGCCACCACCGATCTGGTGATGCTGAACCGCCGCAACGGGCCGGAGCAGGTGATGCAGCTGGTCGAGGAACGCGCGCCGGATGGATTCGGGATCGTCACCGACGTGCTGTCGCTGAAGGAACTGGAAGACATCGCCGCCAACTACAAGCGCGTCGCCGGCTTCCAGGTCGAAGGCCTCAACGCCAAGCCGCCGATCGTGGTGATGCCGGCGCCGAGTCAACTGTCCAGCGCGGGGTAGCTACTCCCCGAGCCCATGCGCAATCACCTTGCGCATCACGTTCGGCAGCGCTTCGTCCTGCAGCGTCGCGATTGGCACCCAGCGCATGCCCTCTGGCGCGCGGGTGCGTGCGGGAACGGTTGCAGTGTACACCACAAGCTCCAGCGGAAAATGCGTGAAGACGTGGGTGACCACGCCCGCCTTGCGATGCCAGCGCGTGAGGCTTTTCATGACCGGCGCCTGCTTCAATGCGGCCTTGTCGTCCTGCGCGGCAAGCCAGTCCGACGTTGGCACCTCGGTCATGCCGCCGAGCAGGCCCTTCTCGGCACGCGTGCGCACCAGCAGCTCATTGCCGCGCGTCACCACGAACGCAGCGCCGCGCCGCAGCTCGCCGGTCTTCCTCGGCGCCTTGCGCGGAAACGTCTCCTGGTCGCCGCGCGCAAAGCCTAAGCAATCGTCGTTGAGCGGGCATAGCGCGCAGGCCGGCCGCTTCGGCGTGCAGATCGTCGATCCCAGATCCATCAGCGCCTGCGCGCTGTCGCCCGCGCGTGCCGCGCCAAGCAGCGTCGCCGCCAGTTGCTGGATCAGCGGTTTTGCCTGCGGCAGCGCTTCTTCCACCGCGAACAGCCTGGACACCACGCGCTCGATGTTGCCATCCACCGGCATGGTGCGGCGGCCGAACGCGATCGCGGCAATGGCTGCTGCGGTATACGGCCCGATCCCTGGCAGCGCGCGCAAGCCTTCCTCGGTGTCGGGAAACGCGCCACCGTGCTCGCGCTCTACCGCCACCGCGCAGGCGTGCAGGTTGCGCGCGCGCGAATAATAGCCGAGCCCGGCCCACATCCGCAGCACATCGTCAAGCGACGCGCGGCCCAGATCGTTCACGCCCGGCCAGCGCTCCACGAATTTCTCGAAATAAGGCGCCACCCATTTGACGCCGGTCTGCTGCAGCATGATTTCCGACAGCCACACCCGGTAGGGATCGGCGGCTTCGCCCGGCAGCGGCCGCCACGGCAGTTTTCGGCGATGCCGGTCGTACCACGCCAGCAGCAGCGCCGGGCGGGTGGCGACAGGTTGCTTGCGCTTGCGGCTGACGACAGATGAAACCATTCGGACATTCTAATACCGATCTCTCCGCGTCATGCCCGCGCTTGTCGCGGGCATCCACGTCTTTCTTCTGTTGTCGGGGGCAAAGACGTGGATGCCCGCGACAAGCCCGGCCACGACGATGTTTTCGCTGTAAAGGCGACGTGTTATGAACAGCCATGTCCAAGCCCGGCCCGATCTCCGCAAAGCCGCTGTCCGTCCTGCTCAGCGACGTGTTTTCCGACGCTTATGCCAAGCAGGGATTTGCCGCGCGCGAACTGGTGACCCGCTGGGCCGAGATCGCGGGTCCCGAGGTCGCCGCGCATTCGGAGCCGCTGAAAATCCAGTGGCCGCGCCCGGTGGAGGGGCAGGCGCAGGAACCGGCCACGCTGGTGCTGCGGGTGGAGGGCCCGATGGCGCTGGAAATCCAGCATGCCTCCGACGTGATCCTGCAGCGGGTCAACCGTTTTTTCGGCTGGAGCGCGGTGGGGCGGCTGGCGCTGCGGCAGGCGCCATTATCGCGCCGGGACAAGCCCAGAACCTCGCGGGCGCCGGATGCCGCCGACGTGGCCGAACTCGAAAAAACCCTCTCGTCAGTGGAGGACGCGGAATTGCGCGCCGCGCTGGCCCGGCTCGGCGCCTCGATCAAGCGAAATTGAGCCTTTGGCCTGCTCGCGGAACCGCGGCCCGCCATTGCCACAATTGTGGTTTCAAGCTAGCGACACACACCCTTTGAGCGCGATCCCGCGCCGATCCGGAGCAAGCCGTTGATGATCACGCGCCGCGCCTTCACCGCCGCCCTGTCGCTGACCGGGCTTGCCGCTCTCGCCGGACTTTCGCCATTCCGCCTGATCGGGGATGCCCTGGCGCAAAGTGCGACCGCGGCCGACGTTGCCAAGCCGGTATCGCTGCCGGACATGGCCATTGGGCCGAAGGACGCGTCGGTGACCATCACCGAATACGCCTCGATGACCTGCCCGCATTGCGCGGCCTTCGCCGAAAAGGTGTTCCCGCAGATCAAGTCGGCCTATATCGACACCGGCAAGGTGCGCTACGTGTTCCGCGAATTCCCGCTCGACATCAAGGCCGCCGCGGGCTCGATGCTGGCGCGCTGCATCGCCAAGGACGACGGCGGCAAATATTTCGCCGTGATCGACATGCTGTTCCGGCAGCAGAACGAGTGGGTGATGAAGAACACCGCCGATACGCTGACGCGGATCGGCAAGCAGGCGGGTCTGAGCCAGCAGGCCGTCGAGGATTGCCTCAAGGATCAGGCCCTGCTCGACAAGATCGCGGCCGACCAGAAATTCGCCAATGAGGTGCTGAAGGTCAATTCGACGCCGACCTTCTTCATCAACGGCGACATGGTCAAGGGCGAGACCTCGTTCGAGGAATTCGACAAGCGCATCAAATCGCTGCTGAAGAGCTGATTCCTCGGGGAGCACGCCGTGTTCATCACGCGCCGCGCCTTCACCGCCGCCCTGTCGCTGACCGGCTTCGCCGCTCTTTCGCCATTCCCGTTCGCCGAGGCGATGGCGCAAACTGCGACCGACGTTGCCAAGCCGGTGTCGCTGCCGGACATGGCGCTCGGCCCGGCCAATGCCTCGGTGACCGTCACCGAATTCGCCTCGATGACCTGTCCGCATTGCGCGGCATTCAACGAAACCGTGTTCCCGAAGATCAAGTCGGAATACATCGACACCGGCAAGGTGCGTTATGTGTTCCGGGAATTCCCGCTCGACAACGTTGCGCTGGCGGCCTCGACGATGGCGCGTTGCGTCGCCAGGGACGACGCGCCGAAATATTTCGCGCTGGTCGACATACTGTTCAAGATGCAGAAAGACCTGGCAGGCACTCCGCTTTCGACCATCAACCGGATCGGCAAACAGGCCGGGTTCAGCGAGCAGGCCATCAAGGCTTGCGTCGACGACGATCCATCGACCGGCCAGAAGATCATCGCCGATCAGAAATACGCCGAGGAAGTGCTGAAGGTCGACGGCACCCCGGCTTTCTTTATCAATGGCGAGAGGGTCAGAGGCGCCCCCCTGTTCGAAGTGTTCGACAACAGGATCAAATCGCTGCTCAAGCGTTAATTCGACTCAACCCCCAGAAAAACCTCGACAAATCCCTTGGGAAAAGCCCCGGCCGGCCGTTGCCCTCCCGCCCTACCCTCGCCATTGTCGCGCCTCAAGAGCCGCGGGCTGCGAGTCTCCTCCAGCATGACATTGCCATCTATGGTATTGTCCGGGCAGGGAGATTCGCGCCCTGCCAACTGAGAAACTTACTCATGAAACTCACGCGCCTTCGCCTGCACGGATTCAAGTCGTTCGTCGAACCCACCGACTTCATGATCGAGCCGGGGCTGACCGGCGTGGTCGGCCCGAACGGCTGCGGCAAGTCGAATCTGGTCGAGGCGCTGCGCTGGGCGATGGGCGAGACGTTCTCATAAGTCTCTCCGCGCGACCGACATGGACGCGGTGATTTTCGCCGGTTCCGGCAACCGCCCGTCGCGCAACCACGCCGAAGTGGTGATGACCATCGACAATTCGGACCGCTCGGCGCCTTCCGCCATGAACGATTCCGAGACGCTGGAAATCTCGCGCCGGATCGAGCGCGAGGCGGGCTCGGTGTATCGCATCAACGGCCGCGACGTGCGCGCGCGCGACGTGCAGATCCTGTTTGCCGATGCCGCCACCGGCGCGCGCTCGCCGGCGCTGGTGCATCAGGGAAAGATCGGCGAGATCATTCAAGCCAAGCCGGAGCAGCGCCGCCGCGTGCTGGAAGACGCCGCCGGGGTCGCCGGGCTGCACGCCCGCCGCCATGAGGCTGAACTGCGCCTGAAGGCCGCCGAAACCAACCTCACCCGGGTCGAGGACGTGATCGGCCAGCTCGCCGGACAGATCGACGGCCTGAAGAAACAGGCGCGGCAGGCGATCAGGTATAGAGAAGTCGCAGCCCGGGTGCGCAAGGCCGAGGCGATGCTGTTTCACCTGCGCTGGCTGGAGGCCAATTCCGGCGTCGCCGAAGCCGGCCGGACCCATGATCTCAACGTCCGCGAACTCGCCGAACGCACCCGCGAGCAGGCCGAGGCCGCCCGCATCCAGGCGATCCGCGCGTCGGAATTGCCGGCGTTACGCGAGATCGAGGCCCGCGCCGCCGCCGGGCTCGCACGGCTCACCAATGCGCGCGAAACCCTCGACCGCGAGGAAGAACGCGCCAAAGAACGTGTCGCCGAGCTCGACCGCCGGCTGACGCAATTCGCAGCCGATGTCGCGCGCGAGCAGCAGCAATCCTCCGACGCCGACGTGGCGCTGCAGCGGCTCGACGCCGAAGACACCGAATTGAAGGACGAGATCAAGTCGCGGGTCGAGAAGCGCAGCGGCGTCGATGAGCGCGTTTCGGAAGCCGAAGCAACGCTCGCAGACGCGGAGCGGCTGTTCGCCGAACTCACCACTGTTCTGGCCGACCTCACCGCCAGGCGCAGCCAGCTTGAAACCAGCGTGCGCACCCATCGCGACCGTCTGGCGCGGCTCGATCAGGAAATCGCGGGCGTCCAGAGCGAAACCGAGAAGCTGGCGCAGCAGACCAGCGGGCTCGGCGATCTCGACGCCCTCGCCGGCGCCGTGGAGACCGCGCAGCAGGCGCTGGCGCAATCGGAGGCCGCGGCGCAAGCCAGCGAGGCCGCCCATGTCACGGTGCGGCAGCAACTTGAAGCCGCCCGCGCGCCGCTGACCGAGGCTGACAAGCGCGTGCAGCGGCTGGAGACCGAAGCACGCACCATTTCGAAACTCGTCAACGGCGAGACCAAGAATCTGTGGCCGCCGATCATCGACGGCGTCCACGTCGCCAAGGGCTATGAGAAGGCGCTCGGGGCTGCGCTGGGCGACGATCTCGACGCGCCGGTCGATCCGTCGGCGCCGATGCGCTGGACCAATGCCGGCGTCAGCGAAGGCGATCCGGCGCTGCCCGACGGCGTCGAGGCACTCGCCGCCCATGTCGAGGCGCCGTCCGAACTGGCGCGACGCCTGGCGCAGATCGGGGTCGTGCCGAGGGAGCGCGGCGCCGAACTGGTGTCGCAACTCAAGACCGGCCAGCGGCTGGTGTCGCGCGAAGGCGACGTCTGGCGCTGGGACGGTTTTGTCGCAGCCGCCCATGCGCCGACCGGCGCCGCGCGCCGGCTCGCCGAGCGCGCGCGGCTGGTCGACATCGAGACCGAGCTGGAGCAGGCCCGCAGCGACGCGACTACCAAGCGTCAGGCGCTTGAGGCCGCCGAAGCCGAGTTGAAGACTGCATCCGCCACTGAGACTTCCGCGCGCGACGCCCTGCGCGCCGCCCGCCGCGATGTAGATATCGCGCGTGAACAGCACGCCGGCGCCGAACGCGAGATCAACCGCCACGCCGCGCGCAAATCGGCGCTCGCAGAAGCGCACTCTCGCCTCACCGCCGACCGCAGCGAAGCCCAAAGCGCGCATGAAAGCGCAATCGCGGCACTGGATGAATTGCCGCCAAGCCTCGACACCGAAACCAGGCTCGCTTCGGTGCGGACCGATATCGACGGCCATCGACGGCTCGCCGCGCAGGTGCGCGCCGAGGCGCAGGCGCTGGCGCGCGAGGCTGAATTGGCCGACCGCCGGGTGCAGGCGATTTTGGCCGAGCGCAACCAATGGCAAAGCCGCAAGCAGAGCGCGGCCTCGCAGATATCGACCATCGAGGCCCGCGTCACCGAAGTCAGGGCCGAGAGGGCCGAACTCGACAACGCGCCGGCGATCTTCGCTGAAAAGCGCAGCGCGCTGATCTCGGAGATCGAGCATGCCGAGAGCGACCGCCGCGCCGCCGCCGACGCGCTGGCCAGGGCCGAAAACGTCATGGCGGAAACCGACCGCGCCGCCAAGATTTCGCTGGAAGCGCTGTCGAGCGCGCGCGAGGCCTGCGCCCGCGCCGAGGAACGCATGGACGGCGCCAAACGCCGGCTTGAGGATATCGAGCGCGAAATCCGCGACATGCTGGAGGTCGAACCTTCCGGCGTCGCGGCGCTGGCCGAAATCAAGCCGGGCGCGGAACTGGCGCCGCTCGCGGAAATCGAGGAAAGCCTCGAAAAGCTGCGCCGCGACCGCGAACGGCTCGGCGCCGTCAATCTGCGCGCCGAGGAAGAACTGCGCGAGGTCGAGACCCAGCACACCTCGCTGACAACAGAGCGTGACGACCTGGTCGAGGCGATCAAGCGGCTGCGCCAGGGCATCCAGAGCCTCAACCGCGAGGCCCGCGAGCGGCTGCTGACCTCGTTCGAGGTAGTCAACGGCCACTTCAAGCACCTCTTTACCGAACTGTTCGGCGGCGGCGAGGCGGCGCTGCACCTGATCGAGAGCGACGATCCCCTGGAAGCCGGGCTCGAGATCATTGCAAAACCGCCCGGCAAGAAGCCGCAGTCGCTGTCGCTGCTCTCCGGCGGCGAGCAGGCGCTGACGGCGCTGGCGCTGATCTTCGCGGTGTTCCTCACCAACCCCTCGCCGATCTGCGTGCTGGACGAAGTCGATGCGCCGCTCGACGACCACAATGTCGAGCGGTTCTGCACCCTGCTGCACGAGATGACCGCGTCGACCGACACCCGCTTCATCATCATCACGCATAATCCGATCACCATGGCGCGGATGAACCGGTTGTTCGGCGTCACCATGGCCGAGCGCGGCGTGTCGCAACTGGTCTCGGTCGATCTCGAAGGCGCGGTGGAGATTCTCGACAAGAACGTGGCGTGAGCTAACGCCACCCACTCCGCTGTCGTCCCCGCGAAGGCGGGGACCCGTAGCCTCCGTGCCGGCGATGCGAAAAGGTGTCAGCCACTCGCGGGCGCAACGTGCCAAACCATAACCGTCCGTTATGGGTCCCCGCCTTCGCGGGGACGACGTTGGTGTTATAACGTCGCGATGACATCTCCCGACCTTCCCGCCGACCTGAAAGCTGCGCTTGAAGCAAAACTGCATGGCCTGTCGCGCAGCGATGCCGCGCAGCGTTCCGCGAAAATATCCGAAACCTATCGCGACGGCGGCGGCTCCGGCGCGATCCGAACCGAGGCCGACGCGCTCGCTTATGCGCTGGCGCGGATGCCGGCGACCTACGCCGCGGTGACTGCAAGCCTCAACGCACTTTGTGAGGTCCGGCCTGACTTTGCGCCGAAGCGCCTGCTCGACCTCGGCGCCGGGCCGGGTACGGCGACATGGGCGGCGGCCGAGGCGTTTTCATCGCTCGCCGATTTCACGCTGGTCGACGCCAACGCCGCCTTGCGGACCTTGGCGCTTGATCTGTTCGAGAAAAGCTCGCGCCTCTCAGGCATTCGATACGCACACGGCGAAGCCCGGGCCATGCTGGCGAACGCCGACGCGGCCGACCTCGTGATCGCGAGTTATCTCGTGGGCGAGATGGATGATCCGGGACGTGCCGGTCTCGCCGACCTGATGTGGGCCAAGACCCGCGACACGCTGCTCGTCGTCGAGCCCGGCACACCGGCGGGCACCGCGCGGATTCTCGCGTTGCGGGCGAAATTGATCGCACAGGGCGCCCATGCCGCAGCGCCCTGCCCGCACGATGCCGCCTGCCCGCTTGTAGCGCCGGACTGGTGTCACTTCACGCAGCGGCTGCCCCGCTCGCGCGCGCATAAGGCACTCAAAGCGGCGGAGCTGCCGTTCGAGGACGAAAAATTCACCTATGTTGCGCTGACGCGCGTACCCCTCGCGCAGCGCCCCGCCCGCGTGCTGGCGCAGCCCGACGTCGGCAAGGCCGGGGTGACGGCGAAGCTGTGCACGTCAGACGGCCTCGTGGTCGCCAGGGTGCCGCGCCGCGCCAAGACGGACTATGCCCGCGCCCGGCGCTGGCGCTGGGGCGATGCTGTGATGGAATAACGCCCGCCTCGTGCCCCGGACGCAGCGCAGCGCACAGCTCTTCGGAGCGGTGCGCTGCAGAGCCGGGGCCGTCACGGACGCCGGCATTTGGAACGGTCCCGGCTCTGCGGAGCAGCATGAAGGATGCCGCACCGCGTCCGGGAAACGAAACCATTCCCCTGAACTGATCCCATCTTGCGCCCGACCAAAAGGGACCCCAATTCGTGGCGGCCTGCCGCGCGGGCGGCTTTTGGTCTAAGCTCAAGCCATCTTTCTCGCCTCATCAGGAGTTTTACCAATGTCGACCGGCTGGATTGTTCTCGGCGTGATCGTCGTCCTCGTTCTCTTCGCATTCGGCGCGTATAACCGTCTGGTCGCGCTCAGCCAGCGTGTCGGCCAGGCCTTTGCCGACATCGACGTGCAGCTCAAGCAGCGCCACGACCTGATCCCGAACCTGATCGAGACCGTGAAAGGCTACGCCGCGCATGAGCGCGGCACGCTCGACGACGTGGTGAAGGCCCGCAACGCCGCGATGTCGGCGCAGGGACCGGGCCAGGTCGCCGCCGCCGAGAACCAGCTCTCCGGCGCGCTGGGCCGGCTCATCGCGCTGTCGGAGGCCTATCCGGATCTGAAGGCCAACGCCAACTTCCAGCAATTGGCGAGCGAACTGTCCGACCTGGAAAACAAGATCGCCGCCAGCCGCCGTTTCTTCAACAACGCGGTCCAGGAATACAACACCGGCATGCAGCAGATGCCGGCGGCGCTGTTCGCCGGAGTGTTCGGATTTACCCGCAAGGATTTCTTCGATCTCGGGGCTACTCGCACCGAAGTCGAGCAGGTGCCGACGGTGAAATTCTGAGCGGTCGTCCGGTGTTTCCACCGTCATTGCGAGCGAAGCGAAGCAATCCAGCGCCGCAAACAAGGACTGGATCGCTTCGTCGCAAGTGCTCCTCGCAATGACGGTCAAATAGAGCAGAAGCTGATCATGGCCGCGTACGGGCTCTACACGCACATTGCGTCGAACAAGTTTCGTTCGATGCTGCTGCTCGCCGGATTGTTTGTGCTGATCTACGTCATGGTGTTCGCCGGCGCGCTGATCGCCGAGGTCGTGATCGATAGCGACGGCTCGGCTGATTATTACCTCGCCGCGGCCACCCGCGACCTGATCAAGGCCTTTCCCTATGCGACCGGCGGCGCCGCGCTGTGGATCGTGATCGCCTATTTCTTCCATCAGAACATCATCGACGCCGTGACCGGCGGCGAGGATGTCACGCGGTTGCAGCAGCCGCGGCTTTATAATCTGCTGGAAAATCTCTGCATCTCCCGCGGCATCCCGATGCCGAAACTGAAAGTGATGGACAGCGACGCGCTCAACGCGTTCGCGACCGGACTCAACCGGCGGCAATATTCCGTCACCGTCACCACCGGCTTGTTGAAAGCGCTCAACGACCGGGAGATCGAGGCGGTGCTCGGCCACGAACTCACCCACATCCGCAACGGCGACGTGCAGCTGATGGTGATCGCGGTTGTGATCGCCGGCGTGGTCGGCTTTTTCGCCGAACTGTTCTTCCGGTCGTTCTTCTATTCGAACTGGAATTTCGGCGGCGGCAGGTCGTCTTCCTCATCGTCGTCGAACAGCGACAGCAAGGGCGGCGGCGCCGCGGTCGTTATCGTCATTCTCGCGGTGGCGCTGATCGCGCTGGCGTGGATGCTGTCGCTGGTGGTGCGGCTGGCATTGTCGCGGTCGCGCGAATTGCTGGCGGATGCCGGATCGGTGGAGCTGACGAAAGACCCCGACGCCATGATCTCGGCGCTGCGCAAGATCGAGAACCGCGGCGAATTGCCCGGCGCCACCTCGGCGGTGATGGAAATGTGTCTCGACAATCCGCGCGAGGGTTTCGCCGACCTGTTCGCGACCCACCCTTCGGTGGATTCGCGCGTGGCTGCATTGGTCAAATTCGCAGGCGGCCACGATCCCGGCCCGCTTGCGCTGCCGTCGGATACGGACGACCAACAAGTGGATCAATCCGACCCCAGGCAAATTCCACCATCCGGCCCGTGGAGCGATGCCAATGCGCCCGCGGACGTATCGCAGGGGCCTTGGGCCAAGCCCGCAGGACCGTGGGGCAAACATTCGTGACCCCGTGCCCCGGACGCAGCGCAGCGCGCCGCTCTTCGCGACGTGGTGCGCTGCAGAGCCGGGGCCGTACCGAACTCCGGTATTTGGTACGGTCCCAGCTCTGCGGAGCGGCATGAAGAATGCCGCACCGCGTCCGGGACACGGCCCGCGGCGTTAACGAACTTCGCAGGATTAACCCTACCCGCAACGTTAATGAATTGAATTACCCCTTGTTTCTGCCATGTTCGCGCCCAAAGCAGGCATCGGGACGTTTCGACCGGCATTGCGGCCGGCCGCAGCTTTGCGCTTAAGGGGTTTTCATGGCGAAGCCAGCAGTCATCGTCGTAGGCGCCGACAAGGGCGGGGTCGGCAAGACCACGGTCTCGCGCACCGTGCTCGATTATTTCAGCGCCAATAACGTGCCGACCCGCGCCTTCGACACCGAGTTGCCGCGCGGCACGCTGAAGCGCTTCCATCCCGATGTCACCGAGATCGTCGATGTGACCTCGACATCGGACCAGATGAAGATCTTCGACACGCTCAATACCGCCAGCACCAGCGTCACCGTGATCGACGTCCGCGCCGGCCAGTTGTCGCCGACCCTGGCCTCGCTGCGCGACATCGGCTTTCTGGATGCTGCGAAATCCGGCCAGATCACCTTCGCCGTGTTCCACATCCTCGGCCCCTCGATCGCCTCGCTGGACGAGATCGCCGAGACCGCGAATTTCATGCAGGGCGCCAAATATTTCCTGGTGAAGAACTTCATCAACAACACCAGCTTCTTCGAATGGGACCAGGCGACCTACGATTCCTATTTCCACCGCATCAAGGACGCCACCGAACTCACCATTCCCAAGCTGAACGAAATGGCCTATGAGCAGGTCGAGGTCGCCTCGGTGCCGTTTCTCAAATTCGTCGCCAACAAGGGCATCCACGACGAGGCCGCGAACTATTCCTTCGTGCTGCGCGGCTACGTGCGGCACTGGCTGGCCGCGGTCTGGAGCGAGTTCGACCGCATCAAGCTGACCGACATCGTCGGCTCCAAGGAAAAGCCATCCCGCGGCGGCGGCGAGAAATAATCGCCGCCATTCCGGGGCGCGCCTTTTTGCGCGAGCCCGGAATCCATAACCACCATCGAGTGTATGGATTCCGGGCCTGCGCCCAAGTCGGGCGCATCCCGGAATGACGAGTGTATTTGACTGGCGCCGACACTTCATTCGATATTGCGTCGATGCGCCGCACGCCCGTCTACATCATCTGTTCGCCCCGCCCGCTGGTCGGCAAGACGCTGATCGCGCGGCTGCTCAGCGAATTCCTTGTTCTGCAGCGCGGCTCGGTGACAGCCTTCGATATCAACCTGAAAGAGCCGTCGCTGCTGGATTATCTCCCGAAACTCACCGAGACCGCCGACGTTGACGATACCTTCGGCAAGATGCAGCTGATGGACCGCCTGATCCTCAATGACGGCATCGCCAAGGTGATCGATCTCGGCTTCCACGCCTTCGACGAATTCTTCAAGATGTCCGACGAGATCGGGTTCATGAAGGAGGCGGCGCGGCGCGGCATCGCGCCCATGGTGCTGTTCGTCGCCGACACCGACCGTGCCTCGGCGCGCGGTTACGACATGCTGCTGCAGCAAATTCCGCCAACCGCGCTATTGACCATCGACAACGAATTCGTGGTGCGCGGCGAATTGCCCGCGGCGATGGCGCGCGGCCGCGTGCTGGCGATCGCCGCGCTGCCGGTGTTTTTGAAGACCTATATCGACCGGCTGAATTTCTCCTTCACCGCGTATTTGCGCACGGAAAAGGATTCATCGACCGAACTGCATCAATGGATCAGGAAGAACTATTTCAGCTTTCGGGAGATCGAGCTGAGCTTGGTGCCGCAAAGGTAGTGCCGTTCCCCGGACGCGGCGCAGCGCGTAGCCCTTCGCGAAGCGGTGCGCCGCAGAGCCGGGGCCGTAACGAACGCCGGTGTCTGGTAGATCCCGGCTCTGCGGAGCGGAAGAATGCCGCACCGCGTCCGCGACACGGCTTCAATGCCCCTCGAACGCCATCAGCGTACGCACCGGCACGTCCATCGCCCGCAGTTTTGCCGCTCCGCCGAGGTCCGGCAGGTCGACGATAAAGCACGCCGCCACCACGTTGGCGCCGATCTGGCGCATCAGTTTTACAGCACCCTCCGCGGTGCCGCCGGTGGCGATGAGGTCATCGACCAGGATCACGCGCTCGCCGGGATGGATGGCGTCGGCGTGCATTTCCATCTCGTCGAGGCCGTATTCCAGCGAATAGGCGATCCGCACCGTGGTATGCGGCAGCTTGCCCTTCTTGCGGATCGGCACGAAGCCGGCGGAGACCTGATGCGCCACCGCACCTCCGATGATGAAGCCGCGCGCCTCGATGCCGGCAACCTTGTCGATCTTCGAGCCGGCCCAGGGCTGCACCAGCTCGTCGACCGCGCGGCGGAACGAGCGGGCGTCGCCGAGCAGCGTGGTGATGTCGCGAAACAGGATGCCCGGTTTTGGGTAATCCGGGATGGTGCGGACGGCGGATTTCAGGTCGTGTTCGAGTTCTGGGTTCATCGGGTTCTCTTTGTTGCCGTCATTGCCGGGCAATCCATCATCTTTCGAAGAAGATGAATACGCGGGTCAAGCCCGCGTATGACACCTTCTAGCGTTGTGTAGGCGGCACACCAAGCCGGAACGCATTCTCCACGATGCGCAGTCCCACCTCGCCGCCGAGCGACATCAGCGATTCCGGGTGAAACTGCACGCCGCCTACGGGAAGCGTCCTGTGCTCGATCGCCATTGCCACGCCATCCTCGGTGCTCGCGGTCACATCGAGCACGTCGGGCATGCTGTCGCGCTCGACATAGAGCGAATGATAACGGCCGATCACGATCTCATTGGGCAGGTTCTGCATCAGTCTTCCGCCGCGCACCTGGATGCGCGAGGGACGGCCGTGCGCCGGCTGCCCGAGCTGGCCCAACTGCCCGCCGAAATATTCGCCGATCGCCTGCACCCCGAGACAGACGCCGAAGATCGGCAGCTTCTTGTCCAGCGCGGCATCGATGGTTTTTGAAATGCCGAAATCCTCCGGCCGTCCGGGGCCGGGCGACAGGACCAGCAGATCGTAGCCGTGCTGGGCCAGCATCGGCAGCGCGTGAACGTGGCGGACCACGGTGACGGTGG
This sequence comes from uncultured Alphaproteobacteria bacterium, assembly GCA_963784755.1. GTDB lineage: Bacteria > Pseudomonadota > Alphaproteobacteria > Rhizobiales > Xanthobacteraceae > Bradyrhizobium. Next base: position 375,426 of record CAWASS010000003.1, on the reverse strand, counting down.
CGCCGACCTGCCGGAAATAATCCGCCAGCATATGCACGAAACTGTCGTCATGGTCGATCAGCAGCACCCGCTTGCCGGAGCCCGATGCGTCCGGCGCGATGGTCGACAGCGGCTTCGGCGGATCGCCGCGCAGCGCCTGGAACAGCGCGGCCGCCTTGACCTGGCATTCGCGGTCTTCGGCGGCGGGATCGGAATCGAACAGGCAGGTGGCGCCGACCCGCACTTCGGCGAGGCCATCCTTCATCCGGATGGTGCGGATCGTGAGCCCGGTATTGATGCTGCCGTCGAAGCCGACGAAGCCGAACGCGCCGGCATACCAGCGCCGCGACGAGCGCTCGTTGTCCTCGACGAACTGCATCGCCCACAATTTCGGCGCGCCGGTCACCGTCACCGCCCAGGCATGGGTGAGAAACGCATCGAGCGAGTCGAACCCCGGCCGCAGCATGCCCTCGACGTGATCGACGGTATGAAACAATTTCGAGTAGGTTTCGATCTGCCGCCGCGCCAGCACCTTGATGGTGCCGGGCATGCAGACGCGCGCCTTGTCGTTGCGGTCGACGTCGGTGCACATGTTGAGCTCGAATTCGTCCTTCTCGGAGTTGAGCAACTCGCGGATCTGCGCGGCGTCACCGATGGCGTCGGCGCCGCGCGCGATGGTGCCGGAGATCGGACAGGTCTCGACGCGCCGGCCATCGGAGCGCACGAACATCTCCGGCGATGCCGACACCAGAAATTCGCCATTGCCGAGATTGACCAGCCCGCCATAGGGCGACGGATTGATCTGGCACAGCCGCTGGAACACTTCCGCCGGCGACCGCGAGCAGGGCTCCGCGAACAGTTGCCCCGGCACCGCCTCGAACAGGTCGCCGCGCGCGAACGCCGCGCGCGCGGTCTCCACGGTCGCCTGATATTCGCCGGGCGCGTGATCGGCAAAACCCTGCCGCGGCGTTTTGACGTAGCAGCTTTCCTGCGTGTCGCGCGGAAGACCGCGGGTGGATTTTCCCTTCCAGGCAAAATCGTAATTCAGGATCACGCCATGGCTGGTGGCGCGATCATAGGCCAGCAGGCAGTCCGGCACATACAGTACGATGTCGCGCTGGTCGCTCTCGCGCGCGCGCTTCTGGACAAGGTCTTCCATCTGGAACACGAGGTCGTAGGCAAAGGCGCCGAACAGGCCGAGCAGCGAATCGGCGGATGAACCGAACGCCGCCACCAGCGCCCGCACCAACGACATCACGCTGGCGCGCCGGGTGCGCTGGTCTTCATCGACAGGCGCGTCACCGCGCAGGATATGACCGGCGAGCCGCGTTGGGCTGTTCTCGTCGATGACGACGCAGGGCTCGCGCAAGGTATCGCCGAGGAACGCGATCAGCACCACACCGCGCGCGTTGAGGGCTTCAAGCGAAAATTGCCGGCCGGCGGTTTCCAGCCGCAGCGGCGGATCGGAAAAGCCGACGTCGAAACTCTCGTAGCGGCCCGGCACCGTGGTGCCAGAAGACAGCACCACACCGCTGCGGCTGTCGAGCAGTTTGACCAGGTCGTCGAGCCGTCTCGCCGCGGTGAAGTGCTCCACCGACCGCGAAACGGCAAGACCGCCGCTGGTGAGATATTCGCTATGCTCCGGAAGCGAGAAAACCGTCCTGTTCATGACATCCTCTTACGAAACTTGCCGAGGGAACGCCACACAGGACAAACGAAAAGGCCGTCGCACTGCGATGACGGCCTTCGACGATTGGGAAAATGAAATCGCACCGGCCAGCTCTACAAGCTGCGCCACCAGAGATGACTGTTGTGGACGACGGTGTTCATTGGCAGGCAATGAGCCACGGACAAAAGGAGACGTCAAGGGTCAGCTTTCGCTCAAGTTCATTTCCGGAACGGATTAACGATCCTCAGCCGGTGATCGACCAGCAATCCGTCCTGCATGTCCTCCGACCAGAGCGCGTCGCAATCGGCTTCGAGGGCTGCTGCGACGATCATGGAGTTGTAGATCGCGAAGCCGTATCGTTCGGCGAGGCGGAGACCAGTCGCGTGAGTGTCAGCGGTTAGAGGTTCGACCGTCAACAAATCACTGATAGTCGACAGGAACGATTTCGTATCAGCCCATGACATCCTGAATTTTCTGATTGCGACATGGGCTATCTCATTGAGCACCTGCACGCTGATCGTGCCGCCACTACCCAACAAGACCCGAACGCGATCGGCCTTGATGCGATCAAGCGAGGTTGCATAAAGCAGCACGTTGGAATCAAAGAAATTACCGCTCATTCGCCTCGTCACGATCGAATTTGAAGTCGGCAGGCATCATGCCACGAAATCGGCGAAGCCTTTGAATCAGTTCCTGACGATCGGGCTTGCGCGCAACATCTAATTTCCGGGTTCCGGCGACATGTATTTCGATGTCGTCGCCCTCTTTCAGTTCGAGAGCCTCGACGACGCTGGCGGGCAGCCGGATGGCGAGGCTGTTGCCCCATTTGGAAACCTGCATGATTGCCTCCTGATATACATTCGATAAAATGTATATCATAAGAGCGGTTTCAAGTCACCCCAGTTGACCTCCTACGTGACCCTTCAGATATTCGGCGGACCCTATTGCGGGAGACACCGGATGACACTGCAAGCCCTGGGATATGTCGGGTTCGGATCGGCTGACCTCGACGACTGGCGCGAGTTCGGCACCGGGCTGGTCGGCCTGCAGGCCGTGGAGCGCAGTCCATCGTTACTGGCGTTCCGGATGGACGACCGCAAGCAGCGCATTGTCGTCGACCGGTCGCTGCCGGACGGCGAGCGCTTCTTCGGATGGGAGGTCGCCGACGCGGCGGCGCTGGAGGCGCTCGCTGCCAAACTCGAAACGGCCCGGGTCGAGGTCAGGTCTGAGCCCGGCACGCTGGCCGACAACAGGCGCGTCAAGCGGCTGATCTCGTTTCGCGATCCCGCGGGCAATCGCCTCGAGGCATTTTACGGCGCCGAGATCGACGAGTTGCCGTTTCGTCCGGGCCGTTCGATTTCCGGTTTTCGCACCGGCCCGCTCGGACTCGGCCATGCCGTCCTTACGGTTGAAAACATCGACGCGGTGATGCCGTTCTATGTCGACGTGCTCGGCTTTAAGCTCAGCGACTACATGCAGAAGCCGTTTCGCGCCTACTTCTTCCACATCAACGCGCGGCATCACAGCCTTGCCTTGATCGAGACCGGCCGCAACGGCATGCATCATCTGATGGTCGAACTGTTTTCGCTCGACGATGTCGGCCAGTCCTACGATGTCGCCCTGAGCCAGCAGGAACGGGTCGGCGTTACGCTCGGCCGTCACACCAACGACCTCATGACGTTGTTTTACGCAAAGACGCCGTCGTCGTTCATGGTCGAATGCGGCTGGGGCGGCCGCGAGATCGATCCAAAGACATGGCGGCCGTTCGAGCTGTTCGACGGCCCGAGCCTGTGGGGGCATGAACGCGTCTGGCTGCCGCCGGCAGAGCGCGAAATGGCGCGCGAGATGCGGATGCGCGCGGCGGCCGCCGGACTGCGCGCGCCGGTGCAGGTCATGGACGGCAATTACAGACTGATGCCGGGAACATGCCCATGGTGGGACGGGGTGGTCAGGCCGGAATAGTCCGGCGCAACGCTCGCATGCCGGCATTGCGTTCATCCCGATCCCGGTTAGGTTCGTCCGGCGAACCGAAGGAGGAAAACATGACATTTGCGGTCGCAAGCGACAGCTTCAAGGATGGCGACTATCTCGGCAAGGACCACATCCTGTCGTCCGATTACGGCTTCGGCTGCGCCGGCGGCAACCGCTCGCCGCATTTGCGATGGAGCGGTGCGCCGGCCGGAACCAAAAGCTTTGCCGTGACCTGCTACGATCCGGACGCGCCGACGGGGAGCGGTTTCTGGCACTGGGTGGTCGTGAATATCCCGGCCTCGGTGAATGAACTGGCGCTCGACGCCGGAAATCCCAAGAGCGGCAAGCTCCCGGCGGGCGCGCTGCAGACCCGGACCGATTTCGGCGCCGCCGGATATGGCGGACCCTGTCCCCCCGAAGGCGACCATCCGCACCGTTATTTCTTCACGGTCCATGCGGCGAAAAGCGAGCTCGGCGTCACCGCGGATACGTCGGCCGCGGTGATCGGCTTTCAGCTCCACTTCAACACGCTGGCCAAGTCGGCGATCATGGGACTGTTCAAGCGCTGACCGGCGCGAGGTCACCGCCCAAATGAGTGCGTCATGGCCGGGGCTTGACCCGGCCATCCATCTTTTTCGTAATGAGTTTCGCCGCGCCGACGGGGCTTCGGCCCCGCAGGCGGGTCAAGCCCGCGTATGACGCCGCGTATTTGGCAGCGCCGCGCTCAGTGCGCGTCGGCCCAGACTTTCTTCTTGGTGAAATACATCAGCCCCGCGAAGATGATCATGAAGATCATCACCTGGAAGCCCAGCCGCTTGCGGTCTTCCATGTGCGGCTCGGCGGTCCACATCAGGAATGTCGCGACGTCCCTCGCATACTGGTCGAGCTTCTGCGGCGTACCGTCGTCATAGGTGACCTGGTCGTCCGACAGCGGTTTTGGCATCTTGATGGCGTGGCCGGGAAAATACTTGTTGTAGTACGACCCTTCCGGCAGCTTGAAATCCTTCGGCGGCGGATCGACGTAGCCCTGCAGGATCGCATCGACGTAGTTCGGTCCCTGCTCCTGGAACTGGGTGAAGAAGTCGAAGATGAACTGCGGAAAACCGCGATCGTAGGAGCGCGCCTTGGCGATCAGCGACAGATCGGGCGGCAACCCGCCGCCGTTGGCCGCACGCGCGGCCTGCTCGTTGGGAAACGGCGCCGGAAACCTGTCGGCGAGCCGGCCGGGCCGATCGAACATGTCGCCGGCGTCGTTGGGGCCGTCCTTCACCTTGTAATCGGAAGCGACGGCCGAGGCCTGCGCGACCGAGAATCCGGGCCCGCCGGGGTCGGCGAGATTGCGGAAATATATCAGGTTCATCGAGTGGCAGGTCGAGCAGACTTCCTTGTAGATCTTGTAGCCGCGCTGCAGCGCGCCGCGATCGTACTTACCGAAAGGGCCCGCGAACGACCATTTCTGCGACGGCGGCGCTTCCTGGTGATCCTCGGCCCTGGCGTTTTGAACGCTTCCGGCGAACAGGGAGCCCGCAACCGCGAGCATGATCACGGTGGAGACCATCGGCGTTTTCAACGTGCCGGTCTTGGCCAGCACGTCGTCGGCGATCGAATTCGGCACCGGACGCGGTTTCTCGATCCGGCTCAACAGCGGCAGCACGATGATGAAATAGGCGAAGTAGGAGAAGGTCAGGATCCGCCCGGCGATCACATAGACGCCTTCCGGCGGCTTGCCGCCGAGCCAGCCGAGCAGGATGCAGACGACGACGAAAATCCAGAAGAACTGCTTGGCCAGCGGGCGATATCTGGACGAGCGCGTTTTTGCGCTGTCGAGCCAGGGCAGGAATGCAAGGATGAGGATCGCGCTGAACATGACGGCCACGCCGCCGAGCTTGTTCGGGATGCTGCGCAGCATCGCGTAGAACGGCAAATAGTACCATTCCGGCACGATGTGCGCCGGCGTCACGCCGGGATTGGCCGGAATGTAGTTGTCGGCGTCGCCGAGATAGTTCGGCATGTAGAAAATGAACCAGGCATAGAAGATGATGAAACAGGACATGCCGAACGCGTCCTTGATGGTCGCGTAGGGCGTGAACGGCACGGTGTCCTTTTCGGTCTTGGCTTCGACGCCGGCCGGGTTGTTCTGGCCGGCGACATGCAGCGCCCAGACGTGCAGCACCACCACGCCTGCAATCACGAACGGCAGCAGATAATGCAGCGAGAAGAAGCGGTTCAAGGTCGGGTTTCCGACGGAATAGCCGCCCCACAGCAGCGTGACGATGCTTTCGCCGAAATACGGGATCGCCGAGAACAGATTGGTGATGACGGTGGCGCCCCAGAAACTCATCTGGCCCCACGGCAGCACGTAGCCCATGAAGCCCGTCGCCATCATCAGCAAGTAGATGATCACGCCGAGTATCCAGAGCACTTCGCGCGGCTCCTTGTAGGACCCGTAATACAGGCCGCGGAACATGTGGATGTAGACGGCGATGAAGAACATCGACGCGCCGCTGGCGTGCAGGTTGCGCAGCAGCCAGCCGTAATTCACGTCGCGCACGATGCCTTCGACGGAGTTGAACGCCATGGTGGCTTCCGGCGTGTAGTGCATCGCCAGGATGATGCCGGTCACGATCTGCACCGCCAGCATGAACGACAGGATGCCGCCGAACGTCCACCAGTAATTCAGGTTGCGCGGCGTGGGGTAGGCCACGAATGACGAGTGGATCAGGCCGAAGATCGGCAGCCGCCGCTCGATCCACGCAATGACGGAGTTTTGCGGCTGGTAGGTGGATGGTCCGCTCATGATGCGATCCTGAGGAGATGAAGCGACGCGTTCGGCCTCGACCTTGCGGTCTCAGCCGATCTTGATCTTGCTGTCGGTGAGAAAGGCGTAGGGAGGAACCGCGAGATTGGCCGGCGCCGGACCTTGGCGAATACGACCCGAGGAGTCGTACTGCGAGCCATGGCATGGGCAGAAGAAGCCGTCGTAATTACCCTCGTGCGCGATCGGGATACAGCCCAGATGAGTGCAGATGCCGATCACCACCAGCCACTGGTCATGGCCTTCCTTGACCCGGGCCGAGTCGGCCTGCGGATCCGGCAGGCTGGCGACGTTGACCTTCTGCGCTTCCTCGATCTGCTTCTTGGTGCGGTGGCTGATGTAGATCGGCTTGCCGCGCCAGAACACCTTGATGTCCTGGCCTTCGCCGATCGGCGCCAGATCGACCTCGATCGGCGCACCCGCCGCGATGGTCGAGGCATCCGGGTTCATCTGGGAAATCAGCGGCCAGACGGTGGCGGCCCCGCCAACCACAGCCGCAGCTCCGGTGGCAACGAAGAGGAAATCACGGCGCGTGGGATGATCATCCGCCGAAGACGCTGTCGTCACGATTCCAAGCCCTTTCTCATCTGCAGCCGGTGGAACCGCCCCTGGCAGCGCATGGATAGCGAACGGCCGGGAGAGGCTGCCGGCGCCCGCGACCCCCGCGGCGGCAGAACGACCACTTGTCCCGGCCAAACGGGCGGAACACGCAGTCCAGAATCGTTCTATTGGCACCCTTGCCGGAAGAGCGCAAGCCCGCACTCGGCTGGCATGCGTGCAATGCACTAAATCCGCGCAGAGCGGCGATTTATTCAGACATTTCATGGCGACCGGAAGGGCTTTTGCCAAACGCGGACCCGCGCTTTTCCAGCCCGACATCCCGCATGATACGGGCGCGATTCTGCGCCACCAGGCTGGTGGTATGACCGGGGCCGGCCGTCGGGGTGCCCGCCTATGCGCAAAGCGCCTTCCGACATATGCTCGGCCATGACCAAGAAGCCGATTGTATCGCGAAGCCCCGACGTAATGGGTGGCACTGCCGACGAGAATTCCCGTGCAAACCCTATTGACCACCTGGAGGCGGAAGAAACGATCGACGATTTCCTCGAAGCGTTTCCGTCCGTGACGCGAGAGCACGTCATCGCATTCCTGGAGGAAGCGAAGGACCGGGTAATCGAAGCGGCGTCGTAAGCGAATGCGGATTGCGCTGTTCCAGCCCGACATCCCGCAGAACACCGGTACCATTCTGCGACTCTGCGCCTGCCTGAATGTCGAGGCGCATATTATCGAACCCGCCGGCTTTCCGGTGTCGGACCGGCACTTCCGCCGCGCCGGCATGGATTATCTCGATCGGGTGACCATCCGGCGCCACGACTCGTGGGCGAAATTCGAGCAATGGCGGGGCGAGAAGGGTTTTAGGCTGATCCTGTTCTCTACCAAAGGCACTCTTTCCTACCTCGACCATCGCTATGCTAGCTCTGATATCCTGCTGTTCGGGCGGGAATCCGCGGGCGTGCCCGACGACGTGGTCGCCGCCGCCGACACACGGCTGGTGATCCCGATTGCGCCGGGCCTGCGCTCGCTCAATGTGGCGATGGCCGCGGCGATGGCGCTCGGCGAAGCATTGAGGCAAAAAGGATTGCAGGACAACGGGATACCCGGGCAATGACGATCGAAGACCGCAAAACACGTGCGCGGGCGTGGTTCGAGCAGCTGCGCGACGACATCTGCGCCGCGTTCGAGAGACTCGAGGACGAGGCGCCGGCATCGCTCTACCCCGGCGCTGCCGGGCGTTTCGAGCGCACCCCATGGGATCGCACCGATCATACCGGCCGGCCCGGCGGCGGCGGCATGATGAGTGTGATGCGCGGACGGCTGTTCGAAAAGGTCGGCGTGCATTGCTCGACCGTGCATGGCGAATTCGCACCGGAATTCCGCGCCCAGATTCCCGGCGCCGCCGACGATCCCGCCTTCTGGGCGTCGGGCGTCTCGCTGATCGCACATATGCGCAATCCTAACGTTCCGGCGGTGCACATGAACACCCGCTTCGTCGTCACCACCAAGGCGTGGTTCGGCGGCGGCGCCGACCTCACGCCGGTGCTCGAGCGCAGGCGGACGCAGGAGGATGCGGATACGATTGTATTTCACGCGGCGCTGCAGGCCGCCTGCGACGCGCATTCGGCCATCGCGCCCTACGACAAATACAAGACCTGGTGCGATGAATATTTCTATCTGCCGCATCGGCAGGAGGCGCGCGGCGTCGGCGGCATCTTCTACGACTGGCACGACAGCGGCAACTGGGACGCCGACTTTGCGTTCACGCAGGACGTCGGCCGCGCCTTGCTGAAAATCTATCCTGAAATCGTCGCGCGCAATTTCAACACATGCTGGAGCGCGGAAGACCGCGAAGAGCAATTGATCCGGCGCGGACGCTATGTGGAATTCAACCTGCTGTACGACCGCGGCACCATCTTCGGCTTGAAAACCGGCGGCAATGTCGATTCCATCCTGTCGTCGATGCCGCCCGAGGTGAAGTGGCCGTAACCATCTCTTTTCGTCATTGCCGGGCTTGACCCGGCAATCCATCTTTTGAAATGCTTTTTGCGAAGATTGATGGATGCCCGGATCAAGTCCGGCATGACAGACTTCAGAACAACTGCCGCGCCGCTGAAGCAATCATCACCGCGCCGCCCGCGATCACCGCGGCGTCGAGGATCGCGGTGTGGATATGCACCGGCATGCGCTCGACAAACCTCCTGGCGAGAAACGCGCCCGGCAGCGCCACGACGCCGATCAACAGCGCAAAGGCGAGCACCTGCGCGGTGACCACGCCGGCAAGGCCAAACACGGAAATCTTGATCACGCTGGTGACGAGCGAGACCACGGCGTCGGTGGCGATCACAGCGGCACCCTCGAGGCCCGCCGCCATCAATAGCGACAGCAGGATCACGCCGGAGCCCGAGGTGCCGCCGACCACGACACCATAACCGATCGCGCCCGCGCCCAATCCGGCATCGCCGATCCTCACCTCGCGGCGCCGGAGCGAGCGCCGCAGCGGCACGCTCAAAATCAGCATGGCGCCGATCACCAGCGCAGCACCCGCGTTGCTCAGCCGGGTGTAGCCCCAGGCGCCGAGCGCGGTCGTCAGCGCGGCCGCAACGATGACGATCAGTGCGCGGCGGCGGTCGACATAGCGGAAATACGCAGCGGCCCGCCCGAAATTGGTGAAGAGCGACGAGATGGCGATGATCGGCACCACCGGCTCGGCGCCGATCAGCGGCACCAGCACCAGCGGCATCAGGGCGCCGGTGCCATAGCCCGCCAATCCGCCGACGACGGCGGCGAACAAGGCGACGGCGGCAACCAGCCACAGTTGCAACATCGAGATATCGGCAAAGCCGGAGATAATGGTCACAGCCGATGGTCGCGGGCAAAGCGTGCCGCGCTTTGGTCGGCGATGGCGGTCAGCGCGGATTCTTCGAGCGGAAAATCCGCCGCGAGCCAGGCGTCTTCCGCCAGCGCAAGGACCTGGCCGAGTGCCGGGCCTTCGGCGATTCCGCGCGCGATGAAATCGGCCGCCTTGAGCGGAAATTTCGGCGCGCTCCAGCGTTCCGGCAGCAGCGCAAGCTCCCGCCACGGCGCGGGATCGCTATCCCCGCCCGCCCGCGCCCATGCCAGCAGCAGCCGGTCGCGGTAGCGCGCTTCGCCGAGGCGGTACAACCGCCGCTTTGCGGTTGCCCCGTCCATCCCGGCGAGCCGCCACCAGCGATGACCCATGGAATCCAGCGCCCTGGTTTCGCCATTGGTCAGCCGCAAGCGGATCGCAAGACGTTTAGCGTCCTCGGTGACGGCGACGCCGAGCGCGCCGAGCCGGCGGATCGGGTCCGCCTGCAGCCCGAGCATGCGCTCCGCCGCGATCATCGCTATGAACGGCCCGCGATAGGCCACGCCGCCGAACAGCGCCAGCAGCAGCCCGCCGTCTTCCATCGCGATGACGGCCTCCGCCGCACCCTCCGCCACCAGAAGCTTCAGCATTTCCATCCGTACCCGCTCGGCGGACAGCGTCGCCAACCCCTCGTGCCCGCGAATGCAGGCCAGAACCCCGGCGCGATCCGGCGCGCCCGTGCCGAAGGCGGCGTGCATGCGGAAAAACCGCAGGATGCGCAGATAGTCCTCGGCAATGCGCCGATCCGGATCGCCGATAAAGCGCACGCGTCTTGCCACGATGTCTTCGAGGCCGCCGACATAGTCGTGCACGGTGCCGTCTGACGAAACCGACAGTCCGTTGATGGTGAAATCGCGGCGTTGGGCGTCGTGAACCCAGTCGCGGCCGAAAGCGACCTTCGCCTTGCGGCCGAAGGTCTCGATATCCTCGCGCAACGTGGTGATCTCGAATGGCTGACTTTCAACGACCAGCGTCACCGTGCCGTGCTCGATGCCGGTCGGCACGCTTTTGATGCCAGCGGTTTTGGCGCGGCGGACCACTTCGTCGGGCAACGCCGTGGTCGCGATATCGATGTCGCCGATCGGAATCCGCAGCAGCGCGTTGCGGACGGCGCCGCCGACCACGCGCGCTTCCTCGCCGCCGCCGTTGAGCAGTTCGAGCACGCGCGCCGCGGGCCCGGACCCGATCCAGGGCGCATCGCGCAACAGGCGCGTACCGCTCATTTCTCCACCCCGGGAACGAACTTGCCGTTTTCGATATGCGCGGGAACGTAGGTCGAATTCGGCGGCGCACCGGAAAAATGCGCGAGCAGGACGAAGCTGACGACGACCAGCAGCAGCGAACCCAGCACCAGCCTCGCGACCACACGCACCGGCCACGAGGTTTGGACCAGCAGGCCGGACTTGGTGGCCACCAGAAACAGCGCATAGACCGCGAACGGGATCAGGAAGATTCCGACTTCGGTCAGCGCCGGACGGATCATGACAGATAGATCCGCTCATACAGCACGCGGAGAATTCCGGCCGTAGCACCCCAGATATAGCGTTCGGCAAACGGCATCGCGTAATAGTGCCGCTCCATGCCGCGAAATTCCTTGGCGTGCAGCTGATGATTGCCCGGGTTCATCAGGAACGCCAACGGCACCTCGAAGGCGTCGTCCACTTCCGCTTCGTTGATGCGCAGTTTGAAGCCCGGTTTGATGCGCGCCAGCGTCGGCAGGATGCGAAAGCCGAAGCCGGTCGCATACAGATCGAGATAGCCGATCGGATCGATGAATTCGCGCTCAAGGCCGATTTCCTCCTCGGCCTCACGCAAGGCGGCGGCGAGCGGGGAGGCGTCGGCCGCATCGATCTTGCCGCCGGGGAAGGAAATCTGGCCGGCATGATCGTTGAGATGCGCCGCGCGCTGCGTCAGCAGCACGGTCGGCTCGGCATGCCCGACCACCGGGATCAGCACCGCCGCCGGGCGGATCGGCCGTTCCTGCGCGATGATCTGCAGCATGCGGTCGTTGCCGGGATCGCCGCTGACCGGAATGACGCTGGGGTCGTTGAGGCCGGGCGGAATCTCGAAGCGCAGCCGGGCGCGGGCGCGGTCGAAAAATTCCGCCGAGCCGATGTTCACGGCAGCCGGGCCCGTCTTCAGCATCGGTTCGTTCAACGCGCGTCCCTCACCTGCTCCGCGCCCGCCATTGCGAAGAATTCGCCTGCGGATGCGACCCCGAACATATCGCGGCCATCGACCACTCGCTCCTCGCCCATGTCAACAAGATCGTAATACAGCGCGCGCGTGACCTTGGCCCAGAGGTCGGCGCGGACATGAAGATAGGGCGTGAGGCCGCCGTCGGCGGCGGCCTCGAATCGCAGCCGGTGCGCCGAATCGCAGTCGACCCAGTCGTCCACATTGGTCCGGAAGCGCAGCAGCCGTCCGCGTTCGCCGTCTTCCGTCAGCATTTCCACCGCAAGGAACGGCGCGTCGTCGACGCGAATGCCGACCTTCTCCACCGGGGTCACGAGAAAGTGCTTGCCGTCCTCGCGCTTGAGAATCGTCGAAAACAATCGGACCAGCGCCGGCCGCCCGATCGGTGTACCCTGATAAAACCAGGTGCCATCGCCGGCGATTCGCATGTCGAGATCGCCGCAAAACGGCGGATTCCAAAGATGGACCGGTGGCAGGCCCTTTCCGGACGCAGCATTTCCTGCGGCGGTGGTTAGCCCGTCGAGGTTCTGGTTCGCGGTCTGCCCTTGCTTCGCCATTGTTTACCCTGAGTTTGATCTCTCGATTTGGCACGATTGGTGCCCGTTTCCCGCGGGGCCGGATCGCTACATCGTGATGCCGTTTACCGGTCCCAATACCCGATAATATGGGGATAGTTTAATTCAACGAATACATGACCTTCGCTTAAGATTAGCATGAGGTTCATGAGATGACGACGCAATTGGCGGCGTTTCGCAAGGAGTGAATGATGGCTGGCGCAGAGGGTGTCGAGAAACTGGAAGACGTGATCGTCCGCTCGGCGGAACAGGTCGCGGGGCAAATCCGTGCGGCGAGAGACGCAATCTCTACCGTTATCTTCGGTCAGGACCGCGTGATCGAGAATACCCTGGTGACGATCCTGTCAGGCGGCCATGCGCTTCTGATCGGCGTGCCCGGCCTTGCCAAGACCAAACTGGTGGAAACGCTGGGGATCACGCTTGGACTCGATGCCAAGCGGATCCAGTTCACCCCCGATCTGATGCCCTCCGACATCCTGGGCGCCGAAGTGCTGGATGAAAGCAGTTCCGGCAAACGCTCGTTCCGCTTCATCTCCGGCCCGGTGTTCGCACAGCTTCTGATGGCGGACGAAATCAACCGCGCCAGCCCGCGCACCCAGTCGGCGCTGCTGCAGGCGATGCAGGAGCAGCACATTACCGTGGCCGGCGCGCGTCACGATCTGCCGAAACCGTTCCACGTGCTGGCGACACAGAATCCGCTGGAACAGGAAGGCACCTACCCGCTGCCGGAGGCGCAGCTCGACCGCTTCCTGATGGAGATCAACGTCGATTATCCCGACCGCGACGCCGAGCGGCGCATCCTGTTCGAAACCACCGGCGCGGAGGAAACCCTCGCCAAAGCCGCAATGTCTGCGGACGTGCTGATCACGGCGCAGCGGCTGGTGCGGCGGCTGCCGGTCGGCGATTCCGTGGTGGAAGCTATCCTGTCGCTGGTGCGCTCCGCCCGTCCAGGCCCGGAAGGCGGCGAGACCGGCAAGCTGATCGCGTGGGGACCGGGTCCCCGCGCCAGCCAGTCGCTGATGCTCGCGGTTCGCGCGCGGGCGTTGCTCGACGGCCGCCTCGCGCCATCGATCGACGACGTGCTCGATCTGGCCGAGCCGATTCTGAAGCACCGCATGGCGCTGACCTTCTCGGCCCGCGCCGAAGGCGAGACCATCGGCAACGTCATCACACGGCTCAAGGCTCGCATCGGATAGAGAATGGCCGAACTCCGGCAAGGCGAATCCGAGAAAGAGGCGGTAAATGCAGCGATCGGCAAGAGCCGGAAGCTGGCCGCCCGCGTGCCGCGGCTCATTCTGGAGGCGCGGCGCGTCGCTTCGACCGTGATTCACGGACTGCACGGCCGCCGGCGCGCGGGGGCAGGCGAAAATTTCTGGCAGTACCGGCGTTTTACCAACGGCGAGCCGTCGCACAATGTCGACTGGCGGCGTTCGGCGCGCGACGACCACCTCTATGTGCGCGAGCGCGAATGGGAGGCTTCCCACAGCATCTGGTTTTGGGTCGATCGCTCGCCATCGATGGATTTCAATTCGCGCCTGACCGACTGGAGCAAGCTCGATCGCGCCCTCGTGGTGTCCTTTGCTCTCGCAGAGGTGCTGGTGCAGGGCGGTGAACGCGTCGGCATCCCCGAACTGATGCGGCCGACCTCGAACCGCAACGTCATCGAAGAAGATGGCGCAGGTGATGCTGCATGACGCAAGCGAGCGGCTGAGCCTGCCGCCGAATTTTGCGCCGGCTGCCTTTTCGGAGGTGCTGCTGGTATCGGATCTGTGGAGCCCGATCGCGGAGTTTCGCCGCATCGTCGGCCAACTCGCCGCGAACGGCGCGCGCGGCCATGTCGTGCAGATCGTGGACCCGGCGGAGGAAAGCTTCCCGTATTCCGGGCGTGTCGAATTCGTGGAGTCCGAAGGGCTCGGCAGCATCACCGCCGGCCGCGCCGAACTTTGGCGCGCCGACTACCAGGCGCTGGTCGCCAATCACCGCGCCGCGTTGCGCGCCGAGGCCGACCATTTCGGCTGGACATTCACCGTGCATCGCACCGACCGCGGACCTACGGAACTGCTGTTCGCCATTCATGGCCAGATGGGCGCCGGCGCTCACACCATCGTCAAGAGCCGCCAGCCCGCGCTCTCCGGCCCGGACGTGCGCGCATGATCGCCGGGCTTCCGCTGTCTTTCGCCGAACCGTTCCTGCTGCTGGGGCTGCTCAGCCTGCCGGTGCTGTGGTGGCTGTTGCGGGTGATGCCGCCACGGCCGCGGCGCATCGAGTTTCCGCCGACGCGGCTGTTGTTCGAGATCGCGCCCAGGGAAGAAACCCCCTCGCGTACGCCGTGGTGGCTCACATTGCTGCGCCTGACGGCGGCGGCGCTGGTGATCCTTGCCGCCGCGGGTCCGATCTGGAATCCACAGGTGGCCGCGGGCGGCAGCAAGGCGCCGCTGCTGATCCTGCTCGACGACGGCTGGAGCGCCGCCGCCAGCTGGGATGCACAAATCAAGGCCGCCGACGAATTGATTGCGAACGCCGACAATGACCGCCGCGGCGTGGCGCTAATTCCGCTGTCCGAACCCGCGCGCGACGTGACCTTGATGACCGGGGGCACGGCGCGCGTCGCCCTGCGCCAGTTCGCGCCGAAACCCTACGCCATCGAGCGGGTCGAAACCCTGCCCGCGATCGAGCGCTTCCTCAAAGCTACCGGCGACAGCGAGATCGCCTGGCTCTCGGACGGGGTCGATACCGGACGCGGACCGGAGTTTCTGGAAGGCCTGAGCAAAACCATCGGGGATCGTATGCTGACGATCTTCGAAGGCGCCCCTCCGGCGCATGCGCTGGCAGCGGCTGAAAACGCCGCGGCGAAAATGACGGTAAAAATTCTCCGTGCCAATGGCAGCATCGCCATCGATACCGGGATCGTGCGTGGGCTCGACCAGAAGGGCTCGCCGATCGGCGAGGCGCGCTATACGTTTGCGCCGCAGGACGGCGAGACCGAAGCCGCGTTCGACCTGCCGGTGGAATTGCGCAACGACATCGCGCGGCTGGAGATCGCGGGCGAGCGTTCCGCAGGCGCGGTGCAACTGCTCGACAAGCGCTGGCGCCGCCGCGCCATCGGCATCGTCTCAGGATCGACCAGCGAGACCGCGCAGCCATTGCTGGCGTCGACCTTCTATCTCACCCGCGCACTGGCGCCGTTCGCCGATGTGCGGCTCGGCGACAAGGGCGCGGCGCAGCAGGCTATCACCCAATTTCTCGATCAGAAATTGCCGATGATCGTGCTGGCCAACGTCGGCACGCTGTCGCCGGAGATTCGCGAGAGGCTCAGCGCCTGGATCGAGCAAGGTGGCGTGCTGGTGCGTTTCGCCGGCCCTCGCCTCGCGCAGGCGGACGACGACCTGGTGCCGGTGAAACTGCGCCGCGGCGGACGCAGCCTCGGCGGCAGCCTCACCTGGGAGAAGCCGCAGCATCTGGCATCGTTCGCGGCCGACGGCCCGTTCGCCGGCCTCGCGGTGCCAAAGGACATCACCATCAACCGGCAGGTGCTGGCCGAGCCCGACGCGGTGCTGGCCACCAAGAGCTGGGCCTCGCTGGTCGACGGCACCCCGCTGGTGACCGGCGAGCATCGCGGCAAGGGACTGGTCACCCTGTTTCATGTCAGCGCCGATATGCGCTGGTCCGATCTGCCAATGTCTGGCACCTTTGTCGAAATGCTCAGGCGAATCGTCGATATCTCCGGATACACGTCGAATCCCGGCGCAGGCGTCGTCGGCGAGGCGACCGCCGAAACCGTGGCGCCGCTGCGCACGCTGGACGGCTTTGGCGCATTCGGGCCGCCGCCCTCCACCGCAAAGCCGCTGCCAGCCGACTTCCGCGACCGTGCCACCATCGATCATCCGCCCGGCTTCTACGGACCTCCCGACGGACCGCTGGCGGTCAACACGCTGGCGGCGGCGGACCGCATCGCGCCTCTCGACACCTCTGCCCTGAAGGCGCGCCGGGCCAGCTACACCAACGCCGAACCGCGCGATCTCAGGGGCATCCTGCTGTCGTCGTCGCTGGCGCTGTTCCTGATCGACGCCATTATCGTGGCCCTGCTCGGTGGCGGCATCGCCGCGCTGTTGCGGCGGCGCGCCGCGCCCGCCGCATTGGCCTTTGTGCTCGCGCTGTCGACGGTCATGGCGACGCCAACGCCACTGCGCGCCGACAACAACGACGATTTCGCCATCAAGGCGGCCGGGCAAACGCATCTGGCCTACGTCATCACCGGAAATGCCGACGTGGATTCCATCGTCAAGGCGGGGATGGCGGGGCTGACCCTGTTCCTCGCGCAGCGCACCGCACTCGAGGCCGGCGATCCCGTCGGCATCGATCCCGCGCGCGACGAACTGGCGTTCTTTCCGCTGATCTACTGGCCGGTGGTGCCCGGCGCGCCGAAACCGCCGCAGGACGCCATCAACCGCATCGACGCCTATATGAAGCAGGGCGGCACCGTGCTGTTCGACACCCGCGACGCCATCGAAGCGCCGCCGGGACCGAACGGGGAATCGCAGACGCCGGGAATGATCGCCCTGCGCGACATCCTGTCCTCGCTCGAGGTACCCGAACTCGAACCGGTGCCGCGCGAACACGTGCTGACCAAGACGTTCTATCTGCTGCGCGACTTTCCCGGACGCTTCAATTCGGGGCAGACCTGGGTCGAGACGCTGCCGCGCGGGGACGACGACGAGGCCGCCTCGAAGCCCGCGCGCGGCGGCGACGGCGTCTCGCCGATCATCATCACCTCGAACGATCTCGCCGGCGCCTGGGCGCTGCGGCCCGACGGCCAGCCGATGCTGCCATTGACGCCGGGCGAACCGCGGCAGCGCGAATTCGCCTTCCGTGCCGGCGTCAACATCGTGATGTACACCCTGACCGGCAACTACAAGGCCGATCTGGTGCACGCGCCGGCGCTGATCGAACGGCTGGGGCAGTGAGATGGCAGGCCGCCGTAAACGAGAGCGCCGTCATTGCGAGCGAAAGCGAAGCAATCCAGTTACCTCCCAAGACCTGGATTGCTTCGTCGCAAGAGCTCCTCGCAATGACGACAATTCGCGGGACCGATAAATGAACTACGGCATCGCATTTACCCCGCTCGTTCCTTCGCTGGCGCTGTGGATTGCGCTTGCCGCAATCGTGGTGATCGCAGGCCTGCTGCTGCTTGGCCGCTCGCGTGGCGTTGCGGTACGTGTTGCAGCGCTGGCGCTGATCCTGCTGGCGCTGGCCAATCCGTCGTTCACCCGCGAGGAGCGCGAGCCGCTGTCGTCGGTGGCCGCCGTCGTCATCGACAGGAGCCCCAGCCAGGGTTTCGGCGAGCGCACCCGCGAAACCGTGCAGGCGCAGGAGGCGCTGGTCAACAGCCTCAAGCAGATCAAGGGGCTCGAAGTTCGCGTAGTCGAGGCCGGACAGGCTGATGGCGAGACCGACGGCACCAAATTGTTCGGTTCGCTGTCATCGGCGTTATCCGACGTGCCGACCGATCGCGTCGCCGGCGCGTTCCTGGTCACCGACGGCCGCGTCCACGACATTCCCGCCAATGCCGCAGCGTTAGGGTTCACCGCGCCGGTGCATGCGCTGATCACCGGACGCAGGGACGAACGCGACCGCCGCATCGCGATTTCGGCAGCCCCCCGTTTCGGCATCGTCGGGCAGACCCAGACCATCACCTACCGGCTCGACGATCAGGGCGTCAGCGGCGAGCGCGCGAAGGTCACGGTGCGCCGCGACGGCGACGTGATCAACGAGCGCACCGTGTTGAGCGGCCAGACCGTCAACATCGACATCGACATCAAGCATGCCGGCCCGAACATCGTCGAGATCGAGGCGTCGCCGCTGGAAAACGAGCTGACCCTGGTCAACAACCGCGCGGTGGTCGCGATCGACGGCGTGCGCGACAAGCTGCGGGTGCTGCTGGTGTCCGGCGAACCGCATGCCGGCGAACGTACCTGGCGCAATTTGCTGAAATCCGACGCCAGCGTCGATCTCATACATTTTACGATTTTGCGGCCGCCGGAAAAACAGGACGGTACGCCGATTAACGAATTGTCGCTGATCGCATTTCCGACCCGCGAATTGTTCACACCAAGACCGCAGGGCAGGCTCGATGACTTCAATCTTATCATCTTCGACCGCTATGCCCGGCAGGGCGTGCTGCCGATCCCCTATTTCGACAATATCGCGCGATACGTGCGCGCCGGCGGCGCGGTGCTGGTGTCGGCCGGTCCCGATTATGCTTCCACCACCAGCATCTGGCGCACGCCGCTGGATTCGGTGCTGCCGGCCGAGCCGGTCGGCGTTACCGAGAAGCCGTTCTATGCGCACTTAAGCGACGCCGGCAAACGCCACCCGGTGACGCGCGGGCTTGAAGGCTCGGCCAGCGAGCCGCCGCACTGGGCGAGGTTCTTCCGCACCGTCGAGACCCGCAACGCCAGCAGTCCTCCGGTCATGACCGGCGCGGACGGCAAGCCGCTGCTGCTGCTGTCGCGCTACGGCGAGGGCCGCGTCGCGCTGCTGTTGTCGGACCATATCTGGCTGTGGGCGCGCGGCTATGAGGGCGGCGGGCCGCATCTCGATTTGCTGCGGCGGATGTCGCACTGGCTGATGAAGCAGCCCGATCTCGATGAAGAAGCACTGCGGTTGCAGACCCAGGGCAAGGATCTCGCGGTGCTGCGCCAGACCATGTCCGACAGTGTGACGCCGGTGACGGTGACATCGCCTTCGGGCAAGACACGCGAGTTGACCTTGAGCGCGAGCGAACCCGGGCTGTGGCGTTCGGCCACGCCCGCCGATGAACTTGGGCTGTGGCAGGCGACCGACGGCACCTTGAAAGCGCTGATCAACGTCGGCCCGATCAATCCGAAGGAATTTTCCGAAGTCACCTCCACCACCGACACGCTGAAGCCGCTGGCGCAGGCCACCGGGGGCGACGCGCGGCGGGTCGTGGATGGATCGAGCATCGACCTGCCCCGCATCGTTCCGGTGCGCGCATCCAGCATATTCCGCGGCGATGGCTGGATGGGCGTGAAAATGCGCGACGCCAGCGTGGTGCGCGGCGTCGGCGTACTGCCGATCTTCGCCGGACTGATTGGGCTATTGCTGCTGCTCGGCGCCTTCGCCGCGACGTGGCTGCGCGAGGGACGCTGAGCATAGCGTTGCGCTAATCCCACACCTTGCAGCTTCTATCGGTCACCCCCGTCAAGCGCGATTGACATCCTCGCGCCCGGCTTGCGAGGTTACAATGTAACATCGCGGATGGCGCCGGACGCCGTCGCGATGCAAGGCGCGTATCGGCATGAACTGGTTCCGATCGAACATCAGACATGGTTCGCGGCTGGCGCTATTGGCGCTGGCGATCCAGTTTGCGCTGTCGTTCGGACATTTTCACGGGATCGCTGCGCAGGCTGCGCCCGCGATTCAGCAGGCAAGCCAACAGGCCCCGTCCAATAACGATTCCGATCAGCAGTCGACCAACTCCTGCGCGATCTGCGCCGTCATGGCGCTGGCCAATGCGACGCTGTTTGCCACGCCGCCGGTATTGCTGCTGCCGCAAGCCGTTGAATTTCTCTATTTGACCACCGACGCCGCATTCGTCCATCTCGACGGAAGCCGCGTCGCTTTCCAGCCCCGCGCTCCCCCCGCCTCCTGACATCGATTGCTTGATCGTCCCTCGGGGATCGCCGCGTCAGTTGCGGCCGATCTTTCGAGATGAATCGAAATCGGTCCGTCGAATTTCGGCGGCAAGTCGCAATCCCAAATTCGTCGCCGACGAAACGGGCCGCGGCTTTAGCGGGATCGGGACAATGTCGAACTTCTCAAAACGAGCGTTGGCTGGCTCAGGCGCAGCCTCACTGCTGCTGTGGGGGCTTGGCGGCGCGGCGCAATCGCAAACCGCGGCACCGGCCGGCGGCACCACCGCACTCCCTTCGATCGAAGTCGTCGCTCCGCGCCAGAAGCAACCGCCACGCCGCCCGAAACCCGCGTCACCACCGGCGAGCGCCTGGAAACGCCGGCGGCGCCGCCGCCGAGCGAAGCGCAGGTGGTTGCAGGCAAAAACACCGCGTTCGATCAGACGCGCCAGAGCATCGTCGCACCGATCGGCGCTACATCACACTCCATGAGCCATCAGGCCATCGAAGCGCTGCCGCAGGGCACCAATGCGACGCTCGACAAGGTGCTGCTGCAGGCGCCAGGCGTGTCGCAGGATTCCGCCGCCAGCGGCGAACTGCATGTCCGCAACGAGCACGCCAATCTGCAGTACCGCATCAACGGCATCGCGCTGCCCGACGGCGTCGGCGGTTTTGGCCAGATTTTCGACACCGCCCTGATCGGCAACGTCTCGCTGCTGACCGGCGCGCTGCCCGCGCAATTCGGGCTGCGCACCGCAGGGGTCGTCGATATCCAGACCAGGACCGACGCATTCAACAACTCAGGCAGCATGGGCGTTTATGGCGGCAGCCGCAGCACGATCACGCCGAACTTCCAGTATGGCGGCACCGCGGGGCAGACCCAGTATTTTTTCACCGGGCGTTACTTCGGCAGCGCGCTCGGCCTCGAAAACCCGACCTCGTCGCCCAATGCCATTCACGACAGCACCCAGCAGGGCAAGGGCTTCGCCTATCTCTCGACCGTCATCGACAACTCCACGCGGCTGTCCTTCATCGGCGGAACGTCGACCAGCAAATACCAGATCCCGAACAATCCGGGGCAGACGCCGCAGTTCACCGCGTTCGGCGTGTCGGACTTCAATTCGGCCTTCCTGAACCAGAACCAGTCGGAGCAGAACCATTTCGGCGTGCTGGCGCTGCAGAAATCGATCGACGGTTTCGACCTGCAGCTTGCGGCGTTCTCGCGCGCCAGCAGCGTGCACTTCCTGCCCGATACCGTCGGCGACCTCGTGTTCAACGGCGTCGCGTCGGACGTGTCGCGCCGCAGCCTCGCCAACGGTATCCAGGGCGACGGCTCCTACCGCCTGAGCGATGCCCACACGCTGCGCGCCGGTTTTCAGGTCACCGGCGAGCAATCGCAGGTCGTCAACGCCTCGACCCTGCTGCCGGTCGACCCAAACGGCAATCCGGTCGATGCGCCGTTCGGCGCGGTGGATTCCAGCGCCAAGCTCGGCTGGCTGTTCGGCACCTACCTGCAGGACGAATGGAAGATCAACAACGCACTGACACTGAATGCCGGGCTGCGCTTCGACCAGATGATGCAATATGTCGACGCCAACCAGCTCAGCCCGCGTATCAGTCTCACCTGGAAGCCGACCGACGCCACCACCTTCCACGCCGGCTATGCCCGCAACTTCACGCCGCCGCCGCAGGTGTTGGCGGCGCCCGCCAATCTCGCGCTGGTGCAGAACACGACGCAGCAGCCCGGCGTTCCCGTCAACGATCCGGTGCTGCCGGAACGCTCCAACGTATTCGACGTCGGCGTGGTGCAGAAAATAACCGCGATACCCGGCCTCGAAGTCGGCATCGACGCCTACTACAAGTCCGCGCGCGACCTGCTCGACGACGGCCAGTTCGGCGCGGCCTATGTGCTGACCGCCTTCAACTACGACCGGGCGCAGAACGTCGGCGTCGAACTCAAATCGTCCTACAGCAACGGCAATTTCCGCGCCTACGGCAACCTCGCCTGGGCGCGTCAGATTGCAACAGGCGTGGTGTCGAACCAGTATTTGTTCGCCGCCGACGAACTCGCCTATATCGCCAGCCACTATATCTACACCGACCACGCCCAGCTTCTCACCGCGTCGGCCGGCGCTTCCTATCTGTGGAACGGCACCCGCTTCAGCGCGTCGATGATCTACGGCAGCGGGCTGCGCTCGGGCTTTGCCAACACCGGCTCGCTGCCGTCCTACACGCAAGTCAATGTCGGCCTGTCCCGCGAATTCACAGCGCCCGGCTTTACCAAGCCCGCCACGATTCGCTTCGACATCGTCAACCTGTTCGAACTCCATCTACGAGATCAGGGACGGCTCCGGCATCGGCGTGTTCGCGCCGCAATTCGGCCCGCGCCGCGGGTTCTATGTCGGCATTTCGCAGAAGCTATAGCCGTCCGTGCCCCGGACGCAGCGCAGCGCGCCGTTCTTCACGGCGTGGTGCGCTGCAGAGCCGGGGCCGTAAAGAACGCCGGTGTTTGGTACGGTCCCGGCTCTGCGGAGCAGCGTGAAGACCGCTACTCCGCGTCCGGGACACGGGAGCTACCGCGCGAAATTCCAGTCCGGCCGGATCGTGCCGGAGACATCGGCGAAGGCGCCGTCGGCCAGTTCGGCGACCAGCAGGCGCTTGTAATCCACCGGCCCCGGCATCTTCACCCGGCCTTTCGGAATCACCTTGAATCCGACGCGGCTGTAATAGGCCTCGTCGCCGACCAGCAGTACCAGGCGATGGCCTTTGGCCCTGGCATCCGCGAGTGCGCGATCGAGTAGCGCGCGGCCGACGCCGCGCCCGCGAAACGGCGGCTCGACCGTCAGCGGCCCCAGCAGCAGAGCCGGTTTGTCGCCGATGCATACCGGCAATTGCCTGACCGAGCCGACCAGCAGCGTACCGATTCTCGCCGTGAACGACAGATCGAGCCGGTGATCGACATGCTCGCGCAAGCGGTAGGCGCTCAGCACGAACCGGCCGGGCCCGAAGGTGCGCTCATGCAGCCGCTCGATCGGCAGCGCATCGCCGGCGGTTTCCGCCAATATGGTGAGGGACAGATCGCTCATATCGGGGCGCGGGATAGCATCAGACGGGCGCGCGGTCCATCGTTCCGCCCGCCAGCCAGCCGCATCAGTTCCTGTTGATCGCGGGCTGGGACAGATAGGCCAGCAGTTTGATCTCGCGGCGTCCGCGGGTGACGGTATCCAGCACCAGGCCGGAGGAAACCGACAGCACCGCCAGGATCATCAGCCCCATCGACAACACCGCCGTCGGCAGCCGCGGGACGAGGCCCTGTTCGATGTAGGTCACGACCACCGGAATCGCGAGGCCGATCGACACCAGCGTCAGGAAGAAACCGATCGCCGTGAAGAACCGCAGCGGCTTTTCCGATCGATAAAGTTTCAGGATGGTAGAGAGAATGCGAAAACCGTCGCGCCAGGTATTGAGCTTGCTGAACGAACCTTCCGGCCGCGCGTAATACGGCGTCTCGATTTCCGCGACCGGCAACGCCAGTTCCAGTGCGTGAACGCTCAATTCGGTTTCGATCTCGAAACCGTCCGACAGCACCGGGAAGGACTTGACGAAGCGCCGCGAGAACACCCGATAGCCGGAGAGAATATCCTTGAACTCCCGGCCGAACACCGCCGCGAGAAAGCTGGTCAGCATCCGGTTGCCGGTGCGATGGCCGGGCCGATAGGCGGCCTCGGTTTGATCGACGCGGAAGCCTACCACCATGTCGAGATGGTCGGCCCTCAGCGTCTCGATCATGCGCGGCGCGCTGGCGGCATCGTAGGTCGCGTCGCCATCGACCAGCACATAGACGTCGGCGTCGATATCGGCGAACATCCGCCGCACCACATGGCCCTTGCCCTGGCGGCGCTCGCTGCGCACCTGCGCGCCGGCCTCGCGCGCGACCGCGATGGTGCGATCCGACGAATTGTTGTCATAGACGTAGATTTCCGCCAAAGGCAAGGCTTCACGAAAACCGGCGACCACCGCCGCAACCGCGGCTTCCTCGTTGAAGCAGGGCACCAGCACGGCGACGCGCGGCTGCGCGGTCTCCGCTTGCGGCTGCTGCTCGCGCGCGAATTGCGCCAGCGCCTCCGCCATGCCGGCCAGATCGCCGCGGAGCCTTGGCGCAGGTTTGAGGTCCCGAGCGGCGCTCATCGCCAGTCCTTAACGGTCGTTAACATTTGACCTCCGATCATAAGGACCGAACGCTAACGATCTCTAACGCCAGGTCGCGATCGGCGGCCTGTTTTCGAGCACCTCCGCGACCCGCAAACGGGTGCCTTCGGTGGTGTCGGATGGCAGCGCACCGGCTTCGAAGAAGCCGCAGGCGACGATCTCGCGGTTCGGCTCGGGCAACCGGTCCTGCCGAAAATGCCTGACCACATAGACCGCGACGTGGTCGCGGCGCGAGGCATAGCTGTTGAAAAATACGCCATGCAACTCCGGTTCGGCCAAAAGCTCAATCCGTCCTTCTTCCATCAGTTCGCGCGCCAGCGCACCGCGAAAGGACTCGCCGACTTCGACGCCGCCGCCCGGCAGGTACCAACCGGCGACGTAGCTGTGTTTCACCAGAAAGATGCGGTTCTCGCCGTCCAGCACCACAGCGCGGACGCCAAGCGTCATGCCCCGGGCAAACCGCCAGTACAGATGAAGGAGGCGGCGCAGCGCCGGTTCGAACAGCCGCCGTGCATTCTGCAAATTCATGACGGCGGGAGCCTTGCTGCTTGCGTCGGATCAGACACCTTGCCAAAACATTCGGGACTTTCACAGGGACCTTATGGTGGCGGCCTTCACGCTGGCGCATTTGTCCGACCCGCATCTGCCGCCGCTGCCGGCGGTGCGAATGCGCGACCTCGCCGGCAAGCGCGCGCTCGGCTACCTGAACTGGACCCGCAACCGCCACAGGATCCATCGGCGCGACGTGCTGGATGCACTGGTGGCGGATATGCAGGCGCACCGGCCCGATCACATCGCGATCACAGGCGATCTCGTGAACATCGGCCTTGAGGCGGAATTCGCGCCGGCCCTCGCCTGGCTGGAAAGTATCGGCACGCCTGAGCGCGTGACCGTGGTGCCCGGCAACCACGACGCCTATGTGCGCGCCACCCAGCGTCGCTTTACTGAGGCCTGGCGAGATTATCTGCGCGGCGACGGGGCGTTGACGTTTCCGTTTGTGCGGCGGCGCGGGCCGCTGGCGCTGATTGGCATCTCCTCCGCAGTGCCGACGCCACCCTTGATGGCAACGGGATGGCTCGGCCGCGCGCAGCTCGATGCGCTCGACGGCATCCTGTCGCAGCTATCGGCGGAGCAAGCCTTTCGCGTGCTGCTGATCCATCACCCGCTTCGTTCCGAAACAGGCACGCACCACAAGCGCCTCACCGATTCCGGCGAATTGCTCGCGCTGTTGAAGCGGCATGGCGTCGAGTTGGTCCTGCATGGCCACGACCACGTTCATTCCACCATGTGGTTCGACGGCCCGCGCGGCCGAATTCCGGCAATCGGCGTGCCCTCGGCATCGTCGACCGCGCACGGCCGCTACCCGGCCGCCGCCTGGAATCTGTTTGCGATCGAGCGCGAGGGTGAGACGTGGCGCTGCGAACAGGTTGTGCGCGGGTTTGGGGATGGGACGCAGATTCAGGAATTGCGGCGGGTTCAGTTGATGTAGCCCGGATATTGTTCGTCATGCGCGGGCTTGACCCGCGCATCCACCAATATTCGCAAGAGTCTTTCGACGTTGATGGATTGCCGGGTCGAGCCCGGCAATGACGGTTTGTCGAGTCACATATTCCGCAGCGTCGCGAACAGTGCGAGGCCGAACAGCGCCAGCGCGCCGAGGACGAATCCAAGCGCAAAAGTCCAGAACCCGCTGCGCCGCGGCTTCTCGACCGGCTCGGGCTCCGGAATCGGCGTTGCGACCAGCGCGTGTTCGCGTTCCACCATGCGGCGGGCGACATAGTCGGTGACGGCGTCGACGATCACCGCAACCTCGTGGGATTCCGCGATCACGATGCGGCCGAAACGGGTGTCCTGCACAAAGCGGTAGATGCGCTTGTCGCGGCCCATCGCGACATGCGCGACCACGTCGATCCACAGCCGCGGGTTTTCGCCCTGGCTGATACCGCGATCGAACAAATCGACCTGATCGGGGATTTGCGCAAACAGCGGATCCAGCGCCTCGTTCAGAATCTCGAGCCGGGCCACTTCGGCGTCGCGCAGGTCGACCACGACGCCGGTGCGGTCGGCCGCTTCGATCCGCGCCTGGCGCAGCGCGTCGCGCAGCCGAATCGGCTTGGCAGCGGTAGTATCGGTCGCAGAATTCTGAGCGTCGGACATCTGTCGGGTGCCTGATCCAGCGTTGGGCTTGCTCCATTAACCTATCAGTAACCACGTTCCGAGCAAAGGTCCTTTGTTCCCAAGGACTTGCCCCCCGCGCGGTTCCGAGCCCGCCCACAAACGACAACGGCCGCACCCGGCGAATCGGGTGAGGCCGCTATCGTCCTTGGACACCTGTGCCTGCAGGCGAACGATCAGGCCACGACGCGCTGCGGCTCTTCCACGATCGAGAAGCGCACGCCCGCCTTGTGACGGTTTTCTTCGGAGACCGCGCGCCAGGCGTCCTCGGCCTCTTTGCGCGTCTTGAACGGACCCTGCACCTGCGCCGATCCTTCCACCAGCTTGTGGAAGTTCATCGAACCGAATTCGCCGCCTATAACCCAAAAGTTGCTGCCTGGCATGATCGTCTCCTGCTGTTACCGTTAGCCGAACTGGTTCATCGTGTTATGGGCGCCGCCGGCCTTCAGCGCGGCCGCACCGGCGAAGTACTCCTTGTGATCGTCGCCGATGTCCGAGCCGGCCATGTTTTGATGCTTGGCGCAGGCGATGCCTTGACGGATTTCCTGGCGCTGAACGTTTTTCACATAGCCCAGCATGCCCTGCTCGCCGAAATACTCCTTGGCGAGATTATCGGTCGAAAGCGCCGCGGTGTGATAGGTCGGCAACGTGATCAGATGATGGAAGATGCCGGCGCGCTTGGCTGAATCGGCCTGGAAGGTCCGGATCAGCTCGTCGGCTTCGATCGCCAGCGGCGTTGAGTCGTACTCCGCCTTCATCAGCTCGGCACGGTTGTATTTGCTGACATCCTTGCCGGCCTGCTTCATCGCGTCGTAAACCTGCCAACGGAAGTTGAGCGTCCAGTTGAACGACGGCGAATTGTTGTAGGCGAGCTTGGCGTTCGGGATCACCTCGCGAACGCGATCGACCATCCTGGCGATTTGCTCGATATTCGGCTTCTCGGTCTCGATCCATAAGAGGTCGGCGCCGTTCTGCAGCGAGGTGATGCAGTCGAGCACGCAGCGATCCTGACCGGTGCCTTCGCGGAACTGATACAGGTTGCTGGGCAGCCGCTTCGGACGCATCATCTTGCCATTGCGGTTGATGATGACGTCGCCGTTCCTCGCGTTGTCGGCGGTGATTTCCTCGCAATCCAGGAAGCTGTTGTACTGATCTCCGATGTCGCCCGGCTTGTGGCTCACGGCGATCTGTTGTGTGAGACCGGCGCCCAGCGAGTCGGTACGGGTCACGACCACGCCGTCTTCGACGCCGAGCTCAAGGAAGGCGTGGCGGCAAGCGCGAATTTTCGCCAGGAACACCTCATGCGGCACGGTCACCTTGCCGTCCTGGTGCCCGCACTGCTTTTCATCGGAGACCTGGTTTTCGAGCTGCAGGGCGCATGCGCCTGCTTCGATCATCTTCTTTGCGAGCAGATAGGTCGCCTCGGCATTGCCGAAGCCGGCGTCGATGTCGGCGATAACGGGCACGACGTGGGTCTGGAAATTATCGATCTTTTCGATCAGCGCCTTTTCCTTCGCCTTGTCGCCAACTTTGCGGGCTGCGTCGAGGTTGCGGAAAATGTCGTTGAGCTCGCGGGAGTCCGCCTGACGCAGGAAGGTGTAGAGCTCTTCGATCAGCGCCGGCACGGATGTCTTCTCGTGCATGGACTGGTCGGGAAGCGGTCCGAACTCGGAGCGAAGCGCTGCGATCATCCAGCCGGACAGATACAGATAGCAGCGATCGGTGGTGCCGAAATGCTTCTTTACCGAAATCAGCTTCTGCTGGGCGATGAAGCCGTGCCAGCAACCGAGCGACTGGGTGTATTTCGTGCTGTCAGCGTCGTAGCGCGCCATATCGGCGCGCATCAACGCGGCGGTGTAGCGTGCGACATCGAGGCCGGTCTTGAAGCGGTTCTGCAAGCGCATGCGGGCCACGGCTTCGGCATTCACGCCATTCCACGTGTCCTTGTCCTTGAGCAGGGCTTCGGCGGCTTCGATTTGGCTTTGATAGGTGGCTGGCCCCTGGATGGCCAGATCGCTGATCCCACGCGGCTGGAAGTTCATATCCATGATCCCTTCGGTGACGACAAATCCGCATCGCTAATCTTCGCCATCGTATCGACATTCGTGACAGTGCATTGCGAAACGTGCCGAGAGCTAAACGCGGAATTCTGAAAATAGTATAGTGGGCCAGGCCATTGATTTGTGATGTGTTGTAACATGAACACGTGTATGATATGTTATTTTGTAATTTTTGTCACAAAGCAGGGAGGCGCCGATGGCGGCGGATTCAGGCAAGAAGTTGTTCGTCGGCCCGCGCTTCCGGCGCATCCGTCAGCAATTGGGACTGTCGCAGACCCAGATCGCCGAAGGCCTCGGCATTTCTCCGAGCTATATCAACCTGATAGAGCGCAACCAGCGCCCGGTGACCGCGCAGATATTGCTGCGGCTGGCGGAAACCTACGACCTCGATCTGCGCGACCTCGCCAGCGCCGACGAGGACCGTTTCTTCGCCGAGTTGAACGAGATCTTCTCCGACCCGCTGTTCCGCCAGATCGACCTGCCGAAGCAGGAGCTGCGCGATCTCGCCGAATTGTGCCCCGGTGTGACGCATTCGCTGCAGCGGCTCTACGCCGCCTACACCGAAGCGCGGCGCGGCGAGACCATGGCGGCCGCGCAGTTCGCCGACCGTGACGAAGGCGCCCGCTTCGAAGCCAATCCGATCGAGCGCATTCGCGACCTGATCGAGGCCAACCGCAATTATTTCCCGGAACTGGAGCAGGCGGCGGAAACCCTGCGCGACGAGATCGATGTGAGTTCGCAGGATCTGTTCGCAGCGCTCACTGCGCGCCT
The DNA here is from genome assembly GCA_963784755.1 of uncultured Alphaproteobacteria bacterium. Classification (GTDB taxonomy): domain Bacteria; phylum Pseudomonadota; class Alphaproteobacteria; order Rhizobiales; family Xanthobacteraceae; genus Bradyrhizobium. The sequence goes on along the minus strand of CAWASS010000003.1, from coordinate 345,909 downwards.
GCGCGAAAAACATTCCATCGTCACCCGCATCATGCCGGTCGATGTGATGCGCGAGACGCTGCGGCGGTTCGACCGCCACCGCCGGCAGTTGCTGATTTCCGAACTGGTCGATGGCCCCGGCCGCGCGTTCCAGCTCGCGTTCCAGGTCGGGCTTTCCGAATGCGGCCCGATCTTCGATGCGATCATCAACCGCGCCGGCGCCCTCGATGAGACCCCGCGCCGGCTCTATCGCATCACGCTGGCGAATTATTTTGCCGCCGCCGTGATGATGCCCTATGCCGCGTTCCACTCGGCCGCGGAAGCGCTGAGCTACGACGTCCACGTGCTGGCGCAGCGCTTCAACGCCGGGTTCGAGCAGGTCTGCCATCGCCTCACCACGCTGCAGCGGCCCAATGCGCGCGGCGTGCCGTTCTTCATGCTGCGCGTCGACAATGCCGGCAACGTCTCCAAGCGGTTCTCCTCCGGCACCTTTCCGTTTTCGAAATTCGGCGGCACCTGTCCCTTATGGAACGTGCATTCGACCTTCGACACGCCGGACCGACTGTTGAAGCAGGTGATCGAATTGCCCGACGGCAGCCGCTATTTCTCGATCGCGCAGATGGTGCGGCGGCCGGTGGCGCCGCATCCGCAGCCGCAACCGCGTTTCGCCATCGGGCTTGGCTGCGAAATCCGCCACGCCTCGCGGCTGGTCTACGCCACCGGGATCGATCTGGAGAAGGCCGAGGGCACGCCGATCGGCGTCAACTGCCGGCTCTGCGAGCGCGAAAACTGCAGCCAGCGCGCCGAACCGCCGATCACGCGCACGCTGATTCTGGATGAGAATACCCGGCGCGTGAGTTCGTTTGCGTTCAGCAATGCAAGGGAGCTGTAGTGCGTGCCCCGGACGCAGCGCAGCGCGTAGCTCTTGCGAAGCGGTGCGCTGCGTCCGGGACACGAATAACTCGTCATTGCCGGGTTCGACCCGGCAATCCATCCTCTTCGAAAGAGTCTTCTCGAAGAACGATGGATACGCGGGTCAAGCCCGCGTATGACGCGGAGTATGTTGCGACGTCGTTCCTGATTCAAAATGTCAAACAGCCAAGCTTCCGCGTTCTCGCGGCGCAATGCGTCCGAGGGTTGCCAGTCCCCCGCGAACCGCGCGAGGGGGTGAAGCGGTGGGAGGCGCCAGGGCACCAATGGGCACCCTTGAGGCGGGGGGTGAACCCACCTCGCGCGGCAAGGCACCGCGCGCGCCCAAGGCAAGGCGCGGCGCCTCCCGGCGCTCCACCGGCCATCAGGCCCGTCGACCGTTCCGGGGCGCCCCGGTCCGGCCGGCTTTCGCTCTGCCCGCTGAGGGATCGCTTCTAGAAAGCGGCCCCTCATCGGACAGGACGCGCGCAGGATAAGCGAGGTTGTGAGGACGGGGATAGGTTTACATTCACAAGTTCGTGAGCGACAGACTTTCGTGCCCCGGACGCAGCGCAGCGCGCAGCCCTTCGCGGAGCGGTGCGCTGCAGAGCCGGGACCGTCACGAACGCCGGTGTTTGGTGCGGTCCCGTTCTGTGAAGCAGCGCTTCGCGAAGTGCCATAGCGCGTCGAAGACGCGCGTAAACGCGCTTATGGCGCTGCATCGCGCCCGGGACACGTTGGACTTCGAGCTAATCCGCGAGCGCAAAGGCCTTGCACCAGCCGTCCTTGCTGACCTCGCCCTCGACCACCTTGCAGGCGTTCGGCCGTTCAAACAACGTGCACAGTCCGCAGCTGTAGATGCCGTTCGGCGTGTCCTGATACTGGGCCTGCTGCCGCGTCATTTTGTCCGACGCGTCTGCTTGCGACATCCGAAACACCAGCGCTGCCGGTATTGCGCCGACAACCGCGTGCATCAGCGCTCGGCGCGAGCGGTCCAATGGCTGTTCGGACATGGATTTTTCTTCCTGAACGGTGCTACGACGGCTTGGCTTTTTCGCAAACTGGCTCCCACCGGGTACCGCATGCAACGATTTTCTACGTCACGATTTCTTGCCGGTACGGTCTTGTTGGCGATCTTGTCTGGTTCGATGCCGGCGTCGGCTCAACCGGCTCCTGCTCCCATCAGGCCAACGCTCGCGAGACCGGCGGTCGCGCCGGCTAGATCTACTTTGGCGCCGACGCAGCAGGGCGTTGCATCACCCCGCGGCGCGGCCTGCCATGGCGGCATGAGTTTCGATCGCTTCCTTGCCGACCTCAAGCAGCAGGCCGTTGCCGCCGGCGTGTCGCAGGGCGCGCTGGCGGAGGCCACACCGTATCTCGTCTACGACCAGGGCATCGTCAACCGCGACCGCGGCCAGCGCGTGTTCGGACAGGTGTTCACGGTATTCGCCGGCCGGATGGCGGCGATCTCCCGCATGCAGCAGGGCCAGGCCCGCATCAAGGCCAACGCCGCTGCGTTTGCGCGCGCCGAAAAGGAATACGGCGTGCCGCCGGAAGTGATCGCGGCGTTCTGGGGACTGGAAAGCGATTTTGGCGCCAATATGGGCAACCTGCCGACGCTGCGTTCGCTGGTGTCGCTGGCCTACGATTGCCGCCGCTCGAAGATGTTTGCCGACGAAACCATCGCCGCGCTAAAAATCATCGACCGCGGCGATCTCTCACCCCCCGAAATGGTGGGATCGTGGGCCGGCGAACTCGGGCAGACGCAATTCCTGCCGACGCATTATTTCAATTATGCGGTCGACTACGACGGCGACGGCCATCGCAACCTGCTGCGCAGCCCCAGTGACGTGATCGGCTCGACTGCGAACTATATCGCCACCGGCCTGAAATGGCGGCGCGGCGAGCCATGGCTGCAGGAAGTGCGCGTGCCGCAGAACCTGCAATGGGAGCAGGCCGATCTGACTATCCAGCATCCGCGCTCGAAATGGGCGCAATGGGGCGTGACTTATCCCGATGGCCGCGCGCTGCCGAACGACAATCTGCCGGCGTCGCTGCTGCTGCCGATGGGCCGCACCGGACCGGCGTTCCTCGCCTACCCGAATTTCGCGGCCTATACCGAGTGGAACAACTCGCTGATCTATTCCACCACCGCGGGCTATCTCGCCACCCGCATCGCAGGTGCGCCGCCGATGCGGCAGCCGCAAGCGCCGGTCGCGCAACTGCCGTTCAACGAACTGCGCGAGATGCAGCAATTGCTGGTGAAGGCCGGCTTCAATGTCGGAAAGGTCGACGGCATCATGGGCCAGCAAAGCCGCACGGCGGTAAAGGCGATGCAGATCAAATACGGCCTGCCCGCGGATTCCTGGCCGACCGCCGAGTTGCTGGCGCGGATGCGCGGCGTGCCGCGCCAAGCCGTCATTCCGGGGCGCGAGTAAAACGAGCGAACCACCGTCATTCCGGGGCGCGCCTCCTTCAGGCGCGAGCCCGGAATCCATAACCACGATTCGGGGTTATGGATTCCGGGCCTGCGCCCAAGAGGGCGCATCCCGGAATGACGGCTCTTTCCACCGCGCAGAAAAAGTGCTCTAGGATTTTGCAACAATAACCCGGAGGGACTTTCGTGCGTCATCTTAAGATTCTTGCTGCCGCCGCCATTGCGTTGTCGGCCACCGCCGCCTATGCGGACGATCTGAAGATTGCCTTGATTTACGGCAAGACCGGCCCGCTCGAGGCCTATGCCAAGCAGACCGAAACCGGCCTGCGCATGGGACTGGAATACGCCACCAAGGGCACCATGATGCTCGATGGCCGCAAGATCGTCGTCATCACCAAGGACGATCAGAGCAAGCCGGATTTGTCGAAGGCGGCTCTGGCAGAGGCCTATCAGGACGACAAGGCCGACATCGCGATCGGCACGACGTCATCGGCCGCGGCGCTGGCCGACCTTCCGGTCGCCGAGGAGAACAAGAAGATCCTGATCGTCGAGCCCGCGGTCGCGGACCAGATTACCGGCGAGAAGTGGAACAGGTACATCTTCCGCACCGGGCGCAATTCGTCGCAGGACGCGATCTCCAACGCGGTGGCGATCGGCAAGCCCGGCGTCACCATCGCGACGCTGGGCCAGGATTATGCCTTCGGCCGCGACGGCGTCGCCGCCTTCAAGGAGGCGCTGGCGAAAACCGGCGCGACGCTGGCGGCGGAAGAATACGTGCCGACCACCACCACCGACTTCACCGCGGCCGGCCAGCGGCTGTTCGATGCGCTCAAGGACAAGCCGGGACGCAAGATCATCTGGGTGATCTGGGCCGGCGGCGGCGATCCCCTGACAAAACTGCAGGACATGGATCCGAAGCGTTACGGCATCGAGCTGTCGACCGGCGGCAACATCCTGCCCGCGCTTGCCGCCTTCAAGCGGCTGCCCGGCATGGAAGGGGCCACCTATTACTATTACGACATCCCGAAAAATCCGGTGAACGACTGGCTGGTCGCCGAACACCAGAAGCGTTTCAACGCGCCGCCGGATTTCTTCACCGCCGGCGGATTCGCCGCGGCAATGGCGGCGGTCACCGCGGTGACCAAGGCGAAATCGACCGACACCGAAAAGCTGATCGCCGCCATGGAAGGCATGGAGTTCGACACGCCCAAGGGCAAGATGATCTTCCGTAAGGAAGACCATCAGGCGCTGCAGAGCATGTATCATTTCAGGGTCAAGGTCGATCCGAACCTCGCATGGGCGGTGAACGAGCCGGTCCGCGAACTCAAGATCGAGGACATGAACATCCCGATCCGCAACAAGCGGTAGATAAAGAATCGTGCCCCGGACGCAGCGCAGCGCGCAGCACTTGCGGAGCGGTGCGCTGCAGAGCCGGGGCCGTCGCGAACTCCGGTGTGTGGTACGGTCCCGGCTCTGCGGAGCGGCATGAAGAATGCCGCACCGCGTCCGGGACACAAGGTCTTTCCCATGACCCTCTCCCTCGAAACCCGCGATCTCACCATCCGCTTCGGCGGCCACGTCGCGGTCAACGGCGTCTCTTGCGCGTTTCGGCCGGGCGAACTCACCGCCATTGTTGGCCCCAACGGCGCCGGCAAGACCACCTATTTCAACCTGATCTCCGGACAGTTGCGGCCGAGCGCCGGGAGCATCCTGTTCGACGGCGCCGACATCACAAAACTGTCGGCGCCGCTGCGCACCCGCGCCGGATTGGGCCGCGCGTTCCAGCTCACCAACCTGTTTCCAAATCTGAGCGTCGAAGAGAACGTCCGCCTCGCGGTGCAGGCGGCCAGCGGCGTGCATTACGACATGCTGCGGCCGTGGATGGTCAGGCGCGACCTGATCGAGCGCGCCGACGCCATTCTCGAGCGCGTCGCGCTCGGCGGCCGGCGCGATGTCGCGGCGACGGTGTTGTCCCATGGCGACCAGCGCAAGCTCGAAGTCGCGCTGATGATGGCGCTGGAGCCGAAGGTGTTCATGTTCGACGAGCCGACCGCCGGCATGAGCGTCGATGAAGTGCCTGTCGTGCTCGACCTCATTGCAAAACTGAAGCAGGACACCAGCAAGATCATCCTCTTGGTCGAGCACAAGATGGATGTGGTGCGCTCGCTCGCCGACCGCATCATCGTGCTGCATAACGGGCAATTGGTCGCGGACGGCAAGCCGGCGGACGTGATCGCCTCGCCGATCGTGCAGGAGGCTTATCTCGGCATTGCACCGGGAAAGAGCGCGGCATGATGTCAGCGAACCGCTTGCCACGCGCACGGTGCAACTCCCTCCCCCCTTGCGGGGGAGGGTCGGGGTGGGGGGTAGCCCCGAGCGCCGGCGCTTGTGGCAACCCCCACCCCCGACCCCTCCCCGCGACGGGGAGGGGAGCAGGAGCCCGGGGAAAGAGCGCGGCATGAGCGATCTGCTGACACTCTCCGGCGTGCACACCCATATCGGGCGCTATCACATTCTGCATGGCGTCGATCTCAGCGTGCCCGAAGGCCAGACCACGATGCTGCTCGGCCGCAACGGCGCCGGCAAGACCACGACGCTGCGCACCATCATGGGGCTGTGGCCGGCGTCGTCCGGGCAGATCACGCTCGCCGGGCAACGCATCGAGCAGCACGCGACGCCGGATATCGCGCGATCAGGCGTCGGCTATGTGCCGGAAAGCATGGCGGTGTTTTCCGATCTCACGGTGAAGGAAAACCTGATTCTTGCGGCGCGCGACGGCCCGCTGGACGACACCCGCCTCGAATGGATTTTCGGATTCTTCCCCGCGCTAAAACGGTTCTGGCTGTCGCGCGCGGGCTCGTTGTCCGGCGGGCAAAAGCAGATGCTGTCGATCGCGCGCGCCATCGTCGAGCCGCGCAAGCTGCTGTTGATCGACGAGCCGACCAAGGGCCTGGCGCTGGCGATCATCGTGGCATTGATCGAATGCTTTGCCGAAATAAAACGCCGCGGCGCCAGCATTCTTTTGGTCGAGCAGAATTTCCACGTCGCGCGCGAGATCGGCGACGCCGTGCTGGTGATGGATAATGGCCGGATCGTGCACCGCGGCGACATGGCCGATCTGGCGCAGGACATCCCGTTGCAGGAACGGCTGCTTGGATTGAGCCTGGAGGCGCATCAGTGACGGAGCTAACCGCATCGGACGCACTGCCGAAGCCGAAACGGGATCTGCTTCCCGTGCTGCTGCCGGTAATTCTCGCGCTGGCGATGGCGCCGCTGATCGGGTCGGGCAGTTCGTGGGTGACGCTGACGGTGGCAAGTTTTGCGATGGGCATGATGATCTTCATCATGGCATCCGGGCTGACGCTGGTGTTCGGCCTGATGGACGTGCTGAATTTCGGCCACGGCGCATTCATCGCGGTCGGCGCCTATATCGCAACCCTGGTGCTGTTGCCGCTGGCGGCCTGGGTCCAGGCGGATTCGCTGGCAATGAATCTGGCAGTGCTGGCGCCGGCGGCGCTGGCCGCGATGGCGATATCCGGCGCGCTCGGTCTTGTGGTCGAGCGCGTGCTGATCCTTCCCGTCTACGGCCAGCATCTCAAGCAAATCCTGATGACGACCGGCGGACTCATCGTCGCGGAGCAGGCGCTGTATGCATTGTGGGGGCCGCAGATCATCCCGCTGCCGCTGCCGACGTCGCTGCGCGGATCCTTCATCCTCGGCGACGTCGCGGTCTCGAAATACCGCTTGCTGGCGATGCTGGTCGGCCTTGCCGTATTCCTCGGGATTCAACTGGTGCTGAACCGCACCAAGATCGGCCTGTTGATCCGCGCCGGCGTCGAGAACCGCGAGATGGTGGAGGCGCTGGGCTATCGCATCCGCCGGCTGTTCCTCGGCGTGTTCATGACCGGCTCGGCGCTTGCCGGCCTCGGCGGCATCATGTGGGCGCTGTACCGCGAGCAGGTTCACGCCTCGATGGGCAACGACCTCACCGTGCTGGTATTCATCGTCGTCATCATCGGCGGGTTAGGGTCGATCGGCGGCTGCTTTATCGGCGCGCTGCTGGTCGCCATGGTCGCCAATTACGGCGGCTTCCTGGTGCCGAAACTGGCGCTGGTCTCCAACATCCTGCTGATGGTCGCGATCCTGATGTGGCGGCCGCGCGGGCTTTATGCGGTGACAAGCCGATGATGATTCTGTCAGGCGATCCGCCGCGCAGCCGCGTGCTCAGCATTCTGCTGATCGTCATTATCGCCGCATTGGCGGTGGCGCCGTTCGTATTTCCCGGCGCCAAGGCGATGAACGTCGCCACAAAAATCTGCATCTTCGCCGCACTGGTGGCGTCCTACGATCTCTTGCTCGGCTATACCGGCTCGGTGTCGTTCGCCCACACCATGTTCTACGGCATCGGCAGCTACGCCATCGCGATCGCGCTGTATTCGATGGGCCCGACCTGGGCTGCGTTCGCAACCGGGCTCGCGATCGGCCTGCCGCTGGCGGCGCTGCTGGCGCTTTGCATCGGATTGTTCTCGCTGCGGGTGGAGGCGATCTTCTTCGCCATGATCACGCTCGCGGTAGCATCCGCCTTTCTGGTGCTGGCCTCGCAACTGTCGTGGCTGACCGGCGGCGAGGATGGCCGCAGCTTCCAGCTCCCCGAATTGCTGCGGCCGGGCACGGTCCTGATCCCGAAGGACTGGTTCGGCTTTGCCGTCAACGGCCGCACGCTGACCTACTACATCATCTTCGTCGCATGCGCCGCGATGATTCTCGCGCTGCTGCGCGTGGTGAATTCGCCGTTCGGCCGGGTGCTGCAGGCGGTGCGCGAGAACCGCTTCCGCGCCGAGGCGCTGGGCTACCGCACCGTGTTTCATCTGACTTACGCCAATTGCCTGGCGGCGCTGGTTGCCGCCAGCGCCGGCGCGCTGAACGCGCTGTGGCTGCGCTACGCCGGCCCCGACACCTCGCTGAGCTTCGCGATCATGCTGGATATCCTGCTGATGGTGGTGATCGGCGGCATGGGCACCATGTACGGCGCGCTCATTGGCGCTGCCATCTTCATTCTGGCGCAGAACTATCTGCAGGCGCTGATGAGCGTCGCCTCCAACGCAGCCGCCGACGCCGGATTGCCGCTGCTGCCGGGGCTGCTGCATCCGGACCGCTGGCTGCTGTGGCTCGGGCTCTTGTTCATCGCCAGCGTATATTTCTTTCCGACCGGCATCGTCGGCCGGTTGCGCGCCGGTGCCCGCCCATCCACATAGACGGTTCGTCTCCCATCACCGAAAGAGCATCCATGTCCTTCTATGACGCGACCGTCCCTGCCTTGCTGCAGATTCTCAACAGCCTCTCCGGCCTTCTCACCAAGGCCGAGGCGCATTGCACGGCCAAGAACATCCAGCCCGACGTGCTGCTCGGTGCGCGGCTCTATCCGGACATGCTGCCGTTGAGCAAGCAGATTCAGCTCGCGTCCGATTTCGCCGCCAAGGGCTGCGCGCGCGTCACCCATAGCGAGGTGCCGTCGACGCCGGACACCGAGAAGACGTTCGCCGAGCTGCGGCAGCGGCTGGCGAACACTATCGACTATGTGAAAGGCTACAAGCCCGCGCAGTTCGACGGCGCGGAGGACCGCGATGTCAAATTTCCCGCAGGCCCCGACAGGACCATGACCTTAAAAGGCCAGCAGTTCCTCAGCCATTTTGCGTTTCCGAATTTTTACTTCCATGCCGCCACCGCGCACGGCATCCTGCGGCATAACGGCGTCGAGATCGGCAAGCGGGATTTTCTCGGGGTAAATTGATATCGTCATTCCGGGGCGACGCGAAGCGGCGAGCCCGGAATCCATAACCACCGCCGAGTGTATGGATTCCGGGCCTGCGCCCCAAGTGGGGCGCATCCCGGAATGACGGAAGAGAGGAAATCGCCGATGTCCGCTACCACCCACGCGCCGAAGCATCTCGATCCGTCCGCCTCGATTCATCCGGAAACCCTCGGCCAGGCCAAATCCCACGGACGGCTCGCCGGCCGCCGCATCGTCGTGGTCGGGGCCGGGCAGCGCAAGATCGTCGACGAGGAGCCGCCGATCGGAAACGGCCGCGCGATGTCGGTGCTGTTCGCGCGCGAAGGCGCGCATGTCGCGTGCATCGATGTCAACAGCGAAGCCGCAGATAACACCGTCAATCAGATCACGTCCGAAGGCGGTAAGGCCTTTGCCGCCATTGTCGATGTCAGCGACGTCTCCGCGATCGCGCCGGCGCTGGAGCGTTGCGCCAAACAGCTCGGCGGGCTCGACGGGCTGGCGCTAAACGTCGGGATTTCGTCGGGGCTGTCGCTGCCGAAAATGACCGCCGAAGCCTGGGACCGGGATTATGCGGTGAATGTGCGCAGCCACATGCTGTTCGCGCAGAAGGCGCTGGAGATCATGTCGCCGGGCGGCGCGATCGTCTTGACGTCGTCGATGGCGAGCCAGCGCGCCGGCGGCCGCAATCCGGCCTATGAATCCTCTAAAGCAGCCCAAATCGCGCTCGGCCGCGCCATCGCACGGGCCGGCGAGGACAAGGGCATTCGCGCCAATGTGATCGCGCCCGGTTTCATGGACACGCCGATGGGCCGCGACGCCAGCCGCCGCCGCTCCGACCGCGCCGTGACGGTGCCGTTCGGCCGCCAGGGCACCGGCTGGGAGGTGGCCTATGCTGCGTTGTTCCTGATTTCGAACGAATCATCCTACGTCAATGCGCACACGCTGTTTCTCGACGGCGGCCATATGGCCGGCATCGTGCGCAGCTTACCTGCGAAAGCGGAATAGCTCGCGGCATTGCCTTTTGAAAGCAAAACGCCCAACTCGTGATCACCTGCAATTTTTCCGGAAAACAACAAATGAGCACTGCGACCAAACTGTTCGAGCCGTACAAGCTTGGGCCCCTTACACTCCCCAATCGCCTTGTGATGGCGCCTCTCACCCGCAACCGCGCGCTCGCCGGCCTCGTGCCCAATCCGCTGGCGGTCGAATATTACGGCCAGCGCGCCTCCGCCGGTCTGCTGGTAAGCGAGGCAACGCAGGTTTCGCAGCAGGGCCAAGGCTATCAGGATACGCCCGGCATCTATTCGCAGGCGCAGGTTGCAGGCTGGCGCAAGGTGACGGACCGCGTCCATGAGCGCGGCGGCCGCATCTTCCTCCAGCTCTGGCATGTCGGGCGTATCTCGCATGTCAGCCTTCAGGAGAACAACCAGGCGCCGGTCGCTCCTTCCGCGATCCGCGCCAAGGGCAAGACCTTTGTCGGCGGAACGTTCGCCGACGTGTCCGAGCCGCGCGCGCTGACGCTGGACGAAATTCCCGGCATCATCGAAAGCTTCAGGAGAGGCGCGGCCAATGCGCTGGCGGCCGGTTTCGACGGCGTCGAAGTGCACGGCGCCAATGGCTATCTGCTGGAACAGTTCGCCAAGGACGGCACCAACAAGCGCTCGGACGCCTATGGCGGATCGATCGAGAACCGCGCAAGACTGATGCTCGAAGTCGCCAAAGCGGTGGCGGCGGAAGCAGGGCCTGAGCGAACCGGCATCCGCATCTCGCCGGTAACGCCGGCCAACGATATCTCCGACTCTGATCCGCAACCGCTGTACGACTACATCGTCGACCGGCTCAGCGCGCTGAAGCTTGTCTATATTCACGTCGTCGAGGGTGCGACCGGCGGTCCGCGCGACATCGCGCCGTTCGACTACGGCTCCCTGCGCAAGCGATTTGCCGGCGCCTACATCGCCAACAACGGCTACGACTTCGAATTGGCCCGCAAGGTGCTTAGCGCCGACGCAGCCGACCTGATCGCGTTCGGAAAACCGTTCCTCGCCAATCCGGACCTGGTCGAGCGGTTGAAGCGCGGCGCCCCGCTCAACGCGCCGGACAAGACGACGTTCTACGGCGGCGGCGCGAAGGGATATACGGATTATCCGGTGCTGGGGGATTCGTTGCAGGCGGCGCAGTAGGAGGTATCGTGTCCCGGACGCGGTGCGGCATTCTTCATGCCGCTCCGCAGAGCCGGGACCGTACCAAACACCGGTGCCCGTTACGGCCCCGGCTCTGCAGCGCACCGCTACGCAAGTGCTACGCGCTGCGCTGCGTCCGGGGAACGAAAGCAATACGCAAAAAAAGGCCGGGATCGCTCCCGGCCTTTTGCTTTTTCATCCCGTCATGCCCGGGCTTGTCCCGGCCATGACGATGTTGAGTTAGTTCGACGCCCGCTTCGGCGGGGTGGCCGGCCACGACTTGATCAGCGCGTCGTAGTCGATGGTTTCGCCCTTGGGCTTCTCGTTGGCGAGCTTGCGTTGCGGCGCCAGCGTGCCGTCCTTCTGCGCCTTGGCAAACCAGTATTCGGCGGTCTGCTTCTTGTTCAGCTTCGGTCCGCAGGCGCCCTGCACGCCGGATTTCTCCAGACGTTCCATCACCAAATCCTGGGCGGCCGCGAGCGCGTCCATCGCAGCCTGCGGCGTCTTCGCACCGGACGACGCATCGCCGATGTTCTGCCACCACAGTTGCGCCAGCTTCGGATAATCCGGCACGTTGTTGCCGGTCGGGGTCCACTGCACGCGCGCGGGCGAGCGGTAGAACTCGATCAGTCCGCCGAGTTTCGGCGCGCGCTCGGTGAACGACTTGTCCCAGATGTCGGATTCACGAATGAACGTGAGGCCGACATGGCTCTTCTTCAAGCTCACCGTCTTGGAGATGATGAACTGCAGATACAGCCAGGCTGCCTTGCGGCGGTCGGGCGGCGTCGATTTCAGCAGCGTCACGGAGCCGGCGTCCTGATAGCCGAGCTTCATGCCGTCCTTCCAGTAGGCGCCGTGCGGCGACGGCGCCATCCGCCATTTCGGCGTGCCATCGGCGTTCATCACGGCGATGCCGGGCTTCACCATGTCGGCGGTAAACGCCGTGTACCAGAAGATCTGCTGGGCGATCGCGCCTTGCGCCGGCACCGGTCCCGATTCGGAGAAGGTCATGCCTTGCGCCTGCGGCGGGGCATATTTCTTCATCCAGTCGAGATATTTGGCGATCGAATAGACCGCCGCCGGGCCGTTGGTGTCGCCGCCGCGCTCGACGGATGATCCTACCGGACGGCAGCCTTCCATGCGGATGCCCCATTCGTCGACCGGCAAGCCGTTCGGGATTCCCTTGTCGCCGTTGCCGGCCATCGACAACCACGCGTCGGTGAACCGCCATCCCAGCGAGGGGTCCTTCTTGCCGTAGTCCATGTGGCCATAGACCTTGACGCCGTTGATCTCCTTGATGTCGTTGGTGAAGAACTCGGCGATATCCTCATAGGCCGACCAGTTCACGGGAACGCCGAGATCGTAGCCGTACTTGGCCTTGAACTTGGCCTTGTAGTCGGGATTGGAGAACCAGTCGTAGCGGAACCAGTACAGGTTGGCGAACTGCTGGTCGGGCAGCTGATACAGCTTGCCGTCCGGCGCTGTGGTGAACGACTTGCCGATGAAGTCATTGACGTTGAGCAAGGGATCGGTCACGTCCTTGCCCTCGCCGGCCATGTAGTCCGACAGCACGATGGTCTGGCCGTAGCGGAAGTGCGTGCCGATCAGGTCAGAGTCGTTGATCCAGCCGTCATACACGTTCTTGCCGGACTGCATCTGGGTCTGCAGTTTCTCGACCACGTCGCCTTCCTGGATGACGTCGTGCTTGATCTTGATGCCGGTAAGTTCGGTGAACGCCTTCGCCAGCGTCTTGGATTCATATTCGTGGGTCGTGATGGTTTCCGAGACCACGTTGATTTCCATTCCCTTGAACGGCTGCGCGGCCTTTTCGAACCACTGCAGTTCCTTCAACTGATCGGCCTTGGACAGGGTCGAAGGCTGGAATTCACTGTCGATCCATTTTTGTGCGGTCGCATCGTCCGCGCGCGCCGGCGCGGTTATCGTGACCGATGTGGCGATCAGCGCCAACGCGCTGGCCATGGTCATCAAACGGGTCTTGGTCGTTAAGTGTCGCATGGTTGGTTTCCTCCGTTGCAGCGACAAACAAACTCAGGCCCGGGTTGTCCCCGGATCTGCTCTTTTTCGCATTCCTCAGACGGTGCGGAAAATCGCCACGGCCGAGACAAGCGAAATCGCGGTGGCGAGCCACAGGCTCGACAATTCAGTTCCTTCTTCTCCGATCGGCAGCGTCAGCAGCGCATCGGTGCCGACAAACGCGATCCACAGCAGATGAATGACGGCGGCCATGATCAGCGAGATGAACAGCCGGTCGCCGCGCGTGGTCGGAATGCGCAGGATGCCGACGCGCTCGGCCTCGGGGTAGGCGACCGCGAGCCAGGTCATGGTCGCAAGCGTACAGGCCAGCATCACGAAGAAGATCGCGGTCGGCAGCGTCCAGGCCATCCATGCGATGTTTTCCATGCTCAACCCTCCCCGTCATTGCGAGGAGCGAAGCGACGAAGCAATCCAGAGGCCGCAGAGCAAGAACTGGATTGCTTCGCTTCGCTCGCAATGACGAACTTTGACATCATCGGCCTACACCCTGCCCAGCGCGAAACCGCGCGCGATGTAATTGCGGACGAACCAGATCACCAGCGCGCCCGGAATGATGGTGAGCACCCCGGCCGCGGCCAGCAGGCCCCAGTCCATGCCGGCGGCCGACACCGTGCGGGTCATCACGGCCGAAATCGGCTTGGCGTTGACGGAAGTGAGCGTGCGCGCCAGCAGCAACTCGACCCAGGAAAACATGAAGCAGAAGAAGGCGGCGACGCCGATGCCGCTGGCGATCAGCGGCACCAGGATCTTGACGAAGAATTTCGGGAACGAATAACCGTCGAGGAACGCGGTCTCGTCGATCTCGCGCGGCACGCTGGATACGAACCCTTCGAGAATCCACACCGCCAGCGGCACGTTGAACAGGCAATGCGCCAGCGCCACCGCCCACGGCGTATCGAACAGATTGAGCGCCGAATACAGGTTGAAGAACGGCAGCGCGAACACCGCCGGCGGCGCCATCCGGTTCGACAACAGCCAGAAGAACAGATGCTTGTCGCCAAGGAAGCGGTAGCGCGAAAACGCGTAAGCCGCCGGCAGCGCAAACGAGATCGAGATCACGGTGTTGATCAGCACGTATTTCAGCGAGTTGATGTAGCCGGAATACCAGCTCTCGTCGGTGAAGATGCGGACGTAATTGGCCAGCGTCGGCTGGTGCGGCCACAGCGTCATGGTCGAGACGATCTCGGTGTTGGTCTTGAAGCTCATATTGACCAACCAGTAGATCGGCAGCAGCAGGAAGATCAGGAACAGCGAGATGATGATGCGGCGGCCCGGAATCGAATGCATCACGCGACTCCCTTCTCGGGACGTTCGACGCCGACATTGGTCATGACGGTGTAGAAAATCCAGCACACGATGATAATGATCAGGTTGTAGACGATCGACAGCGCTGCGGCCTTGCCGAGGTCGAACTGTCCGAGCGCGATCTTGACCAGTTCGATGGACACGAAGGTGGTCGAATTGCCGGGTCCGCCGCCGGTCACCACGAACGGTTCGGTGTAGATCATGAAACTGTCCATGAAGCGCAGCAGCACCGCGATCAGCAGCACGCGATTCATTTTCGGCAACTGGATCGCGGTGAACACTGCCCAGCGCGACGCGCCGTCGATTTGCGCCGCCTGGTAATAGGCATCGGGAATCGATTTCAGGCCGGCGTAGCACAGCAGCGCCACCAGGCTGGTCCAGTGCCAGACGTCCATCACGATCACGGTGGCCCAGGCGTCGAAATCGTTGGAGACGTAGTTGTAGTTCAGACCGATGCCGTTGAGCACATAGCCCATCAGGCCGATGTCGGGGCGCCCGAAAATCTGCCAGATGGTGCCGACCACGTTCCAGGGGATCAGCAGCGGCAGCGCCAGGATCACGAGGCAGACCGCGACCCGCCAGCCCTCGCGCGGCATCGAGAGCGCCACCACGATTCCAAGCGGCACCTCGATCGCGAGAATGATCGCCGAGAAAGCCAGGTTGCGCCACAGCGAGGCGAGGAAGCGGCCGCCGAGGTCGGTGGCGGGATCGAGCAGTTCCTTGAACCAGCCGACGCCGTTCCAGAAGAACTGGTTGTTGCCGAAGGTGTCCTGCATCGAATAGTTCACCACCGTCATCAGCGGCAGGATCGCGGAGAAGGCCACGATCAAGAACACCGGCAGCACCAAGAACCAGGCCTTTTGGTTGATGGTCTTGTCCATCAGGCAGCCCCCTCGACCAGACGGCTGTCGGCATAGACGTGCACGCGCGACGGATCGAATTTCAGGCCGGCCTGCGCGTCGGGAATCGAAAACCCCGGCGGCACCCGCGCGGCAAACTTGACGTCGCCGATCCGCACCCGCGCGAAGCGGACGCGTCCGAGATCGTCAATGCGCTCGATATTGGCGGTCAGCAAATCCGGCGCCGGCGGCGCGACGGTCACGAATTCCGGGCGCACGCCGACCTCGATGTTTGCGCCTGCCGGCAGGTGATCGTAAGTCCGATTCAGCGCGATCTTATGCCCGCCGATACGCGCTTGCCGTCCCTGCACCTCCGCCGGCACGATGTTCATGCCGGGCGAGCCGATGAAATAGCCGACGAAGGTATGTTCGGGCTTGTCGAACAATTCCGCCGGCGTGCCGCTCTGCACCACGCGACCGTCATGCATTACCACCACGGTGTCGGCGAAGGTCAGCGCCTCGGTCTGGTCGTGGGTGACATAGATCATCGTCAAATCGAGTTCGCGGTGCAGCGCCTTCAGCTTCGAGCGCAACTGCCATTTCAGTTCGGGATCGATCACCGTCAGCGGCTCGTCGAACAGCACGGCGGCGACGTCAGCCCGCACCAGGCCGCGGCCGAGCGAGATCTTTTGTTTGGCGTCCGCGGTCAGCCGCGTCGCCTTGCGGTTGAGATAGGGCGCAAGATCAAGCAGCCGCGCGATCTCCGCGACCCGCGCGTCGATCTCGGCCTTGGGAACGCCGCGGTTCTTCAAGGGAAAGGCGAGATTCTGGCCGACCGTCATGGTGTCGTAGATCACCGGAAACTGGAACACTTGCGCGATATTGCGCTTCTGGGTTGACAGCGGTGTGATGTCGACATTGTCGAACAGGATTTTTCCGCGCGACGGCGTCACAATCCCCGAAATCAGGTTGAGCAGCGTGGTCTTGCCGCAGCCGGACGGCCCGAGCAGCGCATAGGCGCCACCCTGCCGCCAGGTCATCGAGATCGGCTTGAGCGCGTACGATTCCGGATCGGCGGCATTGCCGCTGTAGGAGTGCGCGAGATCGACGAGGTCAATGCGGGCCATGCGGCATCTCCCTCACATCGAACCGGGAGCTGCGACCAGACGGCCGGCAGCATCGAACACAAACAGATCGTTGGGATCGAGCACCGCATCCAGCGTGTCGCCGGGCGCGAATTCGTGCACGCCCTGCAGCACCGCGACCCAGTTCTGGTCGTCGCGCTTGAGATGCACAAAACTCTCCGAGCCGGTGATTTCCGTCACCGTGACGGTTGCGGAAAACGCGTGGCGGCCGGCGATCCCGCTCTCGACTTCCAGTTGATGCGCGCGAAAGCCGACGCGGTAGGCGCCGTCGCCAAGGCTTGCGTAGAGCCCGCTCGCCGGCGCCTGCACGCCGCCGGCATATTGCACCGAGCCATTGCTCTTCTCGATCCCGACAATGTTGAGCGGCGGGTCGGAGAACACCTGCGCCACGCGCATGGTGTCGGGATGGCGATAGACTTTTGAGCTACCGCCGGCCTGCAGGATCTCGCCTTCCCACATGCAGACGGTGCGGCCGCCCAGCAGCAGCGCTTCCGAGGGCTCGGTGGTCGCATAGACAAAGATCGCGCCCGATGCCTCGAAAATGCGCGGCAGTTCGGTGCGCAGCTCCTCGCGCAGCTTGTAATCGAGGTTGGCGAGCGGCTCGTCCAGCAGCACCAGATCGGCGCCCTTGACCAGCGCACGCGCGATCGCGGTGCGCTGCTGCTGTCCGCCGGAGAGTTGCAGCGGCATTCGATTCAGATACGGCTCAAGCTTCAACAGCTTTGCCGCGTCCCGCACCCGGCTCTCGATCTCGGCGCGGGGCTTGCCTTGGACGCGGAGCGGCGAGGCGATATTTTCATAGACGCTGAGCGAGGGATAATTAATGAACTGCTGGTACACCATCGCCACCGAGCGCTTGCGCACGTCGACGCCGGTGACATCCTTGCCGTCGACCAGGACGCGGCCTGATGTCGGCTTGTCGAGGCCGGCGAGCAGCCGCATGATCGAGGTTTTGCCCGCCAGCGTCGGTCCCAGCAGCACGCTCAGCGTGCCGCGGTCGAGTGTCAACGAGACATCGCGGATGGTCGGGATGCCGTCGACCGACCTGGTGATGTGTTCGAGCGTCACGCTCATGTTCGCCCTCCCGCTTCCAGCAGGGGGCGTACGGTGGGGTCATGATGTGCCGATATCCAGTCGTCGATAGCAGCGATTTCGGCGGCCGATAGCCGCAGTCCCAGCTTGGACCGCCGCCACACGATATCATCGGCCGTGCCGGCCCATTCGTTGGCCATCAGGTACCTGACTTCGCGCTCTGTCAGCGTCGCGCCGAAGGATTGACCGAGATCGGCGAAGGATTTCGCGTTGCCCAAAACCTTGCTGGCGCGGGTGCCATAGGCATGCGCGAGTCGATTTGCATGCGCCGGCGTCAGGAACGGATAGCCGCGCTGCAATTCCGCCGCCAGCGCCGCGACGGCCGAGACATCGAGATCGCCGCCGGGCAACGGCGATTTCGCGGTCCAGCCTTCCTTCGCGGCGGCGCCGTTCAAATAGGGCGCGAGCTTTTCCAGCGCTTCCTCGGCGAGGCGGCGATAGGTCGTGATCTTGCCGCCGTAGATCGACAGCAGCGGCGCGCCGCCCGGCGTATCCAGTTCGAACACATAGTCGCGGGTGGCGGCTTTGGCTTCGCTGGCGCCATCGTCATAGAGCGGACGCACGCCAGCATAAGTCCACACCACATCCGCGGGCCTGACGGGTTTTGCCAGATATTCGCTGACGGAATCGCATAGGTAATTTATCTCTTCACTCGATGCCTTCACTTTCGCCGGGTCGCCGTCGTAATCGCGGTCGGTGGTGCCGATCAGGGTAAAATCGTCCTGATAGGGAATGACAAAGACGATGCGGCCGTCGCCGTTCTGGAACATGTAGGCGCGGTCGTGGGCGTAGAGTTTTCGCACCACGATGTGCGAGCCCTGCACCAGCCGCACTTTTGCCCGTGCGTTGACGCCCGCGCCGGACGCCAGCACGTCCTCGACCCACGGACCGCCGGCATTGACCAGCACGCGGGCGGAGATGGTCGAGCGCTCGCCGCTTGATTTATTTTCGACGGTGACATGCCAGATTCCGTCGGCCTGGCGAATCTGGACCGCGCGGGTGCGGGTGCGGATGTCGGCGCCGCGATCGGCGGCATCCCGCGCGGTGAGCACGACCAGGCGAGCATCATCGACAAAGCAGTCCGAATACTCAAAACCCTTGGTGTAGCGGCCCGGAATCAGCGGCTGCCCAACCTCGTCGCGGGTGAGGTCGACCGACCGCGTCGGCGGCAGCAGTTTTCGGCCGCCGATATGGTCGTACAGGAACAGGCCGAGCCGCAGCAGCCAGGCCGGCCGCAGGCCCGCATGGTGCGGCAGCACGAAACGCAGCGGCCGGATGATGTGGGGAGCGATCTGCCAGAGGATTTCACGCTCGATCAGCGCCTCGCGGACCAGCCGGAACTCGTAATATTCGAGATAGCGCAACCCGCCATGCACGAGCTTGGTCGACCAGGACGAGGTGCCACTTGCCAAGTCATTCATTTCGCAAAGGAAAATGGAATTTCCGCGGCCCGCCGCATCGCGGGCGATGCCGCAGCCATTGACGCCGCCGCCAATGATCGCGAGGTCGAAAACCTGACCCACGGACGCTCCCCTTGTGCTTCTTGTCGCGCACGATCCCGGCAAAAGGAATGCGGCGCTGCTCGCTGGTTTCAGATTCAGCGATTTAACTTTCGCTTTTGGATTAAAACACAACCGAAAGCGAAAGCAATATGATTAATGGAACAGGGGAGAACGCCTCTCCCACGCGCGGAGAAAGGCAAAGATTTCTCGCTTCCCTAGGTTCTTGAGGAAATTCTATCTGGCCCGGATCGGAGTCACGGTCGACTCAACATCCGCCTCGTCGGCGTCGCTGTCGGGTTTGGGCATGGCCTCGATCACGGCGATGCCGCGGGTATGGCAGATGTTGGCGAGCCCCGCGGGCAACGGCGCGTCGGTGACGAAGGTCTGGATCTGGCTCATATGGGCAATGCGGACCGGGGCGGTGCGGCGCATCTTGGTGCTGTCGGCGACCAGCATGACGCTGCGGGCGTTGGCGATGATGGCCTGCGCCGCCTGCACTTCGCGATAATCGAAATCCAGCAGCGCGCCCTCCTCGTCGATCGCGGAAGCGCCGATGATGGCGTAGTCGACCTTGAACTGGCCGATCAGGCTGACCGCAGTAGAGCCGATCAGGGCGCCGTCGGCGCGGCGCACCGTGCCGCCGGCGACAATCACCTCGATGCGCGGATGCCGGTACAGCAGCATCGCGACGTTGAGGTTGTTGGTGATCACCAGCAGGTCCTCATGCGAGGTCAGCGCGCTGGCGACTTCTTCCGTAGTGGTGCCGATGTTGATAAAGAGCGAGCAGCCATTGGGAATCTGCGCCGCCGCCGCCGCACCGATCGCCTTCTTCTCGTCGGCGGCGACGAAGCGGCGCGCCTCATAGGCGAGATTCTCGACCCCCGAGGCGATGATGGCACCGCCATGAATCCGCGTCAGCGAACGGTGGTCGACAAGGTCGTTGAGGTCCTTGCGGATGGTCTGCGCCGACACCTCGAAACGGCGGACCAGATCTTCCACCGTCACCCGGCCGAAGGCGCGGGCGATATTCAGGATCTCGGATTGGCGATGGCTCAGGCCGGGCATGGCGGCACCTCACGCAAAACAAGACGTATCGTGCTGCGGTTCGGCGGAGAGGTCAACGAGGGAGATTGGTTAACTTAGCACCGTCATTCCGGGATGCGCCTTGGCGCAGGCCCGGAATCCATAAACTCCGATCGTGGTCATGGCTTCCGGGCTCGCGCTTCGCGCACCCCGGAATGACGGTTACGCCGAAATCGGCGGCTCGTCCCGCTTGATCGGCTGCGGGTGGCCCTGATCGTCGATCGAGACATAGGTGAAATTGCCGTCGGTGACGAGGATCGACTGCATGTCCTTGCGGCGCACCACCCAGGCTTCGAGGTGCACGGTGACCGAGGTGCGGCCGACCCGGACCAGATTGGCGTGCACCGACACCAGATCGCCGACGTAAACCGCTTTGCGAAAATTCATCGCCTCGATCGCGACCGTCACGGTGCGGGATTTTGCAATTTTGGAGGCGAACACGCCGCCGCCTAGGTCCATCTGGCTGAGCAGCCAGCCGCCAAAGATGTCGCCGTTGGCATTGGTGTCGGCGGGCATCGCCAGCGTGCGGATGCAGAGGTCTCCCAATGGTTCGGTCTCGGTATTGAGCGGGGCGTGAACGGCCGGGGTGTCGGTCATTTGAACGTATCCCAGCCTGCATCCGGATCAAACCGATGGCCGAATTTTGCCGCCAGCACCCGCAAGGCGGCAGCGACATTCTCCGGCCCCCGCGTGCGCGCATAATTCAGCGGCCCGCCGCGGAACGGCGCGTAGCCGGTGCCGAAGATCATGGCGCCGTCGACGGTGTCGGCATTGTCGACAATGCCTTCGCGCAGGCACGCGACGCAGACATTCGACATCGGCAGCACGAGCCGGTCGATCATTTCATCGGTCGGCTTGTCGGTCGAAGCCGGCCTTGCCGACCGGTCGGCCTTGCCGTCACGCCACGTGTAAAAGCCCTTGCCGGTTTTGCGGCCGAGTTCGCCTTTTGTCACCTTCTCGCGCAGCCAGGCCGGTGTCGGCGGCAGCAGGTCGCCGAATTTCGAACGCAGCATGTCGCCGACCGCGAGGCAGATATCGAGCCCGACCTGATCGGCGAGCTCAATCGGTCCCATCGGCATGCCGAACTTTTCCGCCGCGGCGTCGATCACGGTCTTGTCGACCTTCTCATCCAGCATCACCATCGCTTCCAGCATGTACGGCGTCAGCGCGCGGTTGACGAGGAAGCCGGGCGAACTCTTCACCGGCAGCGGCAGCCGGTCGATGGCGCCGACAAAGGCCAGCGCCTGTTTCAGGAGTTGCGGATCGGTGCCGTCGTGGCTGACCACTTCGACCAGTTGCAGCCGCGACACTGGATTGAAGAAGTGCAGCCCGAGCAGCCGCTCCGGTTTCTGCAGCGTGGTGCGCAGATCCTGCAGCGGAATGCTGGAGGTGTTGGTGGCAAGAATTGCGCCCGGCTTCATCTTCGGCTCCAGCGCGGCATAGACCTTCTGCTTCAGCTCCAGTTTTTCCGGCACCGCTTCGATGATCAGGTCGGCATTGCGGACGCCTTCTCCGTCGAGATCGGGAATCAGGCGATCCAGTGCGTCGCGCTGCTCGGTGCGTTGGTGGATGATCTTGCCGTAGAGATCTTCGCCGCTCTTGATCGCGCCGGCGATCGGCTCCGGCTTCATGTCGGCGAGCGTGACCCTCAACTCCTGATGCGCGCACCATGCCGCGATGTCGCCGCCCATCGCGCCGGCGCCGATGACATGGACGTGTTCGATGGCGTTGCCGGTTCCGGCGGTTTTCTTCATCTGCTCGCGCAGGAAGAATACCCGGATCAGGTTTTGCGCCGTCGGCGTCACCATCAGGTTGGCGAACGAGGTCTTTTCCGCAGCCAGCATCGCCGGCTTGTCGCCGCCATGCTTTTCCCAGAGGTCGATCAGCGCATAGGGCGCAGGGTAGTGCGCGTGCGGCGCGGCCTTCTCCGCCTCGGCGCGCATCCGCGACGCGAGCAGGCCGCGTACGGGTGCGAGATTGAGGATCGTATTCAGCACACCCGGTCTTGCGTGTTTCAGCCGGCCGAATACCGCATCCTTGACCGCGTTGCGGACGTGACGCTCCTGCGTCACCGCGTCGACGAGGCCAAGCGATTTGGCCTTGCGGGCGTCGATGGTCTTGCCGGTCAGCATCAAACTCATCGCCTGCATCGGATTGACCAGATGCGTGAAGCGCGCGGTGCCGCCAAGCCCGGGATGCAGGCCCAGCATCGCCTCGGGAAAGCCGAAGCGCGCGCCGTCGATGGCGATGCGGGACGCGCAGGCGAGCGCCACTTCGAGCCCGCCGCCGAGACAGAAGCCGTGGATCACCGCGACGGTCGGAATTTTCAAAGCCTCCAGCCGGTCGATGATAGCGTGGGCGCGGCCGATCTGCGTCTCCACGGTGTGGGAATCGGTGGCGCCGCGGAAGTCGTTGACATCGGCGCCGGCGATGAAGCCGGATGGTTTCGCCGAGCGGATCACGATTCCCGCCGGGCGCTGGCTTTCCAGCGCCGCCAGCACCGCATCGAATTCTTCCATCACATCCGATGACAGCGTATTGGCGCTGGCGTTTTCGCGGTCGAACAATAGCCAGGCGATGCCGTCGGCATCGCGGGTGAGCTTGAAATTGCGATACGGGCCTGCGGCATCGGGCTTGGGCCCGAGTTCGAGCACGCGGTCGGCGAGAACGTCCATGATCCTGCTTTCCATGATCACACCGTCTCGATCAGCATGGCGCCGCCCTGCCCGCCGCCGATGCATTCGGTGGCGATGCCGCGTCTGGTGCCCAAGCGCTTCATGGCGTTGACGAGATGCAGCACGATGCGGTTGCCGCTGCAGCCGACGGGATGGCCGAGGCTGATCGCGCCGCCGTCGACGTTAAGTTTGGCGCGATCGATCTCGCCGGCCGCGCCGTCGAGGCCGAGGATCTCGTGGCAGAACTTGTCGTCGTTCCACGCCGCGAGACAGCCCAGCACCTGGGTGGCGAAGGCTTCGTTCAGCTCCCAGGTCTCGACGTCCTGCAGCGACAGCTTGTTGCGCTTGAGCAGTTCGGTCGCCGACAGCACCGGACCCAGGCCCATGATCGAGGGATCGAGCGCCGACCATTGGCTGTCGACGATGACGGCCTTGGGCGTGAGACCATGTTTCGCCACCGCTTCTTCGGACGCAAGGATCACCCACGACGCGCCGTCGGTGATCTGCGACGAATTGCCGGCGGTGACCTGGCCCCATGGCCGCTCGAACACCGGCTTCAGTTTTGCCAGCGTTTCCGGCGTGGAGTTGGGGCGCACGCCATCGTCGTGATCGTAGAATTTGCCGTCGCGCGCAAAGGAGGTCTCGACCTCGCCCTTGAGCCAGCCCTGCGCCTGCGCATTGGCGAGCCGCTTGTGGCTCTCGGCGGCATAGGCATCCGACTGCGACCGCGTGATGCCGAAGAGGTGGCCGACCACTTCGGCGGTCTGTCCCATGTTGAGTTCGGTGATCGGATCGGTCAGCCCGCGCTCGAGGCCGATGATCGGCTTGAAATAGCTTGGCCGCGCTTTCAGCGCCGCCGCGGCTTTGGCGAACACGCCTTTCGCACCCGCCAAACCTGCGAACCAGCGCACGCCCTGCTGCGGCCACACCAGCGGCGCGTAGCTCAGCGCCTCCGAGCCGCCTGCGAGAATGAGGTTCGCGCTGCCTTCGCGGATATACCGATACGCCGTATCGATCGATTGCATGCCGCTGCCGCAATTGATCTGCACCGTGAACGCCACCATCGCCTCGCCCATGCCGAGCCGCAATGCGGCGACGCGCGCCGGGTTCATCTCATCGGCAATGACATTGACGCAGCCGAGGATCACCTGGTCGAACGCGTCAGGCGCGAACGGCTGCCGCGCCAGCAGCGGCCGCCCGCATTGCACGGCGAGATCGACCGGGGTGAACGGTCCCGGGCCGCTGCGCGCTTTCAGGAACGGCGTGCGGCTGCCGTCGATGATGTAGACCGGACGCGCCATCAGCTTGCCGCCCTCGTTTCACCGAGCTCCTCGAAGAACTGATGCACGTCGGCGGGTTTCTTGTAGATTGGAGACAGCGCTTCCGGCGCGAAGTCATCGACCTCGATCACTTTCGCCACCGCCTCATGCGCCGCCTGAAGCCGGTCGCCTTCGGCTTGCGTGATCACGCCGTTCTTCACCGCCTCGCGCCAGTCGCGGATGTGGGCCGCGTGCATGCGCTTCGAAATGTCCTCGGCCGCGGTCACCAGCAAAAACGCCTTTTCCAGCCGCGCCACGCCGCCGTCGTCCTCGATGAAAGCCAGACTCGGCGTCAGCCGATCGCGCGCCGCCGACGGCTCCAGCACCAGTTGCGCGCAACGATGAATCACAAGGTCCGATGGCCCGAGCACCCGCGCCCCGAACGGCTGGATCAGGAATTTCAGCACCACGGCGACGAAGCGGTTCGGCAGATTGCCAAGAATTTCCGCGAAGCGATTCTCGATTAGTCTGAACCCGGTCGCCATGCACCACTCAAGCGCTGCGAAATCCGCTTGCTGACGCCCCTCGTCCTGCCAGCGTTTCAGCGCGGCCGAGAGCAGGTAGAGTTCGGAGAGAATGTCGCCGAACCGCGCCGACAGCATTTCCTTGCGCTTCAGTGCGCCGCCCAGCGTCAGCAGAGCCATGTCGGCGCACAGTGCGAAGGCCGAGGAGTAGCGCGAGAGCTGGCGATAGAACCCGGTCGCCTTTCCGGCATCGGGCGCGGGCGCCCATACGCCGCCGCTCCAGCTGCGGCCCCAGGCCCGGAACAGCGTGGTCACGCTGTGGCCGATATGTTTCCAGAATGCCTTGTCGAAGGCATCGAGTCCCTTGGCGCGATCGGCGTCGCCGAGCGCGTTCATCTCCTGCAGCAGATAGGGATGCGCGCGGATCGCGCCCTGGCCGAAGATGATGAGGTTGCGGGTGAGAATATTGGCGCCCTCGACAGTGATGCCGACCGGCACCGAGCGATAGAGATTACCCATGTAATTCTGCGGGCCGTCGATCACGGCCTTGCCGCCATGGATATCCATGGCGTCGTCGATCACGGTGCGCATCCGCTCGGTGGCATGCAGCTTCATGATCCCGGAAATGACCGCGGGATGATGGCCCTGGTTGAGCGCGGCGCAGGTCAGACGCCGCGCGGCGTCGAGCAGGTAGGCGGTGCCGGCGATCCGCGCCAGCGGCTCCTCGATGCCCTCGAAGCGGCCGATCGGCACGTTGAACTGTTCGCGAATCCGCGCATAGGCGCCGGTAGTGCGCGCCGCATAGGCCGCACCCGCCGCCGACAGCGACGGCAACGAGATGCCGCGCCCAGCGGCCAGCGCCGTCATCAGCATCTTCCAGCCCTGGCCTAAGCGTTCCTGCCCGCCGATGATGTAGTCCATGGGAATGAAGACGTCGCGGCCCCAGTTCGGGCCGTTCTGAAACACCTGCATCGCCGGCAGATGCCTGCGGCCGATCTCGACGCCGGGCAGATGCGTTGGAATCAATGCGACGGTGATGCCGATGTCTTCCTGGGCGCCGACCAGATGATCGGGATCATAGGCCTTGAACGCGAGCCCAAGCAGCGTGGCAACCGGGCCGAGCGTAATGTAGCGCTTGTGCCAGTTCAGCTTGAGGCCGATCACCTCGCGGCCCTCGAAATTGCCCTTGCAGATGATGCCGCTATCGATCATCGAGGCGGCATCGGAGCCGGCTTCCGGGCTGGTCAATCCAAAGCATGGAATCTCGCGGCCATCGGCGAGGCGCGGCAACCATTGCTGCTGCTGTTCCTTGGTGCCGAAGCGCATCAAGAGTTCGCCGGGCCCGAGCGAGTTCGGCACCATCACGGTGACGGCGGCATCGAGCGAGCGCGAGGAAATCTTGCGCACCACCTCGGAATGCGCGTAGGGCGTAAAGCCGAGCCCGCCATACTCCTTCGGTATGATCATGCCGAAGAACTTTTCGCGCTTGATGAAATCCCAGACCTCGCCCGGCAGGTCGCGCCATTCCCAGTTGATCTTCCAGTCGTCGAGCATGGCGCAGAGCTGATCGACCGGGCCGTTGAGGAAGGCTTCCTCTTCGGCGGTCAGGGCCGCCGGCGCGTTGGCGAGCAATTTCGCCCAGTCGGGATTGCCGGTGAAGAGGTCGGCGTCCCACCAGACGTCGCCCGCCTCCAGCGCCTCGCGCTCGGTGTCGGACATCGCCGGCAACACGCCGCGGGCCCAGGAGAAGATCGGCTTGGTGATGAAATCGCGGCGGAAGCTCATGGGATGGCCTCATGGTCGATGGTGGCTGCGGGAATTCTAGCACAATCGGGCCGGTGTTACTCCGTCATGCCCGGGCTTGTCCCGGGCATCGACGTCTTGAAATCGTTCACCGTGAAAAGACGTGGATGGCCGGGACAAGCCCGGCCATGACGGCGTATCAATGATGTCGTACCGCAAACGTTCCGTGGCTTCGCAGCCCGGAGCATGCAATCAGTCCGGCCGCACCATTTCGAACATGGCCTCCGGCCTGATCTCGAAATAATCGCCCCTGCGCCCCGCCCGCACGATCGGGCGCGCTAGCCCGGTCTGGTAGACGCCATCCTTGATCAGAGCCTTGTCGATGTGGACGGCGACGACTTCGCCCAAGGTCAGCCAGGCCTGCGCCTTCTTGCCATCGGCGCCCTGCAGTTGGATGATCTGGGTCAGCTTGCATTCGAACGACACCGGGCTTTCCGCGACGCGCGGCACATTGACCAGCCTGCCCGGCACCGCGGTAAGGCCTGCGATCTTGAATTCGCTGACGTCGTGCGGGACATGGGCCGCGGTGGCGTTCATCTGCTGCGCCAGATCCATGGTCGCGAGATTCCAGACGAATTCTTTCGTTTCCTGGACGTTGACGACGCTGTCCTTCCAGGAGGTCGAGGAAAACCCGATGATCGGCGGATGGTAGCAGAATCCGTTGAAGAAGCTGTAGGGCGCGAGGTTGACGTTGCCCTTGGCATCGCGCGAGGAGATCCAGCCGATCGGGCGCGGCGCGATGATCGCGTTGAAGGGATCGTGTCGCAGCCCATGGCCGTTTTTCGGCTCGTAAAAATGCAGGTCTTTCGGGCTCGATGCGTCCACGCGGATTTCCTTCTTCTTAATTCAGTCATTGCGAGGAGCGAAGCGACGAAGCAATCCAGCCTTGCTCTGCTTCTCGATTGCTTCGCTACGCTCGCAATGACGGATTGCCCTTCGGCGCGAGCCCCGCCAGAACGAAATCGATCATCTGGTCGATCGACGGGCCGGGCTTGTCGACGCATTGCGCGATCATCTGCGGATGAAAGAACCGGATCATCGCGCTGCAGGAACACATCGCCGCCAGCGGCACGTCCGGGGCCTCGAATTCGCCGGCCGCCACGCCCTGCGCGATCACCTCGGCAATGGTGCGGGTGATCAGCTCCATATGCGCCACGCAGACGTCCCAGCTTTCCACCATCGCGACTTCGACCATCTCGTGCAATTTCGAATCGTCGAGATACCGCTCCGAATTCATCCGGTTGATCGTGGTCATCATTTCGCGCAAGCGGATGGCAGCCGGACCCGGCTTTGCCGCGATGACCTGCGTCGCCTCCTCGACTTCGCCCATCAACCCGCGCGCCACGCCTTCATGGATCGCCTTTTTGGAATCGAAGAAACGATAGACGTTGGCCGGGCTCATCCGCAGCACTTTGGCGATGTCGGCGACGGTGGTCTTCTGGTAGCCGATCTCACGAAACAAACGCTCCGCCACCACGAGAATCCTTTCCCGCGTGCCGGCTTCGATATTGTCCGCAACCATCGTCATGTCCGGTCTTACTCTTCCAATTATTCCGCAGCCTCGGCAAGCGGAAATGCAGGCTGCGGTGATTCGCCGTGATGCTGCGGCGCAAGGTCAAGATGCTCACCGGAGCCGCTTTGTTCAAGGCTTTTGCGGAACCAGAGCGCATAGAGGCCCGGCAGATACAGCAGGGTCAGGAAGGTCGCGACGAACAACCCGCCCATGATGGTGATG
This sequence comes from uncultured Alphaproteobacteria bacterium, assembly GCA_963784755.1. Lineage (GTDB taxonomy): Bacteria > Pseudomonadota > Alphaproteobacteria > Rhizobiales > Xanthobacteraceae > Bradyrhizobium. Next base: position 317,596 of record CAWASS010000003.1, on the reverse strand, counting down.
GCCATCGGACCCCAGAACGCCGAGCGCGACAGCGGGATCATCGCCAGGATTGCCGCCAGCGCAGTCAGCACCACCGGGCGGGCACGGCGGACCGTGGCTTCCACGATCGCCTCCTTGCGGGTCAGGCCGTGAGCCACGTCGGTCTCGATCTGGTCCACCAGGATCACCGCATTGCGCATGATCATGCCGGCCAGCGCAATCAGCCCGAGCAGCGCCACGAAGCCGAACGGCTGGTTGGCGACGTTCAAGCCCAGCGAGGCACCGATGATGCCGAGCGGTGCGGTAAGAAACACCAGCAGCAATCGTGAAAAACTCTGCAACTGCATCATCAATAGCGTCAGCATGACGATGACCATCAGCGGAAACAGCACGAAGATCGAGGCATTGCCCTTGGCGGATTCCTCGAACGCGCCGCCGGCCTCGATGCGGTAGGCCGGCTGCAGATGATCGCGGATCTCCTGCAGTTTCGGCCAGATCTGGTTGGTGACATCGGGCGGCTGCACGCCGTCGACGACGTCGGCGCGCACGGTGATCGCCATGTCGCGGTTGCGCCGCCACAGGATCGGCTCCTCGTGGGCGTATTCGATTTTAGCGATCTGGGTCAGCGGCACCGCAACACCGTTGCGCGAGGTGACGGTGAGATCGCCGACATGGCCGAGATCGAGCCGTTCGGACGGTACCGCGCGGGCGACCACGCCGACCTTCTCGATGCCGTCGCGCACGGTGGTCACCGGCGCGCCCGAGATCAGCATGCTCAATGCCTGCGACACGTCCTGCGGGGTGAGGCCGAGCGCGCGGGCGCGGTCCTGATCGACCACCAGTTTCAGATACGGTGACTGTTCGTTCCAGTCGAGCTGCGGGTCTTTTACGTTGGGATTTTGCCGCACCACGTCGCGCACGTGATAGGCGATGTCGCGCACGGTGCCGGGGTCCGGGCCGATCACCCGGAACTGAACGGGGAAGCCGACCGGCGGGCCGAAGTTGAAGCGGTCGACGCGCACCCGGGCTTCGCTTAAGCCTCCGTCATCGACCGCCTTTTCGATCCGCGCCTTGATGCGCTCGCGCGCCTCGACGTTCTTGGCAACGATGACGATCTCGGCGAAGGCCTCGTTCGGCAATTGCGGATTGAGGCCGAGCCAGAACCGCGGCGAGCCCTGACCGACGTAAGCCGTATAGGTCGAGATATCGCCGTCGTCTTTCAGCAGCGTTTCCGCCTTCGTCACGGCCTTTTCGGTAACGTTGAAGGCAGTGCCTTCGGGCAGCCGCAGCTGCAGGAACAGTTCGGGCCGCTCCGAGAGCGGGAAGAACTGCTGCTGTACGTGGCCAAAACCGACGATCGAGAGCGCAAAGATGCCGACGGTCGCCGCGACCACCTTGATGCGGTGATCGACGCACCACTGGATCATGCTGCGGAGAATTCGATACACCCGCGTCTCATAGACCGCATGCGGATCGTGGTTGTGATGGACGGTGATGTTCGGCAGCAGCATGACACCGATATAAGGCGTGAAGATCACGGCTACGAACCAGGAGGCCACCAGCGCGATTGCCACGATCCAGAAGATGCCGCCGGCATATTCGCCGACCGCCGAATTGGCAAAACCGATGGGGAGGAAGCCCGCCGCGGTGACCAGCGTGCCCGTCAGCATCGGAAACGCCGTGGATTCCCAGGCAAAGGACGCCGCGCGCATGCGGTCCCAGCCCTGCTCCATCTTCACCACCATCATCTCGACCGCGATAATGGCGTCATCGACCAGAAGCCCGAGCGCGATGATCAGCGCGCCCAGCGTGATGCGATGCAGGTCGAGCGACATCGCATTCATCACGATGAAGACGATAGCCAGCACCAGCGGCACCGACAGCGCCACCACGATTCCGGTGCGCCAGCCCAGCGCCACGAACGAGACGAACAGCACGATCGCCAGCGCTTCGATGAAGGAGTGCACGAATTCGCCGACCGCGTGCTCGACCACTTTTGGCTGGTCGGCAATCTGCTCGACGCCGATGCCTTGCGGCACCGCGGCCATGAACTCGTCGGTGGCCTTCTGCACATCCTTGCCGAGTTCGAGAATGTTGGCGCCCTTGGCGGTGACCACGCCGATGCCGAGCGCGGGCTTGCCTTCCTGACGCACCTTGAATGTCGGCGGATCGACATAGCCGTGGGTCACGGTTGCGATATCGCCCAGCCGGAACACCCGCCCGTTGCTCTCGACCGGGGTTTCGGCCACGGCCTTGGCGCCATCCAGTGCACCGGTGACGCGCAGCGGCACGCGCTGCGACGAGGTTTCCACCGTGCCGGCCGGCACGACGTTGTTCTGCTTGGCGAGCGAATCGAACAGCGTCTGCGGCGTGATGCCGAGCGTCGCCAGCTTGGCATGCGAGAATTCGACGTAGATCTTCTCGTCCTGGGTGCCGTAGAGGTCGATCTTGGTGACGCCAGGCACCTTTAACAGCCGCTGACGCAGGCCTTCGGCGGCTTTCTTCAATTGCGCGTAGTCGGCGCCGTCGCCGGTCATCATATAAAGGATCGAATCGACGTCGGAGAATTCGTCGTTGACCACGGGGCCGAGCAGGCCCGCCGGCAACTGGCCCTGCACGTCGGCCAGTTTCTTGCGCAACAGGTAAAACAGGTACGGCACGTCCTTCGGCGAGGTCGAATCCTTGAAGGTGACTTGCATCGCGGTGAAGGCCGGTTTGGAATAGGTCTGCACCTTCTCGAAACCCGGCAGCTCCTGCAGCTTCTTCTCGATCGGGTCGACGACCTGGGTCTGCATTTCCGCAGCCGTCGCACCGGGCCAGATCGCCGAGACGTTGACGACCTTGACGGTGAAGAACGGATCCTCGGCGCGGCCGAGCCGCTGATAGGAGAAGAAGCCGGCGGCGCTGAGCGCGATCACCAGAAACAGGATCAGCGCGGGATGGCTGACCGCCCAGGCCGAAAGATTGAAGCGTTTCATCGCAACTCTCCCGCTTAAAACGACAGCGACGACACGACCCGGACCTTCTGGGCCGGATCGAGTTTCTGCACGCCGAGTACGACAACCTTTGCGCCTTCATCGACGCCGCTGGTGATCACCACGTCGTTGCTCTCGTAGGATTTCACTGCGACCGGCTTCAGCGCCACGTCGCCGGCATCACGGACGATATAGAGCGAGGGATCGCCGCCTTGCGAAAACAGCGCCGACAGCGGCACCCGCGCCACGCGCTCGGTTGCGGGATCGGCCAGCGTCAATGTCGCTGTCATCCCGAGCGATACCTTGTCGCCCGCATCAGGCAGCGAGAATTTTGCCAGATACGTGCGCGTCGCGGGATCAGCCGCGGGCGCGATCTCGCGCAGCGTCGCGGCGTATTTTTTGTTCGGCTCGGACCACAGGGTCACCGACGCTGTGCCGTCTTTCGCGCGTCCCACCAGCGTCTCGGGTATCGCGACCACGGCTTCCTTCTCGGCAAATCGCGCAACGCGAACCGCGGTCTGCCCGGACGCAACCACCTGGCCGGCATCGATCAGGGTCGCGGTGACGACGCCGCGGGTATCGGCAACCAGCGTCGCGTAGGACAGTGAGTTTTTCGTCAGTTCGACCGAACGCTCGGCACGATTGAGCCGCGCGCGGGCTTCGTCGGCGGCGGCCCTGGCCTGATCCATCTGCGCGTCGGTGGTCCAGCCTTTGACACGCAAGTCCTTGGCGCGCGTCTCCGAGGCGGCGGCCTGCGCCAGCACACCGGTGGCGGCGGAAAATTCGGCCTGGGCCTGTTCGGCCTGCAGCTTCAGATCGACTTCATCGAGCATAGCCAGCGGCTGGCCGACATCGACGGTCTGGCCGACCTCGACCAGCCGTTTTGCGACCTTGCCGGGCACCCGAAAGCCCATGTCGGTTTCGACGCGGGGCTTGATGGTGCCGACAAAGCTGCGCTCTGGGGATTCGGGTTCGTAATGCACGGTGGCGACCAGAACCGGGCGGCCGGGAGCCGATTTCTCGGCAACCTTCTCGTTGCAGCCGACCAGCATAACCGCCAGCAGCGCAATGCTCGCACCGGTTAGAAGCTTGTAATAATTCGCGAAAATCGAACGGACGAACATGACGGGCTTCCCTCGATTGACCCCAGGAAAGTGTGGATTATTCACTGACGATTGTCAATATTCGTCAACAATCAGGATTTCGTGAACATCTTGTCATTCCGGGCCTCACCGGCCGGCGCTGTGTTGGTGTTTTCCCGGCGACACCTTCATAGAGATTGCGCAGAGCCGCATTCTCAAAACGAAAGGTACTCCATGGCTGAACCGCAAATCCGCTTCGACGATGGCGCCGGCTATGAGCGGATGATGGGCAAGTGGAGCAGGCTCGCGGGCGAGGTGTTCCTCGACTGGCTGAAGCCGCCGTCCGGCCTGCGCTGGATCGATATCGGTTGCGGCAACGGCGCCTTCACCGAACTTTTGGCCGAGCGTTGCGCGCCGGCGGAAATCCAGGGGGTCGATCCCTCCGAGGCGCAGCTTGCTTTCGCGCGCGCGCGCCATAACGCCGGCATCGCGCAGTTCCGCCAGGGCGATGCGATGGCGCTTCCGTTCGACGACAACAGCTTCGATGCGGCTGCGATGGCGCTGGTGATCTTCTTCGTTCCCGATCCCGAAGCCGGCGTCGCCGAAATGGCGCGCGTGGTTCGCCCGGGCGGACAGGTCGTGAGCTATGCCTGGGACGTTGAGAACGGCGGATTTCCGAACGAGCCGATATTGGCCGAGATGCGCGCCATGGGACTTCCACCGATCCGGCCGCCGAGCGCCGCCGCCTCGCGCACGGAAAACCTGCGTATGCTGTGGACCGGCGCGGGCCTCGACCGCATCGAGACGCGCGAGATCACCGTGGAACGGACGTTTACCGATTTCGACGACTTCTGGGGCGCGGCGATGTTAGGGGCAAGCATCAAGGCGACCGTTGCGACGATGACGCCGGCGCAACTCGAACATTTGAAAGAAAGCGTTCGCACGCAGCTCGGCGCGGATCACCGCAAGCCAGTCACCCTCAGCGCCCGCGCCAACGCGATTCAAGGCCGCGTCCCCGACTGACGATTCTCTCCGCGTACCTCATGCCGGCTTGCCCTCGTACGCCGCCTTCAGTCCGGCAATGTCGAGCTTGACCATGCCCATCATCGCCTGCATCGCGCGCCGGCGGCCGGCGGGATCGGGACCGCCGAGATATTTTGGAAGCGCTGATGGTACGATCTGCCACGACACGCCAAAACGATCCTTCAGCCAGCCGCATCGCTCGACCGCGCCACCCTCGGACAGCTCATCCCAGAGGCGATCGACCTCGGCCTGATCGGCGCAGTCGATCTTGAACGAGATCGCGTGGGTGTATTCGAACCGCGTGCCGCCGTTCAGCGCCATGAAGCGCTGCCCGGCCAGCGTGAACTCCACCACCAGCACCGAGCCCGCCTTGCCGGCGGGGCTGTCGACGCTGTTCTTCTGGATGTGTTCGATTTTCGAACCCGGCAGCAGCGAGACGTAGAAGTTTGCGGCTTGCTCGGCCTCGCCGTCGAACCACAGGCATGGGGAGATTTTCGACATCGGGAGTTCCTTCAGGTTTGTTTACGTCGATCGTCCGGAGGACGAACGGCGCGGCGCAATCCCGACATTCGCTCCAAGTTTTTGGTCATTCCGGGGCGCGCGAAGCGCGAGCCTGGAATGACGGTGCCTATGTCGCGATCGGTGTCGGCATCGTCAGAAACGCGCGGGTGACGTGCCAGAACAGTTGCCGGTTGGTGGCAAGCGTCACCGAATGCGCGGTGCCGGGCAGAATGATGAACTGGCGGTCGCCATTGGGCAGCGCATTGTAGAATTCTTCGAGGTCGGCGACGGTGGCGATGCCGTCATATTCGCCGCGTACCAGCAGCACCGGCGACAGCACTTTTTCCGGATGCACCACCGGCAGATTGGCGGTCATGTCGAGATAAGTCCCGGTCGGAATCTGGTCGCCGAACTGCATCTCGGCGTCGGCCAGCGCTTCGACCGCGGCAGGGTCGCTGGTGCCGGGTTTGTCGCGGGTGGCGATGGAGCGGATCATGTCGCGATCGCGCTTGCGCATGTTGTGCGAACGATAATAGGCAAGCTGCTCGGCGCGTTTGGTCAGGGTCGGCGAGCCCTCGCCCTTGTAGGTGAAGGCGGCGAATACCAGCCGGTCGGCGCGCTCCGGCGCCACCATGGCATAGGCACCAGCGCGCAGCGCGCCCGAGGATTCACCGAGGAAATGGAATTTTTTCTGGCCGGTCTCGCGGGTGACGACATCGGCGGCGGCCTTCAGGTCCTCGACGCCACTGGCGATGTCGGAATTGCCGGAGGTGCGGCCGGACTTGCCGTAGTTCTCATGGTCCATGGTCCAGCAATCGAAGCCGTGGCGGGCGAACTCGTTCATCACGGAATATTCGCCGTGCCCGGGCACGCTCAGATCGAACACCCGCGAGGTCACCGACGAACCATGCACGAAGAACAGCACCGGCCGCGCCGGCTCGCCGGGCTTCGGCGCGCCCAGCCGCTTGCGAAACATCCACAGCGGTACGTCGCCCTTTTTGGCCCAGTATTCGCTGCTCCAGATCTCACCGCCTTCGGAGGGCTGCGCGGTAGCTTGCCCTGCGCCCGTGCCCAACGCTGCGGCAATGCCGGCGCCCACACCAAGGCTTGCACCTTTCAACAGCGTGCGCCGCCCGAGCTTGTGATCGAGATCGGTCATTTTCCTCTCCTCGATTGCAGATTGTTGTTCGCCACGAGCGTAGCAGATCGGAATCCCGATTGCGAGACGATGGCTCGAGCGTTGACTGTAGCAGCGCCGCGCAATTAACTGGACGCCATGGCAGCGGACGACCAGATGGGATGGCGGGAGCAATTTTCGCTGTCGAAAGAGACCAAGGCGAATTTACGCGTTCTTCCGACACGGGAATTCAATTCCGAAACCCCCGCCGAACTGCTCGACCGGCGCATCACGCCGATCGACCTGCTGTTCGTGCGCAACACCGGGAGAATGCCGGCGTTTTCGGAAAACGAAATCGCGAACTGGGCCTTGACCATCGACGGTGAGGTCGAGCGGCCGCAACGTTGGACCATCGATGAATTGAAAGCGATCGGTTCGAGCAATGTCACAGCCGTGCTGGAATGCGCCGGCAACGGCAGAGCCTATTTTCCCTGCAACCGGTTGATCAACGTGCTCGACGCCAAGGCGATGGCGCTCGACGGCATGATCTCGCGCATTCCGTTCGCAAAACCGTATCAATTCGCGCGCAGCTTTCGGCCGCGGTGGAAGAAATGGCCGTGGTTTGCCGGCACGGTGATGTGGGCGGAAGGCGCGGTCGGCTGCATCGAATGGACCGGTGTACCACTGGCCGCACTGCTGCAGCGATGCGGGCTGAAGGCCTCCGCCGTCTATACCGGCCACCACAGCGCCGACGTTGCACTCGACGGCACCGGCCCGGCATTGTCGCGAGGCTTGCCCATCGCCAAAGCCTTGCATCCCGACACGCTGGTGGCGTGGGCCATGAACGGCGAGGACATTCCACTAATTCATGGCGGGCCGCTGCGGCTGGTGGCGCCGGGATATCCGGGTTCGGCCTGGCAGAAGTGGATCGGCCGCATCGAGATTCGCGACCGCGTACATGACGGCCGGCTGATGGAGGAATACCGCATCGACGGCGAGGTCATCGAGGAGATGCCGGTGAATAGCGTGATCACGCGGCCGGCCAATGGGTTCGAGACCAGACAACCGTTCGGCGTCGGCGGCTATGCCTGGAGCGGACGATCGGGAATCGGAAAGGTAAGCGTTTCGCTCGACGGCGGCGCTTCATGGCGCGAGGCTGTCCTCGGCGAACAACCGGACAGCCGGTTTGCCTGGCGGCGTTTCGACATCGAATTGGCTGGTCTCGCGCCGGGACCGGTTGAAATCATTGTTCGCGCCCATGACCGGGATAGCGAGCAGCCGCTGGCGTCGCGGAGCCGCGCTGGAAATCCGATCGGCTATTGCAACAACGTCGCACGCCGCCTGCGCGGACGCGTGGTCTGACTGCTGCCTTCTCCCGACCAGGGAAGCACGTTTTTTTTAAAAAGGACCGCTGACTCCGGATGTCCGCAGGTCTAGTCTTGCCGGTCATCCGACCGGAAAATCCGGCGCGTCAGGGAGGAACCATCATGAGCAGTCAACTGACCGACCAAGAACTTGCCGCGTTGATGCCATCCGAACTCTGCCAGTACCAAACCCCGATTCCGACCCAGATCGTGGCGTCCGACGAATTCTATCCCGATCCGCAGAACGAACGGCAGCGCGAGGTGGAATTGCGGCTGCTGGCGATGGCCGACGATCTCGGCGCCAAACACGGCATGGACCGCCGCAAATTCTTCCAGACCGCCGCCGGCATGGCCGCATCGTTCGTGGCGATGAACGAGGTCTACGGGCCGCTGTTCGATGTGACCAGGGCGGAAGCCGCCACGCCGGCGATGGCGCAGGAGCGCGCCAGCGCGCTGAAGGACCAGTTCATCATGGACATGCACACGCATTTCCTACGCGACGACACCCGCATCATGACCTTTGTCGACATGCGCAGGGCGGTCGGCAAGGCCGGCTGGAACAAGGAACTTGGCAGCCGCGAGCAGACCATCGAGGATCTGAAATTCAACAACTACAAAAAAGAGATGTTTCTCGACAGCGACACCAAGATCTCGCTGATCTCCTCGGCTCCGTCCGACATCGAGCAGGACTGGTTCCTGACCAACGAGCAGATGGCGGCGGCGCGCAAGAGCATCAACGACGAAGCCGGCTCGCGCCGGGTGTTTTCGCACATGATCTTCACGCCGGGGCAGCCCGGCTGGCTGGACAAACTCGACGCCGGGCTCGCGCTCAAGCCGGAGTCCTGCAAGGGCTACACCGTCGGCGACAACACTCACAAGGACATCAGCCGTTACCCCTGGCGCATGGACGACGAGAAGGTGGCCTACAAGGGCTACGGGAAGATGGTGAAGGCCGGCATCAAGAACGTCTGCGTTCACAAGGGCCTGTTCGCCCCAGGCATCGAAAAGCAGTATCCCAATCTGCGCGGCTATGCCGATGTCTCCGACGTAGGGCAAGCGGCGAAGGACTGGCCGCAACTCAACTTCGTCGTCTATCACTCCGCCTATCGCCATGTCGGCGGCGACCCAAAACAGGCGCTGGCGGAATTCGAGCGCACCGGGCGCATCTCCTGGACCAGCGATCTTGCCGACATTCCCGCGCAATATGGCGTCAGCAATGTCTATGGCGACGTCGGGCAATTGTTCGCGACCACGCTGGTCGCCGAGCCGAATGTCTGCGCGGCACTGATGGGCACGCTGATCAAGGGCCTCGGCGCCGATCATGTCTGCTGGGGCACCGACGCGCTGTGGACCGGCGCGCCGCAATGGCAGATCGAAGGCCTGCGCCGGCTCGAAATTCCGGAGGCGATGCAGAAGAAATACGGCTACGCCCCGCTCGGCGCCGCCGACGGCCCGGTCAAGACCGCGATCTTCGGCGACAACAATGCGCGGCTGTATAACGTCCAGCCGAAGCGCGCGATGCTTGACTTGAAGGGCGACCGCTTCGCGCTGATGAAGGCGGAGTACGAGAAGGCCGGACCGGAGCCGTCGAACACGCGCTATGGCTATGTGGTACCGAACGGATCGGTGGATCACAGCGTGTTTGCCTAGGCCAAGCACTCGTGTCCCGGACGCGGTGCGGCATTCTTCATGCCGCTCCGCAGAGCCGGGACCATACCAAACACCGGCGTCCGTTACGGCCCCGGCTCTGCAGCGCACCACGCCGTGAAGGACGGCGCGCTGCGCTGCGTCCGGGGCACGTGCTATTTCGGCTCCGGATGCACCGGGTCGACCCACAGCACGGTCTCCGGCTTTTCCACCGGCTCGATGTCGAGATTGATCGCGACCGCCTGGCCGTCGCTGCGCACCAGCACGCATTCCAGCACCTGATCGGGGCTGGCGTTGATCTCCTGATGCGGCACATAGGGCGGGATGAAGATGAAATCGCCGGGATTGGCTTCCGCGGTGAATTGCAGCTGCTCGCCCCAGCGCATCCGCGCCTTGCCTTTCACCACATAGATGATGCTTTCGAGATGACCGTGATGATGCGCGCCGGTCTTGGCGTCCGGCTTGATGGTCACGGTGCCCGCCCACAATTTCTGCGCGCCGGCGCGGGCGAAATTGATCGCGGCCTTGCGGTCCATCCCCGGCGTCGAGGGGACATTGGGATCGAGCTGGTCGCCGGGAATGACGCGCACGCCGTCGTGCTTCCAGCGGTCGTGGTCGTGAGGGTGAGCAGTCATGGGCATGCTTTCGAGGACATTATGGCTGCAAACGGGCCGGAAACCGCGTTCACAAACCAGACAAGTCAGGAACATTCCCCCAATCTGGGACTTGTCTCGCCGAAGCTCAACCGCCGTATCAGGAGAATTTCCATGAGTAGCACCACGGACAAGGTCAAAGGCGCAACCAATGAAGCCATCGGCAAGGCCAAGCAAGGCGTCGGCGAAGCTGTCGGCTCCGACCGGCTGCAGGGCGAAGGCGTGATCCAGGAAGTCAAAGGCAAGGGCCAGAAGGCCGTCGGCGACGCCAAGGAAGCCACCAAGGACGCGGTCAACAAGGCCGCAGCGGCTGCCAACAAGAACCTCTGACCGAAGCGGGATTGATCATTAGGAGGCCGGCCCTTTTGGGCCGGCCTTTTTGCGCTTCAGCTTCCACAATTCCCTCGTCGTCCCCGCGCAGCTATCTCGCATGTGCAAGCACATCCGGGTTGACGACATTGCTCGGCTTGCCCGCCGCATAGTCCACGATCTGGTCGAAAATGTCGGTGAACTGCAACTCGTACTCGTCGCGCGTGACGTAGCCGATGTGCGGGGTGCAGACCACATTGTCCATGGTCAGCAGCGGATCGCCGGTGTCGCGCAGCGGCTCCTTTTCGTAAACGTCCACCGCCGCCATGCCCGGCCGCCCCTTGCGCAGCGCATCGACCAGCGCGCCGGGTGCGATCAGCGGCGCGCGGCTGGTGTTGACCAGGAGCGCGGTCGGTTTCATCCGCGCCAGATCGTCCGCGGTGACGATGCCGCGCGTGGCGTCCACCAGCCGCATGTGCAGCGACAGCACGTCGCATTGTTCGAGGAATTCCTGCTTGCTGCCGGCGGTCTCGTAGCCATCGGCCCGCGCCTGCGCCAATGCTTCTTCGCGTGCCCACACCTTGACCTTCATGCCGAACGCGCGGCCGTAGCCTGCGACCACGGCGCCGATGCGGCCGTAGCCGTAAATGCCGAGCGTCTTGTCGCGCAGGGTGTGGCCGATGCCGATCTGCCAGTGGCCGGATTTGAGCGCCGCCATCTGCTGCGGAATCTGCCGCATGGCCGCCAGCACCAGCCCCCATGTCAGTTCGGCCGTGGCATAGGACGGCGTGCCGGCGTGCTGGCTCGACGACACGATGATGCCGAGCCGGGTGCAGGCGTCGATGTCGATATGCGGATAGACGCTGCGCTGGCTGATCAGTTTCAGGTTCGGCAGCCGTTGCAAAAGTGGCGCGCGGATCTGCGTGCGCTCACGGATCAGCACCAGCGCCTCGGTGTCCTTCAATCGCTCCGCCAGCGCGTCGGTGTCCTGAACGTGATCGTTATGGATGGTGACGTTGTGGCCTTTGAGTTTTGCAAAGCAGTCGAGCGTGCGCAGCGTGTCGAAATAATCGTCGAGGATGGAGATTTTCATTTGCGACTCCTTCGTGTCCGGACGCGGCGCGGCATCCTCATGCCGCTCCGCAGAGCCGGGACCGTACCAAGCACCGGCGCTCGTTACGGCCCCGGCTCAGCAGCGCACCGCAAGAGCGCTGCGCTGCGTCCGGGGCACGAATGCATCAATACCCCAGCGCGCAGCCGTCCTTGCGCGGTTCGGAGCCGCCGATCAGCGTGCCCTTGTCCCAGTCAATCCAGATCGCCTGGGCGCCGCCGAGTGGTGGCACGATGCTGGTGGTCTTGTGGCCGATCTTCTGCAGGCCCTCGACGATCTCTTTCGGCACGCCGTTCTCGAGCTGATAGACGCCCTCGTAATGCAACCCGCGCGGCTGATCGATCGCCTCCTGCACATCGAGACCGTAATCCAGCATGTTGGTCAGCACCCGGGTCTGGCCGACCGGCTGATACTGCCCGCCCATCACGCCGAACGACATATGTGCGCGGCCGTTGACGGTGGTGAGGCTCGGAATGATCGTATGCAGCGGCCGCTTGCCAGGCGCAATGCAGTTGGGATGGCCGGGCTGCACCCGGAAGCCGGCGCCGCGGTTCTGCAGCAGCACGCCGGTCTTGTTGGAGACCACCGCCGAGCCGAACGAATGCGCGATCGAATTGATGAAGGAGCAGACGTTGCGATCCCGGTCGATCACGCTGATGTACACCGTCGACGGATTGATCGGCGGCGACACTTTTGGCAATTCGAGCAGCCGGTCCATGCGGATCTTCTTCGCATAGCCTTCGGCGAATTCCTTTGACAGGATGCGCTTGATATCGACATCGACATAAGCGGGGTCGCCGATGTCCTGCTCGCGCATCAGATAGGCGACGCGCGCGGCCTCGGCCTCCAGATGAAACCGCTCGATACTCATAGGCGGATATTTGGTCAGGTCGAAATGCGACAGCACGTTCAGCATCACCAGCATGGTGATGCCCGGCCCGTTTGGCGGACATTGCCAGACGTTGTGGCCCTTGTAGAGGGTGCCGATCGGCGTGGTGGTTTCGGTGCTGTGCGCGGCGAAATCATCCAGGCTGTGCAGACCGCCGAGACCGCGCAGCGTCTCGACGATATCTTCGGCCACCGCGCCCTTGTAGAACCCGTCACGGCCCTGCTTTGCGACCGTACGCAAGGTCTGGCCCAGTTCGGGCTGCCTGATCACGTCGCCGGCGACCGGCGCGCTGCCGTGCGGCAGCAGATAGCGCGGGGTGTTGGTGCCGCCGCGCAGCTTCTCCAGCCCGTTCTTCCAGTCGAAGGCGATGCGGGGGGCGACGATATAGCCTTCCTCGGCGGCCTTGATCGCGGGTTGCAGTAAGGTATCGAGGCCGAGCTTGCCATGATCGCGCAGGATAGTTTCCCAGGCATCGATCGCGCCGGGGATCGTGACCGAATGCGCGCCGGTGGTCGGAATCGCGTGCATCTTGTGCTCGATGTACCACTCGGCTGTCGCGGCCCTCGGCGCACGTCCCGAGCCGTTATAGGAGGCGATCTTGCCCTCGCCCTTGGGCTGGATCAGCGCAAAGCAGTCGCCGCCGATGCCGGTGGATTGCGGCTCGATCACCCCTAGCAGCGCGCAGGCCGCGACCGCGGCATCCGCGGCGGTGCCGCCGGATTTCAGCACCTCGATCGCGGTGAGCGCCGCCAGCGGATGCGACGTCGCCACCATCGCATTCCCGGCGTGGACGGTGGAGCGGCCGGCGAGATGGAAATTCCTCATGAAAAGTTGCTCACTTTGGTCGCTGGTTTGTCGGCAGTGTAGGGCGGGTCTACATGGCATTTCAGGCGCGCGAGGGCAATGCTTGGAAGCGCATAACACACGCTCGCCGTCATCCTGAGGAGCGGTCCAAGGACCGCGTATCGAAGGATGGAGCGCGCTCCCATCCTTCGAGACGCCGCGCAAGGGCGCGGCTCCCCAAGATGACGGCTACAGGGTTTCCCCTCGCCCGCCCTTGGGATAAACCACCGCGATGCCGTATACCGTCGCCGCCTTCTACCAATTCGCCGCGCTGCTGGATTTCCGGGAGCTGCGCGAGCCGCTGCGCGCGATCTGTGCCGATTTCGGACTCAAAGGCAGCGTGCTGCTGGCCCACGAGGGCATCAACGGCACGCTGGCCGGCAGCGATGGTGCGATCGGCGCGCTGATCGTGGAATTGCGCGGCGAGTTGTTCGGCGGCCGGCTCGATAATCTCGAACTGAAATTCTCGTCGGCTGCCAGGATGCCGTTTGCACGGCTGAAAATCCGGCTGAAGAAGGAGATCGTCACCCTCGGCGATCGCGAGACCAACCCGGCCAGGGCTGTCGGCATCTATGTCGAGTCCGCCGACTGGAACGAATTGATCGCCGCACCCGATACGCTTGTCATCGACACCCGCAACGCTTTCGAAGTGGCGATGGGCAGTTTTGCTGGCGCGATCGATCCCGGTATCAAAAGCTTCGGCCAGTTCAAGGATTTCGCGGCACGCACGCTCGACCCGCAACGGCACAAGAAGATCGCGATGTTCTGCACCGGCGGCATCCGCTGCGAAAAGGCCAGCGCCTATCTGCTCGCGCGCGGCTTCGCCGAGGTCTATCATCTCAAGGGCGGCATCCTGAAATATCTGGAAGCCGTGCCGGAAGCCGAAAGCCGCTGGCGCGGCGACTGTTTCGTGTTCGACCAACGTGTCGCGCTCGGCCACGGCCTGCGCGAGCGCGCAACCGGAACGGCGTCCGATGAGTGAGGCCAAAACGCTGAGCGAGCGCATCGACCTCTTGGAAACCCGGCTGACGTTTCAGGACGAGACCATCGAGGCGCTGAACAAGACCATCACCGCGCAATGGCTGAAGATCGACGCGCTGACGCGGCAACTGGCGGCGCTGAGCGAACGGCTGCAGGAGGCGGAGGCCGCCGCACCGGGTGCTGCGAACGAACCGCCGCCGCATTATTAATGTGTTGCGTGTGGCCTCCACCCCCGGAATGACGCGCAACAAAACGAACGGCCTCCGCGAGGGAGGCCGCTCGAACAGATCGATCCGCTACCTCAGCGGTCGATAATGACCTTGCGTTCGCCACGATCCCAATCGCGATCGTGATCCTTCTTGATGATCACGGTCTCGTCGCGGCGGGGTTCGCGCTCGCGGATCACTTCACGCTCCCGCACCCGGTCGCGATCGTAATCGGGACGGCCGGTTCCGACGGTCACGCCGGCGCCAACCGGGCCGACACCGACGCCCACGCCGACTTCTTCGGCGCTCGCCGGCACCGCGCTGTAAATTCCGATAACCGCGACAGCGGCCACTGCAAGACGCTTGATCATCGCATGCTCCTCAGTTGTGAAATATCGGGGAGGCAATGCCGTGGGAAAAGAATTGTTCCTGGGGAACCCGCTCGGGTTATTTGGATTTCGCAGATGCGGTGAAATTTACGCCCGCATCGTAAACCAGATCGCGAGCGCCGCTATCACGGCGACGATCGCGGCCCAAACCACCGGCGTCACCTTCTTCGAACTGCCGCTGCGCGGCGAATTGTTCGGCGCATGGTTGTAGCGGTCATCCATCGCGGCATGGCCTCAACGTCAATCGTTACGGCGATATGTATCGGCTAACGGAAGGCCGCCAGCATCTTGTCCCACAGCGAATCCTTGTGCCGGTCGCCGTCGGGCCTCGACGGCGCCGGCTGCGCCGCGCTTACGGGATCGGATGCCGGAAAGGTATCTATCAGGCCTGCTTCCAGCCGCGCATGCGTTTCCATGTCGGCCAAAGCCGCTTGTTTGGGGTCGTCGGCATGTTTGTCGTGCGCCGCGGGGTCGAATTTCTCGGCCATGGGATTTTCTCCTCGGGCGACAACGTTTGTACGCGGCAGAGGTTCCCTCCGGTTCCATCCGCCGTGGCCAAGCCCGTACCGGCAGTGTATCAGGAGCGGCAACAGGCCTCTCGACCGACGGAATGCCGCTTGACCGATCTCCCCGTCAAACCTTTCATGGCCGTGCTTTCCCGCCGCAGCCTGGCCGTGCCGCCGCTGTGGATGATGCGCCAGGCCGGCCGTTACCTGCCGGAATACCGTGAGCTGCGCGCCAAGGCCGGCGGCTTCCTCGATCTGTGCTTCACGCCGGAACTCGCGGCCGAAGTGACGCTGCAGCCGATCCGCCGCTTCGGCTTCGACGCCGCGATCATCTTCTCCGATATCCTGGTGATTCCTTATGCGCTCGGCCGCTCGGTGCGGTTCGAGGTTGGCGAAGGCCCGCGGCTGGAGCCGCTGGATACGCCGGAGAAAG
Organism: uncultured Alphaproteobacteria bacterium; assembly: GCA_963784755.1. Lineage (GTDB taxonomy): Bacteria > Pseudomonadota > Alphaproteobacteria > Rhizobiales > Xanthobacteraceae > Bradyrhizobium. Next base: position 301,588 of record CAWASS010000003.1, on the reverse strand, counting down.
CCGCAACGCTGGCGGCAACGGCCGATTTCTCAAAACTCGAGCCGGTCTACGAGGCGCTGCGCCGGGTGCGGCGCGAACTCGATCCGAACGTCGCGCTGATCGGCTTTTGCGGCGCGCCGTGGACGGTCGCGACCTACATGGTGGCGGGACAGGGCACGCCGGATCAGGCGCCGGCGCGAATGATGGCGTATCGGCATCCGGAGGCGTTCGCAGAGATCATCGACGTGCTGGTCGAGAATTCGATTCAATACCTGCTCGGACAGCTCAAGGCCGGCGCCGACGTGCTGCAGATCTTCGACACCTGGGCCGGCGTGCTGCCGCCGCGCGAATTTGCGCGCTGGTCGATCGCCCCGACCCGGCGCATCATCGAAGGCGTGCGCGCAAAGGTGCCGGACGCAAAGATCATCGGCTTTCCCAGGGGCGCAGGTGCGCTGCTGCCATCCTATGTCGAGACCACCGGCGTCGATGCCGTCAGCATCGACTGGGCGGCGGAGCCGTCGCTGATCCGCGCACGCGTGCAAACCAGGGTCGCGGTGCAGGGCAATCTCGATCCGCTGGCGCTGATCGCCGGCGGCGCTGCGCTCGATCGCGCCATCGATGACGTTCCTGGCGAATTACGCAAAGGGCCGGCTGATCTTCAACCTCGGCCACGGCATCCAGCCCGAAACCCCGATCGCGCATGTCGAGCAGATGGTGAAGCGGGTGCGCGGTTATCAAGGATGAGCGGCATTTTCCGGTGACCGCGGCTTGGAACGCTGCAGTTCAGTGACACCGTGCATAGTTAACATCGGCACCCACATAATATTGTGCAGCTTGGTCCCAAAAAAAGTGAATATCATAGACGAATTTCGACGGCGGCTTATTGGCCTCCGCCAGACCTCTAGCGTTACTAATAATCGCATCCTGTTGCGCCGCCGTGTAGAAGGAGCCAGCTGGATTGGACGTGCTCGCAAGCCATTGCGGTATATCGCCATATGAGGCGATTTTCTTTGTCTCAAATTGAGTAACATAACTACCGCGGCAATATATGGCCGTGGTGCAGTGGTAAATCGTGTTTAACACGGCAACGCCAAATCCGGGAATATTGGAAGCCAGGTCAAAAATGGGACCGTATTTCTGCTACAGGGAAGCGGTGCACCACTCGGTATCCGTCCGGCTGCTTCGGACCTTTCACCCGCTAAAAACAGCGCGAGCAGGCCGATGCTCAAGCTTGAAGTCGCCATCCTCTTCGACATTGAACAGCCCCCCGGTGAACGTATCAGCGAAAAATTCTAGCATGGTGCCCTGAGGTTGAGCAAGCTGAGCATCGAGGATGCGATGAGATTCTCGACCGCAGGTTTTTGCGATTGAAAGAACTCACCGTGATGCCTGCTTGCCTTCGATGAAGCTGACTTCGACGCCTTTTTTGACGGATTGCGCCAGCCGCGTGGCGTCCCAGTTGGTCAGCCGAACGCAGCCGTGCGACTCGCTTTTGCTGACCCGCGACGGCTCGCTCGTGCCGTGAATGCCATAGCCTGCCTGCGACAGTCCGATCCACATCGTGCCCACCGGATTGTTCGGGCCGGCATTGATCGTAAAGGGTTTTGTCGATTTGACGCCTTTGAATTTGTATTCCGGATCGTAGCGATAGGTCGGATTGGGCTGGATCGAAACGACCTTCAACGTGCCCGTCGGCGTCGGCTTTTCCTGGCTTCCGACAGTGGCCGGATAGAACGCGATCAGCGTTCCATCCTTCGCAAAGGCCCGCACCGTTTCGCGGGATTTGTCGACCTCGACGCGCGCGGTTTTGGCCGGCGCCTCCTTTGGAAGATTGACCACGTTGATCTTGGTGCCGGCGCGGTCGAACTTTTGGCCGGGATTGAGCGCGGCCAGCAGGTCCGGGCTCATATGAAAACGCTCGCTCAGGGCTTCCTTCGGCCCAGTGTAGTCCAATGTTTTGAGCGACTTCATGTCCTCCATTTTTGCGGGCAGTTTTTCGATATACGGTCCCTTGATGTCGCGCTCGGTCAGAACGTATTCGGCAATGACCGCATTGCTCGAGGCTTGCTGCAGTTTCGACCAGATTTCCGGAGTGAGGACCTTGCCCGGAGCGAGACCGTTTGCCTCGGTAAAGGCTCGCAGCGCCTTCTCGACATTGTCGCCGAATCTTCCGTCGATTTCGCCGGGCGAAAACCGCGCGCGGTCGAGCAGGACCTGGACCTTGACGGCGAGCGGGGTGGGGCTGTCTTCCGAGGGCAGCTTTCCGGTGAAGTTGGCGCCGTTGATCCGCTCCGGCGTAAGTTCTGCGCCGAATGCCGGAAGCTGGAAGAAGGCCATCAAACTCAAACAAAGAAACCAGCGGGTCATCATGTGCGCCCTTTGCCGCCGCTCCTGTCGGAGTGCTCTCATGACAAGGTTTTGCTGATCGCCAAGTTCCAATAGAGCGCAGATTTTGCAGCCGAGTGAGCAACCGGCGACATAGGTAACACTTCTGACCGACGACATAGGTAACACAATTCTCGTTTCGTTCAGGTCTGTTGTTGTTGGTCCTGTGGGCTTGTGGGCAACGCGCTTGCGTTGTCCACATGTCCACAGGACTTCTGTTTTTTTGGTTTGGGTTTGCGAAGCCGGCTGTCGTTGTGAGCGATAGTGCCGAGCAAGACCGGCCCGTAGCTGACGGTCCAGCCGGTAGCGTCTTCCTCAAGCGCGACGGGTTCGCCGGCCAGCGCCTGGTTGAGGTAGATCGTCTCGTTGCGCCAGCGGATCTCGCCGTTGTGGCGAACCTGCCGCACTTCCAGTCCGGCGTTATATTCAGGCTTGCGCAGGATGCCGTCGAAGCGGCGCGGCGAGGGTGTGTAGAGATCAGCCGGCGTAGCGTGGCCGAGCGATTGATGCGGACGCTCCTCGTTGTAGACGTGCTGGAAGTCCTGCAGCCGCCTGAGTTGCTCGCGCAAGGTGCGCGATGGCGGCGTGGCGGCATCCTGCAACAGCGTCAGGTGCATGCGCTCATGCCGGCCGTTCTGCTGCGGCTTGCCGGGCTTGATGCGCTGTGGAACCACCCCGGCCTTGATCAGCCGGACCGACAGCCTCGACAATCCGCCGGCGCCGCACGAGGCAAACGGCGATCCGTTGTCGGAGCGCATGTAATGCGGAAGCCCGAACTCGCGGAATGCCGCATCCAGCACCGGCCACACATGATCGGTGTCGGTGCGCGTCAGCGCCTGACAGCGCAGCAGATAGCGGCTATGCGCATCCGTGACCGTCAGCGGCTCGCAACGCTTGCCGTCCCCGGTCACAAACCAGCCCTTGAAGTCGATGCACCACACCTCGTTGGCGGCCGTGCAATCGGCAAAGGGCGCGCTCGACGGCGGACTGCGCCGGCGCAGCTTGCGCTTCACCGTCAGCCCTGCGCAATCGAACAGCGCGCCGATCGTGCTCGCCGCTGGCCACTCGCTGGCGGGCGCCTTGCGCTCAAGCCAGGCTCGCACCTTCAGCGGCCCCCAGCTCGGGTGTTCGCGTCGCACCGCAAGGCAGTGTTCGGCGACATCATCCGCAACCGCATGCCGATGATGCAGCGGCGCCCGCGAACGATCGAGCAGGCCGTCAACGCCCGCCTCCTGATAACGCGCAAGCCACTTGTACCCCACCCTCCGGCTCACGCCGAAGCTCCGGCACAGCGCGGCAAACGACTCCTCATGCTTCTTCGCCGCAATCACAAATCGCATCCGTTCATCCACGGCACAGGTCTCCGTCCATCCCATCGGCAAGGTCCTCCTCGCCGATCAGTTGACCTGTTACCTATGTTCCCGGTCTATTGTGTTACCTATGTAGCCGGTCAGGACCCGAGTCACCTCTCTCCGGAGGGGAGAGGTCGGATAGCATCGAAGATGCGATCCGGGTGAGGGGCCTATCCGCGAGTTGAGTGCGTGGAGAGACCCCTCACCCGAAGCCTGCGCTCCGCTCCGGCTTCGACCTCTCCCCTTCGGGGAGAGGTGGGTCAGACCTCCACCCGCGTCCGCGCGATGATCGCCGCGGCGCCCTTGTCCAGCAGTTCGAGCCCGACCGCGCGGCCGAGTTCGCGCGGTCGGTTCGCCGGCCCTGAACGCGTGACCTCGATGAACCCGCTTTCATCCAGTACCGATGCGGTCAGGGTCATCTCGGCGCCATCGATGGTGGAATAGCCGGCAATCGGCGAATTGCAGTGGCCGTTGAGCACCCACAGCACCTCGCGTTCGGCATCGCAGGACAAATGCGCGGGCGCGTCGTCGATCAGCGACAGCGTGCGCCGGGTCTGCCAGTCGTCCGCGGCGCATTCCACCGCGACAATGCCCTGCCCGATCGCGGGCAGCATTTCCGCCAATGAAAACTCGTAAGCAATGCGATGGCCGAGCCCGACGCGCTCGAGCCCCGAGCGCGCCATGATCAGCGCATCGGCGGGGCCGGCCGCGCCGCCATCCGGCAGCCGCTGCATTTCGCGATTGTCGAGCTTGCGGACGCGGGTGTCGGAGGCGCCGCGATAATGGATCACTTCAACTTCCGGAAACAGCCGCCGCAGATAGGCGGCGCGCCGCACCGCGTTGGTGCCGATCTTGAAACCCTTGCCATGCGCGCGCCTGAGATCGTCGAACGCGACGCCCGCGCGCAGCACCAGCACGTCGCCGGGCGGATCCCGCGACAGCGCAGCGCCGATCACCAGGCCCGGCGTGTCTTCGTTGCCGGGCATGTCCTTGAGCGAATGCATCGCGGCGTGCAGTTGTCCGGCAAGTACGGCATCGCGGATCTGGGCGACGAAAGCGCCGCCCTTGCCGCCGTGCTGCAACAGCTTGCCGGTCTGGTCCTGATCGCCCGTGGTTTCGAACTTGACGATTTCGACATTGACGTTGGGGGCCGCCGCGGCCAGCCGCCGCGCGATCTCCGCGGTCTGCGCCAGCGCCATCGTGCTCTTGCGCGTGCCGATCCGCATCGTATCTGCCACCACTCACGCTCCATCGAGAAAGCATGAGTTGCTCACAGAAACTGGTAGCGGGAGAGGGACTCGAACCCCCGACCCCAGGATTATGATTCCCGTGCTCTAACCAGCTGAGCTACCCCGCCACGGCGTCCGTCGCGAGCGCTTGATAACCCGCTGCCACGAACGCGCGGCATATAAGAAGCCGGTCAGGGGCATGTCAAGCAAACGCGGATGCGGGCCCAAGTGCCTGCAAATTCGGCCTATTTCGGCCGGATCGTGGGATCGCCGCCGGGGCTGCCGGGCGGTGGGATCACCGGCGTGTTGCCGGTGTCGGGCGTCGGCGCGCGGATCGCGGGATCGACGCCTGCGGGCGGACACAGCACCCCGTCGGATCGAGCCAGCTTGTCGCCAAGCGGCTCGGGGCGCTGGCCGGTTGTGGTGCCCTGCGGCGCGATAGTGCCCTGCGGGGTCGATTCCGTCGGCGCGCAATTGTTGGTACCGCGCGTGGGCGCCGCGGTCTGCGCCGGCGGCGTTGTCGGCGTCGGCGGCGCCTGCGCGAATGCCGCGCCGGACGCCGCCATTATCAGGCACGACAGCAAGAGGCTTCTTTTGGTCATGCAAGGAAACGGTTGGCGCGGGCGCAGGTTCCGCACCAAATCGCCGCAGTGTCACGATTTCCGGTAGCGGATCAGCGAGAAATGCCCCATTGGCGGCATCGGGCGGCGCTCGGCGAGGCTGACGCCACCATGTCCGGCGGCCCAATCCGCCAGCCGCGCCCACGGAAATTCCGGCCGCCAGCCGAGCCTTCGCGCCAATGGGGCGAACGCCAGTTCAAATGCGCGGCGCGGACCGCTCTCGGCGCCGATGTGGTTGACCAGAATCAGTTCGCCGCCGGGTTTCAGCACGCGAATGAAATCATCCAATGTGGCTTCGGGATCGGGCACCGCGGTGATGACATATTGCGCGACCACCGCGTCGAAGAACGAATCCCTGAACGCGAGATTCTTTGCGTCCATCACCGCCAGCGTCTTGACGTTGGAAAGACCCAGCGCGCGTACGCGTTGCTGGGCCTTGCGCAGCATCGGCTCGGAAATATCGACACCGCACAATCTGGTGCTGCGCGAATAATCCGACAACGACAGTCCGGTGCCGACGCCGACATCGAGGATTTGTCCGCCGATCCTGTCGGCTTCGGCGATGGTGGACTGGCGGCCGTGATCGAACACCTTGCCGAATACGAGATCGTAAACCGGCGCCCAACGGCCATAGGCCCTGGCGACCCCAGCGCGGTCGATATCGTTCCCCATGCCCCCGCCTGAATTTTCCCGGCCGAATTTCTTGTTCGCTTCAGTCCTGCAGCAGCGGCTGCGGCTTGCCGGCTGCATGGGCCGCGGCGCTTGCGCTTTTTGCAGCCGCGCTCCTGATGAATCCGCCGCCGAGCACGCGCGCCTGTCCCGCCGCCGCGTCGTAAAACACGCAGGCCTGGCCGGGCGAGACGCCCTCCTCGCCCGCGACCAGTTCGACTTCATAGCCGCCGTCCGCGGCGCGCAGCCAGGCCGGCTGCCGCGCGCGGGTCGAGCGCACCCGTACGAAAATCTCAAGCCCGTCGCCGACCGCGCGCTCAAGCGCGCCGTCGCCGATCCAGTTCACGTCGCGCAGCGCGATGCGATGCATCCGCAGCGCCTCGCGCGGACCGACCACGACGCGGCGGGCCGCGGCATCCAGCCGGATCACATAGAGCGGGGCGCTGGCGGCAATGCCGAGGCCGCGGCGCTGCCCGACGGTGAAATGCGCGATGCCCCGATGCCTGCCGATGACGCGCCCATCGAGATCGACGACATCGCCGGGCTCAAGCGCGTTCGGCTTCAGGCGTCCGACAATATCCGTATAGCGTCCGGTCGGCACAAAGCAGATGTCCTGGCTGTCCTGCTTGTCGGCGACCGACAATCCAAAGCGCCGCGCCAGTTCGCGGGTCTGCGGCTTGGTCATGTCGCCCAAGGGAAAGCGCAGGTAATCGAGCTGCTCGCGCGTGGTCGCGAACAGGAAATAGCTCTGGTCGCGGTCGGCGTCGGCGGCACAGACCAGCGCCCGCGATCCGTCCGCCAGGCGGCGCGACGCGACGTAATGCCCGGTGGCCAGCGCCGAAGCGCCGAGTTCGCGCGCGGTCGAGAGCAGATCGCGGAATTTTACGGACCGGTTGCACTCGATGCAGGGCACCGGGGTTTCGCCAGCGGCATAGGAGTCGGCAAAGCTGTCGATCACGGACTCGCGAAAGCGGCTTTCGTAGTCCAGCACGTAATGCGGAATCCCCAGACGCGCCGCGACGTTGCGGGCGTCGTGGATGTCCTGGCCGGCGCAGCAGGCGCCCTTGCGGTGGGTGGCGGCGCCATGGTCGTAGAGCTGCAGCGTGATGCCGACGACGTCATAGCCTTCGGACTTAAGCAGCGCAGCCGTCGCCGAGGAGTTGACGCCGCCGGACATGGCCACGACGATCCGTGTGTCCTCTGGACGGCCTTCGAGGTCGAGACTGTTGCGCATGGTTCCGGTCGTTGATCTGGATGCTTTGAAGCGGTTCCGGGAACGCAGCATTACGTCAGCTGGAACGGCTGCAAAAGCCAGCCTTTCATATAGGCCGTATCCGGCGGAGGCAATCACGACCGCCGTTCTGGACGCCGCGAACGGCAATTCTTGCCGCCGGGCAGAAACGAAGCGGCTGCGACAAGCCTGCGGGCCACGACCGGCGTCGGTAACTATATGATTTCATGGAACTTTATTTAAACCGCGGCGTGGCCCGGTCCTTGCTGATCTGAGAATGGAATCACCGCGAAAGGCCACCCGTGCTCAGCGTCTCGTCAGAAACCGCCGCAACCCTGTCCGTTCAGACCGCGCCGTCGAGGTCCGCCCGAGCGGACCAATCGCCCGTGCCCGACCGCTTTTCGGCGCTGATCGACAGCAATGCCGCTGACGGCACAAGCAACGATCGCACCGCGCCGACGGCGGCGCCCGACCGGCCGGCGCCGCAGCAGCAACGTTCTGATGACACGCCGGCGGCGGCAAGCAACCGCCACGACAACGCACATTCGTCGGACGCGGTCGCGAACGCCTCTTCGCAGAATACGGAGTCGAGCGCCGCGCAGCCCGCCGCTGCCAATGCCAGCGTCGGCGCAAGCGCGGCGTCCAAATCCAGATTGACGCCGGCGAAGTCCGGCATTGTGAAAACGGCCGTCAAGGATTCGGTTTCCGACATCACCGCCACACCTGACACCGCGACACCAACCGATCCCACGGCATCGCCACAGGTGGTTGCGCCGACGGCCGCGACCCCGGTCGCCGTTGCGATTGCGGCACCCGTTGCGGCGACGGACCTCGTGGTCGCGCCGGTATCGACCGGCAATGCGGCGGAGCCGCTGGCGATTGCCGCGGCGGCGATTGCTACAAGCATTTCGACCGTCGAGGCAACAAAGCCCGCCACAGCGCCAGCACAAGGCCAGGTCGACCCGAAGGCCGCCGCCTTGGTGGCTGCCCCCGTAGCGGAGACGCCGGCAGCGGCGACGGCGACGCCGGCAGCAGTATCCGCCGGCACGACCGACTCGACGGCGCCGGCAGCGGTAAGCGACACCGTGGCAACCGCCGCGAACCAACCCGCAGTAAAAGCCGATGCAACGGTGCAAGCCGATCCGGCATTGGCGGCAATTGTGGCCGCGACCCCGGTTGCGGCCGTCGCGCCGAAGGCAACCGCCAAAGTTTCCACCACTGCGCGCGCGAGCGAAAGCGCCGCACCGATCAAGACCGGCATCGCGCCCGGCGCGGCCGATCCTGCCGCGCCATTGCCGTCCCCGGACGCCGCCGCCAAAAGCGCCGCCCCGCAGGGCCCGGCCGCGGACGGCAAACAGAAAACCGGCAGCGCCGTTGAGCCTGCCAGCGCTGAACCCGCCAAACCGGACGTGCCGACAACCACGGCGGCACCGGCGGCGCCGCACGAACACCATGCGTCGACGACGGCTCCGCTTCAAACCGAGCCTTCCGACGCCGGCCAGGCCGCAAATGCCACCCAGCCGCAACTGCAGACCGCCACGACGCCGACGGCCGCCACGCCATTGACCGTCACCGCGGCGACATCGGCGGCAGTGCCGCTCAACGGCCTTGCGCTTCAGATCGCGGTGTCGGCGCAAAGCGGCAAGAGCCGCTTCGAAATCAGGCTTGACCCCGCCGAGCTTGGCCGCATCGATGTACGCATCGACGTTGACCGCCACGGCCAGGTCACCTCGCATCTCACGGTCGAAAAGCCGGAAACGCTGGCGATGCTGCGCCAGGACGCGCCGCAATTGCAGCGCGCGCTCGACAATGCCGGATTCAAGACCGGCGACAGCGGCCTGCAATTCAGCCTGCGCGACCAGTCCTCGTCCGGCCAGAACACCGGCGGCGAGCCCGGCCGCAATGCGCAGCGGCTGATCATCAGCGAAGACGACAGCGTTTCAGCCTCAGTCGCGGGACGAACTTACGGCCGCGTGCCCGGATCGGGCAGCGGCATCGACATCAGGGTCTAGGAGACGGACATGACGACAGTATCAGGCGTGGCGGCATCGGTCGTATCGGGCACGACACCACTACCGACCACATCGAGCTCCGGCTCGGGAGCGACTCTGAGTTCGACCGCCGACACCACGCTGGCGGGGAATTTCCAGACCTTCCTGACGCTGCTGACCACGCAGCTGCAGAACCAGAACCCGCTCGACCCCCTCGACACCAACCAGTTCACCCAGCAGCTGGTGCAGTTCGCCGGCGTCGAGCAGCAGCTCAAGACCAATGATCAGCTGACCGCGCTGGTCTCGCTGCAGCAGACCGCGCAATCGACGCAAGCCCTGGGGTTCGTCGGCAAGACCGCGGTGGTCGATGGCAGCACCACCAATCTGGTCAACAGCGCCGCGAGTTGGAACTTAAGCGTTCCGACGAACTCGAACGTCGCCATCACCATCGCCAACTCGACCGGGCAGAACGTTTTCAGCGGCAATTACCCCGTCACCGCCGGCGACAACCAGGCTTTTGCCTGGGACGGCAAGGGCAACGACGGCACGCAGTGGCCGGACGGCAAATATACCATGACCGCCACCGCGCTTGACGCATCGGGCAATCCCGTGGCGGTCTCGACCCAGATCCAGGGCGTGGTCAATTCGGTGGATCTGACGCAGCAGCCGCCGCTGTTGTCGATCAACGGCCAGACCTACACCGTCAACCAGATCAAGAGCATCTCGAGCTGAAGTCTGGTATCCCGGACCCGGTGCGGTATTCTTCATGCCGCTCCGCAGCGCCGGGATCCCGCTCCAGGCCCCGGCTGTGCAGCGCACCGCCTTAGCAAGGGCTACGCTATGGCGCGTCGAAGACGCGCGTAAACGCGCTTATGGCGCGGCGTCCGGGGCACGGCACGTTAGAACTTCATTCACACCCCTGCCTCACCCCGGCACACATCGTGCGCGCCGGGCGCGTTTTCATGTCGATTCCAAGGAGAATTGTATTTGGGCCACATGCTTAGGCAAATTTTAAGTCGCGGGGCGTAGGTTGTCACAGTGAGTTCAGTGGTTGAGAGTTTGTGAGTACGCCATGACAGAACCCCATCGCCCGAGGGTAAAATACGTCATCGGGCCTGACGGCAGTCCGTTAACAATTGCGGACTTGCCCGCGCCCGGGACCAAGCGGTGGGTGATCCGCCGCAAGGCCGAAGTCGTTGCCGCGGTCCGCGGCGGTCTGCTCTCCCTCGAGGAAGCCTGCAGCCGCTACACCCTGACGGTCGACGAATTCCTGTCCTGGCAGTTTTCCATCGACCAGCATGGCCTGGCCGGACTGCGCACCACCCGCATCCAGCAGTACCGGCAGTAAGTTTCCCTCGTCCTTGCCGGGCTTGACCCGGCAATCCATCCTCTTGAAAGACTCTTGCGAAGATTGATGGATGCGCGGGTCAACCCCGCGCATGACGAATGAGCGGCATTTTCCTAAAATCGGCTTCGTTTTGCGAAGCCGGTTTTTTTGCTTTTCGACAATTCAACCGCGCCTTTAACCTTCATTAACCATATCGAAACCATCCCATAGGCAATAATTGCCCAGTCGGCTCGTGCAGCCGAATCTTAAGGGGCTGGTTCGTTGCAGGGTCTTGCAGGTTTCCTGAAAAGTCTGGGTGCGTCCCGGGTAATGGCGATGGTCGCGGTCACCGCCGCGCTGATCGGATTCTTCGGATTCGTCATCATGCGCGTCACCACACCGCAGATGACCACGCTGTTCACCGACCTCAGCCCCGAGGATTCCGCCGGGATCGTCAAGGACCTGGAGCGCCAAGCCATTGCCTTCGAACTGCGCAACGACGGCGCGGTCATCATGGTGCCCAAGGACAAGGTCACCCGGTTGCGCATGAAGCTCGCCGAGGGCGGCCTGCCCAAGGGCGGCGGCGTCGGTTACGAGATTTTCGACAAGTCCGATGCGCTCGGCACCACCAGCTTCGTCCAGAACATCAATCACCTGCGCGCGCTGGAGGGCGAGTTGGCCCGCACCATCCGGGCGATCGACCGCATCCAGGCCGCGCGCGTGCATCTGGTGCTGCCGGAACGGCCGCTGTTCTCGCGCGAAACCCCGGAGCCTTCGGCCTCGATCGTGGTGCGGGTGCGCGGCGCGCTGGAGCCGCAGCAGGTGCGCGCCATCCGCCATGTCGTCGCCTCCGCCGTCAACGGCTTGAAGCCGCAGCGGGTCTCCATTGTCGACGAAGCCGGGCAATTGCTGGCCGACGGCGCCGCCGGCGATACCGATGGCGCCACCGGCGACGAGCGCCGCACCACGTTCGAGAAGCGGATGCGCAACCAGATCGAGGCCATCGTCTCGTCGGTGGTCGGGACCGGCCGCGCCCGGGTGCAGCTTTCCGCCGACTTCGATTACAACAAGATCACGCAGACCTCGGACAAGTTCGATCCCGAAGGCCGGGTGCTGCGCTCCAGCCAGACCCGCGAGGAATCCTCGGCCACCGCCGAAAGCAACGGCCAGGTCACGGTCAACAACGAACTGCCGGGTGCGCCGCGCCCGGACAACGCGCCGGCTGCGCGCGACCAGAGCAAGAAAAGCGAGGAAACCAACAATTACGAGATTTCCCGCACCACCAAGACCGAGGTGACCGAGGCCGGACGGGTCAACCGCATTTCCGTCGCCGTGCTGGTCGACGGCAGCTATGCCAAGAACGACAAGGGCGAGATGGTCTATGCCGAGCGCGGCAAGGAGCAACTCGACCGCATCGCGGCGCTGGTGCGCTCCGCCATCGGCTTCGACCAGAAGCGCGGCGATCAGGTCGAGGTGGTCAACCTGCGCTTTGCCGACGCGCCGGCGGTGGTGCCGATCAGCGAGCCGTCGGGCTGGCTCGGCATGCTGCAATTCACCAAGGACGACATCATGTACGGCATCGAGCTTGGCGTGATGATGCTGCTCGGCCTTGTGGTGCTGTTCATGGTGGTGCGGCCGCTGGTGAAGCGCATCCTTGCCTCCGAGCCGGTCGCCGCACTTGCCAATGCCGCCTTGCCCGCACCGGCAGACGCCGGCGCACAAGGCGCCGGACAGAACCTCATTCCCGGCACCAACGCCACCGCGCAGATGATCGACGTGGCGCAGGTGCAGGGCCAGGTGCACGCCCAGTCAGTGCATCGCGTCGGCGAACTGGCGCAGCAAAATCCCAGCGAAACCGCTTCCATCGTTCGTCAATGGCTCTCGGAGCCCGCGTGATCTGACATGGCCGTACCGCAAACCACAACCAACAGCTCGAACGACATCGCCAGCGTGGTCGCGACGCTGGCGAGCCGGCAGGGCAATCGTCCCAAGAGCAAGCCGATGAGCGGCCCGAAGCGGGCCGCGATCCTGATGCTGGCGCTCGGCGAACAATATGGCGGCAAGGTCTGGGCGCTGCTCGAGGACGACGAGGTGCGCGAGCTCTCGATGGCGATGTCGACGCTCGGCACCGTCGAAGCCGATGTGGTCGAGGACCTCCTGCTCGAATTCGTCTCGCGGATGTCGGCGTCGGGGGCACTGATGGGCAATTTCGACGCCACCGAGCGGCTGCTGCAGCAATATCTGCCCAAGGAGCGCGTCACCGGAATCATGGACGAGATTCGCGGACCCGCCGGCCGCAACATGTGGGAAAAACTCTCCAACGTTCAGGAAGAGGTGCTCGCCAATTATCTCAAGAACGAATATCCGCAGACCATCGCCGTGGTGCTGTCGAAGCTGAAGCCCGAGCATGCCGCGCGGGTGCTGGCGATCCTGCCCGAGGACATGGCGCTCGACGTGGTCGGGCGCATGCTGAAGATGGAGGCGGTGCAGAAAGAGGTGATCGAGCGCGTCGAACAGACGCTGCGCACCGAATTCATGTCCAACCTGTCGCAGACCCGGCGCCGCGACGCCCATGAGGTGATGGCGGAAATCTTCAACAATTTCGACCGCCAGACCGAAACCCGCTTCATCACCTCGCTGGAAGAAGACAACCGCGAGTCGGCCGAGCGCATCAAGGCGCTGATGTTCACCTTCGACGACCTGGTGAAGCTGGATTCGGCCTCGGCCCAGACCCTGATGCGTCACATCGACAAGAACAAGCTCGGCATCGCGCTGAAAAGCGCCAATGAGGAGGTCCGCGGCTTCTTCCTCGGCAACATGTCGTCGCGCGCCGGCAAGATGCTGCTCGACGACATGGCCGCCCTCGGGCCGGTGCGGCTCAGGGATGTCGACGAGGCGCAGGCGCTGCTGGTCAATCTCGCCAAGGACCTGGCGGCCAAGGGTGAGATCATGCTGACCAAGAACCGCGCCGACGACGAGCTGGTGTACTGATGGGCGCTCCGGCAAAATTCCTGTTCGACATGGACTTCTCCGCTCCGGAGAAGGGCCGCGAGCGCGCGGCCACGCCATCGGAAATCGCGCAGCAGATCGCCTCCGCCGAGGCGCGCGCATACCGCGACGGCTTCGATGCCGCAATGCGCGAGGCCAAGTCCGAAAGCGACCGCCGCGCCGCACTGGCGCTGGAGGAAATCGGAATCGCGTTGCGCGGCATCGCCAACGGATTTTCCGGCGTCGAGGCGCGGATGGAAACCGAGGCGGTCGACGTCGCGGTCGCGGCGGCGCGGAAATTGTGCAGCGAATTGGTGGCCGGCGAGCCGCTTGCCGAGGTGATGGCGCTGGTCAGCGACTGCTTCTCGCATCTGGTCTCGACCCCGCACCTGGTGGTCCGCATCAACGACGCGCTTTATGACGCCGCGCGCGAGCGGATCGAGCGGATGGCCAAACAAAGCGGTTTTGAGGGCCGGCTGGTGATCCTGGCGGAGCCGGAAGTCGACTGCGGCGACTGCAGGATCGAGTGGGCCGACGGCGGGGTGGTGCTCGAGCGCGCGGCGATCGAAGCCAAGATCAACGAACTTGTCGGACGCTACATGGCGTCCCGCGATCAGGCCGCATCTCGCGGCCGTGAGGATTGAACCATGAGTGACAACGACACCCAGGTGCCGCTTCCCGATCTCAACGCCGCCGACACGCCCGTCGTCGACGACATCGGCTATCACGACGACGAACAGATTTCGCGGGTCGCCGCCGATCTCGAAGCGGTGTTCGACGTGCCGGTGCAGGTCTCGGCGGTGCTCGGGCGCTCCAAGATGGATATCGGCGAGCTGTTGAAGCTCGGCCCCGGCACCGTGCTGGAACTCGACCGCCGCGTCGGCGAAGCCATCGACATCTATGTCAACAATCGCCTGGTGGCGCGCGGCGAAGTAGTTCTGGTGGAAGACAAGCTCGGCGTGACCATGACGGAAATCATCAAGGCGGAACGCAGCTGAAGCTTTAACTACGGCGCGCGAAACGCGCGAACCGACTGACAGGAGAATATCATGCGGCTTCTCATCGTTGGCACATTGAAGGGCCAGCTCACGACCGCCACCAAGATCGCCATGGACAATGGCGCCTCCGTCACCCACGCGGAGGACAACGAAACGGCGATGCGCGTGCTGCGCGGCGGCAAGGGCGCCGACCTCCTGCTGGTCGATGTCGCACTCGACATCCGCGACCTGGTGATCCGGCTCGAGGCCGAACACATCCACGTGCCCATCGTCGCCTGCGGCATCGCCAGCGATGCCCGCGCCGCGGTCGCCGCCATTCACGCCGGCGCCAAGGAATACATCCCGCTGCCGCCCGATCCGGAACTGATCGCGGCGGTGCTCGCCGCCGTCGCCAACGATTCCCGCGATCTCGTCTATCGCGACGAGGCGATGGCGAAAGTGATCCGGCTGGCGCAGCAGATCGCCGGCTCCGACGCTTCGGTGATGATCACCGGCGAATCCGGCACCGGCAAGGAGGTGCTGGCGCGCTACGTCCACACCCGCTCCAACCGCGCCAAGAAGCCGTTCATCTCCATCAACTGCGCGGCGATTCCCGAGCATCTCTTGGAGTCCGAACTGTTCGGCCACGAGAAGGGCGCCTTCACCGGCGCCATCGCACGCCGGATCGGCAAGTTCGAGGAAGCCACCGGCGGCACGCTGCTGCTGGATGAAATCTCGGAAATGGACGTGCGGCTGCAGTCGAAACTGCTGCGCGCGATTCAGGAGCGCGTGATCGACCGCGTCGGCGGCACCCGGCCGGTGCCGATCGACATCCGCATCCTCGCCACCTCGAACCGCAACCTCGCGGACTGCGTGCGCGACGGCAGCTTCCGCGAGGACCTGCTGTTCCGGCTCAATGTGGTGAACCTGAAAATTCCGCCGCTGCGCGAGCGCCCGGCGGACATCCTCGAACTGGCGCAGCATTTCGCCCGCAAATATGCCGACGCCAATGGCGTGCCGGTGCGCCCGATCTCCGCCGACGCGCGGCGGGTGCTCACCACCAACCGCTGGCAGGGCAATGTCCGCGAACTGGAAAACACCATCCACCGCTCGGTGCTGATGGCCAATGGCGACGAAATCGGCGTCGACGCGATCCTGACACCCGACGGCGATCGTCTTGACCTTGCGAAAACCGCGCCGGCGGTGGCGCATGCCACCTTTGCCGCCGAGCAGGTCACCCGCGCTTTGGTCGGCCGCACCGTCGCCGACGTCGAGCGCGATCTGATCCTGGAGACGCTGAAGCATTGCCTGGGCAATCGTACCCACGCCGCGAACATCCTGGGCATTTCGATCCGCACCCTGCGCAACAAGCTCAACGAATATGCCGACGGCGGCCTGCCGATCACACCCGCGGGTGCGGGCGAATATCCCCGCATCGTCGCGACGGCGTGACTCGTGTCCCGGGCGCGATGCAGCAACCTTCGCGTCATTCGCGGGCTTGACCCGCCTGCGGGGCCGAAGCCCTTCGGCGCGGCGAAGGTCCGCGCATCCATCGATCCTCGCAAGAAGCTTTTCAAGAGGATGGATCGCCGGGTCAAGCCCGGCAATGAGGAAAACTAAGTCCTTCGGACACGCTTCTCACGAATAACTCGGCGCATCCGGCCTGCGGAAAATGTGGATCGGATCGCCCGGCTGTAGTTCGCGTCCGGTGAATGCGGCGTAAGCGTAAAGCGCGAGATAGCCGATCGCGAGCGCGCCGACACAATAGAAAATCCATACGCCAAGGCGCTTCATTCAGGTGAACGCGCCGCGCCGCGCGACCTCGGCAACGTGGCGCTGCCACAGCCAGAGCAGCGGCACCAGGATCAGTCCCGCGATCAGGCTGATGAGAATGCCCAGCGTCGCCACGCCATGGCCGATCACCGCCATCAGCCGCGACGCCGCCCCGCACACCAGAATGAAGGTTATCAGCGAGATCCGCTCGCCGCGGTGTTCGATATCGGGAATGCACGACCAGTACACGAGGCCGATCGCCAGCAGCATGCCCTTGAAAAACCGCACCGAGGAGTCGATCGCGCCGTCGTCGAAGATGTCCGTAAAGGCGGTGCCGAACACCACGCCGGCGAGACCGAACCCGACGCCGACGAGGCCGGCGCAGGCGACGGCGATCTGCAGAAGTTTGCGTTCCATTACCCGATTCTCCTCCGTCATGCGCGGGCTTGACCCGCACATCCATCGTCTTCGCAAGAGTCGTTTTAGAAAGATGGATTGCCGGGTCAAGCCCGGCAATGACGAATAAGGCTACCCCGCCGCGGCAACGGTCGGCTTCGAGGGCGCGACGCTCACCGCCAGCTTGCCGTAGCGGTCGGTGAAGGCTTGCGTGTCGATCTCCTCAAGCTGGATCGCCCCGCTCATGACGCCTTGCTTCCATTGCTCGTGCTCGGGGTCGGACTTGAACTCCGGCATCACTTCCTTCGCGAACAGTTCCAGCAAGTCGCAGATGTGTTCGTGGCTGTTCTTGCCGGCCTGGTTGAGCAGGATCACCTGGTCGATATGCGACGTTCTAAAGCGCCGCAGCTTCTTGCGGATGGTTTCCGGCGAGCCGATCAGGCCGCCGCGCAAGGCTGCCTCCTGCGCGTCGGGATTGTCGCGTTTCCATTTGTTGTATTCGTCCCACATGTTGACGGTGCCCGGCGCCGGACGCGCCCGGTTCTGCCCCTGGCCGTAGTAACGCAGCGCGAACTGGAAGAAGGTCGCGCCATCGGCGCGCGCGCGGGCCTCCTCGTCGGTTTTGGCGCACATGAAGAACGACACCAGCGCCATGTTCGGGTTGATCTCGTAGTCGGCGAGCTTCTTCAGCCGCTTGGTGATGGCGTTGTAATAAGCGTGCACCCAGGCATGCGCGGCATCGGCGCTGACGAACTGGAACCCGAGCGCGCCGAATCCGTTCTGGCCGGCGCGTTCGATGGTCGGCAGTTGCGAGCACGCCATCCACAGCGGCGGATGCGGCTTCTGCACCGGCTTCGGCACCACATTGCGCAGCGGAATGTCGAAATACTTGCCGTGATGTTCGCAGCCGCCGTCCCTGAACATCGGGAAGATGGCGCGGACGGCTTCCTCGAACACCTCCTTCTTGGTTTCCATGTCGCGACCGAATGGCGTGAGTTCGGTGATCGAGGCGCTCTCGCCCATCCCGAACTCGACGCGGCCGTTGCTGAGCAGATCGAGCACCGCGACGCGCTCGGCGACGCGCGCGGGATGATTGGTGGTGAGCTGGAAGATGCCATGGCCGAGCCGGATGTTCCTGGTGCGTTGGGAAGCTGCGGCGAGAAAGGATTCCGGCGACGGCGAATGCGAATATTCTTCCAGGAAATGATGCTCCACCACCCAGGCATGGTCGTAGCCGCAGCGGTCCGCAAGTTCGAGCTGCGTCAGCGCGTCCTGATAGAGTTTCAGTTCGCCGCCGGCTTGCCACGGACGCGGCAATTGCAGCTCATAAAAAATGCCGAATTTCATCCTGCGCCTCCCGCGGCTTTTTGTTGGCCGCAGTGTAAACCCTCGAAGGCCCAAGTCTACTGCCAAGCAATTCCGCGTGGCGGAAGACCGCTTGCGCCGACAGCACGAATGGTTAGCTTTGCCAGATGTGAGTCGCCTGCGCGGCCCTTCCTTCACCGAGCCCCATGCCCACCTTCACCCCGCATCAGGATTCCGCGCTGAAGGCCGTCGCCGACTGGCTCAAGGCCAAGCCGGGCAAGAACGGCACGCCGCCGGTGTTCCGGCTGTTCGGCTATGCCGGCACCGGCAAGACCACGCTGGCGCGGCACATCGCCGACGGCGTCAGCGGCGAGGTGAAATTCGCCGCCTTCACCGGCAAGGCCGCGCTGGTGATGCGCAACAAGGGCTGCGACAACGCTTCCACCATTCATTCGCTGATCTACCGCGCCCGCGAATCCGGCGTCGAGCAGCCGAGCTTCGAGCTGTGGGACGACGCGCCGGCGTCGAAGGCGAAACTGATCGTGATCGACGAATGCTCGATGGTGGATGCGGAAATGGGCCGCGACCTGATGTCGTTCGAATGCCCGCTGCTGGTGCTCGGCGACCCCGCGCAATTGCCGCCGATTGCGGGCGCTGGCTTCTTCACCAATGTCGAACCCGACGCCATGCTGACCGAGGTACATCGCCAGGCCCAGGATGATCCGATCGTGCGGATGTCGATGGATGTGCGCGAGGGGCGCCAACTCGACATCGGCCGTTACGGCGAGAGCGAAGTGGTGTCGCGCGCCGAGCTCGATCCGGATCGCGTGATGAGCGCCGACCAGGTGCTGGTCGGCCGCAACAATACGCGGCGCTCCTACAACATGCGGGTGCGGCAGAAACAGAA
The DNA here is from genome assembly GCA_963784755.1 of uncultured Alphaproteobacteria bacterium. Lineage (GTDB taxonomy): Bacteria > Pseudomonadota > Alphaproteobacteria > Rhizobiales > Xanthobacteraceae > Bradyrhizobium. The sequence goes on along the minus strand of CAWASS010000003.1, from coordinate 282,459 downwards.
CATCGAGGATCCCCTGCCGGTGGCCGGCGACAAGCTGGTGTGCCTGCGCAACAACCGCAAGAAGGCGCTGTTCAACGGCGGGCTGTGGCGGGTGAAATCGCGCAACGCCTCGCGATCGAAGTCGCGCATCCTCAGCATGCGGCTGTCGCCGGATGAGGACTTTGGCATCAAGGTGACGAAGGTCTCGGTTCGAACCGATTGCTTCGAGGGCGGCATCGAGCAGATTCCATGGGAGCAGCGAAAGCCCTATGACGAGTTCGACTACGGCTATGTGCTCACCGTGCACAAGAGCCAGGGCTCGCAATGGGACGATGTGGTGCTGTTCGACGAAAGTTTTGCGTTTCAGGACAGCCGCGCAAGATGGCTCTACACCGGCATCACGCGCGCGGCGAAGCGGCTGAGTGTGGTGGTGTGATGCTCGCGATGTCGTCCCCGCGAAAGCGGGAACCCATACGCCGTGCAGTCTCTTTGGGCACAAAGCTTGCTGCGATCGCTAGCTTCGCCGGTTATGGGTCCCCCGCTTTCGCGGGGACGACGAGATCACTCCGGATGGGGACCGACTACAAGTCTGGCCCGCTTGCGCCGCCGAAGTCGCTCAAGGCACCGGCTTGAGCTCGACCACCCTCTGTTGAGCGCGTCCCGCGGTGATGTCGGCAACCGCGATCTTGCTGCTTGTACTGTTGACGCCGGTGAATATGCCGGTCGTCGTGATCGTTACCGGCGCGGCACCAGGCGTCGAGGAGTGAAACGTCGACTTCGCCGTATAGGGTACGGTGACTTTGCCGTAAAACACCACGATGTTGTAAGAGTATATCTTGCCCGGCGGCACACTGACCTGGGTTTGTACGGTGTCGGTAACCGACTCGGTATTGGTTTTCTGATCCGTCAGCGAAATCGTCTTACTGGACGATTCTTCAAACGAGGTCGAAGCCGAAACCTCGACGATCTTGGAGAGACCTCCCTTGACGCTGAACGTCTGGGTGTATTTTTGACCTGTCGTGTCGGATTCGGAATGGGTTATCGAGGTTTGCGTCGTGACCGTGCGGCTCAGCGAATACGTGCTGGTTACGGGGGTGCCACCGGCGCTGTTGTCCACGGTGATGGCGGTGCCCTGCGACGGCGGAATCCCGAGGTCGGCGACAGCCTTGGTGAGATCGTAGCTGACGGAATCGACGGTGACCTCGCCATTCTCCTCGACAAGGTTCCACTCCTCGTTGTCCGCGCCTCCGTCCCAATGGAAAATCCCGACCGTGCTGCCCCACAACACGTTCGAATCGTAGACGTTGACCTTGCCCTCCCAGTTCAGGAACGCATTGATTCCCGACCAGCCGCCGCCGAGATCCTCGCGCCGCCAAAGTTGCTTGGGGTCGGAACCGGAGAGATTGGCGGACTGCAGCGGTCCGCCCGGGACGTCACCGATCATTGGTAAATGTACGAGCTGATACGCCAGCACGCGGCCAGTGCTGATATGCCGAAGGAACGAAGCACCCCGAGGGTCGGGCGTTGCGGTCCAGAGCTGGTCGATGGTGCCGGTCAACTGCCGTATCGTCACTCCGCCGTCTGGCGTGAGCGTGAGCACCCAGTTGGAACCTCCGATCTTGGACATGATATAAAAAGGTTTTGTGGGGAAATCGATTGCATTGTTGGACATCAATTAATCTCCGTTCTCGCTCTGCCTGCTTGCGTGCATTTGTAAAACTTGCACGTCACTGCGCGATTTGCCAGCGCCGACGCGCGCCGGTGACGCGCTTGTGACGCGCAGGCGGACATCGGCAAGGTTCCGCGCCGAGGTTCCCTTCACGGAACGCTATTTCGGGCTTGGGTCGATCAGCCCCTTGCCCGGCTCTTCATGTTTTCCGGCGCGGTGCAGCGTCACCGCCTTGCCGAGCGCGCGGGCGACGTTGCGCACGTTCTCCTGAAACGTTTCGTCATCGTCCAGCACCTGATGCGAGGTAGCGTAAGGTTCCATGCAACCGATGTAGCCGCCTGCCTCGCTCATGCCGCCCGCCGAAATCAACGACATGTCGGTGAGTCCGTCGGCATCGAGTTCGCGCTGCAGCGGTTCGAACGCGGGATCCTTGAAGCGGCAGCGATGGCGGTTTTCGAATTCCTCGCGCGCGAGCGCGACGGAAAGCATTCCCTTGCGGACGTGGGCCTCAGTCGCGGACGTTGGCCTCAGTCATCACCTGAAATCCCCGAACAAAAAACTGAAGCAATTCGCCGCAGCCGGGTTTCAATGCGGCGGGTTCAAGCGCGGTTCCCTTACGCATAAGGCCTTGGAAATGCGCGGTTTTCGTTCACGAACTCGTGTGCGGCGGGACGTAACAAGAGGCGTGTTGTTGCGTATCTAGCCGCACGGAAGGCGCGCCGCCGATTGCGAACCGCGTTTCTCCCCCTAAACTGCCATCCATCGGCCGCCATCACCCGAAGAGGACATCCCATGCGCCGTCAGCCTTTCAGCCGCCTTTCGTTTTGCGCCATTGGCGCGCTGGCGATCACCGCCTTCGCAACGCCGTCGCGCGCGGCGGAAGACGCCGTGATCATTCCCCCACCTGCTATCGACGCGCAGGCGTCCGGCGGCGTCCAGACCGCGGTGATCGCGGGCGGCTGCTTCTGGGGCGTGCAGGGCGTGTTCCAGCACACATCAGGGGTGATCAACGCGGTTTCCGGTTATGCCGGCGGCAACAAGAGCACCGCCGACTACAACATGGTCTCTACCGGCGCGACCGGGCACGCCGAATCCGTCGAGATCAAATACGACCCGAACAAGATCAGCTACGGAAAAATCCTGCAGATTTTCTTCTCGGTGGCGCACGACCCGACCCAGTTGAACCGTCAGGGACCGGATAGCGGCACGCAATATCGCTCGGCGATCTTCACCGCCAATGACGAGCAGAAGAAGGTCGCGGACGCCTATATCGCGCAGCTCAACGCCGCAAAAGTCTACAGGAAGCCGATCGTGACCAAGGTCGGCCCGCTGGAAGCATTTTATCCGGCCGAGGCGTATCATCAGGATTACCTGACGCTGCACCCGAACCAGCCTTATATCGCCTATAACGACATTCCCAAGGTCGAAGCCCTGAAGAAGATCTTTGCGGAGAATTACATCGAGAAGCCGACGCTGGTGAGCAGCGCAAAGGTTACCAATTAAGTCACCGTCATTCCGGGACACGCGTCTTGGCGTGGACCCGGAATCCGGACGCCATGCAATGTTCTGGATTCCGGGTTTGCGCTTCGCGCGCCCCGGAATGACGAAGAAAGGGGAATCGAAATGACCGACACCAAAACCGCAAAAGTCGAAAAGAGCGAAGCCGAGTGGCGCCGCGAACTGACGCCGATGCAATATGCGGTGCTGCGCGAAAAGGCGACCGAGCGGCCGTTCTCCGGCGAATACGAGCATGAGCACCGCAAGGGCACCTACACCTGCGCCGGCTGCGGCCAAACGCTGTTCGAATCCGACGCCAAATTCGATTCCGGCTGCGGCTGGCCGAGTTTCACCGCGCCGGCGGCCGAAGGTCATGTCGATGAAGAGCGCGATGTCAGCCACGGCATGATCCGCACCGAGGTCTTGTGCGCGAAATGCAATGGCCATCTCGGCCATGTCTTCGAGGACGGTCCGGGCCCGACCGGATTGCGCTACTGCATCAACTCGGCAGCGCTGAAGCTGCAGCCAAAATAATCGTTGTCATTCCGGGATGCGCCGCTTGGCGCAGGGCCGGAATCCATACCCTCCGTGGTCATGGATTCCGGGCTCGCTCGCTTTGCTCGCGCCCCGGAATGACAAAGTGAGTTCCCACCCATGGAACCCAACCTCGCGATGTGCTTTGTTGCGTTCGGCGAGGGTTGCGGCCGTCGGCCGCATCGCCGCGGGGGAATGCAGATGTCGCTCGGACTGATCCTCATCATCATCCTGATCATCTTTTTGCTGGGCGGCTTCAGCGGCCGGTTCGGCGGCTATGGTTACGGCTATGGCCATGGCGGAATGGGCATCGGCGGCGTGATTTTAGTGGTGCTGATCATCCTGCTGTTACTCGGCAAGCTCTGAGCTGAACGCATCGCACTGAAATTGCAGGCTTAATTCTGGCCGGCGGCGCCGCGCGCGCGGATTCATCATCTGCTCCGTCAAGAGTCGCATTTCCACCAAACGAGCCTATATTAAGGTCTGTCCTTGAAATGACGTCCCCACCGGCCCGCCGCCGATCGGCTGGCCTGTGTGTCCTGTTCATCATTTCGATTGCGTTCTATCGAGAAGGTTATCCGCCATGGCCGCATTCAGCTACAAGACCAGCGCCGAACTGTTTCCCGCCGCGATCCGCAAGAAGAAACGTGCGGGTTTTGCGTATCGCCGCTTCGACACCGCCGCCGAAGCGGTTCGATTTGCGATCGAGGAACTGCCGGCGGATTCGCTGAATGGCGCCTATCTGCAGGTCGAGGAGGCGCGCTTCGACCAGAACGGCATTCGCACGCTGTATGACAGCGCGGAATTTCCGCTGGCGCGCCGCGCGCCCGAGCCGCCGGCCGAGGCCGCCACCACCGACGCCAATGCGGACGCCGCCTGATCCTATCTCGATCCGGAATCTTGCTTTCTAAATCCTCGGCTGCTTCTCCATCCAGCGCCGCAACAGCCTGACGTTGCGGATGTTGGCGCGGAACATCACATCGAAGGCGTCGCCGACCAGCGGCACCGCGCCGACCACGCCATCCAGCGCCACATTGCCGAGCATCCGCATGGTGAGATGCCAGGGCGCGCCGAGCGCGCGCGCCTCGCGCACCAGCCACAGCGAGATCGCGGTGGTGATGATGTCGCCGATCACCGGAATCAATCCGATCAGCCCGTCGATGCCGTAGCGGATATTGGTGCCGGGCAGGATGAAGGCCACGTCGAGCAGCTTTGCCAGTGCATCGAGACGCGCCAGCCGCTGCTCGCGGGTGAGATTGCCGAACGGACCAGTGGATGAGTTTCCGAAGTCGAACCTGAAGCCGTGAACCTCGGGGCCGAGTTGCTCGGGACGAATCTCCCGCCCCTCCTGGTCGATGATCGGCGGCGCGCGGCGGGTCTGCTGTTTCACATTCATGCGCTCTGACATGGTGCGGCACCCTTCAGCCTGCAAGCTTCCACCTCAGGGCTTGCCCGAAAACGCGAGACTTCGCGCCAGCGTCGCAAGGTCGCAGCCCTCGCAATAGCGCGCGTCCTTGTAGTCGATCCAGTTGTGCGCATAGACCCGCTCATTGGGGATGCCATAACGCGCCTGCAGCACGCGCACGAGAATGCGCCACGCCGCGATCTGTTCCGCGCTCGCAGGTTTTGCCACATCGGGAAAATTGCCGGCGAATTCCACGCCGATCGAATTGGTCTTCAGCACCCGGTGAAAGGTCGCTCCGTTATCGATGTATTTATTGTCGTTGCGGTTGGCGCCGTCGCCATGGGTCGGGATCGCATCCTCCGGCACCGCCCAATAGACAGTGCCGTCGGTTTCCACCCACACCGTGACGCCGCGCCGCGTCGGGTTTTTCGACTGTTCCATTGCACCGTATTTTGCCGAGCCCGCCCCACCCTCGGTCTGGTGCACAATGATGTTGCGCCAGGGATTGGCTTTTGCCACGTCGCCCCATGGCGACAGCCAGACGATTTTCAAGCCGGGGATTTCCGGCCTGCCGGAGGCGCGCGCGAGCGCGGCGAGGTCGGGGGATTGCGCAAGCGCGGGGACGAACATCGCGGTGAGGCAAAGGGCGGTTGCGATTGGGCGAATGAGCATTTGGTGGCAGGCTCCGGTATCATTTGTTGAAAGTCTATCACGCCACGCGGAAGCGGGGATAAGCCCGCTGCTTTCCCCGTCGTGATGATCTTCCTTTGCGCGAAAACTCCACTGTCGTCCCCGCAAACTCGATGTCGTCCCCGCGCAGGCGGGGACGACGGGGGGAATTTCATCTGCTGCTTCCTCCGCGCATGCGTCATCGCTGCCCGCAAATGCCTTCGCGTGAGTGGGAGTTTCGATTAACCTCCCTCGAAGAGAAAAGAGGGAGGCGGAACGCCGAAAGGCGCACCTTGGTAGCAGAGCCGCAGCTTGATTCCCGGATCGCCGAGAATCAGAGGCCACGGAAACGCCTTCCGACGTTCCACCGCGGCGATCTTTTAGCCTCGGTCCGCGCTTCCGGGGACTTGGCGGCCGAAGCCTGAGCACGGCGATTTCGCGCCGCTCGCCTGTCCCCGTCCAGCCAACTTCAGTGGCGGGCCCTTGCGGGCCGGACGGAAACCCAAGGCCTCCCGTGTGCGCGGAGCTACGTTCGCTCCTGCCCGCGGGCGCCGCTCCCACCCCCACGTTGCAAAGCGTCCCAGGTAACGCTCCCTCAGCTTGGGATGAGATGCCTAGGAATATACACCACTGCGCAAGCCTGTCAAACCCCATCCGATCAACAAATCGTGAATACATTCCTACAGCCACCGTAGGGCAAAGGCGCGCTTGCGCCGTGCCACCACATTTCAGTTTGGAGACGAAAGAAGATGGTGGCACGCGGAGTTATCATCGGGCGCGCATTCAAGCCCGCGTATGACCGGCGCGCCCTTCGAGGCCGCCGCCAGTGCGGCACCTCAAGGTGACGCAAATTTTTTTCCTGATGGATGCCCGGATCAAATCCGGGCATGACGACAAAGGATCGTCACTCCCCCCACGCCGCGAACGCGTCCTGGAACGCGCGCTCGCCCGGGGCGCCCTTCTCGATTGCGATGATGGCGCGGCGCTGGTTGCTGTAGACCAGCGGTATGTCGAACCAGGAGCGCTCCTTCAGGAGCTGCAGGTTGCGGGAGCGGTCGGAATCGACATTGGACAGGCCGACCAGGAAGAAGCCGTCGGTGACTTTCACCGCCAGCCCCGCGAGCGGGGTGCCGCGCGCCTGCTCGTTGGATTTCATCAAAATGCCCGGCACGTTGGATACGCCGCCGCCGTCGAAATTCTGCGGCAGGATGAAGGTCAGCTCGGCGGTGTGGCTCGCCGGCAAGGAGGTGTCGGTGTTGCGGCGGAACGACATCGTCATCTTGAACTTGCGCTCGGGGATGTCGATGTCGGCGCGCACCGCGAGATCGCCGGGCGCGGTGCCGCTGCCCTTGATCGCTTCCGTGCGCCACACCACGGTGCCGACATATTGCTTGCCCTTGGGGTCGGCCGGATCCTCGTCATACAGCACCACCCGCTGCGCCACCGGCGCTGCCGTCTCCGACGACGACGGCTGGCCGACGCGGTCGGCGATCTTCTTCTGCGGCGGGGCGGTGGTGTCCTTGGGCGCCTCCACCACAGCCGAGGGTTTCAGCATGTTGCGCACGGAGGAGACCAGCGACGGCCCCCACAGGATCGCGGCTCCGGCGAGAATCAGCACGATGCCGATCGCGATCGCGCTCTTGAACGGAAAACCGCCGCCGCTGCGGGGCGCGCGCGGCGCCTTCTTCTTGTCGGCCTGGGGGCGCGGACGCGGCGCCGACGGCTCCGGCGGCGGGGTCCAGCGCGCGGCTTCCTCGGCAGATTCGTCGTAGGAGTAGGGAATATCCGGATCGGCGCCGCGGTTCTCCATGCTGGGCTCGAGCCGGTCGAACTCCGGCGATGGCGAGGGCACGTTGGCGTAGGTTTTGCGCGCGGCTCTGTTCGCCTGGGCGGCGGCGCGGCCGAGATCGTCGGCGTCGGCGGCGATATCGCGGAAGCCGCGCATGCCCGGCGACTGGGTCTGGTTCGGCGGCTGTTGGTTGGGCGGCCCGTTGCGCGGCGCGCCCGGGCGAGCCGGCGGCAGCGTCGGGTCCTGCATTCCGACCGGCGGTTGTGGCCGCGATGACGGCGGCGGATTCGAATTCGGCGATGAGCCCGGCGGCTCCGGCCGCAGGCTGCGCTGCTGCGGCGGCGGCGGCGTGATCGGCTGGCGCGCGCGGGCCGGCGCGGGCTCGCCCGGCTTGGGAGTGCGCGGGGTGCCGGCGCGGAACGCATCGCCGGCGCGCGAACCCGCGCGCGAGGCCTCGCGGGCGCGCTGGGCGGCCTCGGACTCGACCTTGCGCACGGCCTCTTCCAGCGACAGCCGCTCCCTGGTGATTTCGGATTCGGAGAGCGGCGGCTGCACGCCGCGCAGCTGCGCGATCAGCGCCGCGCGCGCCCGCTCATAGAGCGCACGGCGGGCCTCGCCGGGGGCACTGGGGTCCAGTCCGGCAATGGCGCGGGCGATCAGCGGGTAGTAGTCAGCCATATCTCTCTATCTGAACGCTTTCGGGTAACATCGCGTTAAGCCTCGAACGGGTTCTGTACCAGAATAGTATCCTCGCGTTCAGGGCTGGTGGAAAGCAGCGCGATCGGGCAACCGACCAGTTCCTCGACCCGGCGGACATATTTGATGGCCTGCGCCGGCAAATCCGCCCAGGAACGGGCATTGGCGGTCGGCTCCTTCCAGCCCTCGATGGTCTCATAGATCGGCACCACCCGCGACTGCGCCCCCTCGCCGGCCGGCAGATGGTCGATTTCGCCGCCGTCCAGCATATAGCCCACGCAGACCTCGATACTGTCAAAGCCGTCGAGAATGTCGAGCTTGGTCAGCGCAAGCCCGTTGATGCCGCAGGTCCGCACGGTCTGGCGCACCAGCACCGCGTCGAACCAGCCGCAGCGGCGCTTGCGTCCGGTGTTGACGCCGAACTCCTTGCCCTTGCGGCCGATCTCCTCGCCGATCTCGTCATGCAGCTCGGTCGGGAACGGCCCCTCGCCAACCCGTGTCGTATAGGCCTTGCAGATCCCCAGGACATAGCCGACCGCGCCCGGGCCCATGCCGGTGCCGGTCGCGGCCTGCGCCGCCACCGTGTTGGACGAGGTGACATAGGGATAGGTGCCGTGGTCGACGTCGAGCAGCGCGCCCTGCGCGCCCTCGAACAGGATCCGCTTGCCCTCGCGGCGCTTCTGGTCGAGCAGCCGCCACACCGTCTCGGCATAGGGCAGCAGCTTCGGCGCCAGCACGGTCAGGTCTTTCAGGATTTCGCCGCCGTCGATTTCCTTCAGGTTCAGCCCGCGGCGGATCGCGTTGTGATGCGCCAGCAGCCGCTCGATCTTGTGCGGCATGCTCTGCAGGTCGTCGAGGTCCATCAGCCGGATCGCGCGGCGGCCGACCTTGTCTTCGTAAGCGGGGCCGATGCCGCGCTGGGTGGTGCCGATCGCGGTGGCCTTGCTGGCGTTCTCGCGGATCGAATCGAGTTCGCGATGCAGCGGCAGGATCAGCGTGACGTTTTCGGCGACGCGCAGATTGTCGGGGCTGATGGCGACCCCCTGCTTCTGCAGCTTCGCGACCTCGTCGAAAAACGCCTGCGGATCGAACACCACGCCGTTGCCGATCACCGCCAGCTTCGAAGGCCGCAGCACGCCGGAGGGCAACAGCGCCAGCTTGTAGGTTTCGCCGTTGATGACCAGGGTGTGGCCGGCATTGTGGCCGCCCTGGAAGCGCACGACGATGTCGGCCTGCTCCGACAACCAGTCGACGATCTTGCCCTTTCCCTCGTCGCCCCACTGGGCGCCGACGACGACAACATTGGCCATTAGCTGAGTTTTCCCTGCAACCTGTTAAGCGCCCAGCGAAAATTACGGCCGGGGCCGCCCGGATGCGAGGCATCCATTCGGATAAAGGATGCGGGCGGACGAAGCAAGCGGGAACGGGGGCTGAGGCGGTGCCGAGGGGCAGGCAAGTCGTTGATATCCACGGGAAATTCTGGGTTTTGGGGACAGGGCGGACTGGCCAAAGGCGTAACCGCCGCGCTGCCTGAGGCGGCGCGCTGCGCTTTCCGTCCTACTTCACCCGCCTGTAAAAATTGCTTGCGCTGCCGCGTCCTCCGGCGACGCCCGGATTGGTGTTGACGAACTCGTCCGCTGTGAGCTTGTCGATGGCCCTTGTCTGCGCCTGTCCCTCCCAATTCGGAAATGACGCGGACACGATGTTGTAGGGCATCGCTGCGCGATGCCGACCAACGTCCCTGCTTGCCCCCATCCCCGCTCCCGCCCTACTCTCCTGCCGGGGACATCGCAGCCTCCCCATGAAATGGCGATCCCATTCAAGCGCTGCTCGCTTGTGGTTGGAGCGGGCACATGGACGGATTTCCTTTCGAACTTCCGATCTTCCTTCTTGCGACATTCGCCGGCGCCGTTGTCGCCGGCCTGTCCGGTTTTGCGTTCGGCCTGGTCGCGGCGTCGATCTGGCTTTACATCCTGACGCCGCTGCAGAGCGCGACGCTGATCATCGGCTTCGGCCTGATCGTGCAGGGCTACTCGGTGTGGAAGCTGCGGCGCGCGCTGGACTGGCGCAAGCTCTGGCCGTTCATCGCAGGCGCCGCGGTCGGCGTGCCCGCGGGCGTGACTGCGTTGACCTGGGCCAATCCCGCTCATCTGCGCGCGGGTGTCGGCGTGCTGCTGGTGCTCTACAGCCTCTATGCTTTCTTCCGGCCTGCGCTGAAACCGGTCGCGGGCGGCGGTGCGGCGGCGGATGCCGGCGTCGGCTTTCTCAACGGCGTGCTCGGCGGCATGACGGGCCTCGCCGGCATCCTGGTCACGATATGGAGCGGGCTGCGCGGCTGGCCCAAGGACCAGCAGCGCACCATCTTCCAGCCGGTGGCGGTCGCGATCTTCCTGATGAGCGCGCTCTGGCTCGGCGCCAAGGGCGCGGTCACGCCCGACACGGTCAAACTGTTCGCGGTCGGCCTGCCCGCCCTGATCGCGGGCACATGGCTTGGCTTGAAGCTCTATGGCCGCCTCGATGAGGGCTCGTTCCGCAAGGTGGTGCTGGCACTGCTGTTTGTGTCCGGCGTGGCCTTGATCGTCTAGACCGAGCGATCGGTCTCGGGAGATGGAACAAAGTCCCCTTGAGACTCTTGCCCCATCGACACATCCCGTCCGGAGGACAAAAATGAACAAGCTCGCACTCTCCATCGCGATAGGCGCAACCGCGCTGTTCGCAACCGCCGCCACCGCCGCGCCGCTCGCCGCCAACCCGTCGGTAGGCGTCGACAGCAACATCCAGAACGTCCGCATGGTCTGCAACGAAAACGGCCGCTGCTGGCGTGAGCGCGGCGAACGCCGCGTGATCATCCGCGATTCCTACGGTTATGCGCCGCGCGAGCGCTATATCGAGCGCCGCGGCTATGAAGATCGCGGCGGCATCGGCTTCAGCGCGCCCGGCGTCAGCGTCGGCATCGGCACCGGCCGCTACTGAGCAAACAGGCTCGCACGCAAAAAGCCCGCGGGAATTCCGCGGCCTTTTTCGTTTCTGCTCCGAACTTGTCGTGGACTCCGTCCCGGGCGCTTGTCCGCTCCCGGTCGACGGCGCCCGCGGCAAATCAGCTTAACAACCAGACGAAATAGCCCGTGATTTACGACGCGCGGATTCTCAGCCGGAATGGCGAGCCGCATCCGGGCAAGTCTCGACCTCGACGGTGACGTGGCTCAGGCCGCGCAAGCCGCCGAGGCGGCGCTTGTAGGTCGCCGGCGACAGCGGATGATCGGAAACGATCGAAATCACCGCGGCGCGATGGCCGGGGCCGACCTGCCACAGATGCAGGTCGGTGACGCGGTCGCCTCTGGTCTGCAGCCGGTCGCGGATGGTGCTTTCCAGCGTCTTGTCGGCGCGGACGTCGAGCAGCACCGCGCCGGAATCGCGGATCAGCCCGTAAGCCCAGCTGGCGATGACAACACTGCCGACGATTCCCACCGCCGGATCGGCCCAGACCCAATTTGCAACCATCGCCGCCACCAGCGCCAGAATAGCAAGCACCGAGGTCGCGGCGTCGGCCAGCACGTGGACATAGGCGGCGCGAAGATTGTTGTCGTGGTGACGATGGCCGTGGGAATGGCCATCGTGATGATCGTGAGATTCGCGCAACAGCCACGCGCTGACCAGATTGACGCCGAGACCGAGGCAGGCGACCAGGATCGCTTCGCTATAGGCGATCGGGACCGGATGCACCAGCCGCACCGCGCTTTCGTAAGTTACCTGGAGCGCGATCAGCGCCAGGACGATCGCGCTGGAAAACGCGGCGAGATCGCCGAACTTGCCGGTACCGAAGGCAAAGCGGGAATTGCGCGCGTGCTGGCGCGCAAACAGATAGGCGACGGCGGCGATCCCGAGCGCGGCGGCGTGGGTGGCCATGTGCCAGCCGTCCGCCAGCAGCGCCATCGATCCGAAAAATGTTCCCGCGAGAATCTCGCCAACCATCATCACCGCGGTGAGCGCGACCACGAACCAGGTGCGGCGCTCGTTGCGGGCGTGCTGGTGGCCGAGGAAAACGTGGTCGTGGGTCCATGGGCCGGTGGAGTGCGAATGCATGGGCCGATCCTTTCCGCGCGATTGCGTCTCAAGCTGATATAATACGGCGCGGAAGCAAGCGCCACGGCGGCAGCCTGCGGAATATTGACAGCACCGGAAGCTTTCGCTGTAATGACCTCATGGGGGTTTGCGATCCCCCCACGAGGCGACATGCCCAAGTATCGCGTCCCGTTTTTCACGAGGGCGCGCCATGTCACCCTATCGATCGATATCCATAACGCTTTGCACATTCATGCTGGCCGCAACGGCACTGCCGGGCCGCGCCGCCACCATCAGCTTCGCCGCACCGGAAGCACTCGGCGATTTCGAATTCGCCGCGACCGGCGCTGGCGCGCCGGGCGAATGGTCCATCGTCCGCGACGATGCCGTTCGGGCCTTGGCGCAGACCGGCACCGACCCCGCCAACGACCGCTTTCCGGTTGCGATCTACCGGCCGTTCTCCGGACGCAACGTCTATGTCTCGGTTCGCTTCATGGCCGTTGCCGGCAACGTCGATCGGGCCGGCGGCGTCATCGTGCGGTTCAAGTCGGCTGGCGATTACTACGTCGCCCGGGCCAACGCGCTGGAAAACAATGTACGGTTTTACCGCGTGATCGCCGGAAAGCGGCAGATGATCGCCGGCGTCGATGCCAACGTCTCCAGCCGCACGTGGCATACGCTCGGCATCGCCGCAAGAGACGACCGCTTCATCATATTGTTCGACGGCCGGGAGCTGTTCGGCGCGACCGACGCAACCCTTCCCGGTCCCGGCAGCGTTGGCCTCTGGACCAAGGCCGACAGCGTTACCTGGTTCGAAAGCATCACCATCAAATCGCTGGAGTGAGATTCAAACGCGATTGACAGATCGCGCGCGGTCCGCTGTAGTTCAGGCATGGGGGTTTTGCGATCCCCCCACGAGGCGGCATGCCCAAGTATCGCGTCCCGTTTTCACGAGGGCGCAATCATGTCATCCTATACATCGATATCTCCGGATAAACTTGCACGCCTGATCGGCACCGCGAACACGCCTGCCCTGATCGACGTGCGCACCGACGAGGATTTTGCCGCCGACGCGCGGCTGCTCCCCGGCGCTGTCAGGCGCAACGCGGAAGCGGCTGCCGACTGGGGCGGCCAGTTCGCCGGACGCCCGGCCATCGTGGTCTGCCTGCGCGGCCAGAAACTCGCCGAGGGCACCGCGGCCTGGCTGCGGCATGTCAACGTATCGGCCGAAGCGCTCGAGGGCGGCTTCGAGGGCTGGAAGGCAGCCAAGCTTCCCCTTGTGCCGTCGTCGAAGCTGCCGGCGCGCGATGCCCATGGGCGGACGGTTTGGGTGACGCGCGCGCGACCAAAGATCGACCGCATCGCCTGCCCCTGGTTGATCCGCAGGTTCATCGATCCCGACGCGGTGTTCCTGTTCGTCGCGCCTGCCGAAGTGGCGGCGGTCGGCGAACGCTTCAACGCCGTGCCGTTCGACATCGAGAATGTGTTCTGGAGCCATCGCGGCGAACGCTGCACCTTCGATGTCATGATCGAGGAATTTGGGCTTTCGACGCCGCCGCTGTTGCGGCTGGCGACCATGGTGCGCGCCGCCGATACCGGGCGGCTCGACCTGTCGCCGGAAGCGCCGGGCTTGCTCGCGGCATCGCTCGGACTGTCGCGGATGTATGATGACGATCTCGAACAACTCGACGCCGGGCTTATGCTGTACGACGCGTTCTATCGCTGGTGCCGGGATGCGACCGGCGAGACCCACAACTGGCCGGCCCACAAGGCAAAGCCATGAGCGAGATCGTTGCGAAGCAGAAAGTGACCGGCGAACACGCCGGTCACGACATCACCTTCGGCGAAGCCTTTCGGGTCTGGCTGCGGGTGGCGCTGCTCAGTTTCGGCGGGCCGGCCGGGCAGATCGCGGTGATGCACCGCATCCTGGTCGAGGAAAAGAACTGGATCTCGGAAAGCCGGTTCCTGCATGCGCTCAACTACTGCATGCTGCTGCCGGGCCCCGAGGCGCAGCAGCTTGCAACTTATATCGGCTGGCTGCTGCATCGCACCGCCGGCGGCATCATGGCCGGCGGGCTGTTCATCGTGCCCGGCATCGTCTCGATCATGGCGCTGAGCTACATCTATGCGGCATACGGCAATGTCGGATTTATCGAGGCGCTGTTTTTCGGCCTGAAGGCGGCGGTGCTCGCCATCGTGATCCAGGCCGTGGTCCGCGTCGGCAAGCGCGCGCTGCGCAATCCGGTCATGATCGGGCTTGCGGCCATAGCCTTCGTCGCGATCTTCTTTTTCAATGTGCCGTTTCCGCTCATCATCGTTGCCGCGGGCGGTATCGGATTTTTCGGCGCACGGATCGGGCGGGCGGAATTCGCCGCAATCGAGCATGGCGGCGGCAAGAACGCCGCGGCGATCGACGGCATGCTCGGCGATGAATTGCCGGATCATGTCCGCCCGACTGTTCCGCGCGCGTTAAGAGTCGGCGCGGTGTGGCTGGCGCTGTGGCTGGTGCCGGTCGCGGCGATTTTGCTGACGCTCGGCGAGGCCAATGTATTCAGCCAGATCGCGATCTTCTTCAGCAAGATGGCGATGGTGACGTTCGGCGGCGCCTATGCGGTGCTGGCCTATGTCGCGCAGCAGGCGGTTGAGCATTATCACTGGGTGGCCCCGCGCGAGATGCTCGACGGCCTCGGCATGGCCGAGACCACGCCGGGGCCGCTGATCATGGTGCTGCAATTCGTGGGCTTCATGGCGGCGTATCGCGATCCCGGCACGCTGCCGCCGATGCTGGCGGCTACGCTCGGCGGGTTGCTCGCGACCTGGGTGACGTTTACGCCCTGCTTCCTCTGGATATTCCTGGGCGCGCCGTTCATCGAGACCATGCGCGGCAACAAGGGACTCGCCGGCGCGCTGTCGGCGATCACCGCCGCCGTGGTCGGCATCATCCTCAATCTGTCGATCTGGTTCGCGCTTCACACCGTGTTTCGCGAGACGGCGCCGGTGCGGTCGTTCGGACTGTCGTTCGATATGCCGGTATGGCCGAGCATCGACATCGCGGCGCTGGCGCTGGCGCTTGCCGCGGCGGTCGCGATCTTCCGTTTCAAACTCGGAATGCTCACCGTGCTCGGCGGATCCTGCGCCGCCGGCGTCGCGCTGCGTCTGTCCGGCGCGATCTAGCTGCGCGCCGCGGATCGCCCGCGTAAGACAAGACAGCGACGAAGGCCGCGCGCGAATCCGGTCAGTGCGGCTTCGGCTTTGGTTTCTTCTTGCTCAAGGTGCAGTTTCCGGCGGTGCATGCGGTCGTGGACTGAAAGGTCGGATCGCCGCCGCTCATTTTCGAGCGCGCGCCCGCCCCTCCGGAATAGCCGTAGCCCGGCCCGCTGGAAATCGTGAACGCTGCCAGCAGGCAGACGAAAACAAGAGCAACCCGTTTCATGGCGCCTACCTCCCGGTAATGACGGAGGATTGAATTTCAGTGCCGGACTGTCAAGGGCGGGCCGCTGGTGATGACGATCGCGCCAGCCGGTGACTTGAAAGATCGTACAGCTCTGGGGTCCGATTTGAAATGCGCCGCTGCCTGCGTAACACTTCAATAAATACTGAAATGTTACTTGACGGCCGCGACTTACTTCTATATTCGTTGAAATATGGAAAAGACAGACGCCGTCGCAGCCCTGGCCGCGCTCGCCCAGGATAATCGCCTCGAAATATTCCGCCTGCTGGTGCAGGCCGGGCCCGCGGGAATGCCGGCGGGCGCCGTTGCTGCCGCGCTCGAACTCGCGCCCAACACGCTCACCTTCCATTTCGACCGGTTGAGGATGGCCGGGCTTGTCACCGTGCGCCGCGATGGCCGCTCGATGATCTACGCCGCGCAATTCGACACCATGAACTCGCTGCTCGGTTTTCTCACCGAGAATTGCTGCGGCGGCGCGCCATGCGCGCCCGCCGTGGAATGCAAGCCCGCGCGCAAGCGCGCAAGAGTTTTGGCCTGAAAGGAAGAGACCATGAAGCGCCTTCACGTTCATGTCGCCGTCAATGACATTCCGCAATCCATTGGCTTCTACTCGGCGCTATTCGCCGCTCCGCCCGCCATGGTCAAATCGGATTACGCCAAATGGATGCTTGATGATCCGCGCGTGAATTTCGCAATCTCGACCCGAGGCCGCGAACCTGGCCTCGATCATCTCGGAATCCAGGTAGAAGACGCGGACGAATTGAATGAAGTCTACGCGCGCCTGCGTACAGCCGGCGGCAATATCATCGAGCAGGGCCAGACCGCGTGCTGCTATGCAAGGTCGGAAAAGTCCTGGATCGATGATCCCGCGGGCATCGCCTGGGAGACTTTTCTCACGACCGGCGAGAGCATCACCTATGGTGACGGCACTGGCGAGAATAACGCGCGGCTAGCGCACGAGAAGCAAAGCGCTTGCGGCTTACCCCAGGCTGCGCCCGCCGAGGCCGCCTCAGCCTGCTGCTGATCGGGTGCGCCATGGCCGAGCGCCGCTACCATGTGCTGTTCCTGTGCACCGGAAATTCCGCGCGCTCGATCATCGCGGAAGCGATCCTGAACAGGCAGGGTGAGGAGAATTTTCGCGCCTACAGCGCCGGGAGTCAGCCGAAAGGTCAGGTCAATCCCAATACGATCCAGCTTTTGCGGAGCCTCGGCTATGACACCTCGGGCTACCGATCGAAGTCGTGGGATGAATTTGCCAGGGCCGGCGAACCGAAATTCGATTTCGTGTTCACGGTCTGCGACAACGCGGCGGCGGAAGCCTGCCCGGTATGGCCGGGCCAGCCGATGACGGCGCATTGGGGCATTCCCGATCCGGCGGAGGCGACGGGATCGCAGGCCGAGATCGCACTTGCCTTCAACGATGCCTACCGGTTGCTGAACCAGCGGATCGGCATCTTCATCGCCTTGCCGCTGCGCTCACCCGGTCGATTGAGCCTGCAAAGCAGGCTTCGCGATATCGGCCAAATCGAAGGCTCGACGGCCAGGGCGACGGAAGCGACCTGATGCCGACGCTTGCACGGCGGGTTTTTTCCGAATGGCTCGGTACCGCCTTCCTGCTGGCGGCCGTCATCGGCTCCGGCATCATGGCGCAGAGGCTCGCGGGCGGAAATGGCGCGCTGGCGCTGCTCTGCAACACCATACCGACCGGAGCCATTCTGACGGTGCTGATCCTGATTTTCGGGCCGCTCTCCGGCGCGCATTTCAATCCGGCCGTGAGCGTCGCATTCGCGTTGCGACGTGAATTGCCCTGGCCGATCGCGGCAGGCTACGTCGCCGCGCAAATCGCCGGCGGCATTGCAGGCGTGTGGGCGGCGCATCTGATGTTCGAACTGCCGCTATGGCAATTCTCGATCACCTCCCGGACGGGCGCAGGGCAATGGATCGCGGAAGGGATAGCCACCTTCGGATTGCTGCTGACGATATTCGGCTGCGCGGCGCGCACTCCCGCCGCCACTCCCTACGCGGTCGGCCTCTATATCACGGCGGCTTACTGGTTCACGGCTTCGACATCGTTCGCCAATCCGGCGGTGACGATCGCGCGCGCGCTATCCGATACTTTCGCAGGAATCGCGCCCTCGGGCGTGGCGGCATTCATCGTGGCGCAGTTCATCGGAATGGGCGCGGCCGTGAGCGTCGGCCACTGGCTCTGGAGCCCCGATTAGGGCACGGCAGGGAGCGATTGCGATCGTTTGAATCGCAACGCACTCCGCCGAAGCCTTGGCCCGCCCGCTCAGACGATGAGCAGGTCGTGCGGGTTGAGGGTGACGCCGGCCTGGACCGTGGCCACCGTGATCGCCGACGCCTGGGTGCCGTCGGCGCTGTAGTACAGCGTCTGGTTCGCGGTATCGAAGTGGAATTCGGCGAATCCGCCGAACTGATTGTCGTTGGAAGTCTCGAAGATCGGCGTCACGTCCATGCCCGCGGTCAGCCCGCCGCCGAAGCCGTTGGCCGAAATCGCGATGTGGTCGTGCTCGCTGGTGTTGTTGAAATCCGTGATCGTGCCCGGACCGTCGGTGGTCTGCAGGAACGCGAAGCTGTCATTGCCGCTGCCGCCGGTCATGACATGCGCGCCGGAATTGCCGATCAGGATGTCGTTGCCGCCGCCGCCGCTGAGCGTCTCGGTACCGTTGGTGGCGATCAGGATATCGTCGCCGCCGGTGCCGACCAGCGCCGTCGCCGAGGTGGCATTGTTGATGACGGTGTCGGTGGCGGCATTGGCGCTGGTCGCGATGCCGTCCGACGCGGTGTAGTCGAACGACCCGCCCAGCGTCGAGTCTTCGATGAAGAAGGCGTCGCTGCCGGACTTGAACCCGAAGCCCCCGGAACTCGCGACGACGTTGTGCAAGGAAACATGGTCGGTCGTATCCGGATCGGTGTCGTTCGCAGCCAGCGCCCAGCCCGGAATGTCGATGACCGAGCTCGGCCCTGCGTCGGTGATGACGTTTTCCCCAACGGCGGTCGGCGCGTCATTGGCGCCGTTGATGGTGATGGTGATGTCCTGCGGCGTGGAGGCGCCGTGGTTGTCAGTCACGTTCACCGTGTAGCTCTGGATCAGTTGCTGGCCTGCCGCCAGGAACTGGATGTCGGAATTATCGACCGTGTAGTGCCACCCGACCGAACCGCTGCCGCCGGATTCCGAAAGCGGATCGAGCGAGAACGTGCCGAGATAGCCGCTGCCGTCAGGCGTGAAGCTCGCGGTGTGGGTATCCGCCGTCTCGATGTCGGAGAAGGCGATGTTTCCACTCGAACTCTCGGTCGGTTGGCCCGCCGCGGCGCCGACGGTAACCTGGTCGACATGCAGGCCGGTGCCGTCGTCGGCATAGGCGAAGGCAAGCGTCGTGTGGGAGGATGAGGCATCGCCGACGACATCGAACGAATATCGGGTGAGCCCGCCGAAAATGTCGCTCTGCGCCAGGATCGATACACCGTCCCAGGTCACGTTCAGGAAGTTGCTGGAGGCTTCGGTGTCGCCCAGCACGTAGAAGCTCACCGTGTAGTGCTCACCGGGCGTGGTCGCGATGCTTTGCTGCAGCGTCTGGGTGGTGGCGGTCGCGCCGAGATCCGCCATATAGTTGCCGAACTCGCCGCCAAGACCGACGAACTGGGCGCTGATGATGTCGGTATCGCTCGCGGTCCAGCCGGTGAGATTGCCGGTTTCGAAGCCGCCATTGACGACCAGGGTCGGCCCCAGATCCTCCGTCATGGTGCCGCTGGTGTCGGCCGCGGTGATCACCGGCGCATCGGCCGCGCCGGTGAAGTTGAGGGTCAGCGTGGTCGCCTGGCTGCGGCCGAGGCTATCCGTGACCGTGAAGTTGTAGGTCTCGGTCGCGGTGTCGCCGACCTGCATCTGGTCGAAGGCCGTATTGGCGACGTAGTTGTAGGTGCCGTCGGATTCGACGAACAAGGTGCCGTGAGCTCCGGCGATGACGGCGTTGGTCGGGTTGCCGTTCACGTCGGTGACATGGAGCGAGACGCTGGCGTCGCCGCCATTGTCGGACACGTCGGTGATGACGTTGCCGGTTGAAACGATACTGCCGGCGTCGGCGGCGGCGGTATCGGCCACCGCCGTGACCACCGGGTTCACGGTCAAGGGATCCAGCGCGCCGGTCGCGGTGACCGTCACCTGCTGGGTCGAGGTGGTGATGCCGTCCGAAACCGTCACGTCGTAGGTGACGGTCAGGGTTTCGCCGGCGCCGAGGAAATCGAGATCCTTGTCCTGAATGGCGAAGCTCCAGTCGACGCCGCCGGTCCCGGTGCCGGTGGAATTGTGCAGCGTGGTCATCAGCGCCGTCTGCAGATCGTTGAGCGTATCGTCGGGGATGAAATCGCCGCCGGACCAGACCGCGGTATCGACCGCGACGCTGACCGAGTGGGTATCGCTGAGGTCGACGTCGGTGAAGGCCAGCGTGCCCGTGGGCACCGGGGTCGTCGAGTTCGAGCGAGGTCGATCCGGACGTATTCGCCTGCTCCGCGACCGAACCCGATTCCGGTCCGCTGGTGATGGTGACGGGATCGTTGGCGCCGGTGATGACGACCGAGACCGTCTGGTTGGCATTGGTCGAGGCGTCGCTGACCTTGACATTGTAGTTGACGGTCAGTTGCTGACCTTCGGCGAGGAAGTCGAGATCGTGGTCGGCGATGTTGAAATTCCAGTCCACGCTTCCGGTGCCGGTGCCGGTGGAATCATTGAGCGTGGTGGTGAGCGCGCCGGCCAGATCGGCCTGCGTCGCCGCGGGAACGGCGGGCCCCGAGGTCGACAACAGCGACGTCGCGACGGTATGGGTGTCGCCGGTGTCGGCATCGGTGAAGGCAAGCGTGCCGGCCGGCACCGTGGTCGTGGTGTCGATCGCCGCCGAGCCGGTGGTATCGGCGAGTTCGGTCACCGAAGCGGATTCCGGGCCGCTGGTGATGACGACGGGGTGATTGGTGCCGAGAATCGTGATGGTGACGTCCTGGGAGTTCGAAGCCAACGAGGGATCGGTAACGGCGACATGATAGGTCAGCGTCAGCGTCTCGCCGGCGGCGAGGAAGCTCGACGCGCTGTTGTTGAGCGCAAAATGCCAGTCGACATCGCCGATCAGATGGCCGGTGGAGTCGGGGGTCAACGCCGTTGAGAACGCTGCCAGCATTTGCGCGGTGGTGAGCGGAATGGCGCCGCCGCCCGAACGAGTCGCCGTGACGGTGGTTGCGACCGTGTGGGTATCGGACAGATCGACGTCGGTGAACAGCAGATCGCCGGTGGCGTGAAGGTTGCCCGACGAATCGACGTTCTGGCCCTCGGTGAGGTGCGCCGTTTCCGGCCCGCTGAGATAAAACGGCTTGTCGTTGGTGCCGACCACCGTCACCTGGACATTCTGCGTGGAGACCCCGCCGGCATGGTCGTCGAGTTGCACCACATAGGTGATGTTGAGGTGCTCGCCGGCCGCGAGGTAATCGAAGGCGAGATCGACCGCCGAGAAGGTGGTGTTGATGACGCCGGCGCTGGAGCCGGAATTCTTGACCACGTTGTCGACGTTGAAGAACGACATCAGTTCGGCGGTGCCTAACCCGTCAGGCAGGATACCCGACGTGTTGCCCGTCGCCGAGGCCGAGAGCACGGTGGCGGTATGGCCGGTGTTGGTGAGATCGTCGTCGGTGAAGTTCAGCGCGATATGGACCGTGTCGGGGGTGAGCGACAGCGTATGGTTGGGCTGCTCGGTGACGGTCGCGACCGTGGTCATGTTGAACACCGGCTTGTCGTCGGTGCCGGTGACGGTAACTTTCACCGTCTGGATGGCGGTGCCGCCATGGTTATCGGAAACCTTGATGTCGTAGGTCAGCGTCAGCGTCTGGTTCTTGGAGAGAAAGTCGAAATCGTCATCGGCGTCGCTGAACGACCAGCTGATTTTTCCCGACCCGTTGCTGTCGGTCACCAGATGGGAGGTCATTGCGGCCTGGAAATGGGTCAGCGAGGCCGCCGGAATGATCGAGCCGCTCGATAGCACCGCGGAATGCAGCGCCGCCGTCGTCGTATGGGTGTCGCTGTGGTCGGCATCGGTGAAATTCATCGTGCCCGTCAACGTGTGCAGCGTGGTCGAATCGGTGGTGTTGGCGATTTCGGTAAAGCTGCCTGTTGCGGATGAAGACGTGAAAACCGGCGCATGATTGGTCATGAAAAACCCCTGCCTGTGTGACACACGTACGCCGGTGCGGTGATGCACCTCGGCGCAATGATGGAACTTCACCTATTCGCGAGCCGCCGCTCGGCTTAATATCGGGTGGATGGAAATGAGTGTCGGGGCGGTCGCTATCGAACGTATCTCGGTTATTTTTCGTTTTGATGACTTTGCGAGACGACTTGCGGCTGCGAAATGATCGTCTCACACAAAATGCGATGCCCTCCCTGACGCATCGGATAAGTTGTAAGACCGCAACTTTTCCGATCATATTCTCAAGCTTGTGACGGCGTCAACATTCGGTTGATCGAAAATCGCGCGCGAAACGAAAGATCGAGATTTCTGAAATTGCCGCACTTGCGGTCAGCGCGTCTGGAGAAAATAATCTCGCGGAATTAGAGTGTTCCCGGTTCGGAACACGGCGCCGCAAAGAGTTCGAATGCCCGGAAGCACCCGCGCAACGCTTTTGCTCAGCAACCTCGGCGTGAGTTTTGCGCTTCATACTTATGGGTACGACGCCCGCGCCGAACGCATCGGCCTGCAGGCGGCGGATGCGCTCGGCATCGAGGCGGGGCGGATGCTGAAGACGCTGATGGCCGAGGTCGACGGTAAACCGGTCTGCGTCGTCATCCCGTCTGACCGCGAAGTCAGCATGAAGAAACTAGCCGCCGCCTTCCACGGCAAGACCGCAAGGATGATGCCCGCCGCCGACGCCGAGCGGCTGACCGGCTATCACGTCGGCGGCATCAGCCCATTCGCGCAGAAGAAGCGCGTGCCGGTTGCGATCGAGCAAGCGGCGCTGAGCGAGACCAGTGTCTTCATCAACGGCGGGCAGCGCGGGTTGCAGATTGAACTCGCGCCCGGCGACGCGCGCAAGGCACTCGGCGCGATCGTGGCGGCGCTGGCCGCGTGAGAGGATCGACGTTGCACCCGCGTCCCGGGGCACGACTGCAACCCGGTGCATGGTCGCAATGCATCAGCGCCATTGATGCCCGTTCAGAATCCGTGTCTGTGGGATGCGCCGGGCAGCGTCATTCCGGCCCGGTGCCATGCACCGGGCCGGCCGCGCCGGCATTGAAACCGGACCACGAATGACTGCTTCCGATCAGACCGGCGCCACGGCCTCCACCAATTGGCTCGCCAACCAGCCCTATCTGCTGCTCAGCCTCACCGCGCTGTTCTGGGCCGGCAATGCCATCGTCGGCCGCACCGCGGCGGGACATATCGCGCCGGTGACGCTGTCGTTCCTGCGCTGGACCGGCGCGTTCCTGATCGTGCTGCCGTTCGCCTGGAGCCATCTGGTGCGCGACTGGGGCGCGATCCGCGAACGGCTCGGCCTGATGGTGCTGCTCTCGGTCACCGGCATCGGCGGCTTCAACACCCTGCAATACTGGGCGCTGGAGCATACCCAGGCGCTCAACACCTTATTATTGCAGTCGGCGGGGCCGCTGTTCGTCGCGATCTGGTCGCTCGTGCTGCTCGGGGTCCGGCTGACGCTGGCGCAGGCCTGCGGCATCGCGGTCTCGCTATGCGGTGTGCTGGTGATCCTGCTGCATGGCGACCTCACCACGTTGAGGAACATTGAATTCAACAAGGGCGACGTGATCTTCACCGTGGCGCTGGCGATCTTCGGGCTGTATTCGGTGCTGACGCTGAAGCGGCCCGCGATCCATAGCCTGTCCTTTGTCGGTTTCACCTTCGGCTGCGGCGCCGCGTGCCTGATCCCGCTGTTTATCTGGGAACTGTTCACACGCCCGCTGATGCAGCTCGACGCCACCAACCTGCTGTCGCTGGTCTATGTCGCGGTGTTTCCCTCGACGCTGGCCTATCTCTGCTTCAATCGCGGCGTGCAGCTGATCGGCGCCAACCGCGCGGCGCCGTTCTTCCATGTGGTGCCGGTGTTCGGCTCGGCGATGGCGATTTTCTTTCTCGGCGAGCAGCCACATCTGTTTCATCTGTTCGGCTACGCGCTGGTGCTGACCGGGGTCTATGTTGCCTCAAGAGGGCCGGTGGCGCGGCCTGCAGACAAATTGCCGCGGAGCTAGCTCCTGTTGTAGGCTGCCGCGAGAACGTGCCGAACCTTTGGGGGCCATCATGAAAACGTGCGTCATCGCCATAGCGCTAACACTAGCCTGGACCACCGGTCTCCTGGCCGCTGGCAAATCTCCATTCGACGGCACTTATGTCTCGACCCTGGACCCAAGCAACGGAACGCCGATGCCGGGCACGACCGCGCCATGCCCGCCAACCCAATCGCAATCGATGGTGTTCGGCCAGGGATTGATCGTCACCAATGGCGTCGGGGATTTCATTCTCGGCGCGCAGCCGGTCGGATGGCCGCAGTTCAAGCCGAACGAAGCCTCCGGAAATGTAAGTCCCTCGGGGAAATTCGCGGCGGCAACCGCAACCTTCGGCGTCACAGGCCAAATCTCCGGTCCGGTCGATACCGCCTTCGGTCCGGTGCGAAAGTTCTCCGGCATGCTGACGCTCAAGGTGAGCGGCAAGAGCTGCGGCTATCAGTTGCAATACCAGACCGTGCCAGGGGCTCCATAGGGACTTCCCGGGAGCCATCGCCGCCGGGTCGCGGGGGGGACACGGTTCGTTGCGGCGCCGGCGCGCCGGTTCGGCTTATGCTGTCATCGCTGCGGCATCGGAGCTGCTATGTAATGACCGGTCCGCCCGCCGCCGGATCGTCCAGGCAGCCCGCCATCTCCGCCACCAGGAAACGCCAGACGTTCTTGCCGTCGGCGAGCGTAAAGCTCGGCTCATTGTCGAGATAGTAGCGCAACATGCCCCAGTCCCAATACGACAGGTTGGCGGTCGGCTCCGGCGTGAACATGATATTCTCGAATCCGTCGTGCCCGAAGTGGCACAGGCCGACGAAGTGGCCGCCTTCATGCGCGAGAACGTAGCGGAAGATCTGGGTCGGCCATTGATCGTGGTAGATGACCCCGGATCCGACTTTGCCCGTCCTGTCGATCGAGCTGCAGCAGCTGTCGTCGCGGTCCGGCGTATTGGTGCATGGCTTTGACTTGCTGCCCTCCAGAATGTTGCGGCCCGAGGTCTGGCCGAGGCCCGTGATCAGGTCGAACGCCGCGAGCGCCAGCAGGTTGCACTGGGTGTCGGTCAGCGGGTTGCGCAATTTCTGGGCTACCAGATACGGTCCGAGCGTGTTGCGATCGAACGTCAGTTCGCCCAGCGTCGTGATGTTGTGGAAGGGAACGGTGGGGAAATAGTCGAAGCGGCCGCCGACATTCCAGTTGAGGTCGATCCCGAGCTTCCTGAACTTGTCGATCGAGACCTGCACGAAATCCTTCACCGCGTCCGACGTCAGCGCATAGACGATGATGCGGCCGTCCTTGCCGTTGCTGTCGATGTAATGGGCGAGCGTCCAGCGGTTGATCGGCAGGCTGCTCTCGATGGTGCCGTCGGCATTCGACGATCGCACCATGGTGCGCCGGCGGTTGATGTTGAAGGAATCGAAGCTGACGAGACCCGCCATGGCATAGAGATCGATGGTTCCGTTCTGGTGCCACTGCCAGAGCGGCACGTTGCCGGAATCGAGACGGAACACCCGGTGCTCGGCATCCATCGGATAACCCCACGAAGTATCATTGAGACCGAGACGATCGCGAATCCGGGCGAGTTGCGGCGGATTGAATCCAAAATGCTGGTTGATGAGGTTTTCCACGAACTCGCGCAGATCCGCGGCCTGCCATGCGTCGCGGATGCCGCCGATGACGGTTCCGAGCAGGACGAACCGGACGATATTCAATACGAGCTCGACCGCGTCGAGTACGATTTCTCCGAGCTCACCGAGAAAGCCGGCAATGTCGCCGTGCAGCAGCGCGCCGAGCGCGCCGCCGACATGATGCAGGATGTCGAAGACCTTGTCGGCAATATCCTGGAGGCCCTTGATCGCCCCCGACAGGCCGCCCAGAACGACGTTGCCGATGCGGCACCCCACGCTCCCCGCGTGCCGGCACAACCAGCTGTTCGCCCAGCCGAGGCCATCCCGGATCCCACCGGTGACGGTATCGACCACATCCTGGACCGTATCGGTCACGGTATCGACAACGCCTTCGACGGCATCGCCGACCGCGCCCACCGCCGAAGACACGGCATTTCCGATGTCACTTAGCCAACCCATGGCGCCACCTCATTGATGAAGAGATGCGGCAGAAACCCTGGGCTCACGCCTCGCCGTGGAAGTTCTCGGCGGCGGCGTAACGCCCGGGTTTGTTCGGAGCTGCGACAGATATCAATTCGGAGCAGTATAGCCGCGATCGGGCGCTTTGCACGCAAAAATTGTAGCGGCCGCCGAGCACCAACTCTATTCCAACTTGATTCAATTGACGGCTGCCGCGCTCAGCTTGAACGGCGCCGCCGCCCTGTCCCGCGCCTCGTAATGTCGCCGGACCAGCGGCGTCACTGCCTCGCGACCGTGCGGATCGCAGCGCGTTTCGTGGCCGGCCGATATTCATCATGCACCGGCCCGGATCAGCGGCAGCGTTCTTGACTTGTATATTACCATGTGTCTATATATCCAGATGGCAATTAACATACGGCCCGACCAGCTCAGCGCAGCTTTCGCGGCACTCGCAGACCCGACCCGGCGCGCCATCCTTGCCCGGCTTGCGCTGGGCGACGCCGACGTGTCGGAGCTGATGGCGCCGTTCGAGCTTAGCCAGCCGACGATTTCCAAACATCTGAAGGTGCTCGAACGTGCCGGTCTCGTTGCGCGCGGGCGCGATGCACAGCGGCGTCCGCGAACGCTTGTCGCGGTTCCCCTGAGAGAAGTCGCGGAATGGATGGAGCCGTATCGCCGCTTCTGGGAGCAGCAATTCAGCAGCCTGGACCGGCACCTGAAGGCGAAGAAAAAGAAGGACAAGTCACGTGCCCGGAAAATTTAGCTGCGTCGCAAACCCGGCGAAACCGACGCTGGTCATGACGCAAACCTTCGATGCATCGCGCGCAGACATTTTCGAGGCGTGGACCACACCTGACGCGGTGGCGCGGTGGTGGGATCCGACCGGCGCAAAGCTTGCGGTCTGCGAAATCGATCTCCGTCCCGGCGGCGCCTTTCGCTGGATCAATCAGGGCGACAGTGGCGCGAAACATCCGTTCGCCGGCACCTATCGCGAAATCGTGCCGCCCGAACGGCTGGTGTTCGAGGTCCGGACATCGCCGGGCGGCCCGCCACAGCTCGGAACGTTGATCTTCACCGAGAGTGAGTGCGGAACCACGCTGACCATGACCATCGAATGCCCGTCGGTCGCGCAGCGCGACGAGATGCTTGCCATGCGCATCGACGCCGGTACTGCACGGACGCTGCAAAATCTCGCCGCTTACCTGGACGGGAGACCGAGTTGATCGAATTTCCCGTAACACTCGCTACAGCATGCGCGCTCGGAATTGCCTATGCCGGACTAAGCCTGGCCGTCGGCCGGCAACGTGGGCAGGCGAATGTCAGTCTTGGCCTCGGATCGGATGTCGGCGTCGCCATCGGCGAGGAGTACAAGGCGCCGCCGCTGCTGATCGCGATTCGCCGGCACGGGCAATTCGCCGAATACGTGCCGATTTCAATCCTTCTTCTGCTCCTGCTTGAACTCAATCATGCCAATGCGATTGCGCTCGCGGGTCTCGCCGGCGTACTGGTGCTTTCAAGACTGTGCATGGCGTTGGGTTTGGGCCGCACCACGCCTAATCCATTGCGAACGGCAGGAAATCTGCTGCAATGGGGAATGATTGTGACCGCGTCGATATTCGGTTTGGTGCTGGTCATCTGATCGGCCCGGGGCGCTGCGCTATCCAACCTTGAACTTGCTGTAGGCCTGATGGGTGCAGACGATGACGTGCGCCGCGCATCCGTTGCGGCGGTGCGGATCGCTCAAGTTTTCGTAGTCCGGCGACGTCATCATGTCGGTGAAGGCGGCCAGCGACGGATAGTATACCAGCGCCACATAGTCCCATTGGTTGCCCGCTTCCGCGCCGAGCGCCACCGCTTTGGCGTTGCCGGTCCACAACAGCGTGCCGCCGCGCGCCTTGATCATCGGCACGGTCAGCGCGCTGTAGCGCAAATAAGCGTCCCAGCCGCTGCCGTCACCGTCGAGCGAGCGCTCGCGAAAGCGCATCAGGTTCAGCATCACCACGGGCGCTTCCTGATCCAGTTCGCCCAGGCCCCTGATGTTCAGCAAGTCGACGGCCATTCTGTTTCCTTTTCGTTCGCATCGCGCATCATGATGTTGTGTCGCCGCGGCCGTGCGAACGCAACTGCCGCAGCATCATTCACCATCGCGGAACAAATTAACCTTGACCATCTTTGTCCAATTGTTCCGGAATGATAGTATCCCCGGCTGTACCCTGTTGTGTCTGGAGTAGACCATGGCCCCGCGCGCCAACTGGAAGGGCTTTTTGCGCCTTTCCCTCGTCACCTGCCCGGTTGCGTTGTTTCCGGCGACCTCCGATTCCGAAAAGATCAGCTTCAATCAGATCAACCGCAACACCGGCCACCGCATCAAATACATGAAGGTCGACGCCGATACCGGCGAGGAGGTCTCCTCCGACGACATCATGAAGGGCTACAAGGTCGATACCGACACCTACATCGAGATTTCCAAGGACGAACTCGACAACATCGCGCTGGAATCCACCCGCACCATCGATATCGACCAGTTCGTTCCGAA
The DNA here is from genome assembly GCA_963784755.1 of uncultured Alphaproteobacteria bacterium. Classification (GTDB taxonomy): domain Bacteria; phylum Pseudomonadota; class Alphaproteobacteria; order Rhizobiales; family Xanthobacteraceae; genus Bradyrhizobium. Next base: position 253,807 of record CAWASS010000003.1, on the reverse strand, counting down.
ATCCGAGATCGACGAACTCTACCTGGTCCGGCCCTATTACATCGTGCCCGACGGCAAGGTCGGCCACGACGCCTATGCGGTGATCCGCGAAACCATCCGCTCGCTCGACAAGGTGGCGCTGGCGCGGGTGGTGCTGACCAACCGCGAGCACGTCATCGCGCTGGAAGCGCGCGACAACGGATTGATGGGCATGCTGCTGCGCTACCCCTACGAGGTGCGCGACTCCGCGGAATATTTCGACGACATCCAGGACGTCAAGATCACCAAGGACATGCTCGATCTCGCCAAGCACATCGTGCAGCAGAAATCCGGCCACTTCGAGCCGGCGAAATTCGAGGACCATTACGAGGCGGCGCTGACCGAACTGATCAACAGGAAACGCAACGGCGAGCGCATCACCTCGGTGTCGAAGCCGGTGTCGCGCGACAACGTCATCAGCCTGATGGATGCGCTGAAGCGCTCGATTTCCGGCAAGCCTGCCGCGGCCGCCGAGAAGGCTCCCGCGGCCAAACCCGCGAAGGGCAAGAAGCCGCGCAAGGCGGCCGCCGGCCAGCGCGAAATGCTGCTCCCGATCTCCGGCAAGCGCGCGGCGAAGGCGGACGAGAAACGCGCGCCGAAGGAAGTGAAGGCGAAGGGCCGCGCGAGGAAAGCGGGCTAGCCTCCTTCGTCGCCATGAACTCAACTCGTCGTCCCCGCGCAGGTGGGGACCCATAGCCTCCGTCCTTTCAGCTTTGAGCGCTGGCGTTCACCCGGGATAGTGCTCGCGACCATCGGACGTTGGTGGTTATGTCCCCGCCTGCGCGGGGACGACACCGGTGGTTGCGCAGAATCCGAGGCGCGTATGCGGCGCGGTAGCCGCTTCCGCTTTGCGTCTTGGCAGGCTAGCCTACCCGACGACCAGTCAAAAAAAGGAATTGGGAGAAGGAAACAGAATGGTTTCGTTATTTTCGCGCGTTACCTTGCTCGCGCTTGTGTCCGCCACGTCGATCGCCAGTGCCATCGCACAAACCCCCGCCTATCCCACTCGCACCATCACGCTGGTGCTGCCGTTCGCCGCCGGCAGCGGTACCGACACCACAACGCGGATCATCTCCAAGGAGCTCGGAACCGCGCTCGGCGTCGGAATGGTGATCGACAACAAGGCCGGCGCCAACGGATCGATTGCGGCGAGCTACGTCGCGCGCGCCGCGCCCGACGGCTACACGCTGTTCGTCACCACCAACACCACGCATTCCGCCAATCCATATCTGCTCAAGACCATGAGCTACGATCCGATGAAGGATTTCACGCCGATCGCGCGCACCGGCGACCTGCCGTTCATGCTGGTGATCAATCCGGAAATTCCGGTGAACTCGGTGCAGGAACTGATCGCGCTGGCGAAGAAGGAGCCGGGCAAGTACTCCTATGCCAGCGGCTCGTCCTCGGCGATCGTGTCGGGCGCGACCTTCGCCCGCCTTGCCGGTCTCGACCTGCTGCACGTTCCCTACAAGAGTTCGCCGTCGGCCCTGACCGACGTGATCGCCGGGCGCGTCAGCATGATGTTCGTCGACGTGCTGACCGGCCTGCCGCATGTCAACGGCAAGGCGCTGAAAGCGCTCGCGGTGACCACCAAGGACCGCTCGGCACTGCTGCCGCAGCTTCCCTCGATGGACGAGGCGGGCGTCAAGGGTTTCGATATCACCTCGTGGCAGGGCTATCTCGGCCCCGCCAATTTGCCGAAGGATATCGTGCTGAAGCTCAACACTGAAATCCAGAAGATCATCAACCGGCCGGAGATCAAGAAGGAGCTAGCCGAGCGCGGCATGGAAGCCTTCTCGGGCCCAACGGAGGAATTCGAGCAATTCCTGAAAAACCAGCTCGTGGTCTGGGAGAAGCTGATCGCCGATGCGGGGATTGAGAAGCAGTGAGGTTATGCCGTCCCCGCGAAAGCGGGGACCCAAAACCACCGCTGTTAGAAGTCGTGCAAAACCGCTGCTCGAGCTCTTCGCTTAGATGGAGAGGCCGGAGGCTATGGGTCCCCGCTTTCGCGGGGACGACGCGCGGATGGTTCGCGCGCAGTTCTCACTCCTTCTCGGTCCGGTAATCTCCAAACGCCGTATCGCGCGCGTCGAGCTGGGCTTTCACGCTGCCGCCGTCTCGGCGGAAGGTGGACATGTAGGCGCGGCTGGCCTCGGTCGTGAAGGCCAGCGCCTGGATTTCGGTGCCGGCGCGCATCGCCGCGCGCGCGCCCATGATCTCCATCGCGCGATGCACCGAGCGCTTGTTGAGCTGCTGCAATTCGATCGGAACCTTGGCCGCGCGCTGGGCGAAATCCAGCGTGCGCGCCTCTAGCCCGGCAAGCGGAAACGCGCGGGTGGCAAAACCCCATTCCGCCGCCTCGCGCCCGGACATCGCGTCCCCGGTCAGCATCAATTCCATGGCGCGGCGCATGCCGACCAGCCACGGATGATACTGCATGTCCGGCGGCGACATCAGCCGCACCGGCGGATAGCCGATCTGGGCGTCGTCGGCGACGTAGACCACGTCGCAGGCGGTGGCCAGTTCAGTGCCACCGGCGAGGCAATAGCCGTGCACCTGCGCGATCACTGGCTTCGCCAGATCCCAGATCCCGAACCAGCCCTCGACCACATGGCGTGACCATTGTCCCGGCCCCGCCGCTGAATGATAGGGCTGATCGACCGAATTGTCCGAGGACAGGTCGTAGCCGGCCGAAAAACACGAACCGGCGCCGCGCACAATCGAAATCGAAATGTTCTGGTCGCGATCGGCCGCTTCCAGCGCGTCGAATATCTCGGCGCGCAGGCGATTGTTCAGTGCGTTGCGCTTTTCCGGCCGGTTCAGCGTGATGCGCCGCACCCGCGGGCATGGTTCATCGACGAGGATGTGCTGATACGGCATTGTGCGTTTCTCCGGCTTCCCGGCGCAAGCTTAGACAGTAGGGTGGGCAAAGCCAACGGGTCGCGCCAATGCGCGCCCGATGATAAACTCCGCGTGCCCACCACAACTCATCCACACCCGCCATTGTCATCCTGAGGTGCTCGCCGTCTCTGGCGACGGGCCTCGAAGGATGAGCAACAAGCAAGCGGCCGTCCCTCGAGACGCCGCGCAAGGGCGCGGCTCCTCAGGATGACGGTGGTGGAAAGCGCTAAAACCTCAGCGCCTTGGCCTGCTTGACCTGCGGCAGCGTCTGCACCTTCGCCAGCACGTCGGCCGGCACCGCGCCGTCGATCTCGACCAGCGCGATGGCGTCGCCGCCCTGCTTGTTGCGGCCGAGATGGAAGGTGGCGATGTTGATCTTTGCGTCGCCGAGCAGGCCCGCGAAGCTGCCGATGAAGCCGGGCTTGTCCTCGTTGGTGACGTAGATCATCGACTTGCCGAATTCGGCGTCGACGCGGATGCCCTTGATATCGACCAGCCGCGGCTTGCCGTCGGCATAGACCGTGCCGGACACCGAGCGCTCCTGCCGTTCGGTGGCGACGGTGACCGTGATCAGGCTTTCGTAGTCGCTCTGGGCTGCGCGCACGATTTCGTCGACCACCATGCCGCGCTCCTTCGCAACCACCGGCGCCGAGACCACGTTGACGTTGCCCAGCATCGGCCGCAACAACCCGGTCAGCGCCGCCGAGGTCAGCGCCTTGATCTTCATTTCGGCGACATGGCCTTCATAGGTGATGGTCACCTTGGCGATGCCGGTCTCGGTGAGCTGGCCCGCGAACGAGCCGAGCTTTTCGGCAAGATCGATGAACGGCTTCAGCTTCGGCGCCTCTTCCGCCGTGATCGAGGGGAAATTCACCGCGTTTGATATCGCGCCGGTCAACAGATAGTCCGACATCTGTTCGGCCACCTGCAACGCCACATTCTCCTGCGCCTCGGTGGTGGCAGCACCAAGATGCGGCGTGCAGATCACATTGGGATGGCCGAACAGCACGTTCGCGGTCGCCGGCTCCTCGACGAACACGTCGAAGGCGGCACCGGCGACGTGCCCGGAATTCAGCGCATCGACCAGCGCCTGCTCGTCGACCAGGCCGCCGCGCGCGCAATTGATGATGCGCACGCCCTGCTTCATCTTCGCCAGCGCCGCCGCGTCGATGATGTTTTTGGTCTTCTCGGTCAGCGGGGTGTGCAGCGTGATGAAATCGGCGCGTTTGAACAACTCGTCGAGATCGACTTTCTCGACGCCGATATCCTTGGCACGCTCCGGCGACAGGAACGGGTCGAACGCGACCACCTTCATGCGCAGGCCCAGCGCGCGGTCGGCGACGATCGAGCCGATATTGCCGCAGCCGATCACGCCTAGCGTCTTGGCGGTAATCTCGACGCCCATGAAACGGTTCTTTTCCCACTTGCCGGCTTGCGTGGAGGCGTCGGCCTGCGGAATTTCGCGCGCCAGAGCCAGCATCAGCGTGATGGCGTGCTCGGCTGTGGTGATCGAATTGCCGAACGGCGTGTTCATCACGATAATGCCCCTCGCCGTCGCCGCCGGGATTTCCACGTTGTCGACGCCGATGCCGGCGCGGCCGATCACCTTCAGCCGCGTCGCCTTCTCAAGGATTTTCGCGGTGGCCTTGGTGGCCGAGCGGATCGCAAGGCCATCGTAATTGCCGATGATCTCGGCGAGCTTCTCCTTGTCCTTGCCGAGATTGGGCTGGAAATCGACCTCGATGCCGCGATCCCTGAAGATCTGCACCGCGGCGGGAGACAGCGCATCGGAAATGAGAACTTTGGGTTTGGACATTGGATGAATCCGCTGTTGGACGAAATTTGATGGCGTCACCCGCGGGCTTGACCCGCGGGTCCATCTTTTTCGATGGATGGCCGGGTCAAGCCCGGCCATGACGATGATGGGGTGAACTTACGCCGCCTTCGCCAGCGTCGACTTCATTTCCGCGAACGCCCAGTCGATCCACTGCGTCAGCAATGCGACGTCGCTGGCTTCGACGGTGGCGCCGCACCAGATGCGCAGGCCCGCCGGCGCGTCGCGGTAATGCGCGAAATCGTAACCGGCGCCTTCCTTCTCCACCATTGCGACCAGCTTCTTGGCGAAGTCGGACTGCGCGTCCGGTGCCAACGACGTGATCGCAGGATCGACCACCTTCATGCACACCGAGGTGTTGGAGCGGATTGCCGGATCGCTGGCGAGAAAATCGATCCACGGCGTCTTCGCCTTCCAGTCGGCCAGCGCCTTGGTATTGGCGTCCGCGCGCGCGATCAGTGCCTCGAGGCCCCCGACCGACGTCGCCCAGTTCAGCGCGTCGAGATAATCCTCGACGCACAGCATCGACGGCGTGTTGATGGTCTCGCCTTCAAAGATGCCTTCGTTGAGCTTCCCGCCCTTGGTCATGCGGAAGATCTTCGGCAGCGGCCACGCCGGCTTGTAGCTCTCCAGCCGCGCCACCGCGCGCGGGGAGAGCACCAGCATGCCGTGCCCGGCTTCGCCGCCCAGTGCCTTCTGCCAGGAGAACGTCACCACATCGAGTTTTTGCCAGTCGAGCGGCTGCGCGAACGCCGCCGAGGTGGCGTCGCAGATGGTGAGGCCTTCGCGGCCGGCAGCGATCCAGTCGGCATTGGGCACGCGCACGCCCGACGTGGTCCCGTTCCAGGTGAAGACGATGTCGGACGCCGTATCGGCTTTGCTCAGATCGGGAATCTCGCCGTAAGCCGCGTGCAGCTTGGTCACGTCCTTGAGTTTCAGTTCCTTGACGATGTCGCTGACCCAGCCTTCGCCGAAGGATTCCCAGGCAATGGTGGTGACCGGCCGTGCTCCCAGCAGCGACCACAGCGCCATCTCGACCGCGCCGGTATCGGAGGCCGGCACAATTCCGATTCTGTAACCGGCGGGCACCTCAAGCACTTCGCGCGTCAATTCGATCGCGAGCTTGAGTTTCGCCTTGCCGATTTTCGCACGATGCGAGCGGCCGAGCGCTGCGTCCTTGAGATTTTGGGGATTCCAGCCGGGGCGCTTGGCACAGGGGCCGGAGGAGAAATGCGGCACATTCGGCCGCAAAGCGGGCTTCGCTGCAGTCATGATCTATCCTTCCAGATAGCAAGCCTCCCGTTGGGGGGAGGTGTCCCGCCGGCGGAGATATGGCAATTGCTGCGGCGCGTCAAGCCGCTTTGCGGCCATCACGGGTGCTCGATAGACGGAGATTCACCTTTTTGCCGACCTTCGAAGGTTGATTTTTCGAGGTCGCGGTTTCGACCGTTGATCGACGATTGCGGCACGATTCTGAGTTGACGCAATGTCGTCCAGCGAAACCCCCAGCGCAGACGCGATCCGTCTGAGGGCATCGACAGCCCCCGTCTTGCGTCCGGCTTCGATCTCCGAGAGGAACCCCTGCGCAATGCCGGTAGTCTTCGCCAGTTGCGCCTGTGTCAGGCCGCGCTTTCTGCGCCAGAACGCGAGCGGTGTCCTGGCGGCGAGCAGTTCGTCCATTTCTGCTTCGCCTATTGTTTCCTCATTGCGCGCAATCGCCCTCCCGGCGACTGCCATATCAGCAGCGTCTTCATTGGCAGCAACGACAAGCTGATCGTATTCCTTGCGCGAGAGGATCACGATATCGTCGCCTTTCGGACTCTTGGTCATCACGGGCATGCGTTGTTCCTATCCGTAAACTCGGTGAAGATCACCCGGAAGTCACCAACCCGTAACCGCTTCGAGTCGACACCGACCAACGGCTTTACGTTGTTGGCCTGCGACGCAGCATCTTCGGCATATTGCGCGATTTTCGTCCGAATCAACTTCGCCCGGTTCGCATGCCTGCGAAGAGCGGTGGCAGCGGTTCGAGTATGGAGTACCGCCTTCATAATTATCTCATATAGAGATATTATTGGTAATAGCTGTATGAGATATTATTGGGACCGCCTCCGTTTAGAACCGTATCGTCATCCCGACATGGCTGGCCGCAAAGCCCAGCCGCGCGTAGAAGCGCTGCGCGTCGACGCGGGTGTTATGGGTGAGCAGTTCGACCAGTTTGCATCCCCTGCCCCGCGCCTCCGCGACCGCCCATTGCACCAGTTGCTCGCCGATGCCGCGGCTGCGGCAATGCGAGGCGACGCGGACGTCCTCGATCAGGGCGCGCGAGGCGCCTTGCGAGCTCAAGCCCGGCAGGATGCAAAGCTGCAGGCAGCCGGTCACCTCGCCGCCCTCGCCTTCTGCGACCACCAACCGGATGTTCGGATCGCGCGCAACCCGTTCGAACGCCTGGAAATACGACGGCGGCAGCGGATCCTCGATCCGCTCGCGGCCGCGGCCCAGCGCGTCGTCGGCGAGCATCGCCACGATGGCGGCGACATCCTCGCGGCGGGAAGGCCTGATCTTGACGCGCGCGACGCCGCTCATGATTTCCCCGATGGGCTTCAGCGAACCGGAGGCAGGTTCAGCGCGCGCTCGGCATCGCCGATCCAGCGCCGGATCGAGGCGTAGCCGTCGAGGTGAAAGCCGCCCTCATGGGCGACGCGGGTATAGGCCAGCAGCGACACGTCGGCGAGCGAGAGGCTGTCGCCGACCAGGTACCGGGTCGCGGCGAGCTGGTGCTCCATCCGCGCCAGCGCGGCGTAGCCACCCTTGATCTTGTCGGTGTCGAGGTCCGACGCCGGCTTGCCCAGATACACCATCTGCATCCGGCAGACCGCGATATACGGCTCATGGCTGTACTGTTCCCAGAACAGCCATTCATCCATTTTCGCAGCCTGAAACGCATCGGCCGGGATCAGGCCGCTGCCGCGCGCGAGATAGCGGATGATGGCATTGGATTGCGCCAGCGCGCGGCCGTCGTCGAATTCGATCGCCGGCACCTGGCCCGCGGGGTTGAGCTTGAGAAACGGCGTGGTGCGGGTCTCGCGCTTCATGGTGTCGACGTTGACCCAGGTGTAGGGCAATGCGAGGTGATCGCAGACCCATTTCACCTTCAGGCAGTTGCCCGATTTGCTGTCGCCGTAGATTTTCATTGGTCCGGCCTCATATCGGCACAGACCAGCAGCCGAAATCCGTTCTGTCAACAGGATCGCGCTTCAGGCAATCAGAACTTGTAGCCGATTCCGGCGCGCGCGCTGTCCAGGTTGACGGCCGTGTTCTTGACGTTCACGAACTGGATGTGTTCCCACTCGCCGCGCAGGAACAGATTGCCCCATAAGCAGTATTCCAGCCCGAGGCCCCCGGTCCAGCCGACCACGAAACTGTTGGTGCGCTCTTCCTTCATGGACTGCGACAGCGACGGGATCGGGGTAAAGACCGTAGGCTGAGGGACACTGAAGGTATTGCCGTTGACGTCCGTGAATATTGCGACGGAGTTGTCCTGCAGCACGACATTGCTGCTCACCGAACGCGAGGCGTCCATGCGGCCGACGGCGACGCCGCCGAACATGTAGGGCATGAAGTTGCCGGCGGCCCAGCCGGCGCGGCCGCGGAATGTCAGCACGTCCTTGATCTGCAGCGCGGCGGCGCCGGTCAGGGAGGTGTTGTAGGTATAGGTGTGGTTGACCGGCGCAACCGAGCCCGGCGGATTGACGATGCCGAGCGCGATCGTCCCGGAGGACGAACTGGCCAGGCTGTTGATGTAATTGTAATTGGCCTCGACGCCGAGAACGATATCGTCCCATTGCCAGTTGCGGCCGACGAAACCGCCGAAGCCGGTGCCTTGCGCGTGATTCTTGGACAGCAGCGACCAGTTCGACGTCGGTTGCTGCAGCACGCTGTCGCGGAAGATGAAATTCGTCAGCGAGACAACGCTGCGGCCGAAATCGATTTCCGACGACGAGTAACTGGCCTGGCCGCCGACGTACCAGCCTTCCCAGTTCTTGGTCACCGGAGCCGGCGCGAAGGAGCCGCGAAGGAAATCGGGCATATCGGCCGCCTGCGCGCCACACGCCGTTCCGAACATCGCCGCCGCCAACAGAAGTCTACGCATCGCAACGCTCCATCGCACTCTGACTTGGCGCTGATCATCGCTCGTTAACCTTAACCAATCGTTGTCGCCGGCTCATAGATCGGCATGATCTTGTCCGAAAACCGCAAATCCACTTTTCGGAATCATGCCGCGATCGGCATGATCCCCTTGGAAAAGCCGTATCTTTCTTTCAGCGATTCGTTTCACGCAAAACAAAACGGCGCGGGGAAAATCCCGCGCCGTTAAGAAGTCTTAAGAAGGTTGGCCGATCACCCCTTGCGGATCAGCGGCGCCGGAGCCGGCACTTCGCAACAGGTCCAGCGTACGCCGAGCTTGATATCCTGCGAGGTCAGATCGTTGAACTGGAAGGCGCGATTGCTGCGCGTACCGTCGAAGGTCGAGCCGGGACCGGTAATCGCGCTGCCGAGATCGAGATAGCGATAGGCCAGTTCGATGGTGAAGTTCTGGTTGACCTTGTAGGCGAGACCCGCATGGGCCGCCCAGGCAAAGTTCGTCTTGGTCGCCCCGTCGGCGAAGTACGTCGCCGCGTTGACCGATCCGACACCGGGGCTCGGAATCGCGCCGAAGTCGGTCAACCCGCTGATCTGGTTGACGGCGCCGCCGACGCCGACGCCGACGAACGGGGTGATGCACCACCAGGTGCCGAGATCGGCGTAAAGGTTGACCATGCCGACCCAGCTCGAATAGCCGGCGCTGTAGGTATCGGCGATCGGGCCGAGGCCGGCGATGCTGGCGAAGTCGGTGCCGCTGAAGTGCACCTTGGAGCGGTATTCACCGGTGATGTCGGCACGGAACCAGCTGTTGAACTGATAACCGACGCCAAGACCGAACGACGTTCCGCTCGTGAACTCGTGGCCGAGCTGGCTGACCGACAACGTCGATGCGTCATTATAGGCGGGGGCGAAGAACTTGCCCCGTGTGTTGGTCATGCCGATATCGCCGCGAAGATACCAGCCGCCGAAATCCTCGACCGGCGGCGGGTAATAGGCCGGCGGCGGCGACGCGATGGCCATGTCGGCGGCGAACGCCCCCGACGACAACAGAGACGCCGCTCCTGCGGCAATCAGAAACTTAACGCTACGCATTGGCTTCGTCCTCTTGTCCGGTGAGGCAGACGAGGCCTCACATCAAAAACTCACAAGCGGACGATGGCACTAAATTCTTAAGCGCCACTTAACCCTAATTTTTAAGGTTGATAATTGGCGAAGAAAATTTTGCATGCGGGCATTTGCAGCGCACGAAAAACGGCGAACGCGCCATAATTGCTAACAATGTGTTGATAAAAACGTCAAGGGCCGCGCGGGTCAGTGCGCCGCTCTCGGCATCTTCGGCAGGAACACCGCGAGCAGGCCGATGGCGGGGAGGAAGGCGCAGATCTGATAGACGAAGGCGATGCCCATGTGGTCGGCGACGCGGCCGAGCACGGCGGCGCCGAGGCCGCCGATGCCGAAGGCGACGCCGAAGAATACCCCCGAGATCATGCCGAAGCGATGCGGCATCAGTTCCTGCGCGAACACGATGATCGACGACGTCGCCGACGAGATGATGAGCCCGATGCAGATGGTCAGCACCGCGCTCGCATGGAGTCCGGCATAGGGCAGCGCCAGCGTAAACGGCAGCGCGCCCAATATCGACAGCCAGATGATGTATTTGCGGCCGAAGCGGTCGCCGAGCGGACCGCCGAAGAAGGCGCCGACCGCGTTGGCGGCGAGGAAGATGAAGAGATAGAATTGCGCCCCCTGCGTCGAGACGCCGAACTTGTCGATCAAATAGAAGATGTAATAGCTCGACAGGCTCGACGTGTAGAGCTGTTTGGAGAACAGCAACGCCACCAGTACGATCAACGCGATCCTGACGCGCCCGGAATTGGGTGCGTCCGGATGCGCTTTCGGCGCCGGAAATTTCCTCGACGCGATCTGCGGTTTGTACCAGGCCCCGATCCGCCACAGGATGACGATCGCCAGAAACGCGATCGAGGAGAACCATGCGATGCTCGGCTGCCCGAACGGCACCACGATCAGCGCCGCCAGTACCGGCCCCATCGAGGTGCCGAAACTGCCGCCGAGCTGGAATACCGATTGCGCGAAACCGAATCGTCCGCCCGAGGCCAGCCGCGCGATGCGCGCCGATTCCGGATGGAACACCGCCGAACCCAGTCCGACCAGCGCCGCGGCGACGAGAATGACGGGATATCGCGTTGCGACGCTGAGCAGCAGTAGCCCGAAGAACGTAAAGCCCATGCCGAGCGCGAGCGAGTACGGCTGCGCCTTCTTGTCGGTCATATGCCCGACCACCGGCTGCAGCAGCGACGCGGTAAACTGGAACGCCAGTGTGATCAGGCCGATCTGCGTGTAATCGAGTGCGTAAGCATCCTTCAGGATCGGATACACCGAAGAGATCAGCGACTGCATGGTGTCGTTGAGGAAATGCGAAAAGCTGATGCCCGCCAGCACGACATAGGCAGGCCCCGTCACCGCCGCTGATTTCGCCGCGGCGTCGGACGCCACTTCCTCGACGACCACAGGTGCAACCAGCGTTTCGTCTTCGATGATGACGGATTTGTTCAAGGGCCGGCCTTACGGATTCGGGAAGCGCAATATGGATGTCCTACGCGACCGGCGCCGCGCCCACCAGCACCATTAGATAATGGCAGGGATGCATCAGCGAGTCGTCCCCACGAAGGCGGGGACGACATCGAGTCACGCCGCCGCGGCGTGGCCCAGCGCGGAGACGATATGATCGACCACTTCCTCGACCAGGACGCGGTCGTCGCCCTCGCCCATAACCCGGATCACGGGTTCAGTGCCGGACGAGCGGACCAGCAGCCGGCCATGGCCGTTGAGACGCTTCTCGCCTTCGTGAATCGCCGATTTGACGTGGGCGTCGTCGAGCGGCTTGCCGCTGCGGTAGCGCACGTTTTTCAGGATCTGCGGCAGCGGATCGAAACGGTGGCAGACCTCCGATACCGGGCGGCGAAGTTTTTGCACCACCGCCAGCACCTGCAGCGCCGACACGAAACCGTCGCCGGTGGTCGCATAGTCGGACAGGATGATGTGGCCGGACGGCTCGCCGCCGAGATTGTAGCCGCGGCTCAGCATCTGCTCGAGCACATAGCGGTCGCCGACCGGCGTGCGCACCAGCTCAAGGCCCTGGCCCTCGAGGAAACGTTCCAGTCCGAGATTCGACATCACGGTGGAGACCACGCCGGGTTTGGAAAGCCGGCCATCTTCCTTCCAGCTTTGCGCGATCACCGCGAGCAGTTGATCGCCGTCGACCACATGGCCGCGCTCGTCGACCAGGATGACGCGATCGGCGTCGCCATCGAGCGCGATGCCGATGTCGGCGCGCATTTCGCGCACCTTGCGGCTCAGCGCTTCCGGCGACGTGGAGCCGCAATCCTTGTTGATGTTGAAACCGTCCGGCTCGACGCCGATGGCGATGACGTTGGCGCCGAGTTCCCACAGCGCTTCCGGCACCACCTTGTAGGCGGCGCCGTGGGCGCAATCGACCACCACGCGCAGGCCGTCAAGGCTGAGATCGCGCGGCAGCGTGCGCTTGGCGAATTCGATGTAGCGGTCGTGCACGCCGTCGATACGGCGGGCGCGTCCAAGACTGGCGCTCTGCGCCAGCTTCTTGTCGAGATTCTCGTCCAGCAATTGTTCGATCTGCTTTTCGACGTTGTCGGACAATTTGAAGCCGAGCGGCCCGAACAGCTTGATGCCGTTGTCCTCGAACAAATTGTGCGAGGCGGAAATCATCACCCCGAGATCGGCGCGCATCGACTTGGTCAGCATCGCCACCGCCGGCGTCGGCATCGGGCCGAGCAGCAGCACGTCCATCCCGACCGAGGTGAAGCCGGCGACCATGGCGTATTCGATCATGTATCCGGACAGCCGCGTGTCCTTGCCGATGACGACGCGATGGCGATGATCGCCGCGCTGGAATACGAGACCGGCCGCCTGGCCGACCTTCATCGCCAGTTCCGGCGTGATCAGGCCGTTGGCGCGGCCCCGAATCCCGTCCGTCCCGAAATATTTCCGGCTCATTGGTCCCCCAGATCGTCCAGGCCTCTCAGACCGCATCCCCGGCAAGAAACTCCGAACGCGCACCCTTTACAGCGTCACGGGGGTTATAAGGCCTCCGGTCCTAAAATGGCTTCAAAAAATATGATGAATCATTACCGGCGCCGGAACCGGGACCCTACGCTTAACGCATTGAAGAAATTAAATTAATTGGGCGGGTCTGTCCGCAAACGGGCGCTGCTGGAACCCTCGCTGCGATCCGAGGAGCACCGATTTTGCCGGCCGCAACGCTGCTTCTAACCCTTGCGCTTGATGTGATGGTCGCCCTTTGACGGCGGCGGCTGGGTCACATTGACCGGGTCCGAACCCGGAAACGTCTCTTCCAACCCCTCCTCCAGCGCGTCATCGAGCTTGCGCTTTTCGGTACCCTTGGCGTGTTTCGGCTCGGAGCCTGATTTGCTCATGGCGGTTTCCGGAAATTGGCGGCGTCAAGCGATTTGGCGGACGGCTCAACCATGCTAGATGACGGTGAAAGCGATAAATACAAGAAGGGGCGGAAACGTTCATGAAGCACATCACCTGCATCGAGGATCTGCGCCAGCTCCATATGCGCAAGGTGCCGAAGGCGTTCTTCGATTACGCCGACCGCGGCTCCTATGCCGAGGAAACGCTGCGCGCCAACCGCAGCGATCTCGAGGCGATAAAATTCCGCCAGCGCATCCTGGTCGATGTGTCCAGGCGCGATCTCTCCACTACCATCCTCGGCGAGCCCGCGGCGCTGCCGCTGATCCTGGCGCCGATCGGGCTGTGCGGCATGCAGCATGGCGACGGCGAGATTCTCGCCTGCCGCGCCGCGCACGCCGCCGGCATTCCCTTCACGCTGAGCACGATGTCGATCTGCTCGATCGAGGACGTCGCAGCCAGCGTCGACAAGCCGTTCTGGTTTCAGCTTTACGTGATGAAGGACCGCGGCTTCATCAAGGCGCTGATCGAGCGCGCCATCGCTGCGAAATGCAGCGCGCTGGTGCTGACCGTCGACCTGCAGGTAATCGGACAGCGCCATCAGGACATCAAGAACGGCATGACGGTGCCGCCGGAATGGACGCTGTCGAAGTTCTTCGATTTCGCCACCAAGCCGGCCTGGGTGTCCGGCGTGCTGCGCGGAAAGCGCCGCACCTTCGGCAATCTGGTCGGCCACATCAAGGGCACCGACGGCATCACCGCGCTGTCGGCGTGGACCGCCTCGCAGTTCGACACCACGCTGAACTGGAAGGATGTCGAGTGGATCCGCAGCATCTGGCCCGGCAAGCTGATCCTCAAGGGCATTCTCGACGTCGAGGACGCCAATGAGGCGGCGAAATCGGGCGCGCAGGCGCTGGTGGTCTCCAACCATGGCGGCCGCCAGCTCGACGGCGCGCCGTCCTCGGTCGAGGTGCTGCCGGAGATCGTCGACGCCGTCGGCTCGCAGATGGAAATCATGTTCGACGGCGGCGTGCGCTCGGGCCAGGACGTGATGCGCGCGCTGGCACTCGGCGCCAAGTCCTGCATGATCGGCCGCGCCTATGTGCACGGCCTCGGCGCCGGCGGAGAGGCCGGCGTCGCCAAGGCGATCGACCTCATCCGCAACGAACTCAGCGTCACCATGGGGCTGTGCGGCGTCAACACCATCGCCGAGATCGACGACCACGTGCTGGCGGTTTGAGGGTTGACAGCGAACGGAAGTACGGCGTTCCCCGGACAGAGCGCAGTGCGCCGCTCTTGCGGCGTAGTGCGCTGCTGATCCGCGGCCGTACAGAGCGCGGTGTTCGTAACGGTCCCGGCTCTGCGCTGCATCGCTAAGTGCGCGCTGCACCGCGTCCGGGACACGCGGCCCTCACATCGGCGGCATGATTCCGTCGCGGCCGACATTGACGCGGTTGGCTTCCAGCGTGCCGTCGTCCTTTTTCACCGCGCCGAAGATGATGATCTTGGCGCCCGGCTTCAATTCGGACTTGTCGCCGGCGACGAAGGTGACGATCGGCGTGCCCGGCGGCACCACGACTTTCTTTTCGCCGTCCTTGTATTTCACCAGGATGTTCTGGCCGTCGGTGCCCTTCACCGTCTCGGCGACGGTGGCGTTGGTCATGGTGCTGTTGGGCTTGAGGTCCCAGGGCCGGAAACCTTCGGCCGCGCCGCGCTGGGTCTCGGGGAAGATATGAACCGCGAGCGCCTTCTGGGTGCCATCGGGCTCGGGCATCGCCGACACGCCGATGTAGGATCCCGCCTTGATCTCGGACAATTCGGTCTTGGCGACGCCGAACACCGCGACATTGTCGGTCACGCGCACCTTCATGTCGGTGCCCTCGCGGGACTTGATCGCCAGCACCGGCCCGTCGACGGCCTCGATGGTGCCGCGGATGCGCACGGTCGGCGCGGGCTGCGCCCAGGCGACGGCGGCAAAGGATGCGAGGGCCAGCGACGTTGCGAGCACGCGCGGCATCAGCGAAGCGATGTGTGGCATGGCAATTCCTCCCGAGCTTGGTTCAGCGCCCAATGAAACTAGAACACCATCCACGTGCCGCTATTCCGGCGCCCGTGGTGCCCCGGACGCAGCGCAGCGCGCAGCCATGGCGGAGCGGTGCGCTGCAGAGCCGGGGCCATAACGAACGCCGGTGCTTGGTACGGTCCCGGCTCTGCGGAGCGGCATGAAGAATGCCGCACTGCGTCCGGGGCACGGGAGCAGTTACATCGGCGGGGTCAGGCCGTCGCGGCCGACGCTGACCCGGTTGGTTTCGAACGAGCCGTCCGGCAGCTTCTTCATGAAGGCGATCACCTTGGCGCCGGGTTTGAGCTCGGACTTGTCGGCGGGCACGTAGGTCACGACCGGCGTGTCGGGCGATACGACGACTTTCTTCTCGCCGTCCTTGTATTTGACCATCAGGGTATGGCCGTCATTGCCGGCCACGGTTTCGGCCACCGTGGCGTTGGTCATGGTGCTGTTGGGCTTGAGATCGTAGGGCCGCGAACCTTCACCGGTGCCGCGCATGTTTTCCGGAAACACGTGCACCTCGACTGCGTTGTTGCCGCCGTCGGGTCCGGGCACCGTGGTGGTGCCGATGAAGGAACCGACCTTGATCTCGGACAGTGGAATTTTCACGATGCCGACCACCCTGAGGTCGCCGGTCATCGTCAGCTTCACATCCTCGCCGCTGCGCGACTTCACGGTCAGCGTCCCGCCGTCGACCGCTTCGATGGTGCCGCGAACCCGCGAGGGCGAGGTCTGCTGGGCCAGAGCAAATATCGATGATGCCGCGACCATCGTCAAAGCGATAAGCGGGCGCGAGCAAGATGAATGGCGAAGCGGCATGATTGATCTCCGGTGCGGCTGACTAACATTGGACACCGGATAACCGCTGTTATTTCAGCCTCAACTCTTTGTGAGATCGTCCTCGACCAGCGCGCGCAGTTCCGGCGTCACCTCGGGACGTTGCCCGAACCACAATTCAAAACCCCGTACCGCCTGATGCAGCAGCATGCCGAGGCCATCGGCAGTCTTGAGGCCGCGCGCACGCGCCGCCGCCAGCAACGGCGTCCGCAGCGGCACATAGACCAGATCGGCCACCGCGGCATGCGGCGGCAGTCTACCGACATCGATCTGAAGCGCCGGCTGTTCCTTCATGCCGAGCGACGTGGTGTTTACCACCAGCCCGGCGCGCGGCAGCAAGCCGTCAATCGCATCCCATGCGACGGGAATGACACTCGCGCCGAACTGGTCCGCCAGCGCCTGCGCTCGCCCCCTGGTGCGGTTGGCCAGATGCACGCGCTTGATGCCGCGCTCGATCAGCCCGAACACTACTGCGCGCGACGACCCGCCGGCGCCGAGCACCAGTGCGTCCTCGACGCTGTCCCATCCGGGCGACGACGCGTCGAGATTGTTGAGAAAGCCTTCGATGTCGGTGTTGGTCGAACGCAGTGCGTCGCCGTCGTACCACAACGTGTTGGCGGCGCCGACCGCCTTCGCGCGTTCGTCCGGGACAGACAGCGCCAGCGCGCGCTCCTTGTGCGGAATGGTGACGTTGGCGCCGACGAAACCGTGGTGCGACAAGTGCGTGATGAACTCGGCGACATCTTCCGGCGGCACCGACTCGATGGTGTAGCCGCCCTCGATGCCGAGCTGGCGCAGCCAAAAATGATGGATCAGCGGCGAGCGCGAATGCGCCGCCGGCCATCCGATCAGGCACGCGGCGCGGGGTTTTGCCAGCATGGAACTTCCCTCGTCATGCCCGGCCTTGTGCCGGGCCACGTCTTTCGCGCTTCGCGCCTTTGCCCGGCCATGACGATCAATTTATCTTCTGTCCGGCTGTGTCAACAATGATCACCGCGCCGTCAGGGTCAGCACCGTGCTCAGGGCGAATGCCGCGCCCGCGGCAAACGCCGCCGAGATGGATGAAACCGATGCCGTCGACGTAGCCGGCCAGCGCACTCAGGGCACAGGCAAATGCGACATTGCGGCGGGAGGTCAGCATTGCAGCGCCGTCAGGCGTTCCATCCGTAGACCTCTTTCTCGTAGACCTCCCGAAAGCCGGCCCGCTGCAGATTGCGCAAGGAATGCTCCAGCATGGTGAGGGTTTCGGACACCAGGATCGAGCAACCGATCCGTTCGGCGCGTTCTATTCTCCTGGCAATAAGCGCCTGTTGCGCGCCGCGCTTGCGATGAGTTTCGGAAGTTCTCGCCGCCATGAGATATCCGATATCTTCAAAGACGCACAACGCTGCAATGGCCACCGGGCGCTCAGCATCGAACGCCATGTAATGGAAGAAGCCCTGCTTGCCCGCGGGCGCCGCATATTCCGGCCACAGGGTCTCGCCCAGTTGATCACGGGCGGCAGCGATTTCGGCCGGGCCGACTTCGCGAATTTCAAGATCAGTCTTGAACTGAACCGGCGAATGCCCGCTGCGGCACAGCGTCGGATAGCCCGTCCATGGGACGCGGATGAGGCCGCGTTCGCTCAGCCAGCCGCGCACCGCGTCCATATCGGGGCCGGGGCTGAGCCAGACGAAGAACCGTTTCACGCCTTCTGCCGCGAACAACTCGATCAGACGGTCAAGACCATCCGGCTGCAGTCCCGCTTCCCTTCCACAGAGATAAACGCGATTCAAATTGGCGGAGGCGGCGGCGTCTTGACGGTTCGGATCGATGGTGAGGTAGCAATTGCCGAATGGCGCGCCGTGGAACTGCTTTCTAACCCGGCCATCCGGCTGGCATTGATCATCCAGCCATGCCGTGAGCCGCTTCAGCTTCAATGACAGACTGATCTTGTCCATGGCGCTCATCAGCTTGCGGCCGAAACACGGGGGCCAATATATGCCGCATTATCCCGCGGCGAGGCCATCCTCCGCAACCGGCGCGATGCGCTTGTCCTTGATGTCGGCGACGGCCCGGGCGATGGTTTCGCGGAATTTCGCGCGCGGCGGCCGCACGCCATGGGTCAAGAGCGCGCGCCGCACCGGCGGCGACGCGCCGGTGATGAACAGCTTGATGCCCTGGCGCTGCGCCTTGGCTGCGACCCGGCTCATTGCGTTGGCGGCGGTGGAATCCAGGAACGGCACCGCGGCGAAATCCACCACGAACGCCTTGTGGGTGTCGGCGATGGAGTCCAGCACAGCGCCCACGGTCGAGGCGGCGCCGAAGAAGAACGCGCCGGATATGCGGTAAACCACCACGTCGGGATCGGTGGCGAGGCCGGCATCGTAAGGCTTGCGGTCGCCGTTGCCGTCGTCGGCCTTGTCGGTGGCGGCCAGCGGCGCGTCGGCCTCGATGCCGGTCATCTCGGCCATGCGGTTGATAAACAGCACCGCGCCAAGCGCAAAGCCGACCAGAATCCCTTCGGTGAGATCGCGGAAGATTGTCAGCAGGAAGGTGGCGAGCAGCACCGTCGCATCGCCCCAGGATGAGCGGATCAGGGTCCAGAATTCCTGCTTCTCCGCCATGTTCCAGGCGATGACTGCCAGCACCGCGGCAAGTGCCGCGAGTGGAATGTAGCTCGCCAGCGGTGCTGCGATGAGCATGAACAGTAGCAGGAATCCGGAATGCAACATTCCGGAGACCGGGCTGCGCGCGCCGGCGCGGACGTTGGTCGCGGTGCGCGCGATGGTGCCGGTGACGCAGATGCCGCCGAACAGGGCCGAGCCGATATTGGCGAAACCCTGCGCCACCAATTCGCAGTTCGAACGATGCCGGCGGCCGGTCATGCCGTCGGCCACCACCGCCGACAACAGCGACTCGATTGCGCCGAGCAGTGCGAAGGAAATCGCGTCGGGCAGCACTGCCCGCGCCTTCTCCAGCGAGAACACCGGCCATGACGGCCACGGCAACGCCTGCGGAATGCCACCGAACTGCGTGCCGATGGTTTGCACCGGCAACGCCAGCGCCCAGGCGACAACCGCCGCGAAGGCGACCGCGATGAGAATACCGGGCCAGGTCGGCCGGATTTTCTTTAAGCCGACGATGATGGCGATACTGATCGCGGCGACCGCGACTGCGGAAAAATTGGCGGTATGCAGGGAGCCTGCGAGCGCCTGCAATTTTGGAACCAGTTCGCCCGGCTCCTTTGCCAGCGTAATGCCGAGCAGATCCTTGATCTGGGTGGCAAAGATGATGACGGCGATGCCGGCGGTGAATCCCACCGTCACCGGATAGGGGATGAATTTGATGTAGGTGCCGAGCCGGAGAAAACCTGCGGCGATCAGAATCACGCCGGCCATCAGGGTGGCGAGAACGACGCCGTCGACGCCATGGCGCTCGGCGGTCAGCGCCACCAGCACGATGAACGCGCCGGCGGGCCCGCCGATCTGAAACCGGCTGCCGCCCAGCAACGAGACGATGAAGCCGCCGATCACCGCGGTAGTGAGCCCGCGATCCGGCGTCACGCCCGACGCGATCGCAATCGCCATCGACAGCGGCAACGCCACGATCGCCACCGTCAGCCCTGCGATCACATCGGCGCGAAAACCGGCAAAACCGTAGCCCTCGCGCAGCACCGTGACGAGTTTCGGCGTGAACAGTTCTGCAAGGGTCGGCTGTCGCATCTGCCGCATCACGGTCCCAAATCTCCCGACTCGCACCGTATCATGCAACTGACGGGAGGGTTTGAGCGAGGTCAAGAACGCGGGCGACGGAGTGAGGCAGACAGCGGCTCTCCAGGGTGGGCGGCGGCGGATTTGCGCCGTGCCCACCCTACGTCTGAAACCGCCTACGCCGCATCCCGGTGCGCGGCGATGATCTGGTCGGCGGCGCGGCCGGTCACCTCGGCCATTCGGTCGAACTGCCGGGTGAAACTGCCGGCGCCGGCGGTGGCCGAACGCAGTTCGACAATGAGATCGCCGATCTCGGCTTCCGGCATCATCGCGCGCACCCGATCCCAGCCCTGCCAGCCCTCGCGGGTATCGAAGCCGAGAATCTGCCCGCGCCGTCCGGACAGAATGGCGTTGATCCTGGCGGTGGCGTCGGTGGGACAGACGATCTCCACCACATGGATCGGCTCCAGCAATACCGGCTGGCATTGCGGCAAGCCTTCGCTCATGCCGATGCGCGCGGCGGTTCGGAATGCCTGATCGGAGGAATCCACGCTGTGATAGGAGCCGTCGGTCAGCGTCACATGGACGTCGATCACAGGGAAGCCGAGCGGGCCGCGCACCAGCGCATCGACCACGCCCTCCTCCACCGCGCCGATGTAATTGCGCGGCACCGCACCGCCCACGATCTTGTCGACGAACTCGAAGCCGCCGCCGCGCGGCATCGGCTTGATGTCCAGCACTACGTCGCCGAACTGACCGTGGCCGCCGGACTGCTTCTTGTGCCGCCCGCGCTGCGCGGTGACCGATTTGCGGATCGTCTCCTGATAGCCGATTCCCGGCGCCTGCGATTTGACGTTGACGCCGTAGCGCTCCTTCAGCCGTTCCAGCGCGACGCGCAGATGCATCTCGCCCTGTCCCCACAGCACGGTGTCGTGGGTTTGCGCGTTATGAACGACGGTGAACGACGGATCCTCCTCGTTCAGTCGCGCCAGCGCCTGGCCGAGCTTGACGTCGTCCTTGCGGTCCAGCGCGGCGAGCGCCATCGCCAGCACCGGCGCGCTCGGCGCGATCTCGACCAGCGCCGACGGCGCGGTCTTGGCGGTCGAGAGCGTGTCGCCGGTCTTGACGCTGTCGAGCTTGCCGAGCGCCACCATCTCGCCGGCCTCGGCCGACGCGCGCTTGGTATCGTGGGCGCCGCTCACCGCCAGGATGCCGGAGACGCGCCCGGTCGCACCACCGGACGACTGCACCGTGGCGCCGTCGTCGAGACGGCCGCTCAATACCCTTGCGAGAGACAGCTTGCCGCCGTGCTGTAGATGCACGGTCTTGAACACATAGGCCAGCGCGTCCTTACCCATGGCAGGCGCGCCGAGCCGCTTCGCGGTCGCGGTGACATCGGGCGATTCATGGCGCAGCGCCTTCATCAATCGCAGCACGCCGTTCTCGCGCATCGCCGAGCCGAGCAGCACCGGACAGATCAGGCCTTCGCGCAATTCGCGGGCGAGATCGTCGAACACCGCATCGCGCGGCGGCTGGATATCCTCGAGCAGTTGCTCCATCAGCGCGTCGTCATGGTCGGCGAGCTTCTCCAGCATCGAGAACCGCGCTTCCTTCTCGCGGTCGAGATCGCCGCCTTCCAGCGCGATCACTTCGGAGGCCTTGTGCTCGCGGTAGACAAAGGCGCGCTCCAGCGCCAGATCGACGAAGCCGGCGATCAGGTCGCCGTTCCAGATCGGAATTTGCCGCAATACCAGCGGCACGCGCGACGCCGGCTGCAAGGTCGCGAGCGTCTCGCGGACGCGCTTGCTGGCCCGGTCGATCTTGTTGAGGAACAACAGGCGGGGAATGCCGAGGTCCTCGAGCTCGCGCAGGATGATCTGCAGCTGCGGCAGCTTGCGCTCGTCGGCCTCGCAGACCACCACCGCGAGGTCGACCGCGGGGATCGCGGCGCGCATGTCGTGCGCGAATTCCACCGATCCCGGGCAGTCGATGAAGGTGTAGCTGTCGCCCATGAAGTTCGTGGTGGCGGCGCTGAGCCCTACGCCCATCTTGTGGCGGCGGGCCTCGGCGCTTGCATCGCCGACGGAAGTTCCGGCTTCGACGCTGCCGGCCTTGGGGATGGCGCCGGTGCGCGCCAATATCGCTTCGAGAAGTGTGGTTTTACCGCTTTGGAAAGGGCCCACCAGTGCAATGCACCGGGGACCGCGGGGACTTCTGACGTCTTGTCCCATCGCCGCCTCCTGAGCTGGAGCTCGGCCCGTGATTGGGTCGGCGTCCCAATCGTCTCAGGGGTATTGCGACTTGGCAAGCGGGAAAAATGACGCTGTGCAGCGAGGGTGGCCCTTCCCGTCATTGCGAGCGAAGCGAAGCAATCCAGAAAGCAAGACCGGATTGCTTCGTCGCTACGCTCCTCGCAATGACGGCAGGCTACCTTCCCGGCCGCAGTTCCAGCCCTTCCACGCCCAACGCGATGTTGAGGCCGACCTGGCCCTGCACGCTGAGCGGCTGCAGCGCGATCGAATTCGCCGAGCCGCCGATCAAGGCATTGCCGCCAACCCCGACCCCGACCGACGCACTGCCCTGTGCGCCGGCGTAGTTGCCGGAGAGGTCGCCGGGTCCTAGTCGCGCCACCGGCGCGAACACGCCCCACGCCAGCGCCGATTCCTGGGTGATGCCGAGGTCGAGGCCGACTTTCCGGATGGTCGCGACGTAGCGGTCCTCCGGCATGTTGTCGGAACGGAACACGCAGCCGAGATTGGTGACGGAGCCGACGATGAAGCCGACGCTTGCGGCGCCGCGGCATTCCAGCACACCGACCTGCACGCGCTGCATCGGCTGTTGCGCCTGGGCAAAGGATGCAGCCAGCATGGTCGCGGCAATAGCGGCGAGAAATGAAAAACGGCGCATGGGGAATCTCCGGCTGAAGGTGTGATGCAGGCCAGGAACAAAAAGCGCGCCGAAATCGCGGCGCGCTTTCTTATGACACAATGTCGGCCGTCGAACCAGATCGGCCGGCGGCACCTATCTCAAATTGCCGCAAAAGCGCTGGATGCGCTTGCAGGCGTCTTCGAGGTCGGCGGTCTTGGTCGCATAGGAAATCCGGAACGCCGGACCCAACCCGAACGCCGAGCCCTGCACCACCGCGACGCCTTCGTTCTCCAGCAGCTCGGTGACGAAGTCCTCGTCGTTTTCGATCACCTTGCCGGTCGGCGTGGTCTTGCCGATGGTGCCGGCGCAGGACGGATAGACATAGAACGCGCCCTCGGGCCGCGGACAATCGATACCCTTGGCCTGGTTGAGCATCGACACCACGAGATCGCGGCGCTCCTTGAACGTCTCGTTGTTGACCGGGATGAAATCCTGCGGGCCGTTCAAGGCTTCCACCGCCGCCCATTGCGAAATCGACGACGGGTTCGAGGTCGATTGCGACTGGATCGTCGTCATCGCCTTGATCAATTCCGCAGGACCGCCGGCGTAGCCGATGCGCCAGCCGGTCATGCAATAGGCCTTCGACACGCCGTTCACGGTCAGCGTGCGGTCAAACAGTTTCGGTTCGACCTGCGCCGGCGTGGCGAACACGAAATCGTCGTAGACCACGTGCTCGTACATATCGTCGGTCATGATCCAGACCTGCGGATGCTTCACCAGCACGTCGGTCAGCGCCTTCAGTTCGGCACGCGAATAGGCAGCACCCGTCGGGTTCGACGGCGAGTTCAGAATGATCCATTTGGTTTTCGGCGTGATCGCGGCCTCCAGCGCCGCCGGCTGCAGCTTGAAGCCGAACTCCGCCGTGCACACCACCGGTACCGATTCGCCGCCCGCCAGCGCCACCATTTCCGGATAGCTCACCCAGTACGGCGCGGGGATAATCACCTCGTCGCCGGGATTGATGGTCGCCATCAGCGCGTTGTAGAGCACCTGCTTGCCGCCGGTCGAGACGACGATCTGGTTCGGCTTGTAGCTGAGCCCGTTCTCGCGCTGAAACTTGGCCGAGATCGCTTCCTTCAGTTCGGGAATGCCGCCGACGTCGGTGTATTTGGTCTTGCCGGCCTCGATGGCGTGTATCGCCGCGAGCTTGATGTTGGCGGGGGTGTCGAAATCCGGCTCGCCGGCGCCAAGGCCGATGACGTTGCGGCCCGCCGCTTTCAGCGCGCGTGCTTTATCCGTCACCGCGATGGTCGCGGACGGCTTCACACGGTCGAGCGCAGCGGACAGGAACGGCATCATCATCTCCTTTGCAGGCGTGGTGATCCGGCAATTCAGAATCGTTCTGATGGGATCGCTGCACTCTAAAGCGCGCGGCGCTGCATCGCAAGAAGGTTACGCCGATGTGTTCAAACTTTAGGAAACGTTAAAGGCGCCCCGCTACGGTCGGCGCAACATTCATAAAATTCCGCGGCGAAATGGCTTATTTCTGGCAATGGCTGCCGGCGCAGAAGCTCCGATCCGGCGAATGGCTGACGGCGTCGCGGGCGCGCGGCTACAGCCTGATCCTGCTCGGCGCCTGCGCGATGGCCGCGATCGGCTGGATTGCGCTGTCGGACGGAGCGATCGACCGCAACGGCAAGCCCCTTGGCACCGATTTCTCCAATGTCTACGCCGCCGGCACGCTGACCTGGCAAGGCCGGCCGGCGGACGCCTACGATCCGGCCCTTCAGCACGCCGCCGAGAAGGCCGTATTCGGCGGCCGCGACGTGCCGTTCTACGGCTGGCACTATCCGCCATTCTTCTTCGCCGTAGCCGTGATCGTGGCTTCCGTTCCCTACGACTGGGGACTCTTCATCTGGCTGGCGGCAAGCCTCGCGGCCTATCTGGCTGTTGTCCGCGCCATCCTGCCGCGGCCCGAAACGCTGCTGATCGCGGCTGCCTATCCCGCGGTGTTCGTCAATATCGGCCATGGCCAGAACGGATTTCTGACCGCAGCATTGCTCGGCGGCGCGCTGCATCTGCTCGATCGCCGGCCCTGGCTCGCGGGCGTGCTGATCGGACTGCTCGCCTACAAGCCGCAATTCGGCGTCCTGATTCCACTGGCGCTGCTGGCGGGCGGACGATGGAACGTCATCGGCGCCGCCATGGCCAGCGTCGCGGCGTTGCTTGCCGTCAGCACCGTCACGCTCGGCGGCGGCATCTGGCAGGCGTTTGCGGATTCGACGGCGTTCACGCAAACGGTCGTGCTGGAGCAGGGCGGCACCGGCTGGGAGAAAATCCAGTCGGTATTCTCGGCGGTGCGGATGTGGGGCGGCGGATTGCAGTTCGCCTATGCCGCGCAGATCGCGCTGGCGCTCGCGGTCGCAGCGACGCTCGCATGGCTATGGCACAGCGACGCCGTATTCGAACTCAAGGCCTCGGCGCTGGCGACGGCAAGCCTGCTCGCGACCCCCTATGTGCTCGACTACGACCTGGCGGTGCTTGCGGTGTCGATTGCGTTGTTCGCGCGGCATGGGCTGAACCGGGGGTTTCGCGATTACGAGATCAGCCTGCTGGCGGCGGCATGGATCATGCCTTTGCTGTCGCGGGGATTGACCGGTGTGACCGGCATACCGCTGGGCCTCATGGTCCTGCTCGCTCTCTACGTCCTCACGCTGCGCCGCGCGATCCTGGATCGCAGCACATTTATTGTCGGCGCCGGCAGGATCGCACAAGTGTGATCTGATTTTCGCGCCGCCGCTGGCATGATATGCTGCGAGGTTGCAGTGCGGCAGTGGGTTTCGACTTTTTCCAGTTCTCAACCTTATTGAGATCCGGGCCTTGCGGCCTATTTGCATCGGCATCATTGTTTAGCCGCGTTGCGGGTGGACAAGCCGGGCGCCAATGCATTTTCCGCGATTCACTCAAACGACATCCCGATGTACAAACTCTATTCGATGCAGCGCTCCGGCAACAGCTACAAGGTCCGCCTTGCGCTGGCCTTCCTCGACGCGCCCTACCACGCCATCGAGATCGACATTCTGCGCGGCGAAAGCCGCACGCCGGATTTCCTCGCCAAGAATCCGAGCGGACAGGTGCCGCTGCTGGAAGTCGGCGACGGACGCTATCTCGCCGAATCCAACGCCATCCTGTGGTATCTCGCGGTCGGCACGCCGCTGGCGCCGGAAGCGCGAATCGACCGCGCCGAGGCGCTGCAGTGGATGTTCTTCGAACAGCACGCGCTGGAGCCGAACATCGGCGCCGCCTATTTCTGGCTGTCGCTGGTCAGGGGGGGGCGCGACCTGCAAACCCACGCGCTGGAAGACTGGATGGAGCGCGGCTACGCCGCGTTGCAGGTGATGGAAAATCACCTCAAAACCCATGAGTTTTTTGCCGCGGGCCAGCTCACCGTCGCCGATATCGCGCTGTACGGCTACACCCATGTCGCCGACCAGTGCGATTTCGACCTCGCGGCATTTCCCTCGGTCCGCGCCTGGCTGCGGCGGGTCGAGCAGACACCGGGCTTCGTCACCATGGACTGGCGGCCCGGCCTGGAATTGACGGACTCCGCCAGCATCGCCGCCGAGGCGTGATGCGGAAACGGTTTTCCGGCGGACGGCGTTAATAATTACTAACGGCGCCGCGCTATGATTGCCGAATCAACGCGGAGTTCGGGAATGCTGCGCCGGATCGCACTCGCTGTTCTTGCCATCGCCATGACGGGGATGGTCGCGAACGCCGCCGATCTGCCGACACAAAGCCGGCTCGGCGCGGTGTCTGCAGAGCCTGCCGTTGCCCCCGCCGCCGTTGATCCGCTGCCGGATAGCTGGACGGTGTTTGCGCCTCCGGTGGACATCCCGCCATTGGTGGCCGGCTATTACGGCAAGCCCAACTCGTATTATTACGCCCCTTATTACGGCAGCTCGATCTACAGCACCTATCGCCGGCTGCCCTATGCCTGCGGCTTTTACGGCTATTGCTGAACATCCAGGGAATGCTTGAGGTGGAGAACAGCGGGCATAACCGCCGTCATCGCCGCTATTTCGCCATCTTCGAGTTGGTCCCGCCCAAATATTGCCTGCGATTCCTGCAAAATCGGGGTTCCACGGGTGATTCGCCCGCGGACTAAAGGATTTCCGGCCATGATAGGGTCGCCCCGCTCGGCAGGCTTCGACGGCCATGCCGCGCCAGTTGCTTCGTCCCGATTGATCAACGCCGTCGCGGCTTCGCTCGCGATCGGCTCGCTCTCGCTGTGCCTGATCGTTGCGCTCACGATGCTGTCGATCAAAGTCACCATGGCGATGCCGCTTCCGGCGTAATCCTCATTTATTTTTTTCCAGAGCTGCCGACTGTCTCGCGACACCCAGCGAAGATCCGTATCGCGCGCGAGCGAAGGTCGTCTCCATGATGGAGACCTTGAGATGAAGACACCTGTCGTATGGGTCACAGCGGCGCTGACGGCGGCGATCGTGCTGACGGCGACGTTCCTGATCGCCACCGGAACGCGCGGCGACAATACATCGCCTACGCGGGTCATGCAGATGGCGCCGGAGAAGTAGCACACTCAAACGTCATCACCCGCAAAAGCGGGTGACCCAGTATTCCAGAGCGCTTGCGATGGACCCGAGAAGCCGCGGCGTACTGGGTCGCCCGGTCAAGCCGGGCGATGACAGCGGAGTTTCCCTACCACTTGTGGAAAATCAAAAATGCACCGGCCGCGATCAGGGCAAAACCGAGCCCGTGATTCCAGCCCAGCGGCTCCTTCAGGTACAGCACCGAAAAGCCGGCGAACACGATGAGCGTGATCACTTCCTGCATGGTCTTGAGCTGCGCCGCCGTATACACCGCGCTGCCCCAGCGATTGGCCGGCACCGCCAGCCAGTATTCGAACAACGCGATGCCCCAGCTCACCATGATGGCAAGCGGCAGCCAGCTTTGCTTGAATTTAAGGTGGCCGTACCACGCAAAGGTCATGAACACGTTGGAGGCAAACAGCATCAGGGCCGGCAACAATTGCGGCGAAATGGTCGGCATATCCGTCCTTTCAGAAATTTTCGAGCGCTAACATCCGGTGCAACGGCTGGTTCCCGCGCCAGCCGGCATCATTTGAGTACAATGATCGGAAAACCAGGGCCATGCGAGTGACCGCGCATTCACGGTGACCGCAGAAAAGCCGGTGGAAACTGAAACTAGCCGCATACTCGGACCTCATACTTTCGTCACGCACGAGAACGGGTGATGCAGATCGACTGGCGCGCCATATGCGGCCCGGCCCTGACGACAGCGACGGCGTTGATTGCCATCCTTGCCGACCGCAATCTTGTCGCCGTTCCCAATCCGGCGCCGCTGTTCGTCTGCATCGTGGCGTTCGCGGCATCGCTGAGCGGGCTTGCCTCCGGCCTGATCAGCGCGGCAATAGCGGTCACGTCCTCGGCGCTGTTTTTCCTCAATCACCGCGCAACGCCCGGGTATGACGCATCGGACCTGGTGCGGCTGCTGATGCTCGCGCTCACCGCGGCCGGCACCGCCGTCATCACCGGCCTGCTGCGGCAGAGGATGATGGATGCGTTCGCGTGGGAGCGCGCGCAGCACGCCACCGCGGAGCGGCTGTCGTCGGCGCTGGACCAGATCGACATCGGAATCGTGCTGCTGGATTCCGACACGCGCGCGGTGTTCATCAACCGCGCGTTCCGGGACTATTTTTCGCTGCCCGACGAGAAGGCCGACAGCAAGCCGCCGTTCATCGCGCTGATGTATCACGGCCGCGACACCGGCGCCTATGAGTTGCCCGAAGAGGAGTTGAGCGCCTTCATCGCGCAGCGTACCGAACTGATGCGCGTCGGCGACTCGACGCCGATCAACATCAATCTCGCCGACGGCCAGGTGATGCGATTCAGCTGCACGGCGCTGCCCGACGGCGGGCGCATGCTGAGCTATACGCCGGTGACCGACCTCGTCCGCCATGCCGACGATCCCGCCAACACCGATTATTACCTGGCGCTGCGCGGCGGCGGCCACCACGCCCTCACCCGGCATCTGCGCGCCGCGGAATGATGACGGCGGCTGGAAACTGGCCTGTGGATAAGTCAGGTGTCATCGCCGTGTAATACAACGCGCCTAGGTTCCGCCTGCGTCTGATCAGGCCCCCCGTCGCGGATCATACGCCCCCAGCGGTCCCCGTCAGTCGCCGCGCCTGACCGGGACCGCTTTTTTTGACCCGCGTTTCCCCGGCGTTGGTTATAACCATCCACGCCCGATCAATCCGCACGCGCGACCGCAAAACCTTCATGATTTGTTCATCCTCATCCTGCTCGCGCTTGCCGGTCTCACTCTGGTGCTGTTGCCGTTTCAACTGGCCGGCATCGCATTCGATCTTCGATTGCAGCGGACCGTCCCCCATCTTTATCACCGCGCGGTGTGCGCGCTGGTCGGGGTGCGGATTCGCGAGACCGGGCAGCGCTCGGCCGAGACGCCGCTGCTGATCCTGTCCAACCACGTGTCGTGGCTCGATATAAGCGTGATCACGGCGCTCGCGCCGGTGGTGTTCGTCGCCAAGAGCGAGGTCGCGCGCTGGCCGGTGCTCGGCTGGTTCGCCCGATTGCAGCGGACCATCTTCATTAACCGGCAGGCCCGGCATCAGACCGGTGCGGCGACCCGGGAAATCGCCGGACGCCTGCTCGGCGGCGACGCGGTGGTGCTGTTCGCCGAGGGCACCTCCAGCGACGGCATCCGCATCCTGCCGTTCCGCTCGGCGCTGATTGGCGCGGTGCATCACGCGCTCGGCTCGACCACGCATCACAGCGAAATCAACGTGCAGCCGATGTCGCTGGCCTATGTCGGCCTCGGCGGCGTGCCGCTGGGACGCGGCTTGCGCGAACGCGTGGCGTGGTACGGCGACGCCGATCTGATTCCGCATTTCTTTCGCGTGCTGGCGTCCGGCGCCGTCGACGTCACCGTGAGCTGGGGCGACGCCATCGCTTACGGCATGAGCGCGGACCGCAAGGAGATCGCGCGCGAGGCGGAAACATCGGTGCGCGGCATGACCGCGGCGGCGTTGCGGGCGGGACGGGTAGCCACGCCCGTTGCCGGGCAACCGGCGCCCGCGCCGCGGCTGGCCTGAC
Organism: uncultured Alphaproteobacteria bacterium; assembly: GCA_963784755.1. Classification (GTDB taxonomy): domain Bacteria; phylum Pseudomonadota; class Alphaproteobacteria; order Rhizobiales; family Xanthobacteraceae; genus Bradyrhizobium. Next base: position 223,795 of record CAWASS010000003.1, on the reverse strand, counting down.
GCCAGATGCCGCCGCCTTGCGGCCCGGAAGCGCAGGAGTCACAATGCGACCCCTTTCGCGCCCCGTCCTCACAGGATCGATCCATGCAAATTCGCAATCTCGGCGGCTCCGGCCTGCGCGTCTCCGCGGTCGGTCTCGGCTGCAATAATTTCGGCCAGCGCACCGATCTGGAAACCTCGCGCAAGGTGATCCACCGGGCGATCGACCTCGGCGTCACGCTGTTCGACACCGCCGACATCTATGCGGGCATGGGCGGTTCCGAGATCGTGCTGGGAGAAGTGCTCGGCGACCGGCGCAAGGACATCGTGCTGGCGACGAAATTTTCCAAGGCGATGAGCAAGGACGGCACCAAGCAGGGCGCGTCGCGGCGCTACATCATGTCCGCGGTCGAGGCGAGCCTGACCCGGCTCAAGACCGACTACATCGATCTCTACCAGCAGCACGATTACGATGACTTGACGCCGATCGAGGAAACCCTGCGCGCGCTGGACGATCTGGTGCGGCAAGGCAAGGTCCGCTACATCGGCAATTCGAATTTTCCGGCCTGGCGCGTCGCCGAGGCCGAATTTTCCGCGCGCGCGATGAACGTCAACCGATTCATCTCGTGCCAGGACGAATACAGCCTGGTGGTGCGCGACATCGAAAAGGATCTGCTGCCGGCGGCGCAACAATACGATCTCGGCCTGCTGCCGTTTTTCCCGCTGGCCAGCGGCCTGCTGACCGGCAAGTACAAACGCGGCGCGGCGGCGCCCGACGACACCCGCTTCGGCAAGAGCCCCGCGCTGCGCGACCGCTACGTTACTCCGCGCAACGAGGACATCGTCGAGAAATTGCAGGCCTTTGCGCAGGCGCGCGGCCACACCATGCTGGAGCTGGCGTTCTCCTGGCTGGCGTCGCGGCCGCAGGTCGCAAGCGTGATCGCCGGCGCGACCCGCGTCGAGCAGATCGAGGCGAACGTCAAGGCGATCGACTGGACGCTGAGCGCGGAAGAACTCGCGGAGATCGACGGGATTACGAAGAGCTAGAGCTTGATGATATTATTGAACATTGCGAGGAGCGAGGCGACGAAGCAATCCAGTTCTTGCTCGTGGCTTCTGGATTGCTTCGCGGAGCCTGTCATCGGGCGCGCATTCGCGCGACCCGTTGGCTCGCAATGACGATTCAACAAAACTCATGATTTTTGCAAGACGAATTGAGTGTCGGTTGAAGCACTTAAGCTGCATGGCGCGGCGGACGGCGAGTCTTGCGGCAAACTTCAGGCGCCTTGCGGCAAACCAAAGGCAAGCAGCCGCCTCCGGCGCGCCGAACCTTGCGAAAGAGCGCGCCGCTGCAAGCGCTTAAGGATCACGGCGCCGCGAGCGGTCTCGCGAGATCCAAAATCCGACGCTGGTTGAAGCACTTGCGCGGCATGCCGAGGCGCTGCCGCGAACAACCTCGGCACGGCGCGATGCGAAATCCCAAGCCGCGTGAAGCGCTTAAGACCGGTTCGCGAAAACGAGCCGCGCCGAACATTAACTTGACTCACGAGTCTTGCGGCAAACTGAAGGCACGCAATTTTTCATGCGGCAAGGCGAGGTTTTTTCGCGGCGGATGCGTGGCGGCGAGCCGTTCCATTAAAAACGCGCCCGCCATGATTTTGCGGGAAATATTCCGTCAATTGCCATCGCGCGGTAAGGTTGGCGGGCCGTGGATAGCAATCCATTTCAATTTATGCCTCGGGTTGGCGTGCCCACCACCAGCTCGCAACTCACGGCATCATGCTGCAGATGGGTGGTGGGCACGGCGCAAGCGCGCCTTTGCCTTACGCGCTATCATCAATCTCACTAAGCCGCATTTTTCCAAAAAGGCGGCGCGGTTTCTGCGCTGGCGCAAAAAGAACAGGGGGCATCGCTAGTCTAGTTGCCCATAATGTATCGAAGAAAGTATTCCCGTTAAGCCGACGAGGTCCGTATAGCGATGTAGCTCGGGAAGCCCGCGTATGACGCGGTAGAGCCTTTTAGCGCGGCGGCTACAAAACTGGCTTCTCCTTCTGTTTTACTCGTGGTCCTCCTTTCAAGGGTCGCGGTGCGGTCTCTCCCGCGCGCGGCACCCTGAACAGCTCTGCGATATTTGAAGAGAAGGCGCGTGCAAGCTTTTCAAGCACTGCTACGGTGGGATTCTCCAGCCCGCGTTCGAGGCGGCTGACATAAGTCCGATCGATTCCCGCATCGACGGCAAGCATCTCCTGCGAGAGCCCCCGTGCGACCCGCAGCCTCCGTATGTTTCGTGCAACCAACACACCAGCGGGGTGCGGCCTAACCCCGTGACGCCTCTGCAAGCCGCTCCGCCGGCTTGATGAACTTTCGCCGGTCAGCGGCATCTTGATCTTCCTGAAGGCGCGAAGCAACGCCAGACCCTCTTCGGTCGACGGTTCGCCGAGCTGGTTCGCCGTTTCGCCATGACACTATATACCTAATTTATCGGTATCTGGAAAGTCGTTTTATGTATCTGGCCCCGCGTGGAGGCCGGATGCCCAAGACAGTCACATCGCCGCTGCAAAAGAAACTCGCGACCATGCTCGTCGAGCAGCGCAAGAAAGCGGGGCTGCGACAGGTCGATTTGGCGAAGAAGATGGGCGTCTATCAGTCCTGGGTCACGCACATGGAATCCGGCCAGCGCCGAATCGACGTGATCGAACTGATAGAACTCGGCAAGGCAATCGGATTTGACGCCGCGGACATGGTGCGGAAGTTGTCGCGGCGCTGATTGCGCGGCCTTTCCGCAGCTACGCAGGGTGGGCAAAGGCGCACGCTTGCGCTGTGCCCACCCTCTTCAATCCCGCGCATGATGGTGGGCACGTCACCGGGCGCGCATTCGCGCGAACCGTTGGCTTTGCCCACCCTACGGCTACTGGGCTTCACAGCCGGCAAACTCTTTTGTGCAATTGAGGGTGCACGCCGGGGGGAAGCCGTCCTTGGGGATACAGCATTGCCAGGTAAACCACTCCGCACCATTGGAGCAACTCGCTCTGCAGGTTATATAAGGTTCCGCACTGCAAGTCGGCAGTCTGCCGCTGTGTCTCGCAGGCGATCGGCAGAGCTGCGCGGTTCGGCTTTTTACCTTGGGCTCGCTTACAAACGTATCCAGTTGAGGTCCGAAAGTCGCGGTGAGGTCCGCGCGACAAACAGGGCGGGATTCGGCTTTGTTTGCAACGCCGAATACGACCGGTGCGGCGGCGCAGAATGCCACGATGATCAGGCTCGCAATACGCATCGCATCCTCCGCTCCCAATTCAAATCCGAAATCATTCCATACGATTTAGCGAGGAATGACAACAGCGGCGATGACTGCTCGATATCGTCAGCTGCTTGGCGCAGCTTCGTAGCCCGGATGGAGCGAAGCGCAATCCGGGTTTGCTTTGGCAACCAGGAAATCATCGAGTTGCGCGATGGCGGTCCCCGGATTTCGCTTCGCTCCATCCGGGCTACGGACTACGGACCGCGTATGCGGATGCCTACCCCACCAACCCCTGCGCCGCTTTCACGCCGGCGCTGTCCGGAAACACCGTCTCCGCCAGCACGCGCTCGCTGACACCGAGATGGTCGTGCAGCACGCCCTTGATCACCGCGCGCAGATCCGTGGTCGGCGCGAGGTCGCGGCCCTCGTAGAGGTTGGCCGGCCTCAGGCCCGGCCAGTCGGCGATGACGCGGCCGCCCTTGACCGCGCCGCCTGCGAGCAGCGCCACCGTGCCGGTGCCGTGATCGGTGCCGTCGGTGCCGTTGATGCGCGCGGTGCGGCCGAACTCGGTCGCGACCACGATCACCGTGTCGCGCCAGCGCTCGCCCAGCCCGGTTTCGAATTCCGCCAGCACGCCATCGAGGCCGGATAGCAACGTCGCCAGCCGCCCCACCGGGCCGCCTTCATTGGCGTGGGTGTCCCAGCCGTCGAAGGCGAGTGCCGCAATGCGCGGCCCGTCGTCTGCGCTCATCAGCTTGGCGGCGCCGCGCGCCACCAGCTTCATCGCACCGGCGCCGTTGGTGCCGGGTTTTGGTTTCATGTCGTCGCCTTGCGCAGACTTGTCGAGTTGCAGGCCCTGCGACAGCGCCGACGCCAGCGCGGGATCGCGGTGCCGGTACAATTCGACCAGCCTTGCTGCGGTGTCGTCGCCGGCCTGCGGCAACGCCGCCGGCGCCCAGGCCACGGTCGGCGCCGCGCCGCGCAGCACCAGCGGCGTGGTCGGACCGATGGCGAGGCCGCTCATCACCCGCTCACCTTTGGGCAAGGCTTCCAGCGCGCGGTTCAGCCAGCCCGATTGCACCCGGCCGGGACCTGCGTAGCCGCTTTCCAACACGTCCTGGCCGTCGAAATGCGAGCGGTCGCGGTATGGCGTCGCCACCGCATGAATCACCGCGGCGCGTTTCTCCCGGTACATCCGCGCAAATTCCGGCATCGACGGATGCAGCGCGAAGAATGAGTCGAGCATGACCGCGGCGCGCGGGCCGTTGGACGTGAGCGCGATCGAGCCGTGCAGGCCGGCATAATCGGGATCGCCTGTTGGAGCCACCGTGGCGAGGCCGTCCAGCGCGCCGCGCAGGATTACCACGATCAGGCGCGGATCGCGTCCGTCGGCGGCACGGGCGAATTTCGGCAAATACGCCCAGGCGGCGAAGGCGGCGCCGCCAAGCAGCAGCGATCGGCGCGTGGTGATCAGCGATGTCCGCACTTCGCAGCAATCCATCGTCATCTCCTCTGGAATTCCGGCGACATCAACAGCAGCGCCAGCGCCTGCTGCCGCGATTCCGCGCGTTCGACGGTGCGCCGCGTTTCCAGCGATGCCGCGTCGGCGGCGACCAGTTCAAGCAAATCGCGGGGGTCGATGTTCTCGGCGATGCGCGAGGCCACCTGCGCCGAGATATCCAGCCGCAGCTTCATGCCCTCGGGCGCGGCCCACGCCGCGTTGGTGTCGGGAAATCCGTTCGGCCCGGCCGGAGACCACAATGGCTGGCCCAGCAGGGTCAGACCGCCGAGATAGCGGCCGGGATCCTCAGGCGTCCGCGCCAGCAGGCGCCCGGTCGCCACCAGGAATTCGTAGGGACTGCGCAGCTTGGTCATCGGCGTCTGCCATGCCTCGTCGGAATCCAGGAGCGCCAGCGCCAGCGCCTTGAGATCGCCGCCGGATGCGAGGAACACGTCCCTCAGCCGCGCCACCAAGGCCTGCGGCGGATCGTCGGCCACAAAATGACGCGCGAATTTGGCGGCGATGAATTTCGCCGTGGACGGATGCCGCGCGAGCTCCGCCAGCGCCGCCTCGCCTTGGGCGACACCGGTGTTCTCGTAGACTTTTCCCAGCAGCCGCTGCGCCCCGGGCTGGTGCGCATTGGCGTTGAACACGAAGGTGCCGGGCGCGCCGAGCTGGCCCCGCCGTCCGGCATAGGTCCAGCCGGTGATGATGCGCGCCAGCGACGTCACGTCGTCCTGGCTGTAACCGCCGCCGACGCCGAGCGTGTGCAGCTCCATGATTTCACGCGCGAGATTTTCATTGAGGCCGCGCTTGCGGTTTTCGCCGGCGCGCGACTCCGGACCGAGCGACTGCTGGTTGTCGAGGAAGAACAGCATCGCCGGATGCTGCTCGACCGCCTTCAGCATGTCGCCGAACCGTCCCAGCACATAAGGCCGGATCGCCTCGCGCTCGAACGAGCCCGCCCACATCCGCGCCAGCCCGCCCTTGCTCGCGGAAATGCAGAAATGATTGGACCAGAACAGCACCAGCCGCTCGGTGAATCCGCAATCGGCGATCATGGCGCGCTGCAGCCGCGCCAGCGCCTCGGTGCGGTAGGTTTTCTGGATGACGTTGGGCGGCTGTAGCGGCGGCTTCGGCGCGCTGGGCTGCATCGCCTCGGCGGGAGCCATCGCCGCGTTGGCGTCCGTCGTCTCCATCGCCGCCGCCTTTCCGGCGATGTCGGTGGCGATGCCGTTGAGCGCGAGGTTCCGCCGTTGCGGCGCCGCCGGCGTGTCGGGCGCAGGCGCACCCGACTTCGCCGCGGCGTTGCGCGCCTGCACGATCTCGAACTGATAGGCGAACACGGTCTGGGCCAATGCCGGCGTCGACTGCAGTCCGGGCATCTCGAGCAGCACGCCGTTGGGACGGCCGAGCTCGGCCTTGACGAAGCCGCGGGGATCGGAGGCCGCATTGACGAAATCGCCCGACGCCCCGCCGCGCGCGCCAAGGCCAAAGCGATTGAGCGCGACAAGAGCGGCTTGCGAATCGCGGGCCATCGGATTTCCCTTAAGAATTTCCCTTGAAGTTTCTTTGAGCTTTCAAGCGCAAATTGTCTCGACGAAGCAGCCGATGCGGCCGATTATACTGCCGCTTGCGATGAACCCGATATGAAAAACACGCTCAAAACCCGGCCCGATTCATGACAAATCGGTTAGAAACTCCGGCCCCGACCTCGCGCCGCCTCGCCTGCTCCGGCTGCGGGGCGGAATTTTCGTGCAGCCTGGCGGGACCATGCTGGTGCGCCGAGGAAACGGTGCGACTGCCGATGCCCGCCGACAGCGGGGATTGCCTGTGCCGGGACTGTTTGAGGAAGATGGCGGGGGCGCCGTCACCGAAGTAAACGCAGGTGTCCCAGCGCTCTCGTCATGGCCGGGCTTGACCCGGCCATCCATCCCTCTTTGAAAGAGTCTTGCGACGATAGATGGATGCGCGGGTCAAGCCCGCGCATGACGAATGTGTTGCTGCGTGCCCCGGACGCAGCGCAGCGCGCCGCTTTTCGCGGCCTGGTGCGCTGCAGAGCCGGGGCCGTACCAAATGCCGGCGCTTGGGACGGTCCCGGCTCTGCGGAGCGGCATGAAGAATGCCGCGCCGCGTCCGGGACACCGTGCGCCTACTCCACCTTGCCGATCTTCTTCACCGCCGCGATCAGGCGCGCGCTGTCGGCCTCGACGAATTTTGCGAACTCCGGCGCGTCCATATAGGCCACCGGGCTGCCGGCAGCCTCAAAGGTCCTGGTCACCTCGGGGCTTTTCACGGCTAAAGCCATCGCCTCGCGCAGCCGCGCCATGATCGGCGCCGGCAGTGCGGCCTGCGCGAACAGTCCGGCCCAGATGTAGAACTCGACATCCCGGTAGCCGAGTTCTTTGAACGTCGGCAGGTCGGGGAAACTCGCGACCCGCTCGGCGCCCCAATTGGCGAGCACGCGCATCTTGCCGTCGTCGACCTGTTGCTTCAGCGTGCCCGGCGCCGACGCCATCGCCTGCACCGTGCCGGTCAGCAGTCCGGTCAGCGCCGGCCCTGCGCCGCGAAACGGCACGTGCAGCAGCTTGATGCCGGCGCTGGCCGCGAACATCTCCATCGCCACATGCAGCGTGCCGTAGGGACCCGACGAGCCGTAGGGAATTTCGCCGGGGCGCTTTTTCGCGTCATCGACAAACTCCTGCAACGTCTTCCACGGCGCCGAGGCCGGCACCGCCAGCAAGGTCGGATCGGCCAGCACGCGCGCAACCGGCGCGAATTGCGAGACTTCGTACGCCACGGGGCGGTCGAACAGCCGGTCGGCCTCCGGCAACACCGCCAGCGACGACAGCGTCATCAGCAGCGTATAGCCGTCCGGTTCGGCACGCGCCGCCGCGGCGTTGCCGACCGAACCGCCGCCGCCGCCGGCGCGGTTATCGACGATCACCGACTTGCCGAGAATCCTTTCCAGCGCCAGCGCCACCGGCCGCGCCGCGAGGTCCGCCTGCCCGCCGGCCGGGAACGGCACGATCATGGTGATGTTGCGCGCGGGATATGCGGCCTGGGCGAGTGCGGTGTTGGTGAGCGCAGCTTGCGCCAGCGGCAGTGCCGCGGCGGCCTTGAGAAGTTCACGGCGGTTCATGTGGTGGTTTTCTCCCCGGAGATTTCGTTGTTGTTGATTGCAGCCTAGCCCGAACGGCAGGGCCGCGCGATAGTTCTAACGTCGTCCCCGCGCAAGCGGGGACCCATAGCCTCCGCCGTCCATGAAGCGGAAGGTTCGGCCACTTGCGGAACGTGCCAACATTAATCATCGGTGGTTATGGGTCCCCGCCTGCGCGGGGACGACGCTGGCGTTGTGGGCTAGCATTTTCTTTCCTCCCCAACTGCTTCGCCAGAAACTCCGCCAGCACCTCAACGCGCGCGGGGCGCGGGCCGCCGGGCGGCGTCACCAGATGCACCACGCCTTCGGTCTGCTTCCAGTCTTTCAGGATCACCTCGACCTCGCCCGACGCAATCGCATCGCCGACAATAAAACCCGGCAGGTCGGCGATGCCGAGCCCCGCCAGCAGCGCCGGCATCAGCGCCTCGCCATTGTTGACGCGCAGCGGCCCCGCAGGCCGCACGCTGGCCTGCTCGCCGGCGGAATTGGTGTAGTGCCAGACGCCCGGTGTCGAGAGATAGCTGTAGCCGAGGCACCGGTGCTGGGCGAGATGCATCGGATGGGTCGGGCGGCCGTGCTGCTTCAGATATGCCGGGGACGCCACGGTGTAGCGCGGCATCCCGCACAGCCGCCGTGCGATCAACGAGGAGTCCGGCAGGCTGGCGATGCGCAGGCCCGCATCGAAACCTTCGCCGATCAGATCGACCATCGCATCGCTCAAGTGCAGGTCGATCGAGACTTGCGGATATTGCTCCAGAAATTCCGGCAGCAGCGGCGCCACCGCCTTCACCCCGAATGTCATGGGCACGGCGAGCCGCACCAGCCCGCGCGGCGCCACCGATTGCGCCAGCGCCTCGTTCTCCGCCGCCTCGCCATCGGCCAATAAACGCGCGGCCCGTTCGGACAATTTCTGCCCGGCATCGGTCAGGGCGAGCCGCCGCGAGGTGCGGTTGAACAGCCGGGCGCCCAGCCGCTGCTCGAGGCGGGTCACCGCCTTGGAAACCGTGGCCCTGGACAGCGCCAGTTCGGCCGAGGCTGCCGCAAATGACCGTAATTCCACGACTTTTGCGAAAATCGCGAGGCCCTCGAAGTCGGGAAGTTTCGCCATCGGGACGATCCAATTAGGACGATAAATGAAACAATGTGTTTCGATAGTTTCTATTTATAACCGATCTGGAAGGGCATATCCACACTTGCAACGAACTTCACGCACGGAGAAATCCCATGATCGAACTCAGACCTTTTGCAAAACTCGGCGGCGCCGATCACGGCTGGCTGAAGGCCAAGCATCACTTCTCGTTCGGCAGCCACTACGACCCCGGCAATATGGGCCACGGGTCCCTGCGCGTCTGGAACGACGACGAGATCGCGCCCAACACCGGCTTTCCCGCGCATCCGCATCGCGACATGGAGATCATCACCTATGTCCGCGAAGGCGCGATCACGCATCAGGACAGCCTCGGCAACAAGGGCCGCACCGAAGCCGGCGACGTGCAGGTGATGAGCGCCGGAAGCGGCGTGCGTCATTCCGAATACAATCTGGAGCCCACGACGACGCGGATCTTCCAGATCTGGATCGAGCCGACCGCGCAAGGCGGGCAGCCGACCTGGGGCGCAAAGCCGTTCCCGAAATCGGACCGCTCCGGGAAATTCGTCACCATCGCCAGCGGTTTTGAGGCCGACAACGACGCGCTGCCGATCCGCGCCGATGCACGCGTGCTCGCCACCACGCTGAAATCGGGCGAGCGCGCGGAATATGCGCCCGGGAAGACCCGCAACCTCTATCTGGTGCCGGCGGCGGGCGCGGTCGAAATCAACGGCGTGCGCGTCAATGCCCGCGACGGCGTCGCGATCCGCGACGAGACCAGGCTGACGATCACCGCGCTGGAGGATTCCGAACTGGTGCTGGTCGACGCGGCGTAGGGCCGCTCTCCTGCGTCCCGGACGCGGTGCGGCATTCTTCATGCCGCTCCGCAGAGCCGGGACCGTTCCAAACGCCGGCGTGCGTTACGACCCCGGCTCTGCAGCGCACCACGCCGTGAAGAACGGCGGGCTGCGCTGCGTCCGGGGAACGCAGGACCCATCACGACATCAAATCAAACCTCACGGAGACCACCATGACAAAAGTTCTCGTGCTGTATTATTCCGCCTACGGTCACATCGAAACCATGGCGAACGCCGTCGCCGAAGGCGCGCGTGAAACCGGAGCCACCGTCGATATCAAGCGCGTGCCGGAGCTGGTGCCGCCGGAGGTCGCGAAGGCGTCGTATTACAAGCTCGACCAGGCGGCGCCGGTCGCGAAAATCGAAGATCTCGCCAATTACGACGCCATCATCGTCGGCACCGGCACGCGCTTTGGCCGGATGGCGTCGCAGATGGCGAATTTTCTCGATCAGGCCGGCGGGCTGTGGATGAAGGGCGCGCTGCACGGCAAGGTCGGCGGCGCCTTCACCTCGACCGGACCCAGCACGGCGGCCAGGAAACCACGCTGTTCTCCGTGATCACCAACCTGCTGCATTTCGGCATGACCGTCGTCGGCCTGAATTACGGTTTTGCCGGCCAGATGAAGCTCGATGAGATCACCGGCGGCTCGCCCTATGGCGCCACCACCATCGCCGGCGGCGACGGCAGCCGAAAACCATCCGCGAACGAACTGGAAGGCGCGCGCTATCAGGGACGCGTGATCGCGGAGACCGCGAAGAAGCTGCATGGCTGAGCCGTGTCCCGGGCGCGGTGCGGCATTCTTCATGCCGCTCCGCAGAACCGGGACCATACCAGACACCGGCGTTCGTTACGGCCCCGGCTCTGCAGCGCACCGCTTCGCAAGGGCTACGCGCTGCACTGCGTCCGGGGAACGCAAAACTATTTCTCTTCGCGCGATGCCGGCTTGCCCATGGCGCGCTTGATCTGCGCAGCCAGCTTCGGATGGCCGCGCAGGCACCGCGCGGCGCGGTCGCGCAGCGCGTAAGGTTGCCCGCGCCAGCTCAAGGCTGCGGTGAAATCCACCAGCGCAATCCGCTCAACCCCAAAGCGGCGCTTGTAGGCGTAGTTGCCGATGCTGAAATCGAATTTCCGGACGCCGTCCTTATGTAAAGCCGACATGGTGCGCTCGATAACCAGCCTTCCCGGCGAGCAGTTCGACCACTTCTCGCCGGCGTTACTGATGCGCACCATCACGTAACGCGCGCCCTGCCGGATGCCGAGCAAGGTGGCGACCACCTCGTCGCCGACGGTCAGCGCCGACAGCACGGCAAAACCATTCCCAACATTCTGATCGACCAGATTGCGATAGAACGCGGCATAGGTTTCGTCATTGAGAACAAAATTCAGCCCGAGATGCTGCATGCGGTCGCCCTGCTGCGACTCCATCGTGGAGAGCACGCGCAGCGCCTCATCCTTGTCTGTGATGATCCTGAACGTCGCCGCGGAATCGCGGGTAAATACGCGCCAGCTGCGCTCCAGCTCCTTGCGCACGGTGCGCTCCAGCGTGAAGCGCCAGGCATCAAAGTCGTCGCCGCTGGTGACGATATTGCCGTTCAGCGAACACGGCCCGGCGCCGCCGAGCAGCGCCAGCGGATTGGGGCGGCCGTCCAGATCGACCGGCATCTTGCGCAACCGGACGAGATCGGCGCCATCACGGCGCAACGCGTCGCGCAACTCCTTCCACATCGCGCGCGCCGCCCTGGCATCGCGCGGCGCGGCGGGGCCGAGCAGCGGTGCGTTGTAATCGGTGAGGTCGAGGTCGGCGGGTTCGACAATGCGGATACCCTTGTGGGTCCGGCGGATCAGCGGCAACAGCACGGCCTGCTCGCCGGTCGCGGCGTTCGAGACGATGGCGATCAGCGGCTCGACATGTTCGACACTGGCGAACGCGCCGTACCACGCCTCCAGCCACTGCCAGTTCTGGAACGGCGTCGCATCAGCGGGATTGCCCCAGCGCGCCTTGGCTCGTTGCCAGTCCCGCGTGAATTCGACACGGAAACTGGTCTTGCCGTCATTGCGAGCGAAGCGAAGCAATCCAGCGCCACGGAGCGCGGGCTGGATTGCTTCGTCGCAAGAGCTCCTCGCAATGACGAAAGGCACTTTTCGTGTTTCCCTTAAGCCGCCTTCGGCAGATCGACGATCTTGCCGGGATACTCGGCGTCGAGCCGGAAGTCGATCGGACGGCGTGCATCGCGCTCGCGCTTGACCCACTTGCCGTCGCGCAGCAGCTTTTGCATCACCGCCTTGGCGAAATACGACGGGCCGCGCAGGTTCCTGCTCTTCGGCGTGTAGCCGAAGCGATGGCGCAGCATGCCGTTGGCCAGGTGGACGATCTCGGAACGCCGGATTGCGTCATTGGTGTAGGAGATGGTCATCGAGACGCTGAAGGTGTCGAGATTCTCCACCCGATGCGGTGCATTCATCTGCCAGCCCAGCATCTGGCCCGGGCCGATGTCGAGCACTTTTGCGTGGTCGTCGTACCATTCCTTGTAGGGCAGATCGACCTCGACATTGAACAGCGCGATGTCTTCCAGATGCTCGGCGGTGATGAACGGCGCGGAATTCGGGTAGACATAGACGCGCTTGCGGCCGGCGATCTGCACCAGACTCTGCCCGGGCATGTCGGCGTGGTAATAGACCTGCGCGTCCGGCGCGGAGATCAGAATGCTTTCCTGGTGGCCTTTCGGTATTTCGAAGTCCGGAACTTTTGCGACGATTTCCTCGAACATGCGGTCGACCAGCTTGCCGTAACGGGGATCGACCGCGGCGACGTTGCGCATGTTGAGCCACAATCCGCCGCGGGAGATCGCGTCGATGACCTCGCGGCCGCTGAGATTGCCGATATCGCCCTCGCGCCACAGCTTCTTGCTGCCGCGGGCGCCGGTCTGCACCAGGCTGTAATGTTCGCGCGGATAGCCTTCGATCAGTTTTGCCAGGTCGTCCATGGAGAAGGCCGGCGACTTGTGCATCTCGTGCTCGAGCCGGATCGGCTGGTGCGCCCACAATTCCGAATGCGTCTCGTCCCATTTGGTGAAGATCTTGTTTGTCATCGTTTATGCTCCTGCTGGCTTCGCTGTCCCGAATCCCGAATGGCCGCCACGCCATTGGCCATCCGATGTCCCGTTATGAGACGGCCGGGGTACCTTCGCGCTCTAATTGGCAAGAACGATGCCGCGGCCTGCGGGCCGCCGCTTACCGGAAGCTAAGGCTTGCGGGCTATGGCTAACGCGATGAGCTCAGAACCCGCAACTCAGGCGCTTTTCTTAAGCGCGGGGCCGCAAATGACGTGCGGCGTCGGGCAATTTACCCGGCTGCTGCAGGAGGCGATCGACAAGCTCGATCCCGGCAGTTGCACTTCGTTAACCCTGACGCGGACGGAAGGGTCGATCGGCGAGATCTGGCGCGCGGTGGGGTCGGCGCGAAGCGTGGTCTGCAACTTTCCGATTGTCGCCTGGAAGCGCGTGATGGTGCGGCCGCTAATGGCGCTGGCAATGGCGCGGCTGCGCGGCAAACGCGTGGTCCTGATCCAGCATGAATGGGGCGGGCTGCACTGGCTGCGCCGCATCACCTATATGCCGGCGCTATGGCTTGCCGACACCATCGTGATGTTCTCGCCGCTGGTGCGGCGCGAACTCGCTTGCGATGCCGTGGTCGGCCGGGCCGCGCGAAAATGCGTGCTGGCGCCGCTGCCGCCGAATATCGAGGCGCCGGCGGGGATTACCGATTCGAAGCTGCGGCAGCAACTCGCCGCCGCGCGCGAAGGCGGACGTCTGGTGATCGGCCATTTCGGATCGATCTATCCGGGCAAGCAGCCCAATGCGCTGCTCGGCATTGGCGCGATTCTTAAAGGACGCGGGCTGAAGCCGCTGATCGTCTATGTCGGTTCCTTCATTCGCGCCACCGACAATGTGGAAGAAGAGTTTCATGCCCGTGCCGCCGAGCTTGGCGTCACTGATGACGTCATTGTCAGCGGGTTCATCGCCTCCGGTCACGAGGTGTTCGGCCTGTTCAGCGAGGTCGACGCGTTCTGTTATCCGCTCGATGAAGGCCTCACCGCGCGGCGTTCCAGCGTGCTGACCTCGGTGCAGTCCGGCCGGCCCGTGATCGTCACCGGTCCGGCGGAGCCGGACGAATTCGATCATCATCCGCGCTTCAAGGAACTGATCGACCGCGGCGCGGTGGTGCTGGTGCCGCGCGGCTCCACGGCGGACGCCTATGCCGACCGCATCGCATCGGCGCTGCAATGGCCGTCGGTGCATGCGCCGTTCGATTTCGACGGCTGGTGGCGCGATGTCGCGGAGGCGGTGCGGGCGCAATTTGATGTGCCCCGGACGCAGCGCAGCGCGTAGCCCTTGCGAAGCGTGCGCTGCAGAGCCGGGGCCGTAACGAACGCCGGGGCGCGGTACGGTCCCGGCTCTGCGGAGCGGCATGAAGAATGCCGCCGCGTCCGGGACGCGGGATCAATCGCTGACGCGAAAGCGCGCCAGGTAATGCAGCCCGAACACGCCGAGCAAAAACGTGAACCACAGGGGATCGGCGCGGTCGAGGAAGAAGCTTTCCATCGACGACAGATAAAGCCCGAACAGCCAGATTTGCAGCAGCATGGTCGCCAGCGGGCCGCTGTTGCCGCCGCGATCGGCCGCATGAAAATTCTTCAGGGGACCGATCACCAGCACCGCGATCAGCAACAGCAATCCCGGCAGTCCCATCGCCAGCGCGCTGTCGAGATAGCCGTTGTGGCTGTGGGAGGCGAACTCCGCCCATTCCTTGCCTTCGGGCAGGTCCCTGATCGAACTGGAGCCCCAGAACGCCGCGAAACCGTAACCGATCGACAGCCGTTGCTGCAGCGCCTGGAACGCAAAGGTCCAGATGTCGGTGCGGCCGGTGAAGGTGGTGTCGAACGGCAGCATGTTTGCGATGTTTTCCAGGCTGTCGCTCATGACCGTGCCAACGCTGAGCAAATTCAGCGTCGCCAATGGCGTGAGGATGACGACGGCGCGAAGCCAGAGCGACTTGATGAACGGGATCAGGCCCGTCAGCACCAGGACGAATATGCAAAGCGCCAGCGCGCTCTTGCCGCCCGAGAACAGCAGGAACAATCCGGCAAGTCCGACGATCGCCGCGCCCGACAGCAGCGCGCCCAAGCGGACGGCGTAGATTCCGATGAACAGCAGGAACACCATGACCGGCGCCGCGCCGTTCTTGTGGCCGAACGGGCCGCGCCAGTCGCCGGCGAGCGCCGGCTCCTGCGCATCGGTCGCCAGATGGATCGACAGGTTCGGCGCCAGCAATATTCCGAGATAGCAGATCGCCAGCAACGCCAGTGCCGCGATGTTGAGCCACCGCATCAGCTCGGTCTGCGATTTCGGCAGCAGCATCAAGGTCGACGCCACCGCGACGACGCATGCGGTCAGCGTGAAGCGGCGGATCGAGGTGCTGGGATCGAGCGACAGTACCACCGTGATCAAAACCCAGATGGCGAACAGGATGAAACTCGTCGACAGCAGCGTCGCCAGGCCGGGCATGTTGTCGCGCGTCGCCAGCGCCACCGTCAGGAGCGCTAGGCATCCGAACGCGGCATAGGTCAGGGTCTCATTGCCGGTGGTGAGGTCCTTCAACTGCGCCCCGGAAAGATCGACGAACGGCCGCAGCGAGACCCAGACCAGCAGCAGGGTGCCGATGAAGGTGGCGGCGCGCAGCACATCCATCACCTGCTGACGCCGCAGCTGACGGACGACGGTCCTGATCTCGTTGGCGGCGACGATGCTCAATTGACGATCTTCGAGGCTTTGTAGGGTTGCGGTTCGATGCCGACCGCCGCCAGCGCGCTGCCGGCCGCGACCGTCATCGGATGCAGGGCGATGATGGCCTTGCGTTCGGTGAAAACCAGACGGCCGGCGCGGAACAGCGACAGCGGCAGCATCGCCAGCATCTTGGCGAGCAGTCTTGCCCGCGCCAGATGCGTGCGCGCGGCCTTGACCTCGATGTGATAGTTGATCGCGCCGATGCGCAGCCCCCGCACCACCAGCCAGCCGGGATTGGTGCGGCTGTGCGGCACCGTTTCGGTGATGACGGCATCCGCCGCCCAGTGGAATTTCATCCCGGCCCGGCGGCAGCGCACGAAGAAATCGGTGTCGCCGCCGCCGAGAAAATTGAATTTCAGATCGAAGGCGGGATCGGCCAGCGTTTCGAACACCCGGCGTGTTATCAGGCAGTTGCCGCAGCCATAGATGATCGGCACCGGGCCGCTTTCCTCATAGGCCGGGCGGAACGCTGGATGACGGCGAAGCCCGCGCTTCAGGTCGTCGTCGAAGTCAGGCAGTACCGGCCCGCCGACCAGGTCGGCGCCGGTGACCTCGGCCGCATCGACCATCCGCTGCAGCCATCCCGGCGAGGCGATCTCGTCGTCGTCGATCATCAGCAGTTTTGTCGCGGCGGGAAATGTCGCCAGCGCCGTTTCGAACGCGGCATTGATCGCGTGGCAATTGCCCTGCCGCGGCTCGACCACGCAAAGCCCCGGGAGTTTCCCGGTCCGGAAGAATTCCACCGCGACCGGCACGCTTTCGCGCCGCAAGGCGTCGTTCTCGACCACCACCACGGCAAAGCGGCGGTTGGTTCGCTGACCGGCCAGCGACTGCAGCGTCAGCCGCAGATGCTGCGGACGGCGGAAACCGGGGATGCAGACCACGATCTCGATCGAGGGATCGAGCGGGCCCGAGGTTGCCGCCGATTCGCGGGAGTGGTTCGAAATCTGGTTCATGATGCGGTTTAATCTAGCGGTTAACAGGTTGACGAAGACCTATGCGGATTTGATTTAGACGGCCTTGCGCCTGAATTGCTCGATCACATCGAACAGCGGCTTGCGCTTGAGTTCGGCATCCAGCGGCAGCGGGCGATTGGGCATGCCGTCCGGCCGCTTGAAATAGATCGGCATCCAGGTATAGCGGTCGCTGAGGCCCCAGGTCAGGATCGCCTTCGGACGAACCACCTCGCAGACCGCGCCGAGGAATTCGCTCGCCTTTTTGGCGACCAGCGCGTCGCGCTCGCTCACCTTGCCCGGCAATTCATAATCGACCACGTCGAGTTCGGTGACCAGCACGTCGAGCTTGAGCGCTGCGATCTCGCTCAGGAAAGCCTGCAATCCATCGCGATCGATTTCGCGGTCGGCGAACAGATGGGCCTGCAGGCCGACACCGTGCAGCGGTACACCCTTGTCGCGCAGCGAGCGCAGCAATTGCAGCAGCGCCTTGCGCCGGGCGGCAAAGCGCGGGCCCTTGAACTCGACGTCATATTCGTTCAGCACGAGGCGTGCACCGGGATCGACCGCCGCTGTCGTACGCAGCGCGATCGGCATGTAATCCGCTCCCAGATATTTCGTCCAAACGCAGGGACGGAGCGACGTCGCATCCTCCGGAAAGTCCACCAGCGGCTCGTTCACCACGTCCCAGGACGGGATGACGCCGCGATATCGGGACACAACCGTCTTGATATGGTCGACCAGTTCGTACTCGGCCTCGGCACGACCTGCGATCTCGTCGGTCCAGGCCGGCAGTCCGCCATACCAGGCCAGCGTATGGCCGCGAACCTCGAGCTTGTTCTGGCGCGCGAAATCGATGATCGAATCGGCTTTCTCGAACCGGTATTCGCGGCGCGTCGGGCGAATGTCCGCCCACTTCATCTCGCCTTCGGCAACGACTAGCTGGCAATTCGCAATGATGGCCTCGCGATAGGTCGAATCGGCCTCCAGCGCGCCGGCCCGCACCGCCGAGCCGTAGGGAATCAACCCCGGCACGGACGTGCTCGCGAGCGATTGCGAACTCGGTGTCGCAAAAGCGGACACTCCGGACAGTTCCGCTGTACCGAAAACGCCGAGTGCCGCGGCTGTTGCGGCGCCTGTCAGAAAATCGCGCCGGGAATGCGTCTGTTTGGTCATGCGTTCACGAGTCCGTTCATGGATTCAACGTAGCGCGACCTTCGTTGCAAGTACCGGTCCAGCGTCACGCAGCAGGAAAATGAACCTTCGAAATGGTTACCGCGCGCGAATTAACCAGTTTTGCAACGCCGCGGGAGCCGGCCCACCCGTTCGGCACCGATCTTGCTCTCTCGAACCAGATGAAGTTCGAACCAGCAGAAACAATCGCTCTGAGCGTCACCAGAGAGAGCCGCGAGATGAATCCTGTAGCGTTGTTGACCCCGACTTACGGACGCGACCTGGAACTGTGCGCGCTGCTCTGCGAGAGCGTGGACCGCCACGTCAGTTCATTCTCGAAACACTACCTGCTGGTTCCCGACGCCGACCTGTCATTGTTCTCTCATTTGGAGAGCGAGCGCCGCGAGGTCATTCCGGCTTCCAGATTTCTTCCCGACTGGCTGCGGCCGCTGCCTCGCGTGATTCAGCGCAAGCGGCGCCAGTACTGGTGGTCGTTCCGGACCAAGCCGGTCAGCGGATGGCATGTCCAGCAATATCTGAAGATCGCCGCGACCATGTCGCTGCCTTACGAGCGCTACTGCATCCTCGATTCGGACATCGTGTTCTTCCGCGATTTCGACCTGTCGCAATTCCAGGTTCCCAATCCGATTCCGCTGTTCGGCTTGCCGAACGAGGTGGTTGCCACCCAGCCGCGGCATTCGCGCTGGGTCGAAACCAGTCATGAATTGCTGGGCTTGCCGGTGCCGCCGCTGCCGGCGTCCGATTTCATCGGCCACATCATTTTCTGGGACCGCCAGACCACCGCCGCCATGGTTGCGCGAATCGAGGCCGTCACCAACCTGCACTGGATCGAGGCGCTGTGCCGGACCCGCGAATTCTCCGAATACATGCTGTACGGCTATTTCGTGCAGAACAATGCGCGCTTTGCCGGCGCGCACAGGCTTACCGCGAGCACGCAGTGCCTCAGTTACTGGGAGCAACCGAAGCTCAGCAAGAACGAACTGAACGAGCTGCTGCGCAGCGCCGACAAGGATGACGTCGCCTTCTCGATCGCCTCCTTCTCGGGAACGCCGGTGCACACCATCCGCGCCGCGATAAAGGAGCACGAGACGACAAGAGCGCCGCAACCCTCCTCGAGAGCAACCGCGAGGCTCGGCGCGCTATGCTGATCGGTCAGACCACCATCAATTTCTCCGCCAATATCCTCTCCGCGCTGCTCGGGCTGTTGAGCGTCTTCGTGTTCACGCGGCTGTTTTCCGCGCACGATTACGGCGTCTATCTGCTCGGGGTCGGCTTCGCATCCGTGATCAGCGTGGCCTTCATCGGCTGGTTCCGCAACCTGATCCTGAGGGAGCACGCTCGAAACGACGGCACCGACGTGCGCGGCCTCGTGATCTCCGGATATTTTGTCGCCTGTCTGACTGCGCCGCTCGCCTACGGATTGGGACGCCTGGTTGGGCTGGACGCCTGGGCGGCAGCCGCCGCGGTCGGGCTGGCGATCGCGGTCGGCCTGTTCGAACTGACCCAGGATCTGGTTCGCGCCCGGCTTCTGGCGGTGACCGCCATGAAGGCGACGCTGGCCCGCGCGGTTTTGGTTCTCGGCCTGGGCGTCGTCTTTACCCTGATCGATCATACCGGTTTCGTCCTGCTGCTCTCGTCGGCGCTGGCCTATCTGGCCGCAACCTGGGTGCAGGCGCGTGTCGCCTGGCGAGGTATGGTCGTCAACTTCGACGGCCCGGCGCTGATGACCGCGGCAAAGCAGGGTCTGCCGCTGACGATTTCTTTGACGCTGCTCGCGGTCTCCAGCGTGACCGACCGATTCATGATCGCCAACCTGGTCGGTGCTGCGGAAGCCGGAAAATACATCGCCGGCCTCGACCTGGTCCGGCAGACCCTGATGATGCCGGCGATCAGCGCGGCTGCCGCGTTTTTTCCCTTGGCCGTCCTGATCCACGCCAATCAGGGGCGCGCCGCGGTGCGGTCCCATCTCGGCGAATGCCTGGAACTGTTGTTCAGCATCACGCTGCCGGCATGCCTGGGATTTGCCGTCATCTCATCGCACGTCGCCAATGTCGTTCTTGGCGTGGATTTCCGGACCACGGCCGCGGAGATCATGCCGATCATCGCGGTCGCGGTGGTTTTCCAGATCCTGACCCAGCAATACCTGCATGTCAGCTTTCTGCTGTCGGGGCGTAATTCATTCTACCTGATCAACACGGTTTCGATCATCGCGGCCAATGTGATCCTGTCCTACGTCCTGATCAGCCACTACAGCGTCGTAGGCGCGGCATGGGCACGGCTCGGCGCCGATGTCCTTGGATTTGTCTGCGCCCTGATCCTTAGCCGCCGCTCATTCCCGATCCCGATTCCGCTCGGCCGGCTGGCGCTGACGATGATTGCCGGGTTGATGATGGCGCTGCTGGTCGGCGCGCTCGACCGCAATCTGCATGTCTCGGACCTGACCGCCTGCGCCGCCCTGGTGCTCGCTGGATTCGTCAGTTACGCCGCGTTGTGCTGGGCATTCGACATCTCCCGGCTCCGCGCGCGTTCGAAAAGCGGCCTGTCATTGTTCAGGTCCAAGCTCGCAAGCCTGGGCATCGGGTAAGAACAGGGTTTGGGAAAACAACCAATGAACAAGAACGTCGCTGCCGATTTCAACACCGCGGTCTCCGTCGCTGGGACGGACGCGCGTGCGCTGCTGCAGCCCTCGGCCCTGCATCCAAAATCGCTGCTCGAGCTGCCGTCCGGCGAGGCGCGCGAAAGCCTGCTCGCGGTTCACGGCATTCTGCGCGCGGTGCTGCCGCCGGGGAAACTCGCGGTTTACGAAGCCGGGGGCGGATCGACCAGCTTCCTGCCGCTCAGCGTGCTCGACCGCGCCTACGTCACCGT
Organism: uncultured Alphaproteobacteria bacterium; assembly: GCA_963784755.1. Classification (GTDB taxonomy): domain Bacteria; phylum Pseudomonadota; class Alphaproteobacteria; order Rhizobiales; family Xanthobacteraceae; genus Bradyrhizobium. The sequence goes on along the minus strand of CAWASS010000003.1, from coordinate 203,116 downwards.
GGTCGATATCGATGAAGACCAGATCAGCAACAACGATTATGCGCAGGAAACCATCCTCGGCGACATCCAGAGCTACCGCTTCCTCCCGGACAGTTTCGATCTCGTGATCTGCTACAATGTCATCGAACACCTAGCGGATGTTGAAGCCGCATTGCTCGGCTTCTGCGAGTCGCTCAAGCCCGGCGGCGTGATCCTGATCGGCGCGCCGAACCCGAACTCCTTGTCCGGCGTGGTGACCAAATACTCGCCGCACTGGTTTCACGTCTGGTTCTACCGCCATGTGCGCGGCGACAGTAACGCCGGCCGGCCCGGCCACGCGCCGTTCCCGACCTTCTTCCATCCGCTGGTTTCGCCGCCGAAGCTCGAAGCCTTCGCCGCGGAGCAGGGGCTGCAGGTGATCTACAAGAAGGAATATGAGAGCCCGCGCTTTCCGGAGATGCGGGCGCGCAAGCCGCTGTTCGCCGCGCTGCTCGATGCCGCGGCCATCGTCATGAACCTGTTGCTGCCGGCAAAGGCCGACGTCCGGCACGGCGACTACCACGTGATTTTGCGAAAGCGCTGACCGATGAACGCAATGTGGTCCGAAGCCAGAGCGAGAGTAAGCCACCGGATGGCGATGCATTTGCGCGTCGAACCGTTCCGGCTGCGCAATGAAACCCCCATGGTCAGCTTCACCTTCGATGACGTTCCGAAGAGCGCCGCGACGCTCGGCGCCGCGATCCTCGAACAATACGGCGCCCGCGGAACCTATTATGTCATCGGCAGCCAGGTCGGCACCTCATCGCCGCTGTGGGACATGGTCGATTGCGACGACGTCGGCGCCCTGCACCGCAACGGGCACGAAATCGCCTGCCACACCTTCTCCCACAAGCGGGCATGCGACATCGATTTGGAGACGCTGAGCGAGGAAATCGAGCACAATCAGCAATATCTCCGCGCCATCGATCCATCGATCACAATCGAGAATTTCGCCTATCCGTTCGGCTACGGGTCGTTCGTGCGCAAGCGGCAGCTCAAGACCATCTTCAGGTCCTGCCGCAGCATCGTGCCCGGCGTTAACAGCGGCGACGTGGACCTGCAGTTCCTGCGCGCGATGCCGTTGATCGACCGGCGCATCGATCGCGACGGCATCGAGCGCGCGTTCGACGACGCCCAAACCAATAACGGATGGTTAATTTTCTATACCCACGACGTTGCCGACGAGCCCAGCCCCTACGGCTGTTCGCCGGCGCTGCTCAACGAGGCGCTTGAGGCGGCATCGCGCCGGAAAATCCCGGTCTTGAACATGGCGGAGGCATTGCGATGTGCCGGCGCTTAAACGCTTTTTTTGCCTTTCCGGTGAATACTCCCTCAATGAGTATGGTTAATTTTCCCTGTCTGGCCTGTTCCGCATGGGAACCGGCCGCGAACGGCATGTTGCGAAGAGTAACCCCTCACCCGGCGCGTGCGCCGGCGATTAAGGAAGCAGGGGCCCATGCTCGCTTATGACCAGCCGATAACTCAGCCGAAACCGGACACCGCGCAAGCGCGGCCGCGGCCGGCGGCGAGCTTCAACGTGATGGACCTGATCCGCGTGCTGTGGCGGCGAAAGACCGCGATCGCAGCGGCGGCGCTGATCTGCGCCTGCGCCGCGGTCATGATCGGCAAGAGTCTGACGCCGCGCTACGCCGCGACCGCCCAGCTCTACGTCGATCCGCGCGAATTGCAGCTGGTCGACCGCGAGCTGACGCCGCGCTCCCAGGACATTGCGGGCCTGTCGATGGTGGTCGAAAGCCAGGCGCGCCTGATCACCTCGAACAACGTGCTGCTGCGCGTGATCGAGGACACCAGGCTCGACCGCGATCCGGAATTCGGCGGCGAGGCCAACGGCCTGATGCGATCGCTGCTCGGCCTGGTCGGCCTCAGCGGCGGGCCGACCGCCGATACCAACAGCAGCCGGATGTCGGCGCTGGATGCCTTGAACCGTCATATCAACGTCAAGCGCACCGACCGCACCTATGTGGTCGATATCGAAGTCTGGTCGCACAACCCGGCCAAAGCCGCCATGCTCGCCAACGCGATCTCCAGCGCGTATCTCGCCGAATCCAAACAGTCGCAGGCCGACGCCGCGCGGCGCGCGACCACCGACCTGTCGAGCCGGCTCAAGGAATTGCAGGACCGGCTTCGCACTTCCGAGAACGCGCTCGCCGTCTACAAGGCGCAGAACAATTTCGTCGGCACCCAGGACACGCTGGTCAGCGACCAGCAATTGTCCGCCATTACCCAGCGGCTCGCCAATGCGCATGCGCTGACCCTGGACGCCCAGGCCAAATACGACCAGATCGAAGCCTCCAGGCGCGGGGCCACCGATGCCGGCGCCATTCCCGAGGCGCTGCAGTCTCCGACCATCGCCAATCTGCGCGCGCAATACGCCGAGGCGCGGCGGAAGTATGCCGAGCTCTCAAGCGAGCTCGGCCCGCTGCATCCGTCGTTGAAGAACATGGAGAAGCAGGTCGAGGATCTGCGCAAGAATATCACCGAGGAGCTCAATCGCTTCTCGCAGTCCGCCAGGAACGATCTCACCCGCGCGCGCGACTACGAGGCATCGCTGACCAAGGCGCTCGATTCGCAAAAGCACCAGAGCGTCGACCTCAGCCAGGCCTCGGTGCGGTTGCGCGAACTCGAGCGCGACGTCGAGGCCAACCGCAATGTCTATCAGTCGTTCCTCAAGCGCTCGCGCGAAACCGAGGAGCAGGAAACCCTGAACACCTCGGCGGCGCGTATCATCGGCGAGGCCACGGCGCCGCAACGGCGTTCGTTCCCGCCGGCGATGAGCCTGATCGCGATGATCGGCTTTGCGATCGGTGCGCTCGCTGCGGCGGCGTGGGTGGTCGCGGTCGATCGGCTGTCGATCCCGGGGACTGCCGCGGCACCGCAGAAGCGGCCGCGGGCGACGCTGTCGCCGGACATGAAGATTTCGATCGAGCCGCCGCGGCAACCGGTGCAGCAAAGCAATCAGCCGCCAGAACCCGCGGTCGCATCAAGCGAGAAACCGCTGATCGCACGGCTGCAGGAAGCCGACGTACTGCGCACGCTGACCGGAATTCTGGCGGTGCCCGGCGTTTCCGACGTCACGCGCATGGGCTGGCCGACGCTGCGCGCAAACGTTCCAGCGAGCGCGTTCGTCGCCGCCATCCACCAGCTCTGCGAAACCGCGACCAGGCGCTCGCCGGGAGGCCTGACCCCGGTCATGGCCGTGATCGGCGCCGGCGACCGCGCGGACCGCACCGTTGTCGCGCTGAACGCCGCGCTGGCGGCGGCGCGCGACGGCGTCAAGGTGCTTGTCATCGACGCCGATCATGTCGGGCACGCGCTCTCGAACAAGGCGACCAGCCTCGGCAAGACCGAAGCCAGCCGCTTTGGCTGGCTCAGCATCGGCAGCAAGGCTTCGCGCGCGATCAAGACCGTCAACGGAATCTCGATCCTGCCGGCGCTCAAGGGGTCCGATGTCAAGGCGAGCGAAGCCATCCGCAAATCGATCGCCCAGGCGCGTTCCAGCAGCGATTACGATCTTGTGATTCTGGACGGACCGGCGATGCCGTGGAGCGCTGCCGACCGCAAACTGCTCGATACCGCCGACGGCCTGGTCGCGATGCTGCCGGTCGACCTCGATATCAACGACGCCATGGAGGACATCATCGCCGCTCTTGGCGGCGCGGAGCGCAAGCTGATCGGTGTCGTGCTCAATGAACTGACGCCTCCGGGATCAAGCCAGCAGCGGGACAAACGGTATGCTTGAACGCCGCAAAAATCCCGTCGGGAGAGCTGCCACGGCGGGCGTGCCGCGCATAACGCTGGGCGGGCTGCGCCTTGCCGTGCTCGACATCGAGCAGACCGCAAACTTCATGATCGGCATCGTGTTCCCGGAACGCTGCGTCAGCCGTCCGCTGTATCTGACCTCCGCCAACGGCGAGGTGCTGGCGCGCTGCTCGACCGAGCCGATGACCGAACGGCTGTTCCGCGCCGCCGACCTCATCAACGCCGACGGCCAGCCGCTGGTCACGGTGTCGCGGCTGAGATCGAAGCCGCCGTTGCCCCAGCGCGTCGCGACCACCGACCTGTTCCACGTCGTCGCGCGCAAGGCCGCCGCTGCCCGCCTGACCTTCTACATGTTCGGCGCGGACGAGGCGGAAAACGCGCTCGCCGTCGCCAACGTCCGGAAAATGTACCCCGATCTGCAGATCGTCGGCCATTCCCACGGCTATCTCAAGGGCGACGCGCTGCGCACCAAGGTCGACGAGATCAACGTGCTGGCGCCGGATTATCTCTGGGTCGCGTTAGGGGTGCCCTACGAGCAGGCTTTTGTCGAGGAATACACGCCGCGCCTGTACAACGTCGGGGTCATCAAAACCTCCGGCGGGCTGTTCAATTTCCTGTCGGGCAGCCGCGCCCGCGCGCCGCAATGGATGCAGGCGACGGGACTGGAATGGGCGTGGCGGATCTGGCTGGAGCCGCGCCGGCTGTTCTGGCGCTATCTGACCACCAATCCGCGCGCGCTCTATCTCTTGTTCAACAAGAGCCGGCCCTCGGCCAACGACCGCAAATAGAGGCTGCCATGAGCGATCGACCGGCAGTTCTGGTGACCGGCGGCGCGGGCTATATCGGCTCGCACTGCTGCAGGGCGCTGGATGCGGCCGGCTATCGTCCGGTCGTTTACGACAATTTTTCGACCGGCCACCGCAGCTTTGTCGCGGGTTCGCTGGTCACCGGCGATCTGCGCGACAGCGCGAGACTCGCACAGGCTTTTGCGCGGCACGACATCGCCGCGGTGATGCACTTTGCGGCGTCGAGCCTGGTCGGCGAATCCGTCGCCGATCCGCAGAAATATTACATGAACAATCTTGCCGGCACGCTGTCGCTGCTGGATGCGATGCGCGAGGCCGGCTGCGATCGGCTGGTATTCTCCTCAAGCGGCGCGGTCTATGGCAACGCCGACAGCAAGGCCCTGCCCGAGAGTTATCCCTGCGAGCCAATCAATCCCTACGGCACGTCGAAATGGATGATCGAACGGATTCTCGCGGATTATCGCCGCGCCCACGGACTCGGATCGTTTGCCCTGCGCTATTTCAACGCCAGCGGCGCCGACGCCTCGGGCGGCATCGGCGAAAAGCGCGATCATGAAACCCATCTCATTCCGCGCGCGATGATGGCGCTGCAGGGCCACGTCCGCGACTTCGCGGTGTTCGGCGACGACTACGACACGCCCGACGGCACCGCGATCCGCGACTACGTCCACGTCACCGACCTCGCGGCGGCGCATGTCGCGGCGTTGAAGCTGCTGATGCAGGGGCATGCCGGCAGCGCCTGCAATCTCGGCACCGGCACAGGCGTTTCCGTGCACGAAATCCTTTCCGCCATCGCCGCCGAGACCGGGCGCGAGGTGCCCTATGTCATCAAGCCGCGGCGCGCAGGCGATCCGGCCTGCCTGGTCGCCGATCCAACCGCGGCGCGGGCGACGCTGCAATTCCGCCCCGTTCATTCCGATCTCGCAACCATCGTGCGGACCGCCTGGGCCTGGCACCAGAAGGCTCACCCGCTGAAAGCGGATGAAGCGCTTCGAGTTGATGTGGATTTGTCGCCGGCCGCCTGAAAGCCGTGTCCCGGGCGCGGTGCGGCATTCTTCATGCCGCTCCGCAGAACCGGGACCGCACCGGACACCGGCGTTCGTTACGGCCCCGGCTCAGCAGCGCACCACACGTGAAGAACGGCGCGCCGCGCTGCGTCCGGGCACCCGCTGTGGTTTACAGCGGCTTGATCTGCACCTTGCGCCACTTCAGCACGCCCGAGCCGTATTGCAGCGCGAACGGTCCTTCGGAAAGCCGTGTATCCTGCACGTCGGCGGTCTTCTGGCCGTTCAGCACGACGACGAGATGGTTGCCCTGCGCGGTGACTTCATAGGTATTCCATTTACCGCCGGCCTTCGGCATCGGGTCGACCTTGGCGACATCGACGATCGCGCCGGTGCCGTAGGTCGGGTCCGGCCGCTTGTCGAAAATATTCACTTCATAGCAAAGCTTGGCGTCGATTTTCGTCGGATCCTTGCAGCGGATGAAGATGCCGCTGTTGACGTCGTCATCGGCCCAGAACTCGGCCTTGATCTGGAAGTCCTTGTAGGAATTCTTGCTGACGAGATAGGAAAGGTCCTTGCCCTCGAGCTTGTCGACGGTGAGCACGCCGTCCTTCATCGCCCAATTGGCTTTGCCAACCTCACTCCAGTCACCCATCTTGGTGCTGTCCATCAGCGTGACCCAGCCGTCCTGGCCGGATGCCACATTGGAAAATTGAAAAGCGGCGGCGCCGACCAACAGACCGGCCGCGAGGTTCGATAGACGTTTCATCCAGTAGTCCTCCCTTTGAGTTTTTCGTTGCGCGGAACATAGAGGCCGGCACAGGTCGCGTAAACGCGTTTTTCATGCTGCAGTGCGTTGTGATCGCGCGCCGCGCGCCACCATGCATGAACGCGCCTTGCACCGCGCGAAGCAGACCGGCTAGCATGGCCGAAACGTCAGATGAGCTTGCGTCCGCAATCCAGCTCACGAAAACCACCAAGGAGAAAACAATGAAAGCCGCTATCCGGTTTTGGCGAACTCTTTTGCTTCCGATGGCGCTGATCGGCGCCGTCGGCGTGGCTCACGCGGCCGAACTCAATCCCGCGGCGGTGGTTTACAAATTGCCGGACCAGATCAAATGGAGCGAGCCCGATGCACGCGGCGTACAGAATGCGGTGCTGGTCGGCGATCCCGGCAAGCCCGGCTTTTATGCGGTGATGACAAAATGGCTGAAGGGCAATCATTTCAGCCGCCCGCACTTCCACCCCAACGACCGTTACATCACGGTGCTGCAGGGCACCTGGTGGGTCGGCTCGGGCCCGAAATTCGATCCCGCCAACGCAACCGTGCCGATACCGGCCGGCAGCTTCGTCACCCACTTCGGCAAGCAGGTGCATTGGGATGGCGCCAAGGACGAGGACGCCGTGCTGCTGATCATGGGCGAGGGGCCGGCGACCTCGACCGCGGCGGAGGAGAAATAATCAGCGCATCGTGCCCTGCTCCATCGCAAGCTCCGCCTTGAGGCTGTCGAGGTCGCGATAGATCGAGGCCACCGCGAGCACGCGGCCGCCGCTTCTGTATTTCAGCAGGCAATCCCTGGCCGCGATGTCGCCGTCGACCGCGATCTCGTCCCACTTCTCGGCGTGACCGACATAGTTGATCGGGACGTCGTAATGCTGGCTCCAGAAGAACGGCACGGCATCGAAGGATTCGCGCTGCCCCAGCATATTGCGCGCGGCGGCCTGCCCCTGACGCTCCGCCACCACCCAATGCTCGACCCGGATGTTGTCTTTCGAATGCGGATCGGGCCAGCGCGCGATATCGCCGGCAGCATAGATGCCGGCGATGCTGGTCTGAAGATACGCATCCACGACGACACCGCGGTCGAGCGCAAGGCCGGCCTGCTCGGCCAGTGCGAGGCGCGGCCGGACGCCAACGCCGATGACGACCAGGTCGGCCTCCAGCACGCCGCCGCTTTTGAGCGTCGCGCGCTTGCCCTCGATCCCGGTCACGGTATCGCCGAGATGGAAGACGACGCCATGCTCCTGATGCAGCGCCCGCACGAAATCCCCCATCCCGGGACCGAGCACCCGCTCCATCGGCCGCTGCTCCGGCGCCACGACATGGACCTCGATGTCGCGCGTGCGCAAGGCGGCCGCGGCCTCCAGCCCGATAAAACTGGCGCCGATCACGATGGCGCGGCGCGCGCCTTTTGCCGAGCCGATGATCGCCCGGCAATCGGCAAGCGAGCGCAGCGTGTGGACATGCGGCTGGTCGGCGCCGGGCATCGGCAGCCGTACCGGCTCGGCGCCGGTCGCCAGCAGCAAGCGGTCGTAAGGGACCGTGCCACCGCTAGCGAGCACGACATTGCGCGCCCCGGTGTCGATCGAGGCCGCATCGGTCTTGAGCCGAAGGTCGATGCCGGCTTCGGTGTAGAAATCGTCCGGACGCAGCGGCAGCCAGTCCTCCGGGGCGCTGCCGGCGAGATAATCCTTGGACAGGTTGGGCCGGTCGACCGGCGGCGCGGCGTCGCTGCTGAGCATGACGATGTCGCCGCCAAACCGCTGCCGCCGCAGCATTTCGGCGGCGGCGAAACCCGCCGCCCCGCCGCCGACGATCACGATTTTCTCCGGCGTATCGGCGGAAACCTTGCCGCGCGGCTTCGGCTGCTCGCGCTTTTGCTTAACCAAGATGCGATCGCCTTCACGCTCGACCTGCCAGACCGAAAGCGGATTGAGCGCCGGCGCGCGGGTTGCTTCCCCGCTGCGCAAATCGAAACAGGCGTGATGCCAGGGGCAGCGGATGCTGTCGCCGACCACGAGACCTTCGGCGAGCGGTCCGTGGTAATGACTGCAATGCGCGTCGATGGCGAAAAGCTCGGCGCCGGAGCGCACCAGCAGGACGTCCTGGTCGCCGACATGGCCAAGCAGCGTCGCGCCGGTGAAATCGCCTAAGCTTACCCACTGCGCCAGATCGGGGCCGCTCGGGCCCGCTTGTTGTTCCGCCATGTTTTCACTCCCTTGGACGCCGCCTTGCTATCCTTGGATGCCGCCTTGCTGTCGTGGTTCCCCTAACCCGGTCGATTAACCGGATTTTACACCAGATAGACTTCGCCCGCGATTCATATAATCTGCGGCGCGAAGCAGCGGACGACTGATAATGCTGACGGCTCAACGGGATTCGATCCGGTTACTGCACGGCATTCTCGTGGCATCGGTCGCGCTGCCGGCAGCGCTTTTCGTTTATGCCTCCTGGCTCGGCTATCAGAACAATCAGGTCATCGCCGACCGGCAAATCGACCGGACCCGGGACGTCGTCACCGAGCACGCGCTCAAGGTGTTCGAAAGCGTCGAACGCAGCATCGCGGAGATCAACGAAGTCGTCCGCGAGATGCCGGACGAGCGGATCACCGCCAATGAGGAAAGCCTGCATCGTCGTTTCGAGCGGCTGGCGGACAGCTCCGAGCAGATCAAGTCGCTCTGGATCTTCGACAAACACGGCCACGCCCTGGTCAACAGCCTGACCTATCCCGCGCCGACGATCGATTTTTCCGACCGCGATTATTTCAGAGCGCATCTCGATCGGAACATCGGCGTCTACATCGGCGAAGTATTGCGGCCGCGGCCGCCTTACGGCGGCGCGCCATTCTTCGGGGTCAGCCGGCGGCGATCCTCTCCCGACGGCAGTTTCAACGGCGTGATCCAGGCGTCGATACTGCCGGAATATTTTTCCGGTTTTTACGCCAAGATCGGCCGCGAGGCCGGAAGCTATGCATCGCTGATCCGCGACGACGGGTTGATCCTGGCGCGTTTCCCGCCGCACGATATTACTGCGCTGTTCCCGAACGGCGAATTGCTGAAGGCGATTCGCACCAATAGCGAAGGCGCGCTTCTGCTCACGTCCAAGCTCGACAACGTCGAACGCAAGGTCGCCTACCGCAAGGTGGCGGGATTTCCGGTGTATGTCGTCGCCGGGCAGGAAACCCAGGCCATCCGCGCGCAATGGTTGTCGCAAACGAGCTACCATCTGATTTTCGGACTGCCGGCAACGTCGGCGCTGATCGCGATCGTGCTGCTGGCGCTGAAACGAACGCGGCACTTCTATCAGGAGGCGGCGCGCCGCCAGGCCGCGGAAAACGCGCTCAAGCAATCGCAGCGGCTGGAAGCGCTGGGCCAATTGACCGGCGGCGTCGCGCACGACTTCAACAACCTGCTGATGGTGGTCGGCGGATCCGCGCAACGGCTGAAACGGCGGCATCACGACCCGGTGGACCTACGATCCATCGACATGATCGAATCGGCGGTGCGGAAGGGATCGAACCTGACCCGCCAGCTGTTGTCGTTCGCACGCCGGCAAAGCCTGTCGCCGAAGGTGATCGACCTCGTCGATTGCATCGAGAAGTTCCGCGAGGTCTTGAAGCAGTCGATCCCCGGGGATATCGAGATCGCGATCAAGGCGCCGCAGCGGAAAGTCCCGGTCAAGGTCGATCCCGATGAATTCGAGATCGCCCTGCTCAACCTCACCCTCAACGCCCGCGATGCGATGCCCGACGGCGGACGAATTACCATCGCCGTGACGACGGCGGTGCTCGATGGCAATAACGGCCCCGGCGGACTGACCGGCGAGGTTGCGGCGATCGCATTTTCGGATACCGGCTCCGGCATTGCCGACGATATCCGCGACCGCATCTTCGAGCCGTTCTTCACCACCAAGAAAGTGGATCGCGGCACCGGACTTGGGCTGAGCCAGGTCTACGGCTTTGTGCAGCAATCGCGGGGCGCGATCACCGTCACCAGCGGCCCCGGCGCCGGCACGACATTCCAGTTGCTGCTGCCCTGCTGCGATGAAGCCCTGCAACTGGAGGACAGGGCCGCCGCCGACACGCCGGCTGCCGTCAGGTCCGCGACCGTGCTGTTGGTGGAAGATCACCCGGACGTGTCGGCCGTCGGATCCGATTATGTCGAGCAGTGCGGCTTCAAGGTGGTTTGCGCGACGTTGGCGGAAGTCGCGGTTGACATCCTCAACCAGCGCAGCGACATCGATCTGGTATTTTCCGACATCGTGATGCCCGGCATGAGCGGCCTCGAACTCGGCCGCCTGATCCGGGAACATCATCCGGAGACGCCGGTGGTGCTGGCCTCGGGTTACAGCGACCGCGCCGCCATTGCCCTCAGGGAAGGATTTACATTGCTGCAAAAGCCCTATTCGCTCGAAGCGCTGCGGAAATCGCTGGCCGAGGCCATGCAGGCGCCGGAACGCAATGCCGATTCGGCCGCTTCGCGCCAGACCGCCTAGCGATCGATTCGAAGCATGGACACCCCGCCCAACGTTCAACCCTGGCCGGAATTGCCTTACGCGGCGTGGCGCGACACCTGCGAGACGCTGCACCTGTGGACGCAGATCGTCGGCAAGATCCGCCTTTCGCGAACGCCGTGGCTCAATCATTCCTGGCATGTCACGCTTTACGTCACCGCCCGAGGCCTGACCACCTCGCCGATTCCAGCCGGCAAACGCTCGTTCCAGATCGATTTCGATTTCATCGATCATCTGCTGCGGATCGCGGCCAGCGGCGGCGAGCAGCGGCAACTGCCTCTTGTCCCGCAATCGGTCGCGGCGTTCTACGCGGCGGTCGTGACCGCGCTGGCCGATCTCGGCATCGACGTGACGATCGAAGACACGCCGAACGAAATACCGGACCCGATCCGTTTCGGCGAAGATCACGTGCATGCCGCCTACGATCCGGATGCCGTGCACCGCTTCTGGCAGGCGCTGAGGCATGCCGACCGCGTGTTCTCGCAATTCCGCACCGGTTTCCTCGGCAAATCGAGTCCGGTGCATTTTTTCTGGGGCAGCTTCGACCTCGCGGTGACGCGCTTTTCCGGACGCCGCGCGCCGCGCCATCCCGGCGGCGTGCCGCATCTTTCCGATGCGGTCGCGCAGGAAGCCTATTCGCACGAGGTGAGCAGCGCAGGCTTTTGGCCGGGCGGCGGCGCGATCGATTATCCCGCGTTCTATTCCTATGCGTATCCCGAGCCGGCGGGCTTTCGTGCCGCGCGCATAAAACCGGACGCGGCGTTCTTCAGCGAGGCGGTGGGCGAGTTCATTTTGCCTTACGACGCGGTGCGGACCGCCGCCGACCCCGACCATACGCTGCTTGATTTTTTGCAGAGCAGCTACGAGGCCGCGGCCGACGCCGCCCAATGGGATCGCGCGGCGCTGGAATGCGCGCCGGGCCAACCGCGCCGGCCGCGCCAGTTCTGACATTTCAGCCCCGGTCGATTTGGTTCCGCAAAAATTCTTTCAAGCCAGCTTTGCGACGATTGCGCTCCGGGGGAACCAGCGCAACCTGTCGGGGTTATTTGTGCAGTCACATTTATGGAGGCTGACATGGGTTTCGGTCGAGGTGCACTGCTCTGGCTGATTGGCGTCCCGCTGCCGATCATCATCATTCTTGCGCTGTTCATGCATCACTGAGCTGACAGCGAAAGACTTACGGTTCGCCAGCCGCGCAAGCGGCAAGGCGGAGAACGGCCTCGCCTTTTCCCCCAAGGCGGGGTTTTTCTCGAGGACTTCACATGCGCGACAATCTACTCGATAAGGGCCGGCGCGACCGCGGCCATATTGCCATGGAGCAGTCGCATGAGGTCCAATACTGGACCAAGCATTTAGGCGTTACCAAAGAAGAGTTGCGGCGCGCGATCGACAAGGTCGGGAATTCCGTCGCCGCGGTTCGCAAGGAATTGGGGCTGCTGGGCGAGAAACATAAATGACCGGGTCGCCGCATGGCGCAAGCGCCGCTTCATTCAGATCAACGGGATGATTGAGAATATCGTTCCGTGGATCGGCGTCGGCGCGGCGGTCCTGACCTCGTTGTCCTATATTCCGCAGGTTCGAAAGGCGTGGCCGCGCGGGTCGACCAAGGACCTGTCATTGCATATGCTCGTCGTGCTGACGACGGGGCTGGTGCTTTGGATCGGCTACGGAACATTGAAAGGCGATTGGGTTATCGTCGCGGCCAACAGCGTCGGCGCGGCACTGTCGGCCAGCGTCCTGATGTTCAAAATTCGCGACATGCGGGCCGGTAAGTAGCGCGGCGCCTGCAAGGTCCGGCCGGCGCGGCGGCGAACCGGATAAGCGCGGAACCTCGCTCTTGCAACGAAGTTGATCGCGCAAGGCCCTCTTCGGGTGCCGATCAAATTTGGAGGAAGACGACATGGGTTTCTTTTCGAAAGACATCAAGACAATGGACGACCTGCTGCTTCACGGCCTGCAGGACATCTATTACGCCGAGCAGCAGATCACCAAGGCGTTGCCCAAGATGATCGACAAGGCGACCAACCGCGACCTTGCGCAAGGCCTCAAGAATCATCTCGAGGAAACCAACAAGCAGATCGAGCGGCTGGACCAGGTGTTCAAGAAGCTCGGCAAGCAGCCGTCCGGCACCGACTGCCCGGCGATCGACGGACTGATCAAGGAATCCGACGAAACCGCCGGCGAAGTCGACGACAAGTCGGTGCTCGATGCCGCCATCGTGGCCAACGCGCAGGCGGTCGAACATTACGAAATCGCCCGCTACGGCACGCTGATCGCCTGGGCCGAGGAACTCGGCCATGACGATATCGTCCGGTTCCTGACCACCAATCTCAACGAGGAAAAAGCCGCCAACACCAAGCTCAACACGGTCGCGCTCCGCAAGGGCGTCAACCGCAAGGCGGCGAGCTAGCGGGAAAGGTCGGCTCGGTTCGGCGAATGCCCGACCGAGCCGCCTCCTCCACCCACGAAAGACCGCCGTTTTAGTGTTGAAGAACTACAGCGATGAGCAATTCCAGCGATCTGCGCAGCACGTCATTATGGATGGATATTGAGGTTGCGCCGGATGCCCGCCCGCTCGGCGGCGACCGGACCTGCGACGTTGTCATCGTCGGCTCAGGCATCGCCGGGATCTCCACGGCGTATGAACTCGCAATGAAAGGCCTGCGGGTGATGATCGTCGACCGCGGGCGCATCGCGGGCGGCATTACCGCCCGCACCAGCGCGCATCTGGCGCCGCTGTGCGACGACCTGACCTCGGAAATGATCAAATTACGCGGCGAGGAAATTTCCCGTGCGTTTTACCACAGCCAGGCCGCGGCGGTGGACCGGATCGAGGCCATTCAAAAGCGGGAAAACATCGACTGCGATTTCCGCCGCCTCGACGGCTATCTGTTTCAGGCGCTCAATACCGATTCGAAGATCATCGACGACGAGCTGGATGCAGTCCGCAAGGTGGGTGCGCCGGTCAATCGCCTGGTCGGCGTACCCCTCGCCCACTGCGACAATCAGCACGCCCTGCGCTATCCGCGCCAGGCGACCTTTCATCCACTCAAATATCTAAAAGGGCTGGCCGGGGCCATCGAAGCGAAAGGCGGCGTGTTCTGTTCCGACACCATCGTCCAGGAAACCAAAGAACGCGAGGACGGTTCGGTCGCCGTCAATACCCACCGCGGCGTCATCGCCGCAAAGGCGGCGGTGATAGCCACCAACTCTCCGATTATCGATACCCTGGCGCTTCACACCAAAATGGCGCCCTATCGGACCTATGCGATGGCGTTTGCGATCAGACGCGGAGCCATTCCGGACGCACTATATTGGGATACGCTCGATCCCTATCATTATGTGCGCCTGCAGCCGGGAGAGGGTCCAACCGATACCCTCATCGTCGGCGGCGCGGACCACAAGAGCGGTGAAGCCGATGATGCCGAGCTGAGGTTCGAGGCGCTGGAGGCGTGGACGCGCAATCTCATTCCGGCTGCGAAGGACGTGACCCATCGCTGGTCGGGACAGGTGCTCGATACCATCGATTATGCGGCGTTCATCGGCCGCAATCCGGGAAATCAAAACATTTACGTCCATACCGGCGATTCCGGTCAGGGCATGACGCACGGCGTGGTCGGGAGCCTGATCAATTCCGCGCTTATCCTCGGCGACACTCCGAAATGGCAGGAGGTCTACGAACCGACCCGCAAGACGCCGTCCGGCATCGGCAATTTCGTGCGTGAAAACCTCACCGCCGTCAAAAACTTCGCCGAATATCTGGCGCCGGGAGAACTGAAATCACTGGATGACCTCAAGCCCGGCCAGGGCGCAATCGTGCGGCGGGGCCTGGCCAAGCTCGCCGCCTATCGCGACACCGACGGCGCCCTGCACACCCGCTCGGCGGCATGTACCCATATCGGTTGCCATCTGCACTGGAATTCCTTCGAGACGTGCTGGGATTGTCCGTGTCACGGCTCGCAATTTGCGATCGATGGCACCGCGCTCAATGCACCGGCGATAACCGCGCTGGCTGAGGTCAAGACCTGAGATTGACCGAGGGCGACATCAGCCGACGGCAAGAGCATATACTTTGCGGCGCCCGCGCGTTGGCGAAAGTGAGGTCCAGATGGGCAAGATTGATAGGCTTAAGCCGTCCAAAAAGCAGGCCGAGGAAGCGGTTCGAACCTTGCTGTCCTGGGCCGGCGACGACCCGGACCGCCGGGGCTTGAAGGATACGCCCGGCAGGGTAGCCCGGGCCTACAAGGAATGGTTCAAAGGCTATGGAGAGGACCCCGAAGAGCTGCTTCGGCGAACCTTCGATGAAACCGGCGGGTACGATGAAATCGTAACGCTACGTGACATCCCGTTCGAGTCGTTTTGCGAGCATCACTTGGCGCCCATCACGGGATTTGCCCATGTCGGCTACCTGCCAAAGGGCCGCGTCGTGGGAATTTCCAAGCTGGCTCGTGTCGTGGACGCCTATTCCAAACGTCTTCAAATTCAGGAACGACTGACGACGCAGATCGCCGATGCGATCGACAAGGTGCTGCAGCCGGAGGGCGTCGCCGTCGTCATCAAGGCCACACACGGCTGCATGACGACTCGCGGGGTCCACAAGCACGGCGTTACCCTTGTCACCAGCCGGATGTTGGGTGTGTTCCGGGACAACGCTTCGACACGCCACGAATTCATGACGAGTCTCGATATATGAACCTGCGTTGGAGCGAGGGCATCCGCCATCACACCGCCGTGGCGCGGGCGAACTCCACATAGATCTCGCGCAGTCTGTTCGTCATCGGGCCGGGCTTGCCGTTCGCCACCGTCTGCCCGTCGATGGTGACGACGCCCTGCACAAATGAAGACGCGCTGGTGATGAACGCTTCCTTCGCCGCCAGCGCTTCCTTGACCGAAAACGCCCGCTCCTCGACGCGAAGCTGGCGTTCCTCGGCGAGCTTCATCACCGCCTTGCGGGTGCAGCCCGGCAGGATCGCGCTGGAATTCTGCCGCGTCACCAGCACGTCGTCCTGCGTGAGAATGAAGGCCGACGACGATCCGCCCTCGGTGACCTTGCCGTCCTCGATCATCCAGGCTTCCTGACAACCGGCTTCCGCCGCGGCCTGCTTGGCGAGCACCTGCGCCAGCATCGCCACGCTCTTGATGTCGCGCCGCGCCCAGCGGATATCCGGCACGGTTTTTACCGCGATTCCGGTCTTCGCCGACGGCGCGTTGACGATCTCCTTGGCCGAGGTGAACATCACCAGCGTCGGCCTGGCGTCCTTCGGAAATACGAAGTCGCGCGGGATAACCGCGCCGCGCGTCACCTGAATATACACCGTGCCGTCGATCAGGTTGTTCCGCGCGACCAGTTCCTTCTGGATTTCCACGATGCGCTGCAGCGTTTCCGGCAACGCCAGCGCGATCTCGCCGACCGAGCGCTCAAGCCGCGCCAGATGTGACTCATTGTCGATCAGCTTGCCGTCGAGCACCGCCGAAACCTCGTAGATGCCATCGGCAAACAAAAAGCCGCGGTCGAACACCGACACTTTGGCATCCGCAACCGGCACGAACGAACCATCGACATAAACGATCTGTTCCAAGCGAATCTCCATAGCCGCGAAGTAGCGCGCCGTTTCTTCTCCCTCTCCCCGCTTGCGGGGAGAGGGAGCCTGAAGGTCGGAGCCCACTCTAACTCATCATGCACTAATGCGAGAGAATCTTGGACAGGAATTTCTGCGCCCGGTCGCTGCGCGGCCGGCCGAAGAAGTCCTCTTTCAGCGCGTCCTCGACGATCTCGCCCTGATCCATGAAAATGACGCGATGCGCGACCTTGCTGGCAAAGCCCATCTCGTGGGTCACCACCATCATGGTCATGCCCTCGCGGGCGAGATCGACCATGACGTTGAGCACCTCGCTGATCATTTCGGGATCCAGCGCCGAGGTCGGCTCGTCGAACAGCATCGCGATCGGGTCCATCGCCAGCGCGCGGGCGATGGCGACGCGCTGCTGCTGGCCGCCGGACAGTTCGGCGGGATATTTTTGCGCCTGAGCCTTGAGGCCGACGCGGTCCAGCAGGCTTGCGGCTTTCGCCATCGCCTCCTCGTGCTTGCGGCCGAGCACCTTTTCCTGCGCCAGGCAGAGATTCTCGACGATCCGCAAATGCGGGAACAGCTCGAAATGCTGGAACACCATGCCGACGCGCGCCCGCAGTTTCGGCAGATCGGTCCTGGGATCGTTGACCTTGATGCCGTCGAGGATGATTTCGCCGCTCTGGAACGGCTCCAGCGCGTTGACGCATTTGATCAGCGTCGACTTTCCCGATCCGGACGGCCCGCACACCACCACCACTTCGCCCTTCTCGACGCGGGTGGTGCAATCCTTCAGCGCCTGGAAGTTCCCGTACCATTTGTCGACGTGGCTGATCTCGATCATGAAAATCTCGCTAGCGGAGAACGGCGATGCGTGCCTGCAGGCGTCTGACGCCAAAGGACGCACAGAAGGAGATCGTAAAATAGACCAGGGCTGCGAACAGATACATCTCGACCAGCCGGCCATCGCGCTGCGCGACCTTGCTGGCGGCACCCAGGAAATCCGGGATCGACAGCACATAGACCAGCGAGGTGTCCTGGAACAGCACGATGGTCTGGGTCAGCAGCACCGGCAGCATGTTGCGGAACGCCTGCGGCAGCACGACGTAGCGCATGGTCTGGCTGTAGGTGAGGCCGAGCGCCTGGGCGGCGGCGGGCTGGCCCTTGGAGATCGACTGGATGCCCGCGCGCATGATTTCGGAAAAATACGCGGCCTCGAACATCACGAAGGTGACCAGCGATGAGCTGAACGCGCCGACGCGAATGGGACGGGAGGCGCCGGTCAGCCATTGACCGATATAGGGCACGAGGAAATAGAACCAGAAGATCACCAGCACCAGCGGTAACGAACGCATCAGGTCGACATAGACGCCGGCGATCCAGCCCAGCAACCTCAAACCCGACAGCCGCATCAGCGCGATCAGGGTGCCGAACACGAGTCCGCCGAGCGCGGCGAGGGCCGTCAGCGTCAGCGTGAAGGTCATGCCATCGATGAAGAGATAGCCGAGCGAGCGGCGGATGACATCGAAGTCGAAACTGGCGAACATCGGCGCCTATTTCCCGGTGATATAGCCGGGAATCGCCACGCGGCGTTCCAGCAAGCGCATCGCGGTCACGACGACGATGTTGACCAGCAGATACAGCATCGTCGCCGCGGTGAAGGCTTCGAACACCTGGAAGGAAAATTCCTGCATGGCGCGCGCCTCGCCGGTCAGTTCGATCAGGCCGATGGTGATGGCGACCGAGGTGTTCTTGATGGTGTTGAGAAACTCGGAGGTGAGCGGCGGCAGGATGATGCGAAACGCCATCGGCAGCAGCACGTAACGGTATTTCTGGAACGTGGTCAGGCCGAGCGCGGTAGCGGCCATCCCCTGCCCGCGCGGCAGCGAATTGATGCCGGCCCGCAGCTGCTCGGCGACGCGCGCCGACATGAACAACCCGACGCCGACCGCCGCGGTATAGAACGGCGCGTTGGACATCTGCTTCATCCAGAGGCCCCACGCCTGCGGCAGGATTTCCGGCAGCACGAAGAACCACAGGAACAGCTGCACCAAAAGCGGCATGTTGCGGAAGAATTCGACATAGGCGAAGCCGATTCTTCCTGCGGTCTTCGACGGCAGCGTGCGCAACACGCCGACGATCGAGCCGGACACCAGCGCCAATATCCAGGCGCAGATCGCAGTCTCGATGGTAAGCTTTAGCCCCGACAGCAGCATGTCGAGATAGGTGCCGGTGCCGTTCGGCGCCGGCTCGAAGAAGATGCCCCAGTTCCAGTGATAGTTCACGATGCCGCCTCAAGCCTCGCTTCGTCATGCCCGGACTTGATCCGGGCATCCATCCATCTTCGGAAGATTCTTGCGAAGAAGATGGATTGACGGGTCAGGCCCGGCAATGACGCTGTATATATGCTTTTCCTTCCCTGGCGACCGCGGAATGTGCGCCGCCCGCCGTTACATCGCCTTGTAGGAATCGGGATCGGGCGAGTCGGACGGTTTTGCAAATTCGTGCTTCAACTCGGGCCCCATCGGCACGTTGAGATTCAAGCCCTTCGGTGGAATCTTCGCCATGAACCACTTGTCGTAGATTTTTGTGCCCTCGCCGCTGGTGTACAGCGCGGCGGTCGCGCCATCGACCACCTTCTTGAAGGCCGGGTCGTCCTTGCGCAGCATGATGCCGTAGGGCTCGGGTTTCGAGAACGCGTCCTTGGAAATCACATAGGCGCCCGGCTCCTTCGATCCGGCAACCAGGCTCGCAAGCAGGATATCGTCCATCACGAAGGCGACGGCGCGATCGGTCTCGACCATCAGGAACGCTTCGGCGTGATCCTTGGCCGGGATGATGTTGACGTTGAGGCCGCGGGCGGCATTGGCCTCGGTGAGCTGCTTGATATTGGTGGTGCCTGACGTGGAAACCACCGGCTTGCCCTTGAGATCGTCGATGGAGTTGATCTTGCTGGCCTTCTTGGAGACGAAGCGGCTGGCGGTCAGAAAGTGAGTGTTGGTGAAGGAAATCTGCTTCTGACGGTCGGCATTATTGGTGGTCGAGCCGCATTCGAGGTCGATGGTGCCGTTGGCCAGCAGGGGAATGCGGGTCGATGACGTTACCGGATTGAGCTTGACCTCGAGCTTGTCGAGCTTGAGCTCCTTCTTCACGGCGTCGACGATCTTGTAGCAAATGTCCATGGCAAAGCCGATCGGCTTCTGGGCATCGTCGAGATAGGAAAACGGAATCGACGAGTCGCGGAAACCGAGGGTGATCGCGCCGGTTTCCTTGATGTTCTTCAGCGTCCCGGTGAGCTCCTGGGCGCCCGCCTGCCCCGCGCCGAGCGCTGCCGCCAGCGCAAAACCGATCATATAGCTGCGTTTCATTCGTGTTCTCCTGGCTGAATTCCTGTTGACCGCGCCGGCCCCTCGACGATGCAATGCCTGCAACATCCGGACCAGACGGATTTAACCCGGTCGGTCCGTCATTCGACCCTTAAATGCATCCGATGACAAGGAAAACCGCGCGCCTTGACCGGCGGCCGCATACGCCTTTGGTTGGGCAACGAGACCACGTGTCCCGGACGCGGTGCAGCGTTCTTCACGCTGCTCCGCAGAGCCGGGACCGTACCAAACGCCGGTGTTCGTTACGACCCCGGCTCTGCAGCGCACCGTTTCGCAAGAGCGACGCGCTGCGCTGCCTCCGGGGAACGTTGCGGAGGCTGCGGCGTTTAGTCCCGCAACAATCCCCAAGGAGACGGGCAATGGCCGATACATCGAAGATCAAAGAGCACATGGATGTCATTTCCTCCGACCGGAAGACAGTCGGGCAAGTCGATCATCTCGAGGGATCCGACAAGATCAAGCTGACCAAGCAGAGTTCGCCTGACGGCCAGCACCACCATTTCATTCCCGTGGATTGGGTCGATCACGTCGACCAGCACGTCCATCTCAACAAGTCGGGCGCGGATGTGACCTCGCACTGGCAGCACGGACAACGCTAGCCCGCCGATCTGCTGCAACGTTTTCGATGCGGCCGTGATACAATCACGCTCGTGGAAAGAGTGTCGCGGCATGCATCGAGCAGCAAAACTGCAATTCGAACGGATCGCGCGCGAGTTCGCCGAGTGGCGGGTCGTGCCCGACGACGAGCGCTCGGCCGCGCCGGCATGGTGGTGGGGTCCGGCGATGGAAGTGCGCCGCGAGCCGGAGGCGATGCCTGCTGACATTTGTGCAAGCCTCGAGCTGCGACCGAACTCCTCCTATGCGTCAGGCGCGGCAATATTCATGAATTCACTCGGGGATCAAAAGTCGCTGCCTTATGCGGCTGAATTTCCGCGCAAGCTCGGGGTTTAAGGCGCGGGAGGGACCGGCTTGCCCTCGGCCAGCCGCCGCACCACCATGTAGAAGATCGGCGTGAAGATCAGGCCGAACAGCGTCACCCCCAGCATGCCGAAAAACACCGCGACGCCGACCGCCTGGCGCATTTCCGATCCGGAGCCCGAGGAAATCACCAGCGGCAGCACGCCGAGAATGAACGCGAACGAGGTCATCAGGATCGGCCTGATGCGCAGCCGGCAGGCCTCGATGACGGCTTCGAGGCGCGGCTTGCCCTCGCGTTCGATGTCGCGGGCGAACTCGACGATCAGGATCGCATTCTTGGCGGCGAGACCTACCAGAACCACGAATCCGATCTGGGTCAAAATATTGACGTCCTGTCCCATGATCCGCACACCCAGGGTCGCGGCGAGCAGGCACATCGGCACGATCAGGATGACCGCGAACGGCAGGCTCCAGCTGCCATATTGCGCGGCCAGCACCAGGAATACGAACAGCACGCAGATCGGAAACACATAGAGCCCGGCATTGGCGCCGGTGACCTGCTGATAGGACAGATCGGTCCATTCATAGGAGAAGCCGCTCGGCAAGGTCTCCCCCGCCAGTCGTTTCATGGTATTGATGGCCGTCGTCGAGCTCGTTCCCGGCAACGCTTCGCCCTGCAGTTCCGCCGCCGGATAGAGATTGTAACGCGCCACGCGGTCGGGGCCGGAAACGTCGCGGAAATCCACCACACTGCCCAGCATCACCATGTCGCCTGCGGCATTGCGGGTGCGCAGGCGCGCCAAATCGGACGTCTCCTTGCGGAATGGCTGGTCGGCCTGTGCGGTGACGTGATAGGTGCGGCCAAACAAGTTGAAATCGTTGACGTAGGTCGAGCCGAAATAGGTCTGGATGGTCTCGTTGACGTTCGCAATCGGCACGCCGAGTTTCTGCGCCTTGACGCGATCGATATCGACAAACACCTGCGGCGTATTGGCCGTATACGGCGAGAATACCTGCGTCAATCCGGGCGCCTTGCGCGCGGCGGCGACAAGCTCGTCGTTGGCGGCTGCCAGCAATTCGGAGCCGCGGCCCTGGCGGTCCTGGATGCGCATCGTGAAACCGCCGCCAGTGCCGATGCCAGGCACAGGCGGCGGCGGAATGACGATGATGAAGGCCCCCTCGATCGCGGACAGGCGCTTGCGCAGATCGGCAGTGATCGCCGCTGCGGTGAGGCCCTTCTTCAACCGCACCTCGGGCTCCTCGAACACCGGAAACAGCGCCGCCGCATTGCCCGCCTGCGTTCGGGTCGCGCCCGAAAAGCCCGCGAATGCCGCGACGCGAATGATGCCCGGGGTCTCCAGGGCGGTGCTCTCGATCCGACGAACGATATCGGTGGTGCGCGCCAGCGACGCCGCGCCCGGCAATTGCGCCGATATGATGACATAGCCGCGATCCTGTGCGGGAATAAAACCTTGCGGCGTGATAGCGAGCAGCCATCCGGCGCTGCCGATCAATGCCACATACAGCAGCAGCATCACCGCCGAATGCCGGATCACAACGTCCGCCAACCCGGCATAGCCGTGCGACAGCCGGTCAAAACCGCGGTTGAAATAACCGGTGAACGTGTCCCAGCCGCGCGCAATGAAATTCCAGCTTGCCGGCGGCCGCTTGTCCTCACGCGGCCGCAGGATTTGCGAGGCCAGCGCCGGC
This sequence comes from uncultured Alphaproteobacteria bacterium, assembly GCA_963784755.1. Taxonomy (GTDB): domain Bacteria; phylum Pseudomonadota; class Alphaproteobacteria; order Rhizobiales; family Xanthobacteraceae; genus Bradyrhizobium. The sequence continues at coordinate 180,634 of CAWASS010000003.1, read as the reverse complement.
GACAGCGTCAGCGAGCAAAAACAGGAAATCGCGGTCGCCACCGCGATGGTGACGGCGAATTGCTGGAAAAACTGCCCGGAGATGCCGCCCAGAAATGCGGTCGGCACGAACACCGCGCACAGCACCAGCGCGATCGAGACCAGCGCGCCGCCGACCTCTTCCATCGTCTTGAGCGCCGCATCGCGCCGGCTCAGACCATGCTCGAGGTGCCGTTCGACGTTTTCCACCACGACGATGGCGTCATCGACCACGATGCCGACCGCGAGCACGAGCCCGAACAGCGTGAGATTGTTGATCGAGAACCCCAGCGCCGCCATCACGGCAAATGTGCCGACCAGCGATACCGGAATGGCGACGATCGGAATGATCGCCGGCCGCCAGCCCTGCAGAAACACCAGCACGACGATGACGACGAGCAGCATCGCCTCATAGATCGTCTTGATCAGTTCGTGGACGGATTGCGCGATGAATTCGGTGGGATTGTAGCCGATGTTGTAATCGAGGCCCTTTGGAAAATTGGCCTTCAGCTTCGCCATCGCATCGGAGATGTTTTTCGCGGTGGCGAGTGCATTCGAGCCGGGGCGCTGGGTCACCAGCAGCGCGACCGCCGATTTCCGCAGCAGAAAGCTGTTGGTCGAATACGACAACGCGCCCAGTTCGACTCGCGCTACATCGCGCAGCCGAACGGTGCGGCCATCGGCGCCGGCCCTGACCACGATGTCCTCGAATTGCTTCTGATCCTTCAGGCGCCCTGTGAAGGTGAGATTGGGCTGGAACGCGCGGTCGGCGATCGGCGGCTCCCCGATCTGCCCGCCCGTGATCTGCAGGTTTTGCGCGCGGATCGCGGCCACCACCTCGGCGGAGGTTAGCCCAAGCGTTGCGATCCGGTCCGGATCGAGCCATAGCCGCATCGAGTAATCGCGGGCGCCGAACATCTGGATGTCGCCGATGCCGTCAAGACGAAGCAGTTCGTCCCGCACCTGCAGCAGCGCGTAATTGCTGATATAGAGCTGGTCGAAGCTGTCGTCCGGCGACAGCATGAACACGACCATCAGGATGTCGGGGCTGTTCTTGCGGGTGACGACGCCGTTGCGCTGCACCTCTTCCGGCAATCTTGGCTGCGCGATCGCGACCCGGTTCTGCACCAGCACCTGCGCCTTGTCGAGATCGGTGCCGAGCCTGAAGGTAACCGTGATGGTCAGATTGCCGTTCGAGGTCGCCTGGCTGTAGAGATACAGCATGTCCTCGACGCCGTTAATTTCCTGCTCGATGGGTGCTGCGACCGTATCGGACACGGTCTGTGCGGTAGCGCCGGGATATTGCGTGGTGACGACAACGGTCGGCGGCACAACTTGCGGATATTCGGAGACCGGCAACGTGGTGTAGGCGATCGCGCCGACGATCAGCAGGACGATCGACAGCACCATCGCCAGGATGGGCTGGTTGATGGAAAGCCGGCCGAGATTCATGACTTTTTACCGGCCGGCGCTGCGTGCGGCGCGACCTTTGCGCCGACGCGGGCGCGCTGGATACCGTCGACGATGACGCGGTCTTCCGCCTTCAGTCCCTCGCGAATGACGCGCAAGCCTTCATCCAGCGGTCCGAGCGTGACCGGCTTTGCTTCGACGGTGTCGTCGTCCTTTACGACAAACACGATCTTGCGCGACTGGTCGGTGGCGATCGCGGTGTCGGGCAGCAGCAGGGCCTCATAGGGCGCGCTGCCGATCAGCCGGACGCGGCCGAATTGGCCCGGCAGGATCGAAAAGTCCTTGTTCGGAATGACCGCACGGCTGCGCAACGTGCCGGTCGACAGATCGAGCCGGTTGTCGATGAAATCCATCTTGCCGTCATGCGATGGCTTTGTTTCGCCGGTCAGCGTCACCTGCACCGGGTTCGGCGTATCGCGCGAACTGGGTCTGCGGCCTTCGAACCACAGCTTGTTGTTCTTCAGGTAGGTCGTCTCATCCACATCGAAGTAGATGTAGATCGGATCCAACGTGACGATCGAGGTGAGCAGCGTGGCATTGCCCTCGCTGCCCTGGACGAGATTGCCGACGCTGACCAGATGGCGGCTGGCGCGGCCGGTCATCGGCGCCATCACGTGGGTGAATTCAATATTGAGCTTGGCAGCGTTGAGCGCGCCTTCGGCCTGCATTTCGGCGGCGTGCGCGGCCTGCAGGGTCTGGCGGCGCTGGTCGACGACGGATTCGGAGACGGCACTGGTCGTGACCAGGGTCAGTGCGCGATCGAGCTCGCGCTTGGCCAGTTCGGCCTTGGCGCGCGCGTCGGACAATTGTCCATCCGCCTGCAGCGCGACCGCCTCGAACGGGCGGGAATCGATCACGTAAAGCAGATCGCCGGCGTGGACGATGGCGCCGTCGCGGAATTCCACGTTGGTGACGAAGCCGCCGACCCGGGCGCGGACCTGCACCTCTTCGACGGCCTCGAACCGCCCGGTGAACTCGTCCCAATCGGTGACGGTGCGCTTGATCGGTTGCGCGACCGTGACAGGCGGCGCCGCGGTTGCGGCCGGCTGGCTTGGCTTGTCGCCGCAGCCCGCGACAAACAGCAGCGCGAGAACGGGTGCGAAACGAAACCGATTGTGCTCTGGCTTCATCAACAAGCCTGAATTGCCATGAGATATTTCCAGATTGCCCAAGATAATCTCCGCAGTAGCTGCCGCAAGACCTGCGGTCAGCCTCATTTCCCTGCGGCTGCATGTCAACCGGTTTAGGCACCCGGACCGGCAGACGCGATCTTACAATATCGACCAGCTCAAATAGCAGGCAGCGATCACCTCCCGAGCGCGTCGTAAATGATCCGCTTCAGCGCCGGCTGAATGCGAGTCCGCTCGGACGGCGAATTCTCCATGAGGATGAAGAACATGTCGTTGGTGCGGTCGACCACGAAATAGGTGCCGCTGGCGCCATCCCATTTGATCTCGCCGATCACACCCGGCGGCGGCGGCACGGCATTGCCGGGATCGGTGCGGATGCCGAAACCGTAACCGAAGCCAAAGCCGTCGCCGGGGAAATAGAAATAATCGCGTTCAACGCCGGAGCCCGGGCCGATGTGGTCGGTGGTCATCGCGGCAAACGTCGCCGGGCTGAGATAACGTTTGCCGTCGAGTTCGCCGCCGTTCAGCAGCATCTGCGCGAAGCGGGCGAAATCACCCATGGTCGACACCATGCCGCCGCCGCCGGATTCCCATCGCGTCACGTCAAGGGAATTGCGCTCGACGTGACGGTCGCGCGGCAGCGGCAGCGCAAAACGCGCGCGCTCCGCCGGATCGGTCAAAAAGAATTTCGTCGTGGTCATGCCGAGCGAATCGAGGAAGTGCGTCTTCTCGAACTGATACAGCGATTGTCCGGACACGACCTCGATGACGCGGCCGAGGATATCGATCGAATGCCCGTAGTCCCACAGCGTGCGCGGCTGTTCGGCGAGCGGCAGCATCGCGATACGTTCGGCGAACTGCGCGTTATCGAAATCGCCGAAATAGATGTCGGCGTAGGCTGCCTTGACCAGGCCGTCGCCATAGAAACCATAGGTGATGCCGGAGGTATGCAGCAGCAGATCCTCGATCGTAAGAGGCCGCCACGGCGGCACCAGTTCGAGCACCGGCCTGCCGCTGTCGTCCTTCTTCTCGACGCCGACTTTCATGTTCGCAAAGGACGGAATGTATTTCGAGATCGGATCGTCGAGCCGGAGTTTGCCTTCGCTGACCAGTGTCATCGCCGCGAAGCTGGTCACCGTCTTGGTCATCGAATGGATCGGAAAGATAGTATCCGGCGTTATCGGCGTCCCGATATCGGGATTGCTCATGCCGAAGCTTTTGAAATAAACTTGCCGGCCGTGCTGCTTGATCAGCACCATCGCGCCGGGAATTTTACCGGTGGCGACTTCGTTGTTGAAGTAGTCGTCGATGCGCGCCAGTTTTTCCAGCGAGAACACCGCCGGCTTCGCAGGGTCGTCGGCCCATGACGGCATCGCGAATGCGCAGCCGAGCAACCAGACCGCGGCGAACAGCGCGGCGTGAAAACGGCTGGATGCTGAACCGGAAGCCATATGAAAAGAACCCCTGGACGGGAAGAGTATTGCATTGCCGCAATCCGATCCAGAGAGGCCGTCACCGGTTCAGGCGGCACTGCGCCGGGTTTCCGGCATCACCAGCCAGATCACGGCGAGGCCCGTCGCCGCAACCGACGCAAGGCCGAGGAAGGCGGCGCTGCTGCCGAATTTGTCGCTGGCATAGCCGGCGAGCACGGTGCTGAGCGAAGCGCCGATGCCGGTCGCGGTGCCGACGATGCCCTGCGCGAGGTTGAAATGGCCGCTTCCGAAAGCAATATCGGCGACGACAAGCGGTATCATCACACTGAACACCGCCGCGGTGATGCCATCGAACACCTGCACCGCGACCAGCAGATAGGGATCGCTTACGGTTGCGAACAGCACGCCGCGGATCGCCAGCGCGGCAAAGCCCGTGAGCAGCAGCGGCCGCCGCCCCCATTGCTGCGCCTTTCGTCCGACCGACGGCGACGTCAGCGCGACGATGGCTTGCGGCACGATGATACAGGCGGCGATCAAGACCGGCGCCCACTCGCTGGAGCGGGTCGTCACCACGCCCGCCATGATCGGCAGCATCGCCGCGTTGGCGAGTTGCAGCAGCAAGACGCTGCCGGCGAAAATCAACAGGGGCCGCTGGCGCATTAACCTGAGAACGCTGGTCGCGTTGGCGTCGGGCACCTCGCGCACCACCGCACCGTGCGCCTGCGCGGCGTCGATCTCGCGTTCGCGAATGCTCCTGAGTGCAAGCAAGGTCGGAAGCGCCAGAATGAAGGTGACGAGAAACACCGAACGGCTCGACAGCAGATAGGCGACGGTGCCCATCAGCGCCGCGGTGACGCCGTTACCGAGCGAGGCGCAGCGGGCGTTGCGTCCGAACCGCTCGCCGATCGCCAGCGGTCCGACCAGGCCGAGACTGATCGCGGCGATTGCCGGACCGAGTACGCAACTCGCCGCGGCGTGCAGGGTTGCCGCAGCCACCACCACCGGAAAGATCGGCCATGCCACATAGCCCAGCGCGCTGACGCCGATGGTTGCGACCGCAAGGCCCGCCACCAGCCGTTCAGAGCGGGCGGCATCGACGATGGCGCCGCCGGGCATTTGTCCGATCAGCGCGACGATCCCGCCGATGGAGAGCACAAAACCGATCTCGACCTGGGTCCATTTCTGCGTCGTCAGGTAAACCGCGACGAACGGACCGAATCCGGTTTGCACATCGGCGAGGAAAAAGATGAACCAGTCGAGGCCGCGCAGGCTTTGGCGCGACGGCGGCGGCGGTTCGCGCGCCTCCGGCCGTGACAATGGCGGGCCACCGTCGGCGCCGATCGGCCGATCGCGGCGATCATCGTCAATCCGGTCGATCGGCTGTTGGGACGAGCGCGCCAATAGGTTACGTCTCCGAAATCATCAGGGAGTAAATTGCAGCGGTTGCAGGCTGCCGGATGCGCCGAGCACCACGATCGGCGTGTCTTCCTTGTATTCGGGCGCCGCCGTCACCTGCTCCTTGGTCAATTCGAGCGTGATGCTGTCGCTCTTGCTGGCGACGCGCCCGAAATGCAGCGCGTTCCAGTCGACCACGATTTTCCTGCTGCCGACGCCGAGAAAGCCGCCGAAATCGATCACGGCGGCGCGCACCTGCCCGCTTCGATCGACGATCACGTCGACGATCCGCCCCATGTCCTCGTCGGCCGGGCTGCGGACGTCGCGGCCGAGCACGCCGTGGGCATCCCTTGCCCCGATGACGGTGACCGAGGGCGGCGGCGCCGGCTCTTTCGTCGGAGTCGCATTTTGCTGCGACGGCTTGCGATCCGCTTGCGGCGAAGCCGTGTCGTTCTGCGCCCAGGATGTGGCGGCCGCGAACGCCGCAAAAGTCACCGCAATGAACATAGGTCTTGTGCGCATACGGCCTCCTGAAATCTTCAATCGAAGGGGCGTGAACTGGCGTCGGATGCTTTCGGGCCATGCGGAACCGGCCGGCTCCGGCGGGAACCCGACGCCGCAGCGATACCAACGGGGTCAGGCGTTCAAAGTTCGAATTTTAGGCACGGCGGCGCCGTGCGGAGGCCGCTAAAAGCGCCGCGATTTCAATGCGCCAGAACGATCGACACCTGGATTTGGCCGCGCGTGCGCAAAACCTCCAGCGATACGTCCTCGCCGTGCCGGCGGACCCTGAGATCGACGCTGGAGGGTCCCAGTTGCAAATCGCGCAACACCACCTCGTTGAGAAATGCCGGCAGGCGCGGGTTGCGCAGCCGGATTTCGCCGCGGGCCGCGTCGAATTGGAGGCCGAGTGCTGCTTCCAGCAGCGTGAACGGCGTCGCGCTTGCCCATGCCTGCGGCGCGCAGGCGACGGGATACAGCGTCGGTCCGCGCCGCTTCTCGCGCCGAAACCCGCAGAACAATTCGGGCAGCCGCCGCAAATCCATGTAAGTGGCGGCCTCGAACAGACCCTTGAACACATGCTCGACCGAATGCTTCAGGCCGTAGCGCGCAAACCCAAGCGCGATCAGCGCGTTGTCGTGCGGCCAGATCGATCCGTCGTGATAGGACATCGGATTGTAGCGCGCCTCGCCGCGCGCCACGGTGCGAATGCCCCAGCCGGTGAAAAAATGCGGCCGCATCAGGTCGGCGGCGACCATGCGGGCGCGATCCTCGCGCACGATGCCGGTGAACAGCAACTGGCCGGCGTTGGAGGTGCGCACCTTGCACGGCTGCTTCTTGCCGTCGAGCGCCAGCGCATAGGTGCCAAGTTCTTCGCACCAGAACGCGGCTTCAAATCGCTCGGCAAGCTCCTGCGCTTCAGCTTCCAGCTTGCCGGCCCGGTCAATTAATCCCAAGCGCCGGGCGCAGCGTGACGCCAACCGCTTGCCGGCGAATACATAGCCCTGCACTTCCGCCAGCGCGATATAGCCCTCGGCCAGTTGCCCGTCGGCATGGAAGATGGCGTCGTAGGAATCCTTCCAGCCCTGGTTGGCGAGTCCCTGCTCGGAGGCGCGCTGATATTCGACGAATCCGTCCCGGTCGGGATCGCCTGCGCCGTCGATCCATTTCAGCGCCGCTTCGATCGCCGGCCACAACTCGGCCAGCGTCTCGTCGTCGCCGGTGCGTTCGACATAGAGGCCGGCCAGCAGCACGAACAGCGGCGTCGAATCCACGCTGCCGTAATATTGCGCGAATGGCACCTCGCGCAGCGCCGCCATCTCGCCGCCGCGCATTTCATGCAGGATCTTGCCGGGCTCGGCGTCGGCGAGCGGATCGACGGATCTTCGCCTGATAGAAGGCGAGCCGCTTCAGCACGCCGCGCGCGACGCGCGGATCGATCCACAGCATCTGCAGCGCGGTGATGATTCCATCGCGGCCGAACGTGGTCGAATACCAGGGAATGCCCGCATAGGGATAGCGGCCCTGCGGCGTCTCGGTCATCAGCATGTTGAGGTCGGCCATCGACTGGCACAGCACCTCATTGAAAATGTTGTTTGACGTTTCGATGCTGGTGGCGCCGGCGGTGGAGTTGCGCATCTCGCGGCGGTGCGCCAGCAGGCCGCGAAAGAACGGCGCCGGCTTGTGCGCGGCCGGCTTGTTGCAGGACACCGCGACGAACAGCGACGTGATCGCTTGCGGTGCCAGATCGAGATGCCAGGTGGCGGAGTTCACCGCGAGCCGGGTGGGCTTTGGGTCGAACTGCAGCGCCGTGCTGCGCGGCTTGCCATCCAGCCCGTTATATTCAAGTGCGACGACAGTCGGGCCCAGCAATTTGCTTGTGGCGACGCCGCGGCGCGGGCGCTTTTCGCCGCGAACCTCGAACAGGTCGGCAAAATCGTTGTCGAACTGCAGCGTCAGATCAAAGCTTGCCGTGTTCTCGCCATGGTTCTGCACGCCGATGCGCTGATAGGCGGTGCCGCGCCACAAAAAGATCGTGCGCACGATGTGCAGCATGTCCTTCTGCAGCACGATCCGCCCCTGGCGATAGACATCGGGATTGGTGAGATCGACGGTCAGCGCCGAATTGTCGTCGCTCAGATTCGATCCCAGCAGCAGCGGCTGCACTTCGTTCAGCACCAGTTCGAGCCGGGCGAGATAACGGGTGTCGGCGTTGAACAGGCCGTCGGGCCCGCCGGCGGATGCGCCGATGTCGCCATGGCTGTCGAGCACGACGAAGGTGTCGTCATGCTTGAGCGAGCGGCGCGGCCTTGCGGCAGGCCCGGTCATCGGGATGTAGAACGGCGATTCCGAGACCACCTCGACGGCCCGGATCGTCAATTGGGTCACGACTTCAGCTGACATTGGACCTCGGCCGGTTCGCCGGCTTTGCGAAAGGCGCTTCCGTGAGTCGCCACGGACACTATACATGGATACATGGATCAGGCAGCGTGCTTGGCAAGCCGGCTCATTTCCTGCGTCACCAGTTCGCGGTACGGGCCCTGGCCCTGCATCAGGCGATCCGGCGCGCCGTCTTCGATGATCCTGCCCGCTTTCAGCATGATGACCCGGTCGAAATTGCGCAGCGTGGCGAGGCGGTGTGCGATCGCGATCACGGTTCGCCCGCGCATCAGGCGGCCGAGCGCCTCGCGTATCGCCTCCTCGGATTCCGAGTCGAGCGCGGCGGTGGCCTCGTCGAGCAGCAGGATCGGCGCGTCCTTCAGGAATGCCCGCGCAATCGCGATGCGCTGGCGCTGGCCGCCGGACACGTTGACGCCACGGTCGCCGGCCATGGTCGCAAAACCTTCCGGCAGGGCTTCGATGAAATCGCAACGCGCCGCGGTCGCCGCGCGCAACACTTCATTGTCGGTGGCGGTGGGGCGGCCGTAGCGGATATTTTCCATGATCGAGCGCTGGAACAGCGAGATGTCCTGCGGCACCACCGAGATCGCCTGGCGCAGACTTTCCTGCGTGACCTGCGCGATATTCTGGCCATCGATGGCGATATGGCCCTGATCCACGTCGTAAAATCGCTGCAGCAGCACGAACAGGCTGGACTTGCCGCCGCCGGACTGGCCGACCAACCCGACCCTCTGGCCCGCATTGATGCGGAGGCTGAGCTTGTCGAACACCTGCAGGCCGCCGGGATAGCGGAACGATACCTTGTTGAAGACGATCGCCGCCCCAGCTCTCACCAGCGGTTCGGCCTTGGGGTGGTCGCGCAGTTCGTGGGGAACCAGAAGCGTTGCAGTAGCCTCCGACAGCCGCGCGACGTGCTGGGTAACATCGACCAGCGCCACCGCGAGATCGCGCGTGGCATTTAAAATCGAAAGCCCCAAGGTGCAGACCAGCACCACGTCACCGGTGGTGGCGGCGCCGCGTTGCCACAGCATGATCGCCCAAGCCAGCAGCGAGATGGTCAGCACGACGGTGATCGCGGCATGGGTGAGCCGCAGCTTTTCGAGGTAACGAAGGCTGCGGCCCCGCGCCCTCAGTTCGCGGTTGACCGTAGCGTCGAACCGGTCGTGTTCGTAGCCGAGGCCGCAAAACGCCCGCACCAGCGGCATGTTGTTGATGACATCGACCATTTCGCCGTCGACAGCCGCGGCCTTGTCGGCAAAGTCGTCATGCAGCGGCTTGCCGACGGCGGCCAGATGAAACATCGCAACCACCATCACTCCCGCGACGACGATCAGGCCCGCCGCCATCGACCCGCTCACGGTTCCGATCAGCGCGATCGCCGCAACGGTTGCGATGCACGGAGGCATCACATTCCAGACGAACATGTTTTCGACGGTGAAGACGGCATTCGATGTGGCCGTAATGCGGCTGGTCAGCATCCCCGGCAGCCGGTCCGAAAAGTAACTCGGCGCGTGGCCGGTCAGATGCCGGAAGATGTCGCGGCGCAGATCACCGGTCACTCCCACAAATGTGAAGCTCGCGGTCCAGCTTGCGATCCGCCACAAGAAGTTATCGGCGGCGATCAGAGTTACCAGCATTACGAATGCCAGCCATACGCCACCTTCATGGTTCGGTCCCGCCGCGAGGCCATCGACGAGATATTTTACGCCATATTGCGTGCCTACCGAACAAGCAACCGCCGCAACAACCGCGGTCAGTATAAGGACATGCGCCGCAAGACGCTGGCGCAGATAGCGCAGCACAAATGAAAACGGGCGACGTGCGTATCCGGAGAGACTGTCCATTTGACTTATAAACCCGTTGAAGAAAAACGATAATCTTTATCCGGACACATTTGGCACGCTCGAATTGCCATCACGGTCTTTGGACTTCCCGCAGCACCGCCATCGCTGCGCAACAATTCTGCAGCATTGGCACTGTTGAAAAACTGATCGGGTGAGATGGCATCAGCGAGACCACGGTGTGGAAGAAGTACGCTTGTTCAAAGGAACTTCGCACATGCGAGAACGTTCCCATCTCGGCATGCCGGTGCCAACTCGAAGTGAGGGGCTGAGTTCCACAAAAGCAAAAACAGGAGATTGTGAGATGCGCATCGCGCAGGTCGCTCCGCTGACGGAGGCTGTTCCACCGAAACTGTATGGCGGCACCGAACGGGTGGTGCACTGGCTGACCGAGGAACTGGTCGAACTGGGGCACGACGTCACGTTATTCGCCAGCGGCGACTCGCGGACATCGGCAAAACTCGACGCAACCTGGCCGAAAGCGCTGCGCCTCGACGGCTCGGTCCGCGATCCCAATGCGTTGCACATGGTGATGCTGGAGCGCGTGCGGCAGAAATGCGACGACGAAGAGTTCGACTTTCTGCATTTTCATCTCGACTATTACCCGTTCTCGCTGTTTTCCCGGCAACCGACGCCCTTTCTAACCACCCTTCACGGCAGGCTCGATTTGCCCGAGCATCAACCGGTGTTCACAACATTTTCATCGATCCCGGTGATTTCGATTTCGAACGCGCAGCGGCGGCCGGTGCCGCAGGCCAATTTCATTCGCACCATCCATCACGGCCTGCCGGAAAAACTGCTGACGCCGCAACCGGTCACCCCCGGCTATCTCGGGGTGCTCGGCCGCATCGCGCCGGAAAAAGGCGTCGACCGCGCCATCCGGATCGCGATCCGCTGCGGCATTCCCTTAAAGATCGCCGCCAAGGTCGACCGCGCCGACCAGGAATATTACGACGAACTGATCCGCCCGCTGATGGACCACCCGCTGGTCGATTATATCGGCGAGATCGGCGACCACGAAAAATCGGATTTTCTCTCAGGCGCGATCGGGCTGCTGGTACCGATCGACTGGCCCGAGCCGTTCGGCCTGGTCATGATCGAGGCGATGGCGTGCGGCACGCCTGTCATCGCGTACAACCGCGGTTCGGTGGCGGAGATCATCGATGAAGGCCTGACCGGATTCATTGTCGAGGACGAGATCAGCGCGGTGGCCGCGGTCGGCCGCCTTGCGGAGATGGATCGCGCTGCGGTGCGACAACAATTCGAGGCGCGCTTTACCGCGCGCCGCATGGCGCTGGATTATCTCGCGGCCTATCACAGCCTGATGGAGGACGCGAAGCCGCGCCTCAAGCTGGTGAGCAGCGCGGAATAGGAGCGCCGCCGCCGCGCTCACTCCCGGGTATCGTAGCGGTACGATTTCGAGACGATCTGCCAGCCGTCGGCCAGTTTCATCGCCACCAGATAGTCGGTGAAATAGCGCGGCGGCAACTGGCAGCGCACCTTGATGAAGGCGGTCGTCTCGTCGGAGCGGTCGATGGTCATGATGAAATCCTCGCGGGCCTGGCCTTGCGCCTTGGCCGATGGCCGCTTGCGGATCCATTCCAGCCAGTCCGGCACTTTCAGGATCTTCAATTCGCCCTTTTCGTGCCAGCGCAGATCGGCAGACGGATGAAACGCTTCCCCGATCTTGTCGGCGCTGCCTTCATAGAGGCCATCGAAGTAAAGCTGAACCACCGATTCCACGGTCGAACGGTTGTGTGCCAAGGCATCCCTCCTTCGAAATCGATTGTCTTATTATGTCATGAAATTACGGTTTGCGCCGATTTTGAACGTCAAAACATCCCGTCCTTATCGAGGCGCCTGGCCTTTTTGGAGCGCTGCCAGACCACGCCCGGAAAACCCTTGAGTGGAATGAGCGGCGCGCCGGTATAAGCCCATTCCTGCAGCTCCTCGATGGCGATATGATAGAGCGGTTGCCGGCCGGTGCGGCCGAGGAACAGCGCGCGCGGGATGTTGACCATGTGCGGCGAGCGCGCGCGTTCATAAAACAGCGGGGTGCCGCATCGCGCGCAGAAGCTTCGCGCGGTCTTGGCAGCCTTGTCCTCGAAACGGGTGATTCCGGCGATCCCCTTGGTGATACGAAACCGCTTGCGCCAGCTGCCGACATAGGTGGCGTAAGCGGCGCCGTGTGCGCGCCGGCTTGCGGTGGAATGATCGTGCCAGGCCCAGCGGGCGGGGGTGTCGATCTCGAACTGGACCGCGCCGCAAAGGCAACGGCCCGCGACGCGTTTTGCGGTTGCGGCCGGCCTTCGCTTTGCCGCCGAGGCTTCGCTGTCATCTGACAAGGACATCCCTCCCTAGCTAACCGGTCACGATCGCATTGGTCGGCGTCGGCCGGTCGGTGATCTGCTGGCCGAACAGGCTGCCGATGAGTTCGGTGGCGATGACATAGCATCGCTGCCCGATTCAGCTTGCTAAAATTCGCCGGAATGCAACAATTTCTGTCGGCAGCCCGGCGTTCGACCGGGCGATCTCAGGGAGAAACAACATGAAATCGATCCTGCGCGCGTCCGTTATTGCCGTGCTGTTTACAGGTTCCGCGGTGGCGCTGACCGGCGAGCGCATGGCGCAAATTCCCCTTGAGAAAATGACGCCGGCGCAGCGCACGGTTGCCGATGCCATCATGGCGGGGCCGCGGGGAGCCCTGCGCGGTCCGTTCAATGCCTGGCTGCGCAGCCCCGAACTCGCGAACCATCTGCAAAAGGTCGGCGAATATCTGCGCTTCAACACCTCGCTCGACAAGCGCGTCAACGAGATGGCGATCATCATGACCGCGCAGGCATGGGGGTCGCAATACGAGTGGTACGCGCACGCGCCGCTCGCCATCAAGGCCGGCCTCGATCCATCCATCGTCGAGGCGATCGGCGCCGGCAAGAAGCCTGAGAAGATGAGGGATGACGAGGCGATCGTCTGGGAATTCACCACGCAGTTGCGCCGCGATCATTCGGTGAACGACGAAATCTATGCCAAAGCGCTGGAAAAATTCGGCGAACACGGCGTGATGGATCTGATCGCCGTCAACGGTTACTACGATGTGGTGTCGATGACGCTGAACGTGGCGCGGGTGGCGCCGCCGGCCGGGGAAGCGATACCGTTCAAGCAGGCCGGGCTGTAAAGCGGCTCCAATCACGCGGTTGTCGACGGCCTGCGCCGCGCGGCTGTCGTTTCAGGATCCTTCGCAATGACCAAGGAAATCCGGCTCAACGCCTTCGCCATGAACTGCGTCGCGCATCAGTCGCCGGGGCTGTGGACCCATCCGCGCGACCGCACCGCGGATTATAACCGCCTGCCCTACTGGACCGAGCTCGCCAAAACGCTGGAGCGCGGGCGCTTCGACGGCCTGTTTCTCGCCGATGTGCTCGGCGTCTACGACGTGTTCGGCGGCAGTCCGGATGCCGCCTTGCGCAACGCCACGCAGACGCCGGTCAACGATCCCTTGCTGCTGATTTCGGCGATGGCGGCGGTCACCGAAAACCTCGGCTTCGGCGTCACCTGCACGCTGTCCTATGAGCCGCCCTATCCGTTCGCGCGGCGGATGTCGACGCTGGATCATCTCACCGAGGGGCGGATTGGCTGGAACATCGTCACCGGCTATCTCGACAGCGCCGCGCGCGGCGCCGGCAAGGAGAAACAGACCGCGCATGACGACCGCTACGACGTTGCCGACGAATATATGGAAGTGGTCTACAAGCTGTGGGAAGGAAGCTGGGAGGACGATGCGGCGCTACGCGACCGCACCCGCGGCATCTTTGTCGATCCGTCGAAGGTGCATCGGGTCCGGCACGAGGGCGAGAACTACCGGCTTGATGCGATTCACCTGAGCGAACCGTCGCCGCAGCGCACGCCGGTGCTCTATCAGGCCGGCACCTCGCCGCGCGGACGGCAGTTCGCGGCCCATCACGCCGAATGCGTGTTCATGTCGGGTCCTTCCGCCAAGGTGATCGCGCCGCGGGTCGCAGCGATTCGCGCCGCTGCCGCGGAAGCCGGCCGCAACCCGGCTGAAATCCTGATGTTCAGCATGATGACCGTGATCCTCGGCCGCACCGAAGCCGAAGCCGCCGCCAAATACGCCGACTATCGCCGTCACATCAATCATGAGGGCGCACTGACCCTAATGTCGGGCTGGACCGGCGTCGATTTCTCCACCTACGACCTCGACCAGCAGGTCCGCCACGTCCACAACGACGCCGGCCGCACCGCGATGGACAACATCACCCGCGCCGATCCGGACCGGATATGGACCGTGCGCGAGGTCGCCGAGCATGTCGGCATCGGCGGCATCGGGCCGGTGCTGGTCGGCACGCCCGAAAAGGTCGCCGACGAGATCGAGGCATGGTTCGAGCAGACCGATGTCGACGGCCTGAACGTTCCCTTTGCGATCTCGCCCGGGGATTTCGAGGACATCACCGACCTGCTGGTGCCGGAACTGGTCCGGCGCGGGCGCTACAAAACCGCGTATCAGCCGGGCACGCTGCGCGAAAAACTGTTCGGCGCCGGCCGCGCCCGGCTCACGGCGCCGCATCCGGCGGCGCGCTACCGATACAGAACAAGGGCCGCCGCGGCGGAATAGAGCCGCCGTCATTCCGGGTTCGACGCTTGCGCGTCGCCCCGGAATGACGGGTGCCTAGAAAACCGGCTTGAAAAAAGCGCTGACCTGCGCTGCAACATTTCGCCATCAGCCAAGTTGTGTCTGGCGCGCGCCAGCCGCGCGAGAAACGGGGCGTCATGACCAGTCCAATCGAAGAAGGTTTTCCCTACCCGCTCGGCGCGCATTGGAGCGGCAAGGGCACCAATTTTGCGCTGTTCTCGGCCAACGCCACCAAGGTCGAGGTGTGCCTGTTCGACGGCGAGCGCGAGAGCCGCATCGCGCTTCCCGAATACACCGACCAGATATTTCACGGCTACCTTCCGGATGTCGGGCCCGGCACCTTCTACGGTTATCGCGTTTACGGGCCTTATGCGCCCGCGCAGGGTCACCGCTTCAACCCGAACAAGCTGCTGCTCGATCCCTATGCGCGCGCGCATGCGGGCTCGCTGACCTGGAATCCCGCCGTGTTCGGCTATCATATGGAAAGCGGCGACGATCTCACCTTCGACGAGCGCGACAGCGCAGCCTTCATGCCGAAATGCGTCGTGGTCGATCCGGATTTCGACTGGACCGCCGAAACCGCGCGGCAAAACGTGCATTGGGACGAGACCGTCATCTACGAAACCCATGTCAAGGGCTTTACCAAGAGGCACCCGGACATCCCGGAGAACCTGCGCGGCACCTATGCCGGGTTCGGCTCCGAGCCTGCGGTCGGCTACCTGAAATCGCTCGGCATCACCTCGGTCGAGCTGCTGCCGGTCCACACCTTCATCAACGACAGCAATCTGCTCGACAAGCACCTGAGCAATTACTGGGGCTACAACAGCATCGGATTCTTCGCGCCCGATCCGCGCTACGCCTCCGACGTGCCGAACTCCTTACGCGAATTCAAGGAGATGGTGTCGCGCCTGCATGGCGCCGGCCTCGAGGTCATTCTCGACGTGGTCTACAACCACACCGCCGAAGGCAACGAGCACGGACCGACGCTGTCCTTCAAGGGTATCGACAATGCGAGCTACTACCGGCTGCTTGCCAACAAACGTTACTACGTCAACGACACCGGGACCGGGAACACCGTCAACCTGTCGCATCCCCGCATCATCCAGATGGTAATGGACAGTCTGCGCTATTGGGCCGGGCACATGCACATCGACGGTTTTCGTTTCGACCTCGGCACCATTCTCGCGCGCGAGGTCTACGGATTCGACGAGCAGAGCGGCTTCCTCAAATCCATCGACCAGGACCCGCTGCTGACCACCGTCAAGCTGATCGCCGAGCCATGGGACTGCGGCCCCGGCGGTTATCAGGTCGGCGGCTTTCCGCCGGGCTGGGCGGAATGGAACGATAAATTCCGCGACACCGTCCGTGACTACTGGCGCGGAATGGCGCCGCCCGCGGCACTTGCGCCGCGGCTGCTGGCGTCGGCCGACTGCTTCAACCATGAGGGCAGGCGCGCCTGGGCCAGCCTCAACTTCATCACCGCTCATGACGGTTTTACCCTGAACGACTGGGCCAGCTACAATGACAAGCACAACGAGGCCAACGGCGAAGACAACAGGGACGGTAGCTCCAACAATCATTCATGGAATTGCGGTGTCGAAGGCCCAACCGACGACAAGGCGATCCTGAGTTTAAGGAACCGGCAGAAGCGCAATATGCTGGCGACGCTGCTGTTTTCGCAGGGCACGCCGATGATTCTCGGCGGCGATGAATTCGGCCGGACCCAACAGGGCAACAACAACGCCTATTGCCAGGACAACGACATCTCCTGGCTCGACTGGAATCTGGACGGCGACGGCAAGGATCTGCTGGCGTTCACGCGGCGCCTGATCGAGGTGCTGAAGGCGTATCCGATCCTGCGGAGAAGCCGGTTCCTGACCGGCGCGCACGATGGCGAACTCAACGTTCGCGACGCGACCTGGATCAACGCCGGCGGCGGCGAGATGAGCCAGGCGGATTGGGACAGCGCCTGGATCAAATGTTTCGGCATTCTGCTCGACGGGCGGACCCGCAAGACCGCGATGCCCCGGCATGGCGAGGACGAAACCGTGCTGATGATCATGAACAGTTTTGAGGGACCCGTCGACTTTAAATTGCCGGAGGCCGCGGCCGGATCGCGGTGGTCGCTGGTCGTCGACACCAATATTCCCGACGCTGCGCCGGGCGCGAAATTCGCGTTCGGCAGCACCTATGAGGTGACGGGGCGTTCGTTGCTGCTGTTTGCGCTTGTTTCGTAGGGTGGGCAAAGCGGCCAGGCGCGCATGCGCCGGGCGGCGTGCCCACCATTCAATGCCAGCATCCGACAACGACGGTGGGCACGGCGCAAGTGCGCCTTTGCCCAGCCTACGACAAGCCTACCCGGCGCGCCGCGCCGCCGCCTTGCGCTCGATCGGGTGGATGTCGATCATCCGCGCGCGGCCCATGCGCAGCACCTCCATCTGAAGCGTGCGGCCGATGCGGTCGCGGTCGAGTGCGCGGATCAGGTCGTCGACGCCATGGATAGCGACGCCGTCAAGACGGGTCACGACATCGCCGGGCAGCATTCCGGCCTGTGCGGCGGCGCCGTCCGGCTCCAGTTGCGCGAGCAGCGCGCCCATGGTGTTGTCGATCCCGGCTACCACGGCGTGGCGGCGCGGAATCGGCGCGGTCTGCGCCGACACGCCGATATAGGCGCGCCGGACATGGCCGTGGCGGATGATCTCCGACAGCACGAATTGCGCGGTGTTGCTGGCGACCGCAAAGCAGATCCCCTGGGCGCCGTTGATGATCGCGGTATTGATGCCGATCACTTCGGCCGCGGACGACACCAGCGGCCCGCCCGAATTGCCCGGATTGAGCGCAGCGTCGGTCTGGATGACGTCCTCGATGGTGCGGCCGTTGACGGAGCGGATCGAGCGGCCAAGCGCCGATACCACGCCCGCGGTGACGGTCGATTCGAATCCCAAGGGATTGCCGATCGCAACCACAAGCTGGCCGCGCCGCAGGTTCTTCGAATTGCCGAGGGCTGCGAAGTGCAAATCGCGCGACGCATCGGCTCGCAGCAATGCAAGGTCGGTGTCTGGATCGACGCCTAGCACGCGCGCGTCGGTGACGCCGCCTTCGCTGTCTCTGATCCTGATCTGCTTCGACGAGCCGACCACATGGTTGTTGGTCAGCACCAGCCCGTCCGGCGAGATGACGATCCCGGACCCTCGTCCGCCCCGCTCCCGTGAATTCGGCTGAGTGGCTACGGTCTCGACGCGAACGACCGCAGGCCCGACACGCTCGGTCACGCCGATCACGGCGTTGGAGTAAGCGTCAAGCAGGGCCTGGTCGTCGACAGGCGCCGCCGTCTGGGTTTTTTGAGATGAGATGGTCTCGTCGGTTGTTATATCCTGTGAAAAATCCAACATCGCGATTTCCTTTTCGCGTGTTAGATGGTGACAGGCGTTACGAACGGCAAGTGTCGAGGTTCTGCGCCCGACGTTGTCCGTCAATGCAGCCGCGGTCCCTTCAGGAATTTGGCGCGGTCGGACGATTTCACCGTGACATCGAAGGTGTCGCCCTCGCGGTAGAGCGTCAGCGGCACATCGACGCCGGCGGGCCCCAGCGCCCAGAGCTTTCGGTAGAATGCCGCGCGGTTCGCGACGCGCTCGCCGTTCACCGCCAGAATGACGTTGCCGGTCCTGAGTTCGGCGCGCGCCGCCGGCCCCTTGGCCGAGACGCCGACCACCACGATCTTGTTCTCGATCTCGGCTGAAAACATTCCAAGCCAGGGCCGCACCGGCTTGTTGACGCGGCCGAATTTGCGCAGGTCCTCGAGCACCGGCTTCAGCAGGTCGATCGGCACGATCATGTTCAGGTGCTCGGCATTGCCGGCGCGTTCGCGCTCGAGCTGCAGCGAGCCGATGCCGATCAATTCGCCGCCAGATGAGATCAGCCCGGTGCCGCCCCAATTGGGGTGCGCGGGATAGGTGAAGATCGCCTCATCCAGAAGGTATTCCCAATAGCCGGCAAACTCCTGCCGCGCGGCAACGCGGCCGGCGAGCGAACGGGTGCGTCCGCCGACGCCGCCGAGCACGATGCGGTCGCCGGGCTGCGCCGCGCTCGAAGTGCCGATCGGCAGCGGCTCCAGATCGATGCGGCCCAGCGCCTGCACCAGGCCGAAGCCGGATTCCGAATCGAAGCCGAGCGCGTGGCCTTCCACCACCCGGCCGTCGCCGAGATGCAGCCAGACCGTTTCGGCCTCGGTGATCAGATAGCCGATAGTCAGCACCAGCCCGTCGCCGATCACGACACCATTGCCGGCGCGCTCGGTGCCGAGCGTGTCGGCGGTAAAGGCATCGGACGGAATGATCGAATGCAGGCCGACCACCGCGGACAGCGCGCGCTCGAGGTCGAACCCAAAATCCTCCGCGCGCGGCTGGATCGCCGGCGGCACTTTCCATTCGGTCAACGAAGACATCGACGTTCTCCGAATCCTCCGGCTATTTTATCACAAACGCGTGCCGACGCGAAATGACGCAAGCGGTCGAAGCCGAAAAATCCGGGCCGTTCCCTACGTCTCCACGATCACATAACTATCCTCGACGTGCACCGGAAACGTCTCCGCCACATAGGGGCCTTTCGCCAGCGTCTCGCCGTCCTCGATCGCCACCGGATAGGTCCTGATTTTCACCCGCTTGGGGTCGAACCAGGATTGGCCGGTGCGCATGTCGAACTCCCAGCCGTGCCAGGCGCAGCGCAGCAACTCGCCGACCCGCGAACGCTGGTAGACACCGGGCTCGAGCGATGTCAGCCGCGCCACGCAGGCCGCCTGGTCGAGCGGCGCGCCCTGGTGCGGACAGCGGTTGAGCAGCGCGAAGAACTCGCCATTGACATGGAACACGACGATGTCGCGGCCGTCGATACCGACCACCTTGTTGCCGCCGGGCGGAATCTCCGTGGTGCGGGCGACGATGTGACGGGCCATGCGGTCAGAGCTTGTAGAGCGCGCGGGCGTTGCTGTTGAAGATCTTGCGGCGCTCCACCTCGCTCAGCGGCGTCTTGAAGGCGAAACGCGGATCGTCGGAATCCCAATGCGGATAGTCCGACGAGAACAACATGCGGTCGACACCGATCCATTCGATCAGGGATCGCAGATGCCGCGCTTCGTCCGGCTCATCGATCGGCTGGGTCGTGAACCAGAAATGCTCTTTCACATATTCCGACGGACGCCGCTTGAGATGCGGGACTTCGTCGCGGAAACGCTCGAAATGCTGGTCCATTCGCCAGGTGGTCGATGGAATCCACCCGAGGCCGCCCTCGATGAATACGATCTTGAGTTTGGGAAAGCGCTCGGGCACGCCTTCGATCACAAGGCTGGAAAGTTGCGCCGCCACCGAATGCGCGTTGGATTGATGCTCCTCGACGTAATAGGACGGCCAGCCGCCGCCGGTCGGCGCGTGGCCGCCATAACCGCCGACATGGATGCCGAGCGGCAGCTCCAGTTCCTGCGCGCGCGCGTAGATCGGCCAGTAACGGCGGCGTCCCAGCGGCTCGTTGGCACGCGGACAAATGTTGATCTGCACATATTGGCCGATCTTCGCGCAACGCTCGATCTCGGCGACGGCGGCCTCGGGTTCGTCCTGCCCGACCAGGATCGCCGCTTTGAGGCGAGGCTCCCGGCTGGTCCAGAACGCGAGTTGCCAGTCGTTGACGGCGCGCTGGATCGCGGCACCGAAGTCGAGGTTCTGCTGCGAGAAGATGAAGAGATCGAGCACCTGCAATATGCCGAACTCGATGTCGAGCGGATCGAGATGCTGCTTCCGCATGAAGTCGAGATCGGAGCCGGGCGGACCGCCGGTCGGCGGCCAGGCGTCGCGGCGTGCGATCAGCGGCGAAGAGCGCGGATACGGCGTGGTGCCGATATAGGGCGTGCGCAGATGGTCGCCGTAGGTTTTCAGATGCTCCTGCCATCGTTTGGGGAGGAACGGATCGAGGTCGGCGCGCGAATGCAGGCTCGGATGCACGTCGCAGTCGATGATGCGCAGCCGGTTCTTCGCGGGCGCTTCCTGTTCAAGCAGCGGACGGTCGATGACGTTCATGCGATCCTCCTTCGAGTGATCATGCGGCGAGGCTGAGCCGCGGAAAGGTTTCGAGCGGATTGTCGGCGCACATTCTTGACACAATACTGTCCGGCAAGTGCGGCGGTATGGCGTCGTCGCCGTCGAACTGCCAGTGCGGATAATCGGACGCGAACAGCAGCATTCTATCGGAGTCGATCTGGTCGATGATATCGGCGACGCCGTCCGCATCGGGCGGGCTGTCGAACGGCTGCGTGGTGAGGCGGATGTGGTCGCGCATGATCGCCGCCGGCTCGCGGTCGATCCAGGGCACCTCGACGCGCACGCCGCGCCAGGTCTTGTTGGCGCGCCACATGAAGGCCGGCAGCCAGCTGATGCCGGATTCCATCAGCACCACCTTGAGGCCCGGGAATTTCAGGAATACGCCCTCATAGATGAAACTGAGCACTTGGGCCTGAAACGCCTGCGCCTCGGCGAGATAATATTCGTAGCGATAGGACGGCCAGCCGATCGAGCTCGGCGCCTGGCGATACTGGCTGCCGGCATGAATCGCGATCGGCAGCCTGTGCTTCTCGGCCGCCTGATACACCGGCCAAAAATGCCGCCGGCCAAGCAACGTTTCGCCTTGCGCCAGCACCAGGACCGAGACGAAGCGGTGATCGCCGGCGCGGCGCTCGATTTCCTCGATCGCGAGATCGGGCGCCTGCATCGGCACCACGATCGAGGCCCGCAGCCGGGAATCGCGCGCCAGCCATTCCGCCGCGATCCAGTCGTTGATCGCCTTGCAGAAGGCGGCGGCCATATAGGGATCGTACACCGCCTGCGCGCCGTAGAGCACGTTGCAGATCGCATGCGAGGAGCCGAGCTGGTCGAACGCGCCGCGCTGCACCATCGCAAGATCGCTGCCGGGCTTGCCGCCCTTGGGTCGCCAGTCGGGCCGGCCCGAGAGCGGCATGTTGGGCGGATAAGAGGTGAGATCGAGCCCGTCGATGGCCCGGCTCACCACCTGCTCTTTCCAGTGATCGTCGAGATACGGCAGCAGCGTGGTGCGCGTCCCGCCCACGGCGGGATGGATATCGCAGTCGATCCGCGGTGCCGCCATGGAGGATCCCTGGAACTCGTTCTGGGCGGCTGGACGCGCCGCGCTGCAAATGTGCAGCCGACCGTGCCTTAGCGCAAGGCCATTACGCACCGCCAACTGCCGTTTAAAGCGCTGAATTGCGACGATTGCGTCGCTCACCGCGGGGCAAGCCGCGGCGCGGTCACTGCTTCAACTGCGCCCGCATTTCCGCCTCGCCGCCGAACGGCGCGACCAGTTCGACGATGCGCATGGACGTGCCGCTCTTCCATTCCACCGCGGACAGGCGCGGGTCGCCGGCGTCGATCCGCTTCGCCACGAGATCGTCGGCCAGCGCCCACAGCGCGACGCCGACCGGCTGCTCGCCCTTGTAGAAGATCCGGAACTGCCGCAGCAGGATCGCGGGCATCACCAGCCATTCGAGATCGCCGAGCGGAATCGCCTTGTGGCGCGGGCTCTGCGTCATCAGCCAGGTGATTTCGCCGAGCACCTGCGCCACCGTCTTCGGCGCCGGCCCGGTTTGCCCCGGCGTATCGCCGGCTGGCGCGTGGCCGCCGTTCGCGGATGAGGCGCCGAACCCGGCAAGCGCCGCCTTCAGCGCCGCCTCGCCGAGCAACGGCGCGTCCTTCTTGCCGGCGCCCGGCTTGTTCATCCGCTTGTCCCCGCGCGTGCTGTTCTTGGGATCCGGCATTTGCTGCTCCAGTCAAGATGCGATCGCCCGGATACTAGAACGACGCGCCCGTTTATGCACGCCAGGGATGTTCCGCCAAAACCCCAAAAGGCAACTATTCCGCGAGCTGAAACCGCTCGAAGCGGTGCAGTTCCTCCTCGATGCGGCGCTTCAAGTCCTTGCGCGGGCGCTTGCCGATCCAGCTCCATTTCTGTACCAGCAATTCGCGGCGCTTGCGGTCGGTCTTGAGATCGATGGCGGCGACGATGTCCTCGCCCACCAAGACCGGCAGCGCGAAATAGCCGAACAACCGTTTCTCCCGGGGCACATAGGCTTCGAAGCGGTGTTCGTAGCCGAAGAACAGCCGCGCCCGCTTGCGCTGGATGATCAGGGGATCGAACGGCGACAGGATGTGGATCATCTCCGAAGCGGGGCCGGTGTGCTCCAATATCCCGGGGCGCGCCCAATGCTCCTGCTTGCCGGCGTCTTCGAGCGCGACCGGCACCAGCTCGCCGTGGCGGACCCTGGCTTCGATCAACCGGCGGATCGCCGGCTTGTTCGGCGCGTCGAGATGGCAGATCGAATCCAGACTCACCAGCCCCTGCGCGCGCAGGGCGCGGTCGAGCAGATAGTTCGACACCTGCGCCGGCGAGGCGGCCTTCGGCGGCTTGTCCCAGCCGAAATGCCGCGCCATCAGCTCATAGGTCTTGAGCATGCCGTTGCGCTCGCTGATGGTGAGCACGCCGGTGTAGAACGCCAGTTGCAGCGCCCGCTTCGACGGCTTGCGGCTGGCCCACAGATGCTCCTTCTCGACCAGCACGTCGTCGTCGATGTCTCGGATCGTCAGCGCGCCCTCCTTCCGGATCAGCCGCAACACCTTGCGCAGGTCCGCCTTGCTGACGGAGGCGAACCAGCGGTGGCCCTCGCGCCGGTGATATTTCATGTCGGGAATGAAGAAGCGGAAATCGCGCGCGGGCACGTAAGACAGCGCGTGGGTCCAGTATTCGAAGATGCTCTTGTCGATGCTCTGGGCCTGATGCAGATGGTCGCGCCGATAGCCGGGAATCCGGGTCCAGAGAATATGATGATGGGACCGCTCGATGACGTTGATGGTGTCGATCTGCACATAGCCGAGATGTTCCACCGCGGACGCCGTCGCCTCGGGCCCGTCGCCGAAGGGGGCGGCGCTATCGAGCCGCTGGGCATGCAGCCAGACCTGCCTTCCTTGGGCCCTGGTCAGGGGGCGCGGTGTGATCATGTTGCGGGACATCGGGCGGGAATGTAGCCGGATTCGCGCAAATCTGCAGCGCGGCGGGATGAGCTTGTGGACGAACGTGCCGGCTTCGCCGATATGGCGGAGTCGTGCGCGCCAAGGTAACGTCGGGCCAAAGTCCGAGGAGAAAGCCATGCATGGCCCGCAATCGACCCGGCCGCTTGAACCTATGACGGCCGAACCGGAGCCTGGCGGCGGCGCGAATTACATTGCGAAGGATTGCGCGGGGCTGAATTTCTATGAAGCCGATCGCGGCTTGCGCGATCTGCTGCCGCTTTATCTGGCCGATGCCGATCATCGGCGGCTGCAGCCGCATTTCCATCGGCTCGGGGCGCTGGCCGGCGGCCGGCTCGACCAGTTGGCGCGGGTCGCCGACAAGAATCCGCCGGTTCTGAATCCGCGCGACCGTTTCGGCCGCGACGAGGACTGGATCGACTACCATCCCGCCTATCGCGAGATGGAAGCCATTGCGTTTGGCGATTTTCAGTTCCACGCCATGAGCCATCGCGGCGGCGCGCTGGGCGCGAGCCAGCCGCTGCCCGCCGTCGCCAAATATGCCATGCAGTATCTGTTCGTGCAGGCGGAGTTCGGGTTGATGTGTCCGATCAGCGTCACCGACACCTCCATTCACCTGATCCGCAAATTCGCCAGCGCGGAGCTGAAGGATTATCTGCTGCCGCGGATGCTCTCGGGCGAACTCGCGACGCTTTGGAAGGGCACGCAGTTCATGACCGAACGCGCCGGCGGTTCCGACGTTGGCGCCATTGAGACCGTTGCGCGGCTGGACGACGGCGTCTGGCGGCTCACCGGCGACAAATGGTTCTGTTCGCATGCGGACGCCGATGTCGCCCTGCTGCTGGCGCGCCCCGAAGGAGCGGCTGCCGGCACCAAAGGACTGGCGCTGTTTGCGCTGCCGCGCCGGCTGAAGGACGGCCGGCGCAACTCCTACCGCATCGTGCGCCTCAAGGACAAACTCGGCACCCGCTCGATGGCGTCGGGCGAAATTCGCCTGGAGGGCGCCGTCGCCTATCTGGTCGGCGATCCCGACCGCGGCTTCCGACAGATGATGGAGCAGGTTAATCTATCGAGACTCTCGCACGGCGTCCGCGCTGCGGCGATGATGCGGCGCTGCGTCAACGAAGCCATGATCGCGGCGCAGACGCGCACCGCCTTCGGCGAAACCATCGTCAACTATCCCCTGCTGCGCCGCCAGCTTTTGAAACTCTCGGTGCCGACCGAGCAAGCGCTGTCGATGATGTTGTTTGCAGCAAGCTCGATGGACCAGGCCAGCGCCGGGTCCGCGGAGGCGCAAAGCCTGCTTCGCATTCTCACGCCGCTCCTGAAATTCCGCGCCTGCCGCGACAACATTCCGGTCGCGACCGGTTCGATGGAAGTACGCGGCGGCAACGGCTACATCGAGGAATGGGTACACGCCCGGCTGGTCCGCGACGCGCATATCGGCGTGCTCTGGGAGGGCACCAGCAACATCAATGCGCTCGATATTATCAAGCGCGCGGTCGGAAAAAGCCGGGCGCACCTGATTTTGAGGGATGCGCTACAACGCCGCCTCGACGATGCCAGGGCGTTGCCGGAAGGCTTCCGCGATCGCCTGAAGATCGCACTGGAGCGAGCGCTCGCATTCGCCGAACAGGTGGCGGCCGAACCGGGCGCCGAGGCGTCGGCACGGCTTGCCGCCAGCGCGCTTTATCATGCAACCAGCGCGATATTGCTGGCCTGGGAAGGCAGCCAGCCGGGCGTCGACGCGCGCCGCGCGCTGCTGGCGCGCTTCGTTCTGGAATACCGGCTGACCGCGCGGGATCCGCTGGCTCCCTTAAGCGAGGCCTGGGAACGCGAGGCTACCGACACTGTCCTTGGCCAGGAGCCGGCTTCACTCACGCGAGTTGCCACCCTCCTCGATTCTTAATAACAACAATGCAAAGCCGCGGCCGGTCATCGATCGATGTTCTGTGCTGCGGAATAAAGAACGGTGAGGTTTAAGTCCATGGAAGCCCAGGTAAATGCCGCATTCCACCCAGCCGGCAAATGGTCGCCGCCGCCTGAGGCAAGCGACATCGTCAAAAGCATTCATGCCATGCTTCATCCGCGCAACATTGTCCTGGTGGGCGCGACCGACAAACCGGGCAACTATGCCGAGCGCATCTGGACCAATCTGATCAAGTACCAATACGAGGGCGGCCTCTATCCCGTCAACTCGAAGCGCGAAACCATCTGGGGCGTACCCTGCTACAAGGATTTTACCAGCCTGCCGGACAAGCCGGACCACGTGCTGGTGCTGGTGCCCGCGCGTTTCGCGGTGCAGGTCATCCGCGACGCCGCGGCGGCCGGCGCACGCTCCGCCACCATCGTCACGTCAGGATTCAGCGAATTGCAGGACGATGAAAGCCAGAAGCTCGCAGCCGAATTGCAACAGGCCATTCGCGAGACCGGCATGGCGGTCACCGGCCCGAACTGCCTCGGCAATCTCAGCGCCGGCGAGAAGATCTTCACCAATATCGATGACCGCATTGTCACCATGGAAGCAGGTCCCGTTGCGATCGCCGGCCAGTCCGGCGCGATCGTGATGGCGATCCGGCAGGCGCTGGAGGACCGCGGCGTCGGCGTTGGCTACATGGTGACGACGGGAAACGAGGCCGGCCTCGAGACACCCGATCTGATGGCCTATTTCGCAGCCGACCCCAGCATCCGCGTCATCGTGGTCTATCTCGAGGGCGTGCGTAACACAAAAGTGTTCCGCGAGGCTTGCAAGGCCGCGCGAGCTGCGGGCAAGCCGGTGATCGCGCTGAAACTTGGCGCATCCGAGGGCGGGCGCGCCGCCGCGATGGCGCACACCGGTGCGCTGGCCGGCTCGATCGAGACCTTCGATGCGATCTCGACGCGTGAAGGCGTGATCCGCGTCGGCGGCCTCGACGAATTGATCGAGACCACGGAGTGCTTCGTTCACGCCGACCCGCCGAAAGCCGCGCGCCTCGCCGCGGTCACGCTGTCGGGCGGCAAGCGCGGTCTTCTGCTCGACGCATTCCATTTGGCCGGCCTGAATTTTGCTCCGCTCAGCAAGGACGCGAACGACAAGCTCGCAAAAATGCTCGGCCCCGGCAGCATTGTCGGCAATCCGCTCGACGCCGGGTTTGCGGCGGTGGTCGATCCCTCGGTCTACATGCAGTCGATCAGGATCATGATCGACGACCCCGACACCGACATCGTCATCATCGACTCCGAGCTGCCGAAGGCGCCGCACGAACTGCGGGAGCGGAATTTGCGCATCGTCAACGAGATGGCGGCAAGCGCCCACAAGCCCGTGGTCTATATCAGCACCATGTCGATCGGCTTTACCGAATTCACCAAAACTTTACGCAAGTCGCTGCCGCATATCGCGGTGATGCAGGGGCTGGATCGCGCGGTGGGCGCGATCAAATCCCTGATCGACTATGCCTCGCTGCGCAAGGAGGTGCCTGACATCGCATCGAGCTCGAGCGCCTCGGCGCGCGCGACGCTGGAGCGGACACTGAAGAATGCCAGCGGCGCGGCACTCGACGAGGTCGCTTCGAAAAAACTGCTGAAGGCGTACGGCATTCCGGTCTCGAAGGAAGAGATCGCGCAGGAGGCCGCCGGTGCCGTGCGAATCGCGAAGAAGATCGGCTTTCCCGTGGTCGCCAAGGTGGTCAGCGCGGACATCCTGCATAAATCCGACATCGGCGGCGTGGTGCTGAACCTCAACAGCACCGCGGAAGTCAAGAAAGCCTTCAACGACATCACCGCGCGGGTGAGGAAGCTGAAGCACAAGCCGAAGCTCGAGGGCATCCTGATCGCGCAGCAGGTCAAGGCCGACCTCGAACTCGTGGTGGGCGCGTCGCTCGACGCCGAGATGGGACCGGTGGTGTTGTTCGGCACCGGCGGGGTCGATATCGAACTGATGAAGGACGTGGCCCTGGCCGGCGCGCCGCTCGACGCGGCCGAGGCCAGGGTGCTCATCGGCCGCACCAAGGCCGGGGTAAAGCTGAGGGGTTATCGCGGCAAACCTGCGCTGCACGAGGCCTCTGTCGTGAAAGCCCTTGTCGGCCTGTCCAACCTGATGGCCGATGCCGGCAGCCGCATCGCCTCGATCGACGTCAACCCGTTTTTGGTCAACACCAAAACCGGCGTCGCCGTCGACGGCCTGATCGTCCTCAACAATGCCGCAGCAAGAAGCGCAACGCTCACCTAATACGCGAAACGGCCGCAAAATTTGCGGCCGTTCCAACCAGTGCCGATCGTTCGAAACCGCTAGCCCAGCATCATCAGCGTAACCTGACGCTCGACGGCAGGATCGGCGCGTCCCGTTTGCGGGTCGGTGATAGCCGCCAGGTAGATCCGTTCGTTAGCGTCCCAGCACGCGCGCGCAAACCACTTGAATATGCCGGGCTGGCCGGAGTCCGGGGTTTGCGGCTCGCGTACAACGTAGGTGATGTTCATCGTCGATTTCCTCTTATTGTTAGAGTGTTCGACCTCGAACGTTTCCCGCCTGATGGTGCACTGCAATATAAGGGTTTATGCGGATATTCCCAGCATTTGCGGCGGGACTCTGCCCATCCAAAAACGGGACGGTGCCCGAAAATGCGCCGGTCTGTATGTTTTTAAGCCAGAGGCCGACGCGTCAACCCGCTGGGACGGCGCGTTCGAATGGCGAGGTCAACGGCGGGCGTCGCCGTCGAGGAATGCCTCGACCGCCCCGATCTGATCCTGCGCGATCAAAGCCGGTGCGTGGCCGCAGTTTTGCACGGTGTAGGCGGTCGCATTGCGGTTCCTGCGCAGCATGTCGGCAAGAACGGTTTCGGGAAGCAGATCGGAGTGCTGCCCGCGAATGATCAACACGGGCACATCGATTGCGTCCCAATATTTCCAGAGATCGACGCTGTAGTGCCAGGGGTTGCGGAAGGCATGGGCGATATTGGGATCGCACAATGCTTCGAAATGTTTTCTTTCCGCGTTCCACTGCACGCTGTGAGCTGTCAAATGCCGCCAATCCTCGGCCTCCATCTGTCCGAACGGCGCCAGCACGCGCCGGTAGTAGAGTTCTGCAGCCTCGATGGTCTCGAAACTCCGGGGCGCTTCGTTGAGGTTGGTGCCGAGACGCAGCAAACCGGCCCACGGCAAATACGGTCCGATATCGTTGATGACGATTCGCCGGATCGGGTTGCCTGGCAGCGCCGCAAGGACGATCCCGATCAATCCGCCGAGCGACGTGCCGACCCAATCGAACTCCGCTGCTCCCAACGCAGCCATCAAGACGGTCATGTCCCCGCAATATTGCGGGAGCACATAATCGCTGCTATCCCGCAGCCGTTCGCTTTGTCCGCGCCCCGGCAGATCAGGGCACACGACGCGGCGGCCCTTGTCTGCAAGCGCAATCGCGAGGCGATCGAAATCGCGCCCATTGCGGGTCAGGCCGTGAACGCACAGCACGGGCCGCGCGGAAGATGGCGCGCCCCAGTCGGTATACGCGATGCGGTGAAAACTCCGCCGTGTCAGTCCTCGCACCCACCCGGTACGGTCCGGCACCAGCTGCCGTCGGCCATCGCGGTCGGCGGAAGCCGCCGGATCCATCGGCGGCCGCCGCAATTCTGGAGGGTTTAACTCCATTGCGCTATTCGACCACAAACTGGTGGGCGTCGGCCGACGTCTCGAAAATATGCGGCGCGACGTTGCGGCGCACCAAGGCGTCGCCAAGCTTGAGCCGCATGAAGGCGCTGGTCGTATAGCGCGAGACGTGATCGTAACATGTGCGCTCGACCTCCGCCGCCATCGAAAACCAGTCGTCCGCCATGTCGGGCGCAATGTCCGACGAGTCGTAATTGATGATCGCAGAAAACCGGTGCCCGACCCGGGCGAAAATCGCAAACACGCCTTCACGTATGGCTTCCACGTCGGCCGAATGATGCACCCGGTAGCCGTCGAGGCCCAGAAACAGCGTGTTACGTTTTTCATCGAACACCAGCCGCTCGGACAACGGACGGTTGAGCAGCCGGTCATCGAGCTTCATCAAGGCTTCGTTGAACAGCGCAGCGTCCATAACCTTCGGCGCGCGGACGATCGGCCGGAAGCCCATCAGCGCCAGAATATCGCGCTCGATTTCGATACCCGGCGCCACCTCGATCAATTCGAGACCTTCCGGCGTGAGTTTGAAAACGCATCGCTCGGTGACATAGAGAACGGGCTGTTTATTGTTCGCCGCGAGCCGGCCAGAAAACGTGATCTGATCGACCCTGTCGACAAATTTCGGTGATTTTCCTTCGTTGAGGATTTTTAGCTGCCCGCCTGCAACGGCGGTTTTGAGCTCGCCGGTGGTAAACGTTCCCGCGAAGAGCAACTCGCGCGCATTCTGTGAGATATTGATGAAGCCGCCGGCGCCGGCCAGGCGGCCGTTGAACAGGCTGACATTGACGTTGCCTGCCGCATTGACCTGCGCCATGCCGAGGCATGCCAGGTCCAGGCCGCCGCCATCGTAGAAATCGAACATCTGATTCTGGTCGATGATGGATTCGGCGTTGATCGCCGCGCCGAAGTCGAGACCGCCTTGCGGGATTCCGCCGATGATTCCGGGTTCTGCTGTCAGCGTCACGAAGTCGAACAGCTTTTCTTCCGCCGCGACCGAGGCAACGCCTTCGGGCATGCCGATGCCGAGGTTGACCACGCCGCCCATCGGCAATTCCAGCGCGCAGCGGCGCGCGATGATCTTGCGGTTGTCCAGCGCCATCGGAACGTTGCGGTCGGCCGGCGCCCGCAATTCGCCGGAGAACGCGCCGTTGTAACCGGTGGCATAGGTCTGGACGTGATTTTCCGGCTGCGCCACCACCACGCAATCGATCAACACGCTTGGAATTTTCACATGCCGCGGATTGAGCGAACTGGATGCCGCGATGCGCTCGACCTGGGCGATGACAAAACCCTTGCAGTTCTTGGCAGCGGTGGCGAGCGCAAGGTTATCGAGCGTCAGCGCCTCCTTTTCCATCGAGATGTTGCCGTTGTGATCGGCGGTAGTGCCGCGGATGATCGCGACGTTGATCGGGAACGCCTTGTAGAACAGCCACGGCTCGCCGTCGATTTCCATCAGGCGAACCAGTTCCTCGGTGGTACGCTCGTTGAGCTTGCCGCCGCCATTAGCGGGATCGACGAAGGTCCCCAATCCTACCTTCGAAAGCAGGCCGGCCTTGCGCCCCGCGATCTCGCGAAACAGATGCGAGACGCAGCCGAGCGGCAGGTTGTAGGCCTCGACATGATTGTCGACCGCCATCCGCGCCAGTTTCGGCACCAGACCGAAGTGCCCGCCGATCAGCCGCTTGATCAGGCCGGGATGCGCCAGGCGATTGAGGCCGCGATCGGCGCCATCGCCAGGCGCCGCGGCGAACACCAGCGTGAGATCGCGGGGCTCTCCGGTCGCAACGAAGCGCCGTTCCAGCGCCCTGATGATTTCGTCCGGCGTTCCAACGCCGACAAAACCCGAAGAGGCAACGGTATCGCCGGACCGGATGATGGCGACCGCCTCCGCGGCATCGACGATCTTGTTGCGCATCAGGTTGTGCTCGCGGATTCCGCATCGCGGGCGATCAGCCAGTCCGCAATGCTTTTGCTCAGCTTGCCCTGCGACTTGCTGGAGACGAAGAGCCCGACATGCCCGCCCGGAAGCGGAATCTCCGTATAGTCCGCGCTGCCGACCTTCGCACCGAGCGCGCGCGACGTATCTGGCGGAATGATGTGGTCGTCGAGCGCGAATACGTTCAGGACCGGCGCCGTGATTGACTTCAGGTCTACGCGACGGCCGGACAGCTCAAAACTGCCATCGACCAGACGGTTCTCCTGGTACAGTTCCTTGAGCCACTGCTTTGCGGCCTCGCCGGGATGATGCGGCCGGTCGGCCAGCCATTTTTCCATGCGCAAAAAGTTCATGAATTT
Source organism: uncultured Alphaproteobacteria bacterium (assembly GCA_963784755.1). Classification (GTDB taxonomy): domain Bacteria; phylum Pseudomonadota; class Alphaproteobacteria; order Rhizobiales; family Xanthobacteraceae; genus Bradyrhizobium. The sequence goes on along the minus strand of CAWASS010000003.1, from coordinate 148,787 downwards.
CGCTTCGTCGTCGACGACGTCGATGAGATCGACATTGTATTTCGTGAGGGAGCGCATCGGCGTCATCATCGAGAATACCGAACTCATGAACTCGCCCGGCAGCACACCGTAGGTATCGACCAGCATGTCGATGTCCTCGGGATCGAGGCTGCGGGTCCAGATATTCAGAAAGCCGTGGTGGGCGGCGGTGTCCTTGGCGTCGGCATGAAAATCGATCGGGGTGATTGTCAAGACCAGGTTTTTGACTTTCTCCGGATGCAGTGCGGCATAACAGGTGGTGAAGACACCGCCCTCGCAGATTCCGAGCAGCGTAACCCGGTCGTGCCCGGTTTCCTTGCATATGCGATCGACCGCGGCGTCGATGTAGTCGTCCACGTAGTCGTCGATCGTGAGCCAGCGTTCGGTCCGGCCCGGCTGACCCCAGTCGATCAGCCAGAGATCGAGCCCCTTCGACAGCAGCGCGCGCACCAGCGAGCGATCCGGCTGCAGATCGGCCATGGTGTAGCGTCCGATCAAACCGTAGGCGAGCAACACCGGCGTGGTCGCGGTCGCCTCAGCCATCGGTTCGTATCGGAACAACTCTACCTTGTCGCGGCGCATGACCAGATGCTTCGGCGTCGTGCCGATGGTGACGTCCTCATCCCTGGTCTGGCTGAATAGCTGCGTCGCCTTGGACATCTTTTCGGCGCTTGCGGCGATATCGCTGAAAAACCGCGTGGCTGGACTCTCCTCCGTCATGTCAGGTCTTTCACTGCGTGCTGGACTGGGTCTCGGATTTAGCGGCGGTGTCGCCTGGCTTCAGGCGGGTCGAGCGAGGACCGCGCTCCTGCGCGCTTACCTGGCGGTTAAGCGCGCGCACCTCGCGCCGAAGTTCGGTGAGCTGGCGTGTCACCTCATCAAAATCCTTCCGGCTTGGCAGGCCGAACATGGTGGAAGCTGCCTCGGCAACGTCATCCTGCCGGCTGCGAAGTTTCAACCCCGACTGCAGCAGCTCCTTCTGCGCGTTCAGGAAGCCGTCGGTACGCTGGTTCCGGATCAGTTCCTCGTTGGATATTTCGCTCCATTTCGCGAAAGCTTCGCGCCAGTTCGGAAGCGGATTGTTGCCGGAGCCGGTTGCTGCGGACATCGCATCCATGAATCGCTTTGAAGCCTCGGTCCAGGGTGCCGCGGTCACGGCGTTGTAGCTCGCCAGCCTCTGGCGCATTTCCATCCATGCACCGAACACCAGCGCCATTTTCCGGTCGATGTCCCACACGTCGGCCAGCCGCGGCCCCTGCGCCATTTTTTCGATAGCCTCCGACATCTCGTTGCCGACGGCAAATCCAGCCGGCTGCTCCAGCAAGCGCGCAAGCATGAACGGGGCCATCGAACTCGACCATGCCTCCGTTAGCTGCCTGGAAAACTCCGAAAACGACTGCCACAGGTCGGCCCATTGCGGGGCCGGTCCAGATGCGGCGGGATTTGGTTGGCTTTTGTCGTTCATCTGCTTCCTCGCGCCGAATATCCAGCCGGTGCGTTTCAGGCCGCCGCCCTGTTTCCGAAGGCTTCCGTGTAAATCGCCAGCGCATCGTCGAACGTGACTTCGCGCGGGTTGTTGACCAGAAGCCGGGTCTGTTTCATCGCGTCTTCCGCAAGCTTTTTCAGATCGCCCGAGGCAATGCCGACGTCCGCAAGCGACGCCGGAACCTGGCAGTCCCTGCAGATCGCGGCGATGGCATCGACGAAAAGCCGGGCTTTCTGGCTGACCGACAGTCCTTCGGTCCCGGGATCGACGATGGGAGCCAGTTCGGCATAGAGCGCCTCGGCCTCCGGCAAATTGAACCGCAGCACCTGGGTCAGCACCAGCGCGTTGGACAGACCATGGGGAACATGGAAGATCGCGCCGATCGGATAGGCCAGGGCATGGACGGCTGCCACCGGCGAATTGGCGAACGCCATCCCTGCCAGCATCGAGCCCAGCAGCATTTGCGATCGCGCCTCGAGGTTCGACCCATCCGTGCAGACGGTACGCACATTCGCCGACAACAAGGCGAGCGCCTGACGCGCCAGCTGATCCGACATCGGGTTCTTCTTGTGCCGGCTGGTATAGGCCTCGATGGCATGAACCATGGCGTCGATGCCGGTCGCCGCCGTGACGTGAGCGGGCAAACCCAGGGTCAGTTCCGGATCGAGGATCGCCCAGTCCGGTATCAGACGCGGGGAAACAACTCCCTTCTTTTCGGTTGTCGGCGTCGTGACGATGGCGATCGGTGTCACTTCCGAGCCCGTCCCGGCGGTTGTCGGCACCAGCAACAGCGGCAACCGCTCGCCCTTGGCAAGGCCGACGCCATAGATGTCATCGAGCCGATCCGGGGTCTTGGCGAGATAAGCCACGAGCTTTGCGGTGTCGAGCGCACTGCCGCCGCCAATCGAAGCAACGAGCCCGATTCCCTTGTCGCGGCAAAGTGCTACGGCCCGCTCGATCACATGCGACGGCGGGTCGGCTTCCACATCCTCAAAAACGGTGAGCTCGCAGCCGCCGTCGATCAGGTCTTTTTCGGCGTGTCTGGTCAGGCCCGCACTCCGCACGCCCTTGTCGGTCACCAGCAGAACGCGGGTGACGCCATAGCCCGCGACGACCTCCGCCAATTTTCGCGAAGCACCCGCCTCGAACAGGATGTTCGGCGGCGCCTGGAACGTAAAAGCCTTCATTTCTGCCTCCTGATCTCTTGGGCCGGCAAAGCCGCCATGACCGCCACAGGCTCATCGGTGACAACGGCGATCGTCCCGGCCAGTTCGAATGCCGTGTGGCTAGACGCGGACGGCACGGATGCTCGCCGGACCGGCTGTTACTTGTTCAGATCGACCGGCGGCGGCTTGCTGATCAGACTTCCAAGCTCCCGGAATTGAGCGCTCATCTTTTCCATCTGCTCTTTCAGATGGTTTTGATAGACGGTGCCCATTTCCTGCGGGTCTTTCGCCTTGAGCAACCGCTCTGCGAGTTCGAAACCCGCGGCGACATTCGCCTCCGCATATGCCACCGCCTTGTCGTTCATCTCCTTGACGTTCGAATAGGTCGCCCTGACGCCGGAATCCGCTTTCTCGCGCATCTTTTGCGACTCGGCGATGTATTTCGAAACCGCATCCTTCGCCTTGTCGAGCGTGGTCTGCGCCATTTCGCGCATCTTTTCGGCCTGTTCGTTGATCTTGTCGCTCATCCCACTCTCCTGTGTTGGATCCATGGACGTTATTTCCCGGAGGTTCGGTGCCTCACGCCACCGGTTCGTCGACCTGTTTCAGTTTCTCGCGAAGTTCATCGATCAGCACGCGCGTGTTTTCGCTGTAATCGATCGGGACCGAAATGAGATGTACTCCGCCGCTCTTGAACGCCCGCTCCAGCGTCGGAATGAGGTCGCCGGTGCTCTCGACCTTCGAACCCTTCGCGCCGTAACTCTCCGCATATTTGACGAAATCCGGATTTCCGAAGGTCAGGCCGAAGTCCGGGAAATGATCCACAGCCTGCTTCCAGCGGATCATGCCATAGGCCGAGTCTTCCAGGATCAGCACCACGAGATTGAGCTTGAGGCGAACCGCGGTTTCCATTTCCTGCGAATTCATCATGAAGCCGCCATCGCCGCAGACCGCGAGCACCCGGCGCTCGGGATACAGCATCGCGGCCATCATCGCGGACGGCAGCCCGGCGCCCATGGTTGCCAGCGCGTTATCGAGCAGCAGCGTGTTCGCCACATAAGTCCGGTAGTTTCGCGCGAACCAGATCTTGTACATCCCGTTATCCAGGGCGACGATGCCGTCCTCGGGAATGACCTTTCGCACGTCGTGCACGATGCGTTGCGGGGTGGGCGGCCAGCGATCCTCGGTGGCGCGATCGGTGAGCCTGCTCAAAATGCCTTCGCGAAGGCCGAGCAAGGCTCCGGCATGGTGCAAGCGCCCCTCGACGCGGTCGGCCAGCAGTTCCAGGCTTGGACCTACGTCGCCGACCACCTCGCATTGTGGAAAGTAGACCCGCTCCACATTGGCAGGGGTGTAGCTGACGTGGATCACTTGCGGGCCCTTCGGACCCATGATGAACGGCGGCTTCTCGATCGTATCGTGCCCGATTGCGATGATCAGATCGGCGCGGTCAACGGCTTCATGAACGTAGTCGCGTTCGCTGAGCGCGGCCGTGCCCATATACAGCTTGCCTCCCCCGGGTACCGTCCCCTTGCCCATCTGCGTGGTGAAGAACGGGATTTGCGTGCGGCGGACGAACCCCCCGATCCCTGCCGTGCTGCGCGGACGCGACGCCGCGGCGCCGAGCATGATCAACGGCCGCTTTGCCCCAAGGATCATCTCGGCGGCACGATCCAGCGAGGCGCGGTGCGCAACCGGAATCTCGATCGGGTGCTGCGGCACCATCTCAATGGGCTCGCCTTCCTCGCCGGCGACATCTTCGGGCAGTTCCAGCAGGACCGGACCGGGGCGCTCTTCCATGGCGATCCGGAAGGCGTCGCGAACGATGGTCGGAATGCTGCTGGTGCTGACGATCTGGAGCGAAAGCTTGGTAAGCGGCTTGAACGCGCTGACCACGTCCACGATCTGGAACTTTGCCTGCCGGCTGCTCATGATGCCCTTTTGGCCCGTGAGCATGATCATGGGCATGGCGCCGAGCAGTGCGTAGGCCGCTCCCGTCGTGAGATTGAGGGCACCGGGACCGAGCGTGGTGATGCACACCCCGGGTTTCCCGGTCAGACGGCCATAGGTCGCGGCCATGAAAGCCGCGCCCTGTTCGTGCCGGGTCAGGATCAGCTTGATCGAGGAGTTGCGCAAACTCTCGACGACATCAAGGTTTTCCTCACCGGGAACTCCGAAAATGCGATCGACGCCTTCATTCTCGAGGGCGGCGACGAGGAGATCAGAACCTTTGGGCATTAGCTTGTCCTTGTTTGCCGGAACGCGGCGCCGGGATCAGGCACATCATGACAAGCGAATGCCTGTCGTTCAAGCGTGCTCACCGACCGCCATATCCCTTGCGAGGGCCGCCTTTCGCGATGGCACGACAACCAGCGTGATCAGGGCGGAGAGCATCGCCGAGCCCGCGAGAAAATACAGCGCCGCGCTGAAGTCGCCGGTGGAGTCCTTGATCCAGCCGACCGCATAGGGGCCGACAAAGCCGCCGAGATTGCCGATGCAATTGACCAGCGCGATGCCGCCGGCCGCTGCCGTGCCGGTCAGGAACTCGCTGGGCATCGGCCAGAATGACGGCTTGCTTCCGTAAATCCCGATCGTCGCGATTGCGATTGCGACCAGCGCTCCGTAGGTGCTGCCCAAAGCGCCGGCGGCGATCAGGCCCGCGGCCCCGAGCAAGCAGGCTATGATGAAGTGCCACTTGCGCTCCTTGGAGCGATCCGAGGACTGGCTCCAGACCAGCATTCCGATGGTACCGATGACGTAAGGTGCAGCGGTCAAAAGGCCGGTGCGCATGTCGGAGCCGCCGAGGCCCTTGACGATCTGGGGCAGGAAGAATGTGATCCCGTAGGTTGCCGTCACGATGGTGAAGTAGACCATCGACAGCGCCAGCACGCGTTTGTCCTTGAGCGCCTGACTCAATGGCATATGGCCGCCGCTCTTGCCGACAAGCGCCAGTCTCTCGCTTTCAAGCGTCGTCACAAGCCACTGCTTTTCATCCGGCAGCAGCCAGTCGGCGACCTCCGGCTTCTCGGTCAGGTAGCGCAACACGGCAAATGCGAGCAGCACCGCCGGGATCGCTTCGACGATATACAGCCATTTCCAGCCGGGGATGCCGAGGGTGCCATCCAGGCCCAGCAATGCGCCGGAAATAATGGCGGTCAGGGCGTTGGAGCCCGGCACAGCCAGGAACAAGGCAGCGATCACCCGGCCGCGGTATTGTTTGGGAAACCAGTAGGTAAAGTAGAGTATGACGCCGGGAAAGAAGCCGGCTTCGGCAATGCCGAGCAAAAAGCGAAGTACAAGGAAGCTGGTCGCGCCCTGCACGAAGGCCATGGCGGCTGCCATCAGGCCCCAGGTAATCATGATGCGCGCGATCCACCGCCGCGCTCCTACCTTTTCCAGCAGCAGATTACTCGGCACCTCGAACAGGAAATAGCCGAGGAAGAAAATGCCGGCGCCCCAACCATAGATATAGGCGGTCAGTCCAAGGTCGCGCGTCATACCGAACGAGGCAAAGCTGACATTGGTGCGGTCGATATAGGCGACGAAATAGATCACCACGATCAGAGGCAGCAACCGCCAGGCCACTTTGCGGATGGTCCGGCGCTCGATCTCGCTCGCATTGTCAGCCATGCTTTCCTCCCGTTACCAATCGGTTACGCGTGATCGCCGCGCACGTCGCACATCAACGCTTGTTTTGCTTTCGCCAGGCCGCGAAGTCGGTCAGGGTTTGATCGTCCGTGGCGGGATACAGGCCGAGAATCGAGCGGCCGCCCCGGACTTGTTCGGTGACAAAGGTCCAAGCCAGATTCGGTATCCACCGATACAGACTTTGCATCATTGCCGGCGCGATCGGGACTCGCGGATTTCCCTGTTTGCTGAATAAGTGGAGACCAAATGAACAATCGCGCTCGCGCGGCGCTTGAAATTCGGAAGGGTGGAATGTCCAAAACAACACGTCGGACCGGCGGGCAAATCCTTGTCGACCAATTGATCGCGCAGGACGCCGAACGCCTCACCTGCGTTCCCGGCGAAAGCTACCTCGCCGTGCTCGATGCCCTGCACGACGCGTCGATCGACGTCATGGTTTGCCGCAACGAAGGTGGTGCAGCCATGATGGCGGACGCCTATGGCAAGCTGACCGGGCGGCCCGGCATCTGTTTTGTCACGCGCGGCCCCGGAGCGACCAACGCCAGCTGCGGCGTGCACATCGCCGCACAGGACTCAACGCCGATGATCCTGTTCATCGGACAGGTTGCGCGCCACATGCGCGAGCGCGAGGCGTTTCAGGAAGTCAACTACAAGCAGTTTTTCGGCGGCATGGCCAAATGGGTGGTGGAAGTCGACGATCCCGCGCGTTTTCCCGAATTGATCGCCCGCGCTTTCCGGGTGGCCATGCAGGGGCGGCCGGGCCCGGTTGTCGTGGCATTGCCCGAGGACGTCCTTGTCGAAGAGGCGGAAGTCGCCGATGCGGCGAAAGTGCAAGCGGTCGAAATCTGGCCGGGTCCGCCGCAAATCGCCGCACTCAACGCATTGGTCGCCGAAGCTGCACGGCCTCTGGTACTGCTCGGCGGTTCGCGCTGGACCGAAGAAGCAAGGCGCAACATGATTGCATGGAGCGAGCGTTTCGGCCTGCCGGTCGCGACCTCGTTCCGGCGCGCATCGCTGTTTCCGCCCGATCATCCGAATTACGCCGGCGACCTCGGTATCGGTCCCAATCCCAAGCTGGCCGACCGCGTCAAAAATGCGGACCTGCTGATAATGATCAGCGCGCGACTCTCCGAGATGCCATCGTCATCCTATTCGCTGCTGGAAATCCCGACGCCACGGCAAAAGCTCGTTCATGTCTTCCCGGCCGCGGAGGAACTTGGACGCGTTTACCAGCCTGTATTGGCCATTCAGGCAACGCCCGGCCCGTTCGCGGCAGCCGTCGCCGGCATTTCCGGCGCACCAACTCCTGCAGTTGCCGCGGAAGCGGCTGCGGCCCATGCTGAATATCTGGAATGGTCGGGCAAACCGAAAGAGCTTCCAGGCGCCTTTCAATATGGCGAGGTGATCGTCTGGCTGCGCGACCGGCTTCCCGCAGACGCGATCATTTGCAACGGCGCCGGCAACTTCACCATATGGATTCATCGCTACTACCGCTTCCGCAACCTCGGCACCCAACTCGCGCCCACCAGCGGATCCATGGGCTACGGTCCGCCGGCGGCCGTGCTGGCAAAGCGCCAGTTCCCAGATCGCGTGGTGGTGGCATTGGCCGGCGACGGCGATTTCCTGATGAACGGCCAGGAATTCGCCACGGCCGTGCAATACGACATCCCGGTGATCATGGTGGTGCTCGACAACGGCATGTACGGCACCATCCGCATGCATCAGGAACGCCATTATCCGGGGCGGGTGTCGGCGACGCGCTTGAGAAACCCCTACTTCGCGGCACTTGGACGGGATTTTGGCGGCTTTGGCGAGCGCGTTGAGCGAACCCAGGACTTCGCGCCGGCGTTCGAGCGCGCGCTCGCTTCGGGCAAGCCTGCCATCGTGCACTGCATTGTCGATCCGCAAGCCTTGACACCGGCCATGACACTGGATGCGATCCGGAAACAGGGCGAGGAAACACGCTGAACGACGGCATTCAATGCCAGCAGGGTATAGCCCGTGGGGGCGCCCTAGTTCGCACGCGCGGACTCCGCGGTCCGGCTGGCCAAATCTTCCAGATTGATCCGCAGTTGCTCCAGGGTAAAGGCGATACCGAATACGCGGGCCACGGCATCGCTCGAAAGACTTCGCGTCGCGCCCGCGGTTCGCATTTGCTCGACCGCAACCTTGAAGCCGGCAATGGTTTGCGTCACCCGATCGAGACTCGGCGGCGGCTGTCGGCGGACAAGCACCACGCCCAAATCGGCCAGCGCCGTAGCCGCCGCCTGCGCGAATTGCGACCAGGGCTCCGCAAGATGCTTCTGGACCTCTTCGGGCAATGGTTCGCCGAAGGCGCGCGTGATGGCGCCGATATCCTGACGAAGCCGCCGCAGTGTCCGGTAAAGCGGTTCCGGATCGGGCTCGTCGGAAAGCCGGTTGCGGCGCTCGCGCGCAACTTCGTCGGCCAGCGTCTCAAGTTTGTTGAGGGCCTTGCGCAGCCTGTCCGGCAATTCGCCGAGGCTCGGCAGCGGATCGCACACGGCGGTGGCAAGCGCTCGAAGCTGCTCGGCGAGCAACGCCGTCGTGGTCCCGGTCGCCTCCAGCACCAGCGTGTAGGCGTGCGCCGGTACCAGCAACGACGACACCGCAAGTCCGATCGCGCACCCCAATGCAATTTCGATCACCCGCTCGGTGGCATAACTGATGGGCCCCGCGGAGGAAACCGTAGTGCTGAAAAGCACGATAATTGACGTGATCGGCGCGACGCGGAATCTGGCATTGAATGCCGCCAGAACGGCCAGCGGCGCCACCGCCGCAACCAGCGCAATGTCGATCGACCACAGGGAATGGTGTGGAAGCGCGAAGGTGATCGCCGCGCCGTAGATTGCGCCACACAGCGAAGCTATGAGGCGATCGACCGCGACTTTTAGCGAGCCGCCCAGGCTCGTCTGAGTCACAATCAGCGCGGTGAGCGCGCTCCAATAGCCCTGTTGTAACCCAAGCGCTGTGGCGACGGCGAAGGCTGCAACGCTCGCGACCGTCATGCGCAGGGCCAGCCGCAACTCGGGCCTGTGCTGAAACAGCCATTCGATGGATCTAGCCATGCGAATTCAATAACACCACCGGCCGCAATACCGCAACGCGGTGTCTTTCAGCGCTACCCCGACCGGAATCGCGCGACGATCTTGCTCAGTCAAATCGTTACGACTACAGTCCTTGAAAAAATGGAAGAGGTTTCAAAGGGAGAATTGCGCAATGAGCATAGCTGTTGGACACGACCTCGATGGCGCCGACCGCCGCCGCCGGATTTGGGCGATTTTCGGAAGCTCCTCCGGCAACCTCGTCGAGTGGTACGATTTTTATGCTTATGCTTTTACGGCGCTGTATTTCGCGCCGTCGTTTTTTCCGAAGGGCGACCAGACCACGCAACTTCTGCAGACCGCCGCGGTGTTTGCGATCGGCTTTCTGATGCGGCCGATCGGCGGCTACGTTTTCGGCTTCATTGCCGACAAATACGGCCGCAAGAATTCGATGATGATTTCCGTATTGATGATGTGCGCGGGCTCGCTCGCCATCGCCGTCATGCCTACCTATTCGACCATCGGGACGGCGGCGCCGGTTCTGCTGCTGCTGGCGCGGATGCTGCAGGGCCTGTCGGTCGGCGGCGAATACGGCACCAGCGCGACCTATATGAGCGAAGTCGCATTGCCGGGCAAACGGGGGTTCTACGCTTCATTCCAGTATGTGACGCTGATCGGCGGCCAGTTGCTGGCATCGCTGGTGGTCCTCGTCGTGCAGCAATCGCTTACCGACGGCGAATTGCGCGAATGGGGCTGGCGCATTCCGTTTTTCATCGGCGCGATTTGCGCGGTTGTCGCGCTGTTCCTGCGGGCCTCTCTCACCGAAACGTCTTCGGCCGAAAGCCGCTCGCGCAAGGAAGCCGGCTCGCTGCGTGAGATTTTCAGGCATCACACCAGGGCGTTCCTGATCGTTCTCGGCTTTACCGCCGGCGGGTCGCTGATTTTCTACACCTTCACGACCTACATGCAGAAGTATCTGATCAATACCGCACATATGAACGACCGCACCGCGAATGTGGTGATGACCGCGGTGCTGTTCACGTACATGATCATGCAGCCGTTCTTCGGGATGTTCTCCGACCGCTTCGGCCGCAAGACCTCGATGCTGCTGTTCGGCGGCCTTGCGACGTTGTGTACGGTGCCGCTGATGTATGCGATCGCCGACGTCAAGAGCCCGATCGTGGCCTATTGCCTGATCGTCGGAGCGCTTGCCGTTGTGTCGTTCTACACATCGATCAGCGGACTGGTGAAGGCGGAGATGTTTCCGCCCGAGGTGCGCGCAATGAGCGTCGGTCTCGCCTATGCGATCGCCAATGCCGTATTTGGCGGTTCCGCGGAATATGTGGCGCTGTGGTTCAAGAACGCCGGCACGGAGACAAGCTTCTATTGGTACGTCACCTTGATGTGCGCCATTGCCCTTGTCGCTTCGATCCTGATGCCGGACCCGAGGGTCAAGGGATATCTGCAGGGCGAGGGAACCGAGCTTTAGTCTGCGCCGGCCAGGAGATTCCATAACGGCGTGCAGGCGCTCATGCGCCTTCCGCCATTGCACCGCCGAGAAACAATTGTCCGATGCGGGGATCGCCAAGCACCCGCTCGGCGGTGTCCATCAGCCGGGTCTGGCCGAGTTCAAGCACGATTCCGAAGTCGGAAATCCCCAGTGCGGAACAGGAATTTGTTGCCGCCTTGCGTCAGCTCCGCGGCCTCGCCGCCCATGATCTGCGCGATGCCGGCCTCTGCCGCGAGCGGTGCTGTGACTTTCACCGACCCGGAATATCCGGGACCGAGCAGCACATAGGGCTCGGCATCGAGCGCCTTCTGAGCCTGCGCGCGCGCCACCCCCGGATTGGATTGCGAGTCGGCGTGGCTGACTTCCAGTCTGCGGCCGAGGATGCCGCCCTTGGCGTTGATCTCCTCGATCGCGAGATCGATGCCGTTTTTCCAGTTGGTGCCGACGGTGGCGCCGCCGCCGGAAAGCTCGGCGACATCCGCCAGTTTGATTGGCGCGCCGGATTGCGCGAGCGCTGCGCCTGCGAGAAGCGTTGCGAACACTACGCCTGCCAGAACCGTTGGCTTCATTCGATTCCTCCTTGTTATCGACCGATTGAGCGCAGCCTTATCTTTGACCGCGTTGTTATACCGCGCGCGAGGCAGGGTATGCTTTCGCCATCACCCCGTCGAATGCATTTCCCAGCTCAGCAAGTGACGGCTTCAGTCCTGTGAACAGTTCGAACGCGTCGGCGGCCTGATAGACAGCGAGCTCGCGTCCGGTCATGGTGCGCGCGCCCCGGGCTTTTGCAGCGGTCAGGAGCGGCGTCCAGAGTGGCGAATAGACGGCGTCGGCTACCCAGAGCCCGTCATGCAACAGAGCCCCCGGGACCGGCGTATCCCGGCTCGGAAGCATGCCCACCGGTGTTGCGTTGACGACGCCCGCTGCGCCGCAAAGCGCGTCCTCGACGCTGGCAGCGACGACGATCCGACCGGTTGCGCCGAGATGTGCCGCGAGACGATCGGCCTTGCTCCGGTCGGTATCGAATATTCTGATCTCGGTGACGCCAAGGCCTGCCAGCGCAAACACAATAGCCTTGCCGACCCCGCCTGTCCCGATGACGGCAACGCTCCCTCGTCCGGAGGCCGCGACCAGATGGGCCGCTGCGCGTGCGAAACCCGTGGTGTCGGTATTATGGCCGATCAGCCTGCCATCGCGGATCAGGACGGCGTTGACTGCGCCGATGGCGGAAGCGGTCGGCGACAGTTCGTCGAGCAGGTCGAGCACCGCTTCCTTGTATGGAAACGTGACGTTCACGCCTGAAAAGCCCCGGCGTCTCACATCGTCCAGTACCGTGCGCAACTGCTCACGGCCGGCGCCGGCAATCTCGATAAGCAGGTAGCGGCAGTGCACACCCAAGGCATCGCCGGCCTGCTCGTGCATGGCCGGCGACGCCGAATGCGCGATCGGGAAGCCGATCAACCCGGTGAGAAAGCGCTGACCGGTTGAAGGTTGGGCCTCGGACACAATCGCCATCGCCTCCGGACTTGTCAGGCGGCGCTGCGCGTCGTTCGTCCGTTATCGGCGAGCCCGAGATGCGCGCGCGCCTCGGTCGCCGACATCGCCTCGCCGCCGAGCATCTTGACGATGTCGCGGGCCTTCTCGACCATCGCCGCGTTGGTTTCCGCCAGCACGCCGCGCGCAAGGTACACGGCGTCCTCCAGCCCGACCCTGACATGGCCGCCCGCAAGGTAAGCCTGCGCCACCATCGGAAACGCGGAGCGGCTGGCGCCGAAGGCGGTGAATTCCGTGTCGGGCGGCAGCATGTCGCGCGCGTACAGCACCGTCTCGGGCGCCGGGCGAAAACCGTATTTGACGCCGAGCACAATGCTTACGAGATGCGGACCCTTCAGCGTGCCGTCCTTGACGAGATCATGCATCAGGAGAATGTCGCCGGAATCGAACAATTCGATCTCGGGCTTGGTGCCGGCGGCGTGGATCACCTGCGCCATCTTGCGCACATTGGGCGGCGTGTTGATCACCACCTGGGCGCCGAAGGTCATGGTGTTGAGATCAAGCGTTGCGATATCCGGCCGCAGCATCGCGATATGCTCGGTGCGCTTTGCCGGGGTCAGGAACAGCGTGCCGGGTCCGGCGATCTTCGGGTCGTCCTCCGACGGCGCGAAACGCCCGCCGGGACCGGTTGTGATGTTGAGAATGAGCGAGGTGTTTTTGGCGCGGATCAGCTCGACCACCTGCCGGTAATAGTCGATCTCCATCGACGGCAAGCCGGTCGCAGGATCGCGGACGTGGATATGCGTAACCGCGGCGCGCGCCTCGGCCGCTCCCAGGCAAGCCTCGGCGATTTGTTCCGGCGTAATCGGCAAATGCGGCGTCATGCTGGGCAGCGTCTGATTGCCGGTCACGGCGCAGGTGATGATGACTTTATCGCGCGGGGTCTGCATGGAATTGCTCCAACGGGTGAGGCGACCAAATACAATTACTGTCCAGATGTCAAAGAACACAAGAGCCGAAACCTAGACCAGGCTTCGTCCCTGCAGTTCGGCGATCAACCGGTACGACCGATCGAACGGCCGACGGTTTTCCGGCGGAATCAGCGCGGCGTTCAGGAGAGCTGAAACCGCTTCGAACGCCTCGAAATCCACGGCTTCGATCGCCAGCAAATGACTATAGATTTCTTCTTTGCTGGTTCTGATCTTCTTTTCTTCGGTTTGAATCGTTGTGGCCGCGGTGTCCACTTCGAACAGGCGGACGGCCAGCACGCGATCCATCGCGGTTATCTTCTCAAACAGGGCGGTTCGCGCGGCAGCGTCACTGAGAAGCACATGGGGTTGTTCAAACCGCATCACCTTCGCGGTGCCTCCGCTGCAAACCCCACGCGACTGAACCACGCGGCCGGCGCCGCGAACGAAGTTTTTCAGCTTCGGCATGACCTGTTGCGTCATCGGCGTCGGGTCGTTGAGCCGGGCCACATAGGCGGCGCTCGCCAGCACCTGCGGCGATTCCGTCTCATAGAGGATGAAAAACTGAAAGTCCGGACCGGCCTGCCGCCTGAACACCCGGGCTGCGATGAAACCGGCAATGCCGACGCGCTCCGGGAAATGCTCTCCAAGCAACCAGCGATGATAAAAATCGAAATCATCTGGCGCCACGTCGCTCCAGATCGCCATGAAGCCATGACCGGCGTTCCACATCGCCCTCTCCTGCCTGAAATCCGCAACGGAAGCGTCGCACGCCCCCGAATGAGCCGGTAGATGCCATTATCAATAATATATGGTGAAACAGTAAATATCGGTTGATTTGCAAATCGTCTAGTGTTTTATGCCTGTCCATGACGCTGAAATGGCGTCCGGGAGGGCTGGGAATGGCGGCAACGGTTCTGGTCCTGAACGGACCGAATTTGAATCTATTGGGGGTCCGCGAGCCCGAGATTTACGGACGCGAAACGCTTGAGGACATCAAGCAGCGCTGTATCGCGCGCGCCGAGGGACTCGGCCTCGAGGTCGATTTCCGGCAATCGAATTCCGAGGCTGTCCTGATCGACTGGCTGCATGAAGCCCGCGGCACCATGGCCGGCGTCGTCATCAATCCCGCCGGATTCTCGTTTCATTCCATCGCGCTGCTCGATGCGCTGAAGATGTTCGACGGGCCGAAGGTCGAAGTTCACATCACCAACATCCACAAGCGCGAGCCGATGTACCAGAAATCGCTGATGTCGCACGGCGTCACCGGCGTCATCGCCGGGCTCGGCGGCATGGGCTACGCGCTGGCGATCGATGCCATCGCCGGGCTGCTCAAGAGCAGACCCTGATCCGCGGGGTCGGGTCAGCATTCGAAATTCAGATTCAACGACGGGAATCCTCAAAGGAGAGAGAAATGCTGATTAATCGACGACAGCTCGGCGCGACTGCCCTTGGAGCTTTGCTTGCCGCGCGCAGTGCGCCCCTATTTGCACAAGGCGCGAAAGTAAGCCTCAAGGTCGGCGGCCAGTTTCAGGCCACCCATCCGGCCTCGATGGCCATGGAAGAAGCCTGCGCCGAAATCCGCAAACAGTCGGGCGGGCGCATCGACATCCAGTTTTTTCCGAACGCGCAGTTGGGCTCGGATGCTGCGATGCTGACGCAGGTTCGGTCCGGCGTGCTGGACATGATGACGGCATCCGGAATCTCGATGCAGGTGGTGGCGCCGATTGCCGGCATCAGTGGCATGGCGTTCGCCTTCACCGACTACGACCATGTCTGGCAGGCGATGGATGGCGACCTCGGCGCGGACATCCGCGGCGGCCTCGACAAGGCAGGTCTGTTCGCCTACCCGAAAATCCTCGACAGCGGCTACCGCAATATCACCACGAGCACCAAGCCGATCAACACCGTGGATGACCTCAAGGGCCTCAAGATGCGCGTGCCCCCGAGCCCGGTCTGGGTCTCGCTTTTCACAGCACTTGGATCGTCGCCGACATCGATCACCATCAATGAACTCTATTCGGCGCTGCAGACCAAGATCGTCGATGGGCAGGAAAACCCGCTGACCGTGATCGAAGCCGGCAAATATTATGAGGTCCAGAAATACTGCTCGATCACCGAGCACATGTGGGACGGCCTCTGGATCGTCGCCAACGGCAAGCGCATCAAGGCGCTGGCGCCGGAAGACCAGGCGCTGATCACCAAGGCGTTCGAGACCTCGACGCTGAAGCAGCGGCAGGAAACCGCGCGGCTGAACGTCGAACTGGAAACCACCCTGAAGGGCAAGGGACTGACATTCAATCGCCCGGACAAGACGCTGTTTCGGGATGCGCTTTCCAAGGCGGGCTTCTACACGGACTGGAAGGGCAAATACGGCCCCGAAGCGTGGAAGACGCTGGAAAAATACTCCGGCACCTTGTCCTGAACCGGCAACAACAGCGGCGCGGGGCGCTGACCCAGCGCCGTTGCGGCCATCGGGAGCGGCTAGATGCATATCGACCAACTGGCTGGCGGCGTCCCGCATGTCGCACCGAAGGGGTGGCCGGCCAGATTGGATAACGCGCTCGGGGTGATCGTCGAGATCCCAACGGCGCTGCTCGTGCTTGTCGAGATCTTCGTTCTGCTCGGCGGCGTCATCGCGCGTTACGTCTTTCACAATCCCATCATCTGGTCGGACGAACTGGCGGCGCTGCTGTTCCTGTGGCTGGCGATGCTGGGGTCGGTGGTGGCGTTGCGCCGGGCCGAGCACATGCGAATGACCGCGTTCGTCGGGATGCTGTCGCCGCCGGCCCGCGCGCTGCTCGATGTCGTGGCAATCGTCGCAGCCCTCACCTTTCTGCTGCTGATCATCGATTCGGCCTACGACTTCGCGATGGACGAGATTCCGGTGACGACGCCGGCGATGGAAATTTCCAGCGCATGGCGCTCCACCGCCCTGCCGGTGGGCTTCGCGCTCATGATTGTCGTCGGATTTCTGCGGCTGCTGGAAGCCGGAAACTGGCGCCACATCGGCGGAGCCGTCGTGGCCAGCGCGGTCATCGTCGGCGGATTGTTTCTTCTGCAGCCGTTTCTTGAAAGTCTCGGCAACCTCAACCTGCTGATTTTTTTCGTCGGGCTGGTGGCCTTTCTGGTTTTCGCGGGCGTCCCGATCGCCTTTGCATTCGGACTGGCGACATTCGGGTATCAGGCGCTGACCACCGCAACTCCGATCGTCGTTGTGGTCGGCCGCATCGAAGAAGGGATGTCGCATCTCATTCTTCTCTCGGTGCCGCTGTTCGTGTTCCTCGGCCTGCTGATCGAAATGACCGGCATGGCGCGGGCCATGGTCAATTTCCTCGCAAGCCTACTGGCGCATGTTCGCGGCGGGCTGTCCTATGTGCTGGTCGGCGCGATGTATCTGGTATCCGGCATTTCCGGATCGAAGGCCGCCGACATGGCCGCGATCGCGCCCGCGCTGTTTCCCGAGATGAAGGCGCGCGGATCGCAGCCGGGAGAACTGGTCGCGCTGCTGTCGGCGACCGGCGCCCAGACCGAAACCATCCCGCCCAGCCTGGTGCTGATCACGGTCGGTTCCGTCACCGGCGTATCGATCGCGGCGTTGTTCACGGGCGGGCTGCTTCCCGGCGTGGTGGTCGGCGCAATTCTCTGCGTCGTGGTGTGGTGGCGAAATCGCGGCGAGGATCTTTCACATGTGCGACGCTCCTCTGCGCGGGAAATCGGCTGGACCTTCCTGGTCGCCTTGCCGGCAATCGCGCTGCCGTTCGTCATCCGCGCCGCGGTCATCGAGGGTGTGGCGACGGCAACCGAAGTCTCGACCATCGGTATCGCCTACTCGGCATTGGCGGGGTTGGTAATCTACCGGAAGTTCGACTGGCGGCGCATCTATCCGATGCTGGTGGAGACTGCGGCACTTTCCGGCTCGATTCTCCTGATCATCGGCGCTGCGACCAGCATGGCATGGTCGCTGACCCAGTCCGGATTCTCGCGCGATCTCGCCAACGCGATGACCGGCCTGCCCGGCGGCATCCCCACCTTCCTCCTGGTGTCAATGGCGGCCTTTATCGTGCTCGGCAGCGTGCTCGAAGGAATCCCCGCCATCGTGCTGTTCGGACCGCTGCTGTTTCCGATCGCAAAACAGGTCGGCGTGCATGAGGTTCACTATGCGATGGTCATTATTCTGGCGATGGGCATCGGACTGTTCGCGCCGCCCTTCGGGGTCGGCTACTATGCCGCTTGCGCCATCAGCCGCGTCCATCCCGACGCGGGCCTCAAGCCGATCGTCGGCTATATCATTGCCCTGACCATCGGGCTCCTGATCGTGGCGTTCGTGCCCTGGATTTCGATTGGATTTCTGGGCTGAAAGAGCAAGGCTTGGTCATGCCGTCCGATCCGGTCTTCGATGACGATGTCGACCTGCTGGTGATCGGCGCCGGCGCCGCCGGAATGACCGCGGCGCTGGTCGGCGCCATCGAAGGGCTGCGTACGCTTCTCTGCGAAAAGACCGACATGGCCGGCGGCACCACCGCCACCTCGGCCGGAACCGTGTGGATTCCCGGCAGCAACCAAAGCGCAAAAGCCGGCATCCCGGATTCGATCGCCGCCGCGAAAACATATCTCAACGAGGTCGTCGGCACCGAAGGCAATAACGAGCAGCGCGCCGCATTTCTGGAAAGCGGACCGCGGGTGCTGGACTATCTTGAAGCGCAGACCGACGTGCGATTTGTGCCGGCCGCCGCCCATCCCGACTACAAGGATCGACCCGGCGCCGCCTATGGCGGCAGGGCGCTGGGCGCCGAGCCTTTCGATGGCCGCAAACTCGGCGCGGATTTCGCGCGGGTGCGGCCACCGCGTCCGGAATTTCTGGTGCTGGGCGGGATGATGGTCGGCAAGCCGGACATCCCGTCCCTGCTCCACCCGTTCAACTCGCTCAAGGACTTCGCGCATGCCGCCCGCTTGCTCGCGCGTCAGGCGATGGATCGGCTGCGTCATCCGCGCGGCACGCGCCTCATCATGGGCAACGCGCTGGTTGCACGGTTGCTCGCCAGCCTGCGGCGGCATCGCGTTCCGGTCCGGTTCGAAACACGATTGACCGAACTCGTATTGGAAGGCGGCCGGGTGACCGGCGCTGTTGTGACGGACCCCAAGGGACCGCGCGCCATCCGCGCCAACAAGGGCGTCGTCCTCGCCACCGGCGGCGTCTCAGGGAATACCGAGCTTCGAACCATGCTGTTTCCAAAGGCGGCGCAGCAATTCAGTCTCGCGCCAGCCTCAAATACCGGAGACGGTATTTCCACGGCCATTCAAGCCGGCGCCGGCCTCGATGAAAGCGTGCGCAGTCCGGCGCTATGGATGCCGAGCTCGGTGCTGCACCGGCCCGACGGGACCGCGTCGGTATTTCCGCACATCATGCTGGATCGCGCAAAACCCGGCCTGATCGCGGTGAACGGGGCCGGACGCCGCTTCGTCAACGAAGCCGATTCGTATCATGATTTTGTCGTCGCCATGCTGCGCTCGGATCGGAACGTTCCGGCTTATCTCGTCTGCGACCGCACGTTCGTCAGGGACTACGGGATCGGCCTGGTTCATCCCCGCACGCGCCATCTCAATTCGTTCGTAGCGGCCGGCTATCTCAAACAGGCCGATACGATCGAGGCACTGGCCCGGCAAATCGGCGTCGACGGCGCAACCCTGGAAGAGACGATCGCTGCTCATAACCGCTTCGCCGCCGAAGGCGTGGACGAGGAGTTTGGACGCGGCTCGAGCGATCTCAATCGCTTCAATGGCGATCCCGACAACAAGCCCAATCCCTGCATGCGCAAAATCGGACCCGGTCCCTATTTTGCCGTCGCCGTCTGGCCCTCCGATCTCGCCAGCAGCGCGGGTTTGCGGACCGACCAGGATGCTCGCGTGCTCGACGTAAATCACCAGCCGATCGAAGGGCTGTACGCCGTCGGCGCCGACGCCGCCTCGATATTTCGCGGCACCTATCCGGGGCCCGGGACCATGATCGGTCCCGCCATCGTGTTCGGATGGCGCGCCGCCATGCATGCTGCGGGAAAGCTGAAATGACCGGAGTTACGCTGCAAACGCTCGTTGAAGCTCAAGCCAACGCGTGCGATTGTGGCGCACGCGCACAAGGAGATTCTCTTTGTTAGTCAATACACCATCGCCCGAGACGGTCGGAGAAACAGCCTACCGCCGTATCCGGGCGGACATCATCTTCGGCCTTCTGCCGCCCGGACAAAAGCTCAAGCTGGAGAAGGTGAGCGAAGTCTACGGGACCAGCATCAGCACGCTCCGCGAGCTCCTCAATCGGATGTCGTCCGAAGGCCTGATCGTTGCCGAAGGCCAGCGCGGCTTCGAGGTTGCGCCGGTTTCGGCGGACGAATTCAGGCAGGTTGCCGCACTTCGGCTGTTGCTCGAAAACCATGCCATGGCGCAATCCTTCGCCGCCGGCGATCTGGACTGGGAGGGCCGCGTGGTTTCCGCGCATCACAAGCTCGCGGTGATGGAGCGCCGCATGCTCGGGGGCGACCGGCCGGACCAGGAACTCTGGAAAAGGTGCGATTGGGATTTCCATCACGCGTTGATCTCGGCTTGCGGTTCGAACGTTCTTCTGGATGCGCACGCGTCGATCTACGACCGATATCTTCGCTACCAGATGATCGCGGTGGTATTTCGCGGAGAAATAGCCGCGCGCGAGCACCAGGAATTACTCGAGAGCGCGCTGGCCCGCGATTCCGCAAGGGCGCAGGGAATTCTTGTTTCGCATATCGAGGGATGCGTCGATCACGCCCTCAGGGAAGATGCCGCCGGCGTCTTCAGGACCGTCTCGCGCGAACGGCCGATGCTGCGATCGTTAAAAGTCGTTCGGCAGGATGCTTCGGCACCACCAAAGAAGCCCCGCGCTCAAAAGGACAGGGACAAATCGTAGCCCTTTGACCGAAGGCATCGCAGCCGTTTCACCCGGCCTGGCTCAGCAGCGGACACGGACCTTTGGTCTGCAGCTTCTTGGCTGCGATGATGTCCGCCGACGAACGCTCCAGGTAATAGGCGACGGTCTCGACCCGGATCTTGACCGATCCCGCCGGCTTGGTGGCGTCGAGGTCCTGGAACGAAAAGAACAGCGTTCCCGAACCCTCGACGATCTTCTGCACCGGCGTATAGGTCGGCTGGTCCATGCCGCATTCGTAACTCGCCAGCCGGATCACGCAGCTCACCCATGGCAGCCGGGCGGCGACCTTGGCGCCCCACAGGATTTCGTTGGTGTTGCCGCTGTAGGAGGACGGCCAGACGTCGCGCACATCGAAGGGCGAGGAAATCGTGCCGTTGCTTATATCGTCGCCGAACAGCCACTGCATGAGGTCGGCATCGACGGGCAAATATTGCGCCCACAGGATCGGGTAGCCATAGGCCTGCAGGTCGGCTTCGATCTCATGGCCGATGCCGGGATCCATGTGATAGGGCCGCGCCAGCACCAGGATGCAGGGCCGGTCGTTTTCGGCGCACCAGCGCAGGATCTCGCGGCCCTTGTCCTGCATCTGCTTGTTGAATGCCGCGAGCGCTTTGTAACCGGCGGTAACCGCGCTTCCAACCTCCGCCAGGGTGAGGCCGGGAATCGCCTCCTCCAGCGCGCGGTGCAGTTGCTTGGGCACGATCAGCGGCTCGGCAAACGAGACGAATGGCGAGATGTAGTTGATCCCGCGTTCGGCGAAGACGTCGCGTTCCTTCAAGAACCCCGCCTTGATGTTTTCCGGCGCCGCCATCACCCGGGGACATGCCAGCGAATCGACCACATGCCCGTTCAGGAACGACGGCAGCGAACGGATCATCGGCGACAGCAGGATATCGATGCCGTGTTTCTGGCCGAACACCAGTTCGCCGTAGTGCCCGGACATGCATTTCACCGGATAGCAGCAATCGACGGTGCCGCGGCCGCGGCCGTATTCGCGCCCCTGCTCGTCGCTGGTGGCTTCGGAGAAAACGATGCGGCGCGGATCGAAGCCGAGCGCGACCAGAAAGCCGAGCCAGAACTGATGGGTCGACCAGATATTGAGGACGCGGGGAATCCCTACGCGCAGCTCAGACCGTGACCTTGGCGGCGCGGAAAGCTTCGTTCCGAACCATCTCTCCCACGTTGGGATAAGCATGCCTGCGCTCCTCGATTTGTGCCTTCACCACCCGCAATTCACCGGCGTCCTCGACGAGACCCTTGGGGCACGAATTGCCGCTGATGACGCGCTCGAACCCCTCCCCCACCGGCACCTTGCTCCACGGCCTGCCCTTACCGTCGGGTAGGGCGACGTCGATGAAGGTGCGCTTGCAGGCGACGCTACACCAGCGGCAGGTGGTGTCTTCGTTGGTGGTGCTGCGATAGGACAAGGACTCGATTGTCTCGAACCCGCGGAAGCGGCTGGGCTTCCCGCTTCGCCAGGTGTCATAAGCGCATAACGCCGCGCCGATCGCGCCGGCTTCGCCGGAATACGGGTGGATCTCGATCTCGGCGTCAGGAACCTTGCTGATGATGAAATCGACCTGCGCCTTGACGACTGCGAGGTTGCGATGAGTGCCGCCCTGCAGCACGAACTTGCGGCCCACCGCCCGCAGGTTGGTCAATTGACAGGCATAGACCCAGACATTGAGCGGCAGCACGGCGGCCAGCGACGCCATGATTTCTTCCGCCGACCAGCCCTTGCGCTGCTGGTTGACAATGTCGGACTGCAGGAACACGCCGCACCCCATGGCCAGCGCCGGCAGTGATTTGGCGGCGAAGGCGCGCTCCGCATAATCCTGCAGCGGCACGTCGTAGCGTTCTGCCACGCCCTGCAGGAACGCGCCGTTGCCGGAGGAACATTGCGAATTGAGGCGGAAGTCGGCGACCGCCCCGCCGCGCAGGATCATGACCTTCACGTCGGTACCGCCGACATCGCAGATCACATCCGCGTCGGGAAAGAAGTGCAGCGCCGCGCGCGCATGCGCCACCGTCTCGACGATGGCTCTGTCGGCGCCGACGATGTCGTTGAGCAAATCCTTGCCGTAGCCGGTGAGCGCGAGACCCCCGATATTGCGGAATCCGGCCGCGCCGATCTGCCGCATCAGGTCCTTGGCGTCCTCGATCGGGTTGCCCATCGACAGCGCGTAGCAGCTGAACAGCAATTCCTGCTGCGGCGAAAGCACCACCGCCTTGGCCGTGGTGCTGCCGAAATCGCATCCGACCAGGACCGGCTCGCCCGCCGGCCGGGCCGCATCCTCATCCTGCGTGGCAAGCTGGCGCTTCGGAGTCCCATACGTTTGCAGAAACTGCGCGAGATCCTGTTCTCCCGAAGCCAGGCCGCCGCGGCCTTCGCGGGCTTTCTGCTCATGCTGACCCTGATCGATCCACCAGCGCAGCCGTTCCGTTCCGCCGTAGCAGGATTTCGCGTCGACCTCCGCCTTGCCGATCTCGATGCAGCCGAGGCTTGCGTAATAAACCGCTTCCGCCGGAATCTCGATAAGTCCCGCGGGGCCGCCCTCAGGCAACGCAACCTTGCGCTCAGCCCAGATATTCATCAGGTGGTGACGCCAGGCTTGCTGCAGGCCGGTGAAGAACAGGTTCGGTCCACCGAGCAGCAGCACCTTCGGCGCCGGCGTGTTACCCTTGGTCAGCGTGGCGAGGTTCTGGTAGACCACCGCCTCGAACAGGCTGGCGATGATTTCCTCGACGGGCACGCCGCCCTTGACCAGCGTGTTGGCGTCGGTCTCCGCAAAAATCCCGCATTTGGAACTGATCTTGTGCAGCGATTGTCCGCTGTACGTCATTTTCACCAGCGCCTCCGGCGAAATCTGCAGCTTCCGCGCGGTCTTCTCGATGAAGGTGCCGGTGCCGCCGCTGCACGCCGACTGCATATAGACTTGCTTGTTCCGCCCCGACCCAGAGGGCGTGAAAAAGATCGTCTTCATGTCTTCGCCGCCGATCTCGGAGACGAATTGAACGTCCGGGTGCAGTTTTTCCACGGCCGTTGCGACGGCAACGACCTCCTGGATAACCTTGCCGCCGACCAAGGGCGCGATCAGCCCGCTGCCGGAGCCGGTGAACAGCACGGCATCGCGGCCGCGCTCCAGGCCGCATTCGCTCTCCATGCGCAGGAGGAACTCCAGGACCTTTTCGGCCTGCCGCGTATGGTGGCGCTGATAGTCCTGCCAAACGATCCGGTCATTCTCGACGACAACCGCCTTGACGGTGGTTGAGCCCACGTCCATTCCGACGACCTTCACGCCCATTGCGCCAGTTCTCCGACCAAGTTGGCTGCGGTGCCGACCACGTCGCGATGCGGAACACGATACGTTGCTTTTTTCATCGCAGGCTTGCGCTCAAGCCGGGTTCGCGCGGCATCAAGAGTGAGGCCGGTCTTCGACAGCGCGCTTTCGAATTCGGACCGGGCGCGCTTCTTGGCCTCGGTCAGGATCATCTGGCAGCGCGAGAGCGCATGCACCTCCGCATCGCCCTTGATCTCCAGCGGCGCGTAGAGCAGATCCGGGTGCTTGGCGATCACGCCCGCCATGGCGCCGACGCTCATGGTGTTCGGCATGCAGGCATAGGGCGATAATTCGCAGATCATGTGCGCCTTCTTGTGAAGATGGCTCCACAGCGCCTTGCCGACCAGCATGTCGCCCTCGCCGCCCGACAATTGATGATGGAAGTAGGGTGCGGCGAGGCGGCGCAGCTCGTACTGGTCCGGGATCTCGTGCGGGATATCCCCGAGGGCCGCGCGCATGCGGTTGTAGGTCCAGCCGAATATTTTCTGCAACCCGCGGATCTTGGCGAGTTTTAGCCGCGCATAGCGGTCGATTCCGACGTAATCCTCGAGCTGCTGGACATAGAAGCGAAACCAGTAGTCGAGCCAGACCACGATCGGCGCCGGATAGACTTCCGCGCCCTCCGCCTCCAGCCAGCGGTGGATGTTGTAGTTGGGATCGCCCTCGACGGTCTGCAGATAGAACTCGCCGGTGATTTTCACGATCGGTTTCGGCTGCAGCCTGTCGACCTCGATCGCCTCGAATTTGCGATACACCTCGCGCAGCGCAGCGAGGAAATAGTCGGTGGTCAGATGCCAGACCAGCGTTCCCCATTTTTTTCCCTTGTGGGGCCGATTTCGAAACACCTCGCAAAGATAGTCGACGCTCTCCTGCACGACGGCATCGGTTTGCCCCGCGACCGTCTCATACGGCCTTGTCTTATACTCGAGGCCCTGCAGCGCGTCGGTGCAAAGGATGGCCCACACCACACCGAGCGAGAACGGCATGTCGATGTCGATACCGCCGCCGGCGAAGCCTTTCTGCTCGAGCTTGTCCTGTTCCATCAGCAACAGACGGAAGCTTTCAAGTCCGATGTTGCGCAGCGCCAGTTCGTAGCTCTGATGATACTGGCCGAACCGGCAGGCGCCGCAGGCGCCGGCGGTGAGGTAAACGTATTTGTCCGCAACCTCTTCGGCGCCGATGCGCGACGCCTCGCCCTTGAGGAAGCCCGCCAGGTTGCCGGTGACAAAACTGGTCGGGCAACATTGTCCGATGTCGGCGAGCTCGCGGCCGAGAAGAAGATCGTCCTTGGTGGCGGTCGGCAGCGGCCGTGAGCGGTATCCGACGTTCGCCATGGCGGCCTGGATTACCTTCTCGAGGCGCCAGTGCAAGCCGCCGAACAGGATTTCAACCTGCCCACGTTCTTCGCGCTTGAACGGCCGCGCCGAATAGGCCCGATAGGCTTGGCTGGTTGACGGCATGGAAGTCTCCATTGTCGGCAGAGTTTTATCCCACGGCATGCTGCGATGAGCAAACCCGGATCACGGCATCACGCCGAAGTTCTCGGCCAGATCCGCGGGCGTCATGTCAGCCGGCCGGCGCGCGAACGTCACCCCGGCGCGCTGCAGCGCCCGCACGATGAGGGCAACACAGCTTTGGTCGTCGCGATCGGGCACCTCGAACCAGTCCCTTGTGATCACTGCGAGCGCCAGGAGAACAAAACTCAATCGGCCGTATTTCTGTTTCAGGCAGGAATAGGCGTACTGCGACGCCCTGATCCGGTCGGCGTCGGACAGATCGAGATACACATAGTGATAGTCCTGGTCGCGATAATTTTCGAGGCGATTGAGAACCACGCCGGTGTAGACGACCTCGACGAGATGGCCCTGGCGGCTGACAACGATTCCCGCATGGCTCCAGTGCGCGAGCGCACGATCTGCATTCCTGCGGTAGAACAGGCGCAAGCCGAAGCGGATGAACTTGCCGAGCCAACCGGTGCCGTGCATCAGAACGACGTCACCCGGGCGGGGATCGGATATGCTTTCTCCCGGCCCGCAGCGTTTATAGGCGACCGGCTTCCCGCCCGCGGCCGGCGCAATGCCCCCCGGCGCGGGCGCATGTACCTGTTTTAGTTCCGATTCGCTCATTGCGCCTTTCACGTGGTCGACGTTCTCATTCGCTACGGATTGGTGCCGCTTCCATTGTGGAAGTGCGTGACAATGTCGGTGGGCGCCAGCACCGCGTTGTAGATGGCGACGTCCTGGATCGCACCGACGAACGGAAACAGCGGACTTGCCGGGTCGGTGCCGGCGGGCTGCATCCGCCGCGGCGCGTACGGCGTTCCCGCGCCAATCCATAACACCTGGGCAGCGTTCAGCACATCGGGATTGGAGCCGTTGGCGACACTATATTCCAGCCACGGGTAAACCGTATCAGGCTTCGCCGTGTTCTGATCGATGTACATGCCGGTGTTATTGGATATGAGTTCGGCCGCCGGAAGCCTATCCGCTGCTTCCTTGAGCGGCCAATAGGCGATGCAATTGGAATTCAACAGGATCGTCGTGCCGGTGTATTTGGTGAAGGGCGTCCCAAACGGGCCTGCATCAAGTATGCAGCCGACAAAACAAGGCGTAGCGACGATCCCGAGCAGCATCACGGGAAGCAGAACCATCAACGATGTGCTCATAACACCTCCTGCGGCATGGCGGATTTCCTTTCGACCATCGCTCGCCGCCGCTCCCGTTCGTTATGAAGTCTTTCCCTGTCCGTTGTGGAAGTGCGTGATAATGGCAAACGGTGACAGCACGGTCTTGTAGATCGCGACGTTCTGGATCGCACCGACGAACGGAAACAGCGGACCTGCCGGGTCGGGATTTGCCGGGTCGGGACCGGGAGGCTGCGGCCGCCGCGGCGCGTAGGGTGTTCCCGCACCAATCCACAGCACCTGGGCAGCGTTCGGCGCATAGCCCGCGCCGATACTGCCATGCAGCTCGCCGTTGACAAAGAACGACAGCGTGGTGCCGTCATAGGTCATTGCGAGATAGAAGGTCGTCCCTTCCGGCGAAGCAGAATCCCTCAACGTAATCGGCGCCTCCGTGGTGTCGAGAATGACGAATGTGGGACTGCCGTCTCCGATGACCGCTGACCAGCGATACATGCCGGAACCATCGTCGTCCGCCTTCGCGAAGATCGCGAACCCCGTGGTGGCGGTCGGGCTGTGCTCGCGCATGTCCAGCACAAACCTCCACGCGTGCGGGTCGCCGGAGGTCCAGTCCACCCGCACCCAGGCCTCGAGCGAAAACACTGTCTTCGGAATGAATTTGTCGTTCCAGGGGACCTCGACGTAGCAGCCGTTCACCACCATGCACGCCGGCGGCAAAGGATCGCCCGGCATCAGATCGATGTCGCCCGTCACGATCGTTGGCTGCGCTAATTTGATATCGCCTTGGCCGCCTTCGCCGGGGTTGGCGGGGTTGGCAGCGGCAGCTGACAGCACCGTGGAGGGGCCATTCGCGACATTATACTGCGGCCACGGGTAAACCGTACCGGACATCGCCGTGTCTTTATCGATGTATTTGCCGACGTTACCGGATATGAGCTCTGCCGCGGGCTTCGTATCCGCGTCTTCCTTGAGCGGCCAATAGCCAATGCAATCGGAATTCGACCGCATCGTATTGGTGTATGAGGTGAAGTCCGGCCCGAGCCCGCTTACAGGCAATCCGCATCCGACGAAACAAAGCGTACCGACGATCCCGAGCAATATGACCGGAATCAAGATGATCAACGACGTGCTCATAATACCCCCCGCATTGCCAACACCGATGACTTTGTTGCGGTTGGATCAGCCCCGATCCATCATCAGTATTATTTTGTTTCCGGCATTTTTGAAAACTGGAGAAAGTGAGAAAGTTGAAGCAATTTCAGTTTTTTGATGTGTATGTCGGAGTACGGCGAAAACCCTTCCTCCGATCCGAATGTACAAACTATCCCCGGATAAAAGCAAGCCCGATCGGCGCGACGAATTGCCTGCGGACCGTACGGCGGAGTTGTCCTCCGCTGGCCGAAAGCCGACGTTCTCATTCGTTACGGATCCATCCCTCGTCCGTTGTCGTAGTGCACGGCAATGGTAAGCGGTTGGAGCGCGGTCTTGTAGATCGCAACGTCCTGGATCGCGCCGACGAACGGAAACAGCGGACTTGCCGGGTCGGTACCGGCAGGCTGCGTTCGCCGCGGCGAGTAAGGCGTTCCGGCGCCAATCCATAGCACCTGGGCAGCATTCGGCGCGTAGCCGGCGTCGGTCGCGCCATGCTGAACGCCATTCACAAAAAGAGTCAGCGTCTGGCCGTCATAGGTCAATGCGAGGTAGAACGTCGTTCCTTCCGGCGCAGCAGTATCCCTTAACGTAATCGGCGCCTCGGTGGTGTCGAGAAATACGAATTTGGGACTGCCGTCTCCGACGACCGCGGCCCAGCGATAGCTGCCGGGCGCATTGTCGTCGGCCTTGGCGTAGAGCCCAAAGCCCGTGGTGACCGGGGTGTTCTCGCGCATATCCAGCACGAATCTCCACGCGTGCGGGTCGTCGGCGGTCCAGTCCACCCGCACCCAGGCCTCGACCGTAAACGTTGTCTTCGGAATGAATTTGGCGTTCCAGTCAACCTCGACGTAACAGCCGTTCACCACCATGCAGGCCGGCAGCACGGGATCGCCCTCCAGCGGGTCGACGTCGCCCGTCACGATTGTTGGCTGCCCTAACTTGATATCGCCTTGGCCGCCTTCGCCGGGGTTGTTGGGGTTGGCGGCGGCAGCCGACAGCACATCGGGATTGGAGCCGTTGGGGACATTATAGGCCGGCCATGGGTAAACCGTATCAGGCATCGCCGTGTCCTTATCGATGTACCTGCCGGTGTTATTGGATATGAGTTCGGACGCGACGGCCGTATCCGCGCCTTCCTTGAGCGGCCAATAGGCTATGCAATCGGAATTCTGCAGTATCGTCGTGTTGGTGTATGAGGTGAAGGACTCCGAAGTCCCGTGCGTATGCAATCCGCATCCGACGAAACAAAGCATACCGACGATCCCGAGCAATATGGCGGGAAGTAAAACGACTAACGATATGCTCATTGCAATTGTCTCCGCTTTGTCAGCATCGGCCTGCGGCCGGATCGGAAAGATCCGGCTTCAATATCGTTTGTGTCTCCAGTACTTTTGACGGTTCAAAGATTTTTGACGGCGCGGAGAAGTTTCTTGATGGCCGGAACATTGAAGCAGGGTATGTTCTTGAAGTGTCATGTGCAGATATGGCGAATCGGCTGCAATCGTTTGCAAGCTCATCGATGCGAGAACCGGTCCACTTCAGCGAAGCGCGCCAACACGTCTTTCGATGCCGAACTTACCACCAGACAAAAGCAAGCCCGGCCAACGCGGCGATTACCAGCAGGACCGAGGTGGCCTGCATGGTCGTCTTGTCCCAGCCCCCGGTCTCGTCATCGCGCAAACTTTCCAGATACATGCGTCCCACTCCGTAACCGGCAAGCACCATACAAAATATCGCCCCGGGGAATGGCGCGGCGTTGCGCAACGCGAGGGCCGCGCCGAACAGCACCAGCGCAAACGCCATCTCCATGAGTTGCGTCGGGATTCGCCGCTGCCAGTTTCCGTGATGGTCCGGCAGCACAAGCGCGAACCAGGCGTCGCTCGGCCGGCCCGAACAACAGCCGTTGAGAAAACATCCGATCCGGGTAAAGGCCATCCCGAGCAGGATCGTCAATCCGGCCGCGTCCCAGAAACTGCCGAACGGCAGCCCTAACAGACGCAGCAGCGGAATCGACAACGGCACCGCCAGGATGAAACCGCCATACATCGACATCCCGCCCTCGTCGCGCCGCCAGATCCGGGCCGGATCGTGACGATAGATGTCCCAGCGGGTCAGCACGAAATAAAGCCTCGAGCCGGCCAGCGCCGGTATCATCAGGATAACCACGGCGATGGCGAACCGGTCGGCGCTCATCCCTGCGCTTTGCGCGACCCGGGCTCCGACGAAGATGCCGGCGAGCAGGCCGGCATAGAGCATCGCCGGATAGCTGTAGATATTGTGGCCGTGCCAACTAAAGAGAATTCTACGCATGGCCGCCCAGCGCAGTCAGCAAGATCAAGCCGGTGCCGGCCACCAGTGCCGCGTCGGCCAGATTGAATACCGGCCATGGCCCGATTGCGACAAAGTCCACGACCGCCCCGCGATAAAGCCGATCGAGAACGTTTCCCGTCGCGCCGCCGAGTGTAGCGCCGATGCCTATGGGCACCAGTGCCTCATGGCCGAGCCAGCCGGTGTGCAGTACCAGTGCCGCCAGCACGATCATCGCCGCCCACAGCGCGGCAAGCGCCGGCATGCCCGCGAGCGCCGCCACTGTTCCTTGCCGGTTGAGGATGCATCGGATCGAAACGAACGAACGCGGTGCAGTGACGCCGGCCAGCGGCCATCGCGCCAGCACAAACGCCTTGCTGACCTGATCGGCCGCCACCACGAGCGCCGCCGTGAGCATCGATTTAAGCCAGATCATCTGCCGGGGGCCCCTCTACCGCTCTTGGTGTCGCCAACGAGATGCGCGGTTCAAAGGAAGGGCTGGTGGGCGCGACAGGGATCGAACCTGTGACCCCCTCGATGTCAACGAGGTGCTCTCCCGCTGAGCTACGCGCCCTTGAAATCCAGCGATACCGGGATGCGTCCCTATATCGGCTCCAACGCGGGCAGGCAAGGACGAGGGGTGGCGAATAAGGTCCGAATCAGGCCGCCAGCATCTTGTTCACTTCGCTGACCAATTCGCGCAGGTGCACCGGTTTCGACAGCACCTTGGCGTTTTTCGGCGCGTCGGAATCCGAATTCAGGGCGACTGCGGCAAAGCCGGTGATGAACATGATCTTGATGTCGGGGTCGAGCTCG
This sequence comes from uncultured Alphaproteobacteria bacterium, assembly GCA_963784755.1. Taxonomy (GTDB): domain Bacteria; phylum Pseudomonadota; class Alphaproteobacteria; order Rhizobiales; family Xanthobacteraceae; genus Bradyrhizobium. The sequence continues at coordinate 118,223 of CAWASS010000003.1, read as the reverse complement.
GCGGCGCGGCGCGCGAGCTCAATGCCGTCCATCTCCGGCATCACGATGTCGGTGAGCAGCATCTCGAACGGTTCCTCGCGCAGCCTTTGATAGGCCGACAGCCCGTTGTCATGGGGCGAGACCTGAAAACCGGCGTTTTCCAGCGCCTTGACCAGGAACCGGCGCATGTCGTTGTCGTCTTCGGCAAGGAGGATCTTGTGCATGGCGGTTGGTCGTCGAATCCGTGACTGAGGATCAATCCGCCCACTTAGCCCGATGGCTGGTAAATTTCGGGTGAAGGACGCGGGGTAGCGGCGAACGGGAGCCGCCGCCGGTTTTGCGCCGGAATGGCAGCCAAATCAATGAACCGGCGCGGTTTCGCCGGCCTGAACAACCGTTCCAGTCCGCCCGAAACTTTTTTTGCTTGGCAGAATGGCTGTGATTACCGACAATGAGCGCTGATAAAACCCGCGTTTTTCTGGCAGAATTGTCAAACCGCGCGGCTTTAAAGGGACGGCGCCGACGATGACCCAGTTTGACGGTGAACTGTCGCCTCCGTTCGAGGTGATCGAGCCGCCCGCGTGGCGGGCGCCGATCATCTTCAATTCTCCACACTCCGGCTCGGTCTATCCGGACGAATTCCTCGAGGCGTCGCGGATCGATCTCGCAGGCCTGCGCCGCTCCGAGGATTCGTTCATGGACGAATTGGTGGGGGGGTTGAGCGCGCGCGGCTTTCCGACCGTGCGGGTCAATTTTCCGCGCTCCTATGTCGACGTCAACCGCGAGCCCTATGAGCTCGATCCGCGGATGTTCTCCGGACGGCTGCCGAGCTTTGCCAACACCCGGTCGATGCGCGTCGCCGGCGGCCTCGGCACCATTCCGCGCGTGGTCGGCGACGGCCAGGAAATTTATCGCGAGCGCCTCAGCGTCGATGATGCGCTTTCGAGAATCGAGGCGCTGTACAAACCGTATCACCGCGCGCTGCGCCGGCTGATCAACAAGGCGCATCAGGAGTTCGGCACGGTGATCCTGGTGGACTGTCATTCGATGCCGTCGATCGGCATCTCGCGCGACGAGCCGCGGCGGCCCGACGTGGTGATCGGCGATCGCTACGGCACCAGTTGCGCGCCGCTGTTGCCCGACACGGTCGAGGACACCATGGGAAACCTCGGCTATTCGATCGGCCGCAACAAGCCCTATGCCGGCGGCTTCATCACCGAGCATTACGGCAATCCGGCCTCCGGCCTGCACACCATTCAGCTCGAACTCAACCGCGCGATCTACATGGATGAGCGGCGGCGCGAACGCGGCGCGCGGTTCAACCAGGTGGTTGCCGATTTCGCGACTCTGGCCGACGCGCTGGCTGCCATGCCGCTCGCCGATCTCGGCCCGTTCCAGGCCGCGGCGGAGTGATTTCTCCCGTGCCCCGGACGCGGCGCGGCGCATAGCACTTCGCGAAGCGGTGCGCCGCAGAGCCGGGGCCGTAACAGAGCGCGGTGTTCGGTGCGGCCCCGGTTCTGCGAAGCAGCGCGAAGAGCGCTGCATCGCGCCCGGGACACAAAAGAAAAAAGGGCCGCCTGTGAAAACACAAGCGGCCCAAGTCTAGGGAGGAAACGCCCAAGGAGGGCAGCGATAGCGCGAGGCGCTACCGCACCGCAACAATATGAGACCGCGCTGCACAAAGCGCAAGCGTTTTCGAATCATTTTCCATGCAAATTTCGCATATCGGCCCGAACCGAGGCGGCGCTATTTTTGCTATTTAATTCAAATAGATAACAGGAAATGGCGGGCGATCATGCATTTTTCGCCTGTGCATAATCCTTAGGCTCTCGATTTCGTGATCGGCGGCATTTCCAAAAAATGCACCGCTTCGCAAATCGATTCGAAAGCCGGCGCATACCTGCTTTCGGCGCGGATGCGGACGGCGCTGGGCCGCTATATACCCATGCCTGCCCATCGCTCTGATGAAGGAACAACCGTGACGGTCATCGATTTTACCGCCTTCATCGGCCGGCTTGCGACGGCCTCCGGCGAAACCATTCTGCCCTTCTTCCGAACCTCGCTCGGCGTCGAGAACAAGGCTACCGGCCACGATTTCGATCCGGTGACCGAAGCCGACCGCGCGGCGGAGGCGGTGATGCGCCGCCTGATCAAGGCCAACTTCCCCCAGCACGGCATTGTCGGCGAGGAATTCGGCAACGAGCGCGAGGATGCCGAATATGTCTGGATGCTGGATCCGATCGACGGCACCAAATCCTTCATCTCGGGTTTCCCGATCTGGGGAACGCTGATCGCGCTGTTGCATCGGGGCACGCCGGTATTCGGAATGATGCATCAGCCCTATATCGGCGAGCGCTTTTCCGGCGACAGCGGCTCGGCCCATTACCACGGGCGGTCGGGCGAGCGGAAACTGGCGGTACGGCGCTGCGCGGCGCTGAAGGAAGCGACCTCGTTCACGACCAGTCCGCTATTGATGAACGCCGCCGACCGCGCCGCATTCAGCCGAGTCGAGACGCAAGTGCGGCTGACCCGCTACGGCGGCGATTGCTATTCCTATTGCATGCTCGCTGCCGGCCATCTCGACCTCGTCATCGAGACCGAGTTGAAGCCTTACGATATCGCGGCATTGATCCCGATCATCACCGGCGCCGGCGGCGTGGTCACGACCTGGGAAGGCCGACCGGCGCAAAACGGCGGCCGCATCATCGCGGCCGGCGACCGCCGCGTGCATGAAGCCGCGATGAAGCTGCTCAACGCGTAGGATGGGCAACGCCAGCCAAAACTATTTCAGCCACAGCTTGAGCGGAACGGCTTCGCGATCGGGACAGGCCATCACCCCGCTAAAGGGGTCTGCCAATTCTGCGCTGTAGCTGCATGCGATGCCTTCAACCAGCAAGGTCGCATCCAGCCGGGACGACAATGCCGATATCTGAAGACGGATTTCGCCGGTCTTCTCTTCCGGGCCATCCTGGGTACAGATGCCGACGTGTCTCATCGATAGCGGGCCGGAGAATTCTTTTGTCCACCCGGATGCGTTTTCGGTGACGGTGGCCGTCAGCTCCCATTCGCCGAGCACGCCGGCATATCCGACGAGCTGCATCGACTTTGCCTGCGCCGGGGCCGCGAGCGCAGCAGCGAAGAACAACAGCAGCAATGCTCTCACGGCCTTCTCACTATCGGCGTCTCACGACTTCTTGGCGAGGTACGCGCGCGCCTCGCTAACCTCGATCCGGGACTTGTCGGCATTGCCGGCGATGGTGAGGATTTTCTTGTAATATTCCTCGGCCTTGGCGTTGTCGCCGGCTTTTTCCGCGGCCCTGGCGGCGCCGACAGTGGCGCCGAGACGGTTAGGCTCCTTCTTCATCGTCGCTTCGAAAGCGGCGAGCGCCTCCTTGGGCATGCCGCGTTCCAGCAGCATCACGCCATACAGTTCACGCGCGGGCTTCGGCACGCCAGGGGTCACCTGATGCTTGTCGGTCTTGTCCTCGGCATCGGCGGCAGCACTCATCGCTTTGAGCGCCTCGTCGGTTTTGCCTTCGGCGTAAAGCACCCAGGCGGTCGCGACCTGCCACTGAATATCCACCTGCCCCGACCAATAGGCGTCCTTGGCGTCGCGCAGTCTATCGCGCAGCTCGGCGAGCTTGGCGATGTCAGGTTTGGCCGCATCGGGATTGCCGGAGCGGGCGGCACCAAGGGCGCGGGCGAAATAGGTGATCGCCTGCACTTGCGCCAGGGGACTCGGTCGGACCTGAAGTTCCGACGCGGCCTTCCAGTCGCCGCGATCGATGGCGAAACGCGCCGGAGAGACGGCCAGCGCGTAAGGCCCGGGCAAATAATTTTCCGTCAACCCGGTGACCCCCGTCATCTCGTCGACGATGGCCTTGGCCTTGGCGTCCTGTCCGAGTTGCAGATAGGCATAGACCTCGTAGTCCATCGCATGCAGCTGGTCGTGGAAGTCCTTGGCGTCTTTCGCGACCCGCGCGGCTTCGATGTTCGATGCAATCGATTCGCTCCAGTAGCCGACGCGCGTAAAAATGTGCGACGGCATGTGCTGGGCATGGGCCGCGGCCGGCGCGATCTTGGCGTAACGCCGCGCCGCATCGAGGCCTTTTTCGGCGATCGGCGGATAGTCGTAGAGGTGGATCAGATAATGCGCCACGCCCGGATGGTCCGGCTGGCGCTGCGAGATCGGCTCCAGGATCGCGGCACCCTTGAGCTGGTTGGCGTAGGTCTTGTCGGCGGGCGAGGCCGAGGTGTTGAGCGCCAGCGCGTAGTGAATCTGCGCCTCGTCATCGCCGGGGTAGCGCTGCGCCAGTTGCTCCATGGCCTTGGCATAGGCCTGCAGACGGGTGCGATGGTCGACCTTGTCATAGTCCGCATACATGACGCCGAGCGCATCGAGATAGTCGCGCTCCCGTGCCGTCCTCGCGCCGACGCTTTTTCCCTTGGCGATCGCGGCGGCACCCTCGGCGAGATTTTTCGAAGGCGGCGCGGTGTGAGGATTCCACAACAGGCTGAGCGCAATGCCCCAATAGGCGATGCCGCATTCGGGATCGGCCTTCAGCACATCCTCGAACACGTTTTGCGACGCGCGATACCAGAACGAGTGCTGATACAGCATGCCCTGGTTGAACAGTTTTTGCGCCTCCGGCGTGCAGGAGGTTTCGAAATTGACCTTGCCGAGCTTGTCGTCGCCGGCTTGCGCCGGCTCGGCAAGCGAAAGGCCGCTCCAAAGCGCTATCGCAACTGCAAGGGCTGTCCTCATCGCGCTTCTCCATTTTTTTGCCGCTTCGGCCGCGAAGCTAGGAGTCCCCGGGCCGGAAGTCATAAGCGAGAAACGGGATTTCTATGGGAGCAGTGTGCTAGCCTCGAATCCGGAGAAATCCATGCTGGATCGGACACTTACCTTCGGACGCTATCGGCTCGAGCCGCGCGGCGGACTGATGTCCGGCGACCGCAATGTGCGGCTGACGCCCAAGGCGCTGGCGCTATTGTCCTTCATGGCCGACCGTCCCGGCGAGGTGATCCCCAAGGAGGAACTGTTCGCCGCGGTATGGCCCGAGGTCACCGTGGGCGACGCAGCACTTGTGACGTGCATCCAGGAGCTTCGAAAGGCGCTCGGCGATGACGCCCGGCGGCCGCGCTATATCGAAACGCTGCACCGCCGCGGTTATCGCTTCATCGGAAAAATCGCGGCGGCCCGGCTGCCGGCCGCCATCGACGGCAACGCCCCGGCGCTGCCGCTGCCCGACCGCCCTTCGATCGCGGTGTTGCCGTTCGACAATATGAGCGACGGTCCGGACCAGGAATATTTCGCCGACGGCATCTCGGAAGATCTGATCACGGGTCTCGCCCGCATCCACTGGCTGTTCGTGATCGCCCGCAACTCGACGTTTGTTTACAAGAACCGCGCGGTCGATGTGAAGCAGGTCTCGCGCGAACTCGGCGTGCGCTACGTGCTGGAAGGCAGCGTGCGCCGCGCCGGAAAACGGCTGCGCATCAGCGCGCAGTTGATCGACGCCAGCACCGGCGGCCATCACTGGGCGGAGCGCTACGACCGCGAGCTCGGCGATATCTTTGCCGTGCAGGACGAGATCACCCGCAATGTGGTGGCGGCGATCGAACCCCGCCTGCTGGCCGCCGAGGGTATTCGCGCGCTGTCGCGATCCCCGGACGATCTCGGCGCCTGGGAACGCGTGGCGCGCGCGCAAACCCATGTCTGGCGCCTGACCCGCGCGGACTATTTGGCCGCGATCGAGGGCCTGACGGAGGCGGTCGAGGCCTATCCGGATTACGCGCCGGCGCGCAGCCGGCTGGCGTTCCGCCTGTTGTTCGCGGCGCATATGGGGTGGGTCGATCGCGAGGCCGGGCTGCGGAAGGGACGCGAACACGCCATTCGCGCCGTGGCCCTCGACGATTGCGATTCCTGGGGGCAGACCGCGCTCGGCTATTTGGGGATGATGGAGCGGCGCACCGCGGAATCGATCGCGGCGTTTCGCCGGGCGGTCGAACTCAACCCGAACTCCGCGACCGCCCATGGCGATCTCAGCCGCGGCCTCGCATTCGCAGGCTACGACCGCGAGGCGATCGAGCACGCCGACGATGCCATCCGGCTCAGCCCGATGGATCCGGACATGGCGCTTTTTCTGGGCGGCATCGCGGTGGCGCATTATGGCGCCGGCCGCTACGCCGAAGCACTCCGGGTTTCGGAGGAGCTGTTGCGATTGCGCCCGGGCTTTCAGGGCGCGCAGCGCCTGCATTGCGCGAGCCTGGCGCAGACGGGCCGGATCGACGAGGCGCGGTTGTTTCTTGCCAATGTACGGCGCGAGCAGCCGCAGCTGTCGATCGACTGGATCAAGGCAAGCGTGCCCTACCAGACGCCGCAGTTGATGGAGCGGTTTCTGGAGGGCATGCGGAAAGCGGGGTTGAGCGAGACGTGAGCCGCGCAGTTGCGTCCGCGAATTGAGATCGGCCGATCTATGTGAATTCGGCGTTTTCCATCGCCAGCAATGCGAACGGCGCCGCAAAACCTGTCAGCGCCGTCACTCTCGCAGCCCACGCGGCCACGTTGGTCCAGCGGTTCAAATCGAACGCGCATATTTCCGCGAACGCGATGTCGCCATAGCAGAACAGGTCGGCGATGGTGGGCTCGGTCGCGCAGAGATAGTTGCGATGCGCGAGACGGGAATCCAGCACCGACAGCGCGGTCTCGGCGCGCTGGCGATGATAGCCGGCAATCGCCGGCTCGACATCGATCGGCAACAGCCCGCGCTGACCGAGTTGAACGCCGTAGCAGCCGAAGACCGGCGGAAACAGCGCGTCGACGTCCCAGTACAACCACTCCCGCACCAGCTGGCGGGCCGCCGGATCGGGCCCCTGAAACCGGCCGAGCGTCTCGGCCAGATGCTCGACGATGGCCGCCGATTGCAGGTAGACGCGGCCATTGTCGAGCAGAACCGGGACCTGGCCCCAGCGCGACAGTGCCTGGAATTCCGGTGTCTTGTGCATCCCCTTCTGGAAGCTGACATAACGGAACGAGAACGGCGCACCCGACAGCCGCAGCATCAGCGCCACCTTGTAGGTCGGGAGCGAATGCGGGCTGCCGTGGAGCACAAAGCGCGTCATTGGTGAGGCCTCCCCGTCGTACGAGAACGGTAGTCCGGTTGAAACTGCCGTCGAGCCGCGGCGAGATCGTATCTCAACTTTCCACAAAGCGGTCCGTCCCGTAGACTTCGCGCGCCAAGGGTTCAAGCGCGACAGGTCGCCCTTGGAAATCCGCGCCGGGAGCATCGATGAGAAATACAAGGACACTGTTGATCGCGTTGGCCGTGCTGCTGTCGCCTGCCGCGGCAGCGGCGCAGGATTTTCCCGCAAAACCGATCAAGCTGATCGTGCCGTTTCCGCCCGGAGGCCCCAACGACATCATCGCGCGCGTGGTCGGCCAGCGCATGTCTGAACTGACCAGGCAGCCGGTCGTGATCGACAATCGCAGCGGACAGGCCGGGGTGCTCGGCACCGACGCGGTCGCGAAAGCCGCGCCCGACGGCTACACCATCGGAATCGTGAGCGCGAGCGCGCTGGTCATCAGCCCCTCCATGGAAAAAGTCGCTTACGATGTACAGAGGGACCTTGCGCCGGTCACGCTGGTCGTGACGGTTCCGGAAATGCTGGTGGTCGCCAGCAACGTTCCCGCCAAAAACATGGCCGAGCTGGTCGCGCTCGCCAGGGCGCAGCCCGGCAAGCTCAACTTCGCCTCCGCCGGCGTCGGCGGCCTGCCGCATCTGGCCGGCGAACTGTTCAAATTGACCGCGAATATCGACGTCGTGCATGTGCCCTATCGCGGCGCCGCGCCGGCCATCAACGACCTGCTCGGCCAGCAGGTGCAGATGACGTTCCTCGACCTGCCGGTGATCCTGCCGCACATCAGGGCCGGCACGCTGCGCCCCATTGCGCTGGGCGCGCCCGCGCGAGCGCCGACCGCGCCCGACGTGCCGACCACCGCCGAAGTCGGCATGCCCGATCTGTTGATCGAGAACTGGTACGGCATGATCGCGCCGGCGGGCACGCCGCCTGCCATCGTCGCACGCCTGAACGGAATCGCGACCGCGGCGATGGGCGATCCGGCGGTGAAGGAAAAACTCGCCGATCAGGGCCTGACCGTGGCCGGCGATACGCCGGAGCATTTTCGCGCATTCATCGGGCGCGAAACCGTCAAATGGGCGAAGGTGATCGACGACGCCGGGCTCGCGACGGCGAAGTGAGCGCCGGCTTCGTGTCCCGGACGCGGTGCAGCGCTTCTTCAGCGGTGCACCGCAGAAGCCGGGACCGCCAAAAACACCGCGCTCTGTACGGCCCTGGCTCTGCAGCGTGCGGTAGTGGCGATTCTGGCATTTTTTGCCGGAATTGTCGGCAACCGGACCGACGCGGGACAATTTTTCGCCCTTACTTCATCCTGCTGCCTAGGTATTTTGAGATGAGTAAAGGACAACCACCGGACCGGCACAACTGGTTGGCGCGAGCCGCCGAGGCGTTGGAAAAAGCACGCTTGATGAAGCCCGGCGCGGCGCGCAACGAGGCGCTGAGCAAAGCCGGCCAGCTGCAAACCGCCGCCGACGTGAAGGGCTATCTGAAGTCGAAAGAGTTGCAGCCTCCGAAGTAAATCGAGGCGTGACGAGGCGCGGTTCCCGGGCGGAACCGGCTTTCAACGCTCACAATAGAGTCGCATACCGGACATAAAGGGAATATGTTGAAGCCATTGCCGGCAATGAACCTCAGGCGCCGGCGACCGAGAGCCCAAACCGGACTCCCGCCTCGTTGCGTGAGTGTCCGATGGCGCAATCCTTTTATCTTCGCGAGCAAGCCGACCGATGCCGCCGCCTCGCCCGCGGGACCAGCGATTCCGTGACGCAGGAACGTCTGTTTAAACTGGCCGGCGAATACGAGGCGCAGGCCGACGCCCAGGACGAAGAAGCGCCGGCCGTGCGCTATGGCAAACGTGACGACGATGACGACTAGATTCCGTCGTATCTGACGCAATAAGAGACTTTCGTCCGCTATCCGACAAAATAAAGTTTTTATGCTCGCCCGCCGCCTAAGCGCAGGGCATTGCAGCCCAATCGGGCGCAGGTCGTCCACATCCTGCCGCGGAAAACCCGCTAAGACCGCTACCGGACCGACAAAGCCCCCTTGTCGTACCTATATGAATTATCCGTGGAACGCTCTCGGAGCGCCATTCTAATCCCTGCGGTGATGCGGCCCGACCGATCGGGCGGGATATCGCGGTGCATTCGCCTACAAGCAGCCATCTTGACAATAAACTGCTCGCATCGCTGCCGCGCAGCCAGTTCAGCTTGCTTGTCCCGCATTTAACGGTCGCGACGCTGGCGCAGGGCACGGTGGTGTTCGAGACCGGCGACGAGGTCGACCAGGTTTACTTCCCGCACAACGGCATGTTCTCGCTGCTCGCCGTGATGCGCGACGGCAAGGCGATCGAAACCGCAACCGTCGGCTGCGAAGGCGTGATAGGCGCGATGGCGGGACTCGGACTCTACACGTCCTTGGTCCGCGTCGTGGTGCAGCTACCGCTTACCGCCAGCAAAATCGCAGCTCCGCAATTCAGGAAAGCGGTCGCCGCCAGCGAGGCGATCCGCGATATCGGCATCCATTATAACGAGGTGCTGCTGACCCAGGCGCGCATCACCGCGGCCTGCAACGCGCTGCATCCGGTCGAGGCGCGGTTCTGCCGCTGGCTGTTGCAATCGGCCGACCGCGCCGGCAGCGACACCGTCGCCCTGACCCAGGAACTGCTCGCCGAAATGCTCGGCGTGCGGCGCACCTCGGTAACCGAGGTCGCCGGCAAGATGCAGCACGAAGGCGTCATCACCTATTCGCGCGGCGTCATCAGGATCCTCGACCGCGCCGGCCTCGAGCGGCTGTCCTGCGAGTGCTATCAGACCCTGATCGACCATTCGGCTACACTGACGTAGCCATCCGTCATTCCGGGATGCGCCACTTGGCGCAGGCCCGGAATCCATAACTACCGTGCCGGCGGCTCTCGCGCTGAACGCGACATTGGTGGTTATGGATTCCGGGCTCGCGCTTCGCGCGCCCCGGAATGACGACGGTTTTTTATCGCCCCGCTTTCCTTAGATGCTCGACCAGTTGCTGCGCCGGGCGCGGCAGCGCCTTGAAGCTGCGGGCGCAGATCGCAAGCTTGCGGTTGGCCCAGGGGTCGCGGAGGCGCACGACACCTATCCGCATCGAGCGGGCACAGCGCCTGGCCGCGACCTCAGGCATCACCGCGACGCCGATGCCGGCGGCGACCATCTGGCCGATCGAATCGAAATTATTCAGCCGCGCGCGATAGCGCAGTCTCGCGCCGAGCCGCGCCGCATGTCCGGCGATATGGGCATGCAGCGCGCTCGCGGCGGTCAGTCCGACGAAGTCGCGGTCCACCACGTCGCGAAAATCGACCAGACGCCGGCTCGCCAGTTCATCCTGCCGCGCGACGACAAGTACCAGCCGGTCTTGGCTGAAGGGGATTCGCTCGATGCTGTCCGGCAGCGCATGCTCGGCGGCAAGTCCCAAATCCGCGGCGCCGCTCGCAATCGCAGTGGCGATCCCGGCGCTTTCGCGCTCTTCGACGTTGATGTTGACGTAAGGATGCTCCCGAAGAAAGGCCGCAAGCAGTTTTGGCAGATATTCCGACAGACCCGACGTGTTCGCGAGCAGATGGATGCTCGCCTTCAGGCCGCGCGCGAAAGCCTGCAGATCGCCGCGCATGGTCTCGACATTGTGGACGATGACCCGGGCATGGCCGAGCAGGTTTTCTCCCGCCGCGGTCAGTTCAACCCCGCGCCGGCCGCGCTTCAGAAGCGCGATCCCGAGGGTCTCTTCCATCGCCTTGATCCGCGCGCTTGCCGACGGCAGCGCGAGATGGACGCGCGCGGCGCCATGGGTGATGCTGCGGTCATCGGCCACCGCGACAAACAGGCGAAGATCGACCAGATCGAATTGCATGGCGATTCTTAAAAGGTGCCTGCCTCCGTCATAGCTGAAGGCACGCTACGTAACCTCCAGATTGTGCCGAACGCTTCGATCGGTCAATGTGCCCGTCATGGTCGAACCTCTCCTCATAGCCATCGCCGCGGTATTTTTGCTCGCCGGTTTCGTCAAGGGCGTGATCGGCCTCGGACTGCCCACGGTGGCGATGGGCCTGCTCGCGGTGTCGATGCCGCCGGCCCATGCGCTGGCCATCGTCATCGTGCCGGCGATCGTTACCAATATCTGGCAGACCTTCGTCGGCCCTTATCTGCGCGACATCACCCGCAGGCTGTGGCCGCTGATGGTCGGCACCGCCATCGGCATCCGGTGCGGCGCCGGACTGATGACCGGGCCCTATGCGCGCTACGGCACCATCGTGCTCGGCATCCTCTTGGTGATCTATGCGGTGATCGGCCTCAGCAAATTCAGTTTCCACGTCGCGCCCGGAAACGAAAAATGGGTCGGCGGCATTGTCGGGCTGATCACCGGCGTGGTCTCGGCGGCAACCGGCGTGCAGGTGATCCCGTCGATGCCGTTCATGCAGGCGATCGGCATGGAAAAGGACGAGCTGGTGCAGGCGCTCGGCGTGTTCTTCACCGTCGCCACCGTCTCGCTGGCCTTCAACCTGACCAGCGCCGGACTGCTCAACACCTCGACCACCGTGCCCGGTGCCGTGGCGATGGCCGGCGCGTTCACGGGGATGTACATCGGCCAGGCGGTGCGCTCGCGGCTGGAGCCGGAGGCGTTCCGGCGCTGGTTCTTGATCGCGATGATCCTGCTCGGGATCTATCTGGCGGGCAGCGCGACTTATGAGGTGCTGCATTGATGATGGCCGCCGGCGACCGCGCTCGTGTTCCGGACGCGCTGCGCTGCGTCCGGGGCAAGAAGTGAAATTCTTGCCAGTGTATCACCCGAACAGCGGCGTGCCCGGCACGAAGGCATCGAACGCCGCCCAGAACTGGGCGCGAAAACGGTCCTGCTCCTGCAGGATTTCGTGTTTCGATCCGGCGATGACCAGGTGCGATCCCGCGCGCAAATGATAGGCGAATTCCTCGATCGCCGCGGTCGAGACCACGGTGTCGTTGCTGGCAGCCATCATCAGGATCGGCTGGCGGATCTGGGACGGATAATTCGAGGCGCGAAAGCCATGCATGGTCCTGGTCGCGGTGTCGGCCCACGCCACCGTCGGCGATGCCAGACCCAGCGTCGGGTCTTCCTCCAGGATCGCGGCGTTGCGGGCAAAGCGCACGGGGTCGCTGGTGAAGGGATTGTTGATGAAGGATTGCGCGCCGGTCAGCGCATCGCTGCCGCCGGGAATGTAGCGCCCGCCCTGTCCCGTGAGCCGCATGATCCGCAGCAACAGGCGCGCCGGCAACGAGGTGGCGCGGCCGGGAAGGTCGATCATCGGCGCCGACAGCACCATGCGGTCGAACCAGCGTTTTCCCGCATGCGCCACCCGCAGCAATATCGCGCCGCCCATCGAATGCGCCAGCGCGAAATAGGGCGGCGGGCAATCCGGCAGCACCACCTGCTGCACGAAGGTTTCGACGTCGATCTCGTAATCGGCGAAGTCGCGGACATAGCCCTTGCGCGGATCGCGCAACCGCCGCGCCGAATGGCCCTGGCCGCGCCAGTCGACCATCGCCACCGCGAAGCCGCGGTCGCGCAGGTCGCGCACGGTCTCGAAATATTTCTCGATCGACTCGCTGCGTCCAGGGAAGACGCAGACCGTACCTTTGCGGCCCGCCGGCGGCGCCCAGCGTGCAAAGCGCAGTTCCGCACCATCCGGGGTCTTGATGGTGCCGCTGACGACGTCGTCCGGAACCGGATTGGCGGGGATTGAGACGAGCGTCATGGGGCGTGGACCGATAGGTGAAAGGCGATGGGAATCAAGGGCGGAACATTCAAAAATGGCAACGATTACGCCCTCTTGAACACCGTCCGGCCCCTCCCATATCACCTTCGTGCAGGCCTCTACTAGGCTGCACGACAGCAAAAGCCCGGCCCGATTGGCGGGCGGGTAACATCAACAGTCGCTCAATGGAGGACTACCCTATGCGTAGCTACGATCTCACCCCGTTTTATCGTTCCACCGTCGGCTTCGACCGTTTCTTCTCGCTGCTCGACCAGGCAGCCTCCGACGGCAGCCCCGGCTATCCGCCCTACAACATCGAGCGCACCGGCGAGAATGCTTACCGCATCAGCGTCGCCGTCTCCGGCTTCTCGCAGGGCGAACTCTCCATCGTCGCCAAGGAAAACACGCTGACGATCAAGGGCGAGAAATCCGCCAATGAAAACGGCAAGGACAAGTCCGAAGTGCTGTACCGCGGCATCGCCGCGCGGGCCTTCGAGCGCGCCTTCCAGCTCGCCGATTTCGTGCTGGTGAAAAATGCCTCGCTGGAGAATGGCCTGCTCCACGTCGATCTCGTCCGCGAGATCCCCGAGGCAAAGAAGCCCCGCAGCATTCCCATTACCACCATCGCAGCGGCTGCGCCGGCGATCGAGAATGAGCAGAAAGTCGCCGCTTAAGCGGTTCGATTTTCGGCCAGGTTCGTCTCTGACATGACGAAAGCGCCCCGGTGCCCCGGGGCGCTTTTTTATTATTGTCGTCCGCGCGCAGGCGGGGACGACTCGTGGAGAGCTAATCCAATCCCTGCGCCTTCGGCATTTCCTGCGTCGGCATGATCTGCACCGAAGGCTTTGCCACGCCGACCGTGGGTGATGGGGCTGCCTGCGCCTCGGCCGGTTTCGCCGTCGCTGCCGATTGCTGCGCGGGCACCGCGGGCTTGGCAGCCGCAGGCGCCGCTTTCGGCAGCGGCGTGGCGGAGCGGCTGGCGACATGCGGCACCGGGAGCGGCGGGCGCGGCGCGCGGCGATAGCTGCTGTTGACCGGCGGCAGCGGCCCGACCGGGCCATAGGCGACGTTCAGGTCGTCATTGAAATTGTCGCCCATCCGGTAGGCCGGCATGAAGCGGACGATTCGCCCGGAGCGGGCATCGATCACCAGCTTGCCGTCGTCGCCTGCGCTGTCGATCACCGAAATCGTGTAGACGAGGCCGCGCTGCTGCGGAATGCCGAGCGGCGCAAACCCGCTCTCGCGGGCGATGATGTAAACTTCCGGCGCCGGCAGCAGCCTCGGCCCGTAGCCCGGCGCCGGTGCTTCCGGCGGCATCGCCGCATAGGAACCGCCGACATCCGACACCGCCGTATAAGGCGACCGCTCGATCTCGTAGGGCGCCAAACCCTGCGCATTCGCGGCCGCGGCCACAAAAACCAGACCAGCCGGCATCACCCATCCCGTGAACAGCTTCATCGCGTGTCTCCTGGTGCGCCCCGGAGCGTTTTCGCTTCCGTCCCCGCGACAACCTCACGGCCGAATCCGGCGGACCTTGGGCCGGATCGCGGCGGGCTTGCCTCAAAACCGGGGCGGAGCGGTCAGCGGCCCGGCGAGGCCTACCAGCCATGCAAACGGGGACTCTCACGCGCTTGTGTGATAGAAAAAAATTTGGCAATGTCAGGGTTAGGACAGTATTACTGTCTCAATTGTGGCGGCAATCCCGGCATGGGGATTGCAACGGAAGTCTGGCTGAAAGCAGCCAGGAAATTGCAGGCAAGGCCGTTCACCGGGGACGTTGAACGCCAAAGCCTGAATTCTGAAATTGCGGCTCGCGGAGGAAGAGCGGTGGCCCGGTGGGTACCGCGAACGCCCAAGGTGCGCCGACTACGAAGACAAGAGCTTGTTCGGTCAAGTTTTTGGCCGGGGTGAGAGGACCTAGAGAATGAGCGGGCCGGAGTTCGAACGCGAAAATATCGTGACGGATGCGCTGCAGGCTGCTCCGCTCGCGAAACCGTTCGAACCCGCGCGCGAGCATAGCTGGCGCCCGCCCGCCGAAGGCATGTACGACCTGAGCCAGGAGAAGGATTCCTGCGGCGTCGGCTTCATCGCCAACATCAAGGGCAGGAAGTCGCATCAGATCGTCTCGGACGCGATCGACATTCTCTGCAATCTCGAACATCGCGGCGCGGTCGGCGCCGATCCGCGCGCCGGCGACGGCGCCGGCATTCTGGTGCAGATTCCGCATGGCTTCTTCTTACGCAAGGCAGCCGAGATCGGCTTCCAGCTGCCGAAGCCCGGCGACTATGCCATCGGCGCGCTGTTCATGCCGCGCGAGACCGCGTGGCGCAATGTCATCAAGAGCATCATCGCCGACCAGATCAGGGACGAAGGGCTGATGCTGCTCGGCTGGCGCGACGTGCCGACCGACAACACCTCGCTCGGCGAAACCGTGAAGCCGACCGAACCCGCGCATATGCAGGTGTTCATCGGCCGCAACGGCACGGCGAAGAACGAGGAAGAGTTCGAGCGCCGGCTCTACATCCTGCGCAAGTCGATTTCGCAGGCGATCTACCAGCGCCGCGACCGCGGCCTCGCCGGCTATTATCCGGTGTCGATGTCGTGCCGCACCGTGATCTACAAGGGCATGTTCCTCGCCGACCAGCTCGCCAAGTACTATCCCGACCTGCACGAGCCGGATTTCGAGAGCGCGCTGGCGCTGGTGCATCAGCGCTTCTCCACCAACACCTTCCCGACCTGGTCGCTGGCGCATCCGTACCGGATGATCGCGCATAACGGCGAGATCAACACCCTGCGCGGCAACGTCAACTGGATGGCGGCGCGGCAGGCCTCGGTGCATTCGAAGCTGTATGGCAAGGACATCTCGCGGCTGTGGCCGATTTCCTATGAGGGCCAGTCCGACACCGCCTGCTTCGACAACGGCCTCGAATTCCTGGTGCAGGGCGGCTATTCGCTGCCGCATGCGGTGATGATGATGATTCCGGAAGCCTGGGCCGGCAATCCCCTGATGGATGAGCAGCGCCGCGCGTTCTACGAATATCACGCCGCGATCATGGAGCCGTGGGACGGCCCCGCCGCGATCGCCTTCACCGACGGCCGCCAGATCGGCGCCACGCTGGACCGCAACGGGCTGCGCCCGGCACGCTATCTCGTCACCCGCGACGACCGCATCGTGATGGCGTCCGAAATGGGCGTGCTGAAGATTCCGGAACAGGACATCATCACCAAGTGGCGGCTGCAGCCCGGCAAGATGCTGCTGGTCGATCTCGAACAGGGCCGCCTCATCCCCGACGACGAGATCAAGGCGCAATTGGCCAAGAGCCATCCCTATCGCGAGTGGCTGGACCGCACCCAGATCGTGCTGGAGGAACTGCCGGACGCGCCGGTCAAGGGCATGCGCTCCAACCTGCCGCTGCTCGACCGGCAGCAGGCGTTCGGCTACAGCCAGGAAGACGTCACCATCCTGATGACGCCGATGGCCTCCACCGGCGAAGAAGCCAACGGCTCGATGGGCAACGACACGCCAATCTCGGCATTGTCGGACAAACCGAAGCCGCTGTTCACCTACTTCAAGCAGAACTTCGCGCAGGTCACCAACCCGCCGATCGATCCGATCCGCGAGGAACTGGTGATGAGTCTGGTCTCGATCATCGGGCCGCGGCCGAACCTGTTCGACCTGCAGGGCGTGGCCGGCACCAAGCGGCTCGAAGTGCGGCAACCGATCCTCACCGACGGCGATCTGGAAAAAATCCGGTCGATCTCGGATATCGCCGACTCCCACTTCAAGTCGCGCACGCTGGACACCACCTTCCATGCCGGATTCGGCGCGGCGGGCCTGGAGCAGGTGCTCGACGAACTCTGCGCGCGCGCCGAAGCCGCGGTCCGCGAAGGCGTCAACATCATCATTCTCAGCGATCGCATGGCGGGCTCGGACCGGATTCCGATTCCCTCGCTGCTCGCCTGCGCCGCGGTGCATCATCACCTGATCCGCACCGGATTGCGCACCTCGGTCGGGCTGGTGGTCGAATCCGGCGAGCCGCGCGAGGTGCATCATTTCGCCTGCCTCGCCGGCTACGGCGCCGAAGCGATCAATCCGTATCTGGCGTTCGAGACCATCATCGCGATGAAGGACCGGCTGCCGGCAGCACTCGACGACTACGAGATCGTCAAGCGCTACATCAAGTCGATCGGCAAGGGCCTCTTGAAGGTGATGTCGAAGATGGGCATCTCGACCTATCAGTCCTATTGCGGCGCGCAGATTTTCGACGCGGTCGGGCTGAAGGCGGATTTCGTCGCAAAATATTTCGTCGGCACCCACACCAAGATCGAGGGCGTCGGCCTTGCCGAGATCGCCGAGGAAACCGCGCGCCGCCATGCCGATGCGTTCGGCGATGCGCCGGTCTACAAGACCGCGCTCGACGTCGGCGGCGAATATGCCTACCGCACCCGCGGCGAGGATCACGCCTGGACCGCGGAATCGGTTTCCACCTTGCAGCACGCGGTGCGCGGCAATTCGCTGGAGCGCTACAGGGCGTTCGCAAAAATCCTCAACGAGCAGTCGGAGCGGCTGCTGACCTTGCGCGGCCTGTTCAAGATCAGGAGCGCGGAGGACGAGAAACGCAAGCCGGTTCCGCTCGAGGAAGTCGAGCCGGCCAAGGACATCGTCAAGCGCTTCGCCACCGGGGCGATGAGTTTCGGCTCGATCTCGCGCGAGGCGCACACCACGCTTGCGATTGCCATGAACCGCATCGGCGGCAAGTCCAACACCGGCGAAGGCGGCGAGGAGAGCGACCGCTTCAAGCCGATGCCGAACGGCGATTCGATGCGCTCGGCAATCAAGCAGGTCGCGTCGGGACGCTTCGGCGTCACCACGGAATATCTCGTCAACGCCGACATGATGCAGATCAAGATGGCGCAGGGCGCAAAGCCCGGCGAAGGCGGACAATTGCCGGGCCACAAGGTCGACGCCGTGATCGCGCGGGTGCGGCATTCGACGCCCGGTGTCGGCCTGATCTCGCCGCCGCCGCATCACGACATCTATTCGATCGAGGATCTGGCGCAGCTCATCTACGACCTCAAGAACGTCAATCCGGACGGGCTGGTGTCGGTGAAGCTGGTCTCCGAAATCGGCGTCGGTACGGTAGCTGCCGGCGTAGCGAAAGCGCGCGCCGACCATGTCACCATCGCCGGCTTTGAGGGCGGCACCGGCGCATCTCCGCTGACCTCGATCAAGCACGCCGGCTCCCCCTGGGAGATCGGCCTCGCCGAAACCCACCAGACCCTGGTGCGCGAGCGGCTGCGCAGCCGCATCGTGGTGCAGGTCGACGGCGGCTTCCGCACCGGGCGCGACGTGGTGATCGGCGCGCTGCTCGGCGCCGACGAGTTCGGCTTTGCCACCGCACCCCTGATCGCGGCCGGCTGCATCATGATGCGCAAGTGCCATCTCAACACCTGCCCGGTCGGCGTCGCCACGCAGGATCCCGTGCTGCGCAAGCGTTTCACCGGCCAGCCGGAGCACGTCATCAATTATTTCTTCTTCGTCGCCGAAGAGGTACGCGAGATCATGGCCGCACTCGGTTTCCGCAGCTTCGACGAGATGATCGGCCAGGTCCAGATGCTGGACCAGTCGACGCTGGTGGCGCACTGGAAGGCCAAGGGCCTCGATTTCTCAAAACTGTTCGTCAAGCAGGAGGCGTTGCCGGGCCAGAAGATCTATCACGCCGAGCCGCAGAACCATCATCTCGAAGCCGTGCTCGACCGCAAGCTGCTCGCGCAGTCGCAGGCGGCACTCGACCGCGGCGCGCCGGTCAGAATCGAGATGGAGATCAACAACACCGACCGCAGCGCCGGCGCGATGCTGTCCGGCGCGATCGCGAAAATCTACGGCCATGCCGGCCTGCCGCACGACACCATTCAGGTGAGCTTCAAGGGCACCGCGGGCCAGGCGTTCGGCGCGTGGCTGGCGCGCGGCGTCACCTTCGATCTCGAAGGCGAAGCCAACGACTATGTCGGCAAGGGCCTGTCCGGCGGCCGCATCATCGTCAAGCCGCCGCGCAATTCCGGCATCGTGCCGGAGGAATCCATCATCGTCGGCAACACCGTGATGTATGGCGCGATCGAGGGCGAATGCTATTTCCGCGGCATCGCCGGCGAGCGCTTTGCGGTGCGCAACTCCGGCGCCGTCGCCGTGGTCGAGGGCGCCGGCGATCATTGCTGCGAATACATGACCGGCGGCATCGTGGTGGTGCTGGGCAAGACCGGGCGCAATTTCGCGGCCGGCATGTCCGGCGGCGTCGCCTACGTGCTCGATGAGGCCGGCGACTTCCCGAAGCTGTGCAACATGGCGATGGTCGAGCTCGAGCCGATATTGTCGGAAGAGATGATCAACGAGAACGCCTATCATCACACCGGCGACCTCGAAGCGCATGGCCGGGTCGATGTGTTCGAGAACCTGCTGGAGTCCGACATCGAGCGGCTGCACATCCTGATCACCCGGCATGCGAAGCTGACGGGCTCGCGGCGGGCCGCGGAGATCCTGGCGAACTGGAAGGCATGGCTGCCGAAATTCCGCAAGGTGATGCCGGTGGAATACCGCCGCGCGCTGAAGGAAATGAAGGCCAACGCCGACGCCGAGCCGAAAATCGCGATCGGTGCATGATGATATACACACTCCCGTCATTCCGGGGCGCGCCCCCCTTGGCGCGAACCCGGAATCCATAACCATGATCGGGGGTTATGGATTCCGGGCCTGCGCCAAGAGGCGCATCCCGGAATGACGAAAGAAATGCAGGGGCGTCAGGTTTAATGGGCAAGATTACAGGGTTTCTCGAGATCGACCGGCACGACCGCAAATACGCGCCGGTCGCCGAGCGCATCAAGGACTATCGCGAATTCGTCATTCCGCTGAATGAGAAGGACACCCGCGACCAGGCCGCGCGCTGCATGAATTGCGGCATTCCCTACTGCCATGGCACCGGCTCGGTGGCGCCGGGCACGCCGGGCTGCCCGGTCAACAACCAGATTCCGGATTTCAACGATCTGGTCTATGCCGGCAACTGGGAAGAGGCCTCGCGCAACCTGCACTCGACCAACAATTTTCCGGAATTCACCGGTCGTATCTGTCCAGCACCTTGCGAGGCGTCGTGCACGCTGAACATCGACGACAATCCGGTCACCATCAAAACAATCGAATGCGCCATCGTCGACCGCGCCTGGGACAATGGCTGGGTCAAGCCGGAGCTGCCGTCGAGCAAGACCGGCAGACGCGTCGCCGTGATCGGCTCGGGACCGGCGGGCATGGCCTGCGCGCAGCAACTCGCGCGTGCCGGCCACGACGTGCATCTCTACGAGCGCTGGGCCAAGGCCGGCGGGTTGTTGCGCTACGGCATTCCCGATTTCAAGATGGAGAAGCACGTCATCGACCGCCGCGTGACGCAGATGGAAGCCGAGGGCGTCACCTTCCACTACGGCGCGCAGGTCGGCGGTAATTCGCCGGGCGCAATCGATCCGCGGGAATTGCTGAAAACCCACGACGCGGTGGCGCTGACCGGCGGCGCCGAAGCCGCGCGCGACCTGCCGATCCCCGGCCGCGATCTCGCGGGCATTCACTACGCGATGGATTTTTTGCCGCAGCAGAACCGCCGCGTCTCCGAGGAGCCGCGCGGCAGCGCCCCTGATATTCTCGCCGGCGGCAAGCACGTCGTGGTGATCGGCGGCGGCGACACCGGCTCGGACTGCATCGGCACCTCCTTCCGGCAAGGAGCGGCGTCGGTGACGCAGCTCGAAATCATGCCGGCTCCTCCCGAGCATGAGAACAAGGGCCTGACCTGGCCGAACTGGCCGCTGAAAATGCGGACCTCGTCGAGCCAGGCCGAAGGCGCGCGCCGCGAATACGCGGTGCTGACGCAAAAATTTTCCGGCGAAGACGGCAAGGTGCAAAAGTTGCACTGCGTGCAGGTCGACGACAAGTTCAAGCCGATCCCGGGCAGCGAGTTCGACCTCGACGCCGGGCTGGTGCTGCTGGCGATGGGTTTTGTGCATCCGGTGCATGAGGGCCTCTTGAAGACGCTCGGCGTCGACCTCGACCAGCGCGGCAACGTCCGCGCCAACACATCCGACTACCAGACCTCGCTGCCAAAAGTGTTCTCGGCCGGCGACATGCGCCGCGGGCAATCGCTGGTGGTGTGGGCGATCCGCGAAGGGCGGTTGTGTGCGCGGGCGATCGATACGTTCCTGATGGGAACGACGACGCTGCCGCGGTGAAAACTATCGTTCCCCGGACGCAGCGCAGCGCGTAGCTCTTCGCGAAGCGGTGCGCTGCAGAGCCGGGGCCGTAACGAACGCCGGTGCTTTGCACGGTCCCGGCTCTGCGGTGCACCGCTTAAAGAAGCGCTGCACCGCGTCCGGGACACCGGTCGAACCACGCTTTTCGTCATACGCGGGCTTGACCCGCGTATCCATCGACCTTCGTAAAGATCTTTTTCGAAACGGATGGATTGCCGGGTCAAGCCCGGCAATGACGGTAATAATTACTCCGCGGCCTGCTGCGCCACCGTGGGCTGCGTGCCGGCCACGGTGGCGCGGCGCATGTCGCGCGGCTGCGACTGGTCGTAGCGGCGTACGCGGTGCATGGTCTGGCGGTTGTCCCACATCACGAGGTCATGCAGCGTCCATTTGTGGACATGGACGAATTGCGGCTGCGTGGCGTGCTCATTGAGATCGCGCAGCAGCACGCGGGCTTCCGGCACCGTCATGCCCTTGATGGCGCCGGCATGCGACGACAGGTACAGCGACTTGCGGCCGTGCACCGGATGCGTGCGCACCAGCCGCTGCAGCACCGGCTTGAACAGCTGCTTCTCTTCCTCGGTGTAATCGAGGAAGCCCAGCGAGCCCCGCGAATACATCAGCGAGTGCTCGCAGATCATGTCCTCGATCTCGGCCTTGGTCTCGTCGTCGAGCGCGTCATAGGCCGCGCGCATGTCGGCGAATTCGGTATTGCCGCCCTTCGGGTTCACGATGCGCGCCGACAGCAGCGAGAATTTTGCGGGTATCGGGCGGAACGACGAGTCGGAATGCCACAGGCAGTTGCCGAGGTTGAACAGATGGACGCGGCTGTCCGGGGCGAGAGGCTTGCCGTCCTTGCCGAGGTTGGAGACGTCGTTCAGTCCGGTCGAGAGCCGCGAATCCTGCGGCTTGACGATATTGCCGCCGCGCGGATTCTCGCGCTCGCCGAAATTCAGCGCGAACGCCATCTGCTGTTCGTCGGTGATGTCCTGGCCGCGAAACAGCAGCACGGCGTATCTGTCCATGCCGGCTTCGATGTCGGCGGCCTCCTGAGGCGTCAGCGGTTTTCTCAAGTCGACGCCGGACACTTCGCCGAAAAAATGCGGATGGAGCTGCTTGATTTGCACGGGCATGGCGTTTTCCCTGGCCGATGCGCGGTTATCCCGCGCCTGATTTGCGAAAAGGCTACTCTGGGAAAAGACGATGTCAACCAACCTTGCACCGCGTCATAGCGGGCTTGACCCGCGTATCCCTCATTCTTCACAAGAGTCTTCTCGAAGGTCGATGGATTGCCGGGTCAAGCCCGGCAATGACGGAGGGCGTCCATGAACGAACTCGATTTTTCCGGAAAGCAGATCCTCGTAATCGGCGGCTCCAGCGGCATCGGCAACGGCATCGCGCAGGCGTTCCGCGCCAGGGGCGCGCGGGTGCAGGTCTGCGGCACCCGCGAGGCCGCGGAGTATTCGAAAGCCGAAGGCTCCGACCTCGAAGGGCTGGACTATGCGAGGCTCGATGTCAGCGATCCGCAAGCTGTCGAGAATTTTCAGGCCTCCTTCGACCGGCTCGACGTGCTGGTGCTGGCGCAGGGCGCGGTGATCTACCGCCGCGGCGAATTCGAGATGGCGGGATTCCGCAAGGTGATGGAAGTCAATTTGATCAGCCTGATGGCGTGTGCCGGCAAATTTCACGCGATGCTGAAAGCAGCCAAGGGAACGCTGATCGTCGTCTCATCCACCGCGGCCTATCACGCCACCAAGGGCAATCCCGCCTACAACGCCTCGAAGACCGGCGCGGTCGGCCTGACGCGCACGCTGGCGCAGGCCTGGGCCGAGGACGGCATCCGCGTCAATGGCATCGCGCCGGGGCTGGTCGATACCAAGATGACAAAAGTGACCACCTCAAATCCGAGGCGGCTGCAAGGCGCGATCGAGCGGATTCCGCTGAAGCGGCTGGGCACATCAGCCGACATGGCCGGCGCCGCATTGTTTCTGGCCTCGCCGCTTTCGTCCTACGTCGCCGGTCACACGCTGGTGGTCGATGGCGGGCTGATCCTGTGATCGGCTGCGGCAAGGCATCTTCGGAACCCGAACCGTTCTCGTCTGTTACCCCTCCGAAAAATCACGCAATCAAAGGAGTAACCGCGATGGACAAGGACCGTATTGCCGGCGCAGCAAAGGATGCCGCGGGCAAAGTCGAAGGCGCATTCGGCGATATGACCGGGGACGCTGAAACCAAAGCCTCGGGCCGCGTCCGCGAGGCCACGGGAACCGTGCAGAACCTCTACGGCCAGGCCAAGGACGCCGTCAAAGACGCGAGCGACACCGCGGCCAATTTCGCCAAGGACGCCTATGACAACAGCGGCGACACCTTCCGCGACGGCACGCAGGCGGTGGCGAAACAGGTTCGGGATAATCCGCTCGGCGCGCTCCTGGTCGCAGGCGGCATCGGATTCGCGCTGGCGATGCTGATGACGCGCCCGCCGCGCCGCCCGCCGCCGCGCTGGCGCTATTATGGCTGAGCAATAATTCGTCATTCCGGGGCATCGCGCAGCGATGAACCCGGAATCCAGCAGTTATCCAAATCGTCTGGATTCCGGGCCTGCGTGCTTCGCACGCATCCCGAATGACGGCTACCGCGTGAAGATGCCCGGCGCCGAGGCGGCGCGGCCGACGCTGCCGGGCGGGCGCGGCGGTTGCTGCAGGGGTGCGGCGCGCGGCGGCGAGCCGAAACTGAAGAAATTCCCGAGCGACGGCTGCGCCGGTTGAATCGGCCGCAGCTTTTTCGGCTTCGGCGGCGGCGGCGTCGCCATCACCGGCGTCACGCCATCGGGCGAAGCCGAGGCCACCGGGGTCTCGCCCTTGGCCTGTTCGCGTCCGACTTCGCGGCGCGGCCAGGCAAAATCATCGGCGCGTCCGGCCGGCGCCGACAGCGCCTCGCCCTTCACCAGCGTCCGCGCCGCCAGCGCATCGACCGCCGCCGGCCGCGAACCCGGACCGCCGAGCAATTGATCGGTGCCGACCGAGGACGCCACCAGCGGCAGGATCGGCCCCGCCAGCGGGCGCGGCGCCGGCTTGCCGGGCTCTGCATTGGCGTCGGGCGTCCCGGGTTCGGTCGGCAGCGTGAACGGCGCCGAGCGCCCCGCCATCAGCCGCGTCACCTCGCGCTCGACATAATGCGCGAGCTTGCGCGCGCCGGCCCTGGTGAAGAACACGCCGTCGTCGGAACGCAACTTGCGGGGCTGGCCTTCGAAGTCGGGACCCCGCTGCAGGAAGCGGCCGGCCTCGTCGACAAAGCCATCCCAGACATCGACATAGGTGATGCCGGCCTTGCCGGCGGCATCGCGATACAGCGAATCCAGAAACAGCATGTCGGAGGTGGCCTTGGCGCCGCGCACCGCGGGCAGGCCGACCCACAGCACCGGCACGTTCCTGGCCTTGAGCACGCCGATCATCTCTTCGATCTTCTTCGAATAGAGCTCGACCCAGCGCTCGTCGCGAAACTCGTAGGTGCCGTTGCCCGAACGCGCGCTCTTTTCCGGCGCGATGATCGGCGGCGCATCGGCGTCGGCGGCATCGTCGGGCGACAGCTCGGTATCGACCGGTTTATCGTCCGGCCTCGCGGCAGCGTCGGCTGCGCCAGCACCGGGCTTGGCGTCGGACGGTTTTGTCTCGGGTTTGGTCTTGGCGTCCTTGATGTCTTTTTTGTCGACTTTCTTGTCGATTCCGGTGTCGCGCATCGAGACGCGGTCGTTGAGGCCGAGCATGACGACGATGGCGTCCGGCTTCTCGGTGGCGAGAATGGCTTTTGCCGCCGCCGCCCAGTCGGCGGGATCGCCCTTGGGCTGGTATCTGATCAGGCCGGAGACGGTCTTGTGCTTGCGGATAATGCCCATGTCGGGCTGTTCGGAATAGGCGTCTTCGAGGCCGTAGGCGAGCCAGTCGGCCATGGCGTCGCCCAGCACCAGGATGTTGCGCTCGGGCGCAGGTGCGGAGGCATCGCGTTTCTCCGGCGGCGGCGCCTTGGAAAAATCCTCGCGGACGCGCTTCGGGGCCTCTTGCCGGAACGGCGCGAACAGGTCGTTGCCGAACCAGC
The DNA here is from genome assembly GCA_963784755.1 of uncultured Alphaproteobacteria bacterium. Taxonomy (GTDB): domain Bacteria; phylum Pseudomonadota; class Alphaproteobacteria; order Rhizobiales; family Xanthobacteraceae; genus Bradyrhizobium. The sequence goes on along the minus strand of CAWASS010000003.1, from coordinate 92,971 downwards.
CGCTACCGCCGCGCTGCTGCGGAATCGGCTGCGGCGGCCGTTGCGGCGCGCCAAAATTGCCGAAATTGAAGAACTGCGCCGACGCCGGCCCGGCGATGCCGACCGACAGCGCGATCGCAACCGTCAGCGCGACCAGCGGGCCGGTCTCGGTGAACACGCGCAAGAAGGATTTCGGGTTCGGCATGCGCCTTGCGTCGCAAAAAATGAGGGTCAGGCAATCGCTATAATAGCCGATTTGGGCCGCAAGCGGGCGGCGTTTGCGCCATAGACCGGGATCGCGCCCCGGCCGTCAAGCCTGCCCGGAAAATCAGGGTTTTCAGGGTTACTTTTGGCGCGAAACCGGTCGTTTACCGCCCCCGCAGCCGCTCCAGCATGTCGGAGGAGGCAAATCCGTCGGCGGGGGCTCCGATCGAGGCCTGGAAGCCGCGCAGCGCCTCGCGGGTCTGGCCGCCCAACTGGCCGTCAGGGGTTCCGCGATAGAAGCCGCGCTGGACCAAAAGCTGCTGCAGTTCCAGCCGCTCGGCGCGCGACAGCACCCGCTCCTGCCGCGGCCAAGGCTGCACGAACGGCGCGCCGCCGCGCAACCGATCCGCAAAATGCCCGATCGCCATCGCGTAGGCCTCGGCCGGATTGTATTTCATGATGACGCGAAAATTCTGCAGCATCAGGAAGCCCGGACCCTCGGCGCCGGCCGGCGCCAACAGATAGGCCTTCTCGGCGGGATGCGGAAACGGCTGGCCGCCGGCGCGCTTCAGCCCGAGATGCTCCCACTGCGCGATGCTCATCGCCTTGGCGCGATCCGCCAGCATGTAATTGAAGTTTTGCGGCACCACGACCTCGAAACCCCAGGTCTGGCCGCTCTGCCAGCCGTCTTTCTTCAGGTTGTTGGCGGTGGATGCGATCAGGTCGGCGGCATCGTCGACCACGTCGCGGCGGCCGTCGCCGTCGGCATCGACCGCGTAGCGCTTGAACGCGGTCGGCATGAACTGGGTCGGGCCGAACGCGCCGGCCCATGATCCCCGCATCTGCTCGGGGCGGAGATCGCCGCGGTTGAGGATTTCCAGCGCCGACAAGAATTCATCGCGGAAATATTTCTGGCGGCGCCCGATACAGGCCAGCGTCGCGGTGGATTGCAGCACGCTGCGGTCGCCCATCATGGTCGAGTAATTCGACTCGATGCCCCAGATCGCGGCGATGGTATAGCGGTCGACGCCATAGAGTTTCTCCACCGCGTCGAACTGCGGCTTGTAGGCTGCGAGCACCTCGCGGCCTTTTGCCAGCCTCGCGTCGCTGACGAGGATATCGAGATAATCCCAGATCGACTTGGTGAATTCCGGCTGCGAATCCACGAGATCCATGATGCGCAGATCGGGTGTGAGGCCAGCGGTAAACCGCTCGAAATTGGCGCGGGTGATGTTGCGCCGCGCCGCATCCGGCCACATCCCGGCGACGCAAGTCCCGAAATTCGCCGCGGCCTCGCGGATCGCGCTTGCGGTCATCAGGGGATGACCGGAGGCGCCGTCCTCGCCGCTCCATGGCGGCGCGGGGGTGGCGGGTGCGGTGGGCTGCGCCTGCACCAACGCGCGCGGCACCAGGCCGGGATGCGCGGGCTGGGCAGGTTGATTCGCGGGGATCGAGCCGGTGGCGTTCTGCGGTTTCAGCGGGGCGCCGCCGACCGAAATCTGTGCCGAGGCGGTTCCCGCCAACACCAGCGCGCCCAGCGCCAGCGCGACGACCGTTCCGCCCAGCCGATTGCCGATCCTTGCCGTCATCGATTCCATCCCAGACCTGCCCCAAAATATCCGGCTTTCAGGAGGCCTTGTCGCGGTTTCCATCGGCTTAACAAAGCGGTTTTTTGTGGAGGCGCCGCGCGCACGGTCTGCTCCCTCCCCCCTTGAGGGGGAGGGCTGGGGAGAGGGATAAACCGCAAACGCCGGCGCTCGTGGCTACCCCCCTCCCTGACCCTCCTCCTCAAGGGGGAGGGAACGAAAACGTCGGTCACATCGCACTCAACACGCCCTCACATCCACCTTTGTTCCCGGCTGCAAACCGGCTACCAAGATGCGATCCATTTAAGGTCTCACGAAGTCCCCATGAAAATCCGCAAAGCCGTCTTCCCGGTCGCCGGCCTCGGCACCCGCGTCCTGCCCGCCACCAAGGCGATGCCGAAGGAAATGCTGACCATCGTCGACAAGCCGCTGATCCAGTATGTGGTGGACGAGGCCAGGGAAGCCGGCATCGAGCATTTTGTCTTCGTCACCGGCCGCAACAAAAGCGTGATCGAGGATCATTTCGACAAGATGTATGAGCTCGACGCCACGCTGGCCGCGCGCGGCAAGACCGCCGAGCAGGAGATTCTCGCGCGCGACCAACCGGCTCCCGGCGCCATGAGCTTCACCCGGCAGCAGGCGCCGCACGGCCTCGGCCATGCGGTATGGTGTGCGCGCGACATCGTCGGCAACGAGCCGTTTGCCGTGGTGCTGCCGGACGAACTGGTGCTGAACACGCCGGGCTGTCTCGCGCAGATGATCGAGGCGGCGAACAAGCTCGGCGAAAAATCCAATCTGATCGCGGTGGAGGAAGTGCCGGATCATCTGACTCATCAATACGGCATCTGCGGCGTCGGCCCGCGCCACGCCCATGGCAGCATGTTCGAAATCAACGGCATGGTGGAGAAACCGCCAAAGGGCACCGCGCCCTCCAACCTCTCGATCACCGGACGCTACATCCTGCAGCCCGAGATTTTCAAAATCCTGGAAACCCAGGAGCACGGCGCCGGCAACGAAATCCAGCTCACCGACGCCATGATCGGCCTTGCCAGGACGCAGAAGTTCTACGGCGTGGAATTCGAGGGCGAACGCCACGACTGCGGCTCCAAGGCCGGTTTCCTCCGCGCCAACATCGCCTTCGGCATGGCCCGCGCCGACCTGCGCGACGGGTTGCGCGAGGAAATGAAAAAGTATCTGGCGAAATGAACCTCGTCATTCCGGGGCGCGCGAAGCGCGAGCCCGGAATCCATAACCACCATCGTGAGTGTGGATTCCGAGCCCACGCGAAGATGCGTGTCCCGGAATGACGAAAGCAACCGAGACCGCCCGTGAACGACTACTCCGCCCTGCGCGATTACTTGAAACGTCAGAAGCTGCCCGAATTCGTGCTTTCCTTCGAGCAGATCGAGGAGATCATCGACGCCGCATTGCCGCGCGCGGCGCATCGTGCGTCGTGGTGGGAAACACAGCGCAGCCCGCAGGAGAAGATGCCGCAGCGCGAGGCATGTCTCGAAGGCGGCTACATCGCGACGCGGCTGGCGGACGGCAAGCGCGTGCGGTTCAAGCGGGTGAGGTAGTTGCCGTGCCCCGGACGCAGCGCAGCGCCACAAGCGCGTTTACGCGCGTCTTCGACGCGCTATGGCCCTCGCGGAGCGGTGCGCTGCAGAGCCGGGGCCGTAACGAACGCCGGTGTCTGCTACGGTCCCGGTTCTGCAAAGCAGCGCGAAGCGCTGCATCGCGCCCGGGACACGGCTACCGCTGCAGCCTCACGCCCAGCATCACCACCGTCGACGCCGAGCTCGATCCGGGCTGGTTGGAGTCCAGGATATCCCGCCGCACCGTGCCCTTGATCCAGACGTCGCGGTTGAGCTTGTAGATCAGGTCGCCGGACAGCGAATAGACGTGATCGAAGCGCGCGTCGCCCTGATAGGCCTGCGTGCCCCAGGTGAACCGGCCGACCGCGGTGAGCCAGCGGCGGAAATCGTGATCGACCTCCGTTGTGTAGAGATGCGTCAGCACGCCGGAGACGCCGGGCAGCGTGGTCTCGTCGATCGAGGTCGTGGCAAGGAATTTCACCGTGGTCAGCGGCGTCGCCGACCATATCAGCGAGGCCGAGGTGAGCAGGCCCTGCAGCGGCAGCAGCCGCGCATCCTCGTAGCTGCGCGCGGCCCAGCCGATCGCGGCTTCGCCGGTCAACAGCCGCGAGAATTCGAATGAGGTGCCGCCCTTGACAAAACCGCCGCTGGAGTTGCGCTCATAGCCGTTGCGGTCGAGCAGTTGATCGTGCGCGCGGGTGTCGGCCTCGACCTCAACGAACGGTTTCAGGCCGGGCTTCAGATCGTAGCTGACGCGGCCGACTCCACCGAACTGGTTGTAGTTGCGATCCTCGTTGCTGGAGATGGTGCCGTCGGTCAGCAGCGAGTTCTGGTAGGCGGTGCGGTCGACGGTGGCGCCGCCGGAAAGCTGCAGCCGGTTGAAGTTCTGGTCGATGCCGAAGGTGCCGCCGAAGCTGGCGTAGAGCGGATATCTGGCGAGACCGGCCTGCACGTTGGGGCTGCCGGGATTGTCGGTGGCGACGCGCAGCCGCGCCTGTCCGAGCAGCCGCGTATCCTCGGTGACGTTGAGCCGGCCATCGACATGGCCGGTGAAATCCGGCCGGTTGACATCCGTCGGCGCCGACGACACCACGCCATCGACGGGAGGAAAGGTGTTGGTGTAGCCGGTGTAGGAGCCGCGCAGGTCGGCGACCAGCGCGTGGCGCTCCCAGTCGGACACCACAAGCAATTCGGGTGCGACCACATAGAGCGGCGAGCCCCGGGACACGAAGGTGCGGCCGGGGTTGGTGTCGTAGCCGGTCATGAATTCGACCGCGGTCTTGACCAGGAAACTGCCGGCGTAATCGCCGACCGCGCCGAACGGATCGTCGTCGATCTTCAGCCGTTTGCGATACGGCTGCCCGGCGACGGTGCCGGCCATCGCCGGCGGGATCGGCGTCCGGTTGGCGGTGGCCGACGGCGGCAGCGGTTGCCGCGGCGGCGGCAGTCCGGGATCGGGGCCTTGCCCGGTGGCGGGCGGATTGCCGGGCCCAACCAGTTTCGGCTTCGGCTGCCCCGGATACAATTTCGGCTTCTTGCGCTTGCGGTTCAGCGAGTTGTAGCCGGAGTCGGAAGCGCCGTTGGCCGCGGGCAGGCCGTAGGTCGGGATGTTGCCGATGCGCGAGGGCGCCGGCGCGTCGGGATTGCGCAGGCGGTTGTCGCTCGCGTTGCTGCGGTCGTCGGGCGTGGATTGCGCGGTACGGCGCAGCGGCGAATCCTGCGGCGACACAAAGCCGTCGCGCACCGGGCGGAACAGATCGCTGGTCAGGGTTTGCGCGTCGGCGCGGGCCGGCAAAAAAGCGATCAGCGCAAGGCATGGCAAAAACGCACGTAAAGTCGTTACGCGCTTGCGGCGGCCCGTTGCTGGACCCGACATCACGGCAGAAAATACTCCAACGAAATCAATACTATGCCGACGGGTTCCGCGGGCGCGCGAACGCGGCTGCGGAAATCGTCGTTAATGGAGTTAAAACAATTATGGTTAATGAGCCGTTGCGAGCCGGGCCCCGCGTCGCATCGCCTGTGCGCTCATGCTAGAGAGGGCCGCGGGGCGAAACCCCCTCTGCTTTGGAACCAGGCATGGCCACATCGAAATCGCTAGCCGCGACATCATCCGCGACGGAGCCTGACGCCGCCGTGCAGTCGGCGTTGCGCACGCTGGACGCCGAGGGCAGCGGCATCACCGCGCTGACGGCGGCGCTGCAATCCGATCTCGGCCCCGCCTTTGCCGCCGCGGCTGAATTGATCCGTAACGCCAAGGGGCGGCTGATCATCACCGGCCTCGGCAAATCCGGCCACATCGGCCGCAAGATCGCGGCGACGTTCGCCTCCACCGGCACGCCGGCGTTTTTCGTGCACGCCGGCGAGGCCGGCCACGGCGACCTCGGCATGATCACCCCTGACGACGTGATCCTGGCGCTGTCGTGGTCCGGCGAGCAGCCGGAGATGAAGAACCTCATCACCTACGCCAAACGCTTCCGCATTCCGCTGATCGCGATGACGGCGGAAGCCGCCTCCACCCTGGCCAAGGCCGCCGCCGTGGCGCTGACGCTGCCGAAGGCGCGCGAGGCCTGCCCGCACAACCTCGCGCCCACCACCTCCTCGCTGATGCTGCTGGCGCTCGGCGACGCGCTGGCGATTGCGCTCCTGGAAGGGCGCGGCTTCACCTCGGTGGATTTCAGCGTGCTGCATCCCGGCGGCAAGCTCGGGGCGATGCTGAAATTCGTCCGCGACCTCATGCACACCGGCGACGCCGTGCCGCTGAAACCGCTCGGTACCCAAATGTCCGACGCGCTGGTGGAGATGTCGTCCAAGGGATTCGGCTGCGTGGGTATTATCGATGCAAACGGCGATCTCGTCGGCATCATTACCGACGGCGATCTGCGCCGCCACATGCGGCCGGATCTGATGACCGCCGCCGTCGACGAGGTGATGACGCGGAATCCGAAGACCACCACACCGGACACGCTGGCGATCGAAATGCTGGACACCATCAACTCGTCGAAGCCGGCGGTGACGGTGCTGATCGTGGCCGAAGGCAAGAAGCCGGTCGGCATCGTGCATGTACACGATGTGCTGAGGGCGGGGGTGGCGTGACTCGTGTCCCGGGCGCGATGCAGCGCTCTTGCGCTGCTTCGCAGAACCGGGACCGCAACGAACGCCGGTGCGTGGTAAGGTCCCGGCTCTGCGGAGCGGCATGAAGAATGCCGCACCGCGTCCGGGACACGCAAACTAGTTCCGCCGGATATTGTTCACGCAGCTTTCGCTTGATCGGACATGCCGAGGCGTTGCCGGCCGATCGATTCGAACTGCGCCTTCTGCTCGTCGCTCAGCGTTGCGTAGAAGTCGTTGAGCGCCGCGCGCACCGTCTTCACCGCCTCCAGCATGGCATTGAGCCGTTTGTCGATCGCAGCGAGTTCGCGCCGGCGGCGTCAGCGCGCTGTCGGGCTCGCACGAAGCCTTGAGCATGTCGGCGGCCTTGGCGGCAGTGTCCTGGAGCGCGGCAAGGCTGCCGCGCTGGGTATCGTTCGGACGGACCCTCCGCTCGATCTCGGCATTCGGCCATTCCGTCAGGCCGGGCTGTGCAATCCCGCAGCCCTGGGCGACGGCGCCGGTGGGTACTCTCGTCCGGCTTGAAGTCCCGCGCTGATCCTCGACCAGCGCGTCGAGCAGCGCTTTTTGCTCGTCGTTCAGCAAATCGTAAAACTTCTGTAGCGGCGGCTGCAGCGTGCCCGCCGCCGCGATCATCGCCTCGATGCGCTGTTGCATGACCGCGAGCCGGCTCGGAGCCGTCAGCGATATCTCGGTCGGGCAAGCGGATTTGATGGTCTGCGCGGCCTTGACCGAGGCGCTGGCGAGATCGTCGAGCGCGGTACGTTGCGCGTCGTTGAGCTGGATCGCCTGCTGAATCCGGTCGATGGGCAAGCCCACGATATCGCCGTTGTCGTCGCCGCACATTTGCGCCAACGGATCGGCCGCGGCATAGGCGCGCAAGGCGCGCTCGCGGCGGCCCGGATGCCGGCCGGCGTATTGCGCGCCGGCGTATTGCGGCAGATAGCCGACGAGGTCGTTGTACCCGTAGGGCGCGAAGATGCCGGCGTAAATGTCGCCGTAGCCGTAATCCCAGAACGAAGCGCCGTAACCGCCGCCCCAAAGCGCGTAGTCGTAGATGTCATAGTAGGCGAACGGCCAGAACAGCGGACCGACCCATCCGTATCCGCCATTGCCGTGCCGCCACCAGCCGGTTCCGCCGTGAGGTCCATGCCACCCCGCCGTTGCCGCGCCGGCAGTGATGCGGGCGCGCATGGCCGGATCGCGCAACGCGTTGGTGTTACGCAGCGTGCGGGCAGCCGCGCGCGGACTCAATGCCCGCACGGCAACCGGTCTGGCGCTGTGGACGGCGAAAGAACGGTTGACGTGAAAACTCGGCCGCGCAAACGACCGGCCACCGAAGTGACGCCCGCCGCCGAAATGCCCGCCGCCGAAATGACCGCCGCCGAAATGTCCGCCGCCGAAGTGCCCGCCACCGAAATGTCCGCCGCCGAAGTGCCCGCCACCGAAATGTGCACCGCCTCCGTGACCGCCCCCACCACCGTGGCCGCCGCCATGACCACCGCCGCCTCTCGCGGCGGCATAGCCCGCAACCGACAGTACGGTCGCAACAACAACAACGGCAACGCCAAGATTGAATTTCGACATCACACGCTCCGCCGCGGCAGGAGTTCAACCTGTGACAACGCCGGCGCGATGGTGGAGTTCCCCAGTGGAAATCGCGTTCACGCGCGTCTTCGACGCGCTATGGCGGCGTGGTGCGCTGAGCCGGGGTCCAGCTTGCTTAATTGAGCGGGGTCGCGGCTCCGGTACTCAAGCCACAGCCACCGTCAGGCTGGCGCCGTCGGCCTGCACGATTCTGACGCGGCTGCCCGCCGGCGCATCGGGTCCTGCGACGCGCCAGATCGTATCGTCGATCCGTACCGTGCCGGAACCGTCGACGATCGGCTTCTCCAGCGTGAACACCCGGCCGACCAGCGCGGCCGCGCGCTTGTTGAGGAACGGGTTGCTGGCGCTGACGCCGGAGTTGCTGCGCGCGACGCGGCGCCACAGCGGCACCGCGCTGGCTGCGAACACCGCGAACAGCAGCAGTTGCAATTGCCATGACGGGCTGATCGCGAATGACAACAGCCCGACCAGCAACGCGGCAAGCCCGATCCAGAACAGGAACACGCCGGGCAACATCAGTTCGAGCCCCATCAGCAGCAGCCCGAACACCAGCCAGTTCCAGGTGCCAAGCGTCGAAAACATCTCAGCCATAGCTCCCTCCTCTCAGCGTTGCGGCGTTGCCGGCGGCGAACCGGCGCTCGGCACCGAACCGCGCCGCGCCGCGGCTTGTGCGGAAGCAGCGCTCTCGCCGAAGGTCGCCTTCGCGATCTCGCCGATGCCGGCCAGCGAACCCAAAATGCTCATGGCCTCGATCGGCAGCATGATGATCTTCTGGTTCGGCGAATCCGCGAGCTGGCCGAACGCCTTGATGTATTTGTCGGCGATGAAATAGTTCAGCGCGGCGACGTTGCCTTTGGCGATGGCCTCGGAAACCATCTGCGTCGCCCTGGCTTCGGCTTCGGCGGAGCGCTCGCGCGCCTCGGCGTCGCGGAACGCGGCTTCGCGGCGGCCTTCGGCTTGCAGGATCTGTCCCTGTTTTGCGCCTTCGGCACGCAGGATTTCCGACTGCCGCTGGCCTTCCGCCTGCAGAATGTCGGCGCGCTTGACGCGCTCGGCCTTCATCTGGCGGCCCATGGCTTCGACGAGGTCCGCCGGCGGCATGATGTCCTTGATCTCGATGCGGTTGACCTTGAGGCCCCACGGCGACACCGCGGCATCGACCACGCGCAGCAGCCGCTCGTTGATCTCGTCGCGATGGGACAGCACCTGATCGAGATCCATCGAGCCCATCACCGAACGGATGTTGGTCATGTTCAGCACGATGATCGCCTGTTCGAGGTTCGACACCTCGTAGCTGGCCTTGGCGGCATCGAACACCTGGAAGAACGCGACGCCGTCCACGGTCACGGTGGCGTTGTCCCGGGTGATCACTTCCTGCTCGGGAATGGCGATCACCTGCTCCATCATGTTCATCTTGCGCCCGACCCGGTCGAAATACGGAATGATGATGTTGAGGCCCGGCGACAGGATGCGGGTGAACTTGCCGAACCGCTCGATGGTCCAGTCGTAGCCTTGCGGCACCGTCTTGATGCCGGCAAACAGCGTGAGGATGATCAGCAGTACAAAGGCGATAGCAAAAATATCGTAACCGGTCATAAACACTCCCTGGCGGCGAGATCGGCCATCAATGCGCCGCACCCCGCAACCCTGTGATGCGATTGCAGTGCGGCGAACCCATCTCTTGGTCGCCAAAAGCAGATGTATGGTTCGACCAAGAGGAAAGGGAGTGGGTGGGACAAAAAATGCCGGGTTCGCGCGAAGCGCAAACCGGTGTCCCGGGCGCGATGCAGCGTTCTTCACGCTGCTTCGCAGAACCGGGACCGTACCAAACGCCGGCGCCCGTTACGGCCCCGGCTCTGCGGCGCACCGCTTCGCGAAGAGCTATGGCGCGTCAAAGACGCGCGTAAACGCGCTTATGGCGCTGCGCTGCGTCCGCGGCACGCTTCAAATCCAGCCCTGCAACTCGCGCAGCACCAGCTGGCGGATCACGTCCATGCCGCCGTCGCTGTCGTTCAGGCAGGGGATGGCGGCGAAATGTTCGCCGCCGGCGCGGGTGAAAATCCCGGCATTCTCCTGCGCGATCTCTTCCAGCGTCTCCAGGCAATCGGCCGAGAAACCCGGAGTGATCACCGCGATGCGGCGCACGCCGTCTTTTGCCAGTTGCGCGATGGTCTTGTCGGTGTAGGGCTGCAGCCATTCGTCGAAGCCGAAACGCGACTGGAAGGTCAGCAGCAGTTTTGACGCGTCGAGCCCCATCCGCTTGCGCAGCGCATCGGTGGTCGCGATGCACTGCGCAGCGTAAGGGTCGCCCTTGTCGATATAGCTCTGCGGCATGCCGTGGAACGAGGCCACGATGATCTCGGGCTGGAACGGCAAGGTTTTGAGATGCGCGTCGATCGAGAGCGCCAGCGCCTCGATATAGTCAGGGTCGTCGTAATAAGGCGGCGTCACCCGCAACGTCGGCTGTGCGCGCATCCCGGCCAGCACGCGGAACACCTCGTCGCAGACCGTGGCGGAGGTGGCCGCCGAATATTGCGGATACAGCGGCACCACCAATAGCCGGTCGCAGCCCTGCGCCGCGAGCGCATCGATCCGCGAGCGGATCGACGGGTTGCCGTAGCGCATCGCCCAATCGACCACGACGTGATCGTGGTCGGCAATCGCCTCCGCCAGTTTTTCCGCCTGCGCGCGCGTAATGGTTTTCAGTGGCGATTCGTTGTTTTCGGTATTCCAGATTTTCAGGTAATCGCGCGCCTTCCGCCGCGGGCGCGTATTCAGGATGATGCCGTTCAGCGCCAGCTTCCAGAACAGTCCCTGATTTTCGATCACCCGCGGATCGGACAGGAACTCCTTCAGGTAGGCCCGTACGCCGCGCGCGTCGGCGCTGTCGGGCGTGCCGAGATTGACCAGCAGCACGCCGATGCGCTGCGGCCTCGCCTCGGCCGCTGCTTTTCCGATGGGAACGACCCCGCTCATGATGCGAGTGGCTTCGCGCGTTGGCCGATCCTTGTCAAGATAACGGCAGTTTCGTTAAGGTCACGACAGCCCGGAGGAACCATGACCATCGCCGAATGGTGCGTTTTCGCAAGCGTGATGCTGTATCTCGTGACGATCGCGCCGGTCAAGTGGATCGGGTTTCGGCGATTCGACAACGCCAACCCGCGCGACCCCGGATTCTACGACGATCCGGTCCGCGCCCGCGCGCTGGGCGCGCATCTCAACGGCATCGAGGCGTTTCCGTTTTTCGCCGCCGCCGTGCTGCTGGCGGAATTTCGCAACGCTCCGCAGAATCTCGTCAATGAGCTCGCGGTGCTGTTCCTGATCGTGCGCATCGCCTACGTCTTCACCTATCTCGGCGACCGCCCGACGCTGCGCTCGATCCTCTGGAGCATCGGCTTTGTGATCAATGTCGGGATATTCTTTTTGCCGATGATCCGGGGCTGGTTGCCGGCGTGAGGCATGTGCCCCGGACGCAGCGCAGCGCGTAGCACTTCGCGGAGCGGTGCGCCGCAGAGCCGGGGCGGTGACGAACGCCGGCGTTCGGTACGGTCCCGGCTCTGCGATGCACCGTCAAGAGACGCTGCATCGCGCCCGGGACACGAAAAGTTAAAAACACGTCACCCGTTCCGCCGCGATGTAGCCTGCGAGCAAGCCCGCGCCCAGCAGCAGCACCAGCCCGGCGGCGCCGAATTCGATCCCGCGCATGACCAACACTCCGCCGCCCTCGCGGCCGGCGCTGATGCGCTGCGCCAGACCCTTCGCGGACACCGCCATCACGGCGATGGTCGCCACCGTGATCGCGGTGCCGAGCCCCATCACGAAGGTGGCGGCGACGCCGGCCCAGAACAGGCCCTGCGCCAGCGCGAACACCAGCACCAGGATCGCGCCCGAGCAGGGCCGGATGCCGACGGCGAGAATGGCGCCCAGCCCGCGCCGCCACCCGCCGGGACCGGCGAGCTGGCTCGGTGTCGGTCCATGCGAATGGCCGCAGTGCTCGTCATGCACATGATCGTCGCGATGATGGTCATGATGGTGGTCATGATGGTGATGGCCGTGATCATGATCATCATGATGATGATGATGATGCGAAGCCGCCGCCATTGCGGGCGCCGGCCGCTCCGCCTGCAGCGCGCGAAAAAAGCCGCCGCCCTTGGTCCAGACCAGCCGGGCGCCGAACGCCGCGATCAGCGCGTAGCTTGCGATCTCGATCGCGCGCTCCGCCCCGCACATGGTTTTGGCGGTGGCGTTGAGCAGCCAGGCCGAGACGCCGACGATCACGACCGCCACCAGCGCCTGCATCAGCGCCGAGGCGAACGACAGCACGATGCCCCGGCGCGCGGTTTCCTCGTTGGCGACGAGGTAGGACGAGATCACCGCCTTGCCATGGCCGGGTCCGGCGGCGTGGAAGATGCCGTAGGCAAAGGAGATCGCGAGCAGGGTCCACACCGCGCTGCCGTCGGATTTGGCGGCGCGGATGGTCGAGGACATTTCGCGGTAGAATTCGGATTGCTTTGCCAGCAGCCAGCCGACGATGCCGCCGACTTGCGCATCGGGCGCCGCGCGCGGCGCGCCGAACGGGTTTTGCGCGGAAGCCGCGTGCACGAAACCATCGGCGATTACTGAGAACGCCAGAACCGCGAGTCCCGCGCAAACGAGACGACATACCGGCCTCTCCACGTCATTGCGAGGAGCGTAGCGACGAAGCAATCCAGCCCTTCCGCGTGCTCGACTCTGGATTGCTTCGCTTCGCTCGCAATGACGCGTGGAACCCCTCACGGACAATCCACCGTGATCTTGTTGGCGAACATCGCGCCGTAGTTCGAGTTCTCGCCATTCATGAAGGTCTGCTCGTTGAGTTTCTGGGCGCCTGCCGCGCCGTCGTTCGGCCGCTGGATCGCAAAGCTGCAGGACGCCGGCGCGCCGACCAGCCGGACCGGATCCTTTTTCTCGAGCGAGAAGTCGACGAAAAAGCTCGGATCGAAGATTTCGAGCGCCAGCGCCTTGGTCTTGAACGGCGTCTTGAACGGCAGCGTGAAGTGCAGCACCAGCGCGCCGTCCTTCTGCTCGAGGTAGTAATCGACCGGCTCCAGAAACTTCTCCTTCTTGCCGTCGGCTTTGGCGAAGGTGAAGAAGCCGAACTCCTTCAGCGACTCCACATTGGTCTGCGCCAGCGGCGCCAGTTCCTCGCGGCTGTACACGCCCTTGGTCCTGGTCTCGATGCCCTGCAGCGCGTAGGTCGAGAACATGTCGTCAAACGTCCAGGCGTGGCGCACGCCGGAGATCGAGCCGTCCGGGGCATAGATCAGCTCGCTCGCCGCGGTGACCCAGACATGGGGATGGGCGGAGGCGGGGACTACGCCGAATAGCGCGGCTAACGACACGATGAGCGCGAGCGCCATCTGCTTCACCACGTGTCCCGGACGCGATGCAGCGTCCTTCACGCTGCTTCGCAGAGCCGGGACCGCCCAACACGCAGCGTTTTCGTTACGGTCCCGGTTCTGCGGCGCATCGCTGCGCTTCGCTTGTACTGCACCGCGCCCGGGACAAGTAAGGTCCATTACGCCGCCTCCGGCACATCCAGCAGCCCGCGCCGCCGCAGCAGCGCTTCGGGCTCGGGCTCGCGGCCGCGGAAGGCGATGTAGGCGTCCTCGGGATCGCGCGATCCGCCGGACGAATAGATGTCGTCATGCAGGCGCTTCGCAGTCGCCGGATCGAAGATGTCGCCGGCCTCCTCGAACGCGCCGAAGGCGTCGGCATCCATCACCTCCGACCACATGTAGCTGTAATAGCCGGACGCATAGTGATCGCCGGAGAAGATGTGGCCGAACTGGGTTGGCCGGTGCCGCAGCGAGATCTCCGCGGGCATGCCGATCTTTTCCAGCTCCTTGCGCTCGAACGCGCGGACGTCGCGGCTGGCGGAGGCCGGCTGGGTGTGGAATTCGAGATCGATCAGCGCGGAGGAGACGAACTCGACGGTGGCAAAACCCTGGTTGAATTTTCGCGCGGCAAGGAAGCGCTTGAGCAGATCGTCCGGCAAGGGCTCGCCGGTCTGGTAATGCCTTGCGAACCGGCGCAGCACCTGCGGCTGCTCCTGCCAGTGCTCGTAAAGCTGCGACGGCAGTTCGACGAAATCGGTGAATACGCTGGTGCCTGCCAGCGACGGGTAGGTCACGTCCGACAGCATGCCGTGCAGGCCATGGCCGAATTCGTGAAACAGGGTGCGCGCGTCGTCGGGCGACAGCAGGGATGGCTGGCCCTCGGCTCCCTTGGAGAAATTGCAGACGTTGATGATCAGGGGAGCCACCGCGCCATCGAGCTTCTGCTGGTCGCGCAGCGAGGTCATCCAGGCGCCCGAGCGTTTTGACGGCCGCGCGAAATAGTCGCCGTAGAACAGCGCCTTGTGGTTTCCCGCGGCGTCCCTGACCTCCCAGACCCGGACGTTGGGATGCCAGACCGGGATGTCCTTCCGTTCGGAGAAGGTGACGCCGAACAGGCGGGTCGCACAGTCGAATGCCGCCTCGATGATGTGGTCGAGCGCGAGATAAGGCTTGATCGCGGCGTCGTCGAAATTGGCGCTGATCTGCCGCAGCTTTTCGGCGTAGTAGCGCCAGTCCCACGGCGCCAGCGCGAAATTGCCGCCTTCCGCCGCGACCAGCGCCTGCAGCGCGTCGCGGTCCGCCAGCGCGCGGGCGCGGGCCGGCTTCCATACCCGCTCCAGGAGGCCGCGCACCGCCTCAGGCGTTTTGGCCATGGAGTCTTCGAGGCGATAGGCCGCGAAGGTCGGATAGCCCAGCAGCTTTGCGCTTTCCTCGCGCAGCGCCAAAATCTCGACAATGGTGTCGTTGTTGTCGTTGGCGTTGCCGTTGTCGCCGCGCGCGGTGAAGGCCTTGTAGGCCTTCTCGCGCAGGTCGCGGCGGGACGAGCTTTTCAAGAACGGCTCCATCGAGGAGCGCGACGTGGTCACGATCGCCTTTCCGGCCATGCCGCGTTCCTCGGCCGCGGCCTTGGCGGCGGCGACAAAGGAGTCCGAAAGCCCATCGCGGTCGGCCTCGCCGAGTTCCATGAACCAGTCCTGCTCGTCGCCGAGCAGATGATGGCTGAAGGCGGTGCCGAGATGCGCCAGCCGCTCGTTGATCTCGGCCATCCGCGCCTTTGCCGCCTCGTCCAGTCCGGCGCCGGAGCGATGGAAGCGGGTGTAGGTGCGCTCCAAGAGGCGCATCTGCTCACCCGTCAGCCCGAGCGCGGCGCGGTTGTCGCGGAGCATGGCGATGCGGCCGAACAGCACCGCGTTCATCATGATCGGGTTCCAGTGCCGCGCCATCCGCAACGACACTTCCTTGTCGATCTGAAGCAGCGCCGGGCTGGAGTTGGCCGACACCAGGTCGTAGAACACCGCCGCCACCTTGGAGAGCAGTTTTCCCGAGCGCTCCAGCGCGGTGATGGTGTTGGCGAAATCAGGCGCGGAGGGATCGTGGGTAATCGCGGCGATCTCGGCGGAGTGGTCGGCAAAGGCCTGCTCGAACGCCGGCATGAAATGTGCGGGCTCGATCTCCGCAAACGGCGGCGTCTCGAACGGCGTCTGCCACGCCTTCAGCAGCGGGTTGTCGGGAGCGGGAACGAGTGCGTCAGACATGAAAATCCTGTTTCATCGGCAAAATCCATTGCGGAACTTATAGCACGCGATGGGGCTTTTTTGCGCCCGATTCCCCCGTGTCCCGGGCGCGATGCGGCGCGTAGCCCTTGCGAAGCGCTGCTTCGCTGAACCGGGACCGTACCAAACGCCGGCGTTCGCGACGGCCCCGGCTCAGCAGCGCACCAGGCCGCGAAGGGCGGCCCGCTGCGCTGCGTCCGGGGCACGAGACTGGCCTTGAACCGCACGCCCTTTTCATAGAGATTGCGCCGGCAACAGGACCTTTGACCATGAGCCCGCTCCCCGCGTCATCCACCGCCCGCCAGATTGTCTGGCCCAGCGTCGTCACCGTGATCTCCGCCGCGATCCTGATCGGCGCCGAGGTGTTCGGTGCGGCGTTCGCCGGCGGCTGGGCGCTGGCGATCCTGTTCGGCCTCGACGATTTCGGCGCCCACATCCTGCAGGCAGCGCTGTTCGCGCTCGGCGTTGTCATCATGGTGGCCTTCATCCGCGCCGCCCGGCGCGTCGAGCCGTTTACCCGCCGCGCGTGAGCGCGATTGCACCTAAGTCCGCTGAGCAACAAAGCCGCCCGCCGCTTGCGCCAAACGCTCACGCTTCGTTAAAGAAACTTAACATCCGTTCACGTTCGACGCCGCTCGCGCGCGCCGAGAGCGGCGGCGCGGCCACGCGCTGGGGAAAATTATCCCTGACGTAAAAAAAATGTTGCGAAGCAGACTCAAACCACTTATGTGCACTCTTGCCCAATTTCGCACGTGCCTGTGGTCGTGTGTCAGTCGGTAGGTATCCGGACAAGAGGCCGGACAGCCGCCAAGGGATGAAGAAGCCGAGGGTCGCTTAGGTCCGTTACAGAACTTAAGAGGCCAGCATCTCTCTCCAGAGATGCCGTTGAAGGCAACTTCATATCCTTGCAACCGTGACTGGCAGCCGGAGGCGAACCGGCGCACCTCGTTCTCAACGGGGGACGCGACTTAAAGCAACGACGGATCGGGCTTTTTTGGTCTCTGCCGGCTTTCCACCAGCCGGCGCGAATACCGAAGAGGCTTGTCCTTCATTGCCAGGTGAGCGGGCGGGATCACTCCCAACCAATCCAAGGCAGCACAGTCTGGTTTGAGTTTTAGGCCTTGTCGCGTCTCCATCGTGCGGCAGGGCCATGCGCTCAACCCGGCATCATTTTTTGAACGTGTCCTTGTCGCAAAGGCCGTTTGGGAGAGTGCTATGACCGACCGTATTCAGGAATTCCTGCGCAACCGCCGCAGCGAGGGCCAGGACACCGAGCCGTGCCTCGTGGTCGACCTCGAAGTGGTGCGTGACAACTACCAGACTTTTGCGAAGGCGTTGCCGGACTCACGCGTGTTCTACGCGGTGAAGGCAAATCCGGCGCCGGAGGTGCTGAGCCTGCTGGCCTCGATGGGCTCGTGCTTCGATTGCGCGACCGTGGCCGAGATCGAGATGGCGCTTTCCGCCGGTTCGACGCCGGAGCGGATCTCCTATGGCAACACCATCAAGAAGGAGCGTGATATCGCGCGCGCGTTTGCGCTCGGTATTCGCCTGTTTGCCGTGGACTGCGCCGCCGAGGTCGAGAAGATCGCCCGCGCCGCGCCCGGCGCAAAGGTGTTCTGCCGCATCCTCTATGACTGTGCCGGCGCCGAGTGGCCGCTGTCGCGCAAGTTCGGCTGCGATCCGGAGATGGCGGTCGACGTGCTCGACCTCGCGAGAAGCCTGGGCCTGGAGCCGTGGGGCATCTCGTTCCACGTCGGCTCGCAGCAGCCCAAGGTGAAGGCGTGGGACCGTGCGCTGGCGATGACCGCCGGCGTATTCCGCGATTGCGCCGAGCGCGGCATCAACCTGTCCATGGTCAATATGGGCGGCGGGTTTCCGACCAAGTATCTCAAGGACGTTCCGCCGGTGGTGCAATACGGCCGCTCGATCTTCCGCGCGCTGCGCAAGCATTTTGGCAACGCGATTCCCGAAACCATCATCGAGCCGGGCCGCGGCATGGTCGGCAACGCCGGCATCATCGAGACCGAAGTCGTTCTTATTTCGAAGAAGAGCGACGAGGACGAGGCGCGCTGGGTGTATCTCGACATCGGCAAGTTCGGCGGCCTCGCCGAGACCATGGACGAGTCGATCCGCTACGCCATCCGCACCCCGCATGACGGCGCGGAGATGGCGCCGTGCATCCTCGCCGGCCCGACCTGCGATTCGGCCGACGTGCTCTACGAGAAGACGCCGTATCCGCTGCCGGTCACGCTCGAGATCGGCGACAAGCTGCTGATCGAGGGCACCGGCGCCTACACCTCGACCTACGCATCGGTCGCCTTCAACGGCATCCCGCCGCTGAAGACGTATCACATCTGAACCCTCACCTTCATTGCAAGCGTGTCCCGGACGCGGTGCGGCATTCTTCATGCCGCTCCGCAGAGCCATAGCGCGTCGAAGGCGCGCGTAAACGCGCTTATGGTGAAGAACGGCGCGCTGCGCCGCGTCCGGGGCACGAGGCTAGCGGCTCGACGAACCAAAAGAGACTGACGTGCCATGACTGCTTTGCGGAACACCGCCCCCGCCCTCCCCGCCGCCGCTCCGTTCGCGATCCGAAGCGAGCGCGCCTCGGACGTCGCTGCGCGCGAAGCGCTGCTGGATGCCTGCTTCGGCGCGAACCGCGCCGCGCGCACCTGCCAGCGCCTGCGCGAGGAACGCGCGCCCGCCGAAGGCCTCGCCTTCGCGGCGGTGCGGAACGGCAAGCTCGCGGGCACCGTGCGGTTGTGGCGCGTCAGCGCCGGCGGCGTGCCGGCGCTGATGCTCGGTCCGCTGGCGGTCGATCCGTCCTGCCGCAAGCTCAGCGTCGGCACGGCGTTGATGCATCACGCGCTGTCAGCCGCAACAGCGCGCAGCCACGGCGCGGTGATCCTGCTCGGCGACGCGCCCTATTACGCCCGCTTCGGCTTCAGCGCCGCGAAGACCGCCGGCCTCTCGCTGCCCGGCCCGTTCGAGCGCGAGCGGCTGCTCGGCCTTGAGCTCAGCGCAGGCGCGCTCGATGGCGCTTGCGGGCTGATCATGCCCACCGGCACGCCAATCGCGCGCCGGACGGCGAAAGCCGGCCCGCTGGCGTCACACGCGGCTTGATTTAGCCCTCCAAGTATAGTCTTGAAGCCACGCGGCCACGCGCGGCTGAACCCTGCTGTCGTTCCCCGGAGATTTCACCGATGCCTACCCCCGCCTCGCAGATCCATGCGAAGATTTCCGGCCCCATCGTGATGATCGGCTTCGGCTCGATCGGCAAAGGCACGCTGCCGCTGATCGAGCGGCATTTTGCCTACGACAAGCAGCGCTTCGTGATCATCGACCCCCATGAGGACGGCGAGATTGCCAGGCAGCACGGCGTGCGCTTCATCAAACAGGCGATCACCAGGGATAACTACCGCGAAATGCTGGTGCCGTTGCTGACCGCGGGCGGCGGCCAGGGATTTTGCGTCAACCTCTCGGTCGACACCTCCTCGGTCGACATCATGACCCTGTGCCGCGAGATCGGCGCGCTCTATATCGACACCGTGGTCGAGCCGTGGCTCGGCTTCTATTTCGACAAGAGCGCCGGCCCGGAGGCGCGCTCGAATTACGCGCTGCGCGAGACCCTGCTCGCGGCAAAACACAGGAGCCCGGGCGGGCCGACCGCGGTCTCCACCTGCGGCGCCAATCCCGGCATGGTCAGTTGGTTCGTCAAGCAGGCGCTGCTGGATATCGCGCGCGACACCGAGACCGAATTCAATGAGCCGAAGAGCAGGGAAGGCTGGGGCCAGCTTGCGCACAAGCTCGGCGTCAAGGGCATCCACATCGCCGAGCGCGACACCCAGCGCTCCAGGAAGCCGAAGCCGATGAACGTGTTCGTCAACACCTGGTCGGTGGAAGGTTTTGTGTCCGAGGGCATGCAGCCCGCCGAGCTAGGCTGGGGCACCCATGAAAAATGGATGCCGGACAACGGCCGCACCCATGAACACGGCTGTGGTGCTGCGATCTACCTGCTGCGGCCCGGCGCCAACACCCGGGTGCGCTCGTGGTGCCCGACCCCCGGCGCGCAATACGGTTTCCTGGTCACCCACAACGAGTCGATCTCGATCGCGGATTATTTCACCGTGCGCGACGGCCAGCACGTGGTCTATCGCCCGACCTGCCATTATGCCTATCACCCCGCCAACGACGCCGTGCTGTCGCTGCACGAAATGTTCGGCGCCACGGGGCGGATGCAGCCGAGTTGGCACATCCTCGACGAGAACGAGATCGTCGACGGCATCGACGAACTCGGCGTGCTGATTTACGGCCATGCCAGGAACGCCTACTGGTACGGCTCGCAGCTCTCGATCGAGGAAACCCGCGAGGTCGCGCCCTACCAGAACGCCACCGGCATGCAGGTGTCCTCCGCCGTGCTGGCCGGCATGGTGTGGGCGCTGGAAAATCCCAACGAAGGCATCGTGGAAGCCGACGAGATGGATTTCAGGCGCTGCCTCGAAATCCAGTTGCCGTATCTGGGGCCGGTGAAGGGGTTTTACACCGACTGGACGCCGCTCAGTGATCGGCCCGGATTGTTTCCGGAGGATATCGACACGAGCGATCCGTGGCAGTTTCGGAACGTGCTGGTGCGGTGAGATACCGCTGTCGTCCCCGCGAAGGCGGGGACCCATAGCCTCCGACTCCTCCGCGTGAGCGCTACTGATCGTCGCGGACACGCCTCGCACCACATCGGCATCGGCGGTTATGGGTCCCCGCTGTCGCGGGGACGACATTGAGTATGTGTTGAAAACTATCTTTCCTTGATCGGCGCGGCGGTCTTCTCGGCCGGGGCCGGCGGCAGCGCCGGCGTAGCACCCGCCTTTTGCGCTTCGGCGTCGGGGCGCGCCGGTTGCGGCGAAACATCGTTGGGCCGCGTGCCGGTGGTGGCCGGCTCGGCCGGCGCAGACGGTTTGCTCTCTGCGCCGGGGGTAGACTGCAGCGGCTGGGTGGCCTGCGCCATTTGTGGGTGCCGCGTCGTCAGAAGCTCGGCGGCGGAAATGCCGGACATCGCAACACCGGCCGCGACCATGACGGCCGCAAGCAGCATATCCCTTCGATATGCGCGTTTCCTGTCGTCGGGAGCCATGGCCTCACCTGATTTTGTTCAGGGATTCAACGGGCATGGGAACACAAAGTTCCCGTGCCCGGACGCCGCGCGTAGCACTTGCGGAGCGGTGCGCTGCAGAGCCGGGGCCGTAACGAACACCGGCGTTTGGTCTGCGGAGCGGCATAAAGGATGCCGCACCGCGTCCGGGACGCGGAGACCGCGTCTTCACAGCTCCAGCAGGCCGGCGTCGCCATCTTCCGCGGCAAACGCCAGCATCGTGCCCTTGGCGTTCCAGGCCAGCGCCGAGACCGGCTCGCCGCCATCCTTGCGCACCAGGATTTCGGCGCCGTCGTTGAGGCGCACCATCAATACAACTCCGTTGCTGTAGCCGGCGGCGAGGATGTCGTTCTTCGGATGACACGCCACGGCGGTGACGCGCGCCTGCAGCGGCGCCAGCATCGCCGGCTCCTTGCCCATCGGGCCGTCCTTGCTGGCGAACGGCCACAGGATCACGGTGTCGGCGCCGGAGGTGGCCAGCGCTTTTCCGCCCGCGCTCCATGACAGCGAGCGCACGCGGCCGGGATAGCCGGTCATGCGCATGTGCCGGTTGTCCGCCAGCCGCCAGCCGTGCAGCGCCGGCTCGTGCATCGCGGTGACCAGGAATTTGTTGTCCGGGCTGAACACCACGCCGAGATGCGAGCCCGCCCATTCCAGAAATTGCGCGCTTCCCGCCATGTTGGGAAACCACAGCGTCACGCCGTTGTAATGCGCGATCGCAAGCCGCATGCCCTTGGGCGCAAACGCCAGCCCGCCGACGGTCGAGGGCACTTCGAAGAATTTCTCCTCACCCTTCCTGTCGCGGACGAACGCCGTCTTGCCGGCCGACCAGGCCACCGCGCCGTCGGGATGCAGCGCGACATTGTCGATCCAGCGCCGTTTTGGGTCGGTGGCCAGCGTCGAGACCTCGCCTTTGGCGTCGAGCGCGACCACCTTGCCGTCATCGCCTCCCATGACGATGCGCTCGCCATTGGATGCTACGCAGAGGATGCCGCCGCTGTGCACGGCAACGCGTAAAATTTCGCCCGCGCCATTCACCAGCGCGACGTTCTCCTCGGCGCCGACGAAGGCAGCGCTTTCGCCGAGGAAGTGCACGGCAATGACCGGCGCGCCGATCGCGACCGGGCGCACCCGGTCGGTGACCGAAACGATGGAAGCGGAGTTGCCGGAGGGATCGAACTCTTTCATCACGCGGCGATGCAGTTCTCGAACCCGTCGCGGATCATCTGCTCCGGCAATTCACGGCCGATGAAGACGAGGCGGCTTTCGCGCGCCTCGCCGTCCTTCCAGGCGCGCTGGTGATCGCCTTCCAGCATCATGTGCACGCCCTGGAACACGTAGCGGTCGTCGTCGTCGGTGAAGGCGAGAATGCCCTTGGAACGCAGGATCTTCTGGCCTTCGCTGGCGACCAGGTTCTGCAGCCACGGCATGAATTTGCTGGCGTCGAGCGGCCTTTGCGAGCGCAGCGACAGCGATTGCATCTCTTCGTCGTGATAATGTTTCAGGCCGCCATGGCTGTGCCCATGATCGTGATCGTGATGATGATGATCGTGGTCGTGATCATGATGATGGTCATGATCGTGGCCGTCGCCCGCGTCGAGAAATTCCGGTTCGATCTCGAGAATGCGGTCGAGATCGAACGCGCCGCGCTCCAGCACATCCGAGAGCGCGACCTGGCAGCGCTCGGTGCGATGCAGCTTTGCGTAAGGGTTGATGCCGCGGATCCGCGCTTCCACTTCGGCCAGTTCCGCCTTGGAGACGAGATCGGTCTTGTTGAGCACGATCACGTCGGCGAACGCGATCTGGTTCTTGGCCTCCGGCGCGTCCTTCAGGCGGTCGCTCAGCCATCTGGCATCGGCCACCGTCACCACCGCATCGAGCCGCGCGTTTTTCTGCACGTCCTCGTCGACGAAAAAGGTCTGCGCCACCGGCGCCGGATCGGCCAGCCCGGTGGTCTCGACGATGATGGCGTCGAACTTGCCTTTGCGCTTCATCAGCCCGTCGAGAATCCGCACGAGGTCGCCGCGCACGGTGCAGCAGACGCAGCCATTGTTCATCTCGAACACTTCTTCATCCGCGCCGATGATCAGGTCGTTGTCGATGCCGATCTCGCCGAATTCGTTGACGATCACGGCGTATTTCTTGCCGTGGTTTTCCGACAGAATGCGGTTGAGCAGCGTGGTTTTGCCGGCGCCGAGATAGCCGGTCAGCACAGTCACGGGAATTTTCTGGGCAGTCGTTTCGGGCATAATCACTCCGGGCGAAATGAAGCGCGCCGGCAGCAGGGGGGCTCCTGCCCTAATTCGTCAGCGCGCTCGTCAGTGCCTTTATATTGTGCCTGACCAGATCAATGTAAGTGGGGGCGTCGCCGTTTTCGTCCGTCAAGCTGTCGGAATAGAGCGTTCCGCCGATCCTCGCGCCGGTTTCGGCCGATATCCGGCGCATCAGGCGCGGGTCGCTGATATTTTCCAGAAAGACCGCCGGAATTTTGCTGGCGCGAATCTGGGTGATGATGGCCGCGATATCGCGCGCGCTGGGCTCGGATTCGGTGGATACGCCCTGCGGCGCGATGAAGGCGATGCCGTAGGCGGCGGCGAAATAGCCGAAGGCATCGTGGGTGGAAATCACCTTGCGCCGGGCTTCCGGGATTTGCGCAACCGCCCCGCGTGCCTCGCGATCCAGCGCGTCGAGTTTCGCCAGATAGGTGTCGGCATTGGCGCGATAGGCCGCCGCACCTGCCTGATCGGCGGCGATCAAGGCATCACGGATGTTGGCCACATAGATCTTCGCGTTGGCGACCGACTGCCACGCATGCGGGTCGGCATCGGAGCCGAGCTTGCGCGGCGCGATGCCGTTGGTCGCGGTGACGATCGCAGCCTTGCTGCCGGACGATTGCACCAGGCGCGGCAGCCAGCCTTCTAGGCCGAGACCGTTGATAATGACGAGCTTTGCGTCCGCAATCTTTTTCGCATCCGCGGGCGCCGGCGTGTAAACGTGCACGTCGCTGTTGGGTCCGACCAGCGTCGTGACATCGATGCGTTCGCCGCCGACATTCCTCGCGAAATCGCCGAGAATCGAAAAACTCGCGACAACATTGATTTTTTCTTGCGCGTACAACGGGATAACAACCGTGAGCGCTGCGGCGAGCGCGCCGAGCGCCGCGCCCCAAAACCGTCGCCAGTTTGCCCTTGTCATGCCTCAAGATGCCGGCCGGGGAACATCATCCGTACCAAGCCACTGACATTGCCGAACAAAATCGAAAAAACATAGAGCGCGGCCGCAACCAGGATAATCGCCGGTCCCGACGGCACCTTGGTCTGAAACGACAACACCAGTCCCGCATATCCCGACAGCATCGCGCTTGCGACCGCGATGCAGATCATGCCGGTGATGTCGCGCGACCAGAATCGCGCAATGCCCGCGGGCAATATCATCAGCCCCACCGCGAGCAATGTGCCGAGCGCGTGAAACCCGTTGACGAGGTTGATGACGACCAGCGCGAGGAATGCCAGATGCGCCGGCGCGCCGGCGCGGCTCACCGTGCGCAGGAATACCGGATCGACGCATTCGATCACCAGCGGACGATAGATCACCGCCAGCACGATCAGGGTGATGGTGGCGTTGAACGCGATCACCAGCAGGGTCTGGTCGTCCATCGCCAGGATGTTGCCGAACAGCACGTGCAGCAGATCGATGTTGGTGCCCTTGATCGAGACGATGGTGACGCCGAGCGCCAGCGACACCAGGTAGAACGCCGCCAGCGAGGCGTCTTCTTTCAGCTCGGTGGTGCGCGCGACCACGCCCGCGAGAATCGCGACCGTAAAACCCGCGATCAACCCGCCGAAGGTCATTGCGAACAAATTGAGGCCCGAGACCAGGAATCCGATCGCCGCACCCGGTAGGATTGCGTGCGCCATGGCGTCGCCGACCAGGCTCATCCGCCGCAGCATCAAAAACACGCCGATCGGCGCGCCGCCAAGCGCCAGCGCAATCACGCCGGCCAGCGCCCGGCGCATGAATTCGAATTCGGTGAAGGGCGCAATCAGCGCGTCATGGATCCCCAGCATTTATGCAGCCTGCGAGGGCACGATATCTACGGCGCAGGCGGCGGCGCTGTCGTCGAAGGCCTCGCACATCCGCCGCGCTTCCAGCAGATTCTCGGCGGTCAGCACCTGCGCGGTCGCGCCCCACGCCACCGGCGCGCGCGCCAGCAGCAGGGTGTCGGGGAAATTGGCGCGCACCAGGTCCATGTCGTGCAGCGCCGCCAGCACCGTGCGTTTTTCACTGTGCCAGCGCCGCACCAGCGCGATCAGATCAGCCGAGGTCTTGGCGTCGATGGCGTTGAACGGCTCGTCCAGCACGATCATACGCGCATCCTGCAGCAGCACCCGCGCGAACAGCATGCGCTGCATCTGCCCGCCGGACAGCGTTCCGATAACGCGGTTCTCAAAACCGTTGAGGCCGACCGCCGCGAGCGCCTGCGCGATCTTATCCCGCGCGCCCTTGCCCATGCCGCCGAACAATCCTGTGCTGCGCCAAAGTCCGGTGCCGACGAAATCGAACACCGAGATCGGAAAGCTGCGGTCGATATCGACGGTCTGCGGCAGATAGGCGATATCGCGCGCATTGAGATCGCCAAGTCCGATCGAGCCGGCGAGCGGCTTCAGGATGCCGACAATGCCGCGAAACAGCGTCGACTTGCCGGCGCCGTTGGGGCCGACCACTGCGACCAACGCGCCCGGCGCGATCTCGCCATTGAGATGATGCACCGCCGGATGGCGGTCGTAGCCCAGCGTGACATCGCGGAATTGCAACTGTGCGGCCATGCTCACCTCATCGCCATCAGCACCACGGCCCACAGGCCGGCGCTGACGATCAATGCCGCGCCAAGCCGCGAGAGCAGGGTCATGCGCAGGATCGACCAGGGTGCCGCTTGCGCCGGGTGCGGCGTTGTCGGTCCGTGGCTGTGAACCTGGGCGTGCCCATGGTCGTGGCTGTGGCCATGCGAATGAGTGTGCGGCATCGAAAAACGTTATATTATAACATAACGCCTGTCCACCGGGCGGAAGCAGGAGGCCCATCAGTCGGCTGCACCCGTATCTGAGTAATACTGCGGCTACCGACGGGCTCCGCTTCTTATTGGGAGAGCCAGCGGGTAACGACTTCCGATTCGAGCCGATGTATCGACCGCACCGAACGCCGCACAGTGACGCTGCCGGCAATCACGCTCGCGTCACACAGGATCGTGATATTTGACGCTTGCAGGACCCGATCTTACAATTTTTGAATGTTGGGCCTTTCATCACTAACCGCTGATTTTGCTGCGCTTGCCATTGCGGTGGCAACGTTCGCCCTGTTTGAGAAGCAAGTGTTGCGTGTCGTACGCGCGACCAAATGCCTGATTTCCGAATTCCTAAATAAAAAAAAAGTGCAAAAAATAACTCGACATATGCCGGCAATTCTGCTTGGCGCACATTTGGAGAACGCCGAGTTCAATCACAGAACTAGGCCGCAGATACTTTCAACTGACCTCGTGCGAAACAACCATACGCGGTTAGCAGTAGCTGTGGTTGGCATTTGACTCGATAGCACCTGCGCGTTCACGCCAGGTGCCGCACCAGCGCGAGGCCAGCGAACAGGCCCGCGATCGAAAACACCACCGATCCCAGCACGTAGAACAATGCAAGCCCGATCTCGCCGCGCTCATAAAGCAATGCCGCATCCAGCGAAAACGCCGAGAACGTGGTGTAGCCGCCGAGCACGCCGGTCATCAGAAACAGCCGCCACGGCTGCGATGCCTCGCCCTTGAACGCCAGATAGCCGGCGATCAGGCCCATCACCGTCGATCCCGTGATGTTGATGATGAAGGTGTGATACGGAAAGGCGGTGCCGAGAACGCGCGCGCTGGCGACGTTGACGATGTGGCGCAGGGTCGAACCGAGACCGCCGCCGATAAAGACCAGAAGATAGTTCATCGCGCTTTGCCTGCATCAAGATCGGATCAACGCGTCGCGCATGAGGTTTGCCGCAAGCCTTTGATCGCTGCAAGGGCCGGAAAGCGGCCGCGCAAACAAAAAGGGCGGTAGCCGAAGCTACCGCCCGGGATTTTGTTGCAGGGCGCATCACGCGGCAGCCCCTATTTCTAACGCGTCATATGCGGGCTTTACCCGCGTATCCATCACGCTTCGCGAGAGTCTTTCGAAGGCGATGGATTGCCGGGTCATCCCCGATCAAGTCGGGGACAGGCGCCCGGCAATGACGCGAAGATCACGCCTTGGAGAACAACTGGTCGACGTATTCCCAATTCACCAGATGATCCACAAACGCCTTCAGGTAGTCCGGACGGCGGTTGCGATAGTCGATGTAATAGGAATGCTCCCAGACATCGACGCCGAGGATCGGGGTCGCGCCGTGCACCAGCGGGTTCTCGCCGTTCGGGGTCTTGGAGATTTCGAGCTTGCCGTTCTTGACCGACAGCCAGGCCCAGCCGGAGCCGAACTGGCCGACGCCGGCGGCGGCGAAGTCGGTTCTTGAATTTCTCGAGTCCGCCGAGATCCTCGTCGATCTTCTTGGCGAGCTTGCCCGGAAGCTTGGTGCCGCCGCCATTGGGCTTCATCCAATTCCAGAAATGCAGGTGGTTGTAGTGCTGGCCGGCATTGTTGAAGACCGCCGGGTTCTTGCCGAACGAACCCTTCACGATCTCCTCGAGGGACTTGCCCTCGAATTCCGTCCCCTTGATCGCATTGTTGCCGTTGGTGACGTAGGCCTGATGATGCTTATCGTGATGATATTCCAAGGTTTCCTTGGACATATGGGGCGCGAGGGCGTCATGGGCATAAGGCAGGTTGGGAAGCGTGAAGGTCATGGGTGATGTCCGAGAATGATGGGAGACGATGGCTTAACGGAACTCCTTATAGAAGGTTCCATTCCCGTTAAATACAGCAATGTGGCGCCGATCAAGCAGCGCTGGGCAGCGCATTGTCGATCGCTTCGCGGCGCTGCGGCGGACGGACATTCATCAGCATCTGGAACGCACCGGCGATCAACCCGATCAACACCGCCGATTTCCAGGCCGCGTCGTAGCTGCCGAGCCGGTCATAGATCAGCCCGCCGCCCCATGCGCCCATGAACGATCCGGCCTGGTGGCTGAGGAAGGCGATCCCGGTCAGAGTTGCCATGAAGCGCAGCCCGAACAGTTGCGCCACCAGTCCGTTGACCAGCGGCACCACGCCGAGCCACAGCGATCCCATCACCGCGGCGAAGGCCATGGTCGAGGCGGGTGTCGCGGGATAAGTGAAATAGGCGGCGATCGCGAGCGAGCGCACGATATAGATACCGCCCAGCAGCAACTGCTTCGGATAGCGTCCGCCGAGCCAGCCGAAGCTGTAGGAGCCGATCACGTTGAACAATCCAATGATGGCCAGCGCGGTGGCGCCGAGCGACGCGTCGAGACCGCAGATCGACAGATAGTTCGGCAGATGCGTGGTGATGAACACCAGCTGCAGCCCGCAGACGAAAAACGCGATCGCCATCACCACGAATCCGGAATGGCCGAGCGCGGATTGCACGACGGCGCCGATCGATTGCGCGATGTCGTCGGATTTCTCGATTTCGATGCGGTCGGCACGGCCGGCGAACAAGGCTGCCGGCAGCATCACCGCGACCAGACCGAGAAAACCGATCAGCGCCACCTGCCAGCCCGCGGTCGAGATCAGGGTTTGCGCCAGCGGCGAGGCGATCACAAGGCCGAGCGATCCCGCCGCCGATACCGCGCCCATGGCGACGCTGCGTTTGGCGGCTGACACCGTGCGCGATGTCACCGTCATGGTCATGCTGGAGGCGGTGCAGGACAGCGCAAGCCCGATGCACAGGCCGGCGCCGACGGTGAAAACCAGCGCCGACGTTGAGATCATCATGATCACGAGGCCGGCGGCATACACCAGCACCCCGCCCAGCATCACATAGCGCGCGCCAAAACGGTCGGCGAGCAACCCGACCAAGGGCTGCGAAACGCCCCAGACCACGTTCTGCAGCGCGGTGGCCAGCGAGAAGTCGGCGGTGGTGATCGCGGTGTCGTGGATGATCGAAGGCTGAAACAGGCCAAAGCTCTGCCGCATGCCCATGGCAAGACTGAGCAGCATGGCGGCACCCGCCAAAATCGACCAGCGCTGGAATGGTGAGAGTTGTGCCGCCGTCATGATCGAAAGCCCCTGAAATTTTCGCTACCTTGGCATCGGAATCGCTAACTTACCATCCGCGCCGCGGGTATGAACGAGCTGCGCTCCGCGCAGAGGTGAGAGGCCGAATGAGTATCGAGATCGATGTTTTAAACGGAAACACATCCTGGCCGATCGCAGAACCGTTGTTCAAGATCGTCTGGTCGCCCGGGATCATGGCCGAAAAGCCATGGCGCGACGTCAAATGGGCGCACGCCGACCTGCGGGTGCTGGTCGAGACGCCCGCCGATGGATTGGCGTGTCATGTCGGCATCTATTTCCGCACCGTGACCTGGAACGGGCGCAAGCTCCATATCGGAGGCATCGGCGGCGTAACAACCCACCCCGACCACCGCGGCCACGGCTATGCCAGCGTCGCGCTCAACGCGGCGATCCAGACCATGCGCGACCAGGAAGCGGTCGAATTCGCGCTGTTGTTCTGCGAGCCGCATAATTTCGCATTTTATCGATCGCGCGGCTGGCATCCCTTTGAAGGAGAAATCTACGCGGAACAACCGCAGGGGCGTGTCCGTTTTGAGGCGATGTCGCCGTTCACATTCCACATAAAACGCTCGCCGCGCCAGGGCGTCATCGACCTATGCGGTTTGCCGTGGTAACGAATGCGCAGGCCGCGGGTGGCGGATCGCCCGCGTTGCTCATAATATGTCAGTCATAATTCATTGCTTGGTCCGCGGCGCAGCGGCAGTTCAGGCGACATCCGCATGACCATCGATGCTCCACTCGACGCGTCTGCCGCGGCCATTCCGGCGAACAGCCTGCTGACCTCGCCAATTCTGCCGACGCTGTTGAAACTGGCGATCCCCAACATGGTTGCGATGGTGGGAACTACCTTGGTCGCGGTGGCCGAGACCTCCTATATCGGGCGGCTCGGGACCGTGCCGCTGGCGGCGATCGCGCTGGTATTTCCTTTCACCATGCTGATGCAGACGATGTCGGCGGGCGCGATGGGCGGCGGCGTTTCATCCGCCATCAGCCGCGCGCTTGGCGCCGGCGACCGCGACCGCGCGGCGATCCTCGCGTTGCATGCGGCCATGATCGGCGCCTGCGGCGGCATTTTCTTCACCGCGATGATGCTGCTGTTCGGCAGATCCTTTTTCTCGGCGCTGGGCGGGCGCGGCGGCGTGCTCGGAGAAGCGGCCGGCTATTCGCAAGTGCTGTTTTCCGGCGCGATCGCGATCTGGCTGGTCAATACGCTGGCCTCGGTGGTGCGCGGCACCGGCGACATGCGAATCCCTTCGGCGACGCTGATCGCCGTGGCCGCAGTCCAGATTCTGGTCGGTGGAACGCTCGGTCTCGGATTGTTCGGCGCCCCGCGGCTCGGCATGCCCGGCGTGGCGGCCGGTCAACTCACGGCGTTCACGCTCGGCGCGGCCTTCCTGATCTGGTATCTCGTCAGCGGCCGCAGCCGGCTGACGCTGAACTTCCCGGACTTCACGTTTCAGCGCGGCATGTTCTTCGACATTTTGAAAGTGGGCGCGGTATCATGCCTGTCGCCGCTGCAGACCGTGCTGACGATCCTGATCTTCACGAAAATTGTTGCCGGTTTCGGCACCGAAACGCTGGCCGGCTACGGCATGGGCTCGCGGCTCGAATTCCTTCTGATCCCGATCGCATTCGCGTTCGGCATCGCATCGTTGCCCATGGTCGGCATGGCAATCGGCGCCGGGCTCGTCGCACGCGCCCGCCAAGTAGCCTGGACCGCCGGCGCGGTATCCGGCCTGGCCGTCGGACTGGTAGGACTGGTGGTGGCGATCAAGCCGTCGCTGTGGGTTTCGCTGTTTACCAGCGATCCCGGCGTCAGCGCGGCCGCCCATTCGTATTTCGTTTGCGCGGGCCCGGCGTTCGGTTTTTTCGGGCTCGGCGTTTGCCTGTATTTTTCTTCGCAAGGCGCGGCGAAGGTCGTAGGTCCGGTGCTGGCCTCCACCGCGAGGCTGCTGATGGTCGGAATCGGCGGCTGGTGGCTGGCGTCTTCGGACGCCCCGGCCTGGACCCTGTTCGCGCTGGTTGGCGGTGCGATGGTGGTGTTCGGATTGAGCACCGCGGCGTCCGTTCGCCTGACGCGCTGGGGCAAGTGAATCCTTGGGCATTGCGCGAATCCGATTTTTTGTTATGCAGGCCGCCTTGTCGAGGAGAACTCCATGGCTGCCAGGCTTGGCTTTGCGATTACGATTTTGATGACATTGCTCGCCGCACCGCTTGCGAGCGCGCAAAGCGGCGGCGAAACGACGGGCATCTGGCTGACGCAGGCCGGCGACGCCAGGGTGCGCGTCAGCAAATGCGGCGCGCAGATTTGCGGAGTCGTGGTCTGGTTGCGAGACCCCATCAACCCGGCAAATGGAAAGCCTGTTGTCGACGACAAGAACCCCAATCCGGCCTTGGCGAAACGCCCGATGATCGGGCTTCCGCTGTTCACGGACATGCGGATATCGGGCCCGAACAAGTGGTCGGGACACATCTACAACGCCGATGACGGCGGCACCTATGACAGCAATATCTCCGTGTCGGGCCCCGATACGCTGAGGGTCGAAGGCTGCGTCGGCGGGTTGTGCGGCGGCGAGACCTGGACGCGCGCCGGGCGCTGAAACGAGTTCAGGCCGGCGTCGCCTTCAGCGCGGTCGCCGCCGACGCATAACCGCCGCGGGCGCCGTCGATGAAATGGACGTGGTCGCTGCGCAGCGCCGAAGGCGTAAAGCAGGTCATCATCGCGGCGTCCTGCCGATGCAGGCCATACCGGATGATTCCCGCCGACGCCGCCGCCGCAAGGCGCTGCGTCAATGCGTTTTCCAGTTCCGGCGTGCAATCCAGGATCATGCGCAACCCGTCGTCATATTTGCGGAAGTCGGAATTCTCGACCACCTGCTGCACATAGGTCTTCGGAACGAAGCCGCCGACGCTGATGCCGAAGCGCATGACCAGATAGGCGAACAGCGTGTTGGCGAGCACGAATGCACGCCGCTTGAACAATGGTCCTTCGCGTAGCGTACGCGCTTCATATTCCACTCCGGCGGGCGGCCATCGCAGCGGCGGACCGCCCGGCGGCACCGGCCGTCCCGCATCGGGGCTGCGCTCCACCAGCGCGATGACGCCTTCGATCAGCTTGCGAAACGCCACCGGGTCGGCGTCCTTTGCCGGCACGATCAGCACCGACAGGATCAGCCCGCGCACCGAGGGAATTTCCTCGAACCGGCACGACAGGCCGGTCAGATCGGGTTGGGTGCCGGATGGCGCCATGGGTACGGAAAATTCGCCGCGCTTCATCGCAGCCTCCGCCCAGCCCAACCCGCCGCCTGAGAACATCGCATAGGACAGATTCGGCGACGGCGCGAACCGCGCGACGCGGACATCAAGAGCTTGTGCCCGCACAGCGGCGACCGGCACCAGCGCAACCCGCATGACGAGATTGAGATCGTCCTGCACCCAACGCGCCGTGGCGGCGAGTGAATGTCGCGCGCGCTCGAGATCGCCGGGCCACACCGCAAAGCTCGCACCGTCGCCGCCGAACACGAACGGGAATTCGCGGCCCTCCAGCGCGTTGGTCACGGCCGCGATCACCGCGGCGCCGGCCATGTTGACCGCCTTGTAGCGCGCTTCCGCGATCGCCCTGGTCGATTCCACGATGTCGGCGATGCCGATGGTCCAGTCGTCGGGCAACGGCGAATACAGCGCCGGATCCATCAGGCTGCCGAAGCCGCGAAAGACCGGAATGCCGGCGTAGAACGTGTCGCTGCCGCCGGGCGTCGTCATCTCCATGGAATTACCCAGTTCTGAAATCTCTTAACAGATACGGCCGGCTCCGAAATCCGGTTCGCAGTCTAGCCGTTTTCCTTCGGTATCCCACGCAAAACCAGCCGGTTGAGCCGGCTTGCGAATGCGGCCGGATCCTCCGGCAATTCGCCGTCGAGGATCTGCGCCTGCTCCAGCAGCAGAAACGACAGATCGGCGGCGGCACCCTTCGCCTCGGCGATCGCGGCGACAAGGGGATGACGCATGTTGATCTCGAGGATCGGCTTGGTGCCGGCGCCCCTGTTCTGTTGCGCCAGCATGCGCTCCAGCTGACGATCCCGGCCGAAGCCACCCGCGACCAGGCACGAGGCGCTGGTGGTGAGCCGCTGCGACGCCCGCACGTCGGACACCCGGTCGCCAAGCGTATCCTTGATCAGCGCGATGGTCGCGGCCTCGTCGGCGCCTGATTTCTCTTGCGCGGTGCTCTCATCACTGAGCGGGATCAGCCCGAAATCGACATCGCCCTGACTGAGCGACTTCAGCGGCTTGCCGCCAAAGTCTGTCGGCGCCGAGGTCCAGAACGCATCGACCGGATCGGTCAGCAGCAATACCTCGATGCCACGGGCGGTCGCCGACTCCAGCTTGGGATTCGATTTGAGCCGCTCGATGCTGTCGCCGACGAGATAGTAAACCTCGGTCTGGTTCGGTTTGAGGTTTTCGACGTATTGCTTCAGTGACCGCTTCTCCCCGGCGGTCGTGGTGAAGCGCGACAGCGCCAGCAATTTTTCGCGCCGCTCGAAATCCTCCCAGATTCCTTCCTTGATGACGGCGCCGAACGCATCCCATATCTTGGCGTAGGTCTCCGGTTCTTTCTCGCTCAGGCTTTCCAGTTCGCCGACCACCCGGCCGGTCACAGCTTTGCGGATTTGCGCCAGCTGCGGATTGTTCTGCAGCATCTCGCGGGAGAGGTTGAGCGGCAGATCTTCACTATCGACCACGCCGCGGATGAACCTGAGATAGGCGGGCAGCAGATCGGCATCATCAGAGACGAAGACGCGGCGGACATAGAGCTTGACCCGCCCTTTGCGCGTCGGCTCGAACATATCGAACGGCTTAGTCGAAGGTGCGAACAGCAGGACTGCGTAGGACTGACGGCCTTCGGCGCGATAATGCAGCGTCATCGCCGGCTCGTCGAAGGCACCGGCGATCGCCTTGTAGGCCTGGGTGTAGTCTTCCGGCGTCAGTTCCGATTTCGAGCGCTGCCACAGCGCACTGGCCGAATTGATCTGACGCGGCTCGCCCTCCTCCGGCACCAGCAGGATTGGAAACTGGATATTGTCGGAATAAGCACCGACAATACGCTCGATCTCGTAGGTCTCCAGATATTTCTTGGCGTCCGGCTTCAGGTGCAGAACGATCTCGGTGCCGCGCGCAACTCGCCGGGCGTCGTCGTCGCTGGCGGGCGCGATCTCGAATCCGCTTCCGCCCGATGAGGACCAGGTCCAGACCTCGTCTGTCCCCGCGCGGCGGCTGGTGACGGCGATGCGGTCGGCGACCATGAAGGCCGCATAGAAACCGACACCGAACTGGCCGATCAGGCCGGCGCCGTCCTTGGCCTCCGTGAGGCGGGCGAGAAAGGATTTGGTGCCGGAGCGCGCAATGGTGCCGAGATTGTCGATCAGTTCCTGTCGATCCATCCCGATGCCGCTGTCGATCACGGTGAGCGTATTTGCTTTCTTGTCGGGCGCGATCCGGATGTCGGGCGGCGACCCGTCGGCGATCAGGTCGGGATTGGCGATCGCCTCATAACGCAGCTTGTCGCAGGCGTCCGACCCGTTCGAAATCAATTCGCGCAGGAAAATATCGGTTTCCGAATAGACCGAATGCACCATCAGATGCAGGAGTTCGGCGACCTCGGCCTGGAACGGCTGGGACTCGGCGGTGGAGGTATCGGCGGTCATACTCGGTCTCATTCATCGCACGGCGGAAAATTCCGATATAGCGACACCACTTCCGGTGGCAAGCTTCATGATGAGGCGCGCCCAGGAACAAGAAAGCCGCCCCGAAGGGCGGCTTTCCATAGAGGCCAGGTAATCAGCCATCGTCTGGTTGCGGGGAAGCGAAGTGAACTTGGCTTACCGGGCGATCTAGAAACGCAAGTTCAGTTGGTTGCGGGGGAGCGAAGTGGACTACGCTTACCCAAACCAAATCCTAAGCCAATACCTGACGAAATAGTACAACAAGTTCAGCAAGTTGCGAGCGCAAATTCCAGGCTCGCGCCGCTGTTTATAGCCAAGAACATCACAGGCATCCGGACGCCCAGACCCTGATATCGCCGATATCGGGCGCTTCTGCGCGCGTGAAGTTCAGACCAACAAGGAGGAGCTCAATGACCAGAAAGGACGACCAGAAGGCCCTGCCCTTCTCGATCCGGCTCTCAGAGGCAGAGAAAGCCCGCCTACGGAGACAGGCCGGCGACGTGTCGCTCGGCGCGTTCATTCGCAGCCGAATCCTGGATTGCCCAGCCCCGGTGCGGCGGCGCGCGCCCGTGAAGGATACTGAATCGCTCAGTCGGCTTCTGGCGAAGCTGGGCCAGTCCCATTTGGCCAATAATCTGAATCAACTGGCCAAGGCAGCCAATTTCGGAAGCCTTCCGGTCACGAAAGAAACGGAAGCAGAGCTTCGTCAGGCCTGCGAGGAAGTCGTCGCCATGCGGATACTGCTTATGCAGGCGCTTGGCATGAAAGTGGGCAACGGAATTCCCGGCTCACTTTCCGACCGATTCGCGCAAAGCACCGAAAAGAAATCCCGATGATCCTCAAGGCCTCGCAGCGAAGCGGAGCGCGCCAGCTTGCCGCTCACCTGATGAATGACCGGGACAACGACCATGTGACGGTGCAGGAACTGCGAGGCTTCATGGCTGGCGATCTGCAAGGCGCGCTCTCGGAGGCGCATGCTATCGCCAAGGGCACACGCTGCACGCAATTCATGTTTTCGCTGAGCCTGAACCCGCCCAAGGATGCGAAGGCCGGCATTGAGGTCCTCATGACCGCCGTTGACCGGGCGGAAGAGACACTCGGCCTCAAGGATCAGCCGCGCGCCGTCATCATTCACGAAAAGGACGGGCGGCGGCACGCGCACGTCGTGTGGTCGCGGATCGATGCGGAAGAGATGAAGGCGGTCAATATGCCGTTCTTCAAATCCCGGCTGCGCGATCTGTCGAAAGAACTGTATCTGGAACACGGGTGGGAGCTGCCGGACGGCCACAAAACCAACGGCTGGAAAAACCCCCTCAATTTCACGCTGGCAGAGTGGCAACAGGCCAAGCGGCTCGATCTCGACCCGCGAGAGGTCAAGCAGGTTTTCCAGTCCGCATGGGAGCGGTCCGACAATCTGGCAAGCTTCAGGAATGCCCTTGAAGAGCACGGGTATTACTTGGCCCAGGGCGACCGGCGGGGCTTCGTGGCCCTTGGATTAGAGGGCGAGCCCCTGTCGGTGACGCGCTGGACTGGCGTCAAAACCAAGGCGCTGAACCAAAAGCTCGGCAAACCCGAGGCGCTTCCCGGTGTTGACGAGGTCCGCAAGACGACACGCCAGCGTGTCGGTCAGAAATTGCGCCAGCACATCGCAGATGACAGGAAAGCCAAGAGCGACGAATTGAAGCCCTTGCTGGATGAGGTCAGGCGCACCACGATCCTGCACCGCGCTGAACGTGAGAAACTCACCCAGCTTCAGGAGAAGCGCTGGAAAACGGAATCAAAGGCGCGCGGTGAGCGTTTCCGGCGCGGCCTCGGCGCGGTCCTCGACATCCTGTCGGGACGGCTATTCACCACACGCAAGCAAAACGACCGGGAAGCCTATGAGGGCTTTCTGCGGGACCGGGTACAGCGCGAGGCCTTGGTCCAAGCGCAGGCCCGCGAGATCAAACCGCTCCATGAGCGGGTAACACAGACCCGCACACGGCACCGGGACGAACGGATGCGGTTCGCCCGCCGCGTCGCGGAAGTGCTGGCTCTGCCCAAACAAGAGGAACGCGATCGTTCGCGAATGCGGACCCGCGACCGGCCGCGCGAACGGGGTCTGGAATTGTAATATTGGAGGTACACGATGAGTGATCAATTTCCGGCCATCAAATTGGAGGTGCCGCTGATCGGAACGAACGACCAGCGGCAGATGCCGCTCGGCACCGCTGCTTGGTATCAATCCGATGGCCGGGTCATCCGCCCGTTCCGGTCGGGCGATTTCTTCCTCGGCCGCGCGCCCGCCGGGGAAGCGGTGGGATTCAATGACAACCGCCACGTCCTGATCTGCTGCGGCACGCGCGGCGGCAAGGGTACGTCGATGATCATTCCCAATCTGGTGACCTGGCCCGGTTCAACTGTCGTCATCGATCCAAAGGGCGAGAACGCGATGGTCACGGCGCGGCGGCGCGGCAATGGTTCGCATTTTTGCGCCGGCATGAAGCAAAAAGTCCGCATCCTCGACCCTTTCGATATTGTCCGGACCCGATATGATTTTTTCCAGGACGTGAAGGCGTCCTTCAATCCCATGGACGCCCTCGATATCCGGCGGGAAGAATCCGTCGATGAGGCGGCGCGCATCGCGGACGCCCTGATCGTCGCGGAAAGCTCGAACGATCCGTTCTGGGAAGAGAGCGCGCGCGGCCTTCTGAAAGCGTTGATCCTGCATGTGGCCAGTTGGCAGGGTTTTGCTGCTCGTGAGCGTAATCTTATCACCGTCCGCAGACTTTTGGTGGCGGGCGACGTGGAAATGGCTGAGCTGATGGCCATGAGTGCAAAAAAGGGTGATTATCTGCCGACACCGTTTGGTGCGCTGTTCAATACAATGAAGCGAAACACGGCGTTCGGCGGCGTAGTCGCCAATGCCGGCCAGCAATATGCGAGTCAGGAAGAAAACGCCTCGCGGGTGCTGGCGTCCATCCTGCAGGTGGCCTGCACGAATACGGATTTCATCGACAGCCCCGGCATGCAGCGCTGTCTCGCCAAATCTGATTTCGCCTTGAGCGAACTCAAGACCGATCCGGCCGGTACGAACCTGTTCATCTGCCTGCCGCAGCGTTACATGGAAACGCATTTCCGCTGGCTGCGCATGATGGTGACGCTCACCGTCACGGAAATGGAGCGGGTCAGGCATCAGCCCAAATCCGGGCACCCGGTGCTGATGGTCCTGGATGAATTCCCGGCGCTACGGCGCATGAAGGCGATCGAGAACGCCGCCGCGCAGATCGCCGGATTTGGCGTCAAGATGATCTTCGCCGTGCAGACGTTGGCACAACTCAAGGACATCTACCGCGACAATTGGGAAACGCTGCTTGCCAATTGCGGCGTCAAATCCTTCTTCTGCAATGATGACCATTTCACGCGCGACTATATTTCGAAACTGATCGGCGAATGCGAGATCATACGCACCACGGCGAACGAAAGCCGGTCGGCGGGCTGGTCGTCGGGCCGGTCAACGAGTGTAAGCAGTGGAACGTCATCGACCAATACGTTCGGGATGTCGGCCGGGTCATCGTCCGGTGGCCAGAATGGCAGCGTCAACCACGGCATGAGCGGCGGGCGCTCCGTCAGCGTGTCGTCGGGTTACAGCCAAACGACAAGTGAAGGCAGAAGCGGGTCACAAAGCCACGGCCTCTCAGAAACCATTCAAAGACGCGCGCTGGTCACGCCCGACGAGGTCGGGCGCCTGTTCGGCGACCGTGATCGTCCCGCATCGCTCGTGCTGGTCTCGGGATGCCAGCCGATGGCGCTCGCGCGCACCTATTATTTCAGGGAAAGCACGCTTATCGGCTACTTCGATGCGCATGCCGATCATGCGCTGCCGAGGACATTGAAGGATTTGCAAGCCTTGCGGTTGCAGAAAATGCAGGCGCAAGAGGCAGAGTGCAGGCATAAGACAGAAATGGACGCGCGGGCCGCGAAGGCCCGTGCAATCGCGCAGGCAAGGGACAACTTCGCCAGAACGCTTTACCTTGAAAGCGCCAGACGCGAACGGACCCTTGCTCAAATCGCTTTGATCGTCCTGCCTGTGTGGGAAGCGGAGACCGAAAGGCGAAAAAGCTACCGCGAACGATTATTCACCTATTTGCGAAAGCGTGCCGCCCATTTGAGAAGGACGTACTACTCGCACCCTCTCGAAGAGATGGTGGCGGACGAATTGGCCCGCCACCACGATCCTGTCAGGAAGATGGAATATCTGGCTAAGCAGTCTCTTGCTCTGCCACATCCGTGGTTATTTCGCGGATGACGGTGCGGCCCACGACCGGGTATGCATCGAATCTCAGCGTGAGGCCTTTGCCGTCGGCATTGGTCCACGCGGCGCCGACTCGAATCCAGCGGGCCTTGTCGTTTTCACCGATCACCTGAAAGATTGCGTGGGTGGGTGCGTTGTGTTTTTTCATTTCTTTCGTGTTGCTCATCTTAGTCTCCGTATTCGTTTGTTTCGGCCCGGCACCACGCCCGGCCTTACGGGGACGTGAAAGACATGCCCAAAGGGCGGCGAGTCACACGGGCAACACGGGAGCTTTGGCGAATGGATCGGGCGGCCCGTTGATCTCGGCGAACGGGCTTGTCAGGACCCGTAAAACCCGAGGCCGGGCGTTTGCAGGGCAGTTTCTGAATACGGATGTTGGGCAACCTGAAAACGATATGAACGCCTCACCGATCGCCCTCAGGTGACGTGCCACATGCGCTCTGCGATCCGGCGCTCTTCCTGGCCCATCGCCTGAAGGTAAATGGCCGTCGTTTCCATGCGCGCGTGACCTAGCCAGCGCTGCACCAGGTTAAGCGGAATGCCGGAACTGATGGCATGGATGCCGAAGCCATGACGCAAGCCTTTGGGCGTGGCGTGGATGCCCGGTGCGATACCGGCTTCATTCATCATGGTTTTCACGAGTTGCCACGCGCGGCTGCGCGACCATGGCCACAGGCGGCGTTCCGATGCCGCTTCGCTGATGCCATGTGCCGTTTCGATCTCGTTCAGGAGATCCGACGGCACCGGCACCTCCCTGATGACGACTGCGCCCCTTCGCCGTTTCAGTGACCGCAGGGCAATGAAGCCCGCGCCGGACTCGACGGCGCGGACCCGAACTTCCAGCGCTTCCGATATCCGGCAACCGGTGTAGGCCAGCGTCAAGCAGAAGGTCCGCAGTTCCAAACGCGGACAAGCGCGCGCGGCGGCGATGAAGCGGGCGCGCTCGGCGGGCGTGAGATATTTGCGCGCGCCAGCAGGCGTATAGAGTGACGCAATTTGTGCGGTGCGACCGCGCATGAAATCCATCCGACGCCGCTCAAGGGGTCGGATGCGACAGTCTTGCTTATTCTGTTGAATGTTTCGGAAACGGCCTGAATTTACAGGCCTGTTTGCTCCGCTAATATCGAAGAATCTAACATTCTAGATAAGCGCTCGCAAGCGCTGTCGCAGGGTTTTGCTGGCTATGCGACAGAATAAGCAATTCTGTTCGATCATTCCGGAAATTCAAGAACTCCGTGCCCGCCGATAGCCTCGCGTCAGATCACGTGGGGCTATTTTGATTCTGTTCACGAGCACTAAGGAGAATCCAGAGTGTGGATCATGCAGCGCGCGTCACGCGTGGTGCTGGGCGTGGTGGCTGCCCTGGCGGCGACACAAGCCCGCACCGAAACGATGCAATGGAAGCAAACCCTCAACCTGCCGAAAGGTATGAACCTGCCGAAAGACGTGAAGGCCGATATCCTCGGCATCGAACCCGGCGACACTTACGCCGAACTGAAACCAAAACTGGAAGCGCTCCTGAAGGAGTCGGTCAAGCCGCCGCCTCCGCAGAGGACCCGCGCGCAGAAACGGGCTGCGGAAGGAATGGGAAACGACGACAGCCCGCCTCTGGTCGAAGAAACCACGGTCATGCGCGTTCAGACGCCCGGCGGCTTCATCGAGCCCGCGTCCTATATCGGCCAGATACGTCTCAAGCGAGAACTGCCGGGCACAGGACAACGCACGATCGACGAACATATCAGTATCCGCCTGAGCGCGCCGGCTTCGGGCAATCAGGTGCTCGGGCTCATGCGCACCATCTTTTATAGGGTGCCGGAAGATCAGCCGCGCGTGTCGGAGATCATGGCGCGGCTGAAAGAGAAGTACAAAACCACGCCGCAGGACCACAGCTCGGGGAATTCGCATTTCTACCGGTTTCAGTTCGATAACGGGCGCGCGGTCAATCCGCCGAATGCCACTCTGATCACCTGTCCCGCCGACTACGTGATTGAAACCGCGGATTCGGAGTCGAACCGGGAGGGCAACTGCGATGTCGTCCTGATCGTCCGCATCTCGGCGGGGCTGACGAAGGACCACGCCGAGAAGATCGAGTTCACCCTGAGCGACAATGAGCGCACCAAGGCGAACAAGGCTGCGGATTTTGGAATGATCGAAACTTACGTGCGCGACATGCAGGGTAAGGCGAAGGGCGTTGCCCCCAAGCTCTAAAGAATCAAAACGCCGCCGGCCATGCCGGCGGCGTTTTTGCCGTCTCAAGGCGACGTCACCAGCCGGAAGGAACAGAACGTGGAGCCAGAATGGAGCAGGATGCTGCGAGAGCATGCCGGCGTTCTGCGGCTGATAAAGGCATTCAGCAGGATCAAGGATAAGCAGGTCCGTCGCGAAGCCGTGAAGCTCGCGGAAAAAATCGCCGGCATAAAACCAAAGCGCCGGAAAAGACGGCCAAAATAGGCTGCTATGCAGCCGCCCTATCGGCCGTGCCCGCCCGTTCCAGGCTGTCGCCCCGAAATCCGTGCAGATAATCCGCAGCGCGCTGGGCGTGGGACGCCGCAGTGAAGATCGCGCGCTTGTCGTCTTTCAGGGCCTTGAGCCAGTTCTGAATATAGGCGGCATGTTCTTCCCGAACTTGCGGTGTCAGGTCGAGGTCAGCCAGGACAAAGGCCGCGCCAAGCTCGGCCACCAGTTCCTCCATCGCATAGCCCGCATCGCCGTGGCGTTTGCGTCCCATATCCCGGTCAAGCCGCGATTTGTGCATCGTCCAGTGGGTGAGTTCGTGGATAAGGACGGCGTAGTAGCTTTCCGCATCGCGGAAGGCTTCGAAAGGCGGCATGGCCACGAAGTCACGGCCGGGGCTGTAGAATGCTCTGCCTCCGCCGTGCCTGATTTCGGCGGCGGTTGCTTTCACAAACGTTTCAGCGCGCGCGATACGCTGGATGGGATCGGGACGGAGTTCGGGTTTGGCATGGTAGTGATCGGGCAATCCCTCAATCTGATCAACATTAAAGACCGTGTAGCCTTTCAGGAACGGAATGCGCCGTTCACTGTCCTCGCCTGTCGCGCCATCGGTTTCGGTGCGTGTGATGGCGTCCGCATAAACAACGAGGCTGCCGGTCTCGCCTTTTCGCACATGCGCTTTCAGGTCCAGCGCCTGTTTGAAGGTCATCCAGATCGGGGCGCTGTAGTTCTTCTCCATGGCTTGCGACCACAACATCAGGACATTGATCCCGCGATAAGGAATGCCGTTCGCCCGTAGCGGCCGCACGATGCGACCAGCCGCATGGTTGCCGCTCCATGGTTGATGCCACGGCCGCACGCCGGCTTCCAGTGCTGCGATAATGGAATTGGTGACGCGTTCATAAACATCCGTTCTCATTTTTTTGCCTTTTGTGGTTAGGGTTTGCGCAATGCAAACCGACTAGCCACGCGGCAATGAGCGGGGTTGGCCGTCACAGGCCGGAAAAACGCCGGTCGGCGCGGGCCGGAGCGGAATGAAAATGAAGCGACTACACGGGAGGCGTTTTCCGCCCGAAGGGCTAAGGCCTTGACGGCAAGGGGCGGCACGCCCCCAATTTTTAAAACAAAGAAGGCAGCCGCAGGAGTGTCAGCATAGCGCCGCCGCAGGCGGGACACGGGACCGACTGCTGCCGGAAGACCGGTTAATAGGGCAGCCGCAGGAGCGTCAGCATAGCGCCGCCGCAAGGCGGGACGCGGTACCGACTGCCCCCGGCGAACGGCACATTATGATTTTTGCGCGAGGGATCGTTACCCGAAGGGCCGAGACAGACGTTCCGCGCCTTCGCGGTAATCGGCTGGCTCGGTGAGCGACAGCGAATAGAGCCCGGTCGGCGAAGCCGACGCGCCCAAGTAATCTTGAAAATATCTAGAGCTTTCTAACGGCACTGGCCCGGATCAGAATCTCGTCTTGTGAAAACTCCCGCTCGAGGCTGGCTCGGTATGACGCCCACCACTCCAGGTCCAGATCTTCCGTCATCACTTCCATGATGATGATGTCGTCTTTCTGGATTTCGCCATCGGAATGATTCACGCCCTGCGCCGGCGCTCGCGCGAAACTCGTCGCCCCTCCGAAACGATCGACGAGCGTTTTCCGCACCGCCGCGAATTTGCTCTGGTCAAAGGCCCGTTTTTCATTATCGCGGACAGGCAGAAAAATCTCGACAAGGTGCATATTCGTCCAACGCTGAGACGATGGGGCGGTTCCCTCGGCGTCCTGGACGCTTTTTTTAAGATGTTTGACGCCCTATATCTCTGCCATGTGCAATCGTTTCAGAGGTTTGAAAGATTGGAGCCAGCTCCCGCGACAACTCGCGGGAGCCCGGATCAACTTTGAGTACAATCCGAATGTTGCGCCGACTGAGCGTGTCCCGGCCTTCCTGGCTGAAGTCGGCAGAGAGATGGAAGCAAAGCTGGCGCGGTTTGGGATCAATCTCGCGGCCGCTCCCGGGAAAAAACGTCCGCCGCTTCTCAACGCCCGGACCGACACCCTGCGCCGGGGTTCATTCAAGTCCATGTTGGCGAAGCGCCATTGTATCATTCCTGCGGAGGGCTTTTACGAATGGCGCGAAGAGAGCGGCAAGAAGCAGCCCTATTTCTTTGAACGGAAAGACGGCGAGCCGATCATGTTCGCGGGGATTTGGGATTATTCGGAGGTCAAAGGCGATAGCGTTCCGTCCTTCGCCATCCTGACGGACGAACCCAATGAACTGGTTGCGCCTTATCACGACCGGATGCCGGTCGTTCTTGAAAATCCCGAGCGTTGGCTTGATCCGCAAACAGCCCTTGATGACATCAAGCCACTCCGGCCGGACCGCTTTCTCGTCCGTGCCGTCAACCCTGCTGTGAACAAGGTTTCCGAAAAGGACATCGACGCAATCGAGCGGGCGGCCTGATTCGAAAGATTTTAACCCCACAGGAAGCGGGGGTTTCCCCGCTGTTCACCCGCGTTTCGCGGGTTCCAAAGGAACCGCTGGACACGCCCGCCGTTCGGTCTGAATATCTGTAACAGAAATTCAGGGGGCGGTATGGCACAGGCAAGACGCGTTGGACGACCCGCAGGGCCTCCCACCAAGGTGGTGAGGCTCCCCGTCAGCGTTGCCACGCTGGCGCGGGTCATCGCCGCGCGCGGTTTACGGGCGGGGGACATTAACGGCTTCATCGACGTGGAAGCGCGCACAAAAGCGCGCGTTCCGCTGGCGACGGATAAAGTTTCGGCGGGTTTTCCGTCGCCCGCTGACGACTATCTTGAGAGTCCGCTGGATTTCAATGAACTCCTGATCGAAAATCCTGCCGCCACTTTCGCGGTACGGGTGGCGGGTGACAGCATGATCGGCGCCGGAATCTATCCAGACGATATCGCAATCGTCGATCGCGCCCGGACGCCAAAAGACAAAAACGTGGTGCTTGCACTCGTTGACGGCGGCTTCACGCTCAAGCGGTTTCGCCGCCGGCAGGGCCGGGTCTGGCTGCAAGCGGAAAACCCGGTCTATGCCGATACAGAAATCTGCGGCGACATGTCATTTGAGATTTGGGGCGTGGTGACGAAAGCCATCCGCATGCTCTGATGACCGTCCCCATCGCGCTCGTCGATTGCAATAATTTCTATGCATCGTGCGAGCGCGTGTTTCAGCCGGACCTACGCGGCAAACCCGTGGTAGTGCTGTCCAATAACGACGGCTGCGTGATCGCCCGCTCGAACGAAGCCAAGGCGCTCGGCATAGAAATGGGCGCGCCTTGGCATCTGAACCGCGCCACCTTCGAGCGGCACGGCGTCAT
The DNA here is from genome assembly GCA_963784755.1 of uncultured Alphaproteobacteria bacterium. Classification (GTDB taxonomy): domain Bacteria; phylum Pseudomonadota; class Alphaproteobacteria; order Rhizobiales; family Xanthobacteraceae; genus Bradyrhizobium. The sequence goes on along the minus strand of CAWASS010000003.1, from coordinate 48,068 downwards.
TATCCGGTCCAGCAATTACACGCTCTACGGCGACATGAGCGCGCGGGTCATGCAGGTGCTTGGACGGTTTACCCCCGACCTTGAAATTTATTCCATCGACGAGGCGTTTCTTGGCCTTGGCGGTTTTGAATCCCGGATCGAAGCCCATGCCGCCGAATTGCGGCGGACCGTGTTGCAATGGACGGGCATTCCCGTGTCCGTTGGCGTGGCTCCGACCAAGACGCTGGCGAAGGTGGCGAACCGTTTCGCCAAGAAGGACCCGGAGCGCAAAGGCGTTTTCATCATGCTCGATGAGGCGCAGACGGAAGAAGCGCTGGGCCGCATGGCCCTTGCCGATCTTTGGGGCGTGGCCCGCCGGATCGCTGAACGACTGGAAGCGCTCGGCATTACCAGCCCCCTGAAGCTGCGCGACAGCGATCCAGCCTTCATCCGCGAACGCTTCAGCGTGGTCATGCAACGCATGGTGCTGGAATTGCGCGGCGTGCCGTGCATCGCGCTCGAAGATCACATACCCGATCGCAAGAGCATCATCGCCTCGCGTTCCTTCGGCCGGACTGTGACCACGTTTCAGGAACTGAGCGAAGCCGTGGCGTCTTACACCGCGCGCGCCGCCGAGAAGATGCGCCGCCAGTCGCTTACGACAGCGCATGTGGCGGTATTCGTTGAGACCAACAGTTTCAAGCCAGCCGATCCTCAATATCACGCGACGCGCGCCGTGCGCTTGCCCGTGGCAAGTGCGGACACGGGCGTGTTAGGCGAGGCTGCCGCACAGGCGCTCCGAATGCTTTGGAAAGATGGATATCGTTACAAGAAAGCGGGCGTGATGTTGCTTGATCTCGTGCGGGCCAGCCGGGTCCAGAGCGATCTCTGGACCGCGCCCGATACGCCGCGCTCCAAAGCGCTTATGGATGCGCTCGATAGCCTCAACCGGGATTATGGGCGCGGCACTCTGACCTATGCCGCTGCTGGCAAACAACAGGCGTGGAAGCTGCGGCGGGATTTCACGTCGCCGCGCTACACCACCGAATGGAGCGAGCTTCTTTCGGTCTAGATGCACAATAGAGCCCTAGATTGAACAGAAATCAACTTTCTGATAAAATTCCTATCAAACGCGGGTGTAGCTTAGTGGTAAAGCTCCAGCCTTCCAAGCTGGCTATGAGGGTTCGATTCCCTTCACCCGCTCCAGTGATTATCCAAACCACGCTTGTTCGCTCCTTTCGTCGCTCCAATTCATGGAGAGAGTGCGATTTCAATTCCTTCAAGGAGCGAACCATGCATGCATATTTTTTACGAAACCTGAGCGAGCTTGCGGAGAAGCGGGCGATAACCATGCGTCAGGAAGCGCAACTGTGGGACATACTGTCTCGCGACCTGAAAAGAGAAGGCGGAAGACAGGAAGAAACGCCGGACCGTCCGCAGGGGCGAACAGCACCCCCCGCCAGGCCTTCAGACGAAGCCGCGAAGCATCAGAAAGACGGAAAACTTTTTGTCCGTATTTCGGAAGCGGCCAAGATAATGGGAATAGGACGAAGCTCGCTCTACAAGGAAATTGGTGCCGAAAGAATCAGAATCAAGAAATCCGGAAAAAAGACGTTGATCTCAATGTCTGAGATAGAAGCCTGGTTTGACGGCCTGCCGGAGAGATGAAATCGAACCAACCCGATTGATAAAGCACGCAAGATTTACGCGGACAGTGCTGGCAGATCGGCGCCGTCGATGATTGCTTGGGCGCGGTCAAGCCAGTCACGGAGATGGTCGCAGTGCTCCTGCAGGTGACCGCGATGCGCTTCTTCGCAATCCGCCAGCATCGCTTCGACCTGTTCAATGGCTTTGGGCAAAGTGAGCCACGGTGTGTTGCCATCAAGACCCAACACGCGCCGTGCACGGGTACGGTCATGAGCAGCGCTAATCAGCGGATTGAGCAAATCAGGCCGCTCGATGTGGATCAGATGCATGGCAATCGTCTTGAGGCGCGGGTCCTGAAAATTCTCGGCGATGGCAAGCCGTTTTTCCCATGGCACGGCATGGAACGATTCCATGAGGAATTCGTCGGTTTTCGGCCAAAAGCCGTCATAGATTTGAAGCTCGATATGCGGCGATGCCTCTTTCGGCGCGCGTCCCGCCTCCAGCGCCGCGATCAGGCGGGCGCGCAGTGCTTCGTCGTTCTCCAGCATGTCCGCACGCCGCTCAAGTTCTTCGGCGCTGAGCGCGGACGCAACGGTGAAGGCCGGTGCATCCTCAACAGGCATGAGCATCGGGGATGAGTTGCATTTCAGGCGGCGGACCGGTTTGGGCGAATGGGAAAGCTCCGCTTCGAGATCTTCATCCGAAAGCGCGGCCAGGACCGCCGGATCGAACTGGAGGTCAAAGACGTAGAATTCGGAGCCGTTGTCGGGATTGGTGCCGATGGGCGTCACCAGCCATGAATAAGGTCTGCCGAAGTAGAATTCGCACCAGCAAAAGATTCGTTCGCTGCCGATGTAGTCGATGACGCTGGCTTTCTGGCTGAAACGCATCGCCGCGGACCATACCGCCGGGGCGTTGCTCATCAGAAGGCGGCACAAATGGATGGTCGCGTTCACGTCCGCCAGCGCGTCATGCGCGGCGGAATGATCAAAGCCGTTCGCGGGAGCAACACGGTCCAGCTTGAAGATGTTCTTCGCGTCGTCCGCCGGGATGACGATGGCTCCCGGCGCAAGGACGGACGCCGCGCGGACCATGCGCAGGACATCGGCCCTGCCGTTACCGTTCGTATTGGTCAGATACGGCGGGTGCAGCGTCTTGTAGAGCGCCTGACGCAGGATGTGCTCGTCGTAATCCAGAGAATTATAGCCGAGGATGACCGCAGGTGACCACGCGAGGAGCTTCGCCCGGATTTGCCGGATCATCTCGTAATGAGAGCAGAATGCCGGGTCGAAAAGCTGCGCGACACTGACGCCGGTCACGCGCATCGCGCCCGGCGCCGGAACGATATGAGGAAGAAGCCGGCAGCGAATCTCGAAGCGGTCCACCTCGTTGAGGTCCGCGTCCGTCTTGATGGCCGCGAACTGAAGAATCTGATCAAAGGCGGTGACGGTACCCGTAGTCTCGGTATCGTAAAACACGAAAGACATGCGAGGCTCCTTACCGCGCTATAAACTATTTCTTACTGGGCAAATTTCTTATCCGGTATTCAAGCGCCTGCTTGCTGACCTTTACCTTTTTGGCCAGGTCCTCGATCGGCTTGTCGTTGTCGATGTCGAACCTGATCCCGGCGAGGGCCTTTTCCAGAAGTTCGGTCGGCATCAACAGCTCGGCGGCAAACTGGTTGGCCTGAATCTCGATGGAATTCGTCGCCTGGGAAGAAACCGTGTCCCGCATGAGGACCGGAAAATCCTTATCGACATGCACCGCGCTGGTGATGATGTCCCGGTGCAGCATCAGATGACCGCATTCGTGGGCAATTGTGAAACGTTGGCGGTTAGGGTGATGCAGGGCGTTCACGCCTATAATCGGCACCCCGTCTTTTATATAAATCATGCCGGATAATTCGTCGTCCATCGGCTGAAACCTCAGTTCCGCGCCGAGTGATCTCGCTATTTTTTCTATCGGTACCGGAAACGTCCGGACGTTGTTACTTGCCAGTACGGACTGCGCCACCTCTGCGGCTGATCTGTCGTTTGGTTTGTTTGACACGTTGTCCTTCCTTGTTGGGCGTTTCTACGGATTGGACGGGACGCAAGCCGAATAGACGGCTGACGGCCTTCGCTTCTTCAGCATTAAGATTCTGCGGCAACGGCAACGCCTCACTGGCGGCGTTGCGATCAACGGCGGGCAACAAATCTCCCGGCTGCAGGTCAAGCGCCTTCGCAATTGAATAGAGATGATGGACAAGCACGCTTTGCCGTCCATTCTCAATATTGGCGAGCGACGCACGCGATATTCCGACGCGCCTCGCGAGTTCTTCCTGTTTGAATTCGAGTTGTTTTCGCCGCGTGGCGATAAACGCGCCAATGCGCCGGTAGAGCGATTCGGGATTCATCCTTTGTTTATAGGACTTTGGCTGCCCTGCGTCAATTTCACAAACATTTGTGAGTATAGCAAACATATAACATGTTGGTGTGATTGACGCAAATCGGAATCGGTGGTACAACTTCACCACTGGCCCGGCGTGGCCTTGAAACAGAGTTGAACGGAGAACTAAAAATGAAGACCAGCGACGATTTGGAAATTTTTCTGCATGGGGTCGACAAACCCCGGGTGGTAAGCGCCGGGTCCGGCGACGTGTTGCGCGATGTGCTGGTGAAGGCCGGCGTGCTGCGCGAGGGCGAGAAGGAGGTCTTCGTCTTTGTCGGCGAGTGTGACGATGCGCTCCATGACGGCGACGATTCTGACGACGGCGAGGATGATCACAAGCCGGTCGAGATTCACCTCACCCTTGAAGTGCTTGACCTGCGCAAGCACCATCATGTGCATGTCCACCGCTGCCGGCGTATCGCGGTTGAGGTCAACTTCGGCGGCAAGTCGAAGAAGCACAAGTTTTCACCGGCAGCCACGATCGGCACGGTGACGGAATGGGCGCGGCGCAAGTTCAAGCTCGACCCGGCCTCGGCCGCTGAATATGTGCTGCAAATCTGCGGCACGACCGAACAGCCGCGCAGCGATGTTCATCTCGGCGAACTTGTGAAAGCCGAATGCGCGCTCTGCTTTGACCTCGTCAAGGAAGTGACGCCGCAGGGTTGATGTCATGAGCCTTCCTGATCAGCGCCTTCTGGAAGCAGACCTCGCGTCGGCGGAATTCCGCTGTGGTGTGGCCAAGGGCCTGTGGGGGCTCGAAAGCGAATCGTCAGCCTGGCCGGCGATGTGTTTCTGGCTGGCGGCGGCGGAGCGCGGCGACGCGCCCCGGCGTTATTACGTGCGGCTTGATATGACGGGCTACCGCTCGGCGCCGCCGACCGGGAGTTTCTGGAATCCGGAGAGCAAAACGCATCTTCCGCGGAGCCAGTATCCCAAGGGCAAACCCGGCAGCCGGTTTGCGATGGTTTTTCGCATCGATAGCTGGCGCGATTCCCACAACGCTTTCTATCACCCGTATGACCGCATCGCGGCGCACGGCCACAACGAGTGGCCGACGGCGATGCCCCATCTGATCTGGACCAGCCGGCATACCATTGTGGATTACCTTGAAGAATTTCAATCGCTGTTGATGTCGGGAGATTATATTGGCGCCTGATCTGACCATAGAGATGCCGCTGCTGCTTTGGGCGCGCCTTGTGCGCGATCTGGGGCGGCGCGGACAGGGGCGGCGCGAAAGCGGCGCGTTCCTGTTGGGCAGCCAGTCCGGCACGCGCGCCAAAATCCGGCAGTACGTCTGCTACGACGACATCGACCCCAACGCTTATCAGGGCGGCGCGATCATGTTTCACGCCAACGGCTATGCCGCGCTGTGGCAGCGTTGCAAGGCGGCCAAGCTTGATCTGATCGCAGATATCCACACACATCCCGGCACAAACGTTTCGCAAAGCGGCATCGACCAGCGGCATCCTATGGTCCCGGTGGTGGGTCACACGGCGATGATCATGCCCCATTTCGGCAGGACAAGTCGGTGGTCGTTGTCCGGCGTCGGCGTCTATGAGTATCTGGGAAATTTCAAATGGCGCACGCACGGCGCGGATACGGCCCCCCGCGTCCGCCTGAGCTGGTGGTGATGCCATGGGCGCCCTCGATCCCCATCTTTCACGGATTTCCAAACTGTTTGCCGACCGTGACGCCACGGTGCCGGATGACGCCCTCCAGCGCCGCAGCAAGCACACCGTAACGCTGGTCTGCGGGTCCGATGTCGCCGCCTCGCGGACGCTTCAGCTCGCCGTTCTGACCGCCGCCCGCATCGCCGTGCGCTGCTTCCCGGGCGCGGTCCGCGTGGTCGTGCCGGAACAACTTCATGGCGCGGCGCTGAAGATCTGGCCGCATACCGGACAGACGTTCGGCAAGGCGCTGACCGGCCTGCTCGGCCCGGACAATGTTCATCCCGAAATCACAGACGCGGTTGCGACCAGCAACCCTGTCCTCTTCGGTAACACACCTGCCATCAAAGGCGCTCTGCGCGCGACTTTCGACGGGTGGATCGCCTGTGCCGGTCCCGCCGAATCAACGATGCGCATGTCCGAGCGCGAATTCTGCAGCCTTGCCGGAATACTGGCGGGGTCCTTGGCGATCTCGGAAATCTTCATGGCGTTCGCCGGCATCACGCTGCTGGCGGGGCGCAGAACCGTGTCTCTGTCTCTCTGGCGGCCTGATCTTGCCGTCAGCGACCCGGAAGCCCTGGGCGTTCCCGTCTGCGTCCTGCCGCAGGAGGCATGGCTGCTCGGGCTTGGGCACCTTGGCAACGCCTATCTCTGGTCACTGGCCACCCTCCCCTACAAGTTGATCCGGGATGTTTGTCTGCATCTGAATGACTTCGACATTGTCGAGGAGTCCAATCTGGAAACCGGCGTGATCTTCGAGAAAGGCCATGAAGACGAACTGAAGACGCGCGTGCTGAGCGGCTGGCTTGAGGCGCTGGGCTTTCGGACACGTCTGGTCGAACGCCGGTTCGATGCCACCTTCCGGCTTCAGCAGGGCGAGCCTGAACTCGCGCTTTGCGGTTTTGATACCAACCCTGCTCGCCGTCATCTGGCGACGGCGCGCTTTGCGCAGGTGGTTGAAAGCGGCCTCGGCGGCATGGCCAGCAACTTTGACACGATCAATCTGCACACATTCCCCAATGAACGCACGGCGGAAGATTTGTGGCCCGATCTTGACCCTGCGGAACTGGACAAACAACGCAAGCGGCAGGAAGCCCTTGCGCGCGAAAACGCCGCCTATGGCACACTGACCGACGATGAATGCGGACGTGTCGCGCTCGCGGGCAAATCCATTGCCGTCCCGTTTGTCGGCGTAACCGCAAGCACCCTCGTGGTGGCGGAATCTCTGCGCGTGCTGCTCGGCGGCCCTGCCTATGGCCAAGTCAAACTGCGATTGGCCACGCCCGGAACGCCAATGTGCCTATATCTTGGAAACTACCGGCCGGAACAGGCGGCGGGCCTCAAATTCGTTGAGGCTGCTTGATCAGGGTGAGCATCTGAACTTGCTTGAGACGTATAAAACCGACGCAACCGGCCTAAGCGAGTGTGCTAGGCCTTGAGAACATCATCGAGCGTGGTTGCGACAACGTAGCGGGCGGGGTTGTCGCCGGTCGCCAGCGCTGCAAAATGCGCCTTGCCACATGCGATCTTTGCGCCCTCTTTGTCGCGTAAATCATCCTTGAAGAGACTGCCTTTCGTTTCGACCACGAAATAAAGGCGCTCAACGCCGTCCTTCTCTATAAGGACGGCCCAATCTGGATTGTAGGTACCGAGCGGGGTCGGAATTCTGAACCACCCGGGCAGCTTTGCGTAGACTTTGACGGCTTCGTTCTTCTCAAGCTGTTCCGCAAAACCCTGTTCGATCCCGGCTGAATCGTAAACGACCCGCTCGAACACGCTCTTCGTGACTTCGAGGCTTTGCTTGAGATACCCCATAAGTTCTTCAGTCTGAAACAGCTCCTGCGCATAATAATGTTCGTCGCCGAGCCGCTGATACTTGATGCCGTCAACCAGGGCCAGACGCTTACTGCGGTTGATCGTCTCGGCGGCCAACTCAATGAAGTCCTGCGGGTTACGCTTGAAGTCATCCAGGCGCCCACTGTCTTTGAGGATGTGGACAATGCTTCTGCGCGTAAGCTGGGTTTTGTCCTGAAGGTCGGTCAGTAAATCCGGAAGCTCAATGTCGGTTTCATCAAGGGTAATCGGTGCGGCCGTGGTGGTCTCCGTCGCCTCGACGCCGGACTTGCCGATAGCAAGATCGGCTTTGCGGATTTGCACCCGGGTCTTGGCGATGATCGGGCCGTCCTTCATGGCTTTGATGCAATCGGCAATCAATTTGGCATTGTCGAAAGCCACCCTGTAAGTCGTCTTATGCTTGATCCGCTCCCACAGCGCCTTGAAGGCTTCACTCTCCAAAACCGCCTGCCGCGTCTGGATACGAACACGGTCGTCGGCATTCTTGATCTCGAGCCGACCTGTGAGCTTGCGCAGAATCTCCGTGATTTGAGCGGCTTGGGCCACATATTTTGCAGGCATTTCTAGTTTGCCCTCTTTCAGAGCCGTTCTGAGTGTGTCCTGCACCTTGCCCCTTACGTCAACGTAGCCCTCGTTCTTCAGATGCTGCCAGAGCGCTTGCGATTCCTCGAAGCCCAATGGCTTCGAGGCCCCTTTATCGTCCGTTACCAAAACGCCGGCGAATTGGTGTTCCTCGACGATGCCAAAGCGAATGCCGGTTTCGTCCTCTATTTCCTTCTGAAGTTTCTCAGCGAACTCTTCATATCCCTCGTTCGCCACGACCGTCAGAGTATTGATATCAAACCCTCGTAGCCGCTCGCCTTGCTGATTGACGCACAGGCGAAGGCCGCGCCCGATGGTCTGGCGACGCTCCCGTTCGGTCCCGATTTCACGCAACGCGCAAATCTGGAATACGTTCGGGTTATCCCAGCCTTCGCGCAGCGCCGAATGAGAGAAAATGAACTTGAGCTTGGTATCAAAACTGAGCAGCAGCTCCTTGTCCTTCATGATAAGGTTGTAGGCGCGCTCCGCATTGTCGCGATTGCCCTGATTGTTTTCCGCTGTATCGCTCCAAGCGCCCTTTTTGTCGATGGAGAAATAGCCGTTGTGGACCTCGGCCGCATCGCTTTCCACGTCCACTTCCTTGAACAGAACCTGATAATCCGGATGCTTTGCTAGCCGCCGGTACTCCTCCTCGAACATCAGCGCATACTTGCCCTTCACGGGCTGGCCGTCCGCCGTGTAGCTGCGGTAATTGGCGACCTCGTCGACAAAGAAAAGGCTTAAGACTTTGATCTGCAACGGCGCCAACCGCTTTTCTTTATCAAGATGCTCTTTGATGGTCCGGCGGATCATCAGGCGCTTGAGAGCATCGGCATCGACATCCCCGACAACCTGCCCCGGACGCAGCCATTCTTCGCTGCCCGGTATCTTCAATTCGACAAGTTCATCGCCCTTCGCGGTGCGGATTTCGCCAATGCTCAGATTCTTGTACATCGCGCGGCCTGAAGCCTGTTCGAGATCGTCGCCGTCCTGAACATCTTTTGGCAGACGCCGAACCCCAGTCGCGGTCTGCACGTCCAATTCAACCTTGGCCGTGATCGCACCACGCCGATTGCTGACAGATATGATCCGCACATAGGGCTTGTTATGTGCGCCGTCGACCGTCATCGACGCCACCTCGATCTGCTTGACGAGCTTGCGCTCGTAAGCATCAACGGCGTCCAGTCGGAAAAGCATATGATGCTTCTCGGCATGGGTCGCAGAGTATCTAAGCGTGCAGAGCGGATTCATTGCGCTGAGTGCTTCCTTGCCCCGGCCTTCCAGTCCGCCGTCAACGCTCTGCGGTTCATCGACAATGACAATGGGCCGCGTTGCACGGATGAGATCGATAGGCTTTTCGCCTCCGGTCTTTTCACTATCCTTGTAAAGATTGTTCACGTCTTTCTTGTTGATCGCTCCGACTGTCATCACCATGATCTGGATGCTGGAACTGGTCGCGAAATTACGGACCTGTCCAAGCTTGGTGGAGTCGTACAAAAAGAACTCAAACGGCGCATTCGCATAGATGCCCCGAAAATGATCTTCCGTGATCTGAAGCGTTTTGTAGACGCCTTCCTTAATCGCCACAGACGGCACTACGATCACGAATTTTGTGAAGCCGTATTCACGGTTCAATTCGAAGATAGTACGAAGGTAGACATAGGTTTTGCCGGTTCCCGTCTCCATCTCGACCGTGAAGTCTCCCGAAGATAAATCATCCGAAGGCTTCAGCCCGTTGCGCAGCTGGATTCCGCGAAGGTTCGAAAGCAGCTCGTCATCGAGAAGCGTCAATCGATTACCCACACCCAGGTCGCTCTCAAACGCCTCCATCTGCATGCCCAGGGCATTTCGCGTGACGGTGAATTCCGTCCGGCAAATTTCCTGACCACGAAACAAGTCAGCGACGGCATCGATGGCCTGCCGCTGAAAATCGAGATTGGGCTCAAAGTGCAGCTTCATTTGCCGGCGCTCATAGGCTGCGCACGGTCTCAAGACCGTTTTGCTGGAGGATCGCCGTCATGTTGGTTTTTGCAACATCATCGGCAAACGCGCTGTCGCGAAAAACGATCTGACTTTCACCAGCAGGGGCCAACTTTTTGTGCCACTCAGCGATACCCAACGCGAGGCCTTCAACCTCCTTCGACGCAATCTTCTCGGACAAACAGGCTAGCAACACGCCCGCACCGATGCTGTGAACCGATTTACCGGCAATCTTCATCGTCTCCATCGGCACGGTAAGATCGAGCCCTAGCTTTAAGAGCAGCTCGAACAAAACATCCTCTTCGGTGCGGTCGGTTTTAAGATGCTCTGCAGCTTGTTCTAATGTTTCTGCAATATCTTCACGGTTAGGGTCCCAAGTATGAATGTTGCTACTATCCAACTTGAAGACACGAAATCCGAGATCTGCCTCCGAGCCCTTATTTTTGTCTCTTATCTTGATTGCGGCTCGACGGAGGCGCTCCTTGGTAAGCTCGGCTACATTTCGGCTCACTTTGAGATGATCGCAATAATCAGCTGCCACTTTTTGTTCGCGATTGCTGGGGTCGAGAGGCTCAGGCAATTGCACCAAAATAAAACGCTGCTTGCTGCCTTCTTCGGCACACTGCTCCATCACCGCATGACCGAGCGTTCCTGAGCCAGCAAAGAAATCCATAACAATGTCTTCAGCTTTCGGATCGGTGACTAAACTCAAAAGACGCTGCATCAAACCTATTGGTTTCGGATGATCAAATATCTTTAATCCTTCAAACAAGGCGTTCAGGTCCCTGGTGGCCTTCTTGTTACCTTCCTCATCGCTCCAAAGGTTTGAAGGTTGTTTCAAGGCGGAGCCAAGATAGTGTTTCTGATAGACTTGCCATTGCTGCCTGCCATCCTTCGTCATCTTCTTCCATTCGATCATCCCGTCAGCGACCAACTTTTCGTATGTTGCCTTGCCGCAAACCCATCGGCTTTCATATCCTGCCGGTGCGATTGGCAGCACTTCTGTTCCATCCGGTGCGAAAACCGGATAAAACATGCTCGGACGATCCTCGCGTCTGTTCTCTCCTCCGGTTCGTCTTAGGGAGCGGGTTAGATATTTGCCGCGCTCGTCTTCCTGGTCATAGATACTTAGATCGTCGTCCGTCATGGGAAGGCCTGGAAATTCCAGCTCATCAGTTTTTGAATAGACAAGGATGTAGTCCAATTCACTTGATAGCGTTGGGCTCCCGGACCCCATTCTCGTCCCGGTCGAACGAGAAATAATTCCGCAAAAATGCTCGGAGCCAAAAATCTCGTCACATATTATTCGCAGATTAGCTAACTCGGTATCATCGATTGAGATGAAGATGCAGCCATGGCTGTGCAAGAGCTGTCGCGCGAGCATAAGTCGTGGATATATCATATTAAGCCAGTCGGTATGAAAACGACCGGAGGACTCGGTGTTCGAGCTGATAGGCTTGCTAGCCTGGACTTGCCCGGTAAGCTCTAGATAATTTTTTATGGTGTCACGAAAGTCGTCAGAATATACGAAATCGTTTCCGGTGTTATAAGGCGGGTCGATATAAATGAGCTTGACCTTACCGGCATAGCGTTTTTGCAGGAGCTTCAACACCTCCAAATTATCGCCTTCAATCATTAAATTTTTAGTTGTTCCCCATTCAACACTTTCTTCTGGACATGGTCGCAGGGTGCCATTCGAAGGCAATAGAGCTAATTGACGGGCCTTCCGCTTTCCGTGCCAATTCAGGCCATATTTTTCTTCCCGCTCATTAAGCGTCCCGCCGAGGAGTTGCTTGAGCGCATCGAAGTTGATCACTCCGTCCTCAACAGCGTCCGGAAACAACGCTTTGAGATGAGCTACGTTGTCAGTCACAATGTTGGCGCTTTGCGCACTAGGGTCGGTCCCATCAATTTTCTTCATATCGCCCCCTCAGAGCTTCTTCTCCGCAACATGTAACTCTTCCTCAAGCCGTCTAATGGCGAGGTTGATATCCACGCGGCGATTGACTTGCTTTTCCTTAGCGGCTTTCGCACGCAACCCGATAATTTCCCGCGTAATTCTAGCGTGATCTTCGAGTGCTAACTGCCGTGCGGTCGCCTCTAATGCAGTTTGGGTCAACGCATAGCGACCCGTCAAGCGGGCAGCAGTAAATGCCTGCAACCGCTCGATCCATCCCCCATATAGGGCCTCCAAGTCCCGGTTCGGCTGATCGGCGAGCCGGAGGCTGTTCATAAAAGCTGACTGGTAATCCGACGAATCATCGCCAAGTGAGGCTTCTAAAATCGGCCCGTCCAAGATGACGGCGGCGTTTTCTGCCTGGGAGGCTCGCTTATGGGCCAGCGAAATGATCACCTTCCCCCCATGCTCCGTCAGCAGCATTAATGGATATGGGATCGCTCGGTGCACGAGTTCGACGAGGCGAGCCACTTTCGCGTCCGGTCGCAGGTACAATAAGAGAACCGCAACCTCCAAATACTCCCGCGCGCCGTCTTTGAAAGCGCGCACGCCAATATTGACCGGCTTGAGAGCTGCAATCCATGTGACTTCTTCAATGCCGTCCTGAATCGCGCGCTTATCTGCCGCCGTTGGCGCACCCTGTTCAAGAAACAGTTTTTTTGGCACGCGCTGATCGATGCGCGCGTCAAGCGGCAGCGCGAGCGAATCAATGATCGCCTGCGAATTCACGCCGCCTTCTCCGCAGGGAGAATGACGAGATAGGCAACGACCTCAAAATCATTGATTCCGGCGAACTCGCCCTTCTGGGCATGTGTGCCGCCCGGAGTGAAGAGGCTCGCTACAGCGCGCTCTTCCTTTTTCCCGGTAATTGAAGAGATGGCGGCGGCCAGTTGTTTTTGCACCGTGGCCATGTTCTCGCCGTTCCGCGTGGCCGCGTCGAAACGCGCGCAAGCGTCGTGATTGACGGTGTCGGTTTCGACGCAAAGCTTCTTGAGACGATCAAGGACGTGTTTGGCCTGCGTATATGAAAGCAGTACGGCTCCGTCGTCACCAATATGCACAAGGTAATGTGGACTCAGGGGGTAGCCCGGCTCTATTCCTTTGAGCGCGGTCTCGCTAGCGGCGCGCAAGCAGAAGATGGCTCCAGGCGGAACGAGTGCCGGGCCGATTTGGCCATCTGCCGTAGTTACGGCAAAGGTGCCAAAAGGCAGCCCTTCCAATTGCAACGGGTTCTCTTTCATATACCCGGCAAGATCGATCCGGAAGTCGTTGAGCGTCAGGTCGGCAATGGAGACTCCGCTCGATAAATCCTCAAGATCGATTACGGCTTCCTGAAGTTTCATCAGTTGCTGACGGCGATATTCCAAGTCGTTCATGGGATCGCCGGATTGCTGTTCGATAAGATTTTCTTCTCCCGTGGCCGAGATATCGAGCAGAACCATTCGTCCACTGACGCGCTGTTCCAGATTGATGTATTCCTCAAGCTCAATATTGGGCCAGAAATTGACTAACTGGATCGCATCGTTCGGAGATCCTATGCGGTCGATACGTCCGAAGCGCTGAATAATCCGGACCGGGTTCCAGTGTATGTCGTAGTTGATCAGATAATCGCAGTCCTGAAGGTTCTGCCCTTCAGAAATGCAGTCGGTTGCTATCAACAGGTCGATGTCGCCTTCTTCAGCGAGTTCAGGCGGCCGCTCCTTGGATCGCGGCGAGAATCCGGTGAGGATGCTGCCAAGGTCGGTGCGCAGGCCCGGCAGAGTTGTTTTATTGCGGCCCGCACCGGTTACCAGCGCAGTATGCAGACCCAAGGTCGTGAGCATCCATTCGGACAGTTGCTGATAAAGATAACCGGCTGTGTCCGCAAACGCAGTGAACACGATGATCTTGTGATTACCTGGATTGATCGGATTGCGAATCTTTTGTTCGATGAGCGCCTTCAGACGCTCAAGCTTGTCGTCGCGCGCCGGCAGTACTTGCCGGGCCGCATCGAGTAGCGTTTCCAGCCGGTCGCGGTCCTCTACGAGGTCTTGCCGCCAGCGAACGCGATCTACGTCCTGCAACAGCACTTTGACATTACGTCCGACCAGCAGAGTTTCAAACGCAGGATCGTCAACCTCGATGTCGTCGATGGATATTTCTTCGATGGGATCGGAATGGGTGTCGATCTTGGCCAATACGCCGATAACGTCGGCCAGCTGCCGCTCAATGGTAAGGGCGAAGGACGTGACCGCGCTCTCCATCCGCTTGAGGATGTTGACGCGTAACAAATGGATAAGACTTTGCTCACGGTCGGCCTGTTTAAAGACGCGGTCGCCCCCATGCAATTTTGTGCTGTATTTTTCGTCGTAGGCCTCCTGCTTGTGCGGAAGCACGTACTTCATTGGTGCGTAGGCGCTCAAATTGAGGCGCCTGATTTCATTGTTAATGTCACGAATGGAACGAAATTCTCCTGCGCGATCCACATCGGCCTTGACGTTTATTGGTGGAAGTCGTCGAGGGAATTTTCCCGTCTCCTTGATGCCGTAGTATTTTTCGATGTGCTTCCGCGACCGAGCGATAGTGAGAAGATCGAGCAGCTTGAAATAGTCAAACCCGAGCATGTCAATGAGGCGCGCTGGTTTGCGTTCATCCTCGGCGAGATTTAACCATCGATTGAACTGAGCCTGAGCTAGACGGGTTGTGGCCTCGATACTTGGAATGTTGTGTTCCGCGAGAGCCGTATCTACGCCCTCAGTAACGAAGGCAATTTGGTTCTTCAGATCGGCAAGCCGATTGTTCACAGGCGTTGCAGAAAGCATCAACACTCGTGTTTTTACGCCGGACTTGATGATCCGCTGCATCAGGCGGTCGTAACGCGTCTCGCGTCCTTTGTGCGCGGACTTATTGCGGAAGTTATGCGACTCGTCGATGACGACAAGATCGTAATTCCCCCAGTTGACATGCGAGAGATCGATGTCACCGGATACGCCTGCATCGCGCGACAAATCAGTGTGGTTAAGAACATCATAGTGTAAGCGGTCGGCCGCGAGGCTATTGCGGCGGTCATTGGATTTATACAGGGTCCAATTATCCCGCAGGCGCTTGGGACAAAGAACAAGCACTCTGTCATTGCGGAGTTCGTAATATTTTATAACCGCAAGGGCTTCGAAGGTCTTTCCCAGCCCCACGCTGTCGGCGATGATACAGCCGCCGTGGCGTTCCAACTTGTCAATGGCTCCGATGACGCCGTCGCGCTGAAACTTAAACAGCTTCTTCCAAACAACGCTTTCGCGGATGCCGGTCGCTGATTTGACAATCTTATCTTCGTCCATCTGTTCGCCGAGATCGCGAAAAAGGTGAAGAAGCATCAGAAAATAAACAAGATTGGGCGCCTTATGAGCCGCGAGTGTTTTCAAGCTATCAAGAAGGCGCTCTTTCGTTGACGACGAATCCGGCAGGCCGGCCCAAAGCTGATCGAACCATGTGATCAGAGTTGCGCTCTCCTCGGAACTCTCAGCGCACTGAATAAGCGCAACCTGATCGCTCGGTGTCAAACCAAGCCCGTCAGTGGTGAAGGGGCAGTTTCCAGTTATGACGCGCTGCGTTTCACTCTCGCGCGACGCAATGAAGGATTGGGAAAGCGCTTTCGGCGTTGCTCGGGCCTCAACCTTGGCGTTTACCCATCTCGCGCATTGAAGCGCCAGCGCACGCAGCCCGAGTTTGTTCCGAAAGGGGCGCTCGGAATCGCCACCCATCAAACCGGTGACCGGCCCGTCCGGAAGTATGAGGCGGCAGCTGGCTACCCCGACAAGCGGATCGCGAAGCTCTCCGAAGGCGTGAAGCGAAAAGGATGAAGCGACGACATCCATAGATGATCCCGCCAAGAGCGACCGGCGCAATTCATCAATGACTCTGTCGTTGCCTGTGTTTCTTATCAGCTTCATGCGGACCTAAGTTAAGTTGATGAATATGCTGTATGATTTCGTATCCTACAACCTTTACTCTCATTTGGCCGTATCAGGAGTTCTGGAATGCTCCAGAAGCGGTGGACTTCACCGCTCCGCACGGTCGCGGCTTGCCGCCTGGGACGGCCGGCTGTTTACCCCACCGCGTTAGTTCGGAAGAGCGCAGCGGCCTCGTGCGGACCTGCCATAACACTCGTGCGTGGGCTTGCGGCAAGACGCTGACCATGGGGTCTCGGGGAGCTTGGCGGCCCCTGAGCGCAATTGAACGGCGGACGGTCATCCGAGGTTTCGGTGCAGGTGGAGGAGGAAATCTCCAAGGCCTGCTCGTAGGGTGCCGAGGGGCGGCGAAATGCCCTTCGGTCGATGGGTGCAGGAGAGAGCGAAGTCTCCCGCGCGTGGTTCAGCGGCAAGACGCTGACCATGGGGTCTCGGGGGAGCTTGGATGCTCTCTGAGCGCGATCGAACGGCGGACGTTCGTCCATGGTTTGGTGCAGGTGGAGATGGAAATCTCCAAGGCCTGCTCGTAGGGTGCCGAGGGGCGGCGAAATGCCCCTCGGTCGATGGGCGCAGGAGAGAGCGAAGTCTCCCGCGCGTGATTCAACGGCAAGGCGTTGACCATGGGGGTCTCGGGGGAGCATGGAGGCACCCCTGACGTGGTGATGAAACGGCCATTCGTTTCAATGGCGCGGGAAGGCTCGATGCCGGACCGCGCCAAGAGCTGGGGATGCAACGGGGGCGCAGCGCCCCTTGCCAAGATTGTGTTACAACACACATCTTGCGGAACGCAGCGAAGCTGCCGCTTTTCGCTAATGCTATTCTTCTGAAACACCGGGCCAGCCCTCGCCGCCCGCGCCAGGTATGCTGTCATCGCCTTCTTCGTCGTCCGGTAACAATAGCACTGTTGCCCGCGCCATGAACCACGGTTCTTTTTCCGATTTGAAAAAATCTGGCAGAGAATCCAAAACACTTTCACGGACCGGAACGCCACCATGGTCGTGCACTTGATCCAGAATTGTCGCCACAAATTCTTCTCGCCCTACCATGGCCAGGAATGAGTGAACGCCGGGGTCGTGGAATGACATCGAGGTGGGCGATCCGTTCCCCTTTCGCGTGAGAATTTGAAACGAGGCGATCACCCGAACGGTGGGATTGAACTCGGACAACCATTGCAGATGCCAATAATGGCCATGAGCCCACAGGCAGATGCCAACTCCCTCGATTGGGGAGTCGAGCGCAATGACGGATTGTTCACTGATTGAGAAAAACTGGGGACGCTCCCGCGTGGCCTTGAACTGGTCCCAACCATCAAGGGGAATGATAACCATTGCTTCCGGATTAGCGTTGAGGTCCAAGAACTGGCGCCAGCGCCAGAGTACTGGGTTCCTTTCTGAAGAATGCCGGTAATGGACTTCCCAGGCGGCCTCCGGAAATTCCCGCTGGAGGAATTGGTAGATCAGGGCGGCATTCCGCCGGCCGATACGGCCCTCGCGGAAATTGTTTTCGTATCCGATGCCGATATTGGCGTTGGTCCCGAGCGCTCTCTCGTAAAGAGCATTCCAGTCGATCGCCCCGCTATCGACCAGCCGTTTCACCGCGACGTAAAGGGCTTTGCGCTGTTCGTTGGTCGAGTTCGACCAGTCAATCGACTTCAAAACCATAAATTACAGCCAAAAACTGCGGGCAGCGGGAAATTACATGGCAATTATTGATGACTCGGATTCCGGCTTCTGACTAGTTTTGTGAGCCTTATGGAAATTTTCGTGCACGAATTTTGTTGTCAGCGCTCAAAACGAACGGTATTCTGTTCCTGTTTTGTTCTAACAACCAAAGGGCACGAAATGACGGAATGACGGACGCGTAAAATGAAAGATCCACGATCCAGCGCCGCGCAGAGCCCTTTCTCCATCCCCGCTCCGACGCTGACCGAGATCGAGATTGTTCGTCATTTTGCGCGCCTGGCTGCCGAGCGTGATTACAAAGAATATCTAGCCACCGGGAAAATTCCGCACTTGCCTCCTGACCAGGGAGATTCCGAATGACCAAGGTCGCAATTTACGCGCGTTACTCTTCCGACTTGCAGACGGATCGGTCTATTGACGATCAGGTCCGGCTTTGCAATGCCCGCGCAAAAAGCGAGGGGTGGACTGTTTCTACCACCCTGGCCGACCGGGCCATGTCCGGCGCTAGCATCCTGCGCCCCGACATTCAGAAATTGCTGGTAGGAATCCGAAACCGCGAATTCGATGTCATCCTGACCGAATCCGTCGACCGGCTCAGCCGAAGCCTCGAAGATTGCGCTCACATCTACAAACACGCGAGCTACAAGAAAATTCGGATCGTCACCATCGCTGAAGGCGAGATCAGCGAGATGCACATCGGCATGAAGGGAACGATGGGCGAACTGTTCCTGAAAGACCTTCGCCAAAGAACGCACCGGGGCCTTGAGGGCGTTGCCATCGAAGGAAAAAGCGCTGGTGGAAAATCGTATGGTTATGATTCCGTGGTGCAGTACGACGCCAAGGGTGAACGAATTCGCGGTGAGCGCACAATCAATCCTGCTGAAGCTGAGATCGTAAGGCGCATCTTCCGTGAGTATACGGCTGGCAAGTCCCCGAAGAGCATCGCCATCGCTCTGAACAACGAGGGCGTTCCCAGCCCTCGCGGCGGTGATTGGGGACAATCGACCATCAACGGCAACCGCCAACGTGGCACCGGTATCCTGAACAACGAGCTGTATATCGGCCGGCAGGTCTGGAACCGCCAGCAATATTCCAAAAATCCGGATACAGGTCTGCGAAACTCTCAGCTTCGGCCAGAAAACGATTTGGTGATTGCTGAAGTTCCAGAGTTGCGGATCGTCGATCAAGACCTTTGGGACAGCGTGAAAGCCATCCAAGGTAATTTGAAGGTTCACAAGAGCGAGTTCTGGAAGGCCAAACGGCCCCAAGGTCTCTTCTCGCACCTGATCAAGTGCGCGAAGTGCGGCGGCGGCTATTCCAAGATTTCAGCCACGTTGCTCGGATGCTCGACCGCACGGAACAAGGGGACATGCGACAACCGGCTCAGCATAAAAGTGGACGTTCTGGAAGAAAAAGTCCTGGGCGCGCTGCGTGGCAGACTGATGAACGAGGCGCTGTGCCAGGAGTTTTGCAAGGAATACACGTTGCACCTGAACCGCGTGCGCATCGAGCACAATGCCTCTCTCGCCGGATATCGAAACGAGCTGGACAAGAACAAGCGGGATGTCGAAAAGCTGATCGACGCGATCGCGCGCGGTGTCGATCCTTTACAAGTCAAGGACCGCATCAATTCCCTATCGGCGCGGCAACGGGAATTGGAGACTTTGGTGGCAGGGACCAAAGAAGCTCCTCCGTTGATCCATCCCGGCATGGCGCATCGCTATCAGGTCTGGGTCAAAAATTTGATCGAGGCCCTCAATGAGCCGGAGCATCGGGGCGAGTCGGCGCTGCTAATCCGCAAGCTGGTGGAAAAGATCGTGCTCACGCCGAATGACGCGAACGGACTGTCGATTGACCTCTACGGAGACCTAGCGGGAATATTACAGGTATCGATTGGCAAAATGCTGCCGGGCGACAAAAGAGAGCCGCCTCCGAAGGTTATCCGGAGGCGGCTGATCTTCAGCAAGCTAAGTTGGTTGCGGGGATAGGATTTGAACCTATGACCTTCAGGTTATGAGCCTGACGAGCTACCGGGCTGCTCCACCCCGCGATAAACCATTGCGCGCCTTCGAAAAACCGGACCGAAACGAATCTGGCCAACGCCTGGGGGCGCCGATCGATCCCGTCCGGAGGCTTCCTGAGAAGGCAACCCGGGCAAAGCCCCTGGGTGCGAGGGGTATGTACCAACGCAAGCCGGCTTTGGAAAGGCCCGCAGGCCATCTTTTCGGGATTTTATGGCGCTCGAAGCCGCCATTATCGCGCCAAACCTGCCCGCACCGGCCGCTCTTGCCAGAAAGCCCGCAAAAGCCCAGCGTTGGGCGAAGAGAAGCGGGGAACACCATGGACCAGTCGCTGAAAAGCCCGGGGCATAACGCCCTGGACGACGCCTTTCACCGCATGATCGAACTGTCCCGCAGCACGCCGCCGCCGACGCTGAAGGAACGCCTCGACCGGCTGGCGCGCTTGCGCGCGGCGATTTCCGACAACGAGGCCGGTTTCGATCAGGCGATCTCGGCGGATTTCGGCCATCGCTGCGCCACCGAGACCGCGATTGCCGAAACCCTGCTGGTGCTCGGCGAAATCAAACATGCCGCCAAACACCTGAAAGTTTGGATGGCGCCGCGGCGCGTGTCCACCGCGCTGCAATTCCTGCCGGCGAAAAACCGGCTGATCCCGCAGCCGGTCGGCGTGGTCGGCATCATCGCGCCGTGGAACTATCCGTTGCAGCTGACGCTGGCGCCGGCAGTGGCCGCACTCGCCGCCGGCAACCGGGTGATGATCAAGCCGAGCGAATTGGTGCCGCGATTTTCAGCGCTGCTGAGGGAAGCGATAGCGGCCAAATTCGACGCCGCCGAGATGACGGTGACCGGCATTGACGACGACATCTCGCAGGCCTTCGCCGCATTGCCGTTCGATCACCTGATGTTCACCGGCTCGACCCGCGTCGGCCGTCTGGTCGCGGAAGCCGCCGGCCGCAATCTGACCCCGGTCACGCTCGAACTCGGCGGCAAATCGCCCGCCATTGTCGACCGCTCCGCCGATCTCGACCAGGCCGCTGAACGCATCGCCTATGGCAAGCTGCTCAATGCCGGCCAGACCTGCATCGCGCCGGATTATGCGCTGGTGCCGGAAGCGTCGGTGCGGGATTTTGCCGACCGGCTGCAGAACCACATGCGGCGCATGTACGGCACCGATCCCGGCAACGACGACTACACCTCGATCGTCTCCGAGCGGCACTATGCGCGGCTGGAAGGCCTGGTCGCGGATGCCGCAGCCCTGGGCGCGCAGATCATGCAGCCCGCAAAGCCCGGCGATCCCGCGTGGAAATCGAAGCGAAAATTTCCGCCGACCGTCATCGTCGGCGCGACGCCGGCGATGGCGATCATGAGGGAAGAAATCTTCGGGCCGGTGCTGCCGATCCTCGGCACCAGGAATGCAGCGGAGCCGATTTCCTGGATCAACGCCCATGACAGGCCGCTGGCGCTGTACTGGTTCGGCAAGGACGATAAGGCCCGCGACGAGGTGCTGTCACGCACGGTCTCCGGCGGCGTCACCATCAACGACTGCCTGTTTCATTTCACCCAGATCAACCAGCCGATGGGCGGCGTCGGCGCCTCCGGCATCGGCGCCTATCACGGCGAATGGGGTTTTCGGGCTTTGAGCAAGCTGAAGCCAGTGTTCTATCGCTCGCCCTTCAACCGGCTTGCCGATCTCTATCCGCCCTATGGCGCGAAGATCGCCCGGCTGGAAAAGATGCTGCGATTCATGTCGTAGTGCTGCTGTCATTCCGGGGGAACGAACTGTGACCGATACATTCGATTTCGTTGTGGTTGGCGGCGGCTCCGGCGGCTGCGCGGTCGCGGGCCGTCTCTCCGAGGATCCGCAGACCTCGGTGGCGCTGCTGGAAGCCGGCGGCAACAATGACAACTGGGTCGTCACCACGCCGGGCGCGCTGGTGCTGATGGTCGCCGGCAAGGTCAACAACTGGGCGCTGGAGACGGTGCCGCAGGCCGGCCTCAACGGCCGGATCGGTTACCAGCCCCGCGGCAAAGGGCTCGGCGGATCGAGCGCCATCAACGCAATGGTCTATATCCGCGGCCACCGCAACGACTACGACGGGTGGGCTTCGCTCGGCAACAGTGGCTGGTCCTATGCCGACGTGCTGCCCTACTTCAAGCGCTCCGAAGACAACGCCGACTTCGACGGCGAGTATCACGGCAAGGGCGGCCCGCTCGCCGTCAACAAATTGCGCTCCGACAATCCGGTGCAGCAGACCTTCCTGCAGGCGGCGCGCGAGGCGCAATTCCGCATCCGCGAGGACTTCAACGCCGAGGAGCAGGAAGGCCTCGGCATCTATCAGGTCACGCAGAAGAACGGCGAGCGCTGGAGCGTAGCCCGCGGCTACATCCATCCGTTCATGGCAACGCGCGTCAATTTGCGGGTCGAGACCAAGGCGCAGGCGACGCGCATCCTGTTCGAAGGCAAGCGCGCGGTCGGCGTCGAATACCGTCAGGGCAAGGAGCTTCGCCGGTTGCGCGCCCGCCGCGAGGTCATTCTTTCTTCCGGTGCATTCCAGACGCCGCATCTGCTGATGCTGTCCGGCGTCGGCGACGGCATGATGCTCGCAAAACACGGCATCGCGATGACGCATCATCTGCCCGGGGTCGGGCAAAACCTGCAGGACCATCCGGATTTCATCTTCGGCTACACCTCCGACAGCCCGAATTTCACCGGCATTTCATTCAGCGGCCTGCCGCGGATATTTCGCGCCATCGGCCAGTACCGGCGCGAGCGCCGCGGGCCGATGACGTCGAATTTCGCCGAATGCGGCGGTTTTCTGAAAACCCGGCCCGACCTCGATATGCCCGACATCCAGCTGCATTTCGGCATGGCCATGGTCGACGACCACGGCCGCAAGCGTCACTGGGGCAGCGGGTTTTCCTGCCACGTCTGCCTGCTGCGGCCGAAGAGCCGCGGCAGCGTCTCGCTGCACAGTGCCGACCCGGCGCAGCCGCCCGCGATCGATCCGAATTTCTTCGGCAATCCTGCCGACCTGGAAGCGATGGTCGCGGGTTACAAGACCACGCGGCGGCTGATGGAAACGCCGGCGATGAAGAGCTTGCAAAAAAAGGACATGTTCACCGACGGCGTCCGCAGCGACGACGACATTCGCGCCGTGCTGCGCGCCCGCGTCGATACCGTCTATCATCCGGTCGGCACCTGCAAGATGGGCGTCAACGATTCCACAGCGGTGGTCGATCCGAAGCTGAAGGTGCATGGCCTTGACGGCCTGCGCGTGGTCGATGCGTCGATCATGCCGACCCTGATCGGCGGCAACACCAACGCGCCGACCATCATGATCGGCGAAAAGGCCGCCGATATGATCAAGGCGGAACTGCGGGCGGGTTGAAGTCCGCAGTACGGCCCAGAACCGGCAAAACTCGATCCCGCAGAACGGGCCGGGCTGCGGGAGTTACGAGCATGTTTGTCAACATGCGCGCGGACGCGTTCCGGCCCGACACAAAAACAAGTCTTTTGACCGGCGGGCGAAGCGAGTAAGGGTTGTAAAATCGGCTTGGCCGCAGGCTCAACGAGGCCCGCATTGGACAGGATGGCTGCAAGCGTGGTCGGTACATTTGTTTCAAGACCAAAACTCACGCCCGGTTTCTGGTTCTTCATCCTTCAGCTCGTGATCGTCATCTTCTTCGCAAGACGAGAGGAGACGCGCGGGCTCGGCTACATCATCGTTGTCGCGTTTTCAGTGTTCGCCTGGTGTCTTTTTCGTTTGCTGTTCATCGGGCCGGTTTTATCCTCCGTCCTCAGCGTTAGCCTGATCCTGACGATCTTCGTCGTCTCGAAGCTGAAATTTCTGCTCACCGCGCGCCGCCTTCATCCGTTCGACGTCTATGAATACGGGTCCTTGCGAAATCTCTCCTACATCCGGGACCTGTACCCGCATCACTACCACTATGTTTACATCGCGCTGATCGCGGCGGTTTCCGCGGTTCTGGTTATTTGGTTTTTCGAACGCTTCGTCAGACCCGGTGCGATCCATGTCCTCGGATTTGCGATTATCCTTGCAGGCTTCGCAGGCCTCAGTCATTTCTCCCGCTACCTGGACGGCGGTGGATTTGGCGACGGCAACCGGTTCATGCATTTCGACCATCAGCACGTCTCCACTTTCCTGATCGCCGGAATCGAGTCGTTCCAGAGCCTGGTGGCCGGGAAATCGTTCGATTACGGCCCGGATCAGACGCTCGATGCGGCGACGGTCGAGGGCCTCAGGCAACCGACATGCAGCCTGCCTGCGAATTCGAGCGAGGGGCGCGCCACCCCATCCGACCGGTTGCCGAACGTCGTGGCAGTCCTCCGCGAAAGCGCTACGATCCCCTCGCGGTTTCCGCAAATGAACGCGCCCGGCGTCAACGAGCAGCGATTCGCCTCGGCGGACGGACAGACGCATCTGTTGCGCGTGGAAACCCATGGCGCCGGATCCGCCTATACGATCTTCAGCCTGCTGTCCGGAATTTCGACCGAAGCGTTTGGCGACACCAAGATGCTGGTGCCCGACCTTTCCGCAAGCCACCTGCACTATTCGCTGCCGAAGCAGATGAAGAGCTGCGGCTACCGGACCGTCGTCATCAGTGCCGGGGAAGACGGCTATGTTGCATCGAGAGAGTTCTACAAAGGCCTCGGATTCGACGAGTATTACGACCTCCGGGACGTTGTCGCGAGCAACCCTTCCGATCTCTCCGATCGCGCCTTTTACAAATTTCTGAACGAGAAATTGAGCGAAAAAGATGGAGCCGGACCGCTATTCGTCTATCTCGACACGACCATCAATCACGCTCCGTACGACCATACGGTACGCGAGGACGAGGTCGTCGCGGAAGCCGCAAATATTCCCGATCCGATTGTGGCGGAATGGGTCAGGCGAATCATCATCGGAGAGCGCGACCTCGACAAGCTGTTGGAGGCGCAGACCGGACGAAGCAGCAATGGAAGCAGAGGGTCCGTGATTCTGGATTTTGGCGATCATCAGCCGTATTTCACAAAAAGCCTGCCCGGAGAATCCGGCTTTGTGGTGCTGGACCCCGATAAGGACGATCCGCTTCTGATAACGTATTTCAGGATCAGATCGGTCGGATATCCGCTGCATGGCGATGCGCTGCCGAAAGACCATCCACTAGTGGATGTGGCGTTCCTGTCGGATTGGCTGCTTCGTTCGCTCGGCTGGAAACCCGGCGGTATCTACGATCTGAGATGGAAAACCGTGGAGCATTGCAAATCGCGTTATTGGCGGTGCGACGATCACGCGGCGGCACATAGGCTGCACCAATACCTCCGGTCGGCGGGATTGATCAGTTTTCGTTGAACCCGCCCCGCGGATTTCTTCCTGACCCCCTGCGGGCCGCCGGTCACGGGAATGATTTCTTTACCGACCTCGAATAGACCGGACAGGGATGCGCACAGCATCGATACAGACGATTTTATCGATCGCAAGCCAGATTGCTTTACCGAGATGCCAGGCCGGACCGTATAGGCTACGCAGGAATTTCGGCCATGAACAGTTTCAACGTCGTCGTCTATGCCGGGTTGATTGCCGCAAGCGTGATCGGCTTCAACGCCGGGTTCCTGCGTAGCGCGGTCACGATTCTCGGCTATCTGTTCGCGATGCCGATCGCGGTCTGGGCGATGTCGCTGGTCTCGCCTCAGGTCTCCGGCAACCCCGTCGCGACCCTGACGCAGAATTCGCTGTTGTTCTTCGGAATCTTTCTGGCCGCAGGAATTGTGCTCGGGAAAGTCCTGCGCATGGCCGTCGACGACATGATCGGACCGGAAGCAGGTTTTGGAGACCGCCTCGCGGGCGCGGCGCTGGGCGCGGTCCGCGTCGGACTTGTTGCCGTCGCGCTGGTGCTGATTTTCGATCGGCTGGTGCCGGTCGATCGTCAGCCGGCCTACCTCACCGGATCGCAGTTGCGACCGCTACTGTCGCTGGCCGGGCAGAACGGATTTAAATCGCTGCCGCCGGATGTCGCGACCTATATCGATCGACTGAAAAAGGACCGGAATATCTGATCCGGGCGCATCCCCGTTGCGGCAGGCGCCGGGATCGCCGTTCAATATGTATTTTGATAGCGCCCGGTGACTTATCACAGCCGTCGATGTTGGCTACAGTAGCCGGCTCGGACCTTCAAAAAGTCATCTACAAAACGGGAGTGGGACAGTGGATCTTGGAATCAAAGGCCGGCGCGCGCTGGTGTGCGCTTCCAGCAAGGGATTGGGGCGCGCCTGTGCGGCGGCGCTCGCCGCGGAAGGCGTGAACGTCACCATGACCGCGCGCGGCGCCGACGTGCTGGCCAAGGCCGCCGCCGACATACGTAAAGCCAATCCCGGCGTCACGATCACGGAAGTCGCCGGCGATATCACCACGCCCGCGGGCCGCGAGGCGGCGCTGAAAGCCTGTCCCGATCCGGATATTCTGGTCAACAACGCCGGCGGCCCGCCCCCCGGCGATTTCCGCAACTGGACCCGCGACGACTGGATCAAGGCCATCGACGCCAACATGCTGACCCCGATCGAGCTGATCAAGGCTGTGGTCGACGGCATGATGGCGCGCAAGTTCGGCCGCATCGTCAACATCACCTCCGCCGCGGTCAAGGCGCCGATCGAGGTGCTCGGACTATCCAACGGCGCGCGCGCTGGGCTCACTGGCTTTGTCGCCGGCATCGCGCGCAAGACGGTGATTTCCAACGTCACCATCAACGGCCTGCTTCCCGGGCCGTTCGACACCGACCGCTTGCGCGGGGCGGTGGCGAAGAGCGAGGCGGAAAAGCGCGGCATTACCGTGGACCAGTTGCTGGCCGAACGTGCAAAGCTCAACCCCGCCGGACGGTTTGGCGACCCCGAGGAATTCGGGCTCGCCTGCGCGTTCCTGTGCGGCGCGAAGTCCGGCTTCATCACCGGCCAGAACATTCTGCTCGACGGCGGCGCGTTTCCCGGCACGCTATAACCCGTCATTCCGGGGCGCTCGCGTAGCGAGCGAACCCGGAATCCAGAACTAGAGCGCCAAGCGTCTGGATTCCGGGTCTGCGCGCAAGCGCGCATCCCGGAATGACGAAGAAGTGCTGATCACCGCACCGGCGTGGTGCGCTCGTCGGCCCAGGTCAGGCCGAACTCGTCGAGACCCTCGGCCAAGAGGTCGCCCAGCATCGGCTCGCCCAGCAGATAGCGCGCGGTGCGTCCGTTGCGCCCTTCCGCGGCCTCACGGCGCAGCTCCTTCCAATCCTCGATGGTGCCGTCGCCACGGCCGAGCCGCATCAGCGCCACGAGGTCGACCTGTTCGTCCTCGGTCAACGCATCGATGAAGCCGGTGATCTCGCGCACCACGGGATCCCGACCGTTATCTTCCAGCACGTCGATCATGTCGTCATCGGCACCGTTGGAGCCGGAATCCGGATCGGATGCGGCATCCTTGACGTCGAATTCCCGCGCCT
Source organism: uncultured Alphaproteobacteria bacterium (assembly GCA_963784755.1). GTDB lineage: Bacteria > Pseudomonadota > Alphaproteobacteria > Rhizobiales > Xanthobacteraceae > Bradyrhizobium. The sequence goes on along the minus strand of CAWASS010000003.1, from coordinate 20,849 downwards.
TCTCGATCAAAAAACCGACTTTTTCGGCCGAAATCGCTAGTTCTGGCATCGCGCGCTCCTCGTTTCGGATGCCCGATAACGCGCTGCGGCCTGAGATGATCCATTGCACGGGCTGGCGGAAACCCGCATCTTTCCGCCTGAGAAACGATACGTAAGGAAATGCCGGATGCAGTGGACGGTCGGCCAGGTCAAAATCACCAAAATCGTCGAACTGGAGACCATCGGCAGCACCCGCTTCATCCTGCCGCTGGCCTCTAACGAGGAAATCCGGAAATCGCCGTGGCTGATCCCGCAGTTCGCCACCGAGGAAGGCCGTCTCAAAATGTCGATCCATTCGCTGGTGGTGGAGACGCCCTGGCGGCGGATCGTGGTCGATACCGGCCTCGGCAACGACAAGGAAGGCCGCACCGTGCCAACCTGGAATAACCGGAAAGGCCCGTTCCTCGAAACCATGACCGCGGCGGGTTTTCCGCCCGACAGTATCGACACCGTGCTGTGCACGCATCTGCATGTCGATCATGTCGGCTGGAACACAAGGCTGGTCGGCAGCAAATGGATTCCGACCTTCGCCAATGCACGCTACGTGTTCGGCAGCACCGAATACGAGTACTGGCGGGATTACATCGATGAGGCCGACAAGGTCGCCGTGTTCAACGATTCCGTAAAACCCGTCGTCGAAGCCGGCAAGGTAGACCTCGTCCCGAGCGATCATCGTCTGACCGATGAAATCACGCTGATCCCGACGCCCGGTCACAGTCCGGGCCATGTGAGCATTCTCATCGCGTCGGACGGCGAAACCGGCCTGCTCACCGGCGACGTTGCCCATCATCCCTGCCAGATGGCGCATCTGGGGTGGTCATCGACCGCGGATTTCGACCCTGTGCAGTCTGCCGTCACGCGGCGTGAACTGTTCGCGCGCTTCGCCGACACGCCGACACTGGCGGTCGGCGGACATTTCAACGCCGGTCACATCAAGCGCGACGGCGATACCTTCAAATTCATCGCCGCCTAGCAGCCCTGCGCCGTGGCGCGGACTCAGCAGTTGAATTTCGCCGCACTCTGTTCCATGAAGCACCCAAGCAATGAAAACCGTAAGGGAGTGACGAGACATGAAGCTTGTTCGATATGGTGCAATCGGCCAGGAAAAGCCCGGACTCATCGATAAATCGGGCCAACTGCGCGATCTCTCCGCGCAAATAAAGGACCTCAATGGCGAGGCCTATGCGCCGGCCGGCCTGACCAAGCTCGCGGGCCTCGATGCATCAAAGCTGCCCGCCGTCGACGGCAAGCCGCGGCTCGGCCCGCCCGTGACCGGCATCTCGAAATTCGTCGCTATCGGCCTCAATTATGTCGACCACGCCAAGGAAACCGGTTCGGCGATTCCGACCGAGCCGATCTTCTTTCTGAAGGCCAACACCGCATTGAGCGGCCCGAACGATAACATCGAGAAGCCGCGCGGATCGACCAAGCTCGACTGGGAAGTCGAGATCGCCGCCATCATCGGCACCCGCGCCAAATACGTCTCGGAAGCCGACGCGCTAAATCACGTCGCCGGTTACTGCGTCTGCAACGACGTGTCCGAGCGCAATTTCCAGATCGAGCGGCTGGGCCAGTGGACCAAGGGGAAGTCGCACGACACCTTCGGGCCGGTCGGCCCGTGGCTGGTCACCAAGGACGAGATACCCGACGTGCAAAAACTGTCGATGTGGCTCAACGTCAACGGCCAGCGCCGCCAGACCGGCTCGACTTCGACCATGATCTTCACCATGGCGAAATGCATTTCCTACGTCTCGCAATTTCTCACGCTGCTGCCGGGCGATATCGTCACCACGGGAACGCCGCCCGGCGTCGGCACCGGCATGAAGCCGCCGACCTTCCTCAACGTCGGCGACGTGGTCACGCTCGGCATCGAGGGATTGGGCGAGCAGCGCCAGCAGATCGTCGCGGCGTAGTACATTCAGTCGTCATCCTGAGGAGCCGCGCGCTTGCGCGGCGTCTCGAAGGATAGCCACAGGCGCTTGTGGCCCATCCTTCGAGGCTCGCCGAAGACGGCGAGCACCTGAGGATGACGGTTATGTTTCATGCGCAATTAGGACCTTCAAAATGAAACTCATCTTTTCCCCATCTTCGCCGTTTGTCCGCAAGGTACGCATCGCCGCGATCGAACTCGGCCTGATCGACAAGATCGAATTTCTTCCGACCACGGTCGCCCCCGGCCAGCCGAACGACGACTATGCGCGCATCACGCCGCTGAAGAAGTTGCCGGCGCTGATCCTCGATAACGGCGACGTCATCCTGGATTCCTATGTCATAGCCGAGTATCTCGACGAACTCGCCGGCGGCGGAAAGCTGATTCCGGCGTCCGGCCCGACGCGGTGGAAGGTAAAGAGTGATCATTCGCTGCTGCAGGGAATGCTGGATTCGATGCTGCTCTGCCGCTACGAAAAAGCGGTGCGGCCGCAGGGACTGCAGTGGCAGGCCTGGAGCGACGATCACTGGAGTCGCGCCTGGCAAGGCATGGCGCGCTTCGACAAGCAGGGCGACGTGCTGTCGCGGCCGCTCGACATCGTGCAGATCGCGCTGGTCTGCGTGCTCGGTTACGCCGATTTCCGCTTCGCCGATTGCGGCTGGCGCAAGGCCTATCCGAACCTCGACGCCTTCCACGAAAAAATGCTGACGCGGCCCTCGGTGAAGATCTCGCTGCCGCCGCCGGCGTAAATCTCAGTCGAACAGACTGGGCGTGTGGTTCACCGCCGCGCCCTCGATGGCGAGCATCTTGAGTTTGGTGCTCACGCCGCCATTGGCGGAAAATCCCCCGGGCTTGCCACCGGCCGCAAGCACGCGGTGGCACGGCACCACGATCGCGCACGGATTGTGGCCGAGCGCCTGGCCCACATCGCGCGACAGCTCGACGCCGCCAAGCCGTTTGGCGATGTCGCCATAAGTCATGGTCTCTCCCGGCGGGATCGTGCGCGCGATATCGTAGACGCCGCGGTCGAATTCGGGAACGCCGTCGAGATCGAGGTCGATATCGGACAAGTCGACGGGTTTGCCGTCGAGCAGTTCGACAATCCGGTCGATCGCAGCCTGCACGTTGGCAGGCGGCGGCGCTTCCGCGATATCGCCATAGCTCTGGCAAATCCGCATCCTGGTTTTTTCTTCGGTCGGCATCGGCAACCGCACCGCATTGATGCCACGCTCGCTCCAGGCGATGGCGCAGCGGCCGATCGCGGTGTCGAACAATGCAAAATGTTGACCGGTCATGGCTGGCTCCGTGCTCTAGCTCGAACTCTCATGTTGCATGAAACATAGGCTTGGAGATTGTTGCTATCCACCCGCTTTCCGGGGGAACTTGCCTTCGTACACAACCTCGTGAAACGATCATTGCTCGGCCAATCCCGCGAGTTCGCCATGCAAAGCCTTCGCGTCAACGGACACGACATGGCCTACCTCGAGGTCGGACAAGGCCCGCCGCTGGTCTGCGTGCACGGTTCGCTCGGCGACTTCCGCACCTGGTCGGCGGTGCTCGGGCCGCTGTCGAAGAGGCATCGCGTGATCGCCGTCAGCCTGCGGCACTTTTTTCCCGAGCATTGGGACGGCAAGGGCGGCACCTACTCGATCGCGCAGCACGTCGCCGACGTGATCGGCTTCATCGAGCAACTGGAGACGAAGCCGGTGGATCTGATGGGTCATTCGCGCGGCGGGCATATCTCGTTTCGCGCAGCGCAGCGGCGGCCCGATCTGTTGCGGAGGCTGATCCTGGTCGAACCCGGCGGCGAACTCGATGCCTCGCTCGATCCGGCGGCGAAGCCTGGCCCGTCGCAACTCGCGGGAAGGTTCGCGGTCTCGGCTGAGAGAATAACGGCCGGCGATATCGACGCCGGAATAAAATTCTTCTTTGACACGGTTGAGGGCGACGGCGCATGGGCGCGCTTGCCCGAGGCGCCGCGGCAGCAACTGCGCGACAATGCATTTACCCTGGTCGGCCAGGTCCGGGATAAGCGGCCGCCCTATTCCAGGACTGATGCAGAGTCGATCCGGATGCCGACGCTATTTATCAGCGGCGCCGACACCAGGGGGCTGCTGCCGCAGGTTTTGCACGCACTCGCCGCACACGTTCCCGATTCCAAAAAGGCGATGATTCCCGGCACCAGTCACTGGATGTTCGAACAGGCGCCGCGACGGTTTTGCGAGATCGTGCTGGAGTTTCTGGGAGCGTGAAGGCGCTCCCCATCGGGGAAGGGAAAATCATCGGGATCGAACGGTCGCCCGACCCCGAACGTCTTCGGGAGCTCGACCTGGCTGTTCTCAACGCGCGAGCAGCACTCAGACGCGGCGCATCGAGGCGTTAGCGCTGAGAACCCTTGTTACATCCGGCGAACTTCTGCTGACAGTCGGATTTGCACTCCGCCACTTTGGGCGCAGTGAGTTGTCCGGCTTTGGCGAACTGGTCGCAACGGTTTTTGCAGACGCAATTGCCGTTCGAAATTTTACCCGAGCCTTGCGCGTCGTAGGCATACGCTGCGCTTCCGCTCAAAATGGCGATGGCAACCAAAATAAACCCGGCGGTTTTCATGTATCTCCCCCATGATTTTGGCGCCACAGCAACTCTGGATGGCCTCGGCCAGAGTTGTCAATCCCCGCCCGGCCCTCCGCACCGGTGCGTAGCCGCATACAGGGTTTCGCCTGCCCGGACTTCGCTGGCGCTCCATCCGGGTATGTCGCTACATGCAGTATTGCGCTGCGTTATCGGCAGGTTGGTAATCCCCTCGCCCGGTGTTAATCTTTGCTCAACGAACGCATGGGGTTCGCCCTGAAAACGCGAGGAGGAAACATCATGAAGCTGACCCAGCAACAGATCGATGATTTCAACGGCGAAGGCTGGCTGTTTCTCCCCGAACTGTTCAGCGCCGAGGAGGTCGCACTGCTGGCGCGCGAGGCGGTGAATATCTACGACACTGATCGGCCCGAGGTGTGGCGCGAGAAGAGCGGCGCGCCGCGCACCGCCTTTGCCGCGCACCTCTATAACGAGGCGTTCGGCCTGCTCGGCGCACATCCGCGCATGATCGATCCGGTCGAGCAGATTTTTGGCGAAAAAGTCTACATGCACCAATACAAGATCAACGCCAAGCACGCCTTTACCGGCGACGTCTGGCAATGGCACCAGGATTACGGCACCTGGAAGCGCGACGACGGCATGCCTCAGCCGAAAGCGATGAACATCGCGGTGTTCCTCGACGAGGTGATGCACATCAACGGACCCTTGATGCTGGTGCCGAAGAGCCAGCACGCCGGCGACCTCAAGGCATCGCACGATCTCGAGACCACCTCCTATCCGCTGTGGACGCTGGACGAGGCCACCGTAACGCGGCTGGTGAAGGAAGGCGGCATTGTCGCGCCGACCGGCAAGGCCGGCGGCATGCTGATGTTCCACGGCAACCTGGTGCATGGCTCGGCCGGCAACATCACGCCGTATCCGCGCAAGATCGTCTATCTGACGCTGAACGCGGTCTCGAACTACATCCGCACCCCGACCCGGCCCGAATACATCGCGCACCGCGATTTCACGCCGATCCAGACGGTGAATGACGGCGCGCTGCTGCGGCTCGCCCGCGCGCAGCGGCAGGCGGCGGAGTAGCGGCGGTCTCGTGCCCCGGACGCAGCGCAGCGCGCCGCACTTTGCGGCGCGGTGTGCTGCAGAGCCGGGGCCGTAACGGAGCGCGGCGTTCGTGACGGTCCCGGCTCTGCGAAGCGGCATAAAGAATGCCGCATCGCGTCCGGGACACGCTAAAAATCGAATCGGAAAATTCCCCCATGAATCTCCACCACCTGCTCGCCAAGCGCCACGC
>CAWASS010000003.1:0-10000 GCA_963784755.1 uncultured Alphaproteobacteria bacterium | reverse complement strand
CGGCTTGGTCTCATACATTGCTGTACGAACCCCAAGACACAAGGCCTTGGAGTTCCAGCTATCGAAGGTGGGTTTCCCCATTCGGAAATCCGTGGATCAAAGCTTCTTCGCAGCTCCCCACGGCTTATCGCAGCGTAGCACGTCCTTCATCGCCTCTCAGCGCCAAGGCATCCACCGAACACCCTTAAGGCACTTGATTGCTCTCATTATCAATGTCCACACACTCGGCAGAATGTAGTCCGCACAATTGCCTGTTAAGGCGCGCACCCTCGATGAATGCTATGCGCGGCCGGACACTGATTAGAAAGACCAGCTTGCTTCGTAAGATCGGCCCGATAGCGAGGCGGTCAAGCTTCGCTAACAAGATCATTTACAACTCGTCCATCTTGCGATGCACGAGCGCCGAAATGACCTGGAGATAGTGAATGGGTGAACGCTCAAGCATGCCTTGAGACAATGAAGTCTTGCGGCAATGCTTTTTGCGATCCCAAACTCGGATCGATCTCCTCTTTACGATGTCAGAAATCCCGCAGGCGCGTCCTGTGAAGGACGACGCGTGCGAAGTGATGTTTTCGCGGACGATAAACTTGGCGATCGGGTCAGCCCGTCTTCGCTCCATAGCGCGTCGAAGACGCGCGTAAACGCGCTTTAGGAGCTACGCCGGGCACGCTTCGCCTTCGGCTCGCCGTGGCTGCGCCACGCGTAGCCGAAGGCGATGCGTGGTGGAGCCAGACGGGATCGAACCGACGACCTCATGCTTGCAAAGCACGCGCTCTCCCAGCTGAGCTATGGCCCCGTACCAGAAGACGAATGCTCTACGCTGGATGCCCGTCTTCGCCCTCTGGGCTTCGCCGGGCACACTTCGCATTCGTCTTGCGTGGCTGCGCCACGCGCAGCCGAAGGCGAAGCGTGGTGGGCCTGGGAAGACTTGAACTTCCGACCTCACGCTTATCAAGCGCGCGCTCTAACCAACTGAGCTACAAGCCCCTAACACGAGGGACCTGATCTGCTCGCACGCGCGCGCCGGCGTCAAGCCGGATGCATCGCACAAGCGCAGCCCTGGCGCGTGTTCGTCCGCGAAGAAAGAGAAACGAAGACGGCGAAATCCCGCCAATGCAGCTCAACAATCCTGACGATCGTTGGCCACTGATGTTTCTAAAACGATCCGATAGCGCAGCCTAAGCTGCCCTGAAGGATCATCCTTAGAAAGGAGGTGATCCAGCCGCAGGTTCCCCTACGGCTACCTTGTTACGACTTCACCCCAGTCGCTGACCCTACCGTGGTCGGCTGCCTCCCTTGCGGGTTAGCGCACCGCCTTCAGGTAAAACCAACTCCCATGGTGTGACGGGCGGTGTGTACAAGGCCCGGGAACGTATTCACCGTGGCATGCTGATCCACGATTACTAGCGATTCCAACTTCATGGGCTCGAGTTGCAGAGCCCAATCCGAACTGAGACGGCTTTTTGAGATTTGCGAAGGGTTGCCCCTTAGCGTCCCATTGTCACCGCCATTGTAGCACGTGTGTAGCCCAGCCCGTAAGGGCCATGAGGACTTGACGTCATCCCCACCTTCCTCGCGGCTTATCACCGGCAGTCTCCTTAGAGTGCTCAACTAAATGGTAGCAACTAAGGACGGGGGTTGCGCTCGTTGCGGGACTTAACCCAACATCTCACGACACGAGCTGACGACAGCCATGCAGCACCTGTCTCCGGTCCAGCCGAACTGAAGGAATCCATCTCTGGAAACCGCGACCGGGATGTCAAGGGCTGGTAAGGTTCTGCGCGTTGCGTCGAATTAAACCACATGCTCCACCGCTTGTGCGGGCCCCCGTCAATTCCTTTGAGTTTTAATCTTGCGACCGTACTCCCCAGGCGGAATGCTTAAAGCGTTAGCTGCGCCACTAGTGAGTAAACCCACTAACGGCTGGCATTCATCGTTTACGGCGTGGACTACCAGGGTATCTAATCCTGTTTGCTCCCCACGCTTTCGTGCCTCAGCGTCAGTATCGGGCCAGTGAGCCGCCTTCGCCACTGGTGTTCTTGCGAATATCTACGAATTTCACCTCTACACTCGCAGTTCCACTCACCTCTCCCGAACTCAAGATCCTCAGTATCAAAGGCAGTTCTGGAGTTGAGCTCCAGGATTTCACCCCTGACTTAAAGACCCGCCTACGCACCCTTTACGCCCAGTGATTCCGAGCAACGCTAGCCCCCTTCGTATTACCGCGGCTGCTGGCACGAAGTTAGCCGGGGCTTATTCTTGCGGTACCGTCATTATCTTCCCGCACAAAAGAGCTTTACAACCCTAGGGCCTTCATCACTCACGCGGCATGGCTGGATCAGGCTTGCGCCCATTGTCCAATATTCCCCACTGCTGCCTCCCGTAGGAGTTTGGGCCGTGTCTCAGTCCCAATGTGGCTGATCATCCTCTCAGACCAGCTACTGATCGTCGCCTTGGTGCGCCGTTACCACACCAACTAGCTAATCAGACGCGGGCCGATCTTTCGGCGATAAATCTTTCCCCGTAAGGGCTTATCCGGTATTAGCACAAGTTTCCCTGTGTTGTTCCGAACCAAAAGGTACGTTCCCACGCGTTACTCACCCGTCTGCCGCTGACGTATTGCTACGCCCGCTCGACTTGCATGTGTTAAGCCTGCCGCCAGCGTTCGCTCTGAGCCAGGATCAAACTCTCAAGTTGGACTTGAAACTTTAAACCGGCTGATCACAACGTTTGACGAGGTCCCACCATATTTATCGCCTGCGATTCACATCGCGGACGACGATGGTGTAACCTATGTAAACGTGTACCGCCGAAGTCTTTCGTCCAGCCTCAACTACTCAAAAACCGAAGTCTTCAAGTATTCGAGACTCGCAAGGACTCCGCCGTCCACGTTTCTCTTTCTTCATCTTCACTTGTCAAACAGCCCGGGTCCGGGGGACCCACCTTCCATCGCTGGAAGGGTCGCGAAGCACTCATCCGACGACAAATAACAACCGATGACCATCGGCTGTTGATTCACTCATCTTAGTGAGGAGCATCACGGGCACGAAAACATGCCTTGGCCAAGGGCCAAGGCAGCGCCGCGCTCAGTGGTCGGGTTATAAGCCCGCCCCGTGATTGTTGTCAACGGCTCTGGTCAACAAATTGTCGCATCGTGCAGAGAATTTCGCAGTGCGAAGAAGTCCTGATTTTTCAGGGTCTCACGCCGTATAAGAGCCACAATCCTGCGACGTTCTGACTGTCAGATAAGCGTTGAATCGCCGGGCGCCAGTGGGGGCTGCCGGCGTGAAGTCTCAAGGGACAGGCGATCTTCATGAACCCATCGCTTTTCCCCTGCGGCCGAGAACCTTCGCGAGATTTGCGCGCCATTGACGTTCCGAGATTCCGGCCAGCATTTTGGCCTATGATTCCCGGACGTTCTCTTTGGCACGCCAGGCTCCGGTATCGCCCCTGCAGAGGGCGAACGCGGAGCCCGGCAAAACGCTGATCCCGTCGAATGTCGATGGAATTTGGGGGACGGTGGCTTGAACCACAGGACGTCACGCGGGGGAAATTACGGACGTGAGACCGGGATGATCGATCTCGGTCACGAGCCACCACTTTCCGTCGATGGCTCCGAGGCCGCGGTGATCGATCGCCGCCGCGTTTCCGTGCAATGGTTTAGCGGCACAATTCTCACGGGTCTGTGCGGCGCAGCTCTCATCGGCGGCGCCGTTTTCGCGTCGCTCGACGGCGAGATGACTTTCGCCAAGGTGCCGGAGCGCGTCGAAGGCGCGCTGCGCGGCGCCTTTGGCGCCAACGACCGCACAGCCAGCCTGCACAAGAGCGACCGCCTGCCGCCGGCAAGCGATTCCGCCGCCTCGAAGAATGTGATCCGGGTCTCCACCGTCACCCGCGTCGGCAATCGCGATATCATGCGGGTGCGGCCCTTCATCCGCATCTCCGGCAACCTCGCGCTGGCCACCAGCGATCTCAGCGCGAAAATTCCACCCTTCAACGCGCAGCGCATGCTGACCGATGTCGGCACCGCGGCGCCTGCGGCCGCCGACGATCCGAATGCCGCCGACGCCGCCGAGCCCGATGCCGAGGTTTCGTTCGTCACCAAGGATCTCGCTACTGTGCTTCCGAAGGCGAGGATTGCCGCGGTGGTCGCGCTCGACGAGATCCTGATGCGGGTCCGCGACGCCTCGAACTGGAAGGGCAACAGCGGCGGCGTGCGCTATACGCTGGCCAACGCCACCGCCGACGCCAGCGGCGGGCTGCCCGACACCAAGATGGCCTACGCCACCGAGGGCACCGTTTCCGATCCCTATGCCGGATTTGAGACGCGGGTGGTCCCGGAAAACGTCACCTTGCTGGCAAAGACCAAAGATCAGGCCACCGGCGGCAACCCCACCAACGAACGCATTCACGTCGTCAAGAAGGGCGACAGCATCCCCTCCATCCTGCGCGAACAGGGCGCCACGCCGGAAGAGGCGAAAGCCATCGCCGCCACGCTCGGCGCCCGCGGCCGCGACGGCGGCCTCAAGGAAGGCCAGAAGGTGCGTATCCTGATGGCGCCCGCCGGACCCGGCCAGCGCCTGCAGCCCTACCGCGTCGTGGTGGCCAACGAATCCACCGTCGAGGCGGTGGCCGCATTGTCCGATCTCGGCAAATACGTCGCAGTCGACGTGCAGAGCATGAATACCGTCACCGAGACCGCGAGCAACGATGACGACGACGAGGACGACGGCACCGGCGTGCGGCTCTACCAAAGCATCTACGAGACCGCGCTGCGCAACAAGGTGCCGGCTACCGTGATCGAGGACATGGTCCGCATCTACTCCTACGACGTCGACTTCCAGCGCAAGGTGCAGCCCGGCGACTCGTTCGACGTGTTCTTCGCCGGCGAAGACGAAGGCGCCACCATCACCGAAAAAACCGAGGTGCTGTTCGCTTCGCTCACGGTCGGCGGCGAGACCAAGAAATATTATCGCTTCCAGACCCCCGACGATTCCATCGTCGACTACTACGACGAGACCGGCAAGAGCGCGAAGAAATTCCTGGTGCGCAAACCGGTCAACAACGCGATCATGCGCTCGGGCTTCGGCGGCCGCCGCCATCCCATCCTCGGCTATGTCAAGATGCACACCGGCGTCGACTGGGCCACACCTTACGGCACCCCGATTTTCGCGTCCGGCAATGGCGTGGTCGAGAAAGTCGGCTGGGAGGGCGGCTACGGCAAATATGTCCGCCTCAAACACAACAACGGCTACGAGACCGCCTACGGCCACATGTCGGCCTTCGCAAAAGGCATGGAGCCCGGCAAGCGGGTGCGGCAGGGACAGGTGATCGGCTTCGTCGGATCGACCGGCATGTCGACCGGCGCGCATGTCCACTACGAAATCCTGGTCAACGGCCGCTTCGTCGATCCGATGCGCATCAAGCTGCCGCGCGGCCGCTCGCTCGAGGGGCAGTTGCTGACTGCATTCGAGAAAGAACGCGACCGGCTGGAAAACCAGATGAACAACCGCAACGGTGCCGCCCGGGTTTCCGACGCCACAGGCACGCCCGCTCCCCCCGGGGTGCGGCAAGTCAGCAACCGCTGAGCCGGCGCGACAAACTATCGCAATTTCGAATTGATCCCGCGGCCGCCGCGTAGGTCATTTTGTAGTAGCGAAATGCTGCAACGCCCGCGCGGGTTTTGTTTGCCAAACGCTCGCTATGGGCGAATACTTTTCGCGATAAGCAAAAATCGGGAGGCGATGTCATGACGAGCAGGCTTGCACTGAGCGCGGCTGTCGCGGCGACGGCTCTTTTCGGCGCCGCGACCGGCGTATTCGCGGACAGCTACGAAGTGACCCTCCTCGTTCCCGGCTCGGCGTTTCACGGCGTGCACGGGCTCGGGATCGACAAGGCCGGGCGGATGTTTGCCGGCAGCGTCGCCGGTGCCGCGCTGTATGAAGTCGACCGCGGCAACGGTACCGCGAAAATCCTGATCCCGACGCCGGAGGGCATGGCCGACGATATCGCGTTTGCGCCCGACGGCACCATGGCGTGGACCGGCTTTCTGACCGGCGACCTCTACGCACGCAAGGGTGACGGCCCGATCAAGAAACTCGCCTCGGGTCTTCCCGGCATCAACTCGCTGGCCTACCGCAAGGACGGACGGCTGTACGCCACGCAGGTGTTTCTCGGCGACGCGCTGTATGAGATCGACGTCGAGGGCACAAAACCGCCGCGCAAGATCATGGAGAAGATGGGCGGCCTCAACGGTTTCGAGTTCGGCCCGGATGACATGCTGTATGGTCCCCTGTGGTTCAAGGGCCAGGTCGCAAAGGTCGATGTCGACAAGGGCGAACTCACCGTAGTCGCTGACGGCTTCAAGATCCCCGCTGCCGTGAATTTCGACTCCAAGGGCAACCTCTGGGTCGTCGACACCGCGCTCGGCCAATTAGTGCGGGTCGATCCGAAGACCGGCGACAAGAAGATGGTCGCGCAACTAAAACCCTCGCTCGACAACCTCGCGATCGACGACAAGGACCGCATCTTTGTCTCCAACATGGCCGACAACGGCATCCAGGAGGTCGATGCCGAAACCGGCGCCGCCAGGCAGGTGATCATCGGCAAGCTGGCACTGCCCGGCGGCATCGGCGTGGTCTCCGACGACGACGGCAAGGACACCATCTATGTCGCCGACGTGTTCGCCTACCGCACCGTGGACGGCTCAACCGGCGAAGTCAGCGAGCCCGCCCGCATGCATGCCGACGGCGGCACGCTGGAGTATCCGATGAGCGCCACCGCCAAAGGCGATGAGGTGATCCTGTCGAGCTGGTTTACCGGCACGGTGCAGGTGATCGACCGTAAAACGGGCAAGACCAAAGAGATGATGCACGGCTTCAAGGCCCCGCACGATGCGATCCGGCTCGAAGACGGCAGCATTCTCGTCAACGAACTCGGCACCAAATCGCTGCTCCGCGTCAGCGGCGAACACGGCGCGGACCGCACCGCGCTCATCGGCGAACTGGCCGGCCCGGTCGGACTGGTCGAGGGCCCGAACAGCTCGGCCTATCTCACCGAAGCGTTTTCGGGTCAGGTCTCGAAGGTCGAGAGCAACGGCGAAAAGACCGTGATCGCCGGCGGCCTCAAAATGCCGGAGGGCATCGCGCTGTCGGATGGCAAGCTTGTTGTCGCCGAGGTCGGCGCAAAACGCATCGTCGAAATCGATACGCTCAGCGGCAGCATCACCGAGATCGCCGCCAACCTGCCGATCGGCCTCGCAGGCGCGCCGGGCGGGCTGCCGACCAACATTCCGACCGGTGTCGGCGTCGGGGCGTCGGGGACGATCTATTTCTCGTCCGATATCGAGAACGCGATCTACAAGATTACGAAGAAGTAGCACTGTGCCCCGGACGCAGCGCAGCGCAGCTCTTGCGGAGCGGTGCGCTACAGAGCCATAAGCGCGTTTACGCGCGTCTTCGACGCGCTATGGCCCAGCTTTTTCAACCGCAGCGGGATTCCGGTTCTGCGAGGCAGCACTTCGTGCTGCATCGCGCCCGGGACACGACGTCACTAAAGCTTGTCTTAGTGCAGCTTCCGTTTCGGAACCGGCGCTTCGAACTGCGCGATCTCCGCGGTTTTCGGCGCCTTGCCGTTGAAGGTGAGCACATTGCCTTCTACCGATATCGCGACGCGATCACCGTCCTTGACCTCGCCGGCGAGGATCATTTCCGCCAGCGGGTCCTGCACGTTGCGCTGGATCACCCGCTTCAGCGGACGCGCGCCGTAAGCGGGGTCCCAGCCCTTCTCGGCCAGCCAGTCGCGCGCAGCCGCATCGAGCGTCAGCACGATCTTGCGCTCTTCCAGCAGCTTTTGCAGCCGGGCGAACTGGATCTCCACGATGCGGCCCATCTCGCTCTTCTGCAGGCGATGGAACAGGATGATCTCGTCGACGCGGTTGAGGAATTCCGGGCGGAAATGCGCGCGCACCATGCCCATCACCTGCTCGCGCACCGCACCGGTATCCTCGCCTTCGGGCTGGTTGACCAGGAATTCCGAGCCGAGATTCGACGTCATGATGATCAGCGTGTTGCGGAAGTCGACGGTGCGGCCCTGGCCGTCGGTGAGGCGGCCGTCATCGAGCACTTGCAGCAGCACGTTGAACACATCCGGGTGCGCTTTCTCGATCTCGTCGAACAGCACCACCTGATAGGGCCGGCGCCGCACCGCTTCGGTGAGCGCGCCGCCCTCGTCATAGCCGACATAGCCCGGAGGCGCGCCGATCAGCCGCGAGACCGAATGCTTTTCCATGTATTCGGACATGTCGAGGCGCACCATCGCAGTCTCGTCGTCGAACAGATATTCGGCAAGCGCCTTGGTGAGCTCGGTCTTGCCGACGCCGGTGGGCCCCAGGAACATGAACGAGCCCATCGGACGATTGGGATCCTGCAGGCCGGCGCGGGCGCGGCGCACCGCGGTCGCCACCGCATGCACGGCCTCGGCCTGGCCGATGACGCGCTTGCCGAGGCTGTCCTCCATCTTCAACAGCTTGTCCTTTTCGCCTTCCAGCATCTTGTCGACGGGCACGCCGGTCCAGCGCGACACCACCTGCGCGATGTGGTTGGCGGTGACGGCTTCCTCCATCATCTCGCCGGCGTTTTCATGGGCCTCGATGTCCGCGAGCTTCTTCTCGAGTTCGGGAATCCGGCCATAGGCCAGCTCGCCCGCGCGCTGATATTCGCCGCGGCGCTGCGCATTGGCGAGTTCGATCCGCAGCGCGTCGAGTTCGCTCTTGAGCTTCTGCGCGTTCGACAGCTTGTTCTTTTCCGCACTCCAGCGCGAGGTCAGGGCCGCCGACTTCTCCTCGAGATCGGCAAGCTCCTTCTCCAGCGTCTGCAGCCGGCTCTTGGAGCCGGCGTCGCTTTCTTTCTTCAGCGCTTCCTGCTCGATCTTGAGCCGGATGATTTCCCGATCCATCGAATCGAGTTCTTCCGGCTTGGAATCGACCTGCATCTTCAGCCGCGCCGCCGCCTCGTCCATCAGATCGATGGCCTTGTCGGGCAGGAAGCGGTCGGTGATGTAGCGGTTCGACAGCGTGGTGGCCGCCACCAGCGCGGAATCGGTGATGCGCACGCCGTGATGCTGCTCGTACTTGTCCTTCAGCCCGCGCAGGATCGAGATGGTATCCTCGACCGTGGGCTCGCTGACGAAGATCGGCTGGAACCGGCGCGCCAGGGCGGCGTCCTTTTCGACGTGCTTGCGGTATTCATCCAGCGTGGTGGCGCCGATGCAATGCAATTCGCCGCGTGCCAGCGCAGGCTTCAACAGATTGGAGGCGTCCATCGCGCCGTCGGCCTTGCCGGCGCCGATCAGCGTGTGCATCTCGTCGATGAACAGGATGATGCCGCCTTCGGCCGAGGTCACTTCCTGCAGCACGGCCTTGAGCCGCTCCTCGAACTCGCCGCGATATTTCGCGCCCGCGATCAGCGCGCCCAAGTCGAGCGACAGCAGCTTCTTGTCCTTCAGGCTCTCCGGCACGTCGCCGTTGAGAATCCGCAGCGCGAGGCCTTCGACGATCGCGGTCTTGCCGACGCCGGGTTCGCCGATCAGCACCGGATTGTTCTTGGTGCGGCGGGACAGCACTTGAATCGTGCTGCGGATTTCCTCGTCGCGGCCGATCACCGGATCGAGCTTGCCGTCGCGCGCGGCCTGGGTCAGGTCGCGGGCATATTTCTTCAGCGCGTCATAGGCGTTTTCGGCCGTGGCGCTGTCGGCGGTACGGCCCTTGCGCAGGCTTTCGATCGCCGCGTTGAGGTTTTGCGGGGTGACGCCCCCCTTGCGCAGGATCGAGCCGGCATCGCTGTCCTTGTCGAGCGCAAGCCCGAGCAGCAGCCGCTCCACGGTGACAAAACTGTCGCCGGCCTTCTCGGCGGCCTTTTCCGAAGCCTCGAAGGCGCGCGCCAGTTCAGGCGCCAGATAGACCTGCCCGGCCCCTAGCCCGATACTTTCGGCAGCTTGCCCA
>CAWASS010000002.1:0-694288 GCA_963784755.1 uncultured Alphaproteobacteria bacterium | reverse complement strand
CGAGCAGGACGGACTTGCCCCTCTGCAGCGCTTCACGGAAGCAGGCACGCGTCGCGATTTCGAAGGCGAGCGCCGAGGAGTCGACGTCATGATACTTGCCGTCGACGAGCTGGACCTTGACGTCCACCACCGGGAAGCCGGCGACGACGCCCGCACCCAGCACCGACTCGATGCCCTTCTCGACGCCCGGGACGTATTCCTTCGGCACCGAGCCGCCGACGACCTTGGACTCGAACTCGTAACCCTTTCCGGGCTCGTTCGGTTCGACGATCAGCGTAACGGCCGCGAACTGGCCGGTACCGCCGGTCTGCTTCTTGTGCGTATAGCTGTGCTCCACGCGCCTGGTGATGCGCTCGCGGAACGCCACCTGCGGCGCGCCGATATTGGCATCGACCTTGTAGGTTCGGCGCAGGATGTCGACCTTGATGTCGAGATGGAGTTCGCCCATGCCCTTGAGGATGGTCTGGCCGGACTCGATATCGGTCGAAACCCGGAACGACGGATCTTCCGCGGCGAGTTTTGCCAGCGCCACGCCGAGTTTTTCCTGGTCGGCCTTCGACTTCGGCTCGATCGCGATTTCGATGACGGGCTCCGGAAATTCCATCTTTTCCAGAATCACCGGCTTGTTGGGATCGCACAGCGTGTCGCCGGTGCGCGCTTCCTTCAGGCCGGCCAGCGCAACGATGTCGCCGGCATAGGCTTCCTTGATGTCTTCGCGGTTGTTGGCATGCATCAGCAGCATGCGGCCGATGCGCTCCTTGCGGTCGCGCGTCGAATTGATGACGCCGGTGCCCGAGAGCAGCGTGCCCGAATAGATGCGGCAGAAGGTGATGGTGCCGACGAACGGATCGTCCATGATCTTGAACGCGAGCAGCGCCAGCGGCTCCTTGTCGTTCGGCAGCCGAACCACTTCGTTGCCGTCTTCATCGAGGCCCTTGATGGCGGGGACGTTGACCGGCGACGGCAGGTAGTCCACGACGGCGTCGAGCAGCGGCTGCACGCCCTTGTTCTTGAAGGCCGAACCGCACAGCACCGGGAAGAACGCGCCGGTCAGAACCGCCTTGCGGATCATGCGCTTCAGCGTGGCTTCATCGGGTTCATGGCCGTCGAGGTAGGCGGCAAGCACCTCATCGTCGAGTTCGACGGCGGCTTCCAGCATCTTCTCGCGATATTCCCTGGCCTTCTCGACCATATCTTCGGGAATATCGATGTCCCTGAAATTGGCGCCGAGCGCCTCGTCTTCCCAGACCACGCCCTTCATGCGGACGAGATCGACAAGACCTTTGAAATTGTTTTCCGATCCGATCGGAAGCTGGATTGCGATCGGCTTGGCGCCGAGGCGGTCGACGATGTCGTCGAGGCATTTGAAGAAATCGGCGCCGGTCTTGTCCATCTTGTTGGCGAAGACGATGCGCGGAACCCTGTATTTGTCGCCCTGGCGCCAGACGGTTTCGGTCTGCGGCTCGACGCCCTGGTTGGAATCGAGCACGCATACGGCGCCGTCGAGTACGCGCAAGCTGCGCTCGACCTCGATGGTGAAGTCGACGTGGCCGGGAGTGTCGATGATGTTGAGACGCTTGCCGTTCCAGAATGCGGTGGTGGCGGCGGAGGTGATGGTGATGCCGCGCTCCTGCTCCTGCTCCATCCAGTCCATCGTCGCGGCACCTTCGTGCACTTCGCCGATCTTGTGGCTCTTGCCGGTATAATAAAGGATGCGCTCGGTGGTCGTGGTTTTACCGGCATCGATATGCGCCATGATACCGAAGTTGCGGTAGTCCTCTATGGCATGAACGCGGGGCATGGGATGATCCTTAAATTCCGTTGTTTCGCCGTTACCAGCGATAGTGCGAGAAGGCGCGGTTGGCTTCCGCCATCCGGTGCACGTCTTCACGCTTCTTAACGGCGTTTCCCCTGCCATTCGACGCGTCGAGCAGTTCGGCCGACAGCCGCTCCGTCATCGTCTTTTCGTTGCGGTCGCGCGCCGCGGTAATGATCCAGCGAATGCCCAGCGCCTGACGCCGAACGCTGCGGACTTCGACCGGCACCTGATAGGTGGCGCCGCCGACGCGGCGCGAACGCACTTCGATGGTCGGCATCACATTCTCGAGCGCCTGCTCGAAGATCGGCAGCGGGCTTTGCTTGGTCTTGGTCTCGATCATGCCGAGCGCGCCGTAGACGATGCCTTCGGCGACCGACTTCTTTCCGGCGTACATCACCGAATTCATGAACTTCGTAATGATAATGTTTCCGAACTTCGGATCCGGAAGCACTTCGCGCTTTTCAGCAGAATGGCGGCGAGACATCGTTCAGTTTCCCGATTACTTCGGACGCTTCGCGCCGTACTTCGAACGGCGCTGCTTGCGGTTCTTGACGCCCTGGGTATCGAGGACGCCGCGGAGAATGTGGTAGCGCACGCCCGGCAAATCCTTGACGCGGCCGCCGCGGATCATGACCACGGAATGTTCCTGAAGGTTGTGGCCTTCGCCGGGGATGTAACCGATGACCTCGAAGCCATTGGTCAGGCGCACCTTGGCCACTTTACGAAGCGCCGAATTCGGCTTCTTCGGGGTGGTGGTGTAGACGCGCGTGCAAACGCCGCGTTTCTGCGGCGACTGTTGCAGCGCCGGCACCTTCTTGCGCGACTTCTGCACCGTGCGCGGACTTGCGATCAGCTGATTGATCGTCGGCATCGTTCACCCTTGTTCGCGCGAAACCGCGACCGGCTCCGCAAATTCGTTCGGGACCACCGTCCCATCGGTTCGTTCGCGTCCGCATTTGCATTCGGGCAAACGTTTACGCAAAACGAATTCGCGCCAACCGCTCGTTGCTGAGCGGAAAGCGCTTCGACGCCACAGAGGACCGCGAGTGCGGCCGGTCAGCGGTTGCTGCCCAGCCCCGTACCGAGGTCATGCATCCGAAATCAATCTCGAGAGAACTTGCTCAAGAGAACGAAGATCGTCCTGGCATTGCCTGACTTTGATCGACAGCGTTTGAGCGGCATTCGTCGAGGTTGGTGCCCACTGATCTTTCAAAGACTGAAAGTCCCGAAAGACCGAGAGGGTGATCCGTTCCGACTCTGGCGACGCTCACCGCCTGTCGTTAAGTGCGCGGGTTTTATCCACCATGGTTAGCCAAGTCAAGGCTAAACCCGCAGCGGCAGAAGCGCTTCTTACATCAATGAAAACAACGGTCGAGCGCTGTATATGGCTGCCGTCAGACGCCGCCGCAACCCGGTCCACGCGGCATCATTTCTGGTGCCGGAAGCTCGCCGACGCTCCTTTCGCCTGGTCATCCAAATCGGATGGACCACGGGGCAAGCACCTGCGCCAGCGTCCGGCCTGGACCCCAACCGCAGAATAATACCCGGGTATTATTGTGGACAAACCTTTAATTCGGCGAAGCCAGGCCAACTTTCTTCGCCTGGGGAACCGAACCTCCTGCGCGCAACCGGTTCCGCAAGCCCCGGATGTGGCGATATCCGAGCTGCCGGGCGGCCTCGATCGTGAAACCCAGCGACTTTCGCGGCCCCACGTCTATCAGGAAATCGACCATCTTCCGGCGTCCCGCCCAAAGCTGGGCCATGAAGCTTCCCTCCGCCGAGCAGGAGTTGATGGCGTCAATTCCAGGCGTGGAGAAAAGCTCTTCCGTGACCTTGTCGATCAGCAGAGCGCCGGGCGAATATTTGGCGTAGTCGGCGTTGAATGCGGTCTTCCATGTGTAGGCCGTTGTACCGCAATACATCAAAACCTGGGCCGCGATCGCCCTGCCATCTATCCGCAACAATGCCACCGATGCGTTGCGCTGTTCCGCCAAATTGCCGATCAGCCGCCTGACGAACGCGGCATCCTCTTCATCGCATAAGAGAGCCGTTCCTCGATCGCCTTTCCAGCTATCGGCTTCCAACGCAAGAAACGCCTCGAACGCCTCCTTCGCAGCACCCGGCGTTCGGTCGTTGACGATATCGACCGACCCGAGCGCGGACAGCCGGTTCCAGTCTTGCCGCAATTTTTTCCGCGTCGATCCCGATCGCTTGACGCCAAACTCCCTTGTTACGAACGGACGCGCGCTCTCGGAAAAGTTGAGGTGCTGTCCGCCGCGCGCCCGTAACGCCTTTATGATCGCATCGTGGTCGGGAGATTCTGCGTTAAAGGACTGCAGGTTAATGACGTTTGGCAGCGCCGGATTTTTCCCGATCGCGGCAAGGAACGCCGCAACGACCTCATCAATGAAGGCAGGATCGATGACCGGACTCGAAAGGAAGGCGTAGTAGTAGGGAAGCGCTTCGAACCAGGCCGGCCAAAACGGCGCGATCTTCCGCGTCTGCAACGCCCACACACCCACGAGCTTGCGCGGTACCGCACCCTCGTCCCAAGCGAGCAGCATGCAGATCTTCGCGAATTTCGCATCATCGGCGGCGGTCAGGGCGGCAGGATCCATGAAAACATTTGGCGAGGCCCGGCTCGTGAGGTCCGCCCAATCCGCCGCCATGCTGGTATTTGGTGAACAAATGCTTACCGAAATCATCGAATGAATGCCTTGGGGTCCCACGTTGAGCCGGCGATCTTGGTCTCCCGGCATTGCATTTCGGTTAAGTCCGGCGGCGCCTCTCTCTCAATCAACCCGTTTTCTTTCAACGTTTGTTTGCTTTTTCCGGCGCAATGATAAGCGCTCGGAGAAGGCGACCCTATGCGATACACGGACATTGCGATCGTCGGCGGTGGCCTCGCCGGTTCTACCGCCGCGGCCATGCTCGGACGCGCGGGCATTCCTGCGATCCTGATCGATCCGCATCCGGTGTATCCGCCCGACCTGCGCTGCGAGAAGCTCGACGGAGGCCAGGTTGAAATCCTGCGCAAGACCGGGCTTGCAGAAGCCGTGCTGCGGGCGGCCACGCATGACGGCCGGGTCTGGCTCGCGCGCTTCGGCTACCTGCTCGACAAGAAGCCCAGCGACCAGCACGGCATACTTTACGACAGCCTCGTGAACACCATCCGCGCGGAGATTTCCTCGGCCGTACAAACCGTTCACGCCAAGGCCACGGCGATTTCAACAAGCGCGGAGCGGCAGAAAATCCTCCTGTCCAATGGCGATGAAATTTCCGCGCGCCTCGTGGTGTTGTCCAACGGACTGAACGTCGGCTTGCGCCATACGATCGGCATCGAGCGCCGCGTGATCAGCGAATGCCATTGCGTTACGGCGGGCTTCGATTTCACACCGGTGGGCCGGTCAACCTTCGACTTCCCTGCACTGACTTATTATCCGGAGCGGTCGAGCGACCGCATGGCGTATTTAACGCTGTTTCCCATCGGCAATGTGATGCGCGCCAATCTAATGGTCTATCGCCGGATGGACGATCCGTGGTTTCGCCAGCTGCGCCAGATGCCGGAACAGACATTGCTCGCGATGATGCCGGGTCTGCGCCGGATCTCGGGTAGATTCAAAGTCACCGGACAGATCAAGATAAGGCCGGCGGACTTATACGAGAGCAGCGGTCACCGGCAACCCGGCCTGGTTCTTGTCGGCGATGCCTTTGCAACCTCTTGCCCCGCCGCGGGCACCGGCACCGGCAAGGTATTCACCGACGTTGAACGCCTCTGCAACCTCTACATCCCCGACTGGCTTTCGACCGACGGCATGGAGGGCGACAAGATAGCCGCCTTTTATGACGATCCGCTCAAGAGAGCGTGCGACGCGGCGTCGACCGCGAAGGCTTACCATCTTCGATCGCTGTCGACCGACAATGGCTTGTCCTGGCGGGCCCGGCGCTGGGCTCGTTTCATGGCGCGGTTGGGTGAAGGCCTCTTACGGCGGACAAGCGACCGACACAGGGTGGGCTCAGCCCTTCAACCGCATCGGGCGCCTCATCATGGAAGGCTCGCATAGGCGCCTTGGAGCGGACGGGGGGAATCGAACCCCCACCTCCAGTTTGGAACCGTCGCTCGGCCATCGAGCTGCATCCGCGGGACGAAATCTAGCATCGCGGCGAAAGCCGATGACTAATTTTTGTTCGCGGCGGTCCGGTCATTAAAGTTGGCGTTAATTTTCCCTGACCAAACGCGGCCTCAATCCTCGTCGTCATCTTCTTCATCATCATCATCGCCGTCCGCTGCGGCGGGTGCATGCGGCTGATGGCCCTGATCGTCCCAGAGCTTGCGATAGACGCCGTTGGCGGCGAGCAGCTTGGCGTGCGGGCCGCGCTCGATCGCCCTGCCGCCGCTGATGACGATGATTTCATCCATATCGACCACCGAGGTGAGGCGGTGGGTCGAAAAGATCATGGTGCGGCCCTCGGCGAGCTTCATAAGCGTCTTGTTGATCGCAGCTTCCGTGGTCTGGTCGAGCGCCGAGGTCGCCTCGTCGAGCAGCAGCACCGACGGATTGCGCACGATCGCCCGCGCGATCGCGATGCGCTGGCGCTGGCCGCCCGACAGCGTGTCGCCGCGCTCGCCCACCGAGGTATCGTATTTCTGCGGCAGGCTCATGATGTAGCGGTGGATCTCGGCCTTGCGCGCCGCCTGCTCGACCTCTTCATCGGTGGCGCCCTCCTTGCCGAGCCGGATATTTTCCCGGATCGACATGTTGAACAGCATGTTTTCCTGGAACACCACCGCCATGCCCTTGCGCAGCGACTCCCGCGTGACCCTGCGGATATCCACGCCGTCGATGGTTACGCGTCCGTCGTCCGGCACATAGAGCCGCAGGATCAGATTGAGCAGCGTGCTCTTGCCGGAGCCGCTGGGGCCGACGACGGCGATGGTTTTTCCGACATTGAGTTTCAGGCTGAAATTGTCGAGCACCGGCGTCTGGCTGTTTTCATACTGGAAGGTGACGCGGTCGAAGGTGATGTCGTTGGTGATGCGCGGCAGATCGGGCGCGCCGGGCCGATCGGCGCCGCGGGTCGGCTCGTCCAGCAATTCCTGCATGTGACGCACCGCGGCGGCCGACTGGATCGACACCGGAATGAAATGCATGAGGTGCGCGATGTTGTACGACACTTCCCAGAACGCGCTCTCGAAGGTCACGAAGGTTCCGATGGTGATCTGGCCCTTGGTCGCAAGGTAAGCGCCGATCGCGAGCACGACGAGGTGCAGCAACAGCACGGAGATGGTGACGGTGCGTTCCACCATGGTCGACAGGAATAAGGCCGACGCGGTTTTTTGGCGCACGTCGTTATTGCGCAGGGTGAACCAGCCCAGCGTCCGGCGCTGCAGGCTGAACGCCTTGACCACGGCCTGCGCCGCGACGTTCTCCTGCACCATGCCCAGCAGCGCGGATTTATTGAGCTTCTGTTCGTAATTGGCCTGAACCGCCTTTGGCGTCAGGATGCGCGGGCCGATCAGCGTGATCGGAAATACCAGCAGCGCCACCGCGGCGAGCTGCCAGTTCAGGAACAGCATCAGGACGATGCCCGCGATCAATTCCAGAAACGGCAGCGCCGCGCTGTTGGCAAAGCTCTTGATCGAGCCTTCGAAGGCCGACAGGTCGATCGAGAACCGTGACAGGATTTCACCGCGCTTGGTCCGCGCAAAATAGGCCGACGGCAGATTCTGGACGTGCTCGAACAGACGCGACCGCACGTCCGAAATAACGCAAGCTGCGAGTTTGGCGTCCCAGCGCTCGTACCAGACCGCGACGATCGAGGTGAAGATACCGGCCGCCGCGAGCACGCCGAGGATCGTGTAGAGCGCCTGAAAGTCCTCCTCGCCCAGCGCATCGTCGATCAGGAATTTGAGACTGAGCGGCATGATGACGTTGAACAGCGTTTCGATGACAACGCCGATGCCGACGAAGGTCAGCATTTTCTTGTAGTTCTTCAGGAACGGCTTGACGAACGCATAGATCGTCGCGAGCGCGCCGGCGGCTTCCTTCGCGGTAAAGACGACAAGGTCTTCATCGTCGTCATCGTCTTCAGTATCGAGTTCGTCATCGTCGTCGGCTTTCGGCGCGGGCGCCGCCACCTTGACGTTGATGACCTGATCGGGAGCGCCGGCAGCCTGCGCCGCAAGCTTCGCCTCAAGCTCGGGCGCAACGGGATCGTCCGCGGCCGCGGGAGCCGGGTTTTCCGACGATGGAGGCTTGGGCGCCATGAAACGAACCGTTGCTGCACGGCCAGCATGACCGCAAACGTGACCGAGGTGGTTGGGGCGACCACCGCATCGATCTTATGCGATCGGAACCCATTCGGCAAAGCGACCGCCGGCTGGGTAGTGGTAAAGTTTGAAACCTAGTCCAGCAAGCGCACCATATCTTCGATTTCCCAGAGCCGGTCGACTACTCCAGCCGCCATCGCTGGCGTCACCTTAAGCGTCTGATGGATGCGGACGAAATTGTAATAGCAAAAATAGATCGCGACGTGGTGAGCGTGATTTTGCGCCTTCTTTGAAAAGCCGTTCGTTAGCCGGGTGAACCGGCGCATGGACATGCGCATGGTGAGGTTCTGGCGTTCGGCGTAGGAGGTCGACACGTATTTCGGGTCGGGATTGCCCTCAATTCGCTCTTTCTTTGCGCCGATGCATTCCGCCGGGCTGTAGCGGCCTTTCGCGGACTCCGGCGAATTGCCGTAAATCTTGACCAGCATTGCGTAGTCGACATCACCGCCGAATGCGCCTTCAACGGCCTCCAGATAGGCTCTGTGTCCGTCACTGGTCAATTGGACGCGGTTGGCAAGGCGCGAGCGCAGGTCATCCATGAACGTCATGGCGTATCCGCCGTCGCGACCGCCAACTAACCACGAAACCATCAGCTTCGAGTCGGCATCAATCGCAGTCCACGTCCACACGTCACCAGCGCCATGCGGGGCAGCCTTGGCGCGAGCGACGTTCTTTTGCTTGCAATGAACAAAAGCCCACACCTCGTCGACCTGAATTTTTTGGAATTTACGTTGCGAACCTTTTCGTCGTGATGGGCTGCGCAAGCGCGCCCTAAATCCGCGATTAGCTTCAAAATCGTGGGCTTTGACACGCCCGTCATTCGGACAGTGCTGTTGATGCTCGCCCCTTCCATCAGGGCGGAGATGACACGTGCACGCTGGTCGACGGTGAGCTTGTTCATGTCGTCGACTGTATGCTTAGCTGTGTATGATTGCAAGCATTAAATGGTTTGTGCTTGGCTAAATCTTCTGATACATGCTTACCTATCGCTGGTCGACCAGATCGAGTTGACCACTAAACGATAGGAGTTTCCTATGGAAAACGACGAAACACCCGAAGAACGCGGTGCCAAGGGTGGCCGCGCCAGAGCCGACAATCTGACGCCGGAACGGCGCTCTGAGATCGCCCGCGAGTTGGCATTGGTCCGATGGGCGGGAAATGAGAATCTCCCGCGCGCCGAATGTGAAGGCCGGATAGACTTTTCCGGTCGACAGATCGCCTGCGCCGTTCTGGACACCAAGCTCCGGCTGCTCACGCAGGAGACGTTCCTGACGACCCTAGGCCGCGCCGGTAAGGCAAAGGGCGGTCAGGGTAGCCAACGATTGATACGCCTTGGCGGCCTTCCGCCGTTTCTCGCGGCCGACAACCTCATCCCGTTTATCTCCGATGATTTGCGCAAGGCTGCGATGCCGGTTGTTTTCCGCACTACTCGCGGGAACAAGGCTTACGGCTACGACGCGCGGTTGTTGCCGATGGTCTGCGAGGTCTACTTGTTGGCGCGGGATGCTCACCTGAAGGCGCTCAAACAAGCACAGGTGCGACGTGAACGCGGAGAGGTTTTTGAAGCGCGGCCGGTGTTGATGCCGAGCCAGGAGCCGCTTGTTGAAACCTGCGATCTACTTATGCGCAGCATGGCGAAAGAGCACATTATTCAGCTGGTCGACCGGGCAACCGGCTATGTCGACAAGGAAATTCGGGACGAAATTACGCAAATTCTGGCGCAATACATCGCGCCACATTTGATGCCGTACCTGCCGCGATTTCCGGACGAATTTTTTAGGCAGGTTTACCGGATTCATGGCTGGCCGTATGTCGCCGGCAACCGGAAGATGCCGCAGTACGTCGGCAAGTTCATCAACAAGTACGTGTACGGCTATCTTCCGCCGGGCGTTCTGGAAAAACTAAAAGAGTTGAACCCTGTGCAGGAGTTGGGCTGGCGAGCTACCCAAAACCACCGCCTTTTGACCGAACAAGGGCTAGTCCATCTTGATCGCCAGATCACGTCGACGACAACGGTGATGGCGCTATCTGCCAACGCAGCCGAATTTGATCAGAACTTTCACAAGCTGCACAAAAAGCGGCTGCCCGAAAAGAGGCCGTTGCAACTCACCGCGTCGAAGGCCCCGCCTTCTTTGCCGCTTTTCCCGAAGATCGACGATGAACGGCCTTCTGGGCAGCGGCAGTCTTAGGCGGCTTGTCGACCAGCTTACCTCCAATCGCCTTCTCCACAACGGAGAGGGCGATTTGGCTTTGATCCCTGTCGACCGCGATGCGCTTCCGCTGTTTGACCATGCTGTTATTGTGGGGGCCGCAAGCCCTAGTGTCTAGGGGGCAAGCCCGGTTCAAACTTTACCACTACCGCCGGCTGGCTCAGTCGTCGGCTGCGACCTTGTCAAAGAACGAGTAGCGCAGGCTGTCGGAGTCCGCGTACCACTGGCCCGGACCCTTGTTGGCGGCCAGCGTCGCCGCCCAAACCGCGTCGGTGCAATCGCGCCGGTGCATCGACAGGTCGAACCCGTTGCCGAAAAACAGCTCCGACCATTCCCACCAGGTGCCGAGCTTCTTCACCCCGCGCAACAGGTCGTAGCAGTCGATCAGCGCCGGCGCCATATCGGAAGTGACCGACCCAAACACGAGACCGGTCCTGACCACGCGGTTCAACTCGCGAATCGCGCGCGGCACCTGCTTTTCCGCGACATGACAGAGGCTGGTCTCGAACACGAAGTCGAACTCGCCGTCCTTGAACGGCAAGTCGGCGATCGACCCGAGCTTGCAATATTTCTTCAGCGCCTTCGGCGTCTTCGCATGAATCGCGCGGTTGTTCTCGATGCCCCAGGCATCGATGCCGCGCTCGCGCAGCGCGCCGACCAGTTCGCCGCTGGCGGATCCCGCGACCAGCAGCTTGTAGCCCTTGGCCCTGTTCCAGACGATCTTGATCAGGTCGATCAGATAGGCGGGATCGGTAAACTTGTTCCAGACCTCGCTGTACGGACCGAGCCCACGATAATTCTCGAAATAATCGCGATCGATCTTGCCGGAGACCGCGTTGCCATCCTCACGGCGCGCGTGGCGCAACTTGATCATCTCGGTAAGGATGATGTCGGTGGCGGCGTCCGACGAGTTCGAGCAATCCGTTAAGCGTGGAGTCGAACAGATAGTCGCCGACCACGACCAGACCGGGATGTTGTTTCGGTTCGGGCCGATGATTGGTCATCACGTCGCGCGCCGGCAGGCCGCCGGGGATCGCATTGACCGATGACAGCCAGCGATGGGTCTTGCCTTCCATGAAGTGCGCGCGCGCATCGCCGAGCGATGCCGGCAGCGACTTCAAGGCGGCATCGATCAGTTGCTCGTCGCTCAAATTCGCAAACGCCAGCGCGTCGGAGCCGGCGATCAGCCAGTTCAGCACGCCATGGCGGCCGACGTCGTGACGCGCGCCCTCGTTGTAGACGCAGCAGCCGCCGAACGCTTCCGACATGAACCAGGCGCCGGGGATTTTCTCGTCCCAGAACGGCGTATCGAACAGGATCGAAACCCGCAAGTAATGCGCGGGACGATCGAAGTAAGCGACGTGCTTGACCATCGACTTGCGCAATTGCTCGCCGTCCCATCGCATGGTCGCGAGCCAGGAGTGCGGCAGGCACATCACCACCAGATCGAAGTCGCGCGTCTCCGGCCCCTTGCCGTTCATCATGTTGAGCTGGTAGCGCCCGGCCTCGGTCTTGCCGACCTTGAGCACACGGTGGTTGAGCTGGATATCGGCGTCGACTTCGGAACGCAGGCACTCGATCAGCTGTTCGTTGCCGTTCTGGATCGAATACAGGCCGATATAGCCATCGACGTCCATCACGAAGTTCTTCAGGGCGTTCAGGCCATTGGTGTTGTGGCTTTCGGTGGCGAGATCGGAACGCGCCATCACCTTGAGGAAACGCTTGGCGGTGGGATCGTCGACGTGCCTGTCGAGCAGTTCCTCGCAGGTCATCCAGGCCCAGGGATGCTCGTTGTCGTGCGCGCCGACGCCTTCGTAATATTCGACCGGCGACACCATCGTGGTGCAGAGCTTGCGGAATGCTTCGATCGCGTCGGCGGTTTTCGCGCCGTATTTACGGCGCATGCCCGGGACGTCGTTGAGCAACTCGCCGTCGAGTTGCACCTGCTCCGCATCCATCGGAATGGTCTGCAGGCCGAAATGCTGGATCAGCTCGCGCAGGGGATCGGGGCCGGTCATGGAGTAATCGTAGATTTCGGCGACGCCGGCTTCGTACATCGCCGGCGCGGAATCGAACTTGCGTGTGAGTATCTTGCCGCCGACGCGGTCGGACGCTTCGTAAATGGTGACGCGGCAGAGATCGCCGAGCTTCTTCTTGAGATACCAGGCGCTCATCAGACCGCCGGGACCGCCGCCAACTATTGCAAGATCGAGCATCTCTTTTCCGTCGCTTCCGCCGCCATCATTTTCAAGGCGGACGGTTTAAGTCACCCTAGCAAAAGCGCTTTTTACCCTGAAGGGAAGATGAACAAAGCAGGTTCGTGCGCCGCAGCATCAAAGAAACCGCAAAAAAGGCCGGCTGAAGCCGGCCTTTTTCATAACATCGTGAATCCGCTCGGCTTATTCCGCCGGCGGCAGCGCCAGCGGTTCCATCTCGGGCGCCGCGGGAACGATCGTTGCCTGTTTTTCGCGCTCGTCGAGGATCAGCTTGTCGCGCTTGACGGCAACTTCGCGGATCTTGGCCATCGATGCGCCGGTGCCCGCCGGGATCAGCCGGCCGACAATGACGTTTTCCTTGAGGCCTTCCAGCGGATCCACCTTGCCGTTGACGGCGGCTTCGGTGAGCACGCGGGTGGTCTCCTGGAATGAGGCCGCCGAGAAGAACGAGCGGGTTTGCAGGCTCGCCTTGGTGATGCCAAGCAGCACCGGCGTTCCCGTCGCGATCTTCTTGCCCTCTTCCTTGGCGCGGGCGTTGATCTGGTCGAACTCGATCTTGTCGATCTGTTCGCCCGAAATCATGTCGGTCTCGCCCTGGTCGGTGATCTCCACCTTCTGCAGCATCTGACGGACGATGACCTCGATATGCTTGTCGTTGATCAGCACGCCCTGCAACCGGTAGACCTCCTGGATTTCGTTGACCAGATAGGCCGCGAGTTCCTCGATGCCCTTGATCGCCAGAATGTCGTGCGGCGCCGGATTGCCCTCGACGATGAAGTCACCCTTCTCGACGATGTCGCCATCCTGCAGATGGATGTGCTTGCCCTTGGGAATGAGGTATTCGCGGGTCTCCTCGTTCTTGTCCATCGGCTCGATCGAGATGCGGCGCTTGTTCTTGTAGTCGCGGCCGAAGCGGATGGTGCCGGCGATTTCCGCGATGATGGCGGCGTCCTTCGGCTTGCGGGCCTCGAACAATTCCGCCACCCGCGGCAAACCGCCGGTGATGTCGCGGGTTTTCGCGCTTTCGGTGGAGATACGCGCGAGGATGTCGCCGGTCTTCACCTTGGCGCCGACGTCGACCGACAGAATCGCGTCGACCGACAGCATGTAGCGGGCTTCGCCGCCGCGCGCGAGCTTGAGGATCTTGCCGTCCTTGCCCTTGATGACGATGGCCGGACGCAGATCCGCGCCGCCCCGCGACGAACGCCAGTCGATGACGATGCGCTTGGCGATACCGGTGGATTCGTCGAGCGTCTCGGAGATCGACTGACCCTCGACCAGATCCTCGAACCCGATGGTGCCCTCGACTTCGGTGAGAACCGGCCGGGTGTACGGATCCCATTCGGCGATGCGCTGGCCGCGCTTGACCATGTCGCCTTCGTCGACGTGCATGCGCGCACCGTATTGAATGCGGTGCGTCGCCCGCTCGGTGCCGTCGGCGTCGGTGATGGCAACCACCATGTTGCGCACCATCGCCACCAGATGACCTTCGCCGTTCTTGGCGATGGCCTTGTTCTTGATGGTGATCTTGCCGTCGAAATTCGATTCGATCACCGACTGCTCGTTGATCTGCGCCGCGCCGCCGATGTGGAACGTCC
Organism: uncultured Alphaproteobacteria bacterium; assembly: GCA_963784755.1. Lineage (GTDB taxonomy): Bacteria > Pseudomonadota > Alphaproteobacteria > Rhizobiales > Xanthobacteraceae > Bradyrhizobium. The sequence goes on along the minus strand of CAWASS010000002.1, from coordinate 680,114 downwards.
GCATCGTCAGCTGGGTGCCGGGCTCGCCGATCGACTGCGCCGCGATGACGCCGACCGCTTCGCCGTGATTGACCGGCGTGCCGCGGGCGAGATCGCGGCCGTAGCACTTGCCGCAGATGCCGTTGACGAGTTCGCAGGTCAGCGCGGACCGGATTTTCACTTCCTGGATGCCGGCCTGCGCGATGGCGTCGACATGGGTCTCCTCCATCAGCGTGCCGCGCTTGACCACGATCTTGTTGGTCGCGGGATCGCGCAGGTCCTCGCCCGCGGTGCGGCCTAGAATGCGCGACGCCAGCGAGGCGACGACGGTGCCGGAATCGACGATGGCGCGCATCTTGATGCCGAGCTTGGTGCCGCAATCGTCCTGCGTGATGATGCAATCCTGCGCCACGTCGACCAGACGCCGCGTCAGGTAACCGGAGTTCGCGGTCTTCAGCGCGGTATCCGCGAGGCCCTTACGGGCGCCGTGGGTCGAGTTGAAGTATTCGAGCACCGACAGGCCTTCCTTGAAGTTGGAAATGATCGGCGTCTCGATGATTTCACCGGACGGCTTGGCCATCAGGCCGCGCATGCCGGCGAGCTGGCGCATCTGCGCCGGCGAACCGCGCGCGCCTGAATGCGCCATCATGTAGATCGAGTTGATCTGGGCCTCGCCGCCCTTCGGGTTCTTTTTGACGGCGGAGATCTCCTTCATCATCTCCTTGGCGATTTCTTCCGTCGCCTTGGACCAGGCGTCGACCACCTTGTTGTACTTCTCGCCATGGGTGATCAGGCCGTCGTTGTACTGCTGCTCGAAATCCTTCGCCAGCGTGCGCGTGCCGTCGACGATCTTCCACTTCGAAGCCGGCACCACCATGTCGTCCTTGCCGAAGGAAATTCCGGCCTTGAACGCATTGTAGAAGCCGAGCGCCATGATGCGGTCGCAGAAGATCACGGTCTCCTTCTGACCGCAGTGACGATAGACCTGATCGATCACGCCGGAGATTTCCTTTTTCGTCATCAGCTTGTTGATGACGTCGAACGGCATCTTCGGCGACTTCGGAAGCACCTGACCGAGCATGGCGCGGCCCGCCGTGGTCTCGTACCAGCGGGTGACCGGCTTGTTGTTTTCGTCAACGCCCTGCCAGCGATATTTGATCTTGGTGTGCAGGTGGATCACCTTGGAGTGCAAGGCGTGCTCGATCTCCGACATCTCGCCATAGAGCTTGCCTTCGCCGGGAAGCCCCTCGCGCAGCACCGACAAATAATACAGTCCAAGCACGATGTCCTGGCTGGGCACGATGATCGGCTGGCCGTTGGCGGGATGCAGGATGTTGTTGGTCGACATCATCAGCACGCGGGCTTCCAGCTGCGCTTCCAGCGACAGCGGAACGTGCACGGCCATCTGGTCGCCGTCGAAGTCGGCGTTGAACGCCGCGCATACCAAAGGATGCAGCTGGATCGCCTTGCCCTCGATCAGCACCGGCTCGAACGCCTGAATGCCGAGGCGGTGCAGGGTCGGCGCGCGGTTCAGCAGCACCGGATGCTCGCGGATGACCTCGTCGAGAATATCCCAGACCTCGGGACGCTCCTTTTCGACCAGCTTCTTCGCCTGCTTCACGGTGGTGGACAGGCCCTTGGCGTCGAGCCGCGAATAGATGAACGGCTTGAACAGTTCGAGCGCCATCTTCTTCGGCAGGCCGCACTGATGCAGCCGCAGTTCGGGACCGACCACGATCACCGAGCGGCCGGAATAGTCGACGCGCTTGCCCAGCAGGTTCTGGCGGAAGCGGCCCTGCTTGCCCTTCAGCATGTCGGCAAGCGACTTCAGCGGACGCTTGTTGGCGCCGGTGATGACGCGGCCGCGGCGGCCGTTGTCGAACAACGCGTCGACGGCTTCCTGCAGCATGCGCTTTTCGTTGCGGATGATGATGTCGGGCGCGCGCAGCTCCATCAGCCGCTTCAAGCGGTTGTTGCGGTTTATGACGCGGCGGTAGAGATCGTTGAGATCGGACGTGGCAAAGCGGCCGCCGTCGAGCGGCACCAGCGGCCGCAGGTCCGGCGGAATCACCGGCACCACGGTGAGGATCATCCACTCCGGCTTGTTGCCGGAGAAGCGGAAGGCCTCGACGATCTTCAGGCGCTTGGCGAGCTTCTTGTGCTTGATGTCGGATTCGGTCTCGTGCATTTCGGCACGCAGCTGGGTCTCCAGCTTTTCGAGCTCGAGTCCTTTAAGCAATTCGCGGATCGCTTCCGCGCCGATCATGGCGGTGAAGGAGTCCTGGCCGTATTCGTCCTGGGCGCGGAGATATTCCTCTTCCGACAATAGCTGACGGTCCTTGAGCGCGGTCAGGCCCGGCTCGAGCACGACGTAGTATTCGAAATACAGAATCCGCTCGAGATCCTTCAGTGTCATGTCGAGCAGCAGGCCGATGCGCGACGGCAGCGACTTCAAGAACCAGATGTGGGCGACGGGGGCGGCCAGCTCGATATGGCCCATGCGCTCGCGCCGGACCCTCGACAGCGTCACTTCGACCGAGCACTTCTCGCAGATGATGCCCTTGTACTTCATGCGCTTGTACTTGCCGCACAGGCACTCGTAATCCTTGATCGGCCCGAAAATGCGGGCGCAGAACAGGCCGTCGCGCTCCGGCTTGAAGGTGCGGTAGTTGATGGTCTCCGGCTTCTTGATTTCGCCGTAGGACCACGACAGAATCTTCTCCGGTGACGCGATCGAAATCCGGATCTGGTCGAAGACCTGGGCCGGCGTCGTCGGATTGAAAAGATTCATAATTTCTTGGTTCATGGTCTTCTCCTTCAGCCGCGTTAACGGCTTTAAGAAATTCCGTATTCGTCATGCCCGGGCTTGTCCCGGGCATCCGCGTCTTCAAGCCGGAAACGCAGCGAAGGCGTGGATGGCCGGGACAAGCCCGGCCATGGCGTTGTTGACTACTAGTGCTACTCGGCAGCCTCTGAGGTCGCGCCGCCCTGCTTCGAATTGTGCAGGTCGACGTTGAGGCCCAGCGAACGCATTTCCTTGACCAGCACGTTGAACGATTCCGGGATACCGGCTTCGAAGGTGTCGTCGCCGCGCACGATGGCCTCGTACACCTTGGTACGGCCGGCCACGTCGTCCGACTTCACGGTCAGCATTTCCTGCAAGGTGTATGCCGCGCCGTAAGCCTCGAGCGCCCACACCTCCATTTCGCCGAAACGCTGCCCGCCGAACTGCGCCTTGCCGCCCAGCGGCTGCTGGGTGACGAGCGAGTACGGACCGATCGAACGCGCGTGGATCTTGTCGTCGACGAGATGGTGCAGCTTGAGCATGTAGATGTACCCGACCGTCACCTTGCGATCGAAGGCGTCGCCGGTGCGGCCGTCATAGACGGTCGATTGGCCCGACTTGTCCATGCCGGCCAGCTCCAGCATCTGCTCGATGTCGGCTTCCTTGGCGCCGTCGAACACCGGCGTCGCGATCGGCACGCCGTGACGAAGATTGCCGCCGAGCTCCATCAATTCGGCGTCGTTGAGCGACTTGATGGTTTCGTCGTCGCCGTAGATCTTCTTCAAGGTCTCCTTCAGCGGCCTGGTGTCCTGCTTGGCACTGGCAAGGTAGGCATCGACCGCCTGCCCGATCCGCTTGCCGAGGCCGGCGCAGGCCCAGCCGAGATGCGTTTCGAGAATCTGGCCGACGTTCATCCGGCTCGGCACGCCCAGCGGATTGAGCACGATGTCGGCGTGCGTCCCGTCCTCGAGGAACGGCATGTCCTCGACCGGAACGATCTTCGACACCACGCCCTTGTTGCCGTGACGGCCCGCCATCTTGTCGCCGGGCTGGATCTTGCGCTTCACCGCGACGAAGACTTTCACCATCTTCATCACGCCGGGCGGCAATTCGTCGCCACGCTGCAGCTTTTCGACCTTGTCGAGGAAGCGCTGTTCAAGGCCCTTCTTCGATTCGTCGTACTGCTTCCGCATCGCTTCGATTTCGGCCATCAGCTTGTCGTTGGGGGAAGCAAACATCCACCACTGCGACCGCGGATGCTCGTCGAGCACCGCGCGCGTGATCTTGGTGTCCTTCTTGAAGCCCTTCGGACCGGCGATGCCCTGGCGGTTTTCCAGCAGCTCCGCGAGGCGGCCGTAGACGTTACGGTCGAGAATGGCCTGTTCGTCGTCGCGGTCCTTGGCAAGACGCTCGATCTCTTCCCGTTCGATCGCCAGCGCGCGCTCGTCCTTGTCGACGCCGTGCCGGTTGAACACCCGCACTTCGACGATGGTGCCCTGCACGCCCGGAGGCACGCGGAGCGAGGTGTCGCGGACGTCGGAAGCCTTTTCGCCGAAGATGGCGCGCAGCAGCTTCTCTTCCGGCGTCATCGGGCTTTCGCCCTTCGGCGTGATCTTGCCGACCAGGATGTCGCCGGCGCGAACTTCGGCGCCGATATAGACGATGCCGGCTTCGTCGAGGTTCTTCAGCGCTTCTTCCGAAACGTTCGGAATGTCGCGGGTGATTTCCTCAGGGCCGAGCTTGGTGTCGCGGGCCATCACCTCGAATTCCTCGATGTGGATCGAGGTGAAGACGTCGTCCTTCACGATCCGCTCCGAGAGCAGGATCGAATCTTCGAAGTTGTAGCCATTCCACGGCATGAACGCGACCAGCACGTTGCGGCCGAGCGCGAGTTCGCCGAGATCGGTCGAGGGACCGTCGGCGATGATGTCGCCCTTGCGCACGAGGTCGCCGACCTTCACCAGCGGACGCTGGTTGATGCAGGTCGACTGGTTGGAGCGCTGGTACTTCATCAGGCGGTAGATATCGACGCCCGACTTGGTGGGATCGAGATCTTCGGTGGCGCGGATGACGATACGGGTGGCGTCGATCTGGTCGATCACGCCGGTACGGCGTGCCGCGATCGCAGCACCGGAATCGCGGGCGACCACGCCTTCCATGCCGGTGCCGACGAACGGCGCCTCGGCGCGCACCAGCGGCACGGCCTGACGCTGCATGTTCGAGCCCATCAGCGCGCGGTTGGCGTCGTCGTTCTCGAGGAACGGAATCAGCGCCGCCGCCACCGAAACCAGCTGCTTCGGCGACACGTCCATGTAGTCGACCTTGTCCGGCGTGATCATCAGCACGTCGCCGGCGTGGCGGCAGACCACGAGGTCGTCGGTGAAGCGGCCCCTGTTGTCGAGCGCCACGTTGGCCTGCGCCACGTGATAGCGGCCTTCTTCCATCGCCGAGAGGTAGATCACCTCGTCGGTGACGCGGCCGTCCTTGACCTTGCGATAGGGCGTCTCGACGAAGCCGTATTTGTTGACGCGCGCAAAGGTCGCGAGCGAATTGATCAGGCCGATGTTCGGGCCTTCCGGCGTCTCGATCGGGCAGATGCGGCCGTAATGGGTCGGATGCACGTCGCGGACTTCGAAGCCGGCGCGCTCGCGGGTCAGACCGCCCGGGCCAAGCGCCGAGAGACGGCGCTTGTGGGTGATTTCCGAGAGCGGGTTGGTCTGGTCCATGAACTGCGACAGCTGCGACGAGCCGAAGAATTCGCGCACGGCGGCGGCGGCTGGTTTGGCGTTGATCAGGTCCTGCGGCATCACGGTGTCGATATCGACGCTGGACATGCGCTCCTTGATCGCGCGCTCCATGCGCAGCAGGCCGATGCGGTACTGGTTCTCCATCAGTTCGCCGACCGAGCGCACGCGGCGGTTGCCGAGATGATCGATGTCGTCGATCTCGCCCTTGCCGTCGCGCAGATCGACCAGCGTCTTGATGACCGCGAGGATGTCTTCCTTGCGCAGCGTGCGATGGGTGTCGGGCGCGTCGAGTTCGAGGCGCATGTTCATCTTGACGCGGCCGACCGCGGACAGGTCGTAGCGCTCACTGTCGAAGAACAGCGACTGGAACATGTTCTGCGCCGAATCGATGGTCGGCGGCTCGCCGGGACGCATCACGCGATAGATGTCGAACAGCGCGTCTTCCCGCGTCATGTTCTTGTCGGCGTTGAGCGTGTTGCGGATGTAGGCGCCGACATTGACGTGGTCGATGTCGAGCAGCGGCAGTTCCTTGTAGCCCTGCTCGTTCAGGCCCTTCAGCGACTTCTCGGTGATTTCCTCGCCGGCTTCGGCGTAGATTTCGCCGGTCTTCGGATTGACGAGGTCCTCGGCGAGATAGTTGCCGACCAGTTCCTCGTCCGACAGCCGCAGCGCCTTCAGGCCCTTTTCCTGGAGCTGACGGGCGGCGCGGACGGTGAGCTTCTTGCCGGCTTCGAGCACGACCTTGCCGCTGTCGGCATCGATCAGGTCGTTGATGGTCGAGTAGCCGCGGAAACGGTTGGCGTCGAACGGCACGCGCCAGCCGTCCTTGGCGCGCTTGTACATGATCTTCTTGTAGAACGTGGACAGGATCTCTTCGCCGTCGAGGCCGAGCGCGAACATCAGCGACGTCACCGGAATCTTGCGGCGGCGGTCGATGCGCGCGAACACGATGTCCTTGGCGTCGAATTCGATGTCGAGCCAGGAGCCGCGATAGGGAATGACGCGCGCGGCGAACAACAGCTTGCCGGACGAATGGGTCTTGCCCTTGTCGTGATCGAAGAACACGCCGGGCGAGCGGTGCATCTGCGAGACGATGACGCGCTCGGTGCCGTTGACGACGAAGGTGCCGTTCATGGTCATGAGCGGGATGTCGCCCATGTAGACGTCCTGCTCCTTGATGTCCTTGACCGACTTGGCGCCGGTTTCCTCGTCGATATCGAACACGATCAGGCGCAGCGTCACCTTCAGCGGCGCGGCATAGGTCATGCCGCGCTGGCGGCACTCGTCGACGTCGTATTTCGGCGGCTCGAATTCGTAGCGGACGAATTCCAGCATCGAGGTGTCGGAAAAATCCGAGATCGGGAACACCGAGCGGAACACCGCCTGCAGGCCTTCGTCCAGCCGGCCGCCGACGGGCTCGTCGACCATCAGGAACTGGTCGTAGGACGCCTTCTGAACCTCGATGAGGTTCGGCATCTCCGCCACTTCCTTGATGTGTCCGAAGAACTTGCGAACGCGTTTGCGACCGGTGAACGTCTGCTGCGCCATAGTGGCCTCTCATTTCGTCGCCCGTCAGAGGCGAACCTTCCGAAGCGCGATTGGCATCGCCCCCGGGTTGAATTCCGACACATCCCAAATTCCGAAGCCCGATGTCAGGTTTTTATTCTTAGACCCGACCTTGCGACCTTCAGAACGCAAAACGACGTGCGAAGCAGGTCTCCCGCTTCGCCCGTCTCAACCATCCGTTTTACGGACCGAAAAAGCCCGAAATTTGCCTATCTCCCAACGGCTTACGCAGAAACGTTGCCGTTCCCGCCGCCAAACCGTGCTTTCGTGCTGCCGTCCCGATATGGGATGGCAATCGTGGAGATTCGAGGGGTGATCCCGCAAATCCCCACACAATCCTGTGTACAACTACCGGGTTCCGCCTGACCGAGGCTGGCCCGGCCATCCACGTCTTTGTGCGCGATCCCGGGTCGCGCGACGCTCGCCCGGGATGTCGTTGAAGTAACCTGCGCTTACTTCAGCTCAACCTTGGCGCCAGCCTTCTCGAGCTGGGCCTTGATCTTCTCGGACTTCGTCCTTGTTGACGCCTTCCTTGACAGCCTTCGGCGCGCCCTCGACGAGGTCCTTGGCTTCCTTGAGGCCGAGGCCGGTGATGGCGCGGACTTCCTTGATGACCTCGATCTTCTTTTCGCCGGCGGCCATCAGCATGACCGTGAACTCGGTCTTTTCTTCAGCGGGAGCGGCGGCGGCAGCGGCCGGACCGGCAACCGCGACGGCGGCAGCGGCGGACACGCCCCACTTTTCTTCGAGCAGCTTTGCGAGTTCGGCAGCTTCGAGCACGGTGAGGCTCGAGAGGTCGTCGACGATCTTCTGTAAGTCAGCCATTGATCTGTTTCCTTAAACGTTTTGGTTCGAACCAGGTTTGATTTGCGAAGGGCGTCAGGCCGCTTCGCTCTTTGAGGCATAGGCCTGAACCACGCGCGCGAGCTTGGCCGCGGGCGCGGTGGTGAGCTGAGCGATCTTGGTCGCCGGCGCCACCAGGAGGCCGACGATCTTTCCGCGCAATTCATCGAGCGACGGCAGCGCGGCAAGCGCCTTGACGCCGTTGACATCCAGGACGGTTTTACCCATCGAGCCGCCGAGAATGACGAACTGCTCGTTCGTCTTGGCGAATTCGATGGCAACCTTCGGCGCCGCTACCGGATCGTTTGAAGTCGCGATCACGGTCGGCCCCTTCAGCAGGGAGCCGATGGCAACGACGTCCGTGCCTTCAAGAGCAATTTTGGCGAGACGGTTCTTCGAGACCTTCACCGACGCGCCCGCCTGCTTCATCTGCGATGCGCAGCTTCTGCATCTGGGCCACGGTGAGGCCGGAATAATGAGCCACGACCGCAACGCTGGTGGTCTTGAACAGACCGTTCAGCGCTTCGACCGCCTCTTTTTTTGCCGCTCTTTCCACAGCAAGCTCTCTCTCGGTTGGCGGCCTTTGCCTCGAGGCAGGACCGCCGGGTTGCACCCATCGTCCCGCCCAAACCTGACCTCGAGACACGCAGGTCTCACGGACACGCCGGGCAAGACGACATTGAAAAGCCTGCCCTCCCGAACCCAATTGGGCGCGGGGTGTCGAGGTTCGAACCAAATCCGCCGCCCGCCGCGAACAGCGGCGAAAAGCAAAATCCGGTCTTCACCCGTCTGTGCAGGCCATGCGATTAAGCCGTTGAAGAAACTTAGCGTCTCGCCGCGGGCGCCTGCAGTCTTGGACAGGATCGAGGCCATCCGGCGAAGCCGGCGACCCCTGCTCGTATTCCTCCAAAGCGACGGGTTTCCTTCCTTTCGAGCAATCCATGCGGATGTCCTGAAAGGAATGGTCTCCTAGCGAATGGGTTTTCGGAATGCGAGCACAGACGTGCCAGCAACGGCCAGCACGCCCGGAAGCCGGTGTTTAGCGAGTCTTTTCCGGCTTGCCAAGGGGTTTTTTGGTCTGGTCGTCCCCGCGCAAGCGGGGAGCCATAACCACCGGCGCTGCGATTTGGAACCCGTGGTGCAACGGCGTTTTTCAACTGAACAGCACGGCGTATGGGTCCCCGCCTGCGGTGAGTGGGTCACTTCACCGGATAAGGCAGCGGTTTGCCTGCGAAAAACGCATCGAGATTGGCCATCACGCAGTCCTGCATCGCGATGTGCGATTCGAGGGTGTGGCCGCCGACATGCGGCGTCAGCACCACATTGGGGAATGCGGTCAGCGCGTCCGGCGCGTGCGGTTCCTTCGCGTACACATCGAGGCCGGCGCCGGCGATGGTCTTGTCCGCCAGCGCGGCAACCAGCGCATTCTGGTCGATCACCGAGCCGCGCGAAATGTTGACGAGATAGCCGTCCGGCCCGAGCTTTCGCAGCATCCCGGCATCGATCATGTGATGGGTGTCGGCGCCGGCGCGGACCGCGATCATCAGCACGCTGCACCATTCCACCAGCGCTTCGAGGCTCGGAACATATCGATACGGCACGTCGTGCTTGCTGCGGCTGTAATACGCCACGTCCATCTCGAACGCCGCCGCCCTCGCCGCGATCTTGCGGCCGATCTCGCCCATGCCGTAGATGCCGATGCGGCGGCCGGGATTGCCGGGCTGCGGCCGCATCAGCGGCGACGGTTTTGCGGCCGACCAGTTGCCGCTGCGCACGTAATCGTCGGCCGGCAGCAGCCGCCGCGTCACCGCCAGCATCAGCGTCATCGCGAGATCGGCGACCGGCGGTTGCGTTCGCCGCCGGACTGTTGCCGACCGCGATCTTGCGTGCGGCGGCGGCAGCGAGATCGACGCCGTCATAGCCGGTGCCGTAGCAGACGATCGCCTGCAGCGCCGGCAGCGTGTCCATCATGTCGGCCGCCCAGCGGCGTGCCGCCGGCGGTGATCATCGCGCGGACGCCCGAGAGTTGTTCGGCGCTGAACAATTCGCGCGGCGGTTTTCCGGCGGCGTCCATCAGGTCGTAGCGCTGCCCGATGCGCACCATCATCGCCTTCGGAAAGCGCGAATAGATCAGGACCTTCTCGGGCATCTTTTCTCTTTTCCGTCACCTCGTCATTCCGGGATGCGCCCTCTGAACTCGGGTTTACCCGAGTTCGGCAATATCATTGTCCAAGTCGGCAACAGCCGGCTTGGATGGCGCAGACCCGGAATCCAGCACCGTGCACTGTTTCTGGATTCCGGGTTCGCGAAGACGCGCACCCCGGAATGACGGTTTCAGAATGGGCGCGGGTCAAGCCCGCGCATGACCGATGATAGAACGGAAATCAAATTAAAGGGCGAAACCGGTCTCCCGATTCCGCCCTGGTTCGCTTCGCGCGCCCTGACGAGGCGCGGGCTCAGGTCCCGCCGGCGTTGCCGACGAGGGTGCTCGGCTCGACCTTGACGCCCGGTCCCATGGTCGAGGAAACCGCGACGCGCTGGATGTAGGTGCCCTTGGCGCCGGCCGGCTTTGCCTTGGCCACCGCGTCGGCGAGCGCCTTGATGTTCTGCACCAGCTTCTCTTCGGAGAACGACGCCTTGCCGACGCCGGCCTGCACGATTCCCGCCTTCTCGACGCGGAATTCGACCGAGCCGCCCTTGGCGCCCTTCACGGCGTTGGTGACGTCCATGGTGACGGTGCCGATCTTCGGGTTCGGCATCATGCCGCGGGGCCCGAGCACCTTACCCAGCCGGCCGACCAGCGGCATCATGTCCGGAGTTGCGATACATCGATCGAAATCGATGGTGCCGCCCTGCACCTTCTCCACCAGGTCTTCCGCGCCGACCACGTCGGCGCCGGCGGCCCTGGCCTCATCGGCCTTGGCGCCGCGCGCGAACACGCCGACACGCAGCGTGCGGCCGGTGCCGTTCGGCAGCGTCACCACGCCGCGCACCATCTGATCGGCGTGACGCGGATCGACGCCGAGGTTGATCGCGATCTCGATGGTCTCGTCGAACTTCGACTTGGCGCGCTCCTTCACCATCTTGATGGCGTCGGCGAGCGGATAGAGCTTCTCGCGATTGACCCCTTCGCGGGCCTTCTTCAAACGTTTTCCGATTGCCATGGCCCGTCACCCCGCAACTTCAAGACCCATCGAGCGGGCGGAGCCCTCGACCATCTTCATGGCCGACTCGACGGAATCGCAATTGAGATCCTTCATCTTCTTCTCGGCGATCTCGCGCACCTGCGCTTTAGTCACCTTGCCGGCCTTGTCGCGGCCCGGCGCTTTCGAGCCGGACTGGATTTTCGCGGCCTGCTTGAGAAAGAAGGACATCGGCGGCGTCTTCATCTCGAAGGTGAAGGAACGATCGGCGTAGATCGTGATCACCACCGGGATCGGCGTGTTCTTTTCTTCCTTCTGCGTCTGGGCGTTGAACGCCTTGCAGAATTCCATGATGTTGAGGCCGCGCTGACCAAGCGCGGGGCCGATCGGGGGCGACGGATTCGCAGCACCCGCCGGCACCTGCAATTTCAGGTATCCGGTCACTTTCTTTGCCATGCGTTACTCCTCATGTTGGTCCGGATTATCCGGAGCTACTTCAAGGACCGTGGTGCGGTTACACGGCGATTGGCGATCGCCTGCTTCCTTCCACGGCATTCTTGGAAACAGCGCTTGCTGCTTCCCTTTCGTCATGCCCGGACTTGATCCGGGCATCCATCAACCTTCACAAGAAGCCGCTTGCGAAGAAGATGGATTGCCGGGTCAAGCTCGGCAATGACAGAACGCCTTATACCTTCTCGACCTGAGCGAATTCCAGTTCGACCGGCGTTGCGCGGCCGAAGATCGACACTGCGACCTTGACGCGCGAACGGCCTTCGTCGATTTCTTCCACCACGCCGGAGAACGATGCGAACGGGCCGTCGGCCACCCGCACATTCTCGCCGATCTCGAACGACACCGAGGGTTTTGGCCGCTCCACGCCTTCCTGCACCTGATGCAGGATGCGCATCGCTTCGGCCTCCGAAATCGGCATCGGCTTGTTTTCCGCGCCGAGGAAGCCGGTCACCTTGGGCGTGTTCTTGATCAGATGAAACGCCTCGTCGGTGAGGTTCATCTTCACCAGCACGTAGCCGGGGAAAAACTTGCGTTCGGCGTCGACCTTGCGGCCGCGGCGGATTTCCACGACCTTTTCGGTCGGCACCAGCACCTGCTCGAACAATTCCTCAAGCCCGCGCTGCTTCGATTGTTCGCGGATCGATTCGGCGACCTTCTTTTCGAAGTTCGAATAGGCGTGGACGATGTACCAGCGCATGCTCATGATTTCTGTCCGTACGCGCTTGTCATTAGTGGATGCCGAGAACGAAGGTGACGAGGATGCGGATCACCTGATCCGAGGCGAAGAAGAATACAGACGCCAGTGCGACCATCACGAACACCATGATGGTGGTGATGGTGGTCTCGCGGCGGGAAGGCCAGGTGACCTTGGCGGTCTCGCTGCGCACTTCCTGCAGGAATTTGAACGGGCTGAAAGCCATCGTCTGTTACCGCGTCCGTCGTTGCTCGATCTCTGGGGATGAGTTGAGAATCCGAACAGCCCTCTTGCGCCCAACCCTCATTCGAAGGTGAGCCGCCAAGCGGGCTCGATTGTCCGGGGGAATTCAAAGCCGCGCCGGATATCCGAAAAACGGGCCGGCAGCAGGTAGCGGCTATGTACTGCGCCCGCAACGTAAGGTCAAGGCGTGGAAACCGGCGAGAGAACCGAAATAGCGGAGCTGGATACACTTGAAAACCGGTTTCGGTTGAAGGCCTTATGGCCGATGCCCGGCTGACTGCCCGGCGCCGGCGGAGTCTTGCGGCGAACTTTGGACGCGTTGCGGCAGACTGAAGGCAGCCGCCCCGCTCACGACGCGCCGACAGGATGAAACGTCGCACCGGTTGAAGCACTTAGGCCGCGTGCCGCGGCGCGCAGCCCGATACGAAGCAAAATCCGGTGTCAACGGAAGCACTTAAGCGGGACGAACGGCACGACGGCGCGATCCATCCCGCGGTCAGATGGGAAAATCGGACGCCGGATGAGACACTTACACCCAGGGCCGTGTTTTCGCCCGCCCCGCACATTAACTCCATGTGCCGGTCTTGCGGCAAACCGAAGGCAGATGTGCGATCGCAATTTTTCTTGCGACAAGACCAGGTTTTTCCGCGGCGCAGATGTGGCCGCCGCGAAAACGCCGGCCGCCACAAGCTCGCGGAAGCTGGCAGGAGTGGCAGGGCTCGAACCTGAAGCTGGCACCAATTGCCCTTCGTTTGCCTCGTTCAAAATCGGAGTTGGCGGCCTGGGCGGGCGGCCGGCATGTTGATCTGGCCCCGGTTTTAGACGAGAGATACTGCATATGAAGATTGAGGTTGAGGGCTTAGATGAGCATTGGACGATGGGCTAAGTTGCAGTGGCTCCGCGGGATGCGGCAATTCCACTTCATTCGCAGTTTGGTATTTTTTCTGTATGGCACGCCATTCAGGCAACTCATCTTCGTCGGCACTGTCTTCGGCCTGGGACCGCTGTTGACCAATTCGTATTTGGCCTGGGCCGCCTACTTCGATGAGCCGACAGCCTTTGGATTGACGGTGCATGACTGTTACGTCACGGCAACTGCAACAGCAGGTGCGACGCTTGCCAACATCATCGGATTTGCGCTGTTCGGTCTGGGGACCAAGAAGACCCTGTTCTTCATTACCTTGCAGAGCATTGCGGTGATCACCGTGTTTGCAGGAATTTACCAAGGCCACGGGCTGTGCTGCGGCGGCGAACTGAAGGACAAGATCATCAACCTCGCCGGCGATGAATTTTCGACCTCGCTGTATTTCTCGATCGTCACCTGGACGACGCTCGGCTATGGCGATTTCACCCCGCCGCAGGACATTCGCTTGGTGGCGGAACTCGAGGCGCTGCTCGGCTATTTTACCTTCGGCACCATCGTGGGTCTGCTGACTTCGTTGATCAACGAACAGAACGCGATCTTCAACGTTCGGCGGCGCGCACTCTGGGCGTAGGTTGAGCGGCCGGCGCCTGCTCCGCCAAGCCGGCCGGTTGCGGGTCGGAACGCTGGCTCATAAGCTGGTGGTGCACGACAAACAGCGGCGCAAGCGTCAGCAGCACGGCGATGATCCCGGCGATGATGCGGAGCAACATCATGCCGAAAGAGATCTCTTCCATGGTGGCAGCATTCCGGAGAGTCCGTTCTGCACGCTTGGTCGGAGTCATGGCGAGCTCTCCTCGAGACTCTGTGACGTAACAATGTGCCATATGAACCCCTGCTTTGATAGTATTGTTCCCACTTGGGGCGTCATCATGGTGAACCGAAAGGGAACAGCGGACGGCGGCTTCGGCGTGGCGGTCACAGACAGATAGGCTCACCGGCCCACAATTCAACCAGCAAAAAGGAATTAAATCCGCGCTGGAACGCAGGGCTTGCAAGCCGGCATGCTCGCTCATGGAGCCGACACGGGTAATAACCCGGATGTCAGAATCACCCCATAATCGCTCTGGAAAAAATTAACGGATTCAGCGGACTAGCTGGCAGGAGTGGCAGGGCTCGAACCTGCGACCCCCGGTTTTGGAGACCGGTGCTCTACCAATTGAGCTACACTCCTACAGGGACCTAAGCGTCGCCGCCGATCCGCGCCGTTTCAAGCATAGGGCGAGCCCGGAAAGCAAGGGCGAAGCGGCAGGCCGGTGCAGGCGGGAAACCTTACCTTCGGCCAGTCACGCCTCTGGATCAGGCCCTTGGCAGCAGCCAATCGCGAAAACCCTCGGCATAGTTTTCGATAATTCTTTCAGGCACGCCTTGCTTGTAGGAGTTGTCAATCGCCGCCTGAACGGCGGTTCCCAAAACGCCCTGTCCGGCGAGCAGCACGCCGGTCAGGTTGGGATGCGCGATGATGACCGTTCCGGTTTTCGCATCGACCAGATTGGCGTCCGCGGCCATGCCATAGCCGCCGCCGATCAGGATGCGTTGTACCGCCGACGCAATCGTGAAGGATTTGACGACGATATCGAGCCGCACCGGCCGTGTGCCGTTGAGTTGGCCCGCCATCACCCGCTCGACGCCCGACTTGATCTTGGGAGCCAGCAAGTTCTGGACATACGCCTTGCCCTCCGGCGTATTCGTCCGCGTCGCAATCTCATCGTCCGGAATGGACTTTGTGGTTGCGTAGGCGCGGATGCCATCCTCCCACTGCACGTTTGCATCTGGCGCAAAGCTGACGGTGACGCCGGTCAACTTCATTGCGGTGACGTTGTTTTTCGACAGCGTATTTTCGGTTGTCACGCAACCCGCCAACGCAAGCCCGCCCGCCAGCACGGCAAGCCGCGCCATCCCCCAGATCGCCTCCACTCGAATTCCCCCAGCGTTGGTTAGTCTTCGGCCCGCACGGAGAAATAGAGTAGTACGATGAAGAATGTCTATCTTTAATTGACTCGCGTGTGATGGTGCCTCGGTGCCAGCATTGCGAGCATGAAAATGCCCGGACAAGCCGGGCATTTTTGAAGTAACTCACGCGCATCCATCTGTCATTGCCGGGCTTGCCCGGCCATCCATCGATCTTCAGAAGAGTTCTTGCGAAGAAGATGGATGCCCGGGTCAAGCCCGGGCATGACGATGGATAGTTTTGTTACTCGATAATGCTCGCCACCACGCCCGCTCCCACGGTGCGGCCGCCTTCGCGGATGGCGAAGCGCAGTTTTTCTTCCATCGCGATCGGCACGATCAGGTGCACTTCCATCGCGATGTTGTCGCCCGGCATCACCATCTCGGTTCCCTCCGGCAGATGCACCACCCCGGTCACGTCGGTGGTGCGGAAGTAGAACTGCGGCCGGTAGTTGGTGAAGAACGGGGTGTGACGCCCACCCTCCTCCTTGGTCAGGATATAGGCCTCGGCCTTGAACTTGGTGTGCGGCTTCACCGAACCCGGCTTGCACAGCACTTGCCCGCGCTCGACCTCCTCGCGCTTGGTGCCGCGCAACAGCGCGCCGATGTTGTCGCCGGCCTGGCCCTGGTCCAGCAGCTTGCGGAACATCTCCACCCCGGTGACGATGGTCTTCTGGGTGTCGCGCAGGCCCACGATCTCGATTTCCTCGCCGACCTTGACCACGCCGCGCTCGACCCGGCCCGTCACCACCGTGCCGCGGCCCGAGATCGAGAACACGTCTTCCACCGGCATCAGAAACGGCTGGTCGATCGGCCGCTCCGGCTGCGGAATCGAGGCATCGACCGCCTTCATCAGTTCCAGGATCGAATCATGGCCGAGTTTGGGGTCCTTGTTCTCCAGCGCCGCCAGCGCCGAACCCTTGATGATCGGAATGTCGTCGCCGGGGAAGTTGTACTTCGACAGGAGCTCACGGACTTCCATCTCGACCAGCTCGAGCAGTTCGGGATCGTCGACCATGTCGCACTTGTTCAGGTAGACCACCAGCGCGGGCACGCCGACCTGGCGCGCAAGCAGGATATGCTCGCGGGTCTGCGGCATCGGGCCGTCGGCAGCCGACACCACCAGGATCGCGCCGTCCATCTGCGCAGCACCGGTGATCATGTTCTTGACGTAGTCGGCATGACCGGGGCAATCGACATGGGCATAGTGCCGGTTGGCGGTCTCGTATTCGACATGCGCGGTCGAAATCGTGATGCCGCGCGCCTTCTCCTCCGGCGCCTTGTCGATCTGGTCATAGGCCGTGAACGTCGCCCCGCCGGTCTCCGCCAGAACCTTGGTGATCGCCGCCGTCAGCGACGTTTTGCCATGGTCGACGTGACCGATCGTCCCGATGTTGCAATGCGGCTTGGTTCGTTCAAACTTTGCTTTGGCCATTCACATCCATCCTTGTCGCCTGCGCTTTGAGCGCGGCATCTGAAAACGCGGCTGGTTTACTCTCGAAAAACGCCCCTGTTCAAGCCAGAAGTTCTGGGCCAATCTCGCGCTCACCATGCCGGCTGAGCGCCTTATCTAGGCATGGAAACAAAAAGAGCAATCGGGAGACGTCCATGAACGCGCAAGTCGCCACCAAACAAGTCAGCCCGCCGCAGACCCCGCCGCTGCCGATGGCAAAACCCGAATCGCTGGGGCTGTCGCCAACCCGGCTGACGCGGATGGCGGACGCGTTCAAGCGCGAGATCGACAAGGGCACCATCCCCGGCGTCACCGTGATGGTGGCGCGGCGCGGCCAGATCGGCTGCTTCGAGGCATTCGGCAAGCAAAGTCCGGCCCTGAGCGCGCCGATGATCCGCGACAGCATCTTCCGCATCTACTCCATGACCAAGCCGATCGTGTCCATCGGCATCATGCAACTGGTCGAGGACGGCCATCTCGTGCTCAGCGAGCCCTTGACCAAATACATCCCGGAATTCGCCAACCAGAAAGTCGGCGTCGAGAACAACGGCAAGCTCGACCTCGTGCCCTTGGCGCGCCCGATCACCATTCAGGATCTGCTGCGGCATACTTCCGGGCTCACCAACGACACCGCCGGCAACGGTCCGGTGCAGCGGCTGTATCAGCAATCCCGGATTCGCGACCGCAGCATCAGCAACGCCGAACATGCAGCCATTGTCGCCGGCATGCCGCTGGTCTGCCAGCCCGGCGCGGAATGGAATTACAGCCGCTCCACCGACATTCTCGGCCGTATCATCGAGATCGTGTCCGGCAAGTCGCTGGGGGCGTATCTGACCGAGCGGATTCTCGCGCCGCTGCAGATGACGGAGACCGCGTTCCACACCGGCGCGGAGAACGCGCACCGCCTGGCCCAGCCGTTCGCCAACGATCCCTGGACCGATGAACCGGTAAAGCTCATCGACATGCTGGAACAGCCGGTGATGGAATCCGGCGGCGGCGGCCTCGTCTCGACCACTATGGATTACGCGCGGTTCTGCCAGATGCTGCTCAATGCCGGCTCGCTCGACGGCGTGAGAATCATCGGCCGCAAGACGCTGCAGGCGATGGCGTCCAACCATCTCGCCGCCAGCGTGAAGATCAACGGCACGCTGATGCCGCCCGGCCACGGCTTCGGGCTCGGCTTTGCCGTGCGCACGCATGAGGGCATGGCGCCGTTTGCGGGTTCGGCCGGCCAGTTCTTCTGGAGCGGCATGGCCGGCACGTTCTTCTGGATCGATCCTGCGGAAGAGCTGTTCGCGGTGCTGATGTCGCAGGGCCCGGGGCAGCGCGTCTATCTGCGCACGCTGATGCGCAGCCTGGTGTACGCGGCGCTGGAGTAAGTTCGGACAGCGCGGTAAACAGCCTCAGCAATACCGAGACCGGCATTCTAAAGAAGCAGGAACTTATTTCGCCTGGCTTGATTTCTTCTCAGGGCTGACAAACCTGAGGAACGACCATGAAAATCACGACAATGGTGTTGGCTGCGGCCTTCGCTCTGACCGGCACGTTCGCATCTGCACAAACCGCCGGCGGTACGGCCGGCGGAAGCTCACAGGCCGGCGGTCCGGCTGCGAGCAAGACGACAACAGGCGCCGGCATGAGCGGAAGCACCACGGGTAAGGCAATGGCCATGCACCGCGGGCGTCACCATCACAAGATGCACCGCCACCATCACCGCATGTAACCAAAAGCCCCGCCAAGGCGGGGCTTTTTTGTGGGCTCATCAGCATGCCCCTCATCGGCCCATCAGATCTCAGGCCGAGGTATGTCTTGAAGCCGACAATCGGCGATGAGCGGGTCCGTCCTGCGACCCGGTTCCAAGTTGTCTGTTCTCGCTAAAGCTGCAACATAGGCGGAGTTTTTAACGGGCTGCCTGTATGCGCGAATTGCTGCTTGTCCTTGGCCTGATCTGCGCATGGTCTGGCGCGGCTTTCGCACAGGAAGATAAAAAGACCGACGATTTGAAGCCGGCCGATCCCGACACGGGGGAAAGCACGGTTGAGGAGACGACGCTTGGTCTGCTGCCAAATCCCTTTGAAAAGAAGGGCGTCAAATTCGCCGCCACCTATATCGGCGAGGCGCTGGGCAACCCCACAGGCGGATTGAAGCAAAGCGCCATCTATGAAGGCCGGCTCAATCTCGCCGTCGATGTCGATCTGCAGAAGCTCGCCGGGCTCAAGCAGCTCGCCTTTCACGCCAATATATTCCAGATTCACGGCGGCGGCCTCTCCCGTGGTGATCTGCTCAATTTCATGGACGTGAGCGGCATCGAGGCGTTGCCTTCGACCCGGCTGTATGAAATCTGGTTCGAGCAGAAATGGGGAACCAAGCTCGCGCTGCGCGCCGGCCAGCTTGCGGCCGATACCGAATTCATGACCACAAAATATACCGATGTCTTTACCAACGCTTCGTTTGGCTGGCCCGCGATCGCGGCAATCAATCTTCCGAGCGGCGGGCCATCGCCTCCCCTGGCCACGATGGGGACGCGGCTACGCGCCGACGTGAGCGACAATCTGACGTTAATCGGCGCGGTGTTCGATGGAAACGCAGCTGGACCTGGACCGGGCGACCCGCAGCTTCGCGATAGATACGGTGTCAACTTCCGCGTCAACGATCCGCCGCTGCTCCTGGGCGAAGCGCAGTTTCTCTGGAACGGAAAAAAGGGCGACCCCGGGCTCGACGGGAAATTCAAGGTCGGCGGCTGGCGGCATTTTGGCGATTTCAGCGATCAGCGCTTCACCAGCCAGGGCGTCTCGCTCGCCAACCCGTCCTCCGGCGGCATCCCGGCGACATTGTCCGGCGACTTCGGCCTCTATTCGGTGTTCGAGCAGAAGATTTACCGGGTGGGCAAGGACGACGACCGCGGGATCGGAATATTCGCGCGCGTCTCGTCAAGTCCGTCGGATCGCAACCTGATCAGCCTCTACGCCGATGGCGGGGTGGAATTTATCGGATTGAACGATCAGCGGCCTCACGACAAGCTCGGGGTAGCCGCCGGATATGCGCGTGTATCTTCGCATGCCCGAGCCCTCGATGCCGATTACCAGCAACTGTTCGGCCCGAATTGGCCGGTGAGAAGTTTCGAGTCCCTGATTACGGCGGTCTATCAGTACGAAGTCCGGGCGGGATGGACGCTGCAACCCAACTTTCAATATATTATCCATCCAGGCGGCGGAGCGACGGGCGCCAATAGTCCGTTTCCGGGCAAGGTACTGAGGGATGCCGCGGTCCTGGGATTGAGGACCGTGCTGAAATTCTGACAAATTGGACGGCCCACGCGTGTCAAAAATTTCCATCGCAACAATCGCATCCTGTCTCAAATTCCTGTCGCTGCTTGCATACCTCGCAACAGTCATGTGGACCCCCGCGGCGCTGGCGGCCGGATCGTCGCTTCCCTATGGCGGCGGCGGTCCGATGGCACAATTCGATGCGATTATCGGGCAATACAATGCGTCAGGTGAATTGTTTCGCATCGAAGGTCATTGCCAGTCATCCTGCACCATGTTCCTCGCGATCAGGAACGTTTGCGTCGATCCCAACGCCAACCTGTTGTTTCATGCCGCCCTTTCGGCCAGCGAGCGGGATCACGCGCCCTATCCGGAACGGAACGCGCATATGGCGAGCCATTACAATTCTGCTCTTCGCGGGTTTGTCCTCGCGCATCATTATATGGATTTGTTTGCCTTCCATCCGATCTCCGGCCGCGACATCATTCGTAAGTTCGGCTATCGGCAGTGTCCGAGGAAGTGAACGCGGCTACCCGTATCCTTTGAGGCTCGGAAGACGGCGAGCACCTCAGGATTATGGGATCGCCGTGCCGCTGATGAGGACAGAACAATGAGCCGTTTCTGGAGCAGCCTGACCCACGGCCTCAAGCCCTATGTAGCGGGCGAACAGCCCCGCATGGCGGAATTGGTCAAGCTCAACACCAATGAAAATCCGTTCGGTCCTTCCCCCCGCGCGCTGGAAGCGGTTCGCAGCGTGGCTGACGATACGCTGCGGCTCTATCCGGACCCGCAGGCCACCGCACTGCGGGCCGCGCTGGCCGCCTATCACCAGGTGCGGCCCGAACAGGTGTTCGTCGGCAACGGTTCGGATGAGGTGCTCGCCCACGCCTTCGCCGCACTGCTGAAGCACGATGCGCCGCTGCTATTCCCTGACGTCACCTACAGTTTCTATCCCGTCTATTGCCGCCTGTTCGGCATCGCCTTCGAAACCGTGCCGCTCGATCAGGCCATGCGAATCCGCATTGCCGATTATCGTCGGCCAGCCGGCGCGATCGTGCTGCCCAATCCGAACGCGCCGACCGGGGTCGCGCTGTCGCGGGCCGAGATCGCGGCCCTATTGGATGACCATCCCGACGCGCCCGTGGTGATCGACGAGGCCTATGTCGATTTCGGCGCCGAGACCGCTACTCCGCTGGTCGCCTCGCATCCGAATTTGCTGGTGGTGCAAACCATGTCGAAGTCCCGCGCGCTGGCCGGCTTGCGCGTCGGCTATGCCATCGGCGATACCGAGCTGATCGAGGCGCTGACCCGGGTGAAGGACAGCTTCAACTCCTATCCGCTCGGCCGACCCGCCCAGGCCGGCGCCATCGCTTCGCTCGAGGACGAAACTTATTTTCAACAGAACCGGGCTCGTGTGATCGAAGGCCGGGAGCGGCTCAGCCGCGGACTGCTCCGGCTTGGCTTCGAGGTGCTGCCCTCCTCCGCCAACTTCGTGTTCGCGCGTCATCGCGCGCATGAGGGTGCTGTGCTGGCCACGGCGCTGCGTCAGCGCGCGGTGATCGTCCGCCATTTTGCGGCACCCCGCATCGCCGACTATCTGCGGATCACCGTCGGCACCGACGCGCAGATCGACCGGCTGTTGTCGGCGCTGTCGGAGATTCTGGACGGCGGCGTGGCGGGGTGAGGTCTCGTGCCCCGGACCCAGCGCAGCGCGAAGCCCTTGCGCAGCGGTGCGCTGCTGAGCCGGGGCCGTAGTGGAACGCCGGCGCCTGGTACGGTCCCGGCTCTGCGAAGCAGCGCTTCGCAAAGAGCTTCGCGCATCGCTCCCGGGACACGAGATCGAGACGTCCTGTTGCGGCGTTGCGGATCGCTGCTAATATTCCGGTGACACGTGCAATGCAACCTCTCGGGTGATTGTCGATGAGCATCGATCTTGCAACTGCGGTCGAGGATTTCTGGACTGCGCGCGCCCGCGGCGAGTTCTTCCCGCAGGCCTATTTCGACCGGTTGACGCTGGACGATGCCTATCGAATCCAGCTTGCGCTGATCGACCGCCGGGTCGCCGCCGGCGAGCGCCAGATCGGCTGGAAGGTCGGCCTGACCGCGAAAGCGATCCAGCAGCAGTTCGGATTTCATGAACCGGTATTCGCCTGCATCCTGGAAACCCAACCGAGCGGCCATGTGTTCGGCGCCACCGAACTGATCAATCCGGGTTTCGAGACCGAGCTGTGCGTGCGCCTCGGCCGCGGGCTCGAAGGGCCGGTCGGTCCGGAGCAGGTCCGCGCCGCGGTCGATGTCATCCATCCCGCATTCGAGATCATCGAAACCCGCGGCGACATGAAGCAGATCGCGCTGGGCATGGCCGACAACGGGCAGCAACGCTCGGTCGTGGTCGGCACGCCGGTGCAGCTCGCGCCGACGATGGCGCTGGACCGGGTCGAGGCGCGTGTCGGGCTCAATGGCAATGAGGTGGCAACCGGGCTGGGCTCGGCCGTGCTCGGCAATCCCCTGAATTCGATTCGGTGGCTCGCCGAAAAGCTCGGCCAGCACGGGCGGCAATTGCGCCCGGGCGACATCGTCATGACCGGCTCGTTCGTGCGCCAGTTCCCGCTGCAGGCCGGGGATATTGCGGTTGCGGAGTTCTCCGGCATCGGCCGGGTCGAGGTGAGGATGGCCAAAGCGTAAACCGGGCGTGCGAACAACGATGGATATGCAGGTCACGCCCGCGTATGACGAGTGCGACTTCAACTGATCGTCGCGCCGCCATCGATGACGATGCTCTGCCCGGTCATGAAATTCCCCGCCGCCGAGCCCAGGAACACCGCGGCACCCGCGATCTCGTCGGGCGTGCCGATGCGCAAGAGCGGCGAGCGCGCGGTCGAGGCCTTGAGGTTTTCCGGATTGTCCCACAGCGCCTTGGCGAAATCGGTCTTGATCAGGCCGGGCGCGATGCAATTGACGCGGATGTTGTGCTTGCCGTATTCGCAGGCGAGATTGCGCGCGAGCTGCATGTCGGCCGCCTTCGAGATCGCATAGGCGCCGAGATTGGTCGAACCCTTCAATCCGCCGATCGAGGAAACGATGATGATGGCGCCGTCGCGGCGCTCGATCATCTGCGGCACCACCAGGTTGGTCAGCCAGTTGTTGGCGACGATGTTGTTGTCGAGAATCTTGCGGAACTGGTCGTCGGAAATGCCGCCGAGCGGCCCGTAATACGGATTCGACGCGGCGTTGCAGACGAGAACGTCGATCTTGCCGAAGGCGCGGTTGCTCTCAGTGACGAGGTTCTGCAGGTTCTCCTTGGATGAGATGTTGGCGGCGATCGCGACCGCGGCGCCCTTGCCGAACTTGTCGTTGATCTCTTTCGTCACGGAATCGCAGAACGTCCTGCTTGCGCGAGGAGACCACCACCTTGGCGCCGTGCTCGGCCATCCGCTCGGCAATGGCGCGGCCGATGCCGCGGGTCGAGCCGGTGATGACGGCGACTTTTCCTTTCATGTTGAACAAGCTCATGCGTTTCTCCCTGATGTTATTTGCTTCCACGCAAGCTAAGCAGTCTTTGCGGACTTCGACAATCTCTCCCCGTCATTGCGAGGAGCCCTTGCGACGAAGCAATCCAGACTGCTGACACCGACTGGATTGCTTCGTCGCTGCGCTCCTCGCAATGACGCGCGGGCTTCGCCCGCTCGTCACACCGGCTTCGCGTACGGCCTCACGCGAGCTTCGTCTCCGGCATCACTTCCGGTCCGGCCGGCTGATGCATCGCGGCGTGGGAGGGATCGGCGATCCATGGCTGCTGGTTGACGAAAGGGATCCGCCAGCCGCTGTGGCCGGAGCTTGCGAGATGATCGAGCCGCGTGATCGAGCAATTGTCGATGGTAAACGCGAGGCCCTTTTCCGGCTGATCACCGAGCGCAATCCCGATCGCGGCCTTGATGGTGCCGCCGTGCGCCACCGCGATGATGTCCTTGCCCGCATGCTCGGCGTTGATCCGTTCGACCGCGCGGCGCACGCGATTGTAGAGATTCATGAAACTTTCGCCGTTCGGCGACGGCTCGTCGATCGGCGCGAACCAGTAGCCGCCGAGCTTGATGGGGTGGGTGGCGAAGAATTCGGCGCGGTTGAGGCCCTGCCAGTCGCCGAGATGCTGCTCGTTGAGGTCGGCCTCATAAGGCATGGCGTCGGGCTTTGGAAAACCGGCGGCCCAGATCGCTTCGGCAGTCTGATGGGTGCGCTGCAGCTTGCTTGCGAACCACACGGCATCGCGCGGCAGGATTCTGCCGACCGCGTCGAACACGACGCTGTCGCTGCAGTCGCAGGGCATGTCCTTCTGTCCGTAGATGTTGCCGCCGTCGTCGCGCACCGGCGCATGGCGGACCCACCACCAGCGGGTCGCGACCACGCCTGATGGAACGGCGTGCTGCAAGACGAACGGCTTGGCCGGATTGGACATCGCTAAAACCCTTTAATACTGTCCATGCCGCTGTACGTGAGAGTGGACTGCGCCTCAAGTCACTTCGATGTACACCGCATCTTCGAATTCCGCATGGCGGCAAGCGCCGAAAAAACGGGCAACAGGGAGAAACCAATGGGCCGCCTCGAAGGCAAATCCGTCATCATCACCGGCGCCGGCAGCGGCATCGGCCGCGCCGCCTCGCTATTGTTTGCAAAAGAAGGGGCAAAACTGATCGCGGTCGACCGCAGCGAGAGCGTGCAGGAAACCGAAAAGCTGGTCAGCGACGCCGGCGGCACGATTGAAGCGATGAGGCTCGATGCCGGTTCGGAAAATGACGTCAAGGCTTACATCGACAGGGCGGTGTCCAAATACGGCAAGCTCGATGCGATCTGGGCCAATGCCGGCGTCAGCGGCGGGCTGGTGCCGCTCGCCGACCAGACCGTGGAGCACTGGCAGGAAATCCTGCGCATCAATCTGATCGGGCCGTTCCTCGCGATCAAATATGCGACGCCGCACATGATCGCGCAAAAATCCGGCTCGATCGTCTGCACCGCGTCGGTGGCGGGCCTGAAATCCGGCGCGTCGGGCCATCCCTATGGCGCCAGCAAGGCCGGCGTCATCAGCCTCGTACAAACCACCGCCTATTCGCTGTCGGGCACCGGGGTGCGCATCAACGCGGTATGTCCCGGCCTGATCGAGACCGGCATGACAAAACCGATTTTCGACAACGCCAGATCGCGCGGCACCGATCACAAGATCGGCCAGCTCAATCCGCTCAAGCGCGCCGGCCAGCCGCATGAACTGGCGGCGGTGGGACTGTTCCTCGCCAGCGACGAGGCCTCCTACGTCAACGGCCAGGCGATCCCGGTCGACGGCGGACTGACCGCGTCGATGCCGTATGCGGGCAAACCGATTTGAAATTCGAATGTTGCGTGCCCCGGACGCAGTGCAGCGCGTAGCACTTGCGAAGCGGTGCGTTGCCGAGCCGGGGCCGTAACGAACTCTGGCGTCCGCTAAGGTCCCGGTTCTGCGAAGCAGCGCGAAGAGCGCTGCATCGCGCCCCGGACACGAGACCTACTTCGCCCCCGCCTTTTGCGCGTAGTCCCATGAGGCCTGCGACAGCGGCACGGTGCGCTTGGCGGATTCCATCGCCTTGGCGCTGGCGGCGGTGCCGTCGCGGATGCGGCCGGCGATCCCTTGCGTGATGCCGGCCAGCCGAAACAGGTTGTAGGAGAAATACCAGTTGAGATCCGGTACGGTCTCGCCGGTGACGTTGCAGTATATTTTCGCGGCCTCGTCCATGGTCGGAATGTTCAGCGCCGCGAGGTCGGCGCTGGCGAGGCCGGGCATGGTCCACTGCATCAAGAGGTAGGTGAAATCCGCCATGGGATCGCCCAGCGTCGACAATTCCCAGTCCAGCACCGCCTGCACCCGCGGCTCGGTTGGGTGGAAGATCATGTTATCGAGGCGGTAGTCGCCGTGCACGATCGAGACGCGCCTCTGCTCCGGTACGGTGCGCGGCAGCCACTCGATCAGTTTTTCGACTTCGGGAATGTGCTGGGTCTCGGAGGCGCGGTACTGCTTGGTCCAGCGGTCGACCTGGCGCGCGAAATAGTTGCCGGGCTTGCCGAAATCGCCGAGGCCGATTTTTTCCGGATCGTATTGATGCAGTTTTGCCAGCGTCTCGATCTTGCTGGTGAAGATTTTTCGCCGCGCGTCCGGACTCTGGCTCGGCAGCGACGGATCCCAGAACACCCGGCCCTCTTCCATCGACATGATGTAGAAGGCCGCTCCGATCACCGCATCGTCGGTGCACAGCGCGTAGGCTTTCGCGACCGGAAAGCCCTGCTTGCCCAGTGCGGCGATCACCTTGAACTCGCGATCCACCGCGTGCGCCGATGGCAACAATTTGCCGAACGGTTTGCGGCGCATCACATAGGAACGATCGGGCGTGTCGAGCCGGTAGGTCGGATTGGACTGGCCGCCCTTGAACTGCAGCACGGTCAGCGGCCCCGCGTAACCATCGACGTGCTCGCGCATCCAGCCGTCGAGGCGCGTCTCGTCGATGCGATGCCGCTCCTCGACCGGCCTCGTGCCGGAAAATTCCTCGTCTTTCCTGACGCCGTCGGCCACCTGGCGCTCCCTTTACTTCCACCTCTCCCCGAAGGGGAGAGGTCGGATGGCATCGAAGATGACATCCGGGTGAGGGGAGCTCTCTCCACACACTCGGATTCGCGGATAGACCCCTCACCCGGATCATCGCAATGCGATGATCCGACCTCTGCCCTGCGGGGAGAGGCGACCGGAGCGCCGCAACGCCGTTAGTGACTGGTCGGAGCGTTTGCATACTTCCGAAGTTCAAGTCTGGCAATGGCGCGATTGTGCACCTCGTCCGGACCGTCGGCGAGGCGCATGGTGCGCATCGAGGCGTAGTCGCGCGCCAGCCCCGCGTCATCGGAGACGCCGGCGGCGCCGAAGGCCTGGATGGCGTGGTCGATGATTTTCAGCGCCATGTTGGGCGCCGCCACCTTGATCATGGCGATCTCGAGCTGCGCGGTCTTGTTGCCGACCTTGTCCATCATGTCGGCGGCCTTCAGGCACAACAGCCGGTTCATCTCGATATCGGTGCGGGCCTCGGCAATGCGCTGCTCCCAGATCGAATATTCGATGATCTTCCTGCCGAAGGCGGTGCGCGACGACAGCCGCTTCACCATCTTTTCCAGCGCCTCCTCGGCCTTGCCGATGGTACGCATGCAGTGATGGATGCGGCCGGGACCTAATCTCCCCTGCGCGATCTCGAACCCCCTGCCCTCGCCGAGCAGGATGTTGCCGACGGGAACGCGGACGTTCTCCAGCAGCACCTGGGCGTGGCCGTGCGGCGCGTCGTCGAAGCCGAACACCGGCAGCATCTTCTCCACCGTCACGCCCTTGGCGTCGGCCGGCACCACGACCTGCGACTGCGCCTGATGCTTCGGCGCGCCCGGATCGGTCTTGCCCATCACGATCATCACCTTGCAGCGCGGATCGCCCATGCCCGACGACCACCATTTGCGGCCGTTGATGACGTATTCGTCGCCGTCGCGTTTGATCGAGGTCTCGATGTTGGTGGCGTCGGACGATGCGACCGCCGGCTCCGTCATCAGGAATGCGGAGCGGATCTCGCCGTCCATCAGCGGACGCAGGTATTTCCGCTTCAGATCCTTGGAAGCATAACGCATGAACACTTCCATGTTGCCGGTGTCGGGCGCCGAGCAGTTGAACACTTCCGAGGCCCAGCCGATGTGGCCCATCTGTTCAGCCAGCGGCGCATATTCCAGATTGCTCAAGCCCGCGCCGCGGAATTCATCGTCTTCATGCGAGGACGGCGGCATGAACATGTTCCAGAGGCCTTCGGCGCGCGCCTTCTTCTTCAATTCCTCGACCACCGGGATCACCTTCCAGCGCTCGCCCTCGGCATCCTGCTTCTTATAGACGGGGACGGCGGGACGGACGTGCTTGGTCATGAAGGATTCGACGCGGCCGAGCCATTCCTTCTGGCGATCCGACATATTGAAGTCCATGGGGCGTTCCTCAGGTTTTTGCGTGAAATTGTTGGCGGCACTGTCTCCCCGCCATGCGCGCTCCGCAAGAGACTTTTGCGCGCAACTGCGCGATCGCGAGGGCGGCGGCGTAGGCCGGCTGAAGCGGCGATGCGCGGTGCGTATTGACATTCCAGCCTTCAAACCATAGTTTCATACAACTGTTTGAAATGCAAGCGCCCGGTTTCGCGAGGCCGCTGCATGGGAGGCATGACAATGCCGTCGGATCACACCAGGGCTGCGATCCTGACCGCCGCCGAGCGGCTCTACGCCGACCGCGGCTTTGCCGACGTGACGCTGCGCGACATTGTCGCCGCCGCCTGCGTCAACCTCGCGGCGGTGAACTATCATTTCGGCAGCAAGGACGAACTGATCGCGGAACTGTTCGTCACCCGCAGCCTCGCCCTGAACCGCGAACGCCTGAGCGAACTGCGCGCCGCCGAAGACCGCGGCGGCGGCCGCGCCGAGATCGCCGAGGTGTTGCGGGCGCTGGTCGGCCCCAGTTTGCGCGGCTGCCTCGGGCCCGACCGGCAGCGCTCGGCGGCGGCGCGCTTCATGATCCGTGCCTCGATCGAATCCGTGCCGCCGATCCGCCGCATCAAGAACCGCGAGATCGATCACCTGCGCCGCTTCGCCGCGGCGATGAAACGCTCCCTGCCCGGCCTCGACGACGCCGATCTCTACTGGGGCCTGCATTTCGCACTCGCGATGGCGCACCAGACCATCCGCGACAGCGAGCGGCTGCAAAAACTGTCGGAGGGAAAGTGCGATCTGGATGATGTCGAGGGAATTATCGAACGGGTGGTGAAGGTCGCGGTGCTGGGGGTGATGGGAGGTGGGGTGGAGGGGAAAGCAGCGGAGGCGGCGGTTGGGGCACGAAGGGCAAGGTAATCTTTGGCACGACCGATCGGCTTGTAAATTAGGGTCCACCGCCGATAAGCCATCAGGAGGCCCTTGAATTTTCGTCCTCTTTGCCTGCGGGTAGCAGCTCCCTCAATGGTTCCGGCGACGCTTGCAGGGCCCTTGAGAAACAGCGCTGAGCGCGGTTACAACGATTCGGATGGGGGTACCCATCTGCGCCTCCAGATTCCACAAAAGGCGCGCAAGATCGGACTCTTCAGACCTGATTGTTATTTCCTCGGCCCGGAGCAGGTATATTCAGACGACGGAATGCCGAGGCATTCCCCGGAGGATTTTTTTGACAATCACCTTGCCCTTGGAAACCGAACAGCTTGCGCGTCGCCGCGCGGAGCGGCAAGACACTTGAGGACGTGCTAAAAGCGGCGTCGAGATGGAAGCGCGGATTGCCGGCATCGCAGTTGCGGAAAGCAGCGCGCTCCGAAAACCGCCGATGTCGATCGTGCGCGTGAAATAGCGCGGCGCATTTCCTCCCGGCCGCTGCTCGATCCGCGCACGCCGCGAGATATTCTCGAACAGGCGTGGGCCGCTCCGGATGATCGTCGTCGATAGTTAGGTTTTCATCGCCATTCTTGAACAAGAGCCCGAAGCCGAACGCTTTCTGTCCATCATCCACGACGCCACGCGAACGCTGGCGAGTGCCGTCACCGTCTATGAAACAGGCATCGTCATTGGCGCCCGGCGCGGCCGTCAAAGCGCTGAAGAAGTGATGGCCTTCCTGACAGAACTCGGCGTCGAGATCGTGCCGTTTGCCGAGCCGCATATTTCGCTGGCGCTCGATGCATATAGCCGTTTTGGAAAAGGTATTGACCCCAAGGCGCGGCTCAATCTCGGCGACTGCGCCGCCTATGCATTGGCGAAGGTTCTCAATGCCCCGCTGCTATTCAAGGGCGCGGATTTTTCACAGACGGATATTCAGCAGTACGTTTGATCAATGCGGTTGGGAAGTGGACGCCTCCGACCAAGCCAGGCCTCCACAACGCCATCTTCAACACGTATAACAGCCCGACATGACCAAGACAGCTCGAGCCACGCGAGGCGCAATAAAATTCTCGACGATTTTCGCGGCCTGGCACGATCCCGCCGCGCGGACGTTCAATGTCGACCTGCTCGCGGTGCTGATCGCGATTGCATTGCCATGGTCGACCTCCGCCACGGCGATCCTGGTCATTCTCTGGATGATCGCGTTGATCTGGACGCTCGAGCTGGGTTCGTTGCTGATCTCGTTGCGGCGTCCGGTCTGCGCGTTGCCGATCGCATTGTTCGCGCTGGCGTTACTGGGAACGCTGTGGTCGGACGCAGCGTGGAGCGCGCGGCTCTATGCGGTGGGCCCGACAGTGAAACTGCTGGTGCTGCCGCTGCTGCTTTATCACTTCGAGCGCTCGCGCCGCGGCCTCTGGGTCTTCGCAGCCTTTCTGGCGTCGTGCACGCTGTTGATGGCGGTATCCTGGATCGTGCTGGTCGATCCCGGCCTGACGCTGCGGACCGATGATGAGCAGCCGGGCGTGTTCGTCAAAAACTATATCGATCAAAGCCAGGAATTCGCGCTGTGCGCGGTGGCGCTGGCCTATCCGATCATGACCTTGCTGCGAACCGGCAGAATAAAGCTCGCGGCGCTGCTGGCGGCGACTGCGCTGAGCCTCATCGTCGACATGACGTTTGTCACGGTGTCGCGCACGGCGCTGGTCACCATGCCCGTCATGCTCGCGGTATTCGCGGCCTTGCATCTGAAACTGCGGACCTCGATCGTGGCATGCGGCGCCGCTGCGTTGCTGGCGGCGGCGGCCTGGAGCGCCTCGCCGCAACTGCGCACGAAAGTCTTGCTGTTTGCCGCCGATTGGCAGCACTATTCGATCCAGAACAATCCGACCGGGCTCGGATCGCGGCTGGAATTCTGGCAGAAATCGCTGCGGTTTTTCGCCGAAGCCCCGGCGATCGGACATGGCACCGGATCCACCCGCGGCCTGTTCGAGCAGGCCGCCATCGGCCAGATCGGGGCGCATGCCGAGGTGATCGGGAATCCGCACAATCAGACCCTGAACGTGGCGGTGCAGTGGGGCGCGATCGGGGTCGCGGTGCTGTATGCGATGTGGCTCGTCCATCTGCTGCTGTTTCGCGGCGACGGCCTGATGGCGTGGATCGGACTGATGGTCGTGGTGCAGAATATCTGCACGTCGCTGTTCAATTCACACCTGTTCGATTTCCATGAAGGCTGGATGTATGTGCTCGGCGTCGGCGTCGCCGGCGGCATGGTGCTGGGCGGGAGGCGGGCGGATTTGGGGCCGGCGGCAACCTGATTATGCGACGGTCGCCGCGACCGGCAGCGCAACCTTTTCGGACGACGCGCGCAGCCGTCGGTTCAGGTATCGCGTCACCGGCCGTTCAACGGCATAATGAATCGTGCAGCCGACCAACACCGACACCATCACGCCGGCCGCGAAGAACAACAACGGCGGCCAGCCGCCGTCGGTCAGGCGCATCCACACGTCGCGCAGGAGGCGCAGCGCCAGGGTGTGGCTGAGATAAAGACTGTAGGACGCGTTGCCGAGGCCGGTCAGCCATCCCGTCGCGATTGAATCCTGCAGCGGCGGGCAGAGCACGAATCCACCGACGATCATCGCAGCGGGAATCCCTGCGGAAAACACCGCGGGCAAGGGAGATTCCGGCATCGCCAGCGCCATGCCGGCAATCACGATGCAGGCCGCGACCCAGCCGCGGATTCGCCAGCCGGTCTCGTACAAGAGGCCGAGATAGAGGCCGAGCACGAACTCCAGGATGATGCCATCGGTCCAGGTGAACAGTTTTGGCGTGGAGACGTTGAGATCGCGCCCGAGCCATGCGAGGGCGATGAAAACCGCGGTCAGGATGCCGATGCCGAGCCGGCGCGTGCACAGCGTCGCCAGCGCCAGCACGAGATAAAAGTACATCTCGTAATCGAGCGTCCAGCCCTGCCCTAGAATGGGGCGTAAATCGCCCGTGGTCCGCAGCACCGGAATGAAGAAATACGAACTGACGATGTACCAGAACCGGTCGCCCGAGATCTCGATCGAGCGTGGCGCCAGCCACATGCCCACAACCATCACCGTGGTCAAAATCCAGTACAGCGGCACGATGCGCAAGATGCGGCGGACCAGAAAACGTTTCCAGGCGCCAGGCTCGCCGAAATTTTTCGTGGTCAGGATCATGATGAAGCCGGAGATCACGAAGAAAATGTGAATTCCGAACGACCACGGGATATTCGACAAGGCCGACGGCGCGCCGCCGGCCTGCTCGCGCAGCCAGTCGGTGTGGAAATTGATGTGATGGATCGCCACCATCAATGCTGCGATCGCGCGCAGCCATTGCACCGATGGCAGCAGGATGTTGGACGGAGCGCCAAAGCGGTCCGCACGTTCAGCGTTCACAAGCTTTTGTCCCGGGATGACGACGCTGCAATTTGTTAGTCGGCAACGTAGCGTCGCCGAGCCGATTGACAACGCGATCGAGGGGTTAACCTAAGCAATCAAGCTTAATGCGAGGCCTCGTGGTGGTCCCGTGGCGCGACCGCCTTGCGGGATTGCCCTTGACGCGGCATCAGAAAAACATTCAACTTCGGGGCGTATTTTCTTCAAGACGGCGCGAGGGCTTTATTTTTCCGCCGTTCCGCCGGATTGTCGTCAATGGATTCTTTTTCACCGAAAGCCTCCCATGAAACGCATTTGTCTCTCGTTGGCTCTCCTGCTTTTTTCCATTCCTGAAGCCTTCGCCTGGGGTCAGGAAGGTCATTCAATCATCGCTGAAATCGCGCAACGACGGCTCTCGAAAGAGGCGACGGACGCAATTTCAGCAATAATCAATACCCGGCAAGGGCTTCCCGGGTTTTCTGTAACATCGTTGGCGTCGATGGCCAGTTGGGCCGACGACGTTCGTTATCCCGGCACCGAGCATCCCGAATCCTATAACTGGCACTTTGTCGACATCCCTCTGGGGCCGCCCGGCACCGACTACACATATGATCCGAACCGGGACTGCAAAAGCGATCCCAAAGGGGATTGCGTCGTAGCGGAGCTCAAACGACTGAAAGATGAGCTGCGCTGTACGACGGATCAAAAGCAGTTCGAAGCACTCAAATTCGCCGTGCATCTCGTCGGCGACGCACATCAGCCTTTTCACACCGTGCTCGAAGCCCAAGGTGAAAACCTCGCATCGGCGCATGTACTTTTCGGCGGAAAGATCTGCGACAAGATTACCTGTTTTGTTCGGGACGAATGGCAGAACCTGCATTATGTCTGGGATACCACCATCATTACCAAGACGTTTTATAGCTGGGGATCGTATGTCGACGATCTGGAGTCCGGCTGGCTCACCACTGCGGCAGCCAAGAACGATACCAAGGACGATCCCGTCGACTGGGTGAATGACGCACATATCCTTGCGAAGAAGTTTCTCGTCAATGATGGCGCGTCGCTTTTTAACGGCTATTACAACGATGCGCACAAAGCCGTCGATCAGCAGCTCGGGTTGTCCGGCTTGAGACTGGCGCGTTATTTGAACAATGTCTTTAGTTCGAAACAATGCCCGGTGCCGTGAAGGCCGCTGCGGATTTCTCCTGTCAGGCGCCCCGGTAAGCCCGGGAATAATCACGGAGTGGCGGCAATGTCGGAATCCGATTTGAATAAGTGGATTTCGCAGTTTCCGGATTCAGCCGGCTTGCCATTCAAGTTGCGTCCGGCGGGACTGTACTCGATCGCCGATCTTTACGATACGTTCGACCCGTCCAGGACCGATTCCTGGAAATCGACCTACGACTATCGAAACTTTCTCTGGTTCACCACCAACGGAAAGTCGCGTACCCTTAGTCTGGCGGAAGCGATTGCCGCGAGACTTCACGACGCAGCAATTCAACATTCGATTGACGATTTCCTGCGGGCGAAAACGAAGGCCGTGGGATTTATGGGCGGCCATGGCACGCTCAGGACTGACCCGGCCTACGCCGAGATAGCCCGGCTGGCTCGTCGCCTCCGCAGAGCCGGCTTGATGATCGTAACGGGGGGTGGGCCCGGATTGATGGAAGCTGCCAACCTCGGAGCATTCCTCGCACCGTACGATGACGCGGAGCTGGGAGTTGCGCTTTCAACTTTGAAGACGCCGCCCGACGCCAGCGGGGCAAACGCCCACGACTGGTTGCGAACGGCCGCCGAAGTGAGAGGTCGCCTGCTCGGCGGCGATTGGAAATCCCCGGCAAAACCCGAAAGCGCCAATCTCGGAATTCCCACCTGGCTCTATGGATTCGAGCCGCCAAACATGTTCGCCACGGGCATCGGCAAATATTTCTATAACTCGGTCCGGGAGGATGGCTTGGTGACCGTCGCCAGCGGTGGATTGATATTCGGCAAGGGGGAGGCAGGAACCGTTCAGGAAGTTTTTCAGGACGCTACCCTCAATTATTATCCCTCCAATCACGCGCCGACCCCCATGGTGTTTCTCGGCAAGGATTTCTGGCATCCAGCCAAATACGATGGCTCAACGCCGGGGCCGCTCGATCCGTTGCGAAAACCGGTCTATCCGCTGATCGAGAACCTTGCGAAGAACCGCTTTGAAAAAGTATTGCTGCTGTCCGACGATCCCGACGAAATAGCCGCATTTTTGCTGCAGGCGGGGGTCGAACTGACAAGCGCGCCGGGAGCGACTTTCGCGGAGGCTCGGCTCTTTAGATCGGCCGGCACAGCGAAAATCTAAGACGATACCAGCCAGCCTTGGAACTGGAGCGGGTGAAGGGAATCGAACCCTCGTATTCAGCTTGGAAGGCTGCTGCTCTACCATTGAGCTACACCCGCGCGCGAGCGATGAACTAACACGCCCGCCCGACCGTCTCAACCGCGATGAAGTGTGTTCCTTGCGGCTTCCAACCGCGTCATGACCGGGCTAAAGCGCGAAGCGCGTCTTCGCGCATATATGTCCCGGCCATCCACGTTTTGCTTATGACAATGCTGTTGAGACATGGATGCCCGGACAAGCCCGGGCATGACGGATAATCCAGCACGGCCCGGCTCACGCTCTGGCCTCAAACCGCCGCCCCCTTAACACGCCGCGATTCCCCGCCTATATTGATCTCTCCATCAACAACGAAAGGAGGTGATCCAGTGTCTTATTCCAAGCGCTGTCACCTCGCTGGGATCGCCCGCTAAGCTGTTTTAGGCTTGGCAACGGGCGTCTCAGCGCCTGGACCAGCGAGATACAAGTCGGGGCGCGGCGGGGAAACCCGTCGCGCCTTTTGTTGTCGCGGCCGCGCGCAATGGCGGCGCGCGAATCGCGCCGATCTCGAATCGCGGATGTTGATAAGTCTGCGGGGACGACGCGGCCGGGGCTGAAAACTGTGGCGCCGTTCCGGCACGGGAGTACGCTGGGGTCGACAATCACCGATTGCGTCAACGGGAGCCCAGATGGCCATCTTTATCGCACTGAAACGGCCCGGACCGCCTGCGCGGGAGGTCCTGGTCAATCTCGATCAGATTCTGATGGTGCAGCCCGGGCAAGGCAGCGGCTCGGCCATCGTGTTCGGCCGCGAACACTCCGTAAGCTTCGAGGAGGACGTCCCTACCGTGATCCGCCGGATCCAGACCGGTCCTTACATCCGGTTCGAGCAAAAAGCCTGACGGCGCGGCCGTCGCCGGCGACAACGCTTGCCGTGCGGGAACTGGAACCAATGGCCCACAGCCGGATTGGTGAATGAGACCTGTCGACCTGAAAGCGCGGTGCGTGATGCATTTTGGATATGCCCAGCCGTTCTCGTTCAAGCTTGGCCCGCGGCCGGAATTGAAGATCGCCGGCGTCCGCCACGGCGTGACGGAAATTACCCTGAGCGACGGACGGCTGGTCCGCGCAACGCTGCACGTCAAGTCGGTCAAGCCGAATCCGAAGACATCAGGCGCGCTCGATATTTCCTATCATGTCGTCACCGAAGTCATGCCGGTGCCGGCCACGCCGATCCTCGACGTGCACGAAACCATTCAATAGGCGGCGCGGAAGCCGACTGCCGCATGTCGGCGTCTACAGCAGCGTTCCCCGCAGGATGAAAGACGCGACGGTGAAGTGGATTACCAGTCCGGTGACGTCAACGAGGGTTGCGACGAACGGCGCGGTCTTGCTGCCGACCACAGCGTTTGGCGGGATAGCTGGAACAATCGTATAGACGCTAGTCGTTTGCCCCGCTGCTCGACGGATTCAGGATTTCCTCCGCGGTCCGGATCACTGCTGCTTTTCCCAGAACGACAGCAGGCCCTGCGACGCCGAGCCGCCGATCACGCAGGGGATGCCGATCGCGACCTGGCCAAGTGCCGCCGCCGAGACGCAACCCAGCGCGACCGCGCCGACCCCGACCTGGCCCCAGAAGTCGAGGTTGCGCCTTGAATCCGAACCCTTGGCTTTGAGCTCTTCGACGGCGGCGAGCGCATCTCTGCGGACGGCACCGAGTTGCACCGTATCGGCGGCTTCGATCACTTCAGCCAAGGGCGTCTTGATCGCCGCCGGCTGCCCCGCAAGCTCGCTGCGGAGAAACTCGCGCAATCCTGCATCGCGGACCGCGTAACTCGCGAGCGTATAGCGCGCCATGCTGCCGACCGTCAGCTTGTCGACGGTGTCGCGGCTCTTGCTCCAGGGCAGCATCTGCATGATGCGCACGATCGGGATGTGCGAGCCGGTCGCGAAATAATATCCCCACAACGTGTCCAGCAGGTCCTGATTGCCGGCAAAGGTTTGCATCATCTTCAGCGTCTTGTCGTCCTTGGCAAAGGGATTTTTGGTGAAGACGCCGCGCACCTTGTCGAACATGCCGGGGGTTGCTTCTTCCAGCGGAATGGCAGTCAAGGTCGGCAGCGTGCCGGCAAGGTAGCTGTCGATCATGACCTTCCGTCCCGGCATTCGCGGCTCGATCCTGCGCAGCAGATTCCGCCAGTCGGGCAAGCCCGAATAGGCGATGGCGCGCACGATCACCCATTCGTCTTCCGGCGGCACCGGAAAGAGACTGCTGACAAGCTGCTCGGCCCTGGCGGGGTTCGATCCGATCGCGCCGGCGATGAAGCCGAGATAGATGCCGGAATTTTCCGGCTCCTTGAAGCTTTGCGTGTGAAACAGCACGCGCACGGCGGCCGGGACGTGGGCGTAGTCGGGCTTGGCCCGGTAATTGTAGATCCACTGCTGCACAACGCCGAGCGAAGCGCGCGGATCGATCTCCGGCGTGACCGCGGCATGGGCGGGCTGGATCAGCAACAACAAACCAGTGACGAGTGCAGCGGTGCGCATGTGATGCTCCTGACAGGCGTTCGCGCCTGCGGCGGGCGCAAGCCGCGAACGTTTCCGGCTCCACGGCTAGCCGGCATTTGAAGCGGCTATGAGACATTTCTGGGAATGCAGGGTTCGCCGCGGCGTCGAAATTATGGCGGCCGCAACAGGCTGCGCCTGCAACTAACCTTGCGACAGACATTGTTTTGCCCCGCGCAGGCAATTCGATCGCGCCGTCGAGTGAAAGACAGGTGGCACGCGATGAACCGATGCATGACGCCGGGCGAACGTTGCCGGTCCATATCCGCGGCCGCGCTGTTGGTGGCGGCATTCGACTTGTCACCGGCGCTTGCGGCCGAGGCCACGGCGCAAGCGCGCGAGACCATCGACGTGCAGGGCAATCGCCGTATCGACGCCGAGACGGTGCGGTCGTATTTCCATCCCGCATCCGACGGGCGGTTCGATGAAGCCGCGCGCGACGCGGCGCTGAAGACGCTGCTGGCAACCGGCCTGTTCGACAAGGTTGCGATCGATCGCGTCGGCGAGCGGCTGGTCGTGCATCTCGCCGAGGCCCCGGTGCTCGACCGCGTCGCGTTCGAGGGCAACAACAAGATACAGGACAAGGAGCTCAACGCGGTCATCGAATCCAAGCCGCGCGGCCCGCTGCAGCGCGCCACGATACAGGCCGATGTCGGCCGCATCATCGAAGCCTACCGCCATGCCGGGCGCGACGATGTCCGCGTGGCGCCCGAGATCATCAGCCGCGGCAACGACCGGGTCGACCTCGTCTATCTGGTGACCGAGGGCGCAAAGACGACGGTGCGGCAGATCAACTTCGAAGGTAACCGGATTTTCGGCAAACGGCAGCTCGCCGCGGTGATCAAGACCTCCGCCACCAACATGCTGAGCTTTCTGACCGGCGGCGATGCCTACGACCCCGACCGCGTCGCAGCCGATCGCGAGCAGCTGCGGCTGTACTATCGCAGTAAAGGCTATGCCGACGCCAGCGTGACGTTGGCCAAGGCCGAATACGATCCCGCGATGCACGGATTCACGCTGACGTTTTCGATCGATGAAGGCCCGTTCTATCATTTCGGCGACATCAACATCGCCTGCAATGTGCCGGGGCTGGAGGGCGAAAAACTTCGCGGCCTGCTGCTGGCGCGGCCGGGCGCGGTATTCGACGGCAACGCGCTGGACAAGAGCACCGAAGTTCTCGCTGTGGAACTTGCAAAACTCGGTTTTCCGTTCGCGCAAGCCCTGCCCCGCACCACGCGCGATGCCGCCGCAAGGCGCATCGACGTCGTGTTCACGATCGAACAAGGCGCCCGGACCTATGTCGAGCGCATCGACATTCACGGCAACACCCGCACCCGCGACTATGTGATCCGCCGCGAATTCGATATTGCCGAGGGCGATGCCACCAACAAGGCCCTGATCGATCGCGCCGAGCGGCGGCTCAAGAACCTGAATTATTTCAAGACGGTCAAGATTTCCATGAAACCGGGTTCGGCGCAGGATCGCGTCGTGCTCGACGTTGAGGTCGCCGAACAATCGACCGGCGATTTTACGATCTCCGGCGGTTACTCGACAACCGATGGCCTGCTCGCCGAGGTCAAGGTGGGCGACCGCAATTTCTCGGGGACCGGCAAGGCCCTCAGCGCCTCCGCAAGCTACGGCCAATATGCGCGCGGGTTCGATCTTGCGGCTTCCGAGCCGTATTTCCTCGGCACCCGCGTCTCTGCGGGCATCGATCTTTATTACAAGCAGACCGACGCGAGCCCCTACCAGTCCTATGGCAGCGACGTCTATGGCGCGACCGTGAAGTTCGGCACGCCGCTCACCGAGCAGCTCGGCGTGCAGTATCGCTACTCCATCTATAGCCAGAACGTGACGCTCGATCCGGCGTCGCTGGCCGCGGCACCCTCGCTGCCGATCCAGCAGGCGGCACTTGCCGGGCCCGCCTGGGTTTCCGCCGTCGGCAGCACCGTCTCCTACAACACGCTGGACAACAGTAAAAATCCGACCAGCGGTTTCAATTCGCAACTCAGCCAGGATGTGGCCGGACTGGGCGGCGACGTAAAATTCCTGCGCACGACAGAAGACGTGCGCTACTATCACCCGATCAACGATGACGTGGTCAGCCTGGTGCGCGCGCAGGGCGGCTACATCACCGGCTGGGGCGGACAGCAGGTGCCGCTGATGAACAGTTTCTTCGGCGGCCCGACGATGGTGCGGGGGTTTGCGCCCAACGGCTTCGGTCCGCGCGATATCACCCCCGGCACCACCATGGATAACGTCGGCGGCAGCATGTACTGGGCGACCACAGCGGAATTGCAGAGCGCCATCCCCGGCGTGCCCCAGGAGTACGGTCTCAAGGCGACCGCCTTCGTCGATGCCGGCAGCGTGTTTCGTTACAGCGGGCCGGCGACATTCCCGGGCTCCGCGCAATCGCTGCAGCTCGCCAATTCCAACGTGGTGCGCTCTTCGGCCGGCGCAGGCCTGACCTGGGCCTCGCCGTTCGGCGCGTTGACCGTCGACTACGCGGTGCCGCTGAGCAAGGCCGCCTACGACGTGGTGCAGCCGCTTCGCTTCAGCGCCGGAGGGTTTTGAGCCGGTGGCGCTTCCCGCACCGGTCCGTCTTCGCTTTCGCTGCGCTCAAGCTATGCCGGACACGCGTAGCCCGGAAGCCGCGAAGCGTGGTGGGGGAAGAAGGACTCGAACCTTCGAAGTCATAAGACGGCTGATTTACAGTCAGCTCCCTTTGCCACTCGGGACACTCCCCCGCTCAACTTCATCGCAAGCCGTGATCCACCGCAGAGGTGGCGACCAAGGCTTTGGATGACGTTAAAACCGGTTGCCGATGGCGGGCGCCCGGTTGGGCGCGTTTATGGGCGAAACGCCCCGGCAAAGTCAACCAATGACGCCGCGAAACTGTGCCTCTTCTGCGGCTCAATCCCGGGCCACAAATTGCCATACTCCGGAACCCGTGAGACAAGCGCATCATGAGCGATCGCGATCGAAAGCCGCGTTTTTCGCGCGGCCCCGGCAAGGGGCCAGGGCGCGATGGCGGCCGGCCGGCCTGGCGCGACCGCGAGGCGCGGTCGGATGGCCCTGCCATTCTCTATGGCTGGCACACCGTGGCGGCGGCGCTTGGCAATCCGCAGCGCAACATCCGCAAGCTGCTGCTGACCGAGAACGCCGCGCGGCGGCTCGCCGACGAAAACATCGACACCCGCGTGCCGCCGGAGATCGTGCGTCCCCAACTGATCGATCAACGGCTCGGCCCCGACGCCGTGCATCAGGGTTTTCTCGCGGAAGCCGATCCCCTGGAATCGCCTGATATCGACACGCTGCCGCAGGAGGGCATGGTGCTGGTGCTCGACCAGATCACCGATCCGCACAATGTCGGCGCGATCCTGCGCTCGGCGGCGGCGTTCGCGGTGAAAGCCATCGTCACCACGGCGCGCCACAGTCCGGAGGCGACCGGCGTGCTGGCGAAGTCGGCGTCGGGCGCGCTGGAGCTGGTGCCGCTGGTGACCGTGCAGAACCTGGCGCGCGCGCTGACCGAACTGAACGATGCGGGCTTCATGACCGTCGGTCTCGACAGCGCAGGCCACGAAAATCTCGGCGCGGTCGAATTGCGGCAGCCCTTGGCGCTGGTGCTCGGCGCCGAGGGCAAGGGCTTGCGGCAGTTGACGCGGGAGACCTGCAGCGTGGTGGCGCGGCTCGACATGCCCGGCGCGATCAAGAGCCTCAACGTCTCCAACGCCGCGGTGCTGGCGCTCTATATCGGCGCGAGCAAGCTCGGCCTGCTGACATCCGGTTAATGAAGGGAATTTGGTTGCTCAAGCCGGGCAATGCATGCCGGCGGAGCTGGCGTATTGGTTGCCGCCGGCAGGACGACGTCGTTGACGAAACCCACGCTTCCGCCGCTGACGCTGGAACTTGACGCCATTGCCACCACGAGATCGAGCTTCGGCACGACATAGATGAGCTGGCTGTTTTTTCCGGATGCGAAGAAGGCATCCAGACCTGCCTTGGTCGGCCGCACCCACCACAGATAGCCGTAGCCCGCTTGCACCGGCCGGCTGCCCTCATTGTGCCTTGCCGTGGAATTGGCGACGTAATCGCGGGGTACGATCTGCCGGTCGCCCCAGCGGCCATCCCTGAGATACAACAAGCCGATCCTGGCCATGTCCCGCGCCGTCAGCGCCAGCGCGTCTGCGTCCAGAGATCCATTGCTGTCGGCGATCCAGGTGAAGTCTGTGATGCCGAGCGGACCGAACAGGTTTTGTTCGGCGAAGGTCAGGGAATTCTGCCGGGTCGCGCGCGTCAGAATCACCGACAACAGATTGACGGCGTCGGTATCGTAATGAAACTGAACCCCCGGCGGGTGCTGCAGATGCCGATAGAGCGGCCATTGCCAAATCTCGGATGGCGGAATGCCCGCCTCGGCTCCGAACGACGCCAAATCGAAGCCGGACGTCATGGTCAGGAGATCGCGAATGGTGATGTCGCGAACGCGGGGATCGACGGCCGGGTTCGATGCTTCCGGCAACAGCTCGGAGATTTTTTGATCGAGCCGAAGATGTCCGCCGCCGAGTGCGATGCCGACGAGAATTGACAGCACGCTTTTCGTGACCGAATGCACCGGCGATCGGCTCTGCGCGATCAGACCTTTCCTGTAATACTCGAATGCGACGCAGCCGCCGCGCGCGACCACCAGGCTGCGGATGGTCGGATATCGCTCCGCGAGCAACGCGGGAAGACTAGCCAGCGCGTCTGAGTTCGCAACTACCGCGGCAGGAGTGGAATCGGCGCCGCCCAATAGCTCCTGTGCGGCAGAGCTGGAAGCGGCGGCGATGCATAGCGAGATTGCAGCGAGGCCGATGCGCGGCGGCAAATGCCGGAAACCGATCATTGCTGTCTACGCCTCCAGTTCCGGCCATCTTGCCATCCATCGGCTGCATTCGGAAGCGCGGCGTCGTCCGGCGTGGATCATTTGATCGATTTGGCCAAGGAGAACGCGTCCGCTCCGGGTCAACGACAACGCCCGCCGGCAAATCAATGCGGGCGGGCGTTGAGCTTTTTCAGGCGATCCCTTTCGGGGGATCAGTAACGGCGCATACCGCCATGGCCGTAGCCGCGCGCAGCGCCATAGCCCCGCGCAACCCCGTAATGGTGAGCGCCGTAGCCCATGCCGTGGCGAACGCCGTAACCGCGTCCAATGCCGTAACCGCGGCCGA
This sequence comes from uncultured Alphaproteobacteria bacterium, assembly GCA_963784755.1. Lineage (GTDB taxonomy): Bacteria > Pseudomonadota > Alphaproteobacteria > Rhizobiales > Xanthobacteraceae > Bradyrhizobium. The sequence continues at coordinate 637,550 of CAWASS010000002.1, read as the reverse complement.
CGCCGTAACCGCGGCCGACGCCATATCCGTAACGAACGCCGGGCCGCACGCCGTAACCGTAGCCAACGCCGGCGCGGTGGTAGCCGCCGTAGCCATAACCACCGCCGTAGCCATAAGGCACATCTTCCTGATAGGCCGGCAGCGGCGCGAAATTGCCGGGACCGGAATAGGTCGGACCCTGATTGACGTGGTAGTATTGCGGCGAAAGCTCGGGCAGCCGCTCATAGGCGACGCCGCCGCCACAACCGCCGCAGCCGCCGGCATAACCGCCGGTATAGTTGAACGCCGGGGCATAGGTCTGGGCATAATTCTGCGCGCAGGGGCTGACGTAGGCTTGACCGCATGGCGAGCACCCGCCGAACAAACCGCCGCACGCCGACGCCGGCGCGGCACCGGCGATCATCACGGCAGCCGCCGCGACCAAACCTGAAATCATCTGACGCATTACTCTCTCCTGTTCGACCTGTTTTGGTTGGTGTGGGTTCTAGTGGGAAAACTTGCGGTGATCTCGATGCCGGAAATCGTGCGGCGGATTCTGTGGAGCGAAGATCACCGGCGGCGGGTAATAGGGGACTTCGGTCTGCGCCGGCTGCGGGGTGGATTGCGCCGACCACGACTGATGGAAACTTTCCGCAGCGCGCGGCAATTTGCGGTTGGCGGGCGGCTGGATTTCCAGCCGGCCGTAACCGGGCATATGGCCGGCGCTTGGATAATAGTGACCGACCGGAGGTCCGAGATCGACAACGCGGCCGCCATAGACCGTCGGCTGGATGTGGACGTTCTTGGCCAGACCCCAGTCGCTTTCCACCACGGCCCAGGACGCATCGACGCCATCGATGATGATGGGCACGCCCGCGCGCCCGGGAACGACGATGGAAAATCCGTCATTGGCTGAAGCTGGCGATGAAGCCGGCAACGTCGTACCGATCAGAAGAAGCAGTGCTCGCACCGCACGCATGGTGAGGGTCCCGGTTTGATTTCGGCACCCTAATCGAACCCGTATCTCCAAGGGTTAAAGCAGCGGGCCAAACTGCGGGTAAGCCTAACGCGTAAGGATTGGCCGCCGCTCAATTGCGCCGAGCGCGCTATGGAAATGTTAAGGAGGGCTGTCATTCGGACGGTGAAATTCGGCACCTGTCGGGCGATGCCGAGACGCCGAATCAATCTCCAGTCGAAGATGCCTGCGAAGGCCGGTGAAGGATCATGAAGGCGAAGGGAGGACTTGGGCGTAGGCGCTCCAAGTGTCGTTTACCGGACAAATAGGCCGAAAATTCTGCTTTTTAGAAAAACCGAGATTCAAAAAACTATTAAAAATCAACATCTTATATGTTGGCGGTATTTGGGGCTTCCGCGTTTGATTGCTGGCGAGTGTGGCATCCGGGTGACAGCGTTTTTCGGCGTTTCCTGTATGGTTTGTCCATCGCGCTGAACAGGCGCTGGGAATTTTCTTTAAAAGAAACTTGGGGTCTCACATGAACAAATTTCTGACTGGTACAATCGCAGCGGTTGCAGTGGCGGTTGCAGTGCCGGCACTGGCGGCCGATATGGCGCCGCGCTACTCCAAGGCGCCGATGGCACCTCCCGTCATGGTCTACAACTGGACCGGTTGCTACATCGGCGGCAACGTCGGCGGCGGCTGGGCCCGGACCGAGCAGACCCAGATCGCCAAGGTCGGCGGCCCGGTAATCGTTCCTGCGAACGACTTCGGCGCCAGCGACAACACCAACGTCATCGGCGGCGGCCAGATTGGCTGCGACTATCAGTTCGCCGGCAACTGGGTGGTTGGCGTGCAGGGCATGGCCGACTTCGGCGACATCCGCAGCTCGCATGTTGTCCCGACCGCGTTCCCGGGCTTCCCGGTCGGCGCGTTCATTTCGAATAACAAGGTCAACTACACCGTCACCGCGACCGGCCGCATCGGCTACCTGTTCGCTCCGCAGGTTCTCGGCTACGTCAAGGGCGGCGCCGCCTGGGCCAATCAGGACCACAACTTCATCGGCACCATCCCGGCCACCTTCCTGTCCGAAAGCGCCAACAGCGTCGATCGGTTCGGCTGGACCGTCGGCGGCGGCCTCGAATGGATGTTCGCTCCCGGCTGGTCGGTGTTCGGCGAATACAACTACATGGACTTCGGACGCAAGGATGTCGGCTTCATCGCAGGCCCCGCCACTGTCGGCGCACCGGACATCGTCTCGACCCGTCTGACCATCCAGCAGGCGCTGGTTGGCGTGAACTACAAGTTCAACTGGGGTGGACCCGTTGTAGCAAGGTACTGAACTGATCTGACCTGACTTCTCTCCCTAAACTGGGCCGGCACTTGTGCCGGCCCTTTTGCTTTGGGAGGCCGCCTCATGCATGGTGACGCCCCCAATACCGCCATGACGAGCCACTAACCAGCCGCCGGTTCCCACATGATCCTCGGGAGAGCAATGCTTCGCGGTGACGAGAAGGATCGATGATCGCCTACCGGCCGGAAATCGACGGCATGCGTGCCATCGCCGTTCTCGGTGTCCTGCTGTTTCACGCGGGTTTCCCGGCATTTTCAGGCGGTTATGCCGGCGTCGATGTCTTCTTTGTCATCAGCGGCTACCTGATCACCCGGACCATCTTCGCCGGGATCGATGCCGGCCGGTTCTCCTATGTCGGATTTTTCGTCAATCGCGTGCGGCGGCTCTATCCCGCGTTTCTAACGACCATCGGCGTCTCCATGCTCGTCGGCGCGATGCTGCTCTCGCCGCCTTACATGAAGAAACTGGCGGAGGCCGCAATCACCTCCGCGCTGTGTGTTTCCAACATCTATTTCTGGAGCGAGGCGGGTTACTGGGACATCGAATCGGCTTTCAAGCCACTGCTGCACACCTGGTCATTATCGGTCGAGGAGCAATTCTACTTCGTCTGGCCGCCGCTGCTGATGCTTGTGTCGCGCGCGAAAAACAGGCGGACCGCACGGCTGGCGCTGGTGATCGTGGTCGGCTTGGCCAGTTTCTTGTTCGTGGCTTACCTCAGCCCGCACTACCCCAGAGCGACATTTTTTTGGACGCCCTGGCGCGCCTTCGAATTCATGATCGGGGCCGCCGTGATCTGGCTGGAGGTCGCCGTCAGGCCGCGCGGTCGGCTGTGGCTCGAGCTCATGGCTGCTGCCGGCCTCGCCATGATCATCGTGCCCTTCGTTGCGTATGCCGATGATACGCCGTTTCCGTTCCCTGGCGCGCTGTCCCCGTGCATCGGCACCGCCCTTCTCATCTGGGCCGGCGGATCCTGCCGGACTGCAAAGCTTTGGACCAACCGGCCGATGGTGTGGACCGGCCGCATCTCGTACTCGCTTTACCTCGTGCATTGGCCGCTGATCATCTATTACGCCTACTGGCGATACGACCCGCTGAGCGAGTTCGAACGAATTGGACTCGTGATCGGCTCGGTTGCGCTTGCGATTCCACTCAACGCCTTTGTGGAAAATCGTTTCAAACGGTCCCGGGCGCCAGCCGGTTCCTCCGATGCCGTGTTCCTGCCGACCAGTGCCGCGGTGGCGGTCGGCATTGTGGCAATCTCCCTGACTGCCAAGCTTGACGATGGATGGCCGTGGCGGCTGCAACGCGCGCCGCTGAATCCGGCCATCGTTGCAAAACTAACCCCGTGGTGTCGTGGAGGGACCGGGTTGTGCGATGGGCCGGGGACGGTTGCGCTGATCGGCGACAGTCACGCCGACCATTTTGCCGGCGCGGTCGCTGAATCGCTGAAAGAGGCCGGGCTGCGCGGCGCCTTGTACAAGACGATCAATGCATGCGCGCTGATGCAGGACAGCTACGCCCTCAAAACGCTCGACGAACGCCCGATCAACCAATGCCGGATCGGGCAGCAAGAATGGCGCAACCGGATCGAGACCGAAAATCCGACGCTGGTGATCCTGTCGAGTTTCTGGATGTACGGCGTTTCGAACAGCTATGCCGCCCGCTATGTCGACGATCGATCCACCGAGATGCCCGATCTTGCGCAGAGCCGTGCGCGTTTTGAGCGCAAGATCACCGAGACGGTCGAGTGGCTGACCGGGCACAATCGCAAGGTCATCATCTTGGGGAGCACGATCCTGGTCGATCGATCCCCCGCCGATTGTTACGGCCGGCCAAAAATTCTCCATTCGCTGGAATGTGAAAAGCTCAACGTCGTATCCGACCCCGAGGCGCAGGCGTATCTGTCGGCTTTTTTCCGCAAGCTCGTTGCCGGTCACAGCGATGCGCTTTATCTCGATGTCGCAAGCGCACTATGCGACAACAACCCATGCTCGCTCGCAGAAAACGGCACGTCGCTTTACCTCGATCGTCATCATCTGACGCCATATGGTGCGATGTGGGTTCACGACCGGGCGTTCGAGCCGTTGAACGATTTCGCCAGGGGTCTGAGGAACTAGCGGCTCCAAATTCAGCATCAGCAGCCAATTTCAAACCGGCGTGAGCTCGCGATCTATGAGCGTGCCCGCTCAAATGATGCCCGCGTCACTTCTGGTCTTGATGACGAGGCTGGAGAGCTGAACCACCAGTTCCTGCAGTCGGGCATTTTCCTGCCGCAGCGATTGCAGATCGTCGTCGTGCCTGGTCGGGATGACAATCGGGCATGCGCCCGAAAACCGTTTTGCGGCGATGCGCCAGTTGACGCGGCCCGGCCCGCGGCCATAAACAGACCCGTCGTGCGGCATCCGGATCCTGTCGGCCGCGATACTGCCGACACCGATTCGATCGATTGCCTTCAGCCGGTTTAGCTCAGCGGTAGAGCAGCGGTTTTGTAAACCGAAGGTCGGGAGTTCAATCCTCTCAACCGGCACCAGTCATCATCCGCGCAATCAGCGCCGATCTACGTGATTGAACTGATCGAGCAAGGCGATCGGGTTCGATGCCGCCGCCATGGTGGGCAAGTTGTCCCGGAGCTGATTTCGAGGGCTTGACCGTATCAGTCCGTCGGCGTCAGCAGCTTGCCGGGTGTCGTCTTCAACCGCTTGGCAAGTTTGACAATCAGCTCGAGTGACGGATTACGCTTCGCGCGCTCGATGCCGGAAATGTAGGTCCGGTCTATATCCGTCTCCAGGGCAAGGACCTCCTGCGACAGGTCGAGCCTTTCGGGTCGCTTTCCCAAGCGTAAATGTGACGATGAGTCCGTAGACGATTAGACGATAATCTACAGACTGAGAACCGAGCAGGTGGACGCCCTTGAAAGCAAGCACATTGATTGCACGAAACATACGGAGATTGCGGGTCGCACGGGCGCTCTCGCAGGAGATGCTTGCCGTCGACGCGGGCATCGATCGGACTTATGTCAGCCGCCTCGAACGCGGGCTGCAGAATCCCACCGTGACCGTGCTCGAAAAGCTTGCACGCGCCTTCTCTTCAAATATCGAAGAACTGTTTAGGGCGCCGCGCGCGGGAGAGACAGCACCCTTGAAAGGCGGGACGACGAGCAAAAGAGAAGCCAGTTGTGTAGCCGCCGCGCCAAAAGGCTCTACCGCGTCCTGTGCAGGCTTAAGCCACCTCGCGGTCTGACGGTCGTCACTCGCCGAACGTAAAACACAAAGCTGGCGATGACGAGCATGGCCGTCACCGCCAGAATTTGCGCAAGCGCTCCCGAGGCTGCCTTTTTGGTGGCATCCTTCATCGTTCTCTCCCTGGACCCGGGCTTCGTTGGGCGTGAGTCATCGATGGCCTGCGAAGGCCTGACGGCTCACCGATTTTTTACGCGGAACACCCCACGACGAGTATTCGCTTTTGACGAGTCCCCACTCGGCGAATATCGACGATGTCAGGTTCGAATATTAATGCGGCGAGAATTTGAGGGCTTCGTGGCTAACTGAAATTCCCGCCCTACAGCCACGCGCACGCCAGCATCAAATTCGCCGCGCACGCCGCCAGCAGCGCGGCGGTGAGCGCCAGGTGCATTCGTTCGCCGGACGTTGTGAGCATCGTTCTCATGGCCCGCAAAACATCGGGCGATTCTACCAAAAGAGTCTCGCACGATATTTTTCGCGGGACTTAAGGACTCGTTTACAACTCAGGGCCGGAACCGGCCCCCGCTTGCCCCCTGAAACCCAAACCCGCCTCGCGCGTTAGGGTGGTTTGGCGGAGCGATCCGATGCCCTATGCGCTGTTTTGCAACGAGGCCAAGCTGAGCAAGGCCTATCCGACCGAGGCCGATGTCTGGAAGCTCGCCCAGCACAGCGGGCTCGTGGTCGACGCGGTTTCCGACGAGGAAAAGCATCATCCGCGGCCGGTGCTGGACAATGATTACGAGATAAGGCCGTGCCGGCCGGATCCGCAGGAAAGCCCTGAGCAGAACAAGGCCGAAGCCGAGCGCGAGGCGCAGCTGGAATTTCAGCTGGATTCGTGAGGCAGCTCGCCCCCCGCGAACGCGGGACCGCTCCGCCTGTCGCGGCCCGCCGGCAAGTTGCGGTTCGTGCAGGCGGGGACCCCGGCAGCGCGGGCTACGGCGTCGCGGAGGAAAGCGTCGCCCGCTCCAGCCCGAGCGTCACGCAGGCCTTCTTGCGGTGCAGGCCGCGGATGGCGCCGGTGACCTTGAGCACCCGGCCCGCCTGACAGGACGCATCCTGCACGAAGGCGATTTCGTAAGGGGCCAACACCAGCGGTTCGGATTTCAGGACGGTTTGAGCGAGGCACGGCACGGCGGCCGTGGACAAGATCAGCCCCAACGCAAATGCACGCATGTTCGTATTCCCGCAGCCAGCAACGCCAACAATAGCGAAGGCCGGGCTTTGGTTCCGGCCGGCAGCAAAATATTTTTGCCGTCAGCTCATCGCCCGTCTCGCCCCGCCAACCATGCAAAAGAAAGGCCGGCTTTGAGCCGGCCTTTCAGATTTTGCCATGTCCGGAACGCGGGTCAGTACTTCGCGACCACCGGGCCGCCCCAGCCGAAGCGGTAATTCAGCCCGGCCTTGACGGTGTGCTCGTCGTCGCGGAAGCGGGTGCCGACGATGTCGGCAGGACCGGTGGTGAAGGTGGTATTGCCGAAATTATAGTACTGGTATTCCACCTTGGCCGACCAGTTCGGCGCGAACATGTATTCGAGGCCGGCGCCCACGGTGTAGCCGTCGCGGTGGTTGCCGTCGGTGGTGAAGGCCACCGGCACGCCGCCGACGGTGGCGGCGAGATTGTTGTTGTCGCGCCAGGCATAGCCGCCCTTGCCGTAAAGCAGCGTCGGACCAATGGCGTAGCCGACCCGGCCGGTGACCGAGCCGAGCTGGTTGTTGTTCGACGTGACGAGAGTGCCGCCCGGGAAAAGCGCGCCGCTATTGTTATTGGCAAGCCAGGAATACTGCGCCTCGGCGCCCACCACCCAATTGCCGGCGAACTGATAGTCGAAGCCGCCTTGTACGCCGCCGAAGAAGCGGCCGGAATTACCCGCAAGGCTGTTGTCGCCGGCGAAGGCGCCGCCGAGATGGCCGCCGACATAGAAGCCGGTCCAGTTGTAGACCACCTGCGGCGCGGTATAGGCCGGGGCCTTGCTATAGGTCCGCGCCGGAATATCGGCTGCGTATGCCGGGCCTGCGAATACGGCCAGAGCCAAAGCGCCAAGCAAAAGTTTCTTCATGTTCGTATCCCCTATTTACGCCGTTTGACCCTCAGCAAACAACGTGGTCTCAATTTGGTTGCTTCGCGGCATTGCCGGAGCAACAGATGTCTTCATTGTGACAAAGCCGCCACACTGCCGGTTCCATCCAACCTGCCGCCTCCCCATTGGCGGCGATGATATGTCGCCGCTACCTGCGTTCAGGTTCAGGTTTCGCTTAAAAATGATCGGGTCAGTCTGAGCTGGAAGCAACCATGACTGAAGTCGATATTGCGCGCTTGGTCCTGCAACTCGCCGGCAGCTAGGACGCTGCCCCTGTCGCACTCTCCGCCAAGGAGCGCGCAGCGGTCGACGCCTCAAAGGCGGCAGCGGCGCGTGGCGAATTCGCGACAAGGGGAGAGGGAAGAAGAACCTACCGCGTCATGTTCTCCAGTGGGGGAAACGGCGCGTAGGCGGCGCCGGCACAGACCTCGCTGGCGTCCTCGACGACACGGTCGAGCCGGGCGTCGACATACAGAATGGCGCGCTCGCGCAAGCCGCGGTAGCTGCCGTCGGTGTCCTTCGCATTGTAGCGCAGGCAACTGACATAGCGCAGCCGGCCGCCGACGGTACGCTGCACCGGCTCGGCCATCGCGGCTTCCTTCACGCCGACGGGATTGTTGAGATAGGTTTTCATGAACGCCAGCACTTCGGCGCGGTAATTCGACGGGAACGGCTGGTTGGCGACGCCGCGATCGTCGGTGTAGGTGATGCTGCCCTGGCCGTCGCCGGCGCAGCCCGCGAGCAGCAACGGCAGCAGAATGATCGCCGCGCGTTTTGCCGACATCTCCGAATGCAACCCGTGTCCTGCAGGCCCCTCGCCGCCAGAACTCTTAGACCGCCTGCGCTTAAAATGGAATTCGCATCTGGGTTATCGAGGCGCCCTCCAAAACAGCGCCGGCCCGCACCATTGGGTAGCAACGGCGCAGGCCGGCCTGGTTCCGCGATCGCGACGGGGCAATGTGGATCGAGCCGCGGCCGCGGAATCCGCGTTAGCGGTGGTGGCGATGGTGATGATGGCCATGCCGGTGGTGATGATGGCCCATCCTGGCGTTGGCGTTGAGCACGCTAGGCTTCACCTGCATGGTCTTGGTGGCCGGGGCCTTGGCGGTTTTGGTGGCGGCCATCGCCGGTGCGGCGAGGACGGAAACCGCGAGCAGTGCTGCGGAAATGGTCTTCAACATGGTTGTCTCCTCTTCGAATCGATCGCGAGGCTTATCCGGCCGGATGACCGGGCTCGCCGATCGTGCGGGACCCACGCTAATCGGCGCGCCCTGAACCCGGCCTGAAGCGAAGCTGCGGATTTCGTTCATCTGGATGACATGTTGGTCATGTGCGGCCCCCGCGGATGTTCCGGCCGGACGGGGGTTCAAATCAACCTGTCTTGGTGTAGGCTCGCCGTGGAACAGGAGAGAGCATGAGCAGATTTGCGATCCGCTTGATGATGCTGGCAGCGGTCTCGGCGGCGCTGATCGCTGCGCCCGCGCTCAAGACCTATGCCGCCGGCGGAGACAATCCCGCGCCGCCGGCCTCGGACGGCAAGAAGCAAAAGAAGAAGGAAGGCTCCTACATCGACGACGCCGCATTCATCCAGGGCTATCGCGCGGCCTATACGGCGATCTACGACCGCGCCGACTATGCCGGCGCCATCGCGCAGTTGAAGGCGCTCGGCCATGACGACCGCGCCGATGTCGCCAATTTGATCGGCTATTCCTGGCGCAAGCTCGGCGACTACAAGGTCTCGCAAATCTGGTACGAGCGCGCGCTCAAGGCCGATCCCAACCACGTCAGGACCTGGCAATATTACGGGCTTTGGCAGGTCGAGCAGGGCAACCGCGATCAGGCGCAATATCACCTGAGCCGGATCGCGGCGATCGGCGGCACGGCTTCCGAGGAATACAGGTCGCTGGCGGCGGCACTTGAGAAACCGCCGGGTACCGGTCTCGTTTACTGACGGCGGCCCGGGAATGTTTCGGCCCGGCGGGGGTTCTAATCAGCGGGCCTGGGTGTAGGATTGCCCCATCGGACAACAGGAGAGATGCATGAGCAAATTTGCGATCAGGCTTCTGACGCTGGCAATATTCTCGGGCGCGCTGGTCGCAGCACCCGTGCTCGCCTATGCCGCGCCCGACAGCGATCCGCCGCCGAAGTCGGACAGCAAGTCCAAGCCGAAGAAGAAGAGTGAAAACGGTTCGCGCGCCTACGCGGCCTTCGCCGACGGTTATCGCGCGGCCTATACGACGATCTATGATCGCCACGACTATGCCGCGGCCATCGAGCAGCTGAAGGCGCTCGGTCATGACGACAGCGCCGCCGTCGCCAATCTGATCGGCTACTCCTATCGCAAGCTCGGCGACTACAAGGTCTCGCAAATCTGGTACGAGCGCGCGCTGAAAGCCGATCCCAACCACGTCAAGACCTGGCAGTATTACGGGTTGTGGCAGGTCGAGCAGGGCAACCGCGATCAGGCGCAATATCACCTGAGCCGGATCGCGGCGATCAGCGGCACGGCTTCCGAGGAATACAAGTCGCTGGCCGCCGCACTGGACCAGCCCGCGGGCACCGGCCTCGTCTACTGAGATTTTATGCCGCACTTTGAGCCGGCGCGGTCTTAAGGCCGCGCCGGCTTTGTTTCAGCCGCCGGCATCCGCTGCGCCCGCATCGTGATGGCGCCGCCAGAATGGCCGGTTCGGCCAGCGCGTTTCGGTTCGATAATGCGCGCCAACCCCGCGCCGGTAAACGTCGTAGGTCGCCGTCATCCGCGCGGCGTAAGCGTCAAGCGCATCGCGGTTTCCGTCGATCCAGCTCCGCACCGCCTGTGCTGCCGCCTGCGCAGACGCAATGGCGTTCGACAGGCCCTGCGACGAAATCGGGTCGAACGCCGCCGCGGCGTCGCCGATCGCCAACCATCCCTCGCCCGCAGCATGATCGAGCGCGGCGCTGCCGGCATTCACGATCGCTTCATGCGCCAGCTCCGCGCGCGGCGGCAACGTAACGACGGTGCGCATGAACTGCGTTGAAGCAAGCGCATCGCGGATGCCGGCGCGCGGCATTGCGGCGCCGGATCGCAGCGCGGAGCGGTGCTGGAATCTCGCCAGCAACTGGTAGCCGTTCGGACCCGCGACGGAATACCACCAGCCATCCGGCTCGCTCTCGACGCTGACCCATGCGGCTTGCGCAAGATCGGCCGTCCGCCAGGCGGCGACATCGGCGACCTGCGAATCGTACTGGATGCGGCGCGCGCCCAATCGCCGCGCGATGCCGGCCGGCCGGCCGGTCGCGTCGATGATGACCCGCGCCTCGAGGTGCTTTGCGGCGGCACCGGATAGGCCGAGCCGCCATCCGGCGCCGGACCGCTTGGCGCCATGCACCCGTGCGCCCCACATCCATTCCGCGCCGGCTTCGACGGCGCGCGCGCCGAGAAATCGCTCGAACCCGCCACGGTCGATGATCCAGCCCGCGCCGAGCGGTTCGCAAAAGCCGTCCCTGAACCAGATCTCGCTGCTGCCCCAGAGCGACCTTACGCCGGCCGACCTCCGCGCAATATCCGGCCGTGCGGCAAGCGGCTGCGACAGCCCGGCCCGTTCCAGAATTGGGTTGCATTCCGGCGCCAGCGCTTCGCCGGGCTTCCAGCGCGCCGTGGTGGCGGCTTCGAGTACGACGCTGCGCAAACCGAGCGCGCTCAAGCTGGTCGCGGCGACGGCCCCCGCGGGTCCGCCGCCGACCACGATCACGTCATAGCGCGCGGCGCTCAGGCTTGCCCTCGGCCATAATGGATGCGGGGGCGCTTGAAGGTCCGCGACGACGGCGGCGGCTGCGGCGGCGCGGCTGCGATCCCTTTCCTGGCCGCGGCTTGTTGCTGGTTCAGCCGCTCGACGCTTTCGATCAGCGCATAGGTCGGATCGTGCTGCGGCTGGTCGTCCTCGGTCGGGATTTCGACATGGATCGGACCGTCGATTCCCAATCCCTTGGGTGCCGCGACCGGCTCGATCATTCCCAAACGCCACCATTGATCGACCATCGCCTGCGCGCGGGTCTTGTCGCCGGGATCGATCAGGCGATACCAGCTTTTTCGCGTATCGAAATGCTTGGTGCGCTGGATGTCGTTCAGCACCGGATCCTTCAGCCGCTCATAGGCGGCCTGCGGCAGCACGTCGTTGGGCACGCGCGCGGCCCAGAAGCTCGGAACCGACAGATAATAGGTCGGCGTGTAGTTGCCGCCCGATCCGCAGGAACCGGCGTCGGTCTGCCAGGGAACGCCGAGCCAGCGCGTCAGGCTGCCGGGACCGCACACGCTCAGCGGACCGTCGTCGTGGAGCGCGATCTGCGGCGTGAGTTCGGGGCCGAAATCCTGCCGCGCCCGCGTGCCCTCCGGCGTGATCTTGAGGCGGTACGCGCCCCGCCACAGGTTGGGCCGGCGCATGATCCATGTCAGTTCGATGCCGGGATGAAAGGGTCCGCCGAGCAGGTCATACAGACTGGCGCGATCGAGCGCATGGCGCTGCTCGGCGGGCGGCAGCTTGGCAAATACCGGCAACACCGGAAAGCCCTTCCAGTCCGGCACGAAGTCCCCGTCCGCCCATTGCGACAGCATGTGCTGAAGGATCGGCGTCAGCGTGAGATCGGCTGAGGTGTCGAGCGGCGTGAGATTATCGGAGGTCGCGTAATCGATGCCGTCGCCATAGAACGGCGGCAGCGTGGTTGGCGCCGGCTTGATCGCCGCGGGATCGCGGAACAACTTGAATACCGCCTGCCGGAACGGCTTGGCGGCGGCGGATGCATCGGCCAGTTTTTTCACGACATCCGGGTTTCTCGCATCGAGCGGCGAGCCGCGGCCGTGCAGCATGAAGATGCCGTGATTGACCCACTGGTTTCCGCTCAGCCGATCGAAGATCGGCCAGATGTCGTCGGTAAAGCCGGGTTGCCGCGGCGGCTTGCCGAATCCCGCCGCGTAGAAGCCCTCGCGCGCAACATCGTCCATGGTGAGAACGCCGAACAATCCGGGTCCGAAGTTGGGCGGCGTCACCGCGACATAGGCCGGGTCGGCTTCGAGAACACGATCGCCGATGGTTACGGTAGCGCGGACCGGCCCGTCGGAAATGTCATCGTGCCAGCCGTCGTTGTTCGCGAAGGTCGACGCGGCCTTGTCAGGCGGATTGGCGCCGGTAGCGCCGCGTCCGCCAAGCACGATCAACCGGCCCGCATCGTCGGTACGCAGTTCGCCGAGATAGACCTCCTGATCGAAGAATTTGCCGTCGCCGAACACGAAGTCCTTGCCCGACCGATTGACACCGGCGATCTTTTTTTGATGCGGGGTGATGTCGAGCTGGGCGCGGCTCAGAAGTCCGCTGTCGACGTCGGTCAGGCCGAGATCCGGATTGCGCCGCCTGCAGGAGACCGCGAGATTGCGCGGCAAATCCATCGCGGTGGTGAAGCGGTACCAGCCGGCTTTGAGGTTGGCGAGTTCGACCCGCCATTCGATGCTGGCGTCTTTGGCCGTCAGCTCGACAACCCCGCCGTTCTGCAGCGTGGCATAGATCCGGAAGCGCGCCGCCTGCCGCTTCAAATGACCGTCCGCCGCTCTGAATCCGCCGGGCGCGTCCGGACCTCTTCCGGGGACTTCCGGGCCGAAGAAGTAATCGTCCTCGCCGGTGGCGTCCCCGACCCGGGCGATGCCGATGCCGGGATGGATGGCGACGGACTTCACGTCAGACGGTTTGAGCATGGTCGCGGTTTTCCTCTATCGGGACATCGAAGCCTCAGGGATGATCGGGCTCGTGCATGGGCTGGCCATTGAGGCTCCGCCGCAGTGCCGCGGAGGACGGATAGGCGACGCGCCGCGCATCCGCGATCGAACCCAGCGGCCGGTTCGCGTGCAACGTCCGCCACGGGGAAAATGCCAGGCTTTCCCCAAACGCCGCCTGGCCGTCGGCATCGATATCCTGCCGGGGGATGTCGATCCGGGCCACGGTCATAAAGGGCGAAATCGAATCGTTCCAGCGCACCGTGGCGCGATCGACCGGGGTGACCGATTGATCCACGAACATCTGCGCCTCCAACAGGAAGCTCGCCGGAGCATTTGCGAGCCTGTGTTTCAAATCCTTGGCCAGATAATTGGGTGATTTGCTCGGCGCCGCCGCGGGTTGCGGCGGTACCGCGACCAGCCGGTACTTGACGATGGTGTCGCCGAGCGCATAGGGCAATGTGCTGGAATAATGGGCGGTGAGAACACTGGTTTCGGTCTTGGCCATCTCGGCCAGGATCATGTCGGAGAGCTTGTGGCTGGCCACATAGCCTTTGAAGTCCACGGTGATGGCGCACATCTCCTGGACGTTGTCGACGAAAAACACGTCGCTGTTCTGAAAAATCAGGTCCGCTGTGGAAGCTTGCGGATCGTCTGCCGCGAGGGTGGGACCTTTGACGCCGAACAGCTTGATGGCGAAGCCCAGCGTGTTGTTCTTCTGGTCGGGGGAATCCGGCGGCGCGTCGCTCGACCAGCGGATCCACGCGTCATAGGGGCCCCCTGCCCACAAACCCACGCGCCACGGGTCCGGACATCCTTCGACAACGACCAACCTCGCTTTGGCGACGCCGTGCTGTTTGCGAAACACGGCGCGTTCGGCGGGCTTCTCGCCGTCGTCGATCCGCACCTGCTGGAATTCGTCCACGAACTGGAACCGCGTCTCCTCGATCGGTTCGATAAGACAATGCGACGGCGGTTTGGGCGCCGCCTTGGCGGCGTTCAAGCGTCGTTTGGCATGCTGCAACGACCGCATCCGTTTCCCCCGATAATCTCCCCAGCCATCGCGTGGCTCCGATCGATATCACACAGCCCTGGATTGCGCTGCCTGTTTTTTAGCGAGATAAGCCCCGATGAGCGCGCGCTTTCGCCGCGGAAACCTTGGCCCCGTCCGCCCTTTGTCCCGGCTTCGCGCGCACCCGCCGTCTCGACAAGCGCGGCAAAGATTGTATAGACGACCCGCGCACTCCTTTCGCGCCGAGATGAGCCCCGCGATCCCATGGTCAGCCCCAACCGATATCAACGGATCGCTTTCGTCGCGAGTCCCGGCGCGGAAGCCCAGCAGGCGCTGCTGCAACTCGTGCAGATCTACGGCAATCACGATCCGGCCGGGGCCGACGTCGTGGTGGCGCTCGGCGGCGACGGCCTGATGCTGCAGACGCTGCACGCGCATATGCGGTCGGGGACGCCGATCTACGGCATGCACCGCGGCACCGTCGGCTTCCTGATGAACGAGTTCTCAACCCACGACCTGCACGCCCGGCTTGCGGCCGCGCGCGACACCATGATCCATCCGCTGCTGATGCGCGCCACCGACATGCATGGCAAGGTGCATCTGCATCACGCCATCAACGAAGTCTCGCTGTTTCGCCAGACCCACCAGGCCGCGCATTTGCGCATCCTGATCGACGAGCGCGAACGCATGGCAGAGCTGATCGCCGACGGCGTCATGGTGGCGACCCCGGCCGGATCGACCGCCTATAATCTGTCGGCGCAGGGCCCGATCCTGCCGATCAACGCCGCGCTGCTGGCGCTGACGCCGATCTCGGCGTTCCGGCCGCGGCGCTGGCGCGGCGCCCTGCTCCCCAACACCGCCTTTGTCGTGATCGAAGTACTCGACGGCGAAAAGCGCCCGGTCGCGGCGGTGGCCGACCACGACGAAGCGCGCGACGTCCGCCGCGTCGAGGTGATTTCGGACAAGACCATTTCGATGCGGATGCTGTTCGACCCCGGCCACAGCCTGGAGGAGCGAATCCTGAGCGAGCAGTTCGGGTATTAGTGCCGGCTGCGGCGATAAATCTTCTTGTGCGACCCGCGGCCGTGGGTGGCGTGATGGCGGTGATGCTTCCGCTTCTTCACTTTGGCGTAGCTGTCGCGCCAATGCCGGCTGACGATCCTGACTGGCTTCTCTTCCGCCTGTGGCGTGACCTGCGGCGGCACGATGGCGACCGGCTGCACCGGGATCCGGTCCGGCACGTCGTCGAGCTTGTCGGCCTTCGGCAGCGCGCCTTGAACCGCCTCGGCTTCGATCGCGTCGTCCGCGGCGGCAAGCTGCTGACCGGACGGGGTCGCAATACCGACCTTGATGGCGGCCAGGGCGCCGATGAACGCAAGGAAGATGAAAGCAAGCCACACTGATCGGATCATTGTCCCATTCCGACGGAGCGCTTCTGGCAACGGCCCAATTAAAGCGCAAGCCGCGGCATTAGGCAAACGGTCCTCAGGTCCGGCTTGGGAACAACGCCACGCCTCCCGCCCCCTTGCCTTCGCAACCATTCGTTAACGCCCCGCGGCTTATAGTTAACGCCGGGTATACCGGCATCGGTGCGCCCGGGGTGGGCCATGTTTCGCATCGATTTCAACAAATTGCGGTTCTTGCTGTGCGACGACAACGCGCATATGCGGCGCATCCTGCGCACCCTGCTGCATTCGTTCGGCGCCCGCGAGGTCTATGAGGCCGAGGACGGCGCCACCGCGCTGGAAATGTACAGCCATTACGCGCCCGACATCGTCATCGCCGACTGGTCGATGCCGATCTTCGACGGCCTGGAACTGGCCCAGATGATCCGCCAGCCCGAACTCCAAGGGCAATCCGTTCGCGCCGATCATCATGCTGACCGGCCATTCCGAGAAACGCCGCGTCACCATGGCGCGCGACGCCGGCGTCACCGAATTCCTGGCCAAGCCGATCTCGGCCAAGGGCCTCTATCACCGCATCCTCAACGTCGTCGCCAACCCGCGCCCGTTCATCAAGACCAGGACCTATTTCGGGCCGGACCGCCGGCGCAACACCGGCAACGCCTATATCGGCCCCGAGCGCCGCAGCGGCGCCGAGGCGGAAGTGGTCCAGCAGCCTTCGCTGCTGGAGAAGGCCCGCAGCTCCAGCTAACGCCGGCTCCGCAAGGACATCATCATGGCCAAAGACAAACCCGCAACGCTCAACGTCCAGGCCTTCGCCGACCATCACGTCATCACCCAGCCCAATCCGCTGCGCCGGGTGCTGCGCCGGGTCGACGAAAAGGATCTCGACGATCCCGTCGCGCGCGCGGAAAAGGCGCTGGCCGGCCTGTCCGGTGAATTCGAGGCCTGGATGGCGGCCGAGTGCGACCGCCTCGCCGCGGCCCATGCCGCCATTCTGAAGGACGGCTTCACCACCGAGACCCGCGAGGAACTGTTTCGCGCCGCCCACGACATCAAGGGCGACGCCGCCACCTTCGGATTTCCGACCGCAGGCGCCGCCGCCGAAAGCCTGACCCGGATCATCGAGCACGCGCCGGATCTGGAGCGGGTGCCGGCCGAACTGATTGCGCATCACATCAACGCCATCCAGGCGATCGTGCGCGAGAACGCCAAGATCGATAATGCCGGCATGGCCGCCGCGTTGAGCAAGAAGCTACGCGGCGTCGCCGACGAATACCTCGCCGCCGTCAACCGCGACCGCCCCGAGCATCTCGAGGCGATTTTGGCGCCGAGCATCGTGCCGGGGGATTGAGCGTTTGTAGCTCGTAGGATGGGTTGAGCGCAGCGAAACCCATCGCACGCGCCGCCCAAGCGATGATGGGTATCGCTTCGCTCAACCCATCCTACGAATTTAAGCCGCGATCAGATCGTGCTGGATCGGCGCCACCGCCTCGTCGGCGATCAGCTCGTCGCAGAACACGCGCGCTTCCTCGCGCGCGGATTCGGTGGCGAAGCGCCGCAACAGGATCAGCAGCGGCTCGGCAGCCTCGGCATCGGTCTCGCAGCGGGTCAGCACCCGCTCGACCATGCGGCGGCGCAGCCGTGCCGCCTCGCCTGCCGTTCCGGCGAAACCGAATTCGTGGCTCGCTTCCAGTGCGGCGCGGAACGCGGGGAATGTCGAGTCTGGCAAGCCGGCGCGGGTCAGCAGCGCGTTCAGGCTGGCGCCGCCGCGGTCATAGACCAGCGCGGAGACGCGGGCCTGCGGCAGACCGGACAATTCCACCAGCGCGCTATCGAACAGCTCAAAATTGCCCGACAGCAGCGCGCGCAGGATCAGTCCTGCGGTGAGCTGGCCGGTTGCGCGCAGATGCCGCACCAGGGAGCGCATGTCCTCGCCGCGCGAACGCGCCGCGACATTGACGGTGCAGCGGTCGCGCGCCTCGCTGGCGATGCGCGTGGCGCGGTCGGCGCTGAGCCAGTTGCGCGCGGTGACGAACTGCGCCAGCGTATCCGACAGTTTCGCGACCAGCGCCAGCCGGGTCGCCGCGGGCAGATCCTCCAGCACCAGCATCGATTCGCGGATCGCGGCGAGATGGCCGTGGCGCTCGACAATGCGGTCCCATGAAAACGGTGCGAGCTCGGCGTAGGGATTTTCGATCAGCTCGAGCGCCGCCGCCGGCGTGCCTACTTCGGCGATCGCGGCGCAAACCGCTGCCGGGAGATTCATGCGGCGCGCGATGGCGCATTGCATTTCGCCGTTGCCGGTGGCGATGATGTCGACCAGGTCGGCGTCGATCAGAAGCGGAGAATGTTCGAGCACGGGAAGCGCCACCGAGGCCTGGTCGAGCGACAGCGCCTGCACGAGTGCGGCGGGGGCATCGGCGCTGCGTGAAAACACTTCGGCCATGGCCTGGCGCACAAGGGGCGACGCGTCGTCGAGCAGCATCAGCAGTGCGCCTTCGGCGGCACCCCGATCCTGCTCCGACATATCGGAAAAGAGCAGCGCGCGGGCCAGCGACCGCGTCGCTTCCGCGCGCTCGCCGGCGGGAGCGGTGCGTACCCAACTGATGAACTGCCGAACGATCATGGTCCTGCCGGCTTACGCAACTTCTAAAGACGACACCGTGACGCGATGCCACTGTCAGGAAAAATAAACCATGACGCTTAATAAAGGGTTCACCATAAACGGCTGGGTTTGTTGAGGTTTTGTTAAGGGTGCGGAAGCTTGCGGAGGACGGACTGGCGTAGCGTAATCCGCCACGCCGGCTCTCGGCTGCGGCGGGTTACGCTTCGCTAACCCGCCCAGCAAATCTGCTATCCGCTGAACCTGCCGTTGCGGTCGCTGAAGAGGTCGAGCGGTTGCGGGGCGCGGACGTTCTGTGTTTGCGATGACACCGGGGCCACGCCAGGGACTGAGGTCAGCGACGAGGAGTTGCCCCACAATTCCTGCACCGCCGGCGACACCGGCTGCGCGCGGTCGCCGGCCTGGAACAGCGAACGGAACATCGGCTGGCTCGGCTGCAACGACGCTGTGGTAATCGCGGGCTGCGACGGCGCCGCCGGTGTCAACGACCGGACGTCGGGAAAGCTCGCGAGATACGCGGTATTGTCGACCGGCCTTGCCGCTGCGACTACCGCGGTTGGCGTCACGCCCACCGATGCCATCGCCATGCGCGTGGCTGGCGCATTGGCGGCGTTGGCGTAGCGCCTGGTCAATTCGGAATAGACTTCGGAAACGCTGCGGGCGCGGCCGCCGCGTTCGTAGAAGATCGAACGGTTGGCGGCGGCGGCGTTCGGAAACAGCCGCGCGCCGGAGGCCCGCGGATTGTCCTCGGCGTTCGCAATCAGTTTTGCGGCGCCGCCGACGCCCATGAAATGCGCCATATAGAGTTCGCCGTCGGTAGGACGGCGGCCGATCTTGCCGGTGAGCTTGAAACTGTTGGACTGGGTCAGTACGCCCGCCATCGCGGAAGCCGCCTGGGGGTCGTCGCGCAGTTTCAGGATCGCGCTGCGGGCCGCGGGATCGCTGACCGAATAGCTGCCTGAGGAAGATCTGGTGATGGCGGCGGCATGTTTGCCATAACCGAGCTGCGCGCCCGCTTCCTTCACGGTGCCGAGCCAGGTCTGGTCGATGAATTGATAGAGCCCCCGCGCCGACGAGGTCGAAGCGCTGGCGGTCGGATTGAAGTTGGATTCCATTTTCGCGGTGGCGAGCAGATATTCGAAGCTGGTGCCGGTGGTGTTCGCCGCCTGCTTAATCGCACCGGCAATGCGCGCGCGCGACGGATCGATGCCTGCCGCTGGTGTGGCGCTGGATGCGTCGACCGACATCTGTTGGTGCCCCGCTCTTGCGAAACGACCGCGCGGCCTTTTCCAAATGTGCTGCCTCGCAGCGCTTAGCCCGCGCCGACCCTGCGGCAACTATGGTTAATGGCGGGTTAATCTCGTCGCCGTCCTTCCGGGGCGCGCGCCTCGCGCGAACCCGGAATCTGGAAGTGTCGATCGAGATTCCGGGTTCGCCGCTTCGCGGCGCCCCGGAATGACGCTAGCGAGCCCGCTCCGGAAACGCGCCGGCCAATGCCGAGCGGGTCGGTTGCAGCACGCCGCGCTCGGTGATGAGGCCGGTGACCAGCCGCGCCGGGGTCACGTCGAACCCGTGATTGGAAACCGGCGACCCCTCGGCGACGATCCGCACGCTCTCGATCCGCCCGTCCGCGGTCCGTCCCGTCATCATGGTCATCTCCGAGGCGGCCCGCTGCTCGATCGGAATCTGCGTCATTGCGTCGTCGATGGCAAAATCGATGGTCGGCGATGGCAGCGCCACATAGAACGGCACGCCATTGTCGTATGCGGCGAGCGCCTTCAGGTACGTGCCGATCTTGTTGCAGACGTCGCCGTTCGCGGTGGTGCGGTCGGTGCCGACGATCACCAGATCGACCATGCCGTGCTGCATCAGATGGCCGCCGGCATTGTCGGCGATGACGGTATGCGGCACGCCGTGGTGGCCGAGCTCCCAGGCGGTGAGCGACGCGCCCTGATTGCGCGGGCGGGTCTCGTCGACCCAGACATGGACCGCGCAATTTTTGTCATGCGCCATGTAGATCGGCGCGGTCGCGGTGCCCCAATCGACCGTCGCCAGCCAGCCGGCATTGCAATGGGTCAGCACATTGACCCGCTCGCCCGGCGGCTTCGCCGCCGCCACCTTCTCGATCAAAGCGAAGCCGTGCGCGCCGATGCTTTTGTTGAGCGCGATGTCCTGCTCGGCGATTTCGCCGGCGCGGGCATAGGCCGCGTCCGCGCGCGCCGAGGCGGCAAGCGGCGATAGCGCCGCCTTCATTTCATCCAGCGCCCATTTCAGATTGATCGCGGTCGGCCGCGTCGCGATCAGCGCAGCGTAGGCCCGATCGAGCGCCGCGTCGGAAGCATCGGTGCGCATTGCCAGTGCCACGCCATAAGCGGCGGTGGCGCCGATCAAGGGAGCGCCGCGCACCAGCATCGAACTGATGGCGTCGGCCGCCTCTTCGCAGCTCGCGATCCGCCCCACCACGAACTCGTGCGGCAGTTTGGTCTGGTCGACCGCACCGACGGACCAGCCATCCGGCTCCAGCCAGATGCTGCGGAAGTGTTTGCCGTCGACCTTCATGGCCGCAACACCCGGCCGGCAACCGCGTCGAGCTTCTTCAACAGCTCGGGGTCGCGCGCCTCGGGTGCGGTGATCAGCGCGGTATCGAGCGCGCGGTCCGAACCGATCGGGCACGGCTCATGCGCCCGCGGAAAATCCGTTGCGAGGCGCGCGATCAGGCCCCTCGCCTTCTCGGCATTCGAGTTGAGCACCCGGATGATGTCCTGCACCGTGACCGCATCATGGCCGGGATGCCAGCAATCGAAATCGGTCACCATGGCGACGCTGGCGTAGCAAATCTCCGCCTCGCGCGCGAGTTTTGCTTCGGGCATGTTGGTCATCCCGATCACCGAATAGCCGAGATTCCTGTAGGTCATGCTTTCCGCGTAGCTGGAGAACTGCGGACCCTCCATGCAGACATAAATGCCGCCATCGGCGACCGCCAGGCCTTCGGCTCTCGCGGCGGCGGCAAGATGCAACCGCAGCCGCGGCGACACCGGATGCGCCATCGACACATGCGCGACGCAGCCTCTGCCGAAGAACGAACTCTCGCGCTTGTGGGTGCGGTCGACGAACTGGTCGACCAGCACGAAAGTGCCGGGCGGCAACTCCTCCCTGAACGAGCCGCAGGCCGACAGCGAGACGAGGTCGGTGACCCCGGCGCGCTTGAGCACGTCGATATTGGCGCGATAGTTGATGTCGGACGGCGACAGCCGGTGACCCCGGCCGTGGCGCGGCAGGAACACGATCGGCAGGCCTGCGATGGTGCCATGCCGGACCGGCGCCGAGGGCTCTCCCCACGGGCTTGCGATGGCCTCGTCGCGCCCGTTGTCGAGCCCGGGCAGATCGTAGATGCCGGAGCCGCCGATAATGCCAAGCACGGCAGTTGTCATGACTTCGGGTCCGCGTGTTACACTCACGCATTCAACATGCGGAACAGGCAACCGCAACCCCCATCAAGAGACCATCGATGCCGACCAGAAACGACCGGGGCAAGCGCCAGTCCATCATCGATGCCTGCCTTCGCATGAATATGCTGGGAATCAATCAGGGCACGTCCGGAAATATCAGCCTGCGCCATGACGATGGCATGCTGATCACACCGACCAGCGTGGCCTACGAGGCGATGACGCCGGAGCAGATCGTGTTCATGAATCTCGACGGCGCATTCGATCCCGGCCAGCGCCCGTCCAGCGAATGGCGCTTTCATCTCGATATTTTCAGAGCGCGCCCGGACGTGAACGCGGTGATTCACGCGCACCCTCCTTACGCGACCACGCTGGCGATCATGGGCCGGGAGATTCCGCCGCTGCATTACATGATTGCGGCCGCCGGCGGCGATACCATCCGCTGCGCGCCGTATGCGACCTTCGGCACCGAGGAGCTGTCGCGGCATGCCGTGCGCGCGCTGGAAGACCGGCTGGCCTGCCTGCTCGCCCACCACGGCATGATCGCAATCGGGCCGTCGCTGGCAAAGGCGATGTGGCTCGCGGTCGAAGTCGAGACGCTGGCGCGGCAGTACCATGGCTGCCTGCAGATCGGCACCCCGCCGCTATTGTCGAAGACCGAAATCGAAAACGTCCGCGCGCGAATGGCGGGATATGGCGTGGGCAACGATTGAGCCAACAGAACGAGCCGCGATAGCGGTGCGCCCCTCGCCCCGCTTGCGGGGAGAGGTGAAGCCGCTCCTGCCTCATCCTTTTGATTACCTATCCACGAACGACAGCGCGGCGCCACCGCCCTCGCCCTTGCCGACCGCACGGTAGAAGCACGAGCGGCGGCCGGTGTGGCAGGCCGCACCCACCTGCTCGACCTTGATCCAGATTGCGTCCTGATCGCAGTCGAGGCGCATCTCGACTACGCGCTGGGTGTGGCCGGAGGTTTCGCCCTTGCGCCACAGCGCATTGCGCGAACGGCTGAAATACCAGGCGTCGCCGCTGTCGATGGTCCTGCGCAGCGCCTCGGCATTCATGTGCGCGACCATCAGCACCTCGCCGCTCGCCGCATCGGTGGCGACGCAGGTCACAAGCCCCGACGCGTCGAATTTGGGCTGGAAGGCCAGCCCTTGCTCGCGGTCGTTATTGTCTGAAGATGTGGACACAGTCGGCCCTCGCAAATTCAACGCGAAGGCTAGCGCTGCGGCCCTCGCACCATGGACAGGAAACGCGCCTGCTCCGCCGGATTGTCGCGGAACATGCCGGTGAAGCGGCTGGTGAACGTCATCGCGCCATGCTTGGCGACGCCGCGCACCGACATGCAGGTATGCTCCGCCTCGATCATCACTGCAACGCCGCGCGGTTTGAGAATCTCGTCGATCGCAGCGGCAATCTGCGCGGTCAGGTGCTCCTGGGTCTGCAGCCGGCGAGCGAAGATATCGGTCAGCCGCGCCAGCTTCGACAATCCCACCACGCGCTCCACCGGCGTATAGGCGATATGCGCCTTGCCGTAGAACGGCATCATGTGATGCTCGCATTGCGAGGTGAATTCGATGTCGCGGATCAGCACGAAATCGTCATAGCCGGCGGTTTCACCGAAGGTGCGATTCAGCACCTCGGCCGGGCACTGATGATAACCCTGATAGAGTTCGTCGAAGGCTTCGACCACCCGGCGCGGCGTATCCAAGAGGCCCTCGCGGGCGGGATTTTCGCCGATATAGCCGAGCAGGGTCTGCACCGCGCGCTCGGCTTCGGCCCGCGACGGACGCAGCTGGTCCGCGCGCACGGCGGCTGCGAGAAATTCGGCAGGGTCGAGTTCGGCGGGGCGGAATTCGGCAGCCTTGGCGTCCGAAGGCTTGTTTCCGCGCAGCGGCTTGATCAGTGCGTCCATGTCAACTCCGTTCGACCGGTCGTATCAGACCGGAGTGTCACCGGGCAGCCGGCCGGACTGTATTTCCGCCGTCTGCGATCATATATAGGGCCGTGGACGGGTGCCGCCAAGGGCGATCCGGCCAGCCGGCCTCCCCGAGCCTGAGACTTCAATCTTATGCTGAACGACATCTACAACAAGCGCATCATCGAACTGGCCGGCAATATCCCGCGCCTCGGCCGCCTGCCCGCCCCCGACGCCAGCGCCACTGCGCATTCAAAACTGTGCGGCTCGACCGTGAAGGTCGACCTCAGCATGGACGGCCCCGTCGTCACCGATTTCGCCCATGACGTAAAGGCCTGTGCGCTCGGACAAGCCTCGTCCTCGATCATGGCGTCGCATGTGGTCGGCTCGACCGCCGGCGAATTGCGCGAGTTGCGCGAGACCGTGCGCAAGATGCTGAAGGAAAACGGCAAGCCGCCGCAAGGAAAATGGGCCGACATCGCGCTCTTGGAACCGGTGCGCGACTACAAGGCGCGCCATGCCTCGACCATGCTGACCTTTGACGCGGTGGTCGATGCGATCGGCCAGATCGAGGCCAAGGCGAAAGCGCCGGTGAGCGCGCAGGCGAATTAATCCCACTACGCTGAGCGTTTACCGCTGCGTCTGAGTCGCCGCCGCCGCAACGCCGCCGGTCGGCACGATGGCTTCCGCGGTCTTGGTCGACTTGGCCGCGGCAATCGGTTTCTCGATGCTGACGGCTTCGCTGACGAAGCGATCCTGCACCGGCTTTGCATTCAGATCGGCAACGGCCGCCACGGCGGCACTGTCGGCCGGCGGCAGCACTTCGGCGACCGCGTCCGTGGTCACGAGGTTAGTCAGCCGCAATTCCGCTGACGACAATTCGTGCAGGTCTTCCCACGGCGGCACGCTGAGCGCGAGCGACAAGAGGTCGCCGGCCCCGCCCATATCGAAGGTGTATTTGGCGAGACGGCCGATGTCGCGCTCCACGATCATCATGTCCTGCGCGCTGTAGCTCGCGGCCTTGGCGTCGTCGGCGCGGTCGCCCATCCAGATCTGGTGCACCCGCACATGCGCGCCGTCGGGCACGTAGCGCGCCTTGCCCGACAGCAGCAGGAACACGCACATGGATTCGCAATAGGCTTGCGGCGCGATTTCGGCGCGGTCGCCGTTGTGCGGATCGAGGCTGGTGCCGACCGTGGTCAGGATGCCCAGATTGCGCCAGCGCCGCCCCAGCGCAATAGCGTCATTGACCGAGCCGCCGCTGGAATCCAGCACCACGGTTGCGCCGCGCAGCTGCCGCTCGCGCGCGAATTCGTCGAATTCTTTCGGAGTGTCCGCGGTGACGATGCCGACCGCGCCGACCCAGCCGCGGCAATTCGGCTGACACGCGACCCAAGTGAACCGCATCGGCAATTTGCGTTCTTCGAGGGTCGAGCCGGCATGCGCCGAACCGCCCGGGGTGGCGACGGTGCCAGTCAGGGCGATGCACAGAGCGGCGGCGCAGACCAGCACCGAGCCGCCAAATCGAAGCGACTTCCCGAGCCTCAAATTGGTTCCTTCCCCCACACGCCCCAAGTCAAGCAGTGGTAACGGCCCCACATAGCGCAGGTGATTCTGTCACACCAGCGTTATCAAAAAGGTAACCTCACATCGCAAAAGCGTCTATCAGGATTTGCTGCACTGCCACCGAAAGCGGGCGCTATTTTGGCCGGTGTCACTCAATTGCATAACTCATCGGGTTCCCTGCTGTGGAACCGGGCAAAACCGCGCTTATCAATAAAGCAGACCGCTTATGGAACACTCATCGCCAAATTCATCGCATTGCTCGGGCTGCGCGCGGCGGCTGCCGCGCAATGCCGGGCGCGCGATGATCTGGCTCTACCGTCACACCCTGTCGCCGCTGGTCGGATACAATTGCCGCCACTTACCGACCTGCTCGGTCTATGGCGACGAGGCGATCGAGCGCTTCGGCCTGTGGGGCGGCGGCTGGATGACGCTGGCGCGGCTCTCGCGCTGCCAGCCTTGGGGCACCTCGGGCATCGATAACGTGCCGCTGACCAGGCCACAGGGCGCATGCTGGTATCTGCCATGGCGCTATGGCCGCTGGCGCGGCGTCAACGGGCCTTAGTCGGACAGCTCCGCTGTTGCGGTGCTTTCAAACGAAATGCGCATTGCTGGCAGGCGGGAACCGCGGCGTTATAGCCGCATTGGTTCGATGCCTCGTTGGGAGGGCAAACCAATGCGCTGGAAAATCGGTCACGGCGGGCACGACCCCCGGCATGTCGATCTGATCGCAGCATTCGCATTGCTGATATTGATCGTCGCGGCCTGCCACTTCCTCAGCGCCGGCTCCGGCACACCCTCCACCACGGCGTCCATCGTGCCGAGCCAGTCGGTGCGCTGGTAAGCCGTTGGATTTCAGCAACGGAGCTATCGACAGACTTTGCAAAGTCCGGGCATAAGCTGGTATCGCCCTTTGCGAAATACGTCAGGCTGCCGCCGATAGTCACCGATGATTTTCAGGGACGTTTCAATTGAAAGACGGACTCTACAAGGTAGACTTTCACACCGTCCACGGCACCGGAAGCGGGGTGGTCTACGCCACCAGCGGCAAAATCCGCGGCGGCAATTCGGGATTCGCCTTCGTTGGGAACTATTCCGGCAAGGGCGACGAAGTTACCGCGAAGGTCACGACCCAGCGGCACAATCACGATCCCAATTTCAAACCTTTGTTCGGGATGGATTCGGTGACCTTGACCCTCAAGGGCTCGATCAGCGGCGACATGATCGACTTCGAAGGTACCGCGCTGCAATTGCCCGGCGTGAATTTCAAGGCGGTGCTGACGCGCATCAGCGATTGAGACGGCAGTTCCCGACCGGCCGGGCATGACTCTCCGCGCAACATCGTCTTGTCGGGATTGGCGATGTCTGATTCGTGCGGGAGCGAGAAACCGCGGGGCTGCTCCTTGGTCAGTAACAGATATATCCGCGCAACTTTTGCTAGAAGCGCTATTCCCCTCTCGGCAAAAATCGGCTAGTTCTGGAAAATCACCGCCGTTTCATTCCCTAAAAATTATCCCGCAAAGCATGCCTGAATTGAAAGGTTGGACGCTGGTCAGGATCGCTGGCCTCCTGGGGGAGGTCATTGAGCGATCCAAAGCGATCTTCACCGTGCTTGTCGCCACCGGCGGAATCGGCGCCGCCATCACCTATTACTATTCGCTGTACGTTCAGTACCAAATCTACGTTCTGGTTTTTGTGGTGCTGTTTGCGCTAGTGACGGCGGTAGTGGTGACGTGGCGGATCGGCGCCGAAATATTTCGCAGGCGCGACGCGGCGGTCGCCGCAGAATTTCTTCGCCTCGAGAACGCATATCTTCCGTTCGAGCGCGAGGCCGTTCGGCTTCTCTATCAGGCCGCGCTGAATTCGACCGGCTCGATCGACGTTACCAATCTGGAAACGCGTCACGCAGATTATCTCGCGGCCATCTGCAATACGGCCGCCAACGTTTTTGAGATCAGGAAGCGCTGGAAAAAACCGGTCACGGCAAATATCAAGCGGATCGAAGAGAGCACCAAACCTCACATGCCGAGGTTCGTATACCGCCCCCTGGTGCGGTCCTCGAAATACGACCAGAACCGGCTCGACTACGACGAAGGCCTCGAAAACAAACCGCTCGGCGTGCAGTCCAACTATGTTTACAAGCGGATTTTCGATCCGGATTACGAGGACGATTTCTTCCGGCATGACGATATCGGGGCGCTGTTGAAGGAAATAGCGGCGTCGAAGGAGAGCTCGACGGAGCCGAACGAGCGCTCAACAAGATTTTACCAATCGTTTATGATTTACCCCATTTTTGGATTGATGGAGGACGAACCGACCGAGGATGCCGCGGGCTTCGGTAACTACATGCAATACAAGAAGAAAAACGTCTTCGGCCTGATGTGTGTCGATTCGGCAAAAAGAAAGGCCTTTAATCCGGGCGCCGACGCCGACATAATGAAACAGCTTACCTCATATGCGTTTGGTGCGTTCAGGATCGTCCAGGGCATACATGACTTGGCACGACGAAAAGGCCTGTCTGTTGATACAAGGCGCCGTCGGTAGGAAACTTTTCGAAACCCATTTACGTTACATCAGTTGGAATCAGTTCTGAAGGAGAAGTCATGACCGGTCCGAAATCGACCCCGAAGCATGTGGAGCCGAGGATTGCGTTGACAGTGAACGATCACAATGCGCAGCAGGCTTTTCAGCATTATGTCGCCGGCGTGGCGCAGGCTTTCCGGGAAAAGCAGCATGCGCAGCAGGCGACCCGGACCGTTAATCCGGCCCCCGCCGCCAAGGTCAGCAATGGTTGACGAATTCTAAACCGGACTTTCGATTAGTTAATAATTCATATCCGGCGTCATCGAAGTCACGATGTTCTAGTCAGGCGCCCTGGCCCCGGCCAATTTTCCGGAAGCGATCACCGTGATCAGCGCCAGCGCCACAAATCCCATCGCCACATAGCCGGACGCATGCAGAAGACCATGGGCGTATAACAGGCCGCCGATCGCGGAGCCCACGGCCTGGCCGACATACAGCACCGAGGTATTCAGCGACACCGATGCCGAGGCAAGCTCGGGCGCCGCTGCGATCAGGCGCACCTGCTGCATCGAATTGGTCGAGGCGAAACCCAGTCCCCAGATCGCGACCGATATGGCCATCAGCGGATAGAGGCCGGCGCTGAACGCCCAGCCGCCGATGCCTGACAGCAGCAGGCTGGTGAACAGCACCGAGGTCTTGTAGGGCCCCCAGGAATTGACGATGCGGGTCGCAATCGCAATTCCGATGAAGCCGAAGGCGCCGTAGAGCGCAAACACCAGACCAATCGCGTCGGGGCCGGCGCCGGTGAGTTTCGCCAGCAGCGGGCCCATGAAGGTGAAGATCACGAATTGCCCGGACATCTGCAAGGTCGTGATCGACAGCAGCAGCAGGATCATCCGGTTGCGGCCGACATCGGTCCAGGTCTTGAGGTCGACCGGCGCGCCGATCAATCCGCCCGGCAGGCGCCAGGCCAGCAGCAGAAAACTCAAACAGGCGACCGCACCGATGCTGCCATACGCCGCGCGAAACCCGTAGCGGCTGGCGATGAAGGTTATCAGCGGCAGCCCGACCGCCGCGGCGAGCGACCAGCCGAGAAAGATGTAGGCGATGGTGCTGCCGCGTTTCTCTTCGCGGACGATCAGGGCCGCGGTCCCCGCCGCCTGCGGCGTGTACAGCGCGCCGATCGCCAGCATGACAAGCCGGACGACGAGCAGGCTCGCATAGTCCGGCGCGAAGGCGGAGGCGGCGTTGGTGATGGCGAACATCGCGAGGGTTGCGACCAGCAATGTGCGGCGCTCGATCCGGCTCGTCAGCCATGCCGTGACCGGCGAGCCGACGCACAGCACCACCGCGCCGAACGTGATCAGCAGGCCGGCATAGCTGATGCTGACGCCGAGGCCTTCGGATAGTTCGCTCAACATGCCCGCCGGCCCGATCACCGAGCAGCCGGTGACGAAATTTCCGAGCATCAATGCGGTGGGCGCGAAGCGGCGTTCAACGTGAGCGACCGGAGCATGCATGCAAATGCATGTAGGTCATGCGGGCGTGGAAGGAAAGCACAGGATCGGATTTATTTCGCCGCGCGGCCCTGCGGCTGCGGCGACGGAGCCAGCTCTTTTGCGGCGGACAGGTTGCGAGCAGGCCGGTCAGCGCCGCCGCAAATCCTTCCGTGGACAGTTTTTCCGGATGCGCCAGCCGCCGGCGATCCGCCATGGATCCGATTTCGGTCAAATCGAGTTGCGGCAAATCGGCCATCGACTGCACCGAGCCCGGGGTCAGGCGCGGGCCGGTTGCGAAAGCTAGTGGGAAACTGGAAAAAATATATGGCTCAAACTTCGCCGGGCGGTGCCGAAGCACGCGACATGAAGATATCGAAGCGGTTGATGGCGGAGTTTGTAATTTCGATGCGGAGGGATTGCTTCGAAAAATCGAGGCTTCGGGTCGATCAAGCCTATGAGATGCTGCCAATTGAGGATTGAAAGGTCGGCCAATTCATCTCGCCTTTAGTCCCGTTTCCCGTCGGCGGGCAACCCCATTCCCTTCCCTCCTCCCTTACGCTAAAAGCCCTGCTCGTTCCCGCTTACCTGCGCTCGTTCGCAGGAGTGAGCCACAGGAGAGACTTATGCCCGACAAGAACGCACCCGCGTCCGGATTCCAGTACAGTGTCGCCAATTTGAAACCTGTCGAACCCGAGCCCCGCATCGCCCTCACCTTTCCCGACGGCGCCAGGCGTGAATTTCCCAGAGGCATCACCGGGACAGATATCGCCAAGGGCATCTCGCCGTCGCTGGCAAAACGCACGGTGGCGATGGCGCTGGATGGCGAGTTGCGCGATCTCGCCGATGCAATCGAGGCGGACGCAAAAATCGAATTCATCAATCGCGACGACCCGCGCGCGCTGGAACTGATCCGGCACGATGCCGCGCATGTGCTCGCCGAAGCCGTGCAATCGCTGTGGCCGGGCACCCAGGTCACCATCGGCCCGGTGATCGAGAACGGGTTCTATTACGACTTCTTCCGCAACGAGCCGTTCACGCCGGAGGATTTTGCGGGAATCGAGAAAAAGATGCGCGAGATCATCGCGCGCGACAAACCGTTCACCAAGGAAATCTGGACCCGCGAGCGGACAAAGCAGGTGTTCCGCGACAACGGCGAGACGTTCAAGGTCGAGCTGGTCGACGCCATCCCTGAAGACCAGACCATCAAGATCTACAGGCAAGGCGACTGGTTCGACCTCTGCCGCGGGCCTCATATGACGTTGACCGGCAAGGTCGGAGGCGCGTTCAAGCTGTTGAAGGTCGCGGGCGCCTATTGGCGCGGCGACAGCAACAATCCGATGCTGACGCGCATCTACGGCACCGCTTTCGCAAAACAGGAAGAGCTCGACGCCTACTTAAAGCAGATCGAGGAAGCGGAGAAGCGCGACCACCGCAAGCTCGGCCGCGAGCTCGACCTGTTCCACTTCCAGGAGGAAGGCCCCGGCGTGGTGTTCTGGCACGCCAAGGGCTGGACCATCTTCCAGGCGGTGGTCGCCTATATGCGCCGGCGGCTGATGGGCGACTACGACGAGGTCAACGCGCCGCAGATGCTCGACAAGTCGCTATGGGAGACCTCCGGCCACTGGGAATGGTTCCGCGAAACCATGTTCGCCGCGCAATCGGCCGGCGACGAGGCCGAGGACAAGCGCTGGTTTGCGATCAAGCCGATGAACTGCCCTGGCCATGTGCAGATCTTCAAGCACGGGCTGAAAAGCTATCGCGATCTGCCGCTACGATTGGCCGAATTCGGTGTGGTGCATCGCTATGAGCCGTCGGGCGCAATGCACGGCCTGATGCGCGTGCGCGGATTTACCCAGGACGACGCGCATGTGTTCTGCACCGAGGCGCAGCTCGCCGACGAGTGCCTCAAGATCAACGACCTGATCCTGTCGACCTACGATGATTTCGGTTTTGAGGGCGAACTCACGGTAAAACTCTCGACCCGGCCCGAAAACCGCGTCGGCACCGACGAGATGTGGGATCATGCCGAACGCGTGATGGCGACGGTGCTCAGCCAAATTCAGGCCGGCAGCAGCAACCGCATCAAGACGGACATCAACCCCGGCGAAGGCGCGTTCTACGGCCCGAAATTCGAATACGTGCTGCGCGACGCCATCGGCCGCGACTGGCAATGCGGCACCACACAGGTGGATTTCAACCTGCCGGAACGGTTCGGTGCGTTCTACATCGACGCCGACGGCTCGAAAAAAGCGCCGGTGATGGTGCATCGCGCGATCTGCGGCTCGATGGAGCGTTTCATCGGTATCCTGATCGAGCACTACGCCGGCAATTTTCCGCTCTGGCTTGCGCCCACTCAGGCCGTCGTCACTACCATCACCTCGGAAGGCGACGAATACGCCAAGGTGGTCGCCGCGGCGGTACGGCGCGCCGGCCTGCGCGTCGACATTGATCTGCGCAACGAGAAGATAAACTACAAGGTCCGCGAGCATTCGCTTAAGAAAATTCCGGCGCTGCTGGTGGTCGGCAAGAAGGAAGCCGAGACGCATTCGGTCTCGATCCGGCGTCTGGGCAGCGAGCGGCAGCAGGTGATGCCGACCGACGAGGCGATCGCAGCGCTGGTCGAGGAGGCGACGCCGCCGGACGTGAAGCGGGCGCGAAAGTCGGCGTGATCGTTACGCCGCCTTGCGTTGCCGAGCTTTGATGAGCGACTCGGCTGGAATGCCGAGTCCTTCATGATACCTGATGGCCTCCACGGGGTCCGGAAGATCGAGCGGATAATGCTTCCGCTCGCACGCCTCCACCAGCGTGACCAGCACATCCAGCCGATAGCCTTGAGGCGCGCGCTCCTTCAGGACGCGGCGGTAGTCTCGTTGGGATTTTTGACTGGTGCGATATCCATGATGTCCAACCTTCAAATCTTCTGGGCGTCGATCGCGTCGTATTGCCGGTGGGTACCGATGAACCGGATGTAAACAACTCGATAAGGATAGTTGACCCAGACCACGACACGATGCTTGTTGCCCGCGATATTGAATACAACGCGGCCGTCCTTGAGAATGCTAGCGCTGCGACACCGCCTGATGTGAAGCGGATACGGGCTGCGACCTAATGCGCAATCCGGCGGTTGCTGCACCCCTTGCACCGAACAGGTTTACAATTTAGGGTGTTATGGCCGAGTTATTTACTCGGGTCGTCTTTCGATTGTTGTAGATATTCCGGATTCAACCTTGTTTCGCTATCGTGCGGGAGATGCCGCGGCATGAGCGTCCAGATCGATTTTGTTAAAGGCGTCGACACGCAAGGCCGCGTGTTCCTGACATGGGTGCCGGTTCAGGCGACCGCGCGGCTTGTCGGCGGCTCGACCGGAACCTCGACCGATGTGATCCTGAAAAGCGCGGGCACCGTCGGCGGCCTGGTGTTCGATACCGTGCGGTCGGACCAGGGCACGTCCAGCCTCGCGCTCAGCCTTCCCGGCAACGGCCAGCCGGTGACGTTCTGGGTTGCCGGAGAGTTTCAAAAACCGAGCGCTGCGTATGGCGACGCCGTGATCCAGGCGACCGACAAGACCAGCGGCGCGGTGCTCGGAACCAAAGCCGTGATGGTCCGCATCCGCAAAAACGCGCAGACATTGCCGGCGCCGGAGCGCGATCGCTATCTGGCGGCGCTCGGCACGCTCAACGCCCAGGGCCAGGGCGCCTACCGCGACTTCCGAGACATCCACACCGCCGTATCCGACCGGGAAATGCACGGCAATGTCGGCTTCCTGCCCTGGCACCGCGCCTACGTACTGGACCTCGAACGCGCGCTGCAGGCGATCGATGCCACGGTAACCGTTCCCTATTGGCGCTTCGATCAAGGGGCACCCGCCCTGTTTACAGTCGATTTCATGGGGGAAACCGATCCCAACGATCGCGTGCTGTTCAAGCCGGGGCATCCGCTCGAGCATTGGCGCACCGATAACGACTCGGGAATTACCCGGGGATTTAGATTTCCCGTGAACGGGCCGGCCAACGTCATCAGCGAAACCAAGACCATCGGGCTTGGCGGCAAGACCGGAATCTACTCCAGCTTCCGCGGCATGGAAGGCAATCCGCACGGAAGCGCGCATGTCAGCTTCGACGGTCCGATCAACTTTCCGCCGACGGCCGTGAAGGACCCGCTGTTCTTCATGTTGCACGCCAACATCGATCGGCTGTGGGCGAAATGGCAGTGGGTCAAGCATCGGGAGAGCTCCACCGACCCCAATGCTTACCAGCCGCCGCCCAATGGCAGGATCGGGCATAATCTCGGCGACACGATGTGGCCATGGAATGGCGTTACCACCAGCCCGCGGCCGCCGACGGCGCCGGGCGGACCGTTTCCGAACACCGCCTCGACGCCGGCGCCGGGACGCACGCCCAAGGTCGAGAACATGCTGGACTATCAGGCTGTGACCGGCGGCGATCTGCTTGGTTTTGGCTATGACGACGTGCCGTTCGACTTGCCGCCGACGGTGGTCGCGGCCGGTGGTGGCCACCCCTAACGTTTTTGATGAGCAGGTGAGCGCTATGGACGTCAAGGAATACCGCAAGGCCTACGAGGCAGAGCTCGCCGCCAGCGAAAACGCCGGCGACGGGCCGCACACATTTGGCATGTCGCCGACCGACAGCGAAACGGCTGCGCGGGGGCTGGCGGGGGCGAGCAATTTGTCCACGACGGGCCAGAACCTGACCGACAACTTTTCAAAGCTGCTGGACCTGTTGGCAAGTTCAACCCAAGCGTTGCCGGTTCGCGTCGCAGCACTCCAGGCCTTGCGCGCCGCGCTGTTCCTCGGCGACCAGTTCGCGCCCTATCGCGCCGATTTTCTGAAGGTTCTGAGGCAGCTCGCACGCCCGGAAGTGGACGCGGAACTGCGCGAAGGCGCGACCGCGGTGCTCGCCTCCGAGAAAGATCCGGACATCCAGCAAACGTTGCGACAGGAATTGGCGGACCAGAAGCCGGCACTGGTGTCGCCGGTGAAGGCGCTGCAATTGCTCAGTCTCGACGATCACGCCAACATCGCCGACCTCGCGCTCGACGTTTTTCACAAGACCGTCGATCTTCCGGTCAAGGAAGCCGCGTTGCGCATACTCGCCGCCGACCCGAAATCGCAGGACTTGTTTGCGAACCTGCTGCAGGACAAATCGCAACCGCGAAGCCTGCGGGCGCTGAGCGCCACCGGCCTGAACGGCCTCGATCCGAAGAAATTTTCGGATATCGCGCAGAGCATCGTCAAGGACCATACCGACTTCGAGGACATTCGCGCTTCCACGCTGGGAGCGCTGGTCAACACGCCGCTGCACCAGGTCATCCGCGACAATGCCGGCTTCCTCGATGAAGTCAAAAATCTGAGCGCTCAGACTCCCCTGAGCAATCTGCGCACGGCCGCGGGGCGCTTCCTGGCGAAGCCGTAAGGCAAGGCGCGCGGCATGCATCCGTCCGGCAGCGGCGTCGCCTTCGCGGACATCCTCGCCGGCGTGGATGACCTGCGTTCCCAACCGGACCAGCGCGAGGCCATAGCCGCCCTGCTCGCCGAACAGTCGCCGGTCTATGCCGGCCGCAGCAGCGGCGATGCCGAACGCCTGCGCGGCTATCTTCTGGCGAGCTTCGAGACCATGGGGCTGCCGGCGTCCGCGATGCCGTTCGTCATCGAGGAACTGGAAAGCGGTCTCAACGCCTATGTGGTGGCCGCCGCCGCCAAGGCGATGCGCGGTGCGCGCGATCTGCCCGAGCAGATCGTGCCGTTGCTGCTCGAGGCGATCGAGCGCCTTCGCGGCTCGGACGATGTGGTCTGCTTCGATTACCGTAACCCCGCCAGCGGCGACGCGCAGACGACGGCGCTGATGGAACTGTTTCGCACGCTGGGCTGGCTCGGCCCGCGCGCTTTTGCCGCGGAAGCGCCGCTCAAGGCCATGCTCGGGCAACAGCCCGGTAATTTTTCCGCACAGGTGAGAACCGAGATCGAAAAGGCGCTTGCCGCCGTGTCCCGCGCCAGCGCGCCGGCCGAGGCGCATTGCTGCGGCGGACATCCCGCGCCGGTCTCCTTCAAGCCGGCCGCCGAAGCGCCGCGCGCCGGCACCGATATCCGCAGCGTCGAGCTGCAGGACCAGGATGGCGCGGTATTTTCATTCGGCGATTTCTTTCCCGGACGGCCCAGCGTCCTGACCTTCTTTTATACGCGCTGCATGAACCCGAATAAGTGCTCGCTCACCATCACCAAGCTGGCGCGGCTGCAGAAGCGCATCGACGAGGAAGGCCTGCAAGGCCGTGTCAATGTCGCCGCCTTCAGCTACGACCCGGCATTCGACCAGCCCGGACGCCTTCGCGCCTACGGCGCCGACCGCGGCATGTCCTACGACGACCGCACCCGGCTGCTGCGTACCACCGGGGCGTTCGAGCCATTCCAGCATTGGCTCGATCTCGGCGTCGGCTACGGTTCGAATACCGTCAACCAGCATCGGCTCGACGTCGTGATCCTCGACCGCGGGGGGCGCCCGCGCGCGCATCTTTCCCGCCTGCAATGGCACGAAGACGATGTTCTCGGCGAACTCAAGGCGGCGCTGATCGAGACCTAGCGTTGGCGGGCACGCGCGGGCTTTCGTCCCGCGCAGTCCGCAAATGCGGTATAACCGCCATCATAATCGCTCCAATTCGATCCGGCAGGCCTCGTTGCCGGCCGCGACGCGTGCTAAGCGACCAACCGATCCCCCTTGCGATGAAAGACCCCTTGGTGCCCGAAGCCATCGAACTCCTGAAAATCCGCCGCTCGGTAAAACCCCGCGAGATGAGCGGTCCCGGTCCCTCGCCCGCGGAACTCGAAACCATTCTCACCGTCGGCGCCCGCGTACCCGATCACGGCAAGCTCGCGCCATGGCGCTTTATTGTGTTCGAAGGCGATGCCCGCGCCCGCGCCGGCGCGATCATCGCCGAGGTGTTCGCGCGAAAAAATCCGCAGAGCCCGCCGGCCGAAATCGACGTGGAGAAGCGCCGGCTGATGGATGCGCCGCTGGTGATCGCCGTGGTCAGCTTCACCCGGCCGCATCCCAAGGTGCCGGCGTGGGAGCAGCAACTGTCCGCCGGCGCCAGCGCCATGAACATCGTCAACGCCGCCACAGCACTCGGCTATGGCGCCAACTGGCTGACCGGCTGGTTCGCGTTCGACCGCGACGTGCTCGATGGATTGGGGTTGAAGGCGGACGAAAAAATCGCCGGCTTCATCCACATCGGCACGCCGTCGAAGCCGAACGAGGATCGCCCGCGCCCGGCGCTGTCGGAGATCGTGACGCGGTTTTGACGTTTCGTGCCCCGGACGCAGCGCAGCGCGTAGCGGCGCGCTGCACCGCGTCCGGGACACGAGGCTGTTTCTTTACCGCGCTACCACTTCGATTTCGCCGTCGACGCCGTTGACGACGTTGAACGGGCGCTCGAACACCTTGCCTTCGTTCTTGGCGATGGCGCGGTACTCGCCTTCGGACAGGATCACGCGGGGAAACGCGCCGATCGATTCCTTGATGACGTTGCCGCCCGGCGTGATCACCGACCACGCGGTGTTGGCCAGCGCCTCGCCGCCCTTGTCGCTGACCAGTTTCAGGGTGATGACGGCCGCGCGATGGGTGATGATCACGTCGGTGAGCTTGCCGGCCTGCACCCGGATGTCCGAGCGCACCACCGAATTGGCGTCGCCGTAATTGGAGATGATGTAGTAGGTGCCCTCCGGCAGCAGCACCACGTCGCCGGCGGCGACGTTGGGCACCAGCGAGGCGCGCTCGGCGGCCTCGAACTGGCTGCCCTTGTAGATCGCGAAAGAGATCTGGTTCTGCGGAATCTTCGAGGTGCCGACGCGGCCCTCGATGCGCAGGCCGCCGGCCGGCAGCACGAAGGATTCGCGGTCGGTCTCCGCCTTCAGCGTCACCGGCCGTACCGCGCTGACGAGGCCGAGCGTGACATGGACCACGTAGCTGCCGGGCGGCAGCACGATATTCGGCGTGGCGCCGCGTTCCTCGCGGATCAGCTTGAAGGTGCCGGTGTCGTCGGGCCGGTCGGAGAAAACCCGCCACACCAGGCCGCTGTTGATGACGGGAAGATCCTTGCCGTAGCGCGCCGTCAGCGACAACACCGCCTGCCCCGGCGTGGAGGCGATCGGCGGCGCCGTGACCGGCGGCGTCACCGCGGACACCGGAGGCTGGGTCAGCGGCGCCGGCAGGCTGGGGGCGGAAGCCGGACCCGAGGGCGGCGCGAGGCTGATGGCGCCGCCCGGCGATGCATCGGGAATGGAGGATGGAGGCACCGGCGGCGGGCGATCGGAAAACATCTGCGCAACCGAGGCGTGCGGGATCGCCATGGCGATCAGGCCGGCAAGCGCAAACGCCAATCCCAGGCGTCTGCGTCGCCCGGTGCGATCGGTCCCAAAACCTTCCGGAATATCGCCCCTTGCAGTCATGCTGCATGCTTTTCACCGAAAACGCGGCAAATTCAAGCCTGCGGGCAAGCCCATCGCGCGTCCGGACGGACCGAAGGCCGAAGTGTTACCCCTCGCGTCCTCTTGGCGCCGCGTTCCCGTCGCAAATCGAGCCTAAGCGTACGGGGATCGCGGCATAAACCATACCGGTGGCCCATTCTGGCGGAATGAGACCGCAGCGAATAAGCTTTGCGCGCCATCCATGGGAGCCCCGTCGGTGCTGGATAATTTGATCGGCCGCGGCCAGAACGGACCTGATAGCCACGACAAGGTCGGGCTGGGCAGCATCCGGCGTCCGGTGATCGGGCTGGTGCTGGGCGGCGGCGCCGCGCGCGGATTTGCCCATATCGGCATTGTCAGGGCATTGATGGCCCATGGCGTCGTTCCCGACATCGTGGTCGGCACCTCGATGGGTGCTGTGATCGGCGGCTCCTTTGCCGCGGGACATCTCGACGCCTTCGAGGAATGGGCGCGCAGCCTGCGGCCGCGCAATATTCTCAGCTATCTCGACATCCGCCTCGATGGCTCCGGCCTGATCGGCGGTGAAAAACTCGCCGCCGGGCTTGAGGCGGCGATGGGAAAAACCCTGATCGAGGAACTGCCGCTGAAATTCGCCACCGTCGCCACCGAAGTCCGCACCGGCCATGAGATATGGCTGACACACGGCCGCATCGTCGATGCGATGCGCGCCTCCTATGCGCTGCCCGGCATTTTCTCGCCGGTTCTGGTCGGCGACCGCTGGCTGGTCGACGGCGCGCTGGTCAATCCGGTGCCGGTCTCGGCG
Source organism: uncultured Alphaproteobacteria bacterium (assembly GCA_963784755.1). GTDB lineage: Bacteria > Pseudomonadota > Alphaproteobacteria > Rhizobiales > Xanthobacteraceae > Bradyrhizobium. Next base: position 598,949 of record CAWASS010000002.1, on the reverse strand, counting down.
GCGCGCGCGCTCGGCGCTGAGATCGTGATCGCTTCCAATCTCTCCAGCGACGTATTCAATCACGCGACGACGATTTTCTCCCACGGCCAGGCCGTGATCGAGGTGCCGGCGCCGGTGATCGAACCCGCACCGTCCAAGCGCGGGCTCCGCCGGTTCTTTTCGCCGGAGCGCACCATGAAGCGCGAATTCTTCGGCAGCCCCGGACGCCCCGGCATCTCCACGGTGATGGTGGATGCCTTCAACATCATGCAGGACCGCATCACCCGCGCGCGGCTCGCCGGCGATCCGCCGGACATGCTGATCTCGCCGCGCGTCGGACAAATCGGCTGGTTCGATTTCCACCGCGCCGACGATTTGATCGCGCACGGCGCGCGCGCCGCCGAACGCGCCATCGAAGCGATCCAGGAAGCGATCGAGATTCTGGCGCCGGCGGCCGGCGAGCCGGATAAGGCGGCCGTGAAGAAGCCGTGAGCTAAAATACGATCGTTCTGATCGAAACCGTCGCCACAGGCACGACACGCCTCGCCCCGCTTGCGGGGAGAGGTAAGGATGTCTCGCTCGGTGCGATTTATCATAGTCAAGCCGTCTTGATGTAATCCCGCAGCGCTTCCTGCTCGCTCTCGAATTCCTTGACCCGCCACTTGACGATGTCGCCGATCGAGATCAGGCCGACCACCTTGTCGTCCTCGACCACGGGCAGATGCCTGAATTTTCCCGTCGTCATCCGCTCCATGATCGAACTGACGGTGTCCTTCTCGCGGCAGCTGACGACCTTGCGCGTCATCACAGCGCTGACGGGCTCGTCAAGCACCGCGGCGCCGCGCTCGCCGAGCACGCGCACGATATCTCGTTCCGAGAGAATCCCTTCGATGCGCCCGCCGCTCATCACCAGCACCGCGCCGATCCGCCGCTCCGACAGAATCTTCACCGCGGCGGCAAGTTTTGCGTCCGGCTCGACGCTCAGGATGTTGTGGCCTTTGGTATCGAGAATTGCGCGTACCGTCATCGTCGCCTCCCTGAATGCGCATCGCGTCATGTCCGCGCGATCGTCCACTCCGCCTTCAGGCAACAGGCCGGCGTCGATTTGGTTCGTGCGCATCGAGCATGCGAGGCATGTTCTTCATGCGAAACGGAGGCGCCTTCGCCTGAAAACGCTGGGATGATGGATGAAATCGGGCTGCGCCGCAAGCCGGAGCGGCGATTAGTCCCGATCGGACACGTCCGGAGCGTCGGCGACAGCGGGCGCGGCACGCGGAACCGGATCGAACAGCGAAAACAGCACAAGCCCTGCGAAAAACCCGCCGATATGCGCCTGCCAGGCGACGCTGACGCCCTCGGCGCCAATTGCGATCGACCCGATCCCGAAGATGATGTTGACGCCGAACCAGACCGCAAGGAATCCCAGCACCCGGGGATTGCGCAAGGCGCGCGTCAGCGACAGCGCCGGCACCTGTGCCGCGGCGTCGGCATCACCGCGGCTGAACGACAGGAAACTGCCCTGCACGAAGGCGAAGCGGATCGCGGCTGCCATCGCACCCGACACCGAGGCCGAGGCGCCGATCATCGGCGCCACCTCGTGCTCGTGGGTGATCAGATGCGCCAGCGCGCCGGCGACCGCGGTCACCGCCATGAACAGGAAGAATCTCGCGGCGCCGAAGCGGCGCGCCACCGCACTTCCGAACGGCAGCAACCACAGCACGTTGAAACCGATGTGGCTGAGATTGGCATGCAACAGCGAATAGGTCACGAACGACCACACCTTGGCGGGCGAGCCGCCGGGAAACGGCGTCGCCAGCAGCGTGGAATCGTAGCGTTTTGGAATGAAACCGAACACCTCGATGGTCCAGTACTCCAGCTCCGGCGGCAGCAGCACGCGCAAATGGATGACGGCCAGCAACACCACATACGCGCTCAAGGCGCCGGGCAGCGTCAGGATCGGTTCGCGCGGGGCTTGCGGAATTGGTTCTTCTGGCGGGAAGTCCAAGGGGTCAAAGACCTGGGTGAGGCGGCTCGGCTGAGCGATGCGCCCAAATAGGCGGCTTGGCGCTGCGGCGCAAGCACGGGATCGCCGCAGACGCGGAAAACTTGAGGGCGGTGCCATCTTCGCCGGCAGGCTCGAGCCCAACGGGACGCGCGCATGCTTCCGACGCAGGCATTTGTCGCCGGATAATTGGAAACGCTTTGTCGAGGAACGAAAAATCCGAGTTTTTTGAGTTCGCCGAGAAATCCTTCGTTGTCGAAACCTAGCCCCAGTTTCAGCGTATCCGCCCGGCCGTAAGCGTCGAGTATCATGAAATACACGTTCGGCTTCTGGCGAAACGCGATGTGGTGGAGGAATTGCACGCGGTCGGCCGAAGCGGCGGCCGGGAATGCATCAACCTGAAAACGCCGCGCCCGAAAAAACGTCGCGCTCGGAAAATAGGTTGACGGACGAAAAAGGAGGGCCTGAGAAGCCCTCCCTGTCGATGCCGATCTTGCCGCGCTAAGGGAAAACGGGCGACATCCCCACCCCTCCCCGCGCGATGACCAAACTGTCTGACGCCGCCTGTGGCAAATCCTCACCGGCCCCTGGAGAAAACCGGCGAAGCGTAGAGCGCACCGATACTACCCGCTTCGGCCGCAACCCCAACCGCATAGTTAATTTAACGTTAACGCCACAAACCTTGCGCCAAACCCGCCCAAAACCGCACGCGGCATGGACGCTGCAAGACCTCTCCTGCACAACAAACAGGGGACGCAGGTTGCGTGAAACCGGGACAGATGTGTCCTTTCATGCGCCCGCGCAGGTCAGGGCGTTCAAGACATGAAGCATCCGTCGAGTTGGGAATTTTTCGCATATTGGGACGAAAAGCGCGGGCCCGCCCGCGCGCCCGACCGCAGTGAGATCGAACCCGGGGCGGTACGTGAACTGCTCGGCGATATCTTCGTATTGTCCTACGATCCATCCGCCGGCTATCCGTTTCGCGTGGCGGGAACGCGGGTCTGCGCACTGTTAGGCTGCGACCAGAAGGGATCGAGTTTTTCGGCGCTGTTCACGTCCGGTTGCCGCCGCGAGATCGAGGACATCATCGGCGTCGTGGCCGAGGAGATGCTCGCCGCCGTCGCCGGCCTATCGGCGACGTCAGAAGACGGCTCGGTGACGCATCTGGAATTGCTGCTGCTGCCGTTCAACAATCGCGCGCATACGCCGCTGAGCCTGACCGGCCTGCTCGCGCCATTCGGCAGCGTCCCCGGCGCGGTCAGGGATTTCGACCTCACCTCATGGCGCTACCTCGGTCATCCGCCACAGCGGCTGGTTCCGCGCGCGTTGCGCAAACTGGCGGTGGCGCGCGGCTTCATGGTCTATGAGGGACTGCGCTGACACTTGCTCCGCCTTCTGGATTCCGGATTCACGCGAAGACGCGTGCCCCGGAATGACGGTCACTCCGCCAGTTCCGGCCACGGCACGATGGTGGACTTCACCGTCTTCATCGCCATCGCGTCGGCAACCGCGCGGCCGATGCCTTCTTCCGAGAACGGATAGATCGTCTGCATCTGAAGCCACGGATATTTGTCGCGGGTCCGATACAGCATGTCGACGCCGAGCGGCAGGTCGTTGCCGGTGAATCCCCAGGAGCCGAGAACGTTGAGATCCTTGGTGCAGATGCGGTGCCACGACGTATTGATTGAGCCGGCGTCGGTGAACTGGCCCATCTCGACATAGGTGCCGCCGTCGCGCAGCATTTCGATGCCCTCGGGGCCGGCGCTTGGATGGCCCGAGCAATCCATTACCAGATCGGCGCCAAAACCGCCGACGATGTCGCGCACTTTGTTGATGCGCGCCTCCGGTGTCTTCACCTCCTCAATGTTCACCGTCGCTTCCGCGCCGAATTTTCGCGCCAGCTTTAGCCGCGGCTCTTCCGGCGCGCCGACGCAGATCACCCTCCCCGCACCCATCTCCTGGGCTGCTGCGACGGCCAGAATTCCGATCGGCCCGGAGCCCTGGATCACCACGGTATCGCCCCAGGTGAAGCCGCCGGCGCGGGTGGCGCGGTTGAAGGCGCGGATGCAGGACGTCAGCGGCTCCGACAGCGCGCCCAGCCGCAGCGGCATGTCGTCGGGCAGTTTGTAGATCTTGGTGCCCGGCAGCATGTCGAGATCGACATAGACATATTCCGCCCAGCCGCCCCACAGATGCGGCGCCTTGTCGAAACCGAGATAGCGCCCGTAATACACCGGGGTTAGGCACTTGTTGGCGCTTTCGGGGTAGTGGATGCAGTAATAGCAATGGCCGCACGGCATCAGCGGCGGGATCATCACCTTCGATCCCACAGCGAGCGGCTTGCTCATGAAATCCTCGGTGAATTCCGCGCCCACCTCGATCAGCACGCCGCCGATCTCATGCCCGAGCGTGAACGGCCACGGCAGTGGCTTCGGCCAGTGCCCTTTCAGGATATGCAGATCGGTGCCACACACGCCGCAAGCCCCGACTTTGATCAGCGCCGCCCTCTTCGGGATTTTCGGCCATGGCACTTCGCGGATGACCGGCGTCGCGCCTGGGCCCTCATAGGTGCATACGCGGATCTGTTCCATGACGTCTTCTCCCCGTCCCTTCGGCGATTGTCGATTGCAGCGCTTGGGCGGAGGAAACCTATTTGAACTCGGTGGCGATGCCAATGCGGGGCGCCGTCCGGTTCGCGCACGATTGACAGCCCCGTCATGCGGTCTCAGGTTGCATGAAAACTTCAGGGGGACCGAGCGTGCACAACCGATGGGGCATCCTTGCCGTTCTGTTCACGGTTCGCCTCTCCATGAGCTTTCAGTTTCAAAGCGTGGCGTCGGTCGCGCCGTTGCTCGGCAGCGAATTCGGGATTGGGCTCGCCGACATCGGCCTTTTGATCGGCCTGTATTTCACGCCGGGCATTGCGCTTGCATTGCCGGGCGGCGCCATCGGGCAACGGTTCGGCGACAAACCGACGGTGCTTGCCGCGCTGCTCTTGATGCTGATGGGCGAGCTCGCGATGGCGTTCTCGGCGTCCTGGAGCGTTCAGATCGCGGGCCGGCTGGTCGCCGGCGCCGGCGGCGTGATGCTCAACGTCCAGATGACCAAGATGGTGACGGACTGGTTCGCGGGCCGGGAGATCGCGACCGCGATGGCGATCTTCGTCAATTCGTGGCCGGCAGGCATCGCGATGTCGCTGCTGACGCTGCCGGCGATCGGCACCGCCTATGGCATCAGTGCGGTGTATCTCGCCGTCGCGGTGCTGATCGGATGCGGCATGCTGCTGCTCGGCGCTCTCTACCGGACGCCGGCAAATTCCACCGTTGCCGCTACCGAAACCGCGCGTCTCGACCGCAACACCATCATCGCCGTGGTCGCCGCGGCGCTGATCTGGGGTCTCTACAATGTCGGCTTCGCGACGATCTTCAGCTTCGGACCGTCGATGCTGGTCGAGCGCGGCTGGTCGATTACCGCGGCGGGATCGGCCATCAGCATCGTGCTGTGGTTGACGGTGCTCTCGGTGGCATCGGGCGGCTTCCTTGCCGATCGGATCGGTCGCCCTGAACTCATCATCGTCAGCGGCTGCATCGTGTTCGCGGCGCTGATGATCATGCTGGGGCGCAGCGACGCCGTGATCGCCGCCACCGTTGCACTCGGATTGGTCTGCGGCCTGCCGGCCGGTTCGATCATGAGTCTGCCGGCGCGGGTATTGCAGCCGGCAACGCGCGCAATCGGCATCGGCCTGTTCTTTACGGTCTATTATGGCAGCATGATGCTGGGACCGGTGCTCGCCGGCGCCTGCGCCAAATGGGCCGGCAGCGCCACCGCCGCGCTCGATTTCGGCGCCGCGACGATCTTCGCATGCCCCATCATTCTCTGGGGTTTTAACCGGATTGCGGCGAAGGTGCCGCAGGCGGCGTGATGCAGGGTTGCGTTATTGTCCCGTCGTCAGCGGCTTCACCGCCTCGCCATTGGCGCCGAAGGCCTCGACCTCGTCGGAGATCACGAACGACATCAGGTCGCGCCCGACCAGCAGCGGCCCGGCATAGGTCGTTCGCGTTCGCGCGATCAGCGCGTCCTCCGGAACATCCTGCACCGGCTTCAGCGTCGCGAACACGATGTGGGAAAAAACCGCCAGCTTCGGCTTCGCGCTCGCAAAAATTTTTCCCGCGTCTTCCGGCGAGGTGTGGTGATCCTCGATGGCGCGGTAGGACGGATAGCTTTTCGACAGCTCCGGCTCGATCACCGCGACTTCGTGTACCAGCAGGTCGGCTCCCTCGGCGGCTTTCGCGACACGTTCGTCGGGCCTCGTGTCGCCTGAAAGCACGACCTTCTTGCCGTCGAATTCGATGACATAGCCGAAAGCGGGTTTTATCTTCGCGCCATGGTTGACTTCGATCGCCGTCACCTTGACGCCGTTGTTTTCATAGACCGGACCCGGCTCGACATCCTTTGCGGCGAATGCGACGCCGGACGGCGGATAGTCCTCGTCGTCGATGCGGATGCGGATGTCTTCGGAAAAAGCTTTGGTGAGATTCTCGGTCATCGCGACCGTACCCTTGGGTCCGAACACCACCATCGGCGATTTGCGCGACGCCCAGGGCGTGCCGATCCAGCCGCTCAGCCACATGTCCGGCAGGCCGACGACATGATCCGAATGCAAATGGGTGATGAAATGCGCGGTGATCGAGCCCAGCGGAATCTTCTTCTGAAACAGCCGGATGGTCGAGCCGCGGCCGAGGTCGAACAGCAACCGCTCGGGGCCTGCCTCGACCAGGGTCGACGCGCTGAAACTGCCGAGACGCGGCGTCGGCGTGCCCGTCCCCAGCAAGGTCACGCGCAGTTCGGCTGCCGGGGCGGCAGTGGCCCATAGAACGGCCGCGGCGACAGCCAAATTCAGTTTCAGTCGCATTTTTACCTCCGATCTCATTGCATGGCGAATGCCTGCACTCGATGCAAGCCCCGCTAACTCCTCGTTAACCCTGCTGGCCGTAGGGTCAGACGACACCGATCGGCCGGTGTCGGGTGGCATCGAATGGCGTTGGCGCACAAGAAATCCGTACTTCCGGCCACCGAGGAGCGGCGGCGCTTTCAGCGCGTCAAGGTGCACCTGCTCGGCCGCTATATGCTGCCGGACCGGCGCGAATTCCCCTGCCAGATCATCAACATGTCGCCCGGCGGCCTCGCTTTGCTGGCGCCCGGGATCGGCAATGTAGGCGACCGCGTGATCGCCTATCTCGACCATATCGGCCGGGTCGAGGGCAAGATCACCCGCATCATCGACAACGGCTTTGCCATGAGCGTCGGCGCCACCGCGCGCAAGCGCGACAAGCTGGCGGCGCAGCTGACCTGGCTTGCCAACCGCGACATTCTCAACTTGCCTGAAGACCGCCGCCACGACCGTATCGTGCCGCGCAACCCGATTGCCGTGCTCACGCTCGAGGACGGCAGCCAGATGACCTGCCGGATCATCGACATGTCGCTGTCGGGGGCTGCGATCGCGGCGGAAAACCGGCCGCCGCTGAAATCGCTGGTGTCGCTCGGCAAGGTGCAGGCCCGGGTGGTGCGAAACCTCGAGGAGGGCTTTGCGCTCGAGTTCGTGCACGAGCAACTGGCCGAGACGCTGGAAGACAGCGTCACCGCGCGGTGAAGCGCCGAGCGCGCTTATTCACCCTTTGCCGCCGGTCTCGACAGATAATCCTTCGATTGCGCCTCGCTCTTGAGCGGCGTGACCTTGTCCGGATCGACGCGGATCATCAGATAGTCGATGTGGTCGTCGATCTTGGTGAACCAGTGACCGGTGCCGGCCGGGATCACGACCACGTCTCCAGCCTTGATCTCGTAGGCCACGCCGTCGCGAACCTCGGATCCGTTGTTTCCGGGGCCGTTGAATTCAACGACGGTGCGCATGGTCGCCGGGCGCCGTTGCCGGTTGACGATATCAGGGCCGAGCACCAGCGTCCCCGATCCCGACAATACATGATAGACCTCGCTGATCTGGTCATGTTCGGCGACTGAATTCGGATTGGGCTTGTCCAGTTTGCCGCGGTGAACCATGCCGATGCCGACGCGCGCCTTGCCGAGGTCGATGTCCCGCACCTGCTGGTCGACCAGCTTTTCCGCCAGCGCTTTTTTGGTGTAGCTCTCCAGTTCCGCCACAGGAATATAGGTGCCGGGGCACATGTTGCAGGTCGGCTGCGGATCGGTAGGATTGATCTGGGCATTGGCTCCCGATGCTCCGGCGCTGAGACCAACGGCAAGCCAAATTCCGCAAAGAATGTTTTTCATTAGGTCCTCCCTTTTGTTTACCCGGCATGGATGCATGGACCCCAGGATTTGCCAAGCGCCGCACATCAGCGGAGATAGCGTCACCGCCGGGTAAACAACCGCGCCCGCCGATTCATCGCTTTTACGAGCCTCGAAGGCGGATTCTACGTTGCCGGATGCCGCCTCCTGCCGTTTCACGCGTCTCTCATGGGTCCCGCCGCCGCCGGAAGTCGCCGGTTTAATTGGCTTTGCGATGAAACGCATAAAATTTGAATCAAATGCAGTTGTTTCAAATTTTAGTCGAATTCGATTCAAGCTTAGATCGAATTATCTGAAGTATTGATTAGTATTCAATTCAATTGTACTTGCCCGGTTTAGCGGCGGCGCAAAACCTTTGTGCGAAGTGTGGTCCCAACAAGAAACGGGGGGCCACAATGGGCGTCAGGGGACAGGGGATGGGATTGGCGTTTTGCGCCGTCCTGTTGGCAACGACAGCGCCGGCACGCGCCGGCGACGAACGAGTTCTGTATGCGTCGCTTGGCGAGACCACGCGTTCGCCGATCGGCTGGGTCGAATTCTGCGCCGACAATCCCGGCGACTGCCGCGGCGGCGCGACGCAGCCGCGCGATATCGTGATGACGCAGACCGCATGGAAGGACCTGCTGCGGGTCAACCGCTGGGTCAACGAAACCATCAAGCCGATGACCGACATGGATCATTGGGGCGTAATCGAGAAATGGTCGTTGCCATCAGACGGCTACGGCGACTGCGAGGACTACGTGCTGCTCAAGCGCAAGATGCTGATCGACGCCGGATGGCCGCGCGAGGCACTGCTGATCACGGTGGTGCGCGACAAGAAGGGGGAAGGCCACGCGGTGCTGACCGTCAAAAGCGACAAGGGCGAGTTCATCCTCGACAACCAGAACGAAAACGTCGTGGCCTGGACCGAGACCGGCTACCGCTTCGTCAAGCGTCAATCGCAGGCCGATCCCAATGTCTGGGTTTCGCTCGGCGACAGCCGCCCGGCGATTGCCACCGCCAGCGCCCGCGAAAATTGAGAACAAGGAGACCCGCGACCCGGTCACATCCCCACCCCTCCCCGTCCCAGACCGGATCGCGCGCGGCCAGCCTCCCCCAAGGCTGGCCGCAACTTTATGGGAGATCGAACGTCAGTTTTATTGATCTTTTACCGATTCCCGATGCCGCCTTCGCGTGGAACGGCGCCGTGATGTTATCCCCCTAACCGAACGATCCACCTGATGATCTCAACCAGTGTCGGGTTTTGGAAGGCCTTCACGACATAGGCGCTAAGGGCTTCGGCATGCCGGGCTACAAATTGAACAAACGCGCCGGAAAAATTAGTGAAGCCGGCTGCGTCACTCAGGAGTGCTGCACCAGTCGCCCGGTAAGCGCCTTCTCGAATGCCTTTCCAAAGGTTTCCTGTTTCAGCCTTCGTTACACGTGACAATGACCGCACTGGACCATACGCGCGACGCAGGAGCTCACCTACAAAATTTCGAAAGGAGCGCCTAGCAAAATCGTTGGCCTGACGACTAGCAAGACTGTCACTAGGCGCACCTACATTACTTAGCTGTTCACTCACCACCTCCCGCGCTCTCGCCGAGGCAATCTCAGGACTAGCAATGACGTCCTCAACAACAGGTGCCAGTATAGAGACTTCTTCCCTCGCGGCCTCATCCTCCTGCGGTCCGGGTCGGACCGCATCAAGGTCCATCAAAAGAGGGTCACCAACTGCGAAAACGTTTACAGTCTCAACGAGGTCTTTGAGCTGGGATGCCGCCGAGGCCTCTAGCAGGCGCTCATCGGGCTCGCCCCCTCGTACTCTGTCGGCGGTTGCGCGCACATGATCTTGCCAGAGGATGCGTAGTGTATTTGCGCGCGACCAAAATAGCTTCGCCCGAACCTGATTGATATCCTCTGGTAAGCTTAAGAAACGACCAATAGGCCCGCTCGCGCGACCCAGGCGGTTTGAACCAAGAGCGCTGAGATCCGATGCTTTCAAACGAACCTCAGCGTAATCCTCGCTCCGTCCCGCCCCTTGTTGCAGCTTTTCACCCGGCTCTGTTGCTGACGAGAGGTCAATTGCTCCGCTTGCCGCACTAGTAAATTGAATCGCAAGCGGTTCCGCATTTGGAATAGCTTCCGCAGGCGGCGGATCGTATCCCCTTTCGCTAGTGAGTATGTCCGAGAGTGGAAGACGCAATGCCTGGCTTATACGCAGAGCAACATCAAGACTGACCACTTCACGTCTCAAGGCCCGTCGAAAAGTTTGTTCGCTTAAACGTGCCCTAACGACCATTGCAGAGATAGTTAAAGCCATTTCGTCCATGCGTCTGCGGATACGTTCGCCGTCTAACTCAACCGTTTTCCGGCTTTCGCGTGCCTCTAGTGAATGGTTATATCTTTCGCGCAGTTCGGCCCGGAGGTTGTGGAACCTTGGATCGGAACCGAAAAGGACCCGCTCGATAGTTGCAACGTTGGAGGGAACATTCTGTTGAACGATCCAATTGCGGACCGCCCGCTTGCTAACTCCTGTATTCGACGCAAATTCTTCCAGCGACCATTCTCGCGCCACACCGCGGGTCGGCCTGGTGCCCCGCTGCAAATGCCAATTTAGCAATCGGCCAAAGGTCCAGTTTGTGCGGTCAACGGTCTCGTCTTGTGGCGTTTCCAAAGAGTCTAAATTGCTGAGGATGTCGAGTATTTCTTCTACAATTGAATCGCTTTTGCGAGCACCAACGCCGATCGTGAAAGCAGCCTCGGCAAATATCAGCTCGGTACGCCGCGTCACCACTGTGCCTTGGTCCCACCGCAACCATATAGATATTGCGTTTGCGCGGATTTCTGCGCGGATAATTGCGCTGAGAAATCCCTCATCGCTGATGACTAAGACCTGAGGTTCTTGTTTGAGAAGACGCGCAATCACACGTTCCTCACCCGCCCTAAGATATGGCTCGCCATGAAGCTTGACGATTTCCGTAAGGTCCCCCCCAGCTGAGGCAATTTCAATCTCTGTATCTGCGTCGACAAAAGGGAGGCGCAGACGCACTGCTAGTTCTCGGCCAATAGTGGTTTTTCCTGCCCGCCTCATGCCGAATAAGACAATTGATCGACGCCCGAGCGCTTCAAGAACGCGTGAAATCTTCTCGGGGGATATTGTTTCGGGAGAGCGAGCCAAGTTCTGATTTCCTTCGCGCGAGTACATTGCTGCACGGAGAGCAACGAATGCTTTTACTTCGTTCTTGAATTATCGCCAACCACACCGGGCCAAGCTCGTCCTCGACAACCAGAACGAACGCGTCCTGGCCTGGACCGAGACCGGCTACCGCTTTGTCGCAGGGCGACCCCAACTAGGTTTCGCTGGCGACGGCACATCCCCACCCCTCCCCGTCCCAGACCGGATCGCGCGCGGCCAGCCTCCCCCAAGCCTGGCCGCAACTTTTTTGGGCCAGCGGGGCGGCATCCGGAAGGCGCGGCGTTAAGGCTTGCTAAGGGCTCTGCGATAGAATCTGCGAATCAATCGGGAGTGTCGGGCAATGTTGCGCAGGATAACGCTGGCCGTTTTCGCGATCGCCGCCGCGGCAATGTCCGCCAGCGCCGCCGATCTACCGGTGCAGAGCCGGCTAGGCGCGGTTTTTGCCGACCCCCCTGCTTACCAGACACCAGTCACCGCTTACGGGGCCTACGCTTATACGACGGTATACGCTCCCCAACGCGCGGCCATAACGTCATCGCTCGCAGCCGCGTGATTTGCGTTCTCAGGGCTTTGCCTGCTGAATACAAATCCAAACAAGCCGGAGGAAACCATGACTGCCGAACCTATTCTCACGTCCGATATCGTCGGGCTGACCAAGACCGCGCCGCTGTCGCGCCGCGTCTTCATGACCGCCTCTGCCGCCACCGCGGCGGGCTATACGCTGGCTGCCGGACCGGTCCGCGCCGACGTGATCAAGACCGACACCAATGGGCTGACCGCCGGCGACGCCAAGGTGAAAGTTTCCGATGGCGAGATGCCGGTCTATTTCGCGCGGCCGGCGGGTGCCGCCAATCCTCCGGTGGTGCTGGTCGCGATGGAGATTTTCGGCCTGCACGAATACATCAAGGACGTGACGCGGCGGCTCGCCAAGCTCGGCGCCTTCGCGGTCGCGCCGGATTATTATTTCCGCAAAGGCGTCGACCTCACCAGGATCACCGATATTCCGCAGTTGCTGCCGATCGTGAACTCAAAACCCGACGCCGAGTTGCTGTCCGATCTCGACAGCACCGTCGCATGGGCGAAGGCGGAGGGCGGCGATACCGGCCGGCTTGGCATCATCGGCTTCTGCCGCGGCGGACGGACGGTGTGGGAATACGCCGCGCACTCCGGCGCGCTGAAGGCCGGCGTCTCGTTTTACGGCCCGCCGGTCGATCCGCCGAACCCGGTCTGGCCGAAAAGCCCGACCCAGCTTGCGCCCGACATGAAGGCGCCGGTGCTCGGCCTTTACGGCGACGCCGACACCGGCATTCCCGTCGCTACGGTTGAAGCATTGAAAACAGCACTTGCGGCAGCCAACAAACCCGCGGAGTTCAAGATCTATCCCGGCGCGCCGCACGGCTTCCATGCCGACTACCGTGCAAGCTATCGCAAGGACGCGGCTGACGACGGCTGGAATCAGATGCAGGCCTGGTTCAGGAAATACAAGGTGCTGGGCTGATCCACCGACGCGTGATGACGGCGCGCCGCGAAGGTGCCGCGCGCCGTTCCCGCGAATGCACAACATTCTATCCGAAGCGGCCGCGTTTGCGATGCCGTCGCGATCGCTGCTCGATCTCCCAGAAGGCCCAGACCGCCCCGGACAACAGGGAAATCACCACGGCCAGAAACAGCCATGTCAAATCCGGAGCGCTGAGAGTCGCCAGCATCATCTTAAATAATGCAATCGCCGTACCGAAGCCGCCGCAGTTCGGCCAAGCCGCAGTCTCAGCGCGAAATCGCGCCGAGACCTTTCACTTTACCACGTCAAATTCAGTTGCAGACCTGAACGCGTCGGATTGCGGGGCCATACGGGCCCCAGACGGACTGGCGGACGATATAGCAGCCGCCGTATCCATAGCCGTAACCGTCGTCGTAATAGCCGGCGTAATAGGGATCGTAGCCATAGCCGTATCCATAGGGATAGCCATAGGCGGCGTAGGCGCCGGCGAGACCCAGGCCCAAGCCTAAGCCGACCAAGCCCGGCCGCCGAAATCCGCCGTGCCAACCACCACCGCGCCAGCCTCCGCCGCCGATAGCGGCGGCGCGGAAACCGCCACCGCCGATGCCAGCGGTGCGGAAGCCGCCGCCGCCAAATCCACCGCCGCGAAAACCTCCGCCGCCGAACCCGCCGCGCGCCGAGGCGTCCGTCATCGTCGCGAAGCCAAGCGCCGCGACAGCCAATACCGCCAGAACCGTTTTCCGCAACATGACCATCCTCCATAAATGGGTAGTGCACCCGGGGATTATGACTCGTTTCGCGGGCGTTTGTTGCGGCTTCAGCGTAAATTGATGGCGCCGCAGGCAATAATTTTTCTAATTCCTGCCCGGCATCAAGGGAATAATCGGCTCAAGGTGCCCTGCGAATGAACCGGCCGCGTTCATCTTCGCCGCCGCGGATGGCCTGCCCGGTACTCCCACCCGGAACAAATTCCATTTGCCGCGATTGAACGTTGCGCTTGGTACGCGGCTTCGCTGTAAGATCGGTTAGTGTCCTGGAGCTGCCACACCATGCGAAAACTGATCGCCTTCGATGACGACACCTTTGACAAGTTGATCCAGCTTGGACGCGATCGGATGGCGACCTTGCAGGAGCTTGCCGACGAAGCCTTCGCCGACCTCTTGAAAAAGCATGGCATTCCCATTGACCTGAAGGATGCGCTTCGCAAGAGCGCGTCCGCTCCAAAGAAGCCCGCTCGGAAGGGCTCATCAAGGAAATAACCGATGACAGCCGATCCCGATCCGTTTGAAGAAGGCCAGCGCGCCGCGCGGAAGAACATTCCGGCCAAAGCCAATCCCTATCAGGACGGCAGCGAGGAGCATTCGCTGTGGAGCGCGGGGCACGAGCGTGTCGCCGGCGCCGCCGAGGCCGATGAAGCGGAAGGGACATAGCGTCATTCCGGGGCGCGAGCAGAGCGGGCGAGCCCGGAATGACAGCAGTTAAGTTCGCTCAGCCGATTTTCTTCAGGCCTTTTTTGAAGCGCGGACCGTTGCCGACATAAAACTTTGCCGCACTTCCCATCGCCGCGACCTGCGCCGGATCGAGCGTGCGGATCACCCGCGCCGGCGCGCCTAATATCAGCGAATGCTCGGGAAACTGCTTGCCCTCGGTGATCACCGAGCCCGCGCCGACGATGCTGCCGCGGCCGATCCGCGCGCCATTCATCACAATCGATCCCATCCCGACCAGCGCGCCCTCCTCGATGGTGCAGCCGTGCAGGATGACGTTGTGGCCGACGGTGCAGTTTTTCCCGATGGTCAGCGGAAAACCCATGTCGGTGTGGCAGGTCGAGTTGTCCTGCACATTGGCGTTTTCGCCGATCTCGATCCACTCATTGTCGCCGCGCAACACCGCACCGAACCACACGCTCGCTGAACTCTGCAAGCGCACCTTGCCGATCACCGTGGCGGTGTCGGCGATGAAGTAGTTGCCATCGGCGGGAAGGTCGGGCCCCTGCCCGTCGAGTTCGTAGATGGCCATGTCAATGTCCTGTTTTCACAGACATTGCATAGTGGATCGCGCTCAGGCCAGCAATCCCGCGGCGCGCAGCGTCATCACCACGAAGGTTCCGGACATCAGGCTCCAGAACCCCGACAGCACGGTCGCCATCATCACGAATTCGAAGCGGCGGCGTTCGATGCGCTGCCCTCGCAGGGTATTGCGCATGATGATGAAGGGGGCCGCGAACACCAGGAACGGCACCGCCGCGAAGGTTTTTGGCGCGACACCTTCCTGCAACAGGCCGAAACCGGCCGGGCGTTGCACGAAGGCCTGATAGCCGCTGGCGAGGGCGCCCGCGAGCGCAAAGCCGATGCAGAGCGAAAACAGCGAATTCAACGCATCCGGCGACATCGGCGGGGTCTCACGCATTACAAGGAACCCGCCATGCATCGCAAAATGCAGAGCGCCGCGCCACAACATCCTTAAGAAAAGGTTAATGGCGCCGGCCGCCACCGCCGCGCAAAACCGTGCGGAAGTTTTGCGCTGCATGGCATATTCGGTGCTGATTCGGCCGATCGCTCCGGAATTGCCCTGCCACGATGATCACATCCGCATGACCCTGCTCTCAGCCCAAACCGGTACGCGCGGTCGGCAGACCCGCGGCCATCTCGTGCCGATCGTGCTGGGAAGCGTGATCGCCGCCGGTGCGATCGCGCTGGTCGCCTATCTGCTGTGGCCGACCTGGGACCCCGACACATCCAGCGCTCCCTCGCGATTGCCGGTCAGCGTCGGAGCTACGCTGTTCAATGTACCGACCCATGCCGTCCGCAGGAACGTCCAGCGCCATTCCGGACCGCAGGAACGCGTCGATCTCTCCTTCGTCTATCCATCGCTGGAGGCGCCGGACCCGGCCAAGCATGGCAGCGCGGAGGCGAAGGAAGAGACCGTGCCGCCGATCGACCGCATCTTCCTGTCGATCTCGGCGCATCACGACACGCTGGCGCCGGACATCCGCGTCCGCACCATCTATCCGCGCTATCTCGAGAAGACGTCGCGGCAGGGACAGGACGGCTTGACCGCGCGCGCGTTCCGCGACGGCACGCCTTACAGCAATGAGGACCTGTTCCTTGCCAACGCGCCGAACTTGGTCGCGCGCTGCACCCGCGACGCAGCAACGCCGGGCATGTGCCTCAGCGAGCGCCGCATCGACGGCGCCGACCTGACGTTTCGATTTCCGCGAAGCTGGCTTGCGCAATGGCGCGACGTGGCCGGCGCGATGGACCGGCTGACGGCGCAGTTGCGCGGGCCAAGGGGATAGATTTGGGTTTGTAGGATGGGTTGAGCGCAGCGAAACCCATCACGGATTACGTTGCGGCATGATGGGTATCGCTTCGCTCAACCCATCCTACGATATCGCGTAGCCGCGCCCTCACCCCTGATCGACCAGATCCTCCTCGAGGATCGCCATCTGGAACTGGAACGAGCGGTCGTCGTCCTCATCGTCGACGAACAATACGCCGATGAATTCCTCGCCGATATAAACCTCCGCCGAATCGTCTTTCTTCGGCCGCGGCACCACGCGGATCTTCTGATTGCCGAACAGGCGCTTGAGGTAGGCGTCGAGTTTCCTGACTTCCTGAACGTCCACGGCGGTCTCCAATGCAACTGAGGTTCGCTGAAGCTTTAATGCGAATTGACGCGCGCGGCTAGACGTTTGCAACCCACCGCAGGCCTAATTCATGAGGTCCGGAAATCAAAGTCCGATGGCGTTGATCATCTGGTCCATGGTGCGCGACGGCTCGGCGCAGCCGGCCTCGCCGACGATCTTCGCCGGGACGCCGGCCACGGTGACGTTATTCGGCACGGCCTTCACCACAACGGAGCCCGCGGCGATCCGCGCGCAATGCCCGACCTCGATATTGCCGAGGATCTTCGCGCCGGCGCCGATCATCACGCCGCTGCGGATTTTCGGATGGCGGTCCTCGTTCTCCTTGCCGGTGCCGCCGAGCGTGACGCCGTGCAGGATCGAAACGTCGTCGTCGATCACGGCGGTTTCGCCGACCACAAGGCCGGTGGCGTGATCGAGGAAAATGCCGCGGCCGATCTTCGCATGGGGATTGATGTCGGTCTGGAATACCGCCGACGAACGGCTCTGCAGATAATAGGCGAAATCCTTGCGGCCCTTGTTGTGCAGCCAGTGCGCGAGGCGATGGGTCTGGATGGCGTGAAAACCCTTGAAATAGAGCAAGGGATCGATGAAGCGCGAGGTGGCGGGATCGCGGTCGTACACCGCGACCAGGTCGGCGCGGAACGCGTTGCCGAGGTCGGGTTCGTCGCGTAGCGCCTCGTCATAGGTCTGGCGGATCAAATCGCCCGACAGCGCCTGATGATCCAGACGCTCGGCGATGCGATGGATCACCGCGTCCTCGAGACGGTCGTGATGCAGCACGGTCGAATAGATGAAGGACGCCAGTTCCGGCTCGCGGCGGACGATGTCTTCCGCCTCGGTGCGGATGCGATCCCAGATCGGATCGAGGGTCGTCAGTTTGGCATTCTGCGGATTGACCTGATGCACGGCCATGGCTGCTCTCGCTATCGACGTTCGGGGGGAGATTATACACGGCCGGCGGGCGGCTGTCCCGTCGTCCATCCGGTAAAACGCGCAACGATCAGCCGGCGATCTTCATTAAGGAAGTGGTCCGGGATTTCCATAAATCAAGCCGTCCCGAACCGTCAACCGTCCGACTATTTGCTGATAGGCAGGCGTGACCGTTTTCACGCATCTTGCTCTCGCAACAAGGAAATTCACCATTAACACGCAGAGTTTACGCGCCCGGCAGGCCGATCCCGCGCTGGTCCTGATCGCAACCCTCGCCATCCCGCTGCTGTTGGTCGCGCCTGCAATCTGGAACGGCTATCCGCTGCTGCAATACGACACCGGCGGCTATCTCGCCCGCTGGTACGAGGGCTATCTCGTTCCCAGCCGGTCGACCGTGTTCGGTCTCTATCTTCATTTCGGTCAGGGGTCTTACTTCTGGATCAATCTGGCAATCCAGGCGCTGGCGACGCTGTGGATTCTGCAACTGACGTTACGGGTATTCGGCATGCGAACGCCATTTCGGATCGCGGCCATCAGCCTGACGTTGATCGGCACCACGGCGTTGCCATGGCTTGCCAGCATGCTCTTGACCGATATCTTTGCCGGACTGGCGATCCTGTCGCTCTTTCTCCTTGTCCTGCACGGGGACAAAATTTCGTTCCTCGAAAAATGGCTGCTGTTCGCGCTCACCTCGTTCGCCGCGGCCACTCACAGCGCAACGCTTGGCGTTCTGCTCGGGCTGTGCTGCGCGGGCTGGATGGTGCGGCCATGGCTGGCGGCGCGGATTCCCGAGATCGGACTGATTCGCGGCAGCCTGACTGCCGTTGCAGGCGCGGCGATGCTGCTCACGGCCAACTTCGCGTTGTCGGGACAGTTTGCATGGACGCCCGGCGGCGCCGGTGTCGCGTTCGGACGAATGCTGCAGGACGGCATCGTCGCGAAATATCTGAACGATCACTGTCCGACGATGAAGCTGAAACTGTGCCCCTATCGCAACGAGCTTCCGGCCACGGCGGACGACTTTCTCTGGGGCCACAGCATGTTCAACACGCTCGGCCGCTTCAAGGGATTGAACGACGAAATGGGATTCATCGCGCTGCATGCGCTCGCCGAATATCCGGGATGGCAGGCGGAGGCGGCGCTTGCCGCCACCGCGCGGCAACTGGTCGATGTCGCGACCGGTGAAGGCACTACCGGCTGGCTTCCACACACCTACGCCATCATCGAGCGCTATCTGCCGGCGCAGACCGCTGCGGTGCGCGCGGCGCGTCAGCAGCACTGGGACATCGATTTCGCCGGGATCAACCGGGTCCATATTCCGGTTGCGCTGGGGTCGATGCTGGCGCTGCTCGGGATTGTCGGACATGCGTTCTGGCGCCGCCGGCTCGACGATGTGACGGTGCTGGCGGCAACCGTGTCGCTTGCGCTGCTCGGCAATGCCTTCATTTGCGGCGTGATCTCGGGCCCGCACGACCGCTACGGCGCGCGGATGGTGTGGATCGCGACTTTTGTGGTGCTGATCGCAGCTTTCAGGCATTTCGCCGATGACGGCGAGCCGCGGGGTGCATCACTTCCGGCGTGACAAGAACTCCAGCACCCCGGTTTTGTAGACCTTGTCGCCTACCGCCCGCATATGATCGCGGTCCGGAATATTGAGCACCTGCGATCCCGGAATGATCTTGCCGAGTGCGTCCGCCGAGCCCGCGATCTCGTCGGTCGTTCCGACCGCAATCAGCACCGGCACCGCGATTTCGGCGGCTTCCTGTTCGGTCATCAGCCGCCGCGACCCGCGCAGGCAGGCCGCGAGCGCGCGGCGATCGGAGCGGGTCTGGTCGGCGAAGGCGCGGAAGGTGCGCCCGACCGGATCGGTCACGTCCTCCAGCGACGGCGCCTCCAGGGCTCTAGCGACATTTTCGCCGGGACCGCCGCCCTCGATCAGGCCGATGCCGAGACCGCCGAAAATCGCCGAACGCAAGCGTTCCGGGCGGCTTCGCGCGAGCGAGCCGGTGATCCGCGCGCCCAGCGAATAGCCCATGACGTCGGCGCGCTCGATCTTCAGGTGATCCATCAGCGCAAGCGTATCGTCGGCCATGATTTCGATGCTGTATCCGGATGAATCATAGAGCTTGCTGGAACTCGCCGTGGCCGCGAAGATCGAGCGCGATGACCCTGCGGCCATTTTTCTTCAGATCCGAAACCCATCTCGGATAGACCCAGTTCACGCCCTTGCTCGACGCAAAGCCGTGCACGAGAACAATCGGATCGCCCTCGCCCTCGTCGAGATAGGCAATTTCGACAGCGCCGTGGTAAAAGCTCGGCATCGGGCGTTCCGTGTTTGGGAAGAGACAAGCGAAAAGCTGGCCGGGACTTTAGCCGTGAGCAACGGCTCCGGCCAGAGCGGGTTGCGAACCCGCCGCCATCTGCCGGCGCAGCCGTCTCGCCTTCTTGCGGGCGAGGTACGACATCGTCAGCCGTTCGGTGTTCGCCTTGATCGACGATACAAACCCGAACAGCGCCAGCAGCGCGCCGAAAACCCACAGCGTCAGGTTGAATGCGCCGGCCGCCAGCAGCAGCGCGCCGCGGCCGAGCAGTTTCAGGATCGCGCGGGTCTGGCCGCCTTTTGCTTCCGCGAGCCTTGCTGCACGCGTGACATCCTTCGGACCTTCGGCGATCCGCAACGTATCGAGCGCGCCCTTGGTCCCCGCCTTCTCACCGACGCGGCCGACATCCTTGGCGAGGCGGACCAAGCCGCCGGCCTTCTCGGCGCGGAACGCCGCCTTGATGGCGCCGATGGTTTCGCCGGGCCGCATCACCGAGCCGGTTGCGACGGCGTTCTGCAGCATCGGCGCATCGACCATTTCGCGCGCGGAGCGACCGGCCCACAGCGTCAACCCCTCGCCCAGCCGCCCGACCTTGCGGGCGTCCTTCACCAGCGTGAGACCCGCGCGCACCGGCACTGCGCCGCCGAGCGAAACATAGGTTGCCGCCGTCACGGCAAGCCCTGCCGTTGCAAGTCCCAGGATCAGGTGGTCAGTGTCCTCGCCCATCGCCAGATGCTTGCCTTCGCGCACCACGTCCCTGATATCGCCGAACACAAAGAGATCGCCGGCCACCGTGCCGGAGAGGCTGGCGACATCGTCGGCGTTGCCGGTGACGAGGCCGGTGGCAAAACGCGCAGCGAAATGCGACGCCGAATTTTCTTGCACGACAGCGTCAGCAACCCGCCGGGACAGCTCCTGGGAGAGCGGGATGTTTTTCGCCGCGGCGAGTTCGGCAAAACTGTTCGCCAGATCGGCATCGCCGGCAGCCAGCGCCGCCTCGATGTTCTGCCCGATGATGTCAGGCGTATTCCGCATGGCAGAATTGAGTCGGATATCGGACAATGCGGCGGGATCGTCCTGCGCGGCCAGGATGGCGCCGGCATCCCGGGCATGCGGCCACAATAGCACGCACGCCAAGGCGCATCCCGCCACGCCGGTAACCGCCGCGCCGATCCGCAACCACATACCGAAAACCTCGCCGTTACGCTCGCTTTGAGATGGTGTGCCGTTTTTAGGACACAACCGCCCCGACGAAAGAAGGGCTTCTCCCAGACGATAAGATTGTGTCGAATTTGCATGGGCAGATTGCACCTGAATGCTCTGGGAATCACGATCCGCGGCCATTAAAGTGCGCGGCGTTTTGGCGGTGCGGCGTTCGTTGATTGCCTCTCACGTCCATTACGACCAAAGGTGAATAAGATGGCCGATCACGTTGTTCCGCACTTCCACAATGACGCAGGCGTCGCGGTGATCGAGATCGGCTCGAAGGAATTCATGTGCGTCGGCGCCAATCCGCCGTTCGATCACCCGCACGTCTTCCTCGATCTCGGCAACGACAACGAGATCATCTGCCCCTATTGCTCGACGCTGTATCGCTACGCCGCCGACCTCGCCGCCGGCGAAGCCCGGCCGCCGGAATGCGTGTTGAAAGACAAAGTCGCCTGACAAGCCGGTGGCCGCCACCCGCACCATCGTCGTCGCTGGTGCCGGGATCGGGGGACTGACGGCGGCGCTGGCGCTCGCCGCGCAGGGGTTTCGCGTCGTCGTCCTCGAAAAGGCCGGGCGGCTGGAAGAAGCCGGCGCCGGGCTGCAGCTGTCGCCCAATGCCAGCCGCGTGCTGGTCGAACTCGGATTGCGGGACCGGCTCGGCGCGCGCGCGATCACCCCCGATGCCATCAGCATCCTGAGCGCGCGCGGCGGCGGCGAGATCGCCCGCTTGCCGCTCGGCGAGGCCGCCGGTTTTCGCGCCGGCGCGCCCTATTGGGTGGTGCATCGCGCCGACCTGCAATCGGCGCTGGCCGCCCATGTCGACGACAATCCCGATATCGAATTGCGGCTCGGCTGCCAGTTCGAAGATGTCGTGACCCACGCCAAGGGGCTGACCGTCGGCCAGCGCAGCGGCATGACCCGCCGGCAGGAACAGGCGCTGGCGCTGGTCGGCGCCGACGGCGTGTGGTCCGCGGTGCGGCATCAACTATTCCCGCAAGCGCAACCGCAATTCTCAGGGCTGATCGCCTGGCGCGGCACCATCGAGGCCACGCAATTGCCGCGCGAATATACCTCCAGGCGGGTGCAGCTGTGGATGGGATCCAACGCGCATCTGGTGGCCTACCCGATCTCGGGCGGACGCCAGATCAATGTGGTCGCGATTGTGCCGGGCACCTGGAACCGGCCGGGCTGGAGCGCGCCGGGCGACGCGATGGAGATCAAGAACCAATTCGCGCCACAGCGCTGGCCGGGGCCGGCGCGGATGATGATCGGCGCCGTCGACGACTGGCGCAAATGGGCGCTGTTCACGGTCGCCGACGGCGGCGAGTGGAGCAGCGGCGCCATGACACTCCTGGGGGATGCGGCGCATGCCATGCTGCCGTTCGCCGCCCAGGGCGCCGCCATGGCGATCGAGGACGCCGCGGTGCTGGCGAAATGCCTCGCGGGCACCGGCGAGAATGCCGCCGCGATTCCGTCGGCGCTGCAACGCTATGCCGCGTTACGCCGCGCGCGGGTGAACCGGGTGCAGCGCGCGGCGCGGCGTAACGGAAAAATCTATCATTTGAGCGGCGCGGCCGCGCTGGCGCGCGACCTCTTCATCCGGGCGATCGGCCCGCAGCGCATGCTGGCGCGGCAGGACTGGATCTACGACTGGCGGGCGTGAGCGGCCGGTTCGGGTGTGCTCGTCTTCGCTAATAAAGACCGCTGCCTAATCGCGACGAGCCGTGACCTTTCGGTTGCGCCGGTGCGGCGGGCGCGGGTACCGGCGCGGCGGCAGCGGGCGAGGCGGCGACGCATTTGTTGCGTTGCCAGGTTTCTTCGGCAAGCTTGGCCTGCGCCCGCGCCGAGATGTAATCGTTGCGATACGCCAGCTCGACGACAACAGCCCCGCCGGCGCCGGTGTCGGCCTTGGCCATCAGTCCCTGCAATTCCGCAGTGCGGGTGGCGAGCGACTTGCGCTCGGCTTCGAGTTGCTTGCAGTCGAAATTCTCGTATTTCGCGGGGTCCACGAACGCGCTGGAGGCAAAACTGTCGCCCATATCGGCGCAGCCGCCAAGGCTCGCGCAAAGGCCGAGGCCCAGTACCAGCGCCGCCGCTGAGGCGGCGCGCGGCGCGGACCGGGAGCATGGAATGCGGGCGATCATGGGCCTTTGTAACCGGACAGCGTTGAAGTTGCGTAAAGCACCCGCCCTTGTCCGGATTGAGGCCGGGCCGGCGGAATTCGCCCCCCGCGCCCGCAGCAGCCTGGCCCGGTCAGGACCCGATCATCCCTTGACGCAGCGGCAGCGCTTGGCATCCAGCTGTTGCGGATCGATGCAAACCAGCGCGCAAAAACCCTGTGAAGGCGGCTTTTCGCATGCGCATGTTTTCGGATTGGGAGTGCCGCCGAACGGACAAATCACCGCGCATGGCTCCTTTACGATTTTCGCAAGGGCGGCGCCGGGCGTCACGGCAAAAATCGCCAAACCGAGAATTGCCGTTTTGAGAGCAAAGTGCATGGTGTCCTCCAACTAATGAAACGATCTGGTATTATGGCGCAAACGCCACAAGACACTCCTACGGTTTAGGTTGCGACATTCTTTGGAACTCATCCTTTGCCAAGCGCCTTGCCTCAGCGATTTGGATTATCGTCTTTGGGTCCCTTACCCAAGCTTCAAGCGGGTAGTCATCCACCAACGGACCCGGAATACCAACGAGATATTTCGCCCAATAAGTGGCTCGCGGGTCCTTTGCTTCGTTCATCAAGTCGACGACACCAGCCAAGAGACCAATCACTATACGCACGCGAGCCTGATCCTGCCTCGTTAACCTAAGGTATCCTTCAACCGTGCCCGGGTCCTCCAAGCTGCCTAGCATCACTTTTTCGAATTTGTCGGCATAGGCCAGCATCTGATTGCGTAAATTACCCTCCAGCGTGGCGTCTAGCGTTGAGCTATAGACGTAAATGGAGAGCCCGAACGACAGAATGGAAAGCGTGATGGGAAGCGCCTTCGCGGCACGCTTTCTGAGACTTGGTGAAATTGAGATCATTGCGCCCTCCCCTCGAAAGGCCGCGACGCTACGCCGTTTAAATCCATGGCCGCAACCCATTTTCCGGGTTGCGGCCCCTTGACTCAACCAAAGCTAGACACTGGATGGCCCTGTAATTCAGCAGGGGATTTCCTATGTCTAGCGCAGCCGCGAGGACACCATGGCAAGCAGCGAGAGAACCAACGCCAACGCCAACACCGACACCCGTACCAGTGCCGGTACCGACACCAACGCCGTGGCCGCGAGACGGGCCAATCTTGCCGCCTAGTTCGGCGTGCAGCCGCTCTAGGGTCTATATCGCCGGTCTGGCGTAAGGTCTCTTGTCGGTCGTCGGGGCATGGTCGTCTCCTTTTCAGGGGACGTAGTGCCGGCCGCTCAAAAATTCTTGTGGCGTTTGCGCCATAATACTGGACAATTTTCCAATGACGAATGTTATCCTGACCCGGAAATCCGCACCAGAACGGATATCGCGCCCGGCCGGACATCCTTGTATCCGGACAGCATGAGGTCGCGTAACGCACCGGGGAGGAGCCGGATTGAGGCTTTGCCTTGCCGCGCGCGCTCCACTAAGGAAGGGACGCGCTTGTTCAAGGCGATGCCAATTCCACTTCGCCGGGAAACGCGCTAAGTAGCTGATCTGGCGACCAAAGCGGACGTGGCGGAACTGGTAGACGCAAGGGACTTAAAATCCCTCGATGGCAACGTCGTGTGGGTTCGAGTCCCACCGCCCGCACCATGGATCCCCCTACACTGTCGGCGGTCGTTCCGTACGACGAGCGAACGTATTGCGATCGTTCCACAGAAGGAGGACACGATGCACATTTCAGCGCTCGACGAAACCGGCAAACCGATCGATTGGTGGTTCCTCCACAAAAAGCGCATTCTGGTTGCTTCATTCTTGGCCAAAATATGCCTCATACTTGCACCGCCGGGTCACACCCGAGAGCAAGCATTGAAGCTGATCCAATCAACGCACATTGTTCACGGGACAACGCCCGCCGCAAAAGACGGCACACCGCAGCCGGACGCGAAGCCAGCCAAAGAGCCAAAGAAGAAATCGAAAAAGACCTCGTGATGAGGCGTGACCGCAGTCCGGGCTGAGCCTAACGCGGATAACCGGCGGCAACGTCGTGTGGTTCTGGTCCCACCGCGCACCACCGGCCGGCACTCATCGGAAATCGTCCATGTCCCTCTCCCAAATCACCATCGCCCCCACCCTCTCCTTCGACGCCCTCACCGCCGGCAACCCCGGCGCGCCGCTGGTGCTGCTGCTGTACGGCTTTGCGGAATCGATGCATTGCTGGCGTGCGCAGGTGGCGGCCCTTGCGGCGGCGGGCTATCGCGCGGTGGCGCCGAGCCAGCGCGGCTATTCGCGGGGTGCGCGGCCGGACCCGCGCGACACCGCGAATTATCACATCGACCGGCTGATGGACGATGCGATGGCGATCGTCGCGGCCTGCGGTTACGACGACCGCCGCTTCCATCTCGTCGGCCACGACTGGGGCGGCAGCATCGCGTGGTCGCTCGCCGATCGCTTTCCACAGCGGCTGGCCTCGCTCACGGTGCTGTCGCGGCCGCATCCGAACGCCTTCAACCGCGCCTTGCAACTGCCCGATGGCGATCAGGCGCATCGCTCGCGCCATCACAAGGCGTTTCTCGAGCCCGATGCTGCCGATGTGGTGCTGGCCGACGGCGCCAGATGGCTGCGCGAGCGGCTTGGCGCGGCCGGCGTTCCCTTGGCCTCAATCGCGCAGCATCTTGGCGTGCTCGGCAACAAGGAGACGATGGAAGCCGCACTCGCCTGGTATCGCGCGCGCGGCGCGATCCGCGGGCCGCTCGGCATGATCGATGTGCCGACGCTGTACATCTGGGGCGATGCGGACGATACGGTTGGGCGGATCGCGGCGGAGGGCACCAAGGATTTTGTCTCGGCGCCCTATCGCTTCGAGGTGCTGCCCGGCGTCGGCCATTTTGCCGCCGACCAGGCGCCCGACCGCGTCAACGAGCTGCTGTTGGCGCACCTCGCGGCTTATCCGGTGTAGTCCGCCCTCACTCCGACTTGTCGATATTCCAGAACACCGGCGTGGCCGGGCCGCCGAGCACGCCGGTGAGCGATTTTCGCCAGGCGCTGGGCGCAGTGTACTGGCCGAGCGGAATGTAGATCACCTGCTCGTAGACGCGGGCCTGAAGCTCGGCGGCGATTTTCTTTTGTTCGTCCGGCGAGGTCGAGCGGGCGTAGGCGTCGCGCAGCTCTTCGAGCTTGGCGTCCTCCGGCCAGCCGAACCAGCCGCCATTCTTGCCTTTGCCGCTGACGGGCAGGCTCGCAATGGGGTTGACCACGTCGGCGGCGGCCCAATTGGTGAAGAACATGTTCCAGCCGCCCTCCTTCGGCGGCTTCTGGCTGGCGCGGCGTGAGACGATGGTCTGCCAGTCAGTGGCCTGCACGTCGACCTTGAAGCCGGCGTCGCGCAGCAATTGCGCCGCCACGATCGGCTGCGCCTTCAGCGTCACGACATCGCCGGGCGCCATGATGACCACAGGCGTGCCGTCATAACCGGATTCGGCGAGCAGCTTTTTGGCTTCCGCCATGCCGTTTTTCTTGAGCAGCGATTCCGAGCCTACGTCGGTGGCGAGCGGCGTGTCGCACATGAAGATCGCGCCGCAGAGCTTGTAATACTGGGGATTGCCGACCAGCGCATCCAGAACGTCCTTCTGGTTCATCGCCATGAACGCCGCGCGGCGAACTTTTAAGTTGTCGAACGGCGGATACAGGAAGTTCATTCGTCCGACGGTCTGAAAGCCGAGCTTGTCCAGCGGCTCGACATGAATGTCCTTGTTGCCGGCCAGCACCGGCAAGATATCGAACGACGGATTCTCCATGAAATCGATATCGCCGGACTGCAGCGCGTTCACCGCGGTCTGCGCATCCGCCATGGTGATCCATTCGACGCGGTCGACCTTCACCACCTTAGCCCCGGAGGTCCAGCTCGGCGGCTCTTTGCGCGGCACATAGTCCTTGTTCTTTTCGAACACCGCCTTCACGCCGGGCTGGAATTCGGCGCTCACGAACTTGAACGGGCCGGAGCCGATCTGCTCGGTGATCTGCTTGTCGGCCGGCGTCTCGGCGACGCGCTTCGGCATCATGAACGGCACCACGGACGACGGCTTGCCGATCGTCTCCAGCACCAGGCCATAGGGCTCCTTCAATTTCAGCACGATCGTCTTCGCATCGGGCGCTTCAATGCTCGCCGTAAAACTCATCAGCTTCTGGCCCATGCCGTCGCGCTTGCCCCAGCGTTGCAGCGACGCCACGCAATCCTCCGCCGTGACCGGCGCGCCGTCATGCCACTTCAGGCCGTCGCGCAGGGTGAAGGTGTAGGTCAGCTTGTCGTCGGATACTTTCCAGTCCGCCATCTGCGGCTGGATCTTGAAATTGGAATCCGTCGCCAGCAGCGTGTCGTAGACCATGTAGCCGTAATCGCGCTGGATATAGGCTGTCGTGATGATGGGATCGAGCGCGCGCAGGTCGGAATGCATCACCGCGGTGATGGTCTTGGGTCCGGCGGCCAAAGCGGGCGTTGCCAACAACGCGGAGAGCGCGATCGAGACCAAGGTGAATTTCGACGCAAACGTTGAGCGCAGCCAACGCGGTTTAAGGAACATTCGATCTCTCCTGACGTGAAACTGGTCAAAGGCCGATGATTCATTATGCAGGCCGCAGCGGTTTTGGCCGCAAAACGCCATGGTTCTTGTTAGGGATCCGAGACTTGCACCAAGCGTGCCATGCGTCAATCGCGTTCCCGCGCGGCGTAACGGCGCTGGCGCGAATGCCGCGTTTCGCTCTACAAATGCTGGCCCAAACCGCGAGAGCCGACCATGAATCCAGCCAACCTTCCGTTCGATTCCGAAACGATGCTGCAGGGCTTGAGAACCTGGGTCGAATGCGAGAGCCCGACCTGGGACACGGGCGCGGTCGAGCGCATGCTCGACATCGCCGCGCGCGACATGGCGATCATGGGCGCCTCGATCGAACGCATCGCCGGGCGACAGGGATTTGCCGGCTGCGTCCGCGCCCGCTTCCCGCATCCCAAACAGGGCGAGCCGGGCATCCTGATCGCCGGCCATTTCGACACCGTGCATCCCGTCGGCACGCTGGAGAAATTGCCGTTCCGCCGCGAAGGCAACAAATGTTTCGGCCCCGGCATCTTCGATATGAAGGGCGGCAGCTATCTGTCATTGGAAGCGATCCGGCAGTTGGCGCGGGCGTCGTTCACGACGCCGCTGCCGATCACCGTGCTGTTCACGCCGGATGAGGAAGTCGGCACGCCGTCCGTGCGTGATCTCATCGAGGCGGAGGCCGCGCGCAACAAATACGTGCTGGTGCCCGAGCCCGGTCGCGCCAACAACGGCGTGGTCACCGGGCGCTACGCCATCGCGCGCTTCAATCTCGAAGCCGTGGGCAAGCCGAGCCATGCCGGCGCCACGCTCTCCTCCGGCCGCTCCGCGATCCGCGAGATGGCGCGGCAGATCATCGCCATCGATGGCATGACATCCGAGGATTGCACTTTTAGCGTCGGCATCGTCCATGGCGGGCAATGGGTCAATTGCGTTGCCACCACATGCAGCGGCGAAGCGCTGAGCATGGCCAAGCGGCAGGCCGATCTCGACCGCGGCGTCGAGCGGATGCTGGCGCTGTCGGGCACATCGAACGATGTCACCTTCAAGGTGACGCGCGGCGTCACCCGGCCGGTATGGGAGCCGGACGCCGGAACGATGGCGCTCTATGAAAAAGCCCGCGGCGTTGCAAGTGCGATGGGCATCGACCTGCCACACGGCAGCGCCGGCGGTGGCTCCGACGGCAATTTCACCGGCGCCATGGGAATTCCGACACTGGACGGTCTCGGCGTCCGCGGCGCCGATGCCCACACTCTGAACGAGCATATCGAAGTCGACAGCCTCGCCGAGCGCGGCCGCCTGATGGCCGGATTGCTGGCGACGCTGGATTGAGCGCGCCATGGCACGGTAATTGCTAAACTTGCGTTGGGGCAACGATCTGCGAAAGTAAGTATGATGTTCGATTTTTGCACCATTCCCGGCGCCGTTCCCGCGAAGGCGGGAACCCATAACCACCGACCTTCATTATTACAGAGGGTCTCTGCCGCCGCGTCCCACCGAAGCTCCAGCGTATATGGGTCCCCGCCTTCGCGGGGACGACGCGGTGGGATTGGCCTATGCTAGGCTATCTGCTCCGCCGCGTGCTCGCCGCCATCCCCGTGATGGGCGTGGTGGCGCTGTTCGTGTTCCTGCTGCTGCGGCTGACGCCGGGCGACCCGGCCGCGATTCTCGCCGGCGATAATGCTTCGCCGGAGCAGCTCGACCGCATCCGCACCTCGCTCGGATTGAACGAGCCGCTCTATACCCAGTTCTTCACCTGGATCGGCAAGCTGCTGCACGGCGATCTCGGGGTGTCGCTGATCTCCAACGTGCCGGTGCTGAAGATGATCGGCCAGCGCGTCGAGCCGTCGATCTCGATCGCGGTGTCGACCATCATCCTTTCCATCATGGTCGCCGTGCCGCTCGGCGTCATCGCGGCGTGGAAACAGGGCACCTGGATCGACCGCTTCGTGATGGGGCTGTCGGTGGTCGGATTCTCGGTGCCGGTATTCGTGATCGGCTATGTGCTGATCCAGATTTTTGCGATCGACCTGCGCTGGCTTCCGGTGCAGGGTTTCAAAAGCATTTTTGCCGGCTTCGGTCCGTTCCTCGAGCGTATCATCCTGCCGACCTGCACGCTGGCCTTCATCTACATCGCGCTGATCGCGCGCATGACCCGGGCTGCGATGCTCGACGTGCTCGGCGAGGACTATGTCCGCACCGCCCGCGCCAAGGGAATTTCCGAAAGCGGCGTGCTGCTGCGTCACGCACTGCGCAATGCCGCGGTGCCCGTGATCACGGTGATCGGCACCGGTTTTGCGCTCTTGATCTCCGGCGTCGTCGTCACCGAAAGCGTGTTCAACCTCCCCGGCATCGGCCGCCTCACCGTCGATGCCGTGCTCGCGCGCGATTACCCCGTCATTCAGGCGATGATCCTGCTGACCTCGGGCATCTACGTCACCGTCAATCTCCTGATCGACGTCGCCTACACCCTGCTCGATCCCAGAATCCGTTATTAAGGTCAGATACTGATGGCGATCGAAACCCTCCCCGAGCCCTCGATACCCATCACCACGCCGTTTCGGCCGGGGCTTGGATTTCTCACGGCGACGCCGATCATCGCCGCCGCCACCGTCTGCCTCGCGCTGGTGATTGCGTCCGCCATCCTCGCACCGTGGATCGCGCCGCACGATCCGCTGCTGCTCGAGCCGGCATTGCGGCTAAAACCCGCAAGCGCGCAGTTCCCGCTCGGCACCGATGCTTACGGCCGCGACGTGCTGTCGCGGATTCTCTATGGCGGACGCATCTCGCTGCTGATCGGATTGGGCGCCGCGGTCGTCAGCGTCGCCGTTGGCCTTGTGATCGGTCTCGTCTCCGGCTTCTTTCGATGGGTCGACGCCATCATGATGCGGGTAATGGACGGGCTGATGGCGATCCCGAGCATCCTGCTCGCGATTGCCGTGGTGTCGCTGTCAGGCGCGAGCCTGACCACGGTTCTGGTCGCCATCACCATTCCCGAGATTCCGCGCGTGGCGCGGCTGGTGCGCTCGGTGGTGCTGTCCGCGCGCGAGGAGCCCTATGTGGAGGCGGCGATTTCGGTGGGCTCCAGCTTACCGAAAATCATGTGGCGGCATCTGATGCCCAACACGATTGCGCCGCTGATCGTTCAGGGCACCTATGTCTGCGCCTCCGCAGTTCTCACCGAGGCGATCCTGTCGTTTCTCGGCGCCGGCATCAGCCCGGAAACGCCGACCTGGGGCAACATCATGGCCGAGGGCCGCGCCTATTTTCAGATAAAACCGTCGCTGATCTTCTGGCCGGGCTTGTTGCTGTCGATCGCGATCCTTTCGGTCAACCTGATCGGCGACGCCGCGCGCGACGCGCTCGATCCCCGCATGAAACAGCGCGAGGGCGGCAAGTGAGCGCCACCCTACCCTACGTGCCCCGGACGCAGCGCCACAAGCGCGTTTACGCGCGTCTTCGACGCGCTATGGCGCCGCTTCTTCGCGGCGTGGTGCGCTGCAGAGCCGGGGCCGTCACGGGGAGCGGCGTTCGTTACGGTCCCGGTTCTGCGGAGCGGCATGAAGAATGCCGCACCGCGCCCGGGACACGGTGCTTCGCATGACCCCCCTCGTCCTCGATATCGAAAACCTCGTCGTCGGCCTCGGCAAGAATCCGCGCAACGAACGCATCATCGACGGCGTCTCGTTGCAGATGCGCGAAGGCGAGACGCTGTGCCTGGTCGGCGAAAGCGGCTCCGGCAAATCCGTTACCGCGCTGAGCGTGATGGGATTGCTGCAAAAGGGTTCGCTGGTGCCGTCCGGCGGCAGCATCAAACTGGTCGGCGAGGAAATCCTTGGCGCGAGCGACCGGCGCTTGCGGCAATTGCGCGCCACCCGCATGGCGATGATCTTTCAGGAGCCGATGACGGCGCTCAACCCGGTGGTGCCGGTCGGCCGCCAGATCGACGAAGTGCTGCGGGTCCATACCGACCTCGACGCCCGCGCGCGGCGGCAGAAAATCCTCGCCATGATGGCGCAGGTCCGGCTGCCCGAGGTCGAACGCATCTTCGCCTCCTACCCGCACCGGCTGTCCGGCGGCCAGCGCCAGCGCATCATGATCGCGATGGCGCTGGTGCTGGAGCCGAAACTGCTGATCGCGGACGAGCCGACCACGGCGCTCGACGTCACCACGCAGAAACAGATTCTCACGCTGATCCGCGACCTTCAGAGGGATCACGGCACCGCGGTGCTGTTCATCACCCACGACATGGGCGTGGTCGCCGAGATCGCCGACCGGGTCGCGGTGATGCGAGGCGGCCGCATCGTGGAGACTGGCGCGCTGGACCAGATCCTGCGCAAGCCGGCAATGGAATACACCCGCAACCTGCTGTCGGCAGTCCCGAGCCTGATTCCGCGGGCGCCGCGCGAGGATTTCCTCCGAACCGGTGGTGCTGGAGACGAGCGGCCTTGGCAAGGTCTATCGTGAGCGCTCGTTTTTCGGCAAAGCGCGCGAGGTCGCCGCCGCCGAGGGCGTAACACTGACCCTGCGCAAGGGCCGCACCCTCGGCATCGTCGGCGAGAGCGGCTCCGGCAAGTCCACGGTGGCCCGCTGCATCGTGCGGCTGATCGACCCGACCTCGGGCGGTGTTCGCCTGGCGGGCCGCGAAATCTCCGATCTGTCGCGCCGCCTGCTGCAGCCGCACCGCAAGCGCATCCAGATCATCTTTCAGGATCCCCATCGCTCGCTCAATCCACGCATCACCGTGGGCGAGACCATCGCCGAGGGGCCGGTCAATTACGGCATGCCGCACGCCGAGGCGCTGGCGAAAGCGGCCGACCTGCTCGAACTGGTCGATCTGCCGGTTGACGCCATCTCGCGCTATCCGCACCAGTTCTCCGGCGGCCAGCGCCAGCGCATTGCGATCGCCCGGGCGTTGGCGCTCGATCCCGACGTGCTGGTGGCGGACGAAGCGGTTTCGGCGCTCGACGTCTCGGTGCAGGCGCAGGTGCTGGAATTGCTCGACGGCATCCAGAAGCGGCTCGGCATCGCGCTGTTGTTCATCACCCACGATTTGCGCGTCGCGGCACAAATCTGCGACGATGTCGCCGTGATGCAGCATGGCCGCATCGTCGAACAGGGGCCGGCGGCGCAAGTCCTGACAAATCCGCAAGTGGCCTATACCCGCGCGCTGCTTGACGCCGCACCCGGACGGGAGTGGGATTTCGCCAACTTCCGGCCGGTGGCAGCAGTTCCGCCGTCATGGCCGGGCTTGTCCCGGCCATCCACGTCCTCTGTTTGAGCAGAAAGAAAGACGTGGATGCCCGGCACAAGGCCGGGCATGACGAAATGAGACGGTGTTACCTTACGTAAATATTCGAGTGACCCTTCATGACACGCATCGCCGTCGGCGGTTTTTTGCACGAGACCAATACCTTCGCGCCAACCAAGGCGACCTATGACGGCTTCCTGCATGGCGGCGGCTGGCCGCCGATGCGCGAAGGCGCGGCGCTGCTTGAGAAAATGCGCGACATCAATGTCGGCATCGCCGGTTTCATCCCGGCCGCGGAAGCGATGAGCTGGGAGCTGGCGCCGACAATCTGGTGCGCCGCAAGCCCGTCCGCGCACGTGACCAGAGACGCCTATGAGCGCGTCGCCGAGGCGATCGTGGATGGCGTCAAGGCGGCCGGCCCGATCGACGCGGTTTATCTCGACCTGCATGGCGCCATGGTCGCTGAACATATCGACGATGGCGAGGGCGAACTGCTCGCGCGCGTGCGCAAGGCGATCGGCGAGGAGTTGCCGCTGGTGGTCAGTCTCGATCTGCACGCCAACGTCACGCCGCAAATGGTGGAACAATCGGATGCGCTGATCGCCTATCGCACCTACCCCCATATCGACATGGCCGACACCGGAGCAGCGGCGGCGCGACATCTGGCGTTGCTGTTGCGGTCCAAGACCAGGTTTGCAAAGGCGTTCCGCCAAATACCGTTCCTGATTCCGATCTCCTGGCAATGCACTAGCGATGAGCCGTGCAAGAGCATCTACAAAAAGCTCGCGGCGCTACAGAGCGACGCGGTGCCGACGCTGTCATTCGCGCCGGGATTTCCGGCGGCTGATTTTCCGGACTGCGGCGCCAGTGTGTTCGCCTATGGCCGCACCCAAGCCGACGCCGATGCAGCGGCGGACAACATCGCCGCGCTTGTAGCCAGCCATGAAAACGATTTCGACGGCCGCATCTATACGCCCGATGAGGGCGTACGCATCGCGATGGAGCTGGCAAAGCACGCCAGCAAGCCGATTGTCATTGCCGACACCCAGGACAATCCCGGCGCCGGCGGCGATTCCGACACCACCGGCATGTTGCGCGCGCTGGTTCGAAACGGCGCAACCAGGGCCGCGGTCGGCGTCATCGTCGATCCGGAGTCGGCCAGGGCTGCGCATGCGGCGGGACCGGGTGCGATCGTGAGGCTTGCGCTGGGCGGCAAGTCGGGAATTCCCGGCGACGCGCCGTTCGAGCACAATTTCGTGGTCGAGAAACTGTCCGATGGAAAATTCACGGCACCCGGCCCCTATTTCGGCGGCAGCATGATGAACCTCGGCCCGTCGGCCTGCCTGCGCGTCGGCGGCGTCAGGGTGATCGTTGCCTCACGCAAGGCGCAGCTCGCGGACCAGGCGATGTATCGCTATGTCGGCATCGAGCCCACGGAGCAATCCATCCTCGTCAACAAGAGTTCGGTGCATTTCCGCGCCGATTTCGAACCGATCGCCGAAAAGCTTCTGATCTGCGCGGCGCCGGGGGCGATGCCCGCCGACACCGCCGAGCTGCCGTGGACGCGGCTGCGTCCGGGTGTGCGCGTCAAGCCAAACGGGATCCCGTTTACGCCAGTCACAAAATTACGTTCCACTTCTCCTGCAATCGGATAAGAAAAATGCCCAACATCGACCGCATCGAAGGTTTTGCCGACGAACTCACCGCCATCCGGCGTGACCTTCACGCCCATCCCGAGATCGGTTTCGAGGAAGTCCGCACCTCCGGCATTGTCGCCGACAAGCTGGCGCAATGGGGCATCGAGGTGCATCGCGGCCTGGCCGGCACCGGCGTGGTCGGCGTGCTCAGGGGCAAGGGCACGGGCGGCAAACGGATCGGGCTGCGCGCCGACATGGACGCGCTGCCGATGGAGGAAAACACCAATTTGAAATGGCGCTCGACCATTCCCGGTCGTTTCCACGGCTGCGGCCATGACGGCCACACCACCATGCTGCTCGGCACCGCGCGCTATCTCGCCGAGACCAAAAACTTCGACGGCACTGTGCATTTCATCTTCCAGCCCGCGGAAGAAGGCCTCGGCGGGGCGCGTGCGATGATCAAGGACGGGCTGTTCGAGAAATTCCCCTGCGACGAGGTGTACGGCCTGCATAACGCGCCCGACCTCAACCACGGCGAACTTGCCATTCTTCCGGGACCGGCGATGGCCGGCGCCGACTTCTTCGACATCACCATCACCGGCTACGGCGCCCATGGCGCGATGCCCGAAAACGCCCGGGATCCGATCATCGTCGCCATGACGCTGGGACAGGCCCTGCAAACCATCGTCAGCCGCAACGTCAATCCGCTGAAATCGGCGGTATTGTCGATCACGCAGATTCATTCCGGCTCCGCCTACAACGTCATTCCCGGCGAAGCGAAACTCTGCGGCACCGTGCGCGGGTTCGACGATGGCGTGCGCGCGCTGATCCGCGAACGCATGCGCGCGATCTGCGCCGGCATGGCCGCCGCCTTCCAGGTCGAGATATCGGCTGACATCCGCGATACCTTCAGCGTTCTCGTCAACAGCGAGGAGCATTCGAAAGTGATCGCCGAGGTCGCGCGCACCGTCGTCGATCCGGCGAAAGTCATCACCCGATCGGCGCCAAAGATGGGCAGCGAGGACTTCGCCGACATGCTGCACGCCGTGCCCGGCGCCTATTTCTGGCTCGGCCAGGAAGGCTCGGTGCCCGTGCATAATCCCGGCTATATCCTCGACGACAAGATACTGCCTGTTGGAGCCAGCATGTTTGCGCGCATCATCGAAGCCCGCCTGCCGGTGACCGCCCATGCATAAGCCCGCATCGAACGAAGTGGTGACATCGCTGCACGACCTCAGCGCCGTCGACCTCATTGCCGGCTTTCGCGCCAGGCAGTTCTCGCCCTCCGAAGTGCTGGAGGATGTGCTGGCGCATATCGCGGTGTGGGAGCCGCATATCAAGGCGCTGTATGCGTTCGACCCCGAAGGGGCACGCGCGACGGCGAAGGCATCCACGCAACGCTGGCACAAGGGCGAAACGGCCGGCCCGCTCGACGGCGTGCCGGCGACGATCAAGGAAAACATCGCGACAAAGGGCGTGCCGGTGCCGCTTGGTGCTGCGACCACCCGGCTCGTACCCTCCGCCGTGGACGCGCCGCCGGCGGCGCGCCTGCGCGAAGCCGGCGCGGTGATTTTTTCCAAGACCGCCATGCCGGATTACGGCATGCTGTCGTCGGGGCTGTCGAGCTTTCATCCGCTGACGCGCAATCCCTGGGATCTCACCAAGAATCCCGGCGGCTCCAGCTCCGGCGCGGGCGCCGCTGCTGCCGCCGGCTACGGTCCGCTGCATCTCGGCACCGACATCGGCGGCTCGGTGCGGCTGCCGGCGTGCTGGTGCGGCCTGGTCGGGCTGAAGCCGAGTCTCGGGCGGGTTCCGATCGATCCGCCCTATGTCGGCCGCTGCGCCGGACCGATGACCCGCACCGTCGACGACGCGGCGCTGATGATGAGCGTGCTGTCCAAGCCCGACCGCCGCGACGGCATGAGCCTGCCGCCCGATAACATCAACTGGAAGGCGCTCGAGCTTCCGCCGCGCAAATTGCGCATCGGCCTGATGCTCGACCTCGGCGTCGGCCTGGCGCTGGAGCAGGAAGTCCGCGAGGTCGCCATTGCCGCCGCGCGCGCGTTCGAGGCCGCCGGTGCCGATATCATCGAAGTACCGAGCGTGCTGACGCGCGAGATGCTCGACGGGCTCGATTCGTTCTGGCGCGCGCGGGCGTGGGACGACCTGTCGCGAATGGCGCCGGAGGATCGCGCCAAGGCGCTGCCCTACATCTACAAGTGGGCGGAAACCGGCGCGAAACTCTCGGGCGCCGACGCGGTCAGGGGTTTCAACGCGACCATGGCGATCCGCGCCGCCGCGGCCAAACTGTTTGCCGAACTCGACTATGTGATTTCGCCGGTGTCGCCGGTGGTGAATTTTGCCGCCGAACTGGCCTCGCCGATCGACGATCCCGAAAAACCGTTCGAGCACATCGTGTATACCGTGGCCTGGAACATGTCGGAAAATCCGGCGGTCTCGATCAACGGCGGCTACAGCGCAACAGGTTTTCCGATCGGCGTGCAGATCGTCGGCCGCCGCTTCGACGATCTCGGCGTGCTGCGGGTGGCGAAGGCGTTCGAGGCAATGCGCGGCGTGCAACGGCCGTGGCCGATGGCGCCGGGGAAGTAAACTCTTTCGTCATTCCGGGATGCGCCCTCTTGGGCGCAGGCCCGGAATCCATACACTCCGACGGTGGTTATGGATTCCGGGCTCGCGCTTCGCGCGCCCCGGATGACGGCTTAACAATAACCTGGAGGATCCTCCCGATGGCCTATGAGACGATCAAATATGAGGTCGCCGAGCAAATCCTGACCGTCACGCTGAACCGGCCCGACAAGCTCAACGCCTTCAACGCCGCGATGCAGAAGGAGCTGATCGACGCCTTCGATGCGGCCGACAGGGATGACAATATCAGGGCTATCATCGTCACCGGCGCGGGCCGCGCGTTCTGCGCCGGCGCCGACCTGTCGGAAGGCGCAAAAACCTTCGACCGCGACGCGCGGCGCGGGCCGGTGAAGCGGCTCGCCAATGGCGCCGTCGACTACAGCGATCCCAATGCGCGCGACGGCGGCGGCCAGGTGACGCTGCGCATTTTCAAATGCTTAAAGCCCGTGATCGGCGCCATCAACGGTGCGGCGGTCGGCATCGGCGTCACCATGCAGCTCGCGATGGATATCCGCATAGCCAGTGAGAATGCGCGGTTCGGCTTCGTGTTCTCCCAGCGCGGCATCGTGCCGGAGGCGGCGTCGAGCTGGTTTTTGCCGCGCATTGTCGGCATCAGCCAGGCGCTGGAGTGGTGCTACACCGGCCGGGTATTTCCGGCGCAGGAGGCGTTGGCCGGCCGCCTCGTCAGCAAGGTAGTGCCGCCGGACGATCTGCTGCCAACGGCGCGCGCGCTGGCCCGCGAGATCGCGGACAAGACCGCGCCGGTGTCGATTGCGCTGATCCGGCAGATGATGTGGCGCATGCTGGGCGCCGACGATCCGATGGAAGCCCACAAGGTCGACAGCCGCGGCATCTACGCCCGCGGCCGCTCCGAGGATGTCAGGGAAGGCGTGGTGTCGTTCCTGGAGAAGCGGCCCGCGGTGTTCAGGAACACGGTGTCGGCGGATATGCCGGACTATTTCCCGTGGTGGGAAGAGCGGGAGTATAAGTGACGGCCTTCTCCCTCTCCCCGCTTGCGGGGAGAGGGAGCTATCTCATCATCAACGCCACCCGCCCGATCGCCTTGCGCTCGATGAGGAGCCGCATCGCCTTCGCATAGTGTTCCAGCGGCAGCCGATGCGAGATGTTCGGCCGTATCCGCCCCGCTTGCGCCCATTCGCTGAGCGCCTTGATGCGTGCGACGCCGAGCGCCGGATTTTTCCGTGCCGCTTCCCCTGCCCGCACCCCGAGCACGCTGGCGCCCTTGATCAGCACGAGATTGGTGCGCGCCATGCCGATGCCGCCGGTGAAACCGATCACGAGCACCCGCGCGCCCCAGGCGATGCAGCGCAGGCTCTGCTCGAACACCTCGCCGCCGACGGGATCGTACACCACGTCGGCGCCGCGTCCATCGGTGATGCGTTTTACGGCATCGCGGAAAGGCTCGCGCGTGTAGAGCACCATGTGATCGGCGCCGCGCGCTTGCGCCACGGCGAGTTTTTCCTCCGATGACGCCGCCGCGATCACGGTCGCGCCGAGCAGCTTGCCGAGTTCGACCGCGGCGAGGCCGACGCCGCCGCCGGCGCCATGCACCAGCAACACTTCGCCGGATTTGATCTGCGCGCGATCGACCAGCGCGTGATACGCGGTGCCATGCGCGGCGAGAAACGTCGCACCCTCGGCATAATCGAATGTCGACGGCAGCGGCGTCAGTTGCGGCGGCGTGACCACGGCCTCATCGGCATACCCGCCGTGACGCAGTTTCACGATCACCCTGTCGCCAACCGCAACGCCACGCGCAGCACCGTCAATCTCGATCACCTCGCCGGCGGCTTCCATGCCGGGAATGAACGGCAGCTCCGGCTTGAGCTGGTATTCGCCCGCCGCCATCAATATGTCGGGAAAATTGATGCCGGCGGCATGGATGGCGACGCGCACCTGCCCCGGCGCCAGCGGCGCGGATGCAAAACTTTCCAGCCGCAGTTTTTCGGGCGCACCGAGCTCGCGGCAGAATACGGCTCTCGGCATTTTATGCCGCGCTCGCCTTGCGTCGCGCCAGCGCTTCGCGGACCAGCGGCAGCCGGTCGTTGCCGAAATACATATCGGTCCGGTCGATGAAGATGGTCGGCGAACCAAAGCCGCCGCGCGCCATCACCTCGTCGGTGTTGGCCTTGAGTTGATCCTTGATCGCCTGCTCGGCAATGCCTGCGAAGAATTTTTCGGGGTCGACGCCTGTGCGCTGGCAAACCTCCGCCAGCACCGGATCTTGTGAAATATCCTTGTCCTCGCCCCAGTAGATCTCGAACACCGCGCGCGCGAACGGCAGCATCTCCTGGCGTAAGAAAATGCAGCCGCGCATCGCCTTGACGCTGTTCACCGGAAACACCGTCGGCCGCATCCTGATGGCAAGGCCCGTCGAGCGCGCCCAGTCCGCCATGTCCTTTTTCTGATAGGCCACCTTGGCCGGCACCGGGTGCTCGCGCGAGGCATAGACGCTGGGATTGATGCTGTTGAAAATGCCTCCGACCAGGATCGGCCGCCACGAAAT
Source organism: uncultured Alphaproteobacteria bacterium (assembly GCA_963784755.1). Classification (GTDB taxonomy): domain Bacteria; phylum Pseudomonadota; class Alphaproteobacteria; order Rhizobiales; family Xanthobacteraceae; genus Bradyrhizobium. The sequence continues at coordinate 559,111 of CAWASS010000002.1, read as the reverse complement.
ATCTTCGCCGAACTCCTTGGCCAGCGGCTGGATGTTGTGGAAGGCGAGATAGGTCCAGGGGCTGGAGCAGTCGAAGAAGAATTCGATCATGTTATTCACTCCCGATGTGCGCGCGTGTGGATGGACGCGCCATTTTCTTCTCCCTCTCCCCGCTTGCGGGGAGAGGTCAAGACCTCAGCGCCTTCGCCGCCTGGCCGAACATGTTCTTTCGCGCTTCCTCGTCGAACGGCTCCTTGACGAATTTGCCCACGGCAAGCCCCGCCTGCACCTGCGGCCGGGCGCGGACGTTGGCATACCAGCGTTTCACACTCGGATAGTCGTCCAGGGTAAAACCCTGCGCCTTGTGGGTCATGGTCCACGGAAAGCACGCGATGTCGGCAATCGAGTAATCGCCCGCGACGTAGCTGCCGGTCTTTTGCAGTTGCCGGTCGAGCACGCCGTATAGCCGCGACGCCTCGTCGCGGTAGCGCTCGATGGCGTACGGAATTTTCTCCGGCGCATACAGCGCAAAATGCCCGTGCTGGCCGAGCATCGGGCCGAGCCCGCCCATCTGCCACATCACCCACTGGATGGTTCTGGAGCGGCCGCGCATATCCTTGGACAGGAAACGGCCGGTTTTCTCGGCGAGATAGATCAGGATCGCGCCGGTCTCGAACACGGAGAACGGCTCTCCGCCGTCTGCCGGCGCGTGATCGACGATCGCCGGAATCCGGTTGTTGGGACTGAGCCTAAGAAATTCCGGCTTGAACTGGTCGCCGGCGCGGATGTTCACCGGGATCACCGTATAGGGCAGCCCGAGCTCCTCCAGCATGATCGAGATTTTCCAGCCGTTCGGCGTCGGCGCATGGTGCAGGTCGATCATGTGGTCGTTTCCCAATTTTCCGCGCGGCACGTTACGGCAATCGCAATGAAAAGCCGAGACCAAACCAAGGGATTCGTCATTGCCGGGCTTGACCCGGCAATCCATCCGCTTCGAAAGACTCTTGCGAAGATGGACGGATACGCGGGTCAAGCCCGCGTATGACGACTTTTGTTGTTCTGTACGCTATCGTCAAGACATGGCAGATAGACGCGCAAATCAAAAACGAGCGAGGGACGCCCATGCTGTTTCCAACCACGATCGCCGGCTCGCTGCCGAAACCGGAATGGCTGGCCGAGCCCAACGTGCTGTGGGCGCCATGGAAATCCCAAGGTGCCGAGCTTGAGCGCGCCAAGCGCGACGCCACCATGCTGGCGGTAAAACTGCAGGAAGACGCCGGCGTCGATATCGTCACCGAGGGCGAGCAGGCGCGGCAGCATTTTGTGCACGGCTTTTTGGCCAACATCGAGGGCATCGATTTCGCCCACAAGGTCGAGATGGGAATCCGCAAAGACCGCTACAAGGCGATGGTGCCGCAGGTGGTGGCGCCGCTGAAGCTGAAGGGCCGCGTCCATGCCGACGAGGCGCGCATCGCCCGCACCCATACCTCGCATCAGCTGAAGTTCACGTTGCCCGGCCCGATGACCATCATCGACACCATCTCCGATCAGTATTATGGCGACCGCGTCAAGATGGCCTTCGCCTTCGCCGAATTGCTCAACGAGGAAGCCAAGGCGTTGCAGGCCGACGGCGTCGACGTGATCCAGTTCGACGAGCCCGCGTTCAACGTCTACATGGACGAGGTCAGCGACTGGGGCATCAAGGCGCTGGAGCGCGCCGCCGAGGGCCTGACCTGCGCCACCGCGGTTCACATCTGCTACGGCTACGGCATCAAGGCCAACACCGACTGGAAGCAGACGTTGGGCAGCGAGTGGCGGCAGTACGAGGATATCTTTCCGGCGATCGATGCGAGCTCGATCCAGCAGGTCGCGATCGAATGCCGCAATTCGAAGGTGCCGCTGGAATTGCTGGGGCTGCTCAAGGGCAAGATCGTGCAGGCCGGCGTGATCGATGTCGCCAGCGATGCCGTGGAGACCGCAGAAGACGTGGTGAGCACGATCGAAGCGGTGATGAAGCACGTGCCGGCGAGCAACATCGTCGTGACAACCAATTGCGGCATGGCGCCGATGCACCGCGACATCGCCGAAGCCAAGCTGATGGCGCTCGGCGCAGGCGCGAAGCTGGCACGGCAAAGGTTTGGGTGAACACCGCCGTCATCTTGAGGTACTCGCCGTTCTTCACGGCGAGCCTCGAAGGATGGCCCCAGGCGCGTATGCGCCATCCTTCGAGACGCCGCGCAAGCGCGCGGCTCCTCAGGATGACGGTTCGGTTTGTTGGACGGCGCTCGGATGCAGCACGGGCCGGTATCCCACGCTAAATGCCTGTAACGTCGAAAGCGGCGTGAGCAATGCGGCATCGCGCGGCAACGTAGCGACTTTGCGATAACCATCCCACGACCATAGCAGCGCCCTGCCCTGCGCAATCAGATAGCTCTTGCCTGCCGCCTGCACCATCGCGCCATCAGGCAGTGTTTCGATCTGCATCGGCAGCGCATGCAGTCGTTTTGCCTTCCCGTTCAGCCGCTCCCGATGCAGCACCGCGTCCATCTCAGGCGCGCGCACTCCGGTGAGACCATTCCCCCGCTCCCATGCCGCGCGAAAGGCGTTGGCGTCATCGCGGCGGCAGTAGAAGCATGGCCGATGCCCGGCGGCGAACGACGTCGCCTCGTCGAGAAAGAACAGCTCGGTCCAGCTTCGCGTGGCCATCACGTCGCGGCGGCGGCCGCGGAATTCGCAAACGCAAGTGAGCCACGCCTTGCTGCTCCAGCGCCGGTTCAACAGCGTCCGCGTCGCCGGATCGTGAATGATGCCGCGATTGCCGGTGAACAACCCGCGCTGCGGGGTCGAGACGATGTCGCCGGATGGCTTGACTCGGTTTTGCAGGGGCATGGATACTCGTCCCGGGCGCGGTGCAGCACAAGCGCAGCGCAGTGATGCGCCGCAGAACCGGGACCGTACCATAGAGTGCTGTGCTTTTTGCGGTCCCGGCTCTGCGAAGCGGCATAGGAATGCCGCATCGCGTCCGGGACACGATAGCTACGCCGCGCCGTCGCGGATCGGCGGCAGGAACGCCAGCGCGGTATCCCAGGGAAAGAAAATCCAGGTGTCCTGCGATACCTCGGTAATAAAAGTGTCGACCAGCGGCCGCCCCTTCGGCTTGGCATAGACGGTGGCGAAATGCGCATCCGGCATCATCTCACGCACCAGCCGCCCGGTCTTGCCGGTGTCGACGAGATCGTCGACGATCAAGAGCCCCTTGCCGGTGCCGCCGCCGAGTGCCGCGGTATCCGCCGAGATGCTTTTCAGCACCTGCAATTCACCCTGCTTGGTGTGATCGTAGCTGGCGATGCAGACGGTATCGATGATGCGGACGCCGAGCTCGCGCGCCACGATCGCCGCCGGCACCAGCCCGCCGCGGGTGATCGCGATCACCGCATGGAACGGCCCGACCTCGTTGAGCCGCCAGGTCAGCGCGCGGCAATCGCGGTGAAATTGGTCCCACGACACCGGAAAGGCCTTGCCGGCCCGCTCCTGCGCACTCAGTTCCGGAACTTCCGCAGCCATAACCCGCTCCTTACATTTTTCGAATGATCGCCGTGGCCGTCGCGGTCGCGACGATCTTGTCGTTCTGGAACAATTCGCTGCTCAACTGGCAGATTTCCTTGCCGCGCAGCACCACACGGCCGAGGCCTTTCAGCGGTCCGGCCTTCGCCGGCCGGTGAAACTGCACATTGAGATTGACCGTCGGCGCGAATTCGCCGGCATCCAGTGTCGCGGTCAGCGCCGGTCCCATGGTGTCGTCGAGCATGGCGGCGAGAAATCCGCCCTGCACATTGCCGGCCGGATTGAGAAACTCCGGCTTCGCCTCGAATTTTACTTCGACCGTGCCGCGCTCGCCATCGATCGCTGCGAATTGGATGCCCAGGGTCACCGCGCAGGGCGGCGGCGGCAGCCGGCCGTCGACTATTTTCCAGAAGAACGAGTTCTTGTCCAAAGCCTGCTCCTGATCAATTCCGTCATTGCGAGCGAAACGAAGCGGCGAAACAATCCGCCGGTCGTCATGCGCGGGCTTGACCCGCGCATCTATCATACTTCGGAAGAATCTTTCGAAGAAGATGGATTGCCGGGTCGAGCCCGGCAATGACGGAAGCCGGACCCGTTGGCTCGCAATGACGGTGTCCTTACCGCACGACATTCAGTCCGGACAGCATCTCTTTCACCGCGCTCATCGCCGCATTCAGCTTTTCCGGATCGCGCGAGCGGACCACGAGATTGGTGTTCGGCTTCTTGTCCTCGTCCTGAAACGGGTAGCTGCCGATGATCGTGTCGGGATGGGCCAAGGCGATTTTCCGCAACGGACCGCCGATGTCGCCTTCGCGGGCATTGGCGCGAACCGAGTCCGACAGCATGCGCACGCCGGATTTCAGTTTCGGCGTGATGATGTCCATCATCGCCTGCATGATCGAGGGCACGCCGGCCATCACGATGACGTTGCCGATCTTGAAGCCGGGCGCCAGAATAGTCGCGCTCTGGATCAGTTCGGCGCCGTCGGGTATCCGCGCCATCCGCAACCGCGCCTCGTTCAACTCTCCGGCGCCCTGGAAGCGTTCGCGAAACCGCGCCACCACTTCGGGGTGGTGATCGATGCCGACCCCGAACGCCTTGGCGACGCTGTCGGCGGTGATGTCGTCATGGGTCGGCCCGATGCCGCCGGTGGTGAAGACGTAATCGTAGCGGTGGCGCAACGCGTCGAGCGCCGCGATGATCTCGGCCTCCTCGTCGGCGACGACGCGGACTTCCTTGAGGTCGATGCCGAGATTGGTGAGGTACTCGGCGATAAAGCCGATGTTCTTGTCCTTGGTGCGGCCCGACAGGATCTCGTCGCCGATCACCAGGATTCCCGCAGTGACGATATCGCTCATGACCACTCCTCGCCACCCACGGGACCCGCGCTATTTTGCCGTCGAAATGGGCAGGTTCTAGCTGTTTTTTCGGGCAAAGCCGGGCTCGCCTGTTCCAAATGCCGTCCGGCCCCATGCATATCGCGCTGGCCCGGGCCTTGCTACCACCCCTTTCAGTCATGCACTGTGTCGTGTGGCTCCGAAAAACAGTCTGGTTATATGGCAGTTGCGTTCGACGAAATGAACGGCCCCGGCGGCGACCTCCGCCCGGCCTATCACGAGCTCTCCCGCTGGCTCAAGGAGACGCCGCCCGACGCGCTGGAATATCGCCGCCAGGAAGCCGAGCTGCTGTTTCGCCGTATCGGCATTACCTTTGCGGTCTATGGCGACGCCGAAGCCCAGGAACGGCTGATCCCCTTCGACGTGATCCCGCGGATTTTTTCGGGCAAGGAATGGACGCTGCTGGAAAAGGGCCTGAAGCAGCGGGTGCGCGCGCTCAATATGTTCCTGCGCGACGTCTATCACGGCCGCGATATCCTGCGCGCCAACATCATCCCCGACGATCTGATCTTCCAGAACCCGGTGTTCCGGCCGGAGATGAACGGCCAGGACGTGCCGCACGACGTTTATGTCCACATCGCCGGCATCGACATCATCCGCACCGAGCCCGAAAATTTCTTCGTGCTGGAGGACAATGCGCGCACGCCCTCCGGGGTGTCCTACATGCTGGAAAACCGCGAAATCATGATGCGGCTGTTTCCGGACCTGTTTGCCCGGCACCGCGTCGCTCCTGTGGAAAAATATCCGGACGAACTCTTGTCCGCGCTGCGCTCGGTGGCGCCGGTCAGCGCGTCGGCCGAGCCGGTCGTGGCGCTGCTCACTCCCGGGGTCTACAACTCCGCCTACTACGAACACTCGTTCCTGGCTGACAAGCTTGGCGTCGAACTGGTCGAGGGCCGCGACCTCATCGTCAAGAACGATGAGGTGTTCATGCGCACCACCGAGGGGCTGAAGCGCGTCGATGTCATCTACCGCCGGCTCGACGACGATTTTCTCGACCCGCTGTCGTTCCGGCCCGATTCGGTGCTCGGCGTCCCCGGCCTGATGTCGGCCTACGCCGCCGGCAACATCACGCTGGCCAATGCGGTCGGCACCGGCATCGCCGACGACAAGGCGGTCTACAGCTACATGCCGGAAGTGGTGAAATTCTATCTCGGCGAGGAGCCGATCCTGAAAAACGTGCCGACCTGGCGCTGCCGCGAGCCCAAGGATCTCGCTTACGTGCTCGACAATCTCGCCGAGCTCGTAGTGAAGGAAGTGCATGGCTCCGGCGGCTACGGCATGCTGATCGGCCCGGCCGCGACCAAGGCCACCATCGAAGCGTTTCGCGACAAGCTGAAACGCGAGCCGGAAGGTTTTATCGCACAGCCGACGCTGGCGCTGTCGACCTGCCCGACCTGCACCGAAAAGGGCCTCGCACCGCGCCACGTCGATCTCAGGCCGTTCGTGCTGACCGGGCGCGACCGCGTCAACATCATCCCGGGCGGGCTGACCCGGGTGGCGCTGAAGGAAGGCTCGCTGGTGGTCAATTCGAGCCAGGGCGGCGGCACCAAGGACACCTGGATTCTGGACGAGCTATGAGTACCTGGCCAACGATCTCGTGTCCCGGGCGCAATGCAGCGCAAGCGAAGCGCAGCGATGCGTTGCAGAACCGGGACCGTCCCAAGGGCGGTGTCTCGGGCGGTCCCGGTTCTGCGCAGCGGCATGAAGTATGCCGCAGCGCGCCCGGGGCACGATTGTTATGATCAGGTAACACCGCATGCTCTCGCGCACCGCTGAAAACCTGTATTGGCTGGCCCGCTATGTCGAGCGCGCGGAATATCTCGCGCGCACGATGGAAGCGACCTTGCGCGTCACCGCACTGCCGAACACCTATATCGGCAAGACCAATGAATGGGATTCGGCGCTGCTGACCGCCGGCGTCAGCGCCAGCTTTTACGGCATCTACGATGAAGCCAACGAGCACAACGTGGTCGAATACCTGTCGTTTTCGCCAGCCAACCCGTCCTCGATCCGCAACTGCATCGAAAACGCGCGGCTGAATTCGCGCTCGGTCCGCACCGCGCTGACCAGCGAGATGTGGGACACCATCAACTCAGCCTGGATCGAACTGCAGGAGGTCTGGGGCAAGGGCACCACCACCCGCGAAGAGCTCAACAAGTTCCTGCGCTTCGTGCAGGAAATCTCGCTGCGCTTCGACGGCTCGGCCTATCGAACCATGCTGCGCAACGACGCCTACTGGTTCTCGCGGTTAGGGCTGCATCTGGAACGCGCCGACAATACCGCGCGCATTCTCGACGTGAAGTATCACGTGCTGCTGCCCGAGGAGGAACACGTCGGCGGTCCGCTGGACTATTACCAGTGGACCTCGATCCTGCGCTCGGTCTCGGCGCTGACGGCGTATCACTGGGTCTATCGCGAAACGCTGAAACCCTGGCTGATCGCCGATCTCCTGATTCTCAACGAATCGCTGCCGCGCTCATTGGCGAGCTGCTACAGCAATCTGGTGCGCAACCTCGATCAGATCGGCGTCGCCTATGGCCGCCAGGGCGCCTCGCAGCGCCACGCACGCGGCGTCCGCAACCGTCTTGAGCACAGTAATATGAACGACATCTTCCAGCACGGCGTGCATGAATTCATCCAGGAGTTCATCGCCGATAATGGCAGGCTCGGCGAAATCATCGCCAAACAGTATTTGATTTGATGGCGGCGACAAAAACAGCCACCGTCGTCATTCCGGGGCGCGACGAAGTCGCGAGCCCGGAATCCATAACCACCATCGCGAGTATGGATTCCGGGCCTGCGCCAAGAGGCGCATCCCGGAATGACGAAAACGGGAGCCGATAGGTAAGCCATGCGCCTGCGAATTGCCCACACCACTACCTATCGCTACGAGCCGCCGGCCTCCGGCGTGATCCAGATCCTGAGGATGACGCCGGGCAGCCACGACGGCCAATACGTCGCCGACTGGCAGATCGACGTGTCGACCGATTCGCGTCTCGACGTGCATCAGGACGCGTTCGGCAATGTCACGCATGTGCTGACCTATGGGCCGATCGCCGATCTCACCATCAACGTCGAAGGCCTGATCGAAACCCACGACACCGGCGGCGTGCTCCGCGGCACCGACGAACGGTTTCCGCCGAGCCTGTTCCTGCGCTCGACATCGCTGACCGAAGTCAATCCGGCGATGGCGACGTTCGCCCGCGAGCTGCGGTCGGAATCAGAAAACGACGTGCTGGGATTCCTGCATGCGCTGATGATGCAGATCAACGAGCACATGACCTTCGACGAGGACCCGACCAACTCCGGCACCTCGGCGGTGGAGGCTTTTGCGGGAAAGCGCGGGGTCTGCCAGGACTATGCGCATATCTTCATCGCCTGCGCGCGAAGCGGCGGCGTGCCCGCGCGCTTCGTCGCCGGGCACTTCTTGCGCTCCGACGGCATGGTCAACCAGCAGGCCGGCCACGCCTGGGCGGAAGCCTTCGTGCCCGATCTCGGCTGGGTCGGGTTCGATCCCGCCAACGGTATCTGCACCACCGACGCGCATGCCCGCGTCGCCATCGGTCTGGATTATCTCGGCGCCGCGCCGGTGCGCGGCACCCGTTATGGCGGCGGCAAGGAAACGCTGACGGTAGCGGTCAAGGTCGACCAGGCGGGGCGGCAGGGTCAGTCGCAATCGCAGTCGTAGCCGTCATTCCGGGATGCGCCTTGGCGCAGGCCCGAATGACGGAGAACGTGAGTTCCATGAGCGGGCTGGTCCGTGGGCTGCGGTCGGTTTTGGCTCGCATGAAGTTCGGAACGGCGGTACAAGAAGATGGACGAACGCTGCGTCGTCGTTTCCGCATCTGGGAGGACGAAACATGAGCGTGACGACCATGTCGTCGGACCTTGATACCTCTGGCGTCCCCGATCGTGCTCCCCTGCTCTACTGGATGATCTTCACCGGGCTTTGCGCGTTCGCCGGCGTCTTACTCTGGCAGTACGGGCTACTCCGCCTCATGGTCGCGTCCGACCGCACCTATATTTCTTCGATCATCTGCGTGCTTTATCTCGCGGGTTCGCTGCATTGCCTATGGCGAACGCTTGCGATCGCCCGGGAAGCAGATGCGAGCCGTGGCGCTGCCCTGATGTTGGCCAAAAATACGGCTCTCGCAGCCGCGACCGATGCGGCGACGTTGTCCTGGCGAGACGCCCTGCCGACTGGCCTCGTGGCCGATCATATCCGCAATCTCGTCGTAAAAGCCGAAACGCAAGCGTCCGGGCGCGTCGATCAAACACTGCTGCTGCGGTCGCTCGCCGACCGGCTGCGCGGCTCAAATGGCCTCGGCGCATTCGCGAGCGACACGTTGATGAAGCTCGGCCTGCTCGGCACCATTATCGGTTTTATCGTCATGCTCGCACCGATCGCCGGTCTCGATGCGACGGACCGCGCCATGATGAAATCCTCGATGGGCCTGATGAGCGACGGCATGGCGATCGCGATGTATACGACGCTTGCCGGCCTGGTCGGCTCGATCCTGCTGAAGATCCAGTACTACATGCTCGACGCGGCGACGGCGCGGGTGTTTTCGCAGGCCGTCACATTGACCGAAACCCGCGTCGTTCCAGCGCTGGAACGCATTCATGAACGATGACTTCGGCCTGTATCCCCGCGAGGAACCGTTCGACCCTTTCAGCGTGATGCTGTTCAAGGCGCTGCAGGTGATCGCCTTCCTGTTTTTCATTGCACTGCTCGCGATCAGACCCGAAGCGACCGATGGCAAGATCGACTCCAAGGCCGAGTTCATCATCACCATGGATTGGCCTGACAATCATCCCGACGATCTCGACATGTTCGTGCAGGATCCCATCGGCAATATCGCCTGGTATCGCCGGCGCGAGGCCGGTTTCCTCGTGCTCGACCGCGACGATCGCGGCGGCGCCAACGATTTCATCGTCGTCAACGGCAAGAAAATCCCCTCGCCGATTCGCGAGGAAATCGTCACCGTACGCGGCATCGTCCCGGGAGAATACACCATCAACGTCAGCCATTTTCAGGCGCTGACGAACACGCCCGTCATCGCAAAGGTCAAGGTGCAGAAACTGAATCCGGCCGCGCAGGTGATCTACGACAATATCATTACAGTCGATCATACCGGCGATGAGAAAACCGCGGTGCGTTTTACGCTCGACACGGCAGGCAAGGTGATCAACGTCAACAGCCGTCAGAAGTCGCTGATGGAAACGTTTCGCAACGTAAACAGGAACGGCGCGGACATCGATCCGAAAACCGGCTACGTGAAGAAGCTGTGACAGATTTCGACACCATCGTTCTCGCTCTGGCGATCGCCTATGCGGTGATCGGCGCGCTGCTGCTGCTGCTGCTGGTTTATGCGCGCCTGCCGTGGCCCGCCAAGGCGGCTGCGATCGTGGTGACCAGTTGCTTCTATCTGGTCAGTTTTGCCGGCACACGCGGACTGCTTGGCTGGTCCTCGCGTGAGCCGCTGCCGCCCCGCTTCAAATTGCTGCAGGCCCGCATCGTCGAGCCTCATTCGCTCGAAGGCGAACCCGGCGCCATCCATCTCTGGGTAGAGGCGCTGGGCGACGATAATCGGCCGAGCGGCGTCCCGCGCGCCTACCGGCTGCCCTATGACGCCAAGCTCGCGGAAAAGACCGAAAAGGCGATCGCTGCAAGCGCCGAGGGCAAGCCGCAAGGCGGCCGCACTGCCGATTACGGCACCGGCGAAGGTGGAATCGCGGAAGAAGCAGTTCAACTGGTAACTCCGTCCACGATTACCACCACGGGCGGCGGCGATCCCTCGACCGGGAGCCCGCTGGATCCCGCGTTCAGGCACGGCGAAAATCAAAGCATCAGCTTTGCACCATTGCCGCCGCCGCTCATGCCGAAGAAGGACGCGCCTTGAGTTCTGTGTCCCGGGCGCGATGCAGCGCGTAGCCTTGCGAAGCGCTGCTTCGCAGAATCGGGACCGTACCAAACACCGCACTTTGTGCGACCCCGGCTCTGCAGCGCGCCGCTTCGCAAGGGCCATAGCGCGTCGAAGACGCGCGTAAACGCGCTTATGGCGCTGCGCTGCGTCCGGGGAACGCCTAGCCGCCTACCTGTCCAGCCAGAACGTCCTCGAACCGCAGATTGTTGTACTGGCTGTTGTTGTGGGGCGTGAAATTCCGGACATAGGGCTGCCAGCAATTGCCGGCGGTGCCGAACATCACAATGGGGCGCGCCGCGTCGTCGACCAGAAGACGCTCGATATCCCAGACGATCTTCCTGCGTTTCTCCTTGTCCAGTTCGCTCGATTGCGCGGCCAGCAGCCTGTCGACGTCGGGATTGCAGTATTGCGTGTAGTTGCGCTCCGATTTGCACGAATAGTTCTCGACGATGTTGCCGTCGGGATCGTCGACGCTGATGCCGGTCACGTTCAGTCCGATGGTGTAGTCCTTCTTCGCCAGCCTGGCGTACCATCGCGGCGTATCCAGAATGTCCAGCTCGCCGACGATATAGATCTTCTTGAGCTGATCGGCCAGAATCACCGCGGGGTCGCGATAGGTCGGAAGATTTCGGGTTTGAAATCTTGATCTGCAGCGGTTTTGCGTCGCTGTAACCAAGCCCCTGCATGATCGCCTGGGCTTGCGCGATGTTGTTGCCGGTGTCGGCGCCATATCCCCTCAGCAACGTCACCATTTCCGCCGGCATGCCCCATTCGCCCACCGGCTGCGGCAGCATCGCCCCGCCCATCAGCGCCAATCCTTCCATCAGAATCGTATTGAACGCCTTGCGGTCGATGGCAAGCGACATCGCCTTGCGGATGTCGGGGTTGTCGAACGGCGGGTTGACGCGGTTGACCATCAAATTGACCTGCGTTCCCGTCGGCACCATCTCGCAGATCGCGTTCGGCGCCCGCGCCTTCATATCCCTGATCAGGGGAACGCTAACGTCGGACGGAAAGGTGATATCGAATTCGCCGGTCGCGAAAGCGAGCATTCGCGTCGCGCGGTTGTCGATCATCCGGAACGTGATCTCGTCGAGATAGGGCCGGCCCTTTTTCCAGTAATCGGGGTTGCGCACCAGACGGATCGAGTCGCCGCGTTTGAATTCGACGAATTTGAACGGCCCGGTGCCGATCGGCCTGGTGCGCATCACCTGTTGCGGAACGTGGCAGGGATAAATGGGCGAGAAAGCGCTCGCGAGCAGCACCGGCAGGCTGGGCTGCGGCGCGCTCAGTTCGAACGTGGCCTCGTAATCGCCGTTGACCGTGACGTCTTGCAGTTTGCTGTACCAGACCCGGCGCGGGTTTCTGTGAAAGTCCTGAACGTCGCTCTTGCCGATCAGCATCCGCCAGGTGCATTGCACGTCTTTTGCCGTGAACGGCTTGCCGTCATGCCACGTCACGCCCTGCCGCAGCTTGAAGGTCAGTCTGGTATTGCTGGCGTCCCAGGACCAGCTTTCGGCCAGATCCGGAATCACGGTCTCGATGCTCTCGTGAATTTTGGCGGGATCGAAAACCACGAGGTTGTTGAAGATGGCCGCAAACGGCGTCACCGACGCGATCGTGGATTCCTCGAGCAACGAGGTGCTGGGCGGATTGTCGTTGTGATACAGCCGAAGGATGCCGCCGCTTTTCTGCGCGGCGGCGGGTGTTGCGGCCAGCAACGCGATGCCCAGCAGTGCAATGGCGCGCAATTCAGCCCTCCCGGAAGGTTTTTATTTTTATAGAACTGCCGCCGGTGGAGCGCAACGTTTCTCCGTCATTGCGCGGAGCGTAGCGACGAAGCAATCCAGCCTATTCCTGTGGCTATGGATTGCTTCGCTGCGCTCGCAACGGCGAAGAGTCTCAATACTCGCACTCCCGGTAATTCGAAGCCTTGCAGGTCCGCGCCATTGCTTCCGCCTGCGAGATTTGTTCGCGCGTCATGGTCCGCGACACCTCGCGCAGCTCGGCTTTGGCCCTGGCGTCGCCACGGGCGGCGGCAAAGCTGAACCACATATGCGCGCGCGCCGGATTTTTCGAAACACCCTCCCCCTTGCGGAACATGACGCCGAGCCGGTCCTGCGCCCTGACGTTGCCCCGTTCGGCAAGGGGGCGAAACAGCCGGATCGCCGGCATGTAATCGCCCCGGTTATAGGCGGCCATGCCGTCTTCCCAGGGGCCGGCTGCGGCCGTGAAGACGCCCATAAACGGCGCGGCCGCCACCACGCCGACCACGATCATTCGTTTCCGCATGCACCGCCCCGCTGGAAAATTCGACGGATCGCTGTTTACCCGCTGGGCAATTTCAGCGCCACCGGGAATCACAGGGTTCGCCCAACGGAACGTCCAAACGGGGTTGGACGCCCGTCCAAAATTGGCTACACGTTTGACGCCGACCGTCTTCCATCTGACGTCAGGGACCGGGAATGACCTATTGCTGCGGAATTCTGGTGAAGGAGGGTCTGGTGATGATCGCCGACACCCGCACCAATGCCGGGCTCGATAACATCTCGACCTTCCGCAAGCTTCACGTCTTCAACAAGCCCGGCGAGCGCATCATGGCGATCGCCACCGCCGGCAACCTGTCGATCAGCCAGTCGGTGCTGTCGACCCTGACCGAAGGTCTCGAGGATCCCGACACCGGCGATATCGAGACGCTGATGAACGCGCCGACGATGTTTCAGGCGGCGCAGCGCATCGGCCGCGCCATCCGCAACGTCCACGCCACCGAGGGCGAGGCCCTCAAGTCCGAGGACGTCAATTTCGACGTTTCGTTCCTGTTCGGCGGCCAGATCAAGGGGTCGCGGATGCGGCTGTTCATGGTGTATCCCGCCGGCAATTTCATCGAATGCACCACCGACACGCCGTATCTGCAGATCGGCGAACACAAATACGGCAAGCCGGTGCTCGACCGCGCCATGCATTACGACGTCGACCTGTATGAAGCGCTCAAATCGGGCCTGATCTCGATGGACTCGACGATGCGCTCCAATCTCGGCGTCGGCCTGCCGATCGACGTACTGGTGGTGCGCTCCGAGGTTTGCGACGCCGACCTCAATCACCGCATCGAGGCCGGCGAGCCCTACTTCCACGATCTCAGGTCGCGCTGGTCGGCGGCGCTGCGCGCGGCGCACCAGAACATCCCGCGCCCGCCGTACAAGAAGGAAGCTTGATGATAACCCGTCATTCCGGGGCGCGCGAAGCGCGAGCCCGGAATCCATAACCACGATCGGGGGTTATGGATTCCGGGCCTGCGCCCCAAGAGGCGCATCCCGGAATGACGGCGTCTAGTTTTTACAATCAAAGAACAATCAGGAGAGAAACAAAATGGCAGACGCCGCAGAAAAAATCGCAATCGTCACCGGCGCCGGTACCGGCGTGGGCCGCGCCGCATCGCTGGCGCTGATGAAGGCCGGCTTTACCGTCGTGCTCGCCGGGCGGCGCCTTGAAATGCTCGAGGAAACCAAGAAGCTCGGCGACAATGTCGGCAAGAGCCTGCCCGTCACCGCCGACATGACCGACCCGGCGTCGATCGCAGCGTTGTTCGCCAAGGTCATGGAGACCTACGGCCGGCTCGACGTGCTCTTCAACAATGCCGGCATGGGCGCGCCGCCGCTGCCGTTCGAAGACTTAAGTCTCGCGCAGTGGCAGGCGGTGGTGAACACCAATTTGACCGCGCCGTTTTTGTGCACCCAGCATGCCTTCCGCATTATGAAGGACCAGACCCCGCGCGGCGGCCGCATCATCAACAACGGCTCGATCTCGGCGCATGCGCCGCGGCCGTTCTCCTCGCCCTATACATCCACCAAGCACGGCATCACGGGACTTACCCGTGCCAGCAATCTCGACGGCCGCGCCTATGACATCGCGGTCGGCCAGATCGACATCGGCAATGCCGCGACCCCGATGACCGACCGCATGGTGAACGGCCCGGGGGTGATGCAGCCGGACGGCAGCATGAAACAGGAGCCGCGCATGGACGCCAAAGCGGTCGGCGACGCCGTCGCCTACATGGCGAGCCTGCCGCTCGACGCCAATGTGCTGTTCATGACGGTGATGGCCAGCAAGATGCCGTTCGTCGGGCGGGGGTAGTCCGTCCCCCGGACGCAGCGCAGCGCGCCGCCGCCTCGCGGCGTGGTGCGCTGCAGAGCCGGGGCCGTACCAAGCGCCGGTGTTCGGTACGGTCCCGGCTCTGCGGTGCACCGCTGAAGAAGCGCTGCACCGCGTCCGGGACACGTATCGAGCACGGGGGGTAGGATGCTGCAACTGCAATCCGCATTCGGCGTATGTGCGCTGCTGGGCATCGCATGGGCGATCAGTGAGAACCGCCGCGCGGTGTCGCTGCGGCAGGCCGCCATGGGCCTCGCCGTCACCCTCATCACCGCGCTGGCGCTGATAAAGCTGCCCTTCGTCGCCCACGCCTTTTCCGTCATCAACGACGCCGTCGGGGCGATTTCGTCGGCCTCGCGCGCCGGCACCTCCTTCGTGTTCGGTTATCTCGGCGGCGGCGCGCTGCCGTTCGACCTCAAAGCACCCGGCGCCGATTTCATCCTGGCGTTTCAGGCGCTGCCCGTGGTGCTGGTGATGAGCGTGCTCACCACGCTGCTGTTCTACTGGCGCATCCTGCCGCCTGTGGTGCGCGGCATGGCCTGGCTGCTGGAACGCACGCTCGGCGTCGGCGGCGCGGTCGGACTTTCCACCGCCGCCAATATTTTTCTCGGCATGGTAGAGGCGCCGCTGTTCATCCGCCCCTATCTCGCGCAGCTCACCCGCAGCGAGTTGTTCCTGGTCATGACCGGCGGCATGGCGGGGATCGCCGGCACCGTGCTGGTGCTCTATGCCACGCTGCTGGCGCCGCTGATCCCCGATGCCGCCGCGCATTTCGTGATCGCCTCGGTACTGGGCGCGCCGGCGGCAATCCTGATCAGCCTGATCATGGTGCCGGAAACATCGGCTATGCGCACCGGCGGCAGGCTCGACGATCCCGACATGCAGGCGTCCAGCACCATGGACGCCATTGTCAAGGGCACCACGGCCGGCCTCGAATTGCTGCTCAACATCATCGCGATGCTGATCGTGCTGGTGGCGCTGGTATATCTTGCCAACGCCATCCTCGGCCTGTTGCCGAATGCCGGCGGCGCCGCGATCTCGCTGCAGCGCATGCTGGGCTACGCGATGGCGCCGGTGTGCTGGCTGATGGGCGTGCCGTGGCCGCAAGCCATCACCGCGGGCAGCCTGATGGGCATCAAGACCGTGCTGAACGAACTGATCGCCTATGTGGAACTGTCGAAGCTCGGCGCGGACGCGCTCGATCCGCGCTCGCGCCTGATCATGCTGTATGCGATGTGCGGCTTCGCCAATTTCGGCAGCCTCGGCATCATGATCGGCGGCCTCGGCACCATGGCGCCGGAGCGGCGCGGCGAGATCGCCTCGCTCGGGCTGAAGTCGATCGTCTCCGGCACGCTGGTGACGTGTCTGATGGGCGCGATTGTGGGGGTGCTGACCTAGCCGTGTCCCGGACGCGGAGCAGCGCGTAGCTCTTGCGGAGCGGTGCGCCGCGAAGAGCGGCGTGCTGCATCGCGCCCGGGACACGGGGCGGCTGTAGCTACTTCGTCAACCCCAGCATCGCCGCGATCCGGTTCACCACGTACTCCGATCCTTCCGCGGTCAGATGCGCGTGGTCCCATGCCAGCGGAATGTCGTCGTCGATCGTCAGCGGGCATTGCCGCGCCGGGCAGATCGCGTTGACGACCGAGACGTAGGAGAATTTGTCGCGCGGCGGCAGCGCCGCCCGCATCCGCGCGTCCAGCGCGAATATGTCCGGCAGCACAAAATCGTCGGCGCGCAGGTCGGCGTGCCGGAGCTGCGCGCGCATCAGCATCGATGGCAACCGGCTCCGAAACTGCACCGGGGGACCGAGCAATACCACGGCAATGCCTGACGCATTGAGTCGCGCAATGGTCTGCCTGAGATCGGCGATCATGCCGTCGAAACGCGGGCCACGCGCATATTCCAGCCAGTCCGCCGACAGGATGACCCGATCGGGCTTGCTATCGCTGAAAAACGCTTCCATCCGCGCCGCAAAATCTTTGCACGACGCAACGCCCTGCGACGCCGCGGCCAGAGTCGGCATGCAGGCGGCCTGCGTCGCCTGCAGGATATTTACGGTTTGCGGATCGGCGACCTTGCCGAGACCATGAAAATATTGCGCGGCATAGCTGTCGCCCCACAGCAGCACGTTGGTCTTGCCAGGCGCGAGCGCGAGGCATTTTTCGTCGAACGTGCTCCAGCTCTGGGTGAAGCAACTGCCGGACCGGAACAGCGGCTGATAGGCGTAGCTGTTATAGGATTCAAGCTGCGACGCGCCGCGGTCGGCCTCGGATGGATTTTGACTCGCGACGATCCCGGCGATGCTCGCCACCAAAAGCACCGCCGTGCTGATTCCAGCGACGCGGAATGCGGCGCTGCGCGTCGGCGCCAGCGAGCCGCGGCGAAACGGCTGTTCGACAAACCGCCACGACAGATAAGAGATCGCAACCGTCGCTGCGAACAGCGCCACCTTGTCGAAGGTATCGAGCACCAGGCTGCTCTTGGAAAACCGCGCGAAGGCGAACAGCGGCCAGTGCCAGAGATACAGCGAATAGGAGATCTGGCCGAAGAATTTTGTCACGTTGAAAAATGAAAATCGGCCTCGCGGCTGCGTCGGCACGCCGACGCCGCTCCAGATGAATAGCGCGGCGCCAATGCATGGCAATAGCGCGTTGACGCCGGGAAAGCCGGGCCCCTGGCGCAGCGAAAAGATCGGAATCGCCAGCAGCACCAGCGCAACCCCGCGCGCGATCTGCCGCAGGCGGACGTTGCGCAGCGCCGGAAAGCCGTCGACCGCGACGATGCCGCCGATCAGAAATTCCCACGCCCGCGGCGGACTCATGAAGAAGGCGTTGGCGGAACGATCCGTGTTCATCAGCCAGACGCAAAGTACAAGGGAAGCAACGCTGATTGCGATCAGCGCAACGGGTAAGAGCAGCCGCCCGCCCCGCCCGTGGCGCAGTAGCGCCCACAGCAATAGCGGCAAGCCCAAGTAAAACTGCTCCTCGACCGCGAGCGACCAGGTGTGCAGCAGCGGCTTCTCCACCGCGGCGTGATCGAAATAGCCGGTCTGGAACCAGAAGAAGAAATTGGAAGTGAAGGTGGCGACCGCCGCCACCGAGCGGAAAAACTCCAGCCGCTCGGATGTGAGCAAATAGTAAAATGACGGGATCGCCGTCAGCGCCACCATCGCGTACAGCGCCGGCAGCAGCCGGCGCACCCGCCGCTCGTAAAACCGCGCAAAGGAAAACGTGCCGCTCCGCAGTTCAGACTGGATGATCCCGGTGATCAGGTATCCGGAGATGACGAAGAAGATATCGACGCCGACAAAGCCGCCGAAAACCGCCGGCGCCTCGAAATGAAACGCCACCACCGCAAGCACGGCGATGGCGCGCAGCCAGTCGATGTCCTCGCGGTAAGCGCGCGTCACTGTCGCTGCACCGCCTCTACAACAGGACGCGCGTGCATCATGAAGCGAGTTCGACCGTCTTGAACTCCGCCGGCAGGATCACTTCCAAGAGTTCGCAATTGTCGGCGTAGTCGAGAATGAGGTGTTTTATGCGCGGCGGTTGAGTCCAGCAGCTTCCCTCTTTCATCAACGTCTCGCCCTGCCCTTCGATGTATGTTTTGACCCAGCCCTTCAGGACATAGACCATCTGGAATTCGACGTCGTGAAAATGCAGCTTTGAGACTTCCTTTGGGTTGCACGGCCCGATCAGCCGGATCACATGCGCCTGCGCGAGACCATGGGTGGCGCCTGATATGCCGAGATCGCGATAATGCGCGTAAGCGCGTAGCCCGTTGGGCGCAAAATCCTGGTCGCGATAATGGCTGATGGCGACGCGCTGCTTCGGCCGCCGCGGTTTTGCCACCGGCAAGGCGCGCACCTTCGACTTGATCGGTTTGCGCGCGGGCGATTTTTTCTGCACGGTAGTGCGCGCCGCGGCCCTCGGTGCCGGCTTCTGCTTGGCCATTTTGTGCCTCCCTTTCCGTTTTGCGCGGAAAGGTTAGCACAGTTCTCAGTGCAGCCGGAACACGCCGTCGATGGTGCGCAGTTCGGCCGGTTTGATCAGCTTGGAATGCGCGACGGTGACGGAGAACAACGGACCGTCCAGCGACCTTTCCCAAAAGGCGAGAAAATCCTTCAGCGCCGGGAATTTGGGAAACAGATCGTAATTCTGCCAGACGTAGGTTTGCAGCAGCGAGGGATGATCCGGCATGCGATACAGAATCTGCGCCGTCGTCAGCCCATAACCCAGCACTTGTTTCCGGAAATCGTCGGAAACCCCAACCCGCGAGACCATGCCAACCTCCATTGCTGGAGCGCATCCGCGACAGTGGCCCGACCGAGAGCCACTCGGTGGAAAATGCGCTCACATGAAACAAATGTGACGCACGATACCAACCCATCACAAGCCTAAAAGTTTAATAATGTGTTGATATTTCGTGCGTTAGCAGCGACTTACCGCAGGTGCTAACAGGGCGTCCGGGCCCGATTAATCATACTTAACAAAATTGGCAGCCGTCATATTCGAGTGCCAATTTTTCTGCTACGGGGGCTTGTCCCCCCGACAAGTCTGGCTTATGTCCAGTCGGGTTGCGCTGGCACTCGCTGGTGACGACTGCCAAAATTTCAGAAACCGCAAACATCTTCAGAAACTTAGGAGGACTGCATGAAATTCCGTCCGCTTCACGACCGCGTCGTGGTCAAGCGTATCGACGCCGAAGAGAAGACCGCTGGCGGCATCATCATTCCCGACAGCGCCAAGGAAAAGCCCTCGCAGGGCGAAATCACCGCGGTGGGCCCGGGCGGCCGCGACGAAGCCGGCAAGCTCATTCCGATCGACCTCAAGGTCGGCGACCGCGTGCTGTTCGGCAAATGGTCGGGCACCGAGGTCAAGCTCGATGGTCAGGAACTGCTGATCATGAAGGAAAGCGACATCATGGGCGTCCTCACCGACCTGCCCGCCGCCAAGAAGAAGGCCGCTTAAGCGCCCCTCTCCCGTAAACCATTTCAAGGAAGCAAAATATGTCAGCCAAGGAAGTCAAATTCGGCGTCGATGCCCGCGACAGGATGCTGCGCGGCGTCGACATTCTCAACAACGCGGTGAAGGTCACGCTCGGCCCCAAGGGCCGCAACGTCGTGCTCGACAAGTCGTTCGGCGCGCCCCGCATCACCAAGGACGGCGTCACCGTCGCCAAGGAAATCGAGCTTGACGACAAGTTCGAGAACATGGGCGCCCAGATGGTGCGCGAAGTGGCCTCGAAGTCGGCCGATGCGGCCGGCGACGGCACCACCACCGCGACCGTATTGGCCGCGGCCATCGTCCGCGAAGGCGCCAAGTCGGTTGCCGCCGGCATGAACCCGATGGATCTGAAGCGCGGTATCGACCTTGCGGTGGACGCCGTGGTCGCCGACCTCGTCAAGAACTCCAAGAAGGTCACCTCCAACGACGAGATCGCCCAGGTCGGCACGATCTCCGCCAATGGCGACGCCGAGATCGGCAAGTTCCTCGCCGACGCCATGAAGAAGGTCGGCAACGAGGGCGTGATCACGGTTGAAGAGGCGAAGTCGCTTGAGACCGAACTCAACGTCGTCGAAGGCATGCAGTTCGACCGCGGCTACATCTCGCCCTACTTCGTCACCAACGCCGACAAGATGCGCGTCGAGTTCGACGATGCCTACATCCTGATCAACGAGAAGAAGCTCTCCAACCTGAACGAACTGCTTCCGCTGCTGGAAGCCGTGGTGCAGACCGGCAAGCCGCTGGTCATCGTCGCCGAAGACGTCGAAGGCGAGGCTCTGGCCACGCTGGTCGTCAACCGGCTGCGTGGCGGCCTCAAGGTCGCCGCCGTCAAGGCGCCGGGCTTCGGCGATCGCCGCAAGGCCATGCTGCAGGACATCGCGGTGCTGACCGGCGGCCAGGCGATCTCGGAAGATCTCGGCATCAAGATGGAGAACGTGACGCTCGCCATGCTCGGCCGCGCCAAGAAGGTGATGATCGACAAGGAGAACACCACCATCGTCAACGGCGCCGGCAAGAAGGCCGACATCGAGGCGCGTGTCAACCAGATCAAGGCGCAGATCGAGGAAACCACCTCGGACTACGACCGCGAGAAGCTGCAGGAGCGGCTGGCCAAGCTCGCGGGCGGCGTCGCGGTGATCCGCGTCGGCGGTGCGACCGAGGTCGAGGTCAAGGAGCGCAAGGACCGCGTCGACGACGCGATGCATGCGACCCGTGCGGCGGTTGAAGAAGGCATCGTGCCCGGCGGCGGCGTCGCCTTGCTGCGCGCCTCCGAGCAGCTGAAGCGCGTCAAGACCGCGAACGACGACCAGAAGACCGGCGTCGAGATCGTGCGCAAGGCGCTGTCGTTCCCGGCCCGCCAGATCGCGATCAACGCGGGCGAAGACGGCTCGGTCATCGTCGGCAAGATCCTGGAAAACGACTCGTACAACTTCGGTTTCGACTCGCAGAACGGGACCTACGGCGACCTCGTCAAGAAGGGCATCATCGATCCGACCAAGGTGGTTCGTGCGGCGATCCAGAACGCGGCCTCGGTCGCGGCTCTCCTGATCACCACCGAAGCCATGATCGCCGAACTGCCAAAGAAAAACACCGGCGGCGGCGGCATGCCCCCGGGCGGCGGCGGCATGGGCGGGATGGATTTCTGATCCGACGAAGAACGCGAAACAAGAAGGCCCGGGAGCAATCCCGGGCCTTTTTGTTTGGGGCGCTTGTCCCGGACGCGGTGCAGCGCTTCGCGCTGCACCGCAGAGCCGGGACCGCCACAGACGAGAAATGCAAATCCCCGGCAGAAATGCCGCGGTTTTTGTTTGGTAGCTTTGCACCTCTTGTTACACTAAACTTCCAATTAGTCAGCGCAATATGGCTCTAATTATGAAGAACCTTCTGGCATGGACGTGTGCAATTACAATATGCGCTCAGCAAGGAATGGCGTTTGCGCCGACACTGGGCAAAGAGTTAAAGAAAGTTATGCGTCTTTGAGGTTGGCCAAAGAATTATACAAGGAGGAGTTTTTTCGATCGGCTAAAAACCCTCCGAAGAGCTTACCGGATACAATTACCTCTCTAACTGAAGCAATAAATTCGAGCGAAAAAATAAAACGCGCGATGGACGCTACGATTAACGTCATGCGGACAGCTTATGCTGAGGGGTGTTTTGGCAAGGATTCTGATGATTGGTCGGCCGCTATTGCTTTAGCTAAAAAAGAAAGTGACGAAGTCGGAAGAACTCGTGATGGCTTCCTTCAACAACGCTCCGAGCTTATGAAGCGACAAGCTCCGCCTACGTCCGGTCTGCCCCCCGACATGGATAAAATCCAGCGAGAGGTTGAAACCGATACAAAGGGAGAAAAAGGGCAGAAGGCCATATCTGCCTGCAACGCAAAATATGGAATAACAATGACCGTTAAGAATGGCTTAGATGTTGCTCGTGCATACGGCGCGGAAAAAGCAAAGAGTTGGACAGATTGTGTTGTAGATACGATGTATCCCGTGAAGCAATAGCGGGTTCAAATTTGAACAACGCGAAGCGACAACGATGCCACCCCGTCATTCCGGGACGCGCCGCTTGGCGCGGGCCCGGAATCCATACTCACGATGGCGGTTATGGATTCCGGGCTCGCCGCTACGCGTCGCCCCGGAATGACGGTGTTGCTTCGAACCTAAGTTGAAACACCGGGATAGAGGTCGACCCACCCCGGGTTTTCCTCTTCGATCAACCGAATCTTCCAATCGCGCCGCCATTTCTTGAGTTCTTTTTCGCGGGCAATGGCGGTGGCGGCGTCATCGTAGATTTCGAACCAGACCAGCTTGTCGACGCCGTACCGCGACTAAAACTTTCGACGGCTTTGGTTCGGTGCTCGTAGACACGCCGCACGAGGTGTCTGGTCACGCCGAGATACAGCGTGCCGTGTTTCTTGCTGGCGAGGAGGTAGACGTAGTAGGCCATCGCGGGCATTGGAGTTTATGGATTCCGGGCTCGCGCCAAGAGGCGCGCCCCGGAATGACGAACGATAATTTGCGGTGCTCGCACGATCAAGCGCGTAAACCGCGAGGCCTGTTGCGTTCTCAACCGCCATCTGAGGAGACATCGATGCCACGGCTGCAAACCCATCCCGGCGAAGTCTTACGCGAGGAATACCTCGTGCCGCTCGGCCTGTCGGCGCGCGCCCTGGCGAAGGTGCTCGGCGTTCCGGCCAATCGCCTGACCGAGATCATGCGCGGCACGCGCGATGTTTCGGCGGATACCGCGATCCGGTTGGGGCGCTATTTCGACACCGATCCGCGGTTCTGGCTGAACCTGCAGGCCGCGCACGATCTGTCCAAGGCGGAGAAGCTGCACAGCTACAAGAAGATCGTGCCGCGCACGGCGGCGTGACTGCATCATCGCGGGCGTTCCCCGGATGCTGCGCAGCGCGTAGCTCTTGCGAAGCGGTGCGCTGCTGATCCGGGCCGTAACGAGCTCCGGTGCTTGGTACGGTCCCGGTTCTGCGGAGCGGCATGAAGAATGCCGCACCGCGCCCGGGGCACGATGACGACGCGGACAAAAATTTAATGTTTGCCCGCTTGACAGCATTCCTTCATTGGCTTATAAACCTAGGCATCTCATCCCAAGCTGAGGGAGCGTTACTTAAGGACGCTTTGCAACGTGGGGGTGGGAGCGGCGCCCGCGGGCAGGAGCGAACGTAGCTCCGCGCACACGGGAGGCCTTGGGTTTCCGTCCGGCCCGCAAGGGCCCGCCACTGAAGTTGGCTGGACGGGGACAGGCGAGCGGCGCGAAATCGCCGTGCTCAGGCTTCGGCCGCCAAGTCCCCGGAAGCGCGGACCGAGGCTAAAAGATCGCCGCGGTGGAACGTCGGAAGGCGTTTCCGTGGCCTCTGATTCTCGGCGATCCGGGAATCAAGCTGCGGCTCTGCTACCAAGGTGCGCCTTTCGGCGTTCCGCCTCCCTCTTTTCTCTTCGAGGGAGGTTCTCGAAACCCCAACTCACGCGAAGGCATTTGCGGGCGGCGATGACGCATGGGCAAAAAAAGGGAACTGCCGCATCCGCACAAACTTGTTCTGAGCCGCCGTACGCCAAGGACACCTGTATGCTCGTCTATATCCAGATCCTGCGCTTTCTCGCGGCACTCGCGGTGATCGCCTTTCATGCGCTGGGCGCCCCGCCGAAGGGTTTTGAGGTGCCCGAAAGCGCCCTCTCCTTCGCGCTGTCCTACGGCGGCCGCGGCGTCGATCTGTTTTTCGTCATTTCGGGTTTTGTCATTTTCTATGCGACCCAACCTTCAAAATTAAAGCCCGCGAAATTGACGCCGGCGGAATTCCTGCGGCGCCGCGTCGAGCGTATCGTGCCGCTGTATTTTGTCGTGATCTTCACCGTGACGATGCTCGCCGTCGCGCTGCCCGCCACTTTCGGCACGCCGGACTGGTACACGCCGCGCCATATCGTCAAATCGCTGGCCTTCATCGCCTTCACCGACGGCGACATGCCGGTGGTCTATGTCGGCTGGTCGCTCGAATACGAGATGTATTTTTATCTGGCCACGGCACTGCTGATGGCGCTGACGCGCAACGTCTGGCGCAACATCGTGGTGATGTTTTCCGCATTCGCGATCGTCGGGCAAATCCCGGGCGTCAACTCAGCGCTCGGAAATTACGCGTTCTTCGCCGATCCGATGATCCTCGAATTCGTGCTCGGGGTCATCGTCGGATATGTATTCGTCAATGGGCGCATCGGCTGGCCGATGCCCGTTGCCGCAGCCTGTGCGGTCGCGGCGGTGCTGGTGACGGATCCCGCGAGCCGCGTCATCGTGTCCGGCGTCCCTGCGGCCTGCCTGGTCGCGGCGGCGGCTTGGGCGAGCCGCAGGCGCATCGATCCGCCGTGGCCGGAGCGTGCGCTGGCGCGATTGGGGGATGCGTCCTATTCGATCTATCTCGCGCAGGTGGAGACGGTATCGCTGGCAAGCGTCTCTGTCGCAGGCTTGATTCCAGCCATTCCGCCGCTGCTGCTGCTCGTTGTCACAAGCGCCATCGTGGTGGCGCTCGGCCTCGCTCTCAACATCCTTGTGGAGCGGCCGTTGCTCAAATTCTGCCGGCGGCTTGGCGGTCCGCGTCCGCTTCCGTCACCTCATCCGTCCACACCGTAAAACTCACCAGCGTGTTCGGCCCGAAGGTCTGCGTGATCGGCACGTCGGCGGCATCGCGGCCTTGCGCGATCAGCACGCGGCCGATGCGCGGGATGTTGTTGCGGGCGTCGAAGGTGTACCAGCGGCCGCCGATATAGGCCTCGAACCAGCCGGCGAAATCGCCGGCGGCCCAGGGCTTGGGCATGCCGATGTCGCCGAGATAGCCGGTGCAGTAGCGCGCCGGGATGTTCATGCAGCGGCAGAAGGCGATGGCGAGGTGGGCGTAGTCGCGGCATACGCCCTTGCCTTCGTTGAACACCTCCCACGCCGTCATGGTTGCGCGGGCGTGCTCGTAACCGAATTTGATGTGGTTATGCACGAAATCGCAGATCGCCTGCACCCGCGCCCATCCAGGCTTCGTGTTCTCGAACAGCTTCCACGCGACATCGGACAACCGATCGGTCTCGCAATAGCGGCTGCCAAGCAGATAGACCAGGGTATCCGCCGGCAGATCCTCCACCGCATGCTGGATTGCCGACGGCACGATCACATCCGGCAGACCGCTGTCGCGCACCATCCCGTCGGCGGCGAGGCGCAGGCGGCCGGCGGGCGCGACAATGCGGCTGCACCAGTTGCCAAAACCGTCGCGATAGGGCGTGATCGGCACCGACGGACTGGTGGTCAGATAGTCGGGCACGATGACGTCGGAGGCGCGAGTGAAATGCGTGCCCAGCACCATGATGACAGGCGTCGGCTGCGGAAAGTCGTAAATCATCTCGAACCCGACACGAATCTTCATGCGGCAATTCCCGATCGGGGTGAATGACAACGCGCATGCCGGCCCAAGCGGCCTGGGCAGGCCTTGCGTCTGTTCAATAGTTGGAAGCGTTCTCTTCAGATGGCTACGAAGCCCAGCGAAACAAGGCAACGGCTGCCTTATTCGGCCTGATCGCGCCAATTCCCGAGAAAGCAATAGCTAATCGGGGGAAAAGAGCGCACGGTCTACGAATGTCCGAAACCGTACGAGTCCAGCTGCTGCCGATCGACGCAGGCGGCCGATCATGACCCTGCGCTCGCGACGCGAAACCATCACCTTCAAGCATCCGTTCCGGATCAAGGGCATCGACCGCCTGCTTCAAGCCGGCGCTTACGAGGTCGTCACCGACGAAGAGATGATCGAGGGATTGTCGTTCGCGTCGTTCCGCCGCGTCGCCACCATGATCATGGTGCCGGCCGCGGCGCACGCCGCATCGATGGAAATGATTTCCATCAATTCGACCGATCTTGGCGACGCACAGCGCATCGACGCGGGAACACCTTCGTGAGCGACACCCCGGTCGATCTCGACAAGCATCGCGGCATGGCCTCGCAAAAGGCCACCGACATCAGGCGCGTGCTGGCGGAACGTCGAGGCCAACGCCAAAATACAACGCGACCGGCAGGGCATCCTTGAAAGCCAGCTGCTTTCCACCGCGGCGGCGTCGTGGCCGGAAGCGGCCGCGAAGGCGCGCTACGTCTTGAATCTGTATGCCGCCGGCCTCGGGCCGTCGGACAGCCACCATCGTGATCTCGTCGCCGCCGTGCTGGCGGACTTTACCCGGCTCTCCGGTGAGAACTGAACGAAATCGTTTTGCCGAAAACCTTAAAACCCCAGTTCGATGCAGGATCGAGCGCTCACACTGAAAGTATCCCATGCAAAATCTGTCGCCGCGCCATGTCAAAACCGATAAGTCGCTTCGTCTCGGTGTCGAATCCGGCTGGTACAGCACCAAGGTGAGCGGAACCTTCGTCTCGGGACCGCACGAATCCGAAGCCGATTGCTTGCGAAAAATCGCCGAGATCAATCCGGTGCTTCCGAAACGCAAGTACTGAAATCGCCGGGGTCCGGCAGCAGGAGCAGCAGATGACGCTGACACGAGGCGCATTCCGAACCTACGAGTTCGACCGGATGGTCGTGCTTTTCTCGATGATGGACGACCAGACCGAGGTGTCCTGCGCGATCAGCACCACCGCGATGGACGATCTTGAAAAATCGACCCGCACGGCTCCGGGCCAGCGCGAGGAACAATTTCTGAGGTTGCGCGACCGGATCGAGGAACGTGCCGCCCGGAAATTTCAGGACCGCGAGCTCGAGGGAACCCCGCGCGGGATAATCCTCCGCAGCATCGATTTTCGCTGACGCTCCGGCTTGCCGCTCACTCCACGCGCGCCACCACCGCCAGCCGCTTGATTCCGCCGTTCCTGTAGGCATTCAGGAACGCATAGTAGTCCTTGAACGACACGCAGCCGTTGGAATCGCCGTTGGGGCCGAGCATGTAGGTATGCGCCAAAAGGCCGGTGCGCCCGAAGATCGCGTCCTCGCCGCCGACCGGTTTTAAGCGCAGTGCCGGCACGCCGTGAAACAGCGCCTCGCGCGGCTCGAGATCATAGACATGCGGCGGCGTGGCGCCGGCCATCCTGACATGGACGTAGCGGGGATCGTCGAGTCTCGAGCCGAGACCCGAATGCGCTTCCAGTTTAGTGCCGTCGGGCAGGTAAACCGTGCGCGCCGAGATGTCATAGACGGCGGTGGAGCGGTCGTAGGGCGCGGCAGCGCCCATCGCACTGGCCTTGCCAGGGCCGGGAATGCTCACGTCGGAAAAATCGGCGGACGCATAGGCCAGCATCGGCCCCTTCGATGGCGTCTTGCCGTACAGCTTCTCGAAGATGGTGGGCTTCTCGCTTGCCGTGACCGACAGGATCGCCGCCTTGGCCTTTGCGATCTCGCGGCTTGCCAGCATACGAAGCGCGGAAGGCCGCGGCGCCGGCAGCGGCACGCTTTCCACAATCTGCACCGCGGGCGGCGCCTGCGAAACCTGCTGCGGCGCCGGCGCTTCGGCTGGCTGCGGCGTGGCGGCTGATTTCGGAGCTTCGCTCTGCGGCGCCGATGCGGCGAACCGGTCGTTGAACAGCAGCGGCGTGACCGCCAAAGCTGTTGCAAACGAGGAAACCGCCGGCTGCGGCAGCGCGGCGATGACATTTTTGGCGACCGGACGCGAATTTGCGAATACCGGCGGACGTTTCACCACCGGTGAATCGAGATCGGCGCTACCCAGGGTCGGATAGATACTCGCGCCAAGCACATTGGCATACACCGTCCAGACGCAACCGAGCACGACAGCCGCGACCGCCGCGCGGCCGACAACGCTATAGGGAGTGGCTTTCCGGGATGAATGTCTGGGGTTGCAGGCCGCGAAACCGTAACACGCACTCGTACTGGTACTCATTCGCCCCGCATCCAGAACAGTTCCACTTTTTTCCTCTTGGCCGCGTTCGATGCGTCAACCGCAAATTCGAACCCGGCCTGCATTCGATGAACCCTGGAAAAAAGTTCCCGGCGGAGCATCTCGCAGAGGCGCGGAGCGTCATTAAGGCGACTTTTAGTTAAATGCGGATTAAGTGCGGGCGGATGTAAGGCGCGTGAAACGAGCGCGAAACCAATGTCCGGGACAGCCTTGTTCGATATGCTTAATTTAGCATTTCAATGGTCAACTTCAGTAGACGAGACCGTGTCCCGGACGCGGTGCGGCATCCTTCATGCCGCTCCGCAGAGCCGGGCACGCACCACTACTTCCCCAGTTCCGGCGACGGGGCGCGATCGAATACATCGCCCTTGGGGCCTTCGAGCACGTCGAGTTCGATGGTTTCGATCAGCAGCGGCCCACGCATGCGCTTCAGTTCCGCGACCTTCTCGACCCGCGCAAAATCCTTCTTGAGCAGCGGCTGGTCTTCCCGCGCCTCATCGACATAGAGCAGCTTGCCCCCGAGCAGCGCCGGATCGGGCTCGGGCCTATCGACCCATCGAAAACGCTGGCCGCGCTGCGCAACGCAGGTTCCCTTCGGCAAATAGAACGCGAGCCAGCTGGTGGTGCCGTAGTCCAGCGCCAGCACGCAAGTTGCGCCAACGCGCGCGCGGACGGCTTCGATCTCCCCTGCCAGTTCACGCCAGCCGACGCCGACGCTGCGCACCGTGGCGTCGCGGCGATAGCCTGACAGCACGCCGGTATTGGCCTGCACGATCAGCAGCGCAAATATCACGATACCGGTCGGAGCGGCCCAGCGCAGGCAGAAATCGATCGCGCGCTGCGCGCGGTTGCCCCATCGCGTGAGATTGCCGGCGACGGCCGCGGCGATCGCGAACGCCGGATAGACCGGACCGAACCAGTTGGCCTCGACCCGGCCGTGCAGCGAATGCCAGACGAAATACAGCGTGATGGTCCAGAACATCGAGATAATCAGCACCCGCGCCGCGGACGCGCCGGCGCTGCGCTTCCACAGCGCGTACAACCCCATCGCGCCGAGGATAAACACCAGCGGCGTTGCGAACGCGATCTGGGTCGGGATCAGCTCGCCGATATAGCGCAGCGTGAAATCCTGGATTCTAGCGCGGCCGAGCTGCTTGATGAAGGAGATCCATTGGTGATCGGCATTCCACAGGATCACCGGCGAGAAGATCGCAAACGCAACGACGCCGCCGAGATAGGGCCATGGCGAGAGCAGCCAGCGCCGCAGCTTTGGCACCGCGATCAGCCAGATCAGGATCGCGGGCCCGAAGAACAGCGCGGTGTATTTCGACAACAGCGCGGCGCCAACCGCGACGCCGACCGCGAGCCACCACCCGCCGCGCCCGGTCGCCAGAACCTTTGCCAGACAAAACAGCACGAAACTGGAAGCCACCAAGAGCGGCGCATCCGGGGTGACGATCATGGTGCCGACCGCCGCCATCAGCGTGACATTGAGCAGGATGGTCGCGGTCGCAGCCACGCGAAGGCCGCCGAACAGCATCTCGGCGCTGCGATACACCGCAAAACTCATCGGCAGCGCCAGCAGGATCGACACCAGCCGCACGCCGAGTTCGGTATCTCCCGCGATCAGCGTGCCGAGCCGGATCAGGACCGCGACACCGGGCGGATGATCGTAATAGCCGCCCGCGAGATGTTTCGACCAGGTCCAGTAATAGGCTTCGTCGAAGGTCAGCGGCGTGTACGCGGCGGAGACCAGCCGCAACACGATCAATGCCAGAATGGTGAGAGCCGTTTTGCGGACCACCTCGCTGGCGCTCATGGTGCAATCATCGCTTGCGCCAGACGAACAGGCCGGACATGGCGTAATTCCACACCACGCCCATCAGCGCGCCGGCCGCGCCCGCCAGCCACCAGATCGGTTCCTGGTCGTAGACCGAGAACGCCACGCCGACATTGGCGAGGAGACCGACGCTGCACACGAGGTAAAACAGCAGCAGCCCGCGCAGAATGCCAAACCCCTTCAGCCGCTGGTCGCGGTATGTCAAAAAGTTGTTGAGCAGGAAATTGCTGGTCATGGCTAGAATCGCGCCACAGGCCTGCGCCTCCGGAAACGGCACGTTGAATACCTCGAGCGCAATGAACAACGCCACCAGATGCACCAACAGGCCGAGCGAGCCGACCATGGCGAACAAGAGGAAGCGCAGCGAGATCACGTCGCCGGTCAGTTTTGCCAGCACCAGCCCTAGGAAATCCAGCGCCACCATGGAATCGAGCTTGCTCTCGCCATGCAAGCGTGAGCCGAAGGCGTAGGGAATTTCCTTGATGCGTAAGGAGCCGCGCGCGGTGGCGACGATATCGAGCAGGATCTTGAAGCCGTGGGTCGAGAGCTGCGGCGCCAACTGCTCGAAACGGTCGCGGCGGATCATGAAGAAGCCGCTCATCGGGTCGGCGATCTCGACCCGCAGCAACTTCTTCGCAACCGATGTCGCCAGTAGGCTGAAGCCGGCGCGCTGCTTGTCAAAACTGTCGGCGCTGCCGCCTTCGACATAGCGGCTGCCGACCACGAGATCGGCCTCGCCGCCCTGCAGCAGCGCCAGCATTTTCGGCAGCTGGGTCTCGTCGTGCTGCAGGTCGGCGTCGATCACCGCCGCACAAGGCGCGCTCGAGGCCAGGATGCCCTCGATGCAGGCGCCGGACAGCCCGCGCCGCCCAATTCGCCTGATGCAGCGGACCCGCAAATCCTCCCGCGCCAGCGTCCGCACCACGTCCCAGGTACCGTCAGGGGAATTGTCATCGACATAGATGACCTCCCAGGCGCGGCCGGCCAGCGCCGTTTCCAGCTTGTGGAACAGGGCTGTGACGTTGTCGCGCTCGTTGAAGGTGGGGACGACGACCGACAATTCGGGCGTTGCGACCGCGGTCCCCTGCCCCGGTCTGATGGCTTCATTCATGCGCCAGCGTATATCGCCGGCACCTGTTAATGCCAAGGCACAGTGGCCAAAAAACCGGCTCGCGAGGGGTAAAACGGGCCAAAAGTGCCCTAAAAATGCCAACGACCACGAACAACAGGCGCGCGTACATCCGGCGCAGCCTTATCATTCCGTGGTCGTCCCAGCGCCGGAGCTATGAAGCATCGACGGCGCCGTTGTAAGCTAGATAGGAACGATCAAGACGTTTGGCAAGGGGTATCCAAATGGCGGCCAAGTCCGGCTCCATCTATATCGGCATCGGCGGCTGGACGTTCGAGCCGTGGCGCGGCGTGTTCTATCCCGAGAAGCTCGTGCAGGCGAAGGAGCTCAGCTATGCCGCGTCAAAGCTGACCTCGATCGAGATCAATGGCACCTATTACGGCTCGCAGAAGCCGGAGAGTTTTCGGAAATGGGCGGGCGAGGTGCCGGACGGGTTTGTGTTTTCGCTGAAAGGGCCGCGCTTTGCCACCAACCGGCGGGTGCTGGCGGAAGCCGGTGATTCGATAAAGCGCTTCTACGACTCCGGCGTGCTGGAGCTCAAGGACCGGCTCGGGCCGGTGTTGTGGCAGTTCGCGCCGACCAAGAAATTTGACGAGGCCGATTTCGGCAAATTTTTGGAACTGCTGCCGCGCAAGCTGGAGGGGCGCGCGCTGCGCCATGTGGTCGAGGTGCGCAATGACAGTTTTTGCAACCCCGATTTCATCGCGCTGCTGCGCAAATTCGAAACGCCGGTGGTGTTCGCCGAGCATGGAAAATATCCCGCCATTGCCGACGTGGTCAGCGATTTCGTCTATGCGCGGCTACAGAAGGGCGATGACACTCTGAAGACCTGCTATCCGCCGAAGGCGCTGGATGCCTGGGCAAAACGGTTGCAGGCTTGGGCCGAGGGCGGCGAGCCGGACGATCTGCCGCGCGTCGACAAGACAAAGCCGACGAAAATGCCGCGCGACGTGTTCGCCTATGTCATCCACGAGGGCAAGGTGCGTGCGCCTGCCGGCGCGATGGAGCTAATCGCGCGGGTGAAATAATGCCCGTGTCCCGGGCGCGATGCAGCGTTCTTCACGCTGCTTCGCAGAACCGGGACCGCACCACACGCCGGCGTTCGTTACGGCCCCGGCTCTGCAGCGCACCGCTTCGCAAGTGCTACGCGCTGCCCTGCGCCCGGGGCACGTGGACCCCTCAATCCAGCTTGATGCCGGTCTCGCGGATCAACCTTGTCCAGCTCTCGTATTCCGACGCGACAAAACCATCGAGCTTGTCGTCCGGCAGATCCCACGCCTCGCCGCCGCTCTTCTCGAAGCGCTCCCTGAGGTCCGGCAACGCGGCGCGGATGTCCCGGCGCAATCTTGCGATCGCCTCCGGCGGGGTTTTTGCCGGCGCAAAGATGCCGAGCCAGGAATCGACATCGAGGCCGGGCACGCCGGCCTCCGATAGCGTCGGCACGTCAGGCGCCAGCGGGCTGCGCTTCGACGACAGCACCGCGATGCCCCTCGCCTGCCCTGACTGCACATAGGGAAGGCCGGCGGCGATCGAGTCGAAGAACAGATCGACGCGGCCCGCAAGCAGATCGGTGAACGCCGGCGGCGAGCCCTTGTACGGCACTTCCAGAAACTTCACGCCCGCGGCCTTCATGAAGGCGGCGGCGACCAGTTGCTGGCCGGTGCCGACGCCTGCGGTTGCAACCGTGATCGAGCCCGGAGCCGCTTTTGCCGCCGCGACGATGTCCTGCAGCGTCGCCTGCGGCATGTCCTTGCGGGCGACCATGACGTAGCCGAACTTGTAGATCAGCGCGACGGGGGTAAAATCCTTGCGCGGATCGTAACCGAGCTTCGAATAGAGCGCCGAATTGAATGCCATGTTGGAGAGCCCGCCGACCACGAGCGTATAGCCGTCCGCCTCGCTTTGCGCTGCGGCCTGGGTGCCGACCACGGTGCCGGCCCCGGGCCGGTTCTCGACTACAAACGCCTGCTCCATCCGTTTCGACAGCGCGTCGGCGACGAGCCGTCCCACCAGATCGTAACTGCCGCCGGGGCCGATCGGGACGATGATTTTTACCGGGCGATTGGGATAGGCGGTCTGCGCCTGCGCTGCTGCAATGCCAAAAGCGAAGAACGCAGAGGCGGCGGCGATTCGCATCGACGCAGGACAAAATCGAACCATCGCATTCTCCCAACCAGCGCTTTTTTGCGCCTTCACTATGCGGTATACCGCGACAAGCGGCAACGCGACCGAACAGCCTCCGGACACCGACATGGCACGCAAAACCAGCCGCCTCTTCACCATCGGCTACGAGCAGACGCCGCCCAAGGCAGTTCTCGACGAACTGCAAAAGGCCGGCGTGAAACTGCTGGTGGACGTGCGCGCCGTAGTCTCGTCCCGCCGCCCGGGATTTTCCAAGAACCAGCTCGCCGCCGCCCTCGACGAACGCGGTATTTCCTACATTCACATGAAGGGGCTGGGCACGCCGAAGGAAGGCCGCCTCGCCGCGCGCAGCGGCGATATCAAGACGCTGGAGCGCATCTACGCAAAGCACCTGAAAACGCCGCAGGCAAAAGAAGAACTCGACGAGCTTGCTTCGCTGGTGATGAAGGCGGGACCGGTCTGCCTGCTCTGCTACGAGCGCGACCACCGGAACTGTCACCGCAGATGGGTCGCGGAGATCATCGAAGACCGCGACGGCGTCAGGATCGAAAACCTGCTGCCGCCGCAACTCTGAGTTTGCGCTACGCGATCACTCTCCGATCCGTCGCTAGACGATCCAGAACGCCACGGATTTAATTTCATCTTTGGTTGCGTTGTGGCGTTGGGGTCGGGGCTCCCATGTGTCGGGGTGGTGCGTTGCGCGCGTGTTGCGTGGCCGCAGTGGCGTTCTGCGGTATAGACCGCGCGCTCGCACAGCAACTCGATCCGGAACCGCCGCAACCCGACGGCCTCAGCGGCGGAGCGAAAGCCGAGCGCGTCCTGCTCTATGCCGGCTTCGATATCTGGCGCGCCGGCCGCAGCGGCTATGGCGGCTTCTATTGGGCTCCGGATGGCCTCAACAATGACGGTTTCATGACGCGGCTGTTTGTATCCGGCGGTGTCGAGCGCTACGACGCGGGATCAAGGCAGTTCAACACGGACATCATTCGCGCCGCTCCGCTGGCGGGCTGGCGGTTCAGCCAGGACAAGCTCGAGTTCAAGGTCTTCGCCGGTCCCGAACTGGAAAACCGGGTTCTGACGCCGGACATTCCCACAGCGGCATATCGCGGCACCCATATCGGCGCGCGCTTCGCTACCGAACTGTGGTGGGAGCCGACGCCGGAGCTGATGCTGACATCGGCATTCTCCGCATCCACAAATGCCACCAGCCACAGCGCCCGCGCCGCCACAGGCGTACGTGTGCTCGAGCGGTTTTGGGCAGGTCCAGAGATTTCCGCGTCGGGGGATGCCTTCAGCCAGCAGTACCGCATCGGCGCGCATCTGACTGGGGTTCGGTTTGATGCACTTGAATGGTCCGCCGCCGTTGGCTACGTCACCGATAGCTATCATCGCAGCGGTGTATACGGACGCATTGGTGTGTTAACGCGACAGTGAAGTCACCGTGTCCCGGACGCGGTGCCGCGCTTCTTCAGCGGTGCGCCGCAAAGAGCGGCGCCATAGCGCGTCGAAGACGCGCGTAAACGCGCTTATGGCGCTGCGTCCGCGGCACGATCACCCCAATTTCCACACCATCTGCGGCCGGTCGTAGCCCTTGACCGGCACCGCGCCCAGCGACTCGGCGTCGCTGCAGTATTCGCCCAGCGCGTCGCGCACGTCGGCGGAGATCAGCAGTTGCGAACCAAACTCCTTGTTCAGGGTTTCGAGCCGCGCCGCGAAATTCACGGTGTCGCCGATCACGGTATATTCCTTGCGCCGGGGCGAGCCGACATTGCCGGCCACGACATTGCCCATGTGAATGCCGATGCCGATCCGCAGTTGCCAATCATTGCCGGCGTTATTCCGCTCCATCGCCTCCAGCATTTCCCGCGCGGCGGCCACCGCGCGGCGCGCCGCGTCGGGATCGTCGATCGGCGCGCCGAACAGCGCCAGGAACCCGTCGCCGAGGAACTTGTTCACGATGCCATGGTGACGGTCCAGGATATCGACCAGCACCGCGAACACGCCGTCGAGCCGGTCGACGACCTGCTGCGGCGTGCGCACCCGCGCCGCGCCGGTAAAATTGCGGAAATCGACGAACATGATGGCGACATGGCGGACCTCGCTGGCGCCGCCGGCCCCGGCCGCCAGCAGCCGCTCCACCACCTGGGGCGAGACGTGCTGCCCGAACAGGTTGGTGACGCGGTCGCGCGCGGTGGATGCGGCGATGCTGGCCTCGAACTGGCGGCGCAGCTGCACCCCGACCGCGCCGGCCAGCACGCCGCCGACGACAAGCAGGATGCTGCGGATGATATTGTAGCCCGGCTCCTGCTCCGCCTCGCTGATAAATCCAGCCGGATGGTACAGCATCGCCATGGCGAACAGCTCGACCGCGGCGACGAGGCCGGTAAAGGTCGACAGCCAGAAATCCAGCCGCAGCGTCGACAGGATGATGAACATGAAATACGCCAAAGGCGCCGCAAAACCGAGCGCCCGCTCCGGCCCCATCGCGTTCATCTGGATTGCGAGAGCGATGGTCGGCAGGCTGGTCTCGATCAGCGCGCTTATGTAACGCCGCACCACCGGCACGTCGCGATTGAGCGCGATGCGCCGCTGCAGCAGCCACAGCACCGTCACTTCGAAGATGACCAGCGGCACGGCGACGACGTAGAACTTCCAGAGTTGGAATTGGCCGCGCCAGATCCGCTCCATGCTGTCTGGAAAGATCAGGTGCATGACCGTCAGCGAGACGCCGAGCAGCAAAATCGTCGCCAGCACCGCCTTGATGCGGAGCTGTTCGGTCAGCAGGATTTCGCGGGTCAAGGCGCGGTGGAAGCCGGACATCGCCGGCCGTTCGCGCTCCGCCTCTGCCGTCAATGCCGTCATGCTCCGAATCCAAAAAGCCGGCGCGAGCGTAGCATCACGCGGCGCGGTTAATCCAGCGTGCGGCGGAAGCGCGTGACCGCGATGGTCATGGCGACCAGGGTCAATGCCAGCAGCGCGATGGCGTCGGTTTGCACGTTCGCAAGCGTTGCCCCCTTCAGCATGATGGCGCGGACGATCCGGACGTAATGCGTGAGCGGCAGGCCTTCGCCGAGATATTGCGCCCATACCGGCATGCCGGCGAACGGAAACATGAAGCCGGACAACAGAATGCTCGGCAGGAAGAACATCATCGACATCTGCATCGCCTGCAGCTGGTTCTGCACGATGGTCGAAAACGTATAGCCGATGGCAAGGTTGGTGGTGATGAACAGCGTCGAGAGCAGCGCCAGCAGCATCAGGCTGCCATGGACCGGCACGCCGAACAGCAAGACTCCGATGCCGATGATCAGCGAGGCCTGGATGAATCCGACCAGCACATAGGGGATGATCTTGCCGAACATGATCTCGACCGGCTTGATCGGCATCGACAGCAGGCTTTCCATGGTGCCGCGCTCGATCTCGCGCGTCACCGACAATGCCGTGAAGATCAGCATGGTCATGGTCAGGATGGTGCCGACCAGGCCGGGCACGATGTTGAGCCGCGACGAGGCCGCCGGGTTGTAGCGGGCATGGGCCCGGATTTCGAACGGCATCGAGGGCGGATCGCCGGCCTGCAGATCGTGCGCGAGCGCGGTCTGCACCAGCACGCCGAGCGTCGACAGCGCCGAGCCCGCCGCCACCGGATCAGTGGCGTCGGCTGCGACCAATAGCGCCGGATGATCGCCGCGCCGCACCGCGCGCTCGAATCCGCGCGGGATCTCGACGCCGAACAGCACTTTGCCGGATTTCAGCAGGTTATCGAAGGTGTCGACATCGTGCACTTCCTGGGTGAAGCGGAAATACGCGGAGTTCTGCAGCGCCTTGAGCACGGAGCGCCCGAGGTCCGTATCCTCCTGCAGCAGCACCGCGGTCGGCAGGTTGCGCGGATTGGTGTTGATGGCGTAGCCGAACAACAGCAGTTGCATCACCGGGATCATCACGATCATTGCGAAGGAGACGCGGTCGCGCCGGAGCTGGATGAATTCCTTCACCAGCATCGCATAGGTCCGCTTCCAGAAGCCCAGCGCCGTATCGGCGGCGGCGTGGCTGTGCCTCTCGTCCGGTGTCATGACGGGGCTCATTGGAAATTGTCCTTGGAGCGGCTCATCAGCTCGATGAACACGTCCTCCAGCGACGGCTCGCTGTGCTGCCAATGCAGTCCCTTGCGGTCGCGATAGGGTGCGATGGTCGTCTCCAGCGCCGCCTTGTCGCGGCCGGAGACATGCAGGCTGGTGCCGAACGGCGCCACCATGTCGATACCTGGCTTGCCCGTGAGTTCGCCGGACAATGCATTGAGATCGTCGCCGGTCACGGTGTAGGTGGTCAGCGCGGATTTCGCGATCACGTCGTCGACGGTGCCGTGCGCCAAGAGATGACCGTAGGCGATGTAAGCGACCTCGTGGCAGCGCTCGGCCTCGTCCATGTAATGGGTCGAAACCAGCACCGTCAGCCCTTCCGCGGCGAGCGCATGAATCTCGTTCCAGAACTCGCGCCGCGCTTTTGGGTCGACGCCCGCGGTCGGCTCGTCCAGCAGCAGCAATTGCGGATTGGGCAGCGTGCAGGCGCCGAGCGCGAGGCGCTGCTTCCAGCCGCCGGAGAGTTCACCGGCAAGCTGTTCCTCGCGGCCAGACAGGCCAAGCCGCCTGATCATGTCGCGCGCAGCACCTCGCGGATCGCGCACGCCATAGAGACGCGCGACGAATTCCAGGTTTTCGCGCACCGACAGATCCTGATAGAGACTAAAACGCTGGGTCATGTAGCCGACCTGGCGCTTGATCCGGTCGGCGTCGCGGCGGATGTCGTAGCCGAGGCAGGTGCCCTCGCCACTGTCCGGCGTCAGCAATCCGCAGAGCATACGGATGGTCGTGGTCTTGCCGGAGCCGTTGGGGCCGAGAAAGCCGTAGATGGTGCCGCGCTTCACCTGCATGGAGAGGTCATGCACCACCTCGCGGCCGCCGAACGATTTCGACAGGCCGTGGACGTCGATGGCGATGTCGGATGCCGCTGTTGCTGCTTCGGTCATGGCAGCGCTCACGGCGTCTTGGCGTTGAGAAAGACGCTGACGGGCTGGCCGACGCGCAAGGCGTCCGGCTTGTTGGGCCGCGCCTGGATCAGATAGACCAGCTTCTTGCGCTCATCCAGGCTGTAGATCACCGGCGGGGTGTATTCGGCCATGGTGGCGATGAAATAGATTTTTGCGGTCAGATCGGTAGCGCAGTTGTCGCAGGTGACGCGCACGTCATCGCCCAGAGCGAATTTCGGCAGGTCGGTCTCGCCCACGAAGAACCGCACCTTCATGTTGCCGGGTGGCATGATCGACAGCACCGGCCGCTGCCCCGGCACCATCTCGCCCTCGCGGAAATAGATCTGCTGAATGCTGCCCGACACCGGCGCAAAGGCGCTGCGGCGCGTCAGCCGCGTCTGCGAGGTGTTGACCCGCGCCTCGGCGACGCGCAATGCCGACACCGCGGAGTTGAGACTGGCCTGCGTTCCCGACCCGGTCTTGCTCAGCGAAAACGCACGGTCGTAGGTTTGCTGGGCGTTGGCGAGCGTGGCGTTGTTCTGGTTGAGATCGGCCTTCTGCAGATCGTCGTCGACCGAATACAGCGGCGCGCCCGCGGCGACCTGATCGCCCTCCCTGACATTCAGCTTGATCACCCGGCCGGGCTCGTCGGGGCTGACGAAAATCATGTCGGCCTCAACCCAGCCCTGATAGCCCGGATTTTTGGTTTCGTTGCAGCCGGCAAGCACGGCGGCCAGTGCTAGCGCACCCAACATTCCCGTGAATTGCGACAGAAGTCATGCCGTCCTCCGTTCACCGAAAATCAGGTCGAGGTGGACACGAAACATCTCGTTCGCATCCAGCGGTGCGTGTCTGCTGAACAGGCTCTGCCAGATCACGGCGATGATGGCGGGCGCCACCAGGATCTGCGGAAAGCGCGCCAGGTTTTTATTGCTTATCTCGCCGCGTGCGATCCCGAGCTCGATCAAAGCGCGCATGCCGGCAAGGCCGCGCGACACCACTTCGCGGTAGTAGAAATCCGCGACATCAGGAAATCGCGGGCCTTCGGCGACGATCAGGCGCACGATGTCGCCGCGTTTGGTCGTTGCCACCTCCTGGATGAAGGCCCGGGCAAAACTTTCGATCATGTCGCGGACCGATCCGCCCACCGCCGGCGGCGCGCCGAGGCGGGTGACCAGCGGCACGATGGCGGTCCGGATCAATTCCTCAAACAGCGCTTCCTTGTCCTTGAAGTGCAGGTAGATCGTGCCCTTGGCGACGCCCGCGCGTTTGGCGACGTTGTCGAGCCGGGTTGCGGCAAACCCGCGCGCGGCGAACTCCTCGAGCCCCGCCGCGACAATCGCCTCGCGCCGTTCCGCGGCACGGGCGGCGCGGTTCGAGGGCGATTGGGAGGCAGTCTTCCGGGATGGCGGCGCGGCCGCCCCGCCCGCTTTGGCCATGCCCCTCCGTTTCAACAATCGTGATTTCGCGTTCTTCATGCCCAATGCATGACTGACCAGTCAGTCATAATCAAGGGCAGAAACAGCGGCGGATGATCGCATTTTCGTGAACCAAGCGATCGGCTGAGGCCGTAGGATAACAGGTCGAGCGCACGATACCCGTCATGCCGATCGCGGCGTTTTGCGATGGGTTTCGCTGCGCTCAACCCATCCTACGACGACGCCAGCCGCTTCACGATCGGCCGTCCGCCTTCCGCCGTCGGAAGGCCGTTCGGTTCATAGCCGCGGCGAAGGTAGAATGCCTCGGCATTCACGCTTGCTTCGGCATGCACGGCCGGGATTCCCCGGGCGCGTATCAGCCCTTCGAGCAAGCCAAGCAATGCCGTGCCGATGCCCACGCCGGCAAATTCCGGCTCGGTATACAATCCCTCCAGCCGGTCGCCGCGGATTGCGCCCCACCCCAACGCCGCGCCGTCCTGTTCGGCAATCCATATCTCCAGCGCAAGAATCTTCCGTTGCATTCCGGCGACCGTCAGGTTGGCCGCCCACCTCTGGGCGTCCGCGACCGGCATTGCCTTGGGCGCGAGGATGACGATGGATTTCCGCCGCACCTCGAATAGCCGTTCCGCGTCATCGAGCGTAGCTGGTCTGTGCCTGATAGGACTCACCGGCGCACTCCGGAAAGGCTCGGCCCCCGGGCGATCAGCCCTTGGCGTCGCAGGCCCAGGCGCGGATCACGCATTCCTTGCCGCCGAATTCGTAGCATTTTCGGGTGGCGGCGTTGAGCGAACTCGAAATCCGCGGCTTGACCGCGTAACCATGGGCACCGCAGGGGTTGGTCATATCCACGGCAAAAGCCGCACAGGCACGTTTCATGGTCACCGTGGTGCAATCGCCCTTGCACTGCTTGCGCGCGGCGGCGAGCGCGCCGGCCTCTGCCGGATAGTCGAAGGCCTGGCCGTAGGCGCCGCATTTGCCGATCGCGAAGGCGCCGGCAGCCTGCGAGGGGCCGGCGAATTGCGGGCTGGCCGCTACGAAAACCAATGCAAAAACAAAGGCCGCGCGCCGCGCGAATACCAAAAACGTCAAGAGCCCCTCCCCCGAGGTCGTGCGGAGAGCACGCTAACGCAGGGGCGTTTCGAACTGGTGAATAACCTGTGCCCCCGGACGCAGCGCAGCGCGCCGTTCTTCACCATAAGCGCGTTCACGCGCGTCTTCGACGGGCTATGGTGGTGCGCTGCAGAGCCGGGGCCGTCGCGAACTCCGGCGTTGGTACGGTCCCGCTCTGCGGAGCGGCATGAAGAATGCCGCACCGCGTCCGGGACACGAGGAGCTTACGACGGCGCCAGCCGCGCCGCCTCCAGCGCCTGCGGGGTGTCGATATCGAGGAAGGCGCCATGGCCCTCGACCGGCACCTCCGTTACCGCCTCGCCATGCTTGGCGATCAGGTGCCGCGCGCCGATATCGCCGTCGAGCGTCATCAACTCGCCGAAGAACCGGCGCGACCACAGCACCGGATTGCCGCGGCGGCCATCGCTGACGGGCACCGCGATCAGCCCGCCGCGATCGGGCGCAAACGCGTCGATCAGCCGATCGATCAAGTGCGTGTCGATCAGCGGCATGTCGCCGAGACAGACAATGGCGCCGTCGGCCTTCGCCGGCGCCGCCGCGATGCCGGCCTTGACCGAACTGGCAAGCCCGTCGACAAAATCCGGATTGTAAACGAAGTCGACCTTGAGCCCGCGCAGCGCCTTTTCGACCTCCCCCGCCTGGTGTCCGGTCACGACCGTCACATGCGACGCTTTGGACGCCAGCACCTGCTCGGCGACGATCCGCACCAATGCCTTGCCGCCAATTTCGGCCAGCAATTTGTTCGGCCCGCCCATCCGGGTCGAGCGCCCTGCGGCCAGGATCATCGCCGCGACGTTGCGGCCTTCGCCGGGGCGCTCCGGCACGCGCGGCTGCGGCCGGGTCACGATTTCCATCAGCAACCCGCCGACGCCCATGCCGGTGAGATCCGCGCGCGTCACTTTCAATCCGGCGAGCAGGCGCATCAGCACCCAGTCGAATCCGTTTTCCACCGGCGAACGCGCGCAGCCCGGCGCGCCCAGCACCGGCACGCCGCCGGCATTGCCGATCAGCAACAGATTGCCGGGATCGACCGGCATGCCGAAATGCTCGATGGCGCCGCCGACATGCTCGATCGCCGCCGGAATCACGTCGCGCCGGTCGGCAATGGCGGACGCGCCGAACACGATGACCAGCTCGGCGCCGAGCCCGAGCAATTCCTTGATTGCTGCCGCCAATGCGTCCTCGTCATGCGGCACCCGGCGCTCGGCGATGATGGCCGCGCCCGCAGGCGCGAGGCGTTCCGCGGTGACCCGCAAGGTTTTCTCGATCACCTTGGGCGCGAGACCCGGCAGCAAGGTCGAGACGATGCCGACGCGCTTGATGATGTAGGGAGCGATCCGCATCGTGCCGCCGGCGACTGCGGCCACGGCGGCATCGCGCAATTTGGCTTCGACGCCGAACGGGATCAGTTTCACGGTAGCGATCATCTCGCCTTCAACCACCGGCTTGAACGCGGCCAGCGTCGCGAAGGTGATGGCTTCATCGACGCCGTTGATGCGGTCGACCGCGGCGCGGTCCACCACCAGCACGCCGGCCCTGGCCGCGAACAGATTGGCGCGGCCGGTGAACGCGCGCTCGACATTGACGCCCTCGCCGGCCACGGCCTGCGCGATGCTGGCCGCGGCGACGTCTTCCGACACGTCGCCATCCTCGAGCCGGACCACGACGACTTCCTTGACGCCGGCGCGGGTCAGCGCTTCGACCTCGGCGGGACCGATCGTGGTGCCTTTCTTCAGCACCAGCGA
Source organism: uncultured Alphaproteobacteria bacterium (assembly GCA_963784755.1). Taxonomy (GTDB): domain Bacteria; phylum Pseudomonadota; class Alphaproteobacteria; order Rhizobiales; family Xanthobacteraceae; genus Bradyrhizobium. Next base: position 516,235 of record CAWASS010000002.1, on the reverse strand, counting down.
TCCCTGCCTTAAGGTGTGGACGGTGACGCCGCCGATGGCGTCCGCTGGCGCTGCCGGGCCGAATTTCATGCTGCGTTTTCTTTCAAATTCTCTTTGGGCAGCCGCAACGTCGCGGTGATCTCGGCCATGATCGCCACAGCGATCTCCGACGGCGACACCGCGCCGATGGCAAGGCCAATCGGCGCATGAATTTTCGCAATGTCGGCATCGGTCGCACCTTGCGCCTTCAGTCGTTCCGAGCGCTTGGCGTGGGTTTTTCGCGAGCCAAGCGCGCCGATATAGAAACAGTCGCGCTCGAAGGCGTGCAGCAGGGCGGGATCGTCGATCTTGGGATCGTGCGTCAGCGCTGCGAAGGCGGTGTAGCGATCGACATTGAGCGGCGGCAGCGCCACGTCCGGCCAATCGGCGAACAGCGGCACATCCGGAAAACGCTCCGGCGATGCAAATGCCGTACGCGGATCGACCACATACACATCGTAGTCCAGCGAGCGCGCCAGCGGCGCCAGCGCCTGGCTGATATGAACCGCGCCGATAATCACCAGCCGCGCGGTCGGCGCGTAGACATTGAGAAACAGTTTTTTGCCGCCGGCCTCGATCATGCCGCTCTTGCCCATGCGCAACTGTTTTGAAAGCTCCGCGCTGATCGGGTCGGCGGGAATATCCTTGGCCTTCACGACGCGCTGATCGCCATCGGCGACGTTGGTGATCACAATCACTGGCCGCCGCGCGGCGCGCTCGGCGTTGACTTCGGAAAGCGTCGCAAGCTTCACGACTGACCGACTTTCTCGACAAACACCCGGATGGTGCCGCCGCAGGACAGACCGACATTCCACGCGGTCTCGTCGGCGACGCCGAATTCCAGCATTTTTGGTTGGCCGCTGGCGATCACGTCGAGCGCTTCGGTCACCACCGCGCCCTCGACGCAGCCGCCGGACACCGAGCCCAGAAACGTGCCGTCGTCGTTGATGACGAGGCTGGAGCCCGCGGGCCGCGGCGCCGAGCCCCAGGTCTCGACCACGGTGGCCAGCGCCACGCCGTGACCGGCCTTCTGCCAATCCTCAGCCGCTTTGAGAATGTCTTCGTCGCGATTGAGCATGGGAGCCTCTTTTCAAGCTGCGGGGCGGATCAAACTGCGATGATGCAGCGTGGATGCCGACGACAGCGCCGCGACCAGTCCCTCGATCGAACTCAAATTATGCACCGGGCGGAATTCGTCAACATGCGGCAGCATCATTTTGATGCCTTGTGCCTTGGCTTCGAAGCCGCCGAACCGCAGCAGCGGATTGAGCCAGATCAAGCGGCGGCAGGAGCGGTGTAGCCGGTCCATCTCGAACGCGAGCCGCGCATCGGCCTCGCGCTCCAGCCCGTCGGAGATCAAGAGCACGATGGCCCCCTGCCCGAGCACGCGGCGGCCCCACAGCTTGTTGAAGCTGTGCAGCGAGGTGGCGATCCGGGTGCCGCCGGCCCAGTCCTCGACGCAGGACGAACAACTCGCCAGCGCCTCGTCGGGATCTCGCGCCCGTAACTGCCGGGTCACGTTGGTGAGCCTTGTGCCGAACAGGAACACCGAGACGCGCTTGCGCGCGTCGGTGATGGCGTGGAGGAAATGCAGGAACAGCCGGGTATATTCGCTCATCGAGCCGGAGATATCGAGCAGCGCCACGATCGGCGCCGGCTTGTCGATCAGGCCGAGGCGGCGGATGTCGACGATGTCGCCGCCGGTGCGCAGGCTTCCCCGCAACGTGCGGCGCAGATCGAGCCGCAATCCGTGCGGGTCGGGCTGCGTGCGCCGGGTGCGCAATTCCGCCTGCGGCAATTTCATCTGTGCGATGGCGCGGGTCGCTTGCGCGATCTCGGCCGCGCTCATCTGCGCGAAATCTTTTTTCTGCAGCACTTCCTTGTCGGACACCGACAACCGCAGTTCCTGCTCCTGGGCCTGCGGCACCTCCGTCATCGACGGCTGCGACATCGCTTCCTGGACGCGGCGCGAGGCCGGCCGCGGCTTCTTCTTGGCGTGCTCGGGCAGCGGGATCGAATCCAGCATGTGCTTCCAGTCGTCCGCGACCCGGAAGAACAGGTCGAACGCCTGCGCGAAGATCAGCGCGTGCTCGTGGCGCTTGACGAAGATCGATTCCAGCGTGGTGAAGACGTTGGCGCGGTTGCCGATATCGATCACGCGCAGCGCGTTCAGCGCATCGATCACCGCACCCGGCCCGACCGGAATGCCGGCCGCGCGCAGCGCGCGGGCAAAGCCGACGACATTGTCCGCGATCAGGCCGGTGGGTGGGTTGAGATGATCCATGGGCATTGTCGCGTAACCCTCTCCACCGTCATTCCGGGGCGCTCGCCTCTCGGCGGGCGAACCCGGAATCCAGCCAAACGCTCCGACCTCTGGATTCCGGGTTCGCGCGAAGACGCGCGCCCCGGAATGACCACGACTAGCTCTCGCTGGTCGCTGCCTTCAGCACCTTCTGCATATTGTCGCCCTGCATCCGCGCAATGTCGTCCTGGTATTTCAACAGCGCGCCCAGGGTGTCGCCGACCACCTGCGGGGTCAGCGAGCGGGCGTCGAGTTCGGTCAGCGCAGTGGCCCAGTCGATGGTTTCGGCGACGCCAGGGTTCTTGTAGAAATCCTGCTCGCGCAGCGCTTGCACGAAGCCGACCACCTGCTGCGACAGTTTCGCGGAAATGCCGGGCACCCGCGATTTCACGATCGCCAGCTCGCGCTCGGCCGAAGGGTAATCCACCCAGTGATAGAGACAGCGCCGCTTCAGCGCATCATGAATTTCCCGGGTGCGGTTCGAAGTAACGATCACGATCGGCGGCGTCGGGGCTTTCACCGTGCCCAGCTCCGGAATCGTCACCTGAAAATCGCTGAGGATTTCCAGCAAGTAAGCCTCGAACGCCTCGTCGGCGCGGTCGAGTTCATCGATCAACAGCACCGGCGCGCCGGCGACGTCCGGCTCCAACGCCTGCAAGAGCGGCCGCTTGATCAGATAGCGTTCGGCAAAAATGTCGCTGGAGAGCTGGTCGCGGTCGGTATCGCCAGCCGCTTCAGCTAGGCGGATCGCGATCATCTGCGACGCGCTGTTCCACTCATAGACCGCGGACGCAACGTCGAGCCCTTCGTAACACTGCAGCCGGATCAGCTTGCGGCCGAGCGCCGCCGACAGCACTTTTGCGATCTCGGTCTTGCCGACGCCGGCCTCGCCTTCCAGAAACAGCGGCCGGCCCATGCGCAGCGACAGATACACCACCGTCGCCAGCGACCGCTCGGCGAGATAACCGCGGCTGGTCAGGAGGTCGAGCGTGGCATCGACGGAGGTAGGCAGCGCCGATCCACTCATGATGCGATCAATCTTCTTGCGGCAACAAACGGCAACGTCACGCCTTGCCGTTGGCGGCATCGACGGCGCGGCGCGCCAGCACCGATATCAGATGCGCGCGATATTCAGCACTGCCGTGCAGGTCGCTGTTGAGCCCATCGGCCGGCACCGACAGGCCGGCGAGAACCTTTGAGTTGAAGCGCTTCTTCAGCGCCTCCTCGAACGCCGTGACCCGAAACACGCCTTCGGAGCCGGCGCCGGTGACGGCGACGCGCACATCCGACGGCCGCTTGGCGACGAACACGCCGACCAGCGCGTAGCGCGAGGCCTGGTTGCGGAATTTGATATAGGCGGCCTTCTTCGGCACCGCGAACATCACCCGGGTGATGATCTCGTCGCTCTCCAGCGATGTCGTGAACAGCCCCTGGAAAAATTCTTCCGGCTTCAGCCGCCGCTTGTTGGTGACGATGGTGGCGCCGAGCGCCATGCATGCGGCCGGATAATCGGCAGTCGGGTCGTTGTTGGCGAGCGAGCCGCCGATGGTGCCCTTGTGGCGCACCGCGGGATCGCCGATCAGGCCGGCCAGTTCGGCCAACGCCGGGATCGCTTCGCCGACGATGGGTGAGCTGGCGACCTCGGCATGCCGCGCGGTGGCGCCGATCACCAGCGAGCGGCCCTTCATCTCGATGCCGTCGAGACCCTCGATATGGGACAGGTCGACCAGATGCGGCGGACTGGCGAGCCGCTGCTTCATCACCGGGATCAGCGTATGGCCGCCGGCGATCAGCTTGGCGTCTTCATTCTTGACCAGTAAATTGGCGGCCTGCCGCACGGTCGCGGGACGGTGATATTTGAATTCGTACATGAATGATCCTGTCGCCGTGCGATGATGTCGTTTATGCGAGGTCGGACTTCGCCATCGCCCTGGCGCCCGCCGCGATCGACAGCACGATGTTCTGATAGCCGGTGCAGCGGCAGAGATTGCCCTCGAGTTCCTCGCGGATGATGTGGTCGGAAAGATCATGGCCCCTGCGGTGCACCAGGTCGACCGCGGTCATGATCATGCCGGGAGTGCAGAAGCCGCATTGCAGGCCGTGATGCTCGCGGAACGCCTCCTGCATCGGGTGCAGCGGTGCGCCGTCGGCGGCGAGGCCCTCGATGGTCCTGACCTCGTGTCCGTCCGCCATCACAGCCAGCGTCGTGCAGGCCTTCACCGCCTTGCCGTCGAGATGCACGACACAGGCGCCGCATTGCGAGGTGTCGCAGCCGACATGGGTGCCGGTGAGCCTTAAGTTCTCGCGCAAAAACTGCACCAGCAGGGTACGCGGGTCGACGTTATCTTTGACGGGATTGCCGTTCACGATCAGGGAGATTTTGGCCATCAGCACTCTCTTCATCTGCGCCCCGCACCACGGAAACGCAGTCATTTCAAATCATTCCAAGGCTATAATATGGGCCATCCCGGCAATGAGCAACCTCGCCCCGGCATGGCCAGATATGACAAAGTGGCCCGTCGGGTTAGCCCTGTACGGCCTTGGCGAAATTGGCGAAAAATTCATCGGCCAGTTTCTTGGCCGAACCGTTGATCAGCCGCTGCCCGAGTTGCGCCAGCTTGCCGCCGATCTGCGCTTCGACATCGTATTTGAGCAGCGTGCCGCCGTCCTTCTCGGTCAGCCCGACCGTGGCGCCACCCTTGGCAAAGCCGGCGACGCCGCCCTCGCCTTCGCCGGAGATTTTATAACCGTTGGGCGGATCGAGATCGCTCAACGTCACCCGGCCCTTGAAGCGCGCCGACACCGGCCCGACCTTCATTTTCGCCACCGCGCGGAAGCCGTTGTCTTCGGTTTTTTCCAGTTCCTCGCAGCCGGGGATACAGGCCTTCAGCACCTCGGGATCGTTCAGCTTGGTCCACACCATCTCGCGCGGCGCGGCAAGCTGGACTTCGCCTGACATCGTCATGGCCATGGGTGTCGCCTCCTAACGTCGCTTTGCCGCCTTTCCCAAGTAAAGCACGCTTGCGGCAAATGAAAGGGGACGATGGGATGAGGAGCGATGCATATTCGCAGCGCAAAAACTAACAACTCGTCATGCCCGGGCTTGTCCCGGGCATCCACGTCTTTAAAGCAACGCAGCACGAAAGGCGTGGATGGCCGGAACAAGCCCGGCCATGACGAAAGAAAGCGGTTGGGCATTGGCAGACGCCGGCGGGAATGGTTAGGTCGCGCGCATCATGAGTACGTCCTTCTCGCCCCTGCTCGCACCGTTGTTTTCCAGCGCCGCCATGCGCGCGGTCTGTGACGACGCGGCGTTTCTCCAACATATGCTCGATTTCGAGGCGGCGCTGGCGCGCGCCGAAGCAGCGGTGGGCGTGATCCCGGCAAGCGCCGCGGCGCCGATCGCGAAAGCCTGCAATGCCCGGGCGTTCGACATCGCGGCCCTGGCTGAAGCCGCGACGCAGAGCGGCAATCTCGCGATTCCCCTGGTGAAGGCGCTCACCGCCAACGTCGCCAGGGCCGACGCGGACGCCGCGCGCTATGTGCACTGGGGCGCCACCAGCCAGGACGTGATCGACACCGCCACCATGCTGACCTTGCGTGCCGCGATCGATGCGCTGCTGTCCGATCTCGATCGCGCCATCGCAGGCTTCGCCAGATTGGCAAAGCAGCATCGCGACACCGCGATGGTGGCGCGCACCTGGCTGCAGCATGCTTTGCCGATGCCGTTCGGCCTGAAACTTGCCGAATACGCCAGCGCGTTGCATCGCTCCCGCGCGCGGCTGCAGCGATTGCGCGGGAAAACGCTGGCGCTGCAATTCGGCGGCGCCGCCGGTACCCTGGCGGCACTCGGCGACAAGGGTCTTCTGGTCGCGGAAAAACTCGCGGCTGAACTAAAGCTCCCGCTGCCGGATGCGCCGTGGCACACCCATCGCGACCGCATCGCGGACGCCGCCTCGGTGTTCGCGATTCTTGCCGGCACATGCGGCAAGATTGCGCGCGACGTATCGCTGATGATGCAGACCGACGTTGCCGAAGCGTTCGAACCTTCCGGCGAGGGCCGCGGCGGCTCCTCGACCATGCCGCACAAGCGCAATCCGGTGGCTGCTGCAACAGCGCTCGCCGCCGCGGCCATGGCGCCCAATCTGGCGGCGACGATTTTTGCGGCCCAGGTGCAGGATCACGAGCGCAGCGCCGGGCCGTGGCACGCGGAATGGCCGACGCTGCCGACGCTGCAACTGGTCACCTCGGGCGCGCTGGCGGCCATTGTCGACATTGCCGAGGGGCTGGAGGTCGATGTCGCGCGCATGCGGCTCAATCTCGACGCCACCCATGGGCTTATCATGGCCGAAGCCGTGACGTTCGCGCTGGCGGAAAAGATCGGCAAGAGCGACGCGCATCATCTGGTCGAGGCGGCGAGCAAAAAGGCCGTCGCCGGCAAGCAACATCTGCGCGAGGTGCTGGAGACCGATCCGAAGGTCGCCGCGCATCTCAATGCGGACAAACTCGCAAGACTGTTCGATCCGATGGCTTATCAGGGCGTCTCGCAAGAGCTAATCGAGCGCCTCCTCGCTTCACTCGACAAGTAAGAAACTTCCGGAGAACCCCAAATGCCCATGATCGACGCCGGTGACGGTTGCCTGCTCAATGTCTCCGTCGAAGGCCGCGACGGCGGCCCGACCCTGATGCTGTCGAATTCGCTGGGCTGCACCTTGCAGATGTGGGAGCCACAGATGGCGGCGCTGGCAAAACAGTTTCGCGTGGTCCGTTACGACCGGCGCGGCCATGGCAAGTCAAGCGTGCCGCCCGGGCCCTATTCGATGCAGCGCTTCGGAAAAGACGTGCTGGCGATTCTCGACGATCTCAACATCGCCAGGACGCATTGGTGCGGGCTGTCGATGGGCGGCATGGTCGGGCAATGGCTGGGGGCCAACGCGCCGGAGCGGCTCGACCGCATCATCCTGTCCAACACCGCCTGCTATTATCCCGACCCGACCAACTGGCTCAACCGCATCAAGGCGGTGAAGGAAGGCGGCATTGCCGCGGTCGCCGATACCGTGATCGCGGGCTGGCTGACCGCGGATTTTCGCGAACGCGAGCCGCAAACCGCCGCGCGCATGAAGGCGATGCTGACGGCGTCGCCGGTGGCGGGCTATCTCGCCTGCTGCGAGGCGCTGAGCACGCTCGACCAGCGCGCGCTGCTGCCGAAGATCAAGAGTCCTGTCCTGGTGATTGCCGGCCGGCATGACCCGGCGACGCCGGTCGCGGCCGGGGAGTTCATCCGCAGCCAGATCCCCGGCGCCGGCATGACCATCCTCGACGCCGCGCATATTTCCAATGTCGAGCAGCCGCACGCCTTCACCGACGCGGTGGTCGGTTTTCTGACACAACGCTAAACCACGCAACGTCGTTGCGAGCGAAGCGAAGCAATCCAGAAATAGCGCCAAGAACTGGATTGCTTCGTCGCTTCGCTCCTCGCAATGACAGAGGGAGAAACCGGTCATGGACGATCAACAACGCCGCGACGACGGCATGGCCCAGCGCCGCAAGGTGCTCGGCAACGCCTGGGTCGATAAATCGGCCGCCAATGCAAACTCATTCAATGCGGAATTCCTCGACCTGATCACGCGCCATGCCTGGGCCGATATCTGGACCCGTCCGCATTTCGACCACCGCACCCGCCGCATCCTGGTGATCGGCACCCTGGTCGCGCTCGGGCAATGGGATGAATTTCGCCTGCATGTCCGCGCGGCCCTGACCGAAGGCGGTTTTTCGCCTGACGATATCAAGGAGATCATCCTGCAGCAGGCGATCTATTGCGGCGTTCCCGCCGCCAACCATGCCGTCAAGGAGGCGCTAGCGATTGTTCAGGAACTGGGGCTGCTGAAGCGATAGATCGGCTGTGCCGGGATCGATCTGCGGCTGGGCCCGAGCCGGACGCTCGACCAGCAACACGATTGCCGTGCCGAGCAGCAGCATGAGTTCGGTCGCATGCAGCCGAAGTGCGGCGGTCTCGCCGACCTTTGAGGCCATCACCATGCTGGCAAAGCTGATGATGCTGCCGATCCCCAATGCCAGCGCCAGCGGTTCGTCGCATCCGCCGGCTTTACGGATCGAGGGCCGGGTGATGAAAACCAGGAACAGTGCGAAGAAGGCGACGACGGTGAGCTTGCCCAGCGCCAGCAGCCACGCCAAACGCACGGTGCCCATGGCCGCGACGTGCAGATAGTCACTGACGAACAGCGCCACCGAAATATTCGGCCGCTCGTAAAAGCCGTGGATCGGCGAAATCATGATCTTGAAGCCGATGATGGTCCAGGTCGGAACGAAATAGGCCGCCAGCAGCGCGCCGTTGAATGTGCTGATCCGCCAGTTCGTGGAATTGATGGACATGCCGCTTCCCGCTTCACCGCGGCGCTCGATGAGGGAGCGGCGGCTTTGCGGGCGAAGGTGCGCGGGTAAACTGCGACGGGCAATCTAAACCCTTTGTTTACCTTAATGGCCGGGGAGCCGGATGGGGGTACCGCCGGCATTTGCCGCGGCAATCTAAGCCGTCATGGCCGGGCTTGACCCGGCCATCCATCCTCTTCGCAAGACTCTGCATCAAGTGATGGATCTCCGGGTCAAGCCCCCGGGAATGACGCTGTCTACGGTCTCGTGTCCCGGGCGCGATGCAGCGTGCACCGCTGCTTCGCAGAACCGGGCCCGTAGCAAGCGCCGGCGCGCCCGGTACGGCCCCGGCTCTGCAGCGCACCGCTCCGCAAGTGCAACGCGCTGCGCTGCGTCCGAAAACAAGCCGTCATTGTGCGTCAAGCCTGGCCATAATGCGGATGGGTCGGTGCGACGCGTCCCAAAGAAAAATCCCGCCTCGCGGCGGGACTTTCCTTCTCTCACTCACCTTCTCTCACTCAATTTTCGTCCGAACTAGCGATCCTTCTGGCCCGGGTTCTGGCCCTGACGGCTCGGATCCTGCTGCTGCTGGCCGGGCTTCTGGCCGCCGCCCTGCTGCTGGCCGGGCTTCTGACCCGGGTTCTGGTTCTGCTGGCCCGGGTTCTGATTCGGGTTGGACATTCGGGATCTCCCTTTTGCGTTGTTGGGATCACAACGCGGAGACAACGAGGAACGCCGAAATTGGTTTCCGGAAAACTTTAGGTTCCAGCGCGATCATTGCGCGGCCGCAGTCTGTTGCAACTGTGGCCAAGGAACCGGGCAAAAACTACCCGTGTACAGATACTTGTGCCGCACCCCACGCTGTTGCCGCTCCGGGTTCCCACTGTTAGAAAATGACCTGTGACGCGCCGCGTTACCCCCAGATATGGCAGCGCATGGATTATTTCGCCCAGCAATTGATCAACGGCATCGTGCTCGGCTCGATCTATGGCCTGATCGCGATCGGCTACACGATGGTCTACGGCATTGTCGGCATGATCAATTTCGCCCATGGCGACATCTTCATGATCGGCGGCTTCATCGCGCTGATCTCGTTCCTGATCCTGGTCTCGATCGGGCTCACCGTGGTTCCCGTGATCCTTCTGATCGTTCTCTTGGTATCGATGGCGATCACCGCACTCTATGGCTGGACCGTGGAGCGCATCGCCTACCGTCCCCTCAGGCACTCGTTCCGGCTTGCACCGATGCTGTCGGCGATCGGCATGTCCTTCGTGCTGATCAATTACTCCCAGATCGCGCAGGGCGCGCGGGTAAAACCGGTGCCGCCGATCATCACCGGCGGCTACACCCTGCATGAGGGCAGCGGCGGTTTTGTGGTGCAACTCTCCAACATCCAGATCGTCGTGGTCATCACCACCATCCTGCTGCTCGCGGTGTTCACCTGGCTGGTGGCCCGGACGCGGCTCGGCCGCGACATGCGCGCCTGCGAGCAGGACCAGACCATGGCGGCGCTGCTCGGGGTCGATGTCGACCGCACCATTTCCATGACCTTCGTGATCGGCGCGGCCTTGGCCGCGGTCGCCGGCATGATGTACCTGCTCTATTACGGCCTGGTCGATTTCTTCATGGGCTTTGTCGCGGGCATCAAGGCCTTTACCGCAGCTGTACTCGGCGGCATCGGCTCGCTACCGGGCGCGATGCTGGGCGGGCTCTTGATCGGGCTGATCGAGACGCTGTGGTCGGCGTATTTCTCGGTCGAGTACAAGGACGTTGCCGCCTTCTCGATCCTGATCGTGGTGCTGATCTTCCTTCCGACCGGCCTGCTGGGCCGGCCGGAAGTTGAAAAAGTCTGACCCGCCGTGGCGACACTCGCACCCGAACAGACATCGCGCGTTCCCGGCATCGCCTTCATCCTGAAGAAGGCGTTGATATCGGCGCTGGTGGCGCTGGTGCTGTTCTCGCTGATGATCGGCGTTCGCACCGAGGCCGGGCCAACCGGACAGTTGATCTACTGGACGAGGTTCGGCGATCTCGCCGCCATGGTCGCGGCCGTATTCGGCGGCAGCATCGTGGTGGAGTTGCTGCGGCAATGGTGGGGGCCGATCGGTACGGTCAGGATCGTTCCGCCGAAGGTGCAAAGCGGCCTCGCCGTCGCGCGAAAACTGATCGCGCCGGTGCTGCTGACCTTCACCTTGCTGGTGCCGGTGATCTTCTACGACCAGCGCTACATTCTCGATCTCGGCATTCTCGTGCTGACTTACGTGATGCTGGGCTGGGGCCTCAACGTGGTGGTCGGGCTCGCCGGCCTGCTCGACCTCGGCTACGTCGCCTTCTATGCGGTCGGCGCCTATTCCTACGCGCTGTTGGCGACCAACTTCGGGCTGTCGTTCTGGGTCTGCCTGCCGCTGGCCGGCATTCTCGCGGCATTCTGGGGCGTGCTGCTTGGATTCCCGGTGCTGCGGCTGCGCGGCGACTATCTCGCCATCGTCACGCTGGCGTTCGGCGAGATCATCCGCCTCGTCATCATCAACTGGCAGAGCCTGACCGGCGGCCCCAACGGCGTCACCGGCATTCCACGCCCCACTCTTTTCGGCATACCGCTGACGCCCGGCGATGACGGCCTCGCCGCCAAATTGGGAATCGAATTCTCGCCGACCCATCGCATCGTGTTTCTGTTCTATCTGATCCTGGCGCTTGCGCTGCTCACCAACTGGGTGACGATCCGGCTGCGGCGGCTGCCGATCGGGCGTGCCTGGGAAGCGCTGCGCGAGGACGAAGTCGCCTGCCGCGCGCTCGGCATCAATACCACCACCACCAAACTCACGGCATTCGCCACCGGCGCCATGTTCGGCGGCTTTGCCGGCGCGTTCTTCGCGACACGGCAGGGATTCATCAGCCCGGAATCCTTCACCTTCCAGGAATTGGCGCTGGTGCTGGCGATTGTGGTGCTCGGCGGCATGGGCTCGCAGCTCGGCGTCGCATTGGCGGCGCTGGCCATGATCGGCGGCTTCGAGCTGTTTCGCGGGCTCGACCAGTACCGCATGCTGGTGTTCGGCGTGGCCATGGTGCTGCTGATGATCTGGCGGCCGCGCGGCCTGATCGGTCATCGCGCCCCGACCGTGTTCCTCCGGCATGCCCAAGCGATTTCATCCGACCTCGTCAAAGAGGGCCGGGGATGAGCAGCAACGATATTCTTACCGTCGACGGTCTGTCGATGCGCTTCGGCGGCATCGTCGCTGTCAACGACCTCTCATTTGCCGCGCAACGCCGGAAGATCACCGCCTTGATCGGGCCGAACGGCGCCGGCAAGACCACGGTGTTCAACTGCATCACCGGCTTCTACAAGCCGACATCGGGCTCGATGCGGCTGATGCAGGAGGACGGTCCGGCCATCCAGCTCGAGCGGCTGAACGATTTCCGCATTTCGAAACTGGCAAAAGTCGCCCGCACGTTTCAGAACATCCGGCTGTTTCCCGGCATGACCGCGCTGGAAAACCTGATGGTCGCCCAGCACAACGCGCTGATGCGCGCGTCGGGCTTCACCTTTCTCGGGCTGATCGGCTCGCCCGGTTATCGCGCGGCGGAAAAGCGCGCGATCGATCTCGCCCGGCTCTGGCTCGACCGCATTGGCCTGTTGGAGCGCGCCGACGACGCCGCCGGCAACCTTCCTTACGGCGACCAGCGCCGGCTCGAAATCGCCCGCGGCATGTGCACCGAACCGGCGCTGCTATGCCTCGACGAGCCCGCCGCGGGATTGAACGCGCGCGAAAGCGCTGCGCTCAGCGAGCTGCTGCTCTCGATCCGCGCCGACCAGGGCACCTCGATCCTGCTGATCGAGCACGATATGTCGGTGGTGATGGAAATTTCCGACCACGTGGTGGTTCTGGACTACGGCGTGAAGATCGCCGACGGCTCGCCGCAAGCGATCCGCGACGACCCCAAGGTGATCGCGGCCTATCTCGGCGCCGACGAGGAAGAAGCGCTGGCGGTGATGGAGAGCGGCACATGACCGGGTATCGATACCATCGTGCCCCGGACGCGGCGCAGCGCTCTTGCGGTGCGCTGCAGAGCCGGGACCGTACCAAAGACGGTGTTCGTAACGGTCCCGGTTCTGCACAGCGGCACTTCGCGCCGCAGTGCGCCCGGGATACGAGGGCAGCGTCATGACCGCGCCCCTGCTCGCGATCCGCGGCCTGCGCGCGGCCTACGGCAAGATCGAAGCGCTGAAGGGCGTCGACCTCTCCATCAACGCCGGCGAAATCGTGGCGCTGATCGGCGCCAATGGTGCGGGCAAATCGACGCTGATGATGACGGTGTTCGGCAAGCCGCGGGCGCGGTCGGGTCAGATCGAATTCGACGGCCGCGATATCACCGACGTGCCGACGCATGAGATCGCGCGGATGCGGATTGCGCAGGCGCCCGAGGGACGCCGGATTTTCCCGCGCATGAGTGTTTCGGAAAACCTGCAGATGGGCGCCGATGCCACCGATTCCAGCGAGGCCGACCGCGCCGCCGGGCTGGAACGTGTCCTCGCACTTTTCCCGCGCCTGAAGGAGCGCATGACCCAGCGCGGCGGCACCTTGTCGGGCGGCGAGCAGCAGATGCTGGCGATCGGCCGCGCGCTGATGAGCCGCCCTCGCCTGTTGATGCTGGACGAGCCGTCGCTTGGCCTCGCGCCGCTGATCGCGCGGCAGATTTTTGATGCGATCCGCACCCTGAACCGGCAGGACGGCCTCACCGTGCTGATCGTCGAGCAGAACGCCAACCATGCGCTGCGGCTGGCGCACCGCGGCTACGTCATGGTCAACGGCCTGATCACGCTCGATGGAACCGGCACTGAGCTGCTGCAGCGCCCGGAAATCCGGGCGGCGTATCTGGAGGGCGGAAGACGGGGGTAGCTCCCACCTCGTGCCCCGGACGCAGCGCAGCGCCATAAGCGCGTTTACGCGCGTCTTCGACGCGCTATGGCACTTCGCGAAGCGGTGCGCTGCAGAGCCGGGGCCGTCGCGAACTCGGGCGTTTGGTACGGCCCCGGCTCTGCGGAGCGGCATGAAGAATGCCGCACCGCGTCCGGGACACGATACTGCGGCAAGATGCTGCGATTCTGCGCCGCAAATGCCCGAAAATTGCCGATGACTTCGCGGCCAAATCAGCCGACAATGCGGTTTCCGTTCGTAACCCGGCGCGGGACCGCCGGGGGCTTCCACCAGAGATCATCGCGAGGACCACCTATGAAACAATTGAAACTCATCGGCCTGGCATTGGGCGCGTCGCTGCTTTCGACCGCGGCATTTGCGCAGGACATCACCATCGCGGTGGCCGGCCCGATGACGGGCGGCGAATCCGCCTTCGGCCGGCAGTTGAAGAATGGCGCCGAACAGGCCATCGCCGACATCAACGCCGCGGGCGGCGTGCTCGGCAAGAAGCTCGCGCTGTTCATCGGCGACGACGCCTGCGATCCGAAGCAGGCGCGCTCGGTGGCGGAAAAGATCGCCAGTTCCAAGATTCCGTTTGTGGCGGGGCATTATTGCTCGTCGTCGTCGATCCCGGCCTCGGAAGCCTATGCCGACGGCAACGTGCTGCAGATCACGCCGGCCTCGACCAATCCGTTGTTCACCGAGCGCAAGCTCTGGAACGTGGCGCGGGTCTGCGGCCGCGACGATCAGCAGGGCCTGGTCGCCGCCGACTACATCGCCAAGAACTACAAGGGCAAGAACGTCGCCATCCTCAACGACAAGACCACCTACGGCAAGGGTCTCGCCGACGAGACCAAGAAGGCGCTCAACAAGGCCGGCTTCACCGAGAAGATGTTCGAATCCTACAACAAGGGCGACAAGGATTTCACCGCGATCGTTTCGCGGATGAAGCGCGACAACATCGATCTCGTCTATGTCGGCGGCTATCACCAGGAATCCGGGCTGATCGTGCGCCAGATGCGCGATCAGGGCCTGAAAACCATCCTGATGGCCGGCGACGCACTGGCCGACAAGGAATTCGCCTCAATCACCGGACCTGCCGGTGAAGGCACGCTGTTCACCTTCGGCCCCGACCCCCGCAACAAGCCGACCGCAAAGAAGATCGTCGACGCTTTCAAGGCCAAGGGCGTCGATCCCGAGGGCTACACGCTCTACACCTACGCCGCGATGCAGGTGTGGACCCAGGCCGTCGCCAAGGCCGGCACCACCGACCCGAAGAAGGTGATGGATACGATCAAGGCTGGCGCGTGGGACACCGTGATCGGCAAGATGGAGTTCGACGCCAAGGGCGACATCAAGCAGATCGACTATGTCGTCTACAAATGGGATTCCAAGGGCAACTACGCCGAGATCGATCCCGGCAAAGGGACGTGAGGACGACGGCCTTTCAACGCGCACATCGTCATACGCGGGCTTGACCCGCGTATCCATCGATCTTCGAGAAGATTCAAGCGAAGAAGATGGATGGCCGGGTCAAGCCCGGCCATGACGAGCGAGACTTCGTGTCCCGGGCGCGATGCAGCACCACCGGCGCGTTTACGCACGTCTTCGACGCGCTGTGCAGCATCCGGGGGACGCCTCACCCGAAATCCTGCAGTGCCGGAAATGTCTCCAGCAGCCAGATGCTGACCGATGACACCGTGCCGGTGAGAAAGCCGATCCCGGTCAGCACCATCAGCACGCCCATGGCGCGCTCGACCGTCGCAAGATGCCGCTTCATCCGCGCAAACAGCGACGAGAATTGCTCGACCATGAACGCCGCCAGCAGAAAGGGAATGCCGAGCCCGGCCGAATACACCGCGAGCAGGCCTGCGCCTTTCATTACCGTCGCCTCGGATGCCGCGACCGAGAGAATCGCGGCGAGGATCGGCCCGATGCACGGCGTCCAGCCGAACGCGAACGCCAGCCCCATCACATAGGCGCCCCACAGCCCGACCGGTTTTGGCGCAGTCAGCCGCCCCTCCCGCATCAGCACATTGATGCGCGTCAGCCCCAGGAAATGCAGGCCCATGACGATGATGACAATGCCGGCGACGATCGACAGCTCTGCCGACCAGGCCCGGATCAGGCCGCCGACAAAGGACGCGCTGGCGCCGAGCGCCACGAACACCGTGGAAAAGCCAAGCACGAACATGCCAGCCGAGATCATCACCGCGCGTTTCGACGCCGCCGCGGTTTCATCATTGGCGACGTGCTCGATGGTGGCGCCGGTGAGATAGATCAGATACGGCGGCACCAGCGGCAGCACGCAGGGCGACAGAAAGCTGACCAGACCGGCGATCAACGCGGCGGGGATGGTGACATCGTGGATCATGCATGGAGCCCTGGATCGTTTCGGTTCGAATTCCGGCAATACGGAAAATCAGATCGTCATTCCGGGCCGACGCCAAGAGGCGTGTCCCGGAATGACGACTGCCCTAATTGCACCGCGGGCGCGGCGGGACGCAAGAGAAGCACGATTCGCCTGAGCACTTTGTGATTGGGATGTGATCGGGTTGACCCGCGCGCTGCGGTGCGGTCATCTGAAGTGAGCCAGGGCCGCGTCCATGAAAAATCTCCTCACCGACATCTCCGGCGTCCGGGTCGGCCATGCCACCGACGCCCGGCTTGCGTCCGGCGTCACCGCGGTGATCTTCGACCGGCCGGCGGTGGCGGCAATCGACGTGCGCGGCGGCGGCCCCGGCATCCGCGACGGCGCGGTGCTGGGTCTCGCCAACACGGTGGAACGGATCGACGCCATCGCGCTGTCCGGCGGCTCGGTGTTCGGGCTGGAAACCGGCGGCGGCGTGCAGGCGTGGCTCGCCGAGCAGGGCCGCGGCTTTGCGGTCGGCAGCGCGCGCGTTCCGATCGTGCCCGGCGCGGTGGTGTTCGACGTGTCGAACGGCGGCGACAAGAATTGGGGCCGCTTTCCGCCTTACCGCGACCTCGGCTACGCCGCGGCGGCGGCGGCGAGCCATGATTTCGCGCTCGGCAGCGCCGGCGCCGGGTTCGGCGCCACCACTGCGAATTTCAAAGGCGGGCTCGGCTCGGCTTCGGCGGCCACACCGGCCGGCGTACACGTCGCAGCCCTTGCCGTGGTGAACGCGGTCGGCACCGTGACCGTCGGCGACGGCCCCTGGTTCTGGGCTGCACCGTTTGAGGTCGATGGCGAATTCGGCGGCCACGGCCTGCCGCCGGCGTTCACGCCGGACATGCTGGCGATGCGGCTGAAAGGCGGCCCTTCCGCGACATCAGCCGAGAACACCACGCTGGCGGTAGTGGTAACCGATGCCATGCTGACCAAACCGCAGGCCAAACGGCTGGCGATGATCGCGCAGACCGGATTTGCGCGCGCGATCTATCCGGTGCATGCGCCGCTCGACGGCGACGTGCTGTTCGCGGCCGCGACCGGCGAGAAGCCGGTCGATCCGCTGGTCGGCCTCACCGAACTCGGCATGGTCGCGGCCAATACGGTGGCCCGCGCGATCGCGCGCGGGGTTTACGCGGCGGTAGCCCTGCCCTTCCCCGGCGCGCTGCCGGCGTGGCAGGATCGCTTTGGGCAACGGCTTAAGCGGTGACCGAGAGCGAGGAAACGGCGGAGGCTGAAATCGCCTGCGCCTCGCGCTGAATCATCTGCTCGATGACATTGTAGGACGAAGCCGCCGAGGTCGAGGCCGAAGCCGTCGGCGCCGATGTCATGGTGACCTTGGAGCCATCGGCGTAGGTCAGCGACGTCGTGGTCGAGCCGTCGCTGTTGGTCACCGAGGTGCTGGAGGCGGCATCGAGCGCCTGCAGCAGCGGATCCGAATCCGATCCACCCGAGGAACCGCCCGATCCGTCCGAACTCGCGACGTGATGGTGGTGACGATGGCCGTGACCGCCGGCGCCTTTCAGCGCGGAGGACATCTCGTCGAGACTGACCGAGCCGTCGCCGTTTTGATCGAGCTTGCTGAAGACGTCGTCGGCCTGCGCGATGTTGGTGCCGCCGGCGCCCAGCGCACTTTCGAATTCCGACTTGCTGACCGCGCCGTCGCCATTGGCATCGAGCTGCGAGAACAGGTCTCTCAGCGCGTCGGATGGGCTGGCCGGCGCGGAACTGGAATTGGCGGACTGGCCTCGCGCCGCGAGCAGCGCGCTCATGGTCGCCGGCGACAGACCGCCGCCGGGAGGACATCCGCCCGAGGCCGGGCTTGCGGCGGTGTCGAACGGCGCCGCCGCGGTCTGGCTGAAGCCGGTGGTGGCTTGCGCGGATGACGATTTTTTCGAGGTCAGCGATTGCAGCGCGTCGAACGCCGACGACAGCGCGCCGAGGCCAAGCAGCATGACATACTCCCACAAATGCCGCGCAGGCGCGGCCACAAATCCCACCGCAATTTGTCAGCAAGTGCCGTGCCATGGCGAAAACATCAATAAAACGCGGGTTTTCCGGCTGTTCCGGCGCGCCCGGCGCCCGGCAATTGATGCCGCCGCGGCAGAATTTTCCGTCCTCGCGCGCCTCAGTACAGGGCCGTTCGAGCGCATTGCTCCTGCGCGCGGCCCATGTTACGCGGAGCCGTCTGCAGGCTGTGGAATCATCCGGAAGCGCTCATGTCTCAGCCCTTCACGCCGCGTCCCCTGGTCATCGCGCCGTCGATCCTGGCGTCGGATTTCGCGAGGCTGGGCGAAGAGGTCCGCGCCGTCGATGCGGCCGGCGCCGACTGGATTCATCTCGACGTGATGGACGGGCATTTCGTGCCGAACATTTCCTTCGGTCCCGACGTCATCAAGGCGATGCGGCCGCACACGAAGAAGATCTTCGACGCACATCTGATGATTGCGCCGTGCGATCCCTATCTCGAGGCCTTTGCCAAAGCCGGCTGCGACCACATCACCGTGCATGCCGAGGCGGGCCCGCATCTGCATCGCTCGCTGCAGGCGATCCGCGCGCTCGGCAAGAAGGCCGGCGTCTCGCTCAATCCGGGCACGCCGATCACGGCGATCGAATACGTCATCGACATGATCGACCTCGTGCTGGTGATGTCGGTCAATCCCGGTTTCGGCGGCCAGGCCTTCATCCCGTCGGCGCTCGGCAAGATCGGCGATATCAGGGCGATGACCGCGGGCCGGCCGATCGACATCGAGGTCGATGGCGGCGTCGCGCCGGATGTAGCGGGCCAGCTTGCGGCCGCCGGCGCCAACGCCTTTGTCGCGGGCTCGGCGGTGTTCAAGGGCGGCACGATGGAATCGTACAAGAAGAATATCGCCGCGATCAGGAATGCCGCCGCCGCGGCGCGGGGCGAAATGGTTTGATATTTGGGATAACAACCCTCAAGTAGAAATTCACCTTGCGCTTCGAGCGTCCTTTGAAAGAGCCAAGCCCGTAGGCGGGTTAGGCAGCCGTAATCCGCCGATCGATTTCGCGGCGGATTCGCGGAGTTTGTCATCGGGCGCGCGTTCGCGCGACCCGTCGGCCAATCCGCCCTGTGCTTGCGCTGATCTAGCGCTTCTTCGGCGCTTCAAGTCCCTTGAGCAATAGCGCCAGCAGAACGTCGATCCGTGCTGATAGCGCCGGATCGCTCCATTCCTCGGCATGGGCGGGATGGTGGTAGCGGACGGTGGCGTCGAAAATCGCGCGCGCCGAGGCTTTGACATCGGCGACTTCAAACGAGCCCTGCTTCGCGCCGTCGGACAGGATATGCTCGATCTGACCGGCGAGATGTTCCTTATGCGCCTTCACTACGTCGCGCGCTTCCCGCGCCAGCGTCAGGTAGGTCGCGAACATCTCGGGGTCGTTGCAAACCTTGGTGTACTTCGCCGCGAACAGCGCGCGCAGCCAGCGCTCAAGCCTCGCCGGCGCGGGGCCCCGCTCCTGCGCAATCTTCTCCAGCGGCGCGCTGACGCGCTCGAGCCAGCGCTTCGCCACCGCGTCGCGCAGCGACGCCTTGCTCGGAAAATGCCGGTAGACGCTGCCGTGGCTGACATCGAGCGCACGCGCAACGTCCACGACCGTGGCCTTCGCGAGCCCGAAGCGGCGCAGCACGTCCTCGGTCGCCTCGAGAATCCGCTCAGGGGTCAGAACAACTGCTTCGTTCATGCGCGCACCTGTGTCTCTCCGTTGCAGCCGGGTTTCAATGACGCGATCTGGCGGGTTGTCATGGCCGGTCCTATTTAATGGTGCGTGAGCTTTGCGGCTTGGGCTGCGAGATGGCGGGCGACGCGCTGGTTGAGCCAGCGGTGGATTTGGGCGGTCAGGTAGATGATTTCGATGGTCATGGCAGTGGTCCTTTGCAAATCCGCTGGGCATCCGGTCGACCGGCCGGAGGCCTTGCGTGACGCATCTAGCGGCGGTCAGGTTCAAATATAGCATATCGCACTGACAGATTTCAATATCTGTCAGTCAATATTCCGTGATCCATGGAGAACCTGCCGCATGATTACTGGAGCATCCGGCGCGGGCCGGGCCGGCGTTTGTCTCATCGGGGCTGCTCTGCTAAAGCGCGGCGGTACCCCCAAATGTCAGAGTTGTCGATGATCCCCCGCTACACTCGTCCGGAAATGGCTTCCATTTGGGAGCCGCAGACCCGTTTCAGGATCTGGTTCGAAATCGAGGCGCATGCGGCGGACGCGCTGGCGGACCTCGGCGTGATCCCGAAAGAGGCCGCGAAAACGATCTGGGCCAAGGGCAAAAACGCCACCTTCGACGTCGCGCGCATCGACGAAATCGAGCGCGAGACCAAGCACGACGTGATCGCCTTCCTCACCCATCTTGCCGAAATCGTCGGCCCCGAAGCGCGCTTCGTGCATCAGGGCGTGACCTCGTCCGATGTGCTCGACACCTGCCTCAACGTGCAGCTGACCCGCGCCGCGGATTTGTTGATCGCCGATCTCGACAGGGTGCTGGCGGCGCTGAAGACGCGCGCCTTCGAGCACAAGATGACGCCGACCATCGGCCGCACCCATGGCATTCACGCCGAGCCGGTGACCTTCGGCCTGAAACTCGCTTACGCCTATGCCGAATTCACCCGCGCCCGCGCGCGCCTGGTCGCCGCGCGCAAGGATATCGCGACCTGCGCGATTTCAGGCGCCGTCGGCACCTTTGCGCAGATCGATCCGCGCGTGGAAGAACACGTCGCCAAGGCGATGGGTCTGACCCCGGAGCCGATATCGACCCAGGTGATTCCGCGCGACCGGCATGCGATGTATTTTGCGACGTTGGGCGTGATTGCATCGTCGGTGGAACGGCTCGCCACCGAGATCCGCCATCTGCAGCGTACCGAAGTTCTGGAAGCCGAGGAATTTTTCTCGGAAGGCCAGAAGGGCTCGTCGGCGATGCCGCACAAGCGCAATCCGGTATTGAGCGAAAACCTCACCGGTCTTGCCCGCGTGGTGCGCGCCTATGTGACGCCGGCGATGGAAAACGTCGTGCTGTGGCACGAGCGCGATATTTCGAACTCTTCCGTCGAACGCATGATCGGCCCCGATGCGACAGTGACGCTCGACTTCGCGCTGAACCGGCTCGCCGGCCTGATCGAGAAGCTGCTGGTCTATCCCGCCAACATGCAGAAGAATCTCGACCGCCTCGGCGGCCTCGTGCATTCGCAGCGGCTGCTGATCGCGCTGACGCAAAAAGGCGCCAGCCGCGAGGACGCCTACAAATTCGTGCAGCGCAACGCCATGCCGGTGTGGCGCGGCGAAGGCGATTTTCTTGACCTGTTGAAGCAGGACGCCGACGTGAAGAAATATCTTAGCGACGCCGAGATCGCCGAACAATTCGACCTCAGCTATCACTTCAAGCACGTCGATACGATTTTCAGGCGCGTGTTCGGGACAAGCCCGTAGGATGGGTTCAGCCCTTGCGAAACCCATCGCCTCGCCGCGGATCGGATGATGGGTTTCGCTGCGCTCAACCCATCCTACGAACTGCGATCAGCTTGCAGGGTGGATTAGCGCCGAAGGCGCGTAACCACCCTGCGTGCTGCGATCTCAGGTCCGCGCCGGCTTCACGGGCGAGCCGACCAGCCGCATCAGCACGAAGGTCGTGAGCAGGATCGCGAGATAAACGAGGAGCTGCATCGCGGTCGGCTGGTCGGTGTAGCCGATCAGGACATGCAGCGCGCGGCCCGCAAAACTCGAATCCGACAGCAACCAGCCGGAGTCCCAGACCACGTTGTCGAGCGCGGTCAGCCAGTTGGCACGCTCGAGAAAGGCGGCCGCCTGCGCCGCCATGCCGGCGGCCAATAGCGCAATCAGCACCATGGTGGTGGTGAACAGAGCGCGCGCGGGAATCCGCAACAGCCCGAAATAGGTGAGCAGGCACACCGTGGCGCCGAGCGCGAGACCGAGGAAGCCGCCGAGCGCCACGCTCCATGACGAGTTTTCGCTGGCCGCGAGCACGCCATACAGGAACAGCACGACTTCGCTGCCCTCGCGCAGCACCGCGACGCCGACCACGACCGCGAGCGCCAGCAGCGATTTCGAGCCGTCGGCCACGGCCTGGCCGATGGCGCGGACCTCGCTGGCCATTTCCCGGCCGTGCCGCGCCATCCAGACATTGTGCCAGGTCAGCATCACCACCGCGATGCCGAGGATCGCCGCGTTGAACAATTCCTGCCCCATGCCGGCAAACAGGTTCGACAGCGCGCCGGCAAAAGCCGCCACCAGGCATGCGCCGGCAACGCCGCCGAGCACGCCGCCGCCGATCCAGAGATTGCGATGCGGCACGGTGCGCGTCACCGCGAGCACGATGCCGATGATCAGACCGGCCTCGAACACCTCGCGGAAGACGATGATCAGCGCGGCGAGCACGAGCGGTTACTTCACGACGACGTTGCCGAACGCGACGTTTTCGTTGTACTCGTCCACGAACCTGTATTTGCCCGGCTTCTGCGCCCGCACATTGACGACGGCCTCGCTGTTGGCTGCGATCACCTTTTCGATCTTCAGAGGCTTGCTTTCGAATTCCATCGCCTTGGCGTCGAAATTCTTCACCTTGATGGTGAAGGCGGTATTGGCGGAAACGGTCACTTCCGCGGGCGTGAACTTCTTGTCCTTGTAGCTCAGCTGGATCTCGGTGGCCTGCTGGGCCTGTGCGCCGGCCGCCAGCAATGCTCCGAGAACCAGGGCGGCGACCGACGTTGAAAATGGACGCGCTGATGACATGATCGTTCCTTCCATGCGAGTGCGACGGCGTTTCATACGCTGTTATCAGCCGCGCCGTCGCGAGGCAAAAAGACGCGCGCCGATTGGAGAGATTCTAAAATGTCAGACCGATGTTTGCTCGGCCGGCGCACCGCCGATCATCTGCGCCGTCACGCGATCGCGTTTCACGAAGTGATGCCAGACCGCCGCGGCGACATGGATCGCGATCAGCGCGAGCAGGACGTAGGCAAAAAAGATGTGCCGGTCCTCATAGGCGTTGGCGGCAACCTTGTCGGTCGACGTGATCTGCGGCATGCGAAACAGCCCGAACCAGTCGGCGTAGTCGGGCTGGTGCGCTCCCGAATGCGCCCAGCCGAGCATCGCGACCACGATGGTGACGCCATACAGCGCGCCATGGCTGACGCGCGCCGCGATCCGCTGCCAGCGCGGCGTATCGGATGGCAGTGCGGGCAGCGGGTTGATCCAGCGCCAGACCAGCCTGGCCACCGTCAGCAGCAGAACGACATAGCCGATGTCGGCGTGGATCGAGCGGTAGAAAAACCGGTCCGCCCGCGCCGGAAAATGGTTCATCCACCAGCCATAGGCGATCATGCCGATGATGACGAAGCCGAGGCCCCAATGAAACAGCCGGGAGACGCTTCCCCAGCCTGTATCGGTATTGCGGATCATGAATTGAACGCGCCTTTCAAAGCTTTTGCGACCGCCACGAAAGGCCACGTGTGCGGCCGTTGTGCAAGTCTCCGCCGGCCTTCCGATGTTGCGCAATCGGCTGGAATAGTTCCAAACTGGTAACCGGATTGAACTATCCTCGCGACGATGCCCCCACGTCAGACCATCCTGGTGTTCGATTCCGGCCTCGGCGGCCTCACGGTGCTGCGTGAAATCGTGCGGGCTCGGCCCGACGCGCGCTATGTCTACGTCGCCGACGACGCGTTTTTTCCCTACGGCCATCACGGCGAGGCGCAGCTCGTCGCCCGCGTGGTGCCGCTGGTCGGCGAACTGGTCGCGGCGCACGCGCCGGACCTGGTCGTGATCGCCTGCAATACCGCCTCCACCCTGGTGCTGTCGCATCTTCGCGCGGCATATGGCGTGCCGTTCGTCGGCACCGTGCCCGCGATCAAGCCGGCCTGCGCGAGTTCAAGGTCCAGGCGCGTGTCGGTGCTGGGCACCAAGGGCACGGTCAAGCGCGAATATACCCAGGCGCTGATCCGCGATTTCGCAGGGGGATGCGAGGTGACGCTGGTGGGTGCGGGCAATCTGGCCTCGCTGGGCGAGGCGGCGCTGAACGGCGGCGGCGTCCGCGACGACGACATATCGGCCGAGATCGCGCCCTGCTTTGTCGAGGACCCCAACGGCGGCCTGATCCGCACCGACACCGTGGTACTGGCCTGCACGCATTTTCCGTTGCTGATGGACCGGCTGGTGCGGCTTGCGCCATGGCCGGTGGACTGGATCGATCCCGCACCCGCGATTGCGCGGCGCGTCGCGGATTTGCTCGGGCCCGGCAACGCCGGCGCCGATCCTGCCGATCCCGAAATGATTTTCACATCGGGACGCGCTCACGCGCTGAAGCAAGTGCTGGCGCCGTTTTTCGGCGGCCGGGTTCCGGCTTGAAGCCGCTACACCCGTCATTGCGAGGAGCGCAAGCGACGAAGCAATCCAGTCTCGCTTGGGCTCTGGATTGCTTCGCTTCGCTCGCAATGACGACCTTTCCAGCCCGACGATCCCCTGCTAGCTTTGCTCCACAGGAGCAAAATCATGATCAAGAAAATTCTGCTTGGATTGACCGTCGTCGCGTTTGCCTGCACCGGGATTGCGATGGCGCAGGGCATCAAACGCACGCCGTTGCAAAAGGTCGAATTCCCGGACGGCTACAACACGGTTACAGGAATCGCCGAAATTCCGGCGGGCGGCGCCGCGGGCCGGCACACCCATCCCGGCATTGAAACCGGCTACGTGCTAGAGGGCGAAGCCGACCTCCTCATCGACGGCCAACCCGCGCTTCACCTGAAAGCCGGCGACTCCTATGCGATACCGGCGGGCGCCGTCCACGATGCCAAGGTGCATGGCGACAAGTCGCTGAAAGTGCTTGGAATTTATGTCGTGGACAAGTCCAAGCCGCTGGCCTCTCCCGCGCCGTAAGGTATAGAACCAACTGGCGCGAGGCCGGTTGGATCATGCTAGATCAGTGGGCTGGCAGCCGGTTGCCGGCCTGCCGATGTGAGAACCCGAGTGAAGAGATGCGCGGAACGGTTCGAAAACTTTCAATGCCGCGCCGCCTCGTCGCCGACCTCATGCATGCGTCGATGCGCGTGCCGTTTGTCTCGCTGCAACGGACCCTCGACATCCGCCCGTTGATCGACGCCCGGGCGATGTCCGGGCAACCTCCGGGCTGGGCGGCGATCTTCGCCAAGGCGTTCTGCCTGCTGGCCCGGGACGAGCCGGTGCTGCGCCGGCTGTATCTGAAATGGCCGTGGCCGCATTTCTATGAATTGCCGCGCAGCGTCGGCATGGTCGCCATCGCGCGGGTGGAAGACGGCGAGGATTGCGTGCTGCCGCAAAAGGTCAGCGCCGCCGACGAATTGCCGCTGGCGGAGGTCGACGCCCTGATCCGTCACGCCAAGACCGCCGATATCGACGAGGTGCCGGCGTTCAAGAAAATATTGGGGGTGACGCGATTGCCGCTGCCGCTGCGCCGGCTGATCTGGCTGGCCGGGCTCAATTTCGGCCGCCAGCGCGCCAACTATTTCGGCAGTTTCGGGATCACCTCGGTCGCCGCCTACGGCGCCGGCGAACTTCATGCGCTGAGCCCCGGGCCATTCATCGTCAGTTACGGCGTGGTCGGACCGGACCAGAGCATCGACGTGGTGATCCGCTGGGATCACCGGGTGACCGACGCGGCCCTGATCGCCAAGGCGCTGACCCGGCTGGAGCAGGTGCTGAACGGTGCGATAGCGGCTGAACTGCTGGCTAACCGGCACGTCCCGGAACCTAAAGCGGTCCGCGCGGTGGCGACTTAGCCGTCATTCCGGGGCGCGCGAAGCGCGAGCCGGGAATCCATAACCACCATCGGAGTGTATGGATTCCGGGCCTGCGCCAAGTGGCGCATCCCGGAATGACGGTTTGGGCCGGTTTTAAGCCGGTTTTGGCCCGCAAAATCCGGCCCTTTCGTTTGACAACCCGGCGGTTTCTCCCTAGAAAACGCCTGCTCGCGGGCCGGTTTCGGCCCGCGTTGCGTTTCGCGACCCGTGGTCCTCCCTTGCTTTAAGGCTGGACCTGTCGGCACCGGGAAATTCCCGGCGCACAGGAGGGCGCGTCTCCTCAAATTCTTGAACCGCAAAGAGGACGCGATGACAAAGCGCAGTGAGGCGAAATACAAGATCGATCGCCGGATGGGCCAGAATATCTGGGGCCGCCCCAAGAGCCCCGTGAACAAGCGCGAATACGGCCCCGGCCAGCACGGCCAGCGCCGCAAAGGCAAGCTCTCCGACTTCGGCGTGCAGCTCCGCGCCAAGCAGAAGCTGAAGGGTTATTACGCCAACATCTCCGAGCGCCAGTTCCATGGCATCTATGTCGAAGCCGGCCGCATGAAGGGCGACACCGGTGAAAACCTGATCGGCCTGTTGGAGCGCCGCCTCGACACCGTGGTCTACCGCGCCAAATTCGTCGCCACCATGTTCGCCGCGCGGCAGTTCATCAATCACGGCCATGTCAAGGTCAACGGCCGCCGCGTCAACATTTCGAGCTTCAAGGTCAAGGTCGGCGACCTCATCGAGGTCAAGGAATCCTCAAAACAGCTCACCGTGGTGCTGGAAGCCAACCAGCTCGCCGAGCGTGACGTGCCCGATTTCCTCGAGGTCGATCACTCCAAGATGACGGCGAAGTTCAACCGCATTCCGCATCTGTCGGACGTGCCGTTCTCGGTGCAGATGGAGCCGCATCTGATCGTCGAATTCTATTCGCGCTGATTGTGTTCGGCGCTGGCGAAAAGGCCCCGGTTTTGCCGGGGCCTTTTTGTTTGCTATCCTCTTTGTACGGTGGGTTAGCGCCGAAGGCGCGTAACCCACCGGGGCTGTCGCCCGTTGCGAGTTATTGCGGTGGGTTACGGCGCTTTGCGCCTATCCCACCCTACGATCCGCGCAATGACGGAATGCGCGAAAGGACTTCTAAATGCCCTACACCCCGCCCCCGCGCGATCCAGAAGCGCCGCCGGTGCGCATCAACCTGTTGTCGGACACGCAAACCCGCCCCACGGCGGGAATGCGCGAGGCGATGGCGCGCGCCGAGGTCGGCGATGAGCAGATCGGCGACGATCCGACCACGAATCTGTTGTGCGAGCGCGTCGCCGGCCTGCTCGGCAAGGACGCCGCGGTGTTCATGCCGTCGGGCACCATGTGCAATGTCGCGGCGACGCTGGCGCATTGCCGGCCCGGCGACGAGATTCTGGCGCACGAGACCGCGCATATCGTCGCGCGCGAAGGCGGCGCGCATGCGGCGCTCGGCGGATTCCAGATCACGAAGCTCGCCGGCGCGGACGGAAAATTCACCCTCGATACCTTTCGCGCCGCCCTGCATCCGCGCAGCCGCTACGAGCCGCCGCAGACCGTGGTCAGCGTCGAGCAGACCGCCAATATCGGCGGCGGCACGATCTGGAAAAAGGCCGATCTCGATCGCATAGCGGACGCCGCGAAGACCGCCGGCCTGGTCACCCACATGGACGGCGCGCGGCTGCTCAACGCCTGCGTCGCCACCGGCATCGGCGCGGCCGACATGGTCGATGGCTGGGACTCGGCCTGGATCGATTTCTCCAAGGGGCTGGGCGCGCCGATCGGCGCCGTCATCGCCGGATCGCGTGGCTTCATCGACGAGGTCTGGCGCTGGAAGCAGAGGCTCGGCGGATCGATGCGGCAGTCCGGCATCTGCGCCGCGGCCTGCGTTTACGCGCTCGATCACAACATCGACCGGCTCGCGGACGATCACGCCAACGCCCGCGCGCTGGCGCGGGGCTTGTCGCAGATCGACGGCATCGAGGTGCAGCAACCGGAAACCAACCTGGTGTTCTTCAAGCCCGACGGCAGCGGCGTCCCGGCTGCGAAAATGGTCGCGGAATTGCGGAAGCGCGGCGTGCTGCTGGCGATGATGGACGGCCGGATCCGCGCCTGCACCCATCTCAACGTCAGCGCCGCGATGATCGAGGAGACGCTCGGCCTGGTGCGCGAGATCGTGCGCGCTGTGTAGGCCACCTCTTCCCGCTTGCGGGGAGAGATGATCTGAGCGTCGGGGCCGATTCGACATAAAGCCGTCACGCTCTCGATTTATTTGTCGAACGAATCATAGATCAGCGTCTTCAGCGCCAGTTGAATCCGCCCGCGCTGCGACGGCGTCTGCACCATCAGGATCGCGAACATGTCGTCCTGCGGGTCAATGAAGAAGAAGGTGCCGCCGACCCCGTCCCAGCGGTATTCGCCAAGCGGCCAGCCCGCCCGCGGCGGCAAAGTGCGCACGGCAAAGCCGAGGCCGAAGCCGCTGGTGGGCCCCGGCCAATAATCCCGGTCGCGGGCGATTTTGGTTTCCGGGCCGATGTGATCCGATGTCATCAAGGCGACCGTCTCGGGTTTGAGATAGCGTCGACCCTCGAAGCTGCCGCCGTTCAGCAGCATTTGCGCGAACCGCGCGTAATCGGTGATGGTGCCGCTCATGCCCGCGCCGCCGGATTCCCCGCGGCGCACAACCAGCGGATCGTAAGTCCCGATCACCGGACCGGGGACGCGATCGCCGGGCATCGGCTCGGCGATGCGTGGGCGTTTCGCCGCATCCGTGACATAGAACGCGGTGTCGGTCATCCCCAGCGGATCGAGCAGCCGTTGCTTCTCGAACCGATAGAGCGATTGTCCGGAGATGACCTCGATGACGCGGCCGAGCACGTCGGTCGAATGGCTGTAATCCCATGAGGTGCCCGGCTGCTCCGCCAGCGGCAGTTTTGCGATGCGCTGCGCGAATTCCGCATTGTCGAAATCGCCGTCGAACAGGCCGGACTGCGCGTAAAGCGTCCGCACCGGGTCATCGCCGGTGAAGCCGTAGGTCAGCCCGGAGGTGTGCCGCAGCAGGTCCTCGATGGTGATGGGGCGGCTGAGCGGTTCGCGCGCGATCCCGACTTTCCCATTGGCGAAAGCGGGAATGAATTTCGAAACGGGGTCGCCAAGGGCAAGCTTGCCGTCCTCGACCAGCATCATCGCCGCCACGCTGGTGATCGGTTTCGACATCGAATAGAGCCGGAAGATGGTGTCCGGCGTCATCGGCAGCCCGGTTGCGAGGTCGCGCACGCCAAAACTCTCGAAATAGACCGGCCGGCCGTGCTGCTGGATCAGCACGATCGCGCCGGGAATTTTGCCGGTGGCGATCTCGTTGCGCAGATAATCGCCGGCGCGGTCCGGTTTTGCGGGCGAGAAAACCCTGGGAGCGGCGTCGCCGGCATGAAGCGGAGCCGCCGAGGCGCCGATCGCAATCGCGAGGCCGGCCGCGAGCCAGAACCCTCGCGCAAAAACCTCAGTTTTCCAAGGCTTCATAGATCAGCTTCTTCAGCGCCGGCTGGATGCGCTGGCGCTGCGACGGGGTCTGCTCCATCAGGATGAAGAACATGTCCTGCTTGCGGTCGATCGCGAAATAACAGCCGCTGGCGCCGTCCCATTTCAACTCGCCCAAGGAGCCCGGCGGCGGCGGCTTGGCGTTGCCGGGATCGGTGCGCACGCCAAAGCCGAGGCCGAAGCCGAAACCGTCGCCCGGGAAATAGAAATAATCGCGCCCGACACCGGAGGTGGGACCGATGTGGTCCGCCGCCATCGTTTCAAAAGCTTTCGGGCTAAGATACTGCTTGCCGTCGAGCGAGCCGCCATTGAGCAGCATCTGCGAAAATTTCGCGAAATCGGTGACGGTCGAGACCATGCCGCCGCCGCCGGATTCCCATTTCATTCTTCTGCGTGCATTGCGATCGTTGCCGACGCGATAGTCGCTGTCGGTTCGCAGCGGCTCGGCGAGCAACGCGAGCTTGGCCGGATCGGTGACGTAAAAACTGGTGTCGGGCATGCCGAGCGGGTCGAGCAGCTTTTCCTTCTCAAATTGCAGCAGCGATTTTCCCGAAATTACTTCAATCACGCGAGCCAGCACGTCGGTGGAGTGCCCATAATCCCACAGCGTGCCCGGCTGCTCAGCCAGCGGAAGCCTCGCGATGCGATCGGCGAATTCGGCGTTGTCGAAATCGCCGCCGTAAATCAGCGCGTTGAGGTACGCCTTTCTGACCAGGCTGTCGCCATAGAAGCCGTAGGTGATGCCCGAGGTATGCCGCATCAGGTCCAGGATCGTGATCGGACGTTGTAGCGGCACCAGTTCGAGTTTCTTTGCGCCGTCGTCGGCCTTGATCTTGACGCCGACCTTGGCGGTGGCGAAGGATGGGATGTATTTCTCGAGCGGATCGGTCAGCTTCAGCCTGCCCTCATCGACCAGCATCATCGCGGCGACGCTGGTGACCGGTTTTGACATCGAGAACACGGTGAAAATCGTGTCGTCCGTCATCGGTTGTTTGGTGGTGACGTTGCGGACGCCGAATTTCTCGAAATAGACCGGCCTGCCGTGTTGCTGGATCAGCACGATGGCGCCCGGAATCTTGCCGGTGGCAATTTCGTTCCTGAAAAACTCGCCGATGCGTTCGAGCTTCTGCGGGTTGAAATGCGCGCCGGCGGGAATGTCGAAAGTGCCTTCGGCTAAAGCGGGGCCGGTGGATGAGGAGCCGACCAGCAACGCGGCACCCACAAGCGACCGCAACATACACGCAGGATTCATTGCGCACCCTCCGCCCAAAAGTTTGCGGCGAAGTCTAGCGGCCGGCTCCATCAGCACAAGAGGCCTGGAGCGTGATCAGTCCGGGTTGAAGCGGAGTGGGTTACTTCTCCCTCTCCGCAAGCGGGGCGAGGTGACCGCAATGTCGGGAGCGATTTGAACTCAAAGCCATCATGCTCCAGGCTTCATCCACAGCGATAACAGGACGCCAGCGCCCGGTCCTCGCGCTGGTTTCCGCCATGCCAGACCGGTCCGACGGCATGAATGACCTGCCGCGCCGGAAGACGATAGCCTTTGGTGATTTTGGCATCGCCGGTGGCGCAGCCATGAAGCGTGCGGCATTCGGCGAGCAGCTCCGGCCCTGCCGCGCGATGGATCGCACCATCGACACCACCGCCGCCCAGCAGCGAGGTATTCGCGGCGTTGACGATGGCGTCAACGCTTAAGGTCGTGATGTCGGCGACGATGACGTTGAGGCGCGCCGAACCGATCTCGCGCGCAGCCAGGTTCAGGCCGAGGCCGGTGCGGCGGTGGTGACGCCCTTGTCGGCGAATAATTGCTGCAGCTCGCCGGCCTGGAACATCTCGCGGATGATGTCGCAGCCGCCGACGAACTCACCCTTGACATAGAGCTGCGGAATGGTCGGCCAGTTGGAGTAGGTCTTGATGCCGTTGCGCAGGTCGGCGGATTCCAGCACGTTGAGGCCCTTGTAGCCGACGCCGACGTGGTCGAGGATCTGGACCACCTGGCCGGAAAATCCGCACTGCGGAAACTGCGGCGTGCCCTTCATGAACAGCACCACGTCGTTGGACTTCACTTCATTGTCGATGAATTGCTCGATGCTCATATTGGCGTCCTTTTGCGGCACGGTGGCCGACGATAGCCCGTCAAATCAGGTAGTTGCCATATATGTAGCCTGAAACCGTTTGTTATCCCAAGTAAAATGGCGGGGAGCTGGCATGCGTGCCCCGGCTAAGATGGCTGCGTTCCCCGGATGCTGCAGCGCGTAGCGGTGCGCTGCCAAGCCGGGGCTGTTATGAAACGCGGTGTTTGGTACGGCCCCGGCTCTGCGGAGCAGCATGCGCGCCGCACCGCGTCCGGGACACCCGGGGTGGGGTGATAGCCGCCGCGCTACAAAATCATGGCCGCGGAGAGGCTTTTATCCCAAGGGAAGGCCACCTATCTAGGACGGGCTGCTCTTCGGAACCCATCCGCCGGGTCGACGTTCTCTCCCAAATCGGAGATTCCCGTGACGAATAAAGCATCCGCCGCGGCCCCCTTGGCTGGCTCCTGCCCGTCCTTGTTCTCCGATTCCGGCACCTTGGCCGACCGTCTGGCGGAGGCGTATCTCGCCGTCCGCAACGAGACCGAACGCCGCGCCGCGCCGCTGTCGCCCGAGGACCAGTTGGTGCAGTCGATGCCGGACGCCAGTCCGTCGAAATGGCACCGCGCCCATACCACCTGGTTCTTCGAGCAATTTCTGCTCGGAGAGCACTGTCCGGACTATGCGCCCTACCATCCCGATTACGCCTTCCTGTTCAATTCCTATTATGTCAGCGCCGGCCCCCGCCACGCCCGCGCCCAGCGCGGCCTCCTCACCCGCCCCGGCGCCGACGACGTCACCGCCTACCGCAAGCACGTCGACGCCGCCGTGGTGAAGTTTTTTCACGACACCGACGAGAAGACGCTTGAGCGCCTGGTGCCGCTGCTGGAGGTCGGCTTCAACCACGAGCAGCAGCATCAGGAATTGATGCTGACCGATATCCTGCACGCCTTTGCAGAGAATCCGATCCCGCCCGCCTACGACCCGGCGTGGACGTTTCCGGCGTCCTGCCGAGGCGGCGATCAGTGGATCACGCTCAACGAGGGCATCCACACCATCGGCCATGCCGGCGACAGCTTTCATTTCGACAACGAGAAACCCTCGCATCGCGCGCTGGTGGGCCTGGTAAAACTGGCGCGCAACCTCATCAGCAACGGCGAGTGGCTCGAATTCATGCAAGGCGGCGGCTACGCGACGCCGACGCTGTGGCTGATGGATGGCTTTGCCGCCGCCGAAAACGATGGCTGGCAGGCGCCCGGCCATTGGCGCAATGTCGACGGCGAGTGGCGGATCATGACGCTGGGCGGGTTGCAGCCGATCGATCCGGCTGCCCCCGTTTGCCATGTCAGCTATTACGAGGCCGACGCCTTTGCGCGCTGGCGCGGCAAGCATTTGCCGACCGAGATGGAATGGGAGGTTGCCGCGCGCGCAGGAGGGCTCAACGACGCCTTCGGCATGGTCTGGCAATGGACCCGCAGTGCGTACGCGCCCTACCCCGGCTACCGCGCCATCGAAGGCGCGCTCGGCGAATACAACGGCAAGTTCATGGTGAACCAGCTGGTGCTGCGCGGCTCGTCGCTGGCGACGCCCGACGGCCACAGCCGCGTCACCTACCGGAATTTCTTTTACCCGCACCATCGCTGGCAATTCACGGGACTGCGCCTTGCCGATTACGGCGAC
This sequence comes from uncultured Alphaproteobacteria bacterium, assembly GCA_963784755.1. Lineage (GTDB taxonomy): Bacteria > Pseudomonadota > Alphaproteobacteria > Rhizobiales > Xanthobacteraceae > Bradyrhizobium. Next base: position 483,096 of record CAWASS010000002.1, on the reverse strand, counting down.
TGATTTTTAATCGTCATTGCGAGCGAAGCGACGCAATCCATGGTGCAACAAAAGAGTAAATGGAAGAATGGATTGCTTCGTCGCTGCGCTCCTCGCAATGACGGCGCGGTTCAAACTGAAATCTTCGGCCTGGGGAGACTGTCATGAATATGCACGCCGCCGCCTTGGCCAAAGCGCACCGGTTCGACGAGCAAACCTCGGCGTTTGCCAGCGACGTGATCGAAGGCCTCACGGAGCAGCCGAAGCGGCTGCCGCCGAAATATTTCTACGATGTTGCCGGCTCCGAGCTGTTCGAGCAGATCACGTTGCTGCCGGAATACTATCCGACCCGGACCGAGCTCGGCATTTTGCGCGACCGCGGTGCCGAAATCGCCAAGATCGTTCCGGAAGGCGCGGCGCTGGTCGAATTCGGCGCGGGCTCGACCACCAAGGTCCGGCTCCTGCTCGGCGAATGCGAATTCGGCGCCTATGTGCCGGTGGATATTTCAGGCGATTTCCTCAACGCGCAGGCCCGCGCGCTGCGCGGCGATTTTCCGGACCTCAAGGTCTATCCGGTGACGGCGGATTTCACCGCACCGTTCAAGCTGCCCGCGGCGGTGAAGGCGATGCCCAGGATCGGATTTTTTCCGGGATCGACGCTGGGAAATTTCGAGCCGCATGAAGCCCGCGGCTTCCTGCGCAGCGCGCGGCGTATCCTGGGCGAAGGCGCGCAGATGATCATCGGCGTCGATCTCGAAAAGGACGAACGCGTGCTGCATGACGCCTATAACGATGCCGCGGGCGTCACCGCGCGTTTCAATCTCAATGTGCTGGTCCGCGCAAACAAGGAACTCGGCGGCAATTTCGACCTCTCCGCCTTCACCCATCGCGCGATCTACAACCACGAGCGCCACCGCATCGAAATGCATCTGGTCAGCCGCAAGGCGCAGACGGTGCGGATTCTCGGCCGCAGCTTCGCGTTCCGATCCGGCGAAAGCATTCACACCGAAAGCAGCTACAAATACAGCCTCGACCGTTTTGTCGCACTGGCGCGCGACTCGGGCTGGACGCCCAAGGCGTCATGGACCGATGCGGAGAGCATGTTCTCGGTTCACGCGCTGGTGGCTGCAGAGTGATACCGGGCCTTTCGGATGCGAGCCTGACGATAATCGCGGGTTCCACGCAGGCATTCGTTAACCAGAGAATTCAGCGTGCATCGAATTGCGCGGCGGACTTTTATTCAACTTTAATCGCCTCATCCTAAGCAGCGATTGTCTGCACCGGTCGTGCAGACCCAAAGGCACGCAGAGCCCGCAAGGAGGCTCGCTTCGGTTGCGAGGGGGCTCATTGATGGACGCGGTGAAGGCTTGGGGCGACTCCGGGATCGATACGGGGCCAGAAACAATCAGGCCTACCCTCCAGAGGTTTGGAATTTATGTCTTCCTGATTTCATTCGCGTGCGTGTATTACCTTTCAAACACCTCGCTTCTGCTTGGGCACTACGATCTGGGATGGCATCTCGCCGCCGGAGACCTGATCAGGGACCGGGGTAATATTCCTTTCCAGGATCCATGGTCGTTCACACTTGGCGACAGGCAATGGTATAATCTTTCGTGGCTTTGGGACGTGATTGCCAGTGTCTTATTTCAATATACGAAATTCAGCGGTCTCGTATTTTTCGTCGTTGCATGCGGCGCGGTCATCGTCGGATATCTTGCGTCCGCCTGCTTGAGCAGCGGAGCCTCGGCAATTGCAGTTTGTATTTCCGTTTTCTCCGCGTGTTTGCTTTATCCCTCTTTTGCGACGCCTCCGAATATTTATCTCGCCGCTTCGCCAAACACTCCTACCATGTTGTTTTGCGTAATTTTCTACGCAGAATGCCTGAAAAGAACCAGATGGTTTTTGTTGCCGGTGATGATGGTGCTTTGGGCCAATCTGCATGGTGGCTTCTTGCTTGGTTTTCTGATTATCGGCATTTTCTGCTGCGCGGCGTTGCTGAGGCGGGATTGGGCAGGTTTTAAAATCTACAGCTTCGCGGGAGCCGGTTGCTTCATTGCAATATTCATCAACCCGCTTGGCTGGCACATCTATGACGGCGTAGCGGCTACATTAGGCCACTTTGTGCAAGCGAACATCACCGAGTGGCAGTCTTATTATCAGAACACAACCGAGCCGGGGAACGTGGCGGGGAGCATTCCCGGCGTCATATATATTCTGACATTTATCGGGTTCGAGCTGCGCTACCGGGGTTCTCGTCCCATTCCCTTGGAGTCGCGGCTGCTTTCCTGGCTGTTTTTGGTTTTAGGACTTTATCAATTCAGATACATGTCTTTCTTTTTTATATTCTCGACGATTCCACTGGCCCTCCACATCGATCGGCTGCTGCCTGAGCGGTTGGATAAATTTCAGGTCCAGAAATCATTGCTGGCTGCCGGCATCATTGGAGCGTGCGCGCTGCCGCTGACTTTCGTGCAAATAAAACCGGCGCTCGGACTTCCGGAAATGCTTTCGGAGCAGGATGCGCGTTATCTTCAAACACACTTTTCGCAGGCGCGGGTCCTGAACCACTGGAACGTCGGCGGACTTCTGATTTTCCGCACCCGAGGTGCCGTGCCTGTATTCGTGGACGGTCGAGGAGCGACCGCCTATCCGGATGCATTACTGCGCGACTATTTCAAACTGTCCGAGTGGGAGATTGACGAGGCCGCCTGGGACACCGCGCTCGATAAATACCGGATCGATGCGGTGCTTTGGGTGAAGGCGCATGAACAGTTGAGGCGGTTTCTCGTGGACAAGCGAGGCTGGAAGGAGGAATACGCGGGATCGTATGAGAGCATTTACGTCAAGCCGTGACGCGGCCATAAAGCCTTCGGGAGTAATCTCGGAAAATGCCGGGTTGTCCGGTTACGCGCCGGCGGCTTCAGATTGAGCATTCGTAAAGCGCGCAGGTGGGAGATTGAGATGGACGATCGAACCGTGGCGCTGCAGCGCCATTGGGATGCTTCGGACGCCGGCGATTTCGAGGCCGAACATGAAATCTACCGCGACGACGCCGTGCTCGATTATCCGCAATCGGGCGAGCGGATCCGCGGCCGGCGCAACATTCAGCAGAGCCGGTTGGTCCAGCCCAACACCAAGCGTTTTGCGGTCCGGCGAATGTCCGGCAGCGGCGATCTCTGGGTCACCGAATTCATCCTCAGCTATGACGGCATCCCGTCCTACGCGGTGAGCATCATGCAATTCCGCGACGGACTGGTAGCGCATGAAACGCAATATTTCGCCGACCGGTTCGACCCTGCACCCTCGCGTGCGCATCTTGTCGAATTGGTGCGATGAAGCTTTACGAGGCGGGGAATGAAAGCGTATCTGGTGCTCGACCTGTCGGTGAACGATTTCGGCGGTTTTCGAAAATACATCGCTGAAATCCCCGCCTTCATCGCGAAACATTCAGGAAAATACCTGGTTCAGGGGGTTCGGCCCACGGCCATCGAGGGCGACTGGAAACCCGAACGCATGGTCATCATCGAATTTCCAGCACGCGAAAAGGCGGAAGCATTTCTGGGCGACCCCGGGATTCAGGACCTGTTCAAGCTGCGCCACGCTACGACGACCAGCAAACTGGTGCTTGCCGACGGATGCACGTAACCGCCACTTCTCCCCCGCCTGCAAGCGGAGAGGCAACCTAAAGCGCCGGGCCCTGCTCTATCGCGTGAGGGATTTCGACATCTCGCTGGTCTTGGACCATCCCAGACGCTCATATAAGGGCACGCCCATCCGTGTCGCGTGAAGAACGGAAAACGACACGCCACGCCGGGTCAACTCGGCTTCCCCCGCCTCCATCAACAACTTTCCCAGGCCTCGCTTGCGATAATCCGGTTCCACAAACAGGTTCAGGACGTAACCGCGCTTGTCCTGGCCCGGGTGCGAAGGGTGCGGAGGCCAATCGATCAGCATCAGGCCGATGCCGGCGACCGGGTTGCCATCATCCTCCAGGATGAACCCGAAATACGATCCATCGGCCAGTCGCGGCGTCAGCCACTCGCGAAAATGCCGGGTCATCGTGCGCAGGATTTCTTCGGTCCGCCCGGGCGCGTTGGAGGCCCGAAACATTTCCTCCCGGTGCCGACAAACGAGATCGATGTCGGTAGCGTTAAGACCTCGCGTCGTCAGCATTCCCAGCGTCCTTTTGTGCCCGTGCCGTCATTGCGAGCGAAGCGAAGCAATCCAGAGCCGCAAGAGCAGACTGGATTGCTTCGCCGCTTCGCTCCTCGCAATGACGCATTCCGACCCGATATCATCATCACGCTCCGGACTCCGCCGCACCGGATTTCAGCGACACCGATTCCCAGACCGCCACCGCGATCATGATCGCGGTGGTCGCGATCGACAGCAGCAGCGGCGACAGATCGCCGGCGAACCAAAAGAGGATACCGAGCGCGACGATGCCGGCGCCGTGCGAGAGCTGCAGAAAGCCGCGGATGGTGTGCTTGAACAGGATGGTGCCGAGCAGAAACAGCAGCGGGCCGCCGATCGCGCTCAGCACCGTCTCCACGCCGGAATGGCCCGCGGGATGCTTCAGCACGAGTTCGTCGGCCACTGCGGCGAGAACGATGCCGGCCACGATCGGCATGTGCAGATAGGTGTAGGCGAGCCGCGCCAGCCGCCCGGGTTCGCTGGACCTCGAAATCAGCTCGGAGCCGGCTTCGGCGCCTTTGTGAAAATAGATCCACCACATCGCCAGTGCGCCGATAAAGGCCGACGCGAACGCGCCGACGGTCTCCGCGGTCCAGGCCAGATCGGCAAAGGTCGCGCCGGTGACGACGATGGATTCGCCGAGCGCGATGATGATGAATCCGGCGCAGCGCTCCGCCATATGGCCGCCCTCGACCACCCAGTCCGAAACCTGCGACGCGCCATATTTCGGAATCCAGAAACGCACCGCCGGCGAGAGATATTCGATGGCCAGCGCCGCCGCCCACAGCAGCAGCCGGGAATTGCCTTGCGCAAAACCGCCCGCGATCCAGAACATGGCCGACGCCGACAGCCAGGCCGTGATACGGACCGCGTTCATGCGCGCCAGGGTCCGGGAGCGCGGGGTCGATAGCAGCAGAAAGACCGTCTTGCCGACCTGCATCGCGGCGTAGGCCGCGGCAAACCACAGCCCTCGCGATTCAAACGCCTGTGGGATCGAGGTCGAAAGCACGAGACCGCCGAGCATTAGCGAGAACAGGAGGATGCGGACCGGCGTCAGTTCGGGATTGAGCCAGTTGGTGATCCAGGAGGTGTAGACCCACACCCACCACACCGCCAGAAACAGCAATGTCGTCTGCGCCAAACCGAGCGGCGTCAGGCGCCCCAGCAGCGTGTGCGAAATCTGGGTGACCGCGAAAACGAACACCAGATCGAAGAACAGCTCGGCATAGGTGACGCGGCTGTGCTGATGCGGCGCGATCTCACGAAACAGCGCGCCGCGTTGGTTGTCAGTTGCCACGTGTTCGCTTTCCTGTCCGCTGAGTGAGTTGAACCAGGCCGCGCACTCAAAGTGACCGCGCCCCGCTCGCGGGGAGAGGGAGAAGGAGCTAGCTCTCCGGCACCCCGGTCTGTAGCGCCAGCGCATGCAGCACGCCGCCCATCTGGCCCTGCAGCGATCGATAGACGATCTGGTGCTGCTGCACGCGGGATTTGCCGCGGAAGGATTCCGAGATCACGGTCGCGGCATAGTGATCGCCATCGCCGGCGAGATCGCGGATCGTCACCTCGGCATCGGGAATCGCGGCCTTGATCATGGTTTCGATGTCCCGGGCGTCCATCGGCATCCCAGTTTCTCCCAATCGCGGCGAATCATGGCCCGCCCCTGCCGTGGCGGCACCCGAACCTAACGCGGACATTCCCCGGCGTCACGCGCCCATGCAATATATCCGCACCCCGCCTCTTTCAAAGCCCGCCGGGTCCGCACATTTGATTGAAAACGCCGATTGCCTGGAGAAGGCTGACCCATGAAACTCCCCGGCCCTGACCATCCCATTGCCATCACGCCGAACCCGAAGCGCGTCCGCGTCTCCGCCGGCGGCGTGGTGATCGCCGACACCACCCGCGCTTTGACCCTGAAAGAGGCAAGCTATCCGGCGGTCCAGTATGTTCCGCGCGGCGATGCCAACATGGCGCTGCTGTCGCGCTCGGAGCGGACCACGCACTGCCCCTACAAGGGCGACGCCAGCTATTACAGCGTCACCGCCGGCGGCAAGGCGCTGGAAAATTCGATCTGGACCTACGAGACGCCGTTTCCGGCGATGGCGGAAATCTCCGGCCATCTCGCGTTCTATCCGGACAAGGTCACGATCGAGGAGCTTTGAAACATCTGCTCTCGTGCCCCGGACGCAGCGCAGTGCGCCGCCCTTGCGGCGTAGTGCGCTGCAGAGCCGGGGCCGTAACGAGCGCCGGCGTCTGATACGGTCCCGGCTCTGCGCAGCGGCGTGGCTACACCCTGAAGATCGTGAGCCCCAGTATCAGCAGCACCAGGAAGATCACCACGAACACATAGAACAGGAAGCGCGCGACGTCGGCGGACGCCACGGAGATGTCGGTGAAGCCGAGGATGCCGGCGACTACTGACACCAGAAAAAAGATCAGCGCCCATTTCAGAATGGTCATCGGTCCGCTCCCTTAAAGCTAGCCGACGGTCACAACGACGCACCGGCGGGATAGTTCCCGAATTCGAACTTTTCGGCTTTGCGATCCGTCGGCGAATTGCGTCCAGCGGTGCTGTGGGCACACCACGCCGCCTGTTGATCGACAGGGGTCGGCGAAAACGGGGCGGGATTCGATGCGATACGGAAAGCTCATCGTCGTTTTGGCGGTGTTTGCACCGCTGCTTGCGGCGTGCGCGACCGCGGGGGAATGACCGTCAACCCTGGCGCGGTCGCAAATCCCGTTGCGAAATACCGCAGTGCGATTGCAGTCCGTTCCGTCAGCGGCGGTCAGGTCATGAACATACTGACGGTGCCGGGCGTCGCCAACGAGCCATTCCAGGCCGCCCTTGAAAGCACGCTGGCGGCCAACGGCTACCTCGCCCAGTCCGGTACGGCAAAATTCTATCTCGATGCCGAAATCCAGAATCTGGAGCAGCCATTGATGGGACTGGATTTCGATGTGGTGGCGAACGTTACTTACAAGATTTCGGGCGCCGGTACGGAAGCAGTCTATCCGATCAAGGCCAAAGGCACCGCAACATTCTCCGATTCGGTCGTGGGCCTCGACCGCATACGCATCGCCAACGAGCGCGCGATGCGGGAGAATCTAAAGCAGTTTCTGCAGGTTCTGCGCTGACCGGCGCGACCGTTTGAAGCGGCTGGTAATCGATGTCGTCGCGGAAGCCGATGGCCGGGCGCGCTCTGTCACACTGTTTGCCCTTGCCGAAGGCGGTTCCGGGCTGCAACATCCCCCGGTGCAACCTGGCCGGGGGGCCCCGCATGACGTCGATTTCGCACTCAGCCGCATCCGCTGAAATCCACGCAGCATCAAAGGCGGCCGGGCGCAATTTCGCGATCGACCGGACCCGGACGTTCCTCACCATCATCGTCCTCATCCACCACGCGGTGATCCCCTACACCTATTTCGGCCATACCGATCCCAATTTCTGGATCGGCTTCGACTGCGTCGTGCTCGCCACCGACAGCTTCTTCATGGCGATGTTCTTCTTTCTGTCCGGCCTGTTCGTCTGGCCGAGCCTCTCCCGGAAATCGCCGGGGTCTTTTTTTGTCGACCGGCTGCTTCGGCTCGGCCTGCCCTTCGTCATCGCCGCGTTCACCATCATCCCGATCGCGTATTACGCGCTCGAGCTGGAGTTGCGGCACTCGACGATGAGCTTTGCGGAGTTCTGGTGGAAGACCATCACGGTCGGCCCGTGGCCGAGCGGTCCCCTGTGGTTTCTCTGGGTGCTGCTGTCGTTCGATCTCACCGCCAGCCTGCTGTACCGGATATCCCCGCATCTGCTCGACCCGATCAATCGCCTGTCGGTCCGCGGCTTCGAGAAACCGGTGGACTTTTTCCTGGGCATGCTCGCGGTGACGATGATCCTTTATGTCGCCTCCCGGCTTTATTTCGGGTCAAACCGCTGGTTCGAGTTCGGCCCGTTTTCGGTGCAGGCGAGCCGCATCCTGCTGTACGCGTCCTACTTTTTCATCGGCGCGGGAATAGGTTCGGCAAATTTCGAGCGCGGCCTGCTCGGCGCCAACGGCCAACTGGCCAGGAGCGGATGGGGCTGGATTGTCGCGACCCTCGTTCCGTATTGCCTGCTGTGGGGGCTGATCATCGTCAAGCGGGAAATCCTGGGCAATCCCGGCGTGCTGCCGGTCTGGTACGAGACCTTGTATGGCGTGTTCTTCGCAGCCTTCAGCGCCGGCATCCTGTTTGCGATCCTGGCATTCTTCCTCCGCTTCAAGCGATCGGGCTGGAGCGTGCTCGATCCCATGCAGAAGGACGCCTACGGCATCTTCCTCGTGCACTATGCGTTCGCGCTGTGGATCCAGTACTGGCTTTTCAATGTCGACTTGCCCGCGATCGTCAAGGTGCTGATCAGTTTCGCCTTCACGCTGGCGTGTGCCTGGACGCTGACCCGGGCATTGCGGCAGATTCCGGGTGCGCAGCGGGTGTTGTGACCGTCCGTCATTGCGGCGCCTGGATGAGCGTGCCCCGGATGCTGCGCAGCACGAAGTGGTGCGCTGCCAAGCCGGGGCCATTCCAACGGCGCTGTTCGGTACGGTCCCGGTTCTGCGAAGCAGCGTCGCACGCTGCATCGCGCGCCTAGCTGTTTCGCGTTCGTAGCCCGGGTGGAGCGCAGCGAAACCCGGGAGCTTGAGGACCCCGGGGTCGCTGCGCTCGCCCGGGCTACGGTCAACCCTTGCCGCCCATATAGGCCGGCAGCCAGTTCTCGAACGCGCGCGCAAGCGTATCGACCGCAACCGGATTCTCGCCGGCAATAGCGATGGCGTCGCCGCCGGTACTGCCGATGCGCATGCAGGGCACGCCGACGCCCCTCATTTTCGCCAGCACCAGGCCGGCCTCTTGCTGCGGCACGGTCACGATGTAACGCGCCTGGTCCTCGCCGAACCAGTACGCATGCGGCACGATCGATCCCGGGGCTGCCAGTAGCCGCGCGCCGATGCCGCCCGCGATTGCCATCTCGGCCAATGCGATCAGCAATCCACCGTCGGAGACGTCGTGAACCGCGGTCGCGGTGCCCGCATGGATCATGCCGCGGACCACGTCGCCGTTGCGCTTTTCCGCCGAGAGATCGACCGGCGGCGGCGCGCCGTCTTCGCGGCCGCAGATGTCGCGCAGGTAAACCGACTGGCCGAGCCAGCCATGGGTGTCGCCGATCAGCAGGATCGCCTCGCCCTCGGCCTTGAAGGCCAATGTCGCCGATTTGGTGAAATCGTCGAGCAGCCCGACGCCGCCGATCGACGGCGTCGGCAGGATGCCGCGGCCGTTGGTCTCGTTGTAGAGCGAGACGTTGCCGGACACGACGGGGAAATCCAGCGCGCGACACGCTTCCGAGATGCCTTTCAGACAGCCGACGAACTGGCCCATGATTTCCGGCCGCTCCGGATTGCCGAAATTCAGATTGTCGGTGATCGCCAGCGGACGGCCGCCGACCGCGGTGATGTTGCGCCAGGCCTCCGCCACCGCCTGCATGCCGCCTTGATAGGGATCGGCCTCGCAGTAACGCGGCGTGACGTTGACGGTGAGCGCCAGCCCCTTCGGTCCGTCCTCGACCCGCACCACCGCGGCGTCGCCGCCGGGGCGCTGCACGGTATTGCCGAGGATGATGTGATCGTACTGCTCCCACACCCAGCGCTTTGAGCACAGCTCGGGCGTGCCGATCAGCTTTTCCAGCGCCGCGCCAATTCCTAGCGGCGGCTTTATCTCGCGCGCGTGAATCACAGGCAGCGGCGGCGAGGCCACATGCGGGCGATCGTACAACGGGGCCTCGTCGCCCAATTCCTTGATCGGCAGATCGGCCATCACATCGCCGCCGTGTTTTACGACAAAACGCTTGCTCGGCGTGGTGTAGCCGACCACGGCGAAATCCAGCCCCCATTTTTTGAAGATCGCCTCGGCCTGCTTTTCCTTCTCGGGCTTCAGCACCATGAGCATGCGCTCCTGGCTTTCCGACAGCATCATCTCATAGGCGCTCATGCCGGTTTCGCGCGTCGGCACCGCGTCGAGATCGAGGTCGACGCCGAGATCGCCCTTGGCGCCCATTTCCACCGCCGAGCAGGTGAGACCCGCAGCACCCATGTCCTGGATCGCGATCACGCAATCGGCTTGCATGATCTCGAGACACGCTTCCAGCAGCAGTTTTTCGGCGAAGGGATCGCCGACCTGCACCGTCGGCCGTTTCTCGGCACTGTCGTCGTCGAACTCGGCAGAGGCCATCGAGGCGCCATGGATGCCGTCGCGACCGGTTCTTGGAGCCGAGATAGACGATCGGCATGTTGACGCCCGACGCCGCCGCATAAAAAATCTTGTCGGTGTCGGCAAGCCCGACCGCCATCGCATTGACCAGGATATTGCCGTCATAGCGGGTGTGAAAACGCACCTGCCCGCCCACCGTGGGCACGCCGAACGAATTGCCGTAGCCGCCGACGCCCGCGACGACGCCACTCACCAGATGCCGCGTCTTCGGATGCTCGGGCGCACCGAACGACAGCGCGTTGAGGCAGGCGATCGGCCGCGCCCCCATGGTGAACACGTCGCGCAGGATGCCGCCGACGCCGGTGGTCGCGCCCTGATAGGGCTCGATGTAGCTCGGATGGTTGTGGCTCTCCATCTTGAACACCACCGCCTGCCCGTCGCCGATGTCGATCACGCCGGCGTTCTCGCCCGGCCCCTGGATCACCCATGGCGCCTTGGTCGGCAGCCCGCGCAGATGGATGCGCGAGGATTTGTAGGAGCAGTGCTCGTTCCACATCGCCGAGAAGATGCCGAGCTCGGTGAAACTCGGCACCCGGCCGATCAGTTTCAGGATGCGCGCGTATTCGTCCGGCTTGAGGCCGTGCGACGCGACGAGTTCGGGGGTGATTTGGGGTTCGTTGGGAATCATGATGCTCGGAGGCGATTTAAGCCTCTTATTAGGGACATCAAGCGCACGGGAAAAGCGCTTTTTACCCGTGTTTTCAACAATCCCGCGAATTGGCGCGACGCCGCGCCCGCAAAGCATTTGCGCGAGCCTCCGGGATCGGATTTAAGGGCCTCAAACAATCCAACCGAAGGCCTTTTTCCGTGGACGATCTGACCAATACGGCATTCCTGCGCCGACCCGACCTGCATGTCGAAACGCAAGGCGAATTCGCGGGCTGGCGGACCTGGAGCCGCGACAGCTTTGAGTCCCACAACGGGCCGTTCTGGCACAAGATGGACGAGGACGGCCGGGTGCGCTGCGCATTCCGGGTCGAGCAAAAACATCTCAACGGCCTGCGCAACGTCCATGGCGGCGCTTTCATGACGTTCGCGGATTACTGCCTGTTCGCCTTCGCCTCGCCGGTGCTGCAGGGACCGGGCGTGACGGTGTCGTTCGCTTGCGAATTTCTCGATGCTGCGCACGAAGGCAACCTCGTCGAAGCGTCAGGCGAAATCACCCGCGCCGGCGGCTCGCTGATCTTTTTGCGCGGCATGCTCACCTGCGGCGAGCGGAAGCTGTTTGCGTTTTCGGGGACGATCAAGCGGGTGAAGATGCGGATGCCGGCGGCGAGCTAATTTACCTCTCCCCGCGGGCTAATGCAGGAAGAGTTTGAAAAGTATTCCGAAGCAGAGCGCCCAGGTAATCCCGTTCATCCACTTTAGAAGATTGACGTCCCCGCGGATCATATTGATGTCCCCACGGATCATGTTGATGTCCCCATGGATCATGCCGACATCGCCTTCAATTTTGTTGAAGCGGCTATCATAGGCAGCCATGGCCTCGGCAGCTTCTCGCGCCTTGCCCTCCGGAGCGCCCGACGCGATGAAAGCGTCGTACACCTCTGATATCATCGTCGCCATGATGGTGCCTCGGCGCCCAAAATAGTCACCGATGGCCAGCGCGTCCAGAGGCCGCAAGTTGTGCCAGCAGTTTACGGACACACGATTATTCAGCGCGGGCGCGGCGACTTACACTTATCGCGTGCAGTCCGTAGAGTGGGTTAGCGCCCATGAGGGCGTTCACGCCCGTCTTCGACGGGCTATGGACGCGTAACCCATCAATTGTCGCTGGTTGCAAGACTGCGGTGGGTTACGGCGCTTTGCGCCTGACCCACCCTACACGGACGCGCGACTATCGCGTGTAGGCAGCGCAGCCGCGACAGCATGTAGGGCTCATTAGCCGCGTCCGGGCTCAGCCATCGCCATCTTCGGACGATTGGAAATCGCCCCGTGCCTGGTATGGGCAGCGTTCTGAACGACCTTGCGTTTGGCGGGCTTTTTTGCCGCGCTGTCCCGCATGGCCAGCCGGCTATGCTTTTTGCTATCCGCCTGCGCGTAAGCCTTCATCCCGGGGTTGTGAGCGGCATATTCCTTGCCGTCGATCGGCGCCACATGCGGCGGATCGCGGCCGAGATAGGGACGGCCGATTCCGAACTCCTTGCCGTTCGCATCGATCCACTTCCAGAACTTTTCGGTCGATGTCCATCGCTGGTCGCGTGTCGCGCCGTCGACGCTTACGACATCGGCCGCAAGCCCGTGGCCGTAGCCGCCGCGAAAACTGCCGCCATGATATGACCTGTCGGTCGCCGCCTTCAGGCCGCTGGCGATCGATTGACGGTAGTCGTCGCGGAACGCGCTGGTGATGCCGGGCGACATTCCGGCCAGCTCGGCTGCGCGCAGCGCATGAAACAGTTTTGTCTTGAAGCTGCGGTCCATGCCGCCGATCACATAGTCCATCATCGGCATGCCGGCTTTTTCCGCCGCATTGGGGTCCTTCCAGGCAAAATCCTGATCGACCAGCTTGGTAAAACTTCTGGTGACCGTCACCATTTTTCCCTTGCGCCGGATCGTCACCTTCCTGCGCTCTTGCACCTTGAGGCTGTCCTCCTTGGGGGTGCGCTGATAAAGCGCCCACAAATATCGGTCGATGCAGCCGTCCACGCATTCGCCGGGAATTTCGATGAGCGCAACCGACTGCTTGGCGTCGATTGGGAACGGATCGGATGGGTTCGCTGACGCGATCTGCACAAGCGGCTGTTTGGGCGCGGGAGCCGGCGACGAATCGGTCGGCGCGGCCTCGACGAACAATTTCGGCTGGTCCGGCGCCGCAATGGCGGCGGTCGCCAACGCGGTTTCCGGCTCAATGGCCGGCGCCGCATCGGCGTTGACGGCAGGCGCGGTGCAGATCGCGGCTGGCTGCGGTATGTTGGCGCGTTCGGCATCGGCGATGAGCAATGCAGCGCTCCGTTGCTCGACGGGCACTGCGGCAGTGGTCTCGACGAGCGCCGGCCGGACCCCAAGCCGGTCACCAGACCAGGCGGCGAGAACGACCGTTCCGCACATCGCCGCCACTTTCGCGAATCGCAGCAAGCTCATGATCCGTCGTCTCCAAGGGCCCCACCGGAGCCATGTTTGCGACGGGATCAGTGTTTCCTACCAATGTGGACGCGCAAGGGCGCAAACTTCAGGTCATGACGTTTTTGGGAAAGTGTTGCCCAAATGCACTGCGTAAGTCCGCAGCGTGGGTTAGCGCCGAAGGCGCGTAACCCACCGAATTATTGCAAGGTTGCGCGCACTGTTGGTGGGTTACGGCGCTTCGCGCCTAACCCACCCTACGCTCTATTTCTGCTCCAGCAGCTTGCGGTACTTCTCAACGTCGCGCGTCACCAGTTGCTGCAACACCTCCGGCGCAAGCTCGTTCGTCTCGGGCGCTACCGAGGACAGATCGTGAAAGCGCTTCTTCACGCCCTCGCTCTCCACCGCGGTGCGCGCCGCCGCGTTGAGCTTTGCGACGATTTCCGGCGGCGTGCCTTTTGGCGCGAACAGCCCGTTCCAGCCCTGCGCCTCGAATTCGGGCAATCCCGCCTCCGCCGAGGTCGGCAGATCGGGCAGCGTTGCCAGCCGCACGGTCGAGCCGATCACCAGGCCCTTCACCAGCCTGTCGTCGATCGCCTGCGACACCGAGGCTGCGTTATCGCAGACGCCATCGATCTGGCCGCCGATCGCATCGGTGAGTGCCGGCGCCCCGCCGCGGTAGCCGACCAGCGTCACGTCGATGCCGGCGGCCTGCACAAAACTCTTGCAGATCAGAAAATTCGACGAGCCGACCCCGGCATGGCCGAGATTGGTCTTGCCCGGATTGGCCTTGGCGTAGGCAATGAACTCCTGCAGGTTCTTGACCGGAAAATCCTTGCGCAGCGCCACGATGCCGAAGGTTTTTGCCACCATCGCGATCGGCGCGAAGGCATCGGCCTTGAACGGCAGCATCGGATAGATGGTGTAGGCAGCCGCATTGGTGCCGGCATTGCCGATCGCGATGGTGTAGCCGTCCGGCTCCGCCCGCGCCGCCCGCGTCAGCGCGGTCGAGCCGCCGGCGCCGGCGACGTTCTCGATCACGATGGTCTGCCCGAGCTCCACACCCATCCGCTCGGCGACGGTGCGCGCGATGACATCCGACGCGCCGCCGGCGGCGAACGGCACGATCATGGTGATGGGGCGCTTGGGGTAGTCTTCGGCACGCGCCGAGCAACTCAAAAGTAAAGCGCATGCAATCGCAACAAAAGTTCTTTTCATGGCCGGTTCATTTGAGAATGATCGCTACGACAATGGCAACCTGCTTCTGTCTAAGATCAGATGGACCGCACTTCGGATGCCGTCGCGCACCCCACCCGACTTTTGTATGTGACCGCTCCTCGTTGTCAACGGCGCAAACAAGGTTCCGCCATAAGACTGCCCAGGCCTAAGTCCCCAATAACGCGGAGACCTTAGACAAATCACTACGCGCTTGCCCGCTTGTGCATCGACGAATAGCTCCTCTTGCGCCCAACTGATCGCGGCGCGGCTCGTTGGAAGCGCAGCAATCAGCGGCCAATCCTTAAATTCTTTTGAACGGTACGCGCAAAGTTGAAGGACCGCGATCTTATCCAACAAATCTTCAACCGGCGTCTCCAAGAACGCAGCCTTGTCTACCCACCAACTCTTTTCTGAATTGCGTCGCAATTCGGAGAGTGGCGTAAGACCTTTTAAACTCTCGCATCGTCGTTTTTGTTCTTCGATGCTCTTTGCTTGTTCGAGGTCCAGCTTCGACAAGCCAGGATTAAGGTACAAGAACACGATTGGTGCTGTCTTGAGAGGTCCGTAAAACGGCAAGGGAAGACAATCTAGACTAAGGCTGTGTTGGCTTTTCAGATCGTCAAAAACGGGCCTGTCTGAAGGATGAATACGATCGCCAGGTTGATAGTCTTTCCAACATTCAAATATATCGGCCATACAACTGCCGTTCTAAGCAACTTTTTCGAAATTCTGTACCAACCCCGCGAACAGTCCGCGGCCGTCGGTGCAGCCCATGATGTCTTCGACGTGGTTTTCCGGATGCGGCATCATGCCGAGCACGTTGCCGCGCGCGTTGACGATGCCGGCGATCGACTGCGCGGCGCCGTTGATGTTGTGGGTGTCGCCGACCTCGCCGCTGGCCGAGCAGTAGCGATACAGCACCCGCCCCTCGCCTTCGAGCCGCCGGATGGTATCCTCGTCGGCGGCGTAATTGCCCTCGCCATGCGCGATCGGCACGCGGATGACCTGTCCGGCGTTGTAGCCGCGCGTAAACGGCGTGTCGGAGCGCTCCACCCGCAGATGCACGTCGTGGCAGATGAATTTCAGCCGCGCATTACGCATGAGCACGCCGGGCAGCAAACCGGACTCGCACAGAATCTGGAAGCCGTTGCAGACCCCGAGCACGAGGCCGCCATCATCAGCGAATTTGCGCACGGCGTCCATGATCGGCGCGCGCGCGGCAATGGCGCCGCAGCGCAGGTAGTCGCCATAGGAAAACCCGCCGGGCGCCACCACGAGATCGGTGCCCTCAGGCAGCGAGGTCTCGGCATGCCACACCATCGCGGGCTGATGCCCCGACGCCAGCCGCAGCGCGCGCGCCATGTCGCGCTCGCGATTGATTCCGGGAAAGACGAGGACGGCGGATTTCATGTCTGCAATCTATTCACCCCGGGTCTCATCTGCAATGCCGCCGGCGAGTTGAGCGCGGAACATCCACTACTGCTTGAGGCCCGGGTCGGAATTCGTGACAGCCTTGAGCGCCGCCTCGAACTGCCCATAATTCGCTTCACTTGCCGTTTCATCACGCGACGAACTAACGAGCGACGCTGACAAATGCGAACCGTTGACGATGCCAATCGTATCATAGCTTTTGGACCCGTCGGGTGCCGTCGCAACGCAGTGCATCGGCCTCGGCGCGCCAATGCGAAGCGCTCCATCCACGAACGCGCACGGCGCTGAACGTTCCTGCAACGCTCCCCCTGCCGCATCCCGCTGGCGATGAAACTGCCCCGGAGCTATCGCCGAACCCGGATACAGGAGAAAGCTCACTTTGGAGCCTGGCGCGCAACCGGCGTGATCGCATAAATAGACATGCAGATCGTTCGGCCCCTTGATGTGACGCCAGCCGCCAAGCTCGATCGGCTGTGCCTGAATTGAGGCCGATGATTGAGCCGAGACGCTACCTGTCCCCGCGACGGTCAAAGCAGCGGCCAGCACCAGAACTCGAGCAACGGACTTTCGGACGCCGGCAAGAGCGGCGGACTTCATGCAGCGGGCGCGTCGTTGAGTTCAAGGCGGCGTTCGATACGTTCAAGATGCAAATCATGACGGCCCAAAATCCCGTACACATTATGGACGTCTTCCTGCAAGGAGATGAGATGGCCGCGAATAGCGTTCAGCTCGGCCTTGATATCCCCGATGCTGCTTTTCACCTCGCCCGAGTCACGTTGCAGGGCTTTCAGGATTTCCAGAATCAGATCGCTGCCGACTTCGGCCATTGCCGCACCTTTAACCTTCAGCCTCTCACCTCAATAGCATAATTCGAGGCGCCGTTCGATACGGTCCAGACGGCCCTCGTGCCGGACAAGCGTCGCGTGAACTCCCGAAATCTCCTGAAAGACGCCGGTGATCCTGACGAATGCCGTTCTGGGACGTTCGCGATGCCTGCATCTCCTGCTTCAGCTCATCGATCTTGCCATCGACCTGCGCGAGCCGCGTCTGGACCGATTTCAGCACTTCAAACATCAGCTCGGGCGTAACGTCGGCCATCTGCGTCTGTTCCTGACCTCTCACCTCATAGCATAATTCTCGATCTCTGGCTCCGCCAGCAACTTGTCGGCGAGTTGTGATCGGAAAACGAGAAGCCCCGCCCTCACCGCTGCACAGTCCCCGGCGCGGCAGGCTGCGGAGCGGTTGGCGGCGGAGCAGCCACGGCAGGCGGCGCCGCGGATGGCGGGAAGTCGTCGATCTCCATCACGTTCACGAAGTCGCTGCCGTTGCGGCGGGCGACCTCAAGCGCAAGCGAGGTCGAGATGACATCGATCAGGGTGTTGCCTGCGAACACCATGTCGCGGACGATATAGACGGTCTTGTCGTTCTGGGTTCCGCGATATTCCCAGTGCACGCCCGGAAAGTTTTTCATGCTCGCCACGCGCGACGACAGCAGTGCCACGTCGTGCAGGCGGCCGAGCGCTTCCGCCGAGGCCTGCTCGGCCTGCGCCATCTGGCGTTGCGCGTCTTCCTGGGCGTATTTTTGCAAGGCGGCCGGATCCGGGCTGCGGGTCGGGCTCGGCCCGGTGCGAATGCTGACGATCGAATTCTCCGGGCAGGCCAGCGGCCGGCAGCGAAAGATCGAACGCCGCTCACCGAACACCCGGTTGCCGGTCCATTTTTCCGGATCCGGAGATTTGTAGCGAATCTGGGTGCCGGGATGCTCCGGCCCGACCACCGCCGCGGCGCAGGCGCCGAGTGAAACCGCCGCCGCGGCCATGGCCGCGGCCCGACAAAGCGCCGAAACGAACCCCATCGAAGCCCCCGCGACACTGGCCCTTCCCGCCAGCGCTCAACCTATAAGTCCCCGCCGCAACGTCCGCCAGCAACTTACCCGGGTTCCCCTAATTTTTTCAACGCTGGGTCGGGGTGTCCTCCACGTCCATCGCCTTGATGAACAGATCGCGGTTGCGCCGCGCCAGTTCCAGCGAGGGCGAAAACGAGGAGATGTTGACCAGCGCCGATTTGACGAACATGGAGGCCTTGCAGAGATAGGCGTTGCCCTTCTCGCCGGTCACGCGCAACTCCTGCACGATCGCCGGATAACCGCGCAGCGTCGCGGTGCCGCTGGATACCCGCTCGACCTTGCGGCCGGGCGTCATGCCGGAGGCATTGTTCGCGTTGGCCTGCGCGACCGATTCCGGGATCTTGGCGGCGAGCTTTGCCAGCGCCTGCGGGTCGGGACTGCGGGTCGGGCTGGTGGAAATGCTGGCGGTGACCTTGGCTGCGTCGGAACAGGCCAGCGGCCGGCAGGTGAATTCACCGGTGCTCTTGCTGAAAAAATTGCTGCGTCCGGCCCATTTGGCGGGGTCGGGATTTTTGATGGTGACGCGTGTGGTTCCCTGCGCGGCTGACGGCACGGCATTAAGCGAAACAAACAGCGAAGCAAGAACGCACGCGGAAAAAACGGCGATCCGCGTGCTCATCCCAGCATCTCCACCCGATAATTCTCGATCACCGTATTCGCCAGCAGCTTGTCGGCGGCATCCTTCAGCGCGGCCTCGGCCTTGGCCTTGTCGGCGCCTGACAGTTCGATGTCGAACACCTTGCCCTGCCGCACGCTAGCGATGCCGGCGACGCCGAGCGATTTCAAGGCACCTTCGATGGCCTTGCCCTGCGGATCGAGAATGCCGGACTTCAGCGTGACGGTGACGCGCGCCTTCACTTGCCCTCAGCCCTTCACCAGCACCGGGCCGGAGCCGGCCGGGCGCTCGTTCTCCATCAGGATGCCGAGCCGCTTTGCCACTTCGGTGTAGGCCTCCAAAAGCCCGCCGAGATCCCGGCGAAAACGGTCCTTGTCGAGTTTTTCGTTCGACTTGATGTCCCACAGCCGGCAGGAATCCGGCGAGATCTCGTCGGCGACGATGATGCGCATCATCTCGTTCTCGAACAGCCGTCCGCATTCCATCTTGAAATCCACGAGGCGGATGCCGATGCCGAGAAACAGCCCGGTGAGGAAATCGTTGACGCGGATCGCCAGCGCCATGATGTCGTCGATTTCCTGCGGCGTGGCCCAGCCGAACGCGGTGATGTGCTCTTCCGACACCATGGGATCGTTGAGCTGGTCGTTCTTGTAATAGAACTCGATGATCGAGCGCGGCAACTGCGTGCCCTCCTCGATGCCGAGCCGCTGCGACAGCGAGCCGGCGGCGACGTTGCGCACCACCACCTCGAGCGGCACGATCTCGACCTCGCGAATCAACTGCTCGCGCATGTTGAGGCGGCGGATGAAATGGGTGGGCACCCCGATGTCGTTGAGGTGCTGGAACAGGTACTCCGAAATCCGGTTGTTGAGCACGCCCTTGCCCTCGATCACCTGATGCTTCTTGGCATTGAACGCGGTCGCATCGTCCTTGAAGTGCTGAATCAGGGTTCCCGGCTCCGGTCCTTCATAGAGAACTTTGGCCTTGCCTTCATAAATGCGGCGTCGACGGCTCATTGGGATGTACCGTGTGTTGTTGAAATCCATGAAATTGGTGTGCTCCTTATGACAGATTCGACCCACAGCGGAGCTGCCGTGAAGGCCAGATAAGGGAAACAGAACAGGAACCTGACCTGATCGCAAGCTAGCCGATTGGCCTATCCAGTACAATCGATCTGGCCCCTTCAGACCAAGTTTTACCCCTTTCGCCTGCGACCTCGCGTCCGTTGTTTCAGCCTTGCTCTGCCATTATCTAGGCTCGCAACCAAGCGGCCGCAACGCGCCCGCCCCATCCATTCGGCATCGTGATCGGAACCCGAGGACATGACCACATTCGACAAGCGCGAAGAGGGTTTTGAGAAGAAGTTCGCTCTGGATGAGGAGCAGAAGTTCAAGGCCGAAGCGCGCCGCAACAAGCTATTGGGATTGTGGGTAGCGGAAAAGCTGGGGATGTCGGGCGACGCCGCCGCGGCCTATGCAAAAGAAGTCGTCGCCGCCGATTTCGAGCAGCCCGGCGACAACGACGTGGTGCACAAGGTGACCAGGGACCTCGCCGCCGGGGGCATCGCCCTCACCGAAGCCCAGCTTCGCGCCAAGATGGGCGAACTGCTGGCGCAGGCGCTTTCGCAGGTGAAGGCAGGGACGTGATACTGGCATTCCGTGTCCCGCACGCGCTGCGGCATTCTTCATGCCGCTGCGCAGAGCAGGGACCGTACCAAGCCACCGGCGTCCGTTACGACCCCGGCTCTGCGGCGCACGAGTTCGTCGGACCCGTCGCCGGGACGACGAATGCTCACCCTTCCTTGAACCCATACTCCGGCACGTTCCCGCTCGCGCCGTAATATTTGTACGGCAAGAATTTTCCGCTCATGGTGATCCTGACGCGGTCGCCTTTCGGGTTCGGCAGGCGCTCCATCGTCATGTCGAAATCGATCGCCGACATGATGCCGTCGCCGTATTCCTCCTCGATCAGCGCCTTCCACGCGGGGCCGTTGACCATCACCAGCTCGTAGAAGCGGTAGATCAGCGGATCGGCCGGCGGCATCGGCATGCCGCGCATCGGCGTCTCATTCAGCATCGCGGTTTCGGATTTGGACAGCCCGAACAATTCGCCGGCGTTGGCCGCCTGCGGTTTGGTCAGTTTCATCTGGCCGAGAATGGCGCCGACGATCAGCACTTCGGAACTACCGCCGATCTTGTCGCAGATATGTTTCCAGCTCCACTCCTTCTCGCGCTTGATGTCGAGCAGCTTTTCGGTGAGGTCGGATCGTTTCATTTAGCTTCTCCTTCTGAAGGCTGGCCTCATGCGGGCTTGATCGGGCTTGACCCGGGCTTCACCCGAGCTGCAACATTCATGCCCGCGCAAGCCGGTCGAGCTGTCCGGCCAGATCGCGCTCGACGTCGGCGGCATTGAGCAGGCAGACGCGATAGCCGCGCGCTTCCAGCCATGCCTGCCGCGCGGCGCGATCCTGCGCGATCGCCGCGGTCTCGTCCGCATTCACGAGCTCGACCGCCACGCGTTTTGCGAACGAGACAAAGTCCGGAATATGCCGGCCGACCGGGGTCTGCCGCTTGAACTGTCCGGCAAAGCGGCGGTCCGATGTCAGCGCCTGCCACAGGATGCGCTCGGCGTCGGTGGGATTTCGCCGCAACAGCCGCGCCAGCCCGCGCACGGTGCCGCTCTCCGACGGCAGCGAGCCCTGCCCGTGCTCGGCGAGCAGCGCGCGCAAGCGCGTCGCCTGCGCGCCGTCGAGCACGCCGCCCTTGGCCGGGCCCTTGCGCCCCTCCGCGATCGCCATCACCACGCCGTGCAGCGTGTGCATGTCCTGCTTGGTCGGCTCCATCCGGGAAAAGATGTTGCGCAGATTGACCAGCATGGTGTCGCGCTTCTCCACGGGGCGGAGGAATTCGACCCGGTCGAGCTCGCGCACCAGATTGTCGAAGAACGCCTGCATCTGGTGCTGCGAGGCGCGCTCCGAGCGCTCCGGCATCGCGAACGGAAGTGTGCCCGCGGTCGCCAGCTTGAACCACTCGTAGCCCATCAGCAGCACCGCCTGGGCGAGATTGAGCGAGGCGAAACCGGGATTGACCGGAAAGGTGACGATGCGGTCGGAAAGCGCCACCTCTTCGTTGAGCAGGCCCGCGCGTTCGCGGCCGAACAGGATGCCGACACGGCCTCCGCTTGCGATCTGCGCGGCGATCTCGCGCGCCGCGGCATCGGGCCCGATCACCGGCTTGGCCTGATCGTGCGCGCGCGCGGTGGTGGCGAACAGCAGCGTGCAATCGGCGACCGCCTGCTCCACGCTGTCGAACAGCTCGACCTTGTCCAGGATGTGATCGGCGCCGGCAGCGGCGCGCTGCGCGCTCACATTCGGCCAGCCGTCGCGGGGGTTGACGATGCGCAGCCGCGTCAGGCCGAAATTGCCCATCGCACGCGCGGCCATGCCGATGTTCTCGCCGAGCTGCGGCTCGACCAGGATCACCACGGGGCCGGCCAGATCGGCCTGCGGTTTGGTCTTGTCGGTGCCTGACATTTCATCTCATCTTCACGGGGCGCGTCGCTGCTGACTTAAGGGAAATGGCTCGCGAAAACCAGAAATGATGGAAAAATCAGCGCAGCGATGCGCCCAGGCCCGCTTTTACAGCCGCGTGCGCGGTGCTATAGCCCGACAGTCGATCTGACCGATCCCCGTCCCGAAACGCACTATCCCAAAAAGGCCCGATTCCCCATGGCAAAAATCAAGGTCCAAAACCCCGTCGTCGAACTCGATGGCGACGAGATGACCCGGATCATCTGGCAATACATCAAGGACAAGCTGATCAATCCGTTCCTCGATATCGACCTGATGTATTTCGACCTGGGCATGGAATATCGCGACAAGACCGACGACCAGGTCACGGTCGACGCCGCCAACGCCATCAAGAAAGTCGGGGTCGGGGTCAAATGCGCCACCATCACGCCCGATGAGGCGCGGGTGAAGGAATTCGGCCTGAAGCAGATGTGGAAGTCGCCGAACGGCACCATCCGCAACATCCTCGGCGGCGTGATCTTCCGCGAGCCGATCATCTGCAAGAACGTGCCGCGGCTCGTGCCCGGCTGGACCAAGCCGATCATCATCGGCCGCCACGCCTATGGCGACCAGTACCGCGCCACCGACATCCGGTTTCCGGGCAAGGGCACGCTGTCGATGAAATTCGTCGGCGAGGACGGTGCGGTGATCGAGCGCGAGGTGTTCAAGACGCCGGGCTCCGGCGTCGCCATGAGCATGTACAACCTCGACGATTCGATCCGCGATTTCGCGCGGGCATCGCTGACCTACGGCCTCAACCGCGGCTACCCGGTGTACCTGTCGACCAAGAACACCATCATGAAAATCTATGACGGCCGCTTCAAGGACATTTTCGAGGAAATCTACGAGAAGGACTTTAAAAAAGATTTCGAGGCCAAGCATCTCACCTACGAGCACCGCCTGATCGATGACATGGTGGCCTCGGCGCTGAAATGGTCGGGCGGCTACGTCTGGGCCTGCAAGAACTACGATGGCGACGTGCAGTCCGACACCGTGGCGCAGGGCTACGGCTCGCTCGGGCTGATGACCTCGGTGCTGCTGACGCCCGACGGCAAGGTGGTCGAGGCCGAGGCCGCGCACGGCACGGTGACGCGGCACTATCGCGAGCACCAGAAGGGCAAGGAGACCTCGACCAACTCCATCGCCTCGATCTTCGCATGGACCCAAGGCCTGTCGCATCGCGCCAAGCTCGACAACAACGACGAACTGGCAAAATTCGCCAAGACCCTGGAAAAGGTCTGCGTCGACACCGTCGAGTCCGGCTACATGACCAAGGATCTCGCGCTGTTGGTTGGCGCCGACCAGCGCTGGCTCTCCACCACCGGCTTCCTCGACAAGGTCGCGGAAAATCTCACCAAGGCGATGGCGGCGTAGACGGCGATGCGTGGCGTGGCCTTTCCTGGAGATCGATACGGGAGAACGCGGCCATGCGATTCCTCAAGACAATCGCGCTCGCGCTGCTGCTGTCGGGCCCATTCGTGAGCGCGCGTGCCGACACGCCGATCCCGGACGCCATCGCTGCGCCCGGCGAAACCGTGGTGCTCACGCTGCATGCCGAAGGCGCGCAGGTCTATGAATGCAGGACAGGCCGCGACGGCAAGCTGTCCTGGGCGTTCCGCGAGCCGATCGCCACGCTGTTGCTCGAGGGCAAGACCGTCGGGCGTCACTATGCCGGGCCGAACTGGGAACACAGCGACGGCAGCGCCGTGGTCGGCAAGGCCATCGCCACCGCGCCCGGCGCCACGGCGGGCGACATTCCCTGGCTCAAGCTCGAGGTCACGTCGCATCGCGGCAGCGGCGTCCTCACCGGCGCCACCACGGTGCTGCGGATCAATACAAGGGGCGGAAAACTGGACGGCGCATGCGACGGCGCCGGCACATTTCACAGCGCGCCCTACTCGGCGGATTATGTGTTTCTGCGCAGGGGGTGACCGATGCTGTTCATGGTGATCGAGCGCTTCAAAGATCGTGATCCGATCCCGGTCTACAGGCGCGTGCGCGACGCCGGGATAAAATTTCCCGAAGGGCTGAAATATGTCGGCAGCTGGATCGAACCGAATTTCGACCGCTGCTTTCAACTGATGGAATGCGACGACCTGCGGCAGCTGCAGGAGTGGGTGCTGAACTGTCAGGGCCTCGGCATGACATTCGAGATCGTGCCGGTGGTGCCGAGCAAGGAGACGCGCGAAGTGGTCGCGCCGTTTCTCGATGCGAAATAACGCTCGGCGCTGAATTGTTCTGTTGCCGGGTGCCGGCCACATTGTACGAGCGGAAAGGGCTGCGCGATCTATCAATCGCGCTTCGTCAGTTGCCGCACCTTCTATTGCCAGTGGATGATGGAGAAGGGCCTCGGACCGGAATGGAAGCCGGATCGCGCCAAATTTGTTCTGGTCAAAAACGACGCAGGCCGCCACATCTCGGCTGCATCGATCCCGGCTATCCGTCCGCCTGGCGGCGATCGCCGTATTATGAAAACCTGAAGCAATGGGCGGCTGAAGGCATTCGAATGCTTCCCGACCTGCACTTCGTCAACGCGATGATCGGCGACCGCTGCATCGTGATCCTGCCCGACCGCGACGTTGAACTCGGAGTTCTGGCTTCCGATGAAATGATCGAACTCAGCGGTACCGGCATGGCCATCGAGGTCCGCAAGGTGAAGCGCCCCGGCCTCGATCCGTGATCGCGCGCCTCACACCTGAGCCCCGCCGATCGCCCGCTCGATCGCGTCCAGCGCCGCGTCTGCCTTCGCCCCATCCGGTCCGCCGGCCTGCGCCATATCGGGCCGCCCGCCGCCGCCCTTGCCGCCGAGCACTTCCGAGCCTTTCTTCACCAGATCGACCGCGTTGAAGCGAGAGGTGAGATCACTGGTGACCCCGACAACGAGGCCGCCTTTGCCGTCGGGTGCCGTATTGGCGACCGCAACAACGCCAGACTTCACCTTCAACTTCCCTTCGTCGGCTAGCGCCTTGAGGTCGTTATTTGCCATTCCAACGACGTGGAGGCGGAAAAACTTTACGTCACCGATCGTCAAAACGTTATTTGGCTTGATATCGCTGTGTTTCTCCACGGCGCCGCCGCCCATCGCCAGCTTCTTGCGCGCGTCCGACAATTCGCGTTCCAGTTTCTTGCGCTCGTCCAGCAGCGCGGCGATCCGTGCCGGCATCTCCTCCGGGGTGCTGCGCAATTCCGCCGCGGCGTTCTTCGCAAGCTGGATGGCGTCGTTGGCATGATGCCGCGCATAATTGCCGGTCAGCGCCTCGATACGGCGCACGCCGGAGGCAACCGCGCTTTCGCCGGTCACTGAAATCAACCCGATGTCGCCGGTGCGTTTGACATGGGTGCCGCCGCAAAGCTCGACCGACCAGCCGAGCGCGTTGCTGCCGCGCTCGCGGTCGGCCTTGCCCATGGAGACCACGCGGACCTCGTCGCCGTATTTTTCCCCGAACAGCGCGCGGGCGCCGGCCTCGCGCGCGTCGTCGAGCGCCATCAGCCGGGTGGTGACCTCGTTATTCTCCAGCACCACGTCGTTGGCGATATCCTCGATGCGCCGCAATTCGTCGGCGCCGATCGGCTTGTTATGCACGAAATCGAAGCGCAGCCGGTCCGGCGCCACCAGCGAGCCGCGCTGGGCGATGTGGTCGCCCAGCACCTGGCGCAGCGCCTCGTGCAGTAGATGCGTCGCCGAATGATGGGCGCGGATCGAGGTCCGCCGCGCGTGGTCGACCTCGAGCAGCAGCGCCGCGCCCGAGTTCAGGGCGCCCTGCTCGACCACGCCGAGATGCACAACGAGATCGCCGGCCTTTTTCTGGGTGTCGGTGACGCGAAACCGCGCGCCCTCGCCCGAGATCACGCCGGTGTCGCCGACCTGGCCGCCGGACTCCGCGTAGAATGGCGTCTGGTTGAACACGATGGCGCCGCTGTCGCCGGCCTTGAGGCTGTCGGTTTCCTTGCCGTCCTTCACCAGGGCGGTGACGATGCCTTCGGCGGTCTCGGTCTCGTAGCCGAGAAACTCGGTAGCGCCGAGCTTTTCGCGCAGCGGAAACCAGATGTTCTCGGTCGCGGTGTCGCCCGAGCCGGCCCACGCCGCGCGCGCCTTGGCGCGCTGCTGCTCCATCGCATCGGTGAAGGAGGCGATATCGACCGATATGCCGCGGTTGCGCAGCGCGTCCTGGGTGAGGTCGAGCGGAAAGCCGTAGGTGTCGTACAGCGTGAACGCGGTTTCGCCGTCGAACATGTCGCCTTTCTTCAAGCTGCCGCTCTTCTCGTCGAGGATGGCGAGCCCGCGCTCCAGCGTCTTGCGGAAGCGCGTCTCCTCCAGCCGCAGCGTCTCCTCGATCAAGGCCTCGGCGCGCACCAGTTCGGGGTAGGCCTGGCCCATCTCGCGCACCAGCGCCCGCACCAGCCGCCACATCAGGGGATCGCGGGCGCCGAGCAGTTGCGCATGCCGCATCGCGCGGCGCATGATCCGGCGCAGCACATAGCCGCGGCCCTCGTTCGAGGGCAGCACGCCGTCGGCGATCAAAAACGACGACGCCCGCAGGTGATCGGCGATCACGCGCTGCGACGCTTTATGCGCGCCATGCGGATCGGCGCCGGTCAGTTCGGCGATGGCGCGGATCAGGGCCACGAACAGGTCGATCTCGTAATTGTCGTGCTTGCCCTGCAGCACGGCCGCGACCCGCTCCAGTCCCGCCCCGGTATCGATCGAGGGTTTCGGCAGCGGATTGCGCACGCCGGGCTCGACCTGCTCGTACTGCATGAACACCAGATTCCGAATCTCGATGAAGCGGTCGCCATCCTGATCGAGCGAGCCCGGAGGGCCGCCGGGAATCTTGTCGCCGTGATCGTAGAAGATTTCCGAGCAAGGTCCGCACGGGCCGGTGTCGCCCATCTGCCAGAAATTATCCGCACCCGCGATGCGGATGATGCGGGATTCCGGCAAGCCGGTGATCTTCTTCCAGAGATCGAAGGCCTCGTCGTCGTCGATATAGACGGTGGCGGTCAGCTTGTCCTTGGGCAGGCCGAATTCTTTTGTGACCAGGTTCCAGGCGAGTTCGATGGCGCGGTCCTTGAAATAATCGCCGAACGAGAAGTTGCCGAGCATCTCGAAAAAGGTGTGATGCCGCGCGGTGTAGCCGACATTGTCGAGATCGTTGTGCTTGCCGCCGGCGCGGACGCATTTCTGCGAGGTGGTGGCGCGCTGATAGGGCCGCTTCTCGACGCCGGTGAAGACGTTCTTGAACTGCACCATGCCGGCATTGGTGAACATCAGGGTCGGATCGTTGCGCGGCACCAGCGGCGACGACGGCACGATCTCGTGGCCGTTCTTGGCGAAATAATTCAGAAACGCCGACCTGATTTCGTTAACGCCGCTCATTTTCGTCCCATCGCGCCCGACACCGCATTCCCAGCCGCACCGCTTTTAGACAAGGGGGCTGGCGCTGTCCAGAAAGTGTGCAGCGAATCATAGGCTTGCCGCACCAGCACAAGACCCGTTGATAGCGGCTGCGGTTGCGTTGACAGCCTTGGTAGAGCCGTGTTTCCCTCCTATCTGTTGGAAGTAGTCGCGTCGGGAGAGATCGGCTAAGGCGCCGGCGCCGAAGGAGCAACCGCCCCGGAAACTCTCAGGCAAACGGACCGCGCGGCTTGATAACATCTGGAAAGAGACGCGAGCGGGTTTGGCCCGGGCGCGTCCGCCGACGGGATAATACTCTCAGGCACAGCGACAGATGGGGCTTCGGCAGGTTTTCGGGGGATTGTCTCCCGAAAACCGCGAGGGCCCCATGATGCTTGCGCGCGATTCCGGGACGTCATCGCCAAAACGCACGCCGTTGCACGCGCTGCATGTCGCCCGCGGCGGCAAGATGGTTGCGTTCGCCGGCTATGACATGCCGGTGCAATACGGCCCCGGCGTGATGAAGGAGCATCTGCACACCCGCGCCTCTGCCGGGCTGTTCGATGTCTCGCATATGGGCCAGATCGCGCTGCATGCCAAATCCGGCAGGGTTGCCGACGCGGCAACGGCGCTGGAGCGGCTGGTGCCGCAGGACGTTTTGGCGCTCGCACCCGGCCGTCAGCGCTATGCCCAGTTCACCAATGACGCCGGCGGCATTCTCGACGATCTCATGGTGGCGAATTTCGACAGCCGCCTGTTTCTGGTGGTCAACGCCGCCTGCAAGGCTGCGGACGAGGCGCATCTGCGCGCGCAGCTTTCCGACGTCTGCGTGATCGAGCCGCTGCCGGATCGCGCGCTGATCGCGTTGCAGGGCCCGAAAGCCGAATCGGTGCTGGCGAAATTCTGCGCCGATGCTGCGGCGATGCGGTTCATGGATGCCGGCCCGCGCCGCGTCCAAATTGAAGGTTTCGGCATCGACTGCTTTGTGTCGCGCTCGGGCTATACCGGCGAGGACGGCTTTGAGATCTCGGTGCCGGCGGAGCGGGCCGAGGCGCTGGCTTCCGCGCTGCTCGACAACGCCGAGGTGCTGCCGATCGGGCTCGGCGCACGCGACAGCCTGCGGCTCGAGGCCGGGCTTTGTCTATATGGCCACGACATCGACGCCACGACCACGCCGGTGGAAGCCGCGCTGCAATGGTCGATCCAGAACAGCCGCCGCCATGGCGGCGCGCGCGCCGGCGGTTTTTTGGGCGCGGCTCCGATTCTTTCCCAGCTTGAGACCGGCGCGCCGCGCCGCCGCGTCGGCCTGAGGCCCGAAGGCCGCGCGCCGGTGCGCGAAGGCGCGCCGCTGTTTGCTGATAGCGCGTCGAGCGAGCAGATCGGCGCGGCGACCTCGGGCGGATTCGGTCCGAGTCTCAATGCGCCGGTCGCGATGGGTTATCTGCCGACGCCGCTGGCGACCGATGGCGGCACGGTATTTGCCGAGTTGCGCGGACAGCGGGTGCCGCTGCGCATCGCGCCGATGCCCTTCGTTCCCAACACCTACAAACGCTGAGGAGTTTTCATGACCACCCTGTTCACGTCAGACCACGAATGGCTGCGCATCGAGGGCGACGTCGCCACCATCGGCGTCACCGATTATGCGCAGTCGCAACTTGGCGACGTCGTGTTCGTGGAATTGCCCAAGGTCGGCCGGCAGTTGAAGAAGGCGGAAGCCGCCGCCGTGGTCGAATCCGTGAAGGCCGCCTCCGACGTCTATGCGCCGATCACGGGCGAGGTGCTTGAGGTCAACGACGCCGTTGTCGCCGATCCCGCGCTGGTGAATTCCGACGCCGGCGGCAGCGCATGGTTCTTCAGGCTCAGAATCGCGGACAGAGGCGAGCTCGACGGCCTGATGGATGAAGCCGCCTACACGGCGCATACGGCGTGAATTTACTTCTTCATGCCCGGCCTTGTGCCGGGCATGACGATAAAAAAAGAGGACGAACATGACCGCACAGCGCAAACACGGCAATGAGCCCGCGACGACTTTCGCGCGCCGCCACATCGGCCCCTCGCCGCGCGATATCGACGCGATGCTGGAGACGGTCGGCGCAAAAAGCCTCGCCGCGCTGATGGGCGAGACGCTGCCGTCGTCGATCCGCCAGAACGCGCCGCTCGATCCCGGCGACCCTTTAAGCGAGACCGAAGCGCTTAAGCATATGGCAAAACTTGCCGCGCGGAACGAGGTATGCACCTCGCTGATCGGCCAAGGCTATTCCGGCACCATTCTGCCGGCAGTGATCCAGCGCAACATCCTGGAAAGTCCGGCGTGGTATACTGCTTACACACCGTACCAACCGGAGATCAGCCAGGGCCGCCTGGAAGCGCTGTTCAATTTCCAGACCATGATCTGCGACCTCAGCGGGCTCGACGTCGCCAATGCCTCGCTGCTGGATGAGGCGACCGCCGCGGCCGAAGCGATGGCGCTGGCGGAGCGCGCGTCACAATTGAAGACCAAGGCGTTCTTTGTCGACCTCGAAGTGCACCCGCAAACGCTGGCAGTGCTGCGCACCCGCGCCGAGCCGTTGGGGTGGACCCTTGTGGTCGGCGATCCCCTCGCCGATCTCGGCACGGCGGATGTGTTCGGCGCGCTGTTGCAATATCCGGGCACATCGGGCGTGGTGCGCGACCTGCGGCCCGCGATCGCGGCGGTGCGGGCAAAAGGCGCGCTGGCGATCGTCGCCGCCGATCTGCTGGCGCTGACCCTGCTGGCCTCGCCGGGCGAGCTCGGCGCCGATATCGCGGTCGGTTCCGCGCAGCGTTTTGGTGTGCCGATGGGATATGGCGGACCGCACGCGGCCTATATGGCGGTGCGCGATGCGCTGAAACGCTCGCTGCCCGGCCGCCTCGTCGGTCTCTCCATCGATTCGCGCGGGCAACCGGCCTATCGCCTGGCGCTGCAGACCCGCGAACAGCACATCCGCCGCGAAAAGGCGACCTCCAACATCTGCACCGCGCAGGTGCTGCTGGCGGTGATGGCGTCGATGTATGCGGTGTATCATGGGCCGGAAGGCTTGACGCATATCGCGCGCACCGTACATCGCCGTGCGGCGGTGCTGGCGGCGGGATTGAAGCAACTCGGATTTGCGTCAAGGAGCGAGGCGTTTTTCGACACCATCACGGTGGAGGCCGGCGCGAGGAAAGACAAGATCGTCGCCCGCGCGTTGTCCGAAAACATCAATCTGCGGATCGGCGAAACCACGCTCGGCGTCGCACTGGACGAAACCACGACGTCCGGGATTGTCGAGGCGGTGTGGCGCGCGTTCGGCGGCGCGCTGGTTTATGCCGAGGTTGAACCGGGCGTGCGCGAGGCGCTGCCGGCGGAACTGAAACGCAGCACCGCGTTCCTCACCCATCCGGTATTCCACGCCCACCGCTCGGAAACCGAGCTCTTGCGCTACATGCGCAAACTCAGCGACCGCGACCTCGCGCTCGACCGCGCCATGATCCCGCTCGGCTCCTGCACCATGAAGCTCAACGCCACCGCGGAGATGATCCCGCTGACCTGGCCGGAATTCGCCCACCTGCATCCGTTCGCGCCGCCGCAGCAGGCAAAAGGCTATCACGCGATGTTCGAGCAGCTAGAGAAATGGCTGTGCGACATCACCGGCTATGACGCGGTATCGCTGCAGCCGAATTCGGGCGCGCAGGGCGAATATGCCGGGCTGCTGGCGATCCGCGGCTATCATGCGTCGCGCGGCGAGCCGCACCGAAACGTGTGCCTGATCCCCTCCTCCGCGCACGGCACCAATCCGGCCTCCGCCAGCATGGCCGGGATGGAGGTCGTTGTGGTCGCCTGCGACGCGCGCGGCGATGTCGATGTCGAGGATCTCAGCGCCAAGGCGGCGCGGCATGGCAACAATCTCGCCGCGGTCATGATCACCTATCCCTCCACCCACGGCGTGTTCGAGGAGCACATCCGCGACATCTGCGATGTCGTGCATGGCCATGGCGGGCAGGTCTATCTCGACGGCGCCAATCTGAACGCGCAGGTGGGGCTGGCACGGCCCGGCGATTACGGCGCCGATGTCAGCCATCTCAACCTGCACAAGACCTTCTGCATTCCCCATGGCGGCGGCGGCCCCGGCATGGGACCGATCGGGGTCAGGGCGCATCTTGCGCCGTTCCTGCCGGGACACCTCGAGGTCGGCCCGGTGTCGGCCGCGCCCTATGGCTCGGCGTCGATCCTGACCATTTCCTATCTCTACATCCTGATGATGTCAGGCGAGGGTCTCACCCGCGCCACCGAAATTGCGATCCTGAATGCGAATTATATCGCGGCACGGCTCGACCCATATTTTCCGGTGCTGTACCGCAACGCCCGTGGCCGCGTCGCGCATGAATGCATCGTCGATCCCCGGCCGCTGAAGGCGGCTTGCGGCGTCACCGTCGACGATATCGCGAAGCGGCTGATCGATTACAGTTTCCACGCCCCGACCATGAGCTTTCCGGTGCCGGGCACGCTGATGATCGAGCCGACCGAATCCGAATCGAGGTGCGAGATCGACCGCTTCTGCGACGCCATGATCGCGATCCGGCGCGAAATCGCGGACATCGAGGCCGGGCGCTGGAAAATCGAGGCCTCGCCGCTGCGCCACGCGCCGCACACCGTGCACGACATCGCCGACGACAACTGGGCGCGGGCGTATTCGCGCAGCGAGGGCTGCTTTCCCGCCGGCAGCGCGCGGTCGGACAAATACTGGGCGCCGGTGGGGCGGGTCGACAATGTCCACGGCGACCGTAACCTGGTGTGCTCGTGCCCGCCGGTTGCGGATTACGCGGAGGCGGCGGAATAGCAATTACTCGTCATGCGCGGGCTTGACCCGCGCATCCATCGCGCTTCGAAAAGAGTCCTGCGAAAAAGCTGGATGGCCGGATCAAGCCCGGCCATGACGCGGTGGTTGGTCTCGTGCCCCGGACGCAGCGCAGCGCGAAGCGGTGCGCTGCAGAGCCGGGGCCGTAACGAACGCCGGTGCTTGGTATCGTCCCGGCTCTGCGCAGCGGCATTGAAGAATGCCGCACCGCGTCCGGGACACGAAACTCAATCCTCCGCCGGCTCCTCGCCGTCGGCGTCGCGCTCCGGGGAGCCTGCGAGAATCTGCTCGGCGATCAGCCCGGAGTTTTGCCGGATCGCGGCCTCGATCTTCGCGGTCATGTCGGGATTGGCCTTCAAAAATGCCTTGGAGTTCTCGCGGCCCTGCCCGAGACGCTGGCTGTCATAGGAGAACCAGGCGCCGGATTTCTCGACAATGCCGGCCTTGACGCCGAGGTCGAGGATTTCGCCCATCTTGGAGACGCCCTCGCCATACATGATGTCGAACTCGACCTGCTTGAACGGCGGCGCCAGCTTGTTCTTCACCACCTTGACCCGGGTCTGGTTGCCGACCACCTCGTCGCGCTCCTTGATGGCGCCGATGCGCCGGATATCGAGCCGCACCGAGGCGTAGAATTTCAGCGCGTTGCCGCCGGTGGTGGTTTCCGGCGAGCCGTACATCACCCCGATCTTCATCCGGATCTGGTTGATGAAGATCACCATGGTGTTGGACTTGTTGATCGATGCGGTGAGTTTTCGCAAAGCCTGGCTCATCAGCCGCGCCTGCAGGCCCGGCAGCGCGTCGCCCATCTCGCCCTCGAGCTCGGCGCGCGGCACCAGCGCCGCCACCGAATCGATCACCAGCACGTCGACCGCACCGGAGCGCACCAAGGTGTCACAGATTTCCAGCGCCTGCTCGCCGGTGTCGGGCTGCGAGATCAGGAGTTCGTCGATGTTGACCCCGAGCTTGCGCGCATAGACCGGGTCGAGCGCGTGTTCGGCGTCGATGAAGGCGCAGATGCCGCCCTTTTTCTGGCCTTCCGCCACCGTGTGCAGCGCCAGCGTGGTCTTGCCGGAGGACTCCGGGCCGTAAATCTCCACCACCCGCCCGCGCGGCAGCCCGCCGACGCCGAGCGCGATGTCGAGCCCGAGCGAGCCCGACGAGATGGTCTCCACGTCCATGGAGCGGTCGTTCTTGCCCAGTTTCATCACCGAGCCCTTGCCGAACTGGCGCTCGATCTGGGAGAGCGCGGCCGACAGGGCCTTGGTCTTGTCCATGGAGGATCCTTCGACGATACGCAGGGCGGAAACGGACATGGGTGGTGCTCCTTATGGCGAGGATTCGCTAGAGGGACAAACGGCGGCGCCCCGAGTTCGGGCTCTGATGGAACAATGTACCCTATTTGTTCTCAGTTCGCAATATGTTCTCAAAAATATTTGGCCAGCTATATACCCTCAAGACATGTACCTGCCTTTTGTGGTAAAGAATCCCCTGCCACTACTCGCAGTGGTGTCTGCGAAAGACGAAGGGGAGACAGATCGAATGCCTACAGAAGTCTCAAGCGAAGATTTCGCAGTTGCAATGAGCGGGCCTGCGGTGGCTACAAATCGATACATAGGAACAGTGAACGGAAACGTGGTTCGCATCGCATTCCTGGAACAAGCTGTGGGGACGCCAAGCTATTTCCGCGCAGCGATAGCGATCAATCAAACGGATATTCCTGCGCTGATCGATCTGCTCAGTGCTTATTTACCGCAGGCCGAGGCCGCGACCGATGGCAAGGAGTAATAAGCCCGCAGGAACGGCCGGAACGACTGCAAGAGTTCGCGAGGGGAAATACTGCCTCTACGGCCGCTTCTCTCGCCGCAGGCAGTCCATTTCCCATCGCGACTGAGCCGCCCAAAGGTAGCGTGCAAGTTCCCAGTCATGGGAGCATGAGCGTGAAGATTTTTCCTTTAAGTGAAGATCAGCTGGCCAGTATTGGGCTATTGCGCGGAATCGCGGCTGCTTGTTTTACATTCGGGGGTGCTTTTTTCGGGTTCGGCCTTAATGTGATAAAGGACCTAGAGATCAATTCCGGCACATCCGAAAAGATGTTCAGTCGCTGGCAAACGATTAGTTATGGTTCGATAGCAATTGCCGTTGTGCTCGGCCTTGTTGGCGCATTTTTTTGGTGGAAGGGACACGACACAATCTCTAAGATCGAAGGGAGGACGACATTCCAATGAAGGATAATAAGCGCCGCTTCGACCAACTCTTGCAGGCAATGGTCACTCAACCTGAACCTTCGGAAACGCCTGCAAAAGAAGCTCGAACATCAAAGCAGGCTGACGCCGCAAGTTATGGCGACACTCGAACTCGCGCAGGTAAGTCTGCAAGTGCTTCTTCGAAACCCAAACGTAAGTCCCGTTGATCCCGCGCTTCACCTGCGACCAGAACGACTCGATTGAGTTGGTGTGAATATCGTCACGGACGTATTCTTTCGCAGAGTGATTGACCGTCGCATGGTCATAGCCGTGACGCTCAACTAAAGCGTTGTAGCCAGTCCAGTCGTCAGTGCTGATCCGCGATCCCGGTTTCACAAAGCTGATGATATGAGGCGTCACAGTAGCGGCGGCGCGATCTTTTACGTGGCGGGTTACAACGTCGCCGCCGCGCTCGATAATGCCGAACACCACAGACTTGTCGTCCGCGCCCATCTTGTCTTCGCCGCCGATAAAGGTCTCATCCGCCTCAATCATCTTGCCGGGGCCGCCCATCGGGTAGTCGCCGTCAACGTAGCCCATGTAGAGCCGGATCAGCCGGCACATGCGCCACGCGGTTTTGTAGGTCACGCCAAGCTGGCGCTGCACCTCTTTCGCCGCGACGCCGTTCCGCGTCTCGCAAAACAGGAACATGACATAGAACCAGTCGCGCAGGCTGGTCCGGGTCTTTTCAAAGGGCGTCCCTGCGGTCGGGTAGACCTGATAGCCGCAATGCTCGCACTCGAACGAGCGGCGTCCCCTGACCCGGTAATAGGTCGCCTCTTTGAGACACTTGAAGCAGGTAAAGCGCTCGCCAAACCGGGTCCGCATCAGGTGCTTCAGACAGCTATCTTCGTCAGGGAACCGCTTCTGAAATTCGCGGATTTTGGACGGTTTCTGGGCCATGTCGAATGCCTCCCCTGAGAATATATGAACTGTATCAGGGTTTGTTCTACATGTCTAGAGGGTATATATCCGTATTTGGGTACTGGCCTGTTTCGACCCCTAGTGGCCTAATTTGTGGCGCTTTTTTGCGCAGAAGAGTTGGCGACCGTACCGACACCAATCCGGAAACGATTTTAGGATGGGGAAATCGTTAACCGGGGAGTAGCGCCATGGAAAGAAGGCGCATCGCGGAAAAACTAACTTTTGAGCAGCGGCTTGCAGAAGAGGCCCAACGATTTAGAGAGGCGGCGGAAAAAGAGCGCCCCGGCAGTACAGCGCGGGAGTTGCTCTTGCGGCGAGCCCGCCAAGCCGAAACAGCCTCGCACATAAACGAGTGGTTGAACTCGCCGGGACTGGCCTCGCCCAGGTGAACGAGTACCGGGCTTACGTCGTCGGACCGGACGGGCACATCCTGCAGCACATCGATTTGCTGTGCGTCGACGATGATGCCGCGAAAGAACGTGCCAAGGCGCTCGTTGACGGTCACGATGTAGAGCTATGGCACTTGGGCCGCCGGGTCGCTGAATTTAAAGCCCCGCAGTGAGCAATATTGAACATCGCCACCGGCCTCGATGTGCCATACTCCCCCGTAGCGGACCGCCCCCGCCCAATTCGTGAAAACCGCGAGTCATTTCATCCCCCAAGGCCGCCTCAGTTGGCGGCCTCTTTTATTTTGGCATCGCGCGTTTTGGTCCCGGCCTGTTTTAACCCTCAGTTCGAGGCGCCGCCGGTTTTGCTGGCGCCTCGCTTGCCGAGAATGAGGAGCGCGAGAAGCGCCAACGGCCCAAAGATCATGGCGAGGTCGAGCCACGCCCTGGTCGATCTGCCACGGTCGCGAGCCATGCCGTATGCAGCCGGCATCGAGGCTGTCGAGACGAGGGCAATGATCAACCACGCTGACATGGACGCCTCCGAATTTGCCGCGCGCCGAACATAACAGGTAATCGCCGCAGGTTGGCGGCATCAGCAAAAAGTGAGGCCGTTTCAGTTGGCGGGCTCTTTCATTTAATCGTCTGTTTTGCCGGGCACTGGCCTGTTTTTGCCCCTGGTGGCCCGATTTGACCTGACCGGCCTGGAACCGGCGCCTAAGACTAAAGTTGTATGAAGGTTGGCCCCCAAACCGAGGGGCGCCGGTGCCAATGGAGGCGTCAGATGACAATGCATAGCGATCATCATGACCAGGACATGGTGCACAATCCGACATGGCAGGCGATGTTGCTGGCCGCAGCCCTCGTCGCGGTCAGCGGCCTCGCAATCTGGGCATACGCTACCTAGCCGGCGCGCTTAAAGGCCGAGCAGCATCGAGGCCATCTCGACCGTTACCTATCGCCGCTATGGTGGGCGGCCTCGCGATCGCCCGCGGCGCGCAGCCTCAATAGACGCGGCGCTGCCGGCGGTCTCGCCGCCCCGGCGTTTTCCCACCCGCGTAATACGGATTGACCACGCACGATGCGGCGCGGCCCGAAGCCGACATGTTGCACTGTGCCAGCGAGGTGTAGGTGCACTCGAAGTAATAGTCCGCAAAACCCTGGTAAACTTGCAGGCACACCGGATATTTCGGATCGTAGGTCTGGGCCGGCGCAGGCGTCGCCGTCAACGCCGCCGCGATCGTCAACATCGCCAAAGCCGGAATGCGCATCAAAGCCTCCCTCGGAATAACGTGGCGCAGCAGGGGCCTTCTGTGAAATCAGTAATGGCCCGGCCGGATTTTTCAAGGCGCCGCGAAATGAAAGACAACAGCGGCGGCGATGCAGGTCTTCCTCGTCGCGGTGCCCTAGCGCGCGCGCAGCGGCAGCGATGCGCCGACCGGCATCAGTTCGTAGGGCGGCTTCCAGCCGGGCAGCGCGGCAATGCGCCGGCGCCAGGCGTCGATCGCCGGATATTCCGCCCCGAGTTCGAAGCCGGTCTCGCTGGCGGGATAATAGACATAACCCGCAAGCGAGAAATCGACGATGGTCGGCCGCTCGCCCAGCACGAAGGGACGATCGGCGAGGTGCTTGTCGGCGATGGCGAAGGTGCTTTCGACCCGCGAGCGCAGGAAAGCCAGCACGGCGGGATCGGCGGCCTGCGGGGTGAAACAGTTTTGCACCCGGTGCATCGCGTAATTGTTGGTGAATCTGTGATTGTCGAACAACAGCCAGCGCAGCGCCTCGAAGCGCTCGGCATCGGCGGGGGCGAACTTGCCAGTCGTTTCCGCCAGCCACATCAAGATCGCGCCGGACTGCGACATTCGCCGGTCCGCGACCTCCAGCACCGGAAGTTCGCCCATGGCGTTGGCGCCGGCGCGCCAGGCCGCGGTTCGGGTCTCGCCGCCGGCAAAATCGACCCCGACCGGCTCCCAGTCGAGCCCGGCGCAATTCAGATAGAGCGCGACCTTGTAGGAGTTTCCGGAGGCGCCGATGCAATGCAGCCTGTAGCGTGCCATCTGTCGATTCCCGGGTAATCACGCGGGGCCGCCTGGTTGGCGGCCGCTTTCGTTTCCCGCGTGAAGCTCATTAGACACCAACATACAAAGTTGTATAATTCTAACATCAAAACCAGCAGGAGGGATGGGAATGAACATGCCTCGGAAGACCACGTTGCTCGCAGCAACGCTATGTGTTGGAATCGCGGTTATCTCCGGATCATCGCAAGCGCAGAACAATCGCAATCTAAATCCAACCAATGACCCGGATGTTCAACGGGGCATCGACAACTATCGGCGTCCTTCGCCACCTCCGGCGCCTGCGCCTGCGCCACAACCGAGTACGCGAGATCTGTACGAAAGTTCAAAACACGGTGGAAACACCAAATATGACGTCAACACAAGCCACCAACACTGAGCGGAAATCCCGTCGCGGGGCCGCCCTGGTTGGCGGCCTCTGAGGCGGGACCGTCGCGGAATACCAGGCTTGGCAGCCAGCCCGAAAAAATTTAATGTTTTGTCGCTTGACAGTATTCCTTCATTGGCTTATAAACCTAGGCATCTCATCCCAAGCTGAGGGAGCGTTACTTAAGGACGCTTTGCAACGTGGGGGTGGGAGCGGCGCCCGCGGGCAGGAGCGAACGTAGCTCCGCGCACACGGGAGGCCTTGGGTTTCCGTCCGGCCCGCAAGGGCCCGCCACTGAAGTTGGCTGGACGGGGACAGGCGAGCGGCGCGAAATCGCCGTGCTCAGGCTTCGGCCGCCAAGTCCCCGGAAGCGCGGACCGAGGCTAAAAGATCGCCGCGGTGGAACGTCGGAAGGCGTTTCCGTGGCCTCTGATTCTCGGCGATCCGGGAATCAAGCTGCGGCTCTGCTACCAAGGTGCGCCTTTCGGCGTTCCGCCTCCCTCTTTCTCTTCGAGGGAGGTTCTCTGAAACCCCAACTCACGCGAAGGCATTTGCGGGCGGCGATGACGCATGCGCGGAGCAAGGCGTACGCAATCCCGAATATGATGCACCGCATGGTGGACCCATGGAATCGGAACCGCTAGCGTCGCCGGTTTCAACACAGGAGGATGCAATGTCCTGGCGCTTATTGACCGTGGCCCTCATTACCGCCGTTGCGGTGTTCGCAGCGCAGTCTTATGCGGAGACGACCGTTAAAAGCAGCAAATCGAACAGCAGCGACCGAATGGGCGGTGGAGGCGGCGGCAAGGGCGCTGCCGGCGTGACGACGGTCAAAAGCGGCAAGTCGAACAGCAGCGACCGGATGGGCGGCGGAGGCGGCGGCAAGGGCGCGGTGCAGCTAAACCCGCAGCCGGAACCGCCGGGCCGCCGCTGATGGATGCAAGCGTTCGGCAATCCGCAGGCGTGTTGCGAGCCGCCGCGCCATCGGTGAAATTGCGGACGAGATAAAAAATCGGGACGCGGCATGAAAATCGAGGGCGGCTGCCATTGCGGCAGGATCGGCTACGAGGCCGAGATCGATCCGGACCATGTCATCATCTGCCATTGCACGGACTGCCAGGGCGTTTCCGGCGCGCCCTATCGCGCCAACGTTCCCGTGAGATCCGAAAATTTCAGGCTGCGCGGCCAGCCCAAAACCTATGTCAAAACCGCCGACAGCGGCAACAAGCTGGCGCTGGCGTTCTGCGCCGATTGCGGCTCGGCGCTGTATTCGGGCAGACTGGAAAACCCTGATGTCTTCAATCTCCGGCTCGGGGCGGTGAAGCAGCGCGCGCAGCTTGTGCCGAAAGCGCAGTATTGGTGCAGTTCGGCGATGCCGTGGGCGATGGACATCAGCCGGCTTCCGCAAGCGCCGGACCAGACCCAGCCGCTTCGACCTTCAACAAATCCGGACTGAGGCGACCCCGCAACATCCGGGCAAGGCCGGCGTTTTATCGCACGGATAGAAAGACGATGGCGAGCGCGACAAGCCATACCGTCATGACCAGCGCAACCACCGCACCGGCGGTTATTCTGGCGTTTTCCCCGCGCTGAGTTGTTTGACGCTTTCATGCAAGGCAGCCGCATTCATGGTTGCACGCCTTCGGCGCAGGGGTTTCGCGGTGCTGGCCATTTCCGGAATCCTTTCCATTCGAATCTTTTCCAGTTCGTCCGCAACGGCATCGCGCGGATCAGTTCATATCTGATGTCCTGTTCTGCGAATGCGAGCGGCCGCATTCGGCCGGCACCGGAGGCATCTTGACGCACGCGGCCGGCATGCGGTTTATGGCTCAAGCCAACCGGGACCTGCCGCACATGCTCAGAACGCTCCTCCTCGCACTGCTGAGCCTAGCCGCCGTGACCGGCGCCCATGCCCAGATCGTCGCCCTCGGTGCGAGCAGCACCGCCGGATACGGCGTCGGCGCAGCGGCGGCCTATCCGGCGCAGCTCGAAGCCATCCTGCGCGCGAAGGGACGGCCGATGTCGGTCAGCGCCGCCGGCGTCAGCGGCGACACCACCGGCGGCATGCTGGCGCGATTGTCGAGCGCGGTGCCGGCGGGAACCAGGATCGTCATCCTGCAGATCGCCGGCAACGACGCCATGAAGGGAATGAGCGCCAGCGCTGCTGCGGCGAACCGGGCGGAGATCCGCCGGCAGCTGCATGCCCGCGGCATCCGCACCATCGAAGCCGACGGCTATGTGCTGGCGGCGCTGCGCAGCGGGCTGCGGCAGGCGGACGGAATCCATATGACGGCGGAAGGCCATCGCCGGGTTGCAGAGCAACTCGCCGCGTCGATCCGCTGAACGACGCCGGTGCAGCGGCCGCCTCAGCGGGTCAGAAAAATCCGGCGCTTAAATCAAGGCCTTCGGTTGCAAGCAGCAGCCCAACGAACAGCGCGGCCGCGCCAAACAGCGCGAACTGTCTGAGAACGCCGAAAACCGTGATCTTTGCGGACAACGCGCGCGAAAGAACTTTTGCAATAGCCGTCATTCGCGGCCTCCAAAGCTTTCGCCCAGAAGATAGGTCGGGCCGCACCGCCCAAGGTTCAACCAAAGCCTGCCTGACTATTGGACGCGCCGCGATTCCCATGGTTGTATGCCCGGCGCAACAAGACCCAAGGGAGGAAAAATGAAGACGCTTCTTTCGTTCGTTGCCGTGGCCGCATTGGCGCTTTCGTTCTCTTCGACCGCCGCGACCGCCGCCACCGACGGCGTGCGCATGGCCAACGCCCAAATGACGCGCACCACCATCACTGGAGCCCCAGAAAACATACCTATGGCAAAAGGATGCGGGCCCATTGGGGTGCCCGCTGCAAGATGACCGGCAGCTGCTGACCGGCCGGCTCTACCGAGGCCGCCGGTTGGCGGCCTCTTTCGTCCGGCCAGCCGGCATTTGATTTACCGGCCGGCGTTCGCGTGATTCCGCCGAAGTTTCCTGGCCGGCGCGGCCTGATGCGGAGTCAAATCTTCTCCCGTGCTGGTTGTATTTGGAATGGACTTGCCGCCGTTCCAGCCGCAGATTCGCCCTATGGGGCAACTGATTCATGATTCGCGCTGTCCGCATTGTGGCTCACGCATGCCGCGCGACCATGATTGCCCGGGCCGGTTCGAATGCGGCAAATGCGACCGGCTCGATCCTTTCAAGTCCGATCAGGCCAGAGGCTGGCTTCAAGGCGAGCTGCAGCCGCCAAAGTAAGGTCGCCGCGGCCGGATCGACGCAATTCATCAACTCCATGATTTCCATAAGGAAACGGCCCCAGCGCGGAAGGCGGCTGAGGCCGGTCAAGTGTTGGGGGAGTCTATCAAGCCTGGGTAAAAGCCCGCCGGCCGCAAATCGTTCCGGATCCTTCAAAGACGGTTGAACCTTTTTCCAGTTCGCGCGGACGTATGTGTACTGGGGATTTGAGGGCCCAGTATCTATTCGCAGCGCCGCCGAGCGATCATATTCCGCCCGGTGGCGCTGTGCGTTTCAGGCTCCCGACATCCCCTGCGTAACGGGATGACGAAAGGATTGGGGAGCGATGATGCGCCCTAATTCGCGGTGCTGCCGGTCTTGGTCTTCGGCCTGGCCGGCGCGGCCTTGGCCGGCTCGGCGGCGCGCACGGTGCCCCAGGGATCGTTGGACACCTTGGCGTCGGGTATTTTTTGCAAGGATTCCCGGTAGGCCTTATCCCGGATCGCATCCGCTTCCTTCTCCTCGGGACTCTTGGTGACGACCTCCGGCATTAGATTGATATTGGGGGTCGCCATCTGCGCCAAGGCCGGCGCCGATAGCCCTGCCAGTAACGCGGCCAGCGCTGCAACGCGGAAAATTCTCATGCGGATGCTCCCTAAGATTTTGCCCGCAACATATCACTGCGATGACTGTGAGACCAAGGTTGGCGGCCTAGAGATGGTCCGACTTGCAGGCTTTGGGCGACGGCAGCCAATCGTCCCAGATCGGACCGCATTTGGTGCAGCCATTGAGCAGCAGACCCAGCGCGATCATGCTCAACACGATTGCCAGACGCCTGAACATGCCCTGCCCCACGCGATACCAGCCATAGTCTAGGGCATCGATCGCGGCATTTTCAAGCCAGCTCTCCCCGCGATGCGCGGTTCCGGGTGCCCATCGGCCGCGATTGCGCATTACAATGGCCGGAGATTCGTGGCGGGCGAGGGAAACAAGGTGTCGGAACAACAGGCGGCGGAGTACGATCTCGAGGAAGCCAGGCGCGTCCTCGGCGATGTGTTCGCGCCATGGGTACAGGACCTCGGGTTGTCGATCGCCAGACTGGAGATCGCGCCGCCCTCCGGCGCGCCCGCCGACTGGCAGCCCGGCGCTACCTTGCGGATGGCGTTTTCCGAACGGCTGTGCCGGCATGGCGGCATCGTCTGCGGCCAGGCGCTGATGGCGCTGGCCGATACCGCGATGGTGATCGCGATCCTCGCGGCCAACCGCGGCTTCCGTCCGATGACCACGGTCGACCAGACTACGCATTTCATGCGGGCCGTGACGTTGTCGGACGTGCTGGCGGACGCGCGCGTGGTCCGGCTCGGCCGCACCATGAGCTTCGGCCGGGTGACGCTATCCAGCGCCAGCGACAACAAGCCGGTGGCGATGGTCGCCAGCGCCTTTGCGATGCTGTGAGACCGCGCGGCGCTTGGCGGATTAACCCGGCAGCTTGACGCGGCGGCGCCGGCGCCACAACCGCATCGCGACCAACAGCAGCAATCCGAACGCAATCGCAGCCACGATCGCCCTGCTCCAGAACCGGCCGCCGGGCCGATCGATGGTGCGCGACCACAGCGACGGCGATTCTCCGGCCCGCGCCAGCCGAAACGCCACCACGCTGTCGCCGATGGTCGCGCCGGCCTCGGAATGGCCGCCGGCGGCGATGACGACATATTGCTCGCCGTTCCAGGTATAGCTCATGGGATTGGCGACGCCGGGAACTGGCAGCCGGCCCTGCCAGAGCTCGGC
The DNA here is from genome assembly GCA_963784755.1 of uncultured Alphaproteobacteria bacterium. Lineage (GTDB taxonomy): Bacteria > Pseudomonadota > Alphaproteobacteria > Rhizobiales > Xanthobacteraceae > Bradyrhizobium. The sequence continues at coordinate 439,591 of CAWASS010000002.1, read as the reverse complement.
GCCGGATTTGGCGTCGAAGCCGCGCAAATAGGCATCCAGCGCCCCGGTAAAGATAACGCCGCCCGCCGTGACCAGCACGCCATTGACCAGCGGCGTACCCCAGTTGAAGGCGATGCCGAGCGGCGCGCGATCCTCCGCGGTGCCGACCGACGATTGCCAGAGAATCCTGCCCGCCTTCAGATCGACCGCGACCAGCACGCCCCAAGGCGGCTTGTTGCAGAGAATGCCGAGCGGCGACATCGCGACGGTGCGCGTCATCGCAAACGGCGCGCCAAGCTGCGGCCCGAAATCGTGACCGGGCGGCGCCTTGAAACCCACGGCGTCGGCTTGCGGAATCAGTTTGACGATGTTCACCGCGCGCGAGGTGTTGGCATAGAGGATTTGATGGACCGGATCGAACGCGGCACCGCCCCAGTTCACGCCGCCGCCGGTCATCGGAAAGATGATCGTGCCTTGCGTCGACGGCGGCGTGAAGAGGCCTTCGTTGCGCGCGCCTGCGAGAAGCTTCTCGCAGGCCGAGCCGCGCAGCAATGGAAACGGCTTGAACACGTCTTCCGCCGAAATCGTTTGCGGCACCAGCACCGGGACGTGGGTGGGAAACGGCTGCGTCGGCGAGAGTTGTTCGCCTTCTGCGCCGCCTTGCGGCACCGCGCGTTCCTCCACCGGCCAGACCGGCTTGCCGGTCGTCCGGTCCAGCACGAACACGAACCCCAGCTTGGTCGGCTGAATGACGACGTCGCGCATTCCGGTTTCGGTATCGATGCGCGCCAGCGTCGGCTGCGCCGGCAGATCGTAATCCCAGACGTCGTGATGCACGGTCTGGAACGACCACACCAGTTCGCCGGTCTCGGCGCGCAGCGCTACCACCGAATTGGCATGCTCGTTATTGCCCGGCCGCTTGCCGCCCCAGAAGTCCGGACTGGCCGAGCCGGTCGGCAGGAACACCAGCCCGCGTTCCTCATCGACCGACATCGGCGCCCAGACATTGGCGTGGCCGGCGACGATGCCGTCATGAACGAGCGGATCCCAGTTCCAGCGCGGCCGCCCGCTGCGCGCGTCATAGGCCCGCACCGTTCCGAGCGGCGCATCGACCCGGCGATTATCCGAGATCGCCGAGCCGACAATGATGACGCCGCGGCTCACCACCGGCGCCGAGGTGATCTGAAACTCGCCCGGCCATTCCAGCGGCTTTTCCAGTTCGAGCTTGATCTCGCCGCCACTGCCGAAATCCGCGCAGGGAACACCGGTCTTCGCATCCAGCGCGATCACGCGCGCGTCATTGGTGTTGGTGATAATCCGCGAGCGGCAGGCCGCGCCGGCTTCGGCCTGCTCATCCACCCAATAGGCGACGCCGCGGCAATTGTAGCGGTTGGCGACACGGTAGCCGGTGCTGATCCTGGGATCGAACCGCCATTTCTGCGCGCCGGTGCCGGGATCCAGCGCAATCACCTCATTGAACGGCGAGCAGAAGATCACGCTGTTCTCGACAAACAGCGGTGTCGCCTGGAATTTGGTGCGCGCCATCACCTCGGGCGCGCGGGCGTCGAGGTCGCCGGTGCGGAATTGCCAGGCCTTTACCAGATTGCCGACATTATCGGGCGTGATCGCGGCCAGCGGCGAAAACCGCATGCCGCCGCGATCGCCGCCCCAATGCTCCCATGCCAAAGCCGGCGAAGCGGCGAGCCACAGGAGCGCGAGCTGGCAGAAGAGTTTTCGCATCGCCGCTACGATGAGCCCATATGGGGTGCTATTTCGATTTCTTGGCGGCGTCGGCGGGGCGCGCCACGCCCCACGGATCGTATTTTTCCTTGGGCTCCGGAATTCTCTCGAGTGCCGCTTTGTAAGCCTTGTCGTCGACCGCCGGCCGTTTGCTCTCGGTCTTCTTCTCGTCGCCGCGATGACGCTTGTCGCCGACTTGGGCGGTGGCAGGCATCGTCAGCAACGCAAGCGCGACCGCCGCAACCGTAAAGGCTTTCATCGCCTTTCCTTCCCTTTTGGTTCCGTCGCCCGTGCGCATGTCGCAACCCGGATATGGCAAAGCCGTGGCCTGGCCGCCACGATAGCCTATTTCCGCGGCCGATTTCAGCGATTGTTGATCGCCTGAGGCCACGGGGGCGTGCGAAACGCGGGTAATTTTAACCGGCACGGGATAAAATGCCGGGATGTGGCGGGTGGCAATATCAGCATTGGCGATCGCGGGCGCGGCGGCGGCGTTGGCCGGCTGCGGCGCGGCCGACAGCCGGGCAAAGCTTCCCGATTTCATGCTGCAGAAGCCAGCCGAACCGCGCCAATTCGATCCAGAGCCCGACGTCAAGCAACTGCTGCGCGACAAACTGGATTCGGTATTCACCGCAGCCTCGCACCCGCGCCACGTCCGGGTCTCGCCGCCGCGCCGCGAACTGAACGGCCCCGGCTGGACCGCCTGCATCAGGGCCGAACTGACCTCGGTCACCGGGAAGTCGCTGGGCACCCAGACCTACCTCGCCACCATCAGCGGCGGCGTCATTCTGGATCGGCGGCGGGTGGAGGCGGATGATAATTGCGGATCGGAAAGTTATGAGGGGATTTGAGGGCGTGGACACATCAACACGCAGCTAATCCACCTTCGCCCCCGAAAACTTCACCACCTTCCCCCATTTCTCCGTCTCATCCGCCAGTAGCTTCCCAAACTCCGCCGCCGAGCCCGGCAGCAGGATCGCGCCGAGTTCGGCGAAGCGGGTCTTGGCCGCGGGATCGGCGAGCACCGCGTTGACCGCCTTGTTCAGCGTGTCGATCACTTCGGCGGGCGTGTTCTTCGGCGCGACGATGCCGTACCAGGCGCTGGCCTCGTAGCCCGGCAGGAAATCGGCCACCGTGGGCAGGTCCGGCAACACTTCCGAGCGCGTGGTCGAGGTCACCGCGAGGCCGCGCAGCTTGCCCGATTTGACGTGCTCGGCGCAGGTCGGAATGTTGTCGAACATGACCTGCACCTGTCCGGAGATCATATCGGTGAGCGCCGGCGCGCCGCCGCGGTAGGGCACGTGGACCATGTCGGTGCCGGTGAGCATCTTGAACAGTTCGCCGGACATATGGATGGTCGAGCCGTTGCCGGAGGAGGCCATGTTGAGCTTGCCGGGATTGGCCTTGGCGTAGGCGATCAGTTCGGGAATCGATTTCACCGGGACCGACGGGTTCACCACCACCACGTTGGGAAACCGGATGATGCCCGCCACCGGCTCGACGTCGCGCAGAAAATTGAAGTTGAGCTTGTCGTAGAGCGTGGCGTTGACGGCGTTGGCCGGTGCGGCCAGCAGCAAGGTGTAGCCGTCGGGCGGCGCGCGCACCACCGCCTCGGTGGCGATATTGGTGCCGCCGCCGGGCCGGTTCTCGATCACGAAGGGCTGGCCGAGCCGCTCCGACAGCCATTGCCCCATCAGCCGCGCGGTGAGATCCGCCGAGCCGCCGGGCGTGTAGCCGATGATCAGCCGAACCGGCCGCGCCGGCCAGCTTTGTGCGTTCGCGAGTGTCGAGAGAGCCGGCAGCACGGCGGCGCCGGCGGCGAGCTGCAGAAATCGGCGGCGCGGAAATGTCATGAGGCCTCCTTGAGGAGAATTTTCGCCGGCGGCCCGGTAGCAGGCAAGCCGTACCTTTGGCCGGGCAAGCCCTGGCCGGCTGACGGGTGCCTGCGAAGCTGCTATGATCGCGCGAGGTTTTACAGGGAGATCAGTATGGACGCCGTGACCCCAAAGGGCGCGCAGACCGCCGACACCCATTCCCACATCGTCCGCCCCGAGAACATGGAGTGGCAGCAGACCCGCTTCCCCGGCTGCGAGGCCAAGACGCTGCTGTTCGATCGCACCACCGGCCTGATGACCGCGCTGATGCGGTTTGCGCCCGGCGCCGTGCTGCCCGACCACGAGCATGTCAACATCGAGCAGACCTACGTGCTCGAGGGCAGCCTGGTCGACAAGGAAGGCCCGGCTGCGGGTATCGAGTGCAAGGCCGGCGAATTCATCTGGCGCGAACAGGGCAGCCGCCACGTCGCATGGTGTCCTAAAGGCGGGCTGATGCTCGCGATCTTCCAGGTCCCCAACAAGTTCTTCGAGGCCGACGGCCGCGTCGTCGACGCCGCGGGCCAGGACTGGGACGAGACCTGGGGTCACACCGGCAGGGGCTGAGCGCCCGGCCCCTTATGGTGAACGCCCCGTTAAGAATACCGTTCAAATTACCCGGCGAAACCAACGCTATCTCCAACATTTTCCCATAGCGTTTGTTGCGTGGATGCGATGACGCAGCGGCGCCGCGCGCGCCGCTCCGCCTTGCATCGCGCATGGGGAAACGGGACGTGGCCGAGATCGCAAATCCAGCAACCGTCGCGCGCGCATCGATACGGGATGCGACGCTTACGCGTTCGCAGGCAAGTGCGCCGCCTGATAGCGGCGCGCTGACGCCGCTCGCCGCCATCTCCATCGACCGATGGCGCGCGCTGGCCGATCGCGCCGCCGAGCCGAACGGCTTTTATCTGCCCGACTGGGCGCTGGCGATCGACGCGTCCGCGCGCGGCCGCAGCGGCGTGTCCGCGCTCGCCGCATGGAGCGACGCGTCGGCGGCGGAGCCGGCGCGCCTGATCGGATTGATGCCGGCGATCTCGCTGTGGCGCGCCACCAGAATCCCGCTGCCCGCGCTGGTCAGCGCCGATCCCTACGGCACGCTGTGCACGCCGCTGCTCGACCGCGAAATCGCCGGCGAAGCCGCCGCCCTGTTGATGAGCCAAGCCCGGGAGGCCGGCGCGCATGCGCTGATCCTGCGCGACGTGGCGCTCGACGGCGCCGTCATGAAAAGTTTCACGGAGGTTCTGGCGCGAGACGGCATGCGTCCGCGGCTGCTGCAATCCCATCAACGCGCCTGCCTCGAGGCCAGCAGCGATGCCGGCGAGCTGTTGCGCGACGCCCTCGGCGCGAAAAAACTGAAGGAACTGCGCCGCCAGCGCCATCGGCTGGCCGAGCACGGCGAAGTGTCGTTTGCGGTGGCGCAGAGCCCGGACGATGTCGCGCGCGCGCTCGAGATATTCCTCGGATTGGAAGCCAGCGGCTGGAAGGCTGAACGCGGCACCGCGCTCGCGCAGGACGATGGCGATGCCAGCTTCATTCGCCACGCCGCCGCGGGGCTGGCGGAAAGCAGCCAGTGCGAAATCGCGGTGTTGCGCGCCGGCACCATGGCGGTCGCTGCCGCGATCGTGCTGCGGCATCAGGACCGCGCCTTCTATTTCAAGCTCGGCGTCAACGAGCGCTTCGCGAAATTCTCACCGGGCGTACAGTTGACCCTCGATGTCACCCGGCATCTCTGCGCGGATCCCGCGATTGCAATGGCCGACTCCATGGCGGCCGCGGACCATCCGATGATCAATCCGATCTGGCGCGGGCGGCTTACCATCGGCGACGTGCTGATTCCGCTTGGGCGTAACGACCCCGCGGTTGCGCTGATTGAGGCAGCGATGATTTTGCGAAAACGCATCCGCGAGCCCGCGCGCCGCGCCGTTCATTTCATCCGCAAACTCCGGGAGAGACGCACATGAACGCCATCACCGAAAGTGCGCCGGCGATATCGGCCGATAACGCCGCGCTGCGGCACGACTTTCCGCTAAAGCCGTTTGCGATCCGCCACAGGCTGGCCGGACATCCGCTGTTGAGCCTGCCGCGCATCGCCGAGCTCGCATCGGAATTGCCGCGCGACCTGATCGAATATAATTCCGGCAAGGTCGCGATCAGCCAGGACCCGGATGCGATTCCGTCGGTCGACCTCGATCCGGTCGAGGTGGTGAAGCGGATCGAGACCGCCGGCGCCTGGATGGTGCTGAAGCGCGTGGAGAATTCGCCGGAATATCGCAAGCTCCTGGAAGACACGCTGCTGTCGGTCGCCCGCGCGCGCGGTTTCAACAGCCTGGGCGACGCCGGCTTCGAGCAGGTCGAGGGGTTCGTGTTCGTGTCGTCGCCGAATTCGACCACGCCGTTCCATCTCGACAGCGAGGATAACTTCTTCGTCCATATCCACGGCGAAAAATTCTTCACCATTTTCGACAACACCGACCGCGGCATCGTCGGCGACGACGAGATCGAGCGCTCGATGACCAAGCACCGCAACCTGAAATACGACGAGAGTTTTGCCTCGCGCGGAAAAGAGTTTCATCTGTTCGCAGGCGACGGCTGCTACGTGCCGTATCAATGGCCGCACTGGGTGCGCACCGCGGGCTCGTATTCGATCTCGCTGGCGATCACCTGGAAGACCCGCGAGGTGCGCCGTCTCAATGACCTGCACTTCTTCAATTCGATGCTGCGCGGCATCGGCCTGCCGCAGCAGCGGCCGGGCACACAGCCGGCGCTCGACGCGATCAAGCTCGCGTTCTATCGCACCGTGACCACCGCGATCAAACCGCTTCGTGCATCGCTTGCAATGCGCCGCGTCCTGCGCCGCATCGCGCTCGGCAAGCGCGCCAATTACTATTTGAACGGGGCGTGAGGGGACTACCCCGCCTTCTTCTTGCGCGCGGCGCTCTGCCGGCTGACATGGCGTTTGAGCACGTCGCCAATCCGCGACTGATATCCCGCGCCGGTGCGCTTGAACCATCGCAGCACTTCGGCATCGAGCCGCAGCGAGACGAGCTGCTTGGGGTCGTCCGATTTCGGACGCCCGCGCCGGATGAGCTTGCCGCCGCGATAATGATCGGCGCGCTCAAAAAAATCGTCGGTCAATTCGGGAATCTCGTCATACTCGTGGGGCTGGATGACGTGGCGATCAACCTTTTTCAAATCGCTTCCCAAAACGCGCTTTTTCGCGGGCATTTGCTTTCCTCATCGAAATAACATGCCGTGCAGTTCCGCGCGGCGTCCAGATCACGATCATCATGCGTCCGCGAAGATGGCCGACAGTGAGAATGCGCGGTTCGCCGTAGTCCCGACGATTATCAGGGAAATCCAGCGTATCATCGTGGAAAAACTCGGCGGCATCTTCAAAATCAATCCCGCGGTCCGCAAGCGTAACGGCGCGCTTGACCGGATCGTAGGTGATTTTCATCGAATTATTGTAGCTACAAATAAGAAAATATCAAGGCAGCGATAATCGTTTCCGCCTGCTACTCCGCCGCCTGCGCGTTGACCTCCGCCGATACCTGCCGGATCGCGCGGGCGAGTTGTTCGGCGGGCTGGGCGCCGGAGACGGCATATTTGTCGGCAAAGACAAAAGTCGGCACGCCCGAAATGCCCTTGTCGGAGGCGTCCTTGGCTTGCGCCGAGATCAGTTCGACGTCCTCGTCGGTGCCAAGGCGTTTGCGCACGCTGTCGGCATCCAGCCCCACATCGCCGGCGGCCTTTACCAGCACGTCGATGTCGGTGAGGTCGCCGCCCTCGCGGAAGTACAGCTCCATCAGCCGCTGCTTCATCGCGGCGGATTTGTCGCCACTGGGATCGTGCTCGGCCCAGTGGATCAGGCGGTGGCAGTCGGTGGTGTTGGGCTGGCGCTTGACCAGGTCGGGCCGGTACAACAGCCCCTCTTCGCTTGCCGCGGCAACGACGCGTCCGGCGATCCCCTTATAGGCCTCGACCGAGCCGAATTTCGCGGTGAGGTATTGGTCGCGGTTGATGCCCTCGCGCGGCACCCACGGATTGAGGAAGAACGGCCGCCAGTGAATCTCCACCGGCACCTCGGGTGTCAGCGCCAGCGCGTTCTCGATGCGGCGCTTGCCGATATAGCACCACGGGCACACCACGTCGGAGACGATATCGATCTGAAGCGGTTTTAACGTGCTCATTGGAGAACTCCTTCTGCGAGTCCCACAAATAAGGCTCCGGCGAAGCACGGGCAAGAGAGCGTGATACTGGAATCGTCATTCCGGGCCTGCGCCAAGTAGCGCATCCCGGAATGACGAGCGGCTATTTCAAATCCGCCGCGATGCTCCGCATTCGCTCGGCGGTGATGTCGTCGGCCGGGAAGAACGTCTCCACCGCCAGTTCCGACAGCGTGATATCGACCGGCGTGCCGAAGATCATGGTGGTCGAAATAAAACTCAAGATCTCGTTGCCGAGCCGCATCCACTGCGCCGCAGCGGCGATGCGCTGGTTGCCTGAAAATTCGGACCTGCGGCACTTCCTCTCCCCGCACGCGGGCAGAGGTGAAGATTTCTCGCCGGCGAGCTTCATGTTCAAACCATCATGCTCTAGAGGATAGGAGGGCGTGCATGGCGCGGCGGCGAACGTTCGGGACAATGGATGCGGTTTCGTTACCTGATGATGCTGGGAACGTTGGTCCTGCCGTGCTCGAACGCCTGGGCTCAGAACACGCTCGCCGCCATGATATTCGTCCAGTATCGCGTTGCGCCGGTGGTTCCGTTTACGCCGTTCGATCAGGATTCCCCGCCGCTTCCGGGTTCGACCGTCGCCGGTCTCGCCCTGCGCACGCTCGATGGAACTTCCACCGCCGACCTGTCGAATGCGACGGTTTGCAGCTTGCCGCGCCCCAACAGCGGCGGGTTCCGCGGGACGCAAGGCTTTCGCCAGGTTTTCCCCGCGGGCAACCCTGCGAACCGAACCGAGCTGCGGCTGCTGTTCGGCCTTGACGACGACGATGCGCTGGCCGCCATCCAAAGTTACGAAATCACGATATCCTCGGCCGCCTTCCTGACGGTTCCCTTTGACCGGCTGCCGAATATCAAGACGCAAACCAGGGCCTTACGAGGCTGTTCGGGCGCGGCCGCGACCAGTACCGTCATCAAACCTGTCGTCGCCGATGTCGACGTGGTGTTCCGGCTGGCGCGGCCGTTTCCGGATCAAACGGTGCGCGCCCTGCAAAAAAGATTCTCCCATCCGCCCGAGGCGCAAAATCTCGAATACAGGCTGTCGCTGCATCGCAGACTGATTGCGCTGGGGCTGGAGGACTAACGCGCCCGCATTGCTTATCCCTGCCGCGTCCATATAATCGCCGCGCTTTATGGGGGGCTGCATGAAAACGCTTTTTACTCTGCTCGCGATCTTCGCCAGCCTCGGTCCGGCACAGGCGCGGGACTTCGGTTACGAGAAATTCGCCGATGTGGTCGCGCAGGTCTATGGCAGCCAGTACGGCGCCATCGTTCCGTTTTTCCAGATGCCCGACGCCACCGACACCGACCGGCAGGCGGAGGGGTATCCGGGCAGCGTCTGGAATTTTTCCGTCGCCAAGGGCCGCAACAACGGGACGGTCTACACCCACGTCGACCAGTATTGTAATCCCAGTCCCACTCCGGCGCTGCTGTCCAGCGGCACCACGCAAATCAACAACTGGCTGTACCGCACCGAACTGTCGGCCGGCGGCGATTTCACCGTCACCGGTGCGACGCCCGCGGACGTCATTTTCCAGCTGACTGCGCTGGACGCGAAATACATCACCTCGTTCTCGATCGCGATCACCAATACCAGGCGTTACTATCTGCCCTACAACGTCCTGAAGGACGCGACCACGCGCGCGGCGGCATCGTGCGGCCCGAACTTTGCGTATGGGCTGGAGAGCGTGATCGCCGGCAACGTCACCATCAAGATATTCCTGGTCGCCGGGGTTTCATCCGGCGTCGTGTTCAATATCCGCGACCACATCAAGGCCAACCTCCACTTCAAGGCCGAAGGCAAGTTCGGCGACAGCGAAACCAATCCGGTGCTGGTTTTCACCGAAGGGCAAAAGGCGTTTGCGATCAGGACGGAACGGTTGCCCTTGAAGTAACCGGCTGCGCCCACGGGAAGCGAATATGAATTGGCATTCCCCATTGCGGCGCGCCGCGCTCCTCGCCGTGGCACTGGCGCTTGCGGGTTGCGCAGGACCGCCGACATTCCGCGGCTTTCTCAGGGAGCGTTACCCCGGCTACGATCAGATCCTGCCCGCGGCGACGGCGCTGCCCAGCGAGCCCGGTTTCGACTATCTGCCGGGAAACATCCTGGCGCTCTCGTTGGCCGAGCGGCGGACCTGGAGGCAATCGGCGCTCTGGAACAATATCGGAATATTCTGCCCGACCAACGTGCCGCTGTCGGCGTTCAAGCCCGCGATCCTGAGATCGAGCAGAGTGGTTTACGACGTTGACCATTCCTTGCGCAGAGCGCTGGGGCTGGCGAAACTGAAAACCAGCCTGCAGCTCGAGCCCAATGAAATCGAATATTTGCGGCGGGTGTCGATTTCGATCGATTCCCCCAAGGTATATGCGCTCCGCGCCGGCGCGCCGCGGCCGCGCTACGTCGAAGCCTGTATCGATGCGCTGGCGTCGAGGTCCGATCTGCACAAGATCAACAGCGTGCTGGTCGGCACCGTGAAGATCGATTTTGTATTCAAGGAGAATGTCAGCGCGCTGGCGCGCCTCAACCTCCTGAACAAGGTCAACGGATCGCTGGGGTTCGGGGCGGTGCGCGGCGAAAGCTATTCCATCGTCTCGGAAAACGTCGTGTTCGGAACCAGGATTCAGCCGGTCCGGCTGAAGCGGCCCCGCGCAAAACCGTTGCTGGTCAGCATGATCAAGATCAACTGAGCGGCGCGCGGCGTTTCCGGCCCCGGCGTTTGGCCTTGCCGGCGGACGCCCCCAGTCTGGAAGGCCTGGATTTCTCCGCAGCCCGGGTTTTTCCGCAATGGCCGTTCAGCGCCCGGGCTTTCGCGGCTCGCTTCTCGGCCCTCGCCTTGGCGCGCCTTTTTGCCTCGCGCTGTTCGGCGCGCAATTTTTTGCGCTTGTTCTCGCAGGCGTCGCATTTGCAGCCGATCTTCTTCAGATACATCTTGAAGTAGGCGGTGCCGTAATCGTAATTGATCTCCTCGCCCGGCGAGATGTTCTTGATGGCGCGGATATCGACCCGGCGCAGGCGCGGGCGGACGTTGGATTCCGCATTCGGCTTGCAGGCGTGGTTGATGTAGCGCGCGATATTGCTGCGCACCGAACCGTCGATGAACCAGCGGCCGTCGAGTTCGAAAAGATATTTGTTCTCGAGGTCCTTGTATTTTCTGGCATCGAGCAGCGGGCCGGAATACCTGACGATTTTGGCGCCCTTCTCGATCGGTTTGGTGGCGAAGAGGCCGAGCCCGGTGCGGGAACGGCCGATGCGGTAAGGCTTGTTCGGCGGAATGGCAGGCATGATCGGCTGAAACTGGAACGCTGGTGAGATGGCAGGGATAGCGAAGGCCGCTGTTCTAAAACGATTCCTGCGAAATGTCATGCGCCCGGCTCGGGACGATGTTGTCGATGCCGATGTGCACAGATGTTGTGCTGAACTCGACCGCGACAGCGGAAACTTTCACCAGCGTCTCGGGCGGGTTCGCGCGACCCGTTGGCTAATCCGTCCTAGTATTGCGTCATTGCCGAGGCTCGGCCCGGCAATCCATCCGTTTTGCATGACGGAACTACGACGCCGGGCGCGTCACGGTCGAGCGCAGCATCGCATCCAGCAAGGTTTCGGCATCGGTGCCCTCGGGCAACCGATGCAGGATATCGGTGAGGCGGCCGTCGAGCAGCAGCATGGTGAAACCGTGCACCAGCGACCATGCGCGCGCGATGGCGGCGGCCTGATCCAGCGACAGCGCTTCGGCGGCGATATGTTCGTGGCGGCTGGCGCCGATCGAGCCGGCGAGGCCGGCGAATGCAGCGTGGGCGGCTTCGTGCAGCGCCGGCCGGGTCATGTCGAGCCGCTCGGTACGAAACATCACCCCGTACATGCCGGGATGCGCCCGCGCATAGGCGACATAGGCCTTGGCCTTTGCCAAGGCTCTTTCCAGCACGGATGGATCGCTGGAGCCGGCCGCGGCCATCGCGGCGTTGAACTGACGAAAGCCGATCGCGGCGAGTTCGCTGACGAGGCCGGTGAGGTCGCCGAAGTGATGGGTGGGTGCGGCGTGCGACACGCCGGCCTCGCGCGCCACCGCGCGAAGGGTGAGGCCCTGCAGGCCGTCACGCTCCAGCACGGTCTCCGCCGCCTTGAGCAGCGCCTCGTGCAGGGCGCCGTGATGATACGGCGTATCGTCGGCTGACCTGCCCCTTCGCCCGGAAGGACTTTTCGGAATGACCGCCTTCCGGCGCGCAGCGGAGCGGCTGACCCGGCTGTTTCTCGGTTTTCTCGCCATCCGCGCCTTATAGGCCGTGATTTTGACAGTGTAAAGATTCGCTTGACGGATCGGCCGGGTTCGTCTAATTGATCTTTACGATGTAAAGATGTCATGATGGGAGCGATTGATGCTTGAGCAAACCAGCAGGCCGGCCCGGACCAACCTCGCGCCGATTCCGTTTGAAGGCGATGCGGCCTTCCTTAAGGTAGAGGGCGAGCTGCCGCGCGAGCTTAACGGCACGCTGTACCGCAACGGCCCCAATCCGCAGTTCGAATCACCCGGCGCGCACTGGTTCGTCGGCGACGGCATGCTGCACGCCTTCCGTCTCGAGAACGGCCGCGCCAGCTATCGCAACCGCTGGGTCCGCACTCCGAAATGGCAGGCCGAGCACGACGCCGGCCGCGCGCTGTTCGGCGGCTTCGGCCAGAAACTGCCGGGCGCTCCGGCTTCCGCGCCATCAGATGGCGGCGTCGCCAATACCAACATCATCTTTCACGGCGGCCGCCTGCTCGCGCTGGAGGAAGGCCACCTGCCCACCGAGATCGAGCCGGGCACGCTGAAAACCCTGGGTACGACCAATTACGACGGCCGCATCGCCGGCCCCTTCACTGCGCATCCCAAGATCGATCCGGTCACCGGCGAGATGATGTTCTTCGGCTACAATGCGGGCGGACCGTTCAGCCCCCTGCTCTCGTTCGGATCGGTCGATGCCTCGGGCATCGTCACGAAATTCGATCGTTTCGAGGCGCCCTATGCCAGCATGGTGCACGACTTCATCGTCACCGAAAACCACCTGCTGTTTCCGATCCTGCCCATCACCGGCAGCATGGAGCGCGCTATGCGCGGCAAGCCGCCTTATGCCTGGGAGCCCGACAAGGGCGGCTATGTCGGCGTGATGAAGCGCAATGGTTCAGCCCAGGATATCGTCTGGTTCCGCGCCGAGAGCTGCTACGTCTTCCATGTCATGAATGCCTGGGAAGACGGCGAGCGCATCATCGCCGACGTGATGCAGTTCGAGGAAGCGCCGCTGTTCACCCATCCCGATGGCTCGCCCACGGATCCGAAGAAATCGCGCGCACGCTTGTGCCGCTGGACCTTCGATCTCGCGGGCAATACCGACCGCTTTACCCAAACCTATCTCGACGACGTGACCGGCGAATTCCCGCGCATCGACGATCGCCGCGCCGGTCTCGCCAACAAGCACGGCTGGTATGCCTGCGCCAACCCGGATTTGCCGATGTTCGGCGCGCTGTCCGGCGTGGTGCATGTCGATGGCAAGGGAGCACGCCGCGGCCGATACCTGCTGCCCGCCGGCGACACCGTTTCCGAGCCGGTGTTCGTCGAACGTGCGCCCGACGCCGCCGAGGGCGACGGCTGGCTGCTCGCGGTGATATGGCGCGCCCGGGAAAACCGCAGCGATCTTGCGGTATTCAACGCCCGCGATGTCGAGGCGGGCCCCGCGGCACTGGTGCAGCTAGGGACTCTTGTTCCGGACGGCTTTCATGGCAATTGGGTGGGTGCCACATAGATAGTCTCGTGCCCCGGACGCAGCGCAGCGCGTAGCTCTTTGCGAAGCGGTGCGCTGCAGAGCCGGGGCCGTAACGAACGCCGGCGCCTGGTACGGTCCCCGGCTCTGCGGAGCGGCATGAAGAATGCCGCACCGCGTCCGGGACACGGATTAGAGCATTGTAAAAACATGAAATTACATGAGCTCTGCTCTAATTTTGACACTGTAAAGATTTTGCTTGACGGGCGCTTCGGGCCGGCCTAAACACATCTTTACGATGTAAAGATTCCCTCCATGAGGCCGCCATGACGATCTTCCTGATCCTCGCCCCGTTCGCCGCTTTCGCGCTGCTGATGCTGGTCACCCCCGCAACGGTCAGCCTGTTTGCCGGCGCTGCCGTTGCGGCTGCAATCATCGGATACGAAGTCTCGCGCGGCCGCTCGATCAAGATGCTCGCGGCCGGCGCGGTGATCATGTTCAGCGCGCTAGGCTGCTACATATCGCTGGTGGACGGCGACTGGAGCACGACCGAGGTTCGCCTCGCCGTCGATATCGGCACGCTGGCCATCGCGCTTGGATCGATCGCGATCCGCGCGCCCTTTACGTTGCAATATGCCCGCGAGGCGGTGGACGCCGAAACGATTGCGATGCCCGGTTTCATGCGCGCCAATTACATCATCACCTGGGCGTGGACCGGCGCGTTCGTGCTGATGTTGATCGCGAACCTGTTGATGATCTATATGCCCAGTCTGCCGTTCTGGGTCGGACTCGGCATCGGAATTGCTGCGCGCAACAGCGCGGTTTATTTTACCAAATGGTATCCGGCGTATCGGCGGGCGAAATATGGTACAGCCCCGGCGAGTGCTTTGGTTTCGCCATCCTGATCCGCCATTGCGAGCAAGGAACACGACGATGAAAGACATATTTGCGAGACTGGGCTCCGACTTCCTCTCCACCATCGTCTTCCTCGCGATCTATCTTGCGACCGGCAACGTGATTCTCGCGACCTCGGTGGCGATTGCGGGCGCGGTCGGCCAGGTGATCTATTCCCGCGTCAGGGGACAGACGCTCGGTTACATGACCTGGGCGAGCCTGGGGCTGGTGATCGTGCTCGGCGGCGCGACGCTGCTGACCAGCGATCCCCGCTTCGTGCTGGCAAAGCCCGCGATCGGCCATTTCGCGATCGGCGCGATCATGCTGAGGCGCGGCTGGATGCTGCGTTACATGCCGCCGATCGTCATCGACACCGTCCCGGAATACGTCACCATCGCCGGCTACGCCTGGGCGGCGCTGATGTTCGCGCTGGGCGCGGGCGTCATCGCGGTGGCCTCGACCGGCGACATCAAGTTGTGGGCGTTCTATGTCTCGGTGGTCGCGATCGGCGCCAAAGTCGCGGCGTTCGCCGTGCAATATGCGATATTCCGCATCCTCGTCACCAACCGGATTCGCGCCACGCCGGAGCTTCAGGCGCGGCTAAAAGGCGAGGGCATTATTGCGCGTTGAGCTTACACCCCGGAATGCGCTATATCGGGCGCGGACCTATCCCGAGCGCGGACCATTCCGGTTTTTGTCGAGGGGAAACAGAGGGAGACACGATGTCGGTCGACGGAAACTGGAATATCACCATGAGCACGCCGATGGGCGAGCGCAAAGCGACGCTCACGCTGAAGAGCTCCGGCGGCACTCTGACCGGCACGCAGGGCGCCGACGGCAATAGCGGCGATATCTTCGACGGCACCGTCAATGGCGACGACGTCGCCTGGAAAATCTCGATCACCAACCCGATGCCGCTGACGCTGGCGTTCACCGGCAAGGTCGCCGGCGACACCATCGGCGGCGAGATGGGCATCGGCCCGATGGGCAGCTTTCCGTTCAAGGGAACGCGGGCGTAAGCTGCATCTCGTGTCCCGGACGCGGTGCGGCATTCTTCATGCCGCTCCGCAGAGCCGGGACCGTACCAAACACCGGCGCTCGTTACGGCCCCGGCTCTGCAGCGCACCGTTTCGCAAGGGCTACGCCGTAGCGCGTCGAAGACGCGCGTAAACGCGCTTATGGCGCTGCCTCCGGGGCAGGACCCCCTCACCCCAAATTCAGTTCCTTGAAAAAGTCATTGCCCTTGTCGTCGATGATGATGAAGGCCGGAAAATCCTCGACCTCGATACGCCAGATCGCTTCCATGCCGAGTTCGGGATATTCCACCACCTCGACCTTCTTGATGCAGTGCTCGGCGAGGTTGGCCGCAGCACCCCCGATCGAGCCGAGATAGAAGCCGCCGTGCTTCTTGCAGGCCTCGCGCACCGTGACCGCGCGGTTGCCCTTCGCCACCATCACCATCGAGCCGCCCGCCGCCTGGAACTGATCCACAAAGGAGTCCATCCGTCCTGCCGTGGTCGGCCCGAACGCACCGGAGGCGTAGCCGTCGGGCGTCTTGGCGGGACCGGCGTAATAGACCGGATGGTTCTTGAAATAGTCCGGCAGCGGCTCGCCCTTTTCCAGCCGCTCGCGCAATTTGGCATGCGCGGAATCGCGCGCTACGATCATGGTGCCCGACAGCGACAGTCTTGTTTTGATCGGATGCTTTGACAGCGTCGCAAGTATCTCCTGCATCGGCCGATTGAGATCGATCTTCACCACCTCGCCGCCGAGCGCCTGCTCGACCTGCGGCAAATATTGCGCAGGGTTATGCTCGAGCTCTTCCAGATAGACGCCGTCGCGGGTTATCTTGCCCAGCACCTGGCGATCCGCCGAGCACGACACCCCAAGCCCGATCGGCAACGACGCACCGTGGCGCGGCAGGCGGATCACCCGCACGTCGTGGCAAAAATACTTGCCGCCGAACTGCGCTCCGACGCCGAGCGACTGCGTCATCTTCAAAATCTCCTGCTCCATATCGAGATCGCGGAAGGCGTTGCCGTCGGCCGAGCCATGGGTCGGCAGCGCGTCGAGATAGCGCGCCGACGCCAATTTCACCGTTTTCATGCAGAGTTCGGCCGAGGTGCCGCCGATCACAATCGCAAGGTGATAAGGCGGGCACGCCGCGGTGCCCAGCGTCAGCACTTTTTCCTTCAGGAACGCCAGCAGGCGATCTTTGGTCAGCACCGACGGCGTGGCCTGAAACAGAAAACTCTTGTTGGCGGAGCCGCCACCCTTGGCCATGAACATGAACTTGTAGGCATCATCGCCTTCGGCATAGATCTCGCACTGCGCCGGCATGTTGTTGGCGGTGTTTTTCTCCTCATACATCGACAGCGGCGCCACCTGCGAATAGCGCAAATTGCGCCGCAGATAAGCGTCGCGCGCGCCCTCACTCAGCGCTGCCTCGTCATCGCCATCCGACAATACATTGCAGCCTTTCTTGCCCATGATGATGGCAGTGCCGGTGTCCTGGCACATCGGCAACACGCCGCCCGCGGCGATATTGGCGTTTTTCAAAAAATCGAACGCGACGAACTTGTCGTTGTCGCTGGCCTCCGCGTCATCGAGGATGCTGCGCAGCTGCTTCAGATGCCCTGGCCTGAGGTAGTGGTTGATGTCCCCGAACGCCGCCTCCGACAGCGCCCGCAGCGCCTCGCGAGAGACGACCAGCATGTCGCGGCCGAGCGCCTTTTCGACACGCACGCCGTCGGTGGTGATCTTTTTGTAGGGCGTGGTGTCGGGGCCGAGCGGGAACAGCGGGGTGTGGCGATAGGGCGGGACCGGGGTGGCTGAGGATGGGATGGGCGTTGGGGCGTTCATTGGGGGCTCCGAGACAACACAAGCGCTCAGCAATAAACAAGAATATTGCCGCTTGTGAAGGGATACAACCTAAGAAAGAATAAATCAGCCGATGTAGCTGCGGAGAAATTTATGGCGATCAACAAGGCGTTTCTCGGACACGGCATTTTTACAGAACTGAGCGTGACCAACGCGATCAACTGCTACGCAGCATACGTTTCGACCAATCCGGCCAATCCGCCGCCTACCGATAATATCGATCGCTTCATAAATGCGCTCATCGATATGGGCATTTCGAATGTCTGGATCCACTTGTTCAGCCGCGGAGCCGATAAGGAAGATGCGCCGGACGGATCACCTGATCAACGCATCAAGCTGATCTCGCGCCTGAATACGCGACATATCCCTTGGGCCGGATGGGGCTATTGCGCCGGAATTACGATGGCCGCCGACCTCGTCCTCATCAAGAACTTCAAATCAGACCCGCAAATCGCAATGAAGGCATTCGTGATCGACGCGGAACCCGGCAACGACATTCCCGATCCGGCCGACTCCACCAAAACAATCAAGGACAAGTGGCTTGTGTCGGACTTTACTCAGTTCGTCGGCGACGTAAGCCACCTCATGGGCACCGACAATCTTGCGATTTCGACGTGGCCCATTCTTCAGATCAAGGATGAACCCGCCTATCCCCTCATCCAGATGATGACAGGTGTGGCGCCGCTGGTCTGCCTGTTCGCACCACAAGCATACTGGATGGGATATCCGGGCGATCCGCACTACGACAAGTTCGATCACATCAAATATCCGAGGGACGATTCCACCGCCTTTGTGCGGCTGGTGATCGATGCGTGGCGGCAATTGCCGTTCGCGGTCAAACCGGCGTTGGTCGTCACGGCGCAGGCCTACTGGGAAATCCGCGGCAAGGCCAAGGGCGGGTCGCCATCACGCGAAACGATGGAGATGAAAATAAATCAACTTGGATTGAAACTGTCGGACTCCGACTACCAGAAGATCGTCGGATTGAACTGGTATCACGCCGGCGCGCCGCCCGGCCCCAACTCAAAAACGGACGGCGCGATGTCCGACGACATGATCCGCTACATCGGCAATGCGCGTTTCGGCGCCAAACCGTACAAGCCCGGCTAACGCGCATTCGTTCCCGGACGTTGTTTCGCTCATCCGGGCTAAGATGATGACAAATCGTCATTGCCGGGCTTGACCCGGCAATCCATCTTCCTGAAGAGTCTTTTTGATGGATGCGCCGGGCTTCGGCCCCGCAGGCGGGTCAAGCCCGCACATGACGATAACGCGGGGCGTTTCACGATGATATTCAAGAACGCCGGGTCAGCGCTTTCAGCCGCAGCAATCGCGCTGCTCGCAACCATCGCCCTCACCTCCCCCGCCCGCGCCGACAATTGCGACGCGCTCGCGGCCCAGCTCAAGGGCCAGATCGACGGCCTCGGCGTCGGCAAGACCGCAGCCAACGTCATCTACCTCACGCATCCCGCGGCCAAGGACTTGCGGCTCGGCTGCGCCAGCCGCAGCGTCACCAACGAATTGCTGGCCACCTCGGACGCCCGCAAGCCGAAGCCCGAGTTTCTCGCCCTGGTCGCGCGCGCCTCGGCGGTGATCTTCACCGTGCCGCTGGACGATACGCTGAAGGGCGCTACGCGCTGCATCAGGCGGATGGGACTTTTCCGCGGCGACGACGTCAAGATGCGGTTCCGGCGGCTCGACATGCACTGCACGCGCACCAGAACCAACGCCACCATCACGATTTCGCGCGGCAAGGACGCGTGACGCCAACTCGCGTCGCAAGTGCCAGGCATTGCGCTGCGTCCCGGGCACGCATCCAGTTCATTGCCGCAACATCGCCGCGAATGAGGGAATCAATACCGCTTGTTGCGAACCATCAACATGGAACCTGCCATGATCGCCAAACTGCTCCTGCAAACGCTGCTCTACATTGCCGGCATGGCCGCGCTGCTGCTCGTGTCAGCGGGCACCTGGCACTGGCCGGCGGCGTGGGTGTTTCTCGCGGCCATGGCGGTGCTCGGGCTTGGCAGTGGCGTGTGGCTTGCCAGGACCGATCCGGCGCTGCTGGTTGCCTCGACCGCTTACATCATGTGGGTGATGCGGAAAAATTCCTTCGCGGCACCGGTGGTGAAAGTGCAGGCCGAGCGCGGCCACCGCGTCATCGACAGCGGCCCCTACGCCCATGTGCGGCATCCCATGTATTCGGGCACGGTGCTGTTCTTTGTCGGCGTGCCGCTGCTGGTGGGATCGTGGTGGGGCGTCGTGCTGGCGCCGCTGTTCGCAGGCTTGTTCGCGGTCCGCGCAGGCATCGAGGAGCGCGCGCTGCTTTCGGGCCTGCCGGGCTATGCGGAATACACCGCAAAGGTGCGCTACCGGCTGCTGCCGGGAATCTGGTGAGTTGAACTGGTTGGCGATCTGCGATTTATCTTCACATCATAGTTTTGCGGGAGACCGAAGATGCCCGAGACAAAAACCTACACCGGCGGCTGCCATTGCGGCATGGTGCGGTTCGAATGCACCTGCGATCTCGCCATGGTGACGGCGTGCAACTGCTCGATCTGCACCAAGAAGGGCCTGCATTTCACCTTCATGGCGCCGAAAAGTTTTCAGCTCCGCGCCGGCGAGGAAAATCTGAAGGAGTACCTGTTCAACAAGCACGCGATCCGGCACCAGCTCTGCACCGACTGCGGCGTCGACGTGTTCGCGCGCGGCAGCAAGCCGGATGGAACCGAAGTGGTCGCGCTGAATGTCAGCTGCATCGACGGCATCGAATTGTCGAAGCTGGCGATGACGCCGGTGGATGGAAGAAATCGCTGACTGTCATTCCTGGACGCGCGAAGCGCGAACCCGGAATCCATAACCACCATCGGGAGTATGGATTCCGACACCGCGCCAAGCGGCGCGTCCCGGAATGACGGCTTCTAGATATCCAGCGCCTTGTAGCGCCGGAAAATGCCGTCCTCATTGAACGCAATGCGGCGGTCGCTTTCGAGATAGGCCTTGATGTTGAGCCGCGACGCGACGCGGTCGCGCAGCTCCACCAGCTTCGGAATCTCGCGCTCGAATTTTTTCATACGCTTCGGGAATGCGTAGCGCAGCCCTTCCACGATCTGGAACAGCGACAGATCGACGTAGGTCATGCGCCGTCCGGTGGCAAATGTACCGCCGCTGTCGCTCACCAGCCCTTCGAAATAGCCGAGATATTTCGGCACCCGCTCCTTCCAGAATTCCTGCGTGCGCTTTTTTGCCGGGCTTCGCTGGTCCTCGTAATACAGCGACACCCCGATCGGATGATGGGTGTCGTGAACCTCCGCGACGAAATCCGTGATGGTGAGCTGCAGTTGATGCACCCACAGCTTTCCGGCTTCCGCCTTCGGCGCGAGGCCATGGCGCGAGCCGAGATAAAGCAGGATGTTGGCGGTCTGCCCGATCACCAGCGTGCCGGCTTTGAGAAACGGCGGCGCGAATGGCGGCGTGCCGTGCGCTTCCATCATTTTCATCATCGCCGCCATGCCGCGTTCGCTGCGCGCGACGTTGTCATAATCGGCGCCGGCCTCTTCCAGCGCAAGGCGGACATATTCGCCGCGGCCCTGAATGCCCGGCCAGTAATAGAGTTGGTAGCGCATGGGCGAACCTCGTGTGTCATCACGGCATCGCGCCGCAATGTAGGATAGGTTGAGCGCAGGCGAAACCCATCACCAAAGGCACGAGCGATGATGGGTTTCACTTGCGCTCTACCCATCCTACGAGATTCGCCCGAGCGCCGTCAGTTCGCCGCGAAGCAGCAGCGTAGGATGGGTTGAGCGCAAGCGAAACCGACCATATCGCCGCCTGATGGTGGGTTTCGCTGCGCTCTACCCACCCTGCAATTCTCGAACTCAGTTCGCGGCAAAGCAGTACATCAAGCCGTCGCCGCCGGTGCTTTTGAGGTCGGCCTGCGAGCAGCCGCCGTCCGGCCCGCGCGAGGGATGCGACGAGTTCCAGGATTTCGACGCGTCGTCATCGCGCAAGCCGATGCGGTCGGAATGCCCGACCATCGCGGCACCCTGCGTGCTGCTTGTCCAGTTCTTGCAGGTGCGGTCGTCGGCTCCCGCGAACGCGGTGCCGTCCGGCTGCGATCCCGTCAGCACGTCATGGCGGTTCGGGGTGTCGCCGCGGCCATTGATGACATCGCCCTTTTCGCTGAGTGCGGTCTGCTTGGTGAGGTTGTTGGCGCCGTGCAACTCGGCGACGTCCTTGGCCACCACCACGCCCTTGGCGTTCTGCCACGGCCCCTTGCCGATGCGGTCGCGGGCGTTGATTGCGGGCTTGCCGTCGGCCGCCTGCGTCGACAAATACGCGCGCCAGGTTTTCGCCCCCGCGCCCGCCGCCTGCGCGAGGGTCTGGCAATAATTGTCGGCGCCGGCAAGGCCGCCGAGATTGCCGCCATTGCCGATGCCGGTGCTGGTGAGGAAGAACGTGGTGCTCGCGCCCTGCGCCTGCGCCGCCGTTGCCATGCTGGAAACCGCGGCGACGGCGAGGCACGCGCGCAACATGATCCTGAAGAGTTGAAGCATCGAATTCCTCCCGATTTGTTTTTTTGATCGGCCGGTCCATCGACCGGCCGTACAAAAGATCAACACGCAGGTTCCAACATTATTCCGGCCACGCGAACCCCGAATGACGGTGGCGCTGCCGCAAACAAAAGGCGCCGCGGAATGCACCGCGGCGCCTCGTTTTTAAAATCGTGCCGGCATTCAGGTCTGCTGGATCGCCGAAAGTTCCCAGTTCGCCCCGCGCGGCCGCACGAAGGTCCACACTTCCGTGGCCTCGCCGGGCTGATCGCTGCCCGAAACCAGCCGGCCGGTGGTGCGCTCGATGGTCTTGTCGACCAGCGAGAACCGCATCGCCACGCTGGCGTAGTCGGTATCGCCTTCGCGCCAGGCCTCCGCAAGATCGCCCTGCAGCAACTTCACGTCGGAAACCTTGTTGATATCGTTTTGAGCCTTGTTGGCCTCGAGGTCCTTGGTGAAATACGACACCATCTCCGGCGTCGCCAGCGTGTGCAGCTTTTCGACATCCTCGTTCGACCACGCGGCCTGGATCTCGCCGAGCAGGCGCTCGAAGGCCTCATAGTCGGAAGGCCCGATCTCGAGCGGCGCGCTGCCCGATCCCAGCCCAAAACCCGATCCGCTGCGGAAGCTCGATTGCGCGCCGGTGCCGGCTGCGGGCGCCGCGCCGGCATAGGCGGGGGCGGGCGCGTTGCGGCGCTGCCACCAATTCATCGCCAGCCGGACCACGATAATGATCAGACCGATCTGCAGGATCAGGCCGAAGATCGACGACAATCCGCCGAGGCCGCCGAACATGCCGCCGCCGAACAGCATGCCGAGCAGGCCTGCGCCGAGGAAGCCGGCAGCGAGACCGCCGAGCATGCCCATGCCAGGCCGGTTGAAGAAGCCGCCCTTGGCTGGCGCGGCAGCGCCGACGCCGGGGCTGCCCGGCTGGGTCATGGTGCGGTTGAACGGCTGCGCCGCGTTCGGCGCGGTCGACGTGCTCGGCGGCGCCGAAAAGGTCCGGGCGCCCCGCGAACCCGAGCTGCCGCCGCCGCCGATCCGGGCATCGGCCACGGAGATCGCGAACATCAGCGGGACCGCCAACGATAGAACGACGGCAATCGCCTTGACGATGCCGCGGGTGCGCTGCGTGAAATTCATGGTTGTTCCCTCATTCCCCGGCAGGGGGAAGCGCCACTAACATGGGCACGGCTGCCCAAAAGTGAAGCTCCCATGACGACGCAGGGCTGCGGCGCTCGGTCGCGGCCCTCGTCATTGCCGTGCTCGACCCGGCAATCCATCCATTTCGAACGGCTGTTGCGAAGATGGATGGATGCGCGGGTCAAGCCCGCGCATGACGGCATATGTCGTGTCCCGGACGCAGTGCAGCGCGCCGCCCTTGCGGCGTGGTGCGCTGGCGCTGCATCGCGCCCGGGACAAGCGCCGCCTTCAACCCGGCGTCATCGTCTCCTTGACCTTCGCCACCAACTGGCTCAGCGCGAAGGGTTTGGGCAGGAAGGCGAACTGCTCGTTTTCGGGCAGGCTTTTCTCGAACGCATCCTCGGCGTAGCCGGACACGAAGATGATCTTCAGGTCGGGATTGCGGCCGCGCATCGCTTTCAGCAGCGTCGGCCCGTCCATTTCCGGCATCACCACGTCGGAGACCACGAGATCGACCGCGCCGTTCTTTTGTTCCAGTGCTTCCATCGCCTCGATGCCGTTGGAGGCCTCGATCACGCTGTAGCCGCGCGAGCGCAGGCCGCGCGCGTTGAGCGAGCGCAAGCCCTCCTCGTCCTCGACCAGGAGGATGGTGCCCTGCCCGGTGAGGTCGGCGGCGCGCTTTGCTCCGGCGGGCGCCTCCTTTGCCGCACCGGCGTCCGGCTGCAGCTCCGCCTCGGCATGATGCCGCGGCAGGAAGATGTGGAACGACGTGCCCGCGCCTGCTTCCGAATCGACATACACGAAACCGCCGGTCTGCTTGACAATGCCGTATACCGTCGACAGCCCGAGCCCGGTGCCCTTGCCGACTTCCTTGGTCGAGAAGAACGGCTCGAAAATCTTGTCGACGATATCGGCGGGGATTCCGGTGCCGGTATCGGTGACATCGATCCGCACATAATCCGCTGACGGCATGCCCTTGTAGGACAGCTTCTCGGCTTCCTGCGCCAAAACATTGGCGGTACGCACCGTCAGCTTGCCGCCGTCGGGCATGGCGTCGCGCGCATTGACCGCGAGATTGACGATGACCTGCTCGAGTTGCGACAGATCGGCCTTTATTGGCCAGAGATCGCGGCCGTACACCACCTCGGGCCTCACCTTTTCGCCCAGCAGCCGCTTCAGCATCACGTCGAGGTCCGACAGCACATCGCCGATATCAAGCACTTGCGGCCGCAACGTCTGCTTTCGCGAGAACGCCAGCAACTGCCGCACCAGCGCTGCGGCGCGGGTGGCGTTCTGCTTGATCTGCATGATGTCCTGGAACGACGGATCGGTCGGCTTGTGGGCGTTGAGCAGGAAATCGTTGGCCATCATGATCGCGGACAGCACGTTGTTGAAGTCGTGGGCGATGCCGCCGGCGAGCTGGCCCACCATGTCCATCTTCTGCGACTGGTTGATCTGGTTCTCCAGTGTGCGCCGCTCGGTGGTCTCGAGCATGTAGACGATGGCGGCTTCGGCCTCGCGTTCGTCCTCCTCCACCGCGGTGACGAAGAACTGGCCCCAGCGCTCCTTGGCGCCATCGAGCATCGCTTCCACCGGCGCGATGTCGCCCTGCCCTTCCGCGGCCTGCGCGATCGCCGCGATCAGATGGCTGCGATCGCGGTCGCTCACCACGGACAGGATCGATTTGCCGGCGGCACCTCCCGAATTGAGGCTCTGCGCCAGTTTCGCGAAGCGCGCATTGGCGCGCACCACCGCGCCTGCTTTGTCCACGGTCGCGATCGCCATCGGGGTGTGATCGAAGAAGCGCATGAAGCGCACTTCGGCGGCGCGCTGCGGGTCGAACCGCTCGTCGCGGGCGCGGCTGATCACCAGCGTGCGCGACGCGCCGGGCGCGCCGTCCGCACCGAACGCCAGCTTGTGATAGAGCCGCACCGGCATGGTCTTGCCGCCGCGCATCCGCAAATCGATGTCGAACACCTCGGTCTTCACTTCGCCGGGCACCGGCACGATCGAGGTCAGCAGCGAGGCACCGTCGCCCGAGACGATATCGGTCAGCTTCAATCCGCCATTGCCGATCTCGGCGAGGTCGTAGTCGAGCCAGTTCGCCAGCGTGGCGTTGACATAGACGAGGCCGCCCGCGGCATTGACCGAGAAGAAACCGCACGGCGCGTGATCGAGATATTCGATGGCGTGCTGCAGTTCCTGGAACACGTCTTCCTGGCGTTCGCGGTCGCGGGTGATGTCGGCAATCGACCACACCGCGAATTTCGCCTCGCGCTTGGATTGGCCGAGCGGACGCACCCGCATCCGCAGCCAGCGGCCATGCGCGCCTTCGTTGCCGGCGACGCGGACTTCCTCCTGCTGACGTTTGCCTTCGCGCGCGGCTTTGAGCAAGCGGAACACCGCCTCCGATACGTCGGGGTTGCCGATGAAGACCCGTTCCACCGGGCGTGCATCCTGCGCGGTGGCGGCACCGGTGAGCGCCAGATAGGCGGCGTTGGTATAGACCACATGGCCGCGGGAATCGGTGACCGCCAGCCCGTCGAAGGCGTGATCGGCGATCGGCCGCATGATCGGATCGTCCGCGATGCGGTCGGCGAAACGGATGATGCCGGCGGCAAACGCAAACAGGTTGAACAGCCCGACCATCGCCAGCAGCGCCAGCAGCCCCAATATATAAGGCTGCGCCTGCGCCCGGCCGAGCGTCATGAACGCTATCGCCGCCGCGACAATGGCGCCGGCAACCAGCAATACCAGCACGATGCTGCCGCTGCGCCGCGCCGGCTCATGCGCCGAAGGTGGCAGGTCGCTATCAGGCTCGATGGTCATCGGACGGGCCGCGGCCTCTTGAAATCGGGGAAACGCACGCACAGGCGATAACTCCTGAGTGCCTGAATTGGCCCCGCCAGCGCAAGCACATCGTGCGGTTATTTATGGTCGTTCCGCCGATTTCCGGACGATCGCAACAAAAACTCGCTGGCAGTCCCGCGTCAATGAGCGGCTTGGACCGTATTGATTCGAACACTGGTTAGCCGAGAGAATGAGCGTAGCCGGGCCCCTTACAAAGCTGTCTTCAATCCCGCCTGGGCCCATTTGCCGGTATGCCGGCGTGCCGATGGTATCGGCAAGTCCCTTCTCGCCTTATGGGGCCGGTGGGCATCGGATAGCTTGTACCACTTAGCGCCATGCGCAACGCTTGAAACTTGTTCCGCAATCAACATGTTTGATCGGCACAACTGCGGGTTGGGCGTCTGGGGGAGGACCGCAAAAATGGCATATACAAAACGGATTATTTGTTTAGCTAACTCTCGCAAGATTTCAGGGCGGTGCGTCGCAGGGAAGGAAATTGCTGGAAACGGATTTGGTGCCTGGATACGCCCAGTTAGCAGTCGCCCCGCCGGCGAGTTATCGGAACTTGATCGTCGATACCAAAACGGCACGGACCCCAAGCTGTTGGATATAATCGATATTGGACTGACCCAACACACGCCGCACGGATTCCAAACGGAAAACCATGTCATCGACGATCAGGCCTATTGGAGCTTGGTCCGGACATGCAACCCTGCTGAATTGGCGGGAGCTTTAGACAACGTGCTCGGAGTCCTTTGGAACAATGATTCTTCAAGTTCCAATGGCTTACATGATCGTGTTTCAGACGCGGTTGCTGCTCAATTTCATGCCTCCCTGTTGCTCATCAACGTAGCCAATTTAACCATCAGCATTGCTGTCGAAGGAGCAGCTTTCAACAACGCGAAACGCAGGGTCCGGGGGAGTTTTGTTTTCAACAACATGCAATATATACTGAGCATAACGGACCCCGTTGTGGAGCGCGAGTATCTCAGACGGCCAGACGGAAAGTATGTTGCGGGACCGGCTACGCTCTGCATTAGCCTTGGAGACAGTTGGCAAGGTTATGCTTACAAATTGATCGCTGGGGTGTTTTCCACTGTGATTTCATCGGGGGAGCCGTGAAGTTTTGATCAATTGAGCTATCTTAGGTTCATGGATGCCATGCAAACGATTCTTACGATAGGTCATTCAACTCACTCTTATGAGGAGTTTCTGCGCCTTCTGCGTGGCGCTGGCGTAACAGCCGTGGCCGACGTTCGAAGTTCGCCGTTTTCACGGCATCAACCACAATTTAACAAGGCTGACCTTGAGGAAGAACTGCGGTTGGACAAAATCAAATACGTTTTTCTCGGCGACGAATTAGGAGGCCGTCCAAAAGGCAAAAACTTGTTTTGCGAAGGGGTAGCTGACTACGAAAAAATGGCAGCAATTCCAGAATTTAAGAAAGGTCTCGACCGAATTAGTAAAGGCTCAAACGATTTCAAAATAGCGCTGATGTGTTCTGAGCATGACCCGCTGGATTGCCACCGCTGTCTTCTTGTGGGACGCGCTTTAAAAAGTCGCGGTCTCACAGTCGCCCATATACTTTTCAATGGACACCAAAAAAGCCAAGACGAGATCGAAAGTGAGCTGATTGAAATGCTCAAACAGAACCGGGCCGATCTTTTTCCCGATGATCAGATCGCGGCTGCCTACCGGGACCGCTCGCTTAGGGTGGCCTTTTCTGAAATTGAAAGGCCGCGTCCCGACGCAGTCGTAGCGGCGGAGTGATCACCTTTGTCAACCGAGAAGGTCAGAGTTGCCACAATCGGATTTACCCAGTCTACGGCCGAGCGATTTTTTAATCGGTTACAACGCGCCGGCGTGAAGACCGTTATTGACGTTCGACTTCACAATACCTCCCAACTAGCGGCCTTCGCCAAAGCGGATGATCTTGCTTTTTTCCTAAAACAAATAGGCCACATCAAATACGTCCATCAGCCATTACTCGCGCCGACCGACACCATGCTCAAAACTTATAAAAAAGAAAAAGGCGATTGGAATGTCTATCAGGGTCGATTCTTGGAACTTATGGCCGAGCGAAAGATAGAAAACAAGCTGACCCCCGAAACATTTGAGGGAGCTTGCCTATTATGTTCCGAAGCCCTCCCCCATCATTGCCATCGACGGTTGGTTTGTGAATATTTGAACAACAAATGGGACGGGGCTCTGAATGTTCAGCACCTCTGAGGATGGGGAAGACGCCTGAAGTTGTGTCTTCTCGCAGGCGGGTGAGGTGAAAACATCCCCGCGGATGGCTCAAATCTTCAGACCCTTCGCCCCGGCAGCCCGCGCTTCAGGCCCATGACATAGCCGATGATTTCGGCCACCGCATGATAGTGTTCGACCGGAATCTCGTCGTCGATCTCTACTGTGGCGTGCAAGGCGCGGGCCAGTGGCACGTTCTCGACAACGGGAATATCGTGCGCTTTCGCGACTTCCCTGATCTTGAGCGCGATGGAATCGACACCCTTGGCGACGCAGACCGGCGCCGACATGCCGCGGTCGTAGGACAGCGCCACCGCATAATGGGTGGGGTTGGTGATGATCACGGAGGCCTTGGGAACCGCGGCCATCATCCGCTTCTTCATGCGCGCGTGGCGCAACTGCCGGATGCGGCCCTTGATGTGCGGGTCGCCTTCGGACTGCTTGAATTCTTCCTTCATTTCCCGCAGCGACATTTTCTGCCGCTCGAACCATTGCCGATACTGGAAGAAATAATCGGCGATCGCGACCAGCGCCAGCAACGCCACCACCGCGCCCAGCAATTGCAGGGTCAGCGCCGTGGTAGCACCGAGGATCGCCGCCGGGTCGAAGCGTATCATCGCATCCAGGCGATGGCGCTCCGGCCACAGGATCGCGGTCATGACCGCGGCGAGTGCGCCTACCTTGAAAATGCCCTTGGCGAAATTCGCCGCCGCCTGCTTGCCGAACACCCGCTTGGCGCCGGCCAGCGGCGATATCTTGCTCAGTTTCGGTTTCAGGGATTCGCCGGACCATACCAGCCGGTGCTGCACCATGTTGCCGGCGACGGCGGCGAGCATCAGCAGCAGCAGCGGCACGCCCAGCGCTGCGATCAATGCTATTTCGAGGCTTTGCGCCAGCGCCAGCAGGCCAGGGCCATCGGCATGGATCATCCAGGAATTGGCTACCAGATTGCGCAGCGGGGTCTGGATGCCGCTGCCGATCGATCCGGAAAAGGTCGAGATCACCAGCGTCACGCCGGCGATCATGAACCAGGTGTTGACCTCCTGGCTTTTGGCGACGTCGCCGCGGTCGTGCGCATCGTCAAGACGTTTTTGCGTCGGGTCTTCGGTTTTTTCCGCGGCGTCATGCTCGTCGGCCATCTTAGCTCCGCGGGATCAGTTGATGCATGACGCCGACGAAGTAATCCATGTAGGTGCCCATCATCGTCGTCAGCACCGCTGCGAAGATCAAAAAACCCGCGAGGATCGAGAGCGGCACGCCGACGAAATAGACCTGCATCTGCGGCATCAGCCGCGCCAGCACGCCAAGTCCCATGTTGAAGACGAGGCCGAACACCAGAAAGGGTGCTGCCAGTTGCATGCCGATCTTGAAGGCGGCGGCGAAGGCGCGGGTGGCGAGCGAGGCGATGTCGCCGCTCGGCATCAATTCGCCGGGCGAAAAGATCGCGTAGCTGTCGTTGAGCGCGGCAATGACCAGATAATGGGTGTCGGTGGCGAACAGCAGCGTCAGCCCGAGGATGGTGAGGAAGTTTCCGATCAAAAGCCCCTGCTGGCCCTGGGTCGGATCGACAGCGGTGACGAAGCCCAGACCCAGTTGCTGGGCGATCACCGAGCCCGCCACCTGCAGCGCCGACAGCGTCACCCGGGCGGTGGCGCCGAGCACGACGCCGATCACGATCTCATGCACCAGCGTCACCATCAGCGGCGCCATCGACTGCATGTCGATATGATAGGCGGCGCGGTGCAGCGGCAGGATGATCAGCGTCAGCGCCAGCGCGATCGCGAGCTTGATGCGGACCGGGATGTTGGTCTCGCCAAACCCCGGCAACAGCATCACCATCGCGCCGATGCGGGCGAATACCAGCATGAAGGCGGCGGCGAGCGCGGGCAGCAATGAAATATCGATGCGCATAGTTCAACAGCACAGTGCATCAGCCGCCGATGATTCGCGACGAGATCCGCATCATGTGGCCCTGCAGCGCGTCCGCCATGAACGGCAGCGCCAGCAGCAGCGTCACGAAAATCGCCAGAATCTTCGGCACGAAGATCAGCGTCTGCTCCTGGATCTGGGTCAGCGCCTGGATCAGCGAGACCACGACGCCGACGACGAGGCCGACGATCATCAGCGGCGACGACACCACCACGATGGTCCAGATCGCGTCGCGGGCGATATCGAGGGTTTCAGCGCCGGTCATGTCATGGATTCCATTTCACTCAAACTCTCGTCATTCCGGGATGCGCGCCCTGGCGCGAGCCCGGAACGAACTAGATCGGCATCTTCATGATGTCTTCGTAGGACTGGATCACGCGGTCGCGCACCGACACCAGGGTCGAGACTGCGACATCGGTTTCCGCCACCGCCGTCACCACGTCCATCACGTTGGATTTGCCCGACGCCATCGCCAGCGTCTGCGCATCGGACTTGCGGCCCGAATCCAGCACGCTGCCGATGGCGTCCTTCAGCACCGCGCCGAAGGATTGCCCCCCGCCCAATTCGGACGTCTTGCCGGCTCCGGCGCCGATTCCGCTGCCGGATTCCAGCATCCGGCCAAGACTCGCATAGGCGTTTGCAGCAACGGTCGGTGAAGCCATGGCTAAAAGTCCCTTCAGGCCTTGAGGATGTCGAGTGTGCGTTGAATCATCCGCCGGGTGGCGCTGATGATGTTGAGATTGGCTTCGTAGGACCGCTGCGCGTCGCGCATGTCGGTCATTTCGATCAGCGGATTGACGTTGGGATATTTGACGTTGCCGGTGGCGTCGGCGGACGGGTTGCTCGGCTCGTATTTGACGCGGAACGCCGAGGTGTCGGTCT
Source organism: uncultured Alphaproteobacteria bacterium (assembly GCA_963784755.1). Lineage (GTDB taxonomy): Bacteria > Pseudomonadota > Alphaproteobacteria > Rhizobiales > Xanthobacteraceae > Bradyrhizobium. Next base: position 408,655 of record CAWASS010000002.1, on the reverse strand, counting down.
TGACCTTGCCCAGGGTCACGACCTTGGCGTCCAGCGTGCGGTCGAGCGTGGAGGAGAAGGTCGGTACCTTGCGGCGATAGGGATCGCCGCCGGCGGTCGGCGCGGTGGAATCCGCATTGGCGATATTTTCCGAGATCACCCGCATCCGTCCGGCCTGCGCGCGCAGGCCCGAGGTCGCGATGCTCATCGAGCGTAAGAAATCGCCGCCGTCGTCCGCCATGATGCCGTCTTCCTATGGCTTGTCTCAGCCCTTGCCGATCGCGGTCTTCAGAAGATGCAGGCTGCGGCTGTAGAGCGAGGTCGCGGCGGCATAATCCATCTGGTTGGCGGAGACCTTCAGCATCTCGTCTTCCAGATTGACCGCGTTGCCGGCGGGCCGCGTCTCGTAGCCGGCCTTGGCATTCTGCGTAAAGCCGCTGGCCCCGCCCGAGGGCGCGATATGGCCCGCGCTGGTGCGCATCATCGCCAGCGCTCCCATCGCTCCGGCGGCGCCCGCGCCGCTGGAATTGAATTTTGGCTCGACCAGGTCGCGCGGCCTGAAATTCGGCGTATCGGAGTTGGAGATGTTCTCGGCGAGCACGCGCTGGCGCTCCTGATGCCACTGCATCCTGGTGCGCAGCGCCGACAGAACCGGAAGATCGTTGATGGACATCGGCCGCCCCTCCACCGCTCGCGACACCGCGCAGCTAGGCAGAATTTGCCGCTCGTATGGTTAATAACGGGTTAAGAAACGCCGGACCTTCGGGGATGAACGCGGTTATGCCGCCGAAGGCGGGCTCCAGCGATTTTCGCCGCCATGGCCGGCATTAACCACGCAATCCATTGATGTCCGGCACCCTCAGAAGTTGTTTTGGCCCGGCCGATTCATGGTTTATTAAGAGATCGGGCGGCAGTTCCTGCCGTGGAGAATTAAGAGTTAGGGCAAAACTTACGCTTTGTTCGCCGTTTGTGTATCGTTCCGGTTGCGTCCTTTCGATTCCTGAACACGACGAAGCGCTATTGCCGGGGACCAGGCCATGTCGACACAGCTGACATTCTTTTTCGCATTCGTGGTGGTTCTGGCCCTGATCGGCGCCGCGGCCTGGCTGGTGCGCCGATTCGCCGGCAACCGGCTCGGCGCCAACGCCAATCGCGGGCGGATGCCGCGGCTGGCCGTGATCGACGCCGCCGCCGTGGATGGCCGCAGACGGCTGGTACTGGTGCGGCGCGACAATGTCGAACATTTGCTGATGATCGGCGGCCCGACCGATCTCGTCGTGGAACCCAATATTGTCCGAGCCATGCCGGCGCGCGACCAGGCCCCGCAGCGGCCCAATGTCGGCGGCGCCGAACTGCCGCCCCGGGTGGCGCTGCCCGACGTCGGCAGCTGGTCCGACGGCGACGGTGTGCCCGATCATGTCGAACCGGCGATGCCGGAGCCGCCGCCGCGGCCGGTCCGGCCCTCCTTCGCCGACGAAGTGCGCCGCCCCGCGCCGGCGCTTTCCGAACGGCGCGGCAACGACCTGTTGTCCGGCCTTGCGCCGCCGGAGCCTACGCTTCGTCCGGAGCCCCGGCTCGAAATGCGCGAGCCGATTCCGCCGCGGCCGCCGCGCAGCGAGCCGCTGATTCCGCGTCCCGCCCGCCCCGAACCGCCGAAGGCGCCGCCGGTCCGCAGCCCCGAACGCGCCGCGGCTCCGCCGCCGCCCCCACCGCCGGCGATTTCGGCGGCGGATCAGAATCTCGCCGAGATGGCGCAGCGGCTCGAAGCGGCGTTGCGCCGCCCGGCCGGCGAGGCGGGCGAACCGCGCGTCGGCGCACCGCCGGTTGCGCCCGAGCCGCCGCCGGGCCGCCCGGCGCCGCGCAGCGAGTCTGCCGCGCCGCCGGTAGCACCTCCCTCACCGCGAACCGGGTTCGAGAATCTCGAAGATGAAATGGCGTCCCTGCTGGGCCGTCCAAAGAACCTTTCGTGAGATCGGCGACAGCCCCGCGTAGAGTTTTATTTTTTGTCAGTCTGATCGCCGCCGGATCGCTCGCCGACCCGGCGCTGGCGCAGGATATCAGCATCAATCTCGGCCAGGGCAATGGCGGCGTCACCGAGCGCGCGATCCAGCTGATCGCGCTGTTGACGGTGCTGTCGATCGCGCCGTCGATCCTGATCATGATGACGTCGTTCACCCGCATCGTGGTGGTGCTGTCGCTGCTGCGCACCGCGCTCGGCACCGCGACCGCGCCGCCGAACTCGGTGATCCTGGCGCTGGCGCTGTTTCTCACCGCCTTCGTAATGGGCCCGGTACTGCAAAAATCCTACGACGACGGCATCAAACCGCTGGTCGCCAACCAGATCAGCGTCGAAGAGGCGCTGCAACGCGCGGTGGTGCCGCTGCGCGGCTTCATGCAGAAGAACGTCCGCGAAAAGGACTTGAAGCTGTTCATGGACCTCTCGGGCGAGCCGCCGCCGGCGACGCCCGCCGACATGTCGCTGCGGATTCTGCTGCCGGCCTTCATGATCTCCGAGTTGAAACGCGCCTTCGAGATCGGCTTCCTCTTGTTCCTGCCGTTTCTGATCATCGACCTCGTGGTCGCCTCGGTCCTGATGTCGATGGGCATGATGATGCTGCCGCCGGTGGTGGTGTCCTTGCCGTTCAAGCTGATCTTCTTCGTGCTGGTCGACGGCTGGTCGCTGGTGGCGGGAAGTCTGGTGCAGAGTTACGGGGGATAGGAGCGCAGATACCACGTGCCCCGGACGCAGCGCAGCGCGCCGCACTTCGCGGCGTGGTGCGCTGCAGAGCCGGGGCCGTAACGAACGCCGGCGCATGGTACGGTCCCGGTTCTGCGAAGCAGCGCTGAAGAAGCGCCGCACCGTGTCCGGAACACGATCCTTCAGCTCACATCGAACTGCTTGCTGAGGTGGTCGCCGATCTGACGATCATGGCGACGCATTCGGGATAGCCGGGTTTGGCGATGGTCGCCTCGTCGGCCTTGGTGCGGAATTCCCAGGAGTCGCCATCGCGAAGCACGGCGATCGTGATTCCCTCCGGGCAGTCGAGGTGAGCCTTCAACTCCGCCCTCGCCATCGCAACGAGTTCGGCTTCGGTCTTGGTGGGCTTACTCATGATGGCGGTTTCCCCCGGGGACGATCGACCGCCGCAGGTTGCCGCGTCGGCGCGCGTCTGTCGAGGGGGCGCCCACGTCATTGCGAGCGAAGCGAAGCAATCCAGAGCGGCGCGGCAAACATAGCAAGGCCGGATTGCTTCGTCGCTGCGCTCCTCGCAATACGGGCAGTCCCTACCTTGCCGCCTCGACCCGCTTCAAACCGACGATCGCCGGCAGCGCGCCGGTCGGGAACGGATCTGCCTTCTGGGTTTCCGGCGGCAGCGGCGCCTTCGCCGTCATGTCCGGAAAGCGCGCCTTCATCTCGCGCAGGAAACCGTCGAGCGTATCGACGCTGGCCGCCATTTTCGCGATCTGCGCGAATTCGGCACTGTTGGTCGAGGCCGGCTTGCTCGCGATATCGAAGGCGGCGCGGTCGGCCTCGCCGCTCATCAACGCGGCATATTTTTCACGGAAGCGCGCCAGCCCGAGCGAATCCTCCGCCAAGGCATAGCCGATCACGGCGCGGATCATGTCGCCCTTTTCCACCGGATTGAGCGGCTTGAAATCGCGCCAGCGGTCGCCGTAATAGAGTTCGATCTGTTCGGAGGATTCGCGCCAGCGCCGCGCCGCCCAGTAGATGTCGGAGCGCAGCCGGATCGCTTCGCGCCCTGCGATGTTCGAGATGATGTCGAGGCCGAGATCGCGGCGGCCGATGTCGCTCTGCGCGCGCGCCTCCAGCAACAACCGTTGCTGCCGCAATTCGCCGGCGAGGTCGGCGATGCGGGTAGTGCGCAGCGCGCCGATGGCGCGGTCCGGCTTGCGGTTCATCAGGTACACCATCGCCAGTCGTGCCGCGACTTGCGCGCGTGCGGCGCCCTCGAGCCTGTGGTCGACCTGGTATTGCAGGAGTTCGCCGGCCTGATCGAGCAGGTCGACGCCGACCAGGCGGTCGGCAAGCCTGCGGATCATCTCGTCGCCGCGCCGCCCGATCGGGGTCAATTCGCTGTATTCGTAGAACAGCGCCAGCGCGTCGACCGGCGGCAGGTCGTCGCCCTTGGTCGAGAGGAACAGTTGCGCGAACAACGCCGCGGAATCGTCCTGCGCCGCCCGCGAGATGTCCGAATTGGGCTGCAGTTTTGTAGCGGTCCGCGCCGCGGCCAGCGATTCGCCGTAGCGGCCGGTCTCGGCATAGATCCGCGCCATCATCGAGAGCGCCTTCACCTCCAGCCCGTCGCCGCGCCATGTCACCGAGAGTGTCTCGAGATCGCGCAGCGCGTCTTCCTGGGTGATTTCGTCGCGCTTCTGGCGCAGCGCAATGTCGAGCAGCCGCGCTTCCATCGCCGACGCCCGATCGGGGGATGTCGCCGCCGCCTTGTACTGCGCCAGCGCATCCTTCTCGCGGCCGAGCGCCTCGGCCAGTTTTCCGCGCAGCACCGCGATTGCGGGTTTCAAATCGGCGGGAATGCCGATGACATCGAGATCGTTGCTGCGGCTCGCCGCCCCCGAATAATCCTTGACCTCGATCGCCGCGCGCATTGCCTCCGTCAGCACCGCGCGCTGCAATTCCAGCGGCAGCGAGGTGATGGCGAATTCGACGTTCTTGAATTTCTCCCGCGCGTCCGCCCATTTGCCCTGCTGCGCCAGCGCCAGCGCCTTCCAGAGCTGGGAATCGTAGTTGGTGCCGATCACGGGCGCCGCGAGATCCTTCAAGCCCTGCTCGGGGCGGCCCATCAGCGTCGAGGCAACCGAATGCACGATCAGCGCCGAGAGCTCTTCCTGCCCTGGCTTTGCTTCGCTCAACGTGAGATCGAGCACGCCCTTGGCCTCCGGATACATACCGCGCGACATATAGAACCGGGCGAGATCGAGCCGCGCCGGCGCGCGTTGCTCGGCGCTCGCACTCGCCACCGCCGTGACCAGCGTGTCCAGACGCTTGATGAAATCTTCCGACTGGTTGCGGCGCCATTCATTGACATCGAAGATCGGGCGAACCGCCAACGCAGCGCGCTCGGCGCCGACATCCGCCGACGACAGCGTCAGCCCGCCGGGCCGGCTCAGCGTGATTTTGTCGGAAGCGATCTCGGCGGTGACGTTGTCGGAGTTGGGCTGGATCACCACGCCATGGATCGATTCCAGAAACGCGAACTCGACAAAATCCTGCCGCCGCATGAAGCCGCGGCCGGGGGGACCAGCGGTGATCACCATCAGCGCGTCGCCGGCATCGGGATCGACCAGCCGATGCATCAGGCCGGGCTTTGCAAAGGGCACGGTGACGTTGGCGCGCGCGGGGTCGGTGATGTTGCGGATCGCGGTCAGCGGCTGCGACGGGGTCTGCATGGTGTCGGCGAAGGTCACGGCCCAGTTTTGCCCGGCCTTGTCATCGCCCGTCAGCGACGCCAGTTGCGGGCGGTTGAGGCGCAGGCGGATCGCCTGCCCCTTCTCCAGCGGCAGCGCGCTGACATCGCCGATCATCGATCCCGCCTCGCGGCGGATCGGCTCGAGATCGAGAGGTTTGGCTGAATCGAACACCAGCCACACCACGTCGGCGCGGCGGAACAGGGCTGCGGGCGCAGGAGCGGCGAATGAAAAGGTCAGGCGCACGCCGTCGCTGTTGCGCCTGGCTTCGATCTTGTCGACGGCGCTGCCCGGCTTGACGTCCACCGGCGGCTCGGCAGCGGCGAGCGCGATTTTTGCCGGCGGCTCTGTAATCGCCGCCGGCGTTTCCTGTGCGGGGGGCAAGGCCGCCAACACCACCGGCGGCGCCGCAGGTTGCGGCTTCATCGCCGGTTCGGGTTTGGGCTCAAGCCTGGCTTCTCGCGCAACCGTCTCCGCGGCCGGCGGCGCAATCTCGCCGGATCGCTGCGGTTCCTCCGCCGGCTTGTCGGATGGCTCGACCGCCATCGGAGCCGGCGCTGGGGACACCGGCGAGGCCAGCGGCGACGGTTTTTCCGACTGGAAACCGATATCGACAATGTAGTTCTTGTCCTCGCGGAACGAGTGCACATCGACGTCGCCGATTAGTGCTACTTCGACCTGCGCATTCTCGCCCTCGATCTTCTGATTGATCGAGGCGATATTGGAGGGCGCGGCCAGCCGCGCGTCCGCAAGGTCGAAGGTCAGCGCGGTGTTGAACACCAGCGCCAGCTTCTGCTCGTTCAGCGCCGAGGAAACGCTGGCGCCATCGGGCAGTTCGAACACGAAGCGGACGAAAGTCGGCTGCACCGAGGCGCGCACCCGCACCGGCGCCCGCTTCAACGCCAGTTCCGCCGCGCGCTGGGCGCGCAGCGCCCGCTCCGCCACCCGCGCGCGCTCGGACAGTTCGCGGATCACCTCTTGAGGCAGGCTCGGCGGCAAGCCGCTCCAACTGTCCGGCAGCAGGTCGACAAAGATACGCTCGCCCGCAGTCATGGCGTTGACCGTGACCCGGCGCGCCAGCGACAACCGGATCGCCGCGCCATCGGGATCGCGCCGCGCCGAACCGACATAGCCGGGCACGGCGTCGGATAGCTTGTCCACGTTTATATCGACCGGCCGCTTGAAGCGGATCACGACAATCGAGCCGGCCACGCTCACGTCGGAATCCACGTCCTCGTCGAGCTTGAGAACAAGCCGGGCATAGCCACCGGTCGCCGAGAATGTCGCCTCGCCCTTGACCGGCTGCGCCTGGCAGGCGCCGGAGAACAATGCGGTCAGCAGAAACAGGCCGAGGGCAACGCACACGAACCGGCAGCGCCGCGCGCATGCGCGAGCTTGCGACCAATCGTCAGCGGCAGCCGTTCGGGCCATGCGAAGAGTCTCTCGGCTCAAGTCTCTGGTCGGCGGCTGGAAGCCCCCACCCGCGCGCTCCGAGTCTAGAATTGCCGATTTAAGGACTTGTTAAATATCCCCGTTAATTGCGGTTTTGCGGCAGCATCTTGCCTTCGATTTTGGGAAGGTCCGCGGCCGAGGCCGACTTGTCGGCGCCGGCGCGGCGTGCCAGTTCGACGGTGAGCCGCTCGGCAGCTTCCGGCGACATCAGCCCCAGGATGTCGGACATCTTGCGCGGCGCGATCTGCGAGGCGATCTCGAACAGCACGCTCATTTCCAGCCGGTCGAACACCTTGGCGGCATCCTTCGGCTTCATGCCCTCATACATGGTGACGATGCCCTTGAAACGGGCGACATCGGCCTCGTTCTTCTGCTCGGTCGCCGTCGAGATACGCGATTCCACGCCCTTCAATTCCTCGACCCGCGCTTCGATGCGCTTCTCCGCGGATTTCAGGAGATTTTCGCGGATGTCGATTTCCCGCGCACGCGCCTCCAGTTCCTGCCGCCGCGCCTGCAGCCGCTCCAGCAGCGCGCGCTCCGAGGCCAAAATCGGCTGAGTTGGATCGGGATACAGCACGGTACCGTCGGGCGGCTTTGCGGTTTCCGGCGCGCTGACCGCGGGCTTTGGCGGCGCTTCTTCCTTTTTGGCCGCAACCGATCCGGTGATGTCGGAAGGATCGGTCTTGCCGCTTGACGGGAAGTTGAACGATTCCTGCGCCCACGAGCGCTTGGTCGATTTGGGCTGATAGTCGAACACATATCCGCCGTCGATCACCAGACCCGCGACCTTGAGCACCGCAAGGCCGAAGATCGCGATCAGGACGACCGGAATGACGCGGATGTCGCGAAGTGCCTTCATGCAGCCAGACCGTTTGGCCTCCTGCGGTCGGAGAACGCCTGCGCCGCCGCGGCAATCGACTTCGCCGCGGAAACTTTCGGGGCTTCCGGTTCAGCCGGCCGCGCCGCGACCGCGATCCGGGTGATCCGCCGCAGCACGCCGTCGCCCTCCGCGAGCAGTTTTGTCAACTGCCTGGACATGTCGGTGGCGGAATTGAGCTGGCTGCCGAGATTCTCGTTGACGTCGCGCACGGTGTGCTTGAGCCCGCCGATGGCACGCTCGGCGATTTCGGTCGCGGTGATCAATTCGCCGATGGTCGCCTTCAGCGATTGCTCGTCCGCCTTGAGCCGAAGCAGGCGCTTGTTGAGCAGCATGCAGTAGCCGATCGTGAGCAGGAGCAGAACCGCAACCAGACTCTCGATCACCATTCCGAATGAATGACTCATTGTGCCTCCATCAACTTGGTTTGCTCTTCGGCCTTCTCGAACATCGCGAAGGTGGTATTGGGCTTGCGCAACTGCTTGGTGACGCGGATGGCGACGCGGTCGCCGACCCGGCCCATGCGGCCTTCGGTCAACGTCACGTTGCCGCAGCGCACCGCGATCAGCGCGTCCGAGCGCATTTCCAGCGGCAGGGTGTCGCCGACCTTCAGTTTCATCAGTTGCTTGAGCGGAATGTCGGCTTCATAGAGCACGGCATCGACGGAGATCTGCGCCTGCGCGATTTCGGTCGCCAGATGGCCTTCCCAGATCGGGTCGCGGCCGAATTTCTCGCCCATGAACATCTGCAACAGCACGTTGCGGATCGGCTCGATGGTCGCGTAGGGCAGCAGCAGTTCGATGTTGCCGCCGCGGTCCTCCATGTCGATGCGCAGCCGCACCAGGATCGCGGCGTTCGCAGGCCGGCTGATGGCGGCGAAGCGCGGATTGGTTTCGAGGCGGTCGATGGTGAAGGTGACCGGCGACAGCGGCCGGAACGCCTGCTCGGCATCCGACAGCACGACCTCGACCAGGCGTTTTACCAGATTGGTTTCGATGGTGGTGTAGGGACGCCCCTCAATGCGCAGCGAGGTCTGGCCGCGCCGTCCGCCCAGCAGCACGTCGATCATGGAATAGATCAGGCTGGAATCGACGGTGGCGAGACCGAAATTCTCCCACTCCTCGGCCTTGAACACGCTGAGTACCGCGGGCAGCGGGATCGAATTCATGTAATCGCCGAACCGCACCGAGGTGATGCGGTCGAGCGAGACCTCGACATTGTCAGAGGTGAAGTTGCGCAACGATGTCGTCATCAACCGCACCAGGCGGTCGAACACGATTTCGAGCATCGGCAGGCGTTCGTAGGACACCATCGCGGAATCGATGATGGCGCGAATGCCGGAATTGTCGTCGAGATTGACCTCGCCGACGGAGAAGCCGAGCAGATTGTCGATTTCCTCCTGCGACAGAACGCGCTCGCCGCCGTTCTTTCCGCCGCCGAGGTCGCGGCTGCCGTCCTCGACCATGGCGGCCCATTGCAACGCCATCGCGCCGGAGAGTTCGTTATTGGCGGCCTCTTCCGCGGCGGCCACCGGATCCTCGGAATCCAGCGACGCCTCCCACTGGGCGGCTATCGCATCCTGGTCGACCTGGTCGTTGCCCGCCATCGTCTCAAACCCGTCCCGTCACTGAATGACGATTTCCTTGAACAGCACGGCGTTGACCTGATTGGGTGCAACCGCGACGTTGACCCGCCGCGTCAGCTCTTCCTTCAGGCGAAACAGTCCGGCCGATCCGTTGAGGTCGGCGGGGCGCAATTCGCGCATGTAGGTCTGGAAGATGTCGCTAACCCGGGGCATGGTCGGCTTGATGGTCTCGACCTGCTTCTCTTCCTTGACCTCGAGCACGACCTTCACCTTGAGATACTGGATGCGCTCGCCGGGCGCGCCGACCAGGTTGACCAGCACCTCCGGCACGTCGATGAAAAGCGGCGCTTTCGGAGCGGCGGCCTCGGCGTGCATCTCCTCGCCATGACCGCGCAAGAAAAAGAACCAGGTGGCGCCGCCGCCGACCAGCAGAAGTGCTGCGGCCGCGATGATGATCAGCTTCTTCCTGCTTTTGGCCGGCGCGGCAGCCGCTTCCGGGGCGCCGTCTTCCTTGTCGTCGTTATCTGCCATCGCCCGCCCAATCCGAATCTGGATACGGCTCGATGCGGCCAAGCAGGCTTACGACGCAGTACCAATGCCCCCGGCGCGCACGCGCCCTCACTCGCTGGACACTAGGTTTGCAATGGTTAATGGAACCTTTCTTTTGTCCCTCAACTGGGAAAAAACTGCCGGGCAGTTATGGTCAACAAGACCTTTCTGCCGGGCCTTGGCCGCCCCCTCCAAACACATAAGCCCAATTAAACTCAGTACTTTTTCAACTGGCACGGCTTTCGCTCTGTGAAGCGCGAACCGCGGCTTGGGAGAGCCTTGGCGGTTCGCTTAGGTCCGCAAAAGGCTTGGGAGAGCCGATCGCGGGTCATTCGAGGGGAGAACACCGATGGAGAATATGCTTCTCGTCGGACTATCGCGGCAGATGACGCTGGAACGGCAGATGGATGTCGTCGCCAACAACGTCGCGAACGTCAACACCACCGGCTACAAGGCCGACAAGTCGCTGTTCCAGGAATATCTGACCTCGGGCGCGCATCAGGACAATTTCCTCGGACAGGATCGCCGCGTCAGCTACGTGACCGACCGCGCCACCTATCACGATTTCAGCCAGGGTCCGGCCGAGGCGACCAAGAATCCGACTCGACGTCGCCATCGACGGCAAGGCCTTCCTGGTGGTGCAGACGCCGGGCGGCGAACGCTATACCCGCGACGGCAGCCTGCAGATCAATTCGCAGGGTCAGCTCGTGACCGCGGCCGGCAATCCGGTGCTGGGCACCGGCGGACCGATCGTGTTCCAGCCCACCGACAAGGAGATCAGCATCAACGCCGACGGCGGCGTCAGCGTGCTCGAAGGCGTCAACCGCATCGATTCGATCCGCGGCAAGCTGCGCCTCGTCAGTTTCGCGCAGGCGCAGAAGCTCGTGAAGGAAGGCGCCAACCTCTATTCGTCGGGCGCCGGCAACGCGGCGCAGCCCGACACCATCTCGCGGGTGCGGCAGGGTTTTGTCGAAAAATCCAACGTCAACTCCGTGTCTGAAATGAGCAAGATGATCGAGGTGACGCGCGCCTACACGCAGATCTCCGCGATGCTGCAGCAGCAAGGCGATTTGCGGAAATCCGCACTCGAAAAACTAGCCGACGTTCCGGCCTAAGGAGAACCACCATGCGCGCTCTCTATACCGCGGCGACGGGAATGGCGGCCCAGGAACTCAACGTCCAGGTCATTTCCAACAACATCGCGAACCTGCGCACCACCGGCTACAAGAAGCAGCGCGCGGCGTTCCAGGACCTGATCTACGACCATGTGCGCCGGGTCGGGGCGCAGGCGTCGGATCAAGGCACCATCCTGCCGGTCGGCATCGACATCGGCGGCGGCGTCAAGACCGTCGGCACGCCGCGGCTGATGACGCAGGGCACGCTGTCGCCTACCGGCAACGATCTCGACATCGCCATCCGCGGCGAAGGCTTTTTCAAGATCCAGATGCCCGACGGCACCTACGCCTACACCCGCGACGGCTCGTTCCAGATGGACGCGCAGGGCCGCGTGGTCACTGCCCAAGGCAATCCGGTGCAGCCGACCATCACGATCCCGCAGAATTCCTCGGGACTGACCATCAATGCGCAGGGCCAGGTTTCGGTGACGCTGCCGGGCTCGACCACGCCGACCATCGTCGGCCAGATCGGGCTGACCCGCTTCATCAACAAGGCCGGGTTGCAGCCGAACGGCGACAACTTGTTCACCGATACGCCTGCCTCCGGCACGCCGCAGGACGGCATCGCCAACGCCGACGGTTTTGGCGACATGCAGCAGTCCAATCTCGAACAGGCCAATGTCGAGGTGGTCTCGGAAATCTCCGACCTGATCGCGGCGCAGCGCGCCTATGAGATGAACGCCAAGGTGATCAGCGCCGCCGACCAGATGCTGCAGTCCACCTCCAACCTGTTCCGCTGAGGGAGTTGATGATGATCATTCGCTCGCTCTTTCTCGCAACCGCCCTGCTCGCGGCCGGCGCGACGGCGTCGCTGGCGCAGAGCCGCGACGATATTGCCGCAGCTCCGGTGCTGCGCGCCAGCGTCAATGTCTCAGGCGACGTGGTGCGGATCGGCGACGTCGTCGACAACGCCGGCACCGCCGCCCAGATCGCGATCTACCGCGCGCCCGACCTCGGCACCACCGGGTCGCTTGCGACCGCGCAGGTGCTTGGCGCGTTGCGGGCGCATCAGGTGATCGGCGTCGACACCCGGAATCTCAAGTCGATTTCGGTGACGCGGCTGGCGCGCACGCTCGACGCAAAAGATATCGAACTACAGGTCGCCCGCGCGCTGGAGCGCCGCAACGGACTTGGCGACGCCGCCAATTTGTCGCTGACCTTCGACCGCGACGTGCAGACACTGCTGCTCGATGCATCGAACAGCGGCGCCGTGCAGCCGGCAGCAGTTCGCTATGAGCCGCGCAGCGGCCGCTTCGATGTGAGTTTCGAGATTGCCAATGACGCGAATTCCGCGCCGACAAAACTGCGCTTCACCGGCATCGCAATCGAGACCGTGGAAGCCGCGGTGCTCGCGCGCGGCCTCGAGCGCAATGAAATCCTGAAATCTTCCGATGTGCTGGTCGAGCGGCGGCCGAAATCCGAGGTCGGCAACGACGCCGCGCTCCGCGACGGCGCGGTCGGCATGCAGGCGCGGCGGCAATTGCGCGCCGGGCAGGCGCTGCGCGTGACCGATCTCGCCAAACCCGATCTGGTGACGCGCGACCAGAACGTGACGCTGATCTACGAATCCTCCGGGCTGTATCTGACCATCCGCGGCAAGGCGCTGGAGGGCGGCACCGAAGGCGACGCGGTCAACGTGCTCAACCTGCAATCCAAGCGCACAGTGTCCGGCATCGTGGTCGGCCGCGGCCAGGTGTCGGTCGCGATCGCAACGCCACGCCTGCCCGCAGCCGCCGATGCATCCACGACCACAGGCGCAGCCGAAGCTGCCGCTCCCGTTTCCGTAGCCGCCAACGACGCCGCGTCCAGTCCTCGAAAAGCTGAGTAGTGTTCATGTTCACTTCCCTGAAGTTCAATCGCATCGCTCTGTCAGGCGCATTGCTGGCGACAACCGCCCTCGGCAGCGGTTGCTCGGCATTCGACCGCTTCGCGTCGCTCGGCGAGAAGCCGGCGCTGACGGCGATCGAAAATCCGACGGCACAGCCGGGTTACAAGCCGGTACAGATGCCGATGCCGAAGCCGGAAGCGGTGTCCTACAATGCCAATTCGCTGTGGCGAAACGGCTCGCGCGCCTTCTTCAAGGATCAGCGCGCGCACCAGGTCGGCGACATTCTCACCGTAACGGTGAATTTCACCGACAAGGCCAACATCGCCAACGAGACCCAGCGCAGCCGCGCCGCCAAGGAAGACTCCGGTATTACCTCCTTTCTCGGCGACAAGCTGATCAAGAATCCGGCGACCGCGATCCTGCCCGGCCGGCTGCTCACCGCGGATGGTACGGCATCGACCGACAACAAGGGATCGGTGCAGCGCCAGGAAAACCTGCAGACCAGCGTCGCCGCGGTGGTCACGCAACTGCTGCCGAACGGCAATTTGGTGGTCGAAGGCAAGCAGGAGATCCGCGTCAATTTCGAAATTCGCGAGTTGATCGTCGCCGGCATCGTTCGCCCGGAGGACATCCAGAGCGACAACACTATCGACAGCGGCAAGATCGCCCAGGCCCGCATCGCCTATGGCGGCCGCGGCCAGATTACCGACGTGCAGCAGCCGCGCTACGGCCAGCAGTTCATGGACGTGATCCTGCCGTTCTAGAAATCCGTGCCCCGGACGCAGCGCAGCGCTCTTGCGGTGCGCTGCTGAGCCGGGGCCGTACAGAAGATGCTGTCCTGCGGGTCCCGGCTCTGCGAAGCGGCATAACAATGCCGCACCTCGTCCGGGACAAGAAAGAGCTCCCACGCCAGTTCGCGCGCTTCAAGCGCGACACGGCGGTCGACGCGGCCTTCGCCAGCTCCCCTGGCGGAGGCCGTGGTCGTTATTAATGGTCGTCATTGCGACGAGCGACGCGACGAAGCAATACAGTCTTCTCAAATTCGCAGCTAGATTGCTTCGCTGCGCGCGCAATGACGGCTGAAACGATTGCGGTGGGTTTCTCAAGAGAACGCCGCCGTCACCGTCCCCAGCCCCGACAACTCCATCACCGCCTTGTCGCCGGCATTGAGCCACAACGTCCTGACCAGGCTCCCCGTCAGCACGATCTGCCCGGCGCGAAGTTGCTTGCCGCTGGCTGCGAGATGATTGGCGAGCCATGCCAGTGCGGCGTGGGGATGGCCGAGCACGTCGGCGCCGGTGCCGCGCCCGGCTTCGACGCCGTTGATCAGGGCGATGCCTGCCACGCCGAGCAGATCCGGCGCGGCGTTGCGCGACACCGACTTGCCGAGCACGCAGCCGGCTGCGAAGAAATCGTCGGCGACCAGCGTCGGCGCGCCGATGGTTTGCCAGTCGGCGTAGCGGTCGTCGACGATCTCGATCGCCGGCTGATACGCGTCGATCGCGCCTGCGACGGTGTCGGCCGTGAACGCGCTTCCCGTAAAGCTGAGATCGCGCGCGAGCCGCACCGCGATCTCGCACTCGACGCCGACGCGGACGAAATCGCGGTGACGCAGTTTCACACCGCTGTCGTGCACGACCTTCGCGAACACGCCGCCGCCGCACGGGTGCGGAATCCCGAGATAGCGCTGCATCACCGCGCTGGTGCAGCCGATCTTGTAGCCGGCCAGCGGCCCGAGCTCTGCCGCGAGCAGGCCGTGAACCGCATCCTGGATGCGGTAGCCCTCAGCTTCGTCGCGCGGCGCAATCTCCGGATCGAGCGGCCGCAACGGCGTGCGCTCGCAGCGGGCGGCGGCGATGGCTTGCGCGGCGTCGAGGATTTTGTCCGTCATGAAGCGATTATCCCGCAAACTTCAAAATCGAAGTATGCGGGATAATTTCAAATTTGTCAGAAGCTTGTCGGACCGACTATTCTACTCGTCGCGATAGACCTTCTCGCGCTTTTCGTGGCGCTCCTGGGCTTCGACCGAGAGCGTTGCGATGGGGCGGGCTTCGAGCCGCTTCAAGGAGATCGGCTCGCCGGTTTCCTCGCAATAGCCGTAGGTGTTGTCCTCGATGCGCTGCAGTGCTGCGTCGATCTTGGAGATCAGCTTGCGCTGGCGGTCGCGGGCGCGCAGTTCGATCGCGCGATCCGTCTCCGAAGAAGCGCGGTCGGCGAGATCGGGGTGATTGACGTTCTCTTCCTGCAGCGTCTGCAGCGTGACCCGCGATTCCCGTAAAATTTCGTCCTTCCAGGCCAGCAGCTTGCCGCGAAAATAATCGCGCTGGCGGTCGTTCATGAAAGGCTCTTTTTCGGAGGGTCGATAGTTCTTCAACTTTTCCAAGGTCAGCCCATCTGTACGTGCAAGGCGGCCGGAAACGGTCCGTCCGCGCGCGCCTTATATAGCGGCCTCCTGTGACAGACAATATCGCCGCAGGCCGGCAAGTCGGCTAAATCACGGGGTTTCCGCGCTGGAACCTGCCGAACAGGGGATACGGCGGAGCTCAGAACTGCCCGGCCTTGGCCAGTTCGACCTCGACCCTGAGTTCGATCTCCGACAGCACCGCGTCAAGACCGGGGTCGCCGGAGGTAGATTTGAGCGAGGCTGCGGCATCGCGCAGCCGGCTCACGGTGGAGGTATCGAAATTGCCGGACAACAGCCCGATCTTGAGGTCGTCGAGCACGTCGAGTGCGCCGCGGCCGCGCGCCACCGAGCGTTTGCGGCGTTCGACGGGGTCTTCGATGCCCTGCATCGCCAGCAACGCATCGATATTGGCGGCCGCTTTCGGTGCGGTGGCGGAACGGGTTTCCGGCGCAGCAGTGGCGTCCGGCAGCGCAAAGCCGCTCGAGCTGGTCCGGCGGGCGTTACCCGCTGGCGAGCCGAGAGTGGTGCCGTTCGGTCCGTAAATTCGCATCGCGATGCCCAGATGTGTCGCCCCGGAGCTTCGCCTTTTTATGGTTAAGTTTGGGTAAACGGCCCGGCAAAATCTGCCGGTAGCGGCAACTTCGCCGCCGCGCGGGCGTCCCGCCGCCGCGCGGCTTTTATAAATTACTCAACATAATCAATCGGTTGCTCCTATCGGGTGTGATGGCACGGCGCTCGCATGGTTAATGCCGGATCAACTTCATGTGGGAGCGTGAAGGTCGGTCCGGCCAAACCTCGCGGGGGAGCAGAGGATGCGAGCGACGCGTACGGCAACAGCGTTCCGGATGGTCTGCGCGGTACTCGCCGTGCTGGCGCTGTCGGCCATTTCAGCCAATGCGACCTCGCGGATCAAGGATCTCGCCAATATCGAGGGCGTACGCCAGAACCAGCTGATCGGCTACGGCCTCGTCGTCGGCCTCAACGGCTCGGGCGACACCCTCAACAACATTCCTTTCACCAAGCAATCGCTGCAGGCGATGCTGGAGCGCATGGGCGTCAACATCCGCGGCGCCACCATCCGCACCGGCAATGTCGCCGCCGTCATGGTCACCGGCAACCTGCCCGCCTTCGGCACCCAGGGCACAAGGATGGATGTCACGGTGTCGGCGCTGGGCGACGCCAAGAATTTGCAGGGCGGCACCCTCCTGGTTACCCCCCTGCTCGGCGCCGACGGCAATGTCTATGCGGTGGCGCAGGGTTCGGTCGCGATCGGCGGCTTCCAGGCTGAAGGTGCCGCCGCCAGCATCACCAAGGGCGTGCCGACCGTCGGCCGCATCGCCAATGGCGCCATCATCGAGCGCGAGATCGAATTCGCGCTCAATCGCCTGCCCAATGTGCGCCTCGCGCTGCGCAACCCGGATTTCACCACCGCCAAGCGCATCGCGGCTGCGGTCAACGATTTCCTGGGCACCAAGACCGCCGAGCCGATCGATCCCTCGACCGTGCAACTGTCGGTGCCGGCGGAATTCAAGAGCAATGTGGTGGCGCTCTTGACCGAGATCGAGCAGCTGCAGGTCGAGCCGGATCTCGCCGCAAAAATCATTATCGACGAGCGCTCCGGCATCATCGTGATGGGCCGCGACGTCCGCGTCGCCACCGTCGCGGTGGCGCAAGGCAATCTCACCGTCTCGATTTCGGAAAGCCCGCAAGTGAGCCAGCCGCAACCGTTCTCGCGCGGCCGCACCGTAACCACGCCGCGCACCTCGATCGGTGTTTCCGAAGACGGCAAGAAGCTGGCGCTGGTGAAGGACGGTGTCTCGCTGCAGCAACTGGTCGACGGCCTCAACGGATTGGGCATCGGCCCGCGTGACTTGATCGGCATCCTGCAGGCGATCAAGGCTGCCGGCGCGATCCAGGCCGACATCGAGGTGATGTGATGCAAAGCGGCTTGATCAACTCGAGCATGCCCGCAAAGGCCCTGATGCCGATGCTCAACGGCCGTCCGGACTACCAGCTTGCGGATGCGCTGAAGAAGGTCTCGCCGCAGGCGCAGCTCAAGGCCAAAGGCGCTGCGCAGGATTTCGAATCCGTGTTTTTGAATTCGATGTTCTCGCAGATGACATCGGGCATCAAGGGCGAAGGCCCGTTCGGCGACACGCCGGGCACCGGGGTGTGGCGCTCGATGCTGACGGAAGAATATTCGAAGTCGTTTGCGAAAGCCGGCGGCGTCGGCATTTCCAACAACGTCTATCGCACGCTCATTCTGCAGCAAGCCAACCGCGCCGGCTGAATCGAAAGACATCGCGCATGAGCCCTCCCCTTCGCCAGCCGCTGCCCGAAGCCATTCCGCTGGCGGCGACGCCCGCCGACGCCCGCAAACTCGCGGAAGGGCTGATCGAGGTGATGAGCGCGCTGCTAGGCGTGATCGAGCGCGAGACCGAACTGGTGCGCGCCGGCAAGGTGCGCGAGGCGATGGCGCTGGAGGGCAAGAAAACCGAGCTGTCGCGCCGCTATGTCGGCACTATCGCTCATCTCAAGAACAGCCAGAGCTATCTCGCCCGCACCACCCCGGAACTGCTCACCGCGCTGCATCGCCATCACGACGTGTTCCGCGCCATGCTGCAGGTCAATCTCACCGTGCTCGCGACCGCGCATGCGGTGTCCGAAGGCATCGTGCGCGGCGTCAACACCGAGATGCAGCGCCGCAACGTGCCGAACACCTACACCGCGGCGGGCCAGCGCGCCGCGCCAAGCCCGCGCAACATCTCGCCGCTGGCGGTGAGCCGGTCGCTGTAGCTTTTCTTCGAGCCACACATTCAGCCGTCATCCTGAGGAGCCGCGCGCTTGCGCGGCGTCTCGAAGGACGGCCGCCGGGCGCTTGTGGCCCATCCTTCGAGGCTCGCCGTGAAGAACGGCGAGCACCTCAGGATGACGGCGATGTTGTCTGACACGATTGGCTAATGCGCCAGCGCGACCTCCCCTGCCGCCTGCTCGCGCCTGACATCGATCCGCAGGCTCATGACCGCGGCTGCGCCAACCACGGCGCATCCTGCGAGCAGCAGCAGTCCCGTCGTGAACGTACCGGTCAAGTCCTTCAGATAACCCATCGCATAAGGGCCGGCGAAACCGGAGAGGTTGCCGAGCGAATTGATCGCCGCGATTCCGGCGGCGGCCGATGCGCCGGTCAGAAAGCTCGCCGGCAGCGGCCAGAACATCGGCGGCACCGCGGAAACGCCGATCTGCGCAAAGCACAGCAATGCCATGATCAACACGGGACTCGAAACCAGGCCCGACAGGCCGATCCCGATTGCCGCCATCAGCAGCGCCACCGCGACGTGGCCCTTGCGCTCCATGGTACGGTCGGAATGGCGGCCGAGCAGCACCATGCCGATGCCGCCGAACACGAACGGCAACGCGGCCAGCAATCCGGTCTGGGTGTCGCTGACGCCAAAATTCTTGATGATGGTGGGCAGGAAGAAGGCTACGCCGTAGCTCGCCGCGTTCAGGCAGAAGTACACCAGCGCGCACATCAGGATCCTGACGTCGGTGAGCGCCTGGAGCAGCGACAGATGCTCGACCTTC
Organism: uncultured Alphaproteobacteria bacterium; assembly: GCA_963784755.1. Taxonomy (GTDB): domain Bacteria; phylum Pseudomonadota; class Alphaproteobacteria; order Rhizobiales; family Xanthobacteraceae; genus Bradyrhizobium. The sequence continues at coordinate 389,776 of CAWASS010000002.1, read as the reverse complement.
TCCTTGTTGCGTTTCTCCGTGGCCTGCACGTTCTCCAGCCACGCGATTTCGTCCGCCTTCAGCCAGTGCGCCTGGCGCGGGAAATCGGTCAGGTAGAACAGCACGCCAACTCCGGCGAGCAGCGACGGTACGGCTTCGAGGATGAACAGCCATTGCCAGCCGTCCAGCCCGAAGCCGCGCAGGTTCAGCAACAGCCCCGAGATCGGCGAGCCGATGATGGAGGAAATCGGGATCGCCAGCATGAACAGGCTGATGACGCGGGCGCGGTACACCGCCGGAAACCACAGCGTCAGATAGAAGATGATGCCGGGGAAGAATCCCGCTTCGCAGGCGCCGAGTACCAGGCGCAGCGTGTAGAACACCGATTCGTTGGACAGTCCGGTGGCGCCCGAAATCTGCGGGATGAAGGCGAACGCTCCCGAAACGATACCCCAGCTGATCATGATGCGGGCGATCCAGACCCGCGCACCGACCCGTTCGAGGAACAGGTTCGACGGCACCTCGAACAGGAAATACGCGATGAAGAACAGCCCGGCGCCGAGCCCGAACGCCGACTCGCTGAAGCCGAGCGCCTGGTTCATATGCAGCTTGGCGAAGCCGACATTGACGCGATCGAGATAGGCGACGAAGTAACACAGGATCAGGAACGGTATCAGGCGCCGCATCACCTTGCCGATCACGCGCTTCTCCACGTCATCCATGGCGCTCGCTCCCGTTTTTGTTCGTTGCGCCCTTTGAAACAGCGGGCGAAGGGTGAGCGTAACTGCGGTATGGCCAATAGCCAATGATATATTTTCGGTACCGGCCAGAAAAGTTGCAAGACACCGTTTTAGCGGTTCGCTTCAGATTGTTGAACGCGCTCTTCGCGGGCAAACGAGCCGCCCATCTTTCTGTCAGCGATAAAGAAATGGTAAGGTGAATGCGTGGCCGCGCATCGGGCTGCGACCTGCCGCCCAACGTCGCTACGCTTCCCGGCTCCGGGGAGGTCCGATGGCAAGCCTCGATGCGTTCATGAAACGGTTCGTCGATTCGGCCCGCCGGGACTGGCGCGTCGATGGACCCGCCTTCACCCTGATATTGGGCGCGGGCGCCTCGCGGTCGGCCGGTGTGCCACTGGCCGGCGAGATGGTCGATGTACTGCAGCGTATTGCGGGGCTTAGCGGCCTCAATATCCCGCAATCACCTCGCTCTGAATCGCTGCTGTCGTGGAGCTTCCGTCACGTCACCCAGCAGATTCCATGGGAAGACGAATTTTTCGACTACCAGCGCGAATTCATCATGGCATGCATCTGCCGTGCGAACCGCGAGCCGAATCTCGCCCATCTGGTGGCGGCGCATCTGTGCGAGGCCCATATCGTCGGAGACATCGTTACCACCAACTTCGACGATCTCGCGCCCGCCGCGTTCTGGGGGCTGCCGTTCTCGACAGCCTATCTCGAACCTTATGTGGTTTATCATCCGCGGGCGGAGATCGACCTCAGGGCCGCGCCCGGAGTGCCCGTCATCATCAAGGCCCACGGTCATCACAGCCGATACGGGCTCGACATCATCGACCGCGACATCAGGAACACGGCTCCGTTCGTCAAGCGCATCATCGCCTCCAGGCCCGAGCCGGAAATCGGATATATCGTCGTCGGTTATTCCGGCGGCTGGCCCGACGGCGTCATGGCGCTACTGGGCGACCGCAAGCATATGCGCGGAAAAACCATCTACTGGTTTTTCGTCGGCCGGCAGCCGGACGGCCCCTACATCGAAACGGTGAGGAAACGCAGCGACGTCCGCTTCATACGCATCGCGGACGCCGACGCGCTGTTCCTTCGCATGTGGCACGAGCTGCATATGGACGAGGAAAATACCCGCCCGCCTCTCTTCGGCGAGCATGACCTGTTCAACCTCGCGCGGACGGTGCCATTTCGCCGGCCGGCCGCGCCTGAAATCGTCGAACGATGGTGGGACGTATGGGAGCTGCGGGGGACGAACAGGGATCTGCGAAATCACCCGCGGCTGGTCGAGCTGCGGCGGGATTTGCTGCCGCTGCTGAAGGCGCTGGACAAATGGGACGACGATTGCCTGCTCTGGGATTGCGCGCCGGCGTCCTTGCGCGGCCGCATCCGCGACCGCGGCGGCGCCGAATCCTGGATAGAGCCGCCGGAGATGCGGGCACTCGGCGAACGCGTGCCGATCGACATCCGCTGGACCCGGCGAAACCGCAAACTTCTCCGGTTGTCGCTGGGCAATCACGTCGATCCGGTGATGCCCTTCATCCTGCTGAGCGCGCTTGGCCAGACCCAGGGATGAAACTCCGCCGCGCGCCGGCCTTTGGCCCGCGGCAACTTAAAAATCAGCGGCGCCCGGCGGCTTCCTTGCATAGCGCGATGCATTGATCCTGGGCCGCGATGCACTGGTCGAACGGCGGCGGCGTTCGCACCGGAGGGTCGCCGCCGATGACGGGAGGATCCTTCGGCGGGTCGGTGCGCGGCGGCACTCCCATGCAGGTCTTGAAATCGGCGATGCAGCGGTCGACGCAATCGAACGGCAGGATTTGCGCGATCCGGAATCGGCCCGACGTATCGGCCACAGCCCGGCTTTGCTGCGCCGGCTGACAGGGCCGACCAGCTTGTGCCGCTACCGGCTCGCATACCGCGCGGGCGCGGGCGCCCGTGGAAGGAGCGCCGATGCAGGCGATGAGAAATCCGGCCGCGATCGTGCCGGACAACCGGTTAGCGGACGTTCATGGGGTCGCGCCTTTCATGGCAAGAGCGGCAATGAAACATTCAGACAGGGCGGGGCCGTTTTGTAAAGCACCGTGCCTTGCACGTGATGCCCGGTCATGCCGGCGCCAGCCGGCGCGATGCCGACATTTTTCATCAAACTGTAGCGCCTGCGTCAGCGCGAAATTCAGCGCGTTTTCTAACGCGGTGGTGAGGCCCGCGGGCCTAGTATTGCCAACGGGAGAGGTTGGGGTTTGACTTGAGGAAGGCCCGGAGGCCGCCATGAGTTCGGATTTCAGCATCAAGCCGGTGGGAGCACCGGTCGCAACGCCTTTTGTGCAGCCCGCGTCGCCGGCGGCCGATGAAGCGGTCGCGACCGAGCTGCCCGCGCATCAGAGCGTGGCGGCGGCGGACGCGGCGCCGCGCGCGCGCAACGACACCCAGAGCGCGAGCGATAATCTATCGCATCAGGTCATTCTCGACCGCGACGCCGGCTCGATCGTCTACCAGGTCGTCGATAACCGGACCAGTCTCGTGGTCAGGCAATTTCCCGACCAGGGATTCCTGCGCCGCCGCGCCTATGCCCGCGCGCTGGAAGAAACCCGCGAAGCCACGCATTCGCTGCGCATCGATCGGAAGATTTGAGACGGCGCGAGGCCATCATACGGCGTCGTCGTTGCGAACGCGGGACGACACGGATGGCACCCCTCAGCTATTCCGCGTCGCATAAGCGGTGTTGAGCCGCGTGGAGCCGTCATAGGGATTGGTCACGACCGTCTTGATCGTCGCCTTGCCGAGCTGGGCCAGCATGAATTTCGAATCGCCGATCCGGAACGAGGCGTCCCTGATCAGGACGTCCTGATATTTGACGGTGGCGCCGCTCTGGTAGCGGACTTTTGCCCGGAAGCCGTTGACGTTGGAGACCGTGAAGCTGAAGGAGTTGCCGGTCGAGTACTTGCCTGCCCAGGTTCCCTGATAGTCCGCGGGATTGACCGCGACATACGGCGTCTTCGACGGCACCATGCTGCCGACCGTGGTGTAGTTCGTCGCGATGATGTTGAAAATATCGGCCATCAGGCGCGGCCGGAGAGACCCGCGGCGAGATTGCAGTTGATGTCGATCAGCGACTTCAGCTTCTCAGGCGCCGGATTGGTCTGGATCTCGACAGTCTGCTTCATCACGAAGATGCCGATGTTGGCGATGTTCTGGCGGATTTCGACCGCCAGCGGATTCTCGTCGTTGATGGCGTCGGTCATGAAGATCGACCACAGCTTCCGGTTGAACAGGATCGCCGAATTGAGACGATTGCCGGGCCCGCTCCAGTTTTCCACGACGTCCTGGAGCTGTCGCGCCGCCTTCAAAAGCGCCTGCGCCTCGATTTCCCGGGGAGATGCGGTGGTCTGTGAATTGCGGGCGTAGGTTTGTGCGGCGCTTGACATTCATGACCTCGATTGATGCGGCGGTGCCGCGTAAAATGCCCACGATTTATACAGTTGTGCCTTTAAAATATGGTTAATTACTATTTCAGATTGTGACCTAATCGGGCCCGGATCATGCGCGGGGAAATCCCCGAACCGTCATGCGCGGCCTTGACCCGCGCATCGATCTAGTTTCGCAAAAGAGTTCTTCAAAGGGATGGATTGCCGGGTCAATCCGGCAATGACGCCGTGCGCAAAACAAAAACGGCGGGGTTTCCCCCGCCGCTTCTACTTCAGATTGTTGGTTTCAGATCACTGCAGCAGCTTGAGCACGCTCTGCTGCGACTGGTTGGCCAGCGCCAAGGCCGAGACCGCGATCGACTGGCGGGTCGACAGCGCCTGGCTGTTGGCCGCTTCCTCGTTGGTGTCGGCCAGCGTCAGGTTGGACGAGCCGGTCTGCAGCACGTTGATCAGGTTCTTGTTGAAGTCCTGGCGGATCTGCACCACCGACAGGTTCGAACCCAGCGTCGAGGCTTCGGTGCGAAGCGTGGTGCTGGCGGTTGAGATCTTGCTCAGCACGGCATTCGCGGACGAGTTGTCCAGGAAGTCGGTGCCCGAGGTCAGCAAGGCAAGGCCGAGGCCGGCCGCGTTGTAGGTCACGCCCTTGATGTTGAGGGTGGACTTGCCGGTTTCGTTGAAGGTCAGCTTGAGATCGTCGCCGTTCAAGAGGTTGATGCCGTTGAAGGACGAGTCCTGCGCAGTGGTGGTGATCTGCGTGATGATGTTGTTGTACTGGCTGACCAGGTTGGAGCGAATGGTCTGCGACGCCGGATCGGCAACGGGAGCGACAGCAGCGCCGAAGGTCGCAGAACCGGGAGTGGAGCCGACGGTAACCGCACCGATCGTGGACGAAGCGAAGTCGTTGGTCGTGGTGAAGACGAGCTTGTTGGAGCTGTCCAGGCTGGCCGTCAGGTTGGCAGGTGCCAACGCGGCGTTCAACTGATCGAGTGACTCGCTGGCGCCGATGGTAACGGTGACTGCCGGAAGGGCTCCGTTCGCAGCGACGATGATGGTCTGACCGGCCTTGATCGTGGCGCCGTCGACCAGATTGGCCGCGGTGCCGCCGAGGGCTGCTGCCGAAGTAACCGTCGACTTTGTCGAGTAGCCGGTAGGCGCCTGCAGCACCTGGTTGGCGATCGACTTTGCGGTATCGACCAGCTTCTGCAGCGAGGTGATGCCGGTGTTGGCGGCCTGCAGCACCTGCACGCCGTTGCCGATGGAGTCGAGCAGGTTGTTGATGTCACCGGCGCGGTTATCGAGGCCCTGCGCGGTGAAGAAGTTGGTGGGGTTATCGAGCGCGGTGTTGACCTTCTTGCCCGTCGAAAGGCGGTTCTGCGTGGTGGCGAGCAGGTCCGCGGTGGACTGAAGCGAGAGCAGATTCTGACGAACTGCCGCTGAAAGAACGATATCTGACATTTTCGCGACTTTCTCGTTTTGAACAAATCCGAGTCAACGGAGATGGTTAATTGACCTAGTCCCGGGCAATATCGACCAATATAGTTACGCGACCGTTAAAACGCCCTCCGGAAACGTGGTGTTGCCGTCATGGCGCGCTGAGGTAGAGCGCCGACGCACTCTAACTCGTCATTGCCGGGTCAAGCCCGGCAGTGACGCCGTGCGCAAAACAAAAACGGCGGGGCAAAGCCCCGCCGTTTCCGGTTTCTAGTGGATCGCTTCAGATCATTGCAGCAGCTTGAGCACGCTCTGCTGCGACTGGTTGGCCAGCGCCAAGGCCGAGACCGCGATCGACTGCCGGGTCGACAGCGCCTGGCTGTTGGCCGCTTCCTCGTTGGTGTCGGCCAGTGTCAGGTTGGACGAGCCGGTCTGCAGCACGTTGATCAGGTTCTTGTTGAAGTCCTGGCGGATCTGCACCACCGACAGGTTCGAACCCAGTGCCGACGCCTCGGTGCGAAGCGTGGTGCTGGCGGTGGAGAGCTTGGTCAGCGCGGCGTTCGCCGAGTTGTTGTCCAGGAAGTCGGTGCCCGAGACCAGCGACGCAAGACCGAGGCCGGCCGCGTTGAAGGTCACGCCCTGAACGTTCAGGGTCGACTTGCCGGTTTCGTTGAAGGTCAGCTTGAGGTTGTCGCCGTTCAGCAAATTGATGCCGTTGAAGGACGAATCCTGCGACGTTGTCGAGATCTGCGTGATGATGTCGTTGTACTGCTTCACCAGGCTCGAGCGGATGGTCTGCGAGGCGGCATCGGCAACGGGAGCGACAGCGGCACCGAACGTCAGAGTGCCGGGAGTTGCGCCGGTGGTGACCGCGCCGATCGTGGACGAAGCGAAGTCGTTGGTCGTGGTGAAGACGAGCTTGTTGGCACTGTCCAGGCTGGCCGTGATATTGCCGGCCGCCAACGCGGTGTTCAGCTGATCGAGTGACTCGCTGGCGCCGATGGTGACGACAACCGCCGGGAGGGCTCCGCTCGCCGCGATTGAGATGGTCTGACCGGCTTTGATCGTGGTGCCGTCGACCAGGTTGGCCGCGGTGCCGCCGGCGGCTATTGCCGAGGTGACCGTCGACTTCGCCGAATAGCCCGTGGGGGCCTGCAGCACCTGGTTGGCGATCGATTTGGCGGTATCGACCAGCTTCTGCAGCGAGGTGATGCCGGTGTTGGCGGCCTGCAGCACCTGCACGCCGTTACCGATCGAGTCGAGCAGGTTGTTGATGTCGCTGGCGCGGTTGTTGAGGCCCTGCGCGGTGAAGAAGTTGGTGGGATTATCGAGCGCCGAGTTGACCTTGTTGCCAGTGGCAAGGCGGTTCTGCGTGGTGGAGAGCAGGTCGGCGGTGGACTGTAGAGACAGCAAGTTCTGGCGAACTGACGCCGTAAGGACGATACCGGACATTGTACTACCTTTCTGGTTACGCGTAACGCCGATCTTTTCCATCGGACGACTGCCGCACACTGGAACCAAGAGTCTAAAAAAACATGAATCGGAATGCGGAGTGCAGCGCCCCAGGTTCCCGCGCCGGTTGCACAAAATCGCGCGCTAATCGCACAAATCGCAACAAAACCGCCGATTTCGGTTGTAAACTCCTGGTGCACCGCGCAACGCGGGCATCGCGCCGTTTACCTCGTGTTAACCACGGTGCGAAAGGATGCGCGCTTCACGGCGAGAAGCGGAGCCGGGCGCAATTCCAGGGGAGAAGGCTGCATGGCGCTGAAAGTCGAGCTCAAGCCGCATGAGCGCATCATCATCGGCGCCTGCGTCATCACCAATACCGATCAGCGCACCAAGCTGTTGATCGAGGGCGAGAAGATCCCGATCCTGCGCGAAAAGGACATCCTCACCTCGGCCAGCGCCGATACCCCGGCCAAGCTGATCTATCTCGCGGTGCAGCTGATGTATTTGTCGCCGGACCCGCAGGCTCATCACCCGACCTATTTCAGCCTGATGCGCGACATACTCAATGCAGCACCAAGCTCATGGCCGTTCATCGAGGGCATCAACAACCATATCCTCAACGGCGACGTCTATCTGGCGCTGAAGGAGGCGAAGAAGCTGATCGCGCATGAAGCCGGCTTGCTGGAGAGCGCGCGAGACCTGCAGAGCGCGAAATCCGCCTGACACCCACGACCCGCCGCACCACACGCACCCGAAGCAAAAAGGCCTCCAGAAGGAGGCCTTTGTTTTTGGGAGCGACACAACCGGGGCGCGCTGGCGCAATGCACCCACCGCCGTCATCCTGAGGTGCTCGCCGTTCTTCACGGCGAGCCTCGAAGGATGGCCACACGCGCGGGTGCGGCTGTCCTTCGAGGCTCGCCCAAGGGGGCGAGCACCTCAGGATGACGGTGGCACACGCGCGTCTGTGGCCATCCTTCGAGACGCCGCGCAAGCGCGCGGCTCCTCAGGATGACGGCGGTGTGTACGGATTGGCACGGCGCAAGCGCTCCTTTCCTACTCTACACAAACGCGCATCACGCGATCGGCAGGAACTTGGTCAGGCTCAGTTGCGAGAGCATCGCGGTGGTCTGGTATGACGCCTGCAGCGCGGTCTGCAGCGCAAGGATCTGGCTCGCGACCTGGTCAGGCGAGACGGCCTCGGCCTGGTCGACGATGTTCTGCAGCATGGCCTGGGTCTGGGTCTGGCGGGCGGTGGCGTCCTTCATCGTGGTTTGCGCGGTCGCAAAGTCCGACTGGATATCCTGGATGCTCTGCTGCCCCGGCTGCGCCGTGAGATTCTGCGTGACGCGCTGGCTGAGGGCCGCGACCTGGGCCGCCGCATTCGGCCCCGTCGAGGTGACCGCGGCGAGCACCGCGACCGACTGAAGCTGGGTGCGGATGGCCTGCTCATTGGCGCGCGCGCCGTATTGCACGGTGACGGATTGATCGATCCGCGCCGTCGACGACGCCCGCGCCGAGCCTGCGCCGTTTTCGCCGGTGTACCATTGCACGGTATTCGCGGTCGTGCCGTTGGTGAGCGCGGTTGCGGTTGCGGTTGCGAGCGGCGTGCCGGCCACGCGTTGCGGCGGGTCGGCGAAAAAGTTATTCGATGCGGCCACCGCTGAGGCCGCGACCAGCGAGGTGTTGGCGAGCGTGCCGATCGCGGTCGTGAGCGCGGCGTTGAGATTGGCCGACGTCGCCGCCGGTGTCGCCCCGATGGCAAAGCTGCCGGCCGGCGTCGGCACCGCATTCGACGCGGTGAGCTGGACCGTCTCGGTGGTGCCGTCAGGCATATTGAATTTCAGGCTGATCTGGTCGCCATTGTTGGGATTGGCGCCAAGATTGATCGACACCGCCGCCGGCGATCCCGTCGGCCCCGTTACCACCGCACCCGTCAGCGACGACGAAACGGAATTCAGCTTCAGGCCGAACACCGTGGCGGGAGTCTCTTCGGCAATTGAAATCGGCATCGTGGCCGGCGCGGAAATCGTCAGCCGTCCCGAGCCGGTGCCGAGGTCGGCCTGCTGGCGTTCGGCGATGATCTGCTTCAACCCGGCCTGCGCGCCCGTTCCATTCAGGATGGTGTCGGCATCCGCGACTGCAGGCGTATCGATGGCGCTGCCGGAAAATACGTAACGGTCGCCGGACTGGGTGTTGAGAATTCCAAGCATCGATCCGAGCTGCGCTTGCGCGTTCTGCTGCGCGATGGTCTGCCCCGAGCCGTTCAGCGTCTGCGACGAGGCAGCGGCGGCGCCCTGCACCTGCGTACCGATATCGACCAGCGACTGCAGCGCGGTGTTGGCGACGCTGATGGTGGTGTTGATCTTGGTCATGGTATCGGTGAAGGCGGAAATGTTCGACAGCTGCGCGCGCGCGGCGATCGCAAAGCCTTCGTTGACGCCCATGCCGGCATAGGTCGTCGCCTTCTTGCCGGTAGTAAGCTGCGACGACAGCGTGGTGAGCTGATCGTTGAGATTGCGCACCGACTGTCCGAGAACGGTGCTGCCATATCCGATGCTGTTGATCGCCATTGTTGTTGCCTTTAGCCCTGCACCTGCAGCAGCGTCGTCATCATGCTCTGCACCACGCTCATCACATGCGCGTTGGCGGCATAGGAATTCTGCAACGCGATCAGGTTCGCCATTTCGGTGTCGATGCTGACGCCCGAGGTGGAGTTGAATTTCTGCTGCAAGGTGGAGACCACCACATCCTGTCCCTGCTGCAGCTGCGTTGCGGTCGACGACGCATTGCTTTGCAGGCTGAGGAACTGCTGCATGAAGCCGGAGATGGTGCCCTTGAACGGCGTCGTGGCCGAACCGAGCCCGGTCTGCGGCGCGTAGGTGAAATTGGCGGACGTCAGTTGCGAATAGATAAAATCCGAGCGCGTGGTATCGCCCGACGGCGTCACCGGCGAGGTGTTGTAGACCGTGAGCTTCGACGGGTCGGCTGACAACGCCGAATTGACCATGATGCGTCCGGCAAGCCCGGTCATCTGCGAACCGCTGGCGGTGATCTTGCCGGTGTAGAGCGAACCCGCGTCGGTGAACAGCGGCAGTTGCGCGTTACCGCTGGCAAGCGACGATGCGGTCGTCGTCGTCGAAGCCGCGTTGACAGTGGCAGCCGCGGTGTTGTCGTCCACCGCGCGTAAAATCGAGCCCGACGGATTGGAAAATTGCAGATGCGCAGCTCCGAGCGCGCTGTTCAACTGCGTCACGACGGACGCCATGCCGCCGGTGAAATTCACGCCGATCACCTGGTCGTTCGGATCGGCGGTCGCGGTATTCTGCAGCGGCAACGCCGCGGGATCGTCGACGCGCACAATCGTGACCTGGTGCTTGGTGTTGGTCGCGGTGTCGGTGTAGGTCAGGTTGATGCTGTTGCCGGGCTGCACGGCGGACAGATCGAGATCGAACCCAGCGGGTGGTCCGGTGACGCCAGTGCCGGGCTTCGTTATATCGGACAGCGAACTCGCGAGCGCCGCTGCGAGTTGGTCGACCTGCGCCTGCGCCTGCACCAGGGTCTTGTCGCGGAGTTTCAGATCGGCGGCGAGCTGGCCGGACGAGATCGCGTTGTTGGCGATCATGTCGAAATTGCCGCCGTTCGGCAGTTTTACGGTGATGGTGCCGGCACCCGACAGCGCCGGATTGCCGTTCCACTGCGAGGTGGCATTCAGCGTTCCCTGCGAATTGAAGTCGAGCTGCGACGCCTGGGCGCCGCCGACCAGCTGGATGCCGGAATTGGTGAACACGGTGGCCTGGTTGGTGTTGTCGGTGACGACGCGGATGTCCATCAGCTGCGCGAGCTGATTGATGGCGCTGTCGCGCTGGTCCATCAGGGCCGCCGCGGCGGGATCGGTGGCGCTCATGCTTTGCAGCCGCGAGTTGAGTTGCGCGATCTGATTCATCGCGACATTGGCCTGCCCGACGGACACGCCGATGTCCTGCTCGATATTGGAGCGCAGCGTCTGAATGCCCGTGGTCGTCGCGTTGAGTTGCTGCGCCAGCGATTGCGCGGCGGACAGCACCTGCGATTGCGCCGAGGTGGAGCCGGAGCTTGCCGACAGCGACTGCGCGGCGCTGGTGAAATTGCTGAAGGCGTTTTCCAGCGTGCCGTCCTGGCCCGGCGTGCCGTAGACGTTTTGCAACTGGCTCAGGATATTCGCGATCTGGTCGGCGTAGGCGCCGCCGGAGGTTTCGGTGCGCAACTGCGACTGGATATATTGATCGAGCTGGCGGTTGACGCCGATGACGCGCACGCTCGCGCCATCGCCGGTGCCGCCGGCGAGTTCGATCTGGTTGACGTTCTGGGTGACGTAGCCCGGCGTCTGCGCGTTGGCGACGTTGGACGATACGATTCCCAGCGCAGCCTGGTTGGCGCGCAGGCCGGCCATCGCGGTGGAGAGGGCTGAACTCAAACTCATATCGATGGCCCGTTTTAGATTACGTCACAACTCTCGTGCCCCGGAAGCAGCGCAGCGCGTAGCTCCAGCGAAGCGGTGCGCTGCCGAGCCGGGGCCGTCACGAACACCGCCGTTGCTACGGTCCCGGTTCTGCGAAGCAGCGCTGAAGAAGCGCTGCATCGCGCCCGGGACACGAAACTGTTGTTAGCGCGCCCGCGCATCAGCGCAGCACGTTCAGCAGATCCTGAACCATGCTGTTGGCGGTGGTGATAACCTTGGTGTTGGCCGAATAGGCCTGCTGGGTCACGATCAGTTTGGTGAACTCGTCGGCGATGTCGGTGTTGGAGCCTTCCAGCGACGAACCGCTGATGGTGCCGGAGGCACCCGCGATCGCCGGTCCCGACTGGTCGGTCACCGCATAGGCGCCGCCGTCGAGCGCTTTGAGGTAGTTGGTGCCGTTGAAGTGCGACAGCGTCACCGAGGCGAGATCGATGTTCTGTCCGTTGGAGAAGGTGCCTATCACGAGGCCGCTGTTGCTGATCGCGACCGACTGCAGTTGACCGGCCGGATAGCCATTCTGCGAAATCTGGTTGATGGTCGAGGTGCCGCCGGTGGTGGCGAATTGCGTAAGTCCGCTGGCGCCGATGCTGACGGCGACGTTGCCGAGCGTCTGCCCGCCGACCGCGACGCCCGTAAGCGTGATCGAGGGCGAGGTCGGCGAGGTCAGCTTGCCGTTGGTGCCGAACTTGAAATCGGTGCCGGCATTGACCCAAGCGACCTGGGTGCCGGTAGCCAGCGGGTCCTTCTGATAGAACAGGTTCCAGGTATCGACATGGCCGGCGCCAAGTGCTGCGCTGTCGGTCTTGGCCCAGCGCAATTGCAGGTTCACCGGCGTGCCCGACGCATCGTAGGCGGTGACCGCGCCGCCCGAGATCGATTCATTCTGGAAGATCGTCGCATCGTTGCCGATCACCTGGCCGGTACCGGCAACGGTCGGATCGTGGCCGGCGCTGAAGTCGGCGACATTCAGACCGCCGGCCGCGGTGATGGAGCCGGCCGCGGCGGTGCTTGCCGCTGCGGTCACCGGCGTCGCCGGAAGGTTGAGGCCGTATTGAATCGTGGAGGTCGCCTGCGCCGGCACGAAACTGTTCTGGAATTGCAGCACCTGCGGCACGTTGCCGAGCGGGTTGCCGGTTTTGGAGTCGACCGGAACGCCCATCAGGAAATAGCCGGCGCCGTTGACAAGGTTGCCGTTGGCGTTGACCTGGAAATCCCCGCGCCGTGTGTAATCGGTGACGCCGGTGAAGACCGGCGTGTTGTCCACCGTGCCGCTCGACTTCTGCACCGAGAAGAAGCCGTCGCCGTTGATCGCCATGAAAGTGCCTACCGTCGAGGCCGAGACCGTGCCCTGCGACGACACTGTCTGCCGCGCGTAGGCGGTCACGCCGCCCGCGACCTGGCGGTCCGGATTGGTGGCATCCGGCACGAGGTCGACGAAGGAGGTGTTGATGCCCTTGAAGCCGGTGGTCTGGGCGTTGGCGATGTTGCCGGAAATGTTTTGCAGCGCAAAGGACTGCGCCTGCAAACCGCCCACCGAAGTATTGAGCGCATCGAAGATACCCATAACGTCGTCTCCAAATTCGTTTTCCGGCGCGGATGAGGCACGGCCGTGATCGAGAGGAACATTGCAGGGGTTATGCCAATGCAGAAAATGCAGTCGGTTCAATGGCCTGACGCAAACGCGCTGGCCCCGCGACCGGGGCATAATTGCCTGACAGGGTAATTATTGCCGGCCTCTCATGCCCCCGGACGCAGCGCCCTTGCGGCGCGCTGCAGAGCCGCCGAGCGCTGCGCATCAGCCAGTTGCTCCGCGTAAACGCGCGCAGACGTGTTCGACGGCTTGCTCCAGCGACAGTTTGGATGTGTTCAGCACTTCATATCCGCCCGCTTGCGCTTCCCCGCGAAGCGACGCCGCCCAATTCATCATTGTCGGGTTCGCCAATTCGGGCTGGTTGCGATGCGCAACCAGCCGATGCATCCGTGTTTCATCGTCGCAATCCACCAGGATCAGCCTGCTGTCGGCGATCCCCGCCGACTCAAGGCCTTCCCGCACAAATGCGAGCCGCATCTGGCCCTCGAAAAGAACCGGACGGCTCGAACCGCGCAACGCCGCGATCCGAGCCAGCCAGGTCAGCGTCATCGCCCGCTGCCACGCCCCACCCGACCCCCAGCCTTTCACCCTTTCTTCCGGCGATGGCACCCCTATGCGATCGAACCGGAACACGTCCGCCAGGCCAGGGTGGTGCGTCTCGATTGCATCGGCAATCGCGGTCTTGCCCGAGCCCGAAGCTCCCGTAAGGATGATAAGTCGCATCATCGATCAAGCCTGTGCTGAATGGTTGACGGTTCTCGGAGCAGAGCTTGCCGGATCGCGATCTCCACCGGCGAATAATCGCCGTCCGCGCGATCGAGGCTGAAAGGCTCGGCCGGGTGGAGCCCGGGTTGCGCCATGAAACGCGGCGTCGAACCGTGATGCATCTGGGCGGCGTGGACCAGGAACGGATGGCACAGATAGACCGTGCCGGCCTCGCCGGTCGCCAGCACTTGCCGCCGATCGATCAGATCGTGCCCCACCCGATCCAGTTCCGGATGCGACAGGCCGGCCTCGCCGGCAGGCGCGAGAGCCCGCGCGATGTCGAAGTGCGAGCCGGCGCGGATTCGGGTCGGGGCGTCCAGCTCGCCGACATCGGAAAACAGGAACAGCATCAGCAAAGCGCGATCGCGGGACGTTACGTTGGCCCGCCAGGCCGAAAAATCCTTTCGTTCGTCCGGATTACCGGACTCGCCGGGAAAACTGACGTTGACATGCCAACCCGCGTCACCGGGATCGTCCGGGCTCGGAAAGCGCACGGGAAAGGTGCCGAGGCCGTTACGCGGGCGCCAACGTCCTTTTCCGACAAGCTGGTCGAAAGCCGCATGCAGCACAGGGGTATTCACCGCCTGCTTGAACGGCTCCTGCCCGTAACCTCCGAGCCGAATGACCGGCTTGGTCCATGTGGTGGGATCGTCAGGGTCGCATCCGGTTTCCTGCCACAGGATGGCGCGGCCCTGGTCGGCCAGCTCCCGCGGAAAGGCGCGGTCGATCCTGACAAATCCGTCGTGAATGAATTGCTTAATTTGCGCGTCGCCAAGCGCGCGCGGTTCATACTCTCTGGGCATGGATGTCCTCATATCGCTGTCAAGCAACGACCATCGCGTCGCAATACAAGGCTGGTGCTGCTTATCTGGTCCGGGAGTGCCGGCGGCCTGGCCGCCGCACCACGTTTGCCTTCCGCCTGCGCAAAGCAGGCAACGCCGTTAGCGGCGGAGGAAGAAGACCGAAGCGATATGGAACGTGCGATTCATCATAATGAGTTCAAGCTAGCACAAGCACGATGAAGGATCAACGCACGCAGGCGTCGCGCCGTACCGCCGTCATCCTCGCGCAACGGCTACGCCGTTGTTGCGGGGGCTGCTCGCCGTCTTCGGCAAGCCTCGAAGGATGGGCCATAAGCGCCCGCGCCCACTAGCGCCGCCCGCATTCATTCCGTAAAAGTCAGGCGCAGGACACCAACCATCGTTCAACGAACATCGGGGAGAAAAACGGGATGTTTTCGCATGTCATGATCGGGACCAACGACCTGGAGAGGGCAAAATCGTTCTACGACGCGCTGCTTGGGACGCTCGGCGTTCCGCCTGGGCGAGTCGACCGCCATCGCATTTTCTATCGCAGCAAGACCGGCACCTTCTCGGTGTCGAAGCCAATCGACGGCAAGCCTGCGACCTTTGCCAATGGCGGCACCATCGGCTTTACCGCGGATTCGGCGGAAGCCGCGGACGCGTTTCACGCGGCCGGCCTCGCCCATGGCGGCAAGACCTGCGAAGAGCCGCCGGGGATACGCGAAGGCAGCGGGATGAAACTCTACATCGCCTATTTGCGCGATCCCGACGGCAACAAGCTCTGCGCCTTGCACCGGATACCGTGAGCATGAACCAGCACTTCGACCGCGCCGCCGAGGATCTCGGCAACTCGATCCATTTCGAGCACGTCAACGTCCAGGTGCCCGACCAGCATCTGGCGACGCTGTTCTACGTGACCGGGCTCGGGCTCACACGCGACCCCTATCTGATGGTGTCCGACAGCAACATGTGGATCAATGTCGGCCGGAGCCAGTTTCATCTGCCGAGCGGCGAAGCCCAAGTACTGCGCGGCCACACCGGCCTCGTCATCGCGGGCCGCGAGGCGTTGCTCGGCCGGCTGGCGTCGGTCGCCAAAAAGCTCGAGGGCACCGCGTTTACGTTCAGCGAACACAACGACCATGTCGAGGCGACCTGTCCGTGGGGCAATCGCATGCGCTGCTACGAGCCGGACGCCAAGCGCTTCGGACGCATCACGCTCGGCATCCCCTATGTAGAGTTCGACGTGCCGGTCGGCACCGCGCCAGGCATTTGCGCCTTCTATCCCGAGATCATGGGAGTGCCGACGGAGCTAAAGAATGGCGACGGCACGGTCGCGCACGTGAAGATGGGCCGTGACCAGCATTTCCAGTTTCGCGAAACCGACCGGCCGCAGCCGGACTACGACGGCCATCATGTGCAGATGTACATCACCGACTTCTCCGGGCCGCATCGCAAGCTTCGCGCGCGCAATTTGATCTACAGCGAGGACAACCAATACCAGTACCGTTTCCGCGACATCGTCGATCTGGAGAACGGCCGTCACCTGTTCACGGTCGAGCACGAGGTCCGCAGCGCCACCCATCCGATGTATCTGCGGCAGCTGATCAACCGCAATCCGGCGCAGACCAACCGCAACTACGCGCACGGTCACGACCAGTGGCTGTGGGCGATGGAGCCGGACGAGTACGACGGACGATAGCGAAAGGCAGAATTCGTAGGGCGGATTGGCAGCGTAATCCGCCACACCGGTGCATCGGAGCCGGCGGATTACGCCATCGGGTGCGCGTTCGCGCGACCCGTTAGCTAGTCCGCCCTGCGCCTTGCTTAAGTCGATCAAGCGGCATAGCAGATTGGGATATATCTTTGACGGCGGGAGTCACTTCGTGCTGAACGATCGAGAGAATGTCCTGAGCGCGCTCCGCGAAAGGCCGCTCAAGGTCTACGAGGTCATGAAACGCGTCAATATTGCGAATGAGGAAGCTTGCCAACCGCTGCTGCTGAAAATGCGAGACGAGGGATCGGTGAAGTTCGATATTCACAAAGGGCGATGGCTCATTGCGTAATTGGCGACGCGTCGTATGCGGTGAATTCCAGCAAAGGCCGCGCAAACGGGCCTGCGGGACTGTTGAGGGAACGATGAAGCTCGCCGCGAAGCTGTTCGCCGCCTTAGGAGTGCTGCTCGCGGCCGAGATGGCATCGGCGCAATCCAATTATCCGAACCGGCCGGTGAAAATCCTGGTCGGGTTTACACCCGGCACGGCGCCGGATCTCGCGGCGCGCATTCTCGCCGACCGGTTTTCGGAACTCTGGGGCACGCCGTTCGTGGTCGAGAACGTTCCCGGCGCCGGCAGCAACGTCGCCACCGATCGCGTCGCCAAGGCGGCCGCGGACGGCTATACGCTGCTGATGGGCGGCAACTCGTCGCTGGTCATCAATCCAAGCTTGTATGAAACGCTGCCGTTCGACCCGCTCAGGGACTTCGCGCCGATCTCGCGGGTGTTCATCGCGGCGAACGTGCTCGCCGTCCCGATCGAGCTGCCGGTCAAGACCGTGGCGGAACTGGTGGCGCTCGCCAGGGCGGCGCCCGGCAAGCTGTCCTATGGCCATGCCGGCGTGGGCACGTCGCAGCATCTGGCCGCCGAATTGTTCAAAACCATGGCGCATGTCGATATTGCGCCGGTGCCCTATCGCGGCACCACGGCGTTCATGCCGGACCTGCTCGCCAACCGGATCAACATGTCGTTCGCCAATATCGTGAACGTGTTGCCGCTCGCGCGCGAAGGGAAATTGCGCGCGCTGGCCATCACCTCGCTCAAGCGCTCAGGCTTGGCGCCCGACCTGCCGACCATGGCGGAATCCGGATTCCCCGGCTTCGAGGCCGTGCCGTGGTTCGGCCTGCTCGCGCCGGCCGGCACGCCGCAGGACGTTCTCGATAAATTACATGACGAAACCGTCAAGGCCCTTGCGATGCCGGAGGTGCGCAAGAAGTTCGACGAACTTGGCCTCGAGCCGGTCGGCAACACGCCGGCCGAGTTTACCGCGATCATCAGGAAAGAAACGCCGGAGTGGGCAAAGGTGATCAAGGACGCCGGCATCAAGCTCGGCAACTAGGCAACACCCGTCGATGGCGTTCGACATAGACGACGCGGCCGCGGCATCGCGATGGCGCCGTCGCGCGTGCCGCGCAAGGCGCAAATTTTCACGCGCCTTTTTTTGCCCTTAGCGAATAAGACAGGGGAATGCGCGGCGCTCCGTCCGGAAGCCGCCACATCCTGTCCGGCGCGGGCACCAGGCTTGCGAGACCTCGCCAGGGCAAGACCTCGTGTTCACGGAACATGGTAATTGCCAGTCCGGCATCGATCAGTGCACCGAGGACCGCCGAGAGCGAGTGGATCCACTCCCGCGTCGATTGATGCGACATCACGGTCGGGTCGCCGGTGTACGTGGTTTCGTTTGCGAATTTCAGCGGCCGGTCGGCAGGCGTCTGAAAATCGTAAGCGGGCACATATTTTCCGGCGAACTCTTCCAGCACGCAAAACCCAGGATGGGCGTCCGCAAAGTAAAGCTCCCCGCCCGGCGCCAGCACGGACGCAATGACCTCCGCCCATTTGCTGACATCGGGCAGCCAGCAAATCGTCCCCCAGGTCGTGAAGACGAGATCGAACGGACCGGACGCAAGATCGGGGGCTTGATCCACGGTGGCCTCGACAAAGTCCGCCTTGAGGCCGGTCTCTTCCGACAAACGCCGTGCAACAGCCAACGCGGCGCCGGAAAAATCCAGCCCGGTAACGGTCGCGCCGCGCCGCGCCAGGCACAGCGTATCCCGGCCGATATGGCACTGCAGATGCAGAACGCGCTTGCCGGAGATGTCGCCGAGTTCGGCCGCTTCAATCGCATGCAGCGCATCCTCGCCCCCCCGAAACCGGTCGAGCATGTAATTCCCGGTGCTGTCGCGGGCATGAATTGCGGCGCGCTCATCCCAGTTCCGGCGGTTGATCTCGACGTGGTCGGTCATGTGAACCCGATATGACCTCGGCAAAATGCGTCATGTGCAAAAGCCGCGCAAGGCGTGCAAAGCCGGCGCTCGATTTTAAGTAGAAAATAAACGAGACAGAATGGCCGATGCACGCTAAGATAGTTTGCGTAATTTTCTCTCATTGGGATTGACGGCGCGCGCCACATGGTGGCGGCCCTCGGCCGGCTTTTTCCACGGCGCCGCGAAGTTCGACTTCATCACCTACACGCCGAACGCCAGTGCGCGATAGCGCGGGCGGTCGATTTCCGCAGCCAGCGACAACGCCACGGGGCTTTCATGATCAGACACGGAAGAGACATCGCCAACGGAACCGTGATTTCGACCCAGGTATGCGTGATCGGATCCGGCCCCGCCGGCGTTACCGCGGCGTGGCATCTGCAAAAAGCCGGGCTGAAGGTGACGTTGATCGAGGGCAGCCGCGAAGTCGGCAAGAATTGGCAAGCCAGTTGGCCGGACAAGGTCCTGCTCTACAACGGCGTCGCCGACGGCCTGTTCGCGAGCAACGAGGCCCAGTTCCTGATCCTGCCTTACGTCGGACACCAAAGCCCCGCCAAGGAACGCGAGCGTGTGTTCGGCGGCACCTCCGCGCACTGGGGCGGCCAGACCCGGCCGCTCGATCCGATCACCTTCCAGAAGCGGCCGGGCTTTCCGGCCTGGCCGATCACGCGGCAGGATCTCGATCCCTTTTACGCAAAGGCGGCGGCGTTCTGCAAACTCTACAGCGACAATTTCAGCGCCCAATACTGGGGGGGTGTGTTGCAGGCCGACGTTCCCAATCTCGACGGTTTCGAAACCGCGATGTACCAGTTCATCGGCCCCGACTATTTGAATTTCTCCACCCGGACGTTCGAGGGCGGAATAACCATCGGGCAGAGCGCGGTCGATGTGATCCTCAACGCCAGCGTGCTCGACATCGATCACGGACAGGGCGTCGTGAAGAGCCTGCGCGTCGCCAGCATGGACGGTCAGCCGCCGAAAAAAGCCACCGAGTTCACCGTCCGCGCCGACGTCTATGTGCTCGCATGCGGCGCGGTCGCCAACGCCCGCCAGCTTCTGCTCGCGAATGCCGGAAACGAGAACGATCTGGTCGGCCGCTACTTCATGTGTCACCCGCTCACGACAAATACCGCCGTCACGATCGACCAGGACTATCTGACGCCGGCGCAAGCCCAGTTTATGGACGGGGCGGGATGGAGCGATCCGAACGGAAACGGCGTCACCGTGCAGGGCAGATTTCAGCCCAGCGCCGAACAGCAGGTGAAGCTGGGAATCGGCAGTTGCTGGTTCTGGGCCGGCGGCGGCCAGTATTATTTCGAGATGGCGCCCAATCCCGACAGCCGGGTCACGCTCGACGACACCCTCGACCCCGTGTTCGGCCAGCGGCAGACCAGGATAACATGGCAACTCTCGCCCCAGGACGAGGCGACCTACAACAAGTCGACCCAGCTGTTCAAGGCGGCCGTCGACAAGCTGAATGGTAAAGCCTGCTTCGAGACATGGGACAACGTCAAGAGCCATCTGACGGTCAACGGCCACCATATCGGCACCACCCGCATGTCCGCTGACCCGACCCAAGGCGTGGTCGACGCGAACCTCAGGGTGCATTCGCTCGGCAACCTCTATGTCGCGGGATCCTCGGTCTTCCCGTCGACCGGGATATCCAACCCGACCTTCACCATCATCACGCTGTCGATCCGGCTCGCGGAGTATTTGAGCAAAACGGTGAGCTAGCGCGTGAGGTCACCTCTTCCCGCAAGCGGGGCGAGGTGACCTGAATGGTCGCTTCCCTCAACTAAAGGCCGTAAATCCTGGCCAGTTCCGCCGCGTAGGGCAGCGGCTTCCTCGTGCCGGGGGGGACGACATAGGTCTTGCCGAGATCGCCGTCCGCATAGGGGAAGCCGGAATATCCCGCGACCGACACCGGACAATCCGTGCGCGGTTGCGACAGCCCGAACTCGGCGAACGCGCTGTCGAGCGCCGGCGCGCTGGCATCCCGCCCGGTCAGGCCGGATGCCCCGATCATGCTCTGGACGAAACGGAGGATCGACGTGTTTTGATACTGCGCGCTGGCGATTCCACTGCGCAGCCACGGCGAAATCAGCAGCGCCGGAATCCGCGGACCGAGCAGGGTAAAGTCGAAGGAGAAGGTCTGATGCGTATAGGGATCCTTGTCGGTTAACGTCCCCGGCTGCGGCGCCGTGGTCATTGGCGGGACGACGTGATCGTACATGCCGCCGTTTTCGTCGAAGGTGACGACGAGCAGCGTGTCGTTCCAGTGCGGGCTCGCGCGGAGCGCATTATAGACGGCGGCAAGGTAGTTCTCGCCGGGCCGGATGTCCGAATTGGGATGCATGCTGGTGTCGGTTTCCTGCGAACTTATGTTCAGCGGCAACCAGCACATCAAAAAGCTGTAGAGCGGCAGCGTGCCCGCAGCGAGATCGGCGGCGAACTCGGTGACCGGCAGGTTGGTGTTGGAAGAGCCCGCGATCGTCTGCAGAAAACGCGAGTCGATCTGCGGGTTGGGGATTGGCGTGCCATCCTGCGTTTCAGCCCAGGGCGCGTACATTTTCCAGTTTGTGCCGCCGACCTGGTCGAAGATGGTCGGCACGTCAATGGTGATGTTGCCGGACTGGCTGTCGCTCAGGACGCCGGCGGTCTGGGCGGTGTGCATGAAATAGCGGTTGAGCAGGGTATCTCCCGGCATGTCGCAGAACCAGTTGTCGCAGAGCACGAATTCCGACGCCAGCCTGTGCAGCACCTTGAGCGAGCCGTATGGGAAGTACGACATGTTCTGCACCCCGTTGAGGGTTTTGCCGGTCCCGTCCACGTTGTAGGCGGGCGTGCAGACAAAGCCGCCGTTGGTTGCCGGCCAGGTTTTGGCAGGCGCCGTGAGCGGGTGGCCGTTCATCCAGCCGGTCGTGCCGGGACCGAACAATTCGCGCATCATCCCGGTGGCGAAATCATGATCGAAGTCGTGCACCAGCGGGATGTCGGGCGTGATCGGCTCGGGCAGGATGGTCGGATTTGAGTAGCTTGGCGGCTTGGTCGGGTCGAACAGGTTATAGAGTTCCGGCTTCGGGCGCCCGTTTCCATCCAGAACGCCGTTGGCTCCGGGAAATGCGCCGAACACGTGGTCGAACGATCTGTTTTCGAACATCAGAACCACGACATGCTTGATGGGTTGGGCGATGCCGTTCATCTCGAACTCCCGCGCTAGCGAAATATACCCGAGTGTATTTTTGTTTAGGAACGCGCTCAAGGAGCAACGGCAACGGGTTGTGGAATGCGTCGTCCCTGCGAAAGCGACGACGATGATGTCGCAGGCAAACCTGCGTGCCTATTCCGGCTTGATGCCGGCGGCGCGGACCACCTTGGCCCACTTTTCGGTTTCCTCGGCGATCAGCCTGCCGAACTCGGCGGACGAACCCGGCAGCGGCTCGCCGCCCAGGGCGGCAAGCCGTGCCTTCATTGCGGGGTCGGCGATACCGGCGTTGATTTCCCGGTTGAGCTTGCCGACGATTTCGGCCGGCGTGTTTTTGGGCGCACTGATTCCGTACCACTGGCTTGCTTCGTAGCCCGGCACGAAATCCGCCACCGTCGGCAGCTCCGGCAGCACTTCGGCGCGCGCCGCCGATGTCACCGCGAGCGCGCGCAGCTTGCCGGTCCTGATGTAATCGGTGGTGCCGGGTGCGGTGGCGAACAACACCTGCACGTCGCCGCCGAGCAGATCCGTCAGCGCCGGACCCTGGCCGCGATAGGGAATATGGACGAGGTCGACGCCGGCCATCATCTTGAACAGTTCGCCCGCCATGTGCGGCGCGCTGCCATTGCCGGCCGAGGCCATGTTGATTTTTCCCGGATTGGCTTTGGCGTAAGCGATGAATTCCGGCACTGTTTTCACCGGCACCGACGGATTGAGCAGGATCACCATCGGCACGCGGATGATGCCGGCCACAGGTGCGGTGTCGCGGATAAAATTGAAATTGAGTTTTTCGTAGAGCGAGGCGTTGACCGCGTTGGGGACGGTGGCAAGCAGAAGCGTATAGCCGTCAGGCGCCGCGTTCACCACCGCCTCGGTGCCGATGTTGCCGCCGGCGCCCGGCCGGTTCTCGGTCACGAAGGACTGGCCCAGCCGCTCGTTCAGCCACTGCCCGATCAGGCGCGCGGTGATGTCGACCCCGCCGCCGGCGGCAAAGCCGGCGACGATGCGCACCGGCCGCGCCGGATAATCCTCCGCCGCTACCGGGCGTGGAAAGGCCGGCGCGGCGGCAACGCCGCCGGCGAGTCCAAGGAATTGTCGGCGATCAAGTTTCATGGCGCGCCCCTGTGTTGCGCCAAGGCTACCGCAATTTTCATTGCGGCGCCGCAACTCTCAACGAGTTCGTCCCCGCCGGGAACGACTCCCGACCCTAGCTCGCCGAGGGCGACGCCGGGTGGAACACCAGCGCAAAGCCGTCCATGCAGTAGCGCAGCCCGGTGGGCTTCGGGCCGTCGTCGAAGACGTGGCCGAGATGGCCGCCGCAGCGGCGGCAATGAATTTCGGTGCGCAGCATGCCGAAGGTGCGGTCCTTGGTCTCGCCGACGGCGTTCTCCAGCGGCTGCCAGAAACTCGGCCAGCCGGTGCCGCTCTCGAACTTGGTGTCCGAGGAAAACAGCGGCAGGTCGCAGCCGGCGCAGGCGAAGGTGCCCTTGCGATGCTCTTTCAAGAGCGGGCTCGAGCCCGGGCGCTCGGTGCCCTGCTTGCGCAGGATGTCATATTGCTGCGGCGTCAATTGCGCGCGCCATTCCGCATCGGTCTTCTCGATCTCGAATTTCTCCGCGGCCTCAGCCGGCGTCGTCCGCAGCCAGCGGAACGCGGCGAGGCCAAACAGGCTGGCGATGGAAGCAAGCAGGATGCGGCGGTCGAGCATGGGAGGACTCCGGGCGGAATGAATGCGTTGACTGTAGATACGGCGCGTTATGCCGGAAGTTACATGGTTATAACGCGATTTTGCTCACTTTGTTGCGAGGCACTCCCCGTCGTCCCCGCGAAGGCGGGGATCCATAACCACCGGCGTTGGCGGTTACGCATGATAGCCGGCCGACTGCCCGCTTTAAATCGAGAGGCCGCAGGCTATGGGTCCCCGCCTTCGCGGGGACGACGCTGGTTAGTTTGTTGCACCTCTTCGCCCGTATCCGGCGCTGCTTGCACCGCCGGCCGCGGCCGTACCGGTCCCCTCCCCGGCGGCGGGCGTTTGCGCGGCGGCCGCGTTCCGGCCTGACGGTTGGCTTCCGCCAGCCGTGCTTCGCGAACCTGTTCGCGGGCGCGGGCGCGTTCGCGGTAGCGTGCCAGCGCGCCTGCCGTGGCGGCGCTGCCGCGCTCCCACGCTCCGATCGCCTGGCCGACGATCCGCCCGGTGCGGCCGCCCGCCCACACCAGTTCGAACGGCGAGAACAGCCGCCAGCGTTCGTCGCCCCACAGGATGCTGCGCGCGATCAACTGCCCGGCCATCGCCGAGGTGTTCAATCCCTGCCGGCCAAATCCGCTGGCGACCCACAGGCCTTTGCGCAGTTGCCCGATCTGGGGCATGCCGTGCACGGTCTGGCCGATGACGCCGCCGAAGGTTTCCGCGATCTCGACTTTTCCGAGCTTTGGAAAAATCGTGCCGATGCGGCGCTGGATGGCACGCGCGAAACGCTGCGGCTTCGCCGCCCAGGTGGTTTCCGGACTCGACCACAGCAGCCGGTCGCCCTCCACGATGCGGAAATGGTCGATGCCGTCGGTGTCGGTCACCGAGCCCTGGAAGGTGATGGTCTCGGCCAGGCGCTCGCCGAGCGGCGCGGTCACCGCCGCATAGCGCCACACCGGCAGCAGCGTTTCCGACAGCCGCTTCAGCGCCGCGCCGAGATGGATGTTGCCGGCCAGCACGATATGCGACGCGCGCAAGCGCGCCTGCGGCGTGACGATGCGCTTGCGGATGCCCGAGGCGTCGATCGACACCGCCGGTGTGTCCTCGAAAATCCGCGCGCCGGCCTTGCGCGCGAGACCGGCGAGGCCGCGGACGTAGTTGCGGCCGTCGATCTGGAACGCCCTCGGATAATACACGCCGTGGAAATAGCGCTGCGTCTTCAGTTCATCGCGGACGCGGTCGACCTGCCAGCCCTCGACCTCGGTCTCGAAATCCTCCGCCAGCATCTGCAGCCGGCTGATCAGGGCGTCGCCGGTGTCGACATTGGAGACTTCCAGCGCACCTTCGCTGAACGCGCTGAAGGGGATCAGGGTCGCCGCGGCCCGGACATAGTCGGCGCCCTGCTTCGACAGCGCCCACAATTCGCGGGTGTCCTCAAAACCGATGCGCGCGACCAGGTCGCCGAGCGGAACGCCGTAGCCGGGCATCACCGTGCCGAGCGTGTGGCCGGAGGCGTTCCAGCCGACATGGCGGCCCTCGAGCACGGCGACGCTCGCTCCCAGCCGCGCCGCTTCGCGCGCCACGGTGAGACCGGCCACGCCAGCGCCGATCACGCAGATATCGACGTTGAGATCGAAGGTCAGCCGCGCGCGTTCCGGCAAGGCTTCAATGGCAGCTGTGGCATCATGTCCGTCGGCGGCGCTTGTGGAAATTTCACTCATTGCTTTTACTACCGGAGCCGAGCAACGCTTGTCACCTAGTACATTATTCCGCAGACTTGCAACGAATCGAGATCGCGCCATGCGCCGTTTGATGCTGCTGCGTCACGCCAAGACCGAAAACGACGCGGCTTCCGGCCGCGACCAGGACCGCCGTCTCGACGACCGCGGCAGGCAGGATGCCGCCGAGATCGGCGGCTGGATCGCCCGGCATCCGCCGTTTCCCGATGCGGTGCTGGTTTCGCCCGCGGTGCGGTCGGACCAGACCTGGGAGATTGCCTGGGATGCCATGCGCAGCACGGTGCCGCAACCGAAGGTGGAATATCCGGCCGAACTTTATGGCGCCGACGCGTCGATGCTGCTGCAGCTCATTCACGCCGCGGCCAGCGACGATCCGCAGCGGCTGCTGCTGGTCGGGCACAATCCCGGCCTGCACGAACTGGCGTTCGCGCTCACCGGCGGCGGCAACGCCGCGGCGCGCGCGGCACTGGCCGACAATCTGCCGACCTCGGGCCTTGTCGTAATCGATTTTGCGGTCGAGCACTGGGGCGACATCTCGTTCCGCAGCGGCCGCATCGAGCTGTTCGTCAGTCCAAAGCTGCTGAAGGCCGCGTCGGGGGGATGAACCAACGCGTGCCCCGGACGCAGCGCAGCGCCGCTTCTTCGCGGCGTGGTGCGCTGCAGAGCCGGGGCCCCAGCTTGCTCGCGGCAGGAAAGCGGGGTTTCGGTTCTGCGATGCACCGCTGAAGAAGCGCTGCACCGCGCCCGGGACACGGAAGCATCGTCATTGCCGGGCTTGACCCGCGCATGACGATTCAAACTATGCTACATTCGTCCCACCCCACGGAGGCGCGCGATGTTCAAATCCATTCTCGTCCCGATCGATCTTGCCGACACCGATCTGGCAAAACCCGCGATTGCCACCGCCGCGACGCTGTCGCAGACCTATTCGGGCTCGGTGCGGCTGCTCAACGTGCTGCCGATGACGCCGGTGATGCTGGCGGAATATGTACCGGCGGATTTCGACGTGCAGCAGCGCGCCTCCTCCGAGGAGGCGCTAACGATCGTCGCGCGCGAATCCGGCATCGAAGCTGCGCGGATTTCCAGCGTGGTGCGCCAGGGCGGCATCTATCACGAGATCCTCGAGGAGGCAGCCGCGATCAAGGCCGACCTGATCGTCATGACCTCGCACCGCCCGGCGATGCGCACCTATTTCCTCGGCTCCAACGCCGGCCATGTCGTGCGCTACGCCAAATGCTCGGTGCTGGTGGTGCGGCATTGACAATTGTCGTCCCCGCGAAGGCGGGGACCCATACACTCCGTCCTCAGCGAGGCGGAAGGTGTCTGACACTTGCGCAAGCAGTTCGCCAAAATAACAACTGCCGGGGGTTATGGGTCCCCGCCTTCGCGGGGACGACCGTTGTGAAGGCCTTACTTCCTCAGGGGCCGTAGATCCGCCGCAGATTCGGCACGCCGCGCATGGACGCCTCATCCATAGGCTCGACCGCTACCTGCGCGCCCGGCCGGTCGAAGCGGTAGTGCTTGCCCGAAGCGCGGCCGATCGCGGTCATCGCGGTCGGCCCGACATATTCGAAGAAGACGTGGCCGTAGCGCATCGGCTGCTGCACGGGCGCCGGCGCCGGCGCCGGCGCCGGAGGGCTTGCCTGCATCGAGTCCCCGCGCCGCTGATTTCCGTTACCGCAGCATCCCATCGCTATTCTCCTTGTCTTCGACATAGGCGGCGGGCGCACTCGGCTCCGCCGTCGCGCGTTCCAGCAGGATGGCGGCGCCGGACAGTGCCGGCCACAATAGCAGCCGCTCCAGCAATGTATCGCCGATGAGAAGCGCGAACGGCACCGCGACCCACAGGCTGAGGCAATAGAAACAGTCGAGCACGCCGGCCCAGAATCCGCCCGCGGCGGCCTCGCGCAGCCGCGCAACGCAGCGCCACGGTCCGTCCTCGGCGACGAGCAGATGCGTCAGCCGCCAGACGCACAGCGCTCCCAACACCAACCAGTAGAAACTCATGCGGCTAACTGCCCCGCCCCCTGGCGCCGTTGCGCCGCGCCTCACCGAGGCGCGGCAGCGATTTCAAACCGACAACCTCACGGAACGACCTGAAACTGGTCTTGCTGGTATTCTGGAACACGTCACTGCAGTTGACAATGGTGCGCTCCCAGGCGTCAAGCCGCAACTGATAACAGCAGTTGATCGGGAACGCGCCCAGCGCGGCGGGATTGCCGGGCTGATCGGTCGCCGGCAGCACGATACTGATCAAGCCGGCGCGACGAGGCCTCACCTCGCGCCTCGGGTGCGATGCAGCTTCCGTTCCTTCTTCTCCCTCACGGGGAGAGGAGAAGATGGTCGGTCCTGACCGGCTACATAGGTAACACAATAGACCGGGAACATAGGTAACAGGTCAACTGATCGGCGAGGAGGACCTTGCCGATGGGATGGACGGAGACCTGTGCCGTGGATGAACGGATGCGATTTGTGATTGCGGCGAAGAAGCATGAGGAGTCGTTTGCCGCGCTGTGCCGGAGCTTCGGCGTGAGCCGGAGGGTGGGGTACAAGTGGCTTGCGCGTTATCAGGAGGCGGGCGTTGACGGCCTGCTCGATCGTTCGCGGGCGCCGCTGCATCATCGGCATGCGGTTGCGGATGATGTCGCCGAACACTGCCTTGCGGTGCGACGCGAACACCCGAGCTGGGGGCCGCTGAAGGTGCGAGCCTGGCTTGAGCGCAAGGCGCCCGCCAGCGAGTGGCCAGCGGCGAGCACGATCGGCGCGCTGTTCGATTGCGCAGGGCTGACGGTGAAGCGCAAGCTGCGCCGGCGCAGTCCGCCGTCGAGCGCGCCCTTTGCCGATTGCACGGCCGCCAACGAGGTGTGGTGCATCGACTTCAAGGGCTGGTTTGTGACCGGGGACGGCAAGCGTTGCGAGCCGCTGACGGTCACGGATGCGCATAGCCGCTATCTGCTGCGCTGTCAGGCGCTGACGCGCACCGACACCGATCATGTGTGGCCGGTGCTGGATGCGGCATTCCGCGAGTTCGGGCTTCCGCATTACATGCGCTCCGACAACGGATCGCCGTTTGCCTCGTGCGGCGCCGG
The DNA here is from genome assembly GCA_963784755.1 of uncultured Alphaproteobacteria bacterium. Classification (GTDB taxonomy): domain Bacteria; phylum Pseudomonadota; class Alphaproteobacteria; order Rhizobiales; family Xanthobacteraceae; genus Bradyrhizobium. Next base: position 361,333 of record CAWASS010000002.1, on the reverse strand, counting down.
CGGATTGTCGAGGCTGTCGGTCCGGCTGATCAAGGCCGGGGTGGTTCCACAGCGCATCAAGCCCGGCAAGCCGCAGCAGAACGGCCGGCATGAGCGCATGCACCTGACGCTGTTGCAGGATGCCGCCACGCCGCCATCGCGCACCTTGCGCGAGCAACTCAGGCGGCTGCAGGACTTCCAGCACGTCTACAACGAGGAGCGTCCGCATCAATCGCTCGGCCACGCTACGCCGGCTGATCTCTACACACCCTCGCCGCGCCGCTTCGACGGCATCCTGCGCAAGCCTGAATATAACGCCGGACTGGAAGTGCGGCAGGTTCGCCACAACGGCGAGATCCGCTGGCGCAACGAGACGATCTACCTCAACCAGGCGCTGGCCGGCGAACCCGTCGCGCTTGAGGAAGACGCTACCGGCTGGACCGTCAGCTACGGGCCGGTCTTGCTCGGCACTATCGCTCACAACGACAGCCGGCTTCGCAAACCCAAACCAAAAAAACAGAAGTCCTGTGGACATGTGGACAACGCAAGCGCGTTGCCCACAAGCCCACAGGACCAACAACAACAGACCTGAACGAAACGAGAATTGTGTTACCTATGTCGTCGGTCAGAAGTGTTACCTATGTCGCCGGTTGCTCAAGATCACGGCAACAACGCCTCCGGCAAATCGTCGAACGTATATCGCCGCGGCCGGTTGCGGCGGATGAAGCCGCCGATCTGCCAGCCGAACAATGCGGCAAAGCCGACCAGGAACAGCGCGCCGGCCCATTCGCCGGTCAGGAGCGCGCGCACCAGCAAACCGGCGACCGCGATCACCACCAGCGCCAGAAAGGCGACGCCAGCGAGATAGGCGGCGGGTTTCAATCCGCCGACAAGCTGCGCCCTGCTTCCGGCCTCCGCCAATCGCCGATGCAGCGCGGCGATGAAGGTGCGGTAGTCATTGTCCTGCGGCGCCATCAAGGTGACGGTGGTCCAGGTGGTGGAGAGCAGCGCGATGCGCGCGCCGCTGACATTGTCGATGTCGCATCGAAACCGCCGCGCCTGCATCGACACCGGCCGGTACGACAGCCGCACCGCGGCGATATCCCGATAAGGCCACACCCCGGATTTACCAGCGACGTGCCAGCCGAGGCCGCGGTCGGTCAGCTCGAAGCGATGCGCCGAGCCGACCAGCGACGCTTTGTAGACGTAAGTATCCACGGCGGGTTCACCTTTCAGCCGGGCATGCAGGCCCAGAGATAAGCCAGCGTCGCGAGCGCGCCGAGCGCGGTGCGCACCGCGTGCAGCCTGCCCCATTTGACGATCAGCCCGCGGGTTTGCGGTCCGGCGCCATCGGGCGCGGCCGCGAGCAGCGCATCGTTGGTGGGCTTGATTGCGATCAAGGTCCATGGCCACGGCGCGATCATCGCAATCGCGCCCGCCAGGAATCCGCCATGCGAGGTCTGCCACCATGCGGCCAATCCGAGCGCGCAACCGATCAGCGCGATCGACGCCTGCATCAGCGCACCGCGCTTGTAGGACGGTTTCCATTCGCTGAGCAGCGCGCGGTCGTCGAGCAACAGCCGTGCCGGCTGTTCGGCGACGTTCACATAGACCGCGGCGCCGGTAAAGATCGCGGCCGATGCCAGCGCGAGCAGACCCGGGATCATGGCGTGAAACCCTTCGCAAGAAATTGCCGCGCCGGCTTGCGCGGCGGACCACCTTCATCTTACAACGGCCCATGGCCGAGACGACCCCTTTTCCACGCCGCCTCATCCTCGCCGCGGCACTGATATCGGGCGTGCTGCTGGCGCTCGCGGTGCACATGCTGGGCGCGCGCTACGGTCTCGATCTCGGCGGGCTGTGGCGCTCCGACACTCACGAATTCATGCCCGCGGGCGCCGCAGTAGCGTGGTGGCTGATCGCGACGGTCGGTTTCTCCGGCGGTTATTTCACGGCATCGCTGATGCAGAGCGCGGTATCCGGGCAGATCCCGCAGCGGATGCGGCAGTTTTTGATCGCGATCGGCGTGCTGGTGCTGGCGGGCGCGGGACAAGCGGCGTCCGCGCCAAGCCCGATCCCGACCGTATCCGGCGTGCTGGCCGGGCTCGCCGCGCTATGCCTCGGTGCGGCGATGTCGTTCTGCGGCGCGTATTTTGCCTTGCGCAAGGCGTGAGCGCTAGTGCGGCGCGGCGATCGCGCGCACCACCGCGTCCAGCGCTTTGGGCGCGGCGATCATGTCGACGTGTTTCATGCCGGGCACGATCGTGACCGGGATATTCACGCCGAGACGCTGCAGCAGCGGCGCATATTGATCCGCGACCACCTGCTCGTCGGCGTCGCCGGCGAGGATCGCCGCGGGGCGGCGGATATTTTTCAGATAGGCCTCATGTCCAAGCCCGGCGCCGAAATTCGCCGCCAGCCGGTAGGAATAGCTGCCGGTCATCGATTGCGCCTGCTCCGGCGATATCGCGTAGCTGATGACGGGAAATCCGTCGAACCAGCGAATGCCGGCGCGATCGAGCGACGAAATCGTGTTGATGCGCGGCAGCGAAATATTGGTCCAGCCGCCGGCGTTCGGGCGCAGCGTCGGCGCCCCCGGCAGGATCGGGGCGAGAAACACGTAGCGGTCGAACAGCAGGCCATAGAGTCCGCCGGCGAAGCGGACGGTGAAGCCGGCGCCGGCGGAGAACCCGACCAACGTGCGGGTCTCGCCGCTTTTGGCCGGCCCAAGCTGGGCCACGAAGTCCGCGACATCGTCGTCGATCTGCCCGATATAATCGATGTCGCCGCGCCGGCCCGAGCCGCCATGGCCGCGAATATCCAGCGCATAGGCGGTGACGCCGGCGGCGCGCAACGACCGCGCCAGCCCTTGCATGCCGCTGCTGGAACCGGCCGAGCCGTGAACCAGCACGGCGACTTTGTCCGATGCCGCGGGATAGGCGTAATATTGCAGGCTGGCGCCGTCGCGCGCCCGGAACTGGCGGGGCGCCGGCACGTCGGCGATCCCGGCCTGCGGGGTCGCCATCGAGGCCATCGCCGGCGGCGAAGCCGGTGCATTCAGCGCGATGACGGCAACGGGAACGATCGCCGCCACGGCGATCAGGGCAACGATGCCGATCAAAAGCTTGGTCATTATTCCCGTCCTCCTGTGCACCGCTAGATGTTGGTCGATGAGGCATCTTCGATCGAACGCCGATCGGCTGGCGCCGCGGCGGGATCTCGTTCCGGCTTGAGCAGGCGGTAATGCAGCCGGGCGTAGCGGCCAAGCATCTTCACCGCAGCGTTGAAGCCGAGCACGAGCAGCCCGCCCAACCCCACGCTGGCGGCGATAAGCCCGATGCCCGTCCCGGCGCGCAGCACCATTGCGGCGATCGAGGCAAAGTGTCCGATTTTGAACAGGCTCAGCAACGCTCCGATGCCGACGATCCCGAGCACGAAGATCACGAGGCCAATGACGAGCACGGCAAGCATCACCGCGAACAGCAGCGGCAGCAGCAACAGAATATCGACCGCGGCCAGTCCGCCAAGCGCCAGCAATGCGGTTGCGGAATTACCGAGGCTGCGGTGATTTTCCCAGCGGCGCAGCCGGGTTTCGACGCGCAATTCCCGCGCCAGCCGCCGCGGATCGCCGAGCGCGGCCGCCACGTCCTCCTCGCCTCGCCCCGAAGCATGCGCTTCATCGAAATAGGCGGCGTAGTCGGCGACGATATCGTCGATCTCCCGCGGCGGAAGCCCGGCAAGCCCATCGCGGAGAATAGTCAGGAAGGCGGCGCGGTTCATTCAGCTTCTCCGAGCAGTTGGTTGACGGCATCCGCGAACGCCCGCCACTCGCGCTTCTGCGCGACGAAGGCGGCACGACCGTTCGATGTGAGCCGATAGTATTTTCGCGGCGGGCCGCTGTTCGAATTCGACGAGACGGGTATCGACCAGCCCGTCGTTCTGCATCCGCCGCATCAGCGGATAGATCGTGCCTTCGCCCATCTCCACGCCGGCAGCCAGCGTGCTGGCGATCTCATAGGCGTAGCTTTCCCGACGCGCCAGCAATGCCAGCACACACAGTTCGAGCGCGCCTTTCTTGAGCTGAATTTGGATCGGCTCGGTCATCGAATCCACGCGAGGCGATGGTGCAGTGAAAACATATAACAAGGTACATACTAATACAAGATACCTGTCAATGCAAGACCCCGAGCTGCGCGTAAGACAAGCATCTGAAAAATATAGTATTATTCCGAAGATCCGTGGTTGCGATTTTGCGGGATAATCGCGCTCCAATGCGGAAAGCCCCCGGCTGCTCGTCAATCCCGAGCAACAATCACCGGTTGTCTTCGGAGGGAGCTCCTGACCCGGATCGCTGCGCGATCCGGCCTCCCCCGCGCAAGCGGGAAGAGGTGACCTGACAGCGGTGCCGTCGGTCTCTTAAGTCATCATACCGGAACGATCAGTACTTCGCGACCACCGGGCCGCCGAAGCGATAGTTGACCCGGACCGTTGCGATGTCCACGTCCTGGCGGATATTGTCGCTGCGGGTGACGGCGATCGCCGATGCCGGGAAGGTGACGTTGGGGTTGCTCATGAACAGGTGGTCGTATTCGGCGGCGACCGACCAGTTCGGCGCAAAGCCGAATTCTATGCCGGCGCCGGCCGCGCCGCCCCAGCGGGTGTCGCCGGCCTGATTGAACTGGATGCCGGTTGCGGTGAAGAAGCTGGAATATTTGTTGTCGGTGACTGCAGCGCCGCTCTTCACATAGAGGAGAACGTTGTTCCAGGCATAGCCGGCCTGCGCGGTGAAGAGACCGATGCCGTCGACCGTGGTCTGGTTGGTGTAGGGAACGATCGCCGTCAGGCTCGGATTCGATCCCCTGAGGTTGGCCCAATCGCCCTGCGCTTCGAGGCCGAACACCCAGTTGGCGGCCTGCCAGCGATAACCGATCTGGCCGCCGGCGAGGCCGCCGGTGGCGTCGTGACAGCCCTCCGGGTTCGGGAAAACCGCGGCACCCGCAACGCTGGTGATGGTCAGGCATTGGTGGATCGATCCGCCGCCATTGAGACCGACATAAAAGCCGCTCCAGTCGTAGACCGGCGCAGCCAGTGCCGGCGCTTTACTATAGGTCCGCGCGGCAAGGTCGGCGCCGGATGCGGCGCCGGCGAACCCGGCAACCGAAAGCAGTCCGGCCGCGGCGATGGCGAAACGATTCATTTCCGGTCCCCAAACACGATCAAAACGCGTCGTTCGGTATCCTCACGCAGCAACGCCGCCCGAAAGTTACATCCGCGTCATGCGCAATCATTCCGGGCGTTGTTGCCGAAAAATCACGCCCGGCGCCGGCGCCGCCGGCGCATGGGGACGCCGCCTTGCGCCGATGTGCGCGGGGAATTTCGACACAATTCTGTTGTCGTTCGTCGATCCATTGCATCTGCCGGATCGGGGGCTGCCTTGATGTCTGGGAAGGTTTGGGCTTGCGCTGTCATGCTCTGTTGTCTCGGCGCGCCCGCGCAGGCTGCCGGCATCCAGCTTCTCGATTTCGATCCAGGTCTGGCAGGCGCGATCTGGTATCCCTGCGCGGCGGCGCCGCAGCGTGTGCCGCTCGGCAGTCTTACCGTGCAGTTCATCGATTCGCTTCAGGGCGTGAAGGATTGTCCGCTCGCGGGAACGAAGCTGCCGCTGGTCATTGTCTCGCATGGCCGTGGCGGCTGGTTCGCGGGGCACGATGACGTTGCGGTAGCCCTGGCCGACGCCGGCTTTGTCGTCGCCGCCATCAACCACTCCGGCGACAACGGCAACGACCGGTCGCAGAGCGAGAGCCTCTCCCTCCTGGCGTCGCGTCCGGCGGATGCGATCCGCTTGCTCGATTTCATGCTGGATGGCTGGAAGGACCGGGCGGCGATCGATCGCGCCAAAATCGGCTTCTTCGGCTTCTCCGCCGGCGCCTATACCGGCCTGGTGCTGGCGGGCGCCAATCCGGATTTCCGCAAGATTGCATCCTACTGTCCGGAGTCGAGAAGATCGCTGGATTGCGAGCTGTTTCGCAGCGGCGGCATTCCATCCGACTTGCCGCACGAGCCGCGAATCCGCGCCGCCGCGCTTGCGGACACCGCACGCAATGACTTGTTTACGCAGGAGGGCCTGGCAGCAATCCGAATCCCGCTGCTGATCTGGCGATCTGAACTGGGAGGCGGAGGCGTGGATCCGAAAAACTCCGCGCTCACCGCGCGCAGCCTGCCTGGCAAGCCGGACATCCACACCGTTCCGGCCGGACACTTTGCATTCCTGCCGCCTTGCACGCCGCAGTTTGCGGAGAACTTGCCGCGCCTTTGTACCGATCCGCCCGGCTTCGACAGGACGGCCTTTCACCGCGACTTCGACGCGAGCATTGTCGGGTTCTTTCGCGAACATCTTGCCGGCGACGGCGAGACGCGTTGAGCCCACGTCCCGGATCCTCGATGGGTTCAGGTTAGAGCGGAGCGGATCGCTTCTCCCTCGCGCCGCACGCGGGGAGAGGTGACCTGAACATCGGGGCCGCTTCGTTCATGATCGTCACCCCCTAGCCGCCGGCCTCGCCGTCGATGGAAATTTCGCGGCCGTCCCTGTCGTTGCCGCGCAGATGCAGCCTGTCGCCGTCGAACGACAGAAGAAACTTCTGTAGTTCGTCCATCCCGACCGTCTGGCGCTCCATCTCGAACGTCGAGCCGTTCAACCACTTTCCCTTGGTCGCAAATGTTCCGGAGGTCGTCGCCTCGCCCTTGCGATACAGGCCGTCAAGTCCGATCGGGCCGCTGAACCTGGGTGACAGCCGGGTCTGATCCCGCACGTAGATTTCGAGGTCGTAGTGCGGGTCCGGACCGGCCAGGGTCAGCGATATCGATTTCACGCCCAGCGCATTCGCCGGAAATCTGTAGGTCTTTCCCGAAACCGCGGACGCGAGCTCGGGCGTTGCGCCAACCGCGGTCGCCTTCTCGGTTGCTATCCCGGCAAGCTTGCTCGCGAGCAGATTTGCCCCCGTCGGGTTCGCCGGCAACGCGCTTTCCGATTTGACCGCGCCGGAAATCGCATCCGCCAGCCTGCCGAACGGACAAAAATCCCGCGCGGTCGTCACCGCGACGATATCGAGCCGGGGCAACACCATGATGATCTGGCAGTGGTATCCGACCGCCATATAGACCTGCCTGTCGGGAAACGCCCAGAACAGGTTCGAGTAGCGCAGATCGGGCGCAAACGGCGCATTCATGTTCACGGTGGCGTGGTTTACCTTGTCGATCCAGGCCGGCGGAAGCAGCGGTTTGTCCTCCCAGCGGCCGCCCCGCAGATACAGATAGCCGATCTTCGCCATGTCGCGGGGCAGCAGATCCAGACCGAATCCTCCGGTCGAGATGCCCTGCGGATCGCGCCGCCAGTTCGAAACGTCGATCCCGAGCGGGCCGAACAGCCTGGTCTTCGCATAGTCCCATGCGCTCATTCCGGTGAGCCTGGTGATGATGGCGGACAATAGCTGGGTGCTGCCGCTGTCGTAGTTGAAGACCTCCCCCGGTGCGTGCGCCATCGGACGATCCAGAACGAATTTGACCCAGTCCGCCTGGCGGGCCATTTCGATCATCGAATCCGGGCGCCCAGACAGCGGTTCCTTCCAGTCGATGCCGGAGGTCATGTCCAGCAGGTGCTGAATCGTGATGGCTTTCTTTCCGTCATCGGGGTTTGCGAAGATGCGGTCGCCAAAAAAATCCAGCACCGGATGGTCGAAGCTGTCCAGCAGGCCATCCCTGCGGGCGATCGCCACGAGGGTGCCGACCACCGCCTTGGTGGCGGAGTTGATCCGGTGCGGAATGTCGGCGGCATAGGGGGCGTAGTAGGCATCCAGCACGATCCTGCCGTGCCGCACCAGCAACAGGCTGTCGACGCTGTGGGTCGTTCCGAAGTCAATGAGATCGGCGAGCGCCGCAGAATCCATGCCCTGCTGTTCCGGCGTGGAGGTCTGCCATTGCGCGGTCGGCCAAATCTCGGCGGCTTCCGCGAATGCGGCATTGCCGCCGATCGAAACCAGCACGAGCATGCCCAGCGCGGCCGCTGCAACGGCAGATCGTCGGTTTTGCATGCGCGCCCCTGTCATGCCGGTCACCGCGGCACTCCCACGGCGTCGATCTGCATCACGCCGTAACGGTCGAACAGCTCGATCCGGTTGCCGTTCAGCACCGGAACGAAGCAGCGGCGCCGGACGCCGGTTACGCAGAGCCGGTCCTCGGTGACGGTCCAGGCCCCGATCGCGGGTCCGAGCGCCGGGTGCCATTGCAGCGCCCAGATCCGGCCGTCCGGCTCGAACCGGATGGTCCACGGCCCCTCCCGGAGTTTCGCACCAAAGCTGATGGTCTTTCCCTTGAATATTGCAGCGAGGTCCTCGCCCTTCGGCCGTTCCCCCGCCGCGGCGGCGAGCGAGGCATCGGGGCCGGGGTCGTAGCCTTCCGCTTTCAGGATCAGCCAGAACAGCCGGGCCATGCTGCGCGCCGAGGGCTCGGGAATGGGAGTGTCGCGGTCGACAAGATGCACCACGACGAGGTCGAGCGCGGGAACGACCGCCGCGTATTGGCCGCCGGCGCCGAGCGCCATGAAGCTGCCCCCGGGCAGCGTGACCGTAGGCGCGATGGCGCCGTCGAGAAAATCGGTCCACCAGAGATAGCCATAGCCCTGGCCGAACGGCGATCTCGAATAGGCCTGCGTGCTCTCCTGCACCCAGTCCTGCGGCACTACCTGCTGTCCAGCCCAATTGCCTTTGCATAGATACAGAAGCGCGAACCGCGCGAGATCCCGCGCGCTCATGCGGATCGGATAGGCCGGATGAATTGAGGCATCGCCGCGAACGTAGCCGCCGTCCTGCGGCCGGTAGTCCTGCATGCCGATCGGCTTGGCAATCCTGTGGTTGAGCGCATCGAAGATACCGGTGCCGGTGGCGCGCTCGTAGATCGTGCCAAGCGCGTTGAAGTCCCAGTTGTTGTAATACCAGAAGGTGCCGGGCGCGTGGCTGTAGCGCTGTGGTCTTGCCTTGGCCATGCCCGCCGTTTCATAGAGCGTGCGGTGATAGACACCGGATCGCGTCTGAAGCAGCTGGCGTACCGTCGCGCCCTTCTCGACCTCGGTCAGAACCGGCTGATTGTCGTCGATGCCGAGTTCGCCAAGCGTGCTGTCGAGATTGATCAGATGTTGCGACACCGCGATGCCGACCAGCGCGTTGAGCAGGCTCTTGCGGATGGACGCCAGCTCCATTCGTTTCGTCGTATCGCCCCACTCGGTCACCACCTTGCCGTGCTGAACGATCATGACGGCGCTCGAACGCAACTGATCCGAGAAGGCCCGCGCTTGCGCCAGCCCCGCCTCCGACCAGCCGGATTCCGCGAGCGCCGCGCGCTCCCATTCGGCTCCGGGAAAACGGTCTTCGGCCTCTGCCGGGCCAAGCCGGACCGGGGCGCCGAAAAACACCAGGACGCAGACGAGACGGCGAAGTTTCATGGAGCCCACGCGCGGCTGACCTTGTTATGAAAGCGAGGCAGTCATTTTCGCCCGGCGCCGGCCTGCGCGAATTGTTGCCAGAGCGACTTTACATCCCGGTGATAACCCGCGTCCACCGCTTCCGCGAACGGACGCCCGTCCAGCACCGCTCATCATGCGGGCGTTCCACCATTTGCGCGAGCTACTTCGGCCATTCCACCGCGCCCCTACCCCGCCAGTCCCGGCACCAGTTCGCCGCCGGTCTCCACTTTAAGCGAGGAGCCCTTGAAATCGTCGCCGGCCGGTTGCGCGCGGCCGCCCAGATGTTTGGCCAGGAAGGATTCGGCGGCGGCGTAGAACGCCATCCGGTTTTCCGGCCGCGCGAAACCGTGGCCCTCGTCGGGGAAGGTGATGTAGGTGACGGGCACGCCGCGGCTCTTCAGCGCCGCCACCATCTGTTCGGATTCCGCCGCCACCACCCGCACATCCCGTGCGCCTTGCGCGATCAGGATCGGTTTGGTGGCGCGGTCGATATGGGTGAGCGGCGAGCGCTCGATCAGGAAGGCGCGGCCTTCTTCGGTGGAGGGGTCGCCGAGCCGGTTCTTCCAGATGCTGAACCACGGACCCCAATAGGGCGGGATCGTCGCCATGAAGGTGATGAGGTTGGAAATGCCGAACACGTCGACAATGCAGGCGAACACCTCGGGCGTCTTGGTCGCCGCCATCAAGGCCGAATAGCCGCCATAGCTGCCGCCGAAGAAGCCGACGCGTTTGGGATCGGCGATGCCCTGCGCCACCGCCCAGTCGACCGCGTCGATCAGGTCGTCGTGCATCTTGCCGCCCCATTCCTTGTCGGCGGCGGTGACGAAGGCTTTGCCGAATCCGGTGGAGCCGCGGTAGTTGACGCTGAGCACCGCGTAGCCGCGGTTGGCGAGCCATTGATGGGTGGAATTGAAGCCCCAGGTGTCGCGCGCATAGGGGCCGCCATGGATCAACAGCACCATCGGCAAGGTCCCCGCTGGCGCGGCCGGCAGCGTCAGATAGCCGTTGAGGCGAAGCCCGTCGCGCGCCGGAACGATCACCGGCTGCATCTTGCGCAAGCTCACATTGGCGAGCGCCTTGTTCTGCCTGAACAGGCTGCGCACCTTGCGCGTCTGCCGGTCGAGCAACGCGTATTCGCCGCTCTCGGTGTCGCGCATGTAAAAAACCGCCGCGAACCGGTTGTCGGCGCTGCGGCCGGCGATCTCGACGTCGCCGGAACCGTATTTGGCGAGATCGGCCAAATCCTGTGCCGCACCGGGATCGACCGCATGCCAGCGCACCCGGTCCTTGTTGGCGCGCGCGGCGAGCGGGATGCGCTTGTTGAAATCGAAATCGACCTGGACGATGTCGGCCTCGTCGTCGGCGGCGAGCAAGCTCGCCTTGCGGGTCGCCATGTCGACGGCGAACAGCGCCGCCTTGTCGCGGCCGCGCGAGTCCTGCAGATACAGGGTCTGGCCGTCGGCGCTGAAGTCCTGCACCTCGGTGGAGTCGATGTCGCCGATCGGCACCGTGATGAACGGCGACCAGCTGCCGTCGCCGCGCCGCTCCACCCATTCCGCGCTGCCGTCGGCCGCGAAGCGGTTGCCGAGCCGCAGTTGAAAATTGCTGTCGGTGGCGTACCAGGCGAATTCGTTGTTCTCGAACACGAGCTCGCTCTTGCCGGTGACGATATTGATCCGGTACAGGTCGAAGTAGCGCTTGTCGCGCGCGTTGTGCTTGATCAGCATCTCCTCGGGAAATTTGCGGTCGGATTCCTGCCAGTACGACTTGACTTCGCGCTCCGGCGTCAGCGGCACGATGGCGCCGCTCGCGATATCGACGCTGGAGGCGCGCCAGTTCTCGTCGCCGTCGCGCTCCTGGAAAAAAACCAGGTGGCGGTTGGTGTGCGCCCAGCGATAGAAATTCGACAGATTACGGTCGGTGGCGTGCGTCACGGCGCGCGCGGCGCCGAGATCGTCCCGCGGCGCCACAAAGAGATTGCGCACATTATCGATCGGCGCGAGCCAGGACAGCGTCCGGCCGTCGGGGCTGATGCCGACGCTGCCGTAATCCGGATTGTCGAAGAAAATCTTTCGTGCGACCAGATCGGTTTCCGCCGCGCCCGCGCGGCCCAGCCCCGCGAACGGCAGCGCGGCGCCGAGCGCCGCGGTACGGAGAAGAAAATCGCGGCGCTGGATCGGGACGTGCATGCGAACCTCCGTTGGCGGGCGCGCGCGCGATCGCGATGGACTCGGGCGTTCTCGCCGGCGAAGTCTAGCCGCGGCGCCGATGTTCCGCAATCGACGCACTATCGTTATTCCGGGTGCGTCGCTTGGCGCCGCCCCGGAATGACGCGTTCTGCTTGCCGCGCCGGGGCCGAACAAATGCGCCCCGACCCGCTCGCAACCGCGAGGCGGGTGCGCTAAACTGCAGTCCATGAAAGCCTATTTCGAGCAGCGCGCCGCCTATAACCGCTGGGCCAATGCCAGGCTCTACGAAGCGTCGCTCGATTTGAGCGAAGCCGACTACCGGCGCGACGTCGGCGCTTTCTTCAAGAGCATGCATGGTACGCTCAACCATCTGCTGCTGACCGACCGGTTATGGCTGAAGCGGCTGACCGGCGCAGGCGAGCATCCCAATGCGCTCAACGCCATCGTCTGCGAGGACCGCCACGCGCTGGCGCTGGCGCGTGCCGACGAGGACGATCGCATTGTCGGCTATGTCGCCGCGCTCGACGGCGCCGCGCTCGACGGGCCGCAAAAATACGCCAACACATCCGGCAAGCAGTTCGAACAGAAGCGAAGCGACATTCTTGCGCATCTGTTCAACCACCAGACCCATCACCGCGGCCAGGCCCACGCCATCCTCTCGATCCTGACCGGCCGCGAACCGCCTTCGCTGGACCTGTTGCTGATGCAGCGCGGCGGCGCCGCGCCGGATCTGCGGGCGATGGCGGCGCGGGGGTGATGTTGCTTCACCTCGCCCGGCTTGCGGGGCAAGGGAGCAGACCGGCGCTCATTCCACACATCGCAGAGGGTCTTTGTTAACGTTCCCTGCCGCAGACTGCCGGCATGGACGATTCAATTCAAATTCGCTGCCCCCGCTGCAAATCCAGTTTCCGGGACCGGGCGCGGCGAATCCGCAGCGGCTATACCCGGGAGTGCCCGCGCTGCAACGTCCTGATCTTCTTCGAAAGCGAATTGCACGAAGACACCATCAAGCGCGCGCTCAAGGCCGCCCACCGGATGCGACGCCTGCTGGTCGAAGCCGAAGGCGTGAAACCTTCCGTCGTCGGAGCGCCGGCCTATGACCGGACGTTGTAGCTGGATGCCGCGACTTGTCGCGACATTGCAAAACTCGTCATGACCGGGCAACAACGCGAAGCGCGTCTTCGCTGGATGACCCGGCCATCCATCCATTTCGAAAAAGTTGTGTAAAAGATGGATGCGCGGATCAAGTCCGCGCATGACACCGAACAGCTTGTTGCGTTCCCCGGAGCGGCGCTGCGCGCCGCATCGCGGGACACGCCGTTACTCCCTCTCGGCCGGCGCCACGTCGGCCGGTCGGTCGAACAGGCCAAACAGGTTGGGCCGCGGCTCTTCGCGTTCGAAGGCGAGTTCGGGTTTTTCAGGCCGCTCCTCCAGCAGCGGCCGCTGCCTCGACGCCATCGCCCTCGCCTTGCGCTCGGCGCGGCGCTGTTCGCGCTCGATGCGGCGTTCGGCCCGGCGCTGCTCGTGATCGGCCATCCATTGCTCGCGCCCGCTCATCCGCCGCTCGGATTGCTGCTGCTCCATCTGCCTCGGGGCATCGGCCTGCTTCGGTTCCTGCTTTGGCGCTTCGGCCTGCTTCACCGGCTCGGCGGGTTTTGCCGGTTCCGCGGCTTCGGCAACCGGTTTTGTTTCGGTGGCGGCCTGGACCTGCGGAACCGGCGAAACAGTGGGCTGGGCCGCCGGCGCGTCGGCGCGCGGCAGCGGGATCGATCGCGCTTCCGTCACTTGCTGCGGCGCGGGCATCGGTTCCGCGCGCGCGGCGCGCTCGATCTTGCTCGGCGCGTTCGGGGAATCCTTGATCGCGGTCTTGGTGAGCAGCACCCCGCCACCGAATCCCAGCGTCAACGCGCCGACGACGGTTCCCACTCCGAGCAGATAGGACGTCAGGGAAAAGGGCATGGGCATGGTCACCTCCATTATCCCGAGTTCGAACGCGCGAATCGCGAAAGATGTTCCGCATGACGGCGCGCTCGAGACGATTTTCGCGGGCTAAAATTCAGGCAGCAGCCCTGCCGTTGCGGCGTGCGGCGCCGCCCCGGATCGCAACAGCGGCGGCGAGCAGCAGCAGCGCCGAGATCACCAGCGATTGATGCAGGCCGGCCATGAAGGCGCCGGACTGGCCGATCAGCGCGCCGAACAGCGCAACGCCGAGCACGCTGCCGGTTTGCCGGGTTGCATTGAGCACGCCGGCGGCAATGCCGGAGCGCGATTTCTCGACGCTGCCCAACAGCGTCGAGGTCAGCGGCGGCACCAGCAGTCCGAGCCCGGTGCTGATCGCGATTAGTTGCGCCGAGATCGCCCAATAGCTGCTGCCTGGCGGGATGCCGAGCAGCGCAAGGCATCCGAACGCCGCCAGCGCTGCGCCTGCCGCAATGGTCGCGGGCGCGCCGATACGCTCGGCCACGCGCGGCGCAACGAGGTTGACCGGCAGCACCGCGCCCATCATCGGCACGAAGGCGAGACCGGTTGCGAATGGCGATAGTCCGTTGATCTGCTGGAAGTACAGGCTGAACACGAAGATCAGCCCGTAGACGCCGACATTGACCAGCAGGCCGACCAGCGACGTCAGTGCGAACATGCGATGCCTGAACAGCGACAGCGGCAGCATCGGCTGCGGCGCACGGTTCTCCCGCCAGATGAACAGCGCCGCCACAATCGCCGAGGTGACGAAGCCTGCGAGCACGAACGGATTGCTCCAGCCAAGCGCGCCGCCCTCGATGATGGCGCCGGCGAGACAGCCGAGTGCGGCGATGGCCGCGAGCTGGCCGGGCAGATCGATTTCGCGGCTGCGGGATCGCGCGGTCTCGGTCGCGTAGCGCCAGGTCAGCCACAGCCCGGCGAGGCCGATCGGCAGGTTGACCAGAAAGATCGAGCGCCAGCCGACCAGCGCAATCAACCCGCCGCCGACCAGAGGACCGGCGGTCAGCGCGAGGCTGGCGCCGGCGGCCCAGATGCCGACCGCGCGGCCGCGCTGTTTTTCATCGGGGTAGGCGTGGCTGAGCAGCGCCAGCGAATTCGGAACCAGGATGGCGGCGCCGAGGCCCTGCACCGCGCGCGCCGCGATCAGGACGACGGCGCTGGATGCCAGCGCACAGGCCACCGACGCCGCGGTGAAGATGGCGAAGCCGGCCATGAACACCCGCCTGGCGCCGATGCGGTCGCCGAGCGCGCCCGCGGTGAGAATGAACGCCGCGAACGCAATGGTGTAGGTCGAGACCACCCATTGCAGCTCGGCGACGCCGCCGCCGAGCGAGCTGCCGATACTGTTCAAGGCGGTGTTGACGATGGTGACGTTGAGCTGCACCACGCCGTAGCCGAGGCTCATCGCCGCCAGCGTCAGCGAGGTCGCGAGGCTGGAACGGGTTTTGCCGTTGCGGTTCACGAGTGCGCCCGGGGAAAAATTCAGGGAACTGGTTCGCATGCGCGAATCTCCTTTGCCTGCGAACTCAACGCGGCAGATACCCCTGCGTTTCCTGCTAATGCTTCGACCGCGGTCGAACTGTTGGCCAAAAAAAGCCGCCCGGGTTCCGGCGCGGCGCTCCTGCTTGGTTCAGCTTTCCCCGCTTGCGGGAAGAGGTCGGATCGCAAGGCGATCCCGGGTGAGGAGGACTATCCGCGAGTCCGAGCTTGTAGAGAGTCCCGCTCACCCCAACCCTCTCCCCGCAAGCGGGGAGGGGGAGCATACCGGTGCTCGTTGCGGGCGTCAGCTCGCCGCGCGCAGGTTGACCTTGCCTTCCGCCAGCGACGTCAGCTTCTGGTCGGTGGCCTTTTCCTCCTCCAGCGTCTTCTGCAGCACGCTGGCGCAATCGTTGCGGCCGAGCTGCTTGGCCCACGCGATCAGGCTGCCATAGCGCGCGATCTCGTAATGCTCGGCGGCCTGGGCGGCGTTGATCAGGGCGGCGTCGAGCACCTTTTTGTCCTCGACCTCGCCCGCGGTCTCGTCGGCTTCCTTGACGATGCCGTCGATCGCCGGGCACGTCACCGCCTTGATCTCGGCGCCGTGCATCTTGAACACCTGTTCCAGCCGCTGCACATGCACCTTGGTCTCGTCGAGATGCTTGAGGAAACCCTGTTTCAGTTCCTTGTCGGTGGCCTTCTCCGCCATGGTGGGGAGCGCCTTCACCAGTTGCTTCTCGGCGTAATAGATGTCCTGCAGCTGGTGCACGAACAGGTCGTTCATAGTTTTGATGTCTTTGGTAAACAGACCCATGGTCGAAATTTCCTTGTTTTTTGGGAACAGGACAGCGCCGCCGTGTCGATTGGCGCGCGCCGAACTGTCCGGTTGCGGATGCCTCGCTAACCGGCCAGCGCGGATGTTGTTCCGATGGAACATCGGCATGCTCGCGTGCCCCGGACGCAGCGCAGCGCGCTTGCGGTGCTCTGCGGAGCGGCATGACGAATGCCGCACCGCGTCCGGGACAAGACTAGAACGCGGACTTTCGCCGCCTATATGCAGCAGGGTCGAATCGCGTCTCGCCCGATGTGAACGGCATGTGACAGACGTGCGCTGCGCGCGCTGAAAGGCGCAATGTCAAGGGCTGCACAGCGCGGTGTTTTTGCCTTAAGGATTTTCACATAAGAGCTGCCGACAGCCATCGGGCGCTCCGACTTTGTTGCCGCCCCGCCGGGAGGATGAATGCTGCAATTGCTGACCACGCTCAGGCGTGGCTTTGAGGAATGGATCGGCTGGAAACGGCTCGGGATCGCCGCGAGCCTGCTCATCATCGCCTTCGCGATCACCACGCTGGTGCGCACGCTGCGGGGCGTCGACACCGGCGTGATCCTGACCGCGCTGGCGGAAAAGCCGCTGCTCCAGATCGCGCTCGCAGCCCTCGGCGTGATCGGCGCGTTCTGTACGCTGACCTTCTACGATTTCTTCGCGCTGCGCACCATCGGCAAGAAGCAGGTGCCCTACCGGATCGCGGCGCTGTCGAGTTTCACCAGCTACACCATCGGCCACAACATCGGCGCCACCGTGTTCACCGGCGGCGCGATCCGGTTCCGGATTTATTCGGACTACGGGCTGAACGCAATCGACGTCGCCAAAATCTGTTTCCTCTCCGGGCTGACGTTCTGGCTCGGCAATCTGTTCGTGCTCGGACTCGGCATGGCCTGGCATCCCTGGGCGGCGAGCGCGATGGACCTGCTGCCGCCTTCCATCAACCGGCTGATCGCGCTCGGCTGCCTCGCCGGCATCGCGGCCTACCTGGTCTGGATTTCCACCGGCAAGGGACGCCGTGAGCTCGGCCAGCACGGCTGGAAGGTGGTGCTTCCGTCGCTGCGGCTGACGCTTCTGCAAATCCTGATCGGCGTGGCCGATCTCGGATTTTGCGCGCTGGCGTTCTATCTGTTGATGCCGGTATACCCCGACATCGATTTCGTTTCGGTGGCGGTGGTGTTCATCCTGGCGACCCTGCTCGGCTTCGCCAGCCACGCGCCGGGCAGCCTAGGGGTGTTCGACGCCGCGATGCTGGTGGCGCTGCCGCAGTTCACCCGGGAGCACCTGGTCGCGACGCTGCTGCTCTATCGCGTGCTGTATTTCCTGATCCCGTTCATGATCGCGATCTCGATCATGGGCACCCGCGAGCTATGGCTCAACGTGGTGCGGCCCTGGCAGCAGCGCCGCAAGGCCGAAGCGGAAGCGGAAGCCGCCGCCGCGGCCCACATGACCGGGACCGTCGTGCCACACCCGATGACGCGGCGGGCGAAGCGGTGACGCATACTCAGCGTCGCCCCCTTCAACCGACAGCCCGGATCTCCGCCTCGCCATTTCCCGCCTGCACGATATCGCCAACGGCTTTCCCGAACAGCGCGCGGGCCAGCGGCGAGGCGTGCGAAATCGTCCCGCGCGCAGGGTCGGCTTCGTCCTCGCCGACGATGCGGAAGGTTTGCTCGCGGCCGTCGTCGCGTACAATGGTAACGGTGCTGCCGAAGCGGACCTGGCTGCTGTCACCGGGCTTCGCCACGATCCGCGCGGTGGCGCGGCGCGCCGACCAGTAGCGCAGCTCGCGCGCCGCACTCGCCACGCCCGCGCGGTCGTCGGCCGCTTGGGCAGCGGCATGCGCATCGCGGGCGGCGCCGAGCGCCGCCTCGATCTGCGTCATGCCTTCGGCCGTGACGTCGTTCGGATGGTCCGAGACCGGCCGGTCCGGCAAATCCTCGACGGCGTCGATATCCTGCTCCTTGACGAATGCCCGGCTCATTCCTGAGTGCCGGCTAATCCGTCACGCCGACGCGATGACGATAGACCATCTCCCAGCCCTTCCAGCCGGTGAAGAGCAGGATCAGCACCACGACCAGCGACAGGATCAGGCCGGTCGGAACCACGGCGGCGGTTCCGTGCTCATAGCGCGAATACCAGTTGTAGAGTTCGATCACCACTGCCAGGGCGTTGCCGCCGGCATGCAGCCACGCGTCCGACAGATTGCGGATTTGAACATCTCCCAGCACGTCGATCAGGCCCATCACCGCCGCGAGCGCGGCCATGATAAGGCCGACGCCGAGCAGCCAAAGCGATGCATTCGCCCAGAAGTCGTTCAACGTCCTCCAGAACGCCAGATCGGAAACCAGGGTCAAAACGAAACAGGCGATCGGAAAGGGAATCAGCATCGGATGAATGGGATGCCCGGCAATCTCGGCAGTGGATTTGGGGTTCGGCATGGCTGCCTCCAAAGGGCTAATCAGGCTTTTTCAACTTTTGTCTGTCGCGCGGGTTCCATGGGAGCCAGCGTCCAAATCGGGCTCTGCCGGGCTGCTCAAAAACACCGATATCCTGCGGTCAAGCTGCCATAGTTCTACATCGTGGCCGTCGACGAGCTGGCGAGCTTGCTCTTTCGCGGCGTCGTCATTCTCGCAGAAAAGATCGACGGGTTTGAGAATATGACCGTCGCGGCCCATGATGTATGCGCGATAATATTGCATGCGCACGATTCCCGATCAGGCGGAGCACTACAGAACTCTCCGTCACCGATAGATGCCGAGGGGCACGCGGTAATGAGGCAAGTGTACGAAGCAGGATATTGCCGCATCTGTTCGGTGGCGGACTCTGGAATTCAAAATAAATGCATCGCCGCCAAGCCAACGGATGCCTGGCAGCGTTGGCGTTGATCCGGGTCGCGCTCCCGGTAAAGGGTGTCAGCGCGGGGCCAGCCGAGACAGTCAGTGCTTACGTTGCAGATGGCGGCTCAATGTCGGGCGCCAACGGCGACAGGTCTGACCGCGGGATGGCCTCATCCACCTGGGCTTTGAGATCGGCGGCTTTTTCGACCAGAGCCGAAGCGGCCTCAGCGCTCACCCCCTGCGCTGAGGCCGTTGTTTTGACCGGCATAAACTCCGCGTAATCCGCCTTTTCAACAATACGGCGTAATACGCTTCGCTATTGCATCCTACACGCTATTTCTTGTTGGCCAGCGGCCACATCGGCGGCGTGCATTTCTGGCGCGTGACCTCGATCATGATCGGGTCGAGAACCAGTCCGGGGCAGAAGTGCGCCTTGTTGGCGACGACGCCCCGGACCACAATGGTTAATCCCTTCATGGGAGTTGTCGCGGCGCCGCCGAGGCCATAGACGACCCCGTTGTGGATCGCGAGCCAGCAGCCGCCTTCGATTCCGGTAAAGATCGGGCATGCCTTGAAAGCGACCGGGGTGCCCGGTTTGGGCGCCGGCTGGGCTAAAGCCGCGGACGGAAAAAGCACAGCCATAATGAGCAGGCATTTCGAAACTCGCATAATATCCTCCTCGCGTGTGAAATAAGCACTGTCATACTACTCACACGCCCAGATATCCGTCCAGTGCCGGCTAAACTCGCCGTTGCCGATAGCTCCCATACGCCGTGCCCCGGACGCAGTGCAGCGCTCTTGCGGTGCGCTGCAGAGCCGGGGCCGTAACGGACTCCGGCGTTTGGTGCGGTCCCGGTCTGCGAAGCAGCGTTGCACGCTGCATCGCCGGGACACGGCCTCGGCAAGAAAAGAGCTATTCCGCCGCCGCCCTGCTCGCCTCCGCCTGCCGCGCCGTCACCACCACCTTGATCGCGTCGTCGACGCGGTCGCGCGCGTAGCGCAGCGCGGTCGGCAGGTCGGCCAGCGCAAAAGTGTGGGTGTGGATCTTGCCGGCGTCGAAACGCTTTTCCGCCATCAGCGCCATGGCGCGGCGGGTGGCGCTCTGGCCTTCGCCGCGGATGCCGTAGAGATAGATGTTGTTCTTGACGAGATGCGCGATATCGATGGTGACGGGATCGTGCGGAAATGCCGCAAGACAGATTTTTCCGCCGCGGCTGGTCATGTGAATGGCCTGGTTCACCGTGGCCTCGGTGCCGGCGCATTCGACCACATAATCGGCGCCGATGCCGCCGGTGAGTTTTTTGACGATCTCGGCCGCATCCTCGCGTGCGACATTGACGACGCGGTCGGCGCCGAGCTCGCGGCCGATCGCAAGCCGTGAATCGCGCGTTCCGGTCAGGATCACCGGACCTGCGCCCAGCGCCTTGGCGACGGCGACCGCGAGCAGCCCGATCGGGCCGGGGCCGATCACCACGACGCTTTCGCCGGCGACGAGGCCGCCGAGTTCGGTCAGGCCGTACATCGAGGTGCCGGCGGTGACCACCAGCGTCGCCTCGGCGTCGCTCATGGAGTCCGGCACCCGCGCCAGCGTGTTGATGTGGTTGACCGCGTATTCGGCAAAGCCGCCGTCGGTGGTGAAGCCGTTGGCGCGATGGCCCTTGTCGACGTTGCCGTAGTTCTGGCCGTAGTTGAGGCAGGAGGTGTACATGCCCTGCCGGCAGCGCTTGCACTGGCCGCAGCCGGCGTGGATTTCCACGCTGACGCGCTCGCCGATCGCGAACTCGTCGACCCCGGGCCCCAGTGCGGCGACGGTGCCCATGTATTCATGACCGGGCGTGAAATTCCGGTTGAACGGCAACCCGCCCTGGATTTTCGCCGGCGAGCCGGTGTGAATGATCTCGAGATCGGTGGCGCAGATCGCCACCGCGTCGATCCGCACCAGCACTTCGGCGCGCGCCGGCATCGGCACCGGTTTTTCGCGCAACAGCAGTTGGTCGGGATCGCCGAGCACCCAGGCCTTCATGCGGTCGGGAATCGGGAAGTCGGGGCGTGTCCTGACGCCGGCATGGTCGGTCATGACGCAATCCTCTGGAGCAGCCGGGTCAATATAGATGATTTCGCGGACGGGGGCATCGTGCTTTACGCCGCCGTCCCCGCCAACGTGTCCCGGGCGCGATGCAGCGCTTCTTCAGCGCTGCTTCGCAGAACCGGACCGTACCAGGCGCCGGCGTGTGTAATGGCCCCGGCTCTGCATCGCACCACGCCGCGAAGAGCGGCGCGCTGCGCTGCGTCCGGGGCACGGACAGATTGTCATTTTATTCCAGCCGCACCGCGGACAGCAGCGCCTGGCTCAATTCGTGAATCTCGTAGGGCTTTTTCAGGATCTGGAAGCCCAGCGAGGTCTTGCGCAGCGCGTCGCTATATCCGGTCGCGAGCAGGACCGGCAGTCCCGGGTATTTTCCGCGAATGGTCTGCGCCAGCGCCAGGCCGTCCATCTTGCCGGGCATGACGATGTCGCTGAAAACCAGATCGATCCCGCTGCCCTCGATCTCGCTCAATGCGGCTTCGGCGTTGGAAACCCAGCGCACCTCGTAGCCGAGTTGCTCGAGCAGCCCGGCGCTGGCGGTGGCCACGTCAGGGTTATCCTCCACCAGGAGGATGGTGCCGGACCCGGAAGCCGCGGCCGGAAGACTCCGGTCCGATGCAATTCCGGTGGGGTCGCGCGGCAGCGAGATCGTGACCGTCGTTCCCTTGCCGAGTTCGCTGGCGAGGCTGACCAGACCGCCGGCCTGATAGGCGAAGCCGTGGACCTGGGAAAGTCCGAGCCCGGTGCCCTTGCCGACCGGCTTGGTCGTAAAGAACGGGTCGAACACTTTCTGCAGCACGTCGGGAGCGATCCCCGTGCCATTATCGGAAACGCGGATGGCGACGAAGTCGCCCTTGTGCGCTCCGTCGTCCAGGCTGACATTCTCGGCGCTGATGTGGATCGCGCCGCCGTCGGGCATGGCGTCCCGTGCATTGATGGTGAGATTGACCAGCGCGATTTCAAATTCGGAAATATCGACCTTGATCGGCCACACATCGTCTTTCACATCGGTGATGAGTTGAACGGCGCTGCCGACGCCGGTCCTGAGCACCTCGCGCACGGCGTCGATACGTTTTCCCAGGTGGACGGTCTGCGGGTTGACGTTCTGCCGCCGCGCGAAGGTGAGGAGCTGGCTGGTCAGCGCCGCTCCCCGCCTTGCCGCCGACTCCAGCGCTTCAATGGCGCGCCGGGATCTCTCGTCATCGGCATATTTCGTCAGGACCTGGGCGCTGCCGCCGATGACCATCAGCAGGTTGTTGAAGTCATGGGCGACGCCGCCGGTCAACTGCCCGAGCGCGTCGAGCTTCTGGGATTCCGCGAGCTGTTTCTGCATGCGCTCGAGCTTGAGCGTGGCCTCGCGCCGCTCGGTGATGTCCCGCGTGATCTTGGCAAAACCGATGATCTTCTCGTTCTCCCTGATGGGGTCGATGACGACGCTGGCCCAGAAGAACGAGCCGTCCTTGCGCACGCGCCAGCCCTCTTCCTCATAGCGGCCATGCTCCTCGGCGATCTTAAGCGCGCGCGCGGGCTTGCCGTTGGCCTGGTCGGCCGGGGTGTAGAACCGGGAGAAGTGCTGGCCGACGATTTCCTCCGGCCGGTAGCCCTTGATGCGCTGTCCGCCGATATTCCAGCTCGTCACCACGCCGGTTGGGTCGAGCATATAGAGCGCGTAGTCGGCGACGCCCTCGACAAGAAGCCGAAAACTGCGCTCGCTTTCGAGCAGATCCTGCTCTTGCTTGCCTCTGATCATCACGCATCCAAACCGGGAGTAACGCTCTCACAGCGCAACGGTTCCCAAAAAAGACAAGGCCCCCGGGAAAGGGGGCGCAGCGCGGACAGTGTTTGATTTTCAACGACTTTACAAGCGTCCGTTGCGGCCGCCGCAGCTCTCGCAGCCCTTGAACGAAAAGCCCCGGTTGAAACCGGGGCTTTTCTCGCTGGCGTGACGGGCTTTTTCCTAATCGTGGTCCTTGATGATGGTTTTGGTACGCACGCCATCGTCGTGCTCCTTCTTGATCACCGTCGTACGATCGGCCGGCTCGCGCTCCTTGATCACGGTGGTGCGGTCGCGATCGCGGTCCCTGTCGTGGCCTTCGCCAACCGTCACGCCGGCGCCGACCGGACCGACCCGCACGCCGACTTCGTCAGCCAGCGCGGGCGTCGCCAGCACGGCCACCGCGGCAATTACCATTGCGTATTTCATCGAAGTCTCCTCTCCATGTCACGATGGAAAGGAAATCGGCGGCGCTGCCGGAAGTTCCAGAAAACCGGCGAAATTGTCGCGGGAACTTTTTCGGGCGTGGCGTCCGGCGCTGCAGCCATCGATCACGATGTCGTCTCCGCGCAGGCGGGCACCCGTCGTCAGTGATGCCGAAGGTGATAGTGTCCCGGTTCGACCGCTTTACGAAATCACAAAGCCGGTGGTTATGGGTCCCCCGCCGCAGCCTGTCATCGGGCCGGCAAATAGCCGAACCCGCTGGCGGGGACAACGCCACGCCTCTTATTTCCGCCCTATCTGTACCGTCAAACGCAGCATGATCCGAATTCACCGCACTATCCGAACCGCCCTGCTGTTCGGCATGTTCGCCGCCCTGCCCGTGCAACCGGCCGCCGCGCAGACCGCGCTTCCGCCTGCCCCCGCAGCCCCCGTGCAGATCGCGCCGGCGCCGGTGCCGCAGAGCGTGACCGACGGCTCGATGCAGATTTCGTGGGAGGTGCGCAACCGCTTCCGGCTGTTCCGCGAGGAGCGCGATTTCCTGCTGCATGTCGAGGCGATGCGGGCAGGGAGCGTGCTCGCCGCCGAGCAGCAACTCGAGCCGCAGGGCGACGGCCGCGGCTGGGCGCGCAACATGGTGAGCCGGCTCTGTATCGATCTTTCAGGCCGCGTCAGCGAGCCCTGCACGCGCGACAACACCAGGGAAAGCTATCTCACGCCGTCGGAGCACCCGGTGACGCTGCGGCTGACCGGCGCGGTTCCGGTCGGCGCCACCTGCGCCTGGACCCTGGACGACGGCGACGGGCCGCCGCGGCAACAGACGTTCGACTGCGCCGAGCCGGTCAATTTCCGCGCCCGCTACGGCAAGCCGACGCAGGCAAGCGTCGACGTCACCTCGGGCCCCGAGGCGCCGCAGCGGGTCACGACCCAGGTCATGGTGCGCGACATCTTCATCGCAGGGCTTGGCGATTCCATCGCGTCCGGCGAGGGCAATCCGGACCGGGCGATTGCGCTGGCGGACGAGGGCTTTTGCTTCCGCTCCTATCTCGGCACCGCGGCCGCGCAATATTACCGGCCGAGCCGCGCCGGCTACAAGGGCGGCCGCGCCTGCGAGGCGCCGGATTCGCTGAGCGTATGGCAGCGCCAGAGCGCGCTGTGGTTTAATTCCGCCTGCCACCGCTCGCTCTACAGTTACCAGACCCGCACCGCACTGGCGCTCGCCGTGCAGTATCCGCATATCGCGGTGACCTATCTGCCGCTGGCCTGCACCGGCGCCACCATCGCCGACGGGCTGCTCGGCACGCAGCGCGCGCGCGAGTGCCTGCCGGCGAAAAACGCCGCGACCTGCGCCGGCACCGTCAACGCGCAACTGGCCGAACTGCGCGAAGCCGTCACCGCTGCGAAAAAACGCCAGCCCGAGCGCAGGCTCGACCTCGTGCTGCTCTCGGTCGGCGCCAACGACATCGACTTCTCGGGACTGGTCGCCGACGTGATCGTCGACACCGCGACCGAACGCACGCTGCTGCGGCAGAGCGGCGTGATCGGATCGGTCAACGATTCCCGCGCCGCGCTGGCGCGGGACCTGCCGCAAGGGTTTGCCAGGCTGCGCGACGCACTAAGACCTTTGGTCGGCGACCTCGCGCGCGTGGTCTATACCTCCTACGCCAACCCGACGCTCGCCGACGGCGCGCCCTGCCCCGGCGGCCGCGCCGGTTTCGACATCCATCCCGCCTTCAATGCGGAGGCGGGGCGGCTCGCCGCCGTATCCGACTATGTGCAGCGCGAATTCCTGCCGCAACTGAAGGCGATCGCCTTGTGTCAGGGCAGCGTGCTGTGCCGCGATCCCGCGCGCGACCGCTTCACCTTTGTCGACGCGCATCAGGCGGCGTTTGCCAATCACGGATTCTGTGCGCGGGCGCAAACCGATCCGGAATTCGACCGCGCATGTTTTTCGGCCACCGGCGACAGCTTCGATCCCGACATCGTCTCGGCGGCGGCGCAGCCGATGCGGTGCGGCCGCAGCGCCGGCGACTATCGCGCCTATCTGCCGCGCGCGCGCTGGATCCGCGACGCCAATGACAGCTATTTTGCCGCGATGACCTATCCGCAGGCGCTGCCGTCGTCGAGCCAGCCCGCCGACATCCATGACGCCACCTGGGGCATTCTGTCGGCGGTGTATGGCGGCGCCGTGCACCCGAGCGCCGAAGGCCACGCCGCGATGGCCGACGCCGCGGTCCCCGCCGCAGCCGCGGTGCTGCGGCTCGACGCGGCGGAGCCCGAGGTGACGGTCCGCCCGCTGGAGCCGGCGCAGTAACCCGTCTCGTGTACCGGACGCGGTGCAGCGTCGCTTGACGGTGCACCGCAGAGCCGGGACCGTACCACGGCGTTCGTTACGGCCCCGGCTCTGCAGCGCACCAGGCCGCCAGGTGCGGCCCGCTGCGCTGTCATTCCGGGGCACGAGCGACTCGGATTCCGCGCCGCGCGGGCCTATATTCACTCCGTCGTCAGTTGTTCGGAGTTCACGACCATGCCCGATCGCCCGCGCGATCTCGCGGAGAGGATGTCACGGCGGCGCGCGCCGGACGACGGTTTTCTGCGCGAGACCTTTACGTTGCCGCGGATAGCGGCGCGCGCCAGGGCGCGGGAATTTCTCGATTCGTATCCGGCCGCCGGCTACATGAGCAAGGTCGAGAGCTGGCGCGAACTGCCCGGCGACCGGATCGAATTCACCATGCGGCGCTTGAAGAGCGCGGACTAGGCCGCGTGTCCCGGACGCGGTGCAGCGTCGCTTGACGGTGCACCGCAGAGCCGGGACCGTCACGACTCCGGTGTTTTGTACGATCCCGGTTCTGCGAAGCAGCGCTGCGCGCTGCATCGCGCCCGGGACGCCAGGAATGCGATTCGCGCTGCGCTGCGTCCGCGGCACGCAGGTTGCGCGCCGGTTAACCTCCGTTCATCAACATGACATCATCGCAAACCAGGCGAGTTCCTTCGGTTCCGCTGCAACCAACGAAAACGCGGCGCGTTATCGTGCAGGTGTTTTCTAACTGGAGGAGATGAAGATGAAAAAGACCGCACTTGTTGTGGCGACGGTCGCGGCGTTGGGCGTTGCGGCTGTAGCCGCGCCGGCGCCGGCGGAGGCGCGCGGCATCGGACCGGGCCTGGCGTTCGGTCTCGCGGCGGGCGCGATCGGCGCCGGCGTCGCGGCCAGCACGTATCCGTGGGGCTACGGACCCGGCTACGGCTACTACGGCCCGCGTTATTACGGCCCGGCCTATTACGGCCCCGGCCCCTACGCCTATTACGGCGGCCCGGTCTATCGCCACCGCTACTGGCGCCACCGTCACTACTGGTAACACGCAAGTTAGCGCGACAACGAAAAGCCCGGACCGTCGGTCCGGGCTTTTTCGTGCGTGCATATTAACCGCCGTCATTCCGGGGCGCGAGCGTTTGCGAGCTAACCCGGAATGACGAACGCGGGTTCTAACGCGCGCCCGCGGGTGTCGCCGCAGGCGCCGGCGCGGCGTTCTTCTTCGGCGCGGCCGGCGCTTTCGGCGCAACCGGCGGCTTGATCGCCGCCGCCTGGGCGGGGAGATATTTCGCGATCACCGCGGGATCGAGCGTGGCGATCTCGGTGTCGGGCAGCCGCTGCCAGACCTCGTCCTTGCCGAACAGCGAGATGCCCATGTAGCCGCGCATGGTCAGCGTCTGCCCGTCCGCGCTCAGCGTCATCTTCGCCTTGTAGATCTTGCCGTCGCGCGGATCGAGTACGTTGCCGTTCTCGTATTTCAACCCGTCGCGCTTCATGTCGCGGATGAAGGACAGCCCGAGCCAGGGCTGGTTCTTGCGGTCGTCGGTGCATTTGGTGCAGAGCACGCCCGGATCCTCGCCCGGCGAGAGAAACATCTTGGCGATCGCGCCCTCGAAAATGCCGTCGTGATCGACAATGAGAAACCAGCCGTCCGGCTTGCCGTCCTCGAGCTTCTGCCACAGCCCCGCGGCGGAGGGGCCGGATTGCATGGCGGCGGTCTGCGCGGCGGCGTCGCCGCCGAACGCGGTGGTCAGCAGCAGCGCAAGCCCCAGCACCGCCGCCGCGGCCGCCCGTATCCACAACCGGTATGCAAGATCCGTCGGGTCATATTTCATGCAGCCATCCAAATCCATCACCGCAACCGGCGATCCCATACGCAACCATACTACGTCGATTTTGCGGGACTGGGAAATGGGCCACGCCCGATATTGACAGCGCGAACTGAACGCGACAAAGTTCAAGGTTACCCGCTAAGGTAGTTGTGGCATCGCCCGACCCGCGATCCGGTGTTCGACCGGCAACAGACCCATATGACGCCGCGGCGCAGGCGGCGCGTTCCTTTCGGCTTGTAACTTGTCCCGCGGCGGGTTTTGGAAATTT
The DNA here is from genome assembly GCA_963784755.1 of uncultured Alphaproteobacteria bacterium. Lineage (GTDB taxonomy): Bacteria > Pseudomonadota > Alphaproteobacteria > Rhizobiales > Xanthobacteraceae > Bradyrhizobium. The sequence continues at coordinate 333,820 of CAWASS010000002.1, read as the reverse complement.
CGTTATGGCGCTGTCTCTGCGGCGCGCCGCTGTGCGCTATGCTGCGCCGGGACCACGCAGCATCCGTAGATGCTGTGACGACGTCCCTTCCCGCTACAGTCCCGCGCCGGCGTTTTGCAACTTGCCCGGACCCTGATATTGAGGGCGCGAGGGCTTGCGGCACCCGATGGCGCATGCAGGTCGGGGGGCCGCAAGCGCAAGGTGCGGCGGGGAGGAGCCAATGCGTTCACGCGTCGCGCTGATCGGGCTAGCGCTGCTGGCGACGGCCGCAGCCGCCGCCGAGCCCCCGCCACCCACCATGGTGCAGATGCCCACGCTCGGGCAGATCGATTCAAACACCGGGTTGCTGCGATCCTTCGACAGCGGCAGGCAACCGGTCGGCACCAGCTCGTTTTTCCGGGAATGGTTTTACAAGTTCGACCTCGACGCCAGCGCCGGCCAGGAACTGCTCGGGTCGGTCCAGGCGGGCGGCGCCACCATCGAAGTTCAGGACGCCGATCATCGCACGCTGGGACCGCTGGCGGGACCGCTGCCAAGACTGGCGACAGGCACCTATTACATCCACGTGACCGGGGGGCCTACATTCTTCCACTTCGGCGTGCTGGCAAGGCCGCGCCTTGCCGACTATCCGAACGACGCCGGCCGCACCAGGGATACCGCGCTCAATCTGGGAAATCTCAACTCGACGATCAACCACACCAACAGCTTCTACACCGCCTTCCCGCCGCAACAGATCGCCGGAGATTTCGACCGCGACCGGGCCGCTGGCACGGGACTTCAACAATCCCCTTCCCTACCCTCCGGGGCTGGACTGGTATCGGTTCACGCTCCAGGGCGCCGCCTCGGTGAAGCTCGAGGTCGACGTCATCCGCAACCCCGGCGAAACCTACATGCTCCTCACACCGAACGGCTTCTCCGGCGAGTGGCCGAAAGGGCAAAGCCGCGCGCTCACCGCCGGCACCTATTGGCTTGCGGTTGCCGACGAGGTGACGCAGTTCATCGGCGGCGGCGGTGGCGGCCTCGGCTTCACCCGCAACGCCAGGGTCGAAAACTTCGAGCACTACCAGTTCCGTCTGGCGGTCGCGCCCGGCGGCCAGCCCGGCAACAACCCGGCCACCGTCGATCTCACCGCGACCCTGCTCGGGATCAACACGAATTTGGGGATGGGCGGAGGCCAATCCAACGTCACCGCTCCGGGCGGCACGGTGATGATGAGCTTTCGCGTCAACAATAACGGCCCGACGCCAACCACCGCCGGCCATTACGCGATCTACATTTCGAAGACGCCGCAGCTCACCCCGGCATCGAAGTTCGTCGTGTTCGGCAGTTTTTTCGATGCGGTGCCGGCGATGGGCTCCACCTCCGCCGAACCCACCGGCGTCGTCGTGCCGGCGGACGTGATGCCGGGCAACTACTTCATGATCGTGGTCGCGAACTACGATCAGTCGGTCAACGAAACCAATTTCAACAACAACGCATCGAACCCGGCGCCGATTACCATCCGCTAAACCCTCATGGTTTAGTATTCGCCATACGGGTCGTTGTAGCAAGCGTAGCCCGCATGAGCGTAGCGATATGCGGGGCCGCCGTGACACGCCCGTGGCACGCCTACGCCACACGGCGTAACGCAAAGCTCTTGCCATCGGTCGAGGTTACATGGCCAAGCCGTGCCAGCGATCCCAGAACGTCGGCGATCTTCTTCTCGGCTGTCTTCGTTTTCTTGAACTGCGCCGCGATGGTTTTGGCATCGAGTGGGCTGCTTGCGACGGCGAGCGCCGCGAACACGGCGGCGGTTTGCTCCACCGCACCCGATGGAAATGACGGCAACTGGGCTTTTTCGACGATGTCGAGCGTGGCCGCGACCTGTGCCCCCTCTTCTGAGGCTGCCTGTTTGTCCAGACCCTTGGCGAACCGCGGAATCTGGTAGTCCGGCCGCAGCCATCGCACTAGCCCGCGCTTCTCTTCCTTCGATCGTTCCTTGTTTAATGCCACAAGCTTCGCGAGGATTTCGTCGTCGCTGAGATTGGCTGGCCAGCCATAGGCCTCGGCCACGGCGATATCAAGCTTGTCGTGATATTCCTTCATGATCAGCACCAAACCATCGTCAAAAATTTTGCGATCGGCCGCTTCAAGGTCATCCGGCTTTACATTCGCGCGGAGTTTTTCCAGCACATTGTAAAGCCCGGTCAACGTCAGGTGCGGATGCTCGACGAGCACGCGCTTGCGGTGGGCGTCGAGTTCCTCAGCGATGACGCGGATCGACTGTTTCTGAATGCCGTTAGCGTCGGGGAAGGGAAAGGGATCGAAGCAACGGGATTTAGAATAACGTGGATCATTGCCAACACCGAGCCAGCCACCGGCACGCAACGCCCAGACAACGTGAATGCGCGACGAGAGGATGCCGAGATCGGCGGCGTCGTCCGATCCAATAGCAATTAACATGTGGTCGGGAAGAATTCCGATATCTAGAAATTGGAATACCCGGTGTTTGGTCGTTTCTACCGTTGCTATGTACCGGCCGAGATTTTCAGAGAAACTCCTGAATAACTTACGTGGCTCCCCAAATCTCCACCAATTACTTTTGAAGCTTTCCCGGCGGTTTGAATCTCGTTCTGGTTTAACCGTAAGCGATAGATGCTGGTACACCTCCGGATAATTTTCTCGAACCTGTTCAGAGGTCAAGCCAAACAAGTCTACGACCATTACTCCACGGGGCCGGCTCATAAGATCGCGACCATTTCGGTAGTAACGGATGTACTTCTCAAGGCCCGGTCGTTTGCCCAGTCCGAGATGGACAGCTTGCGCCGGAGTGACGATAAAGCCAGCCCCCGCGAGCATCATGCCATTTGAAGAGAGATCGTCATTTGCACGCAACGACTTGGCCGCCGTAATATCTGAACCAATGGTTAAATCAGAGTTGATTGAACCAAAGGTTGTTTTTAGGTCTATTTTTGGAGCGTCAGTTTCCAATCCATCTTCCGTAATTACTTCTTCTAAGGAGCCTTCCTTTGTACCAGCTTCAGCAACAGTCATCGCGATGCGAACCGAGGCCGCATCTGATGTCGCCTTGGTCCAGGGATGATCCGGCACAGCCATAACAAGCGAGAGCGGCCTGCTCGACTTGAAGTATTTCTCTATCGTCCTCCGGTTAAACACCTGCGTAATGGAATTTGTCGTTACGAAACCAAAACGTCGAAGCGTTGTACCTTTACGAGTTAAGATTTCCGCGGCCCGATCCCACCAGTACATAACGAAATCGGTAGAATCGCTGAGATGTAAATGAGCAGACCAAAGCGCTTCAACCTGCGCGTCTCCCAGCGCCTCGCGCAGCAGTGCGCCCTTCCCGATGAACGGGGGATTGCCGACGATGAACTCAGCCGGCGGCCATTCCGGTCGCCGCGCGTTGGGATAGGTCTCCTTGCCATCAACGATCTTAGGCATCGGATCGCCGTCCCAGGTCAGCACCGCGTTCTTGACCTTGATGTTCTTGAACGCGCGCAGGATCGGTTCTTCCGGCGCGGCCCCCTTGGTGCGGAAATGCCATTGCAGGTAGCCGATCCACAATACCAGTTCGGCGATCGCAGCTGCGCGCGGATTGATTTCAAGTCCCAGAAATTGGTGCGGATCGACGCTGTGCGAGCCAAGCCCGTGTAGGGCCTCCTGGCCGCCGAGATCGAGCAATGCTTCCAGCACCTCGCCTTCCAGTCGCTTCATCAACTCAAGCGAGACATAGAGAAAATTTCCCGTACCGCAGGCGGGATCCAGCACCCGCGTTTCGCATAGCTTTTCATGAAACGCCTGCACTTCGGCAGCCGCGCCCTTGAGGTCCGCCGACGCCCGCTTGATTTCCGCTGTCGCCTGTACGTTGCGCCAGTCCTCGCGCAACGGCTCGATGATGGTCGCCACTACGAGCCGCTCGACATATGCGCGCGGCGTGTAGTGGGCGCCTAGTTTCTTGCGCTCATCCGGATCGAGCGCCTGTTCCAGCAGCGTGCCGAAGATCGAGGGATCGACCTCCTTCCAGGTATAACCGGCGGCTTGACGCAATTCGCCGATTTCCGCGCGCCCGAGCGGCAGAGCGGCTCGATTACGAAAAAATTCGCCGTTGAATTTCCTCACCCTGGTCTTCAGCACGTGCGCCCACGTGCCGAGGTCCATCGCCTCCCAGAGCTGTCCCACATCGTGGGTGAACGCTTCCGGATTCTTCTCGCAATCCTCCAATACTTCCTTGAATGATTTTTGCGGCAGCAATCCCACATCTTCCGCGAACATCGTGAACAGGCATCGCATCAGGAACATCGCCACGTCCTGTGGCGGATAGTCCTTCTTCTCCAGCGCCAAGGAGACTTGTGCCAGACGCTTGGCGATATCGCGGGTGACTTTCGCCGAAGTCTGCGCTGGATCAAGCGACTGCGGATCGCTCCAGATTTTGCGCAATCGTTCGCGAATCTCATCCTTGCGCAAATCTTCGAGATAGATGCGAAATGTCTGCCGGTCGGGGAACTGCGTGTAATTCTTGCCCTGCCCGGAAAAGTCCGCGTAGACCTCGATGCAATGGCCAACATCGCAGACGAGAATAAAGGGCGGCCAACCATGCGAGGTCGGCAGCGCGCGAGCGTATTCCTCGGCCTGACGCTTGGCGTTCAGCATCAGCACGTCCCACGCGCGATCCGCGCCGCGCCGGCCGCGTGATGCCTCCGGAACCTCGGCGGTGAACAGATCGTTCTGGTTCGGGACTTTTTTGGCGCCCTTCAAGCGGCTTTGCTTCGCTTCGAGAACGAAACTGTTTTTCTTGTAGAGGTCGATACGGCCCTGAGTGTCACCCTCGTCGCGATGTTTCTTCACCGCGCGCTCGAAGACATAGTCGTTGTTTTCGTGGGTGGCGTCGGCCGGATCGGGCCGGTCCAATCCCAGCAGCGCAATCAGTTCGTTTAGGAAGGAAACGTAGTTCGCGCGTTCCTGGCCGCCCTCGCGTCCCTGCCATCGCTTGATGAACGCTTCGATTCCGGCGGTATTTTTGGCTTCCCCCATGGCTGCAACCTAGCGAGGAGAGTCAACCTCGTAAACGAGTGGGCACAAATATTTCGGCAAAACGCGCCCGCGTCCCGCCTCAATAATGATACCGGCACTGCACGATCTCGAGCCGCGCATCGCTGCCGTGGCCTATGACGACGCGATAGACCAGACGGTGCGCGCCCGCGATGCGGCGGGACGACCAGCCGTGCAGGGCATGCTGCAGCGGTTGCGGCGAGCCATGGCCCTTCGATGCTCTGGCCTTGATGTCGCGGATCAGTTCGACGATCACAGCAAGCATCCGCTCGTCGGCCTGCCGGAAGTAGAGCACGTCCTGCCAGGCAGCTTCGGTCCATGCCGTCCTGGTCGCCATGTCAGCGCTCCCTGGCGGCGGCGGCGATGTCGCGCTCCGTCAACTTGCTCTCATGCGCATCCGCGATCGAGCGCAGCAGCCGCGCCGCGTTGGCCGGGCTGTTCAGCAGGTGCACGGTTTCCATCAGCCCGTCATACACCTGCTCCGACATCAGCACGACGCTGCGCGCGTTGCGGCGGGTGACCAGCAGCGGCGCGCGGTCGTCGCACACCTCATCCATGTAAGCCGCCAGCTTGCTGCGCAACCGACTGTAGGTAACGTGGGCCATCCGATCCTCCTTCTTCGCGGTTAAGGCAAACCGTACATGTACGGCCGATGGTCTTAACCCCGCCGGAATGAGGGTGGATTGCTGTGCCCATCACAATTTTGCGCGCGCAATCGGCAGACGCGCGTCTTTTTTTCGGCAAGATGGCCGGCAGCCGCGACCTTCTGGGCAGCCATTTTCCTGTTTCCCGCCAAGGAGAAGCCGGCCGTTGCGCGAAGGAAAATCGCGCGCCCCGATTTTGCCGCCAGTTCGCTTCAACTGCTTCGCATTTTCGCTTCGTCCGAGGCGCCAAAACCCGCGAAAACCAGGCCCATTGCCCCGATCTCGCCGCAACGCGCCTGAAGTTTGCCGCAAGACCCGTTGCTGCATGTCGGCCGCCGCGCCAGCCCGCCCTAACCCCTTCAACTGCCGCGCAATTTCCTTCGACCGAAACGCCGTTTCGCCCTCAATTGACGCCGAGCTTCTTCTGCAGGCTCGACGACGACGTGGTGTATTGAAACACCAGCCGCTTGTCCGGATAGACGTAGCGATGCGCCTTCTGCGCCATCAGCGCGCCCTCGTGGAAGCCGGAGAGGATCAGCTTCAGCTTGCCCGGATAGGTGTTGATGTCGCCGATCGCGAAGATGCCGGGCACGCTGGTTTCGAACGCGGCGGTTTCCACCGGCACCAGATTGTTTTCCAGTTTGATGCCCCAGTTCGCGACCGGGCCGAGCTTCATGGTGAGACCGAAGAACGGCAGCAGCGTATCGCATTCGATTTTCGACACCGCGTTGTCGCTGCCCTTCATCACCGCGCCGGTGAGCTGTCCGCCTTCGCCTTCGAGCGAAGTGACCTGGCCGATCTTCAGATCCATCTTGCCGTCGCGTACCAGCGCGCGCATCTGCTCGACGCTGTGGGGCGCTGCGCGAAAATCGTCGCGACGGTGCAACAGCGTGACGCGCCTGGCGATCGGATGAAGGTTCAGCGTCCAGTCCAGCGCACTATCGCCGCCGCCGACGATCAACAGCTCCTTGTCGCGGAACTGCTCCATCTTGCGCACGGCGTAGAACACCGAGGTGCCCTCATAGGCCTCGATGCCCGGCACCGGCGGCCGCTTCGGCTGGAACGATCCGCCGCCGGCCGAAATCACCACCACCTTGCATTCGAATATCTGGCCGGCGTCGGTGGTGACGCGAAAACCGGGGTCGCCGTTCTTCTCGATGGTCTCCACCATCTCGTTGAGATGGAAGGTGGCGTTGAACGGTTTGATCTGCTCCATCAGGGCTTCGGTGAGGCCTTGGCCGGTGACGTAGGGAATCCCGGGAATGTCGTAGATCGGTTTTTCCGGATAGAGCTCGGCGCACTGGCCGCCGATCTTGTCAAGGATGTCGACCAGATGCGCCTTCATGTCGAGCAGGCCGAGTTCGAACACGGCAAACAGTCCGCACGGGCCCGCGCCAATAATCAGCACATCGGTTTTGATCGCTTCGCTCATCTCAATTTCTTTGTTGTTGAACTATGCCTGCGGGCCTGAGGCCCGTTCCGGCTGCGCCTGTCTAGCCAAGACAGTCGTTTGAGGGAAGGCATAAATACGCGGTCCGGACCCGCGGCAAACCCCTTGCCCCGCTTGGACAACTGGGCTGTAAGAGCATGAAATTCTGAAAGGCCCGCCGTGAACGCACCCAGCACCCTCAACGCCGTGCCTCGCCTGGAGGATTTCCCCTACCGGCTCACCGACAATGTGCGTTTTGCCGACCTCGATCCCAACCAGCATGTCAACAACGCTGTCTATGCGACCTATTTCGAAACCGGCCGCGTCACGCTGGTCAAGGACCGCAGCAACGGGCTGATGCCTCAGGGCCTGGGCTGGATGCTGGTGCGGCTCGACATCCATTTCCGCGCCGAGCTGAAATGGCCCGGCACGGTCGATCTCGGATTGGGCGTCTCGAAGATCGGCCGGACCTCGCTGACCTTCGATCAGGCGGTGTTTTCGGACCGGATATGCATCGCCTCGGCGCAATCGGTGACGGTATTCATCGACGAAGCCACGCGAAAACCGACGCCGATCACCCCGGAGATCATCGCGAATTTCCAGCGCTGGTGGCGGCGCGGCGTCAAGCCGGCTTGAGGATTACGCCTGCCGCTCCGGCGTGGTCACGACCAGGCCGTCGAGCGCGTCGCTGACCTTGATCTGGCACGACAGCCGCGAATTCGGCCTGACGTCGAAGCCGAAATCCAGCATGTCCTCTTCCATCGGCGAGGGCGAGCCGACCTTCTCGCGCCAGGCCTCGTCGACATAGACGTGGCAGGTAGCACAGGCGCAGGCGCCGCCGCATTCGGCCTCGATGCCCGGGATCGCGTTGCGGATTGCCGCTTCCATCACGGTGGCGCCGTTCTCAACGTTGATGGTTCGGGTTTCGCCGGTATGGTCGACAAAGTTTATCTTGGCCATGATCGCTCGGTCTGCCGGAATTAAGGATGTTCGGGCTGTCCTATAACGGGTCGATCCGGCCAGCGCCAGCGGCCCCTTGCGGAAAATCAGGAACGCCGCAGCATCGCGTCGATCGCCGTGCGGGCCTGTGCCACGGCATGTCCGAGCGCGGCCAAAGCCTCCGACGGGTCGCCGTCGGGGATCGCAGCCTCGAACGCTTCGGCAGCGTCCGCGACGCCAAACGCGCCGATCGCGCGCGCCGATCCCTTCAGCGTGTGCGCAAGCTCCACGGCATCCGCGGGCAGATCGGCCAGCGTATCGATCAGGCGCACGGCTTGGCCTGCGAACATCACCAGCACCTCGCGCTCGAGCCCGGCATCGCCGAGCGTCATGCGCTTCAGATGTTCGATATCGATGGGACCGTCATCGGGAACGAGCGGCGGCGATGGCATCCAGTTGATCCGTTGCAGGTGAAGCGGCATGGCATAGACCGAGCCTTCCGGGAGCCGGACGATCCCAGCCCCGGAACCTGGCCAGCCAATCATGGAAGTGGTTAACGGAACGTTTGGAGTACAAGCCGCAAGTTCGCCGCCTTTTCCGGCGAAAAGGTTCCCCGATGTGCCCGGGCACGGGGATAATCCGCTATAGTTCGAGGGCGTTAGACCGGCCAGCCGTTAACGATGATTAAGATTGTATTAATCGCAACCATTTCATTCGCATCGCCAAGCCAATAGGATGTTTGCGGATGTAGCGGACAAGCCGGGTGGGGCCAGTGGTCCCGCTCGTACCCGCGCAAAGCATTGTGGGACGGTGCCGAGACTTGCGGTCGCGCAGGGCTCACCGGGGATGCGTAAAAGAGGGCTCAGGCTGAACATGGCGAACAACCCCAAAAAGGTCAAAGACCCTACCGAAGTCGCGCTTTCTGCCATTCAGGAAGCCCTGAATATCAGCGACGTGCCCGTCGACAGCAGCCGCTCTTCGGTCCGGAACGATGCGGCAGCGGCGGAATCGCCGCCCACGCCGGATTATGAGAACTCTTTCGACTTCCGGACCAGCCCCGACCGGCCGTCGTTTGAGCCGACCGAGGAGCCACGCGCGCCGCGCCGCGCCGCCAATGACGACCGCGAAACCATCGGCCAGATTTTGCAGGCGATCCAGAAGGGCCGCCCTGCCCGCAACGTCTATACGCTCGCCACCCTGTTTGCCGGCGTCTGGATTCTGGGCGCGGGACTTCTGACTGTCAGCTTCCTTCCCTCGCTGCAGGCCTCGATCGGTCAGGGCAGCGGCGGCACGCTAGTGCTGGCCGGCCTCGCCGCGTTGTTTTTTGCGCCGGTGTTGCTGTTCTATTTCCTGGCGAGCCTTTCCTGGCGCGGTCAGGAACTGCGGATGATTGCGCAGTCGATGGCGCAGGTCGCGATCCGTTTCTCCGAACCGGAGGGTGCGGCCAGCGACTCCATGGTGACGGTCGGCCAGGCCATCCGCCGCGAGGTCGCGGCGATGGGCGACGGCGTTGAGCGCGCGATCGCACGCGCGGGCGAACTGGAAACCCTCGTCGCTAACGAAGTCTCGGCGCTCGAGCGCGCCTATTCCGACAACGAAGTGCGCATCCGCGCCCTGCTGCAGGACATCGCCCACCAGCGCGACAATCTGGTCGGACAGGCCGAGCAGGTCCGCAGCGCCATTTCGGGCGTGCAGATCGATCTGCGCCATGACATCGCGCTGATATCGGATGCAATCGCCTCCCGCGTCGATGAGGTCGCAAAAAGCATTACCGGTGCGCTGGAAGAGCGCGGCGCGCATATCACGGGCGCGCTGAGCAACGCCGGCGACAACATGATCCTCGCGCTCGGCGAGCGCGGCGGCGACCTGCTCGATCGTCTGGAAGAAGCCAGCGCCGAGACCACCCGCGCGGTGCTCGACGCCAGCGAGCGCCTCACCACCAGCCTCAATTTCAAAACCGGCCACGTTCACGACGAGTTCGTCGATCTGGCCGACCGCGTCCACGAGATGCTGAACGAGCGGATCGACCGCATCACCAGCGAGTTCGAGCAGCGCTCTTCCACCATCGTGGACGGGATTTCCGACCGCACCGAGCAGGTCCATGACTCCCTGAAGAACTCCAGCGATTCCCTGCTGCTGGAACTCGAACTGCGCAGCGGCGACCTCGTCAACAAGATCGACGAAGCCGGCAACCGCCTCGCCACCCGGATCATCACCAGCGGCGACAAGGCCAGCGACGCGCTCGATGTCACCGTGAATTCGCTGGTCGCCAAGGTCGTCAGCCAGACCGAGAACGCCCACAACTCGCTCAGCCTGCAGATGAGCGCCTTCGACGAGCTGGTGAAGGACCAGGGCGCCGAGCTCGTGGAAAAATTCGCCCGCGACAGCGGCACGCTGGGCGCGCTGATCACCCGCCACATTTCCGAATTCGACCGCACCGTCAAAACCTTCGGCGGCGAAATCGTCGACCGCATGGGTCAGCGCACCCAGGATATCTCGGAAAGCCTGAAGAACTACGTCGACGCGTTCGACACCCGCGTCACCTCCAATGGCGGCCAGATCACCGCGGCCCTCGACCAGCGCCTGGTCCAGTTCGAGACCACGCTCGGGTCCCGGGTGGCCCATCTCGATGCGTCGCTCGATACCAAAATCAAGTCGTTCGACCAAACGGTGGACGGCCGTCTGAAGTCGCTCGAAACCACCTTCGATGCCCGGGCCAAGTCGGTGACCGAAACCATCGACAGCCGTCTCGGCACGCTGGCGACATCGCTGACCGACGGCGCGGTGCAGGCGATCCACTCGATCGACTCCCGCCTCTCCAACCTCACCTCGTCGCTGACCGACGGCACCGCGCAGGCGATCGAAGCGATCGACCGGCGCATCACCAATGTGACGGAAACGATCGACGGCCGCAGCATCCATCTGGCGGACACGATCACGGCCCGGTTCCAGGAAATTCATCAGGGCATCGAAAGCCGCGCCGGCGCGGTGGCAAGCGATATCGATATGCGCGTTTCACAGTTCGAGGACCTGCTCGGTTCCCGGATCGAAGCGGTCGCGGGCCGGATCGAGAGCAGCGGACGCCAGGCCAGCGACGGCCTGATGGCGCGCGCCGAGGAATTGTCGCTTGGCATCAAGTCCCACGTCGAGGACGCCGAACGCTCGCTGACGAATCTCGTGGTCAGCACCAGCGAGACCATTCAGACCGGCGCCCGCGCCGCGCAACAGTCGATGCTCTCGGTCTCCACCGATGTGAGCGCGCAACTCAAGCTGGCCTCGGGCGACGTCGAGAGCGCGTTGACGGCGGTCGGCACCAACGCTGCGGCTTCCGTGCTCAACAGCGCCCGCGACGCGCAAACCACGCTGATCACGGCCACCGCAGACGCGTCGAACCAGATCAAGTCGCTGTCGGCCGACGTCGAACGCACGTTGTCCGCGGCGGGCTCGGCGACCGCGGCTTCGCTTCTCAGCGGCGCCCGCGAGGCCCAGAGCACGCTGGTGGCGACATCGACTGATGTCGTCAACCAGATTCAATCGCTGTCGGCCGACGTCGAGCGTACGCTCTCCGCCGCCGGCGCAGCCACGGCAGATTCGGTGCTTACCGGCGCACGCGCGGCGCAAAGCACGCTGGTCGCCGCCTCGTCGGACGCATCCAACCATGTCAAATCGCTCGCCAGCGATATCGAGCGCAGCCTCTCCATCGCAGGTTCTGCGACGGCCGAATCCATCCTCAACAGCGCGCGCGAAGCTCAGAGCGCGTTGTTGACGGCATCTTCGGACGCAGCCAGTCATGTCAAGTCGCTTTCCGCCGACGTCGAGCGGACCCTGCTGGCGGCGGGAACCGCAAGTGCGGCCTCGATTCGCGACGGAGCCAGCGAGGTTCAGGAGGTACTGGTCACGGCATCCGCCGATGCCGCCAGTCACGTCAAGTCGCTTGCAAGCGACGTCGAACGCACCTTGACCGCAGCCGGCGCCGATACCGCCGCGACCATTCTGAACAGCGCGCGTGAGGCCCAGGCCTCGTTCGCCGCGACCTCCGCCGACGCCGCCGGTCAGATCAAGTCGATCTCCGCCGACATCGAGCGGTCGCTCGGCGCGGTCACCGCGAATACTACCGACAACATCCAGGCCAGCGCGCTCAGCGCACAGAACTCGCTGGTTGCCGCATCCAACGAGGTCAGCGCCAAGATCAAGGCCACCTCGTCCGATATCGAACGCTCGGTTTACGCCGCCAGCGGCAGCTTCAGCTCGACCATGACCGGCAAGACCGACGAAATCGTCACCTATGTGCAGCAGCAGACCGATCGCCTGTCGCAAATCATCGACTCCAAGCGCGGAACGCTGGTCGAGGCCCTCGGCGCCAAGACCAACCAGCTCACCGTCGACATCGACCGCGTCACCACCGACGCCTTGAAATCGATCGAGACCCGCGGCCAGGCGTTCTCGCAATCGATGGTCACCAACGGCTCGGATGTCGCGCGCACCATCACCAGCGCCGGCGATCTGGCGACGGGGGCGATCAACAAATCGCTGAAAGACCTCGAACAGGCCTCGCGCGCGGCGATCGACCAGTCGCGCCAGGTCTCGATCGCGGCGGTCACCGAAATGCAGGAGACCAGCAAGATCCTGCGCACCGACACCGTCGCGCTGTTCGAACGCCTGCGCGAAGGCAACATCCTGTTGCAGGAAGTGCTCACCGGCGCCCACGACAACCTCAACTCGCTGGAGCGTGTCCTGGTCACGCGCGTGGCCGACTTCGTCTCCGCGATGAACGACGTGACGTCGCGCAACGGCGTCGCCACGCAAACGCTCGAGGACCAGTTGTCGGTCTTCAACGCCAAGACCTCAAAGGCGCTGGCCGACCTCGGCTCGCTGTCCGGGCAGTTCGAGATCCACGGCAAGGCGCTGGTCGACGCCGCGGCCGTGGTCGAACAAAGCAACCGCAACACCACCGCGTCGGTCGGCGAACGCAAGGCGGCGCTGGAATCGCTGGTGACGACGATCGATCTGCGCACCACCGATCTCGATCAGCGGCTGACCCGCTTTACCGGCCTGCTCGATGAATCGCTGGCGGCGGCTGAAGAGCGCGCCCGCGACATCGCACGAGTAGTCGCGGAAACCGCAGGCGCAGGCTCGGCTGCGATCGGCCGCCAGTTCGAGGCGGTGCGTGAAGCGGCCGAGGAAGAGCGCCGGGCAACCTCCGAGGCCATGCTGCAGATTTACCAGCAGGGCACCCAGGAAGCCGACGCCATGTTCAAGCAGTCCGCGGACAAGTTCGCCGCGATGGTGCAGGGCATGAAGCAGATGGCCGCCGAGATGCACAACGAACTCGAAGCCACCCGCGGCGAGCTGCGCCGCGGCGTGTTCGAGATGCCGCAGGAGGCGGCGGAAAGCACCGCGCAAATGCGCAAGGTCATCGTCGACCAGATCGAAGCGCTGGCTGAACTGAACCGAATCGTTGCGCGTCACGGCCGCGGCCTCGACGTCGTCAGCAGCGGACGCGGCGGTTCGCAGCGCGAGGAAGAGCCGATGCTGGCCACCGCCGGCGGCCGCAGCGAGGCTCCGCGGTCCGCGCCGCGCAGCGCCTCGAATTTGCCGCCGCCCGACCTCGGCATGCCGTCGTCGCGCCGCACCGAAGCGCCGCCGGTCAGTCCCGCAAGCTCCGATCAGGGCCGCGACGGATGGTTGTCCGACCTGCTGAGCCGCGCCGACACCGGCAACGATCGCGATGTCCCGCGCGGACGCCAGCAGGCGGCAGGCGGCAATCCGCTGGAGTCGCTGTCGCTCGACATCGGCCGCTTGATGGACCGCAACCTCGCCGCCGAGATGTGGGATCGCTATCAGCGCGGCGAGAGCAAGGCGTTCAGCAAGCGGCTTTATACTCCCGCCGGCCAGAAGGCCTTCGACGAAGTGAGCCGCAAATATCGCTCCGACCGCGCCTTCAAGCAGACCGTCGACCGCTACATCCAGGAGTTCGAGCGAATTCTCGACGAGGTCGCGCGCGACGAACGCGGGCCCGCAGCACTGCGCGGTCATCTCGTCTCGGAAACCGGCCTCGTCTACACCCTGCTCGCCCACGCCGCGGGACGGCTGGGATAGAGGCTCCTTTACCTCGTCCCGCTTGCGGGGACAGGTGATCTGAACACCGAAGCGGAGGCTGCGATGCCTCCGCTTTTTTGCCTGGACCTCTACTGCCGCTTCTGGCCCGCCGGAGGCTTTTCCGGCGCTGGCGCCGGAGCGGGCGTGCTGCTGCTGCTGCCGGCGCCGAACAGCAGCCGGGTCGGGTTCTTGTCGAGATTGTTCACCGCACGGCTGATGTCGCCCAGCGTACGGCGGCCGTCGGACATCAGCGCGCCCGAGCGCTTGTCGAAATCGTCGGCCAGCTCGCGGATCGATTTCACCGCCTGGAACAGCTCGCCGCCGTCCTTGCCGCCGGCCAGCGTATTCAGTCCGAGCATCAGATTGTCGGTCTTGCTCATCACGCCGTCGGCCTTGCCCATCACGTCGTTGACCCGGAGCATGATGTTGTCGATCTTGTCGGCGTTGCGCGCCAGCGACGCCGTGAACGTCTCGAGGTTTTGCAGCGAGTTCTTGACGGCTTCCTGATTGTCGCTGACCACCCTGTTGATGTTCTGCAAGGTCGCGCGGATCGATTCGGTGACGTCCTGCAACGCGTTGGGATCGGCGGTCAGCGTCGGAACGCCGTCCTCGTCCAGGGGAACCGCGGGTGCGGCCACCTCGCCGCCCTTCAGCGATATCGCGGCGACCCCGGTCAGTCCCTGAAATTCCAGGCCCACCAGCGTGTCCTTGCGGATCGGGGCAGTGTTCTCGACCATCGCCAGTGCGACAACCCGCCGCGGGTTGTCCAGCTTCACCGAGATCACCTCGCCGACCCGGATGCCGTTGAAATTGACGCTGCCGCCGTTGCGCAGGCCGGCCGCCGGACCTTCGAAGATGATGCGCATCGGGCTGCGCAGCTTGGTGGTGTGGAGACTTTGAAACCACAGCACAAAGCCGAACGCCGCGGCAATCACCGCCAGCGTGAACGCTCCGATCAGGACGAAATTCGCCCGCGTTTCCATTTGATAGCTCCGGCTAGCCCACGACCGCGCGGGCGCGCTTGCCGTGGAAGTATTGCCTCAACCAGGGATGCTGCGAGGCCTTCATATCCTCAATCGTTCCCGTTGCAATGATCTTGCCGCTTCCCAGCACGGCGATGCGGTCACACGCCGTATAAAGACTGTCGAGGTCATGGGTTACCATGAAAACGGTTAGGCCCAAAGTGCGCTGCAGGGTCCGCACCAACTCGTCGAAGTCGCCGGCGCCGATCGGATCGAGGCCCGAGGTCGGCTCGTCGAGGAATACCAGTTCCGGATCGAGCGCCAGCGCCCGCGCCAGCGCCACACGCTTGATCATGCCGCCGGAGAGTTCCGACGGAAAACGGTTCGCGACCTCCGGCTGCAGTCCGACCATGCCGAGCTTGGCGACGGTGATCTCGTCGAGCAGGCGCTGCGAAACGTTGAGATATTCGCGCACCGGAAACTGGATATTCTGCCGCACGCTCAGCGAGGAAAACAGCGCGCCCTGCTGGAATAGGATTCCCCACCGCCGCTCGACGCCGCGCCGCGCCGCGGCGTCCGCGGCATCGAGATCGATCCCGAACACCTCGATGCGGCCGCTGACCTTGGGGATCAGCCCGATGATGGTGCGCGTCAGCACCGATTTGCCGGCGCCGGATGGCCCGACGAAGCCGAGAATCTCGCCGCGCTTCACGTCGAGATTGAGCCGGTCGAGCACCTTGGTGGCGCCGAACTGCACCGAGATATCGCGAACCCGGATGATGGCATCGGAGATTTCGGCCATCGCTACATTCCGATCGATGCAAAGAAGATCGCGAATACGCCGTCCATCACGATCACCAGGAATATTCCCTTCACCACCGACGACGTGGTGTGCTGGCCGAGCGACTCGGCGCTGCCTTCGACCGCGAGCCCCTCGACGCAGGCGACGATCCCGATCACCGCCGCCATCACCGGCGCCTTGATCATGCCGACGGTGAAGTGATCGATCGAGATCGCGTCGCGCAGCCGAAGCAGGAAGGCTTCGGGATCGACGCCGCCATACAGCCACGCCACCAGCCCGCCGCCATACAGTGCTGCGACCGCGCCGAGAAAAGCCAGGATCGGCAGCGCAATGATCAGCGCCAGCATTCGCGGCAGGATCAGGACCTCGATCGGATCGAAGCCCATGGTGCGCAAGGCATCGATCTCCTCGCGCATCTTCATCGAGCCGAGTTCGGCGGTGTAGGCGCTGCCGGAGCGGCCCGCCACCATGATCGCCACCAGCAGCACGCCGATTTCGCGCAACACCAGCACGCCCAGCATGTCGACGACGAAGACGTCGGCGCCGAATTTGCGGAAATGGAAGATGCCTTGCTGGGAAATGATGCAGCCGATCAGGAAGGTGATGAGCACCACGATCGGCACCGCGCGCCAGCACACCTGTTCGAGATGATGCACCGTCGAGGTGAGGCGAAACCCGGAAGGATGCAGGATGACGCGCGCGCCGGCTGCCAGCACGGCTCCCAGCATTCCTATCAACCCGGTCAAGGTCTCGCCGACGCCGAACACGCTGCGGCCGACCTGATCCAAGAGGCCGGTGATCGTCACCGGAGATGCCTCGGGCTCGGGTGCTGCTTTTACCCGGCGGACCTCATCGACCAGGCTCGAATAGTTCGCGGAGAGCCCGGCGATCTTGGCTTCGGCATCGCCTTGGGTGAGGCTGCGACGCAGCCGTTCGATCAGCCAGGCGCCGAAGGTGTCGAGCTTGGAAACCTGCGAGACGTCGATGAAGATGTTGGGCCGGCTTCCCCTTAGTTTTTCGGCGTCGCCGACAAGCTGCTCCAGATCGGGCGCGAAGCGGGCGGTCCACGAGCCCGCGGCACACAGCGCAAGGCCGTTGCCGCGTGCAATCCGCTCCAGTGTCGGGCCGCCGTCCAATGTCAACTCCTGCGCAGTTCCCGCTGCCGGCGACCAAGAAAATCCAACACGCCGCCGCTGCCTTGTGGGATAGGGTCCTAACCAGCCATACTTGGTTGCGCCGGGCAACCCTGCGGTTCAGAAATTGCCAGATTTTAAAATGACTTCCAGCAAATCGCCAAAGCTTGCCGCGCGAATCGAACGCTGGCCGATCGCGGGCGCCTTCACCATCAGCCGCGGCGCCAAGACCGAGGCGATCACGGTGGTGGCGGAGATCAGCCAGGGCGGACATACCGGGCGCGGCGAGTGCGTGCCCTATGCCCGCTACGGCGAGACGCCGGAGGCAACCCTGGCCGCGCTGCTTTCGATGCAGGAGGCGCTGCGCAAAGGACTTGACCGGCGGGCCCTGCAAGGCGTCCTGCCGGCGGGCGCGGCGCGTAACGCACTGGATTGCGCGCTGATCGACCTCGAAGCCAAGATCGGCGGCCTGCGGGCCTGGGAGCTGCTGGGACGGCCGGCCCCGGGAGCCTGCACCACCGCCTTCACGATCTCGCTGGGAACCCCGAAAGCGATGGCGGCGGCGACCGCCAAGGCGGCAAACCGGCCCCTGCTCAAGATCAAGCTCGGTGGCAAAGGCGATGGCGACCGGATCGCGGCGGTGCGCAAGGAAGCCCCCGAATCCGAGCTAATCGTCGATGCCAACGAGGCCTGGACAGCTGCCAATCTCGAGCAAAATCTTGCCGCCTGTGAGGCCGTCGGCGTCACCCTGATCGAACAGCCGCTCCCGGCCGGGAAGGATGAGGCGCTGGCGCGGATCCGCAGACCGGTCGCGGTCTGCGCCGACGAAAGCGCGCACGACCGCACCTCGCTTGAAGGCCTGCGCGAGCGCTACGATGCCATCAACATCAAGCTCGACAAAACCGGCGGGTTGACCGAGGCGCTGGCGATGGCGGACGCGGCGCAGGCGCTGGGGTTTGAAATCATGGTCGGCTGCATGGTCGCAACCTCGCTTTCGATGGCGCCGGCGATGCTGCTCGCCCGCCAGGCCCGCTTCGTCGATCTCGATGGCCCGCTGCTGCTGGCCGGCGATCGCGACGGCGGCTTGCGTTACGACGGCAGCACGGTCTATCCGCCCGATGCCGTGCTGTGGGGCTGATGCTCCAGCCGCTGCCGCGCCAGCCACATCACCGTGCAACCTGCCAGCGCCATCGCCGCCATGAGGTAATAGACGCCCTGCCCGTATTGCGCGTAGATCGCGCCGGACAGGATCGAGGCGATGCTCGTAACGATCCCGGTGCAGGCGGCGAGATATCCCTGCCCCCGCGCCATCACATGGCCCGGCACATGGCGCACCATCAGGCCCATGGTGCCGATTTGCGTGAGCCCGAATGTCAACCCGTGCGCCAACTGGACTACGGCGAGCACCGGCACCGCAGGTTCCTGCGCCGTAATCAGCCAGCGCGCGACGGCACTGAGCGCTGCGATGACCACGAGGTTTGCAGGCGACAGCGTGAACCGCGGCGACAGCGCGAATACCACGATTTCGGCAATCACTCCCAGGGCCCATAGCCCCGCGATCGTCAGTCCGCCGAGTCCGGAATTTTGCCAGGCGATGGAGGCAAAGGTGTAGTAGGCGGCATGACTGCCCTGAATCAGCGCCGCCGCCACGATGATCGCGAGAAACCCGGGCTCGCGCAGCAAGGCCGCCGCGCCGGACGCCGCGACCGGGACTGTCTTTGCAATCTCCAGCGGCTGCAGCCCGAGGCTGACCGCGGCGCCAAGCACAGCTACCGCCGCAATGACCCAGATCACGTGCTTGGCCGCGATGACGTCGACCAGCAACCCGCATGCCAAAGCCCCCACCACGAACGCCGCCGAGCCCCACAGCCGCAACGGCCCATAGTTAAGGCCGTAGCGGGACACGCCTTTCAGGGCGTAGGCGTCGGTGAGCGGCGTCATCGGCGTCCACAGGCTGGCGGTCACCGCATAGGCGAGGAATACCGCCAGCGGCTGATGCAGGGTTCCGATGATCGAGAACCCGAGCGCGCTCACGAAGGCGGTGGCGATCATGGCGCCGCGCAGCGACTGGTGCTTTTCGGCAAGGCCGGTAATGAACGGCAGCACCGTAAACCGCGTCACCGATGGCACCGCCGTGATGATCCCGATCCATGCCGCGTCGATGCCGACCGCCTTCAGCCACACCGGGAAAAACGGCAGATGCGTTCCGACGAGGCCGAACAGCGCGCCGTAAAACAGCGCCAGCCGCGTCGCGAATCGCTCGGGCGCAGTTTGCGAAGCGATGGGGATTTGTGAGTCGGACGGCATCAATTCAATTGCGATTCGCTCGAGTTCGTGATGATCGTAACAGCAACGCGCGGTGATTTGCGCGACGAGTTTTGCACGACGAGTTCTTCATGGCCGACGAAGCTTTCGCCCTATCGCCGATCTCCGCCCGCGCCACGCTGCCGAGCGAAGCGGATTACGACGCCATCAGCGAAGCCTTCATGGAGACGTTGCGGGGCCGCTGGTTTCTCGGCGAGTACGCCAAGCGCAACCGCAACGCCGACACCCGCATGGTGCTCGACGCGGTGGCGCGGATCGAGCAAAACCTCGCCGCCCAGAAAAATGCGGCGCCGGACGATGGACTGGCCGAGGCGCTGGCGGCCATCGGCGCCGCCGTGGAAGAGGCAAAGGCCGCGGCATCGGCGGCGCTTGGCAGCGCTGCCGCCGACACACCGCTCGCATCGATCCGCGATGGCGCGAAAGTCATTCGCGAGACCTTGCTGCGGCTGCGCGAAATCGGCGCCGACGGCCGGATTTACGATCTGATGGATTTCCAGGTCAGCGCCATCGAGGCTGGTTGCGGGCGGCTCGCTGCGAGCGACGCCAATGCCGCGTTGAGCGCCGCATTCGACCGGATCGAAGCGCGGATCAGGCAGTTCGCGGACGACGACGCGGCGCAACCGCCCGCGGCTTTCGACGCAGTGCCCGCAGAGACCGCATCGCCATCCCAGGAAGCTGCCGTAGCCTCCCCGTCCGGCGATGCCGCCGCGACGGTACGGACCGAACCCGTCATCAGCGACACCGAGACCGCGCTGGATGACGTCCTGGATATGATTGCGCTGGAGATGGCCGCTCCGGATCCTGCCGAGGATGATGCAGCCGAGCTTTACATGGCCGAACCTGATCCGGTTGAACCGGTCACCGCGCAAGCACCCGAACCGGCCATCGCGCCCCAGCCTTCGCTGGGCGCTTCATTGATCGCGCAGGGAATCGTGCTACGGCCCGCCCCATCCGCTGCCGACCCGCTGGCGCCGATCCGGCGCATGAGCCAGGCCGAGAAGATCGCGTTCTTCTCCTGATCCAACGTCAGCTAATCAATCTCGCATATAAATCCGCATCGACATTGCCGCCCGACAGCACGATGACGATGGTCTTGCCGTCGGCCTCGATGCGGCCAGCCAGCAGTGCTGCGAGACCCACCGCCCCGCCCGGCTCGACCACGAGCTTCAGCTCGCGGAACACGAAAGCGACGGCGGCGCCTACTTCGGCGTCGGAAGCCGTGACGCCCTGGGCCAGCAGCCGTTGGTTGATGGCGAAGGTTATTTCGCCGGGGACCGTTGCCATCAACGCATCGCAGATGGTGCGTCCTTCGGCGCGGTGCGGCTCGCGCTTGCCGGCGCGCAGCGAGCGCGCATGATCGTCAAAACCTTCCGGTTCGGCCGACATCAAAATCGTCTGCGGATAGCGCGCCTTCACCGCGGTCGCGACACCGGCGACCAGGCCGCCGCCCGATGCCGGCGCAACCACGATATCCGGCGTCACACCGAGCGCGGCCATGTCCTCGGCGATTTCGCGGCCAACGGTACCCTGCCCCGCGATGACCTTGGGATCGTCGTAGGGCGGCACCAGCGTCGCACCATGCTTCGCTGCGATGTCGCGGGCAATCGCTTCGCGGTCCTCGCGGTCGCGGTCGTACAACACCACCTCCGCGCCGTAGCCCTTGGTGCGTTCGCGCTTGGAGCGCGGCGCGTCTGATGGCATCACAATGGTCGCGCGCATGTTCAGTATCTGCGCCGCCGCCGCGACGCCCTGCGCATGATTTCCGGAAGAGAACGCCACCACGCCACCGCCGCGCGCGGCCTGCGGGATCGACGACAGCTTGTTGAAGGCGCCGCGAAACTTGAACGACCCGGTCCGCTGCAGCATTTCCGGTTTAAGGAAAACTGTTGCACCGGCGCGTTGGTCGAGTGCCGGCGACGATAGCAGCGGCGTGCGTACCGCGAACGGCGCAAGCACGCGCGCGGCGGCGTCGATATCCATGGATGTAACCGGCAAAGGAGAAATAAAGCTCATGCACGCTTTTATCGCGACCCGCGACACGCGGGCAAGGCGCCTGGATGCATGTCAGGTCGCGAGGCGTGGACGTTCCGGCGCAATTTGCAGACCCGAGCCAAGTTCGGCTCGTACATCGCTGATGTTGTTGACAAATGCGCGGGCTGACACTTCCCAGGTCTGGCTTGCGGCAAACTGGCGGCAGTCTTGCGGCGAAATCTTGAGCGCGGCCAGGCTCGCCAGGCGCAGATCTTCGCTCAAAACGCCGACCTCGGCGGTGCCGATCACATCGCGCGGACCGGTTACCGGGAATGCCGCCACCGGAAGGCCTCGCCAGCGCTTCCAGAACCGAAGTTGTTGGTTTTGCTAGAAAACGCCACGACGTTGGCGTGAGGCATGACACCCGATAGGAGTCGCCATTGCGGCGCGCCGGGAAAGACAGTTAGTGTGATGTATTCCATATTGCACAATTAGTCGTACAATTTTAGGGTGTGACATAAGCGCTTGGTGAGGTGCTAGTTAGCGCTTTTCTCGCAGCCCGCGCGAGTGTGGGGACTTACCACGATTACCATCGCAAGCCGATCAAAGTTATTTCAAGTGTTCATAGAACCAAATACATAAATCGGAGGAAGGGAAATGGCCCTGCGAGAAATACAGGCCAAACGAAGCCGCGTCCGAAAAGTGTTTGAAGACATGCCTCCCGAGCTAGAGGCGTTCACGTTCGAGCTCCTTTCTATGATCGGAATCCTTTTACTGTCGACGCCAGTTCTAGGATCGTTTCTTAAATTGATCGGACGCGGGATAGGCGCCGTGCTAACAGCACTATCACCAGCAATGCCGTTTGATGTGCGCGAGAACAATTCCTTTTCTTCAGATCCAAACAATTTCTATGTGAGGATACTTTGGTATACCGTCCCTATCACGTTCTTCTTTTGCTACGTGCTAAATGCTCTTCTGACCTTAAAATCGGGAACATTCTGGCCATCTTCAGACCCGAACCGGCTGAATTTTTTGGTGGATGGCTACAACGCATTTCTGTACATAGTTATTTGTCCGGGCTACGTTTCTGCTGCTGTCTGCCTTGTTATCACAGCCGGAATCAGCTGGAAAAAACTGAATACCTATTCGAGCACAGCAGCTCCCGTCTCGACGCCGCGACCATATTTGCAAAATGACGCACGCTTGGCTCTCTTTTTTTCAATATCGATATTGATTACAGGTCTTTACATAGCGCAATACGCTTCCGATCTCGCCGACCCTACAAAAACGAAAAGGCTTTACTGGTTCTTCGACAGCGCGCGTTCCGGGGAAAGGGTGCTAAACGCAGCCGGCGCATATTATCTGGTGATGAACGCGATATTGCTATTTATCACTTCGATGGCCGCGTTTTGTTATATATCTATGAGTATCGAGTTATTCCGATTGGGAAAATATATCAAAACCTCTGTGTTCGCTCTAAAGGTGGTCGAGCCGCATGCAGAAGCCAAGCGCGCACTTAAACACAACGAGCAACTGTTGCGAGAGAGTCTCTCAGACTTCTCATATTGTTACGTTATCGCAAAAATCCTCGTGTTTCTCTATGCCATAAACATTTGGGTATGGCAGATTTCGCCTGCTGGGGACGTTCTCAAATGTACACTCCGCGATCGCCGCGCTAATTATTATCGGGATGATATTTCTGGTTCTGCCAAGTCTGTATCTGGGTTCCAAATGGTATAAATTAAAAATAGAATATTCCGGCGTATTGGACGACCATAGCGAGGCTGAGGAGAAAGAAAAACCGGAAGAATACGAGTACCACGATGTTCGACCAAAAAACGCTCAGAGACTTGCAAACATTCTCGACTACCTCTTTGCAATCTCGCTAATCCTCATATTTATCTGGCAGTACCGCCACGCCGGTCCCATTGAGTATGTGGTGGAACTGATAACGGAAAAGTTACGAGCTCATTAAAAGATTGAGTGTTCGAAGCACGAAGCTGTTGCGAGCTTTCAAGGATGGCACAGACACGACAAGTGGCCATCCTTCGAGACACGGCCAAGAGGCCGTCCTCAGGATGACGTCAGCATCTCAGGTTGCTAGTCGAACGCGTGAAAATGGTGGATCGGTCCGTGGCCGCGGCCGACGTTCGAGGCGGTCGGCCGCGGATATCGCGGCGCTGATCCAGATCTTGGCGGCGCGGATCGCGGTTTCCAGATCGTTGCCTTTGGCGAGGCCCGCCGCGATGGCCGACGACAGCGAGCATCCGGTGCCATGGGTATTTTTGGTGGCGATGCGCGGCGCCGCCAGCGCCACGACGCCCTGCTTGCGGATGAGATAATCGATGCTCTGCGCGCCCTGTCCGTGGCCGCCCTTGATCAGCACCGCGCCGCAACCCAGCGCCAGCAGGCGCGCGCCCTGGCTTTCGATCCGGGTTTCGGCGGAGGCAACCGGTTCATCGAGCAGCGCAGCCGCTTCCGGCAGGTTCGGCGTGATGAGCGAGGCGCGCGGAATGAGTTTTTTACGCAGCGCTTCGACAGCATCGGGCGCCAGTAGCCGGTCGCCCGATGTCGCGACCATGACGGGATCGAGCACCACGTGCTTTGGCGACCACCGCTCAAGTCCCGCCGCGATGGCGTCGATCACCGCGCGCTGCGCCACCATGCCGATCTTGACGGCTCTAACGTCGAGATCGCCGAACACCGCGTCGATCTGCGCGGTGACGAAATCCGCGGGCACCGGATGGATGCCGCTGACACCCTGGGTGTTTTGCGCGGTGAGCGCGGTGACGACGGACGCGCCGTAGACGCCGAGGGCGGCAAATGTCTTGAGATCCGCCTGGATGCCGGCGCCACCGGAGGAATCCGAGCCGGCAATGGTGAGCGCAATGGGAATTGTCATCGTCTGGCTCGCGACACGCTCCCCGTTTCAGGCCGATGTCCCCTCGTAGCGCGGCCCGCCATTGGCGGCAAGTTGACTTACACGCTATATATCGAGCCTGATATATTGAGCCCGGCGCGACGCCCTTCGGAGACTTAAGCGATGGTTCCCTTTTTCGTCCAGTTCAAATGCAAGCTTGGCCAGTCCTACGTCGTCGCCAATGCGCTCGCGGAAGCCGAGATCGCCTCGGAGATCTATTCCACCGCCGGCGACTACGATCTGCTGGTGAAGTTCTACGTCGACAACGACACCGACATCGGGCACTTCGTCAACGAAAAGGTCCAGGTGATTCCGGGCATCCAAGATACCCACACCATTATCACCTTCAAGGCGTTCGGCACCGGCTAGGGCGCGAGCTACACGCCTCTTTCATTGCCCTCCCGTACCAGAGCGGCCGTCCGGTTCAGCCACTTCGCCGGATCGGCCCGGTGGTAGGGCTGCTCCGAAGGCTCGATGTTGTCGAGAAAGCGCCTGTAAATGACCGCCTGCCGAGCGGTAGCGATTGGAGCAAGCAGCATCGACGCGCGGACAGGATCTGTGCCGGGAACGGCTTCGCGCCACTGCTGCAGCCAGTGCGCCCGCACGGCGCCGGCGGCGTCATTCGGAATCGCATCGAGAAAGGCGGGTTGGTCCAGCAAAGGATGGCCCACGCCGCTGTCACCCCAGTCCAGCAATGTCAGGGATCGTCCATCGCCGCGAAAATTGCCTGGATGGAAGTCGCCGTGGACCAGCGAGTCCTTGAAACCGCACCTGGCCACGTCGTCGAACCGGCCGGGAAGTCCGCGCACAAAGTCCCCAAGCGTTACGCGATCCTCTGCGGCGATTTCCTCGCGCGTCCGCTCGACAACGTCAGCGATCGCAGCGCCAAGCGCCGGTCCGCGCCAATCGGGCAGGCCCAAAGCGAGCAGTTCGTTCCTCCACGCGGCCTTCCCACGAACGTTGAAGCTCGACGAGCAGGCTCACCATTTCGTTCAGCAGCGGCGGCCCGGCTGCGTACAGGTCTTCGCCGGCGATCTCCGCCAGCAGCATGCGGCCGCCGTCATGGCCGAGCACGGTCGGTACGCGCGCGCCGGCCATGCGAGACAGCAGAGGCCCCTCATGGGCGAAAAAATGCGGAACGGCCTTCAGCCATGCGGACTGGCCTTCGACCGGCACGCGCCACAGGCTGGACAGATTCCATGTGCGTATCTGCGTCGGCGGTGCTGTCGGTCGAAGCCCGCGCTCGGCCAGGATCGCACGCGCCCAGGCAAGGTCGGCTGCCGGACCGCCGGCCGTGCGAAGGCATGCCGCCGTGGTTGATCGTCGAGCACCCCGGCCCATCGCCGCGCGCGCACGGGTTCGGCGACCTCGGCGAGATAGGTCACCCGGCCGCCATGCGGCTGATCCAGTTCGGCATCGAGCAGCCGCAGCACGATGACGTCAACGCCGTGAACATCGCGTGCCGCCCGGACAACCGGTTCGATATCTTGCCACCAGGGCGTTGCAACGGGCACGGCCGGCAGGCTGCCGATCGGGCGACCGTCCGATGTCACCAACACCAGTTCTGCAGTTCGTGGTTTTACCACCACTGCCGCCCTTCTCGGTCCGGGTCAGGATTTGTCGCCGCTTTTAGCCGCCTTCTTCGGCCGCGGTGGGCCCTCCACCGGCGGCAACGATTTGAGATAGGCCGCAATCGCATCGCGATCCCCGGCGCTCAATTGCGAGGTGTTCCGGATCACCCGCGCCATCGAACCTCCGGCGGTGTCGCCGTCGGGCATCAGCCCGGTTTCGAGGAAATAAGCGATGTCCTTTGCGCTCCAGTCCGCCAGCCCCTTTTGCGTGATGTTCGGCACCCAGCCTTCGTCTTCGGGATTGGGACCGCCGGCAAAGCGTTTGTCGGCGATGATGCCGCCGAGAAAATTCCGCGGACTGTGGCATTCGGCGCAATGGCCGAGGCTGTTGACCAGATAGGCGCCGCGATTCCATTGAGCCGGCTGCGCGGCATCGGGAATGAAGGGCTTGCCGTCCATGAACAGGAGTTTCCATATTCCGACGTTGCGCCGGATATTGAACGGAAACGGCAGGTCATGATCGCGCACCTTCCCGGACACCGCCGGCAGGGTTTTCAGATAGGCAAGGAGGTCGCGGACGTCTTCTACCTTGGCATGCTGATAGGACGTGTAGGGGAAGGCCGGGAAGTAGTGCCTCCGATCAGGCGAAGTGCCTTTGGTGACCGCACTGACGAAATCGGCCTCGCTCCAGCGTCCGATGCCGTCGACCGGGTCTGGCGAGATATTCGGCACATAAAACGTCCCGAACGGCGACGGGATCGTAAGCCCGCCGCCGAGCCGGGTACGGTCGGGTTGACCGGGTACGGCATGGCAGGAGGAACATCCACCGGCATTGAACGTTGTGAGACCGTTGGCCAGATCGGGCGTATAGGCCGATAGCGCGGTGGCGGGGATGACGGCCGGAATCGTCAGCCACCAGAAAATGCCGAGGCCGGCGACGCCGGCGGTAACGAAGGCAAGGAAAAATCGTCTCAGCACGCGCCAATCCATCGTCACAAGCAACCGTTAGTCTGCCAATATGGGGCAAAGTCTCGGCCTTTACCTCCATGAAATTTAGGCGCGTTTCCGCTGAATCCGGGAATAAATCCGAAGCCGCATTGTTGTAAATCGACGTCCACAGGGAGAGAACCATGTCAAAGACCAAAATCACGCTCGCTACGCTTGCAATCGGCGCTGCGGTTGCCTTCGCCGGACCCGCCTTCGCCGAAAAGATGAAGGCGACCCTCGACGGCAAGTCCGAAGTGCCGCCCAACGCCAGCGCGGGCAAGGGCACCGCCGACATCGACTACGATGCCGCCTCCAAGAAGCTGAGCTGGAAGCTGACCTATTCGGGGCTCTCCGGCCCCGCGACCGCGGCGCATTTCCACGGCCCGGCCGCAGCCGGTGCCAACGCCGGGGTCGCCGTAGCGATCCCGAATGCGACCTCAAGCCCGGCCGAGGGCAGCGCCACGCTGACGGACGCCCAGGCCGCCGATCTGATGGCCGGCAAGTACTATGTCAACGTCCACACCGCGGCCAATCCGGGCGGCGAAATCCGCGGCCAGGTAACGAAGTAAGCCTGCTTCGCTGGATTCTGAAAAACGACGGGGCGGACGCATGGCGTCCGCCCCTTTATTTGTTCCGGGGCGCGCGAAGCGCGAACCTGGAATCCAGCCAATTCATTCCGACTTCCGGATCCCGGGTTCGCGCGGAAGGCGCGCGCCCCGGAATGACGAGGAAACAAGCTAGCTGTTCTTCACGCGGAAAGTTTCGTGGCATCCGCCGCACGACTTGCCGATCACCGGGAAGGCCGCTTTCAGCGTGTCGAGGTCTTTGACCGAAGCCTTGGCGTCGGTCACGGCCTTGGCAAAGTTTGCAATACTGGCAGCAAAGCCGGCTTTGTCTTCCCAGATCTTGGGCGACGGGCTGTAGTCGCCTTCGGCCTTCATGCCCTTGATGCTCTCCGGAAACATCGTCGGAAGCTTCTTGGCGGTATCGTCCAGCGTATTGAGCGCCTCGGTGACGGCGGCTTGATCGTAGGGCTTCTCGCCCTTGTTCATCGGACTCAGAACCCCGCCGAGGGCCTTGCCGTTTCCTTTCATGACCGTCTGCGCGCTTTTCAGCGCGTCCTGTTGCGCCGCCACTACGCCAATTCCCAGCAATAACGTGCCCACGATAACGACAGTCCGCAACATCGGCTCCCCCTGGTTATTAATCAGCCGGCAGTTTGAATCCGACGCCGACCATCGTGAGATTTAACCCCACCCGGGATCATTAATTCCGCACCGGGGCAGGATGTCACAGGCTGTGCCGCCGCTGATGCTCGCGGATCGCGATCCAGACCCGCTCGGCAGTCGCGGGCATGTCGATGTGATCGATTTTATATTCGCGCCACAGCCCGTCGATGATCGCGTTGACCACCGCCGGGCATGAGCCGATCGCGCCGGCCTCGCCCGCACCCTTGACGCCCAGCGGATTGGTTTTGCAGGGGACGTTGTGGGTTTCGAACACGAAGGACGGTCCATCGGCCGCGCGCGGCAGCGCATAGTCCATGAACGTTCCGGTGACCAGCTGGCCGTCCCTGGGGTCATAGACCGCCTGCTCCATCAGCGCCTGACCGATGCCCTGCATCGCGCCGCCATGGACCTGGCCGGCGAGCAGCAGCGGATTCAGCGTCACCCCGAAATCGTCGACAACGACATAGTTCACGATCGCGATCTTGCCGGTGGCGGGATCGATCTCGACCTCGGCAAGATGGGTGCCGTTCGGATAAGTGCCGTCGGCGCTGGTGAAGGTCGCGCTCGCGTTCAGCTTCGACGGATCGACGCCCGGCCGCTTCGCGAGATCGGCAAAGGAGATCGAGCGGTCGGTGCCGGAGATCCGCACCATGCCGTCGCTGATTTCGAGGTCGGCGGCGCTGGTCTCCAGCGCGTCGGCGGCGATCTCGCGCAAATTCGTGCCCAGCGTTCGGGTTGCGCGCTCGACGCTGACGCCGCCGGTCGGAATCGAAGCCGAACCGCCGGTGCCGAGGCCGGTGGCGATCCGGTCGGTGTCGCCCTGGAAGACGTGGACGCGCTCGGGCGCAAGGCCGAATTGTTCGGCGACGAGTTGCGCGTACGCAGTCTGATGGCCCTGCCCGCTCGACTGCGTGCCGATCAGGATGGTCACGTCGCCATCGGGATCGAGCGCCACATTGGCGGTCTCATCGCCCATGGTGCCGCAGACCTCGACGTAGGTGCCAAGTCCGATGCCGCGTATCAGGCCGTGCTTCTTCGCGGTCTTGGCGCGTTTGGGGAATTCCTTCCACTTCGCGATTTCCATCGCCCGCTTCATATGCGCGGCGAAGTCGCCGGAATCGTAGACCTTGCCGGTGGCGGTTTTGTAGGGCATCGCGCGCGGCGCGATAAAATTCTTGCGCCGGATCGCGTCCGGGGTCATCCCTAGCTTGCGTGCCGACGCATCGACCAGCCGCTCGACCACATAGGCGGCTTCCGGACGTCCCGCCCCGCGGTAGGCATCGACCGGCACCGTGTTGGTGAAGACGGTGCGGACGCGGCAGTGGAACGCCTGGATGTCGTAAAGCCCGGGCAGCATGCCGGCGCCGCCGTGCGGAATATAGGGACCGAAGGTCGACAGATACGCGCCCATGTCGCCCATCAGGTCGAACGTCCATCCCTAGGAACTTGCCGTCTTCGGCCAGCGCCATGCGAGCCGCGGTGACGTTGTCGCGGCCCTGGGCGTCGCCCATGAAATGATCGGCACGGTCGGCGGCCCATTTCACCGTCTTGCGCAGTTTTCGCGCGGCAAATGCCGCCAGCGCATATTCGCGGTAGGGAAACAGTTTGGTGCCGAATCCGCCGCCGACATCCGGGCAAATCACCCGCATCTTTTCGAGCGGGAGCTTCAAAACCATCCCGCAAAGAATTTCGCGCAGCCTATGGCTGCCCTGGCTGCCGATCGTCAGCGTCAGATGATCGCGCTTGGCGTCGTATTCGCAGACCACCGCGCGCGTTTCCATGAAATTGGTCACGATGCGGGGATTGACGATGGAGATTTCGGCGACCGCCTGCGCTTTCGCGAACGCCGCCTCGGTCGCCTTCTTGTCGCCGATCGGCACATCGAACAGCACATTGCCGGCATGATCGGGCCAGACCTGCGGTGCGTCTTTCTTCACGGCATTGACGACGCCGACCGCCGCGGGCAGCGGCGTCCAGTCGACCTCGATCGCCTCGACCGCGTCGCGGGCCTGATCGATCGTGTCGGCTACAACGAAAGCCACGGCGTCGCCGACATGGCGCGCCACGCCGTGGGCGAGAATCGGATAGGGCGGACCCGTGAACGGATCCACTTCCAGATTGAACAGGCACGGAAGACTGCCGAGATCCTTGACATCGTCGGCGGTGAGGATGGCGGCGACACCCGGTAGGCCGCGGGCGCGGGTCGCATCGACGGTGAATTTGGCGTGCGCGTGGGGCGAGCGCAGCATCAAAGCGTGCAGCGTCGCCGGCGCATGGTCGTCGGTGTAGCGGCCCTTGCCGCGAATCAGCGCGTCGTCTTCCTTGCGCAGCACGCTTTGACCGACGCCGAATTTGATGGGAGCCATTGGTTCTCCGACTTGCAGGTGCGATTTTCGCCATATTGCAGCGGATCGCAGGGCGGCGCAAACCGGTTCGATACGAAATCCCGCACCAAAAAAGCCCCGGCAATGCCAGGGCTTTCAGGTTGACTGCCGAGTTTCAGATCAGCAAGGCATCAATACTTCGCGACCACCGGGCCGCCGAACCGGTAGTTGATGCCGGCGCGCAGGATCCAGCCGGGCAACCGCTTCGGAGGCCGCTTAAACCTTTAAATTCAAATCAAGATTTCTAACGGACCAAAGCCACCAGCCAGCGGCGGCCGAACAGCAGCAGAATCGATCCGGCATAGACCACCGCACCTACCGCGATCAGCAGCAACAGTGCGGCCTCGTCGCGGAATGCGCTCAATTGCGCAAATTGAGACGCCGCGAACCGCGCGGCAAGCCACAACGCCGCCGCAAGCAGGACGCCGCAAACGGCGAACTTCGCCGACGACCGCATCAGCGCCCGGTCCAGTTCAAGGTACCCCGCCCGCACCGCAAAGCCGATCACCAGCAGCAAATTGACCCAGGCGCCCACCGCGGTCGCAAGCGCGAGACCGACCTGCGCCAGCGATCCCACCAGCGCCACCTTCAGCGCGACGTTGACGGCGACGCCGGTCAGCGCCGCCTTGACCGGGGTCGCGGTGTCCTTGCGGGCGTAAAAAGTCGCGATCGCGCTGCGGATCAGGACGAAGGGAATGAGCCCGATCGCATAGGCCGCGAGCGTGGCGCCGGCCGCGGCGGCATCCGCCTTCGAGAACGCGCCGCGGGCGAACATTGCGCGCATGATGACATCCGGCACGGTCAGAAACGCGGCGACGAACGGCACCGAAAACAACAGCGTGAAATCGAAGGCGCGGCGCTGCGATGCCGCCGCACCGGCCTGATCGTCCGATGTCAATCGCCGCGACATTTCCGGCAACAACACGGTGCCGATGGCGATACCGATCACGCCGATCGGCAGCTGATTGAGCCGGTCGGCATAATACAGAGCCGACAACGCGCCCGCCGGGAGAAACGTCGCGATGATGGTATCGGCGAACAGCGCGACCTGGGTCCCCATCGAACCGACCGTCGCGGGTCCCAGCGCGCGAAAGAACGCGCGGACGTTGTCGTCGAGCCTGAGCGGCGCGAATTTCGGCAGGATGCCGTTGCGTGCGGCGTCGCCCGCCAGCAGGAAAAACTCGAGAAACCCCGCGAGCAAAACGCCCCATGCCGCCGCATATCCGGCGCCCGGGAAGAACGCCGCCAGCGCCAGCGTCGCCATCATCGACAGATTGAGAAATATCGGCGCAGCCGCCGCGCTGGCGAAACGATGCATGACGTTGAGCATGCCGCCATAGAGCGTGACCAGCGTGACCAACAGCAGATAGGGAAAGGTGATCCGGGTCAGCGAGATCGCGAGTTCGCCGCGAACCGGATCTTCGGAAAATCCCGGCGCCAGGATGGCGATCACCTGCGGCATGAACAGCCACGCCACCACCAGCAGCAGCACCTGGGCGCTGAACAGCAGTGTGAAGATACGGTCGGCGAACAGTTTCGCCGAAGTTTCGCTGCGGCTGTGCAGATGGGCATAGGCCGGAACGAAGGCGGCGTTGAATGCGCCTTCGGCGAAAATCGCACGGAAGTGATTCGGCAGCCGCAACGCCACGAAGAACGCATCCGCCACGGGTCCTGCACCCAGGATCGCCGCGAGCATGATGTCGCGCGCAAAACCGGTCAGGCGCGAGAGCAGGGTATAGCCGCCGACGGTGAAAATGCGTCCGAGCATGCGCCGCTTCTACAGCATGCCGGTTGCGGCTGTCGAGAAAAGGCAGTGGCCGTTCAACATATTCAGCCGTCATACCCGCGAATGCGGGTATCCAGTAAACGCAAATATGAGGGGCTAAACGCGGGTGTCAGGGAATACTGGATCATCCGCTTTCGCGGATGATGACGCGCTACGCCAGCGCGCCGCGCACGGCCTTGATGATCCGCTGCTGCGTCGGTTCGTCGAGATAGGCATGCATGGGCAGGCTGATGACGTTGCCGGACAGTTTTTCGCTGACCGGCAGGCCGCCATCGGCAACCGGAAACTCCCGATAGGCGGTCTGTTGATGCATCGATTTGGGATAATAGATCGCGGTGGGGATGCCCTGCGCCTTCAGCGCCGCGGCAAAACCGTCGCGGTCAACGCCATGCGGCAGCCGGATGGCGTATTGCGCCCACACCGAGGTGCAGCTAATGGCGAGATGCGGCACGGTCACGACATTGCCGAGCCCGCGCGCATAGCGCTGCGCGACTTCGTTGCGTGCGGCGATCTCGTCCTCGAAGATTTTCAGTTTCTCGATCAGGATCGCCGCCTGCATGGTATCGAGCCGTCCGGTCAGCCCGAGCCGGACATTGTCGTATTTGTCCGAACCCTGGCCGTGAACCCGGATGCTGCGCAGCGTTTCGGCAAGTTCGGCATCGTCGGTGAAGATCGCGCCGCCGTCGCCGAAGCAGCCGAGCGGTTTTGCCGGAAAGAAACTGGTCGCGGTGACGAGGCCGAAGGTGCCAAGACGCCGGCCCTTGTAGCTGGCGCCGAACGCCTGCGCGGCGTCGTCGAGCACGAACATCCCCTCGGCTGCCGCGACCGCGCCAATGGCGTCGTGGTCGGCGCTCTGCCCGAACAGATCGACGGGAATCACCGCCTTCGGCTTGAGCCCAAGCTTTCTCGCGGTCGCGACGCCGCGCTCCAGCGCGGCCGCATCCATATTGAAAGTTGCTTCATCAACGTCGACAAATACCGGCGTCGCACCGGTCAGCGCCACGGCTTCGCCGGTCGCGCAGAAGGTGAAAGACGGACAGAGCACCGCATCGCCGGGACCGACGCCTTTTGCCATCAGCACCATCAGCAGCGCGTCGGTGCCGCTGGCGCAGGTCACCACGTGCCTGGCGCCGCTGAAAGCCGCAAGCTCGGCCTCGAGCTGCGCCACTTCCGGACCATTGATGAACTGGCAATGCGCGAGCACGCGCGCAACCGCATCATCGATCGATTTGCCGAGCCGCCGGCGCTGCGCGCCGAGATCGACGAACGGCACGGGGTCTGGACGAAGATGCTGGTTCATGGCGCCTTGCACGGATTGGGAACTGGACATTAAACCGCGATCACGCTTCAGCCGACCACGCGGCGCGGCCCCTTGCGGGCGGAGGCGGCGGCGGGTTTTGCGGGAGTTTCGAGACAACGGATCGCGATTTCGAGGCTGGCCACCCCCTCGTCGCCGGTCACTGCCGGCACCCCTCCAGTGCGCACCGCGTCGAGGAACGAAACCAGCTCGGCGCGCAGCGGCTCATCGTGGCCGACCGGCAGATGACGCATGGAGTAGCTGCCGTCCGGCTTGAAGCCGAAGCACTCGGTCACCTGACGGGTCAGGAGATCTCCCATCACATATTTGCCGCGGGTCGCGACGGTGACGTTGCGCGCCTTGAACGGCGTCAGCCAGTTGGTGTTGATATGCGCCAGCACGCCGGAGGCGGTGCGGAACTGCAGCAGCGCGATATCCTCGCGCTCGGCGACCGCGCTGGAGAGCTGCGGCTGCACTTCGACGATGTCGGATTCGGTGAACCATCGGATCAGGTCGATGTCGTGCACCGCGAGATCGATCACCACGCCGACATTCGACATCCGCGGCGGAAACGGGCCGACCCGGGTGATGGCGATCGAGAGAATATCTTCGCCTGATAGCGCAGCCTTGATGGCGGCGACGGCGGGATTGAAGCGCTCGACATGGCCGACCATCAAGGTCACGCCGGCGCGGCGCGCGGCGGCGACGATGTCGCGCCCTTCCTCGACCGAGGAAGCAATCGGCTTCTCGACCAGGACGTGAATGCCGCGGGCGATACAGGCGAGCGCGATCTCGTGATGGAGATGCGTCGGCGCGGCGATGGTCACCGCGTCCACCCCTGCCCCGATCAACTCGTCCAGCGCGGCGAATGTCTGGCAGCCCGCCAGTTCCGTCGCCCGGGTACGATGCGCCGCCAGGGGATCGACGATCCCGACCAGCACGATGCCGGGCAATCCAGCCAGCACGCGGGCATGATTGCTCCCCATGATGCCGGCGCCGATGACGCCGACACGAAGCATGCGCTCTGCGCCTGTTTTGATCGCAGACTCCTTTGAACTCATCTCACCGAATCCCGATAAACCCGTGACGAAGGGCCGCCCCGACCCCCGCGACCGACGCCACGGGCTCTCCTAGCACGTCGCCACAAATGTGGCGAATGCCCGTGAGGCGATCCCAAACACGTTTTGATTCAAAGAATTACACCGTTTTGCCGCGATCCGCATCGGCCCACCGGTGCAAAATACCGTTACGAGCGCCGGTAATCGTCCTCGATCCGGATGATATCGTCCTCGCCGAAATAACTCCCGGTCTGCACCTCGATCAGTTCCAGCAGAATCTTGCCGGGATTTTCCAGCCGGTGGGTGGCGCCGATCGGGATGTAGATCGATTTGTTCTCGTGCACGATCTTGACCAACTCGTTGACCGTCACGCGCGCGGCACCTCGCACCACGATCCAGTGCTCGGCGCGGTGATGATGCTTTTGCAGCGACAGCCGTCCCCCCGGCTTCACGACAATGCGTTTGACCTGATGACGGTCGCCGGCGTCGATCGACTGATAATTTCCCCAGGGACGGTGCACCTTGAGGTGATCCTCGGTGACCGCCGGCGCCACCGCCTTCAACTTCGCGACCAGCCGCTTCAGGCCGTTGGCATCCTTCTGACGCGACACCAGCACGGCATCCTGGGTCGCAACGACCACCAGATCGTCGACGCCTTCCAGCGCCACCAGCGCCTTGTCGGTCGACACATTGCAGTTGCGAGAATCCTCGAACACCGCGGCGCCGTGCGCGGCGTTGCCTTGTTCGTCCTTGTTCGACAACTCCCACACCGCATGCCAGGAGCCGACGTCGGACCAGCCGCACGCCACCGGCACGACCGCGGCGCGCGAGGTCTTTTCCATCACGGCATAGTCGATCGAAATCGCTTTTGCCTTTGCAAAGGATTCGGGATCGAGCGTCACGAAGCCGAGATCGCGCCCCGCTTTGGTCACGGCGTCGCCGATAGCCTGCACGCTGTCCGCATCGAGAGCGCGATATTCGTCGAGCAGGACACTTGCGCGAAACATGAAGTTGCCGCTGTTCCAGAGATAGCCGGCCTCGATGTATTCCGCAGCCGTCGCCGGATCCGGCTTCTCGACGAATTTCGTTACAGCACGGATATCTCCGGAGACCGGCGCGCCGGGGCTGATATAGCCGTATTCGATGGCTGGACGTTCGGGTCGCACACCGAACGTCACGATGCGGCCGGCCTCGGCCGCCGCCTGTCCCTGGCGGCAGGCGGCGATGAAGGCTGCGGTATCGCGGACGACGTGATCGGCGGCGAGCGCCAGCACCACGGCATCGCCGTCGCGGATTTGCGCAAAGGCGGCGCCGGCCGCAATCGCCGGACCGGAATCGCGCCGCATCGGTTCCAGCAGCACATCGGCCTCGACGCCGATCTCGGCCAATTGCTCCAGCACCATGAACCGGTAGGCGGTATTGGTGATGACGATCGGCCGCTCGAACAGCGCCGCGTCGGAAACCCGCAGGAGCGTGTCCTGAAACGTCGAACGCGGCCCGAACAAGGGCAGGAACTGCTTCGGGTGCACCTGGCGCGACGCCGGCCACAGCCGCGTTCCGGCGCCGCCGCACATGATCAGTGGAATAATTCGCCTGTCCATCGAACCTCGAATGTCGCTGTCAAACCTGGTAGTGGCCGCGATACCACTTAACGAATTCGCGAATACCGTCTTCGATCGGCGTCTGCGGCGCAAAGCCCACGTCGCGCGTCAGATCGTCGATATCGGCAAAGGTCTCGACGACGTCTCCGGGCTGCATCGGCAACATCTCCTTGACCGCTTCGCGTCCCAGCTCCTGCTCCAGCACCGCCACGACATGCATCAGCGGTTCGGGGCGATGATTGCCGACATTGTAAATCCGCGCCGGCGCGGCACCGGCGTTGCCCTCATTGCCCTCAGGGATGCGATCGATCAGCCGCAATATGACACGAGTAACGTCGTCGATATAGGTGAAGTCGCGGCGCATCCTGCCATGGTTAAAGAGCTTGATCGGCTTGCCTTCCATGATCGCCTTGGCGAACAGAAAGATCGCCATGTCGGGCCGTCCCCACGGTCCGTAAATGGTAAAGAACCGCAAGCCCGTGACCGGCAGACGATGCAGATGGCTGTAGGAATAGGCCATCAGCTCGTTGGCTTTCTTGGTGGCGGCGTACAGGCTGATCGGATGATCGGCGACGTTGTCGACCGAGAACGGCAGCTTCGTATTGGCGCCATAGACCGAAGAGGACGACGCATACACCAGATGGCGGCATTCATGGTGTCGGCAGCCCTCCAATACATTGACGAAGCCTTCGAGATTCGCATCCACGTAAGCATGGGGATGATCGATCGAATGGCGCACGCCGGCTTGCGCCGCGAGATGGACCACCGCCGGAAACCGGTGTTTTGCGAACAGCTCCCGCGTTGCCCGCCGATCCGCAAGGTCGGCATGCGCAAAACTGAAACGGGAATCGCCGCGCAGCATATCCAGCCGCGCCTGCTTCAAGTCCGGGTCGTAGTAACTGTTGAGGCTGTCCAGACCGACCACCTTGCGGCCCTCGGCCAGCAACTGGCGTGCGACGTGGAAGCCGATAAACCCCGCCGCGCCGGTGACCAGGATTGCGTGATCCGACATGTCGTCCTCAGGTCGTCGGTTCCCGCTTCGCCGCAACCACCTCAGGGCCTCTTTACCCGCCGTCATGAGGGGGCCGCAATACCCGTTTGTGGGGCTATTGCCAGATCGGCGCCAAAACCATACCAAAGCGGACGAAGTCCGGCGCGGCCGTCGGATTCGCGGCTCCCATGGCCCTCTCCAACCCGACGAGCGCGGATGACATGCGCCGGATACTGTTTTCGACGTTAAAAATACTTATCTCCGCGGCGCTGCTTTATCTCGCGCTGCGCAAGGTGAATTTTTACGAGCTTGCATCGCGCTTCGACCTTGCGAGCCTGGGCTGGACCGGCCTCGCGATCGCCGTGACGTTCTTGCAGATTTTTTTCGGCGCCCTGCGATGGCGCGAGATCAGTGCGGATTGCGGCGCTCCGCTCGAGACGACGCAGGCGCTGCGCTTCAATCTGATCGGGTCGTTCTTCAATCAGACCTTGCCGTCGTCGATCGGCGGCGACGCGGTGCGGCTGTGGCTGGTCGGGCGCAGCGGCGCCGGATGGCGCGCGGCGACCTATTCCATCTTCGTCGATCGCGCGATCGGCCTTATCGCGCTTGCGGTCATCATCGTTGCGAGCCTGCCATGGAGCTACCGGCTGATCGACGATTCTCGTGGCCGCTCCGCGCTGCTGTTTGTCGATCTCGCAGCCCTCGCCGGCGGCGCCGGTTTTCTCATTCTGGGCCGGCTCAACTGGCCATGGTTGAAACGCTGGTGGGGAACGCATCATCTGCATGCCTGCTCGGTGATTGCCAACCGCGTGATTTTCAGCCGCGACCACGGACCGAAACTGGCGGCGCTGTCGCTGCTGATTCATGTTCTTACCGTCGTCATTGCATGGTGCGTGGTAAGATCGATCGCAGCACCTGTGTTGTTTGGCCAGATTTTTCAATTGATCCCGCCGGTGATGCTGATCACGATGCTGCCGATCTCGATCGCCGGCTGGGGCGTGCGCGAGGCCACCATGGGTCTGGCATTCGGCTATGCCGGGTTGATGACGAATGAAGGCGTGAACGTGTCTCTTCTGTTTGGCGCGGTATCTTTCATCGTCGGCGCGTTCGGCGGCCTGGTATGGATTTTCAGCGCCGAGAAGGCAGCGCAGGGCTCCGCGCCGATCGAGGTCCCCGAGTGACGGCGCGCCGCCGACTTGCCATCCTGTAACTTGACGGAATTGACGCACCGTAATGTCATATGCTTGGCCCGGGCGGCGATTTTGACAGGCCGACTCCCACTCGGTAACGTGCGTTCGTCACGAGAACCCAATGAAGATCAGCGTCGTAACAGCCAGCTATAACTCCCAGGCGACGATTGGCTTCACCGTTGAATCCTTTCTCGCGCAGCAACATCCCGAAAAGGAAATGCTGGTGATCGACGGGGCATCCAGCGATGCGACCGTCAAGATCGTCGAGTCATTCGGTTCCGACGCGATCCGTGTTTTCTCGGAAAAGGACCGCGGCGTCTATGACGCCATGAACAAGGGCTTTCGTCTGTATCAGGGCGATGCCGTGGGTTTTCTGAATTCCGACGACACCTTTCACGACCGCAACGTCCTCAGCGACATCGCCGCGGCGATGCAGGATTCCGATATCGTGTACGGTGACCTCAATATGGTAACCGATCACCGCACCAAGACCGTCACCCGGTCATGGCGGGGCGGCCTATTCAAGCCGTATTCGTTCCAGCTCGGCTGGATGCCCCCTCACCCCACCTTCTACATGCGCCGCGAGGTGGCCCAAAAGGTCGGCGACTACGACCTCAGCTACATCACCACCGCGGATTATGACTACATGATGCGAGCCCTCGCATTGAACAATTTCCGGGTGCGCTACATCCCGCGGGTTCTTGCGGACTTTCAGATCGGCGGCATCAGCACCAAGGGCTGGGGAGTGGTTTACAGGGCAAGCCTGGAGTGCCTGCGGGCGCGGCGCGAGCATTTGAACGCGCCTTTCATCGACCCTGCGTTTTTCCTGCGTTTTCTCAGACGGATTTTTCAGATCCGGACATCAGGATTGTAGCAGCGGACCGGTGGCCGCCTCGGCCGGTGCAGCCGAACCGAATTCGGGCACGGCATCCTTCAGCACCGCCCTGATGGTGGCTCGATCATTTGCCGCGATTGCCTCCTCGAGCATCCCGATCCATTTCCGCAAGATCAGCATCGGCGGCTCATTGGGCTTGGCCGCCATGATGCCGGCAAGCCCGATCTCGACGGTGGGCTCCTCGGTCGCGAACAGGATTTCGTTCAGCCGTTCCCCCGGCCGCATCCCGGTGAAGACGATATCGATGTCATGACCCGGCTGTAGGCCGGACAGCCGGATCATGCGCTCGGCAAGATCGACGATTTTGACGGGCTGCCCCATATTGAGCACATAGACCGAAACATCAGGACGCACTGGCGTTAGTGCGTGCGTCGCGGCCGTCAACACCAGATCGCAGGCTTCGCGGATGGTCATGAAATACCGGACCATGTCGGGATGTGTCACCGTCACCGGCCCGCCCGCATCGATCTGGGCCTTGAATTTCGGCACCACCGACCCGTTCGACGCCAGCACGTTGCCGAACCTCACCGAAATCAGGCGCATCCGCGGCTTGCCATCGAGCTGAGACGCCAGATCGTGGTCGAGCGCCTGGCAGTACATCTCGGCAAACCGCTTGGTCAGGCCCAGCATCGAGACCGGCTCGATCGCCTTGTCGGTCGAGATCATGACCATCGCCTCGGCGCCGGAGGCGACCGCGGCATCGGCGACGTTGACCGATCCGAAGATGTTGGTCTTGACGCCCTCGCTCCAGTCGCGCTCGAGAATCGGCACGTGCTTGAGAGCGGCGGCATGAAACACGATGTCCGGCTTGAACTCGTTCATCAGGCGGTGAACGCGGTCGCGGTCGCGGATATCGGCGATGCGGCCCTCGATCATGGCTTCGGTGTTCTGCGCAACCAGAGACTCGACCACGGCATAGAGCGCCGGCTCGGAATTCTCGATCACCAGCACCCGCGCCGCGCCGAAGGTCGCGACCCGGTCGCAAATTTCCGAGCCGATCGATCCGCCGCCGCCGGTGACGATGACCGATTTGTTCTTCACCAGCGCTTCAAGCCGCGCATAGTCGATCTTTTCGCTCGGGCGCAGCAGCAGATCCTCGACCGCGACCGCCGTCAGCCGCGGGGCGTCGCCGCTCTCGAGCGACGGAAGGCGGCTGACGATCAAGCCGTGCCGGCGCGCCCGCATCAGCACGGATTCGGGCCGCGCCTCCGGCTCAAATGCGGATGGCGCCATCACCACGCGCGCGATCGGCTTGTTGCGCCGCGCGAAATCCTCGATGACGTCGTCGAGATCGTCGATTCCGCCCAGCACCGGGATGTTGCGGATCATCTGCCCGCGATCGGCCGGCGACGGCGACAATACGCCCACCGGCCACAGCCGCTTGACGGCGCCGCTCTCGATGGCGCGCAGAAGAATCTCGGCGTCCGCGGCGCGGCCGATCAGCAGCGCAGGTGCCGCGTCCTCGTCGGTCCGGGCATGATAACGGGCGCGGGTGTAGCGAAAGTAACGATAGGCGAAGCGCGATCCGCTCAGGAAGAATATCTCGAGAAACCAGTAGAGGATGATGGTGATCTTGCCGAGAAAGAACGCACCTTGCAGGTTCGGCGCGACCGGCGCGCCATGAATGTTCGGCGCGACGAAAATGTAATCCATCACCAGCAGTGCCACCGTCAGGACCGTTGCCGCACGAAAAATGTTCAACGCGTCCGGCAGCGAAAAGAACCGCCATTTCGTGGTGGTCAGGTTGAAAAGATAGCAAACGACGATGCTGAGCAGGATGAAGTAAGGCAGGAAGCGAAGCAGCAGCGGCAGGCGAACGAAGAACGAGTCGCCTTCGAAACGAAGGTAGAAGCTCGCGAACACCGCAAGCGTGGTTGCGAGCGCGTCGTGCGTCGCGATCAGCAGATTGCGCAATGTCAGATTCGAGAGACGCGTCATTTCGCTGGCCAATAACCGGTATTATCCGGATTTCCGCACCGTTCCGGGGTTGCTGATAGCTTATCTCGGGCGGGCATGCCAGCCGTCACGACGGCACGGAACCGGGCGCCGCAAGCGCTTTTTCCGATCGCGCGCCCAACACCATTCCACCGGCGATTCCCACGCCCAACACGTACATCCATCCCTCGTGGAAATCGAACAGGTGCGAATTGAACAGCGAGGTGAAGATATTTTGCACGACCACCAACAGTCCGATCCAGGCCACCAGACCGTCGCCGCGAAACAGCATCAGGTGAA
The DNA here is from genome assembly GCA_963784755.1 of uncultured Alphaproteobacteria bacterium. Taxonomy (GTDB): domain Bacteria; phylum Pseudomonadota; class Alphaproteobacteria; order Rhizobiales; family Xanthobacteraceae; genus Bradyrhizobium. Next base: position 292,323 of record CAWASS010000002.1, on the reverse strand, counting down.
ACCACCACATCGCATATAGCACGGCGACCCCGACCGCGCCCCATTGTATCGCGACATTGAGGGTCTGGTTGTGCGGATTGCTGATGACCTGGCCCTGGGCCAGCGTCGCGGGACCGGTCGCGGCCTGCTCGAACAGCCCGCGTGTCGATCCGGTGCCGTGCCCGATGATCGGCGCCTCGGCGAAGAAGCGCAGCGATTTTTGCCAGAATTCCAGCCGCAGCCCGATCGAGGTCGGCTGATCGAGCTCCTTGTAAATCTGATAGTCCCGCACGAACGTCGTCGCGGTCCAGCGCAACTGCGGCGATATCGCCCACGCCAGTCCCGCGAGCACCACCGCTGCGCACAAGATGATGACGTTGCTCCGCCATTTCAGGTGAAGCGCTGCGAACACGGCCAGCATGATCGGCATGGTGACCAGCGCGGTCCGCGACACGATCACCAGCGCCATGTTGATCGCGAACCCTAGCGCGACCGCCGTGAGCAGCGCCGCCAGCCAGATTCGTTTCTCTCGCAGAGCCAGGACGATCGGATAGGCCAGCGCCACGGCGCACAACACGAATTCCTGGCTCTGGTCGATATAGTTTTTCACGAAGATGCCGCGCGACGCATCCGCCTGGGGTTTTAGCGTGAAACCCGGATCGAAAGCCACGATCCAGGACATGGCCATCAGCAACGTGCAAGAGACCAGAAACGCGATGAATACCCACATCCCACGCGTCGAGCGTTCGAAATGATAGAACAATCCCGGCAGCACCAGCAGTTTTGCCGCCGGGCCGACCGCGTAGAGACGTGCGGCCCAGGACGCGTCGGACCACAGCGTGCCGACGGCCGCCAGCGCAAAAAGTGCAATCGGCAGAAAGCACATCGGGCGCTTCAGCGCCTGGAAATAGACCCTGTAATCGACAATCCATGCCGCGGTTCCGAGCCAGCACAGCACGAAAATGGCGACCAGCGAGGTCGACCAGGGCAGCGCCAGCGCCGTCAATATCGCAAAGAAATCCGCCGCCGTTGCCCAAGCCGCCGGATCGCGCCAGAGCCGCAGTACCGCATTTGCCGGTGACGCGGCAGCGCCGGCGCTCACGCCTTGCCCTCGCGCGCGCGCTGCACCAGCGAGGTCGTACTGAAGCCCTCGAGGATATCGACCAGCAGCACCTCGCCGCCGTTGGCCTCGACCACCTCATGACCGACGACCTGGTCGCGGGTGTAATCGCCGCCCTTCACCAACACGCTTGGCTCGATCCGCGCGATCAATTCGAGCGGCGTGTCCTCTTCAAAGATGACCACGAGATCGACCGCCTCCAGCGCTGCCAGCACCTCCGCCCGCGCGCGCTCGTGCTGCACCGGACGCCCCTCGCCCTTGAGCCGCTTCACCGACGCGTCGCTGTTGAGGCCGACAATCAGCCGGTCGCAGGCGCCTCGCGCCGCCGTCAGCACCTTGACATGACCGGGATGCAGAATATCGAAACAGCCGTTGGTGAAGCCGACCCGAAGGCCCTGCTTGCGCCAATCCGCAAGATGCGCATCGAGATCGCCGGCATGCGGCACGATCTTTTCCTCGGCCGCAAGGTATGCATGCGGCAGGATCTTCCGCCGCAATTCCGCCGACGTGACAATGGCGGTGCCCTTCTTGCTGACCGCGACCGCCGCCGCGGCGTTCGCGACCCGCAATGTCGTCTCCCAGTCGGCGCCTGCCGCGAGCGCTACCGCAAGCACCGCGGCGACGGTGTCGCCGGCGCCGGAGACATCGCGCACCTTGACCGGATGCGCGGGCACGTGGATGGCCTCGCCATTGCGCGGCACCAGGGTCATGCCGTGCTCGCTTTGCGTCACCAGCATGGCCTCGCAGTCCGCAAGCTGCATCGCATCCTGCGCGGCCGCCGCTATGCCAGCTTCGCTGTCGGCGCGGCTGCGGGTGGCCTCCGCGAATTCCCGGCGATTGGGCGTCAGCAGCGTCGCGCCGCGGTAGATGGCAAAGTTGGCGCTCTTGGGATCGACGATGACGCGCTTGCCGAGTTTTCGCGCGGCGTCGATGACGTTGCGGATCACCCGCGCGGTCAGCACGCCCTTGGCATAATCGGACAGCAGCACGATATCAGCGCGCGGCAACAATGGCAGGATCGCATCGATCAGCTTCTGCTCGACGCCGGCGGAAGCCGGCGCCACCAATTCCCAGTCCGCGCGCAGCATATGCGTGGAAAAATGTTCGGAGACGAAACGAACTTTTCGCGTGGTCGGCCGCGTGGCATCGGAAATCAGCACGCTTTCGATCAGGCCTTGCTGCGCCAGCGCGGCCTTCAAAATCCTGCCTGCGTCGTCCTCGCCGATCAGGCCGACAAAGATGCAGCGCGCGCCGAGGCTCGCGATATTGCGTGCCACGTTGCCGGCGCCGCCGATATTGGTCTCGGAGCGCTGCACGGCGATGACCGGCGCCGGCGCTTCCGGCGAAATGCGCGAGACCTCGCCATAGACGAATTCGTCCAGCATGAGGTCGCCGACGCACAGCACCGTCTGGCGGGCAATCGCTTTCGACAGGTCATCAAAATCGAACATCGGAACCTGTTTGGTGTGGCGCGGTCAGCGGAAACGATCGGGACGATCGAGGAAGCCCTTGACGTAGGTATCGACCGCATCTTCCAGCGCCGTGAAGCCGCCGTTATAACCCGCGCCTTGCAGCCGAGCGACGTCGCTCTGGGTGAAGTACTGATAGCTGCCGCGGATCGCCTCGGGCATATCGACATATCGGATGTTGGGCCTGGTGCCGAGCGCGGTATAGGCCGCCAGCATCAAATCCTTGAAGCTGCGGGCCTTGCCGGTTCCGACGTTGAACAGGCCGCGGACCGACGGCGTTGCCAACAGCCACATCATCACCCGCACGGCATCGTCGACATAGATGAAATCGCGCCGCTGATCGCCATCGACGATCCCCTCGCGATGCGATTTGAATAGCTGCACCGGGCGGCCCGCTTTGACCTCGTCGAAGCGACGCGCCAGCACGCTCATCATCGCGCCCTTGTGGTATTCATTGGGGCCGAACACGTTGAAGAATTTCAGGCCCACCCATTGCGGCGGCAGCTTGTCGCCTTTCGCCGCGCGTTCGGCCACGGCCAGGTCGAACAGGTGCTTGCTCCAGCCGTACAGATTCATCGGCCGCAGCGTCTTCAGTGCGTCCACGGATTGGTCGTCATGAAATCGCTGCGCGCCGTCGCCATAGGTCGCGGCCGACGAGGCGTAAATGAAAGGCGTCGCATTGGCGGTGCACCAGTCGAGCAGCCGCATCGACAGGCGGAAATTGGTTTCGATCACCAGATCGCCGTCGGTCGCGGTGGTATCCGAGATCGCGCCGAGATGGATGATCGCGTCGAGCCGGCGGCCCTTCAGCCAGTCCATCAGTTCGGCAGGCGGCAGGATGTCGCCAAGCTGCCGCTTGGCGAGATTGCGCCATTTGCCGTCGTGGCCGAGTACGTCGCAGACCGCCACGTCGGACCGGCCCGCGTCATTCAAGGCGGCCACGACGTTCGATCCGATAAAACCGGCGCCCCCGGTCACCAGCAACATTGACATCCCTGCCCCGATTATCCACCGCCAGCTTTGCCCCAGTCCCGCCCGGCAGGCAACTTGGACAACCCGGCTTGGTGAAGACCTGGCAGCTCGATCGCGGGATTTTCGGGTGACTTTACCTCCAGTCAGGGAGCAGATACCGACAGGCCGGCGTTTTCTCACAGCGAACGAGCTTTGACACTGTGAATATGGATTCAATATATCAGGGTGCAGCTCAGGGTACGGGCGACACCCGCCCGATCCTGATCGTGCCCTATATGTGGATCGGCGACTTCGTTCGCGGCCATACTGTCGTGAGGGTCCTGAAGCAGCGCTGGCCCAATCGCCCTGTCGACCTGCTTGCCACCTCCCTGTGCGCCCCGCTGGTCGATTACATGCCCGGCGTCCGCTCCGGGATCGTCTGGGACCTGCCCCGCAGCCGGCTGGCGATAGCCAAACAGCGGGGTCTGGCGGCGCGTTTGCGCGAGCGGAATTACGGCACCGCGCTGGTGCTGCCGGGCACCTGGAAATCGGCCATCGCCCCCGCTCTGGCCGGCATCCCGGAACGGGTGGGCTTCTTTGGTGAGGTACGGTTCGGCCTGCTCAATCGGCTGCGCTGGGGCGAGAGAGCCCTGCCCCGCTTTATCGACAAGAATGCCTCGCTGGCGCTGCCGGATGGGGCCCCGTTGCCAACGGAATGGCCGGTGCCGCAATTGCGGGTGCCGCCCGAGGAGGTCAGCCGCTGGCGGCAGGCGAACGGGCTGGGGACCAGCCCCGCGGTGGCGCTGGCGCCGGGCTCGGTCGGCGCCTCCAAGCGCTGGAGCTATTATGCGCAAGCCGCGCGCCTGCTCGCTCGGCGCGGGCTGGATGTCTGGGTGGTCGGCGGCCCCGGTGAGAAAGCACTGGCGGCCGAGATCGTGGCCGCCGGCGGACCCGGCGTCCGCGACCTCACCGGCACCGATCTGCGCAACGGCATTCTGGCGATGGCGGCGGCCGGCGTCGCAATCTCAAACGATTCCGGGTTGATGCACATTGCAGCCGCCATCGGCACGCCGACCATGGGCATTTTCGGCCCCACCAGCCCTTATCTCTGGGCACCCCTGAACGGCCTCGCGGCGACGGTTCAAACCAGCACACCACCGCCCTGCGAGCCCTGCCAGCGGACCATCTGCACCATGAACGATCACGCCTGCATGCGCACGATTCCGGCATCCGACGTGGTCGCCATCGCGGAGCGGGTGCTGGCCGATGCGGGAATACGTGCTGCGCATTAACATCGCCGCCGCGACCTGCTTGCGCAGGAGCGGCGCGGTCATTACCACAGAACGCAATTCTCATCCGGACGATGCCTTGTGACCCACGATCCCATCGCCACGCATCTTGAAAGTTCGCTCGCAGCACTACACCGCGCGACGAGCGATGCGGCGTTGCTCGATGTCGCGCGCAAGGTCTCAGCGACGATCGTCGCGGCACTGCGTTCCGGCAACAAGCTGCTGATTATCGGCAATGGCGGCAGCGCCGCCGATGCCCAGCACATCGCCGCCGAAATCGTCGGGCGCTACAAGCAGGATCGCCCCGGTTACGCGGCGCTTGCGCTGACCACCGATACCTCGGCGCTGACCTCGATCGCCAACGACTATGGTTTCGAGCAGGTGTTCGCGCGCCAGGTCGAGGGCCTGGGCCAGCGCGGCGACGTGCTGCTGGCGTTGTCCACCTCGGGCAAATCGCCGAATATCCTGGCGGCGCTCCGCCTCGCGCGCGAGCGCGGGCTCGTCACCGCCGGCTTCACCGGCAGCAAGGGCGAAAACTTGCGCGCGCTGTGCGACCATCTGCTCGTTGCGCCCAGCGACGACACGCCGGTGATCCAGCAAATCTATCTTACCGTCGCGCACGGCATCTGCGACGAGGTCGAGCAAACCATGATGCGAGAGCCTTCGAAAAAATGAGCGGCGCGCCAAAGCCCGCCGCCTTCCTCGACCGCGACGGCGTGATCAACTACGACGACGGTTTCATGGGGACGCAGGACCGCATCCGCTGGATGCCGAATGCGGCGAAGGCGATCCGCCGCCTCAACGACGCCGGATATTTCGTCTTCCTGTTCACCAACCAGTCCGGCGTGGCGCGCGGCTTCTTCACCGAAGACCATCTGCACGTGCTGCACGACTGGATGCGCGCCGAACTCGCCGCGCAGGGCGCTCACATCGACGATCTCAGATATTGCCCGCATCATCCCGACGGATCGGTCGCCGGCTATCTGGAAGATCACCATTGGCGCAAGCCGGCGCCCGGCATGATCCTCGACCTGATGCAACACTGGCCGGTGCGTCGCGAGGGCAGTTTTGTGATCGGGGACCGGGAAACCGACATCGAGGCCGCGCAGGCTGCGGGCTTGCCGGGGTTCCTGTTTGCTGGCGGCGACCTCGATGCGTTTGTCGCCGCCGTGATGGCTCAGACCAGCGCGCGATAGACCTCGGCGATCCTGTCTGCCTCTGCGTCGAGGCTGAATTTTTCGACTACGCGCTTTCGCGCCCGCTCCGCCATCGCTGCTGCAGCCACCGGGTCGCGCAGCAGCGGCTCCAGCGCCGCAACCAGTGCATCGACGTTGCCCGGCGGCGTCAGCAGGCCGGTCATGCCGTCCTCGACCACGAGTTCGGCAGCACCGGCACGGGATGCCACCAGCGCGGCGCCTGACGCCATCGCCTCGAGCAGCGTCAACCCAAATCCTTCGTTGCGCGAGGTGAAGGCGTAGATCGTCAGCCGCCGGTACCAGCGCGGCAGTTCCTCGATCGGCAATTCACCTGTCATGACGACACGCGATGTCAGGCCGGCGGCCTCGATCCGCTTTTTCAGGTCGTTGGCGAATGCGGTCTGGTCCACGGTGATCGCGCCGACGATCACCGCGGTGAAATCCGGATGGCGCGGCAACAGGCGGCATATCGCGTCCACGAACACGTCGGTGCCCTTTTGCGCCCGCACCCGGCCGAAGCAGCCGATCGCATAACGCCCCGGCAATCCCGCTTCGGCGAACGCCGCGGCGCGATCCGCAGGCGGCGCGTAACGATCGGTATCGACGCCATGCGGAATCACCGTGGCTTCGTGCTTCAGATATGACGCCGAGAGTTCGGTGGTGGCAATGATGGCGTCCATGCGGCGGATCAGCCACCGCGTGATCCAGCTATGGTGCCGCTGCGCGGCGGAAGTGAACACCAGCTTCAGCGGCCAGCCCAGCGCTTTCAACAGCACGCCAAAAATCATCTCGTTGTTGCGCCGGGCGTGCCAGATCAAGGGTGCGCGGCGGCCCCATAATTTGAAGAGATCGGCAAGGTTCATGCGCGCGATGCCGTCGGGCGCGTCGGAACCGAACCATGCCGCGCGAAAGCGTTTTGCAAGTCTCGGCGCCACCATGCGATTGGTCGCGGTGACGCCGGAATAGCGCCTGTGCAGATTTGGCACGATCAGTTGCAGATCGCGCGCGATTTGCGTGTCGATGGCCACCCAAAAACTCCGTTTCGCGCAAGTCCTATACGCAACATTAAGCATAGTGGCCAGTTGGCGCGCGCCGAAACCCCCTCTTCACCCTGAGCCGGATAGCCTCCTCGCTGTAACTCAAGGGATGGGTGATCTCATGACCGTGCTTGTCACCGGCGGCGCAGGCTATATCGGCAGTCACATGGTGCTGGCGCTGGCGGAAGCCGGCGAAAGCGTTGTCGTGATCGACAATCTGTCGACCGGCTTCTCGACTTCGCTGCCCGAGGGCGTGCCTTTGTTCATCGGCGACGCCGCCGACGAGAATCTGGTCGAGGGCGTCATTGCCGCGCATGGCGTCGAGAGCATCGTCCACTTCGCGGGCTCGGTGGTGGTGCCGGACTCGATGCGCGATCCGCTCGCCTATTACCGCAACAACACCATGACCACGCGCAGCCTGCTCAACGCCGCGGTGAAGTGCGGCGTCAACCGTTTTATCTTCTCATCTACTGCGGCCGTGTACGGCAATCCCGAGCGGATGCCGGTGACGGAGGACGCGCCGACGCGGCCGTTGTCGCCCTATGGTTCATCAAAACTGATGACGGAAATCATGCTGCATGACGTCGCCGCCGCGCACGGCATGAATTATGTCGTGCTGCGCTATTTCAATGTCGCCGGCGCCGATCCGCAGGCGCGCATCGGTCTTTCCACCGCCGGTGCCACCCATCTCTTGAAGATCGCGGTCGAGGCCGCCACCGGCCAGCGCGCCAAGATCGACGTATTCGGCACCGACTATCCGACCCCGGATGGTAGCTGCATCAGGGATTTCATCCATGTCAGCGACCTCGCGCAGGCGCACCGCGCCGCACTGTCGTATCTGCGCAAAGGCGGCGCATCGACCACGCTGAATTGCGGCTATGGCCGCGGCTATTCGGTGCTGGAGACCATCGAGGCGGTGCGCCGCGTCTCCGGGCGCAATTTCGCGGTCCAGACCGCGCCACGCCGGCCCGGCGACATCATGACCATGATCGCCGACACCAGCCGCATTGCCACCGCGCTGGACTGGACCCCGCAATACGCCGATCTCGAAACCATCGCCGCCCACGCGCTGGCTTGGGAAGAGAAGCTGTTCCAGGAGCGTCATGGCGCCGAACGGCAGGCGGTATCGGCCTGATCTCATCTGGCGCAAGCCCCTAATTTGGCTTGAAAATCCCCTCCATTGCGGGCAACCCTGACGCGCTGGGTATGTGTGCCCGGCGCCGTCCATGGAACGGGGATGACCGAACTTCCACGCAAGATTACCGACGATCCCTATGGCGCCGCGATCCTGATTCGCCGCCTGGTGATGGAACAGGGCGCTGCCTATTGGCGGCGCTATCTGCTGGCGTTTTGCCTGATGGCGGTTTCGGCTGCGGCGACTGCCGGCTCGGCCTATCTGCTCGGCGAAGTCATCAACCAGGCCTATGTCGACAAGAACGTGCGCGGCATCGCCATACTGTCGCTGGTCACCATCGCGGTGTTCACGCTCAAGGGGGCGGCGACCTACGGCCATTCCGTCATCCTGTCCCAGATCAGCAACGCCATCCTCGCCAACAACCAGCGCCGGCTGTTTTCCAAGCTGATGAACGAGAGCGTCGGTTTTTTTTCGGAGCGGCATTCGTCCGAATTTCTGGCGCGGCTAACCGCGGGCGCCAATTCGGTGACGCAGGTGCTCAACCTCCTGATCAATGCGGTGGGACGCGACGTGCTGTCGCTGATCGCGCTGGTCTGCGTGATGCTGATGCAGGATCCCTACATGGCGCTGCTGGGATTCCTGGTGGCGCCGCCGGCGATGCTGGTGCTGCGCAAACTGGTGAAGCGGATCAAGGGGCTCGCGCACAACCAGTTCACCGGCACCGCCGACATCATGGAGACCATGCAGGAATCGCTGCAGGGCATCCGCACCGTCAAGGCGTTTACGCTGGAAGCGGCGATGCGCGAACGCATCGGCGCCAGCATCGATGCGGTCGAGCGCAATGCCAACAAGATGGCGCGGGTTTCCAATCGCGCCAGCCCGCTGATGGAAACGCTGGGCGGCTTCGCGATCGCGGCCGGATTGATGTATGGCGGCTATCGCGTGGTCGCGATGGGCGCGACGCCGGGCCAGTTTTTCTCGTTCCTGACCGCGTTCCTGCTGGCCTACGAGCCGGCCAAGCGCCTCGCCCGGCTCAACATCGAACTGAACTCCAGCCTGATCGGCGCGCGCAAGCTTTTGGAGATCGTCGACAGCCCCGCCACCGAACCCGACGACGACGACAAGCCGGCGCTGAAGCTCACGGACGCGCGGGTCGAATTCCGCGACGTGACCTTCGCCTATCGGCCCAACGAGCCCGTGCTCAACCGCATGAGTTTTATGGCCGAGCCCGGCAAGGTCACCGCCCTTGTCGGTCCGTCCGGCGGCGGCAAGTCGACGGTGCTGGCGCTGCTGCTGCGGCTTTATGAGGTGACCGACGGCAACGTCCTGATCGACGGACAGGCGATTTCCGGCGTGTCGCGACGCTCGTTGCGGCAGCAGACCGCCTATGTCGGACAGGACGTCTATCTGTTCCGCGACACCATCCGCCAGAACATCGCCTTCGGCAAGGTCGGTGCGTCGGAAGCCGAGATCGTCGCCGCGGCGAAAGCCGCCTGCGCGCACGATTTCATCATGGGCTTTCCGCTCGGCTACGACACCCCGGTGGGCGAGCATGGCACCCAGTTGTCCGGCGGGCAGCGCCAGCGCGTCGCCATCGCGCGCGCGCTGGTGAAGAACGCGCCGGTCATCCTGCTCGACGAGGCCACTGCCGCTTTGGATTCCGAATCCGAAAAGCAGGTGCAGGAGGCGATCGAGCACCTCTGCCAGAACCGCACCACCATCGTCATCGCGCACCGCCTGCACACCATCATGCACGCCGACGCCATTCTGGTGGTCGAGGGCGGCGAGATCGTCGAGCGCGGACGCCACGACGATCTGCTGCGGCGCGGTGGCCGCTACGCCTCGTTCTTCCGCCTGCAACATCGCGATGCCACTCCGCCGACGCTGGCACCGATCAGCGCAACGGCCTAAGGTTTCAATCGAACAACCATCCCTCCTCACACCTGAGAGAATTCATGAGCGCTTCATTCGTTATTCCAGCTCCGCCGCAAGCCGCCATTGCCGTTGCCGGCGATTCAAAATCCTTTCCGGTTCGCCGCATCTGGTGCGTCGGCCGCAACTATCTCGAGCACATCCGCGAGATGGGCAATGACGAGCGTGCGCCGCCGTTCTTCTTCGCCAAGCATGCCGACATGATCGAGCCTGACGGCGCCACCATTCCCTATCCGCCGTTGACCAAGGACCTGCATCACGAGGTCGAACTGATCGTGGCGATGAAGAGCGGCGGCCTCAACATTCCCGCCGACAAGGCGCTCGGCCATGTCTGGGGCTACGGCGTCGGCATCGATCTCACCCGCCGCGACCTGCAGCAGGCCTCGCGCAAGAAGGAGCGGCCCTGGGAGATCGGCAAGTCGTTCGACCATTCCGCTCCCTGCGGCGCGCTGCAGCCGGCCTCCAAGATCGGCCATCCCGCCAAGGGAAAGATCTGGCTCTCGGTCAACGGCACCGAGCGGCAGAAGGGCGACCTCACCGAACTGATCTGGAGCGTGCCCGAGATCATCTGGCAGTTGTCGCAGCAGGTCTCGCTCGGCGCCGGCGACATCATCATGACCGGCACGCCTGCGGGCGTCGCGGCAGTCTCGCCCGGCGACAGGATCGAGTGCGGGGTCGATGGCATCGGCACGCTGAAGGTGAGCATCGGGAAGCCGGAGTAAGGGTCTCCGTGCCCCGGACGCAGCGCAGCGCGCCGCCTCGGCGTGGCGCGCTGCAGAGCCGGGGCCGTACCAAGCACTGGCGTTCGTAACGGTCCCGGCTCTGCGGTGCACCGCTAAGAAGCGCTGCACCGCGTCCGGGAGGCGGTACCCGGCTGCCCCATTCGCAATCCGTTAACCATAAATCCATTAAATGAGGGGAGCCGCCACAATCCCTGCGCCGGAGCCGCCGCCGATGACCCCCGACTGGAATGCCGTCCGCCTCGAACTGCTGCAGATCGACGAGCCGATGCGGGCAGCTTTGCGCGAGATGCGGCCGTTCTTTGCCAAAACCCTGCCCGGCATCCTGGCGCGGTTCTACGACAAGGTCCGGAACTATGACCCGGCATCCGGCGTCTTCAAGGACGGGGTGATGCAGGAATCCATCCGGCTGCAGCTGCAGCATTGGGACCTGATCGCCTCTGGCAATTTCGGCGCCGACTACCACAGCTCCGCGGCGCGGTTTTGCGAACTCAATCATGGCGCCGGCGTGGCCCCGCAATGGTATGTCGGCTGCCGCCTGATGTTCATTGCGGAGCAACTGATGAAGGCGGTCGAGGCCGAGATCGAAATGCCGCGCTTCGGACGCGCAGCCCACGCCGCGCGGGACAAGAAGGCCTTGATGCTGAACGCCATCGCCAAGGCCAACATGATGGACACCGAGACCATCGTCGCCACCTATTTCGGCTCCAACCGCCAGCTTCGCAAGGACGCCATCGCCGAAGCCAGCAACCGCTTCCGCACCATCATCACCTCGCTGTCGTCGGCCTCGAGCGAGCTGGAGGGCACTGCGCGCGCGCTTAGCGACAACGCCGGCAACACCACGCGGCTCGCAACCGTGGTCGCGAATGCTTCCGAAGACGCTTCCAACAACGTGCAGTCGGTGGCCTCCGCGACCGAAGAATTGGCGATTTCGGTACGCGAGATTTCCCAGCAGGTGCAGGAATCCAACACCATCGCCGCCAGCGCGGTGCGGCAGGCCGATGAAACCGACTCCCGCATCAACGCGCTGTCGCAGGCCGCCAACCGGATCGGCGACGTCATCAAGCTGATCACCTCGGTCGCCGAGCAGACCAATCTGCTGGCGCTTAATGCGACCATCGAGGCCGCGCGCGCGGGCGAAGCGGGCCGCGGATTCGCGGTGGTCGCCCAGGAAGTGAAGGCGCTGGCCGCCCAGACCGCGAAGGCCACCGACGAGATCGGCATCCAGATCGCGGGCATGCAAACCGCGACGCAAGAGGCGGTCGGCTCGATCAAGATGATCTCCTCGACCATCGGCAAGATTTCCGAGATCACCACCGCGATTTCGGCGGCGATCGAGGAACAGGGGGCCGCCACCCAGGAAATCTCCGGCAATATCCAGCGGACCGCGGCGGGCACCTCGCAGGTCGCGGGAACCATCGCCGAAGTCAGCCACGGCGCCAACCAGACCGGGGCGGCGTCGAGTCAATTATTGGCCTCGGCCAAGCAATTGTCGGAATCGACCACCAGTCTGCAGACCGAAATCGACGGCTTCCTCAAATCGATTGCCGCGGCAGCATAGGGGACGGCTGCATCAACGAATGCAGGCGGGATTCCGCGTGCCAGTCGTGGACGCTTGTTCGTAACGGCGTGCTGCGTCCGGAAATGACCTGCATCCTCAAAAACAGAGACCGCGCGGGCCGCCCACGACGGCCATGGCCGCGGGCGCCGCATCGACCTTCGGGTTGCCCCTCCGGCCAGCTCTCGCTCTGTCCCACTTCAGTAACGCCTCTAGAAGCGCCCCCTCGCTGGACAGGACAGGCGCAGGATAAAGGGAGGTGGTGAGGACGGGGATAGGTATACATTCACAAGTTCGTGAACCAGCCCTAGCGCGCAAAGCACCCGGTCCACTTTGCGAGATGCGACTGAGCGGCGCACAACCTGGCGGAGCTTTTGTATTGAGCTTCACCTCAGGCGATGCAACAATTTCGCCGGAGGGTGCACACCGGCCGATCCGTCGTCGGCACAGATTTGCGCCGGCTTTCTCCATAGCAGTCAGTCACGAAAGGGCGGCACATGATAACGGATACCAGCCTGAAACGGTCCCGCTTCACCTTCATCGCATCGCTGGCGCTACTCGGCGTCGCGACCCTGTATCCATTGTCTTCGAGCCGCGCCGACAAGGCGGGATGTACAAATGTGGGAGGCAGCAAGGCGGACCTGACGACGCTCATCAATAGCTACGGTCAAAAGGATTTCCAAAACCCGCTGGAGGTGACACCGACCAGCGAAGCGGCGCGCCTCGAGCTGAAGGTCGACTATGCCACCATTACCGTGACCGGCTGTCAGACGAATCTGAAAACCTATAATGGAGGAATCGTAGGGCCGACCATCAGGGCGAAGCCGGGCGACACCATTCACGTCCGGCTGATCAACAAGCTGAAGGAGCCCGGCGGCACCACGCCTACCCCGCAGCAGCCGGAGCCGGCCGGCCACGGCGGCGGGCACAACTTCAACTTCAACATCACCAACCTGCACACCCACGGCCTGCATGTGGCGCCGCAGGGGCCGGTCGTCGACGGAAAGGTGCCGTTCGAAAGCGACAACGTGATGATCGAGATTCGCCCCCAGCAGACGCAAGATTACCGCTTCGTGATCCCGCAAGATCATCCCGCCGGCACCTTCTGGTATCACGCCCACGTGCACGGATCGACCGCGGTGCAGCTTGCCAGCGGCATGGAGGGCGCGCTGATCCTCGACGGCGGCACCAAGGACAACGGCGAGCTCAATACCGTGCCGGTGATCGGCAAGAACAAGGCCAACGAGAAGATCTTGGTGATGCAGCAGTTGCAATACAACAAGGACGGAACGCTCGACTCGTTCAACTTCCAGAACCGGCCGACCTTGGTCAACGGCCTGCTGGTCCCGGTCATCCACATGCGGCCCGGCGAAGTGCAACGCTGGCGCTTCATACATGGCGGGATTCAGGAAAACGTCGCACTCGCGCTTGACGGTCATCCGCTCTATGAGGTGGCCGCGGACGGCATCTCGCTCGGCCGCAGCGTGCCGTGGGCGGCGACCCCGACGCCGGACGCTGGCAAGCCTAATCTTGCCAAGCCGAACAACCTGTTTTTCTTTCCGGGCAACCGGTCGGACGTGCTGGTGCAGGCCAAAAAAACCGGAGGCCGCATCTTCCTGCGCAAACTGGACCTGCCGGCGCCGGTGTCGATCCAGGCGCAGCAGGTCGCGTTTGCGCGCGCCGCCGCTGCTCCTGCGAAGAAGAAGACTTTGGCGGTGCCTCCGGTCAATCCGAATGACTTCACGCCCGGTCAGATTCTGGCGGAATTGGTCGTCGAAGGAGACCCGGTCGCCGACCAGCTGCCGACCGCGGACGAACTGAAAGACGTGGTTCCGAAAGAGCTCGTCGACATCAAACCGGAGGACCTCAACGGCCAGCCGCAGACCGTCGAATTCAGCACCGGCAACGCAATCTGCAACGCGGTGGATGGGTCCTGCGTGCCGTGCAGCACGGGACCGAATTGTATATGGTCATATCAGGTCAATCGCGCGCAGTTCGCAATGACCCCGAAAAATCCGGTGCTTCCCAAGTTGAACACCGCCGCCACATGGACCGTCAGCACGAACAGCGGCTTCCATCCGTTCCATATCCACGTCAACCCTTTCGAGGTCGATCGCGAGGAGCCCGACGCCACCGGCGCCATGGTCAAGCGAAGCGTCTGGAAAGACACCTTGGCGGCGGTCCCGACCAAGCAGACGCTGCGGACGCGCTATACCGACTTCATCGGCACCTTCGTGATGCACTGTCACATCCTCACCCACGAAGACCAGGGCATGATGGAACTGGTGCAAATCGTCAAATGAGCGCGCGGATACATGGCCGGCGTCATCGACGTCATGCAAAACAGTGACGGCGGATGACGCAAGGCATCCGCTCACCGGGAAGGGTCGGCGTTCGCTGCCGCAGGCCTGACTCAAGATTGAGCGGAATGGTCACGAATACTGCATCACGCCGTCGTCGACCTTGCCGAAACGCAGCGTGACGATGTCGAACGCGTAGTTCTGATACAGCTTCCACGGCCGCTTCGAGCCCTGCTTCGGCATTTTCGCGATCGAGCGCTGCACATAGCCGGACGAGAAATCGATCCACGGCTCTTCGGTGATGCTGGGGTCGAGATTGCGCGGCACGCATTGCCTGTAGCCATGCCGGTCCATGTAATTGATGAGGCGGCAGACATATTCGCAGGTGAGGTCGCATTTCAGCGTCCACGAGGCGTTGGTGTAGCCGAACGACGACGCCAGATTCGGCACGTCGGAATACATCATGCCCTTGTAGTTCAGCGTCCGCGCCGGATCGACCGTGCGGCCGTCGAC
This sequence comes from uncultured Alphaproteobacteria bacterium, assembly GCA_963784755.1. GTDB lineage: Bacteria > Pseudomonadota > Alphaproteobacteria > Rhizobiales > Xanthobacteraceae > Bradyrhizobium. The sequence goes on along the minus strand of CAWASS010000002.1, from coordinate 277,104 downwards.
GCTGATCTCGATGCCGCCGAGTACCTGCAGATTGAGCCCGGTGGCGGTGACGATGATGTCGGCGGCAAGTTCGCTGCCGTCCTTCAGCTTGATGCCGTTTTTGGTGAATGTATCGATCTCGCTGGTCACCACCGAGGCGCGGCCGTCCTTGATCGAATTGAACAGGTCGCCGTCCGGCACCAGGCACAGCCGCTGCGTCCAGGGATTGTAGCGCGGCGTAAAATGCGTGGCGACGTCGTAGTCCGGCCCAAGCGCAAGCCTGACGCCGCCGAGGATCAAATTCTTGGCGCGGGCCGGATCGCGCCGGCACAGCCGGAAGAAATACATCCCCCACAGCACGTTGCGCCAGCGGATGATGTGATAGGCGAGCTTGGTCGGCAGCCGCGCGCGCAGCTTGTTGGCGACCGGATCCTGCGCCGGGCGCGATACCACATAGGTCGGCGAGCGCTGCAGCATGGTGACATGCGCGGCATCCTTCGCCATTTCCGGCACCAGCGTCACCGCGGTCGCGCCGGAGCCGATCACCACCACGCGCTTTCCGACGTAGTCGACGTTGTCGCTCCATTTCTGCGGATGCACGATGCGGCCGGCGAAATCCTTTGCACCGGCAAATTCCGGGGAATAGCCGTTTTCGTAATTGTAATAGCCCGAGCACATGAACAGGAAATTGCAGGTGAAGCGCACGATCTCCGGCTCCGCGCCCTGCCCGCCCCGTTCGGCTTCCACCGTCCAGCGCGACTCCGCCGACGACCACGACGCCCGCTTGACCCGATGGTTGAAGCGGATCTTCTTGTCGATGCCGTTGTCGGCTGCGGTCTCGCGGACATAGTTGAGAATCCGCGGGCCGTCGGCGATCGCCTTCGGCTCGGTCCAGGGCCGGAACGAATAGCCGAGCGTGAACATGTCGGAGTCGGAGCGGACGCCGGGATAGCGGAACAGGTCCCAGGTGCCGCCGATGCAGTCGCGCCCCTCGAGGATGGCGTAGGTCTTGCCGGGACAGTTCTGCTGCAAATGATAGCCGGCGCCGATGCCGGACAGGCCGGCGCCGACGATCAGGACGTTGAGGTGGTCATCCGCCATGATTGTCCCAGTGCAACTGTCGGCCCCGCTAGCTGTCATACGCGGGCTCGACCCGCGTATTCATCTTCTTAAAAAGATGGATGGCCGGGTCAAGCCCCGGCCATGACGGTGGTGAACTCAATACCGGTAATGATCCGGCTTGAACGGCCCCTCCTGCTTCACCCCGATATACTCCGCCTGATCCTTGCGCAGCTCCGTCAGCTTGACCCCGATCTTCGCCAGATGCAGCCGCGCCACCTTCTCGTCCAGCGTCTTCGGCAGCACGTAGACCTTCTTGTCGTATTTGCCATCCTTGTTGTTGGCGAACAGTTCGATCTGCGCCAGCGTCTGGTTGGTGAAGGAGGCCGACATCACGAATGACGGATGGCCCATGGCGTTGCCGAGGTTCACCAGGCGGCCCTCCGACAACAGGATGATGCGGTGCTTGTCGGGGAATTCGATCTCGTCGACCTGCGGCTTGATGTTGGTCCATTTCAGGTTGCGCAGATGCGCGATCTGGATCTCGTTGTCGAAGTGGCCGATGTTGCAGACGATGGCGCGGTCCTTCATCGCGCGCATGTGCTCGATTGTGATGATGTCCTTGTTTCCGGTGGCGGTGACGAAGATGTCGGCGCGGGGGGCGGCCTCTTCCATGGTGACGACCTCATAGCCGTCCATCGCCGCCTGCCACGCGCAGATCGGATCGACCTCCGACACCATGACGCGGCAGCCGGCCTGGCGCAATGAGGCCGCCGAGCCCTTGCCGACGTCGCCGAAGCCGGCGACCATCGCCACCTTGCCGGACATCATCACGTCGGTGCCGCGGCGGATGCCGTCCACCAGCGATTCGCGGCAGCCGTAAAAGTTGTCGAATTTGGACTTGGTGACGCTGTCGTTGACGTTGATCGCGGGAAACAGCAGCTTGCCTTCCTTCTCCATGTTGTAGAGCCGGTGCACGCCGGTGGTGGTCTCCTCCGAAACGCCCCTGATGTTTTTCGCGATCTCGGCGAACCAGCCCTTGGGCTTTTCTTTCAGCAGCTTCTTGATCAGCGCGAAGAAGACTTCCTCTTCTTCCGAGTTGTGCTGATCGAGAAACACGGTGTCGCCCTGCTCGGCGCGCAGGCCGTGATGCACCAGCATGGTGGCGTCGCCGCCGTCGTCGAGGATCATGTTGGGCGTGCCGCCGCCGTGCCAGTCGAACAGCTTTGCGGTGTAGTCCCAGTATTCGGTCAGACTCTCGCCCTTCACCGCAAACACCGGAATGCCTGCCGCCGCGATTGCCGCTGCGGCATGATCCTGGGTCGAATAGATGTTGCAGGAGACCCAGCGGATGTCGGCGCCGAGTGCGGCCAGGGTCTCGATCAGCACCGCGGTCTGGATCGTCATGTGCAGGGAGCCGGCGATGCGCGCGCCCTTCAGCGGCTGCTTCGGGCCGTACTCCTCGCGCGTCGCCATCAGACCGGGCATCTCGGTCTCGGCCAGCGAGATTTCCTTGCGGCCGAATTCGGCGAGGCCGATGTCGGCGACGATGTAGTCGGTGAAGGCGGGTTTCTTGGCGGTGGCGGTCATGTGATCTTTTCCTAATTTCCTCGTCATGCCCGGCCCTGTGCCGGGCATCCACGTCCTGGCCACGAAAGAAAGACGTGGATGGCCGGGACAAGCCCGGCCATGACGGCTTAAATGTGTCGCGGCCTACTAAAACTCATAAGCGTTACACCGCGCGCTTCAGCGCCGCGGCGAGGTCGGTCTTTTCCCAGGAGAAGCCGCCCTCATTGTCGGGGGTGCGGCCGAAATGGCCGTAGGACGAGGTGCGCGCATAGATCGGCCGATTGAGATCGAGATGGGTGCGGATGCCGCGCGGCGTCAGGTCCATCGCTTCCGCCACGGCTTTCTCGAGCTTGTCCTCTGCGACCTCGCCGGTGCCGTGGGTGTCGATGTAGATCGACAGCGGCCGCGCAACGCCGATGGCGTAAGCGAGCTGCAGGGTACAACGCGCGGCAAGCCCGGCGGCGACGATGTTCTTGGCGAGATAGCGCGCGGCGTAAGCCGCGGAACGGTCGACCTTGGTCGGGTCCTTGCCGGAGAACGCGCCGCCGCCATGCGGGGCGGCGCCGCCATAGGTATCGACGATGATCTTGCGGCCGGTGAGGCCGGCATCGCCGTCCGGACCGCCGATGAAGAATTTACCGGTGGGATTGATGTGCCAGATGGTCTTGTCGCCGATCCAGCCTTCGGGCAGCGCCTGGCGCACATAGGGCTCGACCCGCTCGCGCACCTGGTTCGAGGTCATGTCCTCGACCAGATGCTGATGCGACACCACGATCTCGCGCACCCCGACCGGCTTGCCGTTCTCATACTGCACGGTGACCTGGCTCTTGGAGTCCGGGCCCAGCACCTTCTCGACGCCGGAATGCCGCGCTTCCGAGATCAGCCGCAGAATCCTGTGCGCGTAGTGGATCGGCGCCGGCATCAATTCCGGCGTCTCGTTGGTGGCGTAGCCGAACATGATGCCTTGGTCGCCCGCGCCCTCTTCCTTGTTGGTGCCCGGCTGCAGCGCGTCGACGCCCTGCGCGATGTCGGCGGATTGCGGATGCAGCAGGATCTCGATGTCGCACGTCTTCCAGTGAAAGCCGGCCTGCTCATAGCCGATGTCCTTGATGGCCGCGCGGACCACACCCTCGATCTGTTCGTTGTCGACCGAGGCCGGCCCGCGGGTTTCGCCGGCGATTACCACCTTGTTGGTGGTGGCGAGCGTTTCGCAGGCGGCGCGGATCGCCCAGGGATCGATGCCCGCCTTGGGGCCTTCGCGAAAAAACAGATCGACGATCTCGTCGGAAATCCGGTCGCACACCTTGTCCGGATGACCTTCGGAAACCGATTCGCTGGTGAAGAGATAAGACCCGCGCATCAACCAACCTCTCATCCGCCTTTCAGGCGGTCCTTTCCTGATGTTGTCCTTGAAATGTCAGTCGCGACGGCGCGAGATGACCCAGGATTCGTCGTAAAACCACAGCCCGTTGTGCTTGCGCAGAATTTCGCGCGTCGCATCGAGATACCGGCCGTCTTGTGTCATTTCCGTCAACCGGTCGTCTTCGATCTGGGCGACATACACCGCCGCGTTCCATGCCGCAAAGGCCGTCGAAGTCCCGATCGATCCGGTGACCTCATTGGGCAGCGCTTCCATATCATACCGGAAGATCGAACGGTTATCGGCATAGGCGTTAAAGTTAAGGTCGCGCCCGGCCGAACCCAGCTCATATTTCACTGCGCGCAATAGCTCATGACGGCTTACGGCGAAAGGGTTTTCTCCGGGCCAGACCGCCTGGATGATCTCCAGCCCGGGGTCCTCGCCATGCGAGTGAATCCCGATCAGACGGCCTCCGGCCCGCAACGCGCGGGCGAGCGGCGCAATGATGCGTTTGGCGCGGAAATTGACCGAGGATTTGGCCCGATAGGGCTGCGAGGCCACGATCAGGTCGAAATTGGCCTCGGTGCGGCCGGCGCGGGGAATGATCTGGTCCAGCAGGAACCGGTGGTCCTCGCGGTATAGCACCAGCGCCACCGGGCGCTCGTAGGCCGGCATGCCCGAGCGCGGGCTGACATTGGCGCGCCAGTTTTCCTCCAGAAAGGGGCCGAGTTCGGCGATCTGGGCCTCGAATTCGCCCGACGAGGCCCCGCGCAGCGGCACCTCGCGCCAGATCATGCCGGATGCCGCGGCCGGCGAGGCCGGCGTCAGCCAGGGCGCCTCGGCGTAATACATGTTGGTCAGGACAAAGACGGTGGCGGGGTGCTCGAACAGCCGGTCCGGCACCTTGTCGAGGGTGAGGCGGACGTCCTCCAGGCTGAGCTCCTTGCCGGCGATATAGAACGGCATGTGCGGGAACCGGCCGTGCATCAGCCGCATCAGCCGCGCCAGCACCGTGCCGTCGCCGACGCCGGCGTCGAACACACGCAACGCCGGAGGCCGCGGATGGATGCTGGAAAGCTCCAGCGCCACCCGTTCGGCGATCACCCGCTTTTCGCTGCAGGTATGGACGAACAGCAGGTATTTCTGCCGATTCTCGAAAAACCGGAAATTGCCGCGGGGATCGCGCTTTTCCGGCGGCACCTCGAGCCCGCGCGGCGGCGGCACGCCGCCCGGCATCGATGCGGCGATGAAGGCCTGGATCCGGTCCAGGGTGTCGATGGTGATGCGCTTGCCCTCGCGCAAGCGCGCGACCAGCTTGCCGTCATTGACGGCGCGGCGGCCGAAGGTCGATTCGGCCATATCGGCCTGGCGGCAGAATTCGGAGATCTGGCTCAGGATTTGGTCGTTTTTCATGGAGCCAGACGTGGGACGCATGGTGGGCAGCGGCGGATTGCGCGCGTGTCCTAGCATCATCTGCCCACGGGGGGAATGAGTGCCCGGACGCAGCGCCGCGCGCTGCATTGCGTCCGGGACACGCGACTAGCCCCACACCTCCTGCGCCACGTCGACCGCGAGCTTGAGCTTCGCCCACTGCTCGTCCTCGGACAGGATGTTGCCCTCCTCCGTCGACGCAAACCCGCATTGCGGGGACACCGCGAGTTGCTCCAATGGTGCGAATTTCGCGGCTTCGTGCAGGCGCCGCTTGATGTCCTCTTTGTTTTCCAGCTCGCCGAATTTCGAGGTGATGACGCCGACCACCACGATCTTGTTGCCCCTGGGCAGGAATCGCAGCGGCTCGAAACCGCCGGCGCGGTCGGAATCGTATTCCAGGAAATAGCCGTCGTAATTGGTGCCGGCCAGCATGGTCTCCGCCACCGGCTCGTAACCCCCCGACGAAATCCAGGTCGACCGGAAATTGCCGCGGCAGACATGGGTGGTGATCACCATGTCGGACGGCCGATCGGCGATCGCGTAATTGATGACGCGCGCGTAGATTTCCTGCAGGCCGTCCGGATCGTCGCCGCGCTCGCGCGCCTTCTTCAACTCGTCCTGCGAGCAGAGATAGGCCCATACGGTGTCGTCGAACTGCAGATAGCGGCAGCCGGCGTCATAAAACGCCTTCACCGCCTTGCGATAGGTCTTGCCGAGATCCTCGAAGAACGGTTCGAGATCGGGATAGATCGCTTTCGAGATCGCCTTGCGGCCGCCGCGGAAATGCAGCACCGCCGGCGACGGGATCGTCATCTTCGGCGTGACATGCGCGATATCGGCATGCTTCTTCAGGAAGCGGAAGTGATCGAGCGTCGGATGATCGCCAGGGAAATCCAGCTTGCCGATGACGCGGATGGCATCGTGGCGGGTCTGCACGCCGGCAAACTGGATACCCTCGTCGGGATGAAACAGCTCGCAGCCGATCAGATGCTGCAGGAAATCGAAATGCCACCAGGAACGGCGGAATTCGCCGTCGGTGGCGAGTTTGAGGCCGGTCTGTGCCTGCTTGTGCACGACCTTCTCGATCTCGCTGTCCTCGACCTTGCGCAGATCGTCGGCCGTTATTTCGCCCTTCTCCAGTCTGGCGCGAGCTTCCTTGATGCGCGGCGGGCGCAGCAGGCTGCCGACTTCGTCGGCGCGGAACGGGGCTTTTGTCCTCTGCATGTCTCACTCCCTAAAAACAATCTCTACGTCATTCCGGGACACGCGTCTTCGCATGGATCCGGAATCCAGACACCGAGCGACGCTGCTGGATTCCGGGTTCGCTCGCTTCGCTCTCGCCCCGGAATGACGACATCCACTCAGTGTGCCGCAGCACCGGAGACGCCGAGATAGCGTTCCAGCACCGCAGGGTTCGCCCTCAGCTCGGCGCTGGCCGCGTCGTGCACGATGGCGCCGCGCTCCAATATCACAACGCGGTCGGCAAGCCCCATAATCTTTTGCGCGTTTTGCTCGACAATGATGGAACAGATGCAGCCGGCGCGAGCGATGACGCCGAGCGCTTTCAGCAATTCCTCGACAATGATCGGCGCCAGACCCTCGGTCGGCTCGTCCAGCAGCAGCACTTTCGGGTTGAGCGTCAGCGCGCGGCCGATCGCCAGCATCTGCTGCTCGCCGCCCGAGAGCTGGTTGCCGAAATTGTTTCGGCGTTCTTTCAGGCGCGGAAACATCTCATAGACTTTCGCCACGTTCCACGGACCCGGCTGCGCCACCGCGGTCATGTTCTCTTCCACCGTGAGCGATTTGAAGATGTTGCGCTCCTGCGGCACCCAGCCGATGCCGGCGCGTGCGCGCTGGTCCGGGCGCATCGCCGTGATGTCCTCACCTTTGAGCGTGATGGCGCCGCCGAAGCAGCGGGTGACGCCGACGATGGAATTGATCAGCGTGGTCTTGCCGGTACCGTTGCGGCCCAACAGCGCCAGCACCTGGCTCTCGGGCAGGCGCAGCGACAGTTTCGGCAGCACCACCGCTTCGCCGTAGCCGGCACGCAGCGCCTCGATGCACAGGAGATCAGGCATCCGTAGCCTCGCCGAGATACACTGCTTTCACCCTGGGATCGCGCGCCACTTCGTCCGGCGGCCCTTCCACCAGCAGCGCGCCGTTGACCATCACCGAAATGCGGTCGGCGAATGAGAATACCAGGTCCATGTCGTGCTCGATCAGGAGCACCGTGACCTCGCGCGGCAATGCCGCCACCGCGGCCAGAATATCGTGGCGCTCGCTTTCGGGAACGCCGGCGGCGGGCTCGTCGAGCAGCAGCACGCGCGGCCTGGTGGCGATGGCCACCGCGATCTCCAGCAGGCGCTGCTTGCCATAAGGCAGCGTCGCGGTCGGCTCGTTCATGACGTCGAGCAGATGGAAGCGCCTGAGGTTTTCGGCGATCTCGGCGTTGACGTCGCCGCGCGTGCCCATCCGGCGCCACCAGTCGCCGCCGCGGCCGAGCCGCTCCGATACCGCGAGCCCGATGGTCTCCAGCGGCGTCAGGTCGGCGTAGAGCTGATTGATCTGGAACGTGCGCGACAGCCCGCGGGTGACGCGTTTGTGCACCGGCAGGCCGGTGATGTCGGCGCCCTCGAGCAGGATGCGCCCGCCATTGGGCTTGAGCACCCCGGTCAAGAGATTGATGACGGTGGTCTTCCCCGCGCCGTTCGGACCGATCAGCGCGTGGCGCGCGCCGGCCTCGATCTTCAGGGAGAGATCGCGGGTAACTTTTAAGCCGCCGAACTGCTTTTCCAGCCCCTTGGTTTCCAGCACGATGGTCATGACGCGTCACTCTCGGGAACGGCAACGACGGCTCTCTTTCCGGCGAATTGCCGGATGAGCAGGTTCGGCAGAAACAGCGCCCAGCGATGCATGCGCGCGCGCCCGACCAGCACGATCACCACCAGCACAAGGCCGATCCAGAACTGCCAGTATTGCGGGGTGATGGTCGAGAACACCTCCTGCAGCATCCTGAACACCACGGCGCCGATCAATCCGCCATAGAGATAGCCGGTGCCGCCGATCACCAGCACCAGCATCAGATCGGCCGAGCGCTCGAACGAAAACACGTCGAGCGAGGCGAGCGCCGTGGTCTGGGTGAACAGCGCGCCCGCGATGCCGGCGTAGAACGCGGCCAGCGTGTAGACCGCGATCAGACGCCGGTTGACGGGAACGCCGATTGCCGCGGCGCGCAGCGGATTGTTGCGGATCGCGCGCAGCGACAGGCCGAACGGCGAATGCACGATCCGACGCGCCAGCAGGAACAGCGCGAAAGTTATCGCAAGGCAGTAGAAGAACCCGATCTTGCCGAACATATCGAATGCGAACAGGCCGAGGATCGGCTGCATCTCGATACCCTGCAGCCCATCGGTGCCGCCGGTGATGTTGGAAAAACGCTCGGCCAGCGCTTCCAGCAACAGCGCGATTCCCAGCGTCAGCATCAAGCGGGTGAGATCGACGCCGCGGATCACCAGAAAGCTGGTGAGAAAACCGACGGCGGTAGCGACCAGGCCCGCGGCGAGCAGCGCCAGCAACGGCTCGTTGACGATGCCGTGCAGTGCGAGCAGTCCGGCGCTGTAGGCGCCGACGCCGAAGAACGCGGCGTGGCCGAGCGAGACGATGCCGGCATAGCCGAGGATCAGGTCGAGCGACAGCGCGAACAGCGCCAGCCGCACGATATCGGTCATGATCAGATAGCGCGAGGGAAACAGCAGGCCGCCAGCCAGCACGAGAATCCAGAACGCGATCTCGCTCGGCCGCCAGCGTGCCGCGCGCAGCACATGTTCCGACATGTCGGGGTCTGTCGTCATCGCCGGTTCAACGCGCCGCGGTTCGGCCGAACAGGCCGTTCGGGCGCCAGATCAGGATCACGATCATAATGGTGTAGATCACGAACGGCCCCATTTTCGGGACGTAGTACTTGCCGGCAACGTCGCCGATGCCGAGCAGCAGCGAGGCCAGAAACGGTCCGGTGATGCTGGAGGAGCCGCCGACGGTGACCACGATCAAAAAGTAGATCATGAATTTGAGCGGGAAATACGGATCGAGCCCGAGAATTTCCGCGCTCAAGGCGCCGCCGAGGCCGGCAAGGCCGCAACCGAAGGCAAAGGTGAAGGCGAACACCTGCGGCACGTTGATGCCGAGCCCGCTGGCCGCGCGGGGATCGTCGACCGCCGCGCGCAACCGGCTGCCGAACCGGGTTTTCGCCAGGATCAGTTGCAATGCCGCGGTCAGGAGTCCGCAGATCACGATGATCATCAGCCGGTAGCGGCCGATGCCGACGCCGAAGACATCGAACTGGCCTTCCAGCGCCGCGGGAAGCTTGATGAAGATCCGCGACGATCCCATGATGTAATCGACCGCCGCCACCGACATGAAGACGAGGCCGACGCTGAACAGCACCTGGTCGAGATGGCTACGGGTATAGAGGTGACGGTAGAGCGAGCGCTCCAGCACCACGCCGATCGCCGCACTCGCGACAAACGCAAGCGGCAGCGCAGCAAAGAACGGCCAGCCGGATTGATTGACCAGCACGGCGCAGACATAGCCGCCGGCCATCGCGAACGCGCCGTGGGCGAGGTTGACGAAGTTCATCAGCCCGAGCGTGACCGCGAGCCCGCACGCCAGCACGAACAGCAGCATGCCGTAGGCGATGCCATCGAACAGGATGGTGAACAGCGTGGTCATGATTTACCGCGTCATTCCGGGGCGACGCGAAGCGTTCGAGCCCGGAATCCATAACCACCATCGTGAGTATGGATTCCGGGCCCGCGCCAAGATGGCGCGTCCCGGAATGGCGACGTCGAAGGGTTCGCGTTGGCGTTCAGCGAGCATTCACTTCTTGGTCTTGCCGGCGTCCTTGACCGCCTCGAAAGTCTGGAATTCGACGTTGTAGAGTTCGCCGCCGACCTTCTCGACCTTGCGGATATAGATGTTCTGCACGATGTCGCGGGTTTCCGGATCGATCGAGATCGGGCCGCGCGGGCTTTCCCACTTCATGCCCTTCATGGCCTCGATCAGCGCATCGCCATCGGTCTTGCCGCCGGTCTTCTTCAGCGCCTCGTAGATCAGGTGAATGCCGTCATAGCCGCTCACCGCCATGAAGCCGGGACGGTTGCCGAACGCCTTCTTGTAGGCGGCGACGAACTCCTTGTTCATCGCGGAGGGATGGGCCGCGGAATACAGATGCGCGGTGACGGTGCCAAGCGCGGCGTCGCCCATGTTGTTCAGGAGATCGTCATCCATCACGTCGCCGGGACCGATCACCTTGATGCCTGATTTGTCGAGCCCGCGTTCGGCATATTGCTTCATGAAATTGCCGCCCTGCCCGGCCGGCACGAACACGAACACCGCGTCGGGCTTGGAGTCCTTCATGCGCTGCAGGAACGGGGCGAAGTCCGGATTGGCCAGGGGCACCTTGACCTCCTCGACGATCTCGCCGCCGCCGGCGGTGAAATGCTCCTTGAAGAACAAGAGCGCGTCGTTGCCGGGGGCATAATCGGAAGTCAGCGTCGCGACCTTCTTGATGCCGTTCTTGGCGGCCCAGTCGCCGATGATGGTGGACGACTGCGCCAGCGTGAACGAGGTGCGCACGATATAGGGCGAACGCTCGGTGATGATCGAGGTGCCCGCCGCCATCACGACTTCCGGCACCTTGGCCTGCGTCGCCAGCGGCGCCGCCGCGAGTGCCGCCGGGGTGACGCCGAAGCCGGCGATGAAACTGACCTTGTCGTTGACGATCAATTCCTGGGCGAGGCGCTTGGTGTTGTCCGGCACTGCGGCGTCGTCCTTGAGGATGACCTCGATCTTCTTGCCGGCGACGGTGTCGCCATGCTGCTGCATGTACAGCTTGACCGCGTTGTCGATCTGCTTGCCGGTCGAGGCCTGGCCGCCCGTCATCGGCAGGATCAGCCCGATCTTCACGGCGTCCTGCGCCTGCGCGCCGGCGAAAGCCGACGCCCCCATCAGCGCGACGCCGGCAGCCAGCCGCAACACCATCTTCGTGCGAATGAACATGAACGCTCTCCCCCTGATCGGTTTCATCCCTTGAGCCTGGTCCCCGGCCCTTGCCGCCACCATAACCGAAATCCGACGATCGTGTACCGGCGCGGCATGGCGTCCGAGCCACGTCGATTTGTCAATCGCGACAATGGACTGGATTGTGCCGCGGCATGACGGCGCACCGATCGATGGCGGTCCGGTATCGGATAAAATCAACAGGTATATAGATACCTTCAGGTGTTGTAGCGGACGACCTGGTCGACGCCGACGCCGCGGCCGCGCAGGGTGGCCCAGATCAGCCTCAAATCTCTCGAAAAGCTTTGGGTCCGGACATATTGCGCGTCGACCTCGGCGAGGCGATTGGCGTCCGACATATCGACGCCGTTGACCTGCGCCAGCCCGGTGATACCGGGCCGTACCGCAAACACGCCCAACCGCCGCCGCGCCTCGACAAGCTCGATCTGGGATGGCAGGCATGGCCGCGGGCCGACCAAACTCATGTCGCCCGCGATCACGTTGCAGAGTTGCGGGAGTTCGTCGATCTTGAAGCGGCGCAGATGCTCTCCGAGGGCGGTGACCGCTGACGCCTGCACCTGATGCGTGGGGAGATTCGCGGTTCCCGAATACATGGTCCGCAATTTGTAGCAGTTGAACGGGCGGCCGTCCTTTCCAACGCGGAGCTGGGTAAAGATTGGAGAACCCGGGCTCTGCAACCGGATCGCGATCATTACAATCAGAAGTATCGGCCAGCCAACCAGAAGGAACAGGGCGCAGGCCGAGATGTCGAACATTCGCTTCATTCTATCAATTACTCCGGCGGGACGCTGACGGTAAAGGCAATGGCCCGCTGCATCAATGGTAAGGTGGAACCTTGGGGGGCCGCCCCAGTTGCCCAGCGTGGACGATATGGGCGGCGTGCGTTAGAAATTTCGCTGATCGCGGTGTCGGCGTGGTAACCCTCACATTTTCCGACTCGGTCTTTGGCCCGATGGAATTCATGCGAACGAGAGCTGAGCGACAAGACGATGAAAGCTGACCGACCCGTTGTGCTGGTAACCGGAGCCGACGGATTCGTTGGACGCTTCATGACGCGAGCTCTGACCGAGGCGGGATGGCGCGTTCGCCGCGCCATCCGTTCGGCGGCACCTCCCGACGAGACCGGCGATACCTTCGGGGGTCTTGAACTCAGTTCGTCGACGCAATGGTCGGAGGCGCTGAAAGGCGTTCAAGCCGTGCTTCATCTCGCAGCGCTTGCGCATCGCTCGACGCGCGCGCAGCAGTCCGACGAAGCTCTGTTCATGTCGGTCAATGTCGACGGCACCGCGCATCTGGCGCGGAGCGCGATCGAGGCCGGAGTCCGGCACTTTGTTTTTCTCAGCAGTATCGCCGTGAATGGACGCGACACGCGCGAGGAGGGGCCATTCACCGAATCAAGCATCCCAACTCCCACAACGATTTACGGACAATCCAAGATCGCCGCAGAGCATGATCTTGCGGAGCTGGCGGCGTCTTCCACCATGCGGGTGACGGCGATTCGACCGCCGATGATCTACGGTCCCGGCGCACGCGGAAATTTCTACCGCCTCAGCACCGCGGTGAAGGCCGGCATCCCCCTCCCCTTTGGCTTTGTCGAGAATCGCCGCGCATTCCTCGGCGTCGATAACCTTGCATCCTTCATCCTGCACCGCCTGACCGCGGCGTCCGAGCCGGGCTTCGAACTGTTTCTGCTCGCCGATGACGAACATGTATCGACGCCGGACTTCATCCGGCTGTTGGGGCAGGCATGGGGCAAGCCGGCACGGATCATACCGTTTCCCGTTCCGCTGCTGCGCGCCGGGCTCGATCTGTTCAGTTCGAGCGGCCCGCTTCTGGGCTTTCTGGAGATCGATACGGCCAAGGCGCACCTTGCGGGATGGCGGCCCAGGCTGAGCCTCGCCGAGGGGCTGCGCCAGGCGGTGCAGCAGCAATTGACCAAGGCCTGACCGCGAGACCGGACACTTTGTCGGATACCCGACATAATCACTCCGCCAAGCTCGCAATCTGCTTCGCGGCGGTTTCGGGCGAGAACATGGTGCGCCCAAGCTCAATTCCCCGTTCGGACATCGAACTGTGCAAGGCGTCATTGTCCGCCAGCTCCTCGGCGAGGCGCTTCAGTTCGTCGACGGAGTTGCCCGTATAGGCCCTGCCCACGCCTTCCTCGTCGATCAGTTTGGCAAGGTCGGTTCCCACGCTCACGCGTGCCAGCACCGGCAGCCCATAGCGAACGTAGGAGGCAAATTTGCCGGGAATGTTGTGGGTCCTGTGATCGGGATGAAGCGCCACCAGACCGACATGGCATTGCGCCAGCAGGCCCGGAATTTCCGAGGAATCGATCTCGTTGAAGAACAGGATATTGTCCAGCGACCGCGACGCGCAGTCGGCCACCAGATTGGCATATTCGGTGCCGCGCCCGACGAAGATGAATCCGATATCCCGGCGATGGCGCAGGCTTTCCACGAGGTCGATGAAAATCTCCATGCCCTGGGCGATGCCCATGTTGCCGGTGTAGACAAAGATCTTGCGGCCGGCCAGCGAGGTTTTCCCGACCGAGATACTGCATCCGACATTCGGGGTTACGGTGAGCCAGTTGTGCAAAACCTCGATCCGCCGGCGCGAGGCCCGTATCCATTTCGGCAAATAGCTCAGGTTGGATTCCGACTGCACGCCGATTGCATCGGCGATCGCATAATGTGCAATCGCGATCGCTCTAAAGGTGAAATACACCGGCCCCTTTTTCAGAATGCCGAGGTCGACCGCCCATTCCGGAAAGATGTCGCGCAGGATCATGTATTTGCGTGTACGCCCTTTCGACAGGCGGCCGAGGGCCGCGATCATCGGCCGGTAGAAAATCGGCGGAGAAAACCAGACGACAAGGTCCCACTCCGTCGAAGCAAGCGGACTCTTCCGGAAATTCCGCAGCAAAACGAGAGGCAGCCGCATTTCCGCGATCGCGCGCCGAACATTCGACTCCACGCGAACCCGCGGCGCAGCCAGCCGCAGCACTTCGACCCCGCCGGACTTCTCAATCTTCCAGGTCTGCTGTCCGTCGGGAACCGGCGCGAATACGACAATGCGGTGCCCGAGAGCTGCAAACTGCTCTGCGAGATCGCGCACCAGAACCGCCGTCAACGTCCGCATTGGCGGGTAGTCAGTGGAGATCAGGGCAATCTGCAACGGGCGGTTCATGTCGGTCTGTGTAGATTTAAACGTTGCAAAACTCAACACGCGGCCGCCGGCGATGCCGGCCTAGAAGAAATTGGTGATTTTTGTCCGGATCGCGTTCACGACCACCGACGACGGCGAATAGTCTTCCTCGAATTCGTAGCGGGCGCTCCAGGGCAGGCCGATCGCCAGCGTCACCGCCTCGACGATATTTTCCGCTTCCATGCCCGATACGATGGTGGCGCCGCTCTCCAGCGTCTCCATGCGCTCGGTCGCCATGCGCAGGCTGACATTGGGAACCCGGTAGAACAAGCCTTCCTCGGCCGCGGTGCCGGAATCGGACAGCACGCAGAACGACTGCTTCAGCAACTGGTTGAAATCGTAAAAGCCCAGCGGCGCCATGATGCGGATATTGGGCGGGACCGTGATCCCCTTCAGCTTGCTGGTGGTGCGCGGGTGCATCGGAAAAATGATCTCGCGCTTGAGCCGCTGGTTGAGTACCCCGAGCGCCCTGAAGATGTTGGCGAGGTTTTCGGGATTGTCGACGTTCTCGCTGCGATGTGCCGTCACCAGGATGTAGTTCTTCGGCTCCAGCATGAGCCGCTTGAGGATATCGCTGGCCTCGATCTCCGGCGCAAAGGCGCGCATGGCCTCGAAGGTGGTGTTGCCGGTGACGATGATTTTTGACGGGTGAATGCCCTCGCGGAGCAGATTCTCGCGGTGATAGCGGTTGTACGGCAGCAGGATGCTGCTGATGTGATCGATCAGGATGCGGTTGCGCTGCTCCGGCATGCGGCGGTCCCACGCCCGCAACCCGGCCTCCATGTGGAAAATCTTGATGCCGCGATGCGCCGCCGGCAGCACGCTGAGGCCGCTATAGGTGTCGCCCAGGATCAGCAAGGCGTCGGGCTTCACCTGTTCCATCAGCGCGTCGGACTTGCGGATGACGTCGGCCACTTCCGGCCCGTAGCCGGAGGTGTCGATATCCAGCTCATAGTCGGGCTTGCGCAGCTTCAGGTCCTTGAAGAAGAAGTCGCGCAACTCGGGCGTGAAATTCTGCCCGGTATGAACCATCACGTGGTCGAAGTTCAGCTCGTCGAGCTTCTTCAGCGTCGCCCACATCTTGATCATTTCCGGGCGCGTACCGAAAATCGACATCACCTTCATTTGCGTGTTCCGTGCTGGCCTTGTTGAACCGTCATTTCGTAACTGGGTATCACGACGCCCGCGGCGGGAAAATCGAGACCTCGGGCAGCGGCAGAATCATCCGGCCGCCTCTGGCGAGGTAGTTTCCATTCTTTTTCCGGATCTCGTCGAAGAAACTCCAAGCAAAAATCAGTAGGTAGTCCGGAGGATTGTCGCGGTCGAGAACGGAGCTCGGGAAAATCTCGAAATGCGATTTCGGCGTATAGAACCCGGCCTTCGCCGGAGCGTCGTCGATCATATAGTCGAGATGATCGTGATTGATACCGCAATATTGAATCATGGTGTTGGCCCGGCCCGACGCGCCATAGCCGGCGATCCGCTTGCCCTGACGGCGCAGTTCACCCAGTAACTCGACCAGCCTGTCGCGATGGCCGGCAACGGTGCTGGAGAACTGCAGGAACGTCTCGTAGCGGTCGAAACCCCGCGCCCGCTCCTCGGCTTCCAGCGCCCTGACCGCCGGAGATACCGAAGCGCTATGCGTGCTGCCCTTCTTGCACGCATAGAACCGGATCGATCCGGCGTGAATCGGGATCGGCTTGATGTCGAACACCATCATGTCATAGCGGGCGAGATGGTTCATCGCCGACAGCAGCGAATAGTAATAGAGGTGCTCGTGGTAGATCATGTCGTATTGCAGTTCGTCGATCACCTTGCCGAGGTAGTGAACCTCGAAGGCGAACACGCCGTCCGGAGCCAGCGCCTCGGCGACCGCGCGCGTGGTGCCCTGGATGTCGGGGATGTGGGCATAGACGTTGTTGGCCATGATCAGGTCGACCTTGCCGTAGTCGGCGACGACCTTGCGGGCGACGTCTTCGGTGAAGTAGTCGTTGACCACCTTGACGCGGGAATCGTCGATCGTGGTAACGACGTTGGTGGCCGGATCGACCCCGATCACGGTGCGGATGCCCTGGTCGGCCAGCGGCCGCAGCAGCACGCCGTCGTTGCAGCCGAATTCCAGCGCCGTGGCCCTGGACGGATCGAGAAACCGTTTTGTCAGCTCGGAGGCATATTCCCTGAAATGGTCGCGCAGGGTGCCGATCGACGACGAGAAGTAAAAATATCCTTCCTTGAACATGACGTTGGCGGGGACCTTGTCGGTCACCTGCACCGCGTAGCAATCCCGGCAGAACTGCAGCCGCATCGGAAAGGTCCGCTCGGCCGCGAACTGCTCGGGTCTGAGGAACGCGCCGGCGAGGCCGACCTCGCCGAAATCCATCACCAGCCCCAGCCGCTTGCTGTCGCAGAACGCACAGACCGGCTCATCCGAGCCATGCATTTCCATAGAACGACTTCCTCATCAGGTATTCCCGGCCGATACGTCCGGGCATCCGGCCCCGCGGCTGCCCGGCGGTGTGCGGGCTAGCACAATGCCGATGGTTTGAAAAACGCTAGATTTCGGCGATCGTGGCATCCTGCCCGCGCAGATGGCGCTGGATGAAATCGAGCTTGAGCAGCAGTTCCTTGACCTGGGCCACGCTCAAGCGCTCGGTATTGTGCGAGGTGTAATCGTCGAGAACCGATATTTCCTTTTCGCCGTCGGTGAAATACATGGCGTAGTTCAGATCCCGGTTGTCGGCCGGAATGCGGTAATATCGCTGCATGTCCTCGACCCGCGCCATTTCCTCGCGCGAAACCAGGGATTCGTAGAGCTTCTCGCCGTGACGGGTTCCCACGATCTGGACCGGATTGGCGGCGTTGAATATCTCCCTGAGCGCCTGCACCAGGTTGCCGATGGTCGCGGCGGGAGCCTTTTGCACGAAGATGTCGCCTTGCTGGCCGTGCCCGTAGGCATGCAGCACGAGGTCGACGGAGTTGTCGAGCGACATCAGGAAGCGGGTCATGTTGGGATCGGTGATGGTCAGCGGCTTGCCGGCCTTGATCTGCGACACGAACAGCGGAATCACCGAACCGCGCGAGACCATGACGTTGCCGTAGCGCGTCGCGCACAGCAGCGTCTCGGTCGACGACAGGCTGCGGGATTTGGCCACCATCACCTTTTCCATCAGCGCCTTGGTCTGGCCCATGGCGTTGATCGGATAGACCGCCTTGTCGGTCGAGAGCACGACCACCTTCTCGACGCCGTTGGCGATCGCCGCACTCATGACGTTTTCGGTGCCGAGGATATTGGTCCGCACCGCCTCCAGCGGATAGAACTCGCAGGACGGCACCTGCTTCAGCGCCGCGGCATGAAATACATAATGCGCGCCCTTCAGGGCCTGATGGATGCTGTCATAGAGGCGGACGTTGCCGATGTAGAATTTGAGCTTGGTGCTGTTGTAGATCGAGCGCATCTCCTCCTGTTTCTTCTCGTCGCGGCTGAAGATGCGGATCTCGGCAACGTCGGTCGCAAGGAAGCCCTTCAGGATATGCTGCCCGAATGATCCGGTGCCGCCGGTGATCGCTATAACCTTGTCCGTAAACATCATGTCCTCGCCGCGCCAAACCGGTCGGAATACATCGCCTCGACAAGTGCCGGCCAACCCGGCGCGACATAGCCGGTCGCTTGCGCAAAACGCGCCGCGACCAGCGAACGGTCGGGGCTCGCCCGGTCGTCCGCTATCAGCTCGATCGCCTTGCCGTAGCGCTTCGCCACCAGTTGCAGCAGATCGAACTTTGAAATCGGCGCGCTTGCCACGTGATAGACGCCATGCAGGTCCGGACGCGGGACCACGACGTCCCTGATGAGGTCGGCGAGCACGATGGTCGGAAATCCCGAGAAAATCGCCCGTGTGAAGGCGCGGCACTGGTCCTGCTGCGACAGAAACCACTCTAACAGCCCACTGCCGGATTGCAATTCGTGGCCGATGATGGAGGTCCTCAAGGTGATCGCGTGCGGTGCCGCGACTTCGCCCAACAGCTTGGATATGCCGTAGATATCGTCGGCATCGGGGGAATCGTCCTCGCTATAGCCGCCGCGCGCGCCGGAGAAAACGCCGTCCGAGCCGATCTGGATGAGACGGGCTCCGGCACGCCCGCACAGATGCGACAAGCGCTGCGGCAGCACCGAATAGACCTGGATCGACCGCATCGGATCGGCGGGCGCCGGCCGCCCGACCGCAATGCAATTGACCACCACGTCCGGGCGCGCGGCATCGAACAGCCGCGCGCGCTGCTCCGGATTCTCGATATCCTCGACCGCGATGAGGTTGCCTGCGTGCTCGGGCGCGAACAGCCGGCGGGCATGCTCATGGCGTATCGTGCCGTGCACGCGCGCACCCGACGCCTTCGACATCGAGCGGAACACCGCATTGCCGAGCAGACCCGTCGCACCAAGCACCAGGATCTTCACCGCATCACCCGTCGACAAGGTTCGGCATCAGGCGACCTGCTTGTTGATGTGGTCAAGCAACCGGTCCCGATCCTTGATGCTGGGATAGTTGACCAGCACCGCGCGATAGACGCCCTTGAACACGAACAGGCTGCCGGCGGCGGCGCCGATCACGCCGAAATTGCGAATCAGTTCCTCGATATGTGCGAGCGAGCCGGCGCCACCGAGGATGGTGACCGGCACCCTGGCCGCGGCGTTGATCTGCCGCGCCAGTTCGAGATCGTAGCCTTTCATCTGGCCGTCCCGCTCGATCGCGTTGACCACGATCTCGCCGGCACCGAGTTTTTCCGCTTCCGCCGCCACTTCCAGCATCGGCCGGCCGGTGTTGACGGTGCCGTTATGGGTCCACACTTCGTAGCTGGTGCTGCGCGGACGTGGCTTGACGTTGAGCACGACCACGACGCTCTGGTTGCCGACGGCCTCCGCGGCCTCGGCAATCAGCCGCGGATTGGCAATCGCCGCCGAACTGAGCGCCACCTTCTCGATCCCGAGGCCGATGATGGTCTTGACCTGGTCCACGGTCTTGACGCCGCCGCCGTAGCACAGCGGCATCCGCGACTCGAAGGCGAGGTTCTCCAGCATCTTGTAATCGGGGCCGTGCCCTTTCACCGTCGCATCGATGTCGTAGACGGCGAGTTCGTCGACCGCCTTCTCGTTGAAGATTTTGACCACGTTGATGGGATCGCCGACATATTTCGGACTGGAGAATCCGACCGTCTTGACCAGGCCTCTGTCGTGAACCAGCAGGCAGGGGATGATGCGGGGGCGCAGCACGATCAGAGCTCGGCGAAGTTTTTCAACAACCGGACGCCATAGTCGTGGCTCTTTTCCGGATGGAATTGCACGCCGTAGATATTGTTCGACCGGACCGCGCAGCCGAATGCGATTCCGTACTCCGATGTCGCCAGCACATTGTCGTTCGAGGCGCAGTCGAGATAATACGAATGCAGGAAGTAGAAGCGGGAATCCTGCTCGAGCCCGCTGAACAGCCTGGCGCCAGGTTTCGGCACCACGTCATTCCAGCCCATGTGCGGCAGGCGGGCCGGCTGAGGCAGGGTGGCTTCGTTAAAGCGCCGCACCCGCCCGTCGATCCAGCCCAGGCCGGAAAGCTTGCCCTCCTCGCTGGCGCCGGCGAGGATCTGCATGCCGACGCAGACCCCGAGCACCGGCATGCGCTGCCTCAGAACCAGATCGTCGACGGTCTCGCGCATGCCGGAGGCATCCAGCAATTCCATCGCGTGGTCGAAGGCCCCTACGCCCGGCAGGATGAGTTTGGTCGCGTCCCGGAAGTCGGCGGCGCTGGTTGCGATCGCCGCCGGGATGTTCAGCCGCTTGTAGAGGTTGGCGAAGGCCTGAATATTGCCGAGCCCGTAATTGATGATGGTGATCATCGAAAGATCCGGTTATCCAGCCCGAGCAGGTTGGAGACTTTCGCGCCGGCGCTGATGATGAAATTGATGTTCTTGTAGTCGCGGAAGGATTTGTTTTCGCCGTGGAAGATTTCCTCGAGCTCGGCGACCGTCCAGCCGAGCTTGGTGGCGACATATTCGAATTCCCTCGCCATGGTCTCTTCGTCGAGCTCGGGCTTCGACAGCCGCTCCAGCGCTTCGTCGCGCGTCATCTGGCCGGTCAGAACCTCGCTCGAAAAATAGGCGCGGCGCTTGTCGAAGCCGAATTTCTTCGGCGTCCAGTAGGATTCGAAGAAGCGGGTAAACCGCGATTCGTAGTGCTTTTGCGGATAGGGTTGCCAGCCGAATTTCTCGGTCAGTTCGCGTATGGCGTCTTTCTTGATGAACGGTCCGTAGTCCAGCAGCTTGACGACCTGGATTCCCTTCACATAGCGATAATAGAATTTGTATTTGAGAATATCGCACATCGGAAAGGTGTCGAGCGGCCGGGTGCCGAACTTGCCGTGGACGTCCCGGATCATCCGCAGGTCGGTGGAATAATAGGTCCATTCCAGCGATTCGCGCACCACCTCGGTCGAGTTGTTGCCGCCGGTGATGACATATTTGAACCCGTTCTTCGCGCAGAAATTATACATCGCCGAGAACAGCGCGAGATCCTGCGGCGTATCGGTGCACGGGACCTGAGACTTGAAGAAGGCGCGCTGCAGGTCCTTCATCTCCTCCCAGTTCACCACCTCGGTCACGAGATCGAGGTGGAGACCCTCGATGATCTTCTGGATGTTGCTGACCCCGATGTCCGAGTTCCAGCCGGTGTCGCAATGGAACATCAGCGGCCGCAGGCCGTATTTCTCCTTGGCGACGTATGTCACATAGGAGCTGTCGAGGCCGCCGCTGATGCCGATGATGCAATCGTGGTCGCGTCCCTTGCCTTCCGCCTTGATCCGCTCGATCAAGGGCGTGATCTCCTGCACGCCGCGTTCGTCCGGATGCCAGTTCGGTTCGATGTTGGCATAGTAGTTGTTGCAGTATTCGCACCGGCCCCGCTCGTCGAATTGAAGGGTGGCGTCGCTGGTGTCCATCACGCAATTGGTGCAGATTTGATACTTTCGCTTGGTCATTTCATCTCAAGGCGTTCGAGAAAATCGGGGAGCGCGCGTGGCCGGGTTCAAGAGCGGGTATTCCGTTCAGCCTGGCCTCGCGCCGGTAACTCCCTTTAGTCCGTCTCGCACGGCAGATAAATATGCCTTGACGTAGTCTGGCCGATTTTCGACCCCAAATAGGAGGATGGTCCTACTCAATGTGACGGATGCGATCTGTTGCAGGGAAAACATGAGGGGAATGTGGCGCTTCCGCAAAAGAAGAAAGCTGTTCCGGATCTGGTAGTAACATCTGTTGGAACTATGAACAAGGATGGTCAAAGGCCCGAACCTGAAATGGCGGCTGCCGATGCGGTGGCGCAGGACGGCCGCTGGAACGACGTAGATCGGGATTTGCCTTGCACGGCATCGCAGACACCACTCGTCATCGACGAAATCGATGAACAGACCGTCGTCAAAGACGCCGGCGAGATCGAATACCTCTCTTGTCGCGGCGGTTCCCGAGGAGATCACGATATCGACGGGATAGCGGCTTGACGTGCCGGCACCATAGACCCGTATCGGCAGTCCATACCGATTCACCCGCACCGACGGCAACGCGTTGTCGGTGACATCGTCAACACAGAGCGGCGCGACAATTTCCGCCGTTCCGGTCCCGAGGGCCGCAACCAGACGGTTCAGAAATCCCTGGTCGATTTTCGAATCCTGGTCGAAAAAAACCAGGACGGTGGCGCCTGCGGCGAGTGCGGCGGCGACGCCGACATTCTGGGCATGGGCGATGCCGGAATTGTAGCCGAGCGTGATCAGCGTGCAGCCGTCCGGCAATGTGGCGCTGTCCAGGTAAGGCACTTCGGTATTGTCGACGACAATGATTTTCGCGCCGTCAGCCATCGCGTGATTGCACAGGCCGAGCAGCGCCACGACGTTGGGCCGATAGCAAACGATAATGCAACAGGTGGTCACGGCGAGTCATATCCGGAGTGCACGGCAAGACAGTACTGCATCTCGTCAGGATAACCCCGACGATTCGGCGCGCGCGGGACGAGAACGTGCTCCGAACCGCCACGGACCGAGAAATAACGGCCAAACCAATTGAAGGATGAGGCCCGCGAACGCGATCATGTTCTGGAAGGTGCAGAACACGATGAACGTGTTAAGCAAAGCGAGGCATGGCACGCGATAGGGCGAGCGGCGGATCAGCTGCAAATACACGACGATCAGCAACGCAAGCAACGCAAACAGCAGAACCGGCCCGATCCATCCCACATAGACATAGGCGCGGCCGTATATCGTCGCGACGGTGAGGCCGGGGGCGACTTCCGGCGTCTTTAGTCGTTCGGCATCGAGGAATGGCAGAATTCTCTTCGATACGAAGTCCGGCAACATCTCGCTTACCGCAAATTCGGCGGCGCCTCGGTCTTCCAGGTTCGTATCGACAGCCAGCTGAAAATTCGCCAGCGGCGAAGTCATGTAGATGTAGGTCCAGAAATAGGTTTTCGGGACCCCGGACTGCTGGAACGCCTCGGTCGGCTGGCCGATCGTTTGAATAGCCGTTTCGCCTTCGCGCAGGTCGCCGAACACGCCGAACAGAAACAGGCCGAGCAGTACGGTGGCCGCAACCAGACAGATGCGCTTCACGCCGAGACGGCCGTGTTTGATGAACAGCACGAATCCCCAGGAAACCAGACAGATAGCCGCGGGGCCGCGGTAGAAGATCGATATGAAGAAGACGATCGGAATCAACGCCTCAAGCAAATAGCGGCGGCGCTTCGAATACAGGTAGTCGGTAAACCGGATGGTCGAAAAAACCGATCCGAAAGTGCCGTTGAATACGTGCAGATGCGGCACGCCCAGCTCTGTGTCGGCATAATTGAACGTTCCGTCGATCACCATCAGCAGCGGTACACCGCCGGTGTAAATGAGGTCGGCGGCGAAGGAAGCCATCAGCAGCAGTACGAGATATTTCGGCAGCAGGCCGGGCCGATAGCCTTCGATCTCCCGCACCACACCCGACACGGCAAACGCCAGCACAATCGACGCCAGAAAAGTCAGGGCCAAGAACAGCAGCAGATCGGGCGACAGCACCGGATAAATTCCGGACCAGCCGAGCTGATAGACGGCGAGCACTGCCCCGAACGACAGAACGTAGACCAGGAAGGGGTTTTTGAGCATGATTCCGGGGCTGCCAGCGGCCGAGGGCACCTGCCACTCTCTATCAAGTTTTTCCCGGCAAGGTTACTGGTTTTTCCGAAATCCCTGACAGAGCGCAATATTGAGTCACGATAGCACATCGCAACGGCAGGACGATCGGAACCGGCGGGCGTGTCGCGACTCGCAACGACCGTCAGGACGTGGACGTTTCGCGGCTCTTTAGGCGATTATAGGCTTTCCACAAGACTGGAACGAAGACGCGAAGTGGGGACGCGTTGAGCATGGCAATCGCCGCAACGGTAGGGGAGCGACGTAACGCGTTTGCAACCGAAGGCGCGTTCCTGGCCAGCGATGCCTCGATGCGATCGACGTCGTCCGGGCTTATCTTGCGGCGTTCCTGACTTGCCTCGATCAGCGCGTACATGAACATACTGCGGTGCCGGGCGAGCATGAACTGGTCCTTGTATTCGGCAGCGACCTTTCGCGCTTCGGGATCGTTCGGGAGATAGGCGTCCAGGAACTCGGCAAACTGATTGAGCCCGATCAGGTTTGAAGACCATGACGACGGCAGCGATGCAGACTCGCTGTTGGGGTGAATCCGAACGGAAAAATGCTCGGTCGGATCCGCGGTTTTGCAGGAACCGGACAGCAGCGACAGCCACAGGGCGTCGTCTGCGAAAAAAAGACGCTCGAACGGTGGAATTCCCCCAACCCGGTCATATTCGGCGGACCGCATCACATAACCCGTTCCGAATATGTCGCGTTCATCCGTGAACCTGGCCCTCAGATATTGGGCCGCGTTTTCTTGCCGCGGCGTCGGCCGGCAACTGCGTATTACCTTGCCTTCGGAATTGATCAGTCGCGCGCCCGTGAGGTACAGCGCACTTTCCGGCCGCTGCTCGATCAGTCCCTTGATCACCGCCAGGAAATCCGGATCCAGCGTGTCGTCGTGGCCGATGATCGTCACGTATTCCTTCTTTTCGATGCTCTTGACCCGCGCCCAGCTGTCGACGATCGAGAGCGAGGCCGATGAGCTGAAGATGCGGATGCGCGCGTCCTTCAGGGTTTTTAGCCAGGCCATCGTATTGTCGGTGCTCTGATTGTCGAGGACGACCAGTTCGAAATGCGGATATGTCTGCGCCAGAATGCTTTCCACGCACTCTCTGACGTAAGGCCAGCCGTTACGGACCGGGAGAACGATGCTGAATGTTATCAAGACAACCCCTCGATCAGGATCGCTGGTCCGGGACGGCATCGCCCCAGAACGCCATCGGCTCGTAGTCGGGGTAAGGCAGCGCGCCGTATTTAGGCGCAATGTTCCAGCCGTTGCGCTCGATCCAGCCCTCGACCAGCCGGCGAACCGAAATCGGCTGCCCCGAACATATGTTGATGGGCCCGGGATCTCCCGGATTTGTCGCAAGTTCGACCAGACGACGCGCAACCTCGGTCACCGGCAAATAGTCGCGCAGTTGCTCTCCTCCCGACATCGGGAACTCGCTGTGGCCGGCGGCAACCGCCGCTTTCAGCGCGGTGAAAAGCGACGTTGAGGGCTGACCGTCTCCATACATGTAGAACAGGCGCGCCCATGTCAGCTTGTACGGATGAACCGCTTTGAGCCGCTGCAGCTTCTTGCGCAGCTCGTCTTTCGCCAATCCGTAGGGATTGGTCGGGCAGGTCTCAAGATTGGCGGCCAGAGCTCCCGACTGCTGGCCGTATTCAAAGCAGGTCCCGACGCCGACCAGCGCCGGCAGGCCGTCGCGAATGACGCGGCTCAGGAAATCGTACTGCCGCGGCAATTCGGATTCGACATGATGAAGGGATCGGTAGTTCGGCAGCCCGTCCCAGGCGAGATGCAACAGCGCATCCGGCCGTTGCAGCGCCGCGAACGGATTTTCGGGCAGGTTTGCAATGTCGAAGGCGATCCATCGAACTTCCGCTGCGCCGGGACGGTCCCGCGCAACTCCGGGCCGCTCGGTGGCAATCACCTCGACACCACGGCGCGCCAGCTCGCCGAGCACGTGACGACCAACAAAACCCCGGGCGCCGGTGACGGCTATTTTCATTTGGCGGTCCGTTTCCACGCGGGTCTCATTGCATCGCTCGATCAAACGATCTTCAGTTCGGGAACGGCGGTCACAAATCGCGCCGCCGAAACACCGGTATCCCTGAGCTGATGCATCACTTCGGCTTTCAAATTCCACGGCAGGATAACCACAAAGTCCGGCTTGTCGCGATACAGCACATCCTCGCTCACAATCGGAATCCGGCTGCCGGGCATGAACTTGCCCTGCTTGGCCGGGTTGCGGTCGACCACATAGGCGATGAGATCGCGGCGAATGCCCGCGAAATTCAGAAGCGTGTTGCCCTTGGCCGCGGCGCCATAGGCGGCGACGCGCTTGTTCCGGCGCTTGGCGTCAATCAGGAATGCCACGAAATCATCCTTGACCTTCTCCGCGCGCAACTGAAAGCCTTGGTAACCCTGTGCCGCCGACAGGCCGGCTTCCGCCTCCCGCGCGAGCAAGGCGGCGACCCGATCGCTGACCGGCCGGGGGCCTGTCGCCGCGCGCTGCGCGAATACCCGCAGGCTGCCGCCATGGGTCGGGATTTCCTCGACATCGAATACGGCCAGGCCGTTGCTTTTGAATAGCCGCTCCACCGCCGTCAGCGACAGGTAGGAAAAGTGTTCATGATAGATGGTATCGAACTGGTTTTCGGCAAGCAGCCGCAGCAGGTGCGGAAATTCGAACGTCGCCACGCCGTCGGGCTTCAGCAGATTGGCGAAACCCTTGAGAAAATCGTTGATGTCGGGCACGTGTGCGAGGACGTTATTGGCGGCTATCAGGTCCGCCTGCTTGCCTTCGACCGCGAGGCTGGCGCCGACTTCGGCCCCGAAAAAAACCTCGATCGTGTCAATACCTTTTTCCCGCGCGTCGCACGCCGTACTTGCCGTCGGCTCGATTCCCGTACACGGAATTCCCCGCGCCTTCACATATTGCAGCAGGTATCCGTCGTTCGACGCGATCTCCACGACATGACTCTTGTCGGTCAATCGAAAGCGTTCGACCATCGCAGCGACGTAATGCTCGGCATGCTGCAGCCAGGTGGTCGAAAAACTGGAGAAATAGGCATATTCGCTGGAGAACAGCTCGCCGGCCTGCGCGAAGTCGAGGGTCTGCACCAGCCAGCAGTTTTCGCAGACCATGATCCGAAGTGGATAGGTTTTTTCCGGCGCAAGCAGCATCTGCGGGGTCAGGTAGGCGTTCGACGGCGGCGAACTGCCGAGATCAATCAGCTCCAGGCTGAGCTTTGCTGAGCAGTGCCGGCACCTCATAGCGAAATTCCGTCGAACCCGGGCGGCAGCATCGGGTGGCCCCGATCGCGCGCCGACATTTCGGTAATGGGTTGCGGCCAGGCAATGGCTACACGCGGCTCTTCGGGATGGACCGCGCTTTCGCTTGCCGCACGATAGGCGCTGCTATGGAAGTAAATCAGTTCGCAATCCTCCGTCAACGCCTGGAAACCGTGCGCGAACCCTTCCGGGATCAGCAGCGCGCAGCCGTTCTCCGCGGATAGATGCGCGCCGAACCATTGCAGGAATGTGGGAGAGCCGCGCCGCAGATCCACCCCGACATCCCACACCTCGCCGCGAATGCAGTTGACGAGCTTCATTTCGGCGTAAGGGGGAAACTGGAAATGCAGCCCGCGTACCGCGCCGCGGCGGCGCGTCAGGGTTTGATTGATCTGGGCGATCGGCTTGTTCCAGCCGGCCGGCGCCAGTTCGTCGCTGCAAAACAGGCGCGAGAGAAAGCCGCGCTCGTCCGATAGCGGGCGGCGTTCGACGATCTTCAAGCCGCCAATCGGCGTGTCGAGTATCTTGAACCGGCTCATGCGGACGAACCCACCGCGGCGGCAGCCTCGAAGTCCGAAATGTCCTGCGCGCAGAGAGCGCGCGCCGGGCTGCCCTGCTGCTGGCGGCGATACCAGTCCATGGTTCGCTGCACGCCCGTCTGCAGCGACCAGCGCGGCGCAACGCCGAGCACGTGCAACGCCTTTGCGGTTTCAAGCGCGAGCCAGCCGGCTTCATGCGGGCCCTCATGTCCCCCGCCCCATGTAACGTCGCCGCCGCCATAGCCTTGCTTTGCCAACAACACCACGTCGCGGACGCTGGCCGCCTCCTCGGTGGGCGGACCGAAATTATACGCCCCGGCGAGGTCGGGTTTGGCCCACAGCCGCTCGACCAGGGTGAGATAGCCTGCGAGCGGCTCCAGCACATGCTGCCAGGGACGCAGCGCCTGGGGCCGCCGGACCGAGAGCGATTGACGGGCGCTCCACGCACGTACCGCATCCGGGATCAGGCGATCCTCCGACCAGTCGCCGCCGCCGATGACGTTGCCGGCCCGTGCCGAAGCCACCGCGATGCCTTGGCCCGCCAGATAGGAGTCGCGATAGCTCGCAATCACGATTTCGGCGGCGGCCTTGCTGGCGCTGTAGGGATCGTGACCGCCGAGCGGGTCGTTTTCGCGGTAGGGATAGAACTGTTCGATGTTGCGGTAGACCTTGTCGGTGGTGATCGCGACCACGACCCGAGCCGTGCCGGTTGCGCGGACCGCTTCCAGAAGGTTCGCCGTGCCCTGAATGTTGGTAGCGAAGGTCTGCAACGGCTCGGCGTAACTGGTCCGCACCAGAGCCTGCGCGGCAAGATGAAGGACGATCTCGGGCGCCGCCGACCGGACTTGCCGCATCAGTTCGCCGGCGTCGCGAATGTCGGTGAAGCGGCTGTCGATCAGCCCGTCGATTCCGGCAAGGACGGCCAGGCTCGGCGTCGTCGCCGGCGGCAGGCCGATGCCGACCACCTTGGCGCCGAGCCGACCGAGCCAAAGGCTCAGCCAGGCCCCTTTGAAGCCGGTGTGGCCGGTAAGGAAGACGCGCTTGCCCGCCCAGAATGACGGGTCCGGATTGACCTGGCTTCGCATCACCAGTTCTTCCACGGCGCCCTGCCGCTCGCCCACAGTTCCTCCAGCAGGTTTTTTTCCCGCAATGTGTCCATCGGCTGCCAGAACCCGAGATGCTGGTACGACATCAGCTCGCCGCGCGCGGCGAGTTCGGTCAGCGGGAAACCCTCCCAGCTGACGTGATCCCCCGCGATCAGGTCGAGACATGCCGGCGACAGCACGAAAAACCCGCCGTTGATGAGGCCGCCGTCGCCGCGCGGCTTTTCGGCAAAGCCGGTCACGTTATCGCCCGACCGCTCCAGCGCGCCATATCGCCCCGGCGGCGTGACGGCCGTGACGGTCGCCAGCTTGCCGTGACGCGCGTGGAATTCGATCGACGCTCCGATATCGAGATCGCTCAGTCCGTCGCCATAGGTGAAGCAGAAAGCCGGCTCGTCCCTGATGTAGTCAGCCACACGCTTCAGGCGGCCGCCGGTCATGGTCTCGTCGCCGGTGTCGATCAGGGTGACCCGCCACGGCTCGGCCTTTTGCTGGTGAACCTCCATCTGATTTCGCGCCATGTCGAAGGTGACGTCAGACATATGCAGGAAGTAGTTCGCGAAATACTCTTTGATGACGTAGCCCTTGTAGCCGCAGCAGATCACGAAGTCGTTCACGCCATGGGCCGAATAGAGCTTCATGATATGCCAGAGGATCGGCCGACCGCCGATCTCGATCATCGGCTTTGGCTTGATCGAGGTTTCCTCGGATATTCGCGTGCCGAGCCCGCCGGCGAGAATGACCGCTTTCACAGATCGCGTCCGCTGGTTGAACAAAACAGCCTGTATTGCAAGCAACTCATATAGCGACCTGACACATTGACGGCATCCGTGCAAATGCCTGATGGAACCTGGCTGCTCCGGGTTTCGATCGGCCCCAAAGGGTCGCGTCTCGAACCTCCAGGACCGGCGCGGCCAATCTACAGGCGCGCTCCGCCCGCACCAAGACAATTCACCGATTGAGCCAAATTTCCGTGAATTGCCAAGGCCTTGTGCGGATCTTCCGGCGGCGCTGGTTTGAGGTCAGGCCGGATTTATGATTTGCCGCTCCAGCAGCGCCTTGATGACGTGGTCGGCCATCGCATCGGGTTTTTCATCCAGCGTCCGCAGATGGACCTCCGGCGCCACGGGAGCTTCGTACGGCGCATCGAAGCCGGTGAAATTCTTGATCGTGCCCGCTTTGGCCTTGGCGTACAGGCCTTTTGCGTCGCGCTTGATGCATTCCTCGATCGGCGTATCGACGAAGACCTCGATGAATTCCCCGTCGCCGACCAGGTTTCGCACGCCGATGCGCTCGGCGCGGTAGGGAGAGATAAACGAGCACAGCACGATAAGGCCGGCTTCGGTCATCAACTTAGCCACCTCGCCGCAGCGCCGGATGTTTTCCACGCGGTCGGCCTCGGTGAAACCGAGATCGCGGTTGAGACCGTGCCGCACATTGTCGCCGTCGAGCATCATGGTGTGATGACCCATGGTATGCAGCCGCTGTTCGACGATATTGGCGATGGTGGATTTGCCGGCGCCGGACAGGCCGGTAAACCAGACGATCGCCGCGCGCTGCCGCTTCAGCACCGCCCGCTCCGTCTTGCCCACCAGCAGCGCCTGCCAGTGCAAATTGGTACCGCGCCGCAGGCCGAAATCGATCATCCCGGCGCCGACCGTATGGTTGGTGAAGCGGTCGATGATGATGAAGCTGCCGGTCCGGCGATTTTCCGCATAGGGATCGAATGCCACCGGCACGGCGGTTGCGAGATTGCAGACCCCGATATCGTTCAGCCCGAGCGTATGGGTCGCCAGATGCTCGCGGGTGTTGACGTTGATCTTGTACTTGATGCCGGTCACGGTGATCGCGGTCGTCCTGGTTCCGATCCGCGCCAGGTAGGACCGGCCGGGCACCAGCGCCTGGTCGCTCATCCAGATCACATGGGCGGCGAATTGATCCGACACCTCGGGCCGCGAAGCCGGCGCGACCAGGACATCGCCGCGCGCGACATCGACATCGTCCGTCAATGTGATGGTGATGGCGTCGCCCGGCTGCGCGGAGGCTTGCGCGCCCTCATAGGTCAGCAATTGCTTGACGCGGGAGCTGTGGCCCGATGACGCCACCACCACCGGATCGCCCGCCGCGATCGTTCCGGACACCACCGTTCCGGCATAGCCTCGGAAATCGAGGTTGGGCCGGTTCACCCATTGCACCGGAAACCGGAACGGCTTGTCCGCGGTTTCGGCTTCGACGTTGACCGACTCCAGATAGTCGAGCAGCAGCGGGCCGCGGTACCACGGCATGTTGCCGGCTCTGGTGATGTTGTCGCCAAACCGGGCCGAGATCGGGATCGGCACGACCGTCGTGAAACCGAGTTGCGACGCGAACGCCGCATAGTCGGCAACAATTCGCTCGAAGATTTCCTTGTCGTAACCGACCAGATCCATCTTGTTCACGGCCACCACGACGTGGCGGATGCCGAGCAGCGAACAGATCAGGGAGTGCCGGCGGGTCTGAATCAGCACGCCCTTGCGGGCGTCGACCAGGATGATGGCGAGTTCGGCATTCGAGGCGCCGGTCGCCATGTTCCTTGTATATTGCTCATGCCCGGGCGTGTCCGCGACGATGAAGGAACGTCGCGGCGTGGTGAAGAAGCGGTAGGCCACGTCGATGGTGATGCCCTGCTCGCGCTCGGCCTCCAGCCCGTCGACCAGCAAGGCGAAATCGATATCGTCCTCGACGGTGCCGTGACGCTCCGAATCCTTGGCGAGCGCCGAAAGCTGATCTTCAAGAATGAGCTTGGAATCGTGCAGCAACCGGCCGATCAAAGTCGATTTGCCGTCGTCAACCGACCCGCAGGTGATGAAGCGGAGCAGGTCCTTGGTCATCATTCCATCCGCGGCCGGCTCGGTGAGAGCGAGATGCATCAGAAATAACCCTCGCGCTTTTTCTTCTCCATCGACGACGCCTCGTCGCTGTCGATCAGGCGGCCCTGCCGCTCCGATACCCGGGCGCTGCGCATTTCCGCGACGATGCCTTCCAGCGAGGCGGCATCGGACTCGATGGCGCCCGTGAGCGGATAACAGCCGAGCGTCCGGAACCTGACCACCCGCATCTGGGGTTTCTCGCCGGGCTCCAGCGGCAAACGCTCGTCGTCGACCATGATCCAGGTGCCGCCGCGCATCACCACCGGGCGCGCTTTGGCAAAGTAGAGCGGCACCACCTCGATATTCTCCAGCATGATGTAATGCCAGATATCCAGCTCGGTCCAGTTCGACAGCGGGAATACGCGGATGGTCTCGCCGGCATTGATCCGCGTGTTGAACAGGTTCCACAATTCCGGCCGCTGGTTGCGGGGATCCCAGACGTGGCCTTGCGAACGAAAGGAAAAGATTCGTTCCTTGGCCCGGCTTTTCTCCTCGTCGCGCCGCGCGCCGCCGAAGGCGGCGTCGAAGCCATGCAGATCGAGCGCCTGTTTCAGCGCTTCGGTTTTCATGACATGGGTATGAAGCGACGAGCCGGATGCAACCGGACTGACGCCGCGCTCGACGCCGTCCTGGTTGACGTAAACGATCAGATTGGCGCCGAGTTTTTTCACAATCCGGTCGCGAAACGCGATCATTTCCCGGAATTTCCAGGTGGTATCGACATGCATCAGGGGGAACGGCAGGGGTGCGGGATAAAACGCCTTGATCGCCAGATGCAGCATGACGCTGGAATCCTTGCCGATCGAGTAGAGCATCACCGGGCTTTTGAACTCGGCGACTACTTCCCGCATGATCTCGATCGACTCGGCTTCAAGCCGCCTGAGATGTTTCGGCAGTAGTTTGCGCGGCATGTCTGCTGCGGAGGATTTCATCGCTGTAGGTCCGGAAAACATCGCAAGCGCGTTTGATCGCGGCGGACTGGGGGAACGGGGCATTGGCCTTTATCGGCTGTTCATTCCACAGGCAACCCGGCCTGTCCACCACAACTCCACCGCATTAAGCGCCGCCTTCGCGCCTCGATTAAGGCACGCCGGACCGCGTCGGAATTATACCCGGTCCCGGTAGCCGCGCTCGCCAAGTTCGGCGCTGTGATCGAGGGCGAATTGCCGGAGTTCGGGATCGGATGCGTAGGAATTCGCGCGATCGGCCTTGATGCCGGCGACGACCTCATGAAGACGCCGGTCGGAAACATCCAGACCGCAGAAATCGGCGCTTTCGCGTAAATATTTCAGCGGATTTTCCAGTACCTCCTCATAACGCAGCGACAGCGAGCGGTCGCCGGGCAGTTGGGCGATCATCGCCCGCGCTTGCGCGGTGTATTCCTTCCACAGCGAGAATCCGCCATCGAGCGACGTGCAGCGGCACGATTCGACAAACCCGCCGCCCTTGGGGCGCAAAAACACCAGCGAGCGGTATCGGGTAAATTTTTCCGCGGCCTCATCGAGATTTTGCGCCTCCCTGACCCGCAGGCTCTGCGCAACGTCGACGCCGTGCCGCTCGATGGAAATGACCCTGGCCTGCGGATAAATGCGCAGCCACATCGGCAGCGTGAAGGTATTGCGTGGATCCTTCCAGCCCCATGGCGAGTCCAGCGACTTCATCCCGCCGGCGAGATACCGTGACACGCCGAGAAACTTGATGCTGCGCGGACTGTCGAGCAAAACCCGGATATAGCTTTCAATCCAGGGCAGCCCTTTTTCATGCTGCCAAAGATAGCTGCTGGCCGCGGGCGCGTCCCAGCGCGCGCCGCTTTGCCCGAGCAGCCAGGTGTTTATTTCCTGGAAGAACAGCGCCTCGTTGTTTTCGTCTTTCCGCGTTCCCGCGAACAGGCCGAGATCCTCCAGCAGCCGCCCCAGCATGCTGGTTCCGGAGCGATGCATCCCTATGAAAATTACCGGTTGACGCACGGAGGTGTCCTCAAGGCGGCATAATCCAGAACGTTGATATGCAGTTTTTTCCTGACCATGATCCATGAAACGACATTCATGAAGGCGAGCGCGAACGCGGTGCTCGCCGCCGCTCCGACGGCCCCATAGGATGGAACCAGAATGAGGTTGCCCAGCAGGTTAAGCGCAGCCGAGAACGCCACATTGTTGCGCATCAATTTTTCATGTCCGGTCATCAACAGCAGAGTTCCCACCGAACCGGTTGCGAGGTTCACGAACTGGCCCAGCGCCAGAATCCGCAGCGGCCAGGCTCCGTCTTTGAACTGCGGCCCGAACAGCTGCAATATCAGATCGGGAACCGACACAAGCACAAGAATTGCCGGCGCTGCCACAACCAATGTCCAGAACGCGCTCTGTTGCGCGAGCCGCTTCAGGGCGTCGCTGTTGCCTTCGGCATAAAGCGCCGCGAACTGCGGCGCCGCGACGATGTTTATCGCGCCGAGGACGAAGGTCGCAAGAAGCGCGATCCGCAGGGAAATGCCGTAGATGCCGACTTGCCCGGCATCGGCCCAGATCCCGAGAACCAGAATATCGGTCCACCCCATCACCAGATTCATGCTGGTCACCAACAGCAGCGGCGTACTGGTGCGCAACAGGCGGCGGGTATCGAAGGTGCCGGGTTCGCGCCAGATTCCGGGCAGGCGCCAGTTCCACACGGTCATGGCGACGATCACCGCGACGACCGCGACCGTCACATAGACCAGGAAAACGCCGTGCAAGGTCGCCGCGCCGTAAAACCAGAGAACGATGCTGCCGGCGAGCAGCAGAAACGGCGGAACCACGGCCTGCGTGAACGTCCCGGTTCCGCTCGCGCCGATCCCCTTGAGGAATTCCGCCTGGACCACCAGCAGCGCGATCGGGGCGAACGCAAAAACCAGCAGCGGAAGCTCGGCCCGAAGCTCGGGCGCTCTCTCTCCGCCCAGCGGAAGATGCGAGACGATCAGCCAGACCGGGAGTGCAATGGCTATGGCTGCCGCCAACGCCAGACCCATGCATCTTCGATACAATGCGGCGAGCGTGCCCCGCTCGCCCTGACTGTAAGCGATCGACGCAAAACGCAGACCGGCGGTCTCAAGCCCGAGGCGCGAAATCGTGGCGCTGATATCGACAATGGTGATGGCCAGAAAATAAAGCCCGACGCCGGCGACGCCGATCAGCCGGGCCAGCATCACGCTGAACAGAAAGGAGAGCCCCGCGCCTGCGACTTGCACGACCAGGGCGGTCGCAACCCGAAGCGAGCGTCCCCTGAAGAAACTGCCAAACCATTTCATCGTCATTTTCAACTGCTCTGGCCTGCGGCCGGCATAACAAGACGCGATCGAACGCCCGGCATCTAGGGCGCGCCAGCCCTCTCCTCGGCGATCGCGAGGAGATAGCGGCCATACTCCGACTTTCCGAGTTCGCGCCCGAGCCGCGCCAGGTCGTCCCGGCCGATGAATCCCATTCGATACGCGATTTCCTCCGGGCAACTGACCCGGAACCCCTGCCGTTTTTCCAGCGTCCGCATGAATTCCGAGGCGTCGAGCATCGAGTTCGGCGTCCCGGTGTCGAGCCAGGCGAACCCGCGCCCGAGCCGTTCGACCTGCAATTCTCCCATGCGCAGATAGGCGCCGACCGCGTCCGTGATCTCGAGTTCGCCGCGCGCCGACGGTTTCAGCGATGCCGCGATTTCGACGATGCGCCGATCGAAGAAATAAAGTCCGGTCACCGCCCATTTGGATTTTGGCGCGGTCGGCTTCTCGACAATCGACAACGGACGAGCTTCCGCATCCAGTTCGACGACGCCGTAGCGTTCGGGGTCGGAGACCTGATAGGCGAACACGGTGGCGCCCGCGGGTCGCGCGCGCGCGGCCGCCAATGCCTCCGGCATGCCGTGGCCGAAGAAGATATTGTCGCCGAGGATCAGCGCGGAGTTGCCGCCGGCGACGAAATCGGCGCCGATGATATAGGCTTGCGCCAGCCCTTCCGGCCGCGGCTGCTCGCGGTAGCTGATCCTGATGCCGAGACGGGCGCCGTCGCCGAGCAGGTGCTTGAAGTTCGGCAAATCCTCCGGCGTGGAAATCAGCAGAATATCCCGGATACCGGCGAGCATCAGCGTGCTCAACGGATAGTAGACCATCGGCTTGTCGTAAACCGGCAGCAGCTGCTTCGACACCGCGCGCGTCATCGGATAAAGGCGCGTGCCGCTGCCGCCCGCCAGAATGATTCCCTTCATACGACAACTCCAACCGGAACGTTTCCATGGATCGCATCGCATACGCCGCCAATGTTGGCAATTGCGCGAACTCGACCGCAGGCGTGGTTAAGGTTATTAGCCCTGCGCAGGGCGAGCCAGACGGGCCACGCAGCTCTGCGCTCCGACCCGCCAGTCCGGCAGTTCGAGACCGAACGACAGCCGTAATCTGTCGCAATTCAGGCGAGAGTTGGCCGGCCGGCGCGCGGGGGTTGGATAGGCCGACGTAGCAATCGCAGCGACCTCGGCCACGGGCAGCCCCCGCTCTGCCGCGTGCCGGAACACCTCACGGGCAAAGCCAAACCAGGTGGTCTCGCCGCTTCCTACGGCGTGATAGATGCCCCAGCGCGTGGCGGCGGGATCGGTTACGGCGCGGCCGGCAATGGCCAGCACGATTTCTGCCAGATGCGGAACATAGGTTGGCGAACCCTTCTGATCGTCGACGACACCGATGTTCGGCTGCGCCGCCGCCAACCGCAGCATGGTTTTCACGAAATTGGCGCCCCAGGGGCTGTGGACCCAGGCAGTCCGCAGGATCAGATGCCGCTCGCACGCGGCCGCGACGCGCTGTTCGCCCTCGAGCTTGGTGCGTCCGTAGACATTGATAGGGCCTGTGGCATCGTATTCAAGATAAGGACCATCCTTCATTCCGTCGAACACATAATCCGTCGAGATATGGATGAGCGGGATCGAATGCGCGGCGCACGCTCTGGCGATGTATTCCGCGCCCAATGCGTTAACGGCATGCGCCAGCGTCCGCTCGCTCTCGGCTTTGTCGACCGCCGTATAGGCCGCTGCATTGACGACCACATCGGGACGCTCGCGCGCGACCGCCGCGGCGACAGACGTTTCCGTCGGCAAGATCGAGGTCGGGGCGGCCGATCGCGACCACCTGAACGCCGGCGCCAGCCGTTTCCGCAAGACCGCGCGCCAACTGGCCCTCGCGGCCGGTGACGAGAACCTTCACCTGGCATCCTGTTTGACCGCACCGGGCGGCCGTTCCCGTTTACCCGCAAGCCCGAGCCGCTCACCGGCATAGACGCCGCGCCGCACCGATTCCCACCACTCCCTGTTGTCGAGATACCAGCGGACGGTTTTTTCGATGCCGGTATCGAAGGTCTCCTGCGCGATCCATCCCAGTTCCGACTGCAGCCGGCTCGCGTCGATGGCATAGCGCTGGTCGTGTCCCGGCCGGTCGGTGACGAAGGAAACATGGCGGCGATGGCTGGCGCCCGCGGGGTTGAATCGATCCATCAGCTCGCAGATGCGCTCGACCACGCCGAGGTTGGTCTGCTCGTTGCGTCCCCCGACATTGTACTTCTCGCCGATCCGCCCCCGGCGCAAAATCAGGAACAGCGCGCGGACGTGATCGTCGACATAGAGCCAGTCGCGCACATTGGAGCCGTTGCCATATACGGGCAGCGGCTTGCCCTCCAGCGCATTCAGGATCATCAGCGGAATGAGTTTTTCGGGAAACTGGTACGGCCCGTAATTGTTGGAGCAGTTGGAGATGATGGTCGGCAGCCCGTAGGTCCGCTGCCACGCCAGAACCAGATGATCGGACGCGGCCTTGCTCGCCGAGTATGGCGAGCTTGGATCGTAGGCTGTGGTTTCCGCGAACAGGCCCTCGGGCCCGAGCGAGCCGTATACTTCGTCGGTCGAAACGTGAAGAAATCGAAATGCATCGCGCCGTTCGCCGGACAGGCCTTCAAAATACCGGCGCGCCGCTTCGAGCAGCACATAGGTGCCGGTGATGTTGGTATTGATGAAAGCGGCGGAACCCGTGATCGACCGGTCGACGTGGGTTTCGGCGGCGAGATGGATCACCCCGTCGGGCTGGAAGTCGGCGAATGCCGCAGCCATCCGCACGGGATCGCAGATGTCGGCCTTCAGCAGCGCATAGCGGGAATCATTCGAGACCGGCGCGACGGAGCCAAGATTCGAGGCATAGGTCAGCTTGTCGACATTGAGGACCTGAACGCGCTCCTCGCCGACGAGATACCGGACGATGGCCGATCCGATAAAACCGGCGCCGCCGGTCACCAACACGCGCATAACGATCCCCTTGTCGACATCCGTAATGCGTCACGGTTCGAAAACGAACGCAGGAGCCATTTCTTTCAGGGCCGGTTGCCTCCGGTCCTTGTCTGAAAGCCTGGCTTTGTCGGGACCGACCGGCCATCTGATGCCAAGCGCGGCGTCGTCCCATTTGAGACCCCGGTCGCAATCCGGGGCGTAGTAGTCGGTCACCTTGTAGATCACCTCCGTATTGGGCTCAAGCGTGCAATATCCATGCGCAAACCCCGCCGGAATCCATATCTGAAGCCAGTTTTCGGCGCTCAAAACCGCGCTCGCATGTTGCCCGAATGTCGGCGAGCCGACCCGGATATCGACGGCCACGTCGAATACCGACCCTCGCACCACGCGCAACAGCTTGCTCTGGGCGCGCGGGGGCGCCTGAAAATGCAAACCGCGCAGCGTGCCAACTTCCACCGACAGCGAATGGTTGTCCTGAACGAACTCGGCCGCGATACCTGCAGCTTCCATGCGCTGACGGCTATAGGTCTCGGAGAAGAAGCCCCGGGCATCGCGATGAATTTGCGGAACGACGAGTTTAACGTCGGCAATATTCAGGGGCCGTATCTCCACAATGGAATCCTCGCATGGATCGTGCAAACCGCGTCGCTTCCGGCAATTTGACATCGGCCATAATCGTTAGCAAGCCGGGACCTCAAGATGGCTTGCTCAGCCACGAGGCCAACCGCAAAACCGCGTCAACCGTTTTACCTCGCAGCCGCCGTGTGGCATCAAGCATGCCGGAACTGCGAAGAAAGGACCGCCGGTGATTCCAGCCAACGCTCCATCGCAAGCGGCTTTTGCCGGCGCAAGCCCCGCGTCGCGCGCGCCGCTTGCGCTGCTGGTTTCCGCGGCGCTCGTGACGGCTTCTTTCATCTGGCAGGGCCATTACGGGTTCCATATCGGCGACGAGGGTTTTCTCTGGTACGGCGTGCAACGCGTACACGCCGGCGAGGTCCCGATCCTCGATTTCATGTCCTATGATCCCGGCCGCTATTATTGGTCGGCCGCGCTGACGGGTTTGCTGCGCGACGACGGCATCCTGGCGCTGCGAACGGCGGTGGCCGCGTTCCAGTTGCTCGGCCTGTTCGTCGCGCTGCTGCTGCTCTCGCGAGACCGGCCGAGGCTCGACGCCGCGTCGTTCATGCTGGCAGCGGTCACGCTGTTGTCGTGGATGTACCCCCGGCACAAGCTTTTCGACATATCGCTGTCGATCCTGTTGATCGGCATTCTGACATATCTGGTGCAGCAACCGTCGCGCCGGCGATTTTTCCTTGCGGGCGTCGGCGTGGGTCTGGTCGCGGTTTTCGGCCGAAATCACGGCGTATATGGCGTCGCCGGCATTCTGGGCATCGTCATCTATCTTGCGTGCCGGAAGCTGGACGCGGTGGCGCTGCTGTCGGGCATCGCCTGTTGCATTGGCGGCATCGTTGTCGGCTATCTCCCGGTCCTTGCTTTGGCCGTTGCCGTTCCCGGATTCGCGTCCGCTTTTTGGGAGAGCATTCGCGTCATATTCGAACGCGGAACCAATCTTCCATTGCCGGTGCCGTGGCCGTGGCTGGTACCGGTTGCGCAGTTGCCGCCGGCGATTGCGGCCGCCGACGTTCTGACCGGCGTGTTCTTCATTGCGATATTGACGTTAGGCGTTTTCAGCATTGCGTGGGTCATCCGACGGGCGCTGCGGCAAACGCCGGTGCGGCCGGAATTCGTGGCCTGTTCGGCAGTGGCTATTCCCTACGCGCATTTTGCTTTCTCGCGCGCGGATGTCAGCCATCTGGCGCAGGGTATTTTTCCGTTTCTGATCGGCGTTTTCGTTCTGGCGAAAGACTGGCCGCGCAAGGCGCGGTGGATCGCCGCTTTCGCGATGACCGGCGCAAGCCTCGCGATCATGTTGCCGCTGCAGCCCGGATGGGATTGCCGCGTGATCCGGCGCTGTGCGATCGCTGACGTCGCGGGAAACACACTGACGATTGAACCGGATATGGCAAATGCCCTGGCGATCGTGAACCGCGCCGCCGAACTATACGCTCCGAACGGCCGCAGTTTCGTCGTCACGCCGCTGTGGCCGGGGGCCTATGCCGCGTTCGGACGCAAGTCGCCTATGTACGAGACCTATGCCTTGTTCCCGCAGGGAGCGGAATCCCAGCGGAGGGAAATCGAACGCATTGAGCGCGCGCGACCCGGTTTCGTGCTGATACTGGACGTCGCCGTGGACCGGCGCGACGACCTGCGCTTCCGCAACACCCATCCGCTGATCGAACAGTATATTCGCGAGCATTTCGACGCCGTGACCATGGACGATCTGCCGCCGCAGATATTTCAGTTTTACAGGAGCCGATGACTTGCAATTGCCGGAAAGATCACGATACAGCTTTAAGCGGTGCGCCGGTCCTGCCTTGAGCAGCCGCTTCGTCGGGAACAGAGATTGTGACAGCAGAATCAACAGCAACATGCTTCGGCGACTCGAAGCGTAGAGATGCCGACCCCATGACCGCGGCGGAAGCGGGCGGAAAGCCTCCGGCCGGATACGCCTCCGGCTTTGCCGAGCTCGTTGTCGTCATTATGGACAACCTGAAACTGTTGCTGCTGGGGCCTATCGTCGCCGCGCTTGT
The DNA here is from genome assembly GCA_963784755.1 of uncultured Alphaproteobacteria bacterium. Lineage (GTDB taxonomy): Bacteria > Pseudomonadota > Alphaproteobacteria > Rhizobiales > Xanthobacteraceae > Bradyrhizobium. Next base: position 236,445 of record CAWASS010000002.1, on the reverse strand, counting down.
CGCGTTCGCAATCGCGAGCGTGCTGCCCAAATGGTACACCAGCGTGGCATATCTGGCGCTCGATGAAACCGGGGCCCGGGTGGCGGACGCGCGCATGCGCTCGGCGCCGGTGCTCGACAAGGTACTCTCCGAATTCCATGCGCCGCGGGATACGCTCGAAGCGCGCCGCCGATTCCTCGAACACAACCTGCGAATGGTCGTGGCGGCGGGCGAGACACAAAAGACATCCGGTCTGTTCCGGTTGGAGTATTCCGACAGCGATCCCCATGTTGCGCAAAAAGTTGTCGCGCTGTTCATCGAGGCATGGCTGGAGTCGACAAAACCCCGGCCGGACAAGCGGACGGAAATCGAATCCGATATCGAGCGTACCGATACCCAGACGAAATCGATTTCGCTGTTGATCGACCGGCTGCAAAAGGACGCGCCGTCTCTGGTCGCGCAGAGCCTGCAAGGGGAACTCGCAACGCCGATTCTGGGCCTGATCGCAAAGCGCGATCAGAATCTGGCAACCCTCATCACCTTGAGGAGTTCGTTGAACGGCACCTCCCGGGACGTGGTTTTCGGCCCCCCCGATCTGCCGGAGGAGCCGAGCTGGCCGAACCGAAAACTTGTCGTCGTGGTGACCGGGTTTGTTACCGGCTTGCTGTTGCTGATGTTCGTGATCCTGCGGCATTTATCGGCCGGACTTGGTCTCATGCCGTCATTGTCTTCCAAATGGCCTTTTCGCCAGATCGCGCGCAAGCTGGCCCGGGAATGAAAATAAGAATAAATAGAATAACCGAGGAATAGACCGAGCCGTTTAGTCCACGAAGACCACGGTCTTGCGGCCATTGAGGATGACGCGGTCCTCGAGATGATAGCGCATCGCGCGCGCCAGCACGCGGCGTTCGATATCGCGGCCCTTGCGGACGAGATCATCGGGCGTATCGCGGTGGCTGATGCGTTCGACGTCCTGATCGATGATCGGGCCTTCGTCGAGCGCGCTGGTGACGTAATGCGCGGTGGCGCCGATCAGCTTGACGCCGCGCTCATGCGCCTGATGGTAGGGCCGCGCGCCCTTGAAGCCGGGCAGGAACGAGTGGTGGATGTTGATGCAGCGTCCCGACAGTTTGGCCGACATCTCGTCCGACAGAATCTGCATGTAGCGCGCCAGCACCACGAGATCGGTCCTGGTCTGTCCGACCAGATTCCAGACCGTAGCCTCCTGCTCGCGCTTGGTCTCCTTCGTTACCGGCAAATAGTGAAACGGAATGTCACCGAAATCGAGGCTGCTGTAGGTCTCGCGCGGATGATTGGAGACGATGGCGGTGGGAACCATTTCGAGTTCACCGGTGCGCCAGCGATACAGGATATCGGCAAGGCAGTGGTCGGATTTGGAGACCAGCAGCATCACCCGCTGGCGCGTGGCGCGGTCGCGCATCCGCCAGTTCATCCTGAAGCGATCGGCAATCGCGCCAAAGCCGGTTTGCAGCGCCGGCAGGCCGACTGCCAGATCGGCGGCGTTGAAGACCACCCGCATGAAGAAGTGGCCGGTTTCGACGTCGTTGAACTGCTGGGCGTCGAGAATGTTCTGCCCGTTATGGGCGAGAAAGGTCGAAACCGCGGATACGATGCCGGGGCGATCGAGGCAGGACAGCGTCAGCACAAATTGATGATCGGGCATGAGGCGACTTGATGAGACAGCGGAAATGGACGCGGGTTTGCGGGCCCTGCTCTATCACCCGCGACACCCTTGCGCCAATCCCGGCGCAAGGTTCAAGATGAACAAACACCGGCGATCCGGGTTAGAGCAACATCATGGCTGACCGGCTGAACGGCTATCGCATTCTGATTCTGGAAACCCGCGAGGAAGCGCAGTTTTCCCGGCTGCTGACCGAGCAAGGCGCGGATGTGCTGCAGTGTCCGATGTTCACCATCCACGACGCGCCCGACCCCGCGCCGATCGAAGCCTGGATCGGGCGTTTCATCGACAAGCCCTGCGACGACCTCGTGCTGATGACCGGCGAAGGCCTGCGCCGGCTGATGAAGGTCGCGCGGCGCGGCGGCGTCGAGCAGGATTTTGTCACGGCAGTCGGCAAGGCGCGAAAGTTTGCGCGCGGTCCAAAACCTGGACGCGCGCTACGCGAGATCGGGCTGGAGCCTGAGGTCACCACGCAGAAGCCGACCTCCGAGGGCATCGCCGAGATGCTGTCGCGGGCCGATCTCAGGGGACACCGCGTCGGGCTGCAACTTTATCCGGAGAAGGACCACAGCGTGCTGGTCGGCGCGATCGAGGCGCAGGGCGCCGAGGTCGATGCGGTGCTGCCCTATGTCTACGATGCGCAAGCCGCTGACGCCAACATCGTCACCGCGATCGATGAGATGGCGCTGGCGCACATCGACGCGATTGCGCTGACCAGTTCGGGACAGGTCCGCCGTCTGTTCGAGGTGGCGCAGGCGCATGGCTGCGAAGCGCGGCTGCGCGCGGGACTGGCGCGTACGCCGATCGCGTCGGTCGGCCCCGTGGTTTCAGAAGAGTTGAGCGCTCACGGCCTGCGTACCGACATTTATCCCGCCAACGACGCGTTCTTCATGAAGCCGCTGATCTCGGCGATGGCGGCGGCGCTTTCCAAGACTGCGCCTCGCGCTGCTTCGTCGCTTGGCTCCTCGCAATGACGAAAGAGCCAGCGATCGGCGCCTACTCCGCCGCCTGTTTCTGCTCGGCGAGGAACGCCTGATAGGCGCGCTTGATCCCGTCCTGCAGCGAGGTGCGCGCGCGCCAGCCGAGTTTCGCAAGCCGGCTGACATCCAGCAATTTGCGCGGCGTGCCGTCCGGCTTCGAGGTGTCGAAGCTGATGCCGCCGGTATAGCCGACGGCGGCGGCGACCACGCGCGCGAATTCCGCGATGGTGATGTCCTCGCCGGTGCCGATATTGACCAGTTCCTGGTCCGAATAGCTCTTCATCAGATGCACGCAGGCATCCGCCATGTCGTCGACATAGAGGAATTCGCGGCGCGGCATGCCGGTCCCCCACACCACGACGTTAGAGGCGCCGGCGATTTTCGCTTCATGAAACCGGCGGATCAGTGCCGCGACGACGTGGCTGTATTCGGGGTGATAGTTGTCGCCGGGACCGTACAGATTGGTCGGCATCACATTGATGAAGTCGGCGCCGTACTGGCTGCGATAGGCTTCGGCCATCTTGATCCCGGCGATCTTGGCGATCGCATAGGGCTCGTTGGTCGGCTCCAGCGGTCCCGTCAGCATGGAATCCTCGCGCAGCGGTTGGCTCGCGAGTTTGGGATAGATGCAGGACGAGCCGAGAAACATCAGTTTTTCGGCGCCGTTAACATGCGCGGCATGAATGACGTTGGCCGCGATCACCAGATTTTCGTAGATGAATTCGCCGCGCAGCGTGTCGTTGGCGACGATGCCGCCGACCTTCGCCGCTGCAAGGAACACCACCTGCGGCCGCCTGTCGGCGAACCACTCGTTCACCGCGGACTGATCGCGCAGATCGAGCTCGCTGCGTCCGGCGGTCAGCAGCTTTACATCCTCCGAGGCCAGCCGCCGTAGCAGCGCGCCGCCGACCATTCCGCCGTGCCCGGCGACGAAAACCGTTTTGCCTTTCAGTTCAAACGGTGTTCTTGCCATTGGCGGCCTCCCGCCGGGCGATCGCAAGGTCGCCGGCCACCATCTCCTTGACCAGATCGGCAAAGCTCGTCTTCGGCGCCCAGCCGAGCTTTGCACGCGCCTTGCTGGCGTCGCCGATCAGTTCGTCGACCTCGGTCGGCCGGAAATACTGCGGATCGATGCGGACGATGGTCTTGCCGGATTTTTTGTCGACGCCGGTTTCCTCGACGCCTTTGCCGCGCCACTCGATGCTGCGGCCGACTTCGGCGAAGGCGATTTCGACGAATTCTCGCACCGAACGGGTCTCGCCGGTCGCCAGCACGAAATCGTCGGGTTTGTCCGCCTGCAGGATCTTGTGCATGCCCTCGACGTAATCCCTCGCATGGCCCCAGTCGCGCCGCGCATCCATGTTGCCGAGGTAAAGGCACTGTTCCAGCCCGGTTTCGATGCGGGCGACGCTGCGCGTGACTTTTCTTGTGACGAAGGTCTCGCCGCGGATCGGACTCTCGTGATTGAACAGGATGCCATTGGAAGCATACATGCCGTAGGCTTCGCGGTAGTTGACCGTGATCCAGTAGCCGTAAAGTTTGGCCACGCCATAGGGCGAGCGCGGATAGAACGGCGTGGTCTCCTTCTGCGGGGACTCCTGCACCAGGCCGTAAAGCTCCGAGGTCGACGCCTGGTAGAACCGCGTCTCCTTTTCCATGCCGAGGATGCGGATCGCCTCCAGCAGCCTGAGCACGCCGAGCGCGTCGGCATTGGCGGTATATTCGGGGCTCTCGAAACTCACGGCGACATGGCTTTGGGCCGCCAGGTTGTAGATTTCGGTGGGGCGGATCTGCTGCATCAGCCGGATCAGGTTGGTCGAATCCGTCATGTCGCCATAGTGCAGCAGGAACGGTACGTTACCGTGATGCGGGTCCTCGTAGAGATGATCGACGCGCGCGGTGTTGAACGAGGACGACCGGCGCTTGATGCCGTGCACGGTATAACCGAGGCCGAGCAGATATTCCGCGAGATAGGCGCCGTCCTGGCCGGTGATACCGGTGATCAGCGCCACCCGCCGTTTCGAATCCTGAGCAACCATGTCAGCTCCAACAACGCGCCGGGAAACCCGCGGGGCACCCGGACGCCGACCAACCGCAAAACGATGCGCTGGACCGGCCCGCGACACTCGGTCCCATGGAGAGAAGCCGGACGGCCGAAACCCCTATCATGGCATCCTTAATACAAGCAAATTGAGGCTAGGCACCCCCAGACTTGCGGGATATGGAGCCTTGGACCACAATCAAGCCATGCGAGGGGGACGGTTGGGCCGGCTGAGATTTCAGCCGTTCCGGTGTCCCGACCCAACCTTTAAGAAAAGCCAATCCAGGGAGGAATGACATGCGTAAACTAATGATGGCTGCGGCCTTCGCACTGCCGATGTTCGGCGGCGCGGCAATGGCGCAGGAGACGCTCAAGATCGGCTACATCGACCCGTTGTCGGGCGGCGGCGCCAGCGTCGGCGAAGTCGGGCTGAAGACGTTCCAGTTCCTCGCCGACGAAGTAAATGCCAAGGGCGGCATTCAGGGCAAGAAGGTCGAGATCGTCCCGCTCGATAACAAGACCAATCCGCAGGAAAGCCTGATCCAGGCGCAGAAGGCGATCGACGCCGGCGTGCGCTACATCACCCAAGGCAACGGCTCGTCGGTCGCCGGCGCGCTGTCGGATTTCGTTACCAAATACAACGAGCGCAATCCCGGCAAGGAAGTCCTCTACTTCAACTATGCCGCGGTCGATCCGATCCTCACCAATGAGAAATGCAGCTTCTGGCATTTCCGCTGGGATGCGAACTCCGACATCAAGATGGAGGCGCTCACCAACTACATGAAGAACGTTCCGGCGATCAAAAAGGTCTATTTGATCAATCAGGACTATTCGTTCGGCGAGTCGGTTCGCTCGACGGCCAGGAAGATGCTGGCGGCGAAACGCCCGGACATCCAGATCGTCGGCGATGAGCTGCATCCGCTGCTCAAGATCACCGACTTCGCTCCCTATATCGCCAAGATCAAGGCATCGGGCGCCGACACCGTGGTGACCGGCAACTGGGGCCAGGATTTTGCGCTGCTGCTGAAGGCCGCGGCCGACGCCGGACTGAAAGTGAACTGGTACACCTATTATGCCGGCGGCACCGGCGGCCCGACCGCGGTCAAGCAGGCCAACCTCAACCATCAGGTGTTCGCGGTCGGCGAAGGCATTCCCAATCTCGATCATCCCTCGTCGCAGGAATTCGAGAAGGCGATCCGCGCGAAGTACGACTTCAGCCTGTTCTATCCCCGCGCCGTCAACGAAATGCGGATGTTTGCGGCTGCCGCCGACAAGGCCAAGTCGCTCGACCCGGTCAAGGTGGCGATGGCGCTCGAAGGCATGGAGTTCGAAGTGTTCGACGGCGGCAAGGGCAACATGCGCAAGGACGATCACCAGTTCTTCCAGCCGATGTACATCGCCTCGCTCGGCGAGCGCACCGAGAAGGAGCCGTTCGACGAGGAAAAAACCGGCTGGGGCTGGAAGCTGGTTGCCAAGATCGACACCCCGCAGACCATCCTGCCGACCACCTGCAAGATGGACCGGCCGAACTAGGGCGTCCGTAAGCCGATCCCCCTCTCCCCGCTTGCGGGGAGAGGGCCGGGGTGAGGGGGACTCTCCACAGCCGCGGACTCGCGAAGAGTCCCCCTCACCCGCCGCGCATCTGACGATGCGCGTCGACATCTTCCCGCAAGCGGGAGAGGCAAGAACAACCGCTACGGGGGCATTCGTGCTTGAACTGATCGTCATCTCCACGCTCAACGGTGTGCTGTTCGGCATGCTGCTGTTTTTGATGGCGAGCGGGTTGACCGTCATCTTCAGCATGCTCGGCGTACTGAATTTCGCGCATGCAAGCTTCTACATGCTCGGCGCGTTCTTCGGATTCCAGATCGCGCGCTGGTTCGGCTTCTGGCCGGCGCTGTTGATCGCGCCGTTGCTGGCCGGGGCGATCGGCGCCGGGGTCGAGCGTTTCGGGCTGCGCCGGGTGCACAAGAACGGCCACGTCGCCGAATTGCTGTTCACCTTCGGGCTTGCGTACGCGATCGAGGAAATCGTGCAGATCATCTGGGGCAAGAGCCCGGTGGATTTCCGCGTTCCCCCGCTGCTGGATTTTCCAGCCTTCACGATCTTCTCCACCAATTATCCCGCCTACAAGATGTTCATGCTGCTGGTGTCGATCGCGATTTTCGCAGCGTTGCTCGTGACGCTGAAAAAGACCCGGATCGGCCTGATCGTGCAGGCGGCGCTGACGCATCCGCACATGGTCGGCCATCTCGGCCACAATGTCGGACGCATCTTCATGCTGGTGTTCGGCGTCGGCACGGCGCTGGCAGCCGTGGCCGGCGTAATCGCCGGCCCCGCGCTGGTGACTCAGGCGAACATGGCGGGACTGCTCGGGCCGATCCTGTTCGTAGTGGTCGTGGTCGGCGGCCTTGGTTCGCTGCCCGGCGCCTTCGTCGCCTCGCTGCTGATCGGTCTGCTTCAGACCTTCGCCGTCTCGATGGACGGCTCGCTGTCCGGCGCGTTCGGCCCGCTTAGTCCCGCTTACGCATCAACCTGGCTCTCCGACATCTGGGGCGTGACCATCGCGCAAATAGCGCCGATCATGCCTTACGTATTGCTGGTGCTGATCCTGATCTTCCGCCCCATGGGCCTGCTCGGGACACGTGACACATGAGCGAGATGACTTCGAGGGTCGCACCGCCCCTTCCGGCTGCTGCCGAGAAACTCAAATTTTATGGGCTGTGGATCGCCACCGCGATCGTGCTGCTGCTGTTGCCAAAGATTTTCTCGTCCGGCGGCTCGCTGACCACCTTTAGCCTGATCGGCATCTCCATCATCTTCTCGCTGTCCTACAATATCCTTCTCGGCCAGACCGGCATGCTGTCGTTCGGCCATGCGGTGTATTACGGCCTCGGCGGCTTCCTGGTGATTCACGCCATCAACATCATCGGCGCCAACAAATTTCCGATTCCCTTGCCGGTAGTGCCGCTGGTCGGCGGATTGACCGGGCTCGCCTTCGCCATGCTGCTCGGATGGGTCTCGACCCAGCGCAGCGGCACGGCATTTGCGATGATCTCGCTCGGCGTCGCCGAACTGGTCGCCTCCTCCGCGCTGATCCTGCGCACGTTTTTCGGCGGCGAGGCCGGCATCTCCGCCAACCGTACCAAGCTCTTGCGCGTGTTCGACTGGAGCTTTGGGCCGCAGATCCAGATCTACTATCTGGTCGCGGCGTGGACGCTGATCGCCGTGATCGCGATGTATGCGCTGACCCGCACGCCGCTGGGGCGCATGTGCAATGCCGTGCGCGACAATCCCGAGCGCGTGCAGTTCGTCGGCTACGATCCGCATGTGGTGCGCTATCTCGCCTTCTGTTTTTCCGGATTCTTCGCAGGTATCGCGGGCGCGCTGGCGGCGATCAACTTCGAGATCGCCAATTCGGCCTATCTCGGCGCGGTGCAATCGGGAACGGTGCTGTTCGCCACCTATATCGGCGGCGTCGGCTTCTTCATCGGCCCGATCGTCGGCGCGATCTTCGTCACCATCCTGTCGCTGGGCCTGAGCGACCTCACCCCGGTTTGGCAGCTCTATTTCGGGCTGATCTTCATCGCGGTGGTGGTGTTTGCGCCGGGCGGAATCACCGGCTTGTTGATGATGCACCGTCCGCTGTTGAAGGCCGGCACCTTGCCCAAGATGCTGCCGAGTTACGCGATCGCCCTGGTGCCGACGCTGGCGATGATCGCCGGCCTCATCCTCTCGATCGAAACCATCGTGCACTTCACCGTCAATCCCGGCGACGATTCGCACATCAAGGCGTTCGGCGTCAGTTTCGACGCCGCGAGCCCGTATATCTGGGCGATGGCGGCGATCCTCCTGAGTCGGCGGTTATCTGGTGGCGCGCAAGACCTGGACCTGGGTCGGACATGCCTGGGATGACGCGACAACGGTAGCGCGCGAAAAAGGGGTCGCCGCATGAGCACCGCGATCGAACTGCGCGGCGTCGAAAAAAGCTTCGGCATCACCTCGGTGATCCGCAACGTCAATCTGACGGTGGCGCAGGGCGAGCGTCACGCCCTGATCGGGCCCAACGGCGCCGGCAAGTCCACGCTGTTCAACCTGATCAGCGGCTACATGATGCCGACCGTCGGCAGCATCCTGCTCCGCGACGAAGTCATCTCCAACCTGCCGCCCTACCAGATCAACCGCCGCGGGCTGTCGCGCAGTTTTCAGGTCACCAACGTGTTCGCCAATATGAGCGTGTGGGAGAACCTGCGCTGCGCCGTGCTGTGGGCGGCGGGCCATCGCTATGCGTTCTGGAAGAACATCGACAACCTGCCCGAGGTACGCGACCGCACCGCCCATATTCTCCAGGACATCAACCTCACGTCGCGGCGCGACGTGCCCGCGGGCCTCTTGACCTATGCCGAGCAGCGCGCGCTGGAGATCGGCATCACCATCGCCGGCGGCGCCGACGTCATCCTGCTGGACGAGCCGACCGCCGGCATGAGCCACGCTGAAACCGAGCGCGCGGTGGCGCTGATCCGCCGCCTCACCGAGGGCCGCACGCTGTTGATCGTCGAGCACGACATGAGCGTGGTGTTTGGCCTCGCCGACCGCATTTCGGTGCTGGTGTACGGCCAGATCATCGCGTCGGGCACGCCGGAGGAAATCCGCGGCAATCCCAAGGTCAAGGAAGCCTATCTCGGCGAGGAGGCGGCCTGATGCTCGAGGTCAAGGATCTGCACGCCTATTACGGCAAGAGCCACATCCTGCAGGGCGTCGACATGCATATCGACGCCGGCGAGGTGGTCAGCCTGCTCGGGCGCAACGGCGTCGGCCGCTCCACCACGGTCAAGGCCATCATGGGCGAAGTGCCGCCGCAGGGGACCATCCTGTTCAAGGGCGGCAATATCGCAGGGCTGCCGAGCTACCGCATCGCGCATCTCGGCCTCGGCTATGTGCCGGAGCATCGCGACATCTTCCCCGGCCTCACGGTGCGGCAGAACCTGATGCTCGGCATCAAGGACCCGAAGAAGCCGGGCAAGTGGCGGCTGGAGGACATGCTGCAGATGTTCCCCAACCTCGCCGCGCGCGCCGACACCGCCGCCGGCGTGATGTCCGGCGGCGAGAAGCAGATGCTGACAATTTGCCGCACCCTGATGGGCGACCCCGAACTGGTGATGATCGACGAGCCGACCGAGGGGCTGGCGCCGATCATCGTGCAGCAGGTCGGCGACCTGATCGCGGAGATTGCACGCCGCGGCGTCGCCATCCTGCTGGTGGAGCAAAAACTGTCGATCGCGATGCGGATTTCGCACCGGCTGTACGTGATGGGCCACGGCCGCATCGTGTTCGAAGGCACCCCCGCCGACCTCAAGGCCAACGCCGCCGTCCGCAAGGAATGGCTTGAAGTCTGACCCCGCCCTCTCGATCGTCATGGCCGGGCTTGTCCCGGCCACCCATGTCTCGAGCGGCGGTAAAGGAAGACGTGGATGTCCGGGACAAGCCCGGGCATGACGTGGCGAGATTTCGCCATCGGCACTATAGTATGAGCCAAGCCGGTTGACCGGCTGCCCGGAAATGGTTCATCTCTTTGATTATCAAGACAAAGAGCGCCGCAGCGCCTTGAGCGGAGGGATTGCGTGGAACACGCTTTGGAAGTGCGCGGGGTGTCACTGCGCTTCGGTGGCGTGCGCGCGCTGACCGAAGTCTCTTTCGGCGTCAACGACGGCGAATTGTTCTCCATCATCGGCCCCAACGGCGCCGGCAAGACCTCGATCGTCAACTGCATCTCCGGCCGCTACAAGCCGACCGAAGGGCAACTGTTCTATCACGGCCGCGACATCACCGGCCTCACTCCCAACGCCCGCCCTTCGCTCGGCATCGGCCGCACCTTCCAGAACCTCGCGCTGTTTCACCACATGAGCGTGCTCGACAACATCATGGTCGGGCGACACCATTTGCTGAAGAACAATTTCATCACCGGATCGCTGTACTGGCTGACCGGCGCGCGGCGCGAGGAGCTTGAGCATCGCCGCAAGGTCGAGGAGATCATCGACTTCCTCGACCTGCAGTCGGTGCGCAAGGCGACCGCCGGCACCCTGCCTTACGGCCTGCGCAAGCGCGTCGAACTGGCGCGCGCGATGGCGCTGGAGCCGCAACTGATCCTGCTCGACGAGCCGATGGCCGGCATGAATTTCGAGGAAAAGGAGGACATGGCGCGCTATGTCGTCGATCTCAACGAGGAGTTCGGCATGACCGTGGTCATGATCGAGCACGACATGGGCGTGGTGATGGATATCTCGCATCGCGTGATGGTGCTGGATTTCGGCCGCAAGATCGCCGAGGGCGATCCGGCGTCGGTGCTCGCCGACCCTCACGTGAAACGCGCCTATCTCGGCGAAGAGGACGAGGTGCTGGTCGATCCCGACGATGTGCCGACGCACGCGGAGAGCGCGGCATGATGGATTACGCCGGCCGCGTCGCGCAAGCCGACACCTATCCGAAACTGCTGCGGCTCAACGCCAAAGAGCATGGCGGCGAGATTGCGCTGCGCGAAAAGGATTTTGGACTGTGGCGCGTGTTCACCTGGAACGATTACCAGACGCGCGTGCATGATTTTGCGCTCGGCATGATCGAACTGGGCTTGGGCAAAGGCGACGTGATCGGCATCATCGGCGACAACCGGCCCGACTGGGTGTCGGCGGAAATCGCCACCCACGCCATCGGCGCCATGAGTCTCGGCCTCTACCGCGACGTGCTCGACGAGGAAGCCGCCTATCTGCTGAGCTACGGCGAAGCAAAGCTGGTGTTCGCCGAGGATGAAGAGCAGGTCGACAAGCTGCTCGCGCTCGCCGATCGCGTGCCAAACCTGAAGCACATCGTTTATTCCGATCCGCGCGGCATGCGCAAATACGACGACCCGCGGCTGATGGAAGCCGACAAGCTCGCGGCGTTAGGCCGCGACCGCGCCGCGCGCGAGCCTGCGCTTTACGACCAACTGGTGGACGCGACCAAGGGCGAGGACGTTGCCATCCTCTGCACCACCTCGGGCACCACGGCGAATCCGAAACTGGCGATGCTCGCCGCCGGCCGCGTGCTACGGCATTGCGCGACCTATCTGACCTTCGATCCGAAAGGCCCGGACGACGAATACGTCTCGGTGCTGCCGCTGCCCTGGATCATGGAACAGGTCTATGCGCTCGGCAAAGGCCTGCTGTGCCGGATGAAGGTCAACTTCGTCGAGCAGCCCGACACCATGATGAACGATTTTCGCGAGATCGCGCCGACCTTTGTGCTGTTCGCGCCGCGGGTGTGGGAGGGCATCGCCGCCGACGTGCGGGCGCGGGTGATGGATTCGTCACCGCTGAAGCAGAGCCTGTACGAACTCGGCATGAAGACCGGATTGTCGGCGCTGGCGCAGGGCAAGCATTCGGTGATCGCCGACAAGCTGCTGTTCCGCGCGCTGCGCGACCGGCTCGGCTTTACCCGGCTGCGTTCGGCGGCGACCGGCGGCGCTGCACTGGGACCGGATACGTTCAAATTCTTCCAGGCCATGGGCGTGCCGCTGCGCACCCTTTATGGCCAGACCGAACTGCTCGGCGCCTACACGCTGCACCCGTTTGGCGAGGTCGATCCCGACACCACCGGCGTGGCGATGGCGGAAAACATCGAAATCCGCATCGACAATCCGGATATCCACGGCGTCGGCGAGATCGTGGTGCGCCATCCCAACATGTTCCTCGGCTATTACAAGAGCCCGGAAGCGTCCGCCGCCGACATCAAGGACGGCTGGATGCAATCCGGCGACGCCGGCTATTTCAATGCCAACAAGCAGCTTGTCGTGATCGACCGCATCAAGGATCTGGCGGAGACCGCGCGCGGCGAGCGCTTCTCGCCGCAATATATCGAGAACAAGCTGAAATTCTCGCCCTACATCGCCGAAACGGTGGTGCTCGGCGCCGGGCGCGACGCGCTGGCAGCGATGATCTGCATCCGGTTTTCCATCGTTTCGAAATGGGCGGAGAAAAAGCGCATCTCGTTTACGACCTATACCGATCTCTCCTCGCGTCCGGAAGTCTATGCGCTGCTGCGCAAGGAGGTCGAGGCTGTCAACGCCACGCTGCCGCCGGCGCAACGCATCGCAAAGTTCCTGCTGCTCTACAAGGAGCTCGACGCCGACGACGGCGAGCTGACGCGCACCAGAAAAGTCCGCCGCAGTGTCATCAACGAGAAATACGCCACCATCATCGACGCGATCTATGGCGGCGAGCGCAATATTCCGATCGATACCGTGATCCGCTTCCAGGACGGCACCACCCAGCGCATCCGCACCACGCTCGCGGTCGTCGACCTCGCGCGCGACGCGGCGGTGTCGGAGGCGGCGGAATGACGGCGCCTCTACACTCCGCCGTCATGCGCGGGCTTGACCCGCGCATCCATCCTCTTCGCGAGAGTCTTCTTAAGCGATGGATTGCCGGGTCAAGCCCGGCAATGACGGCGTGGAGCATGAGCGCAACGCCATGAACACCCAGTTTCTGATCCAGCTTCTGGTCAATGGCCTCGTGGTCGGCACGCTCTATGGCGTGGTGGCGATGTCATTTGTGCTGATCTACAAGGCGACGCAGGTCGTGAACTTCGCGCAAGGCGAATTGCTGCTGATCGGCGCCTGGGTGTGCTGGGCGCTGCTGACCAAATACCAGGTGCCGTTCTGGATCGGCATGCCGATGACGCTGCTGTTCATGTTCATCTTCGGCATCGCGATCCAGATCATCGTGCTGCGGCCGATGATCGGCGAGCCGATCATCTCGGTGATCATGGTCACCATCGCGCTGTCGGAGGTGTTCCAGGCGTCGCTGAAATGGATCTTTGGCGTCAACCCGCAACCGTTTCCGCGGGTGTTCACCAGCCAGTCCGTGAACTTCCTCGGCCTGCAGATCCAGACCGTCTATGTCATGAGCCTCGTGGTATCCGTCGCCATGATGATCGGCATGGCCTGGTTCTTCCGGGTTTCCAAATACGGCCTCGCCATGCGCGCCACCGCCTTCAACCAGCAGGTCGCGCAGTCGCTCGGCATTTCCGTCAAAAGCGTGTTCGCCATCGCATGGGCGATCTCGGCGACGGTTTCGGCAGTCGCCGGCGTCGTGGTCGCCGTCGTCAACGGCGTGTCGTCGGGCCTGTCGGCCTATGGCATCAAGGTATTTCCGGCGGCGATCCTCGGCGGCCTCGACTCGATCGGCGGCGCTGTGCTCGGCGGCATAATCATCGGGCTGTTGGAAAACATCGCGCAATATGTCGACAGCGAATATCTGCACTGGGGCAATCTCTACGAGATCGCGCCGTTCTACGTGATGATCCTCATTCTGATGATCAAGCCGTACGGCCTGTTCGGCACCAAAGACATCGAGCGGGTGTAAGCATGATCGCCGAAAAGTGGACACCGGTTTTCGCTAACGATCGTGCTCACAAAAAAAGCGCGTGCACATGACTCACATCAACTGGGTTGGATGGTAGCGCGTCATGGCCGGTCAAAATCTCATTCCATCGGGCGACTTCCGCACCTCCTACGCGGTCGACACCACGATCTTTCCGACCCGCGCGAGCCGCAACTCGGCAATCATCGGCATCGTCTTGGTCTGTTTCGCGCCGCAAGTGTTCAGCGAATATTGGCTGAGCATCCTGATCCAGATCGGCATTTACGGAATCGCAGCACTTGGTCTGAACATCCTTGTCGGTTTCACGGGGCAGATCTCGATCGGCCACGCCGCGTTCTTCCTGCTCGGCGCCTTCACCTCGGCCTGGCTCTCCAACAAACTGCCGATCCCGGTGTTCTTCGCCATTCCGCTGGCGGGCGTGATCACCGCGCTGGTCGGCCTGATCTTCGGCTTGCCGGCGGCGCGCCTGAAAGGCCTCTACCTCGTGATCGCCACGCTGGCGGCGCAATATATCCTGATCGATTTCTTCTCTCGCGCCGACTGGTTCTCAGGCGGCACGGTGCCGGCATCGGCCAATCCGTTCTCGATCTTCGGCTACACCTTTCGCGGCGACCGGCAGTATTTCTACGTGGTGCTGGCCTATCTCGTCGTCAGCTACCTGCTGGTGACCAACCTGATGCGGACCCGCGACGGCCGCGCGCTGGTCGCGGTGCGCGACCACTATCTGTCCGCGGAAATCATGGGCATCAACCTGACGAAATACCGCACGCTGTCGTTCGGCCTCGCAGCGTTCTTCGCCGGCATTGCAGGCGCGCTCTATGCCCACTATCAGCTTGTGGTCTCCAACGAAGGTTTCGGCATCGAGCGCTCGATCATTTTCCTGGCGATGATCATCATCGGCGGCACCGGCTCGATCATGGGCACGCTGATGGGCACCGCCTTTGTGGTGCTGCTGCCGGAATTGATGGAGTGGCTCAGCGCAGGCCTGAAGGGCAGCGCGATCGACAAGGCACTGTCGCTGAATACCAACATCACCTTCCTGCGCGAGATCGCGATCGGGCTGATCATCATCGCATTCCTGATGTTCGAGCCGGATGGCCTCGCGCACCGCTGGCGGCAGATCAAGACTTACTGGAAACTCTACCCGTTTTCGCATTGAGCTTGCAGCGGGACCGACTAGAATGGCCTTCAACAAAATAACCGGAGGAAACTACCTATGACCCTGAAATCCCTACTGAGCACCGTTTCGCTGGCGCTGCTGATCGGCGGCGGCGCAGCAACGGCGCAGGCCCAGATCGCCATCGGCCATTTGGCGGATTATTCCGGCGGCACGTCCGACGTTGGCACTCCCTATGGACAGGGCGTCGCCGACACCTTCGCCTGGGTCAACAAGAATGGGGGCGTCGGCGGCAAGCAGCTCAATGTCGACACCAACGACTACGGTTACCAGGTGCCGCGCGCCATCGCGCTCTACAAGAAATGGTCCGGCGCCGACAAGGTGGCCGCGATCATCGGTTGGGGCACCGCCGATACCGAGGCGCTGACCGGCTTCCTTGCGCAGGACAAGATTCCTGACATCTCCGGCTCCTACGCCGCGGCGCTGACCGATCCGGAAGGCACCAGCGGCAAGGCAAAACCCGCGCCTTACAATTTCTTCTACGGTCCGAGCTATTCGGATGCGATGCGGGCAATGCTGACCTGGGCGGCCGAGGACTGGAAGGCCAAGGGCAAGCCGGGCAAGCCGAAGTTCGTGCATATGGGCGCCAACCATCCTTATCCAAACGCACCAAAGGCAGCGGGCGAGGCCATGGCCACCGAGCTCGGCTTTGAAGTATTGCCGCCGCTGGTGTTCGCCTTGGCGCCCGGCGATTACAGCGCGCAATGCCTGAGCCTGAAAAGCGCCGGCGCCAACTACGCCTATCTCGGCAACACCGCCGCTTCCAACATTTCGGTGTTGAAAGCGTGCAAGACCGCTGGCGTCGACGTGCAGTTCATGGGCAACGTCTGGGGCATGGACGAAAACGCCGCCAAGACCGCCGGCGACGCCGCAGACGGCGTGATTTTCCCCTTGCGGACGTCGGTGGCGTGGGGCGGCAACGCGCCGGGCATGAAGACGGTGATGGAAATTTCCAAAATGTCCGATCCAACCGGCAAAGTGTATCGCCCGGTGCATTACATCGCGGCCGTCTGTACCTCGCTGTACATGAAGGAAGCGCTGGATTGGGCTGCGAAAAACGGCGGCGCCACCGGCGAGAACGTCGCCAAGGGGTTTTACCAGAAGAAGGATTGGGTGCCGGCCGGCATGGAAGGCGTCTGCACCCCCTCCACCTGGACCGAGAAGGATCATCGCGGCACGCTCAAGGTCGATCTCTACCGCTCCAAGGTTTCGGGGCCGACCGATGGCGATGTCAGCGATCTGATGGCCAAGGGCACCATCAAGCTCGAAAAGGTCAAGACCGTCGAACTGCCGCGCAAGCCGGAATGGTTTGGGTGGTAAGCAACGGTCGATGAACTCTCTGTCGTCATGCGCGGGGCTTGACCCGCGCGTCCATCTCCTAGCGATGGATTGCCGGGTCAAGCCCGGCAATGACGCGGAAACGACAGATATTCATGACGATTGACACAGATAGCATCCGCGCCGCTCCGAGCGCCGCCCCCACCCCTCTCCTCAGCGTGCGCAACATCGAGGTGGTCTATGACGACGTCATCCTGGTGCTGCGCGGCTTGAGCCTCGACGTGCCGCAGGGCGCGATCGTCGCACTTCTCGGCGCCAACGGCGCCGGCAAGTCGACCACGCTGAAGGCGATCTCCGGGCTGCTCAAGACCGAGGACGGCGAAGTCACCCGCGGCGAAATCATCTTCAATGGCGAGCGCATCAACGGCATCGATCCGGACAAGATCGTCCGCCGCGGCATCTTCCAGGTGATGGAGGGCCGACGCATCGTCGCCGACATGACGTTGCTGGAGAACTTGCGGCTCGGCGCTTTTACCCGCAACGACAACGAGGTCGGCACCGACATCGACATGGTCTACAATTATTTTCCGCGCCTGAAGGAACGCACCGGGCTTGCCGGCTATCTCTCCGGCGGCGAGCAGCAGATGCTGGCGATCGGCCGTGCGCTGATGGCGCGCCCGAAGATGATCCTGATGGACGAGCCGTCGATGGGACTGTCGCCGCTGCTGGTCAAGGAAGTGTTTGCGATCATCAAGGCGATCAACCGCGACCTCGGCGTCACCATCCTGCTGGTGGAGCAGAACGCGCGCGCGGCGTTGTCGGTCGCGAGCCACGGTTACATCATGGAGCAGGGCAAGGTGGTGCTCGACGGCAGCGCGGAGGAGCTGCGCGACAACGAGGACGTGAAAGAATTCTATCTCGGCGGCGCCGGCGACCAGCGCAAGAGTTTCAAGAACCTGAAGAGCTTCAAGCGAAGGAAGCGGTGGCTGTGACGATGCTCCCTCATTCGTCATTCCGGGACGCGCCACCGAACTCGGGTTTACCCGAGTTCGGCATTATCAATGTCCAAGTCGGCTACAGCCGACTTGGATGCGCAGGTCCGGAATCCATACGCCCGATAGTGGTTATGGATTCCGGGCTCGGTCGCTTCGCTCCCGCCCCGGAATGACGAAGATATGACCTCTCACTACGATGCCCTCGAAACCCGCGACCCCGCCGAACGCGAACGCGACCTGTTTTCGCGGCTGCCGGACGTGCTGCGCAAGGCGATGGCGGCGCCGGCCTATGCCGAGCATCTGAAAGGCATCGACCCCGCTGCCACCACCAGCCGCGCCGCACTGGCGCGCTTGCCGGTTTTGCATAAATCGGACCTGCCCGCCCTGCACAAGGCTGCACCGCCGTTCGGCGGATTCGTCACCGGTCCTGCCGGCTCGTTCGGCCGGCTGTTCACCTCGCCCGGCCCGATCTTCGAACCCGAAACGACGCACCGCGATCCATGGCGCGGCGCGCGGGCGCTGTTCGCTGCCGGTTTCCGCCCGGGCGACGTGGTGCTGAACACCTTCAGCTATCACCTGACGCCGGGTGGGTTCATTTTCGACTCCTCCGCGCGCGCGCTGGGATGCGCCGTCATTCCCGCAGGCCCTGGCAATATCGAAGCGCAATTCGAGCTGATCGAGGCGTATCGTCCGGTTGGTTACAGCGGCACGCCGGATTTTCTCAAGATTTTGCTCGACGCGGCCGCAACCGCCGGGCGCGACATCTCCTCGATCAAGCGCGCGCTGGTGTCGGGGGCCGCATTTCCGAAATCGCTGCAGGAAGAGATCAAGTCGCGCGGGGTCGATGCCTGCCAGGCCTTCGGCACCGCCGATCTCGGCCTGATCGCGTTCGAAACCTCGGCGCGCGCGGGCATGGTCGTCAACGAGGACCTGATTTTCGAAATCGTGCGGCCCGGCACCGGCGATCCCGTGCCGGAAGGCGACGTCGGCGAGATCGCCGTCACCTCGCTCGATCCCGAGCATCCCTGGATTCGCCTTGCGCTCGGCGATCTCACAGCGGCGCTGCCGGGCCGAAGCCCGTGCGGACGCAGCAACATGCGGATCAAGGGCTGGATGGGCCGCGCCGACCAGACCACCAAGGTCAAGGGCATGTTCGTGCGGCCCGAACAGGTGGTGGAAATCGGCAAGCGGCATCCCGAGTTGGGACGGCTGCGCCTCGTGGTCGCGCGCGATGGCGAGACCGACGCGATGACGCTGAAGGCGGAGTGCGCATCACCGTCCGATGCGCTGCGCGAACAGGTCACCGCATCGCTGCGCGCGGTCGCCAAGCTTGGCGGCGCCGTCGAACTGGTCGCGCCGGAATCGCTACCCAACGACGGCAAGGTGATTGCGGACGAGCGGCCGGTCGGTTGAACTCAATCGTCATTGCGAGCGAAGCGAAGCAATCCACGAATCAACAAAGCAAGGCTGGATTGCTTCGTCGCTGCGCTCCTCGCAATGACGAGTTTCGTCAAAACCCGCGAATGAGATCGATCACGGTGCGCTGCTGGTCCGCCGTGATCTCCGCGAACATCGGCAGCGACAGAATCCTGCCCTGCTGGCGATGCGCGTTCGGGAACTGCTCGGGACGGTGCTTGAGCCGGCTGTAAGCGGCAAGGAATGGCAGCGCGACTGGATAATTAATCGCGGTCTGAACGCCATTGGCGTTCAAATGCGCCGCCAGCGCATCGCGGCGCGGATGCTGGATCGTGTAGAGATGATAGACGTGTTCACGCCCCGCTGCGACCGACGGCACCACGACATCCTCGATCTGGTTGAGGCCGGCGTCGTACACCTTCGCAGCGTCCTGCCGCGCCTTGGTCCATTGCGGCAGATGCGGCAATTTCGCCGACAGGATCGCGGCCTGCAGGCCGTCGAGCCTGCTGTTGATGCCCTCGATATGATGCTGATGTTTGGTAAGGCCGCCGTGGCGCGCCAGCATGGTCATATGTTCGGCCAGCGCGTCGTCGTTGGTGACCACCGCGCCGGCATCGCCCATCGCGCCCAAATTTTTGCCGGGATAGAACGAATAGGTCGCCACAGTTCCGAAGGTGCCGACCTGCCGGCCCTTGTGGCGCGCCAGATGCGCCTGGGCGCAATCCTCGATCACCCATAACTTATGCTTGCGCGCGATCGCCATGATCGCATCCATGTCGGCGGGCTGCCCATAGAGATGCACCGGGATGATGCCGACGGTGCGCGGCGTGATCGAGGCCTCGATTGCGGCGGGATCGATGGTGAAGGTGTTGTCGTCGGTGTCGGCGAAGACCACGGTGGCGCCGGCATGGGTGATCATCGCCGACGTGCTGATCCAGGAATGCGCGGTGGTGACGACCTCATCGCCCGGCTGCACCTTCAGCGCAGCCGTCGCAAGATAGAGTGCGTCGGTGCCGTTGGCGCAGGACACGCAATGCTTCATGTCGACGGCGGCGGCGAATTCCCGCTCGAACGCGTCGACATACGGGCCGCGGATGAACGCATTGTCGCGGATGACGGCCGCGATCGCGGCGTCGATCTCGCCTTTGATGGTCCGGTACTGCAGCTGCAGATCCGCATAGGGCACCGGCATGGCTTATGCACCCCGCAATTCGAGCAGGCGCGCCGGGTTGCCCGCATACATGCCGGCAGCGGTGATATCCTTCGTCACCACCGAACCCGCCCCGATCACGACATCGTCGACGATGCGCACCGGCATGATGGTGGCGTTGGAGCCGATGGAAACCCGGTTGCCGATCACGGTCGGACGCCACAATTCCTTGCGGCCGCCGGCCGGACCGCCGGTCGAGAACGTATCGTTGACGAACATCACGCCATGACTGATAAAACAGTCGTCGCCGATGGCCACGAGTTCGCAGATGAAGGCGTGCGACTGCACCTTGGTGCGGGCGCCCATCACCGCGCCTTTCTGGATTTCCGTGAACGGCCCGACGAAGCAATCATCGCCGATTTTGCAGCCATAGAGATTGCAGGGCTCGACGATCCTGACCCGCGCGCCGAATTCGACGTCGCGCACGCCGGCCTGATGCAGTTCGGGCTGGTTCACGACGCCACACCCAATCGGCTCAGCCGGGGCGTGAAACGCAGCGCGACTTCCTGGCCGGTTTCGATCAACTCATAAAGCGCGGAAATCAGTTCCAGGCTCTTGCGTCCCTCGAGGCCGTCCACCAACGCGGCGCGTTGATGGATCAGGCAATCGATCACGTGCTGATAATAGGCCTGATGGCCGAAGCCGTAGACGTTGGGCGGGTTGACGGAAAACTTTTCCATCACGTCCCTGTCCGATGGCAATTCGTCGACGAAAGCCCAGTGCCGGATCTGATTGACCGCAAAGCCCGCGATCTCCACGCTGCCCTTCTCGCCCAGGATCGAGAGCGAGCCTTCCAGATCCCTCGGGCGAGCGGCGGTGGTGGCCTCGATGATGCCGAGCGCGCCATTGCGGAATTTCAGCGTCGCGACCGCGGTGTCCTCGGTTTCGATTTTTGCAAGCGCCGTGATCGCGCGCGCATGAACGCTGACCACGTCGCCGAAAAACCATTCCAGCATGTCGACGTGATGGCTGGCCTGGTTGGTCAGCACGCCGCCGTCATAGGCCCAGGTGCCGCGCCAGTCGTCCTGCTCGTAGTAGCTCTGGTCCCGGCACCAGCGCACCCGCACGGTGCCGAGAATGAGCCGGCCGAACCGGCCGGCCTCCAGCGCCTCGCGTGCCTTGACCACGGGAACGTTGAAGCGGTTCTGCTTGACCACGAACAGCTTGACGCCCGCCTCGTCGCAGGCGCGCATCATCTCGTCGGCGTCCTGAAGCCGGAGCGCCATCGGCTTTTCGACCACGACGTGCTTGCCGGCCCTGGCGCAAGCGATGGCGTGCTCGGGATGCATTCCGCTCGGCGTCAGCACCGCAACCGCGTCGATATCCTTTCGCGCCAGAAAGCTGTCGATATCATAATCGCCGGAAATGCCGAATTTCGACGCGATGGCGTCGGCGCGGGCGCGAACGGGATCGCAGACGGCAACAAGCCTGGCTCGATCGATATGATTGCCGCCCAACAGATCGGCGTGGCGCCTGGCGATGCGTCCACATCCGAGCAGGCCAAATCTGATCATCAAAGCCTTCCTTGTTAACCGCCGCTCATCGGCCGTGACCAATTCAGGACAGCCCGAGCGGGCGGCCCGGACGATGCAGCGGGGCCCAATATGGACCAAGTGCTATATTAATAAAAGCGACCGCAAATCAAGGCACTTGAAAGCTTTTCCGGCTTGCAAGTTGTACCCCTCCAGCTATTGGGGTAACCGGTTGGCAGAGAAGAAATCCCGCCCGGATGAACGCAAGACAGACGATGGCTGACGGCCACCAGCAATTTCGAGAGCGTCCCAGGCTGGCACTGCTGATCTGCCTGCACAGCGTGATCTGCTGCGTCTCCCTTGTTTATCTCGCGGATAACATCAATCCGATCGTCGTTGACCCCGCCACGTTCCACCTGTTCTTCGATCCCGCCCGTCTCCATATCGCCGTTCCCGTGGTCGCGGGTTTCGCGCTCGTTTCCTCGCTCTTTACAGTCGCGCGCTTCAGCTTCGGATATTTTACCGGATTTTATTTTTACACGATGATCCTCGGATACCTGTGGCTCAATTGTTTCACCGACCTGAACTACAATCACCTGTCCGCCGGACTCTCGGCCGCCGCGTCCGCCGTCGCGTTTTTGCTGGCTGCGCTGTTTGTTCCGCTGCCGATCCCGCGGCTCTACGTCCTTTCGCCACGGGGATTTGACCGGCTCCTCACGTTCATTCTGTTGCTGGCGGTCGCCACCATCGCCATCGGCGCGATGTACAATTTTCGATTTGTCGCCCTGGCCGACATCTACAATTTTCGCGATACTCTGGAATCTCCAAAACTTCTCAACTACCTGGTGACGATCGTCTCAAACGCATTGTTGCCGTTCGCGTTCGCAGGGTTGGTCGTGCGCCGGGCCTGGTGGCGCGCGGGCGCCGTCCTGTTTCTCCTGCTCTTGTTCTATCCGATCACCCTGAGCAAATTCCCCCTGCTCGCGCCCTTCTGGCTCGTCACCATGTTGCTGCTTTCAAGCATCTTCGCCGGCAGGACGGCCGTCGTGCTGTCCCTGCTGGCGCCGATCCTCACGGGAGTGGCGTTGCACCTTGCGTTCAAGGCACAGAGCGCGATCTATTTTTCGACGGTCAACTTTCGAATGTTCGCAATCCCCTCGGACGCCATGGATATCTACTACGATTATTTCTCGCGGCACGATGTCACCTGGTTTTGCCAGATATCCGTGGTGAAGCGGATCATGTCCTGCCCCTGGCAGGAGCCTTTGTGGGAGGTCATGGAGAAAAACTACAAGCTGGGCAACCTGAATGCCTCGCTGTTTGCCACCGAAGGCATCGCGTCCGTCGGGTTGTGGTGGGCGCCGGTATCGGCCTTCATGTGCGGGCTGGTGATGGCCTTTGGCAATCGCATGTCGGAGGGCCTGCCGCCGCGGTTTATCCTGATGTCCGGCGCCATGCTGGTGCTGGTCTTGCTCAACGTCCCGCTTTCGATCGCCCTGCTTACGCACGGCGCTGCGATATTGTTCCTGCTCTGGCATATCACGCCGCGAACGATCTTCGAGCCGGACCATCGCGCCAGCGCCACGCAGGCGCTCCGATGATCGCGAGCGGGAAGTGGCTGACGACAAATGCCGAGAAGCCCCTCGGGCTGGCGCTTCTGATCGGTTTTCATATCGCGATATGCTGCGTCTCGCTGGTCTATATCTCGCTCTTCAAGCGTCCGGACTACTTCACCGCCTCGTATTTTCACATTTTCTATGACCCGGCTCACCTGCACGTCGCGCTCATCGCGGTCGCCGGCTTTGCTTTGGTTTCGCTGCTTTTTACGTTCGCGCGCTTCAGCTTCGGCTATTTCACCGGATTCTATCTTTATTCGATGCTCCTCAGCTATCTCTGGATGAACTGCTTCTCCAGCCTGGACTACGACCACCGGCTGGGCGGGTTTTCCGCGGTGGCTTCCGCCGTCGCGTTTCTGCTGCCGGCGCTGTTGATCTCGTCGCCGGTCCGGCAACGATACGCATTGTCGACAAGGGCACTCGGATATCTGCTGACAGCCATCTTGCTGGTGGCCGTTGCGACGATCGTCATCGGCGCGGTCTACAATTTCCGCCTTGTCGGCCTCGAGGATATCTACGACTTCCGCGAGCAGCTCGAATTTCCTGTGATCATAAGTTACTCGCTCGGAATAACGTCCAACGCCCTGCTGCCGTTCGCATTCGCCTGCTTCGTGGCACGAAAAAATTACCGGCGCGCCGCCGCCGTTCTGCTTCTTCTGCTGCTTTTTTACCCCATTACCCTTAGCAAGCTCGCGTTCTTCACGCCGGTATGGCTTGTCGCCATGACGTTGCTTTCGAGGATCGTCGCAGCGAGGACGGCGGTGGTGCTGTCCCTGCTATTGCCGATGCTCGCAGGCGTGTTGCTGGTCCTGTTCAAGACCGCGGATGCGCCGTTGCCGTTCCAGCTCGGGGTGCGCTATTTTTATACCGTCAATTTCCGGATTATCGCCATTCCAGCGGCCGCGATGGACCTCTACAGCGATTTCTTTTCAAAACACGATCTCACGCATTTCTGCCAGATCTCGATTTTGAAATCCTTCATCGCCTGCCCTTATCAGGATCAATTGTCGCTGGTGATGGAGAAAGCCCACAAGCTCGGCAATTTCAATGCGTCGCTGTTTGCGACGGAAGGCATCGCATCGACAGGATTGGTGTTCGCGCCCGTCGGGGTTTTTGTCTGCGGGCTCGTCATCGCGCTCGGCAATCGCTTGTCGGCCGGACTGCCGCCGGCCTTCATCCTGATTTCCGCCGCCGTCTTTCCCCAGATTCTGCTCAACGTGCCGCTGTCGGTGGCTTTGCTCACACACGGCATGGCCATCCTGTTTCTGCTCTGGTACATCACGCCGCGCACGATATTCGAGCAGGATGGCGCCATCGCGAATTGATAGGCGGGGAACTCCTCGCCTTCAGGCAAAATTCAGCTGAGCCCTGCTTATTTTCTGCAGAAGCTCATCGTCGATGGTCGCGCCGGAAGCCCGCAGATTGGCTAACAAGTGACTCATTCGCGTTGTTCCGAATGTGGCGGAGCTTATTTCAGGCTTGCGCAAAACCCACGCGAGAGCGATCTCCGCGGCCGTGAGCCGCTGTTCCTGTTCGAGAAAATGAAAGTTTCGGGCGCGCCTGAAATCGGAGCGATGATTTTTCCAGGCGCGGGCGATGTACCAGACATCCTGAATGCCGCGAATGCGAAACCTGTTCTTCCGATAGAGGCCTGCCGCAAGCGGCGTGGCTGCCAAAATCCCGAAGTGTCGCGCGGCCAGCCTTGCGATGATCGGCTCGCGCTCCGGCCGAAGAATATTGTAGTCGATCATCACCACGCCGAACAGCGCAAGCGTCATGACATGTTCGATGACGTTTACATCGAAGCTGTTGACGCTCAGATGCAGAACCTTTCTTTCTTCCTTGAGCCTGGCCAGCGTATCCAGCAGATCGTCGGTCAGATTGGCAATTTCAGGCCCGTGAAGCTGCAGCAACGGGATGGCGTCCAGCCCAAGCCGGACAAGACTCGCCTCGACGGTTCGCCGCACGCCTGCCGGCGAGAAATCCTCGCGCCACCTGCCCCGCTCATCCGTGTATGTTCCGGCTTTGGTCGCAATTACCAGATCATGCTTGCCTTTGAGGCCGGAAATCGCCCGACCCAATCGCGGTTCGGCGTTTCCGCCGGAATAGCTTGCGCCGGTGTCGAAGAACGTAACGCCATGATCGATCGCTGCGTGAATCAGCCGGATCGCCTCGGCTTCGTCGAACACCTTCTTGCCCCAATAACTCGCGCAGCCGAATCCTATTTCGGAGACGCGCAGGCCGGTATTTCCTAGAGAACGATAGAGCATCCACGGATTGCCGGCTTGGATTCAGAAGGTTCTTGCGGTACAGCAACTTGACTGGGTTGTGAAGCGCGAAAAACGACGCGCCTGAGTTTGCCGATTGACCGCCGCGGATCGGGCGCCGAAGCTGGAATCCCGCCTGATGATTGCGAACGTTCTGGCCGTTTCATTCAAAACGGAAGCACCCCTGAACTTCGAGGCGGGAGTGCGCTATTTCTACACGGTCAATTTTCCGTCTATCGCAATTCCGGCAGTTGCCATCGATGTTTACAGCGATTTCCTCTTCACGCTATCCACGGCATTACTGACGCATGGCTTAGGCCCTCTGTTTCTGCTCTGGTACATCACGCCGCGCACGATATTGGACCGAAACGATCGAGCAAATGTCCTTGCGGGTTGACTCATCCGGAACGCGCCGCATCCTCGTGCTCAACGCGGACTATCCGCGTTTCCTCGCCTGGTTCTACCGTCGCCAGCCGGGGCTCGAGAACGCCTCCTACGCGACGCAAATGGCGGCGCGCAATGCAAGCCTGTTCGGCGTCGCCGATTTTTATTCGCGCAATTTTGCCGCCCTGGGCTTTCAGGCGGCGGAGATCCACGTCAACAACCCATGGCTTCAGACAGCGTGGGCGCGCGAGCATGGCATGGCTGTCGAAGCCCCGGCGCCGCCCGGGAGCACCGGGCGGCGCCAGCTTCCGGCCTGGCTGCAACGCGTCGCCACGCCTTTCAAACCCATACTGAGGCCGCTGGCGCGCAGGGTTGGCCTCAGCCCCCGGCTTGACGCCCAGGCTGAGACGATATTGCTGGCACAGATCGAGGAATTCCGGCCCGACCTCGTGCTCAATCAGGACATCTTTCATATCGATACCGGGCTTGCACGGCGCATCAAGGCGGTCGGCAACCCGGTTTTGATCGGACAGGTCGGACTTGTGCCGCCGCGCGGCGGGGACTGGGCCATCTACGACCTGATGATCTCGCAACTGCCGACGGTGGTGCAGTCTTTTCGGGCCCTGGGAATCCGCGCGGAAGTGAACCATCTGGCGTTCGAGCCCGCGGTTCTCGACGCCCTGCCCGAAGCGCCGGAGGCGGATATCGACATATCGTTTGTCGGCACCGTGTCGGCCGATCACCAGCAGCGGATCGCATTGCTGGAGGCGGTCGCTGGGCGCTACGATCTCAAATTATGGGGAAACCGTCCGCACGCGCTTCCCGCCTCGTCGCCGCTGCACCGCTGCTTCCAGGACGAAGTCTGGGGAGCGGAGATGTATCGGGTGCTGCGGCGCTCGCGGATTACGCTCAACTCGCATATCGACCTTGCCGGCAGGGAGGCCGGAAACATGCGGCTGTTTGAGGCGACCGGCGTCGGCACTTTCCTGCTGACCGACTTCAAGGACAATCTGGATACCCTGTTCGCTCCGGACCGGGAAGTCGCGGTATGGCGCTCCATCGACGACTGCCTCAAGGTCATCGGCCGCACGATCGGCGACGACACCGGCCGCGCGGCGATCGCGCGCGCCGGCCATGCCAGGACCATGGCGCAGCATACCTACCGCCATCGCGCTGCCGAGATCCTGGCGTTGGTCGAGGGCATACGGGCACAGCGATGAAACTTCCCCGCCTCGTCCGGCAGATCGGCAAGCGCGTCGTCAAGGCGACGCCGATCCTGCGGCGGCATATCCTGAGCTCAACCGACTATCGCGTGCTCGGCGGCCTTGAGGAAGCGCGCGACATGACCGCATCGTCCAGCGGATGGCTCGCCGCGCGCACCGCGGCGCGGCAGGAGCGCGCCTACCAAGGCCTGATCGCCGCCATGAAGCGCGGCGAGCCGCGCCTCGATCTCACAGTCGCAGTGGAAGCCGTCGCCGCGACCGGCCTTGCCAACCCGCGGCTGCTCGATGTCGGCTGCGGCAGCGGCTACTATTGGGACGTGTTTGCCGCGCTGCTGGCCGGCGGCGTCCGCTACACCGGCATCGATTATTCGGACGCGATGATCGCCCGCGCCCGCGCCCGTTCGCCGTCAACCGTCTTCGAGGTTGCCGACGCCACCAAATTACCCTACGGCGACGGCGCATTCGACATCGTCTTCAACGGCGTGTCGCTGATGCACATCATCGACTACCAGGCGGCGATCCGCGAGGCCGCCCGGGTCGCCGCGAGCTATTGTGTTTTTCACACCGTGCCGGTGTTCCACGACCATCGAACCACGTTCTTGCGAAAATACGCCTACGGCGCCCCGGTTGTCGAAGTTGTCTTCAGCAAGCAGGAACTGATGCAGCTATGCCGGGACGCAGGCCTACGCCTGCAACGCGAATGGCCGGGCATTCCCTATGACGTGGTTGAGGCGACCGGGCATCGTTCGACCACGGAGACCTATCTGTTCGCGCTCTGACGTGTTGCCGGGCGGCTAATACGCCGTCCCGCGAAAAACAAAAAAAGCCCGGCGAGTGACGATATCCAATAGCTGGAATACGCGCATTCCGACATTGCGCACCCAGCTCTTGAGATATTGCCCGACGTCGACCGCCCCCGAGCGGCCGTGCGGTTTCGCAGCAGGCAGCGGCATCATCGGGTCGACCGTTTTCTCGATCGCGAGCAACTCATCGACGTAGGGCCTGTAAATATGCTCGCGCGCCACGCTGGAAAACGGCGCACGATAGGAGCGGTGGCTGTTGAAGATAAACCAGCGCAACCCCTTTCTCAGGCCTTGAAAGTGGAAAAATATCAGCGGATGGACCGCGTCGATCAGCACCTCGCTGCCGCGAACATCGATCCGGTAATTGCCGATATTCCAGGGCGCAAGGTTGGCGCCGATGTTCTCGATGATTTTCACCCGCGGGAAGCGGCGCGGAAACCAATCGAGATAACCCTGGTCGGCAAAGCGATCCCCGTCGACATAGTCGTGACACCATTCGATGCATTTCTCCCGCCACCATTTGATGACCGCCAGGCCATCCGCATCGTTGCGGGCCCCCACCCAACCGACATTGTAGGTCCCGAACTTCCGCAGCCTTGCAAGCTTGGGCGGGTAACGATGCGGGATGATGGCGGCGGCTGCTTCCGACAATTCCCCGTAGATAATTTCGGGCGCCGCGAAGAAAAACAAATCACCGTCGAGATGGGTCACCCATTCGGCTTCCGTTTCGCGCGCCAGCACGAAAAGCATCCAGGCCGGCGTGCAGGTGAAGTAGTATTCGATGGCGCTGCGGTCGGCACGGGTCGCGGCGACCTCAGGATCGTCAGCCTCGAAATCCGCAAGCCGCACCGCCACAATATCCGGCAGATCGAGCGCGGCGAGGGTCTGGTAACAGGCCTCGCTCAGGCAAAGCACCCAGAGCCGCGAGCCCGGCGCGTGCCGCTGCAACGAATGATAGAGTGCCAGTCCGCGCGACAGGTAGTTGTGATCGAAATAGGTGCAGTAGACGCGATTTGCCATCGTCACCTGGCGGAGCCTACTGCGCTCAGAAACGCGCCGTATTCGCGAATATAATCGTCGGGATCATAAAGCTCTGAAGCGAAGACGAGCAACGCCGCGTCGGCGCTGTATTGCCACTGCCTGCCCCAGATCATGGGAGGAACGTAGATACCCTTGTTCGGCTTGTCCAACACCACCTCAAGCCGCGTCGTTCCATCGTCGACCGTGACGCTGCAGCGGCCGTATGCGCAAATCAGGAATTGATGACACTGCTTGTGCGCATGCTCGCCGCGTATCCCTCCGGATGGCACGCCGGAAACGATAAAATATCGTTTCGGGCGAAACGGAAATTCGTTTTCGAATTCACCGACCGTCAAGTCGCCGCGCGGGTCTTGCACCGAAGGAAACCGGTAGAGCACAACCCCGCGCACGCCAACCGGCGCGGTATCGACCTTCGCTGGCTTTTGCTCTGCCATATCTACCTTGCGCGTTCCGGCGTTTGCATCCCGGCCACGGGATAGCACATTTGCTACCAACTGTTGACGGCGTCGATCACCTGGACGATTTCCTCTTCCTCCATTTCGGGGAAACAGGGAATGGTAACGATTTCCCTGGCCAGACGCTCGGTTTCCGGCAGTTCATCGACGCGGCAAGCAGCATAGGCCGGCTGCCGATGGTCGGGTATCGGGTAATGAATGTCGGAGCTGACCCCGCGCGCCTCCAGATGCCGCTGAAATCCGGCGCGGTCGTCGCAACGAACGACAAAGAGATGGGATACGTTGTCGGTGCCGAAATCCGCCGGGCATTTTATCCAGGGATGCCTGATCTGTTCAAAATACCTGCGGGCGATGGCGCGCCGTTCGACGTTCCAGCGGTCGAGATGCGGCAGCTTCGCCAGCAGCAGTGCTGCCTGCAGCTCGTCAAGCCGGCTGTTGCGGCCTCCGGTCCGGCTCACCCTGTACTTCTTGTCCCATCCATATTGACGTAACTCGCGAAGGCGCTCGGCTGTCCCAGCGTCGCTCGTCGTCACCGCTCCGCCGTCGCCGAGTGCGCCGAGATTCTTGCTCGGATAAAAACTGAAGCAGCCGGCCGCGCCGAAGCTGCCCGCCGCTTTGCCGTTGCGGCTGGCGCCATGTGCTTGCGCGCAGTCCTCGATGACGGGAATTCCGAGCGGGGCGCAGACCGCGGCGATGGTCTCGACATCGGCAAGACGCCCGTACAGATGGGTCGCGATCACGGCCCGCACGGTGTTTCGCGCGAGCTTTTGCTTCAGCGAATCGACGCTGATCGTGTGCGTCTCCAGAGCGACGTCCACATACAGCGGACGCGCACCGATAGCGTGGATCGAGGTGCTGGCATAGAAACCGGCATTCGCTACCGTGGCCACGCTGTCGCCCGCACCAACCCCGACCGCGCGCAACGCGAGCTCGATCCCGTCGGTTCCGTTGGCCACGCCGACGGCATGCGGAACGCCGCAATAGCTGGCGAACGCCCGTTCGAAATCGGCGCCTTCGGATCCCAGCACATACCAGCCGCGCTCGATCACCCGGCGCGCCGCATCGGCGAGTTCGTCATGGATCAGCCGGTTCTGCCGGGCGAGGTCGTTCAACGGGACACGCCGTGTCATTGGTCGGCATCTTTCGGGGATAGCAAGATAACGCTCGCTTCGATGCAGGAAAGGAAATGCCATCCATTTTAGCGGGAGGCAAGGCCTGACCGGCGCGTGCTAGCGCGGGATCGCCGCAATCAGCCGGTCGCGCAAATTCCTGCTCAGGAGCGGGCTCGCGACTACCGCCACGACAACCAGCCACAGCGTGCATTCGAACGCAAATCGCGTCAGCCCGGTCCCGGGCGCTAACGCGCGGATCAACGTTCCCAGTCCCCATCCGCCCAATGTCACCAGCGCCATCGTCGCGGCCAGAAAAGCGACGTGACGAAGCGGCTGCAACAGCGTCTGCCGGAGAATGACCGCCCCCAACAGCCCGAACTGAACCAGCAGATCGCTCGCGACGATTGCAACCGCCGCCCCCAGCGGCCCCATCGAGCGGATCAGCACGGCGGAGAGCAACAGGAACACGGCAAGCTGCAGTCCCTTGGTCCGCGCCACCAGGGGTCCGCGATTGCTGTAATTGGCATAACCGAGCGACAGAATTGACGGCGCGATCACGCTGGTGCCGACCAGCAGCGTCATTGTAAGCAACGGATCGTAGGGAATGGCGCCGCGGGTCCACAGCGCGAAAAAATCCGGCCAGAATGGCAGCAGCCCGGACACCACGAGACTTGCCAGCAGCGTCACGAACACCGATCCACGGGCATACAGATTTCGCAACTGCTCCTGCAGGCCGACGGCATGATCGTGGCCGAGTTCGGCCGCCAACGGCAGCGTGGTCTGAACACAGAGCGCGCGCAGCAGTCCCGCGACGACGCGGGTGAGGCCCCATTGCGCCACCGCCAGGCGATCGGTCACAAGCGCGCTGACCATCAGGACCGGCAGATTGAGCAGCGCCAGCTCCGTGGCGCTCCCGACGACGAACGGAGCGGCAAGGCGAAACTGGCCGGTCACCCAGCGCCAGGATGGCCTGGCAACAGCCCCGCGCAGGAACGGAAACAGCCGCGGCGCATCGATCGCAAGAAAATAGACAGAGACCGCTAGTTGAGTTGCCACATAGGCGATCGTCACGGCCAGCAGGCTTCCCGTCGTAACGATCGCCACCAGTTGAGCGAGCTGCGACGCCAGCATGGCCGCATTCTGAATCTTCACCGCGCGCCCGTACAATCCGCGCGCCCGGTAAAGCGCGGACGCAAGATTGTTGGGCAAGGTCAAAAGTATGCCCGTCGTCATCACGGCGAAGGCCGCATCGAAATGGGCGGTCGCCTGAAACCCAAGGACGGTGGACGGCGGCAGGAACCGCATGACGGCAAGCAGCAGCACCACGAGCAGTCCGGCCAGTCCAACATAGATCCGCAGCATCGCGGCATAAAACCGGGCGGTTCGGCCATCGCCGTCGACAGTGGATTTGAACGCGAAAAACCGGTTGATGGCACGAAGCTGCAGGCCGGCGTCGGCGATGAGAACGAGATTTCCCGCGGCGTAAATGGCGAGCCAGGCCGCCAGCACATCGCTGGTCCAGAAATGTAGAAAAACCGGAACCAGCGCGACCTGCTGAGTAATTCCCAAAACCATCTGAACAAGATTTGCGGACCAGCCTGCAAACAGTCGTCGCGCGCGGCTTGGACCCGAACCCGTCATCGGGATCTCCGCAGCGGCGCACCGATCGGCTGGACGCAGGTCAAGGTCGAAATCCCCAGTGCATCACCAGCGGCTACCAGCCCGACGAATGGATGTCGATAGTTGACGACGGCGCCGGACCGGCTTTGTTGGCGGAGGTTTTCGGATCGGACGTTGATTCCCGCGGCGGAAACCGCCAATTTGGCGGACGCCCGATCGATGTTTCGGATCGCCTCTGCAAGCCGGTGGAAATCAGACAGTGTCGACAGATTACATACCGTTCAACCGGCCTTACGCGACCGGCAACGAACTCGTCTACGCAGCCGAGGCGCAACGCAACCAGCATCTTTCCGGAGATGGGGCGTTCACGAGGCGCTGCCATCAATGGATCGAACAACAGACCGGCTGCGCCAAGGCGCTGCTGACGCACTCCTGCACGTCGGCGCTGGATTTGGCCGCGCTGTTGCTGGATATCGAGAGCGGCGACGAGGTGATTTTGCCCTCCTACACCTTCGTATCGACGGCGAACGCTTTTGTGCTGCGCGGCGCGGTCCCGGTCTTTGTCGATATCCGGGAAGACACGCTCAATCTGGATGAACGGTTGATCGAGGCCGCCATCACGCCGCGCACGCGGGCGATCGTGCCGGTACACTACGCCGGCGTTGCCTGCGAGATGGATTCCATTCTGGCGATCGCGCGCCGCCACGATCTCTGGGTTGTCGAGGACGCCGCGCAGGGAATCATGGCGGGTTACAAGGGCCGCGCGCTGGGCGCGATCGGCGATCTCGGCACTTTGAGCTTTCACGAAACCAAGAACATCATTTCCGGTGAAGGCGGCGGCCTTCTCGTGAGCGACCCCGGTCTCGTGCCCCGCGCCGAAATCATTCGTGAAAAGGGCACCGACCGCGGCCGGTTTTTTCGCGGCGAGGTCGACAAATACACCTGGCAGGATATCGGTTCGTCGTTCCTGCCGGGCGAATCCACGGCGGCGTTCCTCTGGGCTCAACTGGAGCAGGCGCAGCGAATTACCGATGCGCGGATAGCGAACTGGCGGCGCTATTACGGCATGCTTGCGCCGCTTGAGCAGCAAGATTTGCTCCGGCGCCCGACCGTGCCCGGGGATTGTCAGCACAACGGGCACTTGTTTTACATCATCCTCGCCCCTCACATCGACCGTCAGGAAGTGCTCGGCGCGCTCCGGCAGAACGAAGTCAATGCGGTGTTTCACTATGTGCCGCTGCACTCGTCCCCGGCCGGCCTGAAGTTCGGACGCGCGCATGGGGATCTTGCGCTGACGACATCGTTGTCGCAGCGGCTGATCCGGCTGCCGATGTGGATGGGCCTGAGCGAAGCCCAGCAGCAGCGGGTATGCGACGTATTGAGCGAAGCTCTCAAGAAATAATTCGCGGCAAGCTACGGGCGATGGCGAAAGACGTCCTAGAGGCCGTCCGATTCCCCGTTCTTTGGCGTGGAGCGGGGAACGAACGGGGCATAAGATCCGACCGCGCCGGCCGCGGCCGGCATTGGCAGCGGTATGCTGGGGATTCCAGGGGAAGCCGTGGGGTCGCCGGGACGCTGCAGCACCAGCGTTTCCGTCTGTTCGTCTTTCTTGAGGGTTACTTCGCGGCGCAGGACAGAACTCAGCACCCAGCCCGCATGAGCCTCTCCCGCCCGCAAACGGACGATTCCCTGGTTGGTCCGGTCGATGAAAACGGCGATGGCGTCGCTGTCGCCGACAACGGCGCCGATCAGCGCGAGCGGAGGATGCTCCGGCTCGGCAGGCTTCGGCGCGGGCACATTGACCGGTTCGATCCGAGGCCCGGCCACCGCGCGCGGCGGCGGCCGCCTGGAAGCCGAGAAAATCGGGCGCTCCTGGGTGGCCGTCAGCACCGAGAGCGGTACCGACCACAGCGGGTTGCCGCTCACCAGCGGTTTGTCGGCTTGCCGCCCCAGCGGCTTCAAGGGGCCGACATCCACGCGTTCGGGAACTCCGACCACGTCATTCGGCAGGATATCGATGGTCGACGAGGTTGCCGCGCGGGACGCGGGCATCCAGCCAGCCGCCAGGACCAGGCTGGAGAGCACCGCCAAACCGATTTTGAACCGTCTGTCCATTTCACCCTGTCGTCCGGACAAGCCTCCACATGGCTCGATCCTGACCGAGCCTAGCGGCAACAGCCGTCCCCATCAACGCGCGAATCAGCCGTTCGCTATGGCGGTAGCTTTCCCGGCCGGCACGCCGAGGCCGAAACGGAAGCGCTTCTACAACCTCAGAGGATTGAACGTGTTGCTGCAGGGACACGACCGCTCCTAATACGAGCAAGTTGCCCCCGAAACCTCGCGTAAAGGTAGCAAGTTTCGTTGCACCGCCCTCCTCAGCCATGAGAACGTGTCCACCAGTACGCGTAAAGGCGTGGAACGGTCGATCTGACTTCCTGCCCATCGGAGCCTTCCGCCAAAGCGGTTTGATTGCCTCTTATCGGAGAGCCGGCACGGGTCGCCAGTTCTGTACAAGTTCGGGTTCGATGCGCTTTGGGGAAGACGACATGATCGACCGGACAAGTCCGGTACTGGATTCCGGACAGAGACGCCGCGGTGGAGCCGTGCTGCGGCAGACCCTTGCGGTTTTGCTGGCAACCACCGCGCTCGGCGTCGTATCGGCGCATGCGGTCGATGGCACATGGATCGGCAGCGGCGACGAGTGGACCGACCCCACGAATTGGTCCTCCAATCCCTCCGTCCCCGACGGCACGGCGACGTTTACGGTCAACACGCCGACCGCGGTGCAGAGCAACGGCTTCGTCAGCATCGGCAGCGTGCAGTTTACCCAGACGCCCAATGCGGCGGCCTATACCATCACGACCAACGACGTGTTCGTGGTCAACGGCGCCGGCGTATCCAACAACTCAACCAATACCCAGACGTTCAATCCGACCGCCACCATGCTGTTCCAGAACTCAAGCACGGCCAGCGGCGGCAGCAAGACCGTTACCTACGCCAACAGCGGCGCAATGGTGTTCCAGAATTCGAGCACGGCCGGCACCGCGACCATCACCAACAACTCGAGCCTGGAGTTCGACAACACCAGCACGGCCGGCGCCGCCAAGATCACGAACAACGTGGTCGCGGATTTCTTCGATTCCAGCAGCGCGGGCACTTCGCAGATCACCAACGCCGCCGCCGCCACCCTTACCTTCCACGACAATAGTACAGCCAGCGCGTCGACCATCACCAATAGCGGCGCCGTGGCCTTCCTCAATTCGAGCAGCGCGGGAAGCGCGAGCATCTCCACGACATCCGGCTCTTTTGCGACGATCACATTCAACAACACCAGTACGGCCGGCAACTCCAACATCGCGCTTGTCGACGGAACGCTGACATTCAACAATTCGAGCACGGCGGCCAACGCGACGATCGTCAACAACAGCGGCGGTACAACCACGTTCGGAGCACTCGGCGGCACCGATACCAGCAATGCCGGAACGTCGCATATCACCAACAACAATACGGGCATCACGAATTTCCTCGCCAACACCTCGGCGATGAATGCGACCATCGCCAACAATTCCGGCGGTAACACCAATTTCCAGGACCAGAGCACGGCCGGCAACGCGACCATCGTCAACAACAGCGGAGGAACGACGACGTTCGGCGTCATGCTCACCGGCACCGACACCGCATCCGCCGGCAACGCGGTCATCATCAACAACAGCGGCGGCACGACCGCGTTTTTCGCCGCGACCACCGCCGGCAGCGCGACGATCATCAATAGTCTGGGTGGCATCGTGCAGTTCGGCGATTCCGGCGGCGCCAACGATACCGCCACCGCCGCCAGCTCCACCATCGACAACAGCGGGGTGGTCTCGTTCAACTCGAACACCACGGCGGGCACCGCCACCATCACCACCCACAGCGGCGGCAACGTCTTCTTCTTCGATACCAGCGGCGGCGGCGGGGCGCGCTTCATCACCGACGCCGGCGGCACCGTCGACATCTCCGCCCTGACATCCGCGGGCACGACCGCCGGTTCGATCGAGGGCGCCGGCAGCTATGTACTCGGCGCCAAGAATTTAGCCGTCGGCAGCAACAACCTGTCGACCCAAGTCAGCGGCGTGATCTCGGGCGCCGGCGGCTCGCTCACCAAGCTCGGCACCGGCACGCTGATCCTGTCCGGCACCAACACCTATACCGGCGGCACCACCATCAGCGCCGGCACGCTGCAGCTCGGCAATGGCGGCGCGACGGGTTCGGTGGTCGGCAATATTCTCGATAATGCTACTCTGGCGGTCAACCGCTCCAACGCCATTACGCTGAGCGGTGTGATTTCGGGCTCCGGCGCATTCAGGCAGATCGGCACCGGCACCACGACGCTGACCAACACCAACACCTATACCGGGCCGACGACCGTGACCGCGGGCACGCTGGCGATTTCCGCGGCCGGCAGCATCATGTCGAATGTCACCAACAATGCGACGTTCACCAACGCCGGCACCGTTACCGGCTCGCTGACCAATACCGGCACGGCGAACAATACCGGCACCATCAGCAATGGCCTGACCAACACCGGGACGGTGAACGCGGCTGGCGTCGTCAACGGCGCCATCGCCAACAACGGCGGCACGTTTACGGTGACGGGGGCGCTGACCAGCAACAGCACGTTCACCAACGCTAATGGCGCAACCCTCGCGGTTGGCGCCGCCACCTATACCCTGCAAGGCCTGCTCACCAACAGCGGTGCGCTGACGGTTGCGGGCGGCGCCACGCTGGACGCGAGCACGGGCGGCATCACCAACAACGCCACCGGCAGCATTACGGTTGCTGTCGGCGGTACCGTGAAGGACGACCTCAACAACGCCGGCGTCGTCACCAACGGTGGCGCCTATATCGCCAACGTCGCCACCAATACCGGCGCCGGCAACATCACCAACAATGGTGTCTGGACCGGCAACGTCGCCTCGAACACCGCGACGATCACCAACAACCTGACCTGGACCGGCAAGGTGTCGAATGCCGGCACCTTCAACAACAACGCCGGCGCGACGGTGTCCGGCCTTCTGACCAACACCGCCGGCACCACCACGAACAACGGCGCGCTCAACGGCGGCGCGACCATCAGCGGCGGCACATTTGCCGGCTCGGGCACGGTTACCAACCTCAACGCTTCCGGCGGCACGTTTGCGCCGGGCAACGGCACGCCGGGCACGTCGATGACGGTGACCGGCAATCTCGCGTTCCAGTCCGGCGCGATGTATCTGGTGGCGCTCAATCCGGCCACGGCGTCATTTGCAAGCGTCGGAGGCACGGCTTCGCTTAACGGCACGGCGGCGGCCGTCTATGCCGCCGGCACCTACGTCGCAAAGAAATACACCATCCTCACCGCGGCGGGCGGCGTCAGCGGCACGTTCGGTTCGCTGGTCAATACCAACGTGCCCGCGAATTTTGCGTCGACTCTGAGTTACGACGCCAACAACGTCTATCTGAATCTGGCGTTGGGCTTCGTCGCGCCGAGCGGACTGAACATCAATCAGCAGAACGTCGCCAACGCGCTGACCGGCTTCTTCAACCGCACCGGCGGCATTCCGCTGGTGTTCGGCGCGCTGACCGCCCAGGGCCTGACGCAGGCCTCGGGCGAACTCGGCACCGGCGTGATCCAGTCGTCGATCAAAGCCAACGATATGTTCCTCAATTTGCTGCTCGATCCGTCGGTGGCCGGCCGCGCCGGCGGATTTGCCTCCGGCGGCGGCGCATCGCAGTTCGCGGCGCTCGACGAGGAAACCCTGGCCTACGCCGCAAAACGTAATGCTACGTCCAGTGAGCGCGACGCCTATGCGATGGCGACCAAGGCGCCCTATCTCGTGCCGCAGCCGGTCGGCCGCTGGAGCGTCTGGGGCGCAGCCTATGGCGGCTCTGCCACTACCGACGGCAATGCAATCGTCGGATCGCACGACACCGTCGCACGTGCCTACGGCGTGGTCGGCGGCGCGGACTACAAGGTATCTCCGGACGCGCTGATCGGTTTCGCGCTGGCGGGCGGCGGCACCAGTTTCTCGGTTGCCGGTGCGCTCGGCAACGGCACGTCGGACTTGTTCCAGGCCGGCATGTTCGGCCGGCAAAATATCGGCGCGGCGTACCTGTCCGCGGCGCTGGCCTATGGCTGGCAGGACGTCACCACCAATCGCACCGTGACCGTCGCCGGCACCGACGTGCTGCAGGCGCGCTTCCGGGCCGAGACCTTTTCGGCGCGCTTCGAGGGCGGCTATCGCTTCGCAACGCCTTTGGCCGGCATCACGCCTTATGTCGCGGCGCAAGCGATCAGCTTCAATCTGCCGGCCTATGCCGAGCAGGTGCTGGCCGGCACCGGCACCTTCGCGCTCAATTACGGCGCGCAGACCACCACCGCGACCCGGACCGAACTCGGGCTTCGCACCGACAAATCCTTCGCGATGCAGGACGGCATCTTCACCCTGCGCGGCCGCGCCGCCTGGGCGCACGACTACAACAGCGACCGCGCGGTGGGCGCGGTGTTCCAGACCCTGCCCGGCGCAGCATTCGTGGTGAATGGCGCGCGCGCCAATCCCGACGGCGCGCTGGTCAGCGCCGGCGCCGAGATGAAGTGGATCAACGGCTTCTCGCTCGCCGCCACCTTCGAAGGCGAATTCTCCGGCAACGTCAGCAGCTATGCCGGCAAGGGCGTCGCCAAATATACGTGGTGATTTCAGGGCTTTAGGCAGCGTCCGTCGTTCGGTAAGCGGCTTGCGGCCGGCTTGAGGCGAACCCGGGGCGGTTTCGCGGCAATCTACTTGTTGCCCTGCCACTGGCCGGAAACCCCTAGAACTACTCGGATTTTTCCGACTACCGCGTCGTTCACCGCGGTGGTTTGCGGCACCTGGACGTCGAGTTGATCGACAAACAGGAAGGGCATGCCGACTTCGAGATCGTAGAGCAGCTTCTGCAGCGCAGGCTGATCCATCTCGCAACTGACGAGAAGCC
Source organism: uncultured Alphaproteobacteria bacterium (assembly GCA_963784755.1). GTDB lineage: Bacteria > Pseudomonadota > Alphaproteobacteria > Rhizobiales > Xanthobacteraceae > Bradyrhizobium. Next base: position 197,271 of record CAWASS010000002.1, on the reverse strand, counting down.
CCACAAAACCATCCTTGGCCTGGGTGCCCGCTACGTCGACCTGCGATGACTGGATGGTGCCGCCGACGTTGCCGACGGCCGCGGCGACCCGTTGCAGCAGCGTGGCGCCGGCCACCGTTACCGTCGGCCCTTCCAGAAACGGCGTGCCCGGATGCTCCGCCGCCAGCGGCGAGGTGCCGGAACCGCGCGCCCGCCGGCCTTGCAACTGATCCAGCAGCTCGGACGTTTGCGCGAGCGCGCGCTGGTGGTCGAGGATATTCACAACGGCAATGCCGGCCATCGCCAGCAGACCACCGATCACGACGGCGTAGAGCACCACGGCGATCAGCGGCGAGCGCGTCAGTGCGCGGGTGATGGCGTTCGCGGTGCTCATGGGCTGGCGGTATTTTTCGGTTCGATCCGCGCCTCGATGTGAAAGCGCTCGCCGGGATCGGAGGAAGAGCGCGTCGTCGGGGCGTAGAACGTGGCGCGCTTGAAGTGCTGGGACTGTTCGATCAGCGGAATCAGCGATGGCGCATCGCGGGTGATACCGACGATCTGCAGCTTGGTGCCGGCCAGATGCAGCTCGGTGACATAGGTGTGATCGGGAAGCACCTGCGTCAGCGCATCGAGCACGATGACGCTCGCCGGCGTTTCGTATTTGCGCCGCTCCAGGGCTGCGATCGGCGAGCGGTCGCCGCCGTCGCTCGAGGCGCGGATGGCGGCGCGCCGCTGCGAAATCTGCCGCGCCAATTCGTCCTCCTGCGCGCCGAGATTATCGGCGATATAGGCCGCTGCGATCACCGCGAGCAGCGCGCAAGCCGCCGTGGCGCCAAGTCCGATCAGCAGCGCCCGGCTCAGCCTGTTGGCGTCGAGGTGGCCGCGGGCCTTCTGCTCGAACACCTTGACCCGCCCCGCATTGCGCTCGGCGACGTCGGTGCAGACCGCGACCGCGGCAGGATGAAATATCGACACCGCCTGAACGTAGGTCATTGCCACCTTGCGGGTGGTGGCCGCGATCACCGTGGCGATGCTCTCAGGCCCGCTCTCGACCGCAGGGCTGCAGCCGAACACCGCTTCACTGGCGCTCCACGGCGTCAGCCGGTCGATCTGCGCGCGCACGATGCCCTCGAGGAAATCCGCCGCCCGCGCCGGCAACTCCAGCGGACGAAACAAAAACCGTTTCGGCTGCAGCACGATCTCGACCCGGCTTCCCCTGAACATCGGCGCAAGATTGGCCGCGGACAGGCTGCCGTCGGCGAATCCGATGCGCGCCGGCAGGTTCTCGGATTTGCCCGCCGATTCCACCGTGAAGCCGCCATCGTTCTGTTCGATCAGCCGGATCACCCGCGGCGACGACAGCCGGTCGAACGCGGCGATCACCGCCGCGGCGACACTGTCGGTCCAGCCGCGGAAGAAAGCACCAATTCTTTGCAGCAACTTCATCGTAAAGCGGCCCTTTGCGGCGCCGTAGCACCATCGGAGGCGTTGCGCCACGACAATACACGATAAGGCTCCTCGCCGTCTTCGAGAAGCAGGATCACGACCTCCGCGGCGGCCCGCCGCCCGCCGTCGAAATCGACCACGACCGTCATCCGATATGCCCTGGACACCGCGAGCGTAGCACCCTCGCCGCCCGCCAATGCCGGCAATGCGCGCGGATCGAACCGCGGATCGCTACGCTGCGACAATATCGCCTGCAAACGCTCCGGCGTCATGCCGGGCAATGCCGCCACCACCTGCGGTGCTGCATCAGCGATATTGATCGAAGCCGTATTGCTGAACGCGGTCACGAACGGAAGCATCCGCTCGACGACGACAGGCGGAATGCCGCGCACCAGCCACAATTCCTCGGCCTGCGGAAACGGCGCATGGCGCGGCGCGTAGGCAATCCCGGCGGTGCGATAGGACGAGGTCTCCGGATCGTCCTCGCCCGCTTCGGTCGGCGCGCGCCAGGCCAGAATGCGGTCGGCATAATCGGCGGCGCTGGATGGAACGGCGCCGAGCCCGATGATAAGGCCGGCCAACAATCCCTTCGGCGCGGCATTGAGATCGATCCGCGCCGCCTCGGATCGAAACGTCACCGCGACCCGCGCCGCGCCCAGCCTGGCATTGAACGTTCCGCTGCTGGGGCGGGCATCTTCCTTGACCGCGGTCAATTGATAGGCCGCGAGTTCGACCCCGGCGGTCACCAGCGCGTCGGCCTGGATCCGGTCGGTGCTTGCGGCAACGACCACCGCGGTGTTGGTGACATAGGTCAGATAGATCAGCACCAGCGCCGACAATGCCGCGAGAATCCAGAGCACGGCGACGACGATGAAGCCACGCGTATGACGGTGGGCATGTTGCTGCGGGAGCATCAGAGCTGCTCCTCTTTCTTGTCGCTGTCCGGTTTCAGCCGCGCCGCCAGGCATTGCCTCGCATCTTTCGCGCGCGCGCATTCGGCCGGCGCGTTGACGTGGACGATGGCCGCGCTGGAAACCGCGAGCACCTGCCCGCTCGCGGCATCGCGCACCGAAATGCGGATCATGTCCGGAAGCTGCTTTTGTCCGCGCCACTCCTTTTGCCAGGCCTGATCGGGCCCGGCGTAGGAAAACGATACCCGGAACGGGATGCGGACCAGCACCACCTGATCGGTGAACCTCACTTGCGCATCCGCCGGCATCGGCGTGAACGGCGCGCGTTCGCGCACCAGCGCGAGGCCCTGATCGTCGGCCTTTTCGATCAGGCGGATGATTTCGAGCCCCGGCCGCGTGTTGGGACCGACGGCGGTGCGCACGAAGGTGACCGACAATTCGGCGCCTTCGAACAGCGGCGCCTTGGCGTCGCCATTGATCGGCATCATCTCCGCGACCGACAAATCCGCGGCGATGCGCTCGAGACCGATCGCCAGCCGCTCGGCGCGCTGGACCCGCGCCATGCCCCGGTTCCAGTTCGGCAACCATTGCGACGTGACGGTCGCCAGCGCGCCGAGAATCACGGTCATCAGCAGCGTCGCCATCAGCACTTCGATCAGCGTGAAGCCCGCTTCGCCCGCCACCGCTCGTCGCGTGCGCGCGCTCATTCGGCGGCCTTCGGCACCAGACGCACCGTGGTGACCTGCATCGCGGGCCCATTGGGCGACTGCAGCCGCATCGTGACGGCAAGCGGAACGAAGCGCTGGGTTTGCGGCGCCTCGCTCGCCACCGCGACGTTCATCGGCGAGACGTTGATGCGCCAGCGATGTCCGGCCAGTTCGCCGGACTGCCTTCCAGGTTTCAGCAGCGTGCGCGCCGGCAACGCGGCGATCAGCGTCTCGGCCACTCCGCCCAGGGCCAGGCGCTGGTCGATGCCGCGCGTGCCCTTCACGGTGGTTGCGATGACAGCCCCGATCGACCCCAGCACCGCGGCGACGATCGCGAGCGCGACCAGGGCCTCGATCAGGGTGAACCCTCTGGCGCCGTCAGAGCAGCTTTTGCGGGACAATCTCGACGCCTCCGGTCAGCCAGTTGACGCGAACCTCATAGCCCATGCCCGGCCGCGCCAGCGCGATGGTGCCGCCGCACGACATCCCCGACGGGAAGAAATCGATCGACCGGCCGGCATTTCGGTCGGCGCATCGCGACGCCAGATACGCGTCGAGCACGACGTTGGCGGGAAAGCGGATCACGCGGCCGGTGACGCCGGAGCGGATCGAGCGGGTTTCGGCATCGACCAGCGTCGTCACCTGGATCTGCCGGCGCAGCGCGGCGGTGCGGTCGGCTTTGAGCAACGCCGCGGTTTCCACCGCCAGGCCTTCCAGTTTTGCGCGCGAGGTCGCGCGCGGGATCGCGGGCAGGATGATGGCCGCGAGCAGGCCGATGATGGCGAGCACGCACAGTATTTCGATCAGCGCGAAGCCGTGCTCCCTCGTCGTCCCGGCGAAAGCGGGTACCCATAACCGCCGGCGTCGATTATAGCGGAAGGTTTCTGCCGCCATGCCCAAACGAGAGTGCACGGCGGATGGGTCCCCGCTTTCGCGGGGACGACGTGCTGAGATATCAGCGCGTGCCGCTCGCAATGTCGGTTGCCGTTCCACTGCCGCCTTCCTGCCCGTCGGAGCCGAGCGAGATGATTTCGTAAGGCGCGCGCTCGCCGGGAGACCGGTAGATATAGCTGTGGCCCCAGGGATCGTTGGGAACCACGCCGCCGCGCAAGTAAGGTCCGTTCCAGCCCGGCGCGTTGGTCGCGCGCGTCAGCGCAGCCAGCCCCTCGGCCGAGGTCGGGTATCGCCCGAGGTCGATAAAATACAGATCGAGCGCGCTGGAAAAACTTTCGATCTGGATTTTCGCGGCCTTGGCCTTCGAACTCGCCGAGATAGCCGAGCACGCGCGGTCCCACCAGCGCCATGATCAGTCCGATGATGGTGATCACCACCAGAATCTCGACCAGCGTGAAGCCGGCCTGCGACGTTGCCGACCGGCGCCGTCTTGCCGAACTCAGAACACCTCGACCCACGTCGCGTCTCTCCCTGAATATTCAGCCGATGATCTGGCTGACGGACATCAGCGCCGTCATGACCGACACGATCAATCCGCCGACCACGATGCTGATCACGATGATCGCCGCGGGGCCGGCGATGCCGACCACGCGATCGAGCGTGCGTTGCAGCTTGGCCTCGTAGAATTCGGCGACGCGGCCCGCCAGCATCGGCAGTTGCCCGGTTTCGTCGCCGAGCCGCAGCATCCGCACCGCCATCGACGGCAGTGCCGAGGTATCGGATAGCGCATCCGACAGCTTTGCGCCATGACGGACCCGCTCGGCGGCGTCGATCCAGACCGCCGATGGACCGGCGGTCGACATCATATCGACCAGAATCCGCAAGGTAGTGGTCAGATTGACCCCGCTTCCGAGCAAAACCCCGAGATTCCGGCAGAACAGCGAGGTCCGGTAAAATGTCATGACCTGCCGGATCGCCGGCAGCCGCGTCAGCGCGTTGGCGATGCCGCGGCGAACGCCGGGCTGGCGCAGCAGCAGCCAGCTTCCGACGATGACGATCGCGACCAGCGCCAGCACGGCGTCGGAATTGTTGCGCAGGAAGGTCGAGAAATTCAGGAAGCTGAGAATGATCGGATCGACCTTGGCGCCGAAATCCGTCAGCACGCTGGCGAATTGCGGCAGCACGAATGTGAGAAAGAACAGCAGCACGCAGCCGGCGGCGCCCAGCACGAACAGGGGATAGCGGATGGCGTCGCCGAGCCGCCGCTTCAAGGCCTCGGTGCGGCCCCGCTCGTCGGCCAGCACTTCGAGCACCTGGTCGAGCGACCCCGACGCTTCGCCGACGCGGATCAGCGCCACATACATCGCGGGAAACAGTCCCTCATGCCGCGCCAGCGCCTCGGCGAAACTCTCGCCGGCGACGACGCGGGAGCGGACATCGGCGACCACCGGGCGCAGCCGCCCGAAATCGCGGTCGGCGGCGAGCAGTTCGAGGCCGTCATTGATCCGTGCGCCCGCGCGCAACAACAGCGCGAGATCGCGGGTAAAGATCGTGACGTCTTCGGCCTTGGGCTTGTTGAAGATGCTGAAGGCGCGGTGCGCCGAACCGCGCTCTTCCAGCGTGACGCTGTCGACCAGCACCAGCCCGAGCCGCTCGATTCTGGCGGCGACGTCGCCCGGCGCGGGTGCGGCGATGGCGCCGGAGACCAGTTCGCCGCTGCTGTTCATGGCGCGATAGCGATAGTTCGGCATTACCGTCGTCCCTGCTTTCGCGCTAGGGCATGCATACATCTGCCATCAACACTGCCGTCATCCTGAGGTGCTCGCCGCTTTCGGCGAGCCTCGAAGGATGGGCCACAGGCGCTCGAGGCCATCCTTCGAGACGCCGCGCAAGCGCGCGGCTCCTCAGGATGACGGCTGAATGTGTGGCTCTGCCAGCGAGCAGTCCCCGCTTTCGCGGGGACGACGAATGGAGATGTGCGCGATTCAAAACGCATACTGCGCCCCCGCTCACCTGATGGTCGTGACGCGGAAAACCTCGGGGACGGTGGTCAACCCGGCGCGGCATTTGGTGACGGCATCCGCCAGCATCGTGGTCATGCCGCCGCGCATTGCCGCGGTATCGATGGTATGGGAGTCCGTCTGCGGCCCGATCAGTTTCCTGACTTCGTCGGACATCTCAAGTATCTCGAACACGCCGTTGCGGCCGCGATAGCCGGTACCGCCGCAGCGCTCGCAGCCGCCGGCTTCATGGATGGTCTCGCCGGCGTTGAAGCCGATCACCGCGAAGCGCGGGTCGTTTTCGATATCCGCCGCCGTCAATTTGTGCGGTACCTTGCAGCGGTCGCACAGCATGCGCACCAGCCGCTGCGCCACCACGGCGCGCAAGGTCGATTTCAGCAAAAAGCCCTCGATGCCCAGATCGATCAGGCGCGGCACGGCGGCGGCGGCGGTTTCGGTGTGCAGCGTGGTCAGCACGAGATGGCCGGTCAGGGCGGCGTGAATCGCGATATGCGCGGTCTCGGCGTCGCGGATTTCGCCGACCATGATCACGTCAGGATCTTGCCGGACGAACGAGCGCATCGCGGTGGCGAAGGTCAGCCCGATCGACGGTTTTACCTGGCTCTGGTTGATGCCCGGAATCTCGTATTCGACCGGGTCTTCGATGGTGAGAATCTTTCGCGTCGGCTCGTTCAATATCGACAGCATGGTGGCGAGCGTCGTGGTTTTGCCGCTGCCGGTAGGTCCCGTCACCACGATCATGCCGTGCGGCAGCGCCAGCAGCTTGGTCATGACCTGCTCGTCCCTGCGCCCAAGGCCGAGCTTGCTCATTTCCAGCAGGCCGCGGTCGCGCGGCAGCAAGCGGATGACGGCGCTTTCCGAATGCTGCGTCGGCATGGTGGCGACGCGGACGTTGAGTTCGGAGCGGCTGACGCGTACGCGCGCCGCACCGTCCTGCGGCAATCGCCGCTCGGCGATGTTCAGTCCTGCAAGAATTTTTACACGCGAGATCAGCGCCTGCGGCGGAATGCCCGACGGCGCGTTCATCGCGCGCAGCAAACCATCGACGCGCATGCGCACCACGAGCCCGGTGCGGAACGGCTCGATGTGGATGTCGGAGGCGCGAAGCTCGACCGCGCGCTCCAGCAGATCGTTGAGCGCGCGCACCACCGGCGCGCCGCTGGCGAGATCGCGCAGGCTCTCGATGTCGTCGTCGGATTGCTGCGTCGATCCTTTTGCGCCATCGTCGGTGCCGGCCTCGTCGGCATCGACGCGCTGGTCGAGCACCGTGGTGATGTCCTCGAACGAGGCGACCGCGACCTCGACCGGCGTTCCGAACACGATCTCCGCGGCGCGGATGGCGGCGGTATCGGAGGGGTCGGCCACGGCCAGCCGATAACCGCCATTGGCGGCGCGAACCGGAAAGATCGTGGATTCGCGCAGGAAGCGCCGCGAAAATCCGTCAAGGCACGGCGTCGCGTTGAGCAATTGCGGCAGGCTGAGCCGGACCACGCCCCAATAGTCCGAGACCTCGTCGGCGAATTCGGCGGCGGAGAGGTCGGTCGCTTCCCACAATTCGCGTAAGGGCCGGGCCAGGGTGGAATGGGCGGGATTTTCGACGCGCGCCCGCGCCTTCGGCGGCAATGAATATTTTTCGAGAAGGTGCTGCCTGAACGTCTCTGCGGAAAGGTCTCGCATCGAATTCACAACGCTAACCTTGTTACTGGAAAGCAACAGCCTGGCGCATGGCAAAAGCCTTTGCTCTTGACTTATTACCTAGCAAAAACATAATTGTGCTGTCAATTTTCGAGCGTGCTTAACACTCCGGCCGAGCGGCCTTTTTTGGTTAACCGTCAGCGTTGGTAGGCGTATTTTGTTGAAAGTGGTCCACCCGCTTTGGCGCCTGCGTTCAGGCTTGACTGGAACGCTCGTTCTGTTTTTGTCCTCGATCCTGCTCACCGCCTGCATCGTCACCGCCGACCAGTCGGTCGAGAGCAACCCGAAGGATCCCCGCGCCCAGGATATCGCCGACCGAATCCGCTCGCTGGACCTGCTGCCGCGCCAGACCACCGATACCGGCGCCAGCGCGCTCAAGAGCGGTGGCGACAGGCAGGCCGCGATCTATCTCAGCGACGGCACCACGCCGGCGGGCGCCGCGCTGACGGAACGGGACGGCGTTGGTTCCGGCTCGGGCTACGACCTCAATTTCGAGAACGCGCCGGTCGCCACGGTGGCAAAGGTCATCCTCGGAGACGTATTGGGCGTCGGCTACACCATCGATCCGCGCGTGCAGGGAACCGTGACGATGGCGTCGGTGCGCCCGGTCGCGAAAGCCGACGCGCTGTACGTGCTCGAAAACGCGCTGCGCATGTCCAACGTGGCGCTGCTGCGCGACCGCGGCGGCGGATATCGCCTGCTGCCGGCCAACGAAGCCGGCCCCGGCGGTCTCGACCGCACCGGCTCCGCCGAAGCGGGGCAAGGCATCAGCGTGGTGCCGCTGCGTTACGTTTCCGCGCAGACCGTGTTCAAGCTGCTGGACGCGTTCGGCGTCAAGGCGACGACGCTTCGCCCCGATACCGGACGCAATACCCTGATCATCACCGGCAGCGGTTCCGACCGCGCCGCTGCGATCGATACCATCCTCTCCTTCGACGCCGACTGGATGCGCGGACAATCGGTCGGGATTTTCCCGGTGCGGAACTCCTCGCCGGAACCGGTAATCTCCGAAATCGAGAAGATCATGGATTCCGGCGAAGGCGGCCTCAGCCAGAGCGTGATCAAGTTCCAGCCGATCGGCCGGCTCAATTCCATTCTGGTGGTCAGCCAGAAACCGGAATATCTCAGGCGTGCCGGGGTCTGGATCGCCCGGCTCGACAAATCGGACACCGAAGGCGTCAACCTCAAGGCCTATCCGCTGCGTTACGGGAACTCGAAGCTGGTGGTGGCGCTGCTCAACGACATGCTGGTCGGCCACGGTCCGGGCGCTGCCCTCGACAGCGCGTCCAGCCAGGTTTCGCCGGGCGGCGGCCTCTCGGTCTCCTCCTCCGGCGCACCGCCCGCGGTCGCCGCGTTGAGCGCCCTGCCACCGAGCACCGGTGTTTCCGGCGGCGGCGCCGGCGCAGGCGCTTCCGGTTCGCCCCTGACGGTCATACGCCCTGCCGGCGCACCGGGAGGCGCGCAGGACTATCCCGGATCGGGCGGCCTGCTCGGCGGCAGCGGAAAACTAACGAGCGGCCCGGGCATTCTGCCGAATGTCCGGATCACCGCCGACGTCACCAACAACTCCGTGCTGGTCTACGCCAACGCGGAATCGCAGCGCGTCGTCGAACAGACCATCCGTCAGATCGACCGGCCGCAGCGCCAGATCGCGATCGAGGCGACCATTGCCGAGGTCACGCTGAACAATACGCTGAACTACGGCGTGCAGTTCTTCCTGGCGAGCCGCAAGGGCTCGATCTCCAACACGATCCCCGGGGTCACCCCGACCGCCACCGGACTCGACCTCCCCGCCACCGCCGTCGACGCCGCCGCCGGCCAGTTGCTGGGGCGCGTCGTTCCCGGTTTCAATTTCCTGGTCGGATCGGAAAATTCGCCGCGCGTCATTCTCGACGCGCTCCACAACGTCACCGACGTCAAGGTGCTGTCCAATCCGTCGCTGGTAGTTCTGGACAACCAGGCGGCGACCTTGCAGGTCGGCGATCAGGTGCCGTTCTCGACCGGCACCGCGACGGTGCTGACCGCGAACAATACCGTGGTGAACACCATCGACTACAAAAACACCGGCATCATTCTCCGCGTGCTGCCGCGCGCCAACGCCAACGGCAATATCGTGCTCGACATCGAGCAGGAGATCTCAAACGTCGCCGCCGGCAGCGCGGCGTCGCTGACGCCGACGATATCGCAGCGGCGCGTCAAGAGCTCGATCGCGGTGACGAGCGGCCAGACCGTGCTGCTGGCGGGCCTCATCAGCGAGACCGAGAACAAGCAGCGGCAGGGCATTCCGATGCTGGATTCGATCCCCGGCGTCGGCGATGCTTTCTCGCATCAGAACACGGTGCGAATGCGAACCGAGCTGATCCTGTTCATCCGCCCGACCATCATCAAGGACGCCGTCGACGCGCATGTGATCGCCGAGGAAATGCGCACCAAGATGAACGGCCGGCTGGTCGGCACCAGCAACCCGGTGGTGGTGCTGCCCGCACCTCAGGTCCCGCGCTGATCGCGTGATCGGCGCTTCCGGCATGCACACCTCCAGCCTGCCGCCAGTTCTCGGCATCGCCCTCTTCGCCGCCGTTGGCGTGAGCCTCGTGGCGGCGCCCGGACCGGACGGCCTGTTCGGCGCGTTCCTTGGCCTGCTGATGGCCGCGATCGCAGTCACGGACGCCCGCCGCTACATCATTCCCAACGAACTGACGGCGGCGGCGGCTGCCCTTGCGCTGCTGCGGGCCGGCACCGTCGGACCGGACGCGGACTGGGTCGCGGTGGCCTGGGCGGCGATACGGGCCGCCGCGATCGCCGTGCCGTTTTTGTTGCTGATGATCGCCTATCGGCGCTGGCGCGGCCGCGACGGGCTCGGCCTCGGCGACGTCAAGCTCGCCGCCGTCGCCGGCGCCTGGCTCGGCTTCGCTACACTCTTTGCCGTGATCGAACTCGCCACGCTGTCGGCACTCGCCGCTTATTTCGTCAGCGGATATCTCAACAAGCGTCCGCCGAAAGCAACCGCGTTCCTTCCATTCGGGCTGTTTCTCGCGCCGGCGATCTGGATCGGCTGGCTGGCCGAGGCGCTGCTGGGATGAAGACGATTTGTAGTATGGGTTGAGCGAAGCGAAACCCATCAAGGGCGGGGAACACAGGATGGGTTTCGCTTCGCTCAACCCATCCTGCGAGATTGGAGAAGCGTCGTGGCCAGGATCGTCGTCATCGGCAATGCGGCGGGAGGCAAGTCGACGCTGGCGCGCCAGCTCGCGCGCCGCCGCGAGCTGACTCTGATCGAGATCGACCGGCTGCTTTGGCAACCCGGCTGGCGGCTGACGCCGGAAGCTGATTACGCGCGCGAACATGCCGGGATCATCGCGCGGGAAAAATGGGTGATCGACGGCCTCGGCCGTCAGGATTCGATTGCGGAACGGCTGGCCCGCTCGACCGAGATCGTGTTGATTGACCTGCCGCTGTGGATGCACTTTGCCCTCGCGGCGGAACGGCAGGACGCCTGGGCGCAGGGGCGGCTCGACCATCCGCCCGCGGACGCCGCCGAAATGCCGCCGACAAGGGAGCTGTTTCGAACGATGTGGGAGGTCGACCGGACCTGGTTGCCGGACATTCGCAGCATGTGCGCGGAGGCCGAGCTGGAGGGCAAGGCGGTGACGCGGCTGACCAGCGTGGAGGAGATCGACGCGTTTGTCAGCGCAATTTGAAGACGGCTTCGTTCGCCGGATGCTGCGCAGCGCGCCGCGCTTGGCGGCGTGGCACGGTCACCGTTCCCGCGTCGGCACCCATTCCAGCGCGCGCAGGCGGGCGCGGGCGATTTCGCCGCGCGTCATCTTGGTGGTCACGGCGTCGCGCAAGCGTGCTCTCGCTTCGCGGGCGCTCCGCGGCGCGGAGGCGGTCGACAGGTTCAGCCATTTGTTGGCCTCGACGATGTCCTGCGGCACGCCCTGCCCCTTGTCATAGAGCAGGCCGAGCGAATATTGCGCGAGGCTGTCGCCCTGCTCTGCGGCGCGGCGGTACCACATCGCGGCTTCCGTGTAGTTTCTGGGAACGCCGCGGCCGGTTTCGAACATGAAGCCTAGATAGGCTTGCGCTGCAGGATCGCCCTGCTCGGCCAGCGGAAAGAAAATCTGCGACGCCAAAAGATATTCCTGACGGCTGAAGGCGGACACGCCCTGCCGGAACGTTGCGGCCTGCGCAAAATCGCCGGTGCAAACCAGCAGCGCGGCCGTGGCCGCCGCGACGGCGAAAAACCGCCTGAGCCGATCGGTACTGCACCCGCTCCTGAGCCGAACCGCCCGGTTCGGACCGAAACTATCGCCGCGGCCATTGCTCATTGCCAATCCCTGTCTCGCCATTGCCGGGCACACTAATCGTGCGGTTCGGGAAAATCCATACCGCGGCGCCCCGGCGCGCGCCGTTAATGATAATGCAAGCGCGGGCCCGAAAAACGCAGAAAGCCCCGGGCAAACCGCCCGAGGCTCTCATTTCACCCGGTTGCTCCCGCCTCCCGACCGGGCGGAAGCAAGCCCGTTGTTATTGCTGCGCGTGATCGCTGGATGCCGCGCCGACCGTCGGAGCAGTGCCCGCCGAGGTGTTGCCGAAGATCCGGTTGTTCCCGAACGAGGTGAACGTGCCGGACGCTCCCGTGGCATTCACCGAAATCTCGGAATCGGACACCGACATCGTTCCCGAATTCTGCAGGCCGATGTTGTTTCCGCTGACGACGGTGCTGTCGACGCCGACCTGGCCGCCGGCGTCCGACTCGATACCGGCCGTGGTGTTGCCGGAGAATACCGAGCGGACGACGCTGACCTTGTTGAGATTGCCGGTGGCAAGGCCCTGGCCGTTGTTGAGCGAATGCACGTTGTCGATCGAGACGGTATTGGCGGTGGCCGCCGCGGCGACGACACCGCCCAGGGTATTGTCCCTGATCACCGAGTTTCTGATCGAGAGTGTTCCTCCGGTGGATCGCGTGTCATTGACGCCCTGTTGCGAGAAGTCGGAAATCACCAGGTCCTCCAGGATAACCGCCGCCGCGTTCAGGATGCTGACGCCTTTAAGTCCGGTTCGCGTGCCGGCGCTCCCCGATGCACCCTGGCCATTGATGCTGAGGCCGCGCAGCCGCACCGTCCTGAACGGGTCGTTGGCGTTGACGGCGATGTTGATGACGAAGCCGTTGGTGCCGCTCGCCAGCGTCGATCCGTAGGTGCCGGTACAATCGATGGTGATGGATTTGGTGACGGTCAGGGTCCCGTAACCGCCGGGATCGATGCAGTCGATCTCGCCGTTGATGAAGGTTTTCGAAAACGCGCCGGCGAAGGTCCTGCAGGGCGCGGTGCGGCTGCACGGGTTGGCGTCGTCGCCGACGCCCGAAACCCAGGTTCGGGTCGCCTGGGCGTGAGCCGGCGCCGACAACGCGAAAAGCGCAAGCACGGTTCCGGCAACGGCCAACAATCCTGTTCTGTTATACATGGTCAACCTCCCGGTTGGATTGAGAATGTTTGCGCCGGTGAGAGATCACCGAAATACGACTTGCGTGATGAAACGATCGACGTGACTTCGCAGCCTTGGACCGAACTCGGATATTTCTCCCGTCCGCCGCTTGGCGAGGTGGACGGGAGAAAGGCAGGCCGTGTTACTGCTGGCCGTGATCGGTGGTAGCCGCGCCGACGGTCGGAGCGGTGCCGGCGGATGTATTGCCGAAGATCCGGTTGTTGCCGAACGAGGTGAAGGCTCCGGAGGCTCCAGTCGTATTGAAGGAAACTTCCGAATTGGAAACCGACATCGTTCCGGAATTCTGCATTCCGATGTTGTTTCCGGTGGCAACGGTGCTGTCGACGCCAACCTGGCCGCCGACATCCGACTCGATGCCAGCCGAGGTATTGCCCGCGAATACCGAGCGGACCACGCTGACCTTGTTCAGGTTTCCGGTCGCGAGACCCTGGCCATTGTTGAGCGAATGGACGTTCTCGATCGAAGCGGTCTGCGCGCTCGCCGCCGCGGAGACGATGCCCGCCAGGGTGTTGTCCCGGATCACCGAGTTGCGGACGAAGAGCTTGCCGCCGGTGGATCGGGTGTCGTTGATGCCCTGCTGGGTGAAATCCGAGATCACGCTATCCTCGACGGTGACGGTTGCCGCCTGCAAGATGCTGATACCCTTGAGGCCGGTCCGCGTGCCGATGGTCCCCGATGCGCCGGTGCCGTTGATGCTGAGGCCGCGAATCCGCACGGTCCTGAACGGATCGTTGGCGCCGACGGGAATACTGATGACGATGCCGTTGGTGCCGCTGGCGAGGATCGATCCCAAGGTGCCGGTGCAATCGATGGTGATGGATTTGGTGATGGTCACGGCGCCAAAGCCGCCCGGATCGAGGCAATCGATCTCGCCATTGATGAAGGTTTTCGAAATCGCGCCGGCGAAGGTCTTGCAGGGCGCGGTGCGGCTGCACGGATCGGCGTCGTTGCCCACACCGGAAACGAAGGTCCGGGTCGCCTGCGCATGAGCCGGCGCCGCCAATGAAAACAGCGCCAGTGTCGTTCCGACAACGGCCAGCAATCTTGTCTTGTTGTGCATGTTCAATCTCCCGGTTGGTTTTGAGAACTGTCGTGTTCGCGAAAAAATACGATGTACGGATGATGAGAGCGCAATAGGATCGAGACAATTGAGACGACCGCACGAACGGATCCGTGAGGCATGTCAGCAGCCAAGGACGACGGCCTGCACGTTGGTCGCAGTTGAAAATCCGGGGTTCACAACCCGCGTCAACACGCCGCAGCGTAGCGCACCGATCGTGCCCGCTCGCGTGAAAAACCGTGAAAACGCGTGATTCCCCGGTCAAGTGACTATAAATACAGCCGACGAGCGCATGACGCCCGTCCACTAGCGAGCCATGAGTCATCACGTGCGGATTTGCATTATCCAGTCCTGCTACATTCCGTGGAAGGGCTTTTTCGACCTGATCGGCCGCTGCGACGAATACGTGGTGTTCGACAGCGCGCAATATGTGAAGCGGCACTGGCACAACCGCAACCGGATCAAGACCGCCAACGGCGTCGAATGGCTTACCATCCCCGTGATCGCCAAGGGCCGGTTCGAGCAGCCGATCGACCAGGTCGAGATCGAAAAGCCCTGGGCGGACAAGCATTGGCGCGCGATCGAGCTTGCGTATAGCCGCGCCGCGTTCTTCGAGCAGTTCGCCCCCACCGTAAAAGGCTGGTACGAACGCGCCGACAAACAAACGCGCCTGAGCGACGTCAATGCGATCTTTCTGCACGGCATCGCCGGCCTGCTCGGCGTCAAGACCCGCATCGTCAGCGATGCGGTCTACCCGGCGCAAGGCGTCAAGACCGAACGGCTATTGGGGATCGCCCGCATGGCGGGCGCCGACCGCTACCTCAGCGGCCCGTCGGCGCGGGCGTATTTCGACGAGTCGCTGTTTGCGTCCGCGGGAATAGCGACGGAATGGATGAGCTATCAGGGATATCCTGATTATCCGCAGCTCCATGGCGGCTTCGAGCATGCGGTGACCGCGCTCGACCTCTTGTTCAACGCCGGACCGCAGGCGCCGCGCTATCTGAACCGTCAGGTTTGAAGCCGCGGATCAGCCTCGGAAGGAACTGGACGGCGTCTGAGGTAATCGTGGCGAATCGTGCAGCGTACTGACCATCCAGCGATATAGCGTGCGGTCGAATAGGCCGAACGGGAAGCCGCAGCCCAAGCCCACCGCGAAGAACCATGGAAACCCGCCGCCCGCGGATATCTGCGCGGCGGCAAGCATCGCCGGGAAGTGCAGCAGATAGATTCCGTAAGAAGCGTCGCCAAGCCACCGAACGGCATGGCGCCACGCGCCGCCAAGATCGGCGACAGCAACGATCAGGCATGACGTGCAGATACCAAGGGCGAGAAGCTTCGGTGCCGACAACTCGGCGAAGGGAATACTGGCCAGGAATGCAACTGCTGCGGCTAGGATGTAAGGCCACCGACCAGATCGTCGCAGCTTTTCGAAATGAATGCCACAGATAAGGCCCATCGGGACATCCGCCCCTACTATCCTGCAACTTATCCGCGAACAAGCGATCTACTCAACTTTTCTGCCACATGTTGCCAATGAAAAACCCCGGGCATTGCTGCCCGAGGCTTTGTTTTCCTTTGTGCTGCAATTCGCCCGGTTGACGAGCGAAACCAGAGTCGCTGTTACTGTTGACCGAGATCGGACGTTGGGCTTCCGGCGTTGACCGGAGTGCTGCCGAGGTTGCCGGTCACCCGGTTGTTGCCATACGTGATGACCCCACCGGAGAATGCGGCGTTATTGAAGACGATATCCGAGTTGGACACCTTGACCGTGCCACCGACCTGGAGGCCGATCCCGTTGCCGCTGATCAGGCTGTTGTCCACGGTGACCTGGCCGCCGGCGTCGGCTTCGACTCCCGTTCCGGAATTGCCGGCGAAAACCGATCGCTTGATCGCGACGTTGTTACCTGTGCCGGTAGCGAGTTCCCCCGCGTTTTCCAGTACATAGACGTTGTCGAGCATGGCATTGTTGGTGGCCGCGGCCGCAATCGCAATACCGTTACCGACATTATGGCTGACGGTCACGTTCTCAAGCAAGAGCTTGGTGCCGCCGCCGGTCCGCGTATCGATGATGCCCTGTTGCGCGAACTGGGTGACCACCGTGTCCTCGATGGCAACCACGGTCGAGGCCAGGATACGGACGCCGATGGTGCCCGCCACGGCAGTTCCACCCTGGACGCCGTTGATCTGCAGCCCTCTCAGGACGACCCTGGAGCCGGCGGCAGTGGCGTTGACGGTGACGCCGGGAACGCCGGAGGCGAGGATCGATCCGAAGACCTCATGACAGTTGAGGGTCATGGACTTGGTGATGGTTATGGTGCCGAAGCCGCCGGGATCGAGGCAGTTGATTTCGCCCGCGGTAGCCGTCTTGGAAATCGCGCCCGCGAAGGTCTTGCAAGGTGCGGTCCGGCTGCAGGGATTGACGTCGTCGCCAACGCCGGAAACCCAGGTCCGGGTGGCTTGGGCGTGGGCCGGCGCCGATGCCAGTAATGGGGCTAAAAATCCAACACTTATAGCGAGCAAAGCAATGCGACGCATGATCTACCTCCTTGTGTTCGCTGAGATTCCCTCAGCCGTGCTAAAATCACGATGGCAGGATTGTTCTTAAGCCCGAGACGCCGCTGGCGGCGACATGTGTCAAATAAATGCCTTGAAAAAGTCCAGCCCAACGCCATCCCGTTTTTTTTCGCTTGTAGTTTCTTATCTTACGCGTTTTACGACAGATATCTCCAAACAGCAAAAAATCCGCAACAAATCAAGACGGAACTGCATATTTTGCGTGCGGAATGGTCACCCGCGCCGAGCACCAGTATGATATGTCCGCAAAATTCAGGTGAGGTTCAAACAAATTATGATTTTTTCCAGGTGCCGACATCACGCTTTTGCCGACTACAGGTTGCATAACCAACGGCTACATGCACGTGCGCGGGAATGCGCGCGTGTAAAAGGCGGCATTGGATGAAGATGCGACAAATCGTTATTTTCGGACTGGGCCAGATCGCCGAGCTTGCCGATTTCTATTTCACGCATGATTCCGAATACGAAGTCGTGGGCTTTACCGTCGATCAGTCGCATCTCGCGCAGCAGGAATTTCGCGGCCGTCCGGTGGTCCCGTTCGAGCGCGTCGCCGAAACATTTTCGCCGGAGCTGTTCGGATTCTTCGTTTCCGTCGGCTACGCCAGGCTCAATACGCTGCGGACCGAGAAGGTCGCGGCCGCCCGCGCCATGGGCTATCGGCTGGTGTCCTATCTCAGCAGCCGCGCCACGGTGTTTCCCGGCTTTGCGGCGCAGGAGAATTGCTTCATCCTCGAGGACAACACCATCCAGCCCTTTGCGCGCGTCGGGCGCAACGTCACGCTGTGGAGCGGCAATCATATCGGGCATCACTCCATCATCGAGGACGACGTCTTCATCGCTTCGCAGGTTGTCGTGTCCGGCAGCGCGCGGATCGGCCAGGGCAGCTTCGTCGGCGTCAACGTTACGATTCGCAACGAGGTGCAGATCGGGCGACAATGCGTGCTGGGCGCCGGCGCCCTGGTGCTGGAAGACCAACCGGACTTCTCCGTCGTCGCCCCGCGCGGCACCGAGCGTTCCAAGGTGCCGAGCACGCGCCTTCGCGGCTTGTGAGGCGGCGAATGTCCTGGAAGCGTCTCGGCGTGATCTACGTTCCCGACGGGACCAAGGCGTGGGCGAAGAGCCACGCCGCGCTGCCCGTTCCGGCGCGGATCGGACCTGATCTCTTCAGGTTCTTCTGCAGTACCCGGGACGCGGACAACCGCTCGCATGTCGGATGGGCCGACATCGATTTGTCCGCCACCCCGCGCGTCGTGGGGGAGGCGTCCGAGCCGGTACTGGCTCCCGGCGAAGCCGGCACGTTCGACGATAGCGGGGTCGGGATTGGCTGCCTGATCGAGGCCGATGACGGCGTCCGGCTTTATTACATGGGCTGGAACCTCGGCGTGCGCGCACCATGGCGTAACGCGATCGGTTTCGCGCAGGCCCGCACCCCGCTCGAGCGCTTCGAGCGTTTTTCCGCCGGCCCCATCCTCGACCGGTCGCCGGAGGATCCGTACACGCTCTCTTACCCTGCCGTGCTCCGGCGCGGGCCGCAGGACTGGCGGATGTGGTACGGCTCGAATCTGGCGGCAAACGCCGTCAGCGCCGACATGAAGCACGTCATCAAGGCCGCGCGATCGCGCGACGGCATTCACTGGGAACGCGACGGCGCCACGGCGATCGGCTTTGCCGATGCCGGCGAATATGCCATCGCCCGTCCGGCCGTGACCATGATCGGCGACACGTTCCTGATGGCTTTCGCCTGCCGCGGCGAGCGCTACCGGATCGGCGCGGCCTCTAGTCCGGATGGCGTGCGCTGGACGCGGATCGACGCTGCGATGGGGCTCGTCCCGTCATCGCAGGGCTGGGACAGCCAGATGACCTGCTACCCCGCATTGTTCTGGCATCGCCGGCGGCTGTGGCTCGCCTATAACGGCAACGGCTATGGCGCAACCGGTTTCGGGCTGGCGGTCTGGGAGGGCGATTACCCGCTGTAGCGCTTATGGATGCGTGCCGGTGTCGAGGCGCGCTTCGCGCGCGGGAACGCGAATGACGTTCGAACTCGGCGGCAGCGGCGGCTGCGCGATGCACCTGCCCCACCACCGTATAAGGCCGCCGCTTGGTCTCCGACAGGATGTTGGCAATGTACAGGCCGATCACCCCGAGGATCAGCGTCGTCAACCCGCCGAAGAACCAGATCGAGACGATCAGCGAGGTGTAGCCGCTGGGGCCGATGCCATGGGTGAAGTACCGCACCAGATAATACAGGATCACCAGCGCCGACACGGCGGAGAGTGCGATGCCGCCATACATGATCAGGTGCAGCAGCCTGGTCGAGGTGACCGTCAGATACTTGATCGCCATCTCGAACCGCTGGCGGCGCGAATAGGTGGTCCGCGACAGCGACAGCTTCCTGAACGGCATCGCCACCTGCCGGAAGCCGGTGTGTTCCCACAATTGCGCGATCAGGAACTCGCGGTCGCGATGCCGGACCAGCGCGCGCACGTAGTCGTGCGTCATCAGCCGGACGGTTGCGAGGTTTCGCGGCAGGCGCTGGTCGCTCAGCGCATCGACGAGAGAAAAGAAAAGATCCCCGGTGACGCGCTCGAACCAGCCGCCTCGCCGCGTTTCCTGCACCCCGAACACCACGTCGCAATCGCCTTTGGCGATGCGCTCATGGAAACGGCCAAGAAGTTCGGGCTCTTCCTCGAGATCGCTGTCGATCAGAAACACCAGATCGCCGGTGGCATATGCGAGGCCCGTCATCATCGCCTTGTGATGACCGAAGTTACGTGACAGATCGACCACTACCACCCTTGGATCGGTCCGGTGCAATTCGACCGCAAGATCGAGGCTGTTATCCGGCGAACCGTCATTGACCATGACCAGTTCGATATCGCCGGTGATCGCTTCCGCCGCCGCCAGGGCGCGACGGTAGAACTCCCCGATCGTAGGGGCAGACCGGTAAAGAGTTGTCACGATAGACAGTTTCACGTGCAGGTCGATTCCATGATTGCGAGATAGCCGCGCGCTTGAACGGAGCTCTTCTTGCGTCTCCCGATGAGTTTAGGCGAGTTGTACCGCTTATCAAGGACCGATTCCGGCGCTTCCGGCCCATAGCGAGGCCATCGTAAACCTTTACTCCGTCACCTGAAATCGCTGATAAGCAGTTTAGCCGGGGCGCTGAAAGTCGCATGCGAGACGTGCGCCGGCATGTGTCGTTGGTCCGCTACGAGAGGGTAAGGTAACAGGTTGCCAGATCGTACGATGCTTCCGGAATCACGTTGCCCGTTGTGCGGCGGGAAAACGATGGCGCTGCGCTCGCCACATCCCGCGCAATCGATCGCGAGCGATGGGCGCGTGTACCCGCGCGCGCTGAGAAAGCTGTCATGCCTGCAATGCGGTGCGGCATCTCACGCGGAAGGAATTTCCGGGCAAGACGTTCGAACGATCTATGACAGCGGGTACGCGCTTGCCGGCGCCGCGCCGAAATCGGATACCGCGCGCGCCCGGGCCTATGGCCACTGGATCCAAAGCGAATGTTCGGCGCCCCGCTCGATCCTGGAGATCGGCTGCGGTTCGGGCGCTTTGCTGCGCGAATTTTCGATGATATGGCCCGAGGCCAATTGTTTCGGAATTGACCCCGCACTTAGAGGCGCCGACCGATCAGACGGCTTGGTTCGCCTGGAGCGGGGCTTTGTCGAAGATATTCCAGGCGGCGTCGGGAATTTCGATCTGATTGTTGCGGTCAATGTCATTGAGCATATGCCTAGTCCCGGCAAATTCCTCGCCTCGCTGCATCAGCGTTTGGCGCCGGATGGAAAGATCATCATTGTTTGCCCCACGGCCGAGCCGCCAAACCTCGAGCTGCTCTTTTACGATCACCTCTACAGTCTTACGACAAGCGCGCTTGATTATGTGATTGCGTCAACGCCATTGATTGTGAGAAGGCATGCCTTCGCTCCTCCAGCGATCGGCGAATTCCAGATGGTGGTGTTCGAGCTTGTCGATCAAGCCCCGGACCAGCCGAGTCGTCAGCCTTCATTTTCCAAGCTCTGCTCAGAGCGACAATTCTATCTTGATGGCTGGAGCAAGCTCGATCAGGCGCTGCTCGATCGTTCAAGGTCCGCGGCTCCATTCGTGGCATTCGGCGGCGGCCAGACCGCCGCCTTGTTGCGGGCATACGCGCCCCGCACCTGGGCGCGGGTCGAATTGATCGTGCTGGACGAACCGAATGAAGGCTGGTCGCTCGGTATCCCGATTGCCTCATACCGAAATGCGGTGCAAAATCTCGCAGCGGCGGAGGTTTTGATTGCGACGTTGCCCCGCGTGCAACATGCAATCGCCGATCGGCTGCGAAGCGATGGCTTACAACCGATTTCGTGGAACGATCTGATCGCAAACTGAAACCTGTTCGAGATAGTATGCAGCCGGAAATTCCCAAACGATATGGCGTGATCGAGCAAACGACATCCGACACCGATGTTGCATACGCATGCGAATCGATACGGCACCTCGGCTATGCCGTCATCGACGGCGGCTACGATCCGGAATGGCTGAAAACTCTATCGGACGCATTCCAGCGCGCCGGGCAGCGCCATGCTTCGGAACACGGCGGACCGGAAGCACTGAAGGCCATCGACGAACACAACACCATAAGGCTACCGCTGGCGTATGAGCCGATGTTCCTTGAGCTCGCTGCCAACAGCAAAATCCTTGAAATCTGCAGGCGGCTTATATCCGGCTACGTCGTGCTCAACCAGCAAAACGGGGTGATCAACCCCCCGCATGCAGGACGATATAATCAAGGGGCCTGGCACCGCGACCTGCCGTACCAGCATTTCGTTTCGTCCCGCCCGCTTGCCATCAATGCGCTGTTTTGCCTGGATCCGTTTACGATTGAAAACGGCGCCACCAGGGTACTGCCTGCGTCGCATCGTCAGGAAGCGTTCCCATCGGACCGCTTTGTCGAGGCTGAAGCTGTGACGATTGCCGCCCCTGCGGGCCGTTTTATCATCCTGGATTGCATGATGTTTCACAGCGGCGGTATCAACATTACCGATCGGCCGCGCCGTGCGGTAAATCACGTCTATTCGATCCCGCTGCTGCGCCAGCAAATCGATTTGCCGGACGCGCTCGGCGAATCCTTCGTGACCGACGGCGAGCTTCGCAAACTGTTGGGCTATGATGTCCGCACGCCGCGCTCGGTCTCGGCGTATCTTGCCGCCCGCGCCAAAAAATCATGAGGTTGAAGCACTGATTCCGGTGCATCCGCCCCATGACAAACGACCTGTTTTCAGCGATGGTCGCGCCGCGATATGGTCCGCCTCGATTCACCCCCGGAGTTCTAACGAATGGCTTTTCCGCGCGCCTCGCAGGCCCTGTCCCGCTTCACCGTGCTCGACCTCACCCGCGTCCGCTCCGGACCGACTTGCGTGCGGCAGCTTGCGGACTGGGGCGCCAATGTCATCAAGGTCGATGCCTTGCTGGAGGACGCCGGCGGCGAACAGCCGGGCGGCCCGCGCCGCGGTTCGGACTTCCAGAACCTGCACCGCAACAAGCGGGCGATGACGCTTAATCTGAAAGACCCCAGGGGTCTCGAGGTGTTTCAGCGGCTGGCGAAACAGGCCGACGTGGTGGTCGAGAATTTCCGCCCCGACGTGAAGAACAAGCTCGGCATCGACTATGAGAGCGTGCGCAAGATCAATCCCGGGATCGTGTACGGCAGCATCTCCGGTTTCGGCCAGGATGGCCCCTATCACAAGCGTCCGGGCTTCGATCAGATCGCGCAGGGCATGGGCGGGCTGATGTCGATCACCGGCGCGCCCGGCGAAGGCCCGATGCGGGTCGGCATCCCCGTCGCCGACCTCACCGCCGGGCTGTTCTGCGCCATGGGCATTCTCACCGCGCTGCTGGAGCGCGAAGTCTCAGGCCAGGGCCAGTGGGTGCAGACCTCGCTGCTGCAGGCGCAGATTTTTATGCTGGATTTCCAGGCCGCGCGCTGGCTGATGGAAAAGGACGTGCCGAAACAGGCCGGCAACAACCACCCGACCAGCATCCCGACCGGGGTGTTCAAGACCTCCGACGGCTACATCAACATCGCAACCACCGGCGGGCGGATCTGGGAGCGCTGCGCGCAGGCGATCGGGGCGCCCGAACTCGTGACCAATCCCGATTACGCCACCGCACCGGCGCGCTCGAAAAACCGCGACGCGCTCAATGCCGAGATCGGCAAATTCACGGTAACGAAATCCACCGATACCTGGGTGAACGAACTCAACGCAGCCGGCGTGCCCTGCGGCCCGATCTATTCCGTCGACCAGATGTTCGAGGACGATCAGGTCAAACATCTCGGCATCGCGCAGGACGTGCCCAATGCCGAGAACCGCCACATCCGCCTGGTCGGCCAGCCGGTCACACTGTCGCGCACCCCGAGCAAGATGGCGGCGCGGCCGCCCGAGGTCGGCGAGCAGACCGACGAGGTGCTCGCCGAGTTCGGTTTCGGCGCGGATGAGATCAAGGCTTTGCGGCAGGCTAAGGTGGTGTGAGCCGCATACGTTGGCGTCATGCGCGGGCTTGACGAATAATGGGGCGCCGTGTCGCGCTCGGCCTCAGCGTCATTGCGAGGAACGAAGCGACGAAGCAAGCCAGCCTGTTGCGAGTGATCATCGTCAGACTGTGAACCGATGCGGTCGCCGCGATCAGGGCGTAGCGCTCGGAGCGCGGATCGGGAACATGAAGGTGCGCGCAACGTTGCGCGACGCGCGTATCGACGGGCAAGATGCGGCCCTCGGAACGAGGCAGAATCTGTTCGTCGATCCACGCTCGCAGGGCGGTAGATATGTAGCTACATTCAAGACGTGAGACGTAACGCGGCAGGATTTTCCGGCGTAAAACAGCAATAAGCCCCGGAAACCGGGGCTTATTGGAAGTCCGCTGAAACGGCCGCTCAGTATTTGGCGATGACCGGGCCGCCGAAGCGATAGTTCAGGCCGACGCGCACGATGTTGTCGGTGATGCGCGAGCTGTAGGTGCCGGAGAGCGTGCCGCCGCCGAGCGCCGGGATCGCGGTGGTAAAGGTCCCGCTCATCCGCCCGAGATCCATATAGAGATATTCGAGCTTGGCGGTCCAGTTGCTGTTGCCGATGGCGCCTTCGACGCCGCCGCCCACGGTCCAGCCGACCTGGGTATTGTTGTTCGAGTTGAGCGCGGCCACGCCGCCGATCACTGCGCTGGAATCGACTTCGCCATAGGCAAGACCGCCGGTGGCGTACAGCAGCAGGGTTGGCATCACGGCAACGCCGACCCGGCCGCGCACCGTTCCGAACCATTCAAGCTTTTGATGCAGGTTGGCCGGAACCGCCGGACCCGGGAATACCGCGACGACGCCGAACGGCGGCGTGCAGATACCGGTCGGGCAGAGGAACGGATGGTCGCTGCGCTGGCCGGAGCCCTGAATGTCAGCCTCGAGGCCGAACAGCCAGTTCGACGTCTGCCAGTTGTAACCGACCTGGGCGCCGCCGATCACGCCGTCCATATTCGACGAGAGCGTGTCGGTGAACAGCAGGGTGCCTGCGCCGTTGCTCAGCGTGGAGGTGTCGCGCGAGCGTCCCCAGCTGTAGCCGACGTTGCCGCCGATATAAAAACCGGTCCAGTTGTAGACCGGTTCGACATAGACCGGCGCCTTGGTGTAGGGCCGCGCCGCAAGATCGGCGGCAAATGCGCTTGTCGAGAGTAGCGAAGCGATCGCCGCGATTCCAATCAACATGCGATTCATGACAAAACCTCCCCGTGGAAAACAAAACCTGCGCAGAACATACGCCGGAGGGGGTCTGAAGGCTGTCACGCGGAAGCCACAGCAAGCGTTATTCGGTGTCAGCCCGATCCGGGGAGTCGAAACAGGATTTGATTTAAGGTATTGATTTTAAATGATAATATCTCGTTAACAATTCGCTAACCTGAAATCTTGGCAGGCTTCCAGAGCCGGCCGACCCTGCCGAAGATTCTGTCGATCAGCGGCCAGAACAGCAGCACGATGGCGAGCGTGGTGATCGAGCCGACCAGACCGTTGGACCAGAACACCTTCATGGTGCCGCCGGAGCCGATCATCGACAGCCGGAACGCGTCCTCGGCGCGGCTGCCCAGCACCAGCGCCAGCGTGAACGGCGCCAAGGGAATGCCGATCTTCTTGAAGACATAGCCAACCACGCCGAAACCCAGCATCAGCCAGATGTCGAACATCGCGTTCTGGATCGCATAGGCGCCGATCGCGCAGGACACCACGATCATCGGCGCCACCGCGGCGAAGGGAACGCGCAGGATCGAGGCGAAGATCGGCACCGTGGTCAATACCAGCACGAGGCCGACAATATTGCCGAGATACATCGAGGCGATCAGGCCCCACACAAAGTCCTTGTGCTCGACGAACAGCAGCGGCCCGGGATTGAGGCCCCACACCATCAATCCGCCGAGCAGGATCGCCGCGGTGCCGGAGCCGGGAATGCCGAGCGCCAGCATCGGCAGCAGCGCCGCGGTGCCCGAGGCATGCGCCGCGGTCTCCGGCGCGAACACGCCTTCGATGCGGCCCTTGCCGAAACTCTCCGGATCCTTGGAAAAGCGTTTGGCCAGGTTGTAGCCCATGAACGACGCCGCAATCGCGCCACCGGGCGTGATGCCGAGCCAGCAGCCGATGAAGGACGAGCGCAGCAGCGTCACCCAGTATTTCGGCAGGTCCCTCCACACCTTCAGCACCACGCGCAGGCTAATCGAGGCGGCATGGCCGCGCAGCGCAAGGCGCTCTTCCATGGTCAGCAGGATTTCGCTGATGCCGAACAGCCCAATCACCGCCACCAGGAAGTTGATGCCGCGCAACAGCTCGCTGGAACCGAAGGTCATGCGCAACTGCCCGGACACGGTGTCCATGCCGACGCCGGCGAGCAGCAGTCCCAACGACATCGAGATAATGGTCTTGTGCTTGGCCTCGCGGCCGAGGCCAACGAAGGAGCAGAACGTCAGCAGATACACCGCGAAGAATTCCGGCGGGCCGAATTTCAGCGCGAAGGAGGAGATCATCGGCGCCAGAAACGTGATCAGCAGCACGGCGACCAGCGAGCCGATGAAGGAGGAGGTGAACGCGGCGGTGAGCGCTTCCGCGGCCCTGCCCTGCTGCGCCATCGGATAGCCGTCGAAGGTGGTCGCGACCGACCACGCCTCGCCCGGGATATTGAAAAGGATCGAGGTGATGGCGCCGCCGAACAGCGCGCCCCAGTAGATGCAGGACAGCATCACGATCGCCGAGGTCGGATCCATCGTGAACGTCAGCGGCAGCAGGATCGCGACGCCATTGGGGCCGCCGAGGCCCGGCAGCACGCCGACGAAAATGCCGAGCACGAGGCCGACCATCATCAGCGCCAGCGTCTTCCACGTCAGCAGCACGGCGAAGCCGTGCATCAACAGGCCGAAAGCTTCCATTTCAAGGTCCAAGGCGTTCCGTATCTAGTGTCCGAACGCCGCTTCGAGCGGGCCTTTCGGCATGATGACGTTGAAGGCGATATCAAAGGTCACGAACATGATGGCCGTGAACAGGAAGGCGGTGAGCAGCGATTTCCACCACGCTATCTTGCCGACCATCGCCATGAAGCCGGCGATCAAGAGAAAACTCGCGACATAGAGTCCGAGGAATTGCGTGGCCAGACAGAACAGCAGCGTCGGCACGAACACCGCCATGACCCGTCGCAGTTGCGCGCGGGTGACGAAGGTCTCCGACGGCTCGCCGCGCGCGAGGTAGGTGGCGACAAGGCCGTATAGGCTGGCGCCGCCGAGAATCACCGAAAGGTAGAACGGAAAATAACCGGCCTGCGGGCCGGTCGAATCCCAGGCGATGCCGGTGCGCCAGTTATCGACGCCGAGCGTCAGCGCCAGCACGATCAGCAACAGTGAAACGGCGATATCGACGGTCCTGGTATCGGTGACCGCGGGCGAGTCGGGCTCCGGCGCGGTCGGATCGTCGACGACAATTTCAATTTCGGTGTTGGACATGGATTGTTTCGTTGGTGGGAAAAGAGCGTGTCCCGGACGCGGTGCGGCATTCTTCATGCCGCGCCGCAGAGCCGGGACCGTACCAAGCTCCGGTGTTCGTTACGGCCCCGGCTCTGCAGCGCACCGCTTCGCAAGGGCTGCGCGCTGCGCTGCGTCCGGGGCACGGCATTCTACTTCGCCACGAACCCGGCTTCGTTCATCAGCGATGCGTTGAGCTTGTCGTCCTCTTCGAGGAATTTCAGCATGTCGTTGCCGGTGAGGAAGATCGGCTTCAGCGCCTGCTTTTCCATGTAGTCCTTGTATTCCGGCGTCTGCGTCACCTTCTGGAACAGGTCGACGTAGAACGCGGTCTGTTCCGGCGTCACCTTGCCGGGCAAGAACATGGCGCGCAGCATCAGATACTGCACGTCGAGGCCTTCTTCCTTGCAGGTCGGAATGTCGTTCCAGGACTGCGTGTCCGTCACCTTGGTCTTGTAGGAGATGCGCTCCTTGTCGAACACGCAGAGCGCGCGCACTTGCCCGGCGCGCCAGACCTCAAGATTTTCCGATGGATTGTTGACGTTGGATTCGGTGTGATTGCCGACCAGCTGGGTCGCGGCCTCGCCGCCCGACTTGTAGGGCAGATAGGAGAATTTCGCGCCGGTCTTCTGCTCCATGAACACGGTGAGCACGTGGTCCTCGCGCTTGGAACCGGTGCCGCCCATCTTGAACGGGGAACTTGCGGCCTTGGCGGCGGCGATGAATTCCTTCACCGTCTTCGGCCCCGCCGCATTGTCCCACAGCACGAACTGGTCCAGCGCCACCACCGAGACCGGGGTGAGTTCGCGCCAGTTGAACGGAATTTTCGCCGATAGCGGCAGCATGTAGATCAGCGAATAGGCGATCAGCACCTTGTTGGGATCGCCGTCGCTTGATTTCATGTACATCAGCGCTTCGGCGCCGGACGCTCCGCCCTTGAGCGACACCACCATCGGCTGCTTCATCAAATTGTTCTTCTGGATCGCAGCCTGCATCATCCGCGCCATCTGGTCGGAGGCGCCGCCGGCGCCCGCCGCGACCACGATCTCGACCGGTTTTGTCGGCTCCCAAGCGGCAAAGGCCGGCGCGCCGCCCAACACGGCGGCAAGCGCGACCGTTGTTTTCAGCAGATTTCGCATGTGTTTCGTCCCTGTGTTCTCGTGCCGGCCGCGTCGCGCGGGGCGATTTGTTGCCGCCATTGTGCGGGTTATCGGAAGGGAGTTCAAGCGGCTAGAACTAAGGCTTTCGCATGATGGAGCAGATAGTCGGTGCGTCATGCTGCATCAGTTCAATTTCAAGGATTCCAAAACAAAATTCGCTCCCGATGTCGTCAGATGACCGTAGTCCCAGGACAACAAATCCGACTGCGACGAAGGCGTGTGCGTCAAACATCCGTCGTCGTTGCATAGCGCGGCGAACACGGAAACAAATCGCGCATGCTCCGCCGCGGCGATGCCGGAAAGAATCGCATCCAGCTCCCGGTAATGTTTCGGCGCCGGCTGCAATCGATCCGGAAGGCGCTTGTTTGCAACCCAGAAATTGAAAACCGCGACCGGCAGAACCGGCGCCCAGACCGGAGCGGGGCCGAGCACAACGACGTCATCGACGCTCTGCCTGAGTTGTCTGACGGCTCTTCGAACCGATTCGGCGTCGCGCAGATCGTAATTCAGCCACGCTGCGAACAGGATCACCCGTTTGGGCTTTAGCCGCGCGATTTCCTCGACAATTGAGGCATTGCTCACATCGCAGACATCGCGTGCGGCGCTGAGGGATGGCATACAGCCATCTCTCATGAGTTGAGCGACCGCGACCCCGGATTGCTTGAAACCGGTAGCGAGCCGTCCGGCATGAGAATCGCCCCATATCAAGGTCTCTCCGGTACCGCAGTCGGCGCCATACGACGCAAACGGCGCGGTTACGATCAGCCAGCACTCGAGGCGGGCGTCGGCCCCCGGAGGATAGCTCATCGCCGCGAGCACGGGCCTGATCTCGCGCGAAAAGCGCTGCGGAACGCCGGCATCGAAAACGATCAAAGCGGAACAGGCGGCGAGCCCGATCACGGCGGCGACCGAGAACCCCACTCCCGATTGCTTCAGCCGTCCAAAACGGATCGGCTTCTCGATGAAATGATAGGTCAGCCAAGCGAGCACCAGGCTGGCCGCGATGATGAGACCACGTTGCGGAGCCGTCGTTAGGCCGTTCGTCGCCGCAAACGACAGCAGCGGCCAGTGCCAGAGGTAAAGCGGATAGCTGATCTTGCCCAAAAGTTCCGGCCATGTGTGCGCCAGGATGGTCGAGCCCGAGATGATGACGAGCGCGGAGCCCGCGACCGGAATGACGGCAAGCGCTCCCGGAAATGGACTCGTCCGGTCCAGCAGCAGCGCGCTTGCAACAATCAGCGCGATCCCGGCGGACGATAGAAAATCACTGTTGCGCGGACGATGTGCAAGTGCTGCGAGAATGCCGCCAATGCCGAGTTCCCATAGCCGCGATAACGGCGAGTAGAACGCCGCCGCCGGCGAATACAGCGTAGCGTAGCAGCTATAGAGGAGCGACGCCGCCGCGATGGCGCACAGTATCGCGACAAGCCGCTTCGGCCGCTTGCTCAGGATCATCAGCAACACCGGCCAGACCAGATAAAACTGCTCTTCCACGCCCAGCGACCAAAGATGCAGCAGCGCCGACCTCTTTCCAGAACGCGAGGTTTGGGTAGAACAGCGCGCCGGAGAGCGTGTGCAGCCCGAGCGATTCATACGGCTTGGGTAGAAGAACCAGCCAGCCGATGACGAGAGTTCCGATCAGCGTGACGGCGAGCGCGGGAAGGATTCTGCGCGCGCGTCGGATGTAGAAATCACTCAGCGTGAAATGGCCCGATCGCAAGCCGGACAGAATGTTTCCCGAAATCAGGTAGCCGCTGATGACAAAGAAAACGTCGACGCCGACGAAGCCGCCTTGCACGAGACCAGGAAATGCATGAAATGCCACTACCAAAACCACCGCCACGGCGCGCAGGCCGTCGATGTCAGCGCGATAGTTTTGGGTCACATCTATCCTGCACTTGGGCGCCGCCCGGAGCTACTTGCCCTTGAAATTCGGCGTGCGCTTGTTGAGGAAGGCATCCATGCCCTCGCGGAAATCCTCGCTCATGTAGGCGCGCACGATCAGGTCCTCGCCCTCTTCGCGGGACAGCGTGCGGCGGATGCGGCGCACCGCCTCCTTGGTGACTTCGAGCGTGATCGGGGCATGGCCGGCGACCAGCTTTGCGGTTTCATCGGCGCGGCGCTGTAGCGCCTCGACGTCCGGCACGATCTCGTTGAGCAGCCCGAGCGCCAGCGCCTCCGGCGCCTCGACCAGCCGCGCCTTGAAGATCAGATCCTTGGTTCGCGCCGGTCCGATCAGCGACACCAGCCTCGAGATATTGGACATCGACAGGCAGTTGCCGAGCGTGCGCGCGATCGGGAAGCCGATCCGCGTCGCCTCGGTGCCGATGCGGATGTCGCAGCAGGCCGCGATGCCGGCGCCGCCGCCGGTGCAGGCGCCGGCGATCGCCGCGATCGTCGGCACCCGGCACTGCTCCAGCGCGCCGAGCACGCGGTCGATCCGTCCCTCGTAGTCCAGCGCATCCTGCGCGGTCTTGAAGGCGCGGAATTGCGAAATGTCGGTGCCCGACGCAAACGCCTTCTCGCCGGTACCGGTCAGGATCATCGCCTTGATCGAGCGGTCGGCGTTGACGCTCTCGCAGATCGCCGCCATCTGCTCGTACATCGCAAAGGTCAGCGCATTGCGCGCCTGCGGCCGGTTGAAGGTGATCCGCGCGATGCCGTCGGTGACGCTGTAGAGCAGGTCTTCATTGGCGGTCACTGGAGCGTTCATGCCACCGCCGCCTTCGGCATCGGCACCACGTCGCGGCCCTTGAGCACTTCCATCGCCGCCATCACCCCGCCGGCGCGATGCGGCACCTTTGCGAGATCGAGGCCCATCTCGACGCCGGCCAATGTGCCCATCAGCATCAGGTCGTTGAAATGGCCCAAATGGCCGATCCGGAACACCTTGCCCTTGATCTTGTTGAGGCCGGTGCCGAGCGACATGTCGAAGTTTTCCAGCACCACTTTGCGGAAATGATCGGCGTCATGCCCATCCGGCACCACCACGCCGGTCAGCGCCGGCGAATGGGCATGCGGATCGGCGCACTGCGTTTCCAGTCCCCACGCTTTGACCGCCGCGCGGGTCGCAGCGCCGTGGCGCTTGTGCCGGGCCCAGACGTTTTTCAGGCCTTCTTCCTCAAGCATTGCGACAGCTTCTTTCAGCCCGAACAAGAGATTGGTCGCCGGCGTATAGGGCCAGGTGCCGATCTTGTTGATCGCGATGACGTCCTGCCAGTCCCAATACGACCGCATCGACGGATTGGCCTTGGCAACCGCAAGCGCCTTTTCCGAGATCGCGTTGAAGCCAAGGCCCGGCGGCAGCATCAGCCCTTTTTGCGATCCTGCGACGGTGACGTCGATACCCCAGGCGTCGT
Source organism: uncultured Alphaproteobacteria bacterium (assembly GCA_963784755.1). Taxonomy (GTDB): domain Bacteria; phylum Pseudomonadota; class Alphaproteobacteria; order Rhizobiales; family Xanthobacteraceae; genus Bradyrhizobium. The sequence continues at coordinate 165,922 of CAWASS010000002.1, read as the reverse complement.
GCTCGTATTCGAGCGATCCAAGGCCGGAAATGGTGTCGACCAGCAGCAGCGCCGGATGCTTTACGCGGTCCAGGATCTTGCGGACTTCGAGCGGATGGGTGACGCATCCGGTCGAGGTCTCGTTGTGCACCACACATACGGCCTTGATCTGGTGCGAGCGATCCGCCGCAAGCTTCGCCTCGATCAGCTCCAGATCGGCCCCGCGCCGCCAGTCGCCGGGCAGGAAGTCGACATCAATTTTGAATTTCTCGGCGATACCGCGCCATAGCACCGCGAACTGGCCGGTTTCGGCCATCAACACCTTGTCACCCGGCGACAGCGTATTCACCATCGCGGCTTCCCAGGCGCCGGTGCCGGATGAGGGATAGATGATGACCGGCTGCCTGGTCCGGAACACGCGCTGGATAGCCGCCAATACGTCGAGGCCGAGCGCACCGAATTCCGGGCCGCGATGGTCCATGGTTGGCATGTCCATGGCCCGCAGCACCCGGTCGGGCACATTGGTCGGTCCTGGAATCTGAAGAAAATGCCGTCCTGTGTGCAGGCTCATTGGGCGTCCTTCCCGGTGAAGTGTGGTTTCAAGCGTCCGAATATCACTATTTGGCGGGCTTGTCCCGCAAGGCGCGGGCGCCGTCAATCCCTGGAGAAGCGGGGTATGCTTGCAAAGCCGAAACCCGGATGCAAGACATTGAAGACATCACACGAGATCGAACCGATGGCGGCGACGCGGGCCGAAAAAACCGGAAATTCGGCTGAAAACGGCACGCTGGCGGCGCGTCTGAGGCGGGAAACCACCGGCGACGTATTTTTTGACGTCTTCAATCGCGGCCGCTACGCCACCGATGCGTCGTTCTACCAGATCATGCCGGCCGGCGTCGTGGTTCCCCGCACCATGGACGAGGCGCTGCGGACGCTGGCGATTGCGCGGGAGGCAGGGCGAATCGTCACCCCGCGCGGCGGCGGAACCTCGCAATCCGGCCAGACCGTCAATGACGGCATCGTCATCGATTTCTCGAAACATCTCAATCGCATGCTGTCGCTGGATGTCGCCAACCGCGCTTGCGTGGTCGAACCCGGCATCGTGCTCGACGACCTCAACCGGCAACTCAAAAAGCATGGGCTGTGGTTTCCGGTCGATGTCTCCACCGCCTCGCGCGCCACCATCGGCGGCATGGCCGGCAACAATTCCTGCGGCGGGCGTTCGCTGCGCTACGGCACCATGCGCGACAACACGCTGTCGATGCAAGCAGCGCTGGCTGACGGCAACCTGCTGCGTTTTGGCGAAGTGCCGCGCGATCTGGTGCGGCAGAATTCCAGCGACGGCGGAATCAATCTGTTTCGGGATATGCTCGATCTCGGCGAGCGCGAGGCCGCCGAGATCGCCGACAAATTTCCAAAGGTGCAGCGCCGGGTCGGCGGCTACAATCTCGATGCGCTGGTGCCGCGCAACGCGCCCAACAACATGGCGCATCTGCTGGTGGGCTCGGAAGGCACGCTGGCCTTCACCACGCAGGTCGAACTGAAGCTGTGGCCGGCGATCCGCAACAAGGTGCTCGGCATCTGCCATTTTGGCAGTTTTTACGAGGCGATGGATGCCGCGCAGCATCTGGTGAAACTGCGCCCGATTGCAGTGGAGCTGGTCGATCGCACCATGCTGTCGCTCGGCCGCGAGATCGCGATGTTCCAACCCATCATCGGCGTCGCGGTGCGCGGCGATCCCGACGCGGTGCTGATCGTCGAATTCGCGGAGGAGGATCAGGCCGAGAATCTAAGGCGATTGAAGCAGCTCGGCGACTTGATGGCCGATCTCGGCTTCGGCTGGGACCAGCCCAAACGCAAATGGGGCGGCGTAGTCGAGATCACAGAGCCGGCATTGCAGACCGGCATCGCCGAATTCCGCGCCGCCGGCCTCAATGTGATGATGTCAATGAAGCAGGAGGGCAAGCCGGTCTCCTTTGTCGAGGACTGCGCGGTGCCGCTGCCGCATCTGGCCGATTACACGGCGCGGCTCAACGACATCTTTGCCAAGCACGGCACCCGCGGCACCATGTATGCGCATGCCTCGGAAGGCTGCCTGCACGTGCGCCCGGTGCTCAATCTGAAACTGGAGAAGGACGTCAAGGCGATGCGCGCCATCGCCGAGGAAACCTTTGCGATGGTGCGCGAGTACAAGGGCTCGCATTCCGGCGAGCACGGCGACGGCCTGGTGCGTTCGGAATTTCACGAAGCGATGTTCGGGGAGCGCATCATCGCCGATTTCAGGGAGGTCAAGCGCCGCTTCGATCCGGACAATGTGCTCAACCCCGGCAAGATCGTCGATCCGCCGCGGATGGACGACCGTTCGCTGTTTCGCTACCCGCCGGATTATAGCGTTCGTGAATTGAAGACGAAGCTCGACTGGTCGGCCTATCCCGGTGCCGGCGGCGGTTTCCAGGGCGCGGTCGAGATGTGCAACAACAACGGCGCCTGCCGAAAACTCGAAGGTGGCGTGATGTGCCCGTCCTATCGCGCCACCCGCGACGAAAAGGACGTCACGCGCGGGCGCGCCAACACGTTGCGGCTGGCGATCTCCGGGCAGCTTGGGCCCGATGCGCTGGCGTCGGACGAGATGATGGAGACGCTAAAGCTCTGCGTGTCCTGCAAGGCCTGCCGCCATGAATGCCCCACCGGCGTCGACATGGCCAAGATGAAGATCGAGGTGCTGGCCGCGCGGGTGGCAAAACATGGGCTGCCGCTGCGCGACCGGCTGGTCGGCTATCTGCCGCATTACGCCGCGCTGGCGGCGCGCCTTGCGCCGCTGGCCAATCTGCGCAACAGCAGCCCGTTGCTGCGCAACCTGTTCGAACGATTTGCCGGCATCAGCGCGCAACGAAAACTGCCGGAGTGGCGGCGCGATGTGTTTGCGCCCACGGGCGACGCGGTCGGTCCGGCCAGCGGCCGCGAGGTGGTGCTGTTCGCAGACACTTTCAATCGCGCCTATGAACGCGAAAACCTAGACGCCGCGCTGCGGGTGCTGGTCGAAGGCGGCTATCGCGTGCATCTGCCCGAGCCGTTGGACCGAGGCCGAGCGCTGTGCTGCGGGCGGACGTTTCTCTCGGCCGGACTGGTGGACAACGCCCGCGCCGAACTCGACCGGCTGGTGGCGGCCTATGCGCCGTTCGCCGCGCGCGGCGTGCCGATCGTCGGCATCGAGCCGAGCTGCCTGTTGACGCTGCGCGACGAACTGCTGTCGCTGCGCAAGGACGGTGCCGCGAAGAGCGTCAGCGCGCACGCATTGCTGTTCGAGGAATTTCTGGTCCGCGAGGCCGAGGCCGGAAGACTGCAGCTTCCTCTTCGCCCTATTGCCGACACGGCGCTGCTGCACGGCCACTGCCACCAGAAATCCTTCGGCGCGTTCAAGCCGGTCGAACAGGTGTTGCGGCTGATTCCCGATTTGAATGTCGAGACCATCGAATCCAGTTGCTGCGGCATGGCCGGCGCGTTCGGCTATGGCGCCGATACTTTTGAGGTTTCGATGCAGATGGCGGAAGCCTCGCTGCTGCCGGCGATCCGGCGTGCCGATGCGGACACGCTTATTGTCGCCGACGGCACCTCGTGCCGGCATCAGATATCGGATGGCACGGAGCGTGCAGCGCTGCATGTCGCCCGCGTGTTGGCGATGAGCCTCGATGGCGTGCAATCCAACCCCGGCCGTCATTCCGGGGCGCGCGAAGCGGCGTCCCGGAATGACGGAGTTAATTGAAAGGAAAACACATGGCTGATCTCACGCTCGACGTCGCGCGCAAAATTCTCGATGTCGCCCTCGCCAAAGGCGTCGAGAAAAAGCTGAAGCCGCTGGTCGTGACCGTCCTCGACGCCCGCGGCTGCGTCAAAGCCAGCGCAGCGCAGGACGGCACCAGCCTGTTGCGCAGCGAGATCGCCCACGGCAAGGCCTGGGGCGCGCTCGCCATGGGCATGGGATCGCGGGCATTGTTCCAGCGCGCGCAGGAGCAGGCCTATTTCATCAATGCCGTGAATACGCTGGCGCAGGGCCGGATGGTGCCGGTGCCGGGCGGGGTGCTGATTCAGGACGCCAGCGGCGCACTGCTCGGCGCCGTCGGCGTCAGCGGCGACACCTCGGACAACGACGAGATCTGCGCGCTCGCCGGCATCGAGGCGGCGGGGCTGAAAGCGAATGCGGGGTGAGATCACTTGTCCCGGACGCGGTGCAGCGCCGCTTGGCGGTGCACCGCAGAGCCGGGACCGTACCAAACACCGTCTTCGGTACGGCCCCGGTTCTGCGAAGCAGCGCTTCGCGCCGCATCGCGCCCGGGGCACGCTGACCTTACTTCCCCTTCCACGCCGGCTTGCGCTTTTCGCCGAACGCCGCAAGGCCTTCCTTGGCGTCCTCGGTCATCGCGGTCAGGGCGATCTGGCTTTCGGTGTAGGCGATGCTCTGGTCGAACGACATCGAGGCGATGGCGCGCATGGCGTATTTGCCACGGCGGATCGCAGTCGGCGACTTATCGGCGACGCGGCCGATCAGCCAATCGATTTTTGCGTCGAGCTCGATTGACGGCACCACGTGATTCAAAAGTCCCGCGGCCTGCGCGATACGCGCATCGAACGGCTCGCCGGTCAGCGCCCACTCGTTGATCAGCCGCCGCGGCGCGATGTCCTGCAACAGGCTCATCACCTGCATCGGAAACACCCCGACCTTGACCTCAGGCAGGCCGAAGATCGCGCTTTCCGCCGCCACCGCCATGTCGGTCATGCACAACAGCCCCATGCCGCCGGCCATGCAGACGCCATTGACCCGGGCGATCGCCGGCTTGGTCGCGTTCTGCGACAGCCGCAGCAGGTCGGCGTAGTCGACATTGGGCCTGGCGAAATCGAACGCAAAGGCAGCACCGGTATTGACGAGATCCGCGCCGGCGCAGAACGCCTTGTCGCCGGCGCCGGTGAGCACAATCACCCGCACGTCCGGATCGTCATGGGCGTCGCGATAGCCCTTTGCGATGCCCGCGACGACGTCGCCGTTGATGGCGTTGCGCTTCTCCGGCCGGTTGATGGTGATCCAGTACGCCTGCCCGCGTTTTTCAAGCACCACGCTGTTGTTGTCGGTCATTGCCCTGCTCGCTCTTGTGAATTGGCTTCGATCTCGGCGACGATTTTCCCGGTCGTCACCTGCTCGCCTTCCCTGACATCGATCGCGGCAATGATGCCGGAAACCGGTGCGGTATGCACATGCTCCATCTTCATCGCTTCCAGCGTCATCACCGGCTGTCCGGCCTCGACGCGCTCACCTTGTCTGACCAGAACCGCGACGACGCGGCCGTTCATCATTGCGCGCACCTTGCCGTCGCTGCCGCCGGCTGCAACACTGGCCGGCGCCGTTAGCGTCAGGTCGCGAATGGAAAGGGTGACGCCCTGGTGCAGGGCATAAAGCCGGTCGCCATCGCGGAAGAAACGTGCCGATTCGGTCAGGCCGTTAACGCGGAAGCGAATGCTGTCGCGGCCGAGTTCGTCGATCTCGAACCGGACCTCATTGCCGCCGGCACGTGCGGCGTAGCCGCCATCGCGCTCGCGCACGATCTCCAGTTCATGGATTTTGCCATCGAGCTCGATCCGCGCGGGAACGGGAAACGTCGCGGCCAGCGTGCGCCCCCTGCGCCACGGCGGCGCATGGCGGTCGGTCACGACAAGCAGCAACGCCGCCAGCGCCGCATCCGGCGCCTCGTCGATGTGCGGCGTCAGCAGGTCGTCGCTATTCTCCCCGATGAAAGCGGTGGTCGCCTCGCCCGCTGCGAACACCGGGTCCCGCAAACATGCCGCGAGGAACGCCTGGTTGGTGGTGACGCCGAATGCGACCGCTTGCTCAAGCCCGTGAATCAGCTTGCGTCGCGCCACGTCGCGATCCGTGCCGTGCGCAATGATCTTTGCGATCATGGAATCATAAAACGGCGGAATTTCGGAACCGGACTCCAGCGCGTGTTCGACCCGCACTTCGCCGGGCATCTGCCACAGCGCCATCCGGCCCGATTGCGGCATGAAGTCGTGCGCGGCGTCCTCTGAGCACAAACGCACCTCAATGGCGTGGCCGGAGAATTTTACATCCTCCTGCCGCAGTCCCAGCGGCTCGCCGCTGGCGACGCGCAATTGCAACTCGACGAGATCGAGCCCGGTGACGGCTTCGGTGACGGGATGCTCGACCTGCAGCCGCGTATTCATTTCCATGAAATAGAAATTTCCGTCGCCATCGAGCAAAAATTCCAGTGTACCGGCGCCCTCGTAGCCAATCGACTGGATCGCCTTCACCGCGATGGCGCCCATCCGCGCCCGCAACTCCGGCGACACAGCCGGCGACGGCGCCTCCTCGATCAGTTTCTGGTGCCGCCGCTGCGCCGAGCAATCGCGCTCGCCGAGGTGGATGGCGTTGCCGTGGCGGTCGCCGAACACCTGGATTTCGATGTGGCGCGGGTTGACGATGGCGCGCTCGAGGATCACAGCCGGATCGCCGAACGCGCCCTGCGCCTCCGAGCGAGCGCTGCGCAACAGATCGGGAAACGCCGCTGCATCCGGCGCGAGCCGCATGCCGCGCCCGCCGCCGCCGGCCACCGCCTTGATCATCACGGGAAAGCCGATCTTTTGCGCCTCTGCCAGCATGACGGCATCGCTCTGGTCGACGCCGAGATAGCCGGCCACGCAGGGCACGCCGGCGGCCTGCATGATCGTTTTGGCGCCGGCCTTGTTGCCCATCGCCTTGATCGCGTCCGGCGATGGGCCGATGAACACCAGCCCCGCATCGCGGCAGGCCTGAGCGAAATTCTCGTTTTCAGCAAGAAAGCCATATCCCGGATGCACGGCATCGGCGCCGGCGGATTTCGCCGCGTCGATGATCGCCTTGATGCTGAGATAGGATTGCGACGGCAACGCCTCGCCGATGCGTACCGCCTCGTCGGCCTTACGCACGTGCATCGCATCCCGATCTGCGTCCGAATACACCGCGACGACACCGTAACCGAGCCGGCGCGCGCTGCGCATGATCCGCGTCGCGATCTCGCCGCGATTGGCGATCAGGATTTTATTGAACGGCGTGCGCTTCACCTCACCGCTCATGGCCGCGCGACCGAGAACTGCATGGCTTGCGGATTGCGCGCGTCGGCTTCGCGGCAGATCGCCAGCACTTCCGACAACACCGCGCGGGTGTCGCGTGGATCGATCACGCCGTCGTCGAGCAGCCGGGCGCTGGTGGAGAACACGTCCATCTGGACGTCGAACACCCCGATGATCTCGGCCTTCATCGCATCGAGCTTTTCCTTCTCGACCGGCTTGCCGCGCCGGATCGCCGCGGCCTCGGTGACGATCGCCATGGTCTCGGCGGCCTGCTCGCCGCCCATCACCGCGGTCTTGGCGTTGGGCCACGAGAAACAGAAGCGCGGATGAAAACCGCGTCCGCACATGCCGTAATTTCCGGCGCCGAACGAGGCGCCGCAATAGATGGTGATCTGCGGCACGGTAGCCGAGGTCACCGCCTGGATCATCTTGGAGCCGTGCTTGATCATGCCGGCTTCTTCGTAGTCGCGGCCGACCATGTAGCCGGTGGTGTTGTTGAGATAAAGCAGCGGCGCGCGCGACTGGCAGCAGGCCTGGATGAAATGCGTCGCCTTGTTGGCGCCGGCGACGTCGAGCGGGCCGTTGTTGGTGATGATGCCGAGCGCATGGCCCTCAACGCGTGCGTGGCCGCACACGGTGGCCGGGCCGTAACCGGGGGAGAGTTCGAGGAAATCCGAATCGTCGACGATGCGCGCAATCACCTGCCGCATGTCGACCGGGCGCCGGTAGTCCATCGGCACGATGCCCAACAATTCTTCCGGAGCGTGGCGCGGCGGTTTGTACGATGGTGGCTGTTCGACGGCGGCCGGCCGGTCCCATTCCAGCTTGGCCATGATATCGCGCGCAATCCGCAGCGCATCGCGATCGTCTTCGGCGAGATAATCGCCGAGCCCGGAAATGGACGTATGCATCTCGGCGCCGCCGAGTTCTTCTTCCGTCGCGATCTCTCCGGTCGCTGCTTTCAGCAGCGGCGGGCCGGCGAGAAACGCACGGGTGCGTCCGCGCACCATCACAATGTAGTCGGACAATCCGGTCTGGTAGGCACCGCCCGCCGTCGACGATCCGTGCGTCACCGTCACCACCGGCAGGCCCGCCGCCGACAGCCGCGCCAGATTGCGAAAAATGTTGCCGCCGCGGACGAAGTCTTCGACGCGGTAGCGCAACAGGTTGGCGCCGGCGCTTTCGACCAGTTGCACGTAAGGCAGCTTGTTCTCCAGCGCCAGTTCCTGCACCCGCAGCGTCTTGTCGAGGCCGTAAGGCTGCAGCGCGCCGGCGTCGATACCGCTGTCGTTGGCGCTGACCATGCAGCGGACGCCGGAGACGAACCCGATGCCGGCGATCACGCCACCGCCCGGCACGCTTTTGTCGGCGTCGGGAACGTCGAACATGTAGCCCGCCAATGTCGAGAGTTCGATGAAAGGCGAGCCGGGATCGAGCACCAGCGCGACGCGCTCGCGCGGCAGCAACTGCCCGCGCTTGTGGAAGCGATCCTTGGCGGCGGCCGACGCAGCCCGGGTGCGCTCCTCCAGCGCGCGCATCCGCGCGATCAGCGCCAGCATGCCGTCGCGGTTGGCTTTGAAGGCGTCGCTGGAGGGCGAGATGGTGGAGTCGATTACAGCCATAAATACCCCTCGTCATTCCGGGATGCGCCTCTTGGCGCAGGCCCGGAATCCATGACCACCGATCGAGGGTATGGATTCCGGGCTCGCGCTTCGCGCGCCCCGGAATGACGGTTCATTGCAAAATCCCAAATATCTGCCGCGCTTCGACCGGGCTCGCCACCTCGCGGCCGGCGCGGCGCGCGCACGCCGCCAAACTCTCGATCAGTTGACCGTTCGACGTCACCTTGCTGCCGTCACCGAGATAAAACGTATCCTCCAGCCCGGTGCGCAGGTGGCCACCCAGCTCGGCGCAGCGCTGGTGCAGCGCCCAGATCTCGGCGCGGCCGATCGCGGTGACCTGCCAGTTCGCGTCCGGCAGTTTCAGCTTGAGCAGGATCGGCAGCAGGTCCGGATCGGCCGGCATGCCCGAGGCGACGCCCATCACGAAATTGTACTCCAGCGGCCCGGAATACATCCCGGTCTGCCGGTACATGCCGACGCAGCGCACGATGCCGACGTCGAAACATTCGAATTCGGGGATCGTGTTCGCTTCCCGCATGACGTTGAGATAGTCCTGCACCTTCTCCACCGAATTATCGAACATCATCGGCGGCCACGCCCAGCTGTTGTCGGCCTTCACTTTCAGATAATTCAGCGAGCCGGCGTTGCAGGCCGCCATCTCCGGCCTGGTCTCGCGCACGCAATCCAGCGCGCCCCGATAATTCGGTCCCGAGGTGCCGGTGGTGTGATTGATGATGACGCCGGGACAGGCCTCGCGGATTGCCTGCTGGATCTCGCGGGAGACGCTGACTTCCCACGATGGCAGGTGGCCCTTGTCCGGCGCCTGCTGGCGCAGATGGATATGCATGACACTGGCGCCGGCGTCGAAGGCCGCCCTCGCCTCGCGCGCCATCTGCTCCGGCGTCACCGGCACATGATGCTGCCTGGGATCGGTCAGCACGCCGTTCAGCGCGCAGGTGATGACGGCCTTGTCGCCCATGGATGCGGCGTCTCCGGGTTCGCTCTCTCCTGGAGCGATGAGCAGAATACAGAAATGGAGGGCGATGTCACCGGCGACGCGTGTCCGGGCGCGATGCAGCGTTCTTCACGCTGCGTCGCAGAACCGGGACCGCCCAAAGCGCGGTGTTTTTGACGGCCCCGGTTCAGCGGTGCACCACGCCCATAGCGCGGCGAAGATGCGCGTGAACGCGCTTGGGAGCGGCGTGCTGCACCGCGTTCCGGGGCACGCGATCTCACACCCGCTTCGGCACCTTCTGCTGCTCACCAGCAATCGTTTCCGCCTCTACCGCTCTGCGATACCCGTCGCGCGCCTGCAGGCGCTGCCAGTAGGCCGCGACGTTGGGGCCGAAATCCTTTGCGAGGCCGATATTCTCGGCAAGGCGCAGGGCATAGCCCACCGCAATGTCTGCGGCGGTGAAGCGATCGGCGCACAGCGTGTCGGCCTTTGCGGCCGCCGCTTCAACCGCCCGCAGCCGGCCCAGGAACCATTTTGCATAATCGGTCGCGACCTGCGGGCTGCGGCGCTCCTCGGGTTCGAGCTGGGTGTAGCGCAGCACCAGCGTTTGCGGGAAGGTCAGGGTGGCGTCGCTGAAATACATCCAGTTCAGGAACGCGCCATAAGCGGGCTCCTCGGCGCCGACGACCAGCGGCGTCGGCCCATAGCGCGTGCCGAGGTAATGACAGATGCCGGAGGATTCCGACATCCTTGTATCGCCATCGATCAGATAAGGAATGGTGCCGAGCGGGTTGATGGCGAGATAGTCCTTGGCGAACACCCGCGGCGGAAACGGCAGCATCTTGAGATCGTAGGCAAGGCCGAGTTCTTCCAGCATCCATAACGGACGAAACGAGCGCGCGGCGTTGCAGTGATAGAGCGTGATCATGTTTCCGTCCCCCATTCATCATCTTACGTCATTCCGGGATGCACCACTTGGCGCAGGCCCGGAATCCATAACCCCCATTCGTGGTTATGGATTCCGGGCTCGCCGCTTCGCGGCGCCCCGGAATGAACGTCACAATCCCATCTGCCTGGAGGCGAGGTCTTTCATGATCTCCTCGCTGCCGCCGCCGATCGCGTTCACTTTCACCTCGCGGTAGATCCGCTCGACCTTGATGCCGCGCATAAAACCGGCGCCGCCGAAGATCTGCACCGCTTCGGAGGCGCAGAACGCCATGGTCTGCGTCGCCTGGTTCTTCAGCATGCAGATTTCCGCGACCGGACTTTCGCCCTGATCGAGCCGCCATGCCAGCATTTCCAGCATCGCCTGCGACGCCGCAACCCGCTGCGCCATGTCGACCAGCTTGTGCCGGATGACCTGGTGCTGCGCCAACGGTTTTCCGAAGGTGTGGCGCTGCTTGGCATATTCGATCGCATCATCGAGGCAGACTCGTGCCGCGGCAATGCAGCCGGCCGCCATGGTCAGGCGCTCGCCGTTGAAATTATGCGTGATCAGCCGAAAACCTTCGCCCTCCTCGCCGAGCAGATTGCCCGCCGGCACGCGGCAGTCATCGAAATGCAGCGTCGCGGTGTCGGATGCCCACCAGCCCATCTTCTTCAGCGGGGTGCGCGATAGCCCCGGCGTATCGCCCTCGATCACCAGCAGGCTGACGCCGCCGCGTCCCGGCCCGCCGGTGCGCACCGCGGTGGTGATGTAGTCGGCGCGCATACCGGAGGTGATGAAGGTCTTTTCGCCGTTGACCACATAACAATCCCCATCGCGCCGCGCCGCGGTGCGCAGGTTGGCGACATCCGATCCGCCCGACGGTTCGGTGATGGCGAGCGCGGAAATCTTCTTGCCGGACAGGATTTGCGGCAGCACCCGCGCCTTGAACGCAGGTGTTCCCGCGCGCGCGATCGGCGGCGCGCCGATGGAATTGCTTTTGAGGCTGGCGCTGACGCCGCCGGCACCGGCCCGCGCCAGCTCCTGCACCGCCACGATCCACATGAAATTGTCGACTTCGGTGCCGCCATATTGCTCCGGAAAGCCCAAGCCCAGCAGCCCGATCTCCGCCGCCTTCTCATAGAGCGCGCGCGGAAAGCTCCCCGCCTCGTCCCATTCGTGGGCGTAAGGCTCGATTTCCTTCTCGACGAAGCGGCGCACCACGTCGCGATAGGCGATGTGCTCGGCGGTGTAGAAGGGGCTGTTGGTCAAAGGTTCACCCGGAAGCTAAATTTTTACGCCGTCATTCCGGGGCGCGACGAAGTCGCGAGCCCGGAATCCATAACTACCACGGTGTGTATGGATTCCGGGTCTGCGCCAAGTGGCGCATCCCGGAATGACGGCGGTGGTATTAATCCGCGGCAGCGCCAATCCCGACCTTTTTCGCCCACACCTTGTTGTCGTGGAACGCGGCGCCGCCGACCGGCGCCACGGCTTCTGCACCGGTGAGCGTGTTGATGCCGCGGCCGCTGATGTGGGCGTGGTTGGGATGCACCGATTCCGCGATCAGCACGCCCGGACGCACGCCGTCGAACAGTTTTGCCGTCAGCGTGGTTTGCCCACGCGTATTTCCGAGCGTGACGGCGTCGCCGTCGGCGATGCCGAGCCGCGCCGCGTCGGCGGGGTGCATCATCACCGACGGCGCGCCCTCGCGGGCAATCGACGACGGCGTCTCATTAAAACTGGTATTGAGGAAGCTGCGGGACGGGCTGGTCGCAAGCCGGAACGGATGCGCCTCGTCGGCCTCCTCGATGATGGTCCAGTGATCCGGCAGCGCCGGCATCTGCTCCCAGGGACCCATACCGGCGATGCCCCATGGAGGATGCGCCCAGTCCGCCTTGAAGTGAAACTTCTTGTCCGCATGCGCAAAACCGTCAAGGTAATGCGCGGTGCGGAAATCCGGCTGGATGTCGCGCCACAGCTCGGCCTCCAGCGTTTCGATATCGCCGTGCCCGCTCAACTTCAGCGTCTCATCGATCAGCTCGCGCGACGACATGTCGAACCCGGGATGTTTGGCGCCGAGACGGCGGCCGAGGCCTTGCAATACCTCATGATTGGAGCGGCATTCGCCGGGCGGCTCGATCAGCTTGGCGCCGACCGAAATGTGCTGGTGACCGCCGCCATAATAGAGATCGTCGTGCTCCATGAACATGGTCGCCGGCAGCACGATGTCGGCCATTTGCGCGGTCTCGGTCATGAACTGCTCATGCACCGCCATGAACAGGTCCTCGCGGGCAAAACCGGCGCGAACCAGATCCTGCTCCGGCGCCACCGTCATCGGATTGGTGTTCTGGATCAGCATCGCCTTGACCGGACCGCCGCCTCGCAGCGCCTCCGCATCGCCGGTGAGGATACGTCCGATTTGCGATTGATCGAGCACCCGAATGGTGCGATCGATCGCGTCATGGCCCTCGATGATGGATTCATTGAACTTCCATATCGCCATATTATTGAAGAACGCGCCGCCGCCTTCGTATTGCCAGGCGCCGGTCACGGCCGGAATGCACAGCGCCGCGTGCATCTGCGCCGCCCCGTTGCGGCTGCGGGTAAAACCATAGCCGAGGCGGAAGAACGCGCGCTTGGTCTGGCCCACCAGACGCGCAAAGGCTTCGATTTCCTCGACCGGCACGCCTGAGATCGACGAGGCCCATTCCGGCGTCCGGGTTTTGAGATGCGCCTCGAGTTCATCCGGGCAATCGGTGTAACGCTCCATATAGGCCCGGTCCGCATAACCGTCGCGGAACAGCACATGCATGACGCCGCAGGCGAAGGCGCCGTCGGTGCCGGGCCGCAGAATGATCTTGATGTCGGCCTGCTTCATGGTGTCGTTGTTGTAGACATCCACCGCCGCGATCTTCGCGCCGCGTTCCCTGCGGGCGCGCATCGCGTGCGTCATCACATTGACCTGGGTATTCACCGGATTGGTACCCCAGATCACGACCAGGTCGGAAACGCCCATCTCGCGCGGATCGACGCCGGCGACCTTGCCGGTGCCGATGGCAAATCCGACGCGGGCGACGTTGGCGCAGATCGTCGAGTAGTAGCGGGAATATTTCTTCACATGGGCAAGGCGGTTGATGCCGTCGCGCATGACGAGGCCCATGGTGCCGGCGTAGTAGTATGGCCAGACCGATTCCGCACCGAAGTCGCGCTCGGCGGCGTCGAACCGGGCCGCGATCTCGTCCAGCGCCTCGTCCCAGGAGATGCGCGCGAACTGGCCGGAGCCTTTTGGCCCGCTGCGGCGCAGCGGATGCATCAGCCGGTCGGGATGGTGGATGCGCTCGGCATAGCGCGCGACCTTGGCGCAGACCACCCCGGCCGTATAACTCTGCAGCTTCGAACCGCGCACCCGCCCGATGGTCTTGCCTTCGATCACCTCGATATCGAGGGCGCAGGCCGACGGGCAGTCATGCGGACAGGTGGAATGCCGGATGTCGACCTTGGCGTGCTGGTTCATGACTCACGGATATCATGGAACCCGGGGTTTGATGATATATTGATTTGAACCTGCCCGACATTAATCGACCCCCCGGTCGGGGCCGGAACCCGTTTTTCCACGAATCGTTCTCTTAAACGTCCTCAGGAGCGACACGTATGACCCAGTTGAAATTCCTCGGCGCGGCTGTGATTCTCGCAGCAATGATCGCCGCGCCGATCGCGGTGCAGGCGGACGAGTATTATCGTCGCCACCACCACCACCATCATCATTATCACCACCAGTGGTTCAGCTATCTGCACAATTACGGGCCGGGTCCGCTCCCCGGCACCTATGCCTATTATGACGGTCCGACCTCGGTCCGCTGCAAGCAGAGCGCCGCCGCTTATCGCGGCCAGGATGGCCGACGGTATCCGTGCTTTTGAGGGGTAATGACGGAGCACATCGTGTCCCGGGCGCGATGCAGCGCTCCTTCAGCGCTGCTTCGCAGAACCGGGACCGTACCGAACACCGCGTTTCGTAACGGCCCCGGCTCTGCAGCGTACCGCAAGTGCTATGCCATAGCGCGTCGAAGACGCGCGTAAACGCGCTTATGGCGCTGCGTCCGGGGCACAAGTCACTCGTTGCTGATCCCCATCTCTTTCATCACGCGCGCGTATTTGGCGAGCTGTTCGCGGGTCAACGTGCCCAATTCTTCGGCTGAACTGCCGCGCACCGTAAAACCGAGGTTTTCGAGTTTGGCGCGGACCTCCGGATCGCCAACGGCCTTCAACACTTCCGCGTTGAGCCTTGCGATGATGTCCTTTGGCGTGCCGGCGGGCGCCAGAATGGCAAACCAGGAATTGAAGAAGAACCCGGGCAGCCCGGATTCCGAGACGGTCGGCACCTCGGGAAATTGCGGCAGCCGGTTCGGCGTGGTCACCCCGATCAGCTTCAGCTGTCCGCCGCGCACCAATGCCGCGACCGTGCCGAGGCCCTGGAAGCCGACCGGAATTTGCCCGGCGGCAACGTTGGTCGCGGCCTGCGTGGCGCCCTTGTAGGGAACATGGGTCAGCGAGATGCCGGCGGCGGAGGCGAACATCGCCATCGCCAGGTGCTGCGGACTGCCCGGGCCGCCGGAGCCGTAGTCGATCTTGCCCGGTGCGGCCTTGGCCGCGGCGATCGAATCCGCCGCCGATGTGTAGCCGGTCTGGTTGTTGGCGATCAGTCCCCACTCCACCGTGGCGACCAGCGACACCGGCTCGAAATCCTTCAAAATGTCCCAGCGCATTTTGGACTGCAGGTTCGGCACCATGGTCATGATGCTGTCGTTGAACCCGCCGATGGTGTAGCCATCCGGCTCGGCGCGTGCGACCTGTTCCGCGCCGATCAGCCCGGACGCGCCGGGCTGGTTCAGGATCACGAACTGCTGGCCCATATTGTCGGCCATCTTCTGGGTCACGATCCTTGCCGCGACATCGACGGCGCTTGCGGCCGCCAGCGGCACGATCATCTTGATCGGCCGGTCCGGATAGGTCTGCGCCATCGCGCTGGAGGCGGCGAAGAGCGCCAACGCCGAAACAAACGAGGAAAGCAAGCGCATGTGGCGTTCTCCTTGGGCGGCGTTTCCGGATGCCGGTCGTCATTAATTGTTGGAGAATCATTGCCCTCTCGCCTTCGGCTTGGCAATGTGCCGGGCGAAGAAATCAAGAACAGGCTGGCGGCAATCGACCGGCCAACGAGAAACGCGGCCTTTTGGGAGGGAATAAATGACCACGCGCAGAAACTTTCTCAGGGGCGCCGCCGCGAGCGGCATCGCCTTTTGCAGTTGCGGCATGCTGGATGCGGCCCGCGCGCAGCCGAGGGCGCAACGCCTTCCGGTGAAGATCGATGGCAAGCGCGTCAAGACCGTCGACGTGCATTCGCATTGCCTGTTCCATGAAGCCCTCGACCTTCTCGGTCCCGACAAGGACAAGCCGCTGCCGCCGACCAAGGGCCAGCAGGAGCACTTCATCGTCATCGAACAGCGGCTGAAGGCGATGGACGCGATGGCCATCGACATGGAGATACTGTCGATCAATCCGTTCTGGTACGGCCGCGACCGCGACCTCGCCGGACAGATCGTCAAGGTGCAAAACGAGAAACTGGCCGAACTGTGCGCCTCTCACCCCGACCGCTTTGGCGCCTTCGCCTCGCTGTCGCTGCAGTTTCCGGACCTCGCAGTGCAACAGCTGGAAACCGCGATCAAGAAGCAGGGCCTGCGCGGTGCGGCGATCGGCGGCAGCGTGCTGGGCGAGGATTTTTCCGATCCGAAATTTCACCCGGTATGGGCCAAGGCCGAAGAACTCGGCGCCGTGCTGTTCGTCCACCCGCAGAGCACGCCTGAACTCGGCAAGCGCTTCAAGGGCAATGGCTGGCTGTCGAATACCATCGGCAACCCGCTCGACACCACGATCGCGCTGCAGCACCTGATTTTCGAGGGCACGCTCGACCGCTTCCCGGGGCTCAAGATCATCGCGGCGCATGGCGGCGGCTATCTCGGCTCCTATGCGCCGCGCTCCGACCACGCCTGCTTTGTGTCGCCGCAGAACTGCAATTCCAACATCACGCTCAAGAAGAAGCCGACCGAATATCTGAACCAGCTCTATTTCGACGCGCTGGTGTTCACGCCCGAAGCGCTTCGGCATCTGGTGGCGCAGGTGGGCTTTAGCCAGGTCGTGCTCGGCACCGACCATCCGATCCCCTGGGAAGAACACCCGGTCGACCACGTCTTCGCCACCACGACGCTCAGCGACAAGCAGAAGGCCGCCATTCTCGGCGGCAATGCGGCCCGGCTGTTCGGGTTGAAGGAGGCTTGACCGGCGGAAATGGAATTACGGCCTGGGCTTCGGAGGCGATGGTCGATCGCCTATATTTACGAGTTTTTTCAAAGCCTTAGCTGCAAACGCGATGCTTTTTGTTCAAAAAATCGATGAATAGCTGCCATCATATAGAGTGTGAGCGGAACGCTGCTAGATCGGCAGGGTTGCGACGCCGGAGCTACGCCGCGCCAGGAGGAACGACAGACACAGCGCGACGATCATGACGACGCCGCCCATCAACGGCAGCATGGCGACGTTCGAAACCGCGATCACCGCGCCGCCGATCAAGGCGCCCAGCGACTGGCCGAGAAAACTCGATGAGGAATTGAGCGGAAGCGATGCGGTCGCCAGCGCCGGCGCGGTCGCGATCAGCCGGTATTGCTGCGCACTGTTGACCGCAAAGGAGCCCAGCCCCCACATCGCGATGATGCATGCATCCGTGACGATCTCGCCCCCGGTGAGGGACCACGCGAACATCGCCGTACCCATCAGAAGGATCGAACCGTTGGTGACGAATGCCGGGCCGAGGCGATCGATCAGCCGGCTCGCTATATACGTTCCCGTGATTCCCGCAGCCCCGAACACCATCAGCAGGGCGCTGATTTGCGCGCCCGAGGCCTGAATCTCGGCGCGCAGCAACACCGCCAGATAGGTCAGCACGGTCGCCTGCCCCAATACCTGAAACAGCGTCACGCCCAGTATCAGCAGGATTTCGCGGTGCATGAAGACATCGCGCCAGCCGCGGCGGTCGATCGAGGGCGCCACCAGCCGGCCCGGAAGCGCCAGCCAGGTTGCTGCCGCCGCGGCAAATCCGAGCAGGCCGACCACACCGAAGGCGGCGCGCCAGCCGAGCATGTCGCCCACCATGGTGCCGAGCGGCACGCCAAACACGGTAGACGCGGCATAGCCGAGCAGCACCAGCGCGATGGCGCGGCCGCGGCGATCGTCGCCGACCAGCAGGGAGGCGGCGGTCGCGGCATGCGGCGTCACCAGGCTTCCGGCGATTCCGCCAAGCACGCGGGACAACATCAGCACGATGTAATTCGGCGCCAATGCACCGAGGACGGCTGCAAAGGTGAACAGCAGCAATCCGCCGACCAGCAATTTGCGGCGGTCGATACCGCTGGTCGGCGATGCAAGCAGCGGACCGCCCAGTGCGAACGCAATGGAAAACGCGGTCGCAGTCTGTCCGATTTCGAACACCGTGCAGTTCAGGCTGCCGGCGACCATCGGCAAGATGCCGGAAATGATGAAAGCGCCGGTACCGATGGCGAAATTTGCAAAGGAAAGCGCGCCGATGCGGAAATCGAAGTTCAGCCGCATATGCTTACTCCCGCGTAAGCGCGCAGCCGGGTGGCGTCGCTGCTGTCCCGCTGCACCCGCAGCCACGTCAGTTCCTCCCGGCAGCCGTGAAGCCGCGGCACGTGCCGGATCGTCACGACGCTGCCGGGAACGATCAGACCGAGCAGCACCGATTCCGCCAGCGTGTGGTTCAAATGAACGAGATAGTCCGATGCGCTGAGACCCGCCGTGGCGATGTAGATGTGCCTGCGGGGCGGGGCCACGGTTGGCTCACTTTCCGTAACGCGCGGCGCGGTAATGGTAAATTCGCCGGTCAGCCGCAACACGCCCTCGCTTCGGAACAACACCAGCAGCCGGCGCAAGGTCATTGCGACCTGAGAAGGCGCGGGTCCGAGCCAGGCATGAGAAGCATCGTCCGCAACATGTTGAAACGGAAACCGCGCCCCGATGTTGGCGGGATTGCCGGCAAGAAAGATGGTGCGCGTGTAAGCGCTGAACCATTTGTTGCGCCATTCCTCGGGAAGCACAAAGGCGAAGGCGAGCGACGACCGCGCAAATGCCGCGGGATCGAAATCGCGGATTACCGCGATCGCCGCGATATCGGGCGCGGCCTTGGCGGCGGCATCCAGGATCGACAGATCGGTGGCGTTCGATGGAGACGCGGGATGTGCCCCACTTGCGCCCTGCCGGGTTTGAGCGATCCCGATGCGCCGGGAAAGCTCTGCATACAAGCGTTCCTGCGAGAACATCATAGGAAAATCGCCTTCACGAGGTCGGCAATCGGAGCGGTGGTCCCGCGGACCAGCAACGACGTGGTCAGTCGATAAGGATTAACATGAACGTTGCAGCCGGTGAAGCGCCGAAGGAACTCGCAGCACTCGTCTTCCCCCGTGCCGGAGGCGGCATGCGCCAGCAGGCTCTCCGCCCGCAGGATACAACGGCGCAGCAGACGCAGATCGAAAGACAGCCCTTCGCCGATGCCGATCGTCGCAAGGAAGAACAGGCGCAGCCCCAGTCGAAACGCCTCCGGGTTTTCGGCAGCCGAACAGGCCGCGGCAATTTCCGGCACGGTATGGCCTGCCCATCCGCCGTGCCGGGCCGAGCGCACGACGCCATCGATGGCGACGCGATCGACCGCGATTCTCGTGGCGTTGCCGCCCAACTCGCCGATGACGCGTTGCAGCAGCACGTAATCCGCGGTCACCTCGCGGTCGTACATCAGCACGATTTCATCGTAATGCGGTATCAGCGGCACGATGTCGCGAAGCGTGCAGGCGACGTAATTGGCGAGCCCGTGCACCGTGACCAGCTTGCGCAGCGGCAGGCCGTGCGCGGTGGCGTCGAGATAAACATTGTCGGCGATCCCGCGCATATCCAGGCACAGATTTCGGGAACGAAGCGTGTCGACGAGCTGCTCGACGCTCATGCGCGGACGGAGCGGCCGGGTCAGCCCCGGATCGCGCGCGCCCAACGCGGAATAATGCCGGCTCCATAGTTGCAGCAACCGCGCGCTTGCCGGGTGCATCCAGGCGTCATGTTCGTATGCGTCGAGATAAGGCAGCAACGCCGTTTCCGGCACCTTTACCGGCTCTGCCTGAAACTGCATGTAGCGTTCGCCGATGGCCTGTTCGGACCAGCCGGAGTAATCGGTGTCGCCGACGCTGCGGTCGAGATATTCCCAAAACCCGAGCGTTTGCTGGCATGCATTGCCGGTGGTGTGGCCGTAGAGGTAATCGACGGCGGCTATCTTGGATGTCGCGCGGTAGAGCACGTCGACCCACAGCACGAATTTCACATGACTTGGGGTCAGCGGCTTTGTCGGCGTGACCGGTATGGGCGCGACCAGCACGCGCGGCCGCATATCCCGCCGGGCGGCGGGCGTGGGCCGCGCCTCGGCACGCGGCGGCGCCAGCATATCCATCACGTCATCTCGGCGGCCAGGACTTTCGCTTCGGTCTCGCCGGTCAGCCGCCGCCAAAGCGCGTCATCGTTCGCAAACATGCGATCCTTGGCTTGCGGAGGCCGGGTGCCGCTCGCGATCCGGGCCTGCCATTCACGGAAGAACGCGTCCGCGGCGGTGAGATGAAATACCGGCTTTCCAAGCCGGCCGTTGCGGCGCGCATCGCGGTAGCCGCGCGCCAGATCCTGAAGCGCCCGGTCGAACGCCGCTACCAGCGCGCCCGTCTCGCTGGCGCGGAATGGCTGGCGCGGCGCGACCGCGACGGCGTAACGCGGCCCTTCCCGATCGCCCGGTTCGACCCGGCACGTCACGTTGTTGATTTCCAGTCCGGTGCTCCGCAGCGCCGACGCCAGGGCGCGGATGATGTGCGACTCGCGCAGCCGTTCTCCGACGGCATCCGACAGCGTGCGGCGGCCGGCATATTCGAGGCGCGGTATTTCCCCGGCGCGATCGACGACGCGCACCACATCGCCGAGGGCGTAACGGTACAATCCGCCGACATGGCTGAGCACGACGTGGTATTCCCGGCCGATTTCCAGATCGGAAAGCCCCACGGTCTTGCTGTCGGCGCGGAGCTCCTCATCGGCATCCAGAAATTCGTGCAACGCCGCCGCGACCACCGGCGATCCCGCGGTGGCATGCCGATCGAGCGTCACGGCAACCGGTCCTTCCGACGCCGCGGTCGGCGCCGGCCAGACCCGGACATTCGGACCGAAGCTTTCGGCGACGCGCGGCATATAGAGCGACGAAATGCCGGTGTTCCAGCAGCAAAGCGCCCGCATGTTCGGCCAGATATGCGACGGCAGCAGCGTGCCGAAATACGCTGCGAACCGTTCCAGCATCGAAGCGCGCTCGGGATCCGGCGCCATTGCCGGCTGATCGCAGACCGTTCCGTCGCGTATATCCTTGACGATGCGCGGCCACCACATCGCAAGTTGAGAGGGCAGCGCCGCAACCAGTGCCGGATTGAATCCGACAATGCAGCGCAGATCGTGTTGCGCGGCAAGGCGCAGGCGGACGTAGGCGCGGCCGACGTGATCCTCATCCGCCAGCTCCACCGGCAACGACTTCCAGGGCGCGCGCGTCCCCGGCTCGATCAGACGCTCGCCGAACACGCCTTCGAAGTCGACCTGGCTGACGCCCAGATGCGGCCGGCCCGACAATGTCCTGCGATACTGCTTGCGCGGATCGAATTTGAGATTGTATGTCGCGTCGTCCCGCAGCAGCGCTTCGGGAACGTGGTCGACCAGCCCCGCCCACATCGCAAAGTAGAACGGGAAGAAGGTCTGGCGCATGAAGCTCCGCGTCACCGGAATCTTCTTGCTTTCGCCCGTGGTCCCGCTGCTCATGAAGAAGAGCACGGGATCCTCGGCCGTCAGCACATTGCGCTCTCCGGCCGCGGCGCGGGTGATCCAGGTCTCGAAACCCGCATAGTCGCGGATCGGAACCGCCTTGCGATAGTCGTCGATCGAACGAATCCGGGCGAAGTCATGCTCGCGGCCGAATGCGGTACCGGTATTTTCCTCGACCATCTGCCGCAGCACGCGGGCCTGCCATTCGCGCGGTTCGGACAGCGCCGCAAGCAGATTGTCCCGCTCGTTCAATATTCGCCGGCAGCACTGCTCCGCCGCGCCGTGGTATGCGCCGCTGTCGCTCATGGCTTGTTCCATTCCCTGATGACAATCTCGATCTCGTCCAAAGCGCGTTGCGGCCCGGTATCGGCGCGGATCCTGCGCACCGGAACATTTCCGGTTTCGCGCAGCAGTGCTGCGGCGAGATCGCGCTGGAATTCCTGGAAACCCTCCCGGCTCGGAAGCGAACCGTAATATTCGAACGGGTTGAGCTGGCTGCCGCCGGCGCGCCGCCATGTGGTTTCCGGATCGGCATCGAGGTAGATCACCAGCGCCGGCTGTGGAAAGCGCCGCCACGATGCAAACAGTTCGTCGTCGACGAGCCCCAGCAACTGGCACTTCGACAGGATCTTGTAGTAGTAACCGTCGACGACAACGCGGGATGCCGGCGCCGCCGTCATCACCTGCTCGCGCAGATACGCGACGATCGGCTGCAGCAAACTGAGCATGAAGGTCTGGGAATAACGGCAGTTCTCGTTTGCCTCGAGGCGACGCAGAAATTCACGCTTCAGGCATGAGATCAACGACGCATTCTCGCCCAGGAACGCATCGTCATGCGAAACGAAGCGGCCGTCCAGGCGTTGTGCCAACCCCGTCATCGCCGAGGTCTTTCCCGCATAGTCCGGACCAAGCAACACGTAAAAGTTCGAAACCGGCGCGAGACGCGCTGCGTTCACCTTCGCGACCGGAGCGACGCAACTGCCCCGCTCAGGCCAGCCGCGATATGTCTCCAGTTGCAGCCTTCCATTGCGAGACGGTTGCTTGTGCATTACCACTTCCGCGCTCCCTTCCCCGAAGGTTCTGGTTGCCAATAGCCAATAGATGGAGGCGCACGATCGGCAGCGAGCCGTCGCGTCCCGTGCCGGCGGCTTGCTCGCCGTCCGGCTAGATCGCAAATTTCGAATTCCTTCCCGCCCAAATTGGCCGAACGTCGCCTCAGCGAAGTTACGTCCCGGCTAGCCGGAGATCGATGCTTCGCTCGACGCCGCCGCGTTGCTCATCTCATGCCGGGTTTTTCTTTCTCCAGAAACGACACCGCGCGTGTCAGTATGACAATAGCAAGACAGGTCCGCAACGCAGTTTCATCCGCGCGAAATTTTCTCGCCTGAAGCACGTCAGAATATTTCTGACATTGCCAAACCACGATCTTCGTGCCGCGCGTTTGAAAATTTTTCCAGAGTCAACGATTATTTTTCACGCCGCTTGCGTGCCGAAAAACGCGCGGCGTGGTGGCTTGTCAGGGCCAGTCGGCCGGTTCGGATGAATATCCGAGCGACTGCGCCAGCGGCAGGCAAACTCCGCGATTGACGGCTGCCAATATCTCGCGCTCGCGCTTCTTCCACCGGTAGGCCGACGGCGGAACGCTGGCGTTGACGGCCCGCGATTCTTCAACACCGACTTCGCCGATGCCGATCCATTGGCAAAGCCCGGCAATCGTGTTTCGCCGCGACTCCGCGGAGGCGATGAGGTCTTCATAGTAGACCGTCGCATGATCGCATTTTGTCGCGTCCAGCCAGCGCAGCACTTCGCGCTGTGCGCCGGCCCACTGCCATGCGCAGACGTTGACCAGGGAAGCCTGCCGAAGTTCCTCCCAGCCGGGAGCCAGATCGAATTTCCACCAGTGTTTCCGCGATTCCTCGGCTCCGTCCGAATAACCCTTTATGGCGAGCCCGGGGACCCGGAAGCTCTGATATTTCTGGCTGAGCCAGCCATCCATCAATCCATTGATCGATGCCGCCGGGTTCCGTCGCAAATGAATAATTCGAAAACGGGCGTTTCGGAAAAGCTTTCGATAGAACGACAGCCGGTAAACGTCGCCGGCGCTTTTCAGGATCAGCGGGCGCCGCGCGAAGTCGGACCGGGTGGCCGGCTCCCATGGCGCGAACAGGATGAAGGGCGGACTCTCCAGCATGCGGTCCGCCGGTATATTGCTGCCGCCTTCCGCCGGCTCAACGCCGAGATCGTAATAATTGAGATTGATCGGCAGCGTCCGGCTCAGCCGGGAGATCAGGGAATGGGTGAACCTTTCGGCGGCGATTGCGCCTCCGGCGTTGGCCGCATCGAATTCGGCGCGAATGACGGCGGGCGTATTGGACGGAAATGAAACATGCGGCCACTGCAACTTCAAACGCCACAGGGTTTCGGTGCAAAAACGGTCGGGGTCTTTCACCTGTTCGGCCGGCCAGCCGGCCTCGAGGCTGAGATCCATTCGAAGTGTCATCGGTACGCGGTCTATCGCGCTTTCATCGAGGACCTCCGAGCGACCGGACGCGGGATAGGAGAGACCGTGAAGCCGCAACAGCGTCGTGACCTCGCCGCGCAGGTGAATCGCATCATGCGAGCGCTTCAACAGCTCGACGAGCCAGCTCGAACCCGACCGCGCCGACATCGCGATCACGATCACGTCGCGTGCGGCTTCGGTGATGTCGAAGGCCGCGTGCGAACGCAGGGCGCGCAATTCGTCAAACTCGAGGGGCGTTCGATGCATCGGTTTCAGCTCAAGGCTCATATCTGCCCGCTCCTTTCACGGAAGATGTGGTGTCCCCTGCCCCGCTCCGCCCTCGTCGCCTAACATAGCACAGCGAACGCCGCGGCACTTCATCAATCGCGCACAGCCATGTCCGCGGGTTAATCCCGAATGTCCAGATATGATCGGTTGCATGGAGCAAGCGGTTTCAATGCGTGCACCATCACCACCTCAATACGATCGCACTCGGGTGCAAGCGCCGAACCGAAGCGCTCGATGTCTTCTGCAAGAACGAACGCGACCACGCGCGCAATATGCGGCCAGCTTCGGAACAAGGCGCTCACCAGCGCCGCCCAGGCGCCGTCGCGGGTCAACCGGACATCGAACACAAACAAACCGCGATATGCCGGGGTAACGGGCTCGCGTCCTATCGCGGCGTCCTTGTCCCAGGCGCTCAACCACGACTTCGTTGCGCCGACGCCGGTAACGAGCGTTCCCAGATATCCGCCGGCAGCACGCTTCGCGTAGAGCGCATCCATCACATTGGCCGGGAGAAAGTCGCGATGATCGTCCGGCCGAACGATCTCGTTTGCCCACGATGCGTCCGTTGCGAGGTCGACGTGCGCTACATCGTGGCGATCCAGCACCGCGGGCCGTCTCGCAACCAGATAGGCGGCCCGGGTCAGGTCCTGATATCCCACGCGCGCAAAAAGGCGGCGCGACGCTTCATTTGTCTCGCCGACGAAACTATACGCAGCCGCCGCGTTCTCGGCGACGAACCACGCCTCCAGCGCATCGATAAGGTCTCGCGCCGCGCCCATTCGTCTCATCGCGGGAGAAACCCGCACATTGAAGATGTGCCCGACGAACTGCTTCCGGCCGGCCAGCCATAGCTGTTTTATCGCGCCGGTTGCCGCGCCGACCGGTTTTGCGTCCATTTCCACGACCAGCGTGCGCGCGCGTTCATAAAGGCCGGCGCGGCCAAAAAACGAATGCCTGCGATAGACGCTCGAGCTACCCGGTATTTCCGCGTCCGATTGCAGCGCCGTCAGGCTGGCATCATCGGCCGCGACGGCCGTCCGTATTCGATATCGCCAGCGCACGGTCAAAGGGTCTTATCCCATCAGGGTTTCGAGCCGGCGCGCCGCGGCCGCTTCAGCTTTTGCGATCTGCCTCAGTCTGCAGGCAAGCCTGCGGCTGACGGTCGCCGAGCGCTCGCGCGCCTCGCGAGAGGCAAGGATACGGACGGCAGCCCATTGGTGCGCGATCGCTTCGACGGCCCGCGCGACGCCGGACAGATCGGCCTTATCAAGCAAGACGGCTGCGTGCCTGAGGAACATGGCATGACGTCCGCGGCTCGCCAGCACCGCGCCGGAAACGATGAAGATATCCTCGTAATGTTCGCCGGCCGATTGCTCTACCAGGCCGGCAAGCTGAAAGATTCCGGAAACGCCGCTGAGCCAGACCTCGCTCTGGCTGCCGCCAAGCAAGCCGTCGATGTTGCGCCGGACCGCGCCGCGAATTGCATCTTGCGTCGGCGCCCATGGCTCGGCGGGGAAGGTCACGTCCAGTTGGCCGTGGGCGATCGCCGAACGCGAAAAGAAGAAATCCCGGTCGCCGTCATCTGGATTCCGCGACGCCCGCGCCTGCCGCAAATACGCCGCCGGTATCGGTCCCTTGAAGGCCGGCGGCGTGGCATCGAGCACGTAGGCCACGTCGCATTCGTCATCGATTCCGTATACGAGAATCAAGTGATTGCTGTGCACGTCGCCATAGGCGGGACGGAACGGCAGATAGTAATTATCGACCGCGATCGCCGTGGGCTGGCCGGAAAATATCGCGGCCCTCAGGTCGGACCAGCCTTGTGAGGCTTCGCCGGTCGTCCGCCAGGTCGATGTAACCCCCTGCCCCGAAAGCATGGTTTCCATCAGCGAGCCCGAGCGGACGGGAAGGTAATATTCGCTGCGGGCAATCCCGCCCACGGGATAGTTGAAGCTCCAGTCCGCGCCGAGCGACATCACGTCGTTCCAGCACTGGTGCCGCAGAAGGCTCGCCGTCACCGCAAACAGGCATGTATCCAGTTCACAGCGCACCAGCGGCACGTTATCGAGAATTCGCTTCATACCGGCTGAACTCCAGCGTGAGCGAGAAGATGTGCAGCGCCGGATTGTCCGGCAGCACCGCGACTCCTGCGCGGATGGACGCAAACGCGACGCTGTGTACCCATATCGCGGGCGACATGTTGGTCTGGATGTGGCGCGGATAGTGCAAGCACGAACTTCGCAGCGCCAACCGGTTGCGGAAATGGCTGCGGGCTCCCGGCCACCAGTCCGATAGACACAGCGGCACGGCGCGACAGGCGCCGGTGTCGGCCACGAACGTCATGACGTTGGCGCTTCTGCGCTCGGCTGCTCCCAATACCGACATGCCGCAAAAAATTCCCTCCTCGAACGAAATCCGCTGGCCGGTGCAGACGACGTTGTCCGCGCAACGCGTCTGCCTGCCGGGAAACCGAAAAGGGAAATCGCCGAACTCGACGATCGCCTCGCCCGCCGGCATTTCCTCGGACGGATAGCTGTTTCCCCACACGTTGAAGCCGCCGTCAGCAAGCGTCGCGCGCGATGAAATGCCCTTGTTGTTGGCGGCACTTCCGAGATCGACCAGATAGAAGCGGTCCCTGTCGTAGTTGCCCGTCATTTCGGAACCTCCGCGATGCGATCAATAGCCGGCCATGCAACCGCCATCGACGACGAATGCCGCGCCCGTGACCCACGACGCCTGATCCGACGCCAGATATAGCGCGGCATACCCAACGTCTTCAGGCCGGCCGAGCCGGCCGATCGGATGAAGCCGAACTATCGCCTCGCGAACGGCTTCGGTACCGCCGCGCGCGCGAATGACATCCTCCCCCATGTCGGTCTCGATCAGTCCGGGACAAATACAATTCACCCGGACGAATTCAGGCGCGAAGTCGAGCGCAAGGTTCTTGGTGAGCGCGATCACCGCCGCCTTGGACGGGTTATATGCACCGGCCCGCCGCGTGCCCTTCAACCCGGCGACCGACGCCACCGAGATGATGGATCCTCTGGTCCGTGCGAGAAATTGATGAGCGCAGCGCGCCGTGGAATAGAGGCTCCTGGTATTGATCGTCATGACCCGCTCCCACTCGCGCTCGGTGAGGTCGAGTATCGAGCCGGCCTGCCATACGCCGGCGGCGTTGAAGACCGTATCGAGCCGGCCATATTGTCCGACGACCTCATCGCAAAACAACTTCACCGCGGACGTATCGGCGATATCGACGCGATGGCCGCTCGCAACCCCACCACGCCCGACGATCTCCGCCGCCGCATGTTGGGCGCCGGCTTCGTCGACGTTGGCGACCGCGACGGCCGCACCCGCCGCGGCGAATATCTCCGCGGTGGCGCGCCCGATACCTCGGGCTCCACCGGTGACGATGGCAACGCGGCCTGCGAGGGAGAACATCGCCACAGGCGTTTCAGTCGGAGATGCCGTACCGTTCATGATCGTTTCTCCCGTCAACCGTAACCGGCTTGCCGTAGCCGAAGCAGCCGACACGGCGACGCGCCGGCGGCTCTTTGTTTCAGAACGAACCGACCAAAGGCGTTGCAACCTTTGGCACCACGCCGCCGTCTCCCATCGCCGCTTTCGCCGAGCTCGTGCTCGCCCAATGCCCGATCGCGTCGGAAAGCACCGCGATGCTGCGCTGGTATTCGGCGATCGACAGACGTTCATGAGGCGTGTGATCGAGCGATGAATCGCCGGGGCCATAGGCGCACATCGGGACATTCCAGGTCTCAGAGACAACGTTCATGTCGGACGTTCCGGTCTTTACCTTGACGGCCGGTGAGCCGCCCTGCTTGCGAATGGCAACACGCAGGCTGCGAGGCAACACGTCATCCTTGGAGTAGAGTGCCGCAGGAACCCGTTCCAGATATCGGTATGTACCCGGGAGAAGCACGGACGCAAAAATCTCGTCGAGCGCGCCGCCACCGCCGGGCGGCGTTCTGACCGCGACGACGAACCGCGCTTCCTGCTTGAAGCCGTTGCAACAGGTCGAGAGGTCAAGCAGCCGCGGCAGCCATCCGTTGAACGCCGATTTTCCGGCGCCGAGGCAGGCGCAAGCCGATCGAACGGCGTTCCACAGATCGACCGCCAGCTCGACCGCCGGGACTTCGAGTCCGGCCGAATGAATCACCGAGGTGTCGACGACGACCTCGACCGCGGTACATCCCTTGTACCCGACGGTCACCCCATCCCAGCCGCTGGGTTCGCCGATAATGACGGCATCGGGCCGGTAAAGCTCGCGGACGTGACGCGCGCCACGCGAACCGAAGGTTTCCTCCTCGACCGCGCCCACAACCGTTATCCGCGCCGGCGGAACGCGCGCCAGCCTCGCGGCGGCACAAAACAGCGCGGCAAGCGAACCCTTGGCATCGACCGCGCCGCGGGCCGAGATCGTGTCGCCGTCCATCGTTACCGGCCAGGTCCCCGCCACCGTATCCAGATGCCCAAGCATCATCAGATGCGGCCGTCCGCTTCCGATCTCCATGTGCACGTTTCCGACCCGATCGACATGGCTTGAGAAACCTGCCGCCGACGCGCGCCGTTGCATATATTCGGCCAGGGCGGCTTCATGTCCGGAAAGACTGTCGATCTCCAGCATGCCGCGAAGCAGCGAGACTTCGTCCGACCTGTTCATGCCGCCGCCTCCCCGATCCATGTGCCCTGCTCGCGCGAAAGCGCCCGGCTAATCGGATCGTCGACGCGGGCGTCGGCGATGACAACGGTCTTTACCCCATCGGCGAGCGCTCGACGGGCGGACGTGATTTTCATCTTCATCCGCCCGCTCACCCGGTCTTCCCAGCGCGCAATGTCGGAGCCCCGAAGATGGCGGACCACGGTTGTGGGATCGACCGGGTTTTCAAGCACGCCCGGGACATTCGACAACAATATGAGCGCGTCGCTCCCGATTGCAGTGGCGACCGCGCTCGCTACCCGGTCCGCATCGATATTGACGACATCGCCTTCGTCGGTGATGGACAAGGGGGCGATCACGGGCGTCCAGCCGGCGGCGAATATCGTCTCCAGGACGCCGGCATCGACATTTCGGATCTCGCCGGAATAATCATCCCTGACGATTCGAACGCGCCCGGCATCCTGCACCCGCAGCGCGGATTTGCGGCGGGCCACGATGAAGCGCGCGTCGACTCCGGAGAGCCCGAACGCCCGGACGCCCGATCGAAGCAGATGCTGCACCAGCCGCGTATTGGCTTGTCCTGCGATGGCGGCAACGACCAGGCTCAGTGTCGCCGCATCGGTATATCTGCTCTGGTAGCCGGAGGGCGAGGTCAGCGCGCGCGTCGTCACGCCGCACCGCGCCGCCAGCATGTCGACGTCGTGAGAACCGCCGTGCACGACCGCCACGCGCCAGCCTTCCGAAATAAGCCGCGCGACGTCGCGGCAGACGGGTTCGGCGAGAATCCCCCGCGCGCCGCCGATCTTGATCGTGATGGATTTCGACATCGGGTCCTCACGCTGGATGCAGGCCCGCAAACGCCAGGCCGGATTGCTCGGGAAAGCCCGCAACGATGTTAGCGCATTGCAACGCATTGCCGGCTGCGCCCTTCATCAAATTGTCCAGCGCGGACAGGATGACGAGATGACTTCCGTCGTCATCCAGCGCAAAGCCCACGTCGCAAAAATTGGAACCGCTGAGAATGCTGGGTTCGGGCAGACGATGCAGTCCGCGGCGCCGCGCGACCAGCCGCACAAACGGTTCATGGCTATAGTGCCGCCGATAGGCATCCCAGACGTTGGCCAGCGTGGTCGCGCCCGGAGAGCAAAGAGAGGTATGAGCGGTAACCAGCACGCCGCGAACCGATCCGACGGCCGTCGCCGACACGCGTATGCGGGCTCCGTTGCCGGGAAGCGCTTCGTTGATCTCTTCGCCATGCCGGTGACCCACCGGCTTGAATGACCGCATCACCCTGTCGCGTTCGGCATGCTGGTTGCTCAATTTGGATTCACGCCCGCCGGAGCCGGAGGATCCCATCTTGGCGTCTACGATGATCTCCGGCTCGACCAGACCGGCCTTGCACAGCGGCGCCAAAGCCAGGATCGCAGCAGTCGCCATGCATCCGGGAATGGCGACATGCTTTGCGTCCCGCAGCTCCTCGCGATGAAATTCCGGCAAGCCGCGGACATAGGTTCCGACCAGCTCCGAGCGCGGATGCGGGCCGCCATAGGCCCGCCTGTAAGCGTCGGGTTGGCGCAGGCGAAAATCCGCACTCAGATCGATGATACGCGGCGCCAGCCGGTGCATCCGGTCGGTGTACTTGAATCCGGCGCCATGGGGCATAGCGCTGAAAATGAGATCGCAGGGGTCCAGACATTCGATCGAGGAAAATCTCAGCTCCGCGTTTCGAAGATTGGGATGCAGGTTCCCGATCGCTTCGCCGGCGTGACGCTCCGAGGTGGCCGCGGTAACGACAAAGCGGTCGTGGCCGAGCAGCAAACGCAGAAGCTCGCCACCAACATATCCGGAGGCTCCGACCACCGCGACTTTCATGCGCGCGCGACCTCAACGAAATAGTCGACAATCGCTCCGGCGATATTCAGGCCGGTCGCGTCGGCGGCGCCGTGAAACTCCATCGTGTGATTGATTTCGTTGACCACGATCTCGCCGCAGGGACGCTCGAGCAGATCGATTGCGAGAACGCCGCCTCCCACGGCGGCCGAGGCGCGAAGCGCCAGCCGCTCGGTGTCGGAATCAACCGTAATGGCGACCGGCTCGGCGCCGCGCGCGGTATTGGTGATCCAGTGCTCGCTGACGCGCGCGATGCCGGCAATGACCCGGTCGCCGGCGACCAGAATGCGGAGATCGCGGCCCGGCTTCTCGATATATTCCTGCATGTAGTACACGAAATGCTGCGGCGATCGCATGTGCTGGCGGTGCTCGATCACGGCTTCCACCGCATCGCGGTCGTTGAGTTTTGCCAGCAACCGGCCCCAGGAGCCGACCACCGGCTTGAGGACGACGGGATATCCGAGGCTGTCGGCGGCCTGAAGCGCGGTTGACGGCGAGAATGCGATCCGCGTTCGCGGAACGGGAATTCCTTTTGCCGCGAGCGCCGACGTCGTCAGCAGCTTGTCGCCGCAAATACGCACGACGTCCGGGCTGTTCACGGTGCGGACGCCTGCCGCTGCGAACAGCGTAAGCAGATACTCCGCATTCCAGTGGCTGAGGCATCGGCCCAGAATCGCGTCGTAGCAGGAGGTGGCTTCGGTCAGGTCCCTGCACTGATCGGTATCGTCAATGCGGGTCCAGCTATGCCCGCAACGGTCGAGCGCCGCAAACAGAAGCTTCTCCTCGACCCTGATACGCGAGCACAATATGCCAAGCCGCATTTCTATTCGCCGTGGTCTTCTTGAATTTCCGGCGCCAGCGCCAGAGTCGGCGGCTCGGTCTCGACGAGTTCCATCTCCGCGTCGCAATCGGGACACCGGACCACTTCCCCGATCGTCATCGTCGAAACGTCGATATCAAGATGACACTCAGAGCATCGAGACATGGCTTCTTCTCCTTCCGTTAGTCAGTGCAAACGCCGCCGCAACGACCGACTCCGTGGAAACGCCGTAGGCGGCAAGCAGTTCGTCCTCCGTGCCAACGATTTCGCAGAAGGTGTCCCGAATTCCGATGCGGTGAACCGGGACCGGACATTGCTCGGCCACCGCCTCTGCGACCGCGCTGCCCAGCCCTCCTATGATCGAATGACATTCGACGGTGACGATGCGCCCGCACCGGACCGCCGCCTTGTACACGGCGTCGATGTCAAGCGGCTTGATGGTGTGCATGTTAAGCACGGTCGCATGGATTCCGATGCCGCGAAGGGAATCGGCGGCCTGCAGGGCGATGGCGACGGCCGGCGCTCCGCTCGCGATGAGCGCGATGTCGGAGCCAGACGCCAGCACCATCGCGCGACCGACTTCGAACTTGTAATCTTCCCGGTAGACCAGCGGGGACGCGCGGCGCCCCAGCCGTATGTAGGCGGGGCCATCGCGATCCGCGACCGCTCGAATGGCCTTCTCGGCCTCGCAGGCATCGGCCGGCGCGATGATCGTCATATGCGGCATGGCGCGCATGATGGCCACGTCTTCGAGACTGTGGTGGGTCGGCCCGTAATGCCCGCCCGACAGCCCCGAATGGGTTGCGACGATCTTCACATTGGCTCGCGCATAGGCGACATCGACCTTGACCTGTTCGCACGCGCGGGCGGCGACGAACGACGCCATGGTATTCACGAACGGAATCTTTTTTCCCGCGGCAAGTCCGGCTGCGAGAGAGACCATGTTCGCTTCGGCGATGCCGACGTTGAAGTAACGATCCGGAAACCGTTTTGCAAAGCCGGCAAAGCCGCCGTGGTCGGCCTCGAGGCAGACGATCGACGGATTCAGCGCCGCCAGTTCCGGCAGCAGGTCGCGATAGAGATCGCGCGCCGCGACCGAGTATCGCACGGCCCAATCCTGTGAACGATTGCAAGCCCCGTCCATCATTCGACCAGCGCCATGATCTGAGATTTTGCCAGCTTGACGTAGTGGCACTTCACGCGATTCTCGAACCCCACGGCTCCCTTGCCCTTGACGGTGCGGGCAATTACCACCGAGGGCTTGCCCGCGACCGCCGGCAAGCCCTGAAGCGACGCTGCGAGTTCGCCGACGTTATGACCGTCGACTTCCTGCGCGTTCCATCCGAATGCCGACCACCGGTCCGCCAGCGAACCGGAGGGCACCCGCCCGTTTATTTGCAATCCGTTATTGTCGACGATTGCCACCAACCGGTCCACACGATGTCGCGCCGCGGCCATGACCGCCTCCCACACGGCGCCTTCCTGCAGTTCTCCATCGCCGAGTATGACGAATATCCGGCCGCGATCCCCGTCGATCCGTTTCGCCAGCGCGGCGCCGAGCCCGAGCGAAAGTCCGTGGCCCAGCGAGCCCGTGGCAAAATCGACGCCGGGGAAGCCGCGAAGCGGATGCCCCGCGAGCCTGCTTCCGTGCTGTGCATAGCCTGCGATCTCCTCCTCGCCGACCAGCCCGCGTTCCACCAGCATTGCGTACAGAGCAGCGGCGGCGTGGCCTTTGCTGAGAATGCAGCGGTCGTCTTCGCCGATCACCCGGTCATACAATGCGATCAGAATCTCGACGATGGAAAGCGACCCTCCGAGGTGGCAGCCTTCGGGAGTTGACGCCATGACAACGATACGGCGGCGCAGCCGCGTCGCCATCGTTTCCGGTGCTTTTTCGATCGCGTTCAAGCCATACTCGCCGATGTCGAACGTTTGCGAGGCGAAAGGCTGCGCGCGTAACGCCCAACCTCATCGAGATGATCCCATACTTTGCGGAACGCCTGTGCGAAGCCGTCGATCACGCCGGCGGCATCGGGACGCAAAAGGCCACGCTGAAGGGTAAGCGAATCGTCGAGCACCTGGCGGGTAACGCGGTGATCGTCGCGACGGTAATGCTCGCGCGCCGCACGCGGTATTTCCAGTTTCTTCAGGCTTGCTTCGTCCTGAAACAGAGGATGGGCGGAGAGCGGCCGCGACTGATACTGACCGATCGGAACGCCCTCGGCGCCCAACATCCGCGCAACCGCGCGCCGGAACGGCCCCGGCTCGGCATCGACACCGGCGGCAACGGGATCAAGGCGAAGGCGGAAGAAGTGATAAGCGTGAGTGCAGTCGGCCGGAACGAGCGGCGGCGAAACGCCCGGCAATTCCGCGAGCACGCGTGTGAGGCGTTCGCAATTGCGCTGGCGGTCAGCCGCATCTGCCTTCAGCGTGGCAAGTCGCCTGCGCACGAACGCGGCTTGCAGCACGTTGAATTTGTAATTCCAACCGAGCGCGTGGGAGATGTAACGCCGCGGCTCGCCGGCGACGATCCTCTCGCCGAACTGCCGCGTCATCGCGGCGGCCTCTGCGATCCGGTCGTCATCGGTGGTTATCATACCGCCTTCGCCGCAGGCGGGAAGGTTCTTGCTGACGTTGAAGCTTGTGGCCGCGGCGTCCCCGAGGGCTCCGGCGGCGCGTCCGCGGTAAAGTGCGCCATGCGCCTGCGCCGCGTCCTCGATCAGCGCAAGACCATGGCGGCTCCCCAACGCCTGCAGCGCATCCATGTCGGCGGGCAGACCGTGCAGATGAACGGCGAGAATGGCGCGCGTGCGCGGCGTAACCCGGCTCGCGGCGCAGGCCGGATCCATATTGAAGCTGCGCGGATCGATGTCCGCGAAAATCGGCACCGCGCCCGCATGCAATACGGCCATCGCGGTCGCAATGAAGCTTAGCGCGGGAACGATAACCTCATCGCCGCGGCCGACGCCGGCCGCGGCCAGCGCCAGATGCAGCGCGGCCGTGCCATTTGCCACGGCGACGGCGTGACGGGTGCCCACATAGTCCGCGAATTCACGCTCCAGCGAGGCAACGTGCTTTTCTCCGGCGCTGAGCGACGTAAACGCGCCGGCCCGCATCACCGCGGCCATATCCGCCAGATCGTCATCGGTAACGACAGGCCAGCGCATCTCGAACTGGTCGGATGAGATAGCCGGCGTTCCTCCGAAAAGCGCGAGAGCTGTCATTGCAGAGATAATCCTCACTTTGGGGGCCGTTCGATCAAGGGAAACAGAACCATGGCGGCTCGCGCGAAAGATCCCCTCGAGCTGCTGACTCAGTCCGCTAGCACCGGAATGGTTCGGTGCGCCCTGCGCGCTTCACTCCAATTCTCTGCTCGAAAACAGTTACGTTCTAAATATCAGATGCGCGCCTACAAATGAATGGCGATGAAAATGCGCGCGATCAACGCGCGCATTCGCAAATAAGCGCTGTATCACCGGCAGTTAGGCGAGCTGTCGGGTCGCTGATTTGTCGGCCGGGGTTCAACACGAACGAACGACAGCGGCGACAACCAGCGTGCATCGGAACAGATGAACGTTTTGCGGGGCGCGATCAGCGCGGCACGGCCTTGTCTTTTCGTCCGCCAAACTGGACTGCACCGGCGACGGCCGCTCCAAATGCAACAAAGGAAACTGCAATGATGACAAACAGGGCGCCCAGCCCCACGCCCCAGTTCATTACGGCAAAGGCGCCGAAGCCCGCGCCAATGAGCAGTCGAGCGACGCCTCCAGCCGTGGCCCAGAATACCCGCCCGGCGCCCTGCGATGCAAAATACAGCGCGATTCCGGCGCCATAGGCGAGATAGGTAGGTCCAACGATGTGCAGATACTCGGCGCCGACGGAAAAAACTTCCGGATCGGCTGTGAAGAAGGAAAGCCAGAGCTGCGGAAAGACAGCAACGACAATGCCGATCACACCCGAGATCGTTGCGGCCATCGCGGCACCGGCCCAAGCCCATTGCAGACCGCGCCGTTGCTGACCGGCGCCGAAGCAGGCGCCCACCACGAAGATCAGTGGCGCGCCCACGGTACTGACCAGCACGGTCTGAACGTATTCGAGGCGAGCGACCAGTCCATAGGCCGCGATCGACGCGGTTCCATATCGCGCGACAAGGCTGGTGATAATCAATATCGATACCAGGGTTATCATCGGGTTGAGCGATGCCGGCAGACCCACGCGCAGGATTTCCCAGAACCTTTCGAAACGAAGATCCTGCGCCGACAGTTTGAACCCGGCCCTGCCCCGCAGCACATAAGCGCCGAGCACCGCGCAGGCGAACCCGTGATACAGAATATAAGCGAACCCGATCCCCTTGATGCCGAATGACGGAATCCACCATAACCCGAAAATAAACAGCGGAGCCGCCAGCATCTGAACGGCGCTTCCCGCAGCGATCATCAGCGCCGGCAATTTCATGTTTCCGCTGGCTCTCACGAGCGCATTGAACATGCAGAAAAGCCAGGTCACCGGCGTCGCCACGAACAGGGTGTTCGACAGGCTGATGGCAAGCTGCAGGGCTCCTCCGCTCGCGCCAAGCCTGGCATAGAGCCAAGGACCGCCGCCGAGAAGCGTGGCGGCGGAAATCAGCGAGGCGGCAAGCGCTATAAGCAATGAATGCGAGGCGAGGCTGCCGGCCACGTCGGACCGCTTTCCTCCGAGAGCCCTTGCCACGGTGGCTCCCGCGCCGCCTCCAATTCCATTGGTCGCAATTGCGACGATCAGGAACATGATCGGAAACACAAGTCCAAGTGCTGCAAGACTCTCCGTCCCGCGCTGGCCCGCCCAGTAACCGTCAAAGGTAACCGTCACGGTGTTTGCCGCGACGATGACGAGGTTCGGCGCGGACAGCCGCATCAGCGTCGGCAGGATCGGCTGCTGGATGATGCTGCTGATTTCCTGAAGCCGTCGCTCTGCGGCGCCTGCATTCATAACTTTCTCTCGCATGGAAAGGTCAAGCCGCATTTACAGCTAGCTTACCGCTGTAAGGAACCCAGGAATTGGATGGGGAAATGATGGCCGGGATATCGGCCGAAATCGTAGTCTATCGCACCCTACCCCGCCACCGATTTCCGGGCCAACGTCGGCCGGAATGCGGCGTTTCCCTCCGCGAGGGTTGCCCTGGCGTCCTGCAGGATCATCTCGGCGCCCTTCTCGGCGATCATGATAATCGCCGCATTGGTATTCCCCGACACCAGCGCGGGCATGATCGAGCCATCGACGATCCGCAACCCTTGGATTCCGCGCACGCGCAAACGCGGGTCGACGACAGACTTTTCATCTACACCCATCCGGCAGCTCGAGGTCGGATGATAGATCGTGGTGGCTCGAGCCCGGATATAGCCCAGAATGTCGTCATCGCTCTGCAGCGCGGACCCCGGTTCGATTTCTTCGGCGACGTAGGGCTGCATTGCCGGCGCATTCATGATCCGGCGAAGCAGCTTGAGGCCATCGACCATGGTCCGGCGATCGGTCTCGGTCGAAAGATAGTTCATCTGGATGGCCGGCGCCCCGGCTGGATCGGCGCTCCGGATCCGCACGAAGCCCCGGCTTTCGGGACGAAGCTGGCAGATCGAAGCAAGAAACCCGGAAAACGGATGCAGCCTGTCACCCATTCTGTTGGTGCTGAAATTGATCAGATGGGCCTGAACATCGGGGGTCGCCGCGCGCAGGCTCGAGCGGAAAAAGCCGCCGGCATAACCCGCGCTGATCGTCAGGGGGCCCCTTCGCCACAACAGGTACCGTGCCGCGATACCGATCATGCGCACAGCACTGCGCATATCGTCATTGAGCGTGATGGGTTTTGTGCAGCGATAGGCGAGGCGGGTCTGGAGATGATCCTGCAGATCCTCCCCAACACCGGGTATGTCTCGCACGATCGGAATATCGAATTCCCGCAGCAGCGATGCGGGGCCGATCCCGGAAAGCTGCAGCAGCTGCGGCGATCCGAACGCGCCGGCGGCAACGATGATCTCGGCGCCGGCATCGGCGGTGCAGACCTCGCCTCCCATGCTGAAAGCGACGCCGGTCGCCCTGCCCTTCCTTAAAAATATCCGGCGGGCCAAAGCGCCCGTTACAACCGCGAGATTTGCACGGCCGCGTGCAGGACGGAGATAGCCCACAGCGGTGCTGCAACGCCGGCCCCGCCGCGAGGTCGTTTGAAAATATCCGGCGCCTTCCTGGGTCAGCCCGTTGAAATCATCATTGCGCGGAATTCCTAGCTGTTCCGCCGCGGCAATGAATGCTTCGCACAACTCATGCGGCTCGGTCTGGTCGGAAACGCACAGCGGACCGCCAACCCCATGGAGCGCATCGCCGCCCCGCTGTTGATCCTCGGACTTCCTGAAATAGGGCAGCACTTCGTCGGCGCTCCATCCGACGTTGCCGAGCTGACGCCAGTGATCGAAGTCCTCCCTTTGGCCCCGGATATAGATGAGACCGTTGATCGAGCTGCTTCCGCCAACGACCTTCCCGCGAGGCTGACCGATGCGCCGGCCGCCGAGTTCGGGCTCGGGCTCGGTCTCGTAGAGCCAGTTAAGCCGGGGGTTCCGGAATAATTTCGCGTAGCCCAGCGGTACGTGTATCCAGGGGCTGCGATCCTCTCCGCCGGCTTCCAGCAGCAATACCCGATGTTTTCCGGAATCGGTCAGGCGGTTCGCAAGCACGCAGCCTGCTGAACCCGCACCGACAACGATATAATCGAATGTGCCAACGTTGCGCATGGCGCGACCGATCGAATTTCCAGGAGCGATGCTTCGTCAGTATGCCCGCAAACGATTTTCAATCAAGACGAACGGTTGAAGGCGGCGCGCCGCACTTCGATGCATCCGGATGCAAGGCATCCACGAGCATCTCCACGTCAGCCAATGTCGATTGCCCATGCGTGACACATATCCGGATGACATCTCGTCCTTCAAATTTTGCAGCCGATATCCAGGCGCGGCCCGATGTCACCACCCGGCTCACTATCGACTGTATGTCACCTGCGCCGATCGGCGGCACCAGGCATAAAACCGCAAGCGATGACCTGTTGACCACGGTCCAACCTCGCGACGTTAGCCGCTCCTTCAACAGCGCCGCGAGCTCGATCGCCCGCTCGACGTGAGCGCCGTAGCCGGCCCATCCGGCGGCGGCGAGCGCCAGGAAGAAGCGCAGTCCGATAAACCGCCGGGACCACTGAACCGATGTCACATATGGATCGAGCGCGGCATTGTTGGACGGCATGAAGCTGGCCGACACCTGGAAAGCGGCGGATAGCGCTTCGGCATGCCGCGCGATAAACATTCCGCATCCCATCGTGGTCGCAAACCATTTATGCGCGTCGATCGTGATGGAATCCGCGTGTTCGATGCCTCTAAGCAGCGATCGGAATCTGTCTGAAGCAAGGGCAGCGCCGCCCCACGCAGCATCGACGTGATACCAAAGATCGAAATTCCGCGCGATCCCGGCGCAGGCATCCAGCGGATCGATCATTCCGGCATTGGTGGTTCCGGCAGTGGCCACGATCATGACGGGAATCCGGCCTTGCTCGCGATCGAGATGCACCGCCGCGGTCAGGGCCGCCGGATCCATACGCCCCGATCCGTCGGTCGCGACCAGCCGGGCGGCGCTTCGTCCAAGTCCGGCCTGATGCGCGATTTTCAGCCAGGCGAGATGGCTCTCTTTCGAAATATAGAACACCGGCGGGCCGTCGAACGCGCGCACGCCTTCGGCAGCGAACAGGCGATTGGCCCGAGTCAGCGCGCATACCAGCGAGCTGAAGTTCGCCTCCGATCCGCCGGATGTAAAATGGCCGGCGCTTGTCGGCGGAAGACCTGCACGCGCTGCGAGAGCCCTGATCACATGCGCCTCGATCTCGACCGCGGCCGGCGACGTGCGCGAAGTTGCCAGTTGCGGATTGAATGCCGCGGCGATGCGCTCCGCGCACTCCGCCGGGAACGTCGGCGCCGGATTGAACAGGCCGAAATATCGCGGGTGGGTGACGTGAACGATGCCGCGTTCAAGCTGCGCGATGGTCCACGACAACAGCTCGACGACCGGCCGCGGCGCGACAAAATCGAACCTGGCCATTTCATGTCGAAAACTGCGGAGGTCAAAAGCCGGAGTGACCGGCCCGCCGGCGACGCGTTCGCGCGCAGCGGCAAGTTCGTGCGTGAGAAATTTGTCCAGGCGTTCCCGCTCTCGGCGCGGCGGAAACAGTACATTCGTGGACCGGCCGGACATGCGCTACTTCGAAACCGCACAGGCTGCGGTATCCGGCAATTCGTTCTGCTTTGCCTTGCGGTCCTTCAATTGCGTCAAGCAGGCAAGCCAGTTCGCGTAGATGCTGACCGCCGTCGTCCGCCAGTTTCGCTTCGACAGGACGATCCTGGGCAGTTCGCCATTCGCCTTGATGCTTCTGTCGCGGATTGCGCGATCGCGGAAAGCGGCAAGGCCTATCATGCTGCTCTCGTCGAAATAGCCGCGTGGTATTTCGGGATAAATGTCCGTCCTGCCTTCGAGGAACTTGTCGATGTCCCTGCGGTACTCGCGCAACAAGGCGGCCGGATCATATTCGGGGTGACCTTGCATGAAGACAAACAGGCTATTCCTTCGCTTCACGAACATGTCGACCCCGACCTCGGGCGACTTCGACAGGACTTGATATCCTCGGGATACCAGGGCTTCCTCGGACAGCCCGTTATACCGGGAGTGGGGAACGCTCCACCGCGGCGGCACATCGAACAAAAACGGATGATCGGCCACCCCGGCGCACTCGAAAACGCCGGAGATCTTCTGCGAAAGCGGCTGCCGCGCAATTCGATCGGCGTGAAGGACCGCCGCATGCGCGGCGAGACAGGACCAGATTGTGGAGGTCGTGCTGCTGTCCGCCCAATCGACGAGTTCGGTCAGGGTAGACCAATAGGGTTCGTCGTTCATGTCCGGCGTGCTCGGCGGCATTCCCGTAACGATCAATCCGTCGATCGAACAGGACTCCAGATCACTGATGTCGCCATAATGTTCGCGGACATAGGTGCTGCCAAAGCTGGAGCGCGGGACCTCCGGCAGGAAGAATACTTTCAGGCAAACGGGAATTTCTCCGGCGGCCGCGCGCAACACTTCCCGAAATTGCTGTTCGGTCGTTCGTAACGCACCATCCGGCATGTTGTTGACGAGACCGATGACGATCGGCTCGCCATCGATCCGGTCCTGCGGCGGCTGCAAAGTGACCGAGCGAAACATTCATCGCCCCTATGTTTCCACGAAGCTGTAACGATCGGCCGTGGCCGGCGGCGCACCGCCCTGTTTCCCAAGAGCCTGATCGAGATCCGCGATGATGTCGTCGACGTGCTCAATTCCGATGCTGAGCCGAATCGTTTCGGGCCGGATGCCGGCGCTGGATTGTTCTTGTGCCGACATCTGGCG
Organism: uncultured Alphaproteobacteria bacterium; assembly: GCA_963784755.1. GTDB lineage: Bacteria > Pseudomonadota > Alphaproteobacteria > Rhizobiales > Xanthobacteraceae > Bradyrhizobium. The sequence continues at coordinate 124,761 of CAWASS010000002.1, read as the reverse complement.
ATGGGTTGTGGAAGCCGGATGGCAGGCCAGCGACTTTGCATCGCCGAGGTTGACCAGCCTCTTGATCAGCTTCAGCCGGTCGTAGAATTTTATGCCGGCGTGGAAGCCGCCGCGCACGCCGAACGTCATAAGCGAGCACGTGCGTCCGCCGAGATATTTCTGGGCAAGCGAGTAATAGGGGCTCTCGGAAAATCCGGCATAGTTGATCCACTCGACCCTGGCGTCACGGCGCAAGAACTCGGCCACGCGCCGCGCATTCTCGACGTGGCGGTCGATCCTGAGCGCCAGCGTCTCGATCCCCTGCAGCAGCAGAAATGCGCTGAATGGCGACAATACCGCGCCCATCGTTCTCTGATAGACGCTCCGGCAGCGCGCGACGTAGGCGGTTGGCCCGAACCGATCGGTGTAGACGAGATTGTGATAGGACGTGTCCGGCTCGCAGAACATCGGAAACCGCTGCGCGTGGTTCTTCCACGGGAACGTTCCGCCGTCGACGATGACGCCGCCCAGCGTCGTGCCATGCCCGCCCATGAATTTCGTCAGCGAGTGAATGACGATGGCCGCGCCATACTCGAACGGGCGCATCAGCACGGGAGTGGCTACCGTGTTGTCCACCAGCAAGGGCAGCCCGTATTTTTGCGCAAGGCTTGCTAGCGCTTCGATATCGCAAATATTTCCGGCGGGATTGCCCACGCTTTCGCAGAAGATGGCTTTGGTGTCCTCGTCGATCAGTTTTTCGAGGGCAGCGCTTCGATCGGTCTCCCCGAAGCGAACGCCGATTCCGAATTTCGGCAGCAGATGCGCAAACAGGGTGTGGGTGGTGCCGTAGAGTTGCGGCACCGACACCAGGTTGCCGCCGCTGTCGGCCAGGTTCATGACCGCGTAGTGCAGCGCAGCCTGGCCCGAAGCCACGCAGAGCGCGCCGGCTCCTCCCTCAAGCGCGGCAACGCGCCGCTCGAGCACCGCGGTAGTTGGATTGCCGATCCGGGTATAGCGATATCCCTCAACCTCGAGATTGAAAAGCGCGGCTCCGTGGTCGGCGCTGTCGAACTCGTAGGCCGCGGTCTGATAGATCGGCACCGCAGCCGACCTGGTCACGGGATCGCCGTCATATCCGCCATGAACCGCGATGGTCTCGCTTCGCATCTGACGCACTTTCTTCCCGCTGCGGGTCAGGCAGCGTTGCCGCGTTCACAGCTCAAGGGTATCGCGCGCGGTCGCCGGCCAGCTTTGCAGGTCGAAGCCATGATTTGCAAAGAGCGCCAGCGCCAGCCGGTCAAGGCCGAACGCGGTACAGGCCGAATGCGCCACCTCGCCGGCGCCGGTCCGCATGCCCCAGGTCGCGCCGAAATGATCGCGGTGAACGTTGAAACTCATGCAGGCGGTCTGCTCCGCCATCGAATTCACGGGAATCAGCATCTCGAATTTGAGCGACTCCTCGATTTGATTCATCGCCATCAGTTTTCCGGCCTTGCCAAAGAACGGATCGCTTGCGGGAACGAGTTGATGAGGCAATTCCAGCTGGCTCACCAATTCCTTGGCGCGTGCCATCCATTTCGCTCGAAATTCCACGGCTCCCTGCGGCGTGCCGACATACACGTATTCGCGCATTCTGAATGCCTGCAGGCGTCCGGGTTCATAGGTCGCCTCATGGCGGAAACAGTATGAAGCGACGTTCGAACGTCAGCCCTTCCTCGGGAACTGGTCCGCGCTCGGCGACCAGCGGATAGAGCGGATAACAAGCGGCCGGGGTTAGCACGAGATCCGTCGCCACCAGTTTGTCGCTCCAGTTCGCGGTCTCGACCAGCGCGCGGATATCGGCCTCTTCGCCATGAAGGCAGCTCACGCAACCCAACAGATGCGGGAAACTTTTCAGGTAACCCGATTTGGCCAGCTGGCGGCGGCTCATGACCGGCGGAAACCTCAGCACCTCGGTATCCGGATCGCGGCGACTGGTTACCAGCGCCGACACACGCTCGATGACGTGTTCGAAAAGCGCGGTTTGCGCATAGACGCCCTCGCCCGCGGTCGGCTGCAGCAGTGCAGAGGGCAGCCTGTCGTCGACAAAATAATCCATGCACTCTCCTGTCTTGCGGCGGGTTGCAGCCTGGCCGGCGCGACCGGCCGGTGTCGATGGTCTACTCGCTCAAAAGAAGCGGAACCCCGAGCAGCAGCGACGCCGTCGCCGAACTCGACAGGATGCGGTCGTTGCTGATCATGATCGGAGACGACATCACGTCCCGCAGATGACGGGACACGCTGAATTCACCGTGGTTGCGGTAGCCGGCGAGTCCGCATACCTGCATGGCGTTCAGGACGATCGACACCGCCAGCTCTGAACTGCTTACCTTGAGCAGGTTCATGGCGGTTTGAAATTCCAACGATTTAAGTTCGCCTGCTTCGGTCACGGCGTGCTCGTACCGCGCAAGCCCTGAAGCGATCGCCGCCCGCAATGTGCGCAGCGAGATCGCGGCCCGCGTCAGATGCGCGACGCCAGGCGGCTGCTGACCCGCCTTCCGGGCGGCCATGCGAACGAAACGCTGCGCCCGCTCGACCGCGCCCGCGGCCAGACCGGCCCACACGCCGCTCCAAGTCAAATGAGCGACCGGCATCATCGTATGCGTGTGAATTTTCTCGTACGGCTCCGGTAACAGCTGGGCGATATCGCCGCGGGCCCTGATCATGAAGCCGGTGCTGCAGGTTCCGCGCATCCCCAGCGCGTCCCAGCCGCCGGTTCGCTCCAGCTGGTAATTGTTCTTTTCAAGGACGGCGAGAACTTGGTCCGACGGCAGCGCGTCGATCGAGCGCCGCGCGGTCGCCAGAATGATATCGGCTTCCTCGCCATAGGAGACGACGCTGGCATCCTTTTCGAGCGTCATCCGCGAACCGGTTTGCTCGACGGCGCAACTGCTGGAGCGCAAGTTGCCGCCGCCCTTGCCCTCGGTGGTCGAGGAGGCAACGAGAAGCTGCCCGGCGGCAATCCGTTGCAGCAACTGCCTGTGCCATTCGCTGCCCCTGGAATGCCGAATCAGGATTTCGACATTCAGTTGATGCATCGCGAAGATCATCGCGGTCGACGTGCAGGACCGCCCCAGACCATAGCAGACGTTGACGACGTCGGAGATCCTGGCGCCGTCTCCGCCGAGCGCACTCGGGATCAGCATTCCGAGCAGGCGCTGTTCGCGCGCGACCGCGAACGCCTCGGTCGGGAAGCGCGCGGCACGATCGACCGCGTCGCAACTCGCCGCCGCGGCAATCGCGGTGGTGTCCGTCCGCTTTCTCAGATCGGACAAATCCGAACAATCCTGTTCAAACACCTCAGGAGCGATCGCGGTGGAGAGCTGATCCATGACACTGCTCGATCATGTTGGGGTGTGCCAAGCTGCGCGTAGTAATTTTTCGATGTCGCTGCATTATCGTTTCGCCGCAGCGCGCAGTTCGCACGCACTCGCGAAGACGGCTGTAGCTTATGGCGGCGTGTCGGAGATGTTAAGCATTTCTTTTTTTGCACGCGTGAGCGCTTCGCCGAACTTGAATTTGTCGCGCAAGCGGCGTCGATCATCGTTCGATATTTTATTTTATGAACGCGCAACGGCGATGATGCACAACGATTTTTCACGTCGGCGACGCCGGCGTCTCGACTGCCGACGCAATGACATGCAGCGTTTTGATCGACATGAAGTGACGATCGAGCGACCGGACTCAGGCGGTGCCGCCGGCGTCCACTGTCAGCACCGTTCCCGTTATATTTTTGGCCTTGCTGCCGAGCAGGAAATCGACGGCATCCGCAACGTCGTCGACGCCGGCCAGCCGGTGCAACGCGCTTCGCCGCACGATCTGTTCGCGTTGCCGGCCGGCAAGGCCATGCGTCATGTCGGTGTCGACGAAACCGGGAGCTACCGCGTTGACGTTGATGCCGAGCGCCCCGACCTCGCGCGCGAGCGACCGCGTGAAGCCGACGATCGAGGCCTTGGTGGCGCTGTAGACGGACAACCCTTTGAAGCCGGTGAAGCCGACGATCGACGAAATATTGACGATTCTGCCGCCGCCGTCCGCCATCATCGAGCGGACCACGCACTTCGTAACGACCATCGGAGACAGGGTGTTCAGCAGCACAAGCTGCTCGATCTGGGTCAGGCTCATACTGGCCAGTATTCCACCGGTGCCTATTCCGGCATTGTTCACCAGGCCGTAAACGGGACCGTATTGCCTGCGTATGCCCCTGATCAGTTCCGGCATTTCAGCGACGTTGCCGAGATCGAACGGGCTGAAGTGAAGCACGCCGGACCCGGATTTGGCGGTCTCGCGCATTGCCGCGGCCAGCTCCTTGCTTTGCTGGCGCGCGATCGCGATGACGGCGTAGCCGGAAGCCGCGAGCCGCCGCGCAATTCCAAGGCCGAGGCCCCGGCTTCCACCGGTAACGATGACGTTAGGCATTGAGGCGCGCCAGCTTTCCGGCGCCCGACACTTCCAGCGACGGCACAAAACGGATTTCCGCGGGCACCTTGTGCGTCGCCAATACGTGGCGGCAAGTTTCGATAATCTCCCGCTTGAGCGCTTCGGTTTCGGCGGCCGATGGCGGCGTCAGCCCCGATCTCAAAACGACATCCGCGGAAACCAGCGCGCCGGTGATCGGATTTTTTCTCGCCTTGACCAGCGACATTTGCACGTCGGCGTGCCGGTTGATCGCCGCCTCGACCTCTTCGGGATGGACCTTCAACCCTCCGACGTTGACGACCCCTCCCCTTCGCCCGACGAAATAGTAGCGGTCACCGCGCCGTTCCACGATATCGTCGGTATCGACAAAGCCGCTCTCATCCATCAGCGGCTCGGCGCGCTCCCCGAGATAACGGCTCGCGGTGCGCTTCGAACGAATGCAAAGCGAATTATCCCGGATCACGATCTCGACCGGCCCGGGCTTTCCGATCACGCTCGCCGGAAAGCCGGCCAGGCCATCGTCGACCTCAAAGGCGACGCCGGCCTCGGTGGATGCAAACCCGTGAACGACGCGCGCACCTGCAAAACCGGCCCGGAGCCTGTCGAGAATGGCCTGATCGGCAATCTCGCCGGACAGCCGGACGTAGCGCAGCGGCATGCGCTGCGCTGCCTGACTCATCAGCGCACGGCGCCAATGCGAGGGGGTGCCCGAGATGTGTGTCACCCCATGCGTGATGGCCCGGCCGATGAACTGTGCGGTGGATTCCCCGCCGCTCGAAAGCATCATCGATCTGCCATCCAGCAAGGCGCGCAGGAAAATCTGCAAGCCGCCATAGCGCCGGATATCGTAGAAGGTGCTCCACACGATCTCGCCGGCGCTGGCGCCACTGGGTGCGATGGCCCCGGCAAGGCTGGCGAAGCTGTGCAGAACCATCTTCGGCGCGCCGGAGGTCCCCGATGTCAGAAGGATCCACTCCGTCTCGCGGTCGCGCTTCAAATCGACCGCTGCGGGCATGACTTCGCGCGCGCATTCGACAAACCGAACCGGCGAGCCGACATCGAACGGCGCGCGGTCCGAGACTACCGCGTCCACGCCGGCCGATCCTGCGATTGACGGAAGATGCGCCGGCGAAAGATCGGGAGGGCAGAGAATCATGCGGCGGGCAACGCCATCGAGTTCGATCAGCGCCACCGCCGCCGCCACCTGACTGTCGGTCGCGATCATCACCGAGCAGCCGTTGAGCTCCTGGAGGCGGCCTTTCAGGCTTGTTCCGCGGCTTAGCTGGTTCAGGCTTGCGCTTCTGTTGCCGCCCGCCAGCCAGCGCTTCAGGCCGGGATCCGCTGAAGTCAACGAACTCCACAGCGTGGCGCGGTCACTTTGCTCCATCTTCGTAGAACTTTACGAAGTCACCGAACGTCTCCGGAAAGCGGTCTTCCTTGGCTTTCTCAAACGGGCAATATCCCAGCTCGTCTTCGAGACGCGACGCGACAATTGCAAGGCATAGCGAGTTGAGGCCGATGTCGAGCAGTTCGAGTTCGTCGGATAGCGGCACCAGCGTGCGATCGTGTTCGCCAGCGACTTGCTCGAACTGGGTTATGATCAAGGACCGCATCGACATCATCAATCTCCCAAACTTGAGTGCGCCTTCGCGTTAAGCATGCCACGTTTCACCATCGCTCGCAAACAACGCGGAAGCGATCGCTGCAACACGTCGATGATTTGCATTTTGCGTTTCGTGCGCGGCGTTTGAAACGATGTAGAGATGGTGTTCGTCATCAACGGCTTGATGATGCGAAGCGTCAGCCGCGCCATTCGCCGCTTTGAATATGCCGATAGAACAGATCGTCGAGCTTCACGAATCCGTTTGCGCTCCGATCGTTGACGTAGAGCGGGTCGGCAATGCAGCCGGGATCATAGCCTTCCGATGCCAGCTGCTGTTTTCTAAACTTGAATGTGCTTGTCGTTTCGATACCGGCCAGCAAGCGCAGAAACAGCGGTTGAGCGTAACCGGGAAGCTGTTGGGCAAGGTGCCCGTGAAATGCGGCCAGGTCGAAATCGTCGCGCACGGCGATGGCCGCCATGCCGGCGCATCCATCGGCAGCCGCGACAACCACGCCATAGACGACGGCTTCCAGCACGCCGGTAAATTTTGCAATCGTCTCGGCCACTTCGGTGGTCGAGACGTTTTCGCCCTTCCAGCGGAAAGTGTCGCCGACGCGATCGACAAAATAGAAAAAGCCGTCGGCGTCGCGCCGCATGAGGTCGCCGGTGCGGAACCAGGCGTCGTCATCGGCGAATACCTTCCTGAGCAGCTTTCTGTCGGACGCCCCCTTGTCGGTATACCCTTCGAACCTGCCGCCCGCGTCGCCGCCGTCGCCGGCGATCCTGCCGAGCGCTTCGCCGATCTCGTCGGCCGCGCAGGCGACGCAAAAGCCGTCGCTGCCGCGCACCGGTTCACCGCGGTCGACGTCGAATTTCACCAGCGCTACCGGAAAGCGGTGCTTGAGGAACGGGGGGATGCGGCCGATGGCGCCGGGCCTGCCCTCGCAGTTGTAAAGCGAAAAACTGCCTTCGGTCGCGGCGTAGAATTCGAGGATGCGAGGGATCTGGAACCGGCGTTGAAAGGTTTCCCAGAACGTCCGGCCGCAGTCCGTTGCCGCAGCAAAGCCTGATGTTGTGCGAGCGCTCCTTTGGATGCGCGGGGGCATTCACGAGATACCGGCAGAGTTCGCCGATATATTGGAACAAGGTGCATTCGAAATCGGCGATGTCGTCCCAGAACGCGCCCGCGGAGAACCGTTCGCGCAACACCACCGACCCGCCCTTCACCAACATCGCGCCGGTCGCCACGATTCCGCCGATGCTGTGGTACATCGGCAGGCAGTTATACATCCGGTCGTTGGGATCGATGGCCATCATACCCGCGAACCAATGGCTCCACTGCATCAACCTGAAATGACTGACGCTGGCAGCCTTGGGCAGGCCGGTCGTCCCCGAGGTGTAGATATAGAGCGCGCGGTCGCCGATCGATGGAAGCCGCGGGTCGGCGCGGTCAAATCTGTTCTCCGACGGCTCGAAGCCCCGGTGCGGGACGATGGCTCCGCTTCGATCCAGCGTCCAGCATCGGATGCCCTGTTCGAGTTGCGGCAATATCGAGGCGACCGTGCCGGCAAACTCGGCGCCGAAAATGATGTGTCGCGGCGACACGATGCGAATGGCGTGGGCCAGACCGTCGCCGACGTGATTGACGTTGAGCAACGACACCACCGCACCCGTTCGCGTGATGCCGAGCCAGATTGCCATGTAAGCCGGACAATTGTTCATCAGCAAACAGACGACGTCTCCGAACGCGAGGCCCTGTCGCGATGCCCAGCTGGCGTGGCATTTGGCGCGGTCGGCCAGCATCCGGTACGTCAGGGTTTCCGATCGGGAGATAAAAGCCGGCGTCCCCTCGAATTTTTCGGCGAGGTCGTCGATCAGGGTCGGGAGAATCGTATGTGGGGTTCTGGCAATCGGCGCCGTGATTTCGAGCGCGCGCGTCCATGCCTTGAGCGCGGAGTTGTCTTTTTTTGCGGAAGACAGTTTCATCTAACCCGGCCAAAGTCCGCGTTGAGCGAGCGTTTGATGTCTGCTCCCGCCGTCCTCACGACCGCGCGGGCGTAGGGAATAGCACCGGCCATGGCATAGAAATGGTGAATCATTCCGGGGTGGCAGGTGTATTGCACCTTCACGCCGGCTCGCGCCAAGCGGTCTGCATACGCCTTGCCCTCATCTCGCAGCGGATCGAACTCGGCCGTATGAATATGGGCCGGCGGTAAATCACCGACGTCCGGGGCGCGCAGCGGCGACACTCTTGGATCCTCGGAATCCCGCTCGGCCGAACAATAGAGGCCGTGGGCCCAGGCCATCGTCCCCTTGCTGAGAAAGTAGCGCTCGGCAAAAGCCCGGCGCGACGCGGTATCGGCCTTGGCGTCGGTGACCGGGCAAAAAAGCACCTGCAGGGCGAATTGAGGTCCCCCCGCCTGTTTGGCAAGCTGGCAAACGACGGTGGCAAGTGTCGCTCCGGTGGAGTTGCCGCCGATCCCCAGGCGTTGCGCGTCGATGCCCAATTCGGACGAATTCGCGAAAATCCAGTTAGCCGCGGCATATGCGTCTTCGACGCCGGCCGGAAACGGGTGCTCGGGCGCGAGCCGATAGTCGACCGAGGCGATGCGACAGCCGCTTTCGTTCGCGAGCATCCGGCACAGGCCGTCATGCGTTTCGAGATCGCAAAAAACCCCGCCCCCTCCGTGGAAATAGACCAGACCGGGAGAATGGTCGGCTTCGGCCGCAGCCGGAACATAGATGCGAACGGGCACCGGCCCGTTCGATGCCGGAATGTAGCGATTTTCGATCCGGGCCACGGAAATGTTCCTGGCGTCAACCGACTGCGCCAACCGCGACATTCCCTGGCGCATTTTTGCCGGCGTGAGGTTGGACGCGTCGGATACTCCGGCCGCGGCGACCATATCCAGAAATCTCTTGGCATGCGGATCCAGCGGCATGATCGGTTATCCCTGGCATCGATGGCCGTTCGCCGTCCTCAAATTAAATGCTCGCTGAATTCTCGACGGTACGGCTGGAATTGCCCAGCAACGCCGCGACCAGCGAGCTGATTGCCGACACCGACCGGAAATTCGCAGGCGTGATATTGCCCTCGGGTATGCTGAGGTCGAATTCAGCCTCCACCGACAGCACCAGGTTGACGACGTTGACCGACGTCAAACCGATAGTGCGGAGGTCTTCGTCTTCGCGGAACACGGTACTGATCGAGCGCTCCGCCAGCAGCTGACGCACGACATTTGAGATCCTTGCCTCGGACGAAGCACCCTTGCGATTGGAGGTCATCTTGCCTGTCGCTCCCGGTTGACAAAACTACGTCGAAATTTTCTCGCCGGAAGCGCCGCTGTTGCGCAGCACGCCCTGGACCAATCGCGATATCTCCGCGCCGAGCATTCTGGCCTTGCCGCCCCTCATGATGCTGATGTGATCTCCGGGCATCTGCACCGCGGAGAACCTGCCGAGCGTGACGTTGCGCCAGGTCTGTTCGGACAATCGGTCATTGGTCTCGGAGACCCTGAAGAACGTCACGTCGCCCGGATACAGATCCAGCTTGTGACTGCGCACCGCGTGCCATTGGGTTTTCATGAAGCGGAAGTAGTTTTGTATCTCGCCGAACGTGGCGCGGCGCCATTCCTCCGAGCGCGCATAGGCGGGCAGCAATTCATAGAGACGCTCCAGCTTTTCCGGTTCGGACAAATCCCAGAACGAATTGTCGCTCTCGTATATCCGGGAATCAAGATACGAATACTTCATGAGATATGCGGTGCTCTCGAGCAGCACCGAAGCGAACACTCTCCACAAACCACGATCGAGATAACTTGCGTGCGGCAAATGCGGCGCCAGCCTCTCGGTGTAGATTCCCGAATCGACGAGTGCGAGAAGACCAACCTCGCGCCGTCTCGCCCTGATGTTTTGTGCAAGTTCAAACGCCAGAATCCCGCCGGACGAATATCCCAACAGGAAGAACGGACCGCGCGGTTGAAGGTCGAGCAATTGCGGTACGTAGTGATCCAGCATCTCCTGCATGCTTTGGTGCGGACGGTGTTCTCCCGCCATCCCCAGTGCCTCGATGCAAAACACCTCCATATCGACGACGGCCTCGGCGAACTCGCGATATCCGCGGGTTTGTCCGGTGACCGTATGGGCGCAAAAGAACTTTACGGGCGACTGGACGTTATTCATTCGCACCAGGCACGATCGCTCTCTCATGGCCTTTCATCCGATCGGGTTTGGCCAAATCTCATCGCCATCGCTCGCTGTGACGCCGCGGTCGAGCGTCGACTCGCCGATCCCCGGAGACAACCGGCAATATCGTTGCCGGGTTCGGGCCGCGGCTGCCGGCTGGAAGTGGCAGCGCCGCCCGATCCCCTGTTGGTTCAAACGCTCACCAGAAACTTGATTTGGCGCTGGTTCGATTGGAAGAAGGCTGGTCCGCGCGGATCATGAAGGCACGATCGAGGTTTTGCGGCAATTCCGGATCGTAGAGCACGGCATCGCTGGTTATGATCTGCCGAGCCCTTTCAAAATCCGCCGCCGACAATCCCCTGATCAATATCTCCACGAGTTCGTTCAGGCCGCCGGAAAAATTATGCCCGACTTCGGTGTCTTCCCATCTTATTGTCGCCGGAGTTCTGGATCGTCGCCGGAGTTCTGGGCAGTCATCGCGTCGGTTTCTGAGTCGTCTTCCGGACGTTTGTTCGACCGCAACGCCTTCAGCTCCTCGCGCATGACCGACGGCGCGATGGATTCACCTGCTTCCACGCGCGCGAGGATATCGCTCACGAAATCCTCTGGCGTGCTTGGCGCGGAAAGCAGGTAAAGCATCGTTGGCGACAAATGCGCAACGATTGCGTTTTTGCCGGACGCCCATTGGGCAACTCGCATATAGGCCTGCGCCGTGCGTACGGGCATGCACACTTCCCACTCTATCCAGCGCAGGAATGCTCCATGCGACAGATGCCGCTTCGCCTCAAGCAGCGCTTTTCCTATTTGGATAATTGAGGTTACGCACTGGCGCCGTATTCGATCAGCCTGCCCCCGGAGGAAGTTCGCCAAGGATGAAGGCACAGAGCTGTAATCGAAACGAAAGCTGGGCAAGTTGTCGTCGATATCTTTGGTGGATCGATCTTCTATTTCGCGTCGTGTACTCATTACGTTCATCCCCATTTTTTTGCTCCGCTTTGGCTGAAGCAAAAGTGCAGAGTAAACACGCTCAACCAATTTGATAATAGAGCAGAACGATCATGGCAACTTCACGTTGATCGCGTGCTATTTCAGGGACCATGTAGAAATTGAAGCAAATCAGTAAGAGACATTTCGTCTTGTTGTGGATTGCGCACCACACAAGTATCCGCTCGCCGAATTCGTTCCGGCTTAGCAGGACAGGACGGTATACTGGGTCGTTGCGCTCGCTTCGCGATTACTCGAACCGTCGCGTCGGCATCGGCCGCGCAAATATATTCTTGGCCGACACACCGCTGAGCGGACGCCGGAGAAAAAATGGCAACGGTGCTCTGCTGCGGCGGACGGTCGATTGCGCTTTCAGCGCTTTGCGAAAACCACAAGCGGCAACGCCGTCTCAAAATCCGGCGCCGCTGCGTTGCGCAAGATCGCCAGCGCCCAACAGGAAGCATCTGCGGCATGGTCATGCGCAGCGGGCGGACGCCGGTAGATGCTTTATTTCGGAGATATCGCCGCCGGGATAACCGTTTGAATCGGAGCTTGAACCCTGAAATCCGGCGCTTGCAGCAACCTGGAATCTCCCGGCGCGGGCCGCGCCGGACAATCGGCAAAGAACCGAAATGGAAAACGCAGCGCCAATCGAAGGCAGGCCTAAATATGGAAGGGCGTGTCCAGACCCGTCGCTTCCGGGAGGCCCATCATGAGGTTCAGGTTCTGGACTGCCGCCCCCGACGCGCCTTTTCCAAGATTGTCGAGCAGCGCGACAAGCCGCACTTGCCCCAATTGATCGGAACCGAAGACGTAGAGCTTCATCCGGTTGGTGCCGTTCAAGACTTCCGGATCCAACGTTTCGACCGCGGCCGCCTCCTCGGGTGACGCGACCTCGACGAAGCGCTCGCCGGCATAGGCCTGCGCAAGCGCGGCATGAAAATCCTTTAGCCGCGGTGCCGCGGGCAATGCATGCAATGGAAACATGACCTCGACGATCATGCCCTGGGCATAACGTCCGACACTGGGCGCGAACAACGGCGTGTTCGCCAACCCGCTATGGACGCGCATCTCGGGCGCGTGCTTGTGAGCGCGCGTGAGCGCGTAGATGCGATAATGAGCATGGGTGTAGCCGGGCGACGCTGCGTCCTCGAACTCGGCGATCATGCGCCTTCCGCCACCGGTGTAGCCCGAGTTTGCATGAACCGAAACCGGCCAATCCGCCGGGACCAGTCCAGCCTCGACCGTCGGCCGCATCAAGGCAATGAAACCGGTCGGATAGCAGCCGGGATTGGATACCCAGCGCGCACCGACAATCGCCTGGCGTTGCGCCTTTGCCATCTCGGGAAAGCCATAGGTCCAGCCATCGGCCGTGCGAAAGGCGCTCGAAGCATCGATCACCCGCACCGCGGCGTTTTCGATCAGAGAAACCGCCTCGCGAGACGCATCGTCCGGGAGACAGAGGATGACCAGGTCGGCGCAGTTGAGCATTTCCCGCCGGGCTTCACGCTCCTTGCGCCGGGCCGGATCGACTGAAATGATCGTAAGGTCACGCCGGTCGGCCAGCCTATCACGGATTTGAAGCCCGGTCGTTCCCGCCTCACCGTCGATGAAGACTTTTGGCGCCATGTAACTCAACCCCGAAAACGACAAGGCGCTTCGTCGAAGCGAAGCGCCCATGTTGAAGAAATATTTCCATACATGCCGTCAGTGAAAAAGTCTACCTGTATTGCGGTACCAGATCGCATTGCGCGCAATGTTTATTTGCCCCGTATGCATTTGAGCGGTCGTATTTTTTGATTTCAAACGCGCGGCGATGCGACCGATCTCAAGGTGGGACGATCGCGAAACAACAAAGACCTGGCGGCTTACCCAAGCTGGATGCGAAGGCGCATCGCATCGGATTTCGTAAGCGGGCGTTTAGGGATTCACACTCGCACGCTTTAGGTAATTTCGCCCGGGCATGTCCGTGCAGCCTTCAATGTTCGCCCCGTACCTTCTTGCGTCCACACGAGCGATACATTTCCGCCAAAGGTATGGCGCTCTTTTTTAAATGCTCGGGATGCAACGCACATTCGCATCACGCCACGCTGATATTCGATCCATCGTCTCGCATCGCCATGCGTTGCGATTCGGCAGAGTAATTTTTTCGGGATTGAAGCAGCGATTGTAATTCATTCCACAATCGGCCATCGCGACAATTCTCAAATTTAGCGGCGGGCAATTTCGAATTGACAAAAACAATGCTGAGCGCATCCTGTGGTGGCATCCGTCGGTTTGGAGTTGAACAAATGGGGATTGTACTTGAAACGACTATTGGCTCAGTACGAATCCTGCAGCTCAATCACCGCAAGCCCACCAATCCCTTCAGCGAAGATCTTGAGGAAGGGATAAAGGCGGCACTATCCCGCGCGCAACAAGACGACAATATCCGCTCGGTCGTGGTGGCTGGTGGAAACAACAGGTTTTTCAGCGCAGGCGGCGATTTCAATGAAGTCAAGAACCTTTCGACCAATGCCGCGGTGGACCGCTGGATCGATCGGGTAACCGAGCTTTACGCCGCGGCACTCAGGGTTGACAAACCGACCGTCGCGGCGATCGACGGCTTCGCTATTGGAATGGGATTTCAATTCGCGATGATGTTCGATTGGCGGGTGATGGCTGAAGGCGCCGAATTTCAGATGCCGGAATTGAAGTACGGTATCGGCTGCTCCGTCGGCGGAGCCATCTTGTCGAAGGTGCTTTCATTGAATGTAACGCGCCAGATCATCTACGCCTGCGACGGCATAAATGCGGAGCGGGCGTTAAGTTACGGCCTCGCCGATGAGCTGGCGCCGCCAGGCCAGGCTTTTCCTCAAGCGTTGAGAAGGGCGGAGAAGTTCGGCGACTACCCGGATGTCGCCTTTCGCGCCACAAAGCGCGCGGTCGTAGCCGACTTGCTGAAGTCACTCTATCAATCGGCCGAAGAATCCAAAAAAGTGCATCGCGCGGCCTTCGCGGCCCGGGCCATGCAGTCGCATTTCCATCGAATTCTCGGCACCGGCACGTAGTCCGCCGGGATATCCGGGCGTGAATTTGATTTGAGGGCCGCCGCCCTTGAAATGCCTCGTCGCCAAAATTTGCTGGAGTTTGGATCATGCTAAGCCGGTCAGAGGTCGAATTGTATAAAAACGATGGATACGTCGTTCCGTCGTTTCAGCTAAGTGAACCGAAGCTGAAAGTAATAGAACAGGCTTTGGGCGAGTTGCTCGAGCAAAACCCCGGCAAACCCAACGATGGAATGCCGGGCGCCCATATTGTAAATGGAAATCCCGACGGGATTAAGGGGCACAGGGATTTTCTCGCGCTCGCCATGGACGCCGATATTCTCGATGTCGTGCAATCGGCCATCGGACAGGACATCGTGCTCTGGAGCACGCAGGTGTTCTGCAAGAACGGCGGTGTCGGCAGGAAAATTCCGTGGCACCAGGACGCTCAATACATTCCCATCGAACCGCTCGAGACGTGCACGGTGTGGATCGCGCTGGACCATATCAGCCCGGAAAACGGCTGTTTGCGCGTCATCCCCCAATCCCACAAAGAGCGGGAAATATTCGTTCACGAACAGATTTCAGACGGCGATCTGGCGCTGGACCTCGCGGTACGCAACAGCGATGAGCTGGAGCAACATGCGGTCGATGTCGTTCTGAAGCCCGGTCAAATGGTCGTCTTCGACGTGATGCTGGTGCACGGCTCCGAGGCGAATTCATCAAGCAAACGACGCGCCGGCGTCGCGTTGCGCTACATGCCGTCCACCAGCGTATTCGACCGGACCAAAAATCGCCTGCTTCCCGGCGCGCGGCCGATCGATTATTCGAAACGGCCGATCTGGCTATGCCGCGGTGTCGACCGGTCCGGAAAGAACGACTTCGTCGTTGGACACATTGGATGAGATTGCCGAATTGACAATGCTGATGCAGGCCAGTCCCGTTCGCGTGAACGATGCCGGCGATGAGGTGCGTCTGTGCCTGGTTCACGCGGTTGACGGAACCTTCGACCCTTACAGGGAATTCGCGCAGGGCCTGTCCCCGGACGTGCAATTGCTGTTCTTCAATGCGCTGGGGATGCAAGGCGAATGCAATCCGATCGAGCATGTGGAAGATATTGCGCGAATCTACAACCGCGGCCTGGTCGAGGCCTGTCCTGACGGACCTTACCGGATATGCGGTCATTCCGCCGGCGGATTGATTGCCTACGAAATGGCGCGGCAGCTGATCGTGGCCGGACACGATGTAGAATCCCTGGGACTGTTCGACACCGGTATCGACCTGGAAAACCTCAAGCCAGATGTGAAGCGCGAGATCTGGTTTGAGAGGAGCATGTGGAAGCGTTTTGTAAAAATAACATTCTGGTATGTTGAATGGCTGCTGCAATATGAGCACGCCGACGACAGGATTTTCTCAACCGACAACTTTTTCTGGGATCTGGATGAAGCGGATAAACTAAAGCATCTCTGCGAGATGTTGCCGGTTTACAGTATGTCCAGAAAATGGGCCAAATCGTCGCGATCCGATTTCTATTCTTACTTTCGTTTCTTCAAGGTCCAGTGGTTCGCCTTGTATGAATATTACAAGCCAAAGCCGTGTAGCGTCAGATTGACTTACTACAGGGCCGCCGAAACATTCGACGATCGCTCGCCAGGCTTATGGGCAGGATTTACAAGCGGCGCCTACGATGTCGTGACCGTACCGGGGACTCACATCTCGATGATCCGAGGCAGCCCCGGCCGCGCTTTCGGTCAACTGCTCAAGCGCAGAATATTGGCCGCTTCTTCCGTTTGACAAAAGCTTTTTTTGGGAGACCGGTGCTTTTAAGCGGCAATTTGAATTCAGAACTTAGTTATTGCTTCTCTAACCTGAGGTGCGTGACAATGCATATCGATTTTTTAAATAGCTTCCGGCTTACAAGCTAAGGAAGATTGCAATCATTTTTTCAAGTCGGGAATCGATGACTTCAAAAAGATCTTTTTTCTCCAATGAATTTAATACAAATCGACTAACGCATATCGAAATTGACCTTCTTAGATTCACGTGCAAGCATATTATCTCTATCCCATAGGTTGATATAGCTTGGTCAAAGGAACACGTGATTAATGTCCTTTATTGTCACGTCATGCCAGGACAAGGCCATGGTTCAATCCGTTGTGGACCAGGCTGGATGGCAAGCGGCCGAGATCGAGGATTGCGGGCCGTTCAGTATTGCCACGACACCAAATGGCAGGCTGCCGTGTTGCCGCGCGTCAACGCCGGACGGCCGGAAGTCCGTCATCTTGTTTGGAGAAATTCAGAATTCCTGTTCCATTCGATCGCTGCTTTCCATCTATGACACGGACGCACTGACGGCCAACGCCGCCGGGCTGATTCTGATTGCGCTTGAAATGCTGGGATCCCGATCCATCGCGTTATTCGATGGAGCTTTCAGCGGCGCATTGATTGAGCCGGAGATCGGATCGGCAAGCCTTTTTACCGATTGCAGCGGCCAGATGGCGGCTTACGCGACCTGCGAGCAGCGGCCGTGGTTTGCCCCGGAAATAAAGCTTTTCTGCCTCCGCGACGATTTCATCCCGGCATTTCTGGAACCGGATCGAGTCGCCGAGTCTGACCGGCGCGACGACGGCTTTTGTCCGGTGACCAACGTGAACAAGGTGACCCCGGGACAGATCATGACGGTCGGGACCGGCCGCAATGTTGCGCCGACGAGAACGGCGGGTTTGTACCACGCATACCGTCCGGCACAGGATCGGACCCTGTCGTCGGCCGAATGCCAGTCGGCGATCGAGCGATTGCTCGGCGACGCGGTCACGAACAGCTTAGCCGGCGGGCATCGCGTCGGGATTCCGCTCTCGGGTGGGCTTGACTCCAGCATCGTCACCGCATTGGCGTCCCGCTTGCTGCCGGGACTGCAGACCTTTTGTATCGGCACCGAGGTCTCGGCGGAGTTCGAATATGCGGAAATCGTGGCCCGTCACGTCGGATCGAAACACAGCGCGTTTCTTCTGTCCGAGGAGGACGTCATCGACGGGATAGTCCGCGCCGTAAGATACAACGAAATCTACGACGGCCTGTCGGCTGAAATCCAGTCTTCCTTATTCGCACTTTACCGCAAGGTCGAAGGAAAAGTTGATACCCTTATTACGGGCTATGGAGCAGACCTGCTTTTCGGCGGCATAGTGCCCCCGCAAATCCCCACGCGCGATGTCAACCGCAGCCTTTGGCAGCAGATATACCGCACCCGGTGGACCGGAGAGTTCTCGCCGATAGGCGCCAGCCACTTTGGCATACAGGTGCGCCATCCCTACTGGACCAATCGCCTGCTGGGATTCTGTCTGGACCTCGCACCCGGTCTCAAAATTTCGACGCAAGAGGTCAAGCTTTGCCTGCGTGAATTTGCCTCGCGGAAAAATACGCTGCCGCCGGAAATCGCCAACCGCAAAAAGATCGGCATTCACGAAGGCTCGTCGGTCAACACCATTTTTTCAAATCTTGTGGGCTCGACGAGTTACAGCGCAAAGAGCCGATTCACATATTTCGTATACCGGCACGCCCTTACTTCTTCCGGAAATCAGACGATGCAGCCTGATGAACTTCTCAGGCTCTTTCTTCGCGGCAACTGAAATCTCTTAAAAAGGGAGAGAAAAAATGAACTACATGGCTGAAACATCACCGTTTGGTCTCTACATCGACGGAGCATTTCAGATCCCCGACAATCTTGCCGAGTTGATACACAGGCACTCGTTCATCTGCTTCCGCAACATGCCGATCGACGACGCGCAATTTACCAGCATGGCCGAGCAACTGGGTCCGCCGATCCAATACGGATTCGGCACGGTCCTGAACATGGAAAAGCGGGAGGATGCCGCCGAGTCG
This sequence comes from uncultured Alphaproteobacteria bacterium, assembly GCA_963784755.1. Taxonomy (GTDB): domain Bacteria; phylum Pseudomonadota; class Alphaproteobacteria; order Rhizobiales; family Xanthobacteraceae; genus Bradyrhizobium. The sequence goes on along the minus strand of CAWASS010000002.1, from coordinate 106,647 downwards.
CAGTTTTCGAACGCCGGGATGGCGTTGCATCAGGACTCGATCCTCAATCGCTTTCACGACGCCTTGTTTCTCAGTTTCAAGTGCATCGACGCTCCGGCGCATGGCGGCGGAGAAACGCTGCTGTCGAACAATCGGCTTTTCCTGCGGATCATTCCAAAGAAATTGCTGGAGGAATTGCGCTCGGTGACCATAGCCTACCGGTCGATGTCGCCGGGTTACTACAGCGGCGACGGCGGGGCGAGCCGGCCGATCGAGCACAAGGCGTTGAAGCCTCACCCGCGTACCGGCGAGGAGATGTTGTACATTGCCCTGGACGACCCAACCGACGAGCACCGCAATTATGCGGCCGAAGTGATCGGTTACACCAAGTTGAACAGCCAGCGGTTTATGAAGGAGGTCGACCATTGGCTGCGCCGGCCCGAGATCCTGCATCCACATGCCTGGCGCGAAGGCGACGTTCTTATCGTCGACAACCACCTGGTATGTCACGGCCGCACCGTATTTCAGCAAGGCGACAAGCGGCGGCTCATTCGAATTGCGATCGCTGCGGGCGGTTCAGGGCCGTAGCCCGAAAATCCACGCCGTAAAATCTGGAGTTTCGTGCCCGGATGGTGGGCGCACCAGGGCTCGAACCTGGGACCCGATGATTAAGAGTCATCTGCTCTACCAACTGAGCTATGCGCCCGGAACCGGTCCGGAAATCCTTGCAGGACGGCGTCGTTTAGCAAAGCGAACCCCGCGTGTCCAGCAAGGTACGGGTGCTTTTCCCCTGTGGACACCCTCGCCTGAAACATAAAAAGCCGCCGGAAGCCGGCGGCTTTTCGCATATTCGAAGAAATCCCGGGTTGCGCGGCTACAGCCGCTCGGAACCGCCTCGTCCGTCGCGGTCGTGGCTCGGTCCACGATCGCGGTCGTAACCACGATCCCGATCGCCACCGCGATCGCCGCCGTCGTCGCGCTCAAAGCCGCGATGCCGCCAGCCTTCGCCGCCGAACCGGCGTTCCATATGGGTCAGGATGGCAAGGCGCCGTTTCTGGCCGTCATCCAAGGTCTTGTAGAGCGGATCGGCGGCGTCGGCGATCTTCTTCAGCGCCGCGGCTGTGGTGCCCATGGCCTCGGCGCGTTCGCGCAGGCGCGCCACCGGATCGACGGGTTTTTGCTGGTCGCGGGCGTCGTCGCGCGAGGCGTTCATGCGCGCATTGGCGCGGTCGATTCTGAGCTTGGCGAATTCTTTCACCGCGGTTTCAACCGGCGGCCAGAGCTTTTCCTGATCGGCGTTGAGCTTCAGCCCGGCATGGACCGCGGCGATCCGCGCATCCGCGAATGCCGCGCGATCCTCGACGCTCATGCGCATGTGATTTTGGAACCAGGGACGGTGCTGGGCATAGACGGCGGTGGAGCCGGCAAGCACAAGCGCCGCGGTGCCGGCGAGAAGGACTTTCTTCATGCGAACCTCCATTGAAAAGGTGGCGTGAGGATGAGCGCGCCCGATGGCGCAATCAAATTACATCTTGGACAGAGAACCTCTGTTACCAAGATTTAATACGGCGCCATTCAGCAATCGTTCAGATCATGCCGAGCAGCCGCGGCAGCCACAGCGAAATCTCGGGCACGTAGGTGATGAGCCCGAGGAACACCAGCATCGCGCACAGCCACGGCAGCACCGCGATGGTGATCTCGCTGATACCCATCTTGGCGATACTGGAGGCGATGTAGAGGTTGAGTCCCACAGGCGGATGACACAGTCCCACTTCGGTGTTGACGATCATCAGCACGCCGAGATGCACCGGATGCACGCCGAGCTTGGTCGCCAGCGGAAACAGGATCGGCGCCATGATCAGCAGGATCGAAGACGGGTCCATCACGTTGCCCGCGAGCAGCAGGATGACATTGACCACCAGCAAAAACACCACGATCGAGAAATTCTTGTCGATGATCCAGGCCGCCATCTCCTGCGGAATCTGCTCGCTCGTCATCAGGAACGAGAACAGCACCGCGTTGGTGATGATGTAGAGCAGCATCGAGCTCATGCTGGCCGCCTGCAGCAGAACCTTCGGCACTTCGGTGAGCTTCAATTCCTTGTAAACGAACACCGTAATGAAGAAGGCGTAGGTTGCGGCGACCGCGGCGGCCTCGGTCGGCGTGAAGATGCCGCCATAGATGCCGCCGAGCACGATGCCGATCAGCAGCAAGCCCCACAGGCTCTCGCGGAACGCGGTCCATTGTTCGCGGACGCTGGCCCTGGGCATCTTCGGATAGCCATTGCGCAGGGCAACGACGAAGGTCACCGCCGCAAGCATCAACGCCAGGATGACGCCGGGCACGATGCCGGCCATGAACAGCGCACCGATCGAGGTGTTGGTGGAGACGCCGTACAGTACCAGAATGATCGAGGGCGGCACCAGGATGCCGAGCGCGCCGGAGGTCGCGATCACACCGACGCCGAACCGCCTGGGATAGCCGTGCTCGACCATGGCCGGCATCATGATCGAACCGATCGCCACCACGGTGGCCACGCTCGATCCCGAAATCGCCGCGAACATCGCGCAGGCCGCGACGCCGGCCAGCCCGAGACCGCCCGGGAAATGCCCGACCAGTGAGGTCGTAAACGCGATCATGCGGCGAGCGACGCCGCCCCGGGTCAGGAAGGTGCCCGCAAGGATGAAAAACGGAATCGCCATGATGCCGAAATTGTCGAGACCGGAAAACAGTTTCAGGCCGACGCTTTCGATCGGCACCTGCGTCATCGTGAACAGGAAGGTCAGAACGGTGAGGCCGAGCGAAATCGAGATCGGCATGCCCGTCAGCATCAGCGCAAACAGCAGGACGAAAATAAGAGTAGCGTTCATCACGCTTCTCCGAGCGCGATCGGCGCTTTTGCACTGGTAACCTCGATACCTTCGACATGCGCCGCGTCATGATGCGGCAGGTCGCCGGTCCACCAGTAGGTCCATATCACCTGCAGGAAGCGGAAACTCATCAGATACGAGCCGAGCGGGATGCAGGCATAGACCAGCCAGCTCGGCAGTTCGAGATCGGGCGAGACCTGGTCGGTGTACATCAGCTCATAGACGAATTTTGCGCCCATGGTGCCGACGATGGCGGTGAACAGCGCGCCGCCCGCCAGACCGAACAGGATGGTTACCCTGCGCCAGCGGTCGTTAAGCCGGTTGATCAGCACATCGACGCCGACATGGATGCCGGTCCGCACGCCATAGGCGGCGCCGAACTTCGCCATCCAGATGAACATGTAGATGCAAAGTTCCTGGGTCCAGGCGATGTGGACCTGGATCAGATAAGGATAGAGAAACGGTATGCCGGTGCCAAACCGGTGCAGGACGGAAACAAAAATCAGCACCGTCGCCGCGCCCATCAGCGTACTGATCAGGATTTCCTCGAGACGATCAAGGATACGAAGCATCTCTTCCCCCGTGCATCCGGCCAAATTCCGGATGCATCGCCTTTGTTTCAAGTCGAAGCGATGGCCCCTTCTCCCTCGCCCCGCTTGTGGAGAGAGGGTCGGGATGAGGGGGAGTCTCCGCGCACTCTGACTCGCGGAGAGTCCCCCTCACCCGGATCGCATCTGGCGATGCGATCCGACCTCTACCCGCAAGCGGGAAGAGGTGACCACCCGATTTAATTTGAATTCATCCGCGCTAGTGGCTGGCCTGACCGGTCTCTTTGAGAAACTCGTCGATCAACGGCTGGCCGACGCGGGTTGCAACATCCTTGTAGACCGGCTCCATCGCCTTGCGCATCGCGGTGTCCTGCTCCGGCGTCAAGGTGACGATCTCGGTCTTGCCGCTCTTCTTGATCTCGGCCAGCGCGTCCTCGTTTTCCTTCGCCGACTGGCCGTTGCCGAACGCGGTGGCTTCCTTCATCGCCTTGTCGAGATTGGTTCGAATGTCGGCGGGCAGACCGTCCCAGAATTTCTTGTTCACCACCACGACGTAGCCGATGTAGCCATGATTGGTGACGGTGGCGTATTTCTGCACTTCATGCATTTTCTGGGTATAGATGTTCGACCAGGTGTTCTCCTGACCATCGACCACGCCGGTCTGCAGCGCCTGGTAGACTTCGCCGAACGCCATCACCTGGGGAATTGAACCGAGCGCGCGGAATTGCGCTTCGAGAACCTTGGACGACTGGATGCGGAACTTGACGCCTTTGTAGTCCGCGGGCGCAACCAGCTTCTTGTTGGCGGTCATTTGCTTGAAGCCGTTGTCCCAATAGGCGAGACCCGTCATGCCCTTGGAATCGAGCAGCTTGAGCAAGCGGGCACCCAGCGGACCGTCGGTGACTTTGCGCAAGGTAACGAGATCGGGAAGGATGTAGGGGAGATCGAATACCTCGAATTCCTTCACGCCGATCGGGCCGAACTTCGAGTTCGACGGCGCCAGCATCTGCACCGCGCCCAGTTGCAGCGCTTCCAGTTCTTCCTTGTCCTTGTACAGCGTCGAGTTCGGATAGATTTCGACCTTGACCTTGCCGCCGGTGTATTTCTCCGCCAGTTCCTTGAATTTTTCGGCGGCTGCGCCCTTCGGCGTGTTCGAAGCCACCACGTGGCTGAACTTGATGACGATTGGCGCCTGCGCCGACGCCGGTCCGACCAGAGTCAGCGCCGCGACCGATGCCGCAGCCAAAATCAGTTTGCGCATGTTTCCTCCCGATTGATTATTGGAAGCGCGCAACAGCGCCGCTCCGTGGATGTTGGTTGCCAGCGGCACCAATACAGAGAAGCCCGTTGAAACGCTATTGCCCGTTAGCAGGGGTTTGGGCCGGGACTTTGCTGCAATGCAAAACGCGGCGCAAGCGCCGCGTTTTATTCCGTGATGCGACGTTTTTACGCAATCAGCTCGCCGCCGCCTCCGGCATATCGCGCTGCCGCTTCATGACGATCTTGTTGAGCGCGCCGAGATAGGCCTTGGCCGAGGCCACCAGCGTATCCGGGTCGGCGGCCTTGGCGGTCATCGAGCGGCCTTCGTGGGCTAGCCGTACCGACACCTCGGCTTGCGCGTCGGTGCCTTCGGTCACGGCGTGGACCTGATAGAGCTCCAGCTTGGCCTCGTGCGGCACCAGCGCCTTGATGCAGTTGAAGACCGCATCGACCGGGCCGTTGCCCTCGGCTTCCTCGATCTTGATCTGGCCGCCGATATTGAGCTTCATGGTGGCGCGCTGCGGACCATGGGTGCCGGCGATCACCGTGAGCGACGCCAGCTTGATGTGGTCATGCGCGTTGGCGATTTCCTGGTCGACCAGTGCCTCGATGTCCTCGTCGTAGATGTCCTTCTTGCGGTCGGCCAGCGCCTTCATCCGCACAAAGGCGTCCTCCAGCTGGTTGGCGCCGAGCTTGTAGCCCATCTCCTCCAGCTTGTGCACGAAGGCATGGCGCCCGGAGTGCTTGCCCAGCACCAGCGACGACTGTTTTAACCCGACCGTCTCCGGCCGCATGATCTCATAGGTCGAGGCATCCTTGAGCACGCCGTCTTGATGGATACCGCTTTCATGAGCGAACGCGTTGCGGCCAACGATGGCCTTGTTGTACTGCACCGGGAACGAGGTCGCCGCCGACACCAGTTTCGAGGCTCGCGTCAGCATGGTGGTGTCGATCTTGTTCCACCACGGAAACCTGTCGTTGCGGACGTTGATCGCCATCACGACCTCCTCGAGCGCGGCATTGCCCGCGCGCTCGCCGATGCCGTTGACGGTGCATTCGATCTGCCGCGCGCCGCCGGCGATGCCGGCCAGCGAATTCGCTACCGCCATGCCGAGGTCGTTGTGGCAATGCACCGAGAATACCGCCTTGTCGGAATTCGGCACCCGCTCGATCAAGGTGCGCATGAAGGCGGTGTATTCCTCCGGCACGGTGTAGCCGACGGTGTCCGGAATATTGACGGTGGTGGCGCCAGCCTTGATTACCGCCTCGACGATGCGGCAGAGATAGTCCATCTCGCTGCGGGTGCCATCCTCGGCCGACCATTCGACGTTGTCGATATGATTGCGCGCGCGGGTGACGTTGGCGATCGACAATTCGAGCACCTGCTCCGGCGTCATGTTCAGCTTCACCCGCATGTGCAGCGGCGAAGTGGCGATGACAGTGTGGACGCGGCCGCGCCGGGCGAACTTCACGGCTTCCGCGCAGCGGTCGATGTCCTTCGGATTCGCCCGCGACAGGCCGGCGATCACCGCGTTCTTGGAGCGCCGGGCGATCTCGCTGACCGCCTGGAAATCACCTTCCGAGGTGATCGGGAAACCGGCCTCGATCACGTCCACGCCCATGTCGTCGAGCATCTCGGCGATGTCGAGCTTCTCCTCGAAGGTCATGGTCGCGCCCGGGCACTGCTCGCCGTCGCGCAAGGTGGTGTCGAATATGATGACGCGGTCCTTGTCGGACTTAGCTGCGGTAGTCATGGATGAATTCCTTCAGGTGATGCGCCGTTCGGGGCGCTCGGGTTTCAAGGCTTCGTCGATCCCCTGAGGTCCCAGGCGCACGCGCCCAGACGGCTCTCAGGGGCCGATAAGAAGCAGCCCGCCAATGAGCAGGGTGGGCATGGACGCAGCCGGAATCGCGCAGGGACGGACGGCTTGGGCCGCTCCCCCCGGAATTCCCTGCTTTTCGCTGCGAATTGGCATTGCCAAACCCTTTGAGGCGGGGATTCTCGGCCAAAACCCTTGACGGATTGTTGCCAGGCCCGCGCATCGGCACGGTTCTAAACGAGATTTGGGGCAAATCGCAATGCCAAAAGAGAGGCAGGAGGGGTGACCTATGTCTCGTGTCCCGACGCGGTGCAGCGCCCCTTGCGGTGCACCGCAAGCGCGGCGCGCTGCGTTCGGGCACGAAATCCGATCGCAATGCTCACTTCGCCTTCGCCACCACCTTCTTCGCCGCGCCGCTCTTGCCCTCATTCTCCAGCGCTTCGCGCACGTTCTTGAATTCCTGCAACGAGGCGGGGTCGGTTTTCGGAAAATGCAAATCGAGCTTTTCGAGCGCGTTGACAATGGTAGAGCTGATCACCAGGCGCGCGAACCATTTATGATCCGCCGGCACCACATGCCACGGCGCCTTGGCGGTCGAGGTGTGGCGGACGATCTCCTGATAAGCAGCCATGTATTTCCCCCATAACGCACGCTCGCTGATGTCAGCCATTGAAAATTTCCAGTTCTTCGAGGGGATGTTCAGCCGATCGAGAAACCGCTCACGCTGTTCCTCTTTCGATATATTCAGGAAGAACTTCAGAATGACGGTGCCATTGCGTGCGAGGTAGCGCTCGAAGGCGGCAATATCCTCGAACCGTTCACGCCAGATATTCTTCGTCATCAACACCGGCGGGATTTTCTCCTTGGCGAGGATTTCCGGGTGCACCCGGGTCACCAGGCACTCCTCGTAATAGGAGCGGTTGAAGATGCCGATCTGGCCGCGTCGCGGCAGCGCCATCACGGCGCGCCATAGAAAATCGTGATCGAGTTCGAGGGTCGATGGCTGCTTGAACGAATGAACCTCGCAGCCCTGCGGATTGACACCATCGAACACGCTTTCGATGGCGCTGTCCTTGCCGGCGGCGTCCATGCCCTGAAAGATCAGCAGCAGCGACCAGCGGTCCTGGGCGTAAAGCTTTTCCTGGAAATCGCTGAGCCGCTTACGGTTCGCGGCAATGATCTTCTCACCCTTGTCCTTGTCGAGGCCGCCCTTTTCATTGGTCTTGTGCGACTTGAGATGAAACTCGCCCGATCCGTCGAACTGGAACGGCGCCACATAGGGCTTCAGTTCGACCGCAAGGGGTTGCCTCTGCTTCTTCTTGCTCATGACACCTCACGCTCCGTTCGCCTGGAGATACGGTACCTTGCAGGTTCTGCCGGCGCCAGACCTGTTGCATCCGTCATTGCGAGCCAAGCGAAGCAATCCAGACTCGCCCAACAAGCTGGGTTGCTTCGTCGCTGCGCTGCTCGCGATGACGACGGAGGCAGCTATTGACGCAGCGTCCAGTCGCTTCATCGTGCGAACGAAAGGGAGGCCTTTGTGCTCGAACATCTCAAGGAAAAAGTGAATGGCGACGCAGCCCTGACACGGCGCGGGCGATTTCTCACAACCACGTTCCTGATCGAGGTCGGCCCGGTGCAGTGGCTTGTCAGCATCGTCGAGGGAAAAATCGCGTCGGTCACGCAGGGGCCGTTGGTGATGCCGTCATGGTCGTTTGCGCTGCGGGCCTCGCAGGAGGAGTGGCAGCAATTCTGGAGCGCCAATCCCCGCCCCGGCTCGAACGATCTGATGGCACTGATCAGGCGCCGCGTGTTGAAGGCCGAAGGCGACCTCCAGGTCTTCATGGCCAACCTGCGTTATTTCAAGGAGAGCCTGGAAAAGCTGCGGCCCGCGGGAGCAGCAACATGAGTCCGACATTCGAGCCCGTGATCGGGCGATATATGCATCTCGAACTGTTCGGCCGGGCACATCGCATCTATGTCGAGGAAGCCGGACACGGCACGCCGCTCTTGTGTTTGCATACCGCGGGCTCCGACGGGCGGCAGTATCGCGGGTTGATGAACCATCCACAAATCATCGCGGACCATCGCGTCATCGCCTTCGACATGCCCTGGCACGGCAAATCGTCGCCGCCTGCCGGCTGGCACGAGGAAGAATATCGACTGACCTCGGCACACTACACCGGCATGATTCTCGACATCATGACCGCGCTCGAACTCGACATGCCGATCGTGATGGGCTGTTCGATCGGCGGACGCATCGCCCTCCACCTTGCACTGGAGCATCCCGAACGATTCAAGGCCATCATCGGCTTGCAGGCCGGCGCGCATGTCGATCCCTATTACGACCTGAACTTCCTGCACCGGCCCGACGTTCACGGCGGCGAGGTGTCCGCCGCCATCGTGTCGGGCCTTGTCGGTCCCGGTGCGCCCGTCAAGGAAAAATGGGAAACGCTGTGGCATTACATGCAAAGCGGGCCCGGCGTCTTTAAGGGGGATCTGTATTTCTACAAGATCGACGGCGATCTCCGCGGCCGCGTCGGCCGGATCGACACCAGGCGTTGCCCATTGTTCCTGCTGTCCGGCGAATACGACTATTCCTGCACGCCGGAGGAAACGCTCGCCGTTGCCGCCAGCGTGCCCGGCACTGACGTGACCATCATGAAAGGCCTCGGCCATTTTCCGATGAGCGAGAATCCGGAAGCTTTCATCGGCCATTTGTTGCCGGTGCTGGACAAGATCAGGAAACAGCCTGCGCCTCGATGAACGCCGTGACGAAGCGCGGCATTGCCGGCGTGAGGTCGCGGGCATCGCGCGCCAGATGGATGGCGGCAAGTTCAGGCGATTGATGCGTAGCGAGATTGGCCTCGATCTTTCGACGCAGCGCCGCGCCGGTCATATCCACGTCAAGGATTCTGATCATCGCGATAATCGAGCCTGAGACCACGCAGTCCCAAGGATTTGCGACCCGATAATCGGCAGGTGTCAGGCCGGTTTCTTCCTCGACCTCGCGCGCGACGCTGCCGGCGATATCGACCATCCCGCCGCGGAGATCGTCGAGATCGGGCGTGCCGGATGGAAAATAAATCCGCCCGGCATTCGCAGTATGAGCGGCCATCTCGCCGAGCACGAACACGCCGTCGTTGCCGCGCAGCGCGCCCATGCCGAAGCCGTTGAACACGCTGTCGTCCGGAAAGCCCCAGTCGCGCCACGCCAGAAAGCTGGCGAAATCGGTCTCGAAATAGTTTGCGCTGAAGCGCCCCCCGGTGAAAACCGGATTGCGGCCGAGCAGAACCCGGCCATTCCAGAGTTTTGGCTTCTCCGCCTGCTTCGACGCGAAATGCGCCGTTATGTCGGCACGCCGCTCGGCCGCGAACGGCCACGTCCACGGGCCGCATTTGAGATCGAGGTGTGCGACGCGATGGATCGCGAGCGGCACCGGCGCGGCACTATTTCGTATTCATGCCCGTGGTCTTGTTGGCCTGCTCGACATACTTGTTGGTGTAGGTTTTGCTGACGTTGATATTGGCCTTGGCAACCTCGGGCGAGCTTTCGCTGAACACCGCAAGCACCGCCGCAGCGCCCTTGGGGTCCATCAGACCGGTCTCCGAGTACATCGGAATGGTGTTCTTCAGCGCCGCGAGATACAGCGCCTTGTCCTTGCCGATCATCTCCGGCGGCATTTTCGCCATGATATCTTCGGGCGAATGCGAGTGAATCCACTTCAGTGTGTTCACGATCGCATTGGTCAATCCCTGCACTTCCTTCTCATGCGAGGCAACCCACGCCGTCGTTGCGTAAAGCGATCCGCCCGGATAATCGCCGCCGAACACCGCCTGATTGTCCTTCTGCGTGCGCGTGTCGCTGAGGATACGCAGGTCCGGATGGCCGCCTTGCAGCACCGTGACCGCCGGATCCAGCATGACAGCCGCGTCGATCTGGCCCTGCTCCATCGCCGCGACCGCGGTCGCGCCGAGACCGACGCCGATCACGGAGGCGCTGGTCGGATCGAGGCCGTTTTTCTTCAGCAGGAATTTGAGAAAGAAATCGGTCGACGATCCCGGCGCACTGACGCCGACCTTCTTGCCGGCCAGATCCTTGATCGATTTGATTTCGGCGTTATGCGAAGGCGATACCACCAGCACCAATCCCGGATAGCGGTCATAGACCACAAAAGCCTGCAGCTCCTGCTTCTTGGCGGCGAGATTGACGCAGTGGTCGAAATAGCCGGAGACCACGTCGGCGCTGCCGCCAAGTACGGCCTTGAGCGCATCGGACCCGCCCTTCAGATCGACCAGTTCGACGCTAAGGCCAGCCTTGTCGTATTCGCCGAGCTGTTTGGCCAGCACGGTCGGCAGGTAACACAGGCAGGCGCCGCCCCCGACGGCGACGGTGATTTTGGTTTGCGCTGCGGCAAAATCGGACATCAGCAGCGACAGCAGCAGTGCCGCGAGAAGCCTGATCGTCCTCATGGTTTCCTCCATCCGCCCGGTTTCGCCATACGATAAAGCAGCACGCCCGGCTTGAGAAGCCGACTTAAGCAGCCTAGCCAGCGGCCATTTGGCGACATAGCATCGGCGCCATAAAAAATCCCAGGGAGGACTATCAATGAACCGTACTGTTTTCACCGTGTCCGTCGCCGTGGCCTTCGCCGCCGGCTGCGGCGTGACGCATCTGTTGCGCCCCGCGCTGGCCGCCGAGACCATTACCGCGCAGATCATTCATACCGGCGACCTCAACGGCGACCAGCTCGGTCCGGCCAATGCAGGCGGCATGCACTCCAAGATGTACGTCTCCGCCGACGGCGCCACCATCTCGATCCAGGATGGCAATGTCGGCAAGCACATGCATCCCAACACCAACGAGATCCAGTACATCCTCGACGGCACCGGGACGATCTGGCTCGGCGACAAGGAAGTGAAGGTCAAGCCCGGCGATCTCGTCGTCATCCCCAAGGGTACCCCGCATGGCGGTACCAAGCCGGACGGACGCACGATCAAGGCAATCGCGATCAAGACCCCGCCGCAGGCGCCCGACGACACCAAGATGCTGAACTGACGGAAGCTTAGCTGCGCCGGATAAATAACGTCGTCATGGCCGGGCTTGTTCCGGCCATCCACGTCTTACCGCGCTTGTTAGGAAAGAAGACGTAGATGGCCGGAACAAGCCCGGCCATGACGAACGTGAGTCCCTACCCGCGCCCCTCGGCCGCCTCAGGCCGCCACACCAGCAGGCGCCGCTCGACGACCGTCACCATCACATCGATGAGAATCACGAAGGCAGACAGCACGAACATGCCGGCGAACACGCCGGCGACGTTGAACACGCCTTCGGCCTGCTGGATCAGATAACCGAGCCCCGCCGCAGAGCCGAGATACTCGCCGACCACGGCGCCGACCACGGCAAAGCCGACCGAGGTGTGCAGCGACGAGAACATCCAGGACAGCGCCGAGGGCCAATAAACATGCCGCGCCAATTGCCGCTCGCTCATGCCGAGCATGCGCCCGTTGGCCAGCACGGTGGGCGAGACTTCCTTGACGCCCTGATAGACGTTGAAGAACACGATGAAGAACACCAGCGTGACGCCAAGTGCCACCTTCGACCAGATGCCGAGGCCCAGCCACAACGTGAAGATCGGCGCCAGCACCACGCGCGGCAGCGCGTTGGCCATCTTCACATAGGGATCGAAGATCGCGGCGATCCGGGGCTGGCGCGCGAACCAGAATCCGACCAGCACGCCGCCGAGCGAGCCGATCGTGAAAGCGAGAATCGATTCCCACAGCGTGATCAGCAAATGCTTCCAGATCACCCCGGAGGCGAACCAGTCGAATATCTGGCTGCCGACATCGACTGGATTGGAAAAGAAGAACGGCGGCAACAGCATGCGGCCGAAGAACGGCACAGTGGTGAGCAATTGCCACAGGCCCAGGAAGACCACCGCAACCAGAAACTGGCAGAACAGCAGCATCGGCCGGCTCATGATGCTGCTCCCGCTGCCGCCTGCGAGGATTGCGCGTAGCCCTTCATCACTTCGTCCTTGAGAACACTCCATATCTCCCGATGCAGCGCATGAAACTCGCTCGAAAGCCGCACCTCGAAAATATCGCGCGGCCGCGGCAGCGGCACCCGCCAGTTGCCGATGATGCGCGCATTCGGCCCCGCCGACATGATCACGACACGGTCGGCCAGCGCGATCGCTTCCTCGAGGTCGTGGGTGACGAACAGCACCGCCTTGCGATCCCTGGTCCATAGCTCCAGCAACAGGTTGCCCATGATCTGCCGGGTCTGGGCATCGAGCGGACCGAACGGTTCGTCCATCAGCAGGATCTTGGGGTCGCGGATCAGCACTTGCGCCAGCCCGACGCGCTTGCGCTGGCCGCCCGACAGCATATGCGGGTAACGGTTGGCAAAGGCGCCCAGCCCCACCGACGTGAGCCAGCCCTGCGCGCGCGCCAGCGCTTCCGCGCGCGACACGCCCTTGATTTCGAGCCCGATGGCGACGTTGTCGAGCGCGGTCTTCCAGGGAAACAGCGCGTCGGCCTGAAACAGATAGCCGGCGTCGCGGTTCAACCCCGTCAGAGGCCGGTCGAAAATCCGGACCGATCCGGACACCGGCCGGAGCAGGCCGGCCACGATATTCAGCAATGTCGATTTTCCGCAGCCGGTCGGGCCGACGATGGCGACGAATTCGCCATGCTCGACCGCGAGTTGCGCCTGCTCCACCGCGGTGTAAACCCGGGCATCGGGCAGCCGGAACGCCACCGTCGCGTCGTCAAGCACGACCGCCGTCGATGCTGCGGCCCCATTTGCCTGCACGCGTTTCCCCGGATTCATGTCTGTTTCGGCGAATGGATTACCGCCGCTGCCGAAACAATTCAACCGATAGCAGCGGCATGCAAGCGCCGCGTCGGCTTGGTGGGTCGAAGGCTGTGTGATAGTCCCACGATATGAGCGACGCCCCACTGATCGCCTACCAGCACGTCGGCAAGAGTTTTGACGGCGGCCGGGTGAAAGCCGTCAACGATGTCACGCTGAACGTCGCGCAAGGCGAATTCCTCGCCATCGTCGGCGGCTCCGGCTCCGGCAAGACCACGTTGCTGCGGCTTGCCAACCGGCTGATCGAGGCCGACAGCGGCAGGGTCCAGGTCGAGGGCGAGGACGTGCGCGCACTCGATCCGATTCTGCTGCGCCGCCGCATCGGCTATGTGTTCCAGAGCGGCGGGCTGTTTCCGCATATCAGCGTCGCCGACAATATCGGCATCACGCCGAAACTGCTGGGCACACCTGCCGACGAGATTTCATCGCGGGTGGACGAACTGCTCGATCTGGTCCGGCTCGACCGCGCCCAGCATCGCGATCGCTTTCCGCATGAACTGTCCGGCGGCCAGCGCCAGCGCGTCGGCGTTGCGCGGGCGCTGGCGGCAAAACCGCGCATCGTGCTGATGGACGAGCCGTTCGGCGCGCTCGACCCCCTCACCCGGGATGCGCTCGGCGACGATTTTCGCGCGCTACATCGCAAGTTGGGGCTGACCACGGTCATGATCACCCACGACATGACCGAAGCGGTGCTGCTGGCGGACCGCGTCGCGGTGATGCGCGCCGGGCGTTTGCTGGCGCAGGGCACGCCGGCAGAGCTTGCCAAAAGCGACGATCCTTACGTCGGCGAGCTGCTGGGCACGCCGCGGCGTCAGGCCGAACGGCTGGCGCAGCTATTGCCGAAGGATGGCGCGGCATGAGTCTGCTGTCCGATCCACGCTGGGGCGAGGCGCTCGGCCATCTGCCGGACTATCTCGGCAATCACGTCCGGGTCAGCGTCACCGCGCTGGCGCTGGGCTTGCTGGTCAGCCTGCCGCTGGCGCTGATCGCGCGCAACCGTCCGGTGCTGCGCGGCGCGCTGCTGGGCTTTGCCAGCGTGGTGCAGACCGTGCCGGGGCTGGCACTGCTGGCGCTGTTCTATCCGCTGCTGCTGGCGCTGGCCGCACTGTCGCTGACATGGCTCGGGTTCAGCTTTTCCGCGTTCGGATTTTTGCCGGCGGTGCTGGCGCTGGCGCTCTATTCGATGCTGCCGGTGCTGCGCAACACCATCACCGGCCTGCAGGGCGTCGATCCGGCAATCCTTGAGGCCGGGCAGGGCGTCGGCATGACACCGCGGCAGTCGTTATTCATGGTGGAACTGCCGCTGGCGCTGCCGGTGATGATGGCGGGCATCCGCACCGCGGCGGTGTGGGTGATCGGCACCGCGACGCTGTCGACGCCGATCGGCCAGACCAGCCTCGGCAATTATATCTTCGCAGGGCTGCAGACCCAGAACTGGGTGTTCGTGCTGTTCGGCTGCTTTGCCGCGGCGGCGCTGGCGCTCGTGGTCGATCAATTGCTGGCGCTGGTCGAGACCGGCATTCGGCTTCGCAGTCGGGTTCGCGTGGCGATCGGTGCGGTGAGCGTGCTGGCGCTGGTGGCGGCGACCTTGGTGCCGTCGCTGGCGCGCTCGCAATCGACCTATATCGTCGGCGCAAAAACCTTCACCGAGCAATATGTGCTGGCGGCGTTGATGGCGCAGCGGTTGCGGGCGGCCGGATTGTCGGCCTCATCGCGCGAGGGTCTCGGCTCCAATGTAATTTACGACGCGCTGGCATCCAGCGATATCGACGTCTATGTCGATTATTCCGGCACGCTGTGGGCCAACCAGTTTCATCGCACCGATATCAAGCCGCGTGAACAATTGCTCGCCGAATTGAAAACGATATTGGCGCAGCAAAAAATCACGCTGCTCGGCGAACTCGGTTTTGCCAATGCCTATGCGCTGGTGATGCCGAAAAAACGGGCCGAGGCGTTGGGCATTCGCTCCATCGCCGATCTTGCATCTCATGCCGGCACGATGTCGATGGCCGCGGATTACGAATTCTTCTCACGCCCGGAATGGGCCGGCTTGCAGAAGGCGTACGGCCTTTCATTCCGCGCGCAGCGTCAGATGCAGCCCGACTTCATGTATGCCGCCGCCGCTACCGGCGAAGTCGACGTGATCGCAGGCTACACCAGCGACGGGCTGATCGCGAAATACGACCTGGCGGTGCTCGACGATACCAAGCACGCGATCCCGCCCTACGATGCCATCGTCCTGATCTCACCGAAGCGTGGCGAGGACCAGGCATTGCGCGCGGCGCTGACGCCCCTGCTCGGCCGCATCGATATCGCCGCCATGCGCGAGGCCAATCTCCGCGCCAGCGGCAACGACGCCACCAGTTCACCCGACGCAGTGGCGAAGTGGTTGTGGGACAAGATCGGCAAGCGTTAGCGCGCGATCCCAAAAGTCTGGATCGGCGCGGCCGCATGTTATAAATGTCGGTGATGGCTATCGAGCGCGCCCTCCCCCGCATCTGCTTCGCCGTCGTTGCGCTAGCGGCGCTCGTCGTTTCACATCATCAAGCCCGTGCGGAGGCCCGCTATCCCGACAAGGCGGTACGCATCGTACTGCCGTTCGCGGCCGGCGGCGTTGCCGATATCACGGCGCGGATCATTGCGGAAAAACTCGGCGACAGGCTCGGGCAACGCTTTTACGTCGAAAATCAGCCGGGCGCCGGCGGCATCAGTGCGGCCCGAACGGTGATCTCGTCGCCGCCCGACGGCCATACGCTGGCGCTGCTGTCCAATGGAACCGCAGTCAGCGTTTCCTTGTTCAAAAAGCTGCCGTTCGACCCATTGAAGGATTTCGAGCCGATTTCCAGTCTGGGGTTTTTCGATTTTGTGTTCAGCACCGGCGCCACTTCCGAATATAAAACGCCTGGCGACTTCATCGCCGCCGCAAAAGCCAGGCCCGGCGCGCTGAATGTCGGGACCATCAATATCGGAAGCACCCAGAATCTGTCGGCCGAGTTGTTCAAGACCGCGGCGGGAATCGATTTCACTATCATCCCGTTTCGGGCGACGCCGGAGGCCCAGATATCGCTGTTGCAAGGCGATATGGCGCTTGTCATCGACAGCTACTCTGCGATGAAGGGCAATCTCGCCGACGGCAAGTTGCGGGCGCTGGCGTCATCGGGGCCGGTGCGGTCGGAAGCCACCCCCGACCTTGCCACCTTGCAGGAAAGCGGCGTTGCCGGTTACGACGTGGTTTCCTGGAATGCGCTGTTTGCTCCCGCCGGCACGCCGCCGGAGATCGTCGGGACGCTCAACGGCGCGTTACGGGATATACTCGCCGACGCCGAGGTCAAGCGGCGGCTGATCGAACTTGGCATCGAGGCAAAAGCGAGTACGCCGCAGGAAATTTCAGCGCGCCTGAAGTCCGACATCGACAAGTGGCGGCAGGTAATCGAGAAAGCCGGGATCCAGAAGCAGTAGCCGCGTTGCTACGCCACCGATCCAGATCTGGAGATTGTTTCGAATGATGGGGATGTCGACCAACCAATGGAATGTAGGCCTCGTCGGTTATGGCGAAGTCGGCCGCATTCTCGGCGAAGACCTGCGCAAGCAGGATGTGAGGGTCGCCGCCTACGATCTCAAACTCGACAACGGTCAGGCCACAGCCTTGCGCGATCACGCTGCGGCGCATGGGGTCGTGCTGGCGGCTTCCCATGCCGATCTCGCGGCGCACTCCGATTTCATCGTTTCCGCGGTCACGGCGAGCCAGGCCGTCGCAGTCGCGCAGGCCTGCGCGCCGGCGGTGAAATCCGGGGCCTGGTTCCTCGACTTCAATTCGGCTTCGCCCGGCGCAAAGCGCCGCGCCGCCGCGCTGATCGACGGCAATGGCGGCCGCTACGTCGAAGGCGCTGTCATGACGTTGATCCCGCCTTATCGCATCAAGGTGCCCCTGCTGCTCGGGGGCAATGGGGCCGGAGAACTCGCGCCGTTGCTCGCAGAACTCGGCTTCAACGCCAGGGTTGCGAGCGCGGAGCTTGGCATCGCCTCGGCGGTCAAGATGTGCCGCAGCGTGATGATCAAGGGGCTTGAGGCGATGGTGATCGAAAGTTTCACCACCGCGCGCGCCTATGGCGTCGAGGATGCGGTGCTGGCGTCGCTGAAGGAAACCTTTCCCGGCATCGACTGGGAGAAACAAGGCGCCTATTTCTTCCAACGGGTGATCGAACATGGCCGGCGCCGCGCCGAGGAAGTCCGCGAGGTGGCGGAAACCGTGCGCGAGATCGGCCTCACGCCTTGGTCGGCGCAAGGCACCGCCGAACGCCAGGCCTGGGTTGCCGACCTTGCCGATGCCAGCCTGTTCGGCGCGAAAGGGACGGAAGGCTTCGCCCGCAGCCCCGATTGGCGCACCGAAGCCGACCGCATCCTCGCCACTATCAAAGACCGCAAGCCGCGGAACTGAATGACCGAGCCAACGCAATTCCAGAAAACGCCGGGCTGGCTGGACTGGTTCGCCGGCCCGTCAAAACCCCGATTCAACCCGCCGGCAGGTGCTGTGGACGCGCACTGCCACGTGTTCGGGCCCGGCATTGCATTCCCCTACGCGGCGGAGCGCAAATACACGCCCTGCGATGCCTCGAAGCAGCAGCTGTATTCTCTGCGCGATCATCTCGACTTCGCCCGCAACGTCATCGTGCAGGCCACCTGTCACGGCGCCGACAACCGCGCAATGCTGGATGCGCTCAAGCATTCCGATGACAAAGCGCGCGGCGTGGCGACGGTGCGGCGCAGCGTCAGCGATGCCGAACTTCGTGCGATGCACGATGCCGGCGTCCGCGGCGTACGCTTCAACTTCGTCAAACGCCTGGTCGATTTCACCCCAAAGGATGAGTTGATGGAGATTGCCGGCCGCATCGCCAGGCTCGGCTGGCATGTCGTGATCTATTTCGAGGCGGCCGACCTGCCGGAACTGTGGGACTTTTTCACCGCGCTGCCGGCCATCATCGTGGTCGATCACATGGGTCGGCCCGATGTCGGCAAGCCGGTCGACGGGCCCGAGTTCGAACTGTTCGTAAAATTCATGCGGCAGCATCCGAACGTCTGGTCCAAGGTCAGCTGTCCCGAACGGCTGTCGGTCACCGGCCCGCCCGCGCTGAACGGCGAACAAAACGCCTATCGCGACGTTGTTCCGTTTGCCCGGCGCGTCATCGAGAGCTTTCCCGATCGCGTGCTCTGGGGCACCGACTGGCCGCATCCCAATCTCAGGGATCACATGCCTGACGACGGCCTCTTGGTCGACTTCATCCCGCACATCGCGGTCACGCCCGAACTGCAGCGCAAGCTGCTGGTGGACAATCCGAAGCGGCTGTACTGGCCGGAAGGCAGCTGACTGCGTCATTGCCGGGCATGACGATTTTCTCGAGCTACAACCCCTTGATCATCCCGGCGTCGATCAGGAGCCGGTTGAAGCGCCGCGCTTCGGCGCCGTCCTTGCAGGTATAGAACAGGCCGTCGCAGCGGAGCATGATCTTCTTCTGCTCCTCGAACGAGGGATCGAGCGGAATGCCGGCGGCCTCCTGGATCACCAGCGGCAGATACGCCGCGTCGACGGTATCCATCACCGCGGGACTCTTCACCGGCTCGAAGTTGATCGCATCGATCGCGTAGTAGGTGCCGTAGTAACGCGGGTCGTAGTCCATCAACTTCTTGCCGACGCCGGCCTCGTCGAGATCCGGATCGAGCACGTGCGGCGAGAATTCCGGCTGGTGATCGCCGTAGCGCACGATCAAAAACGACTCGGCGGGAAATTGCTTCTTCAGCCGCGCGACGAACGAACTGTAATCGTCAAAACTCATCGTCTGCCGCCGCAGGTATTCGTCGACCACCGGCTCGTTGCCGGGACCGCGCCAGCCCGGCGTCAGGTCGGGGCGAAATTTCGTTTCCCACGGAAAATGATTGGCGGCGAGGTAGACGAACATGAACAGCGGCGTGGTCGGCGGCTCCTGCGACATCAGCTTCAGCGCCTTGTCGTAAAAGAAGCTGTCGGGTTCGACATCCTTGGCGCCGAGATCGCGCGCGTCGAGGAAACGCTGGATGCCGGTGGTGGTCTGGAAACTGCGCGCGCTCATGAAGGCGCCAAAGGCCGGATACAGCGAGATCGTGCTGTAGCCGCAGCGGCGCAGCGCCAGCGGCAGCCCGCGCTCGACACGCCCGGTGGCGATCCGCGTCACGAAGTAGGAGAACGGCCCGAACGAGCGCGACGACAGTCCGGCGAGCACGTTGTATTCGGTGAACCAGCTCGGGCCGCCATTGCTCTCGGCCAGAAACGTGCGCGCCTTGCCGTCGAACGAATTGAAATGGCTGCCATAGCCCGGCGGCACCTTGATGCCGGCGGCCTGCCTGATGTCGAAACTCGACTCATCATGGATCATGATGATGTTCGGCCGCCGTCCCGCGGGATGGCAGGAATCCAGCAGCGGCACTTTCAGGCGCTCGGCGGCGACGGCGTCGGATTCCATGAATCCGTAATTGATGAAGTCCGACACCGCGGTAACGCCGGAGCGCGCGAATTTCGAAAGATACCCGTCGTCGTAATAGCCGCGCCAGGCTTCATCCGGCCATGCAAAGGAATATCCGACCAGCGCGGCGAGACACGCCAGCGCCGCTGCGGCTGTGGGAAGCCGGCGAATCCGGAATGGATCGAGCCACCACAACGCATACATCAAGGGCAAGGTGACCAAAGCGGCGGCGATCACCGACCAGCGCAAATTGGGGAAAATCGTAAACAGGAACGCGGCGGTGTCGCGGTCGATCACCATCAGGTCGACGAAATTCGCGGTCATCTGCACGATGTCGTGCTTGAGCCGCGACAGCAGCACCAGGATCACAATCAAGGTCAGCGACAGCGCACCCGACAGCGCCGGCCGCCGCAGCAATGCGATCCAGAGAAAATTCAGGATTCCCCACGCCAGCAGAAATCCGACCCGCGAGCCGAAATCGATTTCGGTCTGCAGCATGACGGCCAGCGCGCCGACATGGGGGGCAGCGACGGCAAGCAGACGCCAGACGCCGACGGATGCAATGCCGCTCGCGATTGCGGCAGCGGAGGAAGTTGAATTCGGCGGCGGCGCCATGACCTGTAACGCAACAAAACCCGGCACGGCCTGCGGCCCAAAGCTGGCGGTGGCCAGCAGGCGGACGTCGCAGCCGGAAACTGCGAGGTGTCATGAAAACGTAATGGAACCGTCATGAACACGCAATGAATTTAGCGCGGGTCCGCGTGTCCCGGACGCGGTGCGGCATTCTTCATGCCGCTCCGCGAAGTGCCATAGCGCGTCGAAGACGCGCGTAAACGCGCTTATGGCGCTGCGCTGGGTCCGGGGCACGAACCCTGCTCAACCCTTGGGCAGCAACCCCAGCCGCTTGGCGATGATTCGGTCGATCATCCGCTTCGGCAGGATTGCCGTCACCAGGTGCCGCATCGGGTCCGGGGTGATCTGGTAACGCACGCGCGGATTCTGGGCGGTCAGGGCAAGGTGGACCAGTTCGCCGACCTTCTCAGCCGGCAATCCGATCTCGGCGAGATGCGCAACAAATTGACGGACCCGTCCCAGCGCCGGCAAATACGGCGAATTGCTGTAGCGGGAAAGGTCGGCGTCATCGGTCTTGCTCCAGATCGGAGTCTTTACCGCGCCCGGCGCAACGATGATAACGTCGATCCCGAACAACATCATTTCGCGGCGCAGGCTCTCGGACAATCCCTCGATTGCATGTTTTGACGCTGAATAGGCCGACCCCAGCGGGTTGCCATTTTTGCCGGCCACCGAGCTGATCATCACGATCCGGCCCTTCGGCCCGTGCAGCGACGGGTCGGCCCCGAGCAGCGGGCCGAATGCCTGGATGGCGATGACCGGCCCGATGACATTCACCTCCATCTGCCGGCGGAATTCGTCGGCGGACAGTTCGAGCACGGGGCCGGCCACCGCGATGCCGGCATTGTTGACAAGGCCGGCAAGCGTCCCGCCCTCCAGTTCGGCGCGGACGTCGCGCGCGGCCGCTGCGACCGCTGCCTCGTCGGTGACGTCGAAGATGAGCGGCGTGAAGTTGACGCCGAATTCGTCCTTCAGGCGATCGGCGTCTTCCTGCTTGCGCACGCTGCCGAACACGCGAAACCCGCGGTCGAGCAGCACCTTCGCCGTACCCCAGCCGATGCCGGTCGATGTGCCCGTGATGACGACAGATTGCATGGTTGGTCCCCGGTCCCGCTTTGTCGCGAAGGAGCGTAGCGCAATTCGAGGCAATGCGCATCCGTGTCCCGGACGCGGTGCGGCATTCTTCATGCCGCTCCGCAGAGCCGGGGCACGAGACTGGAGAAATTCCCTACTCCGCGTGGCCGTCGATGATCGGGCCGAACAGCTGCCAGTTCTCGCCGGTGAACCGCATCATCTGGACCTGTTCGATCGGATAGAAATCGGTCGGCGTGGTCTTGATACGGATGCCCGGGATGTAGGTATTGATCTCGAAATCCATATTCGCGACCACCTTCATGACGTTCTCGCGGGTGAGGTTGTCGCCGCAGCGCTTCAGCACCTCGACCAGCGCGGTCGACGTATTGTAGCCCGTGAGCGGGCCGCTCTCCGACTTGTCGGCTTCCGGATAATACTTCGCCATGAAGGCGCGGAATTTCTGCATCCCCGGATAGCTGTCCCACTGCGGATCGGTGACGTCCATCTGATAATGGGCGCTCAGGATGCCCTTGGAGTTGTCGAGACCGGCGGGCTTCAGCACCGCGCCGACCGACGCCGAGACGTTGGTCATGATGTGGATCGGATGCCAGTCGAGTTCGGCCACCTTCTTGATCGCCTGGGCGGCAAATTTCGGCGTGCCGATATTGATGAAGATGTCCGGGTTCGCGGTCTTGATGGCGACCACCTGGGAGTCGACGGTCGGCATGCTGGTCTCGTAGGGGATGCTGGCGACGACCATCTTGTCGTAGTTGTCGCGCAGCACGTCCTTCAGGCCGAGCACGTAGTCCTTGCCGAAATCGTCATTCTGATAGAGCACGCCGAGCTTGGCGTTCGGATAGTGCTGCAGGATGTAGGTGGCGTAGATGCGCGCTTCCGCCCTGTAGTTCGGCTGCCAGCCGATGGTCCACGGAAAATGTTCGGGATCGCCCCAGCGCGACGCGCCGGTGGCGACGAACAACTGCGGCACTTTCATGGTGTTCATGTATTTCTGGATCGCCGCGTTGGGCGCGGTGCCCAGCGAAGCGAAGATCAGAAACACCTCGTCGCTCTCGACCAGCTTGCGCGCCTGCTCCACGGTCTTGGGCGGAGAATAGGCGTCGTCGTAGGAGATGAAGTTGATCTTGCGGCCGTTGATGCCGCCGTTGTCGTTGATCATCCGGAAATAGGCGCTCATGGTCTTGCCGATGATGCCGTAGGCCGACGCCGGCCCGCTATACGGCATGATGTTGCCGATCTTGATTTCGGTATCGGTGACGCCGGTATCGTATTTCTTCTGCGCCAGCGCCGGAGCGGAGGCTGCGGCAAGGATGGTGAGGCCAATTCCAAGCGTCTTTACGAAATCCATTGCAGCGCGCTTCATAGAGTCTCCTCCTGCAGGGCTGGGCCAGGCGTGACGGCTCTTGTCGGAGCGATTTCCTCGGTTCTTGTTTTTGATTGCGGCGCAGGATAGCAGCCCGCCGGGATCGCCGGAAGCGGTGGGCGGAGAGTTCAATGGTTATTCAACGGGGCGATTTGTCGCGCGAGGTCTACGCGTGCGGTGCGGGATACACAGGTCTCGTGTCCCGGACGCGGTGCGGCATTCTTCATGCCGCTCCGCAGAGCCGGGACCTTACCAAGCGCCGGCGTCCGTTACGGCCCCGGCTCGGCAGCGCACCACGCCGCGATAGTCGCGGCGCCATAGCGCGTCAAAGACGCGCGTAAACGCGCTTATGGCGCGGCGTCCGGGGCACAGTCTCAATTCTTCGTCTTGTCCACCAGTGCGCCCTTCTTGATCCAGGGCATCATGTCGCGCAGCTTTTCGCCGACTTCCTCGATCGGATGCGCGGCGAGTTTTGCACGGGTAGCCTTGAACGAGGTCTGGTTGACCTTGTTCTCCAGCATCCAGTCGCGCGCGAACTTGCCGGACTGATGTCCGCCTAGCACAGGCTTCATCTTTGGGTGCCGAGATATGCGGGCTTGAGACGTATTGCCATATTCCGAGACTTAATACTTGGGACTTTCTACTAAATCAGTGTGATTCTGCGTTCATCGGTTGAATTTGTCATTTAGACACTTAAGCTTGGTTCTAGTCTAGGAAATGACGATGGCACAGACCGCCGAGTTGCCAAGTAGAAACGCACCGTATCTGTGCGCTGTAGAAGTACGTTTTCAGGATCGGAACGCGCCTGGCTCAAATGTCCACCTAACGGCACGTTTTTCCGATGACGTCTTAACATTTGGTCCTATCCGGATCAGAGTCGCGCTTGTTCGGGCATATATGAATTTTAAGCTTCGAAATTGCGAATTTCCTCTCGCCGGCCACCTCGAGCAGGTCTGGCCTATTCGGCAAAAAACAAAAATTGTAATGAAAAAACAATCGTCTCTTCAGGAATCGGGCGGCGATAGGCTGGCTATTACCGCATCCGCAAATCCCTCAATAAAGTTGGGAGAAGATACAAAAACCAGATCTTCTTCTGCGATCGAGACAAAATCGGAGTTTGCTACGACGTGGCAACACGTTTTTTGGCGCGGCACCGCGGAAAAACCTAGCTTAATTTTTGACTGTAAACCCTCTCGAGACTTCCTAAGTGGCACGCTTCTGAGCGGCGAACTCGTCGGCTCATTGGACCCGAAACATCCGCATTATTACGAAATCGCTCTAGAACTCGAAATCCCAAAATCAGGATTACTCATTGAAGATCGAGGCGCTTTTACTTCCTATCCGAATAAACGAGGGCTGGTAAAGATGATTGCTGCGCTTGCACTTTGTCGCCGACCAATCCAACTACATGAACGGCTTTTCACAAATGAGCGCTGAATCAGTCATCGGGATTCCTACCGACGCGCACATAAGTATCCAGAGCGTAGTTGAATCGGTCAGCGACAATTTTTTAGAACTGGTCGATGCAGCCAAGCTAAACAAACGTACTGACTTCGTTGGGATGTCCTTCGACGAAATGCGACTCGACGGCCTCGAATTGAAAGGTTTCAATTTTAGCGACGCTGATTTTCGTAGATGCTCATTAAAGGGAACAATTTTTGTTGAATGCAAACTTAAGGGTGCCGCCTTCAGCTTTCCGCCAACAGTGCGCGATAAATGGCAGAGACATCCAGACTTATTTCTGGGAACGCACGATAGTGACGCACTTGAACTAATGAGGATCGCTTCGGAAGCAACAAGAAAAGAAGAACGAAGAGAGGCTCTCAATAAGCTGCTTGAAATTAGCAACAACGATAATATTACTTCATTCCTCCAACGCATTTCGCTGAATGACAAGGCGAAATCTTTAAGACACTGGTTGAAATCAAAATTGACGGACGGGTTCAAACGAAAAGAAGTACTAAAACCAATCCTAGAACGATCACTCTTCGAGGGGGGAGAAGATCTTAATGAAGATCTTAGTTTATACGTGAAATTGATGGAGGGAAGCAACGAGGCAATAGAAACAATTTGTCAAGTCTGCGCAATAAATCCAAGCGCAATAGCGCGGGCAAGCCGTGAGGTTGGAAAAAACGTCTCCTTCCAGCGGCTACTAATAAAGAACGTTTCGCTTTCAACAAATAGTCAAATTTGGACGAAGTCAGCAGAAGCCTTGCGTAATCTGCAGGTAGATCAAAAAGAAAAGGATGTTGCTTTTAATTTGCGCCTCTTAAGGGTTGAAGATCGATACGATGTTTCGCAACTCGCTAAAACGGCAGCATTTAATAACGTAAGAAGCTTTGGTCTATTTGAGTTATGCGAAAGAGGCTATCAAGAAGAATTTGACGCTTGGCATGCCGATGACTTCTTGTTGTATTGCTATTTTTACGAAAGCGGTAAATATAACAACGATGTTCTATTCTATTCCTTTCAGGAAGCCGAACCGGAAAGAGAGTACATTTCTCGGAGCACGGCGTTTGGCGCGTACTGTTTTCTAAATGCACCAGAGCTTTATCGATCAGTCGAGGACAAGAGGGGTTACTTTTATGTAGATCCTCTTACCTTAATTGGTATTAAACAGGATTTTTACGGAGAAGACCGATTTTCCCCAGAAGTGAGAAGCCAGCTGAAAAGGCTGTCAGAGTTGGGGTACGAACAGTCGCGGAATGTTCGGATTGGCGACTTAATTAGACGACAGGAATAGAAACGGGTTCGTGTCATGAACCCGTTCCTATGAAATTGGTGCTTTCGCATCAGTTCTTGGTCTTGTCGACCAGCGCGCCCTTCTTGATCCAGGGCATCATGTCGCGCAGCTTGACGCCGACTTCCTCGATCGGGTGGGCGGCGAGTTTTGCGCGGGTGGCCTTGAACGAGGTCTGGTTGACCTTGTTCTCCAGCATCCAGTCGCGGGCGAACTTGCCGGACTGGATGTCGCTCAATACGCGCTTCATCTCGGCCTTGGTCTCGGCGGTGACGATGCGCGGTCCGGTGACGTATTCGCCGTATTCGGCGGTGTTGGAGATCGAATAGTTCATGTTGGCGATGCCGCCTTCATAGATCAAATCGACGATCAGCTTCACCTCATGGAGGCATTCGAAATAGGCCATCTCCGGCGCGTAGCCGGCTTCCACCAGCGTCTCGAAACCGCCCTTGATCAGCTCGACCAGGCCGCCGCACAGCACCACCTGCTCGCCGAACAGGTCGGTCTCGCATTCTTCCTTGAACGAGGTCTCGATGATGCCCGCGCGTCCGCCGCCGATCGCCGAGGCATAGCTCAAGCCGAGGTCGTGGGCGTTGCCGGACGGATCCTTGTGGATCGCGATCAGGCAGGGCACGCCGCCGCCGCGCTGGTATTCCGAGCGCACGGTATGCCCCGGCCCCTTCGGCGCGATCATCAGCACGTCGAGATCGGGACGCGGATCGAGCAGGTTGAAATGCACGTTGAGGCCGTGCGCGAACACCAGTGCCGCGCCCTTCTTCATGTTGTCGTGCAGATGATCGCGGTAGATGTCGCCCTGCAGTTCATCGGGGGTCAGCATCATCACGAGGTCGGCCCACTTCGCGGCTTCGGCGACTTCCATCACCTTGAAGCCCGCGGTTTCCGCCTTCTTGGCCGAGGCCGAGCCCTTGCGCAGCGCAATCGCGACGTCCTTGACGCCGGAATCCTTCAGGTTCAGCGCATGCGCGTGGCCCTGGCTGCCATAGCCGACGATGCAGACTTTCTTGCCCTTGATCAGGTTGATGTCGGCGTCGCGATCGTAATAAACCCGCATTGGTCGTTCCTCTCCTATGGCGGCCGCTTGCCGGCCCGCCTCATCTCGAATTGCGCCCGGTTTCTAGGGCGCTGGATGCCGCGAGACAAGCCCGCGGCGGCGATTTCTGCATCACACCCGGCCTCATGGCTCGCTCAGAACCGGGTAGAGCGAGACCAGCAGCAGCACGGCCATGACGATGTTGAAAGCCCGCACCGCCCTGGGCCGCGTCAGGATCGGCCGCAGCGCGCTGCCGAACACCGCCCAGGCGGAGCAGGCTACTGTTCCCAGCAGCAGGCAGAGCGCGACCTGGATGACGATATTCCAGGGAAAGCTGGCGATGGCCGCGTAGGCGGTGATGCTGCCGATCACCATCACCCAGCCCTTGACGTTGATCCACTGGAACATCGCCGCACCCCAGAAGGTCATCGGCCCGCGCCGGTTGTCCTGCGCGGACTTAACCGGCGCCGACGTCGCGATCGCGGCGGCGAGATAGATCAGATAGGCAATACCGGCATATCTGAGAATCGTCTGCAGCACCGGATAGGCGACGAAGATGGTTCCAAGGCCGAGGCCGACCGCCCCGATCATGAAGGCGACACCGATGGTGATGCCCGCGACATGCGGCAAGGTCCGGCGGAAACCGTAAGTCAGGCCCGACGACAACAGCATGATGTTGTTCGGCCCCGGCGTGAAGAACATCACGGTGGCGAACACGACGAAGGCGATGAAAAGCTGGGACACGTTTTCACTCACGCGATCTTCGGCAGGGACCGCGACCGGCCCGACAGCAGCATGATGGCGATGCCGCAGACCACGGTGACCATGCCGGCCAGCCGCAGCGGCCCGAACCGTTCGCCGAACACGATGCTCGACGCGGCAGCTCCCACGAACGGCACCAGCAGCGCGAACGGCACCACCTGCGCCGCGGTATGATCGCGCAGCAGCCGGCCCCACAGCCAGTAAGCGATGCTGGTCGAGACGGCGCCGATGGCGAGGATGCTGAGGATACCGGTCGACGACATGTCGAGGAGCGCGTGCCAGGCCGGCTGCGGGCCGTCCACGATCAGGCTCAGCACCGCCAGCGGCACCGCGGCGACGAGACAAAGCCATGCGAAGAGATCGAACATCGGCACATCCCGCGCCCGCCGCAGCAGCAGATTGCCGATCGCGAAAACAACCGGCGAGATCATCAGCACGGCGAAGGCGCCGACGCCGAAATCGTAACCGACGGTGCCGCAGATCATCAGCAGGCCGACCGCGGCGACGCCGATGCCGACGATCTGTGCGCGTGTCGGCACCACGCCGAACGCCACGACGGCGAACGCGACCGTGAACAGCGCCTGGCTCTGCACGATCACGCTTGCAAGTCCCACCGGCACGCCATGCGCGATACCGAAGGCCTGCGACAGGAACTGGCCGAGGAACAGCGTGGCGCTGATGGCGATCAAGAGCGGCCAGGATACGTTCGGCCTGCGCACGAACAGGCAAGGCACTGCCGCGATGGCAAAACGCATGGTCGTCATCAGCGTCGGCGGCAATTCGTCGAGCGCGAGCCGGCTCGCGACGAAGCCAAGTCCCCAGATCACAGCGACGAGAACCGCGAGAAAAATGTCGGCGGGCTTCATGATGTCACCAAGTCGATGACTTTTTCCGAGGCTTGGTGTACGCGCCGCGGGTCTGACGATCATCCGGCGGCATCGCTATCTCTGCTTGCGAGTAAGCATCGTCGATGATCTCAGCACCGCGATCCGACCCCCAATCCGCCGTTTCGGGCACGCACGCGGGACCGAGCCGGTCGATTTCAGCGAGCATCTCCTCCAGCAATTGCGCTGAGGTTTTGGCAGGGCTTCGTCTGGCGGCTTTTACCATCGTCTTTCTCGACTTTAGACCAAACCTACATCCCCTCCGCCCCGCGGCCGATGGCGGCGACCCCGGTGCGCGACACTTCTACCAGCCCGAGCGGACGCATCAGGTCGACGAACTGGTTGATCTTTGCGGAGTTGCCGGTGATCTCGAACACGAGGCTCTCGGTCGAAGCATCGATCACGCGGGCACGGAACGCGTCCGCCAGCCGCATCGCCTCGACCCGGGGCTCGCCCATGCCGCGCACCTTCACCATCGCCAGTTCGCGCTCGATCGAGCGTCCGCCGGTCAGCGTCATGTCGACCACGCGATATACCGGGATCATGCGGTCGAGCTGGTTCTTGATCTGCTGGATCACCATCGGCGTGCCCGTGGTGACGATGGTGATGCGCGAGAGGTGCTTCTGGCTTTCGGTTTCGGAAACGGTGAGGCTTTCGATGTTGTAGCCGCGCCCGGAGAACAACCCGATGACGCGCGCGAGCACGCCGGGCTCGTTCTGCACCAGCACAGAGAGCGTGTGCGTCTCGTTGGGGTCGTGGCGCTCTTCCATGAAATAGGCGGATGCGGGCTGGTTCATTGTCTTCCTCGGTCTCTCGTTCGTCATGCCCGGCCTCGTGCCGGGCATCCACGTCTTTAAAGCCTTCGCGAGAGAGAAGCCGTGGATGGCCGGGACGAGCCCGGCCATGACGGCCTCTATCTCATCGCGTCACACAAATACCTTGCTGCCTGTTAAGGCGGTTTCCGGCATCACCCATCTTTGAAACAGATCGAGATCGATATTGCCGCCGCTCAGGATGAGGCCGACCCGCTTGCCGCGGAGTTGCTGCTTTTCCTGCGTGGCGGCGGCGAGCGCCGCGGCGCCGGCGCCTTCGGCAAGGTTGTGCGTGTCGGTCCAATAGGCCCGCATCGCCGCGCCGATCTCGTCGTCGGTGACCTGCACGATGCGTGAAGCGCCCTTGCGGATGATCTCAAGCGCGTCGAGGTCGGGGATACGCGACGCCATGCCGTCGGCAGAAGTATTGCTGGTCGCGGTGGTGACCACCGTGCCGGCTGCGAACGACAACGCGTAGGATGGCGCTTCGGTCGATTGCACGCCGACGATTTCCGTAGCCAATCCGAGCAGGTCGCGCGCCAGGATACATCCGCAAATTCCGGACCCCTGCCCGATCGGGACATAGAGAGCATCGAGGTCAGGCGCTTTCCGCAGCAATTCCAGCGCATAGGTCGCCACGCCCAGAACCAGGTCGGGGTGGAATGCCGGCACGAATTCAAGCCCGCCAGCCGCCGCGCGGCGATAGGCTTCCTCGCGCGCGCTCTGAAAGTCTTCGCCATGCTCGACAAGGTTGGCTCCCCGCGCCTTCATGGCGCGATTTTGCTCGACCGAGTTGCCATGCGGCACGAGAATCGTCACCGGCAAGCCGTGACGGCCCGCGGCAAACGCAAGGCTCTGGCCGTGATTGCCCCGCGTCGCCGAGATCAGTCCGGCGGTGTTGGGACGCTCGCGCCGCAAGCGGTCGACATAGACCAGCCCGCCGCGAACCTTGAAAGCGGCGGTCGGCGTATGGTTCTCATGCTTGACGATGGCGGTGGCGCCGAGCCGCTCCGACAGCAGCGGCCACGCATGCGCCGGCGTCGGCGGCATCGCCGCGCCGACCACCGCGTGCGCGCGTTCCAGTTGCTTGAGATCAAACATCGGTTCGTCTCACCTCACACCAGCGCCTTGCCGCCGGCAAAGGCGGTGGCGGTGGTTTCGTCGTTGGCCTCCGCCGGCAGCAGCATTTCGTTATGCGCCTTGCCGGACGGAATCATCGGAAAACAGTTTTCCAGCGCCGCTACCCGGCAATCGAACAGCACCGGACGCTTGACGCCGATCATCTCCTTGATCGCACCGTCGAGATCGCCCGGCTTGATCGCCTGGATACCGACGCAGCCAAAGGCCTCCGCCATCTTGACGAAATCCGGCAGTGCCTCGGAATAGGAATGCGACAACCGGTTGCCGTGCAGGAGCTGCTGCCACTGCCGCACCATGCCCATATACTGGTTGTTGAGAATGAAGATCTTGATCGGCAGCTCGTACTGAACCGCCGTCGACATCTCCTGCATGGTCATCTGCACCGAGGCGTCGCCGGCGATGTCGATGACGAGGCTGCCGGGATGGGCGACCTGGACGCCGAGCGCCGCCGGCAGGCCATAGCCCATGGTGCCGAGGCCGCCCGAGGTCATCCAGCGGTGCGGTTGTTCGAAACCGAAGAACTGCGCCGCCCACATCTGGTGCTGGCCGACCTCGGTGGTGATGTAGGTGTCGCGGCCGCGCACCGCCTCGAACAGCGTTTGGATCGCAAACTGCGGCAGAATCACGTCGTCGTTCTTCCTGTACGCCAGCGAGTTGCGCGCGCGCCAGCGTCCGATCTCGAACCACCACGGATCGATTTTCGGCTTCTTCGCCTCCGCCTTGAACACCTGCAGGATATCGCCGAGCACGTTGCCGCAATCGCCGATGATCGGTACGTCGGCGCGGATGTTCTTGTTGATCGACGACGGATCGATGTCGATGTGGATTTTCTTCGAGTTCGGCGAGAACGCGTCGGTGCGGCCGGTGATGCGGTCGTCGAACCGCGCGCCGACGCACAGCATGACGTCGCAATCGTGCATCGCCATGTTGGCTTCGTAGGTGCCGTGCATGCCGAGCATACCGAGCCAGTTTTTACCCGACGCAGGGTACGCGCCGAGCCCCATCAGGGTGGAGGTGATGGGAAAACCGGTGACCTCGACCAGTTCGCGCAGCAGTTTCGAGGCCTCGAGGCCGGAATTGATGACGCCGCCGCCCGAGTAGATCACCGGACGCCTGGCCGCGGCCAGCAGCGCCACGGCCTTGCGGATCTGCGCGGCATCGCCCTTCACCCGCGGCGAATAGGAGATGTGCACGTCGGATTTGCGCGGCGGGTGATAGATGCCGACCGCAAACTGCACGTCCTTGGGCACGTCGACCACCACCGGACCGGGACGGCCGGTGGTCGCGACATAGAACGCCTCGTGCAGCACCTTGGGCAGGTCCTCGATCCGCCGCACCAGCCAGTTGTGCTTGGTGCAGGGCCGGGTGATGCCGACGGTGTCGCATTCCTGGAACGCGTCATTGCCGATCAGATGCGTCGGCACCTGCCCGGTGATGCAGACCAGCGGGATCGAATCCATCAGCGCGTCGGTGAGCGGCGTCACCATGTTGGTGGCGCCGGGCCCGGAGGTCACCAGCACCACGCCGGGCAATCCGGTGGAGCGCGCATAGCCTTCGGCGGCGTGGCCGGCGCCCTGCTCGTGCCGCACCAGGATATGCTCGACCTCGCTCTGCTGGAAAATCTCGTCGTAAATGGGCAGCACCGCGCCGCCGGGATAGCCGAAGATATGCTTGACCCCATGATCGATCAGCGCGCGGACGATCATCGCCGCACCGGTCATCTGGTTGGGATCGTGGCTCGTGTGGTCGCTCATGGCTGGCTCCGGATGCGCCCTGTTCGGCGCGACTTGGTCATTTCGGTCTTTTAGAAAATAAAAAAGGGCCCAAGAGGCCCCATGCACACCGCCCGGTCTTGGGATGGCCTCAGCCAGCCCCGGCGGTGCGCCTGGGTACGACGAGAATGAGGGATTTGGTAATTTTATTGCTCATTTCGCGGCTCGGACTTCTCAAAGGTTGCGCGGAACATACTGGCCAAACCCGGAAAGTCAAGCCGGGAGGCCCAATTGCGTTACGCGGAGATTAGCGGGGTTCGCAGCGTTGGGCGAGAGAAATTGCACTTGCGCTCTCCGTCATGGCCGGGCTTGTCCCGGCACGGCTTCCTTGCGCAATCAGTAAAGACGTGGATGCCCGGCACAAGGCCGGCCATGACGGCTGAATTACATAGCGGCGGCTCGCTCCAACCAAGCCCCAGCCCTCTCCGGCTTCACCCATTCGAATTCCGGCAATTGATGCCGGAACCAGGTGAACTGCCGCTTGGCGTAATGGCGGGTATCGGCGCGGCCGATCGCGGCGGCCTGCTCCAGCGTGATCTCGCCGGCAAGATGCCGGATCAGCGCCGGCACGCCATGCGCCTTCATCGCCGGCAGCAAGGAATCGAGTTTTCGCGATGCCAGCGCCGCCACCTCGTCCAGCGCGCCCGCCTTCAGCATCGCATCGAAGCGGCGGTCGATCCGCGCATAAAGTTCGTTCCGATCGGGCTCAAGAAACACTGCGCTGAACGTTCCCGCGGGCAGCAGCGGCGGCAGTCCGTCCCGGTGCCAGTCGGTCAGCGAACGCCCGGTGGCTTCCACGACTTCCAGCGCCCGCGCGATGCGGGTGCGGTCGCGCGGCTTCAGCCGCTCGGCGCTTGCCGGATCGCGCCGCATCAGTTGCGCATGCAACGCCTCGGCGCCGTCGCGTTGCAGCCGCGCGCGGACATCGTCGCGCACTTCCGGCGGAATCGGCGGCACCGCCGAGAGCCCGCGCGTCAGCGCCTTGAAATACAGGCCGGAGCCGCCGGTGAAGATCGGCAAACGCCGCTGCGCGCGCGCCTCCGCGAGCGCCCTCGCGGCATCGGCCACCCAGGCGCCGGCTGAAAAATTCACCGCGGCATCGACATGGCCATACAGCCAATGCGGCGCTTGCGCCTCTTGTTCCGGTGTTGGCCGCGCCGTGATCACGCGGAGATCGCGATAGACCTGCATGGAATCGGTATTGACGATCACGCCGCCGGTTGTTTCCGCCAGCGCAAGCGCCAATGCCGACTTGCCGCTGGCGGTCGGGCCAGCGATCAGGATCGCGGCGGATTCGCTCATTGGATTTGTGTCAGATCAAAATTGCCGATCGGCCACATTGCATTATTTCCGGTTTCATGCACAATTTTCAGTTGATTGAAGTTTTTCATTCCATTCGTCCACATCCGATATTTAGATTGATAGAGGTACGCCATGACCATCGGTCATCGATTCGCCGGCACACCGCATATCGCTATCGCCCGCAGGTCGCTAAGCCGATCATTCGCTGTCCTGGCGCTGCTGTCGCTCGGTCACGCCGCGAACGCGCAAACCGTGCTGCCGGGCGATGTCGACATCAAGGCATGCGCAGTCGATCCGGCGGATTTCAAAGCCTGGTTCAAGAACAATGACGTCAAGAAAGACGGAGAGGTCAAGCCGGCCGGCAGTCTATCGTTTCAATCGAGCTCCGAATGCGCATTCTACCGGTGGTCGGAGCAGATGTTTCTGTGGCTGACATCGCCGCTTTCGCAGGGCCGCTACAAATTCAACTCAAGCGATTTTTTTGCCGTGGACTCGCCGGGTTCGGACACCATGCGCAAACTTATCCGGCAGAACGACCCGCTGCAAAAGGGGCTTGGGGCGAGCATCGCACTGGTTGAAAAAACCCCGAGCGTTGTCGTCGACAGCGCCGGCCAGACGCGGCCGGTCGTCATTCTCGAAAGGCGCGCCGCGGCCGGGTCCCCGTTTCTCGACAAGTCGAACAGGGCGGTTGACGTCACGAGCATTGCCGCAACGATCGAAGGCAAACCGCTCCTGCTCGATCGCTTCAACAAGGCGCTCGATTTCAAGGAAGCGGTGAATGGCGCTCCGGCAATCATCGGTCCCTCCGCCGGCACTTTCAAGCTGGCGAACGAGACCGCCCTTGTCGATGGCGTTCAGCACCTGGTGACGACGGACGGTGCGGTCGTCTTTTTCGGCCCGGTGGAAACCAATCAGGCCACGAACGACGTTCTGATCTCAAGGAACGGCGCCATCGTCTACTATCTGATACAGGTCAACGATGTTTTCGCGTATTTCAAGATCGGCGTCGAAACCAAAGCCATCCCCGCGCCGCAACAGTTGCCATCCGACTCTTCGGCCCTCGCTACGACAGAGGCGTTTGCCAACACCGACGCCGTGCCTCTGCCGTACAGAAAAGACAGTTTTGGCGATCGCGTCGCAACGGCGATGGAACTGAAGTCTTCGTGGATCGACCTCGATACGTTGCCTGTTGCCGAACGGAACAATTATTTGACCATCACGGCCGATATCCCGGTTTACGAAACGACGGGAGACAGGCGGAAGCAGATCGACACGAAGCCCGCAGCCAAGCTCGGTCTCGTCGGTTTCCACGTGGTGGGTACTGCCCAGGGCCATCCGGAAATGATCTGGGCGACGTTCGAACACGTCAACAACGCTCCGAATCTGAAATACACGTACAAAAACGCGGCAGGCCAGACCGTTACCCGTGACAAGGACGGTCCCGGCGGGTGGATTTTCTCCGACTCCGGCGCAACGGAGCCGGTGGATGGAAACGAACTCACAAGCAAGGCCAAGATGGACGGGACGGATATCGTTGCAGCGCCGGGACAGCAGATCGGGCCTGTGAACGTCACCCGGAGGATTCCATGGGGAAGTTTCGAAACCGATGCAAATCCGGCCAGTGACACCAATACGAAGATTATTTCCATCAATAGCAGCGTGCTTGGCCAATTGGCCGATGACGACGTCCGTAAAAATTACTTGCTGATAGGGTCCATCTGGACCACCGGAACGAAACCGGACAAAAATAATGCAGGCAATCAGCGTGGTACGACGGCCCTTATCAATTCGACAATGGAGACATTCGGTCAGAAAACGAACTGTTTCAATTGCCACCAGGGTAGTTTTTTAGCTCCCCTCAGCCACGTCTGGTTAAAGATCATTCCGAAATTTCCGGATTGATCCGGCCACCCAGCCGCCAATCTTCCCGGTCGCCCTTGCCGCTGGCGACCCACCTTGCGATAAGCGGTGCGCCCGTTGCCCCTGGTTTGCCGCGCACCATCCATGTCTCTCGTCGCCACGCTGATATGTAATCCGGCCGATCCCGCGCTCGACTCGACCATCGTCGACGGCGCGCGCGCCGTTCTTCCCTCGCCGGGTCCGGCGCGATGGCTGTTCGACGAAGTGGCGGTCGACATTCCCTTCGATAGCACCGACGCTATCGGCGCGATCACGAGCCGCCTGCGAGAGGCGAGAGGCGACCTGCCGATCGATATTGTGGTGCAGCCCCAGATCGACAGGCGCAAGAAACTTTTTCTGGCCGACATGGATTCCACCATGATCGGCCAGGAATGCATCGACGAACTCGCCGATTTCGCCGGCCTGAAGGCCCGCGTCGCCGCGATCACCGAGCGCGCGATGCGCGGCGAGATCGAATTCGAACCCTCGCTGCGCGAGCGGGTCGCCTTGCTCAGGGGCTTGCCGGTCGGCGTGGTCGATGAGGTGCTGGCCAAACGCATCACGCTGACGCCGGGCGGGCGCGAACTGGTCGCGACCATGCGCGCGCACGGCGCCTATACCTGCCTGATCTCCGGCGGTTTCACGCTGTTCACGGATGCGGTCGCCGCGATGATCGGATTCCAGGAAAACCGCGCCAACGAGCTGCTGATCGAGGGCGGCAAGCTCTCGGGCAAGGCCGCCGAGCCGATTCTGGGGCGCGCGGCCAAGCTCGCCACGCTGGTCGAGTTGCGCGAAGCCTTCGATCTCGACGACCTCGATACTCTGGTGGTCGGCGACGGCGCCAACGATCTCGGCATGATCCAGAAGGCCGGACTGGGCGTCGCCTATCACGCCAAACCCGCGGTCGCCGCCGCGGCGCATGCGCAGATCGATTTCGGCGACCTCACCGCGCTGCTCTACGCGCAGGGCTACCGGCGCGACGAGTTTGTTGAGTAATTACTTCCATCATTCGACCGTGACCGAAATATAGATGCCGTGAAGGGTCACTTGCCCATGGCACGACGACGTGCCTAATTTTCGACCGCTAAGATGCATTATTCCTGGCGCCTCTTGTCGTCCCCGATAACCACTCCGCCGTCATCCCGAGGAGCGCGAAGCGCGTCTCGAACCATCTATCCTGTCGTTCCGGCGAACGCCGGGACCCATAACCACCGCTGTGGACGTGGTGCGAGACGTGTCCGGTGGTAAACACCGTCGCCAAACTGAAAAGTCGGAGGCTATGGGTCCCGCTTTCGCGGGGACGACGAAGAATTTCGTTCATCAACATTAAATCTGCGGGGATAGTTATCCCCGTCCCCAGAAGCTCGCTTATTCTGCTCGTGTCCTGTCCAATGAGGGGCGCTTCTAGAGGCGTTACTGAAGTGGGACAGAGCGAAAGCTTGGCCGGGGCGGGGTAACCCAAGCCGGTCGGATGCGGCGCCTGCGGCTGTGTCTCGCACACATGGCATCGGGGGGCCTTGGGTAATCGTCCGGGCCCACTAGCGGGGCTCTGCCTTCAATGGCTGGACGGGTACAGGTGAAGGGCGGGGAAACCTGCCTGGATGTAAGGGACTCGGCGGCGCAAATCGTCCGGGGAACGTAGCCTGAGCCCGGAAGCACGATCCCAGGGACGAAGAAATCGCCGCGATGGAGCGTCCGAAAGGCGTTTCCGTGGCCTCTGTTTTCCTAAGGCGGGAAACATGCTGCGGCCACTACTACCAAGGCGCGCCTTTCGGCGCTCCGTCTCCCCTCAATGTCGAGGGGAGAGAACTAACAGCCCAACTCGCGCGGCGGCGCGGGAACGAAGCGGCGTGGCTGTTTGAAAACTGAATTCGAATTTGAGGCGCAGCGCCCTCTTCACCTCTCCCCGCAAGCGGGGCGAGGTAAAGATTGCTACGCGCCGCGCTGCGTCCGGGGCGAGTACCCTACTGCACGCTCAGCGCGACGAAGCGCAATTCGCCGTCGGCGTTGGAGACCAAGAGCAGGATGGACTTCTTGCCGTCCTTCTTCAGCTGCTCGACGCGCTTCTTCACGTCGGCGGCGTTGGTCACCGCCTCCTGCGCCACCTCGACGATCACCTCGCCGGCGCTGAGCCGCTTCTCGGCGGCGTCGGACGAGGAGTCGACATTGGTGATGACGACGCCCTTGACGCTGTCCTTGATCTTGTAGCGGCTGCGCAGATCCTTGCTGAGGCCGGCGAGGTCGAGCCCGAGCGCCTTCTGCGTCACGGGCTTCTCCTGCGGCTCCGCCGGCTTCGCCGACGCCTGCACCGCCTTCTCGCCATCCTCGAGGCGGCCGAGCGTGACCTGCTTGGTTTCCTCCTGGCCCTTGCGGATGATGACGACATCGACCGCCTTGCCGACCGCAGTGTCGGCGACCACGCGCGACAGGTCCTTCGGCTCCTTGATGTCCTTGCCGTCGAACTTGATGACGACGTCGCCGGGCTCGATGCCGGCGGGTTTTGCCGGGCCCTTCTCCTCGACGCCGGCAATCAGCGCGCCGCGCGCGGGCTTGATGCTGAGGCTCTCGGCGATCTCGTCGGTGACCTGCTGAATGCGGACGCCGAGCCAGCCGCGGCGAAGCTCGCCGAACTGACGCAGCGAATCCACCACGCCGGCGACGGTCTTGGAGGGTACCGCGAAGCCGATGCCGATCGAACCGCCCGAAGGCGAGATGATCAGCGTGTTGACGCCGATCACCTCGCCGTCGAGATTGAACAGCGGCCCGCCGGAATTGCCGCGGTTGATCGCCGCATCGGTCTGGATGTAGCTGTCATACGGTCCGGAATTGATGTCGCGGTTGCGCGCCGAGACGATGCCGGCGGTGACGGTGCCGCCGAGGCTGAACGGATTGCCGATCGCGATCACCCATTCGCCGAGGCGCAGCTTGTCGGAATCGCCGAACTTCACCGCGACCAGCGGTTTCACCGGCGTGAATTTCAGCACCGCCAGATCCGTCTTCTTGTCGATGCCGACCAGCGTCGCCTTGATCTTGGTGCCGTCGTTCATGATGACGTTGATCTCGTCGGCATCGGCGATGACGTGATTATTGGTCACCACGATTCCGGAGGTGTCGACGATGAAGCCGGAGCCGAGCGAATTGGTCTTGCGCGGCTGCATGCCGCCGCCCTTGTCGCCGCCCGGTCCGCCGCGGCGGTTCTTGAAGAAATCGTCGAAGAATTCCTCGAACGGCGAGCCCGGCGGCAGTTGCGGCATGGCGCCCCGTCCACCCTCGCCGCCGGCCTTGGCTTCGACCGTCTGCGTCGTCGAAATATTGACGACCGCATCGATCACCTTCTCGGCGATGTCGGCGATGCCGTCGGGGCCTCGCGCCAACGCCGGCATGGAAATCAGGGTCGTCGCGGCGCCGAGGCAGACGGCCGCTGCCCAGGGGCGCAGGCGGCGGCTCAACGCGGGAATCGCACCGGTCATGTCTGGTCTCTCTCCTGAAAAAGGGCCGGAAATTCGAAGTCCACAGTGCGCCCGAACGGGCCGGAGGCGCAAGCGTGCACGCCCCGCAATTTTGCCGATGGCGCTCCCGGATTACGGCAAAAAACGGACACGGCGGCTCACGATGGCGTTGATCCCTCTGATATTTTCCCGGACCCCGGAGGGTTTACGCGAATCGCCCTAGCGCCGCACAAACCATATCAGGATCAGGCCGGCGACGGCCGATCCAAGCCCGACGGCGCGAAGGATGTTGTCGGGCGTCGCCAGCGCGCTCTTCATGGCCCGCCGCATCCAGGCCGGGCTTGCCGCGAACAACAGGCCTTCCAGCACAAACAGAATACCCAGACCGATGAGGAAGTCGGCGAACGCTATGGACCTCATCGGACTGCAACCTCCCCTGCGTGTTTTCGTATTTTTCGAGCGAGGCGAAATCCGCTTCGCCCAGCGACACTTATCTTCATAGAGGAGAGCCGGATCGAACGCAAAACGGCGTTCGCTCCACCAGACGCTGGCTGCCCGCGCGCTTTAAGGTTTTGGCGCGGCGCTCGCAGCGGGCTGGGCCGGTGCCGCAGGCGGCTTGCCGGACGAATTGCCAAAGAACTTGAAGAAATCGGAATCCGGCCGCAGCAGGAACCGGGTGTCGTTGCCCTTCAACCCGGTCTCATACGCCGTCATCGAACGGTAGAATGCGAAGAAGTCGGGGTCCTTGCCGTAGGCTTCGGCGAACAGCCGGTTGCGCTCGCCGTCGCCGGCGCCGCGCACCTGTTCGGCGGTCGAATTGGCTTCGGCGACGATCACGGTCGCCTCGCGATCGGCCTTGGAGCGGATTTCCTGCGCCTTCTGTCCGCCCTGGGCGCGGAATTCGGCGGCCTCGCGCTGCCGCTCGGTCTGCATGCGCTGATAGACCGCCTGGCTGTTTTGTTCGGGCAGATCGGCCCGCCTGATCCGCACGTCGACCACCGAGATGCCGTAGCCGTCGGCTTCCTTGTCGAGCTGGTCGCGAATCCGCGCCATCAGCGCTTCGCGCTCGTCACGCACCACCGTGATAAAGCTCACTTCGCCGAGCACCCGGCGCAGCGACGCGTTGAGCAGCGTGGTCAGCTGGATGTTGGCGGCCTGGATCGAGCCGACGCTTTGATAGAACCGCAGCGCATTCTTGATGCGGTAGCGCGCAAAGGCATCGACCACCAGCCGCTTCTGATCCGACGCGATCACTTCCTGCGACGGGTTTTCGAGGTCGAGTATCCGCTTGTCGATGCTGATCACGGTGTCGATGAACGGCGCCTTGAAATTCAGCCCGGGCTCGGTCACCACCTTGACCGGCTCGCCGAGCCGAACCACCAGCGCCTGCTCGGTCTGGGTTACCGTGAACACCGAGCTGTAGCCGACGATGACGACGACAAACAACACCAGCACCGCGACGATGCCTGAAATTCCTGACCTCATCGGGTGCCTCCGCTCTGCGCTTGCGGCTGGGCCGCTGGTGCCGGTGGACGCCGTGGCGTCAGTTCGCTCAGCGGCAGATAGGGTATGACGCCCTGCGAAGACGACGAGCCGCCGTCATATACCAGCTTCTCGGCGCCGCCGAGAATGCGCTCCATGGTTTCCAGATAGATGCGCTGCCGGGTGACATCCGGCGCTTTCTTGTATTCTTCGTAGACCTTGAGGAAGCGCGCGCTCTGGCCGGTAGCTTCGGCGACGGCCTGCCCCTTGTAGCCCTCGGCAACTTGCACGATCTGCGCGGCGCGGCCGCGCGCATCCGGGACGACGCGATTGGCGTAGGTCTGGGCTTCGTTCTGCAGCCGCTCGAGGTCGGCGCGCGCCGCCTGCACGTCGCGGAACGAATCGATCACCTGCGCCGGCGGATCGACCTTCTGCATCTGCACCTGTTGTATCAGGATGCCGGAGCCGTAGGTGTCGAGCGTCTTCTGCATCAGTTCCTGCACGGCAGCCTCGTTGGTGGTGCGGGCGCCGGTGAGGATCGGCTGGATGTTGGAGCGACCGACGACTTCGCGCATCGCGCTCTCGGCGACGGCTTTCACGGTGCCTTCGGGATTCTGGATATTGAACAGATAATTGCCGACGCCGTCCGGCTTGATCCGCCACAATACGGTGAAATCCACGTCGACGATATTCTCGTCGCCGGTGAGCATCAGGCTTTCTTCCGGCACGTCGCGCATGGTCCTGCCGCGCCGCGCCGGATCGTCGATCAGGGTCATGCCGATCGAGATGGTGGAGACGCGCAGCGCCTTCGGCAGCAGCACGGTTTCGATCGGATACGGCAGATGATAGTTCAATCCAGGCTGCACCGTGCGCACGTGCTTGCCGAACCGCAGCACCACGCCGAGTTCTTCGGACTGGACGCGGAAAAACCCGGACAGTCCCCAGATCGCCAGCGCGCCGATCAGCAGCAGCGCGATTCCCATGCCGCTGAAATATCCGCCGGGCAATATCTGCTGAAGCTTGTCCTGGCCGCGGCGCAGCAGGTCTTCGAGATCGGGCGGCCTCGGTCCAACCGATTGCGGGCCGGAGCCCCACGGTCCCTTGGGACCCGAGCCCCATGGGCCTCCGCCTTGATTCTTCCACGGCATCGACAGTCTCCTCCGCGGGCCAAAAGGCCTCGCCAACTCTGCCCGGCTTTATAGGGGACGGCCCCGGCCCTTACAACGCGGCTTGTTGCAGGCAGGAGCTAAGCCCGAAGCCATAATTGTCAATGTAAACATTGGCCGATGCGGTTAATGCCGCATTCGGTGGCTATACGGGGCGTGGGCTCCGGCTGTGCCGTCTATATGTGACGTAGGAGAAATCGGCCGTATCGTCGTCCGTCCTCGCGTGGGACGTGCGCGCGACTTCCTCCCATTCCTTCAGGTCAATCGGGGCGAGGTTGGTGTCACCCTCCGGCCGCGCGTGAACCTCGGTGACTTCCAGGCGATCGGCAGCACCCATCCATTGCGCATAGATTTCCGCGCCGCCGATCACCGCAATCTCAGTGGCTAAACGCCGCAGCGCATCGCCGAGCGCCGTCGCCTGCGCGTCCGCGAACGAGGTCGTCACCACCGCGCCCGCCGCGCGAAAATTCTTGTCGCGCGTAACGACGATGTTGGTTCGGCCGGAAAGCGGCCTGCGCAACGACTCGAAGGTCTTGCGGCCCATCACCACCGGTTTGCCCATGGTCATCGCCTTGAGGCGCTGCTGATCGGTCTTGAGCCGCCACGGAATGGCGCCGCCGGAGCCGATCACGCCGTTTTCGGCGACCGCGACGATGAGAACGATTTCAGGACGAGCGCCGGCCGTTGCGGTCACACCGCGACCTCGGCCTTGATATGCGGATGCGGGTCGTAGCCTTCGAGCACGAAGTCTTCATAACGGAAGGCGAAGATGTCCTTGACGGCGGGATTGATCTTCATCACCGGCAGCGGACGGGTCGGCCGCGTCAGTTGCAGCCGGGCCTGTTCGAGATGGTTCGAATAAAGATGCGCATCGCCGAGCGAGTGTATGAAATCACCGGGTTTCAGTCCGGTGACCTGCGCCACCATCATGGTCAGCAGCGCGTAGGACGCGATGTTGAAGGGCACGCCGAGAAACACGTCCCCCGAGCGCTGGTAGAGCTGGCACGACAGCCTGCCGTTCGCGACATAGAACTGGAACAGGCAATGGCACGGCGGCAGCGCCATCTTGTCGACGTCGGCCGGATTCCACGCGCTCACGATCAGCCGGCGCGAATCCGGGTTGCGCCTGATCATGTCGATCACGTTGGAGATCTGATCGATGCTGCGGCCGTCGGGCGCCGGCCACGACCGCCACTGCGATCCATAGACCGGGCCGAGATCGCCGTTGGCGTCGGCCCATTCGTCCCAGATCGAAACCCCATTTTCTTTCAGGTATTTGATGTTGGTGTCGCCTTTGAGAAACCACAACAGCTCATGCACGATTGCTTTCAGCGGCAGTTTCTTGGTCGTCAGCATCGGAAAGCCCGAGGCCAGATTGAAGCGCATCTGATGCCCGAATACCGACAGCGTGCCGGTGCCGGTGCGGTCGTGCTTCTCCGCGCCGTCTGAAAGAATCCGTTCGAGCAGGTCGTGAAACTGGTTCATGGTCTGGCTTTGCGGGCTCTGAAGCGGCGAACCTAGCGTCCGCGCCGTCTATCCGACAGCGCCGATTCGAAGAAGGGCGGATTGTACCCCGAAAAATGAGCATCCGGCGCACAAATGGCAAGGGCGGAACCTGCGCCCGCCTTCGCCTTTAACCGGTTTGGCCGGCTTAAATCAGTTGGTTGCGGGCTTGAGAACCGGCGTCCATTTGGCGATTTCGCTCTTTACCAGCGCAGCCAGAGCCTCCGGCGTTCGTTCCGCCGCGTTGGGGATGACGCTGCCGAGGTCGAGCAGGCGCTTGCGAACGGTCTCGTCGTCCAGCGCTTTGGACGCCGCCGCATTGAGCTTGGCGATGATCGCCGGGACGTCCCTTCGGCGCGAAAATCGCGTTCCACGCCTGCGCCTGGAAGGCCGGCAGGCCGGAATGCCGGCGCGGACTGACCGGCATCACGTCAATACGACGCCGTTCCCAAAGTCCATTTGACTTCGGGATGCGCGGCGCAACGCCGCAGTCAGGTCTCGGATTCCACGAATACCTCGTCGCGTTTCTTGCGCAGCGACGGCAGCAGCGCCAGCACCAGCAGGAAGGCGGCGGTCGCCATCAGCACCGCCGACAGCGGCCGGGTAAGGAAGACCGTCCAATCGCCGCGCGAGATCAGGAGCGCCCTGCGGAGATTTTCTTCCATCAGCGGCCCCAGCACCATCCCGAGCAGCAACGGCGCCGGCTCGAAGTCGTGCTTGATCAGCCAATAGCCGAGCAGTCCGAACGCACCGGCCAGGATGACATCGACCGGAGCATTATTCAGCGAATAGATGCCGATCGCGCAAAAGATCACGATCGAGGGGAACATCAGGCGATATGGCACCC
This sequence comes from uncultured Alphaproteobacteria bacterium, assembly GCA_963784755.1. GTDB lineage: Bacteria > Pseudomonadota > Alphaproteobacteria > Rhizobiales > Xanthobacteraceae > Bradyrhizobium. The sequence goes on along the minus strand of CAWASS010000002.1, from coordinate 62,903 downwards.
GCAGCAGCCGCACCCAGATCCCGACCAGCGGCAGGTTGATGACCAGTAGCATCAGATTGCCGACCCACATCGAGGCGATCATGCCCCAGACCAGTTCGGGTTGTTTCTGCATCACCTGCGGTCCCGGCACGATGCCGTGAATCGTCATCGCGCCAACCATCAGCGCCATCACCGCGTTGGGCGGAATGCCGAGCGTCAGCAGCGGAATGAACGAGGTCTGCGCGGCCGCGTTGTTGGCGCTTTCAGGCGCCGCGACGCCCTCGATCGCACCGCGGCCGAACCGCGACGGATCCCTGGCGATCTTTTTCTCGAACGTATAGGCCGCGAACGACGCGATCACCGCGCCGCCACCCGGCAGAATGCCGAGAATCGACCCCAAAATCGTGCCGCGGATAATGGCCGGCGTTGAGTTGATCAGGTCTTTTTTGGTCGGCATCAGACCGGTGACCTTTTCCTGCACCAGTTCGCGATCCGCTTCCGAACCGGCGTCCAGGTTTCGGATGATTTCCGCGAATCCGAACACGCCCATCGCCACCGTGGCGAAGCCGAGGCCGTCCGCAAGTTCGGGAATATTGAAGGCCATGCGCGACGCGCCGGTCTCGATGTCGGAGCCGACCATCGAGAGCAGCAGCCCGAACACGATCATTGCGAGTGCCTTCAGCACCGAGCCCTTCGCCAGCACCACCGCGAAAATCAGGCCGAGCACCATCAGCGAGAAATACTCGGCGGGGCCGAACGCCAATGCAAGCTTGGTCAGCGGCGCGCCGAGTACCGCGATCAGGACCGTCGCGACACAGCCCGCGAAAAACGATCCGATCGCCGCGATTGAGAGCGCCGGCCCGGCACGGCCCTGCTTGGCCATCTGGAAACCGTCGAGCGTGGTGACGACCGAACTCGCTTCGCCGGGAATGTTGACCAGGATCGACGTGGTCGAGCCGCCATATTGCGCACCGTAGTAGATGCCGGCGAGCATGATCAGCGCGCCCACCGGCGGCAGGCCGAAGGTGATCGGCAACAGCATGGCGACCGTGGCGACGGTGCCGATGCCCGGCAACACCCCGACCAGCGTGCCGACCAGCGCGCCGATCAGGCACAACAATATGTTGGCCGGAACCGGTATCGAAAGGACCTGCCCAAACAGCGTCGGATGCCACGGCACGAACTGGAAAACGACATTGAAACCGAGCGCGAGATTGGAAAAAAGATCGTTCATCGCGCCCTCACTGCACCAGGAAACGGGGCCAGAGCTGCATCGGCAGTCCCAGTCCGTAGGGAAAAAGAAAACTGCAGAACGCGGTCAGCGCTATGCCAACGATGATGGTTTCCTTCCAGCGGGTCTCGTGCGTTCCCAGTGCGGAAACGAGGAAGGTAAGAAATGCTGAAACCACCAGACCAAGCGGGCGGATCGTAACGGCAAAGCAGAGGATCGACAGTGAAACGAACAACGGTCCGCGCCAGGCGTAGGTTGCGAGATGTGGGCCCTCGGTCAGAAGCCCAACGACGGCAACTGCCGCACCGAGTCCCAGAAGAAGAACTCCGAACATGCGAGGCGCCGTCCCCGCTCCGAATGAAAACCCGTGCATACCCTGAAGGTCGCTGGACGCCCACAGCGCGAACACTGCGATTGCCATCAGGGCTATGCCGCCGATAAAATCCTGCGGGCCGCGGACCCATTTCGGCATGATGGATTTGACCGGCCCCTGGCTCGGCGCGTCACTCATCGATGTTTCTCCCCGTACAGGACTTTTCGCCCATTATGTTTGGATGGCTGCTGATGCTGCCCCGCCCCAGCATTGCCTAGCGATTTTCGTCAGACAACGCCAGCAAAACCCAGACATCCCCCCGCAAGCAATAGCCACAAAGGATTAAGCCGCGTGGCAAGCGTCAAAATTGCCGCACTTGCGGTCAGGACGACCGCGAGCCAGGTACGGTCTGCGGCCTGCGCCAGCACCAGCGCACTCGCGGACATCAGCCCGATCGATAGCGGAACCAGCGCCGCCTGGATGATGGCAGGCCATTTCGATTGGCTCGAACGATGCAGCAGGCGGCTGACATTATAGGCCACCAGCGCCGTCGGCCCGCACATCGCCAGCGTCGCCACCAGACCGCCGGCGACCCCCGCAACCTGATATCCGATCAGCGTGACAATCAAAATGTTGGGGCCGGGCGACAGTTGTGAAATCGCGAAAGCGTCCGCGAATTGCACATCCGTCATCCAGTGGTGGAGATCGACGGCGATGCGGTGCATCTCGGGAATTGCCGAAGCAGCGCCCCCGATCGCGAACAGCGACAGCAGCCCAAAAGTCCATGCCAGGGTCCAGATGTCGTCGAAATCGCCGTTCACGACGCCACATTCCTGCGCATCGCATAGGTGACGGCGATGCTCAGCGGAATCGCGATGAGCAGAACCGGCGGCAGCGGCAGGCGAAACAACCCGATCGCCGCAAATACCGCGATCAAAAAGCCGATGGCAACGGGATCGCGCCGCCTCACGAGCGGCCCCATCATTCGCGCGGCGACACCGATGACAAGCCCGACCGCCGCGCAAGACACCCCGGCGAGCGTTCTCTGCAGCGCCGGAATCTCGCCATATCGCGCATAGATCATCGCCAAGGTAGAGACGATGACAACGGGCGGACCGACCAGACCGGTAAATGCGGCAACGCTTCCGGGAATGCCGCGGATCCGGGCGCCAAAAACCACCGACAGGTTGCAGATGTTGGGGCCCGGAAGAAAATGGCAAAGGGCGTAAGTCTCGTTGAATTCATCCGCCGACATCCAGCGGTACTTCTCGACGATGGCGCGCCGGGCGAACACCAGAACGCCCCCGAAGCCGGAAAGCGAGATTTTGGCGAAGGCCAGGAACAGTTGAAGCAGGCCGGGCGGCGCGGCAGGAATCTGGATATCCGGCTCAGCAACGGCGGCGGGAGACGAATCCGGGGGCATCGGCTAGGTTTAGAGCAGCGCCGCTACGAGGCCAACCCACTTTTCCCGCCCGCAGCACCCCGCACGGCCAAATGCTCCGTTCCAGGCCCTATTTTTCTCAACACTTGCCCCCTATATTGAGGCCGCCGGTTCGCCGGCTATGGAAATAAACGGCCGTCGTAATAAACCATTCGGACCCGGGGGCAGTACCCGGCGCCTCCACCCAAGCCCGTCACGCCCAGGAACAAAGCGGGCTTCGGCGGGGGCGAAACAGGATCGACGAGGGCGTAAAGGGCTCGCTTTTTCTCGGTATGGTTCCGCCGTTATCGGGCTATGCAATAGTTGCAAACGACAACTATGCTCCGGTTGCTCAGGCCGCGTAAGCGGTTTGAAAAACCAAGTCTAAAGTCCTGACGGGTTAAGCTCCGTTTGGCGGGGTTCGGAGGCACCTGGCAACAGAAGCCTCCACTTCTTTCTTGCGCTGCCAAACTGCGGCCCGGCTTCGGGTAGAATTTCCACGATCCGCGGGGCACCTGCTGACCTCGGGCGTTTGCCGGGGTAGTATGGCGGACGGCGCGAGTCGGGCCACGGACAGCGCCGCCGGCTCGCGTGTGGCAGCAAAACGCGACGGGAACGACCGATGGCGACCGATCATATCCGATATGATGTTCTGGCGCGCGACGCGATGCGTGGCGTGCTTCGGCGGGTACTGAGCGACGCCGCCGAACACGGGTTGCCGGGCGAGCATCACTTTTTCATCACGTTTGTCTCGACCGCCGAGGGCGTCAAGCTGTCGCCGCGGCTGCTGGCGCAATATCCGCAAGAGATGACGGTGATCCTGCAGCACCAGTTCTGGGACCTGGTCGTCACCGAGGATCGATTCGAGGTCGGACTTTCGTTCGGCGGCATTCCCGAGCGCCTGGTCGTTCCCTTCAGCTCGATCAAGAGCTTCTTCGATCCGTCGGTCCAGTTCGGCCTGCAGTTCGATCCTTCCGAATCCATGGCCGAGGCGCCTGCGGCCAACCTGCCGGCCGCCGCAGTTCCGTCGGCCTTGACCGCTCCTGCGCCGGTCCCGGCGTCTCCCGCCGCCGAAAACCAGGACGAGTCGGCGAAGTCGGGCGAAGGCGCGGAAGTGGTACGGCTGGATCGCTTCCGCAAGAAATAATCCACGCTTCCCTGTAAGATGGACGTGTCTGGCTGCCGGTTGCGCGGCTGGACGCATGGATCGCCTCCTGTTGAGCGCGGTCATCGCAACGGACAGGATCATGGCTGCATCATCCAAAGTATCGCGCTCTCCGAAGACGACCGGGTCCACCCGCACCGAAACCGACAGCTTCGGCCCGATCGAGGTTGCCGCCGAGCGCTACTGGGGCGCGCAGACCGAACGCTCGCGGCAGAATTTCCGCATCGGCCACGACCGGATGCCGATGCCGATCGTCCGCGCGCTCGGCATCGTCAAGCTCGCATCTGCGGAAACCAACCGCGAACTCGGCCTGCTCGACCGGCGCCGCGCCGGCGCCATTGTGCGCGCCGCGCGCGAGGTGATCGATGGCAAGCTCGACGATGATTTTCCGCTGGTGGTCTGGCAGACCGGCTCCGGCACCCAAACCAATATGAACCTCAATGAGGTGATCGCCAATCGCGCCAACGAAATGCTCGGCGGCGAACGCGGCACCAAGAAGCCGGTTCATCCCAACGATCACGTCAATATGAGCCAATCATCGAACAACTCGTTCCCGACCGCGATGCACATCGCCGCCGCGCAACGCATCGGCGCCGATCTCATCCCCGCGCTCGGCGAACTCCACGCTGCCCTGAGCAAAAAGGAGAAGGCCTTTGCCAAAATCGTAAAAATCGGACGGACCCATACCCAGGATGCAACGCCGCTTACGCTCGGTCAGGAATTTTCCGGTTACGCCGCGCAGCTCGAAAGCGGCATCGCGCGGTTGCGCACCGCGGTGAAAGATCTCTACCCGCTGGCGCAGGGCGGAACCGCCGTCGGCACCGGCCTCAATTCGAAGCCGGGATTCGCAAAACTATTTGCGAAACATGTGGCTGCGATCACAAAGCTTCCGTTCACCAGCGCGCCCAACAAATTCGAGGCGCTGGCCTCCAACGACGCTTACGTCTTCGTGCACGGCGCGATCAATTCGGTGGCCACCGGGTTGTTCAAGATCGCCAACGACATCAGGCTTCTGGGTTCCGGACCGCGCTCCGGCCTCGGCGAACTGATTTTGCCGGAGAACGAACCGGGGTCGTCGATCATGCCGGGCAAGGTCAACCCGACCCAGTGCGAGGCCATGACCATGGTCTGCTGTCAGGTGTTCGGCAATCACACTGCCATCACCGTCGCCGGCAGCCAGGGCCACTTCGAGCTGAATGTCTACAAGCCGGTGCTGGCATATTGTATGATGCATTCCATACAACTGCTGGCAGATGTTGCGCGCTCGTTTACCGAGCATTGCGTCAACGGCATCCGTGCCGATGAAAAACGCATACGTGAGCTGATGGAGCGCTCGCTGATGCTGGTTACCGCGCTGGCGCCGAAGATCGGCTATGACAACGCCGCCAAGGTCGCAAAAACCGCCCACGCAAACGGCACAACATTGAAAGAAGAGGCTGTGCGGCTGGGCTTTGTCACGCCCGCCGAGTTTGACCGGCTAGTGCAGCCGGACAAAATGACACACCCCGGATAATAACTTGCGCGGTCAAATATTGTTGAGATAACGGTTCGACAAAATAGTTATAAATCATACCTCCGAAAGACTTAGATCGAGTAACTACCGTCGCTGCTTTGCGGCATGGTAGAGCACAAAATACCGCTTCTTTGCGGGGCGGAATATTTTAAGACTTGTTCGAGCGACGAGGAATTTTTCACCATGGCCCCCGAGTTGACGAGAGGCGCGTTGTACAGGATTGAACCCGCCGCGCATTGTCAGCCGTTCAAGTAGTGGGGACCGTCATGGGCGACGTAATCAATCTCAAGCGATTCAAGAAGCGCGCTGTGCGGGATCAATCGGCAAAGCAGGCCGACGCCAATCGCGTGCGCTTCGGCCGTACCAAATCCGAACGCGCTCTGGACCAGCAGCGCGCAAGCCGTGCGAACGATGTGCTGGATCAGCATCGCATCGATGACGAGGACGCGTCATGAAGTCGCCGGTGGTGAAACGGTCGATCGTGGTCGCAGGACACAAGACCAGCGTCAGCCTCGAAGAAGCGTTCTGGAACGGCATGAAGGAAATCTCGGGCCTTCGCGACATGACCTTGTCCGAGCTGGTGGGCGAGATCGACAGCAACCGCCGGCAGGGCAACCTGTCTTCCGCGATCCGCCTCTTCGTGCTGGATTATTTCCGGACCCGTGCGATGCCGCCGGCATCGGACAAGGCACAATCATAACCCGTTCTAGAATGCGGGCCGTTGCGGCGCCGTTTGAACCGGCGGCGTCAGCACCAGAGGCGCCCGTGGCTTCGGTTTTACCGCCGGCGCAGGCGCGGGCCGCACTTCGATCGGCGGCGGCAATGGCGCGACCTGTTGACTGACCACAGGCGCATTGGGCGCCGGCGGCACCGACGGAGATGGAGCGCTCAGCCTGGGTTTCGGCGCGGCCCGGCGTGGATCGCGGCCGGGAATCGGGACCTCGGACATCGGCAAATCGGGAAGTACCGCGACCGGCGCCGTTTCGGCAGGAGGTTGTGCCATTGCGGGCGGTGGAATCGATGCGGGCAACGCCGGCGGCGGCACCTCGCCGCGCTCGATCAAATCCAGCCGGCGAGTCTCGCGATCGATCGCCCTTACCGCCAGCCATGACGACAATGCCGCGACATCGACGGTGCGATCGAGGGCGTCGGGCGATCCTGCGGCAAAGATCTGAATTTCCGGGCGGCCGGTGGTGGAACCGGCTACGGAAGACGTCAGCGCGACGCGGATGTCGGTTTGATCGGCAGCGATATCGTAGCCGCCGGACACAGTCGCTCGCGCGCCTTCGGCATCGAGCGTTGTCGCGCCGACACGCAGCCTGCCCTCCCTGATATTGAACGGGATTTGCGCCGACGCGACCGCGAGCGACCCGGCCGACAGCGCCGGTTCGACGATCTGCCGGAGTTTGACGTCATCGGTCGCCTGCCCGCCATCGCTGGCGCGGATGGCGGCATCGAACGCCCGCGGATCGAGCCCGGCAATGCGCGCGGATTCAAGCGTCAGCGAACCGCTCCCGGACAGCGCGCCGGCCAGCGCGGATGCGCTGCGGCCCCGGCTTGCCAGCGTCATCTGCATCGAGGCGCGGCCCGCCGGCATCGCCAGCGTACGATAACGCAAGGCCGAGCCGTCAACGCCCGAGAATTGCAGCCGCGCATTCAGCGCGACGCCATCGACCGTCTGTTTTGCTTCGATATCCGCCGTCGCCTCGCCGCCGCCGATCGTGCCTTTGAGGTTGTCCAATGTCAGCGACTGGCCGTCGCCTTTGACGATACCGCTGACCGGCCGCAACTCGCCACCGCCGGGCAGCATGCCGCGCAGCGCCTGAAACGCGAGACGGCCGCGCCAGCCTTGCAGCAGCCCGCGGCCGAGCGGCTCGCCGGCAACGCGGCCCGCTGCGCCGAACGCGAGACCGAACGCCGAGGCAAGATCGAGCGTGTCCATTCCGACTTCGCCATCCACGGCTTTTTCGTCGCCGAGATCAAGCATGACGCGCCCGCGTATGCGCGAGCCGTCAACGACGCTATCCATGTCATCGAGAGTCAATTTGCTGCCTGCGAGGGTGAGCCGCGCCGACAGGCTGACATTTTGCGCAAGCGAATCGGATGGATTGCGGTCGAACAGCGGTGCGAAATTGGCGCGGCGAATCGACAGATTGACGGCCGCCTTCGGCTCCGACGCCCACGGTTCGGCGGTGCCCTGCACCTCGACACCGAGTTGAGCGCCGGATAGTTTGGCCTTCAATCGCAGCGGAGCGCGCCACACGCCTGTCGCCGACCCCCCGAACTGCATTGCGCCTTCTCCGGCTGATATAGCCCGGTCGAGCCCCAGCAATATCAGCAGCGAACGCCCCTGCTCCGACGATATCTTCGATTCAATACCGATCTCGCTGCGCGTCAGGGCATCGAGATCGACCCCGCGCACCGCTGCGATAACGGGCGCCGCCGTGATTGTGGTGACGCCCTTGATCCCGACCGCGTCGATTTCGAGCACGGCACGCGCGCTGGCGCGGTCGGCATGATCGGGGTTTTTGTCGAGACCGAGCGACAGTTTGAGCCGGGCCGGACCGGGCGGCGCCGCCATTGCATTGAGCCGCGCAGTGAGATCGGGCACGACCGGCGCGATCAAAGCCGCGAACTGTGCGACTGAGGCCGTAGATGCATTTAGAGCGAGCTTGCCCGTGGCGTTGACGCGATCGAAGGCGCCGGCGCCTTCCACTGTGACGCCGCTGGCCTCGCCCACTTTCAACCGGTCCAGCGAAATCGTCTTCGGCCCATAGCTCAGCATCGCCACGAAGGGACGCAACTCCTGCCCCGAGGACACCGCCCGGCCAATGTCCAGAGACAGCTGCGCCTCGTCCGGCCATTCGGCTTGCGGTCCCGCAAGCGAACGCGTGAACGCCGTTGCGGCGTCGAGATCGAGCCGATCTGCTTTCAACGCCGCCTCGATGCGCGAGCCGCCGCCTGCCGCCCGATCCAGGACGGCAACGCGCCCTTCCAGGGAGCCGCCATCGATCTCGGCTTTCAGCCCATCGATGGCGATGCGATCCGGCGCCACGTTCAGATTGCCGCTTACGCGCAGCGGCTTTTGATTGCGATATGCGATCTCGCTGCGGCCCTGCAGCCATCCGGCCAGCGTATTCGGATCGGACGAATCGACGCTGAGCGTTCCCGTAAAGCTACCGGATGGACCCGGCTCTGCGATCACGCCGCCGAGGGCCACGCGAGCAGCGCCGGGCGCGCGAAATTCGAGCCGGTCGATGGTCCAGGACTTGCCGTCGCCATGCAAATCCGCGGCAAAATTCTGCACCGGCCGGCCCCCGAGCATGATCTGCTCGGCACTGACCTCGATTTGCGTCGCCAGCGATGCCGGCGGAATCGCCGCGACGAAACTGCGCAGCCCCGGCAGCAATCGCGTCGGCTCGGCCGCGCTGTTATCCTTATTGTCCCTGGCGAGCAGCTTGTCGGCATCGAGTTGCCGCGCCGACAGCACGGCATGCAGCAACGGCGACGCGCCGAACCGGATGTCCGCGAGCCCTGAAAGCTTCAGCGCGGTCTCGTCCGGACCGTAGCTTGCCTCGAGCTGCTCGAGCCGCGCCGCCGTGGAATTGGCCTTGAGCTTGCCCGACAGGCGCCACGGCGGTCGAGTTGCGCCGCTCGGGGCAGTTCCGGGCCCGGCCGGGCCCACCAACGTTACAGCGCCCTCGAAACGCGGCGCGCGTGCATCGAAAGCGAGGATGCCATCGAGATCGACCGACAGCGCCCGCGCGCCGGGATCGACGGTAAGATGCACGCGCGTGCCGTTACCATCCGCGGCTTGGCCGGACGACACGCGAAACGGGGTGCGGATTCCCGACAGCATGAAGTTGCCGTCGCCGCGGATCGATCCTGCCAGCGAGCGTACATCGCCGCTAAAGGCAATGTCATTGAGTTCAAGCGTGCTATGGCTGGCGGCGTCATGCAGCGCAATGCGGCCGGTCAAGTTCAGCCGGTCGATCGCAAGCGAACCGAGATTGAAGCTTCCTGTCGAGGCCGGCCAATCGATACGGCCCTGTGCATCGAGGCCGAGATCGAGCGCCATGCCGTTGATGGTCAATTCGGTGGCGCGCCATTCGCCGCGCATCAGCGAACCGAGGCTGAACTCCACGTCAAGCTTGTCGGCGTGCACCTTGCCGAAATCGCTGGCGCCACCGACCACCACCGAGCGAAGCCGCAGCGACGGCGTCGGCAACAGCCGCGCGTCCAGCGCTCCGCCGACGCGGACCTGCGCCCCGATCACGCGTGACGCTTCGGTCTCGAACTGCGGCCGGAACTGGCTCCAGTCGATGAAATACGGCCCGACCAGCGCGGCTATCAACGCGACGATAAAGGCAATCGCCAATCCGAGCAGCGTCGTCTGCACGGTGTCTCCCCTCAAGCACTGTCCGGTGAGTCGCAAACCGCGACCGGTAGACGGGAAACGCCCGCCCGCACCGCGCTGAATCGACGCCGGAGCAGCGGTATATATAGAGACAACTGTGGCGAAGTCACAGCAGCGCCGCAGGACGGCTCGGGCGCGATCACCAACTGGCGGGCAAGGCTTTCAGGCCGCGCAGCACAAAGGTCGGCCGCCATTCCGGGTTTTCGGCATTGTCGAGCCGCAGGTTCGGAAGGCGTCGCAGCAGAGTGGCAATGGCGATCTCGGCCTCGATGCGGGCGAGCTGGGCGCCGAGGCAAAAATGGATGCCGCCGCCGAACGACAGCGGACGCACATTGGGCCTGTTGATGTCGAGTTGATCGGGCCGATCCGGATAAACCGCGGGATCGCGGTTGGCGGACCCCAGCAGGCAGAGCACGGCCTCGCCTTTGGGAATTTTTTTGCCGCCGAGGTCGTCGATGTCTTCCAGAGCCACCCGGCCGGTCGACTGCACCGAAGAATTGTAGCGCAGGAATTCCTCGATCGTATTGGTGATGAGGGATGGATTGGCCTTCAACAACGCCAGCTGGTCGGGATTGCGGTGCAAGGCCAATAGTCCGTTGCCGATCAGGTTGACCGTGGTCTCGTGCCCCGCGCCGAACAGCAGGATGATGTTGGCGGTCAATTCCTCATTGGAAAGCTTGTTGCCGTCTTCCTCGGCCTGGACCAGTTGCGTCGTCAGGTCGTCGCCGGGGTTGCGCCGCCGCAACTCGAACAATTGCTGGAAATAGAGCTGGGCGTTCAAATTGGCCGCATTGGCTTCCTGGATTTCGGCCGGCGACAGCGGCACCGGGTCCAGCAGGCGTCCGCCGGTGCGCGAGCCGGTGTAAAACACCTCCCGATGTTCCGCGGGAATGCCGAGCATGTCGCAGATGATCGTGACCGGCAGCCGGAATGCGAAATCCTCGATCAAATCCATGTGGCCCCGATCGACGATACGATCGAGCGTTTGATCGACGATCTGCTGGATGCGCGGACGCATGTCCTCGACCCTGCGCGCCGTGAAAGCCTTGACGACCAGACCCCGCAACCGCGTGTGGTCCGGCGGATCCTGCTGCAGCATCCAGTGCTGCATGCTGCGGAACGCCGGCTCTTTCATGATCTCAGGACCATAGCGCCGTATGGTGCGCTCGACATAGTCCTTGCCGAAGCGCTTGTCGCGCAGCACGACGCTTACCTCCGCGTGCCGGCTCGCGACATAGATGCCGAACGGCGTGACGTGCATCGGATCCGTCGTCCGCAGCCGCTCATAGGACGGATAGGGATCGCGAATGAATTCCGGCGCAAGTGGATTGAACAGCGGCTCGGTCTTCGCAGTCTGAGCAAGCTCATTCACGTTGGCCTCGAGGCACGGGTTTTCGCGATCAAGCGCCGATTAAACTCACAACCGGCAGGCTTCGGCAAGGGATCGCCGGTATTATCGGACCTCGCCGCCAATGCGCTTGGAATCACGCGGCATTTTCGGTGCTGGCCACGCCGGCATGGGAACGATGCAACTGGCCCGCAACCGCCCGCACCTTGCCTGGAGACGCCAGCCAGATGGTGACGGCGGACAGTCCGCTCACCCCGATACCGATCAGGAAGGCGATCGTGTAGTTGCCGTAGATGTCGTGCAGCACGCCGGTAAGCAAAGGTCCCGCAGCCCCGCCGGCGAGTGCGGCCAGCATCAAGGTGCCGAAAATGCTGCCGAAATGCTTGCCCTCGAATATTTCCAGCACCACCGCGCCCATGATTGAAGTGACGCCGTAGCCGAGCGCGCCCTGCGCCGCGACCATCACGTAAAGCAGCATGAGGGTGGGCACATGCGCGAGCGCGACCAGTGCCGCAAAGCAAATCGCAAATCCGAGACAACTCGCGGTCCATATCCATTCGCGGCCGACCCGGTCGGAGAGATGGCCAAGCAGGATTTGGCCGGGGATGCCGAGCAGACTGACCATTCCCAGCGCCCAGGCCGCCACGCCCGGATTGAAGCCGATGTCGAGCAGGTACTTGGTCTGGTGAACCTGCACCGCGTACCAGCCATATAATCCGCAGAAATAGCCGAGCGCGAGCCACCAGAACCGCGCGGTTCTGATCGCACGCGGCAGCGTCCAGTCGATGCCGGTCCATACGGGATCGACGACATTGGAGACGGGCCGCACCGAGGTATTGGCCGATGCGTCTCCGTCCGGTTCGAGCCCCAACTCCTCCGGCCGCTTGCGCAACAACAGATTGATCGGCGCCAGCGCCACCAGAACCAGAATGCCCATGGCGGAACATGCGGTCCGCCATCCGGCTTGCTCGATCATTTGCTGTACCCAGGGCAGCATGGTGATGGAGCCGATGCCGACGCCTGCGAAAGCAATGCCCATCGCGAGCCCGCGGCGGCGCACGAACCAGTTCGGCAGATAGAGCGATTGACCGGAATAACCCAGACAAACGCTTCCACCGCCGACGAGAACGCCGATCGTGAGGTAAAGGTGCCACGGTTGCGTGGTCAGCGGCGCCAGCAGCAAACCGCTTCCCATCAGAACGACGCCAAGCTCCATCACGGCGCGCGGGCCGAAGCGATCCATCATTCGGCCGATCAGCGGGCTGAGCGCTCCCGAAACCAGAAAGCCAAACGAAAAGGCACCCGCCGTGACGCCGCGTTCCCAGCCGAAATCCGCGATGATCGGCGGGAATAGCAGCGAAAAGGAGGTGCGGGCCGTCACCCCGATCGCCATGGTGACGAAGGTCACCGCAACGATGATCCAGCCGTAAAAGAAGGGAAGCCGCATAAAGGAAGCCTGTTTCTTATCGGGCGCGCTCAGAACTTCGGGGGGCAAGTCCTGTTGTTTTCGAAGCGCCGCGTTTGCCTGCAATCATTGACCGCGTTTGATAACCAATACAATCTCAAACTGTTAATCGATGGATAAGGCCGGCAATGAACCAACAGCAATTTTCGGTGATGCACGCCATACGCGAATAACGTCGTACTCTATCGCGATGAAGGTCGGGAAACTTTTTTCGGAACCGCTACAGCGCGGGCAAGATCTTTCCCGGATTGAAGATATTCTGCGGGTCGAGCGCGTGCTTCAACGCGCGCATGGCGTCGATCGCTTCCGGACCCAGCTCAGCCCTGAGATATTTCTGCTTGCCCTGGCCGATGCCATGTTCCCCGGTGCAGGTTCCGCCCATCGCCTGCGCGCGTTCGACCAACCGATGCATGAAGTCTTCCCCCCGCGCCATCTCGTCCGCGTCATTCACATCGCACAGCAGCGAGCAGTGAAAATTACCGTCGCCGACATGACCGACGATCGGCGACAACAGATTGAGGCGCTTCAAATCCGCTTCGGTTTCCGTGACGCAGTCGGCGAGGCGCGAAATCGGCACGCACACGTCCGTGGCCACCAGGCCCGACCCCCGCCGCAACCCCTGCACCGCCCAGTAGGCATCGTGCCGTGCCTGCCAGAGCCTGGTGCGGTCCTCGGGCCGTGTGGTCCAGGTGAAATCGCCGCCGCCGCACTCCTTCGCAATCTCGCTGAAGTTTTTCGACTGCTCGGAAACTTCGTTTTCGCTGCCGTGAAATTCGAGCAGCAGCAGCGGCGTTTCCGGCAGCGACAGTTTCGAATAGGCATTGCAGGCGCGCACCTGCGCGGCATTCAACAGTTCGATACGCGCAACGGGAATGCCGGTCTGGATCGCCAGAATGGTGGCTTGGCAGGCGCCCTGCACGCTCTGGAACGAACATGACGCCGCGGCGATGGTTTCGGGAATGCCGCGCAGCTTGATGGTGAGTTCGCAGATGATGCCGAGCGTGCCCTCGGCGCCGACGAACAGATGCGTCAGGTCGTAGCCGGCGGAGGATTTTTTCGCCCGCGTTCCGGTGGTGATGATCTCGCCATCGCCGCGCACCACTTTCAGCGCCAGCACGTTGTCGCGCATGGTGCCATAGCGCACCGCGTTGGTGCCGGACGCGCGGGTCGACGCCATGCCACCCAGCGAAGCATCGGCGCCTGGATCGATCGGGAAAAACACTCCCTGATCGCGCAGGTGCTCGTTCAGCGCCTTGCGGGTAACGCCGGGCTGGATCACGCAATCCAGATCCTCGGTGTGGACTTCGAGTATCCGGTTCATGTCGCGCAGGTCGATGCAAATGCCGCCGGCCGGCGCGTTGATCTGGCCCTCCAGCGAGGTGCCGGTGCCGAACGCGATCACCGGCACCCCATGCCGCGCGCAAATCCGCACCACATCCTGGATGTCGGCGGTCTCCTGCGCCATCACCACCGCGTCGGGCGGCTGCGAGGCCAGCCACGTCGTGGTATGGGCGTGCTGCTCGCGCACCGCCTGCGATGTCACCAGCCGGTTGCCGAACCGCGCGGCGAGCGCTTCAATGGTGCTTGCCAGCGCCTGCGGCTCGGGCCGCGCCAGATTATGCGTAACGGATAAAGCCACGTAAATTCCTCCGGGCGCAACGACCGTGGCAAAGGATGTATAACGGGTCAAGTGACGATGAATCGTGGAAACGGGATTAGCCGATGAAGCCTGGTTTTGCCGCTGATGACGATCTGCTGCGGCCCGCCCCGTTCCTGTCGTCGGTGATGCAGGTCGAGCCGCAATGGATCGACTACAACGGCCATCTCAACATGGCCTACTACAATGTGATGTTCGATCGCGCCATCGACGAATTATGGCTGAAGCTCGGGATCGGCCCCGGCTACATGAAGGAGCGCCACGGCTCGACCTTTACGGCCGAATGCCACGTCCGCTATTTGCGCGAGATTCATCTCGGCGATCCCGTGCAGGTCTCGATCCTGCTGGTCGCCGCCGACGAGAAGCGGCTGCACACCTTCGAGGAATTGCGCCACGCCAGCGAAGGCTGGCTGTCCGCCACCTCGGAGAACATGACGATTTACATTGACATGGCGGCGCGAAAAACCGCGCCGTTCCCGCCTGACATCCGCGCCCGCATCGACGCGGTGGCGAATGTCCACCGCGCGATCGCCCGGCCCGAAGGCATCGGGCGCAAGGTCGCGATGCCCTCAAAATAGTTTCTTGTCCCGGACGCGCTGCGGCATTCTTCATGCCGCCGCGCAGAGCCGCACCCGTTACGAACACCGAGTCCTGTACGATCCCGGCTCTGCAGCGCACCACGCCGTGAAGAACGGCGCGCTGCGCCGCGTCCGGGAAACGTCAGACCTGGGTTCGGCCCCGGGCCAGGCCAACCACGGCCGAAATCAGGAACAGCACGACCGCGATGAAGAAAATGACCTTGGCGATTTCAATGGACGCGCCGGCGACGCCGCCAAAGCCCAGAATGCCCGCGATCAGGGCAACGATCAGGAATGTAACGACCCAGCTCAGCATGACACGATCCTCTTATCCGTTTTCTGTCTCAACAGCAGCGCGACGACGAATGTCGCGCCTATTGCAGAAATAATCCGGCGTCGGAACAAATGTTCCGGGCGGTTCCACGGCCGGTCGCCGATCCAAATCCCGCGATAAAAAGGAACAAAGTCCATGTGGTTTTTCGCGGGGTCGAGCGGGGTCCTGCAACGGGATAACTTCTGTCAATGGCCCCTTCGAACCCCTATATGACCCCTGATCCTGCTATGAAGGCTCCCCTTCACGGCCCCACGGTGCCATCGTGGGCGGAAGACGATTCGCATGACCGAGCCGAACAGACTGACCGATCCCGGCGTTCCCGATCACCAGCCCGCGGCTGGCGGGATTGCCGCGCGGGCGCGCGCCGCGGCCACGCCGCAATATCTCGCGGGGCTCAATCCCGAACAGCGCGACGCTGTCGAGGCGCTGGAGGGGCCGGTGCTGGTGCTGGCCGGCGCGGGCACCGGCAAGACGCGGGTGCTGACCTCGCGGATTGCGCACATCCTCAGCATGGGCCGCGCACGCCCCGGCGAAATCCTCTCGGTGACCTTCACCAACAAGGCCGCGCGCGAGATGAAGCTGCGGCTCGGCCAGATGCTGGGGCAGGCCGTGGAAGGCATGCCATGGCTCGGCACCTTCCACTCCATCGGCGGTCGCATCCTGCGCACCCATGCCGAACTGGTGCAGTTGAAATCCAATTTTACGGTGCTGGACGTGGACGACCAGATCCGGCTGCTCAAGCAGTCGCTGCAGGCGGAGAATATCGACGACAAGCGCTGGCCGGCGCGGATGCTGGCCGGCCTGATCGACGGCTGGAAGAATCGCGGGCTGACGCCGCCGCAGGTGCCGCCGGGCGAAGCCGCGGTGTTCGGCAACGGCAAGGGCGGCAAGCTCTACGCGGCCTATCAGGAACGCCTGAAGATTCTCAACGCGGCGGATTTCGGCGACCTGCTGCTGGAGAATATCCGGCTGTTCCGCGAGCATCCCGACGTGCTCCGGCAATACCAGAACCGCTTCAAGTTCATCCTGGTCGACGAATATCAGGACACCAACGTCGCGCAGTATCTCTGGCTGCGCCTCTTGGCGCAGGCGCCTTCCAATGCGTCATTGCCGGGCTTGACCCGGCAATCCATCGAGTTCTTCGCTAGATGGATCACCGGGTCACGACGCTACGCGTCGGCCCGGTGATGACGAAAAACATGTTGTGGTCGCCCCGCCCCACGCCAAGAACATCTGCTGCGTCGGCGACGACGACCAGTCGATCTATGGCTGGCGCGGCGCGGAGGTCGACAACATCCTGCGCTTCGACCACGATTTTCCCGGCGCGAAGATCATCCGGCTGGAGCGCAACTACCGTTCCACCGGCCACATCCTCGCCGCTGCCTCGCATCTGATCGCGCACAATGAAGGCCGGCTCGGCAAGACCTTGCGCACCGAGGACGTCGACGGCGAGAAGGTCACCGTCACCGGCTCCTGGGATTCCGAGGAGGAAGCCCGCGCCATCGGCGAGGAAATCGAGCAGTTGCAGCGCGCCGGCCACAAGCTCAACGACACAGCCATCCTGGTACGCGCCTCGTTCCAGATGCGCGAATTCGAAGACCGTTTCGTCACGCTCGGCCTGCCCTATCGGGTGATCGGCGGCCCGCGCTTCTACGAGCGCGCCGAAATCCGCGACGCGCTGGCCTATTTGCGTGTGATCAACTCGCCGGCCGACGACCTCGCCTTCGAGCGCATTGTCAACGTGCCGAAGCGCGGCCTCGGCGACGCCACCGTGCAGATGCTGCACGATATCGCCCGCAAGCGACGCATGCCGCTCTCCGATGCCGCCGCCGCGGTGGTGGAGACCGACGAATTGAAGCCGAAGGCGCGCAGTTCGCTGCGCGCGCTGCTCGACAGCTTTGTGCGCTGGCGCGCGCAGAGCGAGGTGATGCCGCACACCGAACTCGCCGAAATCGTGCTCGACGAGAGCGGCTACACCGAGATGTGGCAGAAGGACCGCTCCGCCGACGCCGCGGGCCGGCTGGAAAACCTCAAGGAACTGGTGCGCTCGATGGAGGAATTCGAGAACCTGCAGGGTTTTCTCGAACACATCTCGCTGGTGATGGACCGCGACAGCGGCGCGGACGCCGACGCGGTGTCGCTGATGACGCTGCATTCGGCAAAGGGCCTCGAATTCGACAACGTCTTCCTGCCCGGCTGGGAGGAAGGCCTGTTTCCGCATCAGCGCGCGCTGGACGAACAGGGCCGCGCCGGCCTTGAGGAAGAACGCCGCCTCGCTCACGTGGGGCTGACTCGCGCGCGGCGCCGCGCCAAACTCTACTTCGCGACCAACCGGCGGATTCGCGGCACCTGGTCGACCACGATCCCGTCGCGCTTTCTCGACGAGCTGCCGGCGCCGAATGTCGAGATCACCGAATCCAAGGGCTGTTCCGGCTGGGGCGGCGCCAGCGGCTATGGCCCCTCGCGCTTCGACAATGTCGAATCCTTCGGCTCCAGCTACACAACGCCGGGCTGGCAGCGCGCGCAGGCCAACCGCGCCCGCGGCCAGGGCGGCCGCAATAACGGCGGACAGGCCGGCGGCGGCTTTAATGAAAGCCAGTCGCCGTTTTCATCGTCGCGCGGCGACGCGGGCGGCAACTGGTCGCGCAACAAGCGCGCGCCGATGACCATCGAAGGCGAACTGGTCGCGAAATCCACCGGCACCACGTCGGAGTTTTCGCTGCACGACCGCGTATTCCACCAGAAATTCGGCTACGGCCAGGTGGTAAAGGTCGACGGCAACAAGCTCACCATCGCGTTCGAGAAGGCCGGCGAGAAGAAGGTGGTCGATAGTTTTGTGAAGCGGGTGTGACCGTAAGTTCTGAACGAGGCAACTCGCATGGATTACTATTTGGATTTGTTTACACCGGAGACGTGGGAAGCCTTTAAAGCCGATGGCGCAAAGATCAGTGGATTTCGTGAACGTCAACGAAAAACTGCTGACCGAATTAAACCTGGCGACAAGTTTGCCTGCTATCTCGTCCGGCTATCGCGCTGGTGCGGCATCTTGGAGGTCACCTCGAAGGTTTTCATCGACAACGAACCTATCTTTTCGAATCCCGATCCATTTATCGTTCGATTCCAAGTTAGGCCGATAGTCGTTCTGGATATCGATAAATCGATTCCAATCTTGGATGAAACGGTTTGGTCAAAGCTATCGATCACCAAGGGCATCGAGCGTGGCCGGCAAAGCTGGGCGCAGATCGCAAATGTTAGGGCTTCCCTGCGACAAATCCCGGTTGAAGACGGCCGATATTTGACTCACCTACTGGGTGAACAGGATTCGAAGCAAAAGCCGTACCCGCTGAGTCAGCTCGATAAGCAGAGGATGGGACAAACCGCCCAAACGACCACGGGCGCTGTTCTCGTTACAGTTCCGAGCGAAGATACGGACGTTGAGCCACTTACCAGCGCTGTCCATACGGATACACGTGATTTTATTAGAATACAGGCCATGCTGGCCAGAATCGGTGCGGAAATGGGTTTCAGGATTTGGGTGCCCCGGCCAGATAAGCAGCGAGTATTGAACGAAATCTCAAAGGAGTGGCATGAAAATTTCTTAGAGAAGCTTCCTTTGAATTATGACGAAACTACGCTGCGAACAGTCGAACAAATTGACGTCATATGGCTTAAGGGCCGCTCCATGGCGCGCGCGTTCGAGGTAGAGCATTCGACCGCGATCTATTCCGGTCTATTAAGAATGGCGGATTTGCTAGCATTGCAACCCAACATGGATATTCGACTCCATATCGTTGCACCTGAAGAAAAGCGAGAAAAGGTGCTGAGAGAAATCACCCGTCCGGTCTTTTCACTTCTTGATCGAGGACCACTATACAATAGCTGTTCCTACATCGGATACGAAGCAATCGAAGCGATCTCGCTTATGAAGCACCTTAGTCACATGAGCGATTCAATCATCGAAGAATACGAAGAGCTGGCCGAAGACCAATAACAGACCATCGCAATATCATGTCAGTCCAATCGAGACCGAAGCACGCAAAGCGTGGCTGAAGTTCGGGCTGTCGCACGACGAGTTCGCCGCAAATCGACGGCAACAAGCTGACCATCGCCTTCGAAAAAGCCGGCGAGAAAAAGGTGATCGATAGCTTCGTGGAATGAGTGTAGGGCTCCTCGCTCAACCGACGTTAGGTGGCCGGCATCAAGTTTCCGGCATATGAATGACAGGAGGCTTAGAGGCTTAGAGGCTTAGATTCTGAGGTGCAGGAGCGACATTCCTGTTATTTGCCCTTGCACCATAAGCCCCATTGGGGTACATCTATGATAGCCGCGCGTCCGGTTTCGGTAATCGAGGTTGACGGATATCGTCGCCGGGCGAACCAGTTGTTAACAGCCGGACAGCGAGACGCGGTCATCGACCTGATCGCTTATGAGCCGGCATGCGGTGACGGGCCCAGGCGGGTTGAGAAAAGTACTTATAGGACGCGATGGCGTAGGCAAGCGTGGTGGAGCGCGCGTCGTTTACTATTTCTACAACGAGGATTTTCCCGATTTTCCTGCTGGCACTCTATGCCAAGAATGAAAAAGGCGATCTGACGGCTGCGGAAAAACGGGAATTTGCGATGTTCGCAAAGGAGATCACGATACAATGGAAAAGAAAATGATGCGCAAAAACAGCCGGCTTGCCGACGACATTCGCGCGAGTTTGCGCGAAGCGCATGATTATGTCTTGGGAAAACCTACCAAGGCAATCGTGCATCGCGTCGTTCCAAAGGAGACCGACGCACGCGAAGCGCGGCTGACGCTCGGCCTGTCGCAGGACGAGTTTGCCGCCTTGATCGGAACCGGAGTCGGTACTGTAAGGAAATGGGAACTGGGGACGCGCCGTCCTTCCGGCGCAGCCCGCGCGCTTATTAATGTCATAAAGAATGAACCTAAAGCCGTTCGCCGCGCGCTCGCGAAGACGAACGAAGTGGCGTAACTAGCAAGCTTGAGAAGCCATGAACCACAGGCGCAAACGTCCGAAATCCGCGCGTGCCGGATGCCTCCTTTGCAAACCGCACAAGGCCAACGGATGTTGTCGGCTAATAAGAAAATGCTTTTCGGCGACCGCCGTCGTTTTGAGAGCGGGCGCGATCAACTGCGTTGCGAAGGGTTGAGTCGCGAGGCATCTAATTAGCTCCGCCACCAATTGCGGTCCGGCTTGAGCGTTCCTATCTGTGACTCCCGCGCCCGCTTATTCGCTGGTCTACCCGGCGTATCCCATTGATTAGGCACAAGCCTTTTGGCTTCCGTCTTGCCATCACGCCGTCAAAGATCGCATGCCCCCCATCATTTCCGTCCATAATCTCTCCAAGACCTACGGCTCCAGCTTCAAGGCGCTGAACAATATCAATCTCGGCATCAATCGCGGCGAGATCTTCGCTTTGCTGGGGCCGAACGGCGCCGGCAAGACCACGCTGATCTCGATCATCTGCGGCATCGCCAATCTGAGCGAGGGCACGGTCACCGTCGATGGCCACGACATCAACAGGGATTACCGCGCGGCGCGCTCGCTGATCGGCCTCGTGCCACAGGAACTGCATACCGACGCGTTTGAGTCGGTGTGGGCGACGGTCAGTTTCAGCCGCGGTCTGTTCGGCAAGCCGAAGAATCCTGCGCATATCGAGAAGGTGCTGAAGGACCTGTCGCTGTGGGACAAGAAGGACGCCAAGATCGTCACGCTGTCCGGCGGCATGAAGCGCCGGGTGATGATCGCAAAGGCGCTGTCGCACGAGCCGCAGATCCTGTTTCTCGACGAGCCCACCGCCGGCGTCGACGTCGAATTGCGCAAGGGCATGTGGGAAGTGGTGCGGACGCTGCAATCCTCGGGCGTCACCATCATTCTCACCACGCACTACATCGACGAGGCCGAGCAGATGGCCGACCGTATCGGCGTCATCAACAAGGGCGAGATCATCCTGGTCGAGGACAAGGCGACGCTGATGCAAAAACTCGGGCACAAGCAGCTCAAGCTGCATCTGCAGAGCAGGATCGACGCCGTGCCCGCAGCGCTCGCGGTCTACAACCTCGAACTATCGGACGATGGCCGGGGCGTGACCTACAATTACGACACCAAGGGCGAGCGCACCGGCATCACCAGCCTGCTCAGCGACCTCCGCAACGCCGGCATCCGCATCTCGGACCTCGACACCTCGCAGTCTTCGCTCGAAGACATTTTCGTCAGCCTGGTGAGGACGCCATGAATTACCGGGCCGTTCGCGCGATCTATCTGTTCGAAATGGCGCGCACCTGGCGCACACTGGTGCAAAGCATCGTCTCGCCTGTGGTATCGACCTCGCTGTATTTCGTGGTGTTCGGCGCCGCGATCGGCTCGCGCATCACCCAGATCGAGGGCGTCAGCTACGGCACCTTCATCGTGCCGGGACTGGTGATGCTGTCGGTGCTGACCCAGAGCATCGCCAATGCCTCGTTCGGAATCTATTTTCCGAAATTCGTCGGCACCATCTACGAGATCCTGTCGGCGCCGGTGTCATACTTCGAAATCGTGCTCGGCTATGTCGGCGCCGCCGCGACCAAGTCGATCATCCTCGGCCTGATCATCCTCGCCACCGCCGGCCTGTTTGTGCCGCTGCATATTCACCATCCCTGGTGGATGCTGGCCTTCCTGGTACTGACCGCGGTGACCTTCAGCCTGTTCGGCTTCATCATCGGCATCTGGGCCGACGGCTTTGAGAAGCTGCAGATGATCCCGATGCTGGTGGTCACGCCGCTGACGTTTCTCGGCGGCAGCTTTTACTCGGTCAACATGCTGCCGTCGGGCTGGCGCACCATCACGCTGCTCAATCCCGTGGTCTATCTGATCTCGGGCTTCCGCTGGAGTTTTTACGAAATCGCCAACGTCAGCATCGGCCTCAGCGTCGGCATCACGCTGATGTTTCTCGCGATCTGCATGACCGCGGTGTGGTGGATTTTCAAGACCGGATACCGGCTGAAGAACTGACGCGAAGCGTCATTCCGGGTTCGCACCGAAGAGGCGCGCCCCGGAATGGGGTTACCGATAACAGCGGAAATAGCCGCGGCGCGTGTAATAGCCGCGGCAACGGCGCCCTCCATCGACACCAAGCACGCCGCGGACGCCGCCAACAGCCGCTCCCACGCCCGTGCCGATCGCGCCGCCGACAACCGCACCGACGGGACCCGCCGCGCGTCCACCCTCGCTTACGCCTTCCCTGCCGCCCTGCTCCGCGCCGCGGAAAACGCCCTGCGCGTGGCCGGCGTGGGGAATGGCTAGCAGCGCTAGCGCCGTGGCCGCCGCCGCGAGATAAACCTTAATGGAAGCGCCGGTTTGCAGCGTCAATGTCTTCGTTTTCATTTGAATTCCTTGTGCGGCCATGGCGGCGCGGGCGGATAACGCCGCCGCTGCCAAAAGGTTGCGTGAGCGCCGGATTCCGCCCGCGCCCCCGCCATGTTTGCGCCGTTTCCCGGATTAACGATGCCGCCACGAAGCCACTGGAAACAAAGCCGTCTTTTGTGCATTATGGGTTGGGGGACGGATGGCATCGCGTGTCAGGGCCTGGAGGCCAAAGGTAAAAATGCGCTCCCCTCTCGTTGCCCTCATGGGTCTCGCCTTCTTCGCCGCTTGCACGTCCGCTCAAGCCAAAGTCGCCATCAGCGTCGATAAAGATGCGCAACAGATGACCGTATCGGTTGACGGCGTTGAGCGCTATCACTGGCCGGTGTCGTCGGGCATTCCCTCGCATGAAACGCCGAACGGCAGTTTCCGCGCGTTCCGCATGGAAGAGGATCACTATTCCAAGGAATTCGACGACGCGCCGATGCCGCATTCGATCTTCTTCACCAAGATCGGCCACGCCATTCACGGCACCGATTTCGAAAACCGCCTCGGCACGCCTGCTTCGCACGGCTGCGTGCGGCTGTCGAAGGCCAACGCCTCTACGCTTTACGCCCTGGTGCAGAGCGAGGGGGTGCTCAACACCACCGTGACCCTCACCGGTTCGTCGCAGGTCGCGCTGGCGCGTAATCCCAGGCCGCGATCCAACGCCGCGGTCGCGCGCCGCGATCCGAATTCGCAATATGGCGCTCCGCAATATGACGCCGCCGGCGATCCGGTTGTGATCACGCCGCAGCAGATGGCGCCGCGCCCGGTCGCGCCACAACAGCAGGCCAATGACGGCTACATCTATCCGGCCGACGGCTCCTCCAACGAGGCGCGCTATCCGGCGCCGCGCGGCTATCGCCGCATCTACGACGCGCAGGGCCAGCAATATTACAACAACAGGGGTTATGCGCCGCAGGTTTACGCCCCGCAGGTCTATGCGCCGCGGCCCTATCAGCCGCGCGGGCTGTTCACCACTCAGGACTGATCTTCAGTTCTCGCCATCGCGTAAGCGCCGCCACACCGCGCCGAGCACGTTGGAATAATCGTCGGTCCAGACCCTCTGATTGTCCTCCGCCTCGGTCAGCGCCCATTGATCCGACGCGGCGAGCTTGCCGACATCGGCTTCCTCGCGCGCGGAAACCACCACCGAGGTCGAGAAGATGTACTCGTTGTCGCGGCCGGAATCCTCGCTGTAGACCCAGCTCTTGAGATCGTTGGCATCGGCAATGCCGACCACGACGCTGGCCAGTTCCAGATGCCGGTTGGAGACGTGCATCAGCACCGCACCCTGCGGCGCCAGCTTTTGCTTGTAGATCTCCATCGCCTCCTCGGTGGCGAGATGAATCGGGATCGCATCCGACGAATAGGCATCGACGATGATCAGGTCGTAGATGCCGTCCGGCTCCTTGGCGAAGGTCAGCCGCGCGTCGCCGATCACCGGCTTCAGGTCCGGCTCGCAGTTCTGGATGAAGGTGAAATATTTCGGGTCGCGCGCGGTATCGACCATGGTTTGATCGATCTCGAAGAATTTCCAGTTCTCCCCTGGTTCGGACGCACAGGTCAGCGTGCCCGCACCCAGCCCGATCACCGCGACGCGGATCGGGCCGCCCTTGCGCTCGCGGATGGCGGAGATCGCCTGCCCGATGCCGCCATCCCTGTGATAGTAGGTGATCGCCTCGGGCCGCCCGGTAATCGGCGAGCCGTCGTCATTGCGGAATTTCTCGGCGCCATGGATGGTGGTGCCGTGCATCAGCACGTGATACTGCCCGTTCGGCGTCACCACGATCTTGTGCACGCCGAAAAAGCTGCGCACGGTTTCCACACGTCCGTCGTCCGCGGGCCAGGCGCGCAGCAGCACCAGCGCGACAATGACGGTCGCGAAAATCTTCCAGCGGCTCGCATTCAATCCGAGCGCCAATATGGCCGAGAGAACACCGACGGCGCCGATCGTCCAGACCCGGTGATCGTCGAGCCAGGTGAACACTTTCCCACTGCTATAAGACGGCGCGATCAGCGCTACCGCGAGAATGGCAAGAAACGGCCAGGTCCAGCGACTCCACCGCGGCAATCGTTCATTCGCGGGCGGACGGCATAGCGCCGCCAATGCGAGCAGGATCGGATATTCCGCGATCCATGAAAACGTGTACGGCGCGATCAGGCCTGCGAACAGGCCGCCGAGCATGCCGCCGAACGACAGCGCCACGTAAAAGCCGGTGAGATATTTCGCCGCCGGCCGCGTCCGCGCCAGTTCGCCGTGGCACGCCATCGCGATCACGAAAAAGCAGAGCTGGTGGCCGCCCAGCGTCAGCAGCAGATTCTGCTCGCCGCCGACCGCCAGCAGCACGATCACGCCGGCGATTGCCAGCGGCTGCAGCAGCAAAACCCATTTATGCGGAAGCAGCGGCCGCGACTGGAACACCAGCACCCAGGTCAACAGATACAGCGACAGCGGCAGCACCCATAGCAAGGGTGCGGCGGCGACGTCGGTGGAAATATGCGCGGTCACCGCGATCAAGAGGCCCGACGGTACCGCCGCGAGAAAGATCCAGCGCGCGCGCAGCGCCCATTCCGGTGCGGGCGCATCGGCATCGTCATTCTGCGCGACAACGACATTCGCCGGCGACCGCAGCAGCAACACGCCGCAACCGGCGATCAGCAGGATCAACACGCCATAGAGGCCGGTCCAGATCAGGTTCTGCGTCCGCAGGGTGAACATCGGCTCCAGCAGCACCGGATAAGATAGTAGCGCCAGAAAACTGCCGATATTCGAGGATGCATAGAGGAAATATGGATCGGAACCGTTGGGATGCCCGGTGCGGACGAACCACGCCTGCAGCAGCGGATTGTTGGCCGCCAGCGCGAAAAACGGCAGCCCGATCGAGACTGCGAACAGCCCGAGCAGCCAGAATGCGTAACCGCTGGTCGGCGGCTCGCCCCAGCCATTCGCGATTCCCAGCGGCAGCGTCAGCAGCGCGATGATCAACAGCACCAGATGCGCCGCGACGGGAATCATGCGGTTGCGGATCTGCATCAGGTAATGCGCATAGGCATAGCCGCCGAGCAACAGCGACTGGAAGAACACCATCGCTACCGACCACACCGCCGGCGAACCGCCAAGCCGAGGCAGCACCATCTTGGTGAACAGCGGCTGCACCGAGAACAGCAGCAGCGCGCTGGTGAAGATGGCGGCGGTGTAGGCGATCAGGATCAGCCGGTTTCGGGAAACGGACGTTTGATCCGTGGCGGACGGCATCGAGGACATGAAAGCTCCGGCTGGAGCCGGCTGATGCCGGCGGACAAAAGTTGGAATTGACTTGAAGCGCATGACCTCGCATCTCGCAAGGTCGTCATACGCGGGCTTGACCCGCGTATCCATCATCTTCACGTGAAGCCTCTTTCGAAAGCTGATGCCGGGTCAAGCCCGGCAATGACGCGTTTGATATGTCGGCGCGACATTTGTCGCGAACAGCGATATGAAGTCGACATGACAGAGACCGAAATTGTCATCATCGGCGCGGGCCACAACGGCCTCACCTGCGCGGCCTATCTCGCGATGGCGGGATTGCGGGTGCGTGTCGTCGAGCGCCGCAAGGTGGTCGGCGGCGCCGCGGTGACGGAGGAATTTCACCCGGGCTTTCGCAATTCGGTCGCCGCCTACACGGTGAGCCTGCTCAACCCGCAGATTGTCGCCGACCTGAAACTGCACGAGCACGGCCTGCGTATCGTCGAGCGCCGTGCGCAGAATTTTCTGCCCGCGCCGGACGGCAGCTATCTGCTCACCGGCGAAGGCCGCACCCATCGATCCCTGGCCAAACTCAGCGAACGCGACGCCGATCGGATCGATGAATTTACGCAGGAATTGCAGACCATCGCCGACGTGCTGCGCCAGTTTGTGCTGCGCGCGCCGCCGAACATCGTGCAGGGGTTCGGCATCAACGCAATATCTGAGGCCGCGAACGCGTTAGGCACCGCGAACATCTTGCGCGGCCTCAGCTTGGAACAGCAGCGCACGTTGCTCGACCTGTTCACGCGCTCGGCCGGCGACATGCTGGACGACCGGTTCGAGAGCGACCTGGTCAAGGCGCTGTTCGGCTTCGACGCCATCGTCGGCAATTATGCCAGTCCCTACGCCGCGGGCTCGGCCTATGTGATGCTGCATCACGCCTTCGGCGAGGTGAACGGCAAAAAGGGCGTGTGGGGCCACGCCATCGGCGGCATGGGGGCGATCGGCCAGGCGATCGCGAGCGCCGCCCGCGCCCACGGCGCGGAGATCGAAACCGGGGCCGGCGTGCGCGAGATCATCGTCGAGCGCGACCGCGCCGTGGGCGTCGTGCTGGATGACGGCGAGATCATTCGCGCCAAATACGTTGTGTCCAACGTCAACCCAAAACTGCTGTACACGCGGCTGGTGCCGGCCGACGCGCTGCCTTCACCGTTTCTCGATCGCATCAAAACCTGGCGCAACGGCTCAGGCACCTTCCGGATGAACGTAGCCCTGACCGCCCTACCCTCGTTCACCGCCCTGCCGGGCGACGGCGATCACCTCAGCGCCGGCATCATCCTCGGCCCGAGCCTCGGCTACATGGACCGCGCCTGGCTGGACGCGCGCCAGCACGGCTGGAGCCGCGCGCCGGTGGTGGAAGTCCTGATCCCCTCGACGCTGGACGATTCGCTCAGCCCGCCGGGCCAGCACATCGCCAGCCTGTTCTGCCAGCACGTCGCCCCGCAACTGCCCGACGGCGCCTCATGGGACGATCATCGCGACGAAGTCGCCGACCTGATGATCGCGACGGTGGACAACTACGCGCCGGGTTTTGGATCAAGCGTGATCGGCCGCCAGATCCTGTCGCCGCTCGACCTGGAACGCCAGTTCGGCCTGCTCGGCGGCGACATCTTTCACGGCGCGCTGACCCTGAACCAATTGTTCTCGGCCCGCCCGATGCTGGGCCACGCCGATTATCGCGGCCCGCTGAAGGGCCTCTATCACTGCGGCTCCGGCGCCCATCCAGGCGGCGGCGTCACCGGCGCGCCGGGACATAACGCGGCGCGGGTGATCCTGGGGGATCACCGGGCGATGTTTGGATGAAGGTGGCACCGGCGCTCGCCATTGCGAGCCAACGGGCCGGCGCGAAGCGCCGCCCCGTCATTGCGAGCGAAGCGAAGCAATCCAGACCGCCCGCGCAACAAGCAAGACTGGATTGCTTCGTCGCAAGGGCTCCTCGCAATGACGGGTCTAGCCGGTCAGCAAGCACGCGGATATTTTGTGGGAAACCCAACCATATCCTGTGCAAAAGCCTGTGCACTTATCGCAGGAACTCCGCGGTTCATTCTGTTCAGAAGCAGGGTATATGCCGGTGAATAACCCTTGCTCTTGAAGTCGACAAACTGTGAAAACGGGGTAGTGTCTCAGTTTGAAATGGCGCGCGGTCCTTCAACAGGATGCTTAGGCCGCTGGTCAAGGCCGGCCAAATTCCAAATCAATCCTTCGAGCTCATCTAGGGGAAGATTCAGACTATTTGCGATGTCGTTTTTCGTAGTCTTTTCGGACCACAATTGGGTTAGTACTTTCCGCCAGACGACCGATGTTTCCCTATCGATCCCTTCAGGCTCGCCCGCGCGATAACCCCTCTTTCCTAACTCAATGCAAATTGACTTGTATTGCCAGTCTGAAAGCAGCTTCAACGAATTGAGACGGTAAGCCATCGCCATGGCGGACACTCGCCATCGCTTTTTCGCCTCCAGCACCGTGTCAATTGTTATCCGCTTGGAAACCTTCGCCCTCACGTCTTTCGCCGGCATCAGAAAAGCAGACGCGAAGGCATTTGCTTCCCGTTCTGCGGAACGGGTTTCTTTAGGATCGCCATGCTTGTGCATAACCAAATGCCCAAGTTCATGAGCTGCGTCGAAAATGCTGCTTTCTGCCGTCTTGAAGTTATTCAAGAAAATAAATGGCTTATTGTCTCGCCAGAACGAGAAAGCATTTACGGACGCAGTGTTTTCAGAAAGCGAAAATATGCGCAAACCTTTTGTTTCGAGCAGACCCATCAAGTTGCCAATGGGCCTCTCCCCAATGCTCCATGATTGCCTGACGGAGTACGCAGCCATCTCAGGATCAGTCTCATAGCTAAGATCAAGCAGTTTTGGCGCCGGCAGACTGAAACGGTCTTCGACCCATGCACTTAATTGCAACCCAAGCGACCCTGCCGAAATTGCCGCGTCGCGCTCGCGCGCACTCATTTTGGAAAAACTTCTAAAACTAACTGCGCCGGTGTCGATTTCCTGCGGGTCTTGATCGAAAAAGAACGGCCTGGGAAAATTCAGAGCCTGTACCAATTTTGTGATCGTCATGTCGTCTGGCGGATTGCTGCCATTTTCCAAACGAGAGATTGTATCGACCGCAAGATCGGCTTTCTCGGCGAGAACTCTAGCCGTGAGTCGCCGACGCTTCCGCGCAAGGCTGAGCCTTCGAGGATTAAACATTCCAGATACCACGTATTATTTGCGCACCACTTGCGGGTCAAAATTGTCCACTGGACCCATATCCTCACCAAGGACGGCAGGATCATCGTCGTCGCCGCTGGATAGATAGATACGTTCGATAGCCGCAAGAAATGTTCCACCGCTAACGACGGGTCTCGTTAGTTCTGCGGCGCCGTCTTGATCGACCATCAGATAATACAACATGGGATCCCCCGTCAGACTGGGCGCATAATGCGGGAGACTGCCAAAAAGAGGAGTGCCACTGGCACGCTCCGATCCGGAGCCTTTTTCAGATCGCGGCTTTGGAATATGCTCGTCATCACAGGCTAAATCGACATTACAAAAAGCGATCTTGAGTTTGAGGCTATCATTTTGAATTGTTTCAATACCGTCGGTACGATCAACGACCCATCGTTCGCCAACAAATTGCTGGCGAAGCGCCCATGTCCCATGGTGATAGCCGAATGTACCGGGCGCATTAGCGGGGTGAAAATCGGTGGCGTTCGCCCGTTCGTTCATTGCGACGTCCCGCGCCACCAGCAGACCCTCACGGGTGAGGTCCATCTGATTCAGGCGCTGATCGACGTCCCACATTTCGCGCAAAACTTTGGTCTCGACAAAAGCCATGTGAAGGGTCCCATATCGATTTTTATGACCAACTTGTAGGTCGGAAAAATCGACATGTCAATAGTTTCACAGACCCCGTCGCCTCTTGGCCGCCTTTTTCGCAATTTCCGACCGCTTCTTGGCGGTCATTCCAACAGTGCGCGCCCTTCCCGCCCATGCGCCACCGCAGCGGCGTTCTTACCGTCCTCAGAAGCGGCATCTTCGACCTCGCCAGTGGGACAATTTTATCCACTGTGATGGTGGCACCAATTGCATCAGCCGGGCGTTTTGACCCTTGGGTCCGGTTGGCATATCATTCTTCCGTTAACTGCTTGCCGGTAAGCACACCACAGGACACAGGTCTAGGACAGCTTTACTAATGGCAGCTTTTGCAATTATGGCTCCGGCAGACAACCTTATCCTTCCCGGGATAATCGCCAATAAATTCCCTAAGCACTATACGATTGCCCCGGGCCAATGGGTGGTTGCTGAAACAGGTGTTACGGCCCAACAAGTTGCCGAACGCATAGGCATGAACGGCGTAGCAGGTAAATTTGTCGTTTTCTCTACTGCCGGCTTCTTCGGGTATCACGACAAAAACCTTTGGGAATGGCTCACCATTAATTCTGGGTAGGACTGCGTGGCTAAAGGCACGACCACAATCCAGTCACCAGATCCCGGGGTGGGTCCTCCACCACGCGACGACAGTCGGCTGTCAGACATCCTTCACGTCGAAATTGGCAAGCTTCAAAACGACGGCGAGCACATTAAGAACCTGCTCGGTGAGGTCAGAGCCGACGTGAAGGATGTCAGAGACCGCTTAATTAGATTGGAAACCAATGTCAGTCATTTGCCCGGCAAGGGATTCACTGTCGTTGTTGTAACCAGCGCCCTCCTTATTGGAGGAGCAATCGCGTCGGCCTTATTTGGGTTGCAGGCGTACCTATCCTCTAGACCGTCGGCGCCTGCGACAGTTCAGGCCGCCCCCTCAGTTGCGCCGCCATCGCAGCCGGCTACTTCCAAGTAAATTTCAAACTGAGACACTACCGAACGCGCGGCCCGCGCGTCCTTCTTCGGACCATCGATGACATCCCCAATTACGCCAACCACCACCCGCGCCACCTTCGCGATCGGCGACGAGCGCACCGCGCGCCGCGTCGTCGATCTGCTCAACGAGAGCCTCGACGACGGCGAAGCCGCCGTCGCCGCTTATGAGCGCGCTGACGGTCGCTGGGACGTCAGCATTCATTTCGCCGAGCCGCCGGATCAAGCCTCGATCCGCGAGCTGATCCGCCTCGCTGCCGGCGTCGACATCGCACGCCACATCACCTTCGACACCGTCGAAGCCAAGGACTGGGTCGCGGCCAGCCTCGAAGACCTCGTCCCCGTCCCCGCCGGCCGTTTCATC
Organism: uncultured Alphaproteobacteria bacterium; assembly: GCA_963784755.1. GTDB lineage: Bacteria > Pseudomonadota > Alphaproteobacteria > Rhizobiales > Xanthobacteraceae > Bradyrhizobium. The sequence goes on along the minus strand of CAWASS010000002.1, from coordinate 31,590 downwards.
GTGCATGGCCGTCACGATCGCGCGCGCATTCCCGCGAACAAGCTCGGCATCGAGATCGAGGCGGCGCTGGCGTTCGGCACCGGGCATCACGGCACCACGCGCGGCTGCCTGTTGCTGCTGGGTGAAGTGCTGCGGTCGCGCCAGCCGCAGCGTGTGCTCGATCTCGGAACGGGGACCGGCGTGCTTGCCATCGCCGCGGCGAAAGCGCTGCGGCGGCGCGTGCTGGCGAGCGATATCGATCCGGTCAGTGTGCGGGTTGCGCGCGACAATGCGCGGCTCAATGGCGTCGGCAATCTGATAGAGGCAATTTGCGCCACCGGATTTTCAGCGCCGCAATTCGCGGAGCGCGGGCCGTTCGATCTGGTGCTGGCGAATATCCTCGCCAATCCGTTGCGGCAAATGGCGACGCCGATGGCGGCACATCTGGCGCCATCGGCGTTCGTGATTCTATCGGGACTGCTGCTGCATCAGGCGCAGGGCGTCATCGCATCGTACCGCGCGCGCGGAGTAATCTTACGGCGGCATCTGAAAATCGATGGATGGAGCAGCCTGCTGTTGCAGCGGGCGTAAACTGTCTGCGTCATTCCGGGGCGCGAACTCTTGTGAGCGAACCCGGAATCCAGAGAGGCGCGCTCGGTACTGGATTCCGGGTCTGCGCCGTCCAAGTCGGCTGTTGCCGACTTGGACAATGATATTGCTGAACTCGGGTAAACCCGAGTTCAGAGGGCGCATCCCGGAATGACGGAATGTGGTGTCAACCGGAGGGGTTCTTGTCGTTACGGGCGATGACGCCCTTTTCCTGTGCGCGTTTGACGCGCGCTTCCACAAAACTGTCAAGGATCTGGACGATCAGTCCGCGTTGCTTCTTCACGATGGGCGGAATCGGTCCGCGGCGGACCGGCGGCGAGATCTTCTCGAACGTAAATGCAGGCATTTGTGGTTCCCCTCGTCGTTGAGTTGAAACACTCCTGGAATTCCCCCAGAGTTCGTTGGCCCAACTGCAGGTGACAGCAACTTGTTCCATCCCGTCTAAGGCAGGCGGTAAGATTCAAGCATGTTTTGTGCCAAATTTGCGACAATGCGCGCTGCATTGCGGACCTCTCCCCACGATCCTAAGGTAGCGATGCGATGTTCGAGGCCCATTTCCAGACGTTCGAGGAGCCCGAAGGCGGCGTGGCGCTGACCGCGCGGCTGGCCGCCTTCCGCGAGGAACTGGCACGCAGAAAACTGACCGGATTCGTGATTCCCCGCGCGGATCAGCAACAAAACGAATATGTCGCGCCCTCGGAAGAGCGGCTGGCGTGGCTGACCGGGTTTACCGGATCGGCCGGAATGGCGGCCGTGCTGACCAAAGAGGCCGCGGTTTTCGTCGACGGCCGCTACACCCTGCAGGCGGCAAAACAGGTCGACGGCAAGGCATGGCACGTCGCGCCGCTGGTCGAGCCGCCGCCGGAAAGCTGGCTGGAAAAGCACCTTGTCGCCGGCGACCGCCTCGGATTTGATCCCTGGCTGCACACTTCGGCGGCAGCCGAGCGGCTGGCGGCGGCCTGCGCCAGGGCCGGCGCGGAACTGGTCGCGGTCGAGGGCAACCCGCTGGATTCGGTGTGGACCGAACGCCCCGCGCCGCCGCTCGGCCCGGTCGCGGTTCACGGCACGCAATTCTCCGGCGAGCTTGAGGCGGAAAAACTCGGCCGCATCCGTGGCGAGATCGCAAAACTCGGCGCGGATGCGCTGGTGCTGTCGGATTCACACGCGGTGGCCTGGACTTTCAATATCCGCGGCGCCGACGTCTCGCACACGCCGCTGCCGCTGTCCTATGCGCTGGTGCCGAAGGACGGCCGGCCGACCGTGTTCATCGATCACCGCAAACTCTCCAACAGCGCCCGCGATCACCTGGAGCAGAACGCCGACGTCCGCGAGCCTGACGCGCTGACGCCGCAACTGACCGAGCTTGCACAGCGCGGCGCATCGATCGCGCTCGACAGCGCCACCGCCGCCGACGCGCTGAGCCGGCTGATCGCGGACGCCGGCGGCAAGGTTTTACGCGGCAACGATCCGGTGGCGCTGCTGAAGGCGGTCAAGAATGCCACCGAGATCGAAGGCACCCGCGCCGCGCACCGGCGCGACGCCGTGGCGCTGGCGCGATTCCTCGCCTGGGTCGACCGCGAGTCGCCCACAGGCGCGCTGACCGAAATCGACGCCGTCGAGGCGCTGGAAACATTTCGCCGCGACACCGGCGCGCTGAAGGACGTATCGTTTCCGACCATCGCCGGCACCGGGGCGAATGGCGCCATCGTGCATTACCGCGTCACGCGCAAAACCAACCGCCGCATCGTGCCGGGCGATCTGCTGCTGATCGATTCCGGCGCACAATATGAGGACGGCACCACCGACGTCACCCGCACCATCGCCATCGGCGCGCCAACGGCAGAGATGCGCGACCGTTTTACCCGTGTGCTGCGCGGCCACATCGCGATCGCGCGCGCGACATTTCCCGACGGCACCACCGGCGCGCAGATCGACACCCTGGCGCGGCAATTTTTGTGGCAGGCGGGAGTCGACTTCGAGCACGGCACCGGCCATGGCGTCGGCAGCTATCTGTCCGTGCATGAAGGCCCGGCGCGGATCTCGAAACTCGGCACCACGCCGCTGAAGCGCGGCATGATCCTGTCCAACGAGCCCGGCTACTACAAAACCGACGCTTTTGGCATCCGCATCGAGAATCTCGAACTCGTGGTCGCTGCCGACATCGCCGGCGCGGAGAAGCCGATGAACGGCTTCGAGACACTGACGCTGGCGCCGATCGATCGGCGCTTGATCGATCTCGGCCAGCTCAGCCACTCAGAACTCGACTGGCTCAACGACTACCACGCCCGGGTGCGCCGCGAAGTACGGCCGCACCTCGACGAAGCGACCAAGCTCTGGCTCGACGCCGCGACCGAGCCGCTGGCGTAGGCGGTTTAGGTCACCTCTCCCCTTGTGGGAGAGGTCGAAGCCGAAGCGCAGCGCAGGCTTCGGGTGAGGGGTCTCTCCACGCCCTCGGACTCGCGGATAGACCCCTCACCCGCCGCGCATCTGACGATGCGCGTCGACCTCTCCCACAAGGGGAGAGGTAAAGAAGCAACCTTCACCTGAATTCATCGTGCTTTAACGCACAGTCCCGAAAACGGAATAGCGGCATTCCGAAAAGCTCGTATTCCAGTGCGCGGATAACGCTACAGTCGGACGTAACGCAGTTGAAACCGATTTGGGCCGGCTTGAAAACATGCACGGGGTGACCGGCAAAACCACGGCGATCGGCGGTCCCGATACGGCATCCTCCAAAGTCATGTTGCTGCTGCTGGTGACCATGACCGGCGTGGCGCCGATCTCGCTCTATATGCTGGTGCCGGCGCTGCCGGTGCTCGCCTTGAGCTTCGGCCGCGACATTTCGATCGCGCAGATGACGGTGTCGCTCTACATGGTGGGGCTGGCGTGCTCGCAGATCATCATGGGGCCGCTGTCGGACCGGTTTGGGCGCCGTCCGGTATTGCTCGCCGGTCTCGGATTGATGATCGTAGCCAGCGCCGGCTGCATCTTCGCCGAATCGCTGCCGCAACTGATCGCGGCGCGGTTTTTTCAGGCGCTCGGCGGCGCCACCGGCATGGTGGTGAGCCGCGCCATCATCCGCGACCTCTATCCCCGCGAGCGCGTCGGCGCCATGATCAGCCTGGTGATCGCGGTGATGATGATCGCGCAGATGGTAAGCGCGCTGTTCGGAGGCCTGTTGGAAACCGCGTTCGGCTGGCGCTCGATCTTCTACGTCATCACCGCGGCGGCGCTGCTGGTCGCCATCGGCATCGCCTTGGCATTGCCGGAGACGCGGCGTGCCCGCGATCCCGGCCCCGGCGGCGGATTTCGCGGCGACATCTCCGGCCTGTTCGGCAGCCGCGCCTTCATCGGCTACATGCTGTGCCAGGTGCTGGCCTCGCAGATCATCTTCACCTTCGCCGGCGCCGGGCCCTATATCGTGGTGACGCAGATGGGCCGCTCCAGCGCCGAATACGGCGCGTGGTTTGCGACCACCGGCTTTGCCTATCTGATCGGCAACCTGTTCTGCGTGCGCTTCGCGCCACGGCATTCGATCGAGCGGCTGATCTGGTTCGGCCTCGCGCTGCAACTGGCCGGCGCGCTCTTGAACCTCGCCTGGGGGCTCGCCGGCCTCAACCAGATGCCGTCCTGGCTGTTCGGCACGCAGATGCTGGTGATGGTCGCCAACGCCTTCGTGATGTCGAACTCGGCCGCCGGCGCCATCAGCGTCCGCCCGCAAGCCGCCGGCACCGCATCGGGCGCGATGGGATTCCTCCAGATGGGGCTCGGCTCGCTGTTCTCGCAATTCGGGGCCTGGCTCGGCGGCCATTTCGCGAGCCCCGTGCCGCTGAACATCGCGGTCGTGATGTTGTCGGCCGCCTGTGCGGCGACCATGGTTTTCCTGGTGCCGCGCGGCGGCGTGGTGGCGACGGAGGAGTTGATCGAGCAGGCGGAAGAGGAAGAGACGGGGTTGTTGTAGCGCGAGATGCCGCCCCAATCACACCGTCGTCCTCGCGAAACGCGGGGACCCATAACCACCGTGGTTATAATTTGGCGAGTTGCATCCGCGGGTCGCTGACACCTTCCGCCTCACGGAGGACGGAGGCTATGGGTCCCCGCGTTCGCGAGGACGACACCGAGGGTGCGGCAGCGCCTGCGCACACAACGAGCTCACTCGATCAGCTTCAACCACTCGTCCTCGCTGATGACCTTGACGCCGTGCTTCTCCGCCTCCTTCAGCTTCGATCCTGCACCCGGTCCCGCCACCACCAGGTCGGTCTTCTTCGAGACCGATCCCGACACCTTGGCCCCAAAACGTTCCGCCGTGGCCTTGGCCTCGTCGCGGGTCATGCGCTCCAGCGCGCCGGTGAACACCACCGTCTTGCCGGCAACGGCGCTGTTGGATTTCGGCTTTTCCGCATCCTCGATCCTGACATGCCGGGTCAGCCGCTCGACGATGCCGCGATTGTGGCTCTCGCCGAAATAAGCCTTCACCGCCTGGATCACGGTGTCGCCGATCTGATCCAGCGCATCCATATCGGCAATCGCTTCCTCATCGCCTTTGGCGACCTTGAGGGCCGCATCGTGAAATGCCTGCCATGATCCGTAACCGCGCGCCAGCGCCAGCGCGGTGGTCTCGCCGACATGGCGGATGCCGAGCGCATAGATGAAACGGTCGAGCGATATCTCGCGGCGCCGGCGGATCGAATTGAACAGGTTGCCGACCGACGTCGCGCCATAACCCTCTTCGTCCTCGAGCCTGATCCTGTTGTTGCGTTCTTCGAGGGTGAAGATGTCGGCGGGTTCGCGCACCCATTGCTTCTCGAAGAACATTTCGATCTGCTTTTCGCCGAGGCCATCGATGTCGAAGGCCCGGCGCGACGCGAACAGCATCAGGTGCTGGATCTTCTGGAACGGACAGGCGAACTCGCCGGTGCAGCGGGCGCGCGAGCCTTCCTCTCCGGTCGCGGTTTCCTCGCGTACGATGTCGGTATGCAGCGGACACGGACATTTGGTCGGGAAACGGTAAGGCTTTGCGGATTTGGGGCGCTTGTCGAGAACGACATCGACGACTTGCGGAATGACGTTGCCGGCGCGCTGCACGATCACGGTATCGCCGATGCGGACGTTGCGGCCCTCGCGCAGGACCTCGCCCTTGCCGCCGATACCCTTGATGTAATCCTCGTTGTGCAGCGTCACGTTCTGCACGATCACCCCGCCGACGCCGACCGGCTCCAGCTTGCCGACCGGCGTCAGCGAGCCGGTGCGGCCGACCTGGATTTCGATGTCCTTGAGAACGGTCATCGCCTGCTCGGCGGCGAATTTATGCGCGACCGCCCAGCGCGGATTGCGCGACACGAAGCCGAGCCGCTCCTGCCAGTCCAGCCGGTCAACCTTGTAGACCACGCCGTCGATGTCATAGCCGAGCGACGCCCGCTCCTCGCCGATCCTGCGATAGAATGCCAGCACCTCGTCAAGGCTCTTGCAGAGTTTGGTCAGCGGATTGACGATAAAACCGGCCTTGTCCATCCACGCCAGCATGCCGTGCTGGGTGTCGGATGGAAGCTCGCTCATCTCGCCCCAGGCATAGGCGAAGAATTTTAAAGGCCGCGAGGCGGTGATCGAAACATCCTTCTGGCGCAGCGAGCCCGCGGCGGAATTGCGCGGATTGGCGAACACGGTGTCCTCGGCCTCGGCCTGCTTCTTGTTGAGCGCGAGGAAATCCTTCTTCAGCATGTAGATTTCGCCGCGTATTTCGCACGCGGCCGGAATCTTGCGGCCCTTCAGCGCATTCGGAATGTCCCTGATGGTGCGGGCATTGGCGGTGATGTCCTCGCCGGTAAAGCCGTCGCCGCGCGTCGCCGCGCGCACCAGTTCGCCGTCCTCGTAACGCAGCGACAGCGACAGCCCGTCGATCTTCGGCTCGGCGACGATAGCCGGAATCTCGTCGGCGTCGAGCTTGAGAAAGCGCCTGACGCGCTCGACGAAATCGGCCACGTCCTCGTCGCTGAAGGCATTGCCGAGCGACAGCATCGGCACCGCATGCTGCACCTTGGCGAAGCGGCCGGAGGGCACAACGCCGACCTTTTGCGTCGGCGATTTGCTGGTGACGAGGTCGGGGAATCTCGCTTCGATCGCGTTGACGCGCTGGCGCAACGCGTCATAGGCGGCATCCGAAATCTTCGGCGCGTCGTCCTGGTAGTAATGCCGGTCGTGGCCCTCGATCTCCAGCGCCAGCCGCTTGTGCTCGACCCTGGCCTGCGCCCTGGTGAGGTTTGCAACGGGCGCGGGAGTTTTGCTCGTTCTGACTTTGGGCATAAGCTTTCCGCCGGGCTTGTCCCGGCCATCCACGTCTTGTTGCCGGCAATTTAGAGACGTGGATGGCCGGGACAAGCCCGGGCATGACGAAGACAGTGGACTGCGGCGGGTGTACTCACGCCGCCGCGCCTTTCAGCAGCCGCTCCGCCGCCGCCCGCGCTTCAGCGGTGATTTCCGCCCCCGCCAGCATGCGGGCGATTTCCTCGCGGCGGTGGTCGGCGGCGAGCGAATTGACGCGGGTGGCGACGCGCTTGCCCTTGTCGAGCGCGTCCTTGGAAATCAGCAGATGCTGGTCGGCTCTGGCCGCCACCTGCGGCGCGTGCGTCACCGCCATCACCTGGACCTTGCCGGCCAGCCGCGCCAGCCGTGCGCCGATGGCGTCGGCGACCGCGCCGCCGACGCCGGTGTCGATTTCGTCGAACACCAGCGTGGGCGCCGAGCCGCGGTCCGACAGCACCACTTTCAGCGCCAGCAGGAACCGCGCCAGCTCGCCGCCGGAAGCGACCTTCATCAGCGGCCCCGGCCGCGTGCCCGGATTGGTCTGCACCCAGAACTCGACGCGGTCGAAACCCTGCGGGCCAGGTGCTGCGGAATCGGAATCGATCTGGGTGGTGAATTTCGCGCGTTCGAGTTTTAACGGCGTAAGTTCGGCGTTGACCGCCTTGTTGAGCTTTTCCGCCGATTTTTTTCGCGCAGCGGAGAGTTTTGCCGCGGCGGCGTCATAGCGCTTGTCCGCTTCCGCCGCCGCGCTCTCCAGCTTTTTCAACTGCTCGGCGCCGGCGTCGATCAGGGCGACATCGGCGGCGTATTTTGCGGCCAGCGCCGCGAGACCATCGACCGGCGTCGAATATTTTCGCGACGCCGCACGCAACGCGAACAGCCGCTCCTCGATCCGCTCCAGTTCGGCGGGATCGAAATCCGCCGCGACCAGCGCCGCGGTGAGATGCTGGTCGGCCTCCTCCAGCGCATTGATCGCCGCATCGATCGCCTTCACCGCGGGCTCGACCAGGGTGGGCGAATTGCCGGCGCGGCGCTCGAGCCGGCGCACCGCCGCCGACAGTGCTGCGACCGGCGAATGGTTGCCGCTGACCGCGTCCTGCGCCTCGCGCAGATCGCCGGCGATTTTTTCGCCCTGCATCATCGCGGTGCGGCGCTCGGCAAGCGTGGTTTCCTCGCCGTCCCCGGGTCTGAGCTTCTTCAATTCATCGGCGGCGTGGCGCAGATAATCCGCCTCGCGGGCCGCGCGCTCCATGCCCGCGCGATGCTCTTCAAGGCCTGCACGCGCCGCGCGGCGCGCGTCCCACAGCGCCTCGAGTGCGGCGACGTCCTTCTCGAGGCCGGCGAAGGCGTCGAGCAGACGCCGATGGATCGAGGCATCCACCAGCGCGCGCTCATCATGCTGGCCGTGAATTTCGACCAGCGCGGTGCCCACGGCTTTCAGGGTCTGCACGCTGATGGCCTGGTCGTTGATGAAGGCGCGGGTGCGGCCGTCGGCCAGTTGCACCCGGCGCAGGATCATCTCCCCGGTATCGTCGAGGCCGTTGCCGGCAAGGATCGCGGAAGCCGGATGTTGCTTCGGCACATCGAACACCGCGGTAACCTGGCCCTGCTCCACGCCGTGGCGGACCAGCCCGGCGTCGCCGCGGCCGCCCAGCGCCAGCGCGAAGGCGTCGAGCAGGATGGATTTGCCCGCGCCGGTTTCGCCGGTGAGCACCGCGAGACCTGCGGAAAACTCGATATCGAGCCGTTCGATCAGGACGATGTCACGGATCGACAGACGCGCCAGCATGCGGGATCAGTTCCTGGGTGTAACGGTTCAGACGTACTCTTCTTTCCGGCGCGAGTTTGTCAAGAGAACTTCTGAACCGGGGGCGGCAGCGAGCGCCGGAAGCGGGACGCTAGCCGAGTCCCAGCTTCTTGAAGGCCTTGGAGATATAGGAACCCTTGTTCTCGCTCGGCTCGAGACCGCCGGACTTCACGAGGTTATAGGCGTCCTTGTACCACTTGCTGTCGGGGAAATTGTGCCCGAGCACGGCGGCGGCGGTTTGCGCCTCGCCAACGATCCCGATCGCCATATAGGCCTCGGTCAGCCGCGCCAGAGCTTCCTCGACATGCCGGGTGGTCTGATACTGGGTCACCACGGTCTTGAAGCGGTTGATGGCGGCGGTGTAGTCGCGCTTCTCCATATAGTAGCGGCCGATCTGCATTTCGCGGCCCGCGAGCTGATCGCGGGCGCCTTCCAGCTTGGCCTTGGCGCTGGTGGCGTATTCCGAGGTCGGATATTTGCGGACCACTTCCTCAAGTGCTGCGATCGCCTTTTCGGTGCGGCCCTGGTCGCGCGAAATGTCCGGGATCTGGTCGTAATGCGAAGCCGCGATCAGATATTGCGCGTAGGCGGCATCCGGACTGCCGGGATGCAAGGTGACATAGCGCGTGGCGGCGCCGATGCAGGCATCGAAGTCGCCCGCATTGTAGAACGCATAGGCCGACATCAGCAGCGATTTGCGCGCCCAGTCCGAATAAGGGTGCTGGCGGTCGACTTCCTCGAACTTTTTCGACGCCGCCTTCGGGTCCTTGTTCTGGTTCATCAGATACAAGCCCTCATTGTAGAGCTTGTCGGCGGGTTCTTCCTTGAAGGTGTCGTCCTTGGAGGTGAACTTGTCCCAGATCGCGCCGGTGCCGCATCCGCTCAGCGATATCGCAAGCACGGCAAGTCCCGACGCCAAGCGCAGCTGCCGTCCTGGCCCGGAGGGTTTGCGCGGTTCGAGCGTCATACGCTGTGCCGACATAAGTTCAAAAACCTGACGCCTGTGATGCGGTGCCCGCTGCACGCGCCATGAGCCGGGTCATGGACACAACTCTCAGCGTGCCCGTGGTGCCCGATCGTGCGACCGCGAGCCTGTGTAGCCGAAAAAAACCCCTTAACCAACCGAATACGCAGGCATTTCGCCCGGATTAAGGCGGTCGAAGCCGAACGTTCCGTCATTCCGGGGCACTCGCCAACGGGTCCGGCCTCTGGCCGGCCCGATGACAGGCTCCGCGAGGGACCCGGAATCCAGCCATGCGCTCAACCTCTGGATTCCGGGTTCGCGCTTTGCGCGCCCCGGAATGACAGCGAAATGGGTGAAAAGGACTGGCGCTGGGCGGCGGTCAGGACACGTCCGGGCCATAGGCCGGGGCGACCATGCCGCCCATCATTCCGCTACCGGCTTCGGCGCGGCCGCGCGGGCGCTGCGCGGGTTCCTGCTCCACCACCCGCCAGGCGCTGCGATCGGCCATCAGGGCGGTCAGCACGGCGTGATTGAGCTTGTGACCGCCGCGTACCGAGCGGTAGGCGGCGAGCAGCGGCAGGCCCGCCAGCGCGAGATCGCCGACCACGTCGAGCACCTTGTGGCGCGCGCACTCGTCGGCATAGCGCAGGCCCTCGGTGTTGAGCAGGCGTTCCTCGTCGAACACCACCGAGTTCTCAAACGAGGCGCCGAGCGCGAAACCCGCGCTCCAGAGCCGCGCGACATCGTTCATGCATCCGAAGGTCCGGGCGCGGCAGATATCGCGCCGGAAGCTTTCCGGATTGAGATCGAGGGTGTAATTCTGCTTGCCGATCGCCGGATTGGCGAAATCGATTTCCACCTCGGCGCGGAAGCCATTGGCGTGCGGCCGCAACTCGCCATAGGCGTCGCCCAGGGTGACCTGCACCCGCTTCAAGACCTGAATGAAGCGGCGCGGCGCGGACTGCGTCAGGATACCGGCCTGATCGATCGCGGCAACGAAGGGTGCCGAGCTGCCGTCCATGATCGGCACTTCCGGCCCGTCGACTTCGATGGTGGCGTTGTCGATGCCCATTCCACGCAACGCGGCAAGGACATGTTCGGCGGTGGAGACCAGCGGACCTTCACGGTCGCCCAGCACGGTGGCGAATTCGGTCGAGATCACGGATTTGGCGATCGCCTGCACTTCACGGTCGGAACCGTCACGACCGGTGCGGACAAAAATAAAACCCGCATCGATGGATGCAGGTCCGAGAGTGAGGCTGACGGGTAAGCCGGAATGAACGCCGACGCCCGTCACAGTGGCTTGCGACCGAAGCGTGGTTTGGCGGCTGAATTTCATTCGCAAACTGCCCACAACTGACTCACTTAAAGATCGGACCGGTCCGATTTCGCGGCGATTTGTCTTTAGTTTCCCCAAGTCACGGCGAACCATAGTCACTGCCATAAAGAGCGCCAACTCACGCTTGTTTACCGATTGTTACCCCAACTCTGCCGCAATCGCGCCAAGCGTTAACCAAATTCCGCAGCCGATCGGAGCCGTTCCGGCCCCGCCATCTCGCCCTAAATTCGATAATTTATCGTTTCATATCAGGTACTTGAAAATCACGAAACAATGCAGATCGTTGCAAAAACAAAGGCCCCGGCGGTTTCAGCCGGGGCCTTTTCGTCGGTCAGAATGTAACAAGGATCAGTTGGCTTGACGGCGCAGGAACGCCGGGATGTCCAAATGATCGTCTCCTTGTGGCGCCGCGGCAACAGATGCGGGGCGTCCATGGGAATCTAGTCCTTGCGGCGCGGGCCGCTTGGCATATTCCGATACCGGTTCATGAGCCGCCATTTGCTCGGCCACGCTACGCGGCGGCTTGCGTTCCGGCAGCGGCGCCATCGCGGGCCCGGAAGCGCGGGCCGCGATCGGCGGTTCGGTTTCCTCGTCGCGGCGGCCGAGGCCGACATTGGCCAAGCGCTGCAGCAGCGACATCCGCACCTTTTGCGGATGCTGTTCTTCCTCGGTTTCACCGCGGGCCTGACGAATCTCGTTTTGCGCGGGCATCGGCAGGTCTTCGAACTTCGGCATTCTGGGCGCGCGAACCGCGGTGCGCTCCGCGGCTTGCGGGATGAACGCCTCGGGTGTCGCCGGCTCCTGCGCCTCAAGACGTTTCACGTCATGATCCGGGAACAGCGACGGCTTCTGCGCGATCGGCCGCACGGTGACGTCGCCATAGGATGCCGACTGCATCGCTTCCGGCGCCACGGCGGCGGCGATGGCCGCCAGCGCCGCGCGTTCGATGCTGTTGGCGGGGGCGCGTTGCGGCGCAGCCGGAGCCGCCTGCGCCGGACGCGGGGTGTCCGACTTCTGCGCGGTCGCAGCGACAGCCCGTTGATTGTCGGCGCGCAATCTCGCGGTGACGTTGGCAAGGCGGCTATCCGGCGTGGCCACGGCGGATGTTACCGTAGCTGCTGCGGGCGCGGCCGCCTTGGCGATTGCCGCCTGCTCGATGCCGGTGGCGACCACGGAGACGCGAATGATGCCGTCGAGGGTTTCGTCGAAGGTGGCGCCGACGATGATGTTGGCGTCCTGATCGACTTCCTCGCGGATTCGGGTCGCGGCCTCGTCGACCTCGAACAGCGTCAGGTCCTTGCCGCCGGTGATGGAGATCAGCAGGCCGCGTGCGCCCTTCATCGAGGAATCGTCGATCAACGGATTGGCGATCGCGGCTTCCGCGGCGGTCAATGCGCGCTTCTCGCCGGAAGCTTCGCCGGTGCCCATCATCGCCTTGCCCATCTCGCGCATCACCGCGCGGACGTCGGCGAAGTCGAGATTGATCAGGCCTTCCTTGACCATCAGGTCGGTAATGCAGGCGACGCCCGAATACAGCACCTGGTCCGCCATCGCAAAGGCGTCGGCGAAGGTGGTCTTTTCGTTGGCGACCCGGAACAGGTTCTGGTTCGGGATGATCAAAAGCGTATCGACCACCTTGTGCAGTTCGGCGATGCCGGCTTCCGCGGTGCGCATGCGGCGCTGGCCCTCGAAATGGAACGGTTTTGTCACCACGCCGACCGTGAGGATGCCCATGTCGCGCGCGGTCTTGGCGATCACGGGGGCTGCGCCAGTGCCGGTGCCGCCGCCCATGCCGGCGGTGACGAACACCATGTTGGCGCCGGAGAGATGATCGCGGATTTCGTCGATCACTTCCTGGGCTGCCGCCGCACCGACATCCGGCTGCGAACCGGCGCCGAGGCCTTGCGTCACCTGGGTGCCCATCTGCACGATACGCTGCGCCTTGGACATGGTGAGCGCCTGCGCGTCGGTGTTGGCGACGACGAAATCGACACCCTGCAGGCCGGCGGTGATCATGTTGTTGACGGCATTGCCGCCGGCTCCGCCGACGCCGAATACGGTGATCCGCGGCTTCAGCTCGCTGATGTCTGGGGGGGTAAGATTGAGTGCCATGGTTGCCTCTCGATTACGCGCGCGTTGTTTCACAATGTCCTAAAGCCGGCGGCCGAAGGAGTTGGCGGAATTCCAAGTTCAGGGTTGCGGAAAAGATTCATCAGAAGCCCTCGCGAAGCCATCGTCCGACCTTTCCGAAATAGCCGTCAGTCCCTGTCCTGAGCTGCCGCGTATGCCGCGGTTCGACATGTTCAAGATGAGCGTATTGCGGGTAGACCAAGAGGCCCGATGGCACCGCGAACGACGCGCTCTTGGCCTCGCTGGGCAGCCGTCCGAAACCGAGCGGACGGCCGATGCGTACCGGGCGGCCCAGGATTTGGCTTGCCAATTCGGGAATGCCGGTGAGCTGCGAGGCGCCGCCGCTGAGGACGACCCGCGCCCGCGGCTCGGCCGCAAACGGGGAATCCGCGAGCCGGTCCCTGACCATCTCAAAAATCTCCTCCGCGCGTTGGCGGACGATGTTCGCGATCGTGGCGCGGGACACGATCTGCGGAGCATCGCGATCGTTGTCTCCGGCCGCCGGCACGGACATTAACTCGCGCGCGTCCGATCCGCCGGTCAGCACGGTGCCATATAACGTCTTGATTCGCTCGGCATCCGCAATGCAGGCGCCGAGGCCGCGCGCCAGATCCATGGTGATGTGCTGGCCGCCGACCGCAAATCCGGAGGCGTGCACGAAGCGGCCGCCGGAATAGATCGCCATCGTGGTGGTGCCGGCGCCCATCTCGATCACGGCGGCGCCGAGGTCGGCTTCGTCATCGGTCAGGACGGAAAGACCGGCGACATAAGGGCTGGACGCCATGGCTTCGACATTGAGATGGCAGCGTTCCACCACCAGCATCAGGTTCTTGGCGACGGTTGCGTCCGAGGTAACGACATTCATGTCGACGCCGAACTGCCGCGCCACCATGCCCCTGGGATCGCGGATGCCCTTGACGCCATCGAGCGCGTAGCCGATCGGCAGCGCATGCAGCACGGTGCGGCCCTCGCCGGTGGCGTGCTGCATCCCGGTCGAGGTGACGCGGGTGACATCGGCCGGCGTGACCGCGCCGCCCCTGATATCGGCGGCGGCTTCGATCAATTGTCCCTGCAGCCGTCCGCCCGACACCGACAACAGCACGGATTCGACGCGAACCTTGGCCATGCGCTCGGCCAGCGCCACCGCGTGACGCACCGCCTGCTCGCATTCGGCGAGATCGACCACCGCACCGGCCTTGACGCCGCGCGACTGGATCTGGCTGTAGCCGATCAGCTCAACCGCATGGCTGCGGCCGCGCAACGCGTCGTTCGGCGGGCACGGTTTCAGCCGCGCGATCATGCAGGCGATCTTGCTGGTGCCGATATCGAGCGACGCCACCAGCGCGGTGCGCTTCTGCGGCATCGGGCGCGTCTTCGGCGTCTGTTTGCGCTCAAGGCCGCTCATGCGCTGCCAGCCTTTTTCTTCGGCTTGTCCTTAAACAAATCTTCGCGGGCCTTGGCGGCGTCTTCCGATAGCCGCACCGTCAGCCGGTCCGGCAGCCGCATGTCGATCGCGATGATGTCGCGCGAGAACAGCCGTTCTTCCTTGTCCAGCCTGGTCAGCGCCGCCAGCGCATTGCCGACGTCATTTTCCGGCAGCCGGACGTCGAGACCGTCCTTGAGCCGCATGTTCCAGCGCCGTTCGCCGACGAAGACCGCCGCCTTCATGACCGAACGCACCTGTGGATAGCGCTCGAGCAGCGCGAGGAAATCCTTGGCGCGAGTTTCGGCGCCCTTGCCCACCACCAGCGGCAGGCCGGTGAAGCGGCGCGACACGTAGGGCTCGAGCACGGCGCCGTCATCTGCGATGACCGAGAGCCGGCCGTCCTGCTGCCATAGCGCGAACGCCGAGCGCTCGGTGATGTCGATCTGGAGCTGGCCGGGATAGAATTTCTGCACGTTGGCTTCGCCGATCCATGGATTGGCTTTCAGCTTGTCGCGCACCGCGGCGGCATCAAGAAACAGCAGCGACGAGCGGCCGTTGACGCCGCCGATCGCCAGCACCTCGTCGTGGGTCAACTGCTTGCGGCCGTTGATGGCGACGGCCGTGATCTTGAACCCGATGGAATTTGCCGCGGCATTGCGGGCATCGCTGAGCGCCGCGGTCATTTCATCGACGTGGCCGCCCCTGACGATGCCGAGGCCGGCGCTGCCGAGCAGGATCACGACGGTCGCGCTGACGCCGACGCGGCGCGGAATATGGCGCTCGAACCAGGCAATCAAGCGATGGGGATTTTCTTCGCGCGCCAAAAGCCGCCTGGTCCGCGCACGCTTGATTGCGGCCAGCCGCTCCCGCAGCGGCGCCAGCCGTTCACGCAACAGGATCGCCGCGCCTTTGGTGGCGGCTTTCAGATCAGCTTGGGGCCTCAGCGATCGCAACGACCGATTGAGGCGTCCTGCACCATCCATTGCACGAGCTCGTCAAATGTTGTGCCCGCAAACGCTGCGGGCTCTGGCACAAGTGAGTCTCGGTCATGCCGGGCTGGTATTGACCTCAAGGCAGATGAGGTCACCTGTTCCCTCGATGCGGTCGTCGAAGCGGAAATCCGCAACAGCTCACGCCCCGGCAGCCAAGCGCCACACGCGCCGCCAGCGTTAACCTTCGGACTTCCTGGTAAACAAACGGTAAAATAGGCGCGGACAGGGCGCGATTTGATGCGGGTTGTGAAGGGTTTGCGTTATTTGCGTCATGGCCGGGCTTCGTCCCGGCCATCCACGTCTTTCTTCCTTAAAAGCCGTTAAGACGTGGATGCCCGGCACAGGCCGGGCATGACGAACTGGGCGGCTCCTGAGTTGAGCTTTGAGAGTGCCGCAACTCCAAGCGATACGGGCTGAAGCGGCTGGTCTATTTCGAACAGTTCGACGATATTCGCAACGCCATCCAGCGCGAGCACAATATGAAACATTGGCCTGGCGCATGGAAGGTCCGGAAGATTATCGATGTCAACCCTGGCTGGGATGACCTTTACGAAACGATCGCGAGGTAAAGACGTGGATGGCCGGGACAAGCCCGGCCATGACGAACTTGTTTTTACTTCCCCGCCCGCCTCTCTGCGAGCGCGATCTGATCCTTCAGAAAATCCGCGAACTCGATCCCCTGCGCCTTCAGCGCCTTCGGATAGAGCGAGGCCTTGGTCAGGCCCGGCAGCGTATTGGTTTCGAGGAAGATCGGGCCGTTGTCCGAAATGATGAAGTCGGTGCGGGAATAGCCGCTGCACGACAGCGCGCGGTGCGCCTTGAGCGCCTGGTCCATGATCTCGGCACTCATCTCAGGTGCAAAACGCCCCGGGCAGATTTCCTGGGTCGATTTGGCGAGATATTTTGCGCGGTAGTCGAAGCCGAACCCGCCCTCGGCCGGGATGATCTCCACGGTCGGCAGCGCGATCAGCGAGCCGTCCGGCAGTTCCAGCACACCGCAGGTCGCCTCCGCGCCTGCGACGAACGATTCGAGCAGGTATTCTTCGACTTTCGCTGCGCGGCGCACGGCGACGATGTCCTGGGTCGAATTGACGAAGATCAGGCCGTAGCTCGAGCCGTCCCGCGCCGGCTTGGCGATCAGCTTGCCGTACTCCGCCAGCGCCCGCTCGGCGTCTTCCAGCGTCACGCCTGCCGGAGCCTTGACCCCGGCAATGGCGGCGAAGCGTTTGGCGGCCACCTTGTCGAAAGCGAGATGCGACGAGGCCGAGCCGGAGCCGGTGAAGGCAATCCCGCGCATCTCGCACATCGCCTGCAGTTCGCCATTCTCCGCCTTGCCGCCATGCAGGCCGAGCACCAGCAGGCGGTTTTCCGTGACTGCCTGGTCGAGCGCCGCTTCCAGCCCGCCGACACCGGGATTTTTGGGCTCGAACGGTTCCTCGAATGGACGGGAATGACCGAGCAGCGCCTGGGACCGGACCTCATGCACTGTGTCGCCGACATTCCAAAACCACAGATCGGCTTCGGGTAGCGCCGAATGCAGCGCCTGGGCGCTCGCCACCGACACCAGCCGCTCCTTGCTCGAGCCTCCGAAGAGAATGGTCGTTCGCATCATGCTCCTTTCGTCATTCCGGGATGCGCCTCTTGGCGCAGGCCCGGAATCCATAACCCCCAATCGTGGTTATGGATTCCGGGCTCGCTCGTTTCACTCGCGCCCCGGAATGACGATTATGCTGGAATTCCGATTCGCTTGATTTCCCACTGTAACTCGATTCCAGAGTTTTCCTTCACCCGCGCGCGCACGGTCTCGCCCAGCGTTTCGATATCATTGCCGGTCGCGCTGCCGGTGTTGATCAGGAAATTGCAGTGCATTTCCGACACCTGCGCGCCGCCGACGCGCAGGCCGCGGCAGCCGGCGGCGTCGATCAGTTTCCAGGCGCTGTGGCCGGGCGGGTTCTTGAAGGTCGAGCCGCCGGTCTTTTCGCGGATCGGCTGCGCGGTCTCGCGATGGGCCTGCACCTCGTCCATCCGCGCGCGAATGGCTTCGGGCGCGGCAATGCGCCCGCGAAAGCGTGCCGAGGTGAAAATGATCGATGGATCGACGCCGCTGTTGCGGTAGACGAATTTCATGCCGGCATTATCGAACGTGTGTTTCTTGCCGTCGCGGCCGATGCCGGTCGCCTCGATCAACACATCCTTGGTCTCGCCGCCATTGGCGCCGGCATTCATCCGCAGCGCGCCGCCGATGGTGCCGGGAATGCCGAAATAGAATTCCAGCCCGCCGAGTTTGGCGGCAGCCGCGGTTTCGGCCACGCGCTTGTCCAGCGCGGCGGTGCCGGCGAAGACCACGTCGCCATCGGCACCGGTCTCGCCAAAGCCGCGCGGGCTCAGCCGGATCACCACGCCGGGCATGCCGCCATCGCGTACGATCAAATTTGAGCCGACGCCGACCACATAAACGGCAAGCTCGGCAGGGAGGTTCGCGAGGAAATATGCGAGATCGTCTTCGTCCGCCGGCGTGAACAGAATTTGCGCCGGCCCGCCGACGCGAAACCAGCTCAGCGGGCCAAGCTGCTCATTGGCAAGCAGCCGCCCGCGCAATTCCGGCATCGCGGCTTTGAGCTCGGGCGTGATATCGGGGAAGGTCATGCGAAGTTGCACAATGCCGCTGCCGCAAGGCGCAGTCGGCCCTCTCCCCCCTTGAGGGGGAGAGCTGGAGAGGGGGGTAACCACAAACGCCGGCGCTCGGGGCTACCCCCCTCCCCGCCCCTCCCCCTCAAGGGGGGAGGGAGCAAAAAGCGCACGCCTGACCATGACCAACTCAGGTGCATCTTAGGCCCTCTTCACCCCAGCGCCTTCAGTTCGGCCGGCAGCGCGTAGGCCCATTGCGTGATGTTGCCGGCGCCGAGGCAGACCACGTAGTCGCCGCGGCCGGCGACGCCGCGCACGACACGTGCGAGATCGGCGGAATTCTGCAGCGGGATCACTTCGCGGTGGCCGTGAGCGCGCAGACCCAGCACGAAATGATCGCGGTCGACGCCTGATATCGGCGCCTCGCCGGCCGGATAGACCTCGGCGACGATCACGGTATCGGCGTCGTTGAAGCAGGTGCAGAATTCCTCGAACAGCGATTGCAGCCGGGTGAAGCGATGCGGCTGCACCACGGCGATGACCTTGCCGTTGATGGATTCGCGCGCGGCGCGGAGCACCGCCGATATCTCGACCGGGTGATGGCCGTAATCGTCGATCACGGTGACGCCGTTCGCCTCGCCGGTCCTGGTGAAGCGACGCCGCACGCCGCCGAAGCTGGCCAACGCCTCGCGAATCATCGCGTCGCTCAATCCGAGTTCATGCGCCACCGCGATCGCCGCGGTCGCGTTGAGCGCGTTGTGCCGCCCCGGCATCGGCAGCACGAGGTCGGCGATCTCATGCGTGGTGCCGGCCTTGCGGTCGCGGAACGCCACCTTGAAGCTGGATCCGCCACCGGTCGGCACAAGATCGAGCAGCCGCGCATCGGCCTGCGGATTTTCGCCGTAGGTGATGATGCGGCGATCCTCGATCTTGCCGACAATGGTTTGCACGACGGGATGATCGATGCACATCACCGCAAAGCCGTAGAACGGCACGTTCTCGACAAAGCTGCGGAAGGCCTCCTGCACGGCTTCAAACGTCTTGAAATGGTCGAGATGCTCGGGGTCGACATTGGTGACGATGGCGACCTCGGTCGGCAATTTCAGGAATGTGCCGTCGCTCTCGTCGGCTTCCACCACCATCCACTCGCCGGCGCCAAGGCGCGCGTTGGTGCCATAGGCGTTGATGATGCCGCCATTGATCACGGTGGGATCGAGATCGCCGGCGTCGAGCAACGCCGCCACCATCGAGGTCGTGGTAGTCTTGCCATGGGTGCCGGCGATCGCGACGCAGCTTTTCAGCCGCATCAGCTCGGCCAGCATTTCGGCGCGGCGGACCACGGGGATTCTCTGCGCACGCGCGGCCATCAATTCCGGATTGTCGCGCTTGATCGCGGTCGACACCACCAGCACGTCAGCGCCGGCGACGTTCTCGGCCTTGTGGCCGATGCTGATGGGTATGCCCTTGTCGCGCAGGCGGTTGACGTTGGCGCTTTCGGACGCATCGGAGCCCTGCACGGTATAGCCGAGATTGCTCAAGACCTCGGCGATGCCGCTCATGCCGATGCCGCCGATCCCGACGAAGTGGATGGGTCCGATCTCGCGCGGCAGTCTCATGAAGCTCGTCTCATATGTTCCGTCATGCCCGGGCTTGTCCCGGCCATCCACGTCTTTCTTCGCTGCAGGTTATGAAAGACGTGGATGGCCGGGACAAGCCCGGCCATGACAGTTAAATATCGAAATTCGCTCTCTTCGGCCTAAATGCCGGCTACTTTCTCCACCAGATCGGCCAGCCGCTCGGCGGCATCCAGCTTGCCGACGGTGCGGGCGCCGGCGGCCATGGCGGCCAGCCGCGCGGGCTCCGCGGCAAGAGCCGAGATTTCCGCGGCGAGCCGATCGGGCGTGAACTCCGCCTGCACGATGCGGATCGCGCCCCCTGCCTGCACCAGCACCCCGGCATTGGCGAACTGGTCCTGATCGATCGAGCCGGGCAACGGCACCAGGATCGAGGGCCGGCCGACGGCGCCGAGTTCGGCCACGGTGCCGGCACCGGAACGCGAGATCACCAGATGGCTCGCCGCCAGCCGCGCCGGCAGATCTGAGAAGAACGGCGTCAGTTCGGCGTCGATCCCGAGCCGGTCATAGACCGCGCGCACGCGCGCCATGTCCTCCTCGCGCACCTGCTGCATCAGCACCAGCCTGTTCCACAGCGCCGGCTCCAGCCGCTCGATGGCCGGCGGAACGCTGTCGGACATCACCCGCGCGCCCTGGCTGCCGCCGACCACCAGTAGCCGCAATGGCCCTGTCGGTTCGGGTGATTCGAATTTCACCGGGGCGGCGGCAAGGATCGCCGGGCGCATCGGCGTGCCCGTCGTCGTCGTCTTCGCCGCCAGCGCCGGATCCTGATCGAGCACGCCCGGCAGCGAGGTCGCAATCGCGCTGACACGGCTCGACAGAAAACGGTTGGCGCGGCCCAGCACGGCGTTGGAGTCGTGGATCACGGAGGGAATGCCGAACAGACGCGCGGCGAGCAGCGGCGGCAGCGTCGGATAGCCGCCGAAGCCGACCACGGCCTTGGGCTTTAGCCGGCGCATCAGGTTGAGCGCGACGGCAGTGCCGGCGGCGAGCATCACGCCGGTGCGCGCCAGCGCCCATGGCGAGCGGCCGCGCACGGTTTCGCTCGGCACCACGTCGATCACGTCCTTGGTGAACAAGCCGCTGTAGCGGAGCGCGCGCGAGTCCGTGACCAGCCGCACCCGCATGCCGCGTTTCATCAGTTCGACGCCGAGCGCCTCGGCGGGAAACAGATGGCCGCCGGTGCCGCCGGCAGCGAGCAGAATCAGGGGAAGATTATCCATCGACTGGACTGTCGCAAATTTCTTCCGTCATTGCGAGGAGCGAAGCGATCCATTCCCGTCATTGCAGGGCCTGACCAGGCAATCCATCACCTTCGAAAGAGTCTCGTGAAGATTGATGGATGCGCGGGCCAAGCCCGCGCATGACGAAAGCTGGATTGCTTCGTCGCAAGGGCTCCTCGCGATGACGGAAGACATCAGGCGTAGCTGTTGACCGCGTTGGCGTCGCCGATCGATTCCATCTCGGTGCGGGGCCTGAGCCGCGTCAGCGCCAGCAGCATGCCGACGCCGTAGGCGAGCGAGACCATCGAGGATCCGCCATAGGAGATGAAGGGCAGCGTCATGCCCTTGGCCGGAATGAGATGCAGATTGACCGACATGTTGATCGCGGCCTGCACGCCGAACAGGATGGCAAGGCCGGAGGCGGCAAAGCGCGCGAACAGGTCCTCGGTGGCGTAAGCGCGCGACAGCGCGCGGATCACGATGAAGGCGAACAGCGCCAGCAACGCCAGACAAAGAATGATGCCGAATTCCTCCGCGCCGACCGCGAACACGAAATCGGTGTGGCTGTCGGGAAGACTGCGCTTGGCGATGCCCTCTCCCGGCCCGAGGCCGAACCAGCCGCCATTGGAAAAAGCTTCCATCGCGGTATCGACCTGGAAGGTGTCGCCCGACGCCGGATCCATGAAGCGCTTGATGCGGCCGGCGACGTGCGGCACCAGAATATAGGCGCTGAACAGGCCGGCCGCCGCGGCGCCCGCCAGGCCAAACACCCAGACGATCCGCATGCCCGCGATAAAGAACAAGGCGCCCCACACCATCAGGATCAGCATGGTCTGGCCGAAATCCGGCTCCATCACCAATAGCAACACCAGCATCATCAGCACCGCCAGCGCCATCGAGGTTGCCGGCATTTCCGGTCGCCGCGCCGATTCCGCGAACAGCCACGCCGCCAGCACCACGAAGGCGGGTTTGGCGGATTCGGAAGCCTGAATGTTGACCCCGAGCAGCGTGATCCAGCGCCGCGAGCCCTTGACCTCGGGCCCGAACAGCAGCGTCGCCACGATCAGGACGATGCTGATCGCGAACACGATCAGCGCCGCGCGGCGGATCTGCCGCGGCGACAGGAATGACACGCCGATCAGCACCATGAAGGACGGCAGCAGAAACAGCACGTGACGGTTGAAGAAGTGAAACGGATCGAGCCCGATCCGCGTCGCCACCGGCGGGCTCGCCGCCAGCGACAGGATGATGCCGCCCAGCATCAGCGCCACGATCGCCGCCAGCAGCATGCGATCCACGGTCCACCACCATTCGCTAAGGGGGGTGCGTTGTTCACGGGAGATCATGGGCGCGCCTTGCGGACAGGGGTTTGCCCATTGGTGCGCCGTCACGGTTTACGGAGGGTTAACGGGTGAAGCGATCTTTGAAGGAAGACCCGCCGTCTCCACGCGTCATGCCCGGCCCTGTGCCGGGCATCCACGTCTTACCGGTCTCCAAGCAAGACGTGGATGGCCGGGACAAGCCCGGCCATGACAGTTTGGATGTCTGCGTTCCCCGGACGCAGCGCAGCGCGTAGCCCTTCGCGGAGCGGTGCGCTGCAGAGCCGGGGCCGTACCAAGCGGGGTGTTCGTGACGGTCCCGGCTCTGCGGTGCACCGTCAAGCGACGCTGCACCGCGTCCGGGACAAGTACCTCACACCACCGGCTTCACGCCCGGCAGCGCCGTCACCAGATCGCGGAAGCGGTCACCGCGGATTTCGAAATTGCGGTACTGGTCGAACGACGCGCAGGCCGGCGACAGCAGCACCACCGGATCGGCGAGACCCGAAGCCTCCGCATCCGCGGCGGCGTGCGCTACCGCGACATCAAGCGTCTCGCTGATTTCGTGCGCTGCCTTGTCGCCGAGCGTGGCTGCGAACTCCGCCGCCGCCTCGCCGATCAGATAGGCCTTGCGGATGCGCGGGAAATAGTCGGCGAGGCCTGCGATGCCGCCGAGTTTCGGTTTGCCGCCGGCGATCCAGAAAATATCCGCAAAGGACGACAGCGCATGCGCGGCGGCATCCGCATTGGTGCCCTTGGAGTTGTTGACGAACAGCACCGCTCCGCGGCGGCCGACCTGTTCCATGCGATGCGCGAGGCCGGGGAAACTGCGCAGGCCTTTCTGCAAGTTATCTTTTGCCACGCCGAGCGCCAGCGCGCAGGCCGACGCACAGGCGGCATTCTGCGCGTTATGCAGCCCGCGCAGCGAGCCGATGCCGCCGATGGCTGCGATTTCGCTGCGCGCCCCGCCGGCGGCGCGCACAACGATCTCGCGCTCGACGGTGACGCCATCGGCCAGCGGACGTTTCACCGAGACCCGGACCACGCGCTTGCCGGATTGTTCGATCCGGTCCGCAATCGCCCGGCACCATCCGTCATCGACGCCGACGATCGCAGTCCCCTGCGGCTGCACGCCGGTCACCAGGCGCTCCTTCACCGCGGCGTAATGTTCGAGCGTGCCATGGCGGTCGATGTGGTCTTCGCTGATGTTGAGCAGGATGCCGACGCTGGGATCGAGCGACGGCGCAAGATCGATCTGGTACGACGACATCTCGATGACATGGACGCGGCCAGCGCGTGGCGGCTGCAGCGACAGGATCGCGGTGCCGATATTGCCGCCCATCTGCACGTCGTGACCGGCCTCGCGCATCAGATGCGCCACCAGCGCCGTGGTGGTCGATTTGCCGTTGGTGCCGGTGATGGCGACGAACGGCGCATCCGGCGCGTTGCGGCGGCGCTCCCTGCAGAACAGTTCGATGTCGCCGATGACCTCGACGCCGGCCTGGCGCGCCGCCAGCACCGACCAGTGCGGCGCCGGATGGGTCAGCGGCGCGCCCGGCGTCAGCACCAGCGCGGCGAAATTCGCCCACGACACCTTGCGCAAATCCGCGGTGATGAAACCCGCTTGTGCGGCCCTGGCGAGATTGTCGCCGCTATCGTCGCTGGCGATCACCTCAGCGCCGCCTGCCTTCAAGGCGTGGCAGCTCGCAAGTCCGGAGCCGCCGAGCCCGAACACCGCGACGGTCTTGCGAGCGAAAGCGGTGACGGGGATCACAACGCGAATTCCATCCATCCGCCGTCCCCGAGAAAGCGGGGACCCATAAAAACCGGCGGCTTTTTTGCGAAGATTGCGGCCGCTTGCGAGTGCAACGACAAGCATCGGTTGTTATGGGTCCCCGCCTTCGCGGGGACGACTCGTGGTGGATTCTCCGCCAACCACGTCACCGCAGTTTCAGCGTCGAGAGACCGGCCAGCGCCAGCATCACCGAGATGATCCAGAACCGGATCACGATCTGCGGTTCGGTCCAGCCCTTCTGCTCGAAATGGTGATGCAGCGGCGCCATCCGGAATACGCGTTTTCCGGTGAGCTTGAACGACACCACCTGCACGATGACGGAGACGGCTTCGAGCACGAACAGCCCGCCGACGATGGCCAGCACCAGCTCGTGTTTGGTCGCGACCGCGATCGAGCCCAGCATACCGCCGAGCGCCAGCGAGCCGGTGTCGCCCATGAAGATCGACGCCGGCGGCGCGTTGAACCACAGAAAGCCCAGGCCCGCGCCGAACACGGCGCCGCACAGCACCGCGAGTTCGCCGGTACCGGCGACGTAATTGATCTGCAGATAGTCGGCGAACACCGCGTTGCCGGCGAGATAGGAGATGATGCCGAAGCTCGTCGCCGCGATCATGACCGGCACGATGGCAAGGCCATCGAGACCGTCGGTGAGATTGACCGCGTTGCCGGCGCCGACGATGATGAAGGCGCCGAAGATCAGGAAGAACCAGCCAAAATTCAGGATCACATCCTTGAAAAACGGAATCACCAGCGCGTTGGACAAGGGATCCCGGCCGAGCCGGACCACCGCATAGCAAGCGGCAACCGCGATCAGTGCTTCGATCGCAAGCCGGATGCGGCCGGCGAAGCCGCTATGGCTCTGCTGCGTGACTTTCAGATAATCGTCGTAGAAGCCGACAAAGCCGAAGCCGAGCGTCACCGCGAGCACGATCCAGACATAGGGATTGGCCGGATTGGCCCACAGCAGCGTCGAGACCACCAGACCCGACAGGATCATCAGCCCCCCCATGGTCGGCGTGCCCTTCTTGGTGACGAGATGCGATTGCGGGCCGTCGGTGCGGATCGGCTGGCCCTTGCCCTGGCGCAGACGAAGGTTGTCGATGATCCAGGGACCGAACAGAAACACGAACAGCCCGCCGGTGAATATCGCGCCACCGGTGCGGAAGGTAATGTAGCGGAATACGTTCAGGACCGTGCGAAACGGAAACAAAAAAGGCACGGTGTTGGAAAGGTCGATCAGCCAGTAAAACATTCAATCCGCCCTATACCGCTATATCGTCGAGCGCGGTTTTGCCGGGAAAGCGCTTTTCCAGCGCGGTGACAATCGGTTTCATCTTCGAGCCGAGCGATCCTTTTATCATGATCGCGTCGCCGGCGCGGATCGCGGCCACCACCTGCGATTCCAGCGCCGCCGCGCTCTCGGCATAGCCGCCCCGCTTGCCCGTGGAAAGAGCATCCCACAGATTACGCATCAGCGGGCCACAACAATATACCAGATCGATGTGATTGGTCCTGACCGCGTCGATCAGGCCGCGGTGCAGTTGCGCAGCGGTGGGCCCGAGTTCGAGCATGTCGCCGAGCACCGCGATGCGCCGGCCGTGCGGGCCGACCGAGGCTGCGCCCAGCACATTCAGCGCCGCGGCCATCGACGCCGGGTTGGCGTTGTAGCTTTCGTCGATCAGCGTGGCCTCGCCGTTTCCGACCTCCAGCACATGCCGGACGCCACGGCCCGCCGCCGGCTGCGCCTGCGACAGCGCGAGGCCCGCCAGCGCGAGGTCGGCGCCGGTGAGCGACGCCGCCGCCAGCACCGCGAGCGAATTCATCGCCATGTGGCGGCCGGGCATGCCGAGCTTGTAGGTGAGGTCGTGCCCGAGGATATCGGCATGCACGGCCGAGCAGGCCGGATGCAGCGACACGTCGATCAGCCGCGCGTCGGATTTTTTGTCGGCGCCGAACGAGACGATGCGCGAGACGCCGAGTTTTTTGGCGCGCCGCTGCAGCCGCGCGAATTGCGGATTGTCGCGATTGAGCACCACGGCGCCGCCGGGCTCAAGGCCCTCGAAGATTTCCGCCTTGGCATCGGCAATCGCCTCGATGCCGGCGAAAAATTCCAGATGCACCGGCTCGACCGTAGTGATCAAGGCTATATGCGGCCGGACCATCCGGACCAGCGGCGCGATCTCGCCTGCGTGATTCATGCCGATCTCTAAGATCGCAAAGCGCGCCGAAGCTGGGCATCGCGCCAGCGACAGCGGCACGCCCCAATGATTATTGAACGAGGCCGCCGAGGCATGGGTTTCGCCCTGCGCGGCGAGCACGCGCCGCAGCGCTTCCTTGGTCGAGGTCTTGCCGACCGAACCGGTCACCGCAATGATCTGCGCCTCGAGCCGCGCCCGCGATGCGCGCGCCAGATCGACAAGTCCGGCCAGCACGTCGTCCACCACCAGCAGCGGCGCATCGGCGGGAAATTTTTCGCGCTGCGCAGATTCAACCACCGCAAACGCGGCGCCGGCCTTCAACGCCGCCATGACGAAATCATGGCCGTCATGGACGTTGCCCTTGATCGCAAAATAGGCTTCGCCGGGCGAGATGGTGCGGCTGTCGATGGAAAGGCCTGAAATCGCCGGCGGCAACGTGCCATTGACGGCGGCGCGCATCGCCTCCGCCATGTCGGAAGAGGTCCACAGCGGCGCGCTCATGCCACCCTCGACGCCAGTGCGGCCGCCGCGGCCTCGTGATCGCTGAACGGCAGCGTGCGGTCGCCGACGATCTGCCCGGTTTCGTGGCCCTTGCCGGCGATCAGCAGCGCATCGCCCGGCTGCAGCCCTGATATCGCGGTTCGGATCGCCTCGGCGCGGTCGCCGATATCCTTTGCGCCCTTCGCAGCGCTCAGGATCGCGGCGCGGATCGCGGCCGGATTTTCGCTGCGCGGATTGTCGTCGGTGACGATGACGCTGTCGGCATTTTCGCTGGCGATCTCGCCCATCAGCGGGCGCTTGCCCGCGTCGCGGTCGCCGCCGGCGCCAAACACCACCACCAGCCTGCGTTTGGCGTAAGGCCGCAGCGCCTGCAGCGCCTTCGCCAGCGCGTCGGGCTTGTGCGCGTAATCGACGAAGATCGGCGCGCCGTTGCGTTCGCCGACCCGCTCCAGCCGGCCTTTTGCCCCCTCGAGATGTTCGAGCGCGGCGAACACCTGATCGGCGTCGCTGCCGGTACCGATGGCGAGCCCGGCGGCGACCAGCGCGTTCTCGATCTGGAATTCGCCGACCAGCGGCAATCGCAGTTTGCGGGTGCGCCCGCCGTGTTCGAGCGCGAGCTCTTGCGCAAAGCCATCGATTCCGGCTTCGGCCAGGCGGATGCCATCAACGCCGGCGCCGTTGCGTCCAACCGTCATCACACGGAGCTTGCGCGCATGGGCGGCGTCGATCACCGCCTGCGATGAGTTATGATCGGCCGATATTACCGCAGCACCTTCGGCCGCGACGAGATCGCGGAACAGCCGTAGCTTGGCGTCGAGATAATGCGCGACATCGGGGTGGTAATCCATGTGATCACGCGAAAGATTGGTGAAGCCGCCGGCGCCGATGCGGATGCCGTCGAGCCGGTACTGATCGAGGCCGTGCGATGAGGCTTCCAGCGCGAGATGGGTGACGCCCTCGCTTGCGATTTCGTCGAGAGAGCGATGCAGCGCGATCGGGTCGGGCGTGGTCAGCGAGCCGTAGACGGTGCGCTTGGGCGATACCAGTCCGATGGTGCCGATGCTGGCGGAGGCGTGGCCGAGCCGTTGCCAGATCTGCCGGATGAAGGCGGCGACCGAAGTCTTGCCGCTGGTGCCAGTCACGGCAGCAATAACCGCGGGCTGCCGCGGATAAAATCTGGCGGCGGCCAGCGCCAGCGCGCGGCGCGGATTCGGCGTTGCCACCAGCGGCACGCGATAGTCGCCGTTCGGCAGATACCCGCCGACAACGGCAACCGCGCCGGAGGCAACGGCCTGGTCGATGAAACGTGCGCCGTCGGTTTTGGCACCCGCCAGCGCAAAGAATGCATCGCCCGGTCTGACGGTGCGGCTGTCCACGGCAAGGCCGGTGACGGCGGTCTCGCCTGCCCGCGCATCGAGCCTAATATCATCGCCAAACAGGTCGCGAAGTCTCATGGTCTTCCAAATCAGCCGGCGCACGATATGCGTCTACTGGCTTGCCTTCGATGTCGCAAGAATAAGGCGGTCGGACGGCGGCAGGTCGAACCGCGGCTCGATTCCCAGCAGCGGCGCAATCCGGGCAATCACCTTGCCCCCGGTCGGCACCGCGTTCCAGCCCGAGGTGATGAAGCCGTGGGTCTCCGGCAGCGCTTTGGGCTCGTCCAGCATCACCAGCAACTGGAATTGCGGATTGTCCGCCGGCAGGATCGCGGTAAAGGAGTTCAGCACCTGCTTTTTGGAATAGCGTCCATTGACGACTTTTTCTGCGGTGCCGGTTTTGCCGCCGATATAATAGCCCTTGACGTTGGCCTGCTTGGCGGTGCCGATTTCGGCGTTGAGCCGCATCAGATAGCGAATCTTGTCACTGGTTTCCTTCTTCACCACGCGCCTGGCGATGGCCAGCGCTTCCTCCTCGCTGCGCTTCAGGAAGGTCGGTGGGATGAGGTTGCCGCCGTTGATCATGGCGTTGATGCCCATCACCGCCTGCAGCGGCGCCACCGCGATGCCGTGGCCGAACGCGATGGTGATGGTGTTGAGTTCGCCCCAGCGCTTCGGCACCAGCGGCGAGGCGCTTTCGGGCAATTCGGTACGCAGCCGGTCGAGCTGGCCGACTTTCTTCAGGAACGCCCGGTGCGCCTCGACGCCTTGCGACAGCGCGACGCGCGCCGCCCCGACATTCGAGGAGAAGGTGAAAACTTCCGACAGCGTGATGGAACGGCCGAGCGGATGGGTGTCGTGAATGGCGAACTTGCCATAATGCAGGGCGCCGCGGGCATCGAACAACGTATTGAGACTGGCCTTGCCGGAGTCCAGCGCCATCGCCAGCGTCAGGGTTTTGAAGGTCGAACCCATCTCGTAGACGCCGGTGGTGAGGCGGTTGATGCGGTCGGGGTCGTGCGCCTCTTTCGGATTGTTCGGATCGAAATCCGGCACCGAAACCATGGCGACGATCTCGCCGGTCCTGACGTTGGAGACAAGGCCGGAGGCGGCCTTGGCCTTGAATTTTTCCTTGGCCTTGAGCAGCTCATCGCGCAGCGCGTGCTCGACACGCAGGTCGATCGAAAGCTCCACCGGCTTCTGCAGCCGGTCGGTGGCGAAGCCGGCGCGGTGCAGGTCGGCGAGGCCGTTGCTGTCGAGCCATTTCTCCATCCCGGCGATGCCCTGGTTGTCGATGTTGACGAGGCCAATCACATGCGCGACTTCGGCGCCGGTCGGATAGACGCGCTTGTTCTCGCGCAGAAACCCGATGCCGGGAATGCCGAGGCGGTGGATTTCCTGCTGCTGGTTCGGCGTGATCTCGCGCTTCAGCCAGACAAACCCTTTCTTGCCCGACAGCCGTTCGCGCACTTCGCCGGTGTCGAGATCGGGCAGCGTCGCGGTCAGAAGTTCGATCGCTTCGTCCTTGTCGATGATGCGGCGCGGCTCGCCGAACAGGCTGGGCGCCTTGACGTTGGTGGCGAGCACCTCGCCGTTGCGGTCGACGATATCGGGCCGCGCGGTGGCAATGGCGTCCTGCGACGCGGTCCGGCGCGCGCCATGATTGTCGCCGACCACGGCAAACATGATCAGCCGCGCGGCAATCACGGCATAGATTGCTGCGAAAGCCACCATCGCAAAACCGACGCGGGCGCGCGCCTTGGCGGCGCGATCGACGTTGCGCCCATACAGCAGGCTGCGGATCAGCCGTTGCCGCCACGGCTCGGTTTTGACGGGCTTGACGATGGCAAGCGTCTGATCGGTCATCGCTGACCCTCCGGCGCCGGCACCGAGCCGGTAATGGTTTCCGTCTCGATGGTCTGCAGCATCGCGCCGATCGGATCGGGATCGCCCTTCCTGAAGAAGCTCGGCGGCCGGTCGGGCAGGTTCTTCAATTGATCGTATTGGGTGGCGGTAATCGGCTTCAGCGTCAGGTGCCGCTCGGCGAGGCCCTGCAGCCGCAGCGGCGCATCGAGTCTCGCCCAGTCCGCGCGCAGCGCCGCGATGGCGTCGCGCTGCTCGCGCACTTCGGCATGCAGCCGCAGCACCCGCTCGGTGCGGGAGGTGGACTCCATCTTGATGCGGTAGACATAGGCCGCGGCGAATACCAGCATGCCGATGACGAGAAGATGGATGATCCGCATGATCAGCCTCCCCTCATGACATCGGCGAGCGACGGCCATTTGGGCAGCGCGTCCGCAGCGAATGCCGGCGCATCGGTACGCTCGGCGGCACGCAGCTTCGCCGAGCGCGCACGCGGATTGGCGCGCACTTCGGCATCACCGGCGGTGACCGGACGCTTGGTCAAGATGCGGAAACTTGGCGCGGGCTGGGCGAGTTC
This sequence comes from uncultured Alphaproteobacteria bacterium, assembly GCA_963784755.1. GTDB lineage: Bacteria > Pseudomonadota > Alphaproteobacteria > Rhizobiales > Xanthobacteraceae > Bradyrhizobium. The sequence goes on along the minus strand of CAWASS010000002.1, from coordinate 930 downwards.
CGGCAAGTGCCGCGAGCCGCCGCCGGTCTTGCCGCGTTCGGCAAAAAAATTCTTGACCATGCGGTCTTCCAGCGAATGGAACGACACCACCGCCAGCCGGCCGCCCGGTTTCAGCACGCGCTCCGCGGCGGATAGCGCCAGATGCAATTCATCGAGCTCCTCGTTGACGAAAATCCGCAATGCCTGAAACGTCCGGGTCGAGGGGTGAATTTCGCCCGGCTTCGACCACACCACCCTGGAGACGATCTCGGCCAGCGCGCGGGTGGTCGCGATCGGCGCTTCCTTGCGTGCCGCGACGATGGCGCGCGCGACCGCGCGGGAATGACGCTCCTCGCCGAAGATATAGATGATGTCGGCGAGATCGGCCTCCGAGGCCCTGGCGACGACATCCGCCGCGGTCGGGCCGTCATGGCCCATCCGCATGTCGAGCGGGCCGTCCTGGCGAAACGAAAACCCGCGGCCGGCCTCATCGACCTGCATCGAGGACACCCCGACATCCATCACCACGCCATCGACGCGGCTTGCGCTTTGCGCGGCGCAGACCTCGGCCAGATTGGAGAAGCGGTCCTCGACCAGGGTGAGCCGGCCGTTCGACCGGTCGACCAGGTCGAATCCACCGGCGATGGCGGTGCGGTCGCGATCGATGCCGATCACGCGTGTATCGGCCGCATCGAGAATGGCCCGGCTGTAACTGCCCGCGCCGAAGGTTGCATCGACGTAGATCCCGCCGTCGCACGGGCCGAGCATCGCGACTGCCTCGGCAGCCAGCACGGGGATATGTCGGGCCGCGGACGGAGTCATTGCTGCGCCCCGGCGTGAAAGGTAAAATTGGACGTTGACCGGCCCATTTCGCCCTGGATATCCTGACTTCGCGCCGACTTGATCCGCAAAAAGCGCCCCGCCCGCGAAATTAGCCGGCAAACCCTGATG
>CAWASS010000001.1:0-741162 GCA_963784755.1 uncultured Alphaproteobacteria bacterium | reverse complement strand
GAAGGTTACGGCAGCGCGCATGACGCAGAGTAGGGGTGTTTCGTGAGCGAGCCGCTGGTGATCGTCGGCAACGGAATGGCGGCGGCGCGTCTGGTCGATGAACTCGCGAAGACCGCACTCGGCCGCTACGCCATCGCGGTGGTCGGCGACGAGCCGCGGCTTGCCTATAACCGCGTGCTGCTGTCGTCGGTGCTGGCCGGCGAAACCGCGTCGCATGAGATCGAACTCAGGCCCGGCTCGTGGTGGCGCGATCGCGGCGTCACGCTGAAATACGGCTGCGTCGCCAGCGAAATCGATGTCGGCCGCTGCGAGCTCAAGATCGCCGGCGAAGAGAGCGTCGGGTTTTCCAAGCTGGTGCTCGCCACGGGGTCGGCGCCGCTTCGCCTGAACGTGCCCGGCGCCGATCTTGCCGGCGTGCATACGTTTCGCGACGGCCGGGACGTCGACCTGCTGCTGACGCTTGCGGCGCGGAAGAAGCGCGTCGTCGTGGTCGGCGGCGGGTTGCTGGGCCTGGAAGCCGCCTATGGCCTCGCCAAGGCGGGCGCGCCGGTGACGCTGATCCATCTGATGGACCGTTTGATGGAGCGCCAGCTCGATCCGGCCGCGGCGGACTTGCTGAAAACGCTGGTCGAGCGCAAGGGCATCGAGGTCTTGCTCAACGCCAACACCGCGCGTCTCAATGGCGAGAAGGTCGTCGAAGCAATCGAATTGACCGACGGCCGCAGCATCGACGCCGAAGCGGTGATTTTCGCCGCCGGCATTCGTCCCAATGTCGCGCTGGCAAAGGACGCCGGCATAACGGTCAATCGCGGCATCGTGGTCAACGATCAGTTGCAGACCGGGGCCGCGGATATTTTCGCGCTCGGCGAATGCGCCGAGCATCGCGGCATCTGCTACGGGCTGGTAGAACCGGCCTATGAGCAGGCGAGGGTGCTGGCGCAACATCTCGCAGGAAAGTGCGCCTCTTACGGCGGCAGCGTCGTCGCCACCAATTTGAAAGTCTCCGGCGTTGCGGTATTTTCCGCGGGCGATTTTATCGGAGCCGATGGCGCCGAGACCATCGTGCTCAATGATGCGAGGCGCGGTACTTACAAGAAACTGGTGATCGCGAATGGCCGGCTTACCGGCGCGGTGCTGGTCGGCGATACCCAGGATGCGCTGTGGTATCTCGAACTGATCCGCACGCGAGCGCCCGTCGCAAAAATGCGTGGCGATATGATGTTCGGCCGGTCGTTCGCGAACCGATCCGAGGCGGCGTGACGTGACGATGGTCGATGCCGCGCTGCGCGCCACGCGTACGACCTGTCCCTATTGCGGCGTCGGCTGCGGCGTGCTGGCGACGCCGGATGGCAAGGGCGGCGCTGCGATATCGGGCGATCCGGAACATCCAGCGAATTTCGGCCGGCTCTGTTCGAAGGGGTCCGCGCTCGGCGAAACCCTTGGGCTGGAGGAGCGGCTGCTCTATCCCATGATCCGCTGCAGCAAGGGCAACATGGAGCGCGTCGCCTGGAGCGACGCGCTCGACCACGTCGCGCACCGCTTCCAGCACATCATCGCGCGCGATGGTCCGCATGCCGTGGCGTTCTATCTCTCCGGACAACTGCTGACCGAAGATTATTACGTCGCCAACAAGCTGATGAAGGGATTCATCGGCGGCGGCAATGTCGATACCAATTCGCGGCTCTGCATGGCATCCTCGGTTGCGGGCCATCGCCGCGCCTTCGGCGCGGACACCGTGCCGGGCTGCTATGAGGATCTCGACGAAGCCGATCTCCTGGTGCTGATCGGCTCCAACGCGGCCTGGTGCCACCCCGTGCTGTTCCGGCGCATGCTGGCCAACAAGCAGACGCGCGGCGCGCGCATTGTCGTGATCGATCCGCGCCGTACCGATACCGCTGGTGATGCCGACCTGTTTCTGGGATTGAAACCGGGCACCGACACTGCGCTGTTTTCAGGGCTATTGGCGCATCTTGCCGACAACGGCGCGCTCGATCGCGACTATATCGCCGAGCACACTTCCGGTCTTGATGAAGCCCTTGCCCGCGCAAAAAACATCGCAGGCAGCGTTAGCGCGACGGCATTGGCGACCGGCTTGAGCGAAGCCGACGTCGCGGCATTCTTCCAGCTGTTCAGGACCACGCCGCGGGTGGTGACGTTGTATTCGCAGGGCGTCAACCAATCGGCGCAGGGCACCGACAAGGTCAACGCCATCATCAATTGCCATCTGGCGACCGGGCGGATCGGCAAACCCGGGACCTCGCCGTTTTCGCTGACGGGGCAGCCCAACGCCATGGGCGGGCGCGAGGTCGGTGGTCTCGCCAATCAGCTCGCAGCACACATGGGCTTTACGCCCGCCGATATCGACCGCGTGCGCCGGTTCTGGAAGGCGCCGCGGATCGCGACCCATGAGGGGTTGAAGGCGGTGCAGATGTTCGATGCGATCGGACGCGGCGAGATCAGGGCGTTGTGGGTGATCGGCACCAATCCGGCGGTGTCGTTGCCCGACGCCGATGCCGCGCGCGCCGCGCTGAAAAAACTCGATCTGTTCGTGATCTCGGAAAACGTGCGCTCCAACGACACCGTCAATGCCGGCGCGCATATCCTGCTTCCGGCGCAGGCGTGGGGGGAAAAATCCGGCACGGTGACCAATTCGGAACGCCGCGTCTCGCGGCAACGTGCATTCCTGACAGCACCGGGCGAAGCCAGACCGGATTGGTGGATGGTAGGAGAAGTCGCCAAACGGCTCGGCTTTGGCGCTGCGTTTGCCTTTAATTCGGCCGCGGATGTGTTTCGCGAGCACGCTGCGCTGTCGGCGTTCGAGAATGGCGGCGATCGCGATTTCGATCTCGGCGCGCTCGCAGGAATATCGGACGACGCATTCGATGCGATGGCGCCGGTGATGTGGCCGGTGCGGCAGGGTGACGCCGGGCCGCAGCAGCGGTTCTTTGCCGCGGGCGGCTTCTACACCAATGACCGCAAGGCACGCTTCATCGCGCCGGAAACTCCCGCGCTGAAAACCGAGACCACGGCCGGGCGGCCACTGCGGCTCAATACCGGACGCATCAGGGATCAATGGCATACCATGACCCGCACCGGCGCCAGTCCGCGCCTGGGCCAGCATCTGCCGGAACCGTTCGTCGAAATTCATCCCGACGATGCGGCAAGGGCAGGGTTAGCCGACGGCGATTTCGCGCGCGTGACCACCGACTACGGCCAATGTACGCTTAAAGTTGTCGTCAGCGAGCGGCAGCAGCGCGGCATGCTGTTCGCGCCGATCCACTGGAGCGACGATAACGCTTCAGCCGCGCGCGTGGGCGCGCTGGTAGCACCCTGCACCGATCCATTTTCCGGCCAGCCCGAAAACAAGGCGACGCCGGCATCGATCGCGCCGTATGAATATGTCTTTCGCGGTTTTGCGTTGTCGCGGGAGCAACTGGAGTTGCCGCCGCAGGTCTGGTGGACGCGCGTTGCCGTCACCGGCGGCTATGGTTATCTGCTTGCCGGCAATGCCGACCTGGCAGGATGGCAATCATGGTTGCGATCCGTTGCCGGCGGCGATCTTGCCGAATACAGAGATTTTGGCGGCGGCATTTTTCGCGCAGCCTCGTTTATCGACGACCGCATCGAAACCTGCCTGTTCATCGGCCCCGCGCGCGATGCGGGCGACTGGGGCTTGGTCAAGGAGCTGTTCGCGGCGGATACGCTCGACGACGATCAGCGCCGGATGTTGCTGTCGGGCAAATCGGCCGATGGGCTGGCGAGCAGCGGGCCGATCGTCTGCGCCTGTTTCGGGGTCGGCCGCGCCACCATCTGCGATGCCATCGCGGCGGGCGCGGGTTCGGCGTCGGAGATCGGTGCGCAATTGAAGGCCGGCACCAATTGCGGCTCGTGCATTCCGGAATTGAAGCGATTGATCGCGCAGGCGGATGTTTCGGAAGCGGAGCTGCGCCAACTCGCGGAAGCGAACTAGACGGCACCTATCCCCCCTTCACCGCGCCCGCCGTCAGGCCCGCCACGATCTGGCGTTGCGCGAACACCGTCAGCAGCAATACCGGCAACGTCACGATCAGCGCCGCAGCGGCGAGCGGTCCCCAGCTCAACTGATCGAACGAAATCATGTTGTAGACGGCGACCGGCAGCGTGCGGGTTTCGCGGCCGGCCAGCACCATGCCGAACACGAAATTATTCCAGGAGAAGATCACCGCCAGGATGAACGCAACCGCCATGCCGGGCCGCGCGATCGGCAACGCGACGTGCCGGAACACCTGCCAGCGCGTGGCGCCGTCGATCAGTGCCGCTTCCTCAAGCTCCATCGGCGTGGTCTCGAAATAGCCGATCATGATCCAGATCACGATCGGCACCGTCACCACCAGGTGAATGATGATCTGCGGCCACAGCGTGCCGAGCAGTCCCAGCCACTGGAACAGCAGGAACAGCGGAATCAGATAGGACAGCCCCGGCGTGATGCGCGCGATCAGGATCATGATCGCGGATTTATGCGCCGCCGTCCGCGCGATGCCGTAGCCCGCGGGTACGCCGACCAGCATCGCAAACAAGGTTGCCGTTCCCGTGACGATCAGGCTGTTGATGAAATAGGCCAGGAAGCGGTTGGAGGCGAGCACGTCGGCGTAATTCTTCCAGGCGAAGCGGTCGGGGATGAACACCGGCGGGTAGGCGGCATTGTCGACTTCGAATTTGACCGACAGCGAAGCCATCCAGAAGAAGAACAGGATGGCCGGCGACACGATGACGAACACCGCGAACCAAAGCCCGATCTTGCCGAGGATTTGACGCAGGCTCATGCGCCGCCTCCGATTTCGTTCCAGTGGGTGCGCTGACGCAAATGCAGCAGCGCGCCCGCCAGCGCCACGATGAGGACGAAGAACACCACGGCGATCGCCGAGCCATAGCCGAGGTCGTAATAGATGAAGGCGACGCTGTAGAGGTAGAGGTTGATGGTCTCCGACGCCGAGCCCGGACCACCCTGCGTGATCGCAAAGATGATATCGAAGCTTTTGACCGCATCGATCATGCGGATCATCGCGGCGATGAACAGGAACGGCGTGATCAGCGGCAGCGTGATGTAGCGGAACATCTGCCAGAAATTGGCGCCGTCGATCTGCGCGCTCTCGTAAGGCTCGGTCGGGATCGCCGCCAGCCCGCCGAGCACGATCAGCATCACCAGCGGCGTCCATTGCCAGGTCTCGACCAGCACCAGCGACGGGATCACGGTCGCGGGATGAAATACCCAGAGCTGCGCCGGCAGCCCGACCAGCGACAGCAGGTAATTCAGCACACCGAGCTGCGGATGGAACATCATGGTCCATACCAGCGCGATCGCCACCGGGGTCGCCATCATCGGCATGATGAAAATGCCGCGCAGAAAACCGCGGCCTGCGAATTTCTGATGAAACACCACGGCGGCGAAGGTGCCGAGCACGAGCGGCAGCAGCACCGAGAGCGCGGTGTAGACGATGGTGTGTCCCACCGCTTCGACAAAACGCGGATCGTTCGGCAGCCGCAAATAATTGGCGAGCCCTACAAAGGCGGTCGGCGAGCCCACCTTCCACTCGCGCAGGCTCATCCAGATCGTGAAAACCCAGGGGAAGACGATGACGGCAAGGACGACGATCAGCGCCGGCACCACGAACGGCCAGTAGGAGGGCGGCCGCAACTCCTGCTCCGGCGTTGCTGTTTTTTCCTGGCTAGGCATGACCATCGGACTCGTCATTGCCGGGCTTGACCCGGCAATCCATCGTCTTGAGAATTTTGCAGATGGATGCCCGGGTCAAGCCCGGGCATGACGATCTTTCTATGCGCTCACGCTTTCTCGCTGCGCTCCAGAATCGGGCGGAACTGCTCGTGCGCCTTTTTCAACTCCGTCGCCGGATCCGCGCCCGACAGCGTCGCAGTGACGGCGGCGCCGACCAGATCGCGGAATTCGGCAACGGGAATGATGACCGGCAGGCCGAGTTTGCTGATCTTGCCCGCGTCGATGACCGATTGCAGCCATTCCTTCGGCAGCGTCACGCCCTTGCGCGTCTCTTCGTCATTGAGGATCGAGTTGCGGAACGGCACACCGCCGCCGGCTTGCAAGAGCCGCGCGCCTTGCGCTTTCGACACCGCCCACTGGCACAGCAGGTAAGCGGCTTCCTTGTTCTTGCAGGCCTGCGCGATGCCGAGGCCGTCGCCATAGGTCGCCGAGTACTGGCCCTTCGGACCGGCCGGCACCATTGCGTATCCGACCTTGCCAACGACGCGTGAAGAGTTTGGGTTTTCCACGCCCGGCGCCCAACCCACGCCGTCGATCCACATCGCGGCGCGACCCTGCGCGAAAGCGGCCAGCGATTCCATCCAGTTGAAGCCGGCAACGCCTGGAGGCGCGGATTTGCCCATCGAGCGATTGTAGGACTTCGTCGCTTCGATCGCCTCCGGACCGTCGGTGAGGATGTTTCCCTTGCCGTCGAGAAATTCGCCACCGTAATTCAGGAAGTAGTTGGTCCACAGCGTCATGTTGGCGTTGCGTAGACCGCGGCCGACGTATCCGTACACACCGGCCTTTTCATCGGTCAGCTTCTCGGCGAGCGCATTCATCTCATCGAGAGTCTTGGGAACCGCGACGCCATTCTTCGCGAAGATCTCCTTGTTGTAGTAGAGGATGAAATAATCGACCGACCACGGCAGCGAGAGCATCTGCCCCTTGTCGTTCTTCGCATAGGCGAGGCCGGCGGCCGAGAAATCGCTTTCGGCGAGATCGGGCGCGGTGAGGTTCGGGTCCTTCATGAAGCCCGACATGTCGGCGAGCCAGCCCGCCTTTTCGAACTGCCGCTTCTGCACGTGATAGCTGACATGGATCACGTCGAAGCTCGGCTTGCCCGACACGAGTTCGATTACTGCCTTCTGGCGCTGCTGCTGCTCCGGGATCTGTTCCGACTCGACCTGTATGCCGGTGAGGTCGGTGAACTCCTTGATGTTCTTTTGCAGGTTGTCGCCGCGCGGACCCTTGGCCAGGATCACCTCCAGCTTGGTACCGGCGTATTTCTTCCACTGCACTTCCGCGCGGGCGGGAAATCCGGTGAGACCGAGTGCGCCGGTCGCGAGCGTTCCGGCCAATACCGAACGCCGGGTCGGGCCTGAATGGGCCATGTCGTCATCCTCCCTGCCATCCGCCTTTAATGGCGGTGATGTTGTGGCGTCGCGTTCGGCGAAAGCCGGAGCGTGAGCCAGACCGATTTATAGCATGGCTTGCGAACCGGACAAGAACGGTATGCTGCGTCATCGACGACGTGGGTGTGCTGATTTATGATGCATCGTCCTTCACGAGGTAAGCCAGGCGATGATGTATCTTGAGCGCCCGCCGCTGCTGATTGAAACAAAAGTGTTTTCGGCGATGCCGGACCGGTTCCGCCGCAACGGCGTGCGCTCGAGTTGGGCCGACGCCAACCGGCCGGGTCAGCCGACCGATTGCTTCATCGAAGGACCCTCGTTCGACGCTGACGGCAAGCTCTATATTGTCGACATTCCGTTTGGGCGAATTTTCCGAATTTCACCTGACGGTGCATGGGCGCTGGTCGTGGAATATGACGGCTGGCCCAACGGCCTGAAAATTCATCCCGACGGACGCATCCTGGTTGCGGATTACATGCACGGCATCATGCAGCTCGATGCCGGAGCCGGGCGCATGCAGCCGGTATTGACGGCGCGCAATTCGGAATCCTTCAAAGGCTGCAACGATCTTCACATCGCGTCCAATGGCGACATCTATTTTACCGACCAGGGCCAGACCGGGCTGCACGATCCGACCGGGCGAGTGTACCGGCTGTCACCCGCGGGCAAGCTCGATTGTCTGATCGACACCGGCATCAGCCCCAACGGGCTCGTGCTCGATCCCAATGAGACCGTGCTGTTTGTGGCAATGACGCGCGACAATGCGGTGTGGCGGATGCCCTTGATGAAAGACGGCAACGTCACGAAAGTCGGCCGCTTCTGTTCGACCTTCGGCAGCAGCGGCCCAGATGGCCTGACCATGGACGGCAAGGGCCGGCTGTTCGTGGCGCATGCGTCGCTCGGCCATGTCTTCGTGTTTGCGCCGAACGGCGAATTGATCGCGCGGATCAAATCATGCGCGGGACCAAGCTGCACCAATGTCGCGATCGGCGGGAAAAATCGCGACCGGCTTTACATCACGGAGTCGGTGACCGGCACGGTGCTGGTCGCGGACATCGGCATTCTCGAGAGACAGTCATGAAACACCATCAGTTCGGTTCCAACGGCTCCCAAGTATCGGTAATCGGGCAGGGCACCTGGTATATCGACCACGGCGACCGCGCCACCGCGGTGGCGGCGCTGCGCCGTGGCATCGATCTCGGCATGACGCATATCGACACCGCCGAAATGTATGGCGATGCCGAACTGGTGGTCGCCGAAGCCATCGCCGGGCGGCGCGATGATATTTTTCTGGTCTCGAAAGTATTGCCGAGCAACGCGTCGCGGCGCGGCACCATCACCGCATGCGATCGCTCGTTGAAACGGCTCAAGACCGACCGGCTCGATTGCTACCTGCTGCATTGGCGCGGATCGATTCCATTAGCGGAAACCGTCGCCGCATTCGACGAGCTGGTACGCGCGGGGAAAATCCGCTCATGGGGCGTCAGCAATTTCGACGTCGACGATCTCGACGAGATGCTGGATGTTGCGGGCGAAGGCAACATCGCCTGCAATCAAGTGCTCTACCATTTGCAGGAACGCGCCATCGAGCACGCGGTGATTCCGTGGTGCGAAGCGCACGGCGTTGCCGTGGTCGCCTATTCGCCGTTCGGCCACAACGTTTTTCCGCGTCCGCGCGGCAAGCCGGGCATGATGCTGCAGGCAATCGCGGACGCGCGTCGTGCAACGCCGCGGCAGGTCGCGCTGGCGTTTCTCACCCAGCGGCCATCGCTATTCACGATTCCAAAAGCCTCGATGCCGGACCACGCCGCCGACAATGCCGCTGCGGGAGACCTGACGCTCAGCGGCAACGAGATATCGGCGCTCGACAAGGCGTTTCCGCGCGGACCCAGGCGGCGCGGCCTGCCGATGCTGTAACGATCCATACGCCGTCATTCCGGTGCGCGCGCGAACCCTGAATCCGGTAACGTTTTGTAAACTTCTGGATTCCGGGTCTGCGTGCTTCGCACGCATCACGGAATGACGGAGGAGGAACTGTGGCGCGCCGTCGCACGCAAACGTGCATATCGGCATCCTGTTTTCCGGCCTTGTCACCGCGCACGAAGTATCGTTTTTTGAAGCCTCGCCAGAATCGAATCCCTGCTTGCGCCCGAGTTTCACCGTGACCCCGCCCTCCGCAACAGCCGTCAGGCTGGATAGCGCTTCATTGCCATTGTCCAATAAGAAAGTTGCCGTGCCGGCGCGCTCCGCGCCGGCGCGCGCCGACCGGCCGTTCCGCGGCATCGCGCTTATTCTGGCTTCGACAATCTTTCTCGGCTGCTCCGACGTTACCGCGAAATACCTGTCGGCCACGTTGCCGTCGATCGAGATCGCATGGATCCGGTTTCTGGTATTCGCGATGATCATGGTTCCGGCGATGCTGCCGGGAACGCGGTTGTTTGCGTTGCAATCCGAGCGGCCGGGCTTGCAGGTCATGCGCGGCGTAGCATTGCTGTCCTCCTCGCTGTTCTTCATTTCCGGACTGCGGTTTCTGCCCATTGCGGAGGCCTCCGCCACCGGATTCATCGCGCCATTGTTCGTCACCGCGTTGTCGATCGCGTTTCTCGGCGAGAAAGTCGGCGTCCGGCGCTGGCTCGCGACCATCGCAGGATTAATCGGCGTGCTGATCATCTTGCGGCCTGGCTCGAGCGCGTTCCATCCCGCGGCGTTCTTCCCCATCGTTTCGGCGCTGGCCTGGGCCTGTACTCTGATCATGACGCGCATGATGAGCGGCCGGGAGCGCGCCATCACCACCATGACCTATTCCGCCATTACCGGCGTATGTATCCTGTCGGCGCTGGTGCCGTTGGTGTGGGTGACGCCGAGCTGGCAAGACATTCTGTTCGGAATATTTATCGGCGTTGCCTCGACCGCGGGGCAATGGATCGTGGTGCTGGCGTTCCGCTACGCCGACGCCTCGGTGCTGGCGCCGTTTTCCTACACCCAACTGGTGTGGGTCAGCGTCCTCGGCTTTTTTTTGTTCGGCGAAGTCCCGGATATCTGGACTGTCACGGGTGCCGCGGTCATCGTTGCCAGCGGACTCTACACCGCGCATCGCGAGCGCATCCGCCGGCAGCAGACCCTGGTCGAGGCCGAGCCTTCTCCGAATGCGTAGCCTCGTTCAGCCGTAATGATCGAATTCGCTCAATGCGATTCTCACCTCGCGGGCAAAATCGATCAGCGAGACCGTGAAGGCGCCCAGTGCGACAATGAAAAGAAGCGCCACCCCGCGCTCGTGTTCAAGCTGCAATAACGCGCTGGCGAAGGCGATAATGACCAGCACGGTTATCGCGATGCTGGCGACGATCGCCCAGAACATCGCCCTGTTGATCATCGCCGCGCGCCGCATCAGCCGCGGCAAGTCGGCCTTGAGCCGGGCTTTGACCGCATCGTCATCGGCGATCGCATTCAAGGCGATGGTTCGGTCGATGATCCGGTTGAGGCGGGTAATCAGGACCCCGATAAAACCCGCCAAAGCCGCGAGCAGAAACGCCGGCGCTATCGCTTGCGCGATGACATGCGCGAGTTGGCTGACGGTCGGCGTATCGTGAAGCATGGGTCGGTGAATACCTGCGACGGTCGCCATCTGAACCGGCAATGGGTGCCGCGTCAACGCTGTTGCGCAGCGGCCTTGGCAGCTAACACCGGACTTCTGACGTCAATTCTGGTATGGATCGGTTCGACTGCGGCGTACTCTTAGCTTCGATTGCATCAGTGCATGGACCATATTGTCACCGAACGCTTTGCAGCCCTGTTGCCGCCGCTGCTGCGGTCGCTGGAAACGCTCGGGTTCATCGCGCGTCACTTTCATCCACCGGATTTTGGCGCAGTGATGGACGCCGCCGGAATGCCGGAAGAAGATTTGCGGGCGGCACGCCAACAATTTGTCGGCTGGCCCGCTGAACTGGCCGGCGTGCGCGAGCGGCTCCAGATCGCGGTCAATGCGGTGCTTGCGGCATTCGACGGACTGCGCAGCGCGCCCGATCAGGCCGACGGTATTCGCGCCGTGTTCCGCGCGCTGCGATACGTTCCGCGTGCGAAGGAAGCGCTGTACCCGCTGGCCGGCGCGATCGCTGCGATTAATCGCTATTTTCTCGATCCCGCGCTGCGCGACGATGCCGAGGCATTGGCGCGTTTCGCAGCACCTGCGCGCGACGGCACCGGCGTCATGCATTTCGACAACGAACCCGGCAGCCGCGGCGGCTATTCGCTCTACGTGCCGGAATTCTATGCGCCCGATCGCGCGTGGCCGCTGGTGATGGCGTTGCACGGCGGCAGCGGCAATGGCCGCAACTTTCTCTGGAGCTGGCTGCGCGATGCGCGCAGCCAGGGTGCGATCCTGATCGCGCCCACCGCCACCGGGCCGACCTGGGCCTTGATGGGCGACGATACCGATACGCCGAATTTTGTGCGCATCCTCGATACCGTCAGAAGCCGCTGGAATATCGATGCATCTCGCATGCTGCTGACCGGGATGAGCGATGGCGGCACGTTCTGTTATGTCAGCGGACTGGAGGGCACCTCGCCCTTCACGCATCTGGCGCCGGTCTCGGCCACGTTCCATCCGCTGATGGCCGAGATGGCGTCGCCCGACCGCTTGCGCGGATTGCCGCTTTATCTCGTGCACGGTGCGCTGGACTGGATGTTTCCAGTGCAGGTGGCGCGGCAGACCCATCACATGCTCGCGGCTTCAGGCGCGGCCATCGTCTACCGCGAGGTCGACGATCTCAGCCATACTTATCCGGACGAGGTCAACGCGCCTATGCTGGCGTGGCTGCGCGGAAAGTGAGCGCGGCAGATCATCGCCGAGCCGTGGCGATAGTTCAGCTCTTGTGGTTCACGACATTGACGATCGTTCCATTGGGGTCCCTGACGAAGAATCGCCGAACGCCCCATGGCTCATCGGTCAGGGGATACACGATTGAAAAACCCTGCCGTTGTGCGGCGGTGTGACAAGCGTCGACGTCGCTGACCTCAATGCTGATGTCCGCATGCGGTTCAGTGCGGGAATCCGACGCCACGACACTGACCTGGGCGGTCGGATTGGACGGCGAGGCGAAGGTGATGATCCATCCCATGTCCATGGCGGTGTCGAGCCCGAGAACGCCCTCGTAAAAAGACCTCGACGCCGACGGGTTGGCGGAGTTGATATTGGGAACGATTCTTCGAATGCTCATAGGTTGATCCATGCTCCGTTTGCTTCACGACGAGCCGGTCATGCAACCTACATCAAGTTGCCGGGGCAGGGAACGGCTGTGCAGTGGAAGCTCGATCCGGTGATGCAACGCTCATGAATGACGCCGATCGCCCGCCTGTGCTCGCGCACCAGCGTTTTGCCACGGACCAAAAATCCTTTGCCGGTTTAAGTCTGACGCAGCGCTTCCAACGTATTCACGACATCAACCTGTGGGGTGCTGTGGAATCTACCTCCGGACTGGGCTCGGAGCCGGGCGCGACGGCGGTGCTGCGGACAGAGTTACCGCGGCTGCTGGCAAGACTTGGAATCACATCGCTGCTTGACGCCCCCTGCGGCGATGCAGGCTGGATCAACGCGGCGAATCTCGACGTGCGCGCCGTCGGCGTCGATATCGTGCCTGATCTGATCGAATGCCTGCGCGCCCGCGCCGCCGCGGGGGAAATCAAGGGCGGCTATCATCTCGCCGATATCACCCGCGATTTCTTGCCCCAATGCGATGCCATCCTGTGCCGCGATTGCCTGGTGCATCTGTCGTTCGCCAATATCGAACGCGCGGTCAAGAATTTCCGCCGCACGGGTGCCGAGTGGCTGATTGCGACCACGTTTCGGGAGTGGCAGACCAACCACGATTGCGAGGATGGCGACTGGCGTGCGCTAAACTTTGAACGCGCGCCGTTCGGTTGGGGTGCGCCGGTTGAACTCCTGAACGAAAACTGCACCGAGGCCGGCGGCGGCTGGTGCGACAAGAGCCTCGGCGTATGGCGGCTTACCGATTTGTAATCGCATTGGTTTGAACCCGAACCTCCCTGGCATGCGACCGACAGTTGCAGAAGGAGGCTTCACCAATGAAACGCACGATCACCTTTGCTGCAATGCTCGTCATCATGACGTCCGGCGCGCGAGCCGACACTTCGGTCTACAACAATGTCCTGAAACAGCCGCGCGGCGACGACGCGCTGCAGGCCGATGGACAAATCTGCGACCAGCGCTTTGGCGTCGTTCAGAACGGGGCGGCCACCTCGGCGAGATACAAGAAGTGCATGCTGAGCCGCGGCTGGCGCTACAGCCATACCACGCGCGAGCACACCTATCCTGATCCGGATAATCCGGGGCTCACTTGCCGGGACTTCACGATCGGCGGGATTGTCGGCTCGAGCTGCTCGAATTTCTAGCACCGTTGGATGGGTGGAGCGAAGCGATACTCATCATTTGCAGGCTCGCTTTTGGGGGGTTTCGCTGCGCTCAACCCACCCTACAATCGCTGCTCACACCGGCAGCGCGATCGAATACTTCACCTGGCTCAATGCAAAACTCGATTCGATCGAGGCGATGCCGTCGAGCCGGGTCAGCTTGTTTTTCAAAAATGCTTCGTAGCAGGAGAGATCGGCGGCGACGACGCGCAGCAGATAATCGCGATTGCCGGTCATCAGGTAGCATTCGAGGACTTCCTCCCATTTCGAAATTGCTTTTGCAAAACGGTCGAGGTCTTCCTCCTTCTGCCGCGTCAGCTTGATCGAGATGAACACGCTGACGTGCAGGCCGAGCGATTTCTGGTCGACCATCGCGATGTAGCGTGTGATCACGCCGCGCTCTTCCAGCAGTTTGACGCGGCGATGGCACGGCGAGACCGACAACCCGACCTTGTCGGCAAGCTCCTGCATGGTGGCGCGGCTGTCGGATTGCAGGATGGCAAGGATTTTACGGTCGATGGCGTCGAGGGTCTGCATTGAGATAAATCCGGGAAAATGAGTGTCGAAGTGGGATTTTATCCCAAAAATCGGCGGTATATCCCAAAAATTTGAGATTTCTTGCAGAGCCGTCCTCGCTAACATCGGACAAACCGCCGTTCCCGGAGCAGCATGATGGCGAACCAATCCACGCGCCTTGAGCTGTTGACGGCTCTTGCACGAAAAGTGCTGTGGCTGTCGTCGTGGACCATCCATCACG
The DNA here is from genome assembly GCA_963784755.1 of uncultured Alphaproteobacteria bacterium. Taxonomy (GTDB): domain Bacteria; phylum Pseudomonadota; class Alphaproteobacteria; order Rhizobiales; family Xanthobacteraceae; genus Bradyrhizobium. The sequence continues at coordinate 726,812 of CAWASS010000001.1, read as the reverse complement.
CCAATCACGTCAGGCCAAATTCCGATGGGCTGAAGGTCGGCGGCCATCAGGCCTCGTCGGCGTCGCTGGTGACGATCATGTCGGCGCTGTATTTTTCGGTGCTGAAGCCGGAGGACCGTGTTGCGGTGAAGCCGCACGCCAGTCCGGTGTTTCACGCCATTCAATATTTGTTTGGCCATCAGACCCGCGAAAAAATGGAAAATTTCCGCGGCTTTAAAGGCGCGCAATCCTATCCGTCGCGCACCAAGGACACAGACGACGTTGATTTCTCTACCGGCTCGGTCGGCCTCGGCGTGGCACAGACGTTGTTCTCCTCGCTGGTGCAGGACTACGTCACCGCGCATGGCTGGATGAAGGACCGGCCAGAGGGGCGCATGATTTCGCTGGTCGGCGACGCCGAGATGGACGAGGGCAATATCTTCGAGGCGCTGCTGGAGGGCTGGAAGCACGGCCTTCGCAACACCTGGTGGATCGTCGACTACAACCGCCAGAGCCTGGACGCCGTGGTGCGCGAAGGCCTCTGGGAAAAATTCGAATCCATGTTCCGCAATTTCGGCTGGGACGTGGTGATCGTAAAGTATGGAAGGCTGATGCAGGCGGCGTTCGCCGAGCCCGGGGGCGAAGCGTTGCGGCGCTGGATCGATTCATGCCCGAACCAGATGTATGCGGCGCTGTGTTTTCAGGGCGGCGCGGCCTTCCGCAAGCGCCTGCGCGACGAGATCGGCGACCAGGGCGAGGTGTCCGCGCTGATCGAGCGGCGCAGCGACGACGAATTGCTGGCATTGATGTCCAATTTGGGCGGCCACGACATGGCCAGCATGTGTGAGGCCTTCGAGGCCGTCGATCATGACCGTCCGGTGTGCTTCATCGCCTACACCATCAAGGGCGTCGGCCTGCCGTTCCAGGGCCACAAGGACAACCATGCCGGACTGATGACGCCGACGCAGATGGAAAAATGGCGGGCGTCGCAAGATATCCGGCCGGGCCATGAATGGGAGAAGTTCGAAGGGTTGCCGCAAGACGCCGCGACGCTCGAAGCGTTTTTGAAGGATGCGCCGTTCAACCGTGAAGGCCGCCGCCGGCTCACCGCGCCGGTGATCGACGTGCCGCAGCATCTCGCGTTCTCGCCGGCGCCGCAGATGTCAACGCAGCAGGGATTTGGCCTCGTGCTCAACGAACTCGCCCGGGGTGACACTGAACTGGCCGCGCGCATCGTGACCGCGTCGCCCGATGTTACGGTCTCGACCAATCTCGGCGCCTGGGTGAACCGGCGCGGGCTGTTCGCCAAGGCGGCAACCGCCGATCTCTTTCGCAAGGAGAAGATACCCTCGACCTTCAACTGGGATTTCTCGCCAAAAGGCCAGCACATCGAACTCGGCATCGCCGAGATGAACCTGTTCGTCCTGATGTCGGCGCTGGGGCTGTCGCATTCCATCAACGGCGCGCGGCTGCTGCCGATCGCGACGCTGTACGATCCCTTCATCCAGCGCGGCCTCGATGCGCTGAACTACGCCTGCTATCAGGATGCGCGCTTCATGGTGGCGGCGACGCCATCGGGCATTACGCTTGCGCCGGAAGGCGGCGCGCATCAGTCGATCGCCACGCCACTGATCGGCATCGCGCAGGATGGACTCGCGGCGTTCGAGCCGGCCTTCGTCGACGAACTCGCGGTCATCATGGGTTGGGGCTTTGCGCACATGCAGCGCGAACTGAGCGAGGAGGGTGACGAGCAGAGCGGCATGCGCAGCGGCGGCTCGGTCTATTTGCGGCTCTCGACGCGCGGCATCGACCAGCCGCAGCGCATGATGACGCCGGACTTGCAGAAAGGTATTACCGACGGCGCCTACTGGCTGCGCAAGCCGGGGCCGAACGCCGAAGTGGTGATCGCATACACGGGGGCCGTTGCGCCCGAGGCGATCGAAGCCATCGGCCTGCTGGGCGAAAGCCGCAGGGATGTCGGCCTGCTCGCGATCACCTCGGCGGACCGCCTGCATGCCGGCTGGACCGCGGCGCGCAAGATTCGCAGGGATAACCGCGGTTCGAAGCATATGAGCCATGTCGAAAAGCTGCTGGCACCGCTGCCGCGCGACTGCGGCATCGTCACCGTGATCGATGGCCATCCGGCGACGCTGGGTTGGCTCGGCAGCGTACGCGGCCATCGCGTCGAAGCTTTGGGCGTCGAGCATTTCGGCCAGACCGGTACCATCGACGATCTCTATCGCCATCACGGCATCGACGCCAACGCCATCATCGACGCGGCGGAGGGGCTCACGGTGGGTGCGCCGGTGCGGCATAGGAAGATGGCGGTTTAACCCGTCATCGCCGCGAAACTTGTCATCCCCGCGCAGGCGGGACCCAGTATTCCAGAGGCGTCGGTGCTAGAGCTGAGGAGCCGCGGTGTACTGGGTCGCCCGGTCAAGCCGGGCGATGACATTTGAGACGGCCTTGCTTCCTCCACATGACAGACCTTATATGCGCATCAGCCGCAACGCGGCCCCGCGCGTGGCGGGTTCAATTCCCGGCGGTTTCGTGCAAGGATGCTTGCCGGACGTTCCGTTCCCCTTTCATCCGCTTTCGAAATCAAGAGGTTCACGATGGTCAACCGCATGCAGTTCTACATCGATGGCGCCTGGGTCGATCCCGCCGTCAAGAAGTCCACGCCCGTCGTCAATCCCGCGACCGAAGAGGCGATGTATGAGGTTGCGCTCGGCTCCAAGGCCGACGTCGACAAGGCAGTGGCTGCGGCCAAGCGCGCGTTCGAAACGTTTTCGCAGACCAGCCGCGAGGAACGCGTCGCGCTGCTCTCCAAGATCATCGAGGTCTACAAGACCCGGATGAAGGATATTGGCGCCGCGGTGTCCGACGAGATGGGCGCGCCGCTGCCCTTCGCCGAAAAATTCCAGGCCGGCGCAGGCCTCGGCCATATCGCCTCCACGCTCGAGGTGCTGAAGAACTATCACTTCGAGGAAGCCATCGGCTCGGCGATGGTGGTGCGCGAGCCCGTCGGCGTCATCGGTATGATCACGCCGTGGAACTGGCCGCTCAACCAGATCGCCTGCAAGGTCGCGCCCGCGCTCGCCGCCGGCTGCACCATGATCCTGAAGCCGTCGGAATTCACGCCGTCGTCGGCGCTGATTTTCGCGGAAATCCTGCACGAGGCCGGCGTGCCCAAGGGCGTGTTCAACCTCGTCAACGGCCTCGGCCCTGAAGTGGGCGCCGCCATGAGCGAGCATCCGGACATCGACATGATCTCGTTCACCGGCTCGACCCGCGCCGGCATCGACGTTGCCAAGCGCGCCGCCCCGACCGTGAAGCGTGTCAGCCAGGAACTCGGAGGCAAGTCGCCGAACGTCATTCTGGAAGACGCCGACCTGCAAAAGGCCGTCGCCGGCGGCGTCGCGCATGTCTTCAACAATTCGGGCCAGTCCTGCAACGCGCCGACGCGGATGATCGTGCCGCTATCGAAGATGAAGGAAGTCGCCGCCATCGCCAAGGGCGTCGCCGACAAGACCAAGGCCGGCGATCCCCGCGCCGAAGGCACCAATATCGGCCCGGTGGTGTCGCGGATCCAGTGGGACAAGATCCAAAAACTGATCCAGAAGGGCATCGAGGAAGGTGCAACCCTGGTGGCCGGCGGTCCCGGCCTGCCCGAAGGCGTCAACAAGGGCTTTTACATCCGCCCGACGGTGTTCGCTGATGTCACCAACGACATGACCATCGCACGCGAGGAGATTTTCGGGCCGGTGATTTCGATCCTCGGCGCCAAGGACGAGGCCGACGCGGTGAAGATCGCCAACGACACGCCCTATGGGCTGGCGGGCTATGTCTCCGCCGGCACCGTCGAAGGTGCGCGCAAGGTTGGGCGCCAGTTGCGGGCAGGCAATGTCAACCTCAACGGCGTGCCCAACGAACGTTCCGCGCCGTTCGGGGGCTACAAGCAGTCCGGCAACGGCCGCGAATGGGGCAAATACGGCATGGAGGAATATCTCGAGGTAAAGGCCATCGCCGGTTTCAACGCGGCCTGATTGTGAAAATGCAGGCGCCGGGACGGGATGAAACTCCCGTTCCGGCGTTTTGCGTTTGACATCCTAGGTACCGCCGTCATCCTGAGGAGCCGCGCTCCTGCGCGGCGTCTCGAAGGATGGGCCGGGACTCGCTGCCATCCTTCGAGGCTCGCCGCGAAGCGCGGCGAGCACCTCAGGATGACGGCATGATTCCCTTCACCATCCGACGCATCCAGGCGTTCTGCTATCGCTACCCCCTGACAACGCCCGTCGTGACGTTGTTCGGCGAGATGCGAGATCGGCCTACGCTGTTCGTCCGCGTCGAAGACGGCGACGGCCAAACAGGCTGGGGCGAGGTGTGGTGCAATTTTCCGTCTGTAGGCGCCGAGCATCGTGCGCGGCTGATCAATGACGTGCTGGCGCCGATACTGGCTGGACGCAACGTGACCCATCCTTCCGATGCGTTCGAAAGCCTGAGTGCCGCGACCTCCGTGCTGACGCTGCAATCCGGCGAAGCCGGCCCATTCGCGCAGACAATCGCCGGCATTGACATGGCGCTGTGGGACCTGTTTGCAAAACGCGCAAAAACGCCGCTATGGCGGATGCTCGGCGGCACCACGGGCCGCATGCGCGTTTATGCCAGCGGCCTCAACCCGGCCGGCTGCGTCGAGCAGGCGGAAGCGGCGATGCGCCGCGGCCATCGCGCGTTCAAGCTCAAGATCGGCTTCGATGCCGGCAACGACCGCGGCAATCTTCGCAAGTTGCGGCGGCTGGCCGGCAATGGTTTTCTCGCCGCCGATGTCAATCAGGGTTGGGGAATCGAGCAGGCATTGCAATTGGCGCCGCCGCTCGAGCAATTCGATCTGGTGTGGCTGGAAGAGCCGCTGCGCGCCGATCGCCCGTGGAGCGAATGGCGCTCTTTGCAAAAACGCCTGACGATTCCGCTGGCCGGCGGCGAAAACATCGCGGGCCGCGAGAATTTCGCGGCGGCATTGAGCGAGGGCGTGCTGACCGTGCTGCAGCCCGATGCCGCCAAATGGGGCGGCATCACCGGCTGTCTCGATGTGGCGCGCGACGTGCTCGCGTCGAAACGACATTACTGCCCGCATTTTCTCGGCGGCGGCATCGGCCTGCTGGCCTCGGCACATCTGCTCGCGGGGTCGCGCGGCGGAGGGTTGCTGGAGGTCGACAGCAACGACAATCCGCTGCGCGAAGATTTTTGTGGGGCCGTCGCTGACATCAGGGACGGCGAGATCGTATTGCCGGAGGCGCCGGGGCTCGGCATCGAGCCGGATGTCGCGGCGATCGACAAGTACAGGACGCTTTAGCCCCCCAGCGCGCCCTGCGTGTTGACATACAGCGCGTAGATCGACTGGCTCGACGCCATGAACAGCCGGTTGCGCTTCAGCCCGCCAAAACACAGATTGGCGCAGCGCTCGGGCAGTGCGATGCGGCCGATCTGGGCGCCGTCGGGCGCGAACACGAACACGCCGTCCAGTTCCGGATCGCCCATGCCCCAGCCGCACCACAGATTGCCGTCGATATCGCAGCGCATGCCGTCCGGCGTGCCGGGGCCGGCGTCGATGTGGACGCGCTTGTTGGAGATGGTTTTGCCATCGGCGCTCATGTCGTAGGCAAGAATCTTCCGGTTCGGCACGCCGCGCGACTCCACGACATAGAGAATCTTCTCGTCCGGCGAGAAGCAAAGCCCGTTGGGGCCGAGCACGTCGTCGGCGACGATGGTGGCGGCGCCGGTGTTGCCATCGATGCGGTAGACATTCGGGTTGATCTCGGATTCCGCCTTGTAGCCTTCGTAATTGCCGAGCAGACCGAATACCGGGTCGGTGAACCAGATCGAGCCGTCGGACTTCACCACCACGTCATTCGGCGAGTTCAGCCGCTTGCCTTCGAAGGAATCCATCAGCACCGTGATCGAACCGTCATGTTCGGTCCTGACGACGCGTCGGCCGCCGTGCTCGCAGCCGACAAGGCGGCCCTGGCGGTCGCGGGTATGGCCGTTGGCGAAATTGGACGGCTTGCGGAAAATGCTGACCGCGCCGGTTTCCTCTTCCCATTTGAGGATGCGGTTGTTGGGAATGTCGCTGCACAGGAGATAACGTCCGTCGCCGAACCAAACCGGGCCTTCGCCCCAGCGCAGCCCCGTTGCCAGACGCTCGATCGCCGAGAGTTTCAGCCAGTATTTCTCGAAGCGCGGATCGAGCGCGTGGATCGCCGGATCGGGATAATAGGCCGCGGGCCGCCAGCCGGGGCGCTCGGTAGAATCGGACATGGGCGTTTCTCGTTGTTGCGTTTCCCCTGGTTTTGGTTTGCTATCACCGGCGGTCGAGGACCGCAAATCGATACCAAGAGGGATGAAATGCCACGCATATTGGTGACCGGCGCTTCCGGTGAAATCGGCACACGCCTGCGCAAGCTGCTGCCCCCGATCTATCCGGATCTGGTGCTCAGCGACGTGAAAACGCCCGCCGACCTCGGCTCGGGCGAGAAATTCAAGGCCGCTGACCTCGCCGATTTCGCCCAGGTCGAGGCGATCTGCGAGGGCATCGACGGCATCCTGCATTTCGGCGGTTTTTCCGTCGAAGGCCCGTGGGACAACATCCTGCAGTCCAATATCATCGGCTGCTACAACCTGTTCGAGGCCGCGCGCAAAAAGGGCGTCAAGCGCATCGTGTTCGCCTCGTCCAACCATGCGGTCGGCTTCTATCCCAGGCATCACCACATCGGCACCGACGTAACGGTGCGCCCGGACAGCCGCTACGGCGTCAGCAAGGCGTTTGGCGAAGCGATCGGTTCGCTCTACGCCGACAAGCATGATATCGGCGTGACGTGCCTGCGCATCGGCAATTTCGGCGACAAGCCGCTGGATCATCGCCGGCTCGCGATCTGGCTGAAGCCGGAAGACCTCGTGCAGCTCTGCCGGATCGGGCTCGATCATCCCGACATCCATTTCGAGATTCTCTACGGTGCGTCCTATAACGAGCGCGCGTGGTGGGACAATCACCGTGCCTACGACCTCGGCTACCGTCCGACCGGCCGCGCCGAGGATTTTCGCGACCACGCGATGGCCGAGCAGGCCAAGTTGAAGCCGGATCCGGTTCGGCAATTCTATCAGGGCGGCGCGTTCTGCAGCATGGAGTTTTCAGGCGACATGAGCAAAATCGTGAGGTGGAAATAACAATGGCCGTCATTCCGGGGCGCGAGCCAATCGAACGAGCTCCATAACCACGATTGGGGTTATGGATTCCGGGCCTGCGCCAAGAGGCGCATCCCGAAATGACGATGTATGGTATGTACGCGTCAAAGCGGACCAACAAGAAAGAAACCACAATGGCCGACGGATTGCGCAAAGGACTGACCAGTTATGGCGACGCCGGGTTCTCGCTGTTCCTGCGCAAGGCCTTCATCAAGGCGATGGGCTATTCCGACGACGCGCTGAACCGGCCGATCGTCGGCATCACCAACACCCACAGCGATTACAATCCCTGCCACGGCAACGTGCCGCAGATCATCGAGGCGGTGAAGCGCGGGGTGATGCTGGCCGGCGCGATGCCGATGGTGTTTCCGACCATCTCGATCGCCGAGAGTTTTGCGTTTCCGACCTCGATGTATCTGCGCAACCTAATGGCGATGGATACCGAGGAGATGATCCGCGCCCAGCCGATGGATGCGGTGGTGGTGATCGGCGGTTGCGACAAGACGCTGCCGGCGCAGATCATGGCCGCGGTCAGCGCCGACCTGCCGACGGTCGTGATCCCGGTCGGGCCGATGGTGGTCGGCCATCACAAGGGCGAGGTACTCGGCGCCTGTACCGATTGCCGGCGGCTGTGGGCGAAGTTCCGCTCCGGCGAAATCGATGGCGACGAGATCGAGGCGGTCAACGGCCGGCTCGCGCCGTCCGTCGGCACCTGCATGGTGATGGGCACCGCGAGCACGATGGCCTGCATCACCGAAGCGCTGGGCCTGTCGCTGCCGATGAGCGCAACGATCCCGGCGCCGCATGCCGAGCGGTTTCGTCTCGCCGAGGCGAGCGGCAAGCGCGCGGCCGAGATGGCGGTAGCAAAATCGCCGCGTCCGAGCGAATTGCTGACACCGGCCGCGTTCCGCAACGCGATGGTGGTGCTGCAGGCGATCGGCGGCTCGACCAACGGCCTGATCCATCTCACCGCGATCGCCAACCGCACCCCGCACCGCATCGATCTCGAAGCCTTCGACCGGCTCGGCCGCGAGGTGCCGGTGCTGATCGACCTGAAACCGTCGGGCGCGCATTACATGGAGCATTTCCATCACGCCGGCGGCGTGCCCAAGCTGATGCGGCAGCTCGGCGATCTGCTGGACCTCGACGCTAAAACCATCGATGGAAGCTTGCGCGACGCGGTCGCGAATGCGGAAGACGTGCCGGGGCAGGACGCCATCCGTGGCCGCAACGATCCCATAAAACCCGAAGGCGCGATGGCGGTGCTGCACGGCAACCTCGCGCCGCGCGGCGCGGTGATCAAGCATTCGGCGGCGAGCCCCAAATTGCTGCAGCACACCGGCCGCGCCGTGGTGTTCGACTCGGTCGAGGACATGACGCTGCGGGTCGACGATCCCGATCTCGACGTCAATGCCGATGACGTGCTGGTGCTGCGCAATGCCGGCCCGAAGGGCGCGCCGGGCATGCCGGAGGCGGGTTATCTGCCGATTCCGATGAAGCTCGCGCGCGGCGGCGTCAAGGACATGGTGCGAATTTCCGACGCACGGATGAGCGGCACCGCGTTCGGCACCATCGTGCTGCACATCACCCCGGAATCCGCTGTAGGAGGTCCGCTGGCGCTGGTGCAAAATGGCGACATGATCCGGCTCGATGTCGCCGCGCGCAGCATCGATCTGCTGGTCGATGCCGCCGAACTCGAGAAGCGCCGTACTGCACTCACGCCTGCGGTTACCCCGGAATGGGCCCGACGCGGCTACGCGCATTTGTTCAACGAAACGATCTTGCAGGCCGACGAAGGCTGCGACTTCGATTTCATGCGGGGGCAGGGTAACTCGTAGCGTGGGTTGAGCGCAGCGAAACCCACGTAGGCGGTTGCGATAGGATGGGTTTCGCCTTGCTCAACCCATCCTACAAACACCCCATCTCGCACCTGCGTTGCATTGGCGACGCGGCGATGTTTCATTGACATCCTCGCGACCCCGATGGGATGATCAAAGAAAAATCATCCAAGGGGAGTGACAATGAAAAGCCTGAACAGATTTTTCGGCGCGGCACTGGCTGCGTCCGCGTTAGCGTTCGCCGCCAGCGCCGGCGCACAGGACGTAAAACATTATCGCTTCGCCTATGACCAGCCCAAGACCACCGGCTACGGCATCCTCGGCGACATTTTTGCCGACAAGCTCAAGGCGCTGAGCAAGGGCACCATGCTGGTCGACCAGTACCCGGGCGCGCAGCTTGGGCAGGAGCCGCAGGTCCTGCAGCTGGTGAAGTCAGGCGATATCGAGTTCTGCATTTCCTCCTCGGCCAATGCCGCGACCCTGTCGCCGCAGGCCGGCGTGATGTCGATGCACTTCCTGTTCCGGTCCGAGGCGCACCTCGTCAAGGCGATGGCGGACCCCAAGGTGTCCGAAGCCGTCAAGGCGATGATCGCCGATACCGTGCAGGGCGCCCATGTCATCGCCCTGTCGACGCTGGGCCTGCGCAACATGTATTCGAAGCGCGAGATCAAGAAGATCGAGGACATGAAGGGCCTCAAGGTGCGGGTGCAGGCGACACCCACCGAGGACACCATGTTCCCGGCCTACGGCGCGCAGATCGTGCACATGCCGTTCGGCAGCGTCTATACCTCGCTGCAGACCGGCGTGGTCGACGTCGCGGAAAACGGCGTCAACGTCTATCTCGCCAACAAGCACTATGAAGTCGCACCCGTGCTGTCGATGACCGAACACGAGGCCAACAACAGCTTGGTATGGGTCAGCGACAAACTGTGGAACAGCCTGACGCCGGAGCAGCAGGGCTGGGTGCAGGCCGCCGCCGACGAGGTCAACAAGAACCAGCCGGCCAAGGCGATCGAACTCGAGCATCAGTCGCAGGACAAGCTGAAGGCGATCGGCGTCAAGATTGTCACCGACGTCGACAAATCCGGCTTCACCAAGGTCGCCGACCCCTATCTCGACAAGCTCGCCAAGGAGCTCGGCCCGCACGCGGAGAAGATTAAAAACCTGATCCGGGCGATCAACTAGAGCCTTGGGCGGTATGTCTGATTGACAATCCTGCAACCCCGATGGGATGATTGAGAAAATCAAAACAGGGGGAAACAGTGAATAATCCAGCAAAAATAATCGCTGCGGCAATCGCCGCGGCCGTGATGGTGTTTGCCACAAGCGCCGGCGCGCAGGACGTAAAACATTATCGCTTCGCCCACGACCAGCAACTCAATACCGGTTACAGCGTCGCCTATGATATCTTTTCCGCCAGGCTCAAGGAATTGAGCAAGGGTACCATGCTGGTCGACCAGTATCCCGGCGCGCAGCTCGGGCAGGAGCCGCAAATCCTGCAACTGGTCAAGTCGGGCGACCTCGATTTCGCGATCGTTTCTTCCGCAAATACCTCGACGATCTCGCCGCAGGCCGGCGTGATGTCGCTGCATTTCCTGTTCCGCAACGAAGCTCATGTGATCAAGGCGCTGGCCGACAAACAGGTGATCGACGCGATCAAGGCGATGATCGATGAGACGACGCAAGGCCTGCACGTCATCGCCACCGGCTCGCAGGGCGTGCGAAACATCTACAGCAAGAAGGAAGTGCACAAGGTCGACGACGTCAAAGGAATGAAGATCAGGGTTCAGGCGACCGCGACCGAGGACACCATGTTTCCGGCCTATGGCGCCCAGACCGTGCACATGCCGTTCGGCAGCGTCTACACCTCCTTGCAGACCGGCGTGGTCGAAGCTGCTGAAAACAGCATCAACGTCTACCTCGTCAACAAGCACTATGAGGTCGCACCCGTGCTTTCGATTACCGAGCATGAGGCCAACAACGCGCTGGTCTTTATCAGCGACAAGCTGTGGCAGCGTCTTTCCGCCGAGCAAAAGCAGTGGGTGACCACATCGGCCGCCGAAATCAGCGCCAATGAACCGGCCAAGGCATTCGCCCTGGAGAAGACCGCAGCGACCAAGCTGAAGACGCTGGGCGTCAAGATCGTCGATGACGTCGACAAGTCGGGCTTCACCAAGATCGCCGACCCCTATCTCGACAAGCTCGCCAAGGAACTCGGCCCGCATGCCGACAAGATCAAGACCCTGATCCGGGCGATCAACTGACGCGGCTTGTGACTTGACCGTCATGGCCGGGCTTGTCCCGGCCATCCACGTCTTGATCACGCGCCAGGAAGGAAGACGTGGATGCCCGGCACGGGGCCGGGCATGACGAGTAATCCCCCACCGCACGGGAGTAGTGATGACCATCGCCGATAAATTGGTGTTGCAGCGGCAGCATCATTTGAAATGGCGCGCGTTCGACAGGCTCGAACTGGTCCTGATGATTCTTTGCGGTGTGCTGTGCTTCGGGTTTTCGCTGTCGGTGACGGCCGACATCGTCACCCGGACCATCGGCCATCCCTGGCTGTGGCTGCAGGAAGTGACCTCGACGTTTTTCATTTACGCGATCTTCATCGGCGCCGCGGTCGCGACGCGCCGCAACGATCATCTGTACCTGACCGCGATCTCCGAGGCGATGCACGGTACTCCGCGGCTGATCGTCGAGATCATTATCCGCCTCGTCGTGCTCGGCGTCGCATTTTGCCTGATCTGGTTCGGCTACATCAATTACATCAGAGGTTTTGGCAGCTTCCGCCTGCCGTCGGGCACGCCGATCGCCTCGCTCTATGCCGCGATCCCGCTGTCCGGCATGCTGATCGGCCTGTTCACGATCGAGCAACTGGTCAACGGCATCCGCAACGGCTTTGACCATCCCGAGCCGCCGGAAATCGACCGCGATATTCCGGCGATCGACACCGTGATACCGCCGAGGCCGGGCCTGTGAGCGCACCCGTTATCCTCGGCTTGATGACGTTCTGCTTCCTGTTCTTCGGCTACCTCGGCGTGCCCGTGCCGTTTTCGCTGCTGGCCGGCGTTTTCGTGGGCGCCTTGCTCACCGATGTGTCGCTCGCCGCGATCGTTCAGAAGGTTTTCGACGGCGTCGATTCCGAGGCGCTGCTGGCGATACCGTTTTTCCTGCTGGTTGGGGAGTTGATGAGTTCGGCCAACGTGGTGGTGCGGATCGCCAACCTGTCACTGTCGCTGGTTGGCCATATCCGGGGCGGGCTGTCGCAGGTCGTGGTCGTGTTCAGCATGTTCTTTTCGGAAATGTCGGGATCGACCACCGCCGACGTGGCGGTGATGAGCCGCGCGCTGGGCGGTCCGATGAAACGGGAAGGCTACAGCCCCGCTTTCATCGCGGCGATCATCGCGTCGGCCTCCACCATCGCAGCCCTGGTGCCGCCGAGCATCACCGCGGTGGTCTATGGCGCGGTCGGCAACGTCTCGATCGCCGGGCTGTTCATGGCTGGCGTGGTGCCGGGGCTGATGATCGGCTTTGGCCTGATGATCTATTGCTATTTCTTCGGCCCCTCCGGCATGCGCAAGCCGCGCGCGCCGTTGCGCCAGGTCGCGTTCGCCGCCGGCGACGCCGCATTGCCGCTGATGATTCCGGTCATTCTGCTCGGCGGCATTCTCACCGGCTGGTTCACGCCGACGGAAGCCGGCGTCGTCGCGGTGATCTGGATCATCGCGGTGGTGATCCCCGCGCTCAATCGCGGCCACATCCGGAAAATCCCCTACGACTTCTGCCTCGCCGGGCTGATCTTCTCGCTGCCGCTGATCACCATCGGCGCCGCCAACGCGTTCGGCTGGATGCTGGCTTACCTGCGCGGCGCCATCGTGATCGCCGACTGGATCACCTCGATCGCCGGCAGCGACCCGCATATCATGATGCTGCTGCTGGTGCTGCTGTTCACCGTGGTCGGCGATTTCATCGAGCCGGTGCCGACCATCATCATCTTCATGCCGCTGGTGAATGCGCTCACGCAAGCCGGCGACATCAACGGCGTGCATATGGGCGTGGTGCTGATCGCCACGCTGGCGTTCGGGCTGATCACGCCGCCCTATGGGCTCGTGCTGCTGATGGCGTCGAAATTCGTCGGCGTCAGTTTTGCCAAGGCGTTGCGCGCGGCGCTGCCGATCTATGTCGTGTTTTTGGTGACGATTACCTTCACTATCTATTTTCCGAAGGTGGTGCTGTGGCTGCCGAAGCAGGTGATCCCGGAATCGGTGGGCTGCTTCAAGTCACCGGCGGGGACGGGGTATATCTGTCCGAATTAGCTGCCCCGGACGCAGCGCAGCGCGTAGCTCTTGCGAAGGCGGTGCGCTGCAAAGCCGGGGAGCGCTTACTTCCCCTTGCTGGTGAATTTCTTCACCGCTACGCGAAACTCATCGGTGTTCATGCAGCCGATGATGGCGTCCTTTTCGGCCTCGAGTTGCTGCTCGACCGGCGTGACAGGCGCGCGGTGGATCAGCGCCTTGGTCGCCGCAATCGCCGCCGGCGCGTTTTGAGCGAGGCGCTCTGCCAATGCGCGGGTCGCCGATTTCAAGTCGGCTGCCGGCACGACCTTGGCGACCAGACCCCAGTCGTACGCCTGCTGCGCGGAAAAATTGTCTTCAGCAAGATAGATCTGCAGCGCGCGGCGCACGCCGACCGTCGAGACCACGCCAACGGTGCCGCCGCCGTCAGGCGACGCGCCGATCTTGCCATAGGCCGGCGTGAAACGTGCGTCCTCCGCCGCGATGCACAGGTCCGCGACGAAGGCCAGCGACATGCCGGCGCCGGCCGCCGAGCCATGCACGCTCGACAGCACGATTTTCGGCATTCGCCGCAAGCTCGTGATGAAAGCGTGGTAGTGCTTGAGCAGTTCGCCGACCACGGGCGCTATGGTATCGGCGGCAGCAGCCGCGCCGATGGTCTGCAAGTCGCCGCCGGCCGCGAAGGCGCGGCCTTCGCCTTCGATCACCAGCACGCGGATATCGTCATTGCCGTCAACCTCGGCGGCGAGCTGTTCGAGCCTCTGCGCGATGGCGAGATTGACGGAGTTGAACGCGGCGGGGCGGTTGAGCGTGATGGTGCCGATGGGTCCTTCGACCCGCAGCAGCGCCGGATCGTCGGTGACAGGAGATATCGCGGGGGCGGGCGTCGGCATGGTGAGATTTCCCGGTGTCAAGAAGGTCGCTGCGGTGATTTAAATAGCAGAAGCGACGGGGTGACAATCCCTCACCGTTTCGTGCAAAATGCGTCCAACTGGCCGCGCTGCAGCGGCCGGAGCGGGAGACCACATGGCGAGCGAGCAGACCACCCTGAGCCGTCCGGTATCATCGGTCGATCCGTTCTCGCACGATTTTCTGCACAATCCCTACCCGCATCACGAGGCGCTGCGCGAGGCGGGATCCGTGGTCTGGCTCGAGCAATACGGTATCTGGACGATGGCCCGCCACGAGCAGGTCCGCGACGCCCTGACCGACTATCAGACCTATTGCTCGTCGGCCGGCGTGGGCCTGAGCGATTTCCGCAAAGAGCCGCCGTGGCGGCCGCCAAGCATTATCCTGGAAGCCGATCCGCCGCTGCATACCCGCACCCGTGCCGTGCTGACCCGCATCCTGTCGCCGGCGGCGATCAAGGTGTTGCGCGACACGTTCGAACGCGAAGCCGAAATGCTGGTTGCGCGGCTGGTCGAAAGCCGCGAATTCGACGGCGTCGCCGATCTCGCCGAGGCCTATCTCTTAAAGGTGTTTCCGGATGCGGTGGGGATTTCCGGCGAGGGCCGCGAGAACCTGCTGCCCTATGGCAGCATGGTGTTCAATTCGTTCGGCCCCCGTAACGACCTGTTCAATGCGGCGATGGCCAATGCCGGTCCGGTGCGCGACTGGATCATGTCGAAATGCAGCCGCGCGGCGCTGAAGCCGGGCGGGCTGGGCATGCAAATCTTCGACGCGGTCGACTCCGGCGAATTGACCGAGGACGAGGCGGGCATGCTGGTGCGCTCGTTCCTGTCCGCGGGCATCGACACCACGGTCTATGGCCTCGGCAATGCGCTGTATTGCCTCGCGCGCTATCCCGAGCAGTGGACGGTGCTTCGTGAAAATCCGGCGCTGATCCGCGGCGCGTTCGAGGAGGTGCTGCGGTTCGAGGCGCCGGTGCAGTCGTTTTTCCGCACCACCACCAGGGCGATAGATGTATCCGGCATTCGTTTGGGCGACGGCGAGAAGGTGCTGCTGTTGTTTGCCGCCGCCAACCGCGATCCACGGCGCTGGGACAGGCCCGATACCTTCGACGTCAGGCGCCGAGCCACCGGCCACATGACCTTCGGCACCGGCATCCATGGCTGCGTTGGCCAGGCGGTGGCGCGGCTGGAAACCGAGGCGATCCTTGGCGCGCTTGCCAGGCGCGTCGCTGTCATCGAGATGACCGCGGAGCCCACGCGCCGGCTCAACAACACGCTGCGCGGGTTTGACACTCTGCCGTTGCGTGTCGTGCCCGTGACTTAAGCAGCTTTTTCGCTACTTGCATCCGCAGATCATATCGGCGACGTTACCGGCCGGAGACCCGTCAACGAGGTCTCGGACAACAATTTTGGGGGAGGATACCATGTCCATCTGGACACGCCGTTTCGCCATGGGCGCGGCATTCGTCATCGCGGCAGCCATTGCAGGACCGGCTTCGGCCCAGACAAAGCTCAAATGGGCGCATGTCTACGAGATCGGCGAGCCCTACCATACCGAGGCGCTGTGGGCCGCGGACGAAATCAAGAAGCGCACCAACGGAAAATATGAAATCCAGGTGTTTCCGGCCTCGCAGCTCGGCAACGAGAACCAGATCAACGAGGGGCTCGGCCTCGGCACCGTGGATATGATTTATACCGGCGTGAATTTTGCCGCGTCAATCTACAAACCGATCGGCATCACCGGCGCGCCGTTCATCCTGCGCGACTTCGCTCATTGGAAGGCCTATCGCGACAGCAAGCTGTTTGCCGATCTCGCCAAGGGCTATGACGACAAGACCAAGCATAAGGTAGTCGCACTCACCTATTACGGCCAGCGCCACGTCACGGCCAACAAATCGATCAGCAAGCCCGAGGACATGAAGGGCATGAAGCTGCGGGTGCCGCCGGCGCCGCTGTTTCTGATGTTCACCAAATCGGTCGGCGCCAACGCGACGCCTATCGCGTTCGCCGAGGTGTACCTGGCATTGCAGCAGGGCACGGTCGATGGGCAGGAAAACCCGTTGCCCACCATCATGGCCAAGAAGTTCTACGAGGTGCAGAGCCATATCATCCTCACCGGCCACATCACGGAATCGCTGGTCACTGTTGTCGGCAGCCATGTCTGGACCAAGCTGACGCCCGACGAGCAGAAGATTTTTACCGATGTGCTGAAGGAAGCCGCCTCGCATGCGACCGATGCGATTGCGGCCTCCGAAAAGAACATGGCGGCCGAGTTCAAGAAGCTCGGCAAGACCGTGGTCGAGCCCGACCGCGAAGCCTTCCGCAAGGCGGCGATCCCGCTGCATAACGACGCGTCCGCGGGGGCGGGGTGGACCCAGGCGCAGTATGATGAGTTGCAGGCGCTGAAGTAGCCACGCGTCATCCCGGCGAACGCCGGAACCCATACTCTCCGTCGTCAGTGATTGCGGAAGGTGTTGGCGACATGCGGGCGACTTGCCCAAACAATAGCTGCCTGAGGTTATGGGTCCCGGCGTTCGCCGGGACGACAGTGGGGATTGTGCAGCAATGAGCCTAAATTCCAAATCCGACGACGACGTTCACCTGATCGTCGCGCAGGACGAAGAGGTCGTGATTGAGCATCACCCCGAAGACTGGATCGCCTTCGTGCTGTTCTGGGCGCTGTCGCTGATCGTCTTCCTGCAGTTCTTCACCCGCTACATCATGAATGATAGCCTGGCCTGGACCGAGGAGCTCGCGCGCTACGGCTTGATGTGGCTGGCCTTCATCGGCGGCGCCACGGTGACGCGCAAGAAAACCCACATCGCGGTTGAACTGCTGGGCAATTTGATGAAGCCCGGCCCGCTGCGAACCATACTGTTCGCGCTGGTCGATATCGTCACCCTCGTTTTTCTGGCGCTGCTGGCGTATTTCTCGGTCACGATCACCGAGCGCATGGAATTTCAGCGCATGACGGTGGTCGACCTGCCGATGAGTCTCGTCTACGGCGGGGTCGCAGCCGGCTGCTTCATGATGCTGGCGCGGCAAATCTGGGCGGTGTCGACCCACGCGCGCGAAGGCTGGCAGAAGCCCGACGATTACACGCACCAGCTTCCGATCGAGTGAGGGAAGCCGATGCCCGTTCTCATTTTCGTTTTCCTGACGGCGCTATTGGTCGGCGTACCCGTTTTCATTGCTCTCGCCGGGTCGTCACTGCTCTACACCCACTTCATCGCGGGCATTCCGGATTTTGTCGTGCTGCACCGGATGGCCGGCGGACTCGACAGCTTTCCCTTGCTGGCGGTGCCGTTCTTCATCCTCGCCGGCAATCTGATGAATTCCGCCGGCATTACCAACCGCATCTACGATTTCGCGGTGGCAAGCTGCGGCTGGATGCGCGGCGGCCTCGCCCATGTCAACATCTTCGGCTCGGTGATTTTTTCCGGCATGTCTGGCACCGCGATCGCGGATGCCGCCGGCCTCGGCACCATCGAGATCAAGGCCATGCAGGATCATGGCTACGACATCGAATTCTCCGTCGGCGTCACCGCGGCCTCCGCCACGCTCGGCCCGATCATCCCGCCGTCGCTACCGTTCGTGATCTACGGCATGATGGGCAACGTCTCGATCGGCGCGCTGTTTCTCGGCGGCTTCATCCCCGGCGCGGTGATGACCGTTTTCATGATGCTCTATGTCAGCTACTGCGCGCGCAAATACGGCATGGGCGCCGATCAGGCGTTCCGCTGGAATATTCTCGGCAAGACTTTCATCGCAGCACTTCCGGCGCTGATGACGCCGGCGATCATCATGGGCGGCATGACCTTCGGCTGGTTCACCCCGACCGAGGCCGCGATCGCCGCCTGCGCCTGGGCGCTGATATTGGGCGTATTCTTGTATCGCTCGCTGTCGCCGAAGCAGTTCTACAAGGTCACGATGGACACCATCGAGACCTCGGCGGGCGTGCTGCTGGTCGTCGCCGCGGCCTCGCTGTTCGGCTGGGTGTTGACCACGACGCGGCTGACCGAGGCCGGCGCGGAAGCGCTGCTGCATCTCACCGACAACAAATACATCATCCTGCTCTTGATCAACGTGCTGCTGCTGGTGGTCGGGTGTTTCCTCGAGACCATCGCCGCCATCAGCATCCTGGTGCCGGTGCTGATGCCGATCATTTTGAAAGTGGGCATCGATCCCGTTCATTTCGGCGTGGTGATGACGCTGAACCTGATGATCGGGTTGCTGCATCCGCCATTGGGGATGGTGCTGTTCGTGCTGTCGCGGATCGCGAAACTGTCGATCGAGCGCACCACCATGGCGATCCTGCCGTGGCTGATCCCGCTGTTGATGTCGCTGATCGCGATCACGCTGTTTCCCGAGCTGACGCTGTGGCTGCCGCGCGTGATGGGGATGCTGAAATAGCGCGCCTAGGCCGCTCCGATCAGAATGCCCACCGCAAGCACGATGGCGCCGCCGAGTACGATCTGGAACACCGCCTGAAGGAACGGCGTGTCCATGTAGCGCGCCCGGATGTAGGCGATGGCCCACAACTCGAAGAACACCACGACGCCTGCGATGGTCGTCGCGATCCAGAACGCATTGGTCCATGAGTCCGGAACAAGATAGGGCATGGTGTGGCCCAGCCCGCCGAGCGTCGTCATGAGGCCGCAGGTGATCCCGCGCAGCCACGGCGAGCCGCGTCCGGTCAACGAACCGTCGTCGGACAGCGCTTCGGCGAAACCCATGCTGATCCCGGCGCCGATCGAGGCCGCGAGGCCGACCAGAAAGGTCTGCCAGTTGTGATGGGTTGCAAAGGCCGCGGCAAATAGCGGAGCGAGTGTGGAAACCGACCCGTCCATCAATCCGGCAAGGCCCGGCTGGACGTATTGCAGCACGAACATGCGCTTGCGCGTTTTGTCTTCTTCGGCGCGCACATTCGGCTTGAGAATTTTGTCGGTCAGCCTTGCGGCGGTTTTTTCGTGACCCTTTTCCGTCTCCGCGAGATCGCCGAGCAGTTTGCGGATGCCGACATCCTGGGTTTGCTCGGCGGCTTTCGCATAAAAGCGTTCGGCCTCGAATTCCATCGTCTCGACTTCCTTGCGGATGGTGTCGAGCGACAGATTCTTGGTCAGCCAGATCGGACGCCGGCGCAGGAATCCCCTGACATTTTCCCGTCGAATGGGCGGAAGGTTGGGTCCGAAGCGCTGCTCGTACATTTCCAGCAGCATGTGGCGATGGCCTTTTTCCTCTTCGGCCATTTCCTCGAATATCCGCGCAGAATCCGGATAGCGCTCGGCGAGATCCTCGGCGAAGCTCATATAGATGCGGCTGTCTTCCTCCTCGCCGGAGATGGCGACCGCCAGCACTTCCCGTTCGGTCAGATCCGCGAAATTCTTCATCGGGCGACCCGTTATACCAATTTAGAATAGTTCTAAATTGGTATAACTGCTCGGCTCGATTAGGTCAATCCAGCGACTCCACTTCCAGCGCCGTCGGCATCGATGGCGCTGCGCCCATGCGTTGCACGCAAATCGATGCGGCGATGTTGGCGTAGTTGAGTGCGTCGCGAACGGGGTTGCCGCTGGCGAGCCGGGCCGCGACCGCGCCCACAAAACAATCGCCGGCGCCTGTCGTATCGACCGCCTTGACGGTGCGGCCTGGAATGACGAGGGGCTCATCCCCGACAAGCGCGGCCACGCCGCACTTGCCCAGCGTCGCGCAAACGATGATGTCCCGGCCGGCCTGCAACGATCGTGCGGCCTCGATGAAATGCGTTTGATCGTCGGTATCGCGCAGCCCGGTGTTCGCCAGCAGGCCGAGTTCGCTTTCGTTCAGGATTAGAATATCCACAAGATCGAGCAGCGCACGGTCGAACGTCAGAGCTGGTGCCGGATTGAGGATGGTGGTCGCGCCCGCCGCGCGCGCCCGCTGGAAGAACGCGCCGATCGTGGGGAGGGGAATCTCGAACTGGCTGACCGCGACGTCGCCTTTT
The DNA here is from genome assembly GCA_963784755.1 of uncultured Alphaproteobacteria bacterium. Taxonomy (GTDB): domain Bacteria; phylum Pseudomonadota; class Alphaproteobacteria; order Rhizobiales; family Xanthobacteraceae; genus Bradyrhizobium. The sequence goes on along the minus strand of CAWASS010000001.1, from coordinate 706,561 downwards.
GCAAGCAGCGGGATCGCGACATCGATCGTGCTTACCAGTGCATTCGCGCCGGCGATGACTACAATGGTGTTGTCGGCGTTGGCGAGAGTGATGATGGCGGTGCCGGTATGGACATCCGGCGCATCTTTCACGAACCTCAGGTCGACGCCCTGCGCTGCAAGAAATATCCTGACATCGCGGCCGAATGCGTCCTTGCCGACGCGCCCGATCAAGGTCGTCGCGGCACCCAGCCTTGCCGCGGCGACGGCCTGATTGGCGCCCTTGCCGCCGGGAAAATACAATACCTCGCGCCCGGCGACGGTCTCGCCCGGTTTCGGATGCCGGTCGGCCGTGGCCACCACGTCCATGTTGATGCTGCCGGCAACGAACACGCGGCCCATCAGGGGTTTCCTTTGTGGACGACCTAAGTGCTAGGCCCTGACCTCAAACTCCTGCCGGACCGCCTCGATATCGGGCCGCGTCGGCAGGCCGGCCTCGTTGCCGAGGCGTTGGATTTTGTAGGTCGACGCCGCGCGCGCGAAAACGAAATGATCCTGCCACGGCGCGCCGGGATTGCTTAAGTAAGAATAGACATAGGCGCCGTGGAACACGTCGCCGGCGCCGTTGGTGTCGAGCACGCGGTCGGGCGCGATAGGCAGCGCGGGAAGCGCACGCACCACGCCGGTCTCGTCGTACCAGAGCAGGCCGCGCTCGCCCATGGTGACGCCGCCGACCCGGCAGCCCCGGCTTTTCAGATAATCCAGCATCGCCTCCGGCGATTTGTCCATCTGCTCGCACAGCCGCTCGGCTACGATGGCGACGTCGATGAATTCCAGGAGCTCGTGGGTGTTGGTCCGCAAGCCTCCGCCATCGAGCGAGGTGAGGATGCCGGCTTCGCGGCAGAGCCTCGCATAGTGAATCGCCGCGTCCGGCTGGTGACCGTCGATATGCAATGCGCGGCAGCCCTTGAGGTTCAGCATCGGGAACGGATGGATATGCTCGTCGTCGCGGCAGCGCACGATGGCGCGCTTGCCGTCCTTCGGCATGATGAAGGACAGCGACGAGGTCTGGACCTTGCGCGGATGCACCTCGATTCCGTATTTCGCCGCCATGTCGGAAAACATCCGTCCCAACCAGTCGTTGGCCACGGTCGCCAGCAGATCCGGCACGATCCCGAGCTTGGCGCAGCAGAACGCGGCGGTGACGGCGTTGCCGCCAAACGAGACGGCATAGGCCGACGCCACGTGTTTCTCGTCGCCGGTCGGCATGTGATCGGTGATGAAGGTGACGTCGATATAGGTTTGTCCGATGAAGAGGGCCTGCATTAAGCGATCCGTTGCGTGAAGGGTGGTCCCGGCTGGCGTCGGTACATTAGCACTGCTTATGCCGTATCATTCGCTGATATTATTTGCACCCCTGCCGCCTGTATCGCTTGAGATCGGTATGTGGCAGGACTACGACCGTAGGCAATAGCGCTCACACGCGACAAAAGGGGAGGCAACGATGACGGTTTATTCCGGGCCGGTGTTCGACATGGCCGTGAACCAGTTTGGCGTCATCGCCAACCACCTCTCGATTCCCATGGACGAGCGCGACCGACTGCTGCTGCCGAAACGCGCCATCACCATCTCCTGCCCGATCCATCGCGACGACGGCTCGATCGCGGTGTTCGAAGGTTATCGCGTGCAGCATCATCTCACCCTCGGGCCGACCAAGGGCGGCACCCGCTTTGCACCCAGCGTCGATATCGGCGAGGTCGCGGCGCTGGCGATCTGGATGAGCTGGAAATGCGCGCTGGTCGGATTGCCCTATGGCGGCGCCAAGGGCGGCATCAATGTCGATCTTTCGACGATTTCCAAGCGGGAGCTGGAGGCGCTATCGCGCCGCTACATGCAGGAGATGATTCCGTTCGTTGGCCCCCACGTCGACGTGATGGCCCCCGATATGGGCACCAACGAGCAGGTGATGGCGTGGTTCATGGACACCTATTCGATGTATCAGGGCCGCACCGTCACCGAGATCGTCACCGGCAAGCCGGTCAGTTCGGGAGGAACGCTGGGACGGCGCGAGGCCACCGGGCGGGGCGTGGCGCATCTTGCCAAACGGGTGATGAAGGAACTGTCGATCGACCTCAACAATGCCACCGCCGTCATTCAGGGCTTTGGCAATGTCGGCTCTTACGCCGCGCTGGACCTGCAGCGCTTCGGCCTCAAGGTGATCGCGGTCAGCGACCACACCGGCGCGCTATATGACAAGGCCGGTCTCGATATTCCCGGTCTGATGAAGCACACCGGCGAGCACGGCAGCCTCGCCGGATATTCCAACCAGCTGGCCTGCGACCCCGCCACCATTCTGACGATGCCCTGCGACGTGCTGGTGCCCGCCGCGATGGAGCGCGTGATCGACGCGAAGACCGCCGAAAACCTGAAATGCCGGGTGCTGGCCGAGGGCGCCAACGGTCCGACCACGCCGGAAGCCGACCTGGTGCTGGAAAAACGCCAGGACGAGGTGTTTCTGATCCCGGATATTCTCTGCAATTCCGGCGGCGTCGTGGTCAGCTATTTCGAATGGGTGCAGGACCTGCAGCAACTGTTCTGGGAAGAAGAAGAGGTGATGCGGCGCGAATACCAGATTCTCGACCGCGCCTTCGACACCATGGCGGCGCGGGCGAAGGCCGACGGGATTTCGCATCGCACCGCCGCGATGGCGATCGGTGTGGAGAAGGTGCGGGCCGCCAAGACCACGCGAGGACTGTTCCCGTGATGGATTCTGCATGATCACCGGGCTCGACCACGTCGTCGTTCTCGTCCGCGACATCGACGCGGCGACCGCCGCGTATCAGTTGCTGTTGGCGCGGGCGCCGGCATGGCGAAGCACCCGGGATGGCGCTGCCACCGTTCTGTTCACGCTGGATAATGTGACGCTGGAACTGATGGCGCCGGTCGGCAATAGCGACGCGGCGGATCGGATTCGCTCAGTGCTCGCGGAGCAGGACGATGGGTTGGCGAGCATTTGTTTTCGCACCGGCGATATCGCGCGCATGCATCGCCGGCTTGATCGCCTCGCATTGAAGCCGGAACCGATTGCCGACGGCGAGAGCCGCGACGCGGCGTCAGCAGCGACCATGTCGTGGAAGCGGACTCGCACGGCGGCGGATGCCACGCGTGGGGTGCGGCTATTCTTTCTGGAACTGGCGGTGGAGCGCCCGCGCTCGCCTCCGTTTGGCGATGCGCCAATCACCGGACTGGATCACGTGGTGATCTCGGCGGGCGACCCCGAACGCGCCGCAGCGCTCTACGGTGCACGGCTCGGGCTCGATATGGCGCTGGATCGCTCGCATCCCGACTGGGGCCGGCTGATGTTCTTCCGCTGCGGCGATTTGATTGTGGAGATCGTCCATCGTCCGGGCGCCGCCATCGATCCGGCGCAGGACAGCCTCTATGGCATGAGTTGGCGCGTCGACAATGCCGACGCGACGCGGGCGCGGCTTGTATCCGTCGGCCTCGACGTGTCCGAGGTGCGCACCGGCCGCAAACCCGGCACCCGCGTGCTTTCCGTTCGTAACGGCACCTGCGGCATTCCCACGCTGCTGGTCGAGCGCACGGCGCGGGACCCGTAGGATGGGTTGAGCGAAGCGATACCCATCATGCGGCATGATTTGGTTGACGGGTTTCGCAAGCGCTCAACCCGTCCTACAAGAATGTACTAAAACCGCCGCGTGCATGCTACATCCGATCTGCTGCGATCATTGAGTAACTGATTTGGCGAAAGCAAAACGACCCCTGAAATGGCAGCGCGACCCCGAGGGCATGCGCTTGCGCATTCTCGAGGCCGCCAAGCAGGAATTCGCCGCCCATGGCCTCGCCGGCGCGCGGGTCGACCGCATCGCAGCGGAGGCGGGCGCCAACAAGCGCATGCTGTATTATCACGTCGGCAACAAGGAAGACCTGTATCTGGCGGTGCTGGAAGGCGCCTACGAGAAAATCCGGGTCGAGGAGCGCGGGCTCGATCTGGAGCATCTCGATGCCCCCGAGGCGATCGAGCGGCTGATCGAATTCACCTGGAATTATTTCATCCGCAATCCGGAATTTCTGGCGCTGCTGAATACCGAAAATCTCGCGAAGGCGAAGCACCTGAAGCGCTCCACCAAGGTGAAATCGATGCACTCGCCGTTTGTCGAGATGATCCGCACCGTGGTGACGCGCGGCGTCGAAAGCGGCGACTTCCCGGTCGCTGTCGATCCGGTGCAGCTCTACATTTCGATCGCGGCGCTATGTTTCTTCTATCTGTCGAACAGCGCGACCCTGAGCGTGATTTTCGGCCGCGACCTCCTGAAAAAGGAAGCCCGCGACGAGCGGCTCGAGCACATGGTGGCGCTGGTGCTGGCGGCGCTGACCGGGAAATCGGCGGCGGCATTCGGGAAGGACGAGGTCGCCAAGCAGCGTGTTGCGGAAATCGTCATTCCGGGGCGCGAGCGCAGCGAGCGAGCCCGGAATCCATAACCACGATTGGGGTTATGGATTCCGGGCCTGCGCCCAAAAGGCGCATCCCGGAATGACAGTGGAAAATCCCTAGACAGTATTTATCCAACGGGTTAATTGTTGACCCAAACAGGGAGAGCAACGTTGGCGGAAATCCGGAACCCCGGAAGCGTGTCCAAGGCGCTGAACGCGGTGTGGATTCGGCCGTTTTTGTTCCTGATTTTCATCGTCGTGGCCTGGGACCTGACGATCCGGCTGTTCAAAATCCCGCCCTATCAGATCCCCGCGCCAGGCGACGTCGTCGTGGTGCTGTGGCACGACTGGCCCGAACTGATGGCGCAGGCCTGGCCGACTACTTATGCGACCATCTGCGGCTTTCTGCTTTCGGCCGTGTTCGGCATTCCCGTCGCGATGCTGATCGCCGGATCGAAGACGGTGGAAAGCTACGTCTATCCGCTGCTGGTGTTCTCGCAATCGGTGCCGAAGATCGCGATCGCGCCGCTGTTCGTGGTCTGGTTCGGTTTTGGGATCATCCCGAAGGTGATCTCGGCGTTCCTGCTCGGATTCTTTCCGGTGGTGGTGTCGGCGGTGCAGGGTTTCAAGTCGGTCGATCCCGACATGGTCGATCTCGCCCGTGCCATGCAGGGCAGCCGCGCCAAGGTGTTTCTCGCCGTCAACCTGCCGCATGCGATGCCGGCTATTTTCTCCGGACTGAAAGTTTCGGTGACGCTGGCGGTGGTCGGCGCCGTGGTCGGCGAGTTCGTCGGCTCCAATTCCGGCATCGGCTATGTGCTGCAGCGCTCGATCGGCACCTTCGACCTGCCGACCATGTTCGCAGCATTGGTCATTCTGGCGCTGCTCGGGGTCATCCTGTTCTGGATCGTCGACCGGATCGAGCGTTTTGTAATTCCCTGGCATGTCAGCCAGCGCGAGGACATCATTTTCGCCGCGTAGGCGAACGAAAAGAAGCGGCTCGCAAAGGGCCGCAGACACACCAACGGGAGGATGAACATGGTGCGATTGATGACAGTGTTTTCGGCGGTGCTGGCGTGGGCGTTGCTCGCGTCGGCCCCGGCGTCGGCGGCCGACAAGGTCGTGCTGATGCTGAACTGGTACGTCTATGGCGAGCACGCGCCGTTCTATTACGGCAAGGCCAAGGGCATCTACGCCGCCGAGAACATCGATCTCGAAATCCAGGAAGGCCGCGGCTCCGCGGCGACGACGCAAGCCGTCGCCGCCAAGACCGCCGATTTCGGCTATGTCGATGTGCCCACCATGATGCGCGCCGCGATCAAGGGCGCGCCGGTCATCGCCACCGGTGTGTTGCTGCAGACCAGCCCGATGTCGGCGATGGGCTTTGTCGAGAAAAACATCCGCAAGCCCGACGACATCAAGGGCAAGACCGTGGCGATCACGCCCGCGGATTCCATGACCCAGATCTGGCCGCTGTTTTTGAAGAAGACCGGCCTCAAGGAAACCGATTTCAAGACCGTGGCCGGCGACGGCCAGACCAAGCTCAACGCCGTCATCAACGGGCAGGCCGATCTGCTTGCTCGGCTATGTCATGGACCAGTCGATGAAGATCAAGGACGCCACCGGCAAGGACGTCTATCCGATCAAGTTCGCCGACTACGGCATCAACATGGTTTCATCCGGCATGGTCGCCAACACCGACTATCGTCAAGGCCAACGCCGACCTCGTCAAGCGCTTCATGTCGGCCTCACCAAGGCGGTCGAAGCCGCGGAGAAGGACCCCAAGGCCGCGGCGCAGTCGATCCTCGACGCCAATCCGAAGGGCGGCAAGATCGATACGCTGACGCAGGGATTCGAGCTGACGATTCCGCTGTACCGCACGCCGGAAACCAAGGGCAAGCGGCCGTTCCAGGTCACCGACGCCAACATGACCGACAGCGTCAATCTGATGGTCGAATATGGCGGCCTCGAAGCCAAGGCCAAGGATAATCCGAAGGCGTTTTATACCAACGACTATCTGCCGAAATAGGTTGGGCTGAATGAACGCAGCGGCAACCGGCACCAATCGAACCAGCGCGCATCTGCGCGTGGTGTCGGACGCGTCTGTCGGCACGCCGGGAATCCGCATCTCCGGCGTGTCGAAAACCTACCGGGCGCGCGACGGCGACGTGCCGTCGCTGCGGCCGCTGGATTTCCACATCAACGAGGGCGAGTTCTTTGTCGTGGTCGGCCCGTCCGGCTGCGGCAAGTCCACGCTGCTGAAGATGATCTCCGGGCTGCTGGCGCCTTCGTCGGGCGAAATCCTGGTCGAAGGCGAGAAGGTGACAAAACCGCATGGCAATGTCGGCATCGTGTTCCAGAATTCGCTGCTGCTGCCGTGGCGCAACATCATCTCCAACGTGATGCTGCCGATCGACATGAAAAAACTGTCGCGCGAAAAATATCTGCCGCGCGCGATGGCGCTGTTGAAGATGGTCGGGCTCGAAGGATTCGAGAAGAAGCTGCCATGGCAGCTCTCCGGCGGCATGCAGCAGCGCGCCTCGATCTGCCGGGCGCTGGTGCATGATCCCGAAGATCATGCTGATGGACGAGCCGTTCGGCGCGCTCGATGCCATGACGCGGGAGCGCATGAATGTCGAGCTGCAGCGCATCCAGCGCGAGACCGGCAAGACCGTGCTGCTGATCACGCATTCGATTCCCGAAGCGGTGTTTCTCGCCGACCGCGTGCTGGTGATGACCGAGCGCCCCGGCGCGATCGCCGCGATCTACGACGTGCCGCTCGGCAAGAACCGCTCGCTGGACGTGATGGCCGACCCGGTTTTCACCGAACTGGTGCAGCGCATCCGCAAGCATTTCTTCACCCAAAGCGCGCTGGATTGAGGCCGGACCATGGCGCCACGACTGGCCGTGCGTGACATTGCGTTTTTCGAACGTCCGATCGATTTCGTCCGGCCGTTCCGGTTCGGCTCGGTGACCATCACCAAGGCGACGCAGATTTTCGTGCGCGCCGAGATCGAACTCGAAGACGGATCGACGTCGGTTGGCGGAAGCGCCGAGATGATGGCGCCAAAATGGTTCGACAAGCGGCCGCATCTTTCGGCGGAGGAAAGTGCTGCCGAATTGCGGCGCGCGCTGATGATCGCGCGCGATCTCTATCTGGCGCGCGATGGCTTCGAGACCGCGTTCGGACTGCATGCCGCACGTATCGGCGCGCAAGTCGCGGCTTGCACCAAAGAAGATATCCCGCCGCTGGCGGCGGCCTATGGCCCGGCGGAAATCGACAAGGCGGTGCTGGATGCGCTGCTGCGCGCGGTGGGCAAGAATTTCTTCGACGGCATGGCGGCGAACGTCCCGGGCATCGATGCAAGGCTGACGCCGGATTTGAGTGGCGACGAGATCGCAACATTCCTCGCCTCGCGCCGGCGGCTCGACCGCGTCGCGGTGAGGCATACCGTCGGGATGGACGACAAGGTCGAAGGCAAGGGCGGCGTCGCCGATCCCGCCGACAATGCCGGTGCGCGTTATTTCAAGCTCAAGCTCGGCGGCGACCCGCTGGCCGATACCGCGCGCCTTATCCGGATCGGCAAGGAACTGGGCAAGTTGCCTTATGATTACCAGGTGACGCTGGATGCCAACGAGCAATACGCCGATCTCGCAGCCCTTGCCGCCCTGGTGGCAAGCCTTGATCACGACAGCGCCCTGAATCCGATTGCGGCAAAGCTGCTCTATATCGAACAGCCGATGCCGCGCGAGATTTTCAGGCAATCGCCGCTGGGCGCGCTGACGCGGCGCGATTTCATCATCGACGAGGCCGACGACTCCTACGACGCGTTTCCCGGCCGCGAAGGCGCTCGGCTATCGCGGCATCTCGTCGAAATCCTGCAAGGGGATTTACAAGTCGGTCCTCAATGCGGTGCGCGCGGCAAAATGGAGCGCGGGCGGCGAAAAATTCTTCATCACCGGCGAAGATCTCACCTGTCAGGCCGGGCTCGCGCGTGCAGCAGGATCTGGCGCTCGGCGCCTTCATCGGCGTTACCCATGCCGAACGCAACGGCCATCATTATGTCGATGGTTTTTCCGGTGCGCCGGACAAGGAAGCGGAAGCCTTCCTGGCAGCGCATCCCGACCTTTACGTTCGCGATGGCAACACTATCAGGCTCTCGATCTACGACGGCGATCTCAAGACGGGATCGCTGACCTCGGCCGGCTTTGCCTCCGGCGCGCATCCGGACTGGGCGGCGCTAAAGCCGCTGCAGACCCCAACAACAAGAACACTTCAGGAGCAGACGATATGACGACGCAACGCCTCGGCGTGATCATGAACGGCGTCACCGGCCGCATGGGGCTCAACCAGCATCTGATCCGCTCCATCATCGCGATCCGCGACCAGGGCGGCGTGGTGCTGTCGAACGGCGACCGCATGATGCCCGATCCGATCCTGGTCGGCCGCGATGCGGACAAGGTCGAACGGCTTGCAAAACAGTTCAACGTGGCGCGCTGGACCATCGATCTCGACGAGGCGCTGACCAATCCCGAGGACACCATCTTCTTCGACGCCGCCACCACGCAGGCGCGCCCCTCGTTGCTGACCAAGGCCATCAACGCCGGCAAGCATGTCTATTGCGAGAAGCCGATCGCGACCAACCTGAAGGAAGCGATCGATGTGCTGAAGCTCGCCAACGAAAAAGGCGTCAAGCACGGCACCGTGCAGGACAAGCTGTTCCTGCCGGGCCTGAAGAAGCTGGCGTTCCTGCGCGATTCCGGCTTCTTCGGCCGCATGCTCTCGGTGCGCGGCGAGTTCGGCTACTGGGTATTCGAAGGCGACTGGCAGCAGGCGCAGCGGCCGTCGTGGAATTACCGCAGAGCAAGATGGCGGCGGCATCATCCTCGATATGGTCTGCCACTGGCGCTACGTGCTGGACAATCTGTTCGGCGAGGTCGAGAGCATCTCCTGCCTCGGCACCACCGATATTCCCGAGCGCTGGGACGAGAAGGACAAGAAATACAAGGCCACCGCGGATGACTCCGCCTACGCGACCTTCAAACTGAAAGGCGGCGTGATCGCGCATATCAACATGTCCTGGGCAACGCGCGTCTATCGCGACGACCTCGTCACGTTCCAGGTCGACGGCACCCATGGCTCGGCGGTGGCGGGCCTCACCGATTGCGTGATCCAGGCGCGGCAGGCGACGCCGCGGCCGGTGTGGAATCCGGACGAGAAGCGCACCCACGATTTCTATGCCGACTGGCAAAAGGTTCCGGAGAACGCGGTCTTACGACAACGGTTTCAAGGAACAGTGGGAAATGTTCATCCGCCATGTCTGCGAGGACGCGCCGTACAAATACACGCTGCTCGAAGGCGCCAAGGGCGTGCAACTCGCCGAATGCGCGCTGCAAAGCTGGAAAGAACGCCGCTGGATCGACGTGTCTCCGATCAAGGTGTGAGGGGTAAGCCCATGAACAAGCCGGTTTTGCCGATGTCGTCGCTGTCGTTGAAGCTGCCGAAGGCCGATCGTTCGATCGAGACCTATCGCCTCGCGGCGTCGCGGACGTTTCCATCGAAGCTGGAGGGCACGCTGAACCGCGTGGCGTTTTCGGCGGCCCATGTGGTGGCCGATCCGCTTTGCCGATGTCGATCCGTGGCTGAGCGCTGCGATCGACTGGGACAGGACCATTGCCTTCCGCGAGCACATCTGGGACCTCGGCCTCGGCGTCGCCGAGGCGATGGACACCGCGCAACGCGGCATGGGGCTGGACTGGCCGACCTCGCTGGAATTGATCCGGCGCTCGGTAGCCGCTTCGAAGGCGCGCGGCAACGCGCTGGTGTTTTCCGGCGCCGGCACCGACCATCTCGCGCCGGAAGACGCCAAGAGCGTCGACGACGTGATCCGCGCCTATGAAGAGCAGATCGCGGCAGTGGAGAAAGCGGGCGGACGCATCATCCTGATGGCCTCACGCGCGTTGGCGAAGATCGGCCGCAGCGCGGACGACTACGCCAAGGTCTATAACCGCGTGCTGGGCCAGGTGCGCGAGCCGGTGATCATCCACTGGCTCGGCGACATGTTCGATCCGGCGCTGGCGAATTACTGGGGCACTGCAGGACCTTGACGAGGCGATGGATATCGCGGTCGGCATCATCAACGCCAACGCCGCCAAGGTCGATGGGGTAAAAGTCTCGCTGCTCGACAAGCAGCGCGAGATCGACATGCGCCGCCGGCTCGACAAAAACGTGAAAATGTATACCGGCGACGATTTCAATTACGCCGAGCTGATCGCCGGCGACGCGCAAGGTTTTTCGCACGCGCTGCTCGGCATCTTCGACGCCATCGCGCCGGCGGCATCCTACGCGCTGTCGCGGCTGGCGGCGGGCGACGAGGTGGGTTTCCACGACGTGCTCGGCCCGACGGTTCCACTGTCGCGCCATGTCTTCAGGGCGCCGACCCGGTTCTACAAGACCGGCATCGTGTTCATGGCGTATCTCAACGGCCATCAGGATCATTTCACCATGGTCGGCGGGCAGGAAAGCACGCGGTCGACGCTGCATCTCGCCGAGCTGTTCCGCCTCGCGGACAAGGCGGGGCTGCTTTCCAACCCCGAACTCGCGACGCGGCGCATGAAAACGGTGCTGGCGGCGCGCGGCGTCGAGGCCTAATGCGGGATTTCTCCGGAGATCATCGCTGGCTGTCGCTGAACACCGCGACAGTGCGCAAGCAGGGAGATCTCGCCGCGATCGTCGAGGCCTGCGCGCGGCACGGCATCCGAGCCATCGATCCGTGGCGCGATCAGGTTGCCGCCATCGGGCTCGACCGCGCGGTGCGCGTGATCCGCGACGCCGGGCTCGAACTGTCAGGCTATTGCCGCGGCGGCATGTTCGTTGCCGACGCCGCGCATCGGGGCGAGGTTCGCGACGACAACCGCCGCGCAGTGGACGAGGCGAAGGCGCTCGGTGCGCCGTGCATCGTGCTGGTAGCCGGCGGCCTGCCGCAATATTCGCGGCCGGGCAGCGCGCCGTCGAAGGACATTGCAGCAGGGCGGACCCAGGTCGACGACGGCATCGCCGAGATGCTCGACTATGCAAAGCAGGCCGGCATGCCGCTGGCGATCGAGCCGCTGCATCCGGCCTATGCCGCCGACCGCGCCTGCGTCAACACCACAAAACAGGCGCTGGACATCTGCGACCGGCTTGACCCCGCGCGCTCGGGCGCGCTTGGGGTCGCGCTCGACGTCTATCACATCTGGTGGGATCCGGAGCTGATGCCGCAGATCGCGCGTACCGGCAAAGATCGCCTGCTGGCGTTCCATGTCTGCGACTGGCTGGTGCCGACCAGGGACATTCTCAACGACCGCGGCATGATGGGCGACGGCGTGATCGATATTCAGTTCCGTGCGTCGCGCTGTGGAAGCGCAGGGCTTTGCCGGCTATTCCGAGGTCGAGATTTTTTCCAACGACTGGTGGGACAAGCCGATCGACGAGGTGTTGCAGACCTGTATCGAGCGGCATCGGACGGTGGTGTGAATTCGTAGGATGGGTAGAGCGTAGCGAAACCCATCATCCGTTGCGAGTTGTTGATGGGTTTCGCTACGCTCTACCCATCCTACAGATCAACCCTGCACGGCACGCTTAAGAATCCGCGAAATCGCACCCGCCCGCCGCGCACCGGCGTGCCGGTCAATTCATATCCCGGAAACCGCGCCAGGAATCGCGCAATCGCAATCGCTCCTTCCAGCCGCGCCAGCGCCATGCCGGCGCACTGGTGTGGACCGGTAGCGAAGGCGAGATGCCGGTTCGGGGTGCGGCCGATGTCGAGCGTTTCCGGATCGGCGAATTGCGCCGGATCGCGGTTGGCGGCGCCGATGCACAAGGTGACGAAGGTGCCGGCCGGCATCTTCAAGCCGCCGACTTCGACGGCCTCGGTGGTGATGCGATTACCCAACTGATTCGAGCTCTCATATCTCAGAAACTCCTCGATCGCAGTTTTGGTCAGCCCGGGATTATCGATCAGCCGCGTTTTCTGCGCGGGATTTTCCGCCAGCGCCACCAGCCCGTTGCCGATCAAATTCGTCGTGGTTTCATGCCCGGCGTTAAGCAGGAAGATGCAGTTGTGCAGCAATTCCTTCGCGGTCAGCCGCTCGCCATTGTCTTCGCCCTGAATGAGTTTGGTCAGCACGTCGCGTTCGGGATTGCCGGGTTTTGCCCGCCGCCGCTCGACCAGAATTTCCAGATAAGCGAGAAAATCCCGAATCGCATTATTGCCGCGCGCAAACACCTCCGGGCCAATCACCGGCTCCAGCGCGCCCAAAATCGCCAGCGACCAGTCGCGTAAGGGTTCGCGCTCGTCCATGGGCACATCGAGCAGGTTGCCGATCACCTGAATCGGGATCGCGGAGGCAAAATCCTCGATCAGTTCGACACCGCACTTTGCGGCCAGCCCATCGAGCAGTCGGTCCACCAGCGCGATCAGGTCCGGCTCCATCTCCGCGATGGCGCGCGGCGACAGCGCGCCCATGATCAGCCGCCGCACCCGCGTATGCGCGGGCGGATCGTTGAACACCAGGCTGGTGGTGTGGTGCTCGTACAGTAGCGAGTCGCCGTATTTCGGCGCGAATTCCTTTTTCTTGTCGGACGAGAAAAGCTTTGTGCTCTTGTAGATGTTGACGAGGTCGTCGTAGCGGGTCAAAAAATAGCTGCCGTTGGGCAGAAGCTTGACCGGCTCAAACTCCCGCAGTGCACGATAGGTCGGATAGGGGTTGGCATAGAACTCCGGCGTCAGTTTTTCGATATCGAAACTTGCCGCCAGACCTCGCGCGTTACCGTCCATGCTGCCATACTCTTTCAGTAAGCCGATATGCCGTTTTCGCTCTTTCGTAAACCGCAACTCCGTCTAAAGTCCCGCACCGGAATACAGCCTCGTCGAACCACTGGAAATGAAAATGCACGCCCGAGCGGATGGACCTTCCGAAAATCTAGCTAGCTGGCCCGGGGACATCTTCGGCATACTGCAGCGTTTCGACGTCCGTCAGGTGCCTTATGTGCCCGATGCCGGGCATTCGCAGCTGATCGAACGTGTGCTCGGCGCGCCGTCGATGCGCGCGGTGCCCTTGACCACGGAGGAGGAGGGCGTGGCGCTGCTCGCCGGCGCCTGGGCCGGCGGCCAGCGCGGCGTGCTGCTGATGCAATCGAGCGGCGTCGGCAACTGCGTCAACATGCTGTCGCTGACGCAGATCTTTCGCTTTCCGTTCCTGACGCTGGTGACGATGCGCGGCGAATGGGGCGAGTTCAATCCCTGGCAGGTGCCGATGGGATCGAGTACGCAGGGCGTATTCGAGCTATCGGGCATAAAAGTGCTGCGGGCCTCATCGCCGGACGAAGTGCGCGAGGTCATGGAGGCTGCCGCCGCCCAAGCCTACAACGCCTGCACGCCCACCGCCGTCCTGCTCTCGCAGCGCCTGATCGGCACCAAGGTCTTCGTCAAATGAGCAAGACCAATCTTCTCGAACGGCGCAGCGTCGTCTCCAGCCTGCTTAGGGACCGCAAGGACGCCATCGTGGTCGGCGGCCTCGGCGCTTCGACCTATGACATCACCGCCGCCGGCGACCACGACCGCAATTTCTATCTGTGGGGCGCCATGGGCGGCGCGGTCATGATCGGGCTCGGTATCGCGCTGGCGCAGCCGAAGCTTCCGGTGGTCGTCATCACCGGCGATGGCGAGATGTTGATGGGGATGGGCAGCCTCGCCACCGTCGGCCTGCAGAAGCCGGGCAATTTGTCGATCGTCGTGCTCGACAACGAGGTCTACGGCGAGACCGGCGGGCAGGCGAGCCACACCGGGGCGTCGACCGATCTGGTCGGTATCGCCCGCTGCTGTGGCATTGCGGAGGCCCATAACCTCGCAACCATGGCCGAGATCGAGACCTTCGCAACGTCGATGCATAATATCTCCAGCGGCCCCCGTTTCGCCTCGGTCAAGATCGACCCTGCGAATCTCGAACGCGTGCTCTCCAACCGCGACGGCGCGTTCATCGTGAACCGCATTCGCGGCGCGCTGGGGTATCGGCCGATCTGAGACGCCTTGCGCATGCCCCGGACGCAGCGCGCCGCGTCCGGGACACGCAAGAACGCGCTGCATTGCAACAAAAATCCTTGACATTTGCTCAAGTGAGTGCTTACTCACGAGCCATGAGCACGCTCCGCATGACCAGCGATTTACGCCGGGAATTGATCCTGGGGGCGGCGAAGCGTTGCTTTGCCCGCAACGGGTTCGCAGGCACTACGACCAAAAGCGTAGCCGCCGCTGCCTCAATTTCGGAGGGTTTGCTGTTCAAGCACTTCCCGACCAAATCGGCGCTGTATGCGGAAATTCTCGCGGAAGAGTGCGAAGCCGATCCGGCTCTGAACAAACTGCTGGGGTTGGCGCCGTCGACGGAAACGCTGGTCACGCTGGTTCGAGGCATGGTCGGGCACTTCATGCAGATTTCGCATGCGCCCGATCAGGAAGAAGCCCAGCGCTTGCGGCTGATGACCAACAGCCATCTGGATGACGGAGAATTCGCGCGGCTGCTGTACGAGAAAATCGGGGACCTGATCGGACCGGCTTTCGCGGCGTCGCTGGAGCAGGCGGTGGCTACGGGGGACGCGACGCAGGTCGGACGCGAACCGCTCAACCTGTTCTGGTTTGCGCATCATACGGTGCTGATGATGGCGCTGACACAGCTTCCGGCCGTTCCCTGCCTCGCTTACGCCGAGGCAACGGATCTGGAACGGCAGGTCAGCGAATTCATCCTCCGTGGAATTGGATTAAACGAGCCGGCAATCGCCGCGCATCTGGATCGTGAATTGCCGCCAGAGTTCGGGCTTCCGGTAGCTGCAGAAAGCGCATGACATGACTATTGCAATGGAAACCAATCCGTCGGCCCGATCGGCGATCGAGGAAAAGCCGCGGCATCGCCCGGTGCGCACGACGCGCTGGTTCATCATCGTCGGCGCGCTATTGGTGCTGCTGGTGGGCGGACTGGTCGGCTTTAATGCGTTGCGCACCAAAATGATCACGCAGTTCTTCGCCAACAACAAGCCGCCGCCGGCCGCGGTCACCGTGGCTGAGGCAAAGAGCGAAGTGATTCCAAACCTGCTGACGGCTGTCGGCGATCTCGCCGCCGTGCATCAGGTCAATGTCACCTCGGACGTGAGCGGGCGCATCACCGATATCATGTTTACCGCGGGTTCAAGCGTAAAGGAGGGCACGCCGCTGATCCAGCTGTTCGATGCTCCCGAACAGGCCGACCTCGCCAACTTCAAGGCGCAGGCGACGGTGTCGCAGCTCTCGCTGGAGCGCGCCAAGCAGCTGGCGGCGCGTCAGTTCGGGCCGCAGGCCACCGTGGATTCCGCGCAGGCCGCCTATGACCAGGCCAATGCCGGTATCGCCAGAACCCAGGCGGTGATCTCGCAGAAGCTGGTGCGGGCGCCGTTCGACGGCGAACTCGGCGTGCGCAAGGTCGAGGTCGGCCAGTTCCTGACCGCGGGGACGCAAATCGTGTCGCTCACCGATCTGTCGCAGCTCTACGCCAACTTCACCGTGACGGAGAAGGACAGCGGCCAGCTCAAGGTCGGGCAGGTCGTGCGCATCGCGGTCGACGCCTATCCGGGCCGTAGCTTCGAGGGCAAGATCACCACCATCGAGCCTCAGATTGCGACCGACACCCGCAACATCCGCGTCCAGGCGACGATCGACAATCCCGAGAGGATCCTGAAGCCCGGCATGTTCACGACCACCACGGTAGTGCTGCCGGACAAGCCGCCGGTTGTCACCGTTCCGGAGACGGCGGTGGACTACACGCTTTATGGCGACTCGGTGTTTGTCATCAGCGAGAAAAAGGAGGACGACGGCAAGACCAGCCTAACCGCGGTGCGAACCTTCGTGCGCACCGGCAACCGGGTCGAGGGCCGCGCCGAAATTCTCAGCGGATTGAAGGAAGGCGATCGCGTCGTCGCGGTGGGGCAGCTCAAGCTGCAGTCCGGCGCGGCGGTGACGATCTCGCCCGACCCGGCTCCGCCGATTCCCGCGCAGCCGCCGCGTTACTGAGAACGGAGCGCATCGCGATGGTCTGGACCGACATTTTCATCAAGCGACCGGTGCTGTCGGTGGTCGTGAGCCTGCTGATCCTGCTGATCGGCTTCAAGGCCGCTACCAGCCTGCCGATCCGGCAATATCCGAAACTGTCGAACACGGTGGTCAATGTCACCACCGTCTATCCCGGCGCGTCGGCCGACCTGATCCAAGGCTTTATCACCACGCCGATCGAGCAGGCGGTGGCATCGGCCGAAGGCGTCGACTACATGACCTCGTCGTCGGTGCTCGGCACCAGTACGATCCAGGTCTACATCAAGCTGAACTTCGATCCGAACCAGGCGCTCACCGAGGTGCTCGCCAAGGTCAATTCGGTCAAATACCTGATTCCGAAGGAATCGAACGATCCCGTGGTCACCAAGACCACCGGCCAGACCACGGCGGTGATGTATCTCGGCTTCTCCAGCGAGGTGCTGTCCGGCTCGGCGATTTCCGACTATCTGACGCGCGTGGTGCAGCCGGTGCTGTCGACCGTGGACGGCGTCGCATCCGCCGACATTCTCGGCGGCCAGACCTTTGCGATGCGGATATGGCTCGATCCGGTCAAGATGGCGGGACGGAGCGTATCGCCCGGTGACGTTTCCGCGGCCATCGCCGCCAACAATTTCCAGGCCGCCGCCGGCCAGGCGAAGGGCTACTTCATCGTCTCCAACGTCTCGACCAATTCGGACTTGCGCAATCTCGACCAGTTCAAGCGCATGATCGTGAAGTCGAAGGATGGCGGCTTCGTGCGGCTGGAGGACATCGCCACCGTCGAACTCGCAGCCCAAAGCACCGATGCCAGCGTCGCCTTCAACGGCGAGCACGCGATCTTCATTGGCGTGCAGGCGACGCCGCAAGGCAACCCGCTCACTCTCGTCAAAGGTGTGCGCGCGCTGTTTCCCGAACTGCAGCGCAACCTGCCGCCGTCGATGAAGATGAAGGTGGCCTACGATTCCACCAAATTCATCCAGTCCTCGATCGACGAGGTGGAGAAGACGCTCGGCGAAGCCATCATCATCGTGGTGGTGGTGATCTTCCTGTTCCTGGCCTCGTTCCGCTCGGTGATCATCCCGGTCGTCACCATTCCGCTGTCGCTGGTCGGCGTCTGCAGCCTGATGCTGGTGATGGGATTTTCCATCAACCTGCTGACGCTGCTGGCGATGGTGCTGGCGATCGGGCTTGTGGTCGATGACGCCATCGTGGTGGTGGAGAACATCCACCGCCACCTGGAGGAGGGCAAGCCGCCGGTGCAGGCGGCGATGCAGGGCGCGCGCGAGATCGTCGGTCCCGTGATCTCGATGACCATCACGCTGGCGGCGGTGTATGCGCCGATCGGCTTCCTCGGCGGACTCACCGGTGCGCTGTTCCGCGAATTCGCCTTCACGCTGGCCGGTGCGGTGATCGTCTCCGGCGTCATTGCGCTGACGCTGTCGCCGATGATGTGCTCGGTGTTTTTGAAGAGCGCGGAGGAGGGGCGGTTCGCGAAGTTCGTCAATCGCGTGTTCGGATCGATGACGCGCTGGTATGGCCGGCAGCTCGACCGTTCGCTGGACTATCGGCCCATCACCGCGCTGTTCGCGCTGACGGTCCTGGGGCTGGTCGGTTTCCTCTATATGAACACGTCGAAGGAACTCGCGCCGGAGGAAGACCAGGGCATTGTGTTCGCCGTGATCAAGGGACCCAAATACGCCAACATCGACTATCTCGATTTCTACGGCGAGAAGCTCGATAAGGTCTTTGCCAGTTTCCCTGAAACCGATTTGCGCTTCGCGTTGAACGGCATCAATGGTCCGCAGAACGGCATCGCCGGCATGCTGCTCAAGCCCTGGGACGAGCGCACGCGCTCCTCGATCAAGCTGAAGCCGCTGGTGCAGGCGCAACTCAGCAAGATCGAAGGCGTCAACGCCTTCGCGTTCAACCTGCCGCCGCTGCCCGGCGGGCCGGGCGGTTTGCCGGTGCAGATGGTGATTAATTCCACCAACGGCTTTCAGCAGATCTACGAACAGATGGAGAAGGTGAAGGAAGCTGCGCGCAAGAGCGGGCTGTTCATCGTCTCCGACAGCGATCTTGCCTTCAATCAGCCGGTGGTGCGGGTGAAGATCGATCGCTCCAAGGCCAGCGATCTCGGCATCACCATGTCGCAGATCGGCAATACGCTGGCGACGCTGCTCGGCGGCAACTATGTCAACCGCTTCAACCTCGAGGGCCGTTCCTATCAGGTAATCCCACAGGTGCCGCGCGGCCTGCGGCTGTCGCCGGAATCGCTCGGCGGTTACTATGTGCCGTCGACCACCGGCCAGCAGGTGCCGCTCTCGACCGTGGTCTCGATCGAGACCGGCACCGATCCCAATGCGCTGACGCATTACAATCAGCTCAATTCCGCTACCTTCCAGGCGGTGCCGATGCCCGGCGTGACGGTCGGGCAGGCAGTGGACTTCCTCGAGCAGCAGGCCAAAAATCTGCCGGCTGGCTACAGCCATGATTATCTCGCCGATTCCCGGCAATATGTGCAGGAAGGCAATCAGCTTGCGGTCACCTTCGGCTTTGCGCTGATCATCATCTTTCTGGTGCTGGCCGCGCAGTTCGAATCCTTACGCGATCCGCTGGTGATCATGATCAGCGTGCCGATGGCGATCGTTGGCGCGCTGATTCCGCTGTTCTTCGGCGCCGCCACGATGAACATCTACACCCAGGTCGGATTGCTGACGCTGGTCGGCCTGATCAGCAAACACGGCATCCTGATGGTGGAGTTCGCCAACGAGCTTCAGCTCAACGAAGGCCTCGACAAGCGCTCCGCGATCGAAATGGCGGCGCGGGTGCGGTTGCGCCCGATCCTGATGACGACGGCGGCGATGGTGACCGGTCTGTTTCCGCTGCTGACGGCGAGCGGGGCAGGTGCAGCCAGCCGGTTCTCGATCGGCCTTGTCGTCGTCTCCGGCATGACGATCGGCACGCTGTTCACATTGTTCGTGCTGCCCGCGGTCTATGTCGCGCTTGCCACCGACCACCGGGCCAGCGCCGAATCGCAACGGACAAAAGAGATCGCGGACTTCGATCTCGGTCCAAAGGCGCTGAAGGCGAGCTAGGCGTATTCGTCATTCCGGGGCGCGCGAAGCGCGAACCCGGAATCCAGCCAAGTCATCGTAACTTCTGGATTCCGGTCTGCGTGCTTCGCACGCATCCCGGAATGACCGCAATTGTGTTACGCTTCTTGGTCGGCGGTGCCTCGAACCTGCTGCATTGCCGCAAGCCTCGCCTTTTTGCCCGTCCGGCGGGTCTGTACGGCTGTCTCCTGATTGGCTAGGCTCGGGTCCGTTTTCAGCTTTGTTTGAAGTTTGCCCGCCCGGAGTCCCTACATGGCGAAGCGCGAAAAAGCGGTGCGCACGCCTGTCAAAGGACGCAACGCTTCGACAGCACGAAAACGCGCGGCAGCGGATGTCGATCTAAAAAACGAAAATTCAAGGCTCAAACGAGAAAACACGCGGCTGCTCGGGGAGTTGCGCCAGTGTACCGGCGACCTGAACGAATCGCTGGAGCAGCAGACCGCGATCAGCGACATCCTGCGCGCGATGTCGAGTTCCCCCGGCAACGTCAAACCGGTGTTTGCTTCAGTCGCCGAGCATGCAGCGCGCATCTGCGAAGCCCAGATCGTGGACGTACTTATTGTCGAAGGCGATAAATTGCACTACGCCGCCGAGGTCGGCGAATTTGGGCGGATCGTGCACGGAGAGACCGCGCCTCTGAATCGCAACTCGGTCATGGGACGCTCTATTTGCGACAAGCAGCCCGTTCACGTGGTCGATCTGCAAAGCATGGACCATGATTTTCCGCTTGGCCGGGAGTATGCGCTCGCGCTCGGACATCGCACCACGCTCGCCGTGCCGCTGATCCGGGAGGACTGTGCACTCGGCACGATCCTGGTCCGCCGCGCAGAGGTGCGGCCATTCGACGACAAGCACATCGCGCTGCTGAAAACCTTCGCGGACCAGGCCGCGATCGCGATCGAGAACGCCCGCCTGCTTAACGAACTGCGCCAGCGTACCGACGATCTCAGCGAATCGCTGCAGCAGCAGACCGCGACCGCTGACGTGCTCAAGGTCATCAGCCGCTCGGCGTTCGATCTCAACTCCGTGCTCTCGACCTTGGTCGCGTCCGCGGCCACGCTGTGTGAGGCCGAGAAGGGCGTGATCTTTCTTCGCGAGGACAATCAATATCGTCTCGTTTCCAATTACGGCTTCTCGTCCGAGTTTGAGGCGTTCGCAAAGGCGAATCCATTCCCGGCCGACGGTCGCAGCACGACGACCCGCGCGGCTATGTCTGGTGGCACAGTCCAGGTCGTCGACGTGCTCACGGATGAAGGTCGAAGCGAGCTTTCACGCGAATATCAACGGCTTGGTGGTTATCGAACGAATCTCGGCGTTCCCTTGAGACGCGAGGGCGAAACCATCGGCGTGTTTACGCTGACGCGGCAGGTAGTGCGGGCTTTCACGCAACGCCAGATCGAGCTGGTCGAGACCTTCGCCGACCAGGCCGTGATCGCCATCGAAAACGTCCGGCTGTTCGATGAGGTGCAGGCGCGCACGCGCGAACTGCAGGAATCGCTCGAATACCAGACCGCCACCGCCGATGTGCTCAACGTCATCAGCCGTTCCACGACCAATGTGCAGCCGGTGTTCGAGGCGATCGCAATGAGCGCCGCGCGGCTGTTCGCACCGTGCGAAACGACGCTCACCACGGTTCACGATGGTCAGCTGCACTGGGGCGCGACCGCCTCGCTGGGTCGCCCGGTCGAAGCGATCGAACGGGTGAAGTCGATTTATCCGCTTCCGTTTGATATCGAGACCAGCCCGTCGGCCCGCGCGGTGCATGAACGCAGAATCATTGAAATCCCGGACGCGCTGGCTCCAGACACGCCCGAGAACACCCGCCGCGCGGCAACTGCCGGTGGATTTCGTTCCATCACCTTCGTGCCCTTGCTGCGGGACGGCGTCGGCATCGGTACGATTATCCTGACGCACCCTGAACCCGGTTTCAAGCTTTCGCCAAAACAGCTGGCCCTGGTGCAGACCTTCGCCGACCAAGCGGTGATTGCCATCGAGAATGCGCGATTGTTCGACGAGGTTCAGGCGCGCACCAAGGAGCTCACCGAATCCTTGCAGTTCCAGACCGCGACGTCGGAGGTGCTGAAGGTCATAAGCCGCTCTCCCGATGCGCTTCAGCCGGTGCTCAACGTCATTGTGAAGATATCGCAGGAACTCTGCAGTTCGGATGCCTCGACGATTTTCCTGCTGCGCGACGGAAAATTTCACGTTACCGCCGTGGCGGGCATCATGCCTGTTCATCTTGATACGCTTCGGGCCAATCCGGCCCCTGTCGATCAGCCAGGCTCGATACTCGCGCGGATCGCCCGCGAGAAACGCACCCTCCACTACGCCAATGTTGCCGACGATCCCGAGTTGAAAGCTGGGATAACCGGTCGCGGGGGGCCGCGCACCTTGCTGACGGTGCCGCTGATGCGTGATGGCGAGGTGATGGGCGCAATCACCATGCGCCGGGCGCCGAATCTGCCGTTTTCAGGTCGGCAGATTGAAGCGATCGAGGCCTTCGCCGACCAAGCCGTCATCGCCATCTCCAACGTCGGTCTGTTCGAGCAGGTGCAGGCGAAGACCAGCGAACTGACCGAAACGCTGGAGTATCAAACCGCGACAGCTGACGTCCTGAACGTCATCAGCCGTTCGCCCAACAATCTGCAGCCGGTGATGGATACCATCGTCCACACCGCGAGACGGCTCTGCCAGTCGGAATATGCGATGATGTTGCAATGCGGCGATGACGGCATTTTCCGGATCGCCGCGCACAGCAACGTTAGCCAGGAATTCATTGACTGGATGCAAAAAAATCCGGTGATGGCGGGTGATGGCTCGGCCGTGGGCATGGTCGCAGCCGACAAACAGACCATCCACTTGCCCGACGCCCTCGCCGAACCTCGCTTCACCGATCGGCGCCGCCAGCAGCACTCCAAGGCGCGCACGATGCTGGGAGTGCCCTTGCTGCGCGATCAAGACGTGATCGGCGTCGTCTTTATGGCGCGCACGGAGGTCAAGCCGTTCAGTGACAGGCAGGTCGAACTCGTTACCAGCTTCGCCGACCAGGCCGTTATCGCCATCAACAATGTCAGGTTGTTCGACGAGGTCCAGGAGCGGACGCGGGAACTGACGCAATCGCTTGACGAACTCCGCACCGCGCAGGATCGCCTGGTGCAGACCGAAAAGCTTGCCTCGCTCGGCCAGCTCACCGCGGGCATCGCTCACGAAATCAAGAATCCGCTCAATTTCGTCAATAATTTCTCGGCACTGTCGGCGGAATTGATCGACGAACTGAACGACGTGCTCAAGCCGGTCGCGCTCGACGATAAGGCGCGAGAGGAGATCGACGAGTTGACGCAGATGCTGAAAGGCAATCTGGAAAAGGTGGTGCAGCACGGCAAGCGCGCCGACTCCATCGTCAAGAACATGCTGCTGCATTCGCGCGAGGGCGCCGGCGAACACCGGCCGGTCGATATCAACGCCATCATCGAGGAAAGCCTCAATCTCGCCTATCACGGCGCGCGCGCCGAGAAGGCAGGTTTCAATATTACATTGCAGCGCGACCTCGACCCCGAGGCCGGAATGATCGATCTGTATCCTCAGGAAATCACGCGGGTATTCCTTAACCTGATCTCGAACGGCTTTTATGCCGCCACCAAGCGCAAGGAAGCCGGCGACGACGATTTCGAGCCGACGCTGAGCGCGTCGACCAAAAGCCTCGGCAACAAGGTTGAAATCCGCATCCGCGACAACGGCATCGGCATTCCGCTAGAGGTAAAGGAGAAGATGTTCAACCCCTTCTTCACCACGAAACCGGCAGGCGAGGGCACCGGGCTTGGCCTGTCGATGAGCCATGACATTGTGGTGAAACAGCACGGCGGCAAGATCGACGTTGATACCCAGCCGGGCGCATTTACCGAATTCATCATTACGCTGTCGCGGACCGCGGTCGCAGAAATTCAGGCTGGAGGCACCAATTGAGCGTTTACATACTTGTCGTCGATGACGAACCCGATGTTGAGGCGCTGTTTCGTCAGCAATTCCGGCGCGACCTTCGATCCGGCCGCTTTACCATGGAATTCGCCCCATCGGCGCCGGCGGCATTGGCCCGTGCCGCCAACGTCGCCGCTCCTTCGCTGATCCTCATTCTATCTGACATCAACATGCCCGGCATGAGCGGCCTCGAAATGCTGCCGATGGTGCGCTCAGAGCGGCCCGACGTTCCCGTGATCATGATCACCGCCTATGGCGACGCGGAAACGCGGCGCAAGGCGATCGAGCGCGGCGCGGTGGGGCTGCTGACCAAACCGATCGATTTCGTGCTGCTGCGCCACGAAATCGATACACGGCTCGGGCAGGCCGCATGACCCCGACCATCCTCGTCGTCGACGATGAGCCCGATCTCGAGGCTCTGGTGCTGCAGAAATTCCGCAGGCAGATTCGCGACGGCGCGGTGACGTTCGTGTTCGCCCGCGACGGCATCGAGGCGCTGCAGTCGATCGAAGCCCATCCGCATGTCGACGTGGTGGTGTCCGATATCAACATGCCGCGAATGGACGGGCTGTCGCTGTTGCAGAAGTTGCAGGAAGCCGACGACAAGAAGTCGACCATCATCGTCTCCGCCTATGGCGACATGAGCAACATCCGCACCGCGATGAACCGCGGCGCGTTCGACTTTTTGACCAAGCCGATCGATTTCGGCGATCTCGAACTGACCATCGACAAGACCATCCGCCATGTCGAGATGATGCGCGACGCGCGCCGCCGCCAGGCCGAGGCCGAGCGCGCCCATGCCTCGCTGTCGCGCTATTTCTCGCCGCAGATCGCGAGCCGGCTTGCGGCCGACGGCGAAAGCGACGGCATGGAGGTGCATCGCCGCGACGTTGCCACCATCTTCACCGACATCACGAGCTTTACCTCGCTGGTGGAGACCACCGCGCCGGACGTATTGAGCGCGCTGCTCAACGAATATATCGGCGGCATGATCGAAATCGTATTCGCCCACGAAGGCACGGTCGCCAAGATCATCGGTGACGCGATCCAGATTCTGTTCAACGCGCCCGGCGATCAGCCGGACTATGCCACTCGCGCCATCGCCTGTGCGCACGATCTCGATGCCTGGGCACAGGGGTTTCGCGCGCGCTGGAAATCGCAAGGGGTGAATTTCGGCGCTACCCGCATCGGCGTTCATGCCGGCCCGGCGCTGGTCGGAAATTTCGGCGGCAACCGCTTTTTCGACTACACTGCCTATGGCGATACCGTCAACATCGCGGCGCGGCTTGAGGCGGCCAACAAATTTTTGGGCACGCGGATATGCGTGAGCGCTTCGGTTGCCGGTGGCACGGACGCGTTTCAAGGACGCCCGGTCGGCGACCTGATTCTGCGCGGGCGGAGCGAGCCGCTGCGCGCGTATGAACCGTTGCCCGCGGCGGCATTCAACGGGCCGGCGACGGCGCAATATTGCGAAGCCTTCGCGAAGTTGGAGGCCGGCGATGCCGCGGCGATGCCGGCCTTCGCCGCACTGGTCGGGTCGCATGCCGACGATGCGCTGGCCGGCTTTCACCTGCGGCGGCTGCTCAATGGCGCCAAGGGCGTCCGCATGCAGCTGGAATAGCTTCAGCACGAGAGGGGACACGCGACATGACTCGTGATTTTCCGGCCGGCAATTATCGCTTCATCCCCGCCGTATTTCAGTATTCCAGCGGCGCCGCGGCCGATTCCGGTTTTGAGGTCGAGCGCGTGCGCTTCGATCAGTTAGTGCCGCTGGCCGAGGGTTTTGCACAGGCCGCGAAATACATCCAGGCCGCCGGGCGTCCGCTGACGTTGTTCTGCGCTTGCGAGCTGCGCTCGCCGGGCGCGTTTACCGAGGAAGGGTTTCGAACGTTCAACCGGCACTATGTCAAGACGCTGGCCGAGTGGAACATCTTCGACGGCACGACCAACCCGGTGGCGCGCAGCAATGTCTGTCCGGAAATCGATCCGCCGGCCGAGCCGTCATTTTATGCGTTCTCCTTCACGCGCCCGAGCCGGAGCGCGACGCCGAGCTTTGTCATCGCCGGCGGCGCCGAATTGCGCGACGGTGCCGGAACCTACCCCGAACGCATCGTGCGCTATCGCGATCTCAGCGCGGACGGACTGGCAGAGAAGGTCAGCTACACCGTCGGCTCCATGGAAAGCCGCCTCGGCGCATTCGGATATGGCTGGAAGGACACTACGGCTGTGCAGGCCTATACGGTGCACGACTTCCATCCCGTCATGGCCGATGAACTGGTGCGCCGAGGTGCTGCGCGCTCCGGCCTGAGCTGGCACTTTGCGCGGCCGCCGGTGGTCGATCTCGAATTCGAGATGGATTGCCGCCGCGTCGCGCGCGAGACGGTGATCTAGCTTAACCTCTCTCCGCAAGCGGGGAGAGGGGGCCAGTTCACCGCTCCCGCGGATCGAGCGCGTCGCGCAGGCCGTCGCCGACCAGGTTGAACGACAGCACCACCAGGAAAATCGCCAGCCCCGGCCAGATCGCCATCCACGGCGCGTTGGTGAGGAAGCGTTGCGCGGCGTTGAGCATACTGCCCCACGACGGCGCCGGCGGCTGCTGCCCAAGCCCGAGGAACGACAGTGCGGCCTCGGCGATGATGGCCGCCGCAATCGACAGCGTCGCCTGCACCAGCAGCGCCGGCATGATGTTCGGCAGGATGTGGAACAGCGCGATGCGCCAGCGCGGATTGCCCATCGCGCGCGCCGCCTCGACATAGTCCTCGACCTTGACGCTCATCACCTGGCCGCGGGTCAGCCGCACGAAAATCGGCGTGGTGGTGATGCCGATGGCAATCATGGCGTTGCCGAGGCTGGGCCCCAGAAACGCCGCCAGCGCAATGGCGAGGATCAGGAACGGGCAGGCCAGCATGGCGTCGGTGATGCGGCTGATCAGCGCGTCGATGAAACCGCCGCGATAGCCCGACAGCAGCCCGAACGGCACGCCGATGCCGAGCGCAATGCCGACCGAGATCACGCCGGCCATCAGCGACGCCCGCGCGCCGTAGATCACGCGGCCGAAAATGTCGCGGCCGAGGTCGTCGGTGCCGAACCAGTGCACGCTTGAGGGCGGCTTGCGCACCAGCGTCCAGCTTGTCGCAATCGGGTCATAGGGTACGACCCACGGCGCGACCAACGCGAGCAGGATGAAGGTCAGGATGACAACGATGCCGACCACCGCGCCCTTGCGCTGGAACAGTCGTCGCAGCGCGCGCCGCGCCGGACTTTCCAGTTCGTCCGTCCGTGTATCCGGAATAGCGTGCAGTACCGCGTCGGTCATGGGCTACGCTCTCAGCCGCGGATTGACGAGGATGTAACCGATATCGGCGATCAGGTTCAGCAGGATATAAGCCGTGGCCGTGACCAGCACGACACCCTGGACCACCGCGTAATCGCGGTTGAACACGGCATCGACGATCAGCTTGCCGAATCCCGGAATCGAAAAAATCTGCTCGGTCAGCACCGCGCCACCCAACAACTCTCCCAGATGCAGGGCGCCGAGCGTGATGACCGGCGTCAGCGCGTTGCGCAGCGCGTGTTTGAGAATCACCGTCCGCTCGGACAGGCCCTTGGCGCGGGCGGTGCGGACATAGTCGCTTTCCAGCACCTGCAGCATGGCGCTGCGGGTGTGCCGCATCAGCACCGCGGCGAACGCATTGCCCAGTACAAAGGCAGGCATGATGGTGGAGGCGAAGCTGGCACGCCAGTTCTCGGAGAGGGAGACGTAACCCGACGCCGGCAGCCATCCGAGTTCGATCGAGAACAGGAAGATCAGCATGATGCCGAGCCAGAAATTCGGCGTCGAGATGCCCCACAGCGCGAACAGGTTGGCGCCGTAGTCCCAGGCCGTGCCTTTCTTCACCGCCGAGACGATGCCTGCGGGAATGCCGATCAGGAACGCGATCACGATCGCCATCGACGCCAACTGGATCGTCACCGGCAGCTTTTGCGCGATCAGTTCGCGCACCGGCACCTTGATCCGCAACGACTCGCCGAAGTCGCCGGAGAGAACGCCCTTGACCCAGTAGACGTATTGGACCGGAATCGGCTGATCGAGCCGGTATTGCTGTCGGATTTGCGCGATGATGTCGGGGTCGCGTTCCTCGCCGGCCATCACCAGCGCGGGATCGCCGGGCAGAAGCTGCTGCAGCGAAAAAATCAGGATCGAGACGAAGAACAGCGTCGGGATCAACTGCACCAGGCGTCTGGAGAGGAAGCTCAGCATCGGACGGTGCCCCCGACGCAGCACAGCGCGCCGTTCTTCACGGCGTGGCGCGCTGCAGAGCCGGGGCCGTAACGCACGCCGGCGTCTTGTACGGTCCCGGTTCTGCGAAGCAGCGCTACGCGAAGGGCTACGCGCTGCATCGCGCCCGGGACACGAGAGGCCATGCTCACTTCAGCTTCAGCCCGATCACGCGCACCAGGCCGTCCGGCATCTGCTTGTAGCCTTCCAGTTTCGTCGTATGTGCGATCAGGATCCGGCGGTGGAAGATGTACAGGATCGCTTCCTCGTCGAGCTCGATCTTCGCCAGCTTTTCATAGATCGCCTTGCGCTGGGCCTGGTCGGTGACGAGGCGCGCATCGTCGAGCGCCTTGTCGGCATCGGCGTTCGACCACGCGCTGTAGTTCTGCGGCGCGTTGCTGTGGAGAAAGATGTAAGCGTTGCCGTCGGGATCGATCCGCCCGCTCCACGCCAGCATAAAGGCCTGATATTCCCCCGCCTCGGCCTGCTTCAGGGAGGTCGCAAATTCGGTGACGCGAATCTTCATGTCGAAACCGGTCTCCGACGCCATCGACTGGATCACTTGCGCGACGGCTTCGGTCTCCGCGCCCTTCGGCACCATGAAATCGACGCTGACGGGCGTGGTGACGCCCGCTTCCTTCAGCAGCGCCTTGGCCTTGGCGACATCGCGCGGACGTACCGGAAAGGCCTTCTGGTAATAGGGATGGTCCGGATTGACCCACTGATTGCCCGGCTTGAACTCGCCGTTGAATACCACCTGGTTGATCGCCTCGCGATCGATAGAAAGGTCGAGCGCCTGCCGCACCTTCGCGGACTGGCTGAGCGGTCCCTTGGCCTTGTCCTTGCCGACGTTGAGCGTGACGCCCTGATAGCCGAGTTCGATCGCGCTCGACAGCTTGAGTTTCGGGTCCGCCTGCACCGCCTTGATGTCGGTGGCCAGCAGGCGCTCGATCAGATCGAGCCCGCCGGATTTCAGATTGGCGAGCCGGACCGTCGCGTCCACGATCGGCAGATAGACGATGCGATCGATGTGGACGTTGTCCTTGTTCCAGTAGTCGGCGAATTTCTCGAACACGATGCGGTCCTGCTGCACGCGTTCGACGAATTTGTAGGGGCCGGCGCAGACCGGATGCAGGCCGAACTTGTCGCCCTCGGCTTTGGCGGCTTTCGGCGAGATCATCATGCCGGCGCGGTCGGTAAGCTGTGCGATCAGCGGCGAGAACGGCGTCTTCAATACGAGCTTGATGGTCAGAGGATCGATGACATCAACATGGTCGAGCGCCGCAAGCTCCGGCTTGCGGAACGAACTCGGGAAAGTCAGATGCCGCTCCAGCGAGAATTTGGCGGCGTCGGCGTCGAACGGTTCGCCGTCATGGAATTTCACGTTCGGCCGCAGCTTGATCGTGACTTCCTTGCCGTCGGCGGACGTTCGGTGGGACAATGCCAGTTGCGGTACGATATTGAGCTTTTCGTCCATGTCGAACAGCTTGTCGCAAAATGCCGCGAATACGATACGGCCGACATAGGTGCGGGCCAGCGTCGGATCGAGAATGTCGGGGTCTTCGGCGAGACCGATGCGAAGCGTGGTCTGGGCGAAGGCGCCCACGCTCAAGGATACCAACAGCGCTACCGCCGTGGCTGCAACACGCAAAATCTTCATAGGACGGGTCCCCTTATCAAGCGCCGGCCGGCGGCATTGCCTCGACTATATCAACACCGGAGCCATCAGGTCCTTCCGACTTTCCGGTGAAGGCCGCCACCAGCCGTTCCAGCGCCGGCGAAAAGGCGCTGTCGGCGAGCACGATGGCGTCCGGCGGCGGCAGTTCCGCGGTGCGGTGGCAGGCCGCGGCGTGACCGTCGGGGCCCGCGATCAGTTGCGGGCGCTCGAGGCGGCAACGCTCGATCGCATAGGGACAGCGGGTGTGAAAGCGGCAGCCCGCCGGCGGATTGAGCGCGCTCGGCATCTCGCCCTGCAACAGGATGCGGCTGCGCCTCGCTCGCGGATTGGGCACCGGAATCGCCGACAGCAGCGCCCGGCTGTAGGGATGGCGTGGCGAAGCGAACAGGGTTGCGGTATCGGCGGTCTCCACGATCTCGCCCAGGTTCATCACGGCGACGCGGTCGGCAATGTGTTTTACCACCGCAAGATCGTGCGAGACGAAGATATAGGCGAGGCCGAGCCTGTCCTGCAGATCGCGCAGCAGGTTGAGGATCTGCGAGCGGATCGACACATCGAGCGCCGACACCGGCTCGTCGCAGATAATCAGTTTCGGTTCGACCGCAAGCGCGCGTGCAATGGCGATGCGCTGGCGCTGGCCGCCGGAGAACTCGTGGCTGTAGCGCCTCGCGAAACGTGGCTCCAGTCCGACCAGCCGCAACAGTTCGTCGACGCGTTCACGGCGGCGCGGCGGCGGTACCAGATCATGCAGCGCCAGCGGCTCGGTCAGGATCTGGCTCACGGTCATGCGCGGATTGAGCGATGCGTAGGGATCCTGGAAGATGATCTGCGCGCTGCGGCGGAACGAACGCAGGTCATTGGCGTCCAGTGCAAGGAGATCGCGGCCCTCGAAACGGATGCTGCCGGCATCGGGCTCGATCAACCGCAGCACCAGCCGGCTCACGGTGGATTTGCCGCAACCGGACTCCCCGACCAGCGCCAGCGTCTTGCCGGCGTCGACGTGAAAACTGACGCCGTCGACCGCTCTAACGAACGCCTTCGGCCGTCCGAACACCGAGCGATCGGCGACGAAATGCTTTTTGAGGCCTTCGACTTCGAGCAGGGCGGTCATGGGTTCATCCGTATCGCCACAAAGCACTCGTCATCCTGAGGTGCTCGCTGCCCTTCGCGGCGAGCCTCGAAGGATAAGCCACAAGCGCCCGGGGCTATCCTTCGAGACGCCGCGCAAGCGCGCGGCCCCTCAGGATGACGGCTCAGTATGAGGCTCGGAAAAAGGCCGCGTATGATGGGACGTGCCGCCATCACGACACCAGCCTCTCCAGCGGCGCCTTGATGCAGCGCGACCAGTGGCCCGGGCTCACTGCGACCATCGGTGGCGGCGCCTCGACGCAAGCATCGCTGACGAACGGGCAGCGCGCGGCGAAGCGGCAGCCCTGCGGCGGGGCGGTCATGTTCGGCACCATGCCCTCGATGGTGGCGAGGTGCGAGGCCTGGCGGTCGAGCCGCGGGATCGAGCCGAGCAGGCCGACGGTGTAGGGATGCTGGGGCCTCGCGAATAACTCATCTACGGCTGCGCGCTCCACGATCTCGCCGGCATACATCACCGCGACCTCGTCGCAGACCTCGGCGACCACGCCGAGATCGTGGGTGATGAGGATGATGGCGGCGCCGCTGGCGGCCTTGAGCTCGCGCATCAGGTCGAGAATTTGCGCCTGCAGCGTCACATCGAGCGCGGTAGTCGGCTCATCCGCGATCAGCAGCATGGGATCGCAGGCCAGCGCCATCGCGATCATGACGCGCTGGCGCATGCCGCCGGAGAGCTTGTGCGGATATTCGTCGACGCGGCGCTCGGGCGAGGGGATATGGACGCGGCGCAGCAGCTCGATGGCGCGGCCGCGCGCCTGTCGGCGCGATCCGCCGCGATGGCGCATGATGGTCTCGACGATCTGCTCGCCGATGGTAAAGCTCGGATTGAGCGAGGTCATCGGCTCCTGAAAGATCATCGCCAGCCGGTTGCCGCGCAGGTCGCGCAGCGTTTCGTCCGGTACGTCGAGCAGATCGAAGCCGTCGAAGCGCACCGAGCCGGTAACTTCGGCGGAATCCTTGGACAGCAGGCCCATGATCGCCAGCGACGTCACGCTCTTGCCGCAGCCGGATTCGCCGACCAGACCAAGCGTCGCGCCAGTCGCCACGCTCAAATCCACGCGGTCGACGGCGTGGGTGGTGCGGCCGCCGTCGCCGTGGAAGATGACGCGCAGGCCTTCGATTTCGATCAACGGAGCTGCCGTCATTTCCGGCCCGCGATCGCCGCTTCGATTGATGTGTCGATGATCTCGCGGTCGGTTATTCCAGCGGGGTTGTTGCGGGTCGGCAGGAACTGGCGGAAATGCACCCAGCGTTCGCGGCTGACCTGCTCGAGCCGCCCGAGTTCGCTCAAGGGGTCGGCATGATCGTCGACGCGCAGGTCGAGCGCCGGCCATTCGTCGCTGCCGTAGATCAGGAGCGCCGCCGATTGCCTGCCGCGCTTGTCGCCGCCCGCGGCCTCGCCCGCGCGCATCGCCGCGATCAGGCGCTGCGCGAACGGCAGGTCTTCGCCGGCGAGGTAGGCCGCCGCCGTATCGGCCAGCACCCGCGCCCCCGCCAGCATGTTGCCGGCGAGCGAAAAGCCCTTGCCCTCGATATGTCCGCACCAATCGACGCATTCGGCGCCGGTATGGGCCGCGATGCGGCCGCCGGCGTCCATGATATGCAGTTGCCGCGAGGCGTGGCCGCTGTCTGCCGCAATCAACGTCTCGATGATATCGCGCGGGGCTTTGCCTTCACGCAACAGCTTCAACCCGTCGATGCCGTAATAGGGATTGACCAGCGCCTGGGTCGCGATGGCGCCGACACCGGACGCGATGTAGGGCACCCGCGCCCCAACCGC
Organism: uncultured Alphaproteobacteria bacterium; assembly: GCA_963784755.1. Classification (GTDB taxonomy): domain Bacteria; phylum Pseudomonadota; class Alphaproteobacteria; order Rhizobiales; family Xanthobacteraceae; genus Bradyrhizobium. The sequence continues at coordinate 674,062 of CAWASS010000001.1, read as the reverse complement.
GAAGAAACGTGTCGCAACCGCGATGCCGAACTGGCCGGTGGTGGAATCGCGGGCGATGATCGACCAGGTCATCTCTTCCGCTATCGTCCGGCCGCGTAGCCCTGCATGCCCCGGGGATTGGCGGCGGCACGGCGGCGGCGGCCGAGTTTGGAGGCGGCGGTGAGGCGGCCTTCCGACCAGTCGGGACCGACTTCGACCTGGTGGCCGCGCGCGCGTAGTTCCTTCACGGTAGCCTCCGGCACGCGCGATTCCACCATCATGACGCCGGGACGGGCCTTGCGCGGCCAGAACGACGAGGGGAAATGTTCGGAATGCCAAGCCGGCGCGTCGATCGCCTCCTGCAGATTCATTCCGGCGTGGACGTGGCGCAGGAAAAACTGGGTGATCCACTGATCCTGCTGGTCGCCGCCAGGCGAACCCCATGCAAGATACGGCTCGCCGTCGCGGAGCGCCATGGTTGGCGTCAGGGTCGAGCGCGGACGTTTTCCCGGCATCAGCGCTGACGGATGGTCTTCGTCGAGCCAGAACATCTGCGCGCGGGTACCGAGGGGAAAGCCGAGGTCGGGAATCACCGGCGACGAATGCAGCCAGCCGCCCGACGGCGTCGCCGTGACCATGTTGCCGTCGCGGTCGATGATGTCGAAATGCACGGTATCGCCGGGAATGGCGCCCATCCGCTCGCGGTCGCGCGCCTGCGTGACGTCGGGCAGGTGGTCTTCGTCGTGGGTCCAGTCGATGCGGCCGACGGTCGGCTCCCCCGCGCCCGAGTTTTCCACCGCCGAGCGCGCGCCGGAGGCGAGCCGAACGTTGAGCCGCTTGCCGAACCCGGTCACCGTTCCGGGCCGCAGCTCCATCGAAGCCCGGTCTGTGATCAGTTTGCGGCGCTGGTCGTTGTAGGCATCCGACAGCAGCACATCGACCGGCACATCGACGAACTTCGGATCGCCATAGAAGGTGTCGCGATCGGCAAAGGCGAGCTTGGTCGCCTCGACCTGAAGATGAATGAACTCGGCACTGACAGGGCTCAGCGCATCCAGGTCAAAACCCTTGAGCAGAGCGAGCGTCTGCAACGTAGCCAACCCTTGCGTCCACGGTCCGGCTTTCATCACCGTGTAGCGCCCGTAATCGTAAGCGATCGGCGCCTCGATGGTCGCCTGCCAGCCGGCCATGTCCTGGCCGGTCAGGACACCGCGGTGACGCCGGCCTGACGTGTCCATCACCTGTTGCGTGCGGCAGAAACGATCGATGGCTTCGGCGACAAATCCCTGCGACCAGGTTTTGCGGGCGCGTTCGATTTCATTCTCGCGGCTCCCGCCGCCGTTTTGCGCTTCGCGAAGGATGCGTTCGTAAGTTTCGGCAAATTTCGGGTTGGTGAAGATGGTGCCCGGCGCCGGCACCTTGCCGTTCGGCAAATAAAGCGCGGCGGAGGTCGGCCAATGCTCGCGAAACTGATCCTTGACGGTATCGATGGTGGCGCTGGCGCGCTCCACCAGCGGAAAACCGTTTTTGGCATAATCGATGGCGGGGCCAAGCACATCGGCCAGCCGCATGGTGCCGTAGTCGCGCAGCAGGGTCATCCAGGTGTCGAAGGTGCCGGGGATACAGGCCGCCAGTAAACCGGTGCCCGGTATCAGATCCAGACCGAGTTCGTCGCGGTAATGCGCAATGGTGGCTTTGGCAGGCGCGGGGCCCTGGCCGCAAATCACCTCAGCTTTGCCGCGTTTCATGTCGTGCACGATGACCGGCACGTCGCCGCCGGGGCCGTTGAGATGCGGCTCGACCACTTGCAGCGTGAATGCGGTGGCGACGCCGGCGTCGAACGCGTTGCCGCCCTTTTCCAGGGTGGCCATGCCGACCGCGGTGGCGATCCAGTGGGTCGAGGTGACGACCCCGAAAGTGCCTTCAATCTCGGGCCGGGTGGTGAAGGGATCGGGGTTGATTTTGCTCATGGGAATCCGGGGTTACGCGGGCGGCGCACTTGACCACAGCCGGGCCGGCCTGCCAACCGCTTCAACGCAATGCATACGTGCCCCGGACGCAGTGCAGCGCGCCGCCTTTGCGGCGTGGTGCGCTGCAGAGCCGGGGCCGTACCAGACGCCGGTGCTCGGTACGGTCCCGGCTCTGCAGTGCACCGCTGAAGAAGCGCTGCACCGCGTCCGGGACACGAGACGATCAAGCTGTTGCCACGGCGTATGCGGGATTATTGACCGCATGGCAGGCCACACCGTCGATCAGGTCGGGGGCTTCCCGCCGGCACAAATCGAACGCCAGCGGGCAGCGCGGGTTGAAGGCGCAGCCTGGCGGCGGATCGATCGGGTTGGGAATCTCGCCCTTCACGGGGATGCGCTGGCGGCCGGACATCGCCAGATCGGGAACCGCGCCCAGCAGCATGCGCGTATAGGGCATTCGCGGGTTGGCGAAGAGTTCGCGCCCCTCGGCGATCTCGACAATGCGGCCGAGATACATCACGCCGATGCGGTTCGCCATGTGCCGGACCACCGCGAGATTGTGGCTGATGAAGAGATAGGTGAGGCCGAACTTGTCCTGCAGGTCGCGCATCAGGTTCAGGATCTGCGCCTGCACCGACACATCCAGCGCCGAGGTCGGTTCGTCGCAGACGATGAATTCGGCCTCGGACGCCAGCGCGCGGGCGATGGCGATGCGCTGGCGCTGGCCGCCGGAAAATTCATGTGGATATTTCCAGCCGTCGTCGGGATGCAGCCCGACCAGGTTCAACAACTCGCCGACGCGGGCGCGAATGTTGCGCTCGCCGTCAATGAGATCGAAGGCGCGGATCGGCTCGGCGACGATGGCATCGACCCGCAGGCGCGGATTGAGGCTGGCATAGGGGTCCTGGAAGATCATCTGGATGCGCTTGCGCAGACGTTGCCGCGCCTGCAATTGCCTGGCGTCGCTCATCGAGACGCCGTCGATGACGACCTCGCCCGAGGTCGGCGGCAGCAAACCGACCACCATCCGCGCAACCGTGGTCTTGCCCGAACCGGATTCGCCGACCAGCGCGAAGGTCTCGCCTTTGGCAATATCGAAGCTGACGCCATCGACGGCTTTAAGGAATTCCAGATGGCCACCCTCGATCATCCGGTTCAGCCAGGGTTTTGAGACGTCGAACACCCGGCGCAGATTCCGGACCTCGACAAACGGCGCCGCGGTCATGCCGCGTTCTCCTTCGCCGCAGGTTCGTAGAGGTGGCAGGCGACATCCTGCGTGCCGTGCCGGATCGGCTCCGGCCGCTCGATCCTGCAGCGGTCGAACGCGAAGGCGCAGCGCGGGTTGAAGGCGCAGCCCGGCGGAATCGCCGACAGGCGCGGCATCGAGCCCGGAATCTGCACCAGGCGCTTGTCTTCGCCGGCCAGCGTCGGGATCGCGCCCATCAGGCCCTTGGCATAGGGATGCAGCGGGTGCTGCACCACATCCTGCACCGGACCGATCTCGGCGATACGGCCGGAATACATCACCGCGACCCGATCCGAGGTCTCGGCGATCACGCCCATGTCGTGGGTCACCAGCATTACCGCGGTGCCGTGATCTCGCCCAAGCCGCTTGATCAGCGAGATGATCTGCGCCTGCACCGAGACGTCGAGCGCGGTGGTCGGTTCGTCCGCGATGATCAGCTCCGGCTCGGCGCAGATTGCCAGCGCAATCACGACGCGCTGGCGCATGCCGCCGGAGAACTCATGCGGATAGGCGTCGATGCGTTTTTCCGGCGCGGGTATGCCGACCTCCGCGAGCAGATCGATGGCGCGCTTGCGCGCACCGGATTCCGAGAGGTTAAGATGGGTGCGGATCGTTTCGACCAGTTGATCGCCGATGCGATACAGCGGATTGAGGCTGGTGAGCGGGTCCTGAAAGATCATGCCGATCCGTTTTCCCCGCAGCCGCCGCTGCTCCTCCGCCGGCAGATTGTCGATCCGCATCCCCGACAGATGGATCTCGCCGCCGCTGATGCGGCCCGGCGGATCGATCAGGCCGATCACGGCGAGGCCGGTGACGGATTTGCCGGCGCCGGATTCGCCGACCACACCCAGCACCTCGCCCTTGGCGATGTCGAACGAAATTCCGTCGATGGCGCGCAGATCGCTGCGGCGGGTGACGAATTCCACGCTGAGGTTACGCACGGAGAGAACGGGTTCGGTCATGCGATCAGATGTTTTCGCATCATCGGAGTTTTGGATTGAGCGCGTCGCGCAGCCAGTCGCCGAGCAGGTTGATGGCAAGGATCAGCCCCGCCAGCGCAAAGCCGGGGAAGGCGACGATCCACCACTCGCCCGCGAACAGGTAATTGTTGCCGATCCGGATCAGGGTGCCCAGCGACGGCATGGTGTCGGGCATGCCGGAACCCAGAAACGACAGCGTCGCCTCGGTGATGATGGCGAGCGCGAGGTTGATGGTGGCGATCACCAGGATCGGTCCCATCGCATTGGGCAGCACATGCCGCAGCATGATCACAGGCGCAGGCAAGCCGATCAGCTGCGCGGCCGCGACATAGTCCTTGCTCTTCTCCACCATGACAGAGCCGCGCACGGTGCGGGCATACTGCACCCAGAAACTCAAGCCGATCGCGAACACCAGCACGCCCAGCGTGCTCATGGCGTCGAGGCGGTTGCCCATCACCGACTTGACCACGCCGTTGATCAGCAGCGCGATCAGGATGGCGGGGAAGGTGAGCTGCACGTCGGCGATGCGCATGATAAGGCCGTCGACGGCGCCGCCGACATAGCCGGCGATCAGGCCAAGCATGATGCCAAGCGTGCCCGCGAACACCACGCCGAGCACGCCGACGGTCAGGGAAATCCGCAAGCCGTACAGAATGGCTGAAAAGACATCGCGGCCCTGTTCGTCGGTGCCGAGCAGGAACGGGCTTTGGCCATCCGCGGTCCACAGCGGAGGGATGCGCGAGTTCATCAGTTGAAGCTGCGCGGGATCGAACGGGTTCTGCACCGCGAGCAGCGGCGCAAAGATCGCCAGCAGAAAAAACAACAGCGTAACGACCGCCGCGGCCATGGTGAGTTTCGAGCGGCGGAACGAGTAGAAGATGTCGCTCTCGATGGCGCGTCCGAACAGGCGCCCCGGCAGCGAGCCCATCCGGGCAGCGTTCGGCCCGGGGTCGGCGGTGTGCGGGACGAGAGCTTCGGTCATGCGCCTCTCTCGTTCAGGCCGGACGATGGATGGTCGAGCGCAGCCGCGGATCGACCACCGTATAGAGAATATCGACAATGAGATTGATGGTGACGAAGATCAGCGACACCACCAGCAGGTAGGCGGCCATGATCGGAATGTCGACGTTTTGCACCGCCTGTACAAACAGCAATCCCATGCCCGGCCACTGGAAAACGGTTTCGGTGATGATCGCGAATGCAATAACCGAGCCAAATTGCAGGCCGGCGACGGTGATGACGGGCACCAGCGTGTTCTTCAACGCATGGCCGAAATGGATCGCCCGCGTGGTCAATCCCCGGGCGCGCGCGAAGCGGATGTAGTCGGTGCGCAGCACTTCCAGCATTTCGGCGCGCACCAGCCGCATGATCAGGGTCATCTGGAACAGCCCCAGCGTGATCGACGGCATGATCAGCGCCTTGAGGCCGGATACCGTGAGCAGCCCGGTGCTCCACCAGCCGATCCGCACCACGTCGCCGCGGCCGAACGAGGGCAGCCAGCCCAGCGTCACCGCGAACAGATAGATCAGGAGAATGCCGATCAGGAATGTCGGCAGCGAAATGCCGATCAGCGATACCGCCTGAAACACCTTGGCGAGGAACGAGTCGCGCTTCAGCGCGGAGTAGACGCCCATCAGGATGCCGAACACCATCGCGAGAATCGTGGCGCAGGTCGCAAGCTCCAGTGTCGCCGGCATCCGCTCCATCAGCAGGTTCGCCACCGGCTGGCGGAACTGGTAGGACACGCCGAACTTGAATTGCAGCGCGTTGCCAAAATACCGCGCAAACTGCAGCGGCACGGGATCGTCGAGGCCGAGCGATTTGCGGATCGCCTGGCGCTCCGCGAACGGCGTATCCAGCGAGACGATCTGGTTGATCGGATCGCCGGCGAAGCGGAACATCGAGAACGAAATGATGCCGACCGCGATCATGACGCCTATGGCTTGAATGGCCCGGCGAAGCGTGAAAGCGAGCATGTGGTCCTTTCACTTGGTGGTCGGGGCCGGCTCGTCCCGGCCATCCACGTCTTTCTTGCTGCGGCACCATTAAGACGTGGATGCCCGGCACAAGGCCGGGCATGACGGGATTAGCCACTTACTCCTGTTTGGTTGCCCAATAGAGCAGGACCTGATTGTCGGCGCGCTGTGTGAGTTTCACCTTTTTCGATACGCCCCATGCCAGCGCCTGCTGGTGCAGCGGGATATATGCGAAATCCTTGGCGGCGATTTCGAACGCTTCCTTGATCAGCAGATCGCGCTTGGTCGTGTCCGGCTCCTGCAGCACCCTGTCGGCGATTTCATCCATCTTCTTGTTGCAGTACCCGCCGAGATTGGCCTCGCCGCGCGCAACCTTCGGATCGTCGCGGCAGCCCATGATGTCATAGAGGACGTTGTGGGAGTCAAGCGTGCCCGGCGTCCAGCCCAGCATGTAGAACGAGGTCTGGAAGCCGCCCGGCTTCAACACCTTGGCGAAGTATTGCGCCTTGGGCTGCGCCAGCAAGGTTACCTTGACGCCGATCCGGGCCAGCATGCCGACCACCGCCTGGCAGATCGCGGCGTCGTTGACGTAGCGGTCGTTCGGGCAATCCATGGTGACTTCGAACCCGTCGGGATAGCCGGCCTCGGTCAGCAATTTCTTGGCGCCGTCGGGATCGAATTTCGGCCGCGTGAAATCGCCCGAAAGCTTGAACAATTGCGGCGCGATCATCAGCGCAGACGGCGTCGAAAGGCCGCGCATGACGCGGGTCTTGATCAGTTCGACATCGACGGCCTTGAAAAAGGCTTCGCGGACACGGACGTCCTTGAACGGGTTCTTGCCCTTGACGTTCGAATACAGCAATTCGTCGCGGGCCTGGTCCATGCCGAGAAAGATGGTTCGCACCTCGGGGCCCTTCAGCACCTGGGCATTGGGACTGGAATCGACGCGCGAAATATCCTGGATCGGAACCGGCTCGATGACGTCGACCTCGCCCGACAGCAGTGCCGCGACCCGGGTCGCATCCGAGCCGATCGGCGTGAAGATAATTTCCTTCAGGTTATGCTCGGGCTTGCGCCACCAGTTGGGGTTGACCTTGAACACGGTCTTGACGCCGGGCTGGTGACTTTCGATCGAGAAGGCGCCGGTGCCGTTGGCGTTGAGCGATGCATAGCTTGGCGAGGTTGCGGCGACCGGCGTCGGGGCCACGCTGTTGTTCGCCTCGGCCCACTTCTTGTCCATGATGTACCAGGTATCCCACAGTGAATTCAGGATGGGATTTGGCGAGGTCAGGATGAAATCGACGGTGTAGTCATCGACCTTCACGACCTTGGTGTCGATGGCAATGCGGGTTTGAAGATTTGAGCCTTGGGCGCGGACGCGGTCGGCCGAGAAAACCACGTCGTCGGCGGTGAAGGGATCGCCATTCTGGAATTTGACGTTTTTGCGCAGGTGGAACCGCCAACGGGTCGGTTCCGGCGTCTCCCAGCTTTCGGCGAGCGCCGGGATGATCTTCAGATCCTTGTCTCGCGTGACCAGGCCTTCATACACCTGCCCGAGATGGGCGTGGGTGGTGGTCTCGTTGAGCGTATAGGGATCGAGCGATTTGAGGTCGCCCTGGTTGGCGTAGCGCAGGGTCTGGGCCGAGGCGGGAGCGAAGGCGAAAGCGGCCAGCGAAACCGTGGTTATCGCAAGCAAGGTCTGACGTACCGACATATGTTCACGTTCTCCGCTGTGGCGTGTTGTTCAGCTTTCAGGCGAGTTTATCGGCGCTCAACGTCCCCGATCGCGCTTCGGCGATCATTGTTGCCAGAGTTTGGCCGCTGCGCAAGCGCATTTCCTCGCCCGCTTCCGGGTGGATCCCTCGTTCGGGGCAAGCCGGTTTGCACTGCGATGGCGCAATGCCTAGTTTCAGCATAGCCAGCGCCGGGCGCGCATTCGACTTTCGGAGAAGTAAAGTGGAGTCCAGGGCCGACATCGTTGTATTGGGCGCCGGCATGGTCGGCGTCTCCGCGGCCCTGCACCTGCAGCAACGCGGCCGGGATGTGGTTCTGGTCGACCGCCACGAGCGCGCCGGCGAAGAGACGAGCTACGGCAATGCGGGGCTGATCGAATGCGCGTCGGTTTTCCCCTACATGTTTCCCCGGGAGTTCGGCCAGATCCTCCGATATGCGCTCAATCGCGCGCCCCAGGTACGCTACGCCGTCGCCGACCTGCCGGCGTTTTTGCCGTGGCTGGTGCGCTATTATCTGGCGTCATCGCGGCAACGCGCGTTGCACAGCGCGCTTGCCGAACTGCCCTTGATCCGGCGCAGCCTGATCGAGCATGAAGCGTTGATCGGGGAGGCGGGCGTCCCGCAACTGTTGCGCAAGACCGGATGGATCAAGTTGTTTCGATCCGAGGCAAGTCTGGCGGGTGCGCTGCGCGACCGGGACCGCGCGAAGCAATATGGCGTCGAGGGCGAGACGCTTGATTCCCGTGACATCGCCGAACGCGAGCCCGCGCTGACCGGAGATTTTGCCGGCGGCATCCATTGGCCGGCGCCGGGCTTCGTTCCCGACCCCGGCGGGCTTGCAAAAGCCTATGCGGCGCTGTTTGCGCGCAAGGGCGGACGCTTTCTGGTGGGCGACGCGCGCACGCTCGAACAGCGGGGCAACGGATGGCGGATCGCCGGCGCCAACGGCGCCATCGTCGCGCGCGAAATCGTGGTGGCGCTGGGCCCATGGTCGGACCAGGTGTTCCGCCCGTTGGGATATTCGATCCCGCTTGCGGTCAAGCGCGGCTATCACCTGCATCTTGCGCCGCGCGGCAACGCCGTGCTCAATCATCCCGTGCTCGATTCCGATTCCGGCTTCCTGCTGGCGCCGATGAATCGCGGCATTCGTCTGACCACAGGCGTGGAGTTCGCCCGCCGCGACGCGCCGCCCACGCCGGTCCAGGTCGAACGCGCCCTGCCGAGGGCGCGAAAGCTGTTTCCCCTGGGCGATCCCGTAGATGCAAAACCGTGGATGGGCGCGCGGCCCTGCCTGCCCGACATGCTGCCGATGATCGGAAAAGCGCCCCGCCACCAAGGGCTGTGGTTCGATTTCGGCCACCAGCATCATGGCCTGACGCTGGGTCCGGCGACCGGCCGCCTATTGGCGGAATTGATGACCGGCAAGACGCCGTTTGTCGATCCAAAGCCGTTTGCGGTCGAACGGTTCAGCTAAACCTCTCCCCGCGAAAGGGCGGGGAGAGGTTAAGAAGGCCGTCTCGCGTCTAGGGCCTGCTTTTCCAGTGACGCCGCTTGCCCGCGCGCCCGGTCGCGGCGATACTGCCATCCCTTCGTGTTGCTCTGACGGGCATCTCGAATCCGACTTCAGGAGCAGACATGAAAATCAATGTTGAAGTGGATTGCACGCCGCTGGAAGCGCGGCAGTTCTTCGGACTGCCGGATGTGCAGCCGATGCAGACGGCTGTCATGGACAGGCTGCAGCAGCAGCTGATGGCCAACATCGAAAAGGTTTCTCCGGAAGCCTTGATGCAGAGCTGGTTCACCTTCGATCCGAAGATCGCCGAACGCTTTCAGGACATGTTCGTGACCATGGCAGGCCTAGGCACCGGACTTGGCGGCCCGGGGTCCAAGGACAAGAAATAAGGACAAGAAATAGTGGCGGCGATCGATCAGGGCGAACCGGGAGAGGAGCGCCGGCTTCGTCCACCGAGCCTCATTCTGATGCTGGCAGAAGCGAGGGGGCTGCTCGAGTTCAACGCCAGCATCCTGCTGTCGCCGCTGTTGATGCGGGCGCCGCGCGGCGACGGCCATCCGGTGCTGGCGCTGCCCGGCTTTCTCGCCAGCGACCTGTCGATGGCGCCGATGCGGCGCTATCTGAATCGGCTCGGCTACGACGCCTACGCCTGGAAGATGGGCCGCAATCTCGGCGGCATCGCCTCGCGGCGCAACGCGCTGAAAAAACTGCTGACCGATATTCACGATGCGACCGGCCGCAAGGTCTCAATCGTCGGATGGAGTCTCGGCGGCATCTACGCGCGGGATCTGGCGTTGCAGGTCCCTGACATGATCCGCTCGGTCATTACGCTGGGAACGCCATTTGCAAACGATGTGCGTGCGACCAACGCCACGCGGCTCTATGAAGCGCTGTCGGGCGAAACCGTGGACGACAATTCCGATCTGACCCGGGCGATCGCCGGCGATCTGCCGGTGCCGGTCACCTCGATCTACAGCCGCACCGACGGCATCGTGAACTGGCGGACATCGCTGCTACGGCCTTCCGATACCGCCGAGAATATCGAGGTGCATCTTGCGAGCCATATCGGCCTCGGCGTCAACGCCGCGGCTTTATGGGCGGTAGCGGACCGTTTGGCGCAAGCCGAGGGGGAATTTCACCAATTTGACCGGTCGGGACCCTTTGCCATTGCATATGGGTCGCCGGACCATGCACAATCCTGACCAACGGCCTGTATAAGGGCACGTTAAACCACAGGAAACGCTGCCCAAGCGTCGCGTGATCGTGTGCCGGGAGGAAACCATGGCTGAAGGCAAGAAACTGTCCTCGATGGACGCGTCGTTTCTGTATCTGGAAACGCCGGAGATGCCGATGCATGTCGGCAGCATGGCGATCTTCCGTATCCCCGAGGATCACAAGGGCAACTTCTTCGAGGATTTTAAGGCGATGATCGCCTCGCGGCTGCACGTCGCGCCGATCCTCAAAGCGCGGCTCGAAAAAGCGCCACTCGACATCGATCATCCGTCCTGGGTCGAGGACGACCAGTTCGACATCGACCGCCACATTTTCCGCGGCAGCCTTCCCGCGCCCTACGACCGCGCCACGCTGGAGCGTATCGTCGGCTGGATGCACGCGAAACTGCTCAACCGCGCCCGGCCGCTGTGGGAGTTTTACGTTTTCGAGGGCATGAAGGACAACGAGATCGGGCTGTATTCCAAGATGCACCACGCCTGCATCGACGGCGGCGCCGGGGCGGCGCTGACCAACATGATCTACGACGTGACGCCGGTGCCGCGCGAGGTCGAAGCGCCGCTGCCGCGCGCAAAAGGCGGCAACGAGCCGCGCGACATCGCCGCCAACCTCATCGATTCCTACCAGCAGCTCTGGCGCCAGCCATTCGACGGCTCGGCAACGCCGAAGACCATCGACCTGCCGCGCTCCGGCAAAAGCGATATCGGATCGATCCTGTTCGACAACGCCATGTTCCAGATCGAAAACGCGGTGAAATTCGTCGGCAGCATTCCGACCATGGCGAAAAGCATTTCCGATGTGATCGGAAAGGTGACCGACCCGAAATCGCGCGACAGCATCGCCAGCATGGTGTCGCCATCGACGATCCTGAACAAATCGATCTCGTCGGAGCGCAGCTTTGCCGGCACCTCGGTGTCGCTGAGCCGTGCCAAGGCGCTGGCGAAGCAATCCGGCGGCAAGCTCAACGACGTGGTGCTGGCGCTGAGTAGCGGCGTGGTGCGCCGCTATCTGCTGGAGCGCGGCGCGCTTCCGGCTAAGTCGATGACCGCCGCGGTGCCGATCTCGCTGCGCGAGGAGGGCAATACCGACGCCAACAATCAGGTGTTCGGCATGATCTGCTCGATCGCCACCAATGTCGAAGACCCCAAGGCGCGGCTGGAGGCGATCATCGCGCAATCCACCAAGTCCAAGGAAATGTCGCATCCGCTGCGCGCGCTGATGCCGCAGGTGCAGAACGTCTCCATGCTCGGCACGCCGATCCTGGTGCAGATCCTGGCGCTGCTCTACAGCCGCTCCAGCCTGTCCGACGTGCTGCCGCCGGCGGCCAACATCACGGTGTCCAATGTGCCGGGCCCGCGGCAGACGCTGTATGCGGCGGGCGCCGAATTGCTGCACATCTTCCCGGTGTCGATCTCGACCCATGGGCTCGCGCTCAACATCACGGTGCAGAGCTATCGCGACCAGCTCGACTTCGGCTTCATCTCCGGCGCCAACATCATTCCCCATGTGCAGGTGCTGTGCGACATGCTGCCGGAGGAATTCGCCGCCCTTGAGGCGGCCTATGCGCCGCCGGAATCCGAGGCGCAGAGCGTGGCGAGCTGATGATACCTTACAACGATTTCTGTGCCCCGGTGTTCGGTACGGTCCCGGCTCTGCGGTGCACCGCTGAAGAAGCGCTGCACCGCGTCCGGGACACGAGGGACGAGTGGAGCGTGTTATGATCGAGATGCCGCCGCTGCAGTTTGCGCAAACCAACGGCATTCGCATGGGCTATTACGATGCCGGGCCGAAGACCGACACGCCGCCGGTGATCCTGTGCCACGGCTGGCCGGAGCTGGCGTTTTCTTGGCGGCACCAGATCAAGGCGCTGGCCGAGGCCGGCATCCGCGTGATCGCGCCGGACCAGCGCGGCTATGGCTCGACCGACCGGCCGGAAGCCGTCGAGGACTACGACATCGCGCACCTGACCGACGACATGATCGGCCTGCTCGATCATCTCAAGATCGACAAGGCGATCTTTGTCGGCCACGATTGGGGCGGTTTCATCGTCTGGCAGATGCCGCTGCGCCATATCGATCGCGTCGCCGGCGTGATCGGCATCAACACGCCGCATAGCCCGCGCGCGCCTGCCGATCCGATCGAGCTGTTCCGCAAGCGGTTCGGCGACAGCATGTACATCGTGCAGTTCCAGGATCCCGCGCGCGAGCCCGACAGGATATTCGGCAGCCGGGTTGAGCAGACCTTCGACGCCTTCATGCGCAAGCCGCTGCCGCGCAAGGACGACGCCCCCGCCGGGCCGCCGACCGCCGGCGTCGGTGCCTCGCCCAAGACCAATCTCGCGTTTCCGCAGATGGTCGCTGGCTACGACGTGAAATACGATCCGCGCACGCCGATCCTGTCTCCGGAAGAGAAGAAGGTGTTCGTGGATACCTTCACCAAAACCGGCTTCACCGGCGGCATCAACTGGTACCGCAACATGTCGCGCAACTGGCGCAACTCCGAAGGCCTCGATCATACCGTGCGGGTGCCGGCGCTGATGATCATGGCCGAGAACGACGCGGTGCTGCCGCCGTCCGCCGCCGACGGCATGGAGAAGATCATTCCGGATCTGGAAAAGTACCTGGTCCGCGACAGCGGCCATTGGACGCAGCAGGAAAAGCCGGACGAGGTAAGCGCGAAGATCATCGAATGGCGTAAGAAACGGTTTGGATGAAACAACACTACCGTGTCCCGGACGCGGTGCGGCATTCTTCATGCCGCTCCGCAGAGCCGGGACCGTACCAAACACCGGCGTCCGTCACGGCCCCGGCTCTGCGCTGCGTCTGGGGCACGCACTACCTGCAGGAGAGACTTTGAACATGGCGTCCGTCAATAAACTGAGCCCGATCCCGCATCCGCCGACCAAGCCGGTGGTCGGCAACGTGCTGTCGGTGGATTCGTCGGCGCCGTCCCAGCATTTGGCGCGGATGGCCAAGGAGTACGGGCCGATCTTCTGGCTCGACATGATGGGTTCGCCGTTCGTGGTGGTTTCGGGCGCCGACCTGGTCGATGAACTCAGCGACGAGAAGCGGTTCGACAAGTCGGTGCGCGGTTCGCTGCGGCGAGTGCGCCTGATTGCGGGCGACGCGCTGTTCACCGCCTACACCACCGAGCCGAACTGGAGCAAGGCGCACAACATCCTGCTGCAGCCGTTCGGCAACCGCGCCATGCAATCCTACCATCCCAGCATGCTCGATATCGCCGAACAGCTCGTGAAAAAGTGGGAGCGCACCAATGCCGACGACGAGATCGACGTCGTCCACGACATGACCGCGCTGACGCTCGACACCATCGGCCTGTGCGGCTTCGACTACCGCTTCAATTCGTTCTACCGGGAGGACTACCATCCCTTCGTCGAGTCGCTGGTGCGCTCGCTCGAGACCATCATGATGACGCGCGGGCTTCCGCTGGAAGGCCTGTGGATGCGCAACCGCAAGCGCGACCTCGCGGCGGATGCCGCCTTCATGAACTCGATGGTCGACGAAATCATCGCCGAGCGGCGCAAGAACGCCGATGCGACGGCCGCCAAGAAGGACATGCTCAACGCGATGATGACCGGCGTCGACCGCGTCAGCGGCGAACAGCTCGACGACGTCAACATCCGCTATCAGATCAATACATTCCTGATCGCCGGCCACGAGACCACCAGCGGCATGTTGTCATGCGCCATCTACGCGCTGCTGAAGCATCCGCAGGTGCTCGAGAAGGCCTACGAGGAAGTCGACCGGGTGCTCGGGCCGGACACCGACGCAAAGCCGACCTATCAGCAAGTCACCCAGCTCACCTACATCACGCAGGTCTTGAAGGAAGCGCTGCGGCTGTGGCCGCCGGCGCCGATCTACGGCATCGCGCCGCTGCAGGACGAGGTGATCGGCGGCAAATACAAGCTGAAGAAGGATACCTTCATCGCCATCCTGGTGCTGGCGCTGCACCGCGATCCGTCGGTGTGGGGACCCAATCCGGACGCCTTCAATCCCGACAATTTCAGCCCCGAGGCCGAGGCCAAACGGCCGATCAATGCCTGGAAGCCGTTCGGCAACGGCCAACGCGCCTGCATCGGCCGCGGCTTTGCCATGCACGAGGCGGCGCTCGCGATCGGCATGATCCTGCAGCGCTTCAGGCTGATCGATCATCACCGCTACCAGATGCATCTGAAGGAAACGCTGACCATCAAGCCCGATGGCTTCAAGATCAAGGTGCGTCCGCGCAGCGACAAGGAGCGCGGCGCCCATGCCGGCCAGACCGCGGCCGCGGCGACCACGAGGGCAACCCCGGTGCGCGGCGCGCGCACGCGTCCTGGCCACAACACGCCGCTGCTGGTGCTCTATGGCTCCAATCTCGGCACCGCGGAAGAACTCGCCACCCGCGTCGCCGACCTCGCCGAGGTCAATGGATTTGCCACAAAACTCGCGCCGCTGGACGATTTCGTCGGCAAGCTGCCGGAGCAGGGCGGCGTGCTGATCTTCTGCGCGTCCTACAATGGCGCGGCACCCGACAACGCCACGCAGTTCGTCAAATGGCTCGGCACCGGGCTGCCGAAGGATGCGTTTGCGAAAGTGCGCTACGCGGTGTTCGGCTGCGGCAACAGCGACTGGGCGGCGACCTATCAGTCGATCCCGCGCATCATCGACGAGCAGCTCGCCGCGCATGGCGGCAGAAGCGTGTATGCGCGCGGCGAGGGCGACGCCCGCAGCGATCTCGACGGCCAGTTCGAAAGCTGGTTCGCCAAGGCCGCCCCGGTGGCGGTGAAGGAATTCGGCGTCGACACCAGTTTTACCCGCAGCGCCGACGACGAGCCGTTGTACCAGGTGGAGCCGGTGGCGCCGACCACCGTCAATGCGGTGGTGGCGCTCGGCGGCGCGTCGCCGATGAAGGTGCTGGTCAACACCGAGTTGCAGAACAAGACCGGCGCCAATGCGTCGGACCGTTCGACCCGGCATATCGAGGTGCAGCTTCCGCCCAACCTCACCTATCGCGTCGGCGATCATCTCAGCGTGGTGCCGCGCAACGATCCGGTGCTGGTCGATGCCGTGGCGCGCCGCTTCGGCTTCCTTCCCGCGGATCAAATAAAATTGCAGGTCGCCGAAGGCCGCCGCGCGCAATTGCCGGTCGGCGATGCCGTCTCGGTCGGACGCCTGCTCACCGAATTCGTGGAGTTGCAGCAGGTCGCGACCCGCAAGCAGATCCAGATCATGTCGGAGCACACCCGCTGCCCCGTGACCAAACCGAAGCTGCTGGCCTATGTCGGCGACGACGCGGAATCCGCCGAGCGTTATCGCTCGGAAATTCTCGCCAAGCGCCGGTCGGTGTACGACCTGCTGGACGAGTACCCGGCCTGCGAATTGCCGTTCCACGCCTATCTGGAAATGCTGTCGCTGCTAGCGCCGCGCTACTATTCGATCTCGTCGTCGCCATCGGGCGATGCCGCGCGCTGCAGCGTCACCGTCGGCGTGGTCGAGGCGCCCGCGAGTTCGGGCCGCGGCGTCTACAAGGGCATCTGCTCGAACTATCTTGCCGGCCGCCGCGCCGGCGACACCGTACATGCCACGGTACGCGAGACCAAGGCCGGTTTCCGGTTGCCCGACGATCCGTGGATGCCGATCATCATGATTGGGCCCGGCACGGGTCTGGCGCCGTTCCGCGGCTTCCTGCAGGAGCGCGCCGCGCGCAAGGCCAAGGGGACGTCGCTCGGTCCGGCGATGCTGTTCTTCGGTTGCCGACATCCCGAGCAGGATTTTCTTTACGCCGACGAACTGAAAGCCTTTGCCGCCGATGGCATCGTCGAACTGCACACAGCGTTCTCACGCGGCGACGGGCCGAAGACCTATGTGCAGCATCTGGTCGCAGCCCAAAAGGACCGGGTATGGAGCCTGATCGAGCAGGGCGCGATTGTTTACGTCTGCGGCGACGGCGGCAAGATGGAGCCCGACGTCAAGGCCGCGCTGATGGCGATCCACCGCGAACGCAGCGGCGGCGACAACGCCGCCGCCTCGCGCTGGATCGACGACATGGGCACGAAGAACCGCTACGTGCTGGATGTGTGGGCTGGCGGATAGCTGGCGCTTTCGGCACTTCTCACCGTCATCCTGAGGAGCCGCGCTCTTGCGCGGCGTCTCGAAGGATGGCCGCGGGTGCTCTCGCTTGTGGCCGATCCTTCGAGGCTCGCCGCTGCGCGGCGAGCACCTCAGGATGCCGGCGGAGTTTTTTGGGCGCCGTTCATGGACATCAAGTTTTAGAATTCTAAAGCCGTTCACGAACTTGTGAATGTATACCTATCCCCGTCCTCAAGACCTCGCTTATTCTGCTCGTGTCCTGTTCAGTGAGGGGGCGCTTTCTAGAGGCGATCTCTCAACGGACAGAGCGAAAGCTGGCTGGACCGGGGCGCCCCGGAACGGTCGACCGCCTGGTGGTTGGTGGAGCGCTGGGAGGCGCTGCGCCTAGCCTTGGGCGCGCACGGTGCCTTGCCGTGCGAGGTGAGTTCACCACCTGCCTCAAGGGTGCCTCGCAAGCATCCTGGCGCCTCCCACCGCTCCATCCCCTTGCGCGGTTCGCGAGGGACACTGGCAAACCTCGGACGCTTTGCGCCGCGAGAACGCGGAAGTGTGGCTGTTTGAAATTTGAAGCACCGCTCTCCTGTCCCGGGCGCGGTGCAGCGCTTCTTCAGCGGAACCGGGACCGTAGCAAACGCCGGCGCTTTGTGCGGCCCCGGCTCTGCAGCGCACCGCTTCGCGAAGAGCCATAGCGCGTCGAAGACGCGCGTAAACGCGCTTATGGCGCTGCGCTGCGTCCGGGGCACGAGCATCAAAATTACTGCTGCGCCGCGCCATGCGCATGCTTGTCGATCGCGTCGATGATCTGCGGCCACATCGGAATCGGAATGGCGTGGCCCATGCCGTCGACCATCATCAGCCTGGCGCCGGGGATCGAGGCCGCGGTATCCTTGCCGCCTTCGGGACGCACCAAGGGATCGACGGTGCCGTGAATCACCAGGGTCGGCGCCTTCACCGAATGCAATCGGTCCTTGCGGTTGCCCGAGGCAAGGATCGCACGCAACTGCCGTCCGACGCCGGCCGGATTGAGCCCGCGTTCGAAAACGCGCATCGCGCGTTCGCGGTCCTTGGCCTCGTCGAGCGGGAAGTGGCCTACGCGCAGCACTTTCCAGGTCTGGGCGAAGCGTACGAAAAACTCCTCTTTCGTCTTCGGCGGCGGCGCCATCAGCATCGCCGAGGCCTCGCGGGTCGGCGGCGGCACTTTCGGATTGCCCGTGGTCGACATGATCGAGGTCAGCGAGCGCACCCGCTGCGGATAACAGATCGCGATTTCCTGGGCGATCATGCCGCCCATCGAGGCGCCGACCAGATGCGCCGACTTGATGCCGAGCGCATCCATCAGGCCGACCGTGTCGTCGGCCATGTCGCGCAACCGGTAGGGCGCATCGACCGGAATTTTCAGGAAACGCAGCTTCAGCAGTTCGAGCGGCCTCAGCGGCTTGCCGCCGGTCATCTTGCTGGACTGGCCGATATCGCGATTGTCGAAACGGATGACGCGGAATCCGCGTGCCGCCAATTCCTTGCAGAACTCGTCGTCCCACAGGATCATCTGAGCGCCAAGCCCCATGATCAGCAGCATCGGTTCGGCATCGTCAGCGCCGAAAATTTCGTAGCAGAGGTCGATGCCATTGGCCCTGGCCATCCGCGGCGGCTGATGCGGGAGCGGTTTCAGATTCGGAAGCGGGTTCACGTGAGCGGGTCCTTCCAGCGGTATTGCGATGAGGAACCTATGGCACGGTTTGCCGCTCCGCGCGAGGCATGAGCGCGGTCAAATCGACCTGCAATGTTGACCGATCCGCCGCAACAGTGTGGTATGACCGAAAGAACGGGGCGGGCGCGCATTCCGCAAAAGTGGGTACCGGTTTTGCGGCCAGAACATGCGCAGGATTAAGTAACTCGTCATCATTTCCGGAGGGCGCCAAATGGCGGACAAAAGCAACGACCCCGTCGCGCTGTGGCAGAACATGCTCGGCGAGATGGAGAAGGGATTCAACTCCTTCGCCAGTCAGGCGATGACGTTGCCGGAATTCTCGAAGGTGATGAACCAGGTCGGCAGCGTCGGCGCGGGCGCGCAGAAGCAGCTCGGCGAACTCATGGAGAAATATCTCGTCAGCATGAATCTGCCGAGCCGGGCGCAGATGGTCAGCATGGGCGAGCGGCTGCAATCCATCGAAGGGCAGTTGAACGAGATCAGAGCAATCCTGCATCAGGTCCATAACAATTCCGGCGCGCCGGACGGCGGTTATGGCGCGCCGAAACCGCCGCGCACCAAGCGTCCGCCATCCGCCGCCGGAGAGCAGAAATGAACGCCCCGCCGGGCCTCGATCTGGCGTCGATACCGGACCGGATCCAGTCCGAGGTGCAGCGCGCGATCCAGCGCAGCATCAAGGGCGTGGAATATATCGCGTCCTCCGGCCCGGCGCTGGGATCGACGCCGAAGGATATCCTGCACGTCCGCGGCACCATGAATCTCTATCACTACCGGCCGATGGCGGACGAGATCTACCGCATCCCGATCCTGATCGTGATGGCGACCACCAACCGCGGCTACATCCTCGACATGGTGCCGGGCCAGAGCTTTATCGAGTTTCTGTTGAAGCGCGGCTACGACGTCTACATGCTGGACTGGACCGCGCCGAAGCCGGAGGAAAAAAGCCTGAGGATGGAGGACTACGTCCTCGACTTCGTCCCGGATTGCGTCCGCCGGGTGCAGCAGGATTCCGGCGAGACCGACGTCACCGTGATCGGCTACTGCTTCGGCGGGGTGCTGTCGCTGCTGTACGGCTCGATCTTCAACGACGGGCCGATGAAGAACCTGGTCTGCTTCACCACGCCGATCGATTTCCGCGAGATGAAGCTGTTCCAGAATTTCTCCGACCGGCGTTATTTCGACGTCGACAAGCTGGTCGACAGCGTCGGCAACGTTCCGCCGGAGATGATTCTTGCGTCCTTCGACATGCTCAGGCCGTCGGCGAAGGTGATGGGCCAGGTGCAGCTATGGGAGAACATCTGGAACGACGAGTTCGTCAAATCCTACCGGATGTTCGACCGCTGGGCCAACGATACGCTGCCGCTGGCGGGCGAGTATTTCCGCACCATCACCAAGGACCTGATGTGGGACAACAAGCTGTTCGAGGGCACCATGTCGGTCGGCGGCAGGCCGGCGGATATCTCCAGGATCAAGGTGCCGATCCTGCACGCGGTCGCCGAGCACGATCACATCGTGCCCTATGACGCCGCCAAGCATCTGATCCCGAAGGTCGCCTCGACCGACAAGGAAGAGGTGATGCTGAAAGGCGGTCACGTCAGCCTTGTCGCCGGCGCCAACGCCATCAAGCGGCTGTGGCCGAAACTGGATTACTGGCTAGGTGAGAGATCGACATGAGCAGTGAGACACGTTCCTATCCGCGCCACGTCAAGACCGAGGCGGGCGATATCGAATTCCGGTTGATGGCGCCTTCGGACGAAGCCGCCGTGCTCGAGTTCGCACAGAAGCTTCCCGTGCACGACCTGCTATTCCTGCCGCGCAATATCAGCGAGCCAAAGGTGCTCTCGGCCTGGGTCAAGGAGATCGAGCGTGGCGCGATCACCAGCCTCTTGGCGGTGAAGGCGGGCAAGGTGGTCGGCTGCGGCACGCTGGTGCGCGATCCGCATTCCTGGTCGCCGCATGTCGGCGAACTCCGCATGGTGGTTTCATCCGACGTCCGCGGTCAGGGCGTCGGCCGCGCGCTGTCGCAGGAGACCTTTGCCCTGGCGCTGGGCGCCGGGCTCGAAAAGCTGTCGGTACAGATGACGGTGGATCAGCAGGGCGCGATCGCGCTGTTCGAGAGCCTTGGCTTCAAGGCCGAAGCGCTGCTGCACGACCACGTCCGCGACGTCGCCGGCCGCAAGCACGACATTGTCGTGCTCGGGCATAATGTGGCGCAGGTGCGGGCGCAGATGGAAGCCTACGGGCTGCCCGGCGCGGTTCAGCACTAGCTAGACCGCGAGGGCCGAACATGCCCCAGCAAGCCGTGATCGGCCTGATCGGCGGCATGAGCTGGGAAAGCTCGGCCGAATATTACCGGATCATCAACCGCGAGGTTCGCCACCGGCTCGGCGGCGTTCATTCCGCGCGCAGCCTGATGTGGTCGGTCGATTTCGGCGAGATCGAGCATCTCCAGCATCAGGGCGATTGGGATGAATTGACGCGGCGAATGACCGATGCCGCGGTCCGGCTGGAACGGGGCGGCGCGGACTTCGTCTTGCTCTGCACCAACACCATGCACCGGATGGCGGACGATGTCGCAGCGGCCATCGACATCCCGCTGCTCCACATCGCCGATCCCACCGCGGAGAAAATTCAGGCCGCGGGATTTCAGAAGGTCGGCCTGCTCGGCACCGCGTTCACGATGGAGCAGGATTTCTACAAAGGGCGGCTGCAGAAGGTATTCGGGCTCGACGTGCTGGTGCCGGAGACTGACGACCGGCGCGTTGTCCATGACATCATCTACAGGGAGTTGGTGGCGGGCGAGGTCCGGCCCGAATCGCGGATGGCCTATCGCGAGATCATGGCCCGGCTGGTTGCGCGGGGCGCACAGGCCATTATTTTGGGCTGCACGGAGATCATGCTGCTGGTTTCGGAAGCCGACGGCACCGTTCCCCTGTTCGATACCACCACCCTCCATGCCCTCGCTGCGGTCGACCGGGCACTGGCCGAGCCCGGTTCCCGGCGGCCGGCCGCCTAGGATCTCTGTAGATCACGAACTCGTGATATCGCAACGCAGCAACCATGTTGCAATGCACAAGTTAATATGGCATACAGAACTCGCCCCGGGCCAATCCGGACGGGGTGAGCCCATAGCTCAAACCTGAGGATGGAGAGAAACCATGACCACCGAAACCAATTCCGCCTACGACAGCGTCAAGCAAGCCTTCGCGCCCGTCACCGACGCATTCAAGAACATCCAGAACATGGAAGTTCCCGAGGCTGCCCGTGAGTTCGTGAAGAAGCAGGCCGAAACCGCCAAGGTGCGCGCCGCCGACATTCACGCCGGCTCCGAGAAGGTGACCGATGCCATCGAGACCGCCGTTGCTGGTTCGGTGAGCGAGGCCGCCAAGATCAGCCGCAATATTTCGCAGGCGCTGTATCAGGACGCCGAGGCGTTCTTCGCCGGCATCGACAAGCTGGCGTCCGCCAAGTCGCTCAATGAAGCGGTCCAAATCCAGTCCGATATGGTCCGTGCGCGCGGCGAACAGTTCGTCTCGCGGGCAAAGTCGGCCACCGAATATTTCGGCAAGCTCGTCGCCGACGGTGCGAAGACCGCGCAGGACAACTTCTCCAAGGTCTACAGCAAGACCGCTTGATCCATCGCGTTGGGTTGGATGGATGTCGAAGGCCCGCTTAGGCGGGCCTTCTTTTTGTCAAACACGGTTCGCGTGCCCCGGACGCTGCGCAACACGAAGTGATGCGCAGCAGAGCCTGGGCCGTAACAAACTCCGGCATTCGTAACGGTCCCGGCTCTGCGGAGCAGCGTCAAGAACGCTGCACCGCGTCCGGGACACGTGCATGTTGTGCGCGTCCAACATACATCAAGCAAAGCATTTCACTCGAAGGTCTCCATGACCGCCGTCGCCACATCCTCCTTCGCTTCTCCCGCCGACGCCGCGCGCGCGGCCGAGTTGCGGCGCGTCAAGGCGCTGGCGACGCTGGTGCTGGCGGGCACGCTGGCGCTGTTCATCGCCGCCAAGGCGCTGCTGCATGTGCATCCCGCGTTCGGTTTCATCGCGGCCTTCGCGGAGGCCGCGACCATCGGCGGTCTCGCCGACTGGTACGCGGTGGTAGCGCTGTTCCGCAGGCCTTTGGGATTGCCGATCCCGCATACCGCGATCATCCAGAGCAACCAGCACCGCATCGCCGACAAGCTCGGCGAGTTCATCGAGGTGCATTTTCTGGAAGCGGCCCCGGTCGACGCCAAGCTGCGCCAGGTCGATTTCGCCTCCTTCGTCGCGGACTGGCTGAGCGACCGCAAGCGCAGCGAAGATCTCGCGCGATTCCTGCTGCGGCTGTTGCCTGAGGCGATCTCGGCTTCCGAGACGTCGGGTTTGAAGACCTTCATCACCCGCCGCGTCATGACCCAGCTGCAGTCGATCAATCTGGCGCCGCTCGCCGCCGGCACGTTGCGCGCCTTCATCGGGGAAGGCCGCCATCAGGCGCTGCTCGACGATCTCCTGCGCGGGGTTCATGGCGCGCTGACGCAGCCGGATACGATGACCGCGATCCGCGCCAAAGTTCGCGATGAACTGCCGACGCTGCTGAAACTCTATCGCGCCGACGCGTTCCTGGTGAAGAAGATCGTGGCGTCCGCGACCGCGTTCTTCGACAACGTCCGCAACGATCCGCACCATCCGTTCCGCGGCGAGTTCGACCGCATGATGCTGACATTCGTCGACCGGTTGTCCGGCGACCCGGCCTATGCCGATCGCATCGACGGCCTGAAACGCGATCTGCTGGCGCGGCCCGAACTCGGCGATCTCACGAAAAACATCTGGTCGAACATGCAATCCTTCATCGAGCGAAGCGCTGCCGGCGAAACCCATGTGCTGCAGCACCACCTCGCCAACGTTTTTGTGGAAGCGGGCGCTGCGCTCGCAAGCGATCCGGAAATGCGCGCCGAGATCAATCAGGGCGTCGTCGCGGTCTTGCGAAGTTTCATCGCCGACCAGAAGAGCGGCGTCTCCAGCTTCATCTCCGACCAGGTCAAGGCGTGGGACATGGGACAGCTGATTTCGCTGATCGAAATCAACATCGGCAAGGACCTGCAATATATCCGCTTCAACGGCTCGTTGATCGGCGGCCTTGCCGGCCTCGCGCTTTACACCGTCGAAGCCGTGCTGCGATGGCTGTGACTAATACATCACGGCAGGAATATTAAGCGCGGAGACCTATTGTCGCGTCGGTGGCGGCGCGCTTGAAATGGTCGAATCGAGTCCTAGCTCGATTGAGAGAAATTGTTGCGTTGCGGAACGATTCCACGAGGCTTGCGTATTAACCAGATCGATCAGCCGGCTGCCGCAAATCAAGGGGCCGACCAGAAAGGAAATACGATGTCCGCTACTGCCCAGACCCTGCGCCCGCCGTCCCGAACCCTGATGCTTCTGGAAGGCCGCGCACTTCATGAGTTCGGCGCGTTTCTCGGCGCCTTGCCGCTGCTCAGCCTGGCGCCAAGGGGCGACGGACATCCGGTGCTGGTGTTGCCCGGCCTCGTCGCGTCGGATACCTCGACCCGCCCGCTGCGCAGTTTCCTGAAAGGCCGCGGCTATGCCGTGAGCGGCTGGCGGCAGGGCCGCAATCTCGGCCTGCGCGACGGCGTGCAGCACGCGATGCAGGATCTGGTGCAGGAACTCAGCGACACCCACGGCCGCAAGATCAGCCTGATCGGATGGAGCCTCGGCGGCCTCTATGCGCGCCAGCTCGCGAAACTGATGCCGGACCATGTGCGTTCGGTGATTACGCTGGGCAGTCCGTTCGCGGGCAGCCCGAAGGCGACCAACGCCTGGCGCGTCTATGAGATGGCGAGCGGCCGCCGCGCCGACGACGAGGACCGCCGCTTCGGCGGATCGCTGGCGCAGACGCCGCCGGTGCCGACCACTGCGATCTACAGCCGCACCGACGGCATCTGCGCGTGGCAGGGCTGCATGGAAAAGACTTCCGCGACGTCGGAAAGCATCGAGGTCGAAAGCAGCCATTGCGGCATGGGACATCATCCCGCCGTGGTCTACGCGGTGGCCGATCGCCTGGCGCAGCCCGAAGGCGCGTGGCAGCCGTTCGACCGCAGCGGCTGGCGCGGTTTTGTCTATCCCGATCCGAACCGGTAAACCGGATACCGCGACGTTTGACCAGGACGCGGACTCAAGGTGCAGCCACAGCCTGATTGACGCGAGTTGAACGAAGGCAAGGTGGTTTGCGGCGAGCCTGTCGTAGCGCGTTGCGGAGCCGACGTTAGTAAACGGGTTGGTGGAAACTCACTGTTCGGACGCGGGCTTGCTTGCTTTCGGTGGCATGACGATGGCGCCACTGTTGGAACGACGATCGTCGATGAGCGCTCGCTGCCGGTCGCCATCGCCTTTCATTCGCCCATCAAACAGGAACGGCCGCGTTCCATTTGCGCTGGCAACGGCCGGCGTTTGCGATTGTTCAGACTTGGTGCCTTGCGCATTGGCAGTGGTCGCGGCCAGTGCCGACACAAATGCGATTGCTAGTCTCGACATGACGGGCTCTCCTTCTGCGTGCGGGACCAACATGCGACAATACGACTTAGCTTGGGTCAACGTCGGGAAACAACCGGGCTTTTGAATGGCGGCCGTCTATTCTACTTCCGCTCATGGCCAAACGCTGCATTTGCTGCGGTTGCACAAAGAGTCTTGCGAAGAAGATGCCCGGATCAAGTCCGGGCATGACGCGTAACCGTTAAGTCGCGTGCATTTTCTTTTTCGCCGTCGGCCGTTCGGCCTTCAACGGCGCAACCGGTTCTTCCGTCGCCGCCATCGCGTCCTCGGCGCCTGCGAGAATCAATCCGGTCACCATCCGCGCGTATTTCTCCCGCGTAATACCCTTGCCGTCGCGAAACCACAGATAGTGCCAGTTCAGCATGCCGAACAGCGACATGGTCAGCGGCTTCAATAGTTGCCGCTTCTTGGCGGCGTGAGGGATCGCCGCGGCAATCGCCTCGGACACGATGGCGACCAGCTTCCGCTCCATCTCCTTCAGGATTTCCTGCTCTGCCTGTGGCAGCAGCTTCAGGCTGGAAATCTGCACCTGATGTTCGGCGTCGGCGCCGCGATAGGCTTCCAGCAGCGCCGCGGAAATCGCAAACAGCTTTTCCTCGGGCTTACCGGCCGATCGCGCCGCGGCCTCGACCACCGCGACCAGATTTTGCAGATGATCCTGCAGCAGATCGAACAGCACCGCGTCCTTGGAGCTGTAGTAGTGGTACATCAGCGCCTTGGAGACGCCGCAGGCCTCCGCGATCATGGTGATTGACGTGCCGGTGTAGCCATGCTCGGCAAACAAGTTCGCGGAGCGGCTGAGAATGCCCTGCCGCTTCTTGTCGTAATCGTTCGCCCGCGTGCGCGCCATGCGCTACCCTCGCATTGACCGTCCAACTGGTCAATTATTATCCTGGCTTTGGCTTGGCGCCGAAAACCACGTATGCCCTAGCTATGCTGCATCCGCTTGCCCGCATCATCGACCAGCTCAAGCGCGAACCGTCGCGCACCGGCTCGATCGTCATCACGCTGTTCGGCGACGCCATCGTGCCGCGCGGCGGCTCGGTCTGGCTCGGCACCTTGCTGGCGTTTTTCCAGACGCTCGATATCGACGCCGGCGTGGTGCGCACCGCGATGTCGCGGCTTGCCGCCGACGGCTGGCTCGAACGCAACAAGGTCGGCCGTAACAGTTTCTATCGGCTGGCAGGCAAGGGGCGGCAGACCTTCGATACCGCGACCAGGCATATCTACGACCCGCAGGTGTCGGACTGGACCGGACGCTTCGAACTCTTGCTGATCGGCAGCAGCGAGGACCGCGACGCCTCGCGCGAGGCGCTGAAAAACGCGGGCTTCGGCAGTCCGCTGCCGGGTGTCTGGGTCGCGCCATCGGGCGTTCCCGTTCCGGAAGAGGCCGCGCATGCAATCCGGCTGGAAGTGTCGGCGGAGGACGACAGCGGGCGGCGGTTACTGAGCGAAAGCTGGCCGCTCGATCGCACCGCCGAGGCCTATCTAAAATTCATGAAAACCTTCGAGCCGCTGCGCGGCTGGATCGACCGGCGCGAGCGCCTGTCGGACACCGACGCCTTTACCGCGCGGATTTTACTTATCCACCACTATCGGCGGGTCGTGTTGCGCGATCCGCTGTTGCCGTCGGCACTATTGCCAGGCGGCTGGCCGGGAAGGGCGGCGCGCCGGCTCTGCCAGGAGATTTATCGGGGCCTACTTCCTGCGTCGGAACAATGGCTTGACCACAATGGCTCGAACGAAACCGGGCCCTTGCCCGCCGCCGGCAGGGAACTGGAACGCAGGTTCGGGGATTGATTTAATATGTTACAAAAACGACTTGAGCTTCCCATATTTTGATATATATTGAATCCCGCCTCCGTGGAGATCGGCCATGTACACGCAAGCGCTCAATACGTCGGAAGCCGAAGACCGCAGTGTCGAGGACGCCGGCCGCGCCGCGCAGTTTCAGACGCGCATCGATGCCGACGACCGTATCGAACCGAACGACTGGATGCCGGCGGCCTATCGCAAGACGCTGACGCGGCAGATTTCCCAGCATGCCCATTCCGAAATCGTCGGCATGCTGCCGGAAGGCAACTGGATCACCCGCGCGCCGACGCTGCGCCGCAAGGTGGCGCTTCTCGCCAAAGTGCAGGACGAATGCGGCCACGGGCTTTATCTCTATGCCGCCGCCGAAACGCTCGGCAGCTCGCGCGAAGGGCTGGTCGACCTGATGCTGGCCGGCAAATCCCGGTATTCGTCGATTTTCAATTATCCGACGCTGACCTGGGCGGATATCGGCGCGATCGGCTGGCTGGTCGATGGCGCCGCCATCATGAACCAGATTCCGCTGTGCCGCTGCTCCTACGGGCCCTATGCGCGCGCGATGATCCGCGTCTGCAAGGAAGAATCCTTCCACCAGCGCCAGGGTTTCGAGATCATGCTGACGCTGTCGCGCGGCTCGGAGGAGCAGAAGGCGATGGCGCAGAATGCGCTCGATCGCTGGTGGTGGCCGGTGCTGATGATGTTCGGCCCGCCCGACCAGGCGAGCCAGCACAGCGACACCTCGACCAGATGGAAGATCAAGCGCTTCTCCAATGACGAGCTGCGCCAAAAGTTCGTCGATGCCACCGTGCCGCAGGCGCAATATCTCGGCCTGACGATTCCCGATCCCGGCATGAAGCAGAACGAGGCCGGGCATTGGCAATACAGCGCGATCGACTGGGACGAGTTCAACCAGGTGCTGGCCGGCAACGGTCCGTGCAACCGCGACCGGCTGGCGGCGCGGCGCAAGGCGCATGACGAAGGCGCATGGGTGCGCGAGGCCGCGCTGGCTTATGCAGAGAAGCGCAAGGCCGCAAGGCCGCGGCCTAGAAATTAGCTCCGTCATTGCGAGCGCAGCGAAGCAATCCAGAAGCCGGACAAGACTGGATTGCTTCGTCGCTTCGCTCCTCGCAACGACGAATTTGAATGAGGGAGATCATGATGGCCGCGCAAAACATTCCGCTGTGGGAAGTCTTCATTCGCAGCCGCAACGGGCTTGCGCACAAGCATGTCGGTTCGCTGCACGCCACCGACGCCACGCTGGCGCTGCAGGCCGCGCGCGACATCTACACGCGGCGCGGCGAGGGGCTGTCGATCTGGGTGGTGCCCTCAAGCGCGATCACCGCGTCCGATCCGTCCGAGAAGGGCATGATGTTCGAGCCCGCGGAATCCAAGATCTACCGGCATCCGGCGTTTTACGATGTGCCGGACGAAGTCGGGCATATGTGAGCGGTGCCGTCATTTGCGAGCGAAGCGAAGCAATCCAGAAGCCACGAACTGGATTGCTTCGTCGCTTCGCTCCTCGCGATGACAAAAAATACAGGAACTGGACGAATGGCCGTCGTATCGATCAAAGTCGCGGAAACGCCGCTGGTGCTGTACGCGCTGCGCCGCGCCGACGATGCGCTGATAGCGGGACATCGGCTGTCGGAATGGTGCGGTCACGCGCCGATGATGGAAGAAGACATGGCGCTGGCCAATATGGGCCTCGACCTGCTCGGGCAGGCGCGCGAGCTCTACTCGTACGCGGCAAAGGCCGAAGCCAGCGGCAATGACGAGGACAAGTTCGCTTATCTGCGCGACGTCAGGCAATACCGCAATCTGCTGCTGCTGGAGCAGCCGAACGGCGATTTCGCCCGCACCATGGTGCGGCAGTTTTTCTATGCCGTTTTCGCGGACCTCTATTGGCGCGCGATGATGAAATCATCGGATGCGACGCTGGCGGCGATCGCGGCGAAATCCGAGAAGGAAAGCGCCTATCATGTCCGGCATTGCTCGGAATGGATAATCCGGCTCGGCGACGGCACCGACGAAAGCCATCGCCGCGCGCAGACCGCGGTCGACGATCTCTGGTCGTTCACCGGCGAGATGTTCGAGGCCGACGACAGCGAGCGTGGCCTGATCGATGCTGGCATCGCTGTCGATTCCGCGGCGCTGCATCCGCAATGGCTGGACACCATCTCGGGCGTGCTGTGCGAGGCGACGCTGACGCTGCCGAAAAGCACCTGGATGCAGCAGGGCGGCCGCAACGGCCGGCACAGCGAGCATCTCGGTCATCTGCTCAGCGAGCTGCAGTCGATGCAGCGGACCTTTCCGGGTGCCACGTGGTGACGGCGGTCCATAACGATGCCGATCTGCGGCAGCGCGCATGGAACGCCGTGGCGCGGGTGGTCGATCCCGAGATTCCCGTGCTTACCATCGCCGATCTCGGCGTGCTGCGTGAGGTTGCGGTGAACGACGGCTGCGTCGAGGTCGCGATCACCCCGACCTATTCCGGTTGCCCGGCGATGAACGTGATCACCTTGGAAATCGAGTTGGCGCTGGAGCGCGAGGGCATTCAAAATCCAAATGTCCGTACCGTGCTGTCGCCGGCCTGGACTACGGACTGGATGAGCGACGATGGCCGCCGCAAGCTGAAAGAGTACGGCATCGCGCCGCCGCAGGCCGGAAGCGGGCGCCGCGCGCTGTTCGGCGAACAGCAGGTGACGTGTCCGCAGTGCGGTTCCAACGATACCGAGGTGCTCTCCGAATTCGGCTCGACCTCATGCAAGGCGCTGTGGCGTTGCAAAAACTGCCGCGAGCCGTTCGATTATTTCAAGTGTCACTAGCGTCATTGCGAGCGAAGCGAAGCAATCCACATCGCTGAGACAGACTGGATTGCTTCGTCGCTTTGATCCTCGCAATGACAACGTCAGCAGTCGCGGTAAAGAGAACACGTTGATGTCCGTTCCAAGATTTCACAAGCTCGCCATCGCCGATCTGCGCCGCGAGGCCGCCGACGCGGTGTCGCTGGCGTTTGCGATTCCGAGAGAGTTGGCGGGCGACTACAGTTTTGCGCCGGGCCAGTATCTGACGCTCCGCACCACCATGGACGGCGAGGAAGTGCGCCGTTCCTATTCGATCTGCTCGGGACCTGACGACGGCGAATTGCGCATCGCGGTCAAGAAGGTCGATGGCGGCGCGTTCTCGAGCTGGGCCGCGGATGAACTGAAAGCCGGCGACGAGCTCGACGTGATGACGCCGACCGGCCGTTTTGGGATCGTGCATGCACCGGAGCAAGCGCGGATCTATGTCGGTTTCGCCGCCGGGTCCGGCATCACGCCGCTTCTGTCCATCGTCAAGGGCGTGCTCGCGCGCGAACCCCACAGCCGCTTTTTCCTGTTCTACGGCAACCGCTCGACCGGCGGCATGCTGTTTCGCGAGGCGCTGGAAGAACTGAAAGACCGCTTCATGCAGCGGCTGTCGGTATTCCACGTGATCTCCGGCGAAGAGCAGGATATTCCGATCCTGCACGGCCGTCTCGACGGCGACAAGGTGCGGGTGCTGCTGCGCTCGCTGGTGCCGGCGTCATCAATCGATCACGTCTTCATCTGCGGTCCGACCGGCATGAGCGAGAATATCGAGGCGACCTGCCACGACATCGGCATTGCCGCCGACCGGATTCATGTCGAGCGTTTCGTGTCCGGGCTCGGCGGCAAGCCGCGGCCGAAAGCGGTGGCGCCGGTGACGGCGCCGCCGAAAGCAATGGCGTCGCTGATCATCGACGGCAAGCGCCGCGATGTGCCGGTGGCCGCCGACGAATCCATACTCGACGCGGCGTTGCGCGCCGGCATGGACCTGCCGTTCGCCTGCAAGGGCGGCATGTGCTCGACCTGCCGCGCCAAGCTGGTCGAAGGCGACGCGCGCATGGAGGTGAATTACTCGCTGGAGCCATGGGAACTCAACGCCGGCTTCATCCTCACCTGCCAGGCGCGACCGGTGTCGGACAAGGTCGTGGTCGATTACGATCACATCTAGTCTGCGTCACACGCGGGCTACGGTCTCGTGTCCCGGACGCGGTGCAGCGCTTCTTCAGCGGTGCACCGCAGAGCAGGGACGTGCCAAGCGCCGGCGGTCGTTACGGCCCCGGCCCTGCAGCGCACCACCATAGCGCGTCGAAGACGCGCGTGAACGCGCTTATGGTGAAGAAACGGCGCGCCGCGCTGCGTCCGGGGCACGCGACAAACCCTAAAGCTTCGGCGGCGGCGCCGAGCCCAGGATCGCCTCGATCGAAAGCCCGAGCCCGAGCAGTTTTGTGTCGCTGCCGACCGGACCGTCGATTTCAAGTCCGACCGGCAATCCACCCGGCGTCATGCCGGCGAACAGCGACAGGCCGGGAATGCCGGCGTTGCTGCCGGGGTCGGTGTTGCGAATCATGGTGTCGAATGTCGGCACTGGCGCGCCGCCATTGATCGACATTTCTCCCGATCCCTTGACGAGGTCGATCGGCGGCGCCGGCGCGATCGTGGTCGGAAACAGGATGGCATCGAGATTGTTGTCGCGGAAATAGTTTTCGTACATCTTCTGCAATGCCGGGCGGTGCACGGTGATCGCATCCTGGTAGGCGGCGCCCAAAGCGTCCGCGATGATGGCGCCGAACGCGCCCTTGACGTCGGGACTGGCGATTTTGGCGGCAATGTCGGCAAGCGTGACGTCCTGGATTTCAGATGCCTTGATATAGGCGGGAATATCGGCAATCGGCTCGTGCAGCGCGACGGGGAAGGAGACCTTTGCGTTTTGGTCGAACAATCCGGCGATGTCGGCTTCGACAAAAACCGCGCCGGCGCCTTCCAGTCTCTCACGCGCGGCCTTCATCACATTCTCAACGTCGCGGTCGAGGCCTACCCAGAAACCTGCTGTAACGCCGAAACGCTTGCCGCGCAGCGGCTCCGCCGTCGCCATCGGCGATCCCGTAATTACCGAATCCAGCAATGCCACATCGGCGACGGTGCGGCCCATCGGGCCCACGGTATCGCGAGTGTGGCTGATCGGGACCACCTTGTTGGCGTCATTATAGCGCCGTTGCACGCCGCCGTTGCCGACCGAGGGCCGCAACCCCACGGTGCCGGTCAATGCCGCGGGAATGCGGGTTGAACCGCCGGTATCGGTCCCGAGCCCGCAGGTGACGATGCCGGCGGCGATCGCCGCGGCCGTCCCGCCTGATGAGCCGCCGGGAATCCGGCTCCTGTCATAGGGATTTTTCACCGGACCGGCGAACGGCGACAGGTTGGTGCTGGTGATGCCGAAGGCCAGTTCGTGCAGATTGGTCTTGCCGATGATGACGGCGCCGGCCCTGAACAAGGCCTGGAACGACGGCGCATTGCTCCCGGGCTGCGCGTTATGCAGCGCCGGCGTGCCGCCGGATGTCGGCATGTCCGCGGTATTGATGTTGTCTTTGATGACGATCGGCAGGCCCGCGAGCGGACCGCTTCTTCCCTCATCGATCTCGGCTGCCGTTGCCAGGGCGCCGTCCTTGTTAAAGAAAATGAAGGCGTTCAGGTCCTTTAACTGCTCGGCGCGTTCGATCGCGGCCTTTGTGACAGCGGTTGCGGTTATCTTCTTGCTGCGGATGGCGGCGACGATTTCGGCGGCCGACGACGGAATCGACTGGGCCATTGCGGGACTCACATGCGCGAGGGCAGGAAGCGCCGTGCTGACGGCGGCGGCAACCGACGATGTCAGGAACGTCACGGCGTGAAATGTCTTCAGTCATTTCCTTGCTCCCGGCTGATGTTTGTCAAATCTATCCCTTCGGCCGCTTGTCGAACACGCGCTTGGCCTTGCCAAGCGAACGTTCCAGCGTTTCCGGCGCGACGACTTTTATTTGCGTGCTGATGCCGACGGTGTTCTTGATGAAGGTCGAGACCTTTTCGGCCTGAGCGGTGAGGCCGCTGCCGTCCCAGCTTTCCGGCCGGGCTTCGGCGAGCACGACCATCTCGTCCATGCGGCCTTCACGCGTGAGTTCGATGATGAAATGTCCGCCGCACCAGTCGGTGGCGAGCAGGGCTTCCTCGATCTGGGTCGGGAATACGTTGACGCCGCGCAGGATGATCATGTCGTCGGAACGGCCGGTGACCTTCTCCATGCGCCGCATGCCGGGCCGCGCGGTGCCTGGCAAGAGGCACGTCAGGTCGCGGGTTCGGTAGCGGATGATCGGAAACGCCTGCTTGGTCAGCGAGGTGAAAACCAGCTCGCCCTTTTCGCCATCGGGCAGCACCGCGCCGGTTTCGGGATCGACCACCTCGGGATAGAAATGATCCTCCCAGATGTGCAGCCCGTCCTTGGTTTCCACGCATTCCTGCGCGACGCCGGGGCCGATCACCTCTGACAGGCCGTAGATGTCGGTGGCGTCCATGTCGAACGCCTGCTCGATTTCGGCGCGCATCGCATTGGTCCAGGGTTCGGCGCCGAAAATGCCGAACTTCAACGACGATTTGCGCGGATCAAGGCGCTGCTTCTTGAATTCGTCCAGGATCGCCAGCATGTAACTCGGCGTCACCGTGATGATATCCGGCTTGAAGTCGTTGATGAGTTGCACCTGCCGCTCGGTCATGCCGCCGGAAACCGGCACCACGGTGCAGCCGAGCCGTTCGGCGCCGTAATGCGCGCCGAGCCCGCCGGTGAACAGCCCATAGCCATAGGCGTTGTGCATGATCATGCCGGTACGGCCGCCGGCGGCGCGGATCGAGCGCGCCATCACGTCCGACCAGGTATCGATGTCGGCTTGGGTGTATCCGACCACGATCGGCTTGCCGGTGGTGCCTGACGAGGCGTGGACACGGACCAGTTTTTCACGCGGCACCGCGAACATGCTGAACGGATAATTGTCGCGCAGGTCGGTTTTCACCGTGAACGGAAATTTGGCCAGATCTGAAAGCTGGCTGAAGTCGGAGGGATGCACGCCCTTTGCGTCGAAGGCTTTTCTGTAATGCGCGACGTTGCCATAGGCGTGTGCCAGCGTCCACGCCATGCGCCTGGTCTGCAATGCGATGATTTCATCGCGCGACGCGCGCTCGACTTCGTCCAGCACCGGCTTGTATCCTGCTGCGGTCTTCGATTGGGTGTTCGTCGAAGCCATCGACCTTTATCCTGTCAGTGTTTATTTTCGGCAACCGGTATCCACGCGCCGCCGACGGTGCGGGAATGGCCGCGCAGTTCCGCGATCGTGACACCATCGACCGTAACGCGAATGTCGTAAATCCCGGAACGGCCGGTCCGCGAGATTTCCTTTGCCGTCGCAACGAGCC
This sequence comes from uncultured Alphaproteobacteria bacterium, assembly GCA_963784755.1. Taxonomy (GTDB): domain Bacteria; phylum Pseudomonadota; class Alphaproteobacteria; order Rhizobiales; family Xanthobacteraceae; genus Bradyrhizobium. The sequence goes on along the minus strand of CAWASS010000001.1, from coordinate 639,983 downwards.
TGTCGCCGAGCTTGCCCGGCTTGATGAAGGAAATATTGCATTGCGCCGCCACGGCGCGTTGGTTGTGCGAGTTGCATGCAAAGGCAAAGGTCGAATCCGCCAGCAGGAAGATGAAGCCGCCATGGGCGATGCCGTGACCGTTGACCATATGTGGCTTGACCGTCATGGCGAGCGTTGCCCGGCCGGCCTTGATGTCGAGGATTTCCATGCCGAGGCCCTGGCTGGCGTCATCGTCCTTCCACATCGCCTCGGCGCAGGCGCGTGCGAGATCGTCGGGCGAGAGCGCAGGCTCAATGCTCACCGTGGGGCTTCCTCCAGGCACGGGGCTTGTTCCCAACAAGCCCCTTGAATTGAACGATCGGTCAGTTAATTATTAAACCAAGCCGCCATGGTGTCAACGGCTGCCGCGCGCGTCAAATCGCGCTTCGACGCCGTCAAAACAATCGGGAGGAGTCGATGACAACAACCTTGCAGAGCCTTGCACTCGACCGCTGGGTCGAACCATCGGGCGGTCTCGTCGAACTACCCAGCGCGGTGGATGGCCATATCGTCGCGCGGGCGTCGAGCGCAGGCCTCGATTTCGCGGCGATGGTCAGGCATGCGCGCGAGGCCGGCGGGCCGGCGCTGCGGTCACTCTCGTTTCACGCGCGCGCCGACAGGCTGCGCGCGCTCGCTGCCTATCTCGGCGAGCGCAAGGAACCGCTTTACAAATTGGCGGGCGACACCGGCGCCAACAGGCGGGACAATGCGATCGATATCGACGGCGGCATCGGTACGCTGTCGGCCTACGCCTCGCGCGGCCGCCGCGATCTGCCCGATGCGAAATTCGTGGTCGAAGGCGATGTGGAAAGCCCGTCCAGGGGCGGGAGTTTCGTCGGCCAGCATATCCTGTCGCCGTTGCATGGCGTCGCCGTGCATATCAACGCCTTTAATTTCCCTTGCTGGGGGCTGCTGGAGAAATTCGCGCCGGCGTTTCTCGCCGGCGTGCCCGTGATTGCCAAGCCGGCGACCGCGACGGCTTATGTCACCGAGGCCCTGGTGCGGCTGATCCACGAGTCCGGCGTCCTGCCCGCGGGCAGCCTGCAACTGATCTGCGGCGCGACCGGCGACCTGCTCGACCATCTCGGCGGTCAGGATGTGATCTCGTTCACCGGGTCGATCGAAACCTCGGAGAAGCTGCGCGCGCACCCGAATATCGCAAGACATTCGATCCGGTTCGTGGCCGAGCGCGACTCGCTGAACGCCGCGGTGCTCGGTCCCGACATCGCGCCGGCGCAGCCGGAGTTCGACCTGTTCGTCCGCGAAGTGGTGCGCGAGATGACCGCCAAGGCCGGGCAGAAATGCACGGCGATCCGCCGCGTTCTGGTCCCGCGCGTGCAGGAAGCGGCTGTGATCGCTGCGTTGCAGGCAAGTCTGGAGCAGATCAAACTCGGCGACCCCCGCAGCGAAGACAAGGCGATGGGACCGCTGGTCAGCCTCGCCCAGCGCGGCGCGGTGCGTGCCCAGATCGCAAGATTGCAGAGCGAGGCCGAGATCGTATTTGGCGATCCGGATAAATGTGTCGGCGAGGGCATCGACGCCGCGAAAGGCGCCTTCATCTCGCCAGTGCTGTTGCGCGCAATCGATCCGATGACGGCGAAACGTATTCACGATACCGAGGCATTCGGTCCGGTGGCGACGGTGATGGCCTATGACAGCCTCGACCAGGCGATCGAACTGGTCCGGCGCGGCGAGGGCAGTCTGGTCGCCTCGCTGTTCACCTATGATGCTGCGGTCGCGGAAGCCGTCATCCTCGGCATCGCGCCCTATCACGGCCGCGTTTTGGTCGTGGACCGTGATTGCGCCAAGGAATCCACCGGGCATGGTTCGCCGTTGCCCAATCTCGTGCATGGCGGTCCGGGCCGCGCCGGCGGCGGCGAGGAACTCGGTGGCCTGCGCGCCGTGTTTCATTACATGCAGCGCACGGCGATACAGGGGTCGCCGGCGCGGCTGTCGGCGCTGACGGGGAGCTGGATGAAGGGCGCGCCGGCGCCGATCGCCGAGGTGCATCCGTTCAAGCGCGACTACGATCATCTCCGCGTTGGCGACACCATCGAGACCGCGAGCCGACCGATCACGCTTGCCGACATCGAGCACTTCGCCGAATTCACCGGCGATAATTTTTACGCGCATATGGATGAAGTGGCGGCGAAGGCCAACCCGTTCTTCCCGGGTCGCGTCGCCCACGGCTACCTGATCCTGGCGTTTGCCGCCGGGTTGTTCGTCGATCCCGCGCCGGGGCCGCTGCTTGCGAATTACGGCCTCGACAATCTGCGCTTTCTCAAGCCGGTCTCGCCCGATGACGCTATCCGCGTGCGGCTGACGGTGAAGCAGAAATCGCCGGCGCGGAAACCGGAATACGGCGAGGTGCGCTGGGACGTTGAGGTGTTCAATCAGAACGACGAGCCGGTGGCGCGCTATGACCTGCTGACCATGAGCGCGCGGGCCGCCGCGTAAATTCTGCAGAGACAGTTGCGAGAAGGAAAATCTCGCAATTCGATTCGCGGCGGATGATTTATTCCCTGCGCGCGCCGCCATGCGATGGCTTCCTTCTTAAATTTTGCCCGCCGTAGACAAAACGCCTCGCACAACGTTACTTAGATGGCGATTTAGGGGCTTTCACCCCATTTGAGTAGAACAATCTTCCACAATTTTGAGGAAGCATCAGTGCCGCCTGCGAATATCGCCGTCTATTCGGGTCTGCTGATCGGCCTTGCCTATGGCGCGGTCGGCCTGCTCAGCGGCTTCTGCCTGCTCAGCGGCCTGCGCGGCTGGTGGGCCAGCGGCGACAGCCGCCTGATCCGCACCTATGCGCTGGCGCTCGGTGTCGCGATTGCCGCAGCCCAATTGCTGGCGGCGAGCGACGTGGTCGATCTCGGCAAGTCGATTTACCTGCAACCGTCGTTCTCCGCGCCGCTGATGCTCTGGGGCGGCGTGCTGTTCGGTTACGGCATGGTGCTGTCGAACGGCTGCGGCTCACGGGCGCTGGTGCTGCTCGGCCGCGGCAATCTGCGTTCGCTGGTGGTGGTGATCGTGCTCGGCATTGCCGCGCAGATGACGCTGAAAGGCCTGATCGCGCCGACGCGCGTCGCGGTGCTGCAATGGACCCAGATCGCGCCATCGGTGGTTTCGCTGCCGGCGCTGCTGTCGAAATTCGGGTTGAGCGAACCCATCGCGCGCATGCTGGCGGCGTCGGCGATCAGCGGCGCCTTGATCATCTTTGCCTTCGCGCACGCGCCGTTCCAGCGCTCGTGGGGCCAGATCGCGGCGGGGCTGACGGTGGGTTTTCTGGTGGCGGCCGGATGGTTCGCCACCGGCTATCTCGGCGCCGATGATTTCAATCCGGCGCCGGTCACGTCGCTCACTTTCATCGCGCCGATCGCCGACAGCGTTCAATACGTCATGCTCTCGACGGGGCTGACGCTGAATTTCGGGATCGCGCTGGTTGCAGGCGTTGTCGCCGGCAGTTTCGTGACGGCGTTGGCAACGGGCCGTTTCCATTGGGAGGGCTATACCTCGCCACGTCACATGCTGCGCTCGATCGGCGGCGCCGCATTGATGGGCGCGGGCGGCGCGATGGCCTATGGCTGCTCGATCGGGCAGGGCTTGACCGGATTGTCGACGCTGGCGCTGGCATCGTTCGTGGCGGTCGCCGGAATCCTGCTCGGCTCGGCATTGGGACTGCGCGGAGTGCTGCGGGTGCAACCGCTGGTGCCGGCGCAGGACGCGCCGCTCAGGGCCCGTGAGCTGACGTCGCCAGACGCAGCACGTCGAGATAGCCGGAGCTGACCGTAACCCGCTTGATGAAGCCTTTCTCGGTCAGCAGCCGGTGCGCCTCCGGCAGCCGGTAGCACGGCAGATACATGAAGAAATGATGCTCGGCGTGGTAGTTCACCCAATAGGGCGCGATGAACAGGCGCTCGATGGGGTTGGCGAGCGTGGTGCGTGCCTGACTGAACGGATCGGCTCCCGTGCTGGTGCAGGCGTGCTCGGCGATGTTGCGCACGCGGGTGACCAGCGGCAGCCAGGTCGCCATCGCAAATACCCATGCGCCAAAATACCAGATGCCCGCGCCGGCCAGCCAGAACAGGCCGAACAACAGGGCATTGACGCAGAGAAACCGCGCCATCTTGTCGGCGCCGCTCGATACAAAACTCTCGTGTGAGATTTTGTCATCGGCGCTGCTGCGCTTGAACAGCGAGAGGAATAGCGGCAGCCGCTGTTTCACAAACGTCTGTCCGGTGAGATCGCGGATCGCCTTGCGAGTAAAGCTCTCCTTGGTGATCGGAAACGGCGCCGACAGCGACAGATCGGGATCCTCGGGCTGCTGCGTGAACTTGTGATGCTGCAGATGGTAGGACCGGTAGCTGGCGAGATCGGCGCCCACAGGCACCGCGCACAACCATTGCCCAACCCATTCATTGATCGCTTTGTTGGCATGCAGCCCGCCATGCGCGGCCTCGTGCATCAGGATCGCAAGGCCAAGCTGGCGCGCGCCGACCACGGTCACCGCGATCAACCAGGTCAGCGGATTGGGCCACAATGTCACCAGCGCGACCGCCGCGATGATGGTGCCCCAGGCATGGGCGACCAGCAGCACGCCCCGCAGCGAGCTGCGCGAGGTCAGCCGGCTCCATTCCTCGGCTGAAAAGACCGTCTTGGGATCGATGCGCGAAACAGCCGGCATGGTCGGCTCCTTTGTTGCGATAATACGCCCGCCGGTCCGGCCGTTCAATCGGCGGCATGGGTTATGATGTGAATCTCGGAGGTGAGGGTGCGGTGCACCGGGCACCTGTCGGCGATTTCCATCAATTTTCCGCGCTGCTCGGCATCGAGTGCGCCCTCCATGGCAATCGTCCGATCGATCTGGTCCAGCATGCCTTCCCTGGTTTCGCACTCCGCGCAGTCCTCTGCGTGAATCTTGCTGTGCGTCAGTGTCACGGTCACCCGTTCCAGCGGCAGCGAGTTGCGGTCGGCATACAGCCGCATGGTCATGGAGGTGCAAGCGCCCAAGCCGGCCAATACGAAGTCATAAGGCCCGGGTCCGCTATCTTCTCCGCCGGCGGCGACCGGCTCGTCGGCGAGCAGGCGATGCGGGCCGATGGAAACCGTTTGCTGGAACTTGCTGTTCCTGGTCTCGCGGACCACGACCTTGCGCGGCTCTTCGCCGGGATCGGCCACAGCTTCCGGCGCGGCGGCATCGAGATAGCGTTCCGCCCACGCCGCGATGACATCGGCGACGTACATACCGTCGCGTTTGTCGCTCAAGAGATGATCCGCGCCCACGAGCGACACAAAACTCTTCGGATGTTTCGCGGCAACGAAGATGCGGGTGGCATTGTCGATGCCGACGGTATCGTCGGTCGGCGAGTGCATGATCAGCAGCGCCTTATGAAGCGCGGTGATATGCGCCATCAGATTGTGCTCGGCGATGTCGTCGAGAAATTCGCGTTTGATGTGAAACGGCCGGCCCGCCAGCGAGACCTCGACCTTGCCGTGCTTGCGGATGTCCTCGAGGCGGTCGGCGAACAATCCGGTGACGTGGATGGGATCGGATGGTGCCGCGATGGTTACGACCGCTTTCGCCTCCGGAATTTGCCCGGCCGCGGCCAGCACCGCGGCGCCGCCGAGGCTATGGCCGATCAGGATCGCCGGCGCCTTTCGGGTCTCGCGAAGGTGATCGGCGGCGCGCACCAGATCGGCGACATTCGATGAAAACGTCGAGTTGGCGAAATCGCCTTCGCTGGAGCCAGAGACCGGTGAAGTCGAACCGCAATACCGCGATGCCTTTGGCCGCCAGTGCTACTGCGATGCGCTTGGCGGCCAGCACATCCTTGCCGCAGGTGAAGCAATGCGCGAACAGCGCGATGGCAAGAGGCTCGCCTTCCGGCAATTCCAGCGCCGCCGCCAGTTGCTGACCTCCCGAGCCCGGAAATTGAAAACGTTCGATCGGCACGTTCAGCCTCCATGGTTGGGCGGCAGTGATGTCAGTCGTTGGAATAGCGCTGCTCTTGCCAGGGATCACCGCGATTATGATAGCCGCGAACCTCCCAATAGCCCGGCGCATCGCGCTCAAGAAATTCGATGCTCTGCAACCACTTTGCGCTCTTCCAGAAATACAGATGCGGTATCACCAGTCGCACCGGGCCGCCGTGCTCCTGCTCCAGCGGCGCACCCGACCAGCTATGCGCGAGCAGGGCGTCCTCGGCGGCAAAATCCTCCAGCGCCAGATTTGTGGTGTAGCCGTCGTGGGAATGCAATACCACGAAATGTGCGTTGTCGCGGGGCCGGCAGGCGTTCAGCAGATCGTGGGTGGCAAGGCCTTCCCACCGATTGTCATAACGCGACCAGGTCGTGACGCAATGGATATCGGATGTGAATTGCGTCTGCGGCCGCGCGGTGAACTCTGCCCAGTCCCAGAACAAGGGATGCTCAACCGCGCCGTAGACGTTGAGCCGCCAGCGCTCGCGCGATATGCTCGGGGTGAGACCGAGGTCGAGGGTCGGCCAGTCGCGGGTCAGATGCTGCCCCGGCGGCAGGCGCTCTTCTTCAGGACGCGATGTTTTGCCGGTGAGGAAACGGCCTTCGCGCGCCCAGCGCTGCTTGCTGCGCGTAAGCTTGCTGTCGGGAGGCGGGGCGTCGTTGTCGTCGGTCAAGTCTCAACCACCTGTTGGTCCGCCACACCTTGTCTTCTAAAGCGTTTTCAAGCGAAGTGGACACCGGTTCGCGTCAAGAAAACGCGTCAAATCAAGAATTTAGAGCCCCGTTTCGATTCAATCGAAACGGAAAAGGCTCTAGCCGGCCTTTCCAAACAGCATCGGAAGCTGCCGCGGTCCGCGCACGGTACCCTCGGACCACGTCACTTCGCCGGCCGGATCGAGCGTGAAATCCGGAATCCGCTTCAGCCATTCCTCGATCGCAACCGTCATTTCCATTCGCGCGAGATTGGAGCCGACGCAGCGGTGAATGCCGAGGCCGAAGGCGGCGTGGCGGTTCTCCTTGCGGTCGATGATGACCCGGTCGGCGTCGGGAAACACCGCGGGATCGCGGTTGGCGGCGGGGAACGACAACAGAACCATGTTGCCCGGTTTGATCGGACAGCCGCTGACCGTGGTTTCCTTCACCACCTCGCGCGCCATCGTCACTGGTGAATAGGCGCGCAGAAACTCCTCGATCGCGGAGGGCAGAAGCTGCGGCTCCGCGAGCAGGCGCTCGCGGTCGGCAGGGGTTTTTGCCAGATGCCACAGCGAAGACCCGATCGCGCTCCAGGTGGTGTCGATGCCGGCGATAAGCAGCAGCCGCAGCGAGCCCTGCACGTGGGCGGCGGACAACGGCTGGCCGTCCTTGTCCCTCGCGTTCATCAGCGTGGTGATCAAATCGTCGGTCGGGTGTTGCTTGCGCTGCTCGATATGCCCGGCGAAATAGGCGGACATCTCTTGCACTGCCCGCATCAATATTTCCTCGCTGCTGATGCCAAGCTCGAGAATCTCATGAATCCACTTGATGAAGAGATCGCCGTCCTTTTCGGGAATGCCGAGCATGTGGGCGATGGCGCGCACCGGGATGTGCTTGGTGTAGCGCGCGGCGACGTCGCATCCCTTCTCATCGATGAAACCGTCGATCAATTCGTTGCAGATCGAGCGGACCCGCGGCTCCAGCTTCTTCATCGCGTCGGGCGTGAACGGCGGCAGCAGCAATTGTTTGGCGGGTTTATGTACGGGGGGATCCGACGTAATCGGCGGCGAAGGCGCCGGCGGCTCGGGCCGGACATTGCGCACGATGACGCGGCGGGAAGAGAAATGTTCGGTGTCGTAGGAGATTTGCTTCACCGCCTCATAGGTGGTCGGCAGATAACAGCCAAGGAAGCGTTTGGTGTGAACCACCGGGCACTCGCTGCGCAACTCGTCCCAGATCGGAAACGGATTTTCGGTCCAGCGCGGGTCGGTGTGGTCGAAATCGTGAACCCAATCGGTTACCGGCGGCGCGCTACGCCTTTCGGTCGCGGCGGCCGGCGCGGCCGCGGCATCGCTCAGCAGCGTCTCGCTCATGGACTTTACTCCTCGGTAATCTCGATCGCGATTTCGGGGCAGTTGGTCTGGGCGAGCCACGCCTTATCTTCGAGGCCCTTCGGCACGGTGCCGTCGCCGATCTCGTGCGCGTTGCCGTATTCGTCGAGGTCGAACAATTCGGGCGCCAGCGATTTGCAGCGGGCATGGCCCTGACACTTGTCCTGATCGACGCGTATCTTGAGTATTCCAGACATTCAGCGTTCCTCTGTCACGGTCGCGCATATCGGTCGCGCGTTTGTGTCTGCGGCGGCGATTATAACGGCGCACGCATGATGCGCCAGCGCCCAGATCGCTGCTTTATCCATAAAGGCGGTGTCAGGCTACTTCGCCGGCCGCGGATCGATCGGCGTCGTTCCGCGCACGCCCAGAATGTCCTCAAGCACCCTGGCGCCCGCGAGCAATTGCGCCTCGCCGCGGGGAGCCGCGACCATCTGCAGGCCGACCGGCAGACCCGTCGCGGTGAAACCGCATGGCAACGACAACGCCGGGCAGCACACCAGCGTGATCGCATAGACGATAGCGAGCCACTCGACATAATTGTCGAATTTCTTGCCGGCGCATTCCGCCACGTAGCGGTTTTCAACCGGGAAGGGCGCGACGATAGTCGCGGGCGTCAGCAGCAGGTCATAGGTCTTGAAGAACTCGATCGTCCGTGCGGTCATCGCGACGCGCTGCGCCTCGGCACGCTCAAGCTGTTCGACTGTCAGCTTCAGGCCCTCTTCGATGTTCCAGATCACCTCGGGCTTGAGCATGTCGCGCTTGCTGCGCAGCAGGACGGCCTTGGTGAGCGCGAAATCGAATGCGCGCAGCACGTGGAAACATTCATGTGCCTCGCGCAAGTCCGGATGCGCTTGCTCGACAATGGCGCCGGCCTCGGCGAAACGCGCCGCTGCCTTTTGCGTGATCGCGGCAACCTCGGGATCGACTGGCGTGATGCCGAGATCGGACGAATACGCGATGCGTTTCGGTCCCTTGCCGGAACGCGCAGCGGATCGAAACGAGGCCGGCAGCGACGGCAGCGAGAGCGGATCGGCCGGGTGTTCGCCGCTCATGGCATCGAGCAACAGCGCCAGATCCTCGACATTGCGCGCCATCGGACCGTGTACCGTGATATTGCGGTCGATCTGGCTGATCGGGGTATGGGCAACGCGGCCGATGCTTGGCCGCATTCCGACGACGCCGCAGAAGCTGGCGGGGTTGCGCAACGAGCCGCCCATATCGGTGCCATGGGCGAGCCACGCGGTGCCGGTGGCAAGCGCCGCCGCCGCGCCGCCCGAGGAGCCCGCGGCGGAGCGCGACAGGTCCCATGGATTGCGTGTGGCGCCGAACACCTCGTTGAAGGTGTTGGCGCCGGCGCCGAATTCCGGGGTGTTCGACTTGGCGTAGATCACCGCGCCCCGAGCTTCGAGATGCTCGACCAGGAGATCGGAACGCTCAGGAATGGCGTCCTTGTAGATCGGCGATCCCTGGGTGGTAAGCACGCCGGCAACGGCGGTGAGATCCTTGATCGGCACCGGAAGGCCGGCGAGCAGGCCGCGTTGGCTGGACGGCTTTTTCATCAGCTCTTTGGCATGTGCCCGGGCGCGGTCGAAGCACAGGGTCGGCAGCGCATTGACCTTGCCGTCGACCGCGGCGATCCGCGCTTCCAGCACGTCGAGCAGATCGAGTGGCGTGACTTCGCCTGAATTGAGTTTATCGACGATGGCGCACGCCGTTGCCTGTACCAGCCCCTGATCAGCCACTTGCATCTCTCCCGTTCATTCCGCTTTGGATGCGGATTGTGGTGTGCTGTAAAACATTTTGCGGCAAAGTGGAAATGGGCGACCCCGGTGCCGCGCGCGACAACGATATGAGGGTGAGGATGAGTACGCCATTCGATACGCCGGACTGGCGCAGCATGAGCCAAGAGGATCGCGACCTCGGTCTCAATAACGGCGTCGCAGTGCCCGGCAGCGCCGGCATGGTCGCGGGCTGGGACAGGCGCTCCGCCGAGATGCGCGCGCGATATTCCGGCCATCTCGACCTCCGTTATGGTCCGCGCGAGCGCAACCGGATCGATTTTCTCAAAGTCGCCGACGGCGCGCCGACGCTGCTGTTCATCCACGGCGGCTATTGGCAGACCCGGGCGAAGGAGACGTTCACCGTTTTCGCCGGTGGCCCGATGGTGCATGGCATCAATGTCGCGCTGATCGGCTATACGCTGGCGCCCGATGCGACTCTTGACGAAATTGTCGCCGAAATTCACGGAGGTCTCGACTTCCTGGCCGCGCGATTGCCTGATCTTGGCGGCGATCCGAATCGAATCGTGGTGTCGGGCTGGTCCGCGGGCGGGCATCTCACTTCGATGGCGCTGTCGCATCCGAGCGTGAAGGCCGGAATGGCGATCAGCGGCATCTACGACCTCGAACCGATCCGCCACAGCTATCTCAACGTCAAGCTTGGACTCGACGAAGCCATGTCGCGGCGCAATTCGCCGATGATGCAGGCTGGCGGCGCGGGTAAGCCGCTGTCGCTGGTAGTCGGCAGTGCCGAACTGCCGCTGCTGCGCAAGCAGACCGCGGATTTTGCAGGCCACCGCGCGAAACATGGGTTGCCGGTGACGTATGAGGAAATTCCGGGCGCGAACCATTTTTCCATCATGGATGAATTGGTCTCGCCGACCGGACGGATCACGACGTTGATCCGGCAACTGTTTGAACGAGTGTAGACTCGTTCCCCGGACGCAGCGCAGCGCGCAGCGGTGCGCTGCAGAGCCGGGGCCGTACAAAGCGCCGGTGTTTGGTATGGTCCCGGTTCTGCGAAGCAGCACTGCGTGCTGCATCGCGGCCGGGACCCGGTCTCAGTCGTCATTGCCGGGCTTGACCCGGCAATCCATCCTGTTCGAAAGACTCTTGCGAAGATGATGGATGCGCGGGTCAAGCCCGCGTATGACGCAGAGACGCGCGTAAACGCGCTTATGGCGCTGCATCGCGCCCGGGACACGAAAGTTATCCCCAACCCGCGCAGATGCCGCCATCAACCGTGAAGATCACACCCGACGTATAGCCGGAGCGATCCGACGCCAGGAATGCCATCAGGTCGCCGATCTCGCGCGCGTGCGCGGGGCGCCCGAGCGGCAAACCTTTCTGGAATTCCTTGTAGCGGTTTTCATCGCCGAACTGGTTCTTCGCCCGCGTCTTCAACAGCGTGACATGCCGGTCGGTGCCGACCGGGCCCGGATTGATGCCGACCACGCGGATGTTGTCGGCGAGGCTCTTGCCGCCCGACGCGCGGGTGAACGCCATCAGCGCGGCGTTGCCGGCGCTGCCGCAGATGTAATTGGCGTCGAATTTTTCGCCGGCGGCGCCGATGTCGTTGACGATGACGCCGTGTCCGCGCGCCTTCATCTGCGCGTAGATGGCGCGGGTGAGGTTGATGTAGCCGAACACTTTCAGTTCCCAGGCGTGCCGCCAGGTCGCCTCGTCGATCTTGTCGATCGAGCCGCCGGGAATATCGCCGGCATTGTTGACAAGGATGTCGATATCGGCGGCATCCGTCACCAGCTTTGCGATATCCTCCGGTTTGCGAAGATCGGTGACGTGAACCGTCGCGCCGATCTGATGCGTCGACCGCAGGCGGTCCGCCAGCGCGTTCAACTGATCAGCACTGCGGGCCGCGAGCCGGAGATGGCAGCCTTCCTCCGCGAAGGCTTCGGCGGCGGCGGCGCCAATGCCCTTGGAGGCGCCGGTGATCAGGACGCGCTTGCCGCGCAGATGAAGGTCCATGGGATGCTCTCTTGCTTGGTCGTTGCCGGTGGGTCGCCACTGTTAGGCCTTCGTCCTGAAACAGGTCAACATTGCAGTGCAGCGTTGCGCCGCGGTTTACTTTGGTCCATTGCAATCCGATAATTCGGATCAAGGCATGGACGCCGCAAATGTAAGGATTTTCCCGGTGAACAACGAAAAAAAATATCGAGTGGCCGTCATTCCCGGCGACGGCATCGGCAAGGAAGTCGTGCCGGAAGGCCTTCGGGTGCTGGAGGCGGCGGCGAAGAAGCACGGCGTCAACGTGCACTTCGATCATTTTGACTTCGCCTCGTGGGATTACTACGAAAAGCACGGCCAGATGATGCCGGACGACTGGAAGGACAGGATCGGCAAGCACGATGCGATCTATTTCGGCGCGGTCGGCTGGCCCGCGAAAATTCCCGATCACATTTCGTTGTGGGGATCGCTGATCAAATTTCGCAGGGAATTCGATCAGTACGTCAACCTTCGCCCGGTGCGGCTGATGCCGGGCGTGCCGTCGCCGCTGGCCAACCGCAAGCCCGGCGACATCGATTTCTGGGTGGTGCGCGAAAATACCGAAGGCGAGTATTCTTCGGTAGGCGGCCGCATGTTCCCGGACACCGACCGCGAATTCGTGACGCAACAGACGGTGATGACGCGCATCGGCGTCGACCGCATCCTGAAATTCGCGTTCGATCTTGCCGCGTCCCGCCCGAAGAAGCATCTGACATCCGCGACCAAATCCAACGGCATCTCCATCACCATGCCGTACTGGGACGAGCGCGTGGAAGCGATGGCGAAGAACTATCCCAAGGTGAAATGGGACAAGTACCATATCGACATTCTCACCGCGAATTTCGTGCTGCATCCGGACTGGTTCGACGTCGTCGTGGGCTCCAACCTGTTCGGCGACATCCTGTCCGATCTCGGGCCGGCCTGCACCGGCACCATCGGCATCGCGCCGGCTGCGAATATCAATCCGGAGCGGCATTTTCCGTCCGTGTTCGAGCCGGTGCATGGCTCCGCGCCTGATATCGCCGGCCAGGGCATCGCCAACCCGATCGGTCAGATCTGGTCGGGTGCGATGATGTTCGACCACCTCGGCGAAAAAGCCGCGGCGGCGTCGATCGTGGCTGCGATCGAACGCACGCTTGGCGAACGCACGCTGCGCACCCGCGATCTCGGCGGCAACGCCGACACGGCAGCCTGCGGCAAGGCGGTGGCGGAGATGGTGGAGTGAGGGGCTACTTCGCTGTCTCCTTTACCGCGATGAAGGAGGCGGTGTAGCCCGCGGGTGAATTCGGCCCATGGGCATTGACGCGAATGACCGTGCCGACCAGCGCCGGCACCTGCTTGACGGCGTTGGGCCATTCGTAAGCGAGATTGCCGTTGTAATCGTAGCGCCAGCCGTCCGTTTGGGTGCCGGGCCGTCCCATTCCGACGATCTGCACGTTCAACGGACCCGCAGTAGAGACTATTCCCTTGAGATCGAGACCGCCGCTGCCCCAGTCGATGATTCCCTTGAGTTCGTTGCCCGAGATTTCGAAAGTGAATTCCGCCTCGGCGAAAATCAGGGCGAGGGCTTTATCCTTGTTGCCTCCCACCGGAGCCGGGTTGTTGTAAAAGCTTCGATACCTCCATTTGCCGTCCAGAATGCTCGGCATTTCATCCTCCTGTGACTAGGCGCCCTATCTTTCGCGTCAAAATGTAAAATGGCACTTGTCGATCTCTGAGATCGTGCTCGCTACCGGCGGGCATGGATAGTATTGAATGTTCTGCTGGACCTCCTGCGCCGTCTTGTAGTTGGTCAGAAGCTCGACGAGCTTGAGCGCCTCGTCGAGTCCGGATGAAACTCCGCCGCCGGTCAGACGGTTGCGGTCGACGACGAAGCGGGGAAATCCCTCGACAACCCTGGGACTGCCGATCTGCTTGAGGCAGGGAATGAAGTACCAGTGGGTGGTGCATTCGTAGCCGTCGAGCAGGCCGGCTTTGGCCAGCAGCAGCGCGCCCTCGCAGACCGAACAGACCCATTGGGCGTTCTTGCTGCGGTCTTTCATGAATTCCAGGTAGGCGCCATCCGGCCCGCTCATGATCCGCTTCAGTGCCTTGGGGTCGGCGCCGGGCACCCACAACACGTCAAGCTTCGGAACGTCGCCGAAGCCATAGGGCGCATCGAAATGGAAGCCGCCGTTCCGCGCCGTGATCTTGGCGGGCTTCGGCGCAATCAGCCTGATGTCGAGCTTCGGATCCATCCATTTCAGGATTTCGAAGGGGGCGGTGACATCGAGCAAATCGACGTTGTCGTAGACGGGAATTCCAACAATCATGGGCTGCTCCAGCGGGCCGGCGTTCGGCCTTCGAAAACAATCTAGAAGACAGTAGATCAACAAATGCAATCGACGGCAATGCGGATTGCCGGACTCGATGGTTAGGTTCGGCTCTGCCCTGCAATTCGGCGGCAGTGCTCCCATGCGGCGCCGATCAGGTTCTCGCTGGCTTCAGGCGTGCGAAACGCCGAATGCGCCGACAGAGTAACATTGGGGATTTTGTTCAGCGCGTGATCCACCGGCAGCGGCTCGGTGTTGAACACGTCGAGCCCGGCATGCCGGATATGGCCGGACTTCAGCGCGTCGATCATCGCGGTTTCGTCCACCAGCGCGCCGCGCGCGGTGTTGACGAGGAGGACGCCGGGCTTCATCGCCGCGATCCGCTCGCGCGAAAGGAAGCCGCGGGTTTCGTCGTTCAACAGCAGATGCAACGAGACGACGTGGCTTTGCGCCAGCAGCGCATCGATATCGACGAATTCGACGCTCGCGTGGCTCTTCGCGGTCCTGTTCCAGGCAATGACCTTGATGCCGCTGCCAAGCGCGATGCGCGCGACTTCCGCAGCGATGCCGCCGAAGCCGATCAGCCCCAGCGTCTTGCCGCTGAGCTGCATGCCGTCGTCGCGCAGCCAGCGGCCCTCGCGCATTTCGCGGTCCATTTGCGCGAGCCCGCGCGCGGCGGCCCACATCAACGCGATGGCGCACTCCGCCACCGCAGTGTCGCCATAGCCCTTGATCAGATGAACGGCGATGCCGAGCTCGGCGAGCTCTTCCGGATTCATGTAGCTGCGCGCGCCGGTGCCGAGGAATACGACGTGCTTCAGGCTCGTGCACTTCCGCGCGATATCGGTCGGCAGCGCGGTGTGATCGACGATTGCGATTTCGGCGCCGTCGAGTATGCCGGGGTACTGATCCGAAGTTATGTCGGGATCGCGATGGATCGCCACCTTCGGATCGCCGGGCTTTGCCAGCCGTTCGAAAATCACGGCCAGGGATTCATTGGCATCGACGAATACACCGCGCACGGCAGTCTCCATTGGTCAGGATGCGACGCCAGCCAGCGCCAGCACCGTATGCATCAATGCGTTGGCGCCCGCCGTGCAATCGGCTTGGGTTGCGTCCTCGAGTTCATTATGGCTGACGCCGTCCTTGCAGGGCACGAAGATCATCGCCGCCGGGACCACATTGGCGAGATTGCAGGCGTCGTGACCGGCGCCGGAGGTGATGCGGCGATGGCTGTAACCGAGCGCCTTCGTTGCGTTCTCGACCGCATCGACCAGTTTGGCATCGAACACGGTCGGCGGCTTGTTCCAGATCGCCTCGATCGTGATCTCGACCTTGCGGCGGATTGCGATTTCGCTTGCAGCATCGCGCAGGTCGCGGTCGATCGCATCCAGCGCCGCGGAATCAGGGCTGCGGATATCCATGGTGAAGGCGATCTCGCCGGGGATCACATTGCGCGAAGGTGCTGCAATGACGGCTTCGCCCATGGTGCCGACCGCGTTCGGTCCGTGAGCCCGGGCAATTCGCTCGACCGCAAGGGTCACCTCGGCCAGCGCCGCCAGCGCGTCGCGACGCAGCGGCATTGGGGTGGTGCCGGCATGACTTTCGAAGCCGATAACCTTGCCGTCGTACCAGGTGATGCCTTGGCCGCGATCGACCACGCCGATGGTCTTGTTTTCGGCCTCCAGCAAGGGTCCCTGTTCGATGTGCAGCTCGACGAAGGCCCCGAACTTGCGCGTGCCCACGGTCTCCTCACCGCGATAGCCTATGCTGTCGAGGGCTTCGCCGACGCTGATCCCGGCGGAATCTTTGCGACCCAGAATGTCATCAGTGGTGTGATCGCCGGCATAGGCCGCCGACGCCATGGTTGCCGGCGCAAAGCGCGAGCCTTCCTCGTTGGTCCAGTTGACGATGCAGATCGGCAGCTCGGTCTCGATGCCGGCATCGTTCAGGGTGCGCACCACCTCGAGTGCGGCCAGCGTGCCGAGCACGCCGTCGAACTTGCCGCCGGTCGGCTGGGTATCGAGATGCGAGCCGAGACCGACCGGCGGTTTTGTCATGTCGCGGCCTTTGCGCAGCGCGAACATCGAGCCGAGCGCGTCGACATGCACCTTAAGTCCCGCGGCTTCGCAGGCGTTACGAAACCAGTCCCGCACCTGCTTGTCCTCGGGGCCAAGCGTCAGGCGCCGCACGCCGCCCTTCGGCGTGGCGCCGAATTTCGCGGTTTCGTGAATGGTGTCCCACAGCCTTGCCGAATCGATTTGCAGGTTGGATGCGATCTTGGTCATGCGGTTTCCCGAAAATGCCGAGCGTTGCACTTTCAATGACGCGCCCGCAGCCGCGCGTCAACAACGTGCTCTTTTTGCGCGAGGCTCGCGGCAAGCTCGGCGACGCGTTCGACCGCGACCGTATCGGGCGAAGCCAGCCAGCTTGCCGTAAATGTCAGCGGCGTCATCTGCAAATCGGTCGACAGCAATTGCAGCCGCCCATCGGCCATTTCGCTTTCGACGATTGCCGTCGGGATCACGGCGATGCCCAGCCCCTCGATCGCCATATGCCTCACCGTCGCCAGCGATGTACTGGCGTGCAGACGCACCGGCGGCAGATCAGGCCGGTTGAATAGCGAACGTACCATTTCATAGGGCTGGGTTTTGCGCGGAAAGGTGATGATCGGAAACTTTGCCAGATCGCGCACGTCAAGTTTTTTCTTGGCCAAACCGAGCGAGGGGCTGGCGAGAAATCCAACCGGATAGTCGCACAGCAAACGGTTGCGAATAGTTGAAACAGACAGCGGCCCCACCACAAAGGCGAGATCGATTTCCTGCGCCAGCAGCCGCGACCGCAGATTGGAAGTAATGTCGACTTCGATCTCCAGCGACAAATTGGGATAGGCCTGATTGACGCTCTTGATCAGTTGCGGCAACCAGGTGTGTACGATGGTCTCGGCGACGCCGAGCCGCAGCACGCCGCGCATCGCCGAGCGGTCGCCGACCGCCGCCAGCATCTCGGACCGCATCCCGATCAGTTTTTCCGCGTAGACCATCATCTGCCGGCCGCTTGGCGTCGGCAGCACCATGCGACGGTCGCGCTGCAGCAGCCTGACGCCGACCTCGCGTTCAAGCTGGGCGATGCGTTGCGAGATCGCGGGCTGTGTGGTGTTGAGTTTCTGGGCCGCGCCGCGGAAGCTGCCGAGCGTCACCACCCAAAGGAATGTCTCGATCGCCTTGAAATCCGTCATGCACGTGGCCCGCAGATCGATAAATTTAATTTATCGATCTTGATCAAATACAACGATTAGACATTATGATAGATTTGTGTGCTTCTTCCTGTCCAGACAAATAGGCGGCTCAACGATGACCAGCTTGGCGAGAACGGAACGGACCCCTGATCGCGCGACTTCCGATCTGTCCCCGAGCGTCGCTACTCGGCACGCCTGCCGCGCCGGCATGGCGTCGAGCACCGCCGGTGTCGCCAACGGTTTTGTGCAGGGCAATCTCGCGATCCTGCCGGAGAAACTCGCGGCCTCGTTTCATCGCTTCTGCCAGCTCAATCCAAAGCCGTGTCCGATCATCGGCATGTCCGACGTCGGCGATCCCCGTATTCCATCGCTGGGCATCGATCTCGACATCCGCACCGACCTGCCACGCTACCGGGTCTGGCGCGGCGGCGAGGTAATGGAGGAGCCGACCGACATCATGGCGCATTGGCGCGACGATCTGGTGGCGTTCGTGCTCGGCTGCTCGTTCTCGTTCGAGGAGGCGCTGCTGGCCGACGATATCCCGATCCGCCATATCGAGCGCGGCGTGCGAGTGCCGATGTACCGCACCAACATCGCCTGCGCCTCCGCTGCGCCGTTTGCCGGCCCGATGGTGGTGTCGATGCGGCCGTTAAAACCGGCGGATGCGATCCGCGCGGTGCAGATCACCTCGCGCTTTCCTTCCGTACATGGCGCGCCGGTTCATCTCGGCCATCCGCATTCAATCGGCATCGCCGATATCGCAAAACCTGATTATGGCGATGCGGTGCCCATCAACGCCGATGAGATTCCCGTATTCTGGGCCTGCGGCGTCACGCCGCAAGCAGTGATTGCGGCGGCAAAGCTGCCGTTCGCGATCACGCACGCGCCGGGCTTGATGCTCGTCACCGACCTCAAGAACAAGCAGCTTGCCGTTCTCTGAGGCTTTACCGTAACCTTCAATCGCTTCATCGATAGCCGCTGCAACAAAGGACGACCTGATGACCATCACGCGCCGCAACGTACTGCTTGGAGCCACTGCCGCCGCCGCACTGCTGCCGCTCGCTGCCCGCGCGCAAACATCGGAAGTCGTGATCGGCGTGATCTATCCGCTGTCCGGCGCCAGCGCGCAGATCGGCGTCGATGCGCAGAAGGCGTTCGAGACCGCCGCCGACCTGATCAACAAGAATTATGATTTCGACCTGCCGCTGGCGAAGGGCGAAGGTCTCCCCGGCCTCGGCGGCGCCAAGGTGCGCCTCGTTTTCGCCGACCATCAGGCCGATCCGCAGAAGGGCCGCGCCGAAGCTGAACGCCTGATCACCCAGGAAAAAGTCTGCGCCATCATCGGCACCTACCAGAGCGCGGTGGCGGTCACCGTCAGCCAGATCTGCGAGCGCTACCAGATCCCGTTCCTCTCGGCCGACAACTCCTCGCCGAGCCTGCACCGGCGCGGCCTCAAATTCTATTTCCGCGCAGCACCTCACGACGAGATGTTCTCGACCGCGATGTTCGACTTCTTCGATGCCTTGAAGAAAAAGGGCCAGAAGATCGAGACGCTGTCGCTGTTCCACGAAGACACCATCTTCGGCACCGATTCCTCCAACGCCCAGCTCAAGCTCGCGGCCGACCGCGGCTACAAAATTGTGGCCGACATCAAATACCGCGCCAATTCGCCTTCGCTGACCGCGGAAGTACAGCAGCTCAAGGCCGCCGACGCCGACGTGGTGATGCCGTCGAGCTACACCACCGACGGCATCCTGCTGATCAAGACCATGGGCGAACTCGGCTACAAGCCGAAGAACATTGTCGCCCAGGACGCCGGTTTCTCCGAGAAAGCGCTGTATGACGCGGTGGGCGACAAGATTCCGGGCGTGATCTCGCGCGGCAGCTTCTCGCTCGATCTGGCCGCCAAGCGGCCGATGGTCGGCAAGATCAACGACATGTACAAGGAAAAATCCGGCAAGGATTTTAACGACTATTCGTCGCGGCAGTTCATGGGGCTGATCGTGATGGCCGACGCCATCAACCGCGCCAAATCCACCGACGGTGAGAAGATCCGTGAAGCGCTGGTCGCGACCGACATGCCGGGCGAGAGCACGATCATGCCGTGGAAGCGGGTAAAATTCGACGAGATGGGCCAGAACAACGACGCCGATCCGGTGCTGCTGCAATATACCGGCGGCAAGTTCGTCACCATCTTCCCGCCGCAGGCGGCGGTCGCCGAAGCGATCTGGCCGATGAAGTAACGGCGAACGCCTCCACAAACGCGATGTCGTCCCTGCGCAGGCGGGGACCCATAACCACAGGACCATTATTTTGATCGCGGTCTCACTTCCTCGCGCACCAACAAACGCTGGCGTTTATGGGTCCCCGCCGGCGCGGGGACGACTCGGTGAGAGGCCGGAACTTTGACCGCCGAAACCATCATCCAGAGTTTGGCGAGCGGCCTGTTGATGGGGCTGCTCTACGGCCTGATCGCGGTCGGCCTCGCGCTGATCTTCGGGTTGATGGACGTGGTGAATTTCGCCCACGGCGAATTCCTGATGATCGCGATGTACGCGACGTTCTTCCTGTTCGCGTTCTTCGCGCTCGACCCGTTGCTGTCGGCGCCGTTTGTCGCGGCGGCGCTGTTAGTCTTCGGCGCGGTGGTTTATCTCCTGATCGTGCGCTTCGCGGTGCGCGCGAAAGCCAATGCCGGCATGGTGCAGATTTTTTCCACCTTCGGTTTGGCAATCGTGATGCGCGGCCTCGCGCAATTCTTCTTCACCCCGGACTACCGCAGCATCCCGACCTCCTGGCTCGGCGGCAAGACCATCTCCATCGCCGGCATTTTCCTGCCGGTGCCGCAACTGGCCGGCGCGCTGGTATCGATCGCCGCGTTTGCCGGGCTGTACTTCTTCATCAACCGCACCGATTTCGGCCGCGCGCTTGAAGCCACGCGCGAGGACGCCGGCGCGGTGGCGCTGGTCGGCATCGACAAGAACCGCGTGTTCGCGCTGGGCTGGGGCCTGGGCGCGGCGCTGGTCGGACTGTCCGGCGCGATCATGGCGATGTTCTTCTACATCTACCCCGACGTTGGCGCATCCTTTGCGCTGATCGCCTATGTCACGGTGGCGCTCGGCGGATTCGGCAGCGTGTTCGGCGCCTTCGCCGGCGGCATCATCGTCGGCCTGGTCGAGGCCACCACCGCCTTGATCATGCCGCCGTCGCTGAAATCGGTCGGCATTTACGCGGTCTATTTGCTGGTGGTGTTCGTGCGGCCGCGAGGCCTGTTCGGATCGATGTGATGGACACCGCATTCGCCCAGCGCCGCCGCCGTGATCTGACCGTCGCAGCAGTTCTCGCCGCGATCGCAGCATTGGTGCCGCTGTTCGTGAAAGACGTCTACGTCCAGAACATCATGGTCCTGACCCTGATGTATGCGGCGCTGTCGCAGAGCTGGAATATTCTCGGCGGCTATTGCGGGCAGATTTCGCTCGGACATGCGCTCTATTTCGGGCTCGGCGCTTACACCACCGCGATCCTGTTCACCAAATTCGGCGTGCTGCCGTGGTTCGGCATGCTCGGCGGCGGGTTGATATCCGCGTTGATCGCGATGGCGCTGGGTTATCCCTGTTTCCGCCTGCGCGGGCATTATTTCGTCATCGCCACCATTGTCATCGCCGAGATCGCGCTGCTGCTGTTCCAGAACTGGGACTGGGCCGGGGCCGCGCTCGGCATCGACATTCCCGTGCGCGGCGATAGCTGGCTCAAATTCCAGTTCACCCGCAGCAAGCTGCCTTACTTTTATTTTGCGCTGGTGCTGGCGTGCATCGCCTGGCTGGTGACCTGGTGGCTCGAGGATTCCAAATGGGGTTTTTGGTGGCGCGCGGTGAAGGACAATCCCGACGCCGCCGAAAGCCTCGGCGTGGTCGTGTTCAATTCCAAGATGGGTGCGGCGGCGGTGTCGGCGTTTCTCACCGCGGTCGGCGGCAGTTTCTATGCGCAGTTCGTCTCCTATATCGACCCCGAAAGCGTCATGGGATTTCAGTTCTCGCTGCTGATGGCGCTGCCGACGGTGCTCGGCGGCATCGGCACGCTGTGGGGGCCGGTGTTAGGTGCGGTGATCCTGATTCCCCTGACTGAACTGACGCGCTCCTTCATCGGCGGTTCCGGCCGCGGCGTCGATCTGATCGTCTACGGCACGCTGATCGTGCTGATCTCGCTGGCGCGGCCGGAAGGCCTGGTCGGACTGTTCTCGCGGCGCGAGAGGGCCGCGCAATGACGGCGCTGCTGGAAACCCGCGGCGTCTGGCAGCGCTTCGGCGGCCTCATCGCCAACAGCGACATTTCCATTTCCGTCGGGCGCGGCGAGATCGTTGGATTAATCGGCCCCAACGGCGCCGGCAAATCCACGCTGTTCAACCTGATCGCCGGCGTGCTGCCGCCGACGCAAGGCTCGATTCTATTCGACGGCGAGGACGTCACGCGGCTTTCGGCGGCGGAGCGCTGCCAGCGCGGCATCGCGCGGACGTTCCAGGTGGTGAAAAGCTTTGAGACCATGACGGTGATCGACAACGTCATTGTCGGTGCGCTGATCCGCACCACGGTGATGCGCGAGGCCCGCCGCAAGGCCCATGAAGTGCTGGAATTCGCAGGATTGGCTGCGCGCGCCAACGTGCTTGCGAGCCAACTTATTCCTTCCGAGAAGCGCCGGCTCGAAGTCGCCCGCGCGCTTGCGACCGAACCGAAACTGTTGCTGCTCGACGAGGTGCTGACGGGGCTCACGCCGATCGAAGCGCAAACCGGTGTCGAACTGGTGCGCCGCGTGCGCGCCACCGGCGTCACCGTGCTGATGGTCGAGCATGTCATGGAGATTGTGATGCCGCTGGTGGATCGCGCCATCGTGCTCGATCTCGGCAAGATCCTGGTCGAGGGCAAGCCCGCCGACATCGTCCGCGATCCGAAGGTGATCACGGCCTATCTTGGGGATCGTCATGCTGTCGGCGCATGAAGTCACCACCGCCTATCAGGGGCTGGTCGCGATCTCGTCCGTCTCAATCGAGGTTGCGAAGGGCGAGATCGTCTGCGTCGCCGGTGCCAACGGCGCCGGCAAATCGACGCTGCTGAAATCCATCGCCGGCGCCGAGCGGCCGCGCAGCGGCAGGATTACGTTCGATGGCGCGCGGATCGACGGCATGGCCCAGCATCTGATCACCGCGCGCGGCATCGCCTATGTGCCGGAAAATCGCCGGCTGTTTCCGCGGCTGTCGGTGCGCGACAACTTGAGGCTCGGCAGTTATCTCTATCGCGGCGACGCCGATCGCGACCAACCGCTGGCGCTGGTGTTCAAGCTGTTTCCGCGATTGTCGGAACGGCTGGAGCAGCGCGCCGAAACGCTCTCCGGCGGCGAGCAGCAGATGCTGGCGATCGGACGCGCGCTGATGACCCGGCCGCGGCTGTTGATGCTGGACGAGCCGTCGCAAGGCATCATGCCGAAACTGGTCGACGAGATCTTTGCCGCGGTGAAGGAAATCCGCAACGCGGGGATGACCGTGCTGATCGTCGAGCAGCGCATGGCCGAATGCCTGGACATCGCCGACCGCGCCTACATCCTGCAGACCGGCCGCGTGCTGATGCAGGGGGCGGCGGCGGAGATCAAAACCAATCCGGATGTGCGCAAGGCATATCTGGGGCTGTAAGATTTTCTCGTGTCCCGGGCGCGATGCAGCGCGCCGCTCTTCGCGGCGTGATGCTTCGCAGAACCGGGACCGTACCAAACACCGGCGCTTGGTACGGCCCCGGCTCTGTAGTGCACCGCTCCGCGAAGTGCTACGCGCTGCACTGCGTCCGGGGCACGTAAGAGTTATTCGTGCTCGTGTGTGTGCTCCGGCAATTTCAGTCCGAACACCTTCGCCAAATCCGCCACCTGCGCTGGCGTGAGATAGCGCGGATTGAGCCCACGCAGCAGCAGATACAGTTTTGCGGTTTCCTCCAGTTCCTCCATCGCGAACACTGCGGCTTCCAAAGAGTTGCCGGCCACCACCGGGCCGTGATTGGCCAACAGCACCGACGAATATTTCCCGGCGAGGCCCTTGATCGCATCGGCTACCGCAGGATCGCCTGGCCGATAATACGGCAGCAGCGCGGTTGAGCCGCATTTCATCAGGTAGTACGGCGTCATCGGCGGCAGCGCCGCGCGCGGATCGATCTCCGGCAGCATCGACAGCGCCACCGAGTGGGTGGAATGCAAATGTACAATCGCGCGGGATGCGCTGCGGGTCTCGTACAGTGCCGCATGCAGCGGGACTTCCTTGGTGGGCGCATCGCCGGAGACGAGGCGGTTGTCCACGCCAAGCCGCGAGAGTCGCGCCGGATCCAGCGAGCCCAGGGACGCGTTGGTCGGCGTTACCAGCCAGCCGCCGTCGTCCAGCCGAACGCTGATATTACCCGACGAACCCGGCGTCAGCCCGCGCTCGAACAGCGAGCGGCCGAGCCGGCAAATCTCCTCGCGCAGTTTCGTTTCATCCATAAAGATTTCCTTTTCCGCCTTTTCTCACGCTTTGGCAGTGCGGCCAAGCCGTGTTATCCAGAGCCTAATTAAGGAAAACAAGGAAACGCCGCATGCCCGAGCCTGCATCTCAAAAACCACGCGTCGCCGTCATCGGGCTTGGCTCGATGGGTTTTGGCATGGCGACCTCGCTGCGGCGCGCGGGTTTTGAGGTCACTGGCTGCGATGCGTCGACTGAAACCGTCGCGCGGTTCGTCGTCGACGGCGGGAATGGCGCGAAAACGCCGGCGGAGGCTGCCAGGGGTGCCGACATCGTCGTCAGCGTTGTCGTCAACGCCGCGCAGACCGAAACCATTCTGTTCGGCAACGATGGCGTCGCCCAAACGCTGGCGAAGGACGCGGTGTTCGTCTCCTCCGCGACCATGGACCCGGATGTTGCGCGGCGTCTGGCGAAACAACTGGAAGCCACCGGCCGGCACTATCTCGACGCGCCGATTTCTGGCGGCGCGCAACGCGCGGCACAGGGTGAGCTCACGATTCTCGCCTCCGGCAGCAAGGCCGCATTTGACAAGGCGCGGCCGGCGCTCGATGCGATGGCGGCGAAACTTTACGAACTCGGCGACGCAGCAGGGCAGGGCGCGGCCTTCAAGATGATCAATCAACTACTGGCCGGCGTGCACATCGCCGCCGCTTCCGAGGCGATCGCGTTCGCGGCGAAACAGGGGCTCGACATCCGCAAAGTTTACGAGGTGATCACCGCATCCGCCGGCAATTCCTGGATGTTCGAGAACCGCATGCCCCATGTGCTCGACGGCGACTACGCGCCGCGCAGCGCGGTCGATATTTTCGTAAAGGACCTCGGGATCATCCAGGACATGGCGCGCACGGCAAAATTTCCGGTGCCGGTTTCGGCCGCGGCGCTGCAGATGTTCCTGATGACCTCGGCCTCCGGCATGGGCCGCGACGACGACGCCTCGGTGGCGCGGATGTATGCCCGCGTTACCGGCACCAAGCTGCCCGGCGACAAGTGATAATTCTTCGTCATTGCGAGGAGCACTTGCGACGAATCACGCGCTGGATTGCTTCGCTTCGCTCGCAATGACGGAGACAAACAAAAAGGACAAGAATTGATGCCCCGTTTCGCCGCCAATCTCAGCATGATGTTCAATGAAGTTCCGTTCCTCGATCGTTTCGACGCGGCGGCAAAGGCGGGCTTCACCGCAGTAGAATTCCTGTTTCCCTATGACCATCCGGCAGACGCCGTCGGCGAGCGCCTGCGCCGCAACGGCCTGACCCAGGCGCTGTTCAACCTGCCGCCGGGCAACTGGGACGCCGGCGAAAAGGGTTTTGCCGCACTGCCGGACCGTTTTGGCGATTTGCAGCAGAGCCTGCGCACCGGGCTGCCCTATGCCAAGGCGACCGACGTCAAGCGCCTGCATCTGATGGCGGGAATTGCCGATCGCAGGGATCCAAAGGCGGTGGCGGCGTTCTGCAAATCGGTGGCGTGGGCCGCCGAGTTTCTCGCGCCTGAAGGTATCGACGTGGTGATCGAACCGATCAATCCGCGTAACGTACCCGGTTATTTCCTGAACGATTTTGGTTTTGCGCGCGATTTGATCCGCGAACTGAACATTCCAAATCTGAAACTGCAGTTCGACATCTATCACTGCCAGATCATCCATGGCGACGTGACCATGCGCTTGCGCGAGATGATGCACATCACAGGTCATATCCAGATCGCCAGCATCCCCTCGCGCAACGAGCCGGATAGGGAAGAACTGAACTATCCGTTCCTGTTCGGCGAACTCGACCGGCTCGGCTACAACGGCTTTGTCGGCTGCGAATACAACCCGTGCGGCAAGACCACCGATGGCCTCGGCTGGTTCAAGCCCTACGCCGGAGCGAAATCGTGACGCTGGCGCTGGGCTGCATCGCCGACGACTACACCGGCGCGTCCGATCTGGCCAACACGCTGACCCGGTGCGGGCTGCGCACGGTCCAGACCATCGGCGTGCCGTCGGATGATCTAAGACTGCCCGAGGTCGATGCCGTGGTGGTGTCGCTGAAGAGCCGATCCATTGAGGCGTCGCAGGCGGTGGCCAAGTCGCGCGCCGCGGAAAAATGGATGCGCGGGCTCGGCGCCTCGCATGTGCTGTTCAAGATCTGCTCGACCTTCGACTCCACCGATGCCGGCAACATCGGCCCCGTGATGGACGCGCTGCGCGCCGATTCCGGTGACGCCATCGTGCTGGTGACGCCGGCATTTCCGGAAACCGGCCGCACCGTCTATCAGGGTAATCTTTTCGTCGGCTCGGTGCCGCTCAACGAAAGCCCGCTGAAGGATCATCCGCTCAATCCGATGCACGATTCCAACCTGGTGCGGGTGCTAGCGCGGCAGAGCAAGACCAGGGTCGGTCTCGTCGATCTTGCAGTGATTACGCGCGGGCCGGATGTCGTGCGCGCGTATCTTGCCGACCTCTCAGCGAAGGGTTTTGGCGCTGCCATTGCGGACGCGGTATTCGAGCGCGACCTCGAAACCATCGGCACGGTCGCGCTCGATCATCGAGTCTCGGTCGGCGCATCCGGTATCGGCCTTGGGCTTGCGCGTGCGCTGGTGGCATCAGGCCGCGCGAAGGCAAATGCGGCGACGGACATTTCCGGAAAACCAGTCGGCGGCCCGGCGGCGTGTCTCGCTGGCAGTTGTTCGCAGGCAACGCTACAGCAGATCGCAAAAGCCGAGCAGGCGATGCCGGTGCTGCATCTTGATCCCGAACGGGTGGTCGCGGGCGGCGATGAAACCCAGCGCGCACTTGATTGGGCGCGCGAGCGATTGAGCAAAGGCCCGATCCTGATCGCGAGCAGCTCGACGCCCGATCAGGTTTCTGCCTTGCAGGCGCGGCACGGCCGCGACGCCGCCGGTCATGCCATCGAGCAGGCGATGGCCGACATTGCAGAGGGCCTTGTTCAATCCGGCGTGCACCGCCTGGTTGTCGCTGGCGGTGAAACCTCCGGCGCGGTGGTCGATCGGCTTGGCATTCCCGGCTTTCTGGTGGGACCGGAAATCGCCGCGGGCGTGCCCGTACTGCGCGCCGTCGGCGCGCGGGACGGCGACATGCTGCTGGCGCTGAAGTCGGGCAATTTCGGCGGGCCGGAGTTTTTTAGCGATGCGTTGAAGCTGATGCAGTAGCGCCGCTCCCGTGTCCCGGGCGCGGTGCAGCGCCTCTTAGCGGCGCACCGCAGAACCGGGACCGTACCAAACACCGGCGTTCGTTACGGCCCCGGCTCTGCAGCGCACCGCTCCGCGAAGTGCTACGCGCTGCGCTGCGTCCGGGGCACAGATTGAGTCACCCCAGCATCTGCGTATCGCCGCAGATCGAGATTGCCTGGCCGGAAATCGTTTTGCCGCGCGGGCTGCACATGAACAGGATCTGGTCGGCGAGCTGCTGCGGCGTCACGTAATCCTTGATCGAGGTGTAGGAGAACGCGGTGCGCTCCATCTCGGCGTAGGAAATCCCGCGCTGTTGCGCCTTGGCTTCCAGTACGCGGCGCTGCCGGTCGCCGGCGACGAGGCCGGGCAGGATGGCGTTGACGCGGATATTGTCGGGGCCGAGTTCGATCGACAGCGATTTGGTAAACCCGATCACGCCCCATTTCGCCGCCGCATAGGGCGTGCGCATTGCAAAGCCGAGACGGCCCGCGGCCGAGGAGATGTTGACGATCGAGGCATTCGTGCTCTGGCGCAGCAGCGGCACCGCCAGTCGCGTGCAGTTGAATTGCCCGGTCAGGCAAATCTCCAGGCAGCGATCCCAATCCTCGGGGTTCATCTCCTCGACCTTGGAGGTCGGACCCGCGACGCCGGCATTGTTGACCAACACGTCGAGGCCGCCGAGTTTTGCCACAGCGTCCGCGAACAGGTTCTTGACCGCGGCGCGGTCGGATACATCACAGCGTGTCTGCGTGATAGTCGGGTCGCTGGAGGCGAGCGCTGCCAGCGCCGTCTCGTCCACATCGCAGGTGTGGACGCTTGCGCCCTCCGCGGCAAACGCGCGCACGATCGCAAGCCCGATGCCATTGGCACCCGCGGTGACGAGCACCCGTAAACCCTTGATTTCCAAATCCATGCGGACTCGACAAAGACCCGATCTTTTGCAACCCTAGCTGCGATCAAAGATCACGGCAAGCGAGCGCGCAAAGCCTAGCATTGCCGGGACAAAATAAGGCGTCGCCGCGAAGCGAACGCATCAGGGAGATGAAAAAACCATGTCGAATAACACTCAATTCACGCGCCGCAGGCTGCTGAAAACCGCTGGCGGACTCGCACTGGTGTCGGGAATTTCCGCGCCGGCGATTTTGCGCGCGCAAACCGCCGACGTGATCAGGATCGGTCATCTGACGCCGCGCACCGGTTTCCTCGGTCCATTAGGCGAATACGCCGTGATGGCGATCGATCTCGCAGTGGAAGAGATCAACGCTTCCGGCGGCATGATGGGCCGCAAGGTCGAACTGCTGAAAGAGGATTCGGTCAACCCGCAGACCGCGTCGACCAAGGCCGAGCGCATGATCGAACGCGACAAGGTCGCCTGCATCATCGGCGAGATTTCGTCCGCCTCGTGCCTGACCATCGCGCAGGTCGCCTCGCGCAACAAGACGCTGTTCATCAACACCGGCGGCAATTCCGACGCGCTGCGCGGCAAGGATTGCCAGCGCTATATGTTCCACGTCGAGTCGCAGAACTCGATGTATGTGAAAACGGTCGGCCGCTCGTTCCTGCGCGACGGGCTGGTTAAGGGCAAGAAGTGGTATTCGCTGACGGCGGATTACGCCTTCGGCCATGATCTGTTGAAAGTGTCGAAGCGCTTCATGGAAGCCAATGGCGGCAATTTCGCCGGCGACGATCTGGTGCCGACCGACGCCACCGACTTCTCGGCCTACCTGCTGAAAATCCGCGAGGCGAAACCCGATCTGGTCGTGATCAATCTCGCCGGCAACCAGATCACCAACTTCCTCAAGCAATATGCCGAGTTCGGCCTGACCTTCCCGGTCGGCGGGTTCGGCTTCGACACCGCGCTGGCCTGGGCTGCGGGCAAGGGCAATTTTGTCGGCACCTGGCCGGTGGTGTGGCATCATCTGATCGACACGCCCGGCACCAAGACGTTCGTCGCGGCCTTCACCAAGAAATACAACAAGCCGCCGGAGAACCAGGCCTGGGGCGACTACATCGCGACCAAGATCGTGGCGCAGACCATCAACGAGTTGAAGTCGGCGGAATCGCCGAAAATCATTGAGCATTTCGAGAAGGGCGCCAAGTTCGACCTCTTGAAGACGCGGCAAGGCTATTTCCGCGGTTCGGATCACCAGCTGATGCACGAAATGTATGCGGTGACCGCGCTGCCCGCCGACAAGATCAAGAACCAGTGGGACATCTTCGCCTCGAGCCCGGCGGTGCCCGGCCCGAACGAGGATCTCGAAGTGATCGCGGCGACCAAGGAAGAGAACAGCTGCACGTTCCCGTCGTGACAAAACACTAATCTCGTCATTCCGGGGCGCGCCTCTTGGCGCGAGCCCGGAATCCATAACCACCATCGTGAGTATGGATTCCGGGCCTGCGCCCAAGGGGGCGGATCCCGGAATGACGGCCTAAGCAGCGAGGCCAATCCCATGTCCGCCATGTTGCTGGCGCAGCAAATTCTCAACGGGCTGCTTGACGGCGTCTACTATCTGTTGATCGCGCTTGGCCTGTCGCTGATCTTCTCGCTCGGCGGCATCGTCAACCTCGCGCATGGCGCGTTCTTCGCAATCGGCGCTTATTTGACGCTGGTGGTCTCGCCCTATCTCGGCTTCGGCGGCGCGTTTGTCGTCGCACCGGTGACGGTGGCGCTGCTCGGCGTGGTGATCGAGCGGCTGCTGTTTACGAGGTTCTATCGTTCTGACCCGATCCTGTCGCTGCTGATGACGTTTGGCCTCGCGATGGTGGCGGAGCAGGTGCTGCGCATGATTTTCGGCGCGCCGCCTTTGTCTTATTCGATTCCGCCGGCGTTGCGCGGTCAGGTCGCCGTCGGCAGCTTTATCTATTCGTTCTACCGCTTGGTGCTGCTCGGCGTCGCGATCACCTGCATCACCGGCCTCTGGGTGCTGCTGCAAAAAACCTCGTTCGGCCGCGTGGTGCGCGCCGGCGTACAAAATCCCGACATGGTCGGCGCGCTCGGCATCTCGCTGCAGCCTTACATGTCTGCAGTCGCAGCACTCGGCATCGGCCTTGCGGGATTGGCCGGCGTGTTGCTGGCGCCGATCTATGCGGTGCATCCGGCGATGGGCCAGGAGATCATCACGCCGGCCTTCGTCGTGGTGGTGATCGGCGGCCTCGGCTCGTTCTGGGGCGTGGTCGCCGCGGCGCTATTGGTCGGTCTCGTCAAGGGCGTGATGGTCGGCATCGGTTATTCCGCAGCGTCCACCGCGGCGATCTATCTGCTGATGCTCCTGGTGCTGCTGTTCCGGCCACGCGGCCTGTTCGGCGAACGCATCACGCGGTTCGAGTGAGCGCGATGTTGAAGCGCCTGCCCATTCCGCTGTTCGTTGCCGCATTCGGCCTGCTGGTGCTGCCGCCGATCCTGCTCGCGCTCGGCCTCACCATGACGTCGGCGACCGAGGTCGTGGTGTTCGCGCTGGCCTGCATGGCGTTGAACATCCTGGTCGGGCATACCGGATTGGTGTCATTCGGCCATGGCGCCTGGTTCGGGCTTGCCGCCTATGCTGCCGCGCTGATTCAGCGCAATTTGATGCCGGACTCGTTTTTCGGTCCGACCATAGGGGGCGTTCTGATCGTCGCGATCGTCGCAACCGCGTTCGGGTTTCTGATCCTGCGCCGGCGCGGCGTGTATTTCTCGCTGCTGACGCTGGCGCTGGCGGCGATGCTGTATTCGATATCGTTCCGCTGGACCGAGGTCACCGGCGGCGAGAATGGTCTCGGCGGCATCACCCGGCCGACACTGTTCGGATTCAATCTGGAATCCTCGACCTATTACTACTGGTTTGTGGCGCTGATTGCTTATGTTGTGTTGATCCTGCAGTGGCGATTCCACAATTCGCCGGTAGGCAGCGTGCTGGTTGCGGTCCGCGAGAACGAACAGCGCGCCCGCTTTCTCGGCTACCCGACCAACCGCTACAAGCTCACAGCCTTCGTGCTGTCTGCCTCGATCACGGGGCTCGCGGGAATCCTGCTGCTGTTCCAGAACCGCATGACCTCGGCCGATCCGATCTCGGTGTCGTTCTCCGGTGACCTGCTGGCGATGGTCGTGATCGGCGGCATGCGCAGCTTCCTGGGACCTGCGCTCGGCGCGCTGTTCTTCATCCTGTTTCGCGAATTCCTCAGCATCTATACCGAGAACTGGTTGTTCTGGTTCGGCCTGATCTTCGTCGGTTTTATCGTGTTTTCGCCGACCGGCCTCGTTGGCGTCGCCGAACGGCTGCTTGCGCCGTTCCGCAGACAAGTCGTCGAGGATGCCGCGATGTCGGCGCGCCGGATCGAGGTGCTGCCGTTACCGGAATTCTTGCGGCCGAAATCACATGTCGAAGGCCCGGTGCTTTCCGCCCGCCACATCGTCAAGAGCTTTGGCGGCATCAAGGCCGTGCAGGGCGTGGACATCTCCATCGCCGACCGCACGCTGCACGCGTTGATCGGCCCCAACGGCGCAGGCAAGACCACCGCCTTTAACCTGCTGTCGGGCATGTATCCACCGGACGAAGGCATGGTGTCGCTGCTGGGCCAGCCGATCGCCGGTGAGGCCCCGGAAGAGATCGCCACGGCCGGCATCGGCCGCTCGTTCCAGATCACCAACCTGTTCCCCGCGCTTAGCGTCGGCGAAAACATCCGACTCGCAGTCCAGGCGCGGCATCCGCGCCGCTTCGATCCGATCGCCAACGCGCTGTCGATCGAGGCCATCAATGCCGAGACCGACGCCACCATCCGCTACCTTGGCCTTGCCGGCATCGAAAAGGCGGAAGCGGGGACGCTGTCCTATGGCGGCCAGCGCCTGCTCGACATGGGAGTGGCGCTCGCCACAGCGCCGCGGGTGCTGCTGCTCGACGAGCCGCTGGCGGAACTCGCCGCCGCCGAGCGCGAGCGCATCGGCGCCATCGTCAAGCGCATATCCGCCGATCTGCCGGTGCTGCTGGTCGAACACGACATCGACCGTGTGTTCCAGATCGCCGATCATGTCACCGTCATGAACGAGGGCCGCGTGCTGCTCGACGGCACTGTCGAGGATGCCCGCGCCAGCCCGAAGGTGCAGGAAGTCTATATCGGCTCCGGCGCCACCGCAGTCGCAGCCAAACCGCGCGAAACGGCTGCCCGCGTCAATGCGTTGCTCACCGTCGCCAATGTCGATACGTTCTACGGCAAGAGCCATATTCTCAACGATGTGAACTTCACGCTGCACGAGAACGAGATCATCGCGCTGCTCGGACGTAACGGCGCTGGCAAGTCGACGCTGCTGAAGACCCTGATCGGCATCGCGCCGGCGTCGAACGGATCGATCAAGCTCGCGGGCAACGAGCTGATCGGGTTGTCGTCGGCGCAGAATGCGCGGCTCGGCATCGGCTATGTGCCACAGGGCCGCGGCCTGTTTGCAGGGATGAGCGTCGAGCAAAACCTCGAGCTTGGCGGCCTGAAGCGGCAGACCGGCCACGGTGTGCACTGGACGCGGGAGCGCATCTACGAATACTTTCCGCGAATTCGAGAGCGGCTCGACAGCCCGGCGGATTATCTCTCCGGCGGCGAGCAGCAGATGGTCGCGGTGGCGCGGGCGCTGTCGGGCGACGTGCGGGTGCTGCTGCTCGACGAGCCGTTCGAGGGCCTGGCGCCGACCGTGGTGGAGCAATTGTTCGAAACCTTCGACCGCCTGCGCAAGGAAATCGCCATCATCATCGTCGATCACAATCTCGATCTGGCGCTGGCGTTGTCGGACGCCACGGTGGCGCTGGAGCGCGGCCGGGTAATTCATCAGGGGCCTTCCAGGGACCTGCGCGACGATCTCGACTTGCGCCGCAAGGTGCTCTGGCTATGAGAGAACACCCATGAAAAAAATCGAACGACATGCCGCCATCGTCGGCGTCGGCCTGGTCGGTCGCGCCTGGGCCGCGATCTTTGCCCGCGCCGGCTGGAACGTGCGGCTCACCGATCCGCATGCTCCTACGCTTGCGGCTGCGCCCGGTCTCATCAAGGACGAGTTGCATGCGCTGGCGCGGCATGGCCTTGCCGCCGATGCGGACGGCGCGGCGGCGCGGGTCTCGGTTGCCGCCGATGTTGCCGCTGCGGTGAAAGACGTTGAGTTCGTGCAGGAAAACGGGCCTGAAGACGTTGATCAGAAAATCGCGATTTTCGCCGAACTCGACCGGCTGGCACCGCCCCGCGCGCTGCTGGTGTCATCCACCTCTGCAATCGTGGCATCCCGCTTTTCCGAAATGCTCCCGGGCCGGGCGCGTTGCCTGGTCGGCCATCCCGTCAACCCGCCGCATCTGGTGCCGCTGGTCGAACTGTGCGGCGCGCCATGGACCGCGCCCGAAGCCCTCGACCGCGCGCGAAACATTTATCGCGAGATCGGCCAGGTGCCGGTCACGATCAACCGCGAGATCAACGGTTTTGTCCTCAACCGGCTGCAGGGCGCGCTGCTGGCGGAAGCCTTTCGCCTCGTCGGCAAGGGCTTCATCTCCGCCGAAGACCTCGATCATACGGTCAAGGACGGCCTGGGTCTGCGCTGGTCGTTTCTCGGGCCGTTCGAGACCATCGAGCTCAATGCGCCCGGCGGCATTCCGGATTATTGTGCGCGCTACACCGGTTTCTATAAAGAGCTGGCGTCGGCATCCGCCGGACCCGAGGTTTATCAGAGTCCCAACGTCGACCGGGTGATCGCGGCGTGGCCGCACCAGCCTTCGCCCGAACGGATCGCTGCGCTGACACAGCGGCGCAACGAGCGCCTCGCAGCACTGGCCGCGCACAAGGCCGTTCAAGACGACAAGCCCTGGATCGATCGAACGCAGTAGAAAGAGAGCAGACATGGCACGCAAAGTCATCATTACCTGCGCCGTGACCGGCGCGATCCACACCCCCTCGATGTCCAAAGCGTTGCCGGTGACGCCGCAGGAAATCGCCGATGCCGCGGTCGATGCCGCGGAAGCGGGAGCGGCGATCGTGCATCTGCATGCGCGCAATCCCAAGACCGGCCAGCCCGACCAGAGTCCGGAAGCGTTCGCGCCGTTCCTGAAGATCATCAAGCAGCGCTCCAACTGCGTGATCAATCTCACCACCGGCGGCGCGCCGACCATGACGGTGGACGAGCGGGTGCGGCCTGCCGCGGTCTACAAGCCGGAAGTCGCCTCGCTCAACATGGGATCGATGAATTTTGGATTCTTCGGCATGCTCAACCGCTTCAAGAAATTCGAGCACGACTGGGAACTGAAGCATGTGCAGAACAAGGACATCGTGTTCCGCAATACCTTCCAGGATATCGAATTCGTCCTGAAGACCCTGTCGGAGACCGGAACGCGCTTCGAATTCGAATGCTACGATACCGCGCATCTCTACAATCTCGATTACTTCCTGCAGCAGGGTCTGGTGAAGCCGCCGCTGTTCGTGCAGACCGTGTTCGGCCTGCAGGGCGGCACCGGCGCGCATCCCGAGGACGTGCTGCACATGAAGCGCACTGCCGACCGTCTGTTCGGCGACAAGTTCGTCTGGTCGGTGCTCGGCGCCGGTCGCAACCAGCTGCCGATCGCGGCGATGGCAGCCGCAATGGGCGGGAACATTCGTGTCGGCCTTGAGGATTCGCTATGGGCCGCGCCCGGCCGGATGGCCGCATCCAATGCGGAGCAGGTGACCTTGGCGCGCAAGATTATCGAGGGCCTCGGCCTTGAGGTCGCTACCTCCGACGAAGCCCGCGAGATTCTCGACCTGAAGGGCGGCGACAAGCTGGAGGTTTAAGAAAAAGGGCGGAGCGCGCTTCGCCGTCATTGCGAGCGGAAGCGAAGCAATCCAGAAGCCGCGAGCGCGGGTCGTAGAGACTGGCTTGCTTCGTCGCAAGGGCTCCTCGCAATGACGGCCGGGCATCAAACTGTCGTGAGAGTTCCCCTGGAAAGCCCCCGGCGTTAAAGATACCGGCCGATTGCATGGCCTTATGAATGCCAGATATTGGCATTTTCCGGCGACTTCGGGTACATCAGCGCGGGCGAATGTGCCGGCGCCCGCGAGTCCCGATAGCCCTTCGCCCGACCCGAGGAATGCCCGTTCTATGATCGCGCTGGTCCGCATCGCCCTGAGCCGGCCTTATACCTTTGTCGTGCTGGCGCTGCTGCTCCTGATCGTCGGACCGCTGGCTGCGCTGCGCACGCCGACCGACATCTTTCCGGACATCCGGATTCCCGTGATTGGCGTGGTCTGGAACTACACCGGCCTGCCGCCGGACCAGATGGCCGGCCGCATCACCACGCCGTTCCAGCGCGCGCTGACCACGACGGTCAACGATATCGAACACATCGTCGCCAATTCCTATAACGGCATCGGCATTATCAAGATTTTCTTCCAGCCCAACGTCAATATCCAGACCGCCAATGCCCAGGTTACCGCGATTTCGCAGACGATGATCAAGCAGATGCCGCCCGGCGCGACACCGCCGCTGATCCTCAATTACAGCGCCTCCACGGTGCCCATCATCCAGGTCGCACTATCGGGTGAAGGCCTCACCGAACAGAACCTCGCCGATATCGGCATCAACCAACTGCGCACGCCGCTGGTCACGGTGCCCGGCGCGGCGATCCCTTATCCCTTCGGCGGCAAGCAGCGCCAAGTGCAAATCGACCTCAATTCCACAGCACTGCAGGCGCGCGGGTTGTCCGGACAGGATGTATCCAACGCACTCGCCGCGCAGAACCTGATCATACCGGTGGGAACGCAGAAGATTGGCGGTTTCGAATACGTCATTCAGCTCAACAACTCGCCGCTCAGGATGGAAGAGCTCGGCGATCTACCGATCAAGACCGTCAACGGCGCCATGGTCTATGTGCGCGATATCGCGAGCGTGCGCGACGGCAACCCGCCGCAGACCAACATCGTTCATGTCGACGGCAACCGTTCGGTGCTGATGATGGTGCTGAAGGCCGGCTCGACCTCGACACTGGATATCATCGCCGGCATCAAGCAGAAAGTAATCGACGTCAAATCCACGCTGCCCGACGCGCTCAAGATCGGATTCATCGCCGACCAGTCGCTGTTCGTGCGCGGCGCGATCGAAGGGGTCGCCAATGAGGGCGTGATCGCTGCACTGCTCACCAGCGTGATGATCCTGTTGTTTCTCGGAAGCTGGCGCTCGACCGTGATCATCGCAGTGTCGATTCCGCTCTCCGTGCTCGGCGCCATCGTAATGCTGTCGGCGATCGGCGAGACCCTCAATATCATGACGCTGGGCGGTCTCGCGCTCGCGGTCGGCATCCTCGTCGACGACGCCACGGTGACGATCGAGAACATCAACTACCATCTGGAGCAAGGCAAGGCGGTCGAGCCTGCGATCATGGACGGCGCCCGGCAGATCGTGACGCCGGCCTTTGTCTCGCTGCTGTGTATCTGCATCGTGTTCGTGCCGATGTTCTTCCTGCAGGGCGTCGCCCGCTTTTTGTTCGTGCCGATGGCCGAAGCGGTGATGTTCGCGATGATCTGGTCATTCATCCTGTCGCGTACGCTGGTGCCGACCATGGCGAAATATCTGCTGCAGCCGCACCTGCATCACGCCGAGGGCGAGGGACCGCCGCCGTCGCGCAATCCGCTGGTGCGGTTTCAGCGCGGGTTCGAGGCGGGCTTCGAGCGGTTCCGCGGCGGCTACCGCGACCTGTTGTCGCTGGCGCTGACCCGCCGGCCGATCTTCGTGATCGGGTTCCTCGGCCTTGTCGGCATGTCGTTCCTGCTGGTGCCCTATCTCGGCCGCAACTTCTTCCCGTCGGTGGATGCCGGCGGCATTCTGATGCATGTGCGCACTCAGGTCGGCACCCGGGTCGAGGAGAGCGCCAACCAGTTCGCGGAGGTGCAGAAGGCGATCCGCAAGATCATTCCACCGAACGAAATCGAGACGCTGGCCGACAACATCGGAATGCCCATCAGCGGCATCAACATGACCTACAACAACACCGGCGTGATCGGCCCGCAGGATGGCGACATCCAGATCAAGCTCAGGGAAGGCCACCGGCCGACCGACGAATACGTCCACACCCTGCGCGAACAGTTACCGAGGCTGTTTCCGGGCATGACGTTCGCGTTCCTGCCGGCGGATATCGTCAGCCAGATTCTGAATTTCGGCGCGCCGGCGCCGATCGACCTGCAGATCCGCGGCGCCGACCTCGCCGCGAATTTTGTTTATGCCAACAAATTGCTGAACCGCATCCGCCGGATTCCAGGCATCGCCGACGCGCGAATCCAGCAGTCGCCCAATAATCCGACCTTCAACATCGACGTCGATCGTACCCGCGCGCAATATGTGGGTTTGACCGAGCGCGACGTGACCAACAGCCTGGTGGTCAATCTTGCCGGCAGTTCGCAGATCGCGCCGACCTATTATCTCAATCCCGATAATGGCGTCTCTTATTCGATCGTGATGCAGACACCGCAATACCGGATCGACTTGCTGAGCGCGCTGCAAACCTTGCCGATCACCGCGACCGGGGTTCCGCAGTCGCCCATTTTGGGTGGCATCGCCGATATTACGCGGGCCACATCCAGCGCCGTGGTGTCGCAATACGACATCCAGCCCATGGTGCAGATTTATGCCACGCCGCAGGGCCGCGATCTCGGCGCGGTGGCGGTTGACGTAAGACGCGCAATCGACGACACCGCCAAAGAGGTGCCCAAGGGCTCATCGGTGGTGCTGCTCGGTCAGGTGCAGACCATGAACAGCGCGTTCTCCGGACTGTTGTTCGGGCTGCTGGCCGCGATCATCCTGATCTACCTGCTGATCGTGGTCAACTTCCAGTCGTGGTCCGATCCGTTTGTGATCATCACCGCGCTGCCCGCAGCACTTGCCGGCATCGTCTGGATGCTGTTCACCACGCAAACCACGCTGTCGGTGCCGGCGCTGACCGGCGCCATCATGTGCATGGGCGTCGCCACCGCCAACAGCGTGCTGGTGATCAGCTTCGCCCGCGAGCGCTATGAAGAACTCGGCGACCCCGTTGCCGCGGCGCTGGAAGCCGGCTTCGTCCGGTTCCGCCCGGTGCTGATGACGGCGCTGGCGATGATTATCGGCATGGCGCCGATGGCGCTGGGCCTCGGCGAAGGCGGCGAGCAGAACGCGCCGCTCGGCCGCGCCGTGATCGGTGGACTGATTTTTGCAACCGCTGCGACACTGATGTTCGTTCCCGTGGTATTTAGTATGGTACACAAGAAGCAGGGCGCCAAAGCTGCCGCCCACCCGGAGATGCCGCATGCCCACTGAACAAAGCTCGCCGGTCTCTCGCCGGAAGCTGGGTATTTTCGGCGTTATCGCCTGCATCGCCGCCGTGCTGATCGTGGTGACCGGCATCCGGGCGCGCGAAGATTCCAGCGCGAGGCTGCGGGAATGGACCGACACCCAGGCCATTCCGACCGTCGCGGTGGCCTTGCCCGACGCCCGCGTGCTCAATGCGACCCTCGATCTGCCGGGACGGCTGGAAGCCTATCAGCGCGCGCCGATCTACGCGCGCGTCAGCGGCTATCTGAAAAACTGGAGCGCCGATATCGGCGCGCAGGTAAAGGCCGGGCAGGTGATCGCCGAAATAGAGGCGCCGGACCTCGACCAGCAATTGCTGCAGGCCCGCGCCGATCTCGCCAGTCAGCAGGCCAGCGCCAAATTGTCGGAAGCAACATTGACCCGCCGCCGCTCGCTGATCGCTTCGAACTTCGTCTCGATGCAGGAAATCGACGAGCGCACCGCTGACCTCTCCAACAAGAAGGCCGCGGTCAATTCCGGCCAGGCCAATGTCGAGCGGCTCGAGGCGCTGGCCGGCTACAAGAAGATCACGGTGCCGTTCGACGGCGTGGTCACCGCGCGCGACACCGACGTTGGCGCGCTGATCAATGCCGGCGGCGGCACAGGTCCTGCGATGTTCGTGGTCTCGGACATCAGCAAGCTCCGGGTCTATGTCAACGTGCCCCAGAGTTATGTGCCCGCGATCAGGATCGGCGCCAAGGCCGTGATCTCGATGCCGGAATATCCGGGCCGGAATTTTGCCGCGACGGTAGAGGCCTCCTCGCAATCGGTCGATGTCTCCTCCGGTACTACGCGGATGCAACTCGTGCTGGACAACGCCAAAAGCGAGCTGATGCCGGGAGGCTATGCCAACGTCAAAATGAGCCTGCAGCGCGACGCGGTGCCGCTGCACATTCCCGCCAGCGCGCTGATCTTCAACCAGAACGGGCTGCGCGTCGCGACCGTCGGCCCCGACGACAGGGTGCAGTTCAAGACCGTGACCATCGCCCGGGATCTCGGCCGCGACATCGAACTCGCGTCAGGCATTTCCCCCGACGACCGCATCATCGTCGCGCCGCCGGACGGCATCGCCGACGGCGACCAAGTCCAGGTTGCGGGCAAGGGCAGCGAGCCGAAGAAGGTGTCGGAGAAGTAGGCGGCGCTCCTCGTGCCCGGACGCAGCGCAGCGGCATGGAGAAGGCCGCACCGCGTCCGGGACACGGGCTCAACCCACCCGCCACTCCAGTATTCCGTCATCCGCGCTGACGATATCGCCTTTTGATCCCACCGGCGTCCGGTCCATGTTCATCAGGTGCGCCAGCGTCGCGCCGTCTCGCGCGGGCACCCGCGCCAGCGCGCGGGCGTTCTCCAGTGTGCGCAGCATCACCACACCGTGCTCGACATCGCCGCCCCGGCCATAGATCACCGTGAAACTTTCGACCGTGCCTTTGCCGCTGGCTTCGGTGACAAACGTCGGCACCTCGCCGCGACGCCGGTCCGTCTCCGCCTGCACGCTGGTATCCTGCGCCAGCGCCTCGCGCGGCGCCTGCCGCGACAGCACCAGCGCGTGGTGCTTGGTCACGAAGCCGCCTTGCCCATACAGCAGACCAAGCTTCGCGCCGCTGCGCAGCTTGCGCACCATCGCGCAGGCTGCGTGCGTCATGTAGGTGTTGAGCGGCGCGCCGTGGAAGGTCAGGCCGCCGGTTACCGTCGGCTGCACATCGGCGCCCAGCCCCAGTGTTCGCCGCGCCATTTTGGGAACGACGGGAAAACAACTGTAGAGTTCGATCGCGTCGAATGCCTTACCGTCGCCGCCGACCATGTCGAGCACGGCACCGAGCACGGCATTCTGCGCGTGGCTTTCGTAAAACTGGTCGCGGATCAGATAATCGCGCGGTTCCTCAGCCGAAGCACCACCGTGGACGTAGATCATACGCTCCTCAGCAATGCCGGCGGCTCGCGCGCGGGCGAGCGACGTCATCAGCAAGGCTCCGCCCATGTTGACGGTTGGGTTCGCCACCATCAGCTTGGTGTAGGGCCACGCGATCAACCGGTTGTCGGACGAAGGCGTCGTGATCGTGTCGGCCGGCACTGCGCGCTTCATCCAGGATTGCGGATTGGAGGCTGCGACCGTCGAATAGCGCGACCACAACTGGCCGGATTCCGCCAGCGCTTCGCGCGGCGTCTGGCCCCAATGCGCGGAGGTTGCCGCTTCATACAGCGGATAGACCGTGATCGGCCTGAACACGCCGAGCGTCACGGCCATCGGCTTCTGGAACGCAGCACCGCGTTTCGGCTCGGGCACGTCGTGGGCAAATGGCGTCCACGGCAGCGTCACTTTGGCGCGGTCCGCCTTGGTCGCGGTCGATTGCGCCTCCGCGCCGCAGACCACGGCGACCTTGGTCTCGCCGCGCGCGATGCGCTGCGCCGCCTCGTGCAGATAGCGGATCGGACTCTCGCCGCCGACCGGACCGTAAAAGCAATGTGATGGTTTGATTCCGAGCCGGGCTGCGAGCAGTTGCTCCGGGTCGCGATAGCGCCAGCTCAGGAAATTCACGACGTTCAGCGAGTCGATCTCGGCGAGCAAGGGTGCCTCGGCATCCTCGCCCGCGCGTTTCACCGCCGCTTCAAGCAGCGCCAGCGGTTCGAGGCCCGCGCTCAATTCCGAGGGATGATCGGCGATTTCGCCGACACCGACGATGACGGGGATGCGGTCATCGGAAACAGGCGAGTGCGCGCTGGCCATCGGGTTTATTCCGCCACCAGCGCATTCATGTGCTCGACCGCCTCGGCAAAGTCTTCCTTGAATTCCTGCACCACAGCAGTAGCGGATTTCACGCTGTCGATTAACCCAACGCCCTGGCCGACGAAATAGCTGACGAGGTCGCGCGCCTGTGCATTGCCGGCCGCGGCCGAGCGATCGATCGAATTGAATGCGTCGCGGCTGATGATGCTTTGCAGCGGCATCGGCAGCGCGCCGGGACTGTCAGGGCCGCGGTCCCAGGCGTCGGTCCAGACCGAGCGCAATTGCCGCGCCGGTTTTCCGGTACGGCCCTTGGAGCGGATCGCGTCGCGCGAGGAGGCCGCGATCATCTTCTCGCGAAAAATTTCGGTGGTCTCCGATTCCACCGTCGCCAGCCACACCGATCCGGTCCACACCCCCGCCGCGCTCATTGCCATACAGGCAGCCATCTGCTGGCCGGTCATGATGCCGCCCGCGGCCAGCACCGGCACGTCGCGGATATGCTTGATCGCCTTGATCACTTCCGGTACCAGCACCATCGTCGACACCTCGCCGCAATGACCGCCTGCCTCGGTGCCCTGCGCCACCAGGATGTCGACGCCGGCCGCGACCTGGCGGATCGCGTGCTCCTTGGCGCCGACCAGCGCCGCCACCGGAACGCCGTGTTTTTTGCCCATCTCGATCATCGCCTTCGGCGGCACGCCAAGCGCATTGGCGATCAGCCGGATCGGATGAGTAAAGGAGACGTCCAGTACCTCCATCGCGCATTTCGCGTCGAACGGCTGCGGCGTATTGTCGGCGACATTGGTGGTGGTCAGTTCGATGCCATATTTTTTCAACAGGTTGCGGGCGAAGGCGCGATGCTCCGGCGTCACCCGCGCTTCCAGGCTTTTCCAGGTGACGTTTTCTCACCCGCTGTGGAGATGTTTTCCGGGATCAGCACGTCGATCCCATAGGGCTTGCCGTCGACGTGATCGTCGATCCACTTCAGCTCCTGCTCGACGGTCTCCGGCGTGTGCGCGGTGGCGCCGAGCACGCCAAAACCGCCGGCGCGGCTGACGGCGGCGACCACGTCGCGGCAATGGCTGAAGGCGAGCAGGGGAAATTCGATCCCCAGCATGTCGCAGATCGGCGATCTCATGCGAGCGTTCTCTCTCTGTAGGATGGGTAGAGCCAACGGGTGGCGCGAATGCGCGCCCGATGATAAACCCGCGAAACCCATCGCTCCTGTTATTATTGCCTCGGGGTGGGTATCGCTTCGCTCAACCCACCCTACGAGACCGACGCTAGCTCACGTTCTGCCGGCATGCAAAGGCCTGTTGTCTGGGGAAATAGCGCGTTCCGCACTGCAGAATATCGGGGATGGGCACGGCGGATTTGTCTCTTGCGCTTTTGCGTATCGGGTAGAATGGTATCCGCCACGTAAGAATCCAAATCAGGGAACGCGAACAGATGCCTGCCTTGCAGTCCGATTCCGGCAAAAACCCAAACGCCGGCGCGTTCGATGTCATTGTCGTCGGCGCGGGCTTTGCCGGAATGTACATGCTGCACCGCCTGCGCGGATTGGGATTGTCGGCGCGGGTTTACGAGCAGGGCGATGGCGTCGGCGGCACCTGGTACTGGAATCGCTATCCCGGCGCGCGTTGCGACGTTGAAAGTATGCAGTATTCCTACTCGTTCTCTGACGAACTGCAGCAGGAATGGGACTGGAGCGAGCGCTACGCGCCGCAGCCCGAGATTCTCAGATATGCCAATCACGTCGCCGACCGGTTCGATTTGCGGCGTGACATCCAGTTCAGCACCCGCGTCGATTCCGCAGTGTTCGACGAGAGCACCAACCAGTGGTCGGTGGCGACGTCCGACGGCAAGACCGTGACGGCGCAGTTCGTGGTGCTCGCCACCGGCTGCCTATCGAATGCGCGGATGCCCGATATCAAGGGCCTCGCGGATTTCAGGGGCAAGGTTTACCACACCGGGCACTGGCCGCATGAGCCGGTGGATTTCACCGGCCAGCGCGTCGGCGTGATCGGCACCGGCTCGTCGGGAATCCAGTCGGTACCTGTCATCGCGGAGCAGGCGAGCCATCTCACGGTGTTCCAGCGCACCGCGAATTTCAGCATCCCCGCGCGCAACGCCACGCTGACGGAGGAAGAGCGCGAGCAATTCCGCTCGAACTATCCCGAAATCCGGCGCTTCGCGCGCGAGGAGGCGCGCAACGGCATCTATACCGACATGCCCGACCGCGGCGCGCTCGACGACGGCGACAGCGAGCGGCGCGCCAGATATGAGCAGCGCTGGAGCCGCGGCGGCCTCACCTTCATGTCGGTCTATAACAATCTCGCGCTCGACAAGGCCGCCAATGACACTGCCGCCGATTTCGTGCGCGAGAAGATCGCCGAGATCGTCAAGGACCCCGCCACCGCGCGATTGCTGCAGCCGAACAGCCACCCCATTGGGACGAAGCGCATCTGCATCGACAGCGACTATTTCGCTGCCTTCAACCGTCCGAACGTGACGCTGGTCGACATCAAGGCCCATCCGATCGAGGAAATCCTGCCGAACGGGGTCCGCAGCGGCGGCAAGGACTATGAGGTCGATGCGCTGGTGCTGGCGACCGGCTTCGATGCGATGACGGGTTCGGTCGCTAAGATCGACATTCACGGGCGCAAGGGCCAGACGCTGAATTAAAAATGGGCGGAAGGACCGCGCACCTATCTGGGCGTGATGAGCGCGGGCTTTCCCAATCTGTTCATTATCACCGGACCCGGCAGCCCGTCGGTGTTGAGCAACATGATCGTCTCGATCGAGCAGCACGTCGACTGGATCGCCGACTGCATCGGCTATATGCGCGAGCGCGATCTGGATGCGATAGAAGCGAATGAGGATGCCGAGGACAACTGGGTCGCGCATGTCAACGAGGTTGCCTCCACCACGCTCTATCCGCAGGCGAACTCGTGGTACATGGGCGCCAACATTCCGGGCAAGCCGCAGATCTTCATGCCCTATATCGGCGGCGTCGGAGCGTACCGGCAGATCTGCAATGGCGTTGCGGCCAAGGGTTATGAGGGCTTTGCGATGACGCCGGCGGAGC
The DNA here is from genome assembly GCA_963784755.1 of uncultured Alphaproteobacteria bacterium. Lineage (GTDB taxonomy): Bacteria > Pseudomonadota > Alphaproteobacteria > Rhizobiales > Xanthobacteraceae > Bradyrhizobium. The sequence goes on along the minus strand of CAWASS010000001.1, from coordinate 595,743 downwards.
GGCCGAAGATGGCGGCGTCGTCGTAACCTCCCGGACGCGGTGCGGCATCCTTCAGGCCGCTCCGCAGAGCCGAAACCGTACCAAACGCCGGAGCTCGTTACGGCCCCGGCTCTGCAGCGCACCACGCCGTGAAAAGAACGGCGCGCTGCGCTGCGTCCGGGGCACGAGACCTAGAAGGCCGTGTACCCTCCGTCGATCACAAAGCAGTCCGCGGTGTGATACGACGATGCCTTGCTCATCAGATACACCGCGATGCCGCCGAAATCGGATGGCTCGCCGAAGCGGCGCATCGGAATCCGCGGCATCACTGCGGCGACGAACTTGTCGTCGGCCAGCGCCCGCGCGGTCATGTCGCTTTTGATCCAGCCTGGCAGGATCGCGTTCGACGTTACCCCGTGACGCGCAAGCTCCACCGCGAGCGCCCGGCATAGCGCGTTGATCGCGGCCTTGGTCGCGGCGTAATGCTCGTTGCGGGCGGTGCCGAACAGCGAGGCGAGGCTGGAGGTCGCGACCAGCCGGCCGAATTTATCGCCGGCATTGGCGCGCTCGGTCATGTGACGAGCGGCTACCTGAAACACATGAAACACGCCGTCGAGATTGGTGGCGAACATGCTGCGCCATTGTTCCTCGGTGCGGTCGATGAAGGCGTGACGTCCGCCGCCGCCGATGCCGGCATTGGCAAAGCAGCCATCGACGCGGCCGAAAGCGTCTAGCGTAGCCGCCATCGCGGCTTTTACCGACGCAGGATCGGAGACATCGCAGATGCGGGTATCGACCTTGCCGGGCAGGCCTGCCATTGATGCGGCCGCTGCCTTGTTCTTCTCCACATTGCGGCCCCAGATCGAGACATTACACCCCGCGACCGCCAGCGCCTGCGCGATGCCGAGGCCGATGCCGCCATTGCCCCCGGTGATGACCGCCACGCGGCCGGAGAGGTCGAAAATGCTCATGTGACGTTTCCGTTTGTTTGAGTTGTTGCCAACCATGGACAAGCGCGTCTTAAAAATCAAATATGGCGGTCGACATGCAATCCGGCCCACGGAATTGACCCGCGGGCCACGCGCGAGGAAACACTTATGCAATTCAAACACGTCACGGTCGATTTCGATGGACCGGTCGCCATCCTGAAACTCGACCATCCGGAGGTGATGAACGCGGTGTCGATGGACATGCTCGGGGGCTTAAGCGAGGCGCTTGACGCGATCGACGACCACAAAACCGAAGTGCGCTGCCTGGTCATCACCGGCGCCGGACGCGCGTTCTGCACCGGCGCCAATCTGCAGGGCCGCGGCAACGTCAAACCCGGCGGCCGCAGCAACGCCGGCGCGGCGCTCGAGACGGCGTACCATCCCTTCTTGCGCCGCTTGCGAAACCTGCACTGCCCGATCGTGACCTCGATCAACGGACCCGCGGCCGGCGCCGGTATGAGCATCGCGCTGATGGGCGACATGATCCTCTGCGCGCGCTCCGCCTACTTCCTGCAGGCGTTTCGCCGCATCGGCCTGGTGCCCGATTGCGGTGCGACCTGGCTGCTGCCGCGGCTGATCGGCAAGGCGCGATCGGTCGAGCTGTCGCTGATGGGCGAAAGGTTGCCTGCGGAAAAGGCGCTGGAATGGGGGCTCGTCAACCGCGTCCATGACGACGCTGCACTGATGGACGAGACCATGAAGCTGGCGCACGAACTGGCCAACGGCCCGACCGTCGCGCTGGCGCTGATCCGAAAGCTGTATTGGGAAAGCCCGGGCAATTCGTTCGAGGAGCAACTCGATCTCGAGCAGCGATTGCAGCGCGAGGCAGGTGCGGCGGAAGATTTCAGGGAAGGCGTCACGGCCTTTCTTGAAAAGCGTCCGGCGAAGTTCAAGGGCAAATAGAATTTGGCCGCACCCATTGAAGAACTGTTGACCCGTTGCGTTGCCACGTGGTGTCCGGGCGCCGCCGGCGTGATCGGCCCGACGCGGTTGTCTGGCGGTGCCAGCCAGGAGACCTGGTCGTTCGACGTTGTTCATCCCAACGGCAATGTCGGCGCAATCCTGCGCCGTGCACCGCCCGGTTATGGCGCAGCACCCACGCGCGCGGCGGGATTGAACGTCGAGGCGACGCTGATGCGGCTCGCTCATGTCGCCGGCGTGCCGTCGCCAAAGGTGCTGTATGTGCTGCAACAGAGCGACGAACTCGGTACCGGCTTCATCATGCAGCGGGTCGAGGGTGAAACCATCCCGCGCAAAATCCTGCGCGACCAGAAATTCGCCAAGGTGCGGCCAAGACTCGCGCGCCAATGCGGCGGTATTCTCGCAGCGATCCACGGCATAGCGCGACCCGAATTGCCTGAACTGCGCCGCATGAGCGCTGCAACCGAAATCGCCCAGCTCGAGCAGGAATATCGCAGCTTCGACTGGCCGCGGCCGGTGTTCGAACTGGCGCTGCGCTGGCTGCGCGACCACGACCCCGGTCCCTCCCAAGAAGTGACACTGGTGCATGGTGATTTCCGGCACGGCAATCTCATCATCGGCCCCGACGGCGTGCGCGCGGTGCTGGACTGGGAACTCGCCCATACCGGCGATCCGATGGAGGATCTGGGTTGGATCTGCGTCAACTCCTGGCGTTTTGGCGAAATCGACCGACCGGTCGGGGGTTTTGGCACACGCGAGCAATTGTTCGCGGGCTATGAGGCGGCGGGATGGCGGGTCGAGCCATCGCGGGTAAACTTCTGGGAAGTGATGGGCACGCTGCGCTGGGGTATCATGTGCTGCGGCATGATGCAGCGCTTTCGCCTCAGCCCCGACCACTCGATGGAACGCGCGATGATCGGCCGCCGGTCGTCGGAAACCGAGATTGATCTGTTGCGATTACTCGCACCGCGAGGTTGATATGCAGGACGAACCGACACCCACGGAACTGATCCAGGCGGTTGCAGATTTTTTGCGGAACGATATTACGCCCCAAATCGGTGGGCACAGCGCGTTCAAGATGAGAGTCGCGATCAACGCGCTCGATCTGGTGACGCGGCAGCTCACGCTGGAGAGCAGCAGCGATGCGGCCGAAGCTGTACGATTATCGCAGCTGCTGAGCCGGCAAGGCTCGCTGGAGGAGTTGAACCGCGTGCTGGCCGGCAAGATCGCCAGTGGTGAGGCCGATCTGCAAACGCCGGGACTTGCCGAGCATCTGTGGCAGACGACGATGGATAAGCTCGCGGTCGATCAGCCGAACTATGCGGCGTATCGAAGGGAGCGCGGCGAGAAGTAGGTCGCGTGCCCCGGACGCAGCGCAGCGCGTAGCACTTCGCGAAGCGGTGCGCTGCAGAGCCGGGGCCGTACCAAACGCCGGTGCTTGATACGGTCCCGGTTCTGCGAAGCGGCATGAAGAATGCCGCATCGCGCCCGGGACACGCGAAACTACCTCCCCACCCATTTCGGCGGGCGCTTTTCCGAAAACGCCTTTGGTCCCTCGATGTAATCCTGCGACGCCGCCATCGCCTTCACCGCCGGATATTCGCGCTGCTCGGTGATCGCCTGCTCCAGCGACACCGCCATGCCCATCTGGATCGCCTGCTTGGAGGCACGGATCGACATTGGCGAGTTCTTGCAGATCGCCTCGGCCCAGCGCTCCGCCGCCGCCAGTGCCTCACCCTGCGGCACCACTTCGTTGACGAAGCCGAGCTCCTTGCCCTCCGCCGCACTGACATGACGCGCGGTCAGGATCATGCCCATGGCGCGCTTTAGCCCGATCTGCCGCGGCAACCGCTGCAGGCCGCCGGCGAGTGCTGCGAGGCCGACATGCGGCTCCGGAAGCGCAAACCGCGCATTTTCCGAGGCGATGATGAGATCGCAGGCCAGCGCGATCTCGAATCCGCCGCCCATCGCGACGCCATTGACCGCGGCGATGATGGGCTTGTCGCAATCGAAGCGTGAGGTGAGTCCTCCGAAACCGCCCTTGTCCCAACCGCGCTTGCCTCCCGCCGCCTGCCATTTCAGGTCGTTGCCGGCGCAGAACGCCTTGTCGCCGGCGCCGGTGACGATCGCGACCCATTGCTCGGGATCGGCACAAAAGTCGTCGAACACCTTGTTGAGCTCGAAATGCGCGTCGGTATGCAGCGCGTTGTAAATTTCCGGCCGCGACAGCGTCACTGTTGTGATCGGGCCCTTGCGCGTTACTGTCGAGAATTTCAGGTCCATGTTCGCTCCCGTGCTGCGTTACGTTCGAGGCAACGCTTGACTTGATTTGTGCTTGTCACCTTAATCGATTGTTTCGCAATGACAAGAATACGACGTTCGGGAGAATCACCTTGGATTTTTCGCTGCCCGCCGATCTGGTCGCCTATCTCGCCGAGCTCGATCGTTTTATTGCGGAAGAGATCAAGCCGATCGAGCAGGCCGACGACAATATCCGCTTTTTCGACCACCGCCGCGAATGGGCGCGCACCGATTTCGAAAACGGAGGTTTGCCGCGGCACGAATGGGAAGCGTTGCTGCGCCGGGTGAAAAACCTCGCCGACAGCGCAGGGCACCTGCGATTCGCGATTCCAAAGTGCTATGGCGGCAAGGACGGCTCCAATCTGTGGATGGCGGTCATTCGCGAGCATTTCGCGTCGAAGGGGCTTGGCCTGCACAATGATCTGCAGAACGAGCATTCCATCGTCGGTAATCTGCCGCTCGTGACCATGCTGGACCGCTACGGCAGCGACGAACAGAAGGCGATGATCGAGGGCTCCATCACCGGAAAATACCGCATCACCTTCGGCCTCACCGAACCCGGGCACGGCTCGGACGCGACGCATATGGAAACCAAAGCCAGGCCTGCGACGCGCGACAACGTCAAGGGCTGGGTGATCGACGGCGAGAAGATGTGGACCACGGGGATGCATGTCGCGACGCATTGCGCGCTGTTCGCGCGCACCTCCGGCAGTGACGGCGACGCGCACGGCATCACCTGCTTCCTGCTGCCGGCGAAATCCGACGGCGTGAAAGTCGAGGAATATATGTGGACCTTCAACATGCCGACCGATCATCCCCGCGTGTCCTTCACCGACGTGTTCGTGCCGGAGGATGCGTTGTTCGGCGAAGTCGGCCGCGGGCTATCGCTGGCGCAATGCTTTGTGCATGAGAATAGAATACGACAAGCCGCGAGTTCGCTCGGGGCCGCGGTGTATTGCATCGAGGAGAGCGTGAAATATGCGCGCGAGCGAAAGCCGTTCGGCAAGGCGCTCGCCGAAAACCAGGCGATCCAGTGGCCGCTGGTGGAGCTTGCGACGCAGGCCGAAATGCTGCGGCTGTTGATCCGCAAGACCGCGTGGGAAATGGACCAGCTGACGCAGGCGCAAGTCGAGCACACGCTGTCCGACAAGGTGTCGATGTGCAATTTCTGGGCCAACCGGCTGTGTTGCGAAGCCGCCGACCGCGCCATGCAGGTCCATGGCGGCATGGGCTATTCGCGACACAAGCCGTTCGAGCACATCTACCGCCACCATCGCCGCTATCGCATCACCGAAGGCAGCGAGGAAATCCAGAAGCGCAAGGTGGCGGGATTCCTGTTCGGCTATATGGGGGCGGAGAAGCACTGAGCGTGCCGGCAAGTTGCTGGCCTTGATCCATCACCGCTACGGCTTTTCGCAAGCGCAGCCTTTTGCTATCCTTTGCACTGTTGGATGGTGACACCGATTTCCAGCGGGAGGGATAATATGCCGATCGGGATGCTGATGCAGTTCGCGGGTGTGACGACCGGACAATATGATGCCGTGATGAAGGAGATGGGCCTGTTGGGAAACGCAGGGGATTGGCCCAAGGGCCTGGTTGGCCACATGGCCGGCACCACCCCGGAAGCGGGCTTCTGCGTGATGGACGTCTCGGGATTCGCAAGCCGACTTTGAGTCGTTTCTGCAAGGCCGGCTGATGCCGGCGTTTCAGAAAGTCGGCGGCATTCCGGAGCCCAAAGTGACGCCGATTGCGGTGCATAACAGTTATCGGCGCAGCTGACGCATTTCTGACATCTGCCGCCGCATCACCGAAGGCAGCGAGGAAATCCAGAAGCGCCAAGGTGGCGGGGCTTTGTTCGGCTATAAGCGGGCAGGGAAAAGGTGAGACGCTCCGTGTCCCGGGCGTGATGCAGCGCAGCGCTTCGCAAGGGCTACGCGCTGCATCGCGCCCGGGACACGAGACTTCTCAATTCACCTGCCTATCCTTGCCCGCCCAATACGGATCGCGCAGATGCCGGCGTAGAATCTTGCCTGAGGCGTTACGCGGCAAGGCTTCGATGAAATCCACCGATTTCGGCGTCTTGAAGCCCGCGATGCGCGCGCGGGTGAAGCCGATGATGTCGGCCGGCGTCGCCTTCTTGCCCGACTTCATCACCACGATCGCCTTCACCGCTTCGCCCCACTGCTCGTCGGGCACGCCGACCACGGCGACTTCGGCCACATCAGGATGATCGCAGATCGCGCTCTCCACCTCGGCGGGATAGATATTCTCGCCGCCGGAGATGATCATGTCCTTGATGCGGTCGTGGATATAGAGATAGCCGTCCTTGTCGAGATAGCCGGCGTCGCCGGTGCGCAGCCAGTTGTCCTTGTCCAGCGTCCTGGCGGTGGCTTCCGGCAAATTCCAGTAGCCGGCCATGTTGGAGCCGGAGCGCGTCGCGATCTCGCCGACTTCGCCCGGCGGCAATCTGTTGCCGCCGGCATCGAGGATCGCGAGCTCGACGCCGGGCAGCGCTTTTCCCGCAGAGCGCATGCGATCGAGTCCTTCGACGTGATCCTCCGGCGGCAATGCGACGATGGTGCCGGTCGTCTCGGTCATGCCGTACATCTGCACAAAACCGCATTTGAACACTTCGATGCATTCCTTCAGCAGCGCCGCAGGGATCGGCGAAGCGCCATAGAGCATGTATTTCAGTTTTGAGAAATCCACCTCGCGGGCGCGAGGCTGCCGTACCACGAACTGCATCGCGGCGGGCACCATGAACAGTTTGGTGATGCCGGACCTTTCGAAGAAATCCAGCACTTTGGTTGGGTCGAATTCGCGCGCGATCACGCCCTTGGCGCCGTGATAGAGGCCGAGCATGCCCCAGCCGGAGCCGCCGATATGAAATACCGGCATCGCCACCAGCGAGACGTCGTCCTCGGACCATTTGTTCCAGTCGGGCCGTTCGGCGCCGCCGGCCCGCACCAGCGACAGGAAATTGGCATGCGACAGCATCGCGCCTTTCGGCTTGCCCGTGGTGCCCGAGGTGTAGAGCTGGATTGCGATATCCTTCTCGCCGATCGGCAGCTTCGGATCGCTGCTGGATTGCGCGTCGCGCCAAGCGGTAAAATCGAGCCAGTCCGGCGCGCCACCCTCCGATGCGATGAAGGTGCGCACGCTCGGCAGTTGCGCCTGGATGCCGCGGACGTGTTCTGTGAATTCGGGACCGACAAACAGCACCGCCGCCTTGCAGTCCTCGACGATGAAGGCGATCTCCGGCCCGGCCAGCCGCCAATTGACGGGCGCCATCACCACATTGGCCTTCATCGCGCCGAGCAGCAGTTCGAAATAGATGTCGCTATTCTTGCCGAGATAGGCGATGCGCTCGCGCGGCTTGACGCCGAGCGAAACCAGCCCGTTGGCGACGCGGTTGGTGTGAATGTCGAGGCCGGCGAAGCTGGTGCGGCGTCCCTCGAACTCGAAGGCGGTGGTATAGCCGCGGGCCGTCGCCTGCGCGCGTATGATGTCGGCGAGGTTTCCCGCCTGATCGAGATCGGACATGTTTCTCCCTGTCTCAGCGTCATGGCCGGGTCAAGCCCGCGCATGACGATGTATTGTTTATGGGCCGGTTCTGCGCTGCACCGCGTCCGGGACACGAATCTCACCCCCTCGCAGCGCGGTCCTTTTCGTTCTGCGCCTTGATGGCATCGCGCGCCTGGATCCAGTCGGCATCGGACCAGTCGCGCAGCTGATAGAAATTGCCGCCCATGGCGAGCGCCTGACCGCCGTCCATGGCGATGGTCTCGCCGTTGATCCAGTCGCAGCCGCCGGAGATCAAAAACACCGCGAGGTTCTGCAATTCCTCCATGCGGCCGACCCGGCCCATCGGATTCTGCGCCTTGGTGCGTGCGCCGGCCTCGTCGCCGGGCTTGATGCGCTTGCTCATGCCCTCGGTGGGAATTTCGCCGGGCGCAATGGTGTTGAGCCGGATGCCATAGCGCCCCCATTCGGTAGCGAGCGACATGGTCATGGCGTGGATGGCGGACTTGCTCATTGCGGAGGGCACTACATAGGGCGAGCCGTTGCGCACCCAGGTCACGGTGATCGAGACCACGTTGCCCGGCCGTTTGGCGGCGATCCAGCGCCGTCCCACCGCATGGGTGACATAGAACGTGCCGTGCATCACGATATTGGCCACCGCATCGAAACCGCGCGGCATCAGATCCTGGGTGCGCGAGATGAAATTGCCGGCGGCATTGTTGACGAGGTCGGTGAGGGGGCCGTCCAGAAAAATAGCCTCTATCATCTCGTCGACCGCGAGCGCATTGCGGATATCGACGCCATGGCTCACCACGCGTCCGCCATAGGCGTCCATCAATTCGGTTGCGGTCTCGTCGCACACGCTCTTGCGCCGGCCGCAGATATGCACCTCGGCGCCGAGTTCGAGGAAACGCGACGCCATCGACTTGCCGAGCCCGGTGCCGCCGCCGGTGACGAGGATGCGGCGGCCCGCGAGAAGCTGCTGATTGAACATGGGAGATATCCGCCCTGGAGTATCTGTCTATTGTTGATTGACTAAATCTGGACAACGCCTTTCTGTAAAGCGGCAACAATGAAGAAGAGCAGGAGAGAACGCCGATGGACGATCGCGTCAAGGTTACGATGTCGGAAGGCGTCGCCGATGTCCGGCTGGTGCGGGCGGACAAGATGAATGCGCTCGATGCCGCGATGTTCGAGGCGCTAGTCGCGGCCTGCGATCGCTTGAGCCGCGCCCGAGGCCTGCGCGCGGTGGTGCTTTCCGGCGAAGGCCGCGCGTTCTGCGCCGGTCTCGATATGGGCCGCTTCGCTGCGCAGAAGGCGAATGGCGGTAACGGGTTAGCGGGCGGCGAGGAACGCGACATCACCAAGCGCACCCACGGCCTCGCCAATTTCTCGCAACAAATGGTGTGGGGCTGGCGGCAATTGCCGGTGCCGGTGATCGCCGCGATTCACGGCGTTGCGTTTGGTGGCGGGTTCCAGCTCGCGGTCGGCGCCGACATGCGGTTTTTGGCGCCGGACGCGCGGATGTCGATCATGGAAATCAAATGGGGCCTGGTGCCGGACATGGCGGGCACGCCGATTCTGGCCAGCCTTGTGCGCGACGATGTCCTGCGCGACCTCACCTATACCGGGCGGATTTTCTCGGCCCAGGAAGCGCTGAGTTACGGGCTGGCGACCCGGATATGCGACGATCCGCGCGCGGTTGCGCTGGAAGTCGCGCGCGAAATCGCGGGCAGGAGTCCGCACGCAATCCGCGCCGCCAAGCGCATGCTGAACAGTCTCGGCGGCGATCCGGGGCCGGCGCTGTTGGCCGAATCGGTCGAGCAGCAGAAGTTGATGGGCGCGCCGAACCAGCTCGAAGCGGTCCGCGCCAACCTGGAAAAACGCACGCCGCGGTTTGCGGATGTGTGAAACTTCATGGCCTGGGTGAAGCGAAGCGGAACCTGGGTCGAGGGGAGTCCCGGATTGCGCTTCGTTCCATCCGGGCTACAAGAAGAACGCAATGACCTCCATGCCATCCCTCTTCCTCGGCATCATCTCCGGCGACCGCCGCCGCAGTCACGCGCAAGTCGCCGAGCGCGCCGGCCGGATCGCCGGAGGCTTGCAACAACTCGGCGTCGCCCAGGGCGACAGCGTCTGCATCCTCATGCGCAACGACATCGCCTTTGTCGAGGCGGCCTACGCGGTGGCGCTGCTGGGCGCCTATGCGGTGCCGGTCAATTGGCACTTCAAGCCAGAGGAGATCGCCTATGTGCTGAAGGATTCCGGCACACGCGTGCTGATCGGCCATGCCGATATGCTGCATCAACTGCGCGACGCCGTTCCCACCGGGATCGCCATGCTCAGCGCGCCGACGCCGCCGGAGATTGTTAGCAACTACAAGATCGATCCGGATCATCTTGCCGCGCCGGAAGTGCCGCCGATCTCGAGAACTGGCTGGTGCAACAAAAGCCCTACGACGGCCCGACGCTGCCGGCGCCGATGAACATGATCTATACCTCCGGCACCACAGGTAACCCCAAGGGCGTGCGGCGGCACGCGCCGACGCCGGAGCAGGCCGCATCATCGGAGCGAATGCGCGCGATGATCTATGGCACGCGGCCTGGCGTCCGCGCGTTGCTGCCGGGGCCGCTGTATCATTCCGCGCCGAATTCGTTCGGGCTGCGTTCGGGTCGGCTCGGCGGCGCGCTGGTGCTGATGCCGCGGTTCGAGCCGGAGCAGTTTTTGCGCATCATTCAGGACGAGAAGATCGATACGATCTTCATGGTCCCAACCATGTTCATCCGGTTGATAAAGCTGCCGGAAGACGTGCGGAACAAATACGATATGTCGTCGCTGCGCCATGTCATCCATGCCGCGGCACCCTGTCCCACCGATGTCAAGCGCGCGATGATCGACTGGTGGGGACCGGTGATCTACGAGTTCTACGGCTCGACCGAGTCAGGCGCGGTCACTTTCGCCAATTCCGAGGATGCGCTGAAGAAGCCGGGCACCGTCGGCCGGATTTCACCGGGCGCAGAGCTGCGCTTTGTCGGCGACGACGGGCAAATCCTGCCGCAGGGCGAGATCGGCGAAATCTATTCGCGGATCGCGGGCAATCCGGATTTCACCTATCACAACAAGCCTGACAAGCGCGCCGAGATCGAGCGCGACGGTTTTATCACCTCAGGCGACGTCGGCTATATCGACGCGGACGGCTACGTCTTCATCTGCGACCGCAAGCGCGACATGGTGATTTCAGGCGGCGTCAATATCTATCCCGCCGAGATCGAAGCGGCGCTGCATGCTGTTGCCGGCGTGCACGATTGCGCGGTGTTCGGCATTCCCGACGAGGAGTTTGGCGAGGCGCTGATGGCGGTGGTGGAACCGCAGCCCGGGACGGCGCTCGATGTCGGGGCGCTGCGCGCGCAGCTCAGCTGTCATTGGCCGATTACAAGGTGCTAAAACACATCGAGATTGCGACCGATCTGCCGCGCGAAGATTCCGGCAAGATCTTCAAGCGCCGCCTGCGCGATGCCTATTGGGAGCGGGCGGGACGGAGGATTTAGTCGTGTCCCGGACGCAGCGCAGCGCATAGCATAGCTCTTGGCTCTTGCGAAGCGGTGCGCTCCAGAGCCGGGGCCGTACCAAGCGCCGGTGTTCGTAACGGTCCCGGCTCTGCGGTGCGCCGCTAAGAGGCGCTGCACCGCGTCCGGGACACAAAGTTGTTCCGCCTCTATCTTGATCTTGCACCGTAGCGAAAAAATTGCGACTGATGATTGCCGGGCAATTTTCTGGAGCCAGCCATGTCGTCCCAGATCATGCCTTCCGACCCCGACCTGCGGACCAATCGCGCCGATGAAATCACCGCCCTCGAGGCGGATGCGCGGCTGCGCGAGGAAATACGGCTGTTGGGCCGCATTCTCGGCGACACCGTGCGCGATCAGGAAGGGGCCGACGTGTTCGACCTGGTCGAACGCATCCGCCAGACCTCGATCCGGTTCCATCGTGACGAGGACCGGCAGGCGCGGCGCGAGCTGGAACTCATCCTCGACAGCATGTCGACCGCCGAGACCGTGCGCATCGTTCGCGCCTACAGTTATTTCTCGCATCTGGCCAATATCGCCGAGGACCAGAACAATATCCGGCAGATGCGTGCGCAGAATTCGGCCGGCACCGCGGGCATGCTGGCCCGCACCTTGGCGCATGCGCGCGAGGCTGGCATCAGTGCGCGGCAGCTCCGCGACTTCTTCCGCGCCGCGCTGGTCAGCCCGGTTCTGACCGCGCATCCGACCGAGGTGCGCCGCAAGAGCACCATCGACCGCGAAATGGAGATCGCGGCGCTGCTCGACCGCCGCGAGCGCACAAAACTCACGGCGGAGGAGTTCGAGGCTAGCGAGGAACAGTTGCGCCGCGAGGTGCTGACGCTATGGCAGACCAATTTGTTGCGCCGGACCAAACTCACCGTGCTCGATGAGGTCGCCAACGGCCTGTCGTTTTATGATTATACCTTCCTGCACGAGGTGCCGCGGCTGCACTGCATGCTGGAAGACCGGCTGCATGCGGAAGACGCGGCTTCCGACGATAATGCGCGCGAAGAGCTGGCGTCTTTCCTGCGGATGGGAAGCTGGATCGGCGGCGACCGCGACGGCAACCCCTTCGTCACCGCTGAGGTGATGCGCGGCACGCTGCGTATGCAATCGACCCGCGTGCTGCGGTTCTATCTGGAGGAACTGCACGCGCTTGGTGCCGAACTGTCGATCGCCGCCCACCTTGCCGACGTCTCCGAGGAACTGCGCACCCTCGCCGGCCGTTCGCCCGATCTCTCGCCGCATCGCAGCGGCGAGCCATATCGATTGGCGGTGTCCGGCATCTATGCCCGGTTGGCTGCGACCGCTTTGAAACTCAACGTCGAGACCAGTCGCGCGCCGGTCGGCGAGGCCGCGCCCTATACAAACGCAAAAGAGTTCAAGGCCGATCTCGATATTCTCGACCGCTCGCTGATCGCCAATAATTCGCGGGTGATCGCGCGCGGCCGGCTGCGCTCGTTGCGCCGCGCGGCGGATTGCTTCGGATTCCATCTCGCCAGCCTCGATATAAGGCAGAATTCCGCCGTGCACGAGCGCACCATCGCAGAATTGATCGACGCGGCCTTCCCCGGCACATCCTATCTGGCGTTGAACGAAGACGCCCGTGTTGCGCTGCTGGCCAGCGAACTGCGCAGCACGCGGCCGCTGGCGTCGTCGTTCGTGAAGTACAGCGAGGAGACGCTTGGCGAACTGGCGGTGCTGCGCGAGGCGGCGAAAGCGCACGCAACGTTCGGCACCGAGGTGATCCCCCAATGCATCATCTCGATGTGCCAGGGCATCTCCGACGTGCTGGAGGTCGCGGTACTGCTGAAGGAGGTCGGCCTGGTCAATCCATCCGGCCGCAGCGCGATCAACATCGTGCCGCTGTTCGAGACCATCGGGGACTTGCAGGCCTCGGCCGCGATCATGGACCGGCTGCTGTCGCTACACGACTATCGCAAGCTGGTGGACAGCCGCGGCGTGGCGCAGGAGGTGATGCTCGGCTATTCCGACAGCAACAAGGACGGCGGCTTCGTCACATCGGGCTGGGAACTTTACAAGGCCGAGATCGGTCTGGTCGAGGTGTTCGAGCGCCATCATGTGCGCTTGAGACTGTTTCACGGCCGCGGCGGCTCGGTCGGCCGCGGCGGCGGGCCGAGCTACGACGCGATTCTGGCGCAGCCCGGAGGTGCTGTGAACGGTCAGATCAGGATCACTGAACAGGGCGAGATCATTTCCTCGAAATATTCTAACGCCGAGGTCGGCCGCAGCAATCTGGAAATTCTCGCCGCCGCCACGCTGGAAGCGAGCCTGCTGCAGCCGCGGCACAGCGCGCCATCGGCCGAATATCTCGAGGCGATGGAGCAATTGTCGGCGCTGGCGTTCAAGGCCTATCGCGAACTGGTCTATGAAACCGAGGGCTTTGTGGATTATTTCTGGGCCTCGACCGTGATCAATGAAATCGCCTCGCTGAACATCGGCAGCCGGCCGGCGTCGCGCAAGAAAACCCGCGCGATCGAGGACCTGCGCGCGATCCCCTGGGTGTTCAGCTGGGCGCAATGCCGGCTGATGCTGCCGGGCTGGTACGGCTTTGGCAGCGCGGTCGAAGTGTGGGTGTTCGAGCATCCCGACAAGGGCATGCCGTTTCTGCAGGAGCTCTACCGCGAGTGGCCGTTCTTCCGCACGCTGTTGTCGAACATGGACATGGTGCTGGCCAAGAGCTCGATTGCGATCGCCTCGCGTTATGCCGAACTGGTGCCGGATACCGAGTTGCGCGAACGCATTTTCGGACGCATCCGCTGCGAGTGGCATTCCTCGATCGAGACGCTGCTGGACATCATGGGTCACGGCCGGCTGCTGCAAGGCAATCCGCTGCTGGAGCGCTCGATCCGTAACCGCTTTCCCTACCTCGATCCGCTCAACCACGTGCAGGTGGAATTGCTGAAAGAGCATCGCAAGGAACTGGCGGAGGGCGAAGTCGCCGACGAACAGGTGCTGCGTGGTATCCAGCTCACTATCAACGGGATTTCGGCGGGGTTGAGGAATAGCGGGTGACCGTGTCCCGACGCGGTGCGGCATTCTTCATGCCGCTCCGCAGAGCCGGGATCGTACCCAGACATCGGCGTTTGTTGCGGCCCCGGCTCTGCAGCGCACCACGCCGCGAAGAACGGCGCGCTGCGCTGCGTCCGGGGCACGACATCCTCAGCAGTTATGCGCTCAAGGCTTCATGGCACCCTGCACACTCGTATAGACGGCGTAGAGCGATGTTGAACCGCAGATGTAAAGTCTGTTTCGTTGCTGACCGCCGAAGCACAAATTGGCGACGGTTTCCGGTATGTGGATTTTTCCGAGTAGAGCGCCGTCTCGCGTGTAGCAGCGCACGCCGTCCTCGTTCGGGTCGCCCCAACCCACGGAGCACCAGACGCGCCCTTCGGCGTCACAGCGCACCCCGTCGGTAATGCTAGGCTTGGGCATGTCTGCAAAGACCTTGCTGTTCGACGCCTTTCCGGCGGCCACATCCAGATCAAACGCGCGAATATGCGACGGGTTGTCCGGTCCGTCTGTGAATCCGGTGTCGCACACATAGAGCTTCTTCTCGTCAGGCGAGACGGCAAAACCATTGGGTTCCACGAAGTCATCGACGATAACTTTGACATCACCGGATTTCGGATCTACCCGGTAGACGTTACGCTTCTCCTGCTCGGGCTCGGCTTTGATGCCCTCGTAAAAGCCGCCGATGCCGTAGACCGGGTCGGTGAACCAAATCGCACCGTCGGAAGTGACGACCGCGTCGTTCGGTGAGTTCAGTCTCTTGCCGTTGTACTGGTCGGCGATGATGGTGATCGAACCATCGAGCTCGGTCCGGGTGACCCGTCGGCCGGCATGTTCGTAAGTGAGCAGTCGTCCCTCGCGATCGATGGTGTTGCCATTCGAGTTCATCGATGGCTGGCGGTATACGCTGAGGTGACCGTCATCCTCGCAAAAGCGCATAATGCGGTTATTGGGAATGTCGCTGAACAACACGTAGCGCCCTGCCGCGAAGTAGACCGGGCCCTCGGCCCAGCGAAATCCGGTTGCGACGCGTTCAACCGCCATCGTGCCGGCGAAGGCCGGAAAATCGTTAGGCCCGAACGAAAGCTGGGGCTTGGCGGACTCGAGGTGTGCATCCGGATAGCGGCTTCCTGGAAGCGGGCCCAACGGCAGCGGCGCGGTTGAGATGGTCGGAGCGCCGGTTTGGCCGAACGGCGTCACACTCGCCGCAGAGGCCGCTTTCACGGTCACGGCTGAAGCGGCAAGCGCGGCTGCGCCGGTCAGCATCTTGCGGCGGTCGAGACCGCCGCCTTTGCCTTCGGGTTTGGGAAAGGTCAGTGGAGTTGTCATGATTTCCTCCCACGGTTTTTTGTTGGTAGGAAATTCATGTGCCCGCAATTCGGCATAAAGCGGGCGGACAACCAGAGATAATCCCTAAATCGCATCCCAGTTGAAAATATCGGCGGAGCGGTCGAGCTTGTAGAACGACGAGTTCAGCGCCGGCATGCCGTGCGCGGCGATGGTCTCAGGCGTCCAGCCTTCGGCACGATGGATCGAACGCAAAGGCCGTGATTGCCCCATCAGGAAAATCTCGTTCATGCGCACGGCAAAAATCTGCCCGGTGACATCCTTCGCGGCATCGCTGAGCAGGAATCCCACCAACGGCGCGATCTTTTCCGGCCCCATCTGTTGAATCTTTGCAACCCGCGCTTTCTCCGCCTCAGTCTCGGTCGGGATGGTGCCGATCAGCCGGCTCCATGCGAAGGGCGAGACGCAGTTGGAGCGGACGTGAAAACGCTCCATGTCCAGCGCGATGGATTTCGACAGTCCGACGATCCCGAGTTTTGCGGCGGCGTAATTGGCCTGGCCGAAGTTTCCCACTAGGCCCGAGGTCGAGGTAAAGTGCACGAACGCGCCGCTTTCCTGTTCGCGGAACAGCCGGGCGGCGGCGTGCGAGACGTAGAACGAGCCCATCAGGTGCACCTTGATCACGGACTCGAAGGCGTCGATGCTCATGCGGTGAAAGATCGCGTCGCGCAGGATGCCGGCGTTGTTGACGACGCCATCGAGCTTGCCGAACGAGTCGATCGCGGTTTTGACGATTCTGCTGGCAGGGATTGCCTCCGCGACGGTTTCGAAATTCGCGACCGCCGTTCCGCCGCGCTTTTTGATCTCTTCGGCTACTTCTTCCGCCGGTGCAGCACTCGAGCCCGAGCCGTCGGCGGCGACGCCAGGATCGTTGACCACAACCTTGGCGCCTTCGGCGGCACACAGCAGCGCGATCTCCCGCCCAATGCCGCGCCCCGCGCCGGTGACGATGATCGATTTGCCTTCGAGTGATTTTGTCATGGTGTCTCCTTGCGTTGTTCTTTCGTCATTCCGGGGCACTCGCGAAGCGAGTGAACCCGGGATCCAGAGCAGTGCTCGATGGCTGGATTCCGGATTCGCGCTTCGCGCGCCCGGAATGACGGTGTTGTTATCTCTCGTTGGTAAAAATGATCGTACCCGACGCCGCGAACATGCCGCCGACGCCGTGGCAGACGGAAATCTTCGCATCCTTCACCTGCGCGGGTGCGATGCCCCGCATCTGCCGCACGCTCTCCTGCAGCGCGTACATGCCGTACATGCCGGAATGCATATAGCTGAGGCCGCCGCCGTTGGTGTTGAGCGGCAGTTTGCCGCCGGGCCTGGTATTGCCGTCGGCGACGAATTTGCCGGTCTCCTCGTGCGGCATGAAGCCGAGATCGCCAAGGCCGTAGAGAGGCAAATGCGCGAAGGCGTCGTAGATCATGAGGTGGTCGACATCCCTGTGCGCGATGCCGGCCTCCCTGAACGCCAGCGGTCCCGCGACCTTGAACGCGCGCGAGGAATCGAACGTCTGCATCTGGCTGACCATCGGCATTTCCACGCTTTCGCCGGTGCCCAAAATGTAAACCGGCCTGGTCGGAAAATCCTTGGCGCGGTCGGCGCTGGTGAGGATCAGCGCGCCGCCGCCGTCGGTGACAAGGCAGCATTGCAGAATCCGGAACGGATAGGCGATCATCCGCGAATTCAGGACGTCCTCGACTGTGATCGGCGCCTTCATGGTCGCGCGCGGATTTTTTGCCGCCCATTCCCGCTGCACCACCGCAACCGATGCGAGCTGCTCATGGGTGATGCCGTGCGTCTTCATGTAGCGCAGCACCGGAATCGGAAACATGCTGGCCGGCGTCGACACGCCGTAGGGCAGTTCGAACTGGCCGTTCAGGCTGTCGGGACCGATCATGCGCGGGGTGCGGCCGATATTCGACTTGCCGCTTTCGGCATGCGTGATCAGCACGGTCTTGCACAGCCCGGCCTCAATGGCGGCGGCGGCATGGCGGACGTGCAGCATGAATGAGCAGCCGCCGACCGAGGTGCCGTCGACCCAGGTCGGCGTAATGCCGAGGTAATGCGCGATCTGCTGCGGCGTCTCCACCGCGGTGGCAAAGCCGTCGATGTCCGACAGTTTCAGGCCGGCGTCCGCAATGGTGTTGAGCGCGGCGTCCGCGTGCAACTGGATTTGCGATACGTTGGGGATGACGCCGAGTTCGGTGCTCTCGGCCGCGCCGACGACGGCAACCTGGTTCCGGCGCATGATGTTAACCCTTCGCCGGACGGAACATGGGGAGGGTGATGGCGTCGTCCAGCTTTTCGAATTTCACCTCGAGCTTCATGTCGAGTTCGAGCGCCTCCGGCGTCTGCGGGCAATCCACGATGTTGCTCATCATGCGCGGGCCTTCGTCCAGTTCCACCACCGCAATCGCATAAGGCGGCGTGAAGCCGGGCACCGGGCGGTGATGAATCACATAGCTGTAGAGTATTGCCTTGCCGCTGGCCTTGAACACGCTGACCTTGCGCGAGGCGCATTTGGGGCAAAACGGCCGCGGGGGGAAATAGACTTCCGAGCAGGCATCGCAGCGCTGCAGGCGAAGCTCGCCGGCCTGGGTGCCGTCCCAGAAATGCTGGGTTTCCGGCGTCGGTTTCGGTCGCGCGCGCTGCGGTTCGGCCATGGTCGTATCAGCTCCCTGACGGCTTGTTGTTACGTTCTTGATGCGACATTGACACCCCGGCGTCAACGGGCCAATCCTCACCGTGAGCGATCAGGGAGCAAGCGCCTTGCGCAGCATACGAATAGGATCTGGCGCCGGTTATTCCGGCGATCGCATCGAACCCGCGATCGAACTCGCCGAAAAAGGCGGCATCGATTACCTCGTGTTCGAATGCCTCGGCGAGCGCACCGTAGCACTGGCGCAGCAGGCGCGGATGAAGAATCCCGATGCCGGATACGATCCGCTGCTGGAAGAGCGGATGCGCGCGGTGCTGCCGATCTGTGCTGCCAAAGGCATCAAGATCGTCACCAATATGGGCGCCGCCAATCCAGTTGCCGCAGCGCGCAAGACAGCGGAGATTGCGAAGTCGCTCGGATTGTCGCTGAAAATTGCCGCTGTGATCGGCGACGACGTGCTCGACGCCTGCAAAGACGGTGATCTCGAGATCATGGAATTCGACGGCACCATCAAGCAGCTCGGCAATCGTCTGCTGTCCGCCAATGCCTATCTCGGGGCCGAGCCGATGGCGGAGGCGCTAAATGCCGGCGCCGATATCGTGATCACCGGGCGCGCCTCCGACCCCGCGCTGTTCCTGGCGCCGATGATCCACGCCTTCGGCTGGGCGATGGACGACTGGAATCTGCTGGGGCAGGGTACCGTCGCCGGCCACCTGCTGGAATGCGCGGGGCAGGTCACTGGCGGTTATTTTGCCGACCCCGGCTACAAGGACATTCCGGATCTGGCACGGCTCGGCTTTCCCATCGGCGAAGTCGGCGAGGATGGTTCGCTCGTCGTCACCAAGGTCGCGGGCTCCGGTGGCGCCGTGACGGCGCAAACCTGCAAGGAGCAGCTGCTCTATGAGGTGCACGATCCGACGAAATATCTACAGCCGGATGTGGTCGCGGATTTCTCGCACGTGAAGGTCGAGGAGATTGCGCCAGACCGCGTGCGGGTCAGCGGCGGGCGCGGCACCAAAAGGTCCGGTACGCTGAAAGTCTCGGTCGGTTATGTCGACAGCTATATCGGCGAGGGCCAGATTTCCTATGCCGGTCCGGGTGCGCTCGCGCGCGGACGGCTGGCATTGGATATCGTCCGCGAGCGCTTGAAACTCACCGGCGTGCAAAGCAGCGAATTGCGGTTCGATCTGATCGGCGTCGACGCATTGCATGGCGCGGAGGTTTCCGCACGTGCGAAGGAACCCTACGAGGTGCGCGTCCGCGTCGCCGGGCGCACCGAGAGCCTGCGCGAGGCGGTAAGAATCGGCAACGAGGTCGAGACGCTCTTCACCAATGGCCCCGCAGCTGGCGGCGGCGCCACGAAATCCGCGCGCGACGTGGTCGCGGTTGCCTCGGTGCTGCTGCCGCGCGATCTGGCGAAACCGTCGGTGCGCTTCGTGGAGGCGTGATGGTAAAACTGCGCGAGATCGCTCATTCCCGCACCGGCGACAAGGGCAACACCTCCAACATCTCGGTGATCGCCTATGACGAGAAGCATTATGCGTTGCTCAAGGCGCAGGTGACGAGCGAACGCGTCAAGGCGCATTTCGCCGGTGTGGTCGAAG
The DNA here is from genome assembly GCA_963784755.1 of uncultured Alphaproteobacteria bacterium. Lineage (GTDB taxonomy): Bacteria > Pseudomonadota > Alphaproteobacteria > Rhizobiales > Xanthobacteraceae > Bradyrhizobium. The sequence continues at coordinate 575,822 of CAWASS010000001.1, read as the reverse complement.
GCGAGGTGGTGCGCTATGAGCTGCCGAATATCGCCGCGCTGAATTTCGTGATGACCCAGGCGCTCGGCGGCGGCGTCACGCGATCGCTCGCGCTCGACGCACATGGCAAGTCGCTGAGTTCCGCGCTGCTGGAGCTGGAGATTGAAGATGACCTCGATCCGTAGCCGTCATGCCCGGCCTTGTGCCGGGCATCCACGTCTTTTACAGATCTCATGAATAAGACGTGGATGGCCGGGACAAGCCCGGCCATGACGGAGAGACTGACAATGCGCAACGTCCCAACCCTCGCTTCCCTCGCCGCCGATCTCGATGCGGGGCGGACCACGGCGCGGACGCTGGTCGATGGATGCCTGGCAAGGATTGCCGATACAGGCGGCGAGGGCGCGCGGGCCTTCCTGCACGTTGACGCCGAAGCCGCGATCGAGGCGGCCGAAGCGATGGACCGGCTGCGCGAGGTCAACGCCGCGCCGTCGCCCTATGCCGGCATCCCCATTTCGATCAAGGACCTGTTCGACATCAGGGGCCAGGTGACCCGGGCCGGCTCGCGCGCATTGGAAGATTCCGCGCCCGCGGAAGCCGACGCGCCTGTGGTGGCGCGGCTGCGGCGCGCCGGTTTTGTGGTGATCGGCCGCACCAACATGACCGAGTTCGCCTATTCCGGCATCGGCATCAATCCGCATTTCGGCACGCCGAAAGGCGCATGGCAGCGCGGCGTCGGTCACGTGCCGGGCGGATCGTCGTCGGGTGCGGCGGTATCGGTGCTTGACGGCATGGCGCATGGCGCGCTCGGCACCGACACCGGCGGCTCCTGCCGTATTCCGGCAGCGTTCAACGGCATCGTCGGCTTCAAGCCGACACAGCGGCGGGTTCCGCTCGATGGCGCGGTGCCGCTGTCGTTTACGCTCGACAGTATCGGGCCGCTGGCGCGCACGGTTAAATGCTGCGCCATGCTCGATGCCGTGCTGGCGAACGAGGTTTTGGCACCGTTGCATCCGCAGCCGGTCAAGGGCATGCGGCTGGCGGTGCCGACTACGGTGGCGCTCGACGATCTCGAGGATGCGGTGGCGCAAACCTTCGAGCGCGCGCTGGAAAAGCTCGCGCGCGCAGGCGCGCTGATCGAGCGCATCGCGGTGCCGGAATTTCTCGAACGTCGCGCCGATGAGCGCCAAGGGCGGGTTCGCCGCGGCCGAAAGCTATGCCTGGCATCGCTATCTCATCGTAGCAAAGGGCCACCTCTACGATTCCCGCGTCGCCAGCCGCATCCTGCGCGGCGAAAGCCAGAGCGCTGCCGACTACATCGATCTCATCGGCGCGCGAAAATCGCTGGTTGCGCGCGCGACGGCGCGCCTTGCGCCTTACGATGCGCTGGTGCTGCCGACCACCGCCAACACGCCGCCGCGGATCGCCGACATGAAAGACGACCAGGCCTTCACCAAAGCCAACCTGCTGTCGCTGCGGAACTGTACGCTCATCAACATGATTGACGGCTGCGCTATCTCACTGCCCGCGCATCGCGACGGCGAGGTGCCGGTCGGCCTGATGCTGGCCGGCGCGGGCGGTTCGGACCGCCGCATCTTTGAACTGGCTGCAGGAATGGAGAGTGTCATCCGTGATTGAACTCGCCTTCACGCTGGACGCTGACGGCAGGCGGACGCCGCTCACTCTTTCGATCCATCGGGCCGTGGTTGCGGGCTGGACCGGCCGCGATCCCGTCGCGCGCGACAAGCACATCGCCGAACTCGAGGCGATCGGCATCGCGCGGCCGGCCTCGACGCCGATCTATTACCGGGTCGCGGCACGGCGGCTGACGATGGCGGATCGCATCGAGGTCAGCGGCGCGGAGTCGAGCGGCGAGGTCGAATTCGTGCTGTTCGGATCGGGCGGCCGAATTTATGTCGGCACCGGTTCCGATCATACCGACCGCAAGGTCGAAACCTACAGCGTCACGGTGTCGAAGCAGATGTGCGACAAGCCGGTCGCGCCGGACTTGTGGGCGCTCGATGAGATCGAGAGCCATTGGGATAAGATGATCCTGCGCGCGTTCGCCTGGATCGGTGGCGCGCGCGTGCTGTATCAGGAGGGGACGCTCGACGCCATGCTTCCGGTCCACGAATTGATCCAGCGCGGTTTTGGCGGCGGCGGTTTGCCTGACGGCTGCGCCATGTTCGGCGGCACCTTCGCGGCCAAGGGCGGCATCCGTCCCGCCAGCCGGTTTGAATTTGAGCTAGAAGACCCGGTTCTGCAGCGCCGCATCGGGCATGGTTACGATGTGATTGAGCTACCGGTGCTGGGGTGAACACTGCATGTCGTCCCGGCGAAGGCGGAGACGACTCATGGATGTTCGGAAATCGGGTGGCGAGGGACTGTCCGATTTGCGAGACGTGCCGACATGAAAGCATCAACAACGAACATCGTCCGCCCCGCGCGATCCAATATCGCCTCGCGCGTCGACGCCATCGACTGGATACACATCAGTGCCGAACTTGATCGGCAGGGATGCGCGGTTATCGAACAGCTGCTCACCGCACAGGAGTGCGCCTCGCTGGTCGCTCTCTACCCCGATGACGCGCGCTTTCGCAGCCGCGTGGTGATGGGCCGCCACGGGTTTGGGCGCGGCGAGTACAAATATTTTTCCTATCCGCTGCCGGATATCATCGCGGAATTGCGCCCGGCGCTGTACGCGCCGCTCGCCGATGTTGCCAATCGCTGGAGCGAGGCGATGGGGATCGACATCCGTTATCCCGACCGGCACGAAGCGTTCCTGAAGCGCTGCCATGCTGCCGGGCAGACCCGCCCGACGCCGCTCCTGCTGCAGTATGGCGCCGGCGACTACAACTGCCTGCATCAGGATCTCTATGGCGAGCACGTGTTCCCGCTACAGGTCGCGATCCTGCTGTCCGAGCCCGGCCGCAATTTCACCGGCGGCGAATTCGTGCTGACCGAGCAGCGGCCGCGCATGCAGTCGCGCCCCGAAGTGGTGCCGCTGCGGCAGGGCGACGCCGCGGTGTTTGCAGTGCATCACCGGCCGGTGCAGGGCACCCGCGGGTTTTATCGCGTCAACCTGCGCCACGGCGTCAGCCGCATCCGCTCCGGCCACCGCCATACGGTTGGCGTGATCTTTCACGACGCGAAGTAGGTCGCAGTTCCCTGAAAGCCCCGTCCGGTCTATGCTCCGCAACGGGAGGGCATGACATGGGCGAGCGTGAGCAGCCGGAAAATCCGCGGGGCAACAGCACAGGCGTGTATCTTGCGATCCTGCAGTTGGTGTTCACGCTGGGCTGGACCGTCTATGTGATCTATCTGCCGCGGCTGGCTGCGCAGGTCGGCATCGCGCCCACCGCAGTGATCTTCATTCTGATGCTCGATCAGGCGATTTTTACCGTCACCGATACCGCGATGGGAATCGCCGCCGACAGGATATCGCCTATCGTCGGCCGACTCGGGGTGTTCGTCGGAACGCTTGCCGCGATTTCCTGCGCAGCCTTCGTCGCGCTGCCGTTCGTTGCAGGCACCGGTCCCAACGCTCAAGCGATCTTCATCGCGCTGCTGGCGATCTGGGCCATCACCTCCTCGGCGCTGCGCGCCCCGCCACTGACGCTGCTTGGCAAATACGGCGCAAGGCCGCAACTTCCGTTGCTGTCGGCACTGGCGATGTTGGGCTACGGCCTCGCCGGCGCGGTATCGCCCTATCTCGGCGTCACCTTGCGTAACCAGGATCCGCGGCTGCCGTTCGTGATTTCCAGCGTGGTGCTGTTGGTCACGGCGCTAGCGTTGTCGAAGGTCGAGCGCGGCCTGGCGCAACGGCCGCAAGTTTTAACCAAACAACCCGCGCCTGCACAACCGCTCGGCAAGGTGCCGCTGGCCTTCGTCGCAGCGATGGTGATTCTCGCGCTCGGTTATCAGTTGCATTTTTCCATCAACAGCGCGCCGTTCTTTCTGCGCTTCGCAAAACCCGCCGATCTCGAATGGCTGCTGCCGGTATTCTGGATCGGTTTTAATATCGCGATGTTCCCGGCCAGCATTGTCGTCAAGCATCGCGGCGGGTTGATCGTGATGGGCGCCGCCGGTTTGCTCGGCGCGATCGCGGTGGTCGGCGCGGAGATGGCGGGCGGTCTCAATATGCTGATCGCGGCGCAGTTCCTGGCCGGCGCGGCCTGGGGCTGCATGCTGATGAGCGCGGTATCCGCGGCGCTGGCGATCGGCGAAACCGGCGCCGAGGGCAAGGTGGTCGGTCTGGTATTTTCCGCACTGGCGCTGGCGACCTTCGCGCGAATGGCGGCCGTGGCCGGCGGATTGCAGAAACTGCCGGACTATGCGCCACTACTACACTGGGCGCCGGTGGCGTGCTGGTCGGTGGCGGGTGCGGGATTGCTGGTGCTGGCGGCGTCGAGGGTGCGGCAGGCGGTGCAGACGACGTAGCGAGCTATTCCATGGCAGGGACGTCTGCGCGAAGACGCACTTTGCGCTTTTGCCCGACCATTACGGCTAAATCTCGTCAACCACGCCATTGCGCAGCAGGCCAATGCCCTCCGCTTCGACTTCGACCACATCGCCGGGTTTCAGATAGCGCGGCGGATCGAACCGCGCGCCGGCGCCGGTCGGCGTTCCCGTCACGATGACGTCGCCGGGCATCAGCGTGGTGAAGGTCGAGATGTAGTTGATGAGATAGCGGAAGCCGAAGATCAGTCGGCTGGTGCGGTCGTCCTGCCGCGTCTCGCCGTTGACGCGGGTAGTAAGGCGGATGTCGGCAATCTGTTGTTCGCCGGTATAGGGGACAATCCATGGCCCGAGGCTGCCGGTGGAATCAAAATTCTTGCCTTGCGTCACATTGAACTTGGCATGCCGCAGCCAGTCGCGGATGGTGCCTTCGTTGCACAGCGTCACCGCCGCGATATGGTCGAATGCGGCTCTCTCGGGAATGTGCCGTCCGGCCTTGCCGATCACCAGCACCACCTCGCCCTCATAATCGAGCTGTGCGGAAGCGCGCGGGCGCACCAGCGGTGCGTTGTGGCCGACGAAGGAGCGCGGCGTGCGCATGAACATGCTGGGATATTTCGGCGCGTCCTGGCCGTCCTTGTATTCGGCATTGCGGTCCGGATAATTCACGCCGATGCAGATGATCTTTTCTGGCACCGGGATCGGCGGCTGCCAGATGATGGCGTCGAGCGCGAAGTCGGCGGATTGGCGCGCGGCTTCGTCAGCGAGTTTGGTCAATGCACCGGCGGTGATGACCTCGCGCAGCGTCGGATACTCCTTCGCGAGACGTGCGCTTAGATCGACGATCCCGCCATCGACGACAACGCCGTATTTCATCTGTCCGTTGACGGAGAAGGTCGCGAGGCGGGGAGGGGAGGTCATGCGAATGTCCGATCTGGGAAACGGAAGGTATATCCCGTCATTGCGAGCGAAGCGAAGCAATCCGGAATTCGACCAGCAAGGGCTGGATTGTTTGGTCGCTTCGCTCCTCGCAATGACGGCTGGCTTATTTAGCCTGGGGTCATCCCCTTGGCTTTGATCGCCGCTGACGCAGCCGGCGTCTTCAGAAAAGCGATGAATGCCTTGGCGGCTTCCGCTTCCTTGGTGTCGGCGGCAACGGCTGCCGTGAAAACCAGCTCCTGTTGCAAGTCGGCGGGGAACGGACCGGCCAGTTCGACCCCCTGAGCGATCAATACGTTAATCAGGAACACCCCGAGTTCGGCATCGCCTTTGGCAACCGCCTTGGCGATATCTCCGGTAGCCGTCTGCGGTTTTATTTTTGCCTTGATCGCCTCATTGATGCCAAGGCGCTCGAACACACTTGTAACGTAAGCGCCGGCCGCACTTGCCGGCAGGAAGGCGATGGATTGCGCATCGAGCAGCGTCTTTTTCAACGCGTCCGCCGTGCTCACATCAGGCTTGGGGACGCCCGCGCGCACGGCGACGCCGTAGCCGACGCGGGCAATGTCTGTCGTCGGCCCGGGAGCGAAGCGGGCCTTCGCTTCGGCGTTCTTGAACACATCGACGGGAACGACACCGAGATCGAACGGCGTGCCCGATGTGGCCAGCTTGATCAAATTGGGCGTGGAATCGAAGTGAATGACAAGCTTGTGGCCGGAGGCGCGCTCGAATTCGGGACCAAGTTGATTCAAGGGGCCGGTCATGGAACCGCCGGCCAACACCTTGAGTTCGGCAGCTTCGGTCATCGATGACAGCATAAGCGCCAGGCCCAGTATCGAAATCGCCGCGGCGACCGAGGTTTTTTTCATTATAGCCTCCAACGTATCCTAATCCGCAATCGTGACATCGGCCGTAAACAGCGGCTCGCGGATCGCTTGTCCCGGAAATGGCGAGCCCTGCTCGAACCATGAGCGCGGCGCCGGCGCGCCCCACAGCGTCTGCCGCCGCGGGTCCTTCAGTGACCAGCGCGTCGGTTCGTGGTCGTGATCCATCGTAAAATAGTCGCTGGTGTAGAGCTCGAGCCTGTGGCCGTCGGGATCGCGCACGTACAGAAAAAACGCATTGGAGATACCATGCCGCCCAGGGCCGCGTTCGATATTTTTGAGAAAACCGCTCGACGCCATCACGTCGCATAAATGCAAAATGTTCATCGCGGTCGGCACCCAGTAGGCAAAATGGTGCAGGCGCGGGCCCTTGCCATTGGTGATGGCGAAATCGTGCACGTTGCCCTTGCGGTGCATCCAGGCCGCCGCGATGCGGCCGTTGGGGCCATCTTCCTCGCCGTATTCGGTCAGCCGAAAGCCGAGCCGCGCGTAAAAATCCACGGTGTCCTGTACCTCGGCGGCGAACACGTTAAAATGGTCGAGCCGCTGCGGGTGGCAACCCTTGTAGAGATCGTAGCGGCGCAGCAGATGCGGGCGTCGCTCCATCGAGGCGTAGAGTTCGAGCTGAAAGCCGAAGGGGTCGGTGGCGTGCAGGGTGCGGCCCTGGAACGGGCGTTCCACGAAACCGTAGGTAATGCCGTTCTCGGCGAAGAACGCGCCGGCCTTGTCGAGATCGCTTTCGTCGCCGACCTTGAAGCCGAGCCGCGCGCATCCTGGGACTACCGCTTTCCGCAGCACCAGCGAGTGATGCTGGTGCTCCTCGCTGCCGCGCAGGTAAACCGCGTTGTCGTCGTGGTCCTCGACATGCAGCCCGATGGTGTTCTCGTAGAAATCGCGGCTATTCTCGAGGTTGGTCACGTCGAGCACGGCATGGCTCGCGCGGGTGATGTTGAACGGCGGATCGAAGATGTGGGTCGGAACCGGCATGAAGAAGTCCTGCAAAGTCGTCGTCGTTTACACCGTCATTGCGAGCGAAGCGAAGCAATCCAGTCTTTTTGTCTCACGGTTCTGGATTGATTCGTTGCTTCGCTTCTCGCAATGACCAATCAAATCCCGAGCCTTTGAATCTTGTGGGTGCCGCGCGCGAGCGAGACGTGCTTGGTTTCCATGTAGAAGTCGAATGAATAATCGCCGCCGTCGCGACCGATGCCGGAGGATTTCATGCCGCCGAACGGGGTCGGCAGATGGCGGACGTTTTCCGAATTAAGCCAGATCATGCCGGCTTCCAGCGCGTCCGCCACGCGCAATGCGCGGCCCATGTCGCCGGTCCAGACATAGCCGGTGAGGCCGTATTGCACGCCGTTGGCGATCGCAACCGCCTCGTTTTCGTCCTTGAACGGAATCACCGTGAGGAACGGCCCGAACACTTCCTCCTGCGCGACGCGCATGTCGGCGCGCGCGCCGGTAACCAGCGTCGGCTGCACGTAATGGCCGCCGCCGGGCCCCTCATACGGCTTGCCACCGACGGCGATCACCGCGCCATCTTTGCGCGCGATCTCGAAATAGGAGCAGACTTTTGCGAGGTGCCGCTCGTGAATCAGCGGTCCGATCTCGGTTGCGGGATCGAGCGGGTGTCCGACCTTCAACGCCTTCACCCGCGCCGTCAGCTTTGCGATGAATTTCTCCGAGATGCCCTGCTGGACCAGCAACCGGCTCGACGACGTGCAGCGCTCGCCGTTGAGCGAGTAGATCATGAACACGACGGCGTCGAGCGCGCGGTCGAGATCGGCGTCGTCGAACACGATCACGGGGTTCTTGCCGCCGAGTTCGAAATGCACGCGTTTCAGGGTCGGCGCGCCCTGCGCCATGATCGCGGAGCCGGTTGAACTCTCGCCGACAAAACCGATCGCCTTGATGGCGGGGTGTTCGGTCAGCGCCTTGCCTGCTTCCTCGCCGAACCCGTGCACGGTGTTGAGCACGCCATCGGGCACGCCAGCCTCCTTGACGAGGCGCGACAGCAGATCGGCGGTGACCGGCGACCATTCCGCGGGCTTGTGCACGACCGTGCAGCCGGCCGCCAGCGCCGGGGCGATCTTCCAGGTCGAGAGCATGAACGGCGTATTCCATGGCGTGATCACGCCGACCGGGCCGATCGGCACCCGCGTCGACACGTTCCAGTGCTCCTCGCTCGGCATATTGAGGCCGTCGCGGGCGTTCGCGCATTTGTCGGCAAAGAAGCGAAAGTTTTCTGCAGCCCTGATCGCGGCCTTGGCCATGAAACGATGGGCCTGACCGGTGTCGATGCATTCCAGCACCGCAATATCGTCGGCGCGATCCTCGATGGCGTCGGCAACGCGATGCAGCAGTTTCTTGCGCATGGTTGCCGGCATGTCGCGCCAGGCCTTGAAGGCCTGCGCGGCTAAAGTCGCGGCGCGGTCGATATCCTCCGCGCTGCCGCGCGCGACCGACGCCAGCACCGTGCCATCGACCGGCGATTTCGTCTCAAAGGTTTCACCTGAAATCGACGGCACCACCCTGCCGTCGATGATGTGCCCGATGCCCTCGGCTTTCAGCTTTGCCAGCAGCGGCGCGGCGCGGTCGCGGTTGGCTTGAAAAACGTCCGGCGATTTCGGCGTGACCTTATCCATGCACCGGCTCCGCCTTCAACGCCTCGTGGATATTGTTACACTTCCAGCTGGTCTCCTTGTCGTTGATCTGAATGTCGAACGACAGCGCGAATTTGCTTTCCGCAAACACCGGATCGAGATAGGCCGACAACACCTTGAAGATATGCTCGCCGGCCCTTTTGCGCGTGGCGAGGTCGCGGCCTTCGCCGAGCCGCAGCACCATGTCGAGAAAGCCGAAATGCGCGCTGCCGTCGGCCATGGCGGAGTGCTCGCAACGGATCGCGCGGACGCGGATGCCGCCGAGCGGGAAAATTCCGGTCTCAACCGCAGCCTTGCGCACCACCTCGACCACCGCTTGCATATCGAGGCGGGAATCGAGGTTGGCGGAATATTCAATGGTGAAATGCGGCATGGCGGATTCGCTCCCATTTTTCATTTCGCGATTCCCGTGCCCCCACCATCTTAAACGGCGTAGACACAGCGAGCGGCAAATTTGCATGGTGATGCGAATTGGATGCATAGCTCGGCGTATGCATATTGTTTGAGCACGAAAGCGCGCTCGTCAATAGGCCAAAGTCGCAGAATAAGCCCGCACGAACGACGTGTTGATTGTTCAGGAGGGTCCGCCATTGCGCGAAAGGTTCATGCCCTTAACCGAAATCGTCGCGATATCAATTTACTCTCGCCTGGAGAGTCCGTAGATACGCTGACGGTTTCGCGGCATGCCGCGGACTGCAATCAAGAAGGCCGACAAAGAAGCCCGGCCTCAGGGAGGACTAATGAAACTTACGCGACGCGATTTTGCGGCAGGCTTGGCCGTTGGTATCACCGCCCCCTACGTCGTCGGCAGCGCGCGGGCGCAGGCCGCGACCATCAAGATCGGCATGTGCGTGCCGGTCACGGGTCCCGCGGCCGAGCAGGGTCTTTGGGCGCAGAACGGCGCCAAGCTCGCGCTCGCGGCGGTCAACAAGGCCGGCGGCGTGCTCGGCAAGCAGGTCGAACTGATCATCGAGGACGACCAGACCACTAATCCCGGCATCGTGCTGGCGTTTTCGAAACTGGCCGCGCAGCCGGACATCGTCGCTTTCCTCGGTTCGATCCGCTCGACCCAGGTGATGGCGATGGCGCCCGATGTGCTCAAGCTCGGCAAGCCGGTGATGATCGGCGGCACCAATCCGGACCTGACCCATATGGGCAACCAGTGGCTGTTCCGCTTTCGCCCGAACGACAACTATTCCGGCCGCGTCATCGCCGACTTCGGCGTCAACACGCTGGGCAAGAAAAAATGGGCGATCGTGCATTCCACCGATGCATTCGGCACCGCGGGCGGCAAGGCGCTGTCGGACGCGTTGACAAAGCTCGGCGCGCCGCCGGTGCTCGATCAGGGCTACGCCAACCAAAGCCAGGATTTCACGCCGGTGGTGCTGGCGGTGAAGCAATCCGGCGCCGACGTGCTTGGCACCTATTTCACCTTCGAAAACGATCTCGGTATCTTTGCCCGGCAGTTGCGGCAGCTCGGCGTCAGCATTCCCTGGGTGGGCTCGCCTTCGGTGGTCGCGGTATCGTCGACCAAGCTCGCGGGTCCTGCGCTGTTCGGCACCTACGGCGTGGCGGACTACGCGGAAGATTCCTCGGAGGCTTCAAAAGCCTTCGGCAAGACCTATCGCGACGCCTACAAGACCGCGCCCGACAACCAGAGCGCCTGGCCCTATGACGCCATCACCATCCTGGCCATGGCGATCAACAAGGCCGGCACCACGGAGCCTGCGAAAATCCGCGAGGCTATTCTGGCGATCAAGAAATATCCGGGCGCCGAAGGCGAATACAATTTCGATCAGAATGGCGACGGGTTGCACGGCTACAACGTCGTGAGGAACGAGAAGGGGACTATCGTCTACGACAAGCACATCGACTTCAACGATTGATCGCCGGATAGGGCCCCCTCCAGCGCGGAGGGGGCCGATTTGCATTCAACATGCAATTCGTAGCCTGACTTCTCCCACTGAGCGCCGCCATGGATCTCGTACTGCAACTGCTCTTCACCGGCATCGGTATCGGCGCCGTCTATGCGCTGGTCGCGCTGGGTTTCGTGCTGATCTTCCGCGCCACCAATGTGGTGAATTTCGCGCAGGGCGAGTTTTCGATGGTCGCCGCCTATCTGATGGTGGTGTTCGCCGTCGATTTGGGTTGGCCGTACTGGCTGTCGTTCCTGCTGGCACTCGCGGGAATGGCGCTGCTCGGTGCGATCTTCAATCTCGGGGTCTACTACCCGCTGCGCCACCGCACCTTTCTTCCCGTGATCATCGCCACCATCGGCGCCTCGATCCTGATGGCCAATTCGGTGCTGGCGATTTACGGCCCGCAGCCGCAGGTGCTGGAAGGCTGGTTCGAAACGCCGGGCATCCAGCTCGGCCCGGTCTATCTCGACAGCCAGTATCTCCTGATCATCGCGGTGACGATCGTGCTGGTGATCTTCAATTACTGGTTCTTCGAACGCACCATGCTCGGCAAGAAGCTGCAGGCGACCTCGCAGGACAAGGAGATGGCCTCGCTGCTCGGCATCTCCGTCTCCACCATGATCATGATCACCTTCATCTATTCGGCGGTGCTCGGCGGCCTTGCCGGCATTCTGGTGGCGCCGGTGCTGTTCGTTTCGATCCAGATGGGCTCGACCATTGCGCTGAAAGCCTTCGCAGCCACCATTATCGGCGGCTTCGGTGATGTCACCGGCGCGATCATCGGCGGGTTGTCGCTAGGGATCATCGAAACTTTTGGCGCGGCTTACATCTCCGTACCCTACAAGGACGCCTTCGCGTTCCTGGTGCTGGTGGCGTTCCTGGTGTTCCGGCCGCAGGGCATCTTCGGCGAACGGGTTGCGGAGAAAGCATGAGCTCGCCCAGCGACAACATGCCGATCGTTGTACCCGTTGCGCGTTCCAAACCGTTGTTGATTCGGCATTTGCCGTATTTCATCGGCTCTGCTGTGGTCGTGGCGCTCGCCGCCACCATGCGGTTCGACGGCTACATCCTCAACATCCTGATGCAGGCGACCACCTTTGCGATCGCGGTGTTCGGTCTTTCGGTCGTGCTTGGTCTGTGCGGACAGATCAACCTGGCGCAGGCGGCATTCTTCGGTTTCGGCGCCTACGCCGTCGGCATCGGAACCACGGATTTTCATGCCAGCTACTGGCTCTGTCTCCTCGCCGGATGCGTGGTCTCGCTGCTGGCCGGCGCGGTGCTGGGCATGTCGACGCTGCGGCTCGGTGGGCATTATCTTGCGATGGTGACAATCTCGTTTCAGCAGATCGTCACGCTGATCATGATCAACGCCATCTGGCTTACCCACGGCCCGGACGGCGTCCCGCGGATCGGCCGGCCCGACCTGTTGCAGTCCTCGCAATCCTATCTCGCCTTCTGCGTCGCCATGCTGGCGCTGGCCGGCTATTTCGTCTGGCATTTGTCGGACACGCGGCTCGGACGCGCCATGCGCGCGGTTCGCGATAACGAACTCGCCGCCGGCGTGGTCGGCATCGACGTGTTCCGCACCAAGGTGTCCGCGTTTGCGCTGAGCGCGGTGTTGGGTGGGCTCGCCGGCGGATTGTTCGCGGGCGGTTTTGCCTATGTCAGCCCGGACCAGTTCTCGTTCGCCGAGTCGGTGGTGTTCCTCACCATGTCCTTGCTCGGCGGCGTCGCTTCTCCGATCGGCTCGGCCATTGGCACGGGCCTGCTGATCCTGATCCCGGAATGGCTGCGCTTTTTGAAAAGCGTGCCCGGCCTGTATCTGGCGATCTACGGCCTATCCGTCATCCTCATCATCCGCTACATGCCGGACGGCATCTGGGGTTTTGTGAATATCGCGACCGAGCGCTGGCGCGCCAAGGCCAAGGTACATGCCGCGGGTCCGGCGTTGCAACTGTCGCCCGCGACGGTCGGCGGCGATATCGTTCTCGAAGTGAAGGGCCTGTCGAAATATTTCGGCGGCCTCAAGGCCGTCGACGATGTCGATATCGCGGTCAAGCGCGGCAGCGTTCACGCGCTGATCGGACCGAACGGCTCCGGCAAGACCACCACGCTCAACGTGCTCTCGGGTCTCTACAAGGCGACCGCCGGCAAGGTCATCCTCGACGGCACCGACGTGACCGAGATGCCGCCGCATCTGCGTACCGCCGCGGGGCTGGGGCGGACGTTCCAGAACATAAGGCTGTTCCGTTCGATGACGGCGCTGGAGAATGTCGAGATCGGTGCAGAGCGGCCGGGCAATACGCTGATCGGCGAGGGCGGAGATGACGCACTCACCGAACGCGCGATGTCGGCGCTGACCTTCGTCGGTCTGGGCAATCGCGCCAACGAATTGATCTCCAGCTTTTCCTATGGCCACCAGCGGTTGATCGAGATCGCCCGCGCGCTCGCCGCCAACCCGACCCTGCTGCTGCTCGACGAGCCCGCGGCCGGTTTGAATTCCAGCGAGAAAATGGAATTGCACGAATTGCTCAAACGCATCGCGGCGCAGGGCCTGACCATCCTGATCATCGACCACGACATGACGCTGGTTTCCGAAGCCGCGCAGCACATCACCGTGCTCAATTTCGGACGCCACATCGCGGACGGCGAATCCATGGCGGTGCTGCGTCATCCCAACGTCGTCTCCGCCTATCTCGGAACCGAATAATGGCGCTGCTGCAAATCAACGACTTGATCGTGCTCTATGGCGAGATCGAAGCCTTGCGCGGAGTGTCCGTCAGCGTCGACGAGGGACAGGTGGTGACACTGCTCGGCGCCAACGGCGCCGGCAAGTCGACAACCTTGCGCGCCATCTCGGGGCTGGCAAAGCCCGCGGCGGGTGAAATCCTGTTCGACGGCAAGTCGATCGCGGGCCTTGGACCCGAAGCCATCGTCCGGCTCGGCATTTCCCATGTGCCGGAGGGGCGGCGGGTGTTTCCGGGCCTCACGGTGAAGGAAAACATCATGCTCGGCGCGTCGAATCGTCGCGTCGCGACCGCGGAATTGTCGCGCGAGGCCGACGCGATGTTCGACCTGTTTCCGGATATCCGGTCGTTTTCCAACGCGCTGGGCTGGACCTTGTCGGGCGGGCAGTTGCAGATGGTCGCCGTGGCGCGCGGCTTGATGGCGAAGCCGCGCCTGCTCTTGCTCGATGAGCCGTCGCTGGGGCTCGCGCCCGTCATTGTGCAGGCGGTGTTCCGCATCATTTCGGCGATACGGCGCAACACCACGGTCTTGCTTGTCGAGCAGAACGCGCGCATGGGACTTTCGGTGGCCGACCATGGCTATGTGCTGGAAACCGGCCGCATCGTGCTTCACGGCAAGCCGGACGAATTGTGGGGCAACGAAGCCATCCGTGCGGCCTATCTCGGCGGTCATGCCAAAGTCAGTGCGTAGGATAACTTATCTCCATGGTTACAATACAGGTTCAAAAGCTCATCGACTTCGTCGCGGACGTGTTCGCACATTCGGAATCCTCGCCCGAGGAGGCGAAGCGTATCGCGACGTATCTCACCACTGCCAACCTCACCGGGCACGACAGCCACGGCGTGATCCGGGTTCCGGTGTATATCCGGTGGAAGAAAATGGGCTCAGTCGTACCCGACCAGACCGTCGAAGTGCTGGTCGACACGCCCTCGCTGGCGGTGGTCGACGGCAAGTTCGGCTACGGACAGACCGTCACGCCGCAGGCGGTCAGGATCGGCATCGAGAAATGCAAGGCGTCGGGCCTCGCCGCAGTCGCGCTGCGCAACGCCGGCCATATCGGCCGCGTCGGCGACTGGGCCGAAATGGCGGCGGCGCAGGGACTGGTGTCGATTCATTTCGTCAATGCCGCGGGTTCGCTGCTGGTCGCGCCTTTTGGTGGCGTGCAGAAGCGGCTGTCCACCGCGCCCTATTGCGTCGGCATTCCGCGTAAGGGGCAAGATCCGATCGTGCTGGATTTTGCCACTTCGATCGTCGCCGAAGGCAAGGTGCTGGTCGCAAGCCGCGGCGGCAAGAAACTGCCGAAGGGTGCGCTGGTCGATCACGACGGAACTTTGAGCGAAGACCCCGCGGTGCTTTACGGACCGCATGCCAAGGACGGGCCGCGCGACCACACCAAGGGCACCGGCGCGATCCGCGCCTTCGGCGAGCACAAGGGCTCGGGCCTCGCCTTCATCTGCGAATTGCTCGGCGGCGCGCTGACCGGTACCGGTGCGACCGCGCCGGACCGGCGTTTTGCCAACGGCATGCTTGCTTTCTATGTCGATCCCAACGTGGTCGATACCAGCAATTTCTTCGACGGCGAAATCTCGCGCTATGCCGACTTTATCAGGGCGACCAAGCCGATGGCTGGTGTCGATGCCGTGTTGATCCCGGGCGATCCCGAACGGAAAATGCGCGCTGACCGCACCGCAAACGGCGTGCCCTTGCCGGATGACACCTGGGCTGCGATTGTGGCTACCGCCCGCGAGGTCGGGGTGAGCGAACGAAGCATTCAGCAGGCGACGGCGTGATTTTTCACATCGTCATTGCGAGCGCAGCGAAGCAATCCAGCGACGCAAACACAGACTTGCTTCGTCGCAAGTGCTCCTCGCAATGACGGCGTACATAAACAACGGGAGAGGAAACAATAATGGCGAATAAAGTGAAAGAAGTCTGGGCATCAGGCAAGGCCGTCGTCAACGCCTGGCTCGCAATCCCGTCCGGCTTTTCCGCCGAAGTGATCGCGCAATGCGGCTTTGAGAGCGTCACCGTGGACATGCAGCATGGCGTGCAGGACTACCAGTCCATGGTGCAATGCTTCCAGGCGATGCACGCGCATCCGGTGACGCCAATGGTCCGCGTGCCCTGGAATGAGCCGGGCATTGTCGGCAAGGTGCTGGACGCCGGCGCCTATGGCGTGATCTGCCCGATGATCAATACCAAGGAGGAATGCGAAAACCTCGTCGCCTACAGCAAATATCCGCCGCGCGGCACCCGCTCGAACGGGCCGATTCGCTCCGGCATGTACGGTTCGGCCGGCACCTATCAGCAGACGGCGAACGACGAGATCGTGCTGTTGCCGATGATGGAGACCAAGACGGCGGTCGAAAACATGGAATCGATTCTCGACGTCGAGGGTATCAACGGCGTCTATATCGGCCCCTCCGATCTCGGCTTCTCCTACGGCCTTGTGCCGAAGCTGGATCGCGAAGAACCGGAGATTCTCAAGATCTATGAAAAGATCGTGAAGGAATGCGGCAAGCGCCGGCTCTATCCCGGCATCCATTGCAGCGGCGCCGTGGGCGCTGCAAAGGCGATCAACATGGGCTTCAAGCTGGTGACGCTGTCCAACGAAAGCGGGCTGATGGCGACCTATGCCAGGATGCAGATCGCGGAGACGAGGAAGAATTCGAACGGGAAGGCGTAAGCGCGAAATGGCGAGTGGCGAATAGGGGGACTTCTACTCGCCACTCGCCAATTTCATCAAGGAGACCACCATGGCCTCGTCACCTGTGATTAGTCTGCACCCCGACGACGGCGTGCTGATTGCGCGTACGAGCCTGATGCCGGGCATCGAGGTTGCAAAAGGCGTCACCACCGTCGAGCGAATTCCCGCGGGTCACAAGGTGGCGGTGAAGCCCATCGCCATTGGCGAACCGGTCAAGCGCTATGGCCAGATCATCGGCTTTGCGACGCAGCCGATTGCGCCGGGCCAGCACGTCCACGTGCAGAATATCGGCATGGGCGAGTTCTCAAAGGACTACGCTTACGGTGTCGACGTCAAGCCGACACCGAACTTCGATCTGCCCGCGACGTTCCAGGGCATCAAGCGTTCCGACGGGCGCGTCGCTACTCGCAACTACATCGGCATCCTGACTAGCGTCAATTGCAGCGCCCATGTCGCGGGCATGGTGGCCGACGTGTTCAAGAAGAATCCGTTTACCGGCCACGATCCGTTGGCGGACTATCCGAACGTCGACGGCGTGGTGGCGCTGACGCACAAGACCGGCTGCGGCATGACGCAGTTGGAGCCGCTGACGGTTCTGCGCCGCACGCTCGGCGGCTACGCGCGTCATGTGAACTTCTCGCATGTCATCATTCTGGGTCTCGGTTGCGAGATGAACCAGATTGGCGGCTTCCTCGAAGAACAGAGGCTGGCGGGCCGTCTGCGCTCGCTCGACATCCAGGACGTTGGCGGCTCGCGCAAGACCGTGGAAAAGGCGGTCGCCTTCGTCCACGAGGTGCTGACCGACTCCAACAATGTGAAGCGCGAACCGTGCTCGGCCAGCGAATTGATGGTGGCGTTGCAATGCGGCGGCTCGGACGGCTACTCCGGCGTCTCGGCGAATCCGGCGCTTGGCGCGGCGAGCGACATCCTGGTGCGGCACGGCGGCACGGTCATTCTGTCCGAGACGCCGGAGACCTATGGCGCTGAGCATTTGTTGACCCGCCGCGCGGTGAGCCGCGAGGTCGGCGAGAAGCTCGTCGCACTGATGCGCTGGTGGGAGGACTACACCGAGCGCAACAATGCGGAGATGGATTCCAATCCCAGCCCCGGCAACAAGGCCGGAGGCCTGACCACGATCCTGGAAAAATCTCTCGGCGCGATGGCGAAAGCGGGCAGCACCAATCTTGTTGACGTGGTCGCCTATGCCGAGGCCATCACCAAAAAGGGTTTCAATTTCATGGACACGCCGGGCTTCGATCCGGTGGCGGCGACCGGGCAGGTGGCGGGCGGCGCCAATCTGGTCTGCTTCACCACCGGCCGCGGCAGCGTGTTCGGCTGCAAGCCGTCGCCCTCGATCAAGCTTGCGACCAACACGCCGATGTTCAAGCGCATGGAAGAGGACATGGACGTCAATTGCGGCACCATCCTCGACGGCGAGGAAACGGTGCAGGAATGCGGCCAGCGCATTTTCGATCTGATGCTGAAGACGGCCTCGGGCCAGCCGACCAAGAGCGAGAGTTTCGACTTCGGCGGCGCGGAATTTGCGCCGTGGGTGCTTGGCGCGACGATGTAGTCCCGTCATTCCGGACACGCGTCTTCGCGTGGACCCGGAATCCAGAAGTTGGTGCACTCGGCTGGATTCCGGGCTCGCGCCGAAGAGGCGCGCCCCGGAATGACGAAACATAGGCAATCGGTGCCCGTTGTTAGTGCTTGATCCCCATCGGTTCCAGTGTTCTGCTTAAAAAAGCTGCTGGAGTAGCCCACCCTTGTCGATCTTTGTCGCACTACATCACGTCACGCATTACAAATACGACCGTCCGATCGACCTCGGTCCGCAAACCATCCGCTTGCGTCCAGTGCCGCATACGCGCACGCCGATTCTGAGCTATTCGCTCAAAGTCACGCCGACCAATCATTTTGTGAACTGGCAGCAGGACCCGCAGGGCAACTGGTTGGCGCGGTTCGTATTTCCGGAAAAGGCCCATGAGCTCAAGATTGAGGTCGACTTCACGGCGCAGATGACCGTGATCAATCCGTTCGATTTTTTCGTCGAGCCCTATGCCAGCAGTTTTCCGTTTGCCTATACCGACGATCTCAAGACCGAGCTTGCGCCGTATCTCACAACCGTCGAGCCCGGACCGCTGCTGGCAAAATATCTCGCAGGCATTCCGCGCGAAGCGCCGAGCACAGTCGATTTTCTGGTCGATCTCAATGCAAAACTGCGCGACCAGGTCCGCTACATCATCCGCATGGAGCCGGGTATCCAGACTCCGGAAGAAACGCTGGCATCGGGCGCCGGCTCGTGTCGCGACTCGGCATGGCTGTTGATTCAAGCGTTGCGGCATCTCGGCCTCGCGGCACGCTTTGTCTCCGGTTACCTTATCCAACTGCGCCCCGACATCGATCCGGTCGAGGGCCCGCGTGAGGTCGAAAACGATTTTACCGATCTGCACGCCTGGGCCGAAGTCTATCTTCCAGGCGCCGGCTGGATCGGATTCGACGTGACTTCGGGCATGCTGACCGGCGAAGGGCACATCCCCGTCGCCGCGACGCCGCATTATCGTTCGGCCGCGCCGATCTCAGGCAGCGCCGGCTTTGCGGATGTCGCGTTCGGCTTCGAGATGAACGTCAAGCGCATTCGCGAAGCGCCGCGGATCACAAAACCTTTTTCGGACGACGCCTGGGCGCGCCTCGACAGGCTTGGCGGGCAGGTTGACGCCGATCTCCAGGCCGGCGATGTGCGCCTGACCATGGGCGGCGAGCCGACCTTCGTATCCGTCGACGATCTGGAATCGCGGGAATGGAATATCGCCGCCGTCGGCCCGACTAAGCGCGGCCTTGCCGACGATCTGATCCGGCGGATGCGCACGCGCTTTGCGCCAGGCGGGCTATTACATTACGGGCAGGGCAAATGGTATCCCGGCGAAAGCCTGCCGCGCTGGGCCTTTGGCCTCTATTGGCGCAAGGATGGCGTGCCGATCTGGAAGAACGACAGCCTGATTGCGACCGTCGAAGGCCCGCGCAAGGCCGGCATCGCCGAGGCCGAACGCTTCGCGGAAGCGGCGGCCAAAAAGCTCGGGGTCGATTCCGAGTTCATCATGCCGGCATTCGAGGATCCCTCGCATTGGCTGCAGAAGGAAGCCGGCCTGCCGCCGAATGTCGATCCCAGCGATTCAAAACTATCCGATCCCGAAGAGCGCTCGCGCATGGCGCGGGTGTTTGATCAGGGGCTCAACACGCCGAAGGGGTTCGTGCTGCCGATCCAGCGCTGGAACGCCGAGGCGAGCCAATCCTCCGCGCGCTGGAAGAGCGAGCGCTGGAAACTGCGCCGCGGCAATCTGTTCCTGACCCCCGGCGATTCGCCGATGGGATTGCGGCTGCCGCTGTCGTCGCTGCCGCATATTCCAGCCGAGGATTATCCTTACGTCGTCGAGCAGGACCCGCTGGAGCCGCGCGAGGCCTTGCCGGTGTATGACACAACGGCTCCCGCCGACACAGCACCCCATCAACAGGTGCAGGAGCAGCAACTGAGGGGCGGCGGCGTCCGCACGGCGATGTCGATCGAAATCCGCGACGGCATTTTGTGCGCGTTCATGCCGCCGGTGGAGAAGCTGGAGGATTATCTCGAACTGGTCACGGCGGTAGAGGCGACCGCCGAAGAGATGCAGATGCAGGTCCATGTCGAGGGCTATCCGCCGCCATTCGATCCGCGCGTCGAAGTGATCAAGGTAACCCCCGATCCCGGCGTGATCGAGATCAACATCCAGCCGGCGCAAAGCTGGCGCGAAGCCGTCGATATCACGTTCGGGCTTTATGAAGATGCAGCCCAAGTCCGGCTCGGCGCCAATCGTTTTTTGGTCGATGGCCGGCACACTGGCACCGGTGGCGGCAACCACGTGGTGGTCGGCGGCGGCACGCCGGCGGACTCGCCGTTCCTGCGCCGTCCGGATTTGCTGAAGAGCCTTGTGCTGTACTGGCAGCGGCATCCGTCGCTGTCCTATTTGTTCTCCGGCATGTTCATCGGGCCGACCAGCCAGGCGCCACGTATCGACGAGGCACGGCACGACGGCCTCTATGAGCTGGAGATCGCGCTGGCGCATGTGCCGCCGCCAGGAACGAAAGCACCGCTGTGGCTGGTCGACCGGCTGTTCCGGCACATTCTGGTCGATATCACCGGCAACACCCATCGCGCCGAAATCTGCATCGACAAGCTCTATTCGCCCGATGGCACCACCGGCCGGCTCGGCCTGGTCGAATTCCGCGCGCTGGAGATGCCGCCGGACCCACGCATGTCGCTGGCGCAGCAGCTTCTGATCCGTGCGCTGATCGCCAAATTGTGGCGCGAGCCGCAGGACGGCAAGTTCGTGCGCTGGGGCACCACGCTGCACGATCGCTTCATGCTGCCGCATTTCCTCTGGGAGGATTTTCTGGGCGTGCTCGCCGAATTGAGACAATCCGGTTACGATTTTTCGCCGGACTGGTACGAGGCGCAACTCGAATTTCGCTTTCCTGCGTTCGGCAAGGTTCATCACGGCGGCGTGGCGCTGGAAGTCCGGCAGGCGCTGGAGCCCTGGCATGTGCTGGGCGAAGAAGGCTCCGCCGGTGGCACCGTGCGCTATGTCGATTCCTCGGTCGAGCGGCTGCAGATCAAGGCCTCGGGCTTTGTCGAGGGCCGCCACGTCGTCACCTGCAACGGCAGGCGGATGCCGATGACGCAGACCGGCCGTTCCGGTGAGGCGGTCGCCGGTGTCCGCTTCAAGGCGTGGCAACCGGCGTCGGGCTTGCATCCGACCATTCCGGTGCATGCGCCGCTGACGTTCGACATTGTCGATACCTGGAATGGCCTGTCGCTGGGGGGCTGCGTCTATCACGTCGCCCACCCCGGCGGACGCTCTTACGAAACAAAACCGGTCAATTCCTACGAGGCCGAGGCGCGGCGGCTGGCACGGTTTCAGGATCACGGCCATACGCCGGGCAAGATCGATCCGCCGGGTGAGGAGCGCAGCCTTGAATTCCCGCTGACCCTCGATCTGCGGACGCCGTTTGCCCATTGAAATGTGCTAGAAGAATCGCATGGTGGGGCACGCCGGAACCAGTCAGGGAAGCAAGGTCCGTCCGGGACAGCGCCGCGTCGCGCAATGGACCCGCGACTATGTCCGCCTGCCCGGAATTCCCGATGAATATATCGCCCAAGACGGCGCGCCGCGCGAGGTCTGGACGCATTTCTTCGACGCCTTCGCAAGCCTGACGCCCGGCGATATCGAGCGGCGGTTCGCCGCGGCCGACCGGCATCTGCGCGAAGCCGGCGTCACCTATCGTCCGCCCGGTGAGACCGCCGACCGGCTCTGGCCGCTGAGCCACCTGCCGCTTCTGATCGGCGAGACCGAATGGCAGCAATTATGCGCCGGCATCGTGCAGCGCGCGGAGTTGCTGGAGCTGGTCTTGAGCGATCTCTATGGCGAGGGCCGCCTGATCGCGGAGGGCGCGGTGCCGGCGGCGGCAATCGCCGGCAGTACCGAATATCTGCGCTCGGTGTGCGGCATCAGGCCGCCCGGCGGGCGATACCTCAATCTCTATGCCGCTGACATCGGCCGCGGCCCCGACGGACGCTGGTGGGTATTGAACGATCGCACGCAAGCGCCCTCGGGAACCGGCTATGCGCTGGAAAACCGGTTGGTGCTCTCGCGCGCCTTTGCTTCACTGTACAAGTCGATGAATGTCGAACGGGTGGCGCCGTTCTTCGAGGCATTTCGCGAGAGTCTCCGCGCCAGCGCCGACCGCGACGAACCGCGTATTGGATTGCTCACTCCCGGCAGCTTCAGCGAAACCTATTTCGAGCACGCCACGCTGGCGCGTTACCTCGGATTTCTGCTGGTCGAGGGTGACGACCTTGCCGTCAGCGGCGACCGCATCCATATTCGCACCGTAGCCGGGCTGAAGCGGCTCGATGTACTGCTGCGCCGGGTGGATTCCAATTTTCTCGATCCGCTCGAACTCGACGCCTCCTCGCATCTCGGTGTGCCCGGCCTGATCGACGTGATCCGCAAGGACGGCGTCGTCGTCGCCAATATGCCGGGTTCGGGTGTGATGGAAGCGCGCGCTCTGCTCGGCTTTCTGCCCAGCCTCTCCAGGCGGTTTTTCAGCGAAGAGCTGAAGATACCGCACATCGCGACCTGGTGGTGCGGGCAGAGATCCGCGCGCGAGCAGGTGCTGTCGCGGCTCGACGATTTCGCGATCGAGGGCGCCTATGTCAGGGGCGTTCCCGGCTTTCCCGGCAATGGTCCGGTACTGGCTTCCGAGCTTTCGCCAAGCGAGCGCGACCGGCTGAAGACCGCGATAGAGCATCGCGGCATCGATTATGTCGGCCAGGAGCTGGTGCGGCTGTCGACCACGCCGGTATGGGACCAGGGGCGCATCACGCCGCGGCCCTTCGTGCTGCGGGTGTTTGCGGCCGCTACCCAGGACGGCTGGACCGTCATGCCCGGCGGCTTCTGCCGGATCGCCGACCAGCTCGATGCGCGCGCGGTTTCAATGGGCGACGGCACCCGCGCGGCCGACGTCTGGGTGGTCTCCGACAAGGCAGTTTCGACCACCACGCTGCTGCCGGCCTCGGACAGCGTGCGGATCAGGCGCGTCGCCGGCGTGTTGCCGAGCCGTGCCGCCGACAATCTGTTCTGGCTCGGCCGCTATCTGGAGCGCGCCGAAGCGACGTTGCGGCTGGTGCGGGCACTGGGGCTGCAGCGCGACCACAGCCGCGCCGTGACCTCGCAGCATTCGGTGGAACGCATCGCGCGGTTGCTGGTGACCTGGGGCGCGGCGTCGTCGGGCGCGCGGTCGCAGACAGCGAGGATCGCAACGGAGGCGCTGCAGGCCGCCGACAAGTTCGGCTCGGCGCTGTCCCTGATCCGCTCGGCGCTGCGAACGGCGGCATCCTTGCGCGAACGGCTGTCGCCGGATGCCTGGCAGGTCATCACCGAGATGGCGGCGCGGCTGTCCGAGGAAGTCCACGATGACGACGGCGTGGTCAGCGCCGCCGAACTGACGCTGCGGGAGCTTGCGACCTTCTCGGGGCTTAGCCAAGAAAACATGAACCGCGCCGCCGGCTGGCGGTTTCTCGATATGGGCCGCCGCGCCGAGCGCGCCATCAACACCGCGCGCTTCGCGCGGCAGTTCGCCTATGAGGATGCCGGCGATGAAGATCTCGATATCCTGCTGACGCTGGTGGATTGCCAGATCACCTATCGCTCACGCTATCTCGTCGCCCCCCTGCTGGCGCCGGTGCGCGATCTCGTGGTGCTCGATCCCTATAATCCGCGGTCGGTCGCGTTCCAGGTCTTCGCGCTGAACGATCACATCGCCGGCCTGCCGGCCTTGAAAGAGGGTGGATTGATCGAGCGACCGCATCGGCTTGCGGTAGCACTACGGGCGACGCTGACGACGGACGAAGCCGCGGAGCTCGACACCAAATCGCTGTTCGCGCTGGAGCAGGACCTGCTCACGCTCGCCGACGCCATCGGCTCGCATTATTTCCCGCACGGCGCCAGTGCCAGCCGGCCCGAGAAACTGACCGGCCTCGCGTGATCTACGACATCCGCCATGTCACGACCTACAGCTATGAGAGCCCGGTCAGCTTTGCACGGTGCTCGTTGCGGCTGGAGCCGAAAAGCGGCGACGGCCAGCAACTGGTTTCGCATTCGGTCGACATCAGGCCACGGCCCGCCGACCGGATGGCGCGTTCCGACTTCTTCGGCACCCGCATCGAAAGCGTAGTGATCGAAACCCCTCATCGGACCTTGCGCATCGATTCCCGTTCGCGCGTGACGCTGTCCCGCCATGCGCCCGGCCGCAACGCCGACAGCCCGGCATGGGAGAGCGTCCGCGAAGCGGCCTTCGAAGCCAACACATTGGGAGCGGCGTCGCCGATCGGCTATGTCTTCGCCAGTCCGTTGGTGCCGGTGCTCGATCTCGGTACGGCCTATGCTGCGGAAAGCTTCCCGCCGGGCTGCGGGATTTTGGCCGGCGCCGTCGATCTGATGCATCGCATCCGCAACCAGTTCAAATATGATCCGAAGGCCACGGTGATCTCGACGCCGCTGCAGGAAGTGTTCGAAAAGCGCCACGGCGTTTGTCAGGATTTCGCCCATGCCATGATCGCGGGATTGCGCGGCCTCGGGCTGCCGGCGGCTTATGTCTCAGGCTATCTGCGCACCATCCCGCCGCCGGGCAAGCCGCGGCTGCAGGGGGCCGACGCCACCCATGCGTGGGCCTCGGTGTGGTGCGGGGAAGAGATCGGCTGGGCCGGCTTCGATCCGACCAACGATCTCTTGGTCGAGAACGACCACATCGTGCTGGCAGTCGGGCGGGATTTTTCCGAACGTCTCGCCGGTGGATGGCGTGATCGTGGGATCGCGCAAGCAGAAGCTCGGTGTCGCCGTCGATGTCCTGCTGGTTGAATGAAAAGCTATGGTGTCATCATTCTCGGCGCGGGTGCTGCAGGGCTGATGTGCGCCGGTATTGCAGCCAGGCGCGGCCGCTCGGTGCTGGTGTTGGAGCAGGCAAGGCATCCCGGCGAAAAAATCCGCATCTCCGGCGGCGGGCGATGCAATTTTACCAATTTGCATACAACGTCGTCAAATTTCCTGTCCGACAATCCGCGCTTCTGCCATTCGGCGCTGAGCGGCTACACCCAGCACGATTTTATTGCGCTGGTCGATAAATACGGCATCGCCTGGCACGAGAAGACGCGTGGGCAATTGTTCTGCGACGGTTCGTCGCGGCAGATAATCGACATGCTACTGGAGGAATGCCGAAGCGCGCAATTGCGCCTTGGCGTTCGCATCTCCGCAATCGCGAAGGTCGAAGATGGCTTTGCCGTCACCGCCGATCAGGGTGAGTTTCGCTGCCGCTCGCTGGTGGTCGCCACCGGTGGCCCGTCAATTCCGAAAATGGGCGCCAGCGGATTCGGATATAAAATCGCTGAGCAATTCGGCCTCAAAATCGTGCCGCCGCGCGCGGCGCTGGTGCCGCTGACGTTTGACGCGCCCATGCTCGCCCAATTCAAGGAATTGTCCGGTATCTCCATCAAGGCTGTCGTGAGTTGCGGCAAAACCTGTTTCGACGAGGCGCTGCTGTTCACTCATCGCGGATTGAGCGGCCCGGCGATCCTGCAGATATCGTCGTATTGGCGCACTGGCGACGACATCGTCATCGACATGGCGCCCGATGCCGCTATTCTTGCGTTGCTGAAGCAGTTGCGCCGCGATCATCCCCGGCAGGAACTGGCGACGGCGCTGACCGGCTTTCTCCCGAAGCGGCTCGCGCAGAAAATCGCCGATGGGATCGCCGGTCCCGGCCGTCTTGCGGATTTTCCCGACGGATTGTTGTCGAACGTTGCCGCCGCTGTGAAGGCATGGCGCGTCCGGCCCAACGGCACCGAGGGCTACCGTACCGCGGAGGTGACGCTCGGCGGCGTCGATACCACCGAACTGTCCTCGAAGACGTTTGAGGCGAAATCGGTGCCCGGACTGTATTTCATCGGCGAGGTCGTCGATGTCACCGGCCATCTCGGCGGCTTTAACTTTCAGTGGGCCTGGTCATCCGGCTTTGCCGCGGGCCAATACGTCTAAATCCCGAGGCCAAAGCCCGCCAAATTCGGCCATTTGTGCCTACCAAATAACAATCTTAACGGATGGTTTCCTTATTTATGCGAATTCTTCCGGTGTGCGGCTTGTCCGCCGCCAAAACCATCCGGAGATTGAATATGAAAGCCAGGGCATCTCAGTTTGTTTCCGCCATCGCAGCCACGGTGATTTGCGCCGGTGCGGCCATCGCGGTCGATGGCGCGGGCAAGGACGACGCCATTGCGATGGTGAAAAAGGCCACAGCCTTCATCAAGGAGCAGGGCCCCGACAAGGCCTATCCCGAAATCAGCAACAAGGCCGGCAGGTTCGTCGACCGCGATCTCTACGTCGTGGTCTATCAGCTCGACGGCAAGGTGCTGGCGCACGGCTCCAACGAAAAGTTCGTCGGCAAGGACATGATCGACGCCCAGGACGTCGACGGCAAGCTCTACGTCAAGGAGCGGGTCGAACTCGCGGGCAAGCAGGCATCGTTCTGGCAGGACTACAAGTTCGTCAATCCCGTCAGCAAGAAGGTCGAGCCCAAGCAGATGTACTGCGAGAAGCTCGACAACACCGCAGTGTGCGCTGGAATCTACAAGCTCTGACTTGTGACGAGATTGCCGCGCAGCGCTGCTCACATCCCAGGGGTTGATATGCTGAACCGGGTAAGAAACATCGGCCTGTCCTGGAAAGTCCAGATCGCGCCGGCCTTTTTGATCGTGGTGCTGGTCGGGCTCGGGTCCTACGCGCTGCAAACCCTGCGCTTCAATCAGGCCAGCGTCGACGCGCTGATGGCGGGGCCGGTGCGGCAATCGGAACTGGCGACTGATCTCAATACCACGGTATGGATCGCGCACGCCAAACTCTACCGTCTCGCCGCTACCGCCGCCAACGAAAAGGATGAGAAGAAGGTCCAGGCTGTCGCGAAGGATGCCTCCACCGCGGCTGCCAGGATTTCGGATGTCCTGAGGGCGGTCGAGAGCAATCAGGGCGCGATCAAACAGGAAGCCTTCGAGAAGCTGAAGGTGGCGGTCGCCGGCTATCTGAAGCAATCGAAGAATGCGATCGAGATGGCCGACGGCGATGCCGGGTCGGCGCTGATCTTCATCAAGGGCGCAGAGCGGAATTTCTTCGACATCGAAAAGCTCACCGACGACCTGATCACCGCGAGCAGCGAGAGCAAGGACCGAGAGATCGCACGCGCCGGGATCAAGCTTGACCAGCAGCAGATGATGCTGACGGTAGTCCTTCTTGTGGTGGCCTTTGCCGGCATCGTCGTTTCCTTCTTGATCGGCCGCAATATCTCGCGCCCGGTGACGGCGATGTCGAAAGCGATGCGGGAACTTGCGATCGGAAATTTCGAGGTGCAGTTGCCGGGCCTCGAGCGCAACGATGAAGTCGGCCAGATGGCCCGCGCCGTCGAGGAATTCAAGGTGCAGGCGATCGCCAAGGCCGAACGCGAAACCGCCGAGCGGGAGGAAAAAACCCGTGAGCTGGCGGCGGCGCGCCGCGTCGAGCTTCACAATCTGGCCGACAGTTTTGAAACCGCGGTCGGCAACATCATCGAGAATGTCTCTTCGGCGTCGAACGAACTGGAAAATTCGGCGATGGTCCTGACCCGGAGCAGCGCGGCTACCCAGCAGCTCTCCGGCGTGGTGGCGGCGGCGTCGGAAGAGACATCTTCCAACGTGCAGTCGGTGGCGTCCGCGACCGAGGAAATGACCACCTCCATCAACGAGATCGGCCGGCAGGTGCTGGATTCCAACCGCATCGCTACCGAAGCGGTCGATCAGGCCGAGAAGACCGACGCGCGCATTGCGGAACTGTCGCTCGCCGCCAACCGCATCGGCGATGTCACCAAGCTGATCACCACTATTGCTGAACAGACCAATCTGCTGGCACTCAACGCCACCATCGAAGCGGCGCGCGCCGGCGATGCCGGCCGCGGCTTTGCGGTAGTGGCACAGGAGGTCAAGGCGCTGGCGTCGCAGACCGCGAAAGCGACCGACGAGATTTCGAGGCAGATCGCGGGGATGCAGGCGGCGACGCGGGAGTCGGTTGTCGCAATCAAGGAGATCTCAGGCACCATCGGCAAGGTGTCGGAGATCGCCGCAACCATTGCGGCCGCCATCGAGGAGCAGGGTGCTGCGACCCAGGAAATCGCCCGCAGCATTCAGCAGGCGGCGATCGGCACCACGCAGGTTGCGACCTCCATTGCGGATGTCAACCGCGGCGCCGGGGATACGGGATCTGCGTCGTCGCAGGTGCTGTCGTCGGCGCAACTGCTGTCGAACGAGAACAAGCGGCTGAAGGCCGAGGTCATCAGGTTCCTCGCTACGGTGCGGGCTGCCTAGCGGAGATCGCCGCTGATGAAGCGTCGGCGCCTGGACGTGATAGTGTCCCAGACGGCTGGCGCGTCGCGTGCCGGCATCCGGAGCCGCCATGATCTATCGCCACGCCATCGGTGCGCATTCCCATGTTTTCGCTGACTTGCGCGACCTCTTGGCCAAGGCGACGCCGCCGCGTTCCGGCGACCGGTTGGCGGGCATAGCGGCGGATACCGCCGAGCAAATGATTGCGGCGCGGATGGCGCTGGCGGATGTTCCGCTCAAGCATTTTCTCGAAGAGGCCGTGGTGGCTTACGAGGACGACGAGGTTACCCGTCTGATCGTCGACAGCCACGACGCCGCAGCTTTCGCTGCGATATCGTCGCTGACAACAGGTGCCTTCCGCGACTGGCTATTGTCGGACGCGGCGACATCAGCAACGCTAGCGCAGGTGGCGCACGGCATCACGCCGGAAATGGCGGCGGCGGTGTCAAAACTGATGCGCAATCAGGATTTGATCCTGGTCGCGAAAAAATGCGAGGTCGCGACCCGCTTCCGCAACACCATCGGTTTGCGCGGACGCATGAGTGTGCGGCTGCAGCCCAACCATCCCTTCGACGACGCCAAGGGCATCACCGCGTCGATTCTCGATGGGCTCATGCTGGGGTCCGGCGACGCCTGTATCGGCATCAACCCTGCCAGCGACGATCCGGCTGTCCTGGGCGGGCTGGTGCGGCTGCTCGACGA
Source organism: uncultured Alphaproteobacteria bacterium (assembly GCA_963784755.1). Taxonomy (GTDB): domain Bacteria; phylum Pseudomonadota; class Alphaproteobacteria; order Rhizobiales; family Xanthobacteraceae; genus Bradyrhizobium. The sequence goes on along the minus strand of CAWASS010000001.1, from coordinate 546,828 downwards.
CATCATTTCGCGCTTGGGGATTCCGACCCAGAGCTGCGTGCTGGCGCATGTCACCACCACGCTCGGGTTGATCGAGCAGGGTTTGCCGGTCGATCTGGTGTTCCAGTCGATCGCCGGTACCGAGGCGGCCAATAAAAGTTTCGGCATCGATCTTGCGATCCTGAAGCAAGCCCGCGGAGCCGGGATGTCGTTGCGGCGTGGCACAGTCGGCAACAACGTCATGTATTTCGAGACCGGGCAGGGCTCCGCGCTGTCGGCGGGCGCCCATCACGGCGTCGACCAGCAGACCCTGGAGGCGCGCGCCTACGGCGTCGCCCGTGCCTTCGATCCGTTGCTGGTCAACAGCGTGGTCGGCTTCATCGGCCCGGAATATCTCTATGACGGCAAGGAAATCATCCGCGCCGGGCTGGAGGACCATTTTTGCGGCAAGCTGCTCGGCCTGCCGCTCGGTGTCGACGTTTGCTACACCAACCATGCCGAAGCCGACCAGGACGACATGGACAATCTGCTGACGCTGCTTGCGGCCGCCGGCGTCACCTTCATCATGGGCGTGCCCGGCGCCGACGACGTCATGCTGAACTACCAGTCGACCTCGTTCCACGACGCGCTTTATGTCCGCGACCTCTTCGGCCTGAAGCGGGCGCCCGAATTCGACGACTGGCTGTTCCGCACCGGTCTTGCGGGCGCCGATTTCCGGCTGAAGGGAGGGGACGGGCTGCTGCCCGATTTAGCATCCCGGTTAATCGCCTGAAGCTGCCACAATGTTGAGGAATTTGTGGCCCAGCCTTCGCCATCGTGCTTAAATCCTTGTGTTCGCAGAGGAAGTCTTGATGAGAGCTGAGGGCATAGAGACCGTAAGGCGCATTCTGTGCGTGTTTCCCCGCTATACGCCATCATTCGGTACCTTCGAGTACGCCTATCCCCTGGCAGGCGTGCAGGCCTTCATGCCGCCGCAGGGAATCTTGCTGATCGCAGCCTATATGCCCGCGCACTGGCCGGTGCGTTTCATCGACGAGAACATCCGCCCGGCGACGCAGGAAGACTTCGAATGGGCGGAGGCCGTATTCGTCAGCGGCATGCACATCCAGCGCCAGCAGATGAACGACATCTGCCGCCGCGCCCATGCCTTCGATCTGGCGGTTGCGATCGGCGGGCCGTCGGTGTCAGCTTGCCCGGATTACTATCCGTCGTTCGACTATCTGCACGTCGGCGAACTCGGCGACGCTACCAATGAGTTGATCGCGCGGCTCGCGCGCGATCCGTCGCGGCCGGAGCGGCAGATCGTGCTGAAAACCGCCGACCGGCTCGACATGACCAAGTTTCCGATTCCGGCTTACGAACTCGCCGACATCAAACGTTATTTTCTAGGCAGCATTCAGTATTCCAGCGGCTGCCCCTATCAGTGCGAATTCTGCGACATCCCCGGTCTGTATGGCCGCAATCCGCGGCTGAAAACGCCGCAGCAGATCACCGCCGAACTCGACAAGCTCCTGGAATGCGGCATCGGTGGCTCGGTCTATTTTGTCGATGACAATTTCATCGGCAACCGCAAGGCGGCGCTCGACCTGCTGCCGCATCTTATCGAGTGGCAGAAGAGGACCGGCTATGTATTGCGTTTCTCCTGCGAAGCGACGCTCAATATCGCCAAGCGACCGGAAATCCTGGCGCAGATGCGCGACGCCTTCTTCGCCACCATCTTCTGCGGCATCGAGACGCCCGATCCGGTGGCGCTGAAGGCGATGAAGAAGGATCACAACATGATGGTTCCCATCATGGAAGCGATTCACACGCTCAACAATTACGGCATGGAGGTTGTGTCCGGCATCATCCTCGGGCTCGACACCGACAAACCCGAAACCGGCGAGCATTTGCTCGAATTCATCGATGCCTCGCAAATTCCGCTGCTGACCATCAATCTGTTGCAGGCGCTGCCGAAAACGCCGCTGTGGGATCGGCTGGCGAAGGAGGGTCGCCTGATCGAGGACGAGGGCCGCGACTCCAATGTGGATTTCCGGCTGCCCTACGAGGACGTTGTAACCAGCTGGCGCGCCTGCATGAGCAGCGCCTACGAACCGGCCAAGCTATTGGAGCGCTATGAATACCAGATCCGCGAGACCTATCCGAAGCGGATCAATCCGCGGACGCCGCAACAGGCGACATGGGCGAACGTCAAGCTCGGCCTGACCATGCTCCGCAACATCTTCTGGAAGGTCGGCGTGCTCGGCGACTACAAATGGCACTTCTGGAAATTCGCGCTGCGGCGGCTGGCGCGCGGGCAGATCGAATATCTCATCAGTTCCATCCTGGTCGCGCACCACCTGATCATGTTCGCGCGCGACGCCTCGAGCGGCCAGCAGAATGCATCGAATTATTCGATACGGCTGCGCGAGGCATCGGTCCCTGCCGAATAACGGCCGGTGAAAACACCGCCACGCTCCTTGCGCGATCTGCGGCATTTGACCCCGGCGCGGGTCGGGCTTGGCCGCGCCGGCGCCAGCCTGCCGACATCGGCGCTGCTCGCGTTCACGCTGGATCACGCCCGCGCCCGCGATGCCGTTCATGCCGGTTTCGATACAGCAGCCATCGTTTCCAGGCTCGACGCGTTGGGACTGCGGACGCTTCAGGTCTCCAGTGGCGCGCAAGGCCGCAAGGAGTATTTGCGGCGTCCCAATCTCGGACGGCAGCTCGACCCGGTGTCGCGGAATTTGTTCGTGGGCCGAGACTGCGGTCCATGCGATCTCGCTATTGTCATCGGCGACGGCCTGTCTCCTTCGGCGGTCAATGCACACGCGGTCGAGCTGGTAGGCAATCTCATTCCGAGGCTGTCTGCTGCCGCCATCGAACTCGGCCCCATCGTCGTCGCAACCGGCGCGCGGGTCGCATTGGCCGACGAGATCGGCGCGCTGCTTCAAGCGCGCATGGCCGTGATGTTGATCGGCGAGCGGCCGGGACTATCGGCGCCCGACAGCCTCGGCGCTTACCTGACCTTCGCGCCGCGGGTTGGCCTTACGGATGCGATGCGCAACTGCGTCTCCAATATCCATTCCTGCGGTCTGAGCTACGACGAAGCCGCCTTCAAGATCGCGTGGCTTATTCGCGAAGGACTGGCGCGGGAATTGACCGGCGTCGCGCTGAAGGATGAAAGCGGGGTCCGAGCCATGACGTTGATCACCGAAAGTCTTGCATAGGTATGACCCGGTTCGGGTTTCGGCGCGATTTCACCGCCAACTGCGCTAGATTGGCGCTGCCGTTCGCGCTTGCGAGATGTCACCCAGACCTGCTACACACCCGTCGCGGCGATTTAATGCATGTTTTCAAGGGCTAGCGCCGATCTGGCGCGGCTATTGGCGCCTCGGAACCGGGCTACAGGCTGCGTCGACGCGAGAATTGGATAAGACATGCTCGAAAAGAACAACGACAGCGAGGTCCACGTCGAGAAGGCCGAGAAGATCGAGCGGCGGCCGACCGACAGCATCGCTTTCGGGCTGGAACGGATCGGGCTGATCGCGGTTCAGGCCCCGATCCTGTCCTGCATCATCCTCGTCGTCCTGTTCATCGCGGCGATTTTCGGCATCGAGCGCATCAAGATCGACGATTCGCTGAGCCAGCTGTTCCGGTCCAATTCCAGGGAATACCGGCAATACGAGGCGGTCACCAAGCGGTTTCCCGCGACCGAATTCGACGTGCTGGTCGTGGTCGAAGGCAAGACGCTGCTGGCGCGCGACAATCTTGAGAAGTTACGCGATCTCGTCACCGACCTGCAGTTGGTCGAGGGCACGCGCGGTCTGGTCTCGCTGTTCTCCGCCCGACAGGCGCCGGCGCCGGGCAAACTGCCGGCGGCGCTGTTTCCCCAGGAGCTGCCGCAGGGCGCCGACTACGACAAATTCATCGAGACCGTCAAAACCAACGAGATTATCCGCGGCAAGCTGTTGTCCGAAGACGGCACGCTGGCGCTGATCGTGCTGTCGCTCGAGCCCGACGTCGTCTCCAGCAACAAGCTCAGCAAGACGGTCGGCGACATCCGCAAGCTGATGAAGGATGATCTTGCGGGCAGCAATCTCAACGCGGAATTGTCCGGCGTCCCCGTGATGCAGCTCGAGATCCGCAACGCGGTCAAGCGCGACGGGCTGACCTACAACATCCTCGGCATCCTCGCCGGCTGCATCATCGCGATCGTCTTCTTCCGCAAGATATCGTTCATGGTTGTCGCGGCATTCCCGCCGATCATCGCGATCGTGCTCGCGCTTGGCGGCCTCGGCTGGGCCAATTTCAACCTCAACATGTTCCTGAACGTGATGACGCCGCTGATCATGGTGATCAGCTTTTCCGATTCGATGCAGCTGACCTTTGCCGCGCGCGACCGGTTGATCGCGGGACAGGACAAATATACCGCGTTCAAGAACGCGGTACTGGTGGTGGGGCCGGCCTGCGTGCTCACCCATGGCACCGCCGGCATATCGTTTATCGCGCTGCAGTTTTCCGACTCCGATCTGATCCGTAAATTCGGCGAGGCGGGACTGGCGGCAACCATTATCGCGCTGCTCGCGGTGCTGTCGCTGGTGCCGGTGTTCGGCGTGCTGTTTGTGCGCAACGAAAAAGTTTTCGCCGTAAAATTCCAGAGCGCCGACGCCGGCGTGCAGGCGCTGCGCAATTTCTGTTACTGGATCGCGGTGCGCATGGTCAGCCGCCCCGGCCTGTTCAGCCTGATCGCGCTGTTGTTCGTCGGCGGACTGGCGGTGATCTATGCCAACCTAGAGCCGCGCTACCGGCTGGCCGATCAGGTGCCGGACAAGCAGCAGGCGGTGGCCGCGAGCGGACGTCTCGACGCCAAGCTCACCGGCGCCAATCCGATCGACGTGCTGATCGAATTCCCCAAGGGCGCCTCGCTCTATGCGCCGGAGACGCTGCAGACCATCGCCGAGGTTCATTCGCTGGTGGAGAAACAGGCCGGCGTCGGCAATGTCTGGTCGTTGGAGACGCTACGGCGCTGGCTCGCGGAAAAAGCGGGAAGTTCCGATGTCGCGACGCTCAAGGAATATGTCAGCGTGATCCCCGAGCATCTGGTCCGGCGCTTTATTTCCGCCGATCAGGATGCGGTGGTGGTGTCAGGTCGGGTGCCGGATCTCGATTCGAGCGAAATCCTGCCAGTGGTCGAAAAGCTCGATCATTCACTGGACGTCGTGCGCAAGGAACATCCGGGCTACGAGGTCGCCGTCACCGGCCTCTCCGCGATCGCCGCCCGCAATAGCGCCAACATGATCCAGAAGCTCAATCGCGGCCTCACCATCGAGTTTGCCCTCGTCGCGATCTTCATCGGACTGGCATTTCGCTCGGTGGTCGTGATGTTTTCCTGCATCCTGCCGGGAATCTTTCCGGTGGTGCTGTCGGGCACCGTGCTGTGGTTGCTTGGCGAAGGGTTGCAATTCGCGAGCGTCGTGGCACTTACGGTGTCGTTCGGCTTAGGGCTCAGCGCGACGATTCACTTCCTCAATCGACTACGGCTCGAGATGGCGCCGGGCGTTAGTCCGGAACTGGCGGTCGAGCGCGCGACCGTGCTGGTCGGACCCGCGCTGATTCTCACCACGGTGGTGCTGGCATGCGGCCTGGTGGTAACGGTGTTTTCCGATCTGCCGTCGCTGCGGCTGTTCGGCTGGCTCAGCGCGTTCGCGATGGTGGCGGCTTTGGTCGCGGATCTCTTCATCCTGCGGCCGACCGCGATGTTCCTGATCAACCTGTCGGATCGGCTCCGCGGGACCGGGAGTCACGCGAAGCCCGCGGAATAATGTCGACGTCGGGTGTTATCAGCTCTTGGTCATCGTGATGTTGACACCCCTGATCTCGCCCTTGGAGCTGATTTGCACCGTCTGCTTGTTGCCGGTGGTCCGCAGCGTCAGATTGGCGGCAAATCCGGAGGCCTCGACGAACACCTCGATCTGGCCGCCGCCGGCGGTACCCTGCAGATTGCCGAAAATATTCCGGCTTCTCTCGCTCCAACTGCCGGAAATGCGGTCGCCGTTGCTGGTGACGTCGCTGCTCAAATCGAATTTGTAGCTGTCGCTGGCGCAGTGCAGATTTTGCTTCAGAGCCATTCCGGTGCCGTTGACCTTGTAGTCGGCTTTGCAGCGGAGGCGCTCGGTCGAGCCGTCGGAAAGCGAAACCGTACCGTTGCCGGCCCATGATCCGTCAAAACCTGCAAATGGCCCCGACTGGGCATGGCTCGCTGACACCGACAGCATGAGTGCGGCACCGACGCCTGCTGCGGCCGTGATCGCCTGCCCAAAGAATTTGGAACCAAACAGTTTCATATCGAGCTTTCCCGTTAAAAATGACGTTCTAAATCAAGATACGTCGGGCCGCATCAAAGTTTTAGTGTCGCAGAATTGCATCAGGTTCAAACCAAGTCAGGATGGTTCGGGCAATCGATCATTAGCGAAGCTGTGAGGATCGTCTTCAGAATGCACAGACGCGCTTGCGTTGGCGAAGTGAAGTGCCAAAAAGCCACATCGGTTTCCAGATTCAAAAATAACCATTAGATATCAATATCTTAAGTGTCTTTGAGTGATCTCGGCAGCCATACGGAGCCGACGTAAATTTGGCCGCAATTGGCAGCACCTGTGGACATCTGAACCATCCTAACCCCCGCGCGTTGAGTTGAACAACCGAACCCGCGATCCAATCAAGCGCCGCTTAAGCTGCGCGCTCCTCCATGGTGTGCTAAGCGACGCTCCAAACCCACTGTCAGGACGAAGGAACACCATGCGAAAATTTTTCTTTGCGCTCACGCTGCTGTCGGTGTCGGTTTCGACCGGCGCCATCGCCCAACAACAGCGTAGCGGCACGCCGGAGGAGCAGAAGGCTTGCGCGCGCGATGTCCAGCGTTTCTGCCGTCCGCTGATGGACCAGGGCGATTTCGTCATTCTGGCGTGCCTGCAGCAAAATCGTCCGAAGCTGACCGCCGCATGCAACCAGGTGCTGACAAGCCACGGGCAATAATTTCCCTTCATCGAAATCGAGCGCCCGCTCGGCTAGGGCTTGATCCCGGATGCGGTCGGCTGTCTCCAAATCGTGAGATAGCATTGGTTTTGCCCGCGAATTCCCATATATGGGGTCCGCGATCGATCCCGTATGCCGGTACGAAAACCCGGCATGCAGACGGCCATGTCCAACAAGTGTAACCATCCGATGACCACCGCGAGCGAGCTGCGATCCGGCAAGACCCATCGCGACGAAAACTTTCCGGTTGCGTCATGGATCATCCATCCGCGTCACCGCGCGTTGATTCTCGCATTCTACAATTTCGTCAGGACCGCCGACGATATCGCCGATCATGCCTCGCTCGATGCGCAGGCCAAACTGAAGCTGCTAGACGAACTCGAGGCCGATCTGCTCGGGCAGGGCGCGGGTCAACGCGAGGCGGTGGTCTTGCGCAACGCGCTGGCCGAGCGCGGGCTGCCGCCACGTCACGCGCGCGACCTGCTGACGGCGTTCAGGATGGACGTGACAAAACTTCGCTACGAGGATTGGGACGATCTGATCCACTACTGTTCCTATTCGGCGATGCCGGTCGGACGTTTCGTGCTCGACGTTCACGGCGAAAGCACCGCGACCTGGCCGGCATCGGATGCCGTATGCGCGGCGCTGCAGATCAACAACCACCTGCAGGATTGCGGCAAGGACTTTCGCGACCTCAATCGCGTCTACATTCCCCGCGACGCGCTGGCGCGTCACGGCGCCTCGGTGGAAGAACTGGCGGCGCCGCGCGCGTCTGCGGCGTTGCTGTCGTGCCTGCACGAGCTCGCAGGGAAAAACGAAGTGCTGCTGCGCGAAGGCTGTTCGCTGGAAGTTCAGGTCGCCGATGGACGGCTTGCCTGCGAACTCTCGGTGGTCCAGACCTATGCGCGCCAGATCGTGCAGCTCTTGAAACGGCGCGACCCCCTCAGCGAGCGCGTTCACCTCGGCAAGACGGCGATGGCGGGCTTTGCCTTCAGCGGTGTCATGTCCGGCATCTGGCGCCGCGCGACGGCGAGCGCCCCAATGTCCCGATCGACGCCGGGCGCATGAAAACCGTGCCATGACCAGCCACCCTGCAACCTTCCAGAGATCGGCCTCGGGGAGCTCGTTCTACGCCGCGATGCGCATTCTGCCGCGGGCGCAGCGCGAGGCGATGTTTCAGATCTACAGCTTTTGCCGGCAGGTCGACGACATCGCCAATTCCGACGGGCCGCGACAAGAGCGGCTTGCCGCACTCCAGCAATGGCGCGACGATATCGACGCGCTCTATCAGGGCCGTCCGCCGGCAAGGTTGAGGGATTACGCGCCGTCGGTGCAAAAGTTCGGTCTCAAGCGCGAGGACTTTCTCGCCATCGTCGACGGCATGGAAATGGACGTGCCCGCGGACATCAGGGCGCCGGATCTTGCCACGCTCGACCTCTATTGCGACCGCGTCGCCAGCGCGGTCGGCCGGTTGTCGGTGCGGGTGTTCGGCCTGCCGCAAGACGACGGCATCCTGCTCGCGCATCATCTAGGGCGCGCGCTGCAGCTCACGAACATCCTGCGCGACGTCGACGAAGACGCCGGCATCGGCCGGCTGTACCTGCCGCGCGAAGGCCTGCTGCATGCCGGCATCACCAGCGACGACCCGTTCAAGGTCATGTCGGATCCCGCTCTGCCGAAAGTGTGCGCACCGCTGGCGGAGCGGGCGCGCATGCATTTTGCCAAAGCCGACGAGGTGATGGACCGCAATCCGCGCCGCACGGTGCGCGCGCCCCGGATCATGTCGAAATATTATCGGGCGATCCTGGAATTGCTGGTTATCAGAGGCTTCGCGCTGCCGCGCGGGCCGGTTCGTCTCAACAAGGCGGCGCGCATCGCCATCCTCCTACGCTACGCATTGATCTGATGCAGAAAACTGTCCAACGAAACGTGCAAAGAAACGTACACGTCATCGGTGCGGGAATTTCGGGCGTGTCGGCAGCGGTCCGGCTGGCTAATGCCGGCTCCAAGGTTCACGTCCACGAAGCGACGCAGCAGGCCGGCGGCCGCTGCCGCTCCTATTTCGACGCCGCGACCGACCTCACCATCGATAACGGCAATCATTTGCTGTTGTCGGGTAATCGTCACGCGCTCGCTTATGCGCGTTCGATCGGCACCGAAGCGGGCCTGGTCGGACCCAGCAGCGCGCAGTTTCCGTTTGTCGACCTTGCCACCGGCAATCGCTGGCAGCTCGATCTCGGCGATGGCCGGTTGCCGTTGTGGGTGTTCGACAAGAGCCGCCGGGTGCCGGATACGTCACTTTCGGACTATCTCGCACTTTCGCCTCTGATTTGGGCGTCGCCTCGCAGGCTCGTCGGCGACACAATCCCCTGCAGGGGCACACTATATGACCGGCTGGTGCAGCCGCTGTTGCTGGCGGCGCTGAATGTCGATCCGCCCGAAGGCTCCGCGGGACTTGCGGGTGCGATCGTGCGCGAAACGCTGCTGGCGGGCGGTCGGGCCTGCCGTCCCCTGATCGCGCGCGAGGGCTTGAGCGCCGTGCTGGTCGAGCCTGCGATCAAGCTGCTGCTGGACAAGGGCGCATCGGTTCAGTTCGGGCACGAGCTGCGCGCCTTGGGCATGGTGGGAAGCAATGTCAGCGAATTGAAATTCGGCGACGATGCGGTCGTGCTCGGTCCGGGCGATGCGGTAGTGATGGCGGTTCCGCCGCGCGCCGCCGCCTCGCTGCTGCCGGGCCTGAAGACGCCGTCAAAATTCCGGGCGATCGTCAACGCGCATTTTCGCTTTGATCCGCCCGAGGGCCAGCCGGCGATAACGGGCGTGGTCGGCGGATTGGTGGAATGGTTGTTCGCGTTCCCGCAGCGGCTGTCGGTGACCATCAGCAATGGCGACCGGCTGGTGGAAGTGCCGCGCGAGCAACTGGCGCAGGCGATCTGGCGGGATGTCTGCAAGGCCTCAGGCATTGAAGGCGATCTCCCGCCGTGGCAGATCGTGCGCGAGCGCCGTGCGACCTTCGAGGCCACGCCGGAACAAAACGCATTGCGTCCAGGGACGGTCACCTCCTACAAAAACCTGTTCCTCGCCGGCGACTGGACTGATACGGGGTTGCCGGCAACCATCGAGGGATCGGTGCGGTCCGGGGACCGCGCCGCCGACCTCGTGCTGGCGATGCGCCAGGCCTGAGCCCGAGGAAACGGTTTTTCCTCGGATTCGTACCAAGCGAACGCGAGAAGATGTCGAGCGATATGGATATGGATTCCAGTACGGGACAAGATGGTCCGGAGGCGGGTGCCGCCCTGCAAGCGAGCATCGCTTCGGCGACGCGCGCACTGCTCGATCTCAGGCGGCCTGACGGCCACTGGGTGTTCGAACTGGAAGCCGACTGCACCATCCCCGCCGAATATGTGCTGCTGCGCCATTATCTCGGCGAACCGGTCGATGCAGTTCTCGAAGCCAAGATCGCCAACTATCTGCGCCGCGTGCAGGGCGCGCATGGCGGCTGGCCGCTGGTTCACGACGGCGGCTTCGACATGAGCGCCAGTGTGAAGGCCTACTTCGCGCTCAAGATGATCGGTGATTCCGTGGACGCGCCGCACATGGCGCGCGCGCGCGAGGCGATATTATCGCGTGGCGGCGGCATCAACAGTAACGTGTTCACCCGTTTCATGCTGGCGATGTTCGGGGTGATGACTTGGAAAAGCGTGCCGGTGCTGCCGGTCGAGATCATGCTGCTGCCGTTGTGGTTTCCGTTTCACATTGCCAAGATTTCCTACTGGGCGCGCACCACCATGGTGCCGCTGATGGTGCTCGCGGCGCTAAAGCCGCGTGCGCGAAACACTGGCGGCACCGGCATCGACGAATTGTTCCTGCAGGATCCGCGGTCGATCGGCATGACGGCGAAGGCGCCGCATCAGAGCTGGGGCTGGTTCACGCTGTTCCGCGGGCTGGACATCGTGCTGCGCGCGGTCGAGCCGTTGTTTCCAAAGAAGTTGCGCGCCCGCGCGATTCAGAGCGCCGTTGTCTTCGTCGAGGAGCGATTGAATGGCGAGGACGGCATCGGCGCGATCTATCCGCCGATGGCCAATGCCGTGATGATGTATGAAGCGCTCGGCAAGGGCGCGGACTATCCGCCCCGCGCGGTCACGCGAAAAGCCCTCGACCTGCTTCTGGTGATCCGTGAGCACGAAGCCTACTGCCAGCCCTGCGTCTCGCCGGTGTGGGACACCGCGCTGACCTGCCATGCCATGCTGGAATCCGGCGGCGATGAAGCGGTGCGTTCGGCCAGACGGGGTCTGGACTGGCTGTTGCCGAAGCAGGAGTTGAACCTGAGGGGCGACTGGGCGGTGAAGCGTCCCGACGTGCGGCCGGGTGGCTGGGCTTTCCAGTATAACAACGCCTATTATCCCGATCTCGACGATACCGCGGTGGTCGTGATGGCGATGGACCGCGCGCGGCGTGACGGCGCGAACGGCAAATACGACCCGGCGATCGATCGTGGCCGGGAGTGGATCCTGGGCATGCAGAGCCGCGACGGCGGGTTCGCGGCGTTCGATGCCGATAATCTCGAATATTATCTCAACAATATTCCGTTTTCCGATCACGGCGCACTGCTCGATCCGCCCACCGAGGACGTCACAGCGCGCTGCGTCTCGATGCTGGCGCAACTCGGCGAGACCGCGCAAAACAGCCCAGCGGTCGCCGCCGGGGTCGATTATCTGCGCCGGACCCAGCTCACGGAAGGTTCCTGGTATGGCCGCTGGGGGCTGAACTACATCTACGGCACGTGGTCGGTGCTGTGTGCGCTCAACGCCGTCGGGGTCGATCATCGGGATCCGATGATGCGAAAGGCGGTGAACTGGCTGGTTTCGATCCAGAACAGCGATGGGGGCTGGGGCGAGGATGCCACCAGCTATCGACTCGACTATAAGGGGTTCGACGGCGCCCCCACCACCGCCTCGCAAACGGCATGGGCCTTGCTTGGACTGATGGCGGCGGGCGAGGTCGGGCATCCGGCGGTCGCGCGTGGCGTGGAGTACTTAATAGGCACACAGACCGAAAAAGGCCTGTGGGACGAACAGCGCTATACGGCAACGGGCTTTCCACGGGTGTTTTATCTGCGCTATCATGGCTACTCGAAGTTCTTTCCGCTCTGGGCGCTGGCGCGGTATCGAAATTTGAAGAGCACCAACAGCAGGGTGGTAGGGGTCGGAATGTGAATTTGGGGGCGAGCACTGACGCGTCCGTGGGCACTTCGTTTGATCTACGGCCGATATTGATCGTGACTGGTCTTGCGCAGGAGGCCCGCATCGCGGCCGGGCCAGGCATGACGGTCATCTGCAGCAGTAGCGATCCTCAGCAATTGCGCGCGCTTCTGGCGACGCTCGATCCATCCACCATACGCGGCGTCATCAGCTTCGGCGTTGCCGGGGGCCTCTGTCCGTCCCTGAAGTCGGGGGATGTCGTGGTCGCCACCGAGGTCATGGCCGGCGATTCGCGCTGGCTGGCCGGCTTCGCGCTGAGCGAGGAATTGATCGCCGGCACTGCACTCGGGAACAGCCGGGTGGTCCAGGGCGGATTGGCCGGAGTCGAAGAAGTGGTCGCGGCCCAAGCTGGAAAAGCCGCCCTGCATCTGGAGACCGGCGCAATCGCGGTCGATATGGAGAGCCATATCGCCGCGGCCTACGCTGAGGAAGCAGGATTGCCGTTCGCGGCCCTTCGCGTGGTGAGCGACCCCGCAGGCCGTGCGCTGCCGGCGCTGGCCATGGCCGCGATCAAGCCCAATGGCGACATCGACCTGCGCAAGGTTCTGCGCGGCGTGGCGCGAAATCCGCTGACCCTTCGGGCGCTGGTATCGACCGGGCTCGACTTCAACCGGGCGCTACGGTCCTTGCGCGGCTGCCGTGCTTTTCTGCTGGGCGGCGATGGCCTCGTTGCGGAGGATGCCGGAGAAGCGCCGGCGATCGCCTAGTTTCTCCGTCAGCGGCCAACGGGTCGCGCAAATGCGCGCCCGATGACAGGCTCCGCGAAGCTTAGCCCTGCTCAGGCGGCCGTGGAGGCTTTCTGCTGCTGCTTGGCGGCAGCCGCTGCGGCCTCGTCGCGGCGGATTTCCGACAGGCGCTTCTGCACCTCCGCCGAGAAGATGTACTGCGCCGGACGCTGGTTATCGAGATTGATCTCGGGCGCCATCGGTCCGCTGGTGCGAACCCCGCGCAGCGCCACCCACATCGCCTTCAACGGATTGGTCAGCGCCGCATTGGCCGCGGTCGGCTCGTAGCCGCAATGCGCCATGCAGTCGGCGCACTTCTCATACTTGCCGGTGCCGTAGGTTTCCCAGTCGGTGGTGTCCATCAATTCTTTGAAGGTTTTTGTGTAGCCTTCGCCCAGGAGATAGCAGGGTTTTTGCCAGCCGAAGATGTTGCGCGCCGGCATGCCCCACGGGGTGCATTCGTAGTTCTGGTTGCCGGCGAGGAAGTCGAGGAACAGACCGGAATGCATGAAATTCCACTTCTTGCCCTTGCCGAGCGCGAACACGTCGCGGAACAGTTTCTTGGTCTTGGTGCGGTTGAGGAAATGCTCCTGGTCGGGCGCCCGCTCATAGGCGTAGCCCGGCGACATCGAGACGCCGACGCCGAGTTCGGTGGTGTAGTCGAGAAATTTGGCGATGTCTTCGGCGGCGTGGCCGTCGAAGATCGTCGCGTTGACGTTGACGGTGAAGCCGCGGGCCTTCGCAGCCTTGATCGCCGACACCGCGCGATCGAACACGCCCTTTTGCGATACCGCCTTGTCGTGGTGCTCTTTCAGGCCGTCGAGATGCACCGAGAAAAACAGATAGGGCGACGGCTCGAACAGATCGAGTTTCTTTTCCAGCAACAGCGCGTTGGTGCAGAGCGAGACGAATTTCTTGCGCGCCACGAGGCCGCGCACGATCTCGCCGATCTCCTTGTGGATCAGCGGCTCGCCGCCGGGAATCGCCACCATCGGCGCGCCGCACTCGTCGGCGGCATCCCAGCATTCCTGCGCCGACATGCGGCGGTTGAGGATCGCGTCGGGGTAATCGATCTTGCCGCAGCCGACGCAGGCGAGGTTGCAGCGGAACAACGGCTCCAGCATCAGCACCAGCGGATAGCGCTTTCGGCCCATCAATTTCTGTTTGATCAGGTAGCCGCCGATGCGCAGCTCTTTGAAGAAAGGTATTGCCATTACAAGTTTTCTTTCTGGACTTGGGTCGTTAGATCAGCCCGCAGTGAGTTCGGCCGGAAGCCGGAATTCGATGTTTTCTTCCCGTCCCGGCAGCACCGAAACGGCAACCGGCCCGATGCGCCTGAGGGCCTCGATGACGTCGTCGACAAGAACTTCCGGCGCCGAGGCGCCAGCCGTAATACCCACGGCTTTCGCGCCTTTAAGCCATTCCGGATTGAGTTCGCTGCCGTCGGCGATGAGATAACTCGCGACCCCGACTTCGGTGCCGATTTCGCGCAGCCGGTTTGAGTTGGAACTATTGGTGGCCCCCACCACCAGGATGACGTCCACGAGCTTGCTGAGGTCTCTTACAGCAGATTGGCGGTTCTGTGTCGCATAGCAGATATCCCGGATGTCCGGGCCTTGAATATCGGTAAAACGCGCCTGGAGCGCCGCAATGATGTCCTTGGTGTCGTCGACGCTAAGGGTGGTCTGGGTGATGTAGGCCACCGGCGCGTCGGCGGGCAGTGTGAGAGCCGCGACATCGTCTACGCTCTGGACCAGCATGACCGGGCCGGGAACCTGGCCCATGGTTCCCTCGACCTCGGGATGGCCGGCGTGCCCGATCAGGACCAGCGCACGGCCTTTCGACATGTAGCGCTTGCCCTGATTATGGACTTTGGTCACCAGCGGGCAGGTTGCATTCAAAACAGGCAGGCCGCGTGTTGCCGCCTCTTCCTCCACGCTTTTGGCCACCCCATGGGCACTGAAAACAGTGACCGCATGGGACGGAACCTCCGAGAGGTCCTCGACAAAGATCGCGCCTTTGCCTTTCAGGCTCTCGACCACGTATTTGTTGTGAACGATCTCGTGGCGCACATAGACCGGCGGGCCGTATTTCTCCAGCGCGCGCTCGACGATCTCGATCGCACGCACGACGCCGGCGCAAAAGCCGCGGGGCTGCGCCAGAAACACTTCCATGGGACGACCGTTAAGCAAGCTGCACCGCGGTCATTGCTGTCTCCGTCCGATGGCCTGAAATATGTGCAATATCCGCACCAAGTTCCGTCCCGTATCGATCCATGCCCTAAGCGCATGGCGGCTCAGGACTTTGTGGCAAAAACATCCGCCAAAGCAAAGCCGAATTCAGCGCCGAATCGTGCTGTTTAGCGGCTTATAGGTATTATTATACAGTTAAGCTGAACAAGAGCCTTCGAAAGCCCCCGAAACTCACCGGTTCGTCACTTTACCGCCGTCCAATCCCGACTATACAGCCCGGGACATGGCACGCTTGTGCCACCTTCCAGTGGCCTTAAAGACAAGTGTATTCAAACCCATTAGATCAGTTTCCGAAACCCCAGTACACGGCGGGCGTTTAGGCAAGCCGGCAGATAGAAAGAAAAATTGTGCTGACAAGTCTGGTTGTATCGATTGTCAAAACCTGTACCCGCTTTGCCCTTTTCACCGTTCTGCTCGCACTCATTCTCGCGGTGGTGGCGGGTTTCTATACAGCGCGAAACTTCGCGATCAACACCGACATCAATACGCTGATCTCGCCCGATCTCGACTGGCGCCAGCGCGATCAGGCGTTCGAAAAAGCGTTCGATCAGGACCGAATGATTCTGGCCGTGGTTGAAGCTCCCTCGCCGGAATTCGCCAGTGCCGCAAGCGCCAAGCTGGTCGAGAAACTGTCGCCCGACACCAAGAACTTCGATTCGGTGCGCTCGCTCAACGATAGCGAGTTCTTCCAGAAAAACGGCCTGCTGTTCCTCCCGGAGAAGGAGGTCGCACAGGTGACCGGCCAGTTCGCATCGGCTGCGCCCCTGATCGAGATCATGGCCGGCGATCCCAGCCTGCGTGGACTGACGGGAGCGCTGGAAACCGGTCTCGCCGGAATCAAGCGCGGCGAGATCAAACTGGACAGTACCGCGCGGCCGTTTTCGACGATCGCCGAGACCGTCGAGAGCGTCCTGAAAACAGGTTCCGGAAATTTCTCGTGGCGGGCGCTCGTCAGCGACAAGCCGCTGAGCGATGCCGATCGCCGCTCCTTCATCGAATTCAAGCCGATCCTCGATTTCAACGCGCTGGAGCCGGGCAAGGACGCGACCGACGCGATCAGGCAGGCCGCCAGGGATCTCGATCTCGCCGGCGAGTATGGCGCGCGGGTGCGGCTGACCGGGCCGGTGCCGACCGCCAATGAAGAATTCGCGACCGTGCAAGACGGCGCCATCACCAACGGCATCGGCACGGTGCTGGTGGTGTTGCTGATTCTCTGGATGGCATTGCATTCGTCGAAGATTATTTTCGCGGTGTTCACAACGCTGTTTATCGGTCTTTCGATCACCACCGCCGCTGGCCTGATGATGGTGGGTTCGCTGAACCTGCTGTCGATCGCGTTTGCCGTGCTGTTCATCGGATTGGGCGTGGACTTCGGCATCCAGTACAGCGTGCGTTATCGCTCCGAACGTTTCAAAAATAACGATCTGGAAGCCGCTCTGCTGCGAGCAGCCGAGCGCTCGGCGGTGCCGCTGTCGCTGGCGGCGATGGCGACCGCCGCCGGGTTTCTGTCGTTCCTGCCGACCGACTACAAGGGCATTTCGGAACTCGGCAAGATCGCCGGGGTGGGCATGATGGTGGCGTTCCTGGCTAGCATCACGGTGCTGCCGGCGCTGTTGAAGATGCTCAATCCGCCGGGGGAAAAAGAGCCGGTCGGCTATGCCTTCCTGGCCCCGGTGGACCATTTCCTGGAAAAGCACCGCATCGCCATCGTCGCTGGCACGCTGCTGGTGGCGCTGGCCGGCATGCCGGCGCTGCTGCATCTCAAGTTCGATTTCAATCCGATCCATCTCAGAAACGCCAAGGTCGAATCGATCGCGACCTATCTCGACTTGCGCAAGGACCCGAACACCGGCGCCAGCGCCATCAACATCATGGGCAAGTCCGAGGCCGATGCCAGAAAAATCGAGGCCCATCTGCGTAGCGTGCCCGAAGTTGCCAGCACGAGGTCGCTCGACAGCTTCGTGCCCGCGGATCAACCGGCCAAGCTCAGGCTGATCACGCAAGGAGCGAAGGCGCTCAATCCCGCGCTCAATCCTGATTCGATCGACGCGCCGCCGACCGACGAAGAGAACATCACGGCGTTAAAGGAATCGGCGGAAAGCCTGCGCAAGACCGCTGGCGACAACAAGGGCCCGGGCGCCGACGCGTCGCGGCGGCTCGCCGATGCGCTCACCAGGCTCGCCGACTCCAATGAAGCTACGCGCAACAAGGTGCAGGCGGTGTTCGTCGATCCCTTGAAGATCATGATCGAGCAACTCAAGCTCCTGCTGCAGGCGCAGCCAATCAGCCTGAAGACGCTTCCGCCGGATCTGGTACGGGCGTGGCAAACCAAGGAGGGCGTGACCCGCGTCGAAGCGCTGCCTACAGGCGATCCTGACGATAACGACACGCTGCGGACGTTTGCCTCCGCGGTTCTCGTCGCCGAGCCCAACGCCATCGGCGGGCCGGTATCGATCCTCAAATCCGGCGAAACCGTCGTGAAGGCCTTCATCCATGCCGGCCTGTGGGCGCTGCTCTCGATCGGCCTGCTGCTCTGGTTGGCATTGCGGCGGATCACGGACGTGCTGCTGACGCTGGTACCATTGCTGGTGGCGGGCGCGGTGACGCTGGAAATCTGCGTGCTGATCGGACTGCCGCTCAACTTCGCCAATATCGTCGCACTGCCGCTGCTACTCGGCGTCGGCGTCGCGTTCAAGATCTACTATGTCACGGCATGGCGGTCGGGCAGGACCAACCTGCTGCAGTCGAGCCTGACCCGGGCGATATTTTTTAGCGCGATGACCACGGCTACGGCATTCGGCAGCCTGTGGCTGTCGAGCCACCCGGGCACCGCGAGCATGGGCAAGTTGCTGGCGCTGTCGCTTGTCACCACGCTCGCCGCGGTGCTGCTGTTTCAGCCCGCCCTAATGGGCAGACCGCGCGACGTCAGGGAGGAGACAAATATCGCCGACGACATCACCTGAGGCTGCTGCGGCCGTCTTCTGGCCGGGAGCGGCTGCTTTCGGACCGGTCGATCCCGTCGTCGCAGGCGCGGAAATTGCGCCAACGGTTTTCGCCGGGCCATGTTGACCGGGAAGGCCGGTGGTCTTGATCCCGCCGGTCGCCTTCGGCGGTCCCTTGGCCATGCTGTTGGAAGGGCTTGACGGAATCGGAGGCGCGACGCGAGTCCAGGTCTCACCGCCGCACAGAAAACCCAAAACGCAGCCCTGAATCTCAAGTTGATCGGTGCCGACAGGTTTGATGGTGGATTGATAGAATTTGCCGTCCTTGGCGTTATAGACTTGGCCTTCCCATTGGTCGGCGCCGGGCCTTTTCTTCATGTCGATCAGGATCGGCATGCCCAAGGTCGGTCTGCTTTGCTTGGATACATCGGGATTGTTGACGTCGCGGCCGCCAGGTGTTTTCTCCCACGCCACAACGCCCCACATGCTTCCATTGCACTCGGCGACGCGGATATTGGCCACCCCATCCGCTACTTTCCAGTCGCCGGTCGGGTCGGCTGCAAAGGCCGCCCCTTGACCCGCCGCAAAAATGATTCCGCAATAGAACAGGGTAGTCATGAACTTTCGTGGGCAGTGCAACATGGTTGACCTTATGCTTAAGTAGATGATCCTGGACTGGGGGCAAAACGCCGCATTGAGCGTTTTCAGTTGACGAAACGGCCATCAACCGAAGTATGTAATCGATGCTATATCCGAATTTAGACGTTTCCGAGATGTTTGTGGACTGCCAGGCGCAGCGGAGTTCCATGCATTCGCGTCATCTCAACGAACAACTGGTCCGCGTTCTCAAGACCATCGGTTACGACGTCGGCTTCCAGAAGGGTCAAGGCCAGTACCTCTTCGATCGCGAAGGTGCGCGCTATCTCGATCTACTCAGTGGTTTTGGCGTTTTTGCGATTGGCCGGAACCATCCCGTACTTCGCGACGCTTTGAAGAGCGTGCTGGACAGCGATCTGCCGAATCTCGTGCAACTCGATGTTTCCACCCTTGCGGGCGTGCTCGCGGAGCGGCTGCTCGCTTATGTGCCCTATCTTGATAAAGTCTTTTTTGCGAATTCGGGCGCGGAATGTGTCGAAGCTGCGATCAAATTCGCGCGCTGCGCAACCGGCCGGCCGGGCATCGTCTATTGCGATCACGCGTTCCACGGCCTGTCCTATGGCGCGTTGTCGCTGACCGGCGATACCAATTTCCGCGCCGGTTTTGGGCCGCTGCTGCCGGATTGCACGTCCATCCCCTTCAACGATCTTGCGGCGCTGGAAAAAGTACTCTCAACGCGCCAAGTCGCCGCCTTCATGGTCGAGCCGATCCAGGGCAAAGGCGTCAACATGCCGACGGACGAGTTTCTGCCGGGTGCAGCGGCGCTGTGCCGCCGCTATGGAACGTTGCTGGTCGCCGATGAAATTCAAACCGGCATCGGCCGCACCGGACGCTTCCTCGCCTGCGAACACTGGAACATCGAACCTGACATGGTGCTGCTCGCCAAGGCGCTGTCCGGCGGCCATGTCCCGGTCGGCGCGCTGCTGACGCGCAAATACGTCTTCGACAAGGTGTTCAATCAGATGGACCGCGCCGTCGTGCACGGCTCGACTTTTGCGAAAAACGATCTGGCGATGGCGGCCGGCATTGCCACGCTCGAGGTGATCAAGGCGGAGCGGCTGGTCGAGAGCGCCGCCAAGCGCGGCGCCGAACTTCGCCTCGCGCTGACCCGGATGGTTCCCGGCTACGAATTGATGAAAGAGGTCCGCGGCAAGGGGCTGATGATCGGCGTGGAATTCGGCCCGCCGAAGTCGCTGCGGCTGAAGGCGTCATGGAACGTGCTGGAGACCGCCAACAAGGGCCTGTTCTGCCAGCTCATCACGGTGCCGCTGTTCAAGGACCACAAGATCCTGACCCAGGTTTCCGGCCACGGCAGCCATACAATAAAACTGCTGCCGCCGCTGACCATCACCGACGAGGATTGCAACTGGATCGAGCGGGCGTTCGATACCGTGATCGCCGACAGCCACAAGGTCCCCGGCGCGATCTGGTCGCTCGGCAAGACGCTGGTCGACAACGCCATCCGGAAGTCGGCGTAGGGCGCAATAGCGAAGCGTATTGCGCCGTCACCGTCACAGCCATCAGCGGCGGATTATGCTTTCGCTACTCCACCCTACAGACCTACGGTTCACCCCGCGCTCCGCATCGCCGCCTCGAATTTCTCGCCGAAATCCGAGAGCTCATCGGTGCCGAGATCGCTGACCGCCCAGTAGTTCAGTCCGCGCTCGCTCCAGCGCCGGATGTTGAAACCCTGAACCGTTTCGATTTTGGCGCGGTGCTCCGCGGTCGCGCCCTGCGCAACGAACAGGTTGATGACGTGGCTGCGCCGCTTGTAGACCACCGCGCCGAGCGCGCGGCCGTCCACATAGTCGAGCCGGCCGCCGATCAGCGTGAATCCCTGCGCGGTGAGATCGATTACAGGGGGCGCCACGTCCAGCCTGCCGTTGAACCAGGGTTTTACCGTGTGCTGGTCGGTGGAGAGCACGTCGGTCAGATGTCCGGCCTGCAGCGAACGCAGATGCGCCGAGACCACTTCGGAGGTAATTCGTTGTTCGTCGTCATTGCGCAGTACGATGGCGACAAGCCCGGTCGCGGCGAGCGCGGATACCGCCGATCCCATCGCAAAACCCTTGAGTAGGGAGCGCCGGCTCGTCACGCGCGGCTGCGGCAGCGCCGCTTCGATGCGCCGGCGAAGCGCCGGCGGAGCCGTATAATGCAAATCCGCATCCGAGATCGCGGTGCTCATTTCACGATAGCCGCGCAACTGCGCGGCGCAGCGCGGGCAGCCCGCGATGTGCTGTTCGACCTCGCGCGCATGTCCGGCGTCAAGTTCGCCGTCGAGCAGCGCGTGCAGGAGAATTTCGGTCTCTTCGCAGGTCATTTCGGTTGCTCCTGTTCCGCGATCCATGCCGATCGCAGCATGGCGCGGGCGCGCGCAAGGCGCGACATCACGGTGCCGACGGGGGCATCGACGATGTCGGCGATCTTGCGATACGACATATCGTGAATTTCGCGCAGCACGAAGGTCTCGCGGAACGGCTCGGCGAGATCGGCCACCAGCCGCCGGATGGCTGTCGCGTCGAAGCGGCGCAGCATCTGCGTTTCCGGCGTGTCCTGCGTTTCGTGCCATAGCGGCGTTTGTTCGGCGTCGTCCGGGACGTCATCGATCGGCGCCGTCACCGAACTCGCCCGGCGCGCGTATTCCGCGCGACAGACATTGCGCAGGATCGCGAACAGCCACGGCTTCATCGCCGGCCCGCGATATCCCTCGAAATGCTTTAACGCTCGCAGATAGCATTCCTGCACCGCGTCCTCGGCGTCGGCGGCGTCGCGAAGCAGATAACGCGCGAGCGTATAGACATCGTCGAGATGCGGCAGCGCGGCGTCGCGAAACCGCCGCGCTGTCTCGGGATCGTTACGTGGGCCGCCGATCGGCATCGCTTGCCTGGCATCCTTGATATGGGCCGGACCGGCTTGCAGTCGCGCGCCGGGCATCAGGGTGATGCCTTGATTTTGCGTGCTACTCAACCTTGATCGTCCCGGTCATGTGCGGATGCAGCGAACAAAAGTACGTGTAGTCGCCCGCCGCCGTGAAGGTGAACGAGTAGCTGTCGTCGGTGTCGAGCGCTTTCGACTTGAACTTTCCCGCCGACACTATCGTATGCGGGATGTCATCCTGGTTTTTCCAGGTCACGGTGGTGCCGACCTTGACCGTGAGCTGCGCCGGCGAGAACGTAAAATTATCGATCGTGATCATCGAGTCTTCGCAGCGGGCAACGCTCATCTGGGAGGTCATTGCCGCAACGATGGCCAAGCGGATGCCAACGTTGCGGAGGGTTGCAAACGTCATGACGAATTTCCTTTTAGCCCTGCAGGGGCGTGTCAATGATCGCAAGGCGCTCGTTGCCCGGCTTGAAGTCGATGCTGGCGATGCCGAGCAGGCCGCGCAGCCTGTCGTCGGCGACCTTCATCGGGCCGGGCGAGGGGGCCGCACCCGGTGCCGGCTGCGGGAAGGCGGTCGAGCGCGCGGTGTGGAAGGTGACGTTGCCTTCCACCTTCTGCATCACCTGGTGGATGTGGCCGTTGAGCACGGTCACCGAGCCGAAACCTTTCAGGTAGTCCAGCGCGCGCGCGCCGTCTTCGGTGCCCCAGCCCCAGGTCGGATACACCGTCCACAGCGGGATGTGTGCGAACACCACGATCGGGGTCGATTTCGAGCGGCCCTTGAGATCGTTCTCCAGCCATTCGAGCTGTTCGGCGCCGAGATTGCCCAAGCCGCCGGCTTTCAGGTTGACCACGTTGACGAGGCCGATGAAGTGCACGCCGTTGGCGTCGAACGAATACCAGCCGGCGCCCTTGGTGCCGCGTCCGTAACGCTCGCGATAGAATTTTATCTCTTCGTCGATGAAGTCGTGCTCCCCCGGCACGTAATGCACGTCGAGCTTGGCCTGCGAGATGATGCGTTCGGCGTCGTCGAACTCGGCTGCCTTCGACAAATGGGTGATATCGCCGGTATGAATCATGAAGGACGGCTTGACCGGCATGGCCTTGATCTTGCCGACTGCCTCTTCCAGCGTACCGATCGCGTTGGGATTGGCCGGCTTGTCAAAGCCGACATGGCTGTCGCTGATCTGCAGGAAGGTTAGCCCGGCCAGTTCCGTCGCCTGCGCCGCGCCGACAAGGCCGAGCGAGCGCGGCACTCCGCCGGAAATGGTCCAGAGCACCCCGGTGCCGGCCCAGGTCATGCATTCCAGCACCCGGCGGCGGCTGACGCCGCCATGTTCATCGTGATCGTGCATCGTCATACCTCCATGGACCCCTGATTGGGTTCACGGACTTGATCAGGGAGCCCCGAGGTTTATTCCCGGCGAACCGGTTTTTTATCTGGAATCTTCGATGATCATCGCCGCGCCCTTTTCGGCGATCATCGCGGTCGGGGTGTTGGTATTGCCCGAGGTGATGGTCGGCATCACGGAGGCATCGACCACGCGCAGGCTTTTAACGCCATGAAAGCGCAGCCGCTCATCTACCACTGCAAAGGGATCGCTTGCGGTCCCCATTTTTGCGGTGCCGACGGGGTGGAAGATCGTGGTGCCGATATCGCCGGCGGCTTTTGCCAATGATGCGTCGTCGTCGCCGACCGAGGGCCCCGGCAAGAATTCTTCCGGATGGTATGGCCTGAGCGCCGGCTGGCTCATCAGCCGCCGCGTGGTGCGGATCGCGTCGGCGGCGACCTCGCGGTCTTCGTCGGTGGACAGATAATTCGGCGCGATCGATGGCGCGTCCTCGGGCCTCGCGCTTCGCAGCCGGACGGTGCCGCGCGAGGTCGGCTGCAGGTTGCAGGCACTGACCGTGATGGCGGGAAAGCGATGTAGCGGATCGCCGAACTTGTCGAGCGACAGCGGCTGCACGTGGAACTGGATATTGGCGCGCTCGCGATGCGAGTCCGAGCGCGTGAAAATTCCGAGCTGTGACGGCGCCATGGTCAGCGGCCCGCGGCGGCGGAACGCATAGTTGAGGCCCATCATGCCGCGCCGGAACAATGAATAGTAGGTCTCGTTGAGGGTGCGGACGCCCTCGACCTTGTAGATCGCGCGCTGCTGCAGATGATCCTGCAGATTGCGTCCGACGCCCCGGCGGTCGAGCACGGGCTCGATGCCGAGCGGAGCGAGCCAATCCGATGGCCCGATGCCGGAGCGATGCAGCACCTGCACCGATCCGATCGAGCCGGCGCAGAGGATCACTTCACCCTCGGTGCGGGCCTCGACGATCTCGCCGCCCTGAATGAAGCGGACGCCGGCGGCGCGGCCGTTCTCGATCAAGAGGCGGTCGACCAGCACGTTCTTTTCAAGCCGTAGATTGGGGCGTCCCAATGCGGGTTTCAGAAAACCGCGCGCGGACGACCAGCGCCGGCCGCGCTTCTGGTTGACGTGGAAATAGCCGACGCCCTCATTGTCGCCGGTGTTGAAATCCGGGATCTTGCGGATGCCCATTTCCGCCGCGGCGTCTGCCACCGCGTCGAGAACTTTCCAGGATAGCCGCGGGGCTTCGATGCGCCAGCCGCCCCCTGTACCATGATGCTTACTCTCGCCGAGGAAATGATCTTCCAGCCGCCGGAACGCGGGCAGCACGTCGTCATAGCCCCAGCCGGCCAATCCGAGCTGACGCCAGTGGTCGTAGTCGGCGGCCTGTCCCCGCATCGAGATCATGGCGTTGATCGCCGACGAGCCGCCGATCACCTTGCCTCTGGGGTAGGCCAGCGCACGGCCGTTGAGACCGGCTTCCGGCTCGGTCTTGAACATCCAGTCCGAGCGTGGATTGCCGATCGCAAAGAGATAGCCTACGGGGACGTGAAACCAGATCCAGTTGTCGTTGCCGCCGGCCTCCAGGATCAGGACGCGGCTGGCCGGATCGGCCGACAGCCGGTTGGCGATAATGCAGCCGGCCGTGCCCGCGCCCACCACGATATAGTCGAACTCGCCCTCAAGCCGCCTTGGCATCTTTTCATTCCGCGCCGTCATACCACCACCTCGTCATGTCCGGCCCTGACAGTTGATAACGGAGTATTGGGCCGCGCACAGCCCCATGCTAGACAGGATCAGCATCCCAACCCTTCACCGAGATTTGTCATGCCCATCGTCAATCGCGTCGCCGATCTGCAACCGGATATCATGGCCTGGCGCCGGGACATCCATGCCCATCCTGAATTGCTGTATGACGTGCATCGCACCGCGGCGTTCGTGGCCGAACGCTTAAGGGCATTCGGCTGCGATGAGGTCGCCACCGGCCTCGGTCGCACCGGCGTGGTCGGCGTCATCAAGGGCCGCAGGCCGGCCGCGGGCGCCGCCGACGTCAAGGTAATCGGGCTGCGCGCCGACATGGACGCGCTGCCGATCGAGGAACAGACCAACCTGCCATATGCCTCAACTACATCAGGCAAGATGCATGCCTGCGGCCATGACGGCCACACCGCGATGCTGCTCGGGGCCGCACAATATCTCGCGGAGACCCGGAATTTCGCAGGCGACGCCGTTGTGATTTTCCAGCCGGCGGAAGAGGGCGGCGCCGGTGCCGCCGCCATGATCAAGGATGGGTTGATGGACCGCTTCGCCATCGATCGGGTCTATGGCATGCACAACGGCCCCGGCATCCCCGTCGGATCGTTCGCGCTCCGGCCCGGCCCGATTATGGCCTCCACCGACAGCATCGATATCCGGATCGAAGGACTGGGCGGCCACGCGGCGCGCCCGCATAAATGCATCGATTCCGTGCTGGTTGGCGCGCAGCTCATCACCGCGCTGCAATCCATCGTCTCGCGCAGCATCGATCCCCTGGACTCGGCGGTGATTTCGATCTGCGAGTTCCACGCCGGCAATGCCCGTAATGTGATTCCGCAAACCGCCGAACTGAAGGGCACGGTCCGAACGCTCAAACCAGAGGTTAGGCGACTGGTCGAGAAGCGGGTGCGCGACGTTGTGGCCGGCGTCGCGCACATCACCGGCGCAAGGATCGAACTCGACTACGAGCCCGGCTACCCGGTGACGGTGAATCATGCCGCGCAGACCGAATTCGCAGCAAAGGTTGCCAAGGAGGTCGCCGGCGATGCCAACGTTCATGAAATGCCGCCGATGATGGGCGCGGAAGATTTCGCCTACATGCTGGAGGCGCGGCCGGGCGCATTCATCTTCTGCGGCAACGGCGACAGCGCCGGGCTGCATCATCCGGCCTATAATTTCAACGACGACGCCATCGTCTACGGCACCTCGTACTGGATCAAGCTGGTCGAGAACACGCTGGCGGCGTGAGTGAGACGATCCGTCATGCATGGGCAAAAGCGCGAAGCGCGTCTTCGCGCGAGATGACCCGCGCATCCATCATCTTCGCAAGACTTTTCTTCAAGGGATGGATGGCCGGGTCAAGCCGGCCATGACGCGTGCTTGTAGGTCACGCCGCGCCGCACATCATCCGCCTCTGAAATCCTGCGGCGTGAAGCTGAGATCGAGCACTTTCCACTCGTCGTACTTGTCGGCCGGCAACACGGTGTAGGGCTGGCATTCCTGTAGCGCCTTGATGGCGGCCTGCATTAGCAACGGCCCCTTGGCGGACGCGCTGGCCTCGATCAGGATCGGGGCGGTGCGAAGCTGGCCATTCGGAATGAAGGCCGCCCGT
This sequence comes from uncultured Alphaproteobacteria bacterium, assembly GCA_963784755.1. Taxonomy (GTDB): domain Bacteria; phylum Pseudomonadota; class Alphaproteobacteria; order Rhizobiales; family Xanthobacteraceae; genus Bradyrhizobium. The sequence continues at coordinate 520,390 of CAWASS010000001.1, read as the reverse complement.
ATCACGATTTTGACGTTGTCACCCGGCGCGACACCCGCCGGCAGGATTGAACAGGTTTTCAGGTGGTCGCGGAATTTGGCGATGTCGCTGCGCTCGACCTTGGCGTTGCTCATGGCGGCGGCGTCGAAGTCGTCGCCAGGCCGTGCGGGCAGGCCCAGATTCACCTGATACTTGACGCTGACGTCCGGTTGTGGCTCCCCGAGGTTCGGCAGCCATGGTGATGCCGGTTGTGGCGGTGCCGGCGCCGCTGTGGTCTGCGGCTGGGCGGCGGCCTGGCGTGTGGTGGCCTTGGGCGGCGCCGATGCAGTCGCCTGTTGCGTGGGCTGTTGAGGCTGTGGAGGCGCGGCCGGCGCCGGCGCCGCAGCGGGCTGATCCTTTGCCGAGAGGTGGGGGATATCCAATGGTCTGGATTTTTCGGGCTGAATTTCCTTCGCGGCTTCCTTGAACTCTTCTGGCGAAACGATGTCGACCGCAATTGCTTCCGGGGGAACTGTTTCGAACGGCCGCACGCCGGCATAGCCAAGGCCGACGGTCAGCACCGCCAGATGGATAATGATGGAAAGGGTCGTGCCCGAGCGTATGAGCAGTCGTGGTTGCATCTCAAGTCAACGCGTTTACTGACTTCGCCAGCATAGCGGCTCGACGCTTTCTGTGGGTGGCTTTTTTGCCGCACATCGACTTGTTCGGAACAATGCGCATCACATCACGTTGAGAACCGGAACGTCCCAATGATCTCATACAACGGAGTGCGACATGGCCGCCAAGGACAAGGACCTCAACGATCTCTTCCTCGACACCCTGAAAGACATCTACTTCGCCGAAAAGCAGATTTTAAAGGCCTTGCCGAAGATGGCCAAAGCCACCCAATCGGACAAGCTGCGCGCGGCGTTTGAAAAACATCACGGCGAGACCGAAGGCCAGGTCGACCGCCTCGAGCAGATCTTCAAAATCCTCGACGTGCCGGCCCGCGGCAAGACCTGCGACGCGATCAAGGGCATCCTCGACGAAGGCAAGGAGATCATGGACGAGTACAAGGGCTGCGAAGCGCTTGACGCCGGCCTGCTTGCTGCGGCCCAGGCCGTCGAGCATTACGAAATCTCGCGCTATGGCACGCTGAAGCAGTGGGCGTTGCAACTCGGCATGAAGGACGCCGCGCGCCTGCTGGATCAGACGTTGCAGCAGGAAAAGAAGACCGACGTGGCGTTGACAACGCTCGCCGATGCCGCAGTCAACCTCGCCGCGGCGGCTTGATCGGAAGCGGCAGCATATAAGCGTCATGGCCGGGGCTAAAGCGCGAAGCGCGTCTTCGCGCAGATGTCCCGACTGTCCAGGTCTTGCTTGCTGCAAGGTACGAAAGACGTGGATGCCCGGCACAAGGCCGGGCATGACGAACTTATAAAGTTCGAGAAGGGCTTACGCGGCTCTGTCTTTTTGCAGCATCGCAGCCACGATCTTCAGGTCATCGACGAAGCGCTCGTATTCTATTGCCCTGGCGTCTTCGTCCGGAAGCCGCAGCAGATAGGATGGGTGCACCGTCACCAGTGCCTTGGTCCCGTCATCGAGATCGATCAGCCGCCCGCGCGATTTGTTGATCGGCGTGATCTTGCCGAACACGCTCTGTGCCGCGGTAGCCCCCATCGCCACCACCAGATCGGGTTTGATCGAGGCCAGTTCGCGCTCGTACCATTGCCGGCACGCCTTGATCTCCGGCGTGTTCGGTTTCTGGTGCAGGCGGATTTTTCCGCGCGGTACGAACTTGAAATGCTTTACCGCGTTGGTGACATAGACCTTGTCGCGATCGACGCCGGCCTCTTTCAGTGCGCGATCGAGCATCTGGCCCGCCGGTCCCACGAACGGTTTTCCGGCGAGATCTTCCTTGTCGCCGGGCTGCTCGCCGACCAGCATCACCTGGGCAGCTTGCGGGCCTTCGCCGAACACGGTCTGCGTCGCATCTTTCCACAGATGACAGGCGCGGCAGCCACGGGCCTCCTCGCGCAGCGCCTCGATGCTGTTGCCGGATGCTGAATGCTTGCGTTTCATGGGCTCGGGCCGTTTCTGTGACCTGTGCGGTTCCGTTGCGCCGTGGGCGATCATTTCCCCGGTCGCGCGCCCCGCGCCTGCAATCAGAGGCTTAATCAACGAGGCCTCCGGCAGGTTCCGCCAATATTTCTTCGGCATCTCGGCCTGCATCGTCTTCACCTTGAGCCGGGCAGGGTTGAAGATGCTGGCGTAATAGCGCCGCCAGGTTTCCTCCAGCCGGTCTGCCGACGGCGCGTCCGCCTTGCTGACGCCCGGGGTGAACGAGACGGCGTGGCCGTCCCAATGCGCACAAAGGTCCGGCGTCAGGATCGACCAGGCCATGTCGGCAAAACGCCGCACGAAGAACGGCGCCGCCAGTTCGACGATGTGATGTTCCGGCTCGAGCCAGGCAATGAAATGCGATTCACGCTCGCGCCCGACCTCGCGGAAGCGGACGAAGGCGTGCATCTTGTGCTCATCGCGGCGCACCGCCTTGGTCATCGCCGCAACCTGCGCGACGTCCGGATCGGTGGCGACCTCCAGCAGTTCGTGATTGCCCCTTAGCCGCCACAGCAGCCGGTACAGGATTGCAAAGCGCTGGGGATCGCGATGCAGGATCGCGGTCTGCGCAAGCTCGACGAATTTGGCCGGGACGTTGAATGTGCCGTGCGGCGTCTCGAGCGGCGCTGCGGCGGCAGGTTCGAATAACTCGGGCTCACTGCCTGCCACCGTCCATGTCACCTCGACCGGCACCACGTTATTCAGGGCCAGCGTGCGGGCCGCTTTGCGCCAGCCCTCGAAATCGGTTTCGCTGTTCAATGAGATGAATTGCATCAACTTGCTGCGTCACTCAAAACCCGAATCCCAACTGCTTTACCGCCGGACGAAACCGCTCCGCCAGCCGTGTGCTGTCCAGCACATGCGGTGACGGTCGATGGTCGGACAGAACGATGAAGGGCAGCGCCTTGTTCCGCGGGATATGCAGCCGGGCAAGGTCGCTGACGCGGATCGACGAGAGCCGCCGCGTCGCGATGATGCGGTCCACCGCCTTGGCGCCGAAGCCGGGCACGCGCAGCAATTCCTCGCGACTGGCGCGGTTGACGTTGAGCGGGAAGCGATCGGGATGGCGCAGCGCCCAGGCCAGTTTCGGATCGATGTCGAGCGGCAGCATGCCTTCGGCCTGCTCGACGATTTCACCGACGTTGAAGCCGTAAAACCGCATCAGCCAGTCGGCCTGATAGAGCCGGTGCTCACGGACCAGCGGAGGCGCGCGCAATGGCAGCGAACGGCTGGCATCGGGGATCGGGCTGAACGCGGAATAGTAAACCCGCTTGAGATTGTAGGAGCCGTAGAGATTGGCACTGGTGCTCAGAATAATCTGATCCGAGGCGCTATCCGCGCCGACGATCATCTGCGTGCTCTGCCCTGCCGGGGCAAAGCGCGGCGCATTTTTGCTCTTGGTATTTTCTTTTGCCTCGTCGAGCTTGAGCCGCAACCGGCCCATGGTGCGCCTGATCGCGCGTACGTCTTTCTCGGGTGCGAGTTTCGCAAGGCTCTGCTCCTCCGGCACCTCGATGTTGATGCTGAGCCGGTCGGCGTATTTGCCGGCTTCAGTGATCAGTGCGTCGTCAGCTTCCGGAATGGTCTTGAGATGAATGTAGCCGCGGAAGTGGTGCTGTTCGCGCAGCTTGCGCGCCACATTCACCACCTGCTCCATGGTATAATCGGCGCTGCGGATGATGCCGGAGGACAGAAACAGCCCCTCGATGTAATTGCGACGATAGAAATCGAGCGTCAGTTGCACCACTTCATCGACCGTGAAACGCGCACGCGGCACGTTCGAGGTGGCGCGGTTGACGCAATACAGGCAATCGAAGTTGCAGGCGTTGGTGAGCAGGATTTTCAACAGCGAAATGCAGCGGCCGTCCGGCGCGTAAGAATGACAGATGCCCATGCCCGGCGCGGTCGAACCAAGCCCCTTGCCCCCGCTGGAATCCCGCTGCTCGGTGCCGCTGGAAGCGCAGGAAGCGTCGTATTTGGCGGCGTCCGCCAGGATTTCCAGCTTGCGCTGCACGTCCATGGTTTGAATCCCTTTGATTCCATTCGGAAAAAACACAAACGCCGATGGCGATTGACTCTCCGGGCCGTCTTAGCTTTATATTAGAACATATCATGAACAAATGAGCCAGCCATTGGTTCTCTCTGAACCCATGGTGGGCCCGGCAATCTTTCAGGAGCGGCGCATGACCGGTGCACGCACGAGCACGCTTGCGGCTTTGCGCGGCAGCATCGAGCGCATCGAAACCCACGACGCAATCGCGCCGGATCGGGCGACGCTCGGACATGCCGAGGCCGATGCGGCGCTGCAGGGTGGCCTTGCGCTGGGCGCGGTGCATGAGGTGTTTTCCGAAGGCAGGCAGAGTGCTGCGGCAACCGGATTCATCGCTGGCCTTGCGCGGCGCGTCAGCGCGCGGCGGCCGCTGTTGTGGGTGCGGCAGGATTTCACCGAAATTGAATCCGGCGCGCTGTCGATGAGCGGGTGGAGCGAACTCGGTCTCGATCCGCGCCTGCTGGTAACCGTGCGCGCGGCCGATGTGGAAACCGCATTGCGGACAACAGCCGACGCGCTGGCCTGCGAGGCGCTCGGCGCCGTGGTGCTGGAAATCTGGGGCGAGACGCGGCAGTTCGATCTCGTCGCAAGCCGCAAACTGACGCTGGCGGCGCGGATGTCGGGAGTTACCGGCCTGCTGCTGCGCCTCGCGGCGGCGCCAATCCCCTCGACAGCGGAGACGCGATGGATCGTGCGCGCGGCGCATTCGCCGCCGCGACACGAAGCATGGGGCGCGCCCATGTTCGACACCCAACTTGTCCGCAACCGTCATGGCCCGAACGGCCACTGGATCATGGAATGGAAATGTGATGAGTGCCTTTTCCGTGAAACGCCGGCGCATCCTCAGCCTGTGGCTGCCGCGCCTGCCGACCGACCGCATCAAGCGCCAGTTTTCGCGCAACGCCGGCGTGCTGGTTAGTGGGCTTCCTTGCATTGTCGTCGCCAAACAAAACAACGCGCTGCAGATTTCAGCGCTGGACGATGCCGCGGCCCACCTCGGACTTGAAGTAGGCCTGCCGCTGGCCAATGCCCGCGCGGTCTGTCCGGACATACAGGTGTTCGACGCCGACGAGGCCGCGGATGCGCAGGCGCTCAACGCCATTGCCGACTGGTGCGACCGCTTCACGCCGCTGGTGGCGCTGGATTGCCCGCATGGCCTGTTTCTCGACATCACCGGTTGCGCGCATCTGTTCGGCGGCGAGACCGCACTGATGCAGATGCTGTGCAGCGCGCTGACGCGGCAGGGTTTTGCCGTCAGCGCGGCGATTGCCGGCACCTCGGTCTGCGCGCGGACCATGAACCGCCACGTTCATGGCCGCATTGTTGAGGATGGCGAAGAAGCAGACAGCGTAAAGCCGCTGCTGGTTTCCACGCTCGGCGCCGAGGATGCGATCACTCGCGGCTTGCGCCGCGCTGGCTTGAAAACCATCGGCGACGTCGCCTCCCGCGCGCGCCACGAAATCACCGCGCGATTCGGCGCCGATTTTACGACCTTGCTGGAGCAGGCGCTGGGGCAGGGCGACGCGCCGATCAGCCCGCGCAAGCCGCTGCCGGATTACATTGTGGAGAAACGCTTCGCCGAACCCGTCTTAACCGATGGCGTGATCGCAGCGACATTATCCAGACTGGCGCAGATGCTGGTCGCAGCGATGGAAAAACAGGGCAAGGGCGCGCGGCGGCTTGAAGCGAGCTTCTTCCGCACCGACGGCGCGGTGCGCGCGATTGCGGTGGATACCGGACAGCCCGTTACCAGGGCTGCGATGATCGACCGGCTGTTCCGCGAGCGGCTCGATGCGTTGAGCGATCCGCTGGATCCCGGCTTCGGCTTCGATCTCGTTCGCCTGTCCGCCAGCCGCACCGAAATCGTGGTGCAGCAGCAACGCGATCTCGACGCCAACGTGCACGACAATGACGAGTTAGCCGCCCTGATCGACCGCATCGCCGCGCGCATCGGCGGCCGCCGGGTGGTGGTGCACCTGCCGCAGGACACCCACATTCCGGAACGCGCGGGTTTGGCGGCGCCGGCGCAGCATCATCTTGTCGCAGCAGCGCTTGCGGCGTGGCCTGATCGCGCCGAGGGCGAGCCGCCGCTGCGGCCGCTGCGGCTGTTCGAGCGGCCGGAGCCGATCGAGGTGCTGTTTGCGGAAGTCCCTGACAAACCACCCCGGCATTTCAAATGGCGGCGCGCGTCTCACACCATCGTTCGCGCGGAAGGCCCGGAACGCATCGCCATGGAGTGGTGGCGTTCGCAGGAAGCGATGCCGACGCGCGATTATTTTCGAGTCGAGGATGAAGCGGGGGTACGGTTCTGGCTTTATCGCGATGGGCTATATGGCGAAATCGTGGAGGACGGCAAGGCCGTACAGCCAGACTGGTTCGTGCATGGACTGTTTGCATGAAAACTCCCCCCTATGCCGAGATCGGGATCACCACGAATTTTTCGTTTCTGCGCGGCGGCTCGCATCCGCAGGAATATGTGCACCAGGCGAGCGAGCTTGGTCTGCCCGTCATCGGCATTGCCGATCACAACACGCTGGCCGGCGTGGTGCGGGCCTACAAGGAGCTTGGCAATCCGGAGGTCAAACACAAACCAAAATTACTGATCGGTTCACGCCTCGTCCTTATGGACGACACGCCGGACATCCTGGTCTATCCACGCGATCGTGCCGCCTATGGCGGGCTGTGCCAGTTGCTGACACGCGGCAAGCGCGGGGACGATACCGAGAAGGGCGAATGCCATTTAAAACTTGATGATCTCCTGGAATTCGCCGAAGGACAGCTTCTGGTTTTGACGCTGCCGCATCGCTTCGAGACGGCGAAAGCGCTGAGAATTCTGAATCGATTGCGAGAGAGCCGCGCGGAGGGCGTCTGGCTTGCGGCCAGCCTGCTCTATCGCGGCGATGACAGGCGCCGTCTCGTCCGGTTACAGCGTATCGCGGCTGCGGCGCGGGTACCGCTGCTGGCGACCAACGAGGTTCTGTATCATGATCCTGCGCGGCGTCCCCTGCAGGACGTTCTGACCTGCATCCGCGAAAAGACGACGGTCGACGCCATCGGCAAGCGCCTTGAAGCCAATGCCGAACGCTATCTGAAACCTGCGCACGACATGGCGCGGCTGTTTTGCGACCTGCCGGAGGCAATTGCGGAAACCATGCGCTTTGCGGGTCGCATCACGTTTTCCCTCGATCAACTCAGATACCAGTATCCCGACGAACCGGTACCGCCCGGCAAGACCGCGCAGCGGCATCTGGAAGATCTGACCTGGGCTGGCGTTGCCAGATATTTTCCGGGAGGGATCGACGGCAAGCTGCGTGGGACCTTGCATAGGGAATTGGCTCTGATCGCAAAGCGGGAATTTGCGCACTATTTCCTGACCGTTCATGACATCGTTCATTACGCGCGGTCGAAGCATATCCTGTGTCAGGGGCGGGGATCGGCCGCCAATTCCGCTGTGTGCTTCATGCTGGGAATCACATCGGTCAATCCCGTGGATATCGATCTGTTGTTCGAGCGTTTTCTGTCCGAGGAACGGCTTGAGCCGCCCGACATTGACGTTGATTTCGAGCATTCGCGCCGCGAAGAGGTCATGCAATATGTCTACAACAAATATGGCCGTCATCGCGCGGCGATCATTGCAACTGTCATCCACTATCGTCCACGCAGCGCGATCCGCGATGTCGGCAAGGCGCTTGGCCTGACGGAAGATGTGACGGCGGCGCTGGCCGATACGGTATGGGGCAGCTGGGGCAAGGGGCTCAATGAGATGCAGGTCAGGCAGGCCGGCCTCGATCCGAAAAATCCCATGGTCGAACTCGCCGTAGAACTAGCCACCGAGCTGATCGATTTTCCGCGCCACCTGTCGCAGCACGTCGGCGGTTATGTGCTGACCCAGGACCGGCTCGATACCTATGTGCCCATTGGCAACGCCGCGATGGACGACCGCACCTTCGTCGAATGGGACAAGGACGATGTCGATGCGCTGAGGATGATGAAGGTCGATGTGCTGGCGCTGGGCATGCTGACCTGCATCCGCAAATGTTTCGACCTGATCGCAGGGCATAAAGGCGAACGTTACGAGCTCGCAGACATCAAGTCGAAAGACGACGACGAGGTTTATCAGATGCTGCAGCGGGGCGAATTGCTTGGCGTGTTCCAGGTCGAGAGCCGCGCGCAGATGAACATGCTGCCGCGCCTGAAACCGCGTACCTTCTACGATCTGGTGATCGAAGTCGCGATCGTGCGGCCGGGTCCGATTCAGGGTAACATGGTGCATCCCTATCTGAAGCGGCGAAAAATGAGGCCGGAGGATATCGAATATCCCTATCCGAAGGGCGGCAACGAGAATGAACTCAAGAATGTCTTGTACAAAACCCTGGGCGTCCCGCTGTTTCAGGAACAGGCGATGCGCATCGCCATCGAAGCTGCGAAGTTCACGCCGGATGAAGCCAATCAACTGCGCCGTGCGATGGCGACATTCCGCCATATGGGGACCATCCATAAATTCGAAGAGAAGATGGTCGGCAACCTCATCAGGCGAGGCTATCCGGAAGAGTTTGCCAAAAACTGTTTTAACCAGATCAAGGGTTTTGGCGAATACGGCTTCCCCGAAAGCCACGCCGCGAGCTTTGCGCAGCTGGTCTATGTCTCGTCATGGCTGAAGCATTTTCATCCCGATGCGTTCTGCTGCGGATTGTTGAATTCGCAGCCGATGGGCTTTTATGCGCCGGCGCAGATCGTCGGCGATGCCCGCAAGAATGGCGTCACCGTGCGCGAGATCGATGTGTCCTTCAGTTTTTCGCAGAATACGCTGGAGGACCAATGCGGCAGATATCACGCGGTGCGGCTCGGCTTCCGTCAGATCGACGGGTTCAAGTGGGCCGATCCGGACGAGGAATTTCTGAGAATAGAAAATAATAAAAGGCTGGAAATCAAAAAACCGAAGCCGGAAGACTGGGGCGAGCGTATTGTCGCCGCACGATCGCGCCGGCTCTTCACCTCGCTGGAAGATTTTGCCCGCGATACTGCCTTGCCAAAGCGCGCGCTGATTTTGCTGGCCGATGCCGATGCGTTCCGCTCCATCGGGCTCGATCGCCGCGCCGCGCTTTGGGCGGTGCGGCGGTTGCCCGATGACGTGCCGCTGCCGTTGTTTGAAATCGCCATTGCGCGCGAGCAGCCCGATGAAAACGCGCAGCCGCTTCCGGTCATGCCGCTGCCGGAACAGGTGGTGGCCGATTATCAGACCATCCGGCTGTCGCTGAAAGGACATCCGATGGAGTTTTTGCGGGCGATGTTTGCGAGCGAAAAAGCGGTGAGCTGCGCCGAGGTCTCGCATGCCAACGACAAGCGGCGCGTTCGCTGCGCAGGCGTAGTGCTGGTGCGGCAGCGTCCGGGCAGCGCCAACGGCGTCGTGTTCATGACGCTGGAGGATGAAACCGGCATCGCCAATATCGTGGTGTGGCCGAAGGTGATGGAACACTTCCGCAAGGAGGTGATGGGCGCGCGGCTGATTCTGGTCGAGGGTACCATTCAAAGCAGCCCGGAAAAGGTGGTGCATCTCGTGGCCGAGCGATTGTTCGATCGCTCGCCCGATCTGGTCAACCTTGCCAATGACGCACTTGGCCGAAGACATATATCGCCTTCCGCCGCTGCACCGGTCGAACCGCTCCATGACGACCGGCCGGAACACCATCCGGCGCAGAAAATCCGCCACCCGCGCAATGTCCGCATCCTGCCGCCGTCAAGGGATTTTCATTGACGCACCTCATCCGCCGCGTCATGGCCGGGCTTGACCCGGCCATCCATCCGCTTTGAAATACTTTTCCGAAGATGATGGATACGCGGGCCTTCGCCGCGCCGAAGGGGCTTCGGCCCCGCAGGCGGGTCAAGCCCGCCTATGACGGCTGAGCAATCGGAAATACCCATGCAAACCCCTCGCGACATCCTCTCCGATCTCTGGACATCAGCCGGCGGCGACGCTTCGGCGCTGGGCGCGGTGACGCTGACCGGCGACGAGCCGCAGCTGCCGTCGTCGTTTCGCGTCGCCGCCGCGGCGCAGGCCAGTATTGCCGCGGCAGGACTGGCGGCGGCAAACATCTGGCGGTTGCGCAGCGGGCAGTCGCAGGACGTCGCGGTCGATATGCGCCATGCCGTCGTGGAATGCCGCAGCGAGCGTTATCTGCGTGTCGACGGCAAGCCGCCGGGCCCGGCGTGGGATGCTATCGCCGGCATCTACAACACCGGCGACGGCCGCTTCGTGCGGCTGCACACCAACTTCCGGCATCACCGCGACGCCGTCTGCAAGGTTCTGAATTGCAAAGCGGAGCGCGACGAGGTGCAGACCGCACTGATGCAGTGGGACGGCGAGGCGTTCGAAACCGCGGCCTACGCCGGCGGCTGCGTGGTCGCGCTGATGCGCTCGCATCAGGAGTGGTCGGCGCTGCCACATGCAAAAGCGCTGGCCGAACTGCCGCTGGTCTCCATCGAAAAGATCGGCGAGGCCGCGCCAAAACCTTGGGCGCCGGGCGACCGGCCGCTCGCAGGCTTGCGCGTACTCGATCTGTCGCGGGTGATCGCAGGCCCCGTCGCGGGCCGCACGCTGGCGGTGCACGGCGCCGACGTGATGCTGATCTCCAGCCCCAACCTGCCGGCGATTCCCTGGCTCGCCATCGACACCGGCCGCGGCAAGCTCACGAGCTTCGTCGATCTCAAAAGCGAGCAGGGGCGGGACGTGCTGCGTGGTCTGCTGGCGCAGGCCGATATTTTCTCGCAAGGCTATCGGCCGACGTCCATCGCCGCACTCGGCTTCTCGCCGCAGGATGCGGCGCGGCTCAGTCCCGGCATCGTCTATGTGTCGCTGTCGGCCTATGGCCATGCCGGAGCGTGGGCCGGCCGCCGCGGTTTCGACTCGCTGGTGCAGACCGCAATCGGTTTCAATCACGCTGAAGGCCACGCCGCCGGCGTCGACAGACCGAAGGAACTGCCGGCGCAGATGCTCGATCACGCCACCGGCTATATGATGGCGTTCGGCGCGATGATGGCGAAGGCGCGCCAGTCGCGCGAAGGCGGCAGCTGGCATGTCCGGGTATCGCTGGCGCAAACCGGACGCTGGCTGTGGAATCTCGGCCGCGTCGCCGACGGTTTTAAGACCGAGGATTTGAAGGGTGAATCCGTGGCGCCTTTTATCGAGGAAATCCCGTCGGGCTTCGGTCCGCTACGATCGGTCAGACATTCGGCCAATCTGTCGAAAACGCCGGCGTTCTGGTCCCGCCCCGCGATGCCGCTCGGCAGTCACCCGCCGCAATGGCCGGCGCGTGGTTAAGCAGCTCTCAAAATTTTAACTTAAAACGCGAGCGCCAAGCGCGTTTTTAGATTGTTTGAAATATCAATTGGGCACTATTAGCGCAGCGATGCGGCAGCCGCCGCCGGAATCATCGCCGATCTGACCAGGGCCCATGCTGACGGAATTTATCAAGCAAATTCAGATGCTTAACAGGCAGCGCCTGGCCCTTGGCCTGGCGTTGCTGGCGCTTGCCGGGTTTGGCGTCTTTGGCCTCGTGCACGTGAGCAAGGCACCGCAGGGCAATTCCGAGGTCTCGAGCCAATCCCGCAAGGGTCAGCAGCGCTACACCCCGACCTCGTCCGAATGGGCCAGCCTGACGATCGAGCCCGTCACCGAGCGGGCATTCCGGGCCGAGCACGTCACCGAAGGCAAGATCGCGGTCGATGAGGATCGCTCGACGCCGGTGTTTTCGCCCTATGCCGGCCGGGTCACCAAACTGCTGGCACGCCCCGGCGATAACGTCACCCAGGGTCAGGCGCTGTTCGTCATCGAGGCCGCCGACAATGTGCAGGCGCAGAACGATTACATCGCGGCCATGACCGGGCTGAACAAGGCGAAATCGGCGCTCGATCTCGCGCAAATCCAGGACAAGCGCGCGAGGGATCTGTTCGAGGGCAAGGCGGTCCCGCTCAAGGACTATCAGCAGGCCCAGGCGACACTGATCCAGGCGCAGAACGACCAGCGTTCGGCGGAGACGGCGCTGGAGGCGGCGCGCAACAAGCTGCGCATCCTCGGCTTGACCGACGACGACATTACAACGTTCCGTCAGAAGGGCCGCATCAATCCGGAGACGACGATCTTCTCGCCGATCGCCGGCACCGTGGTCCAGCGCAAGATCGGCCCCGGTCAATATATCAGCGCCGGCGCCAGCGATCCGGTGTTCGTGATCGGCGATCTCTCCACGGTATGGCTGACGGCCTTTGTCCGCGAGACCGAAGCCTCGGTGGTTTCGGTGGGGCAGGAGATCGCTTTCAACGTACTGGCGCTGCCGGGCCGGACGCTGACCGCGCGCATCAACTATGTCTCCGCGGCGATCGATCCCGCCACCCGGAGGCTCCTGGTCCGCGCCACCATCGACAACAAGGACGGCCAGCTGAAGCCGGAGATGTTCGCCAATGTCACGATCTATTCGGCCAGCGATCACCCAGCGATCGGCGTGCCGAAGCAGGCGTTGATCTACGAGGGCGATCAGGTCCGGCTCTGGGTCGCGCACGAGGACAAATCGATCGAGCTTCGCCAGATCAAGACCGGCCTCACCAACGGCAATCTGGTCGAGGTGAAGGGCAATCTGAAACCGGGCGAGCAGATCGTCACCAAGGGCAGCCTGTTCATCGACCGCGCGGCATCCGGCAGCTAAACCTCCCCAGCCTCATTGAAAGCCCCGATCTGAATGGATCGCCTCGTCGAACTTGCAGTCAGCCGCCGCTATCTGATGGTGGGTTTGTTCGCCGTCGTGATGATCGGCGGCCTGATCGCGTTCAAGCAGCTCAACATCGAGGCCTATCCCGATCCGACCCCGCCGATGGTCGACATCGTCACGCAAAGCCCGGGACTGTCGTCGGAAGAGATCGAGCGCTACATCACCATTCCGATCGAGACCCAGGTCGCCGGCATCAAGAACCTGCGCACCATCCGCACCATCTCGCTGTACGGACTGTCCGACGTCAAGCTGCAGTTCTCGTTCGACTATACTTACGACGAGGCGCTGCAGCAGGTACTGAACCGGCTATCGCAGATGGCGCCGCTGCCTGGCAATGTGCAGCCGGGGATTTCGCCGCTCAGCGCCATCGGCGAAATCTACCGCTACCGGCTGGCCGGGCCGCCGAACTACAGCGTGCTCGATCTGAAGACGCTGCAGGACTGGGTGCTGCAGCGCCGTTTCCGCGCCGTGCCGGGGGTGATCGACGTCACCGGCTGGGGCGGCAGGACCAAGACCTACGAACTGGAGGTCGACTTCAACAAGTTGATCGCCAACGGCCTGACGCTGCCGCAACTGCTGCAGGCCGTCGGCAATTCCAACATCAATGTCGGCGGCAACACCGTCAATATCGGCGCGCAGTCTGCCGTGGTGCGCGGCGTCGGCCTGATCCGCTCGATCGACGATCTCGCCAGCACCATGGTGTCGCAAAGCGGCGGCAATCCGGTGCTGGTCAAGGATATCGCCACCGTCACCGTCGGCGAGAAACCGCGGCTCGGCATCGCCGGCATCGATCAGGACGACGACATCGTGCAGGGCATCGTGCTGATGCGCCGCGGCGAGCAGAGTTCGCCGACGATCGCGCGGGTCGAGCAACTGGTGGCCTCGATCAACAGCTCCAGCATCCTGCCGCCGGGGGTACGAATCGAGCGCATCTACGACCGCAAGGACCTGATCGACATCACCACCGCCACGGTGCTGCACAACATGGTGATCGGCATCCTCCTGATCGTGCTGCTGCAGTGGATTTTCCTCGGCGATCTCCGCAGCGCGCTGATCGTCGGCGCCACCATCCCGTTCGCGCTGTTTTTCGCCGTCATCATCCTGGTGCTGCGCGGCGAATCCGCCAACCTGCTGTCGGTCGGCGCCATCGATTTCGGGCTGATCGTGGATGCCACCGTAATCATGGTGGAGGCGATCTTCCGCCGGCTGTCGCAGACCACGGCGTTATCGCCCGCCGAGCAGAGTCACATTTCGCGCGAGACCACCATGGGCATGAAGAGCCATGCCATCCTCTCGGCCTCGGCGGACGTGTCGCGCTCGATCTTCTTTGCCGCGACCATCATCGTCGCGGCGTTCATCCCGCTGTTCACCCTGAGCGGGGTCGAGGGCAATATTTTCGGGCCGATGGCGCGGACCTATGCCTATGCGCTGGCCGGCGGATTGCTGGCGACGTTTACGGTAACGCCGGCGCTGAGCGCGATCATCCTGCCGTCGCATATGGAGGAAACCGAAACCTGGATCATGGCGCTGCTGCATCGGCTCTACACGCCGGCGCTGGCCTGGGCGGTCGACAACCGGAAGGTTGTGATGGGAGCGGCTGTGGGCCTCGTGGTCATGACCGCGATTTTCACGCGCCTGCTCGGCCTTGAATTCCTGCCCAAGCTCGAGGAGGGGAACCTCTGGATTCGCGCGACCTTGCCGCCGACCATCTCGCTGCAGGAGGGCAACGCCTACGTCAACGAGATCCGCAAGATCATCCGCAGCCGGCCGGAGGTGGAATCGGTGGTGTCGCAGCACGGCCGTCCCGATGACGGCACCGACGCCGCCGGCCTGTTCAACGCCGAATTCTTCGCGCCGCTGAAACCGGTCAGCGAGTGGCCGGGCACGCACGACAAGGTCGAACTGACGGCGCAACTGCTGGCGCAGCTCGAACAGAAATTTCCCGGCGTCGAATTCAACTTCTCCCAATATCTGCAGGACAACGTCTCCGAAGCCGTCTCCGGCGTGAAGGGCGAGAATTCGATCAAGCTTTACGGCAACGATCTGCAGGCGCTGACCGACACCGCCAACAAGATCAAGTCGGTTCTTTCCACCGTGCAGGGGGTCACCGATCTCGCGGTGTTCACCTCGCTGGGCCAGCCCACCATCCAGATCGACATCGACCGCGCCCGCGCCGCGCGCTACGGGCTCTCGCCGGGCGATATCAACGCCACCATCCGCGTCGCCATCGGCGGCGACAGCGCCGGCGACCTCTACGAGCCGGGAAGCGACCGGCATTTCCCGATCATCGTGCGCCTTGCGCCGGAATATCGCCGCAGCGCCGAGGCGATCCAGAATCTGCGGATCGGCGCGCCCGGCGCCAACGGCGCGGTCACGCAGATCCCCTTGAGCGAGGTCGCCTCGATCCAGCTGGTATCGGGCGCCGCCTATATCTATCGCGAGCAGCAGGAGCGTTATCTGCCGATCAAGTTCTCGGTGCGCGAACGCGACCTCGGCAGCGCGATCCGGGAGGCGCAGGACAAGGTCGCAGCCCAGGTTCATCTGCCGCCGGGATCGCGAGTCGAATGGGTCGGCGAATTCGGCAATCTGCAGGACGCCATCAAGCGGCTGTCGATCGTGGTGCCGATCAGCCTCGCGCTGATCGCGGTGCTGTTGTGGTTCAATTTCGGCT
Organism: uncultured Alphaproteobacteria bacterium; assembly: GCA_963784755.1. Lineage (GTDB taxonomy): Bacteria > Pseudomonadota > Alphaproteobacteria > Rhizobiales > Xanthobacteraceae > Bradyrhizobium. The sequence continues at coordinate 504,831 of CAWASS010000001.1, read as the reverse complement.
CGATGATCGATACCCTGCTCGCGATGAGCGTGATTCCGATGGCGATTTTCGGCGGCGTGCTTGGGCTTCTGATATCGGGAATTCCGTTTAGCGTCTCCGCGGCGATCGGCTTCATCGCGCTGTTCGGCATCGCGGTGATGGACGGCATCATCATCCTGTCGCAGTTCAACCAGTTGATCGAGGAAGGCTACGACCGGGCGAGGGCGGTGATCCGCACCGGCGAGTTGCAGCTGCGCCCCGTGCTGATGACTTGCGTGGTCGCCGGCGTCGGGCTGTTGCCGGCGGCGCTGTCGGAGGGCATCGGCTCGCAAGTGCAGAAACCGCTGGCGGTCGTCGTCGTCACCGGCATGATGTTGGCGCCGCTGGTCATTCTGGTGACGCTGCCGGTGCTGATCTCGGTGTTCTCGCGCCGGCCGCGGTAACTCGATTTGGGCACATGCCCACTTCCATTGCCCACTCCGATTGTGGTTGACGCAACCTGGCGGCTGTCCCTTGATTACGGCCAGGGATGAAACCGCGGGAGCAAAGCCATGCGGACCGAGGAACGCCAGCACCAGACCGCGACCAGAACCGCCGATCAGATCCTGAGTGAAATCCGGGACTATTGCCGCGCGACGCAAACGGCGGAATCCACGTTCGGGCGGCTCGTTGTCAATGACGGCAAGCTGGTCTCCAGGCTGCGCGATGGCGCCAGGATCACCACGGGCACCCTCGACAAGGTCCGCGCCTATCTCACCGAGCACCTGACCGCGCCGGTGCCGTCGCGGGACCGCACCAAACCGGCGGGGAAGCCGGGCAACGGTGCGGCTCTCGCCATGACAGCCGGCATGCAGCCCGCCGGCTTCCGGTTTTTCGACAACCGGCAGAAATATCTGCTGTTCGTCTCGACCTGCAGCGAGAAGACCGACGTCGCGCACCGGATTTCCCTCGAAATGAGCAACCTGCAGCCGACGCCGCCGGCGCTCCGCCTGTTCGACGCCGGTGTCGGCGACGGCACCGTGCTGGCGCGGGTGATGCGGGCGCTGCATGCGCGCTTCCCGACCATGCCGCTTTACGTCGTGGCTAAGGAGATCAGTTACGAAGACATCCGGCTGACGCTGGAGAAGATGGCCGATCGCCTGTTCGAACATCCCGCCACCGTGCTGGTGCTCACCAATCTCTATTACGCCGAGGCGCCCTGGCTGACGCCGCGCTCCACCACATCGGCGCAAAGCCTGATCTGGAAGGATGTCGCGTTGTCCGGCAACACGGCGCATGGCTTCGCCGAACAGATCAACGACCTCGAAGGATTTCTGGCCGAAAACTGGCGTGCGGGGATCAGTTCGACCACCGGCAATCCGGTCTATACGCGGCCCGTCATCCTGACGCTGCGGCGCGAGGATCACTCGTTCCTGCTGGATCCGATTCTGCCGCGGCCGGGACGCGTGATGGCGGACTACGACCTGGTGATCGCCTCGCAGCCTTACCGCGCCCGCGCCAGCGTCGAATTCAAGGCGTCGAAGGTGGTGGCGCCGCTGGTGCGGGCGCTGCGGCCCGGCGGGCGCCTGATCGGCATCCATTCCCACGGCAACGATCCCGGAATCGAGATCATCGATCAGGTCTGGCCGGGCGACAATCCCTTCACCACCGATCGCCACGCCATCCTGCGTCAGGTCAAGCGCGAACTGGGTGCGGCGGCGCGGCATTACAATTTCAACGCATCGTCCGACGCCCGCTCGATCTTCCGCTATCACATGCACACGCTGCCGGATGAGGTGAGCGGCCCGATCGGAACGTCGACGCTGTTTGCGGCGTGGAACGCCGCCATCTATGTCGCGCAGGTCGAGGACCGGCGGCTGTCAGAGGTGGTCCGCGACGGCCGCTACCTCGAGGCCACCGACCGGGTGCTGAAAAAGCATGGCGGCCTGTGGTTCAACGACGAAACCTATGTGATTTCGCGCCGCCGCGCCTGACCAGCCTACGAGGCCGCCGTGACCGTACCCGATTTGCTCTCGTTGCTGGCGTCGGCCTCCGTCGAGGTTTCGTCGCGCGGGCATCAACTGCAGGAACTGCGGGACAATTTTCGCCCGGGTACGGACGTGACCATCACCTTCCTGCCCGGCGACAATTACCGCCACAATGTCGAGACCGCGGTGGCGCTGCGGCGCGCAGGCTTCAATCCGGTCCCGCACATTGCCGCGCGCGAAATGGCGACGCGCGAGGCGCTCGATGATTTTCTGATCCGGGCGCGCGATGAAGCCGGGGTGTCGCGCATTCTGGTGATCGCCGGCGACGTTGCCAGCGCAAGAGGCCCGTTCAGATCGAGCTTCGACATCTGCGCCAGCGGATTGATAGAGGCGCGCGGCATCGCGTCGGTGAGCGTGGCCGGCCATCCCGAGGGCCATCCGTATCTGGCGGCGGCGAACGCCTTCACGGCGCTCGCAGCCTGGCGGGACTGGGGACGAGAGACGAAGATCCAGGTCGATGTCGTGACGCAATTCTGTTTCGAAAGCGCGCCGATCCTCGAATGGATCGGCGAGCTTGACACGCACGGCATCGATCTGCCGGTGATCGTCGGCCTTGCGGGACCTGCGACGCCGGCCACGCTGATGAAGTTCGCGCTCCGCTGCGGCGTCGGCAATTCGATGCGGTCGGTGCGTGGCCAGATCGGCCGTTTCGGCCGCCTGCTCATCGACACCGGGCCTGACGAGGTGATGCGCGGTCTGCGGTCGGCGCCCGCAACTGCGACTGCGTCCATCGCCGCATTCCATCTGTTTCCGTTCGGCGGATTGCGCAAGACCGGCGCCTGGCTGCGCACTTACGGCAGTGCAGAAACGCTCCAGAAACAGTCATAACTGCCATCTGCGGGTGATGTTTCGTTTTCCGGCAGAGCATGCGATAGCTCCGTTGAGCCGTCGGCTGACGAACGGCGCAAGGGAGGGCGATATGGCTAAAATTGCGATCGTCGGCTGCGGCGCGATGGGCTCGGTCTATGCCGCGCTGATGGTGGACGCAGGCCATGAGGTTCACGCCGTCACCTTGTGGCCGGACCACGCCGAGGCGATGGCGACCAAAGGGCTGCGCTGCGAGGGCGCCAGCGGCGACCGCACCGTGCCGATCCACGCCTCCACCACCACCGACGGGATCGGCCCCTGCGATCTCGTCATCATCGCCACCAAGGCCTTCGACGTGGAGGCCGCGGCGAATTCCTGTACGCCTCTGCTGGGTCCCGGCACCATCGTCCAGACCATCCAGAACGGCTTGGGTTCGCCGGAGATCGCAGCCCCCATTCTCGGCGCCGACCGCATCGCCATCGGCGTGGTCGGCGGCTTCGGCGCCTCGATCCGCGCGCCCGGCCACGCCCATCACAACGGCATGGAGATGATCCGGTTCGGCGCCTTCGCGGGCTTGCCGAAGCAACTGCTGCAGGCCTCCGCAAAAATCTGGGAATCCGCCGGATTCAAGGTCGCGCTGTTCGATGACGTGAAGCAGATGGTGTGGGAAAAGCTGATCATGAACGTGGCGTTTTCCGGAACCTCCTGCACCACCGGCCTCCCGGTCGGCGAAATCCTCGGGGATAACGACGCCTGGTCGGTGGCGCGGGGCTGTGCCGAGGAAGCCATCGCGGTCGCCAAAGCTTCCGGCGTGAAACTGGATGTCGGCGATCCCATCGAGCACATCCGCAAGCTCGGCGGCAAGATTCCCGGCGCCCGGCCGTCGATGCTGCTGGACTACAACGCCGGCCGCCGCTGCGAGGTCGACGCCATCAACGGCGCGATCCCGCGGCTCGGCAAGCCATTGGGCGTGCCGACGCCGGTCAACGACACGGTGGTCGGCATCATCAAGGCGCGGGAGCGCGCGTTTATTTTGCAGGCGTGAAGGCGCTCAGGCCTCGATCTCCGCGACAACCTCCACAACCAATTCTGCCAGTGGCCGTGCGCCATCGAGCCGCAGCACGCGGCAGCGCAGCGCCGCAAGCCAGCCCTGATGTTTCTCAAGCGTGCGGCTGACGCGGTCGCCGTCGTCGTACTGCGACGCCCATTCGATGAAGTCCTCGGTCTGCTGGTGCCGCGAGCCGCCGATCGCTACCGCATCGGCGCCAAAACGCGCCGCCTCGCGGGCGCGCAGGCGCTGCAGGCGGATTTCTTTCGCCGTGTACACGAACACCACCAGATCGAAATACGGAACGATCGGATCGCCCCAGCCTTGCAACGATCCGCTCAGCACCCAGCTCGGGCGCGGCAAAAACATCTCGCGCATCAGCCGCAGCCGGTCGGACCTCTCGCGGTTGTGCTGATACGGCGGACTGGTCGGCTGCCAGAAATAATCGTCGGTGTCGTGATGCGGGACCGCGAGCGCGCCGGCCAGCGCGCGCCCGAGGCTGGTGACGCCCGCGCCCGAAGCTCCGGTGATGTGGATGCGGCGGGTTTTCATCATCGGCAAAAATTACCGCCCCGACGGGGTGCGCAGGCCGTGCCAGGCGTCGCGGACCTGGTGGTAGTGCACCTCCGGGAGATAATCCGGCGTGTTGAGGCCGAGCGTTTTGACATCGAGTTTTCCGATCGCGCTGAGCAGGGTGTAGGAGGCGATCACGCGGTCGCGCTGCGCGCCGATCAGCCGCGCCTTGGCGGAGATGAGATCCTGCTGCGAGTTCAGGACGTCGACGGTGGTGCGCTGGCCGCCCGCTGCTTCCTTCTGCACGCCCTGCAGCGCGACACCGGCGGCGCGGACCTCGGATTCCGATGCGCTCACCGCGATCTTGGCGCCCTCATGTGCGACCCAGGCGCCGGTGGCGGCGGTGCGCGCCTGGTTGCGGACCTGGTCGAGCACCAGGCGGCTTTGCGCGGCGACTTCCTTGGCCTGCCGGGTTTGCGACGCCGCGGTGCCGCCGTCATAGATCGGCGCGGTGACCTGGCCGAGCACCGAGGCCTGATCGGTGCCGAACGTGCCGAGCGTCGGATCCGAATCGCGGCTCTTGCTGACGTTGCCCTGCAGCGTCACCGTCGGATAAAGGCTGCTTTCGGCGACGTTGATGGAGGTGGTCGCCACGTCGACGTCGAAGCCGGCGGCGAGAACGGCCGGATGGCCCTTGAAGGCCAGCGTCGTAGCCTCGTCGCGGCTGCGCGGCAGATAGCGGTCGACCGGTTCGGCCGAACTCAATCGCGCCGGCGGGTTACCGATCACCTGGGCATAAGTTGCCTGGCTGATGGCGAGATTGACTTCGGCGGCGTTGAGATCGGCGAGGCCACGGCTTAAGCGCGCTTCGGCTTGCGAGGTATCGGTCGGCGTCACGTCGCCGGCGTTGAGACGCTTCTGCACGATGCCGAGGGTTTCGCGCAGGAAGGCGACGTTGGAACGCTGCGCCTCGACCAGCGACTGATTGGCCAGCACGTTGCTGTAGGCGGTGACGGCGTCGAGCAGCACGCCCTGACCGACATTGCGCAGCGCCTCGCGGCCGGACTGCACCTGGAATTCAGCCACGCGAACGCTGTTGGCGGTCTTGAAACCGTTGAACAGCGTCTGCGTCACCGTGACCCCGATGGTCCAGGGTTTCAGGGTCGCGGTCTGGATCGTGTTGTTGGGCAGGAGATCGCGGACCGCCTGCAACCCGCCGCTGAGGCTGGCGACGATCTGCGGCCGGTAGCCCGCCAGCGCCTGCGGCACGTTCTCGTCGGTGGCGCGCTGCCGCGCCCGTTCGGCATTGAGCTGCGGGTTGAACTGATAGGCTTTGGCCAAGGCTTCGGGGAGGGCTTCGGCCTGCGCCGGAACGGCTGCGAAACCGAGACAGGTTGCGGTGGCAAGGGCCATGCCTGCGCGAAAAAGGCCCATGCCCGATCGAAGCACGCGCCTTCCCACGTGGCCAACGCTACCGGCACGCCCAACCATCTGATCCCGCAACAAACCCGGCCATCCGCCCCCGCCGACGGCCTGTTTCCCTGTTTAGAGGGCGTTGGTCCCACAGGCAAACCATCCGGCGCGAAATCCCCGTGCTTTGACGCGGTTCGCTCTGGGGTGTTGCCGGAAGTCCCTATTGGCTTGACTTTGGGACCTCATCGCGAGATTGGCGGTCAAGCGGCCCCGATTCACCAAGGCGGGCGCTTGGGGAACGTCGATGCCCAAACTGTTTTCCGACCCGGACGCAATCGCGGACGACATCATCCGCGAGGTCGGAACCCGCCTCGTGGTCGGGCTGCCGCTCGGGCTCGGCAAGGCCAATCATATCGTCAACGCACTGTACCGCCGCGCCGGCGCCGACCGCACGATCGACCTGACGTTTTTCTCGGCGCTGACGCTGGAGAAGCCGAAGCCGTCGAACCTGCCGGAGCGGCGGTTCATTTCGCCTGTGATCGACCGGCTGTTCGGCGGTTACCCAGATTTAGCCTATGCCGAGGCGCTGCATGCGGGGGCGCTGCCGCCGAATATCAAAATCATCGAGTTTTTCTTTCTGGCGGGAAAATGGCTGCATGTGCCGTTCGCGCAGCAGCATTACATCTCCGCCAATTATACCCACGCCGCGTCGTATATTCTGGAGCGAGGCCTCAACGTCATCACCCAGCTGGTGGCCAAGCGCATGGTCGACGGCGTCGCGCGCTATAGTCTTTCCTGCAACACCGACACCACGCTGGATCTGCTGCGCGCCCGCGCCGAGGGCCGCGCCTCGTTCAGACTGGTCGGGCAGGTCAATTCCGAATTGCCGTTCATGCCGGGGCAGGGCGACCTCGCCGCGGAGGAGTTCAGCGCCATCCTCGATAGTCCGCAAACCGATTTTCCGCTGTTCGCGCCGCCATCCGAGCCGATCGGCGATACCAAATACGCCATTGGACTTCACGCCGCGGGCCTCGTGCGCGACGGCGGCAGCCTGCAGATCGGGATCGGCCAGGTCGGCGACGCGCTGGCGCAGGGGTTGATCGTGCGCCACCGCGACAACGCGCAGTTTCACGGCATCATGAAGCGTCTGGCGCCCGAGACGGCGCAACTCGCCGAATTGGAAACCGGGCCGTTCGAGCAAGGCCTCTATGGTGTCAGCGAAATGCTGTTCGAGGCGTTTCTGGGCCTGATGGCGGCCGGCGTCCTCAAGCGCGAGGTCGATGGCGTAGTGCTGCACGGCGCGTTCTTTCTCGGCCCGAAATCGTTCTACCGCGCCTTGCGCGAGATGCCGGACGAGGCGCTCAAGCGCATCCAGATGATGCCGGTGTCGTTCACCAACCAGCTCTACGGCGACGAAGACATAAAACGCCGTGCCCGCGTCGATGCGCGGTTCGTCAACAACGCGATGATGGCGACCTTGATGGGGGCTGTGATTTCCGACGGCCTCGAAGACGGCCAGGTGGTGAGCGGCGTCGGCGGCCAGTATAATTTCGTGGCGCAGGCGTTCGCGCTGCGCGGCGCGCGCTCGATCCTGACGCTGGAGGCGACGCGCCAGGCGCGCGGAAAGTCCGAATCCAACATCCGCTGGTCGTATGGTCACACCACCATCCCGCGTCATCTGCGCGATATCGTCGTCACCGAATATGGCGTCGCCGATCTGCACGGCAAATCCGATGCCGATGTGATCGCGGCGATGCTGCAGGTCGCGGATTCCAGGTTTCAGGACGAATTGGCACGGCAGGCCAAGGATGCCGGCAAATTGCCCAAGAATTTTGAAATTGCGGCCGCGCATCGCCAGAATTTTCCGGATCGCATCGCCGCTGCGCTGAAACCCGCGCGCGACGCCGGACTGCTGCCGACGTTTCCGTTCGGCACCGATTTCACTGACACCGAGCAGCGGCTGATTCCGGCGCTGCAGTTGTTGCAGGATGCGCAGGCATCGCCGCTGCGGCTGCCGGGATTGTTGTGGCAGGGGTTTACGCAGCAGCCGGACGCAGCGGATGAGGAATGCCTGGCGCGGCTCGGGCTCGATAAGCCGGCGTCGCTGTCTGAACGCGCTTACCATGCGCTGGTGACGGCGGCGCTGGCGCGCTCGCGCGAAGCCTAGCGATTCCTGTTCACCGGCTTGCGCTTCCCGATGAAGGCCGCCATGCCTTCGGAGCGGTCCTCCAGCGCAAACGTGGCGTGGAACAGATCGCGCTCGACATTCAGCCCCTCGGCGAGCGGGGTTTCGAACGCGCGGTTGATCGCGCTCTTGGCCATTGCGGCCGCCGGCTGCGACATCGCGGCGATCTTCTCCGCCATCGCCAGCGCTTCCTCCATCAACTTGTCAGCCGGCACGATGCGGCTGACCAGGCCCGAGCGCTCGGCTTCGGCGGCGTCCATCATCCGGCCGGTGAGGCACAGATCCATCGTCTTGGATTTGCCGATGGCGCGGGTCAGGCGCTGGGTGCCGCCGATGCCGGGAATGGTGCCGAGCGTGATCTCGGGCTGACCGAATTTCGCGGTGTCGCTGCAGATGATGATGTCGCACATCATCGCCAGTTCGCAGCCGCCGCCGAGCGCGTAGCCGGAGACGGCGGCGATGGTCGGCTTGCGGCATCTGGCGACGCGGTCGCCGCCGATCGCGGTAAAATCGCTGCAAAACATGTCGATGAACGTTTTCGGCTGCATCTCCTTGATGTCGGCGCCGGCGGCGAACGCCTTGTCGCTGCCGGTCAAGAGTATGCAGCCGATCCTGTCGTCGGCCTCGAGATCGTCGATCGCAGCCGCGATCTCGCCGAACACGCCGAACGACAGCGCGTTGAGCATTTTGGGACGGTTGAGCGTGACGATGCCGACGGCGCCCTTGCTCTCGACGATGATGTACTCGAATGTTGCCATGGCCCGTCCCGCGCTTGATGTTGCGGGCAATGTGCCCGCTGGCGGGATGGGCTTCAAGTGGGGGCTCTTATCCCGGACGCGGTGCGGCATTCTTGATGCCGCTCCGCAGAGCCGGGACCGTTACGAACGCAAGCGCTTGGTACGGCTCCGGCTCTGCCGCTGCGCTGCGTCCGGGGCACGAGCGAAGCGCTACGCCATGAACATCCGCGCCGCCGACGCCAGCGTCAGCAGGCCGCCGAAGGCGATGAAGATTTTTCCGATCAGCGAGGTCTGGCCCCAGGCGGAATCGTCTGAACTGACGGCGGCCGGCGCCTGGGCCATTGCCATCGCTACCGTCGGTGCAAGGGCGGGCTTTTCCTCGCTCAAGGCGCGATCGACGTCGTTGAGCTGATCGGCGGCGACAAGCTCGGTATTGGGGGCGGGCGCCGGAGCCTGCGGCTCGGCGGAATCGCCTTGCTTCGCAGCCATGGCCCGCAGCACGTCGCCGGCTTTTGTGGAGACCGAGTTGGTGTCCGCCGGCACGTCGGCCGCTGCGAGCTGTGCGTTAGCATTGGCGACGGAGGGCGGGATCGCCTGCTGATTGTCATCGGCTCTGGCTGCAGTATCGGCGTCGGCGGCCTGCTTTTTCCCGGAATTCCTGGCGTTTTCGGTCGAGGCCTTGGCGGCCACTTTCACCGATTTGCGGTGCGACGAGGCGTGCTTCCAGTGCCGGGATTTCCTGGTGAACTTGTTCAGCGCAACGGGAGCCCCCGCGGCACTTTCGGATTTCGAAGCCGCCACGCCGCCGTCGGCGTCCTCAGCGGCCTGCAGCGGTCCCGAGATACATACCCAAAACCCTGCTGCGACGATCAATGCCGAGCGCCCGCTGGCTTTGATGTTCATTTGACAATCTCCCCAATTGTCAGCCCCCGACCGCAAAGAGAACGTACGGCATGTCCACAGCGCGGCAGAAAAAGGGAATCTTCGGGCCAAGGGGGCGAAAACGGGGCAATCCCCCAGCTTCGCGAATCCGCCGCCGATGCCACCCGGAGGCTCCGGTGTCGGCGAAGCGCGATCGATGTTATGCAGGCTCGTGGTTGGCCGGATTCGTCGTCGCAGGTTTCGCAAGGTCATGCTGGAACCAGGTAGTTCACGATTTCGTGATCGAGAGCGTCGGCCGTAACAAATTGAAAGATCGACCGAATTTCATGATGGGAGCGCGAGTTGCGCGATGGTGAGGACGAGTGGACCGGCCTGATGCGGTCGGCCATTGCAGGAGACGGTGCTGCGTATCAGCGTCTGCTCAGCGCCATCGCGCCGGTGCTGCGCGCCACCGCGCGGCGCGGGCTGGCGCGGGCAGGTCAGCCGCTCGATCAATCCGAGGACATTGTGCAGGATATTTTGTTGGCGGTGCATCTGAAACGGCATACCTGGAACGCCAACGCACCGTTCGCGCCGTGGCTGTTTGCGATTGCGCGCAACAAGCTGATCGATGCGCTGCGCCGCCGCGGCCGCCGCGTGTTCGTCAACATCGACGATTTCTCGGAAATCATCCCGAGCGAACCGGCCGAGGAGACCGTGCCGGCGCGGGAAGTCGCGGCCCATCTCGACGCCTTGCCGGCGCGCCAGCGCGACGTGCTGCAGTCGATTGCGGTGGACAGCGCGTCGATCAAGGCGACGGCGGCAAAGCTGTCGATGAGCGAGGGCGCGGTGCGGGTGGCGCTGCACCGCGGGCTTGCCAACCTCACCACCAGATTGCGGAAACAATGAGAATGGACACCGATCGCCTCATTCAGACCCTTGCCGCCGACAACGCGCATCGCGAGCGCCCGGTCGGCGCCATGCTGGCGATTTCGCTGTTGGGGGCCGTGCCGTTTTCGCTGGCGATCTTCCTCGCGTGCTACGGCATTCGGCCGGACGTTCGCGCAGCGATGCACAATCCGTTCTTCGACCTGAAGTTTCTGGTGACGCTCGGGCTTGCGATCCCGGCCATTGCCATCAGCCTGCATCTGTCGCGCCCCGAAGCACAGCTCAAGAGCTGGAAGTGGCTGCTGGCGATTCCGGTCGGGCTTGTCGCGCTCGGGATCGGCGGTGAAATGATGATGCCGCAGCGCTTGCCGATGATGACGCGGCTGGTCGGGTCGAACTCGATGATTTGCATCAGCGCCATTCCGCTGCTGTCGCTGCCGCTGCTGGCGGGAGCGCTGTTGGCGTTGCGTCACGGCGCGCCGGTGCGGCCCGCGGTCGCCGGCGCATTCGCCGGATTGCTGTCGGCAGGGCTGGCGGCGACGCTGTACGCCTCGCACTGCACCGACGATTCGCCGCTGTTCGTGGCGACCTGGTACACCCTTGCAACCGCGCTGGTCACCGCCATCGGGGCGCTGGCGGGAGCGAGAGTGCTGCGGTTTTAGGATGACTTCCTCGTCATGGCCGGGCTTGACCCGGCCATCCATCTTCTTCGCAAATGCGTTTTCGAAGATCGATGGATACGCGGGTCAAGCCCGCGTATGACGGAGTGTGTCGTGCGCCAGCGCATTTCACTGCTCGCCTTGCTCCGCGCAAGCGTCATCGCTGCCCGCAAATTCCTTCGCGTGAGTGTGAGTTTCAGAGAACCTCCCCCGAAGAGAAAAGAGGGAGGCGGAACGCCGAAAGGCGCACCTTGGCAGCAGAGCCGCAGCTTGATTCCCGGATCGCCGAGAATCAGAGGCCACGGAAACGCCTTCCGACGTTCCACCGCGGCGATCTTTTAGCCTCGGTCCGCGCTTCCGGGGACTTGGCGGCCGAAGCCTGAGCACGGCGATTTCGCGCCGCTCGCCTGTCCCCGTCCAGCCAACTTCAGTGGCGGGCCCTTGCGGGCCGGACGGAAACCCAAGGCCTCCCGTGTGCGCGGAGCTACGTTCGCTCCTGCCCGCGGGCGCCGCTCCCACCCCCACGTTGCAAAGCGTCCTTAAGTAACGCTCCCTCAGCTTGGGATGAGATACCTAGGAATATACACCAGTCCGCAGGCCTGTCAAACCCCATCCGATCAACAAATCGTGAATACATTCCTACAGCCACCGCAGGGCAAAGGCGCGCTTGCGCCGTGCCCGCCATGATCGAGCGAAACCGGTGTTGGAGGCGATGGTGGGCGCGCGGAGTCTATCATCGGGCGCGCATTCGCGCGACCCGTTGGCTTTGCCCACCCCGCGTTTTGCGCGGGCCGACCCTGTGCTTCGCGGCGGCCGTCCTACGCCGCCGGCGCCGCGGTCTGCTGCATGCGGTGGAAGCGCAGCACCTGCTGCGCGGTCGAGGTCCGCAGCCGTTCATAGGTGTTGCGGCAGGTTTCGAGGTCGGAACGATCGAGGCTCGACAGGTCGTCGCGCATGTTGATGATGGCTTTGACGGTCGACCACGACATGCCCGAGACCTTGGCCAGGATGAGAACGCCCTCGGAGCGGGATTCCACCATCATGGTCTCGGCCACCGCGATCGGCACGTTGGCGAGAGCTGCGATCGCCGCGTTGGTTTCGTCGAACTTGCCGGCCTCGGCGAACGCCGCCACCTGATGCTCGTCAAGCCGGCCGTCTTCATACAACGATTTGATGAGAGCGTGGGCGATGGCGGTTTCCCGGGTGATCGCCGACGGCGCGGAACGCGCGCGCCGCGTCGCTTCCCGCACCGCCGCCGAAACGTCGCCCACCAATGGCGGATTGGCGGCCTCGAGCCGGGCCCGCACCGTGGCCGACGCCTTGGCGATCAGCTTCAGATAATGGTGCCTTGGAATCGAAGGCCGCAGTCCGATGCAGGTCGCGAGATTGTCATCGCCTTCGGCGCGCGCCACCAGCCGGCCGTAACCGCGCTCGGTGAATTGCGCGCCGGGATTGTTGACGGTGCTCTGCACCACGTCGTCGTCGCCGCGCAGGATCAATACGTCGGTGACGGCGCCGCTCAGGCTTTTGCGCGTCGAGATCGCCATCAGATGCGCCTGGCTCTTGCTGCGCGCGGTCTCGATCAGCGCCTCGTCGTCGAGCCGCTCCGACTGCGACAGCACGGGGGCCGCGACTTCGATCAGGTCGTCGAAGGCGAGGGTGCGGATGGTCAGCGGCGGCGCGGTGCCGATCGGCGCGAGGCGGTTGGCGAGCAGCGCCTTGGCGGAGGCCTCGATATGCCGCATCAGGCAATGGAACACATCGTCGAACAGCGCGAGCTGTTCGTCGGAATAATCGACGGCGCCGCCCAGAAAAAGATCGGTGACGCGGCGCAGCGTCTCGACCCGGCGCGCGACGGTGCCATGCGCGAGCGTGGTCTGCAGCTCGTCGAGCAGTTCGGATGAAGGGTTGGCGGATTTCGAACTCATGACTCTGTCCTGGAGCAGGTTGACCGGCGGCGGGCGCTGCGCCTCCGGCGGTGGAAGCGTATCGGTCAGGCGCTGGCGATGCGGTTGCGTCCTCGTGCCTTGGCTGCGTAAAGCGCGCTGTCGGCGCGCGCGAGAAGGGCGTCGGGGGCTTCACCGGAGAGCAGCGTCGCCACCCCGGCGGATATCGTCACGCGCATGCCCGGTGAAAACGCGCTCCAGTCGAGATCCGCGATGATCTCGCGCTGGCGGTCGAGAATGCGCGCGGCGACCTCGTGCGGCGTCTCGGGCAGGATCAGCAGGAATTCCTCGCCGCCATAGCGGCCGAAGCGGTCGATGCTGCGGATGTTGGCAAACACGGTGATGGCAAAGGTCCTCAGCACCTCGTCGCCGGTCGGATGCCCATAGGCGTCGTTGATGCGCTTGAACCAGTCGAGGTCGATCAGCGCCACCGAGAACGGCGCTTTGGTGCGATGGGCGCGGGCGATCTCGTCTTCCAGCATCCGCATGATGCAGCGCCGGTTGAACGACCCCGTCAGTTCGTCGAGTTCCGCCAGTTCCTCGATGCGCTTGTAGGCCTCCTTCAGTTGCAGGCCGCGCTTGTACAGCGATTCCCGCAGCGAGCTTGCGAAGATGCCGACGAACATGCAGCGCCCGATGGTCAGCACGAACACCAGCATGGTGGCGAAGCGCTCGAGATGCGTGCCTGACGGCATCGACAACGGCTCGTCGGTCAAAAGAAACAGCGCCGCCAGACCGAATGCCGTTGCGGTCCAGGCCATCGCGGTCTGCCGCGGCGTCGACCGCAGCGATGAGAAACTGAACACGACGAAAAGCGCGCAGAGAAACAGGATGCCGACTTGCGGCACGAGGTAGCTGAACGCCAGCATGATCGCGAGGCTGACCAGCGACTGCTGCACGACAAAGTAATGATCCTTGAAGCGGTCGTTGACGCCGGCTTCCGAGAGCGCGACGAAACAGGCAACCGATCCCAGCCCGCAGATTCCGAATGCCGGGCCCGTCGTCACCGGGATCGTTCCGGCGTAGGCGTAGATCAGCAGGATCGCGGCGTCGATGGCGTAGCTGACGCCGATCATTCCCAGCATCTGGCGCCGCTGCTTCGCCCGGCGCGCCAGCACCTTCGGCGTCGGCAGGCGATCCGCGCCGTCCGGGGTGCCGGCAATCGGATTCGGGAAAGGGGACGCAGCAGTGCCCATGGTCTCGCCGTAAAGGGAACTCGACCGGGAACCTTAGGGAGAAAAGCCTTTAGTTTTGGTATCTATGACCGGGAGTTGTGCCGCTTTCCGCCTTCACCCGGCCCGGTCTTGCAATGGGAATTCAGCGGTTTCAGGGTATGTGGCGCCGGCCGGCGAATCCCCGGCGAGCCGCCAGGGCGGATGAGTTGCGCGGGGGCCGGTTTGCAGCTACGGCCTTGGGTCGGGATCGGGGCTGCAGCTATTGCTCGGCGGGAGAATTTCCGTACTATGATACCTGCCAAGACTCGCTGCCTGCTTCCGCTGTTCTGTTCCGGTGCACCGATCCCATTGTGTGCGGTAGATCACAGAGATATTCCCGATATTTTCCCTGGTTTGATAAGATTTTTGCCTTGCTAGTCGAACCTCCTGGCATGCCAGCCCGACCAACCTTGCGAGACGGCCATTGAGTGCGACACAGGCGGCTGCGGACGATGTCCTGATCGCTCGGATCGCTCAAGGCGACCGGCTCGCCATGCAGGTGCTGTACGGAAGGCACCATGTCAGGGTGTTTCGCTTCGGGCTGCGGCTCGTCCGGAACGAACAGGTCGCGGAAGATCTTATCAGCGAAGTCTTCCTCGATGTGTGGCGTCAGGCTGGCAAGTTCGAAGGCCGATCTGCCGTTTCCACCTGGCTCTTGGCAATTACGAGATTCAAGGCCCTGTCTGCGCTGCGTCGCAGGAAGGATGCCGAACTGGACGATGAGGCCGCCAACGCGATCGAGGATACGTCCGACGATCCGGAAGTGGCGGTTCAGAAAAAGGATACCAGTGAAGCGTTGCGAGAGTGCCTGACGTCGCTTTCGTCCGAGCACCGGGAGATCGTCGATCTCGTCTACTACCACGAGAAATCCGTGGAAGAGGTAGCCGAAATCGTCGGGATTCCGGAGAACACCGTCAAGACGCGCCTGTTTTACGCGCGTAAGAAACTGGCCGGTCTGCTCAAGGCAGCCGGCGTGGAACGAGGCTGGCCATGATGGCAACGAACAATAAAAAAGCCCTGCAGCAGGAGCCCGGAGAAATCGAGGCGCTGTTGCCGTGGCACGCCGCCGGTACGCTGAGCGCGCGCGACACCCGCCGCGTCGAGGATGCGCTTGCGCGCGACGGCGAACTGGCCGCGCAATACGCCGCGATTCAAGAAGAATACGCCGAAACCATCAGGCTCAACGAGAGTCTCGGCGCGCCGTCGTCGCGCGCATTGCAGAAGCTGTTTGCCGCCATCGACGCGGAGCCGGCGCGCAAGCCGTCGCTGTCGCTTCGCATCTCCACGGCGATCGCGGAGTTCTTCTCAAGGCTCTCGCCGCGCACGCTGGCTTATTCGGCGGCGGTCGGCGCGGTGGCGCTGCTGCTGCAGGCCGGCGTGATCGGCGCGATCCTCGCCAAGCAGCAGGCCGCAACGTTTCAGACCGCATCGCTGTCCGGTCCGAACGAAACCGCGACGCGCAGCCTCGGACGGGAATCGCCCCCGCGCGCCTTTGTCAGGTTCGTGCCGGACGCGCGCGTGGCCGACATCACCGCGTTTCTCGACGCCCATCAGGCCTCGATCGTCGGCACGTCGACCGGCGGCATGTTCCGCATCCAGTTCGGCGACAAGCCGATGTCGGGGGCCGAACTTGCGGGCTTGATCAGCAGCCTGCAGAGCGAAAAGATCGTCGATCTGGCTGCTCCCGTGCAGTGACAACGGCCGCGATGTGCTCAAGGAGGTCCCATGATCGGAGATCGTGAGGTCGATCGCCGGATCGCAATGCGCAAGGCGGTGGCGCTGATCGCCGTGGCCATTCCGTTGATCGCCTTCGGCGCTTCGGTCGCTCATGCGCAGAGCTTCATGCGTTCGCCCAGCCTCAATATTTCCTCGCGCGTCCCCACCATCAATCCCACCATCGGACCCCGGATCAATCCGAATATCGCGGGCAGGGGTGCAGCGAACATCGCCGGCCGCGGTGCCGCCAATATCGCCGGCCGCGGCACGGCCGATATCGCCGGCCGCGGCGCTGCGAACTTCGCCGCCCGCGGCGGCGGCAATCTCGCCGTGACCTCCCGGGTCACGGTGGTGCGCCCGGTGCTGCCCTACGTGCGCTATCAGCCGAACCTTTATCCGGCCTGCACGTACGCCTATCGCGACGCAAGCGGCGACTGCAGCGACCAGCCGATCTCGTCGGTCGATCTTGGCGGCAGCGGTCCGCCACAGCACAGCCAGAACGGCAAGGGCCCGCGCCGCAACGCCGCGCAGGCCGCGGTCACCCTGCGCTATATCAGCGACCAGATCATCGCCGAAGTCGACGGCGCGCAGGCCGACGACCTGGCGCGGCGGCACCGCCTGATACGCCTCGACTCGCAGGAGTTTGCGCTGGTGGGCGCCATGAGCCTTTTCCGTGTCACCGACCGGCGTTCGCTCGAGACGGTGCGGACCGAGCTTGCCGCCGATGCCGGCGTGCGTTCGGTGTATCTGAATTTCCGTTATGTATTGCAGGATCAGAAGTCGGTTTTGACCGAGGGCGACCCCGCGCAATATGCGCTGGCAAAATTGCGCCTGCCGGAAGCGCACACGCTGTCGCACGGCGCCGGCGTCACCGTCGCCGTGATCGATTCCGGCATCGATGTTACCCATCCGGAACTGGCGAACGCGATCGCCGGCAGTTTCGACGCGCTCGGGGCTAAGGAAGGTCCGCATATCCATGGCACCGGCATCGCCGGGGTCATCGTGTCCCATGCCCGGCTGATGGGGAGCGCGCCGAAGGCGAAGATTTTGGCGATCCGCGCGTTCGGCGCGTCGCCGAATGGTGCGGAAAGCACGTCGTTCGTCATTCTGAGGAGTCTGGACTTCGCCGCGTCGCACGGCGCGCAGATCGTCAATATGAGTTTCGCCGGCCCGCGGGATCCGCTGGTCGAGCGCGGCATGACGGCCGCGGCCGCCAAAGGCATGGTGCTGGTCGCCGCCAGCGGCAACGCCGGAGCGAAATCGCCGCCGCTCTATCCGGCGGCCAATCCCAACGTGATCGCGGTCAGCGCAACCGATGCGCAGGACAGGCTGTTTCCGGCCTCCAATCGCGGCAGCCACATCGCGGTATCGGCGCCCGGCGTCGATATTTTCCTGCCCGCGCCGGACGGCAAATACCAGATGACGTCGGGCACCTCGTTTTCGGCGGCCTATGTCAGCGGCCTCGCCGCGCTGATGATGGAACGCAATCCGCAGCTCAAGCCCGATGACGTCCGCTCCATCCTGATGAAGACCGCGCGCGATCTTGGGCTGCCCGGCCGCGACGATCTGTTCGGCGCCGGCGAAGCCGATGCGTTCAGTGCGGTCACGGCGGTGATCGGCACCGAGGTACCCGTCGCAGCGGTGACCGAGCCGCCCGTTACCGCAGGGGTTGCAGAGCCGCAAGCCGTTCCCGCAACACGTGATTTGGGCCCGGCCACGGCCGCCATGGCGTCGGAAAAGCCGGCCTCTGCCGACGCCAATCGCCCCGCGGAACATTAGTTTTCGGGCTTTTTTGGCCGGAATTGGCGGTGCGGAAAAGGTTAAAAAAATTCACGCCGGTTTTGAACGTCCGGCGCCCCTGCCGCGACCAACACAGGTGGGAGCGGTAATCCCTCCCCAACGAGGCTGTATACGGCGCGAGCGCCCATCCACCCCAGCGCCCATATGGCTTGACCCGCCCGGTTGTCCCCCCGGGCGGGTCTTCTCGTTTATGGGGACGACTGCGGAGAAGGAGTTGCGAGCAAGATCCTGCGCATCCCCGCGATGTCCTGCCGCGGCTTGACTGTGAATTGGGAGGACAACCCACGCGCGCAGCGCTTTCTGTCGATGACCGGCCTGTCATTCGCGCTATCGCTGGACAAGGCAAAAGTTTTCCACAGAATATCGACCGGGGTTGGGGTTGATTCGTTGCGTCTCGCGTCCGTTTTTCTCCTTGCGGACTTTTTCATGGCACAACGACTGGACGCGGCGCGGGGCCAGGCGATCCTCGACCGCTGGTGCGCGCTGGCCGAGCAGCGGCTCGATCATCTCACCGAACTGTTCGAGACCGGGCGCTGGCGGCGCTACCACAGCGAATTGTCGTTTCTGGAAAATATCCAGGAAGCAAAATCCGCGGTCGAGACCTGGCGCAGGCTGGCGACCCGCGAAGCCCTGCTGGACAATTCGGCCATCGACATTTCCTGGCTGAGTAATCCCAAACCGGTGCTGTCGCGTCGAAACCCGCTGCCGGATTATCAGGTTCCGCCGCCGCCGCGTCGCGCTGAAGTCCGCATCGAGCCTGATCGCGTCGAACCGCCGATTGCTCCTCGGATGAGTCCGGAGATTTCAGAGAGCGTCCTGGAGCAGGCCGTTCCGCAACAGACGATTCCGGAGCCAGCCGTTTCAGCGGAGGCGATTTCGGAGCAACGCGTTGCGCAGGAGATTGCGCCTGCAGCGCCCGCGGACAACAGCTGGCAGCAGGCGCTCGATCTCCCCGCGATGCAGGAGCGCTACCCGCTGCTGCGGAACGCGCTGTAATCCTACCTTCGCACCGCGTTGGTCCCCACCACCACCTGCGCGAAGCGTTGCGCGCCGTCGGTGGAAAGATCCGGCGTCACCGGGCGGGCGTGATCGAGCCCGACCACGGCGCCGCGGGGGGTAAGCGAAATCATGTTGTTGTTGACCAGCGCCGTGCCCGCGCCCGGCGCCACCGACACGCCGATGCCGACAAAGGCGTTGCGGATCACGTTGCCGGTGATGGCGACGTTGCGCAGATATTTGCCCCAGCCGGCGATGATGCCGAACGACGGCGCGTTCTCGATCACATTGCCGGTGACCGAAGTGTCGGCCTCGACATAGATGCCGACGCCGGCATCGTCGTCCGGCGCGGTGCCGATCGGCCGCTTCGGCCTGAGGTTGCGGATGATGTTGCCCTGCACGACGCTGAGCCGGCCGCCCTCGTTGAAATTGCAGACGGAAACGCCGAGCGCCGCACCATCCACCGTATTGTTGGCAATCACCGCGCCCTCGAACGAGAACTCGGAATACAGCGCGACCTCGCGGACGTTGCTGACGCTGTTGCCCGTGATCTGGATGTTGGACGCCGAATTGCCGCGCACCGCGGAATAGTCGCAGTTGCGGATGCGGTTGCCGCGCACGATCACGTTGCCGGCGCGAAACGCGTTGATGGCGTTGCCGTATTGTCCGGAGCCGCCGCGGCCGGCCTTGATGTCCTCGATGCGGTTGTCGAGCACCAGCGTGCCGTCGTCGCCGATGGCGGTGCGCAGGATTTCGATGCCGTTGTCGTTGGTGCCGGCAATCGTATTGCGCGCGACCATCAGGCCCAGCGCATCGAACGACACGATTGCCGTGGTCGCGATGTCAGTGAGGATGTTGCCGCTGACGTTGCCGGAGACGTTCTCGAACCAGATGCCATTGCCGCCGCTGCCGGTTATTTCGCAATCGGTGATGCGGATATCGCGTCCGCCGAAGCAATGTACCAGGCCGCGCCGGGCCGGCAGCGGGATGCTAGCGCCGTCCAGCGTAATGTTGCTGAGGCCAATGCTGCCAGCGCCTTCGCCCGACAACATCGACGCGCCGCCGGTGAAGATGAGCTTGGTCGCGCCGCGCACACCGATCAGTTGGGTGCCGTTTTGCAGGCGCAGCAGGCCGGTGCGGTAGATGCCCGGCGGCAACGCCAGCGGCACTCGCGCGCGCGCGGCCTCGTCGATCGCGCGCTGCAGCGCGCGTGTCTGGTCATCGGGGCTGCCGGGCCGCACCCCGTATTGCGTGGCGTCGCGCCCGAGCGCAGAGGTCGGCGGCGCGGCGCGCGCCGCATCCGGCGACATCGCCAGCGCGCCGGCGACGGCAGAGGCCCCGATCAGATGCCGGCGATTGACGTCCATGGATCTGCGCCGTCCTTGCGAATGTGCGCCCAAGACGTAACGCAGAATTGCGGCGAAGCATGGTGAAGGACGGGCGGCGCGAGGGTGATTGTTGGGGGTAGGGTTAATGGCTTTGATGAACGATTAACTATGCTCAGAAAACCCTGATATCCTGCCTGTTGCCATCAAACCCAATCCTTCGCTTCGGAGTTTCAAGAGCATGTTACGTTTTTATGCGGACAAGTTTATCAGAGCATACGATCATATAGTCGCCATTCGTATGATCGTGAACTCACCGCAGCTGAAGCCCAATGACACTCTTGCAACCGCCGATTTCAAAGAGCGGCTGTCAAGTCTAGCTGAGCAGCTCGAAAAGATCGGAATGCCCTTCACGCTCATAAGCGTTCGCAAATTGTTAGAAGAAATGCAAGACAAGGTCCTCACTGTGAGTCATCTAAAATTCCGCCTAGATGACATCAATGCAAGAATTGACGACGAGCTTGCACGTGCGAAATTCTTTTGCGTCAAATCACACGCGGAATACATTGAACCCAAGGAACCGTTATTTGGAGCTGACGTAACTACTAAATTCCCCGGCGCCACGTTTGATATCGAGGAGGCCGGAAAAAGCTTGGCGCTTGGCTTGACCACTGCATCGGTTTTTCATTTGATGAGAGTTTTGGAGATCGGGCTGGCAGCCACAAGTAAATGTCTTTCGATTCAGACCAATTTGAATGGATCCGACAGAAATTGGGGCGCTTTACTTCGGAAGATCAAGGAGGAGATGGAACGAAGAAACCGATTGACGCCGCCGGGTTGGAAGAATGCGATCGACAGGAATTTTTTTGAAGAAATTCATGCGTCTCTCGATGCAGTGAGAAATGTTTGGCGCAACGCGACCATGCATGTAGAGAAAAAATATACACCGGAAGAGGCGGATCATATCCTCGGAGCTGTACGGGGGTTCATGAAAAAGCTCGCTTCACGAGTTGATGAAGATGGCGAGCCGAGTGCTTAGTTGCTTTGCAGCCGAGGCGGACACCTCTCATCATTCTGATATCCGCCGCTTGCCGGGCACCTCAGGATGAAGCAGTCTTCCGCATCGCGCTTCTTCCCTCTCTCACCATTTCCATCAACACCGCTTCGCCGGCGTCGACCAGCTCTTCCAGCGTGATGCGGGGCGCCAGGCCCTTGCGGTGCGACGCACCGTTGCGCGCGATCGGCGGCACATGGATGAACGTGACTACGCGGAGGCCATCGCCCGCACAGGTCGCCTCGATGGCGCGCCAGCTCAGGTAATTGCAGAGATAGCTGCCGGCGTCGCGCGAGTTGCGCGCGTCGATGCCGGTCGCTAAAGCGGCGCGCAACAGCTTTGCAGTATGCGGGCCGAACATTTTTGCGCTGGCTCCATCAGCGATCGTGCCTTTGCGCACGCGCGTGTGGTCGGCGTCGGGCCACAGCATGGTGACGGAGTTGCGGGCGCGGGTTTCGACCCGGACGTACGGCGTGCGGGCTGCGAGGCCGAACATCAGCAGCGCATGCGGCCGGTGCCGTGCCAGAAGCTGCGGCAATTCGCGATCGACGGCCTTATACGTCACCGGAAAAATATGCCCTGAAAATTGGACCTCACTGAACGCCGGCCTGCGCAGTCGCAACAGCCGCGCCACCAGCGGCATTGTCGGGTTATGCGGCGCGCCGGGAAACGGGCCGAAGCCGGTGATGAGGATGCGGAGCGATTTATTCATGTCGTTCCCGCGAAGGCGGGAGTTATAACTTTGACTCAACATAACAGCAAACCTAAAACCTCTCACCGTGACAGCGCGGCAAAACAGGGTGGCGGCTCACGGCTTGCCACCCTTCGGCCTTGGCGGCGCAACTGGGAATACGGCACTGGGGCGGAGAGACGTAAGCGCCTTGAAGACGCGATCCGCCTCTTGGGCGAGTTCATGAAGACCTTGGATCATTGGGCGGAACCCAATGCCATCGCAGAAGTCCAAGGCCAGAAAAAATCGCGCTGGCAATTCGGTCCCTAGCGGGATGTCCAGAATATCGGGCGTCCCTATGATCATCTGCCCATCGTGATCTATAAGACTCTGCCAATGGCCGACATTCGGGGGAAGGTTTGTTTTGAATATTTGGCCAAGCGGAAGACTCACTCCGCTCAGCACAGGCAACAGCGCCTGATGCTTATCGGTTACATCGAGATCATGAATTGCGCGTAATGCGATGTTGCCGCCCTTGTACGGCTTCATGCTCTCAATTAGTCGAACTACGTCTGACCCCGCTCGAAAAATCTTGCGGTCTCGAATCGCATCTGACAGGTGCTTTTCCGAAGGGCAAAATGGAAAATAGACGTTCGCAACATTCTGTCCATTTATCTTGACAAGATCGCAGACAAGCAGATCGAGTGCGCTGCGAAGATTGTGTATTACGTCGCCCACTAGCGCGGCCAACTTCATCGGAACCGGCTTGCGGATTTGCGCATTCCATGACTGCGTTTTCATCGCCTCCATGCCGGGGAACTGCTCGACCACGATGGCGCAGGGCTTCTCGCTGAGATAAGTTGCGGCAGAGCGTTCCAGCTCTTGAAGATGCTCGGCGGATCGTTCAAGCTTGAGCTTTGAAGCTTCAAAAGGCGCTATCATGGCAAAGCTCTCTAGGCGACAAACCGAAATTTAACTTGTGCCCAACGCGTGGCCGCGCTTCTAGAAATTCATTAAGCAGATCGTCAAGACCGGGCCACAGGCTCGGGATCCTACGGTGCCGCTCAAAACTCCTAAAGCAGCGCAGCGCATGCGGCTGATGCTGTGCCAGCAACTGCGGCAATTCGCGATCGACGGCCTTGTACGTCACCGGAAAAATGTGCCCTGAAAATTCGACCTCACTGAACGCTGGCCTGCGCAACCGCGTCAGCCGCGCCACCAGCGGCATGGTCGGGTTATGCGGCGCGCCGGGAAACGGCCCGAAGCCGGTGATGAGGATGCGGAGATGGGATTTCGTCATGCCCGGGCCTGTCCCGGGTATCCACGACTTGCAGCGCTCGCGGCGAGGAAGACATGGATGGCCGGGACATCTGCGCGAAGACGCGCTTCGCGCCTTAGCCCGGCCATGACGGTGGAGAGACCTCTCACCTCAGCAGCTCCGCGATCTGCTCGGCCGCCAGCGCCGGCGTGATGCGGCCGTCGGCGACCTCGGCCTCGGTCTTTTTCACCTTGGCGCGCATGGAAGGATCGGCGCGCAGCCGCGCCATCATCCGCTGCTCCAGCATCGACCACATCCATTTCACCTGTTGCTGCCGCCGGCGCGCCGCGAATTCGCCTGATGCCTTCATCGCAGTGCGGTGATCCAGAACCTTCTGCCACAGCGCGTCGATGCCGGTGCCGTTCAGCGCCGAATAGGTCAGCACCGGCGGATGCCAGTGCTCCGAGCGTGGCGAGAGGATATGCAGCGCGCCGCGATATTCGGCGGCGGCCAGGTTGGCGCGCTTGACATTGTCGCCGTCGGCCTTGTTGACCGCGATCATGTCGGCGAGTTCGACCAGGCCCTTCTTGATGCCCTGCAACTCGTCGCCGGCGCCGGGCAGCATCAGCGCCAGGAAAAAATCGGTCATGTCGCACACCGCGGTTTCGGACTGGCCGATGCCGACGGTTTCCACCAGCACCACGTCGAAGCCGGCCGCCTCGCACAGCAGCATCGCCTCCCGGGTTTTGGCAGCAACCCCGCCGAGCGTGCCGGAGGCCGGCGAAGGGCGGATATAGGCGTGATCGGAAGCCGCGAGCTTCGCCATCCGCGTCTTGTCGCCGAGGATCGAGCCGCCGGTGCGCGCCGACGATGGATCGACCGCCAGCACCGCGACCTTGTGGCCGCGCTCGATCAGGGTCATGCCGAGCACGTCGATGGTGGTGGATTTGCCGACGCCGGGCGAGCCGGTGATGCCGATCCGGATGCCGTGGCCGGTGTCGGGCAGCAGCGCCTGCACCAGATCGCGCGCCGCGGCCTGGTGGTCGCCGCGCCGGCTCTCGATCAGCGTGATCGCCCGCGCCAGCGCCGCGCGGTTTCCGGCGCGGAGATTCTTGGCAAGATGCTCAAGGGAGCGAGGGCCAGTCACGTTCATTCGGGCATCACAGCGATGTTCATCTGCCGCGCGGCCCGTCTCATGGCGCCATCCATCGATGCCCGAATATCGGACAGCCGATCCTCAACGGTTGGAGGCATCAGATCACCTCGGTGAGGTCGTCGGCGATCCGCTCGGCAAGGTGTGGCTTCAATTCGCTGCGCATGGAGACTTGCGTCGGTATGCCCGTCGCGTCTTCGCAGATAGCCATGACGCCGGTCAAATTCTTCCATCCAAAGGCGGCGCCCGGTCCGATATCGATCAGGACGTTAAGATCGCTGTCAGGCCGTGCGTCGCCGCGCGCGCGCGAGCCCAATATGGCGAGCTTGCTTGCGCCCTCCGCCCGTATCGCAGGCGCCACCCCTCGAATCCTGGCGATGATCTCTTCCAGCGTGATATCGACAACGGCGCTCATGACGTGATGTTAGCTCATTTTTTGCGGCCGAACAGCTCACTCCGCCGCTTCGCTGTGCCCGAGCCGCGCGTTGAGCTTGTGGATCAACTCTTCGGCGGCGTCCGCGATCACGGTGCCGGGCGGAAAAATCGCCTCGGCGCCGGCCGCATAGAGCGCGTCGTAGTCCTGCGGCGGCACCACGCCGCCGATGATGATCATGATGTCGTCGCGGCCCTGCTTCTTCAACGCGGCTTTCAGTTCCGGTACCGCGGTGAGATGGGCTGCCGCCAGCGACGACAGCCCGAGGATATGCACGTCGTTCTCGACCGCCTGCCGCGCCGCTTCCTCGGCGGTGGCGAACAGCGGCCCGATATCGACGTTGAAGCCGACATCGGCGAAGGCCGATGCAATTACCTTCTGGCCGCGGTCGTGGCCGTCCTGGCCGATCTTGGCGACCAGGATGCGCGGCCTTCGACCTTCGGCATCCTCGAAGGCGTCGATCAGCGCCTGCACCTTCGCGACCCGGTTGGACATGGTGGACGCCTCCCGCTTGTAGACGCCGGTGATGGATTTTATTTCGGCGCGATGCCGTCCGAATACCTTTTCCATCGCATCGCTGATTTCACCGACGGTGGCCTTGGCGCGAGCAGCATCGATCGCCAGCGCCAGCAGGTTGCCGTTGCCTTCGCCGGCGCTGCGCGTCAGCGCCGCCAGCGCGGCATCGACGTTGCTTTGGTTGCGCTCTTTTTTCAGCCGCGCCAGCTTGTCGATCTGCAGCCGGCGCACGGTGGAATTCTCCACCTTCAATACGTCAATCGGCGCTTCGTCCACAGGCCTGAACTTGTTGACCCCGATCACCGCCTGCTTGCCGGCGTCGATCCTTGCCTGCGTTTTGGCGGAAGCTTCCTCGATCCGCAGTTTTGGCACCCCGGCCTCGATCGCCTTGGCCATGCCGCCGAGCGCTTCGACCTCCTGGATATGGGCCCACGCCTTAGCGGCAAGATCGTGGGTGAGGCGCTCGACATAATAGGAGCCGCCCCAGGGATCGATGATGCGGTTGGTGCCGCTCTCCTGCTGCAAAAAGAGTTGGGTGTTGCGCGCGATCCGCGCCGAAAAGTCCGTCGGCAGCGCCAGCGCCTCGTCGAGCGCGTTGGTGTGCAGCGACTGGGTATGGCCCTGCGTTGCCGCCATCGCCTCGATGGTGGTGCGCATCACATTGTTGAACACATCCTGCGCCGTGAGCGACCAGCCCGAGGTCTGGCAATGGGTGCGAAGGCTCAGCGATTTCGGATCCTTCGGATTGAACTGCGTCAGCAGTTTTGCCCACAGCAGCCGCGCCGCGCGCATCTTCGCCACTTCCATGAAAAAATTCATGCCGATGGCCCAGAAGAACGACAGCCGCGGCGCAAAGCGGTCGATGTCGAGCCCGGCGGCGAGGCCGGCGCGGAGATATTCGACGCCGTCGGCCAGCGTATAGGCGAGCTCGAGGTCCTGCGTGGCGCCGGCTTCCTGCATGTGATAGCCGGAAATGGATATGGAGTTGTATTTCGGCATTTTTTGCGAGGTGTAGGCAAAAATGTCGGAGATGATCCGCATCGAGGGAACAGGCGGATAGATATAGGTGTTGCGCACCATGAACTCTTTCAGAATGTCGTTCTGAATGGTGCCCGAGAGTTTTTCCGGCGGCACGCCCTGTTCCTCGGCCGCCGCCACGAACAGCGCCAGAATCGGCAGTACCGCGCCGTTCATGGTCATCGACACGCTCATCCGGTCGAGCGGGATGCCCGAGAACAGCGTGCGCATGTCGTAGATGGAATCGATCGCCACCCCGGCCATGCCGACATCGCCGGTGACGCGCGGATGATCGCTGTCGTAGCCGCGATGGGTAGCGAGATCGAACGCGACCGACAGGCCCTTCTGCCCGGCGGCGAGGTTGCGGCGGTAGAACGCGTTGGAATCTTCCGCGGTGGAGAATCCGGCATATTGCCTGACAGTCCAGGGCTGGTTGACATACATGGTGGGGTAGGGGCCGCGCAGATACGGCGCGATGCCCGGCCAGGTATCGAGGAAGTCGATGCCTTGCAGGTCGGCTTCGCCGTAGCCGGGTTTTACCAGGATGCCTTCGGGCGTGAGCCAGGGTTCACCATGGCTTTCGCCGCCCGCGGCCGGCACCGGCGCGAACGCGATATCCGCGAAGTTCGGAATACGGGTCATGTATTCGCCTCAGTCGTCATGCCCGGCGCAAGCCCGGCCATGACGGGTCTATGATTTTGTATCCACAGTACCATAATTCGGGCCATCTCAATCATGGTCCGGATGCTGGTGGCTGACGATTTCGCCGAGCTTTTCCGGACCGTAATTCTGCAGCGTGGTCTTGCTCGGAAGGTTAACGATGGTCCCGACCCAGCCGAGCCGCGACTCGGTTCCATATTGCAGGGTCGGGATCACCATGTCCGGCCGGTCGAACGCGCCGGTCATGATCTCGATCCGCGGGCCGCCGATCCGGCGAAAGCTCAAGGGCGTGCCGCAGGCGGCGCAGAAATCGCGTTCGGCGATGGACGAGGAGCGGAACGCCGCCGGCTTGCCGCGGGTCCAGGCGAAATCGCCGTGTTCGATGTCGGCAAAGGAGGCGAACGGCGCGCCGCTCGCCTTCTGGCACATCCGGCAATGGCAGATGCTGATGTTGGCTGGCGCCGCCGACAGCGCAAAGCGAACCGCGCCGCATTGGCAGCCGCCGGTGAGAACGGGTTTGGTCGCCGAGGCCATGTTCAATCCATCCGTTTCCAGGCTTGTTGCAACGCCGCCAGCGCATCGCCGCCGGCGAAGACGAAATCGTTAATGCCGGCCGCGCGCAATGCGGTTTCCTGTTTGCCGGGCCGGCCTGCCAGATAGATATGCCTGCAGCCTGCGGCTTGAAGGGCCTTTGCGGCTGCGGTGGCCTGCCCGGCATAGATTTTGTCGGAGGAGCAGAGGCAGGCCAGCGCCGCGCCGGAGGCCTTGAAGGCGGGGCCAAGTGCGGCGGAATTGGAAAACCCCTCGGTATCGACGGCCTCGATGCCGCCGGTCTCGAAAAAGCTCTTGGCAAAGGTCGCGCGCGCGGTGAAATCGGCGGGCGTGCCGAGATTGGCGAGAAACACTTTCGGCCGCGCCCCGGCCGTTTTCAGAATGTCATCCGACTTGTCGCGCAATTGTTCGAACGGCGCGGCGAGCCGCATCGGCGCCAGCGCGTCGAAGGCGATCTTCGCCTCGCCAGAGGGCGCGAGCGCAACCGGCGTCGCATCCAGCACCGCGACGTGAGCCTCATGCAGGTTGGGAAATTCGCTGGCGCCGGTCAGCACCTCCCTGCGCCTGGCGATATTGGATTCACGTACAGTTCGCGTCGCCGCGATCTTACGCTGGATCAGGTTTTGCTGGAGAGCGGCGAATGCACCGCCGGACTTCTCGATCTCCTGAAACAGCGCCCATGCCGCGTCGCAGAGCTGCCGCGTCAGCGCCTCGATGCCGCCGGAGCCGGCGGCGGGATCGGCGACTTTTGCCAGATTGGATTCCTCCAGCAGCACCAGTTGGGTATTGCGCGCCGCGCGCCGCGCGAACGGATCCGGCAATCCCAGCGCCAGCGTATGCGGCAGCACGGCGATACTGTCGGCGCCGCCAAGGCCAGCCGAGAAGGTCGCAATGGTCGCGCGCAGCATGTTCACATATGGGTCGCGCCGGGTCAGCATCCGCCACGCGGTTTCCGCGGCGATGAATACGGGTTTGGGTATGAGGCCGCAGCCTTGCTCGACCCGCGCCCACAGCAGACGCAGCGCGCGGAATTTCGCCATGGTCAGGAACTGATCGGCGTCGGCGCTGAGCCGAAACGACAAAGCGGTGCGGGCCGCATCGAGCGGAATACCGCCGGTCTCCAGAGCGCGCAGATACGCGACCGCGATCGCAAGCGCGAAGGCGAGTTCCTGCACTTCCGATCCACCGGCGTCGTGGACGGCGCGGCCATCCGCCAGCGCGAACGGCCCCTTGAAACCGCGGCCGATGAGATCGCGGATCACCTTTGCAAAAGCCGGCGCCATTTCAGGCCACGGTGCGGCTGCCGTGCCGCGCGCGGCCATGGTGGTGAGCGGTTGATAGTTGAAGCGTATGTCGACTTTGGCAGGCTCGAAACCGCGGGTCTCGACGAGGCCGGCGAGGTTCATGCCGGCATTCTCGCGTCCAAGCACCGGATTGAGCGCGATGGCGATCCCGGCGTCAAAGAAAACCCCGTCGAAGACGCGCGCCAACGTCTCCTTCGTTGCATCGGCGACGCCAAAGCCGCGCGCGCCCGCACCGCCGGCAAATTCCAGTTCCAGCCCGGTCGCGCCGTTTTCGAGATCGTGCAGCGCCTGCGCGTTGGCCTGTGCCGCGTCCGGATGATCGATGCGCTGCATGATCTGCCAGGGTGCAGCCTGGGCGCGGCCGGCGACCGGGACGGCGTTTTGCGCGCGCGAATAGATCGGTTCGATGCGCAAATCGTCATAGGTTTTGCCGACCAGTTTCTCGAACGGCGCGCCCTTCAGCACGCCGTCGACCAGCCTGCGCCAGTCGTCGTAAGTCGCAGGCGCAAAATCGGCGGCCAGCCGCAGCTCGTCAGTCTCGGATGTCATTCGGCAGGTCGCTCCCGGGAGCCGTTTTGTACTTTCGCCGGAAATTGCCACGCGCGGACGGCCAATACAATGTCAGCCGAGCTCGGGCAGCCGCTCGATTCCTTCGGTCGACAGGCCCACCAGCGCCTGACGCGCGGTACGCCCCGCGATGATGCGGTCCGGCGCGATCTCCGCCAGCGGCACCAGCACGAAGGCGCGCCCGAACAGGCGGGGATGCGGCAAGGTCAGCTCCGGCTTGTCGATCGCAACGTCATCCCAGGCGATCAGATCGAGGTCGAGGGTGCGCGGACCCCAGCGTTTTTCCCCGGCGCGGTCGCGGCCGAACTTCTTCTCGATTTTGTGCAGCGTAAACAGCAGCGCGTGCGGATCGAGGCTGGTCTCGATCTCGATGCAGGCGTTGATGAAGCGGTCCTGCGCCTCCTCGCCCCATGGCGGCGTCAAGTAATCGGACGAGCGCGCGAGCAGGGCCGCCTGCGTCATGCCGCAGATGTTGGCGATCGCCTTTTTGAACGTCGCCCGGACATCGCCGACATTGCCCCCAAGCGCGATCAGGACGTTGGCCATATCAGGTTATTTTCGCGTGCGGGTCAGGACCACGCCGACGTTGTCGAAGATCGCGGCGATCGGCGCGTGCGGCTTGTGAACGGTGACCTTGATGGCGCCGACGCGCGGAAAGGCCGCCAGAACCGCGTCGGCGACGGCGCCGGCGGCGCGTTCCAGCAGCTTGTAGTTGGCGTTCTTGAATGCCGAAGTCGCGGTCGCGACCACCGTGGAATAAGAGACGGTGTCGACCAGGCGGTCGGTGCGCGAGGAATTGGAAAGATCGATGCCAAGCTCGAGATCGATCACGAAGCGCTGACCGACCTCGGTCTCATGGTCCATCACCCCATGGCGCGCATGGATCACGACGCCGGTGATGAAGATCGTGTCGGTCATCGCCGCTCCTCGATCGCCGCTGCCACCCGCAGGGCTTGTACGGTTTCCGACACATCGTGGGTGCGGATGATCCGCGCGCCATTTCGCGCGGCCAGAACATGGGCGGCGATCGAGCCGCCGAGACGCTGATGCGGCTCCGACGGGGTAATGGTGCCGATGAAGCGCTTGCGCGAAGCCCCGACCAGCAAGGGCAGGCCGAACTCGCAGAGTTCGTCGAGCCTCGCCAGCACCGTCGTGCTTTGCTCCGGGGTCTTGCCGAAGCCGATGCCGGGGTCGAGCACGATGTGGCTCCCGGCAATGCCCGCTTGGGCTGCGATATCGAGCGAGCGGGTGAAGAATGCCGCGACATCCCGCATGATGTCGATGGCCGCGTCGGCGCGGTCGCGGTTGTGCATGATAATGACCGGCACCCTATGCTCTGCGATCACCCTCGCCATATCGGGATCGCGCTGCAGGCCCCAGACATCGTTGGCGATGCTGGCGCCGGCGCCGAGCGCCCAGGCGACCACCGCGGATTTCATGCTGTCGATGGAGACCGGCGCGCCCAGCGCCACCACGTCGCCAAGCACCGGCCGCAGCCGTTGCAATTCTTGCTCTGCCGGGATCGGCTGAGCGCCATAGGGCCGGGTGGATTCGGCACCGATATCGATGATGTCGGCGCCCTCCACTATCATCCGCCGCGCCCGGGCCAGCGCGTCCTCCGGCGCGATGAATTGGCCGCCGTCGGAAAAGGAATCCGGCGTGACATTGAGCACGCCCGTCACCGCCGGATACGGCCGCGCCAGCAGCGCGGGCAATACCGGATGATCCGCCGGGGCAGGTCTCGAGGTGGTCGCGATCATGCGGTCGCTTTGCGCGGTCCGGCCAAGGGAGTCAAGACAGGGAACGGCGCGGATCGGCCCGACGCTTAGATGCGTAGGGTGGGCAAAGCCGCCTGACGCGCGAAGCGCGTCCGGTGGCGTGCCCACCATTCAATTCCGCATCCGGGATGATGGTGGGCACGGCGCAAGAGCGCCTTGGCCCACCCTGCTAATATGTGATCTTGCGGTCCAGCTTGCGCGCTTCCGCGATC
This sequence comes from uncultured Alphaproteobacteria bacterium, assembly GCA_963784755.1. Lineage (GTDB taxonomy): Bacteria > Pseudomonadota > Alphaproteobacteria > Rhizobiales > Xanthobacteraceae > Bradyrhizobium. The sequence continues at coordinate 473,543 of CAWASS010000001.1, read as the reverse complement.
AGTTGCTCGACCGAACTTTCCGATGGCAAAATCCGGACCAGTTTGCGCCTGGTGTTCACGTCTTTCATGTTCTGCGCCAGCCGCGAGGGATTGCGGAACGCAAGCTCGCGAACCGTGGTGACGCCGGCGGCGCGCAACAACCCGGCCTTGGCCTTTCCCATGCCGGGGATGCGCATGTAGTCGCAGATATTGGCCCAATTGAGCAATTGCTGTTCGCTGATGCTGGTCTTGGCTGACAGCTCCTTTCGCCCTTTTACAGTTCCGGCAGCTTTCAGCAGGCCGTCTGTGGTGCGAATACCGAGCTTTTTCAGTTTGGACGCGGCGAAGGTGGTCATGCCTTCGATCTGGGTGAGCGGATATGTCATGATACTCGATATGATAAAGGTGCTTCAAACCAAGGTGCTTTACGCGAACTGGCTAAGGCCCGGCGTGCCCGCGATGATCTCGCCCATCCGATCGGCTCCAATTCTGTCGCGGCCGAACTTGAAAAGTTCACGGGCAACGTTCTGAATCTCACTTATTCCCAAACCAAGCCCCATCAGCCTCGAGCCGAGCGCCATCAGACCGCCGCCCATCAATGCGTTGAGGCCGCCGCTCTTGCTGGACGCCTCGACAGCACTTTCCGCGCCCGGAATCCTGTCGATCAGCGCCTGGACCTTGTCGGAGGGACCCTCCTTGCGGAGGAAACCCAGAATGATGCCGATGGTTTTTTCAGCTACAGCTTTATCGATGCCGGCCGTTGCAGCCAGCTGCTCAACCAGTTCGTCCATAATGCCCGCCCTCAGCCGGTCTTTGCCGGATCCTTGTTTGTGATTTTATCTTGATCTTGTGCGAACCGAATTACAAGCGATCACCGCATTCGATAGCAAGATTCATATTCAATCGCGCTGCAAGTGTTGCAACGATGCAAGGGCAGCCGCGAAATTCATGTCAGATTGTCGCGGCGGGTGCATTGTTTCCAACTTTCGTAGCGCGAAAGGTGCGACGCCGGGCCGAGATGGTTTCAACGAACCGGTTTCAGATGCCGTAAAAGCCGTTGACCGGTTTCGCCCGGCTTGCAAGATGAGTTAAGGTGACGGTGTCTGGCAACCCGCTCCTCATGCATGCGAAGAGACGATGCGATGGCAACAACTGAGACCAGGTCCGGCGATACCGACGAGAAAGTTTTCATAGGCAAGGGCGAACAGCCGGCCTGGCTCACGCTCGGGCTCGCCAACCGGCACGGCCTCGTCACCGGCGCCACCGGAACCGGAAAAACCGTGTCGCTCCAGGTGATGGCCGAGGGGTTTGCCCGGGCCGGGGTCCCCGTATTCGCCGCCGACATCAAGGGCGACCTCTCCGGTATCTCCGAAACCGGCGAAGCCAAAGACTTCATCCTCAAGCGCGCCAAGGAAATGGACCTCGCGTTCCAGCCGGACCGGTTCTCGACGGTGTTTTGGGATGTGTTCGGCGAGCAGGGCCATCCCGTGCGCGCCACCGTCTCGGAAATGGGTCCGCTGCTGCTTGCCCGCATGATGGATTTGAACGACGTCCAGGAAGGCGTGCTGAATATCGCCTTCAAGGTCGCCGACGAGCAGGGGTTGTTGCTGCTCGACATGAAGGATCTGCGGGCGATCCTGTCCTTTATCGCCGAACACGCCGCCGATCTGACCACCCAGTATGGAAACGTCTCGAAACAGACCGTCGGCACCATCCAGCGCCAGCTTCTGGTGCTGGAAAACCAGGGCGCCGACAAATTTTTCGGCGAGCCCGCGCTGGCGCTGAAGGATTTCATGCGCACCGACCGCGACGGCCGGGGCATGGTCAACATTCTGGTCGCGGACAGGCTGATGCAGAGCCCGCAGCTCTATGCGACCTTCCTGCTATGGATGCTGTCGGAGCTGTTCGAGGAGCTGCCCGAGGCCGGCGATCCGCCAAAACCCAAGCTGGTGTTTTTCTTCGACGAGGCGCATCTGCTGTTCAACGACGCGCCGAAAGCGCTGATGGACAAGATCGAACAGGTGGTGCGCCTGATCCGCTCCAAAGGCGTCGGGGTTTACTTCGTCACCCAAAATCCGATCGACGTGCCGGACAAGGTGCTGGCCCAGCTCGGCAACCGCGTGCAGCACGCGCTGCGGGCGTTCACGCCGCGGGACCAGAAGGCTGTCGCGGCGGCGGCGCAGACCTTCCGGCCCAATCCAAAGCTCGACACCGCCAAGGTGATCATGGAACTCGGCAAGGGCGAGGCGCTGGTGTCGTTCCTCGAAGGCAATGGCACGCCGGCGATGGTCGAGCGCGTCATGGTCCGGCCGCCGACGGGGCGGATCGGGCCGATCACGCCGGAGGAACGCAAGGCGATCATGGACAACAGCCCGGTGAAGGGCAAATACGACACCACCATCGATTCCGAATCCGCCTACGAGGTGCTGCAGAAGCGGGTGGCCGGGACCGCCGCGGCGCCGGGAACGGCAGCGGGTGGCACGTCCGCCGACGCGGCGGCGGGCGGGGGAGTCCTCGACAAGCTCACCAACATCGTCGGCATGATCTTCGGCACCAATCGTCCGCGCGGGCAAAGGCTGTCCACGGGCCAGGTGATTGCGCGCGATCTTACCCGCTCGGTGACCAACAAGGTGGTCGGCGGCGTGGTCGCCAACCTTGGAAAGTCGGTCGGTGGCTCGCTTGGCAGCTCGATCGGCCGCTCTATCGTCCGCGGCACGCTTGGCGGAGTGTTGCGGCGCTAGGCCTCAAGGCGTGGTCACGATCCTGCGCAGTTCGTTGACGTAGCCGGTCCGCGCCACAAAGGATTCATTCTCCTCGACGATCATGATCTTTGCGTCGCGTACACGTGCAAGGTCCGCGTCCTTCAGATCCCGCTGCAGTTCATGATAGGGCGAGCCGCCGAAACGGCCGAGATGCATGTAGTAATAGACATTCAGTTCGGTGAGGCAGTTGTCCTCGATCAAGATCCGGCCCGGCAGATGGCTGAAGCTGGAGCCCACCAAAGCGGCATCGATCGACCGCGCCGGACTTTCGGCGCAGGGGACCGCGGTCTGGAACGTCACCTTCGGCGTGAGGTAGGCCAGCGGCGGGAAAAACACGTTGAGCAGGTCGACCAGGTCGCGGTCGACGCCGCTGGTCACGCCGGACAAAGTGTAGGTGAAGGTGAACGGCGGCACCAGCTCGCGGCCGGCCTGCCGGTTGATGTCCTCGACCACGGCCGTCACCGCCCGCGCGCCGCCGATATCGTTCCAGTGCACGCCGCCCTGCGGGAACAGCTCGACCTCGTATCTGCCCTTGAGCGAGTGGATCAGGCTGGCGGTATCGACGACGTCGATGCCGGCCTGCCGGAGCAGACCGACATATTGCGGAACGAGTTGCGCACGCGCCGCCGGCGTGCTGGGGCAGGGCACCCGATCGACAAAATATTCCGGCAGATGCGCCGCCTTGGACGGCGTGACCAGATAGAGGAAAATGCCGCCGCGGGCGCGGTAGTAGTTTTGGATGTCGAGCAATTTTGGAATGATGTCGGCCGCGAGGGCCGCGCCCTGGCCCTCGGTGCGGGCGCAATATTCCTCCAGATAGGAGCGCTCGATCAACTGGCCCTTGGAGCCCCGGACCACCTGCGGCGCCGTCAGTTCGCCGAACAGCTCGAAGCGGATCTCGTTGTTGATGCGGATCAGTAGCGGACGGACCGCCATTGCGTCGGTGACGCGGCTGGTGACCGCCTTCTGGAAACTGCCGTCCCGCAGCGACGACCATGACAGGTCGACCTGTGCGTCGCGGGTGACGCCGCCCAGTTTCGGGCCGATCCTGATCGCGCGGTTCGGCGCGACCGCCAGATTCCACGCGCTTGCCAGCGGCAGCGCGAGCAGCAACAGGCAGAACCCCGCGCGAACCAAAGGATGAGAGAAGGACAGCCGGCGCATCGGTCAGAACCTGAAATAGATGAAGGGCTGGAATGGCACCGTCACCGCGCGCGCAATCGCCAACACGTAGATCGCGACCAGTACGGCGATGGTGACGGCCCGCAGCCAGCTCTGCGTCCGATAGGTGCGGATCAACGGGACGTACAGCTTCGTGGCGGGCAGCAGCGAAATCAGTGCGCCGAGGATCAAGGTGAACGGCACTTCCGCAGGAACTTCCAGTGCGATAGTGGCATGCGACATCCCGAACAGCGCCGCCAGGAACTGCATCAGATGCGCCGGCGAGTCCGAGCGAAAAATCGCCCAGCCGATCATGACGATGAAGAGGGTCACGGCGGTGGCGATGGCTGGGCCGCAGCGCGCCAGCGCATCGCGCAGAAACAGCCGGTCGAGGGTGAGGAACAGGCCGTTATAGGCGCCCCATATTACAAAATTCCAGCTCGCGCCGTGCCACAGTCCGGAGGCGAGGAAGCAGATCCAGAGATTGATGTAGGTGCGCGCCTCGCCGCGGCGGTCGCCGCCGAGCGGGATGTAGAGATAGTCGCGGATCCAGGTGGTGAGCGAGATGTGCCAGCGCCGCCAGAACTCGGTGATCGATTGGGCGATATAGGGTGAGTTGAAATTCTCCTTCAGGCGAAAGCCGAGCATGCGCGCGAGCCCGATCGCCATGTCGGAATAGCCGGAAAAATCGAAATAGATCTGCAGCGTGAAGCTGGCCAAGCCCAGCCATGCATGAGCGGCGCTGAGGCCGGCGGGATCGGCCGCGAAAATCTGGTTGACGAATGCGCCGAGCGGATCGGCGATCAGCAATTTGCGCCCAAGGCCGCGCGCAAAACGGAGAAAGCCAACCTGAAAATCGCTCCATTCGACCGCCGGCAGCGAGGCGATCTGATCCTTCATCTCGTGATATTTGAGGATCGGTCCCGCCAGCAATTTCGGAAAGAACAGCACGAACAGGCAATAGTCCGTGAACGACGCAGCGGGCCGGGAGGTGCCGCGCCAGGTGTCGACGAGATAGGTGATCTTCTCGAACACGACAAAGGACACCCCGATCGGCAGCGCCAGATGCAGCAGCGGAATCCGGCTTGCGCCGAACGGCGCGAGTATCGAATTGAAATTGTCGGCGAGGAAGTCGGCGTATTTATAGACGATGAGAACGCCGAGATTGCCCGCGATTCCCACAGCGAGCGCCAATCGGCGCCCGCGAACAGGCGTCGGCTCGTTCAGATGAAACGACAGCGCGTAGTCGAGTGCGGTCGAGGTAAACAGCACCAGCACGAATACCGGTTCGCCCCAGACATAGAACAGTGTGCTGGCAATCAGCAGCGTCCATTTTTTCGCGGGCGCGCCGGTTGCGAGCAAATAGAATGCGTAGACGGCGGGAAAGACGGTGAGAAATAGCGGCTCGTAAAAAAGCATATGAAATCGGCGTTTTTTCCCGGCAGAAACCCGCGAAGGGTAGCGAAAAGACGGTCATGGGTGGCAGAATTTCTTGCGTAAGTCCAGTTGGGCAGACTGGCGCCGAGGCAGGTTTGCAGCCGGTTTTCTTTCTGCTAACGGGAAGGCGAGGGCAGGCGTTGCTGCTCTCTTTCACACGCGGAAAAACCCCGTGCTCAGATGGCCATCGCTGCGACGACCGCTTGACGTTCTTTTCCTCGTCACCTCGCTCGCGCTGACTGTCTATGTGCTGGTCCCGGAAATCTGGGGCAATGGCAAGACCAAGGACTACCCGCTGTGGTTCTGGGCGGGGCAGCAGGTGCTGCAGGGCGGGGCACTCTATCCCGGCGATCCCGGCGCCTATTTCGAATTCATCTATCCGCCGTTGCCCGCGATCCTGCTCGCCATTCCCAGCTGGTTCGGCAAAATCCCGCTTTATCTCGGCCTGTCGTTCCTCAACGCAGCGGCGTGGTGGATGACAAGCCAGCTCTCCAACGCCATGACCGGCTCGGGAAGGATTCCCGGCCCGTGGCTGGCGGCACTTCCGGGCTTCGTCACGGTGACCTTCGTGTTCGATATGTTCGATCTGGGGCAGCCGAATCTCGTGCTGCTGGCGATGATGCTGCTGGGATTCTGGTGGCTGCAAAACGGCCGCCCGTGGGCTGCTGGAAGCATGTTCGCGCTGGCGACCGCGATCAAGGTTTTCCCGGTGGCGGTGCTGCCCTATCTGGTGTGGAGGCGGCGCTGGGCCGCTGCCGCCAGCATGGTGGCATTGACAGGCATTTTTCTGTTCCTGGTGCCGGCGCCCATTCGCGGCTTCGAGCGCAACGCCGCCGAACTGTCGACCTGGTATCGCGGCATGGTGGGATCGAGTTCGGAAAAGGGATTCGGCCAGCGCGACGAACAGAACTGGTCGTGGGTCAATCAGTCGATCGTGGCGGTGACGCACCGGCTGACCCGCCCGATCAACTACAACCAGGATGACCCCACCAAACCGCCGCGCACCATGAATCTGCTCGATCTCGATTTCAGGACCGCGAACTGGGTGGTGCTCGCAGTGTCGTTCCTGATCGGATTGGGATTTATCGCGGTGCTGCCGCCGCGTTCGCGAACGACGCGCCAGTCGAACGCCGAGGAGTTGGGAATCCTGTTCTGCCTGATGACGGTTGCCTCGCCATTGGCCCGCCAATATTACTTCATCTGGCTGTTTTTCCCCATGACCATCCTGATCCACCGCGCGGCGTATGACCCGCGGCCCGCGGTGCGTGCGGCGACGTGGGGTTTGCTGGCGCTTGCGGGAGCGCTGATGTGCCTGTCGTTTCCGGTGTTTCCGATCTATCTTCAGGCCATCGGGAACAACCTTGCCGCGACCGCCGTGCTGGTCGCGGGTCTGGCGTGGTACATCAAAAATCCGCCGCCGTTGGATAGTGATGTTAAGGACGTGAGGGAGTAAACCATCGTCGTCATGGCCGGGCTCGTCCCGGCATGACGAGCGAGAAACAGTCGATCAAGCGCCCATCGCAAGGAAACCCGATATGTCCAGCAGTTCGCAACTTCAGCCGGTCCTCGACCGCATCGATGCCGATTTCGACAACAGCCTCGAGCGTCTGTTCGTGCTGCTGCGGATCAAATCGATCTCGGCCGATCCGGCCTTCGCGAGCGACTGCAAGGCGGCCGCGGATCATCTCGCCGGCGACATCGCCACGCTCGGATTTGCGACCGAGGTCAGATCCACGGCCGGTCATCCCGCCATCGTCGCCAGGAGCAATGGCAACGGAAATGGCAACGGCGCGCGGCCGCATGTGCTGTTCTACGGCCATTACGATGTGCAGCCGGTCGATCCGCTCAACCTGTGGCATCGGCCGCCGTTCGAGCCTGTGGTCACCGACCACGCCGACGGGCGCAAGATCATCGTTGCGCGCGGCGCCGAGGACGACAAGGGCCAGCTGATGACCTTCGTCGAGGCCTGCCGGGCCTGGAAATCCGTGACCGGTTCGCTGCCTCTGGACGTGACCATCGTCATCGAGGGCGAGGAAGAGATCGGATCGAAGAATTTTGTGCCTTTTCTCGAAGCGAATAAAAAAGACTTGCACGCCGACTTCGCACTGGTCTGCGACACCGGTATGTGGGATCGAAACACGCCGGCGATCACCACCTCGCTGCGGGGCCTCGTCTATGACGAGGTGCGGATCAAGGCCGCCAACCGCGACCTGCATTCGGGCATTTTCGGCGGGGCTGCGCAAAATCCGATCCGCGTGCTGACCCGCATTCTCGGCGGCCTTCACGACGACAACAGCCACATCACGCTCCCCGGTTTTTACGACGGCGTAAAGGATTTGCCGCCGGATATCCTGGCGCAGTGGAAGAACCTCAATCTCACGCCGGAGTTGTTCCTGAAGCCGATCGGCCTTTCGATTCCCGCAGGAGAGAAGGACCGGCTCTTGATCGAGCAGGTCTCGTCGCGTCCGACCTGCGATATCAACGGCATCATCGGCGGCTACACCGGCGAGGGCTCCAAGACCGTGATCCCGGCGGAAGCCTCCGCCAAGGTTTCGTTCCGCCTGGTCGAGGGCCAGGAGCCGGCGAAAATCCGCAAGGCCTTTCGCGATTACGTCACCGCGGGGCTGCCGGGCGATTGCAAGGCGGAATTCACCGACCACTCCAACGCGCCGGCGATCGCACTCGACTGGAACATGAAGCCGCTCGCCGCCGCCAAACGCGCACTAACCGAGGAGTGGGGCAAGGAGGCGGTCCTGATGGGCTCGGGCGCCTCGATCCCGATCGTTGCGGATTTCAAGAAAACCCTTGGCCTCGACACCGTGCTGGTCGGCTTTGGTCTCGACGACGACAATATTCACTCGCCCAATGAAAAATACGATCTCAGGAGCTTTCACAAGGGCATTCGTTCGTGGGCGCGGATCCTTGCGGCGTTCGCGGATGCGCCGCGGTCGTAGGATGGGTTGAGCGCAGCGATACCCATCATGCCGCCTCAAGCAAGGTGATGGGTTTCGCTGCGCTCTACCCATCATGTCACCTCAAGCAAGGTGATGGGTTTCGCTGCGCTCTCCCCATCCTGCGGCTACGGCGCTATGCTCCGCCGCAACCCATCGCATCATGCGGGCATCTCGACATGACGGACTATCGCCGTAACTTCATTGCCGGGGGCTGCTTCTTCTTCACCGTGAATCTGGCGGATCGGCGGTTACGGTTATTGACAGAATACATCGATGAGCTGCGTGCCGCGTTTCGCGAGACACGCCGGAGTCATCCGTTCACGACCGAGGCCATGATCGTGCTGCCCGATCATCTCCACGCGGTATGGACGCTCCCTGAAAGAGACGCGGATTTCGCTACCCGTTGGCGACTGATAAAATCGGCATTTTCGCGCAACGTCCCAATTGGCGAACGGGTTTCAGGCAGCCGCGCCGCCAAGGGCGAACGCGGCATCTGGCAGCGGCGCTATTGGGAGCATACGATTCGCGACGAGAACGATTTCGCGCGTCACATTGATTATGTCCACATCAACCCGGTCAAACACGGGTTGGTAACGCGGGTAAGGGATTGGCCATATTCGTCGTTCCATCGCATGGTGAAACTCGGTGTCTATCCCGAGGATTGGGCAGGAGATGTTGCCGATCAGGGCGGCGGCTTTGGCGAACGGACTTAAGATGATGGGTTCAGCGCAGATGCGTAGGATGGGTTGAGCGCAGCGATACCCATCATGCCACCCAAAGCAAGGTGACGGGTTTCGCTGCGCTCTACCCATCCTACGGTTAGGCGTCACATAAACGGCGCCCGGGATTGGGCGGCTCTAAGATAGATGCGTAGGATGGGTTGAGCGCAGCGATACTCATCATGCCACCCAAAGCAAGGTGACGGGTTTCGCTGCGCTCTACCCATCCTACGGTCAGGCGTCACATAAACGGCGTCCGGGATTGGGCGGCTCTAAGATAGATGCGTAGGATGGGTTGAGCGCAGCGATACCCATCATGCCGCCTCAAGCAAGGTGACGGGTTTCGCTGCGCTCTACCCATCCTACCGCTAGGCGTCACATAAACGACGTCCGGGATTGGGCGGCTCTAAGATAGATGCGTAGGATGGGTTGAGCGCAGCGATACCCATCATGCCGCCTCAAGCAAGGTGATGGGTTTCGCTGCGCTCTACCGATCCTACGGTCAGGCGTCACATAAACGGCGCCCGGGATTGGGCGGCTCTAAGATAGATGCGTAGGATGGGTTGAGCGCAGCGATACCCATCATGTCACCCAAAGCAAGGTGATGGGTTTCGCTTCGCTCAACCCATCCTACGGGTCGACGCCAAATAAAAACGCCGCCCGGGACTGGGCGGCGTTTTGGATGAAGTGCAGAGGTCGTGTGGGCGGCAGTCTACACCAGATCTCAGTTCCTGTAACTGGGATCGATGCGGTCGAGTTTTCGCAGCAGCGGCGGCCACACCAGCGTGGTCGAGCGCAATTCCGCGCGGTCGGGATTGCCGAACACCTTCTCGTTCTTCTCGATCACCAGCTTGTCGACCGGATAGGCGGTGGGCCCGAGCATCCGGGTGCGGACCTGCATGGTGCAGGCCCGTTCCAGATGGTACATGCGCTCGAAGGCCGCGGCGACCGAACGGCCGACCGTCAGCGTACCGTGATTGCGCAGCAGCATGTGGTTCTTGTTGCCGAGGTCCTTCTGCAGCCGCGGACGTTCGTCGTGGTCCAGCGCCACCCCTTCATAGTCGTGATAGGCGAGATCGTGGGTTACGAGCTGCGCGGTCTGGTTCAGCGGCAGCAGGCCCTCCATGCAGCTCGCAACAGCGGTGCCGTCGGGCGTATGCAGATGCAGCACGCAGCCGGCATCCTCGCGCACTTCGTGGATCGCCGAGTGGATCGTGAAGCCGGCGGGGTTGATGCTGTATTCGCTCTTGGTGAGCTGGTTGCCGTCGAGGTCGACCTTGACCAGGCTGGAGGCCGTGATCTCGTCGAACATCAGGCCGTAGGGGTTGATCAGGAAATGATGCTCCGGTCCCGGCACCCGGGCCGAGATGTGGGTGTCGACCAGATCGTCCCAGCCATAATGCGCGATCAGGCGATAGCAGGCGGCGAGATTGACGCGCTGATCCCACTCCGCGTCCGTCATATCGGACGGCACTTCCTTGAGGCGGGCTTCCGCTGGCGACATGACCGGTTCCTTCCCTGGCGGATTATCTGGCAAGCCGTTGATTTTCGCCGCGACACTAGCCCCGCGGTTGCTTCGCAGCAAGACACAGGTGTCGCGTGGCAGTTATGCTTGCGGGGTGGCGGGAGGCCTTAAGGCGCCGGTATCGACAGCAGGCTGGAAATGCTGCGGCCGCGGATGTCGTAGACCCGCGCGAAAACCACGTCGTCGCGCTTGATTTCCACCAGCACCGGCGCGGTCAGGCCCTTGCAGTAGAATTCGCCGAGCGTCATGGCGAAATCGGCGGCATGGCTGTCCCAGCCGATGGTGAAGTCCGGACCGAGCGCGACCTGGGCGGGGCGCTGCGGGCCGCACACCGCGACCTTCCACTTGCGTCCGCGCGGCGGGGTCTCCTGGCGCGCGTCGATTTCCTCGCGCAGGCCGTCGGACGCCTGCTTCAGCGCGAGCCCCCAGTAGTCGAGCATGTACAGATCGTCGGCGGCGCGCACCGTCCCCGCGATATGATTGAAGTGCGTGTACTGGTAGGGATGCAGGCGGATCATCTCGCCCAGCGGCAACATCAAGCCGAACGAGAAAATCGCCAGCGCGGCGGGCTGCCAGCTGCGGTGACGTTCCCTGAGCCAGTTCATCAGCCACGCGAAGGCGGCGCCGGCGAGCACCGTCATCGGCGGAATCACGAAAATGAAATGGCGGATGCCGTTGTAGAGCGCCGGACGTTTCACCATCGCGACGACGAGCGGCAGCGTGGCCGCAAGCGTCAGCATCAGCAGGATGGTCTTGCGCCGCGCCGGAACGTCCTTGCGCGACAGCGACATCAAGCTGCCGACGACGCCGGCGATGGCGAGACCGAGCAGCACCTCGGGCAACTGCAGCGCGAACAGCGTCGGCAGATACGACCACGGCATGTCCGGCACCGACACCAGCGCGCCGTCGAACATTTCCTTCCAGGGCTTTTCGAAGAAGTGCGAGAAATAGGTCAGGGCATGGAAGGGATTGCCGGGCTCCATGATCGACCACGGCCAGATCAGTCCCATCACGAGGTAGCCGAGGACCAGACCCGGGAGCAGAACATAGACCACGTGAAAGAAGCGGTGCGCGGCGTCGCGGGCGCTGTGGGTGTGAATTTCCTCGAGCAGCAGGGGCAGGAAACCGGCCACCGCATAGATCAAAGCGAGGCCGCCGAGGATGCGCGAGCCGATCGACAGGCCGGCGCCGAGGCCGACGATCAGGATGGTCCGCGGCGAGGGCGAGGGATACTCTTCAGCCAGCCGAACCAGACCGAGCATCAGGATCACCATCGCAACCGCGAACGGCGCATCCTTCGGATTCATGAACATGTGGCCGTAGAAGGTCGGGCACAGCGCCAGCAGCAGCAGGGTCGCAAGCCCGGCAAGGGGACCGCCGACGCGCCGTCCCAAGCGCCACGTCACCGCCAGCCCGATCAGGCCGACCACGGCGCCGAGCAGGCGGCGGGTTTCGAACAGTTCAAGCGGAATGACCTTGTGCAGCAATGCCGCGGCCATGTCGAAGCCGCCGCCATACATATAGAGGTTGGCGAACGACAGCGCGGCGGTATCCTTGAAGCCGGAACCGTACATGCGCAGCAGCAGGTCGGCATATTCGGCGTGGGTGTAGTCGTCCCAGCCGAGCCCGTAATCGCGAAACGTAAGGCTCGCGATCAAACCGACCGCGGCCAGCACGACGATCGCGAGGTCGTCGCAGGTCCGTTCCACCGAGCGCCGGGCAGGCGTTTCGATGGTCGAGGTTGTAATGGATGACATGGCTATCGGTAACCCGGTGTCCCCTGTGGCTCAGCTTTTAGCGCTTTTGAGCCTCGTTTCCCCGGCATCCATATAGCGCAGTTCCGCCGGCAAGTAATTGGCAATTGTGGCTAAATTTCCTGACGCAATGCAGCATTCGCAACCAGGGTAAAGACCTTCGTGGTAGGCGGGTTGCTTATGCCACGCGCAACATGAACGCAGTCTGAAGTGCAGTTGTTCCATGGGCCGGAAATCGCAATGGCGATATCGGCAATATGACGATATCGTTGCATCGGGCTGCCGCGACTCGTTCGATCGCGGCTGGGGGATTCTATGATGACGATGCTGTTGATTGCCGGGATTGCCGTTCTCGCGGCGGGCCTCCTGGCGGTCGGTTTCGGAATTCCAGTCAAGGAATTCAGTTTCGGCAATACCCTGATTCTTGCCGGTTCGATCGCGGCCTGTACCGGCGTGATCGTCCTCGGCCTTGCCGTGGTGGTGCGCGAGCTGCAAAACATTGCGCGGCGGCTCGGCCCTGCCAATCCGGCGTCGTTGCGCGCCGGCAAAGAGCAGCAGCCACCGGCCGGCGACCGGCCGGCGGATAGCGGTTTCCCGTTCAGCCGCGACCAGCCCGCACCGCAAAACCTCGGTGGCGTCGAGCCGGCCATCCAGCCTCCGCCTCTGGCGGGATCGCCCGCGCCCTGGCAGGAGGAAGCCGCTGCGCGGGATCGCGGGCGCCTGCGAGGCGACGCGGCGGCCGAACCGGCGCCGGCCGAGCCTGCAGCGGCCACGAAGCCGCGGCGCAATCTGTTGTTCTCATCGTCGTCGCGCAAGGAACGCGAACGCGCGCTGACGCGGACGGCCGCTCCAGCGGCGGCCGATCCCGATGCCGCCCCGGTTGTCGCGCCGCCGGTGCCGGCTCCGAGCGAGGCTGCGCCCGCGACATTCGACGACGCCTGGCCGCAGTCGGAACGTGCACGATCCGACGCCCTGCGGCGCAATCGCACGCCTTCGACATTCGCCGAACCCAACGCCGCCGCGGCCACGCCGGAGCGACCGGCGCCGAGCGTGCGGACCGAGCCGCCAACCGCGCGAAGCGAGGATGCGCCGCCGGTGACGGTGCTGAAATCCGGCGTCGTCGATGGAATGGCCTATTCGCTGTATTCCGATGGCTCGATCGAGGCGCAAATGCCGGAGGGCATGATGCGATTCGCATCCATCGATGAACTGCGCTCGCATCTCGATCAGCGGCCCTGACTTTTTCGGGAAACCTTGCCCCGCGCAAAATAAAGCGCGGCGGAACCGGAGTTGTTCTTGTCACGCCGACAGCAATCCGCCCATACTCGGCAGGTTAAGGACAGGTTCTCGAAAGATTTCAGGTCATGACCGACACTACAGGCAAGAACTTCATCGATCTGACCGCAAATATCGTGTCGGCCTATGTCAGCAACAATCCGACGCCGGCCGCCGAAATCCCGGGATTGATCAGCCAGATCCACGCGGCATTGCTGATGGTCTCGACCGGCCGCACCGAACTGCCGCTGGAACCTTCCAAGCCCGCGGTTCCCGTCAAGAAATCGATGACCGCCGACTACCTGGTTTGCCTCGAGGACGGCAAGCGCTTCAAATCGCTGAAGCGGCACCTGCGGACCCAATACAACATGACGCCGGAGCAGTACCGCGACAAATGGGGCCTTCCGCCCGACTATCCGATGGTGGCGCCGAATTACGCGGTGGCGCGTTCGCAGCTCGCCAAGAAAATGGGCTTGGGACAGCAGCGCCGGCGGCGGAAGTAAGGCGCCGCATTTGAAATTGCGGCGGTTTTGCCGCGATGGAACCCGGCAAAATATTTTTTAGGATTACTATCCCCGGGCTTGAATGTCGGATAAGTTGCAGGCATATATTCCTGCAACTGAAGGCCCGCCGATGCTCCAGCACACTTCCATTCTTCCCGCGCCGTCCGACCATTCACCCGCCACGCCGGCCACGCCGGAACGCACCTGCCAATGGGTCGCGTTCTGCGTGGCGCGCGATTTTGCAATGGAACTCACGGACCTGCTCGGGCCGACGCGGGGTGCGCGCCGCGCAGCCTTTGCGAGGCAGGTCGCGATGTATCTTGCCAACACCAGTTTCGAACTGAGTTTTGAAACCATAAGCCGGGCGTTCGGCCGCGACCGCTCCACGGTTTTGCACGCGTGCCACGTCGTCGAAGATGGCCGCGACGATATCTGGCTGGACTGCCGGCTGGAAGCGCTCGATCTGTTCTGCCGGACCGGATGGAATGCTTTTCAGCAGGTTCAAGCGTCGCAGGAGCTGAGCCGATGAAGGCGGCCCGGCGCATCCGCGACAAGACACCGCCGCGCGACGAAAAAAATCCGCCGGTCGACGGCATCGATTCATTTCGTGCGCAACATCTGGAGCTCGCCACGCGCGAGATCATGACCGAGACCGGCGCGGTCAGCGTCATGGTGAACGACAGCGAAAGCCCGCTGGCATGGCTTGCCCGCCGCAGGGGCCGCGACGGCCGCACCATGATCGGCCCGAACCAGTTCATCGCCGGCGAAAAACTGCGCGCGGATTTCACCCGCGGACATTTGTCGCCGCGCGTCACCTCCGACTGGTCGGCGCCGACCGCAGGCCGCGCGCGCACGGCCGGAAACGGAGTCGGCGAGATGACCGACCTGATCGTGGCGTCGCGGCAGCGGGTGCGGCTGGCGATGGAAGCCTGCGGGCCGGAATTTTCCGGGCTGCTGATGGACGTATGCTGTTTCCTGCGCGGGCTCGAGCAGGTCGAACAGGAGCGCGGCTGGCCGCCGCGCTCGGCCAAGATCGTGCTGCAACTGGCGCTCGACCGGCTGGCGCGGCATTACGGGCTTCGCGACGAGGCGAGGGGGGATGCAACCACGCGGGTCCGCACCTGGCTTGCCGCTGATGCGGCGTTTGAAAGCTAGGCCGCCATTGCGAGCAGCGTGGCGACGAAGGCCGTCAAGTCCAACCGGATGCGCGTTTCAGGCTAGGCATACGCGGTGAAGAATGCCTAGTATTTGACAGGCGACCCGGCGCACGGAGGGCCTCTCATGCTCGCAAGCGACCGTCGGAAATTTCTGCGCAGTTCTGCCGCGGCCGCGCTTTCGCTCGCCGTGCCAGCCGATTTGTTTGCGCAGGCGATTTCGGCCCCGGCACCCGGCAGTGCGATGTGGGATGCCGGCGGATTGCGCCATCTGTTGCCGACGGTCAGCGACACGCGAATGCTGATCAAGGCGTCCTTCGGCGCGCCGTTGACGGAGGCGCCGACGCTGAGCGTCGGCGGCACGTCGGTGCGCGGCCGCATGGGGGATACGCGCGGCGAACACTGGCACTTTTACGTAACCGGTCTGAAGCCTCGCCATCGATACACGCTATCGCTGGCTGGCGCCAAAGGCCGCCCGTTGTGCGAGCCTTGGGAGCTTGCGACCTTTCCCGGCCCCGACGAGCGGCCGGACAGCTTTCGCCTTCTGATCTACACCTGCGGCGGCGGTCACGAAGTTCATAAATTCCTTCCAACCGCCGTGCGCAATCGACTTTTGCGGCGCGGCCTCGGCTTTCAACCCGATGCGGTCGTTGCCAATGGCGATCAGGTGTACTGGGACCTTTTGGCTCCCGTAGGCGGGCGACTGTTCCAGACCGCCGAGGCGATCAAGCTTGCCGGCTCGTTCGACAGATCGGCGATCGTGCTGGGAGGCGACAACGAGACCGTGCTGAAACGCGCCGCCGGACCGCAGATCGTTCCCGTCTACGGCGCCGACTTCCGTTCGACGCCGGTGTTTTTCATGCAGGACGACCACGACTATTTCGACAATGACGAGGCCACCGACGACGTCGTTACCTTCCCGCCTTCGTTCTTCATGCTGCAGCTCGCGCGTGCCACGCAAGGCATGTATTATCCGGAATTCCTGCCGGACATGGCGCGCCCGCTCGGCTTGCCATGGTCGTCGGCCGGCGACCGGGATGTGTCTGAAAGCTTCGGCACGATTCGTTACGGGCGGCTGGCGGAAATTCTCCTGTATGACGTTCGCCGCACGCTGACATTGGCGGGACCGAGCGCAGTCTATGTCGATCCGGAAGTCGAGAAATGGCTCAAGGCGCGCACTGCGGCAACCGACGTTACCCATCTGGTCCATGTTCCCTCCAATCCGCCGGGGTGGACCGCTGGCAAGTGGGGCGAGTGGTATCCGGACGTGCTTGGTCCCGACGGCAAGCTCACGACAGCTATTGCAAAGCCTTACTGGCAGACGGGTTGGCTTAAACAGCACGACCGCCTGATCGAGGCCATGGCCGCGAACAAAAGCCGGACGCCGCTCGTGATCAGCGGCGATCTGCACGCGATCGGCATCGGACGCATGCTGCGCAGCGGTACGCTCGACCTCAGGGCCAACCCGATCACGACGGTATTGTCGGGCCCGATCGGCTCACGCCCCGGGCCTAATGGCTGGCCTTCGGGACGGCGCGGAACCGGCGCCGTGCCGCCTGCGCATCTCGATATGGATGAGCAGGTGAAACCGATCGAGCAGCACGGCTTCACGCTGGTCGACTTCACCCCGGACAGGATGGTTCTGCGGCTGTTCAAGTGGGACTGGAAAACGCAAGCCGTCGAAGCAATCGACACTCTCGAACCGTTCCACACGACCGAACTGATACGGCCGGTTTAGCCAAGCTGTATGGATGCATTATAGGCCGGAGCGGGAAACCTTCACGACGCCGCCGCCAGCGTTTCGCGCGCATCGGTGCGGATGCGCTCGACCATGGCGCGCAGGCCGTTGGAGCGCTGCGGGGTCAGATGCTCGCGGAATCCGAATTCGTCGAACACCGCGATCGCGTCGGTGGACAGGATCTGCTGCGGGGTGTGGCCGGAATAAAGCGTCAGCAGGATCGCGATCAGGCCGCGCACGATATGCGCGTCGCTGTCGCCGAGATAGCTCAGCACCGGCTCGCCGCTGCCGTTGCGGGCGAGTTTTCGCGCGAGCCAGACCTGGCTGGCGCAGCCCTGCACCTTGTTGGCGGCGGAATGCTCGGCCTCGGGCATCGGATCGAGGGTGCGGCCGAGTTCGATGACATACCGGTAGCGGTCGTCCCAATCGTCCAGCAACGCAAAATTATCCCTGATTTCGTCGATCGTCGTCATCGTGGCCTGCATGTCTCCTTGTGAGACATATATAGGACCGCGGGCGCACGAAAGCGACGGGTAGAGACCGGAAAATATCCCGTCATGCGCGGGCTTGACCCGCGCATCCATCGTGCTTCGTACCAATCTCGTGAAGGGCGATGGATTGCCGGGTCAAGCCCGGCAAGGACGGGGCGAGCCTAATTTGCCGCCATCGCCTCGGGGGCGGGCAGTTGCCATTCCGCCTTCAGGTCGTCAGGCGTCAGGGTATCGCGCGGCGCGCCGCCGGGAAGGGCGGCGTCTGCGCTTTCGATGCCGCCGATCGAGCCGGTATGGTCCGACGACCGCTTGTCGGTGATGATCTGGTACAGCTTGCGCGCGCCGTCCTGGGCGCGCTGGCCGATCACGGTCGCGGCCTGGCCGCCGACCTCGCATGCCGCCGGCTGACGCTTGCAGAATTGACTCATGTCGGAAACTGCCGCACTCGCGGCCGACACCGCTTCCGATGCGCCGACCTGCGGCAGCTTGTCCGATTCGGGCGTCTTCTCTCTGGGCAGGAGCACCAGCACCAGCCCGAGCCAGAATGCCATGCGAAGCAGGAAAAACATGTCGCGACCCCGTCCGTATTCATCCGCTGCGATTGATCTCGCAATCGACCCCTTTCGTAACAGGCGTCGATAAACCGCAAGTGTCTGCATTGAGCCTAAATCGCGGAAAATTTGTAAAAAAGCCGAACGATTCGATTCGGCGTAAATTTTCGATTGATACCGCCATTGCAATTGTAAGAGTTCGGCTCGGCGCATCCACCATTTCGAAACCATAGCAATTCCGTTTCGGAAACTTGGCGTTCACCATTCACGGCGAATGCCGCGTTCGAACGACGCAAATTGGGCTTGCGGGCGTGGTTTTTCAGGGCTGGAACCGGCGCCTTAGCGTTCGCTTAAGTTCGCTCTGACAGGTTGAGGCAACGATAAAGGGGGCGTTCCGGCGCGTCAGTTGCGACGAGCAAGCCGAAGCGCGAGAGCCGTGACCGTTTTGAAACTCATCCGCGATTGCCTCGATGCGTTGCTGCATCCGTCGGCCCGCTATGATGCGCTGACCGGCGCACGCCATCGCGCGTTCATGGCGCCGCGGCTGCTCGGAAGCCTCGCGGCATTCGCGGCATTCCCGGTCTATCTTGCGATGCGCGGCGCGCCCACCGCGCTCGAGGTCGGGGCGTTTGCCTGGCTGATCGCGCCGATCCTGCTGTCCTGGTTCCTGTCGCGCACCGGACGCTACGAGAGCGCGCATGTGCTGTCGTCGCTGGCGCTGGCCGGTCTGGTGATGATGGTGGCGGCGACCACCGGCGGCATCGAATCCTTCGCGGCGGTGTGGCTGGTCGCGGTCCCGCTCGAGGCCTCGCTGTCGGCATCGCGCCGCGTCGTGGCGTTTGCCTCGGCGCTGGCGCTGTCATGCGCGGTCGCGCTGGTCGCCATGGGTTACTTCGATGCGCTCCCGCTGATAGAGGCGAACGCCGCGGCGCGCGGCGTGTTCACCGCGTTCGGGATCACCTCGGCGACGCTTTACGCCGCAGCGCTTGCATTCGGCGCGGAGTTGCTGGCCCGCACCGGCGTCTCGCTGCTCAATGTCGAGGAAGACCGCTATCGCCTGCTGGCGC
Organism: uncultured Alphaproteobacteria bacterium; assembly: GCA_963784755.1. Taxonomy (GTDB): domain Bacteria; phylum Pseudomonadota; class Alphaproteobacteria; order Rhizobiales; family Xanthobacteraceae; genus Bradyrhizobium. The sequence continues at coordinate 454,473 of CAWASS010000001.1, read as the reverse complement.
GCAACATGAGCGACGTGATTTCACGCCATCGCCGCAACGGCGCGGTGCAGTTCATTTCGCCGGCGGCGGAAGCCTTGCTGGGAGCGCCGGTGTCGCGCTTGCTCGGACATGGCCTTTTCGACCGCGTCCATGTCGCCGATCGTCCGGCCTATCTCACCGCACTTTCCGAAGCGGCCCGCGGCGGCGCCGCGCGCAGCGTCGAATTCCGCGTCAGGCGTGAGGCGCCGCATGGACGAGGTCCTGCCGACTTCATCTGGGTCGAGATGCGTTGCCGTCCGCTGGAGCGGGCTGCGGAAAAACCGTCGCTACCGGAATCCGAAGTGGTCGCGGTGATGCGCGACGTCACCGACCGAAAAATTCAGGAGCAGGCGCTCGATCTGGCGCGCACCGCCGCCGAGCAGGCCGACGCCTCCAAGAGCCGTTTCCTCGCCACCATGAGCCATGAACTGCGCACGCCGCTCAACGCCATCATCGGGTTCTCCGAAATGATCGCCCAGGAAGACGTGCTGATGATCGATGCCGTCAGGCGCAAGGAATATGCGCAGCTCATCAACGATTCCGGCCAGCACCTGCTCTCGGTGGTGAACGGCATTCTCGACATGTCGAAGATGGAATCCGGCAATTTCGAAATATCGCCGGAGCCGTTTGCGCCGCGCGCAGCGCTGCTCAATTGCTGCAACCTGCTCGCCTTGAAGGCGAGGGAGAACGGCATCGATCTCGTCACCCGCGCAAGCGAGGATCTGCCGGTCATGACCGGCGACCCCCGCGCGTTCAAGCAGGTCGTGCTGAACCTCGTCTCCAACGCCATAAAATTCACCGAGCGCGGAGGCACGGTGACGGTGTCGGCCGCAGCCGAAGGATCGCGGCTGGTATTGCGCGTCGCCGATAACGGCGTCGGCATTTCAGCCGAGGATCTGAAGCGGATCGGCGACCCGTTCTTTCAGGCCGGCAAGACCTATCAGCGGCGGCACGAGGGCACCGGTCTCGGGCTGTCGATCGTGAAAAGCCTGGTCGGTCTGCACGGCGGCGAGATCACCGTGCAGAGCAGAATTGATGAGGGCACTACCGTCGCCGTCGCACTGCCGCTCGTATTCACGCCGCCGGCCGAGCAGCCCTCGAGCAATATCGCAACGCTTAACCCGAACGTCCGACCCGGACCTCAGGACAAAACCCATCAGGTGAAAAAACGTGCCTAAGCGAATGACATTGGATGACGACATGCCGCGACGCCGCCGTGGCGCAAGTGCTGCTGCGATCGAGGCGGACGAAGAACGCAATCTCGCGATGCGCATTCTGCTGCACAGCCCGAAAGACCTGATCGCGGGCGCGCTGGCCTTTGCCGCCGTCAGCGCCATCATTGCCAATGCGATGTTCATGCAGGCCGGGCATCATCCCTCGCCGATGTTCGGCGCCGGCGCACCGGCGGCGGCGGTTGCCAGTCCGTTGCCGCGGCCGCGGCCGGCCGAAGCCACCTTGAAGCCGGCCGATGTCAGGCTTGCCGAAGTGCGTCCCGCCGAAATGAAACCCGTCGATGCGGTCACCAGCGTCGCCAAGACAACGTCCGCGCCGGCATCCGCGGCTATCGCGCGGCCGCAGGCGCCGATCCCGGTGCAGTCCCGCAGCGATCCCGTCGGCGATCTCATCATCGCGTCGCGCCGCGTGGCGGCGATACAGCGTGCGCTGACCGACTACGGCTACGGCCAGCTCAAGCCGACCGGAACCATCGGCTCGGACACCCAGGCCGCGATCCAGAAATTCGAGCGCGACCGCAAGATGCCGATCACCGGCCAGATGTCCGACCGGCTGGTGCGCGAGTTGAGCGCGGTGACCGGCCGGCCGATCGACTAGCTTCAGGCCCGCTGCCGTCCTATCGTCTCTGCCATGCGATTGAAATCCAGCATCTGGGTGGCGGCTTATTTACGCCGCTGCCAGACCCAGGGCGTGTTTGGCGCGGTGCGCCGGCGCGGCGCGGAAGAGGCGGGTGCGGTGTTCGTCAAGCTGGCGTTGCTCGACGGCAACGCGATGCTGTACGCGCCGGCGCCGCAGACCGCCTATGACGACAGCCGGCCGATCGAGCGGGTGTTTGCGCCGTCGTCGGCGCAGCCGGTACCGGAGCAGGCGGTGGAAGAGCGCCTCGCCAAGGAGGTCCGGTTCGATCCCGACGTCTGGATCGTGGAAATCGAGGACCGCGCAGGCCGGCATTTTCTCGATCTGGCGCGGGCCTAGCTTCCCGATCCGCGCGAAATGTTGCGCGCAACAGCGTCGGCGCCCGGCTGCACCGCGGGACGGTTCTGCGCGGGTGCCGCGCGTGCACGCTGGCGTTCGTCGTCATAGAGCGCCGGCTGATATCTGGCGCGCGTGACCGCCAAGGTGGCGCCGCGCCATGCCGCCAGCATGATCAGGGCGGATCGCTCGCTCAGGCGGTCATAGAGACGCGACAGCCGGTACACGTTGTTCACGGACGAGCCGAATTCGGGATTGAGGAACATCAATACGCGCTGAAAGACATCACTCGGCATGCCCAGTGCTTTTACAGCGCAGGCCAGCGGCTCGCCGCTTACGTCATTGACCACTTGGGCCGCGATCCGCAACGGCAGGATCAGCGCCTCGCCGAGCTCGAGGGTGAAGTTTTCGATGTCGGCGGCGAACGCGGCCATCTCCAGGATTTCGATGGCGCGCGCGGCGCGCGGCGCGGGGATGCGCGCGGAAGGTTTCAGCGGCGCCTCCGCGAGATTGTGCAGGATCAGCGCGCGCTCGCCGGCATTCGCTGCGAAAAACAATGCGCTGATCTCCGCCGCATCGTTCGGCTGCATCGACAAACCGGCCATGCGCAACTGGGCTTCGGTCGGCGGCCTCGCCGGTGCCGGCGCGGTCGGCGGTTGCGGAATGCCGCGGGCGAGCGGGACGTGCTGATCGGGATGCTGCGGCTGCAACCCCAGTTTTTTCATGATCGGCAATGGCGTGCCCGGATAGATCGACAGCCGCGCCCGCACCGCCGCCCGGGTGGCGTCGTCGACCTGGTCGATCAGGCGCGAGGTCAGCTCCACGAATTGCCGCTCTTCATCGTCGCTGTGGACGCTGGTCTGGACGTAGAGGTCGGTCAGCACCCGCAGCAAGGTGGGACGGATATCGACGCCCTCGCGGCGGGAGAGCGTCATCAACCCGTCAAAGCCCGGAAACATCGGAGGTGTGGTCATGTCAGGAGTACGCGACTGAGGTGTCCTTCGCGCGATTCTAGGCAGTGCGCTTTAACATCGCGTTAAGGAAAACGATTTGTGAATTCCGCAGCGCGCGTTTTAAGTTGCGGCTTCGTCACGCAATGTTGCCTGCAACAAATCCCGCCGCTTCAAATTAAGACCGCGTTAACCATGCCCTGATCTTAATGATGGCCTGCCGCCGCCAAATCGAGGCGACGCGGCAAGGAGAGAGTGACATGAGCACCATCATTGAATTTCCAGCGGATGCGGCTTCGCGGCGGCTGGGCTCAACCGTGGGTGCCGCCCAGCGCGAAGGCATGGGAACCATCCTGATCCTTCCCGTGGTCCGGATCGAGCGCAACGCCGATGGCGGGCGCGGGCCGGAAGAAGGCACCGCGCCGGGACGCCGCCGCCGCCGCCGGGCCCGCTCCTGACACCGGACGTGCTTCCATGCCGGAGACGTCTTCCCCGATCCGGATCGGGCTTCGGCTTCCTCCCACAATTCTGATTGCGGGTTCGCTGCTCGCCGCGGCTGCAATGCTCGGCGGCTGCGCCGGCGGCGATTTCGGCCGCACCCGCGAAAATGCCCGCAGCGACGACATGCATCGCTGGCTCGGCCGCGAAGCGACCGGCAGCGTCGGCTTGCGCGCGTCGCAATACCAGCTCACCGACAAGGAACGCCTGCTGCGCGATCTCGCCTATCCCTTGATCGAGCCGCCGCATTCGCGCCCCGCATGGAAGACCGTGTTCGGCGACTACCAGCCGCTGCCGGCGCCGTGGCGGCAGGCCCCGGTGTTCGATCGCACCGCCTATGGCCGCCTGCTGATCGACGAGCCGCATCGCTCGTTTTCGTCGCGCTACAACCAGTTGATCGAGGACGTGCGCGACGACCTCACCCGGTTCGAGCCGTTCTTTGCCAATGCGGTGCAGGTTCTCGATCTCGACAAGAAGCGTAACGCCAGCCTCAACCTCGTTTCCGAACTGGCGCCGCGCGAACGCGCCGACGCCATCGCCCGCATGCAGGAGAACACGCTGATCGTGCAGTGGGTGCAGCAATGCCTGGAGCAGCGGATTTCATCGTACCGCTGGGCGCTGGAGCGGCTGGTGATCCAGACGCCGGACAACATGGCCGCCGATGCCGACCGCCTGATCGGCGAACTCGCGGCGCAAACCGCGAACCCGCCGGTCGCAGCCCAGCCGGTGGTCGGCCGCGCCCTGAGCACGCGCGGGTAGGCTATCGCTCACGTTGCAACATACTCTGCGTCATACGCGGGCTTGACCCGGCAATGACGAGTCCGCGGAGCTCAACGCTTCGTCGGCTGCTCGGCCTGCTTGACCGGCTGCTCGGTCTGCACCTTGCAGCTCGATGCCGCCAGTGTGGCCTGGGCCTGCGGCATCAGGCCGGGCTCGGGCGCCAGCGCTTTCAGCACGATCAGCCCGGTCGCGGTCGGGGAATCGATGATCAGCCGGTCGGCGGCGGTCACGTCCTCGTCTTCCGGCAATTCGGCGTGCTGCGCTTCCGTCATCAGGTCGAGTTCGATCACCCGGCGGCCGGCGGAGCGATCGTTGATGGCGTAATAGGCGACGTTGCTGCGGGTGTAGAACGACACCGAGGTGTAGGCCTGACTGACGGGGACCGCGAGCTTGATCGGTCCCCCCGACAGGTCGTAGCGGCAGATCGCGACCGCAAACGCCGGATCCATGAACGGCATCGGCGCGGCGTTGGGACTCGCCAGCGGCAGCGCGGTCACGGTGTTCAATTTGGTCAGCGGCGTCAGCCGCGAATAGGCGTCTTGCGTTGCGATGCGCGGCAGCGCCAGCACGCTGACGAGATGCACGACGCCGCCAAGCAGCACGCCTCCGATGATCGCGAACAGCAGGCGGATCATGGGCACCCCACCGTCGCAATTGAAGGCATCGGGGCGTCGCGCTGCGTCCGCGTCGCAACCCCAACCGGGGTGTCGTAGAGCCGCAGCATCAGCGCATAACGCTCGATGCCGCCGGTGGGCAACCAGTTTCCCGAACGCGACCGCGATGCGATCCGCACCTCGAACGCGCCGTCCGATCCGCGGATGATTTCCTGGCTGGTGAAGCCGTAACGCTGCAGCGAGTTGGCGACGAGGTGCCCCTTCGAATCGTACAGCGTCAAGGTCCAGAACCGCGCCGCGGGCGTGACGCCGCTCACCACCACGTCGCAGCGTCCGTCCAGCGGTTTTTTGCGGTCATCTGCCGTTGCCGAGAACGCCACGCCGTCGCCGGTGCCGACCGGCAATTCGCCGCTGCGCGCGATCGACGCCCGCGAATAGGGATCGACCTCGGCGGTGCCGGTTCTCGGCCGCGCGGTCCACGCCCCGATGGTCAGCGTGCCCAGATCGGTGCCGCGTGTCGCGGTCATCCACGTCGCGCCGAGGCCGACCGCAGTGGCGATAACAAGCGCCAGCAAGGTGATGAGGACGAGCCGCACGGGTTAGTTCTTGCGCGGCGGGGGCGAAGCCACTTCACCCGGTATCGCTGCCGCGAAACTATCCGGGAACGCAAGCGAACCGGAGGAAACCGGCTTGTCCGGTTTGACCGGATCTCCGGACGAGGTCTTGCCCGCGGTCTTGGCGGCATCGTCGAGCATCTTTTCGACGCGCACCAGGATGTCGGCGCCGCGCTTGGTCAGGATCGGCGGCGGCCCGGGTTTGGTCTCCAGAATTTTCGGCGCGGCGTTGGCCGCGACCGGGCCTGGCGCCGGCGGCAGTTTCGTGCCCATGCCGATGCCCGGGATTTCCTTGACCTCGACGCCCTGATGCGCCGCAACCATGATGTCGTGCCAGGTCTGCGCCGGCAGCGAGCCGCCGGTCATGCGGTTGGTCGGCGAGTAGTCGTCGTTGCCGTACCACACCGCGCAGGTGAAGTTGCCGGTGTAACCGACGAACCAGGCATCGCGATAGGCATTGGTGGTGCCGGTCTTGCCCGCGGTCGGAATGCCGTCCAGCGCCGCACGCCGCGCGGTGCCTTCGCTGACGACGTGGCTCATCATGCCCGCCATGTCTGACGCGACGGAGGCGGGGATAGCCTGCTGCGGCTTCTTGCCGTCGCGGTCGAAACGCCAGACCAGATCGCCGGCGCCGGTGCGAACCTCGAGCACCGCGTGCGGCGTCACCGACTTGCCCTTGTTGGGGAAGGTCGCATAGGCGACGGCGTGTTCGACCACGGATACTTCGTCGGACCCGATCGGCAGCGACGGCGTATCCGGCAGCGGCGCCTTGATGCCGAAGCGGCGCGCCACTTCCACGATCTTGGCGCGGCCGGCTTTCGGTCCGGCCTTGCCGCCCATAGCGATCGACAGTTTTACCGGCACGACGTTGATCGAGCGGGTGATCGCCTGGGTCAGCGTCACCGAGCCGGAGTAGGAGTGGCCGTAGTTCTGCGGGCACCAGTTGCCGATGCAGACGGGGCCGTCGACCACGATCGAGGTTGGTTTGAAGCCGTTCAGGAGCGCTGTGGTGTAAACGTAAGGCTTGAACGACGAGCCCGGCTGGCGCATGGCGTCGACCGCGCGGTTGAACTGGCTCGCGCCGTAGTCGCGTCCGCCCACCATGGCGCGCACGCCGCCGTCGAGATCGGCCACCACGGTTGCAGCTTGCGTGGCGTGATAGTCGCGGCCGAACTGGCGCAACTGGTTTTCGATGGCGTCTTCGGCGGCATGCTGGACGTTCATGTCGATCGCGGTGCGCACCACGAAGACGCGCTCGACATAGGATTTCGGAAAGGTGTCGACCAGCTTGCGCATTTCGTCGAACGCCCAGTCGAGATAATAGTTCGGCGAATTTTCGTCGCGGCGATCGACCGCGTTGGCCGGATTGCGCCGCGCGCCGAACACCTGGCCCTCGGTCATGAAGCCGGCGTCGACCAGGTTGTCCAGCACCACATTGGCGCGGGCGCGGGCGGCGGGCAGGTTGATGTGCGGCGCGTATTTGGTCGGCGCCTTGAACAGCCCGGCCAGCATCGCGGCTTCCGCGAGATTGACGTCGCGCGCGGACTTGTTGAAGTAGAAATGCGCCGCGCCATCGACCCCGAAAGTGCCGCCGCCCATATAGGCGCGGTCGAGATAGAGTTTCAAAATCTCGTTCTTGGTGAGCCGCGTCTCCAGCCACACCGCGAGAAATGCTTCCTTGACCTTGCGCTCGATGGTGCGCTCGTTGTTGAGGAACAGGTTTTTTGCGAGCTGCTGGGTGATCGACGAACCGCCCTGGCGTACGCCGCCGGCCTGCGCGTTGGTGACCAATGCGCGGGCGGTGCCGGCGATGTCGATGCCGAAATGGTCGTAGAAGCGGCGGTCCTCGGTGGCGAGCGTGGCCTTGATCAGATTGTCCGGAAAATCCTCCAGCGGAATCGAATCATTGTGCTTGATGCCGCGGCTGCCGATCGGATTGCCGTAGCGGTCGAGGAAGGTCACCGCGAGATCGGATTTTTTCAGCCAGTCGTCGTCGGCGGTCTCGCGGAACGCCGGCACCGCCAGCGCCAGCATCAGGATCAGGCCGCCGAGCCCGATCGTTGCTGCTTCCGACAACGGTTCGATGAAGACCCAGCGCTTCCAGCGCCCGACATAGAAGCGGTCCATGAAGGTCGAGAAGCGCTCATAGAGCTCGCGCGCGCCGACGGCGGAGGAAAACAGCGTCGAGTCGATGCGCGCATCGAAATCCAGCAGCCAGTGCCGGATTTTTTTCTTCCATTCGGTTGGCACGATCTGGCGCACCGGGGCCCTTGATCAATGTGCAGCGCTCGGGCGCCCAGGCCGGGCGCCGCTGAACGTCTTGCGGAAGTGTTGCGGCAAACCCAAGGCGCTTTTGCGACCGCGGCAGCCGTCGCGCCGTTCTAGCCGAGCAGGGGGCATAAACCAATGGCCGCGCTGGCAATTTTGCCCGGCACGGCTAACGCGGACCGGACTCTGGAGGCCGTCATCGGAGCTAACCCCTTGCATCGCCACGCTTACAACCCATAGAAGTCGGACCTGCCGCGCCCTGGAAACATCGATTGGTATGACAACGCGTCCCAAGCCGCCCTCGGCTCAAGAGGGATTCTTTTGGAAAACCAAGACGTTGGAAGAGATGTCCGGCGCCGAATGGGAGTCGTTGTGCGACGGCTGTGCGCGGTGCTGCCTGGAAAAGTTGGAGGATGAGGACACCGGCAAGATTTTTTTCACCCATGTGTCCTGCCGGCTGCTCGATGCCGGGCTGTGCGCCTGCAAGGATTATCCGAATCGTTCTGCCCAGGTTCCCGACTGCGTGCGGCTGACGCCGGAGAATGTCCGCACCATCAACTGGCTGCCGCCAAGCTGCGGCTATCGCCTCGTCGCCGAGGGCCGCGATCTCTACTGGTGGCATCCGCTCGTTTCCGGCGATCCCAACACGGTGCACGAGGCCGGCGTGTCCGTGCGCGGCAGGGTGCGGGGCACCGAGAACGACATCCCCGACGTCGATCTGGAAGACCACATCGTGCAGTGGCCGTCGCTGCTGCCGAAGCGCGCGCGCTTGAAGAAGCGGCCCGGATAATGTCACAACGACGCAAGCGCGGACGAGCATTCAACCGGGACATGGCATGGTAAATCGATTGACGTTCGCGCGATCCACCGTGGCGATGCGGCGCAGGCGTCCTCCCGGCATCGTGACGCTCGCGGCGATGGCCGCACTGACGGCGCTGACGGCCGATGCCGCGGCGCGGCCGGCGCGCCCCGCGGCCCCCGTCGAGGCTGTGGCTCCGCGCGATGCCGGCGAGCCGATCATGGCGATCGTGTCGATCAAGACCCAGCATGTCACTTTCTACGACGCCGACGGCTGGATCCTGCGCGCGCCGGTGTCGACCGGCGTCACCGGACGCGAGACGCCGGCCGGCGTCTTTGCCGTCCTCGAGAAGGACAAGGACCATCACTCCAGCATGTATGACGATGCCTGGATGCCGAACATGCAGCGCATCACCTGGAACGGCGTCGCGCTGCACGGCGGGCCGCTGCCCGGATATGCGGCCTCGCACGGCTGCGTGCGGATGCCCTACGGCTTTGCCGAGAAGCTGTTCGACAAGACCTGGATCGGGATGCGCGTGATCATCTCGCCTGATAACGCCGAGCCGGTCGAGTTCTCCCATCCGGCGCTGTTCGTGCCGAAGGCGGAGGCCATCGCGGCCGCGCCGGCCAAGGCCGAGACGCTCGCCCGCGAGGCCGCGGAGGCCGCCAAAGCCGCCGACGAGGCGAAGAAAGCCGCGGCGAAAGCGCCGCGCGAGACGGCGGCCCTGACGGCGTCGCTGCGCAAACTGCAGGGGCTCAAGACCCGCGCCGACGCCGAACTCGCCCACGCCGACAAGGTGCTCGCCGCCGCCAAAACCGACGAGACGAAGGCGCGGGCCGAAGAGCTGAAGCAGAAGGCCGCCACCAGGGCTACGGAGGCGGGAACGCAACTCGACTCCGCCAGGGCCGACGCGAAGTCGAAGCTGGACGCGGCCGCCGCCGCAAAGGAAGCCGTCAAAACGGCCCAGACGAGGAAGATCGATACCGCCAAGGCGGCGAGCGAGGCGAAGCTCGCGCTCGAGCCGGCGTCGATCTTCATCAGCCGCGCGACGCAGAAGCTTTACGTGCGGCGCAACACGCACAAGCCGGCGCCGGACGGGGGCGGCGAGGTGTTCGCGACCCTCGAGGTTCCGGTCACGATCCGCGATCCCGACAAGCCGATCGGCACCCACGTGTTCACCGCGATGGCGCGCAACGATGCGGGCCTGCGCTGGACCGTGGTCACGATCGACAACGGCGACAACGCCAGGGACGCGCTCGACCGTATCACCTTTCCCCTGGATGTGCTCGATCGCATCGCGCCGACCGCATTGCCGCGATCCTCGATCGTCGTCTCGGACGAGCCGCTGAGCCGCGAGACCAACTATCGCACCGAGTTCGTCGCGGTGCTGAACAACCAGCCCCAGGGCGGCTTCATCACGCGCACGCCTACGGTCAATGTCGAGGTTGCGAGCCCCGGCTTCTGGGGCAACGATGGCTTCTTCTCTTTCCCGCGCAATCCGAATCCCCAACCCGGCATTCCGCGCCGGGACGGCGGCCAGTTCTATCGTCCGGTGCAACCGGCGTTGTGACAAGACGCGGCGCGCGGGCCGCATGGTTACGCATCACGCTCTAGAACCCTGCGGCGATTATCGGCAACGCCCGTCCTTCGATCGCACGCCCCGACTTGTCGGCGCCGACGTTGCTGTCGTCCGCCCACGCGAAGAAGGCAGTCTCGCCGCCGGGGCCCGCGGTGGCGGCGGCACTCAGGCCGAAGTGTTGGCCGCCCGTTGAGGTGTTGACCAATGCGGACATTGGAATGTCAGCGGCTGCCGCGCCACGCCTTTAGATACAAGGAAAGATACAAGGGAGACCTGCGCACTTCTTCAACATCCGTCTTCGATAGGCCAATGTCGGCGAGCAACCGGTCATCGAGTTCGAGAAGTTGCCTGTACTCGTACCGTCGTTCCAACCACAGGGCTATTCCGGTCAGCCACGCCAGCGGGATTTTCCACGACCATCCAAGGTCTGGAAATGAGGGTGAAGTTGCGTCGAGAGTAGTGGCTGAATTGCAGGTAGTGCTGCCGCAAGACATGTTTCTTCTCCGTAATGGAGCGAAACAACGCTTGGCTGCGGGAGCTCATCGGGCGGTTGTCAATGGCCCGAGTGATTTCTGTATCATACCCAGCTTTGGTACTCAAGCGACAGTAAGCGCGCATCAACTCATGAAGTCGCCGTGCGGCTTGCCGCGCTTTACCATCTCGCGGCAATACGCATAGAGCGCGTCATAGACGATCCATTCCGCAGCATTTTGTGCGTGGTCGTCCTTGAATCCGAGATGCCGGAAGCCTTCGGCGACAGCTTCGAGGCCCGGTCCCTCCGGTTGACGGTACAAGGTGTTGTCGGTGTCGGCGCCGTTGACGATCCGCCCAAGCAACACCAGCGCCGGATCGCCGGTCAGCTTGTACTTTTTCAGGATGGCTTCGAACGAGCATTCCTTGCCGTGATGGCCAAGCTCAACATCTTTGACGTCGTAGGGAATGGCGTCGAGACGCTTCGCCTCCGTCATCACTTTATCCGCAGGCACAAACACAAACTCGGCGTCCCTATCGACGAACTTCTCGATCAGCCATGGGCAGGCGACGCGATCTACCTTGACCTTTTCGCGGGTGATCCATTTCATGCTTGACCTCCTGTGTGATTGTTGCGTCGGCGGACATCAGGTGTCCGAAAGGACGAGAATTCCGCCATGCGCGGGTGAAATCACGTAGAGCCGGTCCGGTGGCACCAGCACCGTCGTATGAGCGTCGGCGCCGGTCATGGTCTGCATACCGTGGCCGGTGCGAGGATCGACGGTCTCGATCAGCCCGGGCTCGCCGATTGCGACATGAACCAGACCGGTTGCGGGGTTGAAAAACGTGACATCGGGTGAGCCTGCGATCGGCCACACGTTCATGACTTCGCCCGAGATGCTGCTCATCTCGACCAGAGTTGAATCATCGCACGCGACATAGAGCCGGCTATTGGAGTGATCGATGTCGAGACCGTGGGCGCCTGACGACGGGATTTTCCAATGCGTCACCGCGCCGAGGTCGGGCAAGCGCGCCACCAGCACCATGGAGGGCTCGCGGATGCAGAGAAACACCCGTTCGGCGGCCGCATCGGTGACGCACCAGCGTGGCCGCCCCGGCAGGTCGATCGACACATGCTTTTGACTGCTTAATTCGAAGCGCTGAAGCGTCGGCGTTTCTCCTGCCTCGCCAATGCAGGCGGCGATAGCGAGGCCGGATCGGGCGACGATCGCAGCACCATTTGGCCGCCCTCCCGTCTTGAACAAGGCGCGGGTTTCAAGCGTATTGGCATCGAGAAGCGCGGCGCTAGCGCTGCCGCGGTTGGTTACCAGAACCTGCCCGTCGTCGGCGACGGCACCCGCCGCGCCGGGAAATCCCGGCAATGTCGCGATGTGTTTGCCGCTGTTATGGTCGATGACCTCGACGCGATCGCGCGCGGTGTGCGCAATGAAGACGCGTCGGCTCCTTGCATCGAACGCGCCGTGATCGAAGGCGCTGCCCGCAGCGTCCGGTATAGCAATGGTTCCGATCGTTTTCAGCGGCATGACGGCCTCACGGCGCCGTCGGTTGAGCAAAAAACAATCGGTGAACGGGGAAAACAAAAAACGGCCCTGGTTTCGTCCACGCGCAATCTCCTCGAACATCGAGTGTTGCGCAGAGCTTGGACGGGTTAGGCCGTCTGATGGGGAGTCTGCATTTCCCCTGAAAAGTCAAACTAGTCCGGCACGAGCGTTCCCGCAAGACCCCTAGCAGCGCACGTCCGCCGACCGCACTGAATTTAGGGGTTCACGCCCTAACCGGAGATCCTCACACTTGCCGTCTTGTCGAGCGCGGCACGCAGCCCGCGCGCAAGTTTCAAGGCGTCGTCGACGGCCCAGAAATGCATGAAGAACAGCCGCGGCTGCTCATCCAGCATGTGGCTGTGAAGCGCGGTCACCTCGATGCCATTAGCCCGCAACGCCTTGATCACGGGATTTACTTCGTCGTCGGTGAGAACGAAATCGCCGGTGATCGCGGCCTTGCCGCCGCCGGTCGGCTGGAAGTTGATGGCGATGGCCACGCCCATCGGTCCGACCGGCGCCATCACCACGTCATTTTCCTTGATCGGCTCGCGGCGCGGCACGTTGAACTGATAGACGCCGCCGTTCGCCTGCCCTTTGGCGCCAATGATTTGTTCAAGCTGCGTCGTATCGAGGTCGATTGCCGGTGGCGGGCCCGCAGCCGCCGGCGTCGCAAGCGGCGTTTTGCTTGCACCGAGCGCATCGCGGATGACGGCCGCCATCCTGGCCGGATCGCCGTGGCCGCCGACATGCATGTAGAACGTCGCGGGGCTGGCGCGCAGCAGGTGATTGTGCACGGCGGTGATCTCAAGGCCGCCCTCGATGAGCTTGAGCATCACGGGATTGATCTCGGTCTCCAATAGCACGAGGTCACCCATGACCATGGCTCCGCCATGCGCCGGCTTGAATGCGATCCAGCCGCCAAGGGCGAGCGCCGGTTTGATGGTGACGCCGTCGAGCGTCACGGTCAGATCGGTACGCGGGAAGCCATAGCGGTGCACATCCTCCGACACGACGGGTTTTCTGCCGAACGCGTCGTCCACTTTTTGCCAGTCGATGGCCTGCGCATGTGCGGAGGTGACGAACGGCTCTGAGAAAACCTGCCAGTCAACTCTTTGCGCGTGCGCGCCGACGGCAAATGAAACTGCGAAAACCGAAACCGCGATCCAAAGGAACCTACGCATTTATTTGTCCTCCCCGTCAGGGTTGCTCGTAAGCCAGCGCAGTGCCGGCAGACGGAAAAGTCGCGTCGACTCCCACGATGCGCAACGCAATGGCGAAGCCTTCGGTGACCTGTCGATCCGTACCGCAATAGACCATCTGTGAGCTTTCACGTTGAAGGGCGCTGGGAAGTCGTTCAACGGGCTGGCCGGGAACGGCGAGCAACTCGTCGAGTTCGGCGGAATGTTGAAGGTCCGCCGCTGTCGGCACCGGATCGGAGCCGATCTGTTCGCCTAGGGGAAATGGTCTTTGATCGTCCATGCGCAATCTCCTCGACTAATCGAGCATTGCGCAGAGCTTGGACGGAGACCCGTCTAATGGGGAGTCTGCATTTCCCCGCAACGGGCTTTTAATTGGAGTGCAGCGCACACGCAATGCGAAGGGCTTGGGGGCGATACGGATTTGGACTGTTCAAGGTTCACGAAGCTGTGTGCGCAGCCGTTCCATCCTTGGAACCATGGTCGTTTGCGATACGATAGAGCCGCGGCCAACTATCTGGCGTTCGTCATACTCGCATCAATCCAAATTTGGCTGCGTGCAATGAGTCAACGCTCTAAAACCCTCCGGCCGGTATCTGTAGCGGCCGGTCTTCGACCGCGCGGCCCGACTTGTCGGGGCCGGCGTTGCTGTCGTCCGCCCAAGCCAGGAAGGCAGTCTCGCCCGCGGGGCCGGAGGTCGCGGCGGCGCTTAAGCTAAATCGTTGCCCGCCGGTCAGGGTGTTGACCTGGATCGCTTGACCGATCGGCCCCGCGGGCGAGAAAATTCTTGCCGCGACGTTGGTACCAGTGGCGACCGACGCGTTGGCCTGGCGTGACTTTCATCGTTCAGGCATTCCGGCCTTGCGTAGTCCGCTCTTGAACCGCAAATGAAATTCAAGGAACGCGGCGTTGTCGTCCGGGATGTAGTCCCACTGCGCGATCGTCCGCGTGCGCGTGTTGTCGAGCGCCAGGTACTGAGCCAGCACGGCGCGTGCTTCCGTATCGCGGCCTGTCAGAGCGAGTTCCGAAGCCAGCTCGGCAAGAATCGGCGGTGTTTGCGGCGATGCGGCTGCCGCGCGGCGCAGCCAGACGAGTGCCTCATCGTCCTGTTTCATCATGAAATAGGCCGAACCTTTGATCAGCAGGAAGATCGATGTCTGCGGGTCGCGCGGGCTCAAACGAATTCCGCGGTCGGCATATTCGAGCATCTTGTCGGGTTGGGCGAGAAAGAAATAGAGAAGACCCAAGGTCTGGTATGCGCGAACATAAGTGGGATTCAGCGCCAGGCAGCGCTCGGCGGCGGCGATACCGTCCAGCACCCGGTGCTGGCCTTCCAGTACCGTGGCTTTCACGCAATGCGCCATGTAGTAGCCGGGGTCGATCTCGAGTGCGCGGGTGACCAGCGCGTCCGCCTGCTTCACATCAGCCGCGGGGTCGGGACTTTGCACCCGTGACACGCGCTCGGCGCGGTAGGATGCGAGCTGGACCAGCGCGCGAACGTTGCGCGGGTCGATGCTCAGCGCCCGTTCGCACAGCTCATAGTGCGGTGTCTCTGCCTCGCCGCCGAGACGATATGAGGCAGCCTCGCACCGCATCGCCAAATCCTCGGCGTCGAGGTTCGATGCACCGGCGGTTGTCGAACGTCGCGTCCCTGCCTGGATCAGTTCGCCGTGAAGCGCACTCGCCAGCCGCGTGACGATCTCGTCCTGGATCCGCAAAATGTCAGCCCGATTTACGTCGAAGCGGTCCGACCACAGGGTTTCTGCGGTCTGCGTATCGACCAGCTTCGCGTTGATCCGAACCGACCCCTCGCTGCGCAACACGCCGCCCTCTACCGCGTATCGCACCCCGAGGTCGGCGCCCAACTGCTTCATGTCAACGGGACGACCTTTGAGCGTTCGTGCGCTGCTGGCGGCGATGACGGTCGCTCCTCTCAGCCGCGACAACGCGGCCGTCAACTCATTGGTGATGATGTCGCCGAGATAGTCCTGGGCCGGATCGGCATTCAGGTTGGCAAACGGAAGCACCACCAGCGAAAGCCGCGGCGGCTCTGTTGCGTGCCGCTCCCTGATCGCGATGGTCCAGACTACCGCAGCAGCGAGCGAAAGGATAGCAAAGACGGCCAGCAGGTATGTCGTTCGCGGCCGTCGTTTAAACGGAATATGCAGTGCGGTGATCTCGCTCGTCGCGGTCACCTCGAAAACGCGTATCGGCTCTTCAATGTTCTTCGCCCGCATCGTCCCAAGGTCCGCGAATTTTAATGGAAGGATCCTGCGAACCTGATCATAGGCGGCGCCCGAAATGTAAACACTGCCGGGCGACGCCAGCGTCTGCAGCCGGGCCGCGATATTGACCCCGTCCCCGAACAGGTCGCCGCCCTTGATCATGACGTTGCCGACATGCAAACCCATCCGGAAGTTCATCTGCCGGTCCGGGGAGGCCAGCCTGTTGGCCTCGCCCAAGGCAGCCTGCGCCGTGACGGCGCATTGAACGGCGTCGACAATACTGGAAAACTCCGCGAGCACGCTGTCGCCTGCGGTGTTGGCAATCCGTCCACGATGGGAGGCGATAAGCTTGTCGAGAATATCGCGGCGCTCGGTCAGCCCGCGCAATGTGGCCACCTCATCGGCGCCCATCAGTCGGCTGTAACCCTCCAGATCGGCCGCAAAAATCGCTGCCAGGCGGCGTTCGATATCGGCGGGTGCGGACAACGTAATGTTCCCGGAAGTTGTGGGAATATCCTGCTATGACTCGGTTCCGCCGTCCAGCACCGTCTTGGCGAAGGCGCCTATGCGCGCGGCCGAAGAAAACGCCGCAACAGTAAAGTTCGTCATGTCCGGCCATGACGAGAAAAGACTGTTTCACGCGATTGCGATGCGGCGCTCGGGGGACGCACCCACCCGCGTAACCCGCTGCCACAGTCGTGATTCAGCGGCTACATTGCACCTGACCCAGACATTCCGCGCGCCCGCCGCGTCAACATCGATCCCGTATAACCGAAGGTCGAATTCGCAACGGGGATTCAGTCCGGAACCAGCTACAGGCAATCCACTTGATAAGGTGGGTACACTGTATGGCTCGGATCGAAGAATACGCACTCATCGGCGACTGCGAGACTGCTGCATTGGTCGGGCGTGATGGGTCGATTGACTGGCTGTGTCTGCCGCGGTTCGATTCTGACAGCTGTTTCGCCAGGCTTCTCGGCAACGACGCCAACGGCCGCTGGCTGCTGGCGCCAAGCAGCGCCCGTTCGGCTGATCGCCGATACCGACCGGGAACACTGATCCTGGAGACCAATTTCACGACGGATGGAGGACGGGTTCGCGTCATCGATTTCATGCCACCGAAAACCGACGGCTCCAGGATTATCCGGATCGTCGAGGGCATCGAAGGCGAAGTCGAAATGCGCGTCGAGCTTCTGGTGCGCTTCAACTATGGCGTCACCGTACCATGGGTCAGTCATCTCGCGGATGGTTCGGTGAGCCTGGTGGCCGGAGCTCACATGCTGTTGCTGCGAACCGAGGCGCCGGTGCGGGGCGAAGCGATGAAAACGACGGGATCGTTTTCCGTGAGGGCCGGGCAGTGCGTATCCTTTGTGCTGTCCTATCAACCTTCACATCTGCCGCCCGCCGATCATGCAGATGCAGCCTCTCTCGTCACGGAAACCGAACGGTTCTGGCAGGCCTGGTCGGCCCGCTGCAAGCAGGCTGGCCAGTATTCAGAGGCGGTTCTGCGCTCGCTTATCACTCTCAAGGCGCTCACCTTCAGGCCAACCGGCGGCATTGTGGCGGCCGCGACGACATCTGTTCCGGAGCAGATCGGCGGTCCGCGAAACTGGGACTATCGCTTTTGCTGGATACGCGACGCCACGCTAACGCTGCTGGCCCTGATGAACGCAGGTTATCACGACGAAGCCCGGGCGTGGCGGGATTGGCTGGTGCGGGCGGTCGCAGGTAGCCCGGCGCAACTCCAGATTATGTACGCAGTCGACGGCGAACGACGCCTGACCGAATGGGAGGTGCCGTGGCTCGCAGGATATGAAGGATCAAAACCCGTTCGGATCGGAAATGCCGCGCACACCCAGCTGCAGCTTGATGTGCACGGCGAACTGATGGATGCGCTCTATCAATCGCGCCGCGGCGGGCTCGGCGAGAACAGGCGGGCATGGGCGATCCAGTGCGCATTGCTCCACCATCTGGCCTCGATATGGACAAAGCCGGATGAAGGCATCTGGGAGGTCCGCGGAGGTCCGCGGCAGTTCACCTATTCAAAAATCATGGCTTGGGTTGCATTCGACCGCGCTATCAAGAGCGCGACCGAGTTCGGCATGAAAGGACCGGTCGACACGTGGACGAGCGTTCGGGCCGCGATCCATGATGACGTCTGTCGTCACGGTTACGATGCGAAACGTGAAACCTTCGTGCAGGTATACGGAGAACCGCAGCTCGATGCGAGCTTGCTGCTCATCCCCGCGGTCGGATTTCTTCCGCCACAGGACCCGCGCGTGGCTTCGACGGTTTCTGCAATCGAACGCGAGTTAGTGGTCGACGGGCTGGTCCGGCGCTACGACACCGGTGCCACGGATGACGGCCTTCCGCCGGGGGAAGGCCTGTTTCTGGCCTGCAGTTTTTGGCTGGCCGACGCCTATCACCTGATCGGGCGAGACGCCGATGCGCAACGGCTGTTCAACAGGCTCCTCGATCTTCGCAATGACGTGGGCTTGCTTGCAGAAGAATACGACCCCTCACGCCGTCGCCTGGTCGGAAACTTTCCGCAAGCCTTTTCGCATATCGCCCTGGTGAACAGCGCACATAACCTGACCCACATGGACAAACCTTCCGAGCAGCGCGGCGGCAAAAAGGCGGTCGCAAGCGTGGGAGCCGAGGCAAGAACGAACCCGGGAGCGAGCGATGAATAATGAAAGCCCTGCGGATGCCGTGGCTGCCACCCCGTCCGGTAGTCGCAAGCGTCCGGCGCCCGCTTATCCCATTGTGCTGGAGGGCCAGCCTGCGCTGGTGACAGGAGCCAACTCGGGGATCGGCAAGGCGGTCGCGCTGGGATTGGCCGCTGCGGGAGCAGATGTCGCCGTCAATTATGTCGTCGATCCGACATCCGCCGAGGAGGTCGCGCATCGGATCGAAGCTGCCGGACGCCGCGCAATTGCCATCAAGGCGGATGTCAGCAACGAGGATGAAGTGAAGTCGATGTTCGCGCGCGCCATCGATCATTTCGGCACCCTGCATATTGCCGTGAACAACGCCGGCTTGCAGCGCGACGCAGCCTTGCAGGAGATGACTCTGGATCAATGGAACAAGGTGATCGGCGTCAATCTGACCGGGCAATTCCTCTGCGCACGGGAAGCCGTTCGCGAATTCAGGAAGCGGGGCGTCGAAAGCGCCGTCTCCGCCGCGGCTGGCAAACTCATCTTCATGAGTTCGGTCCACCAGGAGATACCTTGGGCCGGCCACGCCAATTACGCGGCCTCGAAGGGAGGTGTCATGCAGCTGATGCGAAGTATCGCGCAGGAGGCGGCGCCTTTCGCGATCCGCGCCAACGCAGTCGCTCCCGGAGCGATACGGACCCCGATCAACCGGATGGCGTGGGAAACACCGGATGCCTATCGCAATCTGATGACGCTGGTCCCTTACAAGCGGATCGGCGAACCCGAGGACATCGCGCAGGCGGTGATCTGGCTGGTATCCGATGCCGCCGATTACGTCACCGGAACGACGTTGTTCGTTGACGGCGGAATGACGCTTTATCCCGGTTTTGCGACGGGGGGATGAGCGGGAGAGCTGCGACGGCGGTCGTGCGACGGTGATCGGTTCAAGCCGCTTGGCGTGAGCGCAGCGATGAGGTCCGCAATATGAAGAGAGAACCCGCACTTCGCTGCGGTTTAGGTGCTGTCGCGCGGAACTCACCAAAAGAACAGTGTTATTTTCAGTCGCTCGCCAGCATAAAAGGCGCACCACGTCACGATGTCGAGCAACGGAATCGAACAAAACAATAGCGACCAGCCCCAGTTGAGCCAAAAACTATTTCCAGCAGGAACGCTCTCAACAATGTGTGAGTATCCACCTTTCAGCGCAATCAGCTGCTTACGATATGCTATGTGATGTCGCCCCAGGCGACGGGCCAAAGCCGAGAAAACAATAGCCGTAATGAAAAGGAATACCGTTCCTATTAACCACCGCGGGAATGGTAGGATTTCCGAGTCTTCCAGAACCTTTTGTGCAACTAAGTGAAGCTTAGCGTCCCGTCGGATGTAGTACAGATTCAGTTCCGCAGCTACTAGTACGGTTATGCCCCATTGCAGCTGCGTGACATGCAGCTTGCGAGAGGCACGAATTTCCTCGCGCAGCCATTGCTCTCGTATTCTTGTTTGACCAGGCGTCACGGCCATCCCCCATTTCAAAGCCGCAGAACGGATACTGCACAGCTTGTGACCGTTGACAACCCGGAATATTACTTGCGCCGAGCGTTTTGGACTAGCGCCTAGGCTGGTGAGTGCAGCGAAACCCATCGGTGCCGGCGCGGGCCGATGATGAGTGCTCAACCTATTCACGGCACTACGCCGATAGCCCATACCTGCGAAGCGCTAGCTTGGCGGGCTGTTTTTGTAAAGGTATCAGCCACTTTTGCTGCTTCCGAAACCCTGATAGCCTCGGCCGCGATGAATGCGCGGAAAAAGGCTAGTTTCTTCGGGGGGCGGGTGTGATCGAGCGTGAGGTGAAGAGTATAGCTGGTTTTCTCGACGCCTTGAGGGCGGATCAGGACGGTAAAGCTACCTGGTATCGAGGGCATTCTGACGCGAGCTGGACCTTATTACCCGGTATTTTGCGACCCACCTCCGGTTTAGGCTTGTCGGAGGGATCGTCGCTGGCGCGGTTCAAGCAAAGCGCCGCCATGCTGACCGAACGCCTGCCGACGACCTCATTCGATTGGACATTCCTCATGCAGCACTACGGAGTTCCGACTCGACTTCTGGACTGGAGCGAGAGTCCCCTCGTTGCGATGTTCTTCGCTGTCGATGCCTATATCCGGCATCCGGATACGGACGCGGCCGTCTGGTGCCTCAAGCCTGTGGCACTGAATAAAAACTCGAACCTGTCAGACCCGGCCGAGCCGCAGTATATTCCGTCGTTCGAGGACGAGGAACTCAAGCCATACGCTGCCGAAAGCTTGAGGGCATCTCGCGTTCCTTTGCTGCCCCTGGCAACGATTGCAACCCGCAACAACGCCAGAATCCAGGCCCAACTCGGCACCTTCACCGTGCACCATACCCAGAAAATCGCTATCGAAGACGTCGGCGATCAATCGCATGTAATCAAATATAATATCCCGCACGCAAGTCGCGAAGATCTCCATAAGGAACTGAAGTTGCTCGGTCTTACTCAGTTTAGCCTGTTTCCCGAATTGACGAGCGTAGGTGTCATCCTCAAGGAGATGATGAGATGAGCTACGTTGAAACCTCGGTTCTTAAAAACAGCACCATCATGTTCCTTTATTCGGAGCGCGACACAATAAACTTGAGCCCGGATTACCAACGCGCTGGGGGTGTTTGGACGACGGAAAAACGACGCCTTCTGATCAATTCGATACTCAACGACTACGACATCCCAAAAATCTATTTCCACACCCTGAGCAATAGGACCCAGTCGAAGACGGGCTTCAAATATGCGGTTATCGATGGGCGCCAACGCCTCGAAACTATCTGGGATTTTATGGATGGAAAGTTCGTTCTTTCCGACGAGTTCGAATATCAGCGGGACGATAAAATCGACTTGTCGGGCTTGAGCTACGACGACATCGCAAAGCACCATCCCAAAATCAGGGTAAAGTTCGACTCGTTTGTCTTGCCGGTCGTAACGGTTAGCATCGAGGGGGACGACCTGGACCTGATCGAGGATATGTTTTCGCGTCTGAACGAAGCCGTTCCGCTGAACGCCGCGGAAAAGCGTAACGCCATAGGCGGTTACCTGGTGAAGGCGATTACCGACCTATCGCTACATCCTTTCTTCGCAACGAAGGTCAGATTTCGCAACAACCGTTACCAGCACAAGGAGTCCGCAGCCCGGTTCTTGTTGATCCAAGAAGGGCTGCAATCAGAAGAAGGGCACATCGTCGATACAAAGAAGGTTTATCTCGACGCGTTGGCGAAAAGATATCATTCAACGAACAAGAAGCATGTTGCAAATCTGGAGAAGTCTGTAACCGAAGTTCTCGATGCAATGGATGCCGAGTTCGTCGAAAGCGATGAGCTTTTGCAGGCTCAGGGCATTCTCGTGGTTTATTACTTGGTCTTCCGGGCTGCGATAGATAACGACCAATTGGATAAAGTGACACGCCGCAAGCTCTTGAACTTCAGAGAGCGCCTGCGTGAAAATCGTGAGGCGGCCGTGCAAAACTATGCAGAGGCTTCTTTCGACCTTTTAGAGTTCGACAAACTCAATCAGCAGGGCACCAATGATGCATCCAGCATCAAGGAGCGCTATCGTATTCTTTCCGGGCAGCTGCGCACGCTGGTGATTGAAGTATAGAGCCGGTTCCTAGGGCAGCCGATCGTCAAGGTTCTCGGTAACGATCGCTCACAGCAATCACATCATCGTGGCACATGTCCTAATGCCAAACGGTGTGATTTTGCCAACGTCGGTGCGCTGGTGAGGCAGGTCCCTTACGATTCGTATTACCGTGCTTTCAAGTGAGTTGTGTAATTCAAATTAACTTCCATAAGTTGAATTCTTCGCGCCGAACAAGCTTCCCGGATTGCCATGCTGCCTCAGCGGGATGCACCCATGCGCGTAACCCGCTGCCGCGGCGGCGCTGGACCGGCTAGATTACGGCCAACTCATCATCCGCAGCGCCGGCCGCGAAACATCGATCCCTCAACGCCATGAACAAGTTCGAACCCCAGAGCCGCGACGCGGCTGACCGACAGCCGTTGCCGCCAGCGGCCGCGCGCGATCTCGCGCGCATCACCACCGAAGTCATCGACATCAGCGATGCGCCGCCGATCGCGCCGCGGGCGCCGCTCAGCCCAAGCGAAGTCCGCACCATCCTGATGAGCCTGATGCTGACCATGTTCCTGGCCGCGCTCGACCAGACCATCGTCGCCACCGCATTGCCGACCATCGGCCGTCAGTTCCAGGACGTCTCGAACCTGTCCTGGGTGATAACCGCGTATCTCTTGGCCTCGACCGCGGTGGCGCCGGTGTTCGGCACGCTCAGCGACATCTATGGCCGCCGCGCCATGATCATCGCCGCGCTGTCGCTGTTCGTTATCGGCTCGGTGCTGTGCGCGGTTGCGCCGAACATGGCGGTGCTGATCGTCGCGCGCGGGCTGCAGGGCCTCGGCGGCGGCGGCATTCTCCCGATCGTGCAGACCGTGATCTCGGATATCGTGACCCCGCGCGAGCGCGGCCAGTACCAGGCCTATTTCTCCGGCGTGTGGACCGCGGCCGGGATCGGCGGGCCGATCATCGGCGGGGTATTCGCCGAGCATCTGCACTGGTCGATGATCTTCTGGATCAACGTGCCGCTCGGCATCGCCGCACTGGCGCTGCTGCTGCCGAAGATGGGCAAGATCCCGACCTTTCATCGCAAGCGCAAGGTCGACTGGCTCGGCGGCGTGCTGCTGATGGCGTCGGCGACCGTGTTCATGCTGGTGCTGAGCTGGGGCGGCAACCGTTATCTGTGGCTGTCGCCGGCGATCGCGGCGATGCTTGGCGCAGCACTGATGCTGGCACTCGGCTTTGTCTGGCATGCGCGGCGCAGCGACGAGCCGTTTTTGCCGCTGCCGCTGATGGGCGGCCGCGTCGTGCCCTATGCGATGGCGGCGGGCGGCTGCGCGCTCGGCGCCATGCTGGGGCTGACCGTGCACATGCCGCTGTATTACGAGGTGGTCTACCATCTCAGCGCCAGCGAATCCGGCCTCGCACTGATTCCGCTGGCGGCGATCTCCACCGGAGGTGCTGCGATCGCCGGCCGCGCGATGGCCGGGATGAAGCACTACAAGCGCGTGGCGATCGCGGGCACCGCGTTTTCCGCGGGCGTCGCCGGCGTGCTGGCGCTGGCGACGCCGCTGCCGCTATGGGCGCTCTTGCTGGCACTGTCGCTGTTCGCGCTCGGGCTCGGCACCACCTTTCCGATCACCGTGGTCTCGATCCAGAACGCGGTCAGGCGTTCGCAGGTCGGCACCGTCACCGGCGCGCTGAACTTTTTCCGCGCGCTGGCGGCGTCGTTCACGGTGGCGGCGTTCACCGCGGTGCTGTTGATGGCGCTCGGCGCCGACATCTCGCTCGGCGGCGAACACCGCGGCGCGGTGAATTCGATTGCGGCCGCCGGCATGGTCGCCGCGTTCCGCTACGTGTTCGCGGCCGCGGCGGCGCTGATGGCCGGCGCGTCGGTGCTGATGATGCTGATGGAGGAGAGGCCGCTGGCGGGACCGGCCACGGTGCCGGCGGAGATGGCGGAGTAGGGGGGCTGCTTACGCGGCCGGGTTCAATCCAGTGCGGCCATTCCGCGCTCTGTCACGACCGGGGAGCCGTCCCGCATCTCCACAAAGCCCAGCTCCAGCAGGGTCTGAAGATCGTCCTGTTTGAGCGGCGTCAGCTTGAGGCGCTTTGCGATGATATCGCGAAGCGCCCAGCGAAGGGCGATCGCTTTTTCCAGATCGAAATTTGCAAGAGCGCGGTCCGCCATGTTCGGAAAATGAATTGGCCGCGAATGTGTTCCGCGAGCCTGCCGTTTTCTCGTTCCGCGCAGAAGGGCCGCGGGTTCGTCTGTCCGGGACGCGATGCGTCGCCAGGCCGCAGCGATGGCATATCGTCGCTCCAACGGAACAAAACTGCCGCTGTCCGAACGGCCGATCGATGATGGCGAGCGCGTCGATTGCCATGAACACCCGGTTGCGGGCATAGCCGAGACGGCACTTCCATCGAATAAGGCGGCCCTGCGGAACCATCGCGCCACCGCGTCATTGATCCGCATAGTCACACGTGAGGGACCGACCATGGACGCACAGACCCCGCAGCCTGGCGCTGCCGAGCGCGCGATCGATACCGCGACCGACGTGTCGCGCACCGTCACCGAGGTGACCGAGGCGCTGCAGGTCGCGGTCGGGCGCTTGAGCGAGGCGATCGCCACCGCGCGCGAACCCGGCAAGCCGCTCTCCACCATCAGCGCCATCACCCGCGAGGCGCCGCTGGCCAGCCTGTTCGTGGCGTTCCTGTTCGGCATCGCGGTGGCGCGGCGGCACTAGCGCGTGTCCCGGGCGCGATGCAGCGCCGTCAGCTGGAGAATTCGCCCTCGAAGGTGCCGGCGAGGGCAAAACCGTTGAGCCATTTCATTTCGGCGGTCATGCGCCCAGGCGGCGCGGCCGCGCAGGGTGCCCGCGGCATCGCTGCCGGAAATCGATGAATTGAACAATTCGCCCCCGGCAAAGTTCTATGCGGATCGACCGCGGCGGCGCCGCCCCGGCCA
Source organism: uncultured Alphaproteobacteria bacterium (assembly GCA_963784755.1). Lineage (GTDB taxonomy): Bacteria > Pseudomonadota > Alphaproteobacteria > Rhizobiales > Xanthobacteraceae > Bradyrhizobium. Next base: position 429,438 of record CAWASS010000001.1, on the reverse strand, counting down.
ATCGCCCGAAAATCGGGCATTGCCCCCGGCGGGATTGTTCACGACCGCGCGGACTATTCCAGAGCGAACCGGCCGCGTCGCGGCCGCGGTGAAGATATTCCTGAGGGATGTTGCACCGTTGCAACGAAACCTGGCCGGAAAGTGAACCTGGCGCCGCCGCAGCCCGCGCGCCTCGGCTATCCCCGGCCGGCGATTTGATCTAACAGCGGCCGCAACATCGACATCGCGATCCATCGAAGGAGCCGGCCATGAGCAAGCCCACCGTTGAGCAGACCCGGATGGGCTGCGAGGCCATCGCCTTCTGCATCGCGCGCACCCTGATCGAGCGCGATCCGTCGCTGAAGGCGCCGATGCGCGCCAATTTGCGCAAGATGTGGGAGCTGCTGGAAGAGCGCGAGGACCACGGCGCCGCCGACATGGTCGACACCATGATCAAGGCGCTCAACGATCCCGCGTTTTTCAAGCCGTGAGGCTTCGCTGCAAGCTGACCAGCCAGAGAGATAGGGCCGGACGCGTCATCGCTGGAGGCATATCGACGACCGCGGACCCGTTAGGCAACCTTCGCATGATGCAGGTTATCGATTTCTTCGGGCTGATAGGTGCGTCCCGGGACGGCGATCGTCGCGATGGCTTTCCAATCCGGGACAAGAGAATTTCTGGCGATAACGGCCTCCTGCAGAGTCAGACAGCGAACAGTTTGATCTGCAAATTTGAGAACCGCCGGCTGCGCTGCGTCGGCGTATATTTTCTTGGCTGCCCTGACCAATAGACCCGAACGGCTGTAACCCTCTCGCTCGGCGTAACGATCAATTTGATCCAGCACGTTCTGCGGGATGGTTACGTTGACGCGAACGGAGCGGATATCGTCGGCTGGAGCGTCAACTAGAACAGCGACGCCGTCCCTGTTTTCTTCGACTGCCATAACCTCTTCGAGCGAAGAGGGTTCTGGAACGGCTTCGCCATCTTCCGTGAGACCTTCAAGATGTAAAGCCAAGGCTTCCGCTGCCATATCTCGCGCTTCGTCCAATGTGCTGCCCGCGCTGATAACGCCCGGAAGATCGGGAAATGAAACGCCGTAGTCGCTGTCGGCGTCCTTGTGAATGAGGGCGATGTATTGTCGCATTGCGATTCTCCCGTAGAGAGAAGCCGTAGCGGCTCCATTTCCTGTTCGAGTTTCAGTCGTCATTTCAACTTCAGGGACGCCTGCCTTTCAATGCTTCGGAGCGTGCCAATCGGGACATCCCTCTGAGGATGCGGGACGGTAACGCGGCCTTTCTTGACAGGATGCTTGAACTGAACGTGACTGCCCTTCTGGGCAACCTGGTCCCAACCCTCTGATCTCAGGGCTTTTATTACGTCCTGCGATTTCATGATGTATTAATACACACTCGTTGACGGAAGGTCAATAGAGGAGTGTATAAATACACACGGCTCGTTCCCTAGGAAAAATGCCCGGAGCGGTCTGCGCCGGCCGTCCCCGCCCGGCCATTTCCACCGGAAATTATTCGACGTTGAGACGGTGTCGACGTCATGAATTGGTCAAGTAACACCATCCTGAGGAGCGCGCTTTTGCGCGTCTCGAAGGATGGGCCACGACCGCGCGGCCATCCTTCGAGGCTCGGCCAAGAGGGCGAGCGCCTCAGGATGACGGTGCCGTAGCTGGCGGCGGGCTTCCGCTATCGTTGATCGCCGCCGGGCCGAACGGTCGTCGGCACCTGAATCCGCGAGGGCGGCTCGGTGGGCGTCACGGTGGCGCCCGCGCTCCTGGCAGTATTGAACGTGGTGCCGGGAGGCGCTGATTTTCTTTCGGGAGTCCACACGATGGACCCCGCCAATACCGCAATCGATACGACGGCCACGATGATGGCGATGATCGCCGGGTGTTTCAGTGAAAGTCCCATCCGGGACAATGCAACAGATGTCCGTGGGTTCCAGGCCGCCGACGCTCACCGTGCCGTCGTTGATCTCTGCTAGGGCTTGCCGGCCGGCGTCCGGGTTCGCAGCGCGCCGGTCCTGCGCGCCTTCGAGCGCGACTCCGCGAACTCGGCGGTAGCGGCGGGGAAGTGGGTCAGCGCGGTGTTCGCCGCCAGTCCGAAAAAGCTGGAGCGGCTCATGCCGAGGTCGGCGGCGCGGCGGTCGACCTGGCGGATCAGGCTTTTCGGCAGGTAGACATTGACCCGCTCCGAGGGATCCGGCGGGTCGACGCCGACGATGAAATAAGCCAGGAAGTCGCAGCCCCTGGGCAGCACGATCGCCCTGATCGGGGTCGGCTGCGGCAGCGGCCGGTCATGCTCGGCCAGCGCATCGACCGCCCGCGCGAGCTTGGTCTCGGCCCGCCCGATGGCTTCCTCCTGCGACCGTCCGCCGGCGACGCAGCCGGGAAAATCCGGAAACCACGCGCCGAACGTCCCCTTCGGTCCGCGCTCCAGAACCGCGGCGTAGAGCTGCCTTTTCATTTGGCCTCGTCGGGGTCATGTGTTATTTCACACACGACCGGTGTGTTGAATCCCACACCATCCTAGCACCGGCCGCAACGGCTTGAAAGGGGAGGCGATGGACCGGCAGGACGAACTCGCCGTCATCCGCGCGGCCTACGCCAAACAGATCCTGGCCCTCGCCGAGATCGACGACGTCAGGCTCGCCGCGGCGTTCGCCGCGGTTCGCCGCGAAGACTTTCTCGGGCCCGGTCCATGGCCGATCCTGCGCCGGCTGGAGGGACGGGTGTATGTTCCAACGCCCGACGCCGATCCGGTCTATCTCTACACCAACGATCTCGTCGGCATCGTGCCCGAACGGCACCTCAACAACGGCCAGCCGTCGTTGCATGCGCACCTGATCCACCAGGCGGCGCCGGCCGCGGGCGAGCATGTCGTGCATGTCGGCACCGGCACCGGCTATTACACCGCCATCCTTGCGCATCTTGCTGGATCGTCGGGCCGGGTGACCGGCATAGAATACGATGGCGAACTCGCCGCGCGCGCCGGGGCCAATCTCGCAGCTTTTTCAAATGTCGAAGTCATCGAGGGCGACGGCGGCCTGGTTGCTTTCGATGCGGCCGACGTCATCTACGTCAATGCCGGCTGTACCCGGCCGGCCGACACCTGGCTCGATCGGCTCAGGGATGGCGGGCGCCTGATCCTGCCGATGACGTCGGACCGGGGTTTTTTTGGCGGGAAACCGCTGAAAAAGATGGCGAGCGCCGGCGCGGTGTTTCGCATCGAACGCCGGGCTAACGATTATTTCGCGAACTGGATTTCGGCGGTCGCGATCTTTCCCTGCGCCGGGGCCCGCGACGAGACTTCCGAACGCGCGCTGGCCAGGGCCTTTGCCAAGGGCGGCTTTGATAAAGTCACGCGGCTCTATCGCGGCCGGAACATTGCTGCCAGGCGGTGCTGGGTTAGGGGAGACGGATGGTGTCTCGCCACCGATTGACGTGCTTGTTGAATTGCAGCGGGCGAGGCATTTTCACCTCGCCCCGCTTGCGGGGCGAGGGAGCATCATGATCGAGGCGGTGATCTGGGATTTCGGCGGGGTGTTCACCACCTCGCCCTTCGAGGCCTTTGCGCGGTTCGAGACCGAACGCGGGCTGCCGGCCGACATCATCCGGCGCACCAACGCCGCCAACCCCTTCGAAAACGCCTGGGCGAAATTCGAGCGCGCCGAGCTCGACATCGAGGCGTTCGACCGGCTGTTCGCGGCGGAATTGCTTGTGCTGGGCGCGGAGGTGCGCGGCAAGGACGTGCTGCCGCTGTTGTCGGGCGAGCTGCGGCCCGAAATGGTCGAGGCGTTGCGGCGGGTGAAAGCCAAATTCAGGACCGGCTGCATCACCAACAACCTGCCCGCCAACGCCATCGGCAGCGCCGGCGGCCGCATGCTCTACATCGCGCAAGTGATGGCGCTGTTCGATCACGTCATCGAGTCCGCCAAAATCGGCCTGCGCAAACCCGACCCGCGCATCTACCGCATGATGGTGGACGCGCTCGGCGTGAAGCCCGCGGCTTGCGTCTATCTCGACGATCTCGGCGTCAACCTGAAGCCCGCGCGCGAGATGGGCATGACCACCATCAAGGTGACCGACGCAGCGCAGGCCATCGCCGAACTCGAGGCGGCGACGGGGATGGCGCTGCGGTAAGGGGCGCCGGCTTTGCAGCGCACCGCTACGCAAGGCTACGCGCTGCGCAGCATCCGGGGAATGGTTAGACGACGCGAAAAAATCCTCCGCCGTGAGGCGGAGGATTTCGTCCAGACCTGCCTAGCGCAGCAGCAGGATCAGCAGGATGATGGGGATCGGAATTCCGACCAGCCAGAGCAGAATGGGCATGTGACTTTCCTTTCGGGGTTGCAGATTGTTTTAGCGGCGGGCCCTCGTGCCCCATGTGCCGTCGCGAAGTCCGCCGCCTTCGGTCGCAGCCAGGCTGGCGCAGAACGCGCCCAGCAGCAGCGAGGCGGTAATCCAGAACGCAAGTTGCGCGGTGGCCTTTCGCGTCGCGTCGGTATCGGCCTTGATCTGGGTGACGACGTTATTGACGCGTTTGTCGGCGTCGGCCTGGCTGAGGCCGGTTCGCGCCGCGACGACCTTCGAGACATATTCGCGATCCGCCGGCTTGAGATCGCCGCCGTTCCGGAAGCTGGAAGTGAACAGCCGTACCATCTCGCCGCGCGAATTGCTGGCGTTGCCGGCGGCCTGCGCGGCCGGCGCGTCGGGCCGCAGCAGCGTGTCGACATAGCCGTCCATCGGCCCGCTCTGGCTCGCGGCGGACGCCGCACCCTGGGCAGCGCCGGTCACGCCGCCCGAAATCAGGCTGGTCGCGGGCGTTGCCAGCAGCACCGCGCCGAGCACCGAGGCGAAGGCCCAGGCGATAAATCCATGCGCGGTATCGCGAAAATAGACTTCGTCGCTGTGCACGCCGACCCATCGCGAACGCAGACGGCCGGCGATGTAGCCGCCGATCGACGATGACAGCATTGCGATAACGATGAGGTAGAGTCCGGTACCGATCTTGAACGTGGTGGCCGATACGCCGGAGCCCGCCCATGGCGAGACCACCGACAGGCCGAGGCCGGTCCCGAACGCCAGAAGAACCAGCGTTAGCGCGCAGGCGACGATGGCGCCGGCGCTCACCGCGGCCCACGACACTCCTGCGACTGATGGCTCACCGGTGTCGCTCCCGGGCTGAATAACGACTGCATCGATCATAGCTCATATCCCTTTGCGGCGAAATTCTGTTTCAGATGCCGCATTAATGTGCAGGAGCAACAATGGTTCCGGGTGGCGAACGGATGTTCCTGCCAGAAAAAAAGCGGCCGAACCGGCCGCCTTGTTTCGGTTGATTCGCTTCGCGCCAAACAGGCGGGACGCGGCGCAGCGCTGCCTCAGCGGCGCGCGCTACGCAGCATCCGGGCAGCGCTTAGTACGCGCGGTGGTGGCGATGGCGCCAGCGCCAGGCGGGGCGATCCATCGCGGCGTAGTGGTTGCGCCATCCGCGCTGGTAGCTGCCGGTGTAGGGATTGCCCGGTCCCTTGTTCTGGCAGTTGGCGTTCGGATAGAACTGCGCGCAGTAGCCGGGGTTGTAGATCACTTCCTGCGCCGCGGCGGGGCTTGCGAGCGCGGCCGCCGCCAGGGCGGCGCCGATCAATGCGAGTTTCATGTCTGCTCTCCCAGTTGTTATTCTCCTATATGCAGAACCTGGGCACGGGCTTTACGTTCCCCCGATGGATTTTCGGTAATTTTTGCGGCCGCGACGACGCCAAATAGGAGCCGCGGCGGCGGAACCCTTTATCGCGGGGATCGTTGTCAATCGATCGCCGCGCGCCAGTACAGACGCCACCTCCGGGCAGGTATGGCGTCGATTACGGTCTGGCTGTTTTGCCGGTGAAACCTCAACAACATCGAAATGAAGTTCCCATGACCAGTTCCGCGCATTTCAACGACGTTCATATCGACCGCGTCCATAGCGCCGCCATCCGCAGGGAGGTCGGCGACCGGCTGCGCATCGCGCTCGACGCGGAGCGCCTGCCGCCGATGCCGCGCTTGCAGTCGCTGCTGGACCGGCTGGCCGCGGAAGATCGCGGCGATGTGCATCCGAAACCGCATTGAGGCCGATCATGAAAGACTTCGCCAACGCCTCGTTCCCGCCCGAAACCCTCGCGGTCCTGAAAGCCGCGATGGACGACGCCGTCGCCACGCTGCCGCATCCCGTCTCTTCCGCGAGCGTGCAGTCGATCGCCGAAACCATCCTGCGCAGCGCCAAGGAAGGCGAGACCGATCCGAAAACGCTGGAGCGGATGGCGCTGCTGGAACTGCAGATCTCGCCGCGCTGATTTTCGACATTGCCGCCTCCGCCGGCGCGGGGACGACTCCTGTGAGGCCTATGCTCCGGCCCGCGCGGGGTTGAGGAACGGCGGCTGCTGCGGCGCAATGGCCGGGGAAGTTCAGCCTGTTTATCCCGGTCAATCGGTGTAATCTGCCCGCCGTCAGGCCGCGGCCGTAAGCCGCGCCTGCGGGGGCACGCATGATCATTCCGACCGAGCCGATCGGCAGTATCCCGAGGCCGCCGCGCCTGATCGAGGCGATTGCGGCGGCGGGAAATCATACCGACCCGGCGCTCGATCCTTTGTACGACGACGCCATCGCCGACACCATCGCGCGGTTCGAGGCGACCGGTTCGCCCGTCGTCACCGACGGCGAGCAGCGCAAATATCACAATTTCTGGACCTATTGCGTCGACGGTTCAGCCAACACCGCGCCGGACGGTTTCCGGATTCCGTTCGCCGCCGGCCATACCCGGCAAATGCCGCGCCTGACCGCGGGGCCGTTCCGTTACAGGATAACCGCCGACCGCTTCCTCGACGTGGCGCAGCGTTACGCCCATGTCCCGCTCAAGCAGGCGGTGATCTCGCCGTCGGCCCTGAGCCTGATGTATCCGGCGCAGGGAATTCCCGGCTACAGCCGTGAACAATTCATCGACGACCTCTTGCGCGAGCATGAGAGCGAAGTGCGCGCCTGCCTCGCCAGGGGCGCACACAAGGTCCAGATCGATTTCACCGAAGCGCGGCTGGCGATCAAGCTCGATCCCAGCGGTCACCTGCTCAACAGTTTCATCGACCTCAACAACCTGGCGCTGTCGCGATTTTCCGCGGGCGAGCGTCAGCGCATCGGCGTGCACACCTGCCCGGGCGGCGACCGCGACTCCACCCACAGCAGCGACGTTGACTATGCCGAGCTGTTGCCGAGCCTGTTCGAGCTTCGGGCCGGAAACTTCTACATTGCGCTTGCGGGCGAACCGGATCCGCGGCGCATCCTCAAGATCATCCGCAAGCACAAGAAACCGGACCAGCGGATTTTCGTCGGCGTGGTGGCGCCGATCGATCCGCATATCGAGACCGCCGAGCAGGTTTGCGTGCGGCTGCTGCAGGCCGCCGACTATATCCCGGTCGAGCAACTGGGCTCGACCGACGATTGCGGATTTTCGCCTTTCAGCGACGACACCTCCACCAGCCGCGACACCGCGTTCGCCAAAATCCGCGTGCGCGTGCTGGGGACGCAGCTTGCGGCGGACAGGATTGCGGGCCGCTGATGCCATCCGACGATGACGAGGAAAAGCTGCTGCGTTCGGTGGCCCTGCAGAACGCCCAGAGCATCCTGCTGGCGCGCCAGCGCGCCGAGCACGACCTGCTGCAGTCGAAGGAGGCGCTGGAGCGCAAGACCCTGGAATTGTCCGAAGCCAACCGCCGCCTCAGCGAAAACGAGGCGCGCTACCGCACGGCACTTGCGGCGGGGCGGATGGGCACCTGGGAAACCGATTTCGTGACCCGGACGCGGCGCTGGACCGAGGAGGGCATGGCGCTGTTCGGGCTCTCGCTTGCCGACGGCCGCGGCCATGTCGGCGGCGAGGACGACGAGTACCGCAACGCGCTGCATCCCGACGACCGTCATCTGATGGCGAAGTTTCACGAGCTGGCGGACAAGCAGGATTTCTTCACCTCGGAATACCGCGCGGTGCATCCCGACGGCACCGTGCTGTGGCTGCGCGGCCGCGGCCAGGTGCTGGCGCGCGGGCCCGACGGCAAGGCGCAGCGCATGGTGAGCATCGTCACCGATGTCACCGACCGCAAGGCGGCCGAGGACCACGTCCAGTTCCTGATGCACGAAATCTCGCACCGCTCCAAAAACCTGCTGATGGTGATCCAGTCGATCGCCCGCCGCACCGCGCGCAGCGCCGGCTCGCTGGAGGAGTTCGAGCACCGTTTCGGGCGGCGGCTGCAGGGGCTGGCCGCCTCGCATGACGTGCTGGTAGCCAAGAACTGGCAGGGTGCGCCGCTCGCCGACCTGGTGCGCCGGCAACTGGCGCCGTTTGCCGAGATCCAGGGCTCGCGCATCGATCTTTCCGGACCCGACGTGGTGGTGACCGCGGAAGCCGCCCAGGCGCTCGGCCTTGCGATCCATGAGCTCGCGACCAACGCCATCAAATACGGCGCGCTGTCGGCGCCGGCGGGCAAGGTCAGCGTGTCCTGGGCGTTGCAGGGCGAGGCGGGCGCGCCGCGGCCGCTGGTGTTGAACTGGGTCGAGCAGGGCGGGCCACAGGTTTCGCCGCCCGAGCGCAAGGGTTTTGGCCACGTCGTGATCGGCGAGATGGTCGAGCGCTCGCTCGGCGGCAAGGTCGCCATCGAATTCGCAAGCGAGGGCCTGAAATGGCGCGTCGCGCTTCCCGCGAGCAACCTGGTGGAGGAGGCCGCGGCGGGGAATTGAGCGGCGATGCCTCGTGTCCCGGACGCGGGTGCAGCGTTCTTCACGATGCACCGCAGAGCCGGGACCGTCACGAACACCGCGCTTCGCTACGGCCCCGGCTCAGCAGCGCACCACGCCGCGAAGGGCGGCGCGCTGCGCAGCATCCGGGGAACGGGGAGGACGAGTTTTCGTGTCCCGGACGCGGTGCAGCGTTCTTCACGATGCACCGCAGAGCCGGGACCGTCACGAACACCGCGCTTCGGTACGGCTCCGGCTCAGCAGCGCACCACGCCGCGAAGCGGCGGCGCGCTGCGCAGCATCCGGGGCACGCCGAAGGCCCGCCGCTATGTCGCCAGCGCCTTCAGTTGCTTGACGATGTAGGCTTTCACGTCGTCGCCGACCTGGAAGGTGCCGGTGCCGAGATGGCCGTGCGAATCCGCACTGAAGAAGATGCGCGCATAGCCGGCGTCGGTCGCGACCTTGCCGACGGTGGCGACGGCCTCGTCGATGATCGCGGCGATGTGCGGCGTCAGCTTGGCATAGTTCGGGCCGGTCGGCACGCCGGCGGCGCGCGGCGGCGTCACGCATTGCCAGGGACGAATGATGCCGTTGCCTGCTCCCGGCGAGCATCCGCCGGAATTGGCCGGATCGTCGCGGTGCAGGATGTATTGCGGCTCGTTGTCGTTGAAGACGAACAAGGCGTCGTCGTATTTTGTCTGCTGGATCATCCAGTTGAAGTCGCCGTCCTTGTGGCCGCCGTGAAATACGCTGCCGATGACTTTCATGGAAAAATCTCTCCTGTTAAGATTGTAATCGCAGCTCCCGTGTCCCGGGCGCGGTGCGGCATTCGTCATGCCGCTCCGCAGAACCGGGACCGTACCAGATACCGGCGTTCGTGACGGTCCCGGGCTCTGCCGCGCACCGCTTCGCGAAGAGCCATAGCGCGTCAAAGACGCGCGTAAACGCGCCTATGGCGCCGCGCTGCGTCCGCGGCACGAAATTCACGTCCCCGGCCTTGAAACCTCGGTCTCCTTGCTCGTGATGAACTCCAGCAGCACTGGGATGCCTTCCCTGGTCTTGGCGATGCCGCGCTTGATCGCGGGCACGATGTCTTCCGGTTTTGTGACGCGCTCGCCGTGGCCGCCGAAGGCGCGGGCCATCGCGGCGTAGTCGCCGGAGATGTCGGTGGCGCGGTATTTTTCGGTGGAAACCGGCATCACCTTCAGCTCGATCGCCATCGAGAAATTGTTCAGCAGGATCGACAGAATCGGAATCCGCTCGCGCACCGCGGTCTCGAAATCCATCCCGGTGAAGCCGATCGCGGCATCGCCCCAGACATTGATGCAAAGCTTGTCCGGTTTTGCCAGTTTTGCGCCCATCGCAAGCCCGAGGCCGTAGCCGAGCTGCGTGGTCTTGCCCCAGCCGATATAGGATAGCGGCTCCACCGATTTCCAGAACGGCGAGAGCTGGTCGCGCGGGCTGCCGGCGTCGTGGGTGATGATGGTGTTATGGATGTCGACGGTGTGTTGCAGGTCCCACAGCACGCGGTAGGGATTGAGCGGCGCGTCGTTGTGGGTGAGCTTCGGCATCCATTTTGCCAGCCACTCCTTGTGCGAGGCGGCGATCTCGGCGGCGGCCGCGCTGGCATCGCGATCCGATGTGACGGTCTTGTTGATCTCCTCGAGCAGCGCGTCGAGCACCAGCCCGGCGTCGCCGAGCAGGCCGATCTTGGCCTCGACGTCCTTGTTGAGATGCGCGGGGTCGAGCGTCGAATGGATGATGGTCTTGCCCCTGGGCATGGCGACCGCGAACGAGGTTTCGGTGAACGAGCAGCCGATGCCGAAAATCACGTCGGCTTCGCCCAGAAATTTCGGCACCGCGCGCGGCATCGCCACGCCGCCGGAGCCGAGCGACAGCGGATGCGTTTCGGGAAACGACGACTTGCCGCCGAGGCTGGTGCAAACCGGGATCGCGAGTTTTTCAGCGAGCCGCTTCAGTTGCGGCCAGGCTTGCGCGTAGTGCACGCCTTGCCCGGCATAGATCACCGGGCGCTTCGCAGCAGTCAGTAGCGCGGCGGCTTCTTTGATATGCAGGGGATCGGGGCCCGAGCGGGTGCGCAGCACCGGCGTGTAGTTCAGGGGCTCCGGCACTTCCTCGTTCCACATGTCGGCCGGGATTTCGACAATGACCGGCCCGCCGCGGCCGTTTTTCAGCTGCGTAAACGCGCGTCGAAAAATGTTGCCGACCTCGGAGGCGAGCGTGATCGGCTCGGCGGATTTGGCAAACGCCCGCATGGCGCGGCTGGAATTGAAATTCGGCTCGATATTGGCGAGCCGGCGCGCATAGCCCATCGGCAGCACCAGCACGGGGACGGATTCGCCGTAGCATTGCGCGACGCCGCCCATGGCGTTCTCCGCGCCGGGGCCGTGCTGCATGCAGAACGCGCCGATGCTGCGGCCCGACGACAGCCGCGAGATCGCGTCCGCCATGTGGATGCCGATGCGTTCCTGCCGCACCATCACCGGGCGGATGTCGGCACTGGCTGCGAATTCGATGAGGTGATTGACCGGATAGCCGCAGAGGATCTCGATTCCCTCGCGCTTCATGATTTCCGCGATCGCCGCGCCGAGTTTCATGGCAGTTGCTCCCCGATTTTTGTTTTGATCTGTTATTGCCGACAATTGGAACAGGATTTGACGGATCGGTAAAGCCTCGTTCCCCGGACGCAGCGCAGCGCGAAGCGGCGCGCTGCCGAGCCGGGGCCGTTACGGAGAATGGCGTTCGCGACGGTCCCGGCTCTGCGGAGCGGCGTCGAACAGACGCCGCCCCGCGCCCGGGACACGAAAATCCCGTCCCGGTCTTAATCTCCTGTTCAGCGTGTTGCTCAACCTCCTCGCAACCAATCGGCCCTAGCTTTGACCGGTATCGGCGCGGGAGAATCCCGGATAGCGCCGGCAGGAGTTTGGATGCGGCTTCTCATTGCAGAATTCCTGCGCGACGAGCGCGGCGCCACCGCGATCGAATACTGCCTGATCGCCTGCGGCATCGCCTTCGCCATCATCGCCGTGGTGCAGGGCATCGGCCCGCAGCTCAACACCAAGTTCTCCTCGGTCAACAACTCGCTGAAATAGGCGGGAGCGCACGGCGCCGCTCGCCGCCATCGCGGCTCGCTGCGGCTTCAGCTCTACGGCCCGACCAGTACGCGTATATCCGTGGAGCGCCGCTGCAGCTCGAGTTGGCGCTGACGGTCCTGTTCGTAGAGCGCCCGGTTCTCGGCGCCGGATTCCTGCTGCAGCATTCGCGTCGACAGCAGGCTGTTGAACCCGCCGGCAACCCCGAGGCCCTCGGGGCCTGCGACGCCTCCGGCGCCGCCGCCACCGCTGGTACCGCTGGCGCCGGGGTCGCCGTTAGTGCGGCGGTTGGCGAAGTTGCCCGAGCGGGCGATCGGGGCATCGATCAACGGAACCATTCTTCGAACGATGACCCTTTCTCTCATCCTTTGTCCCGGCAGCGTTCCTGGCGGCAGGACAGGGTTGGCAACGACCTGTTGTCCGGCGGCCATTGTCACCTTGAGGGTGTGCACATCCGTCCGCGAACCCGTTGCCCCGGCGCTGGCCCCGGTCAAGCGGAACTGGTCGTTCAGCGGGGCCAGGACCACGGTGGAGTTGGCGCCTGCGGTGAATGTGGTGGTGTAGGTCAGCGTGTCGGAGAAGGTGAACACCCTGGTGGCGCCCGGGCCTTGCTGCATCCGGATGAAGGCGGAAACCGAATTGTACATGCCGACGTTGCCGGTGAGCGGATAGATCCAGTTCTTTTCCGCCTCCCGTGTGCATTTTTTCATCTTCCGCAGATCGTCGAAGGAATCGATCATCGTGAAATTGCGATTGCCGTGCCGTGTTTGTTCCGATTGAAGACCCGTATTCAGGCTGGCGGAGCCGCCGATGAGCGGATTGAGAAACGAGAGGCCGAGGTTCGCATCGTTGGTTTCATCGATGTCGAATGTAAAGGTGTAGACGATGGACGCGTCGATCAGTTCGGTGGCGTGTTTATCGACGGCCGCCTTGGCCTCGCAGCGGATCTTATCGACGATGTCATAGGTCGACTTGCGCGAAACGTCGTCGGGCAGCGGGTGGATCGAGCATCCGATCAGCAGCGACGAGACCGCGAGAACGGCGAGCGCCGGCCGCATCGCAGCACCGGCCGGGCACATCACGCGGGTACTTGAGTGAACCACTGACATACTCGCCCCCTACGGCCCAACCAGCACGCGCACGTTCGTGGCGCGCCGCTGCAACTCGAGCTGGCGCTGACGGTCCTGTTCGTACAGCGCCCGATTCTCCGCGCCGGATTCCTGCTGCAGCATTCGCGTCGACAACAGGTTGTTGAACCCGCCGGCGACCCCGAGGCCCCCGGGACCTGCGACGCCGGCCGAGCCGGGGTCGCCGTTGCCAAGGTTGCTGCGGCCGGTGCCGCCGCCACTGCCGCCCAGCATCCGGGCATCGATGCGCGGCACCGCTTGCCGGGTGACGATCCTTCCCGAGTGCTGCATGATGTGCTGATCGCCGGCGGCCATCGTCACCGTGACCTTGTGCATATCGATCCGCTTGCCGGTCGCCGCGGCGTTGGCTGCCGTGAACCGGAACTGATCGAGCACCGCGGCCGGGGCCAGGGTCAGCGTGGCGTTGACGCCTCCGGTGAATGTGGTGGTGTAAGTCAGCGTGTCGGCAAACGCGAATATCCTGGTGCCGCCGGGGTTATCGGCTTGCTGCAGCTGGATGAAGGTGGCGACGGCGTTGTACATGCCGACGTTGCCCGTGAGCGGATATAGCCAGTTCGCTTCCCGGTCCCGCGTGCAGTTCAGCTTGCGCAGATCCTCGAAGGAATCGATCACCTCGACATTGCGGTTGCCGTCCCGCATCAGGTTCGCTTGCGCGCCCGCATTGACGTTGATGGAGCCAGGACCCTTGAGTTGATCCAGCAAGGTGAACCCGACATTGGCGTCGTTGCGTTCGTTGATCTTGAACTCAAAATTATAGACAATGGCCGCCTTGTGGAATCCGCCGCCATGATCCACGACGGCCGCCTTTGCCTCGCAGCGGATTTGCTCGACGATGTCGTAGGTCGACTTGCGCGAGACGTCGTCCGGCAGCGGAGCGGTCGAGCATCCGATCAACAGGGGCGAGACTATCAGAACAGCGAGGGCCGGCCGCGTCGCGGTGCGAGCTGAGAACGCCATACGGGCACGCGACCGATACGCTGACATACTCGCCCCAAAAAAATAAAATACGAATGGCGTATACAAGTTCTGGGCCGATACTCTTGTCACGTACTAAACTTGGTCGCCGCAACCTTTTAGCGATTTTTGCAACCGACTATTGCAAATGAGACACATACACCGCGGCGACGCCGGCATCGGTAGCCAGGCCGCGCCGCCTCGTTGCGCGGCCATCGAAATGCAGGCATCGCCGTCGGCCAGCCGCATCGATTATGTTTCCAATCGCCGCCGTGCTTTCATGGAGGACATCGCCGCGCGCGGCTACCGGTTCTGGGCACCGATCCATCGCGCGCCAGCGTTTCGACGCCGGCACGCGTGCCGCTGCGCCTCGCGCCAGGCATCGCGACGCTGGCGGCGCCGGTCTTGCCTCGCGGGCGCCAAGGCCGCGGCCGTGCTGCGGCTGCGCCAACCGCGGGGCGGCGGCACGGTTCCTGAGCGACCGATTTCGGCCCGCAAGTGGTTGCAGCCGCAGCGGTTTTCCGAGCGATAAAAGTCCTAGGAATTTAATGCTTGACAGCGTCGCGCTGCCAGGCTAGGTTCGGCGCATGCTCCAGAGTTGCGGCTGAGGCGGGGCGGTATTCCCCGGCCGGATATCGCAGGGCCCGAAATCCCGGAACATCATCCGCCATCATGCGTTGCTTTATACGCCGTGCCGGAAGGCACCCGCAACCGCGCGCGAATTGAGGGCGCCATGGCAACCAAACAACACGGGCAGATCGTCGAGACCCCGACCGAGGCGCGGCAGGCCGAGCCCGGGCCGTCGGTGTTCGCGCTCCTGACCGTCTCCACCGGCCTTGCGGTGCTGATCCTCGGCGTGGTCTGGTTCGTGTTCTTCCGCACCTGAGGCCGCGCGACCGCACCCATTTGTCATCGCCCGGCTCTCGACCGGGCGCGGAGGCGACGAGGCGGGCCGGTCGATGCGGAGACGCTTGTCCTCAGATGCGCATTGCGCGTCGGAGGATGACGATCATTGAGTTCATCCTGCAATGCCAACGACGCGAGCAGCCAGACCGGTGAGGAAACCGGTGCGGGCGACGCGTGTATCTGTGAAAACATCAAAGGCGAAAAAATCGCCGATCAAGAAAGCCGTAACGAAAAATCCGGTAGCGGAAGAACCGGAGATACCGAAAAAAGCCAAGCCAATATCCAAGAAAGCCTTCAAGGAACAATCCATAAAAACCCGTGGCAGCGTGAACGCACGCAAGGCTACCATGGCGACCACAACGGTGCGCGCCAAGGCGGATTCCATCGCTGCTCCGGCCACGGCAAAACCGAAGCCTGCGCCGCGTCCGCCGCGCCGCAGCGCAGTCGAGCGCCTCGATGACCCCCCGCCTGCCGCCGGCGCCGTGCTGATCGAGCGCGTTGTCAGCGCAATTGAACGTGAGCTCGTTCAGATCGACGCGATCGTCGGCAAAAGCCACGTCTTGAAGGCGCAGCGCACCGAAGCCGAGCGCCGCGCCCGCACGCTGGCCTCGCTCGCGCGCACGCTGACCGAGGTGCGCAAGCTGCGCGCCGACGAACATAAAGTGAAGCCGCAGGATGACCCCGACCGACCTCGAGACATTGAAGAACTCCGTCGAAGGCTTGCGGAGCGACTTCGACACATGGTCCGAGGAACAACTAATTCAACAGGTGGGGATGATGAAGCCGGGGGAGATGGACTTCCTGGATGAACACTGGGAAATCTTCGCCCACGCGCACCAGACCCCGCCCATTCTCGCGCCCAACGGTAACCCCTGGCACACCTGGCTGATGATCGGCGGCCGCGGCGCCGGCAAGACCCGCGCCGGCGCCGAATGGGTGCGCGCGCAGGCGCTGGGGCTGCCGCCCCTCGCCGCCGGGAAGGCGTCGCGCATCGCGCTGGTCGGCGAGACCGAACACGACGTGCGCGAGGTGATGATCGAAGGCGTGTCGGGATTGCTGGCGGTGCATGGCTGGCACGAGCGGCCGGTCTGGCTGCCTTCGCGCAAACGGCTGGAATGGAGCGACGGCCAGGTGGCGCAGGTGTTTTCGGCGGAGGATCCCGAGAGCCTGCGCGGGCCGCAATTTTCCTGCGCATGGTCCGACGAGATGGCGAAATGGCGCTACGCCGAGGCGGCGTTCGACATGCTGCAGTTCGGCTTGCGGCTCGGCGCACAGCCGCGGCAACTCATCACCACCACGCCGCGCCCGACCGCGCTGCTGAAACGATTGATCGAGGATCGCTCCAGCGTGGTCACGCGGGCGGCGACGCGCGCCAACGCCAACAACCTGGCGCCGACATTCCTGCAGACCGTGATGAGCCGCTATGCCAACACCCGGCTGGGGCGGCAGGAACTCGAGGGCGAGATCATCGAGGACCGGCCGGACGCGCTATGGTCGCGCGCGCTGCTGGAGAGCTGCCGCGTCGCGGAGGCGCCGCGCCTGCAGCGCATCGTGGTCGCGGTCGATCCGCCGGCAAGCTCGAGCAAGCGCGCCGCCGCCTGCGGCATCGTCGCCGCCGGTATTACCGAGGACGGCGTCTGCTATGTGATCGCCGACGACACCGTGTCCGGCCTGACGCCGAACGGGTGGGCGATGAAAGCGATCGCCTTGTGGCACCGGCTTCGCGCCGACGCGATGGTGGCGGAAGTCAACCAGGGCGGCGAGATGGTGCGCACCGTCGTCAACCAGGTCGATGCCGGCGTGCCGGTGATCCCGGTGCATGCCACGCGCGGCAAATGGCTGCGCGCCGAACCGGTCGCAACCCTGTACGAGCAGGGCAGGGTGAAGCATGCCGGCCACTTTGCCGCGCTGGAAGACGAGATGTGCGATTTCGGCGTCAGCGGCCTGTCGAACGGCAAATCGCCGGACCGCGTCGACGCGCTGGTCTGGGCCATCGCCCAACTCGCGCTGCACGCGCGCGCCGGCCCGAGGATACGGGGGCTGTGAGTCGTGTCCCGGGCGCGATGCAGCGTGTAACGCTGCTTCGCAGAACCGGGATCGTACCGAACACCGTCTCTGGAACGGCCCCGGCTCTGCGGCGCATCACTTGGTGCTGCGCTGCGTCCGGGGAACGGCAAATCTTACTTTTCCCGGGCGCGATGCAGCGTGTAACGCTGCTTTGCAGAACCGGGATCGTACCGAACACCGTCTCTGGAACGGCCCCGGCTCTGCAGCGCATCACTTCATGCTGCGCTGCGTCCGGGGAACGGCAAATTTTACTTTTTCCGGGCGCGATGCAGCGCGCTAGCGCTGCTTCGCAGAACCGGGACCGTACCGAACACCGTCTCTGGAATGGCCCCGGCTCTGCGGCGCATCACTTGGTGCTGCGCTGCGTCCGGGGAACGGCAAATCTTACTTTTCCCGGGCGCGATGCAGCGCGCTAGCGCTGCGTCGCAGAACCGGGACCGTACCGAACACCGTCTCTGGAACGGCCCCGGCTCTGCAGCGCATCACTTGGTGCTGCGCTGCGTCCGGGGAACGTTAGAACGAGAGGTCGGACGTTAGATCTCGCCAGTCGGGATTGTCTTTTTCGATCAGTTCGAATTTCCAGGATCGCCGCCAGCGTTTCAGCGAATGCTCGCGGGCGCGGGCTTCCAGAATGGATGCATATTCCTCGACACGAACGAGCAGGATCGCGCCGTGATCAGTTGTAAACCCTGGAACGATCTTTGCTCGATGTTCGGAAATACGGCGAGATAAATTGCTGGTCAGTCCGACGTACAGCACGCCGCGTGGTCGATTGGCGAGAATGTAAACGAAGAAGCATTTCGGCATCTCAAAGGTTCCGTGCGTGTCCCGGGCGCGATGCGGCGCGAAGTGCCGCTTCGCAGAACCGGGACCGTAACGAACTCCCTCCCCGGTACGGCCCCGGCTCTGCGGTGCACCGTCAAGAGACGCTGCGCCGCGTCCGGGGAACGGCGGAGCATAAGCGTCGGGTTCACGCGCGAGCAACGCGTTGCTTGCTACTTTCAAGGAACTCCCATGTTCAACCGTCTTCGCCATTTGCTTGCCCCGCCCGAGACCAAATCCTCGCGCGCGCCGAAGCTGATCGCGTTTGATATCGGGGCGCGGGTGCGGTGGTCGCCGCGGGATTATGCGACGCTGGCGCGCGAGGGCTATCTCGCCAACGCCATCGTGCATCGTTCGGTGCGGCTGATCGCGGAGAATGCGGCGGCGTGCTGCTTTCTCGTGTTCGAGGGCGCGGCCGAACGCGACGCCCATCCGCTGGCGCGGCTCCTGACCCGGCCGAACCCGCGCCAGGACGGCGGGGTGTTCTTCGAGATGCTGTATGCGCATCTGTTGCTGGCCGGCAACGCCTATATCGAGGCGGTCGCGCTCGGCGATTCCATTCGCGAACTCTACGCGCTGCGCCCCGACCGCATGAAGCTCGTGCCCGGCGCCGACGGCTGGGTCGAGGCCTACGAATATTGCGTCGGCGGCCGCAGCGTGCGCTTCGACCAGCTCGGCTCGAAGGTGCCGCCGATCCTGCATCTGACCTTCTTTCATCCGCTCGACGATCACTATGGCCTCGCGCCGATCGAGGCCGCGGCGGTCGCGGTCGACACCCACAATTCGGCGGCGCGCTGGAACAAGGCGCTGCTCGACAACGCCGCCTGTCCCTCCGGCGCGCTGGTGTATTCCTCCGACGGCGCGATCCTGTCCGAGCAGCAGTTCGGGCGGCTCAAGCGCGAACTCGACGACACCTATTCCGGCAGCGTCAATGCCGGCCGGCCGATGCTGCTGGAAGGCGGGCTCGACTGGAAGCCGATGTCGCTGACGCCGAAGGACATGGATTTCCTCGAGGCCAAGCACACCGCCGCGCGCGAAATCGCGCTCGCCTTCGGCGTGCCGCCGATGCTGCTCGGCATTCCCGGCGACAACACCTTTGCCAATTACGCCGAAGCCAACCGCACGTTCTTCCGCCAGACCGTGCTGCCGCTGGCGACGCGCACCGGCAACGCGCTGGCGCAATGGCTGAGCCCGCAATTCGGCGAGGACATCCGCGTGGTGATCGACACCGACCGCATCGACGCACTCGCCGCCGACCGCACCGCATTGTGGGACCGCGTCTCCGGCGCGGCGTTTCTCACGCTGAACGAAAAGCGCGAGGCGGTGGGCTATGGCCCGGTGGAAGGCGGGGATAGGTGGGGGTGACCATGTCCCGGGCGCGATGCAGCGCGCCGCACTTGGCGGCGTGATGCTTCGCAGAACCGGGACCGCACCAAGCGCCGGCGTCCGTAACGGTCCCGGCTCTGCGGCGCACCGCTCCGCAAGAGCTACGCGCTGCACTGCGTCCGGGACACGACAGAGATTCTATCAATGCCCCGACCTCCCTCCGCCTACGACTTGCACCAGCGCCAGCGCTGGACGCGCCACGACGCGCATCTGCGGCTGGATAACCGGCCGTCCCACTCACGCCGCAGCCTGATCTTCCTTCGCTTCTCCGCGCATCACAACCCGCAGCGCATCGTCCGGCAACGGCCGCTGCAGCGCCGCAGCCTCGTTCCAGGGCGCGCGCATCCACACGTCGCGTTCTTCGTCGGTGGTCAGGATCACCGGCATCGCCTTGGGATGAATCGGCTCGACGACCGCGTTCGGCGCCGTCGTCAGGAAACCATAGACAAGATGCGGCCCCGGGATCGGTTTGGACTTGGTGCCGCGGTCGGCGCGGGTTTCGGTCCAGATGCCGGCGAAGGCTGAGAGCGGCCGGCTCTCGTCGCGGGCGAACCAGACGACGTCCTTCTTTTTGGTTTCCGGGTTGGGCTCCGGCGCGTATTCGGCAAAACTGTTGAACGGAACGAGGCAGCGGTTCTCCGGCTTCAGCCAGGCGCGCCAGTGCGGTGAGGAGGTATTGCGGATGTTGGTCACGGGAGGGCCGCCGCCGCGCAAGGGTTGCGGCATGCCCCAGCGCATGGTCGTGAGTTCGGTGCCGTGATCGGTGTTGCGCACCACCGGCGCCGGATAGTCGGGAAAGACGCCAGGCATCGGCGGCAGGTTGCCGACATAGCGATTGATCACGCGGAACAGCGCGATGATGGCGGCCTGGTTGGTCGTGATGGAGTAGAGATTGCACATTTCGGGGCCGGCGCCTTACTGCCTTATCAACAGCACGCCGGCGACCAGCATCAGCGCGCCGAGAACGCGGCCGGGGTTGACCTGGTGAACGGGCACGCCAAGCAGCCCGAAATGATCGAAGACGATCGAGCCAAGCATTTGTCCGGCGACAAGCAGCGCGATCAGGGTGGCTGCGCCGAGCTTGGGGAGCATCAGAATCGAGATCGCGATGTAGATGGCGCCGAAGATGCCGCCGGTCCATGACATCGCGCTTGTGGAACTGATGGATGCAAAAGACAGCGGCTGCCTCAGCGCAAGCGCGGCCAGCAACATGACGACCGTGCCGCCGAGATAGCTGATGAACCCCGCCCACCAGGGCGAGGAAATCTCCACTCTCAGGTTTGAATTCACGGCTTGCTGAAAGACAAAGCTGACGCCTGCAATCGCGACGATGAGGTAGTTGAGTGCGCTCATGACCGTCCTGTTTGTTTAGCGTTCGCCCGGCCACCATGCCGACGGCGGGTCCTTTGCCGAAATTTTCGTTGGCCGCAATGCTACCAGATGGCTGCGTTTATAGGCATAGCCGCGCAACTGCGAGCAGTCATTGCAGCGCATATAGCGTTCCAGTTCGTGAACGGGAGTTGTCTTGGGGCGCCGAATGATATTCAGCGCCACGGTTTGGTTGGTATCGCAGCCGAGGCAACGCACTTCGAGATAGAGTTGTCCTGCATTCAGCGCGTCGCCGATGGTCGGCGAGGGCTGGGCCGGTCCCTTGTATCCTAGCATCCGCAGGTTCCAAGCATGGCAAGCGAGCAGGTCGGCCTTCTTGCGCGCTTCCTTTGCGCGCTCGGCGGAGGCGGCAATGGAACTGCCATAGAGGGACTGTCGCGACCGGGTGCTCATCCGGCATAGGATGCGATTGTCGGCGTCGTCCGGCAAGCCGCTACGGATTGCGGCTTGGTGCCGAATCCGCGGTGGATATGGCCGGCGGAAGGCGGCGGCCGGCTGGCTAGGTCGTGTCCCGGGCGCCGGCGTCCGTGACGGTCCCGGGTCTGCGGCGCACCACCATCGCCTGCGGCGATGCCGCCGTGCCGCGCCCGGGACACGGGTTACTTCGGACCATCTCATGCCATCACACGAGGGTCGATTACAGGCCGCGGCCCCGGAACGCGACTTTACTGCTGCGGAGCGCCGTGAAATCGATCGCATCGGATCTGATCACGACGGTCGATAGCGATCAGCCATCTCTTTCATTCGAGACTGCCGGATTGCTGACGCGAGTCGGAATTTGGCGCAGCCATCCTCGTTGGCCTGAAATCGTGACGATTGGTTTGGGCTGAGTTGGGAAACGCCTGGACATAACTGCGCGAAGCGGAGCCGGGTTTTCATCCATAGTCCACACGCCTCTCGTCTTTCGAGACGCCGCCTTCGGCGGCCCCTCCCGCGATAACGGCAAAGCCGTTACGCGAGGATGACGATGACGATGACGTGTGTGGCGTTCGCAGGCACGATAGCGAGATGTCCGACCTGATCCGCATCTTCACCGAGCGCGGCGATCTCGCGCATCTGGCGCTGTTTCTGTGGGCGAGTGCGGCGAGCGGCGCGCTGTATCTCAGCCTGCGCGAGCTCGGCGCCGCCTCGCGCCGCTTCGACGATTTCGTGCGCGAACTTGCGCGCTTCAACCGGCGCGCGCATCGCCGCGCCAGATCTCGCAACTGAAGGAGATTGCCATGGACAGCCTGCATTCGACGCTCTCCGCCCTGCGCAGCGAGACCAAATCGTCCAGGGATCACCTCACCGTGTTCCGCGAATTCCTGGCGCAGCTCGACCGCCTGCAGCGCCCGCCGCTTGCGAAGGCGCCGCGCGCAAAATCGCCGCGCAAGCCGGCGCGGCGCGGGCGGGGCTAGGCCGCGTGTCCCGGGCGCGATGCAGCGCGAAACGCCGCTTCGCAGAACCGGGACCGTTACGCACACCGCCTTTGGTGCGGTCCCGGCTCTGCGGAGCGGCGTAAAGAACGCCGCACCGCGTCCGGGACACGTGGACCATTTACATTTCACTTCATTTGCTTCGACCACCTCCCGCGAGGCCGACCATGCACGCGCCGTTGCCGCCAATGTCCCGCGTCTCGCTTGCCGTCGACGGCTCGATCGAGGGCTATGCCAGCCTGTTCGGCGAGGTCGACCAGGCCCGCGACATGGTGATGCCCGGCGCGTTTACGCAGACGCTGAAGCAACGCGGCTTGCGCAAGATCCCGATGCTGTTCCAGCACGATCCTTCCGAGCCGGTCGGGGTCTGGCTCGACTTAAGGGAAGACTTTCGCGGGCTGAAGGCGCGCGGGCGGCTGATCCCGGATGTGAAGCGCGCCCGCGAATTGCTGTCGCTGCTCAAGGCCGGCGCGGTCGACGGGCTCTCGATCGGCTATCGCACCGTGCGCGGCCAGATCGATCCGAAGAGCCGGGTGCGCCGGCTCTACCAGGTCGATTTGTGGGAGATCTCCATCGTCACCTTTCCCTTGCTGAACGGCGCCCGCGTCAGCGCGATCAAGGACGCCGCGCCGAAACTGTCGCGGCTGCGCGAGGCGGCGGAGGCGGAATGGCGCGCGATGCTGGCCGGAGAGGACATCAGCGCGCCCCGCGCGCCGCGCGTGCCGCTGGCGTCGAGGCTCGGCGAGCGAGGCGGACGCCGTACCGCGTTGCGCGGTGTCGCGAGAGCGCAGGCGATAGTGCGCTGACTGGTGCCCCGGACGCTGCGCAGCACGAAGTGGTGCGCCGCAGAGCCGGGGCCGTAACGAAGCGGGTCGCCCGGAACGGTCCCGGTTCTGCGGAGCAGCGCTACCGCGCTGAACCGCGTCCGGGACACCAAGCGGCGCGCCGCTCTCGCCGCGCGTCTTCGATGGCGGCGCCTGGATCGATGCCTATCGCACCATCAACAATGCGCCCGATCTGTTCGGGCGGCCGATGTGGCCGCAAGACAAGGGGACCGTTGCCGCTGGCGAAATCGATGGCAAGTTGTATTTCGGGGTAAATTCCACCGCGCCTGGTTATTCCAGTTCCGACTTGAACAGGGCGTTGGATGCGAGGGATACTCTGATTGCGAGATATCCAGATGGGATGAACCCTGACGACGTCGGTCGAACACCAAACAATTCGCTGTTCCATGCAGAATCAACAATTCTGCTTCGAGCGGCAAGAGACAATGGCGGATCGCTGGCGAACAAGTCGATGGAAATCCATGTGGACCGGGAGGTTTGCGACAGTTGGGGCAAGGTTCTACAGAAGCTTGGTGTGGAATTGGGTGACCCTTACGTCGTGTATGTCGAACGTGACACTGGCACCAAAAGCATCATGTGGCACGGTCAGTGGCTGCGTTGGAGGCAACAGTGATTCGAACCATTCACTTCGACAACTTTCCCCGCGATGGCTGGCCTGCGCCGGATGAACTGCGGCGCTTTTTTCTGGCCCGAAAGGGCAGGAATGGTCGTTCCATGGACGCAATGATAGCTGGGGACTGGATGTTGACGGCATGTATGGCACCGGCGACCGCGCTGAAATAGATCGGGTTAAAGCCCATCTCTATATGATCGGAAATCGAGACCTTGGCGTCTATCTGGCATACGACAAATGGGATGGCCGGATCAGACACAAATATAGTTATTCTCCCAAAGGCGACCTCAGCCGTCTTGGCGAGTTCGTGGAGTCGCTGCATGAGACGCCGCTCTCGGTCGGCTTGTTCATTCCATTTCCTGCCGCGTGGAAGGCGGTGAAGGAATTCATGGAGACCGATGGCGAACTGCCGACCAGCATAGAATGGATCGCGAGCCGCGACCTGCCGCCGGGGACGTTTCCCACTCCGGAACTGTCAGCGTTACGACAGCGCCCAAGTCCTCCGTGGTGACGGCGGCATTTGACACCGCGAAAGTCCTCGACCAATCAACCCGGCAACAACGCCTAGTCGGCGATGATGATGGCGTTTTGAGCAATGTATAGGTCTGGCCCTCTTGCCAGGTGACGATTGGTTTGGGCTGACGCAGGCGAACGCCTATACCATTACGAGAAGTTAAGCCGGGTACAACTTTCCCGATATTGTGCGCGCCCGTTCAATGATGACATCCTGCCTCCTGAAGCAATTCGGGAGGCCCGATGAGCCACGATCCCGAGAAGGATTTCGACACTCCCGAGCTCGAGCAGCTCCGCGCACATGAGCGGATCTGGCGCGGCCTGTACGACAAGGCGGCGGCCGCGCTCGACCCGTTCGGGAAAATGGACAGTTTTGGCAACGCCGACTACTGGATCGTCGATGACGACTGGGGCCCGGACATTCTCCAGGTCGAGGTCCGGGATCTCCGGATGCTGCGCCGCGACGCCATCGGCGCGTTGAAGCGCGTGCTCGGCGGTTATCCGGGATGGCAAATCGTGGTGCGGGTTTTTGCGCGAGGCACAGCAACGCCGCTACCGGCAATGAGCCTGCTCATCTCCGGTGGCGGGGTCGTCGATGCCTTGAAGCGCGAATATCTTCCCGAGGAATTCCGGCAACTGACCTACGACGACATCTGAGCGTTGTGCCGCAGCCCCGATGCCGCGCTCATCCGAGCCCCCTGGCGCGGCCGCTGCGCGCGTTCGCCGCGATCCAGCGGTTGGTGGTGGTGATCTCGCCGAACAGGTCGATCACCCCCGTGACCACCCGATGCACCTCGCCGCGGCCGATCTCGCCGAGCTCCCGGCTCGCCGACGCATCGCTGAGAAAGGTCATGCGATGGCCGCGGTGGAAGGCATCGACCGCGGTCGCGAGGCACGCGGTCTCGCCGGTGATGCCGGCAACGACGAAATGGCCGCCGGCCTGGGTGATGATTTCCGCAAACAGCGGATTGGAATAGCAGGACGGCTGCCCGCGGTCGAACACCAGGTCCTTCCGGGTCGGCTCGAAGCCGTCCAGCCAGCCCGAGAACGGCGCGTCGCTGCCGAAGAACGCGCCGCGCCCGATCCATCGGGTGAAGGCGACCTGAAGCCCGGCGGCGCGGGCGTGCCGCAGCAGGCTGCGGCAATTGCCGATCGCGGCCGCAACCTCGGGCGCGTCGATATCGGCGCAATCCCGCTGCACGTCGAGCAGCACCACGGTGCGGGCCCGCGAGCCCTCGATATAGCTGTTGAAGTCGATGACCTTGCTCATGCCGAAAGCCCGTCGGGTCGCCACCGCTCGCCGCGCGCCCTGGAATATTCCAGGACGCCGGGGATGTGCCAGCAGCCCTCGGGGCGGATCACGACATAGGGATCGGTATCGACGGTGATGCTGTGCGGGTGGCGTTCGGTTTCCAGCCGCACCTCGATGTAGTTGAAGTCGGAGAACACAAAGTCGCGCGAGCCCTCGACCACGCAAAAGCCCTGGCCCTTCCAGAAGTTGAGCAGCCGCTTTTGCGAATGCGCGTAGATCTTCTGGTAGCCCTTCATGCGGCAGTGATCGACCGCGGCTTTCACGATCTTGCTGGCGACGCCGGCGCGGCGGGCTTCGTCGCGCACCGCCAGCCGCTCGATCTTGGCGAAATCGGCGAAATAGCGGATGCGCACGCAGCCGGCCGGCTCGCTGCCGAGATAGCCGATCAGATGCGTCGCGGAAAAATCGTTGCCGTCGAATTCCTCGTTATAGGGACAGCGCTGCTCGCCCATATAGACCGCGCCGCGGATCGCGATCGCCCGCGCCACGTCCTCCATCGAGCGCGCCACGTCCACCCTGATCTTGCGGCGGTGGCCGGCCTGGTTGCGCCCGGAGGACTCGGATTTGCGGGTGTACATATGCAGGTTGGGCGCGACCATGTCGTCATATTGCGCGCCGCGCTCGAATCCCAGCGTCTCCAGGATACGGAAGCCGTCCTCGGTCACGGCGCGGGCATAGAGATCGACGTCGCGGTAGAGCGGGGTGGAGAATTTCTGGAACACCAGCGGGATCGCCGCGGCGTTGATGCCGCGGGCATGGATGCACCAGACATAGATTCCGGCCGGCTGTTCGCTCTGCCGGGTAATCAGCGACAGATCGGGATTGCGGGTATCGAGGGTGCCGTCCATCAGTTTCTTCATGCCCTCGTCG
Source organism: uncultured Alphaproteobacteria bacterium (assembly GCA_963784755.1). Classification (GTDB taxonomy): domain Bacteria; phylum Pseudomonadota; class Alphaproteobacteria; order Rhizobiales; family Xanthobacteraceae; genus Bradyrhizobium. The sequence continues at coordinate 403,339 of CAWASS010000001.1, read as the reverse complement.
TTCAGCGTCAGCACCGCCAGGAAGCCTTCGCCCTTGGGGGCGTCGAGGTTGAAACGGTCGGCCCGGGCGATCGCCCAGAACGCATCCGGATTGTGCGAAACCACGCGGTGGACCATGGCGTTGGAGGTCAGGCCCGAAATGTCCTTGCGGGCCCGGTCCATCAGCGCGCTGACCTCGGCCCCGACCGGGGTAAAGATGACCATCCGCCGCGCCAGCCGCGGCAGATCGAGATCGCCCATGGGGTGGGCCACCGCCCGGGGCGGGGCGGCGCGGGCCTGGGCGGCGCGTGCGAGTTGAATTTCATGTGAAGTCATTGGAAACTCTGGGTTGTGGGCACTGGCGCTTTCTGCGAAGCTAGGAAAGCACGGGGGCTCGGTATGCGCTTTTCTAAGAACATGGGCGTTCTGACTGGAGAACACTCGCCGGACAACGCCCAGGAGGCTTCGCCGGACTGGGAATCGGTCCGGGTCTTCCTCGAAGTGGTCCGCCGCGGCAGCTTCCGCTCGGCTTCGGACCGGCTTGGCATGTCCGTGAACTTCATCCGCGGCCGGGTCGCGAAACTGGAGGATCACTACAAGGTGCCGCTCTTGACCCGGCATGTCGACGGCGTCCGCCTGACCGCCGAAGGCCATCATATCCTGGCCGCCGCCAAACACATGGAAGAAGCCGCGTTCGGGTTGAGCCGCGCCTCCAGCCAGACCATGCCGGCCATCGCCGGCGAGGTGAAGCTCGCGGTCACCGAGGGGCTCGGCACCTTCTGGGTGGCGCCGCGGCTGATCGAGTTCCAGCGCACCTATCCGGGGCTGCTGGTCGACCTCAAATGCGAGATGCGCTCGGCCGACGTGCTGCGGCTCGAAGCCGACGCCTCGATCCAGCTCGAGCGGCCGCAATCGGCCGACCTCAAGGTCATGAAGATCGGCCGGCTGCACTCGATGCCGTTCGTCAGCCCGGAATATGTCGCGATCTACGGCATGCCCAAGGGGCAGGACGACATCCGCAAGAACCATCGCATCGTGCTGCAGGTGGCGGATCAGACCCGGACCAAGCAGCTCTACGACCAGCACGGTCAGGGCCAGGACCAGGTCGGATTCGTCGCGATGCGCACCAACGTCTCGAGCGCGCATGTCTGGGCGGTCGCCAAGGGCGCCGGCATCGGCTGGCTGCCGACCTATGTGCCGGCGGTCGGCGGCGGCATGATCCCGCTCGATATCGGCATTCAGTTTCAGTTCGATATCTGGCTCACCTACCATCCCGACGCCAAGCGCATCCCGCGCGTCAAGCGCATGATCGAATGGACCATCGAGGCGTTCGACAACCGCGCCTATCCCTGGTTCCGCGACGAGTTCGTGCATCCCCGGGATCTGCCCAAGGAGTATCGCGGCCAGCCGCTGGTCAACATGTTCGCAGGCTTCACCCACACCCCCGATACGCCGGCCGCGCCGGACGATCTCGCCAAGGATATCGCCAAGGATATCGCCAAGGCCGGCTAGCGCCGTCAAAATCCGAATCATCGCGTTCCGCAGATTTCATTTTCAAACCTGTTCAAAGCCGGGAGTTGGAGAGTGGATACGAACGACGCCGACGGGATCGATGGCGCAGTGGACCGGCTGATTCGCGCGCTGCGGCAATCCGGTCCCGGGCCGGACGACCTCGGCGAGATGCTGGACACCGCCTTTGCGCAGATGCAGCACCGCGAGGTCGGCGACGCCGGCATCAGCGCCAACCGGCTGGCGCAGGTGTCGCGTGCGCTCGGCGCGGCCTACGACTATTCCGGCGCAAAGCCGGGCGCGGCGGCCTTCGCGGTGCCGGACATGCTGGCGACCGCGCTCAATCTGCGCCTGCTCAAGGCCTTCAACCGGATCGAGGACCCCGCCGTCCGCGAAGGATTTGTCCGGCTGATCGAGCGCGCCGCGGGCAACTAGCGGGATCGTTTCCGGGGCGCGATGCGGCAGGCAGCGCTTCGTCATGCGCGGACAAAAGCGCGAAGCGCGTCGTCGCGCAAGATGACCCGCCTGCGGGGCCGAAGCCCCTTCGGCGAGGCGAAGGCCCGCGCATCCATGCAGCATGCAACGCCTCGTCATGCGCGGGCTTGACCCGCGCATCCATGCATCTTCTTTAGAAAGCTTTTTGAAAGATGGTGGATTGCCGGGTGCGGCGTGGTGCGCTGCCAAGCCGGGGCCGTAACGAAGCGCCGCGTCCGTAACGGTCCCGGTTCTGCGAAGCAACGCTGGCGCGCTGCATCGCGCCCGGAAAACAAAAACACTTCTTTTTTTCCACCCACCGCCCACCCACCCCTTCAACAGGAGCACACCACCATGGACTTCGACATCTCCGACACCGCGCCGGAACACAAGGCCGGCATTCCCGTGCGCGACGATCTGGACGAGCTTCGCGTCACCTTCGAGGAATTCAAATCCGCCAATGACGAGCGGCTGGCCAAGCTCGAGCGCCGCCGCGGCGACGTGCTGCTGGACCAGAAGGTCGATCGCATCAACACCTCGCTGACGCAGCGGCTGGACGATCTCGTGCTGAAGCAGGCGCGGCCCGCGCTGGAAGGCCGCAGCCGCGTCCATGACGCCAGCTCGCGCGAGCACAAGAGCGCGTTCGACGCTTACGTCCGCTCCGGCGAGGCCGGCGCGTTGCGGCAGATCGAGACCAAGGCGATGTCGGTCGGCTCCGACGCCGACGGCGGCTATCTGGTGCCGGTCGAACTCGAGCACACCATCAGCCAGCGGCTGGCCGCGATCTCGCCGATCCGCGGCCTCGCCTCGGTGCGCGAAATCTCCGGCTCGGTCTACAAGAAGCCGTTCATGACCACGGGCCCCGCGACCGGCTGGGTCGGCGAGACCGACGCGCGCCCGCAGAACGTCGTCGCCGGTGCTGGACGCGCTGTCGTTTCCGGCGATGGAGCTCTATGCGATGCCGGCGGCGACCGCGACCCTGCTCGACGATGCCGCCGTCAACATCGACCAGTGGATCGCCGGCGAAGTCGAGCTCACCTTCGCGGTGCAGGAGGGCGCAGCCTTCGTCGCCGGCGACGGCAGCAACAAGCCGAAGGGCTTTCTCGCCTACACCACGGTGGCGAACGCGTCGTGGGCCTGGGGCAGCCTCGGCTATATCGCAAGCGGGGCGGCCGGCGCCTTCGCCTCGAGCAATCCGTCCGACACCCTGGTCGATCTGATCTACGCGCTGAAGGCGGGCTATCGGCAGAACGGCAACTTCGTGATGAACCGCAAGACCCAGGCCGCGATCCGCAAGTTCAAGGATTCCACCGGCAACTATCTGTGGCAGCCGCCGGCGCAGGCCGGCGGGCGCGCCAACCTGATGACGTTCCCGATCGTGGAAGCCGAGGACATGCCGGACGTGGCGGCCAATTCGCTGTCGATCGCCTTCGGCGATTTCCGCCGCGGCTATCTCGTCGTCGACCGCCTCGGGGTGCGCGTGCTGCGCGATCCCTATTCGGCAAAGCCCTACGTGCTGTTCTACACCACCAAGCGTGTCGGCGGCGGCGTCCAGGACTTCGACGCCATCAAGCTGATGAAGTTCGCGGTGAGCTGAGGCGTGTCCCGGACGCGGTGCAGCGTCTCTTCGACGGTGCACCGCAGAGCCGGGACCGTACCAAACGCCGCGTTTCGTAACGATCCCGGTTCTGCGAAGCGGCGTTTCGCGCCGCATCGCGCCCGGGACACGAGTCTGGCAACAACCGAACAGGCGATCGCGATGTCGATGCTGGTGACCGTCAGCGCCGCGCTCAGGGTTGAGATCGCCGTGGTGGCGGCAACGCCCGAACAGGGTCTGGCGCATGCCAAAACCGTGCTGACATCCTGCCGGGTGGCGCCGCCGTCGTTCTGGCGGCGATCCCTGCTGCATCGCCTGCTGTCGCGGTCGATGTCAGTGGGCACCTTGCCGGTCGCGGAGGTCGGCGCGGCAACGGTCGTTGCTTCGGTCTATGCCGGCGGCGAATGATCGGGGGCCGGCGGCTGCGCCGGCGCCGCAGCCTCGGTCGGCGCCGCAGCCGGAGTTTCGGCCGGGGGCTGCGCCTGACCGTAGAAGTGGCCGACGCTCTGATGCTCCGTCAGGTTGGGCGGGCGATAGTCGCCGACCAGATCGTACTGCAAAACCCCGCCGGCGCCGAAGCGTTGCAGCACCGAGTCATGCAGCGGCGCGTCGACCGGAATATGCCGCGGCGATTTTGCCGCGATCCGGAAAATCCAGCTGGTGCGGGTTTCGTCATGTTGCGGGCCGGCGGGATCCGGATAAAGCTTGAGCAGGCTGCGGTCGCATTGGAGCCCGGCCTTGCAGGCGTCGTTGAGCATCCAGTCCAGCGAAATATCCGACAGACGCGATTCGTCTTCGGGGTAACTGCCGCCGATGTCGGAGTGATTGCCCGCGAACCACATTTGCTCGAACCAGGTCGGGTTGGGGACGCCGCGCGGGTCCTGTCCGGTGTGGCGCCAGCGTTTGGGCTCGCCCCAGCGCACCCGTGAAAAGGATTTGCGGGTTTCGTCGATCGACAACGCATGGCGCGCATAGCCGATCTTGGGGTTGATCTGCTTGTCGTAGAACTGCATACGCCGCTCGGCGAAATGAAACAGCCGCCACCGCTGCCGCCGCGGCAGCCCGATTTCGGATTTGACCCGCATCACCAGGCTCACCAGCCATGACACCAGCGCCGCGGCGACCACGAGGCCGCCGCTGATGCGGAGCAGCGACGCGATGCCCGGCGACCCGAACAGATACCAGATCACGAGACCGGCGAAGGCGACCATCGAAAGCCCCGCCGCGACAAAAAACGCCAGCGCCAGCGGATTGCTCAGCGACGCCACGGTATCGAACACGCCGACGAAATGCGGAACGTCGTCCGGCCCCTCGTCGGAGCCCGACCCGTAGGCGGCGCGAAACCGGCGCGCCAGCTCCGCGCGCTGCGCGATCAGCTCGCGCTGGCGGTCGGTGGTTTTGGGGTCGTCGAGATCCCAGGACGAGGTGTGCTGATACACCGTCTTGACCGCGTATTCGGCGATTCTGCGGCAGCTTGCATCGTCGCGCCGGAGCGGGGAGCCGTCCGGGTTTCTGGTGGGAATGCCGCACAGCGACACCACCGCGCCGATGCAGCGCGCGGTGTAGGCGCCGCGGCTGAAGCCGAACAGGAACAGCCGGTCCTGCGGCCGCGTCAACCGGACGATGGCGGAATAGCCGTCGATGATGTTCTTGGTCAGTCCAAGCCCGAGCGCCTGGCTCACCAGGTTGTAGATCGACCGCCCCAGCGTGAAGAAGAAGCCCATGCCCGCCGGCAGCGTGCCGATCCCCGGATCGTAGAACGCGACCTGCTGCTTCGGGTCGATATCCGAATCCGGACCGCAGCGGGTGGCGCGGAACAGCTTGTAGATATTGCTGCGGCGCTCGTCGACCAGCACGCCGCCCCGCTGGCCGGTACCGTCGGCGAGAATAACGACGTTTTTCGGCATCGAAATCGCTCCTGTCGAAATGATCGCGGCCGTGCCCGATCAAGTCAACCGAAACATCAGGACTGTCCGATATGCCACGCGACGAACCCTGGCAGCGCTATCAGCGCGAGCGCTGGCTGCGGCCGGATGCGCATCTGTGGATACGACCCGACGCCGCGCGCTTCTACGCGCCCGGCACCGATCTCGCGGATGTATTTCCCACGCTGGCGCGCAAGCGCGACGCGGAAGAGGCCGCGGCCGCGGCCGAGATCGCGGCGGAAATCGAGGAACTGGCCGCGCTGCGCGACGAACTGATGGAGATCAAGGCCGAACTGGCGCGGCGGCGGCCGGAGGAAGCCAAATACAGCCCGACCCAGCCGCGCGTGCCCGCGGGCAATCCGGATGGCGGGCAGTGGACCGATCGAAGCGGCGGTCAGAGCACGGTTGCGAGCCCGAGCCAGGACACCGGCCAGGACGCGGACCTCACACAGCCGATGGGCGATGTCGAATTCGGCGACGTGAGCGGGTCGAGCGAGCTCGGCGATCTGTTTCACATCAAGCCGGACGAACCGCGCGCGGAGGGCGTGCAACTCGCCGGCGAGCCGGTCGATCTGCTTGAGCAATAGCAGCGTGGCGGACATGCAATCAGCGAACACGCCGGGATGACGTATGATTATCTGAAGTCGCGTGCCCGGGACAATGCCCAAAATATCTTGGACAGGGGCGACGACTTTCGTGGTGCGAGCGTCGGATCATTCACATCGGTTCAATCGGCAAACCGCCTTGTCAATTCGACGATTTCGGATAACCAGGATAAGATCGATCGGGCAATGCGGGATGGCGAGCCTTTCGTCTTGATCAGCAAGAGCTTCAAATCTCCGACCGGCTATGAGGCCTATCTGGCGCGGGCTAATGCCGAGCCGGTTATACATAACACGTTTAGCGTCGAAGTTCTCATCCGGCCCGATCCAAGTTCGGCCAGAGGCTGGCGTGTCCACACCGCCTTCCGGTAAGGTGAGATCATGAGCGACAACGAGGAACTCATCCTTAAGATCTACCACCGGGGCGTGGTAATGCGGATGCCTGTGCACGGCGAGAAGCGTTTCCTGCTCGAACGGTCATTTCTCGACGATTTCATGGATCAGGAATTCGGCGGCACTCGCGACAAGACGCGACCGATCGGTGATCCATCGCGAGATTTTTTCGAGGTGAATGACGAGCAGTTCGACGCTTACCTCACATTCCGGCAACGGATGAAACGCGAATTCGGTTAGTAGCCGCAGCGCGCGCGGATGCGTTCTTTCCGCGACCAGCCAATTGGGCACAACTTTGCCGGCGTTGCTCGCGACCGATTTCGGTGATTTGACGTCTGTCTTTTATTAACGCGTCCGGGGAGATCGACAGGCCGACACCATGAGCCAAGCTTCCAACGGCGCAGGCTTCAGCAATCCGCGGTCCGTCACGATATCCCCCGCGGCGCTGACGACGGCGCGCGAGTTCGCTGTGGCTATCGGTTAAATGGGACGCGGCCGGTTCCTGATCCGTCAACAGATTTTTACATGTTGAGTGACCAACAACTCGACGCCTATTCGGCGTTCAGGCATCGGATGAAACGCGAATTGGGTTAGCCGGGAACGCGCAAGCGGGAGTGCGATTTTTCCGCGACTAAGCGATCGGGCACAACTTTCCCGTTGTTGTTCGTGCGCCGATTCAATGATGACGTCTTGAACGTTTTCCCTGTCTGCAGAGCGAACGTTCAAGCTGGCGTTGCGGTAAACACGCCGGATCGCTCGGATCGGTGACAGGCAAGGAAGCTTTCAGGCCAAACGGAGATTCTGATCCTTTCATTCGCGATACCTACGGCGTTCGCGCCGTCATCATCAATGACAACCGCTCGCCGCGCGGCTATACGGTGCGCACGGCGTTTCCGGTCAACGAACGGCCCGCCCGCCGATAGGAGCATCGCATGCAAATCCCGGAGGAGTTCAATCAATTCGTGATCGGAATCTATCCAGGGATTCCTCATGACGGGAAGTCGCTCGAAAGCCTGGCGGCGGCGGGACTTGAGATGACCAGTGTGAAGACGCGCCGCGCGGTGCTGGCATTCCTGAATGAGTTGCTGGATGGCGGCTATTCCGATGCCGATATCGAGGACGCCTGGAATGCGCAATCGCCGAGCTATAATTTCAGCGCTGGCGGGCATCGGGTCTTTCTCGAAATAGTCCGCCGCCAGATCATCGCCGACAACGACCACAAGTTAGCAGGATAGCAAGTAGCCCGCATGAGCGCAGCGCCTGGAAAACCGAGGAGCATTATCAAGCGGTCGCCGCATTTTTCAAAAAGCTGCTGGGCAAGAACGGGATCATGCCGGGTGATCCCGGGAAACCGGATTACGTTATCGTCGAAACCCGGGAACAGATGGATGCGTTCTGGAACTTCGTTCGGGTGTTGAGCAAACTGCCGACTTAAAGCCACGCTCCGACCTGCAGCAGGTCATAATCCCACACCCCATCCTTTCGCCGTCCGCAATATCCACTCCCGGTACAGCGTCAGCGGGGTGACACCGGTGAGGCCGCCGCAGCCGTCTGAATTGTTCGGCCCCGTCGACCACGACACCACGCCGGTGATCACCGCGCGGCCGCCCTGCATTTCGAACACAGGCGCGCCGGAATCGCCGGTGCAGGCGCCGAGCCCTTCGCGCGCGTTATTGGTCGAGGGATCGGCGAGGCGGATCTGCAAAGTCCCGGGCTTGCCGGCGACGACGAGATCGGCGGCACGGATGACGCCGCCGCTTTTGCCGTCGCCGCGCCTGGTGACGCCGATGCCGGCGACGGTGAAACGCGCGCCGATCGCGATCGGGACCATTGGCGCGCCGAGCGGCGCCGGCGCCTTGGTTGCGGGCAGGGGCGCGGCGAGCTGCAGCAGCGCCACGTCGGCGGAGGCGCGGTGCGCCAGGATGCCCTGCACATTGAATTGCGGATGCGAGGCCACCCGCTTGACGTCGAGCAGCCGCGGCGGCGTCTCGCCGGGAACGATCGCCTTGTAATCCGCGCCCGGCAGCACGCAATGCGCCGCCGATAGCACCAGGTCCTGCGCAATCAGACTGCCGGTGCAGAAGGTGCCGCGCGAGCCGATGATGGTGACGACCGCGCGCGCGACGCCTTCCGCAGGTGCGCCGCCGCCGCCGACGATGGCGCAGGCGGGCGCGGCGATGAGCGCGAATACGAGGACGAGAACAAGGCGCTGAATCATCCGGGGATGTGAGCCTTGCCGGGATACGTCTGTCAATGAGTCGTCATGGCCGGGCTTGACCCGGCCATCCATCTTCTTCGCAAGACTCTTCCGAAGACCGGTGGATGCGCGGGTCGAGCCCGCGCATGACGAGTCCCGTGACCGGGCGAGAGGCGCGGTGCGAAGCGCTGCTTCGCAGAACCGGGACCGTACCAAACACCGCACTTCGTTACGACCCCGGCTCTGCAGCGCACCGCGGCGCGGTGCGCTGCGTCCGGGGAAAACGCAAAGGAGACACCCACCATGTCCGCACTCCTTCTGGTCCCGCCATCCGCGGAGCCGTGGACGGTCGCGGAGGCCAAGAGCTTCCTGCGGGTCGAGCACGGCGACGACGACACCATCATCGCCGCCTTGATCGCGGCCGCGCGCGGCCATGTCGAGGCGCTGACCCGGCGCGCGCTGCTGACGCAGAGCTGGCGCTTGGTGCTGGACCGTTGGCCCCGGGACGGCCGCATCGCGCTGAACATGGCGCCGCTGCGTAGCCTGACCGCGGCGCGGGTCTATGACGCCGCCAACAATCCCGCTTCAATCGACGTTGAGACCTTTGTGGTCGATACCGCGGCCAACGCGATCGCGTCGCCCTGCTGGTCGCTGCCCGTTCCCGGACGCTTCAGCGCCGGCATCGAGCTCGACCTGCAGCTCGGCTACGGCCCAAATTCCTCCGACGTGCCGGATGTGCTGCGCCACGCCATCCGCATGCTGATCGCGCACTGGTATGAGAACCGCGGCCTTGCCGCGCTCGGCGAGACCGTCGCGGTGCTGCCCGCCGGCGTCGGCGCCATGATCGCGCCGTACCGGGTGCTGTCGCTATGATCGACCCCGGCCGGTTGAAAACCCGCCTGCTGATCCAGGCGCCCGCCGAGGCCGATGACGGGCAGGGCGGTGTCGCGCGTTCGTACACCACGCTGGCCACGGCGTGGGCGGCGGTGACGCCGCTGGCCGCGCGCGCCGCCGGCGGCGGCGTCGAAGCCGACGCCGCGGGCGCCGCGGTCAGATATCGCATCGTCCTGCGCGGCAATTTTTCGCTCTCGCTGCAACACCGCCTGGTCGACGGCGCGCGCATCTACCGCATCGCCGCGCTCCGCGACCGCGACGGCGGCCGCTTCGTCGAAATCGATGCGGAGCTGAGGGTGGAGTGAGGCTCATGTCCCGGGCGCGATGCGGCACGTAGTGCCGCTTCGCAGAACCGGGACCGTCGCAAACGCCGCCGCCCGTAACGGCCCCGGCTCTGCAGCGCGCCACTCCGCGATAGTCGCGGCGCGCCGCTCCGGGGAACGCGACCAATGTAGCGCGTCATGCGCGGGCTTGACCCGCGCATCCATCAATCGTCGCAAGACTCTTTCGAAGCGGATGGATTGCCGGGTCAAGCCGGCAGTGACGAAAGTAAGGACCGCACCCATGCCATCCGCCCATGTCGCGCTGCGCGCGGCCATCCACGATGCCTTGATCGCCGACTCCGGCCTTGCCGCCGCACTCGGCGGCACGAAAATCTATGACGAGGCGCCGCGCAATGCCGCGTTTCCCTATGTCACGCTGGGCGAGACCCGCATCACCGACGCTTCCGCCGATGACGGCCCGACCCAGGAACACCAGTTGACGCTGCATGCGTGGTCGCGGCAGGGCGGCCACAAGGAGGCGCATGTCATCACCGGCGCGCTGCTCGCCGCGCTCGACGATGCGCCGCTGAGCCCCGACGGGCACCGGCTGGTGAATTTGCGATTTTCCATCGCCGACATCAGGCGGGAATCCGACGGACGTACCTATCACGCATTGGTGCGGTTTCGCGCCGTCACCGAACCTGCAAGTTAAGGAGCAATCATGGGCGCGCAAAAAGGCAAGGACCTCCTGGTCAAGATCGACGGCGGAAGCGGCTTCGTCACGGTGGCCGGCTTGCGCAGTCGCAAGATCGCCTTCAACGCCGAACTGGTCGACATCACCCATGCGGAATCCGTCGACCGCTGGCGCGAACTGCTGGCCGGCGCAGGCGTGCGGCGCGCGTCGATCTCAGGCCGCGGGCTGTTCAAGGACGCAAGCTCCGACGCGCTGGTGCGGCAGGCGTTCTTCGATGGCGCCGTCAACAACGCCCAGGTGATCGTGCCGGATTTCGGCACCATCGAGGGCTTGTTCCAGATCTCCAGCCTGGAATTTTCCGGCGAGCACAATGGCGAGGTGAGCTTCGACCTCGCGCTGGAATCGGCAGGCGCGCTGACGTTTACGGCGATGTGAACTGGCGTGCCCCGGACGCAGCGCGCCCTGTTCCCTCTCTCCTTGGGGAGGAGGGTCAGCGAGGGGAGGTAGCCCCAAGCGCCGGCGTTTGTGGCTTACCCCACTCCAGCTCTCCCCCTCAAGGGGGGAGAGCGCCGATCTCGTTCGCGGCAACGGTCGCGCCCAATTTCTGCATAACAAAGAGCAACACCCATGCCCAACAAACACCGCGGCGAGATCGCCGCCGAGCTCGGCGGCCGCGCGCGCACGCTGGTGCTGACGCTGGGCGCGCTGGCGGAGCTGGAGAGCGCGTTCGCAGCCGGCGACCTGGTGGCGCTGGCGGAACGTTTTGGTTCGGGGCGGCTGTCGGCGCGCGATCTCGTTCGCATCATCGCCGCCGGCCTGCGCGGCGCCGGCGACGATGTCAGCGACGAAGAAGTCGCGGCGATGACGGTGGAGGGCGGCGCCGCCGGCTATGTTAAGATCGCGGCTGAGCTGATCTCGGCCACCTTCGAAGACACGTCAACACCGGCGGCGCCATGAAGCCGTTCCCGTGGGCAGAAGCGATGCAGTTCGGGTTCGGTGTGCTGCATCTTTCACCCGATGCATTCTGGCGGATGACGCCGCGCGAACTCGCGCAGGCCATCGTCGCGGTGCGCGGCGATGCGCCGGCGGCAATCGCGCGCGCCGATTTCGACACGCTGATGCAAAAGTTTCCGGATGGCGGCGTCATGCCGGCAATGACGCCGGAGAGCGAGGGCGACCATGGCTGACAGTACCGATCTGTTGTCGACCTCGAGCACGCTCGACGGCCTCGCGCTGAAGACAAAAAACCTCACCGCCAGCGCCAACGGGTTCGCGCGGGCGATGACGCAGGCGTTTTCGGCCTCGGTCACCGGCGGCAAGCAGTTCGACGACGTGCTGAAATCGCTGGCGTTGCGCATCTCCGATCTCGCGTTGCGCGCGGCGTTCAAGCCGCTGCAGACCGCATTGAGCAGCGGCATTTCGGGGCTGCTGTCGGGACTGACCGGCAGCGGCGGAGCGGCCTCGGCCTCGCTGGCCGCGGCGTCGGGCGCCATAAAACCGTTCGCGAGCGGCGGCGTGATCGGCACGCCGACCTACTTTCCGCTTGCGGCCGGCGGGATCGGGCTCGCCGGCGAAGCCGGACCGGAAGCGATCATGCCGCTGACGCGCGGCCCCGACGGCCGGCTCGGCGTTTCCGGCGGCGGCGGCAACACCATCAACGTACAGATCGCAACCCCCGACCCTGGCAGTTTCCGCCGCTCCGAGAGCTACATCACCGGGCAGATCGCGCGCGCGGTGGCGCGGGGGCAGCGGAGTTTGTGATCTTGTCCCGGGCGCGATGCAGCGTGCAACGCTGCTTCGCAGAACCGGGACCGTTACGAACTGCGGCGCTTGGTACGGTCCCGGCTCTGCGGTGGACCGTCAAGAGACGCTGCGCTGCGTCCGGGACACGAGGAAGCTGAATCATGTCCTTCCACGAAATCCTGTTTCCGCTCGACATCGCGCTGCGCAGTGCGGGCGGGCCGGAGCGGCGCACCGAGCTGGTGACGTTCGGATCGGGGCGCGAGGCGCGCAACGCGCGCTGGGCGCATTCGCGCCGCCGCTATGACGCGGGCTATGGCGTGAAAACGCTGGATGCGCTGCAGGCGGTGGTGGCGTTTTTCGAGGAGCGGCGCGGGCAGCTCTATGGCTTTCGCTGGCGCGACCGGCTCGACCATTCCAGTGCCGCACCGGGCGCGCCGGTGTCGGCGCTGGACCAGGGCATCGGCATCGGCGACGGCACGACCGCGTCGTTTCAACTGGTGAAGGCCTATGGCACCTCGTTTGCGCCCTATACGCGCGAGATCGCAAAGCCGGTCGAGGGTAGCGTGCGCGTCGCGGTCGGCGGTAGCGAGGTCGCGGGCAGCGCGTTCGCGTGCGACACGGCGACGGGCGTGGTGACGTTTCTTGCCGGGCATATTCCCGCCGCCGGCGCCGCGGTCACCGCGGGATTTCTGTTCGACGTGCCGGTGCGGTTCGATACCGACTATCTTGAAGTCGACCTCTCCGCGTTCGCGGCGGGGGCGATTCCGAAGATCCCGCTGGTGGAGATCAGGGTGTGATTCACCGCTGTCGGGCCGAGCGGCCCTCGTGGCGCCGCCGGCGCTAAACTTTTGCAAGGAAGCTTCACCATGCGCCCGATCCCCTCCGCCCTGCAGGCAAAACTCGACTCCGGCGTCACCACGCTGGCGCGGTGCTGGATATTGACGCGGCGCGACGGCGCGGTGATGGGGTTTACCGATCACGACCGCGACCTCGTGCTCGGCGGTGTCACCTGCCGCGCCGGCACCGGCTTTACCTCGTCGGAAGCGGCTGGCCGCTTCGACCTGTCGGTGGATGGCGCGGAAATCTCCGGCGCGCTTGCGGATGATTCCCTCACCGATGCCGACCTCGCCGCCGGGCGTTACGACGCCGCGCAAGTCGAGACCTGGCTGGTGGACTGGAGCGATCCGTCGCTGAACGTGCTGACCGCGCGCGGCACGCTCGGCGAGGTCAGGCGCGAGGGCCAGGCCTTTGTCGCCGAGCTGCGCGGGCTCGCGGACCTGTTGTCGCAGGAAAGCGGGCGGCTCTACACCGCCAAATGCGGCGCCGACCTCGGCGATGCCAAGTGCAAGGTCGATCTCACGGTGCCGGCGCTGCGCGGCGCGGGCGCGGTCAGTGTTGTCGAGGGCACCTCGATCTTCGTCGCCTCCGGCCTCGATGGTTTTGCCGATGGATTGTTCAGCGCAGGCCGCCTGACCTGGAGCAGCGGCGCCAACAACGGGCTCGCGATCGAGATCAAGGAGCATCGCCTCGTCGCCGGCCATGCCCGGCTGACGCTGTGGCAGGCAATGCCGGAGCCGATCGTGGCCGGCGACGCCTTCACGGTCACCGCCGGCTGCGACAAGAGTTTTGCCACCTGCCGCGCCCGCTTCGCCAATACCGACAACTTTCGCGGTTTTCCGCTGATCCCGGGCAACGATTTCCTGCTGAGTTCGCCGACGCAAGGCGCGCCGGGGAACGACGGCCTGTCGCTGGCGCCGCCGCATCTCGGCGGGTAGGCCATGTGCCCCAGACGCAGCGCAGCGCGAAGCGGTGCGCTGCCGAGCCGGGGCCGTTACGAACGCCGGGTGTTTGGTACGGCACCGGTTCTGCGAAGCAGCGTTACACGCCGCATCGCGCCCGGGACACGAGAGTTCATCGCATGATCTCACCTCTCACCCGCGCCGCCATCGTCGCCGAGGCGCGCGCGTGGATCGGCACGCGCTATTGCCATCAGGCCTCGGTGAAGGGCGTCGGCTGCGATTGCTTGGGGTTAGTGCGCGGGGTGTGGCGGGCGTGCGTCGGCGAGGAGCCGGAGGCGGCGCCGGCTTATGCGCCGGATTGGGCCGAGGCGACGGCTGAAGAGTCGCTTGCCAACGCCGCACTTCGTCATCTCGTGCCGGTCGCGCGCGATCAATTCCGCGAAGGCGACGTGCTGCTGTTCCGCTGGCGCGAGGGATATATCGCAAAACATGTCGCGATCGCGGCAACCGCGACCACCATGATCCACGCCCATGACGGCGCCTCGGTGTGCGAAATCGCCATCGCGCCGTGGTGGCGGCGGCGGCTCGCTTACGCATTTGCCTTTCCCGGAGTGCAGTGATGGCAGCTCTGATCCTTTCCGTCGCGGGCGCCGCGGCCGGTGCGGTGTTCGGTCCGGCCGGCGCGATCGCGGGGCGGATCGCGGGCGCGCTGGTCGGCAACATCATCGACCGCAAGCTGTTCGGGCCCGGCGACCAGAACGTGGTGGGGCCGCGGCTGGCCGATCTCGACGTGATGGCCTCGACCGAGGGTGCGCCGATTCCGCGCGTGTATGGCCGCGCGCGGCTGGCGGGACAGGTGATCTGGGCGACGCAGCTCGAGGAGGTGGTGTCTGACAGCACGACCTCGTCGGGCGGCAAGGGCCATCTGGTCTCCGGGCCGAAGACCACCACCACGACCTATTCCTATTTCGGCAATTTCGCGGTCGGGCTGTGCGAAGGCGCGATCGGCCGGGTCGGGCGGATCTGGGCCGACGGCAAGCCGCTCGACCTCACGGACAAGACCATCCGGGTTCATCGCGGCAGCGAAGACCAGGCCGTCGACGAACTGATCCTTGCCAAGGAAGGTGCGGCCAATTCGCCGGCCTATCGCGGCCTCGCCTATGTCGTATTCGAGCGGCTGCCGCTGGCCGAGTTCGGCAACCGCATTCCGCAACTGTCGTTCGAGATCATGCGCCCCATCGGCGCGCTCGAACCCATGGCGCACGCGGTGACGCTGATCCCCGGCACCACCGAATTCGGCTATGAGCCGGCAACCCTCGTCGGCATTCTCTCGCCCGGCACCTCCGAGCCCGAGAATCGCCACGTCTCGAACGCGGCCTCGGATGTACAGGCCGCGCTCGACGACCTCATGGGCACATGCCCAAGCCTCGAACGCATAGCCCTCGTGGTGGCGTGGTTCGGCTCGGACCTGCGCTGCGGCGAATGCCTGGTGCAGCCCGGCGTGGAAACGGGTGGAAAATTCATCAGCGGCGGCCTGTGGTCGGTCGACGGCGTGACTCGCGGGGACGCCTATGTGGTGTCGCAGATCGATGGCCGCCCGGCGTTTGGCGGCACGCCGTCGGATGCAAGCGTGGTGCACCTGATCGGCGAGCTGAAGGCGCGCGGGTTGAAGATCACCTTCTATCCGTTCGTGGTGATGGACATTCCGTCAGGCAATGCGCTGCCCGATCCGTGGAGCGGAGCGGCGTCGCAGCCGGCCTATCCCTGGCGCGGCCGCATCAGCTGCGATCCGGCGCCGGGGCAGGCCGGCTCGCCGCAGGGCACCTCGGCCGCGGCAACGCAGGTGGCGAGTTTCTTCTCCGGCGGAGCCTGGAATTACCGCCGCATGATCTTGCATTACGCCGATCTCGTTGTATCGGCCGGCGGCGTCGATGCGTTCCTGATCGGCTCGGAGCTGAAGGCGCTGACGCGGGTGCGGTCGGGGGCGGGGATATATCCCGCTGTTGATGCGCTGGTGACGCTGGCTGCGGATGTGAAGGCGATCGTCGGTTCGTCCACCGTCGTTACTTACGGCGCCGACTGGACCGAATATGGCGCCGACGTGGTCGATGCGGGTGAGGTGCGTTTTCCGCTCGATCCGCTGTGGGCGTGCAGCGCCATCGGCGCGGTCGGTATCGACTATTACGCGCCGCTGGCGGACTGGCGCGACGAGGCCGGGCATCGCGATTCCCTGATCGCGGCGTCGACCTATGATCTCGACTACCTCGGCGGCAATGTCTTAAGCGGCGAGGGCTTTGACTGGTACTATGCCGATGACGCCGCGCGCGCGGCGCAGACCCGCACCGGCATCACCGACGGTTTGGGAAAGCCGTGGGTCTTCCGCTCCAAGGACATCTGGAACTGGTGGGCCAACCTGCACTATGAGCGCGTCGCGCATGCCGAGCTGACCACACCGAGCGCATGGATTCCGCGCTCGAAACCGGTGTGGTTCACCGAAGCAGGCTGCCCCGCCGTCGACAAGGGCGCCAACCAGCCCAGCGCCTTCCCCGATCCGAAATCCTCGGAAAACCGCCTGCCGTATTTTTCCAGCGGCGCGCGCGACGACCTGATGCAGCGGCGCTATCTCCAGAGTTTTCTCGGCGCCTTCGATCCCGCATTCGGCGCCGACGACGCGCATAATCCGCTGTCGCCGGTCTATGGCGGGCGCATGGTCGACGTGTCAGCGCTGCATCTGTGGACCTGGGACGCGCGGCCCTATCCGCTGTTTCCGGCGGCCACCGAGATCTGGAGCGACGGGCCGAACTGGCAGACCGGGCACTGGCTCACCGGCCGGCTCGGCGGCGCACCGATGGATGCGCTGGTGGGATCGCTGCTCGCTGACGCCGGTGTTGCCGGCGTCGATACCTCGGCGTTGCGCGAAAATTGCGACGGCTATGTGGTGGACCGGCCGATGTCGCCGCGGGCGATGATCGAGCCCTTGGCGATGGCCTATGCGTTCAACGCCAGCGCCGCGGATGGAACGCTGCGCTTCATCCAGCGCGGCGGCGCGCCGGTTCTCGAATCGCGGAGGACGACCTGGTGCTGCCGGATTCAGGCACGGTCGCGCGGCTGACGCGGACGCAGGAAACCGAACTGCCGCGCGAGGCGAGTTTTGGTTTCACCGACGGCGTCGCGGATTATCGCCGCTCGGCCGTAACCTCGCGAAAACTGGTGGGGGCGGCGGGCCGCACCCTGCATTCCGATCTCGCCGTCATCACCGACGACGCCGCGGCGACCCGGCGCGCGGAAATCTGGCTGCAGGATCTGTGGGCGGGGCGGGAGAGCGCGGAGTTTGCGCTCGGCATGACCGCGCTGCGGCTTGCGCCGGGCGACGTGGTGGCGCTGACGTTGAGCGGCCGGCGGCGGCTGTTCGAGATCGGCGATCTCATCGACACCGAGGCGCGCCAGGTCAAGGCGCGCAGCATCGATCCCGAAGTGTTTTCGGTATCCTTGGCTGTGCCGCGGCTGAAAGTGCCGCCGATTCCGCCGGCACTCGGACCGGTCGAGGCGACCGTGCTGGATCTGCCGGCGCTGGATTCGTCGGCGCCGGTGGTCCTGACGCGGCTGGCGGTCGCGGCCAATCCCTGGCCGGGCTCGGTGGCGGTCTGGCGGTCGTCCGACGGCTCGAGTTTCGACGTCGCGGCCGTGGCCGCCGCACCCAGCGTGATCGGGGAGACGCTGGATACGCTGCCGGCGGGACCGACCGCGCGCTGGGATCGCGGCAACTCGGTGCGGGTGAAACTCTATGGCGGCGCGCTGGCGTCGATCAGCGATGCGCGGGTGCTGGAAGGCGGCAATGCCGCGGCGGTGCAAAATGCCGACGGCGGCTGGGAGATATTTCAATTCGCCAATGCGGTTCTGGTCGACGGCAATACCTATGTGTTGTCGCGGCTGCTGCGCGGACAGTTGGGCAGCGACGCCGCGATGGCAGCTCTGTTGCCGGCGGGGGCGCCGTTCGTGGTGCTCGGCGCGCAGATGGTGCCGATCGCAGCCGGGCTCGATGCGCTGGACCGGCCGATGCAACTGCGCCTTGTCGCCTCCGCACGCAATCACGACGACCCGGCGGCGGTGGCGTTGACGGTGACGCCCGGCAACACCGCGCTAAAACCGCTGTCGCCGGTGCATGTCGGCGCGGTTCGCGCCGATGATGGCGTCCACATCACCTGGATCAGGCGCACCCGGATCGACGGCGACGGCTGGGGCGTCGAGGTGCCGCTCGGCGAGGAGACCGAGGCCTATGCGCTCGACATTCTCTCCGGCGGCTCGGTCGTGCGCACGATCGAATGCGGCACGCCACAGGCGATTTATGCGAGTGCGGATGAGCTTGCGGATTTCGGCGCGGTGCAGACCAGCCTGGACCTCCGCGTGGCGCAGATTTCCGCGACGGTTGGCGCGGGGTACGCCGCTGAAGTGACGCTGGCGGTTTGACCTCGTGCCCCGGACGCAGCGCAGCGCGTAGCGGTGCGCTGCAGAGCCGGGGCCATACCAAAGCGCGGTGTCCGTAACGGTCCCGGTTCTGCGAAGCGGCACTTCGCGCCCCGGGACACGAGATTTTAGGAACCACCCACCATGACCGACACACCGAACCTCGGCATGCCCTTCATCGAAGGCAGCCAGGCGCAGAAGCATGTCACCCATAACGAGGCGTTGCGGATTCTCGATGCCGCGATCCAGATCGCGGTGCTCGATCTGACGCGTACCGCGCCGCCATCGTCGCCGGCCGAAGGCGAGCGCCATGTCGTGGCGTCGGGTGCGACCGGCGCCTGGGCCGGGCAGGCCAATGCGATTGCGACCTGGCAGGACGGCGCCTGGGCGTTTCTTGTGCCGAAGACCGGCTGGTGCATCTGGTCGGTGGCGGATAATGTGGTGTTCGTGTTCGACGGCACGCATTGGCGCGACCAGCGCGACCTGCCGGTGACGCTGGACAATGCCGTCCACGTCGGCATCAACACCACCGCAAGCAGCCCAAATCTGCTGAGCGTGAAATCCAACGCCGCGCTGCTTACCGCGATCAATGCCGCCGACGGCGGCAGCGGCGACGCGCGGCTGCAGGTTTCCAAGGAGAGTGCGGCGAAAACCGCGTCGGTGTTTTTCTCCGACGCGTTTTCGGGCCGCGCCGAATTCGGGCTGGTCGGCTCCGACGCGTTCAAGCTGAAAGTATCCGCCGACGGATCGGCCTGGGTCGAGGCCTTCAACATCGACCAGAGCAGCGGCAACCTCGCGCTGCCGCGCGGGCTGGCGCTATCGGGCGTGATCGGGCCGCCGCAGATCACCGCGAACCAGAACGATTACAACCCGACCGGCGTCGCGGCAGCATCGGTGCTGCAACTCACGTCGGATGCGCTGCGCACGATTTCCGGTCTCGCCGGCGGCGCGGAGGGGCGCGTCGTCAGCCTCATCAATATCGGCAGCCAGCCGATCGCGCTCTCGGACGAGAGCACTTCGTCGTCGGCGGCCAATCGCTTCACGCTCGGCGGCACATTGACCATTACCGCCAAGCAGGCCGCGATGCTGCGTTACGACGGCACCGCCGCGCGCTGGCGGCTGCTTTCCGGCGCCACGGGGCTGCTCGTCGCGGCGAATAATCTCTCCGATCTCGCCAGTGTGGCGACGGCGCGTGCCAATCTCGGCGTCCGCGAGCAGCTCGCGGCGAACCGCACTTATTATGTCCGCACCGACGGCTCCGACAGCAACAACGGGTTAGCCAATTCCAGCGGGGGCGGCTTTCTCACGCTGCAGAAGGCGATCGACACCGTCGCAGCGCTCGATCTGTCGATCTACAACGTCACCATCCAGGTTGCCGACGGCACCTATGGCGGAGGAATCGTGGTTTCCGGGCCCTGGATCGGTTCGGGCACGGTGACGCTGCAGGGCAACACCACGACGCCGGCGAACGCGCTGCTCTCCACCGGCGCCTCCGATGCGATCGTGGCGATGAGCGGCGGCGCGCTGACGGTGACCGGATTCAAGCTGACCAATTCGGGATCGTTCCTGTTGCATGCCTCAAGCGGGTCGATCCGGTTTTCGCTGCTGACGTTCGGAAGCTGCGGCTCGCAGCAGGTGCGCGTCACCGACGGCGGCCGCATCTCGGCGATTGGCAATTACGGCATCGACGGCGGCGCGGGAAATCACTGGAGCGCGGTCGGCAACGGCATCGTCCGCGTCCAGGGCCGCACCATCACGCTGACCGGCACGCCGGCGTTTTCAGCCGCATTCGCCAATGCCGACCTCAGCAGCACGGTGCTGGTGAACGGCAACACCTTCTCCGGTGCGGCGACCGGTTCGCGCTACGGCGCGACCAACAATGCGGTGATTTCCAGCGGCGGCGGCGGGGCGACGTACCTGCCGGGCAATGCGGCGGGGTCGACCGGCGCCGGCGGGCAATACATCTAGCGCCGGGTTTTGAAGCGTCGCGCGTTCTCTGGCCAGTTAAAAAACCGCGTCACGAGAAATCGCGCAGCACGGTGGCGTCGCTGCCGACCTGCAACGCCAACACCGAGGGCTCGCGCTACGGCGTCACCGACGCGCCATCGTCGCCTGCGCCGCAGCTCAACGGCCTGACGCCGGCAGCGGCGCGCCGCCGACCGAGATCGCCGCGGCGGGTTTCTTCGGCGCGGCGGGTTTTTTTTGCGGGGCCGGTGGCGGCGGGGTGGGAGCGGCGGCTTGCGCCGACGGGCGCTGCAGCGCATCGATCTTCGCGGTGAGCGCGATCACCTGGTCGGACAGCCGTTTGATCTCCGCCTGCTGGGTGGCCAGAAGTTGCGCGGTCGATTGCAGCGATCCCGCGATCTGCTGCTGAAAGGCCTGGAAGTCTTTTGACCCGACCGGCTTGTCCACCTCCGGCGCGGCAGCCGGCGCCGTTACCGAGGCGACCGACGGGAAGGCCGGCAGGCCGTCGCCCCAGGCGTGCCAGAGCAGGGCGGACGCCACCCCGAACAGCGCGAGCCCGGCGACAATCGCGGCCCCGACCCAGCGCCTGCGTCGAGGCCGGTGCCGATGTTCGTCACCATAACCTTCGTCGAACGGTTGGGCCGCGGCAAATTCATCATCGAACGATTGGGTCACTGCAAAATCCTGATTCTAACGGCCTGATCTTACGACTTATCGTCACACCCCCTCAAGCAGTTCGAAATGCCGCACGCGTCGGCCGGCAACCTCGCGCCCCGCGGCTACCCGGCCGGTTGCGGACGGCGAAACCATGGCCGGGAGGCCGCCGCCAGCGTGCGGTAGAGCCGATGATCGAGCAGGCCGAACCCGGTTCCGGCAATCAGTGCGACGGTAAAAAAGTAGCCGAAACCGAGATGCGCGAGGCCCGGCGCCAGCGAGGCTGCAAATACCATTGCGGGAAAATGCATCAGGTAGATTCCATAGGACGCGTTTCCGAGCAAGGTCACGATCCGCGATCCGAGATCGAGGTCGGCAACGGCGAGCACCAGGCATGACGCGGCAATGCCGAGCGTCAGCAGGTGTTTGGTCGCGAACCAGTCAAACGGAAAACCGAAGCTGGCGACGAGCGCCATCACCGCGGCGGCGGCATAGATCCACCGGCTGGCGTGCCGCAGCGTTGCAAAATGAATGCCGCAGAGCAGGCCCATCGGGAACACCTGCACCGCCGACGACAGCAGGATTTTCGGAAAGCCCGGAAAGCTGTAGGCGGTTACGGCGGTCAGGTAGTCCGGACCGTTCGGGCTTGCCGCGAACAGGTTGACGGCGACGATCCAGCCGACGGCGATGATCGTCAGCGTCCGGTCGCTCAGCCGCAGCGCGAAAGCGAGCGAAGCCAGCGCGTAGAACGTCACCTCGAACGCCAGCGTCCAGTACGGGATCGCGGTGGCGTCGTTGACCGTCGCGGACGGATAAAGAAACAGCGACGCCGGCGTCACGGCTTTGCCGCCGCCGATGGCGGCAAAGGCCGTAACCTCGATCAGGATCGCCAGCCAGTAGCTCGGATAGATCCGCAGCAGCCGGTGCAGCACGAATTCGCCGATTCCGCGGCGCCGGTTCAGCGCGATGACGAATCCCGAAATCGCGAAGAACAGGATGACGCCGAGATAAGCCAGCGGCAGCCGTCTTTCGTAAACGATCCCTCCATAGGCCTGCGCGACGAACTCGGCATGCGAATAGATCACGGCAATCGCGGCAACCGCTCTCAAGGCATGAATGCCGGGATAAAAAACTCGCGATTGCGCCATGCCCGATTGAAGCACGTTTGACGCCGGCTCGCTACCCGGCGCGTTTTCCCAGGAGCACCATCATGTCGCAATCGTCTTTCGGCGAGGCGCTGTCGCGCCTGTGGCCCGGCGGGGACGCGAAGGTTCCCGGCCTGCGCGCGGGGATGATCGCGGCAGCCCCGATGGTGTTCGCGAAATACGGCATCACCACGCCGCTCTTGGCCGCGCATGTGATGGCGCAGATCAGCCACGAATGCGGTGCCGGCCACGACGTGGTCGAGAACCTCAACTACACCGCCGGGCGTATGATGCAGGTGTGGCCGTCGCGGTTTCCGACCATGGCGATGGCGGCGCCCTATGCCGGCAATCCGCGGGCGCTCGCCAACAAGGTCTACAACGGCCGCATGGGCAATGCCCTGGGTTCCGACGATGGCTGGAAATTCCGCGGCCGCGGTGCTGCGCAGACCACGGGACGCGAGGGCTATGCGCGGCTGGCGAAAGCGACCGGGCTCGATCTCGTCGATCACCCCGACCTCGTCAACGACCCCGCGCGGTTTCTCGAATGCGGCGTGGCGGATTTTATCAATTGCGGTTGCCTGCCGTTCGCCAAGGCCGACGACGTCCTGGGCGTCACACGGCGTCTGAACGGCGGCACCGTGGGTCTCGCGCAGCGCCAGATGTGGCTGGCGAAATGGAAGGCCGCGCTGGGGCCGATGCCGTTTCCGCCGGCGCCGGCTGCGCCGAAACCCGCGCCGGTTTCGCCGCCGCCCGCCGCGCCGCCGTCCATGCTTGCGCGATTCATCGCCGCGATCGTCGCGGCGTTTGGGAGGAAGTGATTTCTGTCCTGTGTCCCGGGCGCGATGCAGCGTTCTCTACGCTGCTTCGCAGAACCGGGACCGTTACGAATACCGTCTTCGTTATGGCCCGGCTCGGCAGCGCACCACGCCGTGAAGAACGGCGCGCTGCGCTGCGTCCGGGGCACGAGAGTATTCATCGCCGCGCTATCGCGGCATTCCGGAGGAAGTGACCATGCTCGAACTCTTCATTCTCGCTGCCGGCTTTGCCGGCGGCTACGCCGCCTCGGTTTACTCGTGGCCGTGGATTCGCAAGAACGCCATCGGCGCGGCGGCGGAAGTCGCGCAGCTCCGCGCGCGGGCAAAAGCGCTGGAAGACCAGATCAAGGGAGCGCTGTGATGGACTGGAGCGATCTTGCAAAACAGGTGATTGCGCTGGGCGCGCCGATGCTGGGCACGGCACTTGGAGGGCCGCTCGGCGGCGTGGCCGGCGAAATCCTCGCCAAGGCGGTGGGCTCGGTGACACCAACGCCGGCGGCGGTGCAGACCGCGCTGCCGGCGGCCGATCCGGCAAAACTCGCGGAAGCCGAAGCGCAGTGGGCGGAAATGATCCGCGCCGAAGCCGAAACCCAGCGCACCGCGATTTCGGAAACCCAAGCCACCATCCGCGCCGAGATCGCCGCCAGCGATCCGGTGCAACGCTGGTGGCGGCCGGCCTATGCGTTCGAACTCACGCTCGAATGCGCCGCATTGTGGATCGTGCTGGTGCATGAATTCTGGACCGGCGACATCGCGACCATCAACGCGCTGGTCGGCGCCACCACGCTGCTGGTGGCCTATTGGGGGTTCCGATTCGGCGTGTTAGGCGTTTATGTCTCCGGACGGACCCGCGAGAAGGTCAGCGCCGCCACCGGCCAGGACGCGCCCGGCGTGCTCGAAAAAATCGTGAAGGCAGTTGTGAAGAAAAAGTAACCTTCGGGGTTATTGTTGTTCATAGAGTATTCACGCGCGTGAGCATCATGTGGATGGCAGCGGTTCTGCCATTCCAACCCGGAGACCATCTTGCGCCTGCTCGTCGTTGAAGACGATCCCGATCTCAACCGTCAGCTCACCACCGCGCTGACCGACGCCGGCTATGTGGTCGACCGCGCCTTCGACGGCGAGGAGGGGCATTTCCTCGGCGACAGCGAACCCTACGACGCCGTGGTGCTCGATATCGGCCTGCCCAAGATGGACGGCATCTCGGTGCTGGAGGCGTGGCGGCGCAACAAGCGGGTGATGCCGGTGCTGATCCTCACCGCGCGCGACCGCTGGAGCGACAAGGTGCAGGGCTTTGACGCCGGCGCCGACGACTATGTCGCAAAACCGTTCCATCTCGAGGAAGTGCTGGCGCGGATCCGCGCGCTGCTGCGCCGTACCGCGGGCCATGCCCAGTCCGAGCTGACCTGCGGGCCGGTGTCGCTGGATACCCGCACCGGCCGGGTCAGCGTCGGCGGTAACCCGATCAAGATGACCTCGCACGAATATCGGCTGCTGGCCTATCTGATGCACCATACCGGGCGCGTGGTGTCGCGCACCGAACTGGTCGAGCATCTCTACGATCAGGACTTCGATCGCGACTCCAACACCATCGAGGTCTTTGTCGGCCGCATCCGCAAAAAACTCGACGTCGATATCATCCAGACCGTGCGCGGGCTCGGCTATCTCCTGACGCCACCGACCGACGCGCATTAGCTCACCTCTCCCCGCAAGCGGGGCGAGGGGGCTCACCGCGCCTGCGGCACCGCTGTTGTGCTCACATCTGGATTGTATTTCTCTCGCGCTTCGGTTCAAAAGTCTTGATGGAACCGCTCAAAACACCGAGAGAGCCCCCGAGCCGCACGAGTTCGCTCGCCACCCGGCTGTTCGTGTCGGCGACGGCGTGGGTGGTGGTGATCCTGCTGATCACCGGCGTCGTGCTGTCGTCGGTGTATCGCTCCGCTTCCGAGCGCGCCTTCGACCGCCGGCTCAATCTGTACCTGCGCACTTTGGTCGCCGATGTCGCGACCCCGGACGAGCCGCTCGACCGCCAGTTCCAGTCGCTCGGCGAGCCGCTGTTCGAACTGCCGCTGTCGGGCTGGTACTGGCAGGTCACCCGCACCGATTCCGAAAAACCCGACGTGCGCGCCTCGCGTTCGCTGTGGGACAAGAAACTGCCGAAGCTGGAAGAGCAGGGCAACGAGCTGACCGCGGCCGGCATCCGGATCGGCTATGTCGAGGGCCCCGAAGGCCAGACCCTGCGCATGGTGGAGCGGCCGGTCGATCTCGGCGCCGACGGCAAATTCCTGGTGATGGTGGCCGGCGACGCCTCCGAGATATCGGAGGAAACCCGCGCCTTCGACTATTACCTCGGCGGCACCTTTGCGGCGTTGTCGATCGTGCTGGTGCTGACCACGATCTTCCAGGTCCGCTTCGGGCTGGCGCCGCTCAAGCGCATCTCCGATTCCATCGCCGATATCCGCTCCGGCCGCGCCGAGCGGCTGGAAGGCGAATTCCCGGTCGAGATCGCACCATTGGCGCGCGAGACCAACGCGCTGATCGACGCCAACCGCGAGATCGTCGAGCGCGCGCGCACCCATGTCGGCAATCTCGCGCATGCCATCAAGACGCCGCTGTCGGTGATCGTCAACGAAGCTTCCGGGCGCGGCGGCGACCCGCTGGCGTCGAAAGTCCTGGAGCAGGCCGACGTGATGCGCGACCAGGTCGCGCATCATCTGGAGCGCGCGCGCATCGCCGCACGGCTGACCATCATCGGCACCGTCACCGAAGCGGCCCCCGCGATCGAGGCGCTGCGCCGGACCATGGAAAAGATTCATCGCGACCGCGGCATCGTCATCGAGGTCGAGGCCGATGCGGGGGCGAAATTCCGCGGCGAGCGCCAGGATTTTGAGGAGATGGCTGGCAACCTCGTCGACAACGCCTGCAAGTGGGCGCGTTCGCGGGTGTTCATCGAGGTGCTGGTGGAACGCGGGGGTAGCGTGGCGAGGCGGGGCGGGGCGATGGATGCGCGGGGGATGAGCGCGGCGGACGGTCCACTGCTGCGCATCATCGTCGACGACGACGGCCGCGGCCTTTCACCCGACGAGCGCGCAAAGGTCTCGCGCCGCGGCGCGCGGCTGGACGAATCCAAGCCGGGCTCGGGACTGGGACTGTCGATCGTGGTCGATCTGGCGGCGCTGTATGGCGGGAGCCTGGTGCTGGGCACCGCGCCGATCGGCGGCTTGCGGGCGGAACTGGTGCTGCCTGGGGTGTGAGGGGGAAGGATGAGAAAATCCGGCGATTGTTGCCGCGAGAAAAGCCGTTGCAACCGCGCCGTCATGGCCGGACTTGATCCGGCCATCCATCTTCTTCGCAAGACGCTTTGTGAAGGATGATGGATGCGCGGGCCAAGCCAGCGCATGACGATGGCTTCGTCACTTGATCTTGTTGATCCGCCGCAAATCCGCGTCGATCCGCGATTGCCAGCCCGGGCCCTTGGCCTTGTAGGCCTCGATCACCTGTCCGGACAGCCGCAGCGACACCAGCTTTTTGGTCGGCGCCTTGTTTGGGCCGCGTCCTCGTCGAATCGAGGCCGCGAGGTCAGGGAACACTTCGGCAAACGGTTTTGCCTTGGCGATTTGTTCGTCGGTCAATTCCGGACTTTGAACGTCGTCCCAATCCTTTTCAGTGTAGCCTTGGCCCGGCTTGAATTTCTTCTGCACTTTACCCATCGATCAATCTCCGTTCTTTCCGACTCGCCGGCCGCATGCTGATAACGCTGAACGCTTCGGTCCCCAGCTTAACAAAAGACCACGAGGATGATGCTGTCGTGGTGACGACCAACGGCAGCAAGGCGATTGAACTTCACAGAGGTGACAACCGAGCTTTCAAAGAACGCTTCGTCCAGATCGGCGAAATCCATTTCGTGGTTCGCGATATTGGCGACGCGTTTCGGCTCATCCCATACGATCCGCATGGAATTATTATGTAGCTACAACTTAATCGCGGTAAACACAAGTTTGACGCGCATGGCGGCTGCCCCGTTCCCGCCCGAATTCTGCCGTTTCTGGTATTGCTGCGTGACGCGATCCTGGGGCGCATCGGCGGCAGGGGTGCTGATGATCGTTGCCAAACTGACATTACTATTTGCAACCGCGCTGGCGCTTGGCGGCTGCGATCTGACGTCGAAAAGCGGCGCCAGCGAGGGGACATCGGCCAGTGCCTTCAGCGGAAACGGTGCTTCAGGTGACCGCGCTACTGCGTCGAACGCCCTGACCAACGTCGAACTCAGCCGCCTGATCGGCACCAGGATCGGCGCCGCGCTCAATGACGACGACCGGCGGCTCGCCTATGAGGCCCAGATCAAGGCACTGGAAAGCGGCTCCCCGGGCGCGCCGATGCCGTGGCGGAATCCGGCCTCCGGCCGCTATGGCAACATCGTTCCAGGTCCCGCCTATGACCGCAAGGGCGCGCAATGCCGGGGTTACTCGCATTCGGTGACCATCAACGGTCAGCTCGAAATCGCCCGCGGCACCGCCTGCCGCAGCCCCGACGGGGTCTGGGCCGCGGTCGGATAGCGCTCAACCGTCATTCCGGGGCGGGTCTGGGCGAACCCGGAATCCGGCAACCCGGTCTGGATTCCGGGTTCGCCCGCTTTGCACGCGCCCCGGAATGACGGGTTTTTCCCCGTTCTTCCTCAACGAGTTCTTAACGCCGGCACTGCTATGACACCCGGTGGACGCCTGTTGGCGGACGTCACGGGCTTTTGGCGCATGAGCCAGACATCGATCGAGCGGTTGAGGGACTACCTCGCGCAGCTTCCGCCGCAGGCGCAGGCGCTGCTGATGCGGGAGTTCGAGCGCGCCATCGAGCGCGGCGAAGATACCGCGGTCGCCACCTTCGTGCTCGCGCAATTGCGCACCGTCGTGCGCGGCGCCGACGACGAGGCGCGGCCGCGTACCGACGATCCGGCGCGGCTCACCTTCCGGCCACTGGAGCCGTTCCTGGTCGAAGCCAATCTGCCGGTGCGGCCGGGCCAGATCCGGCGCGCATCGCTGACGCCGGTCTGGCAATGGCTGATCCGCGACGGCGCGCCCGACGCCTTCAGGGAATTCGAGGCGGCGCTGGCACACTTGAAAGAATCCGCAACCGCCTCCGATCTCGACAAGCAGGTCCGCAATTTCCAGCTCGCGGCAAGCGAGGCGATCACCAGGATCACGACGCCGGTGCCAGGCGACAAGCAGCGCGCGCTGGCCCGCGTCGGTCCTCCCGACGTGATCGAGGACATGCCGCCGATCGCCGCGGTGCTGGGCGCGCGCGAGGCGCTGGACACGCTCGGCGGCCGGCTGCCGAGTTACCTGCGGATCTTCGCGGAGTCGCAGATCACCTCGGTAAGCGCCTCGCTCAACGTTCCCACCCTGCAGACGCCGCAGGTTTTGCCGTTCGCGCTGTCGCTGGTGATGCAGCGGCTGTCGGCCTCGTGGCAGATCATCCGCCTCGCCATCAAGATCGCCGCCTCCGACGACGAAATCCGCGTCGCCGCCACCTCCTATGGCGTCGCCGTCACGATGGCGCTGCACGACCTGTCGGTCGTCGCCATGAATCTCCGCGCCGATATCAAGCGCGGCCAATTCAGTGACGTCGCCGAGCATCTCAAAACCATCCATGACGGCGTCCGCGGCCTGCGCACCGAACTCGACCTGCGCAACGACTCGCCATGGGGCAGGCAGCTGACCTCGCTGCGCGCCGATATTTCCAACGCGCTGCAGTCGGAGATCGACAGCGTCCCCGGGAGGGTGCGGCGGCTGCTGCGCCAGCGCGCCGACAAGGACATTTCCGCCGGAAGCCGGCTCGATCCGTCGGAGGTCGACGAGACCGCCGACCTGATCGATTTCGTCGCGGTGTGCCGCACCTATGCCAGCGAACTCGCCATCAACGAGGTGACGCTGCGCACCTTTTCCGACCTGCAGCATTATGTCGAGCATTCCACCGAGGCGCTGGTGCAGTCGCTGCGCGGCGGCGAGCAGCGCGCGCGCGCGTTCCGCCAGCAGCAGGTCAAGGCCGCGATCCGCTTCTGCGACGTGCTGTTCGGCCACGATTATGCGTCGCTGATGAGCCGCGCGGCGGAGAACGCGCTGTCGGGCGAGCGCAAGTCGACGCGGGCGGGGTAGGGCGCGCACGGCCGAGCCCCGCGATTTTTCTTCGAACTCGCCTCGCAATTTTTTGTGAGGGGGATCGACCGGGTTCACAGACCGTGTTTTTTTACGTGGCTGCCTGATCGCGCAAGGCGGCGCCGATCCTCCGCTTACCTCTGCAATTTCGACTTCTCCGCTGCCGCAATTGTCAATTGCGCATGCCCCCCGCCCGTGGTGTAAACCGGCGCATCGGCGCCGGCGTTTTGGCGCCGCCGCACCCACCGGAACTTGGCCTTTATGACGCTGTGGTTCGTGTTCGCGCTGATGACGGCCGCCGCGGTATTCGCCGTGCTGTGGCCGCTCGGGCGTGGGCCGCGGCCGCAACGCGAGGGCACCGAGACCGCCGTCTACAAGGATCAGCTCGCCGAGATCGGGCGCGACGCGGCCGCGGGCCTGATCGGTCCGTCCGAAGCCGAAGCCGCCCGGGTCGAGATCGGCCGCCGTCTGCTTGCCGCGGCGGATGCGGAACGCGACGCGCCGGCCTCGTCGAACACGACGCTCCGCCGCGCGGTCGCGGTGGCGGCGCTGGCGGGATTGCCGATCGTGGCGGCGGCCTTGTATCTGCCGCTGGGCTCGCCAAAACTTCCCGACTTTCCGCTTAGCCAGCGCGCGCGGGCCCCCGATCCGTCGCAGCCGCTCGACAATCTGGTGGCGCAGGTCGAAGCGCATCTGGAGAAAAACCCGACCGATGGCCGCGGCTGGAACGTGCTGGCCCCGGTGCTGGCAAAGCTCGGCCGCTTCGACGATGCGGCAAGGGCCTATCGCAATTCCATCGCCTATAATGGCGACAGCGCGTCGCGCCGCGCCGATCTCGGCGAGATCGTTGCCGCGGCGGCAGGCGGCGTCATCACCTCGGAGGCCAAGGCCGAGTTCGAACGCGCAGTTGCGCTGAACCCGGACGAGCCCAAGGCGAGCTATTTCCTTGGGCTCGCCGCCGAACAGGATGGCCGCGCCCCCGAAGCCGCGTCGATCTGGCGCTCCATGCTGGCGAAAGCGCCGCCGGATGCGCCGTGGCGGCCTTTGGTGCAGGCGGCATTGGCGCGGGTCGGCGGCGGTTCCACAGCGCCGGTGCTGTCGGACGACACCATATCGGCGGCGAAAGGCATGACTGAAACCGACCGCAGCGCCATGATCCGTGGCATGGTCGATCGGCTGGCGAGCCGGCTGAAGCAGAATGGCGACGACGTCGAGGGATGGCTGCGGCTGGTGCGGGCCTATATGGTGATGGGCGACCGCGACAAGGCGAAGGGCGCCAGCGCCGACGCCCGCCAGGCCGTGGCGGGTGACGCCGAGCGGTTGCGGGCGCTGAACGAGGGCCTGAAGAATCTTGGACTGGATGGGTGAATGCAAATACTGCCATTGCGAGCCAACGGGTCCGGCCTCTGGCCGGCCCGATGACAAGCTCCGCGAAGCAATCCATGTTCGCGCAAGCAGGGTGGATTGCTTCGTCGCAAGTGCTCCTCGCAATGACGGCTTGCATCAGATGAAAGACGACGAATGACGCGCAGGCAGCGGCGGTTGACGATGATCGGCGGATCGCTCGCGGTGCTGGCGCTTGCGGCGGCGCTGGTGCTGAACGCGTTGCGCGATTCCATCGTGTTTTTCTCGACGCCGTCGATGGCGGCCGAAAAACATATTCCGGCGGGCAAGCGGTTCCGGCTCGGCGGGCTGGTCGAGAATGGCTCGCTCAAGCGCGGCGACAATCTCGCAGTCAGCTTCAAGGTCTCCGACGGCGGCGCGACCTTGCCGGTGGCCTACACGGGCATCCTGCCGGATCTGTTCCGCGAAGGGCAGGGCGTGGTCGCCGAAGGCGCGCTCGACCAGGCCGGCGTGTTCAAGGCCGACACCGTGCTCGCCAAGCACGACGAGACCTACATGCCGAAGGATGTCGCGGATGCACTGAAGAAGCAGGGGCACTGGAAGGACGATTACGAAAAGAAGATGCCGGGCGTGCAGGGAGCCGCAAAATGATCGTGGAGGCCGGACATTATGCGCTGGTGCTGGCGCTGGCTCTGGCGCTGATCCAGTCCACGGTGCCGATTCTGGGCGCACGCTGGCGTGATCCCGCATTGATGAATGTCGCGCGCTCCACGGCGCTGGCGCAATTGCTGTTCGTGCTGGCATCGTTCACGGCATTGGTGACGCTGCACGTCACTTCCGATTTTTCCGTGGTCAATGTGTTCGAGAACTCGCACTCGTTGAAACCGCTGATCTACAAGATCACCGGCGTGTGGGGCAACCACGAAGGCTCGATGCTGCTGTGGGTGAGTATTCTCGCGCTGTTCGGCGGCCTCGTCGCCGCCCTCGGCAACAATCTGCCGCTGTCGTTGCGCGCCCATGTGTTGGCAGTGCAGGCCTGGATCGCATCCGCCTTCTATCTCTTCATCCTGATCACCTCCAATCCGTTTTTGCGGATCGCCAATCCGCCGATCGAGGGCCGCGACCTCAACCCGGTGCTGCAGGACATTGGCCTCGCGGTGCATCCGCCGATGCTCTATCTCGGCTATGTCGGCTTCTCCATTTCGTTCTCGTTCGCGGTCGCGGCCCTGCTCGAAGGCCGCATCGATGCGGCGTGGGCGCGCTGGGTGCGGCCGTGGACGCTGGTGGCGTGGATCTTCCTTACCCTCGGCATCGCGATGGGTTCGTACTGGGCCTATTACGAACTCGGCTGGGGCGGCTGGTGGTTCTGGGATCCGGTCGAGAACGCGTCGCTGATGCCGTGGCTCGCCGGCACCGCGTTGCTGCATTCCGCGGTGGTGATGGAAAAGCGCAACGCATTGCGGGTCTGGACCATCCTGCTTGCGATCCTGACCTTCTCCCTGTCGCTGCTCGGCACCTTCCTGGTACGCTCGGGCGTGCTGACCTCGGTGCATGCGTTCGCCACCGATCCGACCCGCGGCGTGTTCATCCTCCTGATCCTCTGCATTTTCATCGGCGGCAGTTTTACGCTGTACGCCTGGCGCGCCTCGGCGCTGAAGCAGGGCGGTTTGTTCGCGCCGATCTCGCGCGAGGGCGCGCTGGTGCTCAACAATCTCTTCCTCACCACCGCCTGCGCCACCGTGTTCATCGGCACGCTGTATCCGCTGGCGCTGGAAGTCGTCACCGGCGACAAGATTTCGGTCGGCGCGCCCTTCTTCAATCTCACCTTCGGACCGCTGTTCATTCCCTTGATGATCGCAGTACCGTTCGGGCCGCTGCTGGCATGGAAGCGCGGCGATCTCCTCGGCGCCGCGCAGCGGCTGATGGCGGCCGGCATCGCGGCGCTGATCGCGGTTGCGGTGGTCTGGGCCTGGACCACGGGCGGTGCGGCGCTGGCGCCGCTGGCGATCGGGCTCGCCGTGTTTGTCATTGCCGGTGCGTTCAGCGATCTCGCCGAGCGTACGGGCCTGTTCCGCATGCCGTTTGGCGTAGCGATGCGGCGGGCGCGCGGATTGCCGCGCTCGACCTGGGGCACCGCCTTCGCCCATGCCGGCGTCGGCATCGCGCTGATCGGGATCGTCTGCGAGACCACCTGGAATACCGAGTACATCGGATCGATGAAGCCGAACGATGTTGCGAGCGTTGCCGGCTATGAATTGAAGCTCGACGGCATCACGCAGAAGCAGGGGCCGAACTTTCGCGAGCAGATCGCGCAGTTCTCGGTGAGGTCGGATGGCGCGCCGCTCAGCGTCATGACGCCGTCGAAGCGCAATTTCACCACGCGCCAATCCTCCACCACCGAGGCAGCGCTGCTGACCCGCGGCTTCAGCCAGCTCTATATCTCGCTCGGCGACATCGCGGGCGACGGCGCGATCGCGGTGCGGATCTATCACAAGCCGCTGGTGCTCCTGATCTGGTTCGGCCCGGTGCTGATGGCGTTCGGCGGTGTGCTGTCGCTGTCCGACCGCCGCCTGCGCGTCGGCGCGCCGAAGCCCGCCAAGGCTCCGCGCGGACTGCAGCCGGCGGAGTAGGGGAATTAGCGGCCGCGGCTCCGCTTCATTTCCGCGACCGTTCGCTTGTGGTTGGCAAACCGTGCTGGATCGGCTTCTTCGGCTGACACTGAAACAGGGATCAGTAGATCGAGCGGAATTCCCAGAAACCGAGCAATCTTTTGGTGCAATTCAAGCGGGCCCTTGCGCTTGCCGGTTTCCAGATCGGACAAATAGTTCTGTGTTATGCCAACTGCCACGGCGAGTTCCGCCTGAGTTTCCGCACGAAATCGGCGAAACACCCGGATCGGATTTTCGCCGTTCGCAAGACGGTCAACGGTGTCCTTCGGCAGCAGTGGCGCACCGTCGGCGATCTCTTTTTTCGCCCGTGCGATCAAGCGCGCGGTGCCCGCGTCTTCTTCGATTTCGCTTTCAAGCATCTTGAGACGTTCATATTCCGCACGCGGCACCATCGCCACTTCCCCGTCGGGCGTCGCCTTGAATTTTACCTTCATCCTGTCCTCTCAGTCGTAAATCTCGCGCCGGTGACCGACCGCAGCCACAACAATCGTCCCGGCTTCTTCATAGTAGATCACGCGCCAATCGCCGATCCGCAATCTTGCCCCAGTTTGCCCCTTTAGTTTTTTGACGTCGCCTTGTCCCGTAGCGGCGATAACATCAATTTTTTTGTTGATGCGATCTCGAACCTGCGGCGAAAGTTTGAACAACTCCCCGGTCGCGGCAGGTGTAAACCGGATTTGCTTCATGGACGACAAAAATCGCATAATGCGATATAATTGTCCATCTGTGATTTGATGGATCACTAGAATATGTTGGCGGCGATCAAATGCCATGACCCCGCCGCGGATGCGGGGTAGAAGGCGGGATGAAATCAATTCGCGCGATCTTGCTGTCTTTCGCCTGCTTCGTCTGCCTGGCAAATCCCGCCCGTGCGGTGCAGCCCGACGAAATCATGGCGGACCCAATAAAAGAATCGCGCGCGCGCGATCTGTCGCGCGAATTGCGCTGCATGGTGTGCCAGAACCAGTCGATCGATGATTCCGAGGCGCCGCTGGCGCGCGATCTCAGGCTATTGGTGCGCGAGAGGATCGCCGCCGGCGACAGCGACGCCCAGGTGATGGATTTCCTGGTGGCGCGTTACGGCGAATTCGTGCTGCTGAAGCCGCGGCTGGAACCACACACGCTGCTGCTGTGGCTGCTACCGCCCTTGGCGCTGGTCGGCGGCGGACTGGCGCTGTGGATGCACAACCGGCGGCGCACGAAATCCGGCGGGGACGAAACGTTGTTCAAGCTGAGCGCCGATGAAGAAGCGCGGCTGGAGCGGCTGATCGCAGCGGAACCGCCGCCGGAAAAGCCAGTTTGAAAAAGGCCGCCGACTGAGGCGGCCTCGGGGTGCGATGCGCCAGTGCCCGGCATTTAGGCGACCGGCCTAACCGATAATTCATACCCCCTGTGGCAAATTTGCTCCTGTCAGGGGTGTGAAGTATGTTAAGAAACCATTAGCTGAGGGGGAGTTTGATGCCGCGTGGTCCACAAGGACGGAGCCGTGCCCATGCGACCATCGCGGCAAGGTGGCTTTAGCGATGTCAAAGAACAAACACCGTCAGCAGCCAATTCCAAATCGGCAAAATTCCGCGCCGTCGCCCCAACAGGGCTCGATCCCGATTCAATTGGGTTATGATCCGAACGGACCGGCAAAGTCGGTCGATGTCGTTTCATCCAAGGAAGGGTGGAGCGAATACACCCTAGCGGACAACACAGTAATACGCGCCAAAGCAGTAATTTTGGATGTAAAACGACTGACTGATCAGTACGCCGCCGACGGCGAACCTATCTATATGCTCCAACTTACTTTTATAAATCAGACAAAAGCTCCTGCTAATCTGAAGAAGAAAGCTTAGGGTAATGGGTCTGCAAGCTGTAAAAGAGCGAGAACACCCGATTTGGCAGGCATTTCCGATCACCGAGACGGTGACCGGATTTGAAGGCGCGCGCCTTATCACGACGTTGACCGGGAATTTGGGGAGCGTCGTAGAGGGATTTGGTTGGTATTCGAACGCAGCTATGGGCGTTTCGTTGGGCGGCGTATATTACGTCGGCGCCAGCGACTACAATGACGATATTGTCACGAGCATACTTCAAGCGGATGCTGCCGCTCCGGAAGCCAGTTTTACCAATGTGGTAGACATGTTAGACTGGCTCAACCGTGAGTAAATATGCCAGAAGCGCCGAAGCCCAATGAAGAAGAATGGGCGCTCGCTTCAGGGTTTAAAAATTCTTGGCTGAAATTTAAGACGCCAGCCCTCAGTGAGGCAATGACGGCCTTCAACCGTCATAAGCGGGCAACCCCGCCCGAACCATTGCCCGCTAAGATGAACGATCACAAACTGGATGGCCCACTGAGGGGGTACATGGAATGTCATTTAGACGGTGACGTCCTATTAATTTACAAGCCGATGCCAAAGGGGGCGATCAAGCTATTACGCATCTGCACACACGCCGATCTCAGAGGCCCAAAGGCCAAGGTGCTGGCCAAACTGTTGAAGCAGCAAGGATGACGTACTTCAACGGCCGGCAACGTGTCGCTGCCAGTAACCAGTAAAATCAACACTCTTGCCCCGCGTCAGCGCCAACGTTGCTACGCAGCTCACCTGATCCCGATTCGAGACGCCGCGGTCCCGCCGTGAACTTCCTGCGCGTGGCGGAGCAGATACGCGCCTGCAATGTGATTGTGAATGCCGATCTCGGCGCGGAGCAAGCGGCTGAAATATTCCTCTGCCTGATTGGTGCAAGCGCCGTCGAAGCTCTAAGCCTCTTGATGATTGCGCCATAATGCCGGTCTAGCCCGTCTCGTCATTCCGGGGCGCGTCTTCGCGCGAACCCGGAATCCAGTTCCCCGCACTGCTCTAGATTCCGGGTTCGCGACTTCGTCGCGCCCCGGAATGACGAGGTGCGCCAAACCGCCGCATTCATTTACGGCTTCATTACCAAGAATTAATTCGCCCGCCAGCGCGCCGTAAGGCGGCAAACCCCATCTTCACTGGGCAAAGGTGCTCTCCCCGCACCATCGATTTCAGGCCCTCTGGAGACTTTTCGTATGACCGACCGACCCTCAGATCTTTCCTCCCTTCCGTCATATCGCGCGCCGCGCCGCTCGCTGTTTTCCGCGCGCAAATTAGCGCTGATGGCATCGGTTGTCGCCGGCCTCGGCATTGCCGGCTATGGCCTCAGCCCCGCGCCGCACGACGTCTTCTCCACTGCCGCGCATGCGCAGGTCGACAAGCAGGTGAAGCAGGTGGCGCAGCCCACCGGCTTCGCCGACATCGTCGAGCGCGTAAAACCGTCGGTGATTTCGGTGCGCGTCAATATCGGCGAGAAGCTCGCCAAGGACGACAGCGCCAACAAGAACGACGACGACTCGCCGTTCCAGCCGGGCTCGCCGATGGAGCGCTTCTTCAAGCGCTTCGGCGGACCCGACGGTATGCCGCCGGGATTGCGCGGCGGTCCGCGCGGCGGCCGCGGCCAGGTCACAGGGCAAGGCTCCGGCTTCTTCATTTCGGCTGACGGCTATGCCGTGACCAACAATCACGTGGTCGACGGCGCCGACAAGGTCGAGGTCACCACCGACGACGGCAAGGTCTACAAGGCGAAGGTGATCGGCACCGACGCCCGTACCGACGTGGCGCTGATCAAGGTCGAGGGCGGCTCCAACTTCCCGTTCGCCAAATTGTCGGACAGCAAGCCGCGCATCGGCGATTGGGTGCTCGCGGTCGGCAATCCCTTCGGCCTCGGCGGCACCGTCACCGCCGGCATCGTCTCGGCGAGTGGCCGCGACATCGGCAACGGCCCCTATGACGATTTCATCCAGATCGACGCGCCCGTGAACAAGGGCAACTCCGGCGGTCCGGCGTTCGACACCTCGGGCGAGGTGATGGGCGTCAACACCGCGATCTACTCGCCGTCCGGCGGCAGCGTCGGCATCGCGTTCTCGATCCCCGCTTCCACCGTGAAGAACGTGATTGCCCAGCTCAAGGACAAGGGCTCGGTCAGCCGCGGCTGGATCGGCGTGCAGATTCAGCCGGTCACCGCTGATATCGCCGACAGCCTTGGCCTGAAGAAGGCCGAAGGCGCGCTGGTGGCCGAACCCCAGGCTAACGGCCCGGCGGCCAAGGCCGGCATCGAGTCCGGCGACGTCATCACCGCGGTCAATGGCGAGACGGTCAAGGATGCGCGCGAACTCGCGCGCACCATCGGCAGCCTCGCGCCCGGCGCCGCGGTCAAGCTCAACGTCTTGCACAAGGGCAAGGATACCGTGGTCAACCTGACGCTCGGCCAGTTGCCTAACTCGCTGGAGGCGAAAGCCGACAACGACAACAGCGACAAGGGCGGCCTGAGGCGCGGCACCGACGTGCCGAAGCTCGGACTTACGCTGGCGCCCGCCGACACCGTGGCCGGCGCCGGCAAGGATGGCGTCGTGGTCACCGAGGTCGATCCCAAGAGTGCGGCGGCGGAACGCGGCTTCAAGGAAGGTGACGTGATTCTCGAGGTTGCGGGAAAAAGCGTCGCCAATGCAGGCGATGTGCGCGAAGCCATCAACGCCGCGCGTACCGACAACAAGAACAGCGTTCTGATGCGGGTCAAGAGCGGCGGCTCATCGCGCTTCGTCGCGGTGCCGCTGGCGAAAGGCTGATCGTCAGAAGTTCAAACGATGGAGGGTGTCGTTGGCATTAGTCGCCCCCGCCGACGGCGCTTTCCGGGGGGCGGGCCGAAAGCCCGTCCCCTCAGAATTACCTTCCGGTGGAACAACGCCCCCCTCCGTCGGAAAGGTAGAAGGGCGGTGGAGTCCCCCAGCTTCACCGCCCGCTTTTTCTCTTCCGCGTCATGGCGCCGGCTCGCCTTGCATGCGGACGCCGACCGCGCCATGGTGACAGAAAGCTGAACTGCGTGACCTCAACCGACAGCCACATGCGCCTTCTGATCGTCGAAGATGACCGCGAGTCCGCCGATTATCTCGTGAAAGCGTTTCGCGAGGTCGGCCATGTCGCCGATCTCGCCAGCGACGGCGAGGAGGGACTGTCGCTCGCCGACTCAGGCGACTACGACGTGCTGGTGATCGACCGCATGCTGCCGAAACGCGACGGGCTGTCGGTGATCGGCACCTTGCGCGAAAAGGGCAACCGGACGCCTGCGCTGATTCTCTCCGCGCTGGGCCAGGTCGACGACCGCATCAAGGGCCTGCGCGCCGGCGGCGACGATTATTTGCCAAAACCCTATGCCTTCGCCGAACTGCTGGCGCGGGTCGAGGTGCTGTCGCGCCGCAATGTCGGCCCCGCCGAGGAGACCGTCTACCGCGTCGGCGATCTCGAACTCGACCGGCTGTCGCACCGAGTCGCCCGCGGCCAGGATGAGCTGACCTTGCAGCCGCGCGAGTTTCGCCTGCTGGAATATCTGATGAAACATGCGGGGCAGGTGGTGACGCGCACCATGCTCCTGGAAAACGTCTGGGATTATCACTTCGATCCGCAGACCAACGTCATCGACGTCCACATCTCCCGCCTGCGCTCCAAGATCGACAAGGGATTCGAGCGCCCGCTGCTGCACACGATTCGCGGCGCGGGATATATGATCCGGGACGGGGTGAGGTAACGGCTCCCGATCCTACTTCGCCGTCTCACCCGTCTTGATCTTTGGCTTCGGTGGGGCGGTCTTGTCGGCGGCCTTCGCATTAGCCTTGGGCTCGCCGACGTTGCGCGCGCTGCCCCAGGGATCGACGGGACCTTTCTCGGGAACATTGCCGAGCGATCGCTTGTAGGCTCTGTCGGCGTCCTTTTCCTGCTCCCTCTCGCTCCAGCTCTTCTCCTTGTCCTTTTCGCCGTATCTGGGGACGGCGCCTTGGGCGGAGGCCGGCGTGGCCGGTAACGCCATCGGCGCGGCCAATAGCGCCGACAGCGCGACCGCGCGGAAAATCCCGTTATGTTTGCTCATGCTTCCTCTTGCTCGCGTCGCGGTTTGCTCCGTTGCAGCGATCATAAACCGGAAAGTCCGGGACGTGAATGATTTGTCACTTCTGGAGGTGCGGAAAAATGGGTAATGATCGGCATCATGAACGGATTCCGGCACCTTAAATGCCCTGTGGGATGTGAACCGTGACGGCATTCGGCAAGCTGATCCGCACCACGGCGTTTCGCCTGACGCTGGTGTATCTGTTCCTGTTCGCGCTGTTCGCAGCCTCCCTGCTCGGCTATTTCGCCTGGAACACGCGCCGGCTGATCAACGAACAGATCATGACAAGCGTGAATGCCGAGGTCGGCGAGATCGGCAATATCTACTTGCGGCGTGGTTTGCTAGGGCTCTCGCGCACCATCGCGAACCGGGCGTTGCGGCCCGGCGCCAACCTCTACCTCGTGACGGCGCCGAACGGGCAGGCGGTCGGCGGCAATATCGAGTCGCTGGCGCCGGGGGTGATGGCGACCACCGGCTGGTCGGAAACCTTCTACCGGCGGCTGGAGGACCAGGACGCGGCGGATCACCGCGCGCTGGTCAATGTCACTGAACTCAGCAACGGCTTTCGGCTTCTGATCGGACGCGACCTCGAAGAGCGGCGGCGGCTGTTCGGCATTGTCGCCAAGGCCGCGCAATGGTCGGTGCTGGTGGTGATCGTGCTCGGGCTCGGCGGCGGCATCTTTGTGGCGCGGCGCGTGCTTCGCCGCATCGACGCCATGACCGGCACCACCCAGCGCATCATGGCCGGCGACCTTTCGGGACGGCTCCCGGTCGGGCGCAGCGGCGATGAGCTGGATCGGCTGGCGGAAAACCTCAACGCCATGCTGGAGCGCATCGAGGCCTTGATGGCGGGACTGAAGGAAGTCTCCGACAACATCGCGCACGATTTGAAGACGCCGCTGACGCGGTTGCGCAACCGTGCCGAGGAGGCGCTGGCAAAGGCGAGCAATGAGGGGGAGTACCGCGCGGCGCTGGAGCGAACAATAGAGGAATCCGACGGCCTGATCCGGACTTTCAATGCGCTCTTGATGATCGCGCGCGCCGAGTCCGGGCAGGCGCGCGGCAACATGGACAATTTCGACGCCGCCGACGTAGCCCGGGGCATTCACGAACTCTACGAGCCGCTGGCCGAGGACAACGGTCTGACCCTGCATGTCAAGACCGAGCCCGCGCGGCTGCACGGCAATCGCGAATTGATCAGCCAGGCGCTGGCAAACCTGGTCGAGAATGCGATCAAATACGGCCAGCCTGCGCCGGCGCTGCAGCCGCTCAGTGCCGACACGGTCGCGAACGGCAACGCCAGGGACATCCTGATCGAAGCGCGGCGCGACGGCGATCAGGTGTTGCTCAGCGTGACCGACCACGGCCCGGGAATTCCCGAAGCCGACCGCGGGCATGCGGTCGAACGGTTTGTCCGACTGGAAGCGAGCCGCACCCAGCCCGGCTCCGGCCTCGGCCTCAGCCTCGCATCGGCGGTGGCGACGCTGCATGGCGGCGCGCTCAGGCTGGACGATGCGCACCCCGGCTTGAGTGCGACATTGGCTTTGCCGGCCCACCTCGGCGAGAGGGTTGCAGTGCAAACGCTGGATGTGCCACACAAGATGGCATGACCTCATCCGCGAAGGACGACGCGGACCGACACAGTCTGGCCGCGCGGTTTGTCGAAGGCCCGCGTCTGTTCGCGCCTGCCGAAGCCGAACAACGCCTCGCAGGCTGGCTTGGCGATCTTGCGCCGGAGCAGGCGAGCGCGATCCGCGATTCTGCCGACCGGTATCCGCAAGCCAAAACCATCCTCGAAGGCATAGCGGAAGGCTCGTCCTATCTGTTCGACCTGATGCGCGCCGATGCCGCGCGGCTGATCCGGCTGCTCGGCTGCGATCCGGACTCGTATCTCGCCGAGCTGATCGTGCGGACCTCTCTCGCCGTGGCTACTGCTGCAGATGAAGCCGCGGCGATGCAACTGCTCCGCCGCATGAAGTCCGAAGCCGCTCTGCTGATCGCGCTGTGCGACATCGGCGGGGTCTGGCCGGTGATGCGGGTGACCGTGGGCTTGACCGATCTCGCGGTGGCCTCGGTGCAATCGGCGCTGCGCTATCTACTGCGGCAGGAAGCCGCACGCGGGCGGCTGAACCCGCCGAATGCTGCTTCTCCGGAGGAGGGCAGCGGTCTGGTGGTGCTCGCCATGGGCAAGATGGGCGCGGGCGAACTGAATTATTCCAGCGACATCGACCTCATCGTGTTCTTCGATTCCAGCGCGCCGACGCTGGCGGGCGACATCGAGCCGCAGCCGTTTTTCGTGCGGGTCACGCAAGGCTTGTCGCGGCTGCTACAGCAGCGCACCGCGGATGGTTACGTGTTTCGCGTCGATTTGCGGCTGCGGCCGGACCCGGCCTCGACCCAGGTGGCGATCTCGACCGAAGCCGCACTTTATTACTACGAGCGGGAAGGACGGACCTGGGAACGCGCGGCCATGATCAAGGCGCGGCCTTGCGCCGGCGATCCGAAAGCCGGGGAGGCGCTGGTTGCCGACATCGCCCCCTTCGTCTGGCGCAAGCATCTGGATTTCGCGGCGCTGGCCGACGTCCATGACATGAAGCGGCGGATGCAGACCTTTCGCGGGCAGAGCGAGATTTCCGTCGAGGGACACAACGTCAAGGTCGGGCGCGGCGGCATCCGCGAGATCGAGTTTTTCGCGCAGACCCAGCAATTGATTGCGGGCGGACGGCATCCGGAATTGCGGGTGCGGCCGACGCTGCAGGCGCTCGACGTGCTGGCGTCGAGCAACTGGATCACGTTTGCCGCGCGCGACGAACTCGCATCGGCCTATGAATTCCTGCGGCGGGTCGAGCACCGCTTGCAGATGGTCGCGGACGAGCAGACCCACACTCTTCCCGAACAGGCCGAGGCGGTGGAACGCTTCGCGCATTTCTTCGGCTATGACGGCCGCGAAGCGTTCGCCAGGGATCTGCTCGGCCATCTCAAGACGGTGCAAGGCCACTACGAAAAGCTGTTCGAGGGCGATCCGGCCGGCACCGTCAAACTGCCCACCGTCGATTATAGCGCCGGCCCGGCCGACAAGCGCCTGCTCGAATTCTACGCCAC
The DNA here is from genome assembly GCA_963784755.1 of uncultured Alphaproteobacteria bacterium. Classification (GTDB taxonomy): domain Bacteria; phylum Pseudomonadota; class Alphaproteobacteria; order Rhizobiales; family Xanthobacteraceae; genus Bradyrhizobium. The sequence goes on along the minus strand of CAWASS010000001.1, from coordinate 361,081 downwards.
GCTCGGCTTCAAGAAACCGGCCATGGTGGCAGAGACCGTGCAGCAATGGATCAAGGGCGATTATCGCGCGCTCAGGAATGAGGCCACGCGCAGCGCATTCGTCGAGTTTCTTCCGGCGCTGATCGAGGGCCTGGCGCACGCCGAACAGCCCGACAACGCGGTGACCGCGTTCGACCGTTTCCTGCAGGCCCTGCAGCGCGGCGGCCGGCTGATCTCGCTGCTCAGCCAGAATCTTGAGCTGGTCGCGCTGGTGGCGCTGATCCTGGGCGCAGCACCCCGGCTCGGCGACATGCTGGCGCGGCAGCCGCAATTGATGGACGGGCTGATCGACCCGCGCTTCTTCGGCGCGATGCCGGACCAGCGCGAACTGTCGGGGCGGCTGACTGCGACATTGGCGGACGCTGATTCCTACGAGGAATTCCTCGACCGTCTGCGCCTGTTCGGCCAGGAAAGCCTGTTTTTGATCGGCGCGCGCATCTTGTCCGGCACGGTATCGGCGCAACACGCGAGCATGGCGTTTGCCGACGTTGCCGAAGGCATCGTCCACACCGTGCACGGTCTCGTCACCGGTCAGTTCGCAGCCCAGCACGGCCGCATCAAGGGACAACAGACCGCGATCCTGGCGATGGGCAAGCTCGGCAGCCGCGAGATGACGGCGTCGTCCGATCTCGACCTGATCTTGATCTACGATTTCGATCACGACCAGCCGGATTCCGACGGCGCGCGCCCGCTGCAGGGCGCGCAGTATTTCGCGCGGCTGACCCAGCGGCTGATCAGCGCCTTCACCACCCGGACCAATTACGGCGTGCTCTACGACGTTGATATGAGATTGCGACCCTCAGGCCGCGCCGGCCCGCTGGCGTCGCGCATCGATTCCTTTGCCGACTATCAGGACCGCGAGGCCTGGACCTGGGAGCACATGGCGCTGACCCGCGCGCGGGTGATCTCGGCAGCGCCGGATTTCCGCAGCCGGATCGAAACCGTCATCCGGGGAGTGCTGACGCGCCCGCGCGAGCGCGCGGTGATCGCCAGCGACGTTGCCGAGATGCGCCGCGCCATCGCGCTGGAAAAGGGCGAGGCCGATATCTGGGATCTGAAATATGCCGCCGGCGGCATGATCGACATCGAATTCATCGCGCAATACCTGCAACTGGCGCATGCCGCGGCCAAGCCCGAAATCCTCAGCGTCAGCACGCTGCAGGTGCTGGACAACGCCGCGCGGCTTGGGCTGCTGCCGCCATCCGATCTCGAGGTGCTGCGCCCGGCGGCAAGGCTCTATCACGACCTCACGCAGATTTTGCGGCTGTGCGTCACCGGCAAATTCAAGCCGGAGACCGCGGGTGAAGACCTGCTGCGGGTACTGGCGCGCGCCGGCGACGCGCCGGATTTCTCGTCGCTCGAGGCGCGGGTGCGGGAGACGCAGGGCGAGGTGCGGCGGGTGTTTGGCGAGGTGGTGGAGGGGTAACGTGTCCCGGGCGCGATGCAGCGCACCGCTTCGCGAAGAGCTACGCGCTGCGCTGCGTCCGGGGAACGCATCCATTCAACGCCCTGGCTTGCCTCGCGCCTTCACCCGCTCGGCCAGGCTCCCTAAAATGCCCTTGGGCAGAAAAATGATGAAAACCACCAGCAGCACGCCGTAGACGAGGTTGTCCCAGCCGACGGCCCTGGTGCCGAAGCCGATGCGCAGGATTTCCGCGAGCATGATGGTGATGACGGCGCCGACGGTCGGGCCGAGCGATACATAGAGGCCGCCGACGATGACGGCAAACACCATCTGCAGCGAAACCGAGATGCCGCTCACCGTGTCCGGCGAGATGAACATCTGGTACTGGCAGTACAGCGCACCGGCGAGCGCGGTCATCAGCGCCGATATCACCGTGATCTTGAGTTTTTCCACCGTGACGTTGACGCCGGCTGCGGCGGCGGCGTCCTCATCCTCGGAGATGGCTTCCAGCGCATAGCGGTCCATGCTGCGGTCGACCCGGCGCCAGATCACGAGGCCCGCCGCCCAGACCGCAAGCGCGATCAGATACCAGGTCGTCTTGTCGTCGAATTGCAGCGCCAGCAGGTGGCTGGCTCTGGTTCGGTCGGGCGTGTATCCGAGCGAGCCGCCGGTATAGTCGCGGGTCGCGGTGATGACCTGCAGCACGATGCCGGACAGCGCCAGCGTAACCAGCACGAAATAGTGGCCGGTGATGCGGAAGCGGAAACACGGATACGCCACGATCACCGCCAGCACCGCCGCTGCGATCATCGCGACGGGAATGCCGAGCCATGGCGACACGCCGAGATGATTCCACAGCAGCGCGGTCACATAGGCGCCGACGCCCATGAAGCCGCCATGCCCCAGCGACACCAGTCCGAAGCGGCCCATCATCGACCACGACGTATAGGCGAACGACCAGATCAGGATCTGGATCAGGATATGCAGGTGATAGGGCTCGCGATAGACAAAGGGCAGCGCGATCAGCGCAGCGCCGGCAATCCATGGCGCAAGCCGGGCAAACGTCATGAGCGCCTCGCCAACAGCCCGGCAGGCCGGATGAACATCATGACGATGAAGAAGGCGAACGCCAGCACATAGCCCCATTCCAGATCGGAAAACAGCCCGCCCAGCGAAATGATCTCGGCGAACACGAACGCCGCGACAAAACCGCCGACGAAATTACCGAGGCCCCCGAGCACGCAGATCAGGAAGGTGATCGGCCCGAACGACAGGCCGACAAAGGGATGGATGTCGTATTGCAGCACCAGCAGGCAGGAGGCGAGACCGGCCAGCGCGCCGCCCAGCGCCGATGTAATGAGATAGAGGCGGCTGACGTTGACGCCCATCAGCGCCATGATCTGGCGGTCCTGGGAGATGGCGCGGATCGCGGTGCCGACAAAGGTCTTCTTCATGAAGAAGTAGACCAGCAACATGCCGATCAGCGCCGCGCCGAAGGCGAGCAGGCGGGAGTAGCTGAAATGCATCTCGGCGAACTGCAGCACCGGCAGGCGGATGCCGAGGTTGCGGAAGTCGATGCCGAACGCGACGGTAGCGAAGCTCTGCAGCACGAACAGCACGCCGCCGGTGGCGAGCAACTGGTTGATCGACGGCGCCGAAAGCAGCGGCGCGATCACCAGCAGATGCAAGAGCGCCCCGAGTGCTGCGACCAGCAGGATCGTGAGCGGGGCGGCAAGGTAATACGACACGCCAAAAACCTGGACCAGATAGTACATGCCGTACATGCCGATCATTACCAGTTCGGCGTAACAGATCCAGGTCACGTCGATGACGCCGAAGATCAGGTTCAGCCCGAGCGCGAGTAGCGCCAGCACGCCGCCGAGCAGAATGCCGTTCACGACGGCTTCCAGCAGATAGATGTCGAAAATGTCGGTCATGGATTTACATCTCCGTCATTGCGAGGAGCTCTTGCGACGAAGCAATCCAGTCCTTCCGCGCGCGTGGCTCTGGATTGCTTCGCTTCGCTCGCAATGACGGTACGCCCTGTGGGCGAACCGTCGTCGCGCCAAAGGCCTCCATCAAATGCGCTCATGCTAGATTCCCAAATACGCCTGGCGGATGGTATCGTCCTCCTGCATCGCGCTCGAACTGCCGGACGCCCGGATCGTGCCGGCCTCCAGCAGATACGCGCGATCGACCACGCGCAAAACCTGCTGCACGTTCTGCTCGACGATCAGCACGGTGAGGCCGCTGGCGCGGATTCGCTTCACCAGTTCGAACACCTGCTGCACCACGACCGGGGCGAGGCCGGCGGAGGGTTCGTCGAGCAGCAGCAATTTCGGATCGGACATCAGCGCGCGGCCGATCGCGCACATCTGCTGCTCGCCGCCGGACATGGTGCCGGCCAACTGGCTGCGGCGTTCCTTCATGCGCGGAAACAGATCGAACACGAAGGCCAGCCGTTCGGCGTAGCGGGCGCGCGCCTCCGGCATGAAGGCGCCCATTTTGAGGTTGTCGTCCACCGTCAGGCGGGGAAACAGCCGGCGGTTCTCCGGCACGTGCGCGATGCCGAGACTGACGATGCGATGCTCCGGCGTTTTCAGGAACGTCCGTGCCCTGCATCGAAATCGCGCCGGCGCGCGGCCGGATCAGGCCGGAGATCACCCGCATCAACGTGGTCTTGCCGGCGCCGTTGGGGCCGATCACGCCCACCGCCTCGCCGGCCTCGACGTGAAGGCTGACGCCGAACAGCGCCTGGAAGCTTCCGTAGCCGGCATCGACCGATGTCATCTTGAGCATGCGCGCTTCCCCTAACGACGCGCTTCGGCTGCCGCGGCCTGGGTCGAACCGGCGTCGGTGCCGAGATAGACCTCGACCACCCGCGGATCAGCGGACACCTCGCCCGGCAACCCTTCCGAAATCTTCTCGCCGTGATCCAGCACCATCACCCGATCGACCACGCGCATCAGCACGCCCATGATGTGCTCGACCCAGATGATGGTGATGCCAAGCTCGTCGCGGATCTTGCGCAGCATGTCGGCGGCCTGGTCCATCTCGGTGTCGTCGAGCCCGCCGAGACTCTCGTCGGCCAGCAGCAGCTTTGGACCCGTCGCCAGCGCTTTTGCCAATTCGAGTTTCTTCAGGCCGGCGGCGCCGAGCCCATCGACGCTGGCGTGCCGGTCGGTCGTGAGGCCAACCATCGCGAGCGCGCGCTCCGCTGCTTCCTCGGCCCTGGCGCGGCTGTGGCGGCCTTGCCCAAAGTAGCCGGCCAGCGCCACATTCTCGAACATGGTCAGCCGGTGAAACGGCCGCGGGATCTGGAAGGTGCGGCCGATGCCGCTGTTGATAATGCGGTACGGCGGAGCGCCCGCGATCTCGGCGCCGGCGAATTCGATCGACCCCGAGGTCGGCGCCAGCGTGCCGGACAGCATGTTGAAGATCGTGCTTTTGCCGGAGCCGTTCGGGCCGATCAGGCCGAGAATTTCGCCCCGGTCGACCTTGAACGACACGTTGTTGACCGCGGTGAAACCGCCAAAGCGCTTCACCAATCCGCTGACGACCAGCACCTTAAAGGTCCCCCGTTGGCCCGCTCGCGCGGCCTACTGATTGCTGAACGTGGTCCCCTTCGGCAACGGCAGCACGGTCTCGCGCTGCATCTGGCTCTTCGGCCATACCACATACGACTTGTCGTCAATGTATTGCAGCACCACCGGGAACGAGCGCTCGTTCTGTCCGGCGAACTGGGCGCCGTCGCCAAAGAATTTGACGCCATAGCCGAGCATGGTGCCGCCCTCGGGAATGTCGGTATCGAGCGCGGCCTTGCGTAAGCTGTCCGGATCGACGCCGCCGTATTTCTTGATCGCCCGGGGCAGTACGTCGTCGAGGAATACATAGGCGTTGGAGGCGCCGATGCCGACATGGGCGGAACGGATGGCCACGCCCGGCTTCAGCTTGTCGAACTCCTCACCCACCATCTTGATCACCGGCGGCAGCTTGGGGTCCATGGTTTTCTGGTTGGCGAGCCAGATCGAGATCGGATCGGTGTTGAACAGATAATTGGCGTCGCCGCCGAGACCTTCCTTCAGCTTTTCGTACACGCCATAGCCCGCGCCATGACCGACGATGGCGCCGAACTTCAGGCCCTGTTCGCGCGCCTGCCGGAACAGCAGCGTGATATCGGGATTATAGCCGGTGTGGAAAATCACGTCGGGCCGCGCCCGCTTCAGTTTTGTCACAAGCGCCGACAGATCGGGCGCGGTCGCGGAATAGCCCTCCTTCAGCACGATGTTGAAGCCGGCCTTCTTGGCGCCGGCCTCGTTGCCCTTGGAGACGTCGACGCCGTAGGCGCCGTCCTCGTGGATGATGGCGACGCGCAGATCCTTCGGCTCCTTGCCGAACTTGGACAGCGAATTCTGCGCGATGAAGTCGGTCGTCATCATGCCGTACTGGTCGCCGGCGGCCTGCGGACGAAACACATATTTGTAGTTCTTGCCGTCGAATACCCCTGAGGAAATGCAGGTGGTGATCCACATGAACTTCTTCATCTGCTCGACGCGCGCCGACACCGGCACGCATTGCGCCGACGAGAAGAAGCCCATCAGCATGTCGACTTTTTCCTGCTCCAGCAGGCGCACCGCCTCGTTGATGGCGATATCGGGCTTGCTCTGGGCGTCGGCATAGACGGCCTCGACCTTGTAGCCTTCGACGCGGGTCTTGGCGTAGTGGTCGAGCATGATCTTGACGCCGGTATATTGCAGCTCCGAACCGCCGCCCGCGAGCGGGCCGGTCAGGTCGAAAATCACGCCGATCTTGATTTTCTTGTCCTGGGCCTGGGCGGGCACCGCCATGCCCAGCACCGCACCCACGGCGATCAGCCCGCCAAGCAGACGGGCAGCGTTACGCACTGGCATCAAAACCTCCCTGGAAAATTGTGCATTGCGTTTGTTGGTTTTTGTTGCCGCGCATCACATGGGGAGCGCCGGGAGATGTCAAGCGGCTAGCGTTCGTCATTCCGGGATGCGGGCGGAGCCCGCGGACCCGGAATCCGGAGGTTTGAATGCGACGGCTGGATTCCGGATTCGCGCTACGCACGCCCCGGAATGACCAAGGTTGATGATTCTAGGCCGCCACCGCGCCCTTGGCTTTCGCCTTAACCTTGCCGGCGTCGCGCGGCAGCGCCACGCAGACCACGGTGCCGGCGCCGAGTTTCGAGCGCAGCTTCATCGAGCCGCCATGCAGGTTGGCCAGCGACTTGGCGATCGCCAGCCCAAGGCCGGAGCCGTGATAGGTCTTGGTCAACTGGCTCTCGACCTGCTCGAACGGCTTGCCCAGCCGCCGCAAGGATTCCGGCGCGATGCCGATGCCGGTGTCGGCGATCAGCAGGATCACCGCGTTGCGCCGCCGGCGGCATCGCACCGTGACCTTGCCGCCGTCGGGCGTGAATTTCACCGCGTTGGACAACAGGTTGACGATGATCTGCTTGATGGCGCGGCGGTCGGCGACAACCGGCACCGTTCCCTCGATATCGGTGTCGAGTGTGAGATGCTTGTCGTCGGCGCGCCCGGATACCACGCGCAGCGATTCCGCCAGCGTCGTCGACAGATCCAGCGTTTCCATGTCGAGCTTCATGCGGCCGGCCTCGATCTTCGACATGTCGAGGATGTCGTTGATCACCTCAAGCAGATAGTGGCCGCTGGTCAGGATGTCGTGGCAATATTCCGCGTATTTTTCCGAGCCCAGCGTCCCGAACATGCCGCTGCCCATGACTTCGGAGAATCCGATGATGGCGTTGAGCGGCGTGCGCAGCTCATGGCTCATATTGGCGAGGAATTTGGATTTGGTCTGGTTGGCTTCCTCGGCGCGGTTTTTCTCGTCGGAATATTTTTGCGCAAGATCGGCCAGTTCGATGGCCTGCCGCTCCAGCGTGGTCTGCGAGCGCTTGAGGTCGATCACGGTGGCGCGCAGCCGAAGGTCGTTGTCGACCAGTTTCTGTTCGTGCTCCTTGATGCGGGTGATGTCGGTGCCGACCGAGACATAGCCGCCATCCTTGGTGCGGCGCTCCGAGATGTGCAGCCAGTTGCCGTCGTCGAGCTGCGCCTCGAAGGTGCGCGCGCCCGGCGCCTGCGCGCTGGTTTCCTGCAGCCGGGTGCGGACTTCCGGCATGCTGCCGACCTCGATCACGGTCTCGTAGGAGGTGCCGGGCGTGACCGCGGAATCCGGCAGCCGGTGCAGCCGCTGGAAATGCGAATTGCACAGCACCAGGCGGTCTTCGGCGTCCCACAGCACAAAGGCTTCGGGAATGGTTTCGATGGCGTCGCGCAGCCGCAGGTCGGCTTCCACGGTTTTTTCGGCGAGACTCTTCTGCTCGGTGATATCGACGGCGATGCCGATCAGATGCAGGCCGCTGTCGCTGGCGCCCTGGCTAAGTTCGCATCGTACCCGCAGCCAGATCCAGTGGCCGTTGGCGTGCTGCATCCGGAAGGTCTGGTCGATGTGATTGATTTTCGCAGAGATCAACTGGTCGGCGATCGCGAACAGGTCGATGTCGTCGGATTTCACCAGCGCGTTGACCTCGCCGAAGGTCAAGAGGTCGCTGCGGCTGTCGAGGCCGAGCATGGTGAACATCGATTGCGACCAGAAGATTCGGCCGCGCGACAGGTCCCAGTCCCACAGGCCGCACCGTCCGCGATTGAGCGCGGTGTCGATGCGGCCGCGCACGGCGTCGTTGATGAGGTCGCCTTCGCGGGCGCGGGTCGATTGCCAGTGGAACGCGAAGCCGAGGATCAGCACCACGAAGCCGGTGGTGGCCGACAGCGTCACCGACAGCGCGGCATCCGATCGCCACAGCGAGTCGATCTTTTCCTGGATCACAATGACCTGGCCGGGCAGCCCCCTGACGACGCGCAACGTCGCCAGCGCGCCGCCGCCGTTAGGCAGGATCATGTCGGTGACGTTGGACTGCTGACCGGGCAGGGTGAGGAATTGCGCCGCGCTGATGACGTTGAGAATGCGGTCGGCATCGCCGAGCCCTGCTTCAATGGGAACGCGCGCGAGAATGCGTCCGTCGGCGCCGGTGACGAGGACGTGACGCCCCGCCGCGATCCCCCATGACGGGATGAAATCGGGCAGCAGCCGCTGCAGGCGTTCGACGGATGCGGCGCGATCCTGCCGGATCGCGCCGATATGGTCGAGACGCTCTGCCAAGAGGTCGGCCAGCGCCGACAAATCGCGTTTCATCGAGGCGCGCTTCTGCCGGCTCTGGTCGATCACCTGCACGAAGGCGCCGAAGCAAATGGTGATCAGGAAAGCGATGATGAGGGTAGGGACTGCCCGGCGAAGCGCGGGTTCCGCGATCAACAGGCGATGATAGGCAGGTTTCGCGATCGATTGCGCCAATCCCTTGATCGAATCGGATTGGACGCACGCGCTCGCCGCGTGTGCGCGCGCCATGCCTTTGGCCCCCTAGAATGTCTTTTTTATCACCCGCTCGAGAGCACCCCGTCCGCTCCCGAATCACAGCGATTTGAATCTGTTTTTTTCACGCTGTCGAGAGTCAACGATTCGTTAATGCAAAATAAATCTTGTCCAACGGAGAATCGAGGGCCTGAAAATGCGTCGATGTGAGTCCGAAACGAGAACGTATTGTTTTTCTCGTCATGGCCGGGCATAGCCGTCCGAAGGACGGCGTCGCTTCCGCTCGCCTATGCCCGGGCATGACGATCAATAACATTCAGTCGCGTCACTCCGCATATGGCGGCTCGGCGTGGCTGATGACGCGCTTCACGGATGGATAGGCGCGGCGCAGGGCGCGTTCGATCTCGTCGACATTCTCATGGACCTTGATCACGCTCATCGAAGGTACGGCGCGGCAATGGAAATTGACGATTTCGCCGGCCTCGGTGTCGCGCACCCGCACATTATGGATGTCATGGATGGCGCCATCGGCGGCGATGCGCGCAAGTGCTGCCGCAATCTCCGCGACGCGGCCGGGTGCGGCGTCGGTGCCAACGGGTAGTTCGGGTTCCAGCGGCTCGATATGGGTATCGACCTCGACGTTGGCGCCGAACTCGTCGCGGATATTGTGCTCCAGGTCGTGGGCGATCTCATGCGCCTGCGCCAGCGGCATATCGCCATCGACTTCGAGGTCGATGCTGACGGTCAGCTTGCCGCCGAGATCGTGCACGGTGACATGATGGATCGCGAGCCCGGAATTGCGCGCGATCACCATGATGCGCTCGCGCACGCTCTCATTGTCGCGTGCCACCGGCACCGAAGTGAAGGTAAGGTCGGCGTCGCCGAGCGCCTTGCTGACCGCATCCTGCGCGCGGCGCTTGATCTCCTCGATGCGGTCGATCGGCCAGGTGCGCGGCACCTGCACGATGGCGTCGATGAAATGCGTCGGGCCGACCATCCGCACCCTCAGGCGTTCGATATCGACGACGCCGGGCACCGCCCCGATCGCGGCGGCGGCTTTCGCGGCCGCACCTTCCGGGGCGCGATCGAGCAGGGTCTCGATGGTGGCGCGCCCGAGCCGCAGGCCCAGCACGGAGATCAGGACCGCGACGCCGATCGCGGCCGCAGCATCGCCCCAGGCATAACCGAATCCCGACAGCGCGAGGCCAACGATGACCGCGCTCGATCCGAACACGTCGGACGCAAAGTGCAGCGCGTCGGCTTCGAGCGCCTGGCTCCTGGTGTCGAGCGCGGTGCGATGCAGCGCGCGGGCGCGCCAGAAATTCACGGCGATATCGACCACCAGAACCACGAACGGCACCGCCGAGAGCGTCGGCGGCGGCACGCCGTCGCGAAGATGCGCGTAGGCCTGCACCAGAATGCCGCCGGCCAACACATACAGCATCGCGATCACGCCGAGCGCGGAGAGGCTCTCGATCTTGCCATGCCCGTAGTGATGTTCTTCGTCCGCGGGCTGGTCGGAAACCCTGACCACGAGCCAGGTGATCACGGTGGCCGCCAGATCCACCGAGGAGTGCAGCGCCTCCGAAATCAGCGCGAGGCTGCCGATGGCGACGCCGACCGCGAATTTGGTGGCGGCCATGCCGGCGCTGGCGACAATCGAGATCGCGGCGACGCGGGATTTGGCGGCGGCAACGGGAGCGCTCATCGGTGCGGTTTAGCAGGGCGCTTGCGGACGTCAACGCGTGGCTTCGCAACTGCCAATCAGTCGCGACAGCATTTATTGCAATCCACAGCGCATGGCCGGCCTTGACCGAGGCTGCCGAAGCATGGCGGCGATAAATCTTTTTTGCAGCTAGACAAGCGGTTCGGCGTCAAATCTTATGCCTAGGGAACGAAGCGTGCGGGAAATCGCAGTGCAACACAAAATCCGTTCTATACTGCGGTCCGGTTGGTAGGTCCATGTCAGCAATTCAGCTTGATCGTGTCGTCAAGCGCTGGGGTTCGGCGCGCGCGGTAGATGGCGTCAGTCTGACGGCCGAGGAAGGCTCGCTGCTGGTGCTGCTCGGTCCATCCGGCTGCGGCAAATCGACAACCCTGCGGTTGATCGCCGGCCTTGAGCAGCCCGACAGCGGAAGGGTGATGATCGGCGGCGCCGATGTCACGCATCTGACGCCGGCGCAGCGCAAAATCGCGATGGTGTTTCAATCCTACGCCTTGTTTCCGCACCTTAGCGTTGCGGAAAATATCGTCTTCGGCTTGCGCGTGCGCCGCGTGCCTCGTGCGGCGTGTGACGCCCGGCTGAAACGCGTCGCGGATATCGTCGGCCTTTCGCAACTGCTTGACCGCAAGCCATCCCAATTGTCCGGCGGTCAGCGCCAGCGGGTTGCGCTCGGCCGCTCCATCATCGCCGAAGCCCGCGTGTGCCTGATGGATGAGCCGCTGTCCAATCTTGACGCCAAGCTGCGCCACGAGATGCGAACCGAGATTCGCGCGCTGCAGCAGCGTCTGGGGATGACGATGGTGTATGTAACGCACGATCAGACCGAGGCGATGACGATGGCCGATCGCGTCGTGCTGATGCGCGACGGACATATCGAGCAGAATGGCCGGCCGGAGGAGCTTTACAGCCGGCCTGCGACCTCCTTCACGGCGCGCTTCATCGGCACGCCGCCAATGAACCTGATCGCCCGCGGCGAAAAGCTGATCGGGATTCGCCCGGAGCATATCCGGATCGTGTCGCAGGACGGTCATCCGGCGCGGGTAAAGAGCGTCGAGCATCTGGGGGCGGACAGCATCGTGCTTTGCGAGATTGACGGCCAGCCGATCCTGGTGCGGCAGGATGGCTTCAGCAAAGCGGCGCCGGGCGACGGTATTCGCCTTGCATGGATGACAAGCGACGAGCATCAATTCGATCAGGCGACGGGGCAGCGGATTGCATCCGCTACAAATGATCTGAAGCAACTCGCGACCGGCTGACACCGCAAATCGCAGCCATAATGGCGCGACAAGCGCCGCAACAGGGAGGACGACGTGAAAATTTCCGGACGAACGATGCTGGCTGGAGCGCTCGCAGCGCTGTTTCTGATGCCGCGCCCGGCGGCGGCGGTCGACCTCACGATGTATTACCCGGTTGCCGTCGGCGGTCCGGTGACGAAGATCATCGACGACATGGTGGACCGCTTTGGCAAGGAAAATCCGGACATCAAGGTGAGCGCGGTCTATGCCGGCAACTACACCGATACGATGACGAAAGCGATGACCGCCATGAAAGGCGGCCAGCCGCCGCAACTGTCGGTGCTGCTTTCCACCGACGTCTTCACCCTGATCGACGAGAACGCCATCGTGCCGGTCGACGGGCTCGCGGACCAGGCGTGGTTCAAGGAGTTCTATCCGGCGTTCATGGCGAACGGCCAGATCGACGGCAAGACCTGGAGCATTCCCTTCCAGCGCTCGACCATCGTGCTGTACTGGAACAAGGACGCGTTCAAGGAGGCCGGACTTGATCCCGAAAAGGCGCCGGCAAGCTGGGACGAGATGGTTGCGATGGGCAAGAAACTCGTCAAGAAGGACGCCTCGGGCAACGTCGCCCGCTGGGGCGTCGAGATTCCCACCACCGGCTATGCCTACTGGATGCTGCAGGCGCTTGCGATCGAGAACGGCCAGAAGCTGATGAATGATGCCGGCAACGAGGTTTATCTCACCGCGCCAAAGACTGTTGCCGCGCTGGACTACTGGGTCGATCTTTCCCGCAAGGAAACGGTCATGCCGACCGGCACCGTCGACTGGGCGACGCTGCGTACCGACTTCCTCGAGGGCAAGACCGCGATGATGTGGCACACCACCGGCAATCTGACGGCGGTGAAGGACGGCGCCAAGTTCAACTTCGGCGTCGCGATCCTGCCCGCCAAGGAACGGCGCGGCTCGCCTACCGGCGGCGGCAGTTTCTATATCTTCAAGAGCGCCTCGCCCGAGCAGCAAAAGGCGGCGGTAAAGTTCATCCAGTGGATGACAGCTCCGGAGCACGCCGCCGAATGGAGCATCAAGACCGGATATGTCGCGGTATCGCCCGCGGCTTACAAGACTCCGGCCATGGAAAAATATGCCAAGGAGTTTCCGGCCGCCATTGTCGCGCGGGATCAGCTCGATCACGCGGTGCCGGAATTATCCGTGCACGAGAACGGCCGCATCTATAAGTTCGTCAACGATGCCGTGCAATCCGCCGTAACCGGTGCACAGAAGCCGCAGGAAGCGCTGGCTGCGGCGCAGAGCCAGGCCGATCGCGTGCTAAAGGCATACAAATAGCAGAGGCCAGAAGCGCCGGACGGCGGCGAGCTGCCGTCCGGCATCTCACCATGACGGATCAAGCACCCATATCGTCAGTCGCGGCCCGCGGACCGAAATTCCATGCGTGGTGGAATGCGGTAAATGCCTGGCTGCTGCTGCTGCCGGCGGCGGTACTGCTGGTTGCCTTCACACACTATCCGATCATTGCCACTGTCAGGCACAGCTTTTTCATCGCGAGACGAGGTGGGGGAGAGCTGTTCGTCGGCTTCGACAACTATCGGGCGATGTTCGAGGACGCCATCTTCTGGAAAGCGCTGACCAACAATTTCTGGTTTGCGCTGGGCACCGTTCCCACCTCCATCGCGCTGGCGCTGCTGATGGCGCTCTGGGTCAACCGCAACATGCGCGGGCGAGGGTTTTTGCGGCTCGCCTATTTCACGCCGACCGTGCTGCCGATGATCGCGGTGGCCAATATCTGGCTGTTCTTCTACACGCCGGACTATGGATTGCTCGATCAGTTGCGTGGCCTGATGGGGTTGCCGGCGTGGAACTGGCTCGGCGATCCCTCGACCGTGATGGGTTGCCTGATTGTCATGGTGATCTGGAAGGAGGCCGGCTTCTTCATGATCTTCTATCTCGCAGCGTTGCAGCAGTTGTCGCCCGATCTTGAGGAAGCAGCTGCGGTCGAGGGCGCGAGCCGCTGGTATACTTTCCGGCGCATCACCTTTCCGCTGCTGATGCCGACAACGCTGTTCGTGGCGATCAACGCGGTGATCAATTCATTCAAGCTGGTCGATCATCTCGTCATCATGACCAAGGGCGGTCCCAGCAACGCCAGTTCGCTGCTGTTGTATTACATCTACGAGGTCGCCTTCACGTTTCAGGACTCGGCCTATGCCGCAACCTTGACGGTGGTGCTCCTGGTCGTCCTCAGCACGCTCGCGCTGATAAAATTCGGATATCTCGACCGCAGGATCCATTATCAGTGAACGAGCGAACGCATCCGCTCGAAGCGATCGCCGCATGGCTGCTGGCGCTGGTCTGGCTTGCGCCGCTGGCCTATGCGTTCTGGAGTGCGTTTCATCCGGCAGCGTATGCGACATCATTCAGCCTGTCCGCGCCGTGGACGCTGGAGAATTTCGTCCGCGCCTGGAATCAGGCGCCGTTCGGACGCTATTATCTCAATACCATCCTGCTGGTTTTGATGGTGCTGGTCGGGCAACTCGTGCTTTCCACGCTGGCGGCCTATGCCTTCGCCCGATTTAAGTTCAAGGGCAGCGGCATCGCTTTCGCGCTGGTTCTGCTGCAGCTGATGATCATGCCCGACGTGCTGATCGTGGAGAACTATCGCGCAATTAGCGCGCTCGGGCTGCTCGACACCATCCCGGCGATCGCGCTACCGTATCTCGCCAGCGCCTTCGCGATTTTCCTGCTGCGGCAGACCTTCAAGAGCATCCCACAGGAACTGGTCGACGCGGCGCGCGTCGAAGGCGCGGGACCCCTGCAAGTTCTCTGGCGAGTCTATGTCCCGCTTGCCCGGCCGACGTATGTCGCCTTTGGTCTCGTCTCGGTCAGCTATCACTGGAACAACTTTCTCTGGCCGCTGATCGTGACGAATTCTGTCGGGAGCCGGCCGCTCACTGTCGGGCTCGCGGTGTTCGGAGCGCCAGAGACCGGTGTCGACTGGCCCATCATCACCGCGGCAACCGTCATGACCATGGCGCCGCTGCTGATCGCTTTCCTGCTGTTCCAGCGGCAATTCGTACAGTCCTTCATGCGCGCGGGTATTCGCTGATGCTTCTGATTACCTGGAACATTCAATGGGGCAAGGGCTGCGACGGCGTCGTCGATCTGGCGCGCATCGTCTCGGTCGCCAAATCACTGGCCGATGCGGACATTTTCTGCTTCCAGGAAGTATCGAATGGCTTTGCCAGCCTGGATGGAGGCACCGACCAAGACGCTCAACTTGCCGCGTTGCTGCCCGATCATCGCGCCGTGTTTCGCCCCGCGGTCGAAACAGTCGATAGCCAGGGCAAGCCGCATCGCTTCGGCAACATGACGCTGTCGCGGCTGCCGATCCTGCAGGTCGCCAGTCACCTGCTGCCCTGGCCGCAGGATAATTCGGTGCGCAGCATGCGGCGCCAAGCGCTCGAGGTCACCGTGCAAGCAGCCTTCGGGCCGCTCCGCGTCACCAACACGCATCTGGAATACTATTCGGCGGCGCAGCGCGACGCGCAGATCGGGCGGTTGCTGGATTTGCAGCAGGAGGCGTCCAGCTATCGGAAAGCCGCCGATGCGCGCGAGCCCTATGGGAGGCAGATGATCGCGGCGTCGGGTATCCTGTGCGGCGACTTCAATTTCGACGTGTCCGACCCCCAGCATGCGATGCTGGATGCCTCATCACGGCCGGGACTGAACTATCGCGACGCGTGGACGATCCGCCACCCCGGCCTGCCGCACGCGTCGACCTGCGGCCTTCACGATCACGTGCAATGGACAAACGGCGCGGACTGCCGGGATTTCATATTCGTCACCGAGGACATGGCCGGCCGTGTCCGACGTATGGAGGTAGACGGTGAAACCGCCGCATCCGATCACCAGCCGGTATTGATCGAACTGGCTGACGAGCTTTAGCGTCCGGACTTGATCAGCGGTCCATCCTCTTCACAAGAATCCTTCGAAGGGATGGATTGCCGGGTCAAGCCCGGCAATGACGAAGAGGGTGCATTAGCGCCCTACTGTGTCACCACGATCTTGCCGAGATGCTTGTTGGCTTCCATGTGCTCGAAGGCTTGCGCGATCTTGCCGAATGGATAGACCTTGTCGATCGGCAGCTTCAGCTTGCCCGATTCCACCGCGGGCCAGATGTCCTTTTTGACTTCATTGAAAATCTCGCGGATTTCCTCGATCGAGCGGGTGCGGAAGGTGACGCCGATGTATTGGATACGGCGGGCCGCATGCAGGTCGAAGTTGAAATCGCCATGGGTGCCGCCGAGCCGGCCGACATTGACAATGCGGCCGAGGATTCTGGTGGCCGCGAGATTCTGGTTGGCGACCTTGCCCGAAACCTGATCGACGATCAGATCGACGCCCTTGCCGTCCGTCGCCTCGAGCACCTGATCGACCCAACCCGGATCGGAGGAATCCACCGCGAGGTCGGCGCCGAACTCCTTTAGCCGCTCGCGGCGGGCCGCGTCGGTCGACGAGCCGATCACGAGTTTCGCGCCTTTGAGCTTTGCGATCTGCATCGCCATCAGTCCGACGCCGGAACTGGCGCCCTGGATCAGCACCGATTGCCCCGGCTGCAACGCGCCGTTGGTGACGACGGCATTGTGCATCGTGGCGAGCGCGACGGGATAGGTGGCAGCTTCCTCAAAGCTCATGTTCGAGGTCGAGGGGATGTGGAACAGCCGGCCGTGATCCGCCAGCGTATATTCCGCGAATGCCGCCGCACCCGAGCCCATCACGCGGTCGCCGACTTTCACGCCTCTCGCGTCGGGACCGAGTTCGGCGACCTCACCGGACCACTCCATGCCCAGCACCGCGCCGACGCCGCCGGCGCTGCCGTGGGCGTGACCCTTGGTCATGCCGAGGTCGGCGCGGTTGAGGCCGTTGGCACGGACCCGGACCAGCACCTGCGTCGCCTTCGGCGCGGGCTTTGCGACATCGGTGATTTCAGCGCCGTTGGCGCCGTAGACGAAGGCCTTCATGGATGCACTCTTTCATTGAACAGGGTCTATGATCGTCATTGCGAGCGTAAGCGAAGCGATCCAGATCTTCGGCAGTCTGGATTGCTTCGTCGCAAGGGCTCCTCGCAATGACAGGTTATTCCGCGGCTTCGCGCCTGCCGCCGGACATCATGCGCTCGAACCGGCTTTGGATGATGGCTTCGGCATCGCGCATGATGCGCGACACCAGTTCGGCGCAGGTCGGGATATCGTGGATCAATCCCTGCACTTGCCCCGCCGACCAGATGCCTTCATCGGCGTCGCCGGTTGAGTACACCATCTTGCCGCGCGCCCCCGCGACGAGATCTCGCACCTGCTCGAAGGTGGCGCCTTCCTTCTCCATCGCCACCACCTTGGTGCTGACCGCATTCTTGGCGACGCGCGAGGTGTTGCGCATGGTGCGGAAGATCAGTTCGGTTTCGCGCTCGTCATTGGCGACGATCTTTTCCTTGATCAATTGGTGGATCGGGCTCTCTTTGGTGCACATGAAGCGCGTGCCCATATTGATGCCTTCGGCACCCAGCGCCAAAGCCGCGACCAGGCCGCGGCCATCGCCAAAACCGCCCGACGCGATCATCGGAATCTTCACCTTGTCGGCGGCGACGGGAATCAGGATCAGGCCGGGGGTGTCGTCCTCGCCGGGATGGCCGGCGCATTCAAATCCGTCGATCGAGATCGCATCGACGCCCATCCGCTCCGCCGACAGCGCGTGGCGCACGCTGGTGCATTTGTGCACGACCACGATGCCGTGCTTCTTGAATTCGGTGACGTGTTCCTGCGGCTTATTGCCGGCGGTCTCGACGATCTTGATGCCGCTCTCGATGATGGCCTGGCGATATTCAGCGTAAGGCGGCGGTTTTATCGACGGCAGGATGGTGAGGTTGACGCCGAACGGCTTGTCGGTGAGGCCGCGGCAGCGCGCGATTTCTTTGGTCAGGTCCTCCGGCGTCGGCTGGGTCAGCGCGGTGATGAAGCCGAGCGCGCCGGCGTTCGCTACGGCGGCGACCAGCTCGGCGCGGCCGACCCATTGCATACCGCCCTGCACGATCGGGTGCTCGACCCCGACCAGTTCGGTAAATCGCGTCTTGATCATTCGGTCCTCTTGGATGTCGCCGGCGCCATCACTGCGCTTTCGGAGCGGCAGGATGCCGTCACATCCGGCAAATGTCCATCGGGGGACGGCGGCAAACGGCGCGCCGCGCGCATGCAAAAACGCGTGGTTGCGGGGTCCGGCGCTTCAGCCGCGGAGATCGGGCTCGGTGCCTATCGAGGGGCGTACGCATTCGTCGTCCGGAGAGAAGCGCGTGTCGCCGTACCGGCGGCGACACGCGTCCTGATTTACGGAAACAGCGGTGTCAACGGCCCGTAGATATGGCTCAAACCTCCGGTCATCGTGCCAAGCATATTGTTGCCGGTGTGGCAATCGAAGCAGTTGCTCGGCTGCTGGTAGGTTTCCATCGTGGAGTTGGCCATCTGGTTGGTGCCCACGGGAATACCGGGGCCGGGCGGCGGGTTCTGCCCGAACGCCGTCCAGGTCGCGCCGATCATGATGTAGTTCTGGCGCACGTCGCCGGGGATCAGCTGGCTGAGGACGCTGTGGTTGATCGAAATGACCTCGGTATTACTCGCGGTGCTGTTGCCCGGTTTCCCCCAGGGATTGATCCGAAGGATATCGCTGGGGCCGATCGGCGTCGTGGAAGTCGCCACGAGGTTGGCGCCGCTGACGGCTACCAGCGATTGATTGGGCGTCGTCGTCGCAGTGTTTGCCGAGAATAACCATGTTCCGGCCGGTTCCTGGGGGACCGTTACGGTTACGGTGGTCGTGGCGTTGTTGTTGTAAGTGTATGTCGAATTGCGCGTGTTATTGATGTGCTCGAAGGTGGCCCAGATCATTTCCGCATGCCCGTTGGCGCTGCCGACGACATGGATGCCCGTCAAGGCGAGCAACGCCTGTTTGGTTCCGTTTGCAGTCCATAGTGTCGGACTGGTTTGCGTATATTGCGGTACTGTCGCGTTCATCGTCACGTACTTGCTCAGTTCGCCCGGGGGGAGCGTGGAGGCCTCGATCCACGACGATTTCAGTTCGATGGCGAGCGCGTTGGCATCGGGAAAGAATTTATTGTTGTTGGCGGCGAATTGATTGATCGCAATCAGATCGGACGGCGTGATCGGGAATTTGGTGGCCGATATTGAACTGTTTTTTTGTCCGGTGAGAAAATATGCGTATACGTCGTTGATCTGAAGCGCGTAGTAGATCAGCGAACCGTTCTGCGCCATCAATGCATTGCCGTCGGCCTGGCCCTGTTCGGTGTCGATCAGAGTGCCGGTCGCGGTCTGGAAAAACGACCTTCCATTTATGATTTTCACGGTCGGTCGGAAATCGATCTGCTTGCCGGCCCGGTCGAGGATGAGCGGGCTTCCGTTTCGCGTCACCTTGAAGTCGATCGGCTTGTTTGCCTTGTCCAGAAACACCGGCTTGCCGTTGGCGACCTGCGTGCGTGCCACCTCGACCGATTGCCCCGCCTTGTTCTGGATCAGCGTCTTTCCCTCAGGCCCGACCTGAGGCTGTATGACGGTGAACATTTTTCCGGTCCGGTCGAACACGACAGGCAAATGTTGCGGCCCGAGCTGGGAAATGTGCGAGCTGAGGTCCCTCACTCGGCCGGGAACGATGGGAACAAGAGTTCGTTTTCCGGTGGTCTGATCGGTGGGCGAAACGTCGTAGAACACCGGTGAATCGAAGACATGCGCGCCCGGGCCATATTTGGATGGCGCCGGCGATGTCAGCCACAGAAACATCTGTTCCGACCATTTGTAGAACGAGCAATTCGGTACGTTCGGAAAGAGAATGCTGTCGGCGGGGTTTACGATGCCGTTGGCCGTGACCGGCGTGGATGCGAACCAACTCGAAAACTCCGTCGGCGAAACGACACAGGTCGGGCTGGGATCCGTCGGCACGACGGTTTGCGCGTTCGCCATCGGGCTCAAAAACAGGAGCGCGGCGGTTGCCAGCGAAAGACGGACATTTGAAGCGCGACGGAAATGAAACAGATTTGCTGAAATACGGATGCTCATGAACCCCCTCCCGTGGTTTAAGTTCCTGCATGGAACCACACAACTGAGAGTTGAGCAAGATTTCGGTCTAGCTACCTGCGTGCCATCCAATCATGGACGCGCGACCGCTCATGCGAAAACCGGGCTTTAGGGGGTTTCAAGCAAGGGCCAGAAAAATTCCAGCACAAGACAACGCCCGCCAGCGCGAGCGCCGTCTCGAAGCCGGTATGGTTAGATTAGGAGCGGTTGAAGCGGTTCAGGCGGTAACGGATCGGGCGCTGTTCGCCTCGTCGTCGAACGCGGTGCTGATATCCCGGATGCTGATGACGCCGATCAGGGTGTAGTCATCGATGACCGGCACATGGCGGATGTGATTCTTGGTCATGAGATGACGGACGTGTTCGATCGTGTCGGTCGAGCAGCACGAAATCAGTTGCTGTACCGAGATCAGTTGCGAGACCTTGAGATTGACGCCGGCGGCGCCGTGCTCGGCGACCGCGCGGACGACGTCACGCTCGGTGAACATCCCGACCGCGGTATTGCCTTCGGTCCGCACGACATCCTTGACCACCAGCGCGCTGATGTCTCCGGCGCGCAGCAATTGAGCGGCGATGCCGACGGTTTCGTTCATGCGAACCGTCGCGATGCGCGTGGTTTTCTTGCGCAGGATGTCTCCGACTTTCATCGCAACCTCCTTCAGGTCGTTTGCCGCGATATCGTGGTATACATTATGCCAATTGTCAAATTGAAATGCCAGCGAGGGCCGAATTAAAAACAGACAAAAAGAGGCAGTATCACTGACGTTTTATCCACGCCTCGCGATCGCTACAGCCTATCACATGTCCGCCGTCGATGCGCTGAAGAACCGCAGGTATACCAGCGGCCGGATAATTCACGTGTCTTGAAGATTCTCCCGCGGAAACGCGGGGTGCAAAAAAGCGCCCATCCCGAAAGGATGGGCGCGCTTTCGTTACGATCGCAAGTGTGGTTATGCCACGGCCTCGGCGACCGCGGACTTGCGCCATGGCTTGAGCAACCGATGTCCGGCTCTTGTTCGAGAATCGATCCTTCTCAACCTGTGGCCATCATTCGCGCCCGCATCGGTTTAAGGATGAATAATGCTATCGCCACGACGATCAGGTTCATGATTGCGGTCAGCAAGAACACGAGGTGCCAACTGCCAGTCGATGCTTTGATCATGTTGGCAACCGGCACCAGGAAAGCGGAAGTGCCTTTCGCCGTATAAAGCAGGCTGAGGTTCACCGTCGCGAACTTGGTTCCGAAGGTGTCGGTACAGGTTGAAGGAAACAGGCTGAAGATCTCGCCCCAGGTGAGGAAGATGAGTGCTGCGAAGAGCACGAAAGCCCAGGGGGCAGTTCCGAGCGTCCCCAGCAACCAGTAAGCACCGGCCCCCAGACCGAACGCAATGGCCATCGTGTATTCGCGACCGATCTGGTCGGAAACCCAGCCGAATAACGGGCGCGCCGCGCCATTCGCGATGCTGTCGATGATCAGCGCCGCCGTAAGCGTCGAGGCGCCGAAGAAGACGATGGTGTTCGCAACGTTGAAGTCCTTGGCGATCGGCGCGATCTGCGCCGTCGCCATCAGGCCGCTGGCAGAAACCATGACGAACATGACGTAGAGAATCCAGAATATAGGCGACGACAAAACCTCTTTTGGCGCATAATTGCGCGATGACTGCGCGACCTTGGCAGCGGGCACGCCGATCATCTCGCTGGGCTGCGGCGCCCGTAAGAACCAGGCCAGGATGAAGACAATTCCGCCCTGAAATAACCCAAACCACAGAAAGGCTGCTTCGTAACCGCTGGTGCTGATTACGTAGCGGATGGGAATGACAGTCAGGGCAGCCCCGGCGCCGTAACCCGCGGCGGTGAGGCCAACTGCAAGACCACGCCGGTCAGGAAACCATTTAACGGCAAGGCCGACGCAGGTGGCATAAACCGCGCCGCCTCCGGTACCGCCAACAACAGCGCCGATGTACAGCGCCGTCAATGTTTCGGCATACGCATTTATGACCCAGCCAATTGCGACCATGATCCCGCCGAACGCAACGACGATCTTCGATCCACGCACGCCAAGCTGGTCGACAATCCAGCCCTCGATCGGAGTAAGCCAGGTTTCGAGAGCTATGAAGATACTGAAGGCAAGCTGGATCGCTGCGATGGACCAGCCGTGCTTTGCCGCAATGGGATTGACGAAAAGCGTCCATCCGTATTGCAGATTGGCGATCATCACCATGCACAGGATCGCGCAACTAAGTATCATCCACCGCGTCCCGTTGATTTCGACTGGCTGCGCGTCGAGTTGAGCTGCGATTGCCATTTGTTTTCTCCCGGTTTTTTATTTTTCGGTTTCGTGTTCTGGAATTCAGACAGTAAAAAGCGTAAAGGCGACGCGGATCGCCGCGCGGCCCCAGTGATATTTCGCATCGATCGGATCGACGAACAGCTGCGGCCGGCGATCGCCGCCATGCAGCGGGGTCTGCGGCGCAGTCGTTTCCCTGTGAGATTCTGAAACCATGAGTCCTCCCGTGCGCGCTCTTGTCTGAGACTGATTGTCGCAAGAGTTGTGGCTTATTGTCACGTCAGCGGAAAAGACTGGTATATTATATTCCAAGTTGCAAGCCCGACTGAAGGCTATTGCGGCATGGGAGGGCAACGTAATTTCATGCCGCGTTGCAGCACAACTGACTTCGGCGCGGCTAGTCAGAAAAGGCGTGCCGACACAAAAAAGCGCGCTCATCCCCGAGGGATAAGCGCGCTTTTTTAAGAATATCCCGTGCCGGTTAAGCGACCTGGGATTTGGCGACCACAACCTTGCGCCACGGCTTGAGCACCACAATGGCGAGCAGCGAGGCGAGAATATTTGCGCCCGCGGCGATCAGGAATACCCTGTCCCAATTTCCGGAGGACTGCTGCATGTAGTTCGCGAACGGCACCAGCAGGGCCGCGGTGCCTTTGGCGGTATAGAGCAGGCCGGCGTTGGTGGTCGCGAATTTCACGCCGAAGGTGTCGGTGCAGGTCGACGGGAATAGCGAGTAGATCTCGCCCCAGGCGAAGAACACGAGGCCCGACAGGACCACGAACCAGATGGGATCGTGGCCCAGCATGTACAGCGCCCAGATGCCGACGCCTTCGATGCCGAACGCGATGAACATGGTGTTCTCGCGGCCGATCATGTCGGAGATCCAGCCGAAGAACGGACGGGTCAGGCCGTTGAGGATGCGGTCGATGGTTGCGGCGAACGTTACCGTGGTCATCGTCAATCCCACCAGCGTGACCGGAATGGCATCGACCTTCCAGTCCACCGCGATCGGCTTCAGGTTGGCCGTCACCATCAGTCCGCCGGCGCCGACGATGACGAACATGAAATACATCAGCCAGAAGATCGGACTGCGGATCACTTCCGCCGGACCGTAGTTGCGCCGGGTCTGCTGCAGGTTGGCGTTCTGCACCACCATCGGGACCTGTCCGGGTTTTGGCGCGAACAGGAAGAACGCCAGGATCACGATCAGGATGCCTTGGCCGAGGCCAAAATACAGGAAGGTGGTCTGGAAGCCGGAATCCTTGATCATGGCCTGGATCGGCGCCACCGTCAGCGCGGAGCCTGCGCCGAATCCCGCCGCGGTGATGCCGGCGGCAAGGCCGCGCTTGTCCGGAAACCATTTCAGCGCGTTGCCGACGCAGGTGCCGTAGACGCCACCGGCGCCGATGCCCGCGATGATCATGCCGAGATAGTAGCCGTTCAGCGTGGTCGCTTCGGCGTTGATCGCCCATCCGATCGCGCACAGGATGCCGCCGGCGAGGACCACGAGGCGCGGGCCGTATTTATCGACGAACCAGCCTTCGACCGGTACCAGCCAGGTCTCGAACAGCACGAACAGCGTGAACGCCCACTGGATCGAGGCGCGATCCCATCCGAATTTCTTCTGGATGTCGGGGACGAAGAAGGTCCAGCCATATTGGTAGTTGGCGATCATCACCATGGCGGCGACGCCGACGGCCAATTGCGTCCAGCGATATGCGTCGCTGACCCGCGCGGCTGCGGGAGCCGCGCCATGAATTGTATCCGTCATTGTTTCTTCCCCGGGCGCGCTTCTGGATTCGAGCGCCGCGGAGAATTCTTGTATGCGCTATGCCAGAGTGCAAGCGATTAGGGACTTCGTTTGCCCTGACTAAATGTCGCAGACATTTTGTCGCAGACGTTGCGTAGGCGAACAGGCCGACACAAAATCCGGGATCGGTATCAAAAAAACAGCGGATAGATCGCGCCCAGTATGCCGGGCTAACTCCACTCACCGGATTGTCGCACGACAAAAAATGACCGCCGGGATGACCGGCGGCCTTGGGAGCGATGGCAGAGGTGCGCTGCTACTCAGCCGCAACCTTGCGCGGCGGATCGAGGGCGCCGGAATCGTGGATCTCGGCGACCTGATGATCGCTGAAGCCCAGCACCTGGCGCAGGATTTCGTCGGTGTGTTCGCCGAGCAGCGGCGAGCGCGTCACCTCGGACGGCGAGTCCGACAGCTTGATCGGGTTGCCGACCGAGAAATATTTGCCGCGTTCGGGGTGATCGACTTCGACGATGGTGCCGGTGGCGCGCAGCGACTGATCCTCGATCAGTTCCTTCATCGACAGGATCGGGCCGCAGGGGATGTCGTCCTTGTTGAGGATATCCATGGCCTCGAACTTGGTCTTGGTCATGGTCCATTGCTCGATGCGCGAGAAGATTTCGTTCAGCCGCGACAGCCGGGCCGGGGGTTTTGCGTAATCCGGATGGGTCTTCCAGCCGGGCTCGCCGATCACGTCGCAGATCTTCTCCCACACCGGCGCCTGGGTGATGAAGTAGATGTAGGCGTTGGGATCGGTCTCCCAGCCCTTGCATTTGAGGATGCGGCCGGGCTGGCCGCCGCCGGAATTGTTGCCGGCGCGCGGCACCGCGTCGCCGAACGGAATGCCCTCGCCGAACTGGCTGTATTCCTTGAGCGGACCATGGGCGAGCCGCTGCTGGTCGCGCAGTTTGACGCGCGCAAGGTTGAGTACGCCGTCCTGCATCGCGGCGGCGACCTTCTGGCCCTTGCCGGTCATGGTGCGCTGATAAAGTGCGGCGACGATGCCGAGCGCGAGATGCAGCCCGGTGCCGCTGTCGCCGATCTGCGCGCCGGTGACCAGCGGCAGGCCGTCGCGGAAACCGGTGGTCGATGCCGCGCCGCCGGTGCATTGGGCGACGTTCTCATAGACCTTGCAATCCTCATACGGGCCGGGGCCAAACCCCTTGATCGAGGCCACGATCATTTTCGGATTGATGCTCTGGATTTTCTCCCAGGGAAATCCCATGCGGTCGAGCACGCCGGGCCCGAAATTCTCCACCAGCACGTCGCAGCTCTTGATCAGCGCGGTCAGCACTTCCTTGCCCTTCGGGTTCTTGGTGTCGAGCGTGATCGAGCGCTTGTTGTGGTTCAGCATGGTGAAATACAGGCTGTCCACCTTCGGGATGTCCTGCAACTGGCCGCGCGTGATATCGCCGACGCCGGGACGCTCGACCTTGATCACGTCGGCGCCGAACCAGGCCAGCAGCTGCGTGCAGGTAGGTCCGGACTGGACGTGGGTGAAATCGAGAATGCGAACGCCCTTCAGCGCCTTGGTCATTGGTCTTGCTCCCTTAAATCGATGTCGTCATGCGCGTAAACGCGGGTGTCATTTCTTCTTCAGCTTGCTCTGCGGATTGAGATTGCCGATGCGGCCGCTCTCGCTGCCGGCCGCAGGGTCCAGCACCGCATTGATCAGGGTCGGCTTGCCCGAATCCATTGCGGCATTCACCGCGCGCTTGAGCTCGTCGGGGCTGGTCGCGTTGACACCGACCCCGCCGAAAGCCTCCATCATCTTGTCGTAGCGCGAACCCTTCACGAAAACGGTCGGCGCCGGGTCCGAACTCACCGAATTGACGTTGGTGCCGCGATAGATGCCGTCGTTGTTGAAGATCACGATGCAAATGGGGAGCTTGTAGCGGCAGATGGTTTCGACCTCCATGCCGGAGAAGCCGAACGCGCTGTCGCCTTCGATCGCAAGCACCGGCTTGCCGGTTTCGATCGCTGCCGCGATGCAATAGCCCATGCCGATACCCATGATGCCCCAGGTGCCGACGTCGATGCGCTTGCGCGGCTGATACATGTCGACGATGCCGCGCGCGAGATCGAGCGTGTTGGCGCCCTCGTTGACGAGGATCGCGTCCGGCCGTTCCTTGACGATGGTGCGCAGCACGCCGAGCGCGCCGTGGTAATCCATCGGCACATTGTTGTTCATCAGCCGCGGCGCCATCTTGGCGACGTTCTCTTCGCGCTTTTTGGCTACGGCGCCGGTCCATTCGGACGGCGGGACCGCCCAGTTGCCGCCCATGCCGGCGAGCAGCGCCGAGACGCAGGAGCCGATGTCGCCGACCACCGGTGCTACGATCTCGACGTTCGAATCCATTTCCTTCGGTTCGATGTCGATCTGGATGAATTTCTTCGGCGCTTCGCCCCAGGTCTTGCCCTTGCCGTGCGACAGCAGCCAGTTGAGGCGCGCGCCGATCAGCATCACGACGTCGGAGTCTTTCAGAACGGTGGAGCGCGCCGCACCCGCGCATTGCGGATGGGTGTCGGGCAACAGGCCCTTGGCCATGCTCATCGGCAGGAACGGAATGCCGCTCTTCTCGACCAATTGGCGGATCGCGTCATCGGCCTGGGCGTAAGCCGCGCCCTTGCCGAGGATGATCAGCGGGCGCTTTGCACTTTTCAGCACATCGAGTGCGCGCTTGATCGAATTGGGGGAGGGAATCTGCGCCGGCGCAGCATCGATCACTTTCACCAGCGACTTCTGCCCGGCCTCCGCGTCCATCACCTGGCCGAACAGTTTTGCGGGCAGGTCGAGATAGACGCCGCCGGGACGGCCCGACACCGCGGCACGGATGGCGCGCGCGAGACCAATGCCGATGTCGGCGGCGTGCAGCACGCGGAACGCCGCCTTGCACAGCGGCTTGGCGATCGCGAGCTGGTCCATCTCTTCATAATCGCCCTGCTGCAGGTCGACGATCTCGCGCTCGGATGAGCCGGAGATCAGGATCATCGGAAAGCAGTTGGTGGTGGCATGCGCCAGCGCGGTGAGACCGTTGAGAAATCCCGGCGCCGACACCGTCAGGCACACGCCGGGTTTCTTGGTGAGGTACCCCGCGATCGACGCGGCATAGCCGGCGTTCTGCTCATGGCGGAACGAGATGACACGAATGCCCGCGGCCTGCGCCATGCGGCCGAAGTCGGTGATCGGGATGCCGGGCACGCCGTAGATCGTGGTGAGGCCGTTGAGCTTGAGCGCATCGATGATGAGATTGAAGCCGTCGGTCAGCTCGCGCTCGGCTTCGGCGGGGTTTGCGGCAATGCTCTGTACTGTTGCGGACATTCCGCGTTCTCCCTGAGCGTTTCTTGACGGACGAGCTTGTCGTCTTCTGAAGTAAAAGTTCTTGTTAGTTGAACAGTTCCTGGCCGTGCGCCTCGACATAGGCCGCGAGCCCGAGCGTGTGGTCGCGCGCGCGCTTTTCCGCCAATTCAGTGTCGCGTTCCTCGAGCGCTTCGATGATGCCCATATGCTCGGGCAACGACACTGCGGTGCGATCGACGCGCCCGATGGTCAGTTGCCGGTAGCCGCGCACATGCAGCAGGATGTCGTTGGTCATGTCGACCAGAACCGGCGATTCGCTGAGCGAGATCAGCGCCTGGTGGAAGGCGATATTGGCCTTGGAATATTCCTCGATATGATCCTGCGGCAGCCGGTCCTTGCCAAAATTCTTGAAGAAGTCGCGCAGCGCGGAAATGTCCTTTTTGCGCGCGGTGGTGGTGATCAGCCGCGCCGCCATGCTCTCGAGCGCGGCCCAGGCGCGGATCATGTCGACGATCTCGGTCTTGGTCCGGCGCACCACGACAATGCCGCGGCGCGGCACGGTTTTCACAAAACCGTCCTGCTCCAGCATTGCGATCGCTTCGCGGATCGGCGTGCGGCTGACGCCGAGGCGCTCGGATAGCGCGCGCTCGTCGAGCATGACCTGCTCGGGCGTGGCGTAGATGTCCATCTTCAGAATGGCTTCCTTCAAGGCTTCATAGGCCTTGTTCTTGAAGCTGGTCTCTGGCGCAATTCGTACGATCGCGATCTCTGCCTCAGCCATGATGGGCGGCGCCTTGGTTTGTTTCCGTAGGGGCACGACTGATCTCCTCCAGAGGGAGATGTCTCTTAGCAGAATAAATCAGCTTGTTTTTTGGCATACCAAATACCACCATGTCAAGTTGCCCTTGTTTTCGGCATTCGCCGGGGTGAGGGTGACTTGACAAGCTTGTTTCTGGCATACCAAATGCCATACGGCCGCTGGTCGGGGACAACCTCATAAAAAACGGACGTCAGGGAGAAAAGCCAATGTCTCATTCCAAGGATGCGGTTCGCAAAATTCTCGACGCGGTCAAGGCGGACAAGCGCAGCAGTCTCACGGCGCCCGAGGGCAAACTGGTCTGCGACGCCTACGGCATCCCGGTTCCGAAGGAAGGCGTCGCCAAATCCGCCGCCGAGGCGGTGAAGCTTGCCACCGGCATGGGCTTTCCGGTGGTGATGAAAATCGTCTCACCGGACATTCTGCACAAGACCGAGGCCGGCGGCGTGATGGTGGGCGTCAAGACCGCCGAAGACGTGGAAAAGAATTACGCAACGATCCTGGCGAACGCCAAGAAATACAAATCGGACGCCAAGATCGAAGGCATCCAGGTCCAGCAGATGCTGCTGGGCGGCCAGGAGGTGATCATCGGCGCCGTTACCGACGGCTCGTTCGGCAAGCTGGTCGCCTTTGGGCTGGGCGGCGTGCTGGTCGAGGTACTGAAAGACATCACCTTCCGCCTCGCGCCCGCGACCAAGCACGACGCGCTCTCGATGCTCGACGGCATCCAGGCCCATGAGATGCTGAAGGGCGTGCGCGGCAGCGATCCCGCCAACCGCGACGCCATCGCCGACATCATCGTCAACGTCTCGCAGTTGATCACCGATTTCCCCGAGATTTCGGAGATGGACCTCAATCCCGTGTTCGCGACCAAGTCGGACGCCATTGCCGCCGACGTCCGCATCGTCGTCGATTTCGCACCGAAACCGCCGCGGCCGCGTCCGAACCATGACGACATCGTGCGCCAGATGAACCGGATCATGAAGCCGAAGTCGGTTGCGGTGATCGGCGCCTCCGCCGAGACTGGCAAGATCGGCAACTCCGTGATGAAGAACCTGATCAACGGCGGCTACAAGGGCGAGATCTATCCGATCCACCCCAAGGCCGACGAGATCATGGGCAAGAAGGTCTACAAGTCGGTCAAGGACGTGCCCGGCGAAGTCGACATTGCCGTATTCGCCATTCCCGCCAACTTCGTCGCCGCGGCGCTGATCGAATGCGGCGAGAAGAAAGTTGTCGGCGCGATCCTGATTCCGTCCGGCTACGCCGAAACCGGCAACATCAAGGGCCAGGAGGAAATCCAGGCGATCGGCCAGAAATACGGCATCCGCCTGATGGGGCCGAACATCTACGGCTTCTATTATACGCACGCCAATCTGTGCGCGACCTTCTGCACCGCCTATGACGTCAAGGGCTCGGCGGCGCTGTCGTCGCAATCCGGCGGCATCGGCATGGCCATCATCGGCTTCTCGCGCTCCGCCAAGATGGGCGTCTCCGCCATCGTCGGCCTCGGCAACAAGTCGGATATCGATGAGGACGATCTGTTGACGTTCTTCGAGCAGGACGACAACACCCAGATCATCGCGCAGCATTGCGAAGATTTGAAAGACGGCCGTGCGTTTGCCGAAGTGGCAAAGCGCGTCTCGAAGAAGAAGCCGATCGTGGTGCTGAAGGCGGGCCGCACTTCAGCCGGCGCCAAGGCCGCGAGCTCCCACACCGGCGCGCTCGCCGGCAACGACAAGATCTATGAGGACGTGTTCAACCAGTCCGGCGTGATCCGCGCCCGCTCCTTGCGCGACATGCTGGAATTCGCGCGCGGCATTCCGGTGCTGCCGACGCCGAAGGGCGAGAACGTGGTCATCATCACCGGCGCCGGCGGTTCGGGCGTGCTGCTGTCGGACGCCTGCATCGACAACAAGCTGTCGTTGATGCAAATCCCGCCGGACCTCGACGCCGCGTTCCGCAAGTTCATCCCGCCGTTTGGTGCTGCCGGCAACCCGGTCGACATCACCGGCGGCGAGCCGCCGATCACCTATGTCAACACCGTCAAGCTCGGCCTCGAAGATCCGCGGATTCATTCGCTGATCCTCGGCTACTGGCACACCATCGTGACGCCGCCGATGGTGTTCGCCAAGAACATGGTCGAGGTGAAGAACGCGATGAAGGCCAAGGGCATCGAGAAGCCGATCGTGGCCTCGTTGGCCGGCGATATCGAGGTCGAGGAGGCCGCCGACTATCTCTACCAGAATGGCATCGTCGCTTACGCCTATTCGACCGAGATTCCGGTCGCGGTGCTCGGTGCGAAGTACAAATGGGCCCGTGGCGCGGGGCTGCTGTAACCGTCATTGCGAGCGCAGCGAAGCAATCCAGTGGCCGCAAAGAACTGGATTGCTTCGCTCCTCGCGAAGACGATCAGGCCTCAGCTCATTGATCGACGTGCAAGCCAATCCAGTCCCGCCGCCACCGCGATCCCCGCGCAAGCCGCCAGCGCATCGACGATAAAATCTTCCAATCGCGCATGCCGGCCCGGCATCCAGAGCTGCAACAGTTCGAGCATGCCGATCAGGACGACGGCAACGCCCGCGGTAAGTAATCGCCGCCGCGGATAGGCGAGGCCAAACGCCAGTCCAACCAGGATGAAGGCCAGCGCGTGCTCGCCGTCCTGGCCGAGATCGGAGTGCGGGCGAAATCGCGGCGGACCCAGCGTCGCGAAGGTGACGGCTGCGGCTAGAAGCCAGGCGACGATCCGGAGAAGCGGCGGCATCCATTTCGGATACGATTCTGGACTCATCAACGCGTCGTCACATCCCGCCGCACGCCGGCACCGGCCGGACGTTGTTGCGCTTGAGCGTCTCAAGCACGATGCCGTGCCAGGTTTCCGGTTGAGACTGCGGGGACGTTTGTCCCTCGGCGGCCGCCATTGATTCTCCCTGTGCCCTGTGATCTCTCACGGGCGATCACGTTGCCGCGCCGAACTTGACGCGATCAACGGGATTGTCAACATGTCCTGACCGTTGCCATGATCTGCGTGCTGCGATGATGTCGCGGCATGCCGGCATGCGATAAGCCGCCAACGATAAAATTCCGCGAGGGATGCCATGAGGTGGGTTCGGATGCTTGCTGTCGCGGCCGGCGCAGTCGCCGCCGCAAGTGTTGCCTCGGCCCAGACCGGGTTCCCCACCAAAGCCGTGCATCTGTTCGTGCCGTATGCGGCGGGCGGTGCGGTCGATATCCTCGCACGCACGCTCGGCGACGAACTGTCGAAGCAGTGGGGCCAGCCGGTCATTGTCGAAAACCGCCCGGGCGCGGGCGGCGTGGTCGCGTCGCAGGCGCTCGCCTCCTCGGCGCCGGACGGATACACACTGATCGTGGTCGCCAGCGGCCACGCCACCAATCCGTTCCTCTATCCGAAAATTCCCTACGACACCTTCAAGGACTTCACGCCGATCTGTCTGCTGGCGTCGTCGCCGAACATCCTGCTGGTGCGCGCCGATTCACCGTATCGGACGCTGGCCGATCTTCTGGCGCAGGCGCGCGCCAAGCCCGGCACCCTGTCCTACGCCATGGCCGGCAAGGGCACCTCGACACATCTCGCCGGCGAGTTGTTGAAAAGTCTTGCCAAGGTCGACATCGTCGCGATCCCGTACAAGGGCGGCGGTCCGGCGATGAATGACCTCCTGGGCGGACAGATCCCGATGTCGTTCAACAACGGGCCGGAATCGGTCGGACAGATCAGCGCGGGCACCGTTCGCGCGCTCGGCGTCACCACCGCCAAGCGCGCGCCGTTCCTGCCTGACGTTCCCACCATGGCCGAGGCTGGCGTCGCCGGTTACGATACCGGCGTGTGGTGGGGCCTGGTCGGGCCGGCCGGGCTACCGGCGAATGTCGTGGCGCAATTGTCGAGCGATTTCGTCGCGGCGTTGAAGGCGCCGGCGGTGAAGGATCGCCTCAACACGCTCGGCGCGACGCCGATCGGCAGTTCCCCGAAGGAATTCGACGCGATGATCCACGCCGACTACGAAAAGTGGGGCCCGATCATCAAGGCTGCCGGAATGACGGCCGAATGAACAGGCGGACGATCCGATGATTCCCGCCTGCCTGCCTCCGCTCGAGCCGACCCGGCCGCGGATTCCGCCGCCGACTGATGCCTGCGATACCCACGCGCATGTGTTCGGACCGGCGCCACAATTTCCCTACGCCGCCGACCGCAGCTACACGCCGCCGGATGCCCCGCTGGCAAAATATTTGGCGATGCTCGACGCGGTCGGCTTCGATCGCGGCGTGCTGGTGCAGGGCAGCGCGCATGGCCGCGACAATTCGGCGATGCTCGATGCGCTGGTGCGCCGGCCTGATCGACTGCGCGGCGTCGCGGTGGCCGATGAAACGGTCGCGCCCGAAACGTTGCGCCGCTGGCGTGACCTTGGCGTGCGCGGCCTGCGCTTCAATCATTTCTTTCGCGGCGGACAGCTGCATTATCGCGGCGGCGTTCCGCTGACCGCGGCGCAGACGCTCGCGCCTGTCATGGCCGAGCTTGGCTGGCATCTGCAGCTCTGGATCGATGTCAAGGATCTGCCGGAAACGATTCCGGTGCTGAAAGCCATCGGTGCGCCCGTCGTGATCGATCACATGGGCCGCACCGACGCGCGCGCTGGCACTGGCACGGGCGGTTTCCAGAGTCTGTTGCGCGCGGTCGGCGAGGGCTGGTGCTGGGCAAAACTGTCGGGCGCGCATCGCATCAGCCAGGACGCGCCCGATTACCCCGATGCGCGTCCGTTTCACGAAGCGCTGCTGCGGGCCAATCCGGAGCGGCTGGTGTGGGGCGGCGACTGGCCGCATCCCCGCATCGAGGGCGAGATGCCCGATGTCGGGCATCTGTTCGAACTGTTTCAGGAATGGACGCCGGATCGCACCGTCCAGCGCCGCATCCTCGTCGGCAATCCCGCAAAACTCTATGGATTTTCGAACTGAAGGCTGAAGAATGCCCGTCAACAACAAGCGCGTGTTCTACGTCAAATACCTGGCGCATCCGATCTACACCGAGATATTGCAGGCGCGACCCGACATTCGGCTCGACCGGCTCGAGAACGAAAGTCCGGATGAGGTCGCAACACCAATCGTAACTGCCGCACATGCCTATCAGATTGGCGCGGCGCGCGACGAACTCGCGAGGCATTTCCACGTCGACCGGGACTTGCTGACGCGCGCGCCGAACCTGCTGATCGTCTCCAGCAATGGTGCGGGCTACGACCCCGTCGATGTCGACGCCTGTACGGCCGCGGGCGTGCTTGTGGTCAATCAGTCCGGCGGCAATGCGCATTCGGTCGCCGAGCACGCGTTGGGAATGATGCTGACGCTGTCGAAGCGCATCATCGAAGCCGATCGCGCGTTGCGGCGCGATGCCAAGGTCAATCGCAACGCGCTGATCGGCACCGAGGTGCAAGGCAAGACCATCGGCATCGTCGGCATCGGCAATGTCGGCCGCCGCATCGCCGAACTCTGCAAGGGCCTGTTCGGCATGAAGGTGCTGGCCTACGACCCCTATCTGTCCGCCACCGAAATCGCAGCGCGAGGCGCGGAGAAGGTCGAGCTCGACGATTTGCTTCGCCGCGCCGATTACGTCTCCATCAATTGCCCGCTGACCAAGGACAATCGCGGCATGATCGGCGCACGCGAATTCGCGCTGATGCGGCCGCATGCCTATTTCATCACCACCGCGCGCGGCTTTATTCACGACGAGGATGCGCTGCTCGATGCGCTGCGCAGCAAGGCGATTGCCGGCGCCGGCCTCGACGTCTGGTCCAAAGAGCCGCCGCCGCCGGATCATCCGCTGCTGCAATTCGACAATGTGCTGGCGAGCCCGCACACCGCGGGCGTGACCAGGGAGGCGCGCGCCAATATGGGCCGGATCGCCGCCGAGCAAATGCTCGACGCGCTCGACGGCAGGCGCCCGCCGCGCATGATCAATCCCGAGGTTTGGCCGGAATATGCGAAGCGGTTCGAGCGCACATTCGGGTTTGCTCCGGGATAGTCTCGTGTGCCGGGCGCGATGCAGCGCTTCTTCAGCGCTGCTTCGCAAAACCGGGACCGTCACAAACACCGCGTTCCGCTACGGCCCCGGCTCTGCAGCGCATCACGCCGCGAAGGGCGGCGCGCTGCACTGCGTCCGGGGCACGGCTACTTCACCAAGTGAAACGCGCCGTCCTTGACCTCGATCACAAAGGCAGAGCGCTCGTCGTAGCCGTTATGATTGTCCGGCGTCATGTTCGACAAGCCGTTGTTCAGCGCAAAATCTTTTGTCTTTTCGATCTCGTCGCGCAGTGCGGCGCGGAACTCGGCGGTGCCGGGTTTTGCTACCTTGAGCGCGGCCGGGATCGCGCGCTCTACAAGCGACATCGAGTCCCAGAGATGCGCGCCGAAAATCGACGGGATGTTGCCGTTCGCTGCCTTATAGGCGTCGATGAAGGCGGTCGTGGGTTTGCGGAATGGGCTGTTCGCCGGCAGATCGTTGACGACCGTAAAAGCCTCGCCGGTGAAGATCGCGCCGTCGACATCCTTGCCGCCGAGCTTGATGAATTCTTCCGTGGCGACGCCGTGGGTCTGGAAGATCGGTCCCTTGTAGCCGCGCTCGCGCAGCGCCTTCTGCGGCAGCACCGCCGGCGTTCCGGCGGACGCGACGAACACCGCGTCGGGCTTGGTGGCAATGATTTTCAACACCTGTCCGGTCACGCTGGCGTCGCTGCGCGCGTAGACTTCATGTCCGGTCAGCGTAATGCCGATTTTTGGCGCGACTTCGCTGAGCACCTTGTAATAGCCTTCGCCATAGGCATCGGAGACGCCGATATAGCCGAGCGTCTTGGCGCCGGTCTTGGCGATGTATTTCAGGATGGCGTTGGCCATGATGTCGTCGTTCGGCACCACCTTGAATACCCATTTGCGCTTGTCATCCATCGGCGCGACCAGAATGGCGGCGGCCGCCATCGTCATCAGCGGTGTCTTGGCTTCGGCTGCGATGTCGATCAGCGGCAGGCTGACCGGGGTCAGCGATGAGCCGATCAGCACATCGACCTTTTCTTCGGTGATGAGCTTGCGCCCGTTCTGCGCGCCTTTTGTCGGATCGGATTCGTCGTCGAGCGCGAAGTAGGTGATCTTCTGGCCGGCGATTTCCTTCGGCAGTGCCGCGACGGTTTTGCTTTGCGGCTGGCCCAGCGCTGCCCCCGGTCCGGATGCGCTCATGGTGATGCCCACCTTGATCTGCGCCTGCGCACTGCCCAGGCCCAGCACGGTGGCCAGTACGATCATCCAACTCTTGCGTAACATCTCGTTCTCTCCCTTTGGTTGTTGTGACCTTAGTACTCGTTGCCGCCGAGGCCGAGATAACTTTCGACCAATCGCGGATCGTTGGAAATTTCTGCAGGCGATCCCTGCGTGGTGATCGCGCCCAACTCCATCACATAGGCATAATCGGCAACCTCAAGCGCTGCGCGCGCGTTCTGCTCGACCAGCAGGATCGAAACGCCGGTCTTGCGCAGATCGGTGAGGATGTGAAAAACATCGCGAACGATTTTTGGCGCGAGGCCGAGGCTCGGTTCGTCCAGCATGAGGAGGGTAGGGCGCGCCATCAGCGCCCGGCCCATGGCCAGCATCTGCCGTTCGCCGCCGGACAGTGTGCCAGCCAGCTGCTGGCGTCGTTCGTGCAGCCGCGGCAGGCGCGCATACACCTCTTCCAGTGTCTGCTTTCGTTCAGCGCGCGTCCGCCGAAAACCTCCCAGCAGCAAATTGTCCTCGACCGGCATGTCCGCGAACAGCTCGCGCCGTTCCGGCACCAGGCAGAGGCCGGCCTGCACGCGGCTCTCCAGCGGCACCAAGTTGATCTCGGCGTCGCGGAAGCCGATGTGGCCGCGCGCGCTCAAAAGCCCCATGATGGCGTTGAGAAGCGTGGTCTTGCCGGCGCCGTTGGAGCCGATCACGGTGACCAGCGCGCCTTTGGTCACGGCGATCGAGACGTCGTGCACGACCTGGGCGCGCCCGTAGGAGACGCAGAGGTCGCTGACATCGAGCAGCGGCGCGGTCACGACACGCCTCCGAGATAGGCCTCGAGCACGACGGGGTCTTTTCGTATGACAGCCGGAATGCCTTCGGCGATCCGGGTGCCGAAATCGAGCACTACCAGGCGATCGGCAAGGCTCATCACAAAATCCATGTCGTGCTCGACCAGCAGCACGCTGATCCCCTCGGCGCGCACCTCGCGCAGCAGCCGCGCCAGCGCCTTCTTCTCGCCGACGCGCAGGCCGGCTGCCGGCTCGTCCAGCAGCAGCAACGCCGGATTGAGACACAGCGCACGAGCGACTTCCACCAGCCGCAATTGGCCCAGCGCCAGCGTGCCGGCCGGCTTGAACGCGGCATCGGCGAGGCCGACGCGTTCGAGCTGGCGTTGCGCAGCGGCAAACAACAGTGCCTCCTCGG
This sequence comes from uncultured Alphaproteobacteria bacterium, assembly GCA_963784755.1. Classification (GTDB taxonomy): domain Bacteria; phylum Pseudomonadota; class Alphaproteobacteria; order Rhizobiales; family Xanthobacteraceae; genus Bradyrhizobium. The sequence goes on along the minus strand of CAWASS010000001.1, from coordinate 324,442 downwards.
CGCGATCGAGATCGAGGATTGCGCGCACCAGCCCGGCGCTGCCACGCAGATGCGCGCCGAGCGCGACATTCTCGATCACGCTCATGTCGGCGACGATTTCGACATGCTGAAACGTGCGGCCGAGTCCGAGCGCCGCGGCGCGTTGCGGGGTCTGCGCTTGCAGCGCGTGACCCTCGAACTGGATCCGTCCGGAGGTAAGCGGCAGCACGCCGGTGATCAGATTGAAGGTCGTGCTCTTGCCCGCGCCATTGGGGCCGATCAGCCCGATGATGCGGCCGCTCTCGACCTCGAAACTGACATCGTTGACCGCGACCAGCCCGCCGAACGCTTTTCGCGCGTCTTGCGCCTGCAACAGCGGCGTTCCCGGCGCCGGCAGCGGGCGATCCGGCAGTTGCTGATCGTCGCGCTGCGCTGGAGGCGTCGGTGCCGGCGGCGGGCCGAACAGGATCGGCCACAATCCGCCGGAAGCAAATTGCAGGATCAGCACCAGCACCGCGCCAAATGCGATGGCTTCGAAGTTGCCGGTATTGCCCACCAGCCAGGGCAGGAAATTCTGCAACTGGTCGCGCAGAACCGTGATGCCGGCGGCGCCGAGAATGGCGCCGTAGACCCGGCCGGCGCCGCCCAACACCGCCATCAACAGGTATTCGGTGCCGGCGCTGATGCCGAACGGACCGGGCGATACCGAACGCTGGAAATGCGCGTAGAGCCATCCGGCCAGTCCCGCGAGCATTGCGGCATAAACGAACACCGTGAGCTTGGCGGCGGCGGTGTTGACGCCGAAGGCTTCGGCGGCGCGGGTGGAGCGCCGGAGTGCGCGAATGGCGCGGCCGACGCGGCCGCCGAGCAGGTTTTGCGTCGCGATCACCGCAAGCACCACGGCGACCCAGACCACAACGAAATATTCACCGGGATCGATCAGCGCGTGCGCGCCGATCCGCAACGGCGGGATGCCGGAAAGTCCATCATGGGCGCCGAGCCAGCCGATGTTGCCGAACAGATAGAAAAACGCGATGCCCCAGGCGATGGTGCCGAGCGGGAGATAATGCCCCGACAGCCGCACGGTGACCGCGCCGATCAAACCGGCGGCGATCATCGTTACCGCCAGCGAGACCGGCAAGGTCAGCCACGGCGAGACGCCGAAATGCACGGTCAGCGCACCGGTGGTGTAGGCGCCGAAGCCGACAAAGGCAGCCTGGCCGAACGAGGTCATGCCGCCGACGCCGGTCAACAGCACGAGACCGATTGCGACCAGACTGGAGATGCCGATGTAGTTGAACAGCGTGACCCAGTAATCCGGCATCAGCCCGGTGAAGGGCGCGATCAGGACCGCCAACGCGCAGATGATCGGGATGAATGGCCGGTACGACAGCTTCATTCCGTCTCCTCGGCATGCGGCGCGTACACCGAACGCCAGGCCAGCACCGGAATGATCAAGGTGAACACCAGCACTTCCTTGAAATTGCTGGCCCAGAACGAAAACAGCGCCTCGGCAAATCCGACCCCGAGCGCGGCGAGGACCGTCAACGGATAGCTCACCAGTCCGCCAAGGATCGCCGCGACGAATGCTTTCAACCCGATCAGGAAACCGCTGTCATAAAACACCGTCATCAGCGGACCGACCAATACGCCCGACACCGCGCCGAGCAGTGCTGCCAGCGCAAACGCGATTTGCCCTGCAGCCGAGGTCGGGATTCCCACCAGCCGCGCGCCGATGCGATTCGACGAGCAGGCGCGCAGCGCCTTGCCGAGCAGCGTGCGTCCGAAAAACAGCGCAAACAGTATCAGCAACAGCGCGGTGACGATCAGCACCGCCACGCTCTGGCCGGTAATGACGAGATCGCCGAGCGAGAAGGAAGCCGAAGAGAGCGGAGCGGTGCCGGTGCCTTCCGGTCCGAAGAACAGCAGCCCCAGGCCCATCAGCGAAAAATGCACGCCAAAGGCTGCCATCAGCAGCACCAGCACGCTGGAATGGGCGATCGGCTCGAACGCGATGCGATAGATCATCGGGCCCATCGGCGTGATCAGGGCAATCGCAAGCAGGATATTGGACACCTGCCCGAGCTTTAACGGCGCCAGCGTCCGCGTCAGCAGCAGCAGCGCAATCGGCAGCGCCAGATCGAACAGGACAATTCTCAAGACGCGGCGCGCGGTCAGCTCGCGAAAATGCCGTATCAGTTCGGATGCCGCGGCCAGGCACCCGAGCGCCAGCAGCAGCCAGGGCGTCGACGGCATAAGACCGTTCTCCAGCGCGGCAATGGTGAGCGCGGTGAAGGCCACGAACTCGCCTTGCGGCACCAAAATCACCCGCGTCACCGCGAACACCAGGACCGTCGCAATCGCCACCAGCGCATAGACCGCGCCGTTGATGATGCCGTCCTGCAGCAGAAACAGGAATATGGTTGCGTCCACAGCGTCCTCCGGGGCAGCGTCTTTTAGCCCGCTGCGCGGGCCGACGCTGTTGTCCTTCCGGCTAAAATTAACCAACCGCTCGTTCAATTCAAGCGTTAATTCGTTTTAGGCTCTTAATTCAATGGGATGACATCCAATCAGGGGCCGCGCGTCTATGCATCCCTGCTTTAAGCCAGCCGGCAACTCCTGCGAGGGATCGTGTTTTTGCAGACCTCGTAGGCGGAGAGCTCCATCCGCCCCCTCCGATTAAGTGTTAGTGTGACAAACCTGCCGGCTTGTCCACGTTGTGGAAATTGCAAGGATCTGAATCGTTATTGTGACGCAGTGATCGGAGATGTTCGATGACGACGCTGACAATCAACGGTGAACGGAAGACGTTCGATGCCCCGGCGGACATGCCGCTGCTCTGGGTTCTGCGCGACATACTTGGGCTGACAGGGACGAAATTTGGCTGCGGCATCGCGCAATGCGGCGCCTGTACCGTGCACATCGATGGCAAGCCGGTACGTTCCTGCATGCTGCCGGTCGGCGCGGTGCGCGACCGCGCTGTCACCACGATCGAAGGCATCGGCGCCACGCCGTCCGGCGCAAAGGTGCAGAAAGCCTGGCTCGATCTGGAGGTGATCCAGTGCGGCTATTGCCAGTCGGGCCAGATCATGTCGGCGTCGGCGCTGCTCGCAACGACGCCCAATCCCGACGACTCCGACATCGACGCCGCCATGGCGGGAAATATCTGCCGCTGCGGTACCTATGTGCGCATCCGCGCCGCGATCAAGCAGGCTGCGGCCGAGCGTCAGACCTAGGAGGCGGGCATGGCGGTCGTGGAAAGGATTTCCGGCAAGCCTTCGCGCCGCAGTGTGCTGACAGGCGGGTTGGCAGGCGGGTTTCTGCTCGCGTTCCACCTTCCCGTGCGCGCCGCGAACGAGCCGGTGCAGCCGCCCGATGTCACCGAGGGCAAGTTCGCCCCGAACGCCTTCATCCGCATCGACAGCGCCGGCAAGACCGCGCTGGTCATGCCGCAGGTCGAGATGGGGCAGGGCGTCTACACCTCGATTCCGATGATTCTGGCCGAAGAACTCGATGCCGATTTCTCGCAGGTAACGCTGCAGCACGCGCCGCCGAACGACAAGCTCTACGGCAATCCCGCGTTCGGCCTGCAGGTTACCGGCAATTCCAACTCTATCCGCGCGTTCTGGAAGCCGTTGCGCAACGCCGGCGCAAGCGCGCGCGCCATGCTGGTGCAAGCCGCCGCGCAGCAATGGCAGGTCGAGCCGTCCAGTTGCACCGCCTCGAACGGAGAAGTCACACATCCGCAGAGCGGACGCAAATTGTCCTACGGCGCGCTGGCGGCGGCTGCCGGCAGCCAGACTCCGCCCAAGGACGTTGCGCTCAAGGATCCCAAGGACTTTGCGCTGATCGGCAAGCCGCTGAAGCGGCTTGACACGCCGGACAAGGCCAACGGCAAGGCCGTCTATGGCATCGATGCGATGCTTCCCGGCATGAAGTTCGCAACGCTGGCGGCGTGCCCGGTGTTCGGCGGCAAGGTCGGCAAGGTCGATGACGGCGCCGCCAGGAAGATTCCCGGCGTACAGAAAATCATCGTGCTGGACGACCTGGTCGCGGTAGTCGGCGACCACATGTGGGCGGCGAAGAAAGGCCTCGATGCCCTGGTCGTGACCTGGGATGAAGGCACTAATGCGAACATCAGTTCGAAAGACATCTGGCAGCATTTGCGTGCCGCCAGCGAAAAGGACGGCGCAGTTGCCAAATCCGCCGGCGATATCGCAAAAGGCCTCGCAACCGGCGAAAGGTTCGACGCTTCATTCGAGCTTCCGTTTCTTGCGCACGCCACGATGGAGCCGTTGAACGCCACGGTTCATCTCACCCCCGACTCCTGTGAAATCTGGACCGGCACGCAAATCGTAAGCCGGGTGCAGTCGGAGGCGGCGAAGGCGGCCGGACTTCCGGTCGAGAAAGTCACTGTCAACAACCACCTGCTCGGTGGCGGGTTCGGGCGCAGGCTCGAGCCCGACATGGTGGTTGCGGCGGTTCGCATTGCAAAGCAGGTCGATGGACCCGTGAAGGTGGTGTGGACCCGCGAAGAAGACATCCAGCACGATATCTATCGTCCGGTCTATCGCGACACGATTGCCGCAACCTTGTCCGACGGCAAGATCGTCGGCTGGAAATATCGGGTCACCGGCTCGGCCATCTTAGCGCGCTGGCTGCCGCCGGCGTTCCAGAAAGGCATCGATATCGATGCTGTCGATGCCGCCGTCGATATGCCCTACGACATTCCGAATTTCCATGTCGAATATGTGCAGGCTGAACCGCCCGCAGTGCCGACCGGCTTCTGGCGCGGCGTCGGTCCCAACAACAACGTGTTCGCCATCGAATGTTTCATGGACGAGCTTGCACGCAAGGCGGGCAAGGACCCGGTGGACTTCCGCCGCTCGATGCTCGGCAAGCAGCCGCGCTTTCTCAACGTACTCAATCTTGCGGCGGAGAAAGCCAATTGGGGTCAGCCGCTGCCGGCGCGGGCCGGGCGCGGCGTGTGTGTGCAGCCGTCGTTCGCCAGCGTTATCGCAACCGTGGTGGAAGCCGAAGTCGACGAACACGGCGAGGTGCTGCTGCGGCGCGTGACCTCGGTGGTGGATACCGGCATCGCCGTCAATCCCGACACGGTTGCAGCGCAGCTCGAGGGCGGACTGATCTTCGGCCTGACCGCGGCGCTTTATGGCGAAATCACCATCGACAGGGGACGGGTGCAGCAATCCAACTTCAACGACTACCGCATGCTGCGCATCGATCAGGTGCCGAAGATCGAGGTTCATGTCGTCAACAGCGGCGAGCCACCCGGCGGCATCGGCGAGACCGGTGTCAATGCGGGACCGCCGGCGCTGCGCAACGCGATCTATGCCGCAACCGGCGTCGCCTTGCGGCGGCTTCCCATCGACCGTGCCATGATCGCCGCGGGGAAGAAGGCATGAGCTACGCCGCGCGTCGCATTCTGGGCAGCGTTGTCGCGATCCTGGCGATCGTGCTGCTGGTGGGCGTCTGGATTCTGCGCGGGCCCGGGCCGATGGCATTCGGGACCGGCCCTAGTGTGGCGCTGGAGGATTACGGAGGCGCCAATCCCACCGGCGTTCCCGCGAAGCTCGCTCAGGTGAGCCTCGTCGAGCGCGGCGCCTATCTGGCGCGGGCGGCGGATTGCATGGTCTGCCACACCACGCAAGGCGGCAAGGAATACGCCGGCGGCCTCGGCTTCAAGCTGCCGTTCGGGACGCTGTATTCGACCAACATTACCCCCGACAAGGAAACCGGCATCGGCAATTACAGCGACCAGGATTTTCTCAACGCACTGCATCGCGGAACCCGCCGGGACGGCGCGCGGCTTTATCCGGCGATGCCATACACGTCCTACACCTACGTCACCGATGCGGACGGGCTGGCGATCAAGGCCTATCTGTTCAGCCTCGCGCCGGTGCGCGTGGTAGCGCCCGCCAATACGCTGACGTTTCCGTTCAACCAGCGCTGGGCGATGGCCTTCTGGTCGGAGCTGTTCAATCCGGACACGCGCTTTGAGCCTGACACGTCGAAGAGCCCGGAATGGAACAGGGGCGCTTATCTCGCGGAGGCGCTGGCCCATTGCGGCGAATGCCACACCCCGCGAAACTTGGCGTTTGCGCTCAACAACCGCAAAAAATTCGGCGGCGCGCTGACGGCGGGCTGGCGCGCCTTCAACATCTCTTCGGACAAGGCGACCGGGCTCGGGGCCTGGAGCGACGACGATATCTTTGCTTACCTCTCGGCCGGACACGCGGCGGGCCATGGTACTGCCTCGGGGCCGATGGGAGAGGCGGTGGACCACAGTTTCAGCCAGTTGGCGCCGGAAGACATCCGCGCCATGGTGGCTTATCTGCGCACCGTGCCGGCAATTGCGTCCGCCGATCTGCCGGCGACGCTCGCGCCGCCAGCGCCGGCTTCGCACCAGGACGGCGGCAGTGCGCCGGACCCGCGCGGAAAAATGGTGTTCCAGGGTGCCTGCGTCAGTTGCCACGGCTGGACCGGCGAGAGCTCGCTATCACCGTTCGCCACGCTCACCGGCACCTCGGCCGTCAACGATCCCAGCGCCACCAACGTCGCTCAGATCGTCATTTCCGGGACCAGGCGGCATACCCCTGAGGATGCCGTCTCCATGCCCGCCTTCGGCAACGCCTATTCCGATGCGGAGATCGCAGCGGTCGCCAACTACGTCACCGCGCGCTTCGGCAGCAAGCCGTCGCGGATCACCGCGCAGGATGTGGCGGAACTCAGAAAACAAACGTCCCAATAAGATAGAAGCGATCGAATTCTTGCGCGAGGGTTTTTCCTAAACCTTGCGGGATGATGCAATTCATTTAATGTAGATTTTGAAAGTTCTACCGAAGCGCGAACCAACACCGCTTCGCGGTTAGCAGTTCAGGCGGCGTATGCATTTGAACGTAAAGGCGGGCCGAAATCACGCGGTATCGGAATTGCGCATGCAGGCCAAATGGCACGCAGCGCAGGTTTTTCAGTCCGACCCGGTTCCCGGCCGGCCAAAATGGTTCATCGTCGAACTGCCGCCTTTCGCCAGCGGCAAGCTCCACCTCGGACATCTGCGCAATTACGCAATCGGGGACGTGATTGCGCGCTTCCGGCGCATGGCCGGCTACAACGTGCTGTACACCTGCGGGTTCGACGCCTTCGGCCTGCCCAATGAAAACGCGGCACGCGACGAAGGCTGCCCGCCCGCCGAACTCGTCGAGCGCAACATGGCCGAGATGCTCCGCCAGTTCGCGCGGCTCGGCCTGAGCCACGACCCGCGGCGTATCCTGGCCGATCACGAGCCGCGTTTCTATCGATGGGTTCAATGGATATTCCTCAAGCTGCTGGCGGCCGGTCACATCTATCGCCGCAAGGGTCTGGTTAACTGGTGCGCGGGTTGCCGCAGCACGCTGGCCGAGAGCCTGGTCGAAGCCGGACGCTGCTGGCGTTGCGCGACTGAGGTCAGCATTATCGAGATGGAACGCTGGTATGTGCGCGAATCAGACTTCGTAGCACCCTTGCTCGCGGCCGATACGCTGCCGGGTTGGCCCGATATGGTGAAGCGAATTCATCTCGACTGGATCGGGCGGCGCGACGGCATCGAGATAACGTTCCCTCTGGTTGGCCGGAGCGCCACGATCACCGCCTTTACCTCGACGCCGGAAGTTCTCGCCGAAACCGCGTTCCTTGCCGTCGGTCCGTTGCATCCGCTGGCCGCCGGGGCACCGCCTGGCGATGTCGTCGTCGATCTCGGCGTCGCGGCGATCGAGCCGCTTTCCCAACGGCACATGCCGGTCGTTCTGGTGCGAGAAGACGAACGGGTGATCGAGGGCGAAGTGATGCTGGGATGTCCGGCGAGCGAGAGCCGCGATCGCACGATATGGCGAGGCCTTGACGTCAACAGTGAGCACGCATTCCCCGAACCCGGCCGCGCCGATCGGGAGGACATCGAGCGCAGGCTGGTGCAGGCGGGGGCCGGCCGCCTCGCGACACGCTATCGCCTGCGCGACTGGGACGTGGCACGGCCGCGCTACTGGGGCACGCCGGTTCCGGTCGTTCATTGCGACGCCTGCGGACCGGTGCCGGTGCCGGAGCACGAATTGCCCGTACTGTTGCCGGAAGCGGTCGAACTCGATACAGCCGAGAGCCCGCTCGCGACTTCATTATCCTTCGTTACAACTGATTGCCCGCACTGCCACGGCCCCGCGCGGCGCGATACCGACACCATCGAGACCTATGCCAGCCCGTGGTGGTTTTACCTGACCTGCAAGGACCCCGCGGTTTTCTCGCCGTTCGATCCGGAAAGCACCGCGCAGTGGATGCCGGTCGATGTAATGATCGGCGGCGCCGATCAGACCCGCACCTGCTTCTTCCACATACGCACACTGGCCGAGGCGATGACCCAACTCGGCATTGTCGACGAGCGACACCCGGTCAAGCGGCTGATTGCCATCGGCATGGTCAAGCAGGACGGCCGCAAGATGAGCAAGAGCGCCGGCAACGCGCTCGACATTGCCGGGCTGATCGACCGCTACGGCGCCGACGTGTTGCGGCTTTCGATTCTGTCGAGCGCGGCGCCCGATCAGGATATCAACTGGACCGACGACCTGCTCACGCGCGCCTCGCGCTTCATCAACGGCGTGTTCAGGCTGTTCGAGCGCAACCCTTTCGCATTCGCGGATTTACCGGCCGCCGCGCCGTGCAGCACCAAGAAGCAGGTCAAATTTGCAAAGAAGGTCGCAACGGCCGAGCGCAACGTTACCGGCAACCTCGAGCGCTATGCATTCCATCTGGCGATGCAGCAGCTGATCTTCCTGCTCGACGAGATCGCAAGGTTCGAACAGGAACGCAACCCCGGCGACGAGATCGTGCTCGGCTGTGCGGCGCGTTCGCTGCTGAAACTGACCGCGCCGCTCGCGCCGCATATTGCCGAAGAAATGTGGGAGCGCGCCGGTGGCGCCGGCCTTCTGGCCATGGCGGATTGGCCGCTGCCGCTCTCTGCGAGGCCGGCGGCGACGGTTCCGGAGTCGGAGGCGATCGGATGAATGCCGCTCTCGACAGGCCGGCCATGACCGGCACGGTGTTCGCCGCGGCGGATTCGACGCTGAATGGTTCGCCGATCTATCGGTCCTTCCGCGCCGGCGCCGCCTCGCGCGCCGATTTTAACCGCCTTGTCGAATCCCGGGCACAGGCTCTCCGCGACGCCGGGGTGCCGGGATCCGACGTGCCCTTCATGAAGCGGTTTCCGCGCAATCCGCGCGCGTGCGTCGGCCGCGTACTGGCCGATCTGCACCGCCGCGGCATTCTCGCGCGCGCAACTTGTGACGCGGATTCGCTCGATCGGACCGAGCGGATGATGGCGCGTTTCGACCACGGTCCGTTCAAAACCTATATCTATCCCGAGGAAGGCCTGCTGCTCGCCGCCATCGCCGAAATCCGCGCGCCGCGCCATGCGGTCTTCCTCGGCTCCTACTACGGATACTGGTCGCACTGGGCGATCCCCGGCATCGTCGCCGCCGGCGGACGGGTAACGCTGGTCGATCCGAACGAGGCCTGCTGCGAAATCGCGCGCCGGAACCTGAAAGCAAACGGCTTTGCCGATGCGGCGGAAGTGGTCGCAACTTCCGGCGAAGATTTCCTTGCCCGCACGGCAGAGATGTTCGACCTGGTCGTGCTTGATGCGGAAAATCCGCGCGATCATCCCGATCCGGAGCAGCGCGGCAAGCGCGTCTACCACCCGCTCACGCGCGTCTGCCTGCCACGGCTGGCGCCGGATGCGCTGCTGGTCTGCCACAACATTCTGTTCACCGACAGCTCCGGCGACCCGGCCTTCGACGCCGTGATCGCCCGCAATCGCGAGGAACTCGGGCGGTTTGCCGAACTGGTCGCCGGCAATTTCGGTCCCTTCATCGAATACCGCACCACCGAAGGCGTCGGTGTGGCCCGGCTGGGCGGAAGCCCGGCAAATGGTCCGTCGCCGGTTGCGGCCGAAATCGACGTGGACGCGATGTCATGAGCGACGCGCAGATCGGTACGCTGCAGCCACAACCCGCGACCGCGCCTGATACAGAATCGCTGCTGCCGCTGTTCCGTTTCGGCGCCCGTTCAGATCGCGGCACCCCGCTTGCAATCGTTTCCGGCGGCCTCATCCTCGACCTCGGCGAAGCGGAACGTACTTTCATCTACCGGTGCCAGGATCGTTTTCTGGCCTATTCCAGCCTGTGGGGATTGCGTTCCGTTTTTTTCGCCGCCAGCCACGGGCATGTGGAGATCTACCGCAGCCACATCGCCGGGTTGCGTGCGCGGTTCGACCGCATCCGCGATCGAACCGGCCTGTTCACCGCCAGGACCCTGCTGGAGCCGATCTATGCCGGATGCGATATCGGCGACATGCGGCTGTTCGCCTGCGACGGATTTGCCGCGCAGGCGAAAAACATCGCGCCGCTCGCCGGGGTCGCGCTGAACCAGATCTCGCCGACCTATGCGGCGCTGTTGGCGCAGCTTGCCGCCCTGCTGCGGCAATATGGGGTCGATGTCGGCGAGGTGGCCGACGCTGACGACATGGCCGCTTTGGCGATGCGCTGCGCGGACAAGGCAGACTATCTTGCGCTGACCGCCTCCGACCACGAATTGCCGCCGCATGTGCCGACGGCCCTGTTCACCGCGGCCGAATTGGGGGCGCTCGCGGACTATCAGGCGCTCGCCGCTTTGTATGCCGCGCGGGTGCCGCGGACGGCGATCTCACCGGCACGGCTGTTTGTGAAGGCGACGCTCAATTCCAGCGGAAATCTTTCGGCTCTGGTCGGTCCGGAAAATTTCGCCGGTGAAATGCGCCGGCTTCGGTCGACGCTCGCGCGAGAGGCGGCGACCGACCAAGCCGAGATCGATCGACAGACGGCCGACTTGCGGCAGGAAGTCGACGACGCACCTTGCCTGCGCGCGCTGGGCCTGCCGATCGAGCAACTCCGCGCCTGCAAGCGCGACCAGGCGCGGCATCGCCAACGCGTCGATTTCCTGGTGCAGCCGGAACTGCGAAAGCGCGACGGCGACGCGGCCTTCGGCGGTATCGGGCTCAGCTACGCCATTGCGATGGACGGAACGGTCATCCCGGTTGGCGCGACCGGGCAGATTTATCGCGATCGCGACAACAAGCATTTCCAGGGCGCGTATTGGTCCGACACCGTTGCGCAAGACGTTCCTCCGGCCTTCCATGGCCGCATGCGGGCCCTGTGCCGCCGTTACGCCGCGCGCGGCTATCGCGGCCCGATCAATTTCGATGCTCGCCGCGACGGCATGTCTCAATACCAATTGATTTACGACTGCAACCCGCGCTTGACCGGCGTGTTTCCCTCGCTGGCGGTGCGCGATGCGCTGCGGGACGGCGGCGTTGCGGTGCAGTCGCTGCTGACGTTGGGCTATCGCGGCGAATTCGTGCTGCCCGATCTCGATGCCGCGCTCGACCGGCTCGACCGCGCCGGCCTGTTATGCACGCGCGCCCGGCCGCGGGGCGTGGTGGTATTACCCAATCTCAGCCGGGACAACGGCTTCGACCTGCATCTGGTGAATATCGGCCCGGAGGAGGCCAACCGGCTGCTTGAAGGTGAACTTGGCGCGCTGTCGGCAGCCGCGGTGCATCCGCAGCGCTTGTACTGGTGATTGCTCAGGAGATGTCCATGCTAACTCTTCGTCCACTGACGGACACGATTGGAATCGAGGCGATCGGGATCGACCTCGCCGCGCCGATATCGGCCACCGATTTCGACCGGATTCATGCGGCCTGGCTCGATAAAACCATCCTGTTGTTCCGCAACCAGTCGATGACACCGGCACAGCAGGTCGATTTCAGCCGGCGCTTTGGCGAGCTTGCAGCCTACAATCGCTCCGAGAACATGTTGCCCGGTCATCCCGAGGTGATGGTGCTGTCGAATCTGACGCGTGACGGCAAGCGGATCGGAACGCCCGCCAGCGGACGTTACTGGCATTCCGACGGGCACTATCTCAAACGGCCACCCGCAGCCTCGTTCCTGTACGGCATCGAAGTCCCACCGGTCGGTGGCGATACCTGGTTTACCAATTTGCAGGCGGCGTATGACGCGTTACCCGAATCTACCAAGCGCCGCATCGACGGCCGCAGGGTCATCATCAGCCGGGTGAAGTCGCGGCCTTACAATTATCCCGACAAGCCGCCGGTGACCGACGAGGACCGCGCCGCATGGCCCGACATGCCGCAACCGCTGGTCCGTACCCATCCGGAAACCGGCCGCAAGGCGCTGTATGTCGGCGGCAACGTACCCTGGAATGTCGAGGGCATGCCGGAATCCGAAAGCGACATTCTAATTTCGGAACTGCAGGCTTTCGCAACCCAACCGCGGTTCGTCTATGTCCATCGCTGGCGGGCGGGTGACGCCATCCTGTGGGACAACCGCAGCTCGATGCATCGCGCTACCGCCTATGACGAGGTCAATCATCGGCGGTTGATGCATCGTACGACGATCGCGGGTGAGGAGGCCTTTTGAACCGCGCGGCCACGGATCTCGAGGAAGGGCATGCCGGCTACGCCGGGCTCGCGGCCGATCTCTATGATCTGATCCGCGGCGACTCGCCGCTTCCGAACGAATTCTCGTTCTATCGCCGGCGGCTGGAGGATCATCCCGGCCCGGCGCTCGAAGCGTCGTGCGGGACCGGACGCATTCTTCTGCAGCTATTGGCAGCCGGGTTCGATGTCGATGGCATGGATGCCTCCGCCGACATGCTGCGCCTGTGCCGTGCCAAGGCGAGCACGCTCGGGCTTGCACCGGTGCTCTACCAGCAGCTCATGCAGCGCATGGATATCCCGCGCAGCTACGACACGATCTTCATACCGCTCGCCTCCTTCATGCTGATGACGGACATACGTGATGCACGGCAGGCGCTGCAATGTTTCTTCCACCATCTGCGGCCGCGCGGCGACCTGCTGTTCTCGACCCATCTTCCGCCCGGTACGGGAAGCGGACGCTCGGACTGGATGCCGTACGGAACTCTGTTCCATCCGGTGCGCGGACTGGTCCGCGTTTCCATCGCCGGGGAGGTCGACAGCAGCACTCAGATCGCCATCGATTTTCACCGGCTTGAGGTGATGGACGGAGACGCGATCGTTGAGACCGTCGTGCATCCGATTCGGCTGCGTTGGTATCGCCGGGACGAAATGATCGAATTTCTGGAAGCGGCCGGCTTTCGCGATATTCGCGTCTGGGGTCATCACACCGAACGGGAAGCCGGGCCCGACGACACGGTGTTGGTGTTCGGCGCGCGCCGGCCGGAGTGAACCGCGTCCGCCGTAGCCAGATAGACGCCGCACGCATGCTCGAACATCGGGCGCGCCACCGGCTTCAGCCACGGGAAATTCGGCTCGATCGCCCGTAAATGATCGATATTGTTGAACAGCACCCAGATAGGGCGAGGCGAAAGCGCTTGCGACCGCGCAATCGCCTCGAACACCGCGTGCAGGGTCGGCCCGTGAAAGGGGTTGTAGAAATAGACAACGGTGGCGTCGCTCGGGATCGGGCATTCGGCGGCGTCGCCGGTCCACAAGTCGATATCCGGGCAGGCGAGGCTGCCCGCCCAGCGGGCGAGATTGCGGCGCGCGGCCTGATTAAGCGCTTCCGAGATTTCAATGCCGACGATCCGCTTGAACGGGTACTGCGCGGCCATCAGCAGCGCGCGGCCCTTGCCCGAGCCTACGTCAACGAACACGTCCTGTCCGGGGCGGATGTCGACATGCGCCATCAACTGACGAAACACGCGCCGGCTTGAGGGAAAATAATCGTGAAGACCCTGCCATTCCGCCACCAGCTTCTCGATCGGGATGAGGCCGGCGGCATCGATCCCGAAGCGCCTTTCCCACCAATAGTCATGGACTCGATCGATCGCCACGCTGGCCGCTAGCCTCGCGCCGCCTTTACGCCACGCTGCGCGGATTCGCTTCAATGACATGGCTCATCTCGCAAGCGCCCCGACAGGGACCAGACAGCACCGACGCAGCGCCGAGAGCAAACGGTCGATATCGTCCATGTCATTATATGCTTGCACGGAGATACGGACGCGCGGCCCGTCAAAACGATCGACCGAAACGTCGATGTTGAATTCGTAGCGAAGCCGATTGAGCAACGCGACGTTGTCGGTGCCCTCCGGCAGCCGGGCGCACACGATCTGTCCGTGCCATTCGGGCCGCGGCGGATGATAGGGCTCCAGTCCGAACATGTCGCTGACCTCGCGCTGGGCATGAAGCGCAAGCGCGCGGCATTTGATGCGGACATTGTTCCAGTCGTGTTCGCGCTGAAACGCGATGGCATCGGGGACGGCAAGATAGGCGGAGAAATCACGGCTGCCTTGCCATTCATGATACTCGACAAATTTGGACGGTCCGGGATTTTTGGGCTCCCAGCCCCAGCTCACGACCAGCGGATCGAGCAGATCCTGCGCCGACGGCCGCGCGTACAGGAACGCGCATCCCTTGGGCGCACAGAGCCATTTGTGGAGGATACCGACATAGAAATCGGCATCGACCTCCGGCAGGATCAACGGAAGCTGGCCCGGTACGTGTGAGCCATCCACGATGGTCAGGATGCCGGCGGCGCGGGCGCGGGCGCAGATCTCCTTGACTGGAAACACCAGCGAGGTCGGCGACGTGAGATGGCTGATCAGGATAGCGCGGGTTCGCTTCGTGACATGGCTCATGAAGCGATCGACAAACGCTTCGTGGGTCGTCACCGGAAGCGGAACGTGGCACCTGGTTATGCTGAAACCGAGCTTGCCAGCCATGAAGCGGAACAGGCGGTCGATGCCGCCATGCTCATGGTCGGTGGTGAGAAGCTCGTCGCCGGGCCGGAGCCGCAGGCTGCGCGCCACGATGTTCAGCCCGACCGTGCCATTGTTGACGTAAACCAGATTATCGCGCTCGGTGCCGAGATAGTCTGCGAGCGCGGCGCGGGAATGCGCCAATCGTTCGGTGCCTTTTCGCGAAAGAAAATCGACCGGTTCGCGCTCGAGTTCGCGCTGCCAGCGTTGATAGCTCGCAAATACCGGCCGCGGTGTCGCGCCATAGGCGCCGTGATTGAGATAGGTGATCGTGGGGTCGAGCAGAAACGGCTCTCTGAGACCGATAGCCATGCTACGTCCACCTTCCAGCACCGCGCGCAAAAGCTAACATGCGCCTTCAAGTTGAGCAATATTGGCGCGCATGCTATTTTGCGATGCCTCGTTGCAGTCAGGAACCGGCGCCGTATCGGATGACGTAATCATGCATTTCTATTTCGCATACGGATCCAACATGAGCGCCGCCGTGTTGGCAAAACGCCTGCGACGCGAGGCCGCGACGTTTCGCCGCCGCCGCGCCGTGCTGGCGGATCACAGGCTGGTGTTCGACAAGATGTCATCGACCAATCCGGCGGTCGGTTACGCCAATGTCGTGACCGCGCCCGATCATTGCGTCGAAGGGATTCTGAACGAGTTCGACGAGGACGCATTGACGCAACTCGATGCGATCGAGCTCGTGCCGCATCACTATGTGCGCTCGCAAATAATCGTGAACGACGGCTTGAGCAGCCGTCCGGTCGCCGCTCATATCTACACGGCGAATTTACCGTGGGTCAGGCCGGGGCTAAAACCGCTGCGCAGCTATCTCGAAACCCTGCTCGGCGGCGCCGACCTGCTTTCCGCCGGCTATGTGGCATCGCTGCGGTCGGTATTATGCTGGGATGAGCATCGGCCGCAAAACCATTGACGCTACTTTGATGTCATGTTCTCATGATCTCACAACGTTTGGATGCACCTGTAGCTTAACTTGGCAAATGAGGCTCACGAAGACGCTTTCTAACCTGCACCGGGTGACCCCGATGTTTCACCAGGGCATCGATGTCGGCAAAGCTGATGCAGGAGGAAGAAGAACCAAGAGCGTCTAAAAGCACCAGCCTTGGGCGTTGGAGAGTGCGGGTTCGAGCCCCGTCAGGTGCGCCACCCCGATTAGCCCACGAAAGGAGGTGATTATTATGGCTACTGCTCCACCGCTTGTGCAACCACTGCACGAGTCTCTTTCACTTGTGAGCAGGCATTTGGCTGACGCTGCTGCTCCATTGGCAGCAGGGTCGATTCCAGTTGCGGGATTTCCAGCTCTTGCAAATCCACCGGCTGGTTTTCCACCCCCGAGCGATTCAGCCGTGCCAGCAGCTCTCAGGATGAGTAACAGTGCGGTTCCAGTTGCGTTCGCTGCCGCTCCAGTTGCTCAAGCTGTTCCAGTGTTAGCCCGCAGTGCTCCAATCTAATCGGCGCATTCGGGAGTAATACGCCACTGGACTGAGATCGACAGATGCCCTGGAAAAATGATGCCCTGGAAAAAGATGCCCTGGATTCAAGAAGATGCCCTGGACCTGCGGTGAGGCGTACGAGCGCATAACGCGTTTCGCACGCCTCCCGTAGCGACCCGGATAATCGAAGCCAAGTTGGCCGGCAGCACGCGCCGGTTTCGTCGAGCGTGAGATGTGCGGAGTGCTTTATGCTGCAGCATAGGTTTAGCGCTTCAGAACGGATCTACCGCAGCCGCTTCCAGGACTGGAACGCGCGGTCCGCCGTAAGGTCCAAACCGCTGCCCGAGTTCGCCGGGGCAAATGCAAAACTGTTTTTCACGCCGGAGCTGGTTCCCCTTATCAATCATCCGCTCATTTCCGTTCGCGGCGATGAGGTGATTCACCAGGTCCTGACCTATCATCTGCTCGGTCATCTCAACTTCACCGATACTCTGGAAAATGAAGTGGTCGCGCCGGTCGCCTACATGATCGGGCGCCGTCAGTTCGATTTCTCGTTTCCCGCGGCCATGCTGGCGGATGCCCGCAAAATTGCGGTGGATGAGATGCATCACGCGCTGTTCGCGGCCGGTTTCGTTGAGGAAATCTCGCTGGCATCCGGTGTGATTCCGCCGCCGGCGCGTCGACCCTGCTTCCTGCAGGAACTGGATGCGATCAAGTCCCTTCACGGCCCCGGACTGGCGCCGTTGCTGATGCTTTTTTTCGCCATCATATCGGAGACGCTTATTACGAGTACGCTGACCCGGGTCCCCAATGACGAACGGGTGGCCATGGGGGTCCGGACAATTCTGCGGGACCACGCCGAGGATGAAGCACGGCATCACGTCTATTTCGTCGACGTGCTGATGACCTGCTGGCCGGCATTGACGCCTTCGCAACGCGCCGTCGTCGGTCCGCTATTGCCGCACTTCATCACCATGTTTCTGGCCCCCGATTTGCTTGAAGCACAGACATGCCTCGCCCGGCTCGGCGTTTCAGCTGCCGATGCAGAACAGATAATCGAGGAAACCTATCCTCGCGGGACTGTTGCCTGCGAAATCCGGTCGAAGGCAGATTCCGTCATTCGCCTGATGCGGCGGGCCGGCGTGCTCGAAAACCCGCGCACGATCGAACAATTCCACAAATTCGGTCTGATTTGATATAGCAGCCATATCGCAGTCCGCCGCGGCGTCCATCGCCGCTGAGCGGGGCTGAAGCTGTTCAGTCCCTTGAGCGCACAGGTTAAACGATTGAAATATCAGCATTATCGCTTTTCCGTGGCGCCCATGATGGATTGGACCGACGGGCATTGCCGCGTCTTCCACCGCCTCATGACGCGCCGCACCCGACTTTATACGGAAATGCTGACGACCGGCGCCATCATTCACGGCAATCGCGCACGGCTGCTTGGATACGACGCCAGCGAACATCCGGTCGCACTTCAACTCGGCGGCTCGGACCCGCGCGACCTCGCGGTCTCGGCGAAAATCGGTGAGGATTTCGGCTACGACGAAATCAATCTCAATGTCGGCTGTCCGTCGGATCGGGTCAGGGATGGCCGCTTCGGCGCCTGCCTGATGGCGGAGCCGGAACTCGTCGCCGAAGGCGTTGCCGCCATGAAGCGCGCGGTGAGCATCCCGGTCACGGTCAAATGCCGCATCGGCATCGACGACCAGGATCCGGAAGCGGCGCTGGATACGCTGGCGCGGCGCGTGATCGCGGCAGGCTCCGATGCACTGATCGTTCACGCCCGCAAGGCCTGGCTCAATGGGCTGTCGCCGAAGGAAAATCGCGACATCCCGCCGCTCGATTACGGCCGGGTGTACCGGCTGAAGGCCGCGCTGCCGGATTTCCCCATCATCATCAATGGCGGCATCGCGGGCATCGCGGAGGCGAAGCAGCATCTCGGGCATGTCGATGGCGTGATGCTGGGACGCGCGGCCTATCAGGAGCCCTGGCGCCTATTGTCGGCCGATCCCGAATTATTCGGCGAAGCGGCGCCGCAGGCGACCATGAAAGACGTATTCGCTGCGATGCTGCCCTACATCGAAGCTCAGCTCGCACAGGGCATCCGGTTGCATTCGATGACGCGGCATTTCGTCGGGGCGTTCCATGGCGTGCCCGGCGCACGCGCGTTCCGCCGCCATCTCGCCGAGAACGGCGTGAAGGCAGGTGCCGGCGTCAATGTCCTGCGCGATGCGATTGCGCTTGTCGATGATCGCGCGTCGGTCTCGATGGCCGCCTAGGGATAACCGTGCAGCATCAAGCGGTCGGCGCGCACTTCCCAGCTTTCCAGCCGGTCCAGAAAACTCATGCCGAGCAAATTCGTCTTCATCTGGCCGCGTGGAACCACCAGCGCCGGCACCGAGCGCTCGACCAGCTTGCCGATCGCGAGGCGATCCAACGTCAAACGCGCGGCGCGGGTATGGCCGCCGGCGGTTTCGACGTCGACATCGTAGTCGAGCAATTCAAGCGGAAGCCCCGCGGCCTTGGCCGTTTCATAGGTGAGCACGACCGAGGTCGCCCCGGTGTCAATCACCATCGGGGCGCTGACGCCGTTGATCCTGGCAAGCAGCGCGAATTCGCCGGTCTGTCCGCGCGCGATCTGCACCGCGCGCGCCGGCTGCGCGGCGCGTTTGCGCAGCATGTCCGAGACGGAGTTGCTCGCCTGCGCGATCCGGTCGGAATCGCCGTAGGCGACCACGGCGCCGACCGTCGCCGCCAGCACGAGAACAACGAGCAGAAAACGGCTCACGGCACGCCTTTCAGGAACTGGAAGGTCAAGCGTCTTTCGAATCGGCCGGAGCCAGCGCCGGCAGCCCGGCATTGGCCATCCGCGCCGGCAATATCGCCATGATCGCCAGCCGCTCGGCGTCGTCGATGCGGTGCCAGCGCGCGATCTCCGGCAAGGTGCGTCCGCAGCCATAACAAAGGCCGCTCCTGGGATCGATCATGCAGACTGCGATGCACGGCGTCTCGATGCTCATTCGGCAATATTGATGCGGTTTCGATCACTTGCGCAAGCGCTCCAACTACAACCCTGTTCCCGCACTCATGATCGGCTTGTTGCGCGGCCGGCGCTTGTCATCGGCCGCGTTGATGTCGAACGATTCCGGCTGCAACGGCGGCGCTTCCTCGGCCATCGGCGCCAGCGCCGACATCACACGCTCCGGCGGGAAGGTAATGATGACTTCGGTGCCGATGCGAAGCTTCGATTTCAGGGTGAAGGTGCCGCCGTGCATGTCGATCAGGCTTTTCGCAATCGGAAGTCCGAGGCCCGCGCCCTGTTCGGCCGACTTGATCGAGTTGGAGCCCTGGCCGAACGAGGCCAGCACGATCGGAATTTCCTCTTCGGCGATACCGGAGCCGGTATCCTTGACGCTGAGATACTGCCCGCCGGAGGCGGTCCATCCGACCTTGAGCCAGATCTCTCCGCTCTGCGGCGTGAACTTGATCGAGTTCGACAGCAGATTGAGCACGATCTGACGGGTGGCGCGCTCGTCGGCCCAGATCCGCGGCATGCCCTGCTCGAACACTTCGTGAATGGTGATGCCGCGGCTGGACGCCCGCAGCTTCAGCAGGTGGTGGCAGTCGGCAACGACATGCGTCAACGACACCGCCTCTTCATTGAGTTCGTAGCGTCCGGCCTCGATCCGCGACAAATCGAGAATCTCATTGATCAGATTCAGGAGATGAACGCCGGAATTGTGAATGTCGGCGGAGTAATCCTTGTAGACCGCCACCGCGTGGGCGCCGAAGATTTCGCTCTTCATCACTTCGGAAAAGCCGAGAATAGCGTTGAGCGGCGTCCGCAACTCGTGGCTCATCTGCGCCAGGAACCGCGATTTCGCGACGTTCGCCGATTCCGCGCGATGCCGCGCCTCATCGGAGATCGCCTTGGCCTGCTCAAGCTCGCCGATCAGCGCGTCCTTTTCCGCGCGCGCCTCCAGCGTCGCCAGCGTCGTCGAATGCAGCCGGTGCGCAAGTAGCGCGAAATAGCCTTCCGCTGCCACCGCGAGCAAAGCCAGAACGTAATTGTCGAAGGTGCCGCCCAGCACAAAATTCAGCGCGATCGCGCAGGTCACCGGCGTGGTTGCGGCGAGCGCCGCAATCGGCAGGCTGGCCGCCAGCATGCTCGATACCGCCACCACCAGCAGCATCAGGAACATCAACAGCGTGTTCGAGGTGATATCGGCGCCGGTCGGATGGATAAGGATCGCGGTCCAGCACAGACCATAGAGCAGATCGAGCAACACAAACCGCGTTCGCCACTTGCGGCTCCCGGTGGGCGAGGGCGCTTCGTTCAGGAATCGGGCGCAGTTGCGGATAATCACGGCATGAATGCAGAGCATGCCGCAGGTCCAGGCCAGCGCCGAGACGGGTTGTATCCAGAGCCCGAACAGCAACCCGGTCGCCACCACCAGCAGCATCACCACATAGGACGCCGACACCCGGGTCTGGGCATATTGCCGAAGCAATTCGCGGTCGAATGCCGGGCGGGTTCCACTGGTCGACGTTAACCGGTCGCGGGCTTCGCGCACCCGCTGCGCTGCGGCGCGGCGATTGCGCGCCGGCGCTGCAATTGGCGGTTCAGCCGGAAGCTGCACGACTTCGGGCTTATCGGCGGGTTTACTCATCAAGCAACTAAAATCCTGCGCGCGAGCGGCGCGCGCTTTTTACTCCTGCTATCTCTGGCGCTAAATCATTAAGAGCTGCCTTAAAGAGCTAAAGAATCGCGTTAATGAAAAGTTAAATTAACGGATCGTTCGGCAGCGGCTGGATGCGGCCGATCCATCGATCCGCCGCGCATTTTTCAGCCCGATATCAGCGCTCCAGCCGGGCGAGCAGGCTCGACGTATCCCAGCGCTTGCCGCCCATCTTCTCGACCTCCGCATAAAAGGCATCGCAGAGGGCGGTGACCGGAAGGCTGGCGCCGTTGCGCCGCGCTTCGGCAAGGCAAATCGACAGATCCTTGCGCATCCATTCGACGGCAAAGCCAAAATCGAATTTTCCGTCGTTCATGGTCTTGTAGCGGTTTTCCATCTGCCACGACTGCGCAGCACCTTTCGATATGGTGTCGATCACGGCATGGACGTCCAGTCCTGCTTTCTTGGCGAAATGAATGCCTTCGGACAGACCCTCGACCAGGCCGGCAATGCAGATCTGGTTGACCATCTTGGTTAACTGCCCGGAGCCCGCGGCTCCCAACAGTTTGCACATTCGGGCGTAAGCGGCGATGACCGGCTCGGCCTTCGCATAGGCGTCCGCGCTGCCGCCGCACATCACGGTCAGCGCGCCGTTTTCGGCGCCGGCTTGGCCGCCCGACACCGGCGCGTCGATGAAGTTGAAACCACGCTTGGTTGCCTCGGCGTCGAGCTCGCGGGCGACTTCGGCTGACGCGGTGGTGTGATCGACAAACACCGCTCCGGACTTCATGGCCGCGAACGCGCCATTGGCGCCAAGGGTCACCGCGCGCAAATCGTTGTCGTTGCCAACGCATGCCATGACGAAATCCTGGCCCTCGGCGGCGGCCTGCGGCGTCGGCGCGGTTTTTCCCTTGAATTTCTCCGCCCACGCCTGCGCCTTGGCCGGTGAGCGGTTAAACACCGTGACGACATGGCCACCTTTTGCCACGAGATGCCCCGCCATGGGGAAACCCATGACGCCGAGACCGAGAAAAGCGACTTTGGCCATGTCTGAAACCTTGGGTTTTCGCCGGCGTTGATACCAAACTGCCGAACGGTGTTTTGGGAGGACTAGAGGCGGACCCGCAGCATAAACGGTGCGGTGCGAAGGGCAACGGCCCCGATTGGCGAGCGGGCGCGGTTTTGTGCTAGAAAGCGCCCGAGACGGTCAAGACTTCAAAACAAGGGAGCCAACTCCATGAGCGTAGGTCTGCTCGATCATTTCAACATCCGGACCCGCAAACTCGCCGACACCGTCCAGTTCTACGAGGATGTGCTGGACCTCAAGAACGGCGACCGGCCAAACTTCACGTTCCCCGGGGCCTGGATGTACAGCGAAGGCAAGTCGGTGGTTCACATCGTCGATATTTCAAAGACGGACGAGCAACAGAAGCCCGATTCCGGCGTGGTTCACCATGTCGCCTTTGCCAGCAGCGCGTTTGCCGGCATGAAACAGCGGCTTAAGTCCAAGAGTTTGCCGTTCGACGTCCGGGAAGTGCCGGGCGTCGCCGTCTGGCAGATTTTCGTCACCGACCCCAACGGGGTGATGCTCGAACTCAACTATGAAATGGCCAACGAAAAGGCCTGACACGGTATCCTTATCTGCTGGTTCGCTCTATGTGTCCGGTCTGGAAAGCGGCCGGGGTTCGGGAGATTCGATTTGAGCGTTACGCAGCAACAGGTTCTCGAACGTCTGGCCAAGGTGGCGGCGCCGCGCGGCGTCGCGCTGACCAACGCGAATGTCCTGTCCGACATCACCGTCAACGACGGCAAGGTGTTTTTCTCGATCAATGTCGAGGCTAGCGAGGCTCGCGCCTGGGAGGGCGTTCGGGCCGAGGCTGAAGCGGCGGTGCGCGCCATTCCAGGTGTTACCGTTGCGATGATCGCGCTGACCGCCGAGCGCAAGGCGGGCGCGCCGCCGGCCGCGGCACCGCACCGCCACGCCCAGGGCGTACCGCACATTTCGACGCATCGTCCGCCGCAGCAGCCGGGACCGGCTTCGCCGATGTCGAAGCAATCGGAAATTCCCGGCATTTCCGCCGTGATCGCGGTGGCCTCGGGCAAGGGCGGCGTTGGAAAATCGACCACCGCGCTCAATCTGGCGCTGGGACTGCGCGACCTCGGTCTGCGCGTCGGTCTGCTCGACGCCGATATCTATGGACCATCGGTGCCGAGGCTGACCGGTATTCGCGACAAGCCGCAGCTCACCGACGACAAGAAGATGATTCCGATTGTGCGGTTCGGTCTGTCGATCATGTCGATCGGATTTCTGGTCGAGGAAGAAACCGCCATGATCTGGCGCGGACCGATGGTGATGTCCGCGATCACCCAGATGCTTCGCGACGTGGTGTGGGGCACCCTCGATATTCTCGTGGTCGACATGCCGCCAGGCACCGGCGATGCGCAGCTGACGCTGGCGCAGAATGTGCCGCTCAAAGGTGCAGTCATCATCTCCACGCCTCAGGATCTCGCGCTGATCGATGCGCGCCGCGGGCTGGCGATGTTCAAGAAGGTCAATGTTCCCGTGCTCGGTATTGTCGAGAACATGAGCTATTTCGAATGCCCGCAGTGCGGCACGCGCTCGGACATTTTCGGTCATGGCGGCGCACGGCACGAGGCGGAGCGGCTCGGCGTGCCGTTTCTGGGCGAAATTCCGCTGCACATGTCGATCCGCGCCACCTCGGATTCGGGTACGCCGGTGGTGGAAAGCGAACCGGACGGCCCGCATGCCGCGATCTATCGGGCGATCGGCGCCAAGGTCCGCGATCAGCTTCAGGGCGTTATTGCCGCGGCCTGAGCGTCCTTGCGGAATGGCGTTTTCGTCGCATTCGACTTTCGTTTAATCGGCCCTGTCATGCGTTGGTTGCGTTTCCGCATCCGTATATCCGTGTTAGAGACGCCTTGTACCGGAGCGCCGTCGGACGACGCGGAATTCGCGCCGCCGCTGGAATGCGCTCCAGGAAATCTTAAGAAACGCGCAAAAGGAGATGCCTGAATGAAGCGTCGTGATTTTTTGAAAGTTTCCGCGACCGGCGCCGCCGTGGCCGCGGTTGCCTCGCCGGCGATCGCGCAATCGTCACCCGAGATCAAGTGGCGCATGACGTCGAGCTTCCCGAAGTCACTCGATACGATTTATGGCGGCGGTGAATATTTTTCGAAACAGGTTGCGGAAATGACCGACAACAAGTTTCAGATTCAGGTGTTTCAGGCAGGTGAACTCGTTCCGGGATTACAGGCGCTCGACGCCGCCTCCAAGAACACCGTCGAGATGTGCCACACCGCATCGTATTATTACGTCGGCAAGGATCCGACCTTCGCGATCTATGCCTCGGTGCCGTTTGGCCTGAACGCGCGCCAGCAGAACTCATGGTGGTACCAGGGCGGCGGCATGGAGCTTGGAAACGAGTTCTTTAAAAAATCTAACGTGATCGGATTTCACTGCGGCAACACCGGCTGCCAGATGGGCGGCTGGTTCCGCAAGGAGATCAAGACGGTTGCCGATCTTTCCGGCTTGAAGATGCGCATCGGCGGCATCGCCGGGCAGGTGTTGCAGAAGGTTGGCGTCGTGCCGCAGCAGCTTGCCGGCGGCGACATATATCCGTCACTCGAGAAAGGCACCATCGACGCCGCCGAGTGGGTCGGGCCGTACGACGACGAGAAGCTCGGCTTCCAGAAGGTCGCCAAGTATTACTACTATCCCGGTTTCTGGGAAGGAGGCACGGCGGTCCATGCTTTCGCCAATCTCGATAAGTGGAATGAATTGCCGAAGAACTATCAGGCTATCGTTTCCAATGCGGCGGCGAACGCCAATAGCTGGATGGCAGCGCGTTACGACATGCAGAACCCCGGCGCACTCAAACGTCTGGTCGCGGGCGGCACCCAGCTTCGGCCGTTTACCAACGAAGTGCTGGACGCCTGCCTGAAGGCCACCAACGAATTGTGGGGCGAAATCTCCGCAAAGAACGCCGACTTCAAGAAATCCATCGATGCGATGCAGGCCTACCGGTCCGACGAGTATCTGTGGTGGCAGGTTGCCGAATATACCTACGACAGCTTCATGATCCGCTCGCGCACCCGCGGCTGATTACGCCTTAAGTAGCATAGAGAAGCCCGTCCTTCGCAAGAAGGCCGGGCTTTTTGCGTTGTGACGCCAAGTTCACGATGGAAATCAGAAGCGAGATGTTCCATGCTGGGATCAAGCGAAAGCCAAGCCTCACCAAGAAGGCGCAGTAACACGACACAATCATCCCAGGGGAGAACTCAATGAAGCGACGAGACTTTATCAAGGTGGCTGGTTTGGGCGTGGCTGGCGCTGCTACCATCGCCGCGCCGGCGATCGCGCAATCGATGCCGGAGATCAAATGGCGCATGCCGACAAGCTGGCCGAAATCGCTCGACACGCTGTATGGCGGCGCCGAGATGATGTGCAAGGTGGTCGCCGAAGCCACCGACAACAAGTTCCAGATTCAGCCATTCGCCGGGGGCGAAATCGTACCCGGATTGCAAGTCCTCGACGCCGTGCAAAACGGCACCTGCGAAATCGGCCACACCGCATCGTACTATTACTTCGGCAAGGATCCGACCTTTGCCTTCGGCTCGTCTGTGCCATTCGGGCCCAACCAGCGCATCAACCAAGCCTGGTATATGCTGGGCGGCGGCAAAGAACTTCTCAACGAATTCTACAAGACATACAATTGCGTTTCTTTGGTCGCCGGCAACACCGGCTGCCAAATGGGCGGCTGGTTCCGCAAGGAAATCAACACGGTCGATGATCTCAAGGGACTGAAAATGCGCATCGGCGGTTTCGCGGGGCGCGTCATGCAGAAACTGGGCGTGGTGCCGCAGCAGATTGCCGGCGGCGACATCTATCCGGCGCTTGAGAAGGGCACGATCGACGCAGCGGAGTGGGTCGGTCCCTACGATGACGAGAAGCTCGGCTTCTACAAGGTCGCTCCTCATTATTATTACCCGGGATGGTGGGAGGGCGGCCCCATGTTGCTGGCTTACGTCAATCTCGATAAATGGAACGCGCTGCCGAAATATTATCAGAGCATTCTTGAGCAGGCCGGTCATTATTCCAATAACTGGATGATGGCGAAATACGATCTGGCCAACCCTCCGGCTCTTCGCAAGCTGCTCGCGAACGGCACAAAATTGCATGCTTTCTCGCCGCCCGTGATGGAAGCCTCGTTCAAGGCTTCTAAGGAATTGTATAGCGAAGTCGCAGCGACCAACCCGAATTTCAAGAAGGTTTTGGACTCACTGACCGCCTTCTCGAACAACGGATACCAGTGGTTTCAGGTCGCAGAGCTCGGCTACGACAGCTTCATGGCGCGTCACTCACAGAGTTAATCGAGCTCACCGGCACTGGCGTAAACGAAAAACCCCGGAGCGAAAGCTCCGGGGTTTTGTTTAGCGAAGACAGCATTGCTATTGTTTCGGCGGAGGGCCGAAGTCGAGCGGTGGCATCTCAATTTGCGGAACCTCGATCTTGATGCTGTTCGGATCGATCGTCGACAACGCGCCCTTGTAGTGCATGACCATCGACGGGAACAGGATCACCAGCAGCACCATGATGACCTGGATCACCACGAAAGGCACCGCACCCCAGTAAATCTGGCCGGTTGTGACGGGGGCCATGCGCTTGCCGGTGACGCGGTCGATGTAGGATTCCTTCGGCGCGACCGAGCGCAGGTAGAACAGCGCAAATCCGAACGGCGGATGCATGAACGACGTCTGCATGTTGACGCCAAGGATAACGCCGAACCAGATCAGGTCGATGCCGAGCTTTTCCGCAGCCGGTCCCAGCAACGGAATGATGATGAAGGCGAGTTCGAAGAAATCGAGGAAGAACGCGAGGACGAACACGAACGCGTTGACGAAAATCAGGAAGCCGATCTGGCCGCCGGGTAGCGAAGTGAGCAGATGTTCGACCCAGACGTGACCGTTGACGCCGTAGAAGGTCAGCGAGAATACGCGCGCGCCGACCAGAATGAACACCACGAAGGCGGAAAGCTTCGCTGTCGACTCGGTCGCCTGCCGGATCAGGTCCCAGCTCAGGCGGCGTTTCGCCGCGCCGAGAATAATCGCGCCCGCCGCGCCCATGGCGCCGCCTTCGGTCGGTGTTGCGATACCGATGAAGATCGTGCCCAGCACCAGGAAGATCAGGAACAACGGCGGCACCATCACGAAGGTTGTTTGCTGCGCCATCGCGGACAGGAAGCGGAATCCAATAAGCTTGTCGATAACCCAGTTCAGAACGGCCACGAAGAACGCGAACAGGATGCCGAAGAACATGCTGAGCACGACGAAATCGGCGCCGTGCGTTTCGGAGTGCCGCATCATGAACCAGCCGAACACGCAGCTTGCGAGAAACAGCACGCCAAGCGAGGCCAACCCGCGGCTGCCGTCCTTCTCGCGAAAGCCGATGGCGTCCGGCGGCAGGCCCGGAGCCGCTTTGGGGAATATCAGCGTAACGAGAAACGCGTAAAAGGCGTAGAGCCCCGCGAGCACAAGTCCGGGAATGAAGGCACCTTCATACATGTCGCCGACCGATTTACCGAGTTGGTCGGCCATCACGATCAGCACCAGTGACGGCGGGATGATCTGCGCTAGCGTGCCTGACGCCGCAATGATGCCAGCGGCCACGCGCCGGTCGTAGCCGTAGCGCAGCATGATCGGCAGCGAGATCAGGCCCATCGAGATCACGGAGGCCGCGACCACGCCGGTGGTGGCCGCCAGCAGCGCGCCCACGAACACCACGGCGTAGGCAAGGCCGCCGCGGATGGTGCCGAACAACTGCCCGATGGTGTCGAGCAAATCTTCCGCCATGCCGGATCGTTCCAGCACCAGTCCCATGAAGGTGAAGAATGGAATTGCCAGCAAGGTATCGTTGCTCATCACGCCGTACACGCGCTCGGGCAGCGCTTGCAGGAAGTCCGGCCTGAATTCTCCGAGTTCAATGCCGACGAAGGCGTAGATCAGTCCCACCGCACCCAGCGAAAAGGCCGCCGGATAACCGAGCAGCAGTATGATAACCAACGACGCGAACATAATCGGCGCCATGTTGGCAATAAGGAACGCTGACATCTAACTCCCCCTGCGACCGCGTCCGGCGATCAGTGTTTTTTGCCGACGATCGCCTCGACGAGATGCTCGACCTCGGCCTCGATGGCGTGAACCTGCGAGGCGTGCGGATCCGGGATCAGGCCGCGCATCACGGCGATACGCTTGATCAGTTCGGATATGCCCTGCACCAGCAGCATGGCGAATCCGATCATGATCAGCGACTTGGCGGGCCATTGCGCCAGCCCGCCGGCGTTGCCTGATTGCTCGTTGATCTGGAAGGATCGCAAGAAGAACGGAACGCCGGTGATGATCATGACGATGGTCAACGGCATCAGAAAAAATGCGTGACCGATGACGTTGATACTATCCCGCACCTTCTTCGGCATCATGTTGTTGACGATGTCGATCCGGATATGTTCGTTGTCGAGCAACGTCCAGGACGAGCACATCAGGAATACGACGCTGAATAGCAACCATTGCAATTCGAGCCAGGAATTCGAAGACGTGTCGAACGTTTTGCGGACGATCGCGTTCATGGCGGACACGATCACGGCAACGAGAATCAGCCATGCCAAGCGCTTGCCAATCCACTGCGTACCCGCGTCGATTCCGCGGCTCAAGTTCAAGAGCGACTGCAACGAAAACCCTCCCCAATTGCGCGTCTGCCGTCTTGACCGCGCCGATCGGGCGCAGCGGCTTATCCAGCCGGGCTAGCATGAAGCAGCCGCACCATTCCAGCGGGACGCGGCGCCGTCAATCGGAAGTTTGTTGATATTAAAGGGGAATATTCGGCCGGCGAGGACCGCGGCTTCGGCGGCTCAAGCCTATCCGCCGGTGACGCTCATGTGGCGGCTGACGCTCGGGCGATTGTGCCGGCGGTCGATGATGAAATCGTGACCCTTGGGCTTCAGGCCGATGGCACGATCGATGGCCGCGCCGAGCAGGCCGTCGTCGGCGGAAGCGCGCAGCGGTTTGCGCAAATCGGAGGCATCCTCGTGGCCGAGGCAGGTGTGCAACGTGCCGGTGCAGGTAATCCGCACCCTGTTGCAGGATTCGCAAAAATTGTGGGTCATCGGGGTGATGAAGCCGAGCTTGCCACCGGTCTCACTGACGCGGACATAACGCGCCGGTCCGCCGGTGTCGTCGTCGAGGTCGGTGAGCGTATATTGCTTGGCGAGGCGCGCGCGCAGCAGCGACAGCGGCACATATTGATCGATGCGGCCTTCGCCGATGTCGCCCATCGGCATCACCTCGATCAGCGTCAGCGCCATGCCCTTGCCATGCGCCCATTCGATCAGCGCGGGAATCTCTTCCTCGTTGATGTTCTTCAGCGCAACCGCATTGATCTTGACCGCGAGACCCGCGGCCCGCGCGGCTTCGATGCCGTCCAGAACCTTGCCGAGATCGCCCCAGCGGGTGATGGCCCGGAATTTTGCCGGATCGAGCGTATCCAGGGAAACGTTGATCCGCTTGATCCCGCAGTCGCGCAGCTCGCCGGCAAACCGCGCCAGTTGCGAGCCGTTGGTGGTCAGCGTCAGCTCATTCAGCGCACCGCTATCCAGATGGCGCGACAGTGAACGCACCAGCGACATTACGTTGCGGCGGACCAGCGGCTCGCCGCCGGTGAGCCGCAGCTTACGCACGCCCTTGGCGATGAATGCCGTACACAGCCGGTCGAGTTCCTCCAGCGTCAGCAAATCCGCCTTGGGCAGGAAGGTCATGTCCTCAGACATGCAATAAAAGCAGCGCAGATCGCAGCGATCCGTGACCGATACCCGCAAATAGCTGATGGTCCGGCCAAACGGGTCGGTCATGGCCGAGGGCGATGCGGGATTTAACGTTTGTACGTTCATTCAAACATGCCTTAGCACTGCCGCGGCAGTCATGACAGCAGGAGCGAGGCCCTGCAGCCACAATCTAGGCATGATACGATCCGCGTACAATCCGGGCGCACGCGTGCTGCACTGCGCCAGTATTTATCGGGTCGGCGCGGGAGCCGCAGGCGTCGGGAACGGTGATGCCGCGGGAGCGGCAGCCGCGGGCTTCGGTTTGGGCCTTTTTGGCCTCATCGGCTTCCGGACAGGCTTCGGAGGAACCGCCGGTTGAAGCTCGCCCACCACCGGATTGGGATCGACCGTAGTCGACGCCGGGGTCGAGAAGTCGCCGGGAATCCGGATGACCTGCACCGGGACCGTCAGCGGCTGAAATTTGTTCAGCGTATAGGTTACGGTGAAACTATCGGCGGCGGGAACGGAAACCGCGCAGGGCGTCTTGCAGCCCGGCCCGAGCGATGTACGGGCATCGGCTCCCGGCGGTGCGGATTCAAGCTGCACGTTCACGGGCGGCGGCGTCGACTTGAAGGCGTCCATCGAGAACGAGGAGCAGCCGGCCAAACCGAGCCCTGCCACGGCACTCACGATGACACGACGCATGATCTATCCGTCACTTGTTGCGGCTAACTGCCACAGCCCCCGGGGCGACCATAGGAGCGTCCGGACACCCACGCAACGGTGCGGACCACAATCGTTAATTGATGGTTAATACCGCTGCCGGTGCGCGATTATGCATACGAATCAATCTATTAGCTGGAATTTCCGTCCGGCGATGAGGCCTTCCACAGCCGCCGGCAGGTCCCTCATATGCCCGATCAGGCAATCGGGTTTGAGGTCCGCCATGGGAACATCGGTATAGCCAAAGTCGACGCCGACCACCGGCACATTGGCGCGGCGGGCGACCCCGATATCCGGCCCGGCATCGCCGACCATGATGGCGGAGGAGAGATGTCCGCCGACCCGCGCAACCGTTTGTCGCAGGATGGCCGGATCGGGTTTGGAGACGCCGAACGTATCGGCGCCGCAAATCGCGGAAAATCGCGAACTCAATCCCAACCGTTCGAGCAGGAGTGTCGACAGCCACTCCAGCTTGTTGGTGCAGACCGCGAAGCGACATCCCCGCCTCGCTAGATCGTCGAGCGCGGCTTCCAGACCCTCGAACGGACGAGATTCGTCGGCGATATGCGCCGCGTAATGGTCGATAAAATCCCGGGTCAGCCGGTCAAGATCCCCGGGACTGACATGGCGCCCATCCACTTCCAATCCGCGTTCGAGCAGCTTGCGGGCGCCGGCGCCGATCATGTTGCGCGCGGACTTCAGGGGTACCGCGGGCAAGCCCTCGCGGGCGAGAACGAAGTTGAGCGCGTTGATGAGATCGGGCGCCGTATCGACCAGCGTGCCATCCAGATCGAATACGACCGTCGGTGAGGGGTTCATGGCGGATCGCTAGCGGCCCCAACGCGATCGTGCAAGTGGGTATGCCGTTAGCCGTAATGCCGGAGATCGCGCTGAAAACAGCCGGTTAAGCCTGTTCCTGCCCCCGAAACGACGCTAGATATGCCGCGCGCCGATATCGGCGGCGCTCGGAAACGATTTTGGGAGCATCGTCGCGCGTGACCATGGATGAACTGAAAAGACAGGCGGCGGCGCGCGCGCTCGAGCATGTACGCGATGGCATGAAGCTCGGCCTTGGCACCGGTTCGACCGCCAGGCACTTCGTCGAACTCCTTGGCGAACGGGTCCGTGCCGGACTTGAGGTGATCGGCGTACCCACCTCCGAGGCGACGCGCGCCGACGCGCAACGTTGCGGCATCCCGCTGACCACGCTGGACGACGTCGACCGGCTCGATCTGACTATCGATGGCGCCGATGAAATCGATCACGTTCTCAACCTCATCAAGGGCGGCGGCGGCGCGCTGCTGCGCGAAAAGATCGTCGCGGCGGCCTCGGATCGCATGATCGTGATCGCCGACGATTCCAAATGGGTAAAAACTCTCGGCCGCTTTCCGTTGCCGGTAGAGGTGATCCCGTTCGGTCTCGCGGCGACGCGACACGCTATTGAACGGGCGTTTGCGGAAAGCGGCGTTTCCGGGCAAATGGTGGTCCGGAAAGGCGGGGACGGCCATGCTTTTGTCACCGATGGCGGCCACTGGATTGTCGATGCCCAGCTCGGACAAATACCCGACGTTCCGCGCCTGGCGGGTTTGCTGAATTCGATCCCGGGTGTTGTCGAGCATGGGCTGTTCATCGGGCTCGCCAGCATGGTGGTGCTGGCAGGCTCGCAGGGAATTCGTGTTGTTGAACGGCCTTAAGCGCCGCAATCGAGGAGAATTGGAATGAAGCGTCTTTCGAAAGTTGTGGCTGCCGTCGGGCTTGTGACAGGACTGGCTTTGGCTGGCGCGCCTGCCCATGCGCAGCAACCCGCGGCCAAGCAAGCTGCCCCGGCGGCTGCACCTGCGCCTACGCTGAAGCAGGCTTCGCCAGCGGCGCTCGCGGCCGCGAAAGAAATTCTGAAGATGAAGAATGCCAACGCGATGTACGTCAGCGCCGTTCCCAACGTCGTGGAACAGACCAAAAATGCGCTGCTGCAGACCAACCTCAATTATCAGAAAGACCTCAACGAAGTCGCGGTGATCGTCGCCAAAAATTTCGCCGGCCGCGAGCAGGAGATCGGCGACGGCATGGCCCAGATCTACGCCAACGAGTTTACCGAGCGAGAATTGCAGGACCTGGTTACGTTCTACAAGAGTCCGCTGGGCCAGAAGCTGATCGCGAGCGAACCCCGCGCAATCCAGTTCAGCATGTCCTACATGAACCAGTGGGCACAGAATTTTGCAATAAGAGTCAACGACGCATTCCGCGTCGAGATGAAAAAACGCGGCAAGGAAATCTGACCCGAAGTTGACGATGCCCGAGGGAGCAGATGGCTGATTTCAACGTCGACCTGTTCGTCATTGGCGGTGGTTCGGGCGGCGTACGCGCCGCGCGTATCGCCGCCGGTTACGGCGCGCGGGTCATGGTCGCCGAGGAATACCGGATGGGCGGCACCTGCGTGATCCGCGGCTGCGTGCCAAAAAAACTCCTCGTGCTTGCGTCGCACATCCATCACGAGATCGAGGACGCCGCCGGATTCGGGTGGACGATTCCTCCGGTCACGTTCGACTGGCCGACGCTGATCGCCAACAAGGACAAGGAGATCGCGCGGCTCGAAGGCATCTACACCGCCAATGTCGAGAAGTCCGGCGCCCGCATCGTCAAGACCCGTGCGGTGTTCGAGGACGCCCACACGCTTCGTCTTGCGACCGGCGAAGCCGTGACGGCAAAATACGTGATGATCGCCACCGGAGGCGCGCCCAATCACGGGCAGCAAATTCCCGGCATCGAGCACGTGATTTCATCGGATGAGGTATTTCATCTGCCGGTGCTGCCGAAACGTATCGTGATTCAGGGCGGCGGGTATATCGCGCTGGAGTTCGCCTGTATTTTCGCGGGTTTCGGCTCCAACGTGACGCTGGTTTATCGCGGCGACAATATTCTGCGCGGTTTCGATGACAACGTCCGCGCCCATGTGCGGGCCGAGATGGAAAAGGAAGGCATCACCATCCTGACCGGCTGCACGGTCAACAGGATCGACAGGGTCGACAAGCGGGGCAAGGAATTCACCACGCATCTGTCGAACGGCTCCAGCATCGCCTCGGACCAGGTGATGTTCGCAATCGGCCGCCACCCGAATGTCGCCAATCTCGGCTTGGACAAAGCCGGTGTCGCCATCAATCCGAACAATGGCGGGATCGCGGTCGACGGTTTCTCGCGCACCTCGGTGCCGAACATCTATGCGATCGGGGATGTCACCCATCGCATCAACCTGACGCCGGTCGCGATCCGTGAAGGGCATGCCTTTGCCGATACCGTGTTCGGCAAGCGCCCGGTTGAGGTCGATCATGCCAATGTTCCGACTGCGGTGTTCTGCCAGCCGGAAGTCGGCACGGTGGGCCTGACCGAAGCGCAGGCGAGGGCGCATTTCAGTCACGTCGATATCTACAAAACCGATTTCAGGCCGATCAAGTCGACCATGTCGGGCCGCGACACGCGCGTCCTGATGAAGCTGGTTGTCGATGGCACGACCGATCGCGTAGTCGGCTGTCATATCGTCGGGGACGGCGCCGCCGAAATCGTGCAGGTGCTCGGCATCGCCGTCAAGATGAGGGCAACCAAGGCCGATTTCGACGCGACCATGGCGGTGCATCCCACCGCCGCGGAAGAGCTCGTGACCATGCGCACGCCGACCGCGCGCTATGTGCGGCAGGCTGCGGAATAATCGCTTCCACTACTCCGTCGCCTGTATCCATTCCGCCGCGCCCCGCCACAGCGTGTCGCGATGCTCGGGTTTGAAGAAGCCGAAATGGCCGATCTTGGCGGCGCCGGCATCGGCCGGTGTGATGGTCAGGATGTCCGGCTTGATCGAGGTAAATCCCGAACACAGCAATTCCACCGCCGGCCGCGTCGCCCACGGGTCGTCGGAAATGCACAGCGCGCGCAACGCTCCCTGGTATTTCGGAAAATTCGCGAGCGCTTTGAGGTTGGGATCATCGAACATATAGCGCTCGCTCATGACCCAGCTGACCCATTGCATGAACACGTCCTTCGGCAGGTCCAGTCCGAGGCCGGTCCAACCTGGCGTATAGCCCATCAGGCGGGTCAGCGGCTGGCCCACGAAATTCAACATCGCATAGACGCGATAACGTTCCGGCGACGCCATCAGCTTCCAGGTTCCAGCTTGGGCTGCGATGAGCAGCGCCCGCGACACCTCCGTATTGTTGGCGAGCAGCCCCAGCGCCTGGCCGCCGAAGGAATGTCCGACATAGTTGAGCGGCAGGGTTTTGTAACGCTCGCGCATCCAGGCCACTGCCGCGGTGACATCGAGCGCCGCCCAATCGGACATCGACGCCTTGAAGCCGACCAGCGATCTCGGCTGGTTATAGCCGGTCAGCGATTTTTGCCGCGAGGCCCCGGTGCCGCGATAGTCGTAAGTCAAAACCGCGCAGCCGCGCCGCGCCAGATAGCTGGCAAATCCCCTGTAAAGCTTGCGCGGCACGGCCGTCGCCGAATTGATCAGGACCGCATTCCGCTTGGCTCCCCGCGGCAGATAGAGCGTCGCTCCGAGCAGATATCCGTCGGTTGCAGGAAAGGTAATGTCGTCGGTAAAAACGTCGTCTAGGCCAGCCTCTGCCACCGCGATTACCCCCACTCGTTCGCGACGAGCCGCAGCAAAGGCGAATTCGGCTTTATCCGCAAGGGCTTGTGTCGAAAGGCGGAATTGGAACTGGCGATCCGCCGCCACCCTGTGTATAAACCGGCACTTCGATCCCGACATAAGTAACGGTTTTTGCTCAGGAGTTAACGTCATGTCCGAGCGGTGGACACCCGACAGCTGGCGCGCCAAGCCGGTGTTGCAAGTACCCGACTATCCCGACGCGAAGGCGTTGGCCGATGTCGAGGCGCAACTGGCAACGTTTCCGCCGCTGGTTTTTGCAGGTGAAGCCCGCAACCTGAAAAAGGCGCTGGCGCGAGTCGCGGCGGGCGAAGCGTTCCTGCTGCAGGGCGGCGACTGCTCGGAGAGCTTTGCCGAACATGGCGCCAACAACATCCGCGACTTCTTCCGGGTGCTGCTACAGATGGCGGTGGTGCTGACCTATGCCGGTGCGTTGCCGGTGGTGAAGGTGGGGCGCATCGCCGGACAATTCGCCAAGCCGCGTTCGTCGCCGATGGAAAAGGTCGACGGCGTCGAACTGCCGAGCTATCGCGGCGACATCGTCAACGATATCGCGTTCACGGCACAAGCGCGCACGCCCGATCCGCAACGCCAGCTGATGGCCTATCGGCAGTCGGCGGCGACCTTAAATCTGCTGCGCGCCTTCGCCACCGGCGGCTTCGCCAATCTTGCCAGCGTGCATCAGTGGATGCTGGGTTTCCTGAAGGATTCCCAGCAGTCGCGCCGTTACAAGGAATTGGCGGATCGCATCTCTGACGCGCTGAACTTCATGCGCGCCTGCGGACTCGATCTCGAAAGCCATCCCGAACTGCGCGCGACCGATTTCTACACCAGCCACGAGGCGCTGCTACTGGGCTATGAGCAGGCCTTCACCCGCGTCGATTCCACCACCGGCGACTGGTACGCGACCTCGGGCCACATGATCTGGATCGGCGATCGCACGCGTCAACTCGATCACGCGCATGTGGAATATTTCCGCGGCATCAAGAACCCGATCGGGTTGAAATGCGGGCCGTCGCTCAAACCGGAGGAATTGCTGCGGCTGATCGACGTGCTCAATCCGGACAATGAACCCGGACGTCTTACCCTCATCAACCGCTTCGGGTCGGACAAGGTCGGCGATCATCTGCCGCAGCTGATACGCGCCGTGAAGCGTGAAGGCCGCGCCGTGGTGTGGTCGTGCGATCCCATGCACGGCAACACCATCACCTCGACCTCAGGCTACAAGACCCGGCCGTTCGACCGGATATTGTCGGAGGTGAAGTCGTTCTTCACCATTCACGCGGCGGAAGGCACGCATGCCGGCGGCGTTCATCTGGAGATGACGGGACAGGACGTGACCGAATGCACCGGCGGTGCCCGCGCCATCAGCGACGCCGATCTCAACGACCGTTATCATACGGTCTGCGATCCCCGTCTCAATGCCGAGCAGTCGATCGACATGGCCTTCCTTCTGGCGGATCTTCTCAAGGAAGAGCGCACGGCAAATGCCAAGAAACCGCCGAAGGTAGCGGGGTCGATTTCTTGAGCGTATAGGTTTGGGCCCAGCGACCGCAACGATCTGCCGGTCGATCGCATCGTGCAGATTGTTGCGGCCGGCAGGGATCGGCTTGTCCGCGACCTCCTTCATAAGGGCGGAAAGACAGCCGGAATCCCGCCCGGCGAATGACCTCGCAACTGCGCGGCGCGAGGGGTTTCGTGAGATATCAAGGCTTGTAGGAATTTCCATGCCCGATCTGAAAACGCTCAGCGAAGATTTTATTGCCGTCGATCGACTAATAATGGATTTGATCAAGCGCAGAATGGATCTTGCCCAGCTTGTGGCGCGCGAGAAGCTAAGAGCGGAAATCAAGGAGAAAGCCGGTTCGACTGAAGGCGGCAGCAAATACCTTGAGATCTATAACAACGAGAGAGAGCTGGAACAACTCGCGGGCATCAAGGAGCACGCCGACCGCATCGGCCTCGACAGCGATTTTGCGCGGGCCGTGCTCTATCTTCTGTTTGGAGAGTCGATCAAGGAGCAGGTGAAATTGCTGCAGAAGACGCGGCAGCTCGATCTTGAGACGGCGGAGGACAGGGATCGGCATGCGCAGCTCAGGAATAATCTGATCGAGCTCACCGAATATATTTGTGAGAAATACGATCAATACACCGGCGGTTACCACGCAACGGATGCATCCGTTCGATTCGAGGCTGAGCTGCTCGCGGCGGATATTGCCAAACTCGAAAAC
Organism: uncultured Alphaproteobacteria bacterium; assembly: GCA_963784755.1. Classification (GTDB taxonomy): domain Bacteria; phylum Pseudomonadota; class Alphaproteobacteria; order Rhizobiales; family Xanthobacteraceae; genus Bradyrhizobium. Next base: position 287,056 of record CAWASS010000001.1, on the reverse strand, counting down.
CGCAACGTCGCGCTGGATTTGGGATGCGGAACGGGCTCGCTGTCCCTCGAGCTTGCAAGTACACACAAGTTCAGGCAGGTGCGTGGTTATGATCTCAGCAAGGACATGATTTCCGTAGCAAATCGCCAAAAAAAGCAGAGGGGCGCCGGAAACGTGGTTTTTGAACAGAAAGACCTTGAGGAAGGCAAGTTTCCCGCGGACGCCAATTCCGTCTCCTATGTCGTCATGAATATGGGAACGGCCAGCGACATGGTCGATCTTCCGAAGATGCTGGGTACGATCGGTCGCGTTCTGGAGCCGCGGGGAAGATTTTTTCTGTCCTTCCACAACGCCGACGCGCTGCTATACGAAAGCCGGTATTTGCCGTGGCCCACCAGTCTGGCGGCTGCATTCAACAGCTACACCAGTTGTCTGGACGTTCGGCACCGCGAAAGGGTGTTTTCCATCTTCACCCAGTTGCATTCCGAGAAAACCGTGAGAAAGGTGATGCCGGCTGAACTGAAGATCGATGAAGTCACGAGCTATCCCGTGCTCAGTTCGATTCTGCCAAATGACTTGTTCACAAGCCTGACCCCGGAAACCATCGACGGGATTGATAGAGGACTTGCCAAATCCGCCTTGAGTTCGGCGGGTGCTTATCTAATTCTCAGCGGCAAAAAGGTGGGATGATTGCGGAAGGCGAGGGGATTCCTGATCGGGCAACTGCCCGAGCAACGCAGAGGCAAGGTCCAGCCGTTGCCAGGAGGATCGTAAGTTGCTGCGGTTCTGGCGGGCCACACTCAACACGCGTAACGGCCTCGCCTTCGCGATCCGTTCCGAGCAGGCTTTTCGCGAGGAGCTGATCGCGCTGGCGCTGTCTTTGCCATTGGCGTGGCTGGTCGGAACGACGGGAATGCGGCGGCTCGAGCTCATTGCCGCCGTCGTGCTGGTGCTGGTGGTCGAGTTGCTCAACACCGCGATCGAGAAACTCGCCGACCGCCTGACCACCGATCACGATCCGCAGATCGGTCAGGTCAAGGACATGGGCTCGGCGGCAGTGGGTGTCGCGCTTGTCATGGCGGGCGCGTTCTGGTTGTTTGCCATCGCCGAACGCATTGGCGCCATCTAAAGCCGGCAATTGCAGTTCATCCGCCCGCAGGGCACCATCCGTTCATGACCGAAACCGCGCCCCCATTCACGATCACGCTGGCCCAGTTGAACCCGATTGTGGGCGACGTCGCCGGCAATGCCGCCAAGGCGCGCGCCGCCCGTGTTCAGGCCAGCGCGGACGGCGCCGACCTCATTGTCTTCTCCGAATTGTTCATTGCCGGCTATCCCCCGGAAGACCTGGTGTTGAAGCCGGCGTTTCAGTCGGCATGCCGCTCGGCAATCGAGGAGCTGGCGCGCGAGACCGCGGATGGCGGCCCGGCGATGCTGATCGGCAGTCCATGGGTCGAAGACGGCAAGCTTTACAACGCCTGCGCGTTGCTCGACAGCGGCAAGATCGCGGCAATCCGTTTCAAGGCCAACCTGCCGAATTACGGCGTGTTCGACGAAAAGCGGCTGTTTGCACGCGGCCCCGCCGCCGGCCCGGTGACAATCCGCGGTATCCGCGTCGGCGTACCGATCTGCGAGGATATCTGGCTTGAGGAATCGGAGGAATACGAGAACGTCGTCGAATGCCTTGCGGAGACCGGCGCTGAAATCCTGATCGTGCCGAATGGCTCGCCCTATGCGCGGGACAAGAACGATTTGCGGCTGTCGATTGCGGTGGCGCGCGTCACCGAGAGCGATCTTCCGCTTGTTTATCTCAACCAGGTCGGCGGGCAGGACGAGTTGGTATTCGACGGTGCATCGTTCGCACTGAATGCCGATCGCTCGCTGGCGGCGCAGCTCCCGGCTTTCGAAGAGAGCATAACGACATTGCGCTGGACCAAAGGCGATGCCGGCTGGCGCTGCGACGGACCGGTTGCGCCGCTCTTGGAGGGCGACAAAGGCGACTATGCCGCTTGCGTGCTGGGCCTGCGCGACTACGTCAACAAGACCGGCTTTCCCGGCGTGCTGCTCGGCGTGTCCGGCGGCATCGACTCCGCGTTATGCGCGGCGATTGCGGTCGATGCGCTGGGCGCCGAGCGCGTGCGCGGCGTGATGCTGCCGTTCCGTTTTACCGCACAGGTGTCGCTCGATGACGCCGCAAGGCTCGCGAAGGCGCTCGGCATTCGCTACGAGGTGCTGCCGATCGCACCGGCCGTGAACGGCTTTGAAGAGATTTTAGCCGGTACCTTTGCCGGCCTGCCGCGCGACATCACCGAGGAGAATCTGCAGGCGCGCGCGCGCGGTACGCTATTGATGGCGATCTCCAACAAGACCGGCGCGATGGTGGTCACGACCGGCAACAAGTCGGAAATGTCGGTCGGATACGCCACGCTCTATGGCGACATGAACGGCGGCTTCAATCCGATCAAGGATATCTACAAGACCGAGGTGTTTCGGCTTTCAACGTTGCGCAATGCGTGGAAACCCGATGGCGCGCTGGGGCCGTCCGGTGAAGTCATCCCGGTAAACATCATCACGCGCCCGCCGACCGCGGAGTTGCGCGAAAACCAGACCGACCAGGATTCGCTGCCGCCTTACGACATGCTCGACGCCATTCTGGAGCGGCTGGTCGAGCGCGAGGAACCGCTGGCGTCGATCGTCGATGCAGGATTCGACCGCGAAATGGTGGCGCGGATCGATCGTCTGCTCAATATCGCCGAGTACAAGCGGCGGCAGGCGGCGCCCGGGGTCAAGGTGACGCGCCGGAATTTCGGCCGCGACCGGCGCTATCCCATCACCAACAAGTTTCGCGATTCCGGCAACGCGCTGCCCGAACCGGACGAGACGCTGGTGTCGCGCGTGGGCCGCGGATCGGCGGAAGCGTTCGAGGGATAGACGTTTCAGCGCGCGGGAATGAAGGTCGGTCCGACCGAACGGATCGGCTTGTCTTTTGCCTGCGCCGTGTCGGGTGGGGCCGCTGCCGGCGCCGGTTCGGGCGCGGGCGCCGGGGTGCTGGCCGTCGCGGCAGGCGCGGCGCCGCCTTTTTTCCTGGTGTTGGCCGGAGCAGGCGTCTTCGACGGCGGCTGCGACATTTTCTTGGCGCTCTCCTCGGTGACGATGATGTCGCCCTGTTGTTCGGCGGCAGCCTTGTCGTCGATCGATTTCAGCGCATCCGACCAGGTTTGCCCGGCAGCCTTGCAGGCGCAGGATGGAACGAACTCATTGCGATAGCGGAACGCATTCGGCATCGACGAATAGGGCTGCCCATTGATCGACACCGCCTGATTCATGTCTTCGCCGGGGTTACGGTAGGCAAACAGATTGGCTTCAGTCCCCGGGCAAAGGCTCTTGCAGGTTTTTTCGTCATCGGGAAACCGGCTCGGCACCGTGGCGAACGAGATCGGGAAATAGGCGCCGTCGCAGGTGCGTGCGCAGACCGTGCGGAAGGTGCCGGATTGCGGGCCTAGATCCGAGGGCGGAGCCCCGGGGTTATTGTTATTGCCGAACAGATTATCGAGAAAATTGCCGCCGCCCCGCGCGGCATTGGCGTATTGCGGCCCGCAATTGTTCTGCGCCAGCGCCAGCAGCACCGAGCGGCGCTGGTTGTCGCGTTCCGGATTGCCAAAACCGCTGCCGCCGCGCAGCCGCTCGAGGCTGGTGGTGATCTGGTCCAGATTGCCGCGCATCTGCTGGATCTGATTGTTGACCGGTCCGCACTGCGCGGACTGGCCGCTGAACAGCGAAAAGAATCCGGAACTGTCGCAACCCATGCGCTTGGCCTGCAAGGTGACGCGATCGAGCTCGCCCTGCTGCTTGCTTGCGGCTTCCTCGTAGCGGCGGATTTGCTCGGTCTTGGCGGGATCGCCGCCGCTGCCGCGGTCGATGGTCGCAAGCTGCGCTTCCAGCCGCGGACACATCGGATTGACGGCGGCTCCCTGCTGCGCGGGTGCTGCCGGATTGCCCTGCGCCAAGGCGTCAACGCTTGGCGTACCGAGCAGGGCGGCGCAGCCCAGTGTCAATCTGAAGAGGTAGTGCATCAGCGTTTCAGGCATATCCGGCCATTGCAGCATTCCGGGCAGGGTGAAAAACGGCGCGGCGCAGCCAGCGCGGGCATCCCATACCCCCTTCCGGGGGCAGCGTCACGTCGTTTCCGGGGCGCCGATGTGGCGGCAGCCGCGACCTTGATCTCACCCCGGTCAGCGCTGACAGGTGATGGCGACGTATTCGTGGCAGCCGGCGTGGGTGCATGCGGCGTCGGATTTGGGAACCGACCCCGTTATTTCATCGGGATCGACCCGCCGATAGGCGGTGGCCTGGGCGAAGTCGCGCGACTGGCAATAGGACCGCGCGGCGTGCGCCCCGCATTTCTCGCCCCGGGCGAGGCACTGGTCGATGCCATAGCCGTCGGCCTGGTTGGCGATGATGAAGACGCGGCTGTCGGCAGATGCCGCTGTGGCTGTGACCACGGCGAGGCAGGCCAGCAGGGCTGAAATGAAGCGCATGTCGCACCGGTAGAATGAGGAATCGCCCTCATTCGATAAGCCCAAAAGGTTAATAATGATTAACCATGAGCGTCGCCGGTTACGGCTGGATTGAGGCCGAAATCGGCCGCTTCCGCCCTTGACGCGGCACTATGGGCTGCCGCATGGTAGCTGGATGAACGGTTTCCTCGCCATCTGTGGCATTTGCCGCGAGATTATTCGCTAGCGATTCGCTGGCTGAGGCCGTCTTTTCTCACACGAGATCACTGGACGCCCGGCCGCAAGGGACGGGATATCCATGGAACTGCGCCTGTACGATACGTTGACCAAGGAGAAGCGGCCGTTTGTGCCGCTCGATCCGGACAACGTGCGCATGTATGTCTGCGGGCCGACGGTCTACGATTTCGCGCATATCGGCAACGCGCGCCCCGTGATCGTGTTCGACGTGCTGTTCCGGCTGCTGCGGCACCTCTTTGGCGAGGGTCACGTCACCTATGTCCGCAATATCACCGACGTCGACGACAAGATCAACGCGCGGGCGGCACAGGATTTTCCCGGGCTGCCGCTCAACGAGGCGATCCGCAAGGTCACCGAGAAGACCGCCGCGCAGTTCCATGCCGATGCCGCGGCGTTGGGCGCTCTCCCGCCGACATTCGAGCCGCGCGCAACCGACTTTGTGCTGCCGCGCACCGACGGCAAGACGGACATGGTGACGCTGATCAAGCAATTGATCGCGAGTGGCCACGCCTACGAAGCAGGCGGCGAAGTTCTATTCGATACCCAATCGATGCCCGACTATGGCGCGCTGTCTGGCCGCAAACTAGATGAGCAGCGGCCAGGCGCGCGTGTTGCCGTCGATGCGCACAAGAAGAGCCCGCTCGACTTCGTGTTGTGGAAGCAATCATCCGGTGATGAGCCGGGATGGGAAAGTCCTTGGGGCAGGGGTCGGCCGGGCTGGCACATCGAATGCTCGGCGATGAGCGAGGCATATCTTGGCCAGATATTCGATATCCATGGCGGTGGGCTAGACCTAATCTTTCCACATCACGAGAACGAGTTGGCGCAGTCTCGTTGCGCGCACGGCACGTCAGTCATGGCAAACTATTGGATGCACAACGGCTTCGTAGAAGTCGAAGGCAAGAAGATGTCGAAGTCCGAAGGCAACTTCGTGACGATCAGGGATTTGCTTGAAACCGATAACTTCGGGGGACGAAAGTGGGAGGGCCAAGAGCTTCGGTTTGCGATGCTAAAGACGCATTATCGCCAACCAATCGATTGGACCCAGCAATCGTTAGAAGAAGCCGCTCGAACGTTGGATGGGTGGAAAAAAAATGTTACCGGCGTGGTACCGGGAGAACCGGCCATCGCTGTTTGCGATGCCTTAAATGACGATCTCAATACACCGCTCGCTATCACTGAGTTGTTTCGCCTCTCGCGAGCAAAGGACGCAGCATCTCTTGCGGGCTCTTTGAATTTGTTGGGCTTGGACCTCAGTGAATATAAATCCCCGCTCGAAAAAGCAGTCGAAGGCGCATCTCAAAAACATGACAAGATAGAAGCCGCGATTGCTGCCCGAACTGCCGCGCGCGCGCGAAAAGACTTTAAAGAGTCAGATCGTATTCGTGATGAGCTTGCGGCGATCGGTATAGCAATCAAAGACGGCAAAGACCCCGTAACAGGCGAGCCCACAACCACCTGGGAGATCGCGCGATGACCAAGCCCGACACGCCTTTCCCAAAACACTGGCGCTATTACATCTTCATCAAATGGGCGGTGATCATTGCCGCAACCATACTTGCGCTGAAAGTTGTTTGGGGCGTTCTGACGTGATGGCACAGACCTTGCCAAAACCCGCGCTGCGGCCGTTCCTTGCCGCGGATGTGCCGATACTGGTTGCGATTTTCATTGCTGCCATCGAGGAATTGACGGCTGAGGACTACAGCGAAGCGCAGCGGGAAGCGTGGGCCGGTGCTGCCGATGACGAAGAACAATTCGGCAAGCGGCTGGCGTCCGAACTCACGCTGATTGCGACGCTGCAGAATTCGCCGGTGGGGTTTGCGTCGCTGAAGGGCGCCGATCATGTCGACATGCTCTATGTTCACCCCGGCGCTGCGGGGCAGGGCGTTGCGTCGATGCTGTGCGACGCGCTGGAAAAGCTCGCCGGCGGCCGCGGTGCCAAGAGCCTGACGGTCGATGCCAGCGATAACGCGGAAGGCTTTTTCCTAAAACGCGGTTACGTCGCCAAACAGCGCAACACCGTCACAGTCAACGGCGAATGGCTTGCCAACACCACGATGCAGAAGTCGCTTGCAAGCGATGCCAAGGGGCCGACACCATGAGCCGCGAACGCCTCTATCTGTTCGACACCACACTGCGCGACGGCGCGCAGACCAATGGGGTCGATTTTACCCTGCATGACAAGCGGCTGATCGCGGAGATGCTGGACGATCTCGGCATCGACTATGTCGAGGGCGGTTATCCCGGCGCCAATCCGACCGATACCGAATTCTTTTCGAAGAAGCCCAAACTCGATCATGCGCGCTTTACTGCGTTCGGCATGACGCGCCGTCCCGGCCGCTCGGCCTCGAATGACCCGGGTCTCGCGGGGCTGCTGGAGGCCAAGGCCGATGCGATCTGTTTCGTTGCGAAATCTTCCGCCTATCAGGTGCGGGTCGCGCTCGAGACCACGAATGATGAAAATCTCGGCTCGATCCGCGACAGCGTGAGAGCAGCGAAAGCCGCGGGCCGCGAGGTGATGCTGGATTGCGAGCATTTCTTCGACGGCTACAAGGAAAATCCGGAGTTCGCGCTGGCCTGCGCCAAGATGGCGTATGATTCCGGGGCGCGTTGGGTGGTACTGTGCGACACCAACGGCGGCACCATGCCGAACGAGGTCGAGCAGATCGTCGGCGAGGTGGCAAAACATATTCCCGGCGACCACCTCGGCATCCACGCCCATAACGACACCGAGCAAGCGGTCGCCAATTCGCTTGCCGCGGTCCGCGCCGGCGTGCGCCAAATCCAGGGCACGCTGAATGGGCTCGGCGAGCGCTGCGGCAACGCCAATCTGTGTTCGCTGATCCCCACCTTGCGACTGAAGAGCGAATACGCCGACGCGTTCGAGATCGGCGTCTCGCAGGACAAGCTTACGACATTGATGAAGGTTTCGCGAACGCTGGACGATATGCTCAATCGCGCGCCGAACCGGCATGCGCCTTATGTCGGTGAAAGCGCCTTTGTCACCAAGGCCGGCATTCACGCCTCCGCGATGCTGAAGGATCCGCACAGCTACGAGCACGTGACGCCGGAGTCGGTCGGCAACCACCGCAAGGTGCTGGTGTCCGATCAGGCCGGCCGTTCCAACGTCATCGCCGAACTGGAACGTGCCGGCATTGCCTATGACAAGAACGACCCAAAACTGGTTCGGCTGGTCGAGGAGATGAAGGATCGCGAGGCCGCGGGCTACGCCTATGAAAACGCCAGCGCCTCGTTCGACCTGCTGGCGCGGCGCACGCTTGGGCGGGTGCCGGAATATTTTCGGGTCGAGCAATTCGATGTCAATGTCGAGCAGCGCTACAATGCCAACGGCCAGCGCGTTACCGTGGCGATGGCAGTGGTGAAGGTCGATGTCGCCGGCGAGACCCTGATCTCCGCGGCGGAAGGCAATGGCCCGGTCAACGCGCTCGACGTCGCCTTGCGGAAGGATCTCGGAAAATACCAGAAATTCATCGAGGGCCTGAAGCTGATCGATTACCGCGTCCGTATCCTCAATGGCGGCACCGAAGCGGTGACGCGGGTGCTGATCGAAAGCGAGGACGAGACAGGAGAACGCTGGACCACCATCGGCGTGTCGCCGAATATCATCGATGCCTCGTTCCAGGCGTTGATGGATTCGGTGGTCTACAAGCTGGTGAAGTCCAACGCCCCGGCGTGAGGTTAAGCACCGTCATTGCGAGCGAAGCGAAGCAATCCAGAAATCGAGCCGCGGTGAAAGTTTCTGGATTGCGTCGTCGCAAGAGCTCCTCGCAACGACGGTGTACAACGAGAGTGTGTCCTATGATCGATCATGTCTCGGTCGGCGTTCGCGACCTCGAACGCGCGGCGCGATTTTATGAGCAGGCGTTGGCGCCGCTCGGCCTGTCGCGCCTCGTGACGCGGTCCGCGACGATTGGTTTCGGCAAAGCCTATCCCGAATTCTGGATCAACCTTCGCGCTGACATGGCTCCGGTGCCGCACGAAAGCGGCGTCCACATCTGTCTTCGGGCGAAATCGACCGGCGAAGTCGACGCCTTCCACGCCGCCGCCCTGAATGCCGGAGGCAGTTCCAATGGCGCACCGGGCCTGCGCCCGCATGATCGGGTACGCTATTACGCGGCGTTCATCATCGATCCCGACGGCAACCGGATCGAGGCGGTGACATTCCCGGGCGAATGACTGAAGCGTAACGCCAATTCTACAGGCGGCGGGCCACTTCGGGCGCCATCTCCCGGGTTTCTTCCGGCGCACGCGCCGCGGCGGCGCGCAGCCGTGGTAGAATATCCTCGACGCGTTCAGCCTTGAGGATATCGATACTCAGCGTCGGCCGGATGAACTGCGTCGCGCGCATGTGCGTGAGCAGCGCCAGCAATGGTTCCCAGAAGCCATCGATATCGGCGATCAGGATCGGCTTGCTGTGGCGGCCGAGCTGCTGCCAGGTCAACTGCTCGACCAGTTCCTCCAGCGTGCCGATGCCGCCGGGCAGCGCGACGAACGCGTCCGAGCGTTCGAACATCAGCCGCTTGCGCTCGTGCATGTCGTGGGTGACGATCAGTTCCTGGGCGCCGCCGAGCGCGTTCTCGCGCTTGGTGAGAAAATCCGGGATGATGCCGGTGACGGTTCCGCCGTGCTCGAGGGTCGATTTCGCCACGGCACCCATCAGCCCGATCGAGCCGCCGCCATAGACGAGGCCGACGCCGTTCTCCGCGAGGGCCTTTCCGAAGGCCGTTGCAGCTTCGATAAAACGGGGATTGGTACCGGGGCCGGAGCCGCAATAGACACAGACGGTTTTAATCTTGTTCATAAAGGCGATGTGGCACTGCGAAATGAAGGCGTCAAGGCTTTCTGAGTCCGAGCGGCGGCTGCGATTCCGTCCCGTAAACGTATGAAAAATGAAAAAGAATCGCCGCGCTGGGGTGCATGGCACGCTCAAACGCTCTATATCACGCAGAATATGCACAGGATCGAGAAACAATTGCGACCGCAAACCGGCGCGCCGTTCGGGCAGGCTTGATGGCTCATACCGATTCGCAGCCGGCCGCTGAGACGGCGCAGGCCCAGGACAATTCCGCCCCGCGCGCGACGCTGATTGGGACGCTGGTTCATTTATGGCCATATATCTGGCCCGGTGACCGCGCCGATCTCAAGATGCGCGTGGTATGGTCGTTCGTGCTGCTGCTGGTCGCCAAGCTGGCGACGCTGTCGGTGCCGTTCACCTTCAAATGGGCGATCGACGCGCTGACCGGCGCAGACACTGCTCCGGTGCAATCGTCGAACTGGGCGCTGTGGCTGATCGCGTCGCCGCTGATCATGACCGCGAGTTACGGCGCGGTGCGCGTGCTGATGGCGGTGCTGACGCAATGGCGTGACGGCATCTTCGCCAAGGTGGCGATGCATGCGGTGCGAAAACTCGCTTATCTCACCTTCGTCCATATGCATGAGCTGTCGCTGCGCTTTCACCTCGAGCGCAAGACCGGCGGCTTGACCCGCGTGCTGGAGCGCGGCCGCCTCGGCATCGAAGTCATCGTGCGGATGGTGATCCTGCAGCTGATACCGACCATCGTCGAGGTCACGCTGATCATGGCGGTGCTGCTATGGCAGTTCGACTGGCGCTACGTGATGGCGACCATGATCACCGTGGTCGTCTACATGTACTACACCTACATCGCGACTGAATGGCGGATCGAGATTCGGCGCCGGATGAACGATTCCGACACCGAGGCCAATACCAAGGCGATCGAACTCGCTGCTGAATTACGAGACCGTAAAATATTTCAGCGCCGAGCAGCGCGAGGCCACGCGCTATGACCGCTCTATGGAGCGCTATGAACGTGCCAGCGTGAAGACCTATACCTCGCTGGCGCTGCTCAATACCGGGCAGGCGATCATCTTCACTGCGGGGTTGACCGCGACCATGCTGATGTGCGCCATCGGCGTCCGCAGCGGCAAGAACACCGTCGGCGATTTCGTCATGGTCAATGCCATGATGATCCAGCTGTACCAGCCGCTGAATTTCATGGGCATGGTGTATCGCGAGATCAAGCAGGCCATCATCGACATCGAGAAGATGTTCGGCGTGCTGTCGCGCAATCCGGAAGTGAAGGATATTCCCGGCGCCAAGCCGCTGATCGTGACCATGGGCAGTGTGCGGTTCGACGACGTGCGGTTTTCCTACGATCCGGAGCGCCCGATCCTGAAAGGTCTGAGCTTCGAGGTGCCCGCCGGCAAGACTGTTGCCATCGTTGGACCGTCAGGTGCGGGCAAGTCGACGATCTCGCGGCTGTTGTTCCGGCTCTACGACGTCTCCGGCGGCCATATCCTGATCGACGGCCAGGACATCCGCAACGTCACGCAGGCCTCACTACGCGCCGCGATCGGCATGGTGCCGCAGGACACCGTGCTGTTCAACGACACCATTGGTTACAATATCCGCTATGGCCGCTGGGATGCCACCGATGCCGAGGTCGAGGAGGCGGCGCAGATGGCGCAGATCGACGGCTTCATCCGGATGTCGCCCAAGGGTTATGAGACCGAGGTCGGCGAACGCGGCCTGAAACTGTCCGGCGGCGAGAAGCAGCGCGTGGCGATCGCGCGCACGGTTCTCAAAGGTCCGCCGATCCTGCTGCTGGACGAGGCGACGTTGGCGCTCGATAGCCACACCGAGCAGGAAATCCAGGATGCGCTGGAAAAAGTGTCGCGCAACCGCACCTCGCTGGTGATCGCGCACCGGCTGTCGACCATCGTGGGCGCGGATGAAATCATCGTGCTGGATCAAGGCCGCATCGCCGAGCGGGGAACGCACACGCAGCTTTTGGCGGCGGCCGGACTTTATGCCAGTATGTGGAACCGGCAGCGCGAAGCGCAGGAAGCGCGGGAGCGACTGGCACGGATCGCGGACGAAAACGAGGCGCCGAACCGCGTGCCGCCGGCCATCGACGACCCGCTGGTGACTCCAGCCGCGGCGGAATGATAATCTTTTTTCTTCTCCCTTGTGGGGAGGGGACAGCAGACCGGTGAAGCTCATGTCCATCGCCAACTCCATCCGCGCGCAAATTCCGCCGATCCATCCCGAGGGCTATCCGTTCATCGGCGGCTTTGCGCTGGCGAGCCTGATCCTGTTCTGGATCTGGACGCCGTTGGGGTGGATCGGCACGCTGCTCACGGTGTGGTGCGCGCTGTTTTTCCGCGATCCGGCGCGGGTGACGCCGGTGCGCGATGGCCTCGTCGTGGCGCCGGCCGACGGGCGGGTGTCGATGGTGACGGAGGTGGTGCCGCCGGCCGAACTTGGCCTCGGCGACAAGCCGCTGCCGCGCATTTCGATCTTCATGAGCGTGTTCAACTGCCATGTGAACCGCAGTCCGGCGGCGGGGCGGATCGACCGGATCGCCTATCGTCCGGGCACCTTCATCAACGCCGAACTCGACAAGGCGAGCGAGGACAACGAGCGCAACTCGCTGGTTATTTCGACGCCGAACGGGCGGATCGGCGTTATCCAGATCGCCGGGCTGGTGGCGCGGCGGATCGTGTCGTTCGTGCGGGAGGGTCAGACCATCGGCGCGGGCGAACGGTTCGGGTTGATCCGCTTCGGCTCCCGCCTTGACGTTTTCCTTCCCGAAGGCACCAAATCGCTGGTCTCGGCGGGCCAGACCGCGGTCGCGGGGGAGACCATCCTGGCCGACTTCCGGCTCGGTGACGGTGGCCGTACCTACCGCGCCGATTAACCATTTCGGCTGCGAAACCCCGTCGCAATGGGCCGCGATGGCGGAGCGGCCCGGCGCTTGCTATATGTGAGCGATGCAGATGCCCGTCGATCCCAAATATCCGGAGCGCCGTCGTCGGTTTCGTCCGATTCCGGTGCGGATGCTGGTGCCGAACTTCATCACGCTGCTCGCGATCTGCGCGGGGCTGACCGCGATTCGGCTGTCGACGGAAGGGCGGGTAGAGCTGGCGGTGGGGGCGATCGTATTCGCAGCCTTTCTCGATGGCGTCGATGGACGCGTCGCGCGCATGATCAAGGGCCAGTCGAAATTCGGCGCGGAGCTCGACAGCCTCGCGGACTTCGTCAATTTCGGCGTGGCGCCGGGGCTGATCCTGTACTTCTGGCAATTGCACAATCTGAACAATGTCGGCTGGATCGCGTCGATGATTTTTGCCATCAGCGCCGGTCTGCGGTTGGCCCGCTTCAATGCGACCATGGACGATCCGAACAAGCCCGCCTTTGCCGCTAATTTCTTCACCGGCGTACCCGCGCCGGCTGGCGCGATCACCGTATTGTTGCCGATCTATCTCGCATTCCTGGGCATGCCGACCCTGCCGGCCGCGCTGACCATGCTCTACACGCTGCTCATTGCCATTCTCATGGTTTCGCGGCTGCCGGTGTTTTCGGGCAAGACGATCCAGATGCGGGTGCCGCCGGAGATGGTATTGCCGGTTTTCGTCGCCGTGGTTTTCTTCATCGCGCTGTTGATCGGCTATCCCTGGTATATCCTTTCCGCATGTTCGGTGCTCTATCTCCTCAGTCTGCCTGCCGGATGGAAGTCCTACCGCGACCATAAACGCGCCGCCGCGGCGCAAGCGGCAACGCCGGCGGATGTCGCCGCGTCGGATCCAGCCCCGCCGTTCGCGCCGCCGCCCGGCCAGGACGATCGGCCGGTCCGGTTGAACTGATCGGCGCCCGCAATTCATCGCGAAATATCTGCCGCGGGTGATCGCCGATTTGGGTTTGATCCCAATGTCGGGTATACGGCAACGCAATAGACGCCCTGCCAAAGAGCAGTCTTCAAATCAGGAGAAAACGCCGTGACCGATCCCGCGACCGGGCCGCTGCCCGCATCCGTCCTCGAAGCGCTGGCGCGTTACGACACGCCGACCGTCTGCAACGCGATGGAAATCGTGGCGCCCTCGCGCCGCCTGATCGGCTACACGACCAAGCCGTTGGTGTGCCCGTTTCCCGATCTGCCTCCGATCGTCGGCTACGCGCGCACGGTGACCATTCGCTCGGTCGTGGCATCGGGCCTTCCGCCAGCCGAACAGCAACAGCGGCGCACTGCCTATTACGAATATGTCGGCACCAGCCATGGTCCGCGCATCAGCGTGATCCAGGATATCGACGGTCCCGACGTGGGCTACGGCGCATTCTGGGGCGAAGTTCAAAGTAACGTGCACAAGGCGCTGGGCTGTCTCGGCGTCGTCACCGACGGATCGATTCGCGACATCCCGCAATGGGCGCCGGGTTTCCAGGCCCTTGCCGGCTCGATCGGCCCGTCTCACGCCTGGGTCCACGCCGAAAATTTCGGTGGTGAAGTTCGCGTGGCGGGCATGACGGTCCGTTCCGGCGATCTCATTCATGCGGACCGGCATGGCGCCATTGTCATTCCGCTCGATGTTGCCGCGAAGCTGCCCGACGCCGCCGAACTCTGCGGCCGCCGCGAAACGCCGATTCTTGAAATCGCGCGCAGCAAATCGTTCTCACTGGAAAAGCTGAAGGAAGCGCTGGCGCGTTCGGCTGAAATTCACTGACAACCGGGGGAGTCATGAGAAAGCTTTTTGGCGCGCTGGCGCTGACAATTGTTGCCGGCATCGCAAGCGCGCAAGCCCAGACCTATCCGTTGCGCCCCATTACGCTGGTGGTCCCGTTTCCGCCGGGCGGATCGACCGACGCTGCCGCCCGTATCATGGCGGAGCGCATGCGCGCGCCGCTCGGCCAGCCGATCGTGATCGAAAACGTCGGCGGCGCCGGCGGCAGCATCGGGGTCGGGCGCGTGGCGCGTGCAGCGCCTGACGGTTACACCTTCGACATCGGCCAATGGGACACCCATGTCGGCAGCATCATCTACAAGCTCGATTACGATCTCGAAAAGGACTTTGAGCCGATCGGCCTGATCTCCAACAATCCCCAGCTTATGGTTGCCAAGAATGACCTGCCGGCCCAAAACCTGGCCGAACTCGTGACGTGGATGAAGGCGAACCCGGGCAAGATCAATTTCGTCAACCAGAACGCAGCGGCGAACGTCAGCGGCGTGCTGTTCGAGAATCTTACCAAGCAAAAAGTGCAGTTCATTCCCTATCGTGGCGCCGGCCCGGCCATGACCGATCTCATCTCCGGCACGGTGGACCTGCTCGTCGTGCAAGGCGCTGTAGCGCTGCCGCAAATCCGCGGCGGCAAGATCAAGGCGCTGGCGAACCTGTCGCCGCAACGCTCGGCCTCGATGCCGGACATTCCGACCGCCGACGAGACCGGCGTGCCCGGACTTTATATGTCGGGATGGTTCGGCTTCTGGGCGCCGAAGGGGACGCCGAAGGACATCATCGCCAGGCTTAACGCCGCGACTGTCGAAGCGCTTGCCGACCCTGCCGTGCAAAAACGGTTTGTGGATTTTGGGCTCGATGTCGCTCCGCGCGCGCAGCAAACCCCTGAAGGGCTGGCCGCGTTCCAGAAAGCCGAGATCGACAAATGGTGGCCGATCATCAGGGCTGCAGGCATCGGCGCGCAGGCGCAGTGAGGCGGAAGCGCAACATGCAAATGGACGGCAAAACGGTTCTGGTCACGGGATCGACCGACGGTGTCGGCCGCTATGTCGCCGCCAGGCTTGCAGCTAGTGGAGCGAAGGTACTGATCCACGGCCGCGACCGCGATCGCGCCAAAGCGCTTGCCGACGAAATCCGGCGGGCAGGGCGCGGCGAGGCCGTCTTCTATCAGGCGGATCTGTCAGCGCTGGCCGGCGCACGGCAGCTCGCCGACGCGGTATTGGCCGATCACAAACGGCTCAACGTCTTCATCAGCAATGCCGGGGTAGGGTCGCGAACGCAGGGCGCCGAGCGCCGGGAGAGCGCGGACGGTTACGAGTTGCGGTTCGCGGTGAATTATCTTTCGGGTTTCCTGCTCGCGCACCTGCTGCTCCCGTTGCTGAAGACGTGCGCGCCATCCCGTATCGTCAATGTCGCCTCGCTCGGCCAGCACCCGATCGATTTCGACGATGTGATGCTGACCAAGGGCTATTCCGGCTCGCGCGCCTACGCGCAAAGCAAACTCGCGCAAATTATGTTTACCATCGATCTGGCGCGCGAACTCCTGGGATCGGGCGTGACAGTCAATTCGCTGCACCCGGCCACCTACATGAACACGACAATGGTGCGCGAAGGCGGCATTACTCCGATCTCAACCGTGGAGCAGGGCGGCGACGCGATCCTGCATCTCGCCGCCGGTGACGACGTAGCGGGAAAAAGTGGATTGTTCTTCAACGGCATGCGAGAGGCGCAGGCCAATCCGCAGGCCTATGATGATGGCGCCCGCAAGCGCTTGCGATCACTCAGCCTCGAACTGACCGGCTCGACCAGTCCTGACGGATTGGCGGCCCGCGGCGGGTTGCTGTAGCGGGCCGGGTGCGCCGGTATGGTTAGCAGAGTATTGAGAATGCGCTCCAACCAACTTTTTGTTGGCGCATGAAACAAGCCCGGTGCGGCTGAAATCAAAGAAAACCGCGTTT
This sequence comes from uncultured Alphaproteobacteria bacterium, assembly GCA_963784755.1. GTDB lineage: Bacteria > Pseudomonadota > Alphaproteobacteria > Rhizobiales > Xanthobacteraceae > Bradyrhizobium. Next base: position 270,819 of record CAWASS010000001.1, on the reverse strand, counting down.
CATGCCGTCTTCTGCCGTGCGGCCGCTTAACCTTTACGGGTCTTTAATGGCGGGGACGTAGGGTCAAAGCGCGGCTCAGAACGGGCCGCCCAGCCGTGCAGCGCGGCCGGTGTTCGCGGTTGCGTCGGAGTTTCCCATGGATATCATGACGGGCGTTGGGCTCGTGTCCGGCATTCTTGTCGTGACGGTGATGGTGCTCATGGGCGGCGATCTGCACATGTTCATTTCCGAACATGCGATGATCATCATCTTCGGCGGCTCGATCGCCGCCACCATGATCCGCTTTCCGCTCAGCGCGATCCTGCACGGCCTTCCGCTCGGCGCCAAATTCGCTTTCACCATGAGCCGGCTGTCGGCACGCGATCTCGTCGACGAATTGGCCCGCATCGCGGAAATCGCACGCAAGCAGGGACCGGTCGGCCTCGAGAAGGTCGAAACCGACGAACCGTTTCTCGCCAAAGGCATCAGGTACGTGGCCGACGGTTACGATCTCGAATTCATCCGCGACAATATGGAACGCGACCGCGACAATTTTCTCATGCATCTCGACGAAGGTGGAAAGATCTACCGCGCCATCGGCGACTGCGCGCCGGCGTTCGGCATGATCGGTACCTTGATTGGCATGGTGCAGATGTTCGCCAACATGACCGATCCATCCAAGCTCGGTCCATTCATGGCGACGGCGTTGCTGGCGACGCTGTATGGCGCGCTGGTTGCGAACCTGTTCTGCCTGCCGATCGCCGACAAGCTTCATGGCAAGCTGCTCGACGAGGAAACCAACCGCACGCTGATCATCGACGGCATTTTGATGATCCGGGATTCCAAGAGCCCGACGCTGGTACGGGAAATGCTGCTGGCCTACCTGCCGGAAAAACATCGCCACGAGGAAGGCGAGCCGGTTCCGGCCTGAAGCGGCTGACGGCGATCCGGGAACGAACCAATGGCCAAGAAGAAACGCGGCGATGCGCATGGCGGGGGGCACGGCTGGTTCGTGACCTTCGCCGACCTGATGGGCCTGATGATGAGCTTCTTTGTGATGCTCGTCGCGTTTTCAAACCAGGACCAGCAGAAATTGAAAATCGTCGCCGGCTCGATGCGAGAAGCATTCGGCGTCCAGACCGAAGCGCGCTATTCCGGCATCATTGAATCCGACGGCTTGCCGACCCGCCCGAAGCTGAAAAACACCGCGCATATTCCGCCGGAGGAGGCGTCCAACACGCCGACTCCCGATGAACTGGAGCGCAGCCGCACCGTCGGTGCCCGTCTGAAAACCGACCGCGAATTTGCGCTTGCGTCTGCGTCGTTGCGCCAGGCGCTGCAGGATATGCCGGAGTTGACCGAAGTCTCCAAGCACATCATGTTCGAGGAAACCAATCAGGGCCTCAACCTCGAGATTGTCGATCAGGACGGCCGTTCGATGTTCGCCGACGGCTCCAAGGTACCCTACGATCGCACGCGGTTGCTGATTCAAAAGCTTGCCGCGCCGCTCAAGGCAACGCCACTGCGGGTCTCGATCATCGGCCACACCGCGGCCGGCTTCGTACCATCGCGCAGCAATTACGATGCCTTCGATCTGTCGGCCGACCGCGCCAACGTGGTGCGTCAGATTCTGGAGCGGGAAGGCCTGCCGTCCAGCCACGTCTTTGCGGTGTCCGGCAAGGCCGATACCTTGCCGCTTTTTCCCGACGACCCGTCGTTGGCGGCGAACCGGCGGGTGACGATCACCTTGATGCGGGAAGACCCGCCGTTGCCGCCTAATTTGAAGCCATAATCGGTTTAATCTTACCATTTTACCTCTCGATTCCCTTCGGGCGGCTGGCTTCCGAAGCAGGTCAGCGTGTCCGCGAGTGCTATAGTTGATCGGTTGACAGGCCCTCCCGAAGCGTCGATAGCCCGGATCGAAACCACCGACAGAGCGTTCTCTAGGCATCATGGCCATCAGCGACACATCAACCGAAGCCCCCGCCGAGGCCCCGGTAACAACCGGTTTTTGGGCGCTCACGCTCGGAAGCATCGGAGTGGTGTTCGGGGACATCGGAACGTCGCCGCTGTATGCATTTCGCGAGGCTGTTGCGGGGGCCGCGGGACATGATCCGGTCACCCGGGTGATCGTGCTCGGCGTGCTGTCGTTGATCCTGTGGGCGCTTTTTATCGTCGTAACCGCCAAATACGTGCTGCTGCTGTTGCGCGCGGACAATAATGGCGAGGGCGGAACGCTTTCGCTGATGGCGCTGGGGCAACGCGCGCTCGGACGCCGAAGCTGGCCGCTGCTTGCATTGGGTGTGATCGGGGCCTCGATGTTCATCGGCGATTCCATGATCACGCCGGCGATTTCGGTGCTCTCCGCGGTCGAGGGCCTCAAGCTCGCAGCACCCGCGCTTGAGCACTATGTGGTGCCGCTGACCGTGTTCATTCTGGTCGTGCTGTTCTCGGTGCAGAGCAGCGGCACCGCCTGGATCGCGACGGCGTTCGGGCCGGTGATGGTTATATGGTTCAGCGTCCTTGCCGTGATGGGACTTGTCCACATCAGCGACGACCCTTCCGTCCTCGCAGCGATCAATCCCTGGTACGGAATTCAGTTTCTGCTTTCCCACGGCACGATCGGTCTCGTTACATTGGGTGCGGTATTTCTCGCGGTGACCGGCGGTGAAGCACTGTATGCCGATCTCGGTCATTTCGGACGCAAGCCAATCCAGTCGGCCTGGTTCCTTCTGGTGTTGCCGGCGCTGCTGATCAATTATTTCGGCCAGGGTGCGCTGGTGCTTTCCAATCCTGCGGCAATCGAGAATTCGTTCTATCGGATGGTTCCCGAATCCATGCTGCTGCCGCTGATCGTGCTGGCTACGGCGGCGACCGTGATCGCCAGTCAGGCGGTGATTACCGGGGCCTTTTCGCTGGTCCGTCAGGCCGTGCAGCTCGGCCTCTTGCCGCGCTTTGAGGTCCGCTTCACGTCGGAATCCCATGCCGGGCAAATCTATCTGCCGCGCGTCAATACGCTGTTGCTGATCGGGGTACTGCTGCTAGTGCTGCTGTTCCGCACCTCGAGCGGGCTCGCCTCGGCTTACGGCATCGCCGTCTCCACCACCATGGTCGCCGACGGCATCATGGGCTTTGTCGTGATCTGGAAGTTGTGGAACTGGAAGGCAGCGGCGGCAGCGGCTGTCATCCTGCCGTTTGTCGTGGTCGACATGACCTTCTTCAGCGCCAATCTTTTAAAACTGTTCGAAGGCGCCTGGGTCCCGCTGCTGTTCGGCCTCGCCATGGCGATCATGATCTGGACCTGGCGCCGGGGTGCGGCGATCCTGACCAGCAAAACACGACGCACCGAGGTGCCGCTCAAAGACCTGATCAAGAGCCTGGAGAAACGCCCGCCGCACGTCGTCAAGGGCACCGCGGTATTTCTTACCAGCGACCCGAGTTTCGTACCGACCGCGCTCTTGCATAACCTCAAGCACAACAAGGTGCTTCACGAGCACAACGTGATTCTGACGATCGAGACCGCGCAGACGCCGCGCGTCGATCCGGCCGAGCGGGTTCGCATGGAAAACATCAGCGACAAATTCTCGACGGTGCGGCTGCGCTTCGGCTTCATGGAATCGCCCAATGTCCCCAAGGCGCTGGTGATCGCCCGCAAGCTAGGCTGGCAGTTCGACATCATGGCGACGTTGTTTTTCGTTTCGCGGCGCTCGCTGAAACCTTCGGCGCAATCGGGCATGCCGCAATGGCAGGATCATCTGTTCATCGCGCTCAGCCGTTCGGCCAATGACGCGACCGATTATTTCCAGATTCCGACCGGGCGGGTGGTCGAGGTGGGCACTCAGGTCACGATCTGAAATTCGGTGCGTATTTGCGGCTCCGAGCCCCAAAATCAGCTTGTGCATGGCCGAGGGACGGGACTATAACGCCGTCGCTTCACCGTTGTGCAGTGCAACGAAGCATTTTGAGGCGCCACCTTAGATGACCAGTGAGATTGCAGTCCCCGCCGCGGAAACGCCGGCGGCCAATGGACATGGCGATGCGCATTCCACCGCCGGCTTCAAGGCGCTGATGGTGGGCAGTATCGGGGTCGTCTATGGCGACATCGGCACCAGCCCGCTTTACGCGTTGCGTGAAGCGGTGATCGCCGCCAGCGGGTCTGCAGGAGGCGTCAATGCGCTGGCGGTGCTCGGGGTCCTTTCGCTGATCCTGTGGGCGCTCATTGTCGTCGTGACCCTCAAATACGTCGTGATCCTGCTGCGCGCAGACAATAATGGCGAGGGTGGAACGCTGGCGCTGATGGCGCTGGCGCAGCGCGCGGTCACTTCCGGCGGCGGCACGATCGTTCTTTTCGGGATTATTGGCGGTGCTCTCTTCTATGGCGACGCGGTGATCACGCCGGCGGTATCCGTGCTCTCCGCCATCGAAGGCATCAAGCTCGTCACGGTATCGCTCGATCCTTATGTCGTGCCGCTTACGGTAATCATACTGCTTGTGCTGTTCGCGGTGCAGTCGCGCGGCACAGCGCGCGTTGCCGCTTTTTTCGGACCAACAATGTGTGTCTGGTTTGCCGTCATCGCGATCGCGGCGTTGCCGCAGATCGCACGCCATCCTGAAGTGCTGTTAGCATTGAATCCGCTTTATGCCATCTCGTTCATGATCCATCATGGCATCGTCGGGTTTATCACGCTCGGCGCGATATTCCTCGCGGTGACCGGGGCGGAGGCGCTGTACGCCGATCTGGGCCATTTCGGCAAACGGCCGATTCAGACCGCGTGGCTTGCTATTGTGTTACCATCGCTTGCGGTCAACTATCTCGGGCAGGGCGCGCTCGTTTTAGGGAATCCTGCGACGCTCGAAAATCCATTCTTCCTGATGTTTCCCGATTGGGCGCTGTTTCCAATGGTAGTGTTGGCGATCGTCGCTGCCGTGATTGCGAGCCAGGCGGTGATTACCGGTGCCTATTCACTGACCCGCCAGGCGATTCAACTGGGGCTGATGCCACGGCTCGAAATCCGTCACACCTCGGAATCCCATTCCGGCCAGATATACATTCCGCGAGTCAATATGCTCCTCGCGATCGGTGTCGTTCTGTTGATTGTGTTGTTCCGTTCGTCGAGCGCGTTGGCGTCCGCCTACGGCATTGCGGTGACCGGGACCATGGTGGTCACGGCGATGATGGGCTTTGTCGTGATCTGGCGGGTCTGGAGATGGTCGCCGCTCGCAGCCGCCGTCCTCATTGCGCCCTTCCTGTTTCTCGATCTCATCTTTCTCGCGGCAAACCTGCTCAAGGTGTTCGAGGGCGGCTGGGTGCCGCTGGCGCTGGGCGCCGTGGTGATGCTGCTGATGTACACTTGGCGCCGCGGCAGCAAGCTATTGTTCGAGAAGTCGCGCAAGCTGGAGTTTCCGCTGGCCGATCTCGTCGCCATGCTGGAAAAACGGCCGCCGCAACGGGTGTCCGGCACCGCCGTATTTCTGACCAGCGATCCCACCAGCGCGCCGACGGCACTGATGCACAGCCTGAAGCACTACAAGGTATTGCACGAGAAGAACGTCATTCTCACCATCGAGACCGCGCCGACGCCGCGGATCGATCCGACTGAGCGGGTGCGGCTGGAAGAGATCAGCGCGACCTTCTCCAAGGTGACTCTGCGCTTCGGATTTATGGAATCGCCCAATGTCCCGAAGGCGCTGGCGATCGCGCGCAAGCTCGGTTGGCAATTCGACATCATGTCGACCTCGTTCTTCCTGTCGCGGCGCGCGCTGAAGCCGGCCGCGCATTCGGGCATGCCGAGCTGGCAGGATCATCTCTTTATAGCGCTCAGCCGCACCGCCAACGACGCAACCGACTATTTCCAGATTCCGACCGGGCGGGTGGTCGAGGTTGGAATGCAGGTCACCGTTTAAGGGCGCGTATTAAACGTTCGCCGGCGCTTGATTTTCGCCGCGCGAGAGGCGAGTTTGGCGTTCGACGAGCAATAAATGTCGAAATGCGCTCGATTGGGTGAGCGGGAGGGTTTGGCGGTGAGTCAGGGTCATAGCGTTCACGATTTGACGCCGGCAGACGTGTCCAGGGGAATTGCCGAGGGACGCTATCTTCTGGTCGATGTCCGCGAGCCGAACGAAGTGGCGGTCGAGGCCTATCCCGATGCGGTTGTCGTTCCGCTTTCCGGTTTTGACCCGCAAGACATCCCGGACCCCCAAGGCAAACAGGTTGTTTTCGCCTGCCGCTCCGGCAAGAGGTCGGTGACCGCATCGTTGGCCGCGCAGGCTGACGGCCTCGCCTACGACAAGCACCTCGCCGGCGGGATGCTGGCGTGGAAGGCGGCGGGCCTGCCGACCAGGACCGGCTGACCGGTCCATGACGTCCATGAACAAGGTTTTCGCGGATCTTCCCGTCACCATTTTCGAGGCGATGTCGCAATTGGCGCGCGACAAAAATGCCATCAACCTCGGTCAGGGATTTCCCGACGATCCCGGTCCCGAAGATATCCGGCGAGCGGCCGCCGACGCGGTGATGGATGGCTACAACCAGTATCCATCGATGATGGGCATTCCCGAACTGCGTCAGGCAATCGCCGCCCACTACAGGCGCTGGCATGGTCTCACGCTCGATCCCATGACCGAGGTGATGGTGACGTCGGGCGGCACGGAGGCGCTGACATCGGCCATTCTCGCCGTGGTCGAGCCGGGCGATGAAGTCATCGTGTTCCAGCCGGTGTATGATTCCTATTTGCCGATCATACGCCAGGCCGGCGGCATTCCGCGTCTGGTGCGGCTCGAGCCGCCACATTGGCGGTTGACGGAAGAGATGTTGCGGCGCGTTTTCAGTCACAAGACCAAGGCCGTCCTGTTCAACAATCCGCTCAATCCCGCCGCCGTCGTTTATCCCCGTGAAAACCTCGAATTGCTGGCGCGGCTCTGCCAGGAATTCGATTCGATCGCGATCTGCGACGAAGTCTGGGAGCACGTGATCTTCGACGGCCGCGAACACATTCCGCTGATCACCATTCCGGGCATGCGAGATCGGACCATCAAGGTCGGTTCTGCGGGCAAGATTTTTTCGCTGACGGGCTGGAAGATCGGTTTTGTTTGCGCCGCACCGCCATTGCTGCGCGTGGCTGCGAAGGTGCATCAGTTCCTAACCTTTACCACCGCGCCGAATCTCCAGGCCGCGGTTGCCTACGGCCTTGGCAAACCGACCGAGTATTTTTTCGACATGCGCAAGGAGCTGGCGCGAAGCCGGGATCGCCTGACCGAGGGGTTGGAACGCATCGGCTTCCCGGTTCTGAAGTCGCAGGGTACTTACTTTCTCACGGTCGATCTGTCGCCGCTCGGCCTCAACGAAACCGACGAGGCGTTCTGCAAGCGCATCGTGACCGATTACAAGGTCGCGGCCATCCCGGTGTCGGCGTTTTACGAGGAAGATGCTGTAACCTCGGTGGTCCGGTTCTGTTTCGCCAAGAAGGACGCGACCCTCGACACCGCGCTGGAGCGGCTGTCGGACGCGGTGCATCGCCGATAAGCGGAGTTTTTGTGATGCGTTTCAGGATTCACGCGACCTGCTTTGTGACTTTGATCGCCGCCGTCCTCGGTGCGCCGGCATCCCCCGCGCAGGCGCAGGAGCGGGTGGTCAATTTCTATAACTGGTCGAACTACATGGCGCCTGGCGTCCTTGAGGATTTCACAAAAGAAACCGGCATCAAGGTCGTCTACGATACCTTCGACGCCAATGAGACGCTGGAGACACGGCTGCTGGCGGGCAAATCGGGTTACGACGTCGTCGTCCCCACTGCATATTTTCTGCAGCGCCAGGTCTCGGCCAATATTTTCCAGAAACTCGACAAGTCGAAACTGCCTAATCTCGCCAACGCCTGGCCGGAGGTAACCCAACGCCTTGCCATCTACGACCACGACAACAGCTATGGCGCCAACTACATGTGGGGCACCACCGGCATCGGCTACAATGTGAAAGCCGTGCAGAAAATTCTCGGGCCCGATGCCAGAATCGACAGCTGGGACGTCGTCTTCAAGCCGGAGAATCTGGCAAAATTCAGGGAGTGCGGCATTCACATGCTGGATTCCGCCGATGACATTTTCCCCGCAGCATTGAGCTATCTCGGCCTCGATCCGAATTCGACCACACCGGCCGATCTCGAAAAGGCGGCCGACCTCGTGATGAAAATCAGGCCGTACGTCCGCAAGTTTCACTCATCCGAATATCTGAGCGCACTGGCGACCGGCGAGATCTGCTTCGTGGTGGGGTGGTCCGGCGACATCATGCAGGCGCGAAGCCGTGCCGCCGAGGCAAAAAACGATATCGAGATCGGTTACGCCATCCCGAAGGAAGGCGCCCAGATGTTCTTCGACAATCTGGCGATCCCGGCGGATGCGAAAAACCTCGCCGAGGCCTATGAGCTGATCAACTATCTGTACCGGCCCGAGGTCGCTGCCAGAAATTCGGATTTTCTGTCCTATGCCAACGGTAATCTTGCAAGCCAGAAACTGGTCGACCCGAAGATTCTCAATGACAAAAACATCTACCCTGATCAGGAAACGCTCAAGAAGCTGTTCGTGATCACCGCGCGCGACCCGGCAACGCAGCGCATCATCAACCGGCTGTGGACCAAGGTGAAAACCGGGCGATAGCCGTCATCCTGAGGAGGCGCGCAGCGCCGTCTCGAAGGATGGCAACATGCTCTGGACCTCATGGTTCGAGACGCGCGAAGCCGCGCTCCTCACCATGACGTAGGCAGCTAGCGCCAGCGGCGATGCAGCCAAAGCCACTGATCGGGATATTCGCGAATCCAGCCTTCGACCACCGACGTGATCGCCTGCATTGTCCCCTGAATGTCGATTTGTCCGGAGGCGTCGCGTACCGGCTTTATTTCTTCCGAGAGCTCGGCGCGGAAGCGGTGGCCGGGGAGCCGGATGATTCGCACGCCGTGGATCGGACATTCGACCTGCCGCAGCAGCCGGGCCATCATCGGATTGGCCTTGGTCTTGCGTCCGAAGAATGTCACGTCGACGCCGTTGGCGAGGTATTGATCGACCAGCATCGCGACGTGCTGGCCCCTCTGAAGCGCTTCTGCGAGCTTCAACGGCGCGTCGCGGCCCGCCGGAATCAGCGTCCCCATGTTGACTGAGCGCAACTTCTCGACCGCGCGGTCGGCGGACGCGATGTTGGGGCGGCGATACAGGATCGCGGCATCTAACCCATGCGCGACCGCGGCCAATGCCGGCAGTTCCCAGTTGCCGAGATGACTGGCAAAAATCAGCGCCGGTTTGCCGTCGAGCCGCAGTTGCGCGAACAGTTCGTGGGTGCGCGGCTCGATCTCGATGCGGCTGTCCTCGGGATGGGCGGGATCGTGCTCCCAGATGTGATCGAGGTGGGCGAATTCTGCGCCGACGCGGCCGAGATTGTCCCATACGCCGGCGAGGATGGTTTCGATCTCTTCCGGCGATTTTTCCGGAAAGGCCGCGGTGAGATTGGCGCGGCCGATCTTGTCCTCCCGCAATCTCCGGCCAATAAAACGCGAAACGCGGCCGAACAGGTTCGCAGTCTTGATGGGATCGAAATAGCGCGTTGTGCGCAGCAAGCCGGTGGTCAACGCGCCAACCGCGGCATCGCCGAGCGGTTTTGTGGCGTCGCGAAGGCCAGCCTTGATGCGGAGCAGAAGGCGGCGCATCAGAGCAAAACGTTGCGCGTGTTAAATCGGTTCACGAGTGAGAACCAGCGATGCGTTCTGGCCGCCGAAACCGAACGAGTTGGACATCACCGCGGTCACGCGTGCATCGCGGGCCTTGTTGGGAACGACGTCGAACAGGATCGCAGGGTCGGGCATTTCATAGTTGATGGTCGGCGGAATCCGCTGATGCTCGAGGGTCAGCAGGGAAAAAATCGCCTCGACCGCTCCGGCCGCCGAAATGGTATGCCCGACCATCGATTTGTTGGACGAGACCGGAATTTTTGACGTCCGGTCGCCAAACACCGCGGAAATGCTCAAATATTCCATCTTGTCGTTTTCCGGCGTCGCCGTACCGTGCGCATTGATGTAGTCGATTTGCTCCGGCGTCATGCCGGCGTCGGCGAGGACATTGCGCACGCAGCCGATGATCGGCTTGCCGTCCGGGCTCGAGCGGGTGCGATGAAACGAATCGGTCAATTCTCCACAGCCGGCAACGATCCCGAGAATCTGCGCGCCGCGCGCCACTGCGGCATCGTAGCTTTCCAGCACAAGCGCGCCGGCGCCTTCCGCCATCACGAAACCGTCGCGATTTTTGGAGAATGGTTTTGATGCGGCCTGAGGCGTATCGTTCTGGGTTGACAGCGCCGACAGCAGGGAAAACCGGACCAGGGCTTCCAGGTTGACCGAGCCGTCGGTCGCAACGCAAAGCGCCGCGTCGGCTTCGCCGCGCCGGATAGCCTCGACGCCGAGCTGGATCGCGGTCGCACCGGACGCGCAGGCGGTTGAAAGTGAAATCGGCGAACCCTTGGTGCCGAATGTCTCGGCCAGATGACCCGAGACCGAGCCGAACATGAAACGATGATGATATTCTGCGAACCTGCCGCCACCGCTGATGCGCAAAACGTCGTCAATGGTGATCTCGGTTTTCCCGACCGCGCGTCCCACTTCAATGCGTTGCGGCCACTCGACCTCGACGGGCGCCACCGCAAGGAACAGCGGACCCGGAAAATCGCCCTTGCTGCCGATGCCGGACTGCGCGACGGCTTCTTCGGTGGCCATATCGGCCAGTTTCTCGGTAAGAGCGGTCGACGACGAGGGCTCGACCGTCACGAAATCGATGGTTCCTGCCATCGTGGTCTTCAGGCCGTCGATCGGGAAACGCGAGATGGTCCGGATTCCGGATTCGCCTGCGGTGAGTTTGGCCCAGTTATCGGCCTTGCCAGCGCCAAGCGACGTCACGATGCCCATGCCGGTGACGACGACGACTGGCCTGCCGAATTTGTCGCGTGAAGCTGTCATAAAATTCCCCGTCGATCCCGCGCCGTGTTTATTTAATTACCTCGACCAGGGCCATGCCTTCGCCCCGCCAGTGGCCGGCCCCGACGACAACAATCTGGGTCGGAGCCGCAGACATTTCAAGCTCCAGCCCGGTCGGGTCATTGGGCGGAAACAGCTTCGCTCGCGAGATCGAAAGCGCTGCGAGCGCGAGGCCCAGCGGAAATTGTGTTTCCAAGGTGTGGCCGAACATCGTCCCCGTGGCGCGCACCGCATAGCCGGGATGCTGGCTCAGGAACGTTCTTTCTTCCGAGGTAACGGCTTCCACACCGGTCGCGCCGGTGATGAGGCCGCCGTTATCGTTGAGGATGCCAAGCTTCGACCAGAGTCCTTCCAGGGATTTCGTAACCTCTCCGGGTTGTTTGCGTTGCGCCCGATCGGAAACCACGTTGGTTAGCCGCGCATAGGGTTTGGCGCCACGCGCTTCCGCGTGGGCCCTTGATTCGATGACGAGAAAGGCGCCGGCCGAGCCGAGGGCAAAGCCCCCGTTTTTGCCGCGCGCCCAAACCGGAGCGAATTTTTCCTTCAGATTGAAGTCGCCGAATTCGTAGAGGATCAGCAGATCCGAGCGCTCGCCGTTGTGCGCCGCGCCGATCAGCGCGATGTCGCTTTGACCCGAGGCGATGCGCGCCAGCGCGATTCGGGCCGCGTCGATGCTCGCGGCTTCCTCGCCCATGAAGGTCCGCGACGATCCCGACACGCCGTGGACAATGGCGATATTGCCGGCGAGCAGATTCGAAAGCTGGGCCAGGAACAGCGTCGGCCGCAAATCGTTCATCAACCGTTCGTTGAGAAACACAGGCGAGCAATTGCCTTTTACATAGCCATTGAGAATGGCCAAATCGACCGGCACATCGCGCTCACCGCCGCCGGCGGCGATGATCATGTCCATCCGTCCGAGGATTTCCTGATTGCCTTTGACTCCAGCCGAATCCAGCGCCAGTCCCGCCGCATAGGTACCGATGCGCTGCCAGGCCTCCATCTGGCGCTGATCGCCCTTTTTGGGGATCTGCGCGTCAAGCTTGATGGGCGCCCAGGGATGGACGACGTAAGGCGCGAAACGTTGTTCATCCACATTGATGCGTTGCGCGTTGAGGGCATCCCAGTGCGCGTCGAGCCCTTCGCCGAGCGAGGTTGCGATACCGATGCCGGTGATCCAGACTTCGACCGGAGGCGAGTTCGATGATTTCGGCTCAGCCATGCGGCATCGCCTCTTCGGGAAAGCCAATGCGCTTGGCCGTCGCGTCCATGTGAACGCGCAGATCTGGGTGGGGAAAGGGAATGTGGCGGAACGTCAGCGTGGCGTTGCACCTCGGCTTGCCGCCCACGCTGATCCTGGCTTCGGTGATGGTAAAGCCGGACCCTTCATGAACCACGCTGGCGTCGACCTTCAGCAGTTCGCCGGGCGTGACGAAGCTCCGCATCTTGGCTTCCTTGACCATGGCCAGAAACGGCATGCGTTCGAACTTCATCAGCGCGATCAGCAGCCAACCGGAGGTCTGCGCCATCGATTCGATCAGCAGCACGCCGGGCAGCAGCGGGTAGCCCGGGAAGTGGCCCTCGAAGATGGTGTTGTGCTGGGGAACCTGCGCTTCGACCGTGATGGTCTTCTCGCCGATGTTGAGGTCGACGATACGGTCGATCAGGTGGAAATATTCAAGTTGCATGGTCGGGCGTTGGCGCGCCCTTGGCGGCGACCAGTTCGTCGATACGCTCGCTGAGGTTTTTCAGGACGAAGTACTGTTCGGTCGTGGCCTTGCCGTCGTTGACCTCCTGGGTCCACTTCTCCAGCGGCAGCTTGATGCCGAACGCCTTGTCGATCGCAAACGCGATATCCAGAAAGTCCAGACTGTCGATCCCCAAATCGTCGATCGCGTGGCTGTCGGGCGTTATCGTGTCCCGCGGAATGTCGCAGGTCTCGGCGATAATGTCGGCGATCTTGTCGAATGTAGAAGACATCATTAAGCCTTTGATATATTGAGGATAAATGGCGGGATGGCGCGAGAGGAGAGCGCAGTGTCCCGGAACGCCCCCGTCCCCCATACGGTTTCGAGTGCCCGTATATCGGAGCGCCGCCCTGAGTTCAATGGCGGCGGAAGACGCCCATTTCGCCCGATTCCGGGTCAAACTCCGAAAATACTAGGTTCGCGGCGATGAGATATGCGCGCAATCCCGCCGGCCCATCAACACGCAATCCTGGGTCTTGCGCAGATCGGCGATGCTCATGGCAAGCCAGATGCCGATGGCGATCAGCGCCACGGTGAAGGCAAAGGCTGCCAGATTCGCCAGCATGCGATGGCGAAAGTCGTCCGGCTCGTCGCGGACCCGCTCATAGCGCGAGAGGTCGTTGGGTTCCTGCCTGGCCTCGTTCTGTTCATTTTGCCGGCCTGGAGGCTGCGCCATGGTGCGCGGCCGAAACTTGAGCACGCGGTGCTCGTCGTCCGTCATAATTGGCCGCTGGCTTTTCATCGCTGGCTGATCCGCGACATTCGATCTTGTCTTGTATCACTTCGAGGGTGTGTCCCACAAATCAAGTCCGCATGGCACGGATGCGATAATCTATTCCTGATAGGTGTCATGGAACCGGCCATAGTCGATCCTGACGCGGCCGTCTTCGGACGTGCCGATGATATCGGCGTACCGATGACCATGCCGGATGTCAGGATGATCCCAGGATTTTCGGGCATGGACCGTTTGCGCTGCAACGACATCGTATCCCGAGACCACCACCACAAGAGTGACGTTTGATGTGCCAAAGTCCTCCGCGCTAAGCCCGTAAAGCGGGCTCTCCTCGTCAATCGTGTGGAACAGGGTCCAGCTCAGCGCGAGTGCCGGGCTTTCGTTCCTTGCCAGCGCCAGTTCGTAGAACCGCCGGAGCGACTGGCCCTCCATACTCTTCACATTTTTGAACAGCCACAACCGGGCGGTGGCATTGCTTATGATATTGTGCCGCTCGTTGGCGAAGCGAACCATGAGGGTCGGCTTGCCCTCGTGGATCGAGATCACCGGGTTATCGACAAACAGCAACCGCGCGTTCGGCCGCGAGAAGCGCGCAAAGATCAATCCCGTCATCAACGACATCGAAAAAATGCCCGTGAACAATTCCACGGTGGCGATGAAATGTCCGTAGTGGGTTTGCGGGTGCATATCGCCATAGCCGGCGGTCGAAAGCGTCTCGATGCTGAAATAGAGGTAGTCGATATAAGTGCCGCCCGGCACATTCGAGATGGGCTGATGTCCGATCCAGTAGAAGCATGCAAATATCGCGTTGAAGGCGACAAAGACCACCGCGGCCCCGCCAATGAAAGCGGGCCACGATGCCGTCATGCAGCGATGGCTGATATCCGCCCAGAAATTGAGATAAAGGCCCTCGGTGATGACTTCGCGGCCTCCGAAACGAACGATTCGTATCTTCGAAGTCCGCTCGTTTTGACTATTGGCCATGTCCGGATCTTTTTAGCGAGGCAATGGACGGTTTACTGCTGGTACGATCATGCCATAATCATCAGAGTTCAGAGAGGTTTTTGTAGCCGCATTCGGAGCATCGATTATGGCCAATACCCGCGAACCCATTCTTCAGCCGATTCCCATTTTATCGCTACGTCCCACGCAAATGACCGTCGGAATGCGAGAGGTCAAGGAAAAGCGCAAGCGCTGGCGAGACCGCAAGTCGAAGAAAAAGCAGGCCGAATCGCTGGGCAAACACATGATCCCCGTCGTGCTGGGACCGGACAAACGCTATTACGTCGTCGACCACCATCACCTTGCACGGGCGCTCCACGACGAAGGCGTGAAGGATATTCTGGTGACGGTCATCGCCGACCTCACCATGGTCGACCGCGATGCCTTCTGGGGCGTGCTCGACAACAAAAGATGGGTTTATCCTTACGACGCCAAGGGCGAGCGCCGTCATTTCAAGGAAATTCCCAAGACGGTCGCGGACCTGAAAGACGACCCATTTCGCAGTCTCGCCGGCGAACTGCGGCGCGCCGGCGGTTATGCGAAGGACACCACGCCGTTCAGCGAATTCCTGTGGGCAGATTTCCTGCGGCGGCGGTTGTCGCGCAAGGGCGTGGAAGCCGATTTCGAGAAAGCGATCGAGAAGGCGCTGGCTCTGGGTAAGAGCAAGGACGCCATCTACCTGCCGGGGTGGTGCGGACCGGCCTCGGACGACTGAGAACGGCTTAGGTCGGAGGTTTGTCTGCCCGCGAAACCGGCGCTCCCGGTTTCTCCACCGGATTTTTCTTGCCGCCGAACACACCGTGTAACCATCGCTCGATCGGACCTCCGGCAATCAGAAGCGCAAATGTGAACGCGAGGGCGACGATAACGATCCGCCAGTAACCGGCGCCGCAGAGGATGCCGACGCAGGCCGTCAGCCAGGTACACGCCGCGCTGGTCAGTCCATGGACCGAGGAATGGTGTTCCCGGTGGATGATCACGCCGGCGCCAAGAAAACCGATACCAGTCAGGATTCCCTGAATGATGCGGCTGGCGGCGTCGGAAATGGTCGCGGCGTGGCCGGAAGGGTCGGCCAGCACCACGACCGTTGCCGTGGCGAGACCGACCAGCCCAAGCGTGCGGAGGCCAATCGGCTTGCCGTGTAAATCGCGATTGAGACCGATGGCGCCGCCGGCCAGCGTGGCGACGCCCAGTCTCAAAACGATCTCTGACCAGTCAAGCAATGCGACGACCTCCGGGCAAAAAACCTCTATTTCGGCAGACGCCCCATCATGTAAAATTCGTCGTTCGGACGCATGCCGGTGACATTGGCCATCCGGTTCGACAGTGCGAAGAACGCCGAGATCGCGGCGATATCCCAGATGTCGTCGTCGCTGAAACCGTGACGTGAAACCTCGACAAAATCCTGCTCGGATATTTCCTCCGCTGTCCGGCTTACCTTCATGGCGAAATCGAGCATCGCCTTCTGCCGCGGCGTGATATCCGCCTTGCGGTAGTTGATGGCGATCTGGTCGGCGATCTGCGGGTTCTTGGCGCGGATGCGCAGGATCGCGCCATGCGCGACGACGCAGTAATGGCACTGGTTGGCGCCGGAGGTGGCGACCACGATCATTTCGCGTTCCGCCTTGGTCAGCCCGCTATCCCTGTCCATCAAGGCGTCGTGATAGGCGAAGAACGCACGAAATTCGTCCGGGCGATACGCCAGCGTCAGAAGCACATTCGGAACGAAGCCGGATTTTTCCTGCACCGCGAGAATGCGGTCGCGGATGTCGTCCGGCAGTTTGTCGAGCGCGGGCGGCTGAAAGCGTTTGGTAATAGGCTGCGTCATGAAGATCGTCCGGTTTGAGCGGCGTGATACGCTCGCGCACCATCATAGTCGATGACCACTTCGACGGAAAGCGCGCCGGGGCGAGATCGCGATGCGCCGGATGGGCTTGGACGACTAGCGCAGTGGCTTCTTCAGGAGCGAGAAGCGGTCGGGGTCGAGACCCATCGACGGCTGCAGCATCGGGGCTTCGATCGTGCGCGCGGCCGGCCGTTCGTTGATGCTGGGATCGTTCGGCACGTCGCGATGCGACGTGGCTCCGCGCCAGCGTTCCAGCACGGCGCCGACGAAGTGCATGTCGTGGCCGGCGGCGACCGACGGCACGGTCGAAATCGCGGCTTCGCTGCGCGGCAGTTGATGCGGAGGAACTTCCTTGAAGCGCAGCCGGGTCGGTAGCGCCACGCCTTCGCCGAATGCCAGCACTTCGCGGGTTCCGAGCGAGGGCACGAACGACAGCAAGTTTGCCGCGGCATCGGATACCGCCGAGCGCAACAGCGCTTGGTCCCGGTCGTTGGCAAGACGCATTGCGAACAGGGTATTGCACTGTGAAATGATGGTGGCGTCGAGTTCCGCCGGCCGCTGCGTCACGAGACCGAGATACACGCCATATTTGCGGCCTTCCTTGGCGATGCGCGACACCGCCTTGCGGGTCGGCCCGAAACCGATGTTGCGGTCGGCGGCGGCATAACGATGCGCTTCCTCGCAGACGAACAGCAGCGGCGAGACGCCGTCGCTCCACAGCCCGAAGTCGAACGCCATCCGGCACAACACCGACACCACGGAGTCGACGACTTCGGCGGGGAAGCCCGCGAGCTGCATGATGGTCATCGGCCTGCCGTTGGCCGGCAGCCGGAACAGATGGCTGATGACTTCCGCCATGGTGTCGCCGCCGACATTGGCGTTGTCGAACATGAAGGCGTAGCGCGGATCGTTGCGCACGGTTTCGATGCGCGAGATCAGCTTGTGGTAGATGATGCGCGACGAGCGGTTCTCGAGCTTGCCCATGCGTTCGTCGATCAGCGAGATCAGATCGACCAGACGGTAGGGGACCGGCGTGTCCGCGGTATAGCCGATGCTCTTGGGGTCTATCCGCTTCAGTCCGACCCGGTCGGCATTCTGGTACTGCGTATAGATTCCCTTCGCCATCGGGATGACTTCGGCGAGGATGTCCAGTTCCTCCGGCACGCCGGGCCGGCCGGCGAACAGCACGTCCACGATCTCTTCGAAATTGAACAGCCAGAACGGCAGCTTCAGATTGCGCGGATTGAGGACCAGGGAGCGGTCGCCGAAGCAGCGGCCATATTCGTTGTGAACGTCGAGCAGGAAAATGCGCAGGTTCGGCCGCGACCGCAGAATTTCATTGAGCAGCAGCGATACGCCGCTCGATTTGCCGACGCCGGTAGAGCCGAGCACCGCGAAATGCTTGCTGAGCATTTCCTCGACATCGACATAGGCAATGACGGACTGGTCCTGCTGCAGGGTCCCGACGTTGATCTGATCCGATCCCGTGGGCGCGTAGACCGTTCGCAGCTCCTGATTGGTGATGAGATCGACGGTATCGCCGATGGTCGGATAGTTCGTGACGCCGCGTTGAAATTTGGGGCGTACCGGACCGCCGAGAATTTCGCCGAGCAGATCTACGGAGGCGCTGGCGATGTAGATGTCCGAGGTCGGCAGATTTTCGCAGGATACTTCCGTGATCATCGCGACGATGGTGGAATTCGAGCAGCGGATGCTGACGAAGCGGCCGACCGTGGCCCGTACCTCGGTATGGCTCATCTGGCTCGCCGCCAGAAGGCCGACCCGCGCAAGCGAGCCGCGGACTGAAATCACGCGCCCGAAAGATGCTGGAACCGTTGAAATTGACATATTTTCAAATCGCGTCGCCGCGCCCTTTATTTTGCCCGACTATGCCGGGGGTTATTGGAGAAACTGTTAAGCTGGGGAACGTCCAAGAAGCTCAAAACCGCGGCATATTCGCTCGCGATCCGGAAGCCGGCTAATCGTGAGGCCATTTTCGCCCATGTTTGATTGAGAAATCAGCCATTTCGGGCCGGTTTTCCGGCGCGGACACGCCGTCACTTGTTAATCGCTCATTTACCAGCCCGGAACGGGGTTCAAGCCTGCAAGCAATTGTTGAAGGGTAAGGTGACGCTGGCGTTGATCGTCCCGCGCCTGTAAATCTTGTCCCAACAAGAAACAGGGCAGGGTGGAACGCGATGAATCGCGGCATTAAAACTTGAGCGACTTCGCGCGGCCATCGGCGCTGGCGCCCTTCAGGGTCCGTAACTATCGTTTTCAGTGGCCCGCCGATTTGCTCACGTCGTGGGCATTCGAGATGGAGACGCTTATTCTTGGCTGGTATGTGCTGGTCGAGACCGGCTCGGTGCTGCTGCTCACGCTGTTTGCGGCACTCACTTATGTGGGAACGCTGATTGCTCCGATGTTTGGCGTGGCCGGCGACCGTATCGGTCACCGCAACCTGCTCGCGGCCATGCGCGCGACCTACGTCACGCTCGCGGCCACGCTGATGACCCTCGCACTTACCGGCCATCTGAGCCCGCTCTATGTCTTCATCGTCGCGGCAATGATGGGCCTGGTTCGTCCGTCGGATCTCGGCGTTCGCGGCGCGCTGGTCGCCACCATCATGCCGCACGATCAACTGATCGGGGCAATCAGCATTTCGCGAACCACGATGGATACCGCGCGCATCGCCGGCGCGTTGAGCGGCGCCGGATTGTTCGCAGCCCTCGGCATGGGCCCGGCCTATGCCGCGATCGTCAGCCTTTACATTGCCAGTACGTTGCTCACGCTCTGTGTGATTGCGCCGTCGAAGCCGCATCCGATCGATGAAGCGGCTGTTGGAGCGCTGCGGCGCTCGCCGCTGCGCGATCTGAAGGAGGGTGTCGCCTATGTCTGGACCACGCCACGGATGCGCGCCGCGATCTGGATCGCGTTCCTCGCCAACCTGACTGCCTATCCATTGTCCAACGGATTGCTGCCGTATATCGCGCGCGACATCTACGGCACCGACCAGACCGGGCTCGGATATCTGTCCGCCAGTTTTGCAGTCGGTTCGCTGGTCGGGTCGGTTGCCCTGAGCGTGGTCGGCGGCATCCGCGTTGCGCGCCTCATGATCGGGGCGACCGCGATGTGGTATGCGATGCTGCTGGTGTTCGCGCAGTTGCAGAGCGTGCCGGCCGCGATGGCGTGCCTGATGCTGGCCGGCTTTGCGCAGAGTCTCGCCATGATCTCGATCGCGGTGATCCTGATGCGTACCGCGAGCGAGCATTTCCGCGGCCGGGTGATGGGCGTGCGCATGCTTGCGATCTACAGCCTGCCGCTCGGCCTGCTGGCCGCCGGCAACCTCATCGGCGAGATCGGTTTCGTCGCGACCGCGTCGCTCTACGCGGCCACCGGGTTGCTGCTGATGCTGATCATCGTGCTGCACTGGCGCGCCGAGCTATGGCACGTGCATGCCCCGGCGAATGTGAGATAACATCCCCTACGAAAGGAATGCCATGTCAAGGACGGCTTTGGTGGTTTCAGCACACCCGGGAGATTTTGTGTGGCGCGCGGGCGGCGCGATCGCGCTCCACGCCAAAAAAGGTTACCGGATCAAGATTGTGTGTCTTGCGTTCGGCGAGCGCGGGGAATCCCAGTTCGCCTGGAAGCAACCGGGCATGACCCTGGACAAGGTCAAGGCGGGGCGCCGGGACGAGGCCGAGCGCGCCGCGGCGGCGCTCGGCGCCGAGATCGAGTTCTTCGATGCCGGCGACTATCCGCTGCGCCTTACCGGCGCGCATATGGATCGGCTGATCGACATTTATCGCGAACTCAACCCCAGCTTTGTGCTCACGCATTCGCTTGAGGATCCCTACAACGTCGACCATCCGGCGGCCGCGGCTTACGCGCAGGAGGCGCGCATTGTAGCCCAGGCGATGGGCCACAAGCCGCAGGCGGACTATAATTACAGCGCGCCGCCGGTGTTCCTGTTCGAGCCGCATCAGCCGGAAATGTGCAATTTCAAGCCGCAGGTCATCCTCAACATCGACGAGGTCTGGGATCTGAAGCGCAAGACCTTTGAGATTCTTGCGGCGCAAAAGCACCTGTGGGCCTATTACGAGCGGGTCGCGCTTCAGCGCGGGATGCAGGGCGGGCGCAATTCCGGCAAGGCCATGACCTATGGCGAGGCCTATCAGCGGCTGTTTCCGATGGCGATGGAGGAACTGGCATGAAGACGGTCGTTGTCCGCAACATCAGTCGGGCCGACGCCGATATCGTCGGGCGACTCGGCGCACTCGGCACATCGACGGTGCACGAAGCCTACGGCCGCGCCGGACTGATGAAACCCTATCTGCGCCCGGTGTGGGCGGGAGGCGAGGCGGCGGGGACCGCGGTGACCGTGCTGGCGCATCCCGGCGACAACTGGATGATCCACGTGGCGGTCGAGCAGTGCCGGCCGGGCGACATCCTGGTGGTCGGGTGCAGCGCCGACAATACCGACGGCATGTTCGGCGATCTGCTGGCGACGTCGCTGAAGGCGCGCGGCGTCACCGGCCTCGTCATCGACGCCGGCTGCCGCGATGTAAAATCGCTGCGCGAGATGGGTTTTCCGGTGTGGTCGAGGGCGATCTCGGCCAAGGGGACGGTCAAGGCGGCGTTGGGCGCAGTCAACGTCCCGGTGGTATGTGCCGGCGTCAATGTCGAGCCGGGCGATGCCGTGATCGCCGACGACGATGGCGTCGTGGTGGTCCGCCGCAAAGATGCGGCCGAGGTCGCCGCGAAGGGCGAAAAGCGCCAGGCCGACGAAGAGGGCAAGCGCAAACAGCTCGCCTCCGGCGCGCTCGGGCTCGACATGTACAAGATGCGCGAGCCGCTGGCGAAAGCGGGTCTCGTCTATCTCGATGAGCCGGAAGCCGATTGAGGTGACGATGCGGCTGCGCACATTGCTTGGCGATCATCCCTGCACGGCCGCGCTGAAGGAGGGATCGATCAGGTCCGATTCCGTGATGCTCGACTTCGCGGAGTATTCGCCGACCCACAAGGGTTTCAAGCCCATGGTCCGCGAGCAGGCCTTCGACGTCTCGGAGATGGCGATCGTCACCTATCTGATGGCGAAGAGTTTTGGCAAGCCGATGGTGCTGCTGCCGAGCGTGGTGATGGCGCGCTTTCAACATGCGTTCGCGCTATACAATGCGAAATCGGGAACGCTGACGCCTGCCGGCCTGAACAACAAGCGCGTCGGCATCCGCTCCTTCACGACCACGACCGGCGCGTGGCTGCGCGGAATTTTGGCCAACGATTATGGCGTCGATCTGGACTCGATCGACTGGGTCACGTTCGAGGATGCGCATGTTGCCGAGTATCGCGACACCACGCTGCGTGCCCCACAGGGCAGGCAGATCGTCCAGATGCTGCTCGATGGCGAACTCGACGCGGTGCTCGGCGAGAAATCGGAACATCCCGATCTGAAGCCGCTGTTTCCCGATATCGGGAGGGAAGAAAAATCCTGGTTCGCAAAACACGGGTTGATACCGATCAACCACATGGTGGTGGTCAGCGATGCGCTGTCCCGCACGCATCCTCAGGCCGTGCGGGAGGTTTTCAGCATGTTGCAGCAGAGTGCTGCTCGTGCGCTGGCCGCCTCGCCGCAGTTTAGTGCCGGGGAGATGCGCCGCTCGCTGCAGCTGATCATTCGATACACGGCGCAGCAGGGGCTCGTCTCCCGCGAATTCGCGGTGGACGAGTTGTTCGACGACCTGACGCGGACGCTGCGTTAGGGCGGGAGGAGAATGCCAATGAAGCCGGAGCCGATTTTCGATCTCGCCCATCTCGGCCATCTGGAACTGCTGACGCCGAAACCGGACGAGAGCCTGAAATTTTTCGTCGACGTGATGGGCATGACCATCAGCGGCCGCAAGGGCGAGTCGGTCTACTTACGCGGCTGGGACGACTATGAGCGCTATTCGCTGAAGCTGACGGCGTCGAAGACGTCAGGCATCGAGCACATGGCGCTGCGGGCACGCAGCCCGCAGGCGCTGCAACGCCGCGTCGCCGCGCTGAAAGGCTCCGAGTTCGAGATCGGCTGGACCGATGGCGATATCGGCCACGGCCCCGCGTTCCGCTGCCGCGACCCGGACGGCCATATCGTCGAGCTGTACTATGAAACCGAGTGGTATGAGGCGCCGCCTGAACTCAAGCCTGCCCTGAAAAATCAGGCGCAGCGATTTCCCGCGCGCGGCATCAATGTCCGCCGCCTCGATCACCTCAACTGCCTTGCGGTGGACATCAAGGCCAACCGCATCTTTTTCGAGACCTATCTCGGCTGCCGCCTCACCGAACAGATCGTGCTCGATGACGGCACCGAGGCCGCGATGTGGATGACGATGTCGAACAAGAGTTATGATTTTGCCTATTCACACGATCACTTCAATACGCCGGGCCGTTTTCATCACGTCACCTACGCGCTCGACAGCCGCGAGGACATTTTGCGCGCCGCCGACATCTTCCTGGAGAACGGCGTCTACATCGAGACCGGCCCGCACAAGCACGCGATCCAGCAGACATTTTTCCTCTACGTCTATGAACCCGGCGGCAACCGGGTCGAAGTTGCCAACGCCGGCGCCCGTCTCATTCTGGCTCCCGACTGGAAACCGATTGTCTGGACCGAGGAGGAGCGCCGGAAAGGTCAGGCGTGGGGGCTCAAGACCATCGAGTCGTTTCATACCCACGGCACGCCGCCGGTTGGCAGACAAGGCAACCGGCGTATATCGATGGCGAGGAACGCGCGGCGTTGGTCTAATTTCACTAGCGCCGGCTGGACCAGTCGACGCCGACGCGAAACGTTTGATAAATCCGGCCGGTCTCCAGATTGGAACCGTAGTGACGCGACGCGGAATGCAGCACTCCGCTGGGATACGCCACCATTCGATTGTACATATAGCCGGCGCGGTCGATCTCTTCCCAACGATCTCTCTTTTCCGAATCTTTTTCGATACGGTCGCGCAACTTCTTTAAGGGCAGTTTCAGGCGATGCGCGTCTGCCCGGCTGGGTGCTGCGCTCAGCCCGGTGCGCCTGTGCTGCCACAGCGAGGTACCGTAGGCCGGCGGCAAGCCGGGAGTGAGGTAAATGACGCAGGTCACATCGTTGATCGGCTCGTCGTAGTGCACGCCCGGAACTTCCTTGTGACCTCCCTTGGCAAATCCGCCGTAGAAAATTCCATTGCCTTCGCCGGGATCAATGTCCCAACGGGTTATTCTGAGACCAATCGCCTGTTCCAATCGACGGCGGATACCGCTCTGATGATAAACTTCTTTGGTCATGTAGCCCGTAAAACTTGAAGGCTCATAATACTGCATCGATTTCGCAACGCCTCTGACCGCTTCAGGATCTTCATAGAATCCGTCGCGCACAATCAGAAAACGATCGAAGCCATTCGGCACTTTCTTCTGTTTCATCACAACTCCCCGTGCAGAATCAATTATTTACGAATGATTCGTCGCACAACTAACGCGCACAATGTTTTTTTGCAGTTGTCCACCGGCATTTGACCATGGCTCCGCATCGCACCCAAGCGTGGATATTCAAATCGAGATTCGCCAAAAATGAGGTGACGCAAAAATCCAGCCGGCGTTGGATAGCGGATGAAGCCGGCCTATCGCCCCTGAGCGACAAGATCGCGCTCGTCGAGGCGAAATTCGTAGCCGCCGGCCGCGGGTTCCATGCGATCGGCCAGGCGATCCATCGCGGCGATGTCGGATCGCCAGATTCCGGCATGGCGCGCGGCCCGATAATGAGAACTGCAACCGCGCAGATGCGATACGAACACTTCGCGCAGACGGCGGTCGTAGTGATTGAACAGTCGCGCGCGTTCGCCTCCCGCATCGACGGCGGCGACCACCGCCTGCGCCAGCAGTGCGCCCCGCAGCGCAAATCCGACGCCATCGCCGCGCAGTGGATCGACCGCCATCGCGGCGTCGCCGACGCGCAATCGCTTCTCGCATGCGAGCGGTTCAGCCAGATACGGTGCGATCGGTTGCGGACTGCCGAGCGCCAGGATGTCGGCCGCTGCGACCGTCAATCCCTCCGCTGTCAACCGCTCGGCCGCCGCGTCCGCCGTCGCAGCAGCCATCGAGGCCGATGGCGTTACCATCAGGACAGCAGTTCCACCGACCGGGTGTGGCAGGGTGAAGGTCCAGCCGCGAGCCGTCGCTGCAATCGCCGTAATCGACTGGACGTCCCGATCGGCGATGCGTGCGAACTGTCCAACCCGATGCCCGCCGGCCGTCGGGTTGTCGGCGGAACGGCCTGACGCCTCAATCGTCCAGTCGGTTTCGTCGTCCGTGCCGGCGAGAACCCGCAGTCGATCGGGCAGCCGATCGGCCAACGCCGCAGTGAATTCCCCGGCGTCGCACGCGAGCGCAGTCTGTGGCACGACCGTCGCAGGGTTGCCATCCCAGTCGACGCGGCGACCCGTCACGATGCTGCCGATCTTCAGGTCCGCGACGTCGAAACCGAACAGGCTCGACGCCAGCGTCAGGGTTTCCACCGGAATTGCAACGATGCGATCGTTGCGCCGCGGCCAGGCGGTGAGGCGGACGTCCATGCCGCGGTCGTGCAGCAGTTTCGCCGCCGCGATTCCGGCAAGTCCAGAGCCGCGTATGACGATCCGCGCCTGACGCCTCGTCACGCCTATTCGGAGGCGCGTTCGAGCGTTGCCGTAAGTTCAGCAAGCTTGCCTTCCATCCGGTCGGCCAGCACCCGCAATTTGGGATTGTTGCTGCTGCGCATCCGAGCCAATTGCGGACGCAAGGGATCGCCGACATCATGGGCCGTCATCGGCGTCGCCCCCGCCGTCCGGGTCGCTGCCAGCGAGGTGCGCGCCGGCGCGATCGAGAACAACGCGCCTTTGCCGCTTTCCGACAGGGCGCGGCAAGCTTCGTCGATGTTATACATGCCGCGCCGGGCTGCTTCCAGCAGCGCGCCGCGCTGCCGCTTGCCCTGCTTGAATACAAACTGCAACGCGTGAAGCAGGACAGCGTATGAGGAATCCGCCGTGGCCTGCAGGATGCCGGCGTCGGAATCGGGGGCTGCCGGTGTCGGCTTGTCGGTCACGCGCAAATATTCGCTCTCGGAAATGCCGTCCAGCGCATCCTTGACCCGTGTGAAGCGGGTGAAGTGGTCGACGCCTTCGTCAATGATCAATTTGACAAAATGCGCAAGCCGGTCGCGTTTGTCCGGATCGACCTGAAACTCGGACCCCTGCTCGATACTGAGCAGGATCCTGGTGTACATGCCGTCGACGGTTCCCGGATCGAGGTGATGCGGGCTCGCCTTCTCGACCTGGATGAACCAGTCCAGAGTTTCTGCCGTCAGCGGCTTCAATTCGAATTTCCGATTGAAGCCAGGCGTCGTCATTTCGGGAAAATTGATGCCGATGATTTCCGCCCGGTCGAGCACCCAGTGCTCGCCGAGTTCGTCCAGCATGTCGTTGACCCAGCGGAAATGCCGCATCTCGTCGATCGCCACCCGCAATACTTCATCGGCCGCGGTGAAGATACGCGCCTCCACCGATGGCTCATTGGGGGGCCGGCCCGGCGGCTCCCACGGTTCGCGTTTCGGGCCGAAGCCGGGCGGCAGCTTGAGCGAGTAATAGGCATATAGATATTCGACGCACAAAGCGTGCTCGACACCGGCCAGCACCTTCAACCGGTCGATCACTTCCTGCCGCGTCAACAGCCGCGGCGCCGTCGGCGGCGGCGACAGGACATAGTCGTCGCGCTCGCGGCCGTCGATCACGAATTTGAGGCGATCGAAATGGTTGATGATATCGACATGCCGCAGCATGTTTATGTTATCCCACTGCCTGTTGTCCTTCAGGATCCAGTCGGTCGGCGTCCGCTCGGCGTCCCCGGATCGATCCCTGCGCTGGAAATTCAGGATCTGAAGCGGCTGCGTCTCGCTTGCGACCATGTCGGGCTTGTTCGACGCCCAGAAGAAGCACCCGCAATCCGTGAAATCGTACTGCCACGGCGAGCACATGCTGCGCGTCAAATGACCCGGCGGAAAAAGCGTGGTGTCGATGACACCGTCGGCGTCGACATATTCGGCGCGTTCGCCAAACAGCAGCACGAAATCCGTATCGCGCCGGTTCTTCCGTTTCTTGAACAACCCCGCGACGTAGTCGACCGAGTAATTGTTGGCGAGGACGGAGTCATAGATACGCTTGTTGCACAGCGCCACGGCGACCGGTCCGGGCTCGAAGTCGCGGACCACCCGCCAGTTCTCCAGCCCGGCCGGCGGTATGAACGAATAGGTATGCAGCGCCGGATCGATGCGTTTGTGACCCTCGATCAGCAGGCCCTGCACAAATGCAAGGTAGATGCCGTTGCCGATGTCGCGAGGCTTCAGGAACTTGGCCGCCGGGCCCTTCGGGTCGAATTCCCGCAAGATCGTGCCGCGGTCGTCGTGATACTCGAACAATAGTCCGGGAAAAAACGCCTTTTCCATATTGCGGTGATCGAATTCGAGGCCAGGCCAGGAATTCTCAACACCGCTTTCCGGCCGGGTGGTGACGGGATTGCCGCGCACCACCACATCGGCATGCGCCGTCAGATTCCGCGGAAACAGTTTCATCGGCTTCAATGGATTGTCGCTCATGACACAACCTCGGAATGGGAGTTTCGGGCCGCATGCAAATAGTGCCGCTCGGGAGCGACGAAATAACCGGGAGCCTGTGCCGAGATCTCGGCGTAACTCGCGATGCAGAAAGTCAGCCAGTCACGGATATAGTCGCAGGCGACCCGGCCGCGGCGATCGACTTCGTGGTAGCAGCCGCCACCGCACAGATAACGCGCCCAGCAGCTTCGGCACGGCTCCTGACGATCGACGTGACGTTCGGCCAGATGCGCCGCGCGTTGACCGACGTCGCTGCCGCTTCTTACATCGCCCATGGCGAAGCGCTGGTCGTCGACTAGGCGATGGCAGGCATAAAGCCCGCCATCGACGTTGACGCTCAAATAGGCCGCGCCGGCGCCGCAGGGATAGGGCCGGTGACTGCCGCGATGGATTTCGTGAAGCGCGGTCTCGAAATTGCTGAAGGGGTAACGCCGGTGCGCCAGAACCGCAGCCTTGGCCTTGGTGCCGCATGCGATCATGTCGTCGCGAAACCGCGTGAAATCGGCGGATGTAAACGCGCGGCGGGGGTCGGGCGACACCAGCACCGGGCTGAAGCCGACCGAGTCGAAGCCGAGTCCAATCAGATGATCGAGTGTGGTTATCAGCGGCGCGCCGCCGGGAGTTACGGTGGCCCGCGCCGACAGATGCCGGGGCCGTCCGATCCGATCGAACTTTTCCAGCGCGGCGACGACGCGGTCGTATGCGCTGCCGCCGCCGTTAAGCGGGCGCTGGGCGTCGTTGAGCGCCTTCGGTCCATCGATGCTGATGGCGATCTGGAAGTCGTGATCGGCAAGGAAGCTGACATCGTCGTCGGTCAGCAGCGTCGCGTTCGTGGTAACCGAAAATCGCACGGTGCGGCCGGCCGCGCGTGCGCGCGACAGCGCGTACGGCACGACCTCGCGCATCACGGCGCGACGAAGAAACGGTTCGCCGCCCATGAAGCCGACCAGCAGATCCGCGCGGGGTGCAGCCTCCGCAATCAGCCGGTCGACCCCGGCCTGGGCGACTTCGATCGGCATCACCCGGGCCGGGCCGCCGAACTTGCCTTCGTCTGCATAACAATAGGAGCATCCCATATTGCAGGCCTGGGCCAGGTTGAGCGACAACGACTGCAACGGCGGCGGCGCCAGCGGCCGCTCGTCGATGCGGCGGCGGTCGGCGGGAGCGATATCCTCGAGCAGCGCATCGAGCGCATCGAGCGCGAAATCGTCGGGCAGATCGTAGATGCGGCTGCCATCGGCCACGAACAGATGGCGGCCCATCGCGCTTTCGATGACGCGGAGTTCGGAACTCACCTCGTTCATGGTTGAGGTCCTGCCTTGGGCGTTTCAGGCGCAGTCGGCGTGGCGGCCTGCAGTTTGCTGATCCACAGCCTGACCAGTTCCCACTGCCGGCGCGTGAGGTGCCATGGCCTCGTATCCGAGCCGCGCATCAGCGCCGGCATTCGCGTGTCGAAAAATGTATTGGGATCGAACGGTCGCCGAATCCATGTGTCAAACAGCTCGGGATTTTCACGAAAGCGCATCTCGAGATATTCGATCGCGCCGTAGCGGCGGTGCTTCCGCTCGCCACCTTCGGACAGGCGGTGCGGACTGGCCTTGCCGTCGCGGACGGATGCAACATCGTTGGCGATATTCTCCCAAAGCATGGCCTCGACGTCGTCGACGTCGTATGGCGACGTTCGGCCCAAATCTTCGAGCGTACCGAGATTGTCGGAATGGCATCGCTGATTCTGATAATCCTTGTGAAGCAGGTTGGAGGTTTCGAGCGCACGCTCGAAGATGTCGCCGACGATCTCGCCCAGTTCCTGAAGCGACCATTCGTCGGGCTTGCGCGCCCCGGCCCGGTCGGTGCGATCGGCGAGGTTGTCGGCCAACGAAATCGGCGGACGGCTCACCGGACCGAAATCCGGCGGCCCGACCACGATGCGCGCCGTCGCGCTCAGCTTGTCGCGCCCTGCCTTGATGGTGCAGGTCACCGTGCCGTCGCTGACGTCATCGACCAACCCGAGGCCGTGATGGTCGGCGTCGTCCTCGTCTGCGCCGACCAGTAAAAACGCGAACAGATAGACCGGGATATTTCGCAGGTCGGACCCTCCGAACGGTCCGAGCTTGTTGCGCTCGAGGATGAATTTGGCCCAGCTCGATTTCGGGTTAAGATTTTTCCGTTCGGGAGGCAGGTTCAGCTCCAGCCATTCCTTGTTGGCCTGCAATTTGAGATCGGCCCGTTTAATCCGCTGCTCGACATTGGTTGGCCCATAGGTGTGGCCCGGGGGTGCGTAAAAACGCAGACGAATCTCCGGATAGGCCTTGTTCGGTCGCGCCACCTGGACGGCGCCGAGCGGGACGAATGTTTTCTTCGGCACCAGCGGCTGTCTGGACTTCGCCGGAGAGCGGCCCTCGAGCGTATGGCGCGCGGTGTCGTTTCCGCGGACGTCCAGGATCGCGTCGATCCGGTCGCCGTCGTCGTAGGTGTAGTGAAAAGACTTCAGGTTGGCACAATGGATGTGCCAGGTGATGTTCGAGAGTTTGATGCCAAAACCGTCCAGCAGGCTTTCGGTGACCGGCCCGGACACCTCGCGGCCGTTCTTGGTCCAGCTGCCGTGCAGTTCGAAATACGGACAGACCGGACGAATCCCGTCTTCGTCACGGAATATGATGCGGTCCGCCTGAACCGGTGTCGGCACGCCATCGGCGCCGAGATTGAAGGGATCGACGAGCTGGAGCGTGGTTTGTCCGCTGCCGCTCGGCGTCAGCTCGCTGGCGCCCCACATATAGGCGTCGCTCGGAACCGGCGAGGCGCCAACGCGCCCAAACGCCAGCGGCGGCGTGAGCCAAATACGTTTCAACATGACCCGCTCCCCATCGAGGTGGTTTGGTTTGCTCGAAACCCGATTTTTCTCGTGAAACTTGGTTCTGATGACAGGACAGTCGGCAATGAATCGACTTTCCTCGCAGGATACAGATGGTCAGCGCATCCTTTCATGCCGCATTCGAGAGTCAAGCAAGTTGCAACGCGTGGATGGTTCAATTGTCTGGAGAGAGCCGCGGCACGATGCCGCCAACAGACCTCACAGCATGCGAAGCGGTGCATCTTCGCTCAGCGGTCAGTGCGTGCAGACCTCCTTATGGTCCGCTTTGGCAAGCAGACTATCCTCGACCCAAAATTTCCTGTTGAAGAAGAAAACGGCCCAATCCGCCGCGCGATCGCGATGCGAGTTCAAATCGGGCTCTGTAAGTTTGCAATGTATTGAAATGAAACGAAAAATGTGGCTGGGGAACTAGGATTCGAACCTAGACAAACAGAGTCAGAGTCTGTTGTGCTACCGTTACACCATTCCCCAAGATTTCCTAGCAGTCTCAAAAGCTTAAGACGCATGCCCGGCATTGCCGGCGGGCGAATTTACAAATCCCGTCAAGTGTGCGCCGTTCTACTCGCTAGATCAGGGGCTTGGCAAGCGTGAGGGTCCCTTCGGTGGTCTTGCGATTTGCTTGAGGCGAACCCGTGACCGTTTTGGGGCGCGGTTTGCGTAGCAGTCAGGGCGGTCGTCGCATGAGCGTGTACTTTGAGGAGCTGGATTTTCGCCCGACAGCGATGGGCCTGCTCAGCCTGCGGCGCCGAAGACAGCTATCCACCGGTATCGACGTCTACGAAATCAAGCTCGGCGACGAATTTTTGATGTCGAGTCTGTTTACCGTGGCTGAGATTGCGCTCGCGCGGCTGGGATTGGCCGCATTGAAAGCAACGAACCTCGATGTGGTCGTCGGCGGGCTCGGGCTTGGCTACACCGCACAAGCCGTGCTGGAGGATTTTCGGGTACGGTCGCTTGTCGTGGTCGATGCGCTGGCCGAGGTGATCGAGTGGCATCAGCGCGGTTTGCTTCCGCTCGGCGAGCAGCTGACGGCGGATGCACGCTGCCGGTTGGTCAACGGCGACTTCTTTGCGATGTCGGCGTCCGCCGCCGGTTGCGATCCGCAAATGCCGGGCCGCCGCTTCGATGCGGTGCTGGTCGATATCGACCATTCCCCTCGCAATCTGCTGCATCCGGATCACGCCGCGCTTTACGAGAGGGAAGGGCTGGAGCGGCTTGCCGGACATCTGCAACCCGGCGGCGTTTTCGCCTTGTGGTCTAACGATCCGCCGGACGCGGCATTCGAGGCCGCGCTGGCCAGTGTGTTTGCGAAATCGGACGCGCATGTCGTAACCTTTGCCAATCCGCTGCAGGATCGCGACGCAAGCAACACCGTTTACATCGGCGTCAAAGCAGGCCTGCCTGTCCAAAAGCCAATTCCGGGAACTGAGCTCGCTGTCCGTTGATCGGCGCCGCGGTGATTGGGCTGCGGCGTCGCAACTTGCCCCTGCGAACCGGGCGTGCCATGTTGTTGATGCCAAACGAAAAGAGAGCGGCGGCGTTGACGCTTGGCGCATCTCGGCCTCAGAGCCTGGCATTGGGTGGGAACGCTTTCGGAGATCATCAGCATGAAATTCAACCACGTCGTCGGGCTGCTTTGCGCCGCCTCGATTTCCGCCGTCCTGGCAGGACCCGCGCTGGCGCAGGACAACAAAACCGTCAAGATTGGCGGGATCTATCCGCTCAGCGGCAACGCCGCCAGCGCCGGCGTCCATGGCAGGGCCGCGATCGAGACCGCGGTCGACATCATCAACAACGCCCATCCCGAACTTGGCAATCTGCCGCTGGCAAAGAATGCCGGCTTGGCCGGCCTCGGCGGCGCCAAGGTCGAGGTGGTGTTCGCCGACAACCAGGGCAGCCCCGCGGTTGGACAGAATCAGGCACTGCGCCTGATCACTGAGGAAAAGGTGGTTGCGCTCAGCGGCGCCTATCAGTCCGGCATTACGCTGACCACCAGCGCCATCTCCGAAAAATACGGCATTCCCTATGTCAACGGCGAGTCGGTTGCCGCCAACCTGACCGAGCGCGGCTTCAAGTGGTTTTTCCGGGTGACGCCGGTGGCGGCTGATTTCGCCAAGATCTATCTCGACTTTCTCAAGGACATGAAGGCCGGCGGCGTCAAGACCGACGGCGTCGCGATCGTCCACGAGAACACCGAATACGGCACCTCGGTCGCGAGCGTCATCACCAGCGTCTTCAAGGAAAACGGCCTGAGCATCGCGCTGGATATTCCGTACTCCGCCAACACCACCGACGTGCAGAGCCAGGTGCTTCAGCTCAAGGACAAGAAGCCGGACGTGGTGATCATGGTCAGCTACACGTCGGACGCGATCCTTTACGCCAAGACCATGCAGGCGCTGGACTACAAGCCGCCGATGTTGATCGCGGATAATTCGGGTTTTTCCGATCCTTCCTTCATCAAGGCGGTCGGCAAGATTTCGCAAGGTGTGTTCAACCGGTCGTCCTTCGCCATCGGACCTCCGGGATCGCCGTCGTTCCTGATCAACGAGATGTACAAGAAGAAGAGCGGCGACGATCTCGATGACACCGCGGCCCGCCAGATGCAGGGCTTCTTCGTTCTCTGCGATGCGATCGACCGCGCCAAGTCTACGGAGCCCGACAAGATCCAGGCGGCGCTGAAGGCGACCGACCTGAAACCCGATCAGCTGATCATGGGCTACAAGGGAGTAAAATTTGACGACAAGGGCCAGAACATCCTGGCCGCGGGACTGGTGATCCAGTTGCAGGACGGCGAGAACTATGTCGCGGTCTGGCCGAAGAACCAGGCCAAGACCGCGCCGGTGCTGCCCTACAAGGGCTGGTAACAAGCCGAACCGGCGAAGGCGGCCGTTGGTCCCGCCTTCGCCGATCGGCAATGACGCCATCGACGCAATTTAACCCGCAAGATTTCCGGCCGGCATGTCCTCCATCCTCGTTCAGGTGATTGTCGGCGGCCTGTTGCTCGGCGCGGTCTATGCGCTGTTTTCGTCCGGCCTCACGCTGATCTGGGGCATGATGAACATCGTCAATTTTGCCCATGGCGATTTCGTCATGCTCGGCATGTATGTGGCGTTCGTGGTGTGGACGCTGTTCGGCGTCGGCCCGTTCGTCGGCGCGCCGGTCGCGGCACTGGTGCTGGCGACGCTCGGCATCGTCGTCTATTTCGGGCTGATCCGCAGCGTGATGAAGGGGCCGATGCTGGCCCAGATCCTCGGCACCTTCGGCCTCGCGCTGTTGCTGCGCTATTCGGTGTTCTGGGGCTTCGGCGCCAATTTCATGTCACTGCCGGAGAATATCGTCGGCGGCACCTTCGATGTGATGGGCATCCGGATCCAGGCGTCGCGCCTGCTCGCCGGCGTGGTCGCGCTGCTGGTGACGCTCGGCCTACATGTGCTGCTGACGCGCACCTCGCTGGGATCGAAGATGCTGGCGGTCGCCGAGGATTCCACCGCGGCGCAGCTGATGGGCATCCGCCCCGACACCATGCAGGCGATTGCCTGGGCGATTGCCGCCGGCGCCACGGGAATCGCGGGCGCGCTGATCGCGACCTTCTTTTACATCGCGCCGACGGTCGGCGAAACGCTCGGCATCGTCGCCTTCGTCACGGTGT
This sequence comes from uncultured Alphaproteobacteria bacterium, assembly GCA_963784755.1. Taxonomy (GTDB): domain Bacteria; phylum Pseudomonadota; class Alphaproteobacteria; order Rhizobiales; family Xanthobacteraceae; genus Bradyrhizobium. The sequence goes on along the minus strand of CAWASS010000001.1, from coordinate 237,330 downwards.
CACTGGGCGGCTTCGGCAGCGTGCCCGGCGCGCTGGTGGCGGGGCTTTTGATCGGCGTTATCGAGTCGGTGTCGGCCTACTGGATCGGCGCCGTCTACAAGGACATCGTGGTGTACTCGCTGTTCCTGTGTTTCCTCTGGTTCCGGCCGCAGGGCCTGATGGGCAAGACCTGATGAGGAAGACGTGATGAAGCGCCTTCTGTGGCCTTCGGTGGCGCTGGCGCTGGTCATTGCGTATCCGCTGCTGTTCTCGACGCCGTTCCAGCAGCGGCTCGGCGCGTTGATCCTGCTTTATGCGATCGCGGCGTCGGCGTGGAATATCGTCGGCGGCTATGCCGGCCAGGTGTCGGTAGGACACGTCGTGTTCTTTGGTTGCGGCGCCTACGCTTCTATGGCGGCCTATTCGCACTTCGCGCTGCCGCCGCTGGTCGGAATACCGGCCGGCATCGTTGCGAGCGTGCTGATCGCCGCGGTGATCGGCGTGCCGACGCTGCGGCTGTCCGGGCATTATTTCAGCATGGCGACCATCGCGGTCGCCGAGCTGGTGCGGCTGATCGTCACCAACACCGACTATCTCGGCGCGGCCGTGGGCCTGAGCGGCCCGACGGTGCCGCGAACCGTGCTCGATCTCTCCTTCACCTCGGCGCTGCCGTATTATTATCTGTTTCTGTCGGTGCTCGCGATCACGCTGGGCATCACCCGGTGGATGACCAACAGCCGGATGGGTTTTTATCTGCGCGCCATCAAGGACAGCGAACGCGCGGCGCGTTCGCTTGGCGCTCCCGCCAGCCGCACCAAGCTCTATGCCTTCATGCTGAGCGCAGGCCTGACCAGCGTCGCCGGCGCGCTCTATGCGATGATGTTCGGATTTGTCGATCCGGAATCCGGGCTGGGCATCCTGATCTCGGTGAAGATGCTGATCATGGCGGCGCTCGGCGGCGCGGGGCTACTGTTCGGCCCGCTGATCGGCGCCGCCATCCTGGTGCCGCTGGAGGAGATTTCCAACAATTTGCTCGGCGGCAAGGGCGCGGGGCTGACGTTCGTCGTCTACGGCGCCATCATCGTCTTGATCGCGCGCTTCCAGCCCGGCGGCATTCTGACCTTGATCAACCGGCTGTGGGCGAGGCGCAGCAAAACCCCGGAAACCTCCGTTGCGAAGGGAGCCGCCCATGCTCCTTGAGGCGCGCGATGTGACAAAGGCCTTTGGCAGCTTCAAGGCCGTCGACAAGGCTTCGGTGACACTGGAGCAGGGCGACATCCTCGGCCTGATCGGCCCGAACGGCGCCGGCAAATCCACGCTGTTCAACTGCCTGACCGGCGATCTGTTGTCGACCTCCGGCAAGGTTTTGCTGGAGGGACAGGACATCACCAATCTGACGCCGGAAGCGCGCGCGCATCTCGGTCTCGCCCGCACCTTTCAGGTGCCGCAGACTTTTGAGGGCATGTCGGTGCTTGAGAACGTGATGATCGGCGCGTTTCTGCGCACGCCGTATCGCGCGGAGGCCGAAGCCAAGGCCCGCGCGGTGTTGGAGCGCGTCGGCTTGAATGCATTGGCCAATGCGCCGGCGCGCTCGCTCGGCACGCCCGGCCGCAAGCGGTTGGAAATTGCGCGCGCGCTCGCAACCGAACCCAAAATCCTGCTGCTCGATGAAGCCATGGCGGGCCTTACCCAGCGCGAGGTGCAACTCGCGATCGATCTCGTGCGCGACATCCATCGTTCCGGCATTACGCTGGTCATTGTCGAGCACATCATGGAAGTCATCATGGCACTGGCAACGCGCGTGGTGGTGTTTCATCAGGGCCGCGAAATCGCGCGCGGCAGCCCGCGCGAGGTCACCGGCAATCCGGCCGTGATCGCGGCCTATCTCGGTACCCGCGCCGCCAAGGCCGCCGCGGGCCACACGCCGATCGAATTGATGGGCGGACCCATCCCATGACCGCGCCGCTGCTCAAGCTCGAACATCTGGAAGTCCGCTACGGCGATCTGATCGGCGTCTCCGACGTGTCGCTGGAAGTGCCGGAGGGAAGCGTGGTGGCGCTGCTCGGCTCCAACGGCGGCGGCAAGACCACTGTTCTCAACGCCATCGCCGGCTTGATCCCGGTGCATTCCGGGTCGATTACGCTTCGCGGCGAGGAAATCGGCGGCGAAAGTGCATTCGCCATCGTCCGCAAGGGCCTCGCGCTGTCGCCGGAAGGCTGGCGGTTGTTCGTGCAGCAGAGCGTCGAGAACAACCTCAAGCTCGGCGCCACGCCACTGCGCGACAAGGCGCGCATCGCCGTGCTGCTGGAACGCGTCTATGAGCTATTCCCAAAATTGGCGGAGCGGCGGGATCAGCGCGCCGGCACCATGTCCGGCGGCGAACGGCAGATGCTGGCGGTCGGCCGCGCCTTGATGAGCGATCCAAAATTGCTGATGCTGGACGAACCCTCGCTCGGCCTCGCGCCGACGGTGGTGGAATCGATGTACGAGACCTTCGGGCGGCTGCACAGGCAAGGCCTCACCATCCTGCTCGCCGAACAATCCATCGAACTCGCGCTCGAAGTCTCGGATTTCGCCACCGTGCTCCAGGTCGGAAAAAGCGTGCTGTCCGGCACCGCCGCCGATCTCGCCAACGATCCGCAGGTGCAGAAGGTCTATCTGGGGACGGGGTAATCGAAAAGCTAGATATTTTGTGTATACAACAAATATTGACAACCGAAAGATTATCGTATATACGGATAATATCCGATGGTGATCACCTTCGATTCGGTCAAGCGCACGAAAAACCTTGAAGACAGGCAACTCGATTTTCTCGACGCGGAGATCGTGTTGTCCGGCCCGGTATTCACGGTTGAGGACGTCAGGATCGATACGGCGAACAGCGCTTCCAGACGGTCGGATTTCTCGCCGGTCGCATGGTGATGGTGGTATGGACCCCGCGCGGCGAAACCGCGCATGTGATGTCGATGAGGAAATGCAATGACAAGGAGCAAGCGCGCTATTCGAAGCGATTTGAAGAAGGTTGACGCTCATGTCATCCAGCCCGGCGAATATGATGACGCGCCGGAACTGACTGACGCCCAGGTGGCAGGCGCGACGGTCTCGGTTGGAGTCCGACCGAGAGGCCGACCGAAATCCGAAACCAGGAAAGAGGCTATCAGTCTGCGCGTGGATGCGGATGTTCTGAACGCGTTCAAATCTACCGGCGATGGCTGGCAAACCCGGATGAACGGAATTCTTCGTGCTGCGATTTTGCCTGTGCGGAAGTCGCCGCGAAGAGATGAGGGCAAGTCGAAACGTCGGCGCGCTTAAGCGGGTGCACGAATCATTTTATCTTCTCATACGCCGCCGCAAAATCGGCGAGCGGCAGCGGCACCGTGATCGTTTCCTTGCCGAGGTTCTGGAACAACACCTTGAGCTGCTTGCCGGTTCTCATCGCCGCGAGCAGGTCTGGCGCGATTGCCGTTCGGGCGTAGCAGCCGCGGGCTTCGCAGGTCTGGATCTGCAGGTCCATCGCCTTGCCGTCGTCGACCTGCAAATGCGCGCCGTCCGGCAAATTCAGCCCCAGCGGCAACTGGATCACGGCAGAGGGCGTATGGGTATCGGCGGGCACGCGAATGTTGACAAGGACGACCAGCTGACCGGTGCTCGAAAGAACGGCGCTCTGCTCGATGGCGCATTCCAGCGGTCCATCGCGGCTCGAACTTGCGCAGCGCGCGATCCAGCCCGGCGCGGGCGGGGCCGCCGCCGCGCCGTTCGCGGCGTCGGCCGGGGCGGCAGGCGCCGGCGGTGACTGCGCAGATTTGGCCGGGCTCTTGGATTTGGCGGCCTGTTGTGCATCAGCAATGCCAATCGAACCCGCCGCGACAACAGCGGCCGCAAGAATTGCAAGCTTTGCGGAATTTTTCATGGCCGGGTCTCCAGGGGCTCAGCCCCTCGGATGTGCCGCGGCGCAATTAAAGTCAAGTCACTCGGCGGCTTCCTTGACCGAGCCGCGCTCCGGCACGGGCTCCCCGTTCCCGACATTCTTGGCGCGGCCCCAGCCGGAAATCGCGTTGGAGAGATTGTCGAGATAGAGATAGATCACCGGCGTGGTGAACAGCGTCAGCGCCTGGCTGACGATCAGGCCGCCGACCATGGCATAGCCGAGCGGCTGGCGGATTTCCGATCCGGTGCCGGTACCCAGCATCAGCGGCACGCCGCCGAGCATCGCCGCCATCGTCGTCATCATGATCGGGCGAAACCGCAGGATCGCAGCCTTGCGGATCGCTTCCAGCGGCGGCAGATGCTCGTCGCGCTCGGCTGATATGGCGAAGTCGACCATCATGATGCCGTTCTTCTTGACGATGCCGATCAGCAGGATGATGCCGATCAATGCGATCAGGCTGAAATCGTATCCGAACGCCATCAGGATCGCGAGCGCGCCGACGCCGGCCGAGGGCAGCGTCGACAGAATCGTGAGCGGGTGGATATAGCTTTCGTAGAGAATGCCGAGGATCAGGTAGACGACCACCAGCGCCGCCATGATCAGCAACGGGACGGTGCCGAGCGATTGCTGAAACGCTTGTGCGGTGCCCTGGAAGCTCGAATTGAGCGTGGACGGCGCGCCCATCTCGACCACCGCGCCCTGGATGGCTTCGGTCGCTTGCCCCAGCGCCACGCCTTGCGCGAGGTTGAAGCTGATGGTGATCGCCGGAAACTGGCCCTGATGGCTGATCGACAGCGGCCGCACCGGCACGCTGGTCCATTTTGTGAACGCGGACAGCGGCACCTGATCGCCGGTGGTCGGCGACTTGATGTAGAGCTTGTTGAGCGTGTCGAGATTGCCCTGCAGCTCGGGGAGGATTTCCAGGATCACGTGGTAGCTGTTGAGCTGGGTGAAATACTGCGTGACCTGACGCTGACCGAACGCGTCATAGAGGGTGTCGTCGATCAGTTGCGGCTGGATCCCGTAGCGCGAGGCAGCGTCGCGGTCGATGGTCAGGGTCAGCGTCGTGCCCCGGGTCTGCTGGTCGGTGGCGACATCGCGCAACTCGGGCAGCGTCTGCATCTTGGTGAGAATCTTCGGCGCCCACTCGTTCAATTCGTCGAGGTTGGCGTCCTGCAGCGTGTATTCGAACTGCGTCCGCGTTGCGCGGCCGCCGAGCCGCACGTCCTGTGCCGCTTGCATGAACAGCCGGGCGCCCTGGACCTTTTCCAGCTGCGGACGCAGCCGTGCGATGATTTGTTGTGCCACAGCCTTGCGCTCGCTGCGCGGCTTCAGCGTGATGTACATGCGTCCGGTGTTGAGCGCGCTGCCGCCGCCACCGATGAACATTGCGATGCTGGCGACATCAGGATCGTTTTGCACGATCCGGCCCAGCTCCTCCTGATGCTTCTTCATGTCGGCGAAGGAAATATCCTGCGCGGCTTCGGACGCCGCGGTGATAAGGCCGTTGTCCTGCTGCGGAAAGAAGCCCTTCGGAATGATGACGAACAGATAGACCGACAGCGCCAGGGTCGCGAAGAAAATGCAAAGCGTTGTCAATTTCCAGCGCAGCGCCCGGTCCAGCCCGCGCTCATAGCCATGAAGCATCGCGTCAAAGGCGCGCTCGCTCCATTGATAGAAGCGGCCGTGCCGGCTTTCCTTGTGCGACCGCAGGAAGCGCGATGCCATCATCGGCGTCAGCGTCAGCGACACCACCAACGATACGAAAATCGCCATCGCCAGCGTGACCGCGAATTCGCGGAACAACCGCCCGATGATGCCGCCCATCAGCAGCAGCGGAATCAAAACCGCCACCAGCGAAATGCTGATCGACAGAATCGTAAAGCCGATTTCGCCCGCGCCCTTGAACGCGGCGGCGAGCGGCGTCTCGCCTTCCTCGATGTAGCGGGTGATGTTCTCCAGCATGACGATGGCGTCGTCGACCACGAAGCCGACCGAAATCGTCAGCGCCATCAGCGAGAGGTTGTCGAGCGTATAGCCGAACATCCACATCAGCGAACAGGCGCCAAGCAGCGCCAAGGGCACGGTGACGCTGGGAATGATCGTCGCCCAGGCGCTGCGCAGGAAGATGAAGATCACCATCACCACCAGCGCGATGGTCAGCAGCAGCGTGAACTGCACGTCTTCCACGGCGGCGCGAATGGTCTGGGTGCGGTCGCTGATGATGTCGATCTTGATCGCCGGCGGGATCGCCGCGACCAGCCGCGGCAGTTGCGCCTTGATCTTGTCGACGGTGTCGATGACGTTGGCGCCGGGCTGCTTGAAGATGACCAGGAACACGCCGCGCTTGCCGTTGGCCCAGGCGGCGGTCTTGGTGTCTTCCGGGCCGGATACCGCCTGGCCGATGTCGCGAATCCGCAACGGACCGCCGTTGCGGTAGGCGATGATGACGTCGTTCCAGTCCTTCGACGCCGGCAACTGGTCGTTGGCGTAGATGGTGAAGCTTTTGGTTGCTCCGTCCAGCGCGCCCTTCGGGCTGTCGACCGTGGTAACCGCGATCTGGGCGCGGACGTCTTCGAGTTGCAGGCCCTTCGCCACCAGCTTCGCCGGGTCGATCTGAATGCGAATTGCGGGTTTCTGCTGACCGCCCACGAATACCTGCGCGACGCCGGAGATCTGGCTGATCTGCTGGGCGAGCTGGGCATCCGTGTCGTCGCTCACCGTGGTCAGCGGCAGCGTATCCGACGTTGCCGACAACAGCAGGATCGGCGAGTCCGCCGGGTTGACCTTGCGGTAGGTGGGCGGCGTCGGCAGGTTCTTCGGCAGCTGCCCACCCGCGGCGTTGATCGCCGCCTGCACGTCATTGGCGGCGCCATCGATGCTGCGGTTGAGATCGAACTGGATGGTGACGGCGGTCGAGCCCAGCGAACTGGTCGAGGTCATCTGCGCGACGCCGGGAATTTGCGCCAGCTGCCGTTCCAGCGGCTGAGCGACCGAGGAGGCCATCGTTTCGGGACTCGCACCAGGCAGACTGGCGGAAACCTGGATGGTCGGGAAGTCCACCTGCGGCAGCGGCGCCACCGGGAGCTGGGGGTACGCCACCAGGCCGACGAACAGAATGCCCGCCATCAGCAGCGAGGTCGCAATCGGGTACCGGATAAACGGCGACGAGATGCTCTCGATGCTCTGTGGCGGGTTTTCGATCATGGCTAATCAGCCTTGGCCGGAGCGGTTTCCGAATTCGCAACCTTGGTCGCGACCACGGAGCCCGGCTGCACCTTGAACTGGCCTGCGACAATAACACGTTCTCCCGGCGAAAGCCCTTGGTCGATCACCGATCGTCCGTCGATCGATTTCGAAACCTTGATCTTGCGCAGGTCGGCCTTGTTGTCCTGGTTGACGGCGAAGGCGTAGAGGCCGTCGGTTCCATGCTGAACCGCGTCGTCCGGAACGACGGTTGCGTCCTTCAGCGTCGTCACCAGCAGCCGCGTCGATACCGACTGTCCCGGCCACAGCGCATGGTTCTTGTTGTCGAATACGGCCTTGAGGCGAATGGTGCCGCTGGTGGTGTCGACCTGATTGTTGACAACCGACAATAATCCATCCGACAGCGGCTTCTTGCCGTCGGTGGTGAACGCAATCACCTTCAAGGGCTGCGCTGCCTGCGCCTCGTTGATGTCGGGCAGCTGTTCTTCGGGGGCGGTGAAAATCACGGCGATCGGCTCGATCTGCGCGATGGTCACGATCCCCGTTTGCGTCGCGGCGTTGACGATGTTGCCGACGTCGACCTGACGCAGGCCGGCGACGCCCGATATCGGCGCCTTGACGCTGGTGTAATCGAGCTGGGTTTGCGCATTCGAAATGGCGGCGTCGTCGGCGGCGATCTGCGCGGTCAATTGCGCGACGGTGGAACGCTGGGTGTCGGTCTGCTGGCGCGTGGCGAATTCGCCGAGCTTGGTGTAGCGCTGCAGATCCAGATTGGCGTTGGCGAGGTTGGCCTCGTCCTGTTGCTTCTTGGCCTTGGCCTGATCGAGCGCCGCCTGGAACGGCCGCGGATCGATCTGGGCGAGCAGGTCGCCCTGTTTCACCAGGTCGCCTTCCTTGAAGGCGATCTTGTCGATCTGGCCGTCGACCCGGCTGCGCACCACCACGGTGTTAAAACCCTGGACGGTGCCGAGCCCGGTCAGGAACACCGGGAAATCGGCCTTCTCGACGGGGGCGACGGTGACGGGAACGGCATTGCGCGCGGCGGCGGCCGCCTTCTGGGCGCTGCCGGCCTGCGCCGCGGGATCGACATGAAACCGCTGCCAGCCAAAATACCCCAGCACAACCAAGGCTGCGATTGGCAGAATCCAACGGATCGTCCGCGACTTGGTCATGCGAGCTCAGGGGTTTGGCGAAACAAGTAATAGGTCTTCAAAACGGTTCCCAGTCACAAATATATAATATGCGTGCACTTAATGTGTAAACACACTATCATTTGAGAATTGTGAACATTTGGAAAGCTTTGCGTGGCGAGGCCCAAGGACTTCAAAAGGACCTCGACCGACAAAAGGACCTCGACCGACATGTCTCTCGATCTGAAGCGGCAGCTCGTCGCGCAAGTTGTTGAAAGCTCGCGGCTGCTGCGCAACTACATCGACCACTGCGCCAAGGGCCGCGGCACCACCCGCGCGCAGTGGATCGTTCTGTTCCGATTGCGGCAGCAGGAAGGATTATCGCAGGTCGATCTGGCCGACGTTCTCGAACTGCAGCCGATCTCGCTGGTTCGCCTGCTCGACCGTCTGGTCGAGCACGGGCTGCTGGAGCGGCGGCCCGATCCCAGGGACCGCCGCGCCAACCGCCTGTTCCTGACCCGCGCCGGCCGCCAGCTGGTCGACGACCTCGATTCCTTGCGCGACTCCATCGCGACCGATGTGCTGCAGGAAATTCCCGCAAGTGCGATCGAAACCAGCCTCGAAACGCTGCGCGAGATCAAGGAGAGGATCAAGGGGTTGGGCGAGCACCCCGGCGACGTGGCGGCGAAGTAGCTTAAGTCCGACGGCTCAATACCCCCTCGTCAAATCGACCACATTCTCCAGTTCGCCGCCGGCTTCGAACCGCGCGATCTGCGCCGCGACATATTTCGATATCTCGTCCGGATCGGTGTCGGCGGCGTTGTGCGGGGTCACGATGACATTGGGGTGGCGCCATAACGGACTGTCCGCCGGCAGCGGTTCGGTTTCGAAGACGTCGAGCGATGCTGCGCCGAGCGTGCCGTCGTTCAGGCAGCCGAGGATATCGGCCTCGTTTTGCAGGCTGCCGCGGCCGGCATTGATCAGCACCGGCGCGCCCAGCGGGCTGGTGGAATCGAGCATCGAGAGCGTGCGGCGGTTGATGAGATGCCGGGTGTCCGGCGTCAGCGGCAGGAGGCAGACGAGAATGTTGGTGCGTTTCAGAAACGGCTCCAGCCCATCGCTGCCGTGATAGGTCTCGATGCCGTCGAAATTCTTGGCGCTCGCGCTCCAGCCCGACACGCCAAATCCCAAACGCGCGAGCGCTGACGCGGCGTCGCGCCCGAGATTCCCGAGCCCCATGATTCCGACCCGGATGGCGCGGGCCGGCCATTGCGCTCTCGGCTGCCATCGCTTCCGGCGCTGACAATCCCACAGATACAATTGCTGGCGATGGTGCATCAGCACGTGAAGCACGATGTATTCGGTCATCCGGCCGGTCAGATCGTCGATCGCAACGCGCACCATTGGCACGTTCGGCAGCGAACGGTCCGCGACCAAGGCGTCGACGCCGGCGCCGAGATTGAAAATCACCCGCAGGTTGGGGAATGCCGACAGCGCGCCCGGCGCCGGCTTCCATACCGCGGCGTAAAAAACCTCATCCGGATCGACGGCGTCGCCGGGCAACAGCGCGACGCGCCGGTCGCGGCAAACGCCGAGGAAGCGCTCGCGCCAGCGCGGCGGCGACCAGTTTTCGGTGCCGCCATGGATCAACAAGGCCAGTGCGCCCCTGCTCATTGAAAAACTTCCGCTGCTTTTCCGGTCGAAGCGAATATATTGCAGATATCTCTACGTCCGGCCAATCATTCGGGAATCCCTGGGACATGCTCGATCGAGATCAGATAGCGGCGGCGGCGAAGACCCTGCACGATCACTGGCAGGCCGGCACCAAGATCGGCGATCTCGATCCGTTGCAGCGCCCGCGCGATCGCGCCGAAGGTTATGCCATTCAGGCTGCGATGCAGGGGTACGGGAGCCCGTTCGGCTGGAAAATCGCAGCCACCAGCGAAGCCGGCCAGAAGCACATCAATGTCGCCGGCCCTTTGGCCGGACGCATCTTCGGCGAGCGCGTGATCCCCGATGGCGGCACGGCGCCGATGGCGGGCAACGAAATGCGGGTAGGGGAGCCGGAATTCGCCTTCCGCATGGGACGCGACCTGCCGCCGCGCTCAACTCCGTATTCGGTCGAGGATGTGCTTGCTGCGGTCGATACCCTTCATCCCGCGATCGAACTGCCGGATTCCCGTTTCGCCGATTTCGTCGGTGCGGGGGAGGCGCAGCTCATCGCCGACAATGCCTGCGCGCATTTGTTCGTTCTGGGTGCGCCGACGCCGGCAAACTGGCGCGCGGTCGATCTGATCGAGGAGAAGCCCGTCGTCACCCTGCGCGGCCAGCGTTTTGTCGGCCACGGCAAAAATGTGCTCGGCGATCCCCGGTTTGCGCTGGCCTGGCTCGCCAACGAGCTGCGGCAATTGGGCGTTACGCTGAAAGCGGGCGAGGTGGTAACGACCGGCACCTGCCATCCGCCGCTGCCGATTCAGTCCGGCGACCGCTTCGAAGCCGATTTCGGCACGTTCGGAAAAGTCTCCGTCGCGCTGACCTGAGCGAGTGCGGCGCGCGGCGCCGACCGACATCTGAACTGGAGCGGCACCATGGCTGCGGCTGACAAGTTGTTCGCGGGATCGATCCCCGAGATTTACGATCGATTTCTGGTCCCGCTCATCTTTAAATCATATGCACGCGACCTCGCCGGGCGGCTGGCCGAGATCGAGCCACAGGATGTGCTGGAGACGGCGGCGGGAACCGGCGTGCTGACCCGGGCGATCACCTCGAAACTTCCCGCGCACGCGCGCATCGTGGCGACCGATCTCAACCAGCCGATGCTGGATCATGCGGCTGCAGAAGTGCATCCCGAAGGCCGGGTCACATGGCGGCAGGCCGATGCGCTCGCGCTGCCGTTCGAGGATCGACAGTTCGATGCCGTGGCGTGCCAGTTCGGCGTGATGTTCTTTCCCGACAAGGTCCGGGGTTACGGGGAAGCGCGCCGGGTGCTGAAACCCGGAGGGCGCTTCTTTTTCAATGTGTGGGACCAAATCTGCGAAAACGAATTCGCCGATGTCGTCACCGAGACGCTGGCAACGGTCTTTCCGCACGATCCGCCCCGCTTCATGGCCCGCACCCCGCACGGCTATCACGATGTGGCAAGGCTTCGCGAAGAGCTGACCATGGCGGGTTTCACGTCGGTCTCGATCGAGACGCTGGATGGCACGAGCAGGGCGCCTTCGCCGCGCGATCCGGCAATCGCCTATTGCCAGGGAACACCACTGCGAAATGAAATCGAGGCGCGCGATCCGTCCGGCCTGGAAGCTGCGACGCGGGCCTGCGCCGAAGCGCTGGCGCTGCGATTTGGAAATGGCCCGGTTGAAGGGCGCATCAGGGCCCACGTGATCGCGGTCACCCGCTGATCACATGCGCCGGTTGTCGCGTTGGACCGGGCGACAGGGTCCGCCGCTGCTGGACAGGTTCGGTAGCTAAACCCTAGACTGCCCCGGGCGATCGGCGGAAAGCCGGCGGCATCAGGGAGGTCGATATGGCGATACGCGGGATTCTGCTGGCAGCACTCGTGCTCGGATTATCCGCGGGTACCAACCCCGCGGCGGCGCAGAAGAAATACGATCCCGGCGCCACCGACAGCGAGATCAGAATAGGCAACATCATGCCCTACAGCGGGCCGTTATCGGCCTACGCGCTGATCGGCCGGACCCAGACCGCCTTTTTCAACAAGATCAACGCCGAAGGCGGCGTCAACGGGCGCAAGATCAACTTCATTTCCTACGACGACGGCTTCAGCCCGCCGAAGACGGTGGAGCAGGCGCGCAAGCTCGTCGAGAGCGATGAGGTGCTGCTGATCTTCCAGAGCCTTGGCACGCCGACCAACAACGCCATTCGGCAATACATGAATCAGAAGAAGGTGCCGCAGCTCTTCGTTGCCACCGGCGCCACCCAGTTCGGCGACCTCAAAAACTTCCACTGGACCATGGGCTGGCAGCCGACCTACCAGACCGAGGGGCGGATTTACGCAAAATACATTCTGCAGAACCTGCCGCGGGGCAAGATCGGAGTGCTCTACCAGAACGACGATTCCGGCCGCGACTACCTCAAGGGCCTCCACGACGGCCTCGGCGAGGAAGCCGTCAAGCGCATGATCGTGGCCGAGCTTCCCTATGAGCCCACCGACCCGACCGTCGATCGCCAGATCGTCACCCTGAAAACCATGGGCGCCGACATCTTCTTCAACGAGGCCTCGCCCAAATTTGCCGCACAAGCGATCAAGCGGGCGGCCGAGATCGGCTGGAAACCGGTCCAGTTCCTCGCCAGCATCTCGAATTCGGTGGGCTCGGTGCTCAAGCCGGCCGGCCTCGAAGCCTCCACCGGCATCCTGTCGACCAATTATCTGAAGGACGCCACCGATCCCACTTGGAAGGACGATCCCGCGCTCAAGGAGTGGGTTGCCTTCATGGACAAGTATTTTCCGGAAGGCGACAAGACCAGCACCTTCAGCGTCTACGGCTATCTGACGGCGCAGACCATGGTCCAGGTGCTCAAGCAATGCGGCGACGAACTCACCCGCGAGAACGTCATGAAACAGGCGGCCAATCTCCGGAATCTCGAACTCGGGATGCTGCTGCCGGGCATCAAGGTCAATACCAGCCCGACCGACTATTTCCCGGTGGAGCAGATGCAGATGTCGCGGTTCAACGGCGATCACGGCGAGCTGTTCGGCGCCGCGATCGGCGGCGAGATCGGGACCCAGTAGCGATGCCGCAGCACAATCTTCAGGCCGCCAGCCGCCGCCGTTTCCTGCAATTTCTGGCGGCGAGTCCGCTGTTCGCGCAGGCTGCTCTGGCGCAAGGGTTTGCGCCGCCCGATCCCGTGGAGTGGGCGCCGCGCGACCTCGACAAACTGATCGCCGATCCGACGCAGGCGCTCGACGTCTTCGACTTCGAGCCGGTGATGAAGAAGAACGTTCCGCCGGCCCATTTCGGCTACATGGCCACCGGCGTCGATGACGAAATCACGTTGCGCGCCAACCGCGAGGGATTCCGGAAATTCGAGTTGCGTCCGCGGCGGCTCACCGACGTCAGCAAGATCGACATGAACGTCGATATCCTCGGCACCACCTATGACAGCCCGATCGTCGTCGCGCCGACGGCCAGCAACCGCGCCTTTCATCCCGATGCGGAGGTCGCCGTCGCCAAGGCCGCCAGGACCGGTAATCACCTGCAAATTCTTTCCACGGTGGCGACCACCTCGATCGAGGACGCCATCGCTGCGCGCGGCGCGCCGGTATGGTTTCAGCTTTACACGACGCAGCGCTGGGAGGTCGCCGAGGCGCTGGCCAAACGCGCCGAGCGCGCGGGCGCTCCCGTCATCGCGGTGACCGTGGATGTGCGCTCGCCGGCGAAATGGGAGACCCTGGCCCGGCTGCGGCGCACCGACACCCGGGACTGCGGCAGTTGTCACGGCCTCAACGATTATCTCAGCCGCAAGCCGAACTTTTCCGGCATCGAGCTGGGCGGCGTCAATGGGACCGTCGTCACCAACATCACCTGGGACACGATCAAGCGCCTGCGCGACACCGTAAAAACAAAACTCGTGATCAAGGGGATTCTCACGCAAGAGGATGCCAAGCTCGCAGCCGAGGCCGGCATCGACGCGATCGTGGTTTCGAACCACGGTGGACGGGTGGAGGACGGCATCAGCGCCACCATCGACGTGCTGCCGGAAATCGTCGCAGCCGTGGGCGGGCGCATGCCGGTTCTGGTCGACAGCGGCTTTCGCCGCGGCAGCGACGTCGTCAAGGCCTTGGCGCTTGGCGCCAACGCCGTGTGTATCGGCCGGCCTCATCTGTGGGGACTGGGCGCGTTCGGCCAGCCCGGGGTCGAGCGCGTGCTCGGCATCCTGCGCTTCGAGACGCGCGCGGCGATGGCGCAGATCGGCGCACCGTCCTTGAAAGACCTCAAGCCTGCGATGGTGAAGCGGGTCTGAAATCCGCGCCCGTCGCGGCTGCGTTGCATTGGCGCTGCGGGATGCCGCGGCTTTCCCCGAGCCTGAAAATAGGCCAGAATCGTTTCGATCTGTGTCTATAAGATCACGTCAAAGCGTAATCGCCCGCGCAACAAGCAAGCTGATTTAGAATCACTTTTAGAACGGTTTTGATCTGGACAGATTCAAATGACTCCGTGGCTTTATTAGACTGGTTCGCATTGACCCGAAATTTCGCGCTCGATACCAAAATCCCTGGGGACGCTCACCGCAACGTGACTGCGTGAGCGAACTGGAATTCGGGGCGAGCGATGGGCAAGGTAACGGGATCATTGCGTTCGGCGGCGCTGCTTGCGGTGAGCTACGCGGCACTTGCCTGCGCGACGGCGCAGGCGCAAACGGCCGGAGCGACGCAACAGGCGCAGCCGGGGTCGCAACTGCCGCCGATCCAGATCACCGCCCCCGAAGTGAAACGCCGCGCCAACAGCGCACCGTCCCAGCGCGCCGACCGCAGCGGACAGCGGCGCCGCTCGCAGGCCGCGCGGCGGCCGGAGCCGCAGGAAGCGCCGAAGGCGGCCTTCGCTCAATCGCAGGATGCGCGCACCGGCACGGTCGGCATCTACGCCAACTCAACGTCGGTTGCGACCAAGACCAACACGCCACTGGTCAACATTCCGCAATCGCTCAGCGTCATCACCAAGGACTTCATCCGGGATCAGGCCCCGCTCGGCCTCACCGACGTCACCCGCTACGTTCCTGGCGTCGCCGTGCATCAGGGTGAAGGCAACCGCGACGAACTCGTCATTCGCGGCGTGGATTCCAGCGCCAACTTCTTCGTCAACGGTTTTCGCGATGACGTGCAATACTTCCGCGATCTCTACAATGCGCAAAGCGTCGAGGTGTTGAAAGGACCGGCGGCGCTCGCCTTCGGCCGCGGCGCCGGCGGCGGCGTCCTCAACCGCACGCTCAAGGAAGCCGACGGCACCCAGATCTACAGTGCGAGCGCGCAGACCGGTTCCTGGAACGACCGGCGTTTCACGCTCGATGCGGGGCAGGCGGTCAATGAAAACGTGGCGGTGCGCCTCAACGCCTTCTACGAAGGCACCGACACCTTCCGCGATTTCGGCCAGATCGAGCGCTACGGCATCAATCCGACCGTGACCCTGAAGCCGAACGACACCACCAAAATAAAACTCAGCTACGAATATTTCCACGACGAACGCACCTCCGACCGCGGCAATCCCTCGCAAGGGCTCAGCGCGACGGCGCCGTCGTCGACGCGCTTCAATCCGGCCACGCCGTTCGCGCCGAACGGAGACCTCTCGGTGTTCTTCGGCAGCCCGACCCTCAATGTCGCGCGCGCCGACGTGCAGACCGGCATGGCCATCATCGAGCACGATTTCGAGAACGGATTGACGGTGAGCAACGGCTCGATCGCCGCCGACTACAAGAAATTCTACCAGAACGTCTATCCCGCCAACGGCCCGCTCGGGGGCGCGGTGAACCCCGCCGATACCGCGGTCAATCTCGGCGCCTACCAGCACCAGACCGATCGCGACAACCTCTTCAACCAGACCGATTTCGTTTACAAAACCAGCACCGGCCCGGCGCTTCACACCATCGCATTCGGCACCGAGTTCGGCCGGCAGAGCGGCGTCGATATCCGCAACACCGGGATCTTTCCGAACGGCACCAATACCATCGTCGCCAATCCGTTCGCGCCGACCTATTTCGGGCCCGTCACCTTCGTCCACCACTTCACGGCCGTGAACGCCGACGGCGTCACCGCGGCCGACTCCAACAGCAGCTATCGCCTCAACATCGAGTCGGCCTATGTTCGTGACACCATCGAGATCACGCGCTGGCTGCAATTGATCGGCGGGGTCCGCTTCGACCGCTTCGACATGTCGGCGCTGGACATGAATACCGGCATCAACCGCGCCAGGATCGACGACACGGCATCGCCGCAGGCGGCCGTGATCGTCAAGCCGATCGACAGCCTGTCGATCTATACCGCCTACAGCGTCTCTTATCTGCCGGCATCCGGCGACCAGTTCAGCTCGTTGAGCCCGGGCACCCTGATCCTGCAGCCGCAGAAATTCGTCAATACCGAAATCGGCCTGAAGTGGAACATCTATCCGAAACTGCTGTTCTCGACGGCGGTCTATAACCTCGATCGCACCAATCAGCCGATCGCCGACGGCAACAATCCGGGATTCTTCTTTCCGTCGGGCAGCACCGAGGTCAGGGGATACGAGGCGAGCCTGACCGGCTACGTCACCGCCGAATGGCAATCGTCGCTGGCCTATGCCTATACCGACGCGCGGATCACCAGCGCCACCTCGGCGACCATCGTTCCCGGCAACCGCGTCCAGCTGGTGCCATATAACCAGTTCGCATGGTGGAACAGGTATCAGATCGATCCGAACTGGGGCGCCGGACTTGGAATCATCTACTTCGGCGACTCCTTTGCCTCGTCCGACGATACCGTGCGGCTGCCGGGTTTCGTCCGCTTCGACACCGCGCTTTACTTGAAGATCGACCAGAACTGGAGCGCACAGCTCAACATCGAAAACCTCTTCAACAAGGGCTATTGGGCATCGGCCGACGGCAACAACAACATCTCGCCCGGCGCCGCGCGGACCTTCCGCGTATCGGCGCGGGCAAAATTCTAGACGTCTGCAACAGAAGGAGGAAATGATGACTGGTTCCGCGAAATCGAGCTCGCGATCGCGCACTTTATCCTGCGTCCAGTTTGCATCTGGACGCCGGTCACGCGAGGGTTACGCGTTGCGTCTTTTCCGGCTGCAGGGCATGATACGGAATTGTCATGCTCCCGGCCTGACCTCGATCGCGGCAATTCAACCCTTGTGGACGTCGCGGGCGAAATGACCCTGAAACGGTCAAATTGACCGGTATCTATCGCAATCTCATCCGCATCCGGGCCGAGATATGATCACGTCAGTTTTTCGAGCGACATTTGGTGGTGTTGTTGCGTTGGCGATGTTGTCGCTCGCGTCGCCTGTTCTTGCGCAGCAGAAGGCGGCTCCGGCAACGCAAACGCCTGCGGTTTCTCAGCCCGTCGTTCAGGCGCCCGCCGCTCCGGTGGCACAGGCTCCCCCTGTAACCGCTC
Source organism: uncultured Alphaproteobacteria bacterium (assembly GCA_963784755.1). Classification (GTDB taxonomy): domain Bacteria; phylum Pseudomonadota; class Alphaproteobacteria; order Rhizobiales; family Xanthobacteraceae; genus Bradyrhizobium. The sequence continues at coordinate 219,971 of CAWASS010000001.1, read as the reverse complement.
AGCCCGTACCGGCACCGGAGGCCGCAACGTCTCTCACCTCCAGCGGCAGCAGACTGAAGACCGAGGCGGCTGCACTTCGCGAGTTGTCGCCGTGGTCGATGTTTCTCTCCGCCGATGTGCTGGTCAAAGCGGTGATGATCGGTCTTGCGTTCGCGTCGCTGGTGACGTGGACCATCTTCATCGCCAAAATGATCGAGCTTGCGGTTGCGCGGCGCAAGCTCAGGAGCGCGCTCGACAAGATCGCCGACTCCCGCTCGCTGGCGGAAGCGCAATTTGCCCTCGGCGCAAAGCAGGGCGTGCTGGCTTCGTTCCTGGCCGCCGCGATGCGCGAGGCGCGGCTGTCGGCGGGAATTTCCAGTGACAGCGGCATCAAGGAACGCGCCGCCTCGAGCTTTGCCGAAATCCTGCGCGCCGAAGCGCGCCGCATCCGGCTCGGCATGGGAATGCTCGCCACCATCGGCGCGACCTCGCCCTTTGTCGGGCTGTTCGGCACGGTGTGGGGCATCATGAACAGTTTTATCGGGATCTCGAAGGCGCAGACCACCAATCTCGCGGTGGTGGCACCCGGCATCGCCGAAGCGCTGCTCGCCACCGCGATCGGGCTGGTGGCGGCAATTCCCGCCGTCATCATCTACAATCACTTCGCGCGGGTGACCAAAACCTATCTCGAACTGGTCAGCCGCGCCTCGGGCATTGCCGGGCGGCTGTTGTCGCGCGATCTCGACCGCACCCATGTCAGTTCTGGCACGCATTCGCGGGCCGCGGAGTAGGCGATGGGCGCTTCGATTGCAGAAGGCGGGCTGGACGACGACGAGGAGTTCGCCGAAGCGCACGAGATCAACGTCACCCCGTTCATCGACGTGATGCTGGTGCTTTTGATCATCTTCATGGTGGCGGCGCCGCTATCGACCGTCGATCTGCCGGTCGACCTGCCGTCGTCGACCGCGACGCCGCAGAAGAAGCCGGACAAGCCGACCTACGTCTCGATCAAGTCCGATCTCGCGGTTGCGATCGGCGAGACCATGGTGAAGCGGGTCGATCTGGTCCGCACGCTCGATGCCGCGGCGGACGCCAGCAAGGACCGTTTTATTTTCCTGCGCGCCGACCGCGCGGTGCCCTATGGCGAGATGATGGACGTACTGGAGATCCTGCGCGCCGGCGGCTATTCCAAGATCAAGCTGGTGGCGCTGGAGGGTGTCCCGGACAGCGCGCCGCCTCCGGCTTCCGCAACGCCAAAGCCTTGAGTTCAAAGCCTTGAATGGCTGATATGATGTCTGACGTCGAAATCGAACAAAAGCCGTCGCGGCGGCTGTGGATTCTCGCAGGCGTTGGCGCGCTCGCGCTTCATGTCGGCTGCGCGGCGCTGGCGATCGCGCAGTTGCGGACCGACGATCCCGACGACACCTTCGGCGCGCCCGCAATCGAGATCGGCCTCGAAATCATGGCGCCGAAGGTCGAGGCCACCGACCTGCCGCCGGGGCCGGATACCGACGCCTCCGTCGCTTCGCCCGCGCTCGCCGAACAGCAGGCGGTGGTCAACGAGACCGAGCTGCCCAAGGCGGTGCCGAACGAGACCGAAGATCCGGACCGCGTCGTCACCACCAGCGAACCCAAGAAGCCAGAGAAGGACGAGCCGGAGCTGGCCGCGGTACAGACCGAGGCCTCGACGGAATCGGTCGCCGCCGAAGCCACGGCAACGCCGAGCTCCGAAGCGATCCCGGAAGGCCCGCGTTCGGTCGCGCCCGCTTTGGGCACCGGCGAGAGCGCGCGGCGCGTGCGCGCGACCTGGACCAAAGAGCTGATAGCCCATCTCGACAGGCACAAGCGCTATCCGGCGGACCGCCAGCAGAAGACCGCCGAGATCGTGGTCAGCTTCGAACTTGACCGCACCGGCCATGTGCTCTCGACCAGCATCGCCAAGGGATCCGGCGACCGCGCGTTCGACGAGGCGGCGCTCGCCATGGTGCGCCGCTCCGATCCGGTGCCGCAACCCCCGCCGCTGGTCGCCGATGAAGGCCTGAATTTTACCTTGCCGGTGATTTTTCGGGTGAAGGGGAAGAGCTGAGGGCGAGCCGGCAACCGCGTTCCCTGCTTATTCGCGTCACCGCCAAAAATATCGAAACCCGACATAGACGACGGCAAGGCACACGAAGATCAGCGCGACCGGAAGCCGCGGCTTTGCGTTCGCACCGGATGGCGCGGGTTTCGGCCGCGGAGCGGGCGGCCGCCTGAAGGCGGTCACATTGTCTGCCGCCCGCTCGGTCGGGCCGGCCGGAATATCCGGCGGGGTCCCGATGCCGCCCATGTCGGCATAATAACTCTTGTAGATGAGATCGATGGTGGCGTCGGTTGCCTCTGACTCCGTCATGTCGTTGAGATAGGTTTTGTACCTGACAAGGAATCGCTGGGCTTCGGCGGAAAGCGAGGAGCCGCCATTCAGCTTGGCCATCATCTTCCAGGTTGCAAAATCCGCCCGCGCCTTGGTGTCGGCGCGCCTGGCGATCATCTTATCCGGTGCTTTGATCAAGATGGCCTCAAGTCTTTTTGGGCGATGCGCAGGCTTGGCTACGTATTGCCGGTTAACAATAGCAGCAGCCGGATCACAGTGCCGGTCGATGTGCGGATGATGGCCGAAATAACATCAAGATTTAGACCGAACTGCGTACCGGCGACCGGGAGAATAATCAGGATTCCGATCAGGATCAGCATTCCATACGGTTCCAGCCGGGAAAGCGGGTAAGCCAGCACGTTCGGCAGCAGTCCGACCGCGACCCGCCCGCCGTCCAATGGCGGGATCGGAAGCATGTTGAAGACCGCCAGGATGACATTGATGACGAGCGCGTTTTTGAGGTTGTCGGCGACCCATTGTGCGGCGCCCTCGGGCACGACATTCAACAGATGAAACGCCAGCGCCGCCAGCACCGCCAGCACGATGTTCGTGGCGGGCCCCGCCAGCGCCACCCAGACCATGTCGATTCTCGGATGGTTGAGCGCGCGGAAATTCACCGGCACCGGCTTGGCGTAGCCGAACAGGAACGGCGAGTGCGACAGCAACAGGATCGCCGGCAGCAGCAGCGTGCCGAACGGATCGATGTGCTTGAGCGGATTGAAGCTGACCCGGCCCAACTGGAAAGCCGTGTCATCGCCGAGGCGGTGCGCCACAAAACCGTGGGCTGCCTCGTGAAAGGTGATGGCGATCACCAGCGGCAATACCCAAACCGATACGTCATAGAGATTGATGCTGGGCAATCGATCGTCCGTTCGGTTCAACTGGCGCCGCCACACCGGCACGGCAGGGGTTAGCACGAATTGACGGGGCCATTGTGCTATGACTGTATTCAACGACGAAACGGGGCGGGCCGCCACATGAATGATCGCATCGCTCTTTTGCGGGAACGGTGGAACGACCCGCTGTTGACGGCGCTCACCGTGCTGCTGTTCGTGATGCTGTTCGTCATCGCACCGCTTCAAGCCTCCGGAATCCTGGTTTTTCAGGCTTTCGAACTGGTTTTCGCAATCGTCCTCATTGCCGGCGTCTTCGTCATGTCGGGAAGCCGGGTGGCGGTCGGCGCCTTGCTGGTCGCGCTGGCGATGGCGGTCGTCGGGGCGATATCCCGGCTCAAGGCGCCCTCGATCCTCGACATCAATCTGTTTGCCGGGGCCTGGTTGATCACGGGAATCACGCTGGGGTGCGTGGTGGCCCGCGCGGTGTTCGCGCCCGGCCGCGTCACCCGGCATCACGTCATGGGCGCGATCCTGCTTTATCTGACCATCGCCGTGATCTTTGTGGCGTTGTTCACCTTTGTCGGAACGCTGATCCCCAAGGCATTTTCAGGCCTGACGGTGGAAGACAGCCCGGCGCTCGCCAGCAATCTGGTCTATTTCAGTTTCACGACGCTGACCACGACGGGATACGGCGACGTTTTTCCGGTGCACCCGATCGCGCGCAGTCTTTGCAATCTGGAATCGATCTTCGGCCAGCTCTATCCCGCGACCTTGCTGGCGCGGCTGGTGACGCTCGAAATCGCGCATCGAAGCTGAAAACCGGAATCAATAGGTCGCGCGGCCGCCGGAAATATCGAACACGGCGCCGGTGGAGAACGCGCAATCCTCCGAGGCCAGCCACGCCACCATCGCCGCCAGCTCTTCCACCAGCACGAAACGTCCCTTGGGAATCTTCGACAGCATGAAGTTGATATGCTCCTGCGTCATCTGGTCGAAGATCGCGGTTTTTGCCGCCGCGGGCGTGACCGCGTTGACCGCGATCTCATGGCCGGCCAACTCCTTGCCCAGCGATTTGGTCAGCGCGATCAAGCCGGCCTTCGAGGCCGAGTAATGCGCGGCGTTCGGATTGCCCTCCTTGCCGGCGATGGAGGCGATGTTGACGATGCGGCCGTAGTTCTGTTTCACCATCGAGGGCACGATCGCCTTGCAGCAGATGAAGGGGCCGTCGAGATTGATGCGCAGCACTTTGCGCCATTCCTCGAGGTCGGTCTCCCACACCGTCTTGTTGATGCCGGCGATGCCGGCATTGTTGACGAGGATGTCGATCTTGCCGAATGCCTTGAGCGTGGCGTCGCGGGCCGTTTCGACGGCGGCGAGGTCGGAGACGTCGACCGCGAATGCGGTGACGGCGGCGCCGATCTGCGTTGCTGTCCTTTCCGCGAAAGCCTGGTCGTGATCCCAGATCGCGACTTTTGCGCCGGAGGCGACGAAGCGTTCGGTGATGGCGCGCCCAAACCCCTGCGCGCCGCCGGTGACGACGGCGCAGCGGCCGTTGAGATCGATTTTGTTCATGGTGTTTCCTTTCGTGTCCCGGGCGCGATGCAGCGTGAAACGCTGCTTCGCAGAACCGGGATCGTTACGAACTCCGTCTACGGCCCCGGCTCTGCAGCGCACCGCTTCGCAAGAGCTACGCGCCGCGCTGCGTCCGGGGCACGCTTATAATGTCCAGCCGCCGTCGATGATATGCGCGACGCCGGTCGTAAAAGCGCTCTCGTCGCTGGCAAGGTACACCGCGAGCGATCCGATCTCGTCGGCGGTGCCGAGCCGCCCCATCGGCTGCCGGCTGACGAACATTTCGCGCCCGCCCGGTCCCGCCGCGGCGGCGCGGTTGAGCATCGACGGTGTCTCGATGGTGCCGGGGCAGATGCAATTACACCTGATACCCCCGGTGATGAAATCGGCGGCGACGGCGCGGGTCAGCGCTGCGACCGCGGCCTTGGTGGCGCCGTAGACGTAGCGGTTGGGCGCGGCCTTGAACACGCCGGCGGCGGACGAGATGTTGACGATCGAGCCATGGCCTGCCTCCAGCATGCCCGGCAGGAAGGCGCGGATGGTCCGGTGCATCGACTTGACGTTGAGGTCGAAGGAAAAATCCCAGTCGGCATCGGAGCAGTCCAGCACGGTGCCGTGGTGCACGAAACCGGCGGCATTGAGCAGGATGTCGACCTTGCCCACGCGTTTTGCCATCGCCTCGACCGCGGCGCTGTCGCGCACGTCGAGCTTTGCGACGCCGGACACGCCGTCCTGCTTCAAGAGCGCCAGCTTTTCCTCGTCGATGTCGGTAGCGAACACTTCGGCACCCTCGCGCGCAAAGGCCACGGCGCAGGCGCGGCCGATTCCCGCCGCGCCCGCGGTCACGAATGCGCGTTTGCCTTTCAGGCGGTCTCCCATCTACGTCCTCCGTTGTTGTTTGACCCGTCATACGCGGGCTTGACCCGCGTATCCATCACGCTTCGAAAAGACTCTTTGCGAAGTGATGGATTGCCGGGTCAAGCCCGGCAATGACGGGGCGAGTTAGTGATTATCCCGCGCCACGCCGACGGTGCCGGCGATGTCGTGGTAGCGCGTGGCGAGTTCGAGGCAGGCGCCGGTGGATTGCTGGCCGACGGTGTCGCGGTAGAGCTCCTGCCACGGCGTCTGGTTTTTCGGATACGGAAATCCGCCCATCGCCTTCAGGTCGGCGAAGCGCTGCTTCAGTTCCTCCGCGGAGATCAGAATGTTTGCCGCGCCCTTGTTGAGGTCGATGCGGACCCGGTCGCCGGTCTTGAGCACGGCGAGACCACCATTGGCGGCGGCTTCCGGCGAGGCGTTGAGGATCGACGGCGAGCCTGACGTGCCGGACTGGCGTCCGTCGCCGATGCATGGCAATGCGGTGATGCCTTTCTTGATCAGCGCGGCGGGCGGCTGCATGTTGACGACTTCCGCGCCGCCGGGATAACCGATCGGGCCGACGCCGCGCACGAACAGCATGCAGTGTTCGTCGATGTTCAAAGATTCATCGTCGATGCGGTGATGATAATCCTCCGGTCCCTCGAACACGATGGCGCGGCCCTCGAAAGCTTCCGGATCCTTCGGATTGGACAGATAGCGGTCGCGGAATTCCTTCGAGATCACGCTGGTCTTCATGATCGCGGAATCGAACAGATTACCCCGCAGCACGATGAAGCCGGCGTCCTTCACCAGCGGCTTGTCGTAGTTGCGGATCACGTCATTGTCGGGTGCGGGCGCCTCGCGGCAATTCTCGCCCATGGTCCTGCCGTTGACGGTCAGCGCGTCCTCGTGGATGCGGTTGTGCTTCATCAATTCGCGCACCACCGAGGGCACGCCGCCGGCGCGATGATATTCCTCGCCGAGATAGAAGCCGGCCGGCTGCATGTTCACCAGCAGCGGTACGTCGTGGCCGACCTTCTGCCAGTCCTCGATTGTGAGCTCGACGCCGATGTGCCGCGCCAGCGCGTTGATATGGATCGGCGCATTGGTGGAGCCGCCGATCGCCGAATTGACCACGATGCAGTTCTCGAACGCCTTGCGGGTCAGGAAGTCGGACGGTTTCAGATCCTCCCACACCATCTCGACCGCGCGTTTTCCCGTCTCGTAGGCGATCTGGCCGCGCTCGCGATATGGCGCGGGGATCGCAGCACATCCGGGCAGCGAAAAGCCCAGCGCCTCGGCCAGCGAGTTCATGGTCGAGGCCGTGCCCATGGTGTTGCAGTGGCCGACCGATGGCGCCGACGACGCCACGATGTCCATGAATTCGTCATAGTCGATCTTGCCGGCGGCCATTTCCTCGCGCGATTTCCAGACCACGGTGCCGGAGCCGGTGCGCTCGCCGTTGAACCAGCCGTTCAGCATCGGCCCGCCCGACAGCACGATGGCGGGAATATTGACCGTCGCGGCCGCCATCATGCAGGCGGGCGTCGTCTTGTCGCAGCCGGTGGTCAGCACCACGCCATCCAGGGGATAGCCGAACAGGATTTCCACCAGGCCGAGATAAGCGAGGTTGCGGTCGAGCGCCGCGGTGGGGCGCTTGCCGGTTTCCTGAATCGGGTGGGTCGGGAATTCCATCGCGATGCCGCCGGCCTCGCGGATGCCTTCGCGCACCCGATGTGCGAGCTCGATATGGTGGCGGTTGCAGGGGGACAGGTCGTTGCCGGTCTGTGCGATGCCGATGATCGGCTTGCCGGACTGCAATTCGCGGCGGGTCAGCCCGTAATTCAGGTAGCGCTCGAGATAGAGCGCGGTCATTCCCGGATTATGGGGATTGTTGAACCACTCGCTGGAACGGAGTTTGCGCCGGGTAAGCCCGGTTATCGGCTTGTTCATTGTCCCTCCCGCATCGCACACGCCTTGTTTTTGTGCGTAATGTTCGTATTGGCGCTTGATGTTTGCATGTCACCGCAAGGTTCGCAACGGGACAACAGCCGGCTCTGGCCTAGCCGTCTGCAATGAGGAGATCCTCCGATAATGCCTTGCCGGTTCGAAGCACCGTTCCACGAGCATCCACGATGGCGGAGGAGCCGAACGAGACCCGGTTTGCCGTGTAACCGGCGACATCTGCTCGAATGATCATTACCTCGTTGTCCCTTGCTCGTGCGATGTCGACGGCCCGGCTTAAAGCAACGACGTCGGCCCTTTCCGGCGGCAGGCTGTTATTGCTTGGCAAGAAGATGGCTCTGGCGCCGCGCGCAACCATATCGGCAGCGAGCTCGGGATAGTTGGAATCGTTGCAAATCATGATCCCGAACGAAAGCGCGCCAACGGTAAAGACCGGGCTTTGGTCTCCCGGGCTGTACACCGACCTTCCAATCGCGGGATAACGCTCGCGATAGACGGGATGACGCTTGCGATAGTTGCCGACAACCCTTCCGTCGTGAAATACCGCGGCGGCATTGTATAATCTTCCTGCGCCGACGGTTTCGGTGAACCCCACGATCGCGGTCACCGATTTACTTGCGAGTGGAGCGAGCAGCGCTTCCAACTGACCGCTTTCTGCGTTGATGGCAAGTTCGCCAGGACATTGCGCATCGTCGGCGAGTCCTCCGAGCACGGCCTCGGGACAACACAGGAACTCCACGCCCTCGGTCTCACACCATTTGATGCGATCGCGAATAAGTTCAAGCGCGTCCATGGAGCCGGCGGGCAGAAGAGGAGCCTGATAGGCTGCAACCTTCATCGAAACCCTCCGAGGCACCGGGCCAAATCGATACGGCCGCGCCGTGCGCGATGGCCCCTCCGCCTGGAGACCATCAAGCCACTTGAGGTCGCCACGCGATGACACCCTCCGTCCGTGCACGCACTTCAGGTGATGCAAGACACGTCGCGACGGACTCGAAACCGGGGAATCCGGGATACGGACGGACAAGGGTCGGGGGGCTGTGATTGGCAGGGCAAAGGATGATTGTTTCGTCGTTCCCCACGGCGTCCAAATCCAGAATTGAACTGGATCGTGTGAGAAGGAAGAGCGGCCGCAACTCGGAACCGCGGCGGCGCAGACGTGCGATCAGAGCTTCCTGAGTGGCCTTGTCGAGCCCCTGTTCCATCATATCAATGACCAGGACGGTCGGGCCGTCGGTTTCCAGTCCGGCGAGCAGGCAGACCAAAGCCTCAGAAATCGTGGCTCCGTCCTCGACGAGCCAGGCCAGCGACTGATCAACACGCGACTTGAGGACCGGATCGCGGTCCAGCTGTGCCCTGGCCGAAGCGCCTCCATGCGCCAGCCGGTCCAGACCGAGGAACGCGGCACCCGGCAGCGTTTCGGCGATGCGCTTGGCCAGTCGTGTCTTGCCGCTACCCAGCGGACCAATGATGTGGTTCAGCGCGCGGATGTCTTGCAATTCAAACCGTTCGCCGCCCCAAGGCCACGGAAGGTCGAACACGACGCTGAAGTTGGAGGCCGGTCTCAGCAAGCGCGCGAGTTCGCAGGGAGCCGGTGCCCGCCCGCCGGCGAGGTCAGCCCGTAAGCGGCGGACTTTATCGACGGCGTCGACGAGTTGATGAACGCGACCTTCCAGCGCTGCCTGGTGCGCGGCAAGTGCCGGTTCGAGACTTCAGAGTCGCCTCCCAGCACGCGCGCCACTTGGGCAAGGCTAAGGCCGAGTTCGCGCAATGCCGCGATCTCGGCAACGCGGGCCATCTCATCGGGACCATATGCGCGCCAGCCGGCCGCCGTGCGAACCGGTGCGATCAGGCCGCGCGCTTCGTAGAGCCGCAAAGCCTTGGCGGAAACGCCCAGCAGCTTGGCGGCCTCGGAAGGGCTCAGGAATTGTGCGGAAGAGCTCACGAATCACCTCGAAATTGGCTGATCGCAACCCTTATCGGGGCGGCCCCACGGGCCGGGCCAAGTGGCAATCCGCCAATTTTGACAATTTCTCCCGCGATCAAGCGCTCATTGTGCCGAAGGCAGCAATTGGCACATAGCGCCGCGTCGCTGCGCCACGGAATTTGGCCGCCATCGGGGCATAGCGGAGTTTGGCAACCCGACCACCCGGCGGATTTATGGGTTCACCGCCTAATTGGACGCTGGGCGGTAACCCCCTACGACTTTGATCCAACGACATTTTCGAAAAAGTCTGGTATGACCGCCGTCAAAATAGAAAAGGCCACGGCTTAAGCCGGATGGCCGCGAGCGCTTGGGAGGGGAATTGTATGGCGTCGGTGCAGATTCGCGACGTTCGGAAATCGTTCGGCGGCTTTGAGGTCCTGCACGGGGTGAGCGTCCCGATCGAGGACGGTGCGTTTGTCGTGCTGGTCGGCCCTTCCGGCTGCGGCAAATCGACCTTGCTGCGGATGCTGGCCGGACTGGAAAACATCACCTCCGGCACGATTTCGATCGGCGACCGCGTGGTCAACAACGTCCAGCCCAAAGAGCGCGATATCGCGATGGTGTTCCAGAATTATGCGCTCTATCCGCATATGACGGTCGCCGACAACATGGGATTTTCCTTGAAACTTCGCGGCGCGAGCAAGGAGGAAATCGACAAGGGCGTAAAGCGCGCCGCCGAAATCCTGGCGCTGACGCCGCTGCTCGAGCGCTATCCCCGGCAATTGTCCGGCGGCCAGCGCCAGCGCGTCGCCATGGGCCGCGCCATCGTCAGGGATCCGCAGGTGTTCTTGTTCGACGAGCCGCTGTCCAACCTCGACGCCAAGCTGCGGGTTGCGATGCGCACCGAGATCAAGGAACTGCACCAGCGCCTGAAAACCACCACGGTCTACGTCACCCACGACCAGATCGAGGCCATGACCATGGCCGACAAGATCGTGGTGATGCATGACGGCGTGGTGGAGCAGATCGGCACGCCGCTCGAACTCTACGATCGGCCGGACAACCAGTTCGTCGCGGGCTTCATCGGTTCGCCCGCCATGAATTTCCTGCATGGCAAGGTCAAGTCGAACGGAGCGGCCGGCTTCGAGGGGCCGAACGGCGTCAAGCTGCCGCTGGCGAGCGCGCCGGCCAATTCCGACGGACGGCCCGCGGTATACGGCGTCCGCCCCGAGCACTTCACCATCGCCGATGACGGCGCCGAAGCCGAGATCATCGTGGTGGAGCCGACCGGGTCCGAAACCCAGGTCTTCGCCAGGCTCGGCGGCGAGCAGGTCGTCGCGGTATTCCGCGAACGTCATCAATTCAATCCGGGCGACAAAGTCCGGCTTAAACCAGATCCCGCGCTCGTGCATCTGTTCGACGAGACGACGGGTAAACGGCTGAACGCCTGAACAACCAAAAAACCTGAGGGAGAAACCACGATGCATGATTTTACACGCCGCTCCTTGCTTCAAGGCGGCACCGCGCTGGCCACCGCCGGCGCACTGACCGGACCGGCCCTGCTCGAATTCGCCAAGGCCTGGGCGCAGGCCGCGCCCTGGAAGGCAGAAAAGGGCGCCAAGCTCACCGTGATGCGCTGGAAACGCTTCGTGCCGTCGGAGGATGAAGCGTTCAACGCAACCGTCGCGGCATTCAAGGCCGCTACCGGCACCGAGATGAACGTGTTCAGCGAGTCCTTCGAGGACATTCAGCCGAAGGCTTCCGTGGCCGCCAACACCGGACAGGGCCTGGACCTCGTCTGGGGCCTGCACACGCTGCCGCAACTGTTCCCGACCAAAGTCATCAAGATGAACGACGTTGCCGACTATCTCGGCAAGAAGTATGGCGGATGGACGGACGCTGCCGCGATCACCTGCAAGCAGGGCAACGACTGGCTCGGCATTCCCATTGCGACGGTCGGCGGCTACATGACCTACCGCAAGTCGGCAACCGACAAGGCCGGCTTCAAGGAATTCCCGAAGGACTTCCCGGGCTTCCTTGCCATGTGCAAGGCGCTGAAGGCGAACAACACCCCCGCCGGCTTCGCGCTCGGTCACGCGTCGGGCGATGCCAACGGGTGGCTGCACTGGGTGCTGTGGGGCCACGGCGCCTATACGGTCGACAAGGACGACAAGGTCATCATCAACTCGCCGGAGACGGTGAAGGCGCTGGAATACTGCAAGGCGCTTTCCGACACGTTCATTCCCGGCACAGCGTCGTGGAACGATGGCTCCAACAACAAGGCGTTCCTGTCGGGCGAACTCTACTGCACCGCCAACGGCATTTCGATCTACATCGCAGCGAAGGACGATCCGACCAAGAAGGATCTCGCGGACGATACCTATCACGCGCTGTGGCCGGTGGGTCCGATCGGCAAGCCCACCGAACTGCAGCTTACGGTTCCGATCCTGGCGTTCAACTTCTCCAAATATCCGAACGCCGCGAAGGCCTTCATCGCCTTCATGCTGGAGAAGGAGAACTTCGACAAGTGGCTGACCGGAGCGCGGGGTTATCTGACCCACACGCTGAACGCCTATGACGCCTCTCCGGTATGGACGGCGGACCCGAAGAATGCGGTGTTCGCCCAAGCCAGCAAGCGCGCGCTGCCGGCCTCGGGCATCGGCAAGATTGGCGAAAAGCCGGCGACCGCCATCGCCGACTTCCTCGTGGTCGATATGTTCGCCAACTATTGCACCGGCCGCGAGGACGCCAAGGGCGCGATTGCGATTGCCGAGCGGCAGTTGAAGCGAATCTATCGCTAATTAAGTGGAGCGGGCGGTGGGCGATTGCCGCCCGCTCCATTAAGATACCGGGAAGATACCGGGGTGCGGAACCGGTTCCGCGCCTGAGGAAATGGCAATGCTGCCAGCAAACCTGCGGGATATCGCCAATGGCTGACATCGCATTCGGAACCAGAGCCGCCAAGCCGCCGATTCGCGAGGCGACGATGTGGGATCAACTCAGGACCAACCGTAACTGGCTCGGCTTCTGGTTCATGCTGCCGGCCATGGCGTTCCTGATCCTGTTCCTGGCCTATCCGCTGGGTCTCGGCGTCTGGATTTCGTTTACGGATGCGCGCATCGGCCGCCCCGGCGCGTTCATCGGTTTGGAAAACTATGAGTGGCTGTGGGACGACTTTATTTTCTGGCTTTCGGTCTTCAACACGCTGCTTTACACCTTCGTGGCAAGCACGATCAAATTCGCGATCGGACTTTATCTGGCTTTGCTGCTGAACGAGAACCTGCCGTTCAAGGCGATGCTGCGCGCGCTGGTGCTGATCCCCTTCATCGTGCCGACGGTGCTCTCCGCGCTGGCATTCTGGTGGATCTTCGACGCCCAGTTCTCGATCATCTCCTGGTCGCTCAAGCAAATGGGATTGATCACCAACAATATCAATTTTCTCGGCGATGTTACCTGGGCGCGGGCGTGCGTGATCTTCGCCAATATCTGGCGCGGCGTTCCGTTCGTTGCAATCACGCTGCTGGCGGGCCTGCAGACGGTGTCGCCCTCGCTCTATGAAGCCGCGACGCTCGATGGCGCGAGCAAATGGGAGATGTTCCGCTACATCACTTATCCGCTGCTCACGCCGATCATTGCGGTCGTGATGACGTTTTCGGTGCTGTTCACCTTTACCGACTTCCAGCTGATCTGGGCAATGACGCGCGGCGGCCCGGTCAACGCCACTCACCTGATGGCGACCTTGTCCTATCAGCGGGCGATCATCGGCGGCGTGCTCGGCGAGGGCGCGGCCATATCGAATGCGATGATCCCGTTCCTGCTCGCCGCGATCATGGTGTCGTGGTTCGGACTGCAGCGCCGCAAGTGGCAGCAGGGAGAGAATAATGACTGACGTTCCCGCTCCCAAGGTCGACCTCAAGGCCGTGCTGTCGGGCTCGTCGCCGACGGCCGCGAGGGACGATCACAGCGTGGGCATGAGCTATCTGGAGTTGCTGCCGCGCCGTCTGGTCACGCTCTATCTGCCGCTGTCGATCATCGTCTTCATCCTGCTGTTCCCGTTCTATTGGATGGCGCTCACCGCCATTAAACCCGACGATCAGTTGCTCGATCTCAACACCTACAATCCGTTCTGGACCTGGAATCCGACCTTCAAGCACATCCATAAGCTTTTGTTCGAGAGCTACTACCCGTTGTGGCTATGGAACACGATGTATGTGGCGGTCTGCTCGACGGTGCTGTCGATCGTCGCGAGCGTGCTTGCGGCCTACGCGATCGTTCGCCTGCGCTATCGCGGCGCGCAACTGGTCGGCGGATTGATCTTCCTTTCCTACCTGGTGCCGCCGTCGATCCTGTTCATTCCGCTCGCAACCGTCGTGTTTCAGTACGGTATGTTCGACACGCCATTCGCACTGATCCTGACCTATCCGACCATCCTGATTCCGTTCTCGACCTGGCTGTTGATGGGTTACTTCAAGACCATCCCGTTCGAGCTGGAAGAATGCGCGCTGATCGATGGTGCGAGCCGCTGGCAGATCCTGACCAAGATCGTGCTGCCGCTGGCGATCCCCGGCTTGATCTCGGCGTTCATCTTCTGCTTCACGCTGTGCTGGAACGAATTCATCTACGCGCTCACATTCCTCACCTCGGTCCAGAACAAGACCGTACCGGTGGCGATCGTCAACGAATTCGTCGACGGCGACGTTTATCGCTGGGGCTCGCTGATGGCGGGCGCGCTGGCGGGATCGCTGCCGCTGGTCATTCTCTATGCGTTCTTTGTCGAACACTATGTGTCGGCGATGACGGGAGCGGTGAAGGAGTGAAACGTCCGTCATTCCGGGATGCGTCTCTTGGCGCAGGCCCGGAATGACGAAAGATAAGAAACGAAAAGGAATCCCCCCTTGCACATTCTCGTTCTCGGCGCGGCCGGCATGGTCGGCCGCAAACTGACCGAACGGCTATTGCGCGACGGCCGTCTGGGTAAAGGCGACATCACAAAACTGACCCTGCAGGACGTGGTGGCGCCGACCAAGCCCGCCAATGCCGGGTTTCCGGTCGACACCATTGCCGGCGATTTCGCGGTGCCGGGTTTTGCGGAAAAGCTGATTGCCGGCCGGCCGGACGTGATCTTCCATCTCGCGGCCATCGTTTCCGGCGAGGCCGAGCTCGATTTCGACAAGGGCTACCGCATCAATCTCGACGGCACGCGGATGCTGCTCGACGCCATCCGACTGGCCGGCGGCGGTTACAAGCCCCGGGTGGTATTCACCTCGTCGATCGCGGTGTTCGGCGCGCCGTTTCCCGACGCCATCGGCGATGAGTTCTTCCAGACGCCGCTGCTGAGCTACGGCACCCAGAAGGCGATCGGCGAACTGTTGCTGGCCGACTATTCCCGCCGCGGTTTCATGGACGGCGTCGGCATCCGGCTGCCGACCATCTGCATCCGCCCCGGTCTGCCCAACAAGGCCGCCTCGGGGTTCTTCTCCAACATCCTGCGCGAGCCGCTCGCCGGCAAGGAAGCGGTGCTGCCGGTGTCGCAGGAGGTCCGCCACTGGCATGCCTCGCCGCGCTCGGCGGTCGGATTTTTGATCCATGCCGCGACCATGGACAGCGCTGCCGCCGGCGCGCGGCGCAACCTCACCATGCCCGGCCTGTCCGCGACCGTCGGCGAACAGATCGCGGCCCTGAAGCGGGTGGCCGGGGACAGCGTGGCGGCGCGGATCAAGCGCGAGCCGGACCCGTTCATCATCGGCATCGTCGATGGCTGGCCGCGCAATTTCGACGCCAGCCGGGCTCGCAAACTCGGT
This sequence comes from uncultured Alphaproteobacteria bacterium, assembly GCA_963784755.1. GTDB lineage: Bacteria > Pseudomonadota > Alphaproteobacteria > Rhizobiales > Xanthobacteraceae > Bradyrhizobium. The sequence goes on along the minus strand of CAWASS010000001.1, from coordinate 204,623 downwards.
TTCACCACCGCCGAGAAGACTTTCGATGATATCATTCGTATCCATATAGAAGACGAACTCGGCGGCAACGTCGTACGATAATAGGTCGTCATGCGCGGGCTTGACCCGCGCATCCATCAATCTTCGCAAGAGTTCTTCGAAGAGGATGGATTGCCGGGTCAAGCCCGGCAATGACCCAGGTGAGACAAGGAGAACCACCATGACAGCCAGCATTGTCGGATGGGCGCATACGCCGTTCGGAAAATTCGACACCGAGACCGTCGAGAGCCTCGTGGTGCGCGTTGCCAATGAAGCGCTCGCCGATGCCGGCATCTCCGCTGCCGATGTCGACGAGATCGTGCTCGGGCATTTCAACGCCGGCTTCTCGCCGCAGGACTTTACCGCCTCGCTGGTGCTGCAGGCCGATCCGCAACTGCGCTTCAAGCCGGCGACGCGGGTCGAGAACGCCTGCGCGACGGGCTCTGCGGCGGTGCATCAGGGCGTGCGCGCGATCGAGGCGGGGGCTGCGAAAATCGTGCTGGTGGTCGGCGTCGAGCAGATGACGCGCACGCCGGGACCGGAGATCGGCCGCAACCTGCTGCGCGCGTCGTATCTGCCGGAGGACGGCGACACCCCCGGCGGTTTCGCCGGCGTGTTCGGCAAGATCGCGCAGGCCTATTTCCAGAAATACGGCGACCAGTCCGACGCGCTGGCGCTGATCGCCGCCAAAAACCACAAGAACGGCGTCGCCAACCCTTACGCGCAGATGCGCAAGGATTTTGGCTACGACTTCTGCCGCTCCGAAAGCGAGAAGAACCCGTTCGTCGCAGGCCCCCTGAAGCGCACCGATTGCTCGCTGGTGTCGGACGGCGCCGCGGCCCTGGTGTTGACGGATTCGGATATGGCGAAGACCATGGGCAAGGCGGTCAACATCAAGGCCGCTGCGCACGCGCAGGATTTTCTGCCGATGTCGAAGCGCGACATTTTGCTGTTCGAGGGCTGCACCGTGGCCTGGCAACGCGCGCTGCAGAAAGCCGGTGTGCAGTTGTCCGATCTGTCCTTCGTGGAAACCCATGACTGCTTCACCGTCGCCGAACTGATCGAATATGAAGCGATGGGCCTGACGCCGCGCGGGCAGGGCGCCCGCGCGATCAAGGAAGGCTGGACCCAGAAGGACGGCAAGCTGCCGATCAATCCTTCCGGCGGGCTGAAAGCCAAGGGCCACCCCATCGGCGCCACCGGCGTCTCCATGCATGTGCTGACCGCGATGCAGCTATTGGGGCAGGCGCCCGAGGGCATGCAGATCAGGGACGCAAAACTCGGCGGCATTTTCAATATGGGCGGGGCGGCGGTGGCCAACTACGTCTCGCTGCTGGAGCCGGCGAAGTAGGCGATGAACGTTGCCGAATGGCTGGCGGCGACGGCGCGGTTACGTCCGCGCTCACCGGCGCTGCTCCGTGGCTTCGATCTCGAGGCGGACTATGAAACATTTGCGCGGCGTGCCGCCGCAGTCGGCGCCGCGCTGTCGCGCGATTACGCCATCCGTCCCGGCGACCGCGTCGCGCTGTTTGCCACCAATTGCACGCAATACCTGGAATGCCTCTACGGCATCTGGTGGATCGGTGCGGCCGCGATTCCCATCAATGCAAAACTGCACGGCCGCGAGGCGGCGTGGATCTGCAGCGATGCCGGGGCGAAACTGACATTCGTTTCCGACGACACGGTCGAAGCTTTGGCGGAGGCCGCGTCCGATCTGCCGCCGTCGATGAAGACGCTGTCGATGGACAGCAGCGCTTATCGAACGATGCGTGACGGCGAGGGCGCGGCAACACCGTTGGCGCAGGAAACCGACGATCTGGCCTGGCTGTTCTACACCTCGGGAACCACGGGCCGGCCGAAAGGCGTGATGCTCAGCCACGGCAATCTGGTGGCGGCGACGTTGTGCTATCTCGCCAACGTCAACTCGGCGACACCGGACGATGTCTCGCTGTATGCCGCGCCGATCTCGCACGGCGCCGGTCTCTATCATCTCCCGCATGTCCGCATCGGTGGACGTCACGTCATTCCCGAGTCCGGCGGCTTCGACCCGGACGAAGTGCTTAATATCGGCAGGCAACTCGGCAATGTCGTGATGTTCGCAGCACCGACCATGGTGCGGCGGCTGGTCGATGCCGCCAAACGCCGCGGCGAAAACGGCGAGGGACTGCGCACCATCATCTATGGCGGCGGCCCGATGTATCTCGCCGATATCCGCGACGCCATCGCGGTCATGGGACAACGCTTTGTGCAGATCTACGGCCAGGGTGAATCGCCGATGTGCATCACGTCGCTGGGCCGACATTGGCACGCGGATACAGAGCATCTGCGCTATCTCGAAAGGCTGGCGTCCGCGGGCACGGCGCAGAGCGTGATGCAGGTTCGCATCACCGATGCCGACGGCAATCCGCTGCCGGCCGGCGAGACCGGCGAGATCGAGGCCAAGGGTGCGGCGGTGATGCTCGGCTACTGGAATAATCCGAAGGCCAATGCGGAAACATTGAAGGATGGCTGGCTGCGCACCGGCGATGTAGGTCGGCTCGATGAAGACGGGTTCCTCACGCTGTCCGATCGCTCCAAGGACGTGATCATTTCCGGCGGCACCAACATCTATCCGCGCGAGGTCGAGGAGGCTCTGCTGACCCATGCGGACGTGCGCGAGGTGTCCGCGATCGGGGTGCCTGATGCCGACTGGGGCGAGATCGTCGTCGCCTGCGTGGTGCTGGAGGAAGGTGCGGCCGCTAGCGATCAGGCGCTGGACGCGCATTGCCTCACCTCGATCGCGCGTTTCAAGCGGCCGAAGCGATATGTCTATCTCGACGCGCTGCCAAAGAACAATTACGGCAAGGTGTTGAAGACCGAATTGCGCAAGATGATGGGGAGGTAGCGTGTCCCGGACGCGGTGCGGCATTCTTCATGCCGCTCCGCAGAGCCGGGATCGTACCGAACGCCGGCGCTTGGCACGGCCCCGGCTCTGCAGCGCACCGCTATGCTACGCGCTGCGCTGCGTCCGGGGCACGAGCGCATACGCCCATACCCCGCCAGCCCTTGATCTCCCCGATCCCATGCCGTTACTAGGTCTTGCGGAGACCTCTGGGATCACAGCGCCGCGCGTGGGAGCGAACGACACCATGGGACCCCTGCAGGGCGTCAAGATCATCGACCTCACGACGGTGCTGATGGGGCCGTACGCCACCCAGATGCTCGGCGACTACGGCGCCAACGTCATCAAGATCGAAACGCCGGATGGCGACGTGACGCGGCTGATCGGGCCGACCCGGCATCCCGGCATGGGCCCGGTGTTCCTCAACACAAATCGCAGCAAGCGCAGCATCTGCCTGGACCTCAAGAAAGACGCCGGGCGTGACGCGCTGCTGCGCCTGGTCGCGACGGCTGACGTGCTGGTCTATAACGTCCGCCCGCAGGCGATGGAGCGGCTGCGCCTCGGCTATGACGTGGTCGCAAAGGTCAATCCGCGGCTGATCTATGCCGGCGTGTTCGGTTTTGGGCAGGATGGACCCTATGCGGCAAAGCCCGCTTATGACGATTTGATCCAGGGCGCCACCGCGCTGCCGGCGCTGATGGCTCAGACCGGCGATGGCATCCCGCGCTACGTGCCGAATGCGCTGGTCGATCGCATCGTCGGCCTCACGGCCGTGGGCGCGATCTGCGCCAGCCTCGTGCACCGCGACCGCACCGGGCGCGGCCAGCGCGTCGATATTCCGATGTTCGAGACCATGGCGGGTTTTGTCATGGGCGACCACATGGGCGGGCTTACCTACGAGCCGCCGCTCGACCGCGGCGGCTATGCGCGGCATCTGTCGCGCGATCGGCGGCCCTACAAGAACGTCCGACGGTTTTATTTGCGTGATCGTCTACAACGACAAGCAGTGGGAGAATTTCTTCCACGCGACCGGCCGGGACGATCTGCGCGCCGATCCGAAATTTTCAACCTTCGCCGGGCGTGCGGTCAACATCGATACCGTCTATGCCGAACTGGCGCGCATCTTCGAGACGCGCACCACCGCGGAGTGGACCGAGCTGCTGACCAGGGCGGACGTGCCGGTGATGCCGATGCACGATCTCGAAAGCCTGTTGCGGGACCCGCATCTGGTCGAAACCGGCTTCTTCCCGGTCGTGACGCATCCGAGCGAAGGCGCGATTCACAGCATGAAGGTCTCCACTCGCTTTTCGGAAACAACGGCCGAGCCCGTGCGGCTGGCGCCAAAGCTCGGCGAGCAGAGCGGGGAAATTCTGGCTGAAGCCGGTTTCTCTCAAGATGAGATCGCAAGCATGGTGCGCGCCGGCGTCACCAAAACCGCGGCGGCAGGTTGACGCCATGGATTTTGCGCTCACCCCGAACCAGGAACAGGTCCGCGACGCCGTGGCAAAAATCTGCGCGCGCTTCGACGATGCCTATTGGCTGAAAAAGGACAAGGAGGGCGGTTATCCCGCCGACTTCCACAGGGCACTGGCCGACGGCGGCTGGCTCGGCATCTGTATTCCAGAGCAGTATGGCGGTTCAGGCCTCGGGATCACGGACGCCGCGATCATGATGCGGACGATTTCGGAATCCGGCGCGGGGATGTCCGGCGCGTCTGCCGTGCATATGAACGTGTTCGGATTGAACCCGGTCGTGGTGTTCGGCACGCCCGAACAGTGTGCGCGGATGCTGCCGCCGATCGTCTCGGGCAAGGAAAAATCCTGCTTCGCCGTCACCGAGCCCAACACCGGGCTGAACACCACGCAATTGAAAACCCGCGCGGTGCGATCAGGCGACAAATATGTCGTCAACGGCCAGAAGGTGTGGATTTCAACGGCGCAAGTCGCGGAGAAGATTTTGCTGCTGGCACGCACCACGCCGCTGGAAGAGGTGAAGAGTCCGAACTCGCGGCCTCAGCCTGTTCTACACGGATTTCGACCGCAAGCGCATCGCGGTGCACGAGATCGAGAAGATGGGCCGCAAGGCCGTGGATTCCAACGAGCTGTTCATCGCGGATTTCGAGATTCCGGTCGAGGACCGCATCGGCGAAGAGGGCCGCGGCTTCGAATACATTTTGCACGGCATGAATCCGGAGCGGATCCTGATCGCGGCCGAAGCGGTGGGCCTGGGCCAACTGGCGCTGTCGCGCGCGGCGGCCTACGCGAAAAGCCGCATCGTGTTCAATCGGCCGATCGGAAAGAACCAGGCGATCCAGCATCCGCTGGCGAAGAACTGGATGGAGCTGGAAGCGGCGTGGCTGATGACGCTGTCGGCAGGCTGGCGATACGATCAGGGCCTGCCCTGCGGTGCCGCGGCCAACGCCGCCAAATATCTGGCGGGCGAAGCCGGGTTTCAAGCTTGCGAGCAGGCGGTGATGACCCATGGCGGCTTCGGCTATGCCAAGGAATTTCACGTCGAGCGTTACTTGCGCGAATCCCTGATCCCGCGCATCGCGCCGATCAGCCCGCAACTGATCCTCTCCTTCATCGCCGAGAAAGTGCTCGGCCTGCCGAAGTCGTATTGAGATGATCTTCGGGCATAGCGTGAGCGCACGGCGCCTCTTTTTCCTCCCCCCTTGCGGGGGAGGGTCAGGGAGGGGGGTAGCCGCAAGCGCCGGACTCGCGGACCCCCACCCCCGACCCCTCCCCGCAAGGGGGAGGGGAGCAACAGTGCCGGTGTCGTCGCCATGAGTTTCATCACCGGCGTGGGGCTCACGTCCTTTGGCAGGCATGAGGGTTCGTCCACGCTCGACCTGATGAGCAAGGCAGCAGAGCTTGCGATCGCCGATGCCGGCCTCAAGCGCGCCGAGATCGACGGCGTTCTCTGCGGCTATGCCACCATAAAGCCGCACATCATGCTCGCCACCGTGTTCGCCGAGCATTTTGGGATCGAGCCGTCTTACGCCCATGCCGTGCAGGTCGGCGGCGCCACCGGGCTCGCGATGACCATGCTGGCGCACACCATCGTGGATGCCGGGGTCGCGCGGCATGTGCTTGTGGTGTCAGGCGAGAACCGTCTCACCGGGCAAAGCCGGGATGCCGCGATCCAGACCCTGGCGCAGGTCGGCCATCCCGACTATGAGGTGCCGCTGGGGCCTACCATCCCCACTTATTACGGGCTGGTCGCCTCGCGCTACATGCATGAATACGGCGTGACAGAAGAAGACCTCGCCGAATTCGCAGTGCTGATGCGCGATCACGCCATCACGCATCCCGGCGCGCAGTTTCACGACAAGATCGGCGTCGCCGATGTGATGGCGTCAAAACCGGTGGCGCTGCCGCTAAAACTGCTGGATTGCTGCCCGGTGTCGGATGGCGGGGCTGCGTTCGTGGTCAGCCGCGAAGCTACATCCGGGATTGGCGTGCGCGTACGCGGCTGCGCGCAGGCGCATACCCACCAGCACGTCACGGCGATGCCGGCCCTGAGCGAACTCGGCGCCGAGATCGCGATTGCGCGGGCGAAACAGGCGGCAGGCGTGGAAATCGCCGACGTGCGCTACGCCGCAGTCTACGACAGTTTTACCATTACCCTGGCGATGCTGCTGGAAGACTTAGGGCTGGCCGGGCGGGGCGAGGCGGCGGCGCGGGTGCGGTCAGGTCATTTCAGCCGCAACGGCGCGATGCCGCTCAACACCCACGGCGGTCTCCTCAGCTACGGCCATTGCGGCGTCGGCGGCGCGATGGCGCATCTGGTCGAGACCCAGCTGCAGATGACCGGACGCGCCGGCAACCGCCAGGTGCGCGATGCCTCGCTGGCGCTGCTGCACGGCGACGGCGGCGTGCTGTCGTCCCATGTCAGCATGTTCCTGGAGCGGGTGCGATGAGCGGCGATGCGCAATGCATGGATGATTGGACCAAAGGCGCGAAAGCCATCGTCTATCAATCCTGCGCCGCCTGCGGCTCCCGGCAGTATTTCCGCCGCAGCTTTTGCGCCGCCTGCGGCGCGCCGGACCCGATCGACAAGCGCGCCAGCGGCGAAGGCATTGTCTATGCCACGTCGCTGGTGGTCCGCGCCGCCACGCCGGAGGCGCGTGCGCACGTGCCCTACAACATCGTCCTGGTCGACGCCGCCGAAGGCTTTCGCATGATGGCCCATGGCGACAACGATCTCAAAATTGGCGACCGGGTGACCGCGCGCTATGCGCGCTTCACCGATCGCCTCGTTCCCTATTTCGAAAGGACCAGATCATGAGCCGCCTGAGGGCCGCCCTCGATCCCCGTTCCGTCGCCGTCATCGGCGCCTCGGAAAATCCCAACAAGGTCGGCGGCCGGCCGGTGCATTATCTCGACAAGTTCGGATTCAAGGGCCGGATTTTCCCGATCAACCCGTCGCGCCCGGAAGTGCAGGGGCACAAGTGCTATCCGAGCCTCGCCGACCTGCCGGAGGCGCCGGAGATGGTGATCGTCGCGGTCGCCGGCGACAACGCCATCGGGGCGGTGGAAGACTGCGCCGCGCATGGCGTCAGAATCGCGGTTGTGATGGCGTCGGGTTTTGGCGAGGTCGATGCGGTCGCAGGCAAAGCCAAGGAGCGGCGCATGGTCGAAGCCGCGCACAGGACCGGCATGCGCATCGTCGGGCCGAATTCGCAAGGCCTCGCCAATTTCGGCACCGGTGCCATCGCCAGCTTCTCCACCATGTTCATGGACATGGACCGCGCCGAGGGTCACGTCGCCATGCTGAGCCAAAGCGGCGCGCTCTCGACGGTGCCGGTCGGATTCCTGCGCCAGCGCGGTATCGGCGTGCGACACACCCACGCCACCGGCAATGACGCCGACATCACCGTCGGCGAACTTGCGGTGGCGGTCGCGGAAGATCCTGAAGTAAAACTGCTGTTGCTGTACCTGGAGAGCATTCCCGAGAAGAAATACCTGGAAGAACTCGCCGCGGTTGCGCTCGACCGCGATCTGCCGATCATCGCGCTGAAATCAGGACGCTCCGAGGCCGGCCGGCAGGCGGCGCAGTCGCACACCGGCGCGCTCGCCAATGAGGACCGCGTGGTCGATGCGTTCTTTGAGCATCACGGCATCTGGCGCGCGCCGGATATGCGCGGGCTGGTCGAAGCCACCGAGCTTTATCTGAAGGGCTGGAAGCCAAAAGGAAGGCGCCTCGTCGCCATCAGCAATTCCGGCGCGGTCTGCGTGATGACCGCGGACGCCGCCACCGCCGTCGGCATGCCGATGGCGAAGCTCGCCGATGACACCGACAGGAAGCTCAAGGGCATCCTGCCGAGCTTCGCGACGACGACCAACCCGATCGATCTCACCGCTGCGTTGCTCTCCAACAGCCGGTTGTTCGGCGACATCCTGCCGGTGATTGCGGAAGACCCCGCGGCCGATGCGTTCCTGATCGGCGTGCCCGTCGCCGGTCCCGGCTACGACGTTGAAGCCTTTGCGCGCGATGCCGCCGCCTTCGGCAGGCAGACCGGCAAGCCGCTGGTGGTCGCCGCCACCCAGCGCAGCGTTGCCGACCAGTTTTCCGCGGAGGGCTGCACGGTGTTCCCCACCGAGACTGAAGCGGTGACCGCGCTGCACCAGTTTCTCGCGCATCGCGAATTGATGGCGCGGACGCTTGCACGCAAGTCGATGTGGGCAAAACCCGCGCCCTCGCAGGCGTTGTCGGCGGCCACCACCATGCTGAACGAGGCCGACAGCCTTGCGTTGCTGGCCGCGCGCGGCATTCCCGTCGTCGCGCACCGGCTATGCCGCTCGCGCGCCGAGGCTATCGCCGCATTCGAAGCGATCGGCGGGCCGGCGGTAGTGAAGGGCTGTTCCGCCGACATCGCGCACAAATCCGAGCTCGGGCTGGTCAGGCTCGGCGTGAAGACGCGCGAAGAAGCCGGCGAAATCTATGCGCAGATGGAAGACATCATCCGCAAGCACGGCGCGCGGTTCGACGGCGTCATCGTCGCGGCGATGGCGGGCGGGCGGCGCGAAATCATGATCGGCGCGCACCGCGATCCCGTGTTCGGGCCGGTAGTGGCGGTCGGCGATGGCGGCAAATATGTTGAAATCTTCCGCGACACCGCGTTGCTGCTGCCGCCGTTTTCCAGGGATGACGCGGAGGAAGCGCTCCGCCGGTTGAGGATCGCGCCCCTGTTCGCCGGCGTGCGCGGCGAACCGCCGATGGATGTCGATGCGCTCGGCGACGCCGTGGTGAAGATCGGCGAGCTGATGCTCGATCCGGCCGCGAAGGTGGTGAGCCTCGACCTCAACCCGGTGCTGCTGGATTCGGCCGGCAAGGGCTGCGTGGTGGTGGATGCGGTGGCGTTTCAGGGGTAGCTCCGTGTCGTCTCCGCGAAGGCTGGGACCCATAACCACAACTGTTTGTTTATAACGCTGGGTGGCTGCCGAGCGTAACGACAGGCATCGGCGGTTATGGGTCCCAGCCTTCGCGGCGACGACGAAATCTGTTAGACATGGTCTGAATTCGGAAGCGACAGGAAGCGAAGCGATGAGAAGACCGGTGGTCGGCGTGATCGGAAACGCGCATCGCATCGAGAATTGCTTCGCCGTGCAGATGGTCGGCGAGCGAAATCTCCGCGCCGTGGCCGACGTTGCCGGCGCGCTGCCGCTGATGTTCGCCGCAGCCCCTGAAATCACCGATATCGGCGCGCTGCTGGACGTGGTCGACGGGGTGGTGCTGACCGGCGCCCGCGCCAATGTGCATCCGACCCGTTTCGGCACCGAGCCCGACCCGAAGCACGAGCCTTACGATATCGAGCGCGACGACCTGGCGCTGTCGCTGACCGAGGCCTGTGTCGCGCGCGGCGTGCCGCTGTTCGGCATTTGCCGGGGTTTGCAGGAGATGAACGTCGCCTTCGGCGGCTCGCTGCATCCCGAAATCAGGGAACTGCCGGGACGGATGAATCACCGCATGCCGCGACTGGAGACCGGCGAGATCCATCCCGACCACAAGGTCATTTTCGCGGACCGCCACGACGTGGCGCTGGTTCCTGGCGGCGCCTTCGCAACATTGCTCGGCCGCGAAACCATCCGCGTCAATTCGCTGCACGGGCAGGGCATTCTGGAACCCGGCAAGCGCGTCATCGTCGAAGGCGTCGCGGAAGACGGCACCATCGAGGCGATCCGGATTGCCGATGCGCCGGGCTTTGCGCTCGGCGTGCAGTGGCATGCCGAGTACGATCCGCAACGCAACCCGATCAACCGCGCGCTGTTCCAGGCCTTCGGCGCGGCGCTGGTCGCGCAGCAGCGGCAACAGAAAGGTTGAGGCGAAGCATGGCGCGTATCGACTATTCCGACCCCTTGAAACTGGACGAGCGCACCGACGGCATTGTCGCCAAGAACCGCAGCGCCAACATCTTCCGCATGATGGCGCACTCGCCTGATTACCTCAGGCAATACTGCCGGCTCGGCGCCGCCATCCGCTTCCGAGGCGAACTCGATCCGGTGCTGCGCGAGCTCGCGATCACTCGGACCGGGATTCTGTGCGAGGCGCCGTATGAGGTGGTCGCGCATAAGCGGATCGGCAAAGGCGTGGGCGTCACCGACGAGCAGAATGCCGCGCTGGAGGACTGGAAATCGGCTGCCTGTTTCGACGAGGTGGAGCGCGCGGCGCTCGCCTTCACCGACGAGATCGTTACCTTGCGCAAGCCGACCGACGCGACGCTCGAGGCCATCGCCGCCAAACTGACGCCGGGAGCGCTGATCGAGCTGCAGCTCTCGGTCGGCTTCTACATCATGACGTTGAAGTTTCTGGAAACGTTCGGGATCGACATGCAGCCGGTGGGCGACGTCATCTAAAGTGTCGTCCCCGCGAAGGCGGCGACGACGCGGGCTGCGTCACTCCGCCGTCAGCAAATTCACCTTGGTGTTGGCGACGATCAGGCGGTCGGCGAGCAGTTGCGCGAGATTGCGCATGATGCGTTCGCCGATCCGCGGATGTTGCTCGCGAAAGCGCTGGAAATCGGGCAGCGGCACCTCTAGCACGGTGACGGATTTGTCCGCCAGCACGTCGGCGGATCGTTTTGCCTCAAGCAGCGCCATTTCGCCGAACACCATTCCTGCCGACAGCGTCGCCAGCCTGATGCCGCCGCGCAATTTGACGTGAACGACGCCGCTGCGCAGGAAGAACAGGGAGGAGGCGGGCTCGTCGGCGGCGATGATGCGTTGTCCCGGGGCGTAGGTTTTGCTGGTTCCGAGCCTCGCGAGTGCCGCGATTTCCTCCGCTGACAGTCCCGCCAATATTGCCTGTTCGGAAAGCTCGGTCATCTCCGTGGAGTTGATATTGCCGCCATGGCGATAGACCACCTGATCCTCGGCCCATTCGATGGCGTCGTCGAGCAGATGGAAATCGCGGAGCGCCGAGATGCCTTCGGTCCACTCGCCGAGCGCCTGCCAGATCGGCGACGAACGCTCGACGCCCGACACCACAGCGGTCACATCGAAGGCCGCGAGTTCGCGAAAACCCTCGGCAAGCAGCCGGGCGGCGGCCGTTGTTATGGTCGCGACCCGGCGCAGATCGAAAATCACAAACTGCGGACGCGGTTTTGCCGCGAACTGGCGCGAGACATAATCGACGTTGGCAAGAACTCAAGGCGCCGACCAGTTCGAGGATGCGGACGTCGCTGTGATGCGCGGCGAGAATCCTTTGCTCGTCCGGCCGCCGGCTGCGCCGCGACGCGCTTTTGCTCAAGTCGTAATCGGCGATGATGCTGTTGCGCGCGTCGTCGCTGCGGTTGAGCATGTGCAGATCGTAATGCGCCGAGATCGCCTCGCAGACCTTGATGCCGCGCACGCTGTTGCCGTGCGCATCGAGGCGCGGCGAATAGCTGCCGAGCCCCAGCCGTGCCGGCAGCGCCGCCAGGATGCCGCCGCCGACGCCGCTTTTGGCGGGAATCCCGACGCGGTAGATCCATTCGCCGGCAAAGTCGTACATGCCGGAAGAGGTCATCACCGATAGCGTGCGCGAAATGGCGTAGGGCGTCACTACCTGCTCGCCCGTCACCGGATTTTTGCCGCGATTGGCGAGCGTCGCCGCCATGATCGCGATGTCGCGCGCCGTCACCAGGATCGAACATTGCCGGAAGTAAAGCTGCACCACGGCATCGGCGCTGCCATCGATCACCCCGGAGTTGCGCAGGAGATAGGCGATGGCGCGGTTGCGGTCGCCGGTCGCGCTTTCGGACGCGAACACGGCCTCATCGACGCCGAGATCGCGCCCGGCGAAACGCCCGAGCGCGTCGCGGACGCAGTCGAATGCGCCGCCGCCTTTGGCCTCGTGGATCAGGCCGGAGCAGGCGATGGCGCCGGAGTTGACCATCGGATTGAATGGATGGTTGTCGGCGTTGAGCCGGATCGAGTTGAAGGGCTCGCCCGAGGGTTCGACGCCGATCGCGCCTTCCACCCGCGCCGCGCCCAGCGTATCCAACGCCAGCGCAAACACGAACGCCTTCGACATCGACTGGATGGTGAAGGGGGTCCGGGTGTCGCCGACTTCGTAGACGTGGCCGTCGATGGTGACGAGGCTGATGCCGAATTGACCGGGGTCGGCCTTGCCAAGCTCCGGAATATAGTCGGCCACGGCGCCGCCGGTTTCAGCCAGAAATTCGGTGTGGCAGTCGCTCAGGAATCGCAATAGCGGCGGCTTGGCGTCTGCCCAGGCCGCGGCGTTGAGGGTGGTCGCTGATCGCTTCATTCCGGCATCTTTGCCCGCAGTTAACGCGCTTGCAACTGGCCTTGCAGCAGCGCGGTGCGGTGAACAGATTGTCGGGGCAGCCGGGCGACCGCCACGTCATTGCGGGCGAAGCGAAGCAATCCAGAGGCCACATAACCGAACTGGATTGCTTCGTCGCTTCGCTCCTCGCAATGACGGAGCTCAGGTCTCGAGGATCGCCAGCGCCTGTCCTTCGGCGACGACGTCGTCAATCCTGACAAGAAGCGCCTTGAGCTTTCCCGCGGCCGGAGCGGCGACCGGGATTTCCATCTTCATGGCTTCGACGAATGCGATGTCGTCGCCGTCATTGACGCTTGCGCCGGCCTCAACAGGAAGCGCGCAAACGCGGCCCGCCACTTCGGTCACGATCTTGATCTCGGGCATTCCATTCTCCGGGAGTGCCGCAAGGGCAAGCGAATTTCGGATTGGGCACGCTGGTTGTCGCGGCAGATTGCCTGAGGTAGCCTGTTCCGCAAGTGGAATTTTATTCCGCACCGCGGAATGAACGGCAGGCTTAACGATGGGACGGCGCTCGGAACGGCTCAGCAAACAGGGCATGCTCGCCAGCGATCTCGCCGGCGACGGCGACGTGATCCAGGTGGTGTCGCGCGCTTTCGACGTGTTGCGCTGCTTCGAGGGCCATGAGGCGCGGCTCGGCAATCTCGAGATCTCCAATCGCTGCGGCCTGCCACGCTCCACGGTGTCGCGCCTGACCCATACGCTCACACGCATGGGCCAACTGGTGTATCTGCCGCGCGACCAGAAATACCGCATCGGGCCGAGTGCGGTGGCGATGAGCACCTCGATGATGAAAGGCTTGCAGTTGCGCAACCTGATCCGGCTGCGGTTGCAGGACGTAGCCGAGCAACTGCCGGGCACGGTCGGGTTCGTGATCCCGGACCGTTTTCACCTGGTTTATCTGGAATATGCCCGCGCCGCGAATGCACTCGGCCTGCATGAAAGCACCGGCAGCCGGATCGCAATGGCGACCACCGCCGCCGGGCATGCCTACACCGCGGCGCTCGATACCGATGTCGGCGACGCCCTGCTCGCGGAGATGGAACGGGAGATTCCGCAAGCCGCAAAACTGTTGCGTCCCCGCATCGAAGCCAATCGCCGCTTTCTCCGTGAACGTGGCTACGTGGTCGCGTGTGGTCTATGGTCGCCGCACATCAATGGTCTGGCGGTGCCGCTGTGGTCGCCGCAATACCAGACCTTTGTGGTGGTCACGATCGGACTGCTGTCGGCGATGTACGACGAGGCGCGGCTGCACCGGGAGGTCGCGCCGAAGATGCGTGAACTCGGCGTCGCCGTCGACTCTCTGATCGAGAATGCCGAGGGCGATTTTTTCAGCAACCGCATGCACGACAAGCCGCTGCCGGTTGCCAACAAGAAGATCATCAGGTCGGAGGATGCGAATGAACTGGAAGCCGGAACTCGACGACCTCGCCCGCCGCGAAGCGTTCGCGCGCGAGATGGGAGGCGTTGACAAGGTCAAGCGGCAGCGCGACCAGGGCCGGCTCACCGTCCGCGAGCGCATCGACAGACTGGTCGATGCAAAAAGCTTCCACGAGGTCGGCGCGATTTCCGGCGTCGCCGAGTATGACGACAAGGGCGAACTCACCAACCTGACGCCGGCGAACTGCGTGTTCGGCCGCGGCAGGATCGAGGGCCGCACCGTGGTCGTGGTCGGCGACGATTTTACGGTGCGCGGCGGTTCGGCGGACGCGTCGATCTCGGCCAAGCCGCTGATGGCCGAGGAGATGGCACACGACTTCCGGCTGCCGATCGTCCGGGTGATCGAGGGCTCCGGCGGCGGCGGCTCGGTAAAAACCATCGAGACCAAGGGCGCCGCCAATCTGCCCGGCGGCATCGGCGGCACGCGCTGGTACTGGTACACGACCGCGAACATGGCGCGGGTGCCGGTGGTCGCGCTTGGGCTCGGCTCGGTCGCGGGGCTGGGTGCGGCGCGGCTGGCTGCCAGCCATTATTCGGTGATGACCAAAAGCTCGGCGATGTTCGTGGCCGGCCCGCCGGTGGTGAAGCGCTTGGGTCAGGATCTCACCAAGCAGGAATTGGGCGGCTGGGAAATCCAGACCCGCGCCGGCGGCGTCGATGACGCGGTCGATACCGAAGAGGAAGCTTTCGCCCGCACGCGGCGTTTCCTGTCCTATCTGCCGTCGTCGGTGTACGAACTGCCGCCGACGCTTGCCTGCGACGACGATCCGGAGCGCGCCGAGGAATCGCTGATGAAGGCGGTGCCGCGCAGCCGCCGCCAGGTCTACAAGATGCGGCCCATCATCGACGCTGTGGTCGACAAGGGTTCGTTCTTCGAGATGGCCCAAAATTTCGGCCGCCCTGTTATCGCAGGCTTTGCGCGGCTGGAGGGCCGGGCGGTGCTGCTGCTCGCCAGCGATCCCTTTCACTATGGCGGCTCGTGGACCGCGGATGCATGCCAGAAGGTGGTGCGCTACGCCGATCTCGCGGAGACCTTTCATCTGCCGGTGGTCTACCTGATGGATTGCCCCGGCTTCATGATCGGGCTCGAGGCGGAGAAGGCCGGAACCATCAAGCATGGCGTCCGCGCCATGGCCGCGGTCAACCAGACCACCGTGCCCTGGTGCACCATCATCGTGCGCAATTCCTTCGGCGTCGCCGGCGTCGTGCATCAGCCGGCGGACCGCTTCTCGATGCGCTATGCCTGGCCGTCGGCCTATTGGGGATCGCTGCCGCTGGAAGGCGGCATCGAAGCGGCCTACCGCGCCGACATCGACGCGGCTGACGATCCCAGGGCAAAACTGCAGGAGATCGAGGATCGCCTCAACAAGCTGCGCTCGCCGTTCCGCTCCGCCGAGCGGTTCTGGGTCGAGGAGATCATCGATCCGCGCAAGACCCGCTCGCTATTGTGCGAATTCGCGCGCCTCGCCGAGCCGCTGCGGACGCCGGGGCCGGCGACCAACATGACGATCAGGCCATAGGCTCAGCCGTCATTGCGAGCGCAGCGAAGCAATCCAGCGCCACCAAGAACTGGATTGCTTCGTCGCAAGCGCTCCTCGCAATGACAGCTGTGAGGCCTTAAGCCACCACCGGCTTCGGAGGCTGTCTTGAGATCATCAGCGTAATCAGCGCGGCGACGATGCACAGCGCGCCGGCGGTGAAGAACGCCGGCAGGTAGGTCGCGAGCACCGTCCGCGACAGCCCGGCGCCGAACGCCGCGGTCGCGGCGCCCAACTGGTGCCCGGCAAAGATCCAGCCGAACACCAGGTTGGCGCGCTCGGGGCCGAAGCGTTGCGCGGTGAGCCGTACCGTCGGCGGCACGGTCGCGATCCAGTCCAGCCCATAAAACATCGCGAACAGCGACAGGCCGTAGAACGAGAAATCGGTGAAGGGGAGGAACAGCAGCGACAGCCCGCGCAGGCCGTAATACCAGAACAGCAGATAGCGGTTGTCATAGCGGTCCGACAGCCAGCCCGAGCCGATGGTGCCGACGAAATCGAACACGCCCATGGCGGCGAGCAGGCCGGCGGCCTGCACCTGCGGAATGCCGAAGTCGAGGCACATCGGGATCAGGTGCACCTGGATCAGGCCGTTGGTGGAAGCGCCGCAGATGAAGAAGGTCGCAAACAGGATCCAGAATACCCGTGTCCTGGCGGCATCGCGCAGCGTGCCCAGCGCCGCCGCCATGATCGGCGCGGTATTCGCTGGCGGCGCCGGCAAAGGCTCGGCGCCCCCGTCGCCGAACGGCCGCAAGCCCACGTCGCTCGGGCGATCGCGCATCACCATGGCGACGGCGAACGCGGCAACCCCCAGCATCACGCACATCAGCGCCAGCGCGATCCTCCAGCCCATCCGCTCGGTGAGGCTCGCCAGCAGCGGCAGGAATACCAGTTGGCCGGTGGCGACGCTTGCGGTGAGAATGCCGACCACCAGCCCGCGCCGCGCGGCGAACCAGCGCGCGGCGACGGTAGCCCCAAGCACCAGCGCGGTCATGCCGGTTCCGATGCCGATCACGACGCCCCACAGCAGCATCAACTGCCAGACCTTTGTCATCGCCAGCGACACCACCAGCGCCGACACCACGATCAGCAATGCGGACAATGTCACGTTGCGCAGGCCGTAGCGATTGAGCAGGGCGGCCGCGAACGGCGCCATCATCCCGAACAGGATGAAGCGGATCGACAGCGCGCCGGAAATTTCCGCGGTGGTCCAGCCGAATTCCTGCTGCAGCGGCACGATGAACACGCCGGGCGCGCCGACCGTGCCCGCGGTGATCAGCGCCGTAAGAAACGTCACGGCGACCATGACCCAGCCGTAGTGGATGTTGTTGCGGGCGAGTGCGGCCGACAGCCAGGTGGAGATCATGATGGTTCCTTGAATATGGCGCGAGCGTGCCGGTTCATTTTGGATGATATTCATCATATGATGCGGCGCAAAATTTGCAATGGGCGGGGTAGGCTCACCGCTTCCGGTCCAAAAACCCCTGCATCATCCGACGCGGCTCATCGGTCAGGAAGGATTGCCCGAACACGCCGATGGTGAGATCGATCGATTCCTTGAGCGGCAGCTCTTCCCATTGCTTCAGCAGGGCTTTCTGCGCGCGCAGCGCCTCCGGCCCGCATTCCAGCAGCATCTCGACGACCTTTTCTATCTCGACGTTGAGTTGCCCTTCCTTTGCGACAACATCGACCAGCCCCCAGCTTAGCGCCGTCGGTGCGTCGATGGTCGCAGCCGTCATCATCAGCCAGCGGGCGCGGCCCCAGCCGATCAGCCGCGGCAACAGCGCGGCGTGAATCACACTGGGAATGCCGACCCTGACCTCCGGCATGGCGAATTTGGCGTCCTGCGCCGCGATCCGGAAATCGCAGGCCGCGGCGAATTCCAGGCCGCCGCCGAGGCACCAGCCCGGCATCCGCGCGATCACGGGCGCCGGAAATGCGCGCACCGCCTCGCAGAGGTCGCGCAGGCCGGTGATGAATTTTTCCGCCGAAGCCTGGTCGAGTTTTGCCATCTCCTTGATATCGGCGCCGCCGATCATGCTTTTTTCGCTTTCGCCGGCGATCACCAGCACGCGAATCGCGCGTTCGGTGGCCAGCACCTCCAGCCCCTCGCGGACGCCGTTGATCTGGGCTGAACCGAGGATGTTGAGCGAACCGGCGTTGCAGATCGTCAGGCGTACGACGCCGCGCGCGTCGCGGTCGACGCCGCAATGGGGATTGAGCATGTGCATGGCTGGTCTCGCGGTTTGGCGCCGACGAGTTTAGCCGAAGTTTCCGCAAATAAATGCAGCTTTTATTCCGGATACCGGTTATTATATGACTGCAAACATCCAATGGGACGCCAATGCGCTATTCGAAGGAACATAAGCAGGAAACCCACGCCAGGATCGTGAAGAAGGCCTCGGTGCGGCTTCGCGAGAAGGGCGCGCACGGCATCGGCGTCGCCGATCTGATGAAGGACGCCGGCCTCACCCATGGCGGTTTCTACGCGCATTTCGATTCGCGCGAAGCGCTGGTGATCGAGGCGTTTGGCTATGCGATGGATCGCTCGATCGCGCACTGGCGCAAGAAGGCGGAGCAGACCCCAACCGACAAACGTCTTGCCGCGATCGTGGATTCCTATCTGACGCCGACCCATCGTGACGATCCCGGCCACGGCTGCGCCATTCCGGCGCTGAGCGCGGAAATCGCCCGCGAGAGTCCGAAAACCCGAAAAGCCTTCGCGGCCAAGCTGGAGCAGATGATCGAGATGATCGCCGCGCAAATGCCGGACCTGCCGCGTAAGACCGCGCGAAAACAGGCGATGGCGTCGCTGGCGACCATGATGGGCACGCTGGTGCTGGCCCGCGTCGCCGGCAGCAGCGAGTTTTCCGACGACATTTTGGGCGCGGGCCGCGAGGCGGTGCTGGAGCGCGCGGCGGCGGGAAGATCGGGCGGAAAGAAGCCTGCGGCCAGGAAGGCGCACTGACTTAGCGCAGCGAAGCCTACGACATTGGTCGAATGACCCGAAAACGCGGCCGCACCCGCAATTTCGCAATTCCGCTACGCGCGGAATCCCTTTCCAAATGCCGCAAAGCCTGCAAGATGCCGTAAAACCGGCCCTTGCAGAATGCTGTTGGAGGAACCCATGCGCTCAATCGGACATTTTATCGGCGGCCGCGAGGTCAAGGGCGCATCGGGCCGCGCGGCCGACGTTTTCGAGCCGATGACCGGCGACGTGCAGGCCAAGGTGGATCTGGCCTCCAGGGCAGAGGTGCGCGCGGCGGTCGAGAACGCCAAGGCCGCGCAGCCGGAATGGGGCGCGACCAACCCGCAGCGCCGGGTCCGCGTGTTGATGAAATTCCTCGAACTGCTGGCCAGGGAAAATGACGCGCTGGCCGAGTTGCTGGCGCGCGAGCACGGCAAGACCATCCCCGACGCCAAGGGCGATATCTTTCGAGGCGTCGAGGTCGTCGAATACGCGATCGGCATTCCCGAATTGATGAAGGGCGGTTACACCGAGGGCGCGGGCCCCGGCATCGACAGCTATTCGATGCGCCAGCCGCTCGGCGTCGTCGCGGGCATCACGCCGTTCAATTTTCCGGCGATGATTCCGATGTGGAAGTTCGCCCCCGCAATCGCGTGCGGCAATGCCTTCATTCTCAAGCCGTCGGAGCGCGATCCCGGGGTGCCGATGCGACTGGCCCAGTTGATGCTCGAGGCGGGATTGCCTCCGGGCATCCTGAATGTCGTCAATGGCGACAAGGAAGCGGTGGATGCGATCCTTGACGACCACGACATCGCAGCCGTGGGTTTCGTCGGCTCCTCGTCGATCGCGCAATACATTTATGCGCGTGCCGCCGCCACGGGAAAGCGCGCGCAATGCTTCGGCGGCGCCAAGAACCACATGATCATCATGCCGGACGCCGACATGGACCAGTCGGTCGATGCACTGGTCGGCGCCGGCTATGGCGCCGCCGGTGAGCGTTGCATGGCGGTCTCGGTCGCCGTTCCCGTCGGCAAGACCACCGCGGACCGGTTGATGGAAAAGCTCATCCCGCGCGTGGAGAATCTCAAGATCGGCCCATCGACCGATGGATCGGCCGATTTCGGTCCGCTCGTAACCAGGGAGGCGCTGGAGCGCGTCAAGAATTACGTCGAGATCGGCATCAAGGAAGGCGCCACGCTTTCGGTCGATGGCCGCGGCTTCAAGATGCAGGGCTACGAGAACGGCTTTTACATGGGTGGCTGCCTGTTCGACAACGTCACCAAGGACATGCGGATCTACAAGGAAGAGATTTTTGGGCCGGTACTGTCAGTGGTGCGGGCCAAGGATTTCGACGAGGCGGTTGCGCTGCCGTCCGAGCATGAATACGGCAACGGTGTTGCGATCTTCACCCGTGACGGCGACGCCGCGCGCGAGTTCACCTCGCGCGTCCAGGTCGGCATGGTCGGCATCAACGTGCCGATCCCGGTGCCGGTGGCGTATTACACCTTCGGCGGCTGGAAACGCTCCGGCTTCGGCGACCTCAACCAGTATGGTCCGGACTCGGTCCGGTTCTACACCAAGACCAAGACCGTCACGTCGCGCTGGCCGTCCGGCGTCAAGGAAGGGACGCAATTCGCATTCCAGAGCAAGTGACCGGCGGTCGCATGCACTTTGCCCTCAATGAGGACCAGATTGCGGTTCGCGACATGGCGCGGGAGTTTGCCGCGGAAAAGATCGCGCCGCATGCGATCCGCTGGGATGAGGAGAAATTCTTCCCGGTCGACGTGATGCGCGAGGCGGCAACGCTCGGCATCGGCGGCGTCTATATCCGCGACGATGTCGGCGGCTCTGGCTTGAGCCGGTTCGACGCGGCGCTGATCTTCGAGGCCTTGGCGCAGGGGTGCCCGACGGTGTCGGCCTTCATCTCGATCCACAACATGGCGGCGTGGATGATCGACGCCTATGGCAATGACGCGCAGCGGCACAAATGGCTGCCGAAGCTGTGCACCATGGAATTGCTGGCGAGCTATTGCCTGACCGAGCCCGGCTCCGGCTCGGATGCCGCGGCGCTGCGCACCCGCGCGATCCGCGACGGCGACACTTACGTGCTCAACGGCCAGAAGCAGTTCATCTCCGGCGCCGGCAAGGGCGACCTCTATGTGGTGATGGTGCGCACCGGCAATGACGGACCCGGCGGCATCTCGACCCTGGTGGTCGAGGGCGATACGCCGGGGCTTTCCTACGGAATCAATGAACGCAAGATGGGCTGGAACGCGCAGCCGACCCGCGCGGTGATATTCGAGAATGCGCGGGTGCC
This sequence comes from uncultured Alphaproteobacteria bacterium, assembly GCA_963784755.1. Taxonomy (GTDB): domain Bacteria; phylum Pseudomonadota; class Alphaproteobacteria; order Rhizobiales; family Xanthobacteraceae; genus Bradyrhizobium. Next base: position 183,672 of record CAWASS010000001.1, on the reverse strand, counting down.
CGTCGCCAACCGGCTCGGCGACGAGGGCATCGGCTTCAAGATCGCGATGGCCGGGCTCGACGGCGGACGCATCAATATCGCGGCGTGCTCGCTTGGCGGCGCGCAGTGTGCGCTCGACAAGTCGCTGGCTTATATGAGAGAGCGCAGGGCTTTTGGAAAACGCCTCGACGAATTCCAGGCGCTGCAATTCCGGCTCGCCGACATGGCGACCGAACTGGAGGCGGCGCGGACCTTCGTGTGGCGCGCCGCGGCGGCGCTCGACCGCAAGGACGCCGACGCCACCATGCTGTGCGCCATGGCCAAGCGTTTCGGCACCGATGTCGGTTTCGAGGTCGCCAACCAGGCGCTGCAGCTGCATGGCGGCTACGGCTATCTCAGCGAATACGGCATCGAGAAAATCGTGCGCGACCTTCGCGCGCACCAGATTCTCGAAGGCACCAACGAGATCATGCGGCTGATCGTCTCGCGAAAACTGATCGAGGGCGCGCGATGACCGTCGCTGCGCAGGCTATCGGCGAAGAGCCCGATCTGATCGCCCGGCGCGAGGGTGCCGTCGGCGTGATCCGCCTCAATCGACCGAAGACGATCAATGCGGTCACGCTGGAGATGTTTCGCGACGTTGACAAGGCACTCGACGCCTTCGAAGCCGATCCGGCGGTCGGCTTGATCCTGCTGGAGGGCGCCGGCGAGCGCGGCCTCTGCGCGGGCGGCGATATCCGCGCGCTCTATGAGGATTCGAAGGTCCGCGGCGATCTCGGAAAAATCCTGTGGCGCGAGGAGTACATCCTCAATGCGCGCATCGCGAAATTCGCAAAGCCCTATGTGGCCTTCATGGACGGCATCGTGATGGGTGGCGGCGTGGGTTTTGCCGCACATGGCAGCCATCGGGTGGTGACCGACAGGACAAAACTCGCGATGCCGGAAGTCGGCCTCGGCTTCTTTCCGGATGTCGGCGGGACGTGGCTGCTGTCGCGCTCGCCCGGCGAGATCGGCACCTATTTCGGCCTCACCGGCCGGACCATGAACGGTCCCGATGCGGTCTATGCCGGGTTCGCCGATGCGGTCGTGCCGGCCGCCAGGCTTGCAGACTTGCGCGAGGCGCTCACGAAGGTTCCTGCGGATGTCAGTTCAGCCGACGTGAAAGCTGCAATCGACGGCTTTGCGACCGGCGAGACTGCCGGACCGGTCGCCGCGCTTCAGCCGCGCATCGACGGCTGGTTCGCGCATGATCGGATGCAGGATATTTTTGCGGCGCTGCATCGCGATGGTTCGGAATTGGCGTTGGCGACGCTGAAAACGTTGAACGAGAAATCGCCGCGCGGCATGGTCGTCACGTTAAAACTGCTGCGGCTGGCGCGCACGGCATCTTCGCTGGAACAGTGCCTGGTGCGCGAGTATCGTGCGGCGCTCGAAGTCTTTGCCAGCGACGATTTTCGCGAGGGCGTGCGCGCGGCCGTCATCGACAAGGACCGCAGCCCGAAATGGTCGCCGCGAGGAGTTGAGGATGTCACGCCGGAGATGGTCGCGCCGTACTTTGCGAGTCTTGGCAAAGACGAACTTGTGTTCAATCGGACAACATAGAAACTCCTGACCGGAGGGAGAAACATGGCTACAATCGCATTCATCGGGCTCGGCAACATGGGCGGGCCGATGGCCGCCAACCTGGTCAAGGCGGGCCACAAGGTGATCGGGTTCGATCTGGTAAAAACCTCGCTCGATCAGGCCAAGGCCGACGGCGCCGCGATCGCGGACAGCGCGGCCGCCGCGGTCAGGGGCGCGGATGTCGTCATCACCATGCTGCCCGCGGGCAAGCATGTCGTCTCGGTGTGGAGCGATATCCTTCCGTCGGTCGCAAAAGGCGCGCTGATGATCGACTGCTCGACCATCGATGTCGAAAGCGCGCGGCAAGCGCATGGGCTGGCGAGCAAGGCATCGGTGCTTTCGGTCGATGCGCCGGTGTCCGGCGGCACCGGCGGCGCGAAGGGCGCGACGCTGACCTTTATGGCCGGCGGCGACGCCAAAGCGTTTGCCGCGGCCAAGCCGGTTCTCGAAGCGATGGGCAAGAAGATCGTGCATTGCGGCGACGGCGGCGCCGGGCAGGCGGCCAAGATCTGCAACAACATGATCCTCGGCATTTCCATGATCGCGGTCGGCGAGGCCTTTGTACTGGCGGAAAAGCTGGGGCTGTCGCATCAGGCACTGTTCGATGTCTCGTCAACCTCGTCGGGACAGTGCTGGGCACTGACGAGCTATTGCCCGGTGCCGGGTCCGGTGCCGGCGTCGCCCGCGAACAACGGCTACAAGCCGGGGTTCGCGTCGGCCTTGATGGTAAAGGATCTCACGCTGGCGCAGGATGCGGCCAAGGCGGCGGGCGCGGCGACGCCACTCGGAAAGCATGCGCAGGAAATCTACAAGGCGTTCGATGCCGCGGGAAATGGCGGGGTGGATTTCTCCGGCATCATCCAGCATGTGCGCGGATTGGCGGGAAAGTAAAATGATCGTCGTGCGCGGGCTTGACCCGCCTGCGGGGCCGAAGCCCCTTCGGCGAGGCGAAGGCCCGCGCATCCATCGATCTTCGCAAGAGGCCGTTTTACGAAGAGGATGGATCGCCGGGTCAAGCCCGGCAATGACGGCAGTGGTTGTTGGACAGGTCTTGATATGACGACATTCAAGGAAGCCCGCGCCTTCCTGCTGAAGCACCGCACCGATTACGACAAGGCGGTGGCGGATTTCCGCTGGCCCGATCCGGCCCCCTTCAACTGGGCGCTGGACTGGTTCGACGCGGAGCTGGCGCGCGACGAAGCCAGCAAAAGCCGCGCGGCGCTGTGGATCGTCGATGCCGGCAGCAACCGCGAGACCAAACTCTCGTTCGAAGTGCTGTCACGGCGCTCCAATCAGGTCGCGAATTTCCTGCGCGCGCAGGGGCTGAAGCGCGGCGATCATCTGTTGCTGCTGCTCGGCAATGTCGTCCCGTTGTGGGAGACCATGCTGGCATCGATCAAGCTCGGCGTGGTGGTGATCCCGGCCACCACGCTGCTGACCCCGGATGAATTGCAGGACCGACTCGACCGCGGCCGCGCCAAGGTGGTGGTGGCGACGCAGGATCAGGTCGCTAAATTCGCCGGACTTCGTGGCGGGGGTCTCACCCGCGTCGTCGTCGGCACCTCGTCGGTGCACGACGGCTGGCTGCCGTTCGAGCAGGCATCCGAATTTCCGGAAACATTTACGCCGGATGGCGCGACCCATGCCGACGATCCGATGCTGCTGTATTTCACCTCGGGCACCACCGCAAAACCGAAACTGGTGCGGCACAGCCAGCGCAGCTATCCCGTCGGCGGGCTCTCGACCATGTACTGGCTCGGGCTGCAGCCCGGCGATGTCCATCTCAACGTTTCCTCGCCGGGCTGGGCCAAGCACGCCTGGAGCTGTTTTTTTGCGCCATGGAATGCCGGCGCCACCGTGTTCGTGGTCAACCAGCCGCGCTTCGACGCCAAGGGGCTGCTCGCGACCATCGGCCGCTGCGGCGTCACCACGCTGTGCGCGCCGCCGACGGTGTGGCGGCTGTTCATCCAGGAGAAGCTTGCAACCTTCAAGGTCAGCTTGCGCGAAGTCTGCGGCGCCGGTGAGCCGCTCAATCCCGAAGTGATCGACCAGGTCAAGGCCGCGTGGGGCCTCACCATCCGCGACGGCTACGGCCAGACCGAGACCACGGCGCTGGCCGGCAATTCGCCGGGCCAGAACGTGAAAGTCGGATCGATGGGCCGGCCGCTGCCGGGCTATCGCGTGCAAATCACCGATAGCGACGGCCATCCGACCAAGGAGGGCGAAGTCACGCTGGTGCTCGGCGCCGACCGGCCCGCCGGCCTGATGCAGGGCTATCAGGGCGACGACGGCACGCTCGGCGGCGCGGACGGCAATCTTTATCGCTCGGGCGACGTGGTGTTCGCCGACGACGAGGGGTATCTGACCTTTGTCGGCCGCTCCGATGACGTGTTCAAGTCGTCGGACTATCGCATCAGCCCGTTCGAACTCGAGAGCATCTTGCTCGAACATGAATTGGTAGCCGAAGCCGCAGTCGTTCCCAGTCCCGATCCCATTCGGTTGGCGATCCCCAAAGCCTATGTGCTGCTGGTGGCGGGCAAGGAACGTTCGTCCGACACCGCGCTGTCGATTTTCCGCCATTTGCATGCGCGGCTGGCGCCGTTCAAGCGCATCCGGCGCATCGAGCTGGTGACCGAATTGCCGAAGACGATTTCCGGAAAAATCCGCCGGGTGCAACTGCGACGCCTGGAGCACGATAACGATCGCGTCGACGCATTGCGCGGACAGGAATTCCGCGAAGAGGATTTCCCGGAGTTGCAGAAGGTGCGGACGGCGGGATCGGTGGAGAACTGACCAATGAACGAAGTCTGGAAAAAGCCGCCGATTTCGCTTCAGGCCTATCAGGCGATGGTCGGGCGTGAAGTCGGCGTATCCTCGTGGCATCTGGTCGATCAGAAGCGGATCGATGTCTACGCCGACGTGATCGAGGATCACCAGTTCATCCACATCGATCCCGAACGCGCCAAACGCGAGACATCGTTCGGCACCACGGTTGCGCATGGATTCCTCACGATGTCGCTGATGAGCATCATGTCCTACGAGGTGATGCCGGTGATCGAAGGCACCACGATGGGGGTCAATTACGGGTTCGACAAGCTGCGCTTCCTCTCCCCGGTGCGCTCCGGCTCGCGCGTGCGCGGCCGCTTCACGCTGATGGAAGCGCGGTTGCGAAAACCGACCGAACTGCTGTCGCGCACCAGCGTCAGCGTCGAGATCGAGGGCGAGACCAAGCCGGCGATCGCGGCCGACTGGCTGGGGTTGATTTATTTTGCCTAACGTCGCCACCTCGCTTACCCGTCATTGCCGGGCTTGACCCGGCAATCCATCCACTTAGAGCAGTCTTGTGAAGAGTGATGGATACGCGGGTCAAGCCCGCGTATGACGGAAGAACTGAACTCGGGAACTCTACTCATGACAATCAGGTTTGACGGACGCGTCGCCATCGTCACCGGCGCGGGCAATGGGCTCGGACGGGCGCATGCGCTGGGGCTGGCGAGCCGCGGCGCCAGGGTTGTGGTCAACGATTTCGGCGGCGCGCGCGACGGCACCGGCTGCTCACTGACTCCAGCCGAAGCGGTGGTCGAGGAAATCAGAAAAGCCGGCGGCGAGGCGATGGCTGATGGCGCCGACGTTTCGAATTACGAGCAGGTCAAGGCGATGGTGGCGAAAGCCACGGAAAAGTGGGGCGGCGTCGACCTGCTCTGCGCCAATGCCGGCATCCTCAGGGACAAATCCTTTGCCAAGATGGAGATATCGGATTTCGCAAAAGTGCTGGACGTGCATCTGACCGGCACCTTCTATTGCTGCAAGGCGGTGTGGGACGGCATGCGCGAGCGCAACTACGGCCGCATCGTCGTCACCACATCGTCGTCGGGACTGTACGGCAATTTCGGCCAGGCCAATTATGGCGCAGCCAAAACCGGCATGATCGGCCTGATGAACGTGCTGGCGGAGGAGGGCCGCAAAACCAACATCCGCGTCAACATGATTTCGCCGACCGCGGCGACGCGCATGACGGAGGAATTGCTGCCGCCGCAGGCGCTGGCGCTGATGAAGCCGGAATCGATCACGCCGGCGGTGCTGTTCCTGCTCGCCGAGGACGCCCCGACCCGCACCATCATGGGCGCGGGCGCAGGCTCCTTCGCGGTGATCAGGATCCTGGAAACCGAAGGCATCAACCTCGCCGAGTCCGACTGGACACCTGACGCCGTCGCCGCGCATTTTGCGGAAATCGGCGACATGTCGACGGCGAAGGCGCTGGAAGGCGCGTTCCAGCAAACGCAAAAATACGTCGCGCAGGCCGCGGCAAGGGCGGGCGTGAAGCTATGACGGCGTCATTCCGGGGCGCGCGAAGCGCGAGCCCGGAATCCATAACCGCGATCGGAGGCTATGGATTCCGGGCCTGTGCCAAGTGGCGCATCCCGGAATGACGACGGTTACAGTCATCGGCGCCGGACCCGCCGGGTTGATGGCGGCCGAAATACTGGCGCAGGGTGGCGCTAACGTCACCGTCTACGACGCGATGCCGTCGGCAGGCCGCAAGTTTCTGATGGCCGGCCGCGGCGGGCTCAATCTCACCCACAGTGAAGCGTTGCCGGAATTCCTGAAGCGCTATGGTGCGGCCGAACCGCATCTTGTGCCGGCAATCTCGGCATTCCCGCCTGACGCGTTGCGCGCGTGGAGCGACGCGCTGGGGCAGCCAACCTTCGTTGGCTCCAGCGGCCGGGTATTTCCGCAAGCCTTCAAGGCATCGCCATTGCTGCGCGCGTGGTTGCGGCGGCTGGATGCGATGGGCGTGCAATTCGCGCTGCGGCATCGCTGGATCGGTTGGAACGGCGAAGAACGTCTGTTGTTTCAAGCGCCCAATGGAAAGATAACGGTCGACGCTGCCGCGACCGTATTGGCGCTCGGCGGCGCAAGCTGGCCGCGGCTCGGCTCCGATGGAGCGTGGATGGAAACGCTCGCTGCGAAGGGCGTGACGGTATCGCCGTTACGTCCGGCGAATTGTGGCTTCACCGTCGCGTGGTCGGAGATCTTCCGGAATCGTTTTGAGGGTCAACCGCTGAAACGCGTTGCATTGTCGTTCGGACCGCACGCGATCCGCGGCGAAGCCATGATCACGCGAGCGGGAATCGAGGGCGGCGCGGTCTATGCGCTGTCGGCGCACTTGCGCGACGCGATCATCTCCACTGGAGAGGCGACCTTGAATGTTGCGTTGTGTCGCGATCTCAAACCGGGTGAGTTGATCGCGCGGTTGTCTGCGCCGAAAGGCAAGCAGTCCCTTTCGAACTGGCTGCGCAAGGCAGCGCATCTGTCGCCGGTCGGCATCGGGTTGCTGCAGGAGGCGGCGATTGCATCGGGCGTATCGCTGTCGTCGTTGTCACCGGCGAGTCTTGCCGGCTTGATCGGCGCGGTTCCGATCAAGCTCACCGGCACAGCACCCATCGCGCGTGCGATTTCGACCGTCGGCGGGATTTCGTTCGACGAACTAGAGGTGGACTTCATGATCCGCCGCTTGCCCGGCGTGTTCGCCGCCGGCGAGATGTTGGATTGGGAAGCGCCGACCGGCGGCTATCTGCTGCAGGCGTCGTTCGCGACAGGTGCGGCGGCGGGGAGGGGTGCGCTGAAGTGGATCGATCGTAGGATGGGTTGAGCGCAGCGAAACCCATCGCAGCTTTCGCGGCGGCTTGATGGGTTTCGCTGCGCTCAATCCATCCTACAAGGCGCACTACCGCAGCTTCCCCCGTGCCGCGACCGGCAGCGTGCCCAAAATCTCCTCGCCGCGCACCATCACCACTTCGTCCATCATGTTGACGACGACGCAGACGTGGTTCGGCACGATCCGTACCACGTCGCCGACATTGGGCCGTGTATTGCTGCGCGTAAGATCGAGGAAGCCGTGCTCCTCGGCAAAGCGCGCGATTTTTGCTTCGGGATGCTCGAGGATCAGGCCGTGGCCGTCGAGCCCGCCGCCGGTGTCCGAGGTCAGCGTCTTGGAACCGGCATCCAGAATGCCGCGGTCCGGGCCGGCGCGGCTCACCACCGTCGCATAGATATTGAGCGCGCAATCGTCCCAGGTCGCAACGCCTGCCGCGACCTGCATGCGGTCGTTGTAGATGTAGGTGCCGGGCCGGTGTTCGGTGGCGCCGCGCAGTTTGCCGACGTTCTTCAGGTTCGGCGTGCCGCCGGTGGAGACGATCGACGGTTCAAGCCCATGCGCGCGCACGCCCGCCAGCGCCTCGTCGTAAAAGCGCTGCGCATCCGCCCAGCCGGTCTCGGTCGGATACAGCATGAAGCCCGCAAAGGTCAGCCCTTTCGATGCCGCAATCTCGCGCGCGAGCGCGATGGCTTCCGCCGGCGTCTCCACCCCGGCGCGCTTGCGGCCGGTGTCGCATTCCACCACCACCGACAGCGGGCGCCCCGAGATTGCCGCTGCCTGCGGCAGTCCGGCGATGACGGTCGAATTATCGGCGGCGACGGTCATGCTAGCCTTCGCTTGCAGCGCGCCGAGTCGCGCCATCTTCTCGTCGCCGATCAGATTGTAAGAGATCAGGATGTCGTCGATGCCGGCCTCCGCCATCACCTCGGCTTCGCCGAGTTTCTGGCAGGTGATGCCCTTGGCGCCGGCGGCGATCTGCAGTTTTGCCAGCATCGGGCTTTTGTGAGTCTTGATATGCGGCCGGTTAGCGACCCCCGCGGCATCGCAGGCAGCCTGGATCCGCGCGATGTTGCGTTCGACCCGGTCCATGTCGATGACGGCCGCGGGCGTGCCGTAGTCGCGGGCGATTTTTGCGGCGAGGGGCGTGGTCATGTTCAGGCGCTTTCGATTTCTTCGCGGAGCATTTCGAGCTCCAGCCATTTGTCTTCGGCTTGCTGCAATTCCCGTTGCGCCGTCGCCAGCGCATCCGAGGCCTTATCGAACTTGTTGCGATCCTTTTTGTAAAGATCGGGGTCGTCGAGATGCCGCTGCTGTTTGGCGATTTCGGCCTGCAATCTGGCGATGGTTTTGGGCAGCGTTTCCAGCGCGTGTTTTTCGTTGAAATTGAGCCGCCGCTTCGCCGTACCCGAAGGCGCGCCACCCCTGGGTGTCCTGCCGGTTTCGACGGCGGCAATCTTCACCGCCTCGCGCCTCAGGTCCGCGCCGCGCTGCGTCAGCATGTCGGTATAGCCGCCGGCATATTCGATCCAGCGGCCGTCTGCCTCGGGCGCGATTACCGAGGTCACTACGCGGTCGAGGAAATCGCGGTCATGGCTGATCAGGATCACGGTGCCTTCGTAATCGCCAAGCATCTCCTCCAGCACGTCGAGGGTTTCGAGGTCGAGATCGTTGGTCGGCTCATCCAGCACCAGCAGATTTGATGGTTTCGCGAGCGCGCGGGCCAGCATCAGCCTTCCGCGTTCGCCGCCGGACAGAACCTCCAGCGGGGTGCGCATCTGCTCCTGCGCAAACAAAAAGTCCTTCATGTAGCTGACCACATGCTTCGGCTTGCCGCCGACCATGACGTTGTCGCTGCCGCCGCCGGTCAAGGCATCGGCAAGAGTTGATTTCGGATCGAGGCTTTCGCGATGTTGATCCAGCGTCGCCATCTCGATATTGGCGCCGAACCGGATGCTGCCGCTATCGGGTGGATTGCCGCCGGTCAGCATGTCGATCAGCGTGGTTTTGCCGGCGCCGTTCGGCCCGACGATGCCGATGCGGTCGCCGCGCTGTACCCGGATCGAGAAGTTGTCGACGATTTTGCGGTCGCCATAGGTCCGGCTGATGCCTTTCGCCTCGATGATCAGCTTTCCGGACTTGTCGGCTTCCGCGGCGGCAAGGTTGGCATTGCCCGCAGCGCCGCGATAATCGCGCCGCGCCGCGCGCAGCGCATGGAGATTGCCGAGCCGCTTGACGTTGCGCTTGCGGCGGCCGGAGACGCCATAGCGCAGCCAGTGTTCCTCCATCACAATTTTGCGGTCGAGCTTGTGCTGGTCGCGCTCCTCCTCGGCCAGAACCTCGTCGCGCCAGGCTTCGAAAGCGGAAAAGCCACGCTCGATGCGCCTGATCTGGCCGCGATCGAGCCACGCGGTGGAGCGCGACAGGTTCGACAGGAAGCGGCGGTCATGGCTGATGATGACCAGCGCGCCACGGCGGCTGTCGAGTTCGCCTTCCAGCCATTCGATGGTGGTGAGATCGAGATGATTGGTGGGCTCGTCCAGCAACAGGATGTCGGGCGATGGTGCCAGCACGCGCGCAAGTGCTGCGCGGCGGGCTTCACCGCCGGACAATTGCGAAGGCGCTTCGTCGCCGCGAAGTCCGAGCTGCTCCAGTATAAAGCGCGCAGAAAAACGGTCATCGCCCGGCCCGAGGCCGGCCTCGACATAAGCGAGCGTTGTCGGGTGATCGCCGAAATCCGGTTCCTGAGGCAGATAGCGGATGGTGGCGCCGGGCTGCACGAAGCGGCTGCCCTTGTCCGGCTCGACCAGCCCGGCGGCGATCTTGAGCAGCGTCGATTTGCCCGAGCCGTTGCGGCCGATCAGGCAGACGCGCTCGGATTGCGACACCGACAGTTCGACGCCCGACAACAGCGGCGTGCCGCCGAAGGTGAGCGCGATGTCTTTCAACTGGATCAGCGGAGGCGCCATATCTACTTCTGTTGCTGGCCGCGCTGGATGCGGCGGATGGTCTGGTCGAGCGCCGACAGAAATGCCGAACGGTCGCGCGGCGCGAACGATTTCGGCCCGCCGGTGACTTCACCTGACGATCGCAGGTCGGTCATCAAGTTTCGGACCGCCAGCGTCATCCCGATCGACTCTTCCGTGAACGGTTTTCCGTTGGGCGCGATCACCTCGGCGCCGGCTTTCACGCAGCGGCTCGCCAGCGGAATATCCGAGGTGACGACGATATCGCCTTTTCCGGCGCGTTCCGCAATCCAGTCGTCGGCGGCATCCATGCCGGAACCCGCCGCGATGCGCTCGATGCGCGGATCCTGCGGTACCCGTATGAACTGGCCGGCGACGACGCTGACGGGAAGCCGGTGACGCTCGGCGACGCGGTAGATTTCATCTTTGACCGGACAGGCGTCGGCGTCGACATAGATGCGGGTGGCGTTCAAGGAGGGCGTCATCGATTGGGGTTTTGGCCTGAGTGCGCGTCGGGCGCGTGGTAACCCATAGAGCCGGGGATTGCGAGCGAAACAGGGCGGGAACGTGCTTGCCACCGCGGTTTCTTCGCGTACCATTGCCGGATGCGAACGACGAAAGGCAGGAAACGTCCATGACCAGCCGCATCGAGACTTACAGTGTCTCGGCCTACAACACCGCGAAACAGTCCGAAAACAAGATGCATGACGATGCCGTTGCGCGGCGGTTCGGTTTTTCCGGCGGCCTCGTGCCCGGCGTCGACGTGATGGCGTATATGATGCATCTGCCCGTTGCGAAATGGGGCCGCGCCTTTCTCGAACGCGGGCTGATCGAGGCGCGCTTTGTCAAGCCGGTCTATGACGGCGAGATGGCTCACGTCACCGGCGAGGTGAGAGACGGCGTGATGACGATCGCGGTGGAGAGCCGCGGCGAACTCTGCGCGACCGGCAGCGCCTCGCTGCCGGGGTCGGCGCCGTCGCTATCGCTGAAGGATTTCAGCGAGACCGCGCCGGTGAAGGAGCGTGCGCCGGTCGATGCCACGTCCTATCAGCCCGGCCAATGGCTGGGTTCGGCGCCGCGATCGTGGGCCGGCGACGCCGCCGCCGAATATCTCGACGGCGTGCGCGAGACCGATCCGATCTACATACGCGAAGGGGTCTCGCATCCCGGCCTGTTGCAGCGGGTCATGAACAAGGTGCTGGTCGACAACGCCATCCTGGGCCCGTGGATTCATGTCGGCAGCCGGATGCAGCTCCTGGCGGCGGCGAGTGCGGGAGACGAGCTGGCCGCGCGCGCCAAAGTGACCGGCAATTACGAGAAGAAGGGCCACCGCTTCGTCGAACTGGATGCGCTTGTTGTCGCCAACGGCCGCACGGCGGTCGCGCATTGCCAGCACATCGCGATCTACCAGCCGCGCGAACAGGCGGCGGCGTGACTTCTTTCGTCGTCCCCGCTTTTCGCGGGCACGACACCGAGTACGATTTGCGCGCCGCCGTTATTTCTTGTCGATCGCCCGGCTAGGAATGATCCACTGGAAATCTGTTAGCGTCAGCGGAGCGAGGCAATTGCTGGCGGGCGAGAGCGTCTGCAGCGGATTCGGACAATCCGGATTCTGGTAACTTGATTGACCGGCCGCTTTCCCTTTCGGCCAACCGGCTCGATTGTGGCAATTGTTGCAGTTGGTGCCGATCGGGTGGATCACCAATTCGATGTAGGGATTCGTGGCCACCGGCTGATCGCCGCTGTTGTCCGGAATGCCATAGGAATCGATAAGCAAGTAATGTTTCCACGGGCCTTTGGCTTGGGGAATTTCCGGGCGGTTTGCCGCATAAGGTCCGGCGTCCGGCTGATCGGACCACCAGACGCTTTGCAGCGCCCAGGTCGCGATTTCCTTGGTGTTGACATGCATCGCGATGGTCACGAGAAAATCTCCGACGCCGAAAGGCTTGTTGTAGCTCCAGTAGCTGGACGCATTGAGGATTGCCTTGTCCGCTTCGTCGAAGCTGTTCCAATCTTCGGCCGTGACCTTGTGATAATAGAAATCGTTCAGGCCATATACCTTCGCAGAGGCCGATACCGACGGCCAGGGCGTCGTCTTATCGGATTGAAATATCCCGTGGAGATATTTGACCGGCAATGTTTTTCCGACGTTCTTGCCGGTCGGATCGATGGCAACGAGGTCTGGCCACGTCTCATATCCCGCATAGTCCGGATATCGCGTGTCGTGATAATCGTGCCATACCGGAACTACCGCGAGCCCGTCTGCCTTGACGGGCCAGAACATGTGTTTTGTCACGACGTGTTGTTGCGGCGCCGACAGTTGGTGCTGGCCGTTCTTGTGATCGGTATCCAGCGTTTCTTTCAGATAAAGACTGTTGTCGCGAATCCAATGAAATCCCTCCTGGCTGAGTGATTCCGTCGGTATGAGGATGTCGCCATTGAACTGAAAATGCAGCCCGTCGCAGATGGTGTCCGAACCGCACGTCTTTGGATTTGTTGCATTTGGATAAGTTTTCGAGACTTGAGAAGGGATCGGATAATAGGGCGTATTCAAATTGATGGGGCCAACGATGTTAAGTTTGTTTCGCAGCAATAGCGAACCTGTCGACTTGGCGTTGGCTTGCGTGAGGGTCAGCCTGGACCCGGCCGTCGGCGAAAACGCGGCCGTGGTGTTCGGCCAGGTAAACCAGATCGGCCACTTTCCGGCCGCCGCCGGCTGCGTGATGCCAGCCCAAAGTCGCCATCCATGTTGGCGAACGACGGCGTGGTCGCCGTCTTTCACGGCACGTTGCAATGCCGCGACTTCGTTCGGATCCATGTAACCGTAGCCCTTGGGAAATGGTTCATAGGCCGGGGCGCCCTGACCGGCGGCGAAGGCCAATGACGAAATGGATAAACCGAACGCAGCGATAATGATTGCCCTGGACATCGATTCTCCGATCAATATTGTTGAAACCAATGCGACGCGCGATCTGCCTGTTGTTCCCGCTTGTTGCGCGTTCCCCGATCCGATGACGGGTTGCTCGGCATATTCCGCAAGCGAGGAACACAACTGACAATTAGAGGTTGCTATCCAACAAGCTTAACTCGCTTTTGAAAATGCCGATAGATGCAATCCGGACGAAAAATCGAATCCTAAGCCACTTTCTTCTTCGCATCCTGGATGGTGCGCCAGATGCGTTCCGACGTGAGCGGCATGTCGATATGCGCGATGCCATATTCGGAAAGCGCATCGAGCACCGCGTTGACGATGGTCGAAAGGCTGCCGGCGCAGCCGGCTTCGCCGCAGCCCTTGGTGCCCAGCGGGTTGGACTTGGCGAGCACGGGATGATCGCCGACCGCCATCACCGGAATGTCCTCCGCGCGCGGCAGCGCATAATCCATGAACGATCCGGTGATCGGCTGGCCGCTTGAATCGTAGCTGACGCATTCCATCAGCGCCTGTCCGATGCCTTGGGCGACGCCGCCGTGCATCTGTCCCGCCACCAGCATCGGGTTGACGATGGTGCCGAAATCGTTGACGCCGGTATAGCGCACGATCTGCACCACGCCGGTCTCCGGATCGATCTCGACTTCGGCGACATGACAGCCGTTGGGGAAGGTGGAGGGGACCTCGCTGGTGGTGTGGTCGACGTCGAGCGACGACGGCACCCCCTCCGGCATCTCGCCTTCGCGCAGCCGCCGCGCCAGCTCCATGATGTCGATGCTGCGGTCGGTGCCGGCGATGGTGAAACGGCCTTTCGAGAATTCGATGTCCGCTTCCGCGGCCTCCATCAGATGCGCCGCCGCTTTCATGCCCTTCTCGATCACCAGTTTCGACGCCTCGACGATCGCCATGCCACTGGCAGTGATCGAACGCGAGCCGCCGGTGCCATTGCCGGTATGCACGAGATCGCTGTCGCCCTGTTCCAGCCTGACCGCCTCGAAGGGGACGCCGAGCTGGTCGCACATTACTTGCGCGAACGGCGTGGCGTGGCCCTGGCCGTAGTCCAGCGTACCCGTGGTCAGCCGCACCACACCGTCGTCCTCGAACACGATCTTGCCGAGTTCGACGCCGGGAGGGGCGGTGACTTCGAGATAGGAGCCGACCGCGATGCCCCGCAGCTTGCCGCGCTTGCGGCTCTCTTTCTTGCGTTTTGCGAAGCCAGCGTGATCGGAAACCTCCAGCGCCTTATTGAACACGCCGTGAAAATCGCCGCTGTCATAGGTGACGCCCGACGACGCGGCGAACGGCATTTGCGCCGGCTTGATGAAGTTGCGCTTGCGCAAGGTCAGGCGGTTGATGCCCATCTCGTCGGCGGCGCGATCGATCAGCCGCTCCATGAAATAGTTGGCTTCGGGGCGGCCGGCGCCGCGATAGGCGCCCATCAGCGTGGTGTTGGTCAACACGGTCTTGATGTCGACCGACAGCAGCGGCGTGCGGTAGACACTGGAGATATTCTTGCCGACGTTGAGCGACAGTGGGCTCGGCGCCACGCCGGTGATGTAGGCGCCGAGATTGCCGTAGCCCGAGATTTTTACCGCCAGGAATTTGCCGTCGGCGTCGAGCGCGAGTTCAGCGTGGATCTGCTGCGCGCGGCCATGGCTGTCGGAGAGAAAGCTGGTGGAGCGCTCGTCGGTCCATTTCACCGGACGGCCCAGCATCTTCGCGGCGTGGAGAATGCACATATATTCGGGGTAGTTGATGTTCTTCATGCCGAAGGAGCCGCCGACATTGGCGGTCAGCAGATGGACCTTGTCGTTCGGGACCTTCAGCAGGTTCTTGGCGAGGTTGGTGCGGTTGCCAACAACGCCCTGGGTCGGGACCTGGATCGTGTAGCGCTCGCTGGCCTTGTCATAGGACGCCAACGCCGCGCGCGGCTCCATCGCCACCACCGCGACGCGGGTGTTGGTGATGTCGAGTTTTGTGACATGGGCTGCGGCTGCGAAGGCGGCTTCCACCTTGGCGGCGTCGCCATAGTGATAATCCAGCGCCACGTTGTTGGGGATGTGGTCGTAGAGCTGCGGCGCGCCGGGTTTTGCGGCTTCCACCGCACTGGTTACCGCGGGCAGCGGCTCGATCTCGAGCACCACGGCTTCGGCGGCATCGCGCGCCTGCGCCAGGCTCTGCGCCACCACGAACGCCACGGGATCGCCGACATAGCGCACCTTGTCGCTCATCAGCGCGGTGCGGTTGGTCTGCAATAATGGCGAGCCGTCGCGGTTCTTCAGCGGCAGGCCGCTGGTGTAGGGGCCGTAGTCGGCGGACGCCATGTCGGCGCCAGTCCACACCCCGAGCACGCCCGGCATCGCCCTGGCGGCCGCGGTGTCGATGCGCTTGATGATTCCATGGGCGTGGCTGGAGCGCACGATCCAGGCATAGGCCTGTCCCGGCAGATTGAAATCGTCGGTGTATTTGCCCTTGCCGCGTACCAGCGTGTCGTCCTCCTTGCGGAGCACGGGCTGGCCGACGCCGTATTTTTGCAGTGCAATAGCATTTTCCAGGGACGACGAGGACGGTTGATCTTGCATTGCGAAGTCCTGAAAAGTCCGACGTTTGCGCGATTTCGCGGGGTCCGCTCCCAGATAACGCAGGCGGTCCCCGCCGACAACGCCTGATTGGGCATGGTCTCATGTGCGCGGCTGTTGCGCCGCCGGGCTTGCCTGCTAAAGTTTCCGTGAACGGAAATTCCTCGTCGGCCGGGATCGGCCGCGGAAAGACAGGTTTGATGAACGATGACACGCGGCTTCGCGATGGCCTTGCGCCGCGCGGAGGCCTTGGGCCGCGCGCAGACGACGGCCAAAGGCCACGTGACGGTCTGCAGGGATCGGCGGCGGCGATCCATGGCGCACGGGCGTCGTCGCCGGGTAACGGTTCCGGCATCTATGCCGCGCTCGATCTCGGCACCAATAATTGCCGGCTGCTGATCGCCTGTCCGACCGGCAACGGGTTCCGTGTGATCGACTCGTTCTCGCGGATCATCCGGCTGGGGGAGGGCATCTCCGCGACCGGCCGCATCAGCGACGCTGCGATCGGCCGCGCGGTTGCCGCGCTGGGCATCTGCCGCGACAAGATGCGGTCGAAAAACGCCACGCGGCTGCGGCTGATCGCGACCGAGGCATGCCGCGCGGCTGACAATGCCGACAGCTTTCGCGACCGGGTGGCGGCCGAGACCGGCATCCGGCTGGAGGTGATCGACCGCGAGACCGAAGCCGCCCTCGCGGTGATCGGCTGCTCGCCGCTGCTCGATCCGCACGGGCGCGGCGCCATCCTGTTCGATATCGGCGGCGGCTCGACCGAACTGGTACGGCTCGAACGCGACCCCGAACGGCACAACGCCGTGCCGCGCATAAAAGCCTGGATGTCGATGCCGCTCGGGGTGGTAACGCTGGCGGAGCAGTTTGGCG
This sequence comes from uncultured Alphaproteobacteria bacterium, assembly GCA_963784755.1. Lineage (GTDB taxonomy): Bacteria > Pseudomonadota > Alphaproteobacteria > Rhizobiales > Xanthobacteraceae > Bradyrhizobium. Next base: position 167,061 of record CAWASS010000001.1, on the reverse strand, counting down.
GCAGGGACGTGACGCCAGCGTCCTATGCGCTGATGGTGCAGCAGGTGACGGCATATATCGCGCCCTTCGCCGCCGAGCATGGCGGCTATCTCGGCGGCATGCACCTGCTCGGCACCTCCGGCACGGTGACCACGCTGGCCGGGGTCCATCTCAATCTCCTGCGTTACGACCGCCGCCGGATCGACGGCGTCTGGATGAGCGACGCCGACGTCACCGCGACCATCGCGAAACTGCTCGGCATGAGCTACCGCGAGCGCACCGCCAACAATTGCATCGGCGTCGAGCGCGCCGATCTGGTGCTGGCCGGTTGCGCCATTCTCGATGCGATCCGCAATGCATTTCCGCTGCCGCGGCTGCGGGTCGCCGATCGCGGCCTGCGCGAGGGCATGCTGGTCGAGATGATGCGCGAAGACGGCGCGCTCAGCCGCTGATCGTTACCCGTCGTTGCCGGGCTTGACCCGGCTCCCCATCTTGAGTGAACAAGACCGATGACACCGATACGAAATTCTCTTTGGATGGATGCCCGGATCAAGTCCGGGCATGACGAGTAGTCATGGCCAAAGACACCACCGGGCGGCTGCGCGTCACCGTCAAGAGCGGCGGCAGGCTGAAACTGTCCTCCAAGCTCTGGCTGGAGCGCCAGCTCAACGATCCCTATGTGGCCAAGGCCAGGCGCGATGGCTTGCGTTCGCGCGCGGCCTACAAGCTGATCGAGATCGACGACAAATATCATTTCCTCAAGCGGGGTATTTCGGTGGTCGATCTCGGCGCCGCGCCCGGCGGCTGGAGCCAGATCGCCGCCAGGCGCGTTGGCGCCGCCGACGGCAAGGGCAAGGTGGTCGCCATCGATCTCCTGGAGATGCCGGAAATATCGGGCGTCACCTTTGCGCAGCTTGATTTTCTGGCCGACGACGCGCCGGCAAGGTTGCTGGCGCTGATGGGCGGCCGCGCCGACGTGGTGCTGTCGGACATGGCCGCCAACACCACCGGCCACCGCAAGACCGACCAGCTGCGAATCCTCGGCCTGGTGGAGGGCGCGGCGGCGTTCGCATCCGATGTCCTCAACCCCGGCGGGACTTTTGTCGCAAAAGTGTTTCAAAGCGGCGCGGATGCCGATTTGCTGGCGCAGCTCAAGCGCGATTTCGCAAGCGTGCGGCATGTCAAGCCGGCCTCGAGCCGAACCGATTCCTCGGAGCGTTACGTGCTGGCGATGGGATTCCGCGGCCGGCGCGCGACAGCCTAGACGCCGTCGAGCACGATCACGGTCGGGGTTTTCGGCAATGTTCCAGCCGAGATCGTCAATGACCGCTCGCCACGCCGGTCGATCTCGAACTGGCCGCGCAGTTCCGACAGCAACTGCGACAGCGGCGTGTCGAAGCGGTGCATCGGCAATACCACCGAGGCGCGCAAGCGGCGGACGATCTCCGATATTCCGGCCAGCGACATCGTATAGGTGCCGTCGACCGGCACCATCACGATATCGAGGCGGCCGATCGCGGCGATGTGGGTTTCGTCCAGCGGGTGATGCAGATGGCCGAGGTGGCCGATGCACAGCCCCGCCACCTCGAAGATGAAGATCGAGTTGCCGTTCGGCACCATCTCGTTGGCCGCGCCCATTCCGTAACCGTAGATGTAGCGGCGAATATCGGTCGGCACATTGCGGATGTAGACGTCGCCGACGGTGAGGGCGTGTCTGGCGGCGGCCCCGTCATCGCCCCAGCCGTGCAGGACGTATTTGATTTTCGGGTCCGGATTGAGCGTGTAATGCGTGGAGTGCGCGCGATTCATGGTGACGACGTCGGGAAGCCCGCCGGTGCCGTAGCTGCCGGTGTAATCGGTGGCGATGCGCACGCCGCCGGGGGTCTCGATCACATAGGTTGCGTGTCCGGCATAGGTGATCCTGACGTCCTCGGTGGCGGCGACGCGCAGGTTCGCATAGGTGACGCGCGGCAATGACTGCGCCATGGCGAGGCATTGGCTGGCGCGCGGAGCGTCGGCGGCACGCGCCACGCAAGGGGCGAGCGCGATCCACAATCCGGCGAGCAGCGTCAGACCTCGCAGCATGGGCAATCCTGTGAACCGACGCGCCAAGCAAACCATGCCGCCGCGGCGCGGGCAACCGGCGTTCACCCCAACCGCTGATCGCGCGCGGTGACGGTCTCGCTTGCGGCTTCTTCCTCCGCTTCCGGCTCCCGGGTCGGATCGGAGATCACCACCATCCGGCGCCCGGAGACCTGATGACCGGCATCGACCGGCATCTTGTAGAAGAAGTATGTCGACGCGGCGGAAATGATCGCGACCACGAGAAACGCCGGCGCGAAGTCGGCGGCGCTGAGCTCGCTCACATGATGCACCAGCATGGTCGATTCCACCGAAAACGCGCCGACCGCGACGCCCGCCGAAATCGCCAGTTGCTGATTGACGCTGACGAAGGTGGTGGCGCGGCTCATCTGCGCCGGCTCGACCTCGGCGTAGGCGACGGTGTTGATGGCGGTGAATTGCAGCGAGCGGAAGAAGCCGCCGACCACCAGGATGATCATGATCAGCAGCAGCGGCGTCGTCACCGTGAACAGCGCGCAGGCCGCGAGGAAAACCGAACTGACGATCGCGTTGATGGTCATGATGTTGCGGAAACCGAAGGTTCGGATGATGCGCGCCGCCAGCGTCTTCATGCCCATGGCGCCCACAGCCGAAGCAAACGTCACCATTCCCGACCGGAACGGCGACAGGCCGAATCCGACCTGCATCAACAGCGGCAGCAGAAACGGCAACGCACCGATGCCGAGCCGGAACAGAAAGCCGCCGACGATGCTGGCGCGCAGCGTCGGCAACCGCAGCAGCGTGAAGTCGAGCACCGGCGAGGCGGTGCGTCTGGCGTGGATCACATAAAGCGTCATCGAGATGGTGCCGACCGCGATCAGCGCCGCGACGACGGTCCAAGGCAGCAGATTGAGGCCGGCGACAGAGAGGCCGAAGGCGATGCCGCCGAGTCCGATTCCGGCGAGGACCAGTCCGTAGAGATCGAAGCGTTCGGGGTCTACGCTGCGAATCGGATCGATGTAGCGCAACGCCATGAAGATGCCGAGCAGCCCGATCGGAATGTTGATCAGGAAGATCCAGTGCCAGGAAAAATACGTGGTGATGAAGCCGCCGAGCGGCGGGCCGATCACCGGACCGACCAGCGCCGGCACGGTGACCCATGCCATCGCATTGACCAGCGCGCTCTTGTCGATCGAGCGCAGCAGTACCAGCCGCCCGACCGGCGTCATCATGGCGCCGCCGGCGCCTTGCACGATACGCGCGATCACGAATTGGGTGACGGAGGAGGATAGCGCGCAGCCGATCGAACCGACCATGAAGACGGCGATGGCGATGGAGAACACCGCACGCGCGCCAAAACGGTCGGCGGTCCAGCCGCTGGCCGGAATGAATACCGCAAGCGACAGCAGATACGAGGTGATGGCGAGTTTCAGGGTCAGCGGGCTGGTGCCGATATCGGCGGCGATCGCCGGCAGCGAGGTGGCGATAACAGTGGAATCCATGTTCTCCATGAACAAGGCGGTAGCCACGATGAGCGGGATCAGGCGTTCTTTGTTCATGGAATCGCTGGGGAAAGCACGAAGCGGGATGGCACAAGGGCTGTATCATCCCACTGCAACGCAGGCTATTGCGGAACCCGCAAAACCACCTAAATCTCCGTGACCGAACCGCCGGAGATCGCAACGATGATCTATCTGCTCGCCGCTTTGCTGCCGCCGATTGGCCTGCTGCTGAACGGGCAGCCGTTTTCGGCTGTATTCAACCTGGTCCTGATCGTGTTTTGCATCGTTTTCGGGCTGGTTTTCCATGTTCTGCTGCTGGTGCCTTCGGCGCATGCGCTGATCGCGGTGCATATGAAGCGGGAGCAGCGGATGCACCGGGAGGTGGTGGAGGCGATCCGCCGGCATGGCCCGCCGCCGGGTTATCCGCGCTGATCGAAAAGACTGTGCATGGCTGCCAAACCCTTTGATTCGGCGGGCAGCCATGCTATCGACCACCGCCAACCCCACAGATGGGCTTTGATTCGACGGTGACGCCAAGCAGCGTCGCCGCAGAACCCGTTCATCCCAAGGGTCACATCGCGGCGGCAGGCCGCGCAAGGGAGTTGGCGATGGCAGTTGTGCAGGGACTGAACGGGATTCGCGAAGCCTACACGTTCGATGACGTGCTGCTGAAGCCCGGCCTCTCCGACATCCTGCCCTCGGAGGCCGATATCCGCTCCCGGGTTACCCGCGCCATCCCGCTCAACATTCCGATCATCGCCTCCGCGATGGACACCGTGACCGAAGCGCGGATGGCGATCGCCATGGCGCAGGCCGGCGGCATCGGCGTGATCCACCGCAATTTCGACGTCGACGGCCAGGCCGCCCAGGTGCGGCAGGTGAAGAAGTATGAATCGGGCATGGTGGTCAATCCGCTGACCATCGGCCCCGATGCGATGCTCTCGGACGCGATGACGCTGATGAGCGATCACGGGTTCTCCGGCATTCCCGTGGTCACCGGCGCAGCCAAGGGCGTGCCGGGCAAGCTGGTCGGCATCCTCACCAATCGCGACGTGCGTTTTGCGACCGATCCGCGCCAGAAGATTTCCGAACTGATGACCCACGAAAACCTGGTCACGGTGCGCGAAGGCGTGAGCCAGGACGAAGCCAAGCGGATGCTGCACCAGCATCGGATCGAGAAACTTCTCGTCGTCGACGATCAGTACCGCTGCGTCGGATTGATTACCGTGAAAGACATGGAGAAGGCGGTTGCGCATCCTCTGGCCTGCAAGGATGCGCAGGGCAGGCTGCGTGTCGCTGCGGCGACCACGGTCGGCGAGGGCGGTTTCGAACGCACCGAGCGGCTGATCGACGCCGGCGTCGATCTGATCGTGGTGGACACCGCGCACGGTCATTCGTCGCGGGTGCTGGAAGCCGTCAGCCGCATCAAGCGGCTGTCCAACGCGGTGCAGATCATCGCCGGCAATATCGCGACCAGTGAAGGCGCGCAGGCGCTGATCGATGCCGGCGCCGACGCCATCAAGGTCGGCATCGGCCCCGGCTCGATCTGCACCACCCGCATCGTCGCCGGCGTCGGCGTGCCGCAGCTCACCGCGATCATGGACGCGGTGGAAGCGGCGAAGAAGGCTGACGTGCCGGTCATTGCCGACGGCGGCATCAAATATTCCGGCGATCTTGCCAAGGCGCTGGCCGCCGGCGCCGACATCGCGATGGTCGGCTCGTTGCTGGCCGGCACCGACGAGACCCCCGGCGAAGTGTTCCTGTGGCAGGGCCGTTCCTACAAGGCCTATCGCGGAATGGGATCGGTCGGCGCGATGGCGCGCGGTTCGGCCGACCGCTATTTTCAGCAGGACATCAAGGACACGCTCAAGCTGGTGCCGGAGGGTATCGAGGGCCAGGTGCCCTACAAGGGCCCGGTCGGCAACGTCATGCACCAGCTCGCCGGCGGGCTTCGCGCCGCGATGGGATATGTCGGCGCGAAAAACCTTGCCGAGTTCCACGAGAAGGCGCAATTCGTGCGCATCACCGGCGCGGGTCTGCGCGAAAGCCACGTCCACGACGTGACGATCACGCGTGAAAGCCCGAATTATCCGGGCGCGGCGTGACCGCCATCCGCCCAAAATTGAGCCCCACAACGGTACCAAAACGCGCTACTGTCCGCGCGTGATGGGCGCGGACCAAGCCCGCATCGGGTTGCGGCCCGATTTAAACGTCGCAACACAATTCAACACGAGAAACATTGGACACGATGGTTGACTGGACAGACGACAGGATTGCCGCGCTTTCGGATTCCGATCTGAAAAATCTGCTTGTGAACGCGGAGCGGAAGGACGCCACCGAGATCATCTTGCAGTGCCAGGCCGAGCTGGAGAAGCGCAACGCGGCCAAGCCGCGCAAGGCGGCAAAGCCGCGCACCGAGATCAAGGAATTCGAGCACGAGGTGTCGGCGCAGCTTGCCGCCGTCGGCAAGGAGATGGCCGGGAAATACGATCTCTCCGAACAAACCGCGAAGGCCAGATCGGCCGATGTGAAAGGTTTTCGCGCCCACAAGCTGCTGGATTCCAAGGGCTACGCAAAACTCGGCGGCATGCAGCGCGACGGCTCGGTCGCCATCGAGCGCTATATCTCCTATCGCCGCGGCGACGACACCGTGTATCTCGGCGTCTTTCTCCAGAAGGATGCGCCGCTGGAGGATCACGAGTTCCACGTGATCGCGCCGAAGGCGATGCTCGGCGGGGCCAAACCGGTGGCGGAGATAAGGCCCAGCGCAACCGAGAAGCAGAAGCAGCCCGCCGACGGCGCGCTCGCCTTCAAGGATCTACCGAGTGCGGCTGCGGCATTCGATGCGGCGCTGGCGAGGATCACGGCTTAGAGCGTCATTGCGAGCCAACGGGTCGCGCGAATGCGCGCCCGATGATAAACTCCGCGAAGCAGTCCAGCGTCGCCAACAAAAGACCGGATTGCTTCGTCGCAAGGGCTCCTCGCAATGACGAAAAAATAAACATCGGAGGAAAATCACCATGTCGCAATCCGCCAAGCGCGTCGTTCTCGTCTCTCGTCCCGTCGGCGAGCCCAAACAAACGGATTTCCGCATTGAGGACTATGCGACACCGGCGCCGGGCGAGGGCCAGGTTCTGCTGCGCACCATCTGGCTGTCGCTCGATCCCTATATGCGCGGACGCATGAGCGACGGTCCGTCCTATGCCCAGCCGGTGCCGATCGGCGGGGTGATGGAGGGCGGCACGGTGAGCGAGGTGATCGCCTCCAACAATCCCGGCTTTGCCAAAGGCGATATCGTACTGTCGCGCGCCGGCTGGCAAACCCACGCGCTGTCGGACGGCAAGGGCTTGGCCAGGATCGATCCGAAGATCGCGCCGATTTCGACCGCGGTCGGCGTGCTCGGCATGCCCGGCATGACCGCCTATACCGGCCTGCTCGATATCGGCAAGCCTCAAGCCGGCGAAACCGTCGTCGTTGCCGCGGCATCGGGCGCGGTCGGCTCCGCGGTCGGACAGATCGCGAAGATCAAGGGCGCGCGCGCCGTGGGCATCGCCGGCGGCAAGGACAAATGCGATTACGTCAGACAAGAACTCGGCTTCGACGATTGCATCGACCACCGCGATCCCGATCTCGCGGCGAAACTGAAGGCTGCCTGCCCCAACGGCATCGACGTCTATTTCGAGAATGTCGGCGGCGCGGTGTTCGAGGCGGTGTTTCCGCTGCTCAATGCGTTCGCGCGGATTCCCGTATGCGGGTTGATCGCGCACTATAACGACACCGAGGCCTCCGCGCCGAAATGGGCCTCCGCGATGATGCGCAACGTGCTGACCAAGCGGCTGACCATCCGCGGCTTCATCGTCAGCGATTTCGCCGCGCGGCATGCGGACTTCTTGCGCGATATGTCGGGATGGGTGCGCGAGGGCAAGGTCAAGCACCGCGAATTCGTCACCGAAGGGCTGGACAGCGCCCCGGCCGCGTTCATGGGGCTGTTGAAGGGCGCCAATTTCGGCAAGCAACTGGTGCGGGTCGGGCCGGATAGGGCGTGAGAGCCTAGACGCCGAACAGCGAATCCATATCGACATCGACCTGGCCCGGCGCCCGGACGTGACGGACCTCGAAACCGTCGGGCTGGAAGCGGTATTCCACCAGCCCAGCCTCCTTGATGCCGATCACTTCCTGTTTTTTGTCGGGAAAGATGAAGCCGGATGACGGCGCCCAGACATGCCGAATGTGCCCGCAGGTAAAATCGCGGCGCTGATGGACGTGGCCCGAGGCGATCAGCCGCAGATCGACGGCCCGCAGCATCTCGATCAGACGCGTGCGCGCCGGCTGCGGAATGTAGCGGATCGAAGTCGCCGGCAGTTCCAGATCGTCGGGCGCATTCAGGTAAAGCGGCTTGTGCAGGAACAGCGCCACCGGCTTGCCGCCGGCGCCCGCCAGTTGCGACGCCAGCCAGTCGAACTGCTCGGCCTCACGCGCAAGGCCGGTGTTCATGACCAGCGAATTCAAGCCGATGAAGCACCAGCCGGCGGCCTCGAAGCGCCAGCGGTCCTCGCCGAAGATCGAGAGAAACGCCTGCTGGCTTTCGTTCGTGACCGGCTGCGATGGCGGCGGACCCACTTGGGTCGGGTTGTCGCCGATGTCGTGATTGCCGGGCAAATAGCGGCACTCGACCGGAAGCGCCGCATGCAGTTCCCTGGCAAATCCGAGATCGTCGCGTTGGATCGGGCCGTCGAAGGCAAGGTCGCCGCTGTTGACGACGAGATCGGGCCGCGTGGTGTCGATGTATTCGCTGACGCAATGAAAATTTTCGGTCAGCTTCGGCTGGTTGCGCGCGAGATGCGGATCGGAAATCTGGGTCAGGCGAAACTCGGGCATCGAACGGTTCTCCCGGCGCCATCATATACGCGTCGGAAATCCAAGAGGTGACTTCATTTTTCGTCATTCCGGAAGCCGCGTGGCGGCTGTCCGGAATCCATACTCACGATGGCGGTTATGGATTCCGGGCTCGCGCTTCGCGCGTCCCGGAATGACGGCCAATTCTTGCCGTCGAAGCGTCAGAGCACGCGGTAACGGATCGCGAACGCGTCCGATGGCGCTGTGCGGACGGGCTCAGCCGCGCTTATCGGCGTGACCCGATCGGCCAGGTGCCACGGCCCGAATTGATCGGAATGGCTCGGGCTCGCCGCAAGCCGCAGCTTGAACAGCCGCTGCGCCTGTCCCGGCAGGTTCAGCACCACGATCCGGTCGGTGGTTCGGAATTCGAGCGGGACCGATCCCCGAAGCACGGTGCGGCCGTCTTCGGTGGTTGCCAGGCCCTCACGCATGTTGGCCAGCGTCTGGTTCTTGTCGGTATGAAGTTCGACCTGGGTGCTGCCGGCCATCACGGCCAGCGCCGCGGTATCGGGCAGGCGAATTTCGAATTCGACCGCCGGCTTGGACAGGTTGATGCCGAGATAGTCGAACGCCGCGTGGCGCATGTCATAGGCCGCAAAGGCCAGGAGCCCGATGGCGACCGCAGCGGCAGCGGAATGGCGAACGATGTCGCGTGGCGAGCGGGTTTGCCCCCGGAAATACAGGGTGAGGACGATGGCGACTGCCGCCGCGGCGGCCGCGCCGGCCAGCCCGGATGTCAGCAGCCCGGCCCAGCTATCCGGGCTTTCGACCACCGCCGGGCCTTTTATGCCCGCGATTCCCGCCAAAATCGTCATTACGGCACCCCAAAGCTCTCCGGCCGATAGCGCGGAGGGAACCCATCGGGCATTGGTCGCAGCAGGCCCGGCTCCGGTTCAAGGCGGTGACCGGGATTGATTGTCAGGGCAAAGCGAGGCCGCTATAGCGGGGCCTGCGCGCCGCGCGCCGAGGGAATCCCAATGTCGGTTCAAATGGTTTTGCTGCCGGTCTTCGTATTGGTCGGGCTCACTTTCGTGCTGCTGCTGTGGATGGCGGGGGTGCGGACGCGGTCGCTGACCTCGGGCGAGGTCAAGATGCGCGATATTGCGCTGGGACAAAACTGGCCGGCGCGGTCGACTCAGATCGCCAACTGTTTTGGCAACCAGTTCGAACTGCCGCTGCTGTTCTACATCCTGATCGCGCTGGCGCTGCCGTTGCGCCACGCCGACCTCGTGATCGTGCTGCTGTCCTGGGTGTTCGTGGTCACGCGTTTTGTCCATGCCGGAATTTTCGTCAGCTCCAACGATGTCCGGCAGCGTTCGCTGGCGTGGTTCGCCGGCGTGCTGGTGCTGTTCGCGATGTGGCTCTATTTCGCGCTGAAGATCCTGTTGCTGATCTGATTAACGCGCCTTGTTCCCGAACTGAAAGCCTGCAATGACGCCCGCTGCCCGGCTGTCCGCGGCCATCGACCTGATTGACGCCATCGATATCCAGCGCGTTCCCGCGGCGAAAGCGCTGAAGGAGTGGGGCACCGCGCATCGCTATGCCGGCTCCGGCGACCGCGCGGCGATCTCAGGGTTAGTCTGGGACGTGCTGCGCCGCCGCGCCTCCAGCGCCTGGGTTTTGGACAACGACACGCCGCGCGCGCGTGTGCTCGGCATGCTCAGAGTAGAGCGCGGGCTCCATACCGAGGCCATCGCCGCGCTGTGCGACGGCGGCCGCTTTGCGCCGGCGCCGTTGACGGAAGCCGAGCATGCCGCGCTGGCGTCGCGTTCGCTCAAGGGTGCGCCGGCGCATATCGCCGGCGATTATCCGGAATGGCTGGATGGATACCTCGCGCAGGTGTTCGGCGACGATCGCGCCGCCGAAGCAACCGCGATGGCCAGCCGCGCCCCGCTCGATCTGCGCGTCAATACGCTGAAGGCGAAACGCGAAAAAGTGCTGGGATCGACCGCGCATCTCGGGACCACGCCGACGCCGTGGTCGCCGATCGGCTTGCGCATTGCGCTCGGCGCCGACGCGCGCAATCCCGGCATCCATGCCGAGGAGGATTTCATCAAGGGCGCCATCGAGGTGCAGGACGAAGGTTCGCAGCTGGCGGCTTTGTTATCGGGCGCAAAGCCCGGCGAGCAGGTGATCGATCTCTGCGCCGGCGCCGGCGGCAAAACCCTGGCGCTGGCGGCGATGATGCAGGGCAAGGGCCGGTTGATCGCGACCGACCACGACAAGCGGCAGTTGGCGCCGATCTACGAGCGGCTGTCGCGCGCCGGCGTGCATAATTGCGATGTCCGCACCCCGAAGGGGCCGAACGACACGCTTGTTGACATTCACGCTTCCGCCGATCTGGTGCTGATCGACGCGCCCTGCACCGGCACCGGCACGTGGCGGCGCAATCCCGACGCCAAATGGCGAATGCGCCCCGGCGCGCTGGAGGTGCGGCTGAAGGACCAGCTCGCGGTGCTGGATCGCGCGGCTGATCTGGTCAAGCCGGGCGGGCGGATCGCCTACATCACCTGCTCGGTGCTGCCGCAGGAGAATGGCGAGCAGATCCGCGCCTTTGCGGCACGGCATCCGGAATTCGCGGTGGTGCCGCCGGCGCAGACGATGTCGGTGCTGTGGGACAAGGCGGAGGATTTCGCAGCCGCCACGCTGCAGTCGGCCGAGGGCCTGCTAATGACCCCGCGCCGCACCGGGACGGACGGGTTTTTCGTGTCGGTGCTTGCGCGGCAAAAGTAGCCCGTCATGCCCGGCCTTGTGCCGGGCATCCACGTCTTGCTTACTTTTGCAGTGAAAGGCGTGGATGGCCGGGACAAGCCCGGCCATGACGGTTGTTGAGGGGTTGCGAGCCCGCGCCGGCTCACGTATTTGCTACCCATGACAGCAGCAGCCCAGCAGGTAAGCGAGTCGACGCCTTCGGTGGCCTCGGCGCATGACAAGATTCTGATCGTCGATTTCGGCAGCCAGGTGACCCAATTGATCGCGCGGCGGGTGCGCGAGGAGGGCGTCTATTCCGAAATCGTGCCGTTCCAGAAGGCGGAAGCGGCGTTCCGCGCCATGAAGCCGAAGGCCGTGATCCTCTCCGGCGGGCCGGAATCGGTGCATGAGGCGGGATCGCCGCGGGCGCCGCAGGCGATCTTCGATTCCGGGGTTCCCGTGCTCGGCATCTGCTACGGCCAGATGACCATGGCAGCCCAACTCGGCGGCATCGTCGAAGGCGGCCATCACCGCGAATTCGGCCGCGCCGACGTTGAGGTGAAAGCCGCGAGCAAGCTGTTCGATTCGACCTGGGAAATGGGCGAGTGCCATCCGGTGTGGATGAGCCACGGTGACCGCATCACCAAAATGCCCGATGGCTTCGAGATCGCCGGCACCTCGGCGAACGCGCCGTTCGCGGTGATCCAGGACGAGCGCCGCAAATATTACGGGCTGATGTTCCATCCCGAAGTGGTGCATACGCCCGACGGCGCCAAACTGATCCGAAATTTCGTGCGCAGGGTCGCAGGCCTCACCGGCGACTGGACCATGCGCGCCTTCCGCGAGGAGGCGATCGAGAAGATTCGCGCGCAGGTAGGAAAAAGCAGGGTGATCTGCGGCCTGTCCGGCGGCGTCGATTCCGCCGTCGCCGCGGTGCTGATCCATGAGGCGATCGGCGACCAGCTCACCTGCGTGTTCGTCGATCACGGGCTGCTGCGGCTCAACGAAGCCGAGACCGTGGTCGACCTGTTCCGGCATCACTACAACATCCCGCTGGTGCATGTGGATGCGTCGAAACAGTTTTTGGGCGAACTCGCAGGGGTCACCGACCCCGAAGCGAAGCGCAAGACCATCGGGCGGCTGTTCATCGACGTGTTCGACGCCGAAGCGAAAAAGATCGGCGGCGCCGAATTCCTGGCGCAGGGCACGCTCTATCCCGACGTGATCGAAAGCGTCTCCTTCACCGGCGGCCCCTCGGTGACGATAAAATCGCACCACAATGTCGGCGGCCTGCCCGCGCGCATGAACATGAAGCTGGTCGAGCCGTTGCGCGAGCTGTTCAAGGACGAGGTGCGTGTCTTGGGCCGCGAGCTCGGGCTGCCGGAAATTTTCGTCGGCCGCCATCCGTTCCCCGGCCCCGGCCTCGCCATCCGCTGCCCCGGCGACATCACGAGCGAAAAACTCGACATCCTGCGCAATGCCGACGCCGTCTATATCGACCAGATCCGTAAAGCCGGCCTCTACGACAAGATCTGGCAGGCTTTTGCCGTGCTGCTGCCGGTCAAGACCGTCGGCGTGATGGGCGATGGCCGGACCTACGAGTATGTCGTCGGTTTGCGCGCGGTGACCTCTACCGACGGCATGACCGCGGATTTCTACCCGTTCGACATGAAGTTTCTCGGCGAGACTGCGACGCGGATCATCAACGAGGTGAAGGGCGTTAATCGCGTGGTATATGACGTGACGAGCAAACCGCCGGGGACGATTGAGTGGGAGTGAGCGAAATTGTTGAGGTAGGGTTGAGGCGCATCTTAGAAAATCTCCCTGTCGCTGTATTGCTGGGCTGGAGCGCCTAAATAAATTCATTAATTGAACCCACGTCATTCTACGAGAGGCTTAACAATGAAGCTGTATTCGTTTGCTTCCGAAAATCTCACCAATATTTGGGCGGGAATCGGTGCCGGAATGTGGGCGGTGGGCGAAAGCGGCAATCCAACTTTCGTCAAGGGACGCATTACCAAAGCCGCCCGCATGCCGATCGGCGCATTCGGCATTCTCTATTGCAATGAGACCGGCAGCCTTACCGTACCATTCGTTGTCTATTCGAAGGCGGATCACAATCGTATCGAAAACGAAGTATGGTCTAAGGCTTGGGTGCTTCCGTTTGCGATCAAGCCGCTAGGAACCCCACGCCGGCAACTCGCTCGCGAACGGGCACGCCAAATTCTTCCTTCTTTGAAAGACAAGTCTTTTGAAAAGCTTTTTCTCGTTCAGGGGCAGTTCGCGTTTCAAGCCACTGAGGCAACAGACGCGGACTGGGCCATCCTTATTCAAGAACTCGCCACGTAAGTCGGGCTCTCGTCCGTTACGGACTGCTGATGAATATGAACATTTGGCGCGGTGTCTCTATCGTCGAAAGAATTTGATGAGCATTAACGCGTTGTGATCGGAGCAGGCCCATGGCCAAAAGCATCGTCGGCACCGCCATGTTTCGATCGACAATCAGGACGCTTGCGGGACTGCTTGTACTGGCAGGTGCCTCGATAGCGGCGGCGGGGAGCGGGCAGGCGTGTTCCTGCGAAAAGATGTCTCCGGCGCAAGGTTTTGAACGGGCGCAGTACGTGTTTACCGGCCAAGTCGTGGAAGCGGGGACGCACACCTGGGTCGTCGACGTGGACCGGGTGTGGAAGGGAAGAGCGACGCTCACGCACAAAGCCCGGTTGATGGACCTGTATACGCAGATGGATTGTGAATCCTTCTTCAAGGAAGGGGAGCAATATCTGTTTTTTGCGATCGTCGCCAAAGGCCCTCGCGATGTGTTCTATCATCCGCAAGTCTGCAATTGGACGAGTCCGCTGCATTCCAGGCGTGTCGTCACGCCAAACGGCGCATCCGTATGGCTGGAAGACCTGATCATACGCGAACATGGCCCGGGTGAACCGCCAGGGGAGCACCCCGGTTCGGGCCGTCTTCCGTGAAGGATGCCGAAGAGCAGAGCGTAGGCGGAATAGCGAAGCGTATTCCGCCGCGTCACGAATGACGGCGCAATACGCTTCGCTATTGCGCCCTACAAAGGAAGTCAGCAATGGCACGCGTGCGCTGTATCACCGAAATGGGCATGGGCGTCGACGTTCACGGCCGTGATGCCACCAAGGCCGCGAGGCGCGCGGTCTCCGACGCCATCCGCCACTCCAGCCTCGGATTCTTCAGGATGGTTGGTAAAACTTCGAGCGACATGTTCGTCGATGTCACCATCGGCGTGCCGGACCCAGGTTCGGTTGATACCGCCGCGGTTGCCAAGGAGCTGCCTTACGGAACGGTGACCGTCACCGCGGTCAAAGGCGGGCTTGAGGTCGCTGCAGAGCACGGCGGCGATGCCATCATCATCGCCAATGCCGCCGTGATCGTCAGTCTCGATGACGCTGCGCCCGGCTAGGTCGCCTACTCGGCAGCCTCGGTGTGTGGCTGATAACGCGCATCGGGAATGGGTTGACCTTTCTCTCGAGCGACCTCGAGCCAAAGGTCCATGGCGACACGCAACTCCGCTACCGCCTGTTCCGGCGTACTGCCGTGCGCCGCACACGGTTCAAGGTCCGGCGCTTCCGCAATCCAGACGGCGTCCTCGTCGGACCAATACACGATGATGGCGTATTTTTTCATTCGCTCTTGTCCAAGGTTAGGCCGTATTTGCGGATCATATCTCGAAGCTGCCGAACCTGATAGTGCTTTGCATCCTGGCCATCTGGCTGAATGGGAAAAGGTCGCCCCGTCCTCGCGTGGAAATAAATTCGGTGGCTGCCGCGTTGACGTACCAACGCAAAGCCCAATGCGCTGAGTAGTGCTTGAAAATCCCGGAAACGGATTGTTCGCCGGCCTTGAAGAATTTGATCGAAGGATTTCCGACTGCTTTGCACAAGGCACGATATTACGTGCAAGCCGCCCGCGACAGCGACCGACGGTGGTCCAGATCTACCTCTTCAACTTATCGAGCATGATCCGCCGGCCGTGAATTTCCCATTGTCCGCCGCCTCATTTTCCCGCATCGTCGCCCGGTCATCCCACGCATCTCCCGGGTGCCCCATGCCCACCGAGGCCGTCCGTCCCGCTCCGCATCATCAGCCGTGGTACAAGATCCTCTACATTCAGGTGCTGATCGCGATCGCGCTTGGCATTCTGATCGGGCATTTCTATCCGAATACCGGCAAGGCCTTAAAACCGCTCGGCGACGGTTTTATCGCGCTGATCAAGATGATGATCGCGCCGGTGATCTTCTGCACGGTGGTGCATGGCATCTCCTCGATGGGCGATCTGAAGCGCGTCGGCCGGGTCGGGCTGAAGACGCTGGTTTATTTCGAGGTGATTTCGACGCTGGCGCTCGGCATCGGCCTCCTGGTCGGGGAAATCCTGCAGCCCGGCCATGGCTTCAATATCGATCCGGCCACCATCGACCCGAAATCCGTCGCCACCTACGTCACCAAGGCAAAGGAAGAGGGCATCGTCGCACATCTGATGGGGATCATCCCCGACAGCTATATCGGCGCGCTCGCGCGCGGCGACCTGTTGCAGGTCCTGCTGATCTCGATCCTTTCCGGATTTGCGATCGCGTTTCTCGGAAAGGTCGGTGAGCCGATTGCGTACGCGATCGACCAGGCCGCAAAGATGTTTTTCGGCATCATCCGCATCATCGTGCGGGCAGCACCTCTCGGCGCGTTCGGGGCGATGGCGTTCACCGTCGGCGCCTACGGTCTTGACGCGCTGTGGAACCTGATCGCGCTGATCGGGACGTTCTATCTGACCAGCATATTGTTCGTTCTGATCGTGCTCGGCACCATCGCGCGATTGGCCGGCTTTTCGATTCTCCGCTTCATCGGCTACATCAAGGACGAACTGCTGATCGTGCTCGGC
Source organism: uncultured Alphaproteobacteria bacterium (assembly GCA_963784755.1). GTDB lineage: Bacteria > Pseudomonadota > Alphaproteobacteria > Rhizobiales > Xanthobacteraceae > Bradyrhizobium. The sequence goes on along the minus strand of CAWASS010000001.1, from coordinate 151,027 downwards.
ACCTCGTCGTCGGAAACCGTGCTGCCGCAGATGATCCAGAAGATGGAGCATCTCGGCGCCTCGCGGTCCGTGGTCGGCCTCGTGATTCCCACGGGCTACAGTTTCAATCTGGACGGCACCAACATCTATATGACGCTGGCGACGCTGTTTCTCGCCCAAGCCACCAACACCAACCTGACGATCTGGCAGGAGCTTGGCATTCTCGGCATCGCCATGCTCACCTCGAAGGGCGCCTCGGGCGTTACCGGCGCCGGCTTCATCACGCTGGCTGCCACCCTCTCCATCGTCCCGGACATCCCGATCCAGTCGATCGCCATCCTGGTCGGCATCGACAAATTCATGAGCGAATGCCGCGCGCTCACCAACCTGATCGGCAACGGCGTGGCCTGTGTCGTGATCAGCCGCTCGGAAGGCGAACTCGACATGGAGAAGCTGCACGAGACGATGGCGCATCCGATCCAGCTCGGCGAAGCGCTGGAGCCGGGGTGAACATGACCGCACCTAAGCCGGCGTCGCTCACGCCCAATTCTCGGTCCTGAGCCCCGGCATACGGCTGAACTCGCGTGTGTTGTTGGTAACGACGATCAATCCCTCGCTGCGGGCGTGGCCGCCGATCTGCATATCGTGCGGACCGCAGGGCGTTCCCGATCGCTGCAGTTCGGCGCGCAGCTGTCCGTAGTGCATGGCGGCCTTTGCGTCGAATGCCAGCACATCAAGCCGCGCGACGAAATGCTCGAGACCGGTCAGGTTGGCGACGCGACGTGCGGATTTTTCAGCGCCATAGTGCAATTCGCCGAGCGTGACGCTCGAGATACAAAGTTGTTCGGCGAGCGAATTGAATTTTTCAAGCAGATCCAGAGAGCGTTTCCTCATTACGTAGATGCAGATGTCGGTGTCGAGCATGTGGGTAAGCATCAGAAGGGCTCGCGCTCCTCGGCCGCCGGTTGCTCACGGTCGATCATAAAATCGTCGCTGAAGCGCGGCCCGTTAAGGAACCAATCATCCCAGCGTCTGCCTTTGGGCACGATCACCCGGCTATGGCCGATCTTCAGGATATCCACCTGATGCACGTCGTCCGGAAAGGCGACGGCTTTGGGCAACCGTACCGCTTGGCTGCGGTTGCTGGTGAAGACGGTTGAGCTTGTCATGATCGCATCCATGTATATTCAAGCGGGATATACATATGTGACCCGCAATAATTTTACAAGAAGCGACCTCATTTAAGATTAGCGTTGACTAATTGATTAGCCTGTACTAATTGATTGTCCATGATCCAGCCCGCGCCTATCGACGCCGTCATGCGCACGCTCGCCGACCCCACCCGGCGGGCCGTGTTCGAGCGGATCGCCAGTTCCGACGAGATCACCGTGGTGGAGTTGACGCGGGGCAGCGGGGTGACGCAGGGCGCCATCTCCCAGCACCTCAAGTCGTTGAAGCTCGCTGGCCTCGTCGCGGAACGCCCCGAAGGCCGTAACGTCTACTACCGCGCCCGGCCCGAAGGGCTCGCCCCGCTCGTCGACTGGATGAGCCATTACGGCGTGTTCTGGCGTGACCGCTTCGCCAATCTCCGAACCCTCCTGAAGGAAATCGATCCATGAACGACGCCGCATCGAAAGCCGGCACACGAGAGATCGTCGTCGACGAGGTTTTTCCGCATGCGCCGGAGACGATCTGGAAGACGCTGACGAATGGCGAGCTGATGGCGCGCTGGCTGGCGATGACACCGACGGGATTCGAGCCCAAGAAGGGCACGAAGTTCACTTACCAGACGACGCCCGGCGGCGCGTGGGACGGTGTCATTCACTGCGAGGTACTGGAAGCGATCCCGAACCAACGGCTGGTCTATTCCTGGAAAAGCGGACACCCGGAAAACGTCGGCTACGGCGCAGCGCTGAACACCGTCGTTACGTTTACCCTCTCCAGGGTCGAAAACGGAACGCGCCTTCGTCTGGTCCACTCCGGCTTTGTGCTGCCGAAGAACGAACCCGCTTTCACGAACATGAGCGACGGCTGGAAGAAGGTTGTCCCAACCATCGGCGCCATCGCCGACGAACAGGACTGACGCATCAACCGGGAGGGGCGCGGAAAGAAGGAGAGCACGCCATGAACACGCCACCGATTGTGTCGCCGCAAGAATGGGATGCTGCGCGCGAGAAACTTCTCGTCAAGGAGAAGGAAATGACCCGCGCCCGCGACGCGCTGGCCGCCGAGCGGCGGCGCATGCCGTGGCTTGCAGTGGAAAATGCCTATGCGTTCGACGGACCCGAGGGCAAAGCGAGCCTGCTCGACCTGTTCGAAGGCCGGCGTCAGTTGATCGTCTACCGCGCCTTCTTCGAGCCGGGCGTGCACGGCTGGCCGGAGCATGCCTGCATCGGCTGTTCGCTGGGGGCCGACCAGGTCTCCAATCTTGCCCACCTGAACGCGCGCGACACCACCCTCGTGTATGCCTCGCGCGCACCGCAGGCCGACATCGCGCGGCTGAAGAAGCGGATGGGCTGGGACATGCCCTGGGTCACCATCACCGACAGTTTTGATGCCGACTTCGGGGTGGATGAATGGCACGGCCACAACGCTTTCATCCGCGAGGGGAAGCGCATCTTCCGCACCTACTTCATCAACGGCCGCGGCGACGAGGCGATGGGCACCGTCTGGAACTATCTCGACATGACCGCGCTCGGGCGTCAGGAGGAGTGGGAGGACTCGCCCGAGGGCTATCCGCAGAGCCGGCCGTACAAATGGTGGAACTGGAACGACAGTTACGTCCCCGACGCCGCGCCCGACCCGAAATGGGTCGAGGTCTCGGACGCCGGAGAGGCCGCCTTCCGGAAACGCGACGGCTAGTCCGTGACGCGTTTTGTTGAAATCCGTCATTGCGAGCGAAGCGAAGCAATCCAGAGCCGCAACGGCAGGCTGGATTGCTTCGTCGCTTCGCTCCTCGCAATGACGGATTTCGCAGCAGTGCTAGTTCTCCGGAACCTGCGCTTGCGACAGCGGCGCTCACAAAGAAGTGAGGCGGCATGCGAGGCCGGCGTGTCGCCTTTCGCGCGTCCTCATTCGTCCTGTGCCGAGAGAGCAGGAACGGAGACCAAGGAATGAACAATTTTCGCTATCGCTGGGTCATTGTGGCGGCCGGCGGCCTGTTGGGCTGTGTTGCCATCGGCGGCATGTTTTCGCTGCCGGTTTTGCTGCAGCCGATCACGCGCGACACCGGCTGGTCGGTCGCCGGCGTGTCCAGCGCCATGACCATCGGCTTCCTTGCAATGGCCTTTGCCAGCATGATCTGGGGGACCTTGTCGGACCGGATCGGGCCGCGCCCGGTGGTGCTGACCGGCTCCATCGTCATCGCGGCAAGTCTCGCGCTAGCGAGCCGTGCGACGTCATTGATCGAGTTTCAACTGCTGTTCGGCCTGCTGGTGGGATTGGCGACTGCCGCGATCTTCGCGCCGATGATGGCCTGCGTCACCGGCTGGTTCGACACCCATCGCAGCCTTGCGGTGTCGCTGGTGTCGGCCGGCATGGGGATGGCGCCGATGACGATGTCGCCGCTCGTGGCCTGGCTCGTCTCCAGCCATGACTGGCGAACCACGATGCAAATCCTCAGCCTCGTCGTCGCGGTCATCATGATTCCGGCAGCACTCTTGGTGCGCCGCCCGCCCGCGCTCGCAGCCGGCGCCACAGCAATCGGCGATGCCGGGCCGCAACCGGAAATGTCGCTTTCGCAGGCGGTACGGTCGCCGCAGTTCATCATCCTGCTCGCGACCAATTTCTTCTGCTGCGCCACCCATTCCGGCCCCATCATCCACACCGTGAGCTATGCCATCAGTTGCGGCATTCCGCTGCTTTCAGCGGTTTCGATCTACAGCGTGGAGGGGCTGGCGGGATTGGGCGGCCGCATCGCCTTCGGGCTGCTCGGCGACCGCTTTGGCGCCAAGCGCGTTCTGGTGCTGGGGCTGCTGGTGCAGGCGTTCGGTGCGCTGGCCTACGTCTTCGTGCGCGAACTTGCCGCGTTCTATGCGGTTGCCGCGTTGTTCGGCTTCATCTATGCCGGCGTCATGCCGCTCTATGCGGTGCTGGCGCGGGAAAATTTCCCGTTGAAGATGATGGGCACCGTGATCGGCGGCACCGCGATGGCGGGCAGCCTCGGCATGGCCACCGGACCGATCGCCGGCGGCCTGATCTACGACACTTTCGCCAGCTACGCATGGCTCTATATCGGCGCCTGGGGCATGGGCCTCGGCGCGTTCCTGATGGCCTTGAGCTTTCGGCCTTTTCCAAAAGCGCGGGCTGAGCCTGTGCCGGCGTGATCCCGGCGAGAGGTTTCAGCACTGCAACTTGTCCAGCGTGATCGGCAGATCGCGCACCCGTTTTCCGGTGGCGTGATATACCGCGTTGGCGATCGCCGCGGCGACGCCGACGAGGCCGATTTCGCCGAGGCCCTTGATGCCCAACGGATTGATGATGTCGTCGGGCTCATCGACGAAGATCACCTTGATGTCGTGCACGTCGGCATTAACAGGCACGTGGTACTCGCCGAAATTGGCGTTCATGATGCGGCCGAAACGGTGATCCAGCAGGGTTTCCTCGTGCAGCGCCATGCCGATGCCCCAGATCATGCTGCCCATGATCTGGTTACGCGCGGTCTTGGTGTTGAGGATGCGCCCCGCCGCGACCGCGCTGACCATTCGGGTGACGCGGATCACACCGAGCTGCTCGTCCACCTTCACTTCGGCGAACACCGCGGAATGCGCGTTGCGCGCATAGGAGGCGAGTTTTTTGAAATTGGTCGATTTTTCCTGCTCGATGCGTTCCACCTTGCCATGCCGCATGGCGTCGGCGATCGACACGGCGCGGCTGGCGTCCTGCTTGCTCACGATCTTGCCGTCTGCGAGGACAACATCGTCGAACTTCGCGCCTTTGAGCGGTGAGTCCGGAACCTTCTTCGCCAGCGCCAGCAATTGCTTGCGCACGGCGTCGGCGGCGTTCTTGATCGCGTGCGATACCGAGGCCGCCATCCACGATCCGCCTTCGACCGGAGACGCCGGCAGCGTCGAATCGCCGAGCTTGATGCTGACATTGTCGATCGGCAGGCCGAGCATGTCGGCTGCGACCTGCGCCATGATGGTGTAGGTGCCGGTGCCGATGTCGGAGGTCGCGCAGGCGATCTCGGCATGGCCGTTTGAGGTCAGCACGATGCGTGCGGCCGTCTTCATCTGCAGCGCTTCCCAGATGCCGCTCGCCATGCCCCAGCCGACCAACTCGCTGCCGTCGCGCATCGAGCGCGGCTCGGCGTTGCGCTTGCTCCAGCCGAAAGCGTCGGCGGCCTGGCGGTAACATTCGCGCAGTTGCTTGCTGGTGTAGGGAAGGTCGTCGTTCTGCTCGCGGTCGGAATAGTTGCGAAGCCGCAGCTCCAGCGGATCGATCTTGAGCGCGACGGCGAGTTCGTCCATCGCGCATTCCAGCGCGTAGACGCCGGTGGTGGCGCCGGGACCGCGCATGTCGCAGGGAGTGGCGAGATCGAGTTTTGCCAGTTTGTGGGAATATCTGGTGTTGGCGCAAGTATAGAGTGCGCCGGACCAGCCGGTGTCGTTGCGGGCGAAATCCTCGTATTGCGAGGTCATCGCGATCGCGTCATGCGTGATCGCGTCGAGCGACCCGTCGGCTTTGGCGCCGAGTGCAACCCGTTCGATACTGCCGGGGCGGTAACCGAGCGTGGCCATCTGCTGCCGAGTCAGTACCAGCCGCACCGAACGCTGCAGCGCGCATGCGCCCAGCACGGCCAGCACCGCCTGGTATTGCGGGCGCAGGCCGGAGCCGAACGCGCCGCCGACGAAAGGCGAGATCACGCGCAAATCATCCGGCTTCATCTTGAACACAGCGCAGAGATAGTGCTGCACGTTCTGCACGCCCTGGGTCTTGTCGTAGACCGTGAGCTTGCCGTCGCCGCCCCGGATCGCGGTGGAGGCGTACAATTCCATCGGATTATGATGCTCGACCGGAATGGTGTATTCGCCCTGGTGACACACCTCGGCCTTGGCCAGTGCCTTGTCGGCGTTGCCGCGCGGTTTTGGCGGCGGATCAACCGCGATGTCGTCGGCTTCATCCAGTTGCGTATAGAGGTCGGTGGCGTGCGCTTCCTCCTCGTAGTCCACGCGCAGCAGCGAAGCCGCGTAGCGCGCGGTCTCGAAATCCTCCGCCAGCACCAGCGCGACCGGCTGTCCGCTGAACCTGATCTTGTCGTCGTACAGCGGCCGGAACGGCGAACCGCCCTCCGGCGCGGTATCGTCATGGTAGGCGCGGTCGGTGCCGGCCATCGGCGGCCGGTTCTTGTGGGTCAGCACCGCGATCACGCCTTCAACCGACGACGCCTCACCGATCTCGATGCCGACGATGCGGCCCTTCGCGATCGTCGATGTGACGACGCTGCCATAGACGAGGTCGGGCGCGCTGAATTCACCGGCGTATTTTGCAGCTCCCGTGACCTTGGCATAGCCGTCGATGCGGGATGTGGGCGTGCCGATATAGGGAGCCATCAGGTTCACCGGATTTTCTTGTCGGATTGCGATTGCGGCGTGCCCTGCGCCGCCTGGGTCAGGGCGCGGACGATGACGCGCCGCGCGAGATCGATCTTGAAGGTGTTGTGGGCAAAACCTTTTGCTTGCCGCAGCAGCATTCCCGCCGCGCGTTCGAAGGTCGCCGCGTTGGCGGCCTGTCCGCGCAACACCGCTTCCGCCTCCAGGTCGCGCCACGGCTTGTGCGCGACGCCGCCCAGCGCCAGCCGCGCATCCCTGATGCTGCCGCCATCGAGTTCAAGTGCGGCCGCGACCGACACCAGCGCGAATGCGTAGGAGAGACGGTCGCGGATTTTCAGATAGCTGTAATTCGCCGCAAAGCCCCGTGCGGGAAGCTCGACCGCGGTGATGATCTCGTTCGGATTAAGATTGCTGTCGCGCTGCGGCGTGTCGCCGGGCAGGCGATGGAAATCCGCAAACGCAATCGCGCGCTCGCCGGAAGGCCCGGCCACATGCACTTTTGCCTCGAGTGCGGCGAGCGCTACGCACATGTCGGAGGGATGCACCGCGATGCAGGCCGCGCTGGTGCCGAGGATGGCGTGCATGCGGTTGACGCCGGGAATCGCCGAGCAGCCGCTGCCGGGCTCGCGCTTGTTGCAGGGCGTCGCGGTGTCGTAGAAATAATAGCAGCGGGTCCGCTGCAACAGATTGCCGCCGGTCGAGGCCATGTTGCGCAATTGCGCCGAAGCGCCGGCGAGGATCGCGCTCGACAATAGCGGATAGCGCTGCTCGATCAGGGGATGCCAGGCGAGATCGGAATTCGGCACCAGCGCGCCGATGCGCAGGCCGCCGGTCTCGATTTCTTCCACCGTCCTGAGCGGCAGCCTGGAGATATCGATCAGCCGCGTCGGGCGCTCGACATCTTCTTTCATCAGGTCGATCAGATTGGTGCCACCGGCGATGAACTTTGCCATCGGATCGGCTGCGATCTGACGCACGGCGTCGGCGACGTTGTTGGCCCGGGCATATCCGAAATTGATCATGGCGCCATCGCCTGCTGGATTGCCGCGAGGATGTTGGGATAGGCGGCGCAGCGGCAGATGTTGCCGCTCATCAATTCGCGAATCTCATCTGCAGTCTTGGCCTTGCCCTCGGCGATCATCCCCGCCGCCGAGCAGATCTGTCCCGGCGTACAGTAACCGCACTGGAATGCGTCGTGATCGATGAAGGCCTGCTGCAGGGGATGCAACACGCCATCGGTTGCGAGCCCCTCGATCGTGGTGATGACAGCGCCGCCCTTCATGACCGCCAGCGTCAGGCAGGAATTGACGCGGCGGCCGTCGACCAGCACCGTGCAGGCGCCGCATTGGCCGTGATCGCAGCCTTTCTTGGTACCGGTAAGGCCGAGATGGTCGCGTAGCGCATCGAGCAGGGTGGTCCACGGCGCGACCTTGAGCTGTTTCCTGGCGCCGTTGACAATCAACTCGACGGCAATTTTGGCCGGCGCCGGAATAGTCTCCCTGAGCGGCTGTTTTGCGGTGCCTGTCCGTGCCATCTGCTTCTCCGGATGAATTAATCACGATGTGCAGTGCAACGACGAACCGTCCCCTCCGGTTCCAATGGCCGCTATATTGATCTGGCGCGCCAGCCGCCGCGCGGCTAGCTTTTCTTTACAGCTTCGGGAGGGTTACGTTGGCAACGATCATCTACGGCATCAAGAACTGCGACACCATGAAGAAGGCCCGTGCGTGGCTGGACAGCCATGGCGTTACCTACAGCTTTCATGACTACAAGGCCGCGGGCATCGCGAAAGACAAGCTCAAGCGCTGGGCCGACGACCTCGGCTGGGAGACGCTGCTCAACCGCGCCGGCACCACGTTTCGCAAACTGCCCGATGCCGACAAGGAAGGTTTGAACGAGCGCAAGGCGCTCGCCTTGATGCTGGCGCAGCCGTCGATGATCAAGCGTCCGGTGCTCGAAGCCGGCGGCAAGCTGCTGGTCGGGTTCAAGCCGGAGATTTATGACAAGGAAGTGTCGCGGAAGTCGCGCTGAAATCTAATCCAGTTCGACCAGGTCCTCGGCCGCGGCGTGGCGCGAAAGTTTCGCGGCGACGTTCTGGGCGATCACGGCATTGACGACGTTCACGGGTACCGGCTTGGAACTGATGCCCATCAGGTCCCTGATCTTGAAGCCGCCCTCGATGCTGATGGCCTTGTAGGAGCCGACAATCTGGTCGACCGCGCTGGCGCGTCCGAACGGCAACAGCAGCCGCTCATAGGAAACATCCTTGCCGTCGGCGTCCTGAACCATTGCGACCGAATAGGTCGGGCGTTTGTGCCAGAGGCAGGCGCGGTAGGACGGCACCACGCGGCCATACCGCGCCGGCCCGATGGCATCGTCCAGATAGCGGTTGGTTCGCTGCTCCGGATCGACGTGCTCGTTGCCGTAGGTCGCGGTCAGTCGCGAACCCTCCTGGGTGATCAGGAAACGCGCGTGCTGGCCTTCGCCGACGACGTCAAATCCCATCATATCAGCCAGTTCATCGGCGATGCGGTCGGGCTTGTAGTCTTCGAGGCGCGGCAGCGCCGTTCGCTTGTCGAACACCCGCAACCACGCATTCAGGAGCGCGCGCTGCTTTACCGACCTGACGATTGAAGGGTTGGCGCTTTCGAATTGCATCGCGACGTTCATCCCGGATTTCTTGGCGGCTAGCTGAATTCGATCACGTCGCCGGCCGGGATGCGACCGGGCGCGCGATGGAAAAGATCGCGGTCGATGATGGTGCGAAGCTTTGGCGTCGGCAAAGTGTCGTTGCCGCGCATCAAATTCTTGATCTCGAAACCGCCATCCTCGCTGATGGTCTTCAGCGAAGCGATGACATCGCTGACGCCGTTGCCGTTCGAGAATGGCAGCAACAGCCGCTCATAGGCGACGGCGCGTCCGTAGATGTCGTCGATCATGGCGATGGTGTAGGCGGGGAGCGCCCGGCGAACGCATTCGTAATAGACCGGCATCACCACCGGTTTCAGCCGCGGCCCAAGATACTCGTCGAGATAGCGGCCCTTGCCGGTATTGCCATAGGCGCCGGACATCCGGGTGCCGTCGCTCTGGATCGTCAGCCGCGGCGGCTGCTGCGTGGTATCGACAGTATAATAGACGAGGTCGGGAATCTCATCGGCCAGCCGTTCGGGCTGGTAGTCCTCGACGCGCGGGAGTTGCTGTCCGCGGGCATACAGCCGCAACCAGGTGTTGAGCAGATCCCGCTGCTTGATCGATTTGACCACCGAAGGGTTGGCGCTCTGGAAGTCCAGGCTCAAGTCCAAGGCTGCGATCCCGTGCCAATGCAAAACACGGGATCATCGGGCTTCAGCGCCAATTATTTGTGAAAAAGCTCAAATGCATCGAAACAGGCTTAATGGCTGCTTTCCACCTCCGGGGCGCGCCGAGCCGGAAAGCCGCTTGGGCGGCCGTCCGCCGGAACCGCTGCAAACGCTTAAGTCTTTCGGGCAATTCGACTAATTGCGGACCCACGCCCCGCTTTGATGCCTGCATGCCCAGCTTTGCGCCTTGCACAAACCGGTGCGTTGACGGCATATTCGCGCCCGGAGAGGCGACCGTTCCGGGACGAATTCCAAGGCGTCACGGAACCAGGCGGTTATGAAACTCGGCCACGCGCGATAGACGTCGCTTGCGAAGGCCGACGGGGGAAATTCGATTGGCCGATGAGTTCATTCTTGAAACCCACGGATTGACCAAGGAGTTCGCGGGGTTCTTCGCCGTTCGCGATGTCAACCTGCGGGTCCGCCGTGGCAGCATTCACGCTTTGATCGGTCCCAACGGGGCCGGCAAGACCACGTGCTTCAACCTGCTCACCAAATTCCTGAAACCCTCGGCCGGCCAGATCCTCTACAAGGGTCAGGACATCACCGCGATGGCGCCCGCCGACGTTGCGCGGCTTGGCCTCGTGCGGTCGTTCCAGATTTCGGCGGTGTTTCCGCATCTCACCGCACTTGAGAATGTGCGGGTCGCGCTGCAGCGCCAGCACGGGCAGTCCTTTGATTTCTGGCGTTCCAAAACGGTGCTCGACCGCTTCAACGGCCGCGCCCGCGAACTCCTCAACGATGTGGGCTTGAGCGAATTCGAGAAGACGCCGGCGGTCGAGATGCCCTATGGCCGCAAGCGCGCGCTGGAGATCGCCACTACGCTCGCGCTCGATCCCGAAATGATGCTGCTGGACGAGCCGATGGCCGGCATGGGCCACGAGGACATCGACAAGATCGCCGCATTGATCAAGCGCATCTCCGCAAAATACACCATCCTGATGGTCGAGCATAATTTGAGCGTGGTCGCCAATCTCTCCGACATCATCACGGTGCTGACGCGCGGCCATGTGCTCGCCGAAGGCAATTATGCGGAACTGACCAAGGACGAGCGGGTCAAGGAAGCCTATCTGGGGGCGGGTCATGGCTGAAGCAAAAATGGCCGACCGCACCGTTACCGCCGCCGGGCGCGCTCCCGTGCTGGCCGTCGAGAATCTGGAGGCATGGTATGGCGAGTCCCATATCCTTCACGGCATCAATTTCAATGTGAATGCCGGCGAGGTGGTCACGCTGCTCGGGCGCAACGGCGCCGGCAAGACCACGACGCTGAAATCGGTGATGGGCATCATCGGCAAGCGCACCGGTTCGATCCGCTTCGGCGGTCGGGACATCACACGCTCTTCTTCCGACCGGATTGCGCGGATGGGCGTCGCGTTCTGTCCGGAAGAACGCGGGATTTTCGCCAGCCTCAACGTCCGTGAAAACCTGCTGCTGCCGCCGATCGTGCGCGAGGGCGGCCTGTCGCTGGACCAGATTTTCGAGCTGTTTCCCAATTTGAAGGAGCGGCTCAACAGCCAGGGGACAAAACTGTCGGGCGGCGAGCAGCAGATGCTGGCGATCGCGCGCATTTTGCGCACGGGCGCGCGGTTCCTGATGCTGGACGAGCCGACCGAGGGCCTGGCCCCCGTCATCATCCAGCAGATCGGCCACACCATTGCGCGGCTGAAATCGGAAGGTTTTACCATTCTTCTGGTTGAACAGAATTTCCGCTTCGCCTCCACCGTCGCGGACCGCTACTACATCGTCGAGCACGGCAAAGTCATCGATGGTTTTGCCAACTCGGAACTGCAAGCCAACATGAACAAGCTTCACACCTATCTCGGCGTCTAATAACAACGAGAAAAACCGGAGAACGACCACTATGAAGAATAAAATTTCGGCGCTGCTGCTCGGCACGGCGCTGACTCTCGCAACCGGCAGCGTCGCGTTCGCGCAGGACAAGAATGTAAAAATCGGCGCGCTCAGCGATCAATCCGGCCTGTACGCCGATCTGGGCGGCCCCGGCTCGACGCTGGCGGCGCAGATGGCGGCCGAGGATTCCGGTCTCACCGCCAAGGGCTGGAAGATCGACATCATTTCCGGCGATCACCAGAACAAGCCCGACATCGGCACCACCATCGCGCGGCAGTGGTTCGACGTCGACAAGGTCGACGTCATCGTCGACGTGCCCAACTCCGGCGTGGCGCTTGCCGTCAACAACGTCATCAAGGAAAAGAACGGCGTCTATATCAACTCGGGCGCCGCGACCTCGGATCTTACCAACGCGCAGTGTTCGCCCAACACCATACACTGGACCTACGACACCTACATGCTCGCCCACACCACCGGGCAGGCGCTGGTGAAGGCCGGCGGCGATACCTGGTTCTTCCTGACCGCGGACTATGCCTTCGGCGCGGCGCTCGAGCGCGACACCACCGCGGTCATTCTGGCCAATGGCGGCAAGGTGGTCGGCGGCGTCAAGCATCCCCTCAACACCTCGGATTTCTCCTCGTTCCTGCTGCAGGCGCAGTCGTCGAAAGCAAAAATCATCGGCCTTGCCAACGCCGGCGGCGACACCACCAACTCGATCAAGCAGGCGGCCGAATTCGGCATCGTCAAGGGCGGTCAGAAGCTCGCCGCACTGCTGCTGTTCCTGACCGACGTCAAGGCCATCGGCCTCGAGACCGCGCAGGGCCTGAACTTCACCGAGACGTTCTACTGGGACATGAACGACGAGACCCGGGCGTTCTCCAAGAAATTCGCCGCGCGCATGAAGAACGGCGCGCCGCCGACCATGGTGCAGGCCGGCGTCTATTCCGGTCTGATCCATTACTTCAAGGCGCTGGATGCACTCGGCGGCAATCCGCATGACGGCATCAAGGTCGTGGACAAGATGAAGTCGATGCCGACCGACGATCCCTTGTTCGGCAAGGGCTCGATCCAGCCCAACGGACGCACCATTCATTCGGCCTATCTGTTCGAGGTGAAGAAGCCGTCGGAGTCGAAGGGCCCATGGGATTTCTACAAGCTGGTGGGTACGGTTCCCGGAGACCAGGCGTTCACGCCGCTTTCGGAAAGCAAGTGCCCGTTGCTGAAGAAGTAACAACCGATGCCCGCCGGTATCGCGCCGGCGGGCATCCATTTCGTATAACGCGAGTTTGAGCGGGAAGACCGATCATGCAGGCTCTCTACGCGCAGCTTCTGGTAGGACTGATCAACGGCTCGTTCTACGCGCTGCTGAGCCTCGGCCTCGCCGTGATCTTCGGGATGCTCAACATCATCAACTTCGCGCACGGCGCGCTCTACATGATGGGCGCGTTCGCCGCGTATTTCCTGCTCAACGTTGCGGGCATCGGCTACTGGCCGGCGCTGATTCTCGCGCCGATCGCGGTCGGTATCTTCGGCATGATCCTCGAACGCACCATGCTGAAGTGGCTGACCGGGCTCGACCATCTCTACGGGCTGCTGCTGACCTTCGGGATGGCGCTGATCATCCAGGGCGTATTCCAGAATTATTTCGGCTCGTCCGGTCTGCCCTATGCGATTCCCGACGAACTGAAGGGCGGCATGAATCTCGGATTCATGTTCCTGCCGATCTATCGCGGCTGGGTCGTCGTGTTCTCGCTCGTGGTCTGCCTGCTGACCTGGTACCTGATTGAGCGGACGCGGCTTGGCGCAAACCTGCGCGCCGCCACCGAAAACCCGACGCTGGTGCGCGCCTTCGGCATCAACGTACCCAGGATGATCACCCTCACTTACGGCCTCGGCGTCGGTCTTGCGGCATTGGCGGGCGTGTTGTCGGCGCCGATCAACCAGGTGCGGCCGCTGATGGGCGCCGACCTGATCATCGTGGTGTTCGCGGTGGTGGTGATCGGCGGCATGGGCTCGATCATGGGATCGATCATCACCGGTTTTGCGCTGGGCGTGATCGAGGGACTGACCAAATACTTTTATCCCGAGGCCTCCAACACCGTGGTGTTTGTCCTCATGGTGCTGGTGCTGCTGGTAAAACCGTCGGGACTGACGGGAAGGGCGGCCTGACATGACAGCTTTGACCGACGATACCCTGCCGGTAACCCCGCGCACCATCCGCGACGAGATGATCGTATTCGTCATCATGGCGGCGATGCTGGCACTCGTGCCGTTCACCGGGGTTTATCCGTTCTTCGTGATGCAGGCGCTGTGCTTCGCGCTGCTGGCCTGCGCCTTCAATCTGCTGATCGGCTATGGCGGGTTGCTGTCGTTCGGCCACGCGATGTTTTTAGGCACAGCCGGCTACGTCACCGCGCATGCGCTGAAAGTGTGGGGGCTGACGCCCGAGCTTGGCATTGTCGCGGGCACCGCCGCCGCCGCCGGACTTGGCGTTGTCACCGGCTTTATTTCCATTCGCCGCCAGGGCATCTATTTTTCGATGATCACGCTGGCGCTGTCGCAGCTATTGTATTTCATCTACCTGCAGACGCCGTTCACCCACGGCGAAGACGGCATCCAGGGCATTCCGCAGGGTTACCTGTTCGGGATCTTCAATCTCGCCAAGCCGACCACGCTGTACTACGTGATCCTGGTCGGCTTCCTGCTCGGATTCCTGCTGATTTATCGCACCATCAATTCGCCGTTCGGCGAGGTGCTGAAATCGATCCGCGAGAACGAGCAACGCGCGATTTCGCTGGGCTACAAGACCGACCACTACAAGCTGCTGGCCTATATCCTGTCGGGCACGCTGGCCGGGTTCGCCGGCTCGCTGAAGGTGTTCGTCGCGCAAAATGCCTCGCTGACCGACGTGCACTGGACCATGTCCGGCGAGATCGTGCTGATGACGCTGGTCGGCGGCCTCGGCACCGTGTTCGGCCCGGTGGTCGGCGCCTTCGTCATCATCGCCATGCAGCAGTATCTCGCCGGATTCGGGCAATGGGTGACGGTGATCCAGGGCGCGATCTTCGTGATCTGCGTGCTGACCTTCCGCCGCGGCGTGATCGGCGAAATCGCGCATTATTTCCGGCGGTCGCTGTAAAATTAGCACTTTTCGTCGTGTCCCGGACGCGGTGCAGCGTGTCTTCACGGTGCACCGCGGAGCCGGGACCGTCATGAACACCACGCTCTGGTACGACCCCGGATCAGCAGCGCACCACGCCGCAAGCGCGGCGCGCTGCGCAGCATCCGGGGAACATACAAAGCGGTGGATGACCCTGTTGGAGGTCTCCGCAAACGCCCGTTTTTGCCCGAAATGGTCTATGACGGTTTTATGACGCGGCGCTCATCGCCGCCGTTGTTGTCCCTGTAATGGACCTGAAAGATGATGCGTCTGTTTCGTTATTTTCTGCCGCGGGAAGAACGGTTTTTCGACCTGTTCGCCCGCCATTCCAAGACCGTGGTGCAGGGTGCGGAAGCGCTGCAGGGCATGCTGCGCGGCGGCGAGGATACCCCGGTGTTCTGCCAGCGCGTCAACCAGTTCGAGAACGACGCCGACGGCATCACCCGCGAAGTGCTGACCGCGGTGCGCCGCACCTTCATAACCCCGTTCGACCGCGTCGATATCAAGAACCTCATCACCTCGATGGACGACGCCATCGACCAGATGCAGCAGACCGCGAAAGCGGTGATCCTGTTCGAGGTGCGGGTTTTTGAGCCGCCGATGCGCGAAATCGGCACGCTGCTGGTCGAGTGCGCCAACCTGGTCGGCCGCGCGTTGCCGCTGCTGCAAGCGATCGGCGACAACGTCGCGATGCTGACCGCGATTACCGAGGAACTGGGCAAGCTGGAAGGCCGCGTCGACGACCTGCACGACATCGGCCTGAAGGAACTGTTTCTCAAGCACCGCAACGCCAATACGATGGATTACATCGTCGGCGCGGAGATCTACGACCATCTTGAGAAAGTCGCCGACCGCTTCGACGACGTCGCCAACGAGATCAACAGCATCGTGATCGAACAGGTATAGGGCAGGGCCGCGCAGTGGACGCCACGCTTGGTCTTCCGATTCTGATCGGATTAATCGCAGTCGCGCTGCTGTTCGACTTCCTCAACGGGTTGCACGACGCCGCCAATTCGATTGCGACCATCGTCTCGACCCGGGTGCTGCGGCCGCAATACGCGGTGCTGTGGGCGGCGTTCTTCAACTTCGTCGCCTTCCTGGTGTTCGGACTCCATGTCGCCAACACCATCGGCACCGGGATCATCGATCCCGCCATCATCGACGCGCAGGTGATTTTCGCCGCCTTGATGGGCGCCATCGTCTGGAACCTGATCACTTGGGCGCTGGGCATTCCCTCCAGCAGTTCGCATGCGCTGATCGGCGGGCTGGTTGGCGCCGGGATGGCCAAGGCCGGACTGTCGGCCGCGGTGTGGAGCGGATTATCCAAGACGCTGCTGGCGATCGTGCTGTCACCCGTGGTGGGATTCCTGTTCGCACTGATACTGGTCGCGATCGTGTCGTGGCTGTCGGTGCGCTCGACCCCCTTTGCAGTGGACCGCGCGTTCCGGATTCTGCAATTCGTCTCGGCGTCGCTGTATTCGCTGGGGCACGGCGGCAACGACGCGCAAAAGACCATGGGCATCATCGCCGTGCTGCTGTATTCGCAAGGGCAGCTTGGCGAGCATTTTTCGGTGCCGTTCTGGGTGGTGCTGGCGTGCCAGGCGGCGATGGCGCTGGGCACCCTGATGGGCGGTTGGCGGATCGTGCGCACCATGGGATTGCGGATCACCAAGCTGACGCCGATGCAGGGATTTTGCGCGGAGACCGGGGGCGCGGCGACATTGTTCATCGCCACCTTCCTCGGCGTGCCGGTTTCGACCACCCACACCATCACCGGCGCCATCGTCGGCGTCGGCGCGGCGCGGCGCGTCTCGGCGGTGCGCTGGAACGTGGCAAGCTCGATCGTCTACGCCTGGGTCATCACGATTCCAGCCTCCGCCATTGTCGCGGCGCTGGCCTGGTGGGCGGTGGCGCTGTTGCGCTGAGAGTGGAAATCGCGCGCGCAATTCCCATATGAAACAGGGCAAATCTCCTTGATTGCGCCCGCATTCCCTGCCACACGCTCGACCCATGTCCGACCTCGCTCTCACCGCCGAATCTCTCCCGCGCTCGCCGCTCGCCGCCGAAGTCGCGCGCCGGCGCACCTTTGCCATCATCTCGCATCCCGACGCCGGCAAGACCACGCTGACCGAAAAGCTGCTGCTGTTCGGCGGCGCCATCAATCTCGCCGGCCAGGTCAAGGCCAAGGGCGAGCGCCGCAACACCCGCTCCGACTGGATGAAGATCGAGCGCGAGCGTGGCATTTCGGTCGTCACCTCCGTGATGACCTTCGAGTTCGAGAACCTCGTGTTCAACCTGCTGGACACGCCGGGCCATGAGGACTTTTCCGAGGACACCTACCGCACCCTGACCGCGGTCGACTCCGCGGTGATGGTGATCGACGCCGCCAAGGGCATCGAGGCGCGGACGCGAAAGCTGTTCGAGGTCTGCCGTCTGCGCGACATCCCCATCATCACCTTCATCAACAAGATGGACCGCGAGAGCCGCGACACCTTCGAGCTGCTGGACGAGATCGAAAAGACGCTGGCGCTCGACACCACGCCGATGACCTGGCCGGTCGGCCGCGGCCGCGATTTCCTCGGCACCTACGATATCGAGACCGGCGGCGTGCGCCTGCTCGAAGGCGGCGGCGCGAAAACAGGCGCCGCGCAGCAGATCGACATCGCCGATCTCGCCGGCCGCAACGCCAATCTGGATGTCAATGAGGTCAGGGACGAACTGGCGCTGGTGTCGGAGGCCTGCAAGCCGTTCGAACTCGACGCATTCCGCGAGGGCCATCTGACCCCGGTGTATTTCGGCAGCGCGCTGCGCAACTTCGGGGTCGGCGATCTGCTCGAAGGCCTTGGTAAATTTGCGCCTCCGCCGCGCGCGCAAGATTCCAACCTGCGCAAGGTCGAGGCGTCCGAGCCGCGCATGACCGCCTTCGTGTTCAAGATCCAGGCCAACATGGATCCCAACCATCGCGACCGCATCGCCTTTGCGCGGCTGTGCTCGGGCAAGCTGACGCGCGGCATGAAGGCAAAGCTGGTGCGCACCGGCAAGAACATGAGCCTGTCCAGCCCGCAATTCTTCTTCGCGCAGGACCGGGCGCTTGCGGACGAGGCGTTCGCCGGCGACGTGGTCGGCATTCCCAATCACGGCACCTTGCGGATCGGCGACACCTTGAGCGAAGGCGAGGATATCAATTTCCTCGGCGTGCCCTCATTCGCGCCGGAAATCGTGCGCCGGGTGCGGCTGGCGGACGCGATGAAGGCGAAGAAGCTGAAGGAAGCCTTGCAGCAGATGTCGGAGGAGGGCGTGGTGCAGGTGTTCCGCCCGCGCGACGGCGCGCCCGCATTGGTCGGCGTGGTCGGCCCGCTGCAGCTCGACGTGCTGAAAGCACGGCTGGATGCCGAATATTCGCTGCCGGTGGATTTCGAGGTCTCGGAATTCCAGCTGGCGCGCTGGATTTCGTCTGATGACCCCAAGAAACTCGCGGCCTTCATTGCCGCCAACGGCTCCGGCGTCGCCGACGACGTCGACGGCGATCCGGTGTATCTGGCAAAGAACGAATTCTATCTCGGCTATACCAAGGAGCGCGCCGAGGGCATCGTCTTCTCGAGCATCAAGGATGTGAAGAAGAGTAAGTGATAGGAGCGTTCATGCTTCGGCGTGTACTTGCTTTTTTCGCTATCATCATGACCGCCGCGCTTCTCGCCACCTCGGTCGATGCGCAGGAGCGGCGGCACCAGATCGACGCCACGCCGTTCGCGCATGCGCCGTGCAGCGTGCTGTCGAACGAGCCGTGTACGCCGTCGTTCTGCAGCGTGTTCCATCGCGGACCCTGCGTTCCCGAGATCGACTACCCGATCGGGCAGAACCTGCAGCTCACCATCCAGAGCGTGCCGTCCCGCGACGATGCCGCCAAATACCAGAAGCCCGACCGCGATCTCGGCAGCATCGGCGACCTGTTCGCGGCGTTGCGCGCCTGCTGGTCGCCGCCGCCGGCGGACGATTCGCGCGAGGGCATGCAGATGTCGGTGCTGTTCTCGTTCAAGCGCAGCGGCGAGATCATCGCAGCCCCGCGCGTCACCTATTCCACCCGCGACGCGCCGCAGCAGACCCGCGAGGTCTATCGCAAGGCGATCACCGCCTCGCTCGACGCCTGCCTGCCCTTGAAATTCACCGGCGGCCTCGGCGGCGCGCTGGCGGGACGGCCGATCATGATCCGCTATGTCGACAACCGCGATCTCGGCAAGCAGTCGGGTGTTACAAAATGATCGTCATGGCCGGGCTTGACCCGACCATCCATCTTCTAGGAAAGACTCTCTTTGCGAAGATAGATGGATGCGCGGATCAAGCCCGCGCATGACGACTGAGCTGGACCGGAGGCGGCGGCTCCAGTCACCTCGCCCCGCTTGCGGGGAGAGGGAGAAGCGTCACTCCAGCCTGAACACCTGCCGCACGAAGTCGCCGACCGCGAGCCGCGCCGCCTGGGTCGCCGCGGCGTTGCCGCCGACATGCGGATTGAGCTGGACGCAGTCGTCCTTGTAGCTGAACGGCGCTTGCGTCGACACGTTGAGCAGCACGCCGCCTTCGGCCTCGCGGATCCTGCAGCCGCGCACCGTCTGTGCGCCCGTCGATACCAGCACCGCGCCGACATTGAGCGGGGTATCGAAGCCATGCTGCGCGTCCGGATATTCGGTCAGCGCCACGTCGCGCCCGGCATCGCGCAGCCGCTGGATGTAGGGCTTGCAGCTCGCGACCGGATTGTAATCATCGGGGATGCCGTGGAAAATCCGGATCGGCCTGTCCGCGACATCGCCGTCGCCGGCATAGGTCGTGGCGCAGTCCGGATAGAACGGGATATAGGCTGCGAACTGGGTACCGGACGTGTTCCACAGCTTGTGAAAGCGCGTCAGGCTGGCATAGAGCGCGGCCTGGCCGCCGCGGGAAAATCCCATCAGCGCGATGCGGTCGGGATCGACGCGCGGATGTTGGCGAGCAGGTCGAGCGCGCGGTAGATGTCGAGGATGAAGTTGAGCCGGCCGAGCGAGGCCTGGTTGGTGTTGACCGAGGTGAGGCCGCGTCCGGTGAAGCCATCGATCACGAAGGTCGAGACGCCCATCGCGTTGAATTTTGCGGTCCAGGGTTCGATGTTGGCGCCGATGCCGCCGGAGCCGTGCATCAGGATGACGACCGGCAGCCGCCCGCTGCCTTGGGCGATGCGGAATTCGCCGGTCATGGTGACCGGCTTGCCGCTGGCGTCGCCGTTGAGGAACTGCTGATCCGACAGCGTCAGCGAGGGAAACGCGTGCAGCTCGACCCGCGCCGCGACCTCCTTCGGATTGGCTTGCGCATGGGACTGCGACGCCGGGAGCAGGCTCGTTCCGCACAGCAAGGCTGCCGCTATGGCCGTTCGCATGGTTGCACGCATTCGATCCCCCCTGACTTTTTCATCCTTGTCGCGCGATGAATTTGCGCGCGAGTGCGCCGGCTGTCAATTTGCGGCGTTTTCACCGGGTTCGCGGGCTTCGCCCCCCGGAATGACGATCGGACGGGGCGGGATCGCCGGATGATAGGGAGGATGTTTCCCGCCCGCGAAAGGCCGTGTTAGAACCCGGACAAATCAGGCGGGGACGCTACCCATGAAAGACATCCTGGACACCCTCGAAGAGCGCCGCGCAGGAGCAAAACTCGGCGGCGGCGAGAAGCGCATCGAGGCGCAGCACGCCCGCGGCAAGCTCACCGCGCGCGAGCGCATCGAGCTTCTGCTCGACAAGGGCTCGTTCGAGGAATTCGACATGTTCGTCGAGCATCGCTCGGTGGAATTCGGCATGGAGAAATCCAAGGTGCCGGGCGATGGCGTCGTCACCGGCTGGGGCACCGTCAACGGCCGCAAGACCTTTGTGTTCGCCAAGGATTTTACCGTGTTCGGCGGCTCGCTGTCGGAAACCCACGCGCAGAAGATCGTGAAAATCCAGGACATGGCGATGAAGGCGCGCTCCCCGATCATCGGCCTCTACGACGCCGGCGGGGCGCGGATCCAGGAAGGCGTCGCCGCGCTGGCCGGCTATTCCTATGTGTTCCGCCGCAACGTCATCGCGTCAGGCGTGATTCCGCAGATCTCCGTCATCATGGGGCCCTGCGCCGGCGGCGACGTCTATTCGCCCGCGATGACCGACTTCATCTTCATGGTGAAGAATACCAGCTACATGTTCGTCACCGGGCCGGACGTGGTCAAGACCGTCACCAACGAGGTCGTCACCGCCGAGGAGCTCGGCGGCGCCTCCGTGCACGCCACGCGTTCCTCGATCGCCGACGGCGCGTTCGAGAACGACGTCGAGACGCTGCTGCAGATGCGCCGGCTGATCGACTTTTTGCCGAGCAACAATACCGACGGCGTGCCGGAATGGCCGAGCTTCGACGACATCGAGCGCGTGGACATGTCGCTCGACACGCTGATTCCCGACAATCCGAACAAGCCCTACGACATGAAGGAGCTGATCCTGAAGGTCGTGGACGAGGGCGACTTCTTCGAAATCTCCGAAACCTTTGCCAAGAACATCGTCACCGGTTTCGGCCGCATCGCCGGCCGCACCGTCGGCTTCGTCGCCAACCAGCCGATGGTGCTGGCCGGCGTGCTCGACAGCGACGCCTCGCGCAAGGCCGCCCGCTTCGTGCGGTTCTGCGACGCCTTCAACATCCCGATCGTCACCTTCGTCGATGTGCCGGGATTTTTGCCGGGCACGGCGCAGGAGTATGGCGGCTTGATAAAACACGGCGCGAAACTGTTGTTCGCCTTCTCGCAGGCCACGGTACCGCTGGTCACCGTGATCACCCGAAAAGCCTATGGCGGCGCCTTCGACGTGATGGCGTCGAAGGAAATCGGCGCCGACATGAACTACGCCTGGCCGACCGCGCAGATCGCCGTGATGGGCGCCAAGGGCGCGGTGGAGATCATCTTCCGCAGCGACATCGGCGACACCGATGCGATCGCCGCCCGCACCAAGGAATACGAAGACCGCTTTTTATCGCCCTTCATCGCCGCCGAGCGCGGCTATATCGACGACGTCATCATGCCGCACTCGACGCGCCGCCGCATCGCGCGGGCGCTGGCGATGCTAAGGGACAAGAAGGTGGAGATGCCGGCGAAGAAGCACGATAATTTGCCGTTGTAGCGATCCTGGGCTGGAGAAATGCCGACAGTTCTGCGCTGGGGACCGTATCGAGCCTTCTTCTATTCCAACGAAGGCAGCGAACCGGCGCATGTCCACGTCCGCAGTGGCGATATGGAAGCAAAATTCTGGTTGCACGATCTGTCTGTGGCGGCGAATGCCGGGTTTCCGTTGCATGAAATAGGCGGTATCATCCGCCATCTGCGATCCAATCGCGATGAACTGTTGGGTGCATGGCATGAGCACTTTGGAAATTGACGTTGGCGACCTGCGCGCACGCTCGGTCGAGTTTACCGAGACCGAACTCGTGGTGACGTTGATGGACGGCCGGCGCATCGCAACGCCGCTCGACTGGTATCCACGCCTTGTGAAGGCGTCAGCAGCACAGCGCGCAAATTTCGAGATCATGGCGATGGGAATCCATTGGCCGGACATCGACGAGGATTTGGGGATCGCCGGGATGTTGAAGGGGCGGAAGGAGCATTGAGGTAGCTCATGATGGACGATCTGAAAAAATTGCTCGAAGCTGCAAAGACAGCCACACCAACGCCTGAGTATCGCGAAGAGCAGCGGCGCAGTTTTGTTTATGGCAATACGCATCTCGAAAACGAGTTGATCACACGGGAAATAGTCGCTCGTGAGGCGGAGAAACTAGCCAAGACAAAAAACGACCGATGAGGCTGGAGATTTGCCATGCCCCACCACTATTTCGTCGTCCGCGCCACCGTCTCCGATCCCGCCAAGCGCGCGGCATTCGACGCGTGGTACGCCAAAGAACATATGCCCGACGCCGTTAAAACGTTCGGCGCGGAGAAGGCGTGGCGATACTGGAGCGTCACCGATCCCGCCTTGCATCAGGCGACCTATCAATTCGCAGACAAGGCCTCGCTCGATCGCGCCACGGGTGGCGAGGAGATGAAGCGGCTGGTGGCCGACTTCAACCGCGACTGGCCGGATGTGACGCGCACGCGCGAGGTTTTGGTGCTGGCGGAGGAATTCGGCGCGGCGTGACGCTGTGCCGACGGCGTTCCCCGGATGCTGCGCAGCGCGCCGCTCTTTGCGGCGTGGTGCGCTGCTAAGCCGGGGTCGTACCACGCGCGGTGTTGGTGACGGTCCCGGTTCTGCGGAGCGGCATGAAGAATGCCGCACCGCGCCCGGGACACGATGACGACGCGGACAAAAATTTAATGTTTGCCCGCTTGACAGCATTCCTTCATTGGCTTATAAACCTAGGCATCTCATCCCAAGCTGAGGGAGCGTTACTTAAGGACGCTTTGCAACGTGGGGGTGGGAGCGGCGCCCGCGGGCAGGAGCGAACGTAGCTCCGCGCACACGGGAGGCCTTGGGTTTCCGTCCGGCCCGCAAGGGCCCGCCACTGAAGTTGGCTGGACGGGGACAGGCGAGCGGCGCGAAATCGCCGTGCTCAGGCTTCGGCCGCCAAGTCCCCGGAAGCGCGGACCGAGGCTAAAAGATCGCCGCGGTGGAACGTCGGAAGGCGTTTCCGTGGCCTCTGATTCTCGGCGATCCGGGAATCAAGCTGCGGCACCAACTACCTAAGGCGCGCCTTTCGGCGTTCCACCTCCCTCTTAATCTTCGGGGGAGGTTAATCGAAACCTCCAATCACGCGAAGGCATTTGCGGGCGGCGATGACGCATGCGCGGAGCAAGGCGAGCAGTGAAATGCGCTGGCGCACGACACACGCCGCGTCATCCGCGGGCTTGACCCGCGTATCCATCACTCCCTCACGAGAAGAGCCGTCCGAAGAAGATGGATGGCCGGGTCAAGCCCGGCCATGACGACGAAAATCGAACTCTCAGATCGGGCGGCAGCGGCCATAGCGCCAGGCGAAGCCGTAGGGGCAGATGCGGGCGCGCGGCACCACCACGACCGGGGCGGGGGCGACCACCACCCGGGGCGCGACCACGACCGCGCCGCCATTGGGCCGGCAGCCGCCATAGGGGCCGCGATGGAATCCGGGGCCGCATCCGCCGGCGGCGTTGGCGGCGCTGAAACCGGCGAGCGTGCTGGCAACCAGGACTGCTGCGAAAAGCGTCTTCATGTCCTCTCCCTTCGTTTTGGGCCGCACCGCGGCGCCGGACCATGATTCAAGCCGTGCGATTCGGCAACGTCGAGGTTTTGCGACCCACCGATCGGTCCGCAAAGCATGGCGACCGCGACCTGAATGCGAAATGAATGCACGGCTTCAGGCCGAATCCATGGCGCCCGTCAGTGGGATGCAAGAAACGCCAGCATCAGTTCGTCGAATTGTTGCCGCGCCTCCAGAAACACCAGATGGCCGGTATCGGGAATAACCTCCGCCCTGGCGTTCGCCATTTTGGCGGCAAGCGCCTGGGCCAGCGCCGCGTTCTTGCCCATCTTCGCGCGCAGCGCCTCCGGTGCATTGGGCCTGCCCGGCGCATTGTGGTCGTCGGCGCCCATCACGAACAGCACCGGCTGCGTGAGCAGGGGAATTTCATGCGCCACCGGCTCGCGATAGATCAGCTGCGCCGAATTGACGAAGGCGCGCAGCCAGCGCGGATATTCCGAAGAGCCCTTGATGTTGAAGCGCGCGTCGATGAACGGCGTCACCTGCTCCGGCGGCAGTTTCAGGGAATAGTTGGTCTCCAGCTGCTTACGATAGCCTTCGGCGGTGAGCTTGTCCTCGTTCTCGAGAATCTTCTCGGTCGGCGTCGGCGGCACATAGAGCCGGTAGTCCTCGAGCCCGATCGGGGCTGCGAGCAACAGATGCTCGATGCGATCGGGATACGCGCGGCTGAGGCGCACGCCGAGCATGCCGCCCAGCGAATGTGCGACGATGTCGGCCTTTGCTATCCCTAGGTGATCGAGCAGCGCGATGGTGTTGCGCGCCAGCGTGTCGAAATGCAGGTCAGCCGCAGGCTTTGAGGATTTGCCGAACCCGATCTGGTCCGGCACCACCACGCGGTAGCCGGCCTTGCTGAGCGTCCTGATCACCGGCGCCCAGTAGCTCGACGGAAAATTGCGGCCGTGCAGCAGCACCACGGTGCGTCCGTTCGGCGCGGGCGCCGCGATATCCATGTAGGCCATCCGCACCTGCTCGCCGTCATTGACGAGCGGCAGCATGTTGACGGGGTAGGGATAAACAAAACCTTCGAGACCGATGCCGTAGGGCTCGCGCGCAGCCGGTTCGGCGGCGTGAACAAAGCCGAGCGGCATGGCCGCGAGCAGGGCGGACAGCACCAGGCGCTTCATCGAGAGCTCCAATACTTGGTCGTCACGCGGGCTTGACCCGCGTATCCACTCTGAAACCGTCATTCCGGGTCTGCGCCCAAGAGGGCGCATCCCGGAATGACGCGATCGAAGCGATGGATAGCCGGGTCAAGCCCGGCTATGACGACGTTTTTACTGCTCACTCACCCCGAACAGCGCCGCGAACTGCTTTTCGCCATTGCGGGTAAAATTGACGATGCGGTTGTCCGGCGAGCGGCTCGCCCATTTCAGCTCATAGAGCCTACTCAGGATCGCCGCCCCCAGCGTGCCCGCGAGGTGGCTGCGCCGCGCGCTCCAGTCGAGGCAGGTCTTGCACAGCGGCCGCCGCGCGTGCTCGATCTCGGCGAGGTCGATCTGCAATTTCCTGGCGACGAACTTTTCGCCTTCGGTGGTCAACGAAATCTCATTCTTGTTCCGGCGCACGAATTGCCGACGCGTCATGGCGTCCAGCATCGCCACGCCGAGATCGCCGGCGAGATGGTCATAGCAGACCCGCGCATGACGCAGCGCGGGATCCTTCGGCCCGGTGCGAATGCGCAGGTGCCCGACGCGCGCGGCGAGCCCCATCAGCCCCTCCAGTACGCCGGCGACATCCGGGCCGGTGAGGCGGTAGTAGCGGTGGCGGCCCTGTTTCTCCGGCTCGACCAGTCCGCCGGCCTCCAGCTTGGCCAGGTGCGAACTTGCGGTCTGCGGGGTGACGCCGGCCTCCTGCGCAAGTTCGGTCGCGGTCAGCGCGCGGCCGCTCATCAGCGCGGTCAGCATGTTGGAGCGCGCGGGATCGCCGACCAGCGAGGCGATCAAAGCGATATCGGGGCCTGCTTTCATACTTCGATGATAACCGAAGCATCCACGTCGATCAAGCGCCTATATTTCGACGCAGAGGCAAATGTGGAGGTTTCGTGGCGATCACCGTTTTCATCCGCTATCAGATCGATCCGTTCAAACGCGAGATGTTCGAGGCCTATGCTAGGCACTGGCTGACCGTCATCCCGAAATGCGGCGGCAATCTTGTCGGCTACTGGATGCCGCATGAGGGCACCAACAACATCGCGTTTGCGCTGATCTCGTTCGAGAGTCTGGCGGCATACGAGGCTTATCGCGCGCGGCTGCGTGCCGACGACGAGGGCATGGCGAATTTCGACTACGCCGAGGATAACAAGCTCATCCTGGCGGAGGAACGCACGTTTTTGCGGAAGGTGGTGGCCTGATATCGCGCATGCTATTGTGGGACCAAGCAAAACCGAGCAAACGGGAGATAACATGGCGGCTTCAACAAAGGACAAACGCGCGGCGTTCCGAAAACTGCACGAGACCGGCTGCTTCGTGCTGCCGAATCCGTGGGACGTCGGTAGCGCGCGGGCACTGGCCCATCTCGGCTTCAAGGCGATCGCCTCGACCAGCGCCGGCTATGCATGGTCGATCGGCCATTCCGACAACCGCGTCACCGTCGATGACGTCTGCGAACATCTCGCCGCGCTGTGCAACGCAGTCGATCTGCCCGTGAACGCCGACTTCGAAGGCGGTTTTGCCCATAAGCCGGAGAAGGTCGCGATCAATGTCGCGCGCGCGGTCGCAACCGGCGTCGCCGGGCTGTCGATCGAGGATTCCACCGGCGACCAGGCCAATCCGCTGTACGAGCGCGCCTTCGCCATCGAGCGCATCAAGGCGGCGCGCGCGGCGATCGATGCCGACAATAGCGGCGTGCTGCTGGTCGGACGCTGCGAAGGTTTTCTGGTCGGGGTCCCCGATCTCGCCATGGTGATCGACCGGCTCAACGCCTATGCGGAAGCGGGCGCCGATTGCCTCTACGCGCCCGGTATCAAAACCAGGGAGCAGATCGCGGCGGTGGTCAAAGCCGTGCACCCAAAACCGGTCAACCTCCTGATCGGCACTTCCGGCCTTAGCGTTGCCGAGGCCGCCGATCTCGGGGTGCGGCGCATCAGCGTCGGCGGCTCGCTGGCGCGGGTGGCGTGGGCAGGCTTCATGAAGGCGTCGCGCGAGATGTTGGAGCAGGGAACGTTCACCGAACTCGGCAACGGGTTTCCGGGCGGCGAGTTGAACAAGATGTTCAGCGCCTGAACGGCAAACAAAAACGCAGCGGGCATTTTCATGCCCGCTGCGTGTCGTTCAAACGGTATGTATCGATCGGCTATTTATCCGTCGGCGCGTTGCCGGCCGGCGGATTGGCCGCCGCGTCTGCCGGCGGGTTCGCCGGCTGCGCCGGGCGTGCCGGCGCCGCACCGGTGGTCATGCCCGGTTCGGTATTGGCGCGCGGGGTTACGTCGCGCATACCCGTGGGAGCCGCGGGCGACGTGGTCTGCGCTGTATTCTGAGTTGCGGGCGCGGTAGCGGTCGAGCCCGTGCCTGCCGGATTCATCGACGAGTTATTCAGGCCGTAAAATACCGCGCCAAGCACGACGGCGATTGCGATGGCGAACATCGCCACCTTGCCGCCGCTAGCGGGGCCTTCGCCGAGTTCGGGATCGACCTGCAACTCGCTGTCGAGACGCTGCGCACGCTGGAATTCGTCGTCCGCGAGATTGGGACGATAGGGATCGTTCGGGTTACGTTCGTAAGCCATGCGGTGGGTCCTCCGTTATCTCCGTCGTAATAATCGCCTCGGCAGGGAGGGGTTCCGATCGCCCGATAATGTTTCATTTGGGAAAGCGGGAACTTTGTTCCGCAAACGGCGTTGCCGCATCTCACCGTGGTGTGCATGTCGGGGGGCTTTCAAGGATCGTCGCAGATTGCCGCGGGCTGAAAGCGGCCGGTTTTGGCGTCCTTGCAACGGCGAGATTTCGCGCATCACATCCAAATGAATTTCGGGGGACGCTTCAGCAATGAGCAGCGAGAGCGATCGGTTTTCGACCGGCGTACCGGGTCTGGACACCATTCTGGGCGGCGGCGTATTCGAAGGCGGCATCTATGTCATTCAGGGCCCGCCGGGAGCGGGCAAGACCATCCTCGGCAACCAGATCTGTTTCGCGCAGGCAGCGCAGAACCGCCACGCGCTGTATGTAACGCTGCTCGCCGAAAGCCACGCCCGCATGATCGCGCATATGCGGCAGCTCGGGTTTTTTGAAGAAGCCGCGATTCCCGACCGGATGTCCTATGTCGGCGCCTTCAAAACGCTGGAAGACGACGGGCTGCGCGGCCTGCTCGAGGTAGTCCGGCGCGAGGTCCGTACCCGCAAGGCCAGCGTCCTCGTGCTCGACGGCTTGATCACGGTCCACGAGAAAGCCCGCTCCGACCTTGAGCTGAAGAAATTCATTCACGAGTTGCAGACCCAGGCCGCCTTCAGCCACTGCACCATGTTCCTGCTGACCAGCGCATTCGACGCGCAGACGTATCCGCCTGAGCACACCATGGTGGACGGCATGATCGAATTGCAATCGTCGCTGCATGGCCGCAGGGCGGAACGCGAACTGCAGGTGCACAAATTGCGCGGCAGCTGGTTCATGGGCGGCCGGCATTCCTATCGGATCGCCGCCTCCGGCATATCGGTGTTTCCGCGCATCGAAGCGCTGCTGGAAACGCCGAGCGTGTGGGACCGCGCCGATGGTCCCGTGGTTTCCTTCGGCATCGCCGGCGTCGACAAGATGCTTGGCGGCGGCATCGACACCCACTCGGTCACGGTCGTGCTCGGTCCATCCGGCAGTGGCAAGACCACCGCCGGGCTGCAGTTCCTGTGCGGCGGCGGCGCCGGGGAACCGGCGATGTGGTTCGGGTTCCATGAAAATCCGATGGCGCTGAAACTGAAGGCGCGGGCTTTGAAGCTGCCGCTGGATGCGCGGGGCGACAGCATCAGCCTGCTGTGGCGGCCGCAGACCGAAGCCATCCTCGATGAGGTCGCCACCGAGCTGCTCACCGCGATCAGGGCCCGCGGCACAAAGCGCCTGGTGATCGACGGCATCGACGGATTCTCCAAGCTTACCGACGAGAAAAGCCGCATCGGGTCTTTTTTGTCGGCGCTGTGCAACGAGTTACGGGCGTTGGGGGTTACAACGCTGGCGACAGCGGAAACAGACCATGCGGGAATAACCCCGGGCCAGCCTCTGGCGGGTGTCAACCAGACCGGATTGTCGGCGGTCGCCGAGAACATCGTGGCGCTGCATCTAGCGGCGCTGCGATCGGAGACCTGGCGTCTGATGACGGTTCTCAAGGCCCGCGATCGTCGAACCGATATGCGGATGCGGCGCTTCGACATAGTCGAGGGCGGCATCGCGCTCGACGACGATCACCGGCGAGCCGAGAGCATTCTGAGGGATATCTCCAGCCAGGGCGCGCCGCCGCCGCTATCTCCGGATTCGAAATTGACTGGAGAGTGACGGTGCGGACCGTGCTGATTGTCGAGGACGAATGGGCGATCGCCGACTGGCTCGGAGTTCTCCTGAGCGAGAACGGCTATAACGTGCTCGCCGCCGGCAACGGCCGCGAGGCGCTCGACATCCTGCATCGGGAAATCCCGGATCTGGTGCTGACCGATTTCATGATGCCGTATGTCGATGGCGCCGGCCTGATCGCCGCGATGCAGGAAAACCCCGCCACGCGCGACATTCCCGTAGTCGTGATGACGTCGCTGCTGGAAAGCGTGGTGCGCGACCGCGTCGCCGGCTACCGCGCTTACCTGCGCAAGCCGTTCCGCGAGGCGGATTTGATGAAGATCATACAGAAGATTTTGCCGAAATAGGCCGGTGTGTCCCGGACGCTGCGCAGCGTGCCGCGGTTACGGCGTGGTGCGCTGCAGAGCCGGGGCCGTAACAAACACCGCCTTTGGTGCGGTCCCGGTTCTGCGAGGCGGCACTTCGCGCCGCATCGCGCCCGGGAAATGACAGCCAGCACATGACGTCCAACTCAGGACGCGATACGCGCCGGCGGCACCTGACCGTCAAGCCAGTCCTGCTCTTGCGCGAGCGCGCGCCATGCGGCTTCCATGCGCTTGTAGCGATTGTAGGTCGGCTCGTCGTCCGCGCGTTCGGCAAGCTGGGCGCAGTTCTCCGCGTTTTCCAGAAAATGTTGGGATTGTTTCATGTCTTCCTCCGGCATGGAGCAGGTAGGAAGCCGACGTCCGAATACAATGCGCCGGATAGTGAAGCTTTGTCCACGCTGATGAACGTCCGTTCAGTTGGAGTTGAATTGCGGTTCTCCGCAGAACATCACCGTCTCGCCTTCGCCGCTTGCTCCGGCGTCACTTCAGGTGCCGCATTGCCCCAGGAATTGCGGATGTAGGTCGCAACATCCGCGATCTCCCGATCGGACAATTTCCCGGCGTAAGCCGGCATCGAGCCGGTGTTGGGCGCGCGCGGCGTGGTTACGGTTTGCGCGCCGTCGAGGATGATGCGAAGCGTGCTCGCGGGATCGGCGGATTGCAGGTTGGCATTGCCGGGCAGCGGCGGATAGATGCGCGGTGAGCCAGAGCCGTCGACCTCGTGGCAGGCGATGCAGGCGCCCTTGTAGATGCGAGCGCCGTCAGCCATCTGCGCCTGCGGCGGCGGCGTGACCGTGGGCTCCGGCGCGCCGGCCGGTAAATCTTTCAGATATAACGCGATCGCGTGGATATCCGCATCGCTCATCTTTGAGGTCGAATTGACCACGACCTCCGCCATCAGCTTGCCGGCGTGGCTCTTGCCGTTGCGGCCGCTCTGCAGATATTCGGTGATATCGTCAACGCTCCATGATTTCAGCCCGCTGCGAGTAGCGCCGTCGAGCCGCGGCGCGAACCAGCCGTCGATCAAGCCGCCGCCCAAAAGCTGGCCGCGTTTATCCGCGCCGAAAATATTCTTCGGGGTATGGCAAGCGCCGCAATGCGCGGCGCCCTCGACCAGGTAGGCGCCGCGATTCCATTCCTCGCTCTTTTGCGGATTTTTCTCAAAGGTGCCGGGCTTGAAGAACAGCCAATTCCAGCCGCGCATGACCACGCGATAGTTCAACGGGAAACGCAATTGCGGCGGAGCCGGGGTGTTGCGCACCGGCGTCAGCGTTGAAAGATAAGCCCGGATCGCCAGCACATCGTCGCGGGTGATCTTGGTGAAATTCGGATAGGGGAACGCCGGATAATATCGCGCGCCATTGCGCGCTATGCCCTCATGCAAGGCGCGGTAGAACTCGTCGTCGGTCCACGCGCCCAATCCGGTATCGCGGTCCGGCGTCAGGTTCGGCGAAAAGATGCCGCCGAAGGGGGTATCGATCCGCTTGCCCCCGGCGAAGGGTTTTGCGGGATCGGCGGTATGGCAACTGGCGCAATCGGCGGCATCGACCAGCGCCTTGCCGCGCGCGATGGTCTCCGGAGGTGGATCGGCCCACGCGCCGCCGCACGCGAATGCGGTGCACAAAAACAGCAGGCCGAGACCGTTACAAAGAATCGCTCGCATCGTGTGATTTCGTCTGTGCACCGGCACGGCTCGTTTCCAGGGCGTTATAGCCCGGATTCTTCCGACAAGGTGGGAAGTCACGTCCTTTCGCCCTGGGGCTCTGCCACGACATAACGCGTAAACGGCCATCGCTGTCCCGGAACGAAATTGCGTTCTGGCTGCGCGGGTCTCCATTGCCCAGATTTGTGGTGCGCGGCCCGCGGAAAACGACATAGACTGGTGCTAATGATTTGAATAACTACGTGAAAAGCACCGCTGGGGCCAAGGTCGCCCGAGGCTCAAGAGGCTCAAAGAGGGTGGAATGGGAATCAACCAAGGTCCGATCAGTCTCGATCAGAAATACACCCAGAGTTCCGGCCATGTCTTCCTGACCGGCATCCAGGCGCTGGTCCGCCTGCCGATGGCGCAGGTCCGGCGCGACCGCGCCGCCGGCCTCCACACCGCCGGCTTTGTCACGGGTTACCGCGGCTCGCCGCTCGGCGGCTACGACCAGCAGCTATTCGCTGCGCGAAAACACCTTGAGCAATACGACATCAAGTTCCAGCCCGGCGTGAACGAAGACCTCGCGGCCACCGCGATCTGGGGCTCGCAGCAACTCAATCTGTCGCCGGGTGCGCGGCATGACGGCGTGGTTGGCATCTGGTACGGCAAGGGCCCCGGCGTCGACCGCTGCGGGGACGTATTCCGCCACGGCAATGCCGCGGGCTCGGCAAAAAACGGCGGCGTGCTGTGCCTTGCCGGCGACGACCACGGCGCGAAATCTTCCACCGTGCCGCATCAGTCGGACCATGCCTTCATCTCCGCGCTGATGCCGTATCTCTACCCGTCCAGCATCCACGAGATGATCGAGATGGGGCTGCTCGGGATCGCGATGTCGCGTTATTCCGGCTGCTGGGTCGGCATGAAGGTGATCACCGAGACCGTGGAAACCACCGCCGAGATCGATCTCACCGACGAGATGAAGCCCTTCATCATCCCCGCCGATTTCGAGATGCCGCCGGGCGGACTGAACCTGCGCTGGCCCGACGACCGTTACGACCAGGACCGCCGGCTGCAGGACTACAAGGGCTTTGCCGCCATCGCCTTCGCGCGCGCCAACAAGGTCAACCGCATCACCATGGATTCGCCGAACGCGCGGTTCGGCATCATGGCCTCCGGCAAGAGTTACGAGGATATCAGGCAGGCGCTGCGTGAACTCGGCGTCACCCCGGAAGTCGCCGCCAAGATCGGGCTCAGGCTCTACAAGATCGGCATGCCGTGGCCGCTGGAACCGCAGGGCGTGCGCGAATTCGCCGTCGGGCTCGAGGAAATTTTCATCATTGAAGAGCGCCGCGAGATCGTCGAGAATCAGGTCAAGCAGGAACTGTTCAACTGGCGCGACGACGTCCGCCCGCGCATCGTCGGCAAGATGGACGAGCACGACAAGCGCTTCCTGCCCTTCGCCGAGGAACTGAGCGTCGCGTCGCTTGCGAGTTCGCTGACCGAACGGCTGCTGCGGCTCAATCTCAATCCCGAAATCGCGGCGATGTTGCGCGCAAAGGCCGACTGGTTCAACGGCCGCCAGGCCACGCAGATGCAGGCGGTGGCGCCGATCACCCGCACGCCGTATTTCTGCTCGGGCTGTCCGCACAACACCTCGACCAAAGTGCCGGCGGGCAGCCGCGCGATGGCCGGCATCGGCTGCCACTTCATGGCGCTGTGGATGGACCGCAACACCGAGACCTTCACCCATATGGGCGGCGAGGGCGTGCCCTGGGTCGGCATTGCGCCGTTCACCGACGAGAAACACGTTTTCGTCAATATCGGCGACGGCACCTACTTCCACTCCGGCAGCCTCGCGATCCGCCAGGCGGTCGCCTCCAAGGCCAACATCACCTACAAGGTTCTCTACAACGATGCGACCGCCATGACTGGCGGCCAGCACGTCGACGGCGATCTGTCGCCGCAGCAGGTCACCTTCCAGCTGCACTCCGAAGGCATCCGCGACATCTATCTGGTCTCGGAAAATCCCGAAGCCTATCCGGCCTCCGAGATTGCACCGGGCACCAAGACCGCGCATCGCGACGAACTCGATGCCGTGATGAAGACGTTGCGCGAGGTCAAGGGCGCTTCGGCCATCGTGTTCGTGCAGACTTGCGCCGCCGAAAAGCGCCGCCGCCGCAAGCGCGGCACGCTGGAGGATCCGCAGCGCCGCGTGCTGATCAACCCCGCGGTGTGCGAAGGCTGCGGCGATTGTTCGGTGCAGTCGAACTGCATTTCGGTGGAGCCGCTGGAAACCGAGATGGGGCGCAAGCGCACCATCAATCAGTCCAGCTGCAACAAGGATTATTCCTGCCTCAAGGGTTTCTGTCCGTCCTTCGTCACGGTCGACGGCGGCAAGCTGCGCCGCCGCGCGCCGGCCGATCTCGGCGATATCGGCGGCCTTCCCGAGCCCGCGTCGCGGCCGACGCTTGAGCGGCCCTACAATGTCGCGGTCGGCGGCGTCGGCGGCACCGGCGTGCTCACCATCGGCGCGCTGCTCGGCATGGCCGCGCACATCGAGGGCAAGGCCAGCATGATCCTCGACATGTCCGGGCTCGCGCAAAAGGGCGGCGCGGTGCTGAGCCATGTGCGGTTGTCCGAAAATCCGGCCGATGTGACATCGTCGCGCATCGTCACCGGCACCGCCGATCTCGTGATCGCCGCCGATGAGGTGGTGGCGGTTGCCAAGGAAACGATCTCGCTGTGCGAATCCGGCCGCACCCGCGGCGTCATCAACACCCATCTCATTCCGATCGCGGATTTCATCATGAACCGCGATTTCAATTTCCAGAGCCGCAAGGTCAACAGCGTGCTGGAAAACGCGCTGAACAAGGATTCGGCGTTTTTCGATTTCACCAAGCCCGCCGAAACCCTGCTCGGCGATTCCATCGCAACCAACATGATGATGATGGGCTATGCCTACCAGAAGGGCCTGCTGCCGCTGAACGCCGCGTCGATCGAGCAGGCGATCGAGATCAACGGCGTTGCGATCAAGATGAACACCCAGGCGTTCCAGTTGGGGCGTCTGGCCTGCGCCGATCCGGCGCGGCTGGCGGCGATGCTGAAAGGTGCGGACGAGACCGTTGCGCCGAAGACGCTGGAGGCGATGTCGCTGGACGAGATCATCGCGCACCGCAGCGCGCATTTGACCGACTACCAGAACGCCGCGCTCGCCGAGCGCTATCGCAACCTGGTGACGCAGGTGCGCAATGCCGCGGCCAAGGGCGGCTTTGGCGACGAGCTGCCGCGCGCGGTGGCGATCAACTACGCCAAGCTGCTGGCCTACAAGGACGAATACGAGGTGGCCCGGCTCTATACCGACGGCAGGTTCGAAAAGCAGCTTCGCGACCAGTTCGACGGCGACTTCAAGTTCAGCTTCAACCTTGCGCCCCCGATCCTGGGCGGAGGCGTCGATGCATTGGGACGGCCGAAGAAGCGCGCGTTCGGCGCCTGGATGTTCCCGGTGTTCAAGATACTGGCTGGGATGCGCGGGATCCGCGGCACCGCGTTCGATCCGTTTGCCGGCAGTCCCGACCGCAAGCTCGAACGCGATTTGATCGCCGGCTACGAGAAGGACGTCGCCACCGTGCTCGGCCTGTTGTCGCCGGTGACGCTGGACACCGCGATCGAGCTATTGTCGCTGCCGGATCGCATCCGCGGCTATGGGCCGGTAAAGGAAAAGTCGGTGCAGGAGGCGAAAATCCGTTACGCGGAATTAGCCCGCGATCTGGTCAACCCGCCGCCTGCACCGCGGCAGATCGCGGCGGAGTAACAGGTGGTCATCGCCCGGCTTGACCGGGCGACCTGGTAATCACAGATGTCAGCGTTTACTGGGTCGCCTGGTCAAGCCGGGCGATGACAGCGTTGTACCGTTTTCAACGCATGGCGCTCCTTATTCAGCGCGCTTGCCAACGCCGTTCTGACAGGCCACAAAAACCGCTGGGAAGAAACGCCAGCGGAGACCGGCATTGAGTATCAAGGGCAAGGCCTATATCGCCGGGATTTACGAGCATCCGACCCGGCATGCACCCGATAAATCCACAGCTCAACTCCACGCCGAAGTCGCCAAGGGCGCGCTCGAGGATGCGGGGCTGACCAAGGCCGATATCGACGGTTATTTCTGCGCCGGCGACGCGCCCGGCGGCGCCTGGCCGATGGTGGATTATCTCGGGCTGAAGGTACGGCATATCGACTCCACCGAAACCGGCGGCTGTTCTTATCTGATTCATCTCGGCCACGCGGCTGAAGCCATCGCGGCCGGCAAATGCTCGATCGCGCTGATTACGCTGGCCGGCAAGCCGCGCACCAGCACCACGCCGCCACGCGCCGCCGGCGCCGAGCAGGATTTCGAGGCGGCTTACGGCGCCACCACGCATAATGCCTACGGCATGTGCGCGATGCGCCACATGCACGATTACGGCACCACCAGCGAGCAACTGGCCTGGATCAAGGTCGCAGCCTCGCATCACGCGCAATACAATCCGCATGCCATGCTAAGGGATGTCGTCACCGTCGAGGATGTGCTGAATTCGCCGATGATATCGGACCCGCTGCACCGGATGGATTGCTGCGTCGTCAGCGACGGCGGCGGGGCGCTGATCGTTACCACCGCGGAAATCGCCAAAAGCCTGAAGAAGCCGCTGGTGCGGATGATCGGCCATGGCGAAGCCATGAAAGGTCCGCGCGGCGGCAAGGACCTCGATCTCACTTATTCCGCGGGCGTCTGGTCCGGGCCGCGCGCGTTCGAGGAGGCGGGCGTTACGCCAAAGGACATCAAATACGCCTCGATCTACGACAGTTTTACCATCACGGTGCTGATGCAGCTGGAGGACATCGGTTTTTGCAAGAAGGGCGAGGGCGGCAAATTCGTCGCCGACGGCAATTTGATTTCCGGCGTCGGCAAATTGCCATTCAACACCGACGGTGGCGGCCTCTGCAGCAATCACCCGGTCAACCGCGGTGGCATGACCAAGATCATCGAGGCGGTGCGGCAATTGCGCGGCGAGGCGCATCCCAAGGTGCAGGTGAAAAATTGTGATCTCGCCGTCGCACACGGTACCGGCGGGTTGCTCGGCGTCCGCCATGCGGCTTCGACTGCCATCCTGGAGCGCGTGTAATGGCTGAGGCAAAAAAATATCCGGCGCCGCAGGGCAATCCGGAGACAAAACCGTTCTGGGACGCCGCGGCGCAGGGCAAATTCCTGATCAAGCGCTGCACCGCCTGCGGCGAGCCGCATTATTTTCCGCGCTCGATCTGCCCGTTCTGCTTCTCCGACAAGACGGTGTGGGAGGAAAGCTCGGGCGAGGGCACGATCTACACCTTCAGCCTGATGCGCAAGTCCGCCAGCGGGCCTTACGCGATCGGTTACGTCACACTGAAGGAGGGCCCATCGTTGCAAACCAACTTTGTCGATTGCGATCTGGGTTCGCTGAAGATCGGGCAAAAGGTAAAAGTGGTGTTCAAGCCGACCGACGGCGCGCCGCTGCCGTTCTTTACGGTGGTGTGACTATCGTGCCCCGGACGCGGCGCAGCGTCTCTTCGACGGTGCGCTGCTGAGCCGGGGCCGTAACGAACGCCGGTCGTTGGTGCGGTCCCGGCTCTGCGGAGCGGCATGAAGAATGCCGCACCGCGTCCGGGACACGAACAGAACTTGGAGGGAAACACCGCAAATGCCGATCAAGTACGACGAGTTGATGGCGCTGAAGAACCTCGGCCAGAAATACGCCTACACCGATCGCGAGGTGATGCTCTACGCCTATGGCATCGGCATGGGCGCCGATCCGATGGACGAGAAGGAACTGGCGTTCGTCAACGAAGCCGTCTTCAGCCCGCGTCCCCTGAAGGTGGTGCCGACCTTCGCCTCCGTGGCGGCATGGGGCGCCAACCCCGGCGAGATGAATCTCAACCGCCTGATGGTGGTCGACGGCGAGCGCGATATCACCTTCCACAAGCCGCTTCCGGTGGCGGCCCATATCACGGCGGACTCTACGGTCCTCGGCGCGTGGGACAAGGGCAGGGACAAGGGCGCGGTGATCCGGCACAAGACTGTGCTCAGGGACGACAAGGGCGAGGAGCTTGCGACGCTGGTCGCCTCGCGTTTTGCGCGCGGTGATGGCGGTTTCGGCGGGCCGTCGGAAGGCCAGCCCGAGCCGCATCAGGTGCCGACGCGGGCGCCGGACCAATCCGTCGATATCCCGACGCGCCCGGATCAGGCGTTGATCTACCGGCTCTGCGGCGATCGCAATCCGCTGCACAGCGACCCCGAATTCGCCAAGCGCGCCGGATTTCCGAAACCGATCCTGCACGGCATGTGCACCTACGGCATCACCTGCCGCGGCATCTTGCAGACCTACGCCGATTACGATGCCGGCGCGTTCAAGCAGCATGCGGTGCGGTTTTCCTCGCCGGTCTATCCCGGCGAGACGGTGACGGTGGAGATGTGGAAGGACGGCAACGTGATTTCATTCGAGGCCAAGGTAAAAGCGCGCAACGCGACGGTGATCAAGAGCGGCAGGACAGTGCTGGGATGAGATCGTCTCGGAACGGCCACTCTAAACAAGGTCGTCATTCGCGGGCTTGACCCGCGCATCCATCCATCTTCACAAGAATCTTTCGAAGATCATGGATTGCCGGGTCAAGCCCGGCAATGACGGAGCAAAGGGAGAAAAACATGGGATTACTCGACGGCAAGGTGGCGCTGATCACGGGCGCGGGCGGCGGACTTGGCGAGGCCTACGCAAAACTGTTCGCTCGCGAGGGCGCGGCTGTTGTGGTCAACGATCTCGGCGGGCCGCGCGACGGCAGCGGCGGCGATGTCTCGATGGCGCAGAAGGTGGTCGACGCGATCAAGGCCGGGGGCGGCCGTGCGGTCGCCAACGGCGCCGACATCTCCACCATGGCCGGCGGGCGGTCGGTATTCGACGACGCCATAAAACATTTCGGCCGCGCCGACATCCTGGTCAACAATGCCGGCATCCTGCTCGACCAGACCTTTGCCAAGGCGACCGAAGCCGCCTGGGACAAGGTGCTGAAGGTGCATCTCAAGGGCACCTTCTGCGTCACCCAGCCGGTTTTTCGCTGGATGCGCGAGAACGGCGGCGGCGTCATCGTCAATACCTCATCGACATCGGGGCTGATCGGCAATTTCGGCCAGACCAATTATGGCGCCGCCAAGGGTGGCATCTTCGGCCTCACCAATGTGCTGGCGATCGAGGGCCGCAAATACAACATCCGGCTGTGGTGTCTCGCGCCGGGCGCGCTGACCCGGATGACCGCCGACCTGCCGCGCTATATCCAGAATCCCGGTGCCGCACTGGGACCTGATGGCATTGCACCGGCCGTGCTATACATGGTCAGCGATTTATCGGGCGACCAGACCGGCAAGATTCTGGGCGTCTCTGGCCCGCGCGGCGTGCGGGAGATGCGAATGATGGAAATGGACGGCTGGAAGCCGCCGCACACGGGATGGAAGGCTGAAGACATCGTCGAACACGCCAAGGAGATTTTCTTCTCCGAGGACGATATTAAGAAGTCGGCGCGGCGATTCTGACACCTATGTTATGCCGTCATTCCGGGGCGTCGCGGAGCGACGAACCCGGAACCCAGCGGCGGTGTTTGGTGTCTGGATTTCGGGTCTGCGTGCTTCGCACGCATCCCGGAATGACGAAATTAAAGTCAAGTAGAGGCACATATCATGAAGCTCACCCACAAGGCCGCAGGCACCTTCGCCATCGCTCCGACGCCGTTCCACGACGACGGCCGCATCGATATGCAATCGATCGACCGGCTTACCGATTTCTACGCCGAGGTCGGGTGCGACGGCGTCACTGTGCTCGGCATTCTGGGGGAGGCGCCGAAGCTGGACGGTTCGGAAGCCGAAGAAGTGGCGAAACGCTTCGTCAAGCGCGCCAAGAATATGCAGATCATCGTCGGCGTTTCCGCGCCCGGATTTGCGGCGATGCGCTCGCTGGCCCGCGCCTCGATGGACGCCGGTGCGGCCGGCGTGATGATCGCGCCGCCGCCGCATCTGCGCACCGACGACCAGATCACGGGTTATTTCAAGCAGGCGGTGGAAGCCGTTGGAGACGACATTCCGTGGGTGCTGCAGGATTATCCGCTGACGTTGTCGGTAGTGTTTACGCCCGCGGTGATCCGCAAGATCGTGATGGACAGTCCATCCTGCGTGATGCTCAAGCACGAGGACTGGCCGGGACTTGAGAAGATTTCGGCGCTGCGCGGCTTCCAGAAGGACGGCTCGCTGCGGCCGCTGTCGATCCTGACCGGCAATGGCGGGTTGTTCCTCGATTTCGAGATGGAACGCGGCGCCGACGGTGCGATGACCGGCTACGCCTTCCCGGAATTGCTGATCGACGTCGTGAAGCTGTCGAAAGCAGGCAAACGCGACGCCGCGCACGATCTGTTCGACGCGCATCTGCCGCTGATCCGTTACGAGCAACAGCCCGGCGCCGGCCTCGCGGTGCGCAAATACGTGCTGCAGAAGCGCGGCGTGATTGCCTCGAGCGCGCAACGCAAGCCGGGATCGAGCATCACCGCGGCGGCGAAGGCCGAGGTGGATTATCTGCTGTCGCGCGTCGCGCTCGTCGACAAGCGCGCGAACATGCAGCCGCAATCAAGTGCGGCCGGCTGATCTATTTGTAGGATGGGTTGAGCGAAGCGATACCCATCGCGCCAATGCGCAGCGTTTGTGA
This sequence comes from uncultured Alphaproteobacteria bacterium, assembly GCA_963784755.1. GTDB lineage: Bacteria > Pseudomonadota > Alphaproteobacteria > Rhizobiales > Xanthobacteraceae > Bradyrhizobium. The sequence goes on along the minus strand of CAWASS010000001.1, from coordinate 110,621 downwards.
CGGGTTTCGCTTCGCTCAACCCCTCCTACGAACTAAACCGTTGGAGAGAAATATCCATGGCCGAAGCTGCCAACGCCCGTCCCGCGTCGACCATCCTGCTGTTGCGCGACAGCGCCGGGCCCGACGGCAACGGCGAAATCGAGGTCTTCATGATGGTTCGTCATTATGAGATCGACTTCAATTCCGGCGCGCTGGTGTTTCCGGGCGGCGCGGTCGACGCGAGCGATCATGATATCGCGGGCAAGCCCGCACTCTGCGGCGGCGGCGAGGGACTCGATGCACAGGCGCTCGGTTTCCGGATCGCCGCGATTCGCGAGACCTTTGAGGAGAGCGGCATCCTGCTGGCGAAACCGCGGGGGTCCGCGACGCTGATTGACGCCAGGCGGGCAAGCGAGATCGAAACCGCCCATCGTGCCGCACTGTCCGAGCGCAAAACCACGTTCCTGAAAATTCTCGCCGACAACGGAATGCTGCTGACGCTCGACGAGCTGGTGCCCTATGCGCACTGGATCACGCCGGAGGGAATGCCGAAACGCTTCGACACCCATTTCTTTCTCGCGGCAGCACCGCCCGAGCAGGTCGGCGCCCACGACGGTAAGGAATCCACCGACTCGATCTGGGTGTCGCCGCGCGAGGCGCTGGCCGGCGGCGAGAGCGGCCGGTTCAAGCTGCCGTTTCCGACCACGCGCAACCTGATCAAGCTCGGCAAGCATCGCACGGTGAAGGACGCGCTCGATGAGGCGCGGCAGAGCAGGATCGTCACGGTGATGCCGGTGATGACCAGGCTAAACGGCGGCCGCCAGTTGCGCATTCCGGCGGACGCCGGCTACGACGGCGAAGTTTTCGAGGTCGGTGCGATTGGATAACGGCTGCTTCGACACTTCGACGAGTAACGAAATATATCAGCCCAGCGTCATGTAGCTTTTCGGCTCGACCGACAGGATTCGAGGGACCGGAAAGACTTGCCCGTGGAACCAGCGCGTTCGCAACCTTCATCGATGGCCGCCGAATTCGCGTTGCTGGCGCTGCTGGCGACGCTGTGGGGCGCGTCATACACCTTCATCAAGCTTGGCGTCGCCACCATTCCGCCGGTCACCCTGATCGCCGCACGTACCCTGATCGCCGGCGTACTGCTGCTGGCCGTGATGCGGTGGCGCGGGATGAGCCTGCCGTGGGACGCCGCAAACTGGCGACGGTTTTTATTTCAGGCCTGTCTCAACAGCGTCGTTCCGTTCACGCTGATTGCCTGGGCCGAGCGCTCGCTCGACGCCGGCCTCGCGACCATCCTCAATTCGACCTCGCCGATCTTCACATTCCTGCTGACGTTCGCGATCACGCGCCATGAGCCGGTCAGCTTTCGAAAGCTGTTCGGCGTTCTCGCAGGCCTCGTCGGCATCTGCCTGATCGTCGGCGTCCAGGCGCTGGGCGGGGTAGGTGAGCAGTTCGCTGCGCAGATCGCCGTCATTGCCGCAACGATATGCTATGCAGGCGCTGCGATCTTCAGCCGTGGTTTTAAGGGCCTCGACCCGATGGCGCCGGCAGCGGGCTCGTTACTCTGTGGCGCTGCGATCCTTGGTCCGCTGAGCCTCGTGGTAGACCGTCCCTGGACACTGGTGCCATCGGCAAGCTCGATACTGGCGCTGCTGGGTCTTAGCGTGTTCTCGACCGCGCTGGCCTTCGTGATCTATTTCCGGCTGATCCAGACGCTGGGTTCGGTCGGTACGACCTCACAGGCCTACCTGCGGGTGCCGATCGGCGTCGCGATCGGCGTGCTGTTTCTTGGCGAGAGCCTGACCCCGACGGCATGGATCGGCCTCGGCTGCGTCGTCATTGGCGTCGCCGCGATGACGATCCCGGCGCGCACACGCATCGCGTGGCCTTGCTGACCGGGCTGTTTCCCGGCATCTTCCCGAGAACGTCAAAACAAGCAATCGGGCAGGGGCGCATCGTGAAGATCAACTGGCGGAGCATTGCCGCCGTAGCAACGTGGCTGGCGTGCCTGGCAGCGCCTGGAGCGGTGTATGCACAGGACACGTATCCCAATCGCCCGGTGCGCATCGTCGTTCCCTATTCGCCGGGAAGTGTGGTCGACGTCTTCGGCCGCATCGTCGCGCAGAACATGGCGGCGCAGTGGAACGGCTCGATCGTCGTCGAATCCAAATCCGGCGCCAACGGCTCGATCGCGGCGGAGGAAGCCGCGCGCGCGGCGCCCGACGGTTATACGTGGCTGCTGGTGACGACATTCTTCACCGCGAGCCCTGCGCTCGATCCAAAACTGCGCTGGGACCCGCTGCGCGATTTCATCCCCGTCGGGCAGATTTGCCGGGCCCCGAATTTCTTCATCGTGCCGGTGTCGCTGCCGGTGCGGAACGTCGCCGAATACGTGGCACTAGCCAAATCGAATCCGGGCGCGCTGAACTACAGCCACCCGGGCAAGGGCTCGACCGGGCATCTCGGCTTCGAACTGTTCAAGCGGCTCGCCGGCATCGATGTCACGGCAGTAGGCTATCGCGGCTATCCGCAGATGGTGCCGGATATCGCCAGCGGCCTGATCACATCGACGTTTCTATCGGCCAATCAGGCGCTGGCGCAGGTGCAATCGGGCACGATCAGGATCATCGGCGCGATCAGCGATGGCCGCTCGAAATATTTCCCCGATGCGCCGACCATGGCGGAGCAGGGCTTTGCCGACGCCCAGGTGACGCCGTGGTTCGGTGTCGTGGTGCCGGCGGGCACGCCGCAGCCGGTCGTCGATCGCATTAGCGAGGCGCTGGAAAAGGCGCTCGCGACACCGGACGTGCGGCAGCGTCTCGACACCGCAGGGTGCGAGCCGAAGAGCGCGCCGCCAAAACAACTCGCCGACATCATCAAGGCCGACGTTGCGCTGTGGGCGAAGGTGGTCAAGGAGGCCGGCATAACCGCGGACTGACCCCTCGGGTGTTCCCCCCGAAGCCGATTCCGGGATATATTGCGTCCTTCGGAGCCGGTCTCGATCACCAATGCCATTTGCCGCGATTGCCCAACGGATACGCTCGTTCTCGCTTTCGATCGGTCAACTGACCTTTGGCAGCTTTCTGCTGGTATTGGCGGTGATCATGATGACGAGCATCGCCAGCGTCATCGCGATCCGTCACATCGACACCACCTTCGCCGAACTGCAGCGGCTGCAAAGCGTCGGCGATCTGGCCGAGGAGATCGACCGGCGCATGAACGAGTTGCGGCTCGCCGCCCGCGATTATGTGACCGACCCGGAGGCGCATTCCACCGGGGTCTGGGATGCGGCGTCCGCCCTGAACGTGCTGTTGAAGAAGACCCGGCTGGAGCTTGCTCCCGAGCAGCGGGACATGATCGATGGCGTCGCGGCGCGGCTGTCGACCTATCGCAGCGGGATCGAGCGCGTCACCGCGCTGATCGCGCGCCGCGACGAATTGATCGCGGCGCTGCCGCCGCTGCGGGAAAATTTCGACAAGACCATCTCCGAAACCTCGGACAAGGCGACGGCCGCGGCGCTGTTCAGCGCGCAGAGCCGTATTGCCGCGGCGCTGCTGGCGCACGATCCCGCCAGCGCCGAGCAAGCGGCGCAAACCATGCGCACGTTGACCATCGCTGAGCCCGGCGTCCGCAGCGCGGTTGACGCCTACGCCGAGGCGATCGTTTCCCTTTCGACCCGGGAGCGTCAGATTGCCGACCTCGACCGGGACGTGCTGGGGACCGAGGGCCGGCTGATCGGGCGCGTGACCGAATTGTTGCGCGAACTCAGCGCAAAACGGGGGCGGGTGCTGTCCAACGATTTCGCCCGCACGCTCGCCGACGATAAATGGCAGAGCATCGTGCTCGGCGCCGCCGGTGTCCTGATCGGATTATTCGCGGCGCTGTTCGTGGTGCGCCGGACCGTCCGGCCGCTCAAGGCCATCGCCACTGCGATCCGCTCGCTCGCGGTCGGCGAAAAGGATACATCGATTCCGGCGGTCGACGTTGACAACGAGATTGGCGACATCGCGCGCGCCGCCGAAGTGTTCCGCCGCACCCTGGTCGATGCCGACGCCGCGCGCGAGGCCGCGGTTCGCGCGCTGGCCGAGCAGCGGCTGGCCGAGGAAAGCTACCGCAAGCTGTTCGAAGGCTCCGTCGACGGCATCTATGTGACGACTCCGGGCGGCCGCCTGCTCAACGCCAATCCGGCGCTGGCGCGGATGATGGGCTACGAGACGCCCGAGGATCTGATGACGGGCGTCAACGATATCGCGCGCACGGTCTATGTCGATCCCGAGATGCGGGCGGAATATCAGGCGCGCATGCGGTGCGACGGCATGATCCGCGAGTTTGAATACCAGGTGCGCCAGCGCGAGGGCGGTATTCTCTGGCTTTCCGACAGCGCGACAGCGGTGCGCGACGAAACCGGCGAGGTCGTCCGCTACGAGGGCACGGTGCGCGACATCACCGACCAGAAACGCGCCGAGGACGCGATTGCCGAAGGCCGCCGGCTGCTGCAGGAGGTGATCGACACCGTGCCAGCGGTAATCAACGTCAAGGACCGGCAACTGCGCTATCTCCTGATGAACCGCTATATGGCCGGTATCTTCGGCATCGAGCCGGCCGACGCGATCGGCCGCACCACCTCCGACCTGATGTCGCGCTATGGCGCGCAAAAGACCGACGAGAACGACAAGCGCGTGCTGGTCAAGGGCAGCGAGCTGGGCTTCTACGAGGAGGAATACATCGATTCCTCCGGCAACATGCGGCAATGGCTGGTCAACAAGCTGCCGCTGCTCGACGCCAGGGGCGACATCGAAAACATCGTCACCGTCGCGCTCGACATCGGCGAGCGCAAGCGCGGCGAACTGGAGATGCGCAAGGCCAAGGACGCGGCCGAGGCGGCGTTGCGAAACCTGCGCGAGACCCAGAACTCGCTGATCGAGGCGGAAAAGCTTGCAGCGCTGGGGCGGCTGGTGGCGGGTGTCGCCCACGAGGTGAATAATCCCGTTGGGATCAGCCTGACGGTAGCCTCGTCGCTGGAGCGCAAGACCGCGCAGTTTGCGTCGGAAGTTACCCGCGGCAATCTCAAGCGATCGAGCCTGAACGATTTTATCGAGACCAGCCGCGATGCGTCATCGCAACTGGTGGCCAATCTCAACCGCGCCGCCGAACTGATCCAGTCGTTCAAGCAGGTCGCGGCCGACCGGAACTACTCGGATCAGCGCGCCTTCGATCTCGGCGATCTGACCGAGCAGGTGGTCATGAGCCTGCGGCCGGGACTGCGCAAGCACAACCTGACCCTCAATGTCGAATGCCAGCCCAACCTGACCATGAACAGCTATCCCGGGCCGTATGGTCAGGTGCTCACCAATCTCTTTCTCAATTCGGTCGCGCACGCCTTTCCGAACGGCAAGTCCGGCACCGTCGAGATCAAGGTGCGGGAATCCGGCACGGACAATGTCGAAATCCTGTTTTCGGACAATGGAATCGGCATGAGCCTCGACGTCAGGCGGCGGGCATTCGATCCGTTCTTCACCACAAGGCGCGACCAGGGCGGCACTGGACTGGGCCTGCATATCGTCTACAGCATCGTCACCAACCGGCTGGGCGGGCGGCTTGACCTCGATTCCCAGCCGGGTGGCGGCACGCAAATCCAGATCATCCTGCCGCGGGTGGCGCCGATCGAGCAGGCGGCGGAGTAGCCGCTTCCCCCTCGCCCCGTTTGCGGGAAGAGGTGACTGATTCTAATCGCTGTCCGCAAGTTTGCGTAAGGTGGCGCCGAAGATCTGGCTGGCCTTTCCGACCAGCGCTGTTCCGTTCATGACGGCCGTCGTATCGGTGAACGTGCCGGAGACGCCGATGCCGACCGGCGTAGGCCCGCCGAACAGCGGACTGGCGTCCGGGCTGCTGGTGTGACGCTGGACCAGGACTTCGCCCTTGAAGGTGTCGCCTTTCACCGAATAGGTGCCGGTGTAAAACAGATAGGCGTCGCCGCCGAGGATTTGGCCATCCCGGAACAGAATCACGCCGCTGCCCTTGCCCGAACGTCCGTCGAGCAAGCTGACGTGGATCGAATACAGCCCGTTCTTCATCGTCTTCCCGACGCGACCGTCCCGGGTCGCGGAGCGCCGTCGGCATCATGCCAAACTCGATGCCATAACGTCAACGCGACAGGTTGGCCGTTGGTGTCGCCGTGTCCGTCGGTGGTTCGAAACAAACTCGGATATGACGGGAATATGAAAGCACGGCGCCCCGGAGCCGACAGGTCGGCCCGCGAAATGCCTGGTCCTGGCCCCTTGGCCGGGAGAGCTGGAGCAGAAAACCAGTGAGCGGCTGCACCCGATCCGGCGCCGATGCGCCGCGTTCATGCCGGCAGCCGCGCGACTAGGGAAATCCAGCCGTTCATCGCGCGAATCGCCCGCTGGTTCATGCCTTACGCGGCGTTACGCGTACTTCTTGTCGCGCTCCAGCAGTTCGACCGAAATGCCCTGCGGGCCGCGGATGAAGCAGATGCGCACGCCCGGGCGGATGGTGGTGGGCTCCTTGGTGAACTCGACGCCCTTGGCCTTGATCTCGGCGGCGACGGCATCGATGTCCTTCACCGTCAGCCCGAAATGGTCCAGCCCCTGATAGGGGGTCACGGGCGGCGCATGGACGCCGTCGCCGGCGGTCACCGGCGCGATGAAGACATTGGCGCCGCCGAGTTTTACGTCGATCCGCCCGGGACTCCGAACGATCTCGCCGCCGAGAATGTCCTCGAGCCAGGCCGCCATCGCCTCCGGATCGGGGCTTCGCAGGTGGACATGATCCCAGGTAACTGTCGGCATTGTGCTCTCCCGATTTTCTTGTGCGGCGCGATCCGTACCGGACCGGCCGCGGCAATTTAGCGGTCGCATTGCGACAGGGCCATCCCTATAATCCGGAGCTTGTTGCGATGCGGATTTACGCTTTGGAGAAGCGAAATGAAATTTCTATCTGCACTTTTGGGCCGTAGCCGGCGCGAGCCGGAAACGATCAATGTCGAACGGGATGGCCTCAATCTGAAAATCTATGATGACGGCAGCTATTCGTTCAAGTTCGAGGACAAGCAAAGCCAGTTCGAGCTGCAGCGCGAGAACGAGCGCGCGCTGGAGCACCTCATGCGCTGGTGCTCCGAGTTCTATCATACCGACGATCACACGGACTGGCGGACGCTGCTCGAAAGGTGGCTCTATGTCGGATGGGGTGTTCGGGACATCGCTTATGATTACGACAGGATGCTTTGGCTCGCGAAGGCCTGGTACGAACATCCTTCAACCGCCGGCGGACAGCGGGTTCGTTTTATCGGCCGTGAAATTCAAATCGTCCCGCGGCCGGCAAAACTCGACTTCATGCTGTCTCCTCAGGAGTTCGCGGCGCTTGCGGCCCGCTTTCGCGTCGAAGACGCGCAACGCGCCGAGGAACGAAGAAACCGCGGGTGATCAGGTGAGCGGAGGATACAGGCGATACCGGGTGCCGCCCCGTCCAATATTGTCGCCTTCGAATGCAACCATTTCCGGTTTTGCGGATTGATACGGATCGGCGGAACCGCGCAATCGGCAGTCGTGTAAGGAGCCGTGCGGTTTAATGCCCGCGCGGCTTTTTTATTGTGCGGCGGATCGGGCCGTCTCCGTTTCGTCGCCTGTTGATGGCATGGCCATGAACGCAGGGCTGTTTCGTATCGGATCGACCGGGCTTGCCCATATCGGCGGCCATTATTCGGGTTGGCCTGCGAAGACGACGGTCAAACGTCCCGGGAACAAACTGGTCTGGGTGCCGGCAATCTTCTTGCTTGGCGGATTGGGCGCATGGATGGTGTTTTCCAGCCATACCGCCGTGAACAAGCCGCTTGGCAAAGCCGGTGTTCTCGCGGCGGCGCCGGTCCAGCCGATGCCGAATCCCGTGCAGGACGTGGTCCAGTTCAACCCCGTGAACGCGCCGTCTGACGCGGCGCCGGCGGACGCAGCACCGCCGGACGTGACGCCGGTCGATGGGCTGAAGATATCATCGCAGTCATGGCGAAGGGGCGGCTTGGGATCGAAAGCCCTGATCACCTTGACGCTGCGCAACGACAACGACTACGCGGTCAGCGATATCGGGCTGTCGTGCTCCTTCAGCCGCAGGGACGGAAGTCCGGTGACCGAGCGGCGTCACACCATCCACGACATCGTGAAGATGAAAAGCCGGAAAACCTTCGCCCGGGTGCATGTCGGCTTCATCAATATCACCGCCGACCGGGCGAAATGCTCGCTGCTGTCGGCCAGCCGGGTGTAAGCGCGGGCGTCTGGGCCATATCAGGCCGGGATATGTTCGGTTGAATATCCCGAAATGAAAAAGGCAGTCCTTTGAGGGTGCCGCGCCGAGTTGCTGCGCAGGCATCGGCGTCGCCAGCGGACGCACACAGCGACCCCGGGGCGGGCTTTGGAACCGACGAGCAAATTATATTGAGCGCCGTGCTGCTGCGCGGCTACGCGTGTATAGTGCGGGAGTTGCTCCGCTAGCGCCTAGGGTGGACTCATGACCGCCATAATCTATTTTGGCGAAATGCTGGTAGCTTCGTTGCTCGCAATCGTTCTGCTAGCGACCTCGCCGCTCAGAATGGGCTCCGCCGCTACGCTTTTCGCCGGCGGCGTCGTCACGTGGACCCTTGCCGAATATGTCGTTCATCGTTTTGTACTGCACGATTTCGCGCCACGAGAACACGGGATCCACCATGCCGACCCTGATCGCGCGGTCCTCACCGTTTTTTGGCAGATATGGATTTGTTTCGCGCTGGTCTATTTGATCTTAGGCGGCGCCTTCCTTGCGGGCTCACTGGTTGCCTATGCCTGGTATTTGTTCGTGCATCACTGCGCGCATCACGGTCCCGATAAATTGCCGCTATCGTTGCTCAAGCATCACCAGAGCCATCATAGATTTGCAACCAGAAACTACGGCGTCAGCACAACGCTGTGGGATCACGTATTCGGAACGATGCTGAGATGAACGGCATCATGCCCGATGACGACGACAGCCCCTGATCAATGTTTTCAACCCTATCTGTTGGCGCGCTCGAAGAGATTCGAACTCCCGACCCTCGGATTCGAAGTCCGCTGCTCTATCCAAGCCGGCGAGCGTGCTACGGCACAGCCACCGGGCCGCTGCTTACGACCCGCAGCTTCCAGTCTTGCGCCGGAGTAGCGGCGAGGCCGAGATTGGAGGCCAAGTAGGACAGGCGCTGGGTGTCGGTGCTTTTCGATGTGCAGAAACGGTCCTGCAGGAAAAACGGCGGCGTCGCCTGGTAATAAAGCGTCGCCAGCACGGACGCGGGCCTCGCGTTCCCCTTCAACGCCGTCAGCGGAACGCGATACATCAGCGAATCGCCTCCGCCGCTGCGGTAGTCGGGATCGTCGCCTGTTCCGACCGCGCCGCTGTCCTCGGCCAGGTCGTCGCCCGCGCCGAGCGCTTTGGATATCTGCTTGCGCTGATCGAGATCGAGGAAGCCGTGCGGCAGCAGGCGGTTGTCCTTGACCGTGGTGCAGATCGACAGAAAACTCGTGGTGAGCTGCCCCTGCGGCGCGACCCCACGGCCGCATTTCGCTCCGGCGTCGGGCGGCGTGGCAACCAGTTCCTGAAAGATCTGGGCCTGATTCTGACGCGTGATTTCCTGATAGTGCGGCTGGTGAATGCGCGCCTGCCGGTCGAGGCGTGGCGTGCAATCGTCGTTCCACCACTTCTCACCTGCGATAGGCGTTCCATTCTCGTCAACGATGACACCGGAGCCGTCGGTGCGTCCGGACGACCACATTATCCTGTTGTCGCGGTCGAGTACGCTGAACTCGAGGAAGGCGCGGCGGAAACCGACTCCGGACGGGAATTTGTGACCGACGCGGTTGGTCACGGTGACCCGCGCGTTGAGCGTGCCGGCCTCGGTCTTGACATCGCCGATCCTGACCTCCGCCGTGCCGTTCATCGCCTGGTCCATCATCGCGGCTTTGGCGTTCGGAATCGAATCGATGCCATCGACGCCGAGCATCGGATCGGTCGGGCGAATACCGAGCAGCATGGGGAACTGCGCGGCCATTTCCAGCAGGAAGACGTTCAGGCCGACCAGCGTGTGCTTGCCAAATCCGTCGCGCACCTGCAGATCGATATCCTGCGAGGCAAGGGTGTTCTCGGTCTGCGGGAAGTTTGAGTATTCCTGGATCGACGCGATCTTGCTGCGGTTCGGATTGCCGGCCGAATCCTTGTTCGGCATGTGGCAGTCCTGACAGGACTGCGCCAGCGGCCCGCGGCCCAGCGGCAGCGGACCGTCCGCGGTATCCCCGGTACGGTAGTCGCTGAACGCCCACTCCGGATAGGTGGTCTGCTCGTACGAGCGTGCAATCGTCTTGCCGCCGGACAGCACGGGCAGGTGCACGGTGTGGCAGGTGCCGCACAGTTCGGAGCTCATGATGTTCTTGTTGTGCGCCGGTTCGATTCCGATCGCGTTTTTCATCGGCTTGATCTTCGGCTCCTCGAACGGCCCGTAGAGCCGGTCGGGCGGGCCGACCAGGAAGCTTCCGGTAAACGTCTTGGCAAATCCGGTGAGGCCCGGATTGAGTGTGGCCTGCCGCTCGTCCACGCACTTGTTTTGCGGGTCGCCCTGAACGGCCGCCGATTCCTTTTCGCCGAGCACCATGTGATGGCAGGAGGTGCATGAAATGCCGTCGCGGGCCAGCGCGCCGTAAGCCGCAAGCCTGGCGACGGGATCGTTCGGCGGATAGGGAACGGCGTCGACGGTCGAGCGTGGAAACGGTTCGCATTTTGCGGTCTTCGCATGGGTGTCGATTGCAAATTGGCGCTGACCCAGAATGCCGTGGCAGCCGAGGCAGGTGTCCTGCACAAAGGGCGAAACCTCGCGATGGAACGTCTCGGTTTCGCTGGCGAGTTGCGCGAAGAAGATCGGATCGCGGCCGGCCAGTCCCATCGGCGAGCCACGCCAGGTCGCGTACGGCGAGTTGTTGACGAGTTGGGTGTCGGTGCCGGGCTGCGTCATGTCGAACTGCAGTCCGGTGCTGCCTGCATCATGGCAGGCGATACATTGGTCTGAGGTGACGAACTGACTGGCCGCGGTCGGACCGCCCGGCTTGACCCAGACGTTGTCGTACGTCGTCGGTTGCATTGCGACCAGTTGATCGCGGGTCAGCGGGATGCCGGTCGACGGCAGTGCGAACATTTTGCTGAATGCGGAATCCCGCTTCGCCTCCGGCTTCGGCGGCGGAAAGCCCAGAATGGACGACTTCAGCACCTTGAGGTGGTGACTTTGCCAGGTCGGATCCTGGAAGGATTCCTGGATGAGAAATACCGTCGGCTGCCCGGGTTCGCCCTTGATGTTCTTGAGCGCGGCGAAGGTCTGGTTGTTGACCGCGGAGGCGTGGCAATTGGTGCAATATTGCCCAAACCCCATGTTCTGGATCGGGCTGGTATTCGGCGCCGGCCAGTCCGGCCCCCAGCCCGAGCCGGGCCAGCCGAACCATCCCCAGAACCAGCCGTCATGCGCGACCTTGCTGTCGCGGACCATGATCGCCGCGCCATGTTTGTTGGGAAGTAGATTCATCGGATCGACCGAAGCGCAGGCGGCCGCCGGCGCCGGATACATTTCCTTGATGATCATGGCGCCGTCCGGCACCGGTGACGCGGATGCCGGCACCGGGCCCTGGTCCGGGCGATTGGTTTTCAGCCAGGCGTAGAAATCGGGCGAGTACCAGATCATCACCGGCGCGTGGGTGCCGTAATACTGGCCCCGCCATTTGCCGTCGCGATAGGTCGCGGCCCAGGGTCCGGTATCGCGGATGCGCTTGTCGACGCGCCAGCCGTTTTGCGTGTCGCGATGGCAGAACGCGCCGAGGTACCTGCCGAGCTGCGCCTCGTACTCGTTCAGCGGCAAGCCGCCGGGATTGCGAACGATGGGCTCGAGATCCTTGCAGAGTTTCAGGTCTTGCGGGTATTGCGCGGTGGGCTGCTCATCGGGGCAGGTGGGCGACGCCTGCAGGCTCGACATCAACCCCGCATAAATGATCGCCGCCGCGATCGCCGACGGCGCGCGTAATGCAATGACCATAGGGTTCCCCGAAGCAACCTCAGCCTATTCATCGCATAGTCATGCAACCCGGTAAACACCAACAGCCAACGCTGGGGGTCTCGCGGCCATCGGCTCTGCCGCGGAGCCGCGAGTTCGGTCGGACTGCCCGGTCCTGTGGTGGCGCGCTCGGAGAGATTCGAACTCCCGACCCTCGGATTCGAAGTCCGATGCTCTATCCAGCTGAGCTACGAGCGCTTTCGTGCGCCACCTTAGCCCGGCGGCGGCCGAAAGCCAGCCCCGGAACCGGTGGACGGCGGCATTTTTACTGGGTTTTCCAATGGCTTGGAGATTTTCCGCCGATTTTCGGCGGTGTCGAGATGCTTAACCAAATTCAAACACAGTAACGCCAGAGTCTTGCCGTTGGGTGGCTCCCGGCCTGCCAGCATCCCGGCAGGTCATATCCGGTTTCCGTTCGATCCATGCGCATCACGCCTCTCATCCTGCTGTCGTTCTCGCTGCTGGCCGCGACGCCGGCGCGTGCCGATCTGCACATTACCCGCGACCACGGGGGCTATGTCGCGGAATACAAGACGAAATACGAACGCATCCGCGACCGCCACGAACGCGTCATCATCGACGGCATCTGTAACTCCGCCTGCACCATGGTGTTCGGCATCGTGCCGCTGAACAAGGTGTGCGTGACGCCGCGCGCCAGCGTCGGTTTTCACCAGGCCTATTACGACAAGGCCTTCACCTTCGGCATCAAGGTCACCAGCTATGAGGGGACATCCGACCTGATGTCCTATTATCCCGACACGGTGAAGGACTGGATCAAGCGCAATGGCGGGCTGACCACGACCATGAAGAAGATCGGGAACGGCGAGGAGCTCTGGAAAATCGTCGATCCCTGTCCGGAAGAGTTTTGACCGTTTCAAGCCAGGTCGATTGAGCCCGACATGACCGGCACGCAGCGGCCGCCGAGATAGGTCGCGGTGACGGCCCCGCCACGCTTGTCGGCTTGCGCATGGAGCAGGCTCGGACGGCCCATCTCGACCCCCTGCGCGATCGTTTTCGACAGCTGCAGGTCCGGCTCGGAGCGCAGCTTCGCCAGCAATCCGATCAGCGCGACATTGGCGCTTCCGGTGGCGGGGTCTTCGGGAATGCCATGCTGCGGCGCGAACATCCGCGCGCGGATATCGATGTTGCTTTCGCCGACCTGCGCGTAGACCAGAATGCTCGTTGCCGGATACTTCGAAATTTCCTGACGAAAGATATCGGCGCGCGGGCTTGCCGCGGCTAGCGCCGTGCGGCTCTTCAACTCGGCGAGAATGAAGGCGGCGCCGCAGGAGGCGATGCAGGGACGGTGATTTTTGGTCTCAACGTCATCGACCGAAATGCCGCAAGCCGACGCGATCAATTCGACGGCAATCTCTGCGCCGACCATAAGGGGCTGTGGCGAGGCGAGCCGGGCGCCCACGACCGTCATGCCGTGCCTGAGCAACGAGATCGGAACCATGCCGGCTTTTTCTTCGAAGACGATCTGATCGCCGGCGATGGTCCGGCCATAAACGGTTCCTGCGCGCGCGAGTACAAAGGCGGTGCCGACATTGGGATGGCCGGCAAACGGCATTTCGCCGCGCGGGGTGAATATCCGCACTTCGGCGGTATGCGCCGGGTCTTTCGGCGGAAGCACGAAGGTGGTTTCCGCCAGATTGAATTCCGCGGCGATCGATTGCATCTGCTCCGTCGACAAACCATCGGCGTTCAGGACCACCGCGAGCGGATTGCCGCTGAATTGATCGGATGTGAAGACGTTGACGGTTTCGAACTGCAGGCGCATCAAACTATTCCCGTTATGTGGTTTCCGGCCAGCGGCCCCGCGCAGTTTGTCATTGCCGCATAGCATATGATCGGGCACACGGGTCGGCAAATAAATCGTGATTTTGAAAGTCTTGCCGCGCGCGCGGCGCCGGCGATTTTCGTCGTGCTCTGGAGTACGGGCTTTATTGGTACTAAATACGTGCTGCATAATGCCGAGCCGCTGACCTATCTGGCGATCCGGATGGCGCTGGTGGTGATTCTGATGGCGATCATCGCCGCAATCGCGCGTCCGCAATGGCCGGACCGCACCGGCATCGCCCACAGTGTGGTCGCGGGCATTCTGGTGCATGGATTTTATCTCGGGGGCACCGCGATCGCGATTGCGCATTCGATTCCCGCTGGGTTGTCAGCGCTGATCCCGGGACTGCAGCCGATCCTGACCTCGACATTGGCGAATCGCTGGCTCGGCGAACGGGTCACGCCGCTGCAATGGGCCGGCCTTCTGATCGGCCTCGCCGGCGTCGTGCTGATCCTGCACGATCGCCCGATGAGCGGCGAGGCCGGATGGGGATGGTTCGCTTCCGGCGTGTCGCTGGTCAGCATTACCTTCGGGACACTGTACCAGCGGCGCTATTGCGGCCGGATCGACTGGCGCGCCGGCAATCTTGTGCAATACATTGCGGTGACGATTTTCTTTGGCATCGGCGCGTGGCTGTTCGAGAACAACGTGGTGCACTGGACCGCTGAGTTCGTGCTGTCGGTGATCTGGCTCGCCGTGGTGCTGTCGATTGGCTCGATCGGGCTATTGTACTGGCTGATCCGGCGTTCCGCCGCCACTTCGGTCGCGAGTTTGTTCTACCTCGTCCCGGCGGTGACGGCCATGATGGCCTATGCATTGTTCGGCGAACGGCTCGACACGATAGCGATATCAGGCATGGTGGCCTGTGCTGCCGCGGTCTTCCTGGTCAACAAGAGCGCGCGGACCTAGGGTGGCCGAGTCACAAGACAAAACCTCCGGGTTCTGGTCCGGAGGCTTTGCAGGCAGCGTGAGGTCAGCGCTTCGACTTCTTTGCTTTCTTTTTCGTCTTCGGCGCTACCTTCCTTGCGGCTTTCTTGACGGCCTTCTTGGCCGACTTTCTCGCTGCCACGGTCTTGCCGGCCTTTTTCTTGGATTTCTTCGCCGACTTTTTCGCCGTTACTTTCTTCACGGCTTTCGTCGCAGCTTTTTTGACCTTCCTGGCCACCGTTGCCGCAGCTTGCGTGGTTGCGCTGGCAGCACCGCTTACAGCGTCCGTCACCTTTTCAAGGATCGGTTTCTCGTCGTCCATGTCGTCCCCCGGGGTTTGTCGAAGCGGTAACGATAGCCGATTCTCGGATTGTTGAAAGAGACGCCGTAATTAGTCCCGGGCGGACGCTCGGACAGGCCCGCGCCGGTGCGATAGCCAGAGCGCCCCGATATTGCAACTTTACGCAATCCCGCACGTAAATAGGGGAATGAACGGTGCTGGAGGGTGATGTGAAACGATACGCGGTTCTTTATCTGGCAACCCTGATTGTCATTATCCCGATCGATTTTCTGTTTTTGGGCCTCGTCACCAAGAGCTTTTTCACATCTGAGGTCGGCGACATGCTCGGCGAAATCAGGCTTGCGCCCGCGATCCTGTTCTACCTGCTCTATGTGGTGGGAATTCTGATCTTTGTCAGCGGCGCGCCCGATGCAGCGTGGCAATCGACGCTGCTATATGGCGCGCTGTTCGGCTTGTTCTGTTACGCGACCTTCGACTTGACATCGTTGTCGCTGCTCAGGCACTGGACCTGGCCGGTTGCGATCGTTGACGTGTCATGGGGATCGTTCGTCACCGCGGTATCCTCCACCCTCGGCCTGATCGTCGCCAACGGGATCGCGCCTAAGATTTAACCTTCGCTGTCATTGCGAGGAGCGAAGCTACGAAGCAATCCAGTCCGTTCTGGATTGCTTCGCTCGCAATGACAACGCTACTTCGGCTGCGGCACGATCCGGATATACGGCTTCGGCGATTTCCAGCCCTGCGGATAGATCGTCTTGGCCTCGTCGTCGGTGACGGATCCCGCGATGATGACATCCTCACCCTGCTTCCAGTCGGCGGGCGTCGCCACGCGATGCTTCGCCGTCATCTGCAGCGAATCGATCACCCGCAAAATTTCCTGGAAATTGCGCCCCGTCGTCATGGGATAGACCAGCACCAGCTTTATCTTCTTGTCCGGCCCGATGATGAAGACGTTGCGCACGGTGGCGTTATCGGCCGCGGTACGATTGTTGGCGTCGCCCGAGGCCGCAGCCGGCAGCATGTCATAGAGTTTGGATATCTTGAGATCCGTGTCGCCGATCATCGGAAAATTCGGCGCCGCTCCCTGCGTTTCCCTGATGTCGTCGGACCATTTGGCGTGCTTGTCGACGGGATCGACGCTGAGTCCGATCAGCTTGATGCCTCGCTTGTCGAATTCGCCCTTAAGTTTTGCCAGCGCACCGAGTTCGGTGGTGCAGACCGGGGTAAAATCCTTGGGATGCGAGAACAGCAGCGCCCAGCTATTGCCGATCCAGTCATGGAACTTGATCTTGCCGTCGGTGGTTTCGGCCTCGAAATCCGGGGCCACAGCGCCAATCTGAAGAGCCATGTTTCGACCTCATGTCATTCAAGTTACAGATGAATTCGTTGCGTTAACATAGGGGGCAGGGCGCCACAGCGGAATGCCTCCCGCAAAAGGACAATATCCTTCTCTGGCGGGGTTTGCTGCTGGAATCTTCTTTTGATACGCCGCGGCGCGGCGGAAAAACCACAACGGCATCAAAAGCTTCATTGCCCCGATATTGCCGCTTGCGCGCCCCACCGCCGCCGGACGAGGTTGCGACATCCCCGAACCGTGACCGAAGTCACAGCGACCAACCGGCAACCATTTAAAAAACACCCGACCGAAGTTTCGAACCGTTAACCACTCGTTTACGCCCGCATGGAAATGCTGGGACCAGAAAAGAAAAAGAGAAGAGTACCAATGTCCGCCGCTACTGCCGAACCGACCGCCATCGAGACCTCGAAGATTTCCTGTCACAAGACCGCGGCTCAGGCCCTCACCATCGTCCGCGACGGCGTCATCACCGGCGAGGGGCCGACCACCCGGGGCCGCATTCATTTTTCCCGCGCGCTGGATGCCGACGACGCCGCCTGGTGCGCGCGCATTCTCACCGCGACCGGGGTCGAACATCAGCCGGTCAGCCGCGCCGAAGCCGAGGCGCTGTTCGAGATCAACGATGCCGCCGCCGAGCGCAGCGACGAGGGCCTGTTCGACGATCTGTTCGCCAAGGCTGTCGTGCATCACGCGGCTTCCGCGTCGGGTTTGCCGGTGCCGCCGCGCACCATCGCACTGTCGCCGGATACCGCGATCGAGAGCTGGGCGCCCACCAGGGCAGTCGGGGTCGATACCGAAGTGCTGGAATGGATCGCCAGCCAGATGCGCGGCAAGCGCCGGGGCAACCGTACCCTGATGCGGCTGGTCGCGACCATCATCGGCGCGGCTACCTTGCCGCTGGCGCAAATCCCGAACGTATTCGACATCGGCCTGTAGGCCGGCCGATCTTGTTCGTCGTGCCCGCGCTTGTTGCGGGCCGCGTCTTTGCGACATCCGAGACATGGATGGCCGGGGCAAGCCCGGCCATGACAACAAACTATTTTCCCGCCGTTTTCTGTTTGCCGCCCTCGGTCTCGAGGCCGAGCGTCCGGCCCGGAAATCCCGCCACGTCGAAATAGCGCTGCGTCTCGACGCGCTGGAATTTCAACACCGTCTTCAGCCCGCTTGCCGACAGGCGGGAATTGACGCTGCCGCTATAGCCGCGCGGCGTCACGCCGTTGGGCATTGCCTCTGTCATCACCCGGCCGATCAGATTGCCCCTGGGCTTCGGCGAAAGGCCCAACAGCCGCGCGGCGGTGGCGCCGACGTTGGCGTTGCTGACCGGCAGCGCATCGACATAGGCGGCCTTGAAGTCTGGCCCGATCGCCGCCATGAAGTTCATGGTGTCGCCGCGGCTGAAGCTGCCATGCATGCCCTGCCCCTGCCGTAGCACGGTATCGGCAACCTCGACCGAGCAATTGGTCGGCTCATCGCATCCGCTGGACCAGGAGCGGAAATTGACCACGATGGCGGGATGCGGGGTCACGGCCTTGCCGCGGAGACTGAGCAGCGATAGTGGCAGGGCGCCAGGAAAGCGC
This sequence comes from uncultured Alphaproteobacteria bacterium, assembly GCA_963784755.1. Lineage (GTDB taxonomy): Bacteria > Pseudomonadota > Alphaproteobacteria > Rhizobiales > Xanthobacteraceae > Bradyrhizobium. The sequence goes on along the minus strand of CAWASS010000001.1, from coordinate 92,525 downwards.
CCGAGATCGTCTTCCACGAAGATGCCGCTGACATAGTCCTGCTCCAGCAGCGCCTTGACGATCCGTCCCGCCAGCTTGCGATCGTTGTTGGGCAGATAGATCAGGTCGGAGCCGCCGTTAGTGGCAACCACCACGTCGGGCTTCGCGGGATCGGGGCCCAGCAGGCCGTTGCCCGCCTTGGGATGGGCGTTGTCGGCAACGGGCGCGTTCTTGTCGTTGGGATCGAACAGCGGCAGTTTCAGCGCCCTGGCGAGATCGATCGCAAGAAAGCCCATCGGGAGAAACCCGTTCGGCGTGTCCTCGTAGCGCATTTTCGCCGACGGGCTGGTCTTGCTCTCCTTCGAAATCGTGGAAAAACCGTGATCGGAAGAGATCATGATATTGGTCGAGGCGGTCAGACCGAGATCGTCGAGCGCCTTGCGCAATTGCGCGAGGTTATTGTCGGCATTTTTGATGCTGGCAAGCGACGTGGGGCCGTTGATTCCAGGCGTAATGGCGTTCAGGCTGTCGCCGGTGTTGTGCTGACTGCCGTCGGGATCGCGGGACCAGAACACCAGCACAAAGGGTTTGTTGCGCGCCTTGAACAGCGGCAGCACGACCCTGGTCGCCACATCGGCCATGTAGGTCTGTTGGGCAACGTTGGCGGACGTCGTGCCCGGGGTCTTGGCATCGCCGGATTTACCATTTTCGCCGCGGGGCGGCGTTGCAAGTGGAAGACCGACCTTGGTCAGCGCGGCCTGCATTTCCTGGGACAGCGGAACGCCGTTCTTGCCGCCGGTGGCATCGTCGATCATGATCGAATGCAGGCCGTCGGCGCCGGTCTTGTCGGTGTGATCGAAAAGAAAGGTGGGCCCAAGCTTGCCGATCGCTGCGGTGCTGAAGCCCTTGGCTCGCGCCATCTTCAGTACCGTCTCTTCATTCAGGTAATCGCCGCCGAAGTGCTCATCGACGTTGAGCAGAACCGGGTCCACTTCGAGGAAAGGCGTCACGGTGTCATTGGCGTGCGCGACGGGATAACCGGTATAAATCGTGTTGCTGAAGGTTCCGGTATCGCCGAGATAATGCCCGGTCGCCATCGCCGAGCCATTCGCCATGGTAAAGGTCGGAAACAGCGAATGCGAATTCCTGAAATTGACGCCCTTGTCGCGAATCTCCGCCATTGCCGGCGCGGTCTGCGGCGTGACGATCCGTCCGCGCAGCCCGTCCGGTACGAACAGAATGAGGTTTCTCGGCTTGTCGTTTTGCGCCGATACCATTCCTGCGGACAGGACGGTCAGACCGACGGATAGCAGCACGATTGCGCGGCGCATCAAAATCTCCCCTGAGAAGGCAAATTCCGGCTCAAACAGCCGTTGCCTCTCTTTAGTTTTTCTGTACGACGGAATTGTTACATCCGCCCCCGCGTGCCAGATTGCGGCCCCGGCCCGCAGGGCTGGACCCCGCCCTTCGGTTGCAAGTAAATAGCATAATGTTCAAACGAATTCTGATCGCCAACCGCGGCGAAATCGCCTGCCGGATCGTCAAGACTGCCCGGCGGATGGGGATCGAAACCGTGGCCGTCTATTCCGAAGCGGACCGCGACGCGCTGCACGTCGAAATGGCCGACGATGCCGTCCTGATCGGGCCGCCGGCCGCGGCGGAAAGTTACCTGCTCATCGAGAAGATCATCGAGGCCTGCCGCAAGACCGGCGCGGAGGCGGTGCATCCCGGCTACGGATTTCTGTCGGAGCGCGAAGCCTTTCCGCGCGCACTCACCGAAGCCGGCATCGTCTTCATCGGCCCCAACGCGGGTGCCATCGCCGCCATGGGCGACAAGATTGAATCCAAGAAAGCCGCCGCCAAAGCCAAGGTTTCGACGGTGCCCGGTCATCTCAACGTCATCGAGGATGAGAAGCACGCGGTCAAGATCGCGGACGAGATCGGCTATCCCGTGATGATCAAGGCCTCCGCCGGCGGCGGCGGCAAGGGCATGCGCATCGCGCATTCGACCTCGGAGGTGGCCGAAGGTTTTGCTCTCGCCAGGGCGGAGGCGAAATCGTCCTTTGGCGACGATCGGGTATTCATCGAAAAGTTCATTGTCGATCCCCGCCACATCGAAATCCAGGTGCTCGGCGACAAGCATGGCAATGTGATCTATCTTGGCGAGCGCGAGTGCTCGATCCAGCGCCGCAATCAGAAGGTGATCGAGGAGGCGCCGTCGCCGCTGCTCGACGAGACCACGCGGCGCAAGATGGGCGAGCAGGCGGTGGCACTGGCCAAGGCCGTGAACTACGATTCCGCCGGTACCGTCGAATTCGTCGCCGGCCAGGACAAGAGCTTTTTTTTCCTTGAAATGAACACGCGGCTGCAGGTCGAGCATCCGGTCACCGAACTGATCACCGGCATCGACCTGGTCGAGCAGATGATCCGCGTCGCGGCAGGCGAGAAACTCAGCCTGGCGCAGAAAGATGTGACGCTGACCGGCTGGGCGGTGGAATCGCGGGTCTATGCCGAGGATCCGTTCCGCAACTTCCTGCCCTCGATCGGGCGGCTGATAAAATACCGGCCGCCGGTCGAGAGCAGCGTCGACGGCATCACCGTGCGCAACGACACCGGCGTGCAGGAGGGCGGCGAAATCTCGATCTATTACGACCCGATGATTGCCAAGCTCGTCACCCACGCGCCGTCACGCGCAGCCGCCATCGAGGCGCAGGCCACCGCGCTGGATTCGTTCTATATCGACGGCATCCGCCACAATATTCCGTTCCTGTCGGCGCTGATGCATCATCCGCGCTGGCGCGAGGGCAATCTATCCACCGGCTTCATCGCCGAGGAATTTCCCCTGGGTTTTGCCGCGCGCGCCCCCGAAGGCGAGATCGCGCGCCGGCTCGCCGCGGTCGCGGCCGCCATCGATCACGTGATGGGCGAACGCAAGCGGCAGATCTCCGGCCAGATGATCGGCCGCCCCGTGCAGCGCGAACGCCGCCGCGCGGTATGGCTGGAGCGCGACGAAATCGCACTCGACGTTGCGCGTGAAGGCGAGGGCATCGCGGTCCGTTTCATCGGCGCCGATGGCGCGGCGGGTGCTCCGCACCAACTGATTTCGCCGTGGACGCCGGGCGATCCGGTATGGCAGGGCGCCATCGATGGTCATGCCGTCGCCATGCAGGTGCGGCCGATCGCGAATGGTATTCGGCTCGCGCATCAGGGTTTCGAGGTCGCGGTCAACGTGTTCACCGAAGCCGAGGCGGCGGCGGCGCGGCTGATGCCGGTGACGACCGCGGCCGATACCGGCAAGAAGCTGTTGTGCCCGATGCCGGGCCTCGTGGTGTCGATCGCGGTCAGCGAAGGCCAGGAGGTCAAGGCCGGCGAAACCCTGGCCGTGGTGGAGGCGATGAAGATGCAGAACGTGCTGCGCGCCGAGCGCGACGGCACTGTAAAGAAAATTCACGCCACAGCCGGCGCGACGCTGGCGGTGGATGCGCTGATTCTCGAATTTGCGTGAGATTGCGATGCCGTTCCGTAAACGACGCGAGAGCTTGCGCGCGATCCTGTCGGGATCGGCATGTATCCGTCCGGGTTCGGTCTATGACGCGATTTCAATCCGCATCGCCGAGGATCTCGGTTTCGAGGTCGGCATGTTCGGCGGCTCGGTGGCGTCGCTGGCGGTGCTCGGCGATCCCGACATTACGCTGATCACGCTGACCGAAATTGCCGAACAGATGCGCCGGATGTCGCGTGCCGCCGCTCTGCCCGTGCTGGTTGACGCCGATCACGGCTACGGCAATGCGTTGAACGTTCGCCGCACCGTGCAGGAACTGGAGACCGCCGGCGCCGCCGGCCTGACTATCGAGGATACGCTGCTGCCGCAGGCCTTTGGGCAGGCCAGGACGCAATTGATCTCGCTGGAGGAAGGCGTCGGCAAGATGAAGGCTGCGCTCGATGCGCGCGGCGATCCGTCGCTGGTGATCATCGGCCGCACCGGTGCGGCTTCGGTGACCTCGGTCGATGACGCGATCATTCGCGCCAAAGCCTATCAGGCCACCGGCGTCGACGCGCTGTTCTTCACCGGCGTCAAAACGCGCGCGGAGCTGGAAATCATTGCGGCCGCGACCACACTGCCTATCGTTCTGGGCGGGCCGACCGAGGAGATGACCGACTGGGATTTCCTCGGCCGACAACGGGTGCGGATCGCCGTGCAGGGCCACGCACCGATTGCGGCGGCGACGCAGGCCGTGTTCGAGACACTGAAGGCCGTTCGCGAGGGTGCTGCGCCGAAAGCGTTGAAGGGCGTCGCATCATCGGAATTGATGGGACGCGTCACGCGTGACGTGATTGCAAAGGCGCGCGCTGCGGATTTTCTCGGGCTGAAGCGATAGATGGGGGGCGTCATCCGCCAGGTTTTGATCCGGGGCAGGGTGCAGGGCGTGGGTTTTCGCTACTGGACCAGGCGCACCGCGACCGCGCGCGGGTTGCGGGGCTGGGTGCGCAATCGCCGGGACGGTACCGTCGAAGCCGTATTCGCCGGCCCCGAGCCGGCGGTAGCTGAAATGATCGCGCTGTGCCGCAGCGGCCCGGCCTCGGCGCGGGTCGAGTCCGTGGACGAACAGGCTGCCGGCGAGGACGCGCTGGATTTGCGCAACAAAGGCGAGCGTTTTTCAGAACTCGATTCGATCTAGCCGTCGGCAATGTCGATCAGGCCGTCGCCTCCGGCAGTCGCAACCTTGCAGCGCCGAACACCTCCTCAAACGCCCGTTGGAGCGCGATATCGACATCCGCCATGGCGAGGGGATGGCCGAGATCGGCTAGGCTGGTGACGCCAAAGCGCGGGTCGGTCACGCCGCACGGTACGATCGCTTCGAAATGGGTCAGGTCCGGCTCGACATTGATCGAAACGCCGTGGAACGACACCCAGCGCCGCAGCCGCACGCCGATGGCGGCGATCTTGTCCTCATGGTCTTTGCCCTTGTCGGGCCGGGCGACCCATACGCCGATGCGATCCGCGCGCCGCTCGCCCCGCACATTGAAGGCGGCGAGTGTCCGGATGATCCATTGCTCGAGACCGGCCACATAGGCCCGCACGTCGGGGCGCCGCCGCTTGAGGTCGAGCATCACATAGGCCACCCGCTGGCCCGGGCCGTGATAAGTGAGCTGGCCGCCGCGGCCGCTGGAGAACAGGGGAAAACGGGCGTCGAGCAAGTCGGCGTCCTTAGCCGACGTGCCGGAGGTGTAGAGCGGCGGATGTTCCAGCAGCCACACCAGTTCGGACGCCGCACCATCGGCGATGGCCGCGACCCGCGCTTCCATCGCGGTCACCGCCTCCGGATAGGGTACCGGCGCGCTGGCAACCCGCCATTCGACAGCGCCGCCGCCGGCAGGCCGGGCAAACGCCTTCAAATCGAGGTTTTGGCCGTCTTTAACCATTGGCTAACCATAACGTGGTGATCTGGAACCTGGCAATTTTGCATTTGTGAGTTCGGTTCCCAGTGCCAACCCTCGATAAAGTCTCGGTCGATCTCATGGTGGTGCTCGGCACCACCTCGATGCCCATTCATCAGGTGATGCGGCTCAGCCGCGGCGCCATCATCGAACTGGACGCCACCGAGCAGGACGAGGTCAAGGTGCTGGCCAACAACCTGCCCATCGCCAGCGGCGTGGTGCTGGTCGATCGCAACCGGATTGCGGTGGAAGTCAAGCAAATGCTGCCCCGCACCCCCGGCCACCGCTAGGCCTTGTCCCTCCATCCCTGATTTGTTACATCGGCGCCGTCGGTCCGGCCGGGTGCAAGCCCTGCGCCGATATGTCGGTCAATCTTTGCGCTCGTGGCGGAATTGGTAGACGCGCTGCCTTGAGGTGGCAGTGAGTAACATCGTGGGGGTTCGAGTCCCTCCGAGCGCACCAGACATCATCGAACGGAGATAGGCGCCCGGTTCGGCCACAGCCTCAGCGCGCCGTCAACGGCACCGGCTTCAGGCCGGGCTCGGTGACGGGCAGGCCTCCGGGAATCATGCGTTTGGAAGCGCTGGCGTCGATCGAGGTCAGCCTTGCAATGGCATCCGCGTCATTTCCGGCGGGAGCTGCCACCCGTTCCGCACGATGCACGAGCGGGACCACCGCCTGCATGTCGGCGTTCGTTTTTTCCTGGATCTCGAAGATATTTTTGGCCGGCACGGGCAGCGTGATCGTGTCGCTGACCGGCTGCGGCGGCGATAACCGCGGCCATGGCGCTTGCTGCGGCAGCGGGACGGCGCCGTGCGCGAAACGTCGCCAATGATCGAACGATTCCGGCAGCGACACAAGCCGGCCGTCACGCCAGTCCGAATCCGAAAGCACGGGGGCGGGAAGCGTCTCCGCGCTGGCAAATACAAAATTCGGAATTTTGGGCCAGTGCGAGATCGCCACGTTTTCCGAGACCGGATGCAACTGCCATTGCTGCGGCTCGGTCGGCGTCTCCGCCAGCTCCGGCGTCGCCGGCACGACATGAACGATGCGATAGCCGCGCGCCTTCAGCTCATGCAGGATTCGCGGCAGCGCGGCCACGGTCCGCGCCTGGATATCGTGCAGCAGCAGGATGCCTTTGCCCTTGGCCTCCAGCCGCTTCATCGCAATATCGTACACCCGCGCGGAGGAAATATGATGCCAGTCGTCGGCTGGAAAATCGGCGCTCCAGGTCTGGATGCCCTTTGAAGCGAGGTAGTCCTCGACGGCTTCCGCGCGCAGCAGGCCGGGAATGCGGAAGAACGGCGCCAACCCGCTGCCGTCGCCAAGCGCGGCCGTGGTCGCGGCGATGCCGTCGTCGATCTCCTGCCTGGCGCGTTCGACCGGCATCCGGTTCATGCTGAGCGGATGGTTCTGGCTGTGGGTGCCGATGCTGTGGCCGGCGTCGCGGACCTTGCGGACGCCTTCCGGATAATCCCGCGCCATTCGGCCGATGATGAAGAACGTCGCCTTCACGCATTGCGAAGCAAGAATATCCAGGACCTGGGTGCTGTGCGGCGGCAGCGGGCCGTCGTCGAAGGTCAGCACCAGCTCATGGTCTTGCAGCGGCAGGGTCTCGGCGTATTGCATGGTGCCGATCCGCGGATGCTCGCGGGGATCGACGACCAATGTTCGCGACGTCCCGAGCGCGCCGGGATTGCCGGGGCAATCGGCTGCGGAGGCGGGGGCAATGCCGGAGCCCAGCATGCCCAACGCGAGCACGGCCAATTGCCGCGCCCGATTCCCGGTCAACGCCTTACTCATTCCAAAGCACCTTCACGCATTGCAGTTGAGCAGAAAACTACAGGCGGGGCCATGAACACGGCCTTAATCGTGTTTGTCAGCTGGGGATAAATTCGCGGACGACGGGACGCGGTCGGCCTTTGGCGCCGCCGGCACCAGGTGCACCACGCGATAGTGATTATCCCGGAGATAGCGCAGGAAATCCGGCAACATGGCGGCGGTTTGCGCCTTGGGGTCGTGCAGCAGGATAATTCCTTTGCGGGCGACTTTGAGTCGATCGATGATCAGCCTCAGTTCCTGCTTCGGCGTCATCGGATTCCAGTCGCTGGCCCAGAGGTCGGCGCCGAACACCACGATGCCCCGGGACTGCAGCAAGTCGAGCGTGGCTGGCGTGGTCTCGAAGCCCGGAAAGCGGAAGAACGGCGTGCTCGGTGTCGTGGTCGCTGTGCCATGCAGCGCCATTTCGACCGCCGAAATGCCGTGATCGATTTCCTCCGCCGTCTCGCCGGGCTTGATCCGCATCAGGCTGCGGTGCAGCCAGGTGTGATGGCCGATGCTATGGCCCTCGGCCGCGATCCGCCGCACCAGTTCCGGATGTTCGGACGCGGGTTTTCCGATCAGGAAGAACGTCGCGCGTACGCACTCCTGCGCCAGCGCCGCCAGAACCCGCGGCGTCGTCGGCGGCCATGGCCCATCATCGAATGTCAGTACCACCTCGTGGTCGTCGAGCGGCAGGGTCTGCGGAAAGTTCTTCAGCCCGACGCGTGGGAAGTGCACCGCGTCGACTGCGAGAATGCGCGAGGTGCCGAGCGTGCCCTTGCGCGGACACTCGGCCGCCTGTGCGGTTGCCGTACAGGCAATCAGGGCAACGATGGCGGCTCTCAACACGATCATGACACCTTGCTCGGGCATGCTTCGCGCGCCCACACATTTACCATTGCGCTTGGCATTGCCGATTGGGTAATGCACGACACGAGCGCGAGTTCGATACCGTCCATGAGATAGCGACTTCGCCCGAAGCGCGCTAGGCGTAAACCTTCAACAAACGGCGAGGCGCGGCATGGCCGATGATGTGGACGTTGCCCAACCCGCCGATGCCGCCCGTGCGTCCGTATTGGACCGTCTTCCGATGCGCGATGAAGACGGCGACATCCGCCCCGAATTTGTCGAGGAAATCGCGCGCGCCGTTCAGGCCGCCGATGCGCCGTTCCTGCGTGAAATCGTCGCCGAACTCCATGAGGCCGACCTCGGCGACCTGATCGAGGCGCTCGACCCGGATGACCGCCCCCGTCTGGTGGAACTCACGGGCGCCGACTTCGACTTCTCCGCCCTGAACGAAGTCGACGACACCGTCCGCGAAGAGATCCTCGAGGAACTGGAGCCGGAGACGGTCGCCGAAGGGGTCCGCGAGCTGGAATCCGACGATGCCGTCGAACTGCTGGAAGGTCTCGACGAGGAGGATCAGGAGGAGATTCTCGAAAAACTGCCGCATTCCGAGCGCGTCGTGCTCGAGCGCAGCCTGCTTTACCCGGTAAATTCCGCCGGCCGGCGGATGCAGACCGAATTCATCGCGGTGCCCCCAGACTGGACCGTCGGTCAGGCGATCGACTACATGCGCGACACCCCGGATCTGCCGGACCGGTTTTATGAAATCTATGCGGTCGACAATGCCCAGCATTGGCAGGGCGCGGTGTCGCTCGACGCGTTGCTGCGCGCGCGCCGCCCGGTGCCGCTGGCCGACCTGATCGACGAGGACCGCCGCCGCGTCTCGGTGATGGACGATCAGGAAGAGGTGGCGCGGCTGTTCGGCAAGTACAACCTGGTCGCGGCACCCGTGGTCGATACCGCAGACCGGCTGGTCGGCGTCATCACCATCGACGACGTGGTCGACATGATCGAGGAAGAGGCCGACGAGGACCTCAAGGCGCTCGGCGGCGTCACCAGCGACGAAGAACTGTCCGACAGCGTGTGGACCATTGCCAAGGGCCGCTTCAACTGGCTGCTGGTCAATCTCGCCACCGCATTTCTGGCATCATCCGTGCTCGGCCTGTTCGAGGGGCAACTGGAGAAGATGGTGGCGCTGGCGGTGCTGGCGCCGATCGTGGCCAGCCAGGGCGGCAACGCCGCGACCCAAACCATGACGGTTGCGGTTCGCGCGCTGGCTACCCGCGAACTCGGCTCCAACAACGCGTTCCGCGTGGTGATAAGGGAAGGGCTGGTCGGGCTCGTCAACGGGCTGGCCTTCGCCATCATCACCGGCGTCGCTGCGGTGGCCTGGTTCAAGATTCCCGGCCTCGGCGTCGTGATCGGGCTTGCGATGCTATGTAACCTCGTTGCCGGCGCGCTCGGCGGCATTCTGATCCCGATGGTGCTGGAGCGGGTGCGGGCCGATCCGGCGGTGGCGTCGGGCACCTTCGTGACCACCGTCACCGACGTGGTCGGCTTCTTCTCGTTTCTCGGCATCGCCACGCTGTGGTTCGGGCTGAAATAGGTCGGCTGGCGCGCTACGCATCGTTCATCAGACCTTAACGCGCATCGCCGACCATCCGGTTCGAGGTGGGTGATGCGGCGCTTGCGGCTGAAAGCGGACGGACGGATCGTCGAATTGCGGGACGGGCGGGAAGTTCCCCTCGTGCCGGAACTGCCCGCCATCGCCCCTGCCGATGCTGCCACGGCGCCAACCGCTCGCGATCTTCGCCAACGTGCCCGGCTGACCCAGATCGAATTCGCGGCTCGGCTCGGCGTGCCCGTCGAGACCATTCGGAACTGGGAGCAGGGCAAGCGCATGCCGCGCGGCCCGGCAAGGGCGCTTCTCGCGGTCATTGCGCATGCACCGGAGACGGTGTTCGCCGCGCTCGCAACCGGTGCATTGCAAGGTTAAACTGCTCCATTCGCATGGGAGCAGGCGATGCATTTTGTCGAAGCCAGCGGCGCAAAAATTCCCGCGATCGGGCTCGGTACCTCGGAGCTGCGCGGCCGAACCTGCGCGCGTCTGGTCGAGCAGGCGCTGCGGCTTGGCTACCGCCATATCGATACCGCGCAGGTCTATGAGAACGAGAGCGAGGTCGGTGACGGCCTGCGCGCCTCCGGCGTCAATCGCGACGAGATGTTCGTGACCACCAAAGTGTGGACCACGCATTTCGCGCCTAACGACCTGGAGCGATCCACCAAAGAGAGCCTCGCGAAGCTTCGCTTGGCCGAGGTCGACCTGCTTCTGCTGCACTGGCCCAATCCGCGCATTCCGCTGCAGGAGACGCTAGGGGCGCTGGCGCATGTCAGGAAACTCGGTCTGGCTCGGCACATCGGACTGTCGAATTTTACCGTGGCCCTGATCAAGGAAGCGGTTGCGGCTTGCTCCGAACCGCTGGTGTGCGATCAGGTCGAGTATCATCCCTATCTCGACCAGACGAAAGTGCTGCAAGCCTGCGCCGACAACGGCATGGCGCTGGTCGCCTATAGCCCGATCGCGAAAGGCCGCATCAAGAACGACAAAGCGCTGGCACGGATCGGTGAGAAATATCGCAAGACCGCCGCCCAGATCTGCCTGCGCTGGCTGGTGCAGCAGAACGTTGCTGCCATCCCGCGCACGTCCAGGATCGAGCGGCTGTCGGAGAACATCGATATCTTCGACTTCAAACTGTCGGATGAGGAGATGTGCGAGATTTTCGCGATGGGCAGCGCCAAGGCGCGTCTAACCGATTTCGGTTTCGCGCCGAAATGGGATTGAGCCACGTTTAGTCTTGCCGCGGCAGGCCGAGGCGATAGACACCACGGAACTCATTGGGATCGGCCGGCTTGCCCTTGCGGTAGATGACAAGGCGACCGGCCCGCGCCAGCGCGACCGCCGCGCCGCGGATCGGCATCAGCAGTCCGTGCCAGTCGCCGTCGGGCGAAATCGCATGTGCGATCTCCGGCGCACTCAGCGTGCCGACGCCGGCGCGCATCAGCACTTCGAGGATCGAATCTTCGATGGAAACGGCTTGCGGCGAATCGTGAGCGGACATGCCCATGCAATGGCGCATCGATCCATTCGCCGCAAGCGTACCGCCGCTCATTCGATCCGCAGCTTGGCGTCGTGACGACGATCAGGCCCCGGCGGTGGGGGAAGGCGTGCCGCATCGGTCGGTTGCCGTAGCGACTGCCATCGTTAGTGCAATGCGGTGTAACAATCGACGCGTGCGAAGGAACAAGTGATCTGGATAGCGGTTGCCCAGCGATGAACCGGAGTTCGCCTTCGACTTAAACGTCGCCGGAAGTTCGAGCGATGAATTTGAATCGACAAAGGTTTTCAAAGCGAAATCATCGAGAGACTTTTATTCTCGGAGGGGAATAGGCCATGCGCGTCTTGATCCTTGCATTATCAGTCCTGGGAATTCTCGTCAGCGCAGATGCTGCCAAAGCCGGTCTGAGCACGGCCCCACGCGAGCTGATGGCATCCGTCGATCCGACGGCCGTTGCCGACGAAGCAACCCAGGAAACCGAAGATCAGATCGGCCTAGACAAGCGAAAGCGTCGCGACGTGCAGCGCCGACTGACCGGTCTCGGCTTCGACACCAAGGTCGACGGAAGGTTCGATGAACAGACCCGCGCCGTCATCACGCGCTGGCAGGCGGCACGCGGCTATCCCAAGACGGGCTTCCTCAACGCGCCGCAGCATCAGGCGCTAGTGAGCGAGTCCATCTCGGGGGCGCAGGCCAGCTTCAGCAGCGGCAAATCCGATGATGACAGTCGTGCCCGTCGCCGTGGCGCGAGTGGTGCTCACCATCACCGTGGCGGTAGCGGCCCCGGTGGCCTGATCGGCGGCGTGGTGGGCGGATTGTTCGGACGCAGGTGACCCGACAAATTGTACGGAGCGCGTGCGAGGTCATTCGATCCTCAGATTGGCGTCGTGCACCACCTTGCCCCATTTTTCTATCTCGAGCTTGATGCGCGCGGCGAACTCGTCAGGCGTATTGGCGACCGGCTTGAAGCCGAGCACCGCAAGCCGTTCCTTGACGTCGGGCCGCGCAACGCTTTTGGCGATCTCGCGCGCCAGCAGCTCGACGATCTCTCTTGGCGTGCCCGCGGGTGCCACGATGCCGGTCAGCGTATCGGCTTCCTGATCTTTAATGCCCTGTTCGGCGAAGGTCGGCACGTCCGGTACTTGCTCCGCGCGCGCGCTCGCCGCAATGCCGATCGCACGCACCTGACCGGCCTGTATCGCCGCAAGCGAGGACGGCAACGCGGTGAAGGCGATGGGTGTGTGGCCGCCTATCGTTGCCTGCACGGCCGGCGCGGCCCCGGTAAAGGGGACGTGGACCAGATCGAGCTTGTAGGTCAGGCGAAACAGCTCGCCGCCGAGATGCGGCGTCGAACCCACACCGGGGCCGGCATAGCTGTATTTGCCGGGATTGTCCCGGATCAGTTGCACCAGTTCCGGCAGCGTCCTGGCCGGGACCTGCGGGTTGACCACCACGACGTTGGGCGAAACCGCAACCAGGGTCACGGCGGCGAAATCCCTGACCGGATCGTACGGCACTTTGGCGTAGAGGCTGGGGTTCACTACAAAACCCGTGCTGATCGCCATGATGGTGTAGCCGTCGGGAGTGACGCGCGCGACCTGACCGGACGCGGTGTTGCCGCCGGCGCCGCCAATGTTCTCGACATAGAACTGCTGGCCGAGACTCTCGGAAAGTCGTTGCGCCACCAGGCGCGCGATGACGTCCGTAGGGCCGCCGGCCGGAAATCCGACCACGACGCGTACCGGCCGGTTCGGATATCCCTGCGCCCAAGTCGGCGCGACCCCGGCCAGCAGCAACAGGCCCGCGAGAATCCCCTGCAAAACGCGCATCGTGTCGCTCTCCCCGGATAACTTCTTGTTGGCGCCATCATCGGCGAGCGCGCCGTTTCGAACAAGGGCAAAACGCCACGCGGGTCTCGGCCGCAGTGTTATCGAGCCAATATCACTGTTGTGTCGTTATGCGGGATGCCCGCATATCGCGTCCGTTCTGGTGCAGAACCACCGCGACGACCTTTCCGCCTCCATCGCGTTCAAAGTCGAGTTGCGCGTCGACGACCTTATAAAAGAACTTGTCCTTGCCACTTGCGAAGATCGGGAAGGCGGACTGCCCGGTGAGCTGTGCTTCGAGATGATCGTTCTTGAGCACCACATCGAGCACACCGAAATCGAACCGGTATTTGCCGACATAGTTGCCGGATGTGGCGGCATCGAACGCGATTTCCTGGGGTTCGGGCGGAAGCTCGGACGCGCTCAGTTTTCGGGCCGCATGGTCGCCGTTCTGGTGCAGGACCAGTCCGTTCACCACGCCGTTCGGATCGCGCGTGAAACTGCCGCTGGCTCTGACGGCTCTGGCGAAAAATTCATTGGGTGCAGACGGGAAAATGGGGATCGAACCCTGTCCGGTTCCCTGGACGAACAGCCCCTCGTTCATGCGAAATACCTTCAGCAGGAATTTGTCGGTAACTTTGTAGGTTCCCACATAGTCGTCGAGCGCCGCACTGGGCAGGACGATCGCCTTATAGGCGGGCGACAATGGGGCACTGGGATTGAGCGTGGCGAAACCCAGATCGTCGGGATCAAAGGCAGTGTTGCTGAGCAAGACAACGCCGCGCCGCCCATCGGCCGTGAAACCGATAAAGCTCCGGTAGCCGCCGGTCCCGCCGTTGTGCCAGATAATTCCCTTGCGCGTCGTCATCCAGGCGAGCCCGATGCGCATGGTTTTGGTCATGTCGCTGCGCGGCTGCTGTGCAAGCTTCATCGCAGCGGCCAGCGGCGACGGATCGATGCCCATGTTGGTCCTGAGATAGCGCAGCATATCGTTGGCGGTGGAACGGATCGCGCCCGCCCCCGCCAGCGCGTCGAAGTCCCAGTTCTTCGCGGCGTTGCCTGTGTCGTCGTGACCGGACGCGAGATGGGCGCGCATGGCGTCGCTCAACGCCGTGCCGCTCATGGTCATGCCGAGCGGCTTGAGAATCCTTTCGCCGGTTAGGGCGTCCCAGCTTGTGTGCTCCGACTGCGCCAGCGCATAGCCCAAGAGGCCAAAACCCAGATTGGAATATTCGTAGGCGGCGCCGGGATCGCGCGGCAATTCGTATTCCGCAAGAAACGCCTTCAACTGCGCCGCATCGTAGTCGGCGTAGGGATTGCCTGGGTCTTTCGGCAGCATGTTGGACGGCAGCCGCGGCAGGGCGGAGTGCTGGGTAGCGAGTTCGCCGAGCGTGATCTCTTTTGCCCCGCGTGACGGGATTTTGAAGTCTGGCAACAGCCGTGCCAGCGGATCATCCAGCGTCACGCGCCCCGCGAGCGCGGCCTGCGCCAGCAGGGTCGCCGTCAAGGTTTTCGTGATCGAACCGATTTCATAAACCGTGTCGCCATCGGGCGCCTTGCCGTCATCGAGCGTGCCGAAGGCCACGACCTCGCTATGGTCGCCGTCCACCACCCCGAATACCAGCGTCTGGTTGGCGCCAGCCGCGATCCGCTCCTGGGCGGCTTTTTCCACGCGCTCGGGTAACGGTCCTGCATTGGCTGACGTGATCGCGATGAAGCATGTTACGAGAAACCACGTAGCACTGCGATGGTTCAACAATGAGAGCACGGCACTTTCCTGCTATTCCGGGGTATGACTTATCATTACGTAAGGCTTGAACGACACGCCATGATTTCTGAGAGGCAAGCCCCACGCGGCCACGGTTGGTCAGTCCAGCGGTTCAATCTTGACGATGGAGGCGCCGTCGTTGCTGCCCACCCAGAAGTTCACCGGCGTCGTATTGTTGTCCACGAAAACCCGGCGGATATTGGTCGAACGCGGTAGCAGATAATCGATGGTTTCGCCGGTCCGGGTGTTCAGCCGCGTTACCTGATCGGTCACCATCGAGCCCGTCCACGCATCTTCATTTTTGTCGAGCACGACGTCATAAGGCGCTGCCCAGCGGGTAGCGAGTTTCCATTCCTTGAACGCTTTGGTCCTGGTATCGAACATTCCGATCCGGTCGCCACGATACTCGCCGAACCAGAGGCGATCCTGCGCATCCATATTGCCGCGGCGCGGCGCCGAGCGCGGCGTCGGTGTCTGAAACAGCGAGACTTCGCCGGTCTTTGCGTCGATACGTCCGATTTGCCCCTGACGGAAGTCGGTAAAGTAGACGTTGTTCCCCGAGTCCGGGATGACGTCGTAGATATTGTGCGACTTGCCCTTGGGCGCACTCCTGAACGGTTCCCAGGTTTCGATTCCGCCGCTGGCGATGTCGAGGCGGTGCACGCCGGCAAAACCATTGTTCTGGGTCCAGACCTTGCCGTCGATGTGCGAACTCTGCGGGCTCACCATATTGATCTGCGCGGCGTCGATATTGCGCTCGGCCGGCAGTGTCCAGAACTGGAATTTCTCGCTCTTGGGATCGAACTTGACGATGGTCGCCTGGTACATGTTGCCGAGCCACAGATTGCCCGCGGCATCGGCGCGCAGCCCAAGGCTGCCGGTCGGAAAATCCTGCCTGTGTTTGGGATACGCAAACTCGGTGACCTTGCCGGTCTTTGGATCGAGCCGGCCGAGGTTTTGTTCGCCGAAACTGGAAAACCAGACGATTCCGTCCTTGTCCACGATCACGTCATGCGGCGCGATTTCCGCGCGCGGCAGATTGTATTCCGTATAGACCACCCGCGTCGCCCGGCCCTTGGGGCGGCTCAAGGTTTTCAGCGCATATTTCCACTGTTCCGTCGCGCTGAGATTGATCGTGCCCAGATAATCGGCGGCGGCGCGATAGATCTGGATGCGATCCTCACCGCGCTCTTCCATCAAGCGTTCGGCGGGGCGCAATTGCGGATGGATCGGCAGGCTTTGCTGCACGTAGCTTTGCATGCGCGGCAGGATCTGGGTGAGGAAGGCTTCGGAGTCGTATTTCGATCGTACGATGCGTTCCAGGGTGTGGCAGCCGACGCAGTTGAGCAATTGATCCTTTTGCCGGTCGTTGCCGGGGATGCTTGCGAGCCACTCGCCATTCGACAACTGCGCGGCAAGGTCACTGGTTTTGCCAAGCCTGAGATCCCTGGTTGCGGCTTTCTGATCCGGGGTTTCGATCGCCCCGATTTCGATCGCGTTTTCGTTTTGCCGGGGCTGATCGACCTGATAGCCGACTGCGCGAACGCCGAGGGTATATTGACCCGGTCCGAGCCGGTTTGCCGGGAATGCGTAGCGGCCATCCGCGCCGGTGACGACTGTGACCGTGATGTTCGAGCCGGCCTTGGTGGCGCTGACCAGCACGCCTTCCATTGCCGCTTCGTCGGCCGAACTGACAAGGCCCGTAAGCGCCGCGGCCGGCGCTTCGGCCCCGGCTGCAGACGGAACCGGCGCGGCCAAGGCTAGGCTCAAAGCTACGCCCAAGGCTACGCTTGCGGCAGCGAGACATGGATGATGCATGGTTCCTCCCGGGCGTCTTTCAAGTTGCTGTCAGCATAGGCTCCGCGGCCTGCATGCAGCAAGCGTGTGCTCTGGCGGCCTGTTTCCCTTGACCCTTTCAGTTTGCTTCCTTGACACGATATCATGATCCGCCCTGAGCCTCGGGCAGGAAAAGTGTTCATGAAACCGATTTCGCCTTTTCGATTACTATCCATGATCGCTGTGGCCGTCCTGTTGATGGCAGGGCGCGCATCCGCCGCCGACGTGCGCGTGATGATCTCGGCCGGCTTCTATGGGGTTTATTCCGAGCTCGGTCCGGCTTTCGAGCGCGCAAGCGGTCATCATCTGGTCACGACGCGCGGTCCATCCATGGGCGATTCCCCGGAGGCAATTCCCGCCCGGCTGGCGCGCGGCGAGGCCGCCGACGTTGTGATCCTGGATGGAGGCGCGGCCGACGAACTGGGCAGGCGAGACCTGGTGCGAGCCGACAGCAAGATCGAGCTCGCGCGGTCGCTGATCGGCATGGTGGTGCGCGAAGGCGCCGGGAAGCCCGATATTGGCAGCGTCGAGGCACTTCGCAGCACGCTGCTGGCGGTAAAATCGATCGCTTATTCGGACAGCGGCAGCGGCACTTACCTCGTGACCAATTTGTTTCCAAAACTCCAAATCGCGGAGCAGATCGCGGGCAAGAGCCGGAAGGTGCGAGGACCGCCGTCCGGCGAGCCGGTGGCCGCCGTTGTCGCGCGTGGCGAGGCGGAGATCGGTTTTCAGCAGGTCAGCGAATTGATCCACGTCGCCGGCGTTAGCTTTGTCGGCACGCTTCCGGCCGAGGTCCAGCCGGGGTTTTCCTTCGCAGGCGCGCTCACCGGCAACGTCCGAGAGCCCGAAGCGGCCACTGCGCTGATCCGCTTCCTGGCATCGGCTGAGGCTGCGCCGGTGATTGCGAAGGCCGGGCTGATGCCAACCCCCCAACAATAGAATGCGCGATCGGTTTGCTTCGAACTCCGCCCCGGTCCGTTTTCGAATTTGACCCCATGCGCACATGCGTTAATGCTCACGTGTCGTCCTGCCGCGATGTCAGGCTTTAATCAGCGAGGGGAAATTCCATGCGTATTGCGGTTGTCGGCACAGGCGGCGTCGGGGGCGGATTCGGTGCGGCGCTGGCCAAGGCGGGTGCCGACGTCGCCTTCATCGCACGCGGCGCCCATCTTGCCGCCATGAAAGCCCAAGGGCTGCAGGTTCGGAGCGACCGCGGCGATATTCATCTGGTACCGACCCGCGCAACCGACGATCCCGCCGACATCGGCAAAGTCAACGTCGTGCTGTTTTGCGTCAAGCTGTGGGATGTCGAAAGCGCAGGTTTGCACATCAAGCCGCTGATCGGCCCCGACACCGCGGTGATCCCGCTGCAGAACGGCGTCGACGCCGCCGAGCGGCTGATCCCGATCCTTGGAAGTAACGCCGTGATGGGCGGCGTCGCGCAGGTCAGCGCGTCGATTATCGCGCCCGGCGTGATCCAGCAGGTCGGAACGTTCATGCGCATGATCTTCGGCGAACTCGACGGCAGCCGCAGCAAACGCGGCGAGGATTTTCTCAGCCTCTGTCAGAAGGCCGGATTCGACGCGACGCTGAGCGAGCAGATCCTGACCGATTTGTGGATGAAGTTCATCCTGCTCGCCTCCAACGCCAGCATGATGGCGGCGACGCGCCAGCCGATCGGCAAGCTTCGCGACGATCCCGACCTGCGCCCGATTTTCAAGGCTGCCTACCGGGAAGTGGTCGATGTCGGCCGTGCCAGGGGCGTCGCGCTGCCGGCCAACGCCATCGACATGATTGTCGACGCAACCAGCCACATGCCGCCGGCGATGAAGGCGTCGATGGCGCTCGATCTCGATCGCGGCAACCGGCTCGAACTGCCCTGGCTCGGCGGCAAGGTCGTCGAACTCGGCCGCGAGCTCGGCGTGCCCACGCCGACGCACAGCATGATGGTTGCGATGCTGAAGCCCTACATCATGGGCACGCCGGCCTGAGCAGTCCTTCCGTAACAAAACATGAAAACAGCGAAGGCAAACGTTATGCGCGACCAGTTCAGCAACGCCCAGGAAATCCGCAAACCCGCGGTGGTCTCCAAAGGCGGCGTTGTCGCGGCGCAGTCGCGCAAGGCAGCCGAGATCGGCGCCGAAGTGCTCGCAGAAGGTGGAGACTGCATGGATGCGGTGATCGCAACCACCTTCGCGCTCGGCGTACTGGAACCCTGGATGAGCGGCGTCGGCGGCGGTGGGGCGATGATCCTCTACCGCGCTCGCGACAACCATTATGAAGTGATCGACTACGGCATGCGTGCGCCCGGCAGTCTCCGGCTCGAGGATTATCCGCTGGACGATGGCGCCGCCTCCGATATTTTCCCCTGGCCCCGCGTGAAAGACGATCGCAATCTTCACGGTCCCGGCTCGATCGCAGTACCAGGCGTGGTGGCGGGCATGGAAGAAGCGCATCGCCGCTACGCGAAAATGCCCTGGCGGGAATTGCTGGGCCCAAGCGTCAATCTGGCCGGTCAAGGACTCGAGGTCGACTGGTGGACTACACTGATGATTGCCAGCTCGGCCCTCGATCTCAGACGCTACCCCGCAAGTGCTGCAGCCTATCTCGAAGACGGCCTGCCGCCGAATCCGCAATGGGGCGTCAGGTCTAACGTTTGCCTGCCGCAGGACATGCTCAAGGCAACCCTTGCTCATCTGGCCGCCCGGGGACCGCGCGATTTCTACCAGGGCGATCTGGCGCGCAGCATTGCCGCCGATGTGCAGGCTGGCGGCGGCACGCTGGCGGTCGAAGACCTTGCCTCGTTTCGCGCCTATGTTCGCGAGCCGCTGGTAATTCCATATCGCGGCGGCAAGGTGTACGCGACGCCGGAGCTCACCTGCGGCCCGACGCTGGCGCATGCCTTGCGCCTGCTGCAGGAGAGTTTGCAACCCGGGAGCGGCGGGCCGGATGCGTCGGCCTGCACGGCTTATGCGGTGGCACTGCAATCTGCCTACAAGGAACGGCTCCAGGATATGGGCGATGCGGACGGCCGCCGCGCGCTGGGCGCCGAGCATCTGGCGCCGGCCTGCACCACGCATTTTTCGGTGGTCGATCGCGAGGGCAACATGGCGGCGGTAACGCAAACCCTGTTGTCGACGTTCGGCTCGAAATACGTGCTGCGGCAAAGCGGGGTCGCGATGAACAACGGCATCATGTGGTTCGACCCCACGCCCGGCCGGCCCAACTCGCTGGCGCCGGGCAAGCGCTGTCTGACCAACTACACGCCGGTGCTGGCGCAGGCGGCCGACGGTCGGCGGCTGGCGCTCGGCGCCTCCGGCGGACGGCGTATCCTGCCGGCAGTGACACAGATACTGTCCTTCGTGATGGACTATGGCATGGATCTGGAGGCCGCGATCCACCAGCCGCGCATCGATGCGAGTGAAGGCGCGGTGGTGATCGCAGACGTGCGTCTGCCGGCACAAACGCGCGACGCGTTGAGGGCGCGTTTCGATTACGAAGAGGCGCGCGTGCAATCCTTTCCGATGAAGTTCGCGTGTCCAAGCGTCGTCATGCGCCAGAGTGGGATCAATAGCGGCGCAACCGAGATATTTCAGCCATGGGGCGACGCCGTGGCGGCTCCGGCTTGAGCAGGACACTTTGGACCCGGCCGGATGACGGGGTATTCCGCCGCGACGCTCCGGCCTCGCGCTATTGCCGGCGCGCGCGCATTTCGTCGCTGGGCTTGACGTCGCTTGAGCGGCTGTAGATCGCGACCGCCGCGATCAGCACCAGCGCGAGCACTCCGAACAGCGCGCGGTATGCGGTCGCGGAGCGGGCGCCGTCAGCCAGCGGTTCGAACGCGCCGACGATGATGCCGGACAGCGTCTGCATGCAGGCGACGCCGAGCATGACGAAGGTATTGATGGTGGCGATGCCGCGCCCGATCAGCCGGTCCGGAATGATGCCACGGCCATGCGTCATCACCATGGTGCTGGAGGCGCTGAAGAAGCCGATGCCGAGGACGGCGCCGATCGGCATCCAGATCGGCGGGTGCGGCGTCAGCGCCAGCGTCGCCATGATGGAAACGATCACCAGCGTGCCGCCTGCGGCGATCCATTTGCGCGTATCCAGCAGGCGGTCCAGGGGTCCGAAGGCGAGCATGCCGCACTGGTAGGCGATGACGGCGACGAGCAGGACGTTGCCGGCCGCAATCGCGCTCAAGCCATGCACCTCGCGCAGGAACGGGCCGGCCCACAGGCCCTGCATGGTGAAGGTGCAGGCGTAGTTGCAAAAATTCAGCGCGAGAATGGGCCTGAGCCGAGGATTGCGCAGCACCTCGAGCAGGCCTTGCAGCATCTGCCGCGGCGGCTCCGGCGTGCGGGCCAAAAAAGGATGGCCGGATGGAGCATCGCGCACCACCAGCCACACAGTAACGGCGGCGAGCGCGGTGAAGACGACGGCGGCGCCGAACACGCTGCGCCAGCCGACGGCCTGAGAGGCCCAGGCCAGCGGCGTGGTGGCGGCGAGGTTGCCGAGCAGGCCGATCGACATGACCATGGCGGTCACGGTGGAGAAGCGGTCCGGCGGAAACCAGCGTGAGATCACCACCATGCTGCCGATCAGCATGACCCCAAAACCGGCGCCCATTAGTACCCGGCCGGTGAGCAGGATCGGCCAGCTCGGCGCCAATGTGAAGATGGCGCCGCCGATGGTGGCGAGGATCAACATGCCGGCCACGCTGCGGCGCGGGCCGAAACGATCGAACAGGAAGCCGCAGGGAATCTGCGTGGCGGCGAAGCCGAAGAAGAAGGCGCCGGTCAGCGCGCCCAGCGCTTCCGGCCCGATCGCGAGGTCGCGCATCAGGTCGAGGCCGATGGTGACGTTGGCGGCGCGGAAGAAATGGCTGGCCATGTAGGCCGTCGCCAGCGTCGTGACGATGATCAGGCCCCGGCGGTGGGGGAAGGCGCGCCGCTCGGTGGACTGCATCGGTGGGGGATGTTCCTTTCTTGTCGAAACTGCCTGGCGGGACTTCGGAGCATCCTAGCCTATGCGGCCTTGGCGTGCAGCTCAAGATGCGCACCAAAGCCGATGTGCGCCTCCGGATTTACGGGTTCACGCTCGGCCCCATCGCGCGCCAGGCATTGGATGCGAATTGCCGGCGCCAGGTCACGATCACGACCATCGCGGTGGTTACGAACAAAACCCAGGGGCTGACGAACCAGCCGAGATAACCGAGCGCGAAGAAGAACGCGCGCTGGCCGCGGTTGAAATGCCGTCCGGCGGATTCGAATAATCTGGTGGTGCGCATCACATGCGCTTCGGCTTCCGGCGTATCGCGCTGCGTGGCCGGCGGCATCCCGCCCAGCAGAATGGCGACATAGTTGAACAGTCGGTACGACCATGCGAATTTGAAGAAGGCGTAGACGAAGATCAAAATCAACCCGAGGCATTTGATTTCCCACAATGCCGGCGACGGGCTGACGTCGATCGG
This sequence comes from uncultured Alphaproteobacteria bacterium, assembly GCA_963784755.1. GTDB lineage: Bacteria > Pseudomonadota > Alphaproteobacteria > Rhizobiales > Xanthobacteraceae > Bradyrhizobium. The sequence goes on along the minus strand of CAWASS010000001.1, from coordinate 70,421 downwards.
CAGCGCACCGAGCACGGTCAACGCTTCGTTGGTCGCGCGCAGCAGCGCCAGCGCGCCGCCGACCGCGAGCAGGCTGGTGGATGCAAAGAACGCGGTGCCGTTTTGCAGCGACGCCATGATCTGCATGTCGACCATCCGGGCGTCGCGGTCGAGCATGCGCCGGACCCAGACTTCCCGATAGACGTTCATGCGGGCAGACAGGCTGTCGCGTCCGTATGCGCTGTGCTCGAGCGTCACCGCATATACGGTCCATTCGAGAACGAAGAAGCCGACTGCGAAGATATCGACTATCGGAAAGGCCGCCATGGAGCATCCTCTTGTGCTTGCTTGAATGCTGCCATGCGTCCGTCACGACGGCAACGGCAACGGCACCGGCTTGACCGTGCCCGATCAACCGGGTTGATCGTGCCCGATGCCGCGTGGCAGGATATGAGCTCCCAAAGAGGACTGTTGGCATGGCCTTGACGCTCGTGATCGGCAACAAGAATTATTCGTCGTGGTCAATGCGGCCGTGGCTGGCGTTGAAAGCCGGTAATGTCGTCTTCGATGAGGTTTCGATCCCGCTGTACACCGGCGACGCCGACAAGCAGCGCATTCTGAAGTTCACGCGGTCGGGCAAGGTGCCGGTGCTGATCGACGGCGACGTCACGATCTGGGATTCGCTGGCCATCATCGAGTACGCGGCGGAGCGGTTTCCGGAGGCGCATCTGTGGCCGGAGGATGCGGCCTCCCGCGCCCACGCCCGTTCGGTTTCAGCGGAAATGCATTCGGGATTCGCGGCGCTGCGCGACGAATGCGGCATGAATTTGCATCGCCCGGTCGGCGCCAAATCACTTTCCGCGGACGCGCGGGCCGATATCGCGCGCATTCAGCAGAGCTGGTCCGAATGCCGTGGGCGCCATGGAAAACACGGGCCGTATCTGTTCGGCGCCTTCAGCGGCGCTGATGCGATGTACGCGCCGGTGGTTCATCGTTTCCGTACCTACGCGATCGAGGTGACGCCCGAGGTGCGCGCTTATATGGATGCGATGATGGCGCTGCCGGCGTTTCAGGAATGGACCCGCGCCGGACTTGCGGAAACGCTGGTGATCGAGAAGTTCGAGGTGGGCTGAGCGCAGGTCGCGGAAAAGTGGTCGGTACGGCGCTTGACGGATCGCCGCGAACCCGGTCTGAATTTTGTCCGGCTATCTGGAAAACAGGCGAAAGGGTTTGATCATGGGTATTCTCGATTCACTCGAAAATTCGCCGGCATTCAAGGGCGCGCTGGGCCAGTTGGAAGCCGCCGTCGTCCCGGTGGTGCTGAGCGAAGTGCTCGGCGACGGCGGGCAGGGCGGATTGTCGGCGATCGTAGCCAAGCTCGAACAGGCCGGTCTTGGCGATCAGGTCAAATCCTGGATCGGAAATGGGCAGAACCTTCCGATTACCGCGGACCAGCTCCAGCAAGTGCTTGGCAGCGAAAAGGTCAGGGAACTGGCCGCGCGGTTCAACATCCCGGTCGACCAGCTTGCCAAGGTGCTGGCCCAGCAACTGCCGCTGGCGGTCGATCATGCCAGCCCCGACGGGAAACTGCCGCACGCTGCTTGATAGCTGAAGGGCGCATGCACAGGCTTCGCCGCTGCCGATTTCCGGCGCTAGCGGCGGCATGGCGATGGCCGCCCGGAATTTTTCCGCAAGCGCCTGAAAACGCACTTATCATTATGAAAAACCTGCAAAATTTGCGTATTTGCCATGTCCCGATGCGGCTGGTCAAAAGGACATGCCGCGTGCTATATAGGCCCAGGGTTTTCAGCTGGCCATAGCTACCGGGACCGTGAGCATGGCCGGCATTTCCGTGTGATGGAGAAGGCGTTGAAGCACAAGTTTGGCGTGGGTGAGACCGTCTATTTTACTGCCAGCAATGTCGCGCGTCCGGCTGCCAGCGGCACCTATGAGGTGATCCGATTGCTTCCGACCGATGGTGACGATTGTCAGTATCGCATCAAGAGTTCGACCGAAGCATTCGAGCGGGTGGCCAAGGAAAGCCAGCTCGACATCGGCTGAGCGGCCATTCCTCCGCGCGAGCGCCGGCCTGCCGTTGGAAGCTCAACCTCTGGAATTAAGGCGACATTCGCCGTCAAGTTGACGCAATTGGCGTCAGCTTGGTGCCGAATGGGTTCGGCATTCGTTTTGCCGGATGCATTGTATGTTGCGCGCCGATCCAGCCGGCGATCCAGTCTCGGGGATGTTGCGTATGAATTGGGCCTGGCCACCATCGCTCGATCAAATCTGGCGTTCGCCGACGTTCCCGATGTGGCTGACCCTGGCCGCGGCGGGTTTCTTTGCGCTGATCCTGCTCATCACCTTGCTGCGCGCCGAAAAATCGGTCGCCAACGGCGCATTGACGGTGATCACGCTGCTGGCGATCGGCGTCGCCGTCGCCGCGACCATTCGCGGCTTCGGTCCAGGTGGCGGCGCGCCGCGTGATGCCCAGCCTTCCCAGTCCACGACCGCCGCGTTGCCCGCGCTGTCCTGCGTTGACGATCTGGCGGGAGAGACCGTGCTGACCGCTTGCGAAAAGCTCTTGTTCGGCTCCGCCGACGCGGCCGCCGCCGCGGTGTCCTATGCCGCGGCGCGGATCACGCAGCTAACCGCATTCGGCGACGTCGCCGCCGCCGACAAGAACATGACGCCCGAGCTTCAGACATTGCGGCGCTCGGTGGAACGCGATCGCTACGGCCTGATGGCCTATGTGCTGTCGGCCCGCGATCGATGTCAGCCCGGCGAATGCGCGGCCTACCGGTCGCTGACGGATCATAACCAGATTGCGGCCAATATGGACGAGCGGATTTATGAGGGCCTGATCTTGCGGTATTCAGCGTCGTGGAATGCGCCTGCAGCGCTTGCCGCGGGCCCTGTCGCGGCGTTTCCAACCACGATGCCCACGGGCAAGCCGACCACTGCCGATTTCCCGAACTCTGCCTCGATTCCTCCGGTCAATATCATGACGCCCGAACCGGCCGTGGGCGCCGCACCCGCCGCGCCGCGCACGCCGCCGGCTGCGGCGAATGCACAAACGCCGACGCCGGCGGCGCGTCCGTCACCAGCATCGTCCAAGAAGCAGGCAGCGCCCAAAGCGCGCGCGGCGGCTCCGGTTCAGCTCTCGCCGGCGCCCGGTGCGCCGGCGCCCGCCGCCGACAACGACTGATCTTCCAAAAGCCGACGTCGAAAGCTAACCTCCGTTCATGCCGCTTCATCTCATTAAGCTTGCCGTCGGTTGCGACTCCCTGAAGGAGCTCAAGGGCTGGGTCGCCGAACGCATGAAGACGGCGAAGCGAAAGGGCCTGCCGCGCCGCCACATTCACATCACCCGGATGACGCCGAAGCGTGACGAAGAGATCCTCGCCGGCGGTTCGCTGTACTGGGTGATCCGCGGCGAGATCGCCGCCCGGGAAAAAATCATCGCGATCGAACCGTTCCGCGACCGCGACGGCATCGGACGGTGCCGTCTGGTCATGCAGCCCCGGGTGATCGCGGTGTCGCCGCGGCCGATGCGGCCGTTTCAGGGCTGGCGCTATTTCACGGAAGACGTCGCGCCGCCGGATCTCGGCAAATCCGCCGCCAGCATCGCGGCGATGCCGGAGCCGCTGCGCCGCGAATTGCGCGATCTCGGGCTGCTTTAGACCGCGACATTGTCGATCAGCCGCGTGCTGCCGATCTTGGCGGCGACCAGAAGCCGTATCGGTCCGTCCTTCGCGGATTTGATCGGCGCCAGCGTCCGGGCGTGTCGCGCCTCGAAATAATCCAGCGCAAATCCGGCCGCGGCGATCAACTTGGCGCCGCCGGCCATGGCTGCCTCGACGTCGTCGCCGCTGCGCAACCGTTTGGCGGTTTCCTTCATGGCCCGATATAGCGCCGGTGCGGTCAGACGCTGCTCGGGCGACAGATAAACGTTGCGCGACGACATCGCGAGGCCGTCGCGCTCGCGCACGGTCTTCGCACCGATCACGCGCACGCCGAGATCGAGATCGAGCGCCATCTGCGTCACCACGCGGAGCTGCTGGAAATCCTTTTCGCCGAACATCGCGATATCCGGCCGGCATTGCGTGAACAATTTGCCGACCACGGTGGTGACGCCGCCGAAGAACTGCGGCCGGAAACGATCCTCCAGCCCGGCCGTGGCCGGCCCCTCGGTCAGGATCCGGGTGGCGAAGCCCGCCGGATACATGGTCTTGACGTCGGGATTCCAGATCAGGTCCACACGCTCGGCCGCGAGCTTGGCGATGTCGGCCTTCCAGGTCCGCGGGTACGAGCTGAAATCCTCGGTCGGGGCAAACTGCGCGGGATTGACGAAAATCGAGACGACGACCTTCGTCGCCCGCCGTTTTGCCTGCCGCACCAGCGACACATGGCCGTCATGGAGCGCGCCCATGGTGGGGACCAGCGCGATCACGGCCTTTTTTGCGCGGAGCCCGTCGAGCGCGCGGCGCAGCGCCGGCAGCGTGCGAACGATCATGGGACTTCGGGACATCAGGGCTCGATCTGTGAGGGGCAGGGCACCGGTTTCGGGCCCTGAGGCGGGATGCCGACCTTACCAAAGCGCGCGCTTCACCGCCAAGCCTGCAACCCTGCGGTCTCACGCCATCCTGCGCTCCCGCTGAAGTGGACAATACCGGCCCGATACCCACAGCGCAGCGCTTCGCGCTTCGGATTCATGATTAAGGCAGACGGTCAACGATTCGAGGGTCTTATCGCGCATTTCACTTGACCGCGGGCGTCCGTGATTTGAAGATATCCACAGGGGTCAAAATATGTTGGTGCAGACAAGTCAGGGGCAGTCGGGCTCGGCGCATGTGGTTGTGCTGGGCAATGAGAAGGGCGGTTCGGGTAAATCCACCACCGCCCTGCATGTTGCGGTTGCCTTGCTGAAAGCCGGCCAGCGCGTTGCCACCATCGATCTCGATTGCCGGCAGCAAAGTTTCACCCGCTACATCAACAACCGGCGGGCGTGGGCGCGCCGCACCGGCCTTAATCTCGAACTTCCGGTTCATCGCTGCATCAAGCTCGGCGAGACCATGCAGATCGCCGACAATGAATCGTCGGAGTTTATGCAGTTCATGGACGCCGTCAGCACGGTGGAGCGGACATTCGATTTCATCGTCATCGATACGCCGGGGTCCGACAGTTACCTGATGCGGCTCGCCCATTCGATGGCCGATACGCTGGTGACGCCGATCAATGACAGTTTTCTGGATTTCGACGTGCTCGGCACGGTTGACCCCGCGACCTACTCGGTGACCGGCGAAAGCCACTATGCCGAGATGGTGAAAGACGCCCGGCGCAAACGCCGCCAGCTCGACGGCGCCAGCACCGATTGGATCGTGGTGCGCAACCGGCTGTCGATGCTTGGATCGCGCAACAAGCAACTCGTCGCCGACGGCCTCAAGGAATTGTCGCTCCGCATGGGCTTCCGCGCGATCGATGGCTTTGCCGAGCGGGTCGTTTATCGCGAATTTTTCCCGCGCGGCCTGACCGCGCTTGACGACCTCGACGAGGCGACGCTCGGCACCCGTCCGAGCATGGGCCATGTCACGGCGCGCGAAGAGGTCACCAGCCTGCTGCGTCAGTTGAAACTGCCGCTCGACGAACGTGGCCGCCGCCGCGCCGCCAGCCGGGCCGAATGGTTTGCCCAGGTCGATAAGCCGCTCGAAGTCCACGACATCCTCGGCGCCTGAATCGCCATCCGTCATTCCGGGGCGTCGCGAAGCGACGAACCCGGAATCCGGCCAAGCCGTGCGAACTTCTGGATTCCGGGTCCACGCGAAGACGCGGGTCCCGGAATGACGGTAGCGCAAGGGGTTCGGCGGCCCGCGCCGCTTCGGCCCGCCTTAAGCAATCGTTAGCCATGTTTGCGGTAGTTTTGCGCTGATTATGAGCAATTTGCCTGGTCGGATCGTGCGCGACTGCTTCAACGTCAGCTAGCCGAGGCTTCATGCGGCCCGTTCGCTTTCAACTCCGGCTGATTCACAAGGTCGCGGCCATCGGCTGCGTCGGCGTGGCCGGCTTGACCGCGGTCGGAATGATCTATCAGCAGGGAACATGGTCGCAGGACAACGCCCGCAAGATGGCGGAAGACACCCGCGCCATCGCCGCTCTCACCAAGCGCATTTCGATCGAGATGCTGGAGGCGCGGCGCGATGAAAAAAATTTTCTGCTGCGTAAGCAAGACTCCTATGTAAAGCACCACGCGCAATTGTCGGGTACGATCGGCCGCGATTTCGACGAACTCAAGACGATGGTCAAGGCCGCCGGCTACGCCGATCTGTCGGAGAAGATCGGCGACATTCACGACGGCTTCGAGAGTTACGGCAATGATTTTGCCGTGCTGGCGATGGTTCAAACCAAGATCGGCCTTAACGAGACGATGGGGCTCACCGCATCGTTACGCAAGGCCGTCGACAACGTCGAGGCCGAGGTCAACGAGATCAACGATCCCAGGCTGACCAGCCGTCTGCTGACCATGCGCCGCCACGAAAAGGATTTCATGTTGTGGCGCGACGAAAAATATGCGGCCGAATTCAAGAAAGCGGTGATCGCCTTCAGCCTCGTGCTGACGGAAATGGATTTGCCGTACGACGTGCAGGAAAAACTTTCGCTGAACCTCGATCGATATAGTCGCGACTTCGCCGATTGGGTCGGCGGCGCGCAGGACGTGGCGCGGGCCGAGGCCGATATCATGAAGACCTTCAGCGGATTCGAGCCGCTGGTCGCCGACGCCCTGACGACGATCGACCGGCTCGCCGGCACGGCGGACGCTTCGGAAATGGCGCTGCGCGACGCCATGAAAATGCGGATGGCCGGCGCGCTGGCGTTGGCGGCGCTTATGATGTGCGTGTTGTCATTGCTACTGAGCCGGGCGATTTCGCAGCCGATTTCGGCGATGACGTCCGCGCTGACCAAGCTCGCGGGCGGCGACTTCAATGTTGCGCTACCGGGGCTTCATCGCCGCGACGAGATCGGTGAAATGGCCGGCGCAGCCCGCATTTTCAAGGATAACATGATCGAGACCGAGCGATTGCGCGCCGAGCAGCTTGCACAGCAGCGGGCTCAGTCGCTCCAGCGCAGGGAAGAACGGCTGCGGCTGGCATCCGGCTTCCAGGACGCCGTTGGTTCGATCGTCGACAAGCTTTCCTCCGAGGCGACCGAACTGGAGGCCGCCGCCTCGACGTTGACCAGGACCGCGGAGACGACGCTCGAATTGTCCGGCGTGGTGTCGGGCGCCTCAACCGAAGCGTCCGGCAATATTCGTTCGGTGGCCGCGGCGATCGAACAGATGACCTCGTCGGTCGGGGAGATCGGCCGGCAAGCGCTGGAATCCAGCACCATCGCGCAATCCGCCGTCAAACATGCGAAGACCACCGACGCCCGTATCGCCGCGTTGTCGCAGGCGGCGGGCCGGATCGGTGACGTTGTCAAACTGATTACCGGCATCGCCGAGCAGACCAATCTGCTGGCGCTGAACGCGACCATCGAGGCTGCGAGGGCGGGCGACGCCGGCCGCGGCTTTGCCGTCGTCGCGCAGGAGGTGAAGGCGCTGGCGGCGCAGACCGCGAAGGCGACCGAAGAGATCGACATCCAGATTTCCGGCATGCAGTCGGCGACCGGGGAATTGGTCGAGGCGATCAAGCAGATCGGCACGGTGATCCTGCGGATCTCCGAGGTTTCCGGGATCATCGCCGCGGCCGTGGAAGAGCAAAGCGCGGCCACCCGCGAGATCGCCCGCAATGTGCAGATGGCCTCCAGCGGCGCGGCGCAGGTCGGCAGCGCCATCGCCGACGTACATCAGGGCGCGGCGGATACCGGCTCGGCGTCGGGACAGGTGCTGTCGTCGGCACAGTCATTGTCGAGCCAGGCCAGCCAGCTCAAGCTCGAGGTCGACAGCTTCCTGGCCTCCATTCGCGCGGCCTAAAGCCGGAAAAAGCGCCTCAGAGGTCGTTTCCAGGGGCAATTTCTGAGGAACATTTCGCTCCGCCCTTGGTTTTAACTGGGTCTTTATCCATCAAGTGAACCCGACTTTGATGGGTTGCGCCTAATCTTCGAGGCGGAACAATGCCTCGTTGCTGCCTAATGTCAGTGTGCACTGCACAAAAATGTTGCGGCGAATTCACAATTTTTGACCTTTGTGTCACGTCGCTGTGACCTATATTATCCGAAAGACCGCAGAGTCTTGAACGCAGAAGTGTTATCGATCTTCGAGGCGTGTACTGGGACGAACATGAAGCGTGGAATCCTAATCCTGCTGTCGGTTTGCGCCTTGTTCGTGGTTGGATATTTCACCGCGAGCAAATGGGCGATTCGGCATGAGACGCTGACGTTCTATGACGCCGCGCGCGATAATCGCCCGGTCGCGGTCGATATCGCCGTGCGCCGTGACAAGGAGATGCAGGCCAACGCCGGCATGATCAAGTTGCCGGTTGCAATTCTCAATCACGGCAATACCGTTAAAAATACGGATTACTCGTTTCTCGCGAACGCCTTCGCGGCGCGTGGCTACCTCTCGATCAGCCCTCAGCACGATCTGCCGACCGATCCTCCGATGGTGACCAAGGTCGGTGAGCTCTATGCCGGCCGTCTGCCGCAAATTGAGCGCGGCGTAGCCAACATCCATTTTGCCATTGGGGAAATGAAGAAGGTGCAGCCCAATGCCGACTACGCCAAGGTGACCATGGTGGGACATTCGATGGGTGGCGACATCTCGATGTACTTCGCCAAGGAATATCCCGACGAGATCAAGAAGGTTGTGACGCTGGATAATCTGCGCGTGCCGTTCCTGACCGACGGTAAATTCAAGATCCTCTCGTTCCGCTCGAAGGATACGCAGTTCAAGCCTGACCCTGGCGTGGTGCCCAATGACGACGTCTGCGAGAAGTCGGGCATCACCGTGGTCAACACTGGCTTCCAGCATAATGACATGCGCGACACCGGTCCGGACAATGCCAAGTCCACCATCCAGGGCATGCTCGACAAGTTCCTGGACGATACCGACAACAGCAAGCTTGCACCGGTGCCGACGAAAACGCCGGATGTCCTGACCGATGCGCCGGGCCCGGTTGCGATGTACAAACCGATACCCAACTAGCGACCCGCGATTCCGCTAACGATCATTCCAGGATCGAATTCGGCACATTGACCCGCTCGCTATCGAGCGCCACATAGAGCTTGCGCCTATTTTGCGAGCCATCATGTCCCGCGAACCGACCAAGCCCAAACCGTCCGGCGACGTTTCCGCAGCGCAGCCCGGCAAGACCGGTTTACTGCCGGAAACCAAGCCGTCAGCCGCGGAAGACATCGCCGCCTTTGTTGCCAAGGCGCGCGCGATGTCGCCTCACGCGCCCGGAGCGAAAGGCCGGCTGGTATTCGCGCTCGACGCCACCATGAGCCGCCAGCCCACTTGGGACATGGCCTGCGCGCTGCAGGCGGACATGTTTCGCGAGGCGGCTGCGATCGGCAGCCTCGATATTCGCCTCGTCTATTATCGCGGTCTCAACGAATGCCGCGCCAGCAGCTGGATTTCCGACAGCGCGCATCTTGCCAAGTTGATGAGCGGTATCGCATGCCAGGGCGGCAACACCCAGATCGGCAAGGTGCTCTCCGAGGCGCGGCGCGAGGCGGTCGCTTCGGGAGTCCGCGCGGTGGTGTTCGTCGGCGATGCCATGGAAGAGCCGATCGACGATCTCTGCGCCAAGGCCGGTGAACTGGGGCTGCTCAAGGTGCCCGTATTCATGTTCCAGGAAGGCCACGATGGCGTCGCCGAATCGGCGTTTCGGGAGATCGCGCGGCTGACCGGCGGGGCCTGGTGCCGGTTCGATCCAGGTGCTGCGGCGCAATTGCGCGAGCTGCTGCGGGCGGCGGCGGCCTACGCCGCCGGTGGACGCGCCGCGCTGTTGCGGCTGGCCAAGACCGGTGACGGCGCTGCGCGATTACTCGGGCAGATGCGGTGATCGTCCGCTTTCCCGGAAGCCGTCAACATACTATCTATTGTCCATGCCTACACTGATCGCCGGCGCCGTCGCCGTTATTCTTCTCTACGCGCTGCTGCAGATGTTTCGTGCGGCCAATCCGGTCGCGCTCGCACGCGCAATCAAGATCGGCGGCGGCGTGGTGGCGCTGGCGGTGGCGGCGTTTACGGGTGTCAAAGGCGAACTCGCGGTAGCGATCCCGCTTGGCATCTTCGGCGCCGGACTGCTCGGCTGGTCACCGTTCGGGGCTTCGGGTTTCAGCACCATCGGCGGATTGTTCGGCTCCCGCGCCGCGCGCTCGCCGGGGCAGGCGTCGCAGGTCCGCTCGCAGTTTCTCGACATGACGCTCGATCACGACAGCGGCGAACTCACCGGGCGGATCGTGGCCGGGCCCTGCGCCGGCCGTTCGCTCGACGAATTCGATCTGGCGCAGCTGGCGGCGATGATGACCGGCTTTGACGCCGAGAGCGTCTCGTTACTTGAAAGCTATCTGGACCGCAGGTTTCCCGCCTGGCGTGAGGACGCGCAGGGAAATACGGCACGCGGGCAGAGCCGCTCGCCGCCGAGCGGCAAAATGACGGACGAGGAGGCCTATCAGATCCTTGGCCTGCAGCCGGGGGCGGGGAGCGACGAAATCAGGCGCGCGCATCGCACCCTGATGAAGAAACTGCATCCCGACCAGGGGGGGACGACGTATCTGGCCGCCCGTGTAAACGAGGCCAAGGACACTTTGCTTCGCACTCATCGCAGCTAACTCCGGCACGCTACCAACGCTACAAACCGCGAGTTTGCTTCCACCTTGCTCCGATTGAGGCCCCGCCCGCCGTTGTCCGGCGTGATCGATCTTGGTTACTTATTTGTACCGGCTAATCCTTGACGAGAGGTTTTCGGCCCGCCGAATTGTGCGCGGGGGAAAACGCGAATGGCCGGAGCAAAGCCCCGGCCAATTCAGGAAAAGACGCTCTCGGGCAATTTGCCGATCAGTTCCTGACCGTGATGCAGGACATGTCGGAGCGTTTCAGCGTCCGGCAGACCGCTTCGGCCTGATCGCGGTCGAGGCCGGCGAAGCGGGCACGGAACAGCTTCCGTTCGCCCTTGGCGACCACCGGCTCGGTGAACGGATCGGCCTTGCCAAGCATGCCGCGAGCCTGAGCGCGCGCGGCTTCCAGGCGCTGCCGTGCTTCGCCCTCGGTCTCCAGCGCGCCGACCTGGATAATCCATCCGGTACGGGCGGCAACCGGCTTGATGGCGCCGTTCTGCTGAATGGCCTGCGGCTGGGCGCGGGAAGAGGTGTCAACGGAGGCCATTGCCTGCGACGAGGATACGCTCGATGCCGGCAATACGCCGAGGACGCCGTGGCCGGTGCCGTGGTTCGCCGGCTGCGGCGGCATCTCGGCCTTGTTCAGCTCTGCCTTGGCCACCACCGAACCCAACGTCTCCGGCACTTCGGTGCGCGTCGGCGGTATGGCATTGGTGACCGGCGGGGCCGGCTGGATCGGGCCGGCCGATGCCAACTTCATCTGTCCGGCCTTGACCTGGACCGTTTTGACCCGAACCGGCTTCATCGGCTCGGACGAGCCGGGGATGGCGGAGATCGGCTGCGTCTGGATCACGCCGCTGGTGAGCGGAGCGGGCTCCGGTTTCGCCTGTGCCGGCGGCAGCGCTGCCGCAGCGTTGGCAATAACGGAGGGCTTTGTAACGGGCGGAGCTGCGCGCATCGGCGCCGCTTCCTCCGGCGCTGCCGACGCCACCTGTACGGCGCCCTGCATCTGCACCATCTGGGTCGGCCGCGACTGGGCCTGGTCTTCCGCGACCTCGGCATTGGCGTCCGACGGGCTGCGTTCGGTGATTGCCGCCACGGTGCGCTTGCTTGCGGCCTTTTCGAGGTTTTCCGCGAGCAGATTGCGCATGATGGCGTCGCGGGAGCCGCCGCTGCGGCCGCCCAAGACAACGCCGACGAGATGGCGGTTGCCGCGGCGCATCGAGGTCACGAGGTTGAAGCCGGAGGCGCGGGTATAGCCGGTCTTGATGCCATCCACGCCTTCGACGCTGCCCAGCAGCTTGTTATGGTTGCGGATCGAGTGGCCGTGATAGTTGAACGCGCTGGTCGAGAAGTAGCGGTAATAGCGCGGGAAACGGTCCTGAATGGCGCGGCCGAGGGTCGACTGATCGCGCGCGGTAGTGACCTGGGCATCGTCGGGAAGTCCCGAGGCATTGCGATAGACCGTCCGGGTCATGCCGAGTGCGCGCGCCTTGCGGGTCATGAGCTTGGCGAAATCGTCTTCATCGCCGGCGATGGCTTCGGCGATCACGACCGCAGCATCGTTGGCCGAGCGCGTTACCAGTCCCTTGATGGCGTCTTCGACCTTGATGGTCTGGCCCGGGCGCAGGCCAAGCTTGGTCGGCGCCTGTTCGGAAGCGTGCTCGGAAACCTCCATTTCGGTGTCGAGCTTGATCTTGTTGGCGTCGAGACGCTCGAACAGCAGATAGAGCGTCATGATCTTGGTGAGGGAGGCGGGATGACGCGAAGCGTCGGGATTGTTGGCGGCAAGGGTCGCGCCGGAATTGCCGTCTACGATGATCGAGGCGAATGCCGGGCTGTAGCTCGACTGCGATTCATAGTTGCGGGCATGATGCCGATGCCTGTAACGGCGCGCATCGGCGGTGTCGTTGGTGAAGATGACGGCGGTGGTGATTGTTGCCAGCCCGAGAACGCAAACCCGAAGGGCGCGTGTTGAGGTTGTGCGAAGCATGAACTTCCCCGTCCCATTTCCACTCTAGATCACCGGTTCGTGAGGCTAAATTATGCCCATCGGCCAGCGATTTACTCCGGGCTGAAAGAGATCACGGCGAACAGGCCTCTCGGCAGGGATGGCGGATAGCTCGGCCATTCTGGCTAAGATGCTGGGCTCACGTGATTTTTCGGCTTTCTGACCGGACCATGAACAGCGCAGAGAATCAAAGTAGGTGGCCTGAGTTTCCAAAGGGTTAAGCAACCCTTGCAGGACCCTATTGCCCTTGTAGCAATTCGGATTTGTGCAATGCACAAAATTTTCCTTGCAAGATATTGTGCGGTGCACTATATAGCCATTGTGGTCAGGGAGCCGGGACCTCCCGGCAGATCAGTACATATCAGTCTGGGAAAGGACTCCATCGTGGTTAAAGTCGAAGACATTCAGCAGTACGGAAAAGAGCATTTCGAAACCGCCGTTGCGTCGGTGAACACCCTTCAGAACGGCCTCCAGGCGATCGCGACCGCCTATGGCGACTACACCAAGAAGTCGTTCGAAGACGGCAAGTCGTTCGTCGAGAAGCTGGCCGGCGTGAAGTCGCTGGACAAGGCGATCGAAGTGCAGACCGAATACGCGAAATCGGCCTACGAGACGTTCGTGGCGGAGTCGCAGAAGATCGCGGCGCTCTATGCCGATCTCGCCAAGCAGACCTACAAGCCGTTCGAAGGTCTGGTCGCGAAGTTAAGCCCGGTCGCGGCGCACTGATTTTCAAAACTGCTTCCGAAAATAAAAAGCCCGGCCAATGCGGCCGGGCTTTTTTGATTCGTAGTCTGGCGGGCTATCTCGCGACGCGCAGTTTCGAAAGCGAGGTCCCGATCGAGTTGAACACCGAGAGGGTCTGGCTCGCTGACGTGACCGTGTAGAAGTTCGAAGCACCGCTCGCACAGTAGAGCAACACGTCCGAACGTCGGATCCGCCGGTTTGCTGGTGTTGACCTGGACCGTGTAGATCGTCGTGCCGGCGGCTTTGGCGTTGTCGCACAGGATCTTCTGGCGTGCGTCAATCTGGGAGGCGTTGGTGTACCAGCGGTTTTGCGTGTTCAAACCGTCGGAGAGCAGGATGATCGCGTCCTTATAGGTATAGTTCGAATCCTTCGCCGGTGCATTCAGCGGTGCGGTCTGCGCCAATGATTGCCAGGCCCACGCCATTCCGATCCCTTGGTTGGTGTTGCCGTTCGGCGTCATGCTGGTGATCAGGTTCTTGAGCGCGGTCCAGTCATAGGACAAAGCCATCAACGGCACCGGACAGGAACTCCATTGTTCGGCCGGGAACAGTGTGGGCGAGTTTCCTGCAACGGGGGCGGTGTTCTTGGTGTCATAATCCTGATCGCGATCCCAGACGCAGCCGTTCCAGGTGTTGTGATTGTCGGGCACCCAGCTGGAGGTCTTGCAGCTGCCGTCTTTCTTGTATTTGGTGCAAACGGTGCTTCCGTTCGCGGCGTCCCAATCGGTGAAGTCGACCCAGCTCTGGTTATAGTTGCTGGAGCCGACATTGACGTCCTTGGCGAACGGAATGATCGAGATGTAGACATCGCCGGGATTCTTGGCGAGCGCGCTCAACTGATCGATCAGGGCTTTCGCGGCGGCTTGCATCGCCGGCATCTTGCCGTCGTCGGCCATCGATCCCGTATTGTCGAGCGCCATCGCGACGCGCATCCGCACGTTTCCCCAGGCGGCCGTCGAACTGGTATTGAAATTGATGTTGGGGAAGCCCGCGACCTTCATGAAGTCGGTGGTCACCGCCCCCGATCCGTTGACCTGGATGGTGGAGCCCATGGAACTGTTGGCGGTATAGGTCGCGGTGACCGCGACCGATTTGGCATCGGTGTTGGTGTAGAGCGCGTTGAAATAAGACGAGGCTTTCGCGGAAATCTGCGACGTCGTGATGGTGCCTTCGGAGAGGTCCTTCGAAAGCATCAATGCCGTGGTGTCGAGCGCCGCCTGCATGGAGGAACGCGCGCTGTTGGCGCGGGTATAATCGATTGCGGCACCTACGAAGCCGATGATCGGCACAAGCGCGATGGCGAAGATCACCGCGATATTGCCCTCGTCAGCACGGATGAACCGGGTGGCCGCGCCGCGAAGCTGATTGCGAAGTGATGCACTGAACATGACTGTCACCAAAAAATGGGGTTTCTACCGCCCATTTCGGCCGCCATGACTAAACAGGTGGTAAAGCCGCCCTGAGAAAACCGGTAAATAGCTGCATAAGTTCGCGTTCGGCTGGATCGACTGTTGCCATTGTCAACAGACGCTAAACGGCGGAGGTGCGCATTTTGTCAAGCCGGACAGGATCGATTAACCTTGGGGGCGCGGCGGCGCCGGGAATCAGGCGCCACGCGAGGCAGCTCCGAGGAATATTTGCGCGCTTGCGGCAGGCCGAATGCAGTCCCATATTCTTGCTATCGATCCAGCAAATGGGTCGGCGCCGGCCGGGAGCGGCGATCTGGGAAGCTTGCCGAAAAACCTGGCGGTGGCTCCAATCGGGACCATCGGCTGGCCGCTGTCCGGTTTTCCCGTGGAGATTTCGAATACCTGAGCCATGCTAAAGCCGTTTTCAACCATCGACCGGTCCGCGGCGTCAGAACGCGTCGCCTCTGTTCCCCGAATGGGCAATGACGAAGGCCGTCCCAGTGGGCCCGGCGGCCCCGCCACATCCGTCATCACCAAAGTCAAACCGAAGACGAAGCGCCCGAATCTCTACCGCGTCCTGATATTGAACGACGACTACACCCCGATGGAGTTTGTCGTTCACGTTCTGGAGAAGTTTTTCCAGAAGGACGTTGAAGCCGCCACCAAGATCATGCTGCATGTTCATCATCACGGAATCGGGGAGTGTGGCGTTTTTACCTATGAGATCGCCGAGACCAAGGTGACGCAGGTGATGGACTTCGCCCGGAAGCATCAGCACCCTTTGCAATGCGTGATGGAAAAGAAGTAGCCTGGCGTTGGAATCGCCCGAAACGGGAACGGGTCTTGCATCGAATTTACCGGAATATGCAGGCAACGGAACCGGTCTTTCGCCATGATCGAGCGTAACTATATGACGTAGCTATATGACAAAGGTTGTTGTTGCCTGACGCGGCAACGGCGATCATGATGGCGGGGGCCACAGAGGACGCGAATGCCGACTTTTTCCCAAAGCCTTGAACAATCCCTGCACCGCGCGCTCGCGATCGCAAACGAGCGTCATCATCAGTATGCGACGCTCGAACACCTCTTGCTGTCGCTGATCGATGATTCGGACGCGGCGGCGGTGATGCGGGCCTGCAGCGTCGATCTCGACAAGCTGCGCACCAGCCTGGTCAATTATCTCGAAACCGAATTCGAAAACCTGGTGACCGATGGCGCCGATGACGCCAAGCCGACCGCGGGCTTCCAGCGCGTGATCCAGCGCGCGGTGATTCACGTCCAGTCGTCCGGCCGCGAGGAAGTGACCGGCGCCAACGTCCTGATCGCGATCTTCGCCGAGCGCGAGAGCCACGCCGCCTATTTCCTGCAGGAGCAGGACATGACGCGCTACGACGCGGTCAACTACATCAGCCACGGCATCGCCAAGCGGCCCGGCGTCTCCGAGGCGCGGCCGGTGCGCGGCGTCGATGAAGAGACCGAATCGAAGAACGGCGAAGATTCCAAGAAGAAAGGCGACGCGCTCGATACCTACTGCGTCAACCTCAACAAGAAGGCGCGGGACGGCAAAATCGATCCGGTGATCGGACGAAACGCCGAGATCAACCGTGCCATCCAGGTGCTGTGCCGGCGGCAGAAGAATAATCCGCTGTTCGTGGGCGAAGCCGGCGTCGGCAAGACCGCGATCGCAGAAGGCCTCGCCAAGCGCATCGTCGACAGCGAGGTGCCGGAGGTGCTGGCGGCCGCGACCGTGTTCTCGCTCGACATGGGCACGTTGTTGGCGGGCACGCGCTATCGCGGCGACTTCGAGGAGCGGCTGAAGCAGGTGCTCAAGGAACTCGAAGCCCATCCCAACGCGATTCTGTTTATCGATGAGATCCACACCGTGATCGGCGCCGGCGCCACCTCCGGCGGTGCGATGGATGCCTCGAATCTGCTCAAGCCGGCGCTGGCGTCGGGCACGATCCGCTGCATGGGCTCGACCACCTACAAGGAATACCGGCAGCATTTCGAAAAGGATCGCGCGCTGGTGCGCCGGTTCCAGAAGATCGACATCAACGAGCCGACGGTCGAGGACGCCATCGCGATCCTGAAAGGTCTGAAACCGTATTTCGAGGACTATCACCGGCTGAAATACACCAACGAGGCCATCGAGGCCGCGGTTCAACTGTCATCGCGCTATATCCATGACCGCAAGCTGCCGGACAAGGCGATCGACGTGATCGACGAATTGGGCGCGGCGCAGATGCTGGTTGCCGAGAACAAGCGCAAGAAGACCATCGGCATCAAGGAGATCGAGACCACCATCGCGACCATGGCGCGGATTCCACCAAAGAGCGTGTCCAAGGACGATGCCGAAGTGCTGAAGCATCTCGAGCAGACGCTAAAGCGCGTGGTGTTCGGCCAGGACAAGGCGATCGACGCGCTGGCGGCTTCCATCAAGCTGGCGCGCGCGGGCTTACGCGAACCGGAGAAGCCGATCGGCTCCTATCTGTTTTCGGGCCCGACCGGGGTCGGCAAGACCGAAGTGGCCAAGCAACTGGCGGAATTGCTCGGCGTCGAACTGATCCGGTTCGACATGTCGGAATATATGGAGCGCCACACCGTGTCGCGGCTGATCGGCGCGCCTCCGGGTTATGTAGGCTTCGATCAGGGCGGTCTGCTCACCGATGGCGTCGATCAGCATCCGCATTGTGTGGTGCTGCTGGACGAAATCGAGAAAGCGCATCCGGATCTCTACAACGTGCTGCTGCAGATCATGGATCACGGCAAGCTGACCGATCACAACGGCAAGCCGGTCAATTTCCGTAACGTGATTCTGATCATGACGACCAATGCGGGCGCCGCCGATCTGGCGCGGCAGGCGTTCGGCTTCACCCGCAACAAGCGGGAGGGCGACGATCACGAGGCCATCAACCGGCAGTTTGCACCTGAATTCCGCAACCGGCTCGACGCGATCATCTCGTTCGCGCATCTCAACGCCGACGTGATCGGCATGGTGGTGGAGAAGTTCGTGCTGCAGCTCGAAGCCCAACTGGCGGACCGCGACGTCACCATCGAATTGTCGGAGCCCGCGAAAGCCTGGCTCATTCAGCATGGTTATGACGAGCAGATGGGCGCGCGGCCGATGGCCCGCGTGATCCAGGAGCACATCAAGAAGCCGCTGGCGGACGAAGTTCTGTTCGGCAAGCTGAAGGGCGGCGGTCATGTCCGCGTCGTGCTGGTCAAGGACGAGGCGGTCGCGGGCGTGGATCTGGAAAAGATCGGCTTCGAGTACCTCGAAGGGCCGGTTACGCCGAAGCCGGAGAAACTGCCGGGCGCGCGCAAGCGGACGCCGCCGCGCAAGCCGAAGCCGGGTGGTCCCAGCGGAGGGTCGAAAGGCCCGGCCACGCGAGGGCCGCTGGTCAAGGTGTGAGCGCGGATTGATTGAGAACAAACGGCCGGCAGCAATTGCCGGCCGTTTTTTTGTGCGTGTCGCTAATCGAGACTGCTCAGCCTTCGCCCAACAGCTCCTTGATGCGGCGCTGCAGCTGGCGCTTTTTCTGTTCGCTGCAGCGCAGCCGCTCATCGAAATCGGTGGGTGCCGCAACGTCCGATGCCATCATGCTCCGGAATGCGAGACCGACCCTGTCGGCCTGACGCCAGATCATCCTGGCGAGGAACGAACGGCCTTTTCGGGCAATGGTCAGACGCATTTCGTCCGGAAGTTTCGCGGTCTGGTCGAGCTCGATGCAGGCGCCGCCTTCGGAAATATTGCGCACGACGCAATCCATCGTCGAGCCGCGCTCGTTGATCTCGGCAACGCCTCCGTAGATTACTCTATCCCGCACGCTTTGGCGCCGATCCAGCATCTGATATGCTCCGCAATGAAGGACCACACTATGCCGCTTTGCGTGGCGCGGAAGTCTGTCGCCCGGGAATATGCAGCGTTAACGTAAATCGATTACTTGGGCGACGCTGCGGATTTCCGACTATCCGGTGGTGCAGGCGCCTCTAAGCCGCGCTCTCGCGGATGCCGCGCGCGATCTCCTTCTGGGCGTCGAACTCGCGCCGCCGTCGTGTCAGCTCCTCAGGGCTCATCTGCGCGATGTTGTTGTAATCGCGCTTCCAGGAGGCGTCCGCGCTCCAGCGCAGCGGTGACTGCACCGTGGTCTGCGGACCCGGCGCGGACTCCAGCACGCGCAATGCCAGCTCCAGCGTGAACGCCTGCGATTCCGGATCGTGCGGTTTGCCCGCTGAATTGCCCAGCGGAAAATCGCTGAACAGAAAGCGCGGCACGCCGGCGTGCTCGACGATATCCTTGGCGCAGCCCATCACCACGGTGGAGATGCCGCCATCCTCCAGATGCCGCGCGACCAGGCTGATGGTCTGGTGGCACACCGGGCAGTTCGGCACCAGCACCGCGGCATCGACGCCGTCGGCGCGGCAGCGCGCCAGAAGCTCCGGCGCGTCGGTTTCGATGGTGGCGCGGTGGCTGCGATTGGTCGGCGCGCCGAAGAAGCGCGGCGCGACGTTGCCGATCCGCCCTTCCTCCGCGAGCCGCTTCAACTGCGGCAGCGGAAACCAGGTGCCGTTGTCGTCGGCCGAGGTGTGGACGCGGTCATAGGCGATGTGGGAAATCCGCAGGTCGTGCGGCTTCGAGGTATCGCCGTCATAGACCGAATAGAATTTGGCGCCGCCATTATATTTCGCGCCGGGGCCCTGATCGCCCTTGGTGGGGTCGAACCGGGCCGCGGTGGTAACGATGGCGACGCGGGAGTGGCCAAGGGGCTTGCGCAGCGGCTGGAACGGCGCATCGACGTAATGCGCCCAGCGGTAGGGCGTCTCATAGCCGATCGCCTGATAATAGTCGCGCGTGCGCGCCATGTAGGGAATTGGCGCATCTTCATCAGGCGCGAAACCGAGCAGTTGATCCGAAGGTGCGGTCATATCTTGCGCTCCCACATGCGCGCCATCATTCTCAAATAGCTAGCTGGTCAGTTCCGTGTGTCAAGCACGGCCTGCAGGAAGCTGATATGCCGCTGCGAACAATCATCGGTCTGCGTTTGCTTTGCATCACGCTGCTTTGGTCGCCATGCGCCCGGGCAATCGCGGAAGATGCGTCGCCTGCCGCCAGCGGGTTTGTAAAGCCGAGCGTCGAGGAACTCGCCACCGTCAGGGACGAAACCAAGGGCGATGCAAAAAAGCCCGCGGACATCGCGCGCGAGACCGACACCCGCGAGGCGATGTGCCTGATGATCGAATCCGCGGCGAGGGCACAGGACCTGCCGCTGGAATTTTTCGCGCGCGTGATCTGGCAGGAAAGCCGGTTTCAATCCGATGCCGTAGGTCCCATGACCCGCCGCGGCCAGCGCGCGCAGGGCATTGCGCAATTCATGCCGGGCACCGCCAGCGAACGGCGGCTGCTCGATCCCTTCGATCCCGTACAGGCGCTGCCGAAATCGGCGGAATTCTTGAGCGAGTTGCGCGGCCAGTTCGGCAATCTCGGTCTTGCCGCTGCGGCCTACAATGCGGGACCGCGCCGGGTGCAGGAATGGCTCGCCGGCACCGGCACTATGCCGCAGGAGACCCGCAACTATGTCGTCGCCATCACCGGTACCACGATCGATGACTGGGCCGCGGCGGGCAAAAGCGGTAAGCCTCCGGACCGCGCACCAGCGTCCAGTTGCCGGGAGCTGATGGCGTTGCTGAAGCGCGCGCCCAATCCGTTCGTCGCCGAACTCGAACAGCACATCAACCTCGCTGCTGCGCGCGCATGGGGCGTCCAGCTCGCCGCCGGGTTCGATCGCAATCGGGCCCTTGCCACGTATGCCCGCGCCATGAAACGCCTCAGCGCCGTGATCGGCGACCAGGATCCCAGCCTGCTCGGCACGACATGGCGAAGCCGCGGCATCCGCACGTTCTATCAGGTGCGGATTGGCACCGACACGCGTGTCGCCGCCGACGATCTCTGCAACCGTATTCGCCGCGCCGGCGGCGCCTGTTTCGTGCTGCGAAACATGAATGTGCGGGGCTGACCGTAGTCGCAGGGCTGCTGTGAGCCGCGGCTTGCTTGACGCCGGACCGTTTCGCCAGCGTTATGCCTGCCACGACTCACGTGTCCTGGATACCCGTGCCGCTTCCCGCTCTCGATTCCGCCCGTTGGCAAAGCTCCGCACGCGCGTTCGCGTGGGGACTGCGCTCGGTTACGTCGACGGTTCTGACGCTGGTGCTGTTCGCGACCTATCTCGGCATCGGCGCGCTCGCGCATGACACGCATTTCAGCCTGGGCTGGGCGCTGGCGAGCACGGCGCTGGTGTGGGCGGGTCCTGCGCAAATCATCCTGATCTCCACATTGGGCTCCGGCGCCACGGTGGTGCAGGCCGCGATCGCAGTAACGGTCAGTGCGATCAGGTTGTTTCCGATGGTGGTGTCGGTGTTGCCGATGATGCGCACGCCGCGGACCAAACGGCGGCACCTGATCTTCACCGTGCACTTCATTGCGATCACCATGTGGGTCGAGTGCTTTCGCCTGCTGCCGAAGGTGCCGCGCCAGCGGCGCGTCGCCTTCACCAACGGGCTCGGCGTCGGCCTGATGTCGGTCTGTCTCGCGGCAACCACCATCGGTTACGGCCTCGCGGCCAACCTGCCGCAACTGTTCGGCGCGGCGATTCTGCTGCTGACGCCGCTGGCGTTTCTGCTCTCGACCGCGCGAAATTGCCGGCAACTCGCCGACGTCGCAGCACTGGCATTGGGGCTGGCGCTGTTTCCTTTGGTGTCGATGCTGCACACCGGCGTCGATATCCTGATCAGCGGCGTGTCGGCAGGCACCATCGCTTACGGCGTGCACCGGTTAAGGGAGCGCGCATGAGCGATTTCATCGGCGACGGACAGGCTTTGACCGTGCTGGTACTCGCAGGCTTTCTGCCAAATGAAGTCTGGCGGATGCTCGGGCTGTGGCTCGGCAGCGGGATCGATGAGGGCTCCGAACTTCTGGTCTGGGTGCGCGCGGTCGCAACCGCCATTCTCGCCGGCGTGATCGCGCAGATCCTGGTGTTTCCGCCGGGTGCGTTGGCGAGCGTTCCGGGGCTTTTGCGTTACGGCGCGGTGGCGGCCGGACTCGCGGTTTTTATTGTGACGCGCAGATCGATCTTCGCTGGCGTGGTCTGCGGTGAGATTGTTATGCTCGCCGGCAAATGGTGGCTCGGCTGATTGGGGGAGCGAAAATGGCGAACGCACGATCCGCTGCGATCGCATGCCTGGCAATCGCCGCCACGCTGGTGGCTACGAATGCATGCGCCGCCGACTATCCGGTGCGCCCGATCAAGCTGGTCGTTCCCTATGCCGCGGGCGGTCCGACCGACGTGCTCGGCCGGCTGGTGGCTGATTTTCTAGGCCGCGATCTCAAGCAGACGACGATCGTCGAGAACAAAGCCGGCGCGCAGGGCGCGATCGGCGCTGAAGCCGTCGCGCGTGCCGAGCCCGACGGTTACACGCTGTTCGTCGCGGCGGCCTCGATTATCGTGCTCAATCCGATGCTCTACAAGAAACTGCTCTACGATCCGGTGAAGGATTTCCGGATGCTGGCGCTGGTCACCGATTTGCCGGTGGTGATGGAAATCCATCCCTCGGTGCCGGCGAAGACGGTGGCGGAATTCGTCGCCTATGCCAAACAAAATCCCGGCAAGCTCAATTTCGGCTCGGCTGGAACGGGCGGCACCATTCACCTCGCAGGCGAAATGTTCAAGCAGATGGCAGGCATTGAGATGACTCACGTTCCCTACAAAGGTGCCGGGCCAGCGCTGACCGACCTGCTTTCCGGTAATATTCAGGTGATGTTCGACTCGTTGAGCACCGCGCTGCCGCCGGTTAAGTCGGGGTTATTGAGGCCGCTTGGCGTCAGCTCGCCGGAGCGAAGTCCAGATCTTCCTGAGGTGCCCACCATCGCCGAGAGCGGCTATCCGGATTATAGCGTCAGCGTCTGGTACGGCATCGCAGCGCCTGCAAGGCTGCCGGAAGATATCGCGCAGAAGATCGGCGCAAGCCTCGATCGCGCCCTGAACGACGACGGGTTTCGCGCCTCGCTGGAAAAGATCGGCTTTCCGGTGTTCCGTCCGCGCAGCCCTGCTGCGATCGCGGAATTTATTGACGCCGACCGGGCCCGATGGTCGAAGGTCATCGCAGCGCAGAACATAACCCTGGATTGAGCATGGTCCGTGAAAGTGAAATTCGGGAAGGCGAAACCGCGGTCGATCCGCCGAGCGCGCGCGACGCCGATCTGGTGTTCATCGGCCGCATCCGCACGCCCTGGACCTCGCGGCTGATGACGCCGCGGCAGGGGCGTCACGACGGCCCGGTGTGCCGGCTGGAAATTTTCGAGCCGTGGGTGCCGGCGCTGAAAGGCGTCGATTTCTACTCGAACCTGGAAGTGATCTACTGGCTGCATCAGTCGCGCCGCGATCTCGTGCTGCAAAGCCCGAAGAACGACGCATCGACTCGCGGCACGTTTTCGCTGCGCTCCCCGGTGCGGCCGAATCCGATCGGCACCTCGATCGTCAAGCTGGTCGGCATCGAAGGTAATGTCGTCTTGGTGCGCGGCCTTGATTGCCTGGATGAGACGCCGCTGCTCGACCTCAAGCCCGACCGCTGCGAATTCACCCCGCTGGCGCCGCCGCAGCCCGGCGATTTCGGGACGGAGTGATTAACCACTCTTCAGCGCCGCGATCAGCTTGGTCGCGTTGTCTTCCAGCACCTTCGTATCTTCCTTGCGGCTCGCCGGCGGCAGCAGCGCGATGCCGTTGTGGCGCGGCATCACATGCATGTGCAGGTGAAACACCACCTGGCCGCCGGCGGCTTCGCTGAACTGCTGCAGGGTAATGCCGTCGGCATTGAACGCCTGCATCGCCGCCCGGGCGATGGTGCGGGAGGCGCGCGCGACATGGGCAAAATCCTCGGGCGAAATGTCGAGGATATTGCGGGCGGGCGCCTTCGGGATCACCAGCGTATGGCCGGGGGTCCGCGGCAAAATGTCGAGGAAGGCGAGCACGTGGTCGTCCTCATAAACCTTGTAGCAGGGGAACTCGCCGCGCAGGATCTTGGCAAAGATATTATTGGTGTCGTATGCGGTCATGGCTGCTCCTGATCGTTAACGCCTTTGCGAAACGGCCCGGCATCGGTCAGTTCGCGCACCGCTTCGGCCACATATTGCCGCTCACGCCTGAGATAGTCGTTCACCGCGCGGCGCAGGCCGGGATCGGCGATGTAATGCGCGGAGTAGGTGGTCTGCGGCAGGTAGCCGCGTGCGATCTTGTGCTCGCCCTGCGCGCCGGCTTCGACCCGCTTCAGACCGCGCTTAATCGCAAAATCGATGGCCTGGTAGTAGCAGACCTCGAAATGCAGGAACGGGTGGTGCTCGACCGCGCCCCAGTTGCGTCCGAACAACGCGTCGGAGCCGATGAAATTGATCGCGCCGGCGATCCAGCGCCCGTTGCGTTTGGCCATTACCAGCAGGACATCCCTGGCCATGGTTTCGCCGATCCGCGCGAAGAAGGCGCGCGTGAGGTAAGGCCGGCCCCATTTTCGCGAGCCGGTTTCCATGTAGAACTCGAAGAAGGCGTCCCACGCCTCTTCGGTGATGTCGGTGCCGGTCAGCGCATGAATCGTGATGCCGGCGGCCAGGGCCTCACGGCGTTCGCGGCGGATCGACTTGCGGTGGCGTGAATTCAACGAGCCAAGGAAATCCTCGAAGCCGGCATAGCCCTGGTTATGCCAATGGAATTGCTGGTCGGTGCGCTGCAGAAATCCGTTCTCGGCGAGCAGTTTCCATTCCTGTTCGCGGGCAAAGGTGACGTGAACCGAGGAGGCCTCGGTCGCATCGCATAGCGCCACCAGTCCGCTGGCGAGAGCTCCGCCGATAAGCTCGGCATCGACGCCATCGCGGATCAGGAGCCGCGGTCCGGTCGCCGGGGTGAAGGGAACCGAGGCTTGGAGTTTGGGATAATAGTTGCCGCCGGCGCGCTCATAGGCGTCGGCCCAGCCGCGGTCGAACACGTACTCGCCGCGAGAGTGCGATTTCAGGTAACACGGCACGATGCCGGCGATGCTGCCGTCGATCCGGGCCAATAGATGCCGCGCGCCCCAACCGGTGCGCGCGCAGGCTGAGCCAGAGGCCTCAAGCGCTGCAAAAAAAGCGTGCGAAACAAAAGGGTTGTAGTCGGCTGCTAAACGACAGCGCGAATCACCTGCGATCTCGGATGAAGCAAGCGTATCCGGGCCGTTGAGGGAGCCGAGGACGGTCCGGGGGTTGGCGCAGGCGTCCCATTCGTCAGCCGTGATCTGGCTGACGGATGAGACGGCTTCGAGGGATATTTCAGATAATGCCATCGATGACTGGAACCGGTCACGCCTGCGATCAGCCATCGCGCATGGTGACCGATCCCAAAGATCGTGCATTGCACAGGCGACTTCAAGTGCGGCGGTGAATCAGGTTTCCGGGCGGAACCCTTCGAAAATCATCTGGTCCGCATGGCGTGCAGCGGTGGCGCGCTGTTCCGGCGTGCGCACGGTCCAGGTCAGCAGCGGGCAGCCGAAGATGTTGCGCGCAATCCAGGGCGCCGCGGCCGGCAACTCGTCGACCCACCAGGCGATGAAATGCGGCCGGGTGCGGAAAGCATGGCGCAAATGCAGCATGCCGCGGCGCTGCGCGGGCGTCGCCTCCGGCCAGTCGGATTCCGTATATTCGCGTTCGGCAATGATCCCGTGCGGCCTTGACGGCAGCGACTCGCGCAGCGCCATCACCTGGTCCGGATCGAACGACATCCCGACCGCCGGTCCGTCATAGGCCGCCAACACTTCCGCCATCCGCCTCACCAGTCTGCGGTCGCCGTCAAAATGGCTTTTCACCTCGATCACCAGCGGTACCCGGCCCGCGACCAGCGCGCAGAGGTCGCTGAGCGACATCATCTTTTCTGGGGTATTTTTGAAGGCGACCCGCTTGAGTTCGGCTGATGTCTTGCCCAGCAAAGCGCCGGAGCCTTCCGTGAGACGGCCGAGTTCGTCGTCGTGATGCACCATCGCCTCGCCGTCGGCGGTGAGCTGAATGTCGCATTCGATGGCGAAATTTCCCGCAACCGCGGCGGCAGCCGCCGCGGGCATGTTCTCGATGATGCCTCGCGCACGGTCGTGCAAGCCGCGATGGGCCACCGGCCGCGCGGTCAGCCAGCCCGGCGCGCGCATCCGCGGACTCCGCTAGGAGACCTCGAAAATTGCCTCGACCTCGACGGCGGCATCGGCGGGCAGCGAGGCCACGCCGACCGTGGTGCGCGCATGGCGGCCCTTGTCGCCGAACGCCAAAACCATCAGATCCGACGCGCCGTTCAGCACCTTCGGTCCATCGAGGAAATCCGGCGCCGAATTGACGAAACCGCCAAGCCGGACCACGCGCACCACCTTGTCGAGATCGCCGAGCGCGGCCTTGATCTGGGCCAAGAGGTTGATGGCGCAGCCGCGCGCCGCGGCATTGCCTTGCTCGACGGTAACGCCGGCCCCCAGCTTGCCCTTGGCGATCAGCTTGCCTTCCGCGTTGAAGCAGACCTGGCCGGATACGAACAGCAGATTGCCGGTGCGCACGAAGCCGACATAATTCGCCACGGGGGCCGCCGGCTCGTGCAACGTGATGCCCTGCGCCGCCAGTTTCTGCTCGATCGTTCCTGCCATGGTGCTCCCCAAGGATTCATTTCATGCCCGAATTCTTTAACCTAACGCGTTGGGCCGGTTGTATTTCGCTCATCGCGCCCCGACATGCAAGCAAGGCCGATCCGGTCTTGGTCGCCATGGCGTCACGCCATTCCGCGGCGAAAAATACGGCAATTCGGCAGCCGATTTGTACATTTCCCGGCGGCGGCCCTAGTTGCGGCGCAATAGCGCGGCCATTATTGTGCGGATTCGCATTTCAGGAGACGACATGGGTCGCCCATATTTCCCCGTTGCTGCGCTCGCGATTACCCTGGTTCCCGGCCTCGGCGGCCTTGCCCAGGCCGCGGCCGGCGCGCCGTTTCTCCCGCATCAGGCGCTGTACGAACTAAGCTTGGTAAAGTCCCGCGGCAGCACCTCGATCGAAAGCGCGCGCGGACGCATCCTGTATAATTTTTCCGGCAGCGCCTGCGAGGGCTATACCTCGGACTTCCGCCAGGTCTCCGAACTCGACAGCGGCGAGGGCAAGACCACGCTCAGCGATCTCCGCTCCACCAGCTGGGAGGATGGCGCCGGCAAAAGCTATCGCTTCAAGATCGATACCCGCATGAACAATGGCGATCCCAGCGCCGTGGACGGCGTCGCCGAGCGCTCCGGCGACCGCATCTCGGTCAAGCTGAAGCAGCCGGTCGCCAAGACCTTCACCCTCGACGGCAGCACGGTGTTCCCCACCGAGCAGATCCAGCGCATCATCGCCGCCGCCAAAGAGGGCAAGACCGTGCTCGAGCTGAGCGTCTATGACGGCTCCGACAATGGCGAGAAGGTCTACAATACGCTTTCCGTGATCGGCAAGGCGATCTCCGGCGATCGCGAGATTGCGGCGCCCGATCCATCCACATCAAACGATACCATGAAGGCGCTGACGCGCTGGCCGGTGACCGTGAGCTATTACGACCGCGACGCCAAGGCCAATAGCGGCGAGCAGACGCCGGTCTACGCGATGTCTTTCGAACTCTACGAAGATGGTGTCTCGCGGGCGCTGGTGCTCGACTACAACGACTTTGTCATCTCTGGGAAGATGGGCAAGTTCGACGTCAAGGACTCGAAGCCTTGTAAGTGACGCCGTGTCCCGGACGCGGTGCGGCTTCTTCATGCCGCTCCGCAGAGCCGGGACCGTGCC
Source organism: uncultured Alphaproteobacteria bacterium (assembly GCA_963784755.1). GTDB lineage: Bacteria > Pseudomonadota > Alphaproteobacteria > Rhizobiales > Xanthobacteraceae > Bradyrhizobium. The sequence continues at coordinate 42,655 of CAWASS010000001.1, read as the reverse complement.
AGACGCCGGCGCTCGTTACGGCCCCGGCCCTGCAGCGCACCGCTACGCAAGTGCTACGCGCTGCGCTGGGTCCGGGGCACGGATCATCCCGCCTTCTCCGGCCCGTCATAGGCAATGCCCCTGATTACCGCGGCGCTGCCGAACTTCTTGCGCAGATCATCCATCGCGCGTTCGGCGTGCGCCGAGCGGCGGTCCAGCATGTCGGTGTCGTCGGCCACAGAGCCCGGCTTAAGCGCGCTGACGCCCGTGCCCATCAGGCGGAACGCGGTGCCATCGATCTCCTTGGCCAGCATTTCGCGCGAGGTGGCGAAAATCTTGGCGGCCAGCTGGGTCGGCGAATGCACGGTTTGCGAGCGGGTGCGCTGCCGGAAATCGGCGGTCTTCAGTTTTAGCGTAATGGTCGATCCCGCGAGATCGCCGGCCTTGAGCCGCGACGACACTTTTTCCGACAGCCGCCACAGCATCTTTTCCAGCGTGGCGAAATCGCGGATGTCGGTCTCGAAGGTGGTTTCGCTGGAAATCGTCTTGGCGCCGCGATCCGCCACCACGGCGCGGTCGTCGATGCCGCGCGCCAGCCGCCATAACCTGCGGCCCTCGACCGAAAACTGCTTCATCAGCTCGATTTCATCGGCGCGCTGCAGATCGGCGATGGTGCGAAAACCGCGCTGTATCAGCCGCTCCTGGGTAGCCGGGCCGACGCCGAAGATGAATCCGACCGGTTTTGCCGCAAGCAATTCGCGCGCCTCGTCCTGGTCCAGCGCCGCAAAACCTCTGGGCTTGTCGAGGTCGGAGGCGATCTTGGCGAGGAATTTGTTGCAGGACAGCCCGACCGATACCGTGATCCCTATGTCGCGCTCGACCTGTCTTGCAAAACGCGCCAGCACTTTTGCCGGGATCATGCCATGGACGCGCTGGGTGCCGGCAAGATCGAGAAAGGCCTCGTCGATCGACAGCGGCTCGACCAGCGGCGTCAGCGCCTGCATGGCATGGCGCACCTCGCGGCCGACCCGGACGTATTTCGCCATGTCGGGCCGGATCACGGCCGCGTGCGGGCACAACGCCAGCGCCTTGAACATCGGCATCGCCGAGCGCACGCCGAACGTCCGCGAGATGTAGCACGCCGCCGACACCACGCCGCGCTTGCCGCCGCCGATGATGACCGGCTTGTCGGCGAGTTCGGGATTATCGCGCTTCTCGACGGTGGCATAGAAGGCGTCGCAATCGATGTGGGCCAGCGTCAGCGAGGGCAGCGCGTGATGACGCACCAGCCGCGGCGAGCCGCAGGCGCCGCATCGCCTCGCCGCAAAATCGAGGTCGGCGAGGCAGTCGCGGCAGAAGCACCGCGGTCCCTCAGCCTCTTTCGCGCTCGCGGTCACGGGACATCGCGCTCCCAGTTTTCACCCAGCGCCTGACGTGCCGCGGCGATGTTGGTGGGATGAAGCTGCGACGCGGCCGCGAACGCCTTTACCGTCTTGTCGTCGCGCAGCACGAAATCGAGCACGCTCACAAGAAATTGCGGGTCTGATGCGGCCGAGCGCAGGGTTTCCGGCCCGATGCCGCTTTCGGCCAGGAAGGCGCCCAGCCGCTCGGGCTCGCCGGCGACGAAGGAAAGCGCCTGAATCGCCACGATTTCAGCTACTTCGCGGGTGTCGTGCACACGCTTTGTCATGTCAGCTGTTTGCCTTTCCGTAACCTATGCCCTCTAATTTGGAACCATCATGCCCGAGTCTGTCGGAACGTGCTCAAGCAAGTGCAAACCACTTCGCGGAAAGAACGCACTCGGGCTTAACAGGTTAGAGCGAATCTGGCGCTAATTTGAATTCGCTTGTGAACGCATCCGACGGCGCGGCGGCATTCGGCTCCCGCGCTTTCGATCGCCTTGCTGGAATGGGAGGGACGGGATGGCAAAAACCGTCCTGATCGTGGAGGACAACGAGCTCAATATGAAGCTCTTTCGCGATCTGCTGGAGGCCCATGGCTACCAGACCTCGGGCACCAGCAACGGCTTCGAGGCGCTCGATCTCGTGCGAAAACTACGTCCCGACCTGATCCTGATGGATATCCAGTTGCCGCAGGTGTCCGGCCTCGAAGTGACGCGCTGGATCAAGGACGATCCGGAGCTGCGCGCCATTCCCGTGGTCGCGGTCACCGCGTTCGCGATGAAGGGCGATGAAGAGCGTATCCGCGAGGGCGGCTGCGAGGCCTATCTGTCCAAGCCGATCTCGGTCGGCAAGTTTATCGAAACGGTCCGGCGTTTTATCGGATAGGAGTATCTCAGTGTCCGCGCGTGTCCTGGTCGTCGACGATATCCCCGCCAATGTGAAGCTGCTGGAAGCGCGGCTGTCTGCCGAGTATTTCGACGTGCTGACCGCGACCAACGGCGCCGAGGCGCTGGCGATCTGCGCGCGCGCCGAATGCGACATCATCCTGCTCGACGTGATGATGCCTGACATGGACGGCTTCGAAGTCTGCCGCCGGCTGAAATCGAACCCGTCGACGCATTTCATCCCGGTGGTGATGGTGACCGCGCTGGACAGCCCCTCCGACCGCGTGCGCGGGCTTGAGGCCGGCGCCGACGATTTCCTGACCAAGCCGGTGTCGGACGTGGTGCTGATCGCCCGCGTCCGTTCGCTCACCCGGCTGAAGATGATGACCGACGAGTTGCGCATGCGCGCCATCACCTCGCTCGAGATCGGCGTGCAGGCGCCCGAACGCACCGCGGTGGCCGACGCCGGCAAGGGCGGGCGCATCCTGCTGGTCGACGACCGCCCGTCATCCTATGAGCGGCTGGCGCCGGTGCTCTCGGCCGAGCACACCGTCGACGTCGAATCCAATCCGGCGGAAGCGCTGTTTCACGCCGCCGACGGCAATTACGACCTCTTGATCGTTTCGCTCGGCCTGGAGAATTTCGACGGGCTGCGGCTGTGCAGCCAGGCGCGCTCGCTGGAACGCACGCGGCAGGTGCCGATCCTCGCCATTGCCGATGCCGATAACAATACCCGGCTGCTGCGCGGGCTCGAGATCGGCGTCAACGACTATTTGCTGCGCCCGGTCGACAAGAACGAATTGCTGGCCCGCGCGCGCACCCAGATCAAGCGCCGGCGCTATACCGATCACCTCCGTGACAACGTGCAGAACTCGATCGAGGCCGCGATCACCGATGGCCTCACCGGGCTGCATAACCGCCGCTACATGGAAAGCCATCTGGGAACGCTGGCCGAGCAGGCCGCGATGCGCGGAAAACCGCTGGCGCTGATGATGCTCGACATCGATTTTTTCAAGTCGATCAACGACACCTACGGCCATGACGCCGGCGACGACGTGCTGCGCGAATTCGCCGTGCGGGTCCGCAAGTCGATCCGTGGCATCGATCTCGCCTGCCGCTACGGCGGCGAGGAATTCGTGATCGTGATGCCGGAGACGGATCTGCATGTGGCCGGCATGGTAGCGGAGCGGCTGCGGCGCTCGATCGCCGGCGAACCCTTCGCGGTCAACAAAGGGACGAAGCGCATCGAGGTCACGATCTCGATCGGGCTGTCGACCCTGGAGCGCAAGGGCGAGGCCATCGCCGACGTGCTCAAGCGCGCCGACACCGCGCTCTACCGCGCCAAGCATGACGGCCGCAACCGCGTGGTGGCGACGGCGGCGTGATCTGAAACTCGTGCCCCGGACGCAGCGCAGCGCGTAGCCCTTGCGGAGCGGTGCGCTGCAGAGCCGGGGCCGTAACGAGCGCCGGTGTCTTGTACGGTCCCGGCTCTGCGGAGCGGCATGAAGAATGCCGCACCGCGTCCGGGACACGAGACCGGTGATTCAATTTTCAAACAGCCAAGCTTCCGCGTTCTCGCGGCGCAATGCGTCCGAGGTTTGCCAGTCCCTCGCCAACCGCGCGAGGGGTGGAGCGGCGGGAGGCGCCAGGGCACCAGTGGGCACCCTTGAGGCGGGGGGTGAACCCACCTCGCGCGGCAAGGCACCGCGCGCGCCCAAGGCAAGGCGCGGCGCCTCCCGGCGCTCCACCGGCCATCAGGCCCGTCGACCGTTCCGGGGCGCCCCGGTCCGGCCGGCTTTCGCTCTGCCCGCTGAGGGATCGCTTCTAGAAAGCGGCCCCTCATCGGACAGGACGCGCGCAGGATAAGCGAGGTTGTGAGGACGGGGATAGGTTTACATTCACAAGTTCGTGAGCGACAGACTTTCGTGCCCCGGACGCAGCGCAGCGCGCAGCCCTTCGCGGAGCGGTGCGCTGCAGAGCCGGGGCCGTCACCAACGCCGGTGTTTGGTGCGGTCCCGTTCTGTGAAGCAGCGCTTCGCGAAGGGCCATAGCGCGTCGAAGACGCGCGTAAACGCGCTTATGGCGCTGCGTCGCGCCCGGGACACGAGGGTCGCCAAAATAAAAACGGGGCCGAAGGCCCCGCTGCAATCCCGGCGAAAGCCCGCGAAGGCTTACTTGATCTTGGATTCCTTGAACTCGACGTGCTTGCGCGCCACGGGATCGTACTTCTTCTTGACCAGCTTGTCGGTCATGGTCCGCGAGTTCTTTTTCGCAACGTAATAGAAGCCGGTATCCGCAGTGGATACGAGCTTGACCTTGATGGTGACCGCTTTGGCCATGGCACAACCTCTGATGTCTGGAATAAGCAGCCAGCCCAAACAAACTGGCCGGCATTTGCGCAGCAACCTAGCTTCGAACGCCCCAAAGTCAAGGTTTTACAGCCAAAAACCAGCGCAATTCCCGGCGTTCAGGCCCCGTTTTCATACTTTTTCGCAGGCCGTTCGCCGAAGGTGGCTCCGTATCGGTTTGAACCGGTAATCGACTGGCAGCGCCGCACGCGCGGCCTCTGTCCGCTCATCCAGCGAGAATATCCCGGTGCATCCTGCCGCCGTAGAAATGGAAGAACGGCACCGCCGCATCGTGCTTCAGCGGACCTGATTCCAGCCGCATCTCCAGTTCGCGCAGCACATTCTTGGTCATGGGATGCAGATCGGCCAGCGGTTTCGAGCCGATCTCGACCCACACCAGCTCCACCAGCTCGGCATCGGCATGAATCACGCCCTGCACATGATGGGTGATGGCGGAGGCGTCCGCGGTGAAAAACCTGGTATCGAACCGCCTGACCCGGCCGGGCGGCGTGATCGCGCGAGCGATCAGGAAGAGGCTGGAGGGATCCGGCAGCAGGCCGGCGTCGCTGAACGGTTTCCACTCGCCTTTGAGGGCCGGCGCCGTGCCCTCGCTCTTGCGGCCGAGGCAGAGCCCGGTTTCCTCGCAGGCCTCGCGGATCGCGGCGATCGCCAGCGATCTTGCGCGCGACGGTGTGATTTTCGGGCTGCCCTTGAGCAGGTTGGCTTCGAGTTCTCGGGGAATGGGTGCGGCTACGGGAATGCGATTGTCGGACTTGTCGACGCGGCCGCCGGGAAACACGAATTTTCCGGGCATGAACACCACCTTGTCGTGGCGCTTGCCGACCAGCACTTTCGGCGTCGTGCCGCTGCGGTCGATCAGGATCAGCGTGGCGGCATCCACCGGCCGGCGATAGGGATGATGATCGGCCTCTTTTTCTTCTTTTGCGACCTTTGCTGCTTCGTTCATTTCACGCCCGCTATGTTTTTTCTTCGTCCTTGCCGGGCTTGACCCGGCAACCCATCCTTTTGAAAAGCTTCTTGCGAAGATGATGGATCCGCGGGACAAGCCCGCGCATGACGTATAGCTACCGCGCGGGATTTTGCTCGTCAAAACCCATGCATGCGCAGCGCCCATTGCACCCCGACCACGGCGCCTTTCACCGGCTGCAGCAACAGCAGCGACAGGATCAGCGTCAGCGGCAGATAGATCGATAGCTGCAATGGCACCGAGGGCGCGTAATCCGTCTCGATCCACAGGATCATCGGCACCACGATGTGTCCGACGATGATGATCACAAGGTATGCCGGCAGGTCGTCGGCGCGATGCGGGGTATAATCCAGTCCGCATACGCCGCAGTGATCGTCCACTTTAAGGAACGCGCGAAACAGCTTGCCCTCGCCGCAGCGCGGGCAACGGCCGCGCAGCCCGCGCTTCAGCGCGGCCCACACATTGCGCTTTTCGCCGGACACCTGATCCCGGGTCCAGACCTTGGTCGGCGCGCTCACGGTTTCCATGATTTGCCCCTTTTCGATTTGCCGGCTTTGGCTTTGCCCGGCTTGCGGTCTTGTCTGCGCGGGCTGCGGCCCGGATGGGCCTTGCCTTGCGCGTGCGGTTGCGCTTTGGCGTCACCACGCGGTTGCTCCCGCCTTCGTCCGCGCGTCGCGACGCGGCCTTCCGACAATAGCTCAAACCGCAGCGCACCGGCCACGGGAGCCGCTTCTACCAGACGCACGTCGACGACGTCACCCAGCCGGTGCATGGCACCGCTGCGGGAGCCGACCAGCGCGTGACGCGCCTCGTCGTAATTGAAGTATTCCGACCCCAGGGTGCGGATCGGGATCAGCCCGTCAGCGCCGGTATCGCTGAGTTTGACGAACAATCCGGCGCGGGTGACGCCGGAAATCCGGCCCTGGAACGTGGCCCCGATGCGGTCGGCGAGGAAATGCGCGATCAGCCGATCAGCGGTCTCGCGCTCGGCCTTCATGGCGCGGCGCTCGGTGACGGAAATCTGCGCCGCGACTTCGCTCAGGGATTTAAGCGTTTCGGTCGGGGGCAACGCGCCTTCGCCAAGCCCGAGGCCGCGGATCAAGGCGCGATGCACTACGAGATCGGCGTAGCGGCGGATCGGTGAGGTGAAATGCGCGTAGCGCCGCAAGTTGAGGCCGAAGTGGCCGTAATTCTCGGCGGAGTATTCGGCCTGGGCTTGCGAGCGCAACACCACTTCGTTCACCAGCGGTTCGGAATCATGGCCCCTGACCTGCGCCAGCACCCGGTTGAACAGCCCCGGGCGCAACGCGCCGCTTTTCGCAAACGGCAGATCGAGGGTTTTCAAAAATTCCTGCAGGTTGTGAACCTTCTCCAGCGTCGGTTCATCGTGCACCCGGTAGATAAGCGGCAGCGCCTTCTTTTCAAGCATTTCGGCGGCGGCGACATTGGCGAGGATCATGAATTCCTCGATGAGTTTGTGCGCGTCGAGGCGTTCGGGTACGACGACGCGATCCACCGTGCCGTCCGGTTTCAGCAATATCTTGCGCTCGGGCAAATCGAGATCGAGCGGGTCGCGCTCATTGCGCGCAAGTTTTACGCATCCATAGGCGGCGTACAGCGGCTTCAGGATTGGTTCGAGCAGGGGAGCCGTAGTGTCGTCGGGCCGGCCATCGATCGCGGCCTGCGCCTGTGCGTAGCTCAGCTTCGCCGCCGAGCGCATCAGGATGCGATGAAATGAGTGCGTGCGCTTGCGGCCGTCTGACCCGATCACCATTCGTACCGCCAGCGCGCCGCGCGGCTGGCCCGGCACCAGCGAACACAGATCGTTGGAGATGCGTTCGGGGAGCATCGGCACCACGCGATCCGGGAAATAAACCGAATTGCCGCGCGTGAGCGCATCGCGGTCGAGCGCCGATCCCGGCCGCACATAAAACGCGACATCGGCGATGGCGACGTTGAGGATGTGGCCGCCTTTATTATTCGGATCTGGATCGGGCTCGGCGTGAACCGCGTCGTCGTGATCCTTGGCGTCGGGCGGATCGATGGTGACCAGCGGCACGTCACGCCAGTCCTCGCGGCCCGCAAGCGTTGCCGGTTTTGCCTCCTCGGCTTCGCGCAAGGCGGCGGGCGAGAACGCCTGCGGGATTTCGTGGGCATGGATCGCGATCAGGCTGACGGCCTTCTCGCTCGCCAGCGACCCCAGCCGCTCCTTCACCTTGCCCGACGCCAGCCCAAAACCGCGCGAACGCACGAGGTCGACGCTGACGAGATCGCCATCCTCGGCGCCGCCGGAGTCAGCCTTGGCGATATTCAATTCGCGGCCGGCCTGTTTCTTGTCGACCGGCACCAGCCGTCCGCCGCCAGCGGGGAGGGCGCGGAAGATTCCGAGCACGCGGGTCTTGGCGTGATCCACCACCTTGATGACTCGGCCGCTATAAGCGCCGCCCTCGGCATCCGGCTTTTCGACCCGCAGCAGCGCGCGGTCGCCGACCCCTGCCGCGGTGCCCGGCTGCGGGCGGCGCGGGACATGGATGCGGATTTTCGGCGGCGCGCCGCTCGCTTCTTCATCCCATTCGGTGGGGGTGGCGATCAATTCGCCGTCGCTGTCGCGCCCGGTGATATCGGCCATCACGGTCGGCGGCAGTACCGCCGCTTCGTGAATTTTTTTGCCCTGTCTGGCGATGGCGCCGTCGTCGGCGAGTTCGCGCAGGATGCGCTTGAGCTCGACACGATCGGTATTCTTCAGCCCGAATTCGCGCGCGATCTCCCGCGTCCCGACCTTGCCGGGATGCGCGCGGATGAACGCGACGATGGTCTCCCGGGTCGGAAAGCTCTGCTCGCGCTGCTTTGCCACTTATCCGCTGGCCTTGCCGGGATTTTTCTTCGCGACCGGTTTTGCCGGCTTGGTCGGCGATGTCTTGGCGGACGGCGTCACCGGCGCGCGGGCCTTGCTGGCCGCATCGGATTTCGGCTTTGCCACGGATTTTTTCGCCGCGGCTTTCTTGGCAGGCTTGGGAGATTTCGGGTCGATGTCTGCCTTGGCCGCCTTGGCAGGCTTCGCTTTCTTCGCGCCCCGCTTCGGCCTGCCGCCGCCTTTTGCCGCGCGCTCGTCGATCAGCGCAATGGCTTCGGGAAGCGTGATGGTGTCCTGGGTCTTGTCGCTGGGAATGGTGGCGTTGACGCCGCCGGCGGTGACGTATGCACCGTAACGCCCGCCCTTGACCGCGACCGCGCCCAATGTCGGATGATCGCCCAGCGGCTTGCCGGGGTCGGCGCCAAACCGCCGCTTGCTCGGGCCTTTCAAAATCCGCTCGGCGATCAGCGTCACCGCGCGATTGAGCCCGATGGTGAAGACCTCATCGCCCGCTTCGAGACTCGCATAGGTCTTGCCGTGCTGCACATAGGGCCCGAAACGGCCGATGCCGGCCTTGATCGGTTCTCCGTCTTCCGGGTGCTTGCCGACTTCGCGCGGCAAAGACAGCAGTTGCAGCGCCAGCTCAAGCTCCATATCGGAGGGAGCCATGTTCTTCGGAATCCCCGCGCGCTTCGGCTTTTCGCCCTCGGCGTAATCCTTCGGTTCGCCCAACTGGATGTAGGGGCCGAAACGGCCGGCCTTGACCGCCACCTCGAGGTCTGTTTCCGGGTCCTTGCCGAGAACGCGGTCGGCGCCGGCTTCGCCGTCGGCGGCGAGCGGCCGGGTGTAGCGGCATTCCGGATAGTTGCTGCAGCCGACAAAGGCGCCGAACTTGCCGGCCTTGAGATTGAGTTTGCCGGTGCCGCAACTCGGACATTGCCGGGGATCGCCGCCATCCTCGCGCGGCGCATAGATGTGCGGCCCCAGCATGTCGTCGAGCACATCCAGCACCTGCGAGATTTTCAGGTCCTTGATATCGTTGACGGCGCCGATGAAATCGACCCAGAAATCCCGCAAGACCTGCTGCCAGGAAATCTCATTATTGGAAATGCGGTCGAGTTGCTCCTCGAGATTGGCGGTGAAATCATATTCCACGTAGCGCGTGAAAAAATTCTCCAGGAAGGCGACCACGACGCGGCCCTTGTCCTCGCCGTGCAGCCGCTTCTTCTCGAGTTTGACGTAGCCGCGGTCCTTCAGGACCTGAAGAATCGAAGCGTAGGTCGAGGGCCGGCCGATGCCGAGCTCTTCCATGCGCTTGACCAATGAGGCTTCGGAAAAACGCGGCGGCGGCTCGGTGAAATGCTGGGTGACGGCAAGGTCCCTGCGCTTCAGCGCTTCGCCTTCGCTCATGGCGGGAAGGCGGCGAGAGTCCTCGTCGTCGCCGTCGTCGTCACGGCCTTCCTGATACAGCGCGAGGAAGCCGTCGAATTTGATCACCTGGCCGGTGGCGCGCAGCTCCAGCAGGCGCGATCCGGCCTTGGCTGCGATATCGACGGTGGTGCGCTCCAATTCGGCGGATTCCATCTGGCTGGCGATGGTGCGGATCCAGATCAGTTCATAGAGCCGCGCCTGGTCGCTATCCAGCCGCCGCCGCATCTCGGCGGGGCGGCGCGACAGGTCGGTGGGGCGGATGGCTTCGTGGGCTTCTTGCGCATTCTTGGCCTTGGTCTGGTACTGGCGCGGGGCATCGGGCACATAGGCATTGCCGTAGTCCTCGCCGATCACCTTGCGCGCCTGGATGATCGCCGAATTGTCGATCTGCACGCCGTCGGTCCGCATATAGGTGATGAGGCCGGTGGTTTCGCCGCCGATATCGATGCCCTCATAGAGCCGCTGCGCGATCCGCATGGTATGCGCGGGCGCAAAACCGAGCTTGCGGCTGGCTTCCTGCTGCAGCGTCGAGGTGGTGAACGGCGCCTGCGGATTGCGCCGCGCCGGTTTTGCCTCGACGGTGGAGACGGTGAAGCTGGCGGCTTCGATCGCTTTTTTGAAATCCTCCGCCTCGGCGCCGGTGCCGATATCGAGCCGCTGGATCTTCTTGCCGTCGGCGCCGACCAGCCGCGCCTCGAAGGCGTCGCCCCGTGGCGTGGTCAGCGTGGCAACCAGCGACCAGTATTCGCGCGGAATGAATTTTTCGATTTCCAGTTCGCGGTCGCACACCAGCCGCAGCGCCACCGACTGCACACGGCCTGCCGAGCGCGCGCCCGGCAGTTTTCGCCACAGCACCGGCGACAGGGTAAAGCCGACCAGATAGTCCAGCGCGCGCCGCGCCATGTAGGCATCGACCAGCGCGCCATCGATCTGGCGCGGATTCTTCATCGCTTCGGTCACCGCCTGCTTGGTGATGGCATTGAAGACCACGCGCTCGATCTTCTGGTCCTTAAGCGCGCGCTTCTCTTTCATGACCTCAAGCACGTGCCAGGAAATCGCCTCGCCCTCGCGGTCGGGGTCGGTTGCGAGGATCAGCCGGTCCGCGCCTTTCAGGGCACGCGCGATGTCATTAAGCCGGCCGGCCGCCTTAGGATCGATCTCCCAAATCATCTGGAAATTGGCCTCCGGATCGACCGATCCGTTCTTTGCCGGGAGATCGCGGACATGGCCGAACGACGCCAGAACCTCGTAGGAACCGCCCAAATACTTGTTGATCGTCTTGGCCTTGGCAGGCGACTCGACAATGACGATATTCATGTAATTCCAATAGCTTACGGGGGAGTTAGAGGCCGCTCACGCGAGACTTCGCGCCGACCGTTTCGAGGCGAACATGGTGGCACGGGCTCGTTAAGTCAAATCGCCAAATGTTGAACGCGGGGCGATGGCGGTCGAACATTTCGACTGCAAGTTGCAAAAAATATACGATTAGTTGCACTCTCTTAGCGGGAAGTTATAACAGCCACTCGATTTTAGACCGCACCAGCACGGTAAAGGAAGATTGCGGATGTCACCCAAGTCGACGCGGGATGGCGGACCGGACGAGGCCGCAAGCCACATCGCGGAGGCGGTGAAAGATCTGGCGATACTCGCGCGCCGGCACAAGCACGACACGCTTGGGTTCCTGCTCGACATGGCGCTGATGGAGGCGGAAGAAATCGTCCGCCTGGGCAAGAAGTGATCCTGCACGCGCCGCTTCCCCCACACTGGCGTGGTCTTTCACGTCAGGATTTGGCCTGACGTTGGTATCCGCGGGCGCTCCGATCCATCGCGGCCAGCGAAAACGGTAACAAGTTTGCAAAATTATTGAATCAGGTCAGCATGTTGGGACCGCAATTCGCAGTGGAGCTGTGGCTGACGGCGCTGGCAGCTTTCAGACGTAAATCCGGTTCCTGCGCGTCTGCGCTGAACCTATTGCCGGTTGGCGAGACCTCTTTCAGGCGGCAGGGGAATTGATGGATTGCATTGGAGGCCGAGAATGACCAAAGCCACTCAGATTTCTGCACCCGTTTCCAGGCCAATCGAAAAATCCGAATCAGCCGAGAGCCATCCGCTGGTTTCCGTCGCCCTGTTCTCGGCGATCGGCTTGCTGATCTCGCTGGCAGTCATCATTGCCGATCAGTATTTGCCCGGCGAATGGTTCTGACCCGCTTCGTCTGACATTTCAGATCAGCGACACCAGCCCGCCGCCGTGACGCTCCAGCCGTCCGGCCAGTTCGAGTTCGAGCAGCACGGTGCGCACCACGGCTGGCGATGTTCCGGCCATGCGGATGAGATCGTCGATGCCGATCGGGCTTGGCCCGAGCAGGCTGACAATCCGCGCGCGGTCGCCGGCGTCGGGCTCGTAAGCCGCGGGCAAATCGCCGTCCGGCTCGCGCGTCGGCAGTTCGACCGGCCGCTCCATGATCGGCGCCACCATATTGATGACGTCTGACGCCTCGGTTGTCAGCGTCGCGCCCTGCTTGATCAGGTCGTTGGTGCCGGCGGCGCGCGGATCGAGCGGCGAGCCCGGCACCGCGAACACCTCGCGGCCCTGTTCGGCGGCGATTCGCGCCGTTATCAGCGAGCCCGAGCGATGCGCGGCCTCGACCACGACCACGCCGAGCGCGACGCCCGAGATCAGCCGGTTACGCCGCGGAAAGTCGCGGGCGCGCGGCACATGCCCGAGCGGCATTTCCGAAATCGCGGCACCTGATCGCAGCATGGCCTGCAGCAGATCTTCGTGCTCCGCTGGATAGATGCGGTCGTGACCGCCGGCCAATACCGCCATTGTGCCGCTGTCCAGCGTCGCGCGGTGTGCTGCCTGGTCGATGCCGCGCGCGAGACCCGAGGCAATGACAAAACCGGCATCGCCGAGATCGCGCGCCAGCCGCCCGGTTAATTTGAGGCCAGCGCCGGAGGCGTTGCGCGAGCCGACAATGGCGATGACAGGCCGCATCAGCACCTCCAGCGCACCGCGCACGCCGAGCAACGGCGGCGCATCGTCAATCAGCGCCAGCCGCGGCGGATAGAAGGGCTCGGTCGGCGCCACCAGGCTGACGCCGATGTGTTCGCCGGCGGCGATCTCGGCTTCCGCATCTTGCGCGCTGCAGATACGCCCGGGACGCGCGGCGCCGCCGCGCCGCGCTAGGTCGGGCAGGCGGTCAAGTGCTGCGCGCGCGCTGCCGAAATGATTGATCAGCGACCGGAAGGTGCGCGGCCCGACATTGTCGGATCGTATCAGCCGCAGCCAGTCGATGCGCTGCTCGTCGGTGAGATGAGTTGTGTTTGAGGTGTTGTTCATGCCGCCCCGTCGGGCGGAGCATCAAACAACTCGGGAATGCGGACAACTTACTTGCGGTTGTAGGCACGGGGCCGGTTCTCAGCAGTCGCTCTCGTCATTCCGGGATGCGCCTCTTGGCGCAGGCCCGGAATGACGATCAAAGATCGCTCCCAGCCGCTTGCCCCATCCCGGCCCGAACCGTAAAACCTGCTCGGTCTCCGCGGGGAATGATACCGATGTTGTCGCTTGCAAAACTCCAGCGCCGTATCGAGTTCGGGCGATCTCTCGGCCGCTGCGGCGATCGCCCAGTCGCTGGACGCGATCGACGCGCAGGAAAAAACCATCGGCGCTTTCGTCTGTCGCGCCGAAAACGCCCGCGCGCAAAATGCCGGGCCGCTGCGCGGCATTGCCGTGGGCATCAAGGACATCATCGATACCGCCGACCTGCCGACCGAAATGGGCTCGCCGATCTACAAGGGCTGGCGACCGCGCGCGGACGCGCCCGTTGTAGCGATGCTGAAAGCGGCCGGAGCGACGGTCGCCGGCAAGACCACAACCACGGCCTTTGCGGCGAACGATCCGACCGCGACGCTCAATCCGCACAACCGCGGTCATACGCCGGGCGGCTCTTCGTCGGGCTCGGCGGCTGCCGTCGGCGCCGGCATGATTCCGCTGGCGCTGGGGACACAGACCGGCGGTTCGGTGATCCGGCCGGCCTCGTTCTGCGGCGTCTCCGCGATCAAGCCGACCTATCGGTTGCTACCTACAGTCGGCGTGAAATGTTTTTCATGGACGCTCGACACAGTCGGCCTGTTCGCGGCCAGCACCAAAGATTTGGCGCACGGGCTTGCGGCCATGACAGGCCGGTTCGAGTTGCTGCCGGATGCCGCGCGTTCAACCCCACGCATCGGTGTCGTGTTGCAGGATTTTGCCGGCGAGCCGGAAGCAGCCGGCGCGGAGGCGTTGCGGATCGCGATCCGGGCGGCGGAACAGGCAGGCGCATCCGTTCGTGCGCTTCAACTTCCGGAGGCCGTCGCGGAAGCATGGCGCATTCACCCGACCGTGCAGGATTTTGAGGCGCACCAGGCGTTCGCCTGGGAATATCGCGCCAATTACGACGCCATGCCGCCGCTGTTGCGGGGCCGGCTCGACGAAAGCAAGGGTACGACCGCTGCCGAATATGATGCGGCGCGCGGAATCGCGGACCGGGCCAAGGCGGCATTGGCGGGCATATTCGACGACACCGACGTATTGCTCACCTTCTCGGCACCGGGAGCAGCGCCAAAGGGACTGGCCTCCACCGGCGATCCCCGTTTCAACCGGCTCTGGACCCTGATGGGCGTTCCCTGCGTCAACGTGCCCGCCACTATCGCCGACGGCGGATTGCCCGTGGGCGTGACGGTGATCGCGCGGTTTGGCGATGACGCCGGAGCGCTGGCAGCGGCGCGTTTCGTTGAGGATGCGCTGGCGCGGCGATGATTTTTCGATCGTCATGGCCGGGCTTGTCCCGGCCATCCACGCCTTTACTTCAAATAGCTGCGCGAGAAAGACGTGGATGCCCGGGACAAGGCCGGGCATGACGAAGGAGAATGCCTACTTCTCCCCGATCCGTCCCTCGGTGCCTGCCTGCAGCCGCGTGATGTTCTCGCGGTGCACGTAGAACACCAGCAGGGTCAGCACCGCGAATAGCGAGGCGAGGGCGGGGTGGCCGAACCACCACAGGAAGATCGGCGTCACGAAGCTCGCGACCAGCGCTGACAGCGACGAGTAGCGCGAGGTCGCGGCAGTCGCAGCCCACAACACGCAAAACACCACCGCAGCCGGCCAGAACAATCCGATGAGGACGCCGATATAGACCGCGACGCCCTTGCCGCCCCTGAAATTCAGCCACACCGGAAACAGGTGGCCGAGGAATGCGGCCAGCCCCGCCAGCATCGCCGCTTCCGGGCCGCCGAAAGTGCCTGCGATCAGCACCGCGGCGGTGCCCTTGAGCATGTCGCAGAGCAGCGTCGCCGCGGCGAGACCCTTGCGTCCGGTGCGCAGCACATTGGTGGCGCCGATATTGCCGGAGCCGATCGAGCGCAGATCCTGCGTGCCCGCGAACCGCGTCAGCAGCAGCCCGAACGGAATCGATCCCAGGAGATAGCCGACCGCCAGCGCCAGAATGTAAGTTCCAATCATAAGACCTCTTTATTATCAAAACGCGCGCCCGGACGCAAAACCGGTGTCCACTTTTGCTGGTCGCACTTAGACATGCTCATAGACGGTGCGTCCGCCGACAATGGTGCGCGCGACGCGGCCGGAAAACCGCGCCTCGTCGAACGGCGTATTCTTGCATTGCGACTTCAAATCGGCGGGATCGAGCACCCACGGCGTGTCCGGATCGATCACGATCACGTCGGCGGGCGAGCCAGCGCGCAGCGATCCGCCGGGGAGGCCCAGCAATTCGGCGGGACGCGTCGACATCGCGCGGATCAGGGTTTTGAAATCGATCTCGCCGCTGTGGATCAGGCGCAGGCCGGCGGGCAGCATGGTTTCCAGCCCGATCGCACCGGCGGCGGCTTCCGCGAATGGCAGCCGTTTTGTTTCGACGTCCTGCGGGTTGTGATCGGACATCACGACATCGATCAGTCCGGAGGCTACGGCCGCGACCAGCGCGAGGCGATCGTCCTCGCTGCGCAACGGCGGCGACAATTTCAGGAAGGTGCGATAGGGGCCGATATCGTTTTCGTTCAAGGTCAGATGATTGATCGACACCGAGGCCGAGACCGCGAGGCCGGCGTCACGGGCGCGCTGCAGAATTTCCAGCGATTCGATGCAAGTGAGCGACGCCGCGTGATAGCGCCCGCCGGTCAATGCGGCGAGACGGATATCGCGCTCCAGCATGACGGCCTCGGCGGCGGTGGGCACGCCGGCCAGGCCGAGCCTTGCCGCGAACTCGCCCTCGTTCATCACGCCTTCGCCGACCAGATGCGGATCCTCGGTATGGTGTACGATCAGCGCGTCGAAATCGCGCGCGTAAGTGAGCGCCCGCCGCATCACCTGCGCATTGGTGACACTTCGCTCGCCGTCGGTGAAGGCGACGGCGCCGGCGGCCTTCAGCAGGCCGATCTCGGTCATTTCAGCGCCTTCCATGCCCTTGGTCAGCGCCGCCATGGGGTGGATGTTGACGATGGCGGTGTCGCGGGCGCGGCGCAGGATGAAATCCACCGTCGCGGAGTTATCAATCACCGGTTTGGTATCGGGCTGGCAGACGATGGTGGTGATGCCGCCGGCCGCGGCGGCCTGGCTCGCGGAAGCAAAGGTTTCGCGATGGCTGGCGCCGGGCTCGCCGACAAAGGCGCGCATGTCGATCAATCCGGGCGCCACCACCTTGCCGGCGCAATTGACGATGTCGGTCCCCTCGGGCACGCCGGCCGCGCCGATGCCGCGCCTGCTATCGCGGATCACGCCATCGGCGATCAGCACGTCGCCGGTGATGTCGAGATCGCGCGAGGGATCGATCAGGCGGGCGTTGGCGAGCAGGATCGGGCGGCGGTCGGTCAGCATGATGTCACGCGTTGGGCAGGTTGCGGGCCAGCGCTTCCAGCACCGCCATCCGCACCGCCACGCCCATTTCCACCTGTTCGCGGATCAGCGACTGCGCGCCGTCGGCGACGATGGAGTCGATCTCGACGCCGCGGTTCATCGGCCCGGGATGCATCACCAGCGCGTCCGGCTTGGCATAGGCGAGCTTCTTCTGGTCGAGGCCGAAATAGTGGAAGTATTCCTGGCTCGACGGCACGAACGAGCCGTTCATGCGTTCGCGCTGCAGCCGCAGCATCATCACGATGTCGGCGCCACTAAGACCCTCGCGCATGTCGCGCGCGACCTCGACCCCCATCCGTTCGATGCCGCGCGGCAGCAGCGTGGAGGGCGCGACCACGCGCACCCGCGCGCCCATGGTGTTGAGCAAGAGGATGTTGGAGCGGGCCACCCGCGAATGCATCACGTCGCCGCAGATCGCGATCACGAGACCTTCGAGCCGGCCCTTGTTGCGGCGGATGGTCAATGCGTCGAGCAGGGCCTGGGTCGGATGTTCGTGGGCGCCGTCGCCGGCATTGATCACGGAGCCGTCGACCTTGCGCGCCAGCAGTTCGACCGCGCCGGAGGCGTGGTGCCGCACGACCAGGATATCCGGATGCATGGCGTTCAGCGTCACCGCGGTATCCACCAGCGTCTCGCCCTTGCGCATCGAGGACGAGGACACCGACATGTTCATGACATCGGCGCCCAGCCGCTTGCCGGCGATTTCGAACGAGGACTGGGTGCGGGTCGAGGCTTCGAAGAACAGGTTGACCTGGGTGCGCCCGCGCAACGAGGTGCGCTTCTTGTCGACCTGACGGTTGAGCTCGACATATTCCTCGGAAAGGTCGAGCAGGCCGGTAATATCGTCGGCGGAAAGCCCCTCGATGCCCAGCAGGTGCCGGTGACCGAGGACGAAGGTCGATTTCGATGCAGGGGTCATTAAAACGAGAGCTATAGGCGGGGATGCCGGGCGGGGCAAGGGCGAATAGGGTGCTTCCGAGTTATCCCCCGGTCTGTCCGGTGGCTCAGGTAAAAAGGAATTACGAGGCCGAACGTTTCGCATCTCATTTCCGCCGTCATGGCCGGGCTTGTCCCGGCCATCCACGTCTTTCTCGCCCGCTATGCTGTTAAGACGTGGATGCCCGGCACAAGGCCGGGCATGACGAGTCACAAATCATTCGAGTGAGTCGGCCTATCGATGAGTTCTCCCGAGACACCCGCAGTACATCAATCGCGTCCGCCCCGCGCCTGGAAATTTGTCGGCACCCTGCTGTGGGGCACATTGGTGTTCGCCGCAATGTTCGCGGGCCAGATGGTGGTGGTCGGATATCTCATACTGGTGAAGGGGGCATCGACCGATCTCGGCCTGGTGAAGGTCGTGTTGAGCAGCGGCGTCGCGATTTCGATGTCGGTGATCACCGGATTGCCCGCGGTGCTCGCGGCGCTGTGGCTGGCGACGCGGATGGCGCGCATGCCCTTTGCCGATTATCTGGCGCTGCGCTGGACCTCGTGGAGCAACCTTGTGCTCGGCATCGTTGCCTTGGTTGTGCTGATCGCGGGCTGGGATCTGCTGTCGCGCACGACCGGGCGCGAGATCGCGCCCGGCTTCATGGTGGACGTGCTGAAATCGGCGCGGGCCGACGGCGCGCTGTGGCTGCTGGTGCTGGCCTTCTGCGTGGTGGCGCCGGCCACGGAGGAATTTTTCGTGCGCGGCTTTCTCTATCGCGGCTGGTCGGAATCGTTCTTGCGGCCAGCGGGGGCCATCGTGCTGTCGTCGCTGGTGTGGACCGCAATGCACCTGCAATACGATCTGTTCTTTCTCGGCGAAGTGTTTTCCATCGGGCTGCTGCTCGGCTATCTGCGCTATCGCTCAGGCTCAACCTGGCTGACCGTGGTGGTGCACGGCATCAACAATCTCGCCGCGACGCTGCAGAGCCTGTGGCTCGCTGGGCAGTCCTAGGTCGCGCCACCCGGCCGCTTCAGCACCGCCAACCGGTCCAGCGCGCCCTGCAAAATGAAGATCGCGGCGTGTTCGTCGATTACCTTGGCGCGCCTCGCCCGGCTCATGTCCATGCCGATCAGCTCGCGCTCGACAGCGACGGTCGAGAGCCGTTCGTCCCACAAGGCGATTGCAAGATCGGTGAGCTTTGCGAGATTGCCGGCGAAAGCGCGGGTCGATTGCGCGCGTGGGCCTTCGCTGCCGTCCATGTTGATGGGCAGCCCGAGCACGAAACCTGTGGCGTTGCGCTCTTTGGCGATGACGAGCAGCCGCGCGGCGTCGGCGGTAAAATTCTTGCGCGCGATGGTTTCGACCCCGGTCGCAAGCCTGCGATCGGGATCGGACACCGCGACGCCGATGGTCTTGGCGCCGAGGTCGAGGCCGACCAGCGCGCCGCGCTCCGGCCAGTGCGCGGTGGCTTGGATCAGCGGCAAAATGAGTGCGGGCATGGCTTCGCATACCACGCGGCCCATATCAGGCGCAAAGCGGGCACTGCGGCGCCGGATGCTCAGGCAGCGAAAGTGCGCATAGCTCGCCGTCACAGCGGCATGCTAAGCCCGGTCCTGGCAACGACCTGTGCCGATCTCCAACCGCAGAGCCGATCATGTGGCCCGACCGCAGACTTCTCGACCTTTTCAAAATCGAATTTCCCATTGTGCAGGCGCCGATGGCCGGGGTGATGGACGCCGACCTCGTGATCGCGGCGGCGCAAGGCGGAGCGCTGGGCTCGCTGCCGAGCGCGATGCTGTCGGCGGAGAAAGCGCGCGAGCAGATCAACATCATTCGCCAGCGCGTCAGCGCGCCGGTCAACATGAATTTCTTCTGCCACACGCCGGTCGATGCCGATTCCTTGCGCGAGGCCGGCTGGAAGCAGCGGCTGGCGGCTTATTACAGCGAATTCGGGGTCGACCCCGCCGTACCCAGCAGCGCCTCCAACCGCGCGCCGTTCGATGCGGCGATGTGCGAACTGGTGGAAGAGCTGAAGCCCGAGGTGGTCAGCTTTCATTTCGGCCTGCCGGATCGGGCGCAGCTGAAGCGGATCAAGGCCGCCGGCTGCGTCGTGATCTCCTCGGCGACCATTGTGCGCGAGGCGATCTGGCTCGAGGAAAACGGCGCCGATGCGATCATCGCCCAGGGTGCCGAAGCCGGCGGCCATCGCGGCATGTTCCTGACCGAGAGCATAACCGGGCAGCCCGGTCTGTTCGCGCTGCTGCCGCAGGTGGTGGATGCGGTCCGCGTCCCCGTGATTGCGGCGGGCGGAATCGCCGACGGGCGCGGCATCGCCGCGGCGTTCGCGCTGGGCGCGGCCGGGGTGCAGATCGGCACCGCCTATCTGCACTGCCCTGAATCCAGGATCGTCCCGCCGCACCGCGCCGCACTGGCCGCGGCGCATGACGATTCCACCGTCATTACCAATGTGATGACCGGACGCCCGGCGCGCGGCGTTGTGAACCGGTTGATGCGTGAGGTCGGTCCGATCTCGCCGGACGCGCCGGCATTTCCGCATGCCGCAACCGCGCTCGGACCCCTGAAGGCAGCCGCGGAAAAGCTCGGCAAGGTCGATTTTACCAACCTATGGGCCGGGCAGGCGGTGGGACTTGTCCGCGCCATGCCGGCGGCGGAACTGACACGGGCGCTGGCCGGGGACGCGCTGAAGCGGTTGAGCGCGCTTGCGGGGTAATCACGCTTTTCGTCACGGCCGGGACAAGCCCGGGCATGACGAGCTTTACTACAAGACCGCGCGGTTGCGGGGCGAAAGCTCCGTCTGCTATACGGCAGGCTGAAATTATCGCCAGAGGCTCTCTATATGTCCGTCGACGCTGCCACCGTTCGCCGTATCGCGCATCTCGCGCGGATCGCGGTCGATGAGGCCGAGGTTCCCCATCTGCAGGGTGAACTGAATGCGATGCTGGCGTTTGTCGAGCAGTTGTTGGAAGTGAACGTCGATGGCGTGGAGCCGATGACCTCGGTGACCCCGATGGAGATGAAAAAACGCGCCGACGTGGTCAATGACGGCGGAATCGCCGACGAAGTGATCAAGAACGCGCCGGCCAGCGAGGACCATTTCTTTCTGGTCCCGAAAGTCGTCGAATAATTCGTTCGAGGCGGGAATCCTATGTGTCTGCTTTGCGATGACGAAAAGGCCTATCAGGCCTACATGAACTATCTCGACGCGATGGAGCGTCAGGGCAAGGCCGCCGATCCCGACAAGGCGATGGACGCCGTGCTCGACCAACTCGAGGCGGCCGACAAGGCAAATAACAAAACCCGCCGCGACGACCCCGCCAACGACAAGACCTTGTCGCCGTTCTTCTGCGCCCCAGTCGATAAATGACGGACCTGACCTCGCTGACCCTTGCCGAGGCCCGCGATGGCCTTGCTGCAAAATCCTTCACCTCGCTGGAACTGACCGACGCCCTCATCGCCGCGATCGAAGCCGCGCGCGCGCTCAATGCGTTCGTGCTGGAGACGCCGGACCGGGCGCGAACTATGGCGGGTGACGCCGACGCAAAAATTGCGAAAGGCGAGGGCGGTCCGCTCGGCGGCATCCCGCTTGGGATCAAGGACCTGTTCGCCACCGAAGGCGTGCGCACCACCGCGTGCTCAAAAATCCTCGGCAATTTCGTGCCGCCGTACGAATCCACAGTCACGTCTCAACTGTGGCGCGACGGCGCGGTGCTGCTCGGCAAGCTCAACAATGACGAATTCGCGATGGGCTCGTCCAACGAGACCTCGTGCTTCGGCCCGGTGGTCAATCCGTGGCGGCGGCGCCATCGCGCTGTCAGCGCGCGGCCGGCCGGTGCTGATGATGCGAAGGTCGGACGCATTGAATTTCCGGAATTCGACGATACCCCCTTGGTGCCGGGCGGCTCGTCCGGCGGCTCGGCCTCGGCGGTGGCGGCAGGGCTTTGCCTCGGCGCCACCGGGACCGACACCGGTGGCTCGATCCGCCAGCCCGCGGCGTTCGCCGGCATCGTCGGCATGAAGCCGACCTACGGCCGTTGCTCGCGCTGGGGCATTGTCGCATTTGCGTCCTCGCTCGATCAGGCCGGTCCGTTCGCGCGCACCGTGCGCGACACCTCGATCCTGATGCGCTCCATGGCCGGTCACGACCGGAAGGACACCACGTCGGTCAACCGCGCGGTGCCGGACTATGAGGCGGCGATTGGAAAGTCCGTGAAGGGCATGAAGATCGGCATACCCAGGGAGTACCGTCTCGACGGGATGCCGGACGAAATCGAAAAGCTCTGGACGGAAGGCGCGGCCTGGCTGAAGGCGGCCGGCGCAGAGCTGGTCGAGGTGTCGCTGCCGCATACCAAATACGCGCTGCCCGCCTATTATATCGTCGCGCCAGCGGAGGCCTCGTCGAATCTGGCGCGCTACGACGGCGTGCGCTATGGCCTGCGCGTGCCCGGCCGCGACATTATCGATATGTATGAGAAGACCCGTGCCGAAGGTTTTGGCGCCGAAGTCCGCCGCCGCGTCATGATCGGCACCTATGTGCTCTCGGCCGGTTACTACGATGCCTATTATTTGCGCGCGCAGAAGGTGCGCACCCTGATCAAGAGGGATTTCGAGGAGTGCTTTGCCAGGGGCGTGACCGCGATCCTGACGCCGGCGACGCCTTCGGCGGCATTCGGCATCGGCGAAAAGGGTCAGGCCGATCCGGTCGAGATGTACCTCAACGACATCTTCACGGTGACGGTGAACATGGCGGGCTTGCCGGGAATCGCGGTTCCCGCCGGCACGGATGTCCAGGGACTGCCGCTCGGCCTGCAGTTGATCGGGCGCCCGTTCGACGAGGAGACGCTGTTTTCGCTCGGCGAGGTGATCGAGCAGTCGGCAGGACAATTCACGCCACCGAAATGGTGGGCGTGAAGTTCCATTCGATCTCGCCGGTTTTTGCGTTGCGTTTTTCATGACGCTTCGCCATGCTCGATTCATGGGGATGTTATGAGTATGAGCGGCGACGACGGTGTTCGGTCCTCCCAGCAGGTCGATCAGCTTCTGGCTTCGTCCAAGCTCGCCCTGGCGATCGAGAACGACAAATACAAACATTTGCTCGACCACGCGCCGGTGGCGGTGGCGGTATCGCGCGGCTCCGGCGCCGAACAGCAGGTCGTCTACGCCAACAAGGCATTCGAGGCATTGCTGTCGCTGGCGCATTCCGACGTGGAAGGCCAGGGCTGGCTTTGCCTTGACGGTTTTCTGAACGAAGACAATCCAGCCCAGACCCTGGGCGAGGCGATCCGCGACGGCGAGGATTTCATCGGCGTGTTCCGGCCCGCCGGACCCGTCGACCGCTTGGTGATCGTGCAGGCCTACGCCTCGGTGATCGAAACCGACGACGGCATCGAGAATTTCCGGATCGCGGCGCTGGTCGATGTCGGCGGCCGGGAGCGGGCGCAGATCGAGCAGTTCGAGAACCAGATCCGCGACCGCGACATGCTGATGCGCGAGCTTCAGCACCGGGTGAAGAACAATCTGCAGCTGGTCACAGCACTGGTCCGCCTTGAAGCGCGATCGGCGGTGGAAGGCGAGTCCGTGGCGCTGGCGCGGCTGGCGAGCCGGATCGATGCGTTGACCGTGCTGTACCGCACCCTGTCGGCGGAAAACGCCACGGCCGATATCGACCTCGGCCAGTATCTGTCCGATATCGCCACCGCCGTGATGCAGGCGAGCGCCATGCCCGGCGTCGAAATCGATCTGCAGGTTGGTTACTGTCCGCTGTCGATCAACGTCGCGATGCCTGCGGGACTCCTGGTCAACGAAATGCTGACCAATGCGCTGAAATATGCCTTCGTCGGGCGCAGCAACGGCCTGCTGAAGCTGATCTGCAAATGCGAGAATGGCCACGTCACCGTGGTGGTGTCCGACGACGGCGTGGGGCTCGGCGAAAATCAGGAATGGCCGTCGCCGCGAAAGCTCGGCGCGCTGATCCTGCAGACCTTAAGGGAAAACGCCAAAAACGTGGTCTTCCGCGCCGAAAGCATCCGCGGCCAGGGCACCTGGTTCACCCTGACGTTCGACGCCTCGCCGACGCCGTCCCCGAATTAGCTGAATTTCATCGTTTAGATCGGTACGCCCCTGCAAAAAGTGTTGATTCAGGCCTCAATAGTTAGTAACTTACTATTAGTAACTTTTAGGAGGGTGTCATGGGTAAATATGAACCCTTAGCGGAATTTCTAAAGAAGCAACCAAACAGCGAAGTCCGCATGAGCTTTACAGAGATTGAGCGTGTGATTGGCAGTAAATTGCCACCCAAAGCACAGCACCATCGCGCATGGTGGAGTAACTCATCGTCAAATAATGTGATGACCAAGGCGTGGCTCAAGGCGGGTTTCCGCAGCGAACAGGTCGACATGGCGGAGCGCAAGCTGGTGTTCCGGCGAGAGAAAAAGATTGAGCCGCCCAAATCTGTTCCAGAAGGGAAGCCGGGGCCCCACCCGCTGTTTGGCTGCATGAAAGGAACGGTCACTATTCCTGAAGGCGTTGATCTAACCGAGCCTGCCGATCCCGAGTGGGGCGAAATCGCCTACGGCAGTGGTCCGTCGAAGCGATGGGAATAAGATGTCATTTCTGCTGCTGGACACTTGCGCGCTCATTTTTGTCACGATGAACGAGCCGGAATCGGGAAAAGCGAGAGCCGCAATGCAGCGCGCTTACGAGGTTGGCGATCCCGTTTTCGTTTCGCCGATTTCAGCGTGGGAGATCGGCCTCCTCGTATCGATCGGCAGATTGAACCTTTCGCTGCCGCCGAACCGATGGTTTGACAGCGTTATGCAGAAGCCCGGTATCGCCCTAGCGGATTTGTCGACCAACGTCCTGATCGCGGCGTCGTTTCTGCCGGACACGGCGGTGCGTGATCCTGCGGACCGCATCCTTGTGGCAACTGCACGCGAGTACGACTTCACTTTGGTAACTCGCGATAGGAAGCTATTGGCATACGCCGACAAGGGGCATATTCAGGCGCTCGTCTGCTGAACGAGCCCTCCCGATGACGACCGCCGACTTCAAATCCAGCCTCTTGGGCGCAACACCTGCGTCCGGTCTTGCGCCGCCGCTCGCCGCGTTGTGGTGGGCTGCCAAGGGCGACTGGAACAAGGCGCACGCGATCGTGCAGGACGAGGAGGGCGTGGACGCCGCGTGGGTTCATGCCTATCTGCATCGGGTCGAGGACGATCTCGGCAATGCCGGCTATTGGTACGGGCGGTCCGGCAAGCCCGTCGCGAGCGGTCCGGTCGAGGCCGAGTGGGATAGAATTGTGTCGGCGCTGCTTCAAGGTGAACGAACATGAGCACGGCGAGCGCAAAGCTCATCAGGGGCGCTACCGGCGACTGGGAAATTGTGATCGGCCTCGAGGTCCATGCCCAGGTCACCTCGAACTCAAAACTGTTTTCCGGCGCCTCGACCGAATTCGGCGGCGAGCCCAACAGCCACGTCTCGCTGGTCGACGCGGCGATGCCGGGCATGCTGCCTGTGATCAACGAAGTCTGCATCAGGCAGGCGGTGCGCACCGGGCTCGGCCTGAAGGCTAAGATCAACCTGCGCTCGGTGTTCGACCGCAAGAACTATTTCTTTCCGGATCTGCCGCAGGGCTATCAGATCAGCCAGTACAAACAGCCGATCGTGGGCGAGGGCGAGGTGGTGGTCGAGCTGGAGGGCGGGGAGACCGCTACCGTCGGCATCGAGCGGCTGCATCTGGAGCAGGATGCCGGCAAGTCGCTGCATGACCAGAATCCAACCATGTCGCTGATCGACCTCAACCGCTCCGGCGTGGCGCTGATGGAGATCGTCTCCAAGCCCGACATGCGCTCGTCCGAGCAGGCGCGCGCCTATGTAACCAAGCTGCGTGCGATCCTGCGCTATCTCGGCACCTGCGACGGCGACATGGAGAAGGGCTCACTGCGCGCCGACGTCAACGTGTCCGTGCGAAAACCCGGTGGCCCGCTCGGCACCCGCTGCGAGATCAAGAACGTCAATTCGATCCGCTTCATCGGCCAGGCCATCGACTACGAGGCACGGCGCCAGATTGGCATCCTGGAGGACGGCGGCTCGATCGATCAGGAAACCCGGCTGTTCGATCCCGACAAGGGCGAGACCCGCTCGATGCGCTCTAAGGAAGAGGCGCACGACTACCGCTATTTCCCCGATCCCGATCTGCTGCCGCTGGAGTTCACGCAGGCCTATGTCAATGAGCTCAAGGCCGATCTGCCGGAATTACCTGATCAGAAGAAGGCGCGGTTCATCGGCGACTTCGGCCTGACGCCCTATGACGCCAGCGTACTGGTCGGCGAGCACGAAAGCGCCAATTTCTACGAGGCGGTGCTGGCAAAACTGGCGAACAGGGCACGCGATGGCAAGCTTGCCGCCAACTGGGTGATCAACGAGCTGTTCGGCCGGCTCAACAGGGAAGGCGAGGGCATTGCCGCGTCGCCCGTGTCAGCCGCGCAACTCGCGGCAATCGTCGATCTGATCGGCGAGGGCACCATTTCCGGCAAGATCGCCAAGGACCTGTTCGAGATCGTCTGGCAGGAGGGCGGCGATCCCCGCGCGCTCGTGGAAACCCGCGGGATGAAGCAGGTCACCGATCTCGGTGCGATCGAAAAGGCGGTGGACGAGATCATCGCCGCCAATCCCGACAAGGCCGCGCAGGCGCGCGCCAAGCCGCAACTGGTCGGCTGGTTCGTCGGCCAGGTCATGAAGTCATCCGGCGGCAAGGCCAACCCGCAATCGGTCAACGATCTCCTGAAGTCGAAACTCGGCATCTGAATTTCGCCGGGACTGCCATCGCTGCCTGCTCCGCTCGCGCGCGCAAGCGCGCATGCCGATCGTTCGCGACGGCAGACGATACGCCGCGCAGCCGAAAAACCGGTTGCGAATCAGCGTTGGCGATTCGCGCAGAAATCCGGTTTTGGCGAGCGGCGATGAGACGCGTAGGCGAAGCGGTTGAAAATTTTTTCATTGCCAAAAACCGCGACTCAGAGTCCGCGCGAAGCGTTTCCGGTTGCCGCCGGTGAGTCGCGATGCGGCGCGAGACGCTTGGTCCGCTCGATGCGCGAATAAGGAAAACAACTGCGGCACAGTGGCTTTCTGCAATCTTGACAATCGCCGACATAGATTTTTCGCGCACTATTCGCATCGCTTGCCGGAGGTGTTGTCGCGTCGGTGTCGAGCGCGCGCTGCATGCGCGGACACCGGCCCATCAACACTTCCTTAAGCAGGACACTGTTTTTTTCAATGTGTTGGTGTATTCGGGATGCAGTGCATATCGATTCCCGGATGCACACAGCGACTAAGTCATCTCACTAAATTAGGAGGGCAACATGGCCAAGAAAGCTAAGAAGGCAAAGGCAAAGGCAAAGACAAAGACGAAGAAGGCCGCAGTGAAGAAGGCGCCGCGGAAGGCCAAGAAGGCTGCCAAGAAGGCTGCCAAGAAGAAGACTGCCTGAAATATTGCCGGCGGATTGATGCCGGCAACGTCACAAGAGCCGTCAGGACGGTTTGCTTCTCGAAGCGAACTTTAAACCGGCGGCTCTGGTCGACGAAAGAGGGTGTCGGCGAGACATCAGGTCAAACGGCCGGATCGTTATTTCGTTGGAGCTCGCTCCACGAAACCGGTCCGGCGGAAGAAGCTCAATGGTCTCTATTGGTGTTCTTCATTCGGTGCGGATCTAAAGGTCCGCAATTTCACCGGCGGTCTTAGCCCAAGTGAGATTTGATCCTGACGTGTTCGCCGACGCCCTCGTTCTTGCCTGCGCGTTGTCGCTGGGCAGCTCGGCTCCCCAATTCTCATGCTCATCCTGACCGTCCGCGGGCTTCAGCCCGGGAGGGCGCCGTACTGCGTCCGGGACGCCGCGCCGTTTGCGCCGTCGCCGGCAATGGTTATCGCTTTGCCAAATGGCAGGGTAAACCGAATTCCGCAGGCTCGCACAAACCCAGCAAAATAACCGCTTTTGCGATTTCGCGACGGGCGCACCGCCAAATCCGTTCAGATTCGATTCATCGCGAACCTTAAACTGCTCTTCAAATGTGATCGGTCATGATCCTCCCAACAAGCCGGCAAACGGCAATGGGGATGACGGGACGTTGGACGACCGGACAGGAGCCGCGCTCGGGTGCGCCGGCGAAGACGGAGGGACAAGATGTTTCAGGGACAGCTCAATCTGGATACGGCGATACCGGTGGAGACCAGCGCGAATGGCGACGTGCTGTTCGACCTTGGCATGCTCTATTCGAGCGGGCGCTCGGGGTTCGTCGATCTCGTGGCCGCGCACAAATGGTTCAATCTCGCCGCCCTCAAGGGGCGCGTCGATGCCATCAAACTGCGCCGCGAGGTCGCCGAAATGATGTCCGACGTTGAGATCGCCGTGGCGCAACGTGAAGCCCGCGCCTGGATGACGACGCATTAGGACGACGACCTGGTCGGGCTCCGATGTTGGGCGGTTCATGCGGCCTCGCAGTCTCATTATATAAAGAGGAGCGACGCCTCTGCTTTGGCCCGATCCGTAATGCGACCTAGGTCGTTAGCCGCCAAGGCTTGAATTTCGAGGTGTGAGGAGACTTTCCCGCATTGTGTTCTTTGAGGCGCTGTTTGAGATCTGCGGTCATTCCGACACAGCGCTTGCCTTGCTTGCGATACTTTCAACAAAATAGACATAAAACACTGGCAGCCCTCCTGCGCTAAAGCTTCGGAGGCATCCTGCTTTGCCGAGAAAATCCTGCCAATCCTGCGAAGCGCGTTAGCGCGAAGGGTGGCGGAGCCGGAGGGATTCGAACCCTCGATAGGGCTTTACAACCCTATAACGGTTTAGCAAACCGCCGCCTTCAGCCACTCGGCCACAGCTCCGTCAAGCCCGATATGCCCGACGCGGTGGCTAACCGCAAGCGGCAGATGCGGGGGGCTCGAAATAAGCCTGAATGACCAACTGAACACCTCAAGGCCGGAGCAAACCGAAGCGGCCGGGGGCCTATTTTCTGCGCCGATTGAACTGATATCATTGGCGCGATGAAGACGGACATCGAGTACCCGAAAGTGGTAATCTATCTGCTCCTGCTCGCGATCCAGATATTCGGAGCGATCTTTTTTGTTTGGCAGGAATTGCCCGAATTCAACCAGGTGCTGGTTAATCCGGGCGAGCAGCTTCCAAAGGATGCCCGCTCCGATGCCATGATGCTCGGCGTCTTTGTCGTCATGCGGGTCTCGTTCTGGAGCCGCCTGCTTTACATCCCGATACCGTTCCGTCGTCCGAACCTGGTCCTGAATCACGTGTTTCTCTTTCTCGGCCGCCTCAGTTTCATTTTCGGTAGCGCGTTGTTTTCCGTCGTCGTCTTCAGGCATCTTCCCGAACTGGGCCGCGATACCGACTTCCTTCTGTTGGCCCAGCGCGGACTGATATTCGCGGGATGCCTGTTCGCGTTGTTTTGCACCACTCTTGAAGTGGAGCGGCTGGGCCAGGCGTTTGATAACAATCGAAATTGAGGTGCTGACATTTATCGTTGACTGTGGAGCGCCTGTTGCACCATCCTTGCTGGAGGCCGACAGGCTTGTAGCCAGTCGAGGAATGGAGGATTGCGTGAGCGAGACACTTCATCCAGCCGCCCCCCATCATTTGCCAAGCTTTATCACCGCGCCGGGTGAAACCGACGTCTCTGATGATCGTGGTTGGCATTATCCTGATCGTCTCCATTGTCGGAGTTGGCAATCTTTACCTGCATCTCCATACCTTGCCGGAGCGAAGGGCGCACAAGTCGCAAAAGCTGCAATTCGAAATCGTGGCGGTGCTGTGCTTGCTGGCGCTGTTTACCCACAACCATCTGTTTTGGGTGATCGCGCTGTTCCTTGGCATGATCGACTTGCCGGATTTCGGCACGCCGCTGCGCAGGATCGCGGGAGCGGTCGAAAAGATGGCCGGCGTTCTGCCTGAACCCGACCCGACCGAGCCCCCGATTGAAACCGCAGGCCACGCGGCCGGCACGAACGGCGGCGCCGCCAAGAGTGAGGCAGAGCGTCATGCTTGAGATCATCCTCTGCTCGCTCGTGACGATATTGCCGGACTATCTCTACCGCCGTTATCGGCAGGGAAAGCGCTTCGGTCACGAGATTACGCTGTTTTCCGTCTGGTTCGAACTGCGGTTTGGCATCATCGCCTGCCTGATGCTCACGGTCTCGCTGATCACGATGATCTTCTACTTTCATCCGTCGACCTCGTCGGCGACGTTGTACTTTCGGACCGTCCCGATCATGACCGAAGTGACCGGCCGGGTGGCGGAGGTCCACATCGACCTCAGTGCGCCCGTCAAGCAAGGTGAGGTGATTTTCAGACTCGACAACTCCAAGCAGGAGGCCGCGCTGTTGACGGCCAAAAGCAAGATCGCCGAAATCGATGCCGCGATGCTGGCCGCGCAGGCGGATGTTCTCAAGGCGGAAGCACAGATCCAGCAGGCGCAGAGCGATTATCAGCAGGCAACCGATGAGCTGAACACCAAGCGGGACCTCCAGCAACGCAATCCCGGCATCGTCCCGCAGCGTGACATTGAAAAACTCCAGGTGCTACAGGCGGGTCGCCAGGGGGCGCTTGATGCCGCCAACGCCACCAAGCAATCCGCGGCGGTTCGCGTCACCGCCGCTCTCCCCGCCGAGAAGGCAAGCGCAGAGGCAGCGCTGGCCGAAGCGCAGGTCGATCTGGACAAGACCTTTATTCGCGCCGGTGTCGACGGGCGGGTCGAGCAGTTCGGACTGAGGCCGGGGGATATCGTCAATCCAAATATGCGAACGGCCGGCGTGCTGATTCCGGAGGGTGCGGGACGGCGTGCTCTCATGGCAGGATTTGGCCAGATCGAGGCTCAGGTCATGAAGGTCGGAATGGTGGCCGAGGCCACCTGCATTTCCAGGCCGTGGGCGATCATTCCGTTGGTGGTTACCCAAGTGCAGGACTACATCGCGGCTGGACAGTTCAGAGGCGGCGAACAACTGATCGAGGCGCAGAACAAAGTAAGTCCTGGTTCCATTCTCGTTTTCATGGAGCCACTGTACAAAGGCGGGTTGGAAGGCGTGACGCCCGGCAGCAGTTGTATCGCCAACGCCTACACCAGCAATCACGAACTGATATCGTCAGGCAAGATCGGTTCGCTCAAGAGCTTCTGGCTGCATGTCGTCGACGCCACTGGTCTCGTGCACGCGCTGCTGTTGCGAATCCAGGCCGCGCTGCTTCCCATCAAGACGCTGGTGTTGAGCGGGCACTGAAACTGAGGCGCTGTTCCAGTTAGCCAGTTAGCGGGCCCAGATGTTTACGTTCCGGACCTCGATCACCTTCGCGGTCATGGCGTTTATCGTTACGCTCGCCGCGCTGCTGATTGCCATTCAGGCCCGGTCGATGCGCCTCGCAACGCAAGAAGCGGCATCCGCCTATATGGACGCGACCAGCGCAAAGGTGCTGGGGCGCCTCCAGGCCGAACTGTCCACCATCTCGTCTCTGGTGAATGTGCTGGCCACCAGCTCAAGCGTGGCTGATTCAAATGAGAGAACCGAGACCGGCCGTGCCGTTCCGCTGTTCAAGGCCGCGCTGCAAGAACTGCCGCAGATGGACAGCATCTATGCCGGTTTCGACAACGGCGCCTGGCTGCAGGTACGGCGCACCAGCGACTTGACCGACGATCAGCGCGTTTACCGGATTGATCCTCGCCGTCATATCAGGCGCGGCCTTCGTCCCGCTGGTCTGGATGTTCGGCAGCCGGGATGTCCTATTCCCTGAACGCGATTACGGCGCAGGCGCGCAAACTCCAGACCCTCGCCGAGCCCGATCCCGTTCAGGTCGCCTCGCATATCAAGGAGATTCACGAACTCGGCAGCACGGTCCACCTTGCGCAGCGAGCGATATCGTCGTTCGCACGTTTCGTGCCCAAGGAAATCGTCCGCAGGGTGGTCGACAATTCCATCTCGACCACGCTCGGCGGCGTCAAACAGGAGATCACGCTGGTCTTTACCGACGTCCAGGGATTTACCACGATCGCGGAGTCGGCCGATTCCGACGTGCTGATGCGGCAGACGTCGCGCTATTTCTCCACGCTGACGGAAGCATTCCTCGCCGAGGGCGGCACCGTCGACAAGTTCATCGGCGACGCCGTCATGGTGTTCTGGAATGCCCCCCGATCCACAGCCGGACCATGTCGCGCGCGCTTGCCGGGCGGTTCTTGCAGCCAAGGCAGCCGGCGAGAGGCTGAACGCCGCATTCGAGGCCGAAGGCCTGAGGCCCTTCTTCACGCGGTTCGGGATTCATGTAGGCGAAGCCGTCGTCGGCAATCTCGGATCGACCGAGCGCATGAACTATACGGCTCTCGGCAACACGGTGAACCTCGCAGCCCCGCTCGAAGGGCTTAATAAGCAATCCGGCACCGCCGTCCTCGTGAGCGAGGACGTATACAACCGCAATTATTTCCAGTCAGTTGTCTCGCCGGAGAACGACGCGTTCGTCAAAATGTGGACCGACTTCAACCAGTAGCAAGACAAGACCACAAGCGATCCGATGGAGGCTACCTTCATCGGCTTTCGAATGTGGGCGCAGGCCGTCACTCAGGCCGGCACGGTCGATGCGAATGCGGTTCGGCAGGCGATGTACGGCCAGAGGGTCAAGGCGCCAAGCGGCTTCGAGGTGGTGATGAACACCAACCATTATCTCTCCAAACCGGCCATGATCGGCAAGCTCAATTCGGCGGGAGCTTCGATGTGGTTTGGCGATCGATCATCCCGATCAAGGCTTCGGTCTGGAGCAGATATATTCCCGAGAGCGCCAGACTGACCGCCGACTGGACCTTCCCCTGGGTCTGCGGAGGGTGTGCCGAGCCGACATTCAAGGAGTGGTGATCGTCGCTTCGAAGCACATCGAGTGGAGCGAAAAAAATGATTTCAGCGAGGACCGCGGCGGCTCTCCTGCGGACTCCAGTATCGGGATCGGGTTCAACTGCGCCCGACGTTGGCCGCGGTTTGGGCCGGCCGTTCCGCGCGCGACGACTTAATAAATACTTAATGACGTCGCGCAGCGTTCGAGCCTCGGGATTTTGGCGCGGCCGAAAAAAAATATCTACCGTGACCCAGCCGTTTCATTGCGATCTCGTAATATAGCGTGAGGGATCGTGGCGCCGCTTGTTCCAATGGAACTTCGCGATGACATTTAGGCGCGCGTAATCAGCGTTTTCTGACACCGCTGCAGCATCGCGCTTGATCTCATTCCAGTTGCCGTGAGCGTTTGTGAATCACCGGCGCGCATGAAAAGGAATCCACATTTGCTCGAATTCTAGCGCGCAACATCGGTCCGGCGTGATGAAACGCGTGCGTCGTGCGCATTCCCGCAGCCGACGATTGCTTCGGATATTCTTGCAGGAAAATCGATCGTTTTGCGTGCTCGATTCGGCGCGAATTCAACGTGCCGCGGGGGACAATGGGGCCCCGGCTGCTCACGCTGCGGTCGGCGACCGAAATGGAACTTTTGAAAAAAGAATATATTATTCAATTAGTTATGAGGAAGGTTCGATCACGGTTGCGTGTTATTTGTGCAACACCCTTCTGAAAACAAACCGAGTTGGGCCTTTCCGCATCGTTCTGTTGTTGCGTGTGCAGAAGTGTTCAGGGATGTTGACCGTGCGACGGAGGGGGGCATCCCGAGGTCGTCCCGTTAAGTGGTTCGCTTAAGTCCCTCGCGTTGATGCGGGTGTGTCCGAAGACGCGAAACGACTGAAGCGGTTTTTTCAGGGGATTAAGGGAACCAACCTTAGGGTGTATCGCACCCAGCGGATCCGGAACCTTCCCAACAGAGCAACTTGGAGGTTACAATGAAGATGGTTAAGAGCCTTATCCTCGGCTCAGCGGCGGGTCTTCTCGCCATGAGCGGAGCCCAGGCAGCTGATCTTCCCGTTAAGGCCAAAGCGGTCGAATACGTGAGGATCTGCTCCCTTTATGGTGCGGGTTTCTGGTACATCCCGGGCACCGACACCTGCATGAAGATCGGTGGCTACGTCCGCGTAGATACCACGTTCAACGGCAGCATTTACGATCAGCCGGCCTGGTCTGGCGACCTCGGCCAGAACCAAATCGGCAACCGCTACGCCGACTACTTCGCCGCCCGTTCCCGTATGGCGATCACCGTCGATACGCGTACCGCCACTGAATACGGCGTCGTCCGCACCTTCGGCCAGGCCGACTTCCAGTTCACGACCCAGGCCAACAACACCACCAACCCGGCCTCCTTCACCGGCTCTCCGACGACAGGCACCGTTTCCAACCTGTTGAACCAGCCGGGCGACGGTTACACTGCGGTTGAGTTCGTGTTCATCCAGTTCGCGGGCTTCACCTTCGGTAAGTCGGCTTCGGCTTACGCGACGCCGTGGCATGGGTATCCGGGCAACAACACCTCGTTCCTGCTCGGCGGTCATGACACCGTCACCGGCGTGAACAACATCCAGTACACCGCGCAGTTCGGTAACGGCGTGTCGGGCACCATCGGCCTCGATGATCCGACCGTGTTTAACCGCACTTCGGTCGCTAACCTCACCCTCGGTATGGGTGCAACCGGCGGCTTCGTGAACACCTACGGCGGCGTGCACTATCCCGACGCAGTCGGCAACATCCGCGTCGATCAGGCTTGGGGTCTGTTCCAGATTTCGGGCGCATTGCACGAAGTCGACGCTTCCTACAACGTGCTGAACACCACGGCGGTTCCCGCTGGTGCGATCGGTCCCGCAGGCGGTCTCTCGACCGGCTTCTCGGAAATCAACGGTCACCCGGATAGCAAGGTGGGTGGTTCGGTGATGGCTGCGTTGCAGATCAAGAACATCCCGACTGGACCGGGCGACGACATCAAGATCGACGCGAGCTGGGCAAAGGGTGACACGAAGAACGTGATCTCCACGAGCGCTGCTTCGCCGAGCTTCGCGATCTTCGGCAACTCCGGCCGCGCCGATGCTTACCAGAGCGTTGGTTTCGGTTCGACCTCGGACGCCGTCTACCTCCCGGCTTTCGCCGGTGGCGATGGTGCTCTGCATCTGACCGAAGCGTACGGTGTCCGTGGTGCGTTCAACCACAACTGGGATCCGTACTGGTCGTCCAGCCTGTTCGGCAGCTACTCGTCGGTTCGTTATGACGGCACTGCCAAGGCGAACATCTGCGCCGTTTACGTTCCCGGCAAGGCCGTGAGCGCTGACTTCACCTGCAACCCGGACTTCAACGTCTCGATGCTGGGCTTGGTCACCCGCTGGACTCCTGTCAAGAACCTGACGTTCTCGGCCGAAGTCCTCTGGTTCCACCTCGACCAGAACTTCACTGGTACCGCTGCCCTTACTCCCGCAGCTCCGAAGCCCGGTGCGGCTCAAGGCGCTCGCTACGAGTTCAGGGACCAGGATGCCGTCTCGCTTAACGTCCGCGCTCAGCGTAACTTCTGATCGCATCGTCTAGCGACTGTCTAAGAGAACCCTCGGCAGGAAACTGCCGGGGGTTTTTCTTTGCGACTGGATGATGCCGGCCGATCTGAACGGTTCGGCTTTTGCCGCCAGCAAGTGTCGGTAGCGATACTGGATGCGCTGCAAGGCGACGAGCGGGACCGAGACGAGAGTCCGCCGCTATCTCGGCGCGGCCGCGGCGAATTCGCCCTGACGCGTTACTCCACCACCGCGCCGCGATGCAGATCGGCCTCGATCTGCAGCCGCGATCCGCCGCCGAAGCGCGCGCGATAGACCTGCAGGTTCTCCATGATCCGCTGCACGTAGTTGCGGGTCTCGGAGAACGGGATCTGCTCGACCCAGTCGATGGCGTCGACCTTGGGATCGCGCGGATCGCCGTAACGCTCGACCCATTTCTTGACGCTGCCGCGGCCGGCGTTGTAGGCCGCGAAGGTCATGATGTAGGAGCCGCGATAGTCCTCGATCAGTCCGCCGAGCTCGGCAGCGCCAAGCGCGGTGTTATAGACCGGATCGGTCTTCATCCGGCTGAGGTCGAAGGTCGCGCCATGCCGCTTGCAGACGTAGCTTCCGGCATCCGGCGTCACCTGCATCAGCCCGTAGGCTTGCGCCGGCGATACCACCGACGGATTGAACGCGCTTTCCTGCCGCGCGATGGCGAATACGATGCTCTGCTCGACCTCGGGCCCGATCGGCTTGTAGGGCGGAATTCCGACGACCGGATAGGCGTAGAAGTCGAACGGCAGGCCGCGGTTGAGCGCGGCCTTGCCCATCAGCAGCATGCCGCGCGCGTCGCCGTTGCGCGAGGCCACTTCGCCGAGCCCCTGCAGCGCGTCGGGGTCGCCGTTTTCGCCCATGTCGGCGAGAATCGGAATCGCGATCTCGCGCTCGTCCAGCGCGTACAGCAGTTGCACCGCGCGGACGATTTCCAGCCGCTCGATGCCGCGCGCCCGGCTCGAGGGCCGCCGTTCAGTTCGATCTGCGGCAGGCCGAGTTTCGCCCGCGCCAACTGGCCGTAATAGCTGGTCGATTGCTCGGCGGCGGAAGCATAGGCGCTGCGGGCTTCCTGGGCGCGGCCCGCGGCTTCCGCGGCGCGGCCCTGCCAATAACCGGCGCGCGCCAGCGTGGTAGGGTTGACGCTGCCGACGCCGATGCGCGCAAAATGCTGGGCGGCCGTCGCGGGATCGTGCAGGAAGCGCAGCGCGATCCAGCCCGCGGTGAATTCCTGCTCGGTCTTGTAGATGTCGCGCGAGGGCAGGGCGGCGTCGCGCGCGATCAGATAGGCGTTGCGGTGCTCGCCGGCGTCGAGCATCTTGCGCGACAGCAACCGCCGTTCGATCCACCATTCGTCGAGATTGTAGAGCCGGTTCGGATCGCGCGGCGCCGCCAGCATCAGCTGCGCGGCTTCCTGGAATTTCTCCTCGCGGCGGAGCAACTGGATCCGCGAGAACATGTAGCCGGGATCGCCGTGCAGTTCGTGCGGCACGGCATCGAGCAGGGCTCTTGCTGTTGGACGCCTTCTTGTACACCGCAATCCGCGCCTTGGCCAGCGCGACCTGGCCGACCCGCTTGGCGGCGCGCATGCCGATTTCGTGCTCGCTGCCGTACAGGAAGAGTCCATCCGCGCCTTCTGATCGCCCGGGGTCAGCAACGCGCCGAACAGGTCGAGCGCGGTGTCCTCGGTGTCCGACGACATCAAGTCGTTGCGCCAGGCGTCGCGGATCAGGCGCTCGGCGCCGGCGCGGTCGCCGCGCCCGATCATCGCCCTCGCCAACGAGAATTTGCCTTTGGCCGAGAGCGGCTTTTCATTTTCGAACCAGGCCATCACAGTGGCGTCGTCGCGATGGTCGTCCCACAGTGCGGCCTCGAGCCGCCGGCGCAGGAACGTCTGCGACGGCCAGCTCGGGTTGGCGTCGATGAAGGCGCGATAGCGCTCCACCGACGCGCCGTTGTTGTCGCTGCGCAGGATGATCCATTCGGCGAGCTTTCGCGCTACGGGATCGGATATCGCAGCCTCGGCCTGGGTCGCATCGGCTGGCTTGTGCGCGCGCACCAGCTCGATGACGTTTTCCACCGCATCGGTTCGGCCTGCGACGTCGACGAGGTCGCGGCCATCGCCGCCGGCGGAGGCGGTTTTCGAGCGGGAGGCGGAACAGCCGCATGCTGGCGGGTGGCGGGCTGAATCGCGGGCGCCGGAGTGGCCGCATCGGGTGACGCAGGGTGGGCCTGCGGCCTGGCCGCGACAGCCGTCTTGGGCACGACGTTGCGCGCGATCGGCCGCGGCTTTGGCAGCGGAACTTTCGGCTTGGCGTTGGCCGAGGCCTCCACCGCGACCGCCGACAATCCCACGGCCAGCGCGAGGCTGGTGACCAGGGCGGTCGATCGCAATGCGGCTGCGCGGACAAATGGGCTCACGGCTCTCTTTCGAGGCGAATCAGACAAGCGCTGCTTCCTTAAGCTTTATTTCATTGAATTTGTGGACAAAATACTAATTACCCCGGGGATCGCCGCTGTCTGCACCATCACCACGGCGAAATCGCGGCTAATGCGGTGGAGCGGCCTTTCGCGGCGGCGTCAGACCCGGTATGAATTGCCCTGCTCAACAGTGAGCAGGCGGCTTTTTGCCGTGCGTTCGGAGAAAACCATGGCAGCCAAGACAAATTTCCGGGGGTCCTTCACCGCCTTGGTCACGCCATTCAAAAATGGCGCGCTCGACGAGGCCGCGCTTCGCGGGCTGGTGAGCTGGCAGATCGAGCAGGGCTCGCACGGTCTCGTTCCGGTTGGCACCACCGGGGAAAGCCCGACCCTCAGCCATGATGAGCATCACAGGGTCGTCGAGTTGTGTCTCGACGAGGCGAAGGGACGCGTGCCGGTGATCGCCGGCGCCGGCTCGAATTCGACCCGCGAGGCCGTCGATCTGGCTGTTCACGCCGAGAAGGCCGGCGCCGATGCCGTGCTGGTGGTGACGCCCTATTACAACAAGCCGACCCAGGAAGGGATGTATCAGCACTTCAAGGCGGTGAACGATGCGATCGGCATTCCGATCATCATCTACAATATTCCGCCGCGCTCGGTTGTCGATATGTCGGTCGAGACCATGACCCGGCTGTTCGAACTGAAGAACATCATCGGCGTCAAGGACGCCACCGCCAATCTTGCGCGCGTGTCGCAGCAGCGCCACGCGATGGGCCCGGATTTCATCCAGCTGTCCGGCGAGGACATGACGGCGCTGGCCTATATGGCGGCGGGCGGACATGGCTGCATCTCGGTGGTCGCCAACGTGGCGCCGAAACTGTGCGCCGATCTGATGTCCGCGGTGCTGAAGGGCGATTACGCTACCGGGCTGAAGATCCAGGACCGGCTGACGCCGCTGCATGACGCGATTTTCAAGGAGCCGGGCCTCGCCGGCGCCAAGCATGGCCTGAAGCTGCTGGGCCGGCTGGAGGAGAAGGTGCGCCTGCCGCTGATGCCGGTGACCCCGCCCACCGGCAAGGTGATCCGCGATGCCATGGTGCATGCGGGCCTGCTCAACTAACCCTGCTGACGCCGCTGCCATGAATCTTCCGGTGCGCGAAGCCGAAGAAAGGGTCTGCAGATGCTGAAGGAATTTCGCGAATTCGCGATGAAGGGCAATGTCGTCGATCTCGCGGTCGGCGTCATCATCGGCGCCGCCTTCGGCGGCATCGTGACCTCGCTGGTCGGCGACATCATCATGCCGATCATCGGCGCCATCACCGGCGGCCTCGACTTTTCGAACTATTTCACGCCGCTTTCGAAAAGCGTGACGGCGGCCAATCTCGCCGACGCAAAAAAGCAGGGCGCGGTGCTGGCCTGGGGCAATTTCCTGACCCTGACGATGAACTTCATCATCATCGCCTTCGTGCTGTTCATGGTGATCCGCGCCATGAACAAGTTGAAGCGGAAGGATGAAGCAGCGCCCGCAGCGCCGCCGAAGCCGACCCGCGAAGTGGAGCTGCTGACCGAGATCCGCGATCTCCTCAAGAAGGCCTGACGTGGCCGAGAAGAACGAGCGCGCCATCAAGGTCGTCGCTGAAAACCGCAAAGCGCGGTTCAACTATGCGATCGAGGACACCATCGAGGCCGGCATCGCGCTGACCGGCACC
This sequence comes from uncultured Alphaproteobacteria bacterium, assembly GCA_963784755.1. GTDB lineage: Bacteria > Pseudomonadota > Alphaproteobacteria > Rhizobiales > Xanthobacteraceae > Bradyrhizobium. The sequence goes on along the minus strand of CAWASS010000001.1, from coordinate 3,310 downwards.
GAGGTCAAGTCGATCCGCAACGGCAAGACCACGATCGCGGAATCCTATGCCGATTCCAAGGCCGGCGAGATCTGGCTGATCAACGCCAATATTCCGGAATATCTGCAGGCCAACCGCTTCAACCACGAGCCGAAACGGCCGCGCAAACTGCTGCTGCACAGAAAGCAGATCAACAAGCTGATGGGCGCGGTCGAGCGCGACGGCATGACGCTGATCCCGCTCAAACTGTATTTCAACGAACGCGGCCGCGCCAAGCTGTTGCTGGCGATCGCCAAGGGCAAGAAGCTGCACGACAAGCGCGAGAGCGAGAAAAAGCGCGACTGGGGCACGCGAGAAGGGCCGGCTGCTGCGGGCGAGGGGATGAAAATCGAATTGTAGGATGGCGTTAAGCGCAGCAAAACCCATCAAGCACTCGACAGTCTATGATGGGTATCGCTGCGCTCCACCCATCCTGCGAATAATAGGGATGCCACCATGAATCAAAAAAATCTGCTTGAAGTCGACTGGAGCAAGATCCCGGCGCCGACGGACGATGGCGCCGCGGCGCATCTTGAGGGCATGACCGTTCCCGCCGATCAGCCTGGTCGCCACCGACGACACCTCGGTGACGCTGTCGGCGCTGCCGGGTCGCACGGTGGTGTTCGCCTATCCGCGCACCGGCGAGCCCGGCAAGATCAGCCTGGTCGACGACTGGGACATGATCCCCGGCGCGCGCGGCTGCACGCCGCAGACCTGCGCGTTCCGCGATCTGTTGCGGAGTTGAAAGCCGCGGGCGCGGGGCATGTGTTCGGACTGTCGACGCAGAGCAACGAATACCAGACCGAGATGGCCTCGCGGCTGCATCTGCCGTTTCCGGTGCTGTCGGATGAAAAGCTGGCGCTGACGCGCGCGCTCGATCTGCCGACCATGGAGGTGGCGGGATTGACCATGATCAAGCGGCTGGCGCTTATCATCGACGACGCCCGTATCACGCACGTGTTCTATCCGGTGTTCCCGCCGGATCGGAACGCCGGCGACGTGCTGGCGTGGCTGAAGGACAATCCGGTTTGAAGGGTGCTCGTGCCCCGGACGCGGCGCAGCGCCCTTGGTGCGCTGCAGAGCCGGGGCCGTAACGAACGCCGGTGTTTGGTAGCGTGAAGACGCTGCGCCGCGTCCGGGACACGGTTAAACCTGATCTAGCTCCGCGCGCACCGTCGCGAACACGCTGCGGAACATCTCCGGCGTCAGCACCCGCGTGTTGGTGTTGTAGCGCGAGCAATGATAGCTGTCGTAAAGCCTGATTTCGCCGGCCTGATGCACCGCGCCGTGGAAAACGGCGCCGCGGCCGCGCGAATGCCCAAGCGCCTTCACCGTCGATTCATGCGCGATGCGGCCGAGCGCCACGATCGCGCGCAGCCGCGGCATCGTCGCCATCGTCGCGATCAAGAACTGCCGGCAGGTGTTGATCTCGGCCGGCAGCGGCTTGTTCTGCGGCGGCACGCAGTGCACGGCGTTGCCGATGCGGCAATCGACCAGCGTCAGCCCGTCGTCGGGCCGCGCCTGATAGACGCCCTTGGCAAAGCCGTATTCGAGCAGCGTCGCGTAGAGCAGGTCGCCGGCGTAGTCGCCGGTGAAAGGACGGCCGGTGCGGTTGGCGCCCTGCATGCCCGGCGCGAGTCCGACGATCAGCAGCCGCCCGTTCGCATCGCCGAACGGCGGCACCGGCGAATTGAACCAGCCGGGCTCACGCGCGCGGTCGGCCTGCGAAAGGCGACAAGCCGCGGGCACAGCGGACAATTGCGATCGGGTTCGGTGCGAAGCGACCGGCGAGGTATGCCGGCGTCGCGTCCGCGTGCTCAGTCGTCGAAATCGTCGTCATCGCCCCTCGGCGCCATGGTGGCGGCGCGCTGCAGGAATTGCGGCGCATGATGACGCGGCTCGCGCGGCGCCGGGCGTTCCGACGGATCGCGGCCGAGCTTGGACTGCAATTCCACCAGGTCGGTGAACACGTCGGCCTGGCGGCGCAATTCGTCGGCGATCATCGGCGGCTGGCTGGAAATCGTCGAGACCACGGTGACGCGGACGCCGCGGCGCTGCACCGCCTCGACCAGCGAGCGGAAATCGCCGTCGCCGGAAAACAGCACGATCTGGTCGACATGCTCGGCGAGCTCCATCGCATCGACCGCAAGCTCGATATCCATGTTGCCCTTGACCTTGCGGCGGCCGCAGGCGTCGATGAATTCCTTGGTGGCCTTGGTGACCACGGTGTAGCCGTTGTAGTCGAGCCAGTCGATCAGGGGACGGATCGACGAATATTCCTGATCTTCGATAATCGCGGTGTAATAGAACGCGCGTACCAGGGTGCCGCGGCTCTGGAATTCCTTGAGAAGGCGCTTGTAATCGATGTCGAAGCCGAGCGTCTTGGCGGTTGCATAAAGATTGGCGCCGTCGATGAAAAGCGCGATCTTGTTGGAAGCAGGTGACATAAGTTTCTCGCGAGTTGTTGTTGCTAAAACGTTTTTTGGCGCGGCGGCAGCGGCCACGCATTCCAAAGAACTTCGCTGCCTTGGGTGAGCGGGTCAATCGGACCAGACACCACCGTGGATAGAGTGAGGCAAGAGCTTCAGGTCGATACTTTAGGTCGAGCAATGAAGCGAATTCTTGTCGGGAGGCTGTTGGAGAGCCTCGGGTCATTCGGTCTGCCGGTTCCAAATGGGGTTAGCAGAGCGTTTTGACGAGGCCAAATCACAAATTTGACTTGCGAAATCTCCCGGCAGCTATACCTACCGCGAATAATCAACAATTTCGGTCCCATTTAACGGAGCGACAGTCGATGGCGCGCGTCACGGTAGAAGATTGCATTGATAAGGTCGATAACCGATTCGACCTGGTCCTGTTGGCGGCGCATCGCGCCCGTATGATTTCGTCCGGGTCACAACTCACGGTTGACCGTGATAATGACAAAAATCCCGTTGTTTCGCTACGGGAAATCGCGGATTCAACGATTTCTCCCGAAGATTTGCGCGAAGAACTGGTGCATTCGCTGCAGAAATTCGTCGAAGTCGACGAGCCCGAGCCCGATACCGTGCCTCTGATCGGCTCTGCCGGCGCCAGCGTGGATGCCGACGACACCGAAGTGGCGGTCGAGCGCATGACCGAAGAGGAGCTGCTCAAAGGCCTCGAGGGTCTGGCGCCCCCGGAAGAGCAGCCGGAAGAAGACGAGTAATTTCAAGCGCAACGCTGTTTAAGATATGTCGGAGCCCGGACTTGAGGTCCGGGCTTTCGCATTTTATGGCCAAAATTTAATGTATTGTTGGCAGCCGGCGCCGAA